>OZ257255.1:317500-5329747 GCA_965279655.1 Rhodospirillaceae bacterium
GACAAGAGGCGATGAAGGACGTGGCACCCTGCGAAAAGGCTCGGGGAGATGGGAGCATTCTTTGATCCGAGCATGTCCGAATGGGGAAACCCACCCGCAAGGGTATCTGCAACTGAATACATAGGTTGCAGAAGCAAACCCAGGGAACTGAAACATCTCAGTACCTGGAGGAAAGGAAATCAAGTGAGACTCCGCTAGTAGTGGCGAGCGAACGCGGACCAGCCCAGTAATGCAAGTGTGCTAATCAGAACCGTCTGGAAAGTCGGGCCATAGTGGGTGATAGCCCCGTATGAATAAAACACGCATGCATTCTCGAGTAGGACGGGACACGTGAAATCCTGTCTGAACATGGGGGGACCACCCTCCAAGGCTAAGTACTCCTTGTCGACCGATAGTGAACCAGTACCGTGAGGGAAAGGTGAAAAGCACCCCGATAAGGGGAGTGAAATAGTACCTGAAACCGGGTGTCTACAAGCAGTTGGAGCCTCCTTGAGGGGCGACAGCGTACCTTTTGCATAATGGGTCAGCGAGTTAGCGTTGCATGCAAGCTTAAGCCGTTAGGTGTAGGCGAAGCGAAAGCGAGTCTTAAAAGGGCGTCTAGTATGCAGCGTTAGACCCGAAACCGGGTGATCTAGCCATGGGCAGGTTGAAGGTGATGTAACAGTCACTGGAGGACCGAACCCACTCCTGTTGAAAAAGTAGGGGATGACCTGTGGCTAGGGGTGAAAGGCCAATCAAACTCGGAAATAGCTGGTTCTCCGCGAAAGCTATTTAGGTAGCGCGTCAGACGAATACCATTGGGGGTAGAGCACTGGATGGGCTAGGGGGCCGCGAGGCTTACCAAACCTAACCAAACTCCGAATACCAATGAGTACTATCTGGCAGACAGGCGGCGGGTGCTAAGGTCCGTCGCCAAAAGGGAAACAGCCCAGACCACCAGCTAAGGTCCCCAAATCGTGGCTAAGTTAGAAAGGATGTGGGAAGGCCAAAACAACCAGGAGGTTGGCTTAGAAGCAGCCATCCTTTAAAGAAAGCGTAACAGCTCACTGGTCTAAATAAGCCGTCCTGCGCCGAAGATGTAACGGGAATCAAGCCACGTACCGAAGCTGTGGGTGTGACAACGTTCGCGTTGTCACGCGGTAGCGGAGCGTTCCGTAAGCCTGCGAAGGTGTCGCGTAAGCGATGCTGGAGGTATCGGAAGTGACTATGCTGACATGAGTAGCGACAAAGAGTGTGAGAAACACTCTCGCCGAAAATCCAAGGGTTCCTGCGCAAGGCTAATCCGCGCAGGGTGAGCCGGTCCCTAAGGTGAGGCCGACAGGCGTAATCGATGGGAACCAGGTTAATATTCCTGGGCCAGCTGGATGTGACGTCCTACGTAAATTGTTCTCTCTTATCGGATTGAGAGGGCTGTGAAGTAGGGCCAGGAAATAACGCCAGCAATAGACCGTACCCGAAACCGACACAGGTGGATTGGTAGAGTATACCTAGGCGCTTGAGAGAACTGCGTTGAAGGAACTAGGCAAATTACCCTCGTAACTTCGGGAGAAGAGGGCCTCTGTACTACGCAAGTAGAACAGAGGGGCACAAACTAGGGGGTTGCGACTGTTTACTAAAAACACAGGGCTCTGCGAAGTGGTCAACACGACGTATAGGGTCTGACGCCTGCCCGGTGCCGGAAGGTTAAAAGGAGAGGTGCAAGCCTTGAATTGAAGCCCCGGTAAACGGCGGCCGTAACTATAACGGTCCTAAGGTAGCGAAATTCCTTGTCGGGTAAGTTCCGACCTGCACGAATGGCGTAACGACTTCCCCACTGTCTCCAACGCAGACTCAGCGAAATTGAAATCTCCGTGAAGATGCGGAGTTCCCGCGGTTAGACGGAAAGACCCCGTGCACCTTTACTGCAACTTTTCAGTGGTACTAGGGAATGGATGTGTAGGATAGGTCGGAGGCTTTGAAGCTTGGGCGCCAGCTCGGGTGGAGCCAACCTTGAAATACGACCCTTTTGTTGTCTGGTATCTAACCGCGTCCCGTTATCCGGGACCGGGACACTGAATGGTGGGCAGTTTGACTGGGGCGGTCGCCTCCGAAAGAGTAACGGAGGCGCGCGAAGGTGGGCTCAAGCCGGTCGGAAATCGGCTGTTGAGTGCAAGAGCATAAGCCCGCTTGACTGCGAGACTGACAAGTCGAGCAGAGACGAAAGTCGGTTCTAGTGATCCGGTGGTTCTGAGTGGAAGGGCCATCGCTCAACGGATAAAAGGTACGCCGGGGATAACAGGCTGATACCCCCCAAGAGTCCACATCGACGGGGGTGTTTGGCACCTCGATGTCGGCTCATCACATCCTGGGGCTGGAGCAGGTCCCAAGGGTATGGCTGTTCGCCATTTAAAGTGGTACGTGAGCTGGGTTTAGAACGTCGTGAGACAGTTCGGTCCCTATCTGCCGTGGGTGTAGGAAGCTTGAGAGGATTTGTCCCTAGTACGAGAGGACCGGGATGAACGTACCTCTGGTGTACCAGTTGTTCTGCCAAGAGCATCGCTGGGTAGCTATGTACGGACGGGATAACCGCTGAATGCATCTAAGCGGGAAACCCACCTCAAAACGAGGCTTCCCTTGAGAACCGTGGTAGACCACCACGTTGATAGGCTGGGTGTGGAAGCGCTGTGAGGCGTGAAGCTAACCAGTACTAATTGTTCGATCGGCTTGAGAACCCGTATTCTCAGACGCCGATGCACTTTCAAAAAATACGCACGGAATACAAAAGATCTTTGGTTGGTGTCGCGGGATATTATGTCGCGATCATCTGGTCTCTGATGACCTGGTGGTAATGGCGAGGACGTAACACCCGATCCCATCCCGAACTCGGCCGTGAAAAGCCTCTGCGCCAATGGTACTGCGTCTTAAGACGTGGGAGAGTAGGTCGCTGCCAGGTCTTCTGAGCCCAGATCATCGCAACACTGCGATACCGATCATCATCAACCTGTCACGATGTCGTTCCTTTTCTCGCGCGCACCAGGCGCGTTCGTGAACGATCGAGATTCACGCGGGATGGAGCAGCCTGGTAGCTCGTCAGGCTCATAACCTGAAGGTCGTAGGTTCAAATCCTACTCCCGCAACCAAATTCGCCCGCTAGGCCATTGGCTTAGCGGGCTTTTTGTTGTGCGCATTTTGGCGCCGGCATTCCGCGGAAGCAGCGAAAAATGGCTTCGACTGCCGCGCGGCCTATGCACCAGCTGGCCAGCGCTCTTCTTCTTGATGATCGCGGGGTTGGCTGCACTCGGCAGCTATCGTCGGTGCGGCCTGCTTGATTCTCAGACTGGCATAGAAAGCATCCGAGGACTGAACTGGCAGGAGTTCGAGCTGCTCGTTGGGGAGTGGTTTCGCCGCCAGGTCTTTGCAGTCGAAGAAAACGGAGGCGGTGGTGCGGTCGGTGGTGTGGATCTCCGGCTGCATCGCGATCGTCGAGCATTTGTAGTCCAGTGCAAGCGCTGGAGATCCAAGCAGATCGGTGTCGCTCCGGTCCGGGAGATGTACGGGCTCATGACTGCGGAGGGCGCTGCCGGCGCATACTTTGTCGTGCGGTGAATACTCAAGGGATGCGAAGCAGTTTGCTGCCGAAGTGGGGTTGGTCCTGAAGTGGGGTTGGTCCTGGTGCGGGGAGAGGAGTTAGCTCCGCTCATCGTCGCCGTTCAATCACGTCCGCTGAAAGCGGTGACGGCTGCAGCAAAAGCACCGACGGCTCCAGCGGCTGCGGTGCAAGCACCAAGTTGTCCGAATTGCGGAAGTTCGATGATTCTGCGGACAGCGAAAACCGGAAAAACCGCGGGTCAGAATTTTGGGGTGCTCATCCTTCCCGAAATGCCGTGGGACGTTGAGCGTTACGGCAGTCGGCTCATAACCCGAAGGTCGTAGGTTGAAATCCTACTCCCGCAACCACCACTGCCGACTGACTCAAGTCGGCGCGATTAGACCCGGTACCGGCGACGGTGCCGGATTTTTCTTGGCGCCCGATCCAGCAGAGTTGAAGTGTCGCGGCTAGGTCGCCTCCAATCTCGATTCCTAGCCGGCCCTGCTCGGGGATCAGCGTCACGGACTCTAGTAAGTTTCGGATCGGCGCTGGCAGGCCCTTGAATGCATGCAGCGTTCAGAAGACAGCGATCTGGCGCGGCGATTTTCAGCCTCGCAGGCCTTTTGCTGCCTTGACAGCAATTGCTTAAGCAACTAACGCTGGCGCATGGCAAAGTCAGCGCAGAAGCCCTCTCACGGTCAGCGCGGCGAGATGCGGCCTTACTACAAGGTCGAATCGTTCGTCGCCCTTGAAAGGGTCAGCGCGCTGATCACGCACTGCAAGACCCACATGTGGGATGCAGCCGACCGCGCTCTTGCGCCGTACAACATCACCTTGTCGCAGTGGATCGTCCTGAAGAACCTGATCCGCGGCGACGACGGCATGACGCCGGCCCAGATGTGCAGTGAGATCGGCTACGATCGGGGGGCCATGACGCGCCTGATCGATCGGCTGGAGGAGAGCGGCTTCATCCGCCGCGCGCCGAATCCGGAAGACCGTCGTTCGGTGGTGCTCGAACCCACCCCGGCGGGCCGTGCGCTGCATCCCAAGACCTTGAAGGTGATGGTGGACGAGATGAACACCTTCCTCGCCGGTTTCACGGCAAAGGAAGTGCAACTTCTCGAATCCTTTTTGTCGCGGGTGCTCACGAATGTGAAAGCCCATACCTCCGCGCTCCGCGACCAGGAGCCTTAGATGGCCAAAACCTCCTGCGTGCTGTTGACCGCCGTGCTTCTGGCCAGCTGCGCCGAGCTGGCAGACCTCCCGCGAGGCAAGGTCCAGGAGCCGTCAACTTTCGCGGCGGCGAAAACTTTCGCGGCGGTGCAAGTCGACGCGGCGCAATGGCCGTCGCGCCAATGGTGGACACAGTTCCAGGATCCGGCCCTGGACGCGCTGATCGCCGATGCCCTGCGCGGCAATCCGTCGCTGGATGCGGCCGCGGCACGCTTGCGTAAGGCGCAAAGCCAGGCAGACCTCGCAGGTGCGGCTCTGGCGCCGCAAGTCACGGCGACGGGCTCGGCCACGCGGGAGCGTCTGTCGGAGCGCTACAACACTCCGCCGCCCTACGGCGGCAGCTGGCAATGGCAGAACCAAGCCTTGTTGAATGGCACCTACACGCTCGACCTGTGGGGGCGCAATCGCGCTGCTGCCGATGCGGCGGTGGGGCAGGCGCGGGCCGCGGCGGTGGACTCCCTCGCGGCAGAATTGATCCTTACCACGTCGATCGCACGCGCCTATGTGCAGTTCGCACGGGCTTGCGAACAGTTCGATCTGGCGCAGGCAACGCTCGATGCGCGCCAAAAGGTGTTCGACCTGGTGCGCAACCGCGTGGCCGCGGGCCTCGACTCGCAGGTCGAACTAAAACAGGCGCAAGCCGGCGTGCCGGCGGCGCGCGAACAGATCGCCCAGTGGCGGGAGAACGTTGATCTTGCACGCCACCAACTGGCCGCGCTCGCGGGCCAGGGTCCCGATGTGGGCGCAGATCTCCCCACGCCACGCCTCGCGATGATATCAGGCCGCGCGATTTTGCCGAGTGCCTTGCCTGCGGAATTGATCGGTCGCCGGCCTGACGTGATAGCGCCGCGCCTGCGCGTCGAGGCGGCGATGCGCGATGTGGATTCCGCCAAGGCCGCGTTCTATCCCAACATTGATCTCACGGCTTTCGCTGGCTTTCAAAGTCTCGGACTGTCGAATTTCATCACCGGCGGCAGCGCCGTTGCCGGGATCGGTCCGGCGATCAGCCTGCCGATCTTCAATGGCGGCAAGACCCGCGCAACGCTCGCCGGCAACACTGCGGATGCCGATGCGGCGGTCGCTGCGTACCAGCAAGCGGTCGTTACGGCGCTCCAGGAGATCGCCGACGAACTCGCGTCGATGCGCTCCGTCGCGGCGCAGACCGCGGAACAGGCGGCGGCCGTGATGGTTTTGCAGGAGTCCTACGATCTGGCGGTGTTGCGCTACAAAGAGGGCGTCGGCACTTATCTCCAGGTGTTGACCGCAGAAACTCAACTCCTTGTCCAGAAGACGCTCGGGGCCGACTTGCGCGCGCGCGACCTCGATCTCACCGTCGCCTTGGTACGCAGTCTGGGCGGTGGCTTGGAGACTCTATCCGATGGAACGCGCCTCGCCGACGTGATGGCGCGTCCCGCCGCCTATATTTCCTCCGCCGAGGCCAAGCCATGAGCGAACCTGCCAATAACACCCGTGCCAATGTGCTGACGATCCTCGCGGTCGCACTTGTGGTCGTGGGCGTCGTCTGGGCCGCCTACTGGTTCATCTTCATCCGCAACACCCAGGCCACCGACGACGCCTATGTCGGCGGCCATCAGGTCGTGGTCACGCCGCAGGTCTCCGGGACCGTGATCGCGGTCGGCGCGGACGACACCAATGCCGTCACCGCCGGCCAGATGGTGGTGCGCCTCGATAGCGCCGATGCGCAGGTGACCCTGGAGCAAGCGGAAAGCCAGCTTGCGAAGACCGTGCGCCAGGTGCGCAACATCATGGCGACGGTCGATCAGCAACAGGCGACCGTGGACGCGCGCCGGTCGGATGTGCTGCGCGCCCGCAGCGACCTGGAGCGCCGCCGCCGTCTTGTACAGAGCGGTGCGATCTCGCAGGAGGAGTTGAACCACGCACTGGAGACCCTGAACAGCGCCGAGGCTTCTCTGACAGCGGCGCGGCGGCAGGTGATTGCGACCCAGGCGTTGGTGGACGGCACCAACGTGGCCACACACCCGGATGTGGAGAATGCCGCAGCCGAGGTGCGGGATGCGTATCTGATGCTCGCGCGCACGACAATTCCGGCGCCGGTGACGGGGACTGTAGCGCGCCGAACGGTGCAAGTCGGGACGCGTGTCAGCCCGGGCACGCCGTTGATGTCGGTCGTATCGCTCGATCAGTTGTGGGTGGACGCGAATTTCAAGGAAAGCCAGCTCGCCGACATCCGGGTCGGCCAGCCAGTCACGGCTACCGCGGATGTCTACGGCGGTCGCGTTACCTATCACGGCAAGATCGAAGGATTCGGGGCAGGGACGGGGAGCGCTTTTGCGCTGTTGCCCGCGCAGAACGCGACGGGCAATTGGGTGAAAATCGTGCAGCGTGTTCCCCTACGCATCACACTCGATCCGAAAGAGTTGGCTGCGCACCCGCTCGCAATCGGGCTGTCCATGCACGTGGAGGTGGACACGGCGGACCGCAGCGGTCCGGTCGGGATCGCTCCCAAAGGCGTCGTCACTGAGACCAATGTGTTCGACGACATGGAGAGCAAGGCGAATGAGGGTATCGCGGCGGTGATCGCCGCGAACATGGGTCAATCCGTGCGGCGCTGAAGCGGTATGGCCGAGGCAACCCTCCCAGCGTCAAGCATCCCCCGCACCGGGCAAACGCGCGCAGCGCACGCGCCGTTAACGGGCGGCCGCTGGGTGCTCATGATCGTGCTGATGTCGATGGCGAACTTCATGCAGGTGCTGGACCTCTCGGTCGCCAACGTGGCACTGCCACATATCTCCGGCGATCTTGGCGTGTCCGTCACGGAAGGCACATGGGTGATCACATCCTATGCGGTGGCCAACGCCATCGCGGTGCCTCTGGCGGGATGGCTCGCACGCCGCTTCGGCCAGGTGAGGGTCTTTGCCGTCGCCCTCGGTATGTTCACATTCTCGTCGTGGCTGTGCGGTATATCGTTCAGCCTCGCGATGTTGATCACTGCACGCATCCTGCAAGGCCTATGCGCGGGGCTCATGATCCCCATGTCCCAGGCCTTGATGTTGAACAACTCGCCGCCCCATCGCCGCGTGATGGCACTGGCCGCGTGGAGCATGACGACCACCGTCGGCCCCGTCATCGGGCCGCTCCTGGGTGGTTGGATCACCGACAATTCACACTGGGCATGGATCTTCTTCATCAACATTCCAGCGGGCACCATCGCCACCGTGGGGGTGTGGCATCTGATGCGCGATCGTGAGACGCCGACGGTCAAGGTCTCGGTCGATACGGTCGGCTTGATGCTCCTGATCCTGTGGGTGGGCGCGCTTCAAATCATGTTCGACAAGGGCAACGAACTCGATTGGTTCGGTAGCGGCGCCATCATTGCCCTGGCCGTGGTGGGCTTTGTCGGGTTCTGTGTCTTCATAGCGTGGGAGCTGACCGAGAAGAACCCGATCGTCGATCTCACCCTGTTCAAGTTCCATAACTTCCGTGTCGGCATGGTGGCGCTGGGGCTGGGGTTTGGTGTGTTCTTCGCCAATGTGGTGATGCTGCCCTTGTTGCTGCAAAGCCATCTCGGCTATACGGCGGCGTGGGCAGGCCGCATCACTGCACCGATGGGGGTTTGCGCAGTCATCTTCGCGCCCATCGTCGGCAAGCTGATGAGCAAGATCGACCCCCGCGTTATCGCCACCTTCGGTTTCTTCATATACGCCGTCACCAGCTACTGGCGTACGGACTACACCGTCCACACGCCGGTGCTAGACCTGGCGCTGCCGCAGCTTCTCCAAGGTATCGGCATTGCCTGCTTTTTCCTGCCGTTGGTGACCATCAACACCGGCGGCATCCCGCCGGACCGCATGCCGACCGCGTCCGGCTTGCAGAACTTCGGGCGCATGATGCTGGGCAGCTTCGGCGTATCCTTGTCCATCACGTTCTGGAATCACCGCGCCGCGCTGCACCGGGTGCAGCTTGTAGAGGCGTTGCCGGACCATGGCACGCGCCTAAACGAAGGCTTAGGACTGCTGCGGCAAGGCGGGCTGAGTGATCAACTGGCTTACGGTCAGATCATGCGGGAGATCGATGTCCAGGCGCATATGCTTGCGGCCAACGACATCTTCCTGATGTCCGCGGTGATCTTCGCGCTGCTGATGGGCGTGATCTGGTTCACCAAGCCGCCTTTCGGTGGCGGCACCGGCGGGCACTGAACGTTCAGTCCTTGATCATTCTACTCGGACCGCCCAGACGGGCCGGTCAAACCCGCGGAGCTCCACTTATCCACGCCGCGGGCAGTCTCCTAACAGGGATGTGTGTGCGCTCCCGCCACCCTCAAAATTGGGCCGCCGTCCCAGCGGCCCAATCTCGCTCCATCGACGGTCAAGCCCGTCGTAGCTTCAGATTCCTGCGGACAATCACCGAGCCCCCGGAATGGGAGGGTTCTTCGGAATCGGGCCTGTCCACTCGAGGACCGTGAGCCCACCCCCGTTACCGTCGGTGACATAGATGAGGTCGGTATCCGGGTCCTGGAACACCTCCCGGGTTTGCCGGTCAACATATCCGAAGGATGCATATTTCGGGGGTAGGTAGTATCCAACCTCCCGCGGCAGGAACGGATTGGAGATGTCCCACGCCCGAAGGCCCTGATCGTACCAGGTCTGGTAAAAGAGGCTCGGCGAGCGGTGGTCGAACCAAGGATAGTGGACCGACTGCTGACCGCCTTTATGCTCAGGATCGAGACCGGCATCCTTAGGACTCGTCAGACACTCGAACTTCCCTTTGTCGTGGTTGAAAACATCACTGACGTGCGGGATGCGATAGCTGGAAATGATCTGGAGGTTGGCATCCCGAACCCCTTTCTCGACCTCGGGGTTCTTCAGATCGGACACGTCGACGATCCGCCCGATACCCGGTGGACAATCAAAGCTCTCGTCTGTGAGGACCACCAAGTCCGGATGCTCGTTCGGGTGCACGACGACCGGCACCGCGCTATGAGCCGCCCCCATGGCACCACCATTAAAGGGAGGAACGTAATCCAGTTGGCCAATAAGCTTCGGATTAGAAGGATCGTTCACGTCGACTACCGCAAGGCCGGCATCGCGCCAACCGACGTAAAGCCGGTTCTTGTGGAGCGTGATCTGCTGACACCACACCTTTTGCGGTGTGCCATCCGGGTTCAATCTATCGCGGACGCCGGGCTCCTCGCCAACATGTTGTCCCGGAAGATGCAGCCGCCCGGCCAGCGTCGGATGCTTGGGATTGCGGTAATCGATGATGACCACCTCCTGGTTAGCTACTCCCGGCTTCTTGGACTCGGGCATGCTCGCGCAGGCGTACGCGAAATTATCGTCAATCGCGAAATCGTGGGTGGACCCGCCCATGTCGGTCAGGAAGAACCCGAGAGGCTTGGGACGTTTGGGATTGGAGACATCTGTAAAGCTTAGACCAGCCCTAGCATTTGCTCTTCCCCCGCGAGGCTGGATAGGGTTGGCATCAACCGCATTGGGCATGCCGGGGGATGCCCCGCTCACCAGGATGTGCCGATTGGTGTTGACCCGTTGATAGGTACACCGTGCCCCCGGCTCGCACGGGACGAAGCTCAATACCTTCATGTCCTTGGGATCATGCACGTCCACGATGAGATTTCCGAAGAAAGCGGGCGGATCGCTGTAACCGGAAACATAGGCGATCCCGTCGTTGACGTAGACGCTGTTCAACCCGACGCCCGTGCCATTGGCCTTGCCCTTGGCAGTAAGCCATGGACCCTTGAGGTAACTTTGCCCGACAACCTTGAAGTTCAAGCTTCGGGAGAGGGCCCGGGTCTGCTCAAGATTCAGGTCAAAAACATCGGTTCCGTCGGGAATTTGTGGCTCTTCGATTTTGGCGCCGGCTCCTTGCCCCAGAGCGGGACTGAAAGGCAAAACCAAGCCAACGAAGATAGCAGCCGAAATACTCCAGGCCGCAAACGGCCGGGTCCAAGTGCGAGTTGTCATTATCTTCTCCGCCACACTCTCTTTGAATTTACCGAAGCAGCACAGTGAGCGAAATGGCAAACAGTAAAGGCATGAGCAACCCAATGACCCCATGCTATTTCGCTCGAACAGTTCTAGAAGCAGAAGAGCCTGGCGGCGCAACACGAGCCAATTCGGCTGAGGAGTTGCGCGTACTCTGAGTCAAGCTGACAACGGGAGGACGCCAGATGATTAGTAAGATCATACCGAAAACCCGCATTCTGCGAAGGATCATATGTTGCGACTAACGCAAAGCATTATCACATTTGGAAATGGCGCGAATTGATCGAAAGGAAATGTGCTTCGTCCGTCCTTGACTGTGCTCCGCCCGTGTCTCGACACATATATGAATGCCATCAGCATCACTCATTTCGGCAATCAGGATCGGTGATTGGTTCATGTCGCCATTGGCACATAATCTGAGAATTGACGGGACGCAGGCGAGGTACCGGTTCGAATGGATTCTGTGTTGGCAACGTATCAATAAGCTCGTGAATGAGACCCCGATGAGTGCCAATGCACAGATTGATGTCCGCAAGGCGGCGCGAGCGATGGCACGTGCCGGGCTTTCCACAGCGTTCGGACATTGCAGCGTGCGCCTCGACGCGGATTCCTTCCTAGTCTGCCGCGCCGGCGCGCTCAGCACCATTAAACCTGGCGAAAGCGGCTCGGTGGTGCCGGTCAGCGGTAGCCTGCCAGAAAGCGTGCTCGGCGAAGTGCGTATCCATCAACAGATCTACGCCCGGCGTCCCAAAATTGGCGCTGTCTGCAGATTCTCGTCGCCGAATGTCATAGCTGTTTCAGTGCTCGGACGCGCACCAAAAATCCGCCATGTCTTCGGCGCGATGTTCGCACCTGAGGTAAAATATAGTCCTGACATCCGACTGATGCGCGATGATGCGATCGCCGCCGAGGTTGCTCACACGATGGGCGATTCACCGGGCATTATCATGCGCGGCATCGGCGCAGTCACCGCAGGCGTGGACATCAAGCAAGCGCTTTGCCTAGCGTGGTTCCTCGAAGACATGGCGCGCCTCGAACTCGCCGTGCTCTCCAGCGGGCAGGCGGATCAGGCGCCAGTTTATACGGAGGAGGAGGCCCTTGGCCGTTCGAGCTGGTCCGGGCAAGTTGCCGAGCGCGCCTGGGATCACCTAACGGCGCTGGATCCCGAATGAGAAAAAAATCATGCTGGCCGCCAAGGAACTCGTGATGGATCGTGGCCCATCCGTCCCTTAGCAGCCATCCGAAAGATCTTGAGGCACCGCAGAAATTCCGAAGGAGATTGAAAATGAAAATGCAAAGACAAGAAATAGACCCGCCCGAACTCTTCAAGCATCCGGGCTACAAGCGGATCGTCACCGTGCAGGGCGATATGAAAATGGTCTTTATCGCCGGGCAGACCGCGAGTGATGACAACTATCGGTGCGTCGCGCCGGGCGACCTTCGCGCGCAGTACCTCCATGTGATGAAGAATCTCGACATACAACTTAAAGCGGCCGGCGCTGACTGGGACGACGTCGTGTTTCGCCGAATTTTCGTGCTCGATGTGGACGCGTTCGGAAAAGTCGTTTTTGATCCGACATTGCCGAAATATGGCGATGGCCGCCCACCCAGCACACTCATTGGCGTCACCCGTCTCTCCGATCCCGAGTTCCTAATCGAGGTAGAAGTGTGGGCTGCGGTGCCTGCGACGAAATAGTCACCTATCATTGCTGGCTAGCCATTGACGTCCCCCATAAGCGCGCTCGGTATAGGTCGGGAGATACTCAGGTGCTGAGACGTACGACGATCATTATTGCCCTCGTGGCAATCGCGGGCGTGATCCTCGCCCTTGCAAATACGAATGCGGGGCGAGGTACACCTCAAGCACTTGCTGAAGCAGCTTATATCGCTATGGGCGGGAGTGCCGATTCTTCAAAGGAGACAGATCAGATCAGGACTGTCATCACACACGGGGCTATGAAGCATTGGGATCCAGGCGGGTCTAGGTCGGTTGCCGACCCGCTAACGCCTGATTTAGGTACTTCAACGTTCATCGATACATGGGATCGCACGCGCGATAGCTGGCGCACGGAATGGGTGCGTCCCAAATTCGTGAGCGGCACGCGTAACTATACCGAGGTCTATACGCCGGCCGGCGGTTACGTGACGGGTATGGATGTTAATGGCGGGCTGCCTCAACGGGCGATTCAAAATGAGCAGAGTCTGCCCATCCATACCATGTCAGGCGTGCGCTTGCGTGCAGTGCTGCGTGAGCAGGCTCGCAATCAAATCGTCATTCTGATGCACGAGCATCCTGAACGGCTTTCCGCGCTTCCGGTGCAAACGTCCGGCGGTAAGAGCTATCCGGCCGTGCAATATCAGGACGACAACGGCATATTTCTCGTGATGTTCGATCCGGAGACACACCTTCCGGCCGTTGTCAGGACGCGCGATTTCGATGCTCACATGGGCGACGCCGATTACGATGCCGCGTATTCCGACTGGCGCAATGTAGGCGGCAGCGGTGGCTTCAAATATCCCTTCCATATCGCTTACACCCTTAACGGCGTAAGTGTGGCTGATGTCACCGTGGAGCAGATCAGGATTAACGAGTCCTTGCCCGCCGATACTTTTGCGGTTCCTCCTCAGCTTGAGGGCCAAGCGCCGAAGGCCGCCGCAGCCGAGAAGACTCCGTTCCAATGGATCATGCGGCAACTCGCCAGCGGCTTTTATCTTGATTCCGATGCGGTTCACATGGACGACGGAAGCACGCTGGCGCTCACCGATGTCGGGCCGAACATCAGCCTCGTCACGGGGGGCTCGCACAAAGCGCTCATTGTCGCGACCGGTGATTCTCTCGTGGCTTTCGATGCACCGGGCGATGACGGCGTCTCCAACTGGATCATGGACGCAGCTCGCCAGAAATATCCGGGCAGGTCTTTCAGTCACGTCGTGTTGACGCACCATCATCTTGACCACACCGGCGGGATCCGCGCCTATGCCGCCCAGGGCGCGGCCATCGTCGTCGGGAAAGGCGACGGCGATTACTTCAGGAAAGTTTTGACGGCGCCACAGACTTTGAACAGACACGGTGTGAAGACGGTTACACCTCGCGTCATCGAGGTGGAAAGAAAATGGAGCGAAACCGTGGGAGGGCGAGTCATCGAGGCGTATTCACTCGATAACTCGCATGCGACGGGTTACCTCATTCCCTATGTTCCGGATGCGAAGATCGCCTTCGAAAGCGATCTGTGGGTCACGGGTTTGCCTACGCAATCCGATCCGGCTCTTGCAGCGTTTGTGAAACGCTCGGCGCGCGCTATTGTGGACGGCCTGCAAAAAGCCGGCGTCACCCCTGATAAATTGGCAGACGGACATGGCGGGGTAGGGGACTACGCCGATCTCGTGAAGCATGTCGAGTAATCAGAAGCTCGTAGCTTGAAGGACTATAGAGCCCGATCCGCGGTCACGCCGACTCAATAGGTCTTCACCGGGGCGCCATGCCGCGCCTGATCGACCAGCTGGAGAAGCGCGGGCGATGGCAAAACAATGCAGGCTAGAGGACGTAACACGCACCTCGGCGCGGATCACGTCATGACGACGGACATGGCCGTGATCGTCGGTGCGACCGGGGCCTTGGGGCGGGCTATTGCTGCGCGTCTAGCCGGTGCGGGTTTGCGGATTCTTGCAGTTTCACGCACGGCGCAGACTCTTGATGACCTAATAAGCTCGAATTCAACGACTACGGCGTGCATCGCCGACATCGCTTCCGATGATGCGATTGCCCGTATCGCGGCTGCGGTTTCCGGCCCCGTACGCATGGTGGTGCACGGTCCGGGCCTTGCCGCGGCTGGCGATGTCCTTACCATTCCCACGCAGGCTCTGGCGGACTCGGTCAACATCAAAGCCGGCGGCATGCTGCGGCTGGTGCGCGCAGTCGACGTCCACCTTCAACCGCATTCCCGCCTCGTCGCCATCGGCGGCCACTATGGTCTAGAGCCTTCGGCCGATACTACGGCGGCGGGGGTCGCCAATGCGGCACTGCTCAATCTCACGCGCCAGCTCAGTCAGGCTTACGGCCCGCGCGGTATCACCGCGCACTATATAGCTCCTGGGCCTGCCGAAACAGAACGTCTGCGCCGTGTCGCTGCCGCACGCGCGGTCCGCGACGGTGTTGCTATTGAAGATGTAGTCAACGATATGCGCCGCGAGTCCGCCATCGGCGGGCTCACGACGCCTGAGCAACTCGCGTGGGCGGTGGCGTTGCTGCTTGCTCCGGAAGCCGATGCCATGACCGGCTCGACCTTGATGATTGAGTGCGGCCGCCGCCGCGGCTTGCCGTAACCCGAAGGAGCACCCCGTGCCCATCGTTCATTTTCACATTGCCGACGGCTACGCCACCGCAGCGCAGGAAGAGCGGCTGCTCGTCGGTGCGTCCCAACTTTATGCGGAAATCCTGCAAAGCCCTATCGAGCGTGTACGCGCTTTTCTTCACGTCTATCCGCCGTCGCGGTGTGCGGTGGCCGGCACGCTGATGAGCCGATCTTCGAAGCAAGCACCCTACTTTGAATTTTCGGTGCTGGATGGTCGGCCCTTGGACCAGCGCCAGCGCCTCCTTGGTGGCTTTACCGACCTAATAGTGGAAATACTCGGAGTCGATCGCGCGCTCGTGCGCGGCCAATGCAAGCGCGTCGCTCCGGAGGAGTGGAGCATCGGCGGCAAGCCTGCCTCCGAACAACGCGCCGCCGATATCAAGAAATTCACACAAGTAAAGCCCGATTCATGAGCGCCGACATGACCGCCGCAGTGGAGTGCAGCGTTTGCGAGGCGGAGCACCTGATACAGGCGGGGTTGCTTGCCCTGAAGGAAGGCATGGCGGTGATCGCCATCGCTCATCGCCTGTCGGCAATCATGCATCTCGACCGAATCGTTGTCTCTGGGAGAACGGGCGTGCGGTGGAGCAGGGCACCCACAGGGCCTTGCTTGGCAAAAATGTCGGGTACGCGCGGCTTTGGCAGCATCAAGTTGGTGGAATAGAAGTTCGCCTCGTTGACTCATCTGCCGGCATTCGGCAGCACCGGCCTTCCGGCCTGCACCTTCCCAGCGCGGAGGCGATCCGCTCGTCGCTTGCCCCTTCGTGGTCCTCACCTCCGTGTCTTGTTGCCCGCGTTGAAGCGTCACTGAGATCTGAACTCGGCCGCGATGATCCGCTCGAAGATCCTTGCGATGAGCGCCATCAGCATCGCTCATTTCGGCAATCCGGATCGGTGATTGGCTCATCTCTTCATTGGAACGTAGCCTAAGACGTCACCTTCAGGCTTCAAACGGTGAGTAAGGCTGCAATGGCAGAAATACTAGGACTAGGTGTATCGCATTACCCGCCCTTGAGTGGTCTGGACAAAGATATGGCAAACGCCCACCGCGGCCGGATGAACGATCCCGATATTCCGTCTGCCGCCAAGGATCCCAGCACTTGGTCCCAGCTGGCGCAAAAGGAATGGGCAGACCCTGTGGCCGCAGCCGCCGCCCACCGCGCCGCCGTGCGCGTGGGCATGAACCGCGTTAGGCAGGCGCTCGACGACTTTGACCCCGACTTTGTGCTCATCTGGGGCGACGACCAATACGAAAACTTCAAAGAAGATATCGTGCCGGCATTCTCGGTGCTGGCCTACAACGATATGACGATCAAGCCTTGGCACCAGGCTAGTGAATCCTCCGGTTTCAATGCCAATATCGTCGACGAATGGGGGGGCGGTCGGCCCAACGTATGGGGTGAGCGAGGCGATACCGAACGTCTACTGCGCGGCCATCCCGAGGCCGCCAAGTATCTTGCCTCGCGATTGCTAGAAGCCGAGTTCGATATCGCTTATGCGTATCGCCCACTTCACCATCCCGGCCTCCCTCACGCATTTCTCAATGCCGTCCTTTACCTGGACTACGACCGAGCCGGCTTCAACTGGCCGGTGGTGGCAATGCCAATCAATTGCTATGGCAGGCAGGTAATCAGTTATCGCGGCTTTGTTAGCCGTTGGGCAGACCGCGGCCGCCCCGCCGATCCGCCATCACCAACGCCAAAACGCTGCTTCGACATGGGTGCTGCGGCTGCGCGCATTCTGCGGGACAGCCCCTGGCGCGTAGCCTTACTCGCCTCCTCAAGTTGGTCGCATGCGTTCCTCTGCGACAAGACCTATCGCCTTGCACCTGACGTCGCCTCTGACCGGCTGCTTTATCAGGCGATGCTGGACGGTGATTTCGAATACTGGCGCAACTACAAGCTGGAACAGCTTGAGGAATCGGGGCAGCAAGAAATGTTGAATTGGCACCCATTACTAGGAGCGATGCAGGAGATAGGAGCCGAGCTCGAATACTCCAACTTTGTAGAGACCGGAATTTTGAACTCTTCCAAGGTCGCCGCGGTGTATGCACCCGTCTAGCAATCAAGAGTCAAAGCGCAAAAAGAGCGGCGTAAGGGGCCAGAATGAATTATCAAATATTGACCTACCGCACTAAGAGTGGCGAAGCAGCCGCAGGTATTTTGGTGAAGGGCAGTGTCTACAACGTCGCCGCGCTTCCCGGGCTCGCGCACTGTCCAACCGTGATCGATGTCCTCAATGATTGGGGGAATACCGAGAAACGCTTACAAGAGTCTGCCAAAATCATTGGAGCATCAGCTGCCACCGGCGTTCCGCTGGCTGACCTTGAGCTGCTAGCACCAATTCCAAATCCGGGTGCGGTCTACTGCTGTGGCGCCAACTACACAGATCACATCAACGAAATGCGTCCAATGTTAAAGGACCTGCCGCCAGACATTGCTGAGCGCGAATTGGTAGGCGATGAGCCCTGGTTCTTTATCAGCACGGTACGCGGAAGCATCGTGGGACCCGGTACGAAGGTGCAAAGACCGCACGGCTCCAAACGGCTCGACTGGGAAATAGAAATGGCTGTTGTCATTGGCACCCCGGCGCGAGGCGTGCCGGTGGAACGTGCGCTAGAGCATGTGGCGGGATACACGATCTGTAACGATCTGTCCGCGCGCGATCTGAGCATTCGCCCGGAAGTTCATCAGGCAATCCCGTTCCGCATAGATTGGACTGAACACAAGTGCTTCGAGGGATCGAAGCCTTGCGGTCCGTGGATAACGCCCGCTAGCCAGATTTCTGACCCCCAACAGCTTGACCTTAAGCTATGGGTCAACGACAAACTGATGCAGGACTCCAATACAAGCCAGATGGTTTATAGCGTCGCACAGCAGATTTCGAAGCTGTCCATCAATAGAACACTATATCCCGGCGACATGATCCTCACCGGCACGCCCGCAGGGGTTGGCGCCGGCAGGGGCGTGTTTCTTGAGTCAGGCGACAAGGTGCGTATGGCAATTGGCGGCATCGGCGAGCTGCAGCACTCAATCGCATAGGCGAGGCGAAGTGAGTAGAGGGCAGTAATGGTAGCAGGCTCTGTGCGCAGGCAGGCGGTCGGCTTGTGGAATGCCCTCGCAACATGCTTGGCCGTTGCCGGGTTGCTGGTCGGGTCCTCTGCTTCTTCCCGGGCCGTCGATGCGAACGACATCCCCCAAGGCTGGACCTCAAAGGCGGTAGAGCCGCTCGGCTATGTCGCTCTCGACTCTGTCGAAGCCTTCAAGCTCGGGCTCAAGCGAGTGGGCGAAAGGTGGTTTCTGTTCGTAGGCGAGGGCGGGATTGGAATTGTAGAGCGAACGGGATTTCGGGTAGTCGATGTGACCGACCCCACCCGGCCCCGCTCACTTGCGCGAGTGGCGGTGCCGGGGGGTAATGGGCAGATCACCCTGAACGGGAACCTGCTGATCGCGGGCAGACATCTGCCGCTTCCGCCACCTTCTGCGGGTAGCAGTATGGAGCATCCTTTCAAGGGGGCACCCGCCGCAGTGCCGACTGCGCTCGCAAGCTTGTACGATATCGGCGATCCTGCCCGGCCCAAGAAGTTATCGGACTGGGTGACGAACGGCTGGGCGACTCATCGGAACAGCTATCCGGGCGGGAAATACGCCTACATGGCCGCCGTGGTACCCGGCTATCGCGGCCAATTGGTGCTGGTGATTCTGGACGTTTCGGACCCCACCGTCCCTCGCGAGGTAGGGAAGTGGTGGATGCCTGGGCAGCGCGAGGACGAGCCAGAAATCGCACCGCCATCCGGGTACCACGGCCCGCCGATCCTCAGCGAAGACGGTAAGATGCTGACCCTTGGCTACGCGCCTTCGCTCATCAATCTGGATATCTCCGATCCCACCAATCCGAAATTGATCGGCCGGCTGGACTTCTCTCCGCTCGCCGACGTCGGTGCGCAAGCCATTCACTCGGTGGTGCCTCTCAATGGCAGCTTGCTGCATGTGAGCACTGAACCGTTTCGGCAGGGATGCGGCAACGAAAGCCTTTCGCTCGCGGCTATCGTCGATAACGCGGATCCGGCAAGGCCGAGGCTGCTGTCGTACTACCCGCGCCCCGTGCCAGCGCCCGAGAGTGGGCTCAAGAGCTTCTGCGAGAAGGAGGGACGGTTCGGGCCGCACAATGTCGTAACCGAATTGCATCAGGATGCAGTGAAGCAAACAGCTCCATTGGTTTTTCAAACCTATTTCAATGCAGGCTTGCGCGTGTACGACACTAGCGATCCGTACATGCCCAAGGAAGTTGGCTGGTTTCTACCGAAGATCGGCCCCTGGTCTGCAGGCTATCGCGGCCTGGAGGACGTGATCGCCGATACACGGGGCCACATCTTCGTTAGCGACGGCCACGCCGGTGGAATCTGGGTGCTGCGTTATGCTGGCCCTAATCCGCGGGAGGAGCAGCCCCTGGATCTGCCCTAGAAATCAGCTACGGGCTGAAGCTCGTACCGGCGCGGATCGAAATACGCGGTTTATAGACGGCACCCGTTATAGCGGTTCGCCTTCGTCGGAGTAGCGGTCACCGAAGTCGAACATATCCTCTGTCTCGTCGCCTTCGTAGTATTGATATTCCCACCAGTTGTGATCGAGGTCTTCCAAATAGAATGAGTAGATGCCGTGTTGGAAGACCGGTTTCCAGATGTTACGGATTCCGTACTTGTCTTTGTACTTGTGTGCGGCGCGGTGAGCTTCGTCCACTGCTTCGACGGACTCGAGATCTAGTCCCCAGTGATTGAATACGTGCACCGGGCGCAACTTGGCACCAGACTCTATGGCGATGACGTGCGATGAACTCGAGCAGCGGACTGCCAAAGCTCCCGTCGAATGTCTCGCCGTTTCCAGGCCCAGGAACTCCTCGTAGAAGCGGCGTGACTCGCTCAGTTTGTAAACTTCCATCGTGCCGTGGCTCATGGTTCTCGGCTTGACGATGGAATCTTTGACGCGACCCTTGGCCCGCAGTTCGCCAAACATCTTTACTGAACTGTTCATGCTGGTCTCCGTAAGTTGAAGCGAGTTATGCCCTCAGATTCGGGCTCGTGCCCGATCTCCGGCATCAAGGAACGCATCGGCAAAGAACTCCTGCAACGGCAATGCACACTGTTTGGCAAAGTCACGCTTGGCAGATTCGATCACTATTGGCGCACCACAGGCATAAACTTGGTGCTTGGACAGGTCGGGAAAGTCCTCCATGACAGCGTGATGGACAAAGCCCGTGCGACCGTTCCAACCACACGCTGGCGTAGCGTCTGATACGACGGGGATAAATTTAAAACCTTCGTTTTCCGCCGCATATCGTTCGACCCAGTCCATTTCGTAAAGGTCTGCACGCGTGCGACCGCCCCAGTACAACGTCATGGGCCGGTTGAGCTGCTTCCGCTGCGCATACCCGAGAATTGATTTGAAGGGGGCGAAACCGGTGCCGCTGGCAAGCAAGACGAGGGGCTTGTCGCTGTTTTCGCGCAAGAAAAAAGTCCCTAGGGGCATTTCCATGCGAACCAGGTCATGCACTTGCATACCGTCGAAAACATAGTCGGTGAACAGACCGCCCGGTGTATGACGCACGTGCAGCTCGATGCTTCTCACTCCCCCGATCAACGGTGCTGATGCGATCGAGTAGGCGCGCCGCTCGCCGTTGGCGAGAACGAATTCAACGAACTGTCCAGCGAGGAACTGCACGTCCTCGTTCATGGGTAGTTTTATACGGACAATCATCACATCGGGCGTGGTGCGTCGCATCTCCATGACTCTACCCGGGCATACCCGCGAGCGTATGCTGCCCATGATGTCCAGTTCCTGGATCTCTATAACAAGGTCACTGAGTGGCTGCGCCTGGCACAGCAGGGCATAGCCCTGCTCGCGCTCTTCAATAGGTAGGTAAGTCGGGTGCACATGCCCGTGGTCGATCTGCCCCTCCAAAATACGACCTCGACAGGTGCGACATGCCCCCGCCCGGCAGCTGTAGGGGAGGGGGATGTTAGAATCGTGGCCGGCTTTAAGGATGGAGGTACCTTCTTGTACGGTGAACCGACTGCCACTCGGCTGCAGTGTTACTTCGAATGGCACGTCGATCTCCTCGCAGATGTGATTGGATTCAGCTGCCGTTTCAGAAAGCGCTGCCGGTCCTTTGAATGTGATCCAACTAAGTGATCGGCGCTTGCAGCCAGTGCCAATGAAGGCTTGGAATTGCCGGTTTTGCCAGGCGTGATGCTATCTTTGCCTAGATCTTCGGCTACCTGGATAACGGCTTTGTGCAACCACGCTTGCGCAGGGTCCTTGTCGATACGTTCATGCCACTGCAGCGTTACATCAAGTGTGGGAATGTCGAATGGCAGATCTAGGACCTGCACCGTGTTTTCCAGATCCATGCCAGCAACCAGAGTCTCGGTGATCACTGCGATGCGGTCTGAATTGGCAATGACGGCTTCGATCCCCGATAGGTATGCCATCTTCACGGACACCTTACGCTGGATCTTTCTCTCCTCGAAAAGCCGATCCGCATGCTTCCGAAAATGCTCATAGCTGCCGCCGGTTGGCTCATACTCTATGAATGAAGCCTGCAGGAACTGCTCGAGGCTAATGCTGCCTTGAATGGTCGGGTGGTCCTTGCTGACGGCGCAAACGAAACGAAGGCTACGGAATCGCCTCCGGGAAAAGCCGAGCCCCAGTGGCTTCGCCACACCAATTGCCAGGTCGATTTCGCCACCACTCATCTGCGCGGCTAGGCCATGACGCGACAGGGGCACGGTTTCGAGCGAGATGTTTGGCGCGTGCTTGTCAAAGTACGACAGCAGATGTGGGAACAATGACATCTGACCGACATCACTGAGTGCTAGGCGAAAGTGCCGCGTGCTGTTGGCGGCATCGAAGTAGCCCCGGTTTTCTACCGCCTGTCGAATCTGTTGCAAGGCAGCATGGATAGGCTCAGCCATCGATTCCGCCAATGGAGTGGGCATCATGCCGTTATCGGTACGCACGAACAGTTCGTCGCCGAAGGCGTCGCGCAGGCGCCGTAACGCGTTGCTAACGCCCGACTGGGAAATGAACAGTTGTTCCCCGGCGAGGGTGACACTGTGGGTGCGCTGCAGTGCGTCGAGCACCACCAACAGATTGAGGTCGAGTGTGTTGATGTTCACGGCGGCAGACCGTCCTCGCGGCAGAACCGGATACGTTACTAGTTTGAATTGGCGTCCACGGGTAAGGCTATTGGACAAAGTTACTTTAGCCCACTATGGTTGCTTAAGCAATCGACACTCAATCCGAAAATCTGCCACCTAACGGGCAGCAATTTCGCCCAGTGATTCCCTGTATTCGCAGTAGGCGTTGGTTCGCAAACACCTGTCGCAATAGCCTTAGTGAATAGGTCAATCGTAAGGGACGGGAGCATTGACTTGAGCCGCACGCACCGTGTGGCAGCAAATGTCGATTTGGGCAGTGCTGGGATTAGCAGCTAGTTCCTGTGTGATTTTCGCACGCCACTTGGTGGTGCGCCGCAATCGGGGATTGGTCGCGAATAGGGTGCATTCCTTGGGGCTCTATACAGAGCTGCGCAATGTGTGCATCGAGCTTTATAGGCTTAAGAATGCACAACGAAACTATCAGGCAGTTCGGTGACGAGTTGTACGACGCATGGCTTGATCGCCGGGTTGTCAGCCCATTGCTGGAACGCGCGCCAGACATCTCGCTGGCAGACGCCTACGCCGTTCAGTTACGGTTTGTAAACCGGCGGGTCGGGGCCGGTGAAACAATTATAGGCAAGAAGATTGGTCTTACCAGCAAGCCAGTTCAGGAATTTCTTGGTGTTTATGAGCCCGATTTTGGCCAGCTGACGTCGGGCATGCTGCGCACTGAAGATCTGGGCATAGACCTTGATCAACTGATTCAGCCAAAAGCAGAGGCCGAACTGGCTTTTGTGTTGAAGAAAGATTTGATCGGGCCGGGCATAACAGCCACCGATGTCATACGTGCAACGGATTACGTGAGTCCGTGTTTTGAAATAGTGGATTCGCGCATCCGTAACTGGCAATGCAAGATCCAGGATACAGTGGCCGACAACGCTTCCTGTGGTGTTTTTGCACTGGGCGATGCCCAAGGCGATCCACGCAAGCTAGACATCACCATGGCCGGCATGGCCGTTTATAAAAATGGCAAGCTATTTTCCACCGGCGTGGGCGCTGCCGTACAGGGATCTCCGGTGAATGCCGTGGTGTGGTTGGCGAACACGCTGGGCGAGCTGGGGCTTCCATTCCGCGCTGGCGAAATCATTCTTTCGGGCTCGCAGTCGGCACTGGTGCCGGTCACCACGGGTGATGAGCTGGTATGCACCATCGGTGGGCTAGGGTCTTGCAGAGCTCGTTTCCACGGTAGGAGCGCGTTATGACTGTTACGCTTAGCCGTGAGAATGTTGCATTGCTGACGGACCGCATCGAGGCCGCGCAGAACTCTGCGCAGCCAATTCCCAAACTCACCGATGATTTTCCGGCGATGACAGTGGCAGACGGTTACGCGGTAATGCTGGAGTTGCGCCGACGCTGGCTGGCCCAGGGGCGACGCCAGGTGGGATGGAAGGCCGGTCTCACCTCCAAAGCCAAAATGGAACAAATGGGCGTATTCGCGCCGGGCATAGGGTTCCTGATGGCGGATATGGCGCGGCCCGAGAGTTCAGCTGTGCGAACCGACGACATGGTGCATCCGCGTGTGGAGTGCGAGGTCGCCTTTGTGACGAAGCACCCTCTAAAAGGTGACAGTTGCACGCGCGAGGAAGTAATAGCAGCGACAGATTTTGTAGTGCCAGCGCTGGAAATAATTGACTCGCGTTTCGCGGGTTTCAAGTTTGACCTGCCAAGTGTCATCGCCGACAACAGTTCTGCGGCTCGCTACATTGTAGGAGGTCGCGCCCGCTATCCCGGTGATCTGGATATCAACTCACTGGGCCTGGTGATGGAGAAGAATGGCGAGGTAGTGGCCATGGCCTCGTCAGCCGAGGTGATGGAGCATCCGGCTGAGGCCGTCGCCTTGTTAGTAAAAGTGTTAGCCGGGCTTGGGGAAGACCTGCCGGCCGGCAGCTTCGTGATGAGCGGCGCCATTACGGCAGCGATTCCCGTGAAGGCGGGTGATCATATCCTTGCCCGCTATCAAGAACTGGGCAGCACCTCCGTCCGCTTCATCTAAGGCGCCAACTTTGCAGTAGGTCACTGGGGAGAAGATTATGCCAATTATCCAATTGAACCTTGCCAAAGGTCGTACGGTCGAGCAACGGGCCGCCGCGATGGCGGCGATCACTGATGCAGTGGTTCGTACCCTGGACGTGCGCCCCGAGCAGGTGCGCATTCAAATCAACGAAGTCAGCCCCGAGAACTTCTCTATCGCGGGCGAAACCTGGGCCATGCGCGTGGCCAAGGAGTCTGGGACGCCGGGGAAGGGCTAATGAAGATTAAGTGCGCCATCATTGGGTCGGGCAATATTGGTACCGACCTGATTTACAAGATCCAGCGCAGTAAGGTCCTCGAAGCCGTGTGGATGGTCGGGATCGATGCCGGGTCCGAAGGGCTGAGACGCGCCCGGGACATGGGCCTGAAAACCACCGCCGGTGGCGTGGACGGCTTGTTGCCCCATGTTCAACAAGACCAGGTAAAGATTGCCTTTGATGCGACATCGGCCAATGTGCATCCGGAGAATTCGCGCAAACTCAACGAACGCGGCGTCATGATGATCGACCTGACGCCCGCGGCCATCGGCCCGCTCTGCGTGCCGACCGTAAACCTTCGCGAACACGCCCAGCGAGCGGAGATGAATGTCAACATGATCTCCTGTGCGGGCCAGGCCACCATCCCGATCATCAAGGCTATCACGCAGGTGCAGGCGGTGGACTATGCAGAAATTGTGGCCAGCCTTTCCTCGCGCTCGGTCGGGCCGGGCACGCGGGCCAATCTCGATGAATTTACCTACACCACCTCAGGCGCCCTCGTAAGTGTCGGAGGTGCCCGGCGTGGTAAAGCACTGTCGGTGATTAATCCCGCCGATCCGCCGGTGATAATGCGCAACACCATCAGTTGCCTGACCGATGATGAACCTGACCAGGCCCGTATCATCGAGTCCGTGCTTTCCATGATCGAGGCAGTGCAGGAATACGTTCCCGGTTACCGCCTGGTCAACGGTCCCTTGTTTGACGGCAAACGAGTTTCGGTTTTCATGGAAGTTGCCGGGCTCGGTGATTACCTGCCGCGCTACGCGGGGAATCTCGACATCATGACCGCGGCAGCCTGCCGTACCGCAGAGATGTTTGCCGGCGAGATACAGGCCGGAACGATACAGCTTCAGCCCAGGAAGATCGCGCGATGAGTGAAGCGAAAACGACGGACATGGATCTCAGAGGACGCAAAGTCCTTTTGCACGATATGTGCCTCCGCGACGGGATGCACGCCAAGCGCGAACAGATTTCCGTTGAGCAAATGGTCAAGGTGGCTACCGCACTCGATGATGCAGGGATCCAGCTACTTCAGGTGACACACGGCGCCGGCCTGGGGGGAAATTCGCTGCAACATGGTTTCGCTTTGGCCAGCAACGAAGAATATCTGCAAGCAGTTGTGCCACTGATGAAGCAGGCAACCGTGTCAGTACTGTTGATCCCGGGGCTAGGTACAATGCGTGAATTGCAATCCGCGTACGACTGCGGTGCGCGCAGTGTGCATGTAGCCACTCACTGCACCGAGGCCGACACCTCACCGCAGCACATCGCCTATGCACGCAAGCTGGGTATGGATACCACCGGCTTTCTGATGATGGCGCACCTGAACGACCCGAAGGGCTTGGCGAGTCAGGGGAAGTTGATGGAGTCTTATGGCGCGCAGACCATCTACATCACGGATTCGGCCGGATACATGTTGCCAGCCGACGTTACGGCCCGAGTATCGGCCCTGCGCGATGTGCTCGAACCGCAGACAGAGATCGGCTTCCATGGTCATCACAACTTGGGAATGGGTATCGCCAATTCGATCGCTGCTATTCAGGCGGGTGCCACTCGTATCGACGCGTCGGTCGCCGGTTTTGGTGCGGGTGCAGGCAATACGCCGATGGAGGTGCTGGCGGCGGTTTGCGAACGCATGGGCATCGAAACCGGCGTCGACCTGTTCAAGCTGATGGACGTGGCGGAAGACGTGATTGTGCCTATGATGGATCACCTGGTGCGCATTGATAGAGCATCCCTCACGCTGGGCTATGCAGGTGTTTATTCAACGTTTGTACTCCCCGCCAAGCGGGCCGCCGAGCGCTTCGGTGTGCCCGCACGCGATATTCTTATGGAGCTTGGTCGCCAGAAAATGATTGGTGGTCAGGAAGACATGATAGTGGATACGGCCATGAGCATGGCCAAGGAGCGGGGTTTGTTGACGGACGTAGTTCGGGCTGGGTGAACGCTGCGGGATCGGCGTTTAACCGGCTACGCGTGCGCTTCACTGATGACGATTCCCTTCGAATTGGAAATGGCTGCGTCTCATAGCCGCTATTTCAATAGGTGATTCGATCGGAAGTTCAGCACCCGCTACAGTGCCTTCGGTCACTTCAAAGTGGTCTAGCGCATCTATTTTTATAAACGCTAGCCATACGAGGAATGGTCAATGAAATTCGCAATGCCCGCAAGTCGAAGCAACGGGTGATTGCTGTCTCAATACCACGCGATCAAACCCGCCAAGCAGTACAGCTTGTGGCGTTGATCGAGCACGTTGTCCAAGCGATTTCGGAACAAATCTGAATCAGGAGAAGGGTGGTCCGGGTAGCTCTTGGCGTTACCTAGCCTAGCGCCCATTTTTGACGGAGGAATAAACAGGAATGACGATCGAGCTTGCCGCGCAGGGGAGTTTCTATTTCGGCTTCGATCACATCACGGCGCCGGGAGAATTCGACGTGAGCGATCTGCGCAGCAGTGCCGGTGAGAACTTTCCGGTTCATCAAGGCTATGTCCGATTTCAGATCCCTGTAAGGACGCGCAAATACCCGATGGTAATGGTGCATGGTGCCGGGCAGACCGGAAAGACATATGAAAACACCAGGGACCGAGAGGGGTATGAATCAATTTTCCTGCGGCGAGGGTGGTCAGTCTACATCCCCGACTTAACCACGCGGGGCAGGGCATCAATGTCGACGTTCAGTGGATCCTTCGGAGATCTTCTGGGTAAGCAGATTGGTCCGTCGACGACGAAGCGATACGGCAACAAGCATTTATTCAACGGGTTCCGCTTCGGGAACTGGATCGATGGCGAGCCGCAGTTTTTCCCCACCGTGCAGTTTCCCCAATCGCGACGGGAGTTAGAGCAATTTGGCGCGCAAAGTGTGCCGTTTGACTTGGCGTCTCCGACCGGAAGCACAACTCCCGACGACGCTGGCACTGTTAGCGACAATCTGTCGGCGCTGATGCACGAGGTTGGTCCGGCCGTCCTGATCACTCACTCGCAGTCTGGTCCGTTCGGATGGCGCACGCGGATCAAGAACGCCAACGTCAAAGCAATCGTCTGCTACGAGCCAATAAGCTTTGTCTTTCCAGATCAAGACTTGCCGGCGGGCGAAGCCGGCGTGCCGGCCGAGGAATTCGCGAAACTGACGCAGATTCCGATTCAGATTGTCTTCGGCGATTTTATCTCGGCTGAGGGAAACCACTGGCAAAGATGGTGGCACAAGAATCTTCATCGCGCGCGGCTGTTTGTCGACGCCATCAACCGTCATGGCGGTGATGCTCAAGTTGTTCATCTTCCCGAGGTCGGTATACGCGGCAACACGCATTTTCCGTTTGCCGACCTGAACAACCATCAAGTTGCCGACCTGCTGTCGACGTTTTTGCAGGAAAAAATGCTAGACGCTTACGGCCCGGCCCAGTGAGCTGCCTATGCCCATGAAAACAGCCCCGGAGCGTTTGCGAATTGACGTCCACGGGCACTATTTTCCCACGCCGTACCTGGACATGCTCGACGGCTTCGGAGGGCCAGGAACGGGGACCGGAAGCGCGCGCGCCGTGCGGGCGAGCGGCAGCGAAGAGGAACTCGCATCGCGCTTCGCAATGATGGACCGGGCGGGGATCGATATGCAGATCCTGTCGGCCGCGCCCCAGTTGCCGTACTTTCAAAACCGGGAGCACGCCGTCAGTTCGGCCCGCTTCATCAACGACGCCTATGCTGAGATTGTAGCGCGGCATCCCGACCGGTTTGCGGCGTACGCGGTGACACCTCTACCCCACGTGGACGCCTCCCTGGAGGAGATGATCCGGGCCTTGGACACGCTGGGAATGGTCGGCGTAACTATGGGCAGTTCGATCCTGGGCCGGTCCATCGCCGATCCCATCTTCGACCCGTTCTGGGAGGAACTCAACCGGAGAGGGACTATCCTCTTCCTCCATCCCTCGGGTCTCGGCGCCTGCTCGCCGCTGATTCAAGGGGGCCTCATCTGGCCTATCGGGGCCCCGATCGAGGACACGTTGGTCGTTGCGCACCTTATCCAGCAATCGATCCCGATCCGGTACCCGCGGGTTCGGATCATCGTCCCGCACCTGGGTGGTGAAACCTCCATGCTGATCCGGCGACTGGACAACCAGAAGTTCATCTTCGTGCCGAATGAAGCCCCTCGGCCCTCGGACACCGCCCGGAAGCTCTGGTACGACACGGTGTCTCACGGGTACATACCCGCCCTCCGGATGGCGGTCGACGCCTTCGGCGCCGACCGGATGGTCCTGGGAACCGACTACCCATACCTAATCGGGGACATCTTTCAGGACGCCGTCGATTACATTGCCGCAGGGCTGCCGCCAGATCAGGCGGAAGCCATCCGGGACCGGAACGCGCAGGCGCTGTTCCGTCTGAACCCGCCCCGGCACCGGCATTCCGGCACCTGCTCTTGCGGCCCCGGCGCAAAGTAAGAACAAGTGCCGGGCATCGCGAATTCGTCCGCGACGCCACCATGATGATGGTTCGGAATCGTCGATCTCGGCGCACGCTGATCCGTTCTGATCAAGGCACGCAGTCCCGGTGCGATTCCTGGAGGCGGTTTTGCAAATCAATTCATCTCATCGGGCGCGAGCCGCAAACGGAACTGCTGCGACAATGCGGTGGCGGAGTCGTTCTTTGGCAGCCTGAAGAAGAAGCGGATCAAAAAAGCACATCTACAAGGAGGGACCGCAGTGGCCGACATCTCCGAATGCATTACAATAGGAGCCGACGGTAGTCCGAAGCGGAGTTCAAGCGACGGCCTGAGGGTTAGGTCGAAAACATCGACGCATCGAGATCTCCGTGGCTCGTCGACTTTGACGCTGGCCCCTCGCCACAGACCTGAAAGCCAAAAGGAATAGGCCAACGAAGATGGCAACCAAAATACTTCAGGCCGCAAACGGCCGAGTCCAGGTGCGGATTGTCACTATCTCCTCCGCCACACTCTCTTTGAATTTACCGAAGCAGGACAGGTCAGCGAAATGACAAACAGTAAGCGTAAGCAGGAACAACTCAACGACCCCATGTACTACGTACAATTCGGCTATCTGCTGAACCGCGCCGGATCACTCGGCGCTGCTTCCATGAGCGACCTGTTAAAGGAATTCGATGTCCCCCTGCCGATCTGGCAGATCCTGTTGATCCTCAGCGAATTCGGCGAACAAACCATCAGTGAACTCGCAAGTCACAGCGGGATAGAAATGTCCTATCTCTCACGAACAGTTCTAAAGGCTGAAAAGCAAGGCTTCGTAACACGAGCGAAGTCGGCCAAGGACAAGCGCGTCACCTACATCACGCTGGTAACGGGAGGACGCCACATGATTCGTAAGATCCTGCCGAAAACTCGCCGCTTACGAGGGGTCATATTTCAAGGAATTCCTGCTGCCGATATCGAAACCACAGCTCGAACGCTGAAGACGGTTTACGACAACCTGGCAAGCAACGCCGATGCGATTTCAGTGGACAGCAATCGAAAGCTGATCGTCGCGCAACGCACCGGCAAGTACGGCGATGGACCGGAAGATATTTGAATACCTCTGATATTCCTTTCCTATCAGTGATCATCTCCACAAAAGCGTCCAGCGAGTGACCTATCGGCTTGCTTCGGGCCATTTCGAAATTAGACGACGCCCGTCTCCCCACGGGTCGTTGAACTCACTCACCTGATTTCCACTGGCGTTAGCTTGTTCGAGATTCGAACAGCGAGGTCGGATCTCGTTGTGGCGGCGCCGCCAAGTTTCGATCACGATGTTTCCATCGGTTCGATTGCGAAACCACTCCATGCTCAAGCACTTGTCGCGGAACTTGATATGCTTCAAGACGCAGGTGGAGCAGGGTTGCAGGACAGAAGAAGCAGAGTTTCGTTTGATCAATTCACGCTATTTTCAAACGTGATTAGGCGCGGCCAATTCAACTGCTACCATGAGTGACAACAGAGCCGCTGCTAGTGCACGGATCTTTCGCACTTTTCGTCGGGGGTAGTTCGGTCAGTCCGCAGTTCAACGATGCGCTCGACGCTTTCGCCGATTTCTCAGCCAGCTAGGAAATGCTTGCGTCGACCTTGAATGGCGCGGTACGCTCCATAATGGTTGCTTAAGCAAGCGAACGCCGCGTTCTAGACCCGACGGATGATGCCAGTCGCTACGAACTCAGACGCTAGGGGGGAGACTCATTCAATGACACCAGTCCATACTCGTTCGCTTAGCCGTATCGGTACGCCGCTCGCGCGCGCCGCCGTTGCAACACTCGCCTTTGCTTCCGTCGCGCCTGCGGCCTGGTCGCAGCAATCGACCGAAGTGGGCCTCGAGGAGATCGTCGTCACCGCGACGCGACGCGAGGCGAATCTACAGACCATTCCCGTCGCCGTGTCGGCCTATTCCGGTGCAAGCCTGGCCGACAACAAGGTATTTTCGCCATCGGACCTCGCCGCGGCGGTTCCTTCGTTTTCGCTCACCGCATTCACGCCGCTTGACCAGGAATTGAACATCCGCGGGATCGTGAATACCCGCCTCGACTCGCCGTCGTCCGATCCGTCGGTCGGCACGTTCGTCGATGGCGTCTACATCGGGCGCACCGGCGACTACAACTTCGACTTCTTCGACCTTGAGCGCGTCGAGGTCATCCGCGGCCCGCAGGGCGTGCTGCTCGGCAAGAACGTAGTGGGTGGTGCGCTCAGCGTGATCACGGCGTCGCCCTCGCAGCAAAACTCCGGCGAACTGACGTTGGGCGGCGGGAACTACAAGGCGAAGCTGCTGACGGGTCACGTGAACGGCGCCATCACGGACGCGCTGTCCGGTCGCGTGTCGTTCCAGTATCGAACGCACGCTGGTTATGCCAGGGACGTCCTGCATGACCGCGACCTCGAGGACCTGGACTCGAGGCAACTGCGCGCGCAATTGCTGTGGACGCCTGGCGAAGGTTGGCGCATTCGCGGCATTTTCGATTACACCGACGACCGCAGCAATGGCTACAACTCCGTCTCGGTCGCCGGCGGCATCACGAATTGCGAAACGACCTACCTGCGCACTAACTGCACGCGACCGTGGAGCAACGCTCGCGCGTACCTCGGGCTCACAGATCCGCGCGAGGGCATGCCGAATAGCGTGCAGCTTAAGAACGAACCGGTCCGGCAGCAGTACATGACCCGCACAGGTTATGGATTCACGCTGGACGTGGGCAAGGAGATGGGATTCGCGACGTTTAACTCACTCACGGGCTATCGCTCGGCCGTCAGCGACCAATTGTATAGCCAGACCGCCATGGGGCCGGAGGCCTTGGGCTGGAGCGTCCCGCGGTGGCTCGACTACACTGCCTACGTCAACGCCAGGTACGGTACTCGGGCTCAAACGTCGAATCAGGGGGCATTCCTGTTTGAACTGTCCACCAGGGAAAGGACGCATACGGACTCGATCAGCCAGGAATTCCGGCTGACTTCGAATAGCGACAGCCGTTTAGACTGGATCGTGGGCGCTTACTACAAGCACGACAACGTCGACAAGAACGACCGCTTCATCAGCGAGAACTTCCTCGGTTCGACGGCAAACAATCAGCCGATCCCCAATGCCCTGTCAACGACGAGCGGGCAGAGCGACTGGTACAACTACGGCACGATGAATAACTACGCAGTCTTCGGGCAGCTGGGGTACAAGTTTACTGACACGCTGAAGCTCACCGCCGGCCTGCGCCAGACGTGGGACAAGAAAGGGGGGCGCGTGAGCGGCTTCGTCGTCGAGGCGGGCGACCGGTTCAACCCGAACGACCCGCGTGCGGTCGTGGCGATGGAAACGCTGTGCCGTTCGCCGACGGGTGCCGTCGTGACTGTGCCGGGGGGCGGTCAATGCCTGGCGCCGAACAGGTGGACGTACGGCGAAGGCGAAGGCTTCCAGACGCCGTACTCGGCGGCTTGGCACGAACTCACGCCGCAGGCCACGCTCGACTTGAAGATCTCGGAGGACGTCTACTCGTACCTGACCTACTCGCAGGGCTTCAAGGGCGGCGGCTTCGACGACACGCCCTCGAACATCCCGCAGGCCGTCCGTCCGTTCAATCCCGAGAAAGCGACGAACTACGAACTCGGCTTCAAGTCGATGTTTTTCGATCGCCGCGTGCGCCTCAATGCGGACGTGTTCTACATGGACTACAAGGACCTGCAGGTCGCACAGACCAACCCCGCGTGCCTCTGCAACCTGACGGACAATGCGGCCAGCGCCAAGATCAAAGGCGTTGAGGCTGAACTCGATTTCATGCCGGTCGACAGCCTGAGGCTCTCGCTGTCTGGTTCATACGTCGATGCGAAGTACAAAAACTACATCGAATCGGCCATCGACCCCACGACGGGCCGGAACCTCGACAGCTCAGGCAACCAGCTGCAGCGGACGCCGTCTACGCAAGTCTCGGCTGGCATCAACTATCGGCTGGGTATGGTGACCTTCGACGCGCGGTACTCGTGGCAGAGCCAGCTGTACTGGGCCACCGACAACATCACGAAGGAGCCTGCGTACGGCTTGCTCGATGCACGAGTCTCCGTCGGCCCGGAAAGCAGGAACTGGGTCGTCTCCGTGTGGGCCAAGAACCTGACGGACAAACTCTATCGCGCGAACGTCATCCCGTTCTTCGGTGATGAGGTGTCGCAGTTCGGTCCACCGCGGACGTTCGGCCTCGACCTAACGCTGCGGTATTAGCCCACTCGGGGCGGCGCAGTTGTCTGCGTCGCCCCGCGACTGGGGATCGAAGGCGCCCGCACGACCGAAACGACTACGATCTGCCGTTAACGCCACGCGAGCTGCGGCATTCGGGGGACGATCGAGGAGGGTGCGTCTTCCAACGTCATCACCGCCCTCGACAATCCCGCCACATGTTGGCTCCGGCGGTCGGGCCGGCGTAGGGCAGAGTTCATCTGAGTCCAATTGCCACGGCAGGATAGATAGAGTGCAGTGAGGGTCCGACGCGGGGCGGGGCACCGGCATGCTTTGGCATCACCGTGGCATCGGTGAGATGGACTTCGCACAATCTTAGAACTTTAGGCTCGCAGAAATGCCCCACTCACGTGGACGACCATAACTGGCCTCCGCAAGTCCGAACGCGCCCGAGACGTTACCGGACACGATGTAGAGCGCGTTGGTCAGGTTCGTTGCGAACACCGACAACGTCCACGGCTTCTTCGCGAGTGAATAGCTAAGCCGTGCATTGAGTAGGCCGTATCCGTCATCCGTGATGATTGGTGAATTCCCGACGTCATGATAGATGCGGCTGTAGTAACTGTAGTCTACGCGCAGGGAGACGACGCCGCCGTCGGCGAAGTCGCGGTGGAGTTCCCCGCCGATGTTCGCCGTCCACCGCGGCGCTTTCACGAACTTACTTGTGAGGCTGATCGGTAAGATCTGGGTCGGTCCTAGGCCCTGACCGACAGCGGTGTAGCGGGAGTAAAGGTATCCAACCGCGGCGTTGAGCGTCATCCACGGCGCCGGCCGAACGACTCCTTCGAACTCCAATCCCTTGATCTTGCCCTTCGCTGCATTTGCTACGAAGTTTTGCGGCGTCTGATTCACCGTGAGCTGGATGTTCTCGTACGTTGACGTGAACGCGGCGATGTTGGTCGTCAGTTGACCGTTCAGCCACTGGGCCTTAACGCCCACTTCATAGCTATCGAGTGTTTCGGGCACATATTGGGTGACTTCCGCATCGCTCGCCAGCGGGCGTCCGTTGAAGCCGCCCTGCTTGAATCCGCGGCTGTATGATGCATAGAGCAACAGATCGTCGGTCGGCTTGAAGTCCATGCTGACATGCGGCGTGAACTTGTTGAACGTGGTCTCCTTAGTGACGTCCACGAACTTCACGAGATCACGCTGCCTCACATTGATCGAGGTGTAGCGCTTGCGGTCGGTAGTATATCGGCCACCGAGCGTGATCGCCAACGCCGGCACCAGGCGAAACTCGAGTTGTCCATATGCGGCAAGGCTGCGGTTGTTGGTATAGTTTTGGATGAACACGGCCGGCGACGGCGGTGGTGTCGTGACCGCGGGCGGCCAAAGCCCCACGGCGAGATCCGCCGTGGCGATGTCGGACGCCTTCTCCTGGAAGAAGAAGCCGCCGGCGACGTAACTCAAGCGATCCGCCATCGCCTTGCCGGTCAGCTGGAGTTCCTCGCTGAACTGCCATTGATCGTCGCGGTTCGTGGTCTGGCGAAACACATAGGGCGTGTTGTCGCCGTCACGAGTGAAGTACGACTGCATGTCGCGATAGGCCGACACGGATTTCAGCCTGGCCTCGCCGAAGTCGTAGCTGACGATCGCCTGAAGGCCCCAAAGGTCGAGATCGTTCTTGTTCGGCCCGCCGGCCCAGGTCGTGAACGGACTGGCTGTGATGTAGCTGGGATTGAGTGAACGCCGTCCATCGGGTGCGACGATATTGAGGGTAGGGGCGACAAAGGCATTGTAGTTGGCGAGGAACGGCACGCCGGCGATTCCCGGCGCGTTTCCCACGGCGAGCAGATCGGACGGCGCTGAAGCTTCTCGCGCGCGTGTGTAGTCGCCGCCGATGTCGATTGTGAACGCGTCGTTAGGCTCGAAGCGCACCTTCGCCCGTGCGATCTGCGCTGACCTATCGCCTTGCGTGCCGCCATCGAACAGGCGTTTGACGTAGCCTGTGCGATTAATGGTGGCAGCGGAGATCCGCAGCGCGGACTTTCCCTCCGCCAGCGGCATGTTGAGTGAGCCCTTCACATCGACGCGGGTGAAGCGCCCGAAGGTGCCTTCAATCTGGCCTTCGGTGGAATCCATGACTGGTTGCTTGGTGGAAATAAGGACTGCGCCGGCGATCGTGTTCTTGCCGAACAGCGTGCCCTGCGGGCCGCGCAGGATCTGCACGGAATCGATGTCGATCGCGTCCATCACCCCGCCAATCGATCGCGCGTAATACACATCATCGACATAGGTGCCTGCGCCAGGGTCGGAAAAAATCGCAAAATCGTTCTGCCCGACGCCGCGGATGAACACCGTGGCATTGTAATTTCCGCCGGAAAGCGCCGCCGCGCCGTCAAAACGGATGTTTGGCGTGTACTTCGCAATTTCGTCGAGGGTAGCCACGCTGCGACTCTCGATGCCCGCCCCGCTGAAAGCGGTGACGGCGACCGGAACGTCTTGCAGGCGTTCCGCAGTGCGCCGCGCCGTAACGATGACTTCTTCCAGCGCTGGATCTCCGGGCGTCAACGGGGCCGCGCGCCGTACACCGGCTGATTCTGGCTGCGCGGCTCCGGAAGGCGGAGCTGTGTATTCGGCCGCGGCGGCAAGTGACAGATCGGAATCCACCGCGCTTGAGAGCGATGCAAGTTTGCCGCCGGGCCGTTGATCGCCGAGCGTGCCGGTGCGTTCATATGCCTTACGGATGATGATGGTTCCCGCTGAAGTCTTGATCGCGACTAGGCCGCTTCCCTTGAGCAATTGCGAGATGGCCGACTCCGCATCGAGGGCCCCCTGGATACCTTGGCTGGTTTTGTCGCGCACCTCTGAGTCGGAGAATATGAGCTGGACGTCGGCCTGACGCGCAAATTCCCGCAGTGCACCCTTCAGTGTTTGCGGCTGAATCTGGAAAGTGCCGAGCAGATTCACGTTCTTGTGCTCTGCCGCAACTGCGTAAGACGCATTTGCTAGTGCAGCAATAATCACCCCACGCGCAACATTACCCAATAATTTGTCCAGCAATGACATCGGTGCGTCCTCCCCAGGTGCTGACGTCTAACAGTTAGACTGAACGGAATGGGCGACCCGCACTCTTTCCGGAAGGAAATTTTGAATTTAGAGTAACCGCGAAATTCAGGAGTGCGGATGGCTCTCGATACACAGCTTCCCGTCGTCGCTGGAGACGAAGCAGTTGATACGCCGTTCGATCTCGAACAGCTGGCGTTGCGCTGCTATGCGAAGCTGCTGTCGTTGCTCAGATCTCGCGGCAGTTCGTCAGAAGATGCGGCTGACCTCGTACAAGGCGCGTTTGAGCGGTTATCCGCGACAAAGGAACGCGTGATCCGACATCCCGAGGCCTATCTGTTTCGCACAGCGTTGAACCTGCAGAAGGATATCGGACGCTCCCGCGCGCTCCAGGAAAGGCGTCACACGGTGCCGCTGCCGGACGAGGGTCTGATATGCCGGCAGCCGGATCCCGAAGTGATCGCAAGCGATCGCGAACAGATCCAGCTACTTAAGAATTTGCTGCAGGATATGCCGCCGAAAATGAGGGCGATATTTGTGCTCTATCACTTCGATGAAATTCCCCAGCGCGAGATTGCGGATCGGCTTGGATATTCCGTCTCAATGATAGAAAAGCAGATCCGGCGCGCGACCCGGATGATCGAGGCGCGCCTGACGGTGGCCAACCAGGTAACGGAGGGCGGGAGGAAGCCGTCGCAATGAGCACCGAACGGAATATGCGTATCGTCCGCGCGCTGGATGCGCTTCGGGACGACGACATCGTCCATGAGGCTCGCGCCTATGCCGACGTCCTATCCGCGCGCCATCGACGGCGTAAGAGGCTGGCAGCGCGCGTAAGGTCATCGGCGCCGATCCTCGCTCTCGCGCTGCTCCTGGTCGGGGGATTTGGGGCTGTGGTGGTGCGGGAGATAGATCGCGACGCCTACAGCACTGCTGTAGGGAAGATCCGTCGCGTTGAACTGGCGGACGGCTCCGTCGTGACGCTCAACACCGACACGCGGATCGTGGTGCGAATGTCGGCACATGATCGCGCGATCATGCTCGACCGCGGAGAGGCGCATTTCGAGGTGGCCAAGGATCCAGCGCGGCCTTTTGTCGTTTCGGCCAACGGCCTCGATGTGGTGGCCACTGGGACTGCCTTCGACGTGGCGAAATCGCCGTCGCAGACAGTCGTGACTCTGATCGAGGGGTCGGTTGACGTGTCGTTGACGAGCGCCTCGGGCGAGCAAAAAGAGAAACTAACGGCCGGCGAGCAGTTGGCCTTCGCGGTGAATGGCGCGGCGCTGGCGCGGCGGCCGGTGGCTCGCGACGTGCTGGCCTGGCAGCGCGGAAAGATCGAGATCGACAACCTGCCGCTCAGCGAAGCGCTGGCCGACATCAACCGCTATTCCAAGGTGCAAATCGGGCTATCGGATCCGAAAATGGGCGACATCCGCATCAGCGGGGTATTCGCCGCCGGCGACACCCCGGCCATCGTAACGACCCTAGAGCAGTACTTGGACGCCGAAATTTCGCGACCTTCTCGTAATTTGGTCGTTCTCCGTCCCCGATAGCAGAAGCCGAGTCTGGGAGTTGCAGGAGAAGTTCTGCAACCGGCTCCTAGGAGGTGATCAACAAACGACGAGTGTCTTTGGGCGTCCCAATCAGGGGAAGTCGTTATCGAAGGCAAACCACTACGATTTGCGCGACGAAGCGGCGTGAGCGATCGGCTCGAGGATTCGCCGTTCCGTAGCGCTACTTCTTGAAGACCACAGTCCTGCTACCGTTGCTGAGCACGCGATCCTCCAGAATATAGGCGACGGCGCGCGCCAGGACGCGCCGCTCGATGTCCCGGCCCTTTCGTACGAGGTCATCGGGCGTGTCAGCATGACTGATGTGTTCCACGTCCTGATCGATGATCGGGCCTTCGTCCAGATCCGCAGTAACAAAGTGCGCCGTGGCGCCAATCATCTTCACGCCGCGCGCGTGAGCTTGATGGTAGGGCTTGGCGCCCTTGAAGCCGGGCAGAAAGCTGTGGTGGATGTTGACACACCGGCCCGCAAGGTAGCCCGAGAGGTCGTCCGATAGAATCTGCATGTACCGCGCCAACACCACCAAGTCGGCGCCGCTGGCTTCCACAATCTGTTTGATCTTGGCTTCTTGTTCGGCCTTCTTGCCCGGGGTTACCGGAAGGTAGTGGTAGGGGATGTTGCCGAGGGTGGTGAGATTGAGCGATTCCCGCGGATGGTTCGACACCACCCCGACGACATCCATGGCCAACTCGCCGATGCGAAACCGATAGAGAAGGTCGCCGAGGCAGTGGTCGAATTTGGACACCAGCATCAGGACGCGCTTCTTCTGGGCGTGGCTGCGCAGGGTCCAATCCATCCCATATGCATCCGCAATCGTCTTGAACTGTTCAACGATACGGCCGGCGCCATCGGCGTGATCAAACACCACCCGCATGAAAAACCGTTCGGCCTCGGTGTCTCCGAACTGCTGCGCTTCATGGATGTTGGCGTCGTCCCGATAGAGGAGCCCCGCGACCTTCGCGACGATGCCGGGGCGATCTTGGCAAGCGAGGGTGAGGGTGTGGCGGGTCGACATCGATGAACCTCAAGGCATCGGCAGCCTGATGTAGGCCGCCCGTGATGGGCCTCGCATGGAAAATGCATGCATTTTCGATAAAGAGTCTATCAAGATTCAAGAATTGATGTTCATAATGCATGCATACAAGGGAGAGGGATCATGACGGCGAAGAGCCTCGAAGACGTCCTGCGCGCAGCGGGTAACCCTGTGGAATTCCTGCGGAACTCGCAGATCGGGGCCTACGTCTACCCGGTGGTGCCGACGGAATTTTCCAATTGGCGCAATGAGCAGCGCGCCTGGCGCGATAAGGCGGTTCTGTTCGACCAGACGCACCATATGGTCGATCTGTTCATCTCCGGCCCGGACGCGGTGAAGCTCGTCTCTCACCTCGCGATCAACACTTTCAAGAATTTCCCGGTTGATCGCGCCAAGCAGTTCGTGCCGTGCAGCTATGACGGCCACGTCATCGGCGACGGCATTCTCTTTCACCTCGCAGAAAATGAGTTGGTGTTCGTTGGCCGCGCGCCGTCCGCCAATTGGATCATGTTTCACGCGGAAACCGGGGGATACGACGTACAAATCGTAAAGGATGACCGCTCGCCCTCGATGCCGATGGGCCGTTTGGTCACACGCAAGTTCTATCGATTCCAGATCCAGGGGCCGAACGCCTGGAAGGTAATCGAGAAACTCAACGGCGGCCCCGTGGCGGAGATCAAGTTCTTTCACATGGGCCACATCAACATCGCAGGACGCCAGGTGCGCGCCCTGCGTCACGGCATGGCGGGCGCGCCGGGTCTGGAGATTTTTGGTCCGTACGCGGAGTACCTGGAAATCCGCGACAAGATCATCGAGGCGGGCAAGGACCTCGGACTTACGCTGATCGGCTCGCGCACTTACGCCACGAACACGCTCGAATCCGGTTGGATCCCTTCGCCGCTGCCGGCGGTCTACACCGGCGAAAAGATGAAGGCCTTTCGCGAGTGGCTGCCGGCGACCGGATACGAAGCCACCGGCTCGATCGGCGGGAGCTTCGTTTCGTCGAATATCGAAGACTACTACATGACGCCGTATGCGCTTGGGTACGGACCGTTCGTCAAATTCGATCACGATTTTATCGGCCGTGACGCGCTCGAAAAGATGGACCCGGCCACGCAGCGCAAGAAGGTCACTCTTGCCTGGAACGGCGACGATGTCGGTAAGATCGTGAGTTCCTCCTTCACTGGGCCCGACAATTACAAATTCTTCGATCTTCCGCTCGCCAATTACGCGTCCTCCAACTACGACGCCGTGATGTGGAACGGAAAGGCGGTGGGCGTGTCGATGTTCACCGGCTACACGGCCAACGAGCGTACGGCACTGTCTCTCGCCGTCGTCGACGCGGAGATCGCTATCGGCTCAGAGGTCACTGTGCTTTGGGGCGAGCCCGGCGGCGGTACGCGCAAGCCCACGGTCGAACGGCACAAGCAGGTCGCGGTGCGGGCAATCGTCAGCCCGGTGCCCTTCTCCAAGGTCGCCCGCGAGACATACGCCCAGGGCTGGCGCACCGGCACGTGACGTTGGCAAACGCCACCATCGACAAACGGCGAACTTTGGCGCGATTCTTGGAAGGTTACTCGGCCGAGGTCACGACGCCTGATCGCAAGTCGCTGGACGCGGCCGCCCTCATGATGCCTCCGGGCGCGCGGGTCTATATCGCGTCGCTGCCTGCCGAGCCCCCGCACGCACAGGTCGCCGTGGCGGCGAACTTGAGGCGGGCGGGATTGATCCCGGTCCCGCACCTGGTTGCGCGGAACATCGAAAGCCATCGAGCCTTGGACGATTTCCTGAGGCGGTTGACCCAGGAGGCGAGCGTGGATCGCGCCTTAGTCTTGGGTGGCGATCGATCGGATGCCGCCGGCGAGTACAGCGACGCACTTCAGATCATCCGCTCCGGATTGTTGGAGCGCCACGGCATCGTCAAGATTGCGATTGGCTGCTACCCCGAAGGACACCCACGCATCGCCGATGCTGCTCTCGATGCCGCACTCGATGACAAACTCGATGCCGCGCATCAAGCCGGTCTCGAATGCATCCTGATCAGCCAACTATGCTTCGAGCCTGCGCCGATTGTCGCACTCGCGAAGCGCTTGCGCCGCCGCGGCATTGCCGCGCCCCTGCGCATCGGCGTGGCTGGGCCGGCAAAGATCACTACCCTGCTGAAATACGCGGCGATCTGCGGCGTAGGCCCCTCCTTGCGGGCCTTGAGGCAACGCAGCGCGCTGGTCAAAGATCTGCTGGGTGGTGAAACTCCCGAGGACATCCTCACATCGCTTGCGAGGGCGCAAGCCGACGATCGCTCCCTCGGATTCTCCGGTGTACACTTCTTCACGTTCGCTTCACTGGCGTCATCGATCGCGTGGGCCAAACAGTTTTCGGACTGATCTCGAATGACGAAGAGCAGAAACAAGAGCGATGACGACGAGGGTACGAAGGAAGGCAATCTTCGTTCTCATCAGCAACTGCGTGCAGTGATGAAACTGCGGGAGATGATCGTCTCCGGCGCTTTCATCCCGGGGGAGCGCATCTCGGAAATGGGGGCCGTTGAGGCGCTCGGGATGTCGCGCACGCCCGTACGCCTAGCACTCAGCGCCCTTGCGTTTGAAGGTCTGCTGCAGCCCTTGAGTTCCGGTGGATTTGTCGTCCGGGACTTTTCCATTTCGGATATTTTCGACGCGATCGACTTGCGCGGCGTTCTTGAGGGCACGGCCGCGCGTATGGCGGCGGAACGATCCGCCGGTGCACGCGAGACGGCGACCTTGCGCGCCATCTTAAACGAATTGGACAGCCTCGTCGGGAACGAGCAACGCAATGACGATCTTTACGCGCGCTATGCCGAGTTGAATGGCGCGTTCCATGCCGAAATGGTGCGATTGGCGAAGTCTCCTTTTTTGGAGCGTAGCGTCGCCCAAATCGTCGCCATGCCGTTTGCGTCGCCTAGCGCTTTCTTCAAAGTTCAGACGACGCGCGACCAGCGAAACGACATCCTGGTGCACGCGCAATTTCAGCATCGTTCCATTGTTGAGGCGATCACCGCCGGCGAGGGGGCGCGAGCGTTCGCGTTGGGGCACGAGCATGCGCACTTGGCGGCCTCCAATCTTAGGGAAGCTCTTAAGCAGGACGAATTGCTCGATAAAGTTCCGGGTGCGCAACTGATTCGCTTGGCGCGGTCTGGGCGGCGTTAGCGGATTATCTGCTGAACTCACGGTCGATGTACGACAGGGTCGCAAAGCCGTCTTCGATGTGCTTTCGCATGGCCTGTTCCGCACCCGCTGCATCGCCGGCCATGATGGCGGCGAGAATAACGCGATGATCGGCGATGGCGGTTTTCAGCCGTTCGGCGTTGTAGAAACTCTCGAACAGAAGATGATGGATCGGCGCGTTGAGGCGCCGCAGGATATCGCCGATGACAGCGTTGCCAGCGCCTTCAACGATGACACTGTGCCATTCGGTATTGAGGCGCCCAAAGCGTTCCGGCGCATTTTCCTCGACGCATCGTTCGAGTTGCGCTTGCAGGTTCTGGAGGCGCTCCTTGAGGCTACTGTCGGCATGGAGCGCGAACTCAGCGGCTGAGATTCCCTCGAGCGCCATGCGTGCCCGGTAGATCTGACGGACCTCGTCCAGGCTGGCCTTGCGCACTGAGGCGCCGCGGAATTCCTCGATCTCAACCAGGCCTTCGCCTTTGAGCCGCTGCAAAGCCTCGCGCACCTTGGACCGAGTGGCGCCGGTCTGGCGGGTGATATCGATCTCGACCAGGCGCTGGGTGGGTACGAGCCTGCCCTTGCGGATGCCCTCGCGGATCCACTCGGCGATTTCCACACTGGTGGGGCTGCGGTTTGGGTCGAGAGGGGGGGTGGGTTCCATGCCTGTATAAAGGCATGCCCGATTCAGGATTGTCGACAATTTTGTCGGCATTATTTCGTTTGCATTACTTACTATCTTCTCCGATTGTCGACAATCGGACGGCCGGGGAGGGTCGGATGAAGAGGATTTTCGCGGCCCTCGCTCTATTGCTCAGCAGGGAGCTGACCGCAGCCGAACCTTGGCCGGACTATGTCCGTAGCTCCATTTACGTCCCGGTACAGGATGGCACCCGCCTTGCGGTGAACATCTACCGTCCGGCCCGAGGCGGCCAGGTAATGGCCGAGACAGCGCCGGTCATCTTCGCATTCTCCCCCTACCGCGCGCGCTTCAAGGACCCCGATGGCAAGGTCGTCGAACTCGCGTTGAACGATCGGTTGGCGCTGCGCTCCCTGATCTCCGCGGGTTATGTTGTCGCGACCGCAGACATTCGCGGCAAAGGCGCTTCGTTCGGCCGGCGTCGCGGCTTCCAGGACCGTACTGAGGCGCGCGACGGCCACGATCTCGTGGAATGGCTCGCCCGCCAGCCTTATGCCACGGGCAAGGTCGGCATGATCGGCTGCTCCTATCTCGGCGGCACGACTTTCCACACCGCGACCACCGCCCCGCCGTCGCTCAAGGCCGTGTTCATCGGCGCGAGTGACTTGGACAAGTATACGTTCGTGCGGCGCGGGGGCGTCACCGCCCAGTTCAACACACGTCCCGACGAGCCACTTTCTGACGATCTCGCCAGCATACCCGTCGACGCTGATGCCGACGGATCGCTTCTCAAGACAGCCGTTGCCCAACACGCGCAGAACACGCCGATGGCGCCGCTCTGGTACGGCATGCCCTATCGCGACAGTGTCTCCCCCCTCACGGGCAATGCGTTCTGGGAGGAGGTGGGCGTCTACAACTACGTCGACGCGATCCGCAAAGCCGGGATCGCGACATATTTCTGGGGCAACTGGCAGGACGAACCGACGGCGCAGACCATCCTCGGCGCGGCAGCACTAAAGGGAAAGTTCCTCGCTGGCCCCGGCAGTCATTGCATTCCGCCGCCGCAGTTCGATTTCACCGGGGAAATCACGCGCTACTTCGATCACTATCTCAAGGGTGTCGATAACGGCATCGAACGCGCCCCCGCCGCAACCTATTGGGTCGAGGGTGAGGGCTGGGTGCGCGCGAACGCACTTCCCGGCGCCGCATCGCGTCCGGTCAGTTGGTACTTGGACGGCGGCAAGAGCGGCACAGCGAAATCCGTGAATGACGGCGTACTCTCCGCGCGCAGCGGTGGGCGCGGCGCGGATACTTTCACGACGGATTACAAACTGCCGGACGCGGACTACTTCGCCTTCTGGTCCAAGCCGATGGATCAGCACGGCTTGAGCTACACGTCCAAGCCGATGGAACAGCCCCTGAAGCTTGTGGGCCTTCCGGTTGTCAGTCTGCAAGTCAGTGTCGACAAGACCGACGCGGACGTCTGGGCTTATCTCGACCAGATCACCGAGGAAGGCGAAGACGAAGTCATCGCCTTCGGGCGTTTGGCCCTTTCGCACCGTGCTCTTGCCAAAGCGCCTTACGACACATTGGGCGCGCCATGGCACTCCGGCCGCCAAGCCGACGTCGCGCCGGTCAAGCCCGGCCAGATGGTTGAACTGCAGATGGATCTGACCGCGGTTTCGCGCGTCATTCCCGTCGGCCATCGCCTGCGCCTGACGATCACCGGCGCCGATCCGCGCCAACGCAATCTGAAGGACATTATGCAGACGCCGCCGCCTGTGTTCACGGTCACGCGCGGCGGCGCAAAGGGATCTCGCATCGAGTTGCCAGTCGGGGAAGGACAGGCGGCGCGATAATCAAGTTTCACGGCACCTGGGGAGGATGAATATGCCGCGTTATGGAAAGACACAAATTCTGCGGGCCACGTTGGGGCTGAGTTGCAGCATGCTGGCGCTAAGCTGGTCGAGTGGCGTCATGGCGCAGCAGACCGCCAGCGCGGCGGGTATTGAAGAAATCATCGTCACCGGCAGCCGTTTGCGCGGTGTCGCGCCGGTCGGTTCGCCGGTCATCTCCCTCGGCCGCGCCGAGCTCGAAGCCTCGGGCCAGGTCACGGTCGACCGCATGATCAAGGAAATCCCGCAGGTGTTCGACCTCGGGGTCTCGGAGAATTCCCGCGGCCAAGCCGGAGGCTCCGGGAACATCACCTTTGGCAACTCGGTCAACCTGCGCGGCATCGGTCCGTATTCGACGCTGGTGCTGATCGACGGCCATCGCGTCGTCAACAACAGCCGTTCGACAGACCCGTCGGTTCTGCCGACCCTCGGTGTGGAGCGCATTGAAACTGTCGCCGACGGTGCGTCCGCGGTGTACGGCTCGGACGCGGTTGCAGGCGTCGTCAACCTGATCCCGCGCCGCACACTCAATGGGGCGGAAGCCTTCGCCCATGTCGGTGTGTCGGATGATAGTGCATTCCACGAGCATTCATTCGGGGCGGCAGTGGGCAGAGTCTTCGACCGTGGGCAGGCCATGTTCGCCTACGAGCACGTTGAACGCTCCAACCTCAGCGGCGACAACCGCAAATTCTTCCGTTCGAATCAGACCCCCTTCGGCGGCAACAACTACAGCGTCACACGCTGCGCGCCCGGCACGTTGCGCGCCGGGGGTGTCGCGTACGCGATGCCGGCGCAGTTAACCCAAGCTAATGCCGCGAGCTTGGTCGCCGGTACGACGAATACTTGCGACGATCTGCCGCGGCAGGATTTGATCCCTCGTCAGAAGTACGACTCGCTCAACGGCACAGCGACTTACAAGCTGAACGATTGGCTGAGCGTATTCGCGGACGGCTTCTTCTCGAACCGCCAATTCGTGCGTCGCGCGGCCTATTCCTCCGCCGTGATCACGGTGCCGCAAACCAACGCGTTCTTCGTACGCCCGACCGGCTTCGCCGGCACGAGCTACACCATCGACTATAACTTCATCAACGATCTGCCGCCGAACGATGCGCGGGGCTATGCGAAGAGCTGGCAGATTTCGCCTGGCCTCCGCGCCAACCTGGGCGAGTGGGTGGTCGAGGGTCTGGTCGGAGTCGGCCGTACACGCGACTACTCGGAGACGACTCTGGGCGTGAATAACGCCGCACTCAATGCCGCGCTGGCAAGCAGCGATCCCAACACGGCCTTCGACCCCTATGGCTTGCGCCGCACTTCTTCCAGCGTGCTCACCACCCTTGCCAACCAGATCTTCCTCGCGCCCACCAACGGCCGTTTGACGGCGATTGAGGCACGGGTCAACGGTCCGCTGGTCACGCTCCCCGGCGGCGAGGTGAAATTGGCGGCCGGTTACGAGCGGCAGGATTTCGCGGTCGATCTCGGATCCGCCCGCGGCAATCCCAGCACGCCGATGGTCTACCGCACGTTCGGTCGCAAGGTGGATTCAATGTACGGCGAAGTCTTCATCCCGGTCGTGGGTGAGGGCAACGCCATGGCGGGCATCCATCGTCTCGAGATCAATCCCGCCGTGCGTTACGACAAGTACAGCGACGTCGGTGGCACGACCAATCCGAAGGTCGGCGTCAATTGGGCGCCGGTGCGCGAGCTGACCTTCCGGGGCAGCTACGGCACCGCGTTCCGTGCGCCGACGATTCCGGAAATTTACGGCAACAGCAACAACCTGTTCGGCCAGAGCTACCAGAACCCGGCCGGTGGCGCGCCGCTGCAGGGCTTCGCCCTGTCCGGCGCCAACTTGAGCCTCAAGCCGGAGACGGCGACCACGTGGTCGATCGGCGCGGACGCGGAACCGACGGACAACCTGCGGCTCTCGCTGACCTTCTTCAGCGTCGACTACACCAACCAGCTCAGCGCCTATCTGTCCGATCTCGCCATCCTCACGCGTGAGAGCCAGTTCGCCGGCACCGGCATCATCTTGCGTGGGACCGACGCGGCCAACCGTGTCACCCAACTCGTGGGGCAGGGCGTCACGTTGGCGGCTGGTTCGTTCCCGGGCGGCAGCCCGTCAAACGTGACTTTGTATGTCGATGGTCGCAGCCAGAACCTGGCGCGCTCCATTACCCGCGGGCTCGACTTCGACGCGAGCTACGTGTGGAACGCAGGCGCGCGCGACATCCTGACGTTCAACGTGGCTGGCACGTACCTGACGAAGTATGTGGTGGCGACCACACCGGCGGCGCCGCTGCTCGATCAGCTCAACACGATCTTCCGGCCGCTCAAGTTCAAGGCGCGGGCGAGCGTAACCTGGGATCACGATCCCTTCATCGTGCGGGTCGTGGCGAATCACGTCGGCGGCTACACCAACACGTCGGTGACGCCGAGCCAGAGCGTGCGCGCCTACACGCCGATCGACCTGTCCTTCACCTGGCATCTCGGAAATGACACCGGAAATGGCCTGTTGAAGAATTTCGCGCTGACGGCTGATGTGCGCAATCTGTTCGATACCGATCCGCCCTATGTTAACCTTGCGCCCAGCGTGAACGGCAGCGGCGGCTACGACGCCACCGCGGCGAATCCGATCGGGCGTATATTCGGATTGACGATCCGCAAGTCGTTCTAGAGATCGGGATACACGCATCGCGTAATGACCGTTGGACACGCGTTGACCCTGCTTTTGGCCGGCGATCTGGTTCTCGACGAACCAGACGCCGCCCATTGGCTGTCAGGGATCGCGCCGGCGGTGCGCGCGGCTGACATCGGTATCGGCCATCTCGAAGTCCCCCACACCAGACGAGGCTATGAAATGAAGGGTGACGTGCCCGCGCCGGGCGCGCCGCCGGAAAATCTCGCCGCCATCGCCCAGGCCGGCTTCGCAATGCTGAGCCTTGCGGGCAACCATATCGCCGATTGCGGCCCAGAGGGGATCGCTGACACACGCGCTGGCTTGGACGCGGTGGGGATCGCTTATACCGGCGCCGGGGCTTCGTTGTCCGAGGCCGGCGCGCCGGCGATTGTGCAACGTGCCGGCCGGCGCCTCGCGCTGCTCAGCTACAACTGCGTAGGACCGTTGACGTCATGGGCGGGGCCGCACGCGGCGGGGTGTAATTACCTGCGCATCGAGACCAGGGATGGCTCACCCATCGCGCCTGCGGCTCCGCTTGAGGCCGTCAGTGCTCAGGCCCTCGAGACGTTGCGCCGAGACATCGCCGCCGCGCGCGCCGTCGCAGATGCTGTGGTGGTCGCCATGCACAAGGGCATCGTACATACGCCGGCGCGGCTCGCGGCTTACGAGCGCCCCTTGGCCCAAGCCGCTATCGAGGCGGGCGCCGACGCAGTCATTGGCCATCACGCACATATCGTGCGTGGTATCGAGATCTATCGCGGCAAGCCCATCTTCCACGGCCTCGGCAACGGCTGTGTCGTAACGCGGGCTTTGAGTCCCAATCAGGATCATCCGGAACGACGCGCCTGGGCGGAACGGCGCAAGGAGCTGTTCGGCTTCGAGCCCGATCCGGACTATGTGCTGGCCCCGTTCCATCCCGAGGCGGTGAACGCATTTCTCGGCCGCCTGATCTGGCATCCGGACGGAAGGATGGAGCCAGGCATCATACCCGTCCATGTCGAGGCGCCTGGCCGGCCGGTTGTGGCGCAAGGCCAGCGGAAGCGCGAGATCGAGGGCTACGTGGAACGCATCACGGTTGCTGCCGGTCTGCCCGCGGTTCGCATCACCGCGGCGGGCGACGTGGAGCTTGTGGCATGACCAAGCTCATCGTCTGGATCGGCGGCATCGCGCTTCTGGCGATGACCCTGTGTGAGACGCTTTCGGTGATCGGCCGCCATATCGGCATGCCACAACGCGGCGTCATAGAAATCATTCAAGCGGCCATCCTCGTTGCCGGGGCCTTGGCGCTTGTCGCCTCGACGTTGGCGGGCAACCATGCCCGGGTGCGTCTGGTGGTAGATCGCTTATCGCCTGCCACACAGGACGTCCTGTCGCGCCTATCGGCTTTGCTGGCGGCGGTATTCTTCACCGGGTTATTGGCCGGATCCGTGTGGATTGCGGCGGATCTTTGGGACACATTTGAGTTCAGCGAAATCATGAATGTGCCATGGCGGTGGCTGCGGACCGTCGCCAACCTCTGTATTGCCGCCTCTATCCTTGTGTTGTTGCGCCAGGCCCTGTGGAGGCGGGGATGACGTACGCAACGCCAGAAACCGGGCTCGTCGGCGTTGCCGGGCTCTTCATTCTGCTTCTGATGGGGGTTCCCCTCGGCGCGGCATTGGGGCTTGTGGGAATCGTCGGACTCACATTAATCCTCGGCTTCGAGCCGGCCCTGATCAAATCCGGCGTTCTCCTCATCGATACACTCTCGCGCTACGAGCTTGGCACGTTGCCGCTGTTCATGTTGATGGCGCAGATCTTCTTCGCGTCGAACGCCAGCCGAGATCTGTTCGACGCGGCGGCGAAACTGATCGGTCACCATCGCGGCGGCATGGCCTATGCCGCGATTGCCGGTTGCGCGGCCTTCGGCACGATCAACGGCTCCAGCCTCGCAACCGCCGCCACTATCGGCCTCGTGGCGCTGCCGGAAATGCGGCGCCGCGGCTATGCCGATACACTCGCCACCGGCTCGGTCGCGGCGGGCGGCACGCTTGGCCAGATGATCCCGCCGTCCGGTGCGTTAATCGTGTTCGGCATCATCAGCGAGCAGTCCATTGGCAAGCTGTTCACCGCGGCAATCGTGCCGGGCGTCACGCAAGCCCTATTCTATGCGATAGTAATTTGGGTCGTTGTCCGGCTGCGGCCGGCGGTCGCCCCGCGCAGCGAACGCGCGCCGTGGCCGGAGCGCTTCCGCGCACTCGGGCGCGTGGCGGATATGCTCCTGCTTGTGGCGCTGATCATGGGCGGGATCGCCTTGGGCTCGTTCACGCCCTCGGAGGCAGGCTCCATCGGCGTCGCCGGCGCGTTGTTGATCGCGGTGTGGCGGAAGCGCCTCAGCCGCGCGATGCTCTACACGGCCTTCGGGGAGACGCTGCGTACCAGCGGCATGATCCTGCTGGTCATCATCGGCGCGCTGATTTTCTCTGTCTTCGTCGGCATCACCGGACTCGCGCAGTTCGTCGGTGACGGGGTGACCAGCCTGAACTTGGGGCCGATCCCCAGCATGCTCATCATCGCGCTCGCGCTTCTGGTGCTTGGGTCGATCCTGGATGGCCTTGCGCTGATGTTGCTGACCACGCCGATCTTGCTCCCCATCGTGAGCAGCTTCGGTATGTCGCCGATCTGGTTTGGGATATTCCTCTGCCGTGCGATGGAGATCGGATTCGTGCACCCGCCGCTGGGGATGAACCTCTACGTTATCCAAGGCATCGCGCAGGACGTTCCTATCGCCCGGATCTTCCGGGGGGTGATTCCGTTTCTCATCAGCGACATCGTTCACCTGGTTCTTCTTGTGCTCTTCCCGGTGATCACGCTTGGCCTGTTGAACTGGCTGGGGTCGTGACCATGCTCGCAAGCATTGGCGCCGATCTGCCGCAAGACCTTCTGGCCGCGACCGGACGCTATTCCGGTCCGCTGGCTTGGAATGTCGATCGGCCCCTGCCGCGCGCCGAACAATGGCTCGAAAGCAAGTTTGCGCCTTGGGCGTTCTCCATTGTCGAAGACTGGGCCGCTGGCGCCTTCGACGGTTTGCGCACGATCATTTTTTCCCGCAGCGACGACAGTGCCCATCGCCTTTACTACTACGTCGAGGAATTGCGCCGTCGTGGTTTGTTGGCGGGGCCTGAGGCGTTGGTGTTCGATGTCGCGAAGATCGCGCGGCCGAGCAGCGCGGAACATATGATCGCTTCCGTGCGCGGCCTTGCGCGGCGTCTCGACCTCAGCGATGCGGCACTGGAACGAGGCATCGCCGACACGAATGCGCGGCGCGCGCAAGCGACGAGGTCCGCGGCACTCACCCTGACCTGCCTGCTGGCCGGCAGTCCGCCGCCTGACCGCCGCCTGCACGCCGTCATTGAAGCCGCCGGATGGGGCGCAGTCGGTCACACCCTGGGCGAGGCTTGGTCCCATCTGGGTGCGGCAGTTGCCGAAAAGAGCGGCGATCCCGCGGCCGCGATCGGCCGACAGCTCTATGCCGCGCAACTGGGGCAACGAGGCTTCTTCGACCGGGGCGCGACGCTGGTACGTGAAGCCCGCGCCGCCAATGCAAGCGCGGTCGTGCTGTGGTGCATCGAGGAGGACGAAACCCAGGTGTGGCATATACCGGAGCAGCGCAAAGCGCTTGAGAGCGCCGGCCTTCCCGCGCTCGTCCTGACACGCTGCAATTGGCGTGCGAACGACGGCGTCGACGTCAAGATCAGTACTTTCTTGAAGGGGCTCGGGTTGTGAAGCCGCTTGCCGGACATCGCGTGGCCACACTCGGCGGTATGGCGCAGCGCCCCTTGGCGCGCTATCTGGCGTCACTTGGAGCGGATCTCGGCGGGCCGGTCGAAGGCGCATCTTTCGTGATCGACGATCTCGGCAAGGACGCGTTGTCCGATGTCGCCGTCCCGCCGACGGCGGTCCATGTCTCGGTGACGCCTTTCGGTTCTGGTGGCCCGCGCGCGGCATGGAAGGGCGGTGAGCTGGTGGCTTCCGCGATGGGCGGTGCCTTGCGGGTAACGGGCGAGCCGGGATTCCCGCCGGTCAAGGAAGCGGAGGATGCCTGTATTTTCCATGCCGACATGGCGGCGGCGTCGGGCGCCATGGCGGCGCATTACGCTCGCGGGACGCACGGGCAGGGGCAGCATGTCGATATCTCGATCCAGCAAGTGGCGTTCAGCCGCAACGTCAACGGCGTGCTGGTGTGGCAGTTCGATCGTCGTAAGCTCGGGCGTGTCGGCGGCGCGCTTGCCTATGGCCGCGCGACTGTGCGGGCGATCTGGCGGCTGGCGGATGGATGGTGCTTCCATGCGCTCATGACCGGACGCCTCGGTGCGCCGGCCAATCAGGCGCTGTCGGACTGGATGGACGAAGCCGGAGCGTCCAATCCACTCCGGGGCGTTGACTGGCTCGGCTACAACCGCTCGACTCTGCCGGCGGACACCCGCGCCACATGGGAAACTGCCATCGCAGCCTTCTTTGCCACCCGCACGAAGGCGGACATCGCCAGCGAGGGCAATCGCCGGGGCATCAACGCCTGCGTGGTGAACGAACCCTCCGACGTGCTCGTCGACAAGCATCTCGCCGCGCGCGGTTTCTTCAATACGGCATCGCGGCTCCCGGAGCGCTTCGCTGTCCTCAGCGAGGGGACCGCGGTTGCCGCCGCACCCGCGATTCACACAAGCAGTCGGAAGGGCCCGCTCGCCGGCGTGCGCGTGCTCGACTTTGCCTGGGCTCTGGTTGGCTCGATCACCACTAAAACTCTGGGCGACCTCGGCGCGCACATTGTGAAGATCGAAAGCCGCACGCGTCCAGACCTCGCGCGTCTTGACGTGCAGGTGTCCGCCTCCAAGCCCGGCAATTTGGACGACAAGCCCTGGTTTGCGCATCTCAACTCATCTAAGCGCAGCGTATCGCTCGATATGAAGAAGCCGGAGGCGCGCGAATTGCTGAACCCGCTCATCGCCTGGGCCGACGTGGTGGTCGAGAATTTCTCCCCCGGTACGATGAAGAAACTCGGCCTGGACTACGACAAGCTGGCGGCGCGCAATCCCGGCATCGTCATGGTATCCGGCAGCGTCTATGGGCAAACCGGCCCCATGGCGCAGGAATGGGGCGTCGACGGCACCGGCGGCGCGCTTTCGGGGCGTACCTACTTGACCGGCTACGCTGATCGCGACCCTGTCATTCCCGGCGCAGTCCCCTACGGCGACGTGATCGTCCCGTTCGTGATGGCGGGGCACGTGGCCGCCGCGCTTCAGCACCGCCGGATCACGGGCCGGGGCTGCCACATCGACGCCTCGATGTACGAGATCTGTGTTCAGCAGATGCGCGAGAGCCTTGCCGCGGTCCAGCGCGGCGAGCGTCCGCAACGCGCCGGCAACGCCGATCCGCGGGTCTTCTTCCAGGATGTGTTTCCTGCGTTGGGTCAGGACCGGTGGGTAGCGATTTCGCTCTTCTCAGCAGACGAGCGCGATCGACTCTTCGCGTTGACCGGCCCCGACATCTCCGTATGGACCTCCGCACGGCATGACCATGCCGTCGCCGCCGAACTGCAGGCCGCAGGGATCGCCTGCGGCGTAGTTCAGGATTGCGAAGACATGATCGACAAGGACTCACAGCTTGCCGGTCGCGACGCGCTCGTGGCACTGGATCATCCATTGCTGGGCAGCTTCGGCCACGTCAACACGCCGATCCGCTTTTCGCGCGATGCGTTCCTGCCGTTCCGCGCACCGTTCCTGGGCGAGCACAGCGCCGAGGTTGCGCGCGAGATTTGCGGGCTGTCGGAAAGCCGCATCGCCGAACTCACCGCGGCAGGGGTGTTCACATGACCGCCGGTTCCGGCCACCGCAACCGCAAGACGCTCGCCTGCACGGCGGTCGCGAATGCCTTCCAGAAGCAGTACGGGGCGGACCTAAAGCGCCGTGTCGTCGACGAGGGCGAGCCCTACGCGATCGTTCAGGCCGACACGCCGCACGAGATTTTCCATGCCATGGATATCCCGATCATCACAAACCAGTGGTGGTCCGCTTATATCTCGGCCAAGCAGCTCTCGAACCGGTACTTCGATGTGCTGGCCAACCAGGGATATCCGGCCAACAGCTGCAAATATTGCGCCCTCGGTCTTGCCTGCACGTTGGCGAACGATCCGTCCACGGCACCGTGGGGCGGATTGCCCAAACCGACAGTGTTAGTTGCGCGGCTCACCTGCGACTGTATTCAGCACGTCTTCGGCAAATGGGCGCAGGCGTTCGGCACCGAATTCTTCCCGATGGAGGCGCCGGCTTGGCGGCACAAGGATCCGCGCTGGTTCGCACATTCGAAGACCGATTGGGAGGAGATCTACGATCCCGACCGCATCGCACTCATGGTCGCGGAGATGCGCGACCTCATCGCTTTGCTTGAGAAGCGCACCGGCCGGAAGTTCGACGAGGCGAAGCTTCACTACCTGATGGAGCGGATCAACGAGCAAGAAGGTTACATCTGGGAGGCCAACCAGGCGCTGGTGAAGGCGCGGCCGTGTCCTGTCTCCATCGGTGAGCAGATGTCGAACACCATGATCCCGCAATGGCACCGCGGTTCCGATTGGGCCGTGGCTCATGCGCGACGCTTCCGTGACGAGGTCCTGGAGCGGATCGCACAGGGCGAGGGCGCGACTGAGCACGAGAAGATCCGCCTGATGTGGATCGGCGCCGGCGTCTGGCACGACCCCGGCTTCTATCAGGCACTCGAGGACAAGGTCGGCGCGGTCTTCGTCTGGTCGATGTACATGCCCTTTGCCGGGCCACAGTACATCCGAGATCTGAAAGATCGGCCCATGGAGGCGCTCGCCAGCCGGATCTGCTCCATGAACGAGGTTCTGCACCTGCCGCCGTGGATGAACGGTTGGATGGAGAGCGAAGCCGAACGCGCCGGAATCGATGCAGCCGTAGTTCTTTTGCCGCCTGAAAATCGCCTGTCCCAATCCGGCGTGAAGCTGACGGCGCTGTCGCTGGAGCAATCCCAGGTCCCGGTCCTGACGATCGATGCCGATATGGTGGACGCCAAGAATTGGAACCATGAGCGCATGGTGACTATGGTCGCTGACTTCCTTGTAAAGAGGGACGTGGCATGAGGATTATCGTGCTTCTCCTTCTCGTCTTGCTGAGCGCCTGTTCACGCCCGCAATCCGATGCCGTGACGGAACTCACTTACGCGACGCAGTACGCGCCGTCGCACCCCTTTAGCAAGGCGGACAAATCCTGGATGGACTTTGTCGAGAGGCGCTCCGGCGGGTCCTTGCGGATCAAGGCGATCTGGTCGGGCGTCCTTCTATCCTCCGACATGTCGATGGAGGAATTGCGCCACGGCGTGGCGGACATCGGCCTGATTACGCCGATCTACAACCGCGGTGGGACGCATCTGATCCGCATCCAATCGGGGTTCTATTCGGGGGCGGACAGTGTGGAGTCCCAGGTCTCCCTGTTCCGCTGCATCGCCGCTGCGAATCCCCAGATCGGCCATGAGTTGGAGGGCCTCCAGGTGCTGGCGGTGCAGGGCGGCTCCCTGCCGGGCATCATAACGCGCGAGAAGCCAGTGCGGACCCTCGACGACATCAAGCAGTTGCGCATACGCGCACCTACAGAACTCCTGACAGTGCTGGAGTCCCTTGGCGCGGATCCGGTGAATATGCCGATGGCCGACGTGTACTCGGCGCTGTCCAAAGGCATCCTCGATGGCGTTGTCGCACCGACGGACACCTTCCGCGCGCTCCATTTTGCTGAAGTGTCGAAGTACTACAACACGCTGCGTGTCCCTCGTGGCGCGTACCCGGCGCGCGCAATGAATGCAGCTCGGTGGAAAAGCCTGACGGACGAGCAGCGACAGGTCCTGGAGGAAGCCACCCCCGTCTGGGAAGCGGCGCTGGCGAGCGAGGTGCGGGCGGCTCTCTCCGTCGGATTGGACGAGGCAAAAGCAAAGGGCGTCATCATCTCGGATATTCCGGCGGGCGAGCAGGAACGCTTCGATGCGCTCTATCTGCGCGATGCCGAACGCAATGCCCGCGCCCTCGGTCGTTTCGGGATCGATGGACTAAGTGCCTTCCAAACGGCCCGGGCCAGTTTGCCCGCGCGCGACCAAGTCGCGTGCAAGGAGTAGTCCATGGGACACCATTTCCTGCTTGCTCTTGCGATCATGATCTCCGTGGCTCATGCGCAGGCTGATGCGTCCGCGCAGCCGCCGGGCGTCATTGGGGCCGTGGGCGGGTCCGGAAAATTCCCAGCCATCGCGGAGGCCCGCGCCGACGCGCCCGGCTACACGATCTATCGCCCCCGCGCGATGCCGCAGGACGTGCTCCCGCTGGTCCTGTGGGGCAACGGCGGCTGCCGTGACAACGGCCTCAGCGCCAGTCATTTCCTGCGCGAAATCGCAAGCCACGGCTATGTCGTGATCGCCAACGGCGCGCCGCGCAACGAGCGCCCCGTCGTGGACCGCCTCGATCTGCCGGAACCCGCGGCCCCACGGCCGCTTCCCACGCAGCGCATTCCGGACGAGACCCAAGTCGGTCAACTGCTTGCCGGTATCGCCTGGGCCGAGCGCGCGAACAGCGCCAATGGCGATGTGCTCAATCGCCATATCGACCTTACACGCATCGCGGTGATGGGCCACAGCTGCGGTGGCCTCCAGGCCCTCGCGGTGGCGGCGGACCCCCGGATCGATACGGTCGTCGCCTTCAACAGCGGCGTCTACAACCGCCCAGGGACCGGTTTGAGCGGGGTCGAGATCACAAAATCCGATTTGAAGAAGCTGCATACGCCGGTGGCTTATGTACTGGGCGGACCGGACGACATGGCCTATCCGAACGGCACCGACGATGTCGCGCAAATCGAACACGTGCCGGCGATCTCGATGAGCCTTCCGGTCGGCCATGGCGGAACTTTCCAGTTCGCCAACGGCGGCGACTGGGCCCGCGTGGGCGTCGCCTGGCTTGATTGGCAACTCAAGCGTGATCGCAATTCTGGCCGGATGTTCGTCGGCGCTGACTGCGGCCTCTGCAAGACCAAGGACTGGACGATCGTGCGCAAGCACTTCCCGGAGAACCCATGACAGCGCCTCTCGCAGGCATTCGCATTGCCGACTTCAGCCATGTGATGGCTGGACCCTATGCATCGCATCTGCTGTGCATGCTGGGCGCCGAAGTCATCAAGATCGAGCCGAAGGGCGGCGATAATTTCCGCAACTACGGCGGCGACCGTCGGTACGACGGCATGTCGCCCGCCTTCATTGCCGCGAATGCGGGCAAGAAGTCGATTGCGCTAGACCTCAAGGAGGCCGGCGATCTTGCCATCGCCCGCGCCATCGTATCGCGCTCGGATGTCCTGTTGGAAAACTTCCGGCCGGGCGTGATCCAGCGGCTCGGCTTGGGGTATGACGCCGTGAAGCAGCTGCGTCCCAATCTTATCTATTGTTCGGTCTCCGGATACGGTCAGACCGGCCAGCACCGTGACTGGCCTGCAATCGACAATATCGTGCAAGCCACGAGCGGTATGATGATGCTGAGCGGCGAGGAAGGCGATCCGCCCGTGCGGATCGGCTTCCCCATCGTCGACACGCTCACCGGGCAGACCGCGGCCCTGGCGATCCTCGCGGCATTGATGAAGCGCACCAAGGACGGCGGCGGCAGCTTTATCGACGTCTCCATGTTCGACGCCAGCTTAGCGTTCCTGACGTCCACGCTCACACCCTTCCTCGTTACCGGCAAGGCGATGCCGCGCATGGGCAATGTTGGCTACTCTGGCCTGCCGACGGCTGCGCTGTTCACCGCAAAGGACGGACGCAAGGTCTCCCTCGGTGTGGTGCAGGACAATCAGTTCGTGGCCCTCGCCCGGCACGTCGGACGCGAGGACTGGTTGAGCGATCCACGTTTCGCCACGCCCGAGTCCCGGCGTACGCATTTCGAGGCGCTTAGCGCGGAACTTGAAAAAGTCATCGCGACGCGCGACGCCGCCGCATGGGAGGGAAGCATGAGCGCGAAAGGGATTCCCTGCGGCATGGTTCGCTCTGTGGACGAAGCGGCGGCCCTGGCCGATGAGAGAGCGTTTCAGAAAATGGCGATTCCTGGACTTCCCGAACGCGAGAACATCTCGATCCCAAGCGCCGGTTTTCACATGGTTCCCGATGGGCCATCAGTTCCCGCGGCGCCCCCGCGGCTCGATCAAGATCGCGCTGACATAATGAAGTGGCTCGCTTCAGAGCAATAGCCACGCAGAATCAATGATTTTTCAGGATCGCGATCCCAAACCGCCGCAGTCCGGCCCTAAGCCACCCCTAGTCGCCGAGTGGCCGAGATTTCGGCGTAGGTGAATGCGGAGCCAGAGTCACCCTAAAGCAAATCGGCCAGTTCTACAACGCACAACTCCTTTGCCGCCGTGAGCGATTGAGTCACAGCGAGATTGCCAGCGCTCCCGGCTCGCGCCTCCCTAGGCACCACAACGCATTCAAGATGCGTCGGCCTCAATCGGGTGTATGTCGCCGATTAAGAAGATCCACGACAGGGCGCCGGCGGCCGCGACCGCGGCCACGAAGACGATTGCTCCCACAAACGATCCGGTGGCCTGAACCACGACGCCGATCACCAGTGGCGTCACGATGCCGGACAGGTTTGCCGATGCGCTGAAGAGGCCGCCGACAAGACCGAGTTGGCCCCGGGGGGCGACTTCGGAAAGAACCGCCCAGCCTGACGACGACATCGATTGGGCGAAGAAGGCGATCGACAAGATCACGATGACCGCAGCATCGCTCGTGACGTAGTTCGCCAGGATGATTGTTGATGCGAACACGAGGCCGGTAATGACGGGCAACTTCCGCGACACATTCAGCGACCAGCCGCGGTTCAGCATGAAATCGGACCACCAGCCGGCGAACAGGATTCCAAAGAACGCGGCGATATAGGGCAGGGTGGTGAAGAACCCCACCTTGATCCAACTCATCTGCCGTTCGGTGGCGAGATAGGTCGGAAACCACGTCAGGAAGAAGACGAAGGTCGAATAGACCGCGAACTGTCCGAGGCACAGCCCCCACATCTGGCGATATCGAAATAGGTGGCGGATCTGCCGCCATTCGAACCGTTCGGTCTGGGTGGGCGCTTGTACGGCCGCACCTCCGGCCTCGAGGAGAGCAACCTCCCCGGCATTGATGTGCGGGCTTTGGTGGGGATCGCGATATCCGCGCCAGAACACGATCGCGAATATGATGCCGCTCACGCCCGTGACGATGAACAACGCGCGCCACCCGAATTCCGCCAATATCCAGAACATGATCGGGCTCATGAATCCGAGGCCGACGTATTCCGCCGCCGTGTAGACACCGATCGCACGGGCGCGTTCGGCGCGCGGGAACCACATCGCCACAACATTGCTGTTTGCGGGAAAGCACGGTGCCTCCGTCACGCCGAGCCCCAGGCGAAAGCCGATCAGCGATAGGAATCCTGTGGCGGTGGCATGCAGCAAGGTGAACAGAGACCAGCCGGCGAGGGCAACGGCATAGATCACGCGCGTGCCGAAGCGGTCGAGCATGATGCCGGCGGGGATCTGGGCGGCGAAGTACGACCAGGAAAAGGCCGAGAACACCACGCCCATCAGGGCCGGGCTCAGGTCCAACTCCTTTTGCAGGGACGGCGCGGCGATGCCCAGGAGCGCGCGGTCGAGATAGTTGATCAGCACCGCTCCGCTCAGAAGGCCGAGGATATAGAAGCGCGCGCGGCTTGGGCGGCTCCCGGCTCCCGCGCCGGTCGCAGGTTCATTCGAATTGGTCACGCAATCCTCCCCGACGCGTCTCCACCTCAATGCCGCGAAACGCGACCGATGTGGCCCTAGTGCTCCAATGCCTGGAACACGAAAGGTGATTTCCCGCTGGTCGACGCCAATGCGGCCAAGCGCACAGGCATGTTCGCAGCCCCATAGTGACGATAGCCGCGCCGCTCGACGATCTCAAACACGAAGCGATTCTCGAATGCCTCAGTGTAGGCGTGGAAGAATTCAGCGCCGGCGGCATCGCGATCATAAAGGATATTGAGCGCTGCAAGATCCTCGATGAAGCTTGCGTCCAACCGGAACCGGATCATCAGGTCGTCATAGTAGTTGCGCGGAATACTCAGGATGTGAACCCCACGCGCGCGCAAGGCGGCGATCGTCGCGCGGATGTCGTCCGTGGCGAAGGCGATGTGCTGAACGCCGGCGCCCGCGAAAGACGATACCGAGCGCGCCACCGCCGTGTTGCGGCTTTCCGAAATATTCAGCGCCACGCGCACCTGCTCGCCGGGGCTGTGAAGCGCGCGGCTGCGCACCAGTCCGTAGGGGTCGGGGACGACAATTGTGTCATCCGCGGAGAAACCCAAAGCGGTCTTGTAGAATAAGACCCAAATGTCGAATTGCCCTTCCGGGAGGCCGATCGCAACATGGTCGATCCGGGTCAGGTTTCCCGGCGCGCTGGGCGGCGCATTTGGCGCGAGGATGAAGTCCGTCTCGAAGGGATTGGCTGCACCTGGCGCGTCGTCGACGAAATACAGCAAGCCCCCGTCGGGTGCGCGGATCGCGGGCATCACGGTTTCCGCCGGCCCGACGCCCCCCGCATAGGGGCGGTAGCGGTAAAGTTCCGCGCGCTGGACGGCCGCGTCGACGTCTCCTACCCGCAGCGCCGTGGCGCATACGGATACGCCGTGCATCAGGAAGTACGCGTGGGCGAACGATTCCGGTTCGCTGTTCAGCACAAGGTTGATGTCGCCCTGCCGATAGAGCGCGACGTTCTTGGAGCGATGTCGCCCAATCCGCGTGAAACCCAGAGACTCGAAAGAGCTCGCGATCAGGGGCGCCGTGCCCGCATCCACCGCGAATTCCAGGAAGGCATAGCCGTGGAATGGCGCCGCCGGCGGCGGCGTAAAAAGCTCCGCTCGCCGTGGCGGCTTGGCGGATGTGATCGCCGGCGGCCGCTCGGCGATTTCCCGGCCCGTGGTTTCCTCGAGATAGAGCAGGGACCGCATGCCGTCCTCGGCGGTGGCCCGTGGCGGGGCGGCCCGGAAGCCGTCGTTGAAGATCTCCAGGGAGATCGCCCCGCTGTAACCGGAGGCCACGACGGGGGCGAGGAACGCGCCCAGGTCGAATGCACCTTGGCCGGGGAAACAACGGAAGTGGCGGCTCCACTCGATCACATCCATCGCCAGAATCGGGGCATCCGCGATTTGGACTATGACGATCCGATCGGGCGGGACCGCACTCAAACCCGTCAAATCATCCTTGATGGCGCAAGTGTGGAAGCTGTCGAGGATCAATCCCAGGCTGGGATGGTCGGCTTTCTGCACCACGCGCCAAGCCTGGCGCCAGGAGTTGACGTGGCGTCCCCAGGCCAACGCCTCGTAGCCGATCTTGATGCCGCGCCGCGCCGCCCGTTCGGCGAGCTGACGCAGATCGTCGGCCATGACGTTTTCGTCGGCGCTCGCGTCGGGGGAGACTGTTGAACATACGAGGATCGCTGGGGCGCCCAGTTCCTCCATGAGATCGAATTTCCGCTCCGCCCGTTCCAGATTGCGGGCGAATATTTCCCGCGGCGCACCCTCGAAGTCGCGGAACGGCTGGAAGAGCATGATCTTCAGGCCCAAGTCCTCCGCCATCTGTCGGACGAGTCCGGGTGTGCCGTCGAAGTAGAGCAGGTCGTTCTCGAAGATCTCCACGCCGTCGAAGCGGGCGGCGGCGATCGCCCGGAGCTTTTCCGGCAGCGTACCGCTCAGGGAAACGGTCGCGATCGAACGGAGCATCTTTCTACGACCTCTCTCGGCTAAATGGTCGCGCCGCGCAGGATATGGTCGCGCAAATCCCCGCGCATCCGATCGACGTCCGGCACGACGCCGGTGAAGATGTGAAAGGCTTCGGCCGCCTGGAACACCACCATGCCGATGCCGTCCAGGGTGCGGCAGCCCCGCGCGCGGGCAACTTTCAGCAGCTCCGTTTCGAGCGGGAAATACACAATGTCCGCGACCCACAGCCGTGCCTCGATCAATTCCGGCGGCACCGCGATGCCGGGATTGCCGTGCATTCCGATAGGAGTGGCATGGATCAGCCCATCGGCCTTCGCCATCGCCTGCGACAAATCCGTGACGACCTCGACGCGATTTGCGCCGAACTGTTGCGCGAGTTTCTGGACGAGTGTGGTCGCGCGCTGCTGATCGACATCGAAGATCGCCAGCTTCGTCACGCCATAGCGCAGCATTCCGTCGGCAATGGCATTGCCCGCACCGCCCGCGCCGACGAGAAGCACGTTATCGATGCGGACGTCGGAGAGGTCGCGCCGGAAGCTTTCGGTGAAGCCGTACCAGTCGGTGTTGTGGCCGACCCAGCCGCCGTTGCCGTTGCGGACAATCGTGTTCACAGCGCCGATCTCCCGCGCCGTATCGGACAGTTCGACAAGGCCTGCGATCACCTCCTTGAATGGATAGGTGATGTTCGATCCCTGGAAGCCAGTCAGTTGCAGGGCTTCCAGCAGGTTGGGCATGTCCGCCGCCTCGAGACCGGTGAGGCCGGTGTCGATCAAGCGATAGTGAAGGTCGAGCCCCAACGCGCGGGCTTCGGTTTCGTGCAGGTGCGGGGAGAGCGAACGGCCAATCCCCTTGCCGATCAGGCCAATGAGGAATGCCTCGCGGCCCGCGCGCGCAGGGCCGCCCGTCGACTGCTGCAAAGCCGCAGCGATGTGCCTCGTTTTCTCGTTCATCGCATGCTCTGGCGTTTCCACAGGCGTGATCGCCCTTTGGACTAGCCGGTTCAATTACCCAAATTCGCAAGATAGAGCGATGGCCCAAGAGCCCCGCTAATCCCGCCTTTATAACCCCTCAACAACGCTCTTGGCGAATGTATGAACTAGATAGTACAATCCGAACCGAGATCGGGGAACTTGTTTTTTAGAGATCGAGACTGCGCGGGGAAGAAACCCCTCGCGCGCCGCGAATGCCTCGCAAGACACGGCGGAATTCGCGGTTGAGGACATCGCTACCGGGCGACGGGAGGAGTTCGGGTTGAGAGCGGGCCTGTCATATCCGCAACCCTGCGCGAGATCGGCACCAGTCAGGCATTCCTGGCTGGCCGGCCTTTTGTGCGCGCTGATGGCGGCATCCGCCACCGCGCAGGTCATCGACGTGCCGGTTCCGGGCGATCCCGTGCGGATCGACAGCGGCGCGGTTGCCGGCAACGTGATGGCCTCTGGCGTCAAAGCTTACCTCGGGGTGCCCTACGCGGCGCCGCCGGTCGGCCCTTTGCGTTGGCGCGAGCCGCAGGCGGTTGCCCCATGGCGCGGCGTCTACAACGCGGACCGCAAGGCGCCGGAATGCCGCCAGGTCCTCCGGCCTCGCAATCTCAATCACTACTTCGGTGAAGAGGCGACCAGCGAGGATTGCCTCTACGTGAATGTGTGGGCACCCGCGGATGCTGCCGACGCAAAGCCTTTGCCCGTCATCGTCTGGATCTACGGCGGCGGCTTCACCATCGGCTCCAGCGCCATGGGCAATTACGACGGCGAATTGATCGCCCGGCGCGGCGTCGTCTTCGTCAGCCTCAACTACCGTGTCGGTGTCTTCGGCTTTCTCGCGCATCCGGAACTGACGGCGGAGTCGCCGCACCATGCGTCCGGGAACTATGGTTTGCTCGATCAAGTCGCTGCCCTGCGCTGGGTGCAGCGGAACATCAGCCGCTTTGGGGGCGATCCCGGGAGCGTCACAATCATGGGGCAGTCCTCGGGCGCGGCCTCGGCGTCGTATCTTCAAGTCAGCCCCCTGGCGCGCGGGCTTTTCCATCGCATCGTGGCTTTGAGCGGAAGCGCCAACGGGCCGACCCGCCCCACGCCCGACCTCAAATCCGCGGAAGCGGACGGGGTCGCCTATCAAACGGCGCTGAAAGCGCCGTCCGTGGCGGCGATGCGCGATCTCCCGGCGGACCGCGTGCTCGCGCCGCAAGCCGATTGTCAACTCGGCTGCGCGGGAAGCGTAAAGGTGGGGCCCGATGTGGACGGCTACTATCTTCCGCAGGCGCCGCTCGAGGCGTTCAAGGCGCGCGCGCAGGCCGATGTGCCGATGCTGTTGAGCTTCACCCGAGATGAAAGCGGGAACGCGCTCAAAGCCGCCAAGACCGCCGATGCATATAAAGCTGCCGCGGAGAGCCTATACGGCAGCCACGCGGCGGCATTTCTCAAGCTCTATCCGGTCAGCGCCGACGCCGCCGTGCGTGAAGTTGGTGGCGCCGCCGCCCGGGACGCCGGAGTTGCCCGCGTTATGCGCGATTGGGGCAGGGCGCAGCTTCAATACGGCAAGGCGCCGGTCTACATGGCCATGTTTTCCTACACCCATCCCTACGCGGACGGCGTGGCCTTCGCGGATCACGACCCGAAGACCGCCGGCGCCTATCACACGGCTGACGTCCCCTACTGGTTCCAAAGTTTCGCGGCCTACAACCGTTTCCGCGTCACGCGCAATTGGGGCGCCGCGGACCGGGCGTTGTCGGATGCGATGGGAGACGCGCTCGTGTCCTTCGCCCGCATCGGCAATCCGGGAACGGCTGCTCATCCTTGGCCCGCCTACGACGCGAAGCGGGAGACTTTTCTCGAGTTCGGGGACTCGATCCGCACGGCGCACTTCGACGCGCGGCGGTTCGATTTCCACGCCCGTATGCCGGCGCAACCGATGCTGCCGGCCAATCCATCCACGCCGCGGGACTGACGCCATGAACGCAGAACAGCTCCGTGCGAACAGGAGTCATCTCGTGACGACATAGGTGCTCCGAATCTGAAGCAGGCGGCCGTCCTGGGAGGGATTGCCGCCATGTCGCGGCACGGCCGATCTGGCTTTCGGCGTGCTCGCGGGTCAAACTTTTTTGGGAGGGAAATATGACTTTCTTCAAGACTCAAAATGCGACGCGCTCCGCTTTCGCCAAGCGGTATCTCGCCGGAACTGCGCTGTTGTCCGGCTTGGTAGCTCTAGGAACCGCAGCCTCCGCCGCGGAACCCGCGAAAGTCGACATAGAAGAAATCGTCGTCACGGGATCGATCATCTCGAATCCCAACTATGTCTCGGCAAGCCCGATCTCGGTGACATCCGTCGAGGACATGCGCGCCAGCGGCGTGGTCGCGATCGAGACCGTCCTGAACCAGATGCCGAACTTCTCCGCCACGGGAACCGCCGGCAACGGCGGCCAAGGCACCGGCGGACACGCCACGCTGAATCTTCGCGGTCTCGGCAGTAACCGAAACTTGGTCCTTTTGGACGGCCGCCGCCTTCCGCTGGCGAGCATTCAGGGCGAAGTCGACATCAACCTCATTCCCGAGGCGATCCTCAACAGCGTCGACATCATCACCGGCGGCGCATCGGCGGTCTACGGATCGGACGCGATGTCCGGCGTCGTGAACTTCAAGACGATGAGCAAATTCCGCGGCGTCATCGGCGACGTGCAGTACGGAAATTCCTTCAAGGGCGACATCTCGTCGATCACGGCATCGGTGGCCGGCGGGACGGAATTCGCCGACGGCAAGGGCTCCGCGCTTCTGTCGATCAGCTATACCGACCGCTCGGAGCTGGCCGGATCGAAACGGTCGTTCTTCAATCTTGTGACGCCGTCGTCCTTTATCGGCCAGGGCACCTTTGTGCCGGATTCATCGAACCTGCCGACCCAAGCCGCGGTGAATGCGCTGTTCACCAGCTATGGCGTCGCCGCCACCGTGCCGCGTACCAACAACCTTGGCTTCAATGATGGCGGTACGCTGTTCAGCCAAACCGGCGCCATCAACTACCGCGGCCCGACAGCGGCGCCCTACGCCATTATCGCCGGCAACGTCAGAATGCCGGTGGGTCCGCAGACCCTCATTCAAAATCCGTTGAACCGCAAATCGGTCTTCGCAAAGGCCGATTACGATATTTCGGACAACGTGACCGCTTACACGCAAGTCCTCTATGTCGACTCCACCGTCACCACCAGCAGTGGCGGGAGCCTGACGCAGTTCGGCACGCTGACGACCATTCCTCTGTCCAATCCGTTCATCCCGCAAGACCTCAGAACCTTGCTGGCATCTCGTCCAAATCCCGGTGCGGCGTTCACATGGAACGGCCGTTATGTCGGCCTCCCTTACAAGGCTTGGGATGAAACCTACACGACCTCACAGTTCCTCGGCGGTCTGCGCGGCAACTTGGGCTTCAAGGATTGGACGTGGGACGTCTATGCGTCCTATGACACGATGAACCACCTGCAGCAGAACTATAACGCCGTGCTGAAGTCGCGCGTGCAGACGCTGCTCAGTGCTGCCGACGGCGGTAACTCGATCTGCGCCGGCGGCTTCAATCCCTTTAGCGTCGCCAACAGCACGCGCATATCTGCGGCTTGCCAAGCCTATATGACGACGACCGCCAACAGCACCGAACGCCTGACCCAGATCAATACCCAGGCGGTGATTCAGGGAACGCTGTTCGATCTTCCGGCGGGGGGTGTCAACCTCGCCCTCTTGGCCGACTATCGTCGCAACACCTACAGGTACAGCCCCGACGCGAACCTCGCTTCGCAAAATATCGAAGCGGTCATCGCGTCGGCGGCAACTACCGGCCAGATCAGCGTGAAGGAATTCGCCGCGCAGGTGGATGTGCCGGTGCTGAAGGATTCGCCGATCGCGAATAAGTTCAATGTCGGCGCCGCCTATCGTCACTCGGACTACTCCACCTCGGGCGGCACCTCCGCCTATGAGGGCGACATCAAATGGCAGCCCTTCAACGAGGACCTGCTGATTCGCGGCAGTTACCAGCGCGCCGTCCGCGCGCCGAATATCGGTGAATTGTTCGCGGCGAACAGCGGCGGTCAGATCGCGTTCGGCACGCCCCCGGGCTCCATCGGCGATCCGTGCGATATCCGCTCGACAGCACGCACCGGCGCCGGCGGCAGCAGCGTGCGCAGCCTCTGCCTCGCGCAAGGCATGCCGGCCAATGTCGTCGACGGTTATACCTTTCCGACCACGGCCACCGCGGGTCTGACCTTCGGCAACCGTGCACTGACGCCCGAGAAGGCGAACACCTACAACGTCGGCTTCGCGTGGCGGTCGAGTTCTGACTCGCGTTGGGCGAAGGGCCTGTCGGTGTCCGTCGACTACTACAACATCAGCATCACGAACGTGATCTCCGTCATCCCGGGCCTGACCGCGTTGAGCAAGTGCTACAACCTCGATGGATCGAACCCGAGCTACGCCGCCTCGAATGTGTTCTGCGCCCTGCTGCACCGTGACTCGAACGGCTTGCTGCAGCAGATCGACACGCCTTACTTCAACCTCGGTGGACTCAAGACCGACGGTATCGACGTCCAGATCGGCTGGGCGCTCGATGTCGCGGATGGCGATCAGTTCCTGTTCAACACCGCCATCGGCTACAAGCATTCCTACGCGATCCAAACACTGCCGAACACCGCCTTCCAGCAATACGCCGGCACCAACACCATCGTGGCGAACGGCAGCACGGCGGGCACGAGCTTCCCGAAATGGAAGGCGCTGACCACCTTCGCCTACGATTTCGGCGATGCGTTGATCGGCCTGCGCTGGCACTTCACCGACGGGATGAAGGACGTTTCCTCCGTCACGACCCCGGCGGCGCCGGGGATCGGGGTGCACGCCTATAACTTGCTGGACGTCTACGGAACCTACGACATCAACGAGACCATCCAGATCCGTGGCGGCATCAATAACTTCACCAACCGCGGGCTCCCGATCGTCTCCAGCTCGCAGACCAGCACCGATACCGCGACGTTCGATCCCATCGGCCGGGCGTTCTATATCGGTCTGCGGCTGAAGCACTAAAGCCGGAGACGAGAAGGCCGCACGTACCTCTCCCCCGAGGACGTGCGGCCTTTCCCATTTACAAGGACGGTTCACATGAAGGGTTTGCGCGGCATCGCACTCGCGGTTGGATTGCTCAGCGTAGGCGTGACGAACGTGTTGGCGCAGACTTCAGTGCCGCCCTCGGCGATCCTTTCGGAGGAGTCGAAGCGGATTCTGCAGGCCATCCGTCCGACGGAAGGGCCGGGCGCATCGCAGGCGACACAAGTCGACATGGCGGCCCGGCGCCTCCAGATGAACGCCGACCTGCAGCCGCGGGTACAGCATATGCGGGAGGTATTCCCGGTCGACGTGGAAGAGACCACCATCGACGGGATCTCCGTCGCCATTGTCACGCCCAAGGGCGGCGTGCCGGAGCGGAACAAGAACCGGCTGATGATTAATGTCCCCGGCGGCGGGTTCCTCACTGGCATCCGCGCGAACGGCTTGTTCATCAGTATTCCGATTGCGAGTCTCGGCCAGATGAAGGTGATCACCGCCCTGTATCGCCAGGCGCCGGAGTTCAAGTATCCCGCCGCGACCGAGGATTTGACGAAAGTCTACAAGCACGCGCTGAAGACCTATAAGCCCGCGAATATCGGCATGGTCGGCTGTTCCGCCGGCGGGGTGCTGATCGCGCAGACGGTGACCTCGTTCCAGAAGACCGGCGTCCCGCTCCCCGGCGCGCTGGGAGTTTACTGTGCGGGCTTGAGCGCGAAGTTCGACGGGGATGCGGCCACGTTCTCAGGCATCGCGGGCGGCACCGGTCCCACGCCACCATCGCCCATGGGGTATTTCAGCGGCTTGGACCTGGACCGATCGGACATCTCACCCGAAGGGGACTTGGCCGTGCTCGCGAAATTTCCGCCAACCATCTTCGCCACGGGCACCCGCGACTTTGCCATGAGCCGCGCCGCGTATGGCTACCGGCGTTTATTGAAGGCCGGTGTCCAGAGCGAACTGCTGATCTATGACGGGCAAGGCCATGGTTTCATGACCAATCCGGACTTTCCGGAGTCCCGCGATCTCTATGAGCTCGCCGTGAAGTTCTACGACAAGCATCTGGGCCGCTAAGGCAGCGGGCGATAGGCGATGCGATCCGCTTGGTAAGACCCGAGCCACAACGTCCGATCGATGAGGAGCGCGGTGGAGACGCCATTGAAGGCGGCGTTCGGTTCCTCATACGCGACTACTGAGAACGTCATTGTGGTGGGATCGAGCGCGCCCACCATGTATCCGCGATGGCACAGCATCCCATCCGCCTTGCCGTCGACGATCTTGCGCAAGCCCCCACAGGCGGGTTCGTCGTACATCATGCCGGCGGCGATGAATCGTTGCCCATCCCAGTGGATGTTGTCCGGCATGAAGCCCGGCGCGACGACCTGGGCGAGGGGGCGCGTGGTATCGGCGCGGGAATAGGCGACAATCGCGTGAAGCCCGAAGGCGACGACGTAGAACGATTTGTCGTCCGGGCCCGTCTCGATGCCGTTGTTGCCGGGCAGTTCCGTGCCGGGCAGCAGGCGGAAGCCGCGCTCGCCCGGGCTCCAGGCGTAGACGCCGCCGGTGTTTTTGCCCAAGACAAAGTCCGCATAGGCCGTGCCTGGGTGCGCGAGAACCGTCGCGACCAGACTGCCGTCCGTGAAAGCCGCGACGCTGTTGGCGACAAGGCCGTCCGGCATCGGCACGCATCCGATCCACACGGGCGCGGGCTCCGGCTGACGCGGATCGATGGCGAACACCTCAATCGCTTCACGGCCGCCGTGATTGACGACATATAAGGTGAAGCCGCCACCTTGGGCCGGGCGCAGCGACAACCCTTGCGCGTTGAACGCCATCGCATCGGGGGGCGCGGCGCATCGCGGATAGCGCTTGGCATCACGTCGGATCTGATCGGGCGCGCCCGTATACCAACGCCTCATGGTTTTCGCGGCCGTATCGACGAGCTTAAGCCCCGAACCATCCGCGAAGCCGCTGGCGATCAGCCAGCGCGTGCCGGGGATTTGGGCAAGATCTTCGGGATGTTCCATCCCGCAGATGAAATGCAGATCGTCGACCGGATCGCACGCGGAAGCTGGGGGCGCTGCGGCCCAGGCGGACGTTGCGACGAACGCAAGCACCGCGGAGATCAGGGGTACGGTTGCGAGCGCCATTTGCCCAAGCCTATACTCATCGTACGTACTAGTTCGTACCATATCGGGCCGCGCGGAGGTAGCGTTCGGCGGCCGGCGGGGGTGGTTTGAAGACCAGGAAGCCAAAAGGAAAGCGCGGTGGCGCCGACGATTCCCGCTCATCCGCGGAGAACGATGGCGCGCGGCTCAAGGATCCCGAGCGTACACGCGCCGATATCATCGACGTCGCGACGCGCGTGTTCTCCGAAAAGGGCCTGAGCGGCGCCCGTATCGACGAGATCGCCGATCAGACCCATACCTCGAAGCGGATGATCTATTACTACTTCGAGAGCAAGGATGGCCTCTACTTGGCCGTCCTTGAGAACTGCTATCGCCGCATCCGCGCCATCGAGACCGGGCTGGACCTGGCTCATCAGCCGCCCATGAAGGCGCTGGCACAACTTGTCCGGTTCACCTTCGACTACCAGCTCGCCAACACGGACTTCATCCGGCTGGTGATGGTCGAGAACATCCATCACGGCGTCCATATCACCCAGCTACCCGACATGCGGAAGGTCAACGCCGACACCATAGAAACCCTGCGGCGGATCATCGCCCGCGGCGTGGCGGAGAACGTGATGCGGCCGGATCTGGATCCGGTGGACCTTCACATGTCGATCAGCGCGTTGAGCTTCTTCAACGTTTCGAACCGGCACACTTTTTCGACGATCTTCAATGTGGATATGACCTCGCCGACGGCCACCGCGGCCCGTCGCGAGTCCATCACGGCCATGATCCTACGATTCGTCGTGCCCTAATATGCCGACGGTGGGGCACGCCATGACTCATCTCGCGTCGGGCAGATACTCCACCTTCAACGCTCTTGAGATTGAACACGGAGTCAGCCAGCGCGCGGGTGGCGCTACCGAGGTCTTGCTCAAAACAAGCTGCTGCGTACGCCACAGGCAATTGACCGGATCTGTCTATACCTTCTCTCCAATACGTGCCTGTCTGTTCGGTGATCGGTTTGCACAGCTTGAATGCTGCTTCTACGAACCCGAGGTGTCGTCTTCACGGTGAAGTTCATGCTGCACGTACGCTCGCGAGGAACTGCGTGACGTCGGTTTGCAGGCGCTCGGCATTCTTCGAGAGGTCTTGCGCGGCGCGGAGAACCTGCTCGGTAGACCGGCCCGTCGCGTTTGCTGCTTCGGTGACGCCCGAGATCGTCTCCGATACGCGCCGCGTTCCGTCGGCGGCCTCCTGAACATTGCGCGCGATATCCGCCGTCGCAACGCCTTGCTCGGTGACGCCGCCGGCGATGCTCGCCGATATCGCGCGAACCCGCTCGATGATGCCGCCAACAGTGTCGATCGCGGACACGACCTGGCCCGTTCCATTCTTCACCCCGCTCAATTGCGAGCTGATCTCTTGGGTGGCCTTGGCCGTTTGACTGGCGAGTGCCTTTACCTCGGATGCAACGACCGCGAATCCCTTGCCGGCTTCGCCAGCGCGGGCCGCCTCGATGGTAGCGTTGAGGGCGAGTAAGTTGGTCTGCTCGGCGATATCGCTGATCAGCCCAACCACGTTGTCGATTTGATTCGCTATCGTCGCCAAAGTCCCCGCGGTTTGGGCAGCCTTCTTGGTCTCCTGCGTTGCGGCATTCGAGATTCCTGCCGCGTCGTTGACCTGCCGCGAAATTTCTGAGATCGAAGCAGACAATTCTTCAGCCGCGGCCGACACCATCTGCACGTTCATCGAGGCCGTCTGGGCCGAACTGCCGACAGCTTCCGCCTGGCTGTTGACCTGTAGAACCGTCGCCGACATCAGGTTGGCGGTGTGCTCCAGTTCCCGTGCGGCGGAGGCAACGGTGCGCACGACATCCATGACCTTGGCCTCAAACTGATCGGCCATGTTCACGCGCGCCAGCTTACTATCCGCCGCAGCCTTGATCGCAGCCTTTTCCTGTTCGTGGCGCATGGTCTCCATCTGTTGACCATTGCTCTTGAATACCTGCAGGGCATTGGCCATCGCGCCGATCTCGTCGCTTCGCTCAGTGTAGGGGATTTCGGTATCGAGATTGCCGCGGGCAAGAACCTCCATTGCACCGGTCATTCGCGTGACGGGGCGGACGAGTCCATGAACGATACCGGCCGCGCCGGCCGCGATAAGCGCAAGGATGATGCCCGACACGACCCAGGTGATCGTCTGTAGTGTTGTGGCGCGGGCCACGGAGTACGTCTCGGACTCTGTCGTAAGACGCTCGGTGTCCTTGACGAGGGCGTCGATGACGGCGCGGTGGGCGTTGTAGGCTTCCTGGACGCGGGTGTAGGCCGCACGGGCGCCGGCAGTGTCCCCGCGCGCAAGCAGCGGCAGCATGTCCTTTTCAATCGCGACCCAGAATTGAGTGACGTGGGAATCGGATTCCTGCGTGAGCTTCTTTTTGACGCGTGCGTCGATATTCTTCTCGGACCAATAGGCCTTGCGCTCGTCGTAAACCTTATGGAGTTGGACAAGTCGCTCCGTGCGCACGGCGACGCTGGTGGGATCCTGCTGCGCAAGTGTAGCTTCCAAGTACGCCTCGATGACGTACTCCGGCGGCGGCAGGATGTCGGCGACGAGATCCTTTATCGTGACCACGGTCTCATAGACCGGCCCGCCAACTTTGAGTTCCCGAAGCGCATACATCGCTGTCCCGATGGAAGCGATATACCCGACGATCACGACCACGCCCATGATACGCGCGATTGTTGCCAACCTTAGGCCGTGCAACAGGCTTCCCCCACCCACGGGCCCGGTCCGGGCGAGGCCTCGCGTGTTCGACGAAGCCGTGGAGTTCCCATCAAATTCGTATGACCGGGCGGAGAGATTGACTTGGTTCATCGGAGGAATCCTTGTGGAACAGCTATCAAAATCTGCAATGACTAGAACTTGACGATGAGATCGACAGCAGCGGTAAACTGACTTGCCTTGGTAAATGCGTTGTATGCCTTGCGACCGCTGAGGGAGCCGTCGTAACGAATCTCCGGGCGGATGGCGAAACTGGATAGCGGCGCAGACACCGCTGGCTTCCACGTCAGACCCAGCGTGACTTCGCCGTAGGTCGACTTGCCAGGGAAGTTCGATCCATTCGGCAGTCCTTTTTGCGCCAGGACAAAGTCGTTGTTGCCAGGGAAGTTACCAACGAAGAAACCTTGCGCGTCGCGCCAAAGCTCCGCTCGCGCGGCCACGCTGACCGTGTCGGAAACAGCGTAGATCAAGTACTGCGCCACGCCGTACCCGTTGCTCACGGGCGGGGCATCATCCCGAATCCAGTTCAGTTCCGTGATCCAGGTAAGGCGGTTCGAGAGTTTCGCCGCAATGACGATGTCGCTGAAGTATCGCAAGGTGGCATTCGCTGCGGCGCCGAGCAAAAGGCGAGAACTTTCGGCGCCGATGTGAGTCAGCGCGAGAACGGTCACCTTGCCGTCCGCCAAGCCGTTCAGTCCGATGCCGGCGAGGAATCCGGCCGCGCTATTTGCGTCGCCCTTGGTTCCAAAGGTGGTGTTAGCCCCGGTGTCGACGCCGTACCAGACGTCCAGGGTGGCATTCGCATGGGTGGTCGCCAGCACGCCGGTATGCTTCAGCGGCAAGCCGAAGTTGTAGATGTATGAATGGCTGTAAAACGTATTGCCGTTTGGATCGATGACCTCGTATCCCAGGGGCGTGGCGTAGAACCCGGCCTTGATATCCGTGCCGCCTTGGCCAAGCCACGGCGTGTGGATCGAGGCGTTCGCCTCGACAATGTCGAACTGGTTCCGCGGTTTCCCTGACGGAAGATCGAATATGCCGAGAAAATGAGTAAGCCGAGCGTCGGAGCCGTACATGCCTTGGAACTTGACGCCGACGCTGTAATCCTTCTCCGGATCGACTGACCTTTCGGCGGTCAGCAGCACGCTGTTCAGAATTGGTGTGTTGGGCCGGTCGGTAAACGGCAGCCCGAAGTTCTGCTCATCCTTGGGCGAATCTGGGTTGGCGGTGAAGCCGGTGTCGACCGATACCGAGACCTTCAGCGCCGGCGGATCCACTGGCGCAGCGGCGGATTCAGACGTCTGGGCGAACCCGGTGCTCAGCTCGGATAGGCCGAAGATGCTGGACAACAATCCGATTTCGAGGAATTTCTTCACCGCACTCTACCTTTGTAGCGGCATATCCGCCGCGCCCGTGTTGCTTCTCTCCAGAGGCGCTACGGCCCCTCATAGGGGACGCTGGGGCCTCCTATGTGGGCTGACTATGGCCCGGAACGAGCGGGTCGCGGCCCGGCCATTGGGGTGGGGCGGGGGGTAAAAAGGGTTATGTCCTTTGGTCGTAGAGGCCTATCTGAACGCCGGATCCGTGCCAACGGCATCTCTGCGCCGTCAGGGTCGCACAGACTCCATCCCGCTGATGTTGGGCGGGGCTTCGCCTTCACCCACGCCTGACCTATTTGACTGAGAGTGCTTGAAGTCGCTTCAGCGCGGCTGAGTTCTCGCCAGGGCGCGATGTCCAATTGCGCAAATCACGGGTAGCCGATTCGTGGGTTACCTACTTTGCTGGGGCCGAACGAGCGGGTGAGCACGCTGGTTGAGTCTTCGGCCAAGACAATCGCCTCGCTAACGAGAGACAGGACCCGCATGTTGTTTTGCATGACGTGCCGGGCTTCGGGGCGAGCATCATCCGCAATCTTGAGTGTCCGCGTCAGGATGTCCTTGCGGATCAGGCTTAGGATATCCTCGAGTTTGTAGCCCTTCGGATTTTCTTCAGTAACGAGGAAGTGAGTCACGGAACGCTCCTTCAGCGGCGGGCTGGAGACCACATCATACTACGTTGCGCTTCGGCTATACCCAAGCCAAGTGTCTGCAACACCGAAAGTGCCGGTAACTATCCGCGTATCGCTCGAGATCTCGGGGCCGCGGACGGCTGAGGGCAGGCGGCAACGAGAGCCGCCAGGGCCGCGGGAGGTCTCGTGGCCGTGCTGAGGCCCGCTTCCACCACCGCGCCGGGCATGCCCCATACGGCGCTGGACGCTTTATCTTGCGCGACGATCATGCCGCCGGCGGCCACGATCCCGCGTGCACCGCTGACGCCGTCGCGTCCCAGGCCCGACAGCACCACACCGATCGTACGGTTTCCCAGCGCCGCAGCGGCACTGGCGAAGAGCACATCGACCGATGGGCGATTGCCGTCAATCGGGGGGCGAGAGCATGGGGATGCCGTGTAGGCCGCGCCAACGCGATCGATCCGGACATGGCGGTCGCCCGGGGCAATCAGGACTTGGCGCGCCCGCAGTTGTACCGGTGCGCAAACCTCGTCAATCCGCCATCCGGTCGCATCGCCTAAGCTTTCCGCCAGACGTTTCGGAAAGCCGGCAGGGATATGCTGCACGATGACGATAGGATCAAAGAACGATCTGGGAAGTGCGTCGAAAAAGGATAGCAGCGCCGCCGGGCCGCCGGTCGATGCGCCAATCGCGATCAGCCGCGACCATCCTTGAGGGTCTGACGCGCCACTTTCTGAAGTGCTGCCCGACCGTGGGGCCAGCACGGTTCCGGCCACGATGCTTGGCAACGTCGCTGGGGTGGCAATCTCCACCCCCGCATTCATCTGTACGACATTTTGAGGCATCTCCGGGTACGTCGTGGACCCGGGAGCCAGAACGACCACGCGGCCGCCGGCCGCCAGCACTGCGCGTGCGCCGTCGCATCCGTCACGGCCCTTGCCGCCCAGGATAACGGCCAAGACCGTTGGGCACGTCTGCGCGGCGCTCTCCAGGGTGGGATCGATTGCCGGCTCACTGCCGTTGATCTTCCCCGCGATGCTCAACGCAATGCGATACCTGCCCTCGCAGCATATGATCTTAAGATGCGCTCCCGCGGGAGCGATCCGTATGATTCCCGGCCGCAACTCCTCGCCGTCGATGGCTTCTCTGCATGAGGCGCCGGCGATCGGCGCGATTGCGGCCGCCAATTGGGCAATGAACATCTTGGAGAGATGCCGCTGCACAATCACGATCGGATCGGACCACGCTCCGAGGTGTCGGAACAACGTCAGCAAGGCCTGCGGCCCGCCCTCTCCGGCGCCAATGATGACAATGCGGCGCACCATCCATGCCGACTTTTCAAGCCGCCGAGACGGCCGTCTGGCCGTTGAGCGCGTCAATGAGATGTCGCATCTCCGACGTGGTCGCGGCGAAGAAGCCGTGCGTCGTTGGCCGAATGACGCTCTCCGGACTGACGCGGCCAAGCTCCCGCTGAATGACGACAGCTTGCTCGGCGGTGAGATCGGCTGCCCAGGCGATCGCGAGCCAGGTACGGGGCGATCCCGAATGCACGGCCTTCGCGATGTTTTGGACCGGAATGCCCGCCTGAACCGAGATCATCGCGAGAGCCAAGGGCGACAGCCCCTTCATGACTGTCTCAACAATCGCATGCGGGGTGAGATGGCCCTTGACGCACAGCGTCTCCGCCCGGAATAGCGCTGGCCGCAACACCGCGTCCGAGGTCGCCGCCGCGACCAGATCGACGGCCGCGCGGCCGGGTGTCCTGCTGTTCACGCGCGCCAATATCGCCTGACGCACGTATATGATCGTGCTCGGTTCAAGATCGGTACGTTGGATCAGCGTATCGAGAAGGCCGTCAGTCACGAACCGCGCGATCCTCTCCACAAGCTGAGCGCTGAGTTTTGGACGTTGCACGAGGGGTTCGTGCCACTGCGGGTGCGACGGCGCCATATCGACAATCAGGTCAAGTGTCGCCTCTCGAATCTGTGCGGAAGGATTTCGCAGCAGGCTCTCGATGGCATCCGAATTGCCCGTGTGCACCAACGCTTCGGACACGATGTCGGTGACGGACTTTCGCCGGGAAACACTGACCAGCGCGCTGGTGAGCGGAGAGGTGTTGATGATTTCGATGAGATCTGCGTCTGTCAGGACCGGTGAAAGCTCGATGATCGGAAGCGCGATCGCCTCAATCGGGTCCTTCGCAAGCATCGTGATGACATCTCCGGGAACGTCCGGCATCTGGCGCAAAGTTTCGCTCAAGATGAGCCGAATCCGGGGCAATTCGTCCCTCGCCAGTAAGCGAAGGGCAGTCGTAATCGCGCGGACGGACTGGGATGCGTGAAACGTTGACCGCGTCTGCAGCAGGGTCGGCAGGCGCAGCGCGAGCGCTGCGCGTATGTCTGTGCTCTCATCCTCCGCGAGCGCGATCCACGCCTTGCCTGAGGCGGACGGATTGTTCGCGACTGCCTGCCGTACATCGGGCTCTGGGTCTCCAGCCAGAAAGAATAACATCTCCGGATCGAGATCCGCGCGCTCCGCCAGGCTCTTGCGGACGTCCTTGTCGGGATGGTCGAGCATCAACCTTCCGCGCTTATAGTCGAGCAGGCCACCGCCAACGCCACCCAGAAGACGCGAGAAGTAGGTCATGAGATCAGGCATGGCGGGCTCCTAGTGCGAAACGTGTTGGGATGTACGGAACTCGGCCGGACCCGTTCTTGAGGCCGCCCACGAACGCCCGCAAACGCTCGCAACCAGCTCGTCAACGTCGCATGAGGCCGTGGGTGACACCGAGAATACATTCAGCGCGACTTCTACATCCGTGCCCCCCCCTGCCTGGACGCGTGCCTCCAGGGCCCCGCGCAGGAATTCGCCCCGCTCTTTCGCGACATCGGCGGAAATCTTCTCCAACCAGATCCCGACGCGAGTCGGCGATATCTCCACGACGAAATCGTTTCCGCGCACCATGCGGCTGAGAAAATCGCACTTCTCCAAGAGTCCGCAGGCCGCGGCGGCCGCGCTCTCCAGGACGCATGCCTGCATGTCAACATCCAGGGTGATGAACGCGCTTTCCAAACCGGCGTAAAGCGATCGTTTCACGCGCCGCGCAAGTCCCGTCGCGATCAGTTCCGGTGGTTGGGTCGGAGCGACGGCCGCGGTGGCTGCTTCGTTCGCGATGAAGCGTGTCACCTGAAGCGATGCAAGTGGCGCGATGGCGCTGGCAAGGCCGCGATGATCGGCGCCCCAACCGCCGAGCGTGGCGCGGCGCCATAGCAGCAACACGCCGAGCTGACGGCCGCCGATCTCCAGCGGAATCGCCAGAACGCGCCATCCCGAATGGATCACCGCGGAGACCAACGGCGGTTGCATCTGGCTGACGACGGATTTGACGGCATCTTGGCTGGCGTCGCTGAGCCCGGACTGGGCGAGAATGGACCAGCTCTCCAGTTCATCGTCGGCCGGGCCAGAGTGACGCAGCGCGACCTGGCAGCCATCGGCACCGAAAATGCGTCGGGCGACATCCAGCAACGGGCCGAGGCTGTTGCTCCGTCCACTTTCCACAACGCGCGTGATATCGATCACCGCCTCGAGTTGCCATTGGGCCTCGGTGTTCGATGATTGGCTTGCGCGCAAGTCGGAGATATCGCGGCAGACGCCGCGCGCGCCGATCCATACGCCGTCGGGGCTATACAGAGGCCGGGAAGAGAACATTGCCGGTGCGATGTCGCCGTCGCGGCGCCACAGCCAGAATTCCCGATGTGAGATGGGCTGATGGCAGGTGAAGGGATTGGTGTGGTCGTCGGGCCGCTCCGCGAGAAGCGTCAGCGGATCAAGCTCCAGCAACTGTTCGGCAGTGAAGCTGAAGCCTCCACTCGGCCCCACGAACGTGAAACGACCATCCGGCCCAGTCTCCCATTGGAACTCGCCGGCGAGATCGGCGAAATCGCGGTAACGGCGTCGGCTGTCTGCCAGCGCGAGATAGAATTCGCGATCGAGCGACACGTTCTTCGTGAAGCAAAGAAGTCCGCTGGTGCCGGCAAGCCGGAGTAACGTGATCTGCAGGCGCGCGGGCGCGCCGCAATCCCCAACAACCAGTTCATCGATGGTTGCGCTTCCCGAGCGATCCGCTGTGAGAACCGCGTCGGCAAAGTTCGCGCGGTCGTCGTCGGACCAGTTCGCCCCAAGGGCGCCGGCGACCGGATTCAAGGGTGAGACCGCGCCCTCGAAGTTGACGGCGAACACGGCCTGGTCGTGCCGCTGCAGAAGATCGGCCTGTACTTGAAAGGCCGAGGAACTCGCGGTTCGCGGGGCTTTCCGGTCGGTCGAGGTTGGCAGTGCGGCCATGAAGCTTTCTCCTGGATATCCGCGCCGTTTGGAGCGGGATGCATTCACCTTCGCCAAACAGGGTAGCGGTCCCATGGACTTACATGACAGGGAGCAATCGTGTGAGTAGGCGGCGCGGAAGGGCTAACCCCAGCTTTCGGCGGCTGTGGCCGCGCGCGGGTGCCGCATTTTGCGAGGTTTTGCAGCGGGAAGTGGACGTTCGTCAGGCGGGTCGGTGAGGGGCCCCCATCATCCCGGGTAGACCATATGCGCATTGGCGGACCTCGCGCGGTCTTATCAGACTGTGCTTCCGCAAGTCGCCTCCAATCAGATCGGTAGAACGCACGATGGCTGCACTCGCTGCTCAAGTCGCAACGCCGGCACGGGTGCGCCCGGAAGTGGACGATCAGACCTTCCAAGCATTCGCGACGTTCTTGAAGCGCGCCTCGGGCTTTTCCCTTTCCGTCGAGAAGCGTTATCTGATCGACACGCGGCTTAGCCCCGTTGTCGCCGAACTGAAGCTGCCGACGTTGGCGGCGCTGGCCAAGATCATCTCCGCCGGCGGCGACCGAGCCGTTGAGCGCATGGTTATCGAGGCGATGACGACCAACGAGACTCTATTCTTCCGCGACACCAAGCCGTTTGAGGCGCTGCGGCTCGATATCGTTCCCGCGATCGTCAATCGACGTCAGGATCGCCGACTGCGCATCCTCTGCGCGGCGGCATCGACAGGGCAGGAGCCCTATTCAGTCGCGATGGCGCTTCAGGAAGCCGGCAAGGTGCTCGACTCCTGGACCATCGACATCGTTGGCACGGATATCGACTCCACCGTCCTGGAGCGCGCGAAGACCGGGAGCTACAGTCAATTCGAGGTTCAGCGGGGCGTGCCCACGCCGCTGCTGCTGAAATACTTCACGCCCGAACCCCCACGCTACTGGCGTCTGTCGGAATCGATCCGCAAGCTCGTGAGATTTCAAACCCTGAATCTGCTCGACGATCTCTCGTCGCTCGGATCGTTCGACGTCGTTTTCTGCCGAAACGTTCTTCTGTATTTCGATGTCGCGACCAAGGCCGACGTATTGAAGCGCCTTACGCGGCAAATGAATCCCGGGGGTTATCTCTTCCTCGGCTGCGCTGAGACGATCATCGGGCTCTGCGATGGTCTTACATCTCAGCCCGCTGCGCGCGGCTTATACCAACGCAGCTAGGCGCCATCGCGCTCGACGAGAGAAGTAACCCCTATGAGCGCGCTGCCCTCCATCTGCGCATGCCCTCTCTCAACACTTTCGCAATAACTTGAGTCTGCTCGCGTCCCCCAGCACACGGAGAACCAATGGACCCCGCGATCACAAACACAGAACGCTTCTTCTCGGACACCGACATCATTGTCAGCAAGACCGATCACCAGGGGCGCATCAGCTACGCGAACCGCCTGTTCCTTGATCTGGCCGAATACACCGAAGCCGAATGCCTCGGACAACCGCATTCGATCATTCGTCACCCCGAAATGCCGCGCTCGGTGTTCGGGCTGCTGTGGGAAACCATCAGCGCCGGCCAGGAACTGTTCGCATACGTGAAGAATCGCACGAAACGTGGCGACTTCTACTGGGTCTACGCCCACGTCACGCCGAGCTTCGACCGTAGCGGCGGCTTGAGCGGCTATCACTCCAGTCGTCGCGTGCCGAACCGCCAGGTTCTCAACGACACCATCATTCCACTCTACCGCCAGCTCCTCAAAGAGGAGCAGCGCCATGGGAACCGCAAGGACGGCCTCAAGGCCGGCGCCACCATGCTGCAGAACATTCTTTCCGCGAAGGGAGCGAGCTATGACGAATTCATCCATGCACTCTAAGGCCACGATCATCCTGGCGGCCACGGGCGTTCTCTTTGTGGGCGGGCTGGTGGCGTCCGGCGGACCGCAAGGATCCGCCGCGATAACGCAATGGGTACTGATTGGGCTCGTTGCCGGCGGGCTCGCGACCTCGGTTGCGCTGTTGCTCCGTTGCCGCGCCGCGACCCAGCAGGCAATCGAGCTTTGTCTCGCATACGCAGCCGGTCACAAGTGCGACCTGCCCGCGCATGTGGACCGAAGCAATCTGGGCGCGGTTGTCAATTCCACGCTGTTGGCATTCGCCGAGACCGAGAGCCGCCAGTCGCGGGGAATTGTGGAAGTCGCCGGGGCTTTCGAGCGCGTATTCGCCGGAGACAGTGACGTGCGTCTTGCAGAGAACCCGGAAGACGGCGCCATGTCACCGCTTCATGCGGCGCTGAATGCCACGGCGTCGACGATGGGTGGCCTCCGTGGCGAGTTGCAGCGGCTCGAGGACACCTTCAAGGCGGTCGGCGCGGGCGACTTCGAGGCGCGGATTGTAAAGATCGACCGGGAAAGCGTGTGCGCCGGCGTAATGCATGCCGCCAACGATATGATCGATCGATGCGATGCCTATTTGCGTGAATCGGCTGCCTGCCTCGAATACGTCGCCCGCAACAAGTACTATCGCAAGATCGTCGAGCAGGGCATGCACGGCAGCTTCCTGCGCAGCGCTCAATCGATCAACGAGGCGACAGACTCCATCGCGCGCAAGATGGACGCCTTCAAGACCACTTCTGCCGCGTTCGAGTCGAATATGAGTGAGGTGGTTATCTCGCTGGGCAATTCCGCGCACTCGCTGAAGGGCAATGCCGAGAAGATGCGCGAAACCGCGGCGGAATCCGACACGAAGAGCCAAACCGTCGCGAGCGCGGCGCAACAGGCCGCGACGAACGTTCAAACGGTGGCCTCGGCGACCGAGGAAGTGTCGGCCTCCATCAACGAAATCAATCGGCAAGTGGCGCAACAGTCCACCGTTGCCGCAAAAGCGGTGGAGGAGGCGAACGCCGCCGCCGCCATGATCAAGCAACTCGATACGGCGGCCAGCAAGATCGGTCAGGTCATCAAGCTGATCACCGATATCGCGGAACAAACCAACCTGCTCGCGCTCAACGCGACCATCGAAGCAGCGCGTGCCGGGGATGCCGGCCGTGGCTTCGCCGTGGTCGCGGTGGAAGTCAAGAATCTCGCCCGGCAGACCGCCGTGGCGACGGAGGAAATCGGCGGACAGATCGCCGATATCCAGGGCGCGACGAAGCGCTCGGTCGAGGCGATCGAAGGCATCTTCTCGATCATCTCGCAAGTGAACGAGATTTCGACAACCATCGCGGCGGCCGTGGAAGAGCAGAGTGCGGCGACACAGGAGATCGCGCGGAATGTTGAAGAAGTGGCCGCGGGGACCCAGGCGGTGAACAACGAGATCCATCACGTGGGCGATGCGGCGGGCCGTACGAAGGAAGCTGCCACCGACGTTTTGACCGCGGCGGACGCCTTGGGTCGTCAGGCCATCATGGTCGGTGAACAGATGAAATCGTTCGGCGTAGAAATCGCCAAGATCATCTAGCGAGAACGGGAGAACAGTGGTGACGTTGCCAATCCGAAGTGTCTCCACAAGCGGAGAGACGCCTTCCGACGGACTGCATGTTTCGCTTCACGACATGTTGTCGTGCATGTCCTTGGCGTTGGATGGTGTGAACGCGAATCTTGTTTCGCACCATCGTACTGTGGCTTACGCGGCGACACGGTTGGCGTTGCGGATGGGTCTACCGGCCGAGTCCGTGCAGAGCGTATTTCTTGCGGCGCTTCTGCACGATCTCGGCCGCGTGACCCGGCTGAACGGAAATGGCGTCGGTGAGAGATCAGAGGTCGACCCACTACACGCTATCATCGGTGCGCGCCTTCTCGAGGTGCTTCCGCCGCTCGCGCGGGCGGCGAACATTGTGCGGTTTCACCACGTTGATTACGCCGGTACGCGTCGTTTGCAGGCGGCGGGGATTACGGTGCCGCCTGAAAGCGCGATCCTGTTCATGGCCGACTGGATCGCGCGCGAGGGCGCGATCGATAACATACTGGCGGAAGTGCCGCGCTTCGTGGCCGAGGCTGAAACGGGCCGGGGAACACTGTTCGATCCGGCGGTCGTGGATACGTTCGAGACACTCGCGATGACGGAAGGCTTCTGGCTGGATCTCTTCAGCACCAGGCTCGAGCGCATTCTCGGCAAGTTCAACATGCCGGATATGAGACTTGGTGAAGACGATATTCAGCGGATGGCCTGGCTATTCTCGTTGATCATCGACAGCCATAGCCGATTTACCGCGACGCACTCCTCGGGCGTTGCCGCTGCCAGCGTGGCCCTCGCCGAATGCGTCGGCTGGCGGGGCTCGCCGGTGCGCCAGATGGGCGTGGCTGGCTTCTTGCACGATATCGGCAAGCTGCTTGTGTCGAACTCCATCCTCGACAAACAGGGAAGCCTGTCGAAAGAGGAATGGGGGGTCGTGCGCGCGCACACGTTCCACACACAGCGGATTCTGGAGGTCGTTGACGGGTTTGAAGACGTCACGCAATGGGCAGCCGACCATCACGAGAGCCTCAACGGAAAAGGCTATCCGTTCCGTAAGGCGGCGGATGAGATTCCCGAGGGTTCCCGCATCATGGCGATCGCCGACACCTTCACCGCGTTGACGGAAGACCGTCCGTATCGCGCAGGCCTTGGGCGGGACAAGGTGACTGAAATTCTCCGCCACAGCGTGGAAAAGGCGGCGTTCGACCCGCACATCACTGAATGCCTTCTTGATAACTACGCCCTCATCGACGACAGGCGCTCGGCGGCGCAGCAACGTCGGACTGCGGGATTGCGTGAGTTCTGGGATGGAAGCCACGCAGAGGCCGCGCATCTCGGCTTCCACGTGAGCGGGCGGCCCCATGGCGCCCTCGAAGCTTGCGCATGAGCAAGCTGGCGCCAATTAGGGCACAAATGTTGACCTATATTGACCGAAGTATGGGCGGGGACTGGCATCAAAATGAGCTTTGGGTACGATTTCGGACAGCTTCAACCAATGGTACGCTACAATCTATGTCAAATGGCCGGTCGGCCCCGACACATAAGGAATTCCCAGGGCAGTCATACAAGTCGCCTCGCACTTCTTGCCCACACGCTGTCTTTGGGATGGGGGACGTGCAAATGCTGATCTTGATTGCCGACGACCACCGCCTGATGCGTGAGATGCTGGCGGATACGTTACAGAGCCTCGACGGCGGCGCCGACAAAGTCGAGATCGCCGAGGCCGGCACCTACGACGAGCTCCACGCGCTCGCCGGCGGCGAACGTCAGCCCGATCTCATCATTCTCGATTTCCACATGCCCGGTGCCGATGGCATTGCGGGGATCAAGAACGTGCTCGCGGCGTTCGCGAACATTCCCGTGATAGTTGTCTCCGGTACGGTCGACGCGGCTCTGGCGCTCCAGTGCGTGGAGGCCGGTGCGGCCGGTTTCCTTCCCAAGACAGTCTCAAGCACCGCGCTGCGGAACGCTGTCCGGGTCGTCCTGGACGGCGAGCGGTACATCCATTCCTTCGCCCTGTCAGGCGGGAAAGCCAGCGATCCCGGGGTGGAGCATGCGGCCGTGCCGAACGACAGGCGGCTCCCACAATGGTCCGAGCGGGAGGCGCAGACGATCGAACTGTTGATCGCCGGCAAGACCAACAAGCAGATCGCGCGTGATCTCGACCTCCAGGAGATGACCGTCAAAACCCACGTCCGCAACATTTACCGCAAACTGGGGGCGGTAAATCGGGCAGACGCGGTCCGGATGGTCCTTCAGGGCCGTGATGCGAAGGGCGGCAAGCCCACCGGCTAACCCGAAAGGGTTAACCCCAATGCGCCACCAAAGAGACGCCCGGCCCAGGCGTCCATCATCGATACTTCGGCGAGCGCCACGAGGACGTGGGGCATTCAGCCGCGAGTATCCGCGCCGAAAGCGCGTTTGAGGAAAAAGCGACGATGCCACAAGGACAAGCCTTCGACGAGCTGCGATCGCGCGCGACACGCGGGGGATTGCTTGCGTTTGCCCTCTTGGGCGTGCCGGCAGTCAGCTTGAATCTCGTGGCGGCCGTGGCGCACGGCGGCGGAAGTGCCGCGCTTTGGACGCGGATCGGCATCACATTGGCATTGATTTCTGGTGCGGCCGCCGCCCTCAAGGCTCCGCAACGCTATCAAGCGATTTTCCTGATTGCGGCCTTAGCCATCGTTGGCGCCGGCGCGCTTTTTTTCCACGGAACCACCGCGGCGGGGGCAGTCGCTCTTCTTGTTGCCTGCATGCTGGTAACGTTCCAGTACGGGCAGCGTGCCGGGTATGCGAGCGTATGCGTCGCCTTGTTGACCTCGGTTCTCATGAATGAAGCAAGGCGCGTTGGCATTTCGGATCAGTTGCGCACGACCGCCGACGGGGATCCGCACTGGTTCTATTTCCCTCTGCAGCTGGCCTGTAGTGGCCTCTTTCTGGTATGGGCGACCGATCGGTTGTCTGCCTATTTCCGGCAAAGCCTGATCCCGACACAACGCCCGGGACTCGCCTGGCGCTACGGCGCCGGCGAGATCAGCACCTTCGATATTTGGGGTGCGATCGACCAGCCCATCCTGATCGCCGACCGATCCATGAAGATCCTGGATTGCAACCCCGCCGCGGCGCGCCTGATCGAGCATGAGATTGGCGACCTGGTAGGCAAAGATATACGGGATTTTTCCGACCCGTCTCAGCCCATCCAACCCTTTCCGGATTGGGTCACCGGCGGCGGCGCCTACACGGCTCCGCACCAGCGAAAGTCGACGCTAAAAACGCGCACAGGCCGCCGCGTTTTGATCGAATCCACCATTCACGCTCTCCAAGACTCGCGGGGGCAGATCACGCACCTGATGATCCTCTCGCGCGACGTCACGACGCAGACGCTGCTCGCGCGCGAACAGCAGCTGAATTCCCTCATGTGGCAGACTGATGCGCTCGCGATCGTAACGCTCGATGTCGCCGGCAATTTCATCGCATGCAATCCCGCGGCGGAGGCGATGCTGGGCTACGCCAGCGATGAACTCGCCGGCCGACATGCAAGCGCGTTCTCGGCTGATCCAACGGCCACGCCGGAGATCTTGGCCAACCGATTCAGACTTCAGGTATCGTCGTCAGAGACGCCGAAAGCGATCAAGTTGCGTCACAAGTCGGGCAAGATCGTATCCTGTTTCGGACGCGTCTTTTCGATTGAGGATCCATTGGATCCGCGCGTCGCTTATCTGGGCATCGGCATCAACGTCAGCGACGCTGAAGGTTTGCGCATTCGCAATAAGCTGCTCGACACAATGTGGAATCAGGTGCAAGAGCGCGTCGCGGTCATCAACGGTCAGGGCCGCTTCACCTATTGCAATCAGCAATTCGCGAAAGCGTTCCATCGCCCCCAGGCGGAAATTGTTGGCCACCCCCTCGAGGACCTGTTCCAGGGCGACGAATGGGAGGCGGCGCGACTGGCCATCGCCCGCGCTCGTGCCGGCGAGCAGTTCTCTGAAGTCGTGCAGTTGCGGGATCCGCTTAACGGCACTTCGCGATGGGTGCAGCGGTCGTTCTCGCCGTTTGTGACGGAAGGCGCGGAAGCGGGCAGTGTGATCGGCATCGCCCTGGACATCACGGACTCGCGTATTGCCGAATTGGCGCAAAGGGCGACCGAGGCGCAGTACGAGCAACTTCTGAAATCCGTCCTCGACGCCGTGATCACCACCGACGAAAACGGTCTGATCGTCGCCTCAAATCCAGCCACGGAGAAGCTTTTCGGCTATGACCGGAATGAACTGCACGGGCAGTCGCTGGATATTCTGCTGCCGAAGCGGGCGCGGTCGGGGCATCGCCGCCTCATGGAGGGCTATGCCTCCTCGAATGACGGCGGTCGGGGCATGGCGAACTTTCGCGAAGTGAAAGGTCTAACGAAGACCGGCAAGGAGGTTTCGCTCGAGATCGCGATCGCCCAAACCGGCAAAGCCGGTGGAAAGCACCTCACGGCCATCGTCCGCGACGTGACCGAGCGCGGAAATCTCGAGAAACGCGTGCGGCATCTCGACAAGATGCGTGCCATCGGCCAACTCGCCGCGGGCATTGCGCATGATTTCAACAACGTGATGGCGGTCATCAGCGGCAGCTCGGAACTCGGGCTCGAGCGCCTGCAGGATAGTGCCCAATCCCGGCGCATGTTCGAGCGCATTCTGGATTCATCGCGCCTCGGCAAGGACCTCACGGCAAAGCTCCTGACCTTCGCACGCGGCGACGCGCAGCAACTCCAAGCGCTGGACACATCATTTCTTCTCGCGGATCTGGGCGAAATGCTCAGCCGGACCTTCGATGCCAACGTCCATGTTGACGTGGAGTTCGGGCCGGACTGTTGGCACCTCCTTGCCGATCAGAGCCAGCTTCAAAATGCACTGCTGAACCTTGCGTTCAATGCCCGGGATGCCATGGCCAACGGCGGCAACCTGACGATTCACGCGCACAATTGTCCTGAGTATCTGTTGGTCGATCAATCCGGCCTCAGCCGTCATGTGGACATGGTCCAGATCGATATCACCGACACCGGTTGCGGCATGTCGGAGGAAGTGCGCCAGCGCGCGTTGGAGCCGTTCTTCACGACGAAGCCCACCGGCCAGGGGACCGGTTTGGGCTTGGCCACAGCGTTCGGCGTTGTCCAGCGCAGCGGCGGCGCGCTCGAGATCGTGAGCGAAATCGACCGAGGGACCACGATAAAGGTATTTCTGCCGCGTGCCGTGACGGCCGCCCGCGCGCGACCTGCCCAAAGAGATCGCGGCAGTGCCGCTTCGCGCGTCGTTCTCCTGGTGGAGGACAATGCTCCCCTGAGAGTGACCTTGCGTGAACAGCTGACCGGCGCGGGCATCACGGTCTATGATGCAGGGACTGCGGCGGAAGCGCGCAGCTTGTTCACCGCCAATACCTCGATCGAGGTGTTGGTGAGCGACTATCGCTTGGCGGAGGAGACCACTGGTCTTCAGCTCGCCTCGGACCTCCAGGGCCTCCGGCCAGAATTATCGGTGATCATTATGACGGGGTATCTGGAACTCTCCGCGGCACGCGATGCGCCGTCGGACTATGTGATGCTCACAAAGCCGGTGCCAATCGACGAACTCATCGGCTACATCCGCCGGCCCTTGGTGGCATTCCCCAGCGTCGCCGTACACTAAAGATCGCGCGCTACTCGGTTCCGGTCGTTTCAATAGCGCCCGCAAACCCGCTCGTGACGGCGAGCCGGACGGCCGAGACGCGGTTCGCGACGCCCAATTTGCGGTAGGCATTGCGCAAATGCATCTTCACGGTGACTTCCTGCAGCGACATGAGCCGGGCAATTTCCTTGTTGGTCAGCCCGTTGACCATATGCTCCATGCTTGTGTGTTCCTGGCTGGTCAGCCGCTTGAACGGGTTGGAAGCGTCGCCCGCGGGAGGTGTCTGGATTGCACCGAGGTGGCGTGTGGCCTCAACGGGCACGTAGACTTCCCCATCGAGGACCAGCCGTATGGCCGACGTCAGGGACCGGCCTTGAACTGATTTCGGGACATACCCGCGGGCCCCACATTGAAGGGCTGCCGCGATCGTTTCCGCGTCGTCGGCTCCGGAGAAGACAACGACCGCCGTGTCAGGCAACGCCTGGCAGGTCTCGCGCAGGCCCTTGAATCGGTCTTCCGGCAGGGAATCAGGCATATCGAGGTCGACAAGTGCGATGTCTGGACCTCCCGGCGGCCGCTTGAGGCCGTATCCGAACTTCAGGACGTCTTCATAGGTGCCGGCCTCCAGGAACACCACCTCTCGAGCAAGGCGACGAAGGTGTGGCTTCACAGCCTCGCGAATGAGGTGATGATCGTCCGCGATCAAGACGACGATCGATGAACGCTCGGGGTCTGGCCTGTCAGGCATCGAATCGGAATCCACGTTCAGATCATAAGGTTAGCTATATATACGCAACTTTGCCGTGCGCCCGATCACATCCTGAGGGATATGTCCTAAGGGATAGGTTCATTTGGACACCACGGGCACCAAAGAGAGGCTAGGGCCTTCGCGGATAGCGGAATTGACCCCCATCAATCTTGGCGCCGATTTTTGGGTGCGCGAAGAAGCTAACCCTTAATCATCGACAATACCCATTTGCGTGCATTCGCAGAAAGTCTCCCTGGACCTACGGTGGCGGCAGCTTAGCCAGTCAATCGACCTCACGCGGCACCAGGAGATCACTAAATGGCGTCCCAGCATAACCAGCGCGGCTTCCTCAGGCTCTGGAATCGTAATCGCGGCCGGAAAGCTCTCCCGGCGCAGCGGATGCTGGATGATGCGCCGGTCGCGATCATGCTGTGCGATCTCGATCTCAATATAACGTATCTGAATGCCGCTTCGCGGGAGGCTCTCCGCAAGATCGAGAAGGTGCTGCCGGTGCGCGCCGATTCGATGCTCGGGCAGAGCATCGATATCTTTCACAAGAATCCGTCCCATCAGCGTCGGATGCTCGCCGACCCCCGGAACCTGCCGCACAAGGCGCGCATCACCGTCGGTGGAGAGTGGCTCGATCTTCACGTGTCCGCGATCACGGACGAGCAAGGAGCCTACCTTGGCCCGATGCTGTCTTGGAGCATCATTACCGACGCGGTCCATCAGGAAACCGAAACAAAGAAGCTGATGAACATGCTCGACCTCATGCCGATCAACGTCATGTTGGCCGATAAAGACCTGAACATTACCTACATCAACAAAACGTCGAGAGACACACTGCGGCCGCTCGAGCAATTCCTGCCGTGCAAGGCGGACGAAGTGCTCGGGAAGAGCATCGACATCTTCCACAAGAAGCCGGCGCACCAACGCGGAATGCTTGCCGACCATCAACGCACGTTGCCGCATCGCGCGGTCATTGAGCTCGGCAAGGACAAGCTGGAGCTGAACATTTCCACGCTGAACGATCCCGATGGTACCTATGTCGGCCCCTTGGTGACGTGGACCGTTGTGACCGACAGCGTCGGCATGGCGACAACAATGGGTGAAATCGTTTCCACCGTTTCCGCGGCTTCTACCGAGCTCAAGGCCAGCGCGGAGGCGATGCGGACGACCGCTGATCGCGGATCCGACAAGTCGGCAAACGTTGCATCTGCCGCTGAGGAGCTCAGCGCCTCGATTGGCGAAATCTCCCGGCAGATTTCGCGCGCTCAGGAAATCACGCGTGACGCCCTCAGTGAAACCGGCAAGTCCCTCACGATCGTGAATGGCCTGTCCGAGGCGGCGGGAAAGATCGGTCAGGTTGTGAAGCTGATTACAGATATCGCCGAGCAGACCAATCTGCTGGCCCTGAACGCGACCATCGAAGCAGCCCGCGCCGGCGAAGCTGGCAAGGGATTTGCGGTGGTCGCGTCGGAAGTAAAGGCGCTCGCGACGCAAACCGCAAAGGCGACTGGCGATATCTCGCAGCAGGTGATCGGGATTCAACAGGCAACAAACGCCGTTGTGCAGGCAAATCAAGCCATCAACAAGACGGTCAGCGAGATGAACGAGGTGTCGGCCACGGTGGCCGCCGCGGTGGAGGAGCAGGCCGCAGCGACGAAGAACGTCGCGGCGAATATCAATGAAGTTGCGACTGCCTCCGGTGAAACCGGGCGCATCGCCGATGACGTGAACTCGGCGTCGACCGAACTTGCTCAACGCTCGAACGAACTCAACGCGCAACTGATGAAGTTCCTCGCTCGCTTCAGTTCCAAGCGCTAACTCGACCCAATCTGAGTCGCGATTTCCCTTCTGGAGCTACGGACATGGATGATCTCGTCGTCGAATTCGTCGCAGAGACGCTCGAAAGCCTAGCCTTGCTCGATCAGGAACTGGTCCGGTTCGAGCAAACGCCGGACGATCAAGCGATCCTGGGCAATGTTTTCCGGATGATGCACACCATCAAGGGGACCTGCGGCTTCCTCGGGCTTCCCCGATTGGAAAAAGTCGCCCATGCCGGAGAGGACGTGCTGGGCAAGTTCCGCGATGGGGGCCTGCAGCCTTCTCCCCAATCCGTGACGTTGGTGTTGAAGTGCATCGATCAGATTCGCGCCATCGTCACCCATATCTCGGAGCAGGGTGGTGAAGGCGACGGCGACGATGCCGTTCTGATCGGAGAACTCCGGGCCACTGCGGCGGGTACGGCGGCTCCCGCGGCAGTTCCGGCCCCCGTCCCGGCACTGGCGCCGGCCGGCCCCATGCTGTCGCCGGAAGGATTTCCGGTTGCCGCGGACTTTCTCGCGGAATTCGAAGCTGCCACGAAGTCCGATACGGCTCCGCCGGCTCCGCCCGCACCACAGGCTGATATCGTTGCGCCCGTGGCACCCAGCGCGCCGCAACCCGCCGCCACTGCGGTTAAGGAAGTCGCCGCCAAGAGCGAGCCGCACAAGGAAAAAGTCGCGGCGCAAACCATCCGCGTGAGCGTCGACGTGTTGGAAAATCTCATGACGCTCGTCAGTGAGATGGTCCTGACACGGAACCAGCTGCTGCAGCTTACGCGCAATGCCGACGATAGCATCTTCAAGGATCCGATCGAGCGCTTGAGCCGCACCACCAGCGAGCTGCAGGAAGGGGTGATGAAGACCCGCATGCAGCCGATCGGCAACGCCTGGAGCAAGTTGCCCCGAATCGTTCGGGATCTCGGCAACGAACTCAACAAGAAGATCAATCTCGTCATGCACGGCGAGGAAACGGAACTCGACCGCCAAGTGCTGGAGCTGATTCAGGACCCGCTCACGCATATGGTCCGCAACTCCGCCGATCACGGTCTCGAGCAACCGGCTGATCGCATTGCAAGCGGCAAAGAAGAGACCGGCACGATCCGGCTCAGCGCCTTCCACGAGGGCGGCCATATCATCATCCAGATCGTCGACGATGGCCGCGGTATCAACACGGCTCGCGTTCGAGACAAGATTCTGGAACGCGGCCTAGCGACACCTGCCGAAGTCGCTGCGATGGACGACAACGCCATCAATCAATTCATCATGAGGGCCGGATTCTCGACCGCGGAGAAGGTCACAAAGGTCTCAGGCCGTGGCGTGGGAATGGACGTCGTTCGGTCCAACATCGAACGGATCGGCGGCACGATTGAATTCTTCTCCGCGTTCGGGAAGGGATCTACCTTCACAATCAAGATCCCGCTCACGCTCGCGATCGTCTCTTCCTTGATTGTGGTCGCCGGCGAGGAACGCTTCGCGCTTCCGCAGATTGCGGTGAATGAAGTCGTGCGCGTCTCCGAACGGTCCGACCACCGCATTGAATCTCTAAAGGGCGCACCAATTCTGCGTCTGAGAGATCGCCTTTTGCCGCTCGTAAACCTCAGCAGCCTGCTGTCGTTGGATGACAACACCGCCTGCTGGCGCCCCGGTAGCAATACATTCGAGGGTTATGTGGTGGTTTGCCGCAACGGCAGTCACGTGATGGGTGTAATCGTCGATTCGATCTCGGATACGGAAGAGATCGTGGTGAAGCCCCTGTCTTCCATCCTGGGCGCCACGCGATATTTCTCCGGCAACACGATCCTCGGCGACGGTAAGGTGATCTTGATTTTGGACGTGAACGGCCTGTCCTCCAGCCTAAGCCAGGACGCCGTTCAGGCGCAGGCAGCGGAAGTGGTCGCGGACACTGCCGACATCGCCGCTCAAAATATCCTTCTCTTCCGCACTATGCGCGAAGGCCTCAAGGCCGTGCCCCTTTCGCAGGTGCAGCGCATCGAGAATATCGACATGGCCGCGACGGAAGTGACCCAAGGCGAGATCGTGGTCCAGTACCGCGATCGGCTCCTGCCGTTGCTCTCGTTCGATGGTCTGGAGGGCGTGCGCCGGCAAGGCAATCAGCAGGTCCTGGTCTTCGGCGAAGGCTCGGATGCGGTCGGCCTTGCGATCGACTCGATCGTCGACATCGCGCGCGATGCTCTGGTTGCGCAAAAGCCGTCACGTCAGAAGGGCATTATCGGCAGCGCCGTCATCGCGGGACGCGCCGCAGATATCGTTGATCCTGAGTACTTTCTGCATCAAGCCGCTAGTGCTGCAACCGCGAATCAAATGGGAGCAGCGGCATGACCGCAGATATGACTATCGTCCGCCAGGCATCTGGCGTCTCGTTCGGAGCGGAGCAACTCGTTACCTTCCGCATCGATGATCAGACGTTTGGCATTCCGGCCCTGTCCGTCCGGGATGTGTTGCGTCGCCAATCGCTGACGCGCGTGCCTCTCGCCGCTCCGGAGATCGCGGGCGCGATCAATCTTCGCGGCCACATCGTCACCGCGATCAATGTACGTGTGAGGCTTGGCGCCGCACCGGCCGAGATGGACGCGCCGCAGATGTGCGTCGTCGTCGAGAATCGTGGCGAAGCCTTCTGTCTTCTCGTCGACTCAGTCGGTGACGTCATCGGCGTGTCTGAGGAGCAGGTCCAACCGAATCCAGCCTCATTGCCTGCGGCGTGGGCGGAGTTGTCCCGCGGTGTGTATCGGCTCAACGACGGGCTGTTGCTGATACTGAACGTCGATCAACTTCTGAAGTGGTGAGCGGCGATGGCAAAGTGTCTCATCGTTGACGACTCCCGGGTCATTCGCAAGTTGGCGACGCGGATGATGTCGACACTCGATATTGAAACGTCCGAGGCAGAGAACGGCGCCGAAGCATTTGAATCGTGCGCTGCCGCCATGCCGGATGTTGTGCTTCTCGACTGGAACATGCCCGTGATGAACGGCCTGGAGTTTCTCAAGAAGTTGCGGGCGTCCGACCTGACGCCGCAACCGAAGGTGTTGTTCTGCACGAGCGAAACCGAATTCGCGAGAATTGCCGAGGCCATCTCGGCGGGTGCGGATGAATACATCATGAAGCCCTTCGACGAGGAAATTCTGACCTCGAAACTGAAGATGATCGGCGTGTTGTAGTCCAAAGTAGAAAATGCAACCTGTGACACCCCTTTCGAGTACGTCAAAACCGGTCGGTCCAGCGCCGCTGCGAGTGATGGTCGTCGATGACTCGCTCGTTCTGCGTAGCGTGATTTCACGTATGGTGAGCGAGTATCCGGACATCGCCGAGGTTGTTTCCACTGCCAACAACGGTCAGGTGGCCGTTGAGCGCGCGCGCCTGGTAAAGCCGGACGTCGTGGTCCTCGATATCGAGATGCCCGTCATGGACGGAATCTCGGCCTTGCCGCAATTGCTCGCGATCGATCGCAATATGGTCGTGATCATGGCGTCGACGTTGACGACGCGGAACGCCGAGATCAGCCTGAAAGCAATCGCGGCTGGTGCGAAGGATTACGTGCCCAAGCCGTCCGCGCTCACGCCGGGGGCGGGCGCGGAAGACTTCAAACGCGAGCTGATCGAAAAGATCAGAGTGCTCGGAAATCGATACCGCCGGCGGGCGACACCCGTCGCGCCCCCATCCGCCGGTGAGGTTCCTGCGGCCGCAAAGGCACCCCTCATTGCCTTGCGTCCAGAGGTCATTGCGCGCCCCCACGCGCTGGCCATCGGGTGCTCGACCGGCGGACCCAATGCGTTGCAGCAACTTCTCAAGGCCATTCCCGGACCGCTGCGCATACCGGTATTCGTTACCCAGCACATGCCACCGACGTTCACCGCGCTATTGGCGGCGAACTTGTCGCGTGAGACAGCGCACGTCTGCGCAGAAGCTCGGGACGGCGAAGCCGTGCGTGCCGGCCAAGTTTATATCGCGCCAGGCGACTACCACATGACGATTGTACGGCAGGGCACAGATCTGGTGATCAAGCTGAATCAGAACGAGAAAGAGAACTTCTGTCGGCCCGCCGTTGACCCGATGTTGCGGTCTCTCGCCGCGGTGTACGAACGCCAGTTGCTGGTCGTGATCCTGACTGGCATGGGGCAGGACGGCTTGGTTGGCGGCAAGGCGGCTATACAGGCCGGGGGAAATCTACTCGCGCAAGACGAAGCTTCGAGCGTGGTGTGGGGTATGCCTGGCGCTGTCGCGCGCGCCGGCCTCGCCTGTGCCGTCTTACCGATTCCCCAACTTGCCGATCGGCTGCGCAGTATGGTGGCGCGTTAGTCATGGACCCTCAAGTCTTCCAAGCGGTGGCCGAGTTTCTAAAGGAGAGTTCTGGCCTCTCGCTGACTCCCGACAAGGCGTATTTGCTCAACAGCCGTCTTCAGCCGGTAGCGGAGGTGCACGGATGCGCCACTGTGCCCGAACTCGTGCGAAAGCTTCGGACCGCGCCTACTTTGGCGCTAAAGCAAGACATTACCGAGGCGATGACGACCAATGAGACGTCCTTCTTCCGCGACGTGACGCCGTTCGAGACATTTCGCACCCACGTGCTGCCGACCTTGGTCGAGAAGCGGAAAGCGAGGCGCTCCTTGCGCATTCTCTGCGCTGCGGCGTCGAGCGGCCAGGAACCCTATTCGTTGGCGCTCATCATGGCAGAGGCCGCCGCGATGCTCACCGGATGGAACATCGAAGTTCTCGCGGTCGATCTTGACAGCAAAATCCTAAAGCGCGCGGAAGCGGGCCTCTATTCGCAATTTGAGGTTCAGCGCGGCCTGCCCGTGACGTTGCTCATGAAGTATTTCGAGCAATGCCCGGAACAGATGTGGCGAATCAAGGCATCCATTCGGGATCGCGTCCGGTTTCGGCAGTGTAACCTCCTGCGTCCCTTCACCGACCTTGGACAGTTCGACGTCATCTTTTGCCGAAATGTGCTGATCTATTTCGACTTACCGACCAAGAAGTCCGTACTGGAACGTCTCAGCGATCGGCTCGCCGGCGACGGCTATCTGTTTCTGGGCGGCGCTGAAACCGTGCTCGACATTACTGAGCGTCTCGCCCCTTCGCCTCAGTATCGCGGGGTATATCTCCCTCGCACCACTGCGACGCGCCCTGCGGCCGTAGCCTAATGGACATTTCGACATGAAGGCGAATGCGCAGTCCAAACAGGGCTCTTCCAGAGAGGCGGAAGGTACTGATAGCGCGAACGGCGGCGATGGCCTGGCCATCACGCACTTCAACTTTACACATCAGGTGTTTCAGGCGCCGGGGGCTCGGTTCGTTCTCAAAGGACAGTCGCAGAGTCCAACCTTCCGTGTAGCCATGGGCGATCTCGATGGCCTGATCGATATCAGCGTCCTCAAGAAAGAGTTTCACATCGAACCGGACAGTCATGACGGCAAGCTGCTGGAATTGGCGATCGCGGGTCTTCGTTACGTTCCTGATATCAAGCCGAATGACTCAATTCCTTCCGAACTCCTGAACGGAAAAGCCTCTTGGAGCGTCAACGACAAGCACAAGCGTGTCGCAGAATTGCGCCTCCAGGTGCAGTTGCTGTCGTGGGTGTCGGGCAAGGAAGTTCTCATCACAGATCCTGCGGAGATCGAGAGCTTTCTCGGCCAGATCGAGAATCGCGAAAAGCTGAAGTCCGCCTTTAAGAACGCCGCGGCCGCGCTGGGCGTCAGTGACGCGGAAATGGTGATCCGGCAGCTTGAGTTGCTGGCGCGGGAGCTTTGTTACATCGAAGCGCTGCGCGACCGCTTTGCTCTTATTCCGCGTCTTGCGGCAAAGATGACCGAGCTTGCGAAATCGTTTGGCGGCGACAGAAACGCGAAGATGGAATTGGCGCGTGTGCAGTCGCTGCTGCAAGTCGGCATCAAAGAGTACTCCGCGATGTTTGCGGAAGCGGATGCGCAAACCGGCGAAATCATCTCGGCGCTTAAGACGATTGATCGCCAGGTCAAATACATCCGCAGCATCCGCGACGATTTGCACTTCCTCTTGATGCAATGGGAGCCGTCGATCAAGGCGCTGCCCGCTTGGCGTGCGACGCGGACCCCAGAAACAGATAAGGCGTTGAGCGATCTCTATCGCTTCCTCGCCCCACGGTACACGTCCGGCCGCAGCCTCCTCAAGAGGAGGGATCCCGATGCGGACGGCAAAGGAAAGTCGGGCCGCGCGGACGGTCGATCATCGGCAAGCGATGGAAGTTCCGCGAAGCCATCTAGCACAACGACGACGTCACCTATCCCTGAAACGAAAGGAGAAATGCAGTGTCAGTAGATCTTAAGATGCCAGTCTTGATCGTGGACGATTACGCCACGATGTTGCGAATTGTGAAGAATCTCTTGAAGCAGATTGGCTTTGAGAATGTCGACGAGGCCAGCGACGGCGGTGCCGCTCTGCAGATGATGAAACGCAAGAAGTATGGACTTGTGATCTCGGATTGGAACATGGCGCCCGTGACCGGAATCGATTTCCTTCGCAACGTTCGTCAAGACGCCGACTTGAAGGGCACGCCGTTCATCATGGTGACCGCGGAAAGCAAGACTGAGAACGTGGTGGAAGCAAAGAACGCCGGCGTTTCCAACTACATCGTTAAGCCATTCAGCAGCGAAATTCTGAAGGGCAAGATCACAAGTGTTCTCGGTGAATTCTAGCGACGGCTACGTGCGATGAGCATCAGATCAAGCGCCGAGCTGTCTGCGCAACTCAACCATGCTGACGGCCTGGACTCGCTCGATCTGAAACAATCTGAACAGCTAATAGGACAAATTATGTCGCGGTGGCCCAACGATAGAGGAATATTTGTCCAGCTTCAGCGGCTTGCTGACTACATTGCAAAGACGCGCTCCGAGTTGTCGTCGCTACGCCCGGACCAAGTGAAGAATGATTTTCTTCCAAAGGCGACGGACGAGCTCGATGCGATTGTCGAAGCGACGGCGTCTGCGACCCACAGAATCATGGATGCTGCCGACGTCATTATGGATGTGGCCGGCCGGATGCCGTCCGGCGACAGCGAGAAGGCGGTCGCGGCCGTCACCTCGATCTACGAGGCGTGTACGTTTCAGGATATTACCGGCCAGCGCGTGACAAAGGTCGTCAACATGCTGAAGACGATCGAAACCCGTATCGACAAGATGATCGAAGCCATGGGAGAGCTTGAGTCCGCGGCAAGTGCCGACGGGCCGCCGACGGCGGCGGCCGCGGCCGCAACCGCCCCACAAGCTAGCGCGGCGTCGCAGGATGATATCGACGCACTGTTCGCCTTCCCGGCGGCGCCTCCGAGCGAGCCGACGCGCAGCGAATTGCACGGGCCGGCCCTTCCGGGGCAAGCGCCGTCGCAAGCCGACATTGATGCGCTCTTGTTGGAAGGCCGTTGAACATGCAGGCGGTAGCCACACGCATCGGCTCGGGCGGCCGCGATGTTTACTCTCGCGGAACCGTCGATGACCGCGACACGCTGCATACATTGCCCCTCATCTTCATGCCCCTGAAGAAGGACACATTGAAGCGTGCCCGGATGATCAAGAACTCTCGTCTGGACAGCGTCATTGAAGTGTTTCGCGATAAGGATGTCGGCAGCGGCCAGATCGAGGTGGAGAAGCTGACGCAAGAGTTCAGTCATGAAGCTCTTCCCGCCGAAGATTTCAATCTGCTGCGAGTCCTGTCCTTGATGCCGAGTTACGACGTGTACAGCTTGCGCGTCGCCCTCCGCGCGGCCGGCATCCAGGTCAACGATCACAAGGCGCTGCAACTGTCTCCAGAGAAGACAAAGGAACTTTCGGCTTACATGACGAGCTTCACGCGGCCCCTCCTGATGCAGATCTACGGAGAGGACGGCACGAAGATCGAGACATTCGATGATGTCATCGGCCTTTTTCGCGACCCCGATCTTCAAAAGGCGCGGCACCGGCTCACCGTCATGGCGAGTAAGCTCGGAATCGAGATCATGGCGATTCCGAAGTTCCTTGAGGACTACGCCGACATATTCATGTCGCTGTCATACTACAAGCAGTGCCTCGACGACGTGACGCCGATGATCTACGAGTTTTTCGCTTCACTCGCGGATCTGAAGAAGAGCCACCAGATGCGTACAAACGTTCAGCTCATGGCTGCATGTAAGGACATTGAATCGACGTTCACCGAGTTGCTGACGTCCGTCACGGGTCGCCTGGAGAGCTTCGATCGCTATACGAAGGACATGTGGGCGAACCTCTCCGCCGAGCGATTTCGGAAGATCGAGCATACGATCAAGACCTTTCACACAATGATGGGTGGCATCCTGTGCGCGATGACGGTGAAGATGGACGCATGGACGACGCTTTTCCCAAATCCAAGGGCGGGCGCACCGGGGCGTCGGGCGGATTTCATCCTCAACGACCTTTGTCACGGTATGCGTCGTATCCGTGAGTTGGAGCGGAGCGCTGCGGCGCCGGTGCATTGATGTCGAACGTTGCTCTATTGCCCAACGAGGCGATGCCGGATCTCACCACGGCTGGTACGTACCGGGACAATATCGGCGCGGCGGTCGACCGTCTTGTGCTCTCCGAACGGCGGCTCTTGGGCCTCATCGCCACCATGCGCGACGAAGAGGGTGTGTCGGTGCTTGCGACAGTTCTCGATGATCTGGCAAGGGCGCGCATGCTAATTGAGTGCCCATCCGATCGAGACAATCGTGAGTCCTCCCGCGTTCACGAACGCATTGCAACATTGATGATGCTTGAAGACGGGCGCGCGGTGGACGTCGCGATCCTCGATATCTCTTCCGGCGGCGCATTGGTCGAATGCGATGTCATCGTGGAGACCGCGTCTCCCGTGCGTTTGATCTTTCCCGGCCTCGACGATGAACTCGCCGCGCATGTGCGCGGCCGTGACGGCAGCATGTGTCATCTGGAATTCGATAAGCTTCAACCCAAGCGCCGCCTCGCTTTGGTAAAGCGTATCGAAGGCCATCTTTCGCGGTACTGATTCATGACTGGGAAAATCAGCAGTCGCGTTTTGCAAGGCACGGCCCCAAGTGCGATTCTTGCGAAATGCCGTGTTCTCCTGTTGGAGGATGAACGGCTCATCCGCGAGATATTGGTGCGCTTCCTAAGGAAGGCAGGCATTCGGGAGATCGTTGAAGCGTCGAGCGCAGAGAGCGCGTGGACGGATCTGTTTGGCGCTGACGCCAAAGGATTTCACGTCATTCTCACGGACATCACTCTGCCGGGCGTGTCGGGTGTGCAGTTCATCAAAAAGCTTCGCTCTATGCCCGTGGCGAGAGCGCGGAAGATTCCGATCATCGTGTTGACGGGTGACAGCAGCACCGAGACTTACGCGAGCCTCTCGGGCTGTAATGTGGCAAGTTACCTTATTAAGCCGATTTCCGCGGATCTCCTGCGAGCCGCGATCGAGCACGCCCTGGGGTTCGCGGTGCAGAGCCCACGGCCTTTGGAAGTTGAGCAGCCGGAGCAGCCCGATGCTCAACCGGTAGCCAAAGTTCCTCAGCGCGGCAATGCGCTTGCATAGGCGACGTTTCGCTCTCGGCGTCTTCGCTGAGGGTGAGGCGTTGGCGCAGTCATAACTGCGTCGGCGAGCCGCAAGCAATGCCGGTCGCCAGCTCCCGCAGCCACATTCGCCCGCTCGTCCACGTGCTTAGCGGGCTTTTAGTCGTCCTGGCGCCGAGATCGACTGCGGCTGAGGGCCCGCGCCGCGCGGCACCGTTCGGTCCTGTGGTGATTTTTTCGATGACAAATCAGTAGTTTCTATTGGTAAACGAAGTCGCAATCCGGTTCGGTAGGGGGCGCACGCCAGCATAAACTCACGTCTGGTTGGCGACGAATTTCGCAGCTTTCTGCTGGAGGACCCAATGACTCACACCCGCCGCGATTTTGCTCTCATGGCTGCCGGAGTGGCAGCCAGCACACCTTCTTTCGCCCAAGCGCCGAAGATCGAGGCCCCCAAGGGTCCATGGACCGAAGAGGGCGCGGTGCAGCGCGGTGGCACCCGGATCCACTATGTCGCGATGGGGAGCGGCCCGCCGCTGATTCTGCTCCACAAGCTTGGCGGCTGGGTGGCCGATTGGCGCCACGTCGCCCCGGCGCTTGCGCAGAAATACCGCGTCATCGCGATGGATATGCCCGGCCACGGGGACTCCACGATCAACGGTCCGACGCCTTTCCTGCAAACCCTGGGGGAAAATGCCGCGGTCATCATGGCGGCGCTGGACGAGCTCAAGATCGACAAGTTCGATATCGTCGGGAATTCGCATGGTGGCTGCACCGCCGTCGTGATGGCGGCGCTATGGCCCGAGCGGGTAAAGCATCTCGTCTTGCTGAGCGTGGCGCTGGGCGGTGTCACCAGCCGCGAGGCCCTCGAGAAGGTGGTGGATCCGCCAGGCTACTACGATGCGAACGGCGTACCGCAAACCCGTCCGTTCGAGGAGATCCAGAAGTCCTTCGGCGTCGAAAGCCGCAGCGTGTACGAGGAACAGAATGCGAGCCGCGCCAAGGGCGGCGCTTGGGTTCGTGCCTCGCTACGCGGCGTTGGAAACGGCGGCGTGGCGAACTATCTGCCGCGCATCACCGCGCCCACGCTGCTGATCTATGGCGAACGCGGCACCTATCACAGCTACGAAAAGGTCGGCAAAGAAAAGATCAAGCGCGTACGGTCCGTATTCATTCCGAACACGGGCTCGTTTACGCACCAGGAAAATCCGCGCGAAACCGAGAAGGTTCTGCTGTCGTTCCTCGCCGAGCCAACCTAGGAGGACGTCCCGGGTCTAGGTGACCTTGATCCCCAGGCGCTTCATGTTCTCACGTGCTTCAACGAAGAGATCGGCCTGGGGCTTCATGTCCACGGTCTGATTGACCGGAAAGCCTTTGCCGTAGCGGTTGGGTGGAAAAATGCTCGCCTTACCGTAGACGTCACGGAACATCTCGACCCGCATGCGCGCGAGATAGTTCGGTCCGCGGCCTTTGTATTCCAGATCCATATCGCCGCGCTTGGCCCGCACCGCCGCAACGTCGACGGTCCCGACGCAAGGGCCATCGGCGCTTTGGGGTAGTTGCGCGAGGACTTCGCCGCGCCAGTCGATCACGCACGAACCAACCTCCATGGAGGGATGGATTCCCTTGCGTCCGGCATTGTTGACCGAGACGACACAGGCCTCATTCTCGATCGCGCGGGCGCGCTTGATTGACCGGTCTACAATTCCGTCGGATGAAATATGCAGAAGGACTTCCGCACCGTGAAACACCATTGCGCGCGAAACTTCCGGATAGATGAACTCCATGGCGGTCACGCAGGCAAGCTTCCCGAGTTCCGTGTCCGCCACGGGAAACGCGCCCTCGAGTCCGACTTTACCGATGAACTCGTCCCAAAAATCATGCGGTGAGTGAGAGTGATTCGAGTGCATGCGATACGCCTTCAGCACGATATTTCCGGTGCGATCGATGATGAAGGATGTGTTCATGTATCGATCGGGAAAATTTACGTCGCGCGTGTAGGTGTTGCCGGCGATGAAGATGCGCCGTTTGGCTGCGAGGGCCTGGATCAGCGCGATCTCAGGGCCTGGAAACGCAACGACATCGATATTTCCCGGCGCCCGTCCGCCGACGAAGAAGAACTCAGGTGTCAGCACCATATCCGCGGTGCCGATGAGATCGATTTGACGCTCCAGCACCGCCACCTGCGTGCGCACAATGCCGATGACATCTTCTGGTGTCTTGGGCTTCGCCTGCGGGCCGGGAAGCTGAATCGCCGCGGCCGTCCAGGGCTTGATTGCGGCATCTGTCTCTGGAGTTTTCGATGGTTGCGCCAATACGGGCGGCGCTACCGCGACGCCTGCGGCCATGAGAGCAAAATCGCGGCGAGTGTGTGGCATGTCGTCCTCCATCAATGTTCAGATCGTCTTCCGACACGCGATAGAAGTAAAGAATGAAGCACCGGCGCCGCCGGCACGATTGCCTTCCGTCATGTCTAGCCGAGGCGGACGTATAGGAGAGTTCGATAGCACTGCGCCCTTTCGATTGGCTATCCAGCTTGGCTTGGACCAGAATATCCAGGGCATCCGTGCAAGACGGGGCCATCGGCTATGCCAGGTAGGCTCATTCTCGATGCGACACCGTCGTGGTCTTCGTAGTTTGTGGTTTCCCGTCGCGGCGTTGTGGTCGGTGGCGACATTCGCCTTCGCCGGTTCCGCAGCCGAGAGCGGCCGCACGATGGGTTTCGCCGTCACCAGCTGGTATACCGCGATTTATGAATCGCACTTCATGGACGAGTGCCCGGAGGGATTGAGTCCCGGCAACGATGAGATTTGGTGGCGAGGGATCTCAAAGGCCGATCGGAGCCGCCTGACCGACGATGGATTGCTCGCGCAGTTCGAGCGCGTCGGGCCAGCGTCGCGGCGCGGGGCAAAGGGCGAGCACGTTTGCCAATTTCCGACGTCGGTCGTGGATCCTCCGTTGCTCACGGTCGAGGGAAAGCTGTCCTACGGCGTCAATCTCGACGGCACGACGGATGGCAAGGCAACCGCGAAGTCATGCGCGCACCAGAAATTCAAAGGCGTGGACGGCACGCCCGCCGTCGACAACCAGATGTATCGCCTCTTGGGGTGCAACTACGGTTGGCGAAAAGACCTGGGGCTTATCGAAACGAATGCGGATGGTCAGCGGCGCGCCAACGGCCGCGGCATGATCCTCATCGAAGTCAGAAACGTCGATGATCCGCGCAACGACGGCGATGTCGACGTCGCGTTCTATCGCGCCATTGACCGTCCCCCTCTCGCCAGCGGCGCTTCTGCCAGTCCCTACGGCACCTACCGCATCGATAGCGCCAACGGCGTTCCGCGTTATGGAAGCGTTGTCAAAGGCAAGATCGTCGATGGTGTGCTGACAACCCAGCCGGCGGACGCGAAGCTGCCGTTCTACGGCAACTACACTTATATCGAACAGAAATTCCGGGACATGAGCCTGCGACTGGAGATCGATCCAAGTGGCGAGCGGGCGAAGGGCACCGTCGCCGGATACTACGACGTCCAGCAATTGTGGGACTATATCGCCGGCCTCGAGCTCCAGGGGGTGGCGCAATACAACTGCCCGGCGTTGTACGTGGCCCTGCACAAGCTCGCGGACGGTTATCCCGACGCGTCGGGGCAATGCACCAGCATTTCGTCCGCCTTTCACGTCGATGCCGTTGCGGCCTTCATCGAGCATCCAAGAGCGCAAAGGGCCGCGGGTTCTTCGCAGGTCAAAGGTCCGGTACAAGTTTTCAATGTAGAGTCGAGTTCCGATGCCGTCAGCGCCGACAAATAAGGTCTTGGGATCTCGCCTGCGCGTCGGCCTTGCCGGCCTCACTGTGGCGTTGGCCTTGGCTGCCTGCGGTGCAGAGGAACCGAAGACGAGCGGAACCGCACCGGCGATGCGGCGTCTGACCGAAGATCAATTTCGCAATAGCATCGGCGATATCTTCGGTGCGGACATCAAGGTCGGCGGCAAGTTGGAGCCGTTGTTGCGGACCGATGGCCTGGTGGCGCTAGGTGCCCGCAATGCCGCGATCACGCCATCCGGCATGGAGAACATTATTCAGATCGCGCAGGCGATCGCCGCGCAAGTTGTCGATGAGCAGCACCGACCGACATTCATCGCGTGCGACATCGTCGATGCGAAAGTCTTCGACGAGGGGTGCGCATCCCGTTTCTTCGAGCGCGCCGGCCAGTGGCTCTATCGCCGTCCGCTGACGAAAGCCGAGGCCAAGGCGCGCCTCGCCACCGCCCAGACGGCCACCGCAACCCTCGGAGATTTCTACCAGGGTCTGGCCTACTCGCTGACCGGAATGCTGGTGTCGCCGAACTTCCTCTATCTGATCGACACGACCGAGCCGGATCCCGCAAATCCCGAAGGCTTGCGCCTGGATGGATACGCCAAAGCCACGCGATTGAGCTACTTCCTCTGGAACTCCGCCCCCGACGATGCGTTGCTGGAAGCCGCGGGGCGAGGCGACCTTCACACCGGCGCCGGTCTCGAACGGCAAGTTGATCGGATGCTCGCTTCCGTTCGTCTCGAGAACGGCCTGCGCGGATTTTTCAGGGATGCCCTCGCGTTCGAGGCATTCGACACCCTCGAGAAAGACTCGATTATCTATCCGACTTTCAACCTATCGGTCGCCGATGATGCCGCGGAGCAAATCCTCCTGACCCTTCAGGACACGTTAATCGTACGCAACGAGGACTACAGGAACCTCTTCACCACCCGCCGTCTCTATATGAGCAATGCCCTGTCGCCGGTATATCGTGTACAAGCGCCGAATGCGGAGGGATGGGCGCCCTATGAGATTGCCGAGGACGATCAGCGCATCGGGATTCAGTCACAACTTGGGTTCACCGCATTGCACTCGCATCCGGGGCGCAGCTCGCCGACGCTGCGCGGAAAGGCGGTACGGGAACTCCTGCTGTGCCAAAAGATTCCCGATCCGCCGGGCGACGTCGATTTCAGTAAATTCACCGATCCTCAGTCGCCGCTGAAGACCGCGCGGCTGCGCTTGGCAGCTCATACCGAACAGCCGGCCTGCGCCGGATGTCACAAGCTCACCGACCCGATCGGGCTCGCGATGGAGAAATTCGACGGAGCCGGCCAGTTCCGTCCGACCGAGCAGGGCGAGCCGATCGATCCGAGCGGCGATCTGGATGGAGCGAAGTTCGGCGATGCCGTGGGCTTCGCGAAGGCGCTGAGCACGAATCCCGCGATCCCCTCATGTGCCGTCCACCGGCTATTCTCCTACGGGGTCGGCCGTACCCCGACCAAAGACGACCAGGCCGTCCTGACGTTCCTGCAGGAGGGCTTTGCGTCCGATGGCTACCGGTACCGTGATCTTCTGCGGCGTATCGCGACGTCCAAGGCCTTCTTTGCCGTGGCTCCCCGCGCCCCGCGTGTGGCAGCCGTCATCTCTTCCGAACAATCAGGTGCTCCATGAGCATACTTATTAAGCGCGCGCGGACGCGGCGTTCGGTTCTGCGCGGTTTCGTTGGCGGCAGCGCGGTTTCTGTCGCACTGCCGTTCCTTGACTGCTTCTTGGACGATAACGGAGAGGCCCTGGCCGCGGGCGGCGCGATCCCGGTCCGTTTCGGGACCTGGTACTGGGGCATGGGCCACACGCCGGGATACGCGATCAAGGACCGCGCCAGCGTGGGCGAGATTGAGTTCCTCGAAGAGTGCAAGGCGCTCATTCCCCACCGGCAGCACATCAACTATTTCAGCGGATTCAATACGCCGCTCGATGGACGCTCGAATGCGGTCCACAAGACAGGGTGGGTGGCGACCCGCACTGGGGCCGTTCCGCCTTCGGGCGATGAGATCGTGTCGCCCACGCTTGATCTTCTGATCGCCGATGCCATTGGCGGCGGAACGCGCTTCCGCACGATCGATGCGACCAGCACCGGAAACCCGGCCAACCTCTATAGCGCGCGCAGTACCTTCGGCAGGGCGGCCGCGGAGATATCGCCGGCCGCGCTCTATGCGCGCTTGTTCGGTCCGGGCTTCGTCGATCCAAACAGCGGCGAGTTCAAGCCAGACCCGAAGGTCTTGGCCTTAAAGAGCGTGCTGTCGGGCGTGGACGAAGAAAGCAAGGCGCTGATCAAATCCCTTGGCGCGGTCGATCAGGCCCGCCTCGACGAATATTTCACCTCGATCCGGCAGGTCGAGAACCAGCTCGCACTACAGCTCGAAAAACCGCCAGCGAACGCCAACTGCAAAGTTCCGCGTGCGCCGGCCGATATGGATGCGGTTGCAAATCGCCGCGCCAACAGTGTCGAGATCGACGCGGTTCTGGAGACGCACAGGATCATGACCGATATTCTGGTCATGGCGATTGCGTGCAACCAGACCAAGGTCATCAACCTTGTTTACAGCGACAACTTTTCGCGCTTACGGCGTGCGGGGGAAACCTACACTCACCACACGTTGACCCACGAGGAACCGACCGACGTGAAGCTCGGGTATCAGCCCACCGCGTTCTGGTTCAACTGCAAGAGCATGGAAGCTTTCGCCGGGTTCATCGATGCATTCGCCAAAGTTCGCGAAGGTGCCGGAACCCTGTTGGACAACATGCTCATCTTTGCCGGCTCCGAGACCAGCTACGCGAGAATCCATTCCGTCGACAACATTCCGCTCATGACGGTTGGCAGGGCAGGGGGGCGTATCAAGTCCGGTCTGCATGTGCCCGGAAGCGGCGATCCCGTCACCCGCGTCGGCCTCACCTGCATGCGGGCGATGGGCCTGAATATCGATGCTTGGGGTGCGAAATCCCTGCGCGTGACCAAGCCTATTGGTGAAATCCTGGTTTGACGTTGCCGATTTGGATGACGCGCCGATCATGTTGATGAAGTGGATTATAGCTCTGTCTGCTGTTGCCTTGTTCGGGCAGCTGACGGCGGCGCGTGCGGCGGAAACGCCGGCGGCAATTGCCGCGAAGAGAGTCGGCGCGGGCTGGGTGTTCACCGACCCGAAGGGCATGTCGCTCTACATCTATGAAAGGGACAAGCCCGGTCAATCCACATGCATTGGTCCCTGTGCGACCACGTGGCCACCGGTTGTCGCTACAGCCGATACGGGCATTGCGGGCTCCGCCGATTGGTCGCTGGTTGAGCGCAACGACGGGACCAAGCAACTCGCCCATCGCGGCATGCCTCTGTATCGCTATGCGAAGGATCCGGCTCCGGGAACGACATTTGGCGATGGTGTCGCTGACGCTTGGCGCATCGCGCGGCAGGACATGGCAACGCCGCCGGGGATCGTGATCGGCCGCGGTATCGACGGCCGCTTCCTGACCGACGCGCAAGGTCGGATGCTTTACGTCAACGACGAAGACAAGCTGGAGACCTCTGGGAAATCCTTGGCCACGTTCAAGTCGGCGTGTGCGAAGTCTTGCCTCGAAGGCTGGAAACCGTTGATCGCTCCTTTGGCCGCCCTCGCGACCGGAGGCTGGTCCATCGCTGTCCGTGACGACGGACTGCGGCAGTGGGTGTACCAACACAGGCCGCTGTACCTCCGCGCCGGATCCGCCAAATCTCCCGATGGGGCCCCGGATCGCGTCTGGCATGCAGCCGTGGTTGAACCGCCACCGCCTCTGCCGGCGTGGGCGACGTACCAGCCCACGGATGGGGGTGAGTTGGTGGCTGATGCCTCCGGCTTCACCGTCTACGCCTATATCGAAAACGCGAAGGGTGGCCAATATGGAAGCCCGTTGAATGCCTGCGATGCCGACTGCATCCGGGCATTCTGGCGGCCGATCGTCGCGGCTCCCGATGCGAAGCCCGTCGGCAATTGGACGATCCAGAAAGGTTTCGATGGCCTGAGCCAGTGGGCTTATCGGGGCGAACTCTTATTCACCCACACGCGAGACACGGAGCCCGGCGAGATCGCCGGAACCCGTTTCTTCACCCGCGCTTGGCACACGCTCACACGTTCCGGTCGAATCATGGAAGGCATGGAGAGGTGAGGTTGACCCATCGCATTCAGTCCGTTGTTCGTCGCCGCCGCGTGCTTGAAATGCTTTCCGTCGCGGCATTTGTGCTGCCTTCCGTGGCAGAGGCCGAAGACGCCGAAGAAACGGCGCCGATCAAGTTCGGGACCGACTTGTCGGCGGACGATGAAACCTCCCCGACGGAGAGCCCCGGTAAAGGCCGCGCCGACTTCGTGCTTGAGCGCGAAACCCTCAAATTCAGCTGGGTGATTACGTATTCGGGCCTGACCTCGCCGGTCACCGCGGTGCGTGTCCACGGTCCGCAACTTATCGGTACGAATGCCGGCGTGTTGATCGACGTCGGTGCAAAGGGCGTTGCAAGCCCCCTTCAAGGGTCGACAACTTTGAACGATGGCTTGCTTCAATTTCTTCTCTCGGGCCGGATGTACGTGAATATCTTCACGACGAAATACAAGGACGGCGAGCTCCGCGGTCAGCTCAAGCGCCTGCGGTCAGCGCCGGCGCCCTAGCCAAGATTGAAAGGTACGGAATGTCTGCAATTCGCGTCACAGCGAGGGCCGCCATGGCCATGCTCCTGTGCATCGCCGGCGGCACGCCCGGCCTCGCCCAGCAGGCGTCCACGATGTCCATCGATCCGGACGGAACAGTCCGCGGGTACGTGGCATCGGCGCCGGTCTCGAATTTCCTGAGCCCGGAGGGAAGGGCGGCCGTCGCGGAACGGCTCATCAAGGAACCCTCCAGCGCGCCGATGGCGGGCGGCGACGTGAAGGCGATCCGCGCGCGCGGCGAGATGAATGCGAAAGTGACCCTCGACGCCTGGCTGAAGATATTTCCGTCGAACATCGAGGATGCGACCATCGACGGTGTGCACGTCCTGATCATCACACCCAAGGATGGCATCGATCCCCGCAATAGAAATCGCGTGCTCATCAGCGCGCACCAGGGCGGCTTCGTCTACGGCGGGGCCGAGAGCGCGAAGCTTGAAGGTGTGCCGGTCTCGGGTCGCGGCAAGATCAAGGTGATCGCGGTCGATTACAGCATGGGGCCTGAAGCAAAATTTCCGAAGGCCAGCGAGGAGATGGAAACGGTCTATCGCCACGTGCTGAAGAGCACGAAACCGGCCAATGTCGGCCTCTACGGCTGTTCTGCGGGCGGCACGCTCGTGGCGCAGAGCTTGGCGTGGTTTCAGAAGAAGAAACTGCCGACACCGGGCGCCGCCTCGATCCAGTGTTCCGGCGCGATGGATACCTTCTGGTTTGGCGGCGATTCCAATACCACGATGGGGATCCTCAACGCCCGCGCCGTCCCACCGCGGCCCTCCGATGCGCCGTCCAGCTTACCGACGGGCTATTTCGGCGGCATCGATCAGAAAGACCCGATGGTGACCCCGGGCATTCATCCTGAGGTGCTGGCCAAATTTCCCCCGACACTGATCGTCACCGGCACGCGTGACATGGCGATGAGCAACGCCATCACGACCCATGCCGCCCTCCTCAAGGCCGGCGCCGACGCGCAGCTTTTTGTGCAAGAAGGTATGGGGCACGGCTTCTTTGCCTTCATCCCGGGCATCCCGGAATCAATGGCCGCCTATGACGTAATCTGGAACTTCCTGGACAAGCATCTCAAGTGGTGATGCCCCATGCGATTCCGTAATGCGTCCGAATTTGCGCGTACGGATGGTTGAGCGGGGTATGTGGCAAGTCATAGGTGAAGTTGATCGCCCGTCCATTGTTTCGATTTGAATTCTATAGGTACTCAACCGCATAGTGGCGCGAGATCAGGCGGGGGAAGTATCATGTTGCGCGGCCGGTTCCTTTCATCAATCGCCATTCTCGCCGTATCGACGGCCATCCAATCGCCCGCGGCATTGGCCGCCGATGAGTTCAGGTTGGAGGAAATAACCGTCACAGCCCGTAAATCGGCTGAGTCGGTGATGGCCGTTCCGGTGGCCGTAACCGCGATATCGGCCGAAGCGATCCAGAACCGCGGAATCCGAGATCCGCTGGTCGACGTCGCGACCTACACACCCGGTTTTTCGTTTCAGAATCAGTCGGGCAACCGAAACGATCGCGGGTTCAAGGTATTCACCGTTCGCGGCATCAATCCCGCGTCGCCGCAATTCTTCCGGCAGGCGGCCACGGTCTTTGTCGACGGGTCTCCGATTGCCGGCGGCAACGTCGAAGGCATTACCAACATCGAACGGGTGGAAGTCGTGAAAGGTCCGCAAAGCGCGTACTTCGGACGCGCGACCTTTTCCGGCGCGCTCAACTACATCACGCGTTCCCCGGGGAACGAATATGCCGCCAGTGCCGATCTCACCGTGGCGTCGTGGGGTACGACGGATATCTATCTCGCGGCGGAAGGGCCGATCGTCGACGACAAACTCTCGGTGCGCATTTCCGGCCACGCCTACCATACGGGTGGCCAGTACACGAACATCATGTGGCCGCAGGATCGGAAGCTGGGCGGCCGCGATACGAAATCGATTTCTGTCACGTTTGCGGCAACGCCGACGGATCAGTTGAAGGTGAAAGCGTTCGTGAACATTTGGCGCGACGATGACGGTCCGCCGTCGAACGCTGCGTACAACGCCGACAACGGCTTTAACTGCAACGCCGGCGCGGCGCCGACGACCGTGCGCAACTACATCTGCGGACCGATCAGTGTGGCGCCGGAGAACACGCGGGTGCAGAACACTGTCATCAGCGCGGCCGCTTATCAGGCCCTGTTCACCTCGCCGACGGCCGCGAACGGGGCGGATTTCCTGACTCATTTCGGATTGAAGCGCGATGCGCGGCAAGCGCACATATATCTCGATTACACCTTGCAGAATGACTACGTGCTCTCGGGCAACGCCGCCTACGACAAGAGCACCTGGTACTTCCTGACGGATACGGTGTTCCGCGACACGCGGAATGTGCCCAATGCAAACTTTGGACGCATCGCGAACGTTCTGCCGTATTACTCACGAACGGCCTACAACGGAGCGAATGAGAGCGATCATACCGCGGAAGTGCGGCTGACATCGCCACGGTCAGACCGCTTCAAGTGGATGGCCGGAACCAACTACCTGTACCTCGAGAACCTGGCCTCCCTGTCCTCGTTCCAGATCACCGGCTTGGCCCCAGGGAATCCGGCCAGCAGCGCTCCATTCTACGCCCGTACGATCGGTGTCTTCGGCTCGATGAGCTATGAACTCGGCGGCGGGTTCTCGATCACCGGCGAGGCTCGGTATCAGTGGGACACGCTGCATAGCGAGGCGAATTTCGGCGCCGTTGTTGCGCACGACACGTTCAAGGCGTTCACCCCGCGCGTCAGCGTCCAATATCAGCCGACCAGCGATCTGACGATCTATGGCTCCTACGCCGAAGGCACCCGGCCGGGCGAGTTCAATACGTCGTTCTTCTCCCTGACTCCGTTCCAGCAAGCTCAGATCGTCGCGGCCACCGGGGTGGCCGTCTCGGTGCCGGAAGAGAGAATGCGGATGGGTGAACTCGGCGTGAAGGGCCTCTTCCTTGATGGCCGGCTCCGCATCCTGGCCGACATTTACTATGGGTATTGGAAAAACCGTCACCTGAACAATCAGATCTCGCTGCTGCGTCCGGACGGTACATTTGACAGGACGCAGCCGATCATCAGCGGCGGCGGTGAGGTGCGGCTGAAGGGGTTCGAACTCGAGGTTGAAGGCCGGATCGCCCCGGAATTGACCCTCGAAGGAACCCTCAGCATCGCGGGATCCGAGGTGGTCAAGACGTTCTGCACGGATTGCATCACCATCACCGGCAATCGGACTCCGGTCGGAACTCAACTCCCGACCTATCCCAAGGTGAAGGGCACCTTGTCGGGGACCTATCAGCGGCCGGTGTTTGATGACACCGACGGCTACATCCGCGTGGACTACATCTATACCGGCAAGATCTACGACACCGAGGCCAACGTGGCTTGGCTGGTTCCGCGGTCGACCATCAACATGCGCGTAGGCCTGGAGCGCGGCAACACGCGCTTCGAAGTCTATGGGACGAACATCACGGACAATCGCAGTCCGTCGGCATTCGCGAAGGCGACGGATAACCTCACCGGGGGCAATACCATCACGCTCAGTCTGGCGGACAAGGCAAGCTACGGGCTTCGTCTGTCGACGAAATTCTAAGCAGGCTGCGACGCTCCCGCGTTCTGCAGACGATATGGAAAGCACGCATAAGAGGAACTGACGGCCGCGTTTACCGCACGACATCGAAGGGGACAGCCATGCTTCGTCAAATCTTAAGCGCATGTATTTTGGTCGCTCTTGCCGCGCTGCCGGTCATCGCCGCGCCGGCAAAGGCCGCCGAACCGAAGTACTGGCGTGACGGCAAGACGCTTGAGGCCGTGCCCTACGCGGCATGGGAGGCGGGTGGCAAGGTAACTGTGGTCGTCGGTAAGGACGCCGTCGCAAAGGCGCCGAGCAATGCCGCGAAGTACACGGTGAAGACCGTCAAGTGGCCCACCGCCACCGTGAAGGTCCTGGAATTCACCAAGGCCGGCGGCGGCGTACTCTACAACCTGTCCGACGAAACGCACCTCTTCGTCTACAAGGGCTCCTTGCAAGCGAACGTGAGCGGCACGCCGACGACGCTCAAGGAAAAGGACGTCGGCGCCGGGCTGTCCGGTACGCTGCGCAACGCCGGTGCCCCAGAGGACACTCTGGTCGTGGCCTATGTGATTAGTCCCCCCAGCACCGAGGACCTGAAACCAACTGTGGTTCGTGCAGAGAGCGCGTTCTATGGCGCGCGCGGTGCCACGTATGGTGCCCAGGCCGCTACGCCGACCCCGCCCGCCGATAGAAAGCCCGACGACACGATCGTCAGACGCTACGTGTTTCCGGGAAACACCGTTCGCTTTGCGCAGATGTTCCCGAACAAGATTTCTCCCCCGTCGACCGGTTCAATGGACAACTACATCTATATCTTCGAGGGGCACGTTCAATACCAGCAGGGTGGCGAAACCTATCAGGCCTATGCCGGCGACTTCCTCCGCCAGGAATCTGGCACGATCCATGAATGGGATCAGAAGCACGGCGCGAAGTTCGTGGCCAGCAGTGCCTTGCCGATGGGTAAGACAGAGCGGATGGATCCGTCCAAAATCAATTAGGGTCGGAACCGGAAAGACGGGCGCCAGGTTTGCCGCACGCAGCAAGTTGCCAAGGAGTGACCAAGCGGATGGATCCCGCTGAGATCAAACAAGAGTCACGTCGCGTGCCTTGAGGGGGGCCTCGCGAACTTCTGTCGTCGCAATCTCAATCAAACTATCGGGGCAAGAAAATGAATTTCCGTTCGAAACTCGCGGTCACCGCGTGCTGCTTGGTGGTGGCGCCGCTTCCGGCTTTCGCTCAACTCGAAGAGATCACGGTTACGGCCCGCAAGACCTCCGAGAGCCTGCAAACGGCTCCGCTGTCGATCACGGCCTTCACCGGTATGCAGATGGAGGAGCACGGTATCAACAACCTGCAGGACCTGCAGTTGTTCACGCCGGGCATGAGCTTCTTTTCCTTCGGCAACCGCGCCTACGGACAGATCACGTTCCGTGGGATGAACAACGCAAATATCCTCGATCCGACGACCGAGAACGCCTCGCTGTTCATCGACGGCGTGTACTACCCCGGTGCGATCCCTTCGGTGTCGCTGGAAGATCTGGGCCGCGCCGAGGTCATCAAGGGCCCGCAAAGCGCGATGTTCGGCCGCGCGACGTTCTCCGGTGCCATCAACCTGATCTCCAACGAGCCGACCGATACGTTCACCGGCAGGATCAAGGCCGAGGCCGCGATGTACAAAGAGTACAAGCTGAGCGCCAACCTGAGCGGCCCGCTTGTCGCGGATAAGCTGAAGGGCACGCTATTTGTGAGCGGCCACACCTTCGGCGGCGACTATAAGAACCAAACCGGCGATGGCCGTATCGGCAAGCAGAAGGATTTGTTTACGTCCGCGCGCCTCGTCTTCACGCCGAGCGATACGTTGCGGGTCAGCGGACGCGTCAACTATGTCAAGACACGGGACGGGATCGCGCGACGCCAGTTGATCGGTGCGTCGCAACACAACTGCGGTCCGTTCGGCGGCACGAATCGCGGCGGTCTGACCACGTATTATTGCGGCGCGGCGAACTTCAACCCGAACGCGATCGCCTTGAACGGACGCTTTCCGCAGGCCGCCAAAACCGCCCTCGGTCACCCGGATTTCAAGGACGGCCTTGAGCGCAGCTTTTGGCACGGCTCGGTGATGATCGATTGGGACATCTTCGGCGAACACACCCTGTCGAGCTTGACCGGTTACTCGAAGGAAAAGTATCTCGTCGCTCTGGACTCCGATCACAGCTCCATCGACCAGCAGTACAACTGGCAAGATTCCGACACGTCGGTCTGGAGCCAGGAACTTCGCATCACCTCACCGACGGGGCGGCGGCTTGGCTATAGCTTCGGCGGGTCGTACTTCTATCAGGACCGCATCTTCAGCTCGCTGTTCGTTGCTGGCCCTCGGGACCCGGATGTCCTGCGCGGGATACGGCAACCTGGGTTCTTCGGTCCCCCGGTGCCTCGCGGCGGACAAATCAAGAACCACTCCGTCTTCGGTTCGGCAAACTACAACATCACCGATCAGCTGAACTTCTCGGTCGAAGCCCGCTGGCAGCGCGACCAGCAGGACACCATTCAGGTCGGCGGCCTGCCGCTGATCCTCGTGACGAAGTCGTTTCTGCCGCGCTTTATTCTCGACTACAAGCCGACCGACGACCTCACCTTCTACTTCAACGCTGCGAAAGGTAACAAGCCAACGCAAGCGAACGTGCAAGTATCGCAGACGACCCCTGCGCGCCAACAGGTTCTCAGGGATCTCTTTCGGTTGGAGTATGTCGCGCCCGAGGAAACGGCGTGGACATACGAAGTCGGCGCCAAGACGAGGCTTTGGGACAACCGCGTCACATTCAATCTCGCCGCGTACATGATCAAGTGGAAGGGGAAGCAAGGGCGCGTGCTGGTGTCTTATGACTTCAACGGCAACGGTGTCATCGATGCGACGTTGACTGGCGTCGATCGTGAATCTTTCGGCGGGTCGCTGGTCAGCAACGGCAACGCGCGCAATATCGGCCTCGAAGCCGTGGTGCAGGCGCAACTTACCGATGAATGGACCGTCGGCGCCTCCGGCTCCATCCTCGACAACAAGTTCGATAAGTTCAGGGACGAGGTGTACAACGACCTGTTCGGCACCTACGACATCGGTGACAAGGTCGAGCCTCGCGTGGCACGCTGGAACGCCACGTTGACGACGTCCTATCGCGCCCCGCTCAACGAGACCTACGAGTGGTTCGTAAGTGCCGATGCGACCTTCACCGGCCGGCGTTACGATTACCTGTGGAACCTGGCGTATTCGGCCGCGAAGACGACGGTGAACATGCAGGTGGGCATCGAGTCCGGCGACCTCACGCTCACGCTGTTCGGGAAGAATGTTTTCGACAACCTCATCCCGAACTCCGTCGAGCGCACCAGTCAGACGGTGGTGAACGTCTCGCCCGCGGGTGCGGTAACCACACGGTCCGCCTACGCGATCACCGGAGATCTGGCGAACCGACGCCAATTCGGCATCAGGGCTGCCTACAAGTTCTAGCGGTTTCCGCTGGGGACGCGTCGCTTTGGCAGCGTGTCCCCAGCGGTCTTCACCATCTCCCTGGCGACTAAATCCAGCCTGCGAGTCCATCGCGGCCATGATCCTCAGATTTGTCGTTCCCGAGACAGGCGCGAATATCCTTGCGGCGCCCCGCGAACAGGTTGCACCCTCGGGCCGAAGCCGTTCTGCCGGGGAGACGCTCGTGAAATTCGCCACGATGACTTTCGGACTCATGGTTTGCGGCGGCATGTGCGCGTTCGCGCAAGCGCCGGCGAACCGGCCCGCGCCGGTCACCGTTGACTCCACCGCGCCTGTCGTCCGATCCGCCGACGTCCCGAAGCAGCGGACCGCGTTCTATCGCGTCGACGGCAAGCCGGTCGTCAAAAGCGGAGCGGACGTTGCGCTGGCCCCGGCCAATGCGCTCATCATCCAATTCGAGGATTTTCCGCTGGGGGGGCGCGCGGGGTTTCGCCGCATCACCATCCCGAAGGGCCGGGCCTACATTCCGCACGGCGGAACGGACATGGTGGGTTATCTGGTGCAGGGCAAGCTCGGCTTGAAACTCGGGAAAGTGGTGACCGAGGTGGGGGTTGGGGATACCTGGCGCAGGATTGCCCTGCAGGACAATCTCTACACGGCGATCGAGGAAGTCGTGATCCTCGAATCTGAAGCGGCGCCGGATCGGCGCGACGTCGCCACGCTCTACACGCAAACCTGCGCCAGCTGTCACGGCCTTTCTGGTGAAGGAACGGAGCGCGGCCTGCCGCTGCGCAAGGAAGGCGATCCCGCCAAAATCGGCACGATCATTGAGCACGGACGCGGCCAAATGCAGCCGCTCCGCGGCGTGCTGAGTGGGGAGGAGATCGCCCAGGTCTCTGCTTATGTTGCCAAATTCAGCACCGTCGCAGCCGCGCCCTCGACGCCCCCCAAGCGGTAGCCCTCCAGACCTTTGCTCGCCTCCATAACGGAGTAACATACCGCCGGGCCTCTTTGGCAGTTGCGGGCCCTTGTCCGAGGATCATGCTCGGCTGCGATCTTGCGCCTCATGATTGGGCTGGGAATGGTCTTCATGGCTGAATGTGCTCCGGAACTCCCAGTCTTGCCCGCCCTTGATCGGCGGAGCTTGTTCCGAATTGTCGCGGGCGCCGGCAGCGGCCTCGTCTTGGGGCTCGACATCAATATCGCCGCGGCGGCCGGTGCGGCTCCCTTCACGCTGAGCGCCTACATCCGAATCTCCCCCGAGGGCCGCATCCTGATCTACGCGAAGGCGCCCGAATTCGGCCAAGGCGTGAAGACCTCGTTTCCGATGATCATCGCCGACGAACTCGATGCGGCATGGTCCGACGTGGCCATCGAATTCTCCCCCATCGACGCCAAGACCTATGGTCGGCAGACCTCCGGTGGCTCGAACGGCATCCACCTTTGCTTCACCGAGTTGCGGCAAGCCGGCGCGGCGGTACGCGCCATGCTTGTCGCCGCCGCCGCGCGGAAATGGAACGTGCCCGCCGACGCGTGCGCGACGGAGAACAGCAAGGTCCTCCACCGCGCCTCGGGCCGCGCGCTCACATACGCGTCGCTGGCAGAAGCCGCGGCGAAGCTGCCGATGCCAGATCCGAAAGCCGTGCCGCTCAAGACACGCGACCAGTTCAAGATTATTGGAACCCCCGTCAGCAGCGTCGATACGCCCAAGATCGTCGCCGGCGAACCGTTGTTCGTCATGGATACCGTCCTGCCGGGCATGCTGTACGCCGTGGTCGAGAAGTGCCCCGCGCTCGGCGGCCGCGTGAAGTCGGCGAACCTGGACCAGATCCGCAAGCTGCCGGGCGTCAAACACGCCTTCATCCTCAAGGGCAATGGCAACGCCAGCGAAGTGCAGCCGGGTGTGGCGATCGTCGCCGAGAACACCTGGTCGGCATTGAAAGCCAAGGCCGCGTTGCAGATCGAATGGGATGAGACCGACGCCGCCAAGGACAGCTGGACAGCGCTGAGGCGTTACGCTCAGGCGAATACCCACGCCAAGCCCATGCAGGTGACGCGCAATGACGGCGATGTCGACACGGCGCTGAAGGGTGCGGCAAAGGTCCTCGAGGCGTTCTACGAACATCCGTTCCTGGCCCACGCGGCGATGGAACCGCGCAACGCCGTCGCGTGGGTGAAGGCTGATGCCGCCGACATTTGGGGCAGCACCCAGATGCCCCAGGAAGGCCAGCGCGCCGTCGCGAAACTCCTTGGGCTGGCGCCCGAGCAGGTCACGTTCTATCAGGCCCGCTGCGGCGGCAACTTCGGGCGTGGCTTGTTCAACGAGATCCTGTGCGAGGCCGCAACTATCTCCAAGGAAGCCGGCGGCATTCCCATCAAGCTGATGTGGACGCGCGAAGACGATATGCGTCACGACCACTTCCGCGCCGGCGGCTTTCATCACCTCACGGCAGGCCTCGATGCCAAAGGCAAGGTCATCGCTTGGCGCGATCACGCGCTTCTGGGCGCCGGCAAGGACGGCAAGGTTTCCGGTGGGGCCTCATGGCCCACCGATCTTCCCGCCGCGATTATTCCGAATTTGCAATTGCTCGAAAGCGGTTCGCGGTTCGACACACTTATCGGCGCCTGGCGTGCGCCGCGCTGCAACGCGATCTGCTTCCCCATCCACTCATTCCTGCACGAACTCTCCACGGCGGCCGGCCGCGATCATCTCGAGTTCCTGATCGATTTTCTGGGCGAGCCGCGCGAGCTTCCGCCGGCTTTCAATCCCAGCCACAACTACCATGACGATCCGCTCGACACCGGGCGCATGGTCGCGGCCCTGAAGCTCGTGGCGGAAAAGGCCGGGTGGGGACGCAAGATGCCGCCGGGCCGCGGGCTCGGCCTCGCCTTCAATCATGCCCACAACACCTACGCGGCCGAGATCGCCGATGTCAGCGTCGACGCGAACAACAAGCTCACGGTGCACAAGATCACGGTCGCGATCGATTGCGGTCTGGTCGTCAATCCCGCCGGCGGGGAGTATCAGGTCCAAGGCTCAGTGATCGACGGCTTCTCGGCCATGCTGCGCCAGCATATGGATATCGAGAACGGCCGCATCCAGCAGACCAACTTCGATTCCTATCGCCTCCTCGAAATGAAGGACGCGCCGGAGGTCGAGGTCCACTTCGTACCGTCCGACCTGCCGCCGACGGGCTTGGGCGAGCCGGCCTTGCCGCCGCTCGCCCCGGCCATCGGCAACGCGATTTTCGCAGCCACCGGCAAACGCGTGCGTTCCCTGCCGCTGATCAAGTCGGGGTTCTCGGTCTGATACGGAGGCAAGGGAGGTCCCCCAAATGGGGTACTTCCAGTTGCGCAGGTCTGAGACAATAACGGTGTGACATACCGGCGGGCGTGCTTTGCATATGAGGAAAGCCCATTTGCAATTGAAGGTGTTCCCTCGCGAGTCATGCTGAGTGACGAATGTCCGTGAGCATCATGGTCGGGTGGGGCTACCGTCTTGGCGACGCATTACAAGGGGATAGCGGAGGGGCATGGCGCGGACTACGCGCCTGAATACACGCCTGAATCCGCCCCGTCGCCCACGCTCGACCGTCGCCGCCTGTTCAAGATCGCCGGGGCCGCGGGCAGCGGCCTTATTCTTGGCATCAATCTCGACGCCGCTGCGGCCGATCCCGCGCTGTCCACCCTGAGCGCTCCAACACTCAGCGCCCACGTCCGGATCACGCCGGACGGCCGCATCCTGATCTACGCCCAGGCGCAGGAACTGGGGCAGGGCGTGAAGACCAGCTTCCCGATGATCATCGCGGAAGAACTCGACGCGGCCTGGTCCGACGTGGCGATCGAGATGGCGCCCGTCGACGCCGGCACCTACGGCCGCCAGACCTCGGGCGGCTCGAATGGCATCCGCAAGTGCTTCACCCAGCTGCGCCAGGCCGGCGCCGTCGCTCGCGCCATGTTGGTGAGCGCCGCGGCGCAGAAATGGAAAGTCAGCCCAAGCGACTGCTCCACCGCCGACAGCAAGGTCAGCCACGCCGCCTCGGGACGCACACTGCGCTATGCGGACCTGGCGGAAGCCGCGGCGAAACTCCCGCTGCCCGATCCGGCCAAGGTTCCACTGAAGAGCGTGGACACATTCAAGCTCATCGGCACGTCCCGTCAGGACGTGGATATTGAGAGGATCGTCGCCGGCGAACCGCTCTACGCTATCGATGTCGTTCTGCCCGGTATGCTTTACGCCGCGTTCGAGAAGTGTCCCGCCGTCGGCGGCACGGTGAAGTCCGCCAATCTCGATGCTATCCGCAAGCTGCCCGGCGTGAAGCAGGCCTTCGTCGTTAAAGGCAACGGCGACCCGCGCGAAGTTGCCTCCGGTGTGGCGATCGTCGCCGACACAACCTGGTCGGCGTTCAAAGCCAAGGGCGCCTTGCAGATCGCCTGGGACGAGGCCACGGCGTCCACCGCCAGCTGGACCGCCTTGCGCCGCTACGCGAAGGCCAACACGCACGCCAAGCCGATGGAGACGATCCGCGAGGACGGCGACGTCGACAAGGCGCTGAAATCCGCCGCGAAGGTCGTCGAAGCCTTCTATGAACTTCCCTATCTCGCTCATGCGGCGATGGAGCCGCAGAACTGCACCGCCTGGTTCAAGGGCGACAGTGTCGAGATTTGGGCACGGACCCAGATGCCGGAGGAAGGTCGCGAGGCTGTTGCCAAGCTGCTGGGCCTGCCGAAGGAAAAGGTCTTCATCCATCTGGTGCGTAATGGCGGCGCCTTCGGTCGCGGCCTGATCAATGACGTGATGTGCGAGGCGGTCGCCATCTCCAAGCAAGCGGGCGGCATTCCCGTGAAGCTGACCTGGACGCGGGAAGACGACCTGCGCCACGATCACTACCGCAACGGCAGCTTCCATCAACTCACCGCCGGATTGGACGCGAACGGCAAGGTCGTCGCCTGGCGCGATCATGCGCTGCTCCAAGTCGATAAGGACGGCAAGGTCGGCGGCGGGGCCGCGTGGCCGACGGACATTCCGGCCATGCTCGTGCCGAATTTGCAATTCACCCAAAGCGGCTCCCGCTTCGAAATGACCCGCGGCTCCCTGCGCGCTCCGCGCTCGAACGCGCTTACATTCCCAGTCCAAGCCTTCGTCAACGAACTCGCGATAGCGGCCGGGCGCGATCACCTTGAGTTCCTGATCGATTTCTATGGTGAACCGCGCCTGCTGACGCCGCCGGTCAATCACGGGATGCTGGAAGACCCGCTCGACACCGGCCGCGCCGTCGGCGTGATGAAGCTGGTCGCGGAGAAGGCGGGGTGGGGCCGCAAGCTGCCGCCGGGCAGGGGGCTCGGCCTTGCCTATCACTACAGCCACAACACCCATGCCGCCGAAATCGCAGAGGTCAGCGTGGGTGCGCGCAACAAGATCACGGTGCACAAGATCACGGTCGCGATCGATTGCGGTCTGGTGATCAACCCGCGCGGTGCGGAGCATCAAGTGGTCGGCGCGGTGATCGACGCCGTGTCGGTCGTGCTGCGCCAGCGCCTCGATGTGGAGAACGGCCGCATCGTCCAGGGCAATTTCGACGGCTATGAACTTCTGCAGATGAAGGATGCACCGGAGGTGGAGGTGCACTTCGTGGCGTCCCACAAACATCCCACGGGCTTGGGGGAACCGGCGCTGCCGCCGGTCGCGCCGGCCATCTGCAACGCCATTTTCGCGGCGACCGGCAAGCGCGTGCGCTCGCTGCCGCTGCTGCAGGAGCATTTCACGACTTGAGGCGTCACGGGGCACATGCCGTCCGTGGCGCTGACGTAGGTTCAACAGGGGGAATACGATGAAGTTCAATAAGACAGCGCTTTTCACCGCGACTCTGCTTTCGACCGTGGCGCCGTGGGCCGTTGCCCAGGCGCAAACCGGCCTGGAAGAGATCGTGGTCACGGCCCGCAAGCGCGAGGAAAATCTCTACGAGGCGCCGCTCTCCATCACCAGCGTCAGCTCGAAGGAAATCGAGCGCGCCAATATCCGCGATATCACCGAACTCACGGCCTTCACGCCGGGCTTCTACTACACCCAGCAGGCCAGCTTCCAAGCCATGCGCCTTTCGCCCGGCATCCGCTTTCGCGCGGTGACCAACGGCTCCAACGCCCCGTTGTTCCAGTTGGGCGGTGTGTTCCTGGACGGCATCTTCCTGCTCGGCGGCGCGCAGTCCTTGACCATGGACGACGTCGAGCGCGTCGAAGTGATCAAGGGGCCGCAGAGCGCCTTGTTCGGCCGCTCGACCTTCGCGGGCGCCATCAATTTCATCACCAAGCAACCGGCGGATCATTTCGCCGCGCAAGCGACCGTGGGCGTGGAAACGCGCGGCACCTATCAGCTCACCGGCAGCGTCGATTCACCGCTCGTCGACGACAAACTGTTCGTGCGTCTCAGCGGCGGCCGCACGGTGAAGGGCTCGCACTTCAAGACCACCGACGGCGGCAGCCTCGGTTACGAAAGCACAAACACCATCAACGCGCAGCTCGTCTTCAAGCCGACCGATGCGCTCACGATTCGCGTTCGCCGCTGGGACAACTGGCAGGACGATTCCCGCGGCACCACCGTGAACATGAACTCGTCCAATCCGCTGCTCGCCGGCGCGCCGCGGATCTGTAAGACCGGCACCGATCCGTACTGGTGCGGCGCGATCCCCACCGTCGGGAGCACGGGCGTGCCGTTTTCCGCGATCAGCGTGGCGACGATCTTCAATACCAACTCCTGGCGGCAGTCGAATAACCCGAACCTGCTGATCGACATCCTCAACAACAACCGCTCCAACCCGCTCGTCCGCAACGGCCTGCCGTACTACAACGACGTGCCGTACCTCGATCACGCCGGCCTGCACGGCAAGTACGCGCGCACGACCTTTGAGGTCGAGTACGAACTTGCGAACGAATGGACGCTGGCCGCGAACTACGAGACCAGCAAGGTCTCGAGCATGTCGGCGTCGACCAGTTCCGGCGACGGCGGCGAGGGCTGGGTGATTTCGCCCAACATCCTCAGCAGCGAAAGTGCTGAATTCCGCGTCACGTCGGATCCGAACCAGCGGCTCACAGGGCTCGCGGGCGCCAACTACTTCGCTCTGGGAGAACTCGGCGGCCTCGCCGGCGTCGGCGGCCTTCCGTCCGTCAATGCCGTCAGCCGCCTCGTCAGCTACCTCGAGCCCGCGGTATTTACCAGTCAAGCCCGCCTCAAAGGCTATGGTGCATTCCTTGCGCTACACTACGGAATCACCGACCACATCGCTGTCGATCTAGAAGGCCGCTACAACAGCGAGCGGGTGACGAGCTCCTATCAGCTGCCCACCCAGACCTCCACGGTGTTCAAGTCCTTCGTGCCGCGCGCCATCCTCACCTATAAGTCCGGCGACGGCTTGATGGCCTATGCCTCGTTCGGCCAAGGCAAGCTGCCCGGCACGCAGAACTCGATCGTTCCGCTTCTGTCGCCGGCGATCCAAGCGCAGATTCGCGCGACGCCGGGATATGCCGACACAGTCGGCGCCGAAACCCTGCGGAACCTGGAACTCGGCGTGAAGTACGACAGCGACCGGTGGCGTGCCGCCATCGCCGGCTACAATATGAAGTGGAGCAACCTGAAGAACTCGCTGACCATCACCTGTCCAAACAACCTCTGCGGCCCGAACCTACCGGGCTCCTCCATTGGCGCTACGCTCGGCCAGGTCGCCAATTACTGGGGTTTCGAGGTCGAAGGCGGCTTCGTGATCAACGATAACTGGGACGTGTCCGCGTCGTTCGACTACGTGACGGGCAAGTTCGTTCACCTGTATCAGCCGCTGACCATCACGCTGGCCGGCAGCCAGGACGCCAGCGGGAAGAAGGTCACCGGCTTCCCCGACAAGCAGGCCACCCTGTCCACCAACTACCATGACGAGATCAACGCCGACTGGGGCTGGTACCTGCGCGGCGATTTGACCTACACCGGCCGCATCTACATCGATGAAATCAACCAGTCTTGGGTCGGCCCCAAGACCAACGTCAACCTCCACTTGGGGGTGGAAAGTGAGAAGGTGCGCGTCGACACCTACGTGAACAACGTCTTCAATAACCGGCAATGGCTGGGCTCGGGCCGCGCGTTCCAGAGCATCTACACCATCAGCGCTGCGCGCGTCACGCAAGGCAGTGCCACGTCGGTACTGCCGCGTCTGCGGGCCTTCGGTGTCCGCGCGACCGTGAAGTACTAGAGAACCTAAGCGTCTTGTTTAATGCGCCATCCCTGTGGAACTCCATGGGGATGGCGCAGCGCTTTTGGGGACGGAGAATGGGATCGTGAATGTCCTGATCGTGGCGACGATCTGCCTTCTTGTCGGCGCTTCCGGCACGCAGGCGGCGAGTATTCTTATCGAGAATGTCACGCTGATCGACGGCACCGGGCGTGCGCCGATCTCCGGTGCGTCCGTGTTCGTCAAAGGGGATCGTATCGCCGCCGTCTCTCCGGGCCCGATCGCTCACGAACCCGGCGTTGAGGTCATCGACGGCACCGGCAAGTTCCTCATCCCGGGTCTGATCGATACACACATCCACTTGGCCGGCGGCCTCATGCGCGACGGCAAGCCCGCCTTCGATCGCCAGATGGCTGTGGCCGCGCTGCACGGCTATCTCTACAGCGGCGTCACCGCCGTGTTTGATGCGGGCAACGAGCCGGATTTCATTTTTCCCATCCGCGAAGAGGAGCGATCCGGACAGTTCCTCAGCCCGCGCATTTTCGCGGCCGGCGCCCTTCTGACCGTTCCCGGCTCCCGTGGTTACGGCGTGCCGTCCATGGTCATCGCCGACTTGAAGACTTCCAAGCCCGCGCTCGAGGCCTATTACAAGCAGCGGCGGCCCGATCTGCAGAAAGTGCTGATCGACCGGCAAGGCGTGTTCGTCCCGCTCAGTCCCACGCCCTCCGTCGCGCTCCTGAAGAACATCGTCACCCTCGGCAAGCAATTCGGTGTGCGGACCACGGTTCACGCCGCGACGGAGGAAGACTTCAACGATGCCTTGGACGGCGGCGTCACGGTCTTCGCCCACGCCATGCGCTACCCGTCCAACGACACACTGGTCGCCCGCGTCGCGAAGCCACCCATCGTCCTGAGCACGACCATGGCGATCCGCGCCTACTTCGTGCAGCTCGCCCGCGATTCCTCATTCCTGGATGATCCGCTGATCCAGGCCACCGTCGATCCGCGCATCCTGGAGACACAGAGAACCGTCGAGCCGCCAAAGCTGCGCGTTCCCCGCGGTTCGGCGGACCAGAACGCCTTCCTCGGTCCGTACCTCGCGGAGAACATCAAGAAGATCCACGACGCCGGCGGCATTCTCGCCGCTGGCACGGACCGCACCTGGGGCGCATCCCTGCATATGGAACTGGATCTTCTCCAGAAGGCGGGCATTCCGCTGCTGGATGTCGTGAGGATCGCAACGCTCAATGGGGCGATCTACTTGGGCAGGGAGAACGACCTCGGTTCCATCGAACCCGGAAAGGTCGCCGATATGGTGCTGCTGGGCGCCGATCCCACGCGCGCGGCGAAGAACTTTCAGGCCATCGAGGCGGTGTTCAAGGGCGGCGTGCGTGTCGATCGCCGGGCGCTCAACGTGCCCGCGAGCCCAGGGTGGCTCCGGCAGAAATAGTATTAAAGATCAATATGTTACGAGAGCTCGGCTGCGCCGGGATAAGGGAGTTTGATCGGACTCTCAGTCTTTCGATTGGAAGGGCGACTTGGATCGGTCTTACATTGTTTTAGGGCTGCGGATGCGCGTGACGCCGCGGGCCTTTCGCACGTTGGCAGGGCTTCTTTGATGAGACGCGGTGACGTCGTTCGTACTTTGGGTGCTTCGCTTGCGGCACTCTGCTGCGTTGCGAGCGTTGCCTCCTCGGCCGATGGCGGCCGCACGCTGGGCTTCGCCATCACGAGCTGGGACACGGCGATCTATGAATCGCGTTTCATGGACGAGTGCCCGGAGGGTCTGAACCCCGGGAACGACGAGATCTGGTGGCGCGCGCTCTCGAAGGCCGACCGCGGCAAGTTCACCGACAATGGCCTGATCCAGCAACTCGACCGATCGGGCACATCGACGCGGCGGGGCGCCAAGGGCGAAAACGTCTGCCAGATTCCAACGGCCGGCGTCGACCCGCCGCTGCTCGCGGTCGAAGGGAAGGTCTCCTACGGCGTCAATCTCGACGGCACCACGGACGGCCGCGCCACCGCGAAATCCTGCGCCCATGAGAAATTCGAAGGCATCGACGGCACGCCCGCGGTCGACAATCAGATGTACCGCCTGCTGGGGTGCACCTACGGGTGGCGTAAGCACTTCGGCTTGGTCGAGCTGAACGCCAACGACCAGCGCAAGGTCAACGGGCTCGGCATGATTCTGGTCGAGATCAGGAATGTCGACGACACCCAGAACGACGCCGACGTCGATGTCGCGTTCTACCGCGCCATCGATCGCGCGCCGCTCGACAGTTCGGCCAAGGCGTTGCCCTATGGCACCTATCGGATCGACGCCGTCAACGGCGTGCCCCGTTATGGCAGTGTCGTGAAGGGCAAGATCGTCAAAGGCGTGCTGACGACGCAGCCGGCCGCGAATGTCAGCCTGCCATTCTACGGCAACTACACCTATATCGATCAGAAATTCCGGGACCTGAGCTTGCGCCTGGAGATCGAGCCGAACGGCGAGCGGGCGAAGGGCGAATTCGCCGGCTACTACGATATCGAGCAGCTGTGGGACTACATCGGCGGACTCAATCTCCAAGCCGTGGCCCAATACAGCTGTCCGGCGCTCTACAACGGCCTGCGCAAGCTCGCGGACGGATACCCGGATGCGTCGGGACAGTGCACCGGCATCTCGTCGGCGTTCCTCGTCAATGCGGTGGCCGCCTTCATCGATCACCCGAAAGGGGAAAAGGTCGCGGACGCCGCGCGCAAACCGGAAGTGCTTCGTGTCAATGCATCTAACTAAATCCCTCCGCGCCGGTCTCGCGGCCGCCGGCATCGCCGTGGTCTTGGCGTCATGCGGTGCCGAGGAGCCGAAGACCGCCGGAACGCCGCCCGCCATGCGCCGCCTCACGGAAGATCAGTTCCGCAACAGCATCGCGGACGCTTTCGGCGCGGACATCAAGATCGGCGGCAAGCTTGAGCCGCTGGTGCGCACCGGCGGTCTGGTGGCGCTGGGCGCGCAAAGTGCCGCGATCACGCCGTCCGGTATGGAGAAGATTCACCAGCTGGCGAAGTCCATCTCCGCGCAGGTGGTCGATCCGCAGCACCGTGGCACGCTGGTTGCCTGTGGGCCGGCGGATGCGAAGACTTTCGATGAAGCCTGCGCCGCGCAATTCTTTGCCCGCAGCGGCAAGTCGCTTTTCCGGCGTCCGCTCGCGGACGCGGAGATGAAGACGCGCATGGATGCCGCCCGCACGGCGACCGCGGCCCTCGGCGACTTCTACCTCGGCCTTGGTTCCGCCCTGACCGGCATGCTCATCTCTCCGAACTTCCTCTATCTGATCGACACCACGGAGCCGGATCCCGCTCAGCCCGGAGGCTTGCGCCTCGACGCCTACGCCAAGGCAACGCGGCTGAGCTACTTCCTGTGGAACACCGCGCCGGACGACGCCTTGTTGGACGCGGCGGCGAAGGGCGAGCTTGAATCGGACTCCGGCTTGGCGCGGCAGGTCGACCGCATGCTCGCCTCGGTGCGCCTTGAAGGCGGCTTGCGCGGCTTTTTCGCGGATGCCCTGGCGTTCGACCAGTTCGACACCCTTGAAAAAGACTCGATCATCTATCCCGCGTTCAACCTCTCGGTCGCCGAAGATGCCGCCGAGCAGTTGCTTTTGACCTTGCGCGACACGCTGCTCACCCGCGAGGAGGACTACAGAACCCTCTTCACGACACGCCATTGGTACATGAGCGCCCCACTGGCGCGGGTGTATCGCGTGCATGCGCCCAATGCCGAAGGCTGGGCGCCGTACGATTTCCCGGAGAACGATTCCCGCGTCGGCATTCAGTCGCAGATCGCGTTCACCGCTCTGCATGCCCACCCGGGTCGCAGTTCGCCGACCTTGCGCGGCAAGGCCGTGCGGGAATTGCTGTTGTGCCAGAAGATCCCCGATCCGCCGGCGGACGTTGATTTCTCCAAGTTCAACGATCCGCAGTCGCCGGTGAAGACGGCGCGGGAGCGTCTTGCGATCCATACGGAACAGGCCGCCTGCGCCGGATGCCATAAGCTGACCGATCCCATCGGTCTCGCCATGGAGAAGTTCGACGGCGCGGGCCAATCCCGCGCGGACGAGAATGGGGCACCCATCGACGCCAGCGGCGAACTGGATGGCGCGAAATTTCAGGATGACGTCGGCTTCGCCAAGGCGCTGAGCACAAATCCCGCCGCCACGTCCTGCGTGGTCAACCAGCTGTACTCCTATAGTGTCGGCCGCACGCCCACGCGGGAAGACCAGCCGGTTCTCGCATTCCTGCAGGAAGGCTTCGCGTCGGACGGATATCGGTACCCCGCGCTTCTGCGCCGGATCGCGACCTCCAAGAGCTTCTTCACCATTGCGCCGCGCGCCACCGGTGTCGCGGCCAATCAGCCTGCACAAAAAGGTGCGCCATGAGCATCCTCCTCAAGCGCCAGAGCAACAGGCGCGCGCTGCTGCGCGGCATCCTGGGCGGCGGCGCCGTCTCCGTCGCGCTTCCGTTCCTCGATTGCTTTCTGGACGACAACGGTGAGGCTCTGGCGGCCGGCGGCGCCATGCCGGTGCGCTTCGGCACGTGGTACTGGGGCATGGGCCATACGCCGGGCCACGCGGTGAAGCCCCGCACGGATATCGGCGAAATAGAGTTCCTCGAAGAATGCAAGGCGCTGATCCCGCACCGCCAATACATCAACTATTTCGGCGGCTTCAACACGCCGCTCGACGGCCGCTCCAACTCGCCGCACCGCACGGGCTGGGTGGCGTCGCGCACCGGTGTGGTCCCGCCGATCGGCGATGAAATCTTGGCCCCGACCATCGACATCCTTGTCGGCGATGCCATCGGCGGCGGCACGCGCTTCCGCAATCTCGACGTCACCAGCACGGGCAATCCCATCGACATCTACAGCGCGCGCAGCAACTTCAGCCGCGCGGCCGCGGAAGCCTCGCCCGTCACGTTCTATGCGCGCCTGTTCGGCGCGGATTTCATCGACCCGAACCGCGGCGAGTTCAAACCCGATCCTCGCGTGATGGTCGACAAGAGCGTGCTCTCGGGGGTGGCGGAAGAAAGCAAGACGCTGATCAAATCCCTCGGGTCGGTCGATCAGGCCCGCCTCGATGAGTATTTCACCTCGATCCGCCAACTCGAGAACCAGCTGGCCCTGCAGCTCGAGAAGCCCCCGGCCAACGAGATGTGCAAGGTGCCGCCGTCGCCGTCCGATCTCGCGTTCAACCTTCGCTCCGGCGGGGTCGAGGTCGAGGTCGTGCAGGAAACGCATCGGATCATGACCGAGCTTCTGGTCATGGCGGTGGCCTGCAATCAGACCAAGGTCTTCAACATGGCCTACAGCGACAACTTCTCGAAGCTGCGGCGCGCGGGCGAGACCTATACGCACCACGTGCTGACTCATGAAGAGCCGACCGACGTGAAGGTCGGGTACCAGCCCACGGCGTTCTGGTTCAACTGCAAGAGCATGGAAGCCTGCGCCACGTTCATCGGCGCGTTCTCCAAGATCCGCGAGGGCGCGGGTACGCTGCTGGATAACACGCTCATCTTCGCGGGCAGCGAAACCAGCTACGCGCGCATTCACTCCGTCGACAACATCCCGGTCATGACCTTCGGCCGCGCGGGCGGGCGTATCAAAACGGGCCTGCACATCCCCGGCGGCGGCGATCCGGTGACACGCGTCGGCCTCACCTGCATGCGCGCCATGGGCATGGCGGTCGACGCATGGGGCGCGAAGTCCCTGCGCGTCACCAAGCCCATCGGCGATATTCTCGTATGATCCGGATCGCCTTTCTCGCAGCCACGTTGCTGCTTCAGCCCGCCCTCGTGCGCGCCGAAGGCACGCCTTCGGCGGTTGTCGCAAAGAAGGTCGGCGCGGGCTGGGTGTTCACGGACACCAAGGGCATGACGCTCTACACCTACGCCCAGGACAAACCGGGCGTGTCGAACTGCAAAGGTCCTTGTGCAACCCTCTGGCCGCCGCTGTTGGCATCGTCTACCGATGCCGCGGTCTTGCCGGATTGGTCGGTTGTCGAACGCGCCGACGGCGCGAAGCAGATCGCCTACCGTGGCATGCCGCTGTACGGCTACACCAAGGATACCGGTCCCGGCACAAGCTTCGGCGACGCCGGCGCGTGGCGCGTGGCGGGCGCGGACATGGATACCCCGCCGGGCATCGCCATCGGCCGCAGCCTCGAGGGGCGCGTCCTCACGGATCACCGCGGCCGCACGCTCTATTTCAATGCGGACGACAAGCCGTCGGATGGCGCGATTGCCAAGCTGAAGTCGGCCTGCACCAAGCGTTGTCTGGAAAGCTGGAAGCCCCTGATCGCCCCCTCGGTTGCCGTGGCGAAAGGCGACTGGTCCGTGGTTGTGCGCGAAGACGGGCTGCGGCAATGGGCCTTCGCGGGCAAACCGCTCTATGCGCGCGGCGGCGAAGTCGAAGGCGCCGACGCGCGCCTCTGGCATGCGGCCCTGGTGGAATCCGCACCCGCCGTGCCCTCATGGGTCACCTACCAGCAGACCGATGCCGGTGAACTCGTGGCCGATGCCAAGGGACTCACCATATACGCGCTGACGACCGCGCAGCCGGGCGCGCGCGTCCAGGACTTCAAATCGCCGACCGTCTGCGATGCGGCCTGCATCCAAACCTACTGGCGTCCGGTTGTCGCGGCGGGGGATGCGAAACCGGTGGGCAATTGGACGGTCGTGAAGGGATCCGATGGCGCAAGCCAATGGGCCTACAAAGGGGAACTGCTGTTCACCCACGCGCGAGACAAGGAGCCCGGCGAACTCGCCGGTGCCCGGTTCTTCACGCGCGCGTGGCACACGCTCCCCCGGGCCGGCGGAGACATGGAAGGCATGGATAAGCGTTAGGCCGGGTTCGAAACAAAAACCCCTCCGCTGTAGGGAGGGGTTTTGCTGTTCATCGATGGGTTCTGGCTAGATCCAGCTCGTGAACAACGCGATGACGATGATGACGGACAGCGGAACGCCCGCCAGCCACAACAATAAACCTCGACCCATTTGATCCTCCTGTGGACGTATCCCAGGAATAACGCTCCGTCAGGCCCGTTGTTGCTGCAACCGCTACGCGCGATTGTTCCCTAAACGGGGTGCGGCGCCTCCGGGTGGCTGAGCGCCCGGCGCAAGGCATTCCGATCCAGATCGTCCTCCCACCAGCTCACGAACACCGTGGCCACGCTGTTGCCGACGATATTGGTCAGCGCGCGGCATTCGCTCATGAACCGGTCGACGCCCAGGATCAGCGCCATGCCGGCCAGCGGGATGTCGGGCACCACCGCGATGGTCGCGGCCAGCGTCACGAAGCCGGAGCCGGTCACCCCACTCGCGCCCTTTGAGGTGAGCATCGCCACCACCAGCAGCGTGGCGATCTGCATGGCGGTGAGGTCCGTGTTGGTCGCCTGCGCGATAAACAGCGCGGCGAGCGTCATGTAGATGTTCGTGCCGTCCAGATTGAACGAATAGCCGGTCGGGATCACCAGACCCACCACGCCCCGCCCGCACCCCAGGCGCTCCAGCTTTTGCATCAGCGCCGGCAGCGCGCTCTCGGAGGAACTTGTGCCCAGCACCAGCAGAAGTTCCTCCTTCAGGTAGGCGAGGAACCGCAGGATCCGGAATCCGAGGAAGCGGCAGATCGCGCCGAGCACGATCAGCACGAACAGGAGCGCCGTGATGTAGAAGCACGCAATGAGCTTGCCCAGCGGCAGCAGCGCGCCGAAGCCGTAGCGCCCGATGGTGAACGCCATCGCCCCGAAAGCCCCGATGGGCGCGAGCATCATGATGAAGTGGATGATCTTGAAAATCACCCCGCCCGCTTGCTCGATGAAGTCCCGCACGATCGCCGCCTTCGATCCCAGCGCCGACAGCGCAAAGCCGAACAGCAGCGCGAACAGCAGCACCTGGAGGACATCTCCTTTTGCGAAGGCGTCCACCGGAGAGGTGGGGATGATATTCAGCAGGAAGTCGACGATGCTTTGCCCCTTCGCCTGCGTGGCGTAAGCGGTCACGGCCTTCTCGTCGAGCGTGGCCGGGTCGGCGTTGAAGCCGGCACCGGGCTGGAAGATCTCCGCCACCGCGACACCGATCAGGAGGGCGAGGGTGGAGATCACCTCGAAATAGAGGATCGCCTTGACGCCGACGCGGCCCACGCGCTTGGCGTCCTGCATCCCGGCGATCCCGACCACCACGGTGCAGAAGATCACCGGCGGGATGATCATCTTGATCAGCTTGATGAAGGCATCGCCCAGCGGCTTCATCGCCACGCCCCAGGCGGGCGCGACGACGCCCAACGCCACGCCCATCAGGATCGCGGCGAGCACCTGCACATAAAGAATCTTGTAGAGCGGCTGCCGCACCGGCGCGTTCCCCCTGACCCGCATGTCCCCGGCGCATTATGCGTGAAATGCGCGTGCTGTCCCGTTTCTCCCGCCGGCGGGATAACCCATTGATTTAAATAGGTTATATTTCCCGCGATCCGGGGATGAGACAACTCTTGCGATCCCCGTTCCGTAACGTTGTGCGGTCCGCTGCGTTTATGTCGTGCCCCGAGCCAGCGCTTGGCGGCCGAGGGAATGCCACGCGTGAAGATTGACCCGCCACCACCCGACGTCGCGCAGGCCCCCGGCGCCTTGCATAGCAGTGAGGCGAAGCCCCCGGGCGAACCCGCGGCGGCTGCCCTCGACCCCACCGTCCCGCCGTCGGTCGCGGAATTCGACATCGCCGCGGATCTCGCGCTCCTGGGCCGCGCCCTGCGTCCCGTCGCGGGCGGGAAGGCGCTGATCGGGTTTTATGCCACCGCGACCGCCGCCACCGTCCTCATCAACGTCGGCCAAGTGCGGCTCAATAAGTGGAACGGCGAATTCTTTGATGCGATCAGCCGCAAGGACCTTGCGGACTTCCTGGCGCACATCGGCACCTTCCTGCCGATCGTCGCGGTGCTGCTGGCCCTGACGGTCTTGCAGACCTTCATGCAGGAGCGCCTGAAGTTCCGTCTGCGCGAATGGATTGCGCGCCATCTGCTCGACGAATGGCTGCAGCCGATGCGCATCTATCACCTCGGCTTTGTCGGCGAAGACGGGCGCAATCCGGATCAGCGCATCCAGGAAGACACCAAGCTCATCGGCGATGCCACGGTCGATCTCCTGTGCGGGGCGACCGGCTCGCTCCTGCAGATGATCGCCTTCATCGGCGTTCTTTGGGTCTTGTCGACCCAAGTGACATTCGAGATCGGCGGTCACCTCATCGCCATCCCCGGTTACATGGTGTGGTGCGTGCTCGCCTATGCCTTGATCGGCTCGGGGCTGACATATTGGGTGGGTCGTCCGCTCATCGCACTCAACACCGAGCGTTATGCGCGCGAGGCTGAATTCCGCTACGCCCTGGTGCGCGCCAACGACTTCGGTGAAAGCATTGCCCTGCATGCCGGCGAGAAGGACGAGCAGAACTTTCTCATATCGTCGCTCGGCTCGGCGGTGGACGTCATGCGCCGGATATCGACGTCGCTCGCGCAGCTGACGTGGATCACGTCCGGAACCGGATGGGTGTCGATCATCGTGCCGATGGTCGTGGCGTCTCCGGCGTACTTCCACGGCGGCCTGACGCTCGGCGGACTGATGATGGTAACCGGCGCGTTTACCCAGGTGCAGGGCGCCATGCGCTGGTTCGTGGACAATTTCTCGCGCCTGGCCGATTGGCGTTCTGCCATCCACCGCATCGCGCGCTTCCGCGCCGCCCTCGACGAACTGCCGGCTATCGAAGAAGGTGTGGAGACGATCACGCGCTCGGAGAATCCAGCAGGACACCTTGCCTTCGAGGGCATCCGCATCCTGCGGCCCGATGGGCAGATCGTGATCCACGAGGCGAGCGTCAGCGTCTTGCCGGGCGACCGCGTGCTGATCGTCGGCGAGACCGGCGCAGGCAAGTCGACCTTGTTTCGCGCCATCGCCGGCCTGTGGCACTGGGGCTCCGGGACGATCCTGACGCCGCCGGTCGACTCCATGACCTTCCTGCCGCAACGGCCTTACTTGCCGCTGGGGACGCTGCGCTATGCGCTCACTTATCCGTCGCCGCCCGACGGATACCCCGACGACGCGTTGCACGCCGCCTTGAAGCGCGTCGCGCTGGACGAATTGATTCCGCGCCTTGACGAGGTCGGGCGGTGGGACAAGACGCTCTCACTCGGCGAACAGCAGCGCCTGGCCTTCGCACGCATGCTGCTCCACAAGCCAAGCTGGGTCTTCCTGGACGAGGCGACCTCCGCGCTCGACGGGGAGAGCCAGCATCGTGTCATGACGCTGTTCGACGAGGAACTGAAGGACTCCACGCTGCTCAGCATCGGCCACCGGCCGGATCTGGCGGCGTACCACAAGCGCACGCTGCAACTCGTCTACGATGCCAATGGCGAACGGCTGCGGATCAAGCCGCGGGTCGCGCCGAAACCGCCGCCCCGATGGCTGAAACGTGCGACAAAGTGGATTCCGCGGCCGAGTTCCACGGATAAGCAGGGGTAGGGCGTGTTCGCAGTTCTTCACCTTTACGGGCGAGTTGTCAGCCTGCTCAGCCCGGAGCGGAACCTGGCGTGGGTCTTGGCCATCGCCAATCTGACTCTCGCGGCATCCCAATTCGCCGACCCGGTCTTGCTGGGTCGCATCATCGACACCCTCACCAATGCGCAGGCCCAGAACCAGCCGCCGGAGTGGTCCCACCTCGGGTGGCTCTTGGCCGCTTGGGCCGCGTTCGGCATTTTCACGATTGTCGCGGGCACCCTCACGGGGTTGCACGCGGACCGGCTCTCGCATCGTCGCCGGCAGAACGTGCTGACCGGCTACTTCGAGCATGTGCTGCAGTTGCCGCTGACGTACCACGGCAACACGCACTCGGGCCGCCTGATGAAGGTGATGCTGCAGGGAACCGACTCCCTCATGCAGCTGTGGCTCGGCTTCTTCCGCGATCATCTCGCATCGCTGATCTCATTGGTCGTCTTGCTGCCGATCTCCTTGTTCATCAATTGGCGCCTCGCATCGCTGTTGATCGCCCTCAGCGTCGTCTTCGCACTGCTGACGACGTTGATTGTCCGCAAGACGCACGCCCTCCAAAGCTCCGTGGAACGCCACTATTCGGATCTGGCCGAACGGGCCTCCGACGCGCTCGGCAATATCGCCCTGGTGCAAAGTTTCGCCCGGCTGGATCAGGAAGTCTCCGAACTGCGCTCCGTCGTGGGCCGTCTCCTCGCGGCCCAAATGCCCGTGCTGTCCTGGTGGGCGATCGCCGTGGTGCTCACCCGCACGGCCACCACCTTGACCATCCTCTCGATCATCGTCGTCGGCACGCTCCTGCATGTAAACGGGAAGGCGACCATCGGTGAGATGGTCACCTTCATGAACTTCGCCGGCCTCATCATCGCCCGCCTGGAATCGACCGTGACCTTCGTGAACGGCCTTGTGTCGCAAGCCCCGCGCTTGCGGGAATTCTTCCAGGTCTGGGACACGATCCCCGATATCCGCGACCGGCCCAATGCCATCGATCCCGGCCGCCTCGAGGGCCGCGTGGTGTTCAAGGACGTGGCGTTCTCCTACGACCACAAACGGCCCGCGGTCGAAGGCCTCAATTTCCAAGCCAATCCCGGCGAGACGATTGCCCTCGTCGGAGCCACCGGCGCGGGAAAGTCGACGGCCATCGCGCTCCTGCACCGCGCCTTCGATCCGCAGTCCGGATGCATCGAGATCGACGGCACGGATATCCGCAAGTTCCAGCTCGCCGCGCTGCGGCGGAACATCGGCGTCGTCTTCCAGGAGGCACTGCTGTTCAACCGCTCCATCGCGGACAACTTGCGGGTCGGCAAGTCCGATGCCACCGACGAGGAACTGCGCGATGCCGCCCGGCGCGCGCAGGCCTTGGACTTCATCGACGGCAAACTCGAAGGGTTCGACCAGGAGGTCGGCGAACGGGGCCGCGCTTTGTCCGGCGGCGAGCGCCAGCGCCTCTCCATCGCCCGCGCGCTCTTGAAGAACCCGCCCATCCTCATCCTCGACGAAGCCACCAGCGCGCTGGACGCATCGACGGAGTCCAAGGTGATGAAGGCGTTGGACGAGGTGATGAAGAACCGCACTACCTTTGTCATCGCGCACCGGCTCTCCACCGTCCGCAAGGCGTCCCATATCCTGGTGTTCGACTCTGGCCGGATCATCGAATCCGGCACCTTCGACGAGCTTGTCGCCCAGGGCGGACGCTTCGCCGAACTGGCGCGGGCGCAATTCATGGTCGTGGAACCGGCCACCGCGACGCCCGGCTAACGCTTACCGCCTCGCCTGGCGGGCTTCTTTACGATTAAAGTGTGCGTCTGCCCGCTTCTGATGAACCATCAGGGGCGTGTGCGAAGGGGTGTCTCAATGCGCGTTCGATCGACCGGCCTGAAAGCAATCCTGTTTGCCGCCGCCTTCGTGGCGGCAGCGCCCGCATCGGCTGAGACGACGCTGCGCATCGCCGTCCCGCTGCTCACGCGCCATGTCGGCAATCCCTACGCGGGCGTGACCCTGCCTTCGATCATCGCGTCGGTCAGTGTGTTCGACGCACTCGCGGTGATCGATTCCAAAGGGCAGGTCCAGCCGTGGCTGGCGAAGGAGTGGTCCTCGGCGGATGGTCGCGTGTGGCGCGTCAAGCTGCGCAACGACATTAAGTTCGCCAACGGCAAGCCCCTGACGGCGCGCGCGCTGGTGGTGGGCATCGCCTATATGAAGTCGCCGGCTGGTCTCGCCGAAACGGTCGCCAGCAGTCTCGCCGGCGTGGAATCCGTCACGGCCGTCTCCGACGACGAGGCGGAAGTGCGTCTCAAGCAGCCGGACGCGACATTCGCCTATCGCCTGGCCATGTGGCGCGTGCCGGAACCGGATGCGTGGGAAGCGGCCTTGAAAGGTCCCGCGCAGCCGGTGGGCATCGGCACGGGTCCGTTTGCGTTCACGACCATCACGCCCGCCGTCACCTCGCTCAAGGCGAACCGCGCATCCTGGCACCCGCCCAAAGTGGATGCCCTTGAAGTGCGTGTATTGCCGGACGGCGTCGCGCGCAGCCAGGCTGTGCTCGCGGGCGCGGTCGACATCGCCATGGGCATCAGCAAGACCGACGCGGACGAGATCCGCGCCGCCGGCGGCAGCGGTCAGGTGCGCTTTACCGCGCGCATGCCTTACTTCGCGTTCGCGACGGCTCACGACGAGAAGTCCCCGATCAAGGACGTGCGCGTCCGGCTGGCGATCAACTACGCGGTCGACCGCGAGAAGATCGTCCGTTCCATGATGCCCGACGGCGTGAAGCCGACGTCCCAGCTCGGGATGATGGGCGCCGTGGGGTATGTGTCCGACCTGAAGCCGTTCCCCTACGACCCGGCGCGGGCCCGGCTGCTTCTGAAAGAGGCGGGGTATCCCAACGGCATCGATCTCGCGATGCGCATGGGCTCCGTCGATGCGGGCGAGGATGCGGCCTACGAACAGGCCGCCGCCGACATGCGCGCCGCCGGCATCCGTCTGGAGATTCGCCGCACGCCGTCCGCGCAAATGACCCAGCTCATGTTCCAGGGCAACCTCGGCGTACCGCTGTTCACGAATTTCGCCCGCGGCTACGACACGCTGGCGGACTATCGCTTCCGGGCGTGCTTCGGCGAGACCGGCAAGAACAAGCCCTACTATTGCGACCCCCAGACGCTCGAACTGGCCAAGAAGGCGCAAGCGGCCCCGGACATCGCCATGGCCAACAATCTGATGCAGCAGGTCACACGCTGGGAGCGGGACAACCCGCCGGGCGTGATCCTGTGGCAGGGATGGACGGTCGACGGCATCGGCCCGCGCGTGGGGAATTTGGACGGCTACGCCGCCTACAGCGACTACATGGAGTTGTCGCGCCTCACCGTGAGATAGCTACTCGGCCGGGCTCGGGCGCGCGCCGGCAAGCAGTCTTTGCAGCCGGCTGGGCTTGGCTTCGGCGCTGAAGCGGCTCAGGGCCAAATACACCACCGGCGTGGTGAACAAGGTCAGCATCTGGGACAAGATCAATCCGCCGACGATCGCAAAGCCGAGCGGTTGACGGAGTTCCGCGCCCGCGCCGCTCATCACCATCAGCGGAATCCCGCTGAACAGGGCCGCCATGGTGGTCATCATGATGGGCCGAAAGCGGGTCAGCGCGGCCTGATAGATCGACTCCTCCGGCGCCATGCCGCGATGGCGTTCCGCCTCCAGGGCGAAATCGATCATCATGATGGCGTTCTTCTTCACGATGCCGATCAGGAGGATGATCCCGATCAGCCCGATCATATCGAGCGGATAACCGAACCCGCGCAGCATCAACAGCGCGCCGACGCCCGCGGAGGGGATGGTCGAGAGGATCGTCAGCGGATGGATGTAACTCTCGTACAGGATGCCCAGCACGATATAGACCGCGACGATCGCGGCGGCGATCAGCCAGGGCATGGAGACAAGCGAAGCCTGAAACGCTTGCGCCGTGCCTTGGAACGACGGAATGACCGTCGGAGGCAGATGCGCGTCCCGCTCGGCTTCCTTCACCAGATCGATGGCCTCGCTCAACGCCACGCCCGGCCCGAGGTTGAAGGAGATCGTCAACGCGGGAAACTGCCCCTGGTGGCTGACGACCAGCGGCGCCGTGGTCCGTTCAAAGGACGCAAAGGCGCTCAGCGGCACCTGCGATCCGTTCGTCGACTTCACATAGATCTTGCTCAAGGCGTCCGGGTTTTCCTGCACCGCGGGATCGACCTCCAGGATCACGTGATACTGGTTCGACTGGGTGAAGATGGTCGCCACCTGGCGCTGGCCGAACGCGTCGTACAGGGTGTCGTCGATTTGCTGCGACAGGATGCCGAGACGCGAGGCGGTGTTGCGGTCCACCTTCACCATCATGCGCGCGCCGGAATCCTGCTGGTCGGTCGAGACGTCCTGCAGCTTTTTGATCTCGCTGATCTTGTTGAACATGATCTTGCCCCAGGCATTCAGTTCGGCGACGTCCTGATCCTGAAGCGTGTATTGGAACTGCGCCTTGGCGGCGCGGGCGCCCACGGTGATGTCCTGGGACGACACCATGCGGACGCTCAGGCCGGGAATGGCATTGAGCTTGGGCCGCAGCCGCGCGATTACCTCATCGACGCTGACGTCGCGCTGCGCGAACGGCTTCAGCGAAAAGCCGAGGCGGGCCGTGTTCGATTGGTTGCCGCCGCGCGATCCCGCGCCCATGGAGGTATTGGTCGCGAACACCGCTTCATCCTCGAGGATGATCTCGTTCGCCCGCTGCGCCTTCCGCTGCATCTCCGCGAATGAAATATCCTGCGTCGCTTCGGCGCTTGCGATGACGAGGCCCGTGTCCTGCAGCGGGAAGAAGCCCTTGGGGCTCACGGCGAACAGAATGCCCGTTGCGACGACTGTCGCGGCCAGCACCGCGAGCGTCAGGCGCTGGTGTTCCAGAACTTGGCGCAGGCGGCGGCCATAGGCCTCCGTCATCGCGTTGAAGAACCGGTCGGCGGCATCGTAGAAGCGGCCGTGATGTTCCACTTCCTTGCCGAGCAGGCGGGCGCACATGGTCGGCGTGAGCGTCAGCGAGACGAAGGCCGAGATCAGCACGGCAACGCTCAAGGTCACGGCGAACTCGTGGAACAGCCGGCCGACCATCCCGCCCATCATCAAGAGCGGAATGAACACGGCGATCAGGGAGACGGTGATCGAGACGATCGTGAACCCGATCTGTCGCGCGCCCTTCACGGCGGCTTCGTAAGGCGTGTCGCCTTCCTCGATGTGGCGCACGATGTTTTCGATCATCACGATTGCATCGTCGACCACGAACCCCACCGCGATGGTGAGCGCCATCAACGATAAATTGTTCAGGCTATAGCCGCACAGGTGCATCACGCCGAAGGTGCCGACCAGCGACATCGGCACGGCCAGGCCGCAGATCAGCGTGGCGTAGAACTTCCGGAGGAAGACGAAGATCACCATGATCACCAGGGCGATGCTGATCGCCAGCGTGAGTTCGATGTCGGCGACCGAGGCGCGGATCATCTTGGTCTTGTCGTTCACCACCATCAGCGTGACGGTCGGCGGCAGCGTCGCGCGCAGGCGCTCCAACTGCGCCGCGATCATGTCCACCGTCTCGATCGCGTTCGCGCCGGGCTGGCGGCTGATGCTCAAGACAATGCCGCGGTGGTGCGAGGTCCATCCGGCCACCTGGGTGTTCTCGACGCTGTCGATCGCGGTGCCGATGTCGGAGATATGGATCGGCGCGCCGTTGCGGTAGGCGACGATCACCTTGCGGTAATCCTCGGCCTTGGTCAGCTGATCGTTCGAGGCCAGGGTGGAAGACTGGAATGCGCCGCTCAGCGTGCCCTTCGGCGAATTGACGCTGGTTTGGGCGAGGACCGTCCGCACGTCCTCCAGCGACAGCCCCGCCGCCGCCAGGGCGACTGGATCGATCTGTACGCGGATGGCGGGCTTTTGCTCGCCGTTCACGTTGACCAGGCCGACGCCGGAAATCTGCGACACCTGCTGCGCCAGGCCGTCGGCGTATTCGTTCACCTGGTCGAGCGCCAGCACTTCCGAATACAGCCCCAGGATCATGATCGGCGGGTCGGCCGGATTGGATTTGCTGTAGCGCGGCGGATTGGGAAGGTTCTTCGGCAATTGCCCGCCGGCGGCGTTGATGGCGGCGGCGACGTCCTGCGCCGCGGCGTCGATCGAACGGCCCAGCTCGAATTGCAGCGAGATCGTCGTGTCGCTCAGCGCGCTGATCGAGGTCATCTGCTGCAGGTTGGGAATCTGCGCGAACTGCCGCTCCAGCGGCGTCGCGACGGAGGACGCCATGGTCTCCGGATCCGCGCCTGGCAGCGACGCGCTCACCTGGATCGTCGGGAACTCCACGTTCGGCAGCACCGCGACCGGAAGCTGCATGAACGCGACCACGCCGGCCAGGAAGATCGCCGCCATGATCAGGGATGTGGCGATCGGCCGGTCGATGAAGGGCTTCGAGAAGTTCATTTCGTAGGTTCGCCGTCGACAGCTTTCGCGCGGTCCCCGGCGTCATCCACGACGTCGAGGATTTTCACGGCGGCGCCCGGCGCCAGGCGCAGCTGGCCGTCCACAACCACCTTTTCACCGGCCTTCAGGCCCGTGTTGACGATAAACGCGTCCTCGTATTCCGGGCCCAGGTCGACCTGGCGCAGGTCCACGGTGTTGTCCGCCTTGACAACATACACATACGTCCCGTTGACGCCGCGCTGCACGGCGCGCGAAAGCACCGTCACCCCGTTGCGCCGCTCGCCCACGCGCAGGCGGGCGTTGATGAATTCGCCCGGCCACAGCTTGTTGTCGGTATTGGGGAAGTACGCCTTGAGGCGGATGGTGCCCGTGTTCGGGTCGATCTGGTTGTCGATCAGTTCCAGCGTTCCCTCGGCCAGTTCGCTGGCATCGTCGCGGCTCAGCGCGGTGACCTTGAGCGGCCCGTTCTTCGTTTGCGCATCCGCGGCCGTCCCCAGCGCCCGCTGGGGCAGCGTGAACACCGCCGCGATCGGCTGGGTCTGGGTGATGACGACCAGGCCATTGGCATCCGCCGCGCGCACGATATTCCCCTGGTCGATCTGCCGAATCCCGGCGCGTCCATCCAGCGGCGAGGTGATGGTCGCATAGCCCAGCTGAATCCGCGCGGTGTCCACCTGCGCGCGATCCGCTTGCACCGCCGCGCTCAAGGACGCCACCTGCGACGTCTGCGAGTCCAGTTGCTGGCGCGACGCAAAGCCCTTCGCGGCCATTTCCTGCGTGCGGGCCAGATCGCGCTTGGTATTGGCCAGGGTGGCCTCGTCCTTCGCCAGCGCGCCCAGCGCGGTGTCGAGTGCGGCGCGATACGGGCGCGGGTCGATCTGCGCGAGCACCTCGCCTTTCTTGACCTGCTGGCCTTCACGGAAGGCGACAGTGATGAGTTCACCGTCGACCCGCGGGCGCACCACGACGGTGCTGTAAGCCTGCACGGTGCCCAGGCCGCTGAGATACAGCGGCACGTCGCTGGCCTTCAGCTCGGCGACAAGGACGGGCACGGCGGGGGGCGCTGCTCGTTTGGCGCCGCCGCTCAACAGGCCGGATTTCCAGGCCACGCCTGCGGCAGCCACCGCGACGAGCGCGAGGACGAGGTGCTTACGGTTCATATCGGGACATGATCTCAGAATCGTTCAATTCAGCATGGGGCCACCGTTGACATTTCGCAAGCGCGTAAGGGCCGCGTTGGAGCGATAAAACGTAACAAATTGAATTGGTTATGAAACGGCCGCGTGACAGATTGCTTGCAGTCGTGCAAGTCGCGGGCATATCGTTTGATGCAACCGCGCAGCTGCGCGGCGGATCTGTTGAATCGAGGAGAGCACGGGATGAAGACGCGGGCGGCAATCGCGGTGGCGCCGAACCAGCCTTTGGTGATCGAGGAGGTCGACCTCGACGGCCCGCGGGAAGGCGAGGTGCTGGTGGAGATCAAGGCCACCGGCGTTTGCCACACGGATGCTTACACGCTCTCCGGCAAGGACTCCGAAGGCATCTTCCCGTCCATCCTCGGCCATGAGGGCGCGGGCATCGTGCGCGAGGTCGGCAAGGGCGTCACCTCCGTCGTCCCCGGCGATCACGTCATCCCGCTCTACACACCGGAATGCCGCGGCTGCAAATCCTGCCTGTCACGCAAGACCAACCTCTGCACCGCCATCCGCGGCACGCAGGGCAAGGGGCTCATGCCCGACGGCACCAGCCGCTTCAAGTGGAAGGGCAAGGAGATCTTCCACTACATGGGCTGCTCCACCTTCTCCAATTTCACGGTCATGCCGGAAATCGCCGTGGCGAAGATCCGCAAGGACGCGCCGTTCGACAAGGCCTGCTACATCGGCTGCGGCGTCACCACCGGCATCGGCGCGGTGATGTGGACCGCGAAGGTCGAAGCCGGCGCCAACGTCGTCGTGTTCGGCCTCGGCGGCATCGGCCTGAACGTGATCCAGGGCGCCCGCATGGTCGGCGCCAACAAGATCGTCGGCGTGGATATCAATCCCGGCAAGAAAGCCATGGCCGCCGCCTTCGGCATGACGGACTTCATCAACCCCAGCGAGATCGGCGCGAACAACGTCGTCGCCAAGATCGTCGAACTCACCGACGGCGGCGCGGACTACAGCTTCGATTGCACCGGCAACACCGAGGTCATGCGTCAGGCGCTGGAATGCTGCCATCGCGGCTGGGGCCAGTCGATCATCATCGGCGTCGCGGAATCGGGCAAGGAAATCTCCACCCGTCCGTTCCAGCTGGTCACGGGCCGCGTCTGGAAGGGCACGGCCTTCGGCGGCGCGCGCGGGCGCACCGATACGCCGAAGATCGTCGATTGGTACATGGACAAGAAGATCAACATCGACGACCTGATCACCCACACCATGCCGCTCGAGAAGATCAACGACGCCTTCGACCTGATGCATGAAGGCAAATCGATCCGGTCGGTGATCACGTTCTAGCGCGATCGCCCCTCGGAACCTGAGATGACGTGGCTGCAAACCTATGAGTTTCCGGAGCGGCACCCGAACAAGCCGCTCCTGTGCTGCATTCATGGGATTGCGCGGTCGGCGCACGTGCTTCGTCCCTTTGCAGAAATATGTTGGGAGCGCTTCGACGTCGGCCTGATCGATCTGCCGGGGCACGGCCAGAGTCCCCTTCAGACGTTCGACGACTTCGAGACGGTCGCCGCCGCCGTGGCAACGGCGATCCGCAGCCATTTTGCGCACAGGCCCATCGTGATTGTCGGAGAGTCCTTGGGCGGGTTGCTAGCCCTGTCTATGGCCGCGGGCCCACCGCCCAATCTCACCGCGGTCGTCCTCGTTGATCCGCCGATGGAGCCGTCCCGCCAGCCGAAGCTGGTCGAGAGTCTGGAAGGCTTCACCGCGCCCGAATGTCCGCCTGCGTTGCGCACAGCGAAGTCCGTTCTTGGCGTGGATGAAGGGAAGTCGTTTCTCCACTTGCTGGACGACGTTCGCGTACCGGCATTGTTTATCTTGGCCGACAAGGGATCCCTGGCTCCACCGAGCGCGGCGTTTCGTCCTCACCGGACGACAGTGCTTCCCGGCAGCGCCCATAATGTCCTCACCGGTGCAGCGCGCGCCGCCGCGAACGAGATCGATCGCTTCGTGGCCGACATCACGAAATAGGGCCGGAGGCCGAACCTCTCCCTTTTATCCTTGGCCATAAGACGCTGACATGCTGACAACGTCATGCCTCCGTGGTCGTGCTTCTATCCGAAACGCTTTTGCGCCTCTCGCGTGAGGCCCAGTGCGACGGACAGGAAGTCGGAGCCTTCCGTTCCCCGCGCGTCGGGTGCCGCACGCAGGATCGCCGCGCGCACCGCGGGCACGCGTCCGGACCCGCCGGTGAAGAACACGGTATTGATGTCGGCCGGCTTCAGCCCTGCATCCACGATGCAGGCTGCGGCCACTTTGCGAAGGCGCTCGGTCTTATCGGAGATCGCGCGATCGAAGCCCGCGCGGGTCGCCAACGCCTCTAGGGCGGCCTCGATGAAGTCGAGCGGCAGCACGGCGCGCGCGGTTTCGCTGAGGGCGATCTTGGCCTCTTCGACGGTGATGGCGATGCGGTGGCCGAGGCGTTCGCGGATCACCTTCAGCAGGCGTTCCACCTTTTCCGGTTCCCGTGCGCCGTCGATCAGATCGCGCAACAGGCGCTCATTCCGGAACGTGTACGTGAAGTTGATGGTCGGCCAGGCCGCGAGTTCCGCGTAGAGGTTGCGCGGCATCGGCAGGTTCTTCTCGATCAAGTGTGTGCCGAGCCCGAGGATCGGCATCACCGCATCCAGGTTCAAAGCTGCGTCGAAGTCGGTGCCGCCGATGCGCGCGCCGCCGTTCGCCAGGATGTCCGATGTCCGGTCGGCCTGCCGGGCCCGCGACGGACCGAGACGGATGACGGTGAAGTCCGATGTGCCGCCGCCGATGTCCGCGATCAACACGGTTTCCTCAAGGCTAGCGGTCTGTTCGTAGTGATAGGCCGCCGCGATGGGCTCATACACGAACACCAGGTCGCGGAACCCGACCTTGTGCGCGATGCCTTCGAGGACAGCTTGCGCTTTTGCATCCGCCGCCGTGTCGCCGTCGACGAAGTGCACCGGACGGCCGTGCACGACAGCCGTCAGTTCGGTCCCCGCGAACGCCTCGGCCTTTTCCTTGAGATGGCGGACGAAAATCTCCACCACTTCCGTCAACGGAACCTTCCGGTTGCCCAGCGCGGTCTTCTCGTCGATCAGGGACGACGAGAGGATGGACTTCAACGCCCGCATCAGGCGGCCATCGGCCTGTCCGATATAGGCCGCGATGGCCTCGTTGCCGAACAGCACCCGGTTGTTGCTTCCGTGCTCGAAGAACACCGCGCTCGGGATGACCGTCGCGCTGCCCTCGACGGGCGCGAGCGTGGGCACATCCCCCCGCATGACCCCGATGGCGGAGTTGGAAGTGCCGAAATCCAGGCCGCAGGCAGTCATGGGAAATCCCGAGGGGCATCGCGAGGGCCCGTCGTCTATTACGCGCGGGCGCGACTTACCAGTGACTTCTTGAAGCCTCGCGCCGGCCGGCTCAACGTCCTCTGTCATCCTTGGCCCACAGGGCCGAGGATCCAGAGGTTTCTGTTTCCTGTTTTCTTTTCACAAACAACCAAACACCTCTGGATGCTCGCGGTTCTGCGGACCGCAAGCATGACGGCGTTTGTCCGGCCCGCTTTCGCGTACGCGCCGCCCCGCCAAGACTGCCGGTCCGCACCGTCCTCGGCTGCGTGAACGCATTGCAAACGGCGCGCGAAACGCCGCATGCTCCGCCTCACTGCGGCGCTAGCATGGCGTTCAATGCAAGTTGGGAGGGGATGCCCGCATGGCCATCTACGGCTGCTACACCGGCAAGGACATGGAGACGTATTTCTGCGATCTCCAGCTTGGCAATCCCAGGAGCGTGAACCTGCCCATCTATCGCGTCGCGATGGGCGACCCGCGCCGGCAGACCGGCACCTGGCAAGACCTTCATCCGTCGACGTTCTGGGGCAGCCTGACGATTGTCATGCGCGGACAGGTCGAGTTCGGCGTCACGGCCGGCAAGGTGAGAAGCGTCATCGGCAAGGCGGGCGACATGTTCGTGTTCGTCGACACGAAGGGCCCAGGTCACTCCACCCACAATCCCACCGGCGGCGAATGGTTCGAGACGGTCAACTGCCGTTTATCCGATTCCATCGAGGACCTTTGGGGCTACCTGCAGACGGCATTCACGGGATGGCCTGAGAATGTGTATCCACCCACCACCTATGCTTACGGCGGCCCGGCGGAGGGACGGCACGCGGGCGGGCTGGATCCCAAGTTCGATATGAAGCGCTTTGAGCAGGGCAAGTGAGGCAGGCCATGGAAAACGAAATCGCAAACGCCGAACTTTTGACCTCGCGCCGCGAGATGATCGGCGGACTAGGCGCCGCTGGCGCGACCCTGATGATGCTGGGGTCGGACGAAGCGCATGCCGCGACGCCGTTGGAACGCTCCGCCAAGATGTACGGCGTGTTCTGCGGCACGGACAAAAAATCCTACATCTGCGAGCTGTCGGGGCGCACCATGGTGCCGGCCTATCGCATGACAATCAGCGGCATCATCCCGGCGGAATTCCGCGAGCGCCACGCCTCTAAATTCTGGGGCTCGGCACTATTGGTCTTGCTCGGCGAGGTCACCATCGCCGTCACCGGCGGCACGATCCGCAGCGTGAAAGGCCAGCCCGGAGACAAGTTTGTGTTCCTCGATACCCAAGGCGACGGACACAGCGTCGACATCGGCGAAGGCGTGCAGATGATCGCGATCCGCTTCAAGGAACCCTGGTCGGCCCTGTCCAAGGGCCTCAAGGGCTGGCCGTCGCACTTGCTGCCGCCGGAGGAAATGGCGCCGCCGATGAATCTCTAGGCCGGCCGACCCGGCGGGGTCATGGCATCGGGGCATCGCGAGGGCACGTCGTCTATTGCGCGCGGGCGCGACTTGCGAGTGCCTTCTTGAAGCCTCGCGCCGGCCGGCTCACCGTCCTCTGTCATCCTTGGCCCGCGCGCGAGAGCGCGCATTCAAATAAAGGCCGGCCTGGGGCCGGCAGGGCCGAGGATCCAGAGGTTTGTGTCTTCAGCACATGTTGCCGGCAAGTGAGTTTTCTAGCGCCCACTCACTGGATCGATGTCGCGCGATTGCGTTGGTAGTAGGCATCCAGCAACTCGAGCGCGGCTGCGTTCGGCAACGGTCGAGCCGCCACAGTGTCTCCGAACTCCAATACCTCTGGATGGCTTGATTCGAATGTGGGCCATGACGCGAGGCCCTGGCCGTTGGGGTCGCCGGTCTTGGCAAAATTCGTCAGGTAGATGGGAATATCGCGGACCAAACGTGCGTCCTGCCACGCCTTCCATGGAGTCTCGGTCAAATAGAAAGCAATGGTTGGGATAAACCCAAAGACATAGCCCAGTTCCGCTCCATGACCTGCCGCATTCAATTGCTTAAAAGGCGGGAAGGGAGGTACGCGGGAGAAGTAAAAGACAAAGACATTGTTCTTCTCGGGCGATGCCCCTTTGAACCTGGATTGCAGGCGCGCCCACGTTGTCATGCGCCAGGCGACGTCGGCCGTGTGGAAACGAATTTGCGACTGAGCCGCCTCTTCGTCCGAGCCCGCTGGAAATAGCGCTATGGCTCTCTCGGCCAGGTCGCCGAATCTGGACCGTAAGTCCGTGGAGAACGTCTTGGCCGGTACCGGCGTGCCCGTCGTGTTCGCGCCCTCGTCGGCGGTATAGCCCACCAGGACATCGACGTCGGCCTGTTTGCCGTCTGCATATAATCCATACACGTCGCTGGGAATGACGTAGCCGTCTATATTGGCGCGATTGATGCCGCTCACACCCTCGGCATTGCCGGTCGCGAGATCGGTTGCGACAATCTTGTCGGCCGGAATTTTGCGCATTTCCGCGATAGAGTGCGCGCCGAACTGTTCGGCGTAAGTGACACCAACCTGTTCCGCCTGTGCCAAAAGAGGGAAGCCATCCCGCTTTCCTGCCGGGCCGAAGTCACCGCCGCTGGTCGCAATGACGCGCCTGAATAGGCCTCGTGCCAACGGGGATACCATCAACTTCGAGATTTTATATGCCCCCGCCGATTGACCGAAGAGGGTGACTTTGGCGGGGTCGCCGCCGAAGGCCGCGATATTCTTCTGTACCCAACGCAGAGCGGCGATGCTGTCCTGCAAGCCGTAATTGCCTGACGCGCCGTATCCGGATTCCTGCGTCAGTTCGGGATGGGCGAGGGATCCAAAGGCCAACACACGGTAATTCAGCGTGACGACAACAACACCCTTCTGGGCGAGTTTATCGCCCCAATAGAGTTGCTGCGCTCCCGACCCGCTGCTGTCGCCCCCGCCATAGAGCCACACCATGACGGGAAGCTTTTCGCCGGCCGCTGCTGCCGGGGTCCAGACGTTGAGGGTGAGGCAATCTTCGCTCACGTCCTCGATCGCCATGCCCCGTGAGCTAGAGAGGGCCTGCATGCAGGCGGGTTTGAACTTTGTGGCTTGGAGAAGTTCGCTTCTCTTCTCCGCGGCTTGTGGCGCGCGCCAGCGCAAGCTCCCCACGGGTGGCGCGGCAAACGGAACGCCGCGATAGACGGTCAAGCCGTTCTCGCGCGTGCCTTGGACCTGCCCTTCCTCTGTGCTGATCGGGGCTGCGAGTTCAACAGGGCGGGGTGGTGACGCGGGTTTGAGCGCCACCATTGCGACGAGGATGCCGGCGACACCCAAGCCGGCGAGCATCCAATATCTAGCGCGCATGATTAGGTCCCCCACGCCATGCCACTCAACAACAGCATGAGGCATCTCCTCGCGCACTCGCAACTTATCGCGGGCGCTCCTTTCAACGATGAGGCGGCCCAACTGCACACACCGCGACTTTTGACACCCCACCACTCCGGCAGTAAATTCCTGATTTGTTCTTTTCATCAGGAGCCCCCATGCCCAAACCCACCACCACCCCCGATTCCGAAAATTCCGCGCGTATTCCGCGCGATAAAACGCGCGGGCGGCCCTTCGGCCTCGCCAACCCCGGCAAGCCGTTTTCGCCGGGAAATCAAGGCCGTCCCCGGGGCGCCCGCGACAAGGCCGCCACAAAACTCGCGCGTTTATTCCAGGGCGAGGCGGAACGAATCGGCCGCCGCGCGATCGAGTTGGCCGAGGAGGGCAGGGTGGGGTGCGTCAAGCTGGTGCTCGACCGCGCGTTCGCCGAACCCCGTCCTGAGCGCACGCTCCCGAACCTGCAGCTTCCCGTCCTCAAGACCGGCGCGGACGCGCTCGCCGCCATGGGTCTTGTCGCCGCGGCGCTTGCGGACGGCACCATCACGACTCACATGGCGCGCGACCTCTCCGTCACGGTCGACGCGTTCCGCAAGATGTTCGAACTGGCCAACCTGGAAGGCCGCATAAACGCGCTCGAAGCCAGGATGCGCGACCGGCAGCGGGGCGCCTGATCTCGCTTCAAATGCCACCTCCGATGGTGTTGGCACCTAGGCCGGTCCGTGCGAGGTTCGCGGCGTGGACGGGAATGGTTAAGTCTCGTCAGCCGCGCGGTCATTGGCTTATAAGGCGCCCCCATGGAACCCCGTATTTTGGACAAGCTCAGCGACCGGCTGAGCCCGGCGCACAGCGCCCTCATCATCGTCGACATGCAGAAGGATTTCGTCCTTCCCAACTACGGCGCCCACAAGGCCGGCCGCGACATCACCGCCGCCGCGGGCATCGTGCCGAATATCGCCAAGCTGCTCGCCGCGGCGCGCGGCGCCAAGATCCCCGTGGCCCACGTCGGCTTCCTGACGCTGAAGGATCACCGCAGCGATTCCGGTCCTTGGCTGTCCCAGCGCCGCCGCTCCACCGCGTCCGCCGACAACCTGTGCATGGAAGACAGCGACGGCCAGAAGTTCATTCCCGAACTCTCGCCCCAGGGCGAGGAATGGAACGTGCCGAAACATCGCTACAGCGCGTTCACCGGCACGAACCTCGATCTCCTGCTCCGCTCACGCCGCATCCAAACGCTCGTGATCACGGGCGTGTCCACCAACGCCTGCATCGAGTCCACCGCGCGCGCGGCGTTCGAGCTGGACTACTACATCTGCGTGCCGCCGGAGGGCGTCGCCTCCTGGAACAAGGAGCTGCACGCCGCCACCCTCGCCAACGTCAATCACCGCCTTGGTCTCACGCCGTCCCTGGATGAGATCGTACAAATCTGGTCCGGGAAATAGACATGAACACCGCCGTCAAAGAATCCTTCGCCCATCTGTCCGGCCTCTCGGCCGCCGCCGCCAAGTTCACCGCGAACTTCAAGTTCGAGGACATTTCCGCCGAAGCGCTGCGCCTCAGCCGCCGCTGCATCCTGGATGGCCTGTCGGTCTCGCTCGCGGGCTCCGAACAGCACGGCATGGCGCCGCTGCTGTCGTACATCGAGAAGGTGGGCGGCAACGCGCAGGTGCCGATCCTGGGTTACGGCAAGAAGCGCGTGCCCGCGCACTTCGCGGCGTTGTGGATGGGCACCGCCGGTCACGCCATGGACTGGGACGACACCCAGCTCGCGGAAGGGCCGGGGCGTCCCTACGGCCTGCTCATGCACCCCACCATGCCGCCGCTCGCCGGCGCCTTGGTGACGGCGACGTTCCTGCACAGCACCTCCGGCAGGCACATCGATGGCAAGGCGTTCGTCGCGGCGTTCTCCGCCGGGTTCGAAGTGGGCTGTAAGATCGCCGAGGCGATCAACCCGGACCACTACATGAAGGGCTTCCACACCTCCGGCACCATCGGCACCTTTGCCGCGGCGGCGGCGGCGGCGAACATGCTCGGCCTCAATGAAGAGCAATGCGCGCGGACGATCGGCCTCGCGGCTTCCATGGCCGCCGGCGTGCGCGCCAACTTCGGCACCATGACCAAGCCGTTCCACGTCGGCCGCGCCTCCGAGAACGGCGTGACCGCGGCGCTGCTGGCGCGCGAAGGCTTCAGCGCCAACGCGGAAGCACTCGACGGCCAGTGGGGTTACCTCGCCGTCGCGGGCCGTGGCGGTGAGTCCGCGCTGGTGAAGGATCGCTTCGGCAAGCCGCTCACCATGGAAAGCCCCGGCATCAGCATCAAGCCGTATCCCTCGGGCGTGCTGACGCATCCGGCCATGGACGCGATGCGCGTGCTGATGCGCGAGAAGAACATCAAGGCCGACGACATCGAACATGTGTTGCTGTCGGCCGGCTGGAACGTGCTGAGCCCGATCCGCTTCCAGGTCGCGCGCACGGAACTCGAAGGCAAGTTCTCGTTCCAGTTCCTGCTGTCGGCGATCATCCTTGCCGGCAAGGCGGGCAAGGCGGAGTTCACCGACGCATTCGTCAGTTCCGACGCCTGCCAGGCCATGCAACGCCGCATCGAGACCAAGTTCGATCAGCAGATCGAAGACATGGGCTGGGATCGCATCCGCTCCAAGATCACGCTCAAGACGAAGGACGGCAAAGTCCACGAACAGTGGGCCGACGAACGCTATCGCGGCGGCCCGCACTTCCCGCTGACCGACAAGGAACTCGAAGGCAAGTTCGCCGATTGCGCCGAAGGCCTGCTCGATGCCGCGCACCAACAGAAGCTGCTCGATCACGTGTGGTCGGTGGAGAAGCTGCCGGACGTGAACGTCCTGTTCGACGATCTGGTCTGGAAGCGCTAGGAGCACAAGCGTGCGTCTCACCCCATTTGTCACCCCGGACAAGGCGCTCTTGCGCCGCGATCCGGGGTCCAGGGTAACGGACGCCTGCGCTCGTGGCCCTGGATCCCGGCTCTCCGCGCTATCGCGCTTCGGCCGGGATGACAGGCGGGGAAATACGCTCATGCGCGAAGGTGAAGCATCGTGACGTCGAATCCCCGCATCCCGTTCCAGATGTCGACCGCGCGGCCGCGCTACGCGCCGCCGCAGGGTAAGCCGCTCATCGTTCAGGTGGTGGTGAACATCGAGAATTGGGTGTTCGACGAGCCCATGCCGCGCAAGCTCCTGTCCGCGCCCCATGGCATCGACGCCGTGCCGGATGTGCCGAACTTCTCCTGGGCGGAATACGGCATGCGCTGCGGCATGCCGCGCCTGTTCGAGACGCTCGGGTCGCGCGGCCTGATCGCCGGCTGCACGATGAACGCGGGCGTGGTGGGCAACTATCCCACCATCGCCGAAGCCGTGCTGAAGGCGGGCTGGGAGTTCATGGGGCATGGCTTGCATCAGCGCGCCGTCCCCGGTCAGGCCAATCAGGAACAGGAGCTCGTCACGAAGGCGCTGACCATCCTGCGTCAGTTCTCCGGTCAGAAGGTCGACGGCTGGCTCGGGCCGGGCCTGCGCGAGACGGTCAACACGCCGGACATCCTCAAGGAAGCCGGCGTGCGCTATTGCAGCGATTGGGTGCTGGACGATCTGCCGACCTGGATGACCACCAAGCACGGCCCGATGATGTCCATGCCGTACTCCATCGAGATCAACGATTCAGTGCTGCACGCCGCTGGCCAGTACCGCTCCGACGAGATGTACAACCGGCTGCTCTACACCCTCGAAGCCTTCGAGCCCGAGCTGCCCAAGAACCCGCGCGTGTTGACGCTGGGCTTGCATCCGCACCTGATCGCGGTGCCGCACCGCATCGTGTTCCTCAACAAGATGCTCGACGTGCTCCAGGCGCGCAAAGACACCATCTTCCTCACCGGCACGCAGATCGCGGACTGGTTCGAAACGGTCGAGCCCGCGCCGAAATAGCTAGGTATCCAGGAACCCGCGCACCATCGCCGCCATCTCGGCGGTGTGTGAGTCGAGGTGCCCGTGAGTCCAGCCCGGCAGGTTCTTGAGTGTCGCGGTCTTGGCGGTCTTCATGGCGCGGGGCGTCTGTTCCCACAGATCGTCCTCGGGGTTCAGCAGCAGGATCGGCTGTTTGACCTCACCCATGGCGGCCTGCAGATCGTAATTGAACGCCGCCCGGAAGCCCCACGGCCCCGTCCGGAACCGGCGCATGCGCTCGATGGAGATGTCGACATAGCGATCGTCCGTCGGCACATCGCGGAACATGCCCCTGGGGTTCTTCCGCCACGCCTCCAGCGCGCGGGCAAGCGTGGTCTCCCAATCCGGCGCCGGCCCGCCGTTGCTGGCGCGCAGTTTCGCCAGCTCGTCGGCGTTGAAGATCGGCGCGGAGATCATCACCACCTTGCGAATGCGCGTCGGGTAACGCCGCGCCAGTTCGATCGATGTCATGGAGCCGGTGTGATAGCCCATCACATCGACCGTCTGCAGCCCAAGCTCATCGAGCAGCCGCACAAACGTTTTGGCGAAGTCCCCGATCTCCACCTGCTGCGGCGGACCGTCCGAGCTGCCGTAGCCCGGCGTGTCCGGCGCGAAGGTCAGCCGGTCCTTGCCCATCTCCTCGATCCAGTTGTCGTAGACCACGCTGGAGAGCGGGCTCGCATGCAGGCACATGAACGGCGTCTTGTTGCTTGGCCCCGACGGCTTCACATAGCGCACGTGCATCTGGCCGTAGATGTTGTCCGCATAGAACCGCTTGAACTTCGGCGTCGGCGCCAACTCCCGCGCCGTGGGCGCGGCGAGGGCAGGGCGCACCAAGCCTGCGGCGAGCATCAATCCAAGCGCGTGGCGGCGGTTCATCGGTCTCTCCTATTGATGTGGCAGCACGATCTCCGGCGTGGCGACGTTCTTCTGCGCCTCGCCGATGACGTACTGCCGGATGGCATCGGATTCATCGGGGCTCAGTTGCTTGCCGAACGACGCCATGCCGTTGGTCTGCAACGCGCCTTCCAGCAGCACCGTATTCCAATCGCCATTGTCGAGGTAGTCGGAGAAGCGCAGGTCGGGCCGCGTCTTCTGGCCGATGGCGTTGAAGCCATGGCAGGCGGAACAGTACAGCTCGTACTGAACAGCACCTGTTTCCAACACCGCCGCATCGATCTTCACGGTCGGCGGCTTGCGCAACGTCGGGATCTCGGCGTTCACCGGCGGCAGCTTCTCCGTCGCGCCGAGCTTGAACACCAGCACGCGATTGGTATTGGGCAGTTCCTTGGGATGCGGCACGGGGCCCTTCACCAGCGTGGCGTAACCCCAGCCGACGGCGATGGCGATGTATTGCTCGTCGCCGACCGTGTAGCTGATGGCCGGCGCGGTGACGGCGTTCATCGCGTTGAAGGACCACAGCTCCTTGCCGTTGGTGGCGTCATAGGCCTTGAGGTCGGTGGTGCCGCCGTAGAACACCAGTCCGCCGGCGGTCGAAAGCGTCCCGGAGCCGCGCGACTGTTGCTTGATGCGCCAAGCTTCCTGCTGCTTCACCGGATCCCACGCCACGAAGCTCGAGCCGAAGTTCTTCCGGTCGTCCGCGTTCGGCGGGGTCTTGGGGATGCGCCGCTCATCGCCTTCGTTGAAGGCTTGCTCGTGCATCGCGAAGCCCTTTTCGTGTTCGTAGATCATGCCCGTCCCGCGCGACATCATGTACACGAGGCCGGTTTGCGGGCTGTACGAAGGGGGCTGCCAATTGCCTGCACCGGCCGCCCCGGGCGCAACGAGGTAGGAGCCGTCGCCGAGATAACGCGCCGCCTCGATCTCGTTCGGTCGCCCGGTCGCCGGATCGATATCGGTCGCCCAGTTCTGGAACGCATGGGGCTTCGCGGAGATCAGCTTCCCGTTGGTGCGGTCGATCACATAAAAGAAGCCGTTCTTCGGCGCCTGCATCAGCACCTTGCGATCTTGGCCGTCGATCTTCAGCGTGGCTTGCATGATCGGCATGGTGGCGGAGAAATCCCAGGTCTCGCCGGGGTTCACCTGGTAGTGCCACACGTATTCGCCGGTGTCGGGCTTCATGGCGACAATCGACGCCAGGAACAGGTTGTCGCCGCCGCCGGGCGAACGGATACGCTGGTTCCACGGCGAACCGTTGCCGAAGCCCACGTACAGCATGTCGAGTTCGGGATCGTAGACAATGGAATCCCACGCCGTGCCGCCGCCGCCGTACTTCCACCATTCCCCGTTCCAGGTCTTGGCGGCCATCTCCTGGGTCTTGTCCTCGAACCCGTCGGCGGGGTTGCCCGGCACCGCATAAAAGCGCCACACCTGCTTGCCGGTCTCTGCGTCGAAGGCCGAGACATAACCGCGCACGCCATAGTCCGCGCCCGCATTGCCGATGAACACCTTGCCCTTGGCGACCCGCGGCGCGCCCGTGATGGTGTAGGGCTTGCTGAGGTCGACGGTGAGTGTGTCCCACACGACCTTGCCGGTCTTGGCATCGAGCGCGATCAACCGTCCGTCGATGGTGCCGACATAGACCTTGCCGTTCCACAACGCGACGCCGCGGTTCACCGCCGAGCAGCACACCAGTGCCAACCGCGCCTTGTCGACGTCCGGATCGAACGCCCAAATCTGCTTGCCCGTCTTGGCGTCCAGCGCGAACACCTTGCTCCACGACGACGTGACGTACATCACGCCGTCGGCCACCAGGGGCGTGCTTTCAATCGGTTCGATCTCATCGAAGTCGAAGGTCCACGTGAGCCCCAGCTTGTCCACATTCTTGGTGTCGATCTGCTTCAACGGGCTGAAGCGCTGTTCCTGGTAGTCGCGTCCATGCGAGAGCCAGTTGCCCGGCTCGGCTTTCGCGATGCGCTCGCCGTTCACCGGCCCCGGCGCGCGATCGCACGCGCTCAGCAGCAGGCCCGCGGTCAGCACGCCGGCAAGAATACGCACCGCACTCATTTTGCTTCTCCAAGAACACCCGAGCCGCGAATGGTTATAACTCGCGGTGCCCGCCAGGCGTGTCAGCATTATAGAAATCCCTCTTTCGCGCGCCGGGTTTGCGCATTTCTCACGGCGCGAGACCTGATCGTCATTGGTAACCGGGTCTTCGACAAGGCCCCAGGGCCTCAGATGTCGACCTCAATATCCGAGCATTAAAGTCCCGGCTTTCCAGGGGTTTTGCGTTGCGGTTGTTACGCTGTGTTGCTTTGCCCAGGCGGTGGTCTTGAGGTACACCTTGAGGCAGTTCGGTACGAAAGGAACCCCCATGGCCAACGAGCCAGCCAACCATCCCGCCTTCGCGGCGGAAGCGATCAAGTCCGACGTCAAGAACGGCGTCTTCCTGGGCCACCCGGTCCTCGACAATGTCGTGTCCTGCGTCGTCGCGCTCGGCACCGAATTGTGGGCCACCAAGCGCCGCATGAAGGTGATGGAAGCGGTGATGGCCAAGCACGGCGTCACGCAAGCGATGCTCGAACAGTACGTGCCGTCCGAAAAAGAGACGGCGGCCTGGGAAGCGGATCGCGACCGCTTCATCGACCTGACGATGGGCCCCTTGGCGCACGAGGGCTTCCGCAACGTCGCCAGCAATTTCCCGAAGCGCGATTAACGCACAGTCCGGAGAAGATCATGATCGGTCGTCGTAAGTTTTTTGGTTCCGCCGCCAGCGCCACGCTGGCTCTCAACGCCTTCATCGGTGACCGCACCGCCGAAGCGAAGGAAGCCGCGAAGGTCGCGGGCGATGTGGCCTTGCGCGGGGCCGATGGGCGCCTGAAGCGCCTCGGCACGCTGGACCTCGAAAGCCAGCAGGATTTCACCCTGGGCTTCCGCCTGATGCACAACAAGAAGCTGCGCGCCCAGAGCCAGAGCGCCTTCGAGCGTCTGCTGTACGCGAAGAAGATCGATCCGACGACGCAGATGACGATGGAAGAGATGCTGGCGCTGGTCGCGGACGAGCCGTCCATCCACGTCGCCTCCAAGGCCTGGCTCACCAACCAGCAGATCACCTGGAAGACCCTGCAGGACTATTTCCACACCAACGCCGATCTCTATCTCTCGGAGATGGAAGCGGCCGACAAGTCCGGTCCGGGCAGCGTCGAGTTGAATCCGAAAATGGACATCCCGGCCTACGCCCGCCACGAGATCCACATCCAGCCGGGCGGCTACGTCGGCGATGAGTTCGCCGGCCACATCTACCACTACGGCACCAACAGCTTTTACATCGCCGTGCTGGGTCATAACGAACAGGATCAGATCCACAAGGCCACCGCCGGCCGCCTGCCGCTGCCGGAAGACGGCAAGGTCAAGCGCATCCTCGACATGGGCTGCGGCGTCGGCCAGATGTCCTGCGCACTGAAGGAGCGTTTCCCGGAAGCCGAAGTGTGGGGCATCGATGTCGGCGGTCCGATGGTGCGTTACGCGCATACCCGCGCGCGCGGCCTCGGCATCAACGTCAACTTCGCCCAGCGTCTCGCCGAGACCACCCAGTTCCCGGACAACCATTTCGATCTGGTGACCAGCTACATCATGCATCACGAGTTGCCGGCGGAGATCACCAAGAAGGTGATCGACGAAGCGCAGCGCGTCACCCGTCCGGGCGGCGTGTACTATCCGGTCGACTTCGTGTCCGGCGGCAACAAGGCGGTTGCCCCGGCCATGTACGGCCGCTGGTGGGATCATCGCTGGAACAACGAAGTGTGGAGCCGCGAGTATCACTCGGTCGACTTCACGGGCGAGATCGGCAAGCGCGGCTTCAATGTCGTGAAGAACGCGAAGCCGGCGCTGCCGGGCTTCGGTATCCGTCACGCGATCAAGGTCTGATCGACGGAGACTGGCTGAAACGGAAACGGCCCGCCATCACTGGCGGGCCGTTTTTCTTTGCCTGCGCGGCGCTACTGCGCCGGTTGCGGCTGGGTGCGATGCGTGCCGTGCGCATCGATCACGTATGGCCCCAGGGTGAGCAACAGCGCCGATCCCGCCACCAATGCCCCGGCGGCAACGTACAGAATGAAGTTGTAGTTGCCGGCATTGTCGAAGGAATAGCCGAAGATCGGCGCGCCCACGCCCGCGCTCAATTTGAACGAGGCATAGAGGCAGGAATAGATGATGCCGTAGCGCCGCTGGCCGAAGTATCTGCCGACCATGAACGACATAACGTCGAACTCCGCGCCCGCCGCGAGGCCGATCGTGGCCGCCGCGAGGATCGCGCCCGGAATGCCGCCGATGCCGGACGCCAGGATGAAGCAGGCGACCGCCGGGATACTCAGCAGGATCAACGCCACGCCCGGCGCCCAGAACCGATCGAGCAGGTATCCCGTTCCGATGCGGCTGATGATCACCATGATGCCGATGACGCTGGCGACCTGGGCGGCCGAGGCCGACGTGACGCCGCGATCCGTCAGGATCGGCACAAGGGCTGAGATCAAGCCGGCGACGCAGGCGCCCACCAGGAAGAACGCGACGATCATCACCCAGAAGCGATAACCCGTCAGCACCTCGCCGAACCCGACTTCCTTCTGTTCGGCGGCGGTCGCCGGGGTGTTGTTGCTGCCGGTGGTCCGGTCATGCAAAAGGAAATAGGACAGCGGCAAGGCGAGCAGAGCGGGCAAGCAGGCGATACCCACGTATGCGCCGCGCCAGCTGAAGTTCGCGACCAGCCAATTCGTGTACATCGGCAGGAACACGGCGGCGATGCCGGTGCCGGCGAGCGCAAGCCCCAAGGCGAAACCGCGGCCCTTGCCGAACCAGTCGATGATCACCCGCGTCCAGGTAATCGGCACCGTGCCGACCCCGACCACGGACATGCAAAAGCCGATGATGTAGAGGTGCCACAGGGACTCCGCGAGGCTCATGGTCGCCATGCCGATCGCCATCAGCGCGATGGAGATCAGGGTGATCTTGCGCACGCCCATGCGATCGATCGCCATCCCGAGGAAAGGGGACGCGATCAGGTTGCCGATGGTCATCCAGGTGTAGACGCTCTGCACGTCGCCGCGCGAGATGCCGAACGCCACCGTCAGCGGCTTGGTAAGGACGCCGATGCTGTAGATCGGCAGGGCGGACAGTCCGCAGCCCAGCCCGATCGCGGCTACCAGTATGATTTTCCATCCGCGACGGAACTCGTCCTTAACCGTCAGCGCCTGATCCGTTGAAGCCATTTAAGTCCCGCCCAAAATCCCACCGCGAAGGCGGGTAGACTAATACAGCTTTGAGGCTCACGACGAGCGCGAAGTCGCCCGCATCTGGGGGTTGTCCACGGCCCGAATCCACGCGTTTGCGCGATTTCGCCGGTCAAATCCGGGTGACATGCGCCCGTGTGATCGCCGACACGCTTGCGCAGCCGGACAGCTTCATCGCCAGCATGAGTTCGCCCCGCAGCTTGTCGATGACGCTCTTCACGCCTTGCCAGCCGCCCAAGGTCAGTCCGTAAAGCGCGGGCCGACCGATCGCGACCGCGCTTGCTCCCAAGGCGAGCGCCTTGAAGACATCGATGCCCCGCCGGACCCCGCCGTCCAGGATGACGGGCGCGCGCCCGTCCACGGCGGCGACGATACCCGGCAATGCCGCGATCGACGCCGGCACGCCGTCGAGCTGACGGCCACCGTGGTTGGACACCTGCAGAGCCGACGCTCCCCGCGCGACGCACAGCTTCGCGTCCTCCGGCGACAGGACGCCCTTCACCACGATCGGTAACTTGGATTCCTTACGCAGGAATTCCAAATCGCTCCACGTGAGGTTCCCCTTAACGACGTCGCGGAGGCCCGCGAAGCCTTCGGTCGCCGCCGCTCCGCGCAGGTTGGGGAAGGCTAAGCTCGTGGGGAAAGAGAAATTGTTGCGCCGGTCCGCTTCGCGATTGCCCGGAAACTCGAGGTCGAGCGTGAACACGATGGCGCCGTAACCGGCCGCCTCGACGCGCTGGATGAGTTCGCGATTCAGGCCGGGATCGCGCGCGTAGTAGAGCTGAAACCACTTCGGCCCGGGCGTCGCCGCCGCGATTTCCTCCAGCGTGACATTGGACATGGTCGGCGCACAGAAGACCGTGCCCGCGGCGCCCGTGCCTTTGGCCGTACCCGCCTCCGCGCTGACATGGGCGAGGCCATGCGCGGACATCGGCGCGACCATCACCGGCAGGGACATCTTGGCGCCGAGCACCGTCGTGCTCATGTCGGGGAGGGCGAAACCGGTCAGCCGCCGCGGCATGATGCGCACGTCGTCGAAGGCGCGGCGGTTCTCGCGCAGGGTCCATTCGTCACCGGCGCCGCCGGCGATGTACCCAAAGGGCCCCGGCGCCAACACCTTCGCCGCGTCGGGCTCCAGGTCGTGAAGATTGACGAGTTGCAGCGCCCGCTCGGCGACACTGCCTTGGTATGGCGTCTGCGCGGCAGCGGCGTTCAGAAACGGCCACGTCGCGGCCTGGGCGACGAAGCCGCGACGGTGAAGACTCACAGCACCTTTCCCGGATTGAGGATGCCCAGCGGATCAAGCGTCTGCTTGAGCGTGCGCATCAGCGCGATCTCTGCCGGCGATCGAGACCAGGCGAGGTAGCCCTTCTTCTCGGTGCCGATGCCGTGCTCCGCCGAAACCGATCCATGCAGTTCGCGGATCGCGCCATAGATGATGTCGTTGCATGTGTGGTGGGCTTCTTCCGCCGGCGTGCCCGGCGCGACGATCAGGTGCATATTTCCATCGCCCACATGGCCGAGGATCAACACTTGAACGCCGGGGATTGCGGCGGCCATTTCCTTCTTCACCCGCGCGCCGAAGGCGGGCATGTCGGCGAGCGACAGGGAAACGTCGTAGCCGAAGAAGGGGCCCAGCTCGCTGAATTTCGCGCCGGCTTCCTCGCGCAGGGCCCAGAAGCTGTGGCGTTCCGGCTCGTCCTTGGCGATGGCGGCGTTCGCGATCAGGCCGCTCTTCTTCACGCCGGCGAGTACCTTCTTCAGGCGCTCGCGCTCGAACACGGCGTCGTTGCCGGTGGCCTCCGCGACAACGTAGTAGGTGTGGCCGGGTCCGAGAGGCGATTTGAGTTCGGGGCAGTACTTGCGCACAAAGGCGTCGTAGTCCGCCCACATGATCTCAAATTTTGTAAGCGAGCCGCCGAGATTTTCCTCCAGGTGACGGAGAAGTTCCGGCACCGCGTTGGGACTGTCGATCGCCACCAGGGCGGTGGCCGCGCCGTCCTGCCGTCGCCGAAGCCGCAGCACGGCGCGCGTGACGAATCCCAGCGTGCCCTCCGTGCCGATGAACAAGTGCTTCAGGTCGTAGCCGGCGTTGTTCTTGATGAGCTGATTGAGCGACGAAATGACCGTGCCGTCCGCTAGCACCACTTCGAGCCCCAGCACCGAATCACGCGTCATGCCGTACCGCACCACCTCTTCGCCGCCGGCGTTGGTGGCAATCATGCCGCCGAGAGTGGCGAGCTTGCGAATGCCGAAGTCGAGGGGCACGAGGAAGCCGAGAGTCGCCGCGCGGTCCTGGGCATCCTTCAATGTCACGCCCGCGCCCACGGTCATGGTGCGATCCGCCGCGTTGACGCCGTCGATCACATTCATGCGTTCGGAGGAGATGACGATCTCGCTCTTCTGCGCCACGCCCCCGCCGACCAGCCCGGTCATGCCGCCTTGCGGCACCACCGGCTGCCGCGCCGCGGTGCAAAGTTTCATGATTGCCGAAACGTCTTCGGTATTGCGCGGACGCAGAACGGCGAGGGGTTTGTCGTTCTGCTTGCGGGTGAGATAGCGCTTGCCGATGGCGTCGCCGGTAAGGAAGCCATCCTGATCCAAGGAGGCGCGCAAGCCGGCAAGGAGGACGTCCCTGGACATCATCGGCGGCGCAGATGGTGCCGCTCCCTGCGCCATCGCCGGCCATAGAGGCCCAAGTACAGCTGTCCCAACGGCTTGCCGTCGTGACACCAAACCTCTTGCCCGTGTCGTCATGGCGTCCCCTCCGGTGCGGTTGGCGAGATGAGGATATTACGCGGGTTGCCTTGAGGCCACGCCAGGGTGGAGGATGGCCCGCTGCTTTGGGCTTCTCGGGGAGAAATTGCCATGGCTGCCAGACATATCTGTGCACTCGTGTTCGCCTTCGTCTTTCCGGCGTTGGCGGCCGCACCGCAAGTCGGCCCCAAAGAGATCGGCGGCACCGTCACTGGCGCGAAAGGCCCTGAGGCGGGCGTTTGGGTCATCGCCGAGACGAAGGACCTTCCGACCCGGTTCATCCGGATCGTCGTCACCAATGACGCGGGCCAGTACCTGATCCCGGACCTTCCCGCGGCCACATATAATGTCTGGGTCCGTGGCTACGGCTTGGTGGACTCTCCCAAGCAGACGAGTGCGCTGGGCAAGACCCTCGACCTCAAGGCCGTGACTGCGCCGAACGCGACCGCGGCCGCGCAGTACTATCCGGCGATCTACTGGTATTCGATGCTGAAGATCCCCAAGAAGTCCGAGTTCCCCCTCGGGCCGGTGAAGGATCAAGACGTGTGGCTCGATACGGTCAAGACCGACGGCTGCATCAGCTGCCATCAGCTCGGCGAACTGGCGACGCGCACGATCCCGAAGGAACACGGCACTTTTGAATCCCACGCCGATGCCTGGCTGCGGCGTCTGCAATCCGGTCAGGCGGGCGAGATGATGGCCAATGCCGTCGGCCGTCTCGACAGCCAGAAGGCGCTCGACCTGTGGGGCGACTGGACGGAACGCGTCGCGAAGGGCGAATTGCCCAAGGCCCAACCGGCACGGCCGCAAGGCGTGGAGCGCAATGTCGTCATCACGCAGTGGGAGTGGTCGAGCCCCACAGCCTATCTGCATGACGAAAGCTCCACCGACCGGCGCAAGCCGACCGTGAATGCCTACGGCAAGATTTACGGTGCGACGGAAGCGAGCACGGACGACATTCCCGTGCTCGATCCCGTGACCCACACGGCGACCACCATTCGCGCGCCGGTGCGCGATCCGAACACGCCGAAGCCCAACCCGCCGCTGGCGGATTCCGCGTATTGGGGCGATGAGGCGATTTGGACCAGCCAGGCCAACATCCACAATCCGATGTTCGATGGTCAGGGCCGCGTGTGGTTTACCCACACCATCCGTCCGCGTCCGACACCGGCATTCTGTCAGGCCGGCTCGACTCATCCGTCCGCGAAGGCGTTCCCGACAACGGCGGCAGGCCGGAGCTTGTCGGTCTACGATCCGAAGACGCAGAAGTTCTCCCTGATCGACACGTGTTTCGGCACGCATCACCTGCAGTTCGGATATGACGCGAACGACACCTTGTGGACCAGCGGCGGCGGCCAGGTGATCGGCTGGCTGGATTCGAAGAAGTATCTCGCCACCGGCGACGAGCAGGCGTCCCAGGCGTGGAGCCCCTTCATCGTCGACACCAACGGCAACGGCAAGCGCGACGAATACGTCGAACCCAACCAGCCGGTGGACCCGAAGAAGGACAAGCGTGTGCTGTCGGCGTTCTACGGCGTGTCGCCGAACCCGGCGGACGGCGCGATCTGGGGCTCGACCATGGGCGTGCCGGGCATGATGACGCGGTTCGATCCGAAGACTCAGCTCACCGAGATCTATCAAGTCCCAGCGCCGGGCTTCGCGCCGCGCGGCATGGACATCGACAAGAACGGCGTCGTCTGGGCGCCGCTCGCCAGCGGCCACTTCGCGAGCTTCGACCGCCGCAAGTGCAAGGGCCCGCTCAATGGGCCGGAAGCCGCCACGGGCAAGCTGTGTCCCGAGGGCTGGCAATTGCATCGCTTCCCAGGCCCGCAGTTCGAAGGCGTGGATGAAACCGCGAGCGCGGAAGCCAGCTACTACTCCTGGGTCGATCAACACAACACGCTGGGGCTGGGCGAGGATTTGCCGATCGCCACGGGCAATCAGAACGACTCAATGATCCTCTACTACCAAGGCAAGATGATGCAGCTGCGCGTGCCGTACCCGCTCGGCTTCTTCGCCAAGGGTCTCGACGGCCGCATCGACGATGCCAAGGCCGGCTGGAAGGGCCGAGGGATTTGGACGACGACCGGCGACCGCACGCCATTCCACAACGAAGGCGGCAAGGGCAACCGTCCGCGTGTGGTGCACTTCCAGATGCGAAGCAGCCCGCTGGAGCACTAGGCGCAAAGCGTTCGCCCCCACGCTCACGCGTCACCCCTGCGAAGGCCGGGGTCCACTTCTCAATGCGCAAGAGCGCATCGATCTGTCCGTTCCCTTTGATGAGTGGATCCCGGCCTTCGCCGGGATGACAAATCTTTACTACGAAACGACGACGCTGACCTTCGTCTTCCGCACCGTCTTCATCACGCGCGGTTTTGGCGCATCGTCAGCGCGTGTGGCGAGATCGGCGACGCGGGCGAGGCGGGCGAGGATCGCTTCCCAGCCTTCGGGTGTGTCCAGCCGCTCGCCCATGAAGATCGGCGCATGGGCCGCGCGCATGGCGATGTAATTCGCCGCCGCCATCAGCACGACCATCACGCTGCGATGATCGTATTCGCGCATGGCGTGGTTGTTGGCGAACAGGGCGCCGTGTTCCTCGCCCAGACGCCGGCGCGCCTGGTTGAGCGCCTCGGACACTTCCGATGGCACCATCAGTTCGTCCGCCATCAGGTCGGTCGCGATGGGGTTGGCGCGCAGGGACTGCACGTGATTGTGAACGATGGTCTTGATCTGGCCGGCCGGGTCGAGCCCCGAGAACGCGGTGTCGGAAATGCCCATCAGTTCGGCGGAGGAGGGCCATAGCTTATTGGCGTCGGCCCACTGCTTCACCACGCCGCCCAGGCCGCCGAAATACTTGTAGATCAGGCCTTTGCCCACGCCGGCCTCTTCCACCAGGGCATTCACGCCCACGCCGCGCACGCCGACGCGGCGCACCAAGCGGTCGAAGGCGGCGACGATGGCCGCTTCCGTGGCTTTGCGTTTGTCGCCCTTCTTGGGGGTATCCGAGGTCATGGCCCGCAGTATGGCCATTTGTGACCGGTCGGTCAATTTTGATGTTGACTCCCTCCCGACGGCGGCGAAAGCTCACGTCTCGGGAATAGGGGGAGTGTGTCGCGTGCTCAAAGCTATTGGTCTGAAGAAAACCTACGGCGCATACGATGCGCTCAAGGGGCTCGATCTCAATATCGCCGCCGGCGACATCTATTGCCTTCTCGGCGCCAACGGCGCGGGCAAGACGACGACGATCAACCTGTTCCTCAACTTCATCGATCCCACATCCGGCACCGCTTCGGTGAATGGGATCGACGTGGCCACGTCGCCGCTGGAGACGAAGAAGTATCTCGCCTACATCCCGGAGACGGTGATGTTGTACGGCACGCTCACGGGCATCGAGAACCTGAGCTACTTCGCCAAGCTCGGCGGTCACACCGAATATTCCGATGGGGACCTGCGCGGTTTCCTGAAGCGCGTCGGCCTGCAGGACGGCGTGGCGGACAAGCAGGTCGGGACCTATTCCAAAGGCATGCGCCAGAAGGTGGGCGTGGCCATCGCACTCGCCAAGCAAGCCAAGGCGCTGCTGCTCGACGAACCGACCTCCGGCCTCGATCCGAAGGCGAGCAACGAGTTCTCCACGCTGCTGAAGCAGCTGCAGGGCGAGGGCGCGGCCATCCTGATGGCGACCCACGATCTGTTCCGTGCCAAGGAGACGGGGACCCGCATCGGCATCATGCGCGAGGGCAACCTCGTGCAGGAATTGTCGACGACGGAAGTGTCCCACGCCGACGTGGAACGCATCTATCTCGAGCATATGCACTAGACGACGGCTGAGCCCTGGGAGGGGATCATGGCAGAGAGCACGCTGGGTCATTCGCAACGGACGTCGCTTGTCGGCACCGTGGCGTCGAAGGAATTCATGGAAATCCGCCGCGACGGGCGGTTCCGCTGGACCGCCGCGCTGATGGTGTTGTTGCTGCTCACGGCGCTGCTCACCGGCTGGCAGCGCTTCGCCGAATTCAGCAACATGCAGGCCGCCGCCCAGGGCAAGACCAACGAGCAGTGGCTGAAGCAGGGCGACAAGAACCCGCACTCCGCCGCGCACTTCGGCAACTACGCCTTCAAGAAGGCGGGACCGCTGTCGTTCTTCGACAACGGCATCGAGCCCTTCACCGGTTCGCTCCTGTTCATGGAAGCCCACAAGCAGAACCTGGCGATCTCGCGACCGGCCAACGACCTCTCCGCCGTGTCGCGCTTCGGTGATCTCAACGGCGCGATGATCCTGCAGGTGCTCATGCCCCTGCTGATCATTTTCCTCGGCTTCACCGCCTTCGCCGGCGAGCGCGAACGCGGCACCCTGCGCCAACTCATGAGCATGGGCGTGAACGCCCGTGAACTCATGTGGGGCAAGGCCATCGGCATCGGCGGCGCCGCGGCGCTTGTCATCCTGCCGTGCGTTGTGCTCGGCGCGGCGGCGATTGCGATGTTTACCGTCCCCGTCACGGCGGATGCCTTCTGGGCGCGCATCGGTCTCATGACGCTGGCCTACACGCTCTATGGCCTCACCTTCCTGTTCCTGACGCTTGCCGTGTCGGCGGTGGCGCGCACGCCGCGCGCGGCCTTGATGGTGATGGTGGGCTTCTGGGCCTTCAGCGCGTTCCTCGCGCCGAAAGCGGCTTCCGAAATCTCCAAGATGGCCCATCCGTCGCCGTCCTATGGCGAGTTTGAGGCCTCCGTCCGTACCGATCAGGTGCGCGGGCTCGACGGCGTGCCCACCGCGGCCAAGTTCGGCAAGTACGTGCGCGAGTTGATGACGCAGTACGGCGTCGACAATCCGACCAAGCTGCCGATCTACTTCCCGGCGGTGCGCATGCAGAAGCTGGAAGACCTCGACCACGAAGTCTTCGACCATCACTTCAACAATCTGCGCGCGTCCTATCTCGAGCAGCGCCGCATGCAGGATAGCTTCGGCGTCGTCGCGCCCATGCTGCCGCTGAAGTCCCTGAGCATGGGCCTCTCCGGCACCGATCTGCTGCATCACGACGCCTTCACCCGCGCGGCCGAAAGCCATCGCCGCAACATGGTGGAGAAGATGAACGGCTACCTCGGCAAGGCCGCGGTGGACCTGAACGGCAAGAGCAACAGCTCGAACTACATGACCGCGGACGAAGCCGTGTTCGCGATCGTGCCGCCGTTCGAGTATGCCCCGCCGTCACTGAAAGACGTCCTGGACGAGTATGGCGCCGATCTCGCCATCCTCGGCGCGTGGACGCTTGCTTCCATCCTGCTCGCGGCCGCTGCGGTGCGCCGCCTGCGGCCCGACGTGCGCTAAAGGGAGGTCCGGTCATGTACAGCCTGATTGTCGCCCACGAGACCCGCAGCCTCATCCGCACGCCGGCGCTGACGTGGATCTTGATCGTTCTCGCCATCGCCATTGGCTTCGGCGCCTGGGCCGCCACGCGCACCATGGAGCGCAACGAGCACGGTGCGGCTATGATCGCCGAGCACGAAGATGCCGCCCGCGCCAAGATGCGCGCGGACCTGGAGAAGTACGAGACCAAGGTGAAGGCGGAAGGCAAGTCCCTCGAATTCGCCGCGGTCAATCACGCGCCCGGCGACGGCCCGCCGCAGGCGACAAACGCCGGCGCCGTCGGCAGCGAAACCCAGTCCTTCGCCGTGTTGCCGCCGACGGGCCTCGCGGCTCTGTCGCTTGGCCAGAACGACATGACGCTCACCTACATCCCGGTGAGCATGAAGAGCACCATCGACATCACCAAGCAGGAAGAGATCGAGAATCCGGTCAACCTCAAGACCGGTCCGTTCGACATCGCTTTCGTGGTGATCTTCCTGATGCCCATCTTCATCCTCGCCATGAGCTACGACCTGCTCTCGAGCGAGCAGGAGCGGGGCACGTTGGCCATGGTGCTCGCCCATCCCATCAGCTTGCGCAAGCTGATGGCGTCCAAGCTCATCTCCCGCGCCGTCCTGATGCTGGCGGTGGTGTTGATGTTCGGGCTTGCAGCGGTGCTGACCGTCGGTACGGAATTGGAGTCCGCGAACACCTGGGCGCGCTTCGCCACCTGGATCGGCGCGACGCTGCTCTATTCCTTGTTCTGGTTCGCGCTCGCCGTTCTGGTGAACGCATTCGGCCGCAACTCCGCCACCAACGGCATCATCCTGGCCGGCGCGTGGCTGCTGTTCGTCGTGATCGTGCCGACCATCGTCAGCATGAGCGCGACGACGGCGTATCCGGCGCCATCCCGTTATGACTTCATGGCCGCATCCCGCGAAGCGCAGACCCAGGCCGAATTCGAGCGCATGAAAGCGCTCGACGCCTATTACTACGATCACCTGGATCTCGTGCCGGGCGCGGAGGAGAAGGCGAACGACTTCCTCACCCTGGCGCTCGCCAACAACATGGCGGTGGAGAAGGCGGTTCGGCCGCTGTTCGACAAGTTCCAGGAACAGCGCGGCGCGCAGGAAAATCTCGTCAACCGGTTCCAGTACCTGTCGCCGGCCATCATGATGCAACTCGCGCTCAACGAAGCCTCCGGTACGAGCAACGGCCGCTACGAAGCCTTCATGAAGCAGGTGTTCGCCTTCCATGATGAATGGAAGACGTTCTTCACCGGCAAGTTCCTGAAGCGTGAGCCGCTGTCGCTGGCGCAGTTCGACGCGATCCCGCACTTCAAGTACGTGGAAGAGCCGATGAGTACGGTGATGGGGCGGATCGCGCCGTCGCTGATCGGTCTCCTCTGTGTGGTCAGCGGATTGATGTTCGTCGCCTTCAGCGTGCTGCGGCGCTATCAAGTCGCTGCACGATAAGGGGAGGCTTCTCATGCGGACGTTCAAACGGATCGCGATCGCCTTGGTGGTGATCGTGCTGGTCGCGGCTGGCGGCGCCTACGGCACGTTCAAGTACAAGAACAGCACGCCGCCACAGCTGCGCGAGCCGAACTACTTCACCTACTACCAGAAGCAGGACCTGGTCCCGACCGGCAAGGTCGCGATCTTCGTCTCCGGACTTTTCATGCCGGAAAATCTGCGCATCGCGGATTTCCACAATCTCGCGCTCAAGCCGACGCAGTACATCCCGTGGCCGTTCCGCGCCCGCGCCTTCGAGGATCGCGGCGTGCTGCTGCTGGACACGGAGAAGTTCTACGAGTTCAAGGCCTTCGAGCCAACGCATCTGGTCGACTGGATGGGCAGCGACATCGACGTCGACGGCGTCTCCTACACCGAGAAGTTCCATCGCGGCCAAGTGCGCTGGGTGCCGCCGAACCCGACCATGCATTTCGATCACGGCTACTTCATGTATACCGGCCGCAAGGGCGGCATGCCGAGCCAAGCCCAGAAGCTCATCACCAAAGCGCGCGTCTACTACTACGGCAAGAACAAGGGCTTTGCCGACGGCCGCGTGCCGCACGAAGCCGGCGAATGGGCGATCGTCAAAGGCGCGATGGAAAACCTCAAGGCCAAGTACGGCGACGTGCCGTTCGCGTTCGTCACCGCGGAAGACGAAGGCCGCGCCGAGCATGAGATGTACAAGTTGCTGGACGGCGGCGCGGACACGATCATCCTCGCCATGCCCGGCGCGATCTACTCCCACCATGAGGAGTTCAACGGCTCCATCCGCCACGCGATGGAGTACATCGAGGAATGGCGCCACAAGCACAACAACAAGCCGATCAAGGTGATCGTCCAAAAGCAGCTCGCCGAGTTCCCGGTGGTGCGTCAGGCGCACCTGCAGCTCCTCAAGGATCGTCTGGACACATTGCCGGAAGGCGCGAAGGTTAAGGTCGTCGTTTCGGTCCACGGCATGGCGTGGGACAGCGTACCGGAGGAGGCGTGGATCAAACTCGCTCCGGCCTATGTCGATCCGATGATGGCCGATGTGAAGGCCATGCTGGCGAACTACAAATTCAGCAAGGTCGAGACTGTGCAGGCGCAGGATCACTTCGCGGATCACTTCAGCGATCCGAAGCAGAAGTACCTCTCGACCAACCGCGCCTATTGGGAAGGCATCAAGGCCGGCTACGATTACATCGTGAACATGCCCATCGAGTTCTTCGCCGAGAACACGGACACCATGTTCAGCCACGCCATGTTCAACTTCGAGGGTTTCCCCGGCTACACCATCTACGAACCCGTGGACTATCCCGACTGGACCGTTCCCTACACGCGCACGTTCAAGGTCGAGAACTCGACCGTGATCTACAACGGTCTGCCGGTGGGCAAATACAATGCGCCGCTCATTCAGGCTTTCACGGAATCGTTGACGTCGATCCTCGACAAGTCGGCGAATAAGGTCGCCGCCAACTAGCAACACGCGGGAGCGGCGCCAAGCTGCTCCCGCTTTGCTTGTGCCGGGCGAAATACCGCATTTCAGCCACGATAAGACCCCGATTGCCGCCATCATCGCTGCGTAGAGTCCTGATCGAGACCGCGATGACAGGAGGCCAAAATGAAGACCCTTCTTCTTGGTGCCGTTGCGCTCACCTTGTTCGGCGCGCCGGCGTTTGCGCAGCGCTCCAACGGTGACTTCTGGGAAGGTCCGCGTCACGACCGCGACTACGGTCCACGCCGACTCCATGAAGGCGGCACCGTGCCCTACGAATTCCGCCAGGGCGGCCGCTACATTTACTACGACTGGCGGGACGCCGGTCTGCGCCGGCCCCCGCGCGGCTATGAATGGATGCTGATCGGCAATCAGTTCGTCCTGGCCCACCAGCATAACGGCTTCATTCTGGACGCCCGCAGGGCGCGCAACATCCGCTACTAGCCCTCAGCGCCGTATCTCTGTGATAGCCTCCCTGTGACAAACAGGGAGGCTATTGCATGTCTACGCACTTCGGACGACGCACCGTTCTGGCTTTGCCGGGCGCTCTCGCCGCCGCGGCGGCGCTTCCGGCCTATGCCGCCGCCACGGCGCCCTGGTCCGAGGATGGCTTTGTCCAGCGTCCGGGCATGCGGATCCACTACGCCACCGCGGGCAACGGTCCCCCGGTCGTACTACTGCACAAGCTCGGCGGTTGGATCGCGGACTGGCGCCATATCGCGCCGGCGCTCGCCCAGAAGCACAAGGTGATCGCGATCGATTGCCCCGGCCACGGCGATTCGAAGATCGAGGGCAAGCCGCCCTATCTGATGAGCCTCCACGAAACCGCCGCGACCATCCTCACCACGCTCGACGAACTGGGCGTGAATAAGTTCGCCTTGCTCGGCAACTCCCTCGGCGGCTGCGTCTCTGCCTGCCTTGCGGCGGTGTGGCCGGAGCGGGTGACTCATCTCGGTCTGGTGAGTGCCGCGTTGTTCAAGGTCACGCCGCGCAGCGAGCTCGACGCGCTCGAGCCGCCCGGTACCTGGGGGCCGAACGACGAGCCGACGAACCGGCCCTGGCCGGAATTGCAGAAGCGCTTTGGCATCGTCGACAAGTCGACCTACGACGAGCAGCTTGCCAGCCGTGCCAAGGCCGGCCCGTGGATAAGACCCGCCCAGCGCGGCGTCGCCCATGGCGGCGTGATCGACTATCTCGCGCGCGTCACCGCGCCGACGCTGCTGATGTACGGCGAAATTCCCAACCAATATATCGAGTACGAAAAGCCGGGCCTCGCGATCGCGAAGCGCGCGCGTGCCGTGCACATCCCGAAGGCCGGCGCCTTCGTGCATCAGGACAATCCCCAGGCGACGGCGAAGGCGCTGTTGGATTTCCTGGCGGAGAAGGGGGCTTAGGCCCGCTTCGGCAATTTCGGGCGCGCGCGGTGAAAATCCGTGCGCGCCTGATAGGCCGCGCCCAGCCGGAACAGCGTCGCCTCGCCGAACCACGGCCCGATCAACTGCATGCCGATCGGCAGTCCGTCACCGTCGAAGCCCACCGGCACGCTCAGCCCCGGCAGGCCCAGAGCGCTAATCCCATAGGTGAACCGGCCGACCTTCTTCGTGCCCTCGATCATGTCCGCCGAGTTCGCGAGGCGCGGGGCGGTCATCGGCACGGTCGGCGTCAGGATCGCGTCCACCTGGCCGAACAGCCGCCGCCACTCCACTTTCCATTTGCCGACCCACCGCAGTGCGCCCGCGTAATCGCGGGCTGACGGCTCCAGGCCCAATTTCAACCGCCGCAGCACTTCCTCGCCGAAGGTGTCCGGCTGCGCCGCCATCGCGTTACGGTGCATGTCCGCCGCGTCGGATACCATCAGCGTGCCCATGATATGCGGCTGGGCATGTTCCGCGTTGGGGATGGTGACATCCACCAGTGTGGCGCCCGCGGCCTCCAGCGCCTTCGCGGCAGCGCGCACGTGGCTTTCCACCGCCGGCTGCACGTCCTCGAAATAGAAATTGCGCGGGATGCCGATGCGCAAGCCCTGAGCGCCTGCGTTCAACGCGCCGGTCACGTCTTCAACCGACCGATCGGCGGAATTCGGGTCCTCCGGGTCATAGCCCGCCATCACCGCGAAGGCCCGCGCCACGTCCTCGACCCCATAGGCCATCGGCCCCACCGTATCGATCGCCACGGACAGTTCCTGCACGCCGCGATTGGAGATGCGCCCCACCGTGGGCCGCAGGCCCACGACGCCGCACAGGGACGCGGGTATGCGCACCGAGCCGCCGGTGTCCGTGCCGATGCCGATCCGGCACATGCCCGCTGCCACGGCGGCCCCGGTGCCGGAACTCGACCCCCCGGTGATGCGCGACGGCTCCCACGGGTTCAAGGCCGCGCCGAAGTGCGCGTTCTCGCCCGTGCCGCCATAGCAGAACTCGGCGAGGTTGGTCTTGCCGACGCAGATCGCGCCCGCCGCCGACAGACGCCGCACGACCTCGGCATCTTCCGCGGCGATGTGGGTCTTGAAGCGCGCGTTGCCGTAGGTGCTGCGCACCCCGGCCACATCGATGCAATCCTTGTAGGCCACGGTTACCCCGGCCAACGGGCCGGTTGCCGTGGCCTCCGAATCGCCGGTGACCGTCAGCATGGCGTTCACCAACGGATTCCAGATCCGGATGGCGTCCAGCGCGTCCGCGCGAGGGTCGGTCGTTGACAAGCGCTTTAGGCCGGGCGAATGCGCAAGGACGTGTCGGTGCTCGAGATCGGCTGCGTGCCGGTCTTGGTCACCATCATCATGTCCTCCACGTGCGACGAGCCGTAGCCGATCTCCAGGTAGGGCATATCGAGGGTGAATACCGTGCCGTCGGAGAAGTTCAGCGGCTCCAGGCGCTTGCGCGGGTTGGCCATGGCGGAAGGCTGATCGGTATGTTCCATGCCCACGTTGTGCGGCGAGGCATAGCCATTGAATCCTTCCTGCTTCATCACGTCCGCGCCGATCCGTGACGCCTCGGCGAACGTCGTGCCCGGCTTGATCGCCGCATAAGCCGTCTTCAAGGCCTTGGTGTTCGCCTCGTTGCGCCGGGCGGTCTCGTCGGTCGGCGTGCCGACCACGATGGAACGCCCAATGTCGCCGACATAGCCGAGGTACTCACCGACGCTGTCGATCTTGATCACCTTGTCGCGTTCGATGCGGCCGGAGTTCAAGCCATCCTGGTTGATGATCAGCCATAACGTGTTGCCGCCCTGTTCGCCCATCTTGCGGCGGTAGGCGCCTTCCACTTCGGCGATCGATTGTCCCACGTGGAGCGAAGCGATCGCTGCCTCCAGCGCCGCCTCGCATTTTTGCGAGCATTCCCGGATGATGGCGATCTCGTTGGCGGACTTGACCATCCGTACTTCCTTGAAGATATCGCTCGCGTCCACGCCGCTCAGGCTCAGCAGCCCCACGTCTTTCATCCACGGAATCGCGCGCGGATCGTCAAAGCCGATCTTGCCCTTGGTGAGGCCGGCCGCCACCAGAGCGCGCTTCAATCCATGCAAGGCCGATGCGCTGGTCTTGTCCGCATACTCCGCGGCGAGGGCGAGTTGATATTTGTCGCGGTCGGACAGCTTCGCGCCCTTGCGGACCTGATTGCGGTTGTAGCGGATGGCCGGCGGATCGCCCTGCATCTGCTCGGCCGTCAGCATGCCTTCGCGTTCGGCCAGCACCCGTTCCGCCTGCAGCGGCGCGGTGTAAACCTGCACCGACTGCATCCACGTCGGGCGGTAGTCCAGGTGATAGAGCAGGGCACCCCAGATGATCAGCGCCGGCGGCGCGTTCGGATCGCGCGGCAGCAGCGCGAACATCATGTTGTCGATGCCCGTGTGATAGAATGCGTTGTCGTGGCTGGACAGGTAGTAGACGTTCTTCGGCACCGTCGCGACCAGGCCGTCGAGGCCATGCTTTTCCATGATCGCCCTGGCGCGGTCCCGGTTGACCAGCGGCTTCGCGCCGTACATGTGCTTCAACAGCGCCGGGTTCTTGTGCTTGGCGAGTTCGTCCGGCGTCAGGCTGACGGTCTGCGACGGGTCGTATTTCGCCGCGGCTTCGCCTGTGCCCAATAGGGTCGCGGCCGCGAGGCCGCCTGCGCCGAGAAATGTGTCGCGTCGGGACGTGCCGGTCATGGAAAGCCTCAAATCTGTGGCGCGAACCGTCTTATCTTGCCCGGGTTGGTCGCGGGCGCACAATGCGCCTTCGGATAAAATCCTCACTATGCGAACGTGTCCCCATAGGTCTGACGCAAAACGTTCTTTTGAACCTTGCCCATGGCGTTGCGCGGCAAGTCCTTCACCACGAACACGCGCTTGGGCACTTTGAAGGCGGCGAGCTTCATGCGCGCCGCCGCGATCACGTCCTCTTCCGCGCAAGTGCCGATCACCACCGCCGTCACCGCTTCGCCGAAATCCTTGTGGGGCAGGCCGATCACCGCGCTTTCGATCACGCCGGGCAGCTCATCGATCACGAGTTCGATTTCCTTCGGATACACGTTGTACCCGCCGGAGATGATCAGGTCCTTGGCCCGGCCGCTGATCCACACGCGGCCGTCCGCATCCTGCCGGCCCACGTCGCCGGTGATGAAGAAGCCGTCCTTGGTGAACTCCTGCGCGGTCTTTTCGGGCATGCGCCAATAGCTCTTGAACACGCTTGGCCCACGGATCTCGATGCCACCCGTCGTGCTCGTATCAGTCTCGCCGCCCGCGATGCGCAGTTCCACACCCGGCAGGGGGAAGCCCACGCTTCCGGAGAGGCGCTCGCCGTTCAGCGGATTGGTGGTGATGATCACCGCCTCCGACATGCCGTAGCGCTCCAGGATGCGCTTGCCCGTGCGCGCCTCGAACTCCGCGAAGGTGGAGGGCAACAGCGGCGCGGAGCCAGAGATGAACACCCGTATATGCGCGGCGACGTCGCGGGTGAAGGCGGCGTTCTCCAAAAGGCGTGTGTAGAACGTCGGCACACCCATCATCACGGTGGATGTCTTGAGGCCAGTCAGCACCTGGGCATCGTCGAACTTGGCCAACCAGACCATGGACGCGCCCGCCAGGAACGCGCAGTGCATCGCCACGAACAGCCCGTGCACATGGAAGATCGGCAGGGCGTGCAGCAGCACGTCGTTGCTTGTGAAACCCCACGCCGCCGTGAGCGCCTGTGCGTTTTCGGCCAGCGCCCCATGGGTCAGCATCGCGCCCTTGGAGCGGCCCGTGGTGCCGGAGGTGTAGATGAGCGAAGCGAGGTCGTCCGCGCCGCGGGGCGTAGTCGCCCGCACAGGCATCAACATTGCCGCCTCACGCGCAAACGCCACCGCATCCGTGATGAACACGCGCGGCTCCGCATCCTCCCGGAAATAGGCCACCTCGCTCTCGGTGTAGGCGGTGTTCAGCGGCGTGAACACGGCGCCGATCTTCAGCGTGGCGAGGTACAGCATTACCGCTTCGGGCGACTTGGAGGTCTGCACCAGCACCCGGTCGCCGATCTCCACGCTGCGCGCCTTCAACAGGGCCGCAACCCGGCCTGTGCCGTCCTCCAGCGCGCCATAGCTGATCGCGCTACCGTCCGGGAGGAGGAAACAAGCTTTGTCGCGGTCAGCCGGAAAGCCGGCCGCGAGGACGTCATAGAGATTGGCCGACATGGACGGCGGTTACTTTCCGTCGATGGCGAAGCAGTAGAACTGACCGTCGCCGCCGGTGCCGATCAGGTTCTGCTGGCTGCAGCCGCGGCTGGGGTGCGCGTCATTCCACGACGCACTCGTCAGGCTCGATTGCCGGTCAAAGTGGCCGAGGTTCGCGCTGCCCTTACCATCCGCGCTGCTCGTCCAGTTGCTGCACGTACGGTCGAATTTGTCGTTGAAGGCGCGGCCGTCCGCTTTGGTGCCGGTGAGCACGTCATGCTTGTTCGGCTTGTCGCCTTCGCCGGGCACCAACTCACCCTTCTCGGTGAGCGCCGTGAACTTGTTCACCAGGTTGCCCTTGCGGCCCAACTCCACCGTATCGCCGTGCAGGTCGGCGATGCTTTGGGCGACAATCGCGCTCTTTGCATTCCGCCACGGTCCCTTGCCGATGCGGTCGCGGGCGTTGATGCCCTTCTTGCCGTTCTCGCCGTCGGTGGAGAGATACGCGTGCCATGTGAACTGCCCCGCCCCGGCGTCGGTCGCGAGCTTCTGGCAGTGCGCGTCGGCACCGGCCAGACCGCCCAGGTCGGCGCCCTTGCCGGGCCCATGGCTGGTGAGGAAGAAGGTCATCGGTCCCGGCGGCGGACGGGGAAATTCCGTGCCCGGTACCGGCCGTTCCGCGGCGGACGCCATGCCCGTGAGCAGCAGGCTGGCTGCGATCCCATTGAAAATGTTACGCATTTTTCACATCCTTGATGCCCGGGAGAGCATGATTATATGCCAGGGGTGCAAAGGTGGTAGACGCTTACGCGTGATGCGCGTTCCGACCCCCATCCCATCGATATGCCCTCTTATCGCTATGAAGGAATTCTCCATGCGCTATCGCCTTGTTGCCGCGCTCTTGGTCCTCGTGGGGTTGAGCGGATGCGGCGTGAACGACGTGCCGCGCCTCGATGAGGAAGTGAAGGCGGCCTGGAGCCAGGTGCAGAACCAGTACCAGCGTCGCGCCGATCTCATTCCAAATCTCGTGGAGACCGTAAAGGGCTACGCCACCCAGGAGCAGGAGACGCTCGTGGCCGTGACGGAAGCGCGCGCCAAGGCCACGTCCATGCAGATTCCGAAAGACGTCCTGGAAAATCCCGAAGCGTTCAAGAAACTGGAGCAGAGCCAAGGTGCGCTTTCCAGCGCGCTGGGCCGATTGATGGTGGTGTCGGAGAAATATCCCGACCTGAAGTCGAACCAGAACTTCCTCTCGCTGCAATCGCAGCTGGAGGGCACGGAAAACCGGATCGCCGTCGCCCGCAAGGACTACGTGGAAGCGGTGCAGCGCTATAACGTGAACCTGCGTTCGATCCCGAGCCGCTGGATCGCGGCGATCATGTATCCGGACGCGAAGGTGCGGGAGACGTTCTCCGCCTCCGAAGCCGCGCAGGAAGCCCCCAAGGTGAAGTTCAACTAGATGCGCCTGCGCGCGATTGCCGCGGCAATCGTTGTTGCGTGCGTCGCATTCGGTGCGGCGGCGGCGGAGATCGCGTTTCCGCCGCTGACCGGCCGCGTGGTTGATCAGGCGAAGGTTCTGTCGCCGCAGGCGGCGGAGGCGCTACGCGCCCGCCTGCAAGCCCACGAACAGTCCACCAGCCAACAGGTCGTGGTGGCGACGGTATCCGATCTGCAAGGGCAAGAGATCGAGGACTACGGCTATCAACTCGGCCGCGCCTGGGGCATCGGCCAGAAGGGCAAGAACACTGGGGCGATCCTGTTGGTCGCGCCGACGGAGCGTCGCGTGCGCATCGAGGTCGGTTACGGCCTTGAAGGTACGCTCACCGATGCCCTCAGCCGCGCCATCATCGAGACCAAGATCATTCCCGAGTTTCGTGCCGGGCGGATGGAGCAGGGGATCGTGGCGGGCGCGGATGCGATGCTCGGCGTCCTGCGCGGCGATCCGGATGCGGTGCAGTTGCCGCGCCGTCCGTCCAATCAGGAAGACCCGGGTGCGATCCCGATCCTCTTCATCGTGTTCATCTTCATTCTCATCACCTGGATGTCGTATCGCCGGCGCGGGGTCGCCGGCCTGTTCTGGATCCTCACCGCCCTGAGCAGTGGCGGCAGGCGTCGCGGCGGTGGCGGCGGCGGCTTCGACAACTTCCGCGGCGGCGGCGGGTCTTTCGGCGGCGGGGGCGCGTCGGGCCGATGGTAGCGTTCACCCCGCAAGAGCATGCGCGCCTTGAGCATGCGGTCGCCGAAGCGGAGCAGCAGACCAGTGCCGAGATCGTGCTGTCCGTAACTGAGGCTTCGGACTCCTACGAGACTTTCGCGCTCCTCGGCGCGAGCATCGCGGGCGTGCTGGCGCTGGCCGTTCTGGCGATCTTCTGGCCCGACAGCCATGTGCGCTTCGCGCTCGTGGTGTCGCTGGGCGCCGCTTCGCTTGTGGGGCTCGCCTTGCAATGGCGGCCGCTGCGCATCGCTGTCGTTCCGCCCGCCGTGCGTGCCCGCGCGGCATCCCGGCGCGCGCGCTTGCAATTCGCCGAGGCCGTGGCGGGCCGGACCAAGGCTGCGAACGGCCTGTTGATTTTCGTCTCTGTCGCCGAGCATCACGTGGAAATCCTGCCGGACCGCGGCCTCGCGGCGAAAATCCCCGACAGCGTGTGGCAGGGAATTGTTTCTCATCTGCCGACCGAAGTGCAGCGTGACGGCGTTGTGGATAGCCTTGTCGGTGTGGTGAAAGCCTGCACTCGCGAGCTGGCGCGTGCCTATCCTTACGAGGCCGGCGACGTGAACGAGATTTCCAACGCCGTGAACATTCCCAAGGGGTGAGCGATGCAGAAGGTTCTGGCTCTGCTGCTGCTCGCCGTGCCCGCCCGGGCGGAGGAAGTCGGTTGCGTCTCCACCACCTTTCGCATGTTGGGCGCGGCCAACGATAAGATCTGCGTGGAATCCTTCCGCGATGAAAAAGTGGACGGTGTGGTGTGCCACATCAGCCGCGCCGTCACCGGCGGCCTCAAGGGCGTGGTCGGCTTGGCGGAAGACACGTCCGATGCCTCCATCGCCTGCCGCCAAGTCGGCCCGATCAACATCAAGGGCAACTTGAAGGATGAGGAGGAGGTGTTCGACGAGCGCCGCTCATTGGTCTTCAAGAAACTCCGCGTCGTGCGCTTTTTCGACAAGCCCAACAACACTCTCGTGTATCTGAGCTATTCCGATAGGATTATCGAAGGCTCGCCCAAGAATGCCGTGAGTTCCGTGCCGATTATGCCGTGGAAGTGAGTCCCATGAGCCAAGCGGTCCGCAAGTCAGAAGCCAATCGCGTCCTCAAGCCCGTCGTCGCTACGCCCGAAAGCCTGACGGGCTACGGGTGGCTGATCGGCGAGCCCGACGGCAAGGTCCGCGATAAGATCGATTTCTACGGCCGGGAAGTGCAGGTGCTGCAGCCGGCGGTTTTCCACGGCAACGACGACCTCTGTCTGAACCTCGTCACCTTCACGCGGCGTAACTTTGCGGTGCGCTGGATGGAGGTTCACACCAAGCACACGCAGACCTTCATTCCCCTCAAGGGTCATCCCTTCATCATGGTGCTCGGCAAGCCTACACGTTTGAAACCCGACGGCACGCTGGACATGAGCAAGCCTGACCTGCCGAACCCGGACGACGTCACGGCTTTCCTGTTCGACGGCAGCGGCGGCATTGTCATGGACGTGGGGGTCTGGCATGAGGTGCCGTTCCCGTTCGAGGCGCGCACCAACTTCGTGTGCATCTGCACCAATGAGACCAACGTGAACCTGGAACAGCAGGGCGCGGACGGCGAATGCCTCGGCGGCGATCTGGACAAGAAGAACATCGCCAAGTACTTCGGCTACACCTTTGAAATCGACGTTACGGACATCAAGCACACATGATCGATCTCTACACCTGGGGCACACCGAACGGCCGCAAGGTCTCCATCGCACTGGAGGAATACAAGATTCCCTACACGGTCCATCCGATCGTGATGAAGAAGCTTGTGCAGAAGGAACCCTGGTTCCTCAAGATCAACCCGAACGGCCGCATTCCGGCGATCGTCGACCGCGCCAATGGTGATTTTGCCGTGTTCGAGTCCGGCGCGATCCTCTGGTACCTGATGGAGATGATCGACGCGCCGTTCCTGAAGGACCGCAAGCAGCGCTCGGTCGTGATGCAGTGGCTGATGTTCCAGATGGGCGGCGTCGGCCCCATGCAGGGCCAGGCGAACGTCTTCCACCGCTACTTCCCGGAAAAGATCCCGTCGGTGATCGCCCGTTACCAGAACGAAGCCACGCGCCTCTACGGCGTGATGGACGGACGCTTGGCGGACGTCGAGTTCCTCGCCGGCGATTATTCCATCGCCGACATGGCGACCTATCCGTGGGTCGCCCAGCACGATTGGTCCGGCGTGGACCTCGCGCAGTTCAAGCACCTCAGCCGCTGGTTCGACACTTTGAGCGCGCGCCCCGCCGTGCAGGCCGGCATGAAGGTGCCCGACACCGCCGTCCTGCCGGAAGCTGAACGCGTCGCCAACGCGCAAGTGATCCTGCAGACCTGACCACAGGCTGTCATCCCGGCCGAGCGTAGCGAGAGCCGGGATCCAGGGTAAATTGATCGGATGGTACATGTGACCCTAGACCACGGATCGCGCCGCTGCGCGGCTTGTCCGGGGTGACAAGGGAGTGGAATCAAAAACGGCGCGTCCCTCGCGAGACGCGCCGTTCGAATTTGCAGTGAGGCCTCTTAGCCGGTCGCTTTGGCGGCCCAAGAGTCGCAATGGCCGGCGCTGTTGACCGGGCCCTGGAAGATTTCGCACTTCCCGCAGGGCGGCTTTTCGCCCATGGCGAAGAACCCGCAGCCGGCGCAATTCTTGGCCGGATCCGGCGCCTGCTCGACGTAGTGGCCGGCCTTGCGCAGGCTGTTCTCGGACACACTCAGCTGGTTCGGGTCGGCGCAGGCGGCCACCTTCGGCTTGCTCTCGCCGCAGGCGCTCAGCGCGTACAAGGCCACGCCGGCCGCCGGCAGTTGGATGCCCTGGCGCAGCACGCTACGGCGGGTGATTTTCGGATCGGTCATGGTCGTCTCCCCTAGGCCTGACATCGATGGGCGGTATCCAACCGCAAGTGTCTGGTTTCCGCAATAACATCCTTGTTCACAAACGGTAATTTGAGGGCCCACGACGTGAACGGCCTGGCGGAAACGGCTGGCGTCGGGCGGCGATCCGTCGTCAGCTATGTTGTTGCGAACGGCTCGCAGGCGCCTGCGCCAGATCGCGAGGGGAAGAGGGGCATTATGAGCGGGGGAAACCGGTTCGCGGCCGCGAGCGTGTTGCTGGCCGCCTGCATCGCTGTCGCGCCTTCGTACGCCGCCGAGGGCGATTGGCCCGGCTTCGGCAACGATCCCGGCGGCAGCCAGTATTCACCGCTCGATCAGATTTCCGCCGCCAATGTCGCCAAGCTGAAACTCGCCTGGACCCATCGCACCGGCGATGTGGGCAAGCCGGGCAGTCCGACCGGCGCGACCAATCTCGAAGCGGTCCCGATCCATGTGAACGAGACCCTCTACTACTGCACGCCCTTCGAGCGTGTGTTCGCGCTCGATCCGGTTACGGGCAAAGAGAAATGGGTATTCGATCCCCGCAAGGACGGCATCGACGGCAAGCCCTTCGTGACCACGCCGAAGAAGGCGACCATCTGCCGCCACGTCGCCTATTGGCAGGCCGCGACGCCTGAAGCAGGACAGTCCTGCCAGAAGCGCATCTTCAAGGGCGACGCCGGCGGGTTCGTTTATGCGCTGGACGCCGACACCGGCAAACCCTGCGCCGACTTTGGCGTGGAGAAGGGCCATCCCGGTTACGTCAGTCAGTGGGACTATCCCAATAACGGCGAGAACGACACCAACCGCGGCATGACCTCAGGTCCTGTGGTGATCGGCGATCTCGTCATCGCCGCGCCCAATTCGCGCGACAGCACCGCCAACGCCAACGACGGCGTCGTGCGCGCCTTCGATGCGCGCACCGGCGTGCTGAAGTGGGAGTTCAATCCCATTCCGGCGGAGCACGTGAACGACACGGGCGCGGTGAACGTCTGGTCCACCATCAGCACCGATCCGGAACGAGGCCTCGTCTTCCTGCCGACCACCAGCCCGTCGCCGGACTACTACGGCGGCTTGCGCGCCTTCGACGTCCCGCTGTCGGACTCAACGGTCGCCCTGTCGGTGGAGACCGGCCAGCCTGTGTGGCACTACCAGACTATCCGCCATAACCTCGACGACCTCGATCTTCCCGGCCACGCGCTGCTGGTGAACATCAAGAAGGGCGGCCAGGACATTCCGGTCGCGATCCAGCAGAGCAAGCTCGGCGTGGCCTTCGTGTTCGACCGCGCCACCGGTCAGCCAATCTGGCCGATCGAAGATCGCCCGGCGCCGGCCTCCGACATCCCCGGCGAGAAGGCGTCGCCCACGCAGCCCTGGCCCACGCTGCCCGAAGCCTTCGCGCGCCAGAAGCTCACCGAAGACGACATGTTCGGCCTCACGCCCATCGACCGCGCCTGGTGCAAGGCGCGCTTCCGCGAGATGCGCTACGAGGGCCCATTCACCCCCGGTAGCCTCAAGGGCTCGCTGGTGTTTCCCTTCGGCGCCGGCAACTGGGGCGGGGCCGCCTTCGACAAGAAGAACAATCAACTGATCGTGAAAGGCCAGAACATGGCCTTCAAGCTCAAGCTGATTGAAAAGAAGACCGGCGGCGCGAACACCCAGGCCGATGCCTTCCTCGGCGCCGACGTGGGCGGTACGGATTACCGCTCCGAGGTCGGGCTGTTCCTGTCGCCGCTCGGCGTTCCTTGCACACCGCCGCCCTTCGGCACCATCACCGCCATCGACATGGAAACCGGCAAGATCAAGTGGCAGGTGCCGCTCGGTCAGGCTAAGAAGTGGGGCATCACCGCGCCCGAATTCCTCAAGTGGGGCTCGCCCAATATCGGCGGGCCGATCGTGACCGGCGGCGGGTTGGTGTTCGTGGCCGCCAGTGTGGACGCGAAGCTGCGCGCGCTAGACGTCTCCACAGGGAAGGAACTCTGGCAAGGGCGATTGCCCGCGCCCGGCACAACAATTCCCATGACATACATGGCCGGCGGCAAGCAGTATGTTGCCGTCGCCGCCGGCGGCAATGCGCGTCTTGCCGAGGAACTCTCCGACGCGCTTGTCGTATTCGCCCTTCCCGATGAGGCTCAATAAATGACCACCACCACCGTCCGCGAAGAATTTGCCCGCGCCTGGAAAACCCTGTTCGCCTCATCGGCGGGCGTCGGGTTCGGCCTCACCGGCATCACCTATTACTCATTCGGCGTGTTCGTCGTGCCGCTGATGGAATCCTTCGGCTGGACGCGCGGCGAAGCCACGCTCGGCTCCAGTTTCCTGATCATCGGCACGGCCATCACGGCCCCCATCGTCGGCACCCTGATCGACAAGTTCGGCGCGCGCAAAGTCACGCTGGCGTCGGTCTTCGGCGTGATCCTCGGGTATCTCGCCCTCAGCCAGCAGTCTGGCGACATCAAACTATTCTACGCAACGTGGCTGTTGATGTCCCTGGCGGGCGGCGGCACCACCCCGGTGGTTTACACCCGCGCCGTGAACATGTGGTTCGACAAAGGGCGCGGCCTCGCGCTGGGCTTGGCGCTCGCGGGCTCCGGTATCTCCGGCATTTTCGGCCCTCCGTTCCTGACCGGACTGATCCGCGACTACGGCTGGCAGGGTGCCTATAAGGCGCTCGCCGTGCTGACCCTCGTGATCGCATTCCCGATCCTGTTCCTGCTGTTCCGTGAGCGCAAAGTGGACAACGCCCTGCCGGAGCACCAGAGCGCCAACCTGCCGGGCATGGACGTGCCGGAAGCGATCCGCACCGTCGACTTCTGGAAGATCGGCATCGGCTTCATCCTCATCGCCGCCACCGTGGCGGCGCTGGGCATCAACCTCGTGCCGCTGATGCGCGACAAGGGCGTGTCGGCGGAAGCCGCCGCGGCTTATGCCAGCGCCATGGGCATCGCCGTCCTCGTGGGCCGCATCGGCGTTGGCTACATCCTCGACCGCTTCCCGGCGACGATCGTCGCGCGCGTCCTGATCTCCCTCACGGCGATCGGCTGCTTGCTGCTGGCATGGAAAGACGCCCCGTGGTGGACCGCCATCGTCGCCGCCGCCATGTTCGGCTTCGCCGCCGCGACGGAGGTGGACTTGGTGGCGTTCCTGTCCAGCCGCTACTTCGGCATGAAGGCCTACGGCAAGATCTACGGTCTCCAGATCACGCTGTTCTACATCGGCGCGGCCAGCGGTCCGCTGGTGGCCGGCATGATGTACGACTCCTTCCACGGCTACACCGAAGTGCTCTACATCTGCGCCGCCTTGCTGGTGGTCGGGGCCTTCATCGTCGGCTCCCTCGGAAAGCCGCCACATTTCGGTGAAATCAAAGGCCACTAAGCCCCCACTGTCCAATTTGTGGGCCAACCCGCAGAAAGCATCCTGTCTTTCTGCGGGCGGGCTATAGTGCTGCCGGAACCGCGATCGCGGTCCGTTCTGAATTCACAATGGGAGGCACCATCATGAAACTCGCAAGCTTGAGCCTTGGCCTGATTATCGCCGCCACCAGCGCTGCCCTGGCGCAGCCGCCGGCCGCTGCCCCGGCCGCACCGCCCGCGCCGCCGGCGCTCACCGCCGATTCCCAGGCGCCGGTCGTGAAGGGCAAGGACCTCACCAAGAACGCGGTGGCGTTCATTACCGAGAACGGCCAGCTGAAGGTCGTGCGTGGTCCTGATGCGCTGAAGGCGCCGAAGGATGCCACCGTGATCCAGACGGAAGTGTTCCCGCTCGGCGGCGTGAACTACACCCGCATCACCATCCCCAAGGGCAAGGCTTTCACCGCGCCGAAGGGCAGTGACTCGGTCGTCTATGTGCTCAAGGGCAAGATCAACGTGAAGCTCGGCACCGTCACCGCCGACCTCGAACCGGGCGACGCGTGGCGCAAGCTTTCGCCGCAGGTCAACACCTACACCGCGATCGAGGAAACCACGATCCTCGAAACCGCAGCGCCGGCCACGAAGTAAGTCCACAAGGCTTGCAAGGGAAAGGGCGCTCGGTTCACCGGGCGCCCTTTTTTATTCGGGAGACTGTCCGATGAAGATGCTGAGTGTCCTATTGCTCGCAAGCGGTATCGCATTCGCGCAGGCGCCGCTGACGCCCGAGTCCAAAGCGCCGGTCGTCCGCATCAAGGACGTGACCAAAGCCCCGATCGCGTTCTACGTCGAGAACGGCAAGAACATCGTCGCCCGCGGCCCCGACGCCGCCAAAGCGCCCAAGGGCGCGGTCGTGCTCCAGGTGGAGATCATGCCGCTGGGTGGCGCGCAGAATTATCGCCGTATCACCATCGCGAAGGGGCAGTCCTTCACCGCGCCCACGAACTCGGACACGCTGGTCTACGTGCTCAAGGGCAAGATGAAACTGAAACTCGGCGCGGTCGACGCGGAGGTGGACGAGGGCGATGCCTGGCGCAAGATCGCCGTGCAGACTAACATCTACACGGCGCTTGAAGACACGCTCTTGGTCGAAACCGACGCGCCGCTCACGAAGTAGAGCGTTACTGTCCGCGGCTCACGTTGAAGGAAATCTTCTCGCCGCCGGTCAGTACAGTGCCGGATGCGTCGACGACCGTGGCGTTGTAGACGCCGGGTCCGCGCACGGGCACCTCCGAGAACACGCGAACGGCTTCGCCGCCCTTGAAGCGGAACGGCGTGATGATCACATGGCCGCCGTCCTTGTACTTCGCGCCCAGCGCCGAGAGAGACTTGGTGAGTTCGTTGAGCTTCGCGCCGTTGGCGGCGACAACGTTCGTCTCGATCTTGGACTCGGCGTCCTCCGCCTCCACAACGTGCACCAGGACCGCGTTCGGATCCGCGATCTGGATCGTGAAGAATGAGACGATGCGGGTGCCGTCGGCGCGTTTCTGCAGCCGGGACATGTCCACGAACGTACCGGGCAGCGCCACTTCGCCGCAGCCGCCGCTCTCGGTGCGGGTGATGCAGAAGCCGGCTTGGGTGAGGCGCGGCGGCGCATCGGCCGCATACGCGGGCGCCAGCGCGGCGAACGCACACAGAGCAACAGCAAGGCGCATCGTCATTAGCCGGCCTTTTGTACGAGGAATTTGGTGTAGGTCGCGATGGTGCGCTTCACGCCTTCGGTGATGTGTTCGACGGACAACGTGGTCCCGGAGATGTTGGCGATATCGGTGAACCCGAAGCCTTGCTTGCCGATGAACTGATCGCGCCAGCGCGGGCTGCGGATGCCGCTGTACTCTGGCAGGCATACGAGGATCTCGATGCCCTTCACCACGCCGTCCTTATCGATGCCGATCGCATAGGTGACGCGGTCGTCGCGGCCCATCACTTGATCGAGGATGAACCAGCCGCCGGTGGACGCTTTCCACGCGCGCACTTTGGAGCGCATCACCGGTGCGGCGACGGTCTTCAACAGGTCGTCGACTTGCGCCTCAGTCAAAAGGAGATCGGCTTGCGTAAAGGTCGCGTCGGGGAACAGCGCGCGCTGGGCTTGCTCAAGCGTGAGGTAATCCGCGGCTTGCGCCGGCGCGGTCGCGACCAGCGCGACGGGAAACATCATCAACTGGAACCGCATCGCAATTCCCCAGGTGAACTTACATCCGTGGATTTGCGTCATTCTGCGGACCTGCCTTGGCCGGGTCTACCAAAAACGGTCGCTTAGCCGGGCAGTTTCGTGCCGTCCGGCCACTGGCGCTCGTCCTTGCGCTCGTTCCAGCCGATGCGCTGCAGGAAGTCCGCGTCGGCGGCCGCGAGATAGGTTTGCTGCAAGCGCAATCCGAAGGCCGGCGGGGCCTCCACGTAGTGCACGATGCGCCACACATGGCCCCGGCGGCGGAAGACGGCGGTGGCCCGGCTGTCCACGCCCATGGGCCGCGGCACGCCCTGCAGCAAGCCGTTCCAATGCATTTCGTACAGCGCCAAAGCGAGATCCGGCGCAAGCGCGCGGACATTCACGTTCCAGGTGCGCATGGATGCCGCCTGCAAGCGCAATTGCGCGCGTTCGAGGTAGTCCAGCAAGGCTGCACGCCCGATCAGGGGTGCCTCCACTTCCTGCGGCAGGAAGAAGATCTCCGGCTCGTCCTTGTCCCAAAGGTCGGCGATGGCCTTCAGGTCCAAGCGCGTCCAACAGCCACACAATTGCGCGAGGACATCGGCGATCTCAGTGGTGAGCGGCGATGACGTCATAAGCGATTGTTGGCCGGCATGAGAGTTTGTTAGGGCGCGTCGTCCGTCCCGCGCGACCGTACGATGACCGACCAGCCCGGTCCCTGGTTGCCCACGCCCGCGGCCCACTTGTCGCCGCCGACATCGCCGGGTTTGGTGTCGCGCAGATGTACCCACAACACGTTACCGCGATAGGCCCATGCTTTCGCGCCGCCTTCGTCGCTGACGACGGACCAATCGCCGGCGGACGTCGCATCCGCCTCGGCCTTCACGGTTTTCCAGACGCGGTCGAGGCAGGCCTGATCGCACAGCAGCTCGCGGATGTGCGACAGGTCCGGCGGACCGGTGTAGAGCGTGCGGCCGTCGCGGTCGGCGAAGATCTCGCCGAAGTCGGAGGATTGCACCGTGACCCACGACGGCGGCGGGATCGCCGGCGCCAGGATCGCGATCGCCCAGCCGTCTCCCTTGCCGCGGACATCGCCGGCCTTGATATCACCAGTGAAGGTGTAGAGCGCGCGGCCCTTGTAGGCCCACTGGCGCGTGCCGTCCTCGCGCGGCTGCGGCGTCCAATCGCCTTTCGCCACGGCGGCGAGGGGGGCCGGCAGCGGCGTCCATGTCTCGAGGCATTTCCCGGTGCAGGCGCCGCTGTTCCGCCAATACAGCGTCGTTCCGCGGAGATCGGCGAGGATGCGGCCCGGAACAGCCTGCCGCACGGTGACCCCCGGCGGCGTAAAGATCGGCGCGAACGCCGTGCGCCACGCGAAATTGGCCAAGCCGTCGCCGAACGTGGTGCCGGTGTTGTCCTTGGCGAACGTGTAGAGCGGCATGCCCTTCCACGCCCACTGGCGCGCGCCGCCCTCGCGGGCGATGACGCTCCATTCGTCTTTTGCAGTCGCAGTCTCGGGGGCCGCGAGCGGCGGCCATGCCTTCGCGCACGCACCCACGCAGGCGGACTTGCCGTCCTTGTCCTGCGCATACGTGTAAAGCGTGCGGTCCTGCGCGTCGGTGTAGATCGTGCCCGCGCCATCGGTGCGCGCGCGAATGCCGTCCGGGGCTTCGGCATGAGCGGTGCCATGAGCGGTGACAGCGGCGAGCAACGCCGCCAGGGCAACGTACAGGCGCATGATTAGGCCAGGACGTCGGTGACGGTCTTGCCGGTCTCCAGCGACCCGGTGCCCCAGGTCGACAACGGCAGGCCCATCGCCTGCATCGCCGTGAGGCCGACGCGCGTGACCGGATCGCCGTTGCCGACGATGTGCTTGCCTGTCTTCAGGCGACCGCCGGCAGTACCAATTGTGAAGATCGGGATGTTGTCGACCTGGTGAATCTTGGCGAAGCTCGTCTCCGCGTGCGCGAAGATCAGCGTGTTGTCGAGCAGGCTGCCGTCGCCCTCGCGCACCTTCTCGAACGCATCGATGAACGATGCCAACTGCTCCTGCACCCGGCAATTGAACCAGAACGCCTCGCGCTGATAGCCGACCGCATCGTCGATCGGCTCCTCATGGGTCAGCGTGTGGTGCGTGTTGGCCGTGCCGGGCCGGCGCAGGAACGATAGCGCGTCGTTGAACGCCATGTTGAACACTTTGGTCTGATTGCACGCCAGCGCCATGGTGAGGATTTTCGTCATGGCCGCATGGTTGGCTTGCGCCACCGGCAGTTCGAGACCCAGCGGGCCGTCCTGCGGCGCTGCCGGCACGCTGCAAGCATCCGCCGGCGCGGGCTTCTGGGATTGCAGCGCGAGTTGCTGCTCCAGTTCGCGGATGGAGGTGGCGTATTCGTCAAAGCGCGCCTTGTCGGCAGCACCCAGTTTGGAAGCGAAGCGCTTGCGCTGATCCTCCACCGCGGACAGCACGCTCTTCTGCAGCATCAGGTCCGGGTCCGGCTTGAACTCGGCCTTGTTGGGGTCGGCGAACTCCGGCCCGAACACGCGCGCGTACAGCGATACCGGCGAGACCTCGGAGGCATTGCGCGCATGGGTGCTGCGCGCGGAGAAGGTGTCCTGCGCTTTGCCCGTGCAGCTCATCTCCAGCGACCGGAAGCGGCTGCCCTTGCCGATATGGTCGGCCACCAGCACGTCCAGCGTCGGTGCGGGGATGTCGGAACTCTTCACGGGCGCGGTGCCGGTGCGGACCACGATCCAGCCGGCCTGGTGGACGTGATTGGGCCGGCCGTCGAGCGGCGAGTTGAACTGGCCGAAATAGTTCATCCACTTCTTGTAGGGATTGAGCGACTTGCACTCTTCCAGGAATGTCAGCTCCTTCGGGTCCGGACCGATGGCCTGATTGGGCGTATGGCCCATGGACCAGAACCATGTGCCGAAGCGCAACGGCAGCGGCGCCCCCGACGCCAGCGCGGTGCCGGACTCGTCCAGGAAGACTTCGAGATAGGGCAGGGCCATGCTGACGGCGGCACCGCCCAGCAGGCCGCGCAGTATCTCGCGGCGGGGTGCGGGGCGTTTGATCAGGATGCTCATAGCTTGGCCTCCCGGCCGGGCGTGGGCGGCGAGGCGCTCACGCTAAGGAAAGCATCGCTCAAGGCGATGCGGCGAATCAAGGCTGGGAAGCGGTATTTGTCCGCCGCGAAGCCCTTCTCAAGGTAGTCGACGAAGGCTTTCTCAGCTGAAACGGTCGTGCGGCCAACCGCATAGGAATAAGCACGGTTTACCACGCAGGACGTCACCGCCGGGTCGTCGCGCAACAGCTGGCCCATCTCCGTCGCATTGGTATAGGGGCGCCCGTTGAGTTCGCCGGTTGTATCGATGGGGACGCCGTTTTCCGTTTCGCGCAGCTGCCCGGCGCCGTCGAACGTCTCCATCGCCAGCCCGATGGGATCGGTCAGCTTGTGGCATCCCGCGCAGGCCGGGTCGGTGGCGTGCGCCGTCAGGCGCTGACGCGCCGTGCGGTTGGGAGAATTCGGATCGTTGAACTGGTCGAAGTTCACCGTGCCCGGCGGATCGGGCACCTTCTGACACATCAGCAATTCACGGATCGCCTTGCCGCGCAGGGTCGGCGAACTCTTGCCCGGATGCGAATGCAGGGCCGCGAAGCTCATCTGAGTCTGGATGCCCGCGCGCGGATCGTCCATTGCGAACTCATACTTCGACCAGCCACCCGGATTGGCGACGGGCAGGCGATACACCAAGCCCAGGGAGGTCGAGATGAACGTAGAGCGCGTCGTGAAGATGTCGCGATAGTCGCCGTTCTTGGTCACGAGCAGTTCGGTAAGGGTGCGCAACACCTGTTCCCGGGAGTCATTGGCGGCGACCAGGGTGAACGCCGGGTACAGCGTCGTGTCCTTCTGCATGTGCGCCACGTCGTCGAGGCTCAGCATGTCGGTGAAGAAGGCGCGCACGCCGTCCTTGAAGCGCGGAGAAGCGATCATGCGGTCGACCTGCTTGGACAATCCGCCTTTCTGGTCGAGTTCGCCTTTCTCCGCCGCCGTCAGCAGCACGTCGTCGGGGGTGGCGTTCCACAGCAGGAAGCTCAGCCGCGTGGCGCGGGAGAAGGCGTCGAGTTTTTCGCCCTTCGCATTCTCGACGATGAACAGAAAGTCCGGGCTCTCCAGCAGGCTTTGCAGCGCGTACGCGAGGCCCGCATGGAAGTCGCCGCGCGTGACCGATGCGGCGCGGGCAACCGCGACGCTGCCGTCGACCTCTTCGGTCGAAAGCGGCCGGCGATAGAGCAGGCGTCCCACGCGCGTCAGAACGGTCTTCGCGCAGGCGTCGTCGGCCGCCGCCGCCGTCGCCGGCGCGCATTCCAGCAGCACTTCGCGATTGCCCGGCGCGACCACCTGCGTGGCGATGGAGCGCGCCAGCGCGTGATAGCGCTCAAAGCCGGAGCCGGTGATCGTCGCGCGGCCCGCACCTACGGCCAGAAGGCCGTCCGTGCGCAGGATCGGATCGAAGTGGTTCGCCACGACGATCTGGCTGCCGAAGATGTCGGCGATCGCCGTGCGGTATTGGGTTTCCGTCAGGAGACGGATCACGGATGGTCCGCCGCTCGTCACCGGCTCACGTTCGCAGCTTGCGAGCGAAACCGCCGCGCACAGCCCGAGGATAAGGGCGCGCAGTTTCATCGCGCGTCCGCCGTTTGGTTCTGATGAATGACGTAGGCGGGGATGGCTTCCACCTTGAACGCGGAGGAAATCGCCGTGCAATTGCCGTCCTTGTCCGGATAACCATCCGCCAGGCGCTTCGAAGCTTCGTACAGGGCGGGGCAGCTCCAGTCGCCGGTGGCGACCAGGAACTCGATCTTCATCATGTATTCCCACCACTTGTCGAAATCGTAGTAACCGCCGAGCAGACCTTTCACCTTCCCGTCCGCGAGCTTGAGGTCGAGGCTCAGCTTCGCATCGCGCATACGCACTTCGGCGAAGGTGTTGTTGCCGTAAAACGGAACGCTGAAGTCGGTCGCCTCGGTCGTGAGGACGCCGTTCTCGATCTTGCCCTTGATCGGCACCGCATAGCGCGGCTTGTCGCCGTTCAGATCGATGCGATAGCTGCCGTAGGGCAGTATCTTGCCGGCGGCGTCCACGCTGAACGGATCGATCGCACGGTAGAAATTTACTTCCACGTTGGCGCTGTTCTGCGGATCGTCCACGCCGGTGACTTCGATCAGCACGACGCCGCGTCCGCTGTTGCGCCTCTCTTCGTCGTCATAGCTGTCCAGCACGCCATTGCGCCGCCAGCCGTAGTGGCATCCGAGGATGCGGTACATCTGGTTGTCCACGCCCACCCGATCTCCTTGGGCGCCTTCGGGGCTCGAGAACGTCTCGTGCTTGCAGGACTTGCCCGTGCCGTCGCCTTTTTCATCGCCGTCGAGATCGAAGCCGTAGGACGTCTTGCCCTTGATCACCTTCAGGGGTGGGTCCTTCACGACGGTCGGGTTCCAGCACACATCCTTGCCGCCCGGGCCGCGATACATCGCCGTGTTCTTACGGTCGACCGGCTGGGTGAGACCCTTGTTGGTGAGTTTGTCCTTCTCGGCGCGCGGCAGGCCGCGCCACCAGATCTCGTCGTTGCCCATTACCAAGCCGTCGGGGCATTCCTCGGCGAAGCGCGACTCATAGATCGCCGTGTCCCAGAGCGTGATGACATAGCCCAGCGTCTGCTTCTTGCCGGAGGCCGCTCCAACGGAGGAACTGGGAGCGGACGCACCTATCAGGGCTGCGAAGGCGAGGCCGAGAGCGGTGCTTTTGATCATGGCCATATTTTACCTCAGTTCGTCACGGCCGGAGCGATCTTATGGATCTGCCCGCGCAACTCGCCGTCGGGGTATTTCACGCTATGGATGTTCACGTACATCCGGTCCGAGAGCAGGTATTGCAACTGCGCCTCCGTCAGCACGACCGATCCGCTGATCGGCGATTTCGTGCCTGGCGGCGCCAGGTTGAATTGCGGCGGCGCGTTCGTACCCGGACGTTGCGGTCCATGGACCTGGGACAAAGTGACGGGCGAGGTGAGGTTGGAGAAGGTCACCTGCCAGGAAAACTTCAACGTCTCCCGCTCCAGGGTGAAATCCACACGGCCCTTCCCGGGGCTTTCCACCGTGGCGCTCTCTTCCTCCGGCGACAGATCGGCGAAGAAGCGAATGGGCGGGCCCTCCGCGCGCGGAGCGGCGGCAAGGGCAGCGGCGGACATGAACAGGGCAAGGGCGGTCACCGCCCGGATCGCAAGTGTTTCCATGGGTCTAGTGTATAGGCGGTGGCGGCCCGGGCGCACGGAAACGCGTTCGGCCGTCCACGGACTGGGCGGCGGGGCATGGCCGCGGCGGGGCATTTCCGCCCCCCGCGCGTTATCTTCTCGGTTCTTTCCTCATCCCCCGGTCAAATCCGCATGATCGTGCCCAGTTTGCCGGTCCGCCGCGGCCTCGTCGCCGTTGCGCTCGTGCTCTTCGTGGCGTCCATGGCGGGCGGGTTCGCACAGTGGCCTTGGGGGGCCTTCCGCGTCGGGTTCCATGGCATCAATCACTGGGCTTCCTTGGAAGGCCGGGTGCGCACGCCCGGCACCGGTCTCATGGCCCTGCCGATTCCGGTCGTTGGCGCCCGGATGCTCCTCAAACGCCACGGCGTCACCCGTTACAGACTTTCGGACGTGCTCCGCCAAGACGGCGGCATGATGCAGCGCATGGAAGAAGGCTTGTGGCCCGTGCGTCACGACCCGGATGCGGCGTTCGTCCTCGCCGCGCGCCACGAGCATCTGGGCTGTGAGCGGATCGATGTCGCGGAAGGGATAGCCCTTGATCGCTGTCGTTAGTTGGCTGTTGTTGACGGCGATTGGGCTGGGGCTGATCCCGTTGCTAGCCCTGGTGCCGTTTCGAGATTTGTCACGTCACTTTGCCCCCCATCGTGTTCTGCCGACGGTCACCCTGCTGCTCACGCTCGGTCTGCTGGTGGACCATGCCGCCGGCGTAAGTCTCGGAAGCCTTGCCGCGCAAGAGACACTCGCCTGCTTCGGGCTGGCGGCGTTCGCCGTCGTGCTGGTCCTCGTCGTCCGCAATCGCCGCGCGGCCGTGCCGACCCCTTCACCCCACGCCGCGATCGTCACGGCAGCGACGACCATTGTCCTCCTGCTTCTGAGTGTCGCCATATTCGCGATCCCGCTCGAACACTGGGATGCGCGATCGATCTGGTTTTTTCACGCCAAGGTGTACTTTTTCGACGGCGGCCTGCACGCGTCTCCCTTCTGGGCAGACGGGGAGTACGATTGGAGCCAAAAGGGATACCCGAACCTCATCCCACTCCTCGGCGCCCGGGTCGCGGCGCTGCTGACGCAAGGCTGGAACGAATATGTGGGGAAGGGGGGCATCATTCCGCTGGCCTTTGCGGCGATCCTTGGGTTCGCCGTGCTGCAACGCGGGTCCGCCCTCGGCTTGGTTCTCTTGCTCCTCGGCGGCCTCGTTGCGATCCGGGACCAGGCGGTGTCGGGCTACATGGATGGCTGGCTCGCGATGGAAAGCGCCGTCGCCGGCTATGCCCTGGCCCAATGGGCGCATCGCCGCGATCGGTTCATGTTGATGCTCGGCTGCGCCGCGCTCGGGGTCTGCTTGTGCATCAAGCAAGAAGCCGTGCTGTTGGCCGGCGCACTCGCCCCGCTCATTGCCTACGGGGCCTGGCGCAATCGGCGCGCGCTCATCCTCCGCGATGCATTGTTGATCTTAACCCTCGCGCCATACTTGCTCTGGGCGCGGCTGAAGATGCAAATCACGCCGCTCACCGGCCTGCGCCCCGGCGATATCCTGGGCCGCGCGCTTGAGCGTGCGACCGACCTCGCGGAAGTCACCCACCGCTTCGGCTATGTCCTGAACGGCTGGCTGCACGTCAGCTACGTCTGGCATTGCCTGGCCTGCTATCTCGTCCTCGGCGCCTGCGTCGGATTCCGGCGTCAGGATGTCCTGCTGTGCGGCGCGGCGGCGATCTACACCGCGGGGCTTCTCGGGATCTACTTGGGGACCCCTTACGACCCCATCTGGCATGCAGATACCAGCATGGACCGGGTGGTCATGACCCCGACGCTCCTCCTGCTGGCCGCCATTGCCACCACGATGCCGCGCCTGCGGGCGCTTTTCTCTCGGCGTTACAATGTCCTGTCCCACGCGCTCCGCTAACGCGGTTGTGAGCGCGCCTGTATCCGCAGGTTGGACGCCTCATGGTAGCCTTTCGCCGCGGAATGTGGCGAATTAGGGAGCCACAAACCAAGTGGTTGCCGTCCATTGAGATACGGTGGGTGATATCCCAAAAGCCGTGAGGGATAATCCCTTTGTTGGGTGGCGCCGGCGTAACGAATATGGCGAAGTGTGCCTATGAATCAGGTCATCGCAGTTCTGACCAGCCCGAAAGCCCGCGTCCCGCTGGTCTGCGTGACGGGCAGCGTCGTGCTGTTGATCGGGTTGATCTGCACCGGCGTGATGAACATCGAGCAGACCGCGGTGCTCGTGGTCGCGCTCTATGTGATGTCCAAGATCGGCATGGGGGCCGCCGCCCTGTGGGTGGCCTGGCGTCATCGTCACATGATGAAAGATTGGCTCGCGCGCCGCCGCGCCCGCGACTAGCGCTTTAGGTACTTCAACGCGCCTTCGCCCGCCGCCTTGCCGGTGGCGAAACTGGCCGTGAGCAGATACCCGCCCGTCGGCGCTTCCCAGTCCAGCATCTCGCCGGCCACGAACACGCCCGGCTTGTCCTTCAGCATCAATGCGGGCGTGAGTCCGTCGAAACGCACGCCGCCGGCCGTGGAGATGACCTCCGCGATCGGCCTTGGTCGCAGCAGCTTCAGCGGCAACGCCTTCAGTTTCTCCGCCAGCTTCTTGTCGTCCGCAATCTCTTCCGCCGTGCACAGTTCGCGCACGAGCGCGCCCCGTACACCGTCGATCCCCGCGCGCTTGCGCAAGTGTGTGGACAGCGACGCCTTGCCGCGCGCCCGCGCGAGTTCCGCGACGGTCTTGTGCGGGGCCACATCCAGCAGGAACGTCGCATGGCCTTTGCGTGCGATCTCATCGCGCAGGGCGGCGGAGAAAGCGTAGATCAAACTTCCTTCGACGCCGGTCTCGCTGACGATGAACTCGCCCCGCCGATGATGCGCGCCGAACCGGCCCACCACTGGTTTGACGGGTGCGCCCGCGAAGTGCTGCTTCATGTAGTCGCTCCAGGCGACATCGAACCCGCAGTTCGCGGGCTTCAGCGGCGCGACATCAAAGTCTTTGACCCACGCACCGTCGGATCCCAGCTGCGGCCAGCTCGCCCCACCGAGCGCGAACACAACCGCATCGCCCTTCGCGGTCGCGCCGTTCGCGAACGTCAGCGCGTCGCCGTTCCAGCCGGTCCACTTGTGGCGCATGTGAAAGGTGACGCCCTGGCCGCGCAATCGCCGCAGCCACGCGCGCAATAACGGCGCAGCCTTCATTTCCTTCGGGAACACCCGCTGAGATGTGCCCACGAACGTCTCCACGCCGAGCTCGTCGGCCCACGCGCGCAGCGCCTCCGGCCCGAACGCATCGAGATGGAGCAGGTGCGCGCGATCCGCGTACCGTGTGACGAACTTCGCGACGTCTTCCGCATGGGTGAGATTGAGCCCGCCCTTGCCGGCCATCAGGAACTTGCGTCCCACGGACGGCATGGCGTCGTAGAGGTCAACCGTCACGCCGCCTTTGGCGAGTTGCTCCGCGGCCATCAGCCCCGCGGGCCCGCCGCCAATGACGACCGCCTTCTTTGGTGCTTTCACGAGGCAACACGCAAGTTGCCCGCGCCGGTGATGCTCAATGCCACTGCTTCCGCCACCTTGATGCCGTCGACGCCGGCGGACAGGATGCCGCCCGCATAGCCCGCGCCTTCGCCGGCGGGAAACAGCCCGCGCACTGTCAGATTTTGGAACGTCTCGTCGCGCTTGATGCGGATCGGCGACGACGTGCGGCTCTCCACCGCGGTCAGCACCGCGTCACCCAGCGCGTAGCCTTTGATCTGCCGCTCGAAGGCGGGCAGGGCCTCGCGGATCGCGGCGACAGCGTAGTCCGGCAGGCATGAACTCAGGTCGGTCGGCGTCACGCCCGGCTTATAGGATGAGATCACGCTGCCGAATTCCGTGCTCGGCCGCCCGGCGACGAAGTCCGCCAGCCGCTGGCCCGGCGCATTATATGTGCCGCCGCCCATCGCGAACGCCTGCTCTTCCCATTTGCGCTGGAAGGCGATGCCCGCGAGCGGATGGCCGGGATAGTCCGCCGGCGTGATGCCGACGACGATGCCGCTGTTGGCGTTGCGTTCGGAGCGCGAATACTGGCTCATGCCGTTGGTCACCACGCGCCCCGGCTCCGAGGTCGCCGCCACGACCGTCCCGCCCGGACACATGCAGAAGCTATAGACGTCGCGCCCATTGGACGCGTGGTGCACGAGCTTGTAGTCGGCCGCGCCCAGGATCGGGTTTTTGGCGTGCTTGCCGAACCGCGCCGCATCGATCAGCGACTGCGGATGCTCGATCCGGAACCCAATCGAGAACGGCTTCGCCTCGATGTAGACGCCCCGGTCATAGAGCATTTGGAACGTATCTCGCGCGCTGTGGCCCACGGCCAGCACCACATGATCCGTGGCGATCTTCTCGCCGCTCTCCAGCACCACGCCGTTCATCTGCCCGTCGCGGATGTCGAGGTCCGTCACCTTGCTCTGGAACCGGACCTCACCGCCCAGCTCGATGATGCTGGCCCGCATGTTCTCGACCATGCTCACCAGCCGGAACGTGCCGATGTGCGGCTTGGAGACGTACAAAATCTCGTCTGGCGCCCCGGCCTTCACGAACTCCGTCAGCACCTTGCGGCCGAGATGCCGCGGGTCCTTGATCTGGCTGTACAGCTTTCCGTCCGAGAAAGTCCCCGCGCCGCCCTCGCCGAACTGCACGTTGGATTCCGGATTGAGTTCACGCTTGCGCCACAAGGCGAACGTATCGACCGTGCGCTCCCGCACGATCTTGCCGCGCTCCAGGATGATCGGCTTGAAACCCATCTGCGCGAGGACCAGCCCCGCGAAGAGCCCGCAGGGCCCCGTGCCGATCACCACCGGACGCTTGTCCAGGTTCGCCGGCGCGCGCGCCACGAAATTGTACGTCATGTCCGGCGCGACATTGATGTGCTTGTCGCCCTTGCCGCGTTGCAGGACGGACGCTTCGTCCTTCACCCGCACATCGATGGTGTAGATGAGCGAGATGTCCGTCTTCCGCGCGTCGAAGGCGCGGCGGAAGACGGTGAACTCCACCAGATCGTCGGCCTTGATCGACAGACGCTTCAGGATCGCGGCCTTGAGAGCCGGCTCCGGATGCCCGAGCGGCAGCTTGATTTCCGTGAGCCGTATCATGAAAGCCTTAGACAGGAACCTTCACGTCTTTGACGTCGAGCTGTGCCAGTTCGTACACGGTGCCTTCCTTGTCGCCCTTCACCACGTCCAGACGGACGAACATGTGGTGCGGGCCATGGCGCCAAACTTCCAGGTCCTTGCCGAACGTCGTGTGCCAATAGAACTTCTCGCACTCGAACGTGCCGGCGGGAACGGTCAGCGTTTCCTTCTTCACGAACTTCGCCTGGCCGCGGATCTTCTGGCCGTGGCTCAGCGAGCTGCCGTTCCACGAGTTGGAAACGGTGTGCGTGAACACTTCCTGCAGCTCGTTGTTGCTGGCGTCGTTGAAGTTCATCTTCCAGGCATCGTGGAAGATCGGGTGATAGCCGATCGTCATGCGCGGCGGCGCGTCGAACTCGGCGTAGTCCGGCTTTTCCATTTCGCGCGTCCACACCCATGACTGCAGCTTGTCGCCGACGATGCGGCGCATCACCGTGCCGTGGGCCTCGCCCTTGAAGAACAGGCGGCCGATGGCCTCGATCGGGCGCCAGTCATGGCGCACCAGCTGGTTCACGTCGCGCAAGAGGTCGCCCTTGGGCGAGCGGGTCACGGTGCGCAGCGTGCGCGACTTGTCGGGATTGATCGTCAGGATGAAGCGCTCGTAGTCCGTGCGCTCCTTGCCCGGCTCCGTGATGTCAATTCGTCCGCTGAGTATTGAAAGGTCCATGGCCGTCCTCTTGGAAGTCGAAGGAGGGGAGGTCTACACTGCCGCCCCCGAAAGTGCGAGGCGCGGATGTACAACTTAGGCGGAAAAGTCGCGATAATCACGGGCTCCGGCAGGCGCAAGGGCCTGGGCGAAGCCATGGCTCGCAGGCTGGCCGCCGAGGGTTGCGCGGTGGTGATCCACGATATCGGCCGCACCAAGGGCGAGATCGCCCCGGAGCACGGCGTCGGCCAAGCCGCTGAGATGGAAGCGATTGCCAAGGAGTTGACCGACGGTGGCGCGAAAGCCGCGACTTTCCAAGGCGATATGCTGATTGAGAAAGACGTGGAAAATATGGTCGCTTTTGCCGTTGAGAAGTTCGGCCGCCTCGACATCCTCGTGAACAATGCCGGCATCGGCTACCTGTTCGGCCCGCTCATCGAGATGACCCAGGACCATTGGGACGCGGTGCTGGGCGTGAATCTCCGGGGCTGTTTCTTCGGCATCAAGCACGCAGCGATACAAATGATCAAACAGGGACAAGGCGGTTCTATCGTCAACATCGCCAGCCAGGCCGCCAAGGGCGGCTCCGCGCGCACCGCGGCGTACACGTCCTCGAAGCACGGCCTCGTCGGCCTCACCCGCGTTGCCGCCACCGAACTCGCGCCTCATCAAATCCGGGTGAACGCGCTCTGTCCCAACCACGTCACCACCGGTCTCGGCGCGTGGCAGAACGATTACATGTCCAAGTCGCGCGGCCTCACCATGGACCAATACCTCGACGACCGCCGCTCCAAGATTCCCTTGGGCCGCCTCGGCTACGTGGAAGACACCGCCAAGGCCTGCGCGTTCCTGTGCTCCGACGAGGCGTCCTACGTCACCGGCGAAGCCATGAACGTCTCGGGTGGTGAGCAATACCACTAGACTGTCCGTGACTTGGATTTGGCGGGCAATAGAGTAGGGCAAGGGGTAGCATCACCACCATCTGTCACCCCGGCGAAGGCCGGGGCCCACTTCTCAGGGCGCAAGGACAGCGCGATCCGGGGTGACCGGTGCACGTTGATGAGTGGACCCCGGCCATGTGCGCGAAGGCGCACATCAAGATAGAGTAGCCGGCCGGCGGCCGGCGGCCGGGGTGACACATTGGGTTGGGGACTGAGATGGGACTTTGGCTCGCCGGCGGCTTGCGCACTCCGTTCGCGAAGATCGACGGCCCGTTGTCGGGTCTCGATGCGATTCAGTTGTCCGTGCCGATCGCGCAAGCCATGTGCGCGCAGCTCAAGTCCGATAAGCCCGACCTCGTCACCTGGGGCACCGTCGCGCCGTCGCTGCGGTGGAGCAACATCGCCCGCGAGGTGATGCTCGACGCCGGGCTCGATCCCTACATTCCCGCCTACACCACCGTCATGGCCTGCGCGACCAGCATGGTCGCGGTGTTCTCCGCCGCGTCGCACCTCGACGGTACGCGCGCCACGCTCGCGCTCGCCGGCGGCACCGAAAGCATGAGCCGCGTGCAGCTGGGCCTCTCCCAGAAACTCTCCGACTGGCTGCGGCGCTTCTTCCAGGCGAAGTCGCTCGGCTCCCGCGCGGAGATGCTCTCGAACCTGCCCCTGCACGACGTGCGCCTGCACATCCCCAGCATCACCAACCGCACCACCGGCAAGAGCATGGGCGAGGGCTGCGAGGATATGGCCAAGACCTGGCATATCGAACGCAAGCCCCAGGACGAACTCGCACTGCAGGGCCACCAGCGCGCTGTCGCCGCGCAAGCGAACGGCTTCTTCAGCGATCTCGTCATCCCCATCGCGGGCCTGACCAAGGACACCATCCCGCGCGGCGACACGAACATGGAGAAGCTCGCCAAGCTGAAACCCTCCTTCGATACCACCAGCGGCAAGGGCACCATCACCGCCGGCAATTCCTCGCCGCTCACCGACGGCGCCGCGGCGATCTGGGTGGCGAACGATGACGGACTGAAGCGTCTGCCTTCCAACATCCCCCGCGTGCGCCTGGTCGATTGGGAGCTCGCCGGTGTGGATATGGAAAAGGACGGCCTGCTCATGGCCCCAGCCTTTGCCGCACCGCGCCTGCTCGCGCGCCACGCCTTGCGTTACGACAGCATCGACCTGTGGGAGATCCACGAGGCATTCACGGCGCAAGTGCTGTGCCACGTCACCGCATTTGAAGACGTGAACTTCCAGAAGACCCGCGTTGGCTTGGACAAGGATCTCGGCAAATTCCCGTGGGAACGCCTGAACCCCAACGGCGGCAGTGTGGCACTTGGCCATCCCTTCGGCGCCACCGGGGCGCGCATCCTCGCGCAAGCCACCAAGGAACTCGCCGGCATGAAGCCGGGTTCGAAAGCGATCGTCAGTATTTGTACCGATGGCGGCCTCGGTGGCGTCGCCCTTTTGGAGGCGGCATGAGCGAAACCCCCACTACCCAACCCGCGGCGTATCAAGGTCGCGCCTATATCCTCGGCCTGCTGTTCGTTCTCAACATCTTCAACTACGTCGACCGCTATCTCCCGGCGATCCTGCTGCCGTCGATCCGCAAGGACTTGCAGCTGAGCGACAGCGAGCTCGCCTTCATCACCGGCGCGGCCTTCTCGTTGTTCTACGCGGTGATGTGCTTGCCCTTGGGCCGCATGGCCGACCATTGGAACCGCCGCAAACTTCTGGCGGCCTGCGTCGGCCTGTGGAGCGTCGCCACCCTCGCCACGGGCTTTGCGCGCAACTTCACGCATGTCGCCATCGCGCGCGTCGGCGTCGGCATCGGCGAGGCGGGTCTGAACCCCGCGGCGCAGTCAATTATTTCCGATATGTTCGCGCAGAAGGGCCGGCGCGCCACAGCCGTCGCCGTGTTCTCCAGTGGCATCCCCGTCGGCACCGTGGTCGGCTTCCTGATCGGCGGCAACCTCGATGCGCTGATCGGCTGGCGCAACGCCTTCATCGTCGTCGGCGTGCCGGGCCTGTTTCTTTCGCTGCTCGTGTGGTTCACGCTGCGGGAGCCGACCCGCGGCTACGCGGATAACTTCGTCGATTCCGGCAAGGCGCCGGGCCTGATCGAAACGGTCAAGACCCTCTGGGGCATCCGCGTGTGGCGCTACATGATGTTCGGCACCGGCTGCAGCGGCCTGTGCAACACCTGCATCACGATCTGGACGCCGTCCTACCTCTCGCGCTCCTTCGGGCTCAGCACGGCGGAGATCGGCAACTTCACCGCGCCCGCGCTCGGCATCGGCGGCTTCATCGGCACGATGATGGGCGGCTATCTGGTCGATCGCCTGCGCGTGAAGAATGCGCGCTGGGGCGCTTGGGTCCCCATGGTCGCCCTGGCCGGGTGCATCGTCCCCACCTTCATGGTGTTCAGCGCGACATCCGCGACCAGCGCGATCCTCTGGCTCACCATTCCGCTGGTTCTGGTGCCAAGCCACCTCGCGTGCTTCACCGCCGCGTCCCAGGGCGTGGCGCCCTTGCGCATGCGCGGCACGGCGCCGGCGCTCTCGCTCCTGATCACGGCGGGCATCATCGCCTTGGGGATCGGACCCCAACTCATCGGCGGCCTGAGCGACTACATGCGTGCCACCCAAGGGGAAGAGTCCCTGCGGTACGCCCTCTTGATTGTGGCCCCCACGGCCGCCGCCCTGGCCTCGTTCTTCTTCTATTGGGGAAGCCGCACAATCGGCCAGGATTTGGCCGATGCCGCCGCCCGCCAGAGCCGTTCCGCCGCGACCGCCGCGGGCGTATGATACTGTCGACAAACACACGGAGGCTGCCATGCCCGAAGCCCCTCTGACCCGCGATGAAGCCGGCGTCGCCGATGTCGACGCGCTCTATCAGCCAAGCCACGACGAGTTCGCCCGCCAGCGCATGATCGGCGTGATGCGCAATCACGCCTTCCACAATCTGCGCTACGCGGTCTCCGACGAGTACGAGAAGGTGGTCGCGCCGCGCCTCCAGAAGGAGGGCAAGCCTTTGCCCACCGACGGGCACGGCATCGACAAGGTGATGCAGTCGGAGCACCTGTACCGGTTCTATTCCGTGATCCGCTACAACTCGCAGGAGATGATGTACCTCTCCGTGCAGGATCCGGTCCTGCGCGTGGCGGGCGACATGATCGAGATCGGCCGTGACGCAGCAGCACGCAATCCCGCCGGCGGGTCTTTGCGTCTCGCGAAGGATTTCCAGGTGCCGCGCTACGTCACGGCGCAGGACATCCACCTCGCGCCCGGTTGCTTCCACAGCGAATACACCGCCGATGACCTGACCCAGGGCGCGATCCTGAACTACGGCGGCTCCGTGGGCGTCGGCGGCATGGCTCATCGCCGCGCGGCTGGAACGGTCGCCCAGTCCGTCGGCGCGTGGCTGTTGCTTCGTTTCCCGGATTTCAAACCGAAGCGCATCCTCGACCTCGGCACGCAATCGGGCAAAAACCTGATCTCTTATCGCGACGCGTATCCGGATGCGGAACTCTACGGCGTCGACGTCGGCGCGCCGGTGCTGCGCTACGGCCACGCCAAGGCGGAACACGAGGGCGTCGCCATCCACTTCAGCCAGCAGAACGCCGAAGCGCTGGATTTCGCCGACGGCTATTTCGATCTCATCGTCTCCAGCTTCTTCTTCCACGAAGTGCCGGTGCCGGCGACCAAGCGCATCCTGAAGGAATGCCATCGCCTGCTCAGCCCCGGTGGCGTGATGGCGCATATGGAATTGCCGCCGTCGAAGCTCGCCGGCCCGGTGCTCGATTTCATGTGGGACTGGGACACGAAGAACAACAACGAACCGTCCTACACGGCCTTCCGCCAGCAGGATCCGACCAACCTTGCCACCGAAGCCGGGTTCACGCCGGACAACGTGTTCGAGGTGCATGTGCCGAACCGCGAAAGCTTCACGGCGGAACAGCGCCTGGCGTTCTTCCGCGGCGATGCGAAAGCGCCGCTGCACGGCCGGGGCAGCTGGTTTGTGTTCGGCGCCCGGAAATAAGAAGTAGACGGATATGATCGTTCGGCAAGACGGCGACGACCTGATCCTCGTCGGCCAGACAGACCACTCGCGTCTCGTCGGCCAGTTTGCCTCGCATTGGGGAAACAAGACTTTCGCGCGGCCCAAGCCCTTCGACACCATCGCGCGTGCCGCCACCTTCCACGACTACGGCTGGCTGCGTTACGAAACCGAACCGAAGCTGGCGGACAACGGGGAGACGCCGGGCTTCCGCCAGATTCCGGCGGACGCCAGCCAGCTTGAGTCGTTCCAATGGTGCATCGATTGGCTCGGCAATATCGATCCGTACGCCGGCACCATCGTCAGCATGCACCGCACCGGCTTGTGGCGGCAGCGCTACGGCGTGATCAGCAATCCGCCGCCGACACCGCCCCGCGCGCTCCCCCAGCCGATCGAGGATTTCATCGCCCGCAATGAGAAGCGCCAGGAGACGGGGCGCAGCGCGCGCGATGCCGACGAAGTGTGGACCAACTATCACCTCATGCAGGTGTGGGACCTCCTGGGCCTCTACTTCTGCTGCCAAGACCCCTGCGACGATGAGATCAACCCGGTGCCGACGGCGTACAGCGGGGACCGCAAGGCCGGCGTGAAGATGACCATGCGCCCGAAGGACAAGACCTCGGTCGTGTTCGATCCGTTCCCGTTCGGGGAGGGGCCGTGCGAGGTGCAGCTCTCCTGGAAGCGCCTGCCGCAAATCAAATGGCCCGACCAGGAGACTTTCCGGGCGGCCTATTTCAGCGCCAAGAACGAGCTGGTCACGTTCAACCTGCTGCCGGCGTAAAAGACCTCTGTCCTCCTCGGGCGGCGTGCGACCGCGCGCATCTAAATTCCAAGCCGGGCCGACGACTCAAGATTTCTCCGGGCCCTGATGGGGTGCCGTCGGGCGAGTGTGTGGATTTGGTCACTGCTTCACCGGTTCCGTTGATGCGGAGACGCATTGTCGATTGGCCGGCGCCGGAGGGTTTCACGAAAGGGTCACAGTAGATTGATCCTGTCGGTGGTTACTCGTTTGTCTTACGCCGACCCTGCGCAGACGGGGCGCCCACATCGTACCCACGAGAGAGATGCGGCGGGATTTCACGCCGGATCAATCAGTTTTCATGAGGTCAGCCGACTTGGAAGAGAAACTTACATCCAATCTCCGCGGTAAGCGGGGTCTTGTCGTTGGGATTGCGAACGACGCCAGCATTGCGACCGGGTGCGCGCGCGCCTTCTCGCGAAATGGAGCGGAAATCGCGGCGACCTATTTGAACGAAAAGGCCCTACCTCACGTACGCGCTGTCACCGATCCGCTCGATTGCAAAATGCTGTTGCCTTGCGACGTGCGCGTTCCGGGTCAGCTTGAGGAAGTGTTTAAGCAGATCCAAGTCACATGGGGCCGACTTGATTTCCTGCTGCACGCAATCGCGTTCGCGCCAAGCACTGATTTGCACGGGCGCGTGATCGATTGCAGCCCAGAAGGTTTCGCTTTGGCGATGGATGTGTCCTGTCATTCGTTTCTGCGCATGGCGCGCTTGGCCGAACCCCTGATGACGGACGGCGGTTGTCTGCTGACCGTTACCTTCTACGGATCGGAACGGGTGGTGGCGCACTACAACTTGATGGGCCCGGTCAAGGCAGCTTTGGAAAGCGCCGTACGCTATGCAGCTGCCGAACTGGGCGCGAAGGGCATTCGATGCCATGCAATCTCTCCCGGGGCTATCCGTACCCGAGCCGCGAGTGGAATCGACCGCTTCGACGAACTCTTGGCTCGAGCCGCGGCGACTGCACCGGAGCATCAATTAGTCGATGTGGACGATGTTGGCGCTCTCGCGGCGTTTCTCGTGAGCGACGGCGCGCGTCGTATAACCGGTACGGTCATTCCCGTTGACGGTGGTCAACATTTGATCGCTTAGCATGTACGCGGGTTTGGCCGGTTTGCGCTAAATGCACGGCAATGATTTCGCTCAGGGCGACGCGGGCGGCAGGCTAACGCTGCCGCGGGTACCTACAGCAGGTGACTGCCATTTCTGAAAAACAGGCGGCTCTCTCTGCGTGGGTAATTTGCCCACACTTTCCCGTTGACGTCCGCCCCGGCCCGAGTCACGATCCGTGTGTGTGGGGAAAATACCCACAATCAGAACAGAAGGGCACGGAACATGATCAGAAGGATGCACTTGGGGGTAACGCTGGCCGCCATCGCGGCGCTGGCGTCGGTTGTCGCATTCGCGGGCACGGCGATGGCCGGCGGGGACGGGCGCGGGGTGCTTGTGCGTCCCATTGCCGTCGGCGAGCCGAACGGCCAGGGCTTCGGTGAAACGACGTTCCTGCCCGGCCTGGGCGGCACCACCGCGCCCTCCACGCTGCTGCGCTTCGTCAATGGAGGCTCTGCCGCCGGCACCGTGACGCTCACGCTGTATGACGCCGCCACCGGTACGCAGGTCGGCACCTACACCACGGCTTCCATCGCCAGCGCCGCCGGTCTGCAAGTGACGCTCAGCCAAGTCATCTCCGGCGCCACGCCCACGTTGGGTGCGGCGGATCAAACCCGCATCTACAACGTCGCCGCCACCGCCACCTTCCGTGGCACCGTCCAAGCACTCGTCAACACCGGCAGCGTGATCGTGAGCCAGGTCGCCTGCGGCATCGGCGGCCGCTTCCTCGGCTACGTTGAAGGCCCGGGCTTCACAAACGTGACCGGCGCCCTGCGTCTGTCGAACGCCAGCACCACCGCCGGTACCGCCAGCTTCAGTATTCGCGATGCCGCCACCGGCACCGTGCTCGGCACCTACACGTCGGCCTCCGTGCCGGCGAAGGGCACGGTCACCGTGACCACCGCCGCGCTCGCGGCGGCGTCCACCCCTGTGATCCCGGCCACAACAAACGCCTTCAACATCGTCCAGACCGCCGAGACGGCGCGGCTCAACGTCGCCCATCTCGCCACCGTGACCGGCCAGACCGTCGCCAGCAATCTCACCCCGGCTTGCGGATTGCACGACTAGTCAGCTCACATCGACGAACGTTTGGCCGATAGGGCGATGGGCGGTTTCTCCAGACCGCCCATCGCTTTTTTTGTGTCGGTAGTACCGCGCTCGCTTAGCTCAAATAGTGAGACAGCGATTTTTCTAACCCTCCGGGATTTATGGCTATGTGTACGTTGGCGGGGTGCGCAATCCGCCACGCTTTGCCAATCAATCGGGAGGGAAACGCCATGCCGCATTCCAATTCGTTCGACCGCCGTCACTTCATAGGCGCCGCGGGCGCGGCTGGAAGCGCTGCCCTCTTCGGCATGAACGCCGCGCTCGCGAAATCGGACGATCCGGACGGTCTCAACCTCGACCCGTCGCCGGGTCCCGCCGCATGGCTCGACGAGTATTGGGATGTGAAGCCCGACAAGTTCAAGGAATTCATCGAGGTCTATCAGAACGAGATCTGTGAGATCGCGCGCCGTATCCCGGGATACCGCGGCTACTCGATCTACACGTCGTTCGAGCCGACGCCGGAGATCAATACGCGGATGAAGAACCTGGGTGGAAGCGACAACTACCTGGTGCCGCATTTCGGCATCCAGATCGACGGCGAAGTGGCGACGGAAACCGCCATCAACTACAGCGCCTTGATGAAGAAGACCTACAACGTGGTGGTTACGCATCACGTCCAGACCTGGAGCGCGGCCAATCAGTTCCGCAGCAGCCTGAACAAGGCCTATGCGGACAAGTCGAACGGCTACGATCTCAGCCTGCGTCTCATGGAAGTGCTCTATCCGCTGGCCAACAACTTCTGGCGGGCGACCTATCGCACGCTGTTCACTGGCTATGCCGGCAACGTGAAGGGGCCGAAGAAGGGCAAGGATGCCGATGGCCTCAATCTCGCGCCTTACACCGGCGCCCTGAACCTCAACATCGAATACGCGCGCATCAAGCCGGGCCGCGAGCAGGCTTACTTCGACACGCTGCGCGATGGCCTGTTCAACGCCATCCGCGTCAATCCCGGCTATCGCGGCATGAGCGCCGTGACCTCGATCCCGCCGCTGCCGAGCGAAGGGCATATCGATCTGGAAGGCGCCCAACTCGGTTCGCCCGACTCACAGTTCGTGTGGGAGCGCGGCATGCTGCTTGGTGGCAAGGAACGCACCGACCGCTACATCAATTTCGGCCAGGCGTTCCAGAATTGGTTCAACGTGTTCTACGTGCACTACTTCGCGCCGGACAATCCGGGGATGGCGTCGCAGGCGCGGTTCGACATCTTCGCCAAGAAGCACGAAGGCAAGAACCTGCGGGACTTCTACGCCAACACGCTGTTCTACGAAGAGACCAACCACTTCGAGAACAACTACCGCATGGTCGCCCAAAGCTTCTCCCCACACGGCGGCAAGGGCGGCTGAGGTTCTTGTCATCCTTGCGGCCGCAAGGCCGCGAGGATCCAGAGGTTTATGGTTTCTGCTTCGTAAAACAGCAATCCAGAAACCTCTGGGTCCTCGGCCCTGCGGGCCAAAGACGACGTTTTCAAATGCGATAGCCGGAACACTCAACTGCACACACCGTGACCTTTGACGGATTCCCGAATCCGTCCCATGCTCGCCTCGGGGATGGCGCTCATGGGTTGTGCTCATGCGAGCCATTGCCCCGGAATTTCCACCGCCTATTCACCGCCTAAATATGCGGTGGCCGACTCGGCCGGATTTAGTAGTCCTTCCGCCAGCTCACGCCGATGTCGGAGCCGGTCTCGTCGCTGGTGGCGGAACGCAGGGAGAAGCCCTTCTTGAAGCGCCACTCCAGCACGATCTGCCGGCCGGTGCCCTTCAGGTTCTGTTCCACACCGACGTAGAGATTGCGCCCGACCTGCTGGCCGACCACCACCGCCGATCCGGATGTGCCGCCGAAACTGATCTGGTCCACGCCGAACGTCCGCTGCAGCGCGCCGCCCAGGCCGCCGCGTGTGATGCCGGCCAGTTCCGCCGCCGCGCTGGCAAGCTGCACGGACTCGATCGGCCCCAACTGCGTCGAGCTCTTCTGGAACAGCAGCCGCGCCAGCACTTCGTCCTGGGGCAGGGCAGGGCGAGAGCTCAGTTCCACCTTGGGCGCCGTCGTGGTCCCCGTGATGGTCGCGGTGGCGACGATGTTCGTGGTCTCGCGGGTGCCGACGATGTTCATCTCCGGATCGATGCGCCCGCCGCCGGTGAAGGTCAGCGTGCCGCTCTCCAGCGTGAACGTCTGGCTGATGAAACTGAAGTTCCCTCGGTCCACTTCCATCCGGCCGACAATGTCCGGCGCGTCCACGGTGCCGCCAACCACAAAGCTGCCGCGCCACCAGGAATTCAGGCCGCGCCCATCCACCCGCATGGGCTCGTCGATGGCGACCCTCAGGTCGAGCTTGATGGCCAGCGGCCGGGCCTTTTCCTTGCCGGTGCGGCGGTTCTTTGCTTCCTCTTCCGTCGTCTGGGAGGAGCGGAGCAGGGGCACCGGCGGCGGGCCGGTCTGATCGATGCGGAACTCGGCGCGACGCGCTTCGAGCTTGCCGGAGATCGTGCCGCCGCCGAGCGGTCCCTTGTACGTCGCCTCGCCGGACAGCGCCGCCGAAACGTCGTCGCGGTTGAGGGCCATGAGATCTTCGAGGGTCGTGGAAATGTCCGCCACCCAGGCCTTCGCCGCATCGTCGCGGGTCACGCGGCCTTGGCCTTTAAGCGTGCCGCCGCGCCGGTCCGCCGCCGTCACGGTGAAGGCGAACGAACTTGCGCTGTCCGCCGTCAACGCCGCGTTCACATGCTGCAGCACCATGCTCTGCGGCACGTTCTCATAGGTGCCATCCGTCATTTTGAGTTCGCCGCGGACGCGCGGGCTCGCGAGTGTGCCCTCGGCCTTGAGATCGACGGAGACCGGGCCGCCGAGCACATGATCGTCCACCGGCACCAGGCGCCAGATCGGTGCGATGTCGCCGTGCCACGTCAGGGCGCCGCTCATGGGCGCTTCCATGTCGCTGATCAGGCGCAGGGCCGCGAGATCGACCCGCACCGGCACGTCGGCGGTCAGGCGCGCCGGCTCACCGGAGATGCCGGCCGTCGTGCCGTCGATCTGTGCGCGTCCGTTCTGCGCCAGAGCCTTCAGATCCAGGCGCCCGCGCTGGCCGTCGCTGGTGTCGAACCCGACTCCGAAGGCGGCGTTCACGGTTGCCGAAGTGGCGGGACCGGAGAACGTCACTTTGCCGTCAAGGATGGTGTTGTTCGGCGCGTCGAGGGTCTGCGCCTGCGCGGCGAAGTCGCTCAGGGAAATCTTGCCGAAGGCGACGGTGCCCGCCGCCGCGTCGTTGGCGCGGTCGATCTTGACCTCACCCGAAACCGTGCCGCCGGCGATGGCGATGCGCGTCGGTGCGAGGCTGATCTCCCGCGGCGATACAACGATCTGCGTCGGGGCTTGCAGCTGCGCGACCAGATCGCCGTCCGCGATGCGCACCCGCGCCAGCGAGATGGCGATGGCGTCGCTCAGTGCCACCCGTCCCGCGACAGCGGCGTTGAAGGGGTCTTTGGCCGCGCCGGTGACGGTGATGGCGACATTGAGATCGTCGCGCGGTCCACTGGCCGTCACGGTCGCGGTCTTCAGTGGACGCTCCAGCAGCGTGCCGCCGGTAGTGTCGATGCGCGCGCGGACCTGCGCGGCCCCGAAGACATCCTCCACCAGCGCGGAGGCGGTCAGCGTTTCCGCGGTGAAGGTGGTCTTCTGCTTGAAGTCCTTCACACGCGCGGAAGCCTCGATGCGTTGCTTGTCGCCCGGGCTGGCGAGAGTCACGGTGACGTCACCGCTTCCCGCCAGCGGTGTGCCGACGGCCGGCGTGAGAATGCTCAAGTCGGCGAAACGCGCGTCAGCTTTGCCGGTCACAAGGTCTTTGGCGGTATCGACCTGCAGCGCGCCATTCACGGTCGCGGCGGCGCTGGCGAGGTGCAACTTCGGGATGGCGATGACCGGCGTTTCGCCCTTGGTCACCTGGACCAGCAGATCGACCGGCTGGTCCCTCCACTTGCCGCCGCCGGTGACTGTGGCGCTGAAACCTTTGCCGTCGCGGAGCCCGTCGGCCGCCAGCGTGAGCCCTTGTGCGGGCACCCCGGCCACCGCCAGATCCGCGAGGCTCGCCTGCAGCTTTCCGGTCACCGTCTCGATGGGGCCGCTGAGGACGAGCGACGCTTGCGCCGGTGTCGTGCCTTCCGCACGCAACACCACGTTGCTCTCCTGGTGCACCAGCCGTCCCGGCGGCCCGTTCCACGTGCTGTCGCCCCGGACGGTGAGCGCGCCGGATTTCAAAATGGCGTCGGTGATGCGCAGTCCCTTGGGATCGGCGGCGAGGGTGCCATCGAGGGTCGCGTCGGTGGCGAGCAACTCGGACATCAGCCCTGGCGGCGCAAGCCCCTTCATCTCCACATGCAGCGCGCCGTCCGCCGTGCCGTCCCGCAGCGCGCGGGCAAACCTGAGTTCCGCACGGGTGACGGACTTCGCCGCTGTCGGTCCGCCGAACTTCCCATCACCGCGGAAGTTCATCACGACTTCCGCCGGGGCGATGCCCTCCGGCGTGAAGGTCGCGCTGCCGGTCAGATCGTTGCCGTTGCTTTTCAGCGTCAGCGCCTCGATGACCGTGGTTCGCCCGGCGCGACTGCCTCTCAAGGTCCAGTCCGCCGTCTCCGTGAGGAACGCGGCTGTTTCCGGGAAGACCTCGCGGGCGTCGCGGAGTGTGCCGGTCAGGTCCACATGCAGGGTGCGGTCGCGATCGTCCTCGATGGTCACCGGGCCGTTGGCGCGCATGGCGCGCGCGGTGCGTCCTGCGGCGCGCACGGTCTCCGCACTCGCATTGACGTTGAACTGCGGGCGGCGGGTCGTGCCGCCCAGCACGATATCCGCGCTACCGGATCCAATCTGCACATCCTGCAATGCAAGGCAGGGCGCCGTGCAGGCGAAATGCACCACGCCGCCGATATCGCCCGCATACGCCGCGCGCACATCCGCATCGGCCGTATACACATCGAGCGCGCCGTCGAGCTTGCCGCTGATGGCCTCTCGGTCGGCGCGGGCGTCGAGCGACAGCCGTCCCATGCCGTCGCGCTGGCGCGCCTCGGCCTTCAGGCGCGGAATGCCCCCCTCCGGCATCAAGCTGGCGTTCAAGCTCAGATCCAGCGCGCGTCCCGCCACGGGTGGATCGAGTTGCAGTACCGCGACCTCGGCGCGGCGGACCAGGACATTCTCCATCGTGCGCAGGGTGCCTGTCGGGTCGAAGGGCTTGGCGGGGCCTGTCGCGGGCGTGCTCGTCGGCAGACGCAGTACATGGAGTGTGTTGATGGCGAGGGAGTCCACGTGATAGCGCCCGCGCAGGAGCGCTGCCGGCTGCAGGCGCGCCTCCAGATGATCGATCGTCGCCCACACGCCCTGGGCGTCGCGCAAATTGATGTTGTTGAGCACGATGTGCCGCGGCCACGCTCCGCCGGTGCCACCGACGTCCACCTTCACGTCGCCGCCGTTGATCGCCTCCAGCAGCTTGGCGGCAATAAATCCCTGACCCGATGGACGCATGAGCAGGAAGGTCACGGCACCGCCGGCGACGATTGCCAGGGCAACGAGGCCGATCAGGCCTCGGACGATCCAGCGAAGGGCGGGGCTGCGGTCCATTTAGAACGCCTGCCCGAAGCTGATGTAGAACTGGAAGCCTTTGTCGATCCCCGGACGCTTGTTGATGGGCATGGCAAAGTCCACGCGCAGCGGTCCGACGCCGGTGTAGTAGCGCAAGCCAAGACCGGCCGCGACGCGCATCGACACGCCTTGTCCCGGCAGACTGGAACTGGACACCGAACCCGCATCGACGAACGGCACCACGCCGATGGTCTGCGTCACGCGCACCCGCGCTTCGAGGCTGGTTTCGATCAGGGATCGCCCGCCGGTGGGGTCGCCCGCCGCGTCCAACGGACTGACAAGCTGATAGCCGAAGCCGCGGATCGAGCCGCCGCCGCCGGCGTAGAAGCGCCGGTCCGCGGGGATGCGTTCCGTGGTGGACCCGATGATGCTGCCGATCTTCAGCCGCGCGGCGATCACGGTGGTCTGCAGCGCGTTCAGCGGCACATAGACATCGCCTTCCACCTCGCCGCGCACGAACCGGGCACTGCCGACATAGCTGCCGACGTAGGGCGTGACGACGGCTGCGAAACGCCAGCCTTTGGTGGCGTCGATAAAGGCCGTCTCATAAATGTCGTCGGTGACATATCGCGTTGCTGTGAGCGGGATACCGAACAGCAATGAGCGCCGCCGCAGTCCATGCTCGATTAGCCGTGCGATCTCCGCGCTGGTCGCCACCCCCGCGGTCCAGTGCGGCGCGATGCGCCGTTCGATGCCCGCCAGCAGCTGCGCGCTCTGTCCGTCGAAGGCCTCCGTATCGGAGCGCTCGAGCGTGGCGCTGAATTTCAATGTCTGGTCCAACCGCCGCCAGTTCGGGCGGGTGAGGGCCGCCTTGGCCGTTTGCGTGAGCTGGTTGGCATCAACCGAGAGGTCGAGCCGCTCCGCATTGCCGAACAGATTGCGGTGCTGCCAGCCGACCGATCCGCCGAAGCCGGTGTCGCGGGCGTACTTCGCGGCGAGGCTGATAGTGCGGAACGGCCCTTCCGTCAGATCGACTTGTGTCTCCAGAGGAGCGCCCTCGGGCGCTTCCTCGTCGAGAGCGGGGAGAACACGCACGGAGCTGAACAAGGTCGAGCGCACCAGCGCGCGGCGCAACAGTTCGAGTTCGTGGGTGTCATAGGTGCTGTCCGGCTTCCACGGCACGATCCGCTGGAGGTAGCTATCGTTCGTGCGCTTTTGTCCTTTGAAGGAGGTCTTGCCGAAGACCGCCTGGCGTCCAACCGCGATGGGAAGGAGGATCGAAACGGTGTGCGCCGTATTGTCGATGGTGAGCTGCCGGTCACCGCGTTGCGCGAACGGGAAGCCGTTGCGGCGCAGGACATCGACCGCCGCGCCTTCGGCGCCGATCACATCGCGCGCGCGCGCCGGCTTGCCGATCATCTCCTGCAGCGCGCGGTCGGGCCGATCCTGTGCCGCGGCATGCACGGCATCGGTTCGGTCCCCAAAGTCCACCTGCAGCTTGGCGACGGTGTATTGCGGGCCGGGATCGATCACGATCCGCACATTCGTCGCCTCACCGCGCGGCTCCGTGGTGCTGCTCACGTGGGCGGCATAGAACCCCTCGGACTCCAGTACCGCCTGGAAGCGGCTCTCATCCGCGCGGATGCGGCGGGCGAGGGCGGCGGCGGTGGCCGGCGGACGCCTCTTCAGTTCTTCGAGCTGCGACGTCTGCTTTAACAGCGCGCGCACGACGGCGGTTCGCGCGCCTTCGATCTCCACGGTGTAGGGAATGCCCGGCTCGCGCACGGCGGCGGAGTCCGGCTTCTTGCTGGGCGTCTCGGCCGCCGCGACCGGAAACGCTCCAATCAAGGCGCAGGCCACAAGGACCACAAGCCGGGCAGGGGGAAGGACACGCAGCGTCATCAGGCGGGATCAATCGGCTTTCAGGAGCGACAGACAGGAGGCCTCCCCCAGGCGTGGGGGCTTCAGTATGGCGAAACCGCATCCCCCGCCACCCTTTTGGCCGGTTGCCCGGCCGGCATTGGACCCAACGCCCGGAAGGGAAACCGGTTCTTGGACCCGGCAACTCGCGGGCCTGCCTCAATTTTTCTTACCATTGGTTACAATTTTCGCGACCAGGGGACATGCGCAGGTTACACGTTCCCCTTCTACTACACCGGTCGCATGGGCCGAGTTATGCCACTGCGGCGTTTCGCTTCCGCGCCGAACCCTCACGGGAGCGTTCGTGTTGGGCCCATCCGTCGCCATGCTAGGTTGTGCCATTCACCCAATGCAGAGCCTTTGACCCCCGAGCCATGAATCACGAGATGACCTCTCCGCCGCAAAGGGCGACCGTCCAGTCGGCTCCGCTAGGCAGCCAGACCAAGTGGCAGCGCGCCCGGGAGTGGGCGCAGCGCCGCCGCCGCTTGCTCATCATGCTGGGCGTCGGCCTGTTGGTGATCGTCGGCATCTGGATCCTGCTGCGCCCGGCGGAAGACACCGGCTTCCAGGGCGGCCGCTTCGGCGGCAATGGCCCGATGCCGGTGAACGTCGGCACGGCGGAGAAGGGCGAGATTCCGATTACCGTCAATGCGCTTGGCACCGTGACGCCGGTCTCCACGGTCACCGTGCGTCCGCAGGTGACCGGATACATCAACCAGATCTCCTTCGAGGAAGGCCAGTTGGTGAAAGAAGGCGATGTGCTCGCCGTCATCGATCCGCGTCCCTATCAACTCGCATTGCAACAGGCGGAAGGCCAACTCGGCCGCGACCAGGCGCAATTGAATAACGCGGAGATCGACGCGGAACGGTACCGCACCCTGTTCGCACAGGACTCCATCTCGAAACAGCAGGTCGACACACAAGATGCACTGGTGCGCCAGTTCCGCGGCACCGTGCAGGCCGATCAAGCAGCCGTCGGCACTGCTCGGTTGAACGTCGATCGCTGCTACATCAAGGCGCCGCTCACGGGCCGTGTCGGCCTGCGGCAAATCGATCAGGGCAACTACATCTCCGCCGGCGACACCACGGGCATCGCGGTGATCACGCAAGTAAGGCCGATCTCGGTGCTCTTTACGGTTCCTGAAGATCAGGTTCAGCCGATCCTGACGCGGTTGCGCAGCGGCGCGACCCTGGACGTGAAAGCGTTGGACCGCAGCCAGAAGAACACTCTCGCGGTCGGCAAGCTCGACACTGTGGACAACAAGATCGACACCACGACCGGCACCGTGAAATTGCGCGCCGAGTTCGCCAACGCCGACGAGACCCTGTTCCCCAATCAGTTCGTGAATGTGGAACTGCTGGTCGACACCTTAAAGGACGTGACCATCGTGCCGGTGGCGGCGATCCAACGCGGTGCGCCGGGTACGTTCGTGTACGTGGTCGACCAAGAGAGCAAAGTCAGCCTGCGGCCGGTGAAAATCGGTGTCCAGACACCGGAGAAGGTTGTCGTGACCGAAGGCGTGCAGCCCGGCGAGATCGTCGTGGTCGACGGCGCGGATCGTATTCGCGACGGCGTGCCCGTGCTGCTGCCAGGCCAGGAACCGCCCGCGGCGGGCGTGCGTCCGGCGGGGCAGCGCCGTGGGGCTGCCGGCCAAGGCGGACAGCGGCGCCAGCGCGGCCAAGGCGGCCAGCCTCCGGCTCAAGGCGGCGCTGAAGGCGAGCGTCCGCGCGGCCCGCCTCCCGGCGTGCGCGGTGGCGGTGGCATGGGCATGGGCGGCATGGGCGGCGGCTGACAGACGGCCTAGACGGACGACCACATTGAACCCTTCACGCATATTTATTGAGCGGCCCGTCGCGACGTCGCTGCTGATGATCGCCATCATGCTGGTCGGCGCGGTGGCATTCCGATTCCTGCCGCTCTCGGCGTTGCCCCAGGTCGACTACCCGACGATCCAGGTGCAGACCTTCCTGCCCGGTGCGAGCCCCGAGGTCATGACCTCGTCGGTGACCGCGCCGCTGGAGCGCCAATTCGGTCAGATGCCCAGTCTGACTCAGATGTCCTCCGCCAGTTCGGCGGGGGCATCGGTGATCACCCTGCAGTTCAGCCTTGAACTGACTCTCGATGCGGCGGAACAGGAAGTTCAGGCCGCGATCAACGCCGCCGGCAACATCCTGCCGAACGATCTGCCCGCGCCGCCCATCTACAACAAGGTAAACCCGGCGGATGCACCGATCCTCACGCTGGCGGTCACATCAAAGACGCTGCCGCTCACGCAGGTGCAGGCTTTGGTCGATACGCGGCTCGCCTCGAAGCTCTCGCAGCTTCCGGGCGTGGGCGTAGTCTCGCTGAGCGGTGGCCAACGCCCGGCCGTGCGGGTGCGCGCCAATCCTCGTGCGCTCGCGGCCTATGGCCTCAACATCGACGACCTGCGCTCGACTGTGAGCAACGCGAACGTCAATACGCCCAAGGGCAATTTCGACGGGCCGACCCGCGCCTATACGATCAACTCCAACGATCAACTCAAGACCGCCGACGAGTACCGCGATCTGGTGGTTGCCTATAAGAACGGCGCGCCGGTCCGCCTCGACGACGTGGCAGACATCGTCGACGGCGCGGAAAACACCAAGCTGGGCGCGTGGTCCAATACGGACCCGGCCATCATCGTCAACATCCGCCGTCAGCCGAGCGCGAACGTCATCGCGGTCGCGGATGGAATCAAGGAAGTGTTGCCGCGCTTGCGCGATGCGCTTCCCGCCGGGATCGACGTGAAGCTGCTCACCGACCGCACCGTCACAATCCGCGCGAGCGTACGCGATGTGCAGATCGAGCTTCTACTTGCCGTGGCGCTGGTCGTGCTGGTGATCTTCCTGTTCCTGCGCAACCTGCCGGCCACCATCATCCCGAGCCTGTCGGTGCCGCTGTCGATCGTCGGCACCTTCGGCGTGATGTACCTGATTGATTTCAGCCTCAACAACCTCACCTTGATGGCGCTGACCATCGCGACCGGCTTCGTTGTCGACGATGCCATCGTGATGATCGAGAACATCGCTCGTCATATCGAGAATGGAAAGAAGCCGCGGGAGGCCACGCTTCTGGGCTCCAAAGAGATCGGCTTCACTATCATTTCGCTGACGGTATCGCTGATCGCGGTGCTGATCCCGCTGTTGTTCATGGCGGACGTGGTCGGTCGCTTGTTCCGCGAATTCGCAATTACCCTTGCCGTCACCATCGTGATTTCGATGGTCGTGTCGCTCACGCTTGTGCCGATGATGTGCGCGCGGCTTCTCAAACCTCACGAGGAACGCCACGAGTCCGAGTGGAGCCGCAAAGCCGGTGCTTGGTTCGACCGCGTGATCGCCCGCTATGGCGTGGCGTTGGAATGGGTGCTGGATCGCGAACGTCCGACCTTGTTGGTCGCGGTCGGCACGCTGGTACTCACCGTCCTGCTCTACATCGTCATTCCCAAGGGCTTCTTCCCGTTGCAGGACACGGGCTTGATCCAGGGGATGTCGCAAGCGTCACAGAGCGTGTCCTACGCCGCCATGGCGGAACGCCAGCAAGCGCTCGCCGCGGCAATCCTCAAAGACCCGGACGTGGTGAGCCTGTCGTCCTTCATCGGCGTCGACGGCACGAACATCACGCTCAACAGCGGCAATTTCCTGATCGCGCTGAAACCCCATGAGGATCGCAGCCGAAGTGCTGCGCAGATCATGCGGCGCATCCAGCGCAATGTGGCATCGGTGCCGGGCATTGCACTGTTCATGCGGCCCGTGCAGGACCTGACCATCGATTCCACGATCAGCAGCACCCAATACCAGTTCCTCTTGCAGACCCCGAACCCGGCGGAACTCGACGAATGGGTTCCGAAGCTGGTAACGCGCCTGCAGCAGGAAAAGGCCCTCGCGGACGTCGCCAGCAACATGCAGAACAACGGCCTCGCGGCTTATGTCGAGGTTGATCGCGACACCGCCGCACGCTTTGGCATCACGCTCGCGACCATCGACAATGCGCTCTATAGTGCCTTCGGTCAGCGCATGATCTCGACGATCTATACCCAGTCGACGCAGTCGCGGGTGATCCTCGAAGCCGACCCAACCATGCAGACGACGCTGGCATCCCTGGGCCAGATCTACCTGCCGTCTTCCGGCGGAAGCCAGGTGCCGTTGTCGGCGATTGCCACCATCACCGAACGCAAGACGCCGTTGGAGATCGACCACGTCGCGCAATTCCCGGCAACGATGGTGTCGTTTAACGTAGCCGAAGGCCATTCGCTCGGCGCGGCGGTAGAGGCGATCATTGCTGCGGAGCGGGAACTCGGCATGCCGCGCTCCATCGTGACCAGCTTCCAGGGCGCGGCGCTCGCGTTCCAGAAGGCGCTCAGCAACGAGGTGCTGCTCATCCTCGCGGCGATCGTGACGATGTATATCGTTCTGGGCGTGCTCTACGAGAGCTTCATCCATCCCATCACGATCCTTTCCACGCTGCCGTCGGCGGGCGTCGGCGCGCTGCTGGCGCTGTGGATCTCCGGTCACGACCTCGACATCATCGGCATCATCGGCATCGTGCTGCTGATCGGCATCGTGAAGAAAAACGCGATCATGATGATCGACTTCGCGTTGGATGCGGAACGCAATGAGGGCAAGCCGCCGCGCGAGGCGATCACCCAAGCATGTTTGTTGCGCTTCCGGCCGATCCTGATGACGACGATGGCCGCCATGCTCGGCGCGCTGCCGCTGATGCTCGGAACCGGCGTGGGGTCCGAGCTGCGCCATCCGCTCGGCATCAGCATCGTCGGCGGCTTGATCGTCAGCCAGCTGCTGACCCTGTTCACCACGCCGGTGATCTATCTCACCTTCGACCGCCTGGGCCGCAAGATGCGCGGCGAGGACGTGAAGGTCATTCCGCCCAAGGACGCGCCCGAACCGGGCCCCGCGCCGGTGCGGACATGAACTTTTCCGCGCCCTTCATCGCCCGGCCTGTCGCGACCACACTGCTGACCATCGGGCTGTCGATGGCGGGCGCGGTGGCGTTCTTCCTACTGCCGGTGTCGCCCTTGCCGCAGGTGGACTATCCGACCATCGCCGTGAGCGCTTCGCTACCTGGCGCGAGCCCCGAGACAGTGGCGTCGAGTGTCACCACGCCGTTGGAACGGCACTTGGGCGCCATCGCCGACGTGACGGAGATGACGTCCAACAGCTCTGTCGGCAGCACGCGGATCATCCTGCAGTTCGGCTTGAATCGGGATATCGAGGGTGCGGCGCGCGACGTGCAAGCTGCGATCAACGCGGCGCGTATCGATTTGCCCTCCGGGCTGCGCAGCAATCCGCAGTACCGCAAGGTGAACCCGGCCGAGCAGCCGCTTCTCGTGATCTCGCTGACGTCGGACACGCTGGATCGCGGGCAGCTCTATGACTCCGCCGCCACCGTCATGCAGCAGCGTTTGGCGCAGGTGAAGGGCGTCGGCGATGTGACCATCAGCGGCAGTTCGCTCCCAGCCGTACGTGTCGAACTCAATCCGCGCGCCCTGTTCAAGTACGGCATCGGGCTCGAGGACGTGCGCGCGGCCCTGTCCGCCGCCAATGCGAATGCTCCCAAGGGCGCCATCGAGCAGGGAGATCGACGCTACCAAATTTATACCAACGACCAGGCGCGGGTCGCCGCATCTTACCAGAACCTGGTGGTTGCGTTCCGCAACGGCGCGGCGGTGCGTCTGCAGGACGTGGGCGAGGTGGTGGACTCGGTCGAGAACATCCGCAACCTCGGCCTGACCAACGGCAAGCCCTCCGTGCTGATCCAAGTCCAGCGTCAGCCGTCGGCCAACATCATCGAGACCGCGGACCGGGTGTTGGCTGTGCTGCCTACGCTCGAGGATGCTTTGCCGCCGGACCTGCGCGTCGCCGTGGTGGTGGATCGCACCACAACCATCCGTGCGTCCTTGAAGGAAGTGGAGCGCACGCTGGTCATCTCCACCGTTCTGGTGGTGCTGGTGGTGTTCCTGTTCCTGCGCAATGTGCGCGCGGCGTTGATCCCCAGCGTGGCCGTGCCGGTTTCGCTGCTCGGCACTTTCGGTGTGATGTATTTGCTGGGGTTCAGCCTCAACAACCTGTCGCTCATGGCGATGACCATCGCGACCGGGTTCGTGGTCGACGACGCGATCGTGCTGTTGGAGAACATCTCCCGCCACATCGAGAAGGGCGTGCCGCGCATGAAGGCGGCGCTCCTGGGGGCGCAGGAGGTGGGCTTCACGGTGATGGCCATGAGCCTGTCGCTCATCGCGGTGTTCATCCCGATCCTGCTCATGGGCGGCGTCGTGGGCCGCCTATTCCGCGAATTCGCGGTTTCGCTCTCGGTCGCGATCCTTGTGTCACTGGTGGTGTCGCTCACCACCACGCCAATGATGTGCGCGCGTCTACTGCGACCGCGCGCGGAAGAGGGCAAGCCGAGCAAGTTCTCCGCCGCCGCGGAACGCTGGTTCAACGACCTCAAGGGCGGCTACGAGCGCTCGCTGACCTGGGTGCTGGGCCACGGCCTGCTGACCATGGGCGTGCTGTTCGCCACGATCTGCTTGAACGTCTACCTCTACACCACCATCCCCAAGGGCTTCTTCCCGGACGAAGATACCGGTCGCATCCAGGGTGGATTGCGCGGCGACCAAAGCATCTCGTTCCAGTCCATGAAGGACAAGCTCGCGAAGTTCATCGAGATCGTGAAGGCTGATCCCGCGGTCGCGGATGTGGCCGGCTTCACGGGCGGCGGGCAGACCAACGGCGGCATGGTGTTCGTTTCGCTGAAGCCGAAGAGCGAGCGCGGCGGGCTCACGTCCGACGAGGTCGTCAACCGCCTGCGGCCGAAACTGCTGATCCCCGGCGCGATCATGTTCCTGAACGTGCCGCGCGAATTGCGTATTGGCGGGCGGTTCGGTTTCGGCGGCACCCAGTACACCCTGCAAGGCGACGATGTTGGCTTGATCCGGGAGTGGACGCTCAAACTCGTCCAGGCGCTTGAGAACGTGCCGGAAGTGGTCGACGTCAATTCGGATCAAGACGTGAAGGGGCTTGAGACACGCCTGGTGATCGATCGCGCGGCAGCGTCGCGCCTGGGGCTCTCCATGAGCCAGATCAGCGCCACGCTGTATGACGCCTTCGGTCAGAGGCAGGTCTCGACCATCTATAATCCCATGAACCAGTACAAGGTGGTCATGGAGGTCTCGCCGGAGTTCTGGCAGACGCCGGAAACCCTTAAGGACATTTACGTCAGCACGTCCGGCGGCAATGTGAGCAGCACGACGGCCACCAATGCGATCTCCGGCACGGTGAACACGCCGGGCGCGACCACGGCGCAGGGCGCGGGCTCCGCCGCGGGCGACGCGGCGGCGATCGCGGCGGAATCGGCGCGCAATCTGCAGCAGAACCGCCTCGTCACCCAAGGTCGCGCGGTCTCCGCCGGCTCCGCCGTTTCCACCCGTGTCTCGAAGATGGTGCCGCTCTCGGAAGTCGCGCACTACGAGACAGGGGAGACCCCGCTGGGTGTCAACCACCAGGGCGTGTTCGTGGCGGCCACGGTTTCGTTCAACTTGGCGGAAGGCGTGTCCCTGGGCGAGGCGGTGGAAGCGATCAACCGGACGGTCAACCAGATCGGCATGCCGTCGAGCATCCAGGGAAGCTTCCAGGGCACGGCGCGTACCTTCCAACAGTCGTTGAGCAGTCAGCCGGTCTTGATCCTCAGTGCCATGATCGCGGTATATATCGTGCTTGGCATTCTCTACGAGAGCTACATCCACCCGATCACCATCCTCTCGACCTTGCCGTCGGCGGGTGTGGGCGCGGTGGCGGCCCTGATGATCGCCCGTCTGGATTTCAGCATCATCGCGCTGATTGGCGTGATCCTGCTGATCGGCATCGTGAAGAAGAACGCGATCATGATGATCGACTTCGCGCTCGACGCGGAGCGGAGGGAGGGCATGTCGCCGCGGGATGCGATCTATCATGCCGCCTGCCTGCGCTTCCGGCCGATCATGATGACCACCATGGCAGCGATGCTGGGCGCGTTGCCGCTCGCCATCGGTACCGGCGAGGGCACGGAACTGCGTAAGCCACTTGGGATCGCGGTGGTCGGCGGCTTGTTGGTGAGCCAGATCCTCACGCTATACACGACGCCTGTTGTCTATCTTTACATGGAGCGGTTCCGCCAATGGCTGCGGAAGATGTGGTCGAAAGACTCCGATATCCGCGCGGCGGAGGCACGAGCATGAAGTACGTGAGCGTTGCTCTCGCGGCGCTGCTGCTGGCGTCATGCGCCGTCGGCCCGAACTACAAGCGGCCGAGCGCGTCCGTGCCCGTGGAGTTCAAGGAAGCCGCCGGATGGAAGATCAGCGAGCCGCGCGATGATGCGGATCGCGGTCCCTGGTGGGCCATCTTCGGGGATCCGCTCTTGAACGATCTCGCGGCCCAAGTGCAAGCGTCTAACCAAAATATCCGCGCCTTCGAGGCGGCCTATCGCCAAGCAACGGCAGCGGTGCAGCAATCGCGCTCGGCGCTGTTCCCGTCGGTGAACGCGAGCGGCTCGATGACACGTTCAGAGCGCGGCGCTGGTGCGGTATCCACCGTCACGTCCAACGGAACCGTGGTCAACACGACCGCGCGCCCTGTGACCAGCTACAACGTCTCCGGCAGTGCTGGCTGGGATATCGACGTTTGGGGGCGCATCCGCCGTCAGCTCGAGGGCAGCAATGCTAGCGCCCAGGCCAGCGCGGCCGATCTCGCCAATGCAACGCTGTCCGCGCAGGCGCAACTGGTGACGGCCTACTTCGAAATCCGGGTGCAGGATGAGCTTCGGCGCCTGCTGGATCAGACCGCTGCGGGCTTCGCGGAGTCCTACAAGATCGCGCAGAACAAATATAACCAGGGCGTGGTCTCCAAGGCGGACTTGGCCCAGGCCGAGACGCAATTGCGCAGCACCCAGGCCCAGGCCGTGAACGCCCGGGCGCAGCGGGAGCAGCTGGAACACGCGATCGCGGTCCTGATCGGCAAGGCGCCGGCGGATTTCTCCCTCGAGACGGCGGACTTCAACGTCTTGGCGCCGGATATCCCGGTGGGCGTGCCGTCGACCCTTCTCGAACGGCGTCCTGACGTCGCGAGCGCGGAACGGCGTGTGAAGGCCGCGAATGCGCAGATCGGCGTGGCCATCGCGGCGTTCTTCCCGGACCTCACGGTGACAGGGAACTACGGCTACTCGAGTTCGTCGCTCGACAACCTGTTCAATGCCTCGAACCGCTTTTGGTCCTTCGGGCCGCAAGCGGCGCTGAGCGTACTCGATTTCGGCGCCAAGAGCGCGCAGGTGAAGCGTTCTCGCGCGGCGTACGATCAGGAAGTGGCGTCCTATCGCCAAACCGTGCTGACTGCTCTCCAGCAGGTCGAAGATCAACTCACCGCCGTGTCCGCCTTGGCCGAACAGGCGGCGATCCAATCGCAAGCGGTGGATGCGGCCCGCGAAGCCCAACGCATCGCGCGCAACCAGTATCGCGCCGGCATTACGGACTTCACGGCCGTGGCGACGACTCAGGCATCCGCATTGTCGAGCGAACAATCCGCGCTCACCATCCGGCGCAATCAGCTGACGGCGGCGGTGGCCCTGATCCAGGCCCTTGGCGGCGGTTGGAGCGGCCAGATGACCGACATCAAGACCGAACGGCCGCCGGCCTAGACGGCGCGATACGCAAACGAGGTCCGCACGCGATCGAGGATGTAATCACCCGCTTGCACCGGCGCGTGGGCGCCGGGCGTGCCGAAGGCGGCCGGATCGACCACAGCCCGATAGTTCGGATCGAAGAAGGTGGCGATGGAATAGCGGTCGCGGCCGGAGCGGTTCGTCACGCGATGCAGGTTCGACACATAGCGTCCGCCGCTCCAGCGTTCCAACAGGTCACCCACGTTGATGATCAAGGTGCCGGGCACCGGTGTGGCGCTGATCCAGGATCCGTCGCGACGCTGGATCTCCAGGCCGCCGCTGTCGTCCTGCCATAGCAGCGTCACGCAGCCATAGTCCGTGTGAGCCGCACCGCCGAACTGATCGGCGGGCGCATCGCCCGGATGCTGCGGATAGTGGATCACGTTCATCCGTTGCAGTGGCTTGGTGTACTTGTCGACGAAGAAATCCGGCCGCTGTCCGAGGCTGATTGCGAAGACGCTGAGCAAGTCTGCGCCACATCGGTGCATCGCCGCGAAATAGGCGGAGAAGGCATCGCGAAATTCGGGCAAGGCTTCCGGCCATACGTTGGGACCGCGTAAGGCTTCGCCTGCGACAACGTCGGGGTCATCGGCGGCGAGTTCCAGCCCAATGACGTAGGATTCCTTCCAGTCGGAGCGGGTGGCGTTCTTCATGAACGCATCGCCCATGCCGATATAGCCGCGATGGTTCACAGCGTCTGCCTTATGCTTTGCGGCTTCGGGCAGGGCGAAGAAGGTCTTGGCGGCGTCGACGGCACGCTGGATGACCGTTTCGGGCATGCCGTGGTTGGTGACGTAGAAGAACCCGGTCTTGGTGCAGGCGTCGACGATCTGGCCGGCGGCGCGGGTCATCGCATCGGGATCGCGGTTCGCGACGTTCGCCAGGTCGATGATCGGCAGGGCGTTCATGTAGAACCTATCCGAGCATACGTTCGACACGGCGTGCAAGATCGTCAACGGCGAAAGGTTTGGTCAATAGCTCCATGCCCGGACCGATGTGGCCGTGGTTCAGCACGGCATTCTCCGCGTAACCGGTGATGAACAGCACTTTTAGGTCGGGCCGCAGTGCCTGAGCCGCATCTGCGACCTGACGGCCGTTGAGGCCGCCGGGCAAGCCCACGTCAGTGATCAGCAGGTCGACCCGTTGATTCGATCGCAGGATTTCCAGGCCGGCGGGACCGTCCGCAGCCTCAATGCAAGTGTAGTCCAGATCGCCGAGAGAATCTGTGATGAGCATCCGGACCGTCGGTTCGTCGTCGATGACCAGCACAACGGCGCCCGCCGCGGGATGCGGCGACGGTTCGGCGGTATCGGAGGCATCCGAGTCTTCCGCGCCGAGATGGCGCGGCAAATAGATGCACACCATCGTTCCTTTGCCGACTTCCGAATAGATGCGCACGTGGCCATTGGATTGGCGTGCGAAGCCATACACCATCGAAAGACCCAAGCCGGTGCCTTCTCCGGTGGGCTTGGTCGTGAAGAAGGGCTCGAAGACGCGGTCGAGGGTGGCCTTCTCGATTCCGATACCGGTGTCGCTCACGCATACCGCGATGTATTGGCCCGGCGCGAGGCCGTGCTCCCGGGCAGTGCGTTCATCGAGCCATTTATTGGAAGTCTCGATCGTGATCTTTCCCCCGTTGGGCATGGCGTCGCGGGAGTTGATGCACAGGTTGAGGAGCGCGTTCTCGAGCTGGTTGGCGTCGACCATGGTTGCCCACAGCCCGCTCGCTTCGATGGTCGCCACTTTGATGGACGGTCCGACGGTCCGTCCCACGAGTTCGATGAAGTCGGCCATGAGCCGATTGACCACGAGGGCCTTGGGCGAAAGTGTCTGACGCCGCGAGAATGCGAGCAGGCGGTGGGTCAGGGATGCGGCGCGGCGCGTGGCGCCCATGCCGGCCGTCACGTACTTCTCGACGTCGGGCGTGCGTCCTTGCGCCAGGCGCGTGTTGATCATCTGGAATGCGCCGGAAATCCCCGCCAGCAAATTGTTGAAGTCGTGCGCGAGCCCGCCGGTGAGTTGACCGACGGCTTCCATCTTCTGCGCTTGGCGAAGAGCATCTTCGGTCTTGCGCCGTTCTTCCACCGCCGCCGCCACACGCGCTTCCAGGGTCTCGTTCAGGTGCTGAAGTTCGCGTTCGGCGCGCTTGCGAGCGGTGATGTCCCTGAACAGGACCGCGACTTCCCGCCGACTCGCCGGCTCCACGCGGAAGGCGGCGAGTTCCAGATAGCGTCCGGTCGCCTCCAACTCGCGTTCAAAGCGGATCGGGATCCCGGTCTTCAGGACCTCCGCATACAGCTTCACCCAGCCATCGGCCTCGTTGGGTACCATCTCACGGACTTTTTGCCCGACCACGTTCGGGATGCCGGCGTTTGTTGTGTAGGCAGGGTTCGCGGAGGTGTGGACGTAGTCGCTCAGCGGTCCGTGAGGGCCGTCGATGAATTCGATGGTGCAAAAGCCTTCGTCGATGGAATCAAACAGCATCTGGTAGCGGGCTTGGCTGTCGCGCAGGTCCCGCTCGCGCATGATCTGCTGCGTCGTTTCGATGCAGGTTCCGAACAGCGCGACAACGCGCTCTCCGTCGCGCACCGGGGAATAGGAGAACGCGAAATGCGCTTCTTCCAACTGACCCCGGCGGTCGAGCTGCAGGTTGATGTCCTGCATTTGCACCGACGTGCCGCTGAAGACTTGATCGAACAGCGGCTGCAGGTCTATGCGCGCCTCGGCCCAGACTTGGTCGATGGCGTGCCGTCCGAGCGCTTGTGGATGCTTGCGTCCCAAGATCGGAATGAACGCGTCGTTGTAGAGCCAGATTCGGTCGCTGCCCCAGGCTAAGAACATCGGCTGATTGGAGCCGAGCATCAGTTGGACCATGGTCCTAAGAGCCACCGGCCACTGCCCGATGTCGCCCAAGGACGTTTTGGACCAGTCGTGGGCCCGAATCAGTGCGGGCATGACGCCATCCGCCGCAATCCACGGAGGAACGACAGTCGGCGGCTGTGGTGGTGTCATTTGCGGGTCGTTGTTTCTCTTGTCTGCGCTATTTACACGCAGGCAGGGTGATCGGATAAGAAAAATGCCCCGCACGTACGCTCTGCGGGGCATTGATATCATAGTGCCGTGCGAGCGCGGCTTACGCCGCCGGGTTGAAGCTCTCCGCCCGTGCCATAGCCCAAGCCTGCTTGAAGCGCGGGTCTTCCGTGCCGTTGATCAGCTCACCGGGCTGAAGGAAGCGGTCGAGTTCCGCATAGGTCATGACCTGGTTCGGAGACACGCGCTTGGAGAAGTGGTGAGGTCGCAGTTGGCCGGGGTGATCGAGGCCGGCGGAAGCCACCACCTCGCTCAGGGCCTTCACGGTCGACTTGTGGAACAGATACACGCGCTCGGCTTTATCGGGCACGAAGATGGCGCGCTGTCGCGAGGCGTCCTGTGTCGCCACGCCGGTAGGGCAGCGGTCGGTATGGCAGCTCTGGGACTGGATGCAGCCCAAGGCGAACATGAATCCGCGCGCCGCATTGCACCAGTCCGCGCCCAGCGCCATCGCCCGCGCCATGTCGAAGGCGGAAGTGATCTTGCCGCTTGCGCCGATACGGATCTGGCCGCGCTTGCCGATGCCCACCAAGGCGTTGTGCACGTACATCAGGCCGTCGCGCAAAGGCGTGCCGATGTGGTCCGTGAACTCGAGCGGGGCGGCGCCGGTGCCGCCCTCGGAGCCGTCGACCACGATGAAATCCGGCAGAATGTCGGTCGCCAGCATGGCCTTGCAGATCGCCAGGAACTCCCATGGGTGGCCGACGCAGAGCTTGAATCCCACGGGCTTGCCACCGCTGTAGCGGCGCAGGAGCGCGATAAAGTGCATCAGTTCGATCGGCGTCGCGAACGCGGAATGGCGGGCAGGGGAGATGCAATCCTTTCCCTCCGGGACGCCGCGGGCGAGGGAGATCTCGGTCGAGACCTTTGCTGCCGGCAGCACGCCGCCGTGGCCCGGCTTCGCGCCTTGGGAGAGCTTGATCTCGATCATCTTGACGACGGGATCGGTGGCGTTGGCCGCGAAGCGCTCCGCGTCGAAATCGCCGGCTTCGTTGCGGCAACCGAAGTAGCCGCTGCCGATTTCCCAAATGATGTCGCCGCCGCCTTCGCGGTGATACTTGCTGATGCCGCCTTCGCCGGTGTCGTGGGCGAAGTTGCCCTTCTTCGCGCCGCCGTTCAGCGCGCGGATGGCGTTTGCGCTGAGGGAGCCGAAGCTCATCGCTGAGATGTTGAACACCGACGCGGAGTAGGGCTTGGTGCACTGCGGTCCGCCGACGGGGATGCGGAACGGATCCTTCGCCGGCTCCTTCGGCACCATCGAGTGATGCAGCCACTCGAACGAGGAACTGTAGACGTCGAGTTGCGTGCCGAACGGGCGCTTGTCGAGCTGACCCTTGGCGCGTTGATAGACGATCGAGCGCTTGTTGCGGCTGAAGGGCGTTCCGTCCGTCTCGCTTTCCAGGAAGTACTGGCGGATTTCGGGTCGTACGCTTTCGAGCAGGAACCGCACGTGGGCCGAGATCGGGTAGTTCCGCAGGATGGAGTGTCGCTGCTGGACGACGTCGTAGAACCCGAGCAGGGCCAGGCCGAAGGCGATCGGCAATGGGATCAGGAACAGCGGACTGAGGAACGCTAGCGCGATGCAGGCGATCGTCGCCGCGACCGCGCCTGTGAAGATGATGAATCGCGCCGCAAAGATCAAACGCACGAAGCTCATTCGTAACCCCCCGGTACTCTGAGCATTTTGAGACGGCAGCATAGCCGGTCCCGCCAAGAACCGGTTAAAGTATAAGAATAATGCTTAAGATTCTCCGATTCGTCATGGGCTTCGCGTTGATCGTGGCGGTTGGGCCGACGTGGGCGGCCGCGCCCGTGGACGAGATCGCGAGCGCCTGGGCGCTGCTAAAGTATGGTCCCCCCGACGCACCGGACCGGCGCACGGCGGCCGAAGCCATCGAACACGATGCCGCCGCCCTGGTGTTGCGGGAAGACACACCCGCGACAAGGGTGTGGCTGGCCAACGCGCTGTGCCTCACGGCGGAAGTTCTGCACTCCACGAAGTCCCTCACGAAGGTGCGGGAAGCGCGCGACGTCTTGTTGGCGGCGGAGCGTACAAGCCCGGAAAATCCGGCGGTTCTCGCGCTGCTGGGATCGCTCCACTACGAAGTCCCCGGCTGGCCCATAGGGTTCGGAAACAAGAAGAAGGCGCAGGCGTATTTGACTCGCGCGGTCGCCGCCGATCCCGGGGGGAGAGATACCAATTACTTCATGGGCGACTTCCTTCTGTCGTCCGGACGGGCCGGCGAAGCCGTGGGTTACTTAGAGAAGGCTCTTGCTGCACCGCAGCAGAACGAACTGGCCGACCGGGGACGGCGGGCGGAGATCAGCGAAGCTTTGGCGAAAGCGAAGGCTAAGACACGCTAAGCTGGACGGCGCGCGATAGGGAAAAGGTGGGAACCGGGTTTCCCCCCCCATCGTGCCCTAGGGGGCTGGATGAACGAGACGGGGGAATTGCGCCGAGGTTGGGGGATTATTTTCGCGTCCGTTCTCGGTCTCGCGTTCTGTATCGCATCCTACCCGCTCTATTCGATGGGGCCGTTCTACGCGCCATTGCAAAAAGAGTTCGGATGGTCGCTGCAGGATGTCTCCACGATCCTGCTGATTGTCATGTTTCCGGTCGTCGGCTTGGCCCCGGTGGTCGGGTGGTGCGCCGACCGCTTTGGTCCGGTGCGGCTTATCCTCGGGTCTCAGATTGGGTTCGGTCTCGGGCTTATCGCGCTAGGGCTGCTGACGCAGAGCCTCACGACCTTTTACGTCCTCTGGCTGCTCATAGGAATTCTGTCCGTCGGAACCCTCGCGATCTCATTCAACAAGATCCTCAGCGCGAACTTCGCCCGGCACCGTGGCCTCGCGATTGGCCTCGCCTTGGCGGGGACCGGACTGGGTGGTGTCTTCGCGCCTAACTTCGCGGCGTGGCTGATCGCGAACTATGGCTGGCGCATGGCCTATGTCGGTCTCGGCATCATGCCGCTTGTCGTCGCCCTGCCGGCGACCCTGATCTTTCTGCGTCCCGCGGGATCCGCCGCTGCGATCGCTGAGGCGACCCGCCAGCACACAGTTGGTGCGACGCTCGGGGAAGCGGTGCGGTCGTATCGCTTCCATTTCATCGCGTGGACGCTGGTGCTGGGGTCCGCGGCGTCGACCGGCTTCATCGCCAACTTCGTGCCGATGCTGATCGACAAGGGATACGACGCGGCGACCGCGGCCAGCGTCGCCGGCACCATTGGGCTCGCCGTCATCCTTGGGCGCGTTTCCTCGGGCTGGTGTCTTGACCGCTTCTGGGGACCTGGCGTCGGGTTCGTGTTCCTGCTCGTCTCGTCCGCAGCGGCGTTCACGCTGGCCGTGGGCAGCTACCCGCCCGCCGTGACCATGCTTCTCGCCGGCTTGATCGGGCTGTCGGCCGGCGCGGAGTTCGACCTCTGCTCCTATTTCACGTCGCGCTATTTCGGTCTGAAGAACTTCGGCAAGATTTACGGCTGGCAGTACATCGGTTTCGCCGTCGGCGGTGCGCTTGCCGCGCCGCTGTTCAGCCGCGTGCGCGATATGAGCGGTTCATACGAAACGGCAATGATGGCCGCGGGCGCCTTCTTCCTGATCGGCGCATTCTTGCTTCTCAGCCTGGGCCCCTATCCGACCCAGGAAAAGGCCCAGCCCTAGCGCAGCGGGAGATCGAGCCCCAATGTGCGCCCTGGGAAGCCGCCGGCTTCCAAGTAGCGCACGCCCTGGGCTTCTTGAACGATCATGGTAGTGGCGAGATCGCCCGCCGGCGGACCCGCGATCACCTTGCGTGTAAACGGCACATCGGCGCCGCCTACTAGGGCCTCGGTCAGTACGCGACCGGTCAGTTTGCCGGGATGCTTCATGTTGAGCCCGAGGATCTTGGCGATGGTCATGCTGACATCGGCATTGCTCGCCGGCGCCTTGTTGACGTGACCTGCCTTGAAGCTCGGGCCGATGGCCGCCATGAAATTGAATGTGTCGGCACGGCTGAAACTGCCGTGCATGCCCTGGCCTTGCAGCGTGCCGGAATCGGCGATTTCCACGCCGCAATTCGTGGGTATGGCGCAGCCGGTCGAGAAGCTCTTGAAGTTGAGGACCATGGACGGCCGGATCGTGTGGGAATCCCCGACGAGGTTGATGGCGCTCAGCGGCAAAGTGCCTGGAATCTTACCCAGGTCGTCGGCGACAAAGATGCCGCTGACATAGTCCTGTGTGAGCAGGAACTTCACGATGCGCGGTGCGAGTTTCTTGCGGGCTGGAGAAGGCAGATAGAGCAGGTCCGATCCGCCATTTGCCGTCACGACGACCTCAGGCTTGTCCGGATTGTTGCCGATGAGCGCATGGCCGCGCTTGGAGAAGCTGCCCACCACGGGACGGATGGGCGAATTGCCCGCGTCCGGGTCGACAGCCGGCAGATCAAGCTCGCGCGCGATGTCCATCGCGACGAAACCCTGCGGCAAGGCGTTGGTCAGTTCGCCGCACTTGAGGATCGCCGAGCCGCTGGTCTTGCTCTCTTTCGACACGGTGGAGAAGCCGTGATCGGCGGAAATGATGATGTCTGTTGTGCTTTCCAGGCCAAGGGCGCGCACCGTATCGCGGATCTTGCGCAAGGCGTCGTCGGCGTTGCGTACGCCGGCGCGGACGGTCGGTCCGTTGATACCCGGCACCAAGTAGCCGGTGCTGTCGCCATGATTGTGCTGCGTGCCGTCGGGATCGCGCGACCAGAAGACGAGGAAGAACGGCTTGTTCGCCGCCTTGAAACGCGGAAGCAGAACGTCGGTGGTGACCTTGGCGAACCAATCCTGTTGCAACAGATTGGCCGCCATCGTGCCCGGCGTTTCGCAGCTCCCGCCAGGCTGGCGACGGGTCGGCGCCCGCGCGGGACGGCCGGTGACTTGTTCGATCGCCGATTCGATATCGACGGGGAGCGTAATGTGCCGCGCATTGCCATCTTCCATCGGCTCGTTATGGCCGATGGAATCATCGATCACGATGGTCTTGCCGCTGTCGAAGTCCTCGAGGGACTGCATGGCGACGGGGCCGAGCTTGCCCACGGCGGCAGTCTGGATGCCCGCGCGGCGCGCGGCCGAAATCACCGTCTCCTCCGACATGAGCCCGCCGTGGTCGTGATAGAGCTCGTTCACGTCGCGCAGGGCGGGATTGAACTCGAAGAACGGCGTGACGCTCTTTCCCCGCGGATCGAGCGAAAGCGGTTGCGGCGTCAGCATGGTGTTGCCGAATATGCCCGTGTCGCCCACGAGGTGTCCGCTCGCGAAGGCGGAAGCGTTCACCATCGTGAAGGTTGGGAATACCGAGAACGAATTGGAGAAGTTCACCCCTTTGGCGCGGATGTCGCTCATGGTCGGCGCGTCGATCTCGTCGACGATGCCCCCGCGCAAGCCATCCGCCACGAAGAGGATGACGTTTCGGTCGGCCGCCTGTGCCGCGCCGCAGGTGAACATCATCAACAAGGCTATCGCGCGCACGGCGTTCTCCTCCGCTGTTCCGCCCTGACCAGACCCGCCCAAGAGCGCGACGTCAATGGGTCCGCGCCCGCTATAACAGTATTGTCAGCGCTTCTTGAGCTCCGTGAACCGGCTGAGCAGGGCCTCGAAGCTCCGGTGCAGGGCATCGGCGATCTCCGGACGGCCTTCGAGACGGCTGAGCAGCAGGGCCGCTGCCTCCAAAGTCGAGATCGCGTCCGAGCGCGCTTCACGGCGCAGCTTGCCGTAGCGCGAAGCCCGCGTTGGTCCAAGGATGATGCGCTGAGTCTTCAGGAGCCACGCATTGCGCCACCACAGCGCCTTTGCCTGGGCCCAACTGCCGTCGAGAAGAATGATTCCTTCGAGATCCTTCAACCGTTCATCGCTGTCGGGCAGGGCGTTGCCCTTGCGGCTCAAGGCCACAATGTCCTTGCCTGGCGCGAGGTCGGCGGCTTTGGCGGAACCGAGATAGAGGCTTCCCCATTTCTTCGGATCAGCTGGGCGGCCCAAAGCTTTGGCGAGGCTCGGCCATGACAGGCCGACCCGAACAGCCGCATTTCTCAAATGTGTCACGGTGAGCCGGGCGGTCCCTAGGTCCACGTCTTGTTCCTGCGGATGTTGGAGGATCAGCAGGCCGATGCGGTTGTCGATCGGCGACACCTCCGCGCACTGGCACAGGGCCGGGGGTTTTTGGCAAGTCGGGCACGGGGATAGCTGATTCATGACCTGGGCATAGGTCAACCGGCGCCCAAGCGCAATTGCGGCGGTCTCTACCGGGCGAAACCACTGCTTTTCCCGGGTGAACTCGAGGCCCATCCCGTTAGACTGGCGGCCGTTTTGGGTCGAAGGCTTTTTTCCATGGACCTTGAGCCGATTGCGGCTTTGGGAATTCTAGCTGCGTGTCTTGGGTTGGCGGCGGTGTTCCAATGGATCCGCGAACGCCGCAAGCTCGAGCGCGCGTACGCGCGTCTGGCAGCCGAATTCGCCGAGACGGAAGAGGTGGCACTGACCGGCCACTGGGCCGACGATCCGCGGCGCGGCATGACCCATTGGTCGCCGGGCGTCTATCACATCTTCGGCCTCGATCCGAAAAAGTACCGGCCCACAATGACCGACACTATCGCGCTCGTCGTCGCGGAGTATCGCGACATCCTTACGCACGAGCTGCGCGCCCTGCAGCAGTCGGGCGGGCACGGTTACCTCGAAGCGCGCATTCACCGCAGCGACGGTGACATCCGCGACGTCGTGATCACGGCGCGCTGCAAGACCGACTCTCGCGGCAACTATAACGGCATGGCCGGCGTCATCAGCGACGTGACCGAGCTCAAGGCGGCTGAGCGGGCGATTGCCGATCGCGAAGAGCAGTTGCAGCGGGCGGTCTCCGCGGCGCGCGCCGCCATGTGGGATTGGGACCTGGACACAAACGCGGTCTACATCTCCTCGCGCTTCGGCGAGATTGTAGGCCTGCCGACCGATCCTTGGATGCCGAACGGGGATATGCTCGATAGTCTCGTGCACCCGACTGATCGCCCCCGCCTGCACGGCGCGCTGCAGGATCATATTAACGGGGGCGTTCCGTTCGAGATTGAGTTCCGGCTGCGTCACACCGACGGCCGCGATATTTGGGTTCAGAGCCGCGGCCGCGCGGTCGCGTTCCGCAACGGTAAACCGACGCGCATGGTCGGCTCGATGCTGGACGTCAGCCAGCGCCGCGAGATGGACGCGGCACTGGCGCAAAAGCAGCAAACCTTGGAACTGGCTGTCGCGGCGTCGCAGGCGGGTTATCTTGAATATCGGTACGAAGCCGACATCTGCACCTGGTCAAATAGGTTGCGCGAGATTTTGGGGGTCACCGCGGACTTCCCGGCGAACAAGGATTACATCTCACAACACGTTTATGTCGACGATCAACCGGACTACCTGCTTGCGCTGGAAGTTTTCGCGCGCACGGGCGAACCGCTCGATGTGGAGGTGCGGGTTCGCCACACCAAGGGCCACTATGTGTGGCTCCACGTCCGAGCGGTGTTCCAGGTCGATTCCACCGGCCGCCGCATCAGCAGCATCGGCTTCGTACTCGATGTCTCCAGCCGCCGCGAAGCCCAGCGCGCGCTCGCCGATAGCGAGCGGAAGTTCCGCAACCTTGTCGAAGGCTCGATCCAGGGCGTGGTGATCCACCACCGTTACCGGCCGGTGTTCTGCAATCCCGCCTATGCGCACTTGTTGGGATACGACAGCCCGGCCGAAGTCTTGGCGCTCGGCTCACTGAAGCGCCACTTCGCACCGGAGTACCTTGATGTCGCGGACGACCTTTGGGATCAGGCGCAATCCGGTGAGCTTGACGGCAGGTTCTTCCGGCGACGGATGATCAATCGCGCCGGCAAGGAAATGTGGTGGGACAGCGTCGGTCGCCTCATTCAGTGGGAAGGTGAGCCGGCATGGCAGACGGCGGTCGTCGACGTGACCGACCAGAAACGCATCGAGGATGCGCTGCGCGCCAGCGAGGAACGCTTCCGCCTGCTGGCGGACAACGCCACCGACGTGATCACGTTCTACGACGAGAAGGGGAATGTGCAGTACATGTCGCCGTCCGTGTGGCGCCTGACCGGCTATACGGTGGAAGAGAGTATCGGCCGTTCGCCGTTCGATATTGTCCACCCGGCAGATCAGGCGCAACTCAAGGCTCAGCGGCAGCTCAACAGTCCCGGCGGTCCGCAGGGCGGAACCGCGGTCTGGCGACTGCGCCATAAGGATGGTCACTGGGTCTGGATGGAATCGCGCGCCTCCGTGATCGCGCGCGAGGACGGTCACTTCGGCGTTGTCGCCGCGGCGCGCGACGTGACCGAACGCGTCTTGCGCGAGAAGGAGTTGCAGGCGACGCGCGATCGCCTCCAGGAACAGGCGGATCAGCTTGCGGCGCTGGCGCGGACCTTGGAGGAGGAGCGGGAACGGGCAGAACGCGCGAACACCGCGAAATCCCAGTTCCTGGCGATGATGAGCCACGAACTGCGCACCCCGATGACTGGCGTCATCGGCATGGCGGATCTCTTGATGATCAGTGGTCTGTCCGGCGAGCAAGAAGGCCTTACGAAGCTCCTGTTACGGTCGGCACGGGGCCTGCTCGATCTGCTCAACGATGTGCTCGATTTCTCCAAGATCGAAGCGAACCAGCTCGAAATCGATTCCATTCCGTTTGCCGTGAGCGAGGTCGTCCGCGAGGTCGGCGATCTCTATTCCACGATGTTTGCCGACAAGGGGCTCGCGTTCACCACTGAAATTGCACCCGACATCCGGGATTCCGTGTGCGGCGACCCGAAGCGACTTCGCCAGGTGCTGGGAAACCTAGTGAACAATTCGGCCAAGTTCACATCGGCTGGCGGGATCTCGATCTCCGTCGGGATGGGGGCCCTAGATGGCGATGAGATGGAATTGCGCTTCGCGGTCAAAGACACGGGCATTGGCATCGCCGCGGAGGATGCAAGCCGCCTGTTCCGCCCCTTCGTCCAGGCGGACCTGTCGACGTCGCGCCAATACGGCGGAAGCGGCTTGGGATTGGCGATCTGCAAGCGCCTCGTCGTTGCCATGGGCGGGGATATCACATTGGAAAGCGAGCCCGGGCGCGGTTCGACTTTCAGATTTACGGTCAAGGTACTGGCGGCGGAAGGCGCGGTTGAACGCAAGGTGACAGCCGCCGTGCCGGCCGCGGCCACGGGGCGCATCCTCGACATCCTGATCGCCGACGACAATGAGACCACACGCTATCTATTGAGCGCGATGTTGGGCCGTCTCGGGCATCGCACGACCGCGATGGAGGATGGCCAGCAGGCGCTCGGCGCGGCGGAGACGCATCGCTTCGATATCGTGCTCATGGACATGCAGATGCCGGTCATGGACGGCGCTACGGCGACGCGCGCTATTCGCACGCTGCCCGGCCCGGCGGGGCAAGTGCCGGTGATAGCACTCACAGCCGATGCGATCGCCGAGCATCATCCAGGCTTTCTGTCTGCGGGTGCGAATGAGGTGGTGGTGAAGCCGGTTGTCTGGCGCGAGCTTGGCGCAGCCATGGATCGCTTGGTCCCCGGCGCGGGCATTGCCGCGGGGATGGACAAGGGCAGCCATGGCGCCGAACTTCCTTCGCGCGCGCAAAATGTCGGTGAAGGCCATCTCGTGCTGGACGAAACCGCACTGGACGATCTCGTCGGAACGCTGGGCGTTGCCGCGGTGGCGAACATGCTCCCGACGTTCGTCAGCAACATGATCGACTATCGCGATCGCATGGCGTCGGCCGTCGCGGAGAGCGATCTAGCGGCTGCCAAGCGCGCCGCGCATGCGATGAAGGGATTGGCGGCGCAGTTCGGTGCACCGCAGGTGAGCGCGATCGCGAAATCGATCGAGCAGGAGGCGGCTACAGCCGCCGATGTGGCAGCGCAAATGCCGTCTCTGGTGAGCGCTGTGGCTGCCGCTGCGCAGGCGATCCGCTTGCGCTCTGTCCCCGTCGAGACGGTCGTAGAGCCGGTGTCTCAACGAATGAAGGCCTAGGCAACGTAAGGCGCGTTAGTCGCCTTCGCCCAGCACGGCGCGATTGCGCCCGCCCGCCTTGGCGGCGTAGAGGGCCTTGTCCGCCGCTTCGACCAGCTCGGACGGCGGGCGATCCACCTTCGGCACCGCGGTGACATATCCCAGGCTCACGGTCACATGCTTCGCGGTGGGTGAGCGTTCGTGTTCCAAGCCCTGCGCGGCCACATTCTCGCGAATCGCTTCGGCGACCGCCTTGGCGCCGACCGAGGCCGTGTCCGGCAGGATCGCCACGAATTCCTCGCCGCCGTAGCGCGCCACCATGTCGGCGGGCCGCTGCAGGGCGCCGACGGCGGACTCCGCGATCTTCTTGAGACACGCGTCGCCGCCGCCGTGGCCGTAGGTGTCGTTGAACAGCTTGAAGTGATCGACGTCGAACAGAATGATCGACAGCGGCTGGCCGACGCGCGCGAGGCGCCGCCACTCGCGGTCCAGGACATCGTCGAAGGTGCGGCGGTTCGGCAGGCCCGTGAGCCCGTCGAGGCGCGCCATCTGGGTGAGCGCATCGCGGCTATGTTTCAGCTCGACGTGATTGTTCACACGCGCGCGCAGAATGGCGGGATTGATCGGCTTAGCGATGTAGTCGATGCCGCCCGCCTCCAAGCCGGAGACTTCGTCCTGCGTCGAATTGCGTGAGGTGAGGAAGATGATCGGCACTTCCTTGCAGCGAGTATCGGCCTTGAGCTGCTTGCAGACGCTGAATCCGTCTATGTCCGGCAAGCCCACGTCGAGCAGGATCAGGTCGAACGCTCCGTTCGGCGCCTTTTCGAGCGCTTCCTTGCCGGTGGATACGGCGACCACATCGTAATTGAGCGCGAGCACGGCCGTCAGCAGGGCCTGAATGGCGCTGTCGTCCTCGACGATCAAGATAGAGGTCCGGCCCCGAAATCGCGGAATAGTGCTGGTCACGCGGTCTCGTTCTCCCCCCGGAGAGGCGGTTTCGGCTCTCAAGTTATCAAGTTATGAGGACGGGCCTGCGCTGGCAAGTCCGCCTAGAGGGTTGGGCCGGCTCAGCTTGTCAGCCGGGGTCCATAAGGTCATGAAGGGTGATGACCACTTCGTTGCCCATCGACGCTATTGCAGCACCCCTGTCCGATGCCCTCGGTACGCACGGGAATGCCGTGGTACTGGCGGCCCCCGGCGCGGGTAAAAGCACGCGAATACCGCTGCTGCTGAAAAACGCACCCTGGCTCCAGGGTTCGATCGTCATGCTGGAACCTCGGCGGCTGGCGGCGCGCGCGGTGGCGGCGCGAATGGCGACGACCCTGGGCGAACAGGTCGGCGCCACGGTCGGCTACCGCATCCGGCTTGATACCAAGGTGTCCGCGGCCACCCGCATCGAGGTCGTCACGGAAGGCATCTTCACCCGACGCCTCCAGGCGGACCCGGAACTCGCCGGTGTCGGTCTTGTGATCTTCGACGAGTTTCACGAACGTAGTCTCGATGCGGACTTAGGTCTCGCACTTGTGCTCGACGTGCAGCGTGCACTGCGGCCCGATCTCAAGATCCTGGTCATGTCCGCAACCCTGGACGATCAGGCGGTCGCGACCCTGCTCGGCAGTGCCGATAAGCCCGCGCCGGTGCTGACAGCGCCGCACCGGCCATTTCCGGTGGAGACGCGATATGCCGCCAAAGCGGTCGGCGATCGGATCGATCAAGAGATGGCGAGCGTCATCCGTCGCGCCGTCGCGGAGGAGGAGGGCAGCGTGCTCGCCTTCCTGCCGGGCGAGGCCGAAATTCGCCGCACTCAAGCCGCGCTCGAAGGTGCGTTGCCCGGGAACGTCGACATTGCTCCCCTCTTCGGCGCCCTGGGCCTTGAGGAGCAGACCCGCGCCATCGCGGTTTCACCCGCGGGCCGCCGCAAGGTCGTTCTTGCGACCACCATCGCCGAAACCAGCCTCACCATCGAAGGCGTCCGTATCGTCATCGATTGCGGCTTGAAACGTGTTCCGCGGTTCGATCCACGGCGCGGCATGACTCAACTCACGACGGTGAAGGTCTCTCGTGCCGCCGCCGAACAGCGTCGCGGCCGCGCCGGACGCCTTGAACCCGGCGTATGCTATCGGCTCTGGACGGAGCCCGAGGATCGCGGACTTGCCGCTTTCGACGCACCCGAGATATTGCAGGCGGACCTTGCAAGCTTGGTCCTTGATCTCGCGGCCTGGGGCGTGCGCGACCCTGCCGGCCTCTCCTGGCCGACGCCACCGCCCGCCGGCGCCTTCGGGCAAGCGGTCGATCTCCTGAAGCGTCTGGGGGCGCTCGAACCATCGGGTGCGCTGACGGCCGAGGGCAAAGCCATGGCGGCGCTGCCGCTGCATCCCCGGTTGGCGCATATGGTGCACCGCGGTGTCGAACGGGGTGAGGGCGGTACGGCGTGCGATCTTGCCGCCTTGCTGTCGGAGCGGGACGTGCTCACCGGAACGCGCGATCCCGATGCGCGCACGCGCCTCTCGGTGATTGCCGGCGCGCGCGACGACGTGGGCCAGGGCCAAGTGCACCGCGCCGGTCTCGCACGGGTGCGGGCGTCGGCGCGGCAGATCCGCGATATAGCGCGGGCCGGACGCGATCCCGCGCAGCCTGAGTCCGCCGGTCGCTTGTTGGCGCTGGCCTATCCCGATCGCGTCGCTCAGCGCCGTGGCGGCGATGGGCGCTATCGCTTCTCCGGCGGTGGCGGCGGCGTACTGGATCCGACGCAGCCTCTGGCGGCGCAGGAGTATCTCGCGGTCGCGGATGTCGACGGGCAGACCCGCGAGGCGCGGATCTTCATGGCCGCCCCGCTCACCCGCGCCGATATCGAGGATGTGTTCGACGACCAAATCACAGAGATCGACGAGATCACATGGGATGTGCGCGACGAGGCCGTGGTAGCGCGACGGCAGAAGCGCTTCGGTACGCTGGTGTTGGAAGAACGGCCCCTGAAGGACGCGGACGCGGCGAAGATCGGCGCTGCGATGCTCGACGGCATCCGCGCTCTGGGACTCGCAGCGCTGCCGTGGACGCGCGGAACGACAGCGCTGCGGCATCGCGTGGCCGTATTGCGCTCAGCGTTTCCGGAGCAGGATTGGCCCGATCTGTCCGATGATGCGCTGTTGGGACGCCTGCACGACTGGCTTGAGCCGATGCTCGACGGCGCGCGCCGCCGCGATCACCTCGCCCGCATCGATCTCGATGCGGCCCTGCGCACACTTCTGCCGTGGCCCTTGCCGCAGAAACTCGATGAACTCGCGCCGACCCATCTGATGGTTCCCTCGGGCTCGAGCATCGCCGTGGACTACGAAGGCGACGGCGGGCCGTCCCTGCAGGTGAAGATGCAGGAGATGTTCGGCCAGGCGGAAGCCGTGACCATCGCCGACGGGCGGGTGCCCGTGACGCTGCATCTCCTGTCGCCCGCGCAGCGACCCCTCGCGGTGACGCGGGATCTCAAGAGTTTCTGGGCGAATGTCTATCCGCAGGTGCGCGGTGAAATGCGCAGCCGCTATCCGCGCCACAACTGGCCTGAGAACCCCCTGGAGGCTCAGGCCACGCGCCGCACGCTGCAGCAAAAGAAGCGTTAGCTCTCCGGACGGAGCCACGTCAGCGAATGTTTGGCACGCGGTCCTTCGCCGAGACGTTTGGCGAGTTCCTTGCCGAGCGCGTCCGCATCGTCGGCGAATTGCCACGGCGGATTGACCACGATCACACCGCTGCCGCGCAATCCCTTTTCCGGGGCGTCGGCCAGTCCACCGCTGTCGAGATCGAGTTCGCTCATCACCATGGGCGTTTCGATCTTTCGCAAGCCCTCCACAAGCGGCACGTGGCGTTTGTCGGCGAGGTGAGGATACCACACCATGAAAATGCCCTCGGGCCATTTCGCCACCGCGGCGGCGACGGCGGCCGCTGTCTCTTCGTAAGCGCCGCGCATTTCGTAGCTTGGATCGATCAACACCAACCCCCGGCGGATTTCAGGAGGTAGGAGCGCCCGGATCGCTTCGTCGGCGTCGCGCTTGTGCACGGCGATCCGAGGATCGTTACCCACCCAGCGCCGCAACGCCGCGGCCGCCCCGGGATGAAGTTCGTTGAGGATCAGCCGGTCCTGTTCACGCAAGCACGCGCGCACGAACGCGGGCGATCCGGGATAGACGGACAGGGTGCCGCCAGGATTGGCCGCGCTCACGACGTCGAGATAGGGCGCAAGCGTGCCGGCATTCTTGGCCGGCGGCCACAGGCGCGTGATACCCCGGCGGAATTCGGCGGTCTTCTCCGCTTCGGGGCGCGTCAACGCATAGGCACCTTCGCCGGCATGCACGTCGATCGCCACGAATGGCTTTGCCTTCCGGGCGAGGTGCGCCAGCGCGAGCAGAAGCAGCGCATGCTTGTGGACATCCGCCGGGCCACCCGCGTGGTAGGCGTGCTGATAGCTCAGCATTGCGCGAGTCGGGCAACGAGGGCATCGCCGAGGTCACCGTGAATACCCGTTGAGAGGGTATTTTTATACCAGTACGTATTTAAAATAGAAATATTAGGCCCCTTTCAAAAGACGACCAAAAAGGTGTGGATAATTGGCCGTCGGGCGACGTTTTGTCGCTTTATTCTAACTTGGCTGCTCGGCGCGGCCCGCTTATGTCCTCTCGCAGTCATCGGGTGATATTTTTATTACGCGCCTGTGACTGTTCGCGGTCGCTGCCGATTGCCGGAGCGTACTGAATTATAGACATTCCGGCCCGATTTTTGGGGAATTGCTGCAGTGCACATATTGAGTTTTGCAGCCGCTTTGATATAACCGCGCCCGAAAGCTGATGGGCTGGCGCTTAGAGGCTTTCGTCGCATCGCTCTGAGTTCGTCGCTAAAGGCCACCGTTGCTGCACGGGGAGCAGTTACGCGCGCGCCGATTATCTCCCGACTTCGTTGCTTGATACCGCCCCGACCGAAAACGTCGCCTGCCACAGTTACGGCTTAATGCCGCCCTGTTGCAGACGGAGTTACTCGGTAAATGAACTGCCGGGCCCACGGTACAACAGCAGTGAAATCTGCGGGAAGAAAATGCGAATTCTGATTGCGCTCCTGGTGATCTGCGTCGGTTCGGCCGCGTTCTGGGCCAACATGGACCGTCCGCTCGATGCGCCGGATTGGACTGGCCAGATCAAGGGCGTTTCTTACAGCCCTTCCCACCTGAAGCAGCACCCGAAGGATATTCCTGGCGGGATCTCTGAAGACATCATCCGTCGTGACATGGAGCAGCTCTCTCATGTCACGAAGCGCGTCCGTACCTACTCGGTGGACTACGGCCAGGACCGCATTCCTTACATCGCGAAGGAATTTGGCCTGAAGGTCACCCTCGGCATCTACATGGACGAGAACCGCCAGAAGAATCAGGCGGACTTCAATACGGCCGTGCAGGCCATCAAGGACAACCCGGGCGTCGTCGAGCGCGTGATCATCGCGAACGAAGCGATCGGCGTGAAGCAGTCCCTGACTCCGGACGACGTCGTCGCCTACATCCGCGACTTCAAGAAGGCCATCAACAACCGCAAGATCGAAGTCGGCACCACCGACGTGTGGCCGACGTGGCTCAATGTCCCGGGCATGGACAAGGTCGCTAAGGAAGCCGACTTCGTCGGTATTCACATCCTGCCGTACTGGGACGGCGTGAGGATCGAGAAGACCAAAGACTTCGTCTCGGACGTCTACAAGAAGGTACAGGCCAAGTATCCGAGCAAGAAGGTGGTGATCGGCGAAGTGGGCTGGCCGACGGAAGGCCGCACCAAGCAGGGCGCGACCCCGTCGTCGGCGAACGCGGCTTTCCTGCTGCGCACCTTCGCGAACCTCGCGGACGAGCAGAACTACGATTACTACATTATCGAAGCCTTCGACGGCCCCTGGAAGGGCGCCGCCGATGAAGAAGGCGCGGTCGGCGCGTTCTGGGGTATCTTCGATGCCGAAGGCCACACCAAGTTCAACTGGTCCGGCCCGCTCTCGACCTTCGCGCAGTGGAAGACCTACGCCACCGTCGCGGCGGCGACGACTTTTGTGATCGGCGCAATCGTTCTGGCGCTGCTCCCGGCGGTTGCCCTGCAGGGCTACTTCCTGATCGCCTCTGTGGTTGGCCTGGTCGTCACCGGCGGCCTGTTCATTGCCGACGCGTCTTCCCTGAAGTATGTCGATATGCGCGCACTCGGTGGCTTCCTGTTCATCGTGCCGACCGGCTTGTTCACGGCCATCCTATTGATGACGGAAAGCTCCGAATGGGCGCTCAGCCTGTGGCGCAAGCGTCGCATCGCCTTGCCGACGGCCCCGCTCGGCTATGAGCCGAAGGTCTCGATTCACCTGCCGACGCACAACGAGCCGCCGCAGATGGTCATGGAGACCCTCAACGCGCTTGCCAAGCTCGCCTACAAGAACTTCGAGGTCATCGTCCTCGACAACAACACCAAGGACGAGGGCGACTGGCGCCCCGTGGAAGCCCATTGCCGCACCCTCGGTGACGACCGCTTCCGCTTCTATCACTTCGACAACATGAAGGGCTTCAAGGCCGGCGCGCTCAACAAGGCGCTCGAGCTGACCGACCCGAGTGCTGAATACGTTGCCGTCATCGACAGCGACTATCAGGTCGCCCCGCAATGGCTGCACACCGTCATGCCCGGCTTCGCCGACGCGAATGTCGCCATCGTCCAGGCGCCGCAGGATTATCGCGACGCCCACGAAAGCGCCTTCAAGCAGATTTGCTATGAGGAATTCACCGGGTTCTTCCGCATCGGCATGGTGGAGCGTAACGAGCACAACGCCATCATCCAGCACGGCACGATGTGCGTGATGCGCAAATCCGCGATGGTCGAAGTCGGCGGTTGGGCGGAGTGGTGCATCACCGAGGATACGGAGTTGGGCTTGCGCCTGTTCGAGGCCGGCTACAAGGCGCACTACACGCAGGAAAGCATGGGCCGCGGCCTGATGCCCGACACCTATGCCGCCTTCAAGGGCCAGCGCTATCGCTGGGTCTACGGCGCCATGCAGATCATGAAGCGCCATGCCAAGGAGATCTTCCTCGGCAGGTCCAAGCTGACGGTCGCGCAGCGCTACCACTTCGTGGCCGGCTGGTTGCCGTGGTTCGCGGACGGCTTCGCGCTGATCTTCGGCGTGCTCGCCCTGGTCTGGACCGCCCTGATGGCGATCGCGCCGCGTCACTTCGACGTGCCGCTCACCGTACTGTCCGGCGTCGCCCTGACCCTGTTCACGGTCAAGACGATCAAGACCATCTGGCTGCATCGTTCCAAGGTCGGCACCGGCTTTGTGGGCTCGATCGCCTCGGCCGTCACCGGCTTGGCGCTGGCCTACACGGTTGGCAAGGGCGTGCTCCTGGGCCTGACCACCTCGTCCAGCCCATTCCTGCGCACGCCGAAGTGTGAGGACAGCGCTCCGTGGCACCATGCGCTGCGCATCGCCAAGATGGAGACGGCACTGCTGATCGCCACCGTGGTCGCGATCTTCGCCACCATCGCCGTCACGCACGTGGACGATCCGGCGGAAGTGGTGTGGGCGATCGCTCTGGCCGTCATGGCGATCCCGCAAGCCTCCGCCGTGATGGTGGCGCTCGGCTCGACCGTGAAGATCGGCCGCCGTCCGCTGCCGGTGCTCGAAGGCGAACTCACCCCGGCGACGGTTCCGGTGTTCTCCAACGCGAAGAGCGACATCGCCGCCTAGACGTAGCGAGCAATACGAAAACGAAAGGGCCCTCGATATCCGAGGGCCCTTTTTCGTTCAGGAAGCTCGATTCGCGATGCAACGCGTGCGCGTGGGCTTCATGAGTTCCCTGTTCACGCAAAGATAATTTCGCCGCTTACAAACCATCCGTTGTGCATCGCGCGCGGGATGAGAATCGCTGCGGGTTCGAACTGCATTTTCCGCGCACGTGCAGCGTGAGTATGCTTTGGTTTCGTAGACCTTTGAATTTTTTGCTCGTAACGTGATCGTCAGAGATCACGGAGAAGAGGGCGCTCCATGGAAAATCTGGTTTCGCTGACGGTCTTTGCAATCGGTTTGGCTATCCTAACCAGCTTTCCTGCCGGGGCCGTTGCGACCGCCCTTGTGGCGGGCACTGTTCTCCTCGGTCTGACGGCGACCATTCTGTCGGGCGCGGTGCTCGGACTGGTTCACGCTCGCGAACGCGACTAAGAATTAGAGACGTGGGGTGCTGCGGCTCACGCAGCGCAAATCGGCCCTCGCGGCGCTCCTCCGCGAGGGCCTTTTGCTTGTTAGCCGGGACGGGAAGTGCCTATCCGCGCGCGCCGAATGGGGTGAGATCCGGGGCGACGATGATCGGATCTCGCAGGCGGCGGCGCCACTCGGCCAATACACCGATGGCGTAAATCAAGGCATCGAAGGCGGCGGATTGCAGCAGGAGTCGGCTGTCGGCGTTTGAGCCGTCGATGCCCATGCCAAGCGCATATCCCCCTAGCATTGCCGTGCTGATGAACAGCAGGAGGCCAAGGCCTTCCATAAAGCGGCGCGGGACAAAAACGCAGTAGAGCGCGATGCAGGCAATCGCGAGCGGCAGGATCCCGAACTGCAGCCGCGTCATGGTGATCGCGGTCTGACTCCACATCCCCAGGCCGTGGTTATAGGCCATCAGCACCGGTTCCTTGAAGTTGACGGCGCCGATGATTCCAAACTGAAGTGCACCAAAGGCCAGCACCGAACGGCTGATCCAGGGAGCGGCTTGGTGAAATGCGCGGTCCATCGCGGGGTCCTTTCGCGGCAAGTTCAAAATTTCAACGCAGAAGGCGGCGCGTTGTTGTTGCACGCGAAAACTTGCCGCCCCGACGCGGGGGGCGATTCCGCAGCAGTTGAAAAGAGGGTCCGAACTGCAGGCCCAAGTTATTGAAAGGATGGTGTTTCTTATCGGTTTCCGGTACGCTCCGTTAAGTTCGAAATCGCAAAAACCAGTGGCGCTTCGGCGCGATCAAGTTACCGGTGCCGTGACGTCAGCCGCGGAAGACAAGCTCAGGATTTGGGACACCTATTGGCGGGACAGCCGGCTGCGTACTGCCGGCGCCGACAATGTGGAGGTCAAGGCGGCGCTTGACCTGCATTGGGCGCAGGTTGCGGAACAGCTTCCCGCGGGCGCGACGATCCTGGACATCGCGTGCGGCAACGGTGCGGCCGCGCTGGCGATCGCTAGGGCGGGCCAGCAAACCGCCAAGGGTTTTCGCATCGCAGCGATCGATGCGGCAACCATCGACCCGGCACACTTCGTGAAGCGGCATGCTGAGTTGCTGCGCACGATCGAATTTCACGCCAGCACGCGGATGGAAGAGCTGCCCTTCGCCGACGCGGCCTTTGATGCCGTTATCAGCCAGTTTGGCTTCGAGCATGGGGAGATGGGCAAGGTCGCCCAAGAAGTCGCGCGGGTGCTGAAGCCCCACGGCATCATCTCGATGTTGGCGATGCCGGCCAGCGCGAGCGTCGTCGAATCGGCCGGCAAGAAGGTCAAGCAGAGCAAGTACCTATTGGCGGAGACCAAGATCTTCGATGTCGCCCTCGTGGTCGCCCAAGCGCTGCACAATGTTGAAAGCAGCGGGGAGGGACGCGATACGCGTCAGTATCTCGACCGCTTCAACGGTGAAGTCGAGAAAGTCATGAGCAGGTTCGCCAACACCGACAGCGATATGATTGTCGCCGTGGTCGTGGCGCTGCAGAAGGTTTTCACCGACCGCAAGACAATGGAGATTGCCCACCAGATCGCCATCATCAACCTGCTCAAGAAGCGGGTGAGCGATCACATCCTCCGTACCGAGGCGATGATGCATGCCGCCTTGGGCGATGCGGCGTTCGCGGGGATGAAGCGCAAGCTGACGGAAGCCGGCATCACGATCCAGGAAGCCAAACCGATTTCCGTGGGCACCCACGGCACGGTGGCGTGGCGCGTCAGCGGCCGGAAATAGCCGGGTATCTTCCTAGAGCCAATCGGGAACCGGCAGGCCCTTGGTCTTCAGGAAGGCCGGGTCGAACAGCTTGCTTTGATAGCGCGTGCCGGAATCCGCCAGGAACGTCACGATCGTGTGGCCGGGGCCGAGCTTGCGTGCCAGCCGGATCGCGCCGGCGATATTGATGCCGGTAGAACCGCCCACGCACAGGCCTTCTTCCTTGATCAGGTCGAAAATGATCGGCAGCGCTTCCGCGTCGGTGATCTGGAACTGGTCATCCACATAGGCCCCTTCTAGGTTCTTGGTGATGCGGCCCTGACCGATGCCTTCGGTGATCGAGCTGCCCTCGGCCTTCAGAGTGCCATGGGCGTAGTAGTGATACAGCGCCGCACCCATGGGGTCGGCCAGCGCCACCTGGATACTCTTGTTGCGTTCTTTGAGCCCAATCCCGACGCCGGCGAAGGTGCCACCCGTGCCGACTGCGGAAACAAAGCCGTCGATCTTGCCGCCGGTCTGTTCCCAGATTTCTGTCGCGGTCTCGCGGATGTGGCCATCGCGGTTCGCCACATTGTCGAACTGGTTCGCCCAGATCGCGCCATGGGGTTCAGTCCGGGCGAGTTCCTCGGCGATGCGCTGAGAGACTTTGACGTAATGGTTCGGGTCCGCGGCGGGCACGGGCTTCACTTCGCGCACGTCCGCCCCCATTAGCCGCAGGAGGTCCTTCTTCTCACGGCTCTGGCTGTCGGGGATCACGATCACGGTGCGGTAGCCCTTCGCGTTGCCCACCACCGTCAGCCCGATCCCGGTGTTACCGGCCGTACCTTCCACCACCACGCCGCCCGGCTTGAGCAGCCCTTTGGCTTCGGCGTCCTCGATGATGAACTTCGCGGTGCGGTCTTTCACGGAGCCGCCCGGGTTGGCGTATTCCGCCTTGCCCAGGATCGTGCAGCCGGTTTCCTCGGACGCGCGGCGCAGCTTGATGAGCGGCGTATTGCCGATAGACCCGATGGTCTCGGGGTACGTCCCGCCGCGCGCGCCTTCGGGGGCGTGGGGGACGGGGTGAAGGGCGGTCAAAGGCGGCATCGGTGATCCTGGGACGGAAACCATGGCGGCGGCGATATAGCGTGCAGCGCGGGTACCTGAGAAGACAACAGGAGGCCGCCCCTTCGCGCTGGAAGGTGGGAGGATATATTTCTCCGCGTCCCCTGGCGACAGAGGACAGAATTCCGTTCCCGGCACCCGTGATCGGCTGGCCTGGAATTACGGCTCTGCCGCCATGGCCGCAAAGGGTATGCGGGGGTGTGCCGCTGCGTGCCTGGCTCCCCATGCTTGGTTGGTCCCTCATGACGGCCGCCGGGCGCCGCAGCGGCGCACTTCCTTCTCCCGGGCACCGCTCGGCAATCCGTCGCTTGCGGTCATAGGGCCGGTCACCGACACTCCCCCGCTGCTGGCTGGGGAGTTGGAATGCCGGAATCGTCCGCCGCGCCGTCATTTGTGTCGCGCTTCTACACCAGCGCCGATGGCCTCAATCTGCATTATCGAGAATACGCCGGACCGAAGGACGCGCCGTTTACGGTGCTGTGCATCCCCGGCCTGACCCGTAATGCCCGAGACTTCGAGGAACTGGCACCCCATTTGGCCCAGCGCTACCGGGTCCTGTGCGTCGATCTGCGCGGCCGCGGCTTAAGCGCCTACGCAAAGGACCCAATGACGTATGTGCCGACCACCTATGTGCGCGACGTCATTGCATTGCTGAAGGCCGAGCGTCTGCGTCGCGTTGCCCTTATCGGTACGTCCCTCGGCGGGATCGTCTCGACCGCCCTGACGTCCATCATGCCGCAGCGGGTGCTCGGCGTTATCGTGAACGACATTGGGCCCGAGATCGATCCAGCCGGCCTGAAGCGGATCGGCGGGTATCTCGGCAAAGCAAAGCCGATCCAAAGCTGGGACGACGCGGCGGACGCGATCAAGGCGATCGACGCGGTCATCTATCCGGACTACACGCCGGCGGACTGGCAACGCATGGGCCGGCGTCGCTTTCGCAAGGATCCCGACGGGACCTTCCGTCCAGACTACGACCTCGATATCTCCAAGCCCTTCACCGGCGCTCCGAGCCCGGACCTGTGGCCGTTCTTCCGGCGCCTGAGGGGCATCCCCGCGATGGTCCTGCGTGGGGCGAACTCCGATCTATTGGCGGCGGCGACCCTGGAGAAGATGCGGGCGGAGATTCCCGGTCTGCGGACGGTCGAGGTCCCGAGCCGGGGTCATACCCCCAATTTGGATGAACCAGTGGCCCTCTCGGCCATCGACCAGTTTTTGGCCAATTTGCCGCGCCGGAACGGGCCCTTCACGTCTATGGCTCGCACGGTGGCCGGCGCGGCTTTCATGATCAAATTGGCGCTGAAGGGGCCCGGCGGCTAGGTCTGACCGCACTCTCTTATATATGCGGGGATGCGGCGAACTTAACACATTGATATTACGTATTTTTCAACCGTCACGAGCAAACCATGCGCAATGAGCCTCGGTCCGACATCCCCCGCCGCATGCTGTTGGGGCCGGGACCCTCGGACGTACATCCCCGGGTGTTGGGAGCCATGGCCCGGCCGACCATCGGCCACCTCGATCCGGCCTTCGTGACGTTGATGGATGAGATCAAGGATCTCCTGCGTTACGCGTTCCGTACGGCCAACGCGCTCACCATCCCGATCTCCGGCCCCGGTTCGGCGGGCATGGAGGCGTGTTTCGTCAATCTGCTGGAGCCTGGCGACATCGCCATCGTGTGCATCAATGGCGTGTTCGGAACGCGCATGCGCGAGAATGTCGAGCGCTGCGGCGCGCGTGCCGTGGTGGTCGAGGACGCCTGGGGCACGCCGGTGGACCCGGACAGGGTGGCGGCAGCGCTCGAAGCGCATCCCGGTGCCAAGGTGCTCGCCTTCGTCCATGCGGAAACATCAACAGGGGTTCGCTCCGATGCCGCGGCGCTGTGCGCGCTCGCACAAAAGCATGGCGCGCTGTCGATCGTGGATACGGTCACCGGTCTGGGAGGCATTCACGTTGATGTGGACACCTGGGGCGCCGACGCCGTCTATTCCGGCACGCAGAAGTGTCTTTCCGTGCCGCCGGGGCTGTCGCCGCTGACTTTTGGTCCGCGCGCGGTGGCGGCGGTGAAGGCGCGCAAGACCAAGGTGCAAAGCTGGTTCCTCGATCTGTCCCTGCTCATGGGTTATTGGGCGGGCGAGGGCGGGCGCAGTTATCATCACACCGCCCCGATCAATGCCCTCTACGGTCTCCATGAGGGGTTGCTCATGCTTCGCGAGGAGGGGCTCGAGGCTTCATGGGCGCGCCATGCGCGCATGTCTGCCGCGCTGGTTGCGGGGATCGAGGCCATGGGGCTGGCAATGCAAGTCGGCGCCGATGTGCGCCTCCCGCAGCTCAACGTGGTGAAGTCTCCGCTGGGTGTGGATGAGGCCGCGATCCGGCGGGACATGCTCACCCTTGCCGATATCGAGATCGGCGGCGCATTGGGTGCCTGGGCGGGTAAGGCCTGGCGGATTGGTCTGATGGGTCAAAGTGCGACGCCCCGGCATGTGCTCGGGTGTCTCGGCGCCCTCGAAGGCGCGCTCGCGTCCGCCGGGGTCAAGATTCCTGCGGGGGACGCGGTGGCGGCCGCGCGCAGGGTCATCGCCGGCGCGTAAGAACCCCCTTCAGGCATTGAAAAACCCGCCGAGCGATGCTCGACGGGCTTTCCAATCACGATCGGACGTACGTCGCACAAACTTTGCTGGGCTTGAGCCCGGGAAGGTTGATCAACCCTCCATTTGCGCAGACAGCACTACCGAATCTCTTGTGCGATCCCTGAGGATCGAAATTCGTAGAAGCGACTAGCGCTTCGCCTTCTTCTTGGCCTTCTTCTTCGTGGCCTTCTTAGCAGCTTTCTTCTTGGCAGCCATGGTTGGTATCCCCTGTTTTGATTGAAGTCTGTAGTTAGTCCGCCGCTCGAAACCCACTCGTAGACAACAAAGTTTCGCTCGACAGGAAAAAGAAAAACGCACTTGACGAAAATTCACAACACTTTTTTTGCGCGCCGCGAATTTTTTCCTTGATTTCTTTCTCGACGTCAATTCGACCCGATGCGTTTTGAATCGTCCGATGTATCGCGTGCGATGATTTGCGCGCGCGGCGTCGGGTGCGACACGTCATCACTCATCGTCGTCGTGCGCGTGCATAAGCGTCGGCATTTGGCACAACATCGACGACGCATCGTGCGTACATTTGCGCGCGCGCATCCATACAAAAATCCCGCGACGAATCACTTCGCGATGCTCGACGCCGACGCACAACTAAGCCGCATCTTTCTTGAGCTTCCATGATTTTCGCGCGCTTCCGCGACGGAGTTGTCTTCGCGCGTGCTGGCGTGCCGTCGCCAAGAGCGTCGATGGGGCGTCCGTGCGGAGTGATGGCGTCATTTTTCGAAAAGGGAAAAGCGATTTTCGACAGCATAAGAGTTCCGCGCGCGCGTGAATTTCCGTCCAAAAAGGTCGACTCATGGAGTCGGATGGGGGGAGGCTGTCGAGCATCGAAGAACGCCACTTCGCGCTCGCTGTAGACAATCATCGACGAAAAAATCTAGGGGTGGGGGTGTCGACCACGCCGTCCGAGCATAAAAACCCGACTCGCGATTCGCGAGTCGCGATGGCTTCCGCGGTCTGCTCACGCATCCGAGACGCATCGTCTAAGGTGCGTCGATCCCATGAACGAGGACGCGATGCGCACTGACTCACCTCAACCGGCTTCGTCTGCGCATCAAGGCGCGTCGCGGCTGCCGACATGGCTGTGCACCGGCTATGGCGCCGGCATGATCGGCGGCCAGATCTTTCGCGATACCCCGGCGTTCCTGCTGTTGCCGTTCCTGACCAACACACTCGAGGTGCCGGCCGCCATGGCGGGGCTTGCGATCTTTATCCCCAAGTTCTGGGTCGTCTTCGCGGATCCGCTTGCCGGCATTGCTTCCGACCGCGTGCGCTCGCCCTGGGGCCGGCGTCGACCTTTCATCCTGGCTGGCGGGCTTCTGACCGTCGCGGCCTTCGTCCTTCTCTTCCACGTTCCGCCCTTGGCATCCGCGGCGGCGCGCGCGGGTTATGTCTGCCTGATCTATACCCTCGCCTTGACGGCGTTCTCGGCCTACTCGGTGCCGTACCTGACCATGGGCGCGGAGATGACGCCCGATACGCACGATCGCACGCGTCTGATGGCGTTCCGCGTGGCCTTCATGTGCTGGGGCGTCGTCACCTCCGGCTATGCCGCCGCGATCCGCGAATACGGCGGCGAGGGTACGGCGGGGTATGTCTTCATGGCGTGGGTCATGGGCGCGATCTGTCTTGTGACTATGATGATCCCGGTATTCGCGACCGCGAAGGCGCCGTACTTCGACCGCCACGAGACGAGTTTGCCGATCGGTGCCCAGTTCCGGCTGGCCCTCGAGAACAAGCCGTTCCTGACCATATTGGCGGCGACTTTCCTGCAGCGGCTGGCCGAGGGCACCGGCTATGCCGCCCTGGTGTTCTTCCTGGTCTACGTACTGAAGCAGCCGATGCTGATGATCGGCAATATCGTGCTGTTCGTTGCCGCCGGCGGGTTCGTGTCGCAGCCTCTCTGGGTCTGGCTCATCCGCCGGTTCGGCAAGCGCGAGGTCTATGCTGGAAGCCTTGTGGCCTATTGCGCGGTCAACGCCCTGTGGGCGGTGGTGCGCCCGGATCAACCGGCGTTCATCCTCTTCATTGGCTTCATGGTCGGACTTCTGAACGCGGGCTACATCCTGACCGCCCTGTCCCTGTTGACCGATGCCATCGGCTATGACCGCGCCCGCACCGGTCTCAACCGCGAGGGCGCCTATTCGGGGGTCTGGCTTGCCAATGAGAAGGTCGCGTTCGCCGTCGGGACCCTCATCGTCGGGTCGTTGCTGTCCTGGTTCGGCTTCACCGAGACGACCGAGGGTTTCGTCGCCCAGTCCGCCCAGGCGGTGACGGGCATCACGATCGCCTACGTCGCCCTGCCGATCGTGATCCACCTGACCAGCTTGGTCTTCGTCCTGCGGGCCAGGATCCCGGCGGGCGCCTAACGGATCTCGCCGTTCTCCGACATGAGGACCGCGACCGGCCGCGTCCGGGGGAACTGCGACAGGATGATCATGACGATCACCATAATCGGCACGCTCAGGACCATGCCGATGATCCCCCACATGGTCCCCCACACGGACAGCCCAAGCACGATGATGAGCGGGCTCAGGTTGAGCGTCTTTCCGGCCAGCTTGGGTTCGAGCACGTTATCCACAAGCACCTGGTTGATGCACAGCACCGTCGCCACCGCGACCAACTTTCCGATGGTGCCGAACTGAAGCAGGGCGAGCAGGGTCGGCAGGGTGATGGCGACTACCGCGCCGACGTAGGGCACGAAGTTCAGTACGAAGTGGAGCAGCCCGAAGAAGGGCGCGAAATCCACCTGCAGCAGCGTCAGGGTGGCAAAGGTCAGCAGCCCGATCAGCATGCTCACCCCGGTCTTGATGAGGACATAGCGTTCAATCTTCGTGCCGATCTGCCGCAGGGTGCCGCGCAGCATCACTTGGCGCGCTTCGCCGGGGAACATGGCGGTGAGCTTGCGGTCGAAGGTGCCCACCTCCAGCAGCAGGAAGGCGACGTAGATCAGGATCTGGAAGGTGTTGCTGGCGATTTCCTGAAACACGCCGGCGAGCCGCGCCAGGATCGCGCGCAGGTCGATCTGGTCGAGCACCGACGTCACCGTCAGCGGATTGCCGCGGTTGAAGGTGGTCGCGATATAGGCGTTCAAGTCGCTCAACAGACCCTCAAGGCGGGTCTGATAAGCGGGTGCCGCGTCCACCACGGCGCGCACGTTGCCCGCGATAAGCTGCACCAGCACGGCAATAGCTAGTACAAACAGGAGCGCCGCGGCCGCGAGGGCCGGACCTTCCGGCAACCCGCGACCCCCGACTTTGATCCGCTGCAGGCCGTGGGCGACGGCCACGAGCAGGTAGGTGATGACGATCGCCAGCACCAGCGGGATCAGGATCGCTTCGCCGACGATCAGGAGGTAGAGCGTCAGCGCGATGATGACGACAGCGGCGGCCGCCGCGATCAGGCTATGGGCGGGTTGATTGTCGGACATGGGGCCTGGGGGTCAGAGAAAGAACCGATAGCTGATCTGGAACTGGCTTTCTTTTGCCCGGGTAGGCAGGCCGAAGAACTGGCGCTCGTTCCGCGTACTGTCGATATACAGCACCTCAAGCGTCAAGCGCTGCTTGGGCGTAGGCCGGAATATGTAGCTGGCCGTGAGCCCATAGCCGTGCTCGTTATTGTTGTCCGGCACGCCGAGGGTGTCGACGTCCGTGGTCTTGAACCAATCGGCGCGCAGGCTCGCCCGATGGCGGCCCCAAGCCTTGCTCACCAGGCCATAGGCCGAATGAAAGTCCGCCGCCACCACCGGGCCGCGGGGCGTCGTAATGACTGTGGTCTTGCCGGTCATCGCCTGCCCGACGAGATCGACGTCACCGGGCAACGGGATCTTGAGGCCCAAGCTCCAGAAATCCGTGCGCCAGGGCCACTGTCCGTTGGCGAACAGCAGGTCGTCCGCGCGGTTGTCGTAGCGCAGCACCGTCAGGGTGGCGAGGCCATGGAGATCGACCCGCCCGCCGGCGTAGTAACCGACGCGCTTGTCGATTTCGACGTAGGGCCGCTCTGCCGGGCTTTGTGTCGACAGCCGGCTGGGTGGGCGGATCGCGCGCACCATCGGTAAAGGCACATGGTCGAGCGGACCGGTCTCCCGGTCGTGGATGGCCCATCCGCGCCACGCGAGCAGCGTGCCCGTGGGGTCGTTGAGCTTGTGCAGGGCGCCGAGAACCGAGAAATCGGCGCTATCCGTCCGATAGATCAAGGTCGCCTCGCCACCGATGGTGCGCAGTTCCTCGCCGACCCAGCTGTTGATGGCGGAGGAACTGATCGTATAGGGGCTGGTCCAGGCGAGGCCCGTGTTCTCCAGGGAGATGGGCGGGAAAAACATCCCCGCCTTCAGCTTCACACCCCACGATCCGCTCGGCACCGGCTTGTATTGAAGGAAGGCCTCGATCACGTCCGGCGAGCGGTGCTGCTCCGGAGCCACGTTCAGCTGGACCATGCCGCTGATGTCCCAGGTGAGGCGCGGCTCGATGATCAGGGAGGCTTCGGCTTGCGCCAGCACGCGCCGTCCGCCGGCATTGCCGCCATACCGGGTCTTGCCGAGGCCGCCATCCTCCCAGCTTTTGACCGGAGACGAGACGATGCCGCGCAGGTCGACGAGGCCTTTGACGTCGATGCCCATCGCGGAGGGATCGGCGGCGTGCGCCGCGGACGCCAATCCAAGGCCGATTGCCGCTATGCCGATCCAGAGGATACGCGCTGCGGGCCCGGAGAGCATGTTCAGCCTCGGGCAGGGACTTCGTCGGGCTGGTCGGTGCGGACGTTACGCACCGGTGACCAGCGCGAGGTGGCGTAAAAGGTCTCGAACTCCGCCGCCGGCAGAGGCTTGGCGATGAAATAGCCTTGGCCGGTTTCGCAGCCATAGGCATCCAGGATCGCCATGGCGGCCGCGTCCTCGATTCCTTCGGCGGTGACCTTGAGACCGAGGTTGTGGCCGAGCTCGATGGTGGAGCGCACCAGGATCTCGTCGCCCGGGCTGGAGGCGAGCTTCAGCACGAACGATTTGTCGATCTTGATCTCCTGCACCGGCAGGCTCTTGAGATAGGCGAGGGACGAATATCCCGTGCCGTAGTCGTCGATCGACAGGGTCATGCCCATACCGTTGAGCGCCTTGAGCACGCCGACCGCATGAACCGGGTCTTCCATGATCGCGCTTTCGGTGATCTCCAGGATCAGGCGGTCGTGGTTGACGCGGTGCTTGGACAGCAGGGACGCAATCATGTCCGGCAGATGCCGGTTCATCAGGTCGCGGGCGGACAGGTTCACCGCGATCTTCACGTCGATCCCCTTTTCCGACCAGGCGCGGGACTGGGCAATGGCCGTCTCCAGCGCCCAGGCGGTGAGGTGACCGATGTTGCCGGTCTGCTCCGCCAGCGGGATGAACAGGTCCGGCGGCATGAACCCGCGTTCGGGATGGACCCAACGGATCAGGGCCTCGACCGCCGTGATCTTGCCGCGCGCGATGTCCACCTTCGGCTGGTAGTAGAATTTGAACTGACCCTTCTCCAGGCCCTGCCGCAGTTCACCCATCATCGACAGCCGCTCAGGCTTATGCTGGTCCGCGCTCGCGTCATAGACCGCGATGCTGAGGCCCTTTTGCTTCGCGAAGTAGATCGCGCTGTCGGCGTGCTGGAGCAAGGCACGCGCCACGGTGCCATGGCTCGGATAGCGTGCGATGCCGGCCACCATCGACACGTCGATGATGGCGCCGGAGATTTCCACCGGTTCCGAGAACGCCGCCAAAATGCGCTCCAGCGCCGCATGCTCGCATTCGTCGTCCGCCACGGCGAGGCTCAGCGCGAACATGTTGTTGGCATGGCGCGCGATGAAGGTGCCCGGCGGCACGGTCTGCTTGAGGCTTTGGCTCACCTTGCGCATCAGCTGATCGCCGGTGTCGTGACCGAGCGTGTTGTTGATTTCCGCGAAGCGCGAGACTTGCACCAGGGCGACGCTCACGCGCCCGCCGCTGCTCGCGGGCGGATTGAGGATCAATCCGGCGACGTGCGCTTCGAGCGCGACGCGGTTCGGCAGGCCGGTGACCATGTCGTGGCGGGCCTGATAGGCGATCTTCTCCTCACGCTCAGCGATGCCTTCCATCATTTGATTGAAGGTCAAGGAAAGGCGCCCGATTTCGTCATCCTGGGTGACCGGCACCTTCTCCGTATACCGGCCGATCTGAATGCGCTGGGCGGCGGCATCGAGACGGCGGATCGGCTTGGCGATGCCGCGCGCGACCAACGCCGCGCCGATGAAGCTCAACAGGATCGCCGTTGCCGCCAGGATCAATAGCTGGATGAACAAGGAGCGATAGGGCTTGAGCGCGACATCGAGGGAGTACTGCAAGATCGCGTAGACCGTCTCTGACTGCTGGGGCCCGGGCACCGGCGCGACGACGGTCACGTAGTCCGCGCCCCCGAGGTCCAGGGTCATGGGCGTAGTCAGGGGCGTAGTCAGGGGCCTGTTCTTCAAGGCCGTGGCCAGGACGTTGCGCAAGGGCGTCGCGATGGTCGAAGATTCGATCATCCAATCGCCTTGAGCACTCGGGAAGCCGAAGCTCACGTCGACCGGAACGGTGGATTGCCGCCGCATTTCCGTGGCGAACACATCGCCGATCTCGAGACCGATGGTGATCCATGCGATGGGCACCGGCGCCAGGATCGGCACCACGACGAGTTGATAAATACGCCCGTCGAGCACCGCGATGGAGACAGCCCGGCCCTTGAGCTCCGCCTCTTCGGTCATGTCGGCGAATGGGAAGGGGGCGTTGGCCTTGCCAATCGTGACGATGTCGCCGCGCGCGGCCGCATCGATCGCGGAACCCGTGTCCGCAACTACCACGCCGTCCAAGGACAGCAACATGATCCGGTCGGCCCTGATCCGCGTGGCGAGGTTGTCGAGCGCCGATATGATCGTGCTGTGGTCCGCCGTGGCCACGGCCTGGCGGAACCCGAAGTCGGACGCGAGGATCGACGTGCCCTGGGCCAGATCCTCGGTCGTGGCGAGGATACGGCGCTCGAGAATCCCACCGGCGGCCATCAACTGATCGCGCGCCTGGTCGAAGATGTTGTTGACGATGCCGGTCTGCACCGCCGTGAAGGTCAACGCCTGCACGAGCGCGAACAACGCCACGAAGAACAGCACCAGTCGCGTTTGGAAACTCTTGAACACGTCTGTCGCGCCCCCACGCGCGCCGTTTTAGTGCGTACTAGTAGGCGTTTTCATCCGCTGCGCCCGGCGCCCGGCGCCGGGCTTGTTTGAGCGTGAGCGTGAGGTCGACACTCACGGTATCGGCGGCCGTCACCGTCACGTCTTGCGAGGCCTGGGTGCCGGCGCGTTGGTCCGGATGCCAGGCCTTCACGGTGTATGTCCCCGCCGGTAAATCGGCGAGCAAGCGCGCGCCGTCCTTGGTCTTGGCGAAGTAGGGCGTGCCGACCACGTAGACATAGGCCAGCATCGTATCGTGGATATTGCAGCCGAGCGCGATCACGCCTTCCTTGTCGAAGGTCACGGACTGGCTCTCGCCGCCGCCGTAAAGCTTGAGTTCGAAGGTCTTGGACGGCGAAAAGGAATAGACGTGATGGCGGAAGGGATCGTGGTTTGGAAACTCCACCCTCGTGCCCAGCTGCACGGGCAACACGAAGGGCACGAATTGCTTTTGCTCCTGAACCATCACGGCCTTGGTGCCCGGCTTGGCAACGGCGGGCGCAGCACCCTGCGCCATCGCGAACACGACCACGCTGTCGTCCGCGGGCTTGTTTCCCGCGCTCACGCGAACGCTGACAGACCCCGCGCTGGCAGCGGTGCTGAACCCGATGGCCAATGCCAAGGCAAAACCCGCCACGCGCCGGCACAAGGCGTTGTTTTGAAAAGCCTTCAAGCGTCCCGCTCCGATCCCATGGCTATTATCGCCGCCGTGGCTTATGAAAACCAGCATTCAGCAAGGGCTATCCCCCGAGGGACCAGGGAATAAGTCCGGCAGTTCCTCTACAGGACAAGGACTTAAGGGGACGTGGACGTGAAGGGGTTGCGACGCATCCTGACCTTTGGGGTGCTGATCTTGCCTGTTCCAGGCTTCGCGGAGGACACCGGCGGGATCGGTGAGGTGGTGGTGACGGGGCGGCGACTGCCGCCGGCCGCCAGCGAACTGGTATTGGCGACGTCCGTGATTGATCGGGAGACCCTGGCCCAGTCCGGAAACCAGCGCCTCGATGACGCACTGCGGGATGTGCCCGGATTCAGCCTTTTCCGCCGCCAATCCAGCCGCGCCTCCCATCCCACGACACAAGGTGTGACGCTGCGCGGTCTCGGCCCGAGCGGGGCCGGCCGCACCTTGGTATTGCTCGACGGCATTCCGCAGAACGACCCCTTTGGCGGCTGGGTCGACTGGAGCCGCTTGCCCACGGCCACTTTAGAAAGCGTTTCGCTCACCCGCGGTGGCGGTGCCGGGCCTTGGGGCAACGCCGCCCTTGCCGGAACCTTGCGGCTGCGCAGCCACGCGCCCGAGGGGAACGGTGTCGAGGGGAAGGCGAGTGTCGACAGCTTCGGCGCGGTCGACGGCACGCTCAGCGGCTATGGCTCCGTCGGCAAGGCGCGTTTGCAGGCGACGATCGCGGGCCATACCGGGAAGGGGCCGTACCTCATTCGCGAGGACCAGCGCGGCCCGGCGGACGTGCGAACCCGCAACAATGGCGGACTCATCCAGGGCGGTGTGGGCGTGCCGCTCGACGATGCCACCCAGGTGAGCCTCACCGGCTCTTACTCCAGCGACGTCTACATCAACGGAATTGAGATCGCCAAATCCCGCTCGCGCATCGCCGACGCTACGGCGAACATCGTTCACGACAACGGGCGCGATGCGGTCGGTTGGGAAGCGCACGTGTATGTGCGCGACGAGAATCTTCCCGCCGTATTCAGCAGCGTGAACGCGACGCGGACGACGGTTACGCCGTCCCTCAATCAGTTCCGTGTTCCGGCCACGGCCGTGGGCGGCAATGCGATCGTGCGCCTGCCGATCAATGACACACTCGCCTTCGACATCGGTGCCGACGGGCGCCGCACCACGGGTGAGACCAACGAGTTGTTCCAGTATGTCGCGCCCGCGTTTACGCGGATCCGTGCCGCCGGCGGCGCGCAGTTCATCGGCGGCGGCTATCTCGAGGCCAATTGGACCCCAAACGCCACCGTCACCGTCACTGCCGCCGGTCGGGTCGATACCTGGGAACAGACCGATGGCCATCGTCTCGAGACCGCGGTAACGGGCGGCGCACCGTTGCGCGACGACCGTTACGCCAAGCGTTCCGGCACGGTCGGCAACTATCGGCTTGGGGCGCGGGTCGCGGCGAGCGATGCGGTCGATCTGCGCGCCACGCTCTATAGCGGTTTCCGCGTGCCGACTTTGAACGAACTCTACCGGCCGTTCCGTGTGGGCAACGACATCACCGAAGCTAATCCGCAGTTGCGCCCCGAACGCATGCGCGGCATCGAAGCCGGGATCGATTGGAAGCCGACGGATCTTGTGTCCGCGTCGCTGACGTTTTTCACCGCGCGGCTCACCGACGCCGTAGGGAACATCACGGTGCGCACGACACCGGGGCTCGATCCAATCCTGAATGTCGTGGTGCCGGCGGGCGGCACCTTGCGGCAGCGTCAGAACGTCGACCGCATTCGTTCGGAAGGCCTGGAGGCGGATTTGACCGTTGCCGCCACTGCCGATCTCGATCTCGCCGTGCGATATCTCTACACCGCGCCGCGCATCACCAAGGCGGACAAGCAGCCGGCCTTGGTGGGCCTGGACCTCGCGCAGGTCGCCAAGCATCAAGGATTTGTCTCGGCGACTTGGCGGCCCTGGATGGGCGGACTGCTGCGGGCCGAAGGACACTTCGCCGGCAGCCAGTTCGAGGACGACATCAACAGCCGCCGCTTGGGCGGCACGGCGACCCTGGACCTCTATGCCGAGCAAGCCCTAACGCCCACCGCGACCTTCTTCGTGAGCGCCGACAACCTGTTCGACCGTACCATCGAGGCGGGACGGTCCGCGGACGGCCTGATTACGGTCGGAACGCCGCGGGTTGTGGCCGCCGGGGTCAGATTCCGCCTCTAAGTGAACTGTGCCAAGGTCTTGCGCCGCTTGTTTTGGGGGCGGCGGGGCGTGCTATGCTGTGGATAAGGCCAAGAATTGGCTGTTTCACAAACCGGCTTCCCTTACCGCCGCCTGACGTAGACGTGCCATGGAAAGCATGGACCGCGACCAAGCCTTCGCTTTCCTCGGACTTTCCGAGGATGCGACCCATGACGACATCCAGTCGCGCGTCGATGCCCGTCGGCGGCAGCTCGAACTTCGTCTGCGCGCGGCCGCCACTCCGGAACAGCGACGTCTGCTTGAACGCTCCCTGAACGAGCTCGAGGAAGTGCGCGCGCTGGCGCTGCTCGATCCGCGCGATCCGGCGGCTGGCCTGCCGGGCGGAGCAGGCATTGCGGTAAAGCCCGGCATGCTGCTGGGCGACCGCTACGTCATCAAGCAACGCATCGGGTCGGGGGAACGCGGCGCGGTGTTCCGCGCTCTCGATCTCACCTGGGGCAAGGATGTGGCGTTGAAGGCGCTTCTGCCGACAGCGCTCTTGGTGCCGGGCACCATGGACCGGTTGGCGAATATCCTGCGGCGCCATCTCGGCTACACCCACAGCGCCATCGCTGCGATCTATTCGCTCGGCCGGGCGGAATACATCACGTTCATCGCTTCGGAACTCGTCGAGGGCGAGACGCTGCGCCAGCACATGATGCGGCAGCGGGGCGGGGCCGGATTGCCGGCGGCGGCCATCGAGCGCCTCATCGCGCCGATCTGCTTGGCGTTGACCTATGCGGCGGATCGCGAGCCCCACTTGAACCTGAAGCCCGAGAACATCATCGTCACTGCCGAAGGCGCGGTGAAGCTCACGGACTTCGGCCTGGACGAAGTGGTGACGGTCATCCCGCGCGGCCGCAGCCGGGCGATGACCGATCAGCGCCGGTTCCGGGCGCCGGAACAGATCCGCCGGGCGCGCAATCTCACCGCGTCGCCGGAACCGGTCGACAGCCGGGCCGATCAATATGCCGTCGGCGCCTTGGTCTATTTCCTCGCTACCGGCGATGCACCGCTGGCCGACACCGCCGACCTCGGCCATCGCCGTCCCGATTTGCCGAGCACGATGGTGGCGGCGGTGAAACGCGCGCTTTCGAGCGAAGCCGATGCCCGTTTCGAGAGCGTCACCGCCCTGCGTGCGGCCTTGTTCGAGGAGGAGGTGCCGCGGGCCCATAAGCTCGCGCGCGCCGCCATGATTGCGGTGGCGGTACTCGGTCTTGGCGGCGCCATCGTCTGGGAACTCAGGCCGACCCTGCTCGAGCGGGTACGCCAAAGTCTCTCTTGGGTGAACGACGGCCGCGCGGAACAGCAACAGGCCTTCGCGCTACGCAAGCGGGCGGACGAGCTGAAAGGCCGTTTGCAGGCCGCGGAGCGGGCGCTCCGCAGTCGGCTGCGGGAGGCGCGCCGCGCGGTCCAGCTGCGCGACACCGTCTCTGGGCCGGCGGACATGGCGGACCTGCGCCGCGATCTCGACATGCTGGAGAACCTGTCGGAGTTGGCGGTGCCGCAGGTGTTCAACAGTCCCGACCTGCTGAATGCCTACAATCTGCTGGCCCTTGCCGCCGACCACTTGAATGCCTTGCGCTATCGCGATGCCGTCGCGGCGCTGTCGGGCGCGGAGGCGGTCATGACCGCGCGCCTTGCCGACTTGCGGGAAGCCGAACGCTTGACGCGGGCGCGCTTCGGCATGGAAGGGCCGGGGGATATTTCCGCCGCCGACCTCGACTCACCGGAGAAGCTGCGCGCCCAGTGGGACGCGACCGTCGCCGAACGTCGCGGCTTCGCGCTTGCGCTCGACCAAGGCATGGCGCTGATTCCGGGCGGCGCTTTCATCATGGGCGATCAGAACGGCGGCGGTAGCCGCGCCGAACTTCCTGCCCATCATGTCGAACTCGGCGCCTTCAAGATTGGCCGGACACCGGTGACGCGCGGGGAGTTCACGGCCTGCGTCGATGCGGGCATCTGCCGCGCAGAGGCGCTCACTGCCACCGGACGCGCGGAGCCGACCCTGCCTATGACCGGGGTCAGCTGGATCGACGCGCAAGACTATGTCGGCTGGTTGCGTGCGCGCACCGGTGAGCAATATCGCCTGCCGAGCGAAGCGGAATGGGAATATGCCGCCCGCGCCGGTGCCAAGACGGCCTACCCCTGGGGCGACGCCGTGGACCGCAATCGCGCCAACTGCGCCGGCTGCGGCAGTGCCTGGGACCGCGCCGGGCCCGCGCCGGTGGCGTCGTTCGCCGCCAATGCCTTTGGGCTCCACGACGTGGTCGGCAATGTCTGGCAGTGGACCGCCGATTGCTGGTACCGGGACTATTCCAGCGCGCCCGCTACAGGTGCCGCGCGTGAGGAAGCCTTGTGCCAACAGCGCGTGCTGCGCGGCGGTTCCTGGGACAACGACGCCTGGATGGCGCGCTTAAGCTACCGCGCCAACGCAGCGGCCGTCCTCCGCCAGGACCTCAACGGCTTCCGTGTCGCGAAGTCGGTCGACTAGTCGAAGCGGCGCGGCGCCGGAGCGTCCGGCTTCACCTTCTTCTTGAAATACGTCCAGCTGGTCTCGTTCGGGCGCGTGTCGGTGGACGGCGGCGGATCGGTGTATTCCGGATAGTTCGCCGCGATCTCTTTCTTGAACTGCGCCGGCAGATCGTCCCACTTCGCCAAAGTGCGTCCCGATGTGTTGAAGTAGATGATGCCTTCGCGGCCGCTCATGCGCATCCACGGCAGCCAGTCTGACAAGCGTTGCCAGGCCACCCGGATCGACGCGGTGTCCTTGTTCCCGTCGAGCAGTTCCTTCTCGTCGGCGAAGAAGTTGAACATCTCGGTCGCATGATAGAAGCCGCCGATCTGCGGCTGGTATTCGCCGGCCAACGGATTTTGGTAGAACAGCGGGATGGTGGAGTTCACCCACACTTGGCCGCCGTTGACGGTTCCGGGGAACTTGAGCGGCTTGCCCTCGCGATCGGTGCCGTAGAAGCCGGGTTGGTTCACCGGATCGTTGGCGACATGCAGCACCTCGACCTTCTCGCCGGTGTAGGGGTTCTGCCAGGTGCGCAGGATCTCGCCAGTCTTGGCGTCCTTGTAGAGCAGGAGTTCGCGCGACACGAGTTTGAAGCCAAGCCCGCGCTTCTCATCCTTCACTGTGACGCAGCGGCGCGTGTTCATGCCGTCGACGGCGAACAACTGCTTGTCCGCCATGCCGGCCACGCGGCCGTAAGCGAAGCCGTGCCACCAGAAGGTGACCGGTTTGTCGTCCTTGAGCGAGCACTGGATCTTACGCATCGCCTTGATGTAGCCCTCGGCGGTGTCGAGGTTCAGTTTCTCGGCGTGCGCGGGCGTCGTCAGTGCGATTGCCGCCGCCATGAGCATGGACTTGAACATGGGTGGTCCCCCCTGTGATGTGCCGTCGCGGATAGTCTACGGGCCTTCACCGACGCGGAGCATTGATAGAACTCAAAGCGCCGGGCCGGGATCGTCCGTCAGTTTGACGATGACCTTGCCGAGATTCTTGCCGGCAAGCAGATACTCCACCGCATCCACCACCGCTTCAAGGCCCACGAACGGCGTCGGATCGGCCCATACTTCCAGGCGTTTGCGCGCATACAGGTCGAGCAGGCGCGCGATGGCGCTTGGTTCCGCCAGCTTGAAGTAGGGATTGATGAACCCGCGGATGGATGCCGATTTGAAGTAGAGCTTGGTCCAAGGCCGCGGGCGTGGCGACATGTCGACCGGCTTGCCCACCTCAGCCGTATAGCCGCTGATGATGATGCGTCCGTGGTTGGCAATATGATCTAGAAGGATATCGAAGATCTCGCCGCCGACGGAATCGTAGGCGATGTCGATGCCTTTGGGATATTCGCGCTTAAGGACCTCGTCGAGGTTCTCCTTGCGGTAATCGATGACGCGATCGATGCCCAACGCGCGCAGGCGGTCACATTTCTCCCGCGATCCGGCCAGCGCGATCACGTGATTGCCGGCCAACTTCGCGCATTGTGCGACGATATGGCCCAGCGCGCCGGCGGCAGCGGAGACGGCAACCACTTCGCCGGTTGTCATCTCGCCCACCTCTTCCAGACCGACGAGGCCCGACGCGCCGGTCGGAATCAGGGCGAGGATTTCCGGCGTCGGTGCAGGCACCTTGTACAGCCGGCCCATATGGGCGACCTGATAGTCGCGATATCCCGAGCCGACTTTCCACGTGGCCACCGCATCGCCGGGGGCGAATCCCTTCACCTCCGCGCCGACCTTCACGATGCGCCCCACCACCTCAATACCCATGTCTGCCGGCGGGGTAACGGTGATGTAGTCCACGGCATTGCGCGCCATGTTGAGATCGTAGATGCCATTTACGCCGGCAAGCACGTTGAGGATCACGACCTCTTGCGGGCCGGGGTCTTGCCACGGCGTTTCCTGGATCGCGGTATGGCCGCGCAGGGTGTCGCCAAAGCTGGTAAGGACAACCTTGCGGTAGCTCTTGGGAAAGGGCGCCATTGGACTCTTCACAAACGCGTGTTCACGACTTTAGCACGGACCGGAGCGTTCGGTGGAGCGTGGCCCCGTGATATCTCGGCGCCCCGTTTCATCTTCCATGGTTCATAAGCGACATGCCGAATGCCCCCTCCGATCGTGCCCTGCGGCCCCTACCGGGAATCATCTTCGCCTCCCGCTGGCTCCAAGTCCCGTTGTACCTGGGCCTGATCGTCGCACAGGGGGTCTACGTCGTCCTGTTCCTCAAGGAATTGTGGCATCTGGTGACGAACACCACCACGTTCGGCGAACAGCAGATCATGCTTGTGGTGCTCGGCCTGATCGACGTGGTGATGATCTCGAACCTCCTCATCATGGTTATTATCGGCGGCTACGAGACGTTCGTGTCGCGGCTGCAGCTTCGGGGCCATCCGGATCAGCCGGAGTGGCTGGACCAGGTGAATGCCAGCGTCCTGAAGATCAAGCTCGCCATGGCGATCATTGGGATCTCCTCGATCCATCTTCTGCGCACATTCATCGAAGCCGGCAACCTGGGCGCCGGCAACAGCGCGTACACGGAGTCCGGCGTGATGTGGCAAACCATCATCCACGTCGTGTTCATCCTGTCCGCCGTGGGCATCGCGGCAGTTGAACGCATGGGGCACCCGCCGGAAAAGTCGGCGCACTAGCGCTTAGACTTCCTCTGGTTCGTTACCGCCGATCTTGAACCGATAGGTCGCAAGCGCTGCGATCAGCAGGCCGACGCCGGCGATGGTCAACGTCGTGCGCAGATCGAAGTGCTCGGCGATGGCGCCCCAGGCGATATTGCCCAAAGACATGCCGCCGGAGAAGGCAGCCATCGACAGCGAAAGTCCCCGCCCGCGCACCCATGCCGGCAGAACCATTTGCGCGCTGATCTGATAGGAGATCATCGAGGTCATCCAGGCGCCGCCGAAGACCACCAGCACCGCGCAGAACACGGGGTAGGAGCGGATCCACCCCAGGGCGATCAGGCACACCGCGACGATCAACCCCGCGGTCAGCGCGATGTTATCCCGGGAGAAGCGGGCGTTGATGCGCCCCACCAGGCCGAACCCGGTGATCACCGCGCCGGCGCCGATGAAGGCCAGCAGGCTGCCGAAACCTTCCGGGCCTACCTTCAGTTCCTCGCGCGCCATGATCGGCATCAGCGTCATGGCGCTGCCGGCGAACAGGAAGTAGGTGAACCCCCGGATCATCACCGCCTTGAAGCGCTTGGCGCGGCGCGCGTATCGGAAACCGCCCGCCATGCTGTCCCACAAGCCCTGCGCGGGCCTGCCCCAATCCTTCGCCGGCCTGATCTTCTTACGCACGGCCTGGAAGTAGACCCCATAGCACCCGGCGTTCACGAGGAAGGCTGCCCCTTCGCCCGTAAGGCCGACCAGCACGCCGGCGATTGCGGGCCCCACGGCGCGGGAGATATTGAGGGCCATGGAATTCAGGGTCACCGCGCTGACCACGTCTTCCCGCGGCACGATGTCCTGCAGGTTCGCCGACATGGCGGGAACCTGGCAGGCATTGCCGGCGCCGACGGCGAAGATGCACGCCACCAAGAGCCACGGGGTGATCAGACCGCTGAAGGTCAGGATAGCCAGGATCAGCGTGAACACGCCTTGCCAGGCCATCACGCCCATCAGGAAGCGGCGGCGGTCGAACATGTCCGCCAGTGCGCCGGCGATGGGGGCGAGAAAGATGCCGGGGATCATCTGCGCGGCCTGGACCAGACCCACCATGATCGGGGACCGGTCGAGTTCGGTCATGAGCCACGACGCGCCCAGGCCCTGCATCCAGGCGCCGATCATCGAGATCAGCGCCGCGATCCACAGAGCGCGGAAAGTATCGTGGCGCAGGGCGTGCCAGACGTGCGTGGGCGAGGCAGAACTCAACGCCGTTCGCCGCCCGCGGCGGCAGGGGCGGGGGGCGCCCCGGGTTGCGCGCCGATTTGCCGGTACTCGAGCACCGGCGCCTTGGCCATGGCGCGCTTGGGCTCCCACAACAGACGGAACAACTGGATGGGCGTCGCGCTGCCTTTCACCGCACGCGTATCGATCTCCTCGACCTTGAGCAAAGTCGGAAGCCTCTGACGCACCGCGGCGCTGATGCAGATCTCGCCATTGCCCGCGACCGAGGTGACGCCGTTGACCGTCGCCACGGCCGGACCGAAATACTCGCCGTCTTCGTAAACGGCCTCGCCTGTGTGCACGCCCACCCGCATGACCAACGGGGCGGCCGGGTTGTCGAGCGCGAAGGTGTTGCCTTCCTGCTGAACGTCCATGGCGGCGCGGGCGCCCGCGGTAGAGTCCGGAAAGATCATCAGCATGCCGTCGCCGGTATGCTTCACTTCGCGGCCTCGGAATGCCTTGGTCGCGGCGCGGCAGATGGCGTTATGCGCGCGCACCACGCGTTGCGCGCCGGCATTGCCGATCTCGCTGGTCATGGCGGTCGATCCGACGATATCCGTCAGCAGGAAGGTTACCTGCTGCGGTTCGCCGGCCTGATTCAGGGGATCGTTCCACTTGGTCAGGATTTCCGTGAGCAGTGGCTTGGATCCGCTGACTTCACCCAACATGAAACCGATCCCGGCGCGGCCGTGATCGAGCATCGCCTTGTAGCGCGGACGTTCGCCGTTCACGTCGAAGTCGGCGAAGAATGCGGCGATGTCGGCCGTCGGCAGGCGGCTGCGGTCCAACACCGCTTCCGCCAGCAGTCGTGTCGTCGGCTCGTCGAGAGCGTTCCGTTCCGCTGCCGCGCGTGCGGCGCCGAGGAGGTACAAACTGAATCCCAGGCGGTCGCCGGGTGTAAGGTTCGGCCGCGTCGGCCGCAGCGTCGCCATGCCGTCGTCGGCGAACATGTTGAGCATGCCTTTGGTGCGCTCGACCACGGCGGTGAGGACTTCATCGGATAGCGCCGCGGCGGAAGCAGGCGTGGGCAGGGCGTCCGGCGCGGGCTGCGCTGCATCTGGTGCCGCCGCGTCGGGCGATGCTGCATCGGCCGGTTGGGCGTCGGGCGAGGGTGCGGCGGTTTCGCCTTCCGCGGGCGGCGCGGACGCTTCCGCGGGGGCCGGCGGCGCCTCCGCATTCAGTTCCGGCGGCGGCGGCGCATGGCCGGCATCCATCTCGGCGCGCACGGGTGTTGCCTGGAAGTGGCGCACGGCGGGTGCTTCCGTCGCGGGCGGCGCTTCGTCGTCCGCGGCCGACGCGACGCGGCCTTGTCCGAGGGCGGTGATTGTCTGCTTGCGCGATTCCGGATCCTTCGAGCGCCACAAGATCACACCGACGGGGATGTACAGGCGGAACAGCATGAGGCCGCCGAGCAAGCTGCCGCCAAGGAACGAGCCCATCACCGCGAGATTGTAGACGCTGCTGGACAGGCCGGCACGGGACAGGGCGACCATCGCCAGGACCAGGGCGATGACCCCGATCGCGATGCCGTTGAGCGCGATCATGAAGAAGCGGCTGCCGAGATCGCTCGCGTTGGGTGGAACGCGGATGTCGGCGCCGGTGGTGAGCGAGCGGTGAATCAGGCGAACATCGAAACTCGCGGCTGCGAGGTCCTCGATCTCTTCAATCACCGCGGCGGGGCGGTGATGATCGTCTTCGATCGATCGGGCATGGGAAACGGCGATATCGCGCTCGCCCGCCGTGAAGCGGGCAACCATCGTCCACTGACCCAGACTTGCCTGATACACCTCGTAGTGGGTGATAGTCTGCATGGGCCCCTGCTTAGCGGCGCCAGGTTGCGTGCTTCGCCAATTCTAATGAATTTTTGAGTCGAAATCTTGCATCCGCTGGGGGCTGACCGCCCCTAGCCCACGGAGGCCGCGACGGCCATCCGGGTGGAGGCGCGCGCCAACAGGAATTCCCAATTGTTTAGGGACTGCAGGTGGAAATACACCGCATGCAGCCAGCCCTTTTCGCGCCAGTGCAGGATGGTCTTGTCCGGCAGTTCCTTGAACTTGTCCTCGTTGATCGCAATGAAGCTGCCGATGTTCAGATTCTCGGTTTCCGACACCTTCACGTCGAGGGAGCGGGATTCGGTGATCTTCGAGTCCGCCAGGGCCTTGGAGAAATCGGCGGTGAACAGATAGGCGCCGTGGAACTGCTCGCACAGCTGGATGGCGTTGCGCACCACCTCGGTTTCCTTGTCACCCTCGAACAGCGCGCGGGCGTCCGACTTCGACGACGACGCGGTCTCGTCGATGCCAAGCTGCAGGCGCTCGTCGCCCGGGCCGCCGAGAAGGATGAACGGATAACGCCGGGCATAGGCGGGTACGTATTGGCCGCTCTCCCATTCTCCCTTCACATTGACGAACAGGTTGTCGTCGGCGCGGAGGCCAAGGGCGACCGTCGGCACCAGTTCTTCGCCGATGAAGATGATCGGGTACTGGCGGGCGGCGACCACGAATTCCGGCAAGGTGACCGGCACGGCATTGCTCTTCTGGGCGAAGGTGAAGTCCATTTCGCCGCGGATCTTGAGGTTCTGGTGGGCCGCCGCCGAGACCGGCGCGGGGCGGTTATAGAACAGGGGCGGCACCTGCGGCTCGTCGGCAGCCGAGGTGGCGGGCGCGGCGTTTCCGTTCGTCTTGGCGTCGGTGCTCACAGGCGAGATTCCTCAAGGGTTTGGGCCGGTCCGCGGCCCCAAACCGGCAGGGACCGGCACAGCCGGAAGTCGCGGGAGAATAGGCTGGGAACCGGGAAAGGCAACTGCCCATTTCCGGCCTGCTAAGCCCTGTCCCATCATGATAATTTCACTCCTGACACAGGCTTGGCGCCCCTAACATGGGGCCTCGCTTCCCGCATGAGGTGTCTATGGGCCTTTCTCCCGTTTCTCGCCGCACGTTCGCCGCCCAGGCCGCGATATGGGCGGGAACCGTCCTGGCGAGCGGCGTTTCAGCCCGCCGGGCCATCGCCGCGCCGAATTTCATCAACGATCCGTTCCAACTTGGCGTCGCCTCGGGCGATCCGGTGCCGGACGGCTTCATGATTTGGACGCGTCTCGCCCCGGATCCCTACGACGCCAAGGCGCTGCCGCCGGAAGCGATACCGGTGGGCTGGGAGGTCGCGACGGACCCGAAGTTCCAGAAGCGGGTGGCGAGCGGCAACGCCTACGCCCAGCCCGATCTCGCGCACAGCGTCCACGTGGACGTGAAAGGCCTCGAGCACGGGCGGCCGTATTACTATCGTTTCCATTGTGGCAGCGCCGTGAGCCGGACCGGGCGCGCGTCGACGCTGCCGACGCCGCGCATGCCGCTGCAAACACTCAAGTTCGCCTTCGCGTCCTGCCAGCACTACGAACAGGGCTACTTCACCGCCTACCGCGACATGATCGCCCAGGACCCGGCGCTCATCCTGCACCTGGGCGACTACATCTACGAAAGCTCCTGGGGCACCACGGTGCGCCACGCACCGGGCGCGGAAGCGCACACCTTGGAGCAGTACCGGCTGCTGCACGCGGTGTACAAGTCCGACCCGGACCTCCAGGCCGCCCACGCCCATTGCCCCCACCTGTTCATGTGGGACGATCACGAGGTCGCGAACGACTATTCACGGATCAATTCCGACCGGGACCGCGATACCGCGAAGTTCCTGGCGCGCCGGGCCGCAGCCTACCAGGCCTACTACGAACACATGCCCCTGCGGCCTTCGGCCATGCCCCACGCGGACGGCATGACGCTCTACCAACGCGTCGACTTCGGCGACCTCGTGGACCTGGCGATCGTCGATCTGCGTCAATACCGCGACCCAATCCCCTGCCAAACGGAAGACCGTCATCAGGGCACCGTGGTCGACGTCACGAAGTGTCCGGAGATCTCCGACGCCAACCGCACCATGCTGGGCAAGGAGCAGGAACGCGCGCTTGGCAGCGGTTGGGCCAAGACCAACGCGAAGTGGAATGTGCTCGCTCAAACCTTGATGTTCGCGGGCTTCGACCAGCTCGAAGGCCCGCCGCGCGGCGTGTTCACCGACAACTGGGGCGGCTATCCCGCGGCCAAGCGCAAGATCCTCGATCTCGTGAAGCGCCGGAACAAGGACTACGGCCCCCAGAACTTCATCGCCCTCGGTGGTGATATCCACAGCTTCTTCGTCTCGGACGTGAAGGATGACGATCTCAACCCGAATTCCGAAACCCTCATGACCGAGTTCGTGTGCACGTCGATCACCTCGGAGAGCTACAACACGGCGGTCTTCAATGCGCTGTTGAAGGAAAATCCGCAGATGAAGCTCATCGACGATACGGTGCGCGGGTATGTGCTGTGCGAGGTCACGCCGCAGACCTGGACGACCACCCTGCGCATGGTCGAGAACGTGCGGGTGCGTGAACCGAAGTTCAGCACGCGGGCGAAATTCGTCGTCGAGAGCGGACGCGCCGGCGCGCAGATCGCCTAGCCGATTTCACAGACGCGGAAAATAAAAGGGCGGACCTTCTGGTCCGCCCTTCTTCTTTTGATTTTGTGCGTCCCGTGAAGGTTTAGAGCTCCGCGTGGACAGTCGCGAGGAACGTGCGGCGATAGCCCGGCTGGATGAGCGCGGTACCCACCAGGTTCGTCGTGATGTCGCCCAGGAAGCGCTTGTCGAAGACGTTCTTCATGTTGAGTTGGACGTAGGCGTTGTTCATGCCGACGCGGTCGAGCTTGAATCGTACATCCAAATCCCACAGGGCATAGGAAGGCGTCTTCTCGGTATTGACCAAGTTTGTCCAACGTTCGCCGACGTACTTGCCCTGCACGCCCAGGCTCAGGAACTCGACCGGATCCCACTGCCCGCGGATGCCGGCCTGGAACTTCGGGGTCTCGTAGAGAGACTTGCCCTTGGTCGGAAGCAGGGCGCCGACGGTCGTGTTGCGAATGTCAGCCTGGATCTCGGACTTCACGTAGGAAGCCGAGGCGTAGAACGACAACGTTTCCATCGGCTTGTAGGCGACTTGGCCGTCGATGCCCCACAGCTTCACGTCGCCGACGTTGGCGGAGAACGCGATGCCCGCGGCCTCGTCCAGCACGCGTTCGATGCGGTTGCTGAACTTGTTGAACCACACCGCGCCCGCGGCCATGAATTGCGGGGTCTGATAGCGAATGCCCGCGTCATAGGCATGGGCGACTTCGGGACCTGGATCGATCAGCACCTGGTCATAGAGATCGTCCGTACGCGGGGCCGAGAGGGTCTCGGAATAGCTGGCGTAGATCTGCAGGTCAGGGGTTAGGTCGTAGCTGACGGCCCCGCTCGGCAGCACCTTGTCGTACTTGCGGTCGAACGCACGCGGGCGACCGTAGAGGAGAGCCGCGTTGGTGTTCAGGGTGGCTACCGGGAAGGTGACGAACGTCCGGCCGGTGCCGTCGTTCGTGCCGGGGACCGACGTCGGCGTTTGGGTCGTGCAATAGGCGTTGAACGTGTTCTGCTGGTAGCAGTTGTTCTTCAGGTGACGCGTGAAGTACGGCACGCGCACCCCGGCGTTGACCAACAACCGCTCATTCAGAAATTTGCCGCGATATTCGCCCGCGAACTGGTTGAGCAGGGCGATGGAAGCGCGGTCGCGGCGGCGCAACACGGTACCGTCAGGCAGGTTGACGGGGCGTCCGCCGTAGCCGGCCCCTTTGCCGCCGAACACGTCTTCCGGATAGAAGCTGCCGTCCGTCTTGATGAAGCCGACTTCGCCCGTCTGGCGGTGACGGGCGCGGTCCCAGGTGTAGGCGAGGCGGACGCTTTGCGTGTCGGCGAACTTCCAGATCAGCGACGACAACACACCCAGGCGATGGGTTTGCGTAGTGTTCGGACGATAGAGCCGCACCGTATCGAGCAAGTCACCGTCGCCATTCAGATCCACGCCGGCTGCGGTAGTGCCGCCGCGGATTTGCGCATCAGATTCCGCCCAGTTGGCGGCGCCGCCGCCGTTCGCCAGCACGTACTGGAACGATGGGTCGACAGTCAGCTTGACGGTGTCGCTGATGTCCCAGCTCGACAGGATACGGATGTTACCCGTGTTGGACGGATTGATGTTCTCAGCCGCCCCCTGCGCGTTGTTCACCGGTGCGGTTTTGGCATTGAAGTTGGCGATGCTGATGCGGTTGATGAAGCTGTTGCGGTTTTGATTGTAGTTGCCGATGACGCTGATCCTGCCGATCGAGCTGACATCCTGATCGACGCGGAAGTTCAGCTGCATCTTCTGGATCTTGCCGGCCGGCGTTGCGGCGGCGAAGTGCGGCGCGAAGATGTCGTTGCGGGTGAAGAGGCCGGAGAACCAAGCCTTGGGACCGGAGGAACCGATTTGGCCCGTTTCGATCGTGCCGTAGTAGCGGGTGAAATTGTCGCTGCCGAAGCCGACTTCGGCGCGGGCGCCGAGTTCATCTTGCGCGCGCCGGGTGATATAATTGATGGTGCCGCCGGCCGCTGCGGCCGTCGGGCTGTCCACGTCGGTGGTGCCGAGGTTTACAGTCACCTTCTCGATCAAGTCGCCTTCAAGCTGCTGGTTCGGATAGACCGCATAGTTGCCGCTGTCGTTGAGCGGGATGCCGTCCTGCATGAGGGCCACGCGCTGGCTGTCGAAGCCGCGGACCGTGATGTCGCCGCCGGCGGAGCCGAAGGCGTCGTTGTTGTTGAAGTTGACCGCGGGCAGCAGATTGATGGTGTCCAGAACCGTCTGGCCTGGGTTCTGACGCGAGATCAACTCCGCGGTGATCGACGCGCGCGACTTCGGGTCGATTTCAGCGACCATCGGGCCGACCATGTCCACCTTCTTGGCGGAGACGACGATCTCTTCGATCAGCTGTGTACCGGAAGACTGCGCGTATGCGCTGGATGTGCCGATGGCGAGCGCCAGAACGCTCGCACTCGTCGCGAGAATGCTGCGGAATATCATGTAAGCCCCTCTGATTTGCCCCGTTGGCGAGCGCATCCTAGGTGCGCGTCGCTGTGCTTACGTTACAGCAAGGTGAAACAAAAATGACGCTGGTTTTTGCAGTGCACAAAACGTGCACATCCGCGTCTGTTTTGTCTGGATTATTTATCCACAGCCGGCGCGTGGATTACTTATCCACAGTGCGTTTGAGGGAAGCGCCGTAGTAGCGCCACAAGAGAATCGCCGCACCCGAGCGGTAGGGTCTCCAGGATTCAGCGGCTTTTTCCATGGCGTTAAGCGAGGGCCGCGCCTTCTTGCCGTGGAGCAGGCGCACCCCGTGTTGAAGGGCAAGGTCGGCCACGGGCCAGATGTCCGCTCGGCCCATGGCAAACATGAGGTAGATATCCGCGCTCCAGTTTCCGATGCCCTTAAGGGCGGTGAGCATGGCGCGGGCTTCTTCGTCGTTGGCCGCGTGGAGGGCATCGAAGTTCAGGGTTCCCGCCAACACCGCGTCCGCAGCGCCCAGGGCGTAGCGCGCCTTCGGGCCGCTGAAGCCGCAGGCGCGTAACCCCGGCTCGCCGAGTCTGAGAACGGCCTTTGGCGTGATCGTGCCGCCGCAGGCTTTCACCACGCGCTGAAAGATCGTCTCTCCGGCCGCCGTGGAGACTTGCTGGGTGCAGATGATGTTGATGATCGTCGGAAAGCCGCGCTCATAACTGCGTGGCTCCGGCAGGCCGACTTCCTTGATGGCGCGGCGGATATGCGGGCAGCGGCGGCGCAAGATGCCGAGATGGCGATGCAGGGTCATGAGGGGATTGTGGTGTCCGGGAAAGCCTGATGCAATGTGGCTCATGACCGTTGTGCGCATCATCTTTTGTTGGATTTTGCTGGCCGCGTCGGCCCACGCGGCGACTACATTCCACCGCGGCGGGATCGGTGAACCGGATTCCCTCGATCCGCATCTCACCACCACCGGCTACGCCGGCAACATCATCTCCGACATGTTCATCGGCCTGACGACGGTCGATGCCAAAGCCAAGTTGATCCCCGGCGCGGCGGAGAGTTGGACGATCTCACCGGACGGCAAGGTCTACACGTTCAAGATGCGCGCCGGCGCGCAATGGTCGGATGGACACCCCATCACCGCCGGCGACTTCGAGTACAGCTTCCGCCGCATGCTCGACCCGAAGACAGCCGCCCGCGGCGCGCCCATGTTCTACATGATCGAGAACGCGCGCGACGTGCAGGAAGGCAAGAAGCCGGTCACCGCGCTGGGCGTGAAGGCGCTCAACGATACGACCTTCGAAGTCCGACTCACCAATCCGACGCCGTATTTTCTCGAACTCGTCGTCCACCGTTGCCACCCGGTGCCGAAATGGGCGGTCGAGAAGTTCGGCTCAGCCTGGACCAGGGCGGAAAATATTGTCGTCAACGGGCCGTTCATCCTGAAGGAGTGGATTCCGCAGAGCCGTGTGACGCTCGTACGCAATCCGAAATTCTACGACGCCAAGAACGTCGCGCTGGATTCGGTCGAGCACGCCAACATCGAGGACATCGCGTCGTCCTACGCGCGCTATCGCGCCGGCGAACTGGATGTCGCCACCAGCTTCCCACCCGCGCAGATCGACGCCATTCGCGCTGCGACGCCGTTGGAACTGCGCGTCGTGCCGATGCTCGGACTGGAATATTTCGTCTTCAATACGCGCAAGGCTCCGTTCAACGACAAGCGCGTGCGTCTCGCCCTCGCGCTCGCGCTCGACCGCAACACCATCGCGGAAAAGGTGATGCGCGGCGGGGAGGTCGCAGCCGACAGTCTGATCCCAATTGGCGGCCGCGACGGCTACACGCCGCCGAAAGCGCCATGGGTGGGCTTCTCAATGTCGGAACGGATCGCGAAAGCCAGGGCGCTGCTGACGGAAGCGGGCTACGGCCCCGGTAAGCCGCTGAAGTTCTCCTTCCGCTACAACACCAGCGACGTGCAGAAACGCGTGGCGGTGGCGGCTGCGGGCATGTGGAAAGCGGTCGGTGCGGAGGTGGAACTGCTCAACAGCGACCTGAACACCATCAACGCCTCTTTGCGCAATGGGGACTACGAGGCGGCACGGTACCAATGGCTCGCCGAATACAACGATCCGTCCACCTTCCTCTATCTTCTCGAGACCGATGACGTCGGCGACAACCACGCAAAGTACAGTAACCCTGCCTTCGACGATCTCATGCGCCGCGCTTATGCGACTGTGGACATGACGGCGCGGGCCAAGCTGATGGAGCAGGCGGAAGCGATTGCGCTCGCGGACGCGCCGCTCACGCCGGTGACGTATTACGTCAACCGCCAGCTCGTGAAGCCGTATGTGAAAGGTTGGGACGACAATATCCGCGGCCTGCACTTCGACCGCTGGATCAAAATCGAGCGGTGACCCCGACTTTGGGGGCGGAGCGGCTGAATACCATCATCTGATCGGTCGAGCGCTTTTCGTCATACTCGTAGCCCGCCGTATCGAACGCCTTCATCTGCTCCGGCTTCTCCCACCGATTCTCCACGATTGCGCGGGCCATCATGCCGCGCGCTTTCTTGAGGAAGAATGTGGGCGCGCTCACTTTACCATTCTTGATCTCGACGAAGTTCGCCGCGATCACGGGCGCCTTCAATGCGCTCGCGTCGACGGCGCCGAAATACTCCGCCGAGGCGAGATTGACGATGGTCGGGTTCTTTAGCTTACCGACCATCGCATTGAGATGCTCTGTGAGGCGTTCGCGCCAGAAGGCGTGCAGATTTTTGCCGCGTACATTCTTCAACTCGCTTCCCATCTCCAGACGGTACGCTTGGATCGCGTCCAAGGGCCGCAGGAGACCATACAAGCCCGACAGGATGCCGAGATGATCCTGCGCGTAGGCGACGTCTTCCTTGCTCATGGTCTTCGCCACGAGGCCCATGTAGACGTCGCCGGCGAAGGTGTAGATCGCCGCCTTGGTCTCGATCTTGTTGGCCGGATCGAACGTCTGATAGCGGTCGTAGTTGAGTTGCGCCAATGCCGGGCTGATCTCCATCAGCTTCTGGATCTGCGTCTTCGAAAGCGCTCTTGTGCGCTCAGCCAGAATCGCCGTGTCCTTGAGCAACGCGGGCTGGGTGGTCTTAATGCCCGGCTGCGGCTTGAAATCGAGCCGTTTCGCGGGGGAAATCAAAGCATAAAGCATGGTCGGAAGGGGCCTCGCGTTGACAACGCGGGCGCATTGGACCACATCTGTCCCGCTTCGTCATGATCCGGAGGTCCAATGACCCAGCCCGGTTATCTCCTGGTGGTGGGACAGGTCCTCGACCTGAGCAAGATGGCGGACTACAGCGCCACCCTGCCGCCGATCTACAAGGCGCATCACGGCAGCTATCTCGGCATGGGCGGCCCCGGCCGCGGTGTGGAATGCCTCGGCGGCGCGTGGACCGGCCGCTCCCTCGTGCTCGCGAAGTTTCCCGAACTCGCATCGATCTCGGCTTTCTGGCGCTCGCCCGAGTATACGAAGGCGAAAACGCTGCGCGTCGGCGCCGGAAACTTCGAGGTGTTCGCGGTGCCCGGCCGGGCCGCGCCGCCAGACGGCTCGGCGGCCTATCTCGTCAGTGTTGTCAGTGTCGCCAACCGCGAGGAATTCGAGCGCACCCTCAACGCCAAGGACTCCATGGCGCGGGCGGCTGGGCTGACCACGCTGGCGCGCGCCCGCAGCATCGAGATTCCACGGCTTGAAGGCGACGGCAGTTTCGACGTCATCGTGCGCGCCGCCCCCAGCGCCGATGCGGCGCAGAAGTTTTACGCCGACACACGCGGCCTACCCACAGCGCCTGGCAGCACATTCCTCGTGACAGCCAGGCCGTGATCCAACTCGAGAACGTCACGGTACGCTATGCCGAGCGCTCGGCCCTGGCCGGCGTCAGCAATGTCTTGTCCGAACGCCGCATTGCCATCATCGGCGACAATGGCTCTGGCAAGAGTACCTTCGCGCGCCTCTTGAACGGACTCATCATTCCGACGGTTGGGCGGGTCACTGTGTTCGGTCTCGACACGGCCCGCGACGGCGCCCAAATCCGCCGCCGCGTCGGCTTCGTGTTCCAGAATCCGGACAATCAGCTGGTCATGCCCACCGTGGCCGAGGACCTTGCCTTTGGCCTGAAGGCTCACGGCGTACCGGCCGGCGAACGCGACGGGCGCGTCGCCGCGACATTGCAGCAGCTTGGCGCCTCAGCACTGAAGGATCGCGCCTGCGCGGAACTGTCCGGGGGCGAAAAGCAATTGGTCGCGTTGGCGGGCGCCCTGGTGCTGTCGCCGGAAATTCTCATCTGTGACGAGCCGACCGCCATGCTCGATCTGCGCCGGGCGCGGACCTTCATGCGGTTGCTCGCCGGCCTGCCACAACAGGTGATCGTGGTCACCCATCACGTCGATCTCCTCGACGGTTTCGATCGGGCGATCCTGCTGGCCGACGGCCACGTCACCGAGGACGGCCCCGCGGCGGACATCATCGCGCGCTATGTGGCGGCTTCCACATGATGCGCGCGGTCTACATCCCGGGCGAGAGCCCGGTGCATCGCTTGTCCGCCGCGGCGAAACTCGCCTTCCTCGCGATCACCGCGGTGATCGTCGCGGCCGGAGGCGTGAAGGCACTGGCGGTCGTCGCGGTCATCGTCGCGGCGGCGTGGTATCGCGGGGGCATCGGCACGCGGCCGCTGGTCCAATCCCTCAAGCCCATGGCCGTGATCCTGATCGTGATCTTCCTTGCGCAAGTCTGGCTGCGGGATGCGAGCGTCGCCGGACTTCTCGTCGCCAAACTCGCGGTGCTGGTCGCCGCGGCGGCCCTGGTCTCCGCGACCACCAAGGTCAGCGACATGCTGGACACCCTCGAACGCGGTCTCGCCCCTTTGCGACCCGTGGGCGTGAACGCGGAACAGATCGCGTTCCTCACCGTGCTCGCGATCCGCTTCCTGCCGGCGCTGTTCCGCATCGGCGCAGAGGTGCGCGAGGCCCAGCGCGCGCGCGGGCTCGAGCATTCACCTGTCGCGGCCGTGGTGCCCATGCTGATCCGCGCCCTGCGCGAGGGTGACGACGTGGCCGAGGCGCTCGCCTCGCGCGGATGGTCGCCGCGATGAGGGCCGCCTCGGAAAGTTTGCGCGGGCCCGTGCGGGTGGCTGTGTTTGCCGCCATCGTCGCGGCGCTCGGCGTGTTGCCGGCGATCCCGATCCCGATGCTGCCGGTCCCGATCACGGCGCAGACCCTTGGCGTGATGTTGGCCGGCTTGCTGCTCGGACCTCGGCGCGGGGCGGAGGCGCTCGCGCTATTCCTGATTCTCGTCGCGCTTGGATTTCCCCTTCTAGCTGGCGGGCGGGGCGGCTTGAGCGTGTTCGCGGGACCTAGCGCCGGCTTTCTGATCGGCTATCCCTTCGCCGCGGCGGCGACCGGCTGGGCGTCGCGGCGCATCTGGCCGATGTATACTTTCGCCCGCGGGTTCGCCGGCGCGCTGCTGGGCGGGATCGGTGTGATCTACGCGTTCGGGATTCCGTGGATGGCGATGGTGGGCGGCCTCACGCTGGCGCAAGCCGCGATCGGTTCCGCGGTCTTCCTGCCGGGCGACATCGTGAAAGCGGTTCTGGCCGCGCTCATCGCCGGCGTCGTGCGGCGCGGCTATCCGGCGCTGCAACCGTGATCATCTCCGATGGCGTCATGGCGGTGGCGGTACGCACGCCGGACAAACCGGCGGTTCGTCGCGGCGATGAGACGCTGACTTATGCGCAGCTTGCCGCGGAAGTAGAACGCTGGTGCGGGGCTGTCGGCGACGCGCATCGGGTTGCCGTCACAATGCACAATGCGCCCCGCACGCTCGCGATCTTTCTCGGCGCGGTGCGTGCGGGCGCAATCGTTCTAGCGCTTGATCCAAGTTGGCCGGCGGACTTGCGCGAGAGGGTCCTCGCCCGCCACAAGCCCGATCTGGTAATCGACGGCGGCATGCCGACAGCGACGGGCAAGGGAACGTCGCCCACGGCGGACAGTCCGTTTTTCATCGGCTTCACCTCGGGCACGACCGGCGTTCCCAAGGGCTTCATCCGCACCCATGGCTCATGGCGCGCGACCTTCGCTGCCGCGCGCGCGGAGTTCGGGCCTACGGCGTCGGGCCGGGTGCTCGCGCCGGGACCGGTGAGCCACAGTCTCACCCTCTACACGGCGGTCGAGACTCTCGAAGCCGGCGGCACCATCGTCCTGCAATCCCAATTCGACGCCGCGGCCTGCGCCGCGCTGATCGGTAACGGCGAGGTCGATTGTTTGGTCGGTGTCCCGTCCATGTTCGATCTTCTCGTCAGTGCGACGCCGGTAGCCATCTCCCGACCTATCACCTTCATCAGCGCCGGCGCGAAACTGACACCGGGTCTGCGGGGACGCTTGCCGACGCGTTACCTCGCCGCGCGCCTGTTCGAGTACTACGGTGCCTCCGAACTCAGCTTCGTCTCCGTCGCGACACCCGCCGATACCGCGCCCCCGGAGTCCGTGGGCCGCGCCTTCCATGGTGTCGATCTTGCCGTGCGCCGCGACGATGGGTCGTCCGCCGCCGCGGGTGAACTCGGCACCGTATGGGTCAAAAGTGCGATGCTGAGCGGCGGCTATGTGGACACGGACGCGGTCGGCGGCTTCCGCACCGATCCCGCCGATCCGGCATGGGCGACCGTAGGGGATCGCGGCCATCTCGACGCGCACGGCTTCCTGTTCCTGGCCGGTCGCGAAGGCGACATGCTGATCAGCGGGGGCCACAACATCTATCCGGCGGAGATCGAGCAAGTGCTCGCCGCGATACCGGGGGTCAGCGGAGTTGCGGTGTTGGGCGTGCCCGATCCCCGTTGGGGCCATCGCATCTGCGCCGTGATCGAGGGGGATGTTCCGCGCGCGGCGCTCGAGGCTGCTTGCCTCGCGGCCTTGCCCCGGACCAAGCTGCCGCGCGATTGGCGACGCGCCGCATCCCTGCCACGTACGTCCAGCGGCAAGATCGCCCGTGCACGCTTGTTCGACATGCTGCCCACTTTGGAGAGATTGACGTGAGCGGACCCCACGCCCGCAGCGCCATCGTGATCGCCGCCCGGCGCACGCCCATCGGCCGGGTGCGCGGGGCGTTGCGCCGACTGCAAGTGGATGCGCTCGCGGCGCCCGTGTTGAAAGCCTTGCTGGCGGATTCCGGTCTCACCGCCGATGCTGTCGACGATGTGATCCTGGGTAATGCCGCCGGTCCCGGCGGCAATCCGGCGCGGCTCTCTGCGCTTGCGGCGGGCTTTCCGGTCAGCGTGCCGGGGATGACGGTGGATCGTCAGTGCGGCTCCGGCCTGGAAGCCATCGCCACGGCGGCACGGCTGATCGAAGCTGGGGCAGGGGAAGTCTATCTCGCCGGTGGCGTGGAGAGTTGCTCCACCGCACCGCTGCGCTATGGCGCATCCGACGATGGCATGCCGCCGAAACCCTACACACGTGCGCGTTTTTCACCGGACTTTGTCGGCGATCCGGACATGGGCGAGGCGGCGGAGAATGTCGCGCGCAAATACGGCATCACCCGCGCCCGCCAGGATGCCTTTTCGCTACGCAGTCACCGCAAGGCAATCTCCGCCCAGAAGGAAGGGCGCTTCGCCGCCGAAATCGTTCCGCTCACCGGGGCGGACGGCGCACTCAGCGTGGACGAATGTCCCCGCGCGGATACATCGATCGAGAAGCTCGCCGCACTCAAGCCGGTGTTCACGGCGGACGGCACGGTGACCGCCGGGAATGCGTGCCCGATCAACGACGGCGCCGCTGCGGTGGCGATCGTGTCCTACGCCCGCTTCCAGAAGATGGGACTCCGGGACGGGCTGTGGATCGTGGACTCCGCCGTCGCCGGCGTGGATCCCAACCTGCTCGGCATCGGCCCGGTGCCCGCGGTCCAGAAGCTGTTCGCGCGCACCAAGTCGTCCATCTCCGATGTCGACATCGTCGAGTTCAACGAGGCCTTTGCCGCGCAGGTGCTGGCGTGTCTCGATCAGCTCGACATGATGGAGGATCAGGTCAACCGCGGCGGCGGCGCCATCGCGCTGGGCCATCCCTACGGGGCGTCCGGTGCGATCCTGATGACGCGCCTTTTCACGGAAATGGTGCGCCGCGACGAAGCCAGTTTCGGACTTGCGACGTTGGGCATCGGCGGCGGCATGGGCCTGGCGGTGTCGGCGCGCAGATTAGGCTAAAACGCCTTCTGCCACTTGCCGCTGTCTTCATCGAGGCAAGCGTTGGCGTGGCCGTCGTAGTCGGTGCCGTCGATGGTGACGGCCTGTTCGAACGTGCGGCAGAGCGTCGCGCCGTACTTGTGCTCGTCCTTGGCGACCACGTGACCCTTGCGGTCTTCCAGCACCCAGAAGATCGTCTCGCCCACCGGCGCGGTCAGCGCCGCCTTCTGTGCCGCATTCTGTAAGCCGCGCTGGTCTTCCGACAATTTGGCCATGGCTTCATCGGGCAGTACCTGGATGTCCTGCTGCGGCGCGTTCTTGCCTTTCTCGATCGCATCCTTGGTTTTCTGCGACAGCGGCTTGACCTTCGGCGGCTTCACGTAGCGCGGCTTCACGGCCGCAGTCTGCACGTTACGGAAGTTGCGGGAGGTTTGGGCAATCGTCGTGGACGTTGTCTTGCTCGATGCGGCGATTGTCGTGGCGGTGTGATCGATCGTCTTCAGGCCCATGTTGGCGCCGGCCATGATGTTCGCTGCAGGCGCCAGGATCGCCGCGGAGGCCGCGCCAGCGGTTTGTGTGGCGATGCCGCAGCCGCTCAGCGCGGCCGCAATCAGCCCGATCAATGCGATGCGAACGAAGTCCCCCATGCCCCCAGTATACCGCGCTTCCGGTAAGCGCGGCCACTGGCGGGCCGTGAACTACGGGTTGTTCGGGACGATATGCCAACTGCCGTCATGGTCCCGGCAGGCGGCGCCATAGGCGTTTTCAAGCCGGCCGGCGATGCTGACTTCCTGGCGGAACTCGCGGCAGTATTTGTCGCCCGAATGGCCATCGCGCACGGCCGTCACCGCGCCATTGTCGTAGCCGTCATCCCAGCCGTAAGTCTCGCCGATCGGCCCGGCCAAGGCCGCGCTGAAGGCGTCGCGGTGATAGGTGCGCACGCGATCCGGCCAGGACTGATACATCGGGAACGAAGCGTAGAAGTTGAACCCCGGGCCCCAATAGCTATAGGGACGGTACCAGCGCGCGCCATACCAGTATGGACGCGGACCCCAGTAGGGCCGGTTCCAATAAGGGCGTTGGCGGTAGTAATAGGGCGCGGCCCCGACGCCGATGCCGATGGAAACGTCGGTGCGCGCTTCGGCCTTGGGCGCGCTGACAAGGCCGATGCCGATAATGGCCAGCACCGCGAGTGCCGCGGTTATCAGGGCGCGCAGGGTCCGGGGGGTGAAAATAGCGACCGTCCGCATGACGGGATCTCCTCAGAACGAATCGTAACTGCTTGAATTGATACTCGCATTTGGGGGCCAAATTATGGCGCGGCGCTTGCCGGCGTGAAACCTTCAGACGCCCGCTATAGGGGAAATCCGGCGCACCCGATCACGCCGAAAAACGTCCGGAACGCCCGTTTTCGCGCCCGGAAGGGCCCGTCTGACAGGAAATTAAGCCAGCCGTTAAGGGCGCGTAATCCCGACTGATTACAATAAGGCGGTGGGTCGAACGCTCCCCATATGCAGCAGAGGATACGCCCCTTATGACTATAGTTTCCGCGCCGCCCGTCGCCTCGGTGGTGCCAAAGTCTGTGTCCGCTCCGCAGAACGAGGATGCCGCCCACCTCATGCGTATTCTAGTTATCGAGGACGACCGCGACGCCGCGGATTATCTCATCAAGGGTTTGCGCGAGCACGGTTACAGCGTCGATCACGCGGCCGACGGCCGCGAGGGGCTGTCTCTCGCGCTTGGCGAGACCTATGACGCGATGATCGTCGACCGGATGCTGCCCGGTCCCGACGGTCTCTCCATTGTCGAGATGGTCCGTAAGAACAGCATCGCCACGCCGGTCCTGTTCCTCAGCGCGCTTGGCGACGTGGAGGATCGTGTCTCCGGCCTGAAGGCGGGCGGCGACGATTACCTTGTAAAGCCCTTCGCATTCTCGGAATTGCTCGCCCGGCTCGAGGCGCTTTTGCGCCGCGCCGGCCCCGGTCAAGAAAACACCAATCTCAAGGTCGGCGATCTCGAAATGGATCTGCTCGCGCGCAAAGTCACGCGCCAGGGCAAGCGCGTGTATCTGCATCCGCGCGAGTTCCGCCTGCTCGAGTACTTGATGCGGCATGCCGGCCAGGTGGTCACCCGCACCATGCTGCTCGAGAACGTGTGGGAGTATCATTTCGATCCGCAAACCAACGTGATCGACGTGCACATCAGCCGCCTGCGTCAGAAGATCGACAAGCCGTTCGATACCGCGATCCTTCAGACCGTGCGCGGCGCGGGCTACAAGCTCGATCCCGCCGGCTAAGCGGGTCGCTGCACGATGGCCCGGGCATCATCCTCCAAGTTGATCCGCGTCTTCAGCTCGATCACCTTCCGGATGGTGATGATCTACACGTTCGTGTTCATGCTGTCGGTCGGCGGTCTGTTCTATTTCGTCTTCTGGACAACGGCGCGCTACGCCGATCAGCAGGTCGAAGCCGCGATCCAGGCCGACGTCACGGGTTTCCGGGATGCCTATGATCGCTCCGGCCTGCCCGGGCTCATCATGGCGGTGAACCGCTATGTCGCGCCGGGCACCCGTACCGACGGTATCTATTTGCTGGTCGACCAGTTCGGCAACACACTCGCGGGCAATCTCCAGAACTGGCCCAACGTGAAGCAAAGGCCCGACGACATTTGGGTCACGTTCACCATCCGCGATCCCGCCAATTCCGATGAGCAATTCGGCGAGGCGCGGGGCATGCAGTTCGCCGTCCCCGGCGATGCCAAGTTGCTGGTGGGGCGCGATGTGCGTAACTCGCAGCACTTTCGCGAGCAGTTGCTGAAATCGCTGAACATTGGCCTCGCGTTCACCGCCGCCATCGGCCTGATCGGCGGCTTCATCTTCAGCCGCACCATTATGCGACGCGTCGAATCCATCAGCCGCACATGCCGGCGCATCATGTCGGGCGAGTTGTCGCAGCGCGTGCCGGTGACGAACCGCAACGATGAGATCAGCCAGCTGAGCGACAGTATCAACGCCATGCTGGACCAGATCGAACGGCTGATGCGCGGCATGCAGCAGGTGTCGGACAACGTGGCGCACGACCTGCGGACGCCGTTGACCCGGCTTCGCAGCCGGCTCGAGAGCGCCGCGCGCAAGGTCGCGGATCCGGAAAGCCGCGACGCCATCGAAGGGGCAATTTCCGACGCCGACAGCCTCCTCGGCACCTTCAATTCACTGTTGCGGATCGCGCGCGCCGAAGCCGGCTCGCAGAAGTCTTTCGTCGATCTCGACCTTGCCAGTATCGCCGAGGACGTTGCCGATCTTTATGGGCCGCTGGCGGAAGAGAAGGACATCGGCTTCGTCACCGACATCCGTCCGGGCCTGATCGCCCGTGGTGATCGGCATCTCGTGGCGCAGGCCGTCGCGAACCTCGTCGACAACGCGATTAAATACACGGCGGCCGGTAGCGTGACGCTTTGCGTGACCGAGCGCGGCGGCCACCCGATGTTTGTGATCTCCGACACCGGCTCGGGGATTCCGGAAGAATTCAAGGGCAAGGTGCTGGAGCGATTGTTCCGCCTCGAACAGAGCCGCACGTCACCGGGCAGCGGCTTGGGATTGAGCTTGGTGTCCGCCGTGGCGAAGTCCCATGGCCTCGATTTGACATTGCTCGACAACCACCCGGGCCTGCGGGTCGAACTCAAGTTCCCGAAGCGCGATGCGGCGGCGCTCCCGCCGTCGGCGAAGGCGATCACGCACCGGCCGGTGGCCGAAGAGCCGCCGCGCGCCGCCGCGGAATAGCGTAGAACTGGCCTCCTGCTGTCAAATCACGCAGGATAGGCCCGTGACTCGTTGCAATTCAGAATTCCCACATGAATCGCGTTGATGCTTATGCCGCTCTGCGGCATCCGTTCGTTCGTGCCTTTGCCGTCGCCCGCTTTTTCTCCCTGACCGGTCAGACCATTCTTTCCGTCGCCGTCGGCTGGCAGCTCTATGAGCGCACCAACAGCGCCTGGGCCCTTGGGCTCACAGGTCTGTTCGAGATCGCGCCGGTCCTGTTGTTGCTGGTCGTGACCGGCAACGTGGTTGACCGCTTTCCGCGCCGCAACGTCGGAATGTTCGCGCACGCCGTCCTTGCCCTGGCTGCGATCGGACTTACGGCGGTGTCGATGACAGCCGCGCCGGTTGAAGTGATCTTCGCGATGCTGGTGTTGGTGGGCACGGCGCGGGCATTCGCGCAGCCGTCCATGGGGACGATCCTGCCGCAGCTCTTAAAGCCGGAGGAGTTCGCCAACGCCAATGCCTGGGTCAGTTCGGCGGTGCAGCTTGCGTCAGTAGGCGGCCCGGCGTTGGGCGGTGCGATCATTGCCTTCACCGGCGGCGCGACCGGCGCCTATGCCTTCGCGGCATTCACCCAGTTCGCGGTGATGGGATTGCTGCTCTTGGTGCCCAAAGTCCCGCCGCAACCGTCGGATCCGGAAAGCCGCCGCACGCCCGCGCAGATTTTCGCGGGTTTCCGGTTCGTGCGGCGGAACCCGCTCTTCCTTTCCGCCATCACACTCGATCTTTTCGCGGTCCTGCTCGGGGGCGCGGTCGCGCTGTTGCCGATCTTTGCGAAAGACATCCTCCACGTCGGCCCCGTCGGACTCGGCTGGCTGCGCGCGGCGCCGTCGTTTGGGGCCCTTCTGATGGCACTCATGGTCACGCGCCTGCCGCCGTGGAAACATCCAGGCCGCGTGCTTCTGGTCGTCGTGGCTGGGTTCGGCGTTGCGACCGTGGGCTTTGGCCTGTCGACGAATTTTTACCTCTCGATGGCGTGCCTATTCCTGACCGGCATGTTCGATTCCGTCAGCATGGTTATCCGTTCCACGCTGGAACAGGTCATCACACCGGATCGCCTCCGCGGCCGCGTCTCGGCGATCAACTACCTTTTCATCGGGTTCTCGAATGAATTCGGCATGTTCGAGAGCGGCACGACGGCGGCGCTGTTCGGGCCCATCGTCTCCGTGGTCGGTGGCGGGATTGGTACCGTCGCGGTGGTGATCATGGTCGCGGTCGTGTGGCCGCAACTGGCCCGCGTCGGACCGCTGCATTTGTTGAAGCCGCAGGATCCCGAAGAACTCGAAGCCCGCGTGAAGGCTTAAGGCTATTCCGCCGCCTGTTTGGCGGGGATGAACGGGCAGTAATCCTCTTTCTCCACCAGGTCATAGGCGAAGATGAACTTCGCCATACCGCACAGCACCGCCATGATCATGCCGAGTTCCACCATCTCGCCATCGGTGAAGTGCTGCTTGGCCCGCGCATGCAACTCCGGCGTCACCATGCCCTTGGGATTGGTGAGCACCATCACATCGGCCAGCGCGAGGGCGGCCTTCTCGGCCTCGCTGAACGGCCCGGTCTCGTAATTCGGCAGCGCCTCGATCTCCGCATCGCTCACGCCGGCAGCCTTGGCGCCGATTTTGTCTGCGCGGTTGCACATGGCGCAGCCGTGGATGTTCGCGAGCCGCAGGCGCACCAGTTCCACGATGCGCTTGGGGATTTTCGAGCCGTAGAAGACCTTCTTGTAAAAATCGTCCATGTACCAATCGAACATGCGCGGGACATTGCCCAGCACCTCCACGAACGTCGCGTCGCCGTGCAGTTCCATGGAGCGGTCGTGCGCTGTTTGCATGTTTGCGGGCAGCGCTTCGCGGGGCTGGCGCTTGAACGGCGTTTCGGGCTTCATGGGCGGCTCCTGTGTTGAGGTCCGAGTATAGCGCTATGTCCGCCGCCCTGGAACGCCTGCTGCCGCGCTACCAGTTCGTGGAACGCCACCGCATCCATGTGTCCGCGCCGGTTGCGGAAGTCTATGCGGCGGTCGCGGCGATGGATCTGGCCGATTCATCGATCGCCCGGGGCTTGATGGCATTGTGGCGCATTCCGGCGCGCGTGATCCTGCCAAACGTCCCTGACCGGCCCATGAGTGTGCGGGATTTTCTGCAGTTGCATGAACAGCCACCGACGGACTTGCTCCGGGGCATGATCGGCGGCCGCATCGATCGCACTCAAATCGCCGCGACGACGGCGGATGACTTCATCGCCTTCAACGGCCCGGCTTGCTTCAAATTGGCGTGGAGTTTCCACCTCACGCCGCGGGAGCGGACCGTGCTCGTGGAAACCGAAACCCGCGTGCTTTGCACCGATGCGGAGTCGCTCGCATGGTTCCGCTGGTATTGGCTGGTGATCCGCTTGCCCTCGGGATTGATCCGGCGCCGCCTGCTGGCCTCGATCAAACGGCGCGCGGAACGCGCCTAAATCTCGGTCTGGCTGCCCATCTCGACAACACGGTTCGGCGGCAGGCGGAAGAATTCCGTGGCGCTCGAGGCATTCTTCCACAGCCACAGGAACAGCCGCTCGCGCCAGCGCGGCATCGGGCATTTCTGCGCGGGTACCAGACTGTCGCGGCCGAGAAAGAACGACGTCTCCATCATGTTGAACGACAGGCCGAGCGGAGCGCACGCCGCCAGGACCGCCGGCACGTCTGGCGATTCCATGAACCCGTAGCGGGCGGTCACGCGGAAGAAGGCGTGCGGGTAGGTCGTCACGTCGATGCGCTTCGTTGAAGAAGACCACGGCACGGGCTCGGTGATCAGCGTCAGCAGCACCACGCGCTCGTGGATGACTTTGTTGTGCTTGAGGTTATGCAGCAGCGCCTGCGGCACGCCGTCCCCGGAGGCGGTCATGAACACCGCCGTGCCGGAGATGCGCTCCGCCTTTGTCTTGGACAACCGCGCCAGGAAAGACTGTAGGGAGAGACTCGCGTCTTCGCGGCTTTGCATCAGGAGCTTGCGGCCGTCGCGCCAGGATTGGAACATTGCGAAGATTCCGAAGCCGACCAGCAGCGGGAACCAACCGCCATGGTGGACCTTGGTCAAGCATGCCCCAAAGAACGCAGCGTCGAGCAGCAGGATGGCGCCGATAAAAGGCATCACGGCCCAGCGCGGCCAGCTCCAATGCCAACGGGCAACGCGATACAGCAGGATTGTTGCGACGATCATGGTGCCGGTGACGGCGATGCCATAAGCGCTCGCGAGCGCACCGGACGTCTTGAATCCCAGCACCGTACCGATCACGGCGACCATCAGTAGCCAGTTCACATGAGGTATGTAGATCTGACCGGCTTCGGTGGCGGAGGTGTGCCGGAACGGCAGGCGCGGCAGATAGCCGAGCAGCAGCGCCTGGTGCGTGAGGGAGAATGCCGCGGAGATCACCGCTTGCGAGGCGATCACCGTCGCGCAGGTTGCCAACGCGACCAGCGGATAAAGCAGCCACTCCGGCGCCAGCAGAAAGAACGGCGCGGATGCTGCCGCGGGCTTGCTCAGGATCAGGGCGCCCTGCCCGAAGTAATTCAGCAGCAACGCCGGCATCACGAGCGTGTACCACGCGCGCTGGATCGGCAAACGGCCGAAGTGGCCCATGTCGGCGTAGATCGCCTCGGAGCCTGTCAGCGCAAGCACGACCGCGCCGAGCGGCGGCAATAGCGATATTCCCGGATGGGCGACGGCGAACGCGATCGCCGCGCGCGGGTCGATCGCCATCAGTACCGACGGATGGGAGATGATTCCCCACACGCCCAGTGCGCCCAAGCTAAGGAACCACAGGACCATCACCGGCCCGAATAGCGCGCCGACCCGGCCTGTGCCGCGGCTCTGGATCATGAACAGCGCCACCAGCACCGTGATCGAGATCGGCAGCACATATGGCTTCAGCAGAGGCGTCGCCACCTCGAGGCCTTCGACGGCGCTCAAGACCGAGATCGCCGGCGTGATGATGGCGTCGCCATAGAAGAGCGCCGCGCCGATCAAGCCGAGGGTCAGGAGGCGGTTACGCCACTTGGACTCCGGCCCGACCGTTTCAAGCACCAGAGAGGTCAGCGCCATCACGCCGCCTTCGCCGCGGTTGTCCGCGCGCAGGATCAGGCTGACGTACTTGACCGTCACCACGATCAGGATCGACCAGAAGATCAGCGATAGAATGCCGAGCACATTCTCAGGGGTTACCGGCAACTCCCCGGTCGCGCCGAACGCCTCGCGCAGGGTGTAGAGCGGGCTGGTGCCGACGTCGCCGTAGACCACGCCCACCGCGCCGAGGAACAAGCCGGCACGGCGGCCATCCTGTCCAAGCGTGGTGGGGCGTCGGGGCAGCTGATCGGCGAGACAGGCGGCCGCTGGTTCGCGGACATCCATGGGAGGGCCTAAGGGCCGTTGCGGAAAAGCGGGCGGACGATAATCCTGTGGTTGCACCGCAGCAGCGCGAAAGCTAGAGGCCAGCCATGCGGACCTTGCATGGGGCCTGCATCGCTGGGGTCGGCTTTCAGCGGCCCAGGATTTCGCGGGCGATCAGGGTGATCAGTCCCATCAACGCCAGCACTGCCGCCAAGCCGAACAGACGTGCAATTCCGTAGAAGTTATTGCGAGCGCGGTATATCGCGCGGCGATTGCCTAGCGTCATGGGCGGTTCGCCTAGTTGAGGAGATCCGATCCCGAACCGAAGGATCCGTTGGGCCCAAGCCAGGTGCGGGGGAGCCATTGGCGGGGCGGGGAACGGAAACCTTCAGTCCGGGTTCGGTAACGCCGGCGATGGGCCGCGCTGCCGCGGGGTTCGGCAGGGCGTCGCCGGTTAAACGGGAGGTGTCGCGGCCTCCCGATCCGCCAGTCGCCGGTGCATGAACCTGGGGGAGGGGGCGGCTCAAGGAACGGGCGGCTGTCGAATTGGTCCAAACAATGGGTCGCACGAAGATGTTCTCCGCCAGCGCGGGAGCCATGACGATCAACGCTTCGGTAAGAAGCGCTAACACGAACCGTCAACTTCCGTCGGAGAACCGGCCGTTCTGGCCAACACTTCGGGCTCATTTGCTCCCTCCGGGGCGCTAGGGCGTCGAATCGTTAACGCCACGGGGGAAGGGTCGTTTACAACCCTTAATAAGACCTAAAAACGACTCGCACACGTAAGAGGCGACTCGAGGAAAAAAGTGTGACGGGAGTGGAAATTCCCGCGTCCGGCCCGAAACAAGGCTACGGGGGGGCCGCGAACGCGGCGGCAAGCCCATTGATGTCCTTGGACTCATAGACTGGCATCGTCACACCACGCTGCACGATCAGGTTCGCCAGGACGCTTTGGTCATGCCGGTGATCGATGAAATCGGGGTCATTCGGCAGGCCGCGGACATTGGGGTAGTCCGTCACGATCCGCGGATCGAGGCAATAGGCCATCCACTGCCGCACGAAGTCGCGGGCGGTCGGCGAATTCCGCCACACAGAGAATGTCGCCACCACCTGCGGCGCCTCCCAGTAGGCCGCGCTGTCGCAGTCCATGAGCTGGAAGCAGTCGCGCTTCGTCCAGATCTTGTTCTTGCCCGCGCTGGGAATGAGTGTGCAGGGAAGGACGCCGAGGCGGTCGTTCCGGCACCAGGCGGCGACGTCGCGGATGGATTTGGTGAACGCGTACCGCCCGTCACCGCTGTCGTAGTAGACGACGATCTCGCCGTCGGCGCGCCGAAGCAGTTCGTTATAGAGCAGGAACGGCTTCCACGCCCAATAGCCCGACCCGCGCCGCAAGTTCAGGAGCGCCGCGTGGTCGCGATAGAACGCCGTCGCTTTGAGACTGTCCCCTGTCCAGAGCAGAACTTCGTCGATCTCGCCGATTGTCAGCGCGGTCTCGGCAACCCGCTCCTGACCGATCCGGAATTTTAGGCCATCGCTGAACGTGACCAGGGTGACCTTCGGCTGATCCGGAAACGTGCGCGCCACGCTGCGCACTTCAGGACGCATCGGTTCCGGCACGTCCGCGATCGGGTTTTTCGCTTCGGCCAAGGCCTGTTCATACCAACCCTGGCCGCGCAGGATTTCGCCGTAGGTCGGCCAGAACGCGCGCACGACAGCTGCGTGCTCCTTGCCGTATTCATGCGCATCGGACCGCGCGGTGAAAAGGCTCGCGCGCGCATTGGAAAAATTCGGCGCCCGCACGGAGACGAGCATCGCGTCCTCGGCCTCTGCATACCGTCCAGCCGCCAACGCGCATTTTGCCGCGACGCCCAGGGCGATAATGTCCTTGCCGTGCTGTTCGATGGCGACGCGCGCCATCGCTTCGGCGTCCTGAAGCCGCCCGGTGGCGTACAGCGCTTCCGCGAGGAAGGACGCCGCCGAGGGGTATTTCGCGTTCGAGTCCAGCACGGCGCGATAGTTCGCCGCGGCGTCTTCCCATTTACCCTGGCGGGACAGCGCGCGTCCCAGCTGAAAGCGCGCGTCGATGTCGTGGGGGGCCGCAGCAACGGCGTCGCGCGCGGCACTCTCCGCCTCCGCCGCATTCTCCAACGCTAATGCGCAGCGGCTCAGCGCGTCCGGCGCCAGGCGCGCGGATTGCTGCGCCTTGCGCAAGGCGCTCGCGCCCAACGCGAATGCGCCAAATTTTGTCAGCAAGCGTCCGGCGTCCACCAGTGCGGGGGCGAAGGTGACGTGTTCCACGCGCGCGATCTGTTCCAGCACGTCGCCCGGGATGGTTTCGCCCCGCAGAGACATGCGCGCCAACGCCACTCCGAAACGCGCTTCGGGAAGGCTGGGAATGTCGATCAGGATGTCTTGAAAGGCCCGTTCTGCGTGCGCGGGGTTGCTATGATCGAAGAAGGCGAACGCTTCGGCCAGACGCGCTTGCGGAGATTGAGTTGTCGTCATCGGTCGAGCGCTGCGGCCTGGAACCTGCGGGGTGCGATCCCCGTTCACGCGTTACGCGCTGATCATCACCTTGCCGATGTGTGCGCCGGTATCAAGGTAGGCGTACGCTGCGGGCGCTTCGGCGAGCGGGAACGTCTTATCGATCACCGGCTTCACGCCGTTGGTGGCGAAGGCGCGCATCAGGTCGGCGAAGGCGCGCCGGCTGCCCGACGTGATGCCCTTCATCGTGATGTTCTTGCCCAACAGCGCGCCGAGGGCAGGGGGTGTATCGCCCGGTGCGCTCAAGGCGCCGATCAAACCAATGCGTCCGATCGGCGCGGTGCAGGCGATCGACTTGGCGACGGTCCCGCCGCCGGTCTCCACCACAACGTCGGCGCCGCGGCCCTCTGTGGCGGCCAGCACGGCCTTCTCCCAATCGGGATTGGTCTTGTAGTTGATGAGGATATCCGCGCCCATCTTCTTGCAGATGGCGAGTTTATCGTCGCTGGAGGAGGTGATGGCCACACGTGCGCCGCTCATGCGCGCGATCTGCAATCCGAAAATCGACACGCCGCCGGTACCGAGCATCAGCACGGTCTCGCCGGCTTTGACCTGACCGAAAGTGTGGATCGCGTGCCAAGCCGTCCCTGCGGCGACCGGCATCGAGGCCGCGTCGATGTAGGTCAACTCCTTCGGGATTGGCACCAAGGCCTGGGCCGGGATGATCGCCTGCTCCGTCAGCCAGCCGTCGATGGTCACACCGAGATCGCCGCCGAAGAACGCCGGGCTGAACGCACCGTCCACCCACGGCGTGAAGTGAATGCCCGAAACCCGGTCGCCCGCCTTCACATTGGTCACGCCCGCGCCGACCGCGATCACGTCGCCGGCGCCGTCGGAGAGGGGAATGCGCGTGGCAGGCTTCGCGGCGCCGTACTTGCTGCGCAGGATCAAGAGGTCGCGGTGGTTCAAGGACGCGGCGCGCATCGCCACCAGCGCTTCTCCCGGGCCCGGTTTCGGCGTGGGCCGGTCGGCGAGGGTGAGCGAGCTAAGGTCTTTCTGGTCGCCGATTTGATAGGTCTTCATTTTCGTCCTCGAATCAATGCGTGATGACGATCTTACCCAGATGCGTCTGGCCGATCATCAATTCATAAGCCTTGGGTGCGTCCGCGAACGGAATGCGCGCGTCGATCACCGGCTTCTGTTTCTTCTGCGCCATGAGCGCCAGCAGGTCCGCCAGCATTCGGCGGCTGCCCACCGCGATGCCGCGCAGGGTGAGGTTCTTGGCGATTATGGGAACGGTCCCCGGCGGCTTGGTGGCTTGTTCGAATCCGCCAATCAATTCGATGCGCCCGTTGAAGGCCGCCGCGGCGAAGGATCGATCCAGGTTTCCCGGCCCCACGGTCTCGACCACGACATCGGCGCCCCTGCCGCCGGTGGCTTCCACCACGGCCTTGGGCCAGTCCGGGTTGGTCTTGTAGTTCACGCCGATATCCGCGCCGAGTTTCTTGGCGCGCGCGAGTTTGTCGTCGCTCGACGAGGTGATGACCGCCGTGGCGCCGATCATCTTGGCGATCTGCACGCCGAACACCGACACGCCGCCGGTGCCTTGCAGCAGCACCGTGTCGCCGAGCTTCGCCTGACCCGCGACCACGATCGCATTCCACGCCGTCACGCCGGCGCAGGGCAGGCAAGCGGCTTCCTCGAAGGTCCAGTCCGCGGGGATCGGCACCAGCGCCGCTTCCGGAAACACGCCGAACTCCGCGAGCGTGCCGTCCGCTGCTCCGCCGAGATCTCCGCCGAAACACTGTGGGCCCCAGGGGCCGTCGATCCATTTCACGTTGAAGGCAATGACAACCCGGTCGCCGACCTTCACCGCGTTCACACCCGGCCCAACAGCGGCGACTTCGCCCGCGCCGTCGCTCACCGGCACCAAGGTCGCGGGCTTCGGACCGAACCCGCCGCTCGCCATCATCACGTCGCGGTAGTTCAGGGAGTTCGCGCGGATGCGGACAAGAACCTGGCCGGTGCCGGCAGATGGCTCAGGCGCAGTCACCTTGCGCATGGCCGCCGCGCCTTTTTGATCGCCGATCTCGTACCGCTGCATAAAGTCCCCCCTCGATCTACCCGTGCAGGTGATAGCTGATCCCTCTGCTGCGCCGCTCCCAACCTTCATGGTTGGCCACGGGCCGAACACCTCGCGCGTCGGGCGATTTTTTTATCACGACGCCGATTTTCTTTAACTCTGTGCCGATTCGTCGCAACAAACCCCATGCACACGCGTTGTTGGGTCCTACGGGCAAATTCCGAGCCGCCCGGGCGTTGTGATTGCCAACCTCGTGTTGAATACCGTTGGCGGTCGAAACGTAATCTTTATGAAGATTTTATGCGTCCAGCACGTGCTGCCGGTCACAGGCAGGTGCGTCCGTGCGCCCATAATTCCGGCATTTATCCTACAGATTCAACGGGTAGCTCACCCGTTCGCCACGCGCATTGGCTGTAATCGCCCGTCCCCCAGCCGCAGCGGACCATTCGTCCCCTGATGAAGGCTTTATGCGCGCGCGCGTAAATCCGCATCGCTCCTTTACGCGCCTTTCCCCCACGCTCCATCCCGTGAGTAGCCGCGATTGCACCCAAGAACTGGGTCCGCAACTGACACGAAGCCCGGAGAACCGGGGAAAGAGGGAAAGAATGAGCGCCTTCCATACCGACCTGGAGAGACTCCTTCCTGACTTGACCCGTTTTGCGCGTGTACTGACGCGGAACGAGGACGACGCCTACGACCTCGTGCAGGACTGCGTTGAACGCGCCCTGCGCAAGAAGGCCCTGTTCAACGACGGTTCGAGCCTGAAGTCCTGGCTGTTTACCGTCATGCGCAACCTGTTCGTCAGCCAGAAGCGGCGCGCTGCGCTCGATATGCGCTACGTCGCCTCCGCCGACGAAAGCGTGCACGTCCAGGCGCCTTGCCAGATCGACCGGGTGTTCCTCAACGAGACCATGACGGCGCTCAAGAGCCTCGCGCCGAGCGAATGCCAGGCCATCGTCGTGCTGGGCATCCATGAGACTTCGCAGCAGGAAATGGCCGAAGCGATGAAGGAGCCGGTGGGCACCTTGAAGTCGCGCCTGTGCCGTGGCCGCGCGCATCTGAAATCCGCTCTGGCGATGGAGCAACTCGCGATCGCCTAGAGCTTTACCCAACCCACTGGTCCGGCGTCTCCCATCCCCCCAACAGCCAACCAGTGGTAACTCAGCCCCGCAGCAAGCCTTGCTGCGGGGTTTTTTCTTAGCTCAATTCACTAAGCGGCTGCGGCTCATCCGTAGAGTGGCGACCACGCCTTCCTGCGCCCAGTCGAATGCAATGCTGCCGCCCAGCTGGGTCGACATGCTCCTGTGCACCAACTTGCTGCCGAAGCCCGAAAGGGCGACGGGGGCCACCACGGGTGGGCCGCCGCGTTCGGCCCATGTGACGACGATGATGTCGTCGTCCTCAGCGTTGCATGAGACATCCAACGTTCCGCTCACCGCGGATAACGCGCCGTATTTTGCTGAATTCGTCGCCAATTCATGGATGACCAGGGCGAGCGACGTACTCGACGCTTCGCCTACGCGCATTTTGGGCACTGAGACGCGGACCCGGACGCTGGCCTCCTGCTCGTCATACGGCGCGAGGAGTACCGAGAGCAGGTCGCCCAGAAGCGCCCCTTCACTTTGTCGTCCCGGTGCCGGACGAACGAGGTCGTGCGCGCGCCCGAGAGCCGAGAGCCGGTGGGTCAGGTCGCGCACCATCTCGTCCTTTGTCGTTGTCGCTCGCGACGTCATCTCCGTAAGGCTTGTTGCCAGCTGCAAGAGGTTCTTCACCCTGTGGCTCATTTCGCCGGCGAGCAAGTCGCTGGACTCCTCGGCCTGCTTGCGTTGCGTGACGTCGAGGAAGATGCCGAACATGATCCGATCGGCGATGTCCGCGTCCGCGCCCTGACCCCGGGCCGAGATCCAACGAATATCGCTTCCCACTTGAACCCGAAAATCGATGTCATATGAACCCATCACGGCGCGCGTTGCCGAGAAGGCCGAACTCACCCGCTCCAGATCGGCGGGATGGATATTCCGGGACAATATCTCGAACGAAATTTCCCGGGGATCCTTTGGAACATCCCAAAGGTCGTAAGCCATCTCGTCCATGGTGATGGCATCGGTATCTACGTTCCACGACCACAGTGCCACGCCGGCGGCGCGCGTCGCTGCACGGAGGTGCTTTTCACGCCAGATCGGCATTGGGAAATCGGCGCGCGACGGCGTTTCCTCTTGGAGAGCACCGAGCGCATCGGACAGGGAATGTTGAAATTTCGTCATTGTTGACCCGTTACTTCTGGAGGCGCCATCCCCACCGGCTCAAGCGGCGACGCGCGTCGGACCGCTGGCGCTGGGCGCGCCGAGCCGGGGCAACAGAATGGTCACGGTCGTTCCCGAAACCTCGGCTGGAGCAGGTGCCATCGTCCCGCCGAGTTGGCGGACGAAGATCGTGATGTAGTTGAGACCGCGTCTCTCCGGTGCCTTTGCCGAAATCGCGTCTGCCGTGTCGACGACGATGCCGATCCCATTGTCGCTCACGGAAAGAACGATATTGTCGCCGACCTGCTTCACGCTCAGCACAACACGTCCGATGCCATCGGGAAAGGCATGCTTGACGGCATTCGTCGCCAACTCGTTTACCAGCAGGCCAAACGGCACGGCCTTATCCGGATCGATGTCCAGGGCTTCGGCATCAACCTCGATGTGTATGTTCGATTCCTCTCCTAGCAGGGTCGCCGACAGCGTCTTGGCGATTCCGCGCAGGTAGGAGTCGGCCGTGATGGCTCCGGTCCGGCCGGAGTGAGAGATCAGGTCGTACAGTTCGGCAATCGCGCCGATGCGGGCTTGCATGGCTTTGTAGCCCACGACATTCGCGTTCGGCATCGATTTGGCTTCGTAGCCGATGAGGCCGACAATGATCTGCAGGTTGTTCTTGATCCGGTGCGAAATCTCGTTCTTCAGCATTTCAGCGTCACGCTCGCGCTGCTTGCGGTCGGTAATGTCCTCAAAAACCAGCAACATGCGATGGGCATTGTTTCCCGGCTGAAATATCTTCCGCGCATTCAGATTGAAAACGCGGCGGCCAAGCCCGGGAAAATCGTCCTCGATCTCAAAGCTTTCAATAGGCTTGTTCTCCGGCAGCACCTTCTCCATCAAATGGCGCAAGGCCGGAACGTCCCACTGGCGTTGCCCCACCTCGGACAGGCGCCGCCCGCGCGTCTCGGCTTCTGTGATTCCGAAAATCGTCAAGAAGGTCTTGCTCGCCGTCACGATCGTCATGTCGGTCTCGAGCACCACCATTGGATCGCGGATGGTGTCGACAATACTTTGCGTCAGGCGCCACGTGCGCTCGAGTTCACCGCGTGCGGCGCGTTCGTCGCTGACATCCTCGATGGCCAGCAAGATCGCTCCGTCCAATTCGCCGGGCCTCTCGATCCGGCGTGCGTTGACCAGCATGGTGCGGCGGCCGATGACGGGAAAGTCATGTTCGACCTCGAATTTTTCCACCAAGGTCTGCTGCGGGATGACGCTTTCCAGCAGGGTGCGCACTGCCGGAATATCCCACTGCCCGTTGCCCAATTCGTAGATGTGGCAGCCTTCGGTCGCGGCGGGGCTTGTGCGGAAAATCTGGTAAAAGGCGCGATTGGCGGAGGTGATGTTCAGATTGCGGTCGAGAATCATCAACGCGCTGGGGACGGTTTCGACAATCTCGCTCGCGATTGCGTCGGCGGTCATTGCAACGGTCCTAGGCGGCAAGCATGTTTTCAACGGAATGTTGAAGTTGAATTTCTGTATAGGGCTTGCGCAAAAAATGTCTGCCATCGACAAACTGCGCCCTCATCTTCTCGGTGACGCTGTTGCCGGTCGTGTAGAGCACGCGCAAGTCGGGGCGCAGCGTGAGGGCTTCTCGTGCCACGTCGCAGCCGCCGAGAACCGCTGACTTGAGATAGATGTCGGTAAAAAGCGCATCGATGGTTTGCGGGGAGCGGAGATGTGCGAGGGCTTCCTCCACGTCGCTCGCCACGAGCGTCTTGTGGCCCCACTCCTGAATCATCATCTCCGCCAACCCGCGGATAAAAATGTCGTCTTCGACGATCAGGATCATGGCCATGTGGGATCTTTCCGCTGGGGCAGCCGGCCCGTTGTTGCGATTGCCCTAACTTATCCAGGGCATGAGGTCCGGCAGCGGCAACTGAGCGTCTGAATGCGTTGGAGCAGAGTATCCAAGTCCAGCTTAATTAGCCTCGCACGCCTCAGATGTGCTGTTTTGAACAGCGCTCGGTTATTCCGGATGCTGGCAAGTAAGGGGCGCCCTGGCGTCATGCGCCACGGTGCGATCGCCTGTACAACGCCGGGAGTTGAAGATTGTTCAGGGAAATCGGCGCTTCCGATGGCTTGGATCGGCTTCGGATGGCTACTCCGGCAAATCCGCCAGCAGCGCGTTCGGCAATGCCGCATCATCGAAGTCCGGGCGGTTGACCGCGCCGGTGCGTACGATCACCAGATCCCTCGACGGGATGATGTACACGCGGTGTCCGCCGCCGCCGTCGAAGAACTGCACATCGCCGGCGAGGTAGGGCGCGGCGTGTTTGGCTGCGCCCGGTGATTTGACGTTGTAGGTGCGTATGCCGTTGGCGGGTGAGCCTAGCCACATCTGGAAGCCATAGTTCGGATTGCGCTCCGACGGCGTGGTCATCTGCTTGATCCAGTCCGAAGGCACGATCTGCTTGCCCTGGAATTCGCCGCCGTGGGCGATCATCACGCCCACACGCAGCCAATCCTGCGGCCGCGCCTGAAAGTAGGCAAAGCCGCGCGGGGTGCCGTTCGGACGGTCGAGCCACAGTTGCGCTGGTGCTGCGCCCAGCGGCTGCCAGAGCTTGCGCGACACGTACTCGGCATAGGGCTCGCCGGTACTGCGTTCGATCAGCGTCATCAAGGTTTGGGAATTGGCGTTGTTGTAGTTGAATGTCGCCCCCGCCACGGTGTCGACCGGGAAGCTCAACACCGACGCTGTGATGTCCGGTCCGAACAAGGTGCGGATATTGTGGCTCCACGGCTTCTGCCAGGGACTGTAATCCATGGCCATGAAGGTCAGCCCGCTGGTGTGGGTCAGCAGCTGGCGCACGGTGATGGGTTCCTTGGCGGTGCCGCGCCACTCCGCCAGATACTTCGCCGCCGGATCGTCGACCGCGGCGATCTTGCCATCGGCCACCGCAAGCCCCAGCGTCAGCGCGGTGATCGACTTGGCCATGGAGTAAGTCTCGGAGCGGTCGTCCGGCCCAAAGCCATTCCAATACTGCGCATGCTGCAGCGCGCCCTTGCGCCAGATCAGCAACGACAGCGACTGCGTTTTCTCCGCATAGGCCACCGCGTTCTTCAGGCCTTCCGCGCCCAGATCGCGCGCGCTCACCGTATCGCCGGGCCATGCATCCGGTGTGCTCTTCACTACGCCGGGTGTGTCGATCCACGCTGGGTACGTCGGCGGCGTCACGCTTCGGATGCCGGTCCACCGTCGCCAGAAGCGGAACTCCGCCATCGCCTTGTCCAGGAACGTCATCTGCAACGGCGCGCGCGGGGGCAGCTGTGGGGTCGACTTGAGGGTGGGTTCCGGCGCGCCGAGTGCCCGCAGAACCATGTTGGGCAGCTTGCTGTTGTCCCACTCCGCGTTGTTGCGCGGCGGACGCAGGCCCATGCGCACCACGATCAAGTCCTGCGACGGGACGATGTAAACGATCTGCCCGTCCATGCCGTCGAACAGGAAGATGTCGTCGGCCAGGTACGGCTCACTCGCGTAGGCGCCGGGGCGCGGTCGCGCGTTGGTGGGCGAGTTCGGGCGGTGATAGAGCCGCCGTTCCGCGTAAGGCTGTCCGCGCCACACCATCAGGCCAAAGTGCGGATTGTGAGGGCCGGCCTTCACCATCTCGTCGGTCCAGCCTGGCGGCAGGATCTGCTGCTCGCCCACGCGACCCTTGTTGAGCACCAACAAGCCGATGCGCAGCCACGCTTCCGGCGGCAGCATCAAGCAGCAACCGCCGTGCGGAAACCCGCCGATGCGGTTCACCCAGATGTCGCCCCCCGGCGCACCAATGGGCTTCAGCACCGCGTCGCCTAGGAACGTCATGTAGCGCTGCTTGGTCGCGCGGCTGATGATGATCGGCATCAGGTCGGCGGTGATGTCGCTGTAGTCGTAGGCGCTGCCCGGCTCGAACTCGAGCGGGATGTCGTTGATGATGATCTTCTCCCATTCGGGGTCGATGTAGCGCCGCGAGCCGATGCCGTAAGGTCCGCCGCCGCCGCCGAACCACATCAGCCCGCTCGACATATTCAGCACGTTGCGGATGGTCATCTTGGCTTTGGGCGTGCCCTGCCACTCGGTGATGTAATCCGCGACCGAATCATCGACCGACTTGATGTGCCCCTGCTGGATCGCCGCGGCGATGGTCAATCCACCGAGCATCTTGTGCAGACTGCGGGAATTGACGCGGCTGTCCGGCTTCGTCCCGCCCCAATACTGCGCGAGTTCGAGCTGGCCCTTGTGCCACACCATCAGCGCCGTGGTGGCGTTGCCGCCGGCGTAGTCCGCCGCGGCCTTCAGTGCGTCCGCCGGGATGGTACGCTGTTCCTCCGGCACGATCTCGAGCGGCGTCCAATCCGCGCCGGCCACCGGTTCGGTGGGCTCGTACATGTCCACGTCGCCCGCGCCGCCGTTGCCGGAAATGGCGATCAGGCGATCCCAGTAGACGCGATGATTGAGGTAATGCCCGCCGCCGACCGCGAGCGCGAGAAGAACGACGATCCCGAGAACTTTCGCCATCGATTTGCCGTTCACGCCGAAGCGTTGGCCACGAAGCGATAGCCCACACCGGGCTCCGTCAGAAGACACTGCGGCGAAGCGGGGTCCTTCTCCAGCTTCTGGCGCAGCTGACCGATGTAGACCCGCAGATACTGCGTCTCTTCCACATAGGCCTGCCCCCACACTTCCTGCAGAAGCTGCTGATGCGTCACGACCTTGTTGGGATGCGAGGCGAGGATGCGCAGAAGATCGTATTCCTTGCGCGAGAGCTTCACCGGATTGCCGTTCAGCGTGACCAGCCGTTTGGCGAAATCGATCGACATGTCGCCGGCGGTCACCACCGGATCGCTATCGGCCTCCCGCGCGCCCTGGCGCAAGGCCGCGCGCATGCGGGCCAGGAGTTCGCCCATGCTGAACGGCTTGGTGACGTAGTCGTTGGCGCCGCGATCAAGCGCATCGATCTTGTCGGCGTCGTCGGAGCGGATGGAAAGCACGATGATCGGCACCGTCGACCACTCGCGTAAGAGCGAGATCACGTCCATGCCGTCCATGTCCGGCAAACCGAGGTCGAGCACCACCAGGTCGGGCCGCTGCACGGTGCAGGCGCGCACGGCTTCCTTGCCGTTCTCCGCCTCGATGACGGCGTAGTCATGGGACTGCAGGCTCGCGCGCAGGAACCGGCGGATCTGCGGCTCGTCGTCCACGATCAGCACCTTGGGGCCGGAGGTCGTGCCGGTCGCGGGCGTCGCAGGCTTCGGTGTCGTCGGTTCGCGGGTCGACATCAGGTCTCCGCCGTGTCGGCGCTGTCAGGCTGCTTCACGGGAAGCCGGACGCGGATGGTGGTACCCCGGCCCAGACCCGGGCTCAAGGCTTCGATGCTGCCGCCATGGGCCTCGACGATGCCTTTGCAGATCGCCAGCCCCAAGCCGGTGCCCGGCACCGTACGGTCGCGCATCTTGGCGCGATAGAATTTGTCGAACACCGCGCCCAGGTCCTCCACGGAGATGCCGCGCCCCTGGTCGGTGACGTCGATCGTCACGTCGCCACCTTCCTGGCGCGCGGTCACGAGGATGACCGTGTCGGCGGGCGAATACTTCGCCGCATTCTCCAGCACGTTCACCATCACGGTTTCCATCAGCACGAAGTCGATGTGCAGCAACGGAAGGCGCTCCTCGGATTCGACCTGGATGGTGTGCCGCGCCATGCGCCGCTGGGCCGCATCCATGGCGGTGGCGATCAGGTCGCCGACGTCCGCCCAGGCGAGACGCGGCACCAGCACGCCCGCTTCCAGGCGCGTCATCTGCATCAGGTTCTTCACGAACCGGCCCAGGCGTTCGGCTTCTTCCAGGATCGTGGTGAGAAGCTCGCGCGTCACCTCCGGCGCATAGGTCTTGCCGTAGGACAGCAGGCTCGACGCGGATCCGATGATGGACGCCAACGGCGTGCCGAAGTCGTGGCTGATGGAGGAGAGCAGGGCGGAGCGCAGGCCTTCCGTCTGCGAGAGCACGCGCGCGTCCTCGATCTCCTGCTTGCGCAGCGCCCGCTCCACGGCGATCGCGGCGAGCCGGCACATGGAGCCGACGATGCGCCGGAAGCCCGCCGCATTGGTGACGCGCGCCGGAATGTCCTGCAGCACCAGCACCGCCACCATGCCGTCGGTCGTCACCAGCGGCACGACATGGGAGTCGATATCCGGCCGCTCCGGCGTGGAACGCCCCGACGGCATATCGTGGGTGAACGTCCAGCGCGCTGCTTCGAGTTCGTCCTGCGTCAGGTGCGCATCGGGCGGATAGGCCACCTGCAAGGCGGCGGCGCGGCTGCGCTCCGTCGGCACCGCATCGATATCGCCGGAATGGAACGGCGCCATCAGCACAGATCGGCAGGAGAACACCTCGTCGCATTGCCGCACGATGGCGCTGAAGGTGTCCGGCGCGTCGGCCGCGATGGCGATCTCGCGGGTGAGTTGGAACAAGGCGCGTGCCTCGCGCGCCTGGCGCTGGGCGGATGCCGCGGCGCGCCGCAAACCGCCGGCGAGGCTCGACGTGATCGCGCCGATCACCAGGAACAGCAGGAACAGCAGTACGTCCGCCGATCCCCAGCCGATGGACGGCGCGGTCTTGGGCGTGAAGATGATGGCGTTGAGTGCGACACTCACCAACGCCGCGAACACCGCCGTGCCGAACCCATACGCCGATGCGCTGTAGACCACCGCCGTCAGGAACACGATGGCCAGGCTGGTCGCCGGCAGATAAGGCGCGAGCCACGCGACGAAGGTGCCGACCAGCGCCGAGGCGACCGCCGTATAGGCATAGCCATAAGTCCACGGCCGCCCATGATCGAGCCGCCAGTGCAGGCCGAAGATGGTTCCGGTGTCCTGGCCGGGAATGTCGTCGTCGAGTTCGTGCAGCAGCGGCACGCCCGCGGCCCCCGCGGCACGGGCGATGCGCCCGCAATCGCGCGGCAGCAGTCCCGCCTGCCACGGCAGTTGGCGGATCGGGCCGAACACCACGCTTGCGGGACGGCTGGCTTCGCCGCGCGACAGCATGCCGGCGACGTCCGCGGTCGTCCGCCAGGATGTCGCGGCGACTTCCCATCGTCCGACGAAGCGCGCCACTTCGCGGTCCTCGCCGTGAAGCCATCGGCGCAGGCGGCCGCGTGTCTCCATGGCCACCGCGAGTCCAAGGCCCTGTTCGCGCGCCAGCCATTGGGCGTCGTGAAGAAACTGCGCGAGTTCCGGGTGCGGGCTCACCACCGCCAGGAGATACGGCTCGGGATCTGGAAGGCTGGCCCGGGGTGAATGCATGAACCGCTATTATGGCGTCGAATGGGGCCTGACGGAACTACCGCGCGCCCTGCGGGACGATGCCCCGTACAGCCAGTGTAAGGGCGAAAAGCGCCGCGGACGCCGCCACGATTGACGGGCCCGAGGGCGTATCCCAGGCCAGCGACGCCGCCAGGCCGGCGCCCACCGCGATCAGCCCCGCCAGCACCGCGCCGGCGGCCATCGCCTCCGGGCTGCGCGCGAAGCCTCGGGCGGCGGCGGCCGGGATGATGAGCAGCGCCGTGATCAGCAGCACGCCGACCAGTTTCATCGCCAGCGCGACCGTGAAGGCGATCAGCACCATGAACGTCAGGCGCGTACGCAAGGACGCGACTCCCTCGGCGATCGCGGTGTCCTCATGCACGGTGAGCGCGATCAGCGGCCGCCAGATCGCCGCGAGCGCGGCCAGGATCACCACGCCGCCGCCGTAGATCCACGCGAGGTCGCGCTCCGACACGGCAAGGATGTCGCCGAACAGGTATCCCATCAGATCGACGCGCACGGTGTCGAGGAAGCTGATGGCGATCAGGCCCACGGACAACGCCGCGTGCGACAGGATGCCGAGCAGCGTATCCGCCGCCAGCCGCTTCTGGCCCTGCAGCGCCAACAGCAGCAGCGCGACCGTCACGCCGGTGGCGACCACGCCGACCGTGGCGTCGATGCCCGCGAGGATTCCCAGCGCCACACCCATCAGCGCCGCGTGGGACAGCGTGTCCCCGAAATAGGCCATGCGCCGCCACACCACCACGCAGCCGAGCGGCCCGGCGAGAAACGCGATGCCGCACCCGGCCAGGATCGCGTTCACCATGAAGTCATCAACCATGGCGGTGACCTCCGTGGTCGTGCCCATGGTGGTGATCGTGCCCGTGCGCATCGTGATGATGCTCGCCCGGCCCATGCACATGGTCGTGGCTGTGCGGATAGATCGTCAGCATGCCCGCCGCGTCCGGTCCGAACAGGCGCACGAATTCCGGATGTCGGCTCACATCGGCGGGCAGGCCGGAGCAACAGATATGCCCGTTCAGACAGTAGACCCGGTTGGTCTGCGCCATCACCACATTGAGGTCGTGGGAGATCAGCAACACGCCGCAGCCGGTGCGGTCGCGCAAGTTCACGATCACCTTGTAGATATCCACCGCGCCCGTGATATCGACATTCTGCGTCGGCTCGTCGAGCACCAGCAATTCCGGTTCCCGCAGCATCGCGCGTGCCAGCATCACCCGCTGCAGCTCACCACCGGACAGCGTGTGGATGTCCGCGCCGCTCAGTTCCACCATGCCCACTTCCGTCAGCACCGCGTTGATACGCGAAGCCGGCGCGCTGTGGGTGAGGGTGAGGAAGCGCCTCACGGTCAGGGGCAGGGCGGAATCCATCGCCAGCTTTTGCGGCTGATAGCCGACGCGCAAGCCGGGCTTGCGTACGACTTCGCCCGCATCCGCCTTCAGCAGCCCGAGTGCCACTTTCACCAGGGATGACTTGCCCGCGCCGTTCTGACCCACCAGCGTGACGATTTCGCCCGCGCCCACCTCCAGGCTCACGCGATCGAGAATGTGTGCGCCGTCGCGGATCAGGCAGACATCGCGTAAGGAGACCAGCGGCGGCGCGGCGCGGTGCGCGTCATGCATGGCTGTGGTCCTTGCAGTGCGGACACACGCCGCTGATCTCGACAATGCGGCTTTCCACCGCGAAGCCCGGCGCCGCTTTGGCGAGCGCCGTGCTCACCTCCGCGTTCTCGATTTCAGCGACCGTGCCGCATTTGCGGCAGATCAGCAGTTGGCTGTCATGTCTCTCGTCCGGGTGCGCGCAGCCGATGAACGCGTTTTGGCTGGCAACGCGATGCACGAAGCCGCTCTCCTGCAGGAACTCCAAGGCGCGATACACCACCATAGGTGCATGGCGCGCGCCCTTCGCGTTCAAGCCGGCAAGGATGTCATACGCGCCGATCGGCGCATGGCTTTGCCAGATCGCCTTCAGCACCCGGCGGCGGATGTCCGTGAAACGCAGGCCCCGCGACCGGCACAAGCGTTCCGCGCGGGCGAGTGCGTCCGTCGCGCACACCGCGTGGTCGTGGTTCGGGGCGGGAAAGGCGTGATCCTTGCGGCGGGCCATTGCTTTTAGCTGGTGTTTTCTTGGGGCATGGAATGTTATATCGTAACATTCCTCACTGCTTCCAGGCCAGTCCCATGCTCACGCGCGCTTTCTGCTGCTTTCTGCTGATGTCGACCCCGGCGCTTGCCGCGCCGCAGGTGGTGGTGTCCATCAAGCCGGTGCATGCCCTCGTGAGTGCCGTCATGCACGACGTGGCGGAACCGGAATTGCTGATCACCGGCGCCGGATCGGCCCACACCTATACTCTGCGCCCCTCGGATGCGAAGAAGCTCGATGAGGCGACGATCATCTACTGGGTCGGTCCCGAGTTCGAGGCGTTCCTCCAGAAGCCGCTGGCGACGGTCGCCCGCAAAGCCAAGGCCATCGACCTGATATCGGCGCCGAATGTGCGCCGCTTGGCCGCGCGCCAAGGCGGATTGTGGGAAGCTCATGACTCTCACGAGACCACCAAGGCTCAAGAGACCGCCCAGGAAACAGATGGCCATATCTGGCTCGATCCGGGCAATGCCAAGGCGATGGTGGCGAGGATCTTGTTCACATTGATTCAAACCGATGTCGGCAATGCCGAGCGCTACGAAAGGAACGCGATGTTGACGAATGCCGCCATCGACGCCGCGGACCGCCAGCTGAGAGCGGCGCTCACGCCGGTGCGCGACACGCCGTTCATTGTCTTCCACGATGCCTATCAATATTTCGAGGACCACTACGGCCTTTCGGGGATCGGCGCGATCACCGTCACGCCCGACCGCGCGCCCGGCGCCGCGCGTGTTGCCGCGATCCGCAAGAAGATCACCGAAAACGGCGCGAAGTGCGTGTTCGCGGAACCGCAGTTCGAACCCAAGCTGGTCCGCACGCTGCTGGACGGAACCAAGGCGCGCAGCGGCACGCTCGATCCGGAAGGCAGTACGTTGAAGCCTGGGCCAAATCTCTACCTGGAACTGATGGCCGGCCTCACCAACGGCCTCACCAACTGTTTGGCGCAGTAGCTCGAGCGCAGTAACTCTAATTTGTCACCCCGGACAAGGCGCGCAGCGCCGCGATCCGGGGTCCAGGGTAGAGAAGCACCACAGTGCCGTATTTCGTCTACGTCTTAGCCAGTAAGCGAAACGGGACATTGTACGTCGGCGTGACCAATGACTTGGTCCGGCGAGTTGCCGAACACCGAACGGGTGCTGTACCGGGTTTCACCAAGCAGCAGTCGATACGTCAGTTGGTCTACTTCGAACCGCACGAGTCGATCGAAGCCGCCATCGAGCGCGAGAAACGGCCCAAACGCTGGAAACGGGCGTGGAAGCTGGAACTGATCGAACAGGAGAACCCGACGTGGCGTGACCTATTTGCGGAGATAACGTCGGTTTGAGTTCGTAACCCTGGACCCCGGCTCTCACTTCGCTCGGCCGGGGTGACAATTAGGGAGTCAAATCACCCGTCCGCCCCGTACGACCGCGCTCTGCTCACTCACCAACCGGAACCTGCGCCCATACCGTGTCACTGTGAGCGCGTGGTTGGGTCCTTCGCCCACCGCACGCAGGCGGCGTTGGAATTCCGCCGCGTCGGCGTTCTCGGGCACATCGCAGAGCGCTGCGAAATCCGCGCCGGTGCGCAAGGCCCCCCCCCAGCTGATGCTCGTGCGTGGCAGCGGCCGCGAGAGATCCGCGAGCGCCGCCGCAAATCGCTTCACCATCTCCACCATCACCGGCAGCGTGAGCGCATCGAGCGTGAGGCGGTCGCAATCCGGCGGAATGGCGAAACGCTCCACCGCCACGATCGCGCCGCTGTCCACCGTGTGCGCCATCTCATGCAGCGTGACGCCGAACTCCGCCTGCCCCGCGTAGAGCGCGTGCACCGATGGATAGAGCCCCGGTAGCGCTGGCGGGCCGGGATGGAAATTGTAGGCCCCGCTGAACGCCTTCAAATGCGCCGCCGGCACTATCACCCCGGCGCCGAATGACACCAGTCGCGCCGGTAGTGAACAGGCCGCCCGGTCCAGGTCTACGCGTGTGATGGCCGCCTCAACGCTCGCGCCGGCCGCCTCGAGCAGGGGGGCGACGATGGGAACGCATTCGGGGGCCGTCAGGAGGATGATCCGGTTGGGCACTTTACCTTGTCCTTGCAGCGGTTTGGCCCAACGGAGACTGGTTCGGGCCCTTGAAAGGTGTGTGCCGAATCACTATGAGGATCACGTAAAGAGGACTAATATGGTCCTATTGAATCCCGTCCAGGGCAAAAAATGTTTAAAGTCAATAAGTTGACGGACTACGCCACGGTCCTCTTGATCGACATCGCGCGCGCGGATGGGGTGCGGCCGACCCAGCGGATCGCTGAGCGCACCGGAATTCCCCTGCCGACCGTGGCCAAGATCATGAAAAGCCTCCACCGGGCCGGCCTGGTGTTGTCCACCCGCGGCTCCGGCGGCGGCTACGCCCTAGGCCGCCCGGCGGCGGAGATCTCCGTGGCGGACGTGATCCAAGCGGTCGAAGGCCCGATCGCGCTCACCGCCTGCGCGGATACCTCCGACGAGCAGTGCGGCATCGAACATTCATGCCCCGTCTCGGGCAAGTGGAACCGCGTCAACACGGCGGTGCGCAGCGCGCTCGCCGAGGTGACGCTGGCCGACATGGTGGAGGACGTCACCGGCTTCGGTGTGCAGAAATTCGCCGCGCCGCCCGTCGCGGCCCCGATTGTGGCCCCCGCTGTGGCACCCATTGTGGAAGGCGTGCGCTGATATGGTCGCCGTTCCGCAAACCAAAGACACCGTCCGCGACATCGAGCAGTACAAGTACGGCTTCGTTACGGATATCGAGACCGAACGCGCGCCCAAGGGTCTCAACGAAGACATCATCCGGTTCATCTCCGCGAAGAAGGACGAGCCGGAATGGATGCTGGAGTGGCGCCTGAAGGCTTACCGCCACTGGCTGACGCTGGCGGATGAAGAGCCGACCTGGGCGAAGCTGCACTATCCCAAGATCGACTATCAGGATTCCTACTACTACGCCGCGCCCAAGCAGCAGGCGAAGTACGAGAGCCTGGACCAGGTCGATCCCAAATTGCTCGAGACCTACAAGAAGCTCGGCATCCCGTTGCTGGAGCAGCAGATGCTGGCCGGCGTCGCGGTGGACGCCGTGTTCGACAGCGTCTCGGTCGCGACGACCTACAAGAAGAAGCTGCAGGAGCTGGGCGTTATCTTCAGCCCGATTTCGCAGGCGATCAAAACGCATCCAGAATTGGTGAAGAAGTATCTCGGCTCCGTCGTGCCCTACAGCGACAACTTCTACGCCACTCTCAACTGTGCGGTCTTCACAGACGGCTCGTTCGTCTACATCCCCAAAGGCCTGCGCTGCCCGATGGAACTGTCGACCTACTTCCGCATCAACGAGAAGAACACCGGCCAGTTCGAGCGTACGCTGATCATCGCCGACGAAGGCTCCTATGTGAGCTATCTCGAAGGCTGCACCGCGCCGCAGCGTGACGAGAACCAATTGCATGCCGCCGTGGTGGAACTGGTCGCGCTGGACAACGCGGAGATCAAGTATTCCACCGTGCAGAACTGGTACCCGGGCGACGAGAACGGCAAGGGCGGCATCTACAACTTCGTCACCAAGCGCGCGGCTTGCCGCGGCAAGAACTCCAAGGTGATGTGGACGCAGGTGGAAACCGGCTCGGCGATCACCTGGAAGTATCCCAGCTGCATCCTGCAGGGCGAGGGTTCGTCGGGCGAGTTCTACTCGGTTGCCATCACCAACAATCATCAGCAGGCCGACACCGGCACCAAGATGATCCACATAGGCAAGAACACCCGCTCGAAGATCATCTCCAAGGGCATTTCGGCGGGCAAGTCGAGCAACACCTATCGCGGTCTCGTGCGCATGCAGGGCAAGGCCGACAAGGCGCGCAATTTTACCCAGTGCGACAGCTTGTTGATCGGCAGCACCTGCAGCGCCAACACGGTGCCCTACATCGAATCGCGCAATCCGACCGCGCAGGCCGAACACGAAGCCACCACGTCGAAGATCAGCGAGGACCAGCTGTTCTACTGCCTCCAGCGCGGCATGACGCAGGAAGAAGCCGTGTCACTGATCGTCAACGGATTCTGCAAGGAAGTCCTGCAAACCTTGCCGATGGAATTCGCGGTCGAAGCGCAGAAGCTCGTCGCCATCAGCCTGGAAGGGAGCGTGGGCTAGTGCCGCATCACGACAAACCCTTCCGCGCGTACTTTGCGCGTAAATCCGCGGCGTTTTCGCAAGAACCCTTGATTTATCTGCACATGTCGCACTGCAGCGAAAAAACCCACGCGTATCCCGCGCGTAAAAACTCGAAGCGCGCTGCGTTGCAGCACAACCCCAATCGTCACCCCGGCGCAGGCCGGGGTCCACTCCTCGTGGCGCATGAGCCTCTCGTTGGTCTGTTGCGTGTGGAAGAGTGGATTCCGGCCTTCGCCGGAATGACAACGGAGAATGGACGCAGCCTATGCCTCTCTTAGAAATCAAGAACCTGCACGCCAAAGTCGGCGACAAGGAAATCCTCAAGGGGATTTCGCTGACCATTAACGGCGGCGAAGTGCACGCCATCATGGGGCCGAACGGCACCGGCAAGAGCACGCTGTCCAACGTGATCGCTGGCCGCGATGGCTATGAGGTCACGCAAGGCGAGGTGCTGCTCGACGGTAAGAACCTGCTTGAGCTGACAGCGGACGCCCGCGCCCGCGCCGGGGTGTTCCTGGCATTCCAGTATCCGGTCGAGATCCCCGGTGTCAGCACGTCCCAGTTCCTGAAAACCGCGATCAATGCCAAGCGCCGCCAGGAAGGCAAGGACGAGATCGACGCGATGGAGTTCCTGAAGCTGGTGAAAGCCAAGATGAAGGCGCTCGGTGTCGCTGACGACATGATCCGCCGTCCGCTCAACGTCGGCTTCTCCGGCGGCGAGAAGAAGCGCGCCGAGATCCTGCAGATGACGCTGCTTGAACCGCGCCTGGCGGTGCTGGACGAGACGGACTCCGGTCTCGACATCGATGCGCTCAAAGTCGTGTCGGAGGGCGTCAACGCCCTGCGGAGCCCGGAGCGCGGCTTCCTGGTGATCACTCACTATCAACGCTTGCTGAACTACATCGTGCCCGACCATGTGCACGTCATGACCGGCGGGCGCATCGTCGCCAGCGGCGGCAAGGAACTGGCCGAGACCCTCGAAGCCGAGGGTTACGCGAAGTATCAGGCGGCGTAATGGCGCTTTCGCTCATCAGTTCTCACCCCTTCGGCGATACCTACGCCGCCAAGGCCGGGACTCTGTCCACGGGCTCGCGCATCGACGTCCTGCGCAAGGCCGCGCGCACGGAGATCGGACGCGGCCTACCGGGCCCGAAGGATGAAGAGTGGCGCTTCACGCCGCTGAACGCGTTGTCGCGCGTCGGCTTCATCCCCGCCGCGGCGGCGGAAGATATCGACGTGACGGTGGTGCCGTCCGACGTGCCCCGCTTCGAGCGTGCGATCCGGATCGTGCTGGTGAACGGCGTCTACCGCGCCGATCTGTCGGACAAGATTGCCGGCATCGATATTCGTCCTCTGTCCGAGAGCGACGCCGCGCTTGGAAACGCTGCTGTAACGTCCCTGCCGCTGGTCGCCCTTAACACCGCGTTCTTCCCGAATGGCCTTGCCATCTCGGTGAAGGGCCATCAGCCCCAGGCTGTGCACATCATTTCGATTGGTGCGGCCGGTGCCGAGCCGGTCGCGTTCCATCCGCGTGTGCTGATCACGACCGCGCCGGGGGCGGAACTGACCGTGATCGAAAGCCATATCGGCCTGCCGGGACAGCCGTTCTTCAGCAACCCCGTGACGGAAATTCTCGTGGCGGAAGACGCCTGTGTCCGCCGCTACGTCACCGTGACCGAGGACAACGACGCATTCCATATCGCGACCACCGGCGTCACCGTCGCGGCGCGCGGCTGCTTCGAGGCATTCCACCTCGGTCTCGGCGGCAGCCGGGGCGAGGGCACCGTGCGACAGGAAATCCATGCGCGCGTTAACGGCGAGGGCGCGCAGGTTCACCTGAACGGTGCTTATGCCATCGGCGGCGGCGTACACCACGATTTCACGACGGTCATCGATCACGTCATCGGCGGCGCGACCTCGAAGCAAATGTTCAAGGGCGTGCTCGACGGCAAGTCGCACGGCATCTATCAGGGCCGCGTGATCGTGGCGAAGGACGCCCAGAAGACCGACGCGCGTCAGCTCCACAAGGCGCTGTTCCTCGTTGCCGGTCCCAGCGTTGACGTAAAGCCGGAACTAGAGATCTCGGCGGACGACGTGCAGTGCGCCCACGGCGCCACCACGGGCAGCCTCGATCCGGATCATCTGTTCTTTCTGGCCGCGCGCGGGCTCGATCCCGAAGCCGCGCGCATGCTGCTGGTCGAAGGCTTCCTCGCGGACGCGCTCGAACAGATCGGCGATGCCCAAGTGCGCGACGTCTTCGGTCGTCAGGTCGCCGGCTGGCTGCAACGACGGGGAGGGGCGTCATGACCACCGCCACCGTCCGCAAGGCCGCAGTGCCAAACTTCGACGTGAACCGGATCCGCGACGATTTCCCGATCCTGTCCCGGAAGGTCCATGGCAAGCCGCTCGTGTACCTCGACAGCGCCGCGTCGGCCCAGAAGCCGCGCCAGGTGATCGAGGCAATCACCCGTGCCTATACCGAGGACTACGCGAACGTCCACCGGGGCGCCTATTACCTCAGCGAGAAGTCCACGTCGGACTACGAGGCCGCCCGCGAGAAGGTGCGTGCCTTCATTAACGCCGCCAGCACCACCGAGATCGTGTTCACCAAGGGCGCGACGGAAGCGATCAATCTGGTCGCTAGCAGCTTCGGTCGCGGCTTCATCAAGGCCGGCGACGAGATCGTGCTCACCACGCTGGAGCACCATTCGAACCTCGTACCCTGGGACCTGCTGCGCACCGCCACCGGTTGCGTGCTGCGTCACGTGCCGATCCAGCTGGACGGCTCCGTGCGCCTGGAAGACTTCGCCAAGGCCATCGGCCCGAAAACCAAGCTGGTCGCCGTCGCCCACATCTCCAACGTGCTCGGGACGATCCTGCCGATCAAGCAGATCGCTGAACTCGCCCACGCCGCCGGCGCGAAGATGCTGGTGGACGGCTGCCAAGGTATCGTCCACGCCGCCGTGGATGTGCAGGCGCTCGGCTGCGACTTCTATGTCTTCTCAGGCCACAAGCTCTATGGGCCCACGGGCATCGGTGTGCTGTGGGGCCGGGAGAAGCTGCTCGACGCCATGCCACCCTACCAGGGCGGTGGCGACATGATCGAAACCGTAGGCCTCGATGCCTGCACCTGGGCCGGTCTGCCGGCGAAGTTCGAGGCGGGGACGCCACCGATCGTGGAAGCGATCGGGCTGGGTGCCGCCATCGACTACGTCACCTCGCACGATCCGGAAGCCGTGCGCGCCCATGAACACGCGTTGATCACCTATGCCATGGAACGCTTGCCGGAAGTGCCCGGCCTGCGGCTGATCGGCACGGCTCCGGGTAAGGCCTCGGTGCAGTCCTTTGTGATCGACGGCGCTCACCCGCACGACATCGCCACGGTGCTCGACCGCTCCGGTGTGTGCGTTCGCGCCGGACACCATTGCGCCCAGCCGCTGATGGAAGCGCTCGGCGTCTCCGCCACGGCGCGCGCGTCGTTCGGCATTTACTCCGTGCAGAGCGAAGTCGATGTTCTCGTCGCCGCCCTGAAGAAGGCGCGGGAGATGCTGGCATGAACGCACTCGCACAGGAGAAGGACACCGACGACCTGCGCTCCCTGTACCAGGAGATCATCCTGGATCACGGGAAGTCGCCGCGGAACCTGCGGGTGGTCGAGCACGCGACCTGCACCGCGAAGGGCAACAACCCCATGTGCGGCGACAAGGTTACCGTCACCGCACGGGTGACGGATGGCGTGATCGAGGACCTCGCGTTCGAGGGCAAGGGCTGTGCGATCTCTATCGCCTCCGCCTCGATGATGTCCCAGGCCCTGAAGGGCCGGAGCACCGACGCCGCGCGCCGCTTGATGACGGCGGTGCAAGCGCTCTGCACTGGCAAAGTCGATGTGGAACAGGCGAAGGCGTCTGTTCCTGAACTGAGTGAAGCGGTCGACGAACTGGCGGCGCTGTCCGGCGTGCGTCAATTCCCGACCCGGGTGAAATGCGCCACCTTGCCGTGGCATGCGCTGGTGTCCTGCCTCGATGGGGCGGGCACGGCGACGACAGAGAAGTAACGGTGTTCCGATGATGCACGACGATCACGCTGAACCACGCGACGAACTGCTGGGGTCTCATCCCATGCCGTCGGACGATGGCGAGCCGCCGAAGGAAGGCGAGGTCATTCGCGCAGGAATGCCGCTCGACCGCTCCAAGCACACCGTCGCGACCGACGAGGCCGTGATCGATGCGATGAAGTCGGTCTACGACCCGGAGATCCCGGTCAATATTTATGACCTGGGCCTGATCTACGATCTGAAGATCAAGGACGACGGCAACGTCGACATCCTGATGACCCTGACCGCGCCGGCGTGTCCGGTCGCGGGCTCGTTGCCGAAGGAAGTCGCCGATGTGGTGGCGAACGTCGAGGGCGTGGGCGAGGTGGGTGTCACCATTACCTGGGACCCGCCCTGGACCCAAGCCAACATGTCCGAAGTCGCCAAAGTCGCTCTCGACATGTTCTAGGCCGATACACATATAGTGAGATGACCATGAACGAGATTTCGCAAGCCCCGGCCCGCCCCAAGCCCCCCGCGGTGATCACCGTCACCCCGTCGGCGGCGAAGCGCATCCGCGAGATTATCGCCAAGGCGACAAAGCCCGTCGCGGGCGTGCGCATCGGCGTGAAGGCGCGCGGCTGTTCGGGCATGTCCTACGTCGTCGAATACGCCGAGGAACGCCGCAAGTTCGAGGACGCGGTTGAGGTCGATGGCGCGACGGTCTTCGTCGATCCGAAAGCGGTGATGTACCTGCTCGGGTCCGAGATGGATTACCAGGAAGGCAAGATGGAGAGCGGGTTCAGCTTCAAGAACCCGAACGAGAAAGGCCGCTGCGGCTGCGGCGAGAGCTTCTCGATTTAGTTAGCTGAGGTGCTTGTCGACTTCGGCCAGAAGCTTCACCGGATGCACCGGCTTGTAGAGGATGCTGATGCGGCCCGAGAGATAGTCGGCGTCGTCCTCCATCAGCCCTTCGACCCGGTCCGGCTGGCCGGTGACAAGGATGGTTGCCACGCTGGGGCTGTGACGCAGCAGATGCTGACGCAATTCAAGCCCGCCCATGTTCGGCATCATCACATCGACAATGGCGAGATCGATGGCCTTCTCGTTGACGACATCGAGTGCGGCTTCGCCGTCGCCGGCTTGCTCAACCGTGTAGCCGCGCTTGCGCAGCAATTCCGTGTACGACTCACGCACCATGGCGTTGTCGTCCACGACAAGGATATTGCGCCCCATCGACCCCTCGTACCCTCGGCCCCACGCGATCTTACGGAAACGAACGGGAAAAAGACAGCAATCGCGCAACCATTGCGAACAAGCGACGATAGTTATGGACAAGAACCATCCACTTGTCCGGGCGGCGGTTGCCGCCCTAAGGTGAGTACGGAGAACGAATGCAACTCTTTCTGAACATCCTGCTTGGCCTCGCCATGGCCGCCGTGGTCCTTGTGCTGGGCACGGGGTTGGTGGGTTTCGTCATCGGCGGCGAGTTCAATCGCAAATACGCGAACAAGCTCATGCGCCTGCGCGTCGCCACGCAAGCGGTTGCCGTCTTCATTCTGCTGTTGCTGCTGCTCATTAAGAAGAGCTAGCCGAGGCTCGGCCGATCCGGCCGGTAGATCACTTTGTTGGTCTTCTCGAAGTTCTCGATGTTGTTCATCAGTTCCTTGCGTCGCAGCCGCGCGCCTTGCACCTGCGTCGGCGTGATGTTGCTGCGGCTCAGGCTGCCGTCCGTTGCCATTTCCTGAACGCGATCGAGAAACGATTTGATCGTCAGCACTTCCATCATGTCGGCGCAGAAACCCATGAAGTGGCTCAAGCGCACCTGATTCTGCGGTGTGGGATGATAGGCCGACATGGAAAACGCGCCGGTCTTGCGATCGCGCCGCTCCAGGATCGACGCGCGATGAAACTGCGGCCCCGCGACCATGACGAACGAGGTCTGGCTGTCGTGCTCCACCGCGTAGTCGTCGAGCGCGCCGAGCACGTTGGATGCGGTCTCCATGACGATATCGTCGGAGACGTCCGCGCCCACCGCGAGACTTTCGACTTCTTGGATCGCGCGGTTGTCTTCGCGGCTGGAAAAGAGCTGATCGCCGGCGATGTGCACGGAGGCCCAATTCTGGGGGTTGAAGTCGCGCTCGTACTTGGAAACCTTGCGCTCCCATTGGCCGTGCCAATCGACCGCGCCGCCATCCACCAGGACGTTCGCGTCGCGGCGAATCTCATCCAGCGCGATGGAGGCCATCCGCATCGTGCCAGGGATGTTCTGGCCGCGCACGACGGCCGCCACGGTGGAGAGCTTCGTCTTCACCGGGATCGTGACGCGGTTGGAACGCAGTTCCAGGACCGGCTCTTCGCGGGGTGCGTCGTCATCGTTGTCCGTGAACCGATAGACAATCGACTTTTCGCGGTAGAGCGTGATGTTACCGAATTCGAGCATTTCTTTATTCCGCGCTCAGGCGTTGGAAGCGCAGGTCAGCGCCGCAATCGGCGGCGTAACCGGTTAGACGCCGGGTGAGGTGACGCAAATCGCCGCGCAATTTGGCGAACGCGGCCCGGCGTTGCAAGGTGGCTTCGTCCATATAGATATTGCGGTTGATCTCGATCTGCAGGGCATGGATCCCGTTGGCGGGGTCGCCGTAGTGCTGCGTGGTATAGCCGCCTGCGTATGGATTGTTGCGGATCACGTTGTAGCCGGCCGCCGCAATGTGGCTGGCCGCGGCCTCTGTCAGCGACGGGTGGCAAGACAATCCGTTGCGGTCCCCCAGCACGATGTCGACGGCGCGCGCGTCGCCGTCCAGATCCAAGGGCAGCCCTGACGACGGCATGGAATGGCAGTCGATTAGGATTGCAAATCCAAACCGTTCGCGCGCGCGTGCGACCAGACCGCGAAGGGCCTGATGGTAGGGCTTGTGTACGCCGCTGATGCGTCGTTCGGCTTCCGCGAACGACAGCTTGCTGCGATAGATCTCCCGCCGCGTGCCGACGATGCGGGCGATCGTCCCCAGTCCGGCGGCCACGCGCGCCGAGGTCGTGTTCACGAAGGCGGGCAGTGGATGATCGAACATGTCCGGATCAAGCTCATACGGCTCGCGGTTCACGTCCACATAGGCGCGCGGAAACAGCGCGCGCAGGAGAGGCGCGCCCAGATCCGGCGCGTCACCGAACAGTTCGTCGACGTAGCAATCCTCGGATTTCCGCAGGGCCGCGAGCTCCAGCGGCGAGGCCTCGACGAATTCCCGCGGGTAGTAGGCCCCGGAGTGGGGGGAGGCGAAAATCAGCGGTGTGAGCGGCCCAACGGCGTCCAGTCTTTCAACCGGCGAGGGCGGCGGCGGCGCGTGGGACGTCGGCGGAAAATACTGCATGCCACCTGGGCTAGCGGGGGGTGTCCGTTGCGATCCGGCGCGCTCCCCGGCGCCGGCCCCAACATTATGAATCTTGAGGCGATTTTATAGGTCCGGGCGGATGCTTCAACCGTTCAACAGGGGGCGGTGATAACCATTCGGTCACCCTTGCCAAGCCGGACGCGAGCCTATAAAAAGCGCGCCTCGTGCCGAAACGCGCGCAGTGGGCGGTTAGCACAGCGGTAGCGCATCCCCTTGACATGGGGAAGGTCACAGGTTCGATCCCTGTACCGCCCACCATCTTTTCCGACGTATTTCCTGGATATTTCGCGACAAAGCGATCGGCGAGGCCTCATCCGGCCATGCCGTCCCCATGCTCGTATGCTGGGTTTGGCCCCTACGTGCCCGCCCAGTGGCGCAAGAGGTCGTGACACAGCCGGCCTATCGACGAGTGCCGGCTGTCGGCACGAACGTCGCGGGCGCCGCGCTCCAGCCACCGCACCTGTCTGGATGCCGCGACCGAGGCTGCGAGCGACGTAATCTGAGGAAAAAAATTGGGATGCATCCCGCGATGCACCCCAAAACGTGTGATGCGTGCTGTCGCTGCTTTTAGATCGCGTAGAAGCGCTTGGCGTTGTCCGACACGATTTTGCGGGTCAGGCCTGCATCCAGATCGGTGCGGCGGAGCAGGATGCCCGGTGCGTCAAGTTCGGTTGACGTGTCGGCGTGGCCGTAATCCGTGCCGACCAGCAAGTTGTCCGGGCCGGTCACCTTCGCGATGCGGCTCACGTCTTCGTCCGCCTCGCATGTCACGTAGAAGCGGTTGTCGGCGAAGATGTTGTCGAAATTGTCCCGCAAGCCGTAGTGCATCAGCATCTTCTTGCAACGGTGCACCGCGAACGGCACCCATTCGGACGACGCTTCGATAAAGCCGATACGCAGCTTCGGGAACTTTGACGGCACATCGCTGAGCATCAGTGCGGCGAAGGCGATCAGCGTCGGCATGGAATTGCCGAGCACGTTGCGATAGCCGCTCTTGGAGTTCTCAATGTTGGCGTAGTTCATGCTGGCGTTGCCGATGTGCACGCACACGGGCATGTCGAGGTCCGCCGCCTTCGCCAGGATCGGGTCGAGATCCGGGTTGTCGAGAGTCCGTTCGCCCTCGTAGCCGCGCAGCAACACGCCGCAGGCGCCATGTTTCTTGGCGAATTCCAGTTCCTCGTTGGTGGCTTCCACGTCGCGCACCACCGGCACGGCGATCCAGCGCAGCTTGCCGCCGGAACCGTCACACACGCTCGCCATGTAGCGATTGTAGGCGCGCACCGCGGCGCGTTCCGCCTTCACATCCTTGCAGACGATGTTCAGGAACAGGCTGGGATAGACCACCTGGACCGCATGGCCGCGCTTGTCCATATCGGCCATGCGCGCGGCGGTGTTGTACAGATCCCGCGTGCCTTCGGCGTACACGTCGCTCGGTTGGCCGCCGCGGCCGTACAGGCGTCCGTCGATCATCCAGAAGCGCTTACTGCCTGAGGTATAGGCGGCATAGCTCACTTCGCCGGCTTCGACGGCGATCGGCTTGTACTTCTCATCGGCTTTGCTCACGAATTTCCAAATCGCTTCGTTTTCGACGATGTGGGTGTCTGAGTCGATGATCATGGGCGCGGGCTCCCTTCAGGGGCGGAGAAATGAACGGGCGGATAAAACAGCCATCCGTGGGGCCGGGGCCAGACCCCCGTTTGCACTGCTCGGCATACGAGCAACATGCCAACGCGGGGCTGACAAATCCCCGTCAAAATCGGACTTATATGGCGATGGCGCTTCCCACCACGTATGTTCTCGCGAAACGCGCGCCTTCGGGACTTTCCGCGATGAAAGCAGGCAACAAGGTCCGCTCGCTGATCCGAGGGCTCGAAGTGCTCGAGGCGATCAACCGCGCCAACGGTGCGAACGTGCGCGACGTCGCGAAGGTCACTGGTCTCAATCGCGGGACCGTCTATCGCTTGCTTGAATCGCTCACTGACGAAGGCTTCCTCGAGCGGCGCGCGAACTCCAACGGCTACTGGCTGTCGAAGCGCGTGCCGGGCTTGAGCGTCGGCTACCGCAGTGACGCCTGGGTTTCGCAGATCGCGGAGCCCGCATTGGAGAAGTTGACGCAGACGCTCGATTGGCCCGTGTCTCTGCTGATCCCGTCGGATACGCGCATGATCGTTCTTGCGCATACGGAACATCTGTCCCCGGTGACGTTCCGCATCCGCGATCTCGGCCTGTCCATGTCGATGTTCAACACATCGTCCGGGCTCACCTATCTCGCCTTTGCCTCGGCGCGCACCAAGACGACGCTGTTGGAAAGCGGCGCCAAGGACGCGGAGCGCAAAGGCATATCCGCCGTGGTCCTGCGCCGGACCCTCGCGGAGATCGCCAAGCTGGGATACCACGTCGTCGACTCCCCGGACCGCGGCAGCGTGCTATCCGTGCCGATCATCGTGGGCGAGACATCCTTCGGTGTGATCTCGTTACGCTACTTCACCACCGCCATGACCCATGGCGCTGCGATCCGCAAATACCTGGGCGCTCTCAAACAGACCGCGGTGGAACTGGGACAAGCCCTGGAACGCCGCGACGCCTAACTCACATTCAGGATGAATCTTGTGACAGCCAACGTGCAGCCCGTCTCCCATTCCACTTATGCGCCGGAATACATCGCGCAGGAAGTTGTGCGCCGATACGCGTTCAAAGAGACACCTCAGGTGCAATTGCTATATCGCGGCGTCAATGACGTGTACATGGTGCGCGACGGCAAGGAGAAGATGGTCTTGCGCGTGTGGCGTTCGGGCACGCGCACGATGGCGATTATTCTGCGTGAACTTGCGTTCCTCAAATTCCTGCGCGAGCGCGGCATTCCGGTCTCCACCAATATTTCGCTTAAAACCGGTGAGGACCACTTCATCCTGAGCGCGCCTGAGGGCGAGCGGCCCGCGGTGCTTTACACCTGGGCGCCGGGACGCAAGTTCGCCGACGTGCCGAGTGTGCCGATGGGCGAAAAGCTCGGCGCCAAGTTCGCGGAGATGCATTTAATCGCCCGCGACTTTCCAACCGAGGGCGCGCCGGACCAAACCGCGCAAAGCCTGGTCGCCAATCTCCCCGCGCTGCTGGAGTGGGTGGAAGAGCGCCCTGACGATATCCGCGACTATACGCGCCTAACCGAAAACGTCGTCGCGTTCATGCCGAAGTTGCTGGCGCGCGATCTCCCGCGCGGCATGTGTCATCAGGACATGCATGCGAGCAACGTGCACATCGCCGCGGACGGATCGTTCACCTTCATCGACTTCGATGGCTGCTCGGAAGGCTACTGGCTGCACGACGTGAAGAACTTCGTCTTCGGCAATCTGTTCTACTCGATGCCGAGCGAGTATGGGCTGGCGTTCGAACGCGGTTACAACACTGTTCGGCCGTACACCGCCGACGAGAAGGCGAGCGGCGAGTTGATCTTAATGATCAAGGCGCTGCGGCTCTTGGCGGGCGCGGCGCGTGCATCGCGCAGCCGGGGGCGCGACCTGCTGCGCTTCAAGAGTCTTGATTGGTTTGCGGACTTTATTAAGTCGCGCGCTTACTCGGCGGGTCTGCTCGGCGGCGGCTGAGTCGCACTCAGCGCGTCATCCACGGTGATGGCCGTGAACCAGTTGCGGGCGCCGACGCTCGCGCCGCCGAAGCGATGGCCGCCGATTTGGCCCGCCATCTTGTCGCCCGCGTACGTGTAGAGCGTGCGGCCGAAGTACTGCCACACTTGCTTGCCGTCAGCCTCGGCAACCTTGAACGGGCCGATTGGCACAGTCTCGCCGCTCGCGATGACCGGACGCCACTGCGCCGTCTGGCAGGCCTCGTCGCAGATCTCTTTCTTGAATTTCTCCGCGTCACCGAGCAGGCGATAGAGCGTGCGCCCATCTCGATCGGCGACAATCGCGCCCACCTCGGACGGCTGGATGGTCATCCAGTTCGGCAGTCCCGCCCGAGTGCCTACCGCCATCGGCTGCCAGCCGTCACGGGTGCAGGTGATATCCCCGGCGTGCCGATCCTTGAGACAGGTGAACACGCCCTGTCCGGCATAGCTCCATTGGCGCGTTTGGTCTGGGCGGGCGGCAATGGTCCAGGGGCCTTTTGTGCCTGCGCTCCACGGCGCCGTCATGGGTATGAAGGTCTCAGCGCATGCCCCGGTGCAGGCGTCGGACGACATATAGAGTGTTTTGCCATCGGCATTGGTGAGGACGTCGCCGTTCGTGACTTTGCCGAGCTTGATGCCTGGCGGCGCTTGCTGGGCTTCAATCGGGGACACAGCGAGGACCGCGGCGGCGGGCAGGGGCTTGGGCGTTTCAATGACGAACGCACGCACTGCCTCGATCCTATATGCGACCGACAGTGCGGTGCAGTTGCCGGTCTTCGGGTCGGGATACCCGTCAGCCATTTGTACCGCCGCAGCATAGAGCGCCGGGCAGCTGAACTGGGCGGTCTCGATCAGGTACCCCATCTTGCGGACGTAGTCCCACCAGTTCTCGAGATCGTGATAGCCCCCAAGGAGGCCGGTCGCGGCGTCGTCGGTGAGTTTCAACTCCAGCCGCAGACCGCGAATGAAGAATTCCGTCTCCACGCGATTGCCGAAGAATGGCAGATGCACATCGGTGGCCTCTGTGGTCAGCACACCATTCTTGATGCGGCCTTTCGCCGCCGCGCCGTAAAGCGGATTGCCGTCGATGCGATAGCTTGCGAAGGATAAGATGCCGCCGGTCGAATTCTTCGGCATGACGTCGGCGGCATGGAAGAACTTCACTGTGACGGCAGGCGAATCTTCCAGCGTCTGCACGCCCGAGATTTGCATCAGGATCACGCCCTGAGAGGAGTTGCGGCGCTCCGTATCGGAGGTGTTTTCGATATAGCCATCCGCACGCCAGCCGTGGATGCAGCCGACAACGCGATGCATCTGGTTGTCGACCGGCGTAGCACTGTCCGCGCCGACGAACTTCTTATGCGCACAGGTCTGCGGCGTCGCTTTTCCGTCGCTCGTGCCGTCGAGATTGAAACCGATCGAGCGCGCGGCCTGGATGGTGCGCTGGGGCGGGTCCGTCACCACGGTCGGGTTCCAGCACACGTCTTCCCCACGTGGACCGCGTACCGTCGCCAGGCCGCGCCGGGAATCGGGCCCTTTGACGCCGCCGCTGGTCAGCTTGTCGCGGTCGCGCGGCGACAGGGATTTCCACCAGATCTCGTCGTTGCCGATCGCGACGCCTTGCGGGCATTCGTCCAGGTGTGGAGTCTCGATACCCGCGGTTCTGATCGATGTGACGACCAGCCCGATCGTCCCCAACGGCTTCTTCCCGTCCGCTCCGGCCGCCCCCGCGGACAGGGCCGCAAGCGCGCCCACAGCAGCGGCGGCAACCGCAAATCGACCAATCTTGAAAAACATCGCTGCGTATTCTCTTGAGGCTAACGCGCTGAGAGTATGCCTCTTTATCGCCCGGTCTCGCCACGGACATCACACTCCGCCGCATCGTGGGCGAGGTCTGTTGCTTATCACGGTGCGCCACGCGGCGCGCACGACTGTAGCAGCGTTGCATCATCAAACATCTTTGATGACCTTCCCACACTGCGTCTTTTCGGGCGCTCCCAGAGGTATGCTAGAACGGTATACCGAGCGGATTTCGGGCGGCGCGGGGAACGGTGGGGGACGGTATGGATATCCAACAGCTGCGCAGGTTTCTGGCGGTCGCGGAGCACGAAAACATGCTGCGCGCGGCCGCGGCCTTGAATCTCACACAGCCGGCCATGTCGCGCAGTATCCGCGCGCTTGAGGCAGAGCTTCAAATATCCCTGTTCGACCGCACATCGAAGGGCGTGATACTCACCCAGTTCGGCAAGATGCTCCTCTCGCACGTAAAGGTGATCCTCAACGAACACCATCGCGCCGTGCTCAACCTGAGCGCCTTGCGCGGCGGGACCCGCGGCCAGCTTAGCGTGGGCGCGGGGCAGACATTCGCCACGGAGTTGCTGCCGCAGGCGATCGCGCAGCTTTACGCGAAAAGCTCACGCATCGCCGTCCGCGTAAAGGAAGGTCTCTACGAGGACCTCGTGGACTCGCTGCGTAAGGGCGATATCGACATCGCCTTCACCCTCATCCCCAGCGCCGTCGATCGCGTCGAAGACCTCGTGATGGAAACCCTGATCGAGCCGCGCGAGCGCGTGGTGGCGCGTGCAGACCATCCCCTCGTTGGGCGCAAGAAGCTATCCATCGGCGAATTGGGCAAGGCAAAGTGGGTGCTGCCCGATCAGACGTACAACCTCAGCTCGTTCCTGGACTATTTCGATCGCAGCAACGCAGACCCGCCGGAGAACGTCATCAAGACGAGCTCCATCCCATTCTTGCAAGGCATGCTCGAGAAATCCGATTTCCTGGCGATGATTTCGGAACAGCTGGTCGCGCAACAACTCGAGAGCGGCCGGCTGGTCATCCTCGACACCGATTTCAAGCTCGGCCAACGGCGGGCCGGCGCCATCTATCGCGCCTTCGGCACCGCGCCGCCCGCGCTCCAGCTGCTGCTGCGCAAGGTCAGAGAGCTGTGCAAGCCCGGTGAGGCACGTTAGCGCTCAGGCGCGTTAGCGGGCGTCTTCCCGCACGCCGTCGGGAATTTTCGCCGGGCCAGAGGTGAGGGGGGCCATGCTGGTGGACACGAACTCGAAGTGCGGTTCACTTCGCTTCCAATAATGGCTCGCGCCCGCTGCCTCGCGGATCGCATCGCCCGGACCCACCGGATATTCTTTGTCGTCTTCGACGAATGTCGCGTGCCCGCGCACGACGTAAAGCAAGGCATCGATGCGCCCGCTGCTGACGCTGGTCACGCCCTTGGTCGAGTGGACGGCGCGCACGGAGTTGCCGTCCAGATTGAAACGGCGGATCGTCAGTTCCAGCGCATCTTTCGGCGCCGCCGCCAGTTCCTCGGGCTTGGAGGCCCGCACGTGCTTGCCGTCCTGATCCCATTCTTTCGAGACCGACGTCACGGCATCGGTCGCGAAGGAATACACTTTGGTCGGTGGATTGGGCTGCGTTCCCGTTACCTTCCACAGCAGAATCGTGGCGTCTTCAGGTTGTCCGGCGGATCGGACGACGCCTTTTGGTGACTGCACGACGTCGCCTTCTTTCAAGGCGACTTTCTTGCCGTCCACCTCGACTTCGGCCGTGCCCTTCATGATGCGCATGGCGGTCTCGTCGCCGACCTTGTGGAACACACCGCCGGCGTCCTTCTTGAATTCAAGGATGCGGATCGAGCCGGTCGGAAAGGTGTAGGTCTTTTGTTGATAGCGCGCCGCGCCTTCGGTGACGGTCTGTGCCTTCACCGTGTCGCCGTGCAGGACATAGTCTTGCGACGAATGTTCGGCCGCCACTGCCGGCAGGAAGGATAGGGCCGTCGCGGCGACAGCCAGAAGAACGCGGGTCATCATCGGCGAGGGCTCCGGGGTGAGGGACGGTTGACTACGGGCGCATCAGGGCGAGTTGGGCCCGGTGCATCGCGTTCGAGTTGTGGGCATGGCGGTTGCTGTCGATGATGCCCAGGTCTCCGACGGCGCCGGCCTGTTTGGCGCTCAAGGCGTGCGTGGGGCCGTCTTGTAACAGCGGTATGTCGATGTGGGTGAAGCCGGATCGCCCGTTCCCGTCCACGGTCATGGCGCGCAAGCGGTAATACGTCGGAACGGTCAAGATGTCCTCCCCGGCGCCGTGTAACAGGCAGGTGTAAGGCATTGTGGGCGCGCATGTTCGCCAAGCAATTGACTTTGCCGTTGGCCGCTATTCGAACCGCGCATACCGGGGCGAAAACATTTCGGCCCGTGGGCGGGTTTCCCGTATAATCTGGGCATCCAAGCGGGCGCGGTATACGAACTGCGAATACCGACTGGCGGGAAAGTCATTTGTGCTATCCGCCCCGTCCGACACATCTTTTCCATTGGAATGGTCCCAAGTCGCACGACGAGGGATTCGAGGCGTAGGGAAGGGTCGAAATGGCAATTCGCAAGGCGCTGGTGCTTCAGATGCTCGGCCTGCTGGCTGGCTGGATGTTGCTCCCGGCCGGCGCTCAGGCGGCCGAGGGGCGCTTGGCATTCGTGGTCCGGCATTGGTTCATCGCGCAGCATAATTCGCGCTTTGCAGACGAGTGCCCTGAAGGCGTGTCGCAAGCGAACGACGAGTTGTGGTGGCGCGGCCTGTCGAAGAAGGATCGCGAAAAGCTCACTGACAACGGCCTGATCCAGGTGCTCGACCGCAACGGCGTTGCCATGCGGCGCGGACCGAAGGGCGAGGACGTGTGCGTGAACCCGGACGTGGTCACCGATCCGCCGCTGCGCATCATCCGCGGGAAGTATTCCTACGGCGCTAACCTTGACGGCACCACCGACGGGCGCGCGACGCCGAAGACCTGCGCTCACGAGAAGTTTATCGGCGTGGACGGCACGCCGGGCATCGACAATCAGCTGTACCGCCTCGTCGGCTGCACCTACGGCTGGCGCAAGGGCGGGTTGATCGAACTCAACGCCAACGAGATGCGCGGCACAAGCGGATTGGGCATGACGCTGGTGGAAATCACCGGCGTGAAGGACCCGCGCAATTCGGACAACGTCACCGTCACCTTCTATCGCTCGGTCGACCAGTTCGCGATGGACGGGTCGGGTCAGCCGCTGCCGTTCACCAGCTACCGCGTCGACACCGACGATAAAGGCAAGCCCACCTACGGCGACAAGCTGAAGGGCAGCATCAAGGACGGCGTGCTCACCACCGAGCGCGGCGACGTGCGCCTGCCGTTCTACGGCAACTACAATTTCATGCATCCGATCATCAAAGACTTCGGCCTGCGGCTCGAAATCGCCGAGGACGGCAAGTCCGCGAAGGGTCTGATCACCGGCTACTATCACATGGGGGACTTCCTCCATTACGTCGGCGGCATGGCCGGCCATTCCTCCGCTGCGGACAATTGCCCGTCCATGTGGGCGATGGCGCCGAAGATGGCGGACGGATACCCCGATCCCCAAACCGGGCAATGCACCATGCTTTCCGCGGCGTTCGACATCGGCGCCTACGCGGCCTTCGCCGTGTTGCCGGCCGACGCCAAGTCCATGAAAACCGCGAACCGATGAGCAACGACGTGAGTCAGGTGTCTTCCCGTCTTTTCAAGGCCGCCGGCGCTCTGGCGCTGGTGGCGGCATTGAGCGGCTGCGGTCCGTCCGAGCCCAAGTCTGCGGCCGCCCCGCCGGACATGCGACGTCTCACCGACCGGCAGTATCACAATGTGATCGCCGATGTTTTTGGCCGCGATATCGAAGTGGGCGGCCGTACCGATCCGCTGACCCGCACGGATGGGCTCTTGGCGGTTGGCGCGCGCACGGCACGGATTACGCCGGCTGGGCTCGAACAGTACTACCTCGTCGCGAAATCGGTCGCGGGCCAAGTCACCGACAAGGCCCATCGCGACACGCTGATCGAGTGCAAGCCCGCTGACGTGAAGGCGGCGGATGACGCTTGCGCGCAAACCTACCTGAAGCGCGTGGGCCGGATGCTGTATCGCCGGCCCTTGCGGGACGCGGAACTGAAGCCGGCGGTGAAAACCGCTCACGACATGGCCATCGCCTCGCACGATTTCTACCGCGGCGTGGCGCTCGCGCTCGCCGACATGATGGTGACGCCGCAGTTCCTGTTTGTGGTGGATGAGACCGAAGCGGATCCCAACAACGCCGGCGGTCAGCGTCTGACGTCCTACGCCAAAGCGGCGCGCTTGAGCTTCTTCCTGTGGGATACCGCGCCGACCGAGCAAATGCTCGATGCCGCGGAGAAGGGCGACTTCCACAAGGCCAGCGCCGTGTCGAAGTGGGCCGACGAGATGATGGATTCGCCGCGTCTGCATGACGGCGCGCGCGCGTTCTTCGCCGACTTCCTCGGTCTCGACAAGTTCGAGACCCTGGAGAAGGACAGCGTCATCTACAACGCGTTCAGCAACGTCGTCGCCAAGGATGCCCAAGAAGAAGTGCTGCGTCTGGTGACCGATCACGTGATCACGCGCGACCAGGATTATCGCGACATCTTCACCACGCGGCAGACGTTCCTCACCGGACCGCTGGCGCGGATCTACCGCGTGCGTGTGGAGCGTCCGGACGGTGCCTGGGTGCCGCATGAGTACGCGCCGGAAGATCGCCGCGCCGGAATCCTGACCACGGTCGGTTTCAATGCGGTGGCCTCCCATCCGGGCCGTAGTTCGCCCACCCTGCGCGGTAAGGCGATCCGTGAATCCCTCCTCTGCCAGCATGTGCCCGATCCGCCGGGTGACGTGGACTTCACCCTGTTCGAGGACCCCAATTCGCCGAACAAGACCGCGCGTCAGCGCCTGAACGCGCATGCCACCGCGCCAGCATGCGCGGGCTGCCACAAGATCACCGATCCGATCGGCCTCGCGCTCGAGAATTTCGATGGCATCGGTCAGTTCCGCCAGACTGAGAACGGCGAGCAGATCGATACCAGCGGCGACCTCGATGGCTCTCCCTATACGGACCCGGTCGGCCTCGGCAAGGCGATGCACGACAATGCCGCCACACCGGCGTGCGTCGTGCGCCGTCTCTGGGCCTATGCGGCGGGACGTGCCCCGACCCAGGCCAACAGCGAGTTCTCGAACTATCTCGACAAGAGCTTCGCCAGCGACGGATTCCGTGTCCGCAGCCTGATCCGCCGCATCGCCACGAGCGACGCGTTCTACACCATCGCCAACGCCCCCACGGGCACGGCCAGCGAGACGCAGCCGGTCCAGACCGCCAAGGCTCAGGAGAAATAGTCATGAGCATTCTTCTCCCCAAACCGATGCACCGCCGCGCGGCCCTGCGCGGCCTGTTGGGCGGCGGCGCGGTCAGCGTTGCCCTCCCGTTCCTGGATTGTGTGCTGAACGACAGCGGCACCGCACTGGCCGCCACCGGCCAGGCGCTGCCGGTGCGCTTCGGCACCTGGTACTGGGGCATGGGCCACACGCCCGGTCACTCCGTCGTCGAAAAGCGGCAGACCAGCAAAGGCATCGAGTTCATCGAGGAATGCGCCTCGCTGGTGCGTCACAAGGACAACCTGAACTTCTTCGGCATGTTCGGCATGCCGCTCGACGGTCGGGCGAACTACACCCACTTCAGCGGTTGGGTTGCCAACCGCACGGGCGTGGCCCCGACGCGCGGCGGCGAAGTCCCGGCGCCGACCCTCGACCTGCTGATCGCCGACGTCATCGGCAACGACACGCGCTTCAAGACGATCGACGTCTCCGCCGTTGGTATCGCACGCGAGAACTACAGCGCCCGCAACACTGACAGTCGCGGGGCCGCGGAAATTTCGCCGGTGGCACTGTACGCACGCCTGTTCGGGCCGGACTTCGTCGATCCGAACAAGGCCGGCTTCACGCCTGATCCGAAGGTCATGGTGGAAAAGAGCGCTCTGTCCGCGATCATGGAAGAGAGCCAGTCCTACATGAAGACCATCGGCGCGGCCGATAAGGCGCGCCTCGATGAGTATTTTACCTCGATCCGCCAGATCGAGAATCAGCTGGCGCTGCAGCTTGAAGCGCCCGCGCCGAACGACGCCTGCGTCGTGCCGACGCGCCCGGACGATCCGCCGCAGGATCGTCTGGCCCGCGTGCGCGAAATGCCGCACGTGTTCACGAGCCAAAAGGTCCTGGCGAAACTCCAGGCGATGGCGGTGGCCTGCAATCAGACCAAAGTATTCAACATGGTCTTCACCGACAACTTCGCCAACGTGCGCCGCGAAGGGGAGACCTATACGCACCACCTGCTCACGCACACGGAAACCATCGACACCAAGCTCGGTTACCAGCCGCTCACGTTCTGGTTCAACAAGGCCGCCATGGACGGCTGGGCGGACTACCTCGATGTGTTCACGAGCGTGAAGGAAGGTTCCGGCACGCTGCTCGACAACTGCATGATCTTCGCCTCGAGCGAAACCAACTACGCCAAGCTGCACACCATCGACGGCGTGCCGACATTCCTCGCCGGCAAGGCTGGTGGCCGCGTGAAGACCGGCTACTACGTCCAGGGCGGCGGCGATCCGATTACCCGCGTCGGCTTCACGGCCATGCGCGTGATGGGCGTGCCGATCGAGAAATGGGGTCAGAAGTCCCTGCAGACCTCGAAGATTATCACCGACATCCTGGCGTGAGGCAGCCCATGAAGGCGCTCTCCACTCTCACCGCACTTGCCCTGGCGTTTGCCGGCGCGGCCGCGGCGGACGACACCCTGCCGCCGAACGTGAAATTCCAGCCGCGCGGCCATGGCCAGGCGCTGACGGACGACAAGGGCATGTCGCTCTATACCTTCAGCCGCGACATCGATCCGAAGAAGTCGGTATGCGTCAATCAATGCGAACAGCAGTGGCCGCCGCTTGTGGCGGCCGGTGAAGCCTTCGAGGGCGGCGACTGGACTACCGTGCCGCGCGCGGAAGGCAAGCGTCAGTGGGCGTTCCGCGGCAAGCCGCTTTATCGCTACAAGGGAGACGAGAGCCCGGGCGAAGCGTTCGGCGACGGCATGGGCAACACCTGGGCGCTGGCGATGAAGTTGATTCCTGTGCCGCCGGGCGTCGGCATCGCGCGCAATAAGCTCGGGCAGATATTGACCGACGGGCGCCGCATTACCGTTTACACCTCCGACGCGGATCCCGCCGGGAAGTCCAAGTGCGATGCCAAATGCTCCGTGACCTGGCGCACCGTCACCGCGCCTTGGACGGCGAAGTTCGACGCGCCGGACTGGAGCGTGATCACCCGCGAAGACGGTACCAAGCAATGGGCTTTCAAGGGCAAGGCGCTTTACACCTACGACCGCGATGTCGTGCCGGGTGACGTGTATGGCCACGGCGTCGACAAACACAGCGCAGTCGTTCTGGAAGCGCCCCCGCCCAATCCGTCATGGGTGACCTATCAAACCTCCGACGGCGGCGTGCTGTTAGGGGACCCCAAGGGCATCACTCTGTACATGTTCGACAACGCGCGTCGCGGAGGACGGCCGGCGCAACGGCCGCAAGATTGGAAACCGGTCGTGGCGAAAGCCGAAGACAAGCCGATCGGCAATTGGGGCATCGTGGAGCGCGATGGGGTCCGTCAATGGACCCACAAGGGATTGCTGGTTTTCACCAGCATCCATGACCAGGTGCCAGGCGACTTGCACGGCGTGCGGAATACCGATGCGATGTGGCGCACCATCATGCGCTCAGGCGAAGTGATGGACGGCACGGGCTTCTGACGTGTTCGGCAGGCTCGGAAATTTGAAATAGGACCCAGCACCATGCGTTCGATCCGACGTGTCGCCATTGTAGCGGCGGCGCTCATGCTGCCGCTGTCGGCGCAAGCCGCCGAGACTTGCGGCTATTTTTCCACCGACCCGAAAGACGACAAAGGGCCGCCGATCCAGTTCACGGCGGATCTGTCGGCGGACGAAGAGAGTGCGACCACCGAAAGCCCAGGCCGCGGTCACGTCGACTTCACGCTCGACCGTAAGACGCTGAAACTGACCTGGAAGGTGACGTTCAAGGATCTCACGTCGCCGCCCACCGGGGTGCACATCCATGGGCCGCAGACGCCCGGCAGTGAGGCTGGCATTCTGCACGATCTCGCGCCCAAGGGCGTGGTGTCGGGTGTCGAGGGTTCCACGGAGATCAACGAGGGCGAACTCGCCTATCTCGTGCAGGACCGCCTTTACGTGAACTTGCACACAAAGAAGTACCCCGCAGGCGAGCTGCGGGGTCATCTCCAGCGGATCGCGCCCCGCTGCTGAGGCAGCGGCGCTTCCTGCGTCTTAGTGGTTGGCGAACAACGGGCCGAAATCGGTCCGCCGATCGCGAATCCCCAGGCGGCGCAGGGCATGCCAGTAAGTCGCGGTATTGCACGATATCACCGGGCGGTTCAGCCACACGCAGGCCTGCGCGGCGATGCGCGCGGTGGCCAGGTTGCTGCCCGGTTCGATGATGGCGTCGACCGGATCCTTGGCGAGTTCCGAAAGGCCGGCGATGACGTCCGACGTCGGCGTTTCCGCGATCTCCACCGCGCCGGGGCGGCGGAAGCCGATGATGCGCTTCACCTCATAACCCGCTTGGGTGAAGAAGTTGCGGACCTGCTCATCCGCCGGCGGCCAGTACGGGGTGATGAACGACAGCTTCTTGCCTTCGTTCGGGCGGAGGCCCAAGGCGTTGAGCGCGGCCAGGAAGGCGATCGACGGCAGGATGACTTCCACGCCGCCGCTGTGCTCTTCCAAGTCATTCTTCATGCTGGCGACCCCTGAGGGGCCGTCGCGGAAGGTGTTGATGGAGTGGCCCAGCACGATCAGATCGGGCCGGCACAGCATTACACTGTCCATCGCGTCTTTGATGAAATCGTTGCTGACGCGCAAGGAACGTGCGTACGCCTCCATGTCGCCGGTCTCGGCGCCACGGGGTGTCGGCGCCATGCGCGCGACGTGATTGGTCACACCGACCGGGCGCATCTCGTCGCACTCCGGCTGGCAGATGGTATTCGTTGCCGGCACAAGCAGGCCGATCTTGGCGCGGTACCCGAGCCCGTCAGCGGAACGCTTGGTCTCTACGGCGGTATCTATCGTCACAGGGGTATTCCTATCGCTGTGATAGCGGGCGGACATTCGCGCAAACGCTATCCAAAGTAAAATGCTGCGCCGGGCTAGCCCTATGCCGTGCCCGTATAGCGACCCGGTCGCAACGCTAGGTTCTGTCGGTTTCCCAGGCGCAAGATTTAGCTATGCGGGGGCGCTATATAACAAACCCGAATAGCCGGGGCCCCCTATTGCATTTGCAAGTTGCGCCGGGTCCCTGGAGTGTGGGCCAGGCGACGGGCGGGTTCGCACACGTTGCGGTATGGCAGCCCATATGATGGGCCTGCCGGGGCCGCCGGGTCTGCGGTCACATCCTTGTGGTATGTTTGGTCCACGGCACACTCGATCTAGCGGCTGTGGTAAAACCGGCAGGTTCTGTCCTGCAAAGTGCGAGAGAGTGGTTGATCGGAATGCGTGGCCTGTTCTTGGCGTTTTTCCTGCTCGCGCTTGTCGGACAAGCAGGTCCCGCTGACGCGGCCGCGAAGGTGCGGTATTTCTATGCCGACCTGGTTTCCGACGAGGAGACGTTTCCCGTCGAGAGCAAGGGGAAGGGACACGCAGAGTTCACGCTCGATCTCGACACGTTGCGCCTCTCCTGGAAAGTGACCTTCAGCGGTCTTACCTCGAAGGCGATCGGCGTGAAGATCCATGGACCGGCGCAGATGTTCACGAACGGCGTGCCGGTTGTCGATATGGCGCCCAAGGGCGTGACCAATCCGCTCGAAGGTTCGGCGATCGTGGAGGAGGCCCTCGTGCAGTACATCATCTCCACATGGGCCTACATCAACATCTCGACTGAGAAATACAAAGACGGCGAAATTCGCGGACAAATTGACGGCAAGGGGTTGGAGTAGCACATGCGCATCCATCGGACCGTGACCAGCACTAGCGTCGCCCTGATCGCGCTCGCGGCCTTCGTGCCCGGCATCGCTAACGCGGCGGCGCCGGCGAAGAGAACCGTCGGCCTGGTGGTGACCTCCTGGTTCACCGCTCAGTACAATACGCCCCACTGGGAGGAATGCCCCGAAGGCGCGGCGATCGGTAACGACGAGTACTGGCTGCGCAGCCTGCCGCAGGATGTGCGCATCAAGAAGACCGATGGCGGCAAGATTCAGCCCGTCGACGGCGCGCGTAAGCAGCAAGCGGTTGTGCGCGGCCCAAACGGCGAAGACGTCTGCATGAACCCGACGGTAGTGAACGATCCGCCCTTGCGCATCATCAAGGGCAAGTTCGGCTACGGCTTCAATCTCGACGGCACCAGCGACGGTGCGGCGACCACAAAGAGCTGCAAGCACGACAAGTTCGAAGACCCCGACACCGGCATGAAGGTCGATAACCAGACCTATCGCGCCCTCGGCTGCATCCTCGGCTGGCGCAACGGCAACTACATGGAAGGCCACCCCAACGGAGAGCGCCAGGACAGCGGCAAGGGCACCATTCTGATCGAAGTCTCCGAGGTGGACGATCTGGAGAACGATTCGGACGTGACTGTCGCGTTTTACGGCGCGCTCGATGCGATGCCTAAGGACTCCACCGGCAAGATCCTGCCGTTCGCGAGCTATCACGTCAGCGGTACCGCGCACTACGGCACCAAGACCAAGGGCAAGATCGAGAACGGCCAACTCACCACCACGCCGGTCGACGCCCGCCTGCCGCAGTACGGCAATAACTTCATCGGCGACATGTTCCTGAAGGACATGCGCATCCGGTTCGCCATGCCGAAGGACGGAGATGGCTCGATCGTGAAGGGCATGCTCGGCGGCTACTACGATTTCGACAAGTGGTGGGACTACATCCAGAAGATCGAGTTCCTGCTTGTCGCCGGCCAGTGGAACTGCCCGCAGATCTATCAGGCGGGCAAGGCGCTCGCGGATGGCTATCCCGACCCGAAGACCGGCGAATGCACGGCGTTGTCCACCGCCCTGACGATGGAAGCGCTGCCGGCCTTCATCGTCCACCCGAAGAATGAGCGCACGGTGGCGGAAGCCCCGGCGCCAGAGAAGAAGACGCAGTTGGCGCAAGGGAAGTGATGCGTAACGTTGCCTTTATCGCCGCGGCCTCGGTCGCGGTTCTGCTGACCGGTTGTGGCAAGCAAGAGCCGCAGAGTTCCGGCGCGCCACCGATCATGCGCCAGCTGACGGAAGTGCAATACCGTTCTGTCATCGCGGATGTGTTCGGGCCGGACGTGAAGATCGCCGGAACCTTCAATCCAACGCCGCGCGAGGAAGGCCTGATGGCCGTCGGCGCGGCGCGTGCGACCATTACCCCGTCGGCTTTCGAGCGCTACGACAAGTTGGCCCGGTTGATCGCCGCGCAAGTGGTCGACGCATCCAATCGCGACATGCTGGTGCCGTGCAAGCCGGTGGCGGCGAAGGCCCCGGACGACGCCTGTGCAACGACCTTCTTCAAGAAAGTCGGGCGCCTCTTGTTCCGCCGCCCGCTCAACCAGGATGAAATCGGACGCCAGGTGAAGCTCGCGGCCGAGGTCACCAAGACCACCGGGTCTTTCTACGACGGCCTGGCCGCTGGGCTTTCGGGCATGCTGGTGGCGCCTGATTTTCTGTTGATCGGCGATCTGGTCGAGCAAGATCCGGACGATGCCAGCCGTAAGCGGCTCACCGCCTATTCGATCGCGTCGCGCTTGAGCTTCTTTCTGTGGAATGCGAGCCCGGATGACGCGCTTCTGAACGCGGCGGAGAAGGGCGAGTTGTCGACCGAGCGGGGCCTGGCGAAGCAGGTCGACCGGATGTTGAAATCACCGCGCTTGGAAGCGGGTGTGCGCGCCTTGTTCGCCGACATGCTCGGCTTCGATGGCTTGCAGCGCCTGCAGAAGGACCCGCTGATCTATCCGGCGTTCGGGCTTTATGCCGCCGACGATTCCGGCGAGCAGACACTGCGGACGATTGTCGATCAGCTGGTTGTGAATGACGGCGACTATCGCGATCTGTTCACCACCCGCAAGACGTTCCTGTCTCAGGCGCTGGGGTTGGTCTATCGCGTGCCGGTGGAAACCAAGAACGGCTGGGAGCCCTATGAATTCCCGGAGGGCGACCCGCATGTCGGCATCCAATCGCACCTGAGCTTGCTGGCGCTCAATTCGCATCCGGGCCGCAGTTCGGCGACGTTGCGCGGCAAGGCGGTGCGCGAGCTCCTGCTCTGCCAGAAGGTGCCCGATCCGCCGGCGAACGTGGACTTCACGCTGATCTCCGATAGCGCCAATCCGGTGCACAAGACCGCTCGTTCCCGTCTGGAGGCGCACAATCTCGATGCAAGCTGCGCCGGGTGTCACAAGCTGATGGATCCGATCGGCCTGTCGCTGGAGAATTTCGACGGCGCCGGCCAGTTCCGCAAGGACGAGAATGGCGAGCCCATCATCACCACAGGCGAATTGGACGGCATCCCTTTCAATGACTCGCAGGAACTGGGCAAGGCCATTCACGCCAACCCCGCGCTGAATTCGTGCCTGGTCAACCGCGTTTACGCCTTCGCCGGCGGGCACGCGGCGCAGCCGGCTGAACGGCCGCTGCTGGAGTACATCGAGAAGAAGTTCATCGCGGACGGCTATCGCCTCAAGCCGCTCTTGCGCACGATTGCGACGAGTGAGGGGTTCTATGCCGTTGGCGGCAAGTCCACCGCCGCAGCGGAAGCGAGTGTGAAGCCATGACATTCCTTATCAAGAAACACCTGACACGCCGCGCGGCCCTGCGTGGTGCGTTTCAAGGCACCTCTGTTGCGGTTGCTCTGCCGTTCCTCGACTGCGTGTTGAACGACAGCGGCACGGCGCTTGCCGCCGGCGGCTCGCTGCCGGTGCGTTTCGGCACGTGGTTCTGGGGCTTGGGCCATAACCCGGGCCGCGGCATTGGGCCGAAGGCCGGGCCGGACTACGTGTTCCTCGAGGAATGCCAGCCAATCGTTCCTTATAAGAAGGACATCAACTACTTCAGCAACTTCAACACGCCGCTCGACGGCCGCCGCTTGTCCGTGCACTTCACCGGCTGGGTCGCCTGCCGAACGGGCACCGTGCCGGTGGGGGGCGAAATCCCCGCGCCGACGCTCGACGTGCTGGTCGCCGACGTCATTGGCGGCAAGTCGCGCTTTCGTTCGATCGATGTCTCGAGCACCGGCGATGCGAAGGATTCCTACACCTACCGCAACAGCGGCAGCCACAACGCGGGCGAAGTCTCGCCGCTCGGCCTCTATGCGCGACTGTTCGGACCCGGTTTCGCCGATCCGAACGCGGCGACCTTCGTACCGGATCCGGCGGCGCTCGCGCGCAAGAGCGTGCTGTCGTCGGTGAACGAGCAGATGAAGGACTACGTCAAACACGTTGGCACCGCCGACAAGGCGCGTCTGGACGAGTACTTCACGTCCATCCGTCAGGTCGAGAAGCAGCTCGATATCCAGCTTCAGAAGCCCGACCCGCTGGACGCATGCAAGGTGGTCAGTTCTCCGGCGGAAGGGAAGGTGGGCGACGAACTCGAGTTGGTGCTCGCCAACCACAAGATCATGTCGAACATGATGGCGATGGCCGTGGCCTGCGACCAAACGCGTATCTTCAACATGCTGTATTCGCAGTCCCTGTCGCGCCTCCATCGACGCGGCGAGACTTTCATCCATCACGCGCTCACCCATGAGGAGCCGACCGATCCGAAACTGGGCTATCAGGCCGCGGTCGCCTGGTACAACATCAAGAGCATGGACGCGATGGCGGACTTCATCGCTGCCTTCGCCGGCATCAAGGAAGGTGCGGGCACGTTGCTCGACAACGTTTTGATTTTCGCGAACTCCGACACGAACTTCGCCCGCCTGCATGCGGTCGATGGCGTGCCGGTCATGACCGTGGGTCGCGCCGGCGGCAAGATCAAGTCGGGCATCCACGTGGCCGGCAACGGCGATCCGATCACCCGCATCGGCCTCACCGTGATGCAGGCGATGGATGTTGCGGTGGAGAATTGGGGCACCGGTTCGCTCCGCACCGCCAAACCGATAACCGAGATCCAGGCCTAGCCGCATGCGCACGCTCGGTCTCCTCTCTGCCGTCCTCGCGCTGTGGGTTTCCTCGGCGGCGGCGTTCCCCTCTGAAGTGACCAGCGCCGACACCGGCCTCGGCAAGCGCTATTTCACGGCGAAAGGGGCGAGCCTCTATTTCTACGCGCGCGATCCGGTTGGCGAGTCCGCATGCACCGGACGCTGCATCACCGCATGGCCCGCCTTGGCGGCGCCGCCGGAAGCTCAGGCCGAGGGCGATTGGGCGCCGATCACGCGTCCCGACGGCAGCAAGCAATGGGCTTTCAAAGGCAAGCCGCTCTACACCTTTGCGCGCGACCCTGGGCCGGGCACCACGATGGGCGACGGTGTGCAGGACGTGTGGCATCTCGCGATCGATTTGATCCCGCGGCCGAGTTCCGTGCTGTTCAAGGGAACGAAAGATGGTTGGGTCGGTGCGAACCTGAAAGGTGCGTCCTTCTACGTCCATGACGGCGAGACCGCCGCCGGCAAGAAGCGCTGCGCGGATGACTGCCTGCGCGTCTGGCGTCCCGCGGTCGCCCCGGCAGCGGCTGGGACGGTTGGCGACTGGACCGTCGTGGCGCGCGAGGACGGCATCTCGCAATGGGCTTACAAAGGCGCGCCGCTGTACGTGTTCGCCGGCACCGGCGCCGAACCCGATCCGAAGTCCGCCAAAGAATGGCGCGAACTGTTGCTTGAGCCCGCGCCGGCCGTGCCGCCCTTCGTGAAGACGGCCGCGGCGGACCTTGGCACGGTGCTCACGGACGAAAACCGCATGACGCTCTACACGTCGGCGCGCGCCAAGCAGGAGCTCAAGACGCTCTGCATGGAAGCTTGTTTCAAGGAGAACTGGCGTCCCATGCTGGCGGCCGAGGACGCCAAGCCGGTCGGCAATTGGACGATCGGGACCGGCGTGTACGGCGAACGCCAGTGGGCCTATCGCGGGAATTTGGTGTTTACCCATACCCGGGACAAGAAGCCGGGCGAGATCGAAGGCCACCGGTTCGCGGCGGGCGTCGGCCAGTCCGGCTGGGTCGCCATCCAAGCCGGCACCCTGACCCTCGAGAACTACTAGGTTCTGGCCCAGCCGGGCATGTGACCCGTAAGGGTCCGCCCGGCGGTGTGTGCCGCAGTTTCAAGCACTTATCGCCGGGGCGCGCGGCTGCCTCCCGCACGCCCGGCTATCCGAACGATGGGCTTTGGTACCTGTGGTACGGAAGCCACTATTACAAATTGGCATATCGCCAGAAGCCATCGGAACTTGTTTGCGCTGGCCCATAGGGCAACGTGAGGCGGGGCAGGGAGCGGTGCCATCGACATGGCGTCGCAGACATTGAATTTCATTATGAGGGGGACTCTCATGACCAAGATCCGCTTGTTGATGGCGACGTCACTGATCGCCATCTCGGCCGCTGGCGCGGCCAACGCTCAACAGCTCGAAGAGATCATCGTCTCGGCGCGTAAGGTCGACGAAAACCTGATGCAGGTGCCGTTGGCCGTCACGGCCTTCTCCGCCAAAGATATCGAAGAGATGGGCATCAAGCAGCCGACCGATCTCGCGCTGATGACGCCCAGCTTCACCTTTGTGAACCAGAACGGCGGGTCGGGCCGTAACGACCGCTCTGGTGCGTCGATGGTGTTCCGCGGCCTCTACCTCAGCGGCGCCGGCGGCGGCACGATGTTCATCGATGGCGCGCCGATCAACGGGACGCAGGCGCCGAGTTTCTCGGACGTGGAGCGCGTCGAAGTTCTGAAAGGTCCGCAGTCGGTCTATTTCGGCCGCTCGACTTTCGCCGGCGCCATCAACTTCATCATGCGCGAGCCGAGCAACGAGTTTAAGGGCCGCGTTTCTGCGGAATACGGCAGCTACGGCAACAACGAAGAATCGATCAGCGTCGAGGGTCCGATTGTCGAAGACAAGCTCGCGGCGCGCCTGAGCGCGCGTTACTACTATCGCGGCGGTCAGTACACCAACTGGGCGAACACCTCGGAGAAGCTGGGTTCCCAGTCGACGAAATCGATTTCACTCTCGAGCGTTTACACGCCGAGCGATTCCCTGAAGGTCAAGCTTTACGCCAACTACTTCCGGGACAGCGACGGCACGCCGGCGCAAGGCGTGCTGCAGGCCGAAAGTGTCAACTGCTTCCCCGCGGCGGGCCGCACCATTCCGGCCGGCAGCCGTGCCGCGACCGGCTACTTCTGCGGTGAGTTGCCGACAATGAGCAAGCTCCCGGCCTTTGTCATCTCCGCGGACTCCGTGCTGACATCGGACATCCGGACCCGGATGTATGACAACGCGCCGTCGCGCTGGCTGATCCAGTCTCCCTACTTCAACGATCACTTCGGCCTGGAGCGAGAAGCCTTCCAGATCGATATCCGTGCCGACTGGGATTTCGCTGATGGCTATACGCTGAGCTCGCTGACGGCGTACCACACCAACAAGACCGCGGTAGTGCTTGACTCCACGTATCGTGCGGAGGGCCATCAGGCCAACCTGCTGTATAACCGGGCCGGTGTCGCCAACAGCAGCACTTTCCCGACGAACTTCACCTACATGCGCCAGACACAGGGCTTCAACCGCGACTGGAGTCAGGAACTGCGCGTCGCTTCGCCGCAAGACAACCGTCTGCGCTGGACCGTTGGCGGCAACTACCTGCGCAACTCCTCGCCGGGCGGCTCCGTGTTCGGCGTCGACGTTCGTGGTCTGGCGTTCGCCGGATCGGTTTCCCGCAGTCGGCCGGTTACCTACGCGGCGTTCGGCGGTCTGTACTTCGACATTCTTGAGAACGTGACGCTGAGCGCCGAAGCCCGCCGCCAGTGGGACAAGACCAAGACCATCCCGGTGGTCGGCACGAATGGCAACTACGTGGCAAGCACGGTCCAGCCGAGCGTGCAGATGTTCAAGAGTTTCACGCCCCGCGTCTCGCTGGACTGGAAGTTCGCCCCGAACTCGACGGTCTATGGCTTGTGGTCGCGCGGCTACCGTCCGGGCGGCGTGAACGCGGCGCTCCTCAATTCGGACGCGGAGACCATCGCGCAGATCCGGCAGTTGGTGCCGAACGCCGGCGTAAACTTCTTGCCGGAAAAGCTCGAGAACTTTGAGGCGGGCATCAAGCACACCTTCCTCGACAATCGCGCGCGTGTCGCGCTCTCGGTGTTCTACCTCAACTACCTGAACGGTCAGCAGGGTGCGTCGGTCCCGGTGCGTACATCCGCGGGCGTCACCAACCTCATCGGCATCACCGTCAATACTGCGACGGCGAAGCTCAAGGGTTACGAACTGGAAGGTGAGTTTCAGGTCACCGAACAGTTCAAGCTATCCGGCAACATGGGGTTGAACGATTCCAAGATCTCGACGACCAGCCTCGCGGTCTACAACTGCGCGGACTGCTTGCATGTCTTCGGCGACCCGAAGGCCGGACTCGGAAATCGCATGCCGACCGTGCCGAAGTGGACGTGGGCGATGTCGGCCACCTACACCGATCGCCTGACCGACAACTGGGATTGGAATGCTCGCGTCGACTACTCTCATCGCGGCATGAGCTTTGTCGATTACACCGCCACCTCGTGGATCGGTGCATCCGACAACATCAATCTCAGCCTCGGCGTGCGCAATGAGACGCTCAGCATCTCCGCCTTCGTCAATAACCTGACGCAGAACGACAAGCTGGCCTCCGCGCTTGGCGGCACCTTCGACGTTCAGACCTTTGCGTATTCCACCGCGCCGATCTTGCAGGCGCAGCAGAATGCGATCCGCATCTCGTTCCCGCTGAAGCGCGTGTTCGGTATGCGCGCGGCGTACAATTTCTAAACGCGCATCGTTCAAGGTTGAGTTGGTGGCGGCGGTCGGGTTCCCCCGGCCGCCGCTCGCCATTTGAGACGGCAAGCGCTAAAGCCATACGAAACCGGCATATCTGATCGCGAAGTCGTTATCGGCTGTGGCACGAGTGCCACGCGCGGGCACTTCCGACCGCCAATCCCACCATCCGGGCTTGTCTCCCGTGTTCGGACGTGGCTTTTACCTCCCGACACAAAGGTTGGTCCGCGAGGCCTCAGGCCACGCCCGACTGCATGCGGTGGAACGCCGCTCCATTCCCAACGGGGGACACGATGAACCTACTGAAGACCACACTCGCCAGCACCACCGCCGTGGTTTTGGCCATGGCCGCCGCCGCGCCGGCCTTCGCCCAGCAGCTGGAAGAAATCACCGTTACCGCCCGTAAGGTCGAAGAAAACCTGATGACGGTGCCGATCGCGATCACCGCATTCTCGTCCAAGGACATCGACGCCATGGGCGTGAAGTCCATGAACGACATCGCCCAGATGACGCCCTCGTTCAACTTCGTGAACCAGCAGGGCGGTTCGGGCCGTAACGACCGTTCGTCGAACTCGCTCACCTTCCGCGGCCTCTACGTCAATAACAACGCGGGCACGTCGGCCGGTGGCCTGTTGTTCGTCGACGGCACACCGGTCATCGGCGCCCAGCCGCCGAGCGTCAGCGACGTGGAGCGCGTCGAAGTCCTGAAAGGTCCGCAGAGCGCCTATTTCGGCCGCTCGACTTTCATGGGCGCCATCAACTTCGTGATGCGCGAGCCGAACATGACCGATTACAAGGGCCGCATCTCCGCCGAATACGCGAGCTTCGGCTCGAATGAAGAGACGCTCAGCTTCGAAGGCCCGATCGTCGAGGACAAACTCGCCGCGCGCATCTCCGGCCGCTATTGGAAACGTGGCGGTCAATACACGAACGCGCTCAATACCTCGGAAAAGCTCGGCGAACAGACGACCAAGTCGGTGTCTGCTTCCTTCGTTGCGAAGCCGACCGACAGCTTGAAGGTCAAGGCGTTCTTGAACTACTTCGCCGACAGCGACGGAACCCCGGCACAGACCACCATCTCCACCAGCCCGCCGAACAACGCGTCTGCCTTCAATTGCGCCTACGCCGGCAATACCCGTTCCGCCGGCGGCTATTTCTGCGGTGAGTTGCCGACGATCGATAAGCTGAACCCACGCCTGATCTCGCAAGACAGCAACTTCACACCGGCGCTGCAGGCCGCGATCTACGACAACACCCCGGGCATCTGGAAGCTGTTCGATCCGCGCTTCCTGAGCCACTTCGGCCTTGAGCGCCGCGCGTTCCAGGCGGACTTGCGTATCGATTACGAAACGGAAAGCGGCTGGTCGTTCAGCTCGGTCACGGCCTATCACCGCGACAAGAACTCGACCATGATCGACTCCACCTACATTGGCGACGGCGACCAGCCGAACCTGCTGTACACCCCGGGCGTCGCGCCGGGGAACACGTATCAGCCGAACTTCACCTACATGCGCTTGCTGCAAGGCTTGTCGCGCGACTGGAGCCAGGAAGTCCGCGTCGCTTCGCCGCAAAAGGAGCGTCTGCGCGGGACCTTGGGCTTCAGCTATCTGAACGCTGCGTCCCCAGGCGGCACGGTTTACGGTTTGGACGTGCGCGTCCCGGCTTTGGCCGCGTCCATCACCCGCAGTCGTTTGCTTACCCCGGCGGTCTTCGGCGGTGTCTACTTCGACATCCTGGACAACCTGACGATCTCGGGCGAAGCCCGCTATCAGTGGGACCGCGTGAAGCAGATCCCGTACGTGGGCGCCGCCGGCACGCTCCTCACCGGTGCGGCTGCCTCGCAGCTCGCGAATACCTTTAAGAGCTTCTCGCCGCGCGTCTCGCTGGACTGGAAGTTCGCGCCGAACTCGACCGCGTATGTCCTGTTCTCGCGCGGCTATCGTCCGGGTGGCTTCAACGCCGCTCTGTCGACCTCGCCGGCGGATGTGATCGCGGCCCTGCGCGCGGCTGAGCCGAACGCGGGGGCGACCTACCTGCAGGAACAACTCGACAACTTCGAAGCCGGTATCAAGGGCACCTTCCTGGACGGCCGCGCGCGCGCGACCCTGTCGGTCTACTACGACAAGTACAAGAACGGTCAGGCTGGCGCTTCGATCCCGGTCCGTACGGCCACCGTCAGCAACATCTTCAACATCACCATCAACTCCGCGTCTGCGACCTTGAAGGGCTACGAGTTGGAAGGCGAGTTCCAGGTGACGGATCAGTTCAAGCTGTCCGGCTCGATGGCGCTGAACGACTCCAAGATCAGCACGAGCAACTTCGCGCTCTATAACTGCACGGACTGCAACAACATCCTCGGCAACGCCAAGCTTGGTCTCGGCAACCGTCTCCCGACGACGCCGAAGTGGATGTGGACCGCGACCGCGCAGTATCAGGATCACTTGGCCGGCGACTACGACTGGTTCACCCGCGTCGACTACTCTCATCGCGGCATGAACTTCACCGACTTCTCGGCGGCGACCTGGGTCGGTGCGTCGGATAACGTCAACGCCCGCATCGGCGTGCGCAACGAAGTGTTGAGCATCGAAGGCTTTGTGACCAACCTGACCCAGAATCGGGTTGCCGCGGCCGCGCTTACGGGCGTCGACGTGTACAGCTTCGCGTTCGCCGCCGCGCCGGCGCCTTTCACGACTGTGCAGAAGAACGCGATCCGCATGTCGCTGCCGATCCCGCGCATGTTCGGCATTCGCGCCAGCTACAACTTCTAATCATCATCAGAACTTTGTTACTGAGCAGCCGACCTTCGGGTCGGCTGCTCTTTTTTTGCCCGCGGGAATGGGCATGGCCTATACTGTCCGCATTGCGTGCACCGGCGGAAGTGTCATGGCCCGGCTTGTTCAATCCATCCAGCGCTGCCTCTCGATCCTCGAGTTCCTAAACATCCGCGACGGTGCGACCCTGCACGACGTGTGCCAGGAAACCGGGCTGACGCGCGGGACCGTATATCGCGTGCTCGAGACGCTCCGCCAGGAAAAGTTCCTCCGCAAGGACAAGGGCTCGCCGCGCTATTGGCTTGCCGGCCGCGTGCGCGTGCTCAGCGACGGCTACAAAGAAGAATGGTGGATCGAGGAATTTGCCGCCGAGATCATCCAGAAACTCGGCAAGGAAACGCGCTGGCCGGTGAAGTTCCTCACACCCTCGGGCCATGAGTTGATCACCCGCGTCACGACCGATTTCGACAGTCCATTCACGGACGGCAAGTTTCCCACGGGCTTCCGCGTAAGCTTGGCATTTACGGCGGCCGGGCGCGTGTATCTGGCCTTTGCCGACGACGTGACGCGCTCGATCCTGCTGAAGGCGGCCGCGAGCGCGCCGCCGCCGCGGCGCAATGCGCGCTGGCAAAGCCGGCACAAGAATTTTGCCGGGCTCGACAAGATTCTCACGCGCGTACGGGAGCAGGGCTTCCACATCGTCGATCAGGAAGAGACAAACTTCTTCAGCATGGCCGTGCCCGTGCTGGTGCACGATCGTCCGATCGGATCCATCGCGATCTTCTTCTTCCGTGCTGCGGTGACTCATAACGAAGCGGTGAAAACCTTCCTGCCGCTTCTGCAGCGCGCGGCACAGGACATCGGCGAGAAATACGCGGGGATTCAAGCCTGACGCCAAGCAACGCCTCACATTGCGGTTCTTGGATCGCTAAAAAGCGCCGAAAAGCCCCATTTTACGGGGCTTCTCACAATGCTCACATTGCGTTCCTTCTCGATGTCGGCGTTGACGCCCCACGCCCCTGAAAAGTTACCTTGGCGACAGCAAGTCATTGTCAGGAACGATCACCGATGGCGACCACGTATATCGATGCGGATACCCACATCGTCGAGGATACCGACATCTGGGCGTCGATCCCGGAGGCGGACCAGGACGTGGCGCCGAAGGTCGTGATGGCCGCGCCGGAAATCGGCAAGCCCGGCGTGTTCGCGACCGGTCAGTATTGGATGGTTGACGGTGAACTCTACGGCAAGGGCGGGCAAGCCCTGGTCCACTATGAAGAGGGCACGCGCAATCTGCAGAACACCAAGGCCCGTGTCGCGCAGATGGACGAATGGGGCATCGGCGCGCAGATCATCTATCCCAGTATCTTCCTCGGACTGACGGCCAAGTCGCCGCGCACCGAATTGGTGATGACGCGCGCGTACAACCGCTGGCTTGCGGATATCTGCAGTCAACACAAGGGCCGCCTTTATTTCGTCGCGGTCCCCTCGGCGCAGAACATCGAGGCCAGCGTGGCTGACATGAAGGAATGGGCTGACAAGGGCGCCTGCGGCATCCTTCTGCGCGGCTATGAGGACGACAAACTCCTCAACCACAAGCACTTCTGGCCGCTCTACAAGAAGGCCGACGAGCTCGGCCTGCCGATCTGCATCCACATCGGCGCTGGCAGCCGTTCCTTGCGGAACGTGGAGGGGCAGGGGGGCAATCCGATCAATCTGACGGTCCCGAACCTGTTGGCCTATTCGTCGATCGTCAATCACGGCATTCCGACAGACTTCCCGAACCTGAAGTTCGGCATCATCGAGAGCGGCGCCGAATGGCTGCCCTTCGCCATGTCGCGCGCCCGCCGGTATCGCGAGCGCTACAAGGTCGCCGACCACACCGAGAAGCTGCTGGCCGACAAGCGCCTGTTCATCACCTGCGAGTTCCACGAGGACATTCCGCAGATCGTGAAGCACGTGGGCGAAGACGCCCTGCTGTTGGGTACCGACTACGGCCACTCCGATACCAGCACCGAGTTGCGCGCCCATGCGCTGCTGGGTGATCGGCCGGAGATCGGGAAGGCCCTGGGCGAGAAGATCGCCGCCACAAACGCCCGCCAATTCTACCGCATGTAACACTGCTCGCTATGTGAGCACGTGGGGCCGGTGGCTTTGCGTCACCGAGCGCCTAAAATAGCATTGCGCCCGCTGTTACGCCTAAGGGGTGGATTGGGATGATCAGACCGTGGACCGCCACCTGTATCCAGATGCCGGCGAACTCGCTCGCCACGGCGAAGGACCGGGCCGAAGCGCAAGAATCGATCCTTAAGCATATCGAGGCGGGCGAGAAGCTGGTGCAGCTCGCCGTCGAGCGCGATGCACGCGACCTGGTGCTGTTTCCCGAGTTTGTCTTCAGCGGTGGCAGCGGGCCGAACCTGGTCGGCGTGGTCGAATGGCTGGGTCCCGAGATGGAACGGCTGCAGGCCATCGCTGCGCGCTACAAGATCTTCCTCGCGGCAAACCTGTACACGCTGAGTAAGGATTTCCCCAACCGCTACCTGAACACCAACTTCATGTTGGACCGCTCGGGCAATGTGGTGCTGAAGGCCTATCGCCTGCACACCTATCACTCCAGTTCCCCGCACGACTATTGGGATGACTTCCTGCAGAAGGTCGGCGGCCTCGACGGTGCGTTCCCCGTCGCGAAGACCGAACTCGGCAATATCTCCATGGCCGCGAGCATGGAACTCATGTTCCCGGAGTTCGTGCGCGCGCATACCCTGCGTGGCGCGGAAGTCATCCTTCACACCACCGCCGAGATGATCGTGGACGAAAGCACCAAGCGCACGCGCGCGGCGGAGAACCTGTGCTTCCTGATGTCGTGCAATTCCGCCGGTCCCCGTGGGTCGGACCGCTTCATGCAGGTCGGCTCGCGCATCATCAATCCGCGCGGCCAGGTGATCGCCGAAGTGGATCAGGGCGTGGCGGGCCAGTGCACCGCCACCATCGACGTTGAGGGGCTGCGCCGGCGTCGCGCGAACCTTGATCTCGGCTATCCGCCATACGGCGCCAACTACCTCACGCGGTTCCGTGCCGAGATGTTCCGCGACGTCTACGGCAAGGCCAGCTTCTATCCGCCCAACACCTATGCCGACAGCGGATCGATGGAGCGCATTACCCCGGAGACCCAGGAAGTGCGTCTGAAGAAGGGGCGGGCGCAGATGGTGGCAGCGGGCGTCCTGCCGCCGGAATACGGGACCTGAGTCTCGGGGAACGCATGATGACCGTACAGTCTCTTCCCTGGCGTGATCGCATCATCTACGGACTGGGTAAGACTCCGGACCTCATCAAGCAGAGTTCCTTCGACGGCTTCATCCTGTTTTACTACTCGCAGGTTCTGGGCCTGCCCGGCACCCTGGCCGGCCTGACAATCTTCCTGGTGATCTGTGCCGACGCGGTGTGGGATCCCATCGCGGGCACGTATTCCGATGGTCTCAGAAAGGCGCGTTTCGGCCGCAGGCTGACGCCGATGCTCTACGCAACGCCGTTGGCGGTCCTTGGGTTCTATCTGCTGTTCGCGCCGCCCAGCGGCTTGCCCACGATGCTGTTGTTCGCATGGATGCTGGGTTCCGCGCTGCTGCTGCGCTGCACGATGACGTTCTACCAGATTCCCTATCTCACGTTGCAGTCGGAGTTGTCCGACAAGACTGCGGTCCGCGGTTCATTGGTGATCCTCGCCAGCCTGTTCCGGATGGTGACGGAATTCACGCTGTTCTACGTCGCATTCAATTTGTTCTTCCACGCGACGGCGGCCTATCCGAACGGCCAGCAAGACCCTGAGGCCTATCCGCGCTACGGCCTGATCATGGGCCTGGTCATGGGCGTGTTGATGGTGGCCTGCGTCGCCGCCTTGTACCCGACGGTGCGGCGGATGCGCAGCTATGCGACCAGCGCCCCGCGCCGTGTCAGCGGCTTGCTGAGTGTGAGTCTTTGGCGCGGGCTTCTCGTCGAGAACGCGATCTTCCGTGCCCTGGTTCTGGGCATCTTCACGTTCGCGATCGCCACCGGCCTCAACACCGCGTTCCATCTCTATCTCGGTACCTATCTGTTCAAGTTGAACCCGAAGGAACTGGGGCAGTGGCGCCAGGCGATCAATGTCGGTGGCTTCATGGCCTTGATTGTCATCGTTCAGTGGCTCGTGCGTCGCTTCGACGTCAAATCGACCTTCGTCACGTCCATGGCGACCTACGGTGTCATCGAGGTGGCCTGCGTCACCATCTACATGCTCGGCCTGTGGCCCGAGACATTGCCGGTCATCTACCTGTTGATCGCCGGCAACTTCCTTGCGGGCGCGGTAAATGCCAGCAACATGGTCACGCCGGCGCTCATGTGCTCGATCGCGGCGGATCATCACGAGCATCGCACCGGCGAGCCGCAGCAGGGCTTGATGTTCGGTATGGTGCACTTCGCGCAGAAGGCCGGCACCGGTGTCGGCAATCTGGTCGCGGGGGTGTTCCTTGACCTTATCAAGTTCCCCAAGGGCGCCCCGATGAACTCGGTCGCTACCGAGACCGTGGGGCAGATGTCCTGGTTCTACGTTTTCAGCATCCTGTTCGCGAGCGCCATGGCCGTAGTGGTGTTCCGCGGCTATCGCGTGCACAAGGACGAGCATGACAAGGTCATCGCCGAACTGAATCGGCGGCGCGAACTTCAGCCGCAAGGCAGCGCGGCGGAATGACGCTTGCACGCCGCGCCGCTCTGGGTGCAGGTATCGCCGCGGCGCTGGTGCGCCCCGCGTCCGCGGCCGAGCGTGAACGCCCCGCACCCAAGTTCCGTGTTGTCGCCACGGGCCTGAAGTTTCCCGAAGGCCCATTCGTGATGGCGGATGGCAGCGTCGGGGTGTGCGAGATCGCCGCCGGGCGGCTCACCCGTATCGCTCCGGACGGATCGACAAGCTTGCTCGCCGACGTTGGCGGCGGTCCCAATGGCGCCGCGCTGGGTCCAGGTGGCACCTGCTACGTTTGCAATAACGGCGGGCTTTCTTTCAACGGGCCCGTGTCCGACGAGCCATTGGGCTCGATCCAGAAGGTCGACCTCGCCACCGGCAAGGTTGCCACGCTGTACCGCTTCGTCGATGGCCGGCCGCTGATCCGCCCCAATGATCTGGTGTTCGACGCCATGGGCGGGTTCTGGTTCACGGACCAAGGGCGGGCGCATACGCGCACCCAGGACTACGGCGGCATTTACTGGGCGCGCAACGACGGCAGCGAGATCCGCGAAGTGATCTTTCCCGCGACGACCTGCAATGGGATCGCAATCTCGCCGGACGGAAAGACGCTCTATGTCGTCGGTATGCCGGGACTGCGGCAAGTGGCGGCGTACACCATCGTCGGCCCGGGGCAGTTGGAGGAGGAGACGTCTTGGATCGAGTTTGGCCGCCCCCGCACGGGAAAGCGCGTCAAGCCGCGCTTGGTCGCGAGCCTCGGCGGCGACCGCAGTTTCGATTCCATGCGCGTGGATTCGGCCGGCAACCTGATCCTGGGTACCACCATCATGGGCGGGCTCACGGTCATCTCGCCGGACGGCAAGACTATCGAGCACATTCAAATGCCCGATCCCATGACCACGAACCTCGCGTTCGGCGGGCCGGACCTGCGCACGGTCTATGTGTGCTTCTCCACGCGCGGCGAAGTGGTCGCGATGCAGTGGCCGCGGCCCGGCAAACGGCTGCAGTTTCAGTAAGCCTTAGCCGCCGTAGGTGCGCAGCACGTGCCGGGCAATCGCCATCTTCAGGACCTCGGTCGGCCCTTCGGTGATGATCATGCTCCGCTGGTCCCGCCACATCTTTTGCATGGGCAGGTCCGTGGTCAGGCCCATGCCGCCGTGGATCTGCATGCAGTTGTCGGCGGCGGCGTATGAGCGCGTGTCGCCGAACACCTTCGCCATATAACCTTCGACGCGGATGTCCTCGCCGCGGTCGTGTTTGCTGGCGGCGTGATAGACCATGAGGGTCAGTTGGTGCAGATCCACGAAGGCATCCGCCAGCATCCATTGCACCGCCTGGCGTTCGGCCAAAGGCTGGCCGAAGGTCACGCGCTGCTTGGCATAGCTTGAACCGAGTTCCAGGCAACGCGCGATCACGCCCATGCCGCGTGCCGCGTGCCGCAGGCGGCCTACGGACAGCCAGCGCTGGGCGGAGCCGAAGCCCTTGCCTTCTTCGCCGATGCGATTCTCCACGGGCACCTTGACGTCGTCGAAGGCGATCTCCCAGGGGCGATCGTCGATGACCAGTTCCTGTTGGCGCAAAAGCTTCACGCCCGGCGCCTTCATGTCGACGATGAACACCGAGATGCCACCCTTGGAGCCTTTCTCCCGGTCCGTCGCAGCCACCACGAAGGCGTAGTTCGCTAGCTCCGCGTGCGTAATGAATCGCTTCGTGCCGTTGATGACGTAGTGATCTCCTTTGCGCACGGCAGTAGTGCGCATGGAGCCTGGATCGCCGCCGGCGTCAGGCTCGGTCTGGGCGAAGCACCAGCGGATTTCCCTGCGCAGCGTGGGATAGAGGTACTTTTCCTTCTGCGCGGGAGTCAGTTCGTACAGAATCGGGTTCAGCAGGGGCCCACTGATGATCACATCCGCGCCGCGGCAGGGCAGGGCGACGGTGCGTCCCAACTCCGACAGCACCACCATCTGCGCCAACAGCGGAAAGCCGCCGCCGCCGTATTCCGTGGGGATGTTGTAGCCCTCCAGCCCCAACACCTTTGCTTTCTCGGTGAAGAGCTTCAGGTATTCCGGCTTGAGCATGCCGTGTTCGCAGGTCTCGCGCTCGACCGGGATCAGTTCCTTGTCGACAAAGCGGCGCAGGTTCTCTTTGAGCAACTGGAGTTCCGGCGGCAGTTCAAACCGCGGGGCGTCCAATTCGCCCAGCGTATCGTTCGTCATCAGCTTCTCTCCTGGGTCGAGGCGATGCCCCATGTGGCGGCTTCCGCCACGGCGGCGGGCGCGCGGCGGCTGCCAAGCAACATCAGCAGAGCGCCGCATGCGGGAAGGATGGCCGCCACGCAGGCGAGTGAATACCGTACGCCGCCGGGCTCGGTGAACACGAAGTCGCTGAGGAGTGCAGGGACCACCGGGCCGACACCGGCGCCGATGATGGCGCTGGTGAACAGATGCAGCGCGACGACTTGCCCGCGAATCTGGTTCGGCGTGATTTGCTGCATCAGTGCCGTCGAAAGGGCCGGCGTCGCGCCCAGCGCGAACGCCGGCACCGCCATCAAGGCGAGAGTGGCGTAGGGGCTGTTCACCAGCATGGCGGAGACCTGGAAGACCGCCGCGCACAGATAAAGCGTCGCCATCACCCTGGTGTTGTATCGCTTTAGCAAGGTATCGCCGAACGCCATGGTCGAGGCCGCGCCGAGCACACCAAAGGTAAGCGCGACCATCCCGTAGGCCTGTCCCACTTCGTGCTGCTGCCAGCCGTAGTTGCGCATCATCATCGCCGGCATCCACGCGGTGAAGCCGGAGTTGGTGGAGGACATCAGCGCCACGCCGACAATCAGCGCCACGTACAGGCTTGCGCGGCCGTGCAGGAAGCTGAAGCCTTCGCGCAGCGAGAAGGTCTTGCGGCCCTTCATAAGGCCGTGGCGGATGGGTTCGGGCACGGTCAGGGTTAGGGCCGCGATGAAGAAGCCCGCGAAACCCACCACCACGAACGCCGCTTGCCATGCCTTGAGCGCACCGACGATGGGGAACTCCACCAGATTGCCGGTGCCGACGAACTGAATCACCGTGCCGCCGATCACCAGCGCAAGGCCCGAACCGAGGGACACACCCAGGTGATAGGTCGCGAAACCGGCGGCGCGCTTTCGCAGGGGGAACAGGTCGGCAATGATTGAATCCGCCGCCGGTGTGAGGGTGGCTTCGCCCACGCCTACCATCATGCGGGACCCGAACAGGGCGCCGTAACTCTTGGCCAGGCCGCAGCCGATGGTCGCGGCGGACCAGGTGACCACGCCGGCGGTGATGACCATGCAGCGTCTTGATCGGTCCACCAGCCAGCCCATCGGCAAGCCCACGCCGGTGTACATCAGCGCGAAGGCGATCCCGGTCAGCAGGCCGAACTGACTATCGCTGAGGCCGAAGTCCGCTTTGATGGGTGTGACCAGGAGGGAGATGATCGTGCGGTCGATGTAGCTGAGGGTGTAGCAGAGCAGCAGCACGATTACCGCGTACCAGGCGACCGCCGGACGCGGATACCCGGCGTCGGACTCCAAAGGCTGATCGGGTGTGTTCAAGGCCGGTCCCCCCAGACGCGCGTTGCCGCACTATAAGTCGCGCATTTTCAAGCGATTCCCGTCAACGCGTTCCCCCCGGAGGAACGCATCGCGATCTTAAAAACGGCTGCAGGAGGGTCGTTTGGACCGGTATGGTAGGACGGTGCCATGGAAGAGGATCCCCTTTCCGACGCGGAAGTGGCCCGCGCACAGCTCCTGGTGGGCGTGGACCTGGCATCCACGGTGCGTAGCCACATCACCACTGCCACCGAAGACGCCATCCTCAACTTCGCGGCGGCTTGCGGGAACGACAACCCGCTGTTTTCCGATCCGGCTGCGGCCCGCGCGACCCGCTGGGGTGGCCTGATCGCGCCGGCGATCATGGCCGGTATGGTCAATAGGCCCCTGCGCGGCGATCCGCTCGATCCGGATCTGCTGAAGCGCACAGCGGGGCTGTTCCCAAACTGCAACCAGTTCGTCTCAGGCGGCGAGTGGACGTTCTATCGCCCGATTCATCTTGGCGACGAACTCTATGGCTTTGACGCGGAGGACAGCGTGGAGGCAAAGCCCTCGAAGTTCGCGGGCCGTACGGTCCACGCGGTGCGGGCGCGGGTAAAGCTCAATCAGCGCGGCGAGGTCGTTGCGGTGCAGAAGGTGCGCCGGATCATCAGCCCCCGCCGCGGCGAGAAGAGCGCCAAGATCGCAATAGAACCCGCGTCCTACGACGACGCGGCGATCGCGAAGATAGATGCGGCCTACGCGACACAGCGCTCAAGCATACGCACCCTGGCGGACGTCCGGCTCGGCCAGACGCTGGGTCAAGCCGTCGTCGGCCCGCTCACGGTCACGGACATTGTCATGTTCCTCGCCGCCGGCGGCTTCGGCTTCGCGGCGCGCACGCCGCTTGTCGGCAAGCTGGCGGCGAAGGATCGCGCTGCCTATCCGCAATTCTATGGCAAGGATGATCGCGGCGTTCTGGACGTCTTGCAGCGGGTGCATTGGGACCCGGTGCTCACCGCCAAGCAAGGCCATCCCGGTCCCTACGACTACGGCGTGATGCGTGAGAGCTATCTCTACCTTTACCTCGCAGACTGGTGCGGCCCGAACGGCTGGGTGGTGCGTCTTCACGACGAGATGCGCAAGTTCAACTACGTCGGCGATACCCAATGGATTTCAGGCGAAGTCACGGCAATCCGGGGCAATTTGGTGGACGTGAAAGTTGCCATGCGCAATCAGCGGGGCGAGGAAACGGTCCGCGCGGAAGCTACGATCGCCGTTGGCGACAAGGTTCTGCCGGATGTGCCCGCCGACCTTGCCGCCCGTGCCGAGAAAACCTGGCAGCGGCATCTCGAACTCGCGCGCTAACCTTCGCCGGCTTCTTTGGTGAGTTCTTCCGTGTGCTCGCCCAAGCGCGGGGCATGCAGCCGGATGTTGGCGGGTGAGGCGCTGTAGCGCACCGGCGGGCGAACCGCGAAATACGCGCCGGCCTCCGGATGTTCATATCGCTCGAACATGCTGACTGCCTTCAGATGTGGATCATCCATGACCTGATCGAACGTGTTCAAGCGCATCGACGGCACGTCGAGCTTCTTCAGGATCGCGAGCCATTCATCCGTGGTTTTGGTGACGGTCACTTTCTCCATCAACGGATAGAGTTCGTGCATGTGCTGTACGCGTGCTTTCAGCGTTGCAAACCGCGCATCATTCGCCAGGACAGGATCCTGCATCACTTCGCCGAAGAAGGCATTCCACTGCTTGTCGGAGTAGGGAAGGATTCCCATGTATCCGTCCTTGGTCTTGAACGGTCGGCGGTTGGCGTTGGTGACGCGCGTATAGGTCCAAGGTCCGGTGGGCGGGTCGTACACATGGCCGAAGAAGTGCTCCACCATGTTGAAGCTGGTGACGCACTCCAACATCGGCACTTCCACGAACTGGCCTTCTCCTGTCTTCAGCTTGTGAAACAGCGCGGCGGTGATCGCGTTGGCCATGAACAGGCCCGCCACCTTGTCCGCCATGAGCGCCGGGAAATAGACCGGTCGTTCGGCGCCCGTCGCGCGATGGATAAGGTCCGCCATGCCGGATGCGGATTGGATAAGGTCATCGTAAGCGGGCTTCCCCGCATAAGGCCCATCGCTGCCATACCCGGCGCCGTGCACGTAGACGATATCCGGCTTCACGGCCTTCACGTCTTCGTACGACAGTCCCAGGCGGCTCATGGCGTCGTAGCGGATGCTGGATGCGATCACGTCGCAGGTTTTGAGCAAGCCGCGCAGAGTGCGCTTTCCCTTTTCCTCCCGCAGGTCGAGCAGGATGGACCGCTTATTGCGGTTGATGGTCATGAAGATCGGACCGAGATCGGCCGGCGCGCCATCCGGCGTCGCACCGGTGCGGCGTTGGGTGTCGCCGCCGATCTGCCCCGGAGCGCCGGGCGCTTCCACCTTGATCACGTCCGCGCCCAGGTCGGCGATAATCTGCGTGGCATAGGTGCCGAAGATCACGCTGGTCATATCCAGCACGCGCACACCGGCGAGGGGGCCGGTGGCCTTATCCGCGAGTTTTTTCGTCATCCGCTCTTCGTCCGTAACAGGCTGCGCGCGACGACCCATCGATGGATTTCCGTGGGCCCGTCGAAAATACGCATACACCGTACCTGCTCGGCGAACAGGTACAACGGCAATTCCTTGCTGACCCCCATCGCCCCGAAGCACTGCATGGCTTGGTCGATGATGCGCGTCGCCATCTCCGTGGCGAACACTTTGATCATAGATACATCCGTGCGCACGTCCTGGCCCTGGTCCAGCTTCCAGGCGATCTCGTACGCCATCAGGCGGCAAGCGCGGATGGAGATGGCCGCATCCGCCACCCAATTCTGGATGGTCTGGCGCGACGCCAGCGGTGCGCCAAACGTCACGCGCTGCGGTGCGTACTCGCACATCATTTCCAGCGCCCGCTCACACATGCCGATGCACCACGCGGCGATCTGGAGCCGCCGCGTGCCCAACCGCAGCTGCATGGGCGCAAACCCGGCGCCCTCCTGACCGAGCAGGTTGCCCGCCGGGATGCGGCAGTCCTCCAGCGCCACCTCGTATGTCGCCGTACCCGCGAGCATGGGGATTTTCCGCGTGACGTTGAACCCGGGCGTGCCCTTATCCACAAGGAATGCGGACATGCCGCCCTTGCTGCCCTTGGCCTTGTCGGTCACCGCCATGACGATGGTGAAGTCCGCTTCCGCCGCCCGGCTGATCCAGATCTTGCGGCCGTTCAAGACCCAGTCCGCCCCGTCCTTCTCTGCCCGCGTGGACATAAGCGACGGATCGCTCCCGGCTCCCGGTTCGGAGATCGCGATGGCGGAGCGCGTTTCTCCGCGTACGTATGGTTCGAGATAGCGCTCGCGCTGGGCCTCCGTCACCGTGGCCATCAGCATGCGCAGGTTCGGGGAGTCCGGCGGGAACGTATAGGGTGTGACCGTGCGCCCCAGTTCCTCGTTCACGCCGATCAAGGCCACGGCCGGAAGGTCCACGCCGCCCATGTCGGCGGGCGCGTCCAGGCCCCACAGGCCCAGGTCCCGGGACACCGTATCGGCCCTCTTCATTTCCTCAGGGCTCAGCGCGCTACCTTGGCCGGAGGCCTCCCGGGCGAGCACCTGGGACTCAAGAGGCATCAGCTGGTCGCGCACGAAGCGCGTCACCAGGTCCTTCAGCATGCGATGCTCTTCGGCGAGCGTGAAATCCATCGGTCCGGTCCCTCACGTGCGGTCCGTCAGATTATCCCGGGATCGTGGGCTCCGGCGCTGGTCCCCCAGGCTCGGATCGCGTTACGATCAGGCTTGATCGCTATTGGAGCAGGGGGGACTTGCCGATGGCCCGGGTCCGGGGGCTTGTCTACCGTTTCCACACGTTTGGGAGGATTGCGACGTGACCGCCGCACCGGATTCGGATGCCGAATGCGACGCATTGCTGGTCGCGGCCGGGCTCAACCCTTCGCCGGATGATCGCGCCGACCTGCGTAAGGCCTACCGCTCCCTGCGCGCGATGAAGACCCGCGTCCGCGCGGCCCTCATGTGGCAGAGCGAAACCGCGCATGTCTTCGCGCCGCTGACCGCCCCCGCGGCCGATCGGCACACCGCCGGGGTGATGGACACCATTCCCGCCAAAGCGGCCCGGATCGATGGCGGCAGCTGATCCCATGTCCATCCTGGAGGCGGCGGCCGCCATCAGGGGCGGGACACTCACGGCCGTCGAGCTGACACGCCAGTGCCTCGACCGCGTCGCCCGCTTGGACGGCGATCTGTGTACCTTCGTTACCGTCACCGCTGGCCGCGCGCTCGCCGCCGCCGCGCGAGCCGATGAGGAGATCGCCGCTGGAAAATGGCGCGGCCCGCTCCACGGCATCCCCATCGCGCTGAAGGATGTGATCGATGTGGCGGACGTACGCACTACCGCGTGCTCGAAGCTGCTGCTTGAGAATGTGCCGGAGCACAACTCCAACGCCTGGGCTCGCCTTGAGCAGGCAGGGGCGGTGCTCCTCGGTAAGCTGACTACCCACGAATTCGCCATCGGAGGCCCTTCGTTCGACCTACCGTTCCCGCCGGCCCGCAATCCGTGGGATCGCACGCGCTTCACCGGCGGCTCATCCAGCGGTTCCGGCGCTGCGGTTGCGGCGGGGTTGGTGCCGGGCGCGCTTGGCACCGATAGCGGCGGTTCGATCCGCACGCCGGCGTCCTACTGCGGCATCGTCGGCATGAAGCCAACTTATGGCCTTGTGGGCCGTAGCGGCGTCGTGCCCTTAAGCGCGAGTCTCGACCACGTCGGGCCCATGACGCGGAGTGTGGCTGACAACGCCATGATGCTGAATGTCATCGCCGGCTTTGACCCCGCGGATGCCACCAGCGCCAATCGTCCGCCGGAAGACGTGACGGCGCAACTCGATGAAGGCGTGCGAGGTCTGCGCATCGGCTACGCCGAGGAATTCGACGATGGGGCGGGCGTGAGCGACGAGGTGCGCGCCGCAATCCAAGACGTGTTGCGGACCCTCGAAGGCCTGGGTGCGCGCATCGAAACAGCCGCACTGCCATCGTTGGAAGACATGACCGACTGCGCGCGGTTGATCCTCATGGCGGAATCCTTTGCCGTCCATCAGCGCACGATGCAGGGGCGGGCGGGCGACTACGGCGACGTGGTGCGCGGGCGGCTGATGCTCGGCGGACTGGTCAGTGCCGCGGATTACATTGCCGCCGTGCGCTTGAGGCGCGAACTGGCGGTGCGCATGACGGAAGCGACCGCGCTTTTTGATGTCATCATCACCGCCGGAACGGCAAACCCTGCACCCAAGTTGGAAGCCGCGCCAAAATTTGCGCTCATGGTGAAGCCGCCGCTGGTCTTCCCCTTCAGCCTCACGGGAGCACCGGCATTGACGATGCCGTGCGGATTTTCCGAGACCGGGTTGCCGCTATCCGTGCAGATCGCCGGTAGACCATTCCAAGAGGCAATGGTCTACCGCGTTGCTCAAGCCTACGAAGATGCGACGGAATGGCATAGGCGGTGGCCCCATGAGTGATCCCAACGCGAGCGCGGCATTCAATGAGCTGATCGCTCAATCCGGCGTCAACCTCCCGGATGGCGATCTCGAGAAGATACGCGAGCTCGCCCGCGCCATGCGCGAGGCGGCATCTGTGGTGACCGTGCCGCTCGATCCCAGTGTCCCGCCGGCGACGCAGTTGCGGCTCTTCGGTGCGCGACACTCGTGACCGACGAACTGCACTATCTGTCGATCGCAGAAGCGGGGGCGCGCATCAAGGCGCGCAAGCTCTCTCCGGTCGACCTGACGGAAGCCTTTTTGGCGCGTATCGAGAAATACGACGATACGCTGCATACTTATGTGCGCGCCATGCCGGATGCTGCGCGGAAGGCGGCGCGGGCGGCTGAAGCCGAGATTGCCGCGGGCAATTGGCGCGGTCCGCTGCACGGCATTCCGCTCGGCGTGAAGGACATCTACGACGTCACAGGCGTGCCGACGACCTGTCAGTCGGCATTCTACAAAGATCACTCGGCCCAGGCCGATGCCTTCGCGGTCGAGTGCCTGAGCAACGCCGGCGCGATCTTCCTCGGCAAGCAGACGACCTGGGAATTCGCCGTTGGTGCCCCAGGGTTCGATTGCCCCTGGCCGCCCGCCCGCAATCCGTGGGATCTCGCGCGCGATCCCGGCGGCTCGTCTTCCGGACCCGGGGCAGCGGTTGCAGCGGGTCTGTGCACGGCAGCGCTCGGCAGTGACACCGGCGGATCGGCGCGCTTTCCCGCCGCCTATTGCGGTGTCGCCGGATTCAAACCGACTTACGGGCTGGTGAGCGCGCGAGGCATGTTTCCGCTCGCGTTCAGCCTCGATCATGCCGGCGTGCTGGCACGCTCGAGTGCCGACTGCGCCGCCATCATGCAGGCGATCTCCGCGCCCGATCCGCAAGGGGAGGGCATCGGCGCGCCCCGGCCTGACTTCAAAGCGCCACCGCGCGGCATGAAGGGTCTCCGCGTCGGTCTCATGCGCAACTACTTTGGCGGCTGCGTGCAAACCTATGGCGAGACGGCAGCCGCCGTCGAAGCGGCAGCCGTCGTATTCCGCGAACTCGGCGCCGAGGTGCGGGATGTGACCATCCCGCCCTTGCGCCAATTTTCCGAGGCCGGCGTGCTGATCTCACGGTGCGAGGCCTATGCACTGCACGAGGCCAATCTCCGTCAGGCGCCACACCTGTACGCGGAGACCTCCCGCACGCGGTTGATGCTGGGGGCCTTGATCCGCGCCGCTGACTACATCAACGCGCAGCGCCATCGCACCGTGCTGCTGCAGGACATGGCTCGCATCCACGAGACCGTCGATCTGCTGATTGGGCCCACGGTGCCCACGGCAGCGCCGCTGCTCGAAGCGGAAGACCCGGAAGACGCCCGCAAACGCCTCATGTTCACCCGCGTGTTCAACATGACCGGCGCGCCGGTGGTGTCCGTCTGCACCGGGTTCGGCGCAACCGGCCTGCCGCTCGCCATGCAGATCGCGGGACGACCGTTCGAAGACGATCTCGTGCTTTCCGCCGGGGCCGCTTTCGAAGCGGCGACCGGCCATCATCTCCGCCGTCCAACAGCATTTACCGGAGTTCGCTCATGATCCGTCCCTGGACCGGCACCTGTGTGCAGACCACCACGGTTTCATTGGCGAACGCCAAGACGCCAGCTGACCTTCGTGACACGATCTTTAAGGGCATCGACCGTTTCGAGACTCTGATCGCCCAATCCTTGGACAAGAGTCCGAGCGACCTTTTCCTGTTCCCAGAGAAAGCCCTGGGCGACCGCGAACAGGACCTGCGCGGCTGCATCCAGTTTCCCGGGCCGGAGATCGAACGCTTCCAGAAGGTGGCGCAAAAGCACAAGGTCTTCGTGGCGGCGAACGCCTACACCCGCGATGAACTGTTCCCGGGGCGCTACTTCAACACGTCCTTCATGTTCGACCGCGCTGGTGCGATCGTGTTGAAGTCCTATCGCCTGCACACCTATCACTCGACCTCGCCCCACGACTTCTGGGATCGGTTCATCGACAAGGTCGGCCTGGATGGCGCGTTTCCGGTCGCGAAGACCGAACTCGGCAATCTCGCCATCTTCCCGAGCATGGAGATCATGTTCCCGGAAATTCCCCGTATCTTTACTCTCCGTGGGGCGGAAGTTCTGCTCCATGCCACGATGGAGAAGATCGTCGATCGCTCTACCAAGCGCACGCGCGCTGCGGAGAACATGGCCTATCTCCTGTCCGCCAACATCGCCACCCAGAAGGGCTCCGACGAGTTCATGCAGGTGGGATCGCTGATCGTGAACTGGCGCGGTCAGGTGATCGGCGAACTGCCGCAAGGGGAGGCGGGCACCTGCAGCGCGAAGATCGATATCGAGGAGTTGCGCACCCGCCGCGCCAACGTCGACATCCAATTCCCCGAGTACAGCGTCAACTACCTCAGTCGCGTCCGCAGCGAAATCGCGCGCACGGGTTACGGTGCTTCAACCCTCTATCCCGTGAATACCTATGTCGAGGGATCGGAAGTAAAGTCCGCGATCAGCCCAGAGACCGGCAACACGGAGAACCTCCACACCGCGCGCGACAACATGCGGCGCGCCGGCATGTTGCCGTCGGAATAGCCGTGCAGTCCGAATTCAAACGCCATTGGCCAATTGTCATCGTCGCCGGCGTCGGCGTCGCCTGCGGATCGTCGCCGATCCCGTTCTTTGCGCTCGGCGTGTTCACCAAGGCCTGGGTGACAGAGTTCGGCTGGACGCGGGGCCAGACGGCCCTGCTCATGACGTTCTTCACCTACGGCAGCGTGCTTGGCTCGCCCATCGCCGGCATCCTGCTGGACAAATTCGGTGTGCGCCGCGTCGGGGTGGCGGCACTGCTTGCCTTGGCGGTCGGACTCATACTGCTCTCGAACTTTAGCGATTCTCTCTACGCCTTTTATGGCATCGCGTTCGGTGCGGCGATCTTCGCGAGCGGATCGCTCCCCGGCACCTGGAGCCGCGCTGTGATGGAACGGTTCGACGCGAAGCGCGGGCTCGCGCTCGGCTTAGCCCTGACCGGCACGGGGCTCTCCGCGGTGATCCTGCCGCAGTATGCGACCTGGCTGATGGAGCATTTTGACTGGCGCGTCGCCTTCCTCGGCATTGCGGCATTGCCTGGGCTGATCGCCGCACCCGTGGTCTGGTTCTTCCTGCCGAAGGAAACCAGTGCGCAGGTGGAGAAGGTGCAGGCAGCTGAAGGTGTAACCTTGCGGGTCGCCGCCAGCACGTACCGCTTCTGGGTGATCGCCGCGAGCTTCGTTCTGGTCAGCCTCGGCGTTGGCGGCCTCATCATGCATATGATCCCGATGCTCACCGATCGCGGTTACTCGCCGGGGGAGGCAGCTGCCGTCGCCTCCGTCCAGGGTCTCGCGCTGATTGCCGGGCGCGTGGTCACCGGCTATCTGCTGGACCGTCTGTGGGCGCCAGGTCTCACCGCCGTCATCCTCGCATTCCCGGCGCTCGCCTGCCTGATCTTCGCCACCGAGATCGGCGGTGCGACCGGCGCGGGCGCCGCCGCTGCCATCATGGGCTTCGCGGCAGGCGCGGAGATCGACCTTCTGGCATTCCTGATCGGCCGCTATTTCGGCATGAAGCACTTTGGCGCGATCTACGGCGTGCTCTACGCCGCCTTCATCATCGGCGCGGGCTCGGCGCCGGCCCTGTTCGGCTACGCGTACGACATCAGCGGCAGCTACGCATTCATCTTGAAAGTGGCCGCCGCCTGTTTCACCGGCGGCGCTGTGCTGATCCTGACGATGGGCCGCTATCCGGCGCTCAGCCGCGCCCCAAGTGCCCCTGTATGAACTGGCCGATGCGGGCGTTGGCGTTTCGTCCGTCCGTGATCGTGTGCGAATAAAGCTGCCAGTTGTGGATCATATCCGGCCACTCCTCGAAGGTGACCGCAACGCCCGCGGCCTTGGCGGCCTTCTCCAGTCGGTAGGAATCATCCAGCAAGAACTCGGATGTGCCGACCTGGATCAGGAGGGGTGGCAATCCCTTCAGGTCCGCATAGATCGGCGAAGCCAGCGGCGCGCGCGGATCGGTGCCGGCGAGATAGGCATCCACGAATTTCTGGAACGAACTTGAATCGCCCAGGGGGTCCACGTCCTTCTTGGTCTGCAGGGTCTCGCCATCCAGCACCAGATTGACCCACGGCGACAGGCACACGGTGCAGGCGGGCAGGGGTAGCCCTGCGTCACGCGCTTGCAGCAACGTCGCCAACACCAGCGCACCGCCGGCGGAATCGCCCCCGAACGCGATGTTCTTGGGCTCAAAATCTCTCGCGAGCAGGCCCCTGTAGGCCTCGAAGCAATCCGTCGGGCCGATGGGAAAGGGATGTTCAGGCGCGAGGCGATACTGGACCAGCAGCACCCGCGCGTTCGCCGCGGCGCCGATATCGGCGGCAAGCCGACGATGCGTCTCCGGGCTGCCCATCGTGAATCCGCCGCCATGGACATAGAACACCACGCGGTCGGGATCGACGCCTGGGGCTGTGACCCACAGGCACGGCACGCCGCCCACGATCACTTTGTCCATGACCGTGCCGTCAGGAACGGGCACGACCGTCTTGTTCTTATCGGCCAGTGCGCGGAGTTCCACCACGGATTTGCCGAATACCCGCGCCACATGCTGCTTGGTCCAAGCGACGGCGGCATCGATCTCGCGCTTGCGCGCGGCCGCGTCTTTCATGGGACCGATGAAGTCCATCGCCGGTTCTAGCTGAAAGCGTAGAAGCGTCGCGCGTTGTCCGACGTGATCTTGCGCGCCAGTTCCTGGTCCACGTCGTTGCGCTTCATGAACTTATCGTGCGCGCGCAGTTCCGTGCTGGTGTCCGAATGGCCGTAGTCGGTGCCGAGCATCAGGCTATCCCGGCCCGCGAGTTTCACGATCTCCGGGATATCCTCGTGCTCCTCGCAGGTGATGAATAGGCGGCCGTCGGCCAGCATCTGCGCGCCATGCGCAGGGATATTCTTGTACCGCTCGCGGTAGCGCTCCGTGCGCGACAGGGCGAATGGCAGCCAGCTCGACCCACTCTCGATAATCCCGAACTTCAGCTTCGGGAACATTGTCGGGATATGGCTATTCATGAGCGCCCCGAAGGCGATCAGATTCGGGATCGCGACGCTGATGCCGCTGGGCGTGGTCTGCAGCTGCTTCATGGCGCGGCTGCCCTGGCCGATGTGGATACAGATCGGCAGGCCGAGTTCTTCGGCCTTGGCGTAGATCGGATAGAAATCCTTATGGGTGAGGATCTTGTCGTCCTCATACACCCGCATCATAAGGCCGCACGCACCGCCGTCGCGCCACTTCTTCATGTCCGCCACGGTCTCGGGCACATTCTTCGCCGACGGCACGGCGATGTAATAGAACCGGCCCTTATGCTGCTTGCACACGTCGCTCATGGTGCTGTTCCAGCTGCGGGCGAGCACCAACTCTGTCCGTGCGGTCTTGGTCGCCAGCCCCAAGAACAGGCTGGTGTAGATCACCTGTGCGTCGATATCCCATTCGTTCATCTGGTCGATGCGCGGGCCCGGAGCGGTAAAGGTGCGCGTGCCGTCGGTGTAACTAATGAGCTGTTTCCCGCCCTTTTCGTACAAGTCGCCGTCGATGAGGAAATACTCGCCCGTGGGTGAAAGGCCGGTGCTGTCGCCAACCGCTGCGACCACCTTTGGCTTCACGTCCAGGTCGGCCTTGGGGATGTGCCCCCACACCATGTCGTCTTCAACGATATGCGTATCCGCGTCGACAAAGCCCATAGCCCGCCCTCATACCGGAGATGTGACGTTATCTTCCGCGACCCCCTGTCGGCCATCAAACCCCGTTCGCCGAACGAACGCATGGTGATCAGGCACACCAGGAAATGACTGGAAGATCAATTCGGGATTACAATCGGCCCATGGAACACGAGACCATTCGCGGCCGGCTCGTCTACACCTCCAAGAAGCCGGCGATCCTCGACAAAGTGCGGGGTGGAGAGGTTTTCGCCATCACGAAACACGTGGACGGGCGCCGCACCCTGCGCGCGCAATGCGCGATCTTTGAGAACTCTCCCAAGGTCCTGCGTGATACGACTACAACCCTCGACGCGGATTGGCAACCCACAGAAGCCTTCGTGCAGATTACCGTGGATGAGTTGTTCGTCGGTTCGACCTGGTATCGGTTCATCGACAAAGAGATCGAATGCGAAGGCGTCACCAGGTCCGAGGGCCGTATCTCTTGTCGCATGCCGCGTAATGGGAAGATCGGCTTCTTCGTCAATCATTCGCTGATCGCCGACGCGATGCATCTGGTCGCCTTCGACCTCAAGAAGGGTCCCGGTACGCAAGTCATCAAGAACGGCTTCACCGTTTCGCTGCATCATCGCGGCGCGACTGGTCCGGGCTTAATTGCGCTGCCAGATGGGTATTCGTTCACGCTGCTGGGTGAGGAGAAGGTCACCGTCGGGGCGGGTACCTTCGACGCCTACAAATGGCGTTACGGCATCAGCGATGTGACCGACGATGCTGACCACGGCGCGGCGCTTCATCCGCCGTACTACATTTGGACCACCACCGACGGCGACTACATCATGCTCAAGGCCGGCGTGACGGGGTACATGCAGACGCACTACGAACTCGTCGAACTTCAGCGCGGCAAGGGCTTCCTCTAGGCAAGCCTCTCGCCGATCTCACGCGCCGTTCTTATCAATTCCGGCAGGAATTCTTTGACCGCCTGGGACTGCGTCACGCTCGCGCGGAAGATTTGCACGGCGAGCGCCCCCACCGGCTGCGTGCCCACGATCACCGGACAACTCATGGTGTAGATCGCAAGCTTGCGGTGTTCGACGATCTCGTAACCCTGCTTGCGTACACGCTGGAGCACTTTGAGGACTTCCGCGCGTGGGTTCTTCGGATCGGCGCGAATGAGAATGTCCCGGGTCGCCGGATCGCAAGCGGCGAGGTAGGCGCGGCCCGCGGCCGTGGAGGTCATGCCGATGCGGTGGCCGGAGGGGAACTTTGCTTCGGTGAACGGGCTCTCGTAGTCTGTGGTCACCCGCACCAGCATGCTGTGCTCCGACGGCGTGAGCAGTTTCACCGGCCAGCGGATGCGCCGGCCCAGGTCTTGCACCAGCCCACGCGCGAATTGTTCCACCCACCACTCTTCGCCATACCCATCCGCCAACGCCCGGACACGCCCCGTGAGCCAGTAGCGCGCGGAGCCTTCGTCTTTGCGCAGGAACCCGTCGGACCGCATGGTCTCGAGCATGCGATAGGCCGTCCCGCGCGTGAGGCCGGTCTCGTCGCACACCTCACGCTGGGTCGCACCGTTGCGCAAGTTCAGGAATTCCAGCACCGCGAACGCGCGCTGCACCGACTGGATCTTGCGGAACTTCTCTTTCCCCATGGGCCGAGGATATCGGATCGCAATCCGATCCGATATGCCGAAAAGGCTGCGGTTTGATTGACTTAATCGCGCACCCGCGCTTGTCTGAGGGCCATGTTCAAGCCTGTGGATAGTCTCTTCAAACCGCGTTCGATCGCCATCATCGGCGCATCGGAGACCGGCTCCAACGGCTGGCCGAAGGTGCTCTACGAAAACCTGCGCGGCAACGCTGCCGGCACGAAGCTCTATCTCGTCAATCCCAACCGCGCGGAGCTGTGGGGCGAGAAGGTCTATCCGAAGGTCAGTGATATCCCGGAGGCGATCGATCTCGGCCTTGTCCTGATTCCGGCAGCCCAAATTCCCGCGACACTCACCGACGCCGCGAAGGCTGGCATGCGCAACGCCATCATCTCCGCGTCTCAGTTTGGCGAAGGCGGCGATGCGGCGGGCCTCGCCCGCGCCGAAGAGCTGAAAGACATCTGCCGCACCACCGGTTTGCGCATCACCGGCCCGAACTGCACCGGCGCCCTCGCGCTCGCCTACGGTCTCGCCCTGTATCCGCACACCACCGCGCGGAATATTCCGGCGGGATCGCTCGGGGTGGTGTTCCAATCCGCCGGCGCGTTCCTGGAGTGGGTGCAGCAGGCAGGGCGGCGCGGCCTCGGCATCTCTTATGCCGTGTGCAGCGGCAATGAACTTGACCTCGATCTCGCGGACTATCTCAATTTCCTGATCGACGATCCCGACACCCGCACCATCGCTTGCTTCATCGAAGGCATCCGCCGCCCGACGGCTTTCTTGGCGGCGGCGGAACGGGCGCTGAAGGTCGGCAAGCCGATTCTCGTGCTCAAGGTCGGCCGCAGCGCGGCGGCGCAGGATGCCGCCAAGAGCCACACCGGCGCACTCACCGGCGACGACGCAGGTTTCGATGCCATGTGCGCCAAATTTGGCGTGATGCGGTGTCACGCGCTCGACGACCTCATCGAAGCGAGCCTGGTGTTCGAACATGGTCGCTTGCCGATGGGGAATCGGATCGGCGCGGCGCTCACCTCCGGCGGTGCGCGGGGCCTATTCTTGGATCACAGCACCGAGATCGGCGTCGCTTTCGGCGCATTGTCCCAAACCACTCGCGAAGTCCTCGCGCCGGTGATCGATCCCGGCATGGCGCCGATGAATCCCTTGGACGCAGGCGCGGGCGTCACGCCTGCGATCCAACCGGACAAATACCGCAAGGTGGCCCTGGCAATGGCTGCCGATCCGGCGGTGGACGTGATGGTGGTGCAGGGCACCTTACCGGCGGATGCCAATGGCCGCGTGCCGGCGAGCCTTTATGCGGAGATCGCGAAGAGCGTCGCCAAGCCCGTGATCGCCTTCGCGCGCACGGGATACAACGTCACCGACGCTGGGCGCACATTCCAGAAGGACGCGGGCATTCCGTTCCTGCAAGGCATGCCGGAGACTCTCCGCGCCGTGAAGTTGCTGGGCGACTACGCTCACATCCGCCGCCGGGGCATTCAGGCCATCGGCGCGACCGCTGCGCGCGAGGCCGATCTAAACGCCGCGACCTTGTCGCGTCACGGGCTCACGCCGCCGCGGAGCGTGCTCATTCCAACGGTGGAAGCAATCGCCGAGAGCGCCCAGGCCTTCGGCTTTCCGCTGGCACTCAAGATCGTATCGCCGGATGCAATCCATAAGACCGAAATCGGCGGCGTGGCGGTCAACCTGCGCAGCGCCGCGGAGGCGGACAGCGCAGCGCGGGGCATGATCGAGCGCCTGCGTGCCGGCAACCCAAAAGCGCGGATCGACGGTTTCCTGCTGCAGGAGATGGTCGATGGTCTCGAACTGCTCCTGGGTGTGCGCGAGGACCCGCAGTACGGCCCACTGATGGCCGTAGGGCTGGGGGGCGTGATGGTTGAGGTGATGCAGGACATCGCCGTGCGTCTGCTGCCGATCACGGACGACATCGCGCGCGAGATGCTGGACTCCTTACGCGGGCGCAAGGCGCTCAACGTATTCCGTGGCCGCCCGGCGCGGGATTTGGACGCCATCGTGCAGGCGATGGGCGGGCTTTCAGCGCTTTACGCCGACCAGCGAAGCTGGATCGCTGATCTTGAGGTGAACCCGTTAATCGCTCTCGCCGAAGGCCAAGGCGTGCGCGCGGTCGATGTTCGGGTCATCCGCCGCTAGTTCAGCGTAATCGTCCGGATGCTGTTGTCCCCGGCGCAGGTGACATGCAGCTCGCCATTCGCGAACGCCAGGCCCACCGGCAGGCCAACCTCCGGCAGCGCCCGAAGTATGCCGCTGGCGAAGGGCAAGTTCTCCGCCAGTACGACGGGCAGCTTTTGGGTTCCCATCTCCACGGCGATGACCCGCTGTTTTCCTTTCTCCGCCACGGCCAGGCGCCTGTCCGGCAGAAGCGCGATTCCTTGCGGCATCGCCAAATCGCGCACGACCACCGTGCGCGTGCCGGATGTGAGGTCAATGTGACTGACGACACCGGCCGTGGCTTCGCTCACCAGCACTTCGCGTTCCGACAACCGCAGCACATTCATCGGGCCGCCCAACCCGGTGGCGATCGTCGTCGCGGTCTTGTTCTTCAAACGCAGGATTTCGCCCTTGTCAAAGCTCGCGGCAATCACATCGCCATTGATCAGCACCGCAACGCCGGTCGCCTTGGACACCTGGTAGGTCTCCACCAGTTCGCCGAAGATGCTGGTCCCGTTGCGCGCGAACTTCTGCACCAACCCGCGCGATTGATGGCTGGTGACGACAAAGCGCGTGTTGCCGGCCACATCGGTCGACATGCCGAGTTCCTGCACCCACGGTTCGCGGGGCATGGCCCCGGTCAGGGGATCGACGGTGCGATAGGTCAGGGGGTCCGCCACCAGAAGCATGGTTCTGCCGGCGACGGGAATCGTCGTCATGCCCGCGGGCACGGCGAACTGCCCCGGCACGACCGTGCGAACCGCGCCCTTGCCGGTGATGGCTTCAATCGAACTGTCGGCGGGATGGGAGACATATATCGTGCCGTCTTTCGCCACGGCGAGGTTGTCGACCGGCGGCGTCACGGTTGCGATGACCTCGGATTTGCCTTTCTTCGGGTCCGTGCGGCGGATCTCCCCGCTCAACCAGTCGGAGGAGATGAGGTCGCCCTTTGAATTCACCTTCACAGCTGAAGGCATCCCAATGCCGCTCACCACGGTCTGCGTGGCGCCGGTCTTCGGATCGATGGCGATGATGCTGTCTTTCTGCCACAGGGGCGCATACAGGCGGCCGTCCTTGCCGAAGGCAAACCCGTTCACATGGCCGGCCTCCCGCTTAAGCGCGACCGGCGGATCGCTCTTGGCCACATCGACCGACCAGATCGTGTCGGCCTGGCCCATTTGGCCGAACACCAAACGCCCATCCGGGGCCCATGTGAGCGGGTTGACGCCCGGCATCCGCGCCGCGAGCACGCGCACCTCGCCGCCGGGCATCTTCCCGCGCACCTCACCGGCCGCGGCGGTCCAGGCCATCATGCCGTCGGCACGCACGGCCACGTCGTCGGAATCGCCCACAGGACTATTGGCCACGATCTCCACACGCCCGGTTTTCGGATCGATCTTTGAGATTGTCTGGCCGAGAAAACTCGCGGCGTAGAGGAAGCCGTCCGGGCCGATGGAAAGGCCGTTGACCCCATGGAGAGGTCCGCCTGGGACGAGAATGCGCGTCGCGGCGTCCGCGGGGTGAGTCCCCATAACGACCGCGACGACCGAAACGCCAATCCGCGCGGCACGTAAGGTCTTCATGCGCCGCCCCTCCATCACAATGTGAAAATCCTAGGGCATGGTCCCTCATTTGCTGGAGGTGCGCCAGGGCTAGTGTCCGCAATCGGAGCACCGCGCGGCTGTGTCTTTACGAGCGCGGACTCGCGCCCATAGCCTCGCCCCCATTACGTGGACGCAGGTCTTTGCTGAGAGGCGAACCTGCCATTGGGGAGTCCTCACATGACCAAGAAGCAGCTTCTTTCAGCATCGTCGGCCCTCGTCCTGGCCTTGGGGGGCCAGGGCGCCTGGGCGCAAGGCCTGGAGGAGATCACCGTCACCGCCCGCAAGACCGAGGAATCGCTGATGTCGGTGCCGCTCGCCGTGACGGCGATCACCGCGAAGGACCTCGAGGACCGCGGCGTGCGCGATCCCTTGTTCGACGTGGCGACCTACACGCCGGGTTTCACCTTCCAGAACCAGTCCGTGAGCCGCAACGACCGTGGCTTCAAGATTTTCGTCGTGCGCGGCATCGTGCCCTCGTCGCCCAACGCGAACCGGCAAGCCGCGACGATCTTCCTCGACGGCGCGCCGCTCAACGGCGGCAACGTCTCAGGCATTACCGACATTGAGCGGGTGGAAGTGGTGAAGGGGCCGCAGAGCGCCTACTTCGGCCGTGCTACCTTCGCCGGCGCGGTGAACTTCGTCACCCGCGCGCCCGGCAACGAGTACACCGCGAAGGCGGATATCAACGTCGCCGCCTATGGCACCCACGACATTTCGGTCTCGGGCGAGGGGCCGATCATCGAGGACAAGCTGTCCGCCCGGATCACCGGCCGCACCTATCACACCGACGGCCAGTACACGAACCGCGAATTCCCGCAGGACCGCAAGCTCGGCCAGCGCGATACCAAGTCGATCTCCCTGGCCGTGGCGGCGCATCCCAGCGACAAGCTCTCGTTCAAAGGTTACGTGAACACCTGGAAGGACGATGACGGTCCGCCGGCGAATTCCCAGCTCAACAATCTGTTTTACAATTGTTCGTTCCCGGGCGTGGCGTCGGGCTACTACTGCGGTGCGATCCGTGAAGCCCCGGAGTCCACCCGCGTTTACAACACGGTGCTCAGCCCGGCGGTGTTCGAGTACCTCACCGGCGTTCGCGGTCCGGCCCCCTGGCTGTTCGCCAAGAATTTCCTCACGCACCACGGCCTGAAGCGTAACGCGATCCAGGCCAACCTGAGCTTCGACTACACCTTCGACAGCGATTACGTGTTGAGCGGTAACGGCTCCTACGACAACAACAAGTGGGCCTTCATCACGGATACGACCTTCCGCGATACCCGCAATGTCCCGAACGCGAACTTCGGCGTGATCCCGGACGTGCTGCCGTACTTCCAACGCAGCGCCGCGGGCTCGGAAGAGGATAGCGGGCAATATGGCGAGTTGCGCTTCACCTCGCCGCGGGGTGACCGTTTCACCTGGATGGTGGGCACCAACTACGCCTTCCAGCGCAACGACGTCCTGACCAACGCGTGGGGTGTTGCCGGATACATCGCGGCGTCGCCGCTGAACGTCTCCACCAGCGACAACTACGGCGTCTTCGCCGCGGCCACCTATGAGATCGGCGGCGGGTTCTCCGTCACCGGTGAAGGCCGCCTGCAGTGGGACAAAATCCGCCAGGAGCAAGTGGTCGCCCGTTTCGTCGCTCAGGCGACGTATCGCGCTTTCACGCCGCGCGTGATCCTGGACTATAAGCCGAACGACGACGTGACAATCTACGCGTCATACTCTGAAGGCACCCGCCCGGGTGAATTCAACACCCAGTTCTTCACGCTCACTCCCGCCCAGCAGGCGCAGGTGACCGCGCAGACCTCCGTCGGCCTGTCGGTGCCGGAAGAACGCATGCGCATGGGCGAGTTCGGCGTGAAGGGCACGTTCCTGGAAAACCGCCTGCGCGTGCTGGCGGACGTCTACTACGGCAAGTGGAAGGACCGCCACGTGCCGAACCTGGTGAACCTGCTCGCGCCGAATGGCAGCTTCCTCCAGACGATCGTCGTGCAAAATACCGGTGGCCAGACTGATCTGTGGGGCTTTGAATTGGAAGGCGCGTTCCAGGCGACGCCGGAGTTAACCTTCGAAGGCACCTTCAACATCGCGGCCACGAAGATCCTCAAGACCTATTGCACGGATTGCCGCACGATCAACCTCAACCCAAGCCCGGTGGGTACGCAGCTTCCGGCCTATCCGAAGTACAAGGGCACGTTGTCGGCGACGTACCAGCGCACGGTGTTCGGCGACGTGACCGGCTTCATCCGGGGAGACTACATCTACACCGGCAAGATCTTCGATACGGAAGCCAACATCGCGTGGCTGGTGCCGACGCATAAGTTCAATCTGCACGTCGGCCTGGAGCGGGGGAATACCCGCTTCGAACTCTACGGCATGAACATCACCGACGTGCGCGTGCCCACCAGTCTCGCCCGCAATACCGACGGTCTCACGGGCGGCAACGCGATCTCGTTGAGCCTTGCCGACAAAGCCACCTACGGTCTGCGCTTGACGCAAAAGTTCTAAGCTGCCGTCACGCGCCCAATAAAAAAGCCCTCCGCGGTCTCCCGCGGAGGGCTTCTTCTTTGTCTAGCGCGCGATCAGGAAAAGTGGGGACCGGTTTTCCGTCCGATCGCGCGCCAACTAATTGAGTCTCTAGAAATCGTAGCTGGCGCGTAGGCCCCAGGCGCGGCGTTCCGGCAACTGCGTGACGATCGTAGTGCTCAGCGTGGCCAAGACGGTCAGGCGGTCGAAGCTCGCCGTGCCGCCCGACGCCGCGGTCTTGTTGTCGAACAGGTTGGTGACGAAGGCTTCGACCTTGTACTTGTCGTTCTCGATGCCGGCGCGGATGTTCGCGAGCACGCGCGGGCGGATCCATGAGAAGTTGGCCTGGTCGGAGTACTTCCGGCCTTCGTAGATGACGTCCCCGCGCGCGAACCAATCGAGATCCCCGGTCAGGTGGTCCTTATAGCCGCCGGAGAGAGAGCCTTTGAACTGCGGGGCGTAGGGCAGCTTGCGCCCGACGATGTTGTCGAAGCCCGCGATATTGACGCAAGCCGGGCAGACACCTTGCTCGAACTTGGTGTCGTTCCACGAGAAGCTGGCCTGCAGGTTCAGCTGGCGGGTAGCTTGGAATGCGCCCTCGAGTTCGATGCCGTGGAATTCCACGCGGCCCAGGTTGCCGGTGGCCGTGATGGCGTTGGAGATGCCCGTGCGCGGATCGACGATGCCGGCGCCAGCGGAAATCTGCAGATCGTAAATCTTACCGCGATAGACGCTGACGCCCAACTGTCCGCGGCCGTCCCACAGACGCTGCTTCAAGCCGAGTTCGTAGTTGTCCAAGCGCTCCTGTCGTACGAACAACTCGGCATTGATGATCTGCTTCAGTTGCGCGAGTTCGCTGGCGGATAGAGTCAGGAAACGAGAGTTGAAGGTGCCGGGGCGATAGCCGCGCGAAAACAATCCGAAAATGGTGGTGTCCGGGCTCGGCTTGTAATCGAGGGTGAGGCGCGGCGAGAAGCTCTTGAACGTGTTGCTCAGCGCGGGGCCGTCGGTGCGGCTGAACGGGTTGGCGACGAATACGAACGGCACGCTGGTGATCTTGTCCCACTGGTAGCGGGCCTCGGCAGAGACGGTGAACTGGGATGTGATGTCGTAGTAGGTGCCGCCGAATACGGCTGGGGTATCGACTTCCACGCGGCCGCTGCTGGACGGCACCGTGCGGATGCCGGTGATGGAATCGCCGTGGACGTAGGAGTTCACCGCATTACCGTGAACAAAGCTCGCGCCGCCGGCGAACCGGAATCGCTTTTCCTGGTCCGAGGTGATGCGGCCTTCAGCCGACCAATCCTTGGCATACCGATCGATTTCGGTGAGTTCATTGACATATGTGCGCGCGTTGCGGGGCGGCGCGATATTCAGGGCCGTGTTCGGCATGCCGCGCGTGTCACGGGCATCTTCGTCGGAAATCAGGGTCGTCTTGGAGCTATGCCACGCGACGATGGAGTTGAATGTCCAGTCGTTCGCGAACTTGTAGTCGATGATGGCGTGCGCCTGGTACGAAAGGGTGCTTGATCCGCCCTTATCGCGCAACGGCTTGTCGAACAGGGAGCGCGGGAACACGTTGTCGCGCACGCGCTGGTCGACGGTCACGTTGAAGCCGAGTTTGTTGAGCGGGAAGTTCGGCAGTTCGCCGCAGAACCAGGTGCGGTTCACGCCGGGCACCGCGCACGGGCGCTCGGGGATCAGGAACAGGCCGCGCGCGTCCGGGCCATCGTCGAACTTGAAGGTCCCGAAATAGCCTTTGATCGACAGGTTGTCGGACGGCGTGAAGTTGATCTGCGAGGTCACCTGGCGGGTATTGCGGGTGCCGAGATCGCTGCCGTCGACGAGGTTGATGTACTGGCCGCCCTTGTGGTCGAGACGGCCGGTCACGCGCATCGCCAGTTTGTCCTGGACGATCGGGCCTTCGAGCGCCAATCCAACGGCCTTGGAGTCGAAGCGGCCATATTCCAAGTCCAGCCTGCCGCCGAACTCGTTACCCGGCTGCTTGCTGACGATGTTCACCGCGCCCGCATAGGTGTTGCGGCCGAAGTACGCGGCCTGCGGACCGCGCAGCACTTCCACGCGCTCCACGTTGGCGAAGGTGCCGATGTCACCGCCGCCCACCACCGGTGCGCCGTCGAGGAACACCAGCACCGCCTCGCTGCTGGCGACGCCGGCGATGGCAAGGCCGCGCATCACGTAGATGCGGGTCGCGCGGTCCGCGCGCAGGTTCGCCACCTGGTCCGAGAAGTAGAAGCTCGGCGTCATTTTGGAGATGTCTTGGAAGTCTTTCACGTTGGCGTTCTGAAGGTCGGCCGCGGTGACGGCGCTGACCGAGATCGGCACGCTCAAGATCGACTCTTCGCGTTTGCGCGCGGTGACGGTGATTTCCTCCAGACGCAGGCCCTCGTTGGACTGCGCGTACGACGGTTGCGCGGCCAGGGCGGCGATGATGCTCGCGGTGCTTGACAGAAGAGCAGCTGATAGACGCATGTAATGGTTCCCCTCGAAGACGGCGTTCGACGCCCCACGCGCCGATGATCGGTGAGTTCGCGCATGCGCGCTAATGACTCAAACCGACAACGTCATGCGGAAGGGTCATATGCCGCGCCAGGCGCGCGCCATGAGAATCTAGGCAATAGCACGCAATGCGTTCACTTCACCGCGACTCCATGTTCGCGGCGTTTACGTGCTCGGGAGACGAGCATTCGCGCGTCAGAAATTGACGGGCGCGCCGAATTCCTTGGGCGGCAACACATTGTCCGGCCAGCCCTTCATCTTCTTGAGCGCGGTCCAGGGCTCTTTGAAGCGCGCCTGCACGGTCATCAGCGGCACACTGCCCTTACGCGCCGAGGTGTGGCCATCGCCCTGCGTGTCGATCAGCACGAAGATATCGCCGACTTTGCCGAGCGCGGTCTTCATGGTGCCGCCGGTCACGCCGATCTCGAGTTCGCCCTGCATGATCATGGTGATCCCACCCCAGAAGCTGGAGGGATGTGCATCCTGCCAGGACGGCGGGGGCGCGGGCGGGGTGATGAAGCCCCGATACACCGGAACGGATGCGCCCGAGGTGAGTTCGCACAGGTAGGATTTCATATCTTTGCCGGTGTACACGCCCCAGATCTTGCCGGCGTCCTCCGCGGCATGGGCCAGATCGAAATCACCGGCGACGGCGAGGGCGCCCAAGCCGCCGACAAGCGCCCGGCGGGAGGGGGCGAGGAGAGGGGAATTGGTTTTGTCGGACATGATCCTATTTCCCCTTCTTGAAGCGGCTGTAATCGAAATCCGGATCAGGCTTGTCGCCCTCATGGCGTCCCGTCTGCGGTCCGCCGCCCATGTAGGTGTGCGGCGGCATCACATTGTCCGGCCAGCCCTTGAAGACCTTCTGCAGCACCGGCCACAGGCCTTCGACCGGATCGGAGAAGCGCATGTTCGCGACCTGGAAGAGTTCTCCGCCACCCGGATTGTGCGTGGAGTGCCCATCGCCGTCGCAGTCGATGAACACGAAGATATCGCCCTGCTTGCCAATGATGCTGCGGGTCTTGCCCGCGGTGACGCCGAACTCGATCTGCCCGCGCAGCACCATGGTCATGCTGCCGTAGCCGGTGGAGACGTGCAGGTCCTGCCAGGAGCCGTCCTGCGCGCGCGGCTTGCCGAAGTTGAGGCGATAGAACGGCAGATCCGCCATCGCCTTGTCGTCGGCGAGCGTCAGCTCGCAGAAATACGCCTTGAGATCCTTGCCGGTATAGCAGCCGTAAATCATGCGCAGCCTCCCTCTCAGATCGTGTATTACGGCACAAACACGGCAGGCTGTCAGGAGCCAAGCCCGATTTGAACGCCATGCGTACAGAACGCGAAGACTACACCCGCGATGGCGCAGTGATCTTGCGCCGTGCGGTGCCCGTTGCGGCGGTGGAAGTGCTGGTGCCCACGGCGCGGGCGATCATCGACGCGGCGCTCGAAGAGGCCGCGGACACGGGCTTTCCGCCGAACCTGAAGAACATCTGGCGGCGCGAGCCGATCTTCGAGCGGCTCGCGTTCGCACCGGGTTTGGCTCAGCTGGCCGGTGATGTCATCGGCTCAAACAGCCTCACGCTCCTCATCGACCAACTCTGGACCAAGGCGCCAAAATCACGCCAACGCACCCGCTGGCACCACGATTACGCTGCCTGGCCCGTGAACGGCGAAATGCTGCCGTCGATCTGGATCGCGCTGACGCCGATCGCCGCGGAGAATTGTTTGCGGTTCGTCGCGGGCTCCCATCGCGCACCGGCGACGGAAGGATTCACCGACTACGACGAGCCGCTCCACGCGGACAGCGCGCACTTCCTCGCGTGGGACATGTCGCCGGGTGATGCGATCCTGTTCCATCCGCGCGCATATCACGGCTGCCACGGCAACACCGCCGACGAACGGCGCATCGCCTACACCTTGCGCTGGGCGGGCGATGATATCCGCTACGATCCGGCGCGGACGTATATCGATGAGGGGCTGTCGTTCGCCGGTTGCCGCGCGGGCGGGCCGCTCGATGGCCCGGCATTCCCGAAGGTTCTTTAGGACTTCGGTTTCTCGCGGATGCGATGAATCTGCCCGCGCAGCTCGCCGTCTTTCCACTTTGTCGTATGCAGATTGACGTACATGCGACCGGCGAGCAGGTATTCGAGTTGGCCGTCATTGATGACGATCGAACCCTTGATCGGGCTCTTCGCGGTGGCGGGCCCGAGTTCGAACAATACGCCCGCGTTGGTGCCGGGCTTCTGCGGCCCGCGCACCACGGCTTGGGTCAGGGGCGAGGTGAGCTTGTCGAACGTCACCACCCAGCTGAACTTCAGTGTTGCGCGTTCGAGCGTGAATTCCGCGTGGCCAGTACCCGGGCTTTCGGTCGGCGCGCTTTGCTCATCCGCGGAGAGGTCCGCCTCGAAACGGATCGGCGCGGTCTCTTCCGGTGGCGCGGCAAGGGCGCCCAGCGGGAACAAGAATGCGGCCGTCGCCAGTGCTGCGGCCCGTCGCGTGAAAGTCATCGTTGCCACCGTATGAGTTTGAGCGAGTGCACTTAACCGGCTCCTTTGCGCGCTGCAAAGGCAAAACGCGTCTTTGAACGAATCGTGGTCATCGTGTCGCGCGGGCCTTCCCCGGCTGCACGAGCTTGGTTGGGCCCAGCACTGGCGGTACTTCGTCGCCCCCGCCGTCGAACAGGGCATCCAGGGATTCATCCTTCAGGTTCTTGCCGATGTTCTTTGCCGTCGCGTTGATCAGCGGCAGCACTTTTTCCACCGCGTCCTGCTGCGACACGGTGGCGCGGAACATCATCACCGACAGGGCCCCAATCACCCGTTCGCCCACCAGCACTGGGACCGCGATCGAATAGCTCGCCATGGATGCGAGCGAGCGGATTTCGTAGCCCGTGCGCTGGATGCGCTGGGTCATCTTGTTCAGCGCGTCCTTCGCCATGGTCCGTTCGGACCGGCCGGTGGAGGAGGGCGCGGCATAGTCCTTCACGCGATCCGCTAGGATTTGTCGCGTCTCGGGATCGCAGTAGGCGAGATACACGCGCCCCGCCGCCGTCCACATCAGGCTCACGCGCCAGCCGGTGGAATACTTGTACTCCGTAAACGGGCTCTCGTAATCCGTGGTGACCCGGTTGACGAGGTCGCATCCGGACAGTGTGAGGAACTTGACCGGCCACTTGATCTCCCGGCCGAGCTTCACCACCTCGGGCCGCACATGGGCCTCGATCCACCCTTGCTCCCGGTAGCCCATCGCGAGCGAGCGCACGCGTTCCGCCAGCCAGTAGTGCAGGGAGCCCTTGTCCTTGCGCAGGTAGCCTTGCCGCCGCAACGTCTCCAGGCTGCGGTAGGCGCTGCCGCGCGACAGCCCTGTGGCCACGCACACTTCGCGCTGGGTCGCGCCGTTCTTGACGTTCAGGAACTCCAGCACCGACAGGCAGCGCTCAACGGATTGGACGGACGTCATGGCCTGCATGGACCAAATTGTGGACCTGGTGATCCTAGCATAATCTGGAACGCATTGCGTTCACGCATCCGGATTCAGTGGAGGCGGACGGCGGTCAGGCGGAAAGTAGAATGCCGACACACGGCCTCACACTGAGAGGCGAGGGAAGAGCCATGCCCCTGATGCAACGTCATTTTTCACACTTTGCCCTGGCCGCTGGCCTGTGCCTGGCGGGGGTGTCCTTCGACGCGAACGCGGCGGATAAGTCCCGCACCCTCGGATTTGTCGTCACCACCTGGAACACGGCGATCTACGAATCCCGGTTCATGGACGAATGCCCGGAGGGTTTGAACCTCGGCAACGACGAATTCTGGTGGCGCGGCCTGTCCAAAGCCGACCGCAGCAAGCTCACCCAGAACGGCATGGTCACCCAGATCGAGCGGATGGGCTACGCGCTCACGCGCGGCCCGAAGGGCGAGAACGTCTGCCAGATCCCGACCGCGGTTACCGATCCGCCGTTGCTGATCGCCGAGGGCCCGGTCTCTTACGGCGCCAACCTCGATGGCACCACTGACGGCCGCGCCACGCCGAAGTCCTGCGCTCATGCGAAGTTCGAGGGCGTCGACGGCACGCCGGCCGTGGATAACCAGATGTACCGCCTGCTCGGCTGCAGCTATGGGTGGCGTAACTACGGCCACATCGAGTTGAACGCCAACGGTCAGCGCAAGACCAACGGCCTCGGCATGATCCTGATCGAAGTCGCCAATGTTGACGACGCGCGCAACGACAGCGACGTCGACGTGACCTTCTACCGCTCGATCGACCAGTTCGTGCTCGACAGCGCCGCCAACGTTATCCCGTACAGCACCTATCGCATCGATCAGGCGAACGGCGTGCCGCGTTATGGCAGCAAGGTGAAAGGCAAGATCGTCAACGGCGTGCTGCAAACCGCGCCGTCGCCGGAAGTGCGTTTGCCGTTCTACGGCAACTACACGCTGCTCGATCAGACCATCAAGGACATGAGTCTCAAATTGGAGATCGACGCGAGCGGCGATCGCGCCAAGGGCCAGATCGTCGGCTACTACGATGCCGATCAGATGGCGGACTATCTCGGCGGCCTGGGCTTCGCCGCCACCGCGCAATACAGCTGCCCGGCCTTCCACACCGCGCTTTATCAGCTCGCGGACGGTTATCCGGACCCCAAGACCGGCAAATGCACGGCGCTGTCTTCCGCCTGGTTGATCAACACCGTCGCCGCCTTCGTCGATCACACTGAATCCACGAAGGTCGCCCAGAAATGAGTCGAAACGTGCCGCGAACTGTCATGCTTACTCTGCGCACTGTCGCCTGCCTCAGTCTCGCCGCGGTGCTCGCGGCTTGCGGGCCCGATGCGCCCAAGGTCGCCGGCGGGCCGCCCGAAATGCGCCGCATCACCGACGAGCAGTATCACAACAGCATCGTCGACGTGTTCGGCTCCAGCATCAAGATCGGCGGCAAGCTCGATCCGTTGGTGCGGACCAGCGGCTTGATTGCGCTCGGCGCCCGCAGCGCCCCGATCACGCCGGCAGGCCTCCAGATGATCGACCAGCTCGCGCGGTCGATCTCGGAACAGGTGGTGGACGAGAAGCATCGTGACCTGTTGGTCGGCTGCGGCCCGGCGGAGAAGTCCGCCTTCGACGAAACGTGCGCCACGCAATTCTTCGCGCGCACGGGGCGCATGCTCTATCGCCGCCCGCTTGCCGAGGTAGAGCTGAAAGCCCGTGTCGCAGCCGCGCGCGCCGCCACGGAAAGCCTGGGCGATTTCCATGCAGGCCTCAGCGCCTCCCTCTCCGGGATGTTGGTTTCGCCAAGCTTCCTGTTCGTGATCGATTCCACCGAGCCCGATCCGGCCAATGCCGGCGCCTTGCGCCTCGACGCCTTTGCGAAGGCGAGCCGCTTGAGCTTCTTCCTGTGGAACTCCACGCCCGATGACGAACTCCTGGCGGCCGCCGAAAGCGGTGCGCTCAATACGTCGAACGGCCTGAAGAAGCAGATCGATCGTCTGCTGTCCTCGCCCCGGCTCGACGGTGGCGTGCGCGGGTTCTTCGCCGATGCCCTCGCACTCGACAAGTTCGAGACGCTGGAGAAGGACTCCGTGATCTATCCCGCTTTCAACTTGGCGGTGGCGGAAGATGCTCGCGAACAGACCTTGCGCACGATCTCCGACGTGCTGGTCGCGCGCGGCGAGGACTACCGCAACATCTTCACGACCCGTCACACCTTCTTGAGCAGCGCGCTCGCTCGCGTCTACCGCGTGCACATCCCCAAGACCGGCGCGTGGGTGCCATACGAATATCCGGCGGACGATCCGCGCGTGGGCGTCCAATCGCAGATCAGCTTCACCGCCCTGCATTCCCACCCTGGCCGCAGCTCGCCCACCCTGCGCGGCAAGGCCGTACGTGAGTTGCTGTTGTGCCAGAAGATACCCGATCCGCCGGCGGACGTGGACTTCACCAAGTTCAACGATCCCAATTCGCCGATGAAAACGGCCCGCGATCGTCTTGTCGCGCACACCGAACAGCCTGCCTGCGCCGGTTGCCACAAGCTGACCGACCCGCTCGGCCTGGGCATGGAGAAGTTCGACGGCGCCGGCCAGCTGCGCACTGTCGAGCAAGACGCGCTGATCGACCCGACCGGCGATCTCGACGGCAAGAAATTCACCGACACTGCCGGTCTCGGCAAGGAGTTGCATGACAACGCCGCCGCGGCCTCCTGCGTCGTGAACCAACTCTACGCCTACGGCATCGGCCGCGTACCGTCGAAGCCCGACCAGCCGATGGTCGCCTACCTGCAGGAGCGCTTCGCCGCCGACGGCTACAAGTACACCGCGCTCTTGAAGAACATTGTCCAGTCCGACGCCTTCTTCGCTGTGTCGCCGCGCAACCCCAGCACGGCCTCCGCGCAAAGGGAGAACACGCCATGAGCATTCTCATCAAACGCCAGATCGAGCGCCGCTCGCTGTTGCGCGGTATGCTTGGGGGCGGGGCCCTCACGGTGGCCCTCCCGCTGCTCGATTGCTTCCTGAACACCCACGGGGAAGCACTCGCCTCCGGTGCGCCGATCCCCGTGCGTTTCGGCACGTGGTACTGGGGCATGGGCCACACGCCGGGCTATGCGGTGAAGGAACGCACGTCCTTGGGGCCGGTCGAGTTCCTGGAAGAGTGCAAGGCGCTCAACGCGCATCGCGAGTACATCAACTACTTCGGCGGCTTCAACACGCCGCTCGACGGACGCTCCAACTATCCGCATGAAAGCGGCTGGATCGGCACGCGCACCGGCACGGTTCCGTCGCGCAGCGGCGAGATTCCCGCGCCGACCTTCGATCTCCTGATCGCCGATGCGATCGGCGGCGGCACGCGCTTCCGCAATATCGACCTGACCAGCATGGGCAGCCCGCGCGAGACCTATACCGCGCGCAACACCTTCAGCCGCGCCGCGGCGGAAACTTCGCCCGTGTCGTTCTATGCCCGCCTGTTCGGCGCGGAATTCGCCGATCCCAACAAGGCCGACTTCAAGCCGGATCCGCGCGTGATGGTGCGCAAGAGCGTCCTGTCCGGCGTTCAGGACGAGAGCAAGCAGCTGATGAAGTCGCTCGGCTCCGTCGACCAGCAGCGCCTGGACGAATATTTCACGTCGATCCGTCAGCTTGAGAATCAGCTGGCCCTGCAGCTCGAGAAGCCGCCGGCCAACGAAGCTTGCCGCGTGCCGAAGTCGCCGCCCGACAACAGCATCGAACGTGCAGCCTTCGCGGTCGAGATCGACACGGTGACGGAAACCCACAAGATCCTCACCGATATCCTGGTGATGGCGATGGCCTGCAACCAGACCAAAGTCTTCAACATGGTCTACAACGACAACTTCAGCCGCGTGCGCCGCAAGGGCGAGACCTACACCCACCACGTGCTCACCCACGAAGAGCAGGCGGACCCGAAGCTCGGCTATCAGCCGACCGCGTTCTGGTTCAACTGCAAGAGCATGGAAGCCTGCGCGACGTTCCTGGAAAGCTTCAGGAATGTGCGCGAAGGGTCCGGCACGCTGCTCGACAACATGCTGATGTTCGCCAACAGCGAAACCAGCTTCGCCCGCATCCATTCGGTCGACAACATCCCGGTCATGACGTTCGGCAAGGCGGGCGGCCGGATCAAGACCGGCCTGCACGTGGTCGGCAACGGCGACCCGGTGACCCGCGTCGGCTTCACCTGCATGCGCGTCATGGGCATGCCGATCGAAAGCTGGGGCGTGAACTCGTTGCGCACCACCAAGCCCATCAGCGAAATTCTGGTGTAGCCATGCGCGGGCTCCTCATCGCGGTTGCACTTCTTGCCGGTCACGCCGCGCACGCCGAAGACGGCCTCCCGCCGGAGATTCAAGTAAGGAAGGTCGGTGCCGGTGTCGTGTTCACCGACCAGAAGGGCATGTCACTCTACACATCCGCCCGCGACGATGTCGGCGTGTCGAACTGCAAGGCTGGCTGCATCGATGTGTGGCCGGCGGTGCTTGCCGCCGACTCGAACGCGAAAGTCGCACCGCAGTGGACGCTCATCGAGCGTTCCAACGGCAAGCAATGGGCCTACAAGGGCCAGGCGCTCTACAGCTACGTGAAGGACGCGGCCCCCGGCACATCGTTCGGCGACGGCCTGGGCGAGGCGTGGTTCGTCGCCGGCCAGGACATGGCGACGCCGCCGGAGATCGGTATCGGCCGCAGCTTCCTCGGCCGCGTGCTGATCGATGCTCACGACATGACCCTCTATACTGTCGACGGCGACAAGCTGAAGCCGCGTGAGGTGGCAGACGCCTCCGCCAAGACTGCCGGCCTGTTCAGCCTGAGTTCCGCCTGCACCAAGGCGTGCCTCGCGACATGGAAGCCCGTAAACGCGCCCGCCGTCGCCATGTCCAAGGGCGACTGGTCCGTCGTCGTGCGTGAAGACGGCTCGCGCCAGTGGGCCTATCAGGGCAAGCCGCTCTATTCCTACTCCGGCGACCTCGCGGTGACAGAGACCCGCGGCGAAGGTAAAGACCGCATCTGGCATGCCGCCGTGGTCGAGCCGGCCCCGCCGGTGCCGTCCTGGGTGACCTACGAAGCCTCCGATGCCGGCGAACTGCTCGCCAACGAGAAGGGCTTCACCATCTATGCCTTCACGGAAGCCGCCAACAAGGCGCGCCGTTCGAACCTCGGTGCGCCGGCAACCTGCGACGAGGAATGCATCAAGACCTATTGGCAGCCCGTGCTCGCCTCTGCCGCCGACAAGCCGATCGGCAACTGGTGGATCGTGAAGACCGAGGACGGCAAGCTGCAGTGGGCCTACAAAGGCGAGACGATCTACACCCACAGCCGCGACAAGAAGCGCGGCGACATCATGGGCACCCGTTTCACCGGCAGCAAGGCGTGGCACACGCTCATGCGCTCCGGCCAGAAGATGCAGGGCATGGGCGGGAACTAACCGTTACTTCGTCAGCGGAAGGACGTGTTCGCGCATCGCCGCGACGAACTGTTCGGCGTGTGTGAAACAGGCAAAGTGTCCCCCGTCGATGGCAACGAACGCCTTTCGGGGCGCGCGCATGTCATCGACATAATCCTTCACCGAATCAAACCCCGAAATGTGGTCCTCGCGTCCTTGGATGACGAACGTCGGGATCTGCATCTCGAGCCCGAGCCTGCGCAGGTCTCGAGTCATGATTTCCCCGCTCAGCTTCGAGGCGCTGAAGCGCGTGCCCTCGGTCCAATCGGTCACGTCGTTCTTCCCCGCCTGCGGTTTGCCGCCGGTGAATTCCGCGATCATTTTTGCGTAGGGCAGGTCCGGCGGCGACATGGTCCACTTCTTCGACGCCGTCACTTCCGCCAGCACCCTATGCTCTGTCGGCAATGTCGCCGCGGTGTCGAGGACTTTGAGCGCGATTTGGTCGCCTTCTGCGGTCGCTTGCTGTCGCGCCCAGGCGACGCGCTCCTTCAGGGTGGCTGCGAAGCTGACAAATTGCCCCGTTCCCACGAAGGCATGAAAGAGATCCGGCCGCTTCTTGGCGACATGCATGCCGAGGAAAGAGCCCCAGGATTGTCCCACAAGAATCAGCTTTCGTTGCGATAGGCGCGCGCGAATAAGGGTCGCGAGTTCGATGGCATCGCTCGCTATTCGCGCCAAAGTCATTTCCGGCGTCAATGCGCCGTTGCGCCCATAGGTCTTGCCGGAGCCGCGTTGGTCCCAGTTGACGATCGTAAAGTCTTGCTCCCACGGCAGGAACTGCGTGAGGAACGGCGATTGCGCCTCGCCTGGGCCGCCGTGCAGATACAGGACGACCGGGTTGCTTGCTACACGACCTTGGATGCCAATCCATTGGTCGAGGTCGCCGATGCGTACGAACGCGGAGTCGTCGATCGGGTTGCCGGCGGCGATCGATGGTCGGGCCATCGAGATTGCGCCGCCGGCGGCCAGACGAACGGAGGTGCGGCGCGAGACCGGAAGCATTTATCCCCCCAGGCTACGAAAACGGCGCCACATCGCTGCGGCGCCGTTTACCTTACGCGCTTGGCCGATTTACTTCGACGGCGATTCCTGGATGAAGGTGGCGATCGTGCCGTCCGGGTCGCGGACCATCATTTCCATGATGCCCGTTCCTTTGACGGGTGCCGGCGCCGTCAGCACCTGGAAGCCGCCATCCTTGTACTTCTTATGCAGGCCCTGGATGTCGTTGGTCACCAGCGTGAGGCCGCGATCGCCGACTTGCGGCACCGGTGCCTTGTTGGGCTCACGGAATTTCACCTTCTCGAGATAAAGCTGGTATATGCCGATCCGGCCGTTGCCGACATCGCCGGGCATCGCAATCACCGCCCATTGCTCCAGGCCGTGGACGTTCTTGATCCGGTTGATGCCCACACCCTTCAAGTAATTGCTCATGAGCTGCGTCAGGCCCAGCGTGTCGCGGTAGAACTTGAGCGACGCGTCGCGATCGCGGCCAAAGGTCGTGGTGCGGTTCATCGGCGCGATCCGATAACCGGGTTGGACGCCTTGATCTACCGATTTGGCGACGAAGCGCGGCATGCGGGATTCGTTGAACGAGTCCGCGGCCGTGCCCATCACCTCAGGTTTGCGATCGGGGATCTTGGCGGTTTTCGCCTCGGGGGAATCCTTGCGGATGCCGCCCTGGAGCAGGTTCACGAGAAAGCCGTCGGAATCGCGGAACTGCATCTCGACGCTCTGCACGAGATTGTCGGGATTTTCCATCAGCGTGACAGGCGGCGACAGCACGATATAGCCCGCCTTCTTGACTTCATCGTTGATGTTCCAGATGTCCTTGGTGGCCCACACGGTCGCGACGTCCCCCGTATGCCCGAAATCTTCCAGGAACGGCGTCATCACCGGTTCCTTCTGACCCTTGATTTCGTAGAGCGCGAGATTGCCTTCAACCGGATTGCCGGCCGTGAGAACGACTTCGCGCACCGTCACGTCGGTGTTGAGGTTGTGGGCTTTCGGGTCCCACGGTCCGTCCGATACGACCTTCAGTTTGAGGATGTCGCGGTACAGCTTCAGCGCCGTATCGATATTGCGCACGTACAAGTTCCCGCGATACAGCGGCGCGATCACTTGGCCGCTTTGGACTTTCGGCAGCGTAGGTGTCGCGGTCTGGGCGTGCGCCGCGAACGGCAACATCAGTCCCATGGCAATCACGGCGGCGAATTTCTTCATGCGATCCTCGCTAGGCATTGGGGGCTTGGCATCACCTAAAACGGCGCCGCATCGCTGCGGCGCCGTTTGTGTCTCAGAGGCTCTGCGACTTATTTCACCGGTCCTTCTTGACGGAACACCGCGATCGTCCCATCCGGGTCGCGGATCATCATCTCCGTTTTGCCGGTGGACTTCACCACCATCGGCGCCACGAGTACCTGGAAGCCCGCATCCTTGTACTTCTTGTGCAGGCCCTGGATGTCGCTGGTGAACAGCAGCAATCCGCGGTCGCCCACCACCGGCACCGGCGACTTCACCGGCGGGCGGAACGTCACCTTCTCCTTGTAGAGCTGGTACACGCCGATATTGCCGTTCTGGGAATCGCCCATCATCAGGATCACGGCCCACTGTTCGAGATCGTGGACGTTCTTGATGCGGTTGATGCCGATGCCCTTCCAGTAATTGCTCATCAGCTGGTTCGTGCCGGGAATGTCGCGGTAGAACTGCAGCGACTTGTCGCGGTCGCGGCCGAAGGTCGTCGTGCGGTTCATCGGCGTCAGGCGCTGGCCCTCATACACCGGCTCCGGCTTGGCCTTGCTTTCGAAGCGCGGGATGCGCGCTTCCGATGAGGTGTTCTCACGCGTGCCCATCACCTCCGGCTTCTGCGGCGGGATCACAGCCGTCTTCGCTTCCGGCGAGTCTTTCCGGATACCGCCCTGGAGGATGTTCACCAGGAAGCCGTCTGAGTCGCGGAACTGCATTTCCACGCTCTGCACCAGCATGTCCGGGTTTTCCAGCAGCGTCACCGGCGGCGACAACACGATGTAGCCCGCCTTCTTCAATTCGTCGTTGATGTTCCAGATGTCCTTCGTGGTCCACACGGTCGCCACGTCGCCCGTATGCCCGAAGTCCTCCAGGAACGGCTTCATCACCGGTTCCTTCTGGCCCTTGATCTCATAGAGCGCGAGATTGCCCAGCTGCGAATTGCCGGCGGTGAGAACGATCTGGCGTACCTTCACGTCGGTGTTGAGGCCGTGCTCTTTCGGATCCCAATCCCGATCCGACACGACCCGCAGCTTGAGGATGTCGCGATACAACTTCAGCGCCTTGTCGGCATCGCGCACGTACAACTCGGCGCGGTTCAAGGGCAGCAGCACTTGCCCCGGCTGGTACTTGGGCTCGATTTGAGCGGCGGACGCGGCCAGCGGCAGCATCAGGCCCAGCGCAATCACTGCGGCGAATGTCTTCACGCGTTCCTCCCTGAACATGGAACGGCAAGCCTAGCACGCCCTCACAGGCGCGCGAGCGGCGTTCCAAGGAACTTGCCCACAGGTTGAGATATGCCGATCCGGCAGACCTTTATGCACAAAGTAAAACGGGCGCGCCCGGCAGGACGCGCCCGTTGATGTCTTCGCGGTCGAACGCGCTATTTCTTGTACAGGTCGGTGTAGAGGTTCCAGGCCGGGGTGGTGGTGCGGGCATACTTGGCCTTGGCGTCGTCGATGTCCGCGAGGTTGATCTCGGCGATCGCCGCGCCCTCTTCCGTGCCGCCCTTCTGGGCGAGGATTTTTCCGGTCGGCCCGACGACTGTGGAATAGCCGGCCCGCTGGAGAATCTCACCCGGCTTCGGCCCGATGAAGCGCGAGTTCGTGCCCGTCACCAGGAACGTGTGAGTCTGGTAGCCGATCGCCTGCTTGATGGCGAGCCAGGGGATGTCGTCGCCTTCCAGGCTTGTGTGCACGATGATGTCCGCGCCCTTCTTGGCCAGATTGCGCGACACTTCCAGTACTTCCGCTTCGCCTTCGACGTAACAGCCCAGCGTGCCGATCGGTGTCTTCACCACCGGCATGATGGAATCCGGCCCGAACACCTTCTTGTAATCCTCCGCCACGTCGCGGATGTAGAACATCTCCGGCGCGCTCGGCGCCTGGGTCTTGGGCGAACGCAGCACCAGGCCGTTCGGCCCCATGATGAAGCCGGTGTGGAAGAACTTGCCCGGCATCTTCGCCGACTTTTCCTGCGTGCTGGTCGAGACGTAGCAGTTATGGCGTTTGCACGCCGCGACCACGGGCGCGAACACCGACTTCTGGAGCGGTTCTGCTTCCAGATCGACCGCGACGCCGGAGATCGGAAGTCCCGACGCGGCGCGATTGGCCGACGTCAACGCCAGCACGCCGAACACGATCAGTTGCGGCTTCGGGCCGGGGCCCTTCATCAGCTTCTCGATCTCTTCGACCATGATCTCGGCGTTCTTCGTGCGTGCGGCGGCGAGGCCCTCGGGGTTCGGCGGCACGATCACCGGCACGCGCAGCGCGGCCACAACCACCTTCTGATCCGGTCGACGCGGCGGAGCAGGGCGGGCGCCCGGGGCTGCCACGGGTTCCGCGGCGCCTGCCGATCCCATGCCCGCTGCCATCAATCCACCGGCCGCAGGCGCACCCAGCACGAAGCCCCGACGTCCCATTTCCTGTTCCTTGCTCATGCTCGCGTCTCCCCTAGGTAGCACCATCATAAGAGGCCCACGTTGCCACGATTCCGGGCGGTCCGACGATCCCGGACAGGGGTGGCTCACATAGCGGACAGGGAAGGGCCCATTTTGGGCCGTGTGGCGCTAGGATGTGGCATCAGTTCTAGGGAGGAACAGCCATGACGGATGACAGGACGGGCGACAGCGCAGGCGTTTCACGCCGAACAGTCTTATCCGCGACTAGCGGCCTTGCCGGCGCCGTGCTCGGCGAGGCCCAAGCGGCTACTCCGCCGACGAACCAGCTTCCCTTGGTGGATCGCGCATTCGTGAGGATCAGGGAAGGCCTCGTCCACTATCGGCACATCGAGCCGGCGACCAAAACCAAGGCACTGCCGCTCTACCTCCATCACGCCAATCCCGGCTCGTCGCGGGGATACGAATCGTTGATGTCGCAACTCGTCCGCGGCCGCCGCTGCATTGCGCCTGACACGCTGGGGTATGGTGACTCTCCCGCGCCGGAAGGCGATCAGCCAGAAATCCCGTATTTCGCCGACAGCGTGGTGCGCATCCTCGACGCGCTCAAGATCGACAAGGTCGACTACTACGGCGCCCATACCGGCGCCCACGTCGGCACCGAGCTCGCGCTGCGCCATCCCGACCGTGTGCGCCGCGTCATCTTTGACGGCGTCACCGTGCGCACGCCGGAAATTCGCGCATGGCTGCTTGCGAACTATGCGCCACAGATCGTGCCTGACGACCATGGTGGCCAGCTCCACTGGGCATGGCTTTTCGTGCGCGACATGTCGCAATATTTTCCATGGTTCGCGCGCGACCGCGACCACCGCACCGGCAACAACATTCCCTCGGCGCAGCAGCTCCATAACTCGTCAGTAGAAGTGCTGAAGTCGCTCTCGACCTATCACTTGGTCTATCGGGCCGTGTACCGCCACGATATCGGTGCGCGCTTGCCACTGCTCAAGCACCCGGTGATGTGCCTGGCAAAGGAATCAGACCCAAACGTTGTCGAACTCGACAACGCCGCGTCGAAAATCCCCGGCGTCAAAAAAGTCCGCATCGCCCGTGGCGCGGCGGTGGTCGAAGAGACGGCGCGGATCGTGGAAGAGTTCCTGAACGCGTAGGGCAGGGCACTCCCTCGCCCCCGGACTAACTGTCACCGCGGCCTTCGTGGGGAAGACGAATAGTGGACGTCGCTCAGGTGTCGAGGAACTCCCTCACCACGTTCGCCATCTCAACCGTGTGGATGTCCATGTGCCCATGGGTCCATCCCGGGAAGTCGTGGATGCGGCCGTTCTGGATGTCGTTCTTCACGCGCGGCGTCTTCTCATAGACGTCGTCCTCGGGATTGAGGATCAGCACCGGCTGCTTCACTTGGCGCAGCATCGCGCCGACGTCGTAGTTGTAAGCCGCCTGGAAACCCCAGTTGCTCGTACGGTAATGCCGCATGCGGTCCAACTGCACATCGTAGTAGCGCTCCGGCGGCATGTCGCGGAACAGCCCTTGGCCTTGCGTGCGGAATCCCTTCAGCGTGCTGTCGAGCATCTGCTCGAAGGTCGGCGGCGGCGAGCCGACGCGCGCTTTCGCCGCGGCGCGTTCCTCCGGCGTGTAGTTCGGCGCGGAGATCGTCACAACCTTTCGGATGCGCTTGGGGTACTTCCGCGCGATCTCCACGCTCGTCAGCGATCCGGTGTGATAGCCGAACACGTCCACCACCTTCAGCTTCATCTCGTCCATGAACCGGATCATGGCGTCGGCGAAGTCGCCGATCTGCTGCGGCGAGGGCGGCGTATCCGATCCGCCGTAGCCCGGCGTGTCGGGCGCGACGGCGATGCGGTCCTTGCCGATTTCCTGGATCCAGGTCTCGTACACCGCGCCCGAGAGCGGGCTCGCGTGCAGACACATCATCGGTGTCTTGCTGCTCTTTGCCGGCTTGACGATGCGGTAGTGGATCTGGCCATAGGGCCCATCCACATAACCGCGTTTCAGGCCGGGGATCGACACGATGTCCGCTTGTGCGGGCGTTGCGGCAAGCGACGCAGCAGCGGCGCCGAGGAAAGTTTCGCGGCGGCTCAGTCTAATATCGGCCATAGGTTGCTCCTGCCTGGGAACGCAATCTTTTGCTCTTGAGTTCGTGAAGGCGCGCCGCCGCCCAGAAGACGCTGAGCGCGGTGGGGATAACCAGAAGGGTCGAGACCCAAACGGACGCTATTAGGAGTTCGCCGTCAAAGCCCCCGGGCAGATGGAATGGTTGTCCCGAATGTCCGTTCCGGCCGGCGGACACGTGATAATACAACGCCCCTATTTCGCTCAGGATGACTCCCAAGGAGAGGAAATCGACAGCTAGCTTACGATTGGCGTACGACACAACGGACCTTCGCTTTACGTGCATCTGTTAACGATAGTCGCCTTCGAGATCGGTGAGTTCGAAACGCTTCTCGCGTCCATCCGGCCATTCGTGGATCTGGCGCACCGGAACGCAATCCTCGCCCATGGCCCAGCATTTCATCGTCTCGTTCATGCTCGGTAGATCCATGCGGAAGTATTCCGTCTCGAACGTGCCCGCATCGGTCTTGAGGCGCTCCGGTCCGACATAGACCAGCACCATGCGTCCCGGCTGTGACGGAAGCAGCAGCGGCCCCGATCCGCCGTTGGACAAGTTCGAGGTGCTGAACGACGGCCCGGCCTGAATGCCTTTCCTGGCCTGACGGATGCTGGACAGCTTCCAGGAATCGTTGTGCAGCGGGTGGGTGCCGAACGATGTCACGCGCCCCGGCAGATCGTAATGTTGCGTGACGTTGCCTTCCTTGACGGTGATGCCATGCGAGTCCGCGCTCTTCTCACCGAAGTTGAACCAAGTGGAGCCCACCAGCTTTTCTTCCTGCGTGATGCGCACATAGGCATCGATCGGCTGCCAGTTGGCGTCGATCGTCAGGGTCACATCGCGCATCAGGCGGAAATCGTCCATCTCGCAGAGGGCGCGCAGGGTGCGTTCGCCGCTGGGCTGCACCGTCACGGTGAACCACTCGCGGCCGATCTCCCCTTTGCCCTTGGGGTCGAGATACCCGACGCGTCCGGTGTAGGAGCGATGACGCATCCCGGTCTTGGCCTGCGTTGACGGCGCGATGCGCGATTTCGGCGCTGCGGCGTGGGCAACGGACGTGCCCAAAATGCCGCTGCCTGACAATCCCGCGAGCAGTGTCCGCCGATCCATATCGTGTTCCTCCCCAGGACGTTTCTATTCCGCCGCGTGCGGCGACGATGTGTCGTGTGTGTTCTCAGGCATGTGCGCCGCGATTTTTCCGGCCGCCGCGACGAGCGCTTCGTGAATCGTATCGGGATCGCCAAGTTCCGGCGCGGCGCGTTTGTTGGTGCGGATCATCAGCGCGCCACGGGCGGCACCGTCGCACAGCACCGGCACGGCGATCTGACGTACATGATTACGCGCTTCATCCAACTCCGCATAGCCGCGCTTCTGCGTCTGGGCGACTTTCTTGCGCAAGGCCGCGTTGTCCGGCAGCGGCGGGGCAGGGGCGGCGAACGCGAGGTAGGCGAGGCCGCCGGCGGTCGCGGTCATCTCCGCCGCCGTGCCGGTTGGGATTTCGCCCTTGATCAACGGCGACGGCGCGAAATTCTTGGCGCGCACAACCATTTGAGTATCGCGTGGGAGCATGAGGAACACCGGCCACTGCAGGCGGCTGGACACTTCTTCGATGATGGGCATCGCGTCCTTCAGCAGCCAGGGCTCGGATTGATACCCGGCGCTGAGCGCCTTCACGCCGGACGCGAGCCAGTATTCGCCGCGCTCGTTGCCTTTGGTCAGCAGGCCTTCGTCGCACAGGGTCTTGAGCAGGCGATATGTCGTCGCGTGCGGCGCGCCCAGTACGCCCATGATCTCGGTGACGGTCGCGCCATCGTGTTGATTGAAATATTCAAGGATAGCCAAGCCGCGCTGCAGCGCGCGCACTGACACGGTCCGCATAACGACCTCGGGCGACCTCAGAATTTGGAACGAGCGGCTAAAGTGTGGACCAAGCCCACCTAGAAATCGAGCTTGATCTGGCTTGAACGCAGGCGTTGTTCCAGCGCGCTGCCTTCGCGCTGCAGCACTTTGAGCGCATGCTGCAATCGCTTGCCGTCGAGGCGCTGTTCGATCGAGGCCACGCTGATCGCCGCGTTCACCGTGCCGTCCGGCGCGTGGATCGGGATCGCGATCGCACGCATGCCGTTCACGATGTAGTTGCCCACGCTCGCGTAGCCGTTCTTGCGCGTGCGCTTGATGTTCTCGAGCAGTTCCGCTTCGCTGATTTCCTGTTCCGTGCCCTGCAATCGCTGCACGGTCTCGCGTACGATGCGACTGCGTTCGGCGTCGCTCAAGAAGGCCAGCAGCACCACCGAACCGGAGCCCAGGCCCAAGGGCGTGCGCGCGCCGGGCGGGAAGGTGAGGGTCTTGATCGGGAACGATCCAACCTCGCGCATCACGCACACGGCATCGTCGCGGCTGCGTACGGAAAGGTAGATCGTGTCGCCCAATTCTTCCGCGAGCTTCGTCACGAACGGTTTGGCGATCTGCGCGATCCCGTAGCGCGGGTTCGCCGCGATGCCGAGGGCGACCAACTCGAAGCCGAGGAAGTAATTGCGCGTCTGTGCGTCTTGTGCGGCGAGGCCTTCGGCGACAAGCGCGTTGAGAATGCGATGGGTCGTCGCTTTGTTGAGTCCGCTGCCGCGCACGGCGTCCGCGAGGCTCAGGCCTTTCTCGCTGTTCTGCGACAGCAGGCGCAGAATGGAGATCGCGCGGCGCAGACTTTGCGTTCCGTCCCGCGCGCCGCTGGCGCGTTTTGGCTTGGGAATGCGTTGGGTGCGTGCTTCCGCCATGGCGCGTATTAGGGCACGAGCACGCGATTGACGGTAACGCGTAGTGCGGTGCGATAGACCATTATCTGAAGCCGTTCCACGTTGCGCCCCAAAGGAGAGTAGTGACTCGGTTATAGCCCGTCGTACAGTCTCCGTCACACGTCCTTTCCCCGTTGTCCGCGCCTCAAAACAAAGGAGAGTTGCGCATGGAACGCCGCGAAGTGCTGTTGGGATCGTTGGCCGCATCTGTGATGGCCAATCCCGCATTGGCCGCGCTGAATGCGGAAGCGTTGAAGGGCGGTCCGCCGCCGCCGTTGAAGGGCTTGATCAGGAAGGCCTACGCGGATTCCACCTGGGGACAGATACATTACCGTTACGTAGCACCGAAGACGGACACCAAGAAAACGCCGGTCGTCTTCTTCCATCCCAATCCGTTCTCGGGCGCGTACTTCAATTACACGCTGGAGGAACTCGGCAAGGATCGCATGGCGATTGCCTTCGACTCTCCGGGTTATGGCGAGTCCGACAAGCCGCCCAAAGAACAGACCATGGAAGCGATCTGCGAAGCCTTCGGCAAAGCGCTCGACAACATGGGCTACGGCAAGGGCACGAAGGGCCTGGTCGACGTCTCCGGCTTCCACACCGGCGGCTACATCGCCCCGGAACTCGCCGCCCAGCGTCCGGACCTCGTCCGCCGTGTCGTGCTCAGCGGCGTGCCGTTCTGGGAAGGCGAGCGCCTGGCCGCCAAGCGCAAGGACCTCCTGCACCCGGAAGCGATCACCGAGGACGGCGCCTTCTTCCAGCTCGAGTGGAACCGCTGGGCTAAGGGCCGCAATAAGATGTTGTCCATCGAACGCGGTCTGGAGCTTGCCGCCGACGCGGTGCGCCCGGGGGCGGATATCTGGTGGGCCTATTACGCCGTCTGCAACTACGAAGCGCGCAAGCGATTCGCCCTGGTGAAGCAGCCGACCTATCTGATCATCCCGGCCGGCGAGGAAATGCAGATCACCACCCGGTTGTCCGCGTCCGCTCTCCCAAATGTGAAAAAGGTACTGGAAGTGCCGCAATTGCCGCACCAGATCTATGACTTGGCGGTAGACGCGGTGGGCCAGATGTATCGCGACGTTTTGGACGGTCCCGCCTAGCCAAATTCCACAATGTGGAATTTAGAATGGATATAGATAAGGCTGGGCGTTCCTGCGTATAATTTACTGAGATTCGCGGTTCCACTATGTGAACCATATTGAGGGAGAAGGCAGATGCCCGCGGGCAAAACGAAGGTAGAAGCGAAGGTCGGCGGCAAGCCCACCTACGCGACGGACTTTTTCAAATCCGACACGGAAGAACAGGTGTGGCTGGGCAGCCCCCACATCGACAACCTGGTCACCGTCTCGCTCGCCCTCGGCGGGGAGATTTGGGCGACGCGTCAGCGTCAGCTGATCGCCGAGAAGCTCGCGGAAAAGAAGATCGCGCCGACGACGGCCAACATCGAGGCCTACAAGTCCTCGCCGGAAGAGGACAAGGCCTGGGAAGCACAGCGCGTTGAAATGGCGCGCCGTGTGTATGGCGTGCTCGGCCGTTCGCTGAAGCCGCTCAAAGAGCAGGGCTAGGGAGAATCACCATGAAACGTCGTGACCTGTTTCCCATCGCCGGCGGCATCGCCGGTCTGGCCGCCCTCGGCGCCAAGGATGCCGAAGCCGCTACCCGCCAGAAAGTTTTCGATCCGTACAAGATGCCGGAAGAGATGCGTCAGCGGTATTCCACCCGTATGCCGACGCTCGACCGCCAGTCCGCGGAAGACTTCTACGGCTCTTTCCGTCTCGCCATGAACAACCAGTATCCGGGTCTCGAACAAGAGGTCACGGAAACCCTGGCTGAGCAGGGCGTGAAGGTCGACCCGGAGTGGGACCTGAAGACCGCTTGGGAAATGTCCATGAAAGACCCGCGCTTCGCCATGAAGGCGCGCACCTGGATCAGCGGTCAGCAGCTCATGTGGGCCGCGATCAAGGACTCCTTCGAAGGCCAAGCCGATGAGGTTCTCGCCGAACTCGAGAAGACCGACCGCATGGGCCCGGGCAAGCTCGAACTGAACCCGGAGATGGATGTGCCGGAATACACCCGGTACGAAATCCACATCCAGCCGGCCGGCTACGTCGGCCATCCGCTGGCCGGTGCGATCTCGGCGTTCGGTTCAAAGCACTTCGGCCGCGCCAACGCGAACCTGTGGAACGACCACCAGGAACGCCACCTGAAGATGGCGCAAGACATGCCAATGCCGAAGGATGGCGAAGTGAAACGCATCCTCGACATGGGCACGGGCTGGGGCTCCCTCGCCGCGTCCTTGAAGGAACGCTTCCCGGATGCGGAAGTGTGGGGCATCGACGTCGGTGGCCCGCAGGTCCGCTGGGCGCACCATCGCGCCGTGAAGCTCGGCCTGGACGTGAACTACGCCCAGCGTCTGGCGGAAGACACGAAGTTCCCGGACGGCTTCTTCGACATCGTCACCAGCTACATCCTGCACCACGAAGTCACGTCCTCGGCGACCAAGAAGATCGCCAAGGAAGCGTACCGCGTGCTGCGTCCGGGCGGCGTCTACCACCCGATCGACTTCGTCACCGCCGGCAACGACGACTTCAAGGCGCCGAAGTCGCTGATGCAGAAGGCGAGCGTGTGGCAGGATCACCGCTACAACAACGAAGTCTGGTCGCTCCAGTACCGCGCCACCGACTTCCCGCAGGCCCTGCGCGACGCTGGTTTCACCAACGTCGTCGCCAAGGCCAAGCCGGGCGGGGCGTTCGGCGATCTCACCGGCACCAAGCCGGCGTAATCGACGCAGCAGACTAAGACTAAAAAAACAGCCCGGGATTTTCCCGGGCTGTTTTCGTTTCAAAGCATTTCTGCGCCGCGAAGCGCTATGTCTGCTTGGCCTGGAGGGCTTTCAGGATGTCGTGGCCGTTGCGGCCGATGAGATCCATGGTGGTCTCGCCAATGAGCGCGGTCTTGAGTTTGCTATGATAGTGCGGGCGCATCTCGCCCATCGTTCGCGGCGGCGCGATGATCACCAGATGTTGGATGGCGTTCGCCAGCACCTGATGATTGAGCCATTCCGTGGCCGAAGCCGCGTGGGCATCTTCTTTGAGCTGGTGGCCGTCGGGATTTCCCGAACTGCTGTGGTGATGCGTCCCCGAACTCTTGTTGTGCGTGTCCAGCTTGGGCGCGAGCGTCTTCTCCAGCGTCGGCGCGGATTCGTTCCCTGAATTTCGGAACACTTCGATCGTGACGCCATCGACCAATGCGACGACGGTGCCGTGGGGCAACAACATGGAATTCTCCTCAATCGGCCAATGGGGGCGGGTCGCCGTTTCCCGTATCTGGGATTACCCTGACCTTACGGAGTAATAACTCCCGCCGCTTTGACTTGGCTCAAAAAACCGGAGGGGCGCATGTGCCTCTGGTGGCGCTAAGGCGCGGCTGTCTCGCTCTTGAGATAGGCGATGATCTGGGCGCGCTGCTCGGGAACTTTCACGGCCCCGAGCGCCATCTTGTTGCCGGGAATGGACTGCTGGGGATTGGTCAGGAACTGGTCCAGCGTTTCCTCCGACCAAACGATGGGCGAGGCCTTCATGACGTCGGAGAAGGCGAAGTCCGGCTGGGTGCCGGCTTTGCGGCCGAGGAGTCCGTGGAGCGTCGGTCCGGAGTTGCGGTTGTCGCCCTTTTCCAAGCCGTGGCAGGCCTGGCAGGCGGTGCGGAACTGCCGCTTCCCGGCGCGCAGCGTCTCCTCGTCGGCTTGCGCGAATGCCGCGGATGACATGACCTGCGCCGACAAGAACGCGAGCAACATGAGTTTCATGGGTAATCAACTCCTCGAAGCATTCGAATTCGGCACGTCATACCACAAACCGCCGCCCCCGCGCCGAAATCTATGCGTTTCGCGCGCTCGGAAAGTGAGATGAGGCGCAACCGCCGACGAGACAAAAAAACAGCCCAGGAATGTCCCGGGCTGTTTTCGTTTCGAGGATCGCGGTGTCGATTAGAACTTGTACCCGGTCTTGAATCCGAACTGACGCGGGCGGCGTGGCGTTGCCGTGACGCTAGCATTCAGCGTGCCGTTCGGACCGAAACGCGCGTCGCCGGTGACCGAGAACCGGTACGGTGTTTCTTCCTGCGAGCAGTTCGTGCAGTAGAGGTCGAAGTTGAAATTGTCGCGAACGATGCCGATCGAGAAGTTCCACAGGTACATCGGCTCGCTGCTCGCGAGGTTCATGTTCGATTCGAACTGCCCGTCCTGGTACTGGAATGAGCCGTAGAACTTCCAATTCCAGTCGCCCATGAGCGGGCGGGTGTAGCCGACGTTCAAGGAGCCCATCCAGGGCGGCACGGTCTCCATTCTGTTGCCGTTGATGATCACGCAGCCTAACTGGCCGGGCGAAGCGAGGCCCAGCAGCGAGAACAGCGTATTCGAGCAATAGCGCGTGTAGATCGAGCGGTTATAGGAAATGTTCGAGTTGAGTGTCAGACCTTCGATCGGGGAGGCATTGAGCGAGATGCCGATGCCGTCGACCTTCGAATTCCCCGCGCCGCTCAAGATCGCGTAGGACGCCGTTGTGGAACCCGGCTGAAGGTTGGTGACCGACTGGACCTGATTCTTCCAGTCCATGTGGTAAACGGCGAGATCGATCGAGGCCATGCCGTCAAAGAATTCCGACTTCAGGCCGATCTCATAGTTATAGAGCGTTTCTTCCGGAATGGTTCTGTCGGCTGGGGTCGTTCCTGATCCGGGCAGGCCGACGAAGATCGAGGTGTTGAAGCCGCCGGGATTATTGCCGATGGAGTACAGGGCGTAGACGTGTCCGGCGTCGCTGAATTTGTAGTCCAACGTGACGCGCGGCAGGAACTTCTTGTACGTGTGGTTGCCGTAGAAGCCCCCGGCGACGTAGTTCTGCGTGTCGATCAATTCCCACTGGTAGCGGCCTTCGCCTCTGAGCGTGAGCTTCTCCGTCAGGTCGAAATCGAAGGTCGCAAAGACCGATTTGTCACGGATCAGATTGCGGCTGTTGGTGACGGTCGGCGCCGTGGTGTTCCGCGTGATCACCCCGTTGTATCCGGCGATACTCGACGTGGCGGGATTGAAGTTGGCCGCCGGATTGAAGAGCGCCGCCGCTGATTGCGGTTCGCAGACCGTCTGGCACGAAAAGTCGAAAAAGGTCGTGGATCTCGCCAGCGTGACCAGGTTCAAGTAATAGGCGCCGAAGGAATAGCGGAACCGTTGCTTCTCCGGCGACGTGATGCGGAGTTCGCCCGAGTAGGCTTTTACCGTCTGCCACTGCGGGCTGGAGTGCAGGGCCGGGAAAGTGGTGAAGTCATTGTCCCAGCCGCCGGTCTTGCTCCATTCAAATTCGCGGTAGGCTTGAACCGCGACGTTGTGCTCGCCCACATCCCAGCTCAGCTCGGCGGCGGTGCGCCAGCTCTCCGTGCGGCGGCTGGGGTCGGCGATGTTGTAGTAGTTGTGCGCCAAGGTCGGGAAGCCGCCGGGATAAGTCTCGATGTGGAACGAAGGACCGACCGGATAGCGGACCACGACGCCGTTTGGCTTGGTGAACCGGCCGTTCAGTTCGGCATAGTTCGGCCACGGGTTTACCCCCGGATCGTCATGGTCGTAGGTGTGCATCACATGCACTTTTGCGCTCAAGGTGTCGGAGGGCTGGAACGCGAGCTTCACGGCGCCGAAGTAGGTCGTCGTGCCCGACACCTGCACGCCGGTCGGATGCAGCACATCCGGCGGCGAACGCCAGGAATCCGGTCCGTTGAAGTCCTGATAGCTCGCGAAGGCGGAGCCCAGAAGCTTGTCGCCCACGAGCGGGCCGCCGACAAAGACGTCCACCTCCTTCTGCCCGAGCGTCATAACGTTGATGTTCGCCTCGCCCCCGAATGTCGTGCCGGGATCCTTAGTGACGTTGTTGATGCCGCCGCCGAACGTCGCGCGTCCGAACACGGCGCTCTGCGGTCCCGGCATCACTTCGACGCGTTGGTAGTAGTGGAACGGGATGTCCCAGGAGCTGGACGCGAGGTAGTTCCCGTCCAGGAAAACCGAGCCCTTGCCGTCGTTGCGCAGGCCGGCCGCCAATCCGCGGAAGAACAGTCGGCCGGCGCCGAGGCGTCCGCCGGTGTTGCTCTGCCAATTGAGGCCGGGCGACAGCGTATTGAGGTCGCGCGGCGTCGTCATGTTTTGGTCTTTGATCAGGCCGATCGTCACCGCGGTGACCTGCAGCGGGACGTCGCGCAGATTTTCCTCGGTCTTGCGCGCGGTGACGACGATCTCTTCGAGCTGGGCGAGGGCGGGGGCGGCGGTGAGCCCGCCGATCGCGATGGCGGCGGTCCCGAACAGGAGTCGACGGACGAATGAACTCTCACGTCCCACACGCTGGGACTGCCCCGTGATATTCATAGTTGCCCCCTCAAGGTAACGGCCCCTAACTTCGGGGCGGATGAAATGACTTCAGCTACGTAATCGCCTCTCTCCTTGCGTCGCCGCTTCCCGTCGGCGACGCCGTTGATATCTAAGCTTTGTACTCGACCAGCTCGTAGCGTCCGAAGCCGGTCTTGTTGTTCAAGTATCCGCGCACTTCCGAGCGCACGAACGTGTAATCCGGGTGCGTCACCCAGTTGTCCTGGCTGCGCAGCACGCCGCTGACGTGCCGCCCCTGGCTGGGCCAACGGTAATGGTGCGCGTCGAACGTGCCCACGGGCGTGGTGACTTTTTCCATACCGATGTATTCGTTGATTCCGCCGCCGCCGCCCGGGCGCGGCGCGCTCAAGAACGGCCCGGTGCTGCCGTCCAATGTCGGCGAGGTCGACAGACCGCCGCTGCGAACTTGGCTCTTCTCCGGCTTGGTATGATCGAACATGTGGCAACCCAGCGCGTCGATCACCAGCGGATGCGAGCCGATGTGGGTCGCCGGCTCCGGCAACGCCACGACCTGGGAAACACGGCCCATCGTGGTGTTGAATACCTCGCATTCCGCTTGCGTATCCGTGATCCGGATCCATCCGGTGCCGAGAAACTTTCCCGCGACGGTCAGGCGCACGAAGCAATCCAGCGGACGGAAATTCTCCGTCGTGGTGTAGATCACGTCGCGTTCCACGCGGCCGTCATCGATCTCGGTATAGGCCCGGATCGTGCGCTGTCCGTCCTCGCGGAAGCTGTAGCTGAACCACTCGCGGCCGCGCTCGTTATCCTCATCGCCGATGTACAGCATCTTGCCGGTGATGTTGCGCGCCAGCGGATTCTTCTTCGCGGGAATTTTCGGCAATGTGCCGGGTTTGTAGGGCGGCACATCGGCCGCGTAGAGGAGGCGTTCTCCACCGCCTGCGGCGGCGAGGGCCGTTGCGGCCGTCAATAACGAGCGTCGATTGAGCTTCAGCATGGCAGCCCCCATTGACTCGATATCGATTGCAGTGTGCACACCGGGCGATGTGCGAGCAAGTGCGCCGCACACACGCGATATGTTCGGGGTCATCATCTTCCCTTATGTGCGCGCAGCGATTCACGGAGTGAGTCATGGCCGCGGGTCGGACGCCGATGTTCGCTATGGCATTCACGCGGAAGGCACTGGCCAGTCGCCGCGATTTTGCAGATGATCGGGCACGTTGCGCGCACAGGGGAGAAGGTGGCTGATGTCCCATGGTCCTTTCCGTCAAGCTGTCGGCCGCACGCTCGCGGCCTTGATGTTGGCCGCACTCGCCGATCCCGCCGCCGCGCAGGCGCCGCGCAAGGCAGCCATCGACGCCGACGACATCGGTGGCCGCGTCACCAGTGAGCGCGGGCCCGAAGCCGGCGTGTGGGTGATCGCCGAGACCACCGACCTCCCGACGGAGATGACGCGCATCGTCGTCACCGGCGACGACGGCCGCTTCGTCGTGCCCGATCTACCGAAGGCGAAATACAAACTGTGGGTGCGCGGCTACGGCTTGCGGGATTCCAAAGCGGTCGACGCAGGCTTGGGCCAGGACGTCGCGCTCAGCGTGCCCGTGGCGAAGAACGCGGCCGAAGCCGCGGAGATCTATCCCGCGACCTATTGGTTCTCCCTGATCCGTCCGCCCGCCGCCGATCAGTTCCCCGGCACCGGCGCCCTGCCGAAGGGCAACGGCATCGGCACCGCCATGGTAAACCAGCAGGAATGGATGGCGACGCTCAAGGAAGAGTGCGTCAACTGCCACCTCATCGGCGACCCGTGGACTCGCAATCTGCCGGGCGAGGGCGATCCGGTCGCGCGCTGGGCGAAGCGCCTGGCGGAGACCAGCGGCCCGAACCCGGATCCCTATCTCGAGGCGATGGAGAAGGGTCAGCGCAAGCGCATGACCAACACCATTGATCTGATGGGCCGCGATCGTTCGCTCGCCATGTTCGCCGACTGGACGACGCGCATCGAGAAGGGTGAGCTCCCGCCCGTGCCGCCGCGCCCCACCGGTGTGGAGCGCAACTTGGTGCTGACGCTCTGGGGCTGGTCCCTGAACGAGAACGGCATCGGCGCCGCGGTTCACGACGCCATCAGCACCGACAAGCGCAACCCGACCGTCAACGCCTACGGCCCCGTCGCCGGCACCCAGTACCGCTACGGACGCCTCGCGTTCCTCGATCCCAAGACGCACGTCTCGAGCACCGTGGACATCCCGGGCTACAGCCCGCCGATCCCCCACCGCATCAATACGATTCCGCACAACCCCATGTTCGACCAGAAGGGCCGCATCTGGTCCACCATCGTCGGCATGGAAGGCCCGAGCCCGTCGTATTGCCTGGAGCCGAATCAAAGTCCGTTCGCGAAGTACTATCCGCGCCGCTTTCCCACCGGCCGGCAGATCGCGCTGTACGAACCCGGCACCGGCAAACCGGTGGAGTTGATCCCCACCTGTTTCAACACCCATCACCTGGCCTTCGACACCGACGCGAACAACACCGTCTACTTCAGCGGCGACACCACCGTCGTCGGCTGGTTCAACACCAATGAGTGGGACCGCTCCCACGACGCCAACAAAGCGCAGGGCTGGTGTCCCATGGTTCTGGACACCAACGGCGACGGCAAGATCTCGCCGGATTCAAAAACCTGGAACGGCGCTGTCGGCGGTGAAACCGGCGGCGGCGGCGAAGAGAATGCGGGCAAGGCCGCGAAAGCCATCGAGGTCACGGACCGGACCAAGGACACCCAGTTCACCGGTTTCCCCTACGGCCTGAACGTCGACTACAACGATCACAGCGTCTGGTCGTCCATTTGGCGTCCGGCGCTGGTGCCCAGCGGCATCGCGCGCACGGAGATCGGCAAGAACCCGCCGCAGACCTGCAAGTCCGAGTACTTCGAACCGCCGCGCCGCGCCGACGGCACCTATCCTGCCTACAACAACCGCGGCCTCGAGGTGGATTCCAAGGGCGTGGTGTGGGCCGCCTTCGGCAGCGGCCAGCTCGGCCGCTTCGACCGCAAGCAGTGCAAGGTCCTCAACGGCCCCAGCGCCACCGGCCAGCATTGCCCCGAAGGCTGGACCTTCTACGATATGCCGGGCCCGAAGATCAGCGGCATCCCGGAAGGCACCGCCGACTGGCCGTATCTCATCTGGCTCGACCTCCACAACATCCTCGGCCTCGGCCATGACGTACCTGTCGTGCCGGGCAACAACTCGGACTCCCTCGCCGCCCTCGATCCCAAAACCGGAAAGTGGACGGTCATTCGCGTGCCGTATCCGCACGGCTTCTTCCCGCGCGGCTTGGATGGCCGCATCGATGATCCCAAGGCGGGTTGGAAAGGCCGTGGTCTCTGGGCCGCTTACGGCATGACGCAGAACGCCACCATCCACATCGAAGGCACGATGCCTGGCCGTCTGGTCAAAGTGCAGTTGCGGCCCGATCCCCTCGCGCATTGAGGGCGCGCTGCGCGCGCTGCGACGCGAGAATAAAGTCCCGACCCGGACCCCACGCCACGGGCCGGGACTTTCGCGCACGATGACTCTCAAGCGCCGCGCGATGTCCTAGAGCACGCATCGCGCCCGCGACAGCGCCCGCAGGTTGAAGCCAATTAAGGCGCGCTCAATTATTCTCTACCGCGCGAGAACAGTCCGCCGGCGTGGTGGCTTGTGATGTTCATGGACGGCGGCACGCGCAAATACATCTCGCTCTACATCGACGCCGCCGGCAGCGTCGTCGAGGCGCGTGTGCTCGATGCGAAGACGGAAAACGAAGCGCGGCATCAGGCGGTCCACGGCGGCACGACGAACGCGCATGCCAAAGGCTACGAGCTTTGGCGCGATGGGCGCATGACCAGCGCACGACGGGGGCTCGAGGAGACCTAGCGCCGCTCCCCGTCCCGACATTGGTATTTGTACCAATATGGCCCAGTCGGGTTGGCGTGTACGATACCGCTCGCGGAACACGTGCCGCAGAACGGGCAAGGGTCCGCTGAGCACTCAAAAGCTATTCGCAATACGGCTCGATTCAGCTGATCGCCGTCTTTTGCATGAGCGGCGCGCGGCCATTGATGATTCCGCCAATCTTCTGTTGCGGGAAGTCAATCATCGCGCCGCGAACAACCTGCAGATCGCCGCCAGCCTGCTGGTCATACGCGCCAGGCGCATGAAGTCACCCGAGGCGCGGCAGGAGTTGCTGGACGCGGCGAACAGGATTCGCGCCGTCGGCCTTGTCCACAAGCGGCTTTATCAATTGGACGAAATCGTCGCGGTCGACGTTTGGACGTACCTGCGCGATCTTTGCGTCGAAGTCGCGGCCTCATACGAAGGCAGCGATCTGATCGACCTGCGGTTCCAGGCCGAACACCCCGATGCCATTTTTCTGCACAGCGATGCCGTCGGTAAGCTCGGCATTATCGTCACGGAATTGATCACCAACTGCGCGAAGCATGCCGGCCCCGGCACGATCTGTCGGGTGGGGCTTCTTTTGCGGCCCGCGCAGATCGAGGTCAGCGTGTCGGATGACGGCGCGGGCCTGCCGCTGGAACCCGACGCGAACAAGGAGCCCGGGCTGGGGATGCAGATCGTCCATTCGCTCGCCGCGGAACTTCACGGCACGGTGGTCCCTATGCCGTCGCCCACAGGCGCGACCTTCGTGTTGACCATCCCCCTCCGCCAGCCGTAGCCGCTGGCTGGACCCGCCGCTTCACGTCGGCCAGTTGTCGTTCAGACGCGCTTGCGTTCGATCTTGGTCCTGCGCGGCGCGCTTCTCGACCACCGCGGCCAGCGCGCGCCATTCCCTGGCGACCTGGTCGATCTTCGCCCGCAGCACGGCGCTCTGGATCTTGGTCGCCTGCGCTTCGCAGCGTTCCGCCTCGGCGATGCATTCTTGGAATGTGCGCATGGGATCAACGGGGCCATGATTCGCCTTACCGCGCGGTAAACTTTGCGCCACGCCAATGCGAATCCACAGCACACGCGGCAGATAGATCGTGCAGTGCAATTGCGACGAGAGTTCGTCTGTCAAAGTTCTTCCTTCACGGGGCATCATTCGTCGGCCTGGCCACCAAGGTCTGCCGCGCCTTTAGTCCGGGAGCGCGCGCGCGGCGCGCGACATCAACATGACCATGCGGGCGGGGCACTTTTCCGTCCGGCCATCCTCAAATCTGATTTTGAGCAGCGCGCCGCTGCCGGCACACAGCACGATCGCCGTCTCATTGGCGCGATGCGCGCCATACTTCGCTCCGGACGACAGCAGCTTGACGATATCGCCGACCTCAAAGTCGCTTGATTGGAGCATTGGACAATCCCCGAAAGCGTTCTTCTTAAGCAGAACGGTCCAATGCCCCGAGGGGTTACAGAACTATTACGGGCGGGGGGAGGCGACAATCATCCCAGGTTGCCCTAAGAACTGAGGCGATGATAATCCGCTGGCTCCTCCCACTTCTCTGTCTGGCCCTCGCGCCGTCGCCGTCCCAAGCCTGGGGCAGGCTGGGCCACCAGATCGTCTGCGCGGTGGCCTGGGATGAATTCGATGCGCCCGCCCGCGCGCGCGTGAAAACCATTCTCGCGATCGAGAACCGCGAACAGTTCGCCGCCCTGTGCAATTGGGCCGACGATTACCGGCGCGACCACGACGAAACCGCGGACTGGCATTTTCTCAATGTGGCCCCGGCGGCCACGTCGATCGATCTGCGGCAGGACTGTACCGAGCCCAAGTCTTGCGCCGTGGAACAGATCCATCGCGAGATCGCGGACCTGCGTCACGGCGTCGCCGACAAGGAACAGGAGGCGATGACCCTGAAGTTCCTCATCCACTTCGTGGGTGACGTTCATCAGCCGCTGCACATCAGCTTCGCGCACGACAAGGGTGGCAACGACATCAAGGGGTCGTTCCTGTGGCGCGAAACCAACATGCATTCGCTCTGGGATACGGGGATGATCATCGCCACGGGCCACGACTGGCGCGACATCGCGGCCAGGCTGTCGCGCGGCGTTACCCCGGCGCAGCGTGTCCAGTGGCCCACCTCCACGCCGCTCGCCTGGGCGAACGAATCCCTCGCGATCACCCTCGCGCCGTCCACGCGCTACGTCACCCACGACACGCCCTTCGATTTGGGCGTGGTTTACGCGCGGAAAGAACTGCCCATCATCATGGAACGCATGACCCAAGCCGGCGTGCGCCTGGCGCACGTGATCAATGGGCTGTGGGGCGACGCCGCCCGCCGCTAACCGCTGCTCTGAGGGCGCGGAACTCTTTTCACCCCTCCCTCCAACGGCAGGGCTAGTGCGATGAGTCGGCCGGTCATTCCTTGTCATCCTTGCGGCCGGAAGGCCGCGAGGATCCAGAGGTTTATGGTTTCCGCTTTGCAAAACAGAAATCCAAAAACCTCTGGGTCCTCGGCCCTTCGGGCCAAGGACGACGGTTTTTTTCAAGTGCGATAGCCTTGCCCTTGCGGGGAGGGGCAGGAGAGGGGCAGTTTCTGTTTTCTGACTTTCGGGCCGCTATGCCTGCCGGAGGAATCGCGTGATCGTCTCCACCCACTCCGCCGGCTTCTGGTCCTGGATATCGACCGTGCCGCCCTTGAGTTCGACATATTGGAAATCGGGACGAAGGTCCCGCGCCAGCTTGGTGGACTTGAAAATCTGATCGCCATCGTTGGCGAGCAACAGCGTGGGATGCCGCACACGTGCCAGCGCCGCCGCCTGGTCGTAAGTGTAGACGGCATAGATGCCGTACCAGCGCGGGCCCGTCACGCGCAGGCCGTCCGTGACATAGCGCATGACCGCTTCGGGGTCATCGGTGCCCCCGTAGAGCTTGCTGCGTGAAACGTAGGCGGCGGAGAGGTGACTCCCGTCCGGCTTGACGTTCGACGCCCCTGACTTGTCGATTTGCGCCAAACGGTCGGCCCGCTCCTCCGGCGTCATGATGTAGGCGCCGTGAATGACGAGCTTTCGCACCCGCGCCGGATGCCGCAGCGAAAACTCCGTCGCGACCGTGGACCCCGTGTGATGACCGAGAATGTCGGCCTTCTCGATCTTGAGCGCATCCAACACCGGCGGGATCACGCGCACCCAGTCGGCCACAGAGGGCGGCGAGGGCGTCGGGTCGGAGCCGCCAAATCCGGGAAGGTCGATGCCGATCGGCCGAAATCCGCGCGCGACGAACAACGGATAAACGCGCGCGAATTGCCGGGACGACGACGCCGTCTGGTGAATGATCACCAGCGGCTCGCCCTTCGGTGCGTGTTGGTAGTGCACCTGCCCGAATGGGCCGGGCACATAGGCGCGGGTCATTAAGCCTGGATCGCTTTCCGCCGCCGATGCATGGGCGAGGGGCCACGCGGCGGCGCTTGAAATCAGTGTGCGGCGGGAAATCATCGGCGAACCTCCTGGAGCATTGTTGTCTCTTGCTGTGGCGCCATCGCAAGACCTTACGGATCCACGCCGAAGGTGGCTCGCTCCGAGCAAAACATGCGGCCGTGCACACACCGCGACATTTGACGCCCAGCCGTCACGGCCTTAAAGTTCCTGTTTTGTTCTTTTAGGCTCGTCGCGATGTCTGCTAAGTGCGAAAAAAGCCGGAAAATTTCACCGCCTATCCACCGCGATAATACGCGGTGGGCGGGGCGAACCGAATTTGGCTTTTCGGGGAGTCGGATAGGTCCGCGAGCGGACCTAATGCGCCACGTCCGTGCTGATCTGTTCCGCCGCGAGTTTCAGGCCCGGCAGGAACTTCTCGCACGCGGTGCTGACGTTCATGGCGGAGCTGAAGTAGCGCATCAGCAAGGCGCCGGCGACCTTCTCTTCCTGGAAGATCGGCACCGACATCGTGGTCACGTGCTCGGCGTTCTCATAGGCCGAATAGCCCTCGCGCTGGATGCCGCTCAACATGCGTCCCAGTTCGTCGCGGTGCTTGGCCTGCAGCGGCTCGCGGTTGATCGGCACGGTCTCCAGCAGGGACAGCATCGCGTTGCGCTGGGCCGCATTGCAGTTGGCGAGATAGACGCGCCCGCTGGAGCAGAACAGCATCGGGCGACGGCTGCCGGTGCTGTAGCGGCGCTTCACATAGGGCGTCTTGTGGTCGGTGGTCACGCGCAGCACCATCTCCGCGCCGTCCGGCGTCGCGATCGCCACGGGCCAGCGATAGCGTTCCGAAAGATCGTCCAGCACCGGCTGCGCCTGGCCCTGAAGGTAATTGCCAGCGCGGCACCCGTCGCTCAGGCACAGCACCCGTTCTGTCACCACGTATTTGCCGCGGCCGCCGTCGCGCGCGATGTAGCCGTCGCGGCGCAGGGTTTCGAGCAGGCGATAGGTGGTACCGCGCGAGAGACTCAGCATCGCGGCCAAGCTGTCGATGCCCATGCCCGGAATCTGGTTCAGCGCTTTCAGGATCGCCAAACCGCGTTCGAGCGATTGAAGGCTGGGTGTCGCCATGACGTCATCTCCCCTGATGCGCGCCGGTGCTTTCGTTCGGTTCACAATGCAAACCGTTAATCCAATGTATGATACGGTATGGCCAGGGATTTCCCACATGAAAAGGCGAAACAGTCATATATTGCAGGTCCATAAAATGGACCAACTCACGTTGCGAGCGCGGTTTTCCCCGACTCGGATTGACTCCCGGCGGGGCCTCTAGCAACTTGAACTCTCTCGGGAAACGTCCCGATCGGTATTCCTCAGGAGCACGCCCATGCGCGTCCGTAAGACCTCACAGAAGACCCAGGCCCCAAAGAGCGGGAGGCTTTCCAAGCGCGATCTTTTGAAGAGCGCGGGCGCCATTGCCGCCGCCGCGGGGATGGGCACCGCGCCCGCGAGCAGCGCGCAGGCCGCCGCCGAGAAGCCTTACGACGTGATCGTGGTGGGCGGCGGCAATGCCGGCATGCCGCTCGCGATCTTCGCCTCCCAGCGCGGCGGCCGCGTGCTCGTGATCGAGGCGGCGGGCCAGATGGGCGGCACGCTGCACTTGTCGTCCGGCCAGATGTCGGCGGCGGGCACGAAGCTGCAGAAGTCCAAGGGCATCGATGACACCGCGCAGATCCACTACGACGACATCATGCGCATCAGCAAGAACACCGCGAACCCTGAGATCACGATGCTCGCCGTGCAAGGCAACGGCGCGACATTCGATTGGCTGACGGACAACGGTTTGACCGTAGGCGCGAACCATCCGGAAACCGGCACGACCCACGAGCCCTACAGCCGTCAGCGCTACGCCTGGGGCCCAAAGGGCGGTCGCTCGATCCTCGAGATCCTCGACAAGCATATCAAGCCGGAGATCGATAGCGGCCGCGTCACCGTCTACCTCAACACGAAGGCCACCAAGCTCATCACCGACAACAAGGGCGCGGTGATCGGCGTCGAGACCGACGGCGACACGAAGGGCCGCTTCATGGGCCGCAACATCGTGCTCACCGCCGGCGGCTTCGCCACCAACCCGGTGATGTTCAAGGAGATCGATCTCCTCACCGACTACAACGACGATTCCTATCCCTACAGCCAGGGCGAGGGCATCAAGCTCGGCGTCTCCGTGGGCGGCTACGTGCGCGGCGGCGATCTCCATGCGCCGCTGTTCGGCGGCATCCTCCAGGACGACGACTATCCGAGCCCGCTGCTGCAGATCTTCCGTCCGTGGCCGCCGTCGCGCCCGCCGTTCGAGATTTTCGTCAACGTCGACGGCAAGCGCTTCCTCCAGGAAGACGTGGCCAGCCACGACGTCTACGAGGAAGCCATCAAGTCGCAGCCCGGCAACGTGTGCTGGGTGGTATTCGACGAGCCGATCTTCGCCGCCGCGCCCTCGATCATGAACCCCAAGCGCTGGGACCATGAGCAATACCGCGCGCTGTTCAACAAGCAGAAGTTCTTCCACTCCGCCGACACCCTCGCAGGTCTCGCGAAGGCCGCCGGCTTCGATGCGAAGAACTTCGAGGCGACCATCGCCGAGTACAACGCGGGCCAAAAGGCCGGCAAGGACAAGCTCGGCCGCACCCACATGCCGCTGCCGATCGCCAAGGGCCCGTTCTATGCGATCAAGCTGCACAGCTGGAAGTACATGGGCTTCGGCGGTCTGGCCGTGGACAAGGAACTGCGCGTGATCAAGCAGGACGGCAAGCCGATCCCGAACCTCTACGCTGCCGGCGAGATCATCGGCTCCGCCGCCACCATGGGCCGCTCCCACTGCGGCGGCATGTGCGTGACGCCCGCGCTCACCTTCGGGCGCCTGCTCGGCTCGAAGATGCTGAAGTTCTCGGTCTAGCTACGGAATGCGCCGGACGAGGGTGGCGGCGCTCTCTCCGGCGATCCGACCGAGATTGACCGCGACCAACAGGCCCGACCCGGACAGGTAACCCCAGTCCTCCGGGCCTGACAGTCCCCGCGCCGCGCCGCCGCCGGCGAACAGGTTGGGGAAGGGCGATCCGTCGTTGCGCAGCACACGCGCCTGCGTATCGACCTCAAGCCCGCCCTGCGTGTGAAACAACGCGCCGGTCACCTTGGCGCAAAGATAGGGAGCGACAAGAGGGGGCTTGCCGGAGAAGTCACGACCGAACGAACAAACACCATCGCTCACCTCCTCAAGCGTTTCGATGAGGTCGGACTCTGCGCATCCGATGAAGCTTGCGAGCGCATCGGTCGTGTCGAACCGCTTGATCGCTCCTTGCGACCAGCAGTCCCTGTGGTTCTGCATCGCGGCAACGGACTCTTCGCAGCGCTGATCCCAGATCGCCCACGCACTCCCGCCGGGCTGACCGATGATCTTCAGTCCCTGTTCCGAATACCCAGAGTTCTCGTTGGAGAAGCGCTTGCCGCGTTGGTTCACCTGAATGCCACCCTCGGCCATCGTTCCCCAGCCGAGCCGTGTCATGGACGGCATGCACACCGCCCCGTGCCCCTGAAACGATCCGAGGTCCTTCAACGACGCGCCGAGTTGTTCTCCCCAGTTCACCGCATCCCCGCGATTGCCCGCGTGCCCCAGGTAGGGCGCATCGACGATCCGCGGAATGTACTTGCGCAGCAGGTCTTCGTTCGCCCCGAACCCATTGCACGCCAGCACCAGCGCATCGCACCCGATGTTCTCGATCGCTCCATCCGGCCGCGTGATCTGGACTCCCAGAATGAACCCCGCATCGTCGGCATACAGCGCCGTGACGGTGGCGGAACACACGATGTCGATGCCCGCACGCTCCACCGCATTCACCAGTCCCGCGAGCAGGTCCGCGCCCGACTGGTTCGGCGGGCTGTGCATGTGCGGCGCGGAATGCCCCGGATACCGGAAGCCCGTCATGCACGACAGCGCCAACCCATGCGTCTCGACCAACCAATTGACCGTCTTCGCGGACTCCGCGGCGATCCGCTCCGCGATCCGTGCGTCGCATTGTCCCTTGGCTTTCGCGATCAGATCGCCGGCGAGCAGGGCGGGCGTGTCCTCGATTCCGGCGGCTTTCTGCAGGCGCGTCCCCGCGCCGGGGATCTGCCCGCCGGAGAGGGATGTGTTCCCCCGCGGTCGCGCGTCGCGCTCCAGAACCATCACGTCAGCGCCGCCGGCCTGCGCCGCCAGCGCGGCGACGCAGCCGCAGGCCCCCGCGCCGACGATGACGATGGGGACGTGCGCGTCGAAGGCCGGGCTTTCACGCAGGATCGTCATGGTGGAAAACTCTCCGGGAACGCCCTGCTTGGAAAGGAAATTCTCTCATTCGATCCCAGTCTCCAAACCAGCACCCAGGTGGGATGACGGGGCCGGCGGTATCTCCCACATAGGCAGGGTAGGGACCAAACGACCCGGCTGTTTCTCGAGGATCTGGAATGAACCTTGTCCAGAAGCATATCACCGCCGTTCCGCAGTCCGTGACACCGGATGAGCGGGCGCGGGCGGCCGGTCATACCGGCGCCGTGATCTGGATGTCCGGCTTGTCGGGCTCCGGTAAGTCGACCCTGGCCATGGCTTTGCAGCGCGAACTTTTCCGCCGCGGCATGTCGGCCTACGTGCTCGACGGCGACAACATCCGCTCGCGTCTCAACAGCGACCTGGGCTTCAGCGCCGAGGATCGCACCGAAAACCTCCGCCGTGTCGCCGAAGTCGGCCGCCTGTTCGCCGACGCCGGCACGATCGTGATTTCAGCCTTCATCTCGCCGTCCGAAGCCGACCGCGAACGGGCGCGCGCAATCGTTGGACCCTCCTTCCACGACGTCCATATCAACGCCGATCTCGCGACCTGCGAATCCCGCGACGTGAAGGGCCTCTACGCCAAGGCCCGCGAAGGCATCGTGCGGGAATTCACCGGCATCTCCGCCCCGTGGGAACCGCCGCAGGCGCCGGACCTGGTGGTCGATACCATGGGCAATTCGCTGGATGCCTCACTGGCCGTTCTGCTGAACTACGTCCTGCATGCCGTGCAGCCGCAAGAGGCTCAGGCCTTGAAGGCCGTCGGCGCGCGCTAAGCGCTGGACGCTTCGGGGGCGACCTGATTTTATCGGCCCATGGCCGTCGTCTCGCTTCCCGAAATCAAAGCCGCCACCGACCGCTGGACTGCCGAACCCGCGGCCGCGGTGGCGGACCTCGTGAAGCTCTTGAAGCGCACCGGCGAGGACACGGACTCCGCCCTGCCGGTGCTCGAGCAACTCATTCCCCACAAGGAATGGCGCGAGCGCATCAAGCACGGCGAACTCCCGTATCACGCCAAGAGTCTCGACGAACTCTTCTTCCGCTACGCCAAAGCGGAGTTCCGCGAATATCTGCGGCTGACGGAAAAAGCCGTCACCGGCCCGTCCGTGACGCTGCCGTCGGTCACGCACCGGTGCATGGCATTGTTCGCGGCCCAGCAGTGGCACGCTGTCGATCAGCTTCTGGACCACATTCGTCCCATGATCGGCCGGCACATCTGGACGAACGTGACATTCAAGCCCGAGGTGTACGAGGCGCTGGAACGTATGTCCGACGCGGAGATCGCGGCGGGCTTCGCGACGGTTGAATATAGCACCGTGCCCGATCAGCAAGGGCCGGTCATCTATCTCGCGTGCGACCATCAATACTATCTGCACTTTGCGCGGCCGATGCTGCGGTCGCTGGCGGCGCAGCGGCCCGGCGCGCCGGTGCATGTGCATCTGATGGACACGTCATCGGCACAGCGCGAGGAGGCGCACGCAGTCACGGCGCAACTCGGGCTTGTCGTGTCGTCGTCATCGGAAGTTATGAATCCGACGGATCGCGTGGACATCATGACCGCACGCGGCTATTTCCACGCGGCGCGCTTTGTCCGATTGCTGCAGCATCTCCAGCGCTATCCGCGCGAACTGTGGCTGCTGGATGTCGACGGGCTCATCAATCGCGACCCGGTGACGCTTTTCAGCACACGTGGGACGGCGGATATCGCTTTGCGCGCGCGCCCCGGCCGGTTTGAGCCTTGGAACCAATTCAACGCGGCCGTGGTCGGAATCGCGCCGACCGACAAGGCCTGCGGCTACCTGCGTCTGATCGCGGCCTATATCGCGCACTTCTACAGCAAGAAGATGCTCGGCTGGGGAATCGATCAACTCGCCATGTACGCCGTGTTCCAGTGGCTGAAGGAACGCGGCAAGCAGCCGTCGATCGCGTTGCTGGACGATCGGGCGGTGGACTACGACTATCGCGAAGACAGTGTCGTTTGGTGCAACTCCGGCCGCGCGAAGATTTCGCCGACAGAACCGGTTGATCCGCAGTCACCACGCGCGCGTTTCGACCGCGCCTTCCAGCGCTACGCAGCGCCGTAGCAGGCTAGTTGGTCAAGCTGCGGCAGGCGTTGGAAAGCCAGCGCCCTTCGAATGCGACCGAGACGTTGGCGAGCATGCCGTGCAACTCCGCGCGGCCTTGCACACGAATCGATGAAGGTGCTTCCACACGGGCGATCCCCGTTCCGGAAAGCAGCCCGGTGCAGGTGACGTTCGCTTCCATCACCTGGGGCGTGGAAGTGATCATATCGCGCGTGCAAGCTGACTGTTTGTCGAAGCGCTCGAACGCTTCCTGTATGTCCCGCCGCGTGACGCAGGTTCGATCCACACGCGGGCGCCCGTCGAGGCGCTGCATTTGTGTGCGCTGCTCATCAGGAAGATTTTCGAGGAACTCCGGCGGGATCTGCAGCCCACCCATTTTGACTGTGGTTGTGGTCTCCCACAGGCCTTCTTTGATGTTCAGCGTATCGGGCGACGCCCAGACGGGTGCGGAGCCGATCAACGATAGGCAGAGAACTGCTGCGAGCCGCATGAGAAGTCCTGTGATAAGTGTGCCGTCAGGATGCTCGCACACTGTGGCACCCAAAAGGCAAACCTCGCTCCGCGTTCGGGCGCGCACCAACCTATAGTAGTTGCGCCCTTGACCACGGTCCGCTGCGCCAGGACACTGGCGCCGATTCAGGGAGATATCCATGCCGCGCGGCGTCAAGAAAACCGGAGCGTCGAAGCCGGCGGCAAAGGCCGACTTCAGCGGCAAGCGCCCGACGATCAACGATATCGCGCGGCTGACCGGCGTTTCGAAGAAGACCGTCTCCCGCGTCATCAATGAATCCCCGCTCGTCCACGAGGAGACCCGGGAAAAGGTCAAGGTCATCATTGCGAAGTATGGCTTCTCGCCGGATCCGATGGCGCGCGGGCTTGCGTCGCGCAAATCATTTCTGGTGGGAATGATCTACGACAATCCAAGTCCGCAGTATGTCATCGACATGCAGCGCGGCATCCTGGACGCATTAGCAACGACGGGCTTGCAACTGGTGCTGCGTCCCGCCGACCGATCTCATCCTGAGTTCCTGACGGAAATGCGTATGTTCGTCGAACGCCAGAAGTTGTTCGGTGCAGTTCTGCCGCCCTCCATTTCCGAGGACGAGCGCCTCGCATCGCTGCTGCGCGAACTCGAGTGTCCCTATGTGCGCATCGCGTCAGTGCCCTTGGACGAGCCGGGCGTCATGCTGGTGACCAATGACCACATCGGCGGACGCGAGGCCGCGCAGCATCTCGCCGATCTCGGCCATAAGGTGATTGGCCATATCTCAGGACCGTTGTCGTTCCGCTCCGCCCATGAGCGTCGCCGCGGTTTCATTCAGGAACTCAAGGGGCGCGGGATCGACGTCCCGGCGAAGTACATCGGCGAGGGGAGCTACACCTTCGAATCCGGTTATGCCTGCGCGACCAAACTCTTGGCTCTCAGGCCGCGGCCAACGGCGATCTTCGCCGGCAACGACGAAATGGCGGCGGGGGTCTATCGTGCCGCGCGGGATGCAAATGTGGAATTGCCACGGGACCTGTCGGTCGTGGGCTATGACGATAGCGCGTTGGCGACACGGGTCTGGCCGACCATGACAACTGTGCATGTGCCCCTGCGCAGTGTCGGATCCATGGCCGCGAGCCGGTTGGTGCGGCCGACGACGCATCACTCGACCGAGGTCGTGCCCAACCTCGTTGTCCGCGCGTCCACCGCCCCGCCACTGGGATAGCGTTATCGCGGCAAAGCCCTTGCAACCTGAATTGACACCGGTTACTTCGGAGGGATCACACAGGAGGCGCACGATGTTCCGGAAGGTGTATCACGCGACCCATCCCGACATGATGCGGGGTGTCGATAACCAGTCGCTTCGCGATCGTTATCTCATTACCGGGTTGTTTACGCCGGATCAGGTCGCGCTGAACTACTGCCACAACGAACGCTTTGTTGTCGGCGGCGCGGCCCCCGTGACCAAGCCCGTCAAGCTGCCGGTGCAGGAGGCGCCCGCGTCCGCCGCCGGCGCCCCGTTTCTCGAGCGCCGTGAGCTTGGCGCGATCAATGTCGGCGAAGGCGAAGGCACCATCACGGTCGATGGTGAGTCGCACAGCCTTAAGCCGCGCGACGGCTTGTATATTCCCATGGGCAGCGTGGATGTGACCTTTGCTTCAAAGGATGCGAAAGCTCCGGCGCGGTTCTATCTCGCCAGCACGCCGGCGCATGCGCGTTTCGAGGTGAAGAAGATCTCCATCGAAAATGCCGTGCCGCTGGAGCGCGGTTCGCTCGCGACTTCGAACGAGCGCACGATCTATCAGTACATCGTGCCGACCACCTGCAAATCCGCGCAGCTGCTGCTGGGGCTGACGATTCTGAAGACGGGTAGTGTCTGGAACACGATGCCGCCGCATCTCCACGACCGACGTTCGGAGGTGTACTTCTATTTTGGACTGAAGCCCGACGAGCGCGTATTTCATTTCATGGGTGAGCCAGACGCGGCGCGGCATATTGTGATGGCCAACGAAGAGGCGGTGATGTCGCCGCCTTGGTCGATTCACATGGGATCCGGCACCGCGGCCTATAGTTTTATCTGGGCCATGGGCGGCGAGAACCTGGACTATACCGATATGAACGTGCTGGATATCTGCCAGCTTAAATAGGCGGAATATGGGCGATCTGTTCGATCTCACCGGCCGCGTTGCCCTGGTCACCGGCGCCAACACCGGCCTCGGCCAGGGTATGGCGCTCGCATTGGCGCAAGCCGGCGCCGACGTGGTCGGCGTCAGCCGTAAGCTGGCTCCGGAAACAGAGACGGCAGTGCAAGCGACCGGTCGACGGTTTCTCTCGGTACAGGCCGATCTCGGTTCGACCAAGCCCATTGCCGACATTATCGCGCAGGCCAAGAGTGCTTTCGGGCCGGTCGACATCCTGGTGAACAACGCGGGCATCATCCGCCGCGCGAACGCCCTCGACTTCTCCGAAGCCGACTGGGACGACGTGATGAACGTCAACCTGAAGGTCGCATTTTTTCTGGCGCAAGCCGTGGCCAAGGACATGGCCGGCCGCGGAGGAAAGATCATCAACATTGCCTCCATGCTGTCCTTCCAAGGCGGCATACGCGTTGCGTCCTACGCCGCGAGCAAGAGCGGGATCGCCGGCGTCACGCGGCTGCTCGCGAACGAGTGGGCGGGGAAGGGAATCAACGTGAACGCCATTGCCCCGGGATATTTCAGCACCAACAACACGGAGGCGCTGCGGGCCGACGAGACTCGCAGCCGCGATATTCTCGCGCGCATCCCGGCCGGGAGATGGGGGTCCCCCGCTGACCTGGCCGGGGCCGTGGTTTTCCTCGCCTCCCGCGCGGCCGATTACGTGCACGGCACCATCCTGCCCGTGGACGGCGGCTGGCTCGCCCGCTGAGGCGGCGACCTGTCCTTTCGCATTCGCGAAATAAACCCGGACGGTCTTGCTGCGAAGCAGCACGTGATTTGCTTGTCCGCCGCTCAATTTCCGGTAGTCTAAATGTCACCGGTGTCAAAGACCCTGGCGGCTTATGACACCGGTAGCATTGGGAGATGCAGTCCGCGTGGATTTGGGTGCAACAGGCGCCCGCACGCGGGATACTTGGGAGAGGGGAACTTCATGTTTGCGAAATACACTCCGCGTGTGTCGGCGCTGTTGTGCGGCGCGTCCGCTTTGGCGATCGGCGCGACCTTGGCCTCGGGTCCGGCCCGCGCCGCCGAAGAGATCGATACAATCGTCGTCACCGGCTTCCGCTCCAGCCTGGAGCAGGCGTTGAAGGAAAAGCGCACCGCCGACACCCAGATCGACGCCATCCTGGCGGAAGACGTCGGTAAATTCCCTGACCTCAACCTGTCAGAATCGATCCAGCGCATTCCGGGTGTCGCGATCACCCGCGACGGTGGCGAAGGTCGCCAGATCACGATCCGCGGCCTCGGTCCGCAGTTCGCCCGCGTGCGCATCAACGGCATGGAAGCGCTGACGACCGCCGGCGGCACCGACAACCAGGGCGGCACCAACCGTAACCGCAACTTCGATTTCAACGTCTTCGCGTCCGAACTGTTCAACGCCATTGTCGTTCGCAAGACGCCGGATGCTTCCACCGAGGAAGGGTCCCTTGGGGCGACGGTGGATCTCGCGACTGCACGACCGTTCGACTACAAGGGCTTCACTCTCAGCGCCGCGGCACAAGGCGGGTACAACAGCCTGTCCAAGAAGTTCGCACCGCGCGGCTCCGCGATGGTGTCCAATATCTGGGGTGATGGACGATTTGGCGCGCTGGCGTCGATCTCTTACACCAAGCGGAAGCTCTACGACATCGGCACCAGCACGGTGCGGTGGGCGACAGGCAACGCGTTCGCGCCTGGATTTCAGAGCGCGCCGGTGACCGGGCCGACACTGGCGCAACTCAACGCCGCGTATCACCCGCGCCTGCCGCGGTTCGACAGTTACACCAATAACTCCGAACGCGTCGGCGCCACCGGCTCCTTGCAGTGGAAGCCGACGGAAGAAACACTCATCAATCTCGATCTGCTCTACGCCAACTTCAAGGGCACGCGCGAGGAAGTCTATCTCGAGTCCGTCGCTCTCAGCACCGCTGGTGCGTGTACTCCGGCCAATACAGCGACCACGTGCGGTATCGCCGACGTCAACGTCACCAATGCCACCATCGACTCCAAGAACACGCTGATTTCCGGCACATTCAACGACGTCGACATCCGGGTCGAGAATCGCTTCGACGAACTGGAGACGAAGTTCAGTCAGGCGAACCTGAGTGCCGATCATGAAGTGGGCGACTTCAAGCTCCATGGCCTGTTCGGCACGTCGTTCTCCGATCACGACAACCCGATCCAGACCACGCTGACGCTCGATCAATTCAACATCCAGAACTACCGCTACGACTACTCGCAGGGCCGCATCCCGGTGCTCGACTACGGCAGCGCCAACCTGACGAGTCCCACGAGCTGGGTGCTGACCCAGATCCGTGAGCGGCCCCAGCGCACCAAGAACAGCTACATGACGGCGCAGGCCGACGTGGAATTCGGTGGGATCGACGCCATCAAGCTGAAGGCCGGCATCAACTGGAAGCGCTACAAGTTCTCGACCACCGAATTCCGCCGCAGCAACGGCACCACCACAAACCAGGAGCCGGTCATCCCGGCGGCGTTGCTGGCAATCCCGCTCGCCAACTACTCGCGGGTCTTCACCTTCAACGGCGCCGGTCTTGGCGCGCCGGCCGGAAGCCCGACCAGTTGGTTGATTCCCGACATCAGCGTCGCGAAGGGTGTACTCAATCTCTATGACACCTCCGCCTACGGCGGCGCCTTCCGTCTCGGACCCGAACCGGCCTTGGGCAATAATCGCGGCGTGCGCGAGGAAGACACCGGCGGCTACGTGCAACTCGACTTCGCGACGGCTCTGATGGACATGCCGTTCCGCGGGAATGTGGGCGTTCGCTACGTCCACACGTCGCAGCGTTCCGCCGGCTATACCTTCGTCAGCGGCGTGCCGGTGCCGATCTCGGTGAACCGCGGCTTCAACGATACGTTGCCTTCGCTGAACCTCGCGCTCGAGCCGACGAGCGACATCGTCCTTCGCTTCGCGGCATCGAAGGTGATGGGCCGGACCGAACTCAACAACCTCACGCCCGGCGCCACCATCAACGTGTCAGGTGCGAATCGCACCGTCGCCGCGGGCAATCCGTCGCTCAATCCCTATCGGGCGAAGGCTTTCGATTTGTCGGTGGAATACTACGCCCAAACCGGTTCGATCATCTCGGCGGCTCTGTTCCGTAAGGATATTGATAGCTTCGTGCAGACTCTGCAGGTCATCACGCCGTTCACGGGTAATATCTTCGGCTTGCCCGACAGTGTCGCGATCGCGGCTTGCGGCACGGTCGCGGGTTGCAGCCCGGCGGCGGGTTGGACGTTCAGCGTGCCGACCAATACGCCGGGCGGCGTGCTCGACGGCCTTGAGCTCAATCTGCAGCAGCCGCTGAAGTTCTTGCCGGGCATCTTGAGCAATACCGGCGTGATCTTGAACGCGACATTCGTGAAATCCGGCATCCAGTACCTGAACGCCGCCGGCGCCGTGGTCACCACCGGAGACATCACCGGTCTGTCCCGGCGCTCCTACAACGCGACGTTCTACTATGAAGACGAGCGTTTCAGCGCCCGTGTCTCCGCGGCCTACCGCAGCAAGTATTTCACGCGGTTCCCCGGCCAAGAGGCGGGTACCGACTTCGACGGCACGAATTCCACCTTCAACCTCGATATGTCGGCCCAGTACACCATCAACAAGAATTTGAAGGTGACGCTGGAGGGGATTAACCTCACCGATCAGTTCCAGGACCAGTTCAACGACTCATCCAACCGCGTGTCGTTCTATCACCACACCGGCCGTGAGTTCCTCCTGGGGCTTCGCTACACTTATTAAGATCGGGAGTCCGCGTGGCGCGCGTCGTCTGTTTCGGTGAAGCGCTGATCAGACTGAGCGCCCCAGGTGCGGAGCGTCTGTTTCAGCGTCGACAGGTGGAGATGGTCTTCGGCGGGGCCGAGGCCAATGTTGCCGTCTGCCTCGCGCGCTGGGAGCACGCGACAGCCCTGGCGACTGCGCTGCCGTCCAATGTCCTGGGACATGCGGCGCGGGACGAACTGCGCAAACACGGCGTGGATTGCAGCCACATTCACTTCGGCGACGGGCGCATGGGGCTCTATTTCCTGGATCCCGGCTCGGTGCTGCGCGCCGGGGAAGTCACCTACGACCGCAAACATACGGCCATCGTGCTGGCCGACCCGTCGGCCTTTCGATGGACGGAGATTCTGCGAGATGCCGATTGGCTGCACATCTCCGGGGTGACGCCGGCCCTCGGGCCGAATCCAGCGGCAGCGGCGCTGCAGGCGTTTAAGGCGGCGCGGGCCGCGGGCGTGTCTGTGTGCTTCGACGGAAACTATCGCTCCAAGCTCTGGCTCGGCAATGAGCATGAGGCGCCAGATCGGTTGCGCGGGTTGCTCGAACTCGCCGACCTCGCGTTGGTGGACGCCCGTGACATCGGGCTGATCCTCAAGCAGAACTTCAACGCCCTGGATGATGCGAGCGCCGCAGCCTTCAAGGCATTTCCGAACTTGAAGCGGATTGCGTGCACGCAGCGCGTCCAGTCCGCCGCCGACGATCATTCAGTGAGCGCTGTGATGTACACCCGCCAGGGCGTTCATCGTGCACCGGCGCTGGACCTTAGGAACGTCGTCGACCGCATCGGTGCAGGCGACGCATTCGCCGCCGGCATTCTCCATGCCTTGATGGCGAAGCGGACTGATGCGGATGCCCTGGCGTTCGGTTTGGCATCGGCCGGGCTCAAGCACGGCGTGCCGGGGGATTTCAACCTTGTGACGCTCGCCGAAGTGGACGCAGTTCTCGCGGGCACCGGCCTGGGCGTGAAGCGCTAGTACGTTCCGCGCTGGATATAGGGCACGCCGGAAAAGATGTGCCGTTCGCCGCTGCGGGGATCATCCTCCACCCGCGACACGTCATCGAAGATCATCGTCGCACGCCGGGTAAGGTCATAGGCCGGCCACTGCGGCAGCTCCGTGGTCTCCGGACGGCCCGTGCGCGCAAAGGCGGCGAAGGCGCCGCTGATCGCATCCGCCATGCGCTGTGCGGAGGGGCCGGAGCCGGTGAGGGACCCAGGCGCGTCCACGGTGTCGAAGGCGAACGGAATGTCGAGCGTATGGGCCGCGCGCAGGCGGCCATCATCTAGCGGCGACGGCCAGTCGAGCTGATACATATGGACCGGCGATCCTTGGTGCGCGCGCAACTCTGCCTCGATCAAGGCGCCGCGCCACGAGCGCCCCGCCGTCGTCGCGGCGAAGAAGATCTCCGTCGGTGAGGCTTGTGGAAACAGGGCGCGATAGCGGTCGATCACAAGGCTTGCATCGATGTCGACGCGCAGCTCAGGGCCGATCGCAGTCCCGAGATCGCCCCAGCTGAGATTGTGCACACGTGCATTGTCGCGGAAGAAGCCGCGCGTCTCATCGTGGGTGTTGCCGATGATCATGGGGATGCCGGCACTTTGCGGCGGCGCATCGGGATAGAACGGATGGCGCGGCAGGGCATCGCCGTCGAACACGGGTCCGAAATAGAGGCTGCTGCGGGGCAGGGTCGGGTCCGGCGCGTTCATCGCCTCGACGAGTGCGGCGATGGGAACGCGCGACAAGTCTTCGGGCTTGGCCTTGAGGGCGGCGAGGAAAGCCTGCGTGCGCGCTGCTGCGGCTTGCGGACCGGACGCGGTGATCTGCTGACCGCTCATGGTGATGGCGCGATGGAACAAGCCCTTCGCCGCCGGCATGGACATGAGGGTGGCGATCTTCGCGCCGCCGCCGGATTGGCCGAACACGGTGACATTACTCGGATCGCCGCCGAAGGCCGGGATGCTGTCGCGCACCCATCGCAGGGCCAGCGCCAGATCGAGCAACCCCACGTTTCCCGAGCCGGGGAGAGCCTTCACGTAAAGATGGCCCAACGCCGCCAGCCGATGGGTGACCGTGACGACCACCACGTTCTGTCGCCACGCCAGACGCGCCCCATCGGTGGCGGGCGCGGTGCTCGATCCATGGCTGTATTCCCCGCCGTGGAAATAAACCATCACCGGCCGCCGCGCCGCGTCCGCGCCCGGGGTCCAGACATTCAGCGTCAGACAGTTCTCGCCGGTGGGCTCCTCTGCTTTCGTTTGCGGGCAAGCAGGGCCGAACGCGGTGGCGTCACGCACGCCGCGCCACGGCTGTGGGGGCGGTGCAGGGCGGAAACGATAAGCCGTGGTGTCCGCGCCGTAGGGGATGCCCTTGAAGGCCAAGGTGCCACGATCGTGCACGCCGCGCACTTTACCGGCAGGTGTGGCGACAATCGGCGCCGCGCGCATCACCGCGGCGGGCGCCGCGGCGGCGAACAAGCCGCGGCGCGAAAGGGTCACGTGCCCTTCGACCTGGCGCTTGAATCCAACGCCGCGGGCGTGCGCGGCGTCATGAAGCGCAGGTCCCAATCCGCCGGATTGAACGGGCGGCGTGTCTCTTTCTCGACCGGATAGCCGCCGACGTCCTTTTCGCTATCGATGATCCTGCCGCGGCCTTCCGCCACGTCCGCGATCAGGCGCACGTCGTGATGATCGCGATCCCAAGGCCTTGCGCCGGCGTTCTTGAGGACGGCGCTTTGAACGTCCACGGCGGGGATGGCTTTCAGGCCTTCTGGCCACAACATCGGCTTGTCGTGCTCGATGATTTTCGCGGACGTCGTGGTGTAACGGCCGAACATCGGCAGCGCATTGCCGATCCGGTCCACGGCGATGTTGTCCGCGCCATAGTAGGCGAGATCTCCGGCGCCGCCGATCTGCAAGAAGGCGAGCGGCGTGGGCGTCGACGGGCCGCCGCGCACCACGTTGCCCACCGCCACCATCTCGCCGAGTTGCGGCGGCACGTCGCCCCATTCCTCGGCCATCAGATTGTAGTGCAGAGCGCGCGGGCCCGGATCGTAGATCAAGTTGTTCACCACCACGCCGCGTACGCCGCCCTTAAAGTGCGGGTTGCGCTCGTAGTTGTGAGCGTAAAGATTACCGACGATCAGGATGTCGCTGACGTTGTCGTGAATCAGGCTGCCTTTGGAATGTTCGAGTTTGTCGTGAGTGGACCAGGCAAGCCCTTCGGCGATGATGTTGTTGCTGAAGGTGATGCGCCGGGAGGTTCCGGCGCGCCAGTCGTCCGGCGTCTTGCCGGTGAAGCGTGGCCCGGAGGCGGACATGTTCTCATCCGTGCCCCAGGTCATGGTGCAATGATCGACGATTATGTTGGACGCGGGGCCTTGTGTAGAGAAGGAATCTTCGCCCCAGCCGCCGCCTTTCGGATGCCCGGCTTCGCCCGGACGTACGCGGATGTGCTGCAGGATCACGTCGTGAGTCATCACGTCGATGCCGCCCTTGATGAGCGTGATGCCGGGCGAGGGCGCCGTCTGTCCCGCGACGGTGAGGAACGGTGTGGTGATCTTGATAGTTTCGCTGTCGAGGTCAATCACGCCGCCGACCTCGAACACCACGATGCGCGGTTCTTTCAGTGCGAGCGCCTCGCGCAGGGAGCCGGGGCCCTTGTTCGCAAGCGTGGTGACGTTGACGATCTTGCCGCCGCGTCCGCCCGGTGTGCTCGCGGCCCAACCAAGAGCGCCTGGAAAGGAGGGCGGGGTCTCAGATGCGCCCCAGGCCGGAAGCCCGACGCATGTGGCCGCCGCGCCGCTGAGAATCCCGCGCCGCGTGAGCCCGTGAACGATGTTGCGTTGCACCATCGACGTTACCTCCCCGTACTCTCCCCGAGATCAACGATAAACCCATGCGAAATCGGTGCAAATGGCGCTTCTTCGATTGAAAATGACACCGGTTTCCTTTAGACCCAGCGTAGGGGCCGAACAGCGCCCTGGCAAGGGGATGAAGGGGATTGCGTGGCTGATTCGGCGGCACAGAGTCTTGCGGCATCGAAAGCACTGCCGACGGCCCGACGCCTCGTGGAAGCGCGCCAGCGCGCGCAGGCGCTCGATGGATTCCCGGGGCAGATCCCGGCGGACCTGCTGGACGCCTATGCCTGCCAGGACGCTGCGATCGGCCTGTGGCCCGATGTCATCGTCGGCTGGAAGGTCGGCAAGGTGGCGTCGGCGTTCGCCGCCAACGTGGAGGATGCGCGCTTGGTGGGGCCGATCTTCCGCCGCGGTTTGCGGATGGCGGAAGCGGGCAAGGAAACAATCTTCCCAGTGTTCGTGCGCGGTTTCGCCGCGGTGGAAGGAGAATTTGTCTTCCGTCTCGGCCTGGATGCCGCGCCGGCGAAAACCACATGGTCTCCCGCGGAGGCCGCGGAGCTGGTGGAAGCACTTCACTTCGGTATTGAAACCGCCGGCAGCCCCCTGGCGACGATCAACGACCTCGGGCCGGCCGTCATCATCGCCGACTTCGGCAATAACGACGGACTAATACTCGGTCCGGCGATTCCGAACTGGCGCGAAAAGGTAACGGGTCTTGCCTGCGAGACCTTCATCAACGACGCCTCCGCCGGTAAGGGGCGCGCCAATCTCGACGACATCCTCGACGGCCTGTGCTTTGCGCTGCAGCGCAATGCGCGCCGCGGGCGGCCCTTGAAGGCCGGCGATTACATCTCGACCGGTGCGGTCACCGGCGTGCACGATATTCATGCCGGCCAAGCGGCGCGGGTCATATTCGGAGACGCGGGCGAACTGCGCTGTCGCGCGGTGCCGGCTAAGAACTGATCCGACGACGTCGTATCTCGGGGAGGGGAACGATGACAACCGAAGCGACGACGGTGCCAATGCCGACGGTGAATGTCGGACGATACCGTTGGGTGATCTGCGCGCTGCTGTTCGCGGCGAACGCAATCAACTATATCGACCGGCAGGCCATCGGCGTTCTCAAGCCGACGCTCCAGGCCGAGTTCGGATGGAGCGAGGTCACCTACGGCGACATCGTCTTCTGGTTCCAGGCCGCATATGCCCTGGGCTACATCGTCTTCGGCGGTGTAATCGACCGGATCGGCGCGCGCTTCGGGTATGCCCTGGCGGTCGGCATCTGGACTGTGGCCCACATGGCTCACGCGGGCGCGAGTTCCGTGCTGAGTTTCATGATCGTGCGCTTCGGCCTCGGCATCGGCGAGGCGGGCAACTTCCCCGCCGGTCTGAAAGCCGTGGCGGAGTGGTATCCTAAGCGCGAACGCGCACTGGCCGTCGGCATTTTCAACGCCGGTACCAATATCGGCGCCGTGATCACTCCGCTCATCGTTCCCGCCATCACCCTTGCCTATGGCTGGCGCGCGGCGTTTCTGATCACGGGCATGTTCAGCATCGTCTGGATCATCGTCTGGCTGATCGTTTACAAGCGCCCCACCGAACAGCCGAAGGTCTCGGCCACGGAACTCGCCTACATCCAAAGCGATCCGCCGGATCCAGCGAAGAATTTGCCCTGGCTCAGCCTGCTGCCGTATCGGGAGACCTGGGCCTATGCGCTGGGAAAATTCCTGATCGATCCGATCTGGTTCATCTTCCTGTTCTGGCTGCCCGACTTCTTCTCCAAACGCTACGGCCTCGACCTTGCCAGCTTCGGCCCACCCCTGGTGGCGGTGTACCTGATATCCGACGTGGGCAGCGTCGCCGGCGGGTGGCTGTCCTCGCACCTTATAAAACGCGGGCGCACCATCAACGCGGCGCGCAAGATCACCATGCTGATCTGCGCCATTGCCGTCACGCCAGTGATGTTCGCCATGTACGCGGACACCGTCTGGCTTGCTGTTGCCCTCGTCGGCTTGGCCACGGCGGGTCACCAAGGCTTCTCCGCCAACCTTTACACCCTGCCGTCGGATGTGTTCCCGCGCCGCGCGGTCGCGTCCGTGGTCGGTATTGGTGGGATGCTCGGGTCGGTCGGCGGCATGCTCATGGCGAAATACGTCGGCTACGTGCTGGAGGAGATCGGTTCCTACACGCCGATTTTCGTGGTGGCCGGCTGCGTGTATCTTCTGGCGGTGCTGGTGATCCACATTCTCATGCCGCGCTATACACCCGTCGAGATCAAATGACCGCGCTGCCGCCGGAGTTGGTACAGGACCGTATCGTCGCGGTGTTGCGGGCAAAGAGCCTGGCCGCGCCGCGGGAGATCGGTGAGGCGCTGGTCCGCGCCGGCATCCGCTGTATCGAGCTGACTTACACCATTGCCGGCGTCCTCTCGCACATCGCCACGGTGGCGAAGATTCCGGGCGCCGTGGTGGGGGCGGGAACGGTGCTGTCGGCGCAACAGGCGCGTGACGCTATTGCCGTCGGCGCGCGGTTCCTCGTGACGCCGGCCGTGCGACCCGAAGTTGCGGCTGTCGCGAAGGCGGCGGGCATCCCGGTGATCATGGGCGCCTATACGCCAACAGAAGTGGCCGCCGCGATCGACCTTGCGCCGGCCGCGATCAAGATCTTCCCGAGCGATGTCGGCGGTCCGGCCTATCTCAAGAGCCTGCGCGGGCCGTTCGATAAGGCGCTGTTCATGCCCAGCGGCGGCATAACCGCTCAGAACGCGCAAGAGTGGCTGAAGGCTGGGGCAGTGGCCGTGTCCGCCGGATCGAGCCTCGCGTCAGCCGATACGCTGGTTGCCGGCGATCACACGCGCATCGCCAGCGCCGCGGCGGAGTTCGTGCGGGCGCTACGTTAGTGCCGCGTTGGCTGCGGTTGCTGGCGTTGAGCCTGCTCCTTTAGGGCGGCGACGCGTGCATTCTCCGGTCGCGCCATCCCTTGTAACGCTGCCCAATCGAGCAGGACGAGGCTTCCGCCGCGCCGCCGCACGAGGGCGTCCCGCGCCAACGTCCCGATGGTCTGGGCGACATCCTCTCGGTCGATGCCCACCCAACTCGCGATCTCCGCATGGGTGGGGGAATAGGCGATCAGCCATTGGCCCGGCACACGCGAGTCCGGCTCCGCCCGGCGCATCAGTTCCGCGATCACACGCTGGGTCGGCGTCATGACGGCGATGCTTGCCAGACGCACGTCCATCGACCGGATGATGGTGGCCAGCCGCTTGAGCATCCGGATCGCCACGACAGGGCAGTATTCCAAAAGCGAGATCAGCACCGGTCCATCGATGGAACCGAGCACGGAATCGCAGGCCGCCACGGCGCGGGCGGAGCGGGGCCGTTGATCGATGGCCGCCAGTTCGCCGAATATTTCCCCGCTCGGCACTTCCGCGAGGGTCATCGGTTCGCCGGCTTCCACGGCGGTGAGCAGCCTCACCTTGCCCTTGACGATGAAATGTACATCGCGACCGTCGGTGTCTTGGTCGAAGATCATTTCGCCTTCGGCGTAGTGCTTGAACACCGCGGCTTCGGTGAACCGCTCCACGACCTCCGGCGGTAGGCCTTCGAACAGGCGGAAGCCAAAGAGTGTGGGTGTGTTCATGGCGGGTCCCATCAGCGGCGGAGCGTTGTGGTCATCTGGAACGACAGCAGGTCCTGCGGCAGGACGGCGCCAAGGACGAGGTCGTAGCTCGCGGTCACTGACACAACGAGATTGGCGCCGTCGGTGATCGTCACAAGGTAATCCTGCACCATGGGAATCTGATCGAGATCAGCTTCCACTGCTTCCTGCACGGCGCTGGACGAGAGCACCTCGATTACCCCGCGGCGGGCGTTCAGATCGATGATGTCGCGGATGGCCTGGCGCGCACCCATCACGCGGCCGTATTCGAGAATGCCCGCGAGCGCGATCAGCAGCACCGGCGCGATGAGGGCGAACTCGATCGCCGTTGCGCCGCGATCATCACGGGGCAGTCCGCGAATCATCGCAATCGTCCTACCGCCGTGGCTTCCAGCGTCATTGGATCGTCGAACGGAGGCCATGGCACCAACATTGCGAACGGCCGCGTCACGGCGATGGTGGCCGTGCGCTTCTTCACGCCGGTGGGGCAGTTTCCCGAGGTGCAGCTGATGGTGGCGCCGTTTGGACATACGCACACCACCGTCGCGGTCACGCTCGCACCGGCGGCCATACCTTGCGCGGCCGTGCGGGCGCCATTCACGTCATTGAAATTGCGCAACAGCACCTGCAATCCGGCGCGCGCGGCGGCGTCCAGTTGGGATCGTTGGGTCATCGCGCGGCCATAGTCCGCCACGCCCATCGTCATGAAGATGAGCACCGGCGCGATCAAGGCGAACTCCACCGCAATCGTGCCGCGCGCGTCCCGCTTCAATCGGTTCCAAATGGACACGGGCGAGCTCCTTAGCCCACGATCTGGGGATCGTCGGGCATGCCTTCCGGCAGGCCGAGACCGGCGCAATTGTCCGCCAGCGATGCGTTGCCGGTGAACTTTACACTCTTGGCGACAATGCGCGTGCAACTGCCGCCGGTGGAATCGCCGCCGCTGAATTCCAGGGCTTGTGCCGGAAAGTACATGGCGCCTTTTATTTTCATCTTGGAGCCGCCGTTGAGCTTGCTGGTTTCCACGCCGTGCGCATTGCGGTCCTGGACCAGAGCCAGTCCCTTGTAGGTGCCCGTAGTGGGCGCCGTAAGATTCACCGTCGCGCCGCCGTTCACGGTTATGGTCGCGGAATCGCAACCGCTCGCCGAGAGAACGATGGCCACACCGTTGCCGTTTACGGTCGAGGTGCCGTTGATGTTCACGTCGCCGCCGTCGATGATGTAGGTGCCCGGGTTCATCGTCACTTTGGCTTTGGAATTGATCTTAATTCCGCCGCAGTAGCGCCCAGGATTGATCGTCACGGTCGCATTGGCGTTTACGCTGAAGTTGTTCTTGTAGCAGCTGCCGAAGGTCGCCGGCATCGGCAGATCCTTATAAGGATCCTCGCGCGGGATAACGCCCGTGTCGGGTGGAACCGGACTGATCAGTTCGGCCCCGCCGGACATGCTGAGCCCGCCGGTAATCTCAGTCCAAGCATCCGTCACGTCAGCAGTCCCAACCATCGTCATGGCGTTGGGAGCATTAGAGTTCACCGTAATTCCGCAGTTTGTCAGATTGAGCGCGGCGGTGCCGACGATATACATGGCAGAGGCCATCGTTGGATCGAGCACTAATACGCATGCGGAACTATGTGTCTGAAGCCGTACGATGGCGCGCGCTTCGATGTCCATATCGTCCTCCTGGACGAACAGGGCGGACATCACGACGGGCCGCGTCCGCCGCGCGATCACTTCGATCGCCTGAGTGTCGCCGGCATATGGTCCGCTCAACGGCGGTGAGATCAGCTCGATCTCATCCGTGTCGGAGTCGTATCCGATCGGTGGGATGGCTGAGAGCGAGGCGCTCATCTCGTTCTTGCCTTCCCGGCGTGCCCAGCCGGCAGCCAGTGCGGCCGCATCGGCCATGTTGCGAAGCTGATGATGGTCGGCGTACCAAAGACCGCCCTCAACCGCGATGGCGGCCATGCCGAGGGCGGCGGGGAGCGCGAGTGCTGCAAGAATGATCATTTTTCTTTCACCTTTGCGCATGTTGGAAGGCAGACCCAGGCGTCGTTGACGACGCCATCCTTTCCGGCGGAACGGACGATGATCGTGTTATCGCCGTCGGAGAGACCCACGATGACGGACGTCTTGCGGAGCAAGCGGTGCTGGCCGTCCATCAAGACGAGATCCGTGCGGCCGGCTTTCTTGCCGAACACCAACACGGCGTTTTCACCTTCCGCGACCACGTCGGCGATGGTCGGATCACCGACGGCCAAGGTGGAAATGGTCTGTGTCGAACGCACGACGGTGACCTGACCGACGGCGACGGCGATCGGCGTGTCGGCCAAGGCCGGCGCGGTGCCGAGAAGGAAGGCGACAGCGAGCATCCGCTTCATGGTCACGATCCTCGGGTGTTGCGCGCCGCATCGGCGATGCGCTGAAGGAGCTTCGCGTTCTCGGCGTCGGTGGAGTTCTCCTGGCGGACCATCATTGCCGCCACCTCGCCGTTGCCGGCGACAGCCTCCAGGAAGGCCAGGTTCATGCGAATGCGCTGGCCCGCGTTGGCGTCCGCCGCCGCACGCCGCATGACGCTAAGGGCGCCCGCGATGTCCCCTGAAAGCGCCAAAGACATGGCCTTATTGGAAAGCACCATCGGACTGTTGGGCACGAGAGTTGCGGCACGGTCGTGATGGAGGCGGGCGGAGTCCGGACGCTCCATCAGGTCATAGGTGAGCCCGAGGATGGTCTCGGCTTCCCAGTTCTTGGGCGCCAGGGAGACCGCTGTCGTGAGGCCGATCTCCGCGGCTTCATACCGGCCTGACAACAGGTGGCACTTGGCGGATTCCAGCAGGATATCGACGGACGCCGTTCCCTTTGTCTGGAGCCTCTGGAGATAGTCCTGCGCGTGACCGCAGGAGTTCGCCCGACGAAGCGCATGCACGGTATGCAGCAACAGGGCTCGGTCCTCGGGCGCGGACGCTGCGGCACGCTCCCAATGGCGCGCGGCCCCGGACCAATCGCCGCGCGATTCCGCATCCGCGGCCATGATGGCAGGCGCCGGCATGGCGTTCGCCAAATCGCTTTTAACGTCACGACTGCCGGCACAGGCGCTGAGCGCCGCGGCGAGGAGCATCATAGAGGCGATACGCATGGGCATCTCCTAAGGCAGCGACGTCGCGCGGATGTAGGCGGGCCCGCCAATCACTGCGAACAGCACCGGCAGGAAGAACACGATCATCGGCACGGTCAACTTGGCGGGCAGGGACGCGGCTTTCTTCTCGGCCAGGCTCAGCCGCGTTTCGCGGTTCTCTTGGGCGAGCACCCGCAATCCCAGCGCCACCGGCGTGCCGTACTTCTCGGATTGCAGAAGTGTCGTCGAGAGCGATTTCATCGCCGGCATGCCGGTGCGGGCCGCGAGGTTCTCCAGCGGCTTGCGCCGATCCGGCAGGAAGGCGAGTTCCGCCGCCAGCAAGCCGAACTCCTCGGCAATGGCGGGTGCATTGCCGACCATTTCGTCGGTGACGCGATTGAAGGCCGCCTCGGCGGACAGACCGGCTTCGACGCAGATCACCATCAGGTCCAGCGCATCGGGGAACGATTTGCCGATAGCGTGGCGGCGCTTGGCGACCGTGTTCACCAGCCACAACCGCGGCAGCAAGACGCCCATGCTCGCCATGCCCACGGGGGTCAGCAATTGCATCATTGGGTGGTTGGCGAACCCCGGTGTCTTTGCCCACATCAAGCCAAGGCCGCCGAGAAGCAGCGGAAAGATGCACACGCCGGTGATGAACAACGCCGGGGTTGAGGGATCGCGCCAGCCCGCCGCCACCATCTCCTGCTTTAGCTTTGCCAGGGAATCCGCCTGCAATAGTCGCAATCGGCTCACGATGATCTGCAGGCTAGACCAGCGCCGCTGGCGAGGGAGTCCGCCTGGCTTGTCGCGCAACGCATCGACGGCGTTGCGGGCGAGTTCGCGCCGCCGTTCAGTGATCATTTTCAGGCGCGCCGATGTGTGATCTCGCTGAACCAGACTCAGGCCGAAGGCGCCCACGATCGCCAGCGCTCCCGCCGCCAAGAGCAGCGTGAACATCACCGCAGGATCGAGTGTGGAAAAATTCATGACTCAAATCTCGAAGTTGATCATTTGGCGCATCACAAAGGTACCCGTCGCCATGGCGCACATCGCCAGGAAGAGGATGAAGTGGCCGGTCGGGTTGGTGAACAGAAGCGTGATGTATTCCGGCGCGATCAAAGCCAGCACGACTGTCACCGCCACCGGTAGGGAACCGATGATGAGTGCCGATGCCTTGGCTTCGCTCGACATGGCCTGAATCTTGTCACGCATACGTTTTCGGGCGCGCAGCACCTCGGAAAGCTTGGCAAGAGTCTCCGCCAGGTTGCCGCCTGTCTGCTGTTGGATGCCGATGACGATCCCGAAAAAGCGCGCTTCGGCGGTGGGTACACGGTCCGTCAAGCGCTCGAGAGCCTCGTCCATTGTCAGTCCAAGGCGGATACCTTCCGTGACCATGCGGAACTCAAGTCCCATAGGGTCGGGCATCTCGCGGCCGATGATGTTGAGGGACTCGCCGAGCGGCAGGCCCGAGCGTACGCCCCGGATGATGATGTCGAGGGCCTCGGCGAAGCGCTGGGTGAAGCGGTTGAGGCGGCGCTGCGTCATGATCATGAGAAACAGCCGCGGAAATCCCAAGCCGCCCACGATGGCCGCGAGTGCCGCGGCTACAGGAGAGATCAGCAAGCAGGCAAGCGCCAACAGAAAGCCGGAAGCCACGGACGTGGCCATAAACCGCTTCCGAGAGACATTAAGTCCGGCCTGGGCGAGGGCGCGGCCGAGATCGAACTTGCGGCGATTGGCATGCCGGCGTTGCATTTCTTTCAAGGCCGCCTGGATGTGTTCGCGGCGGCGCTGCTCGCTCGACCCGGGATTGAGCGTCGTGCGCGCGCCCGCGACGCGCATCACCACGGTGCGCAACCGTCTGTGCTTCACGGAAAGGCCGATCACGATCGGTTCTCCCTTTCCAAGAGCGTGGTGAGTTCGCTCTCGAGGCCGAAGTAGCGCGCTTTCTCCCAGAACGCGGGCCGGATGCCGGTGAAGCGATGCCTGCCGATCACCCGGCCATTCGCATCCTCGCCTTCGATCTCGTACACCATCAGGTCCTGTATGGTGACGACTTCGCCCTCCATGCCCAGGATTTCGGAGATGTGGGTGATCTTTCGGCTGCCGTCGCGCAGGCGCGAGGCTTGGATGATGAGTTGTATCGCGCCGGCGATCTGTTCGCGCACCGTCTTGGCGGGTAGGTTATAGCCGCCCATGGCGATCATGTTTTCCATGCGGGAGATGCATTCGCGCGGATTGTTGGCGTGCACCGTACCCATGGAGCCGTCGTGGCCGGTATTCATGGCTTGAAGGAGGTCGAAGGCTTCCGGCCCGCGCACTTCGCCGACGATGATCCGCTCAGGTCGCATGCGCAGGCAGTTCTTTACCAGGTCACGCATGGTGACCTGGCCGACCCCCTCTAGGTTGGGCGGACGCGTTTCCAAGCGCACCACGTGGGGCTGTTGCAATTGAAGCTCGGCGGCGTCCTCGCAGGTGATGACGCGCTCGCCGGGATCGATGTAGCGGGTGAGGCAATTGAGCAGGGTCGTCTTTCCGGAGCCCGTGCCGCCGGAGATGATCGTGTTGATCCGGCTTGCCCCAATGATCTTCAGGAGATGGGCACCACCCGGGCTGATCGATTGAAAGCCGACCAGCTTCTCAAGGGTGAGCTTGTCCCGCTTGAACTTGCGGATGGTCAGTGTCGGTCCGTCGATCGACAGGGGTGGGGCGATGACGTTGACGCGGCTGCCGTCCGCGAGGCGCGCGTCGCAGATTGGGCTGGCTTCGTCCACGCGGCGTCCAACCGCTGAAACGATGCGCTGGCAGATGTTGAACAGCTGCTGATTGTCGCGGAAACGCACATCCGTGAGTTCGATCTTGCCGTTGGTTTCGATATAAACCTTGCCCGCGCCGTTCACCATGATGTCGGCGATGTCGTCGCGGGCGATCAGCGGTTCCAGCGGCCCGAGGCCGAGGACGTCGTCGCAGACCTCGCGGGTGATCGCCTGCTGCTCGAGCGCGCTCAGGATGAAGTTGCGCATGGCGATGATTTCGACGATCACGTCGGCGATTTCCTCGCGCACGCGATCGGTGGGCATTTTCGCCAGTTCGGCGAGGTTCACGGATTCCAGCAGGTCCTTGAAGATGGCGGCTTTGATCCGCGACATCCGTTCGTCGGGTTCGGCGCGTGGTTCCGCTTTCTCGGCCGGCGCCTGACGCGGCACCGGCGTGAGCGTCGGCTCCGGCTCGGAGAGTGAGACTGCTGTCTCGGCGCTGGGTTTGCGTCCGAACATGGTCTAAGCCGTCTTGGCGAAGAGGGCTTTGAAGCCGGGCAGGAACCGCGCCGCCGCGGAGACGTGACCTCTACGCGAATTTCCGGCGAGAACGCTTGCGGCGAAGGCGCGCATGGCGGCGGCGGCGGGCCCGCGCGCGGCGGTCACCGGCTTGCCCTCGGTCATCGCGGCCATCAGGGGGGCCGGATCCCACGGGATGGACGCAGCAGGCACGCGGCCCAACGCGTCGCGCAGCTCCTCGCCGCGGTACTCGCGGCCGCGTACCAAACCCACCTTGTTGAGCACAAGGCGGGCGGGGGCCGCCTCCAGACGGATCGCCAGCACGTGATCGAGGATCATGCGGGCGTTGCGCAGGCTGGCAAGTTCCGGTGTCGCCACGAGGACGATTTCATCGGCTGCCGCGAGAATCCGATCGTGGGTTTCGCTCCATCCTTTGGGGAGATCGAGCACGACCGACTTCGTCATGCCGCGCGTGACGCTCACCAGGCGTTCGATCGCGTCCGGGGTGAAATGGGCGCTGTCCCGCAGGGCGCCCGGCGTGGACAGCACGCGGCCGGCTTTTTCGCGCACGACTAGGCGATCGAGCATCGCCACGTCGAGGCCTGGGTTGAGGAGCGCGCCGGCAACGGACTCCCGCACCTCGGCGGCGAGAAGGAGGCCGGCGGTGCCCATGGCGAGATCGAGGTCCAATAGCACCGCGTCGCCGATGCGCTGAGTGAGTTCGCTGGCGACCATCGCGGCGAGTGTCGAACCGCCGGCGCCGCCGCTGGTGGACAGGCACGCCACCAATTTGCCCTTGGGCAGCGCATCGCTTTCCGCATAGAGCCGCGTCACGGCATCGTACAGATCGTGCGGTCGCACCGCGCCGCCGAGATAGTCCGCCACGCCCTCGCCGATGAGCTTCCGGAATATGGCGATGGAATCTTTGCGGCCGACCACGATCACCTTGCAATGCGGCTCCACGCTCGGCGCCAGTTGCTCCAGGCGCGCTGCGATGTCGTCATCGCCGGTGTCGCCGACGATCAGCACGTCCGGCGATGAATGAACGGCCAAATGTTTCGCCGCATCGAGGATGCCGCCCATGCGGACGTCCGCCGACGTCTTGGCCAGACGCGGATCCGCCGCGAACGCTTGCGCCACGTCTTGCAGGCTCGCGGTATCGGCGTAGACCAGGATGGAAAGGTTGCGCAGCTGCATCACTTTGCTCCGCTGGCGCCGGGCCCAGTATCCACACTGGTGGACGCGGTCTTCGCGCTCGGCAACGGTTGGTTGGCCGGCGTGGGCTGGCCCTTGATCCACTTGTCATAGGTCTCGGCGGCGCGCGCGCCGTCGCGTCCGGTCATGGCGTCAGCAGCGACGAGCGCGCGCGGATCGTCGCTCATGGCGGCGATGTTGCGCTGGATGGCGCAGCCGAGCAGCCGGCTGTTCGCATTGTCGTGCTGATAGCCGTCGTCCAGTCGGCCGAAACCCAGAATGGATTCCGGCGCGCCGTAGCATCCCGCGGCAATAGCCGTGCGGTCGGTGCGGCCGAGGGACACGGGCTGTGCGGCCGGGACTAACAAGATATCCTCCCGCCGCACGCCTTCGCGGCTCAACACGGCAAGCAACCGGGTCGCCGTGGCGTTGTCGGCCGTAAGCGTGAAGGTCGAACCGTTATTTGGGCGCGCTGCCGCGAGATCGCGGGCGACGGCGTCAACCTCCGCGCGCTCGCGGTTGGCCAGCGCCACCTCCGTGCCACTCCGCCGCAGCTCGAAGGGGTGAGCCACTACATCGTGATATCGCGCCGGGGGGGTCGTGCACCCGGCGGCGAGCAGTCCGCCGAAGATCGCGCTAACCAACCGCTTGAGGGGCGAGACCGGTGCCCAAGTCTGTACCGTGGCGGGGCCTTCGATCTGCGTCTGCTTGGTCGCGCGCCCCACGCCGGGATGCTGGTCGCGCATGGCATCCAGATCGGGCTTGCCGGTTGCGCGGTCCATGATCAGCGTGGCGAGAGCGTCCTTTTCCATCGTCCCCTCCGCTATTTTTGTTCGTCGAGTGTGAAGCCGACCGGCAGTGACGGACGGTTCTGGTCCTGCACAAATCCGGGCGTGAAGCGCTTCAGGAGGCGGCCATACAGCCAGTTGTCGGTGTCGGTGGCTGGCGAGACGGAGTCCGTGGCACCCACCAGTGTTTCGGGTCCGGTGGGACGCACAAGCGAGGTGGTGACGATGATCACCAACTCTGTCTCGTTGTGCTTGAAGGATTCCGAGCGAAAGAGCTGTCCCAGGATGGGGACGTCCATGGCGCCGGGGACGCCGTTGATGCTTGAGAGGATGTCGTTCTGCACCAGGCCCGCCAGCATCAGCGATCCGCCGCTGGGCATCTCCACTGTCGACGCCGCGCGCCGCACGATGAAAGCCGGGATCGTCGCCGGACCGGTGATGAGGGGCACCGTGATCTTGTCGGCTGACAGGGTGCTCACTTCCGTCGACAGTTTCAGGCTGATGCTGCCGTTATCCAGAATCATCGGCACGAAGGCGAGGGAGACGCCGAAAGGCTTGTATTCGATCTTGATGCCGTCGCGATCCGGAACCGGGATCGGGATCTCGCCGCCGGCAAGCATGGATGCCGTCTCACCGGACACCGCGACCAGGTTCGGTTCGGCGAGGTTGCGCACCAGCCCGCGCTGCTCGAGAAGTTGTAGGCTCAGAGCGACGTCACGGATGCCCTCCAGCATGTAGGTTCCGGCGAACTGGTTGAGCGGATTCAGGCCGATGATGCTGTTGAGGCCGCTTACCCGTGCGTCGCCCGGAATCGGCGGCGTGGAGCGATTGAGGGAGGCCGACGCCCCGATCTCCTTCAAGGCTTGGCGCTGCACTTCGGCGACCCGCACGCGGATCAAGACCTGTTGCGAGCGGGCGACGCGCACCAGATTGACGATGCGCTCCGGCTTATCCACGAACAGCTTGACGATGGCTACCACGCGGCCGATCTCGCCGTCGGACTGCACGGTGCCGCTGAGGACGATCGCCGGGCCTTCCGCGCTGACCGTGACGGGAAGGCCGGGCAGGGCGCGCGCAATGGCCGCCTGCACAAGGCCCGCATCGATGCCGACGGAGATCTCCAGGTGCGCCAGGGTTTGGCCGTTGGCATCGAGCACCACGGCGTCCGTCTCCCCAACCTTGCGGGCGATGACGAAAAGGCGGCGCGGCGAACTCACAGTCACTTCCGCGACGGTCGAATCACCGACCACCACTTCCTGGACGTCCGTGGGCAATTCCACCAGCTGGCTCTTGCCGGCCGGCAACACCAAATGCTCCGGCGCTCCGCCGATCTGGGCTAGGCGGATGGGCGCGAGCTGCTGCCCGGCCGCCGAGGAGACGAACAGCAGAATCAGGATGAAGACGAAAGTGGGGTAGCGGTCAGCGGACAATCTCGCCCCCTTTGATCACCTTCACGCCGCCGCCGACGGCCAAGCGCAGGGCGCGGCTGGTGTCGACGTCGGAGGTAAAGGTGCCCTTGGCTATCTCTTTTTCACCCAGCGCCAAGCTGCGCAGCGCGAGCGATAAGGTGCCGGCGGCTTGTGCGGCCAACAGCCGCTCCCCGTCCGCCGGTGTCACTTCAAGGGCGACGGTCTTGCCGACCATCGCCACTTCCTCCGGCACGCCGCTCTCATCCGCGGCTTGCGCGGATTTAACAACGTTGCCCTTCTTGGAACTGGTGCGCCGGCTTTTTGTGTTGCTGCTGCTGGAGACCGAAGGCGACAGCGTTTGATCCACAGCCAGAACGCGCACGCCGCGGAGGATGATCTCCGAAGCGTACCGGCCACCACCGGGCAGAACGACCTCATTCTTGCGGAGATCGACCGTGAGGATCACATCCACCAGATCCCCCGGGAGCACAAAACCCGAGGCGGTCGAGGCGGCAGTGACCGTGACGCCCACGGCCTTCATCCCGGGTTCCACCATGCCGGCCATGAAGCCGGTGTTGCGGCCGGGAGTGAACAGGCTCTCCGCGCCGATGGGTTCGCCGGCGAGAATGTTGCGCCGCACGGCGTTGCCCGAGACCGGACTGAGCGGGTCTTCATTGCTTTCCCGCCGCATTACATGGGCGGCATTGGCGGTGGCCAGCGGCCAGCGGTCCCATTTGACGTCGCCTTCGCTCAGCATATGGCCTTGCGGCAGTTCCCGCATGGCGACCAGGATTTCGACATCTGAGCTCGCGAGGCGCTGCGCGGCCGCTGCTTCCGTCGCCCTCGCCTGGACGATGCGGTTCGCATAGATCGCCGCGCCGCCGGCAGCCATGACGGCCGCGGCAAGGAGAATGATGGAGATCGGCCGCATTGTAGTTTCCCCCGTAGTTGGTCGTTCTCAGCCCAACACGCACCAATCGAGCCCACCCGCGGCCAGCGCAACCCCATACGGCATGGGTGTGTGTCGATCCGCCGGCGCAGCACGCCAGCGACGTGCGATCAGGATCGCCACCGCCACGGCGCCGCCCACCAGTGCGACAATCAAAAGAAAGCGCCCCAGGTCCGTCGGCGTCAGGAAGAGCGCCAGTGCCGACGTCAGCTTCGTGTCGCCGCCGCCCCAAACGTTGGCGATGAACAAGCCGATGCTCACCACGCTTGCGCAGACGAAACTCAACGCATGCGGTGTCAGGGCGCCGTTGCCCCCGAGACCCCAGGTCCCCACGAAGAGCAGGACAAGAGCGAGGGGAATCAGGTTCGGGATCCGAAAGGATCTAAGGTCGTAAGCCGCGGCGAGTATCAGCAATCCACCGATAGTCACGCGTGTGGCGATGACGAGCATGGGCGTCACTTCAAGTGAGCGCGGTTTCTACCGCGCGCGCCGGCGATCAGGTCAAGTCGGGTGCCAGCGAAGACCCTGCTGCGGGAACGGAGAGAGCCCAGCCTCTCTCCGCTCCCGCGGCGGTGGGGTTACGGGGCGCCCAGTGCCGCAGAGACGGCCTGGAACGCGGCTGTCAGGTTATCGCCGACCGCCTGCAAGGCGATGATGATGACGACCGACACCAAGCTGGCGATCAGACCGTATTCGATCGCGGTCGCGCCCTTGTCGTCATGACGCAGTGTCGTGAGGCGAGAGATAAAACGAGCCATCGTGCAGCCCTCCTTCGATGTGTGTGTTGCATTCCCCGCTTTGGAAACGCCCCGCGGGTTTGGTTTCAACACGATACGAACGAGCCGATCTTTATCGCCGTTGCCGCCTCATTCGCCTCTTCCGTGCAATAAGTTGTGCAACCTTTTCCCTATTATTCTTGCGAATACGAAGCGCCGATGAGTCTTGGGAAAATTTCTCAGGCTGCGGCTTGTTCGCCCTATACGCGTGTATAGTTCACGTCCACAGCGCACCTATAAGTGCGTGAGACTGATGCATCGAAAAGTCATCCATGTCGGTCACGCTCGATTTCCACGGCACACTTCAATGGCTCGCGGCAACGCGGCTGCGCGCGCAGGGCGACGTGATGGCGAAGGCGCGCCTTCTGTTGCTCGACACTATCGCTTGCGTCGTCGCGGGATTACGCGAGGAGGAACCCGCGGCGCTTGCCGGCTTTCGCGCCATTACGGCGCCGGGCGGCGCGTCGTGGCCTGGCTCGGCTTCGATGGCGCCGGCGGATGCTGCTTTTGTCGGCGGCGTCGCGGCCTGCTGGCATGAAGCATGCGAAGGGCTCGCGCGCGCCCACGGCCGCCCGGGCTTGCACGCGGTGCCGGTGGCCTACGCGCTGGGTCGCGCGCGCGGGGCCAAGCTGGGCGAAATTCTGGAAGCGATCGTTTGGGGCTATGAGATCGGCGGCAGAGCAGGGGAGGCCATGCGCATTCGTGCCGGCCTTCATGTGGATGGTACTTGGGGCACTTTCGCCGCGGTCGCCGCGGCCGCGAGGATGATCGGCCTCGATGAGGACCGCACGCTTGAGGCCTTGGCGATGGCGGCCTGTCAGTTGCCGACGTCGTTGTACGAGCCGGTCGCACAGGGGCATATGGCGCGGAACACCTATGTGGGCCACGCCGCTTTGCTCGCCGTTCCGCTGGTCGAAGCTGCGGCGGCCGGGATAACAGCGCCGGACACCGCGTTCGCGCTCGCAGCCCAAGCGCTGGCCGGCGACACCATGCGTTCTTCGTGGCCCTGGGCGCCGCCGGGGGAGTTTCTGATTCTCCAGGGTTATCTCAAGCCCTTCGCCGCGGTCCGCCATGTGCACTACGCGGCGTCCTGCGCGATTGAGCGTCACACGAAGCACGCGGACACGCGAGACATCCGCAACCTCACTTTGCGCACCTACGGCGAGGCACTGACCTACTGCGGCAATCGTCGTCCCAAGACGCCGATCCAGGCTCAGTTCAGTCTCACCCATGGCACCGCCTTTGCGCTGCGCACGGGCGGTCTTGGCCCGGAGGCCTATGCGGCGGAGGTTTTCGTCAACACGGAGCAGGCGCGGTTGGAATCGCTGATGGAAGTCATCGTCGATCCGGCGATAACCGGTCGCGGCGCAACGCTGATCGTCGAGTCGAGCGAGGGAACGGCTGTTTACACCGTTGCCTCCGTGGCGGGAGACCCTGGCAGGCCTCTGAGCATTGAGGCGGTGCGCGACAAAGCGGTCGCCTATATGTCTCCGACGGTGGGCCCGGCGGGCGCGGCTGAGATCGCGGCGAGCGTTCTCACCGGGGATCTGGATACGCCGCTGCCGGGCTGACGAAGCCCATCAAGGCTGCGAACGTCTCGCAATCTCGATTTCGGTTCGGATACCGTACAGCGCGCAACGGTCCCCTTGCCTTCGCGACGCGCTACCGTCATGCATCCGCCAATGCTGGCGTCTGACAGGAACCTTTTCATGACCAATCCCCATGCCGACCGCGTCCGCGACGGACTCGGTACCCGGGCCCTCTTCGGCGTGCTGGTGCCCTATACCAACACCATCGCCCAGCCCGAGTACGAAGCGATGCGGCCGACCGGTGTAACCAACCACGTCGCCCGTATGGAGCAGTCCGCTGCTGGCCGCAGCTACGGCACGATGGAGGAGTATCGGGCGCGCTTGGCGCGGGGCACGGAATACATCAAGCGCGCGATGGATACGGTGCTGCCCTGCGAGCCGCACCAGATCATCCTCGGCCACTCCATCGACAGCTTTCGCGGCGGTCTCGCGGGGTCCGATGAGATGAAGCGGGATCTCGAAGCCCACACCGGCGGCGTCCCGGTGATCCTGCCATCCCATGCATTCATCGCCGCCCTGAAGGCGCTTGGCGTCGGCAAGCGCCTCGCGGCCATCACGCCCTATTGGCCGCCGGGGGACGAGCAGGTGGACTTGTTCTTCAAGGACGCCGGTTACGATGTCTGCAAGATCATCGGTATGAAGCGTCCGCGGCCGATCGACATCGCCGCGACGCCCACCGAAATGGTTGTCGCCGCCCTGAAGGAACTCGCCGCCGAAAAGCCCGATGTGATCGTGCAGCCCGGCACGAACCTGGCGACGACGCGGATGGCGGTCGGGTTCTCCGATTGGCTCGGGATACCGGTGGTGTCCTGCAACACGGCGACCTATTGGCACGCCTTACGCAGTTTCGGCATCAACGACCGCATGGACGGCTTCGGCCCGCTATTCAGCGAGCACTAGTCGCCAGTTTTTCGCCTTCTACGTTCAAAGCCAACGCGGGAACAATCACGCTCACGCTCACGTTCCGATGGAGCAATCCTTTCGGAGCGGCGGCGATGGGCAACATTTCCTGGAATCATGGCTGGCGGGCGGCACCGCTGTCGCCCCGTTCGGAGGCGCAATCATTCGCGACTCCCCGCCAGGAGCCGCTTAATCTCGCGCGCCTGAGCGTCTTGTTGTTCGATGACGATTTCCATTCGCGCGGATCACTGCGGGAGTGCCTGCGCGCCGCCGGCGTCATGCGCATCACCGAAGCGAGCTGCGACAATTCCAGTGTCACAGCCGGCTTCGGATTGCCGAGCCATATCGACGTGATCTTCAGCGAAGTCCGCTTGCGCAACGGCAATGGCCTCGCCTTGCTGAAGGCCGTGCGGATGGGCCGCATCCGGCCCTTGAGGCCGGACGCCTGCTTTATCCTGTTCACGGGTCAACTGGATAACACGTTGGTGCGGACCGCGGCGGAACTCGACGCGAACGGCTATGTCGGGAAGCCGGCAGCGCCGGAACGGGTCCGTAATGCGATCATGCGGGGCCGCGGCAAGGAATTTACGCCTGATTCTGCGCGATATCGCTTGGTCGACACCTCCGTCGCCGGCACCGGCTTCGGCATTCAGGCTTCTTCTTGAGAGGCTGAGGCGTAGCCGACGGCCCAGGATAAGGGGGGAATCCCCGGGCCGCCGGCGACACGCGACGGACTACGATGCGTAGAGCGCGATCAGCTTTTGTCCCCGATGCCACAGCTCGAAACCATACGGCTTGGACGGCAGGTAGGCGCAGTGGAGCATCTCGGCGGCGCGGTCAGCGGCGGAGTCCGTGCAATCCGCTTCGATCACCTCGGCGCCGATAGCATCGCCTTCGCGATCCAGCAGCATGCAGACGTAGACTGAAGTTCTCGCAAAATGCATGGCCGTGCTCCATCTGTCCCCGGGTCTGCCCCTTTTCGCGACCCAGGATCAGGGTACCTGCGCGCAACGATCGACGGGCGCGACCAAGCTGTGACATTCGTTGTCCGCAACGATTGCGGGTGGGCGCGCTTTGCGCCTCTTGGAAAACCTTAGTCTCCGCAAGACGAGTTTGTTTTCTGCGCGCGGGAACATCTCGCTTTTCGGGTGGTTACACCCGCGCTCACTCCCCCGCGGACCGGACAGGGCACATGCAGCAGCACATTGTAATGACGACGATTCGGATGCCGTCGGAACTTCACAAGGCGCTCCGGGAGATCGTCAATGACGATCGGGCGTCGCTTCACTCGCTGATTTTGGAAGGTGCGCGGCTGGCCGCTGAAAGGCACCAGGTCGTCTCGCCGCCAATCGCGAAAGGCGCCACGTCCTAAACGTCGCGCGCAATTCAGCGGTCGGGAGTCTTGGTCGCGGTCGCGGCCAACATCGCCGTTGGCGCGAAATACGAAGCGATTTTCTTGCCCTGGCGCCAAAGCTCGTAGCCGTGGGCGCTGGCCTTGTGCATGAGGCGCAAGGCTTCAGACATCGCGGTTTGGTCGTCTTCCGCATGGACGACTTCGACATTTCGCGGTTCGCGATGGGCCGCGAAAATCAGACAAATATAGTCTTCCGCCATGGGCCGCCCCCGGTCCCGTGAGCAGGTAGCCTACGAATGGGGCCTTGGGCCGTCCAGCCGTTTTGGTCACAAACTGGCCGGTAAACCTGCATCAACCGGGACGTGTGCGCCCACCTCTAGTATCCTTATCCCGTAGGGCTACCGGGATGAGGGGGGATGCCATGAAACTGCAATTGTGCCGCGCGTGGGTGCTTGGCGCGGTCTGCCTGTGGACAGCGGCCGCGACCGCAGCGCCGGTGTCCAACCACGATCTCACGGCCACGGTCGATCCGACCACGCACAGGTTGAACGTGACGGACCGTTGGCGCCTGCCCGCGGAACTGGTCAGCGCCGACACACGCTTCAGCCTCAATGCCGCATTGACCGCGCGCAGCGTCACCAAGGGCGTCACGCTCGAGCTGCAAAAAGCGAACGCGCCCGGCGAAGACGTCGGCATGGACCGCGAAAGCGACAACGGCGGCGCGCCGGTGCGCGTGAATGTCTACCGCCTGAAGGGTCTGACCCCGGGCAAGGAGACAACGGTCGAGCTGACCTACGACGGTATCGTCAATGTGCCGATCCAGGCGATCGGCGAGGAATACGCGCGCGGCTTCAGTCAGTCCTCGGGCCTGATCGAAGCGCGCGGCGCTTATCTCGCCGGATCGACCGTCTGGATTCCCCAGATCAAGGACACGCTGGTCACCTATCGGCTGACGGCGGATCTGCCGAAGGACTGGAAATCCGTCAGCCAAGGGACGCGGCTGGAGAGTAAGCCCGCCGGCGGGCGGTATCGCGACGTCTGGCTGACCGAGACGCCCACCGAAGAGGTCTACCTGATCGCCGCGGCCTTCCGCGAATACAGCCGGGATGTCGGCGACGTGAAAGCCCAGGCGTTCCTCCGCACGCCCGATGACGCGCTTGCCGCGCGCTATCTCGAAGCGACCGCCGGGTACATGGAAATGTATCGCGGCATGATCGGCCCTTATCCCTATTCGAAGTTCGCGCTGGTCGAGAACTTCTGGGAGACCGGCTACGGCATGCCGTCGTTCACGCTGCTGGGCGAACAGATCATCCGCTTCCCCTTCATCCTGAACTCTTCCTATCCGCATGAACTCCTGCACAACTGGTGGGGCAACGGCGTGTTCGTGGACTTCGCCACCGGCAACTGGTGCGAAGGGCTCACCGCCTATCTCGCCGATCATCTGGTGGCGGAGCAGAACGGGCAGGGGGCGCTGCATCGGCGCGATATCCTGCTGCGGGTGTCCGACTACGTCACGCCGCAGACGGACTTTCCGCTCAGCGGTTTCAAGTCCCGCTACAACCCGGTCACGGAAGCCGTGGGGTATGGCAAGACCGCGATGGTCTTCGACATGCTGCGCCAACGGGTCGGCGAGCGCGCATTCTTGCAGGGGCTGCAGCGGTTCTACCGCGATAACAAATTCCGCAACGCGTCGTTCGACGACATTCGCAAGGCATTCGAAACGGCTTCGGGGCAGGATCTGAAGCCGTTCTTCGCCCAATGGGTTGCGCAGCCGGGCACGCCGGACCTCCAGTTGACGGCGGCGAAGGCGAAGGACAAGCGCGTTACGGTGACGCTCGCGCAGGTGCAGGGCGGAAAGCCGCTGGCTGTCGACGTGCCGGTCGTGATTCACGCCGGCGGGCAGGCCATCGCCAAGGCCATCGCCTTCAACGGTGATGCCGCGAGCGTCACGGCCAGCTTCGATCTGCCGGCGAAGGCGGAGCGTGTCGAGATTGATCCGCAATTCAATGTATATCGCCGCCTGAGTCCCTTCGAAGTTCCGACCAGCCTGTCCAAGGCGTTCGGCGCCGAGAAAGCGTTGATCGTGTTGCCATCCACGGATGAAGCGCAACGCTACGCTGGGCTGGTGAAGAGCTGGAGCAAGTCCGGGCTGGACGTCGTGCGCGATAGCGAAATCACGGAATTCCCGGCGGATCGCGCCGTGTGGGTCCTGGGCGCGACCAACAAGCTCGTGCCCAAAGTCGCCGCTGCCTTGAAGTCTGATGGTGCCGTGCTCGATGCTGGCGGCGCTCAGCTGGGCGGCACGCGCTATGCGACGAGCGGCAAGAGCATCGTCGCGGTCGCGCGTCACCCGAAGGCGCCGGCCTCCGCGGTCGCGTTCGTCTCCGCCACCTCCGACGCGGCAGCGGAAGGTCTTGCGCGCAAGCTGCCGCACTACGGCAAATACAGCTGGCTGGTGTTCGGCGGCGATGCGCCCGACAACGAGGCCAAGGGCGAATGGACGCCGCGCAACACGCCGCTCGCGCGCGATCTTGTGTCCAATCCAACGGTCGCCGCCCTGACGTTACGCGCGGCCCTGGCTGCCCTTCCGTCGCCCATCGATGCAGCACGCCTGAAGACTGATGTGACTTGGCTCGCCGATCCGGCGCGGGAAGGGCGCGGTGTCGCGACGCCGGGCATCGATGCTTCGGCGGCCTATATCGCGCAACGCTTCAAGGATCTCGGGCTGAAGCCGCTGAAGGGCGCCGGTGACTATGTCCAGACGTTCACCGGCAACGGCCCCGGCAACATGCCCGCCACGATGAAGAATGTCGTCGGCGTGATCGAGGGCTCGCGCGCGGATTTCGCCGGTCAGTCCCTGGTGGTCTCGGCGCACTACGACCATCTCGGCCATGGCTGGCCCGATGCCCGCGCCGGCGCGGAGGGCAAGCTCCACCCTGGCGCCGACGACAATGCCTCCGGCGTCGCCGCGATCCTGGAAGTCGCGCGGTTGCTGAAGGACTCCAAGCCTGAGCGCGCGATTGTGTTCGTCGCCTTCTCCGGCGAGGAATCCGGACTGCAGGGCTCAAAGCACTATGTCGCCGCCGCCAAAGATGGCGCGTTCCCGTACCCGCTTGCGAAGGTCATGGCGAATCTCAACGTCGATACGGTGGGCCGTCTGGAAGGCGGCAAGATCACCGCGTTCGGCGGCGAGACGGCGCGGGAATGGCAGTTCATCTTCCAGGGCATCGCCGCGGAGACCAACATCGCCGTCGATGTGCTGGCGAAGGACATCGGCGCGTCCGATCAGAAATCCTTCGCGGAGGCCGGCATTCCCGGCGTGCAGATCTTCGCGTCCACCGCCGCCGACTATCACCGCCCCACCGACACGGCGGACAAACTCGACAGCAAGGGGCTGGTGAAGGTGGTGGCCGTGCTGAAGGAAGCCTCGGCCTATCTCGCGTCACGGCCGGAGCCGATGCGCTTCACCGGCCCTTCCGCGGCGGCCGTCGTGGCCACCGGCGCGCCGCCCGCGGGCAGCGCTCCGCGCCGGGTGGCGACGGGACTTGTGCCGGACATGGCTTACCAGGGCAAGGGCGTGCGCGCGGCGTCGATCTCGGAAGGATCGGGCGCGGCACAGGCGGGCCTGAAGGTCGGCGACGTGGTGATCTCCATGGCGGACCAGCCGATCGACGACCTGCGCGGCCTGTCGGAGGCCTTGAAGACCTTCGTGCCGGCCCAGGTGATCGAGGTGAAGTTCACCCGCGACGGCAAGGCGCAAGCCGTGTCCATGAAACTCGGCGAACGGTAGCGCGATCATGCACCATCTTTTGCGCGGCTTCTTGATCGCCGCGACCTGCGTGCTCGCGTCGGCGGTTGCGGCAGAGCCCCGGCCGCTGTTCATCTCCGACGTCACGGTTATCGACGGCACCGGCGCGCCGCCGCGGGCGCATCAGGATGTGCTTATCGAACGCGGCAAGATCGCGGCCATCACCGCTCACGGCAGGCGCGGCCGTTCGGGGGCGAAGCGCATCGACGGCGCGGGCAAGTTCCTTCTGCCGGGCTTGATCGATGTGCATGTTCACATCGTCGGCGGCGCCTTCAGGCGCGGGCGCGATCTGGAGAAGAGCACGCCCAACGACGATCTCTCGGGCATTCGCGCGCTCCAGGGCTATCTCTACGCCGGCTTCACCACGGTCTACGACGCCGGCAACGACGGCCCTTACATTTTCGGATTGCGTCAGCGCCAGCGGGCCGGCGCGTTCGCCGGCCCACGGCTCCTCGCATCCGGTTTCTATCTCACCGCGCCGAACGGCCGTGGCAACCGGGGCGGCGACGCACGCATCGGCATTGCGTTGCAGGACGGCCCAGCCGGCGTCAAGACGTTGGACGATCAGCTGGCGCGCGCGCCGGACATCCAAAAGGTCACCTACGAGGGCGCCGTCGCGAATTCCCTTTCCAAGGAGACGATGCGCCAAGCCGTTGCCTATCTCCTCGCGCACGGTATGCGCACCACGGTGCACATCTCCACCGAAGCGACGGCGCGTGATGCCATCGATGTGGGCGTCGATAGCCTCGCCCACACGCCGACCGGCGGCGTGCTCACGGACGCGTTCGTGAAAATGGCGGCTGACCGGCAGATCCCCATCGCGACTACAATGTCGGTGTTCGACGACATCATTCGCCTGGGTGAGGGGACCGCATTCCTGCGCGAACCGATGTACACCGCGCTAATCGAACCGGAGGAGCTTGATGACCGCGCGGCCTCGCGGGATCGCTACAACAGTCTCGGTTGGACGAAGTCGTTCGCGCTCATGATGCCGGCCCTGAAGCAGAACATCAAAGCCCTCAACGACGCCGGGGCGGTGCTGGCCCTCGGCACCGACAAATCCTTCGCACCGTTGGCCCTGCGCGAAATGCAGCTGTTGTCGGAAACCGGCATTCCGCCGCTGCATATCATCAAGATCGCCACGCTCAATGCCGCGCGATTCCTCAATCGGGCGGACGATCTCGGCACGATCGCGCCGGGAAAGGTTGCCGATCTCGTATTGCTCAGCGCCGATCCGTCGCGGGACATCATGAATGTCCAGGCCGTGGAGGCCGTCATCCAAGGCGGCAGCGTAATCGACCGCAAGAAGCTGGACGTGCCGATCAATCGCAAGCGCTAGCGGATCAACTGTTGGCGGATGAACGGGCCGGCGAATTGGGCGATGCGCTCCGGCATGTAGTCCGACCACATTTTCGACATGCTGACGAGGGCGGGCGCGGAGGAACTGAACGTCGCCGGCTTCTTCACGGCGTCCCGCGAGAGCACGTGATAGCCGTGGGGTTCGAAGGTCGCGCCCCACTTCTTCTTGTAGGTGCGTTGGCCCTCATAGCGCACGCTGCCGAAGTCGAAGGACGTGAAGCCGGACTCCGCGGCCCACTTGATGAACTCCCAGTGGATCAGGTCGTTGGGCGCGTACTTCCAGGACTCCGGCGTGGAGACGATGTTGACGATGTTCACACGTCCGCCGCACACGAAGCCCAGGAGACCGGCGAGAATCTCCTTCTCGCGCGAGGCCCAGAAGATCTTGAGCCTGTCGCCGAAGATCGCCTGACTACGGGTGTAGTAGTCGATGGAATGGGGCGGCACGCCGAGACGCTTCATCGATTTGAGATAGAGCGGATAGAATCGCTCGTGAATTATCTTCAGGTCGCAGGCCTCGAACGCGACGACGCCGTTGGCGCGCGCCTTATTCACGCCCTTGCGCACCGAATACTGCACGGTCTTGTTGAACAGTTTGTCCGTGTCGGCATCCAGCGCCAGTACCGCGACCTCGTGCAAATTCTCCGGCGTGAACGGGCCGGGGCGGAATTGCGCCGGTACGCCGTGGTCGCCGTGCAATTCCATGTTGCGTAAGGAGATGTGGCGTTTGAGGTAGTCGCCAAGCAGCGTGTAGATCGTCTCCGCGTCCATCGCGCTCAAGGACGGGTCGATCAGCATGCCGCCGTATTCGGAGAACGGCTGACTGACGAACTTCCGGCCGAACAGCAAACTCCGAACGGCGGTCGCGGGTAGTACGGCGACGATCGCGCGGCCTTTCAGGAACGCCATCCTGACAGGCCGATAGCCGCCGTAACACGAGACCACGTCGCCGTAGCCGAACAGGTGGCAGAACCGCGCCTGATCGTGCGCTTCCACGAAGGCATCCCAGGCGGTTCGGTCGGACCAGTCGTCGTTCAGTATGATTTGCATGGCGCCAGCCTTGTCTTGGCTGATGCAATGCAAACGCCGTGCCGTGCGAAAGTGCGCGCTTTTGGTGAACGTCAGAGGCCGGAGGTGTAAAGCCGGTTGACGACAGCCTTAGCCAGCGCGCGTGCCCAGGTCGGAGGGCTCGCCGATTGGTTGCGCCCGCTTATCGTCTCAGAACGCTGAGGGCATTGGCCGCGGCGGAATCGAGATATTCATCCAGCCGGACGATGCGGCCGTTCTCCATCCGCACGATCACGCAGGCGTCCATCTTCCACTTTGTGCCGTCGGGCAGGGTGGCTTCCAGCACGTGCTGCTGCACGAATCCGTCCTTCAACGCTTCCCGCCGCAGGACGCGGTAGTGGCGATCCGGCAGCTTGCGCATGAACCATTCCAGAAGCTTGATGTTCTGGTCGACCGTCTGCTCGATGTTGTCGGTGTTGTGCCACAGCTTGGCATCGGGCGCGTAACAGGCGCGCACGGTCGGCACGTCCCCGGCCTGGATGGCGTCCACGAACGTCTTCGCGAAGGCGAGGATCTCTTGCTCGGTCATGGACGGCGATACTCCAGTCTTGGCGGCGCGGGGTGCCCACGGTGCGCCACAGCCTGATTTTCCACCGGATCGTGTCCACACCTCAAGCTAGTATCATCTATACCCAGCAACCGGGATATGGGGCATTGCGATGACGAGACTTCCTCGCGCGGCGGCGTTTATCGCGCTGCTGGCGCTGTCAGCTTGCGGCACGGCGTCCACCACGGCCCCGGGGCCGGGGCAGGCCTTCCAGGACTGCGCCACGTGTCCCGAGATGGTGCGCGTGGCCGCCGGCACGTTCCGCATGGGCGCGGACCACGTCGAGGCCATGCAGTTCGGCGAGATGCGGACGGAAGGTCCGGTCCGTACGGTCACGATCCGCAAGCCTTTCGCCGCCGGCAAGTTCGAGGTCACCAACGCGGAGTTCGGCGCCTTCATCGCGGCAACCGGCTATGCGCCGTCCGCGCGCTGCCAGGTCTGGAGCGACAACAAGTATTTCGACACGCTCAATTGGCGGAATCCTGATTACGGACGCGCCCCACAGCCGCGCGAACCCGTCGTCTGTGTCACGTGGCACGATGCCAAGGCCTATGTCGCGTGGCTCGCGAAGACGACCGGCCAGCCCTATCGGCTGCTGTCGGAAGCGGAGTGGGAATTCGCTGCGCGCGGCGGCGCCAACACCAAATGGCCCTGGGGCGAGGATTCGTTGGCGATCTGCGGCTATGCCAACATTCTCGACGTCACCGGGATGAAAGAACCGCGCAATGTCGGCAGCCGGGGCGCGTCCGACACGGATACCTGCGAGGATCGCATCAAGCTGGTCTCGCCCGTGGGCTCCTTCAAACCCAACGCCTATGGCCTCTACGACATGATCGGGAACGTCTGGGAGTGGACGGAGGATTGCTCGGTCCTGCCGTATCCGCCCGGCCCCTTGGACGGCACGGCGGTCGCGGTTCAAGGCCCGTGCGAAAAGCGTTCAATCCGTGGCGGCAGCTGGCGCACACGGCTCAGCCGGCAGAGCGTCACGTTCCGTGGGCGCGATCCCGAGCCGACGGCATCGCACATCTTCGGCTTCCGCGTTGCGCGCGATCTGCGGTGAGGGACTACTCCGCCGCCAGCTTGGCGACGGCAACGTCCTTCCGCGCGGTGACGCAGGGGAACAGGACCGCCTTGGTGGTGTAGTTCGCCACCTTGGGCGGCGTTTCCAGGGGCACGTAGTCGAACACCACCTGGTCCGCGGGCCAACCGCCGGCACGGCCCAGCGCCGCGAGGTCGGCGGCGCGGTAGGTGCCGCCGAAGTTTTCATTGTTATTGGTCACTTCCCACTCGGCGAGGAAGCCGTCGATGGGTGACAGCTCGCCCAGGCGCGGATTGTCCATGTGCAGCATGGAGCCGCCCGGCGCGAGGATGCGGCGGCTCTCGCCGAAGATGCGCGGCGCGGCGCGGTTCGAGGTCTCGTGCATGATGATGTGCGAACACACCACATCGAAGAACCCGTCCGGGAAATCGGTCTCTTCGCCGTTCTGCTGGCTGAAGTGGATCGGCAGGCCCAAGGCTTCCGCGCGCGCATGGGCGTAGCGCAGGCAGGGGGCCGCGACATCGATGGCGTAAACCTCCGCGTCGGGGAAGGCGCGCTTCCACGCCAGCGTCGATTGGCCGACAGTGCACCCGACGTCGAGGATGCGCTTCGGCGCGGCATTGGGCACGAGCCGCTTGTAGTAGGCGATGAGGGAGCGCCCGAACAACTCCATCATCGGGCCCATGTTGCCCATGGCGTAGAGATAGGTCGCCCGGTCGTACAGCGCGCCGGCGAACACGTCGTCCGCGGTGAATTCGGAGTGATAGGCGCCCGGCTGCAGGTGGATATCGTATGCGGTGTGATAGTTCGGGATTTCCAGCGCGGGATTCAGCTTCAAGGATCCCCCGGCCTTGCCCTCGAGTTCCTTCGTCCGTTCGATCAACGCGGGCAGCTGCCGCTCCACGCTGTCGATGACGCTGTCGAAGGTCAGTTCCTGGGTGTGGCGCTGCATGGCGCTGTAGAACTGGTAATACCCGTTCTTGGTCATCACCTCGCGCACCTCGTGGCGATCCTTCGGCGCGCGACCGTGAGCCTTCTTGAAGGCGGGCTCGACCTGCGCGGCATAAGCCGCGCGGTTGCCGCCGGCGATGTTGCTCGCCAGGTGTTTTCGGATCGCCATGGCGTAGGCCTGGCGCGCTTCCTCGTCGTGGGTGCGGGTGACGAGCATCCCGTGGGGGTACTGGGTCATGGGGTAAAGATAGCAAGAGGCGCGCGCCGATGCCACGCCCGGCAGGTGTATTGGCAAGCCAACAGGATGGCTCCCTGCCGCCAAAACTGCGAAAGTCCGGGCCGACGTGAGGATATTCGGAGGGGAAATCGTGACGACATTCGAGCGGGCGGCCAGCCGGCGAAACCTCCTCCGGTTCCTGGCGGCCAGTCCGCTGCTCTCGTCGATGGCCCCGGAGGCCTGGGGCGCGGACGATGCGGCCTTGCGTGTGTCCGATCCCATGAATTGGACGCCGTTCGATCCGAACGCCGTCATCAAATCCCCCAAGGACGCCGTCAGCGTTTTCGACTTCGAGGCGGCCTGCCGCGAGAACGTGCCGCCGGCGCATTTCGGCTACATGATTTCCGGCGCGGACGGGCAGACGACCCTGCGCGCCAATCGCGCGGACTTTCAGAAGTTCCAGCTGCTGCCGCGCCGTTTGAACGACGTCTCCAAGGTCGATATGCGCGTGAACCTGTTCGGCACGACCTGGGACAGTCCGATCTATACCTGCCCGATCGGCGGCGCGATGGCCTACCATCCGGACGCGGAACTCGCGGTCTCCAGGGCGACACGGGCGGGCAATCACCTCCAGGTCCTGTCCACACACGCCAACACGCCCATCGGCGAAGCGATCGAAGGCCGTGGTGCGCCGGTGTGGTTCCAACTCTATCCGACCAACAGTTTTGAGGTCGCCAAAGTCCTGGTGCAGCGCGCGGAGAACGCCGGCAGTCCGGTCGTCGCCGTGACGATAGATTCCCTCGGCGGCCGCAAGTTCGAGCCGCAGGCACAGTTGCAGCGGATCGATACGCGCACCTGCACCGATTGCCACGACAACAGCAGTCAGAAATCCAGTTTGCAGCGGAAGCGGAACTGGGCGGGGATCGATGTCGAAGCGTTGGGGATGAAGAACACCAACGGCAACAATCTCACCTGGGATTTCGTGCAGCGCCTGCGCGCCGTCACCAAGATGAAGATCATCTTGAAGGGGATCGTTTCCGCCGAGGACGCGAAGCTGTGCGTCAAGTACGGGGCCGACGGCATTATGGTCTCGAACCACGGCGGGCGCGCCGAGGAGACCGGGCGTTCCACCATCGACGCGTTGCCGGAGATCATCGCCGCCGTGGGCGGGCGCATCCCGGTATTCGTCGACAGTGGCTTCCGGCGCGGCGCGGACGTGGTGAAGGCGTTGGCCATGGGCGCGGCGGCGGTGGGAATCGGACGGCCCTACATCTGGGGCCTCGGCGCCTTCGGTCAGGAGGGCGTGGAGCGCGTCCTGCAGATCATCCACACGGAGACCCGCAACATGGTGATGCAATGCGGCGCCGCCAGCGTGAAGCAGCTCACGCCCGCGCATATTCGGCGGGTGTCGGCTTAGCAGATCGTTCTCCCGGGCGATCCCAAGCTGTCGATGTGAAACTGCACACACCGCGAGTCTTTGACGGTTTCCCGGAGCAGCCGTAAAATTGACGGCTGCTCTTTTACATCGTGCAGAAAAACCTCACGCGCTGTAGGGCGGGGAAATTCCACGCGTATTTAGCGCGATAAAACGCGCGGCAGCCCGCGGGCTATCGCGGTTCCGACTCGGGAAATTTCACTGGGTCGCAGCCGCTTTGACGGCTACTTCCGTCCGCCGAAGACGAACCAGCCGCCGCGGCCATGGAACGGGGCCTGTACTTCGCCCTTCAAGAACTGCTCGTACTTGTCCTGCGGGAAGCTGCCGGTGTCCGGTACGGTGATCTCGAAAGTGCGGGACGGGTCGAAGCCTGCTTCGGTCAGCAGCGCCGTGAAGTCCTGGCTGCGGAACGACGCGTAGTGCGGCTCGTTGTTGTAGTGGCAGTCCCAGTCGAACGTCGCGTTCTGGAGCGCGGTGCACGACTTGTGCGGCGGCAGTTCCATATGCGCCAGGACGCCGCCCGGGGCCAGCAGGCGATAGCACTCCGCCAGCACCTTCTTCGTGGCCGGCACAGCAATCTCGTGCAGGAAGAAGCTCGACACGATCAGGTCGAAGTGACCGTCCGGGTAGTCGAGCTGTTCGCAGTTCTGCTGGCTGAAGTGGATGTCCACGCCGGCATTGATCGCCTTGGCGTGGCCATAGCGCAGGGATGGGGCGGCGATATCCACGCCATGAAGTTCCGCGTTCGGAAACAGCTGGCTGTAGGCGTAGATCTGTTTGCCTTCCTGCGTCGCCATATCGAGGATGCGGCGCGGCTTGAGGTCGGGGAACGCGCGGCTGACCCAGGTGCCGACCGACATGCCGACGTTGCCGAAGTCGCGCTTGCGGTTGACGGCCGGGCCGGCGATGCGGCGGCCCTGCAACATCATCGCCTGGCTCGCGTCGTCTTTGGCGTTCTCGGTCCAATAGCCGCCCGGCGTCAGGTGCGCGTCGATGGCGGTCATGTACTTCGGGTACTTCATGTCCGGGTTCAGCCGGAGGGTGCCGCCCGTGGTGTTGTGGGCGATCTGGGCGTGCACGGCTTCGTTGATCTGTGGCGCCACGCGCTCGACGGCCGAGATAACCGACTGCGGGCCCATTTCCTGGGCGTTGTAGCGGAACGCGCTGTAGGTCCGGAAAAACGTGTTGTCGTGCAGCGCGTCCAGGATCTCGCGGCTGTCGGACGGTTCGCGGCCGTTCGCCTTCACGAACTGCGGCTTCACCGCCTGCTCATAGCTGTCCCACACCTGGTAGCGCAGGTTCATCATGGCGTGGTTCAGGAGCGTGTTCGTGAACCGGGTCCGGCAGTATTCGTCGTGGGACTGGCGGAACAGCGAATCCGGGTCGGTGACGGGCAACGGTGCTTCGGGCATGTCGGGCTCGGCTCTCAAGGGGTGATTCGGCCCCTATATATTATGTCCGTTCCGTCCATGCCAAGGCCCGCTGGACCGATGCACGGAATGCGGGTCGGCCCAGGACGATCAGGAGGCAGCTCAATGCCCCGGAACCCGCGTAAACCGTTGCCAGACTGAAGCGAATTCCCGTGGTTTCGGGGAAGACCTTGTCGGACAGCACACCGACCAGGTAGGCCCCGAGGCTCAGGGAGACAAGTCCGCTCAGCATCGTGTAGAAGGCGACCATCTTGCCCCGCAGTTCGTTCGGCGTGATCTGGCTGACGCCCATGAGCGCCGCCGAGGTCGACCAATTCGAGGTGAAGCTGAGCGACAGATAGAAGATGACCATCACGGTCGTGCTCGGCGCGAGATAAGCAATGGGCCCGAGGAGTAAGGAACAGGCCCCGTGAATGCCGCAGGCGATCATGGGCGCATCGCCGCGGCCCTTGCCGATCAGCCAGGCCATCATCCAGCCGACGGAGAAGGCGCTGGTGGCGCCGATCACCGAAGAGATCAGCAGGAAGTTGCTGGTCTCCTCCGGGGTCCATTTGAACACTCGGATCATGAATGTCGGCGCCCAGTTGATCTGCGCATAGATGCACAGGACGTTCAGGACCGTGCTGGTCAGAAGGCAGGTGTAGGGGACCCAATTCAGCCGCATGTGGTCGAACATCGGCTTGAGGGTGAGATCCAACGACGCGCTCTTCTCCCGACGCACCGGCTCGCGCACTGTCAGGTACAGGACGGCCGCGACGAAGATGCCCGGCACACCGGCCACGAGGAACGCGATCTGCCAATCGTGCAGGTTGTCGATAAAGGCTGGTGCGAACGCACGCACACCTTCCGCGATCCCGACGGCCCGGCCGCCAACCTGATAGCCGAGAGCTGTGCCGAGGGTGCCGCCCAGCATGAAGAGCCCGTAGGCCTTGGCGCGAGACTTCGGCGGCATGTAGTCGGCGATCAACGAACTCGAGACGGGAAGTGCACAGGCTTCGCCCAGGCCGACGAAGATGCGGCTGATGAACAGCATCTCAAAGCTGTCGGCAAAGCCGCAGACGATGGTGCCGACGCTCCAGATGAAGATCCCGAGCGCCAGAAGGGCGCGGCGATCAGTCTTGTCGCAGATGTAGCCGACGACGAGCCCGAAGGTCGTGTAGCAGATCGCGAAGGCCAAGCCCTGCAGCAGCCCGATCTGCGCGTCGGTCAGCTGAAGGTCCGCCTTCATCGGCGCCACGATCAGGCCGATGATGGACCGGTCGAGGATCGCGAAGGAATAGGCGACGATGATGACCGCCATCACGTACCAGGCGTAGCGCGGGTTCGGCCAGGCGACGGGGGCGGGGGCCGCTGCGGCGGCGCTTTCTTCTGCGACTGTGCTCACTTCGTCACCACTGTACGGTTTCCCCATTGTAGAGCCAGAATCGGCCCGTCGTCTCCGGCGTCAACCCGTCGATCACCCTGCGCACACCGGCGATACTTTCCACCGGTTCTAAAGGCGCGGTTGCGCCGCCCATGCGGGTCTTGACCCAGCCCGGGCAGAAGCTGGCGGTCACGATGCCACGCGGCTTCACGTCGAACGACAGATTGCGCATCGCCATGTTCACGGCGGCTTTGCTGGTTTTGTAGGCGTAGATTCCACCTTGGGTTTTCGCAATCGAGCCCTCGGTCGAGCTGATCGTCACGATCTTCTTCTGCGCGCTCGCTGCAACGTGATCGACGAAGGCTTCCGCCATCTTCATAGGCGCGAAGGTGTTGATGCGGATTACCTGCTGCCAGACGTCGTAGTCGAGGTGGCCGAACACCTGCGCCGGATTGTTATCCGCCTTCGGCTTGGGCCCGAAGGTGCCCGCGTTGTTGAGCAGGACATCGATGGGAATGTCCGTGAGTTCCTTGGCGAGGCGTTCGATGGCGGCGAAGTCGCCGACGTCCAGATCATGGATCGTCACGTTGCCCTGAATGGCCCCCAGTTCTGGCGCATTCTTGTTGGAGCGGCAGCAGGCCAGCACGCGCCAACCGTCGGCGGCGTACTGACGCGCGAACTCCAGCCCAAGGCCGCGATTGGCCCCGGTGATCAACACGGTCGGCATCGGGATTTCGGCCCTTTCCCCCCAGGGGCTGGAACCTTACCCTGCCGCTTCTGGAGATGGGAGAAAAGATGAGCCAATTGAACCGGCAATGGCGGTTGTCGCGGCACCTCGCGTCGGGGGAAGTCCCGAGCCGGGAGGTGTTCACCTTCGGCGAAGGGCCCATGCCGGAGGCGGGGCCGGGCCAGGTGCTCGTGCGGACGCTCGTCATCGGCACCTCTCCCGCGCAGCGGAGCTACATCTCGCTGGACCGCAGCATGCACACGAAGGTGCGGGTTGGCGACGTCATGCGCGGGCGGTCCGTGGCCGAGGTGATCACCTCGCATCATGATGCGTTCGCGGCCGGCGATATCGTCAGCGCCTCGACCGGCTGGCAGGAGTATGCCGCCCTGACGCCCAACCCGATCGCCGGTGGCATCTTCGATATCCTGAAGATTCGCCATCCTGTGAAACCCTACACGCTCCACAACGGCATTCTCGGCGGCACCGGTGCGACCGCATACTTCGGACTTCTCGACGTCGGTCAGTTGAAGGCGGGTGACGTTCTGGTGGTTTCCGCCGCGGCCGGCGGCGTTGGCGCCACGGCGGGGCAGATCGGCAAGGTCCTCGGCGCGCGGGTGATCGGCATCGCCGGCACGCCGGAGAAGTGCGCCTGGGTGACAGATACGCTCGGCTTTGACGCTTGCATCAATTACCGCACCGACAACGTGGATCAGAGGCTGACAGAACTGTGCCCGGAGGGCTTGAACGTCTACTTCGACAATGTCGGCGGGGAGATTCTGGATACCTGTCTGAACCACATGGCATTGAACGCGCGCGTCGTCATTTGCGGGTTCATTTCCACCGACCACGCGGCAACACCGCATCCGGGCCCGAAGAACTACACCAACCTCCTGCGCCGGCGCGCACGGATGGAAGGCTTCTTCGTGTTCGACTACGCCCCGCGCTGGGGTGAAGCGGAGGACAAGATTCGCGAGTGGTATCAGGCCGGGCGCATGAACCCAGCCGAAGACGTGGAGCAAGGGCTCGAGAAGATGCCCGACACGTTGCAGAGTCTGTTCACGGGCGCGAACCGCGGCATCAAGCTCTGCCGCGTGGGCGCCGATCCCTAGTTGACCGTGATGGCCTCGTAGTTGATCCGGCTGCGCTGCGGGTCGTAGTTGCGCACGCGTTTGCTGACGGCGTCGAGCACCGGCAGTTCGTAAAGGAACAGCGCCGTTGCCTGGTCATGATAGTGGCGCATCAGGTCCTTGATCAGGCTTTCACGTTTTGCGGGGTCAAACTCCGCGAGCGCGGCTTTCAGTTTTTCCGTGGATGTCTTCTCGCAGTACCAAGGCTTTGGCCACAGGCAGGATTGCAGCCGCAAGGTACGCAGCGGATCGAAGGTTGGGATCGCGCCCCAGATCTGGCTGAACGAATCCCCGCGCCATTCGCCGGCGTTGATGACCTTCATCATCTGAGGCAGGGGGATCGGCGTCAGGTTCATCTTCACGCCGACCGCGGCAAGATCGTTGGCGATCATCTGATAGGCCGCCGCGTCATTGGCGTTCTGAGAGATGATGATCTCGGTGTTCAGCGTGAAGCCCTTCTCAAAGCCGGCGTCCTTCAGCAGCGTGCGCGCCTTCGCCGGATCGTAAGGGTATGGTTTCAGCGTGTCGTCGTAGCCGAACAGCCCGCGCACCGCGCCTTGGCTTGCCGGCTCCGTGAGGTCGTGAAGCAAGATCTTCGTAATCGCTTCCTTGTTGACCGCATAGTTCAGCGCCTGCCGCACGCGAATATCGTCCGCCGGTTTGCCTTCGCCGGTGACGAACACAATCGACATGACATCCATCGGCGCGCGGCGATGCAGACGACCACCGGCCGCTTCGATCTGCGGCAACTCGTCCGGACCCATGCCCATGGCGACATCGACACGCCCAGTTTGGATGGCATTCACCCGCGGCGTCAGGTCCGGAAGATTGAGCAACTCAAGCCGTGCGAGCTTCGGCGGCCGCCAGGCCTTAGGGTTCGCGACATAGCTGATACGCGCCGGGCCCCAACTCTCGAGCACAAAAGCGCCTGTCCCGATGGGCTGCTTGGCGAATCCCTCCGGCCCCAAGGTTTGCCACTGCTTGGGCTCGACGATGTAAAGGGTGGCGAGTTCCCGCGGCAGGATCGCGTTCGGGGTGCTGGTGGAGATCTCAACGGTCAGCGGATCGATGAACTTTACGCCACTGAGCGAGTCGATCGAGCGCCCCACCACGGAGGTCCGCCCCTCCGGCGTCAGCAGCCACGCGACATTCGCCGCCACGGCCGCCGCATCCATCGGTGCGCCGTTGGAGAACTGAACATTGGACCGCAGTTTGATGATCCAGGTGCGGGGGCTGGTGGCGGTCCAGGACACCGCCAGTTCCGGCATCAGTTCGCTTTTCTCGGAGAAGGCGGTAAGCGCCTCCAGCATCGGCGACCAGGTATAGACCCCGATGGCGCTGACGGATTTGCGCGGGTCCGGGCCGGCGGGCGGGAAGGCGACCAAGCCGATCCGGAATGTCCCCTCTGCGGCCGTGGCTGCGCCCCCGTTGAAGACAAAGGCGAACATCACGAAAACGATGGTAAGGAGCCGCATCATTGGCGGCATTCTATCGGGCGCGCTAAGATCGGTGAATGACTTTCCAGCGCATCCTTTTCACGGCGTGGATTCTCCTGACAGCGGCACCGGCCTGGGCCGCTGCCGACACATTGACCGTGGCGGTGGTCGGTCTCCCGCGCGCGCAGGGCCATCCGTACTACCTGTCGAATTTGCCGACCATCTACACGTTCACGGCGATTTTCGACGCCCTGACGTTCGTAGATGGGAAAGGCGAGGTGAAGCCCTGGCTCGCGACTGCCTGGAAGCAGACCGGCGATACGACGTGGGAATTCGACCTTCGCCCCGACGTGATGTTCTCCAACGGCGAGAAGTTCACCGCGGACGCTGTCGTGAATGCCGTGACGTATCTTCAATCGCCGGCAGCGAACGCGGACATCATCAAGCAGGAACTCTCCGCCTTGAAGTCCGCGCGCGCCCTCGGTCCGCTGAAAGTGGAGATCACGACCAACGCGCCCGATCCGATGCTGGCGCGGGAAGTCTCCGCCCTGCGCATGGCCGCGCCGGACGCGTGGCGGCGCCTAGGGCCGCAGGAATTCGCGAAGAACCCCGTCGGCACCGGCCCGTTTAAGGTTGAGAACTGGGCGGCCTCCCGCATCACCATGTCGGCCTTCAAGCAGTCCTGGCGTCCCCCGAAAGTTGAGCGGCTGGAGATCGTGGCCTTGCCGGACGGCGCCGCGCGGCTTCAAGGAGTCTTGTCCGGCAGCATCGATATCGCGGTCTCGATGCAGACCGAGGACAAGGCCGTCTTGGAAGCAGACGGCCACCGTCTGCAGCCGGAGCCGGGGACGGGCGTTTTCGCGGTGATCCTGAATATCGAGAAGGATCCACGGCTGCGCGATTTGAAGGTGCGTCAGGCGCTCAACTACGCGGTCAATCGCAAGCGCATCGCCGAGGTCATGTTCCACGGCATGATGAATCCCGCGAGCCAGTTCACACCGCCGAATGCCAATGGCTACGATCCAGAGCTGAAGCCCATTCCGTACGATCCCGCCAAGGCGCGGGCGTTGCTGAAGGAAGCCGGCTACGAGAATGGGTTCAGCTTCGTATTGGAAGCCGTGCCGGGAAGCGGTGTCTCCGACAGCGGCATATTCCAGCAGATCGCCGCCGATCTGGCGCAGGTCGGGGTGAAGATGGAAGTCCGGGGCATTCCCCTCACGCAGCTGAGCGTCGCCATGCGCAGCAAGGATGTCTTCACCGGCTCGGCCTTCGCCGTGGATTACGGGACGGCCCCGTCGCTCGACTCCCTACGCGCCCTGAAGTTGCACTCCTGTCTCAATCCGTACCCGTGGTACTGTGACCATGAGATCATGCCGACGGTCGAACGCGCCGTATCGACCGCGTCCATGGCGGAACGGCAGCAGTTGACTCGGACCGTCATGCGGCGGTATCGCGAGCAACTGCCGGCGATCCTGTTGTGGGATATCGTGTATTTCGACGCGATCCGCAAAGAGATCGGCGAGGTTCCGGCGGTGGGAAGTTGGATCGTCTATGACCGCATCACAAAACGACGGTAGCAGTCGACTGCGCGAAGGCCGCGTCGACCGGATGCGTCGCAAGCCGCTCGTGCGCGGCATGGACCAGCACGCCAAGGCCATTTTCACGCCGCGCCGGCAGGTCGAGCCGGCGGGGATCGGAGCGCTGTTCCGCGCGCTGTTCCGGAAATTGCAAAAGCCGGTGGTGCGGACTTCCGAGCAGGAGATTGAGCACGGCCTCGACATGGTGCGCTTGAAATCGCCCACACAGCTGGCCGGCGGATTGGCCCGCATTCTGCTGGCGAAGAAGACGCTCGAGACCACGCGTCAGGTCGAGATGGCATTCCCGACGGAAGTCCTGGCGGCGGGCACACCACCCACCGCGGACCAGCGGGATGAGTTGTTGCGCTATGCAGCGGAGCTGAAGGTGTTTCGCAGCAAGTGCGAGCACGGGGATTCGGCGCTGACCCTGGCGGTTTTCGGCGGCCTGGAGTTTTGGGTCGCGCTGCTTGAGTGCGCCGGTCATGCCGACAAGCTTGGGACCGCGCGCGAAATCTGGGCGGAGTTGGAGCGGGGTCGCAGCCAGGTTGAGGGCGCGCTGGCCTTCATGCTCCGTCGCGACATCACCGATGTCGAGAAAGAGTACCTGACCTATGTTCCGGTGCTATTCGCGCGTTGAGCGACGTTACGGGATCAACCGGACGCCTTCAAACCAATCACAGCGCTCCCGCACATCGCCCTGCCACTTTGTGGCATTGCACAGGCGAACATCCTGCTGGCAGACAATCCCGCTCGGCGCGACGATCGTCACAACGCCCTTGATTCCGAGTTTCTCGAGACTTTCGCAGGCCGGCAAATTGACCGGAAACCGATAGGTAAGGTCCTCGCCGGGGCCGACCGGTTGCTCCATCACCTTCCAACTCATGGACTTGAGGCCGACGGCGAATTGCATGGTCACCGCCTCGGTTCGACGGTTGTCGACATAGATTTCGGTCTTCTCGGACTGTTCGTCCTGCGCAGCCGCAGGCATTGCGGAAAGCGCTGAGATGAGGAACGCAAGCACTCGGTTCATTGGGCACCTCCCGCTGTGCGGGTATAGTGCAACGTCCGCAATTCACTCGTAAAGCGCTCAGATATCCAATGCCGCCGTCGCGAACTGGGCGTGTTCCTGGATGAACTTGAAGCGTTCCTCCGGCTTGCGGCCCATCAACCGCTCCACCAATCTGTCCGTCGCGCGCTGCTCGCTCTTCGCGTCGTCACCCGCAAGCACCACCCTAAGCAAGGTGCGCTTGTTCGGATCCATGGTGGTCTCTTTGAGCTGGCCCGGCGGCATTTCGCCGAGACCTTTGAATCGACTGACATCGATCTTACTGCGGGCGTCGAAGTCGTTCTTGATGATGCGTTCTTTGTCCGCATCGTCCATCGCATAGATGGTTTTGTCCTTGTGGCTGAGCCGATAGAGCGGCGGCTGCGCAAGGAACAGGTGGCCGTTTTTGATCAGTTCCGGCGTCTCGCGATAGAAGAACGTCATCAGCAGGCTGGCGATGTGGGCGCCGTCCACGTCGGCGTCCGTCATGATGATGATCTTCTCGTAGCGGAGCTTGCTCTCGTCATAGCGGTCACGGACGCCGCAACCGATCGCCTCGATCAGATCCTGTAGCTCCTGGTTTGCCCGCAACTTGTCGTCGGACGCCGAGGCGACGTTCAGAATCTTGCCGCGCAAGGGAAGCACGGCTTGCGTATCGCGCCGCCGCGCCTGCTTGGCGGAGCCGCCCGCGGAATCGCCTTCGACGATGAAGAGTTCCGTGCCCTTGGGGTTCGACTGTGTGCAATCGGTCAGTTTGCCCGGCAGACGCAGTTTCTTGGTCGCGGATTTCCGCGACATGTCCTGGTCTTGCTTCTTACGGATGCGATCGTTGGCACGCGCGACCGCGGTCTCGACGAGGGTGTCGGCGTTGGTGGGATGCCCCGAAAGCCAGTGATCGAAGTGGTCCTTCAGAACGTTCTCGACCAGCCGCTGGGCATTCACGGAGACCAGCTTCTCTTTGGTCTGCCCCTGGAACTGCGGTTCCTTGACGAAAACCGACAGCATCATGCAGGCGCCGCCCCAGAGGTCTTCGCCCGAAACGTTGCCCACGCCCTTCTTGTTGGTCATCTCCGCATAGGCCTTGAGGCTGCGGAGGAGGGCGCTCTTCAAGCCCTGCTCGTGGGTGCCGCCTTCGGGCGTGGGAATGGTGTTGCAATAGGAGCTGAAGAAGCCTTCTTCATCGTCGGGCCAACAGATCGCCCACTCGACCTTGCCTTCCTTGTCCGGAAAGTCCGCGCGTCCGTCGAAGAAGGTATCGATGAGCCGTTTGCGGCTATTCAACACGCTCGTGAGATAGTCGGTCAGCCCGTTCTCGAAGTGCAGTTCGTCTTCCGCCGGTGTGGTCTCGTCGCCCTTGAGGAGACTCTTGTCGCAAGCCCAACGGACGCGCACGCCCTCGAACAGGTAGGCCTTGGAGCGCACCATGCGGTAGACAGTGGCCGGATTGAAGTGGGCGCTGTCGCCGAAGATTTTTGTGTCTGGCTTGAAGCGCACGGTGGTGCCGCGACGGTTTACGGGGCCCAGCTTGATCAGCTTGCTTTTCGGCAAGCCGCGGCTGAACTCCTGCTTCCAGGCAACTTTCTCGCGCGCCACCTCGATGGTGAGTTCGCTCGACAGCGCGTTCACGACACTGACGCCGACGCCATGCAGGCCGCCCGACGTCTGGTAGACCTTGTCGGAGAATTTCCCGCCGGAGTGCAGCGTGGTCATGATGACTTCAAGCGCGGACTTCTTTGGAAACTTGGGGTGGGGATCGATGGGGATGCCGCGGCCGTTGTCGTGGATGACAACGACATCGTCCGGTTCCAGCGACACTTCGATGGTGGTGGCGTAGCCCGCGACAGCTTCGTCCATGGCGTTATCCAGCACCTCGGCGATGAGGTGGTGCATGGCACGCTCGTCCGTGCCGCCGATATACATGCCTGGGCGCCGCCGGACGGGCTCCAGCCCCTCCAGGACCTCGATGTCCTTGGCGGTATAGCCACCCTTCTGTTCGGCCTTCCCCTTGTCAGGGCTGGCTTTTTTCTTGGGTCCGGATGGTTGGAAAAGGTCGGCCATGGTGGTCTATTGCGCAGGGGTGACGGGCCGCAGAAAGTATGGCCTATCCGCGCCGTTCACAACATCTTGTGTTCGCAAGGGGATCGTGCATGCCAGAGACGCCACAACCCAAGGCCCCGGAGGGGGCAATCTCCCTTCGCGTCATGGCCATGCCCAAGGACGCCAACGCGGAGGGCAATATCTTCGGCGGTTGGGTCCTGAGCCAGATGGATATGGCCGGCGCGCTGCATGCCTACAGTCATACCAATTCGCGCCTCGCCACCGTGGCGGTGGAGGGGATGAAGTTCCACAAACCGGTGAACGTGGGCGATGAAGTCACCTGCTATACGCGCATCTCCCGGATCGGGCGGACTTCGATCTCAATCCTTATAGAGACCTGGGTGCGCTCGCCGCGCAACACCGTGCCGCAGCACGTCACCAGTGGGACGTTCGTCTATGTCGCGCTTGACGACGGCGGGCAGCCGATGGAGATCAAGAACCGTACTTTCTGACGTCCACGCGAAGGGGACCACCCGTGGCGGAACCAGCTCCGAACACCACGATCGCTGACGCCTTTGCTGCCTGTGTCGGCGCGGCGAACGTGATCGCCGATCTCGCCGAACGCAAGGTGATGTCCAACGACGTCTTCTTTTGGGAAGACGCAAGGATCGCCGATTTGGTGGTGCGGCCAAGCACGACCGAAGAGGTGGCCGCCTGCGTGAAGGCGGCCGCGGCGCAAGGCGCTGTGCTCTACACCCGCGGCGGCGGCATGTCCTACACCAAGGGCTACGTGCCGACCGTGCCGGGAGCGGTGATCCTCGACTTGCGGCGTCTCAACAAGGTGCGCGCCGTGAACGCGACCGACCGCTTTGTTATCGCCGACGCCGGCTGCACCTGGGCGGACGTGACCGAAGCCCTGAAACCACATGGAATGAAGGTGGTCTTCGGCGCGCCGTTCTCCGGCATCTACTCCACCGTGGGGGGCGCCATGGCGCAGGGCGTGCCGTCCGGCAACAAAGGCATCCTGGGACTGGAAGTCGTGCGGGCGGACGGCATGGTACTCCGGACCGGATCCTGGGGGCGGCGTGAGAGTCACGGCGGCGCGGCGCCGTTCTATCGCGATTATGGCCCAGACCTCACCGGCGTGTTCCTGGGCGACACGGGCGCCTTTGGCATCAAGACCGCGGCTGCACTGCAGCTGACGCAGAAATTGTCCGGCGAAGCCCATGGCTCGTTCGCCTTCGAGACCTACGAAGACATGGTCGCTACCATGATCGAACTGGGGCCTTACGACTTTGTGACCCGTCGCGTCGGCCTCGATCCCTTCAAGAGCCAGAATTCGGTGAAGGTGGGCTTCAAGGAAGCGATCAAGACGCTTGGCGATGTCACCACGTCCGGGCCGACGCTGCTGTCGGGCCTGAAGGACTCCATGAAGATGGCGGCCAACGCCAACTTCATGGAAGGCGTGAAGTGGTCGCTGCATCTCTCCACCGAAGGCCTGACCGAGCAGGCGGCCGAGGATGGGATGGAGATCGCCCGCAAGATCTGCCTGAGGCGCGCCCGCGAGATCGCGAATTTCCTGCCGCGCGCCATGGCGGCGCGGGGCTATTCCGTGCGCGGGTTCCTGGGCAAAGACGGCCAGCGTTGGGTGCCGACCAATTCGCTTTGGCCCCTCAGCCGCGCGGTGGAGATAGCGACTGCCGTTCAAAAGTTCTTCGCGGATCGCAAAGCCGAGATGACTCGTCACGGCATGTGGGAATCCTACATGACCAACTACGGCAGCGGCACCTTCATGTGCGAGCCCAGCATCTATTGGGTGGACGAGGTCAGCGAGTTGCACCTGCGCCATCTCGGTGCGGACGAAGCGGCGAAGTTTCGTTCCCTGCCGCCCAACCCGTCGGCGCGGGCCTACGCCCAACAAATCCGCCGCGAGTTGCGGGACTTCTTCTTCGATCTCGGCGCCTTGCACGTGCAGGTCGCCAAGTTCTACCGCTTCGAGGAGTCGCTCGATCCGCAAGCCTGGCGTTTGCTCACGGAGATGAAGGACGTGCTCGATCCGGACCGCCGGCTCAATCCAGGAAATTTGGGTTTTACATCGTGATCCTTGAGCTTGAGCCGCGCCGCGCGATTTCGTCGCCGCTGCTGCGCTATATGCGCAACGTGACGTCCCAATTCGGCGAAGACGGAATCATCGAGCACATCATCGAGGTCATTAAGCCCGCGGACAAATACTGCGTCGAGTTCGGCGCGTGGGACGGCGTGCTTCATTCCAACTGCAACAACCTGCTGAAGAGCCACGGCTGGGCGGGGCTGATGATCGAGGCCGACCCGGACAAGTTCACCAAGCTGATGGCGACTTATCGCGGGTTCCCGAAGGTTTCCTACGCCAACCGCTTCGTGAACTTCACGGGCGACGATCGGCTCGATCAGATCCTTGCTGAAGAAGAAGCGCCAAAGTCCTTTGGCGTGCTCTCCATCGATATCGACGGGAACGACTACTACATCTGGGAATCCTTGACGCAGTACACGCCTGAGATCGTGGTGATCGAAATGAATCCCAGCATTCCCAATGACGTGGTCTTCGTTCAGGACAAGTCCTTCGAAGTGAATCAGGGATGTTCGCTGCTCGCGCTGATCCGTCTTGGTCGGCAGAAGGGTTATGAACTCGCGGTTTGTACGGAGGGGAATGCGATCTTCGTGCGCCGGGACAAGTTCCCCCTGCTGGGCGTGACGGACAACGACATCTGGTCGCTGTACCGGCCGGATCAGGACGGGCGCATCTTTCACGGGTTCGATGGCACCTTCCACGTGGTGGGGGTGGACCGTCTGCTGTGGCACGAGAAGTTCGTTAGCTCCGCAGACTTTCAAGTGCTCCCGAGGGAGCAGCGTGTGTTCAACGATTCTCGCAAGCCGACTGAAAAGTAAAACGCCGCGGGGTGAGCCGCGGCGTTTTGTCTCGAAAGATAAGAGCCCCTAGGCGGTCTTGGTCGCGACCAGGGTCGGGAAGGTGAAGGGCTTGCCGGCGCGCACCGGTGCGAAATCGCGGGCGGTGGTGAAGCCGACTTTGCGCATCTCTTCCGGGAAGTTCATGACCGACTGCTGCGGGATGAACGGCTCGCCGTTCATGCGGCTACCGGCATAGCTGCCTGCCGCGGCCATCACGCCAGTGCCACGACGACCGGCAGCGGTATCCTGTTCCTTCGGCGGCATGACGAAGTCGTACGGGATGAACACGCCGCCCGGACGCAGGATGCGGTGCGCTTCCGCGATGATCTTGCGGGAAGCCTCCTGGGTCACTTCATGGAACATGATGTAGGAGGTGATGATGTCGAAGTGGTTGTCCGGGAACTTGGTGTCCTCGGCCAAACGCTGGGCGAAGTGCACTTCGCTGTTCATCTTGGTGGCGCGCAGGTGCGAGTAGCGCACCATCGGGCCGCCCACGTCGATCCCCCACACTTCGGCCTGCGGGAAGCGATCCTTGCAGGCGGTGGTCAGCTGGCCGATGCCGCAGCCCAGATCGAGGATGCGGGTGACCTTGCCGTCCGCCGGCAGGCGAAGTTCATTCGCCAGCGACGCGTGGATTTCGTCGTGGTCGTTCTCTTCCTGATAAAAGTTCTTCGTGCCGGAGTGGTAGACGTGGCCGGCGAACGCATCGCCCACATAGCCGCCCGGCTGAATGTGGATCTCATGCTTGGTGTATTCCGGCATCTGCAGGTTCGGGTTCAGTTCGAGCGTGCCGGGGCCGGCCTTGTCGGCCTTTTCCATTTCGGTGAGGTAGTGGTCGGCCTTGCGATGATAGTGCTCGAGCAAGGTGTGCCAGGTCAGCTGCTGGGTGGTGACGCTCAGGCGTGACGCCCAGGCGTACACCGGGTCGCCGAGCATGAAGGCATAGGCTTCCGACGAGGACATTTCCTTGTCTTTCGTCACGCCCTTGGAGGCGAGGTAGGCCTCGGCGCGCCCACGTGCGATCGGGCTGACGTTGCGGGCGACATACTTGCGGAAGCCGGTGAGGAAGGCCTGGGCGCTGTTCAGGTCCAGGTCTTCGGTGTGGACGTCGTGACGCTTGGCTTCCTTGTCGGAACTCACGTCGAGCTTGATGTCTTTCACGGCGGTCGCGGCGGCTGCGACCTTGCTGGTGACGGCGCTCACGGCGGCAGCGGCAGCGGCCGGAATGGCGAAGGCGGTGCGGCGATTAAACATGTGTGCGTCCTCGCCTTAAATGTTGCGGGTGAAGGTGGAGAAGACGCGCTTGATGAAAGCGTCGCGCGATTCATCCTCGGCGACTTCTTCCGTCTTGGTGGGGCGGTAAGCCTCCAGCTTGGCGCGATTGATGACGCCCTTTTCCTCGAGCATCTTTTCCAGCACGGCCTCGCGGCGCTTCGACGCCCACAACTCGGCGCCCAGGGCGACCACCACGGTCATCAGATTGTCGATGTGCGGGTTGCCGGTGATGACTTCTTTTTCGACGCCGCTTCTAATCGGGTCGACGGTGTAATCTTCGCGCTTCTTGGTGTCAGCCATGGGTTTTGCTCCTCCGTGAAGCGGAAAGTATAGCACCGGTCAGGGCTAGGGAGACTGATTTTCCCGGCGGAAAGGACCCAATTCCGTAAGGGCTTCCATGTCTTCCGCGACGGATTCCCGCTCCGCGGTCAGATAACGGGCGACGGCGTCCCGCAGTCCAGGATCGGCGATCCAGTGGGCGGAGTAGGTGGCCCGGGGCAGGTAGCCGCGCTGGATCTTGTGCTGGCCTTGGGCGCCGGCTTCCACCCAGGCGAGTTTGTTGGCGATCGCGTAGTCGATCGCCCGGTAGTAGCAGACCTCGAAGTGCAGCATGGGCAGGTCGACGATCGCGCCCCAGTTGCGGCCGTAGAGCGTGTCGTGGCTCTTGAAATTGATGGCGCCGCAGACCCAGCGGCCGTCCTGGCGGCCCATCATCAGCACCACCGACTCTCCCATGCGCTCGCTGAGCAGATCGAAGAAGCCGCGCTCGAGGTAGGCCTGCCCCCACTTGCGGTCGGAGGTACTCATGTAGAACTGGAAGAACGCGTCCCAGTGTTCGGTGGTGATCTCCTTGCCGACCAGGGTCAGGATTTCGATGCCGTGCGCGTTCGCGACCTCGCGTTCCTTGCGGATGTTCTTGCGCTTGCGCGAGGAGAGGGCGGCGAGAAAGTCGTCGAAACTCCCGTAGCCGTCGTTCTTCCAGTGATACTGCTGACCGATGCGTGGCAGCAGGCCCGCATCGCTCATGATCTCGGCTTCTGTGTCCGTCGGGAACGTGACGTGGAGCGAGGACACTTTGAGCTGGCGCGCGAGTTCCACCAGCCCGGCAACGAGGGTGCGCTGCAGGTTGGCCCGCTGTGCCTCCGGCAGTGTGGGCCGCACCATCAGGCGCGGGCCCGTCACCGGCGTGAACGGCACGGCGCATTGGAGCTTCGGGTAGTAGCGCCCGCCCGCGCGTTGATAGGCCTCGGCCCAGCTCCAGTCGAAGACGTATTCGCCGTAGGAATGACTTTTCAGGTAGAGCGGCGCGACCCCGACCAGGGTTCCGTCCGTGCCGTAGAGCAACAGGTGCTGCGCCTTCCAGCCGGTCTTAATGCTGACGGACTTTGAGTCCTCCAGCGCACTGAAGAAGGCATGCCGCACGAACGGATTGATCGTCTCCGGCGTGGCGGAGGCGCAGGCGTCCCAATCCGCGGCCGGGACCTGATCGACCCCGCCGACGACTTTCAGCGTCAGTTCGTCCTGGTCCGAACCGTTCATGCGATCTCGAACACAGCCTCCACCTCGACCGATGCCCCGCGGGGCAGAGCCGGCGCGCCGACGGCCGCGCGGGAGTGGCGGCCCGCGTCGCCGAACACCTGCACCATCAGGTCGGAGGCGCCATTGATGACCTGGGGCTGCTCGCTGAAGCCCGCCGTGCAGGCGACGAAACCGGTGAGCTTGACCACCCGTTTCACCCGATCCAGGTCGCCGTCGCAGGCATTGCGCACGTGGGCGATCAGGTTCAGGCCACACAGCTTGGCCGCCGCATAGGCCTGTTCGGTGGTCAGGTCCTTCCCGACGATGCCCTGGGAGGCGACGGTGCCGTTTTCCAGGGGGATCTGGCCGGAGACGAACACCAGCGCGCCTGTACGGACCCAGGGCACGTAATTGGCCACGGGCGTCGAAGCGGTCGGGACCGAAAGTCCGAGGGTTTTGAGGTGCTGCTCGATCTGGCCGGCCATAACGCTCCTCTGCGTTGCAATATTGCATAAGCCCGCACTTTCGCGGGGCTTCCGGGGTGTGCTACTTAGCGCCCCTCACCATACCAGGGACGAAACGCCTGTGGAGAAACTCTCGCTTCCGAAGAGCCGGATCAAGATCCTGCTGCTGGAAAATATCCACAAGAGCGCGGTCGACCTGTTCAAGCGCAATGGATATACGAATATCGAATCCGTGGCGGGCGCCGTCGATGCCGACGAACTCATCGCCAAGGTGAAGAATGTCCATATTCTCGGTATCCGTTCGCGGACCAAGTTGACCAAGGACATCCTGAACGCGGCCCCGAAGCTGCTCACCGTCGGCTGCTTCTGCATCGGCACCAATCAGGTCGACCTCAAGTGCGCCAAGAAGCTGGGCGTGCCGGTGTTCAACGCGCCGTATTCCAACACCCGCTCGGTCGCGGAACTGGTGCTCGCTGAAATCATCATGTTGTTCCGCGGCGTCCCGCAGCGGTCCTGGGGTGCGCACGAAGGCGCCTGGGACAAGTCTGTGAAGGGCGCCCGCGAGATCCGCGGCAAAACGCTCGGCATCGTCGGCTACGGTCACATCGGCACGCAGCTCTCGATCATCGCCGAGGCGATGGGCATGCAGGTGCGCTTCTACGACGTGGTGGAAAAGCTCGCGCTCGGCAACGCGCGGGGTACGGACTCGCTCGATGAGCTGCTGGCGATGTCCGACGTGATCACGCTGCATGTGCCGGAGACGGCGCAGACAAAGAACATGATGACCGCCGCGAAGTTCAAGAAGATGAAGAAGGGCGCTTTCTTCATCAACGCCGCGCGCGGCACGGTGGTCGAGATCGACAGCCTCGCCGAGGCGCTGAAGTCGGGCCACATCGCCGGTGCGGCGGTGGACGTGTTCCCGAAGGAACCCGCCGACGAAACCGAGAAGTTCAAGAGCGCCCTGCAGGGCATGCGCAACGTGATCCTCACGCCGCACATCGGCGGCTCGACCGAAGAGGCGCAAGCCAATATCGGCGGCGAAGTGGCCGAGAAGCTGGTGAAGTATTCCGATAACGGCTCCACCCTCGGCGCAGTGAACTTTCCGGAAGTGCAGCTGCCGCAGCAAGAGAACGCGACACGCTTCATGCACATCCACCGGGATACGCCCGGCGTGCTGTCCCGGATCGCGGAAGTGTTCTCGCGCCGGAAGATCAACATCTCCGGCCAGTTCCTGCGCACCGACGGCGACATCGGCTATGTGGTGACGGACGTGATCGGCCGCGTCGAAGTCGGCATGGGCATCCGCAAGGAACTCGCCGCCATCGACGGCACGGTGCGGACGCGCTTTCTCCATGAGGCTCCGCGCGGCTGAGAAACGATCAGGTGACGTGGTCCCCCTGTTTGTCACCCCGCACAAGCCGCGAAGCGGCGCGATGTGGGGTCCAGGAGCCCAACGCACCACTGTGATTGATACCCTGGACCCCGGCTCGCGCTTCGCTTGGCCGGGGTGACAGGTGGGGGAAATATCGAGATGGCGGCGGTTCTTTCGATTTCCAACCTGACGAAGACCTACGCCTCCGGCTTGCAGGCGTTGAAGAGCGTCAGCCTGGAGATTCAGAAGGGTGAGATCTTCGCGCTGCTGGGTCCGAACGGCGCGGGCAAGACCACGCTGATCAATATCGTCTGCGGCATCGTCACGCCCAGCTCGGGGACGGTGGTGGCGGCCGGCCACGATATCCAGCGCGAGTACCGCGCGGCGCGGATGAAGATCGGCCTGGTGCCCCAAGAACTTCATGTCGACATGTTCGAGCAGGTGATCTCGACGGTCACGTATTCCCGCGGGCTGTTCGGCAAGCCGCGCAATCCGGCGCACATCGAGAAAGTGCTGCGCGACTTGTCCCTGTGGGACAAGCGCAACGACAAGATCATGACGCTTTCTGGCGGCATGAAGCGCCGCGTGATGATCGCCAAGGCGCTGTCGCATGAACCCGAGATCCTGTTCCTGGACGAGCCCACCGCGGGCGTGGACGTGGAACTGCGCCGCGACATGTGGGCGCTGGTGCGGGGCTTGCGGGAGCAGGGGGTGACCATCATCCTCACCACCCACTACATCGACGAAGCGGAAGAGATGGCGGACCGCATCGGCGTCATCACGCGCGGCGAGTTGATCCTGTCCGAGGACAAGACCACGCTGCTGAAGAAGCTCGGCCGCAAGGTGCTGATCCTGCAGCTGCAGGAACCGATGCAGACGATCCCCGCCGAACTGGCGGAATGGAAGCTAGCCTTGCGCGCCGGCGGCAACGAGCTGGAATACACCTTCGACGCAAACACGGAACAGCAAGGCATCTCGTCTCTGCTGCGGCGGATGGGCAACCTTGGCATCGGCTACAGGGACCTCCATACGGACCAAAGTTCGCTCGAGGACATCTTCGTCGATCTCGTCCACGACAAGGACAAAGACAAAGCCGGGGCTGGAGCAGCGCGATGAACCATCACGCCATCTGGTCGATCTACTATTTCGAGATGCACCGCTTCATGCGGACCGCATTTCAGAGCATCGCGACGCCGGTGATCACCACCTCGCTCTACTTCGTGGTGTTTGGCGCGGCCATCGGCTCGCGCATGAGCGACGTCGGCGGCGTCAGCTACGGCGCGTTCATCGTGCCGGGCTTGATCATGCTGTCGCTGTTCTCGGAGAGCATCAACAACGGCTCCTTCGGGATTCACATCCAGAAGTTCACCGGCACCATCTATGAGCTGCTGTCCGCGCCCGTCTCCGCGATGGAACTCGTGATCGGATTCATCGGCGCGTCCGCCACGAAATCCATCATCATCGGCTTGGTGACCTTGGCGACGGCCTCGCTGTTCGTGCCGATCCAGGTGCTGCATCCGTTCTGGATGATGGCCTTCCTGGTGCTGACGTCGATGTCCTTCAGTCTGTTCGGCTTCATCCTGGGCATCTGGGCGAAGGGCTGGGAGCAGCTGTCGATCATCCCGATGCTGATCGTCACGCCGCTTACGTTCCTCGGCGGCGCGTTCTATTCCATCGACATGCTGCCGCCAGCGTGGCGCACGGTCACGCTGTTCAATCCGGTTGTGTACCTGATCAGCGGCTTCCGCTGGAGCTTCTACGGCACCTCGGACGTGGGCGTGGAACTGAGCCTCGCCATGACGCTGCTGTTCTTCGGCATCTGCCTGGTCACTGTCGCCTGGATCTTCAAGACCGGCTACCGGCTGAAGAACTGACGTAACGCGCGGGCGAACGCGCAAAAAGACGCAAATTTGGCGAGTCGGCTCGCGCGTTTTATCGCGCGGAATACGCGCGGAAATTTTCCAGCCCGGATTGGTGGCGCTTGTAGACATCGCGCCGCGAGTCTAGCGGCGCTTTCGCGCTTCCGATGCTGGCATTTTGATCCGGCTAGCGGAGTGGCCGCGTCATCCTTGCGGCCGCTAGGCCGCGAGGATCCAGGGTTTGTGGTTTCAGCTTCGCAAAACAGAAAACATAAACCTCTGGGTCCTCGGCCCTGCCGGCCGAAGGCCGGCTGTTATTTGAAAGCGCGCCTACGCGCGCGTGGGCCAAGGACGACGGCATCTTTCAGATACGACGGCTCAGCGGATAAAGAACTCGATCGGGACCACGAGTTCGACCGGGTCGCCGGGGACTTCCGTCGGCGGCGCGGGGAGGGGGCTGGCGCGGCGCAGCAGATCGAGGCTTTCGCCGTCGAGCAGAGCCGCGCCGGAGGACTTCGCCAGCGCGACGTTCGTCACCACGCCACGCCGATCCATGCTGAAGCGCACAAGGGCAACGCCTTGCTGGCGGCGTGCACGGGCCGCCGCCGGATATTGCTTATTCCGGGCCAGGTGGGCCAGGAGCATGCCCTGGTAGCTGGCGATGGCGGCCTTGCTGTCGTTCCCAAAGCCGCGCGACGGCGCGGGCGGCTGCGGCTTGGCGTCTGGGGCGACCACGGTGATGGGATTCGGCGAGGGCGCTACCAACAGTTCGGGTAGTTCCATGGTGCTCACTTCGGGCGGCTGCATCCGCGGCGCTGTCGGCGGCGGGGGCTCGGGCCGGACCTTCGTCTCCTGGACCACGTCCACCATCATCAGCGGGGCCAGGGTACCCGACACCTTCACGTCGCCGAGGCCCTGGAAGGTGGCGTAGATCAGCCCGGCCTGGAGCAGCACGGCTGCCCCAATGGCGACCATCCGCGAGCGCGAACGGCCGTGCCGGTAGCCGCTGGCGTATTCCGCCCGGAAGGCGTCCAGGGCCGGCTGGGTTCGGCCCGGCGGCGAGAACCTCAATTCAAATGAAGGCGATAGGGCTTCGGGGCGGGCGGACGCGTTCATCACGATTTCCTCGATCCAGGCCGCGGACCTTACGCCGCGATTTCAATATTCGCAATTGCGACTTACTCGCATTTGCTCTTGCTCACCCCTCCAACTGATATTAAGAACGACTCTCATTTGCAACTCCAGGGGTTCTTTTAGATGTCGCGTTCGATTTCTGGCCGAGGGGCCGACCGTTATTTTTCCAGCCGCTTTTCAGCACGCACGACCGCCGTTTCCGCTCTCGCCTTGATGATTGCCGGGCCGGCGCTGGCCCAAGACGTGAACCAGCCGAAATCCGAGCCGATGACGCTCGCGCCCCTGTCCGTCGAGGGCCAGGGCATCACCTCGGGCGTGAAGCCGGAGAAGGTGGAATCGCCGAAGTACACCGCGCCGCTGCTCGACACGCCGCAGACCATCACGGTGATTCCCGAGCAGGTGATCAAGGAGCAGAACCTGCTGACCTTGCGCGAAGTGCTCTCGACCGTGCCGGGCATCACCTTCGGCGCCGGCGAAGGCGGCGGCGGTTACGGCGACAACGTGACCTTGCGCGGATACACCGCCAGCACGGACATCACCATCGACGGCATCCGCGACAGCGCGCAGTACACGCGCTCGGACCCGTTCAACATCGATTCGGTGGAAGTCACCAACGGTTCGAACTCGGTCTACAACGGATCGGGTTCGGTCGGCGGCAACATCAACATCACCAGCAAGACCCCGAAGGCGGACCCGTTCACCACCGTCACCGGCGGGATCGGCACCGACAACTATTACCGCGCGACGATCGACACCAACCAGGTGTTCGACACGGTTGCCGTGCGCGTCAATGCCATGGGCCACAGCAATGAGGTGTCGGGCCGCGACGTGGAGGACTTCAAGCGGTGGGGTGTCGCACCGTCGATCCTGCTCGGCCTGGGAAAGCCGACACGCGTCACGCTCAATTACTTCTATCAGCACGACAGCAACGTGCCGCAATACGGCGTGCCGTACTTCCGCAACGCCTTCAACAACGGGCCGCTGCCGGGCGTCGATTCCAGCAACTACTACGGCTACCGCAACATCGATCAGCAGCGCATCAACGTGCATCTGCTGACCGGGAAGATCGAGCACGAGTTCACCGACCGGATTCTGCTGCGCAATCTCACGCGCTACGAAAACGTGAAGCAGTACTCGGTGGTCGATCCGCCGCAGGGCACGTGGTGCCTGGCGAGCGGCATCAACGTCGCGACCGGTGCTGCCTGTACGCCCACGGGGTTCTATACGCCGAGCGGGCCGCGCGGGAACGTGCGCGACACCAAGAACACCGGCTTCTTCAACCAGACGGACCTGCGCGCCCAGTTCAGAACCGGCGGGCTGCAGCACACTCTGGCTGTCGGCGCGTCATTCGCCTCGGAGAAGTTCCATCTGGATACCGGCAACGTGCTGCGCAATGCGAACGGAGTGCTGCCGAACCCGACGCTGGCGAATATGAACATCGCCAACCCGGACAACGTCTATCGCGGGCCGATCAACTTCGTGAAGACCGCGAGCCAGGACGGCACGCTCGACAATCAGGCGGTCTACGTGTTCGACACCATCCGCCTCTCGCGGCACTTCGAGCTGAACGCGGGCGCGCGCTATGAGCACAACGACGGCACCTACACGTCGGCGGTGTTCACCAACAACGTGTTCACTTCGCAGACCGAGATCTTCAAGAACGTTGACAACCTGTTCTCCTATCGCGCCGGCCTGGTTTACAAGCCGGTGGAGAACGGCAGCATCTATGTCGCCTACGGCAACGCCAAGTCGCCGTCGAAGACCTCGGTGAACGGGTCCTGCACGGCCCTCACCTGCGGCGTGAAGCCGGAGACGGCGAAGAGCTACGAGGTCGGCACGAAGTGGGATGTGCTGAACAAGCAGCTGTCGCTGACCGCAGCCGTGTTCCGCAATGCGCGCACCAACTTCCGCGTGGCGTCGAACGATCCGATCGTGCCGGCGCAGCAGCTCGACGGCAGCGCACGGGTCGACGGCGTCACCTTGGGCGCCGCCGGAGCGATCACGCCGGAATGGACGGTGTTCGCCAACTACACCTATCTCAAGACCAAGATCCTGCGCAGCATCGATCTATTCTCGATCAATCGGGGCGTAGTCGACCCGCAGCGGGGAAATGAACTCGGCAACGTGCCGGATCACGCCGTCAACCTGTGGACGACCTATCGGCTTGGCGATTGGACGGTGGGCTACGGCGCCAACTATCAGGGCCGTTGGTACCTGACGACGGCGGCGCCGCTGTTCACGACGGCGGGCTATTGGACCCACAAGGCGATGGTCGGCTACCAGATCACGGACCGGCTGGGCGTGCAGGTCAACGCCAACAACATCCTCGACAAAGAGTACTACGTGCGTATCCGCAACAATGGTTGGGCCACGCCGGGCGAAGGTCGCTCGGTGATCGCCACCGCCAGCTACACGTTCTGAGTCGGGCATGCTCGTTCCGATCCCGGATTTTCTGACGGCGGGGGAGGTCGCTCACATGCGTGAGCGGCTTTCCTCCGCGCCCTGGGTGGATGGCCGCATTACCGCCGGCCATCAGTCCGCCAAAGCCAAGGACAACACCCAGCTGCCCGAAGATCATCCGCTGACGCGCGAACTCGGTGAGGTCGTGTTGAAAGCGGTGGAACGCAACCCGCTGTTCATGACGGCGGCGCTGCCGCGGCGCGTGTTCCCGCCGTTGTTCAATCGCTACGAACGCGGGCAATCCTTCGGCACCCATGTCGACAATGCGGTGCGCCAGATCAAGGGCACGATGGACCGCATCCGCACGGATATGTCGGCAACGCTGTTCCTCACGGCGCCGGGCGACTACGACGGCGGCGAATTGGTCATCGACGATGTTTACGGCGCCCACAAGATCAAGCTGCCCGCGGGCAGCTTGATCCTCTATCCGGCGGGCAGCCTGCACTACGTGGTGCCGGTGACGCGCGGCGCGCGGTTGGCGTCGTTCTTCTGGATCCAGAGCATGGTGCGCGACGACGGCGCGCGCACGCTGCTGTTCGACCTCGACACCTCGATCCGCAAGCTGACGGCGACAAACGCGGACCCGACCGCGCTCGTTCAGTTGACGGGCACGTATCACAATCTTTTGCGGCGATGGGCTGAAGCATGAACGCGACTGTGAAGAAGACTTTCGGCACGATCCACCTGTGGGTGGGGCTGATGGTCGGCATTCCCGCCGCGATCCTGGGCGTGACCGGGATCGCGTTGATGGCGGTGCATCCGTTGCCGGCGGAGATCGGCGCGGCGATTCCCACCGACATCGACCGCACGATCGCGCTGGCGCGCACGGCTGCGCCCGAGGGCGCGGCGGTGTTGCAGTACGTTCCATCTGGCGCGCCGGGCGCGCCGGCGAGTGTGCGCGTCGCGGGGCCGCGTACACCGGACAATCCGCGCGGGTTCCAGACAATCGAGATCGACACGGAGCAAGGCACGATCCTCCCGCCATCCGTCTCCCCGATGGGGTGGCAGAGGGTCATGCATGACCTCCACGGCAACCTCATGGTGGGTGGCCGTGGAGGTCGACAACTCGTCGGCTGGGTCGGCGTCGTCATGACGCTGATGGGGATCACCGGTGTGGTGATCTGGTGGCCCAAGGCCGGCAAATGGCGCGAGGCGTTCACGGTGAAGACCACCGGCACCACGCGGCGGCTGTTGCACGACCTGCATGGTGCGGCGGGAATCTGGGGCTTAATCGTGTTCGTGATCGTCTGCCTGACGGGGGTGGTGATCTCGTTTCCGGCCTGGTTTGGCGCGGGCGGCGCGGGTGGTCCGCCGGGTGGGCCGCAACGGGAAGCGCAAGGCGCGGTCGCGCCGCTGGAGTTGCGCGTGGACGCGGCGCTGGCCGTGGCGCTGCAGGAGCGTCCAGGCATGGGATTGATCGATGTGGCCATGCCGCGCAGCGCGGAGGATACCTATCGCTTCCGCATCGCGCCGGTGGGCCGGGACCGCGCCGCGCCGCCATTGACGGTGATGGTGGATGCGGCGGCGACCAAGGTTCAGTCCGTGCGCGATCCCGCGACCTTGCCGTTCGGTGAGCGCCTGCGCGCCTGGTCGCGGCAACTGCACGCGGGCATGGCGGCGGGTCTCGTGTGGTGGGTATTGGTGCTGGTATCCGGCGTGTTGCCGGTGCTGTTCGCGATCAGCGGCACGTGGCTGTGGCTGATCAAGCGGCGGAACAAGGCGATGGTCGCGGTGCAGCAGCCGACGCAGTAAAAGCGCTTACGCCGCGGGCGCTGCCTTCTTGAACAAGGGCAGCGCCTTCAGCGGCTTCTCGCCGGGCACGGGGAAAGCAGGGCCGAGGGCCTGTCGCCATTCCACGGCGGCGTCGACGAGGCGCTTTTCCTTGATGTGATGTTCGGCGAGCGCGGCGCGCCAATAGGCGGCTTTCGCCTTGCCGCGCCAGCCTTCGCCGAGATCCAAGGCGGTGCGGCCGCCAGGCGGCCGGATGGAGGTGGCGGCGCGGCTGCGCATCCAGGCCCAGAATTCCATGATCGCGCGCTCGATGTCGTAGGCGCGCGGGCCGCTGGCGTAGAACTCCTGCACCAGAAGTTCGAGGCCGAAGGACGCGATGGGGACATCGGCGTGCAAGCGCCAGGCCTTCATCGCGGCGAGCAGCAGGCGCGGGCGGCCGCCGTACATGCTGTCGGAGAGACGCAAGGTCGCGGCTTCCGCGAGCGGATTGGTCATGCTCCAGCCGGAGGCGCGGTCAAGCGTCGCGGGACCGGGCATGAGGAAGCCGCCCTCGTGCAGCCGCGCGGGCCACACCTTCACGGTATGCGCGCCGCGCATGACCATGACGCCGGAATCATCCGGCGCGGTGGTGGCCGCGCCATAGCGGTGATGCAGCACAGCCTGCACGATCTTCAGGGCGTCCGCCGCGCGCGGGCTGAGGAGTTTCGGGGGCAGGGCGTAGAGCACGTCCACGCTTGCGATCGGCGCGATCGCCGTGCGCTTGCCGACGGAGCCGGTCACCACGTGATCGACGAAATCGAAGCCGGCCTTGGGCGTGAGTTCCGCGCGCAAGGAGAGCGCGACCTCGGTGCCGACGGCGCGGGCGTCTCCATAGGCCGTGGGCGCGGGGACGAGGCGGCGCAGGAACACGCCGAAGCAGGCGTCCAAGCTCACGTCTTCGCCGGCCGCCTTGCGCGGCAAGCCGTGAGTCCGCACCGGATCGGCGGAGGGATTCGCAGCCAGGGCGGCCGGCAGACTCACGAGCAGCCGGACGTGGTGCCGCAGGTCTCGCACTTCATGCAGGTACCGCTGCGGACCAGGGTGAAGTTGCCGCACTCCGAGCAGTTGTCGCCCTCGTAGCCCTTCATGCGCGCGACCCTCACCGCGCTGGTGCGGGATTCGGTGACTTCCGTGACACGGGTGGTGACCTCGATCTTCTCCTCCGCCACGGCGGTCTGACTCATGGTGGGGCCGCCGCCGGTGTTGCCGATGCTCGAGAGGACGTTCGTGCTGACGGAACTCGTCTGGTTGGACGGCTGGGCATTGCCGCGCGGGCCGGGTTTGATGAAGTACAGGTTCGACGAGCGGATGTAGCCCTGGCTGACGGTCTTCTCCGCGATCTGCAACAGCTTCTCCTGCTTGTCGCCGTCGCCCATTGCGTCCGGCAGGATGTCGTGCGGCATGGCGTGGGCGAGATCGTTGCGGCCGAGGTAGGAGATGGCGAGTTCGCGGAAGATGTAGTCGAGGATGGAGGTGGCCATCTTCACCGACGAGTTGCCCTCGACCGGGCCGGCCGGATCGAAGCGGGTGAAGGTGAAGGCGTCGACGTATTCCTCCAGCGGCACGCCGTATTGCAGGCCGATGGAAATGGCGATGGCGAAGTTATTCATCAGGCTGCGGAAGGCAGCGCCTTCCTTGTGCATGTCGATAAATATCTCGCCGATATGGCCGTCATCGTACTCACCGGTGCGCAAGTAGACCTTGTGCCCGCCGACGGTGGCCTTCTGGGTGTAGCCCTTGCGGCGATCCGGCATCTTCTGCCGTTCGCGCTGCACCACGCGCTCGATGATGCGTTCGGCGACGATCTCGGCGCGGGCGGCGGCGGGCGCCTGCTGGATCTGCTCGACGATCGGCTCGTCGTCCTCGAGCAAGGCTTCGTCTTCGAGGATGGAACTGGCCAGCGGTTGTGACAACTTCGAACCGTCGCGATACAGCGCGTTGGCCTTGAGCCCCAGTTTCCACGACGTGATGTAGGCGTTCTTGCAATCCTCGACCGTGGCATTGCCCGGCATGTTGATGGTCTTGGAGATCGCGCCGGAGATGAACGGCTGCGCCGCGGCCATCATGCCGATGTGGCTGGAGGTGGAGAGAGAGCGCTTGCCGTCGCGGCCGCAGGGGTTGGCGCAGTCGAACACCGGCAGGTGCTCGGCCTTCAGGTGCGGTGCGCCCTCGAGCGTCATGGCGCCGCAGACGTAGGTGTTGGCGGCGGCGATGTCCGCGCGGGCGAAACCGAGCGCTTCAAGCATGTTGAACGCGGGGTCCATGAGCTGTTCTTCGTCGAAGCCCAGCTTATCGATGCAGAATTCGTCGCCCAGCGTGTAGCGGTTGAAAACGAACTTGATGTCGAAGGCGGCGGTGAGCGCCGCTTCGACCTTCTGCAGCGCCTCGGGCGTGAAGCCGCGATCCTGCAAGGCGGGCACATTGATCCCAGGCGCGCCGCGCAGTGTGGCGTGGCCGACCGCATAGGCCGTGATGTCCTGGACTTGATCCGGGGTGTAGCCGAGCGTCTTGAGCGCCAGCGGCACCATGCGGTTGATGATCTTGAAATAGCCGCCGCCGGCCAGCGTCTTGAACTTCACCAGGGCGAAGTCGGGTTCGATGCCGGTGGTGTCGCAATCCATCACCAGGCCGATGGTGCCGGTGGGGGCGATCACGCTGACCTGGGCATTCCTGTAGCCATTGGCCGTGCCGAGTTCGAGCGCGCGATCCCAGGCGCGCTTCGCCGCGGCGATCACACCGCTGTCGGGGCAGGAGGATGCGTCGAGCGGAACCGGCTTGATCGCCAGGGCGTCGTATCCTTCGCGATGGCCGTATGCCGCGCGGCGATGGTTGCGGATCACGCGCAGCATGTCGTCGCGGTTGACAGGGTAGGAGGGGAACGCACCCAGTTCTTCCGCCATCTCGGCGGAGGTGGCGTAGGACTCGCCCGTCATCAACGCGGTGATGCCGGCGCAGAGCGCGCGGCCTTCATCGCTGTCGTAGGACAGGCCGTTGGACATCAGCAGCGCGCCGAGGTTGGCGTAGCCGAGGCCGAGCGTGCGGTAGGCGTAAGAGCGTTCCGCGATTTCCTTGGACGGGAACTGCGCCATCAGCACGGAGATTTCGAGGGTGATGGTCCACAGGCGCGAGGCGTGCGCGAACCCTTCGGTGTCGAACGTGCCGCTCTCTTTGCGGAACGTCATCAGGTTGAGCGAGGCGAGATTGCACGCCGTGTTGTCGAGGAACATGTACTCGGAGCACGGATTGGACGCGTTGATGCGCCCGCCCTGGGGGCAGGTGTGCCAGGCGTTGATGGTGGTGTCGAACTGCAGGCCCGGGTCCGCGACCTGCCAGGCCGCTTCGCCGATGCTGTCCCACAGATCTTTAGCCTTCACGGTCTTGGCGACGCCGCCGAGGCGGTTCAACAGGTTCCAGTCCGCGTCGTCCGCCACGGCCTTCAGGAAGTCGTCGGTGACGCGCACGCTGTTGTTGCCGTTCTGACCGGAGACCGTGGCGTAGGCTTCGGAATCCCAATCGGTGTCGAACAGCGGTACGTCGATGGAGGCGTAGCCCTGGCGCACGAGCTGGAGCGCGCGCTCGATCATGTTCTCCGGCAGCAGCGCTTCCTTGGCGCCTTTGACGGCACGGCGCAGCGCGCGGTTCTTCTTCACATCGAAACGGTCTTCGGTGTCGGCGCCGTCCCATTCGCGGGTGGCGCGCATGATGGCGTTCAGGTGCCGATGGGCGAGGCGCGAGCCGGTCACCATGGCGGCGACCTTGTGTTCCTCGCGCACTTTCCAGTCGATGAACTCCTCGATGTCCGGGTGATCGACGTTCAGGATCACCATCTTCGCGGCGCGGCGCGTGGTGCCGCCGGACTTGATCGCGCCGGCGGCGCGATCGCCGATCTTGAGCCAGCTCATCAGGCCGGAGGACTTGCCGCCGCCGGAGAGCTTCTCGCCTTCGGCACGGAGCGAGGAGAAGTTGGTGCCCGTGCCGGAGCCGTACTTGAACAGGCGCGCCTCGCGCACCCACAGGTCCATGATGCCGCCTTCGTTCACCAGATCGTCGGAGACGGACTGGATGAAGCAAGCGTGCGGCTGCGGGTGTTCATAGGAGCTTTGCGCGCGCACGAGCGCGCCGGTCTTGAAGTCGACATAGAAGTGGCCTTGCGAGGGGCCGTCGATGCCGTAGGCCCAGTGCAGGCCGGTGTTGAACCACTGCGGCGAATTCGGCGCGGCCATCTGGCGCGCGAGCATGGCGCGCATCTCGTCGAAGTAGGCGCGGGCGTCCACGTCGCTGTCGAAGTAGCCGGCTTTCCAGCCCCAATAGGCCCAGCAGCCGGCGAGGCGGTCGAATACTTCGCGTGCGTCGGTCTCGCCGACGTAGCGCTGCGCGGCGGGAAGCTCGTTCAGCTCCGCCGTCGCGGGGACTTTGCGCCACAGGAAGTCGGGCACGTCCGGCTCGGCGACGGGCACGAGGCAGGCGGCGATTCCGGCGCGGCGGAAATACTTCTGGGCGAGGACGTCGCAGGCGACCTGCGACCAGTCCGTCGGCACGGTCACCGCGGCTTGCGCGAAGACGACCGAGCCATCCGGGTTGCGGATCTCGCTCGCCATGTCCCGGAACTGCAGCCCGTCGTATGGGCCAGCCCCTTTGGTCGTGAACCGTCGCGTGATCCGCATGAACCAAACTCCTTGAGGCCGCCTCAAAAAGGCAGCCGGATCAAGGTCTTAGCCACCATATGTAGTATAGTGGCCTCCCCTAGGCGCTAGATTATGTGAACCCTAGGCTAAAGGCAAAGGTTAACAGCTACATCTTGGGGGCCTGCGGGCCTAGCGCGGCGGAGCGAAAATGGTATTGTGCCCAGCGATTTAGCGGAGAAAAGACGCGATGACGTTCGGGACCTGGCTGCACACCAAGCTCCGCGGGGAGCAGGTGGGCGAAGACGCTTACGGCAACGTTTACTACAAGTCGAAGCGCGTCCGGTCCGGCGGCCGTGAGGAACGCTGGGTGATCTATCGGGGCGAACCCGAGGCCTCCAAAGTTCCGCCCGAATGGCATGGTTGGCTGCACCATACCGTCAACGCCCCCATCGAGACCCCGAAGCAAACGTGGATCAAGCCGCACCAAGCCAACATGACCGGCACGGACAAGGCCTATCTGCCGCCCGGTCACGACCAGCGCGGCGGCGAGCGCGCCAAGGCGACCGGCGACTATCAGGCCTGGAAGCCGGAATCCTGACCCTTTCGAGCTTTAGCCATGTCCCGCACTGAGCGACGCGAGTTCGCGACGGGGACGGTGGCGACTCTTGTGATCGTCGCCATCCTGATTGGCTCGGCGATGGCCAACCGTCGCCGCACCGAAGGTGAGACTGGCGCGTTCCAAGTCACGGCCGCGTTCGCGCGAGTGGACGGCATCAATGTCGGCAGCCCGGTGCGGGTCGCGGGCATGGAGATCGGCAAGGTGGCGCGCATGGCGCTCGACGATCGCTATCGCGCGGTGCTGACGTTGGAGTTTCCGCAAGCGATGGACCTGAGCGAGGACACATCGGCAGCGATCCAGACCGATGGCTTGTTCGGCTCCAAATTCGTTGAAGTGCAGCCCGGCGGCTCGGACGAGACCATCAAGTCCGGCGGCCGGATTTCTTATGTGCAGGATTCCGTGATCCTCGAAGACCTCATCGCCACGATCGTCGCCCGCGCGAAAACGATGCGGGGGGAGCCGTGATGCAGGGTCATCGCATCCTCACTCGCCTGTCGCCCTCGGGCTTGACCCGAGGGTCCAGGGTTGCGAACGCTGACGCTTGTGGAATTTACCCTGGGTCCTCGGGTCAAGCCCGAGGACGACAGGAATTGAGAACGTCATGAAGCGCAATGCCATCGAAACCGTGCTGGGCGGCCTCGTGCTGGTGGTCGCGGCGATGTTCCTGCTGTTCGCGTATTCGACGGCGAACGTGCGCTCGGTGCAGGGCTATCAGGTGACCGCGGACTTCCTGAAGGTCGGCGGGCTCACGCGCGGTTCCGATGTGCGCGTCAGCGGCATCACCGTGGGTACGGTGACGGACCAGCAACTCGATCCCAAAACGTTCAGCGCGCGCGTCACCATGACGATCAAGCCCGATGTGCAACTGCCGACCGATACGGCTGCGTCGATCGTGGGCGAGGGCCTGTTGGGCGGCAAGTATGTGAACCTGACGCCGGGTCAGGCGAAAGATCGCATCCCCGCCGGCGGCAAGATCGCCCAGGCGAAGGATTTTCAGTCGCTCGAGGACATGGTGGGGCAGATCATCTTCCTGGCGACCCAAGACCCGAAGAAGCCCGGCGACGCGCCGGCAGAGATGCCGCCGTTGCCCGCGGAGGCCCCGAAGTGAAGTTTGCTCTCGTCGCTTTGATGCTTTCGGCCACAACGGCGGCCGCGTCGGACTTGCCGATGGATACGGTCGTGCTCGGCGCGCTCGATAAGGTGAGCGGGCGGGTGAACACGATTCGCGGCTCCGTGAATGAGACGCTTGCGTTCGGCACGCTGAAGATCATCGCGCGCACATGCCTGACCCATCCGCCGGAGGAGCGTCCGGAGAACTCCGCGTTCCTGGAAATCGCGCAGACCCTGCAGGACAAGGACCAGCCGCCCAAGCAGGTGTTCTCGGGTTGGATGTTCTCGTCCAATCCGGCGGTCTCGGCGATGGACCATCCGGTCTATGACGTGTGGGTTTTGGCCTGCGAGCCTTCCAATACGAAGGCCTCCAACTCGCGCTGAGTGGGTGCGGCGCCCCAAGTGGCGCTGCGCGCCAGGGCCGCCGCCAGCTGAACCAAGTATTCCTTCTGGCTGATCTCGACGGTGCCGAACCGCGCCAGATGATCGGTGATGAACTGGGTGTCGAGCAGGGTGAAGCCGCCGCGCTTCATCATGGCCACCAGGGCCACCAGCGCGGTCTTGGATGAGTCCGTGGCGCGGCTGAACATGCTTTCGCCGAAGAACGCCGAACCCATCGCCAGGCCGTAGAGCCCGCCGACGAGTTGGCCGTCGTCCCAGACCTCGACGCTGTGCGCCACGCCGGCATGGTGCAACTCCGTGAACAGCCGCACGATCTGCTCGTTGATCCAGGTGTCCGGGCGGGCGTGGGTGGTTTCCGCGCAGCCCGCCATCACCTCGTCGAACGCCGCATCCACGGTGATGGTGAATTGCCCGCGGCGGATGGTCTTCTTGAGCGAGCGGGGGATATGGAAGCCGTCCAGCGGCAGCACGCCGCGCAGCTTTGGCTGCACCCAGAAAACCGTGCGATCTTCGCGGGACTTCGCCATCGGAAAGACCCCATAGGCATAAGCCTTGAGGAGCAGCTCCGAGGTGAGTTCGGTGGTCATGGGGTGGCCATCTCCCGGCCTGGCCCTCGGCGCACTAGGTAGCGCGCCGATTCAATTAGTCGGCGCGCGATCGGACGGAAAACCGGTACCCACTTTTCCTGATCGCGCGCGAACCCTACTTCTTGGCGAATTCCGCGACGAAGTTCTCGAGCCAGCGGATATCGTAACTTCCGTCGATGATATCTTGTTCCGCGAGCACGGCCTGATGAAGCGGGATCGTGGTGTCGATCCCGTCGATGACATACTCGTGCAAGGCACGGCGCATGCGCATCAGGCATTCGTTGCGGGTGCTCCCCTGGACGATCAGCTTGGCGATCAGACTATCATAATGCGGCGGGATTTTGAATCCCGCGAACATGCCGGAGTCGACGCGCACCCGACGGCCGCCCGGCGCGTGATAGCCGGTGATCTTTCCCGGCGAAGGCGTGAAGGTGCGAGGGTTCTCCGCGTTGATGCGGCATTCCATCGCCCAGCCTTCGAAGGTGACGTCCTTCTGGCTGAACCCGAGTTCGAGGCCGGCGGAAACGCGGATCTGTTCGCGCACCAGGTCGAGGCCGGTGACCATTTCAGTCACCGGATGCTCCACCTGCAGGCGGGTGTTCATCTCGATGAAGTAGAACTTGCCGTCTTCATAGAGGAACTCGACCGTGCCGGCGTTGTAGTAGCCGATCTTGCGCATGGCCGCGCAGACGATCTCGCCGATCTCGTCGCGCTGCTGCGGATTGAGCGCGGGCGAGGGGGTTTCCTCGAAAATCTTCTGGTGTTTGCGCTGAAGCGAACAATCGCGTTCGCCCAGGTGCACGACGTTGCCGTGCTTGTCGCCCAGCACCTGGATCTCGATGTGGCGCGGACGGCCGAGGTATTTCTCCATGTAGACTTCGCCGTTGCCGAAGGCTGCCTTGGCCTCGGTGGTGGCGGTGGAGAACGCCTCGCGGATTTCAGAGTCGTTGTTGGCGACCTTCATGCCGCGTCCGCCGCCGCCGGCGGATGCCTTGATCAGCACGGGATAGCCCATCTCCCCGGCGAGCTGGGCAGCAGTTTCGGCGTCCGGCACCGCGCCGTCCGAACCGGGAACGACCGGAATGCCGATGGCTTTCGCGGTCTGCTTGGCGATCACCTTGTCGCCCATCATCTTGATGTGTTCGGGCGAGGGACCGATGAACGTGATGCCGTGGTCGGCCACCATCTCGGCGAACGACGCGTTCTCCGACAGGAAGCCGTAGCCGGGATGGATCGCGTCGGCATTGGTGATGGTGGCGGCGGAAATGATCGCCGCCTTGTTCAAGTAGCTGTCGCGCGCCGGCGGCGGGCCGATGCACACGGTCTCGTCCGCAAGGCGCACATGCATGGCCTCGGAATCGGCGGTCGAATGCACCGCGACGGTCTTGATGCCCATCTCGCGGCACGCCCGCTGGACGCGCAAGGCGATTTCGCCGCGGTTGGCGATGAGGATCTTTTCGAACATCGCTTATTCGATGACGACGAGGACTTCGCCGTATTCCACCGGAGCGCCGTTATCCACCATGATGCGGACGATCTTGCCGCTGCGCGGCGCCTTCACCGGATTGAAGGTCTTCATGGCCTCGATGAGAACGATGGTCTGGCCTTCGGTGATATTGGCGCCGACGGTGATGAACGGGGCCGCGCCCGGCTCCGGCGAGAGATAGGCCACGCCCACCATCGGCGACTTCACCGCGCCAGGATGGCTGGCGGCATCGGCCGGCGTCGCAATGGGTGCGGCCGCCGCAACGGGGGCCGGCGCATGTGCCATGAGAGTCGGCGCGCCCGACACCACGGCGTGCTGCACATTGCGCGCCACGCGGATGCGCAGGCCGCCGGACTCATACTCGACCTCTGTGAGGCCGGTATCGTTCAGGACATCGGCAAGCTGACGTACGAGTTCGCTATCGATCTTGGTCATCGTCTCCGTAACCTTCTTAGGGGCCGTCCCGACCGCCACTGTGGAAACCACGGGGGCAGCCGCGGGGGATGCGGCTTTCGCGGGACTCTTGGATTTCTTCACGCTTTTACCTTGGTGATGAGGTCCGCCATGGCATCGACCGCCAGCAGGTAACCGTGCGGGCCGAGGCCGCAGATCACCCCCGTCGCGACGGCGCTGATGTACGAGTGGTGGCGGAAGTCCTCACGTTTGAAGATGTTCGAGATGTGTACTTCGATCACAGGCTGATCGGCGGCTGCCAGCGCATCCATGATGGCGACCGAGGTGTGGGTGTAGCCGGCGGCGTTGATGATGATGCCATCGCAGGTGCCGCGGGCGGCCTGAATCCAGCCGATGATCTCGCCCTCGGCGTTGCTCTGGCGGAAATCGAGGGTGAGGTTGCGTTCCTTGGCCCTGCCGATGCAGGCGGTCTTGATGTCTTCAAGGGTCGCGCGGCCATAGATATGCGGTTCCCGCGCCCCAAGCAGGTTCAGGTTCGGTCCGTTGATGACCAAAATTGTCCGTGCCACGTGTGGTCCCGCCGCCCCAGAGTTCCCGCGGTCTTCGAAAAGCCGGTCAGGGATATACCAGGGCTTCGGTTAGAGCAACCTTTCCGGCGGCAGATGCCGCCTTGCGCGTTGACATTGTTAGGTTTTTTGAGGCAGCGCTTGACCCGGCCCGGTTGCATCGGGCACTTGGGCCCCCCATACTGCCGCTCCATCCCCCAGACAGATCCCTACCTCCATGACCATTATCCTGAACGGCGAAAGCCGCCCGCTCATCCCGCCGCAGACCGTCGCGGGCCTACTGGCCGACCTTGGCATCGACCATCGCAAGGTGGCCGTGGAGCGGAACCTGGAGATCGTGCCGAAGTCGGCCTTCGCCTCCACCCAATTGGGGGAGGGAGACCGGATCGAGATCGTGCACTTCATCGGCGGCGGGGAAGGGGATGTTCCGAACGACGCCCCGGACAAGGAGGGCTTTGTCATCTCCGGGCGCAAGTTCACATCCCGCCTGATTGTCGGCACCGGCAAGTACAAGGACTTCCCGGAAACCGCGCTGGCGATCGCCGCGTCGGGCGCGGAGATCGTGACGGTCGCCGTGCGGCGGGTGAACCTGTCCGACCCGTCCCAGCCGATGCTGGTCGATTACGTGGACCCGAAAAAGTACACGTTCCTGCCGAATACGGCGGGTTGCTACACCGCGCAGGACGCCGTGCGCACGCTGCGTCTGGCGCGCGAGGCCGGCGGCTGGAACTTGGTGAAACTGGAAGTCCTCGGCGACCAGAAGACCCTGTATCCCAATATGGTCGAGACGCTGAGCGCCGCCGAAGCCCTGATCAAGGACGGCTTCGAGGTGATGGTCTATTGCAGCGACGATCCGATCATGGCGAAGAAGCTCGAGGACCTCGGCTGCTGCGCCATCATGCCGCTGGGATCGCTGATCGGCTCCGGGTTGGGCATCCAGAGCCCTGTGAACATCCGACTGATTGTCGAGCAGTCCAAGGTGCCGGTGCTGGTTGACGCGGGCGTCGGCACCGCGTCCGACGCGGCCGTGGCGATGGAACTCGGCTGCGACGGCGTGCTGATGAACACCGCCATCGCCCATGCCAAGGACCCGATCCTCATGGCGAAGGCCATGAAGGCGGCGGTGGAGGCAGGGCGTCTGTGCTATCTCGCCGGCCGCATGCCGAAAAAGATGTATGCCGATCCGTCGTCGCCCTTGGCGGGTTTGATCTAGGCAGGAATTGCCCAGCCGCGCCGTCCTTGCCGCCCTGGGGGGCCATCGCCGTCTCCTAAGCACTTGAAATCCTGCAAATCCCGATTGGCATCGAGATTGCTTCGTCAGGATGACGCCACCCGTGTGCCTTAGGCCCTGCGGGGGGCTTCCAGTCGGAGAAGTGCGATGAGTCTTCAAGGGACGTTCAACACCGCGGTTCAGGGGATGAACACCGACGCGCATGCGATGTCGGTGATCTCGACCAATATCGCGAACGTGGCCACCACCGGCTACAAGACGCAGAACACGCACTTCCAGACGATCCTCAATCACGTTCGTCCGAACGAGCAGAAATTCCTGAGCGTCAAGGCCGTCGACTGGCGCAACGTCTCGGAACAAGGCCAGATCGGCACGACCACCCGCTCGCTCGATCTCGCGATCAATGGGCGCGGTTTCATGATCACCAACAGCGAGGCCGACGGCTCCGGCATCTGGCAGTTCACGCGCGACGGCGCCCTTTACGGCAACGCCACCAACGTCGGCACGGCCACGGACCCGGTGCCCGGTGTGCAGCTGAAGACCAGCGGCGGCGCCACGCTCTTTGGCTGGCCGGTCAATTCGGACGGCACCTTCACCGAGACCAGCAGCCTCTCGTCCCTGCAGCCCGTGACCTATTCCCAGGATGCGATCCTGCCCGCGAAGCCGACCGAAAACGTCCGTCTGGACGCGAACGTGTCGGGCGAGACGGAGGGACGGCAGACCGTCACGGTTCCGTACATCGACCTGAACGGCGCGTCGCGCACGATCACCGTCGGCTTCTCGCCGGTGAACGGCGTCGTCGGTCCGAGCGGGTCGGTCGTGTCCACCTTCGATCTCGATTTCACCGCGTCGTCCGGTGAGAACATCACGTCTGTCGACAACCGGACGCAGTTCGGAACGCAAGCACAGCTGATCGTCCCCAGCACGGGCGTGCTGCAACTCACCATCGGCGACCCGCTGGCCACCGAGTTCCAAACAATCAACCTCGACCTGTCGCGCATGACGGACTTCAAGGACCAGGGTCAGATCACGGTCCAGAACGTCGACGATGACGGTTACCTCGAAAGCCGCCTCAACAAGGTGTATTTCAATTCCGAAGGCGTGCTGATCGGCTCTTACGCCAACGCCGAAGTGCGAAGCCTTTTCAAGCTGCCGGTCGCCACCTTCGCGGTGGATGACAAGCTGTCGGCCATGCCGGGCAACTACTTCACCCGGACCGCCGAGGCGGGCGACATGGATATCCGTGGCCTGGGATCGCAGAGCACCAGCACCGGCGGCACGGCGTTCGTTGCGAGCGCGCTTGAGCGTTCCACGGTCGACCTGGCTGACCAGTTCTCGCGCATGATCATCACGCAACGCGCCTACTCGAGCAACGCGCAGGTGGTGAAGACCGCGGACGAAATGACCCAAGCGGTGCGCGACCTGAAGCGCTAAGCCGCGGCGACGGCGGCTTCATTTCACCGCGGGCGCGTGCCATCCTGGAACCATCAGGATGGACGGGTCGCGGAGCAACACATGCCGAACATGAAAGAGCTGATGCCGACGCTGGCGCGCGGCGGCGGGCGATGGTCGGGGACCTACACCCATACCGACCCCGATGGGCATGTGCTCGATCATCACGACGTTCACACCTTTTCGTCGTTTCCCACGGACGGGTCGTCCGACTACCGACTTGAGACCCACAACGTGTGGCCGGGCGGGAAGGAATCCCGCGCGACCCATGTGGCGGACTACAAGAACGGGCAGTTGGAGTGGCGCGATACGCTGGTCGGTTGGATCCGTCAGGTCGATGACGCGATCTATCTGAAATTCAGTTTTCCCGGCGATGCGTCCATCGTCGTCCATGAGATGATCCAAGTCGCCAAGGACGGCCAAAGCCGGGCGCGTACCTGGCATTGGTTCAAGGACGACCGGCTGTTCAAGATCACGCTGACGAAAGAGAAGCGCGCGGCTTAAGCCTTCGGGACGATCTCGGTTCCCACTGGCGCAAGGCTCAGGCGGGCGAGTTTCAGGTGCGCCCAGGCGAAGGGCAGGCCGATGACGGTGACCGCGAGCAGCACCGCCACGATCAGGTGGCCCAGCGCCAGCCACCAGCCCGCGAGCACAAACCAGATCACGTTGCCGAAAAAGCTGATCGGCGTGCTGCCGGTGTCGCGCACTTCCTGGCCGAACGGGAGCAGGGTGTAGCCGGCGATGCGCAGCGCCGCCGGCGCCCAGGGCAGGCAGATGATGGTGATCGCCATGATCGCGGCGGCGATCACCCAGCCGATCGCCATGGCGAGGCCGCCGCAGAGAATCCAGAGGATATTGAGGATCAGCGCCATATGCTGCGAATCATGGGCGTTACTTCACGCCGCGGAGCGTTTGCGCATTAAAAGTTTTTCGCGGTAGACGTCGTAGATCGACACGCCGACCGTTGTGGCGATCTCGTGGGCGTCCATCTGCGTCTCGGCGAGCAGCACGCGGATGAATTCGTTGCGGTTGCGGAAGGCGTGCTTGTTGGTGCGCTTCACATAGTCGCGCGCCTTCGCGGCTTTCTTGGCGGCCGCGGCGCGTTCCTCGGCGTCTAACCCGCGCTGGACCGCCTCGGCCATGGCCGCGTCGTAGCGGCGCTTCTCCGTCTCCATGCGCGCCTGCTCGGCGGCGGCACTTCCTCGGTTTCCGAAACGGGCATAGGTGCGGCCACCGCGTCCGTCATGGTGAAGACCCGAGGCCCGCATCGCGGCGGCGCCGAAATCGGATTTGAACCCGCCGGGGCGGCGTTGCGCGCGCGGCCGCGGCGCGGCCTCTTCCTGTTCGGACATGCCCGCGGCTTCGCGCAGGCTCATGCCGTGGGTGGCGGCGAGGCGCGTGGCGGCGGCAAGGGCGGCGTCGCGCTCGCCGGTGAAGGTCGACGAATTCGCGACCTCCAGCAGCTTGCGGAACCGCACCCGCTCCTTGACGGTGAATTCCTCCACGAGCCCGACCCCGGTATTCGGCGCTAGGTCTTGCTGCGCGCTTTGGCGATCAGTTCCTTCAGGCGTTCCTTGTCGATGGCGCCGGGCGCAACCGTGTCGCCGACCAGGATCCACGGCGTACCGTTGATGTCGAGGTCGCGGCCGAGGTCGTGATTCTTGTCGACGATCTTCAGCATCTCCTCGCTCTTCATGGCGGCCTGGAGCTTCGGCACGTCGAGGCCGGTGTCCTTGGCGATCTTCATGATCGTGTCGTCGGTCAACTGGCCTTTGTGGTTCATCAAGGCGACGTGGAATTCGGAATACTTGCCCTGCTTCACGGACGCCAGCGCGGCGAGGGAAGCGGTCTTGGAGCTGGGCCCGAGGATCGGGAATTCCTTCAAGACGAAACGGACTTTGCCGTCTTCTTTCAGAGTCTCCATGATCGCGGGGAACATGCTCTTGCAGTAGCCGCAGTTGTAATCGAAGAACTCGACGATGGTGACGTCGCCCTTCGGATTGCCGATCACGGTGGCTTCGGGGGAGTCCTTGAGTTCCTTGTTCTTGCTGACGAGCGTCTTCTTCTGCTTGTCGGCGCGTTCCTTCTCTTCCTTCGCCTGCAGCGCCTGCACGGCTTCCGAAATCACTTCCGGATTTTCGATCAGGTAGGAGCGGATCAGCGTCTTCATCTCCTCGCGCTGCGCGGGCGTGAAGCTGCTTTTTGCCGCGGGCGCGGCCGCGGGCGTGTCGGCGGCGAGCGTCGGTGCGCCAAACGTCAGTGCGGCCGCCAGGATCAGGCGGGAGGTGAGCGAAGCCATGGACATATCCCTCATTGCTAGCGCCGGCGGCGCTCGATGTATTCTTGGAGTTGGTTCTGGGCGGTGACGCGGATGTCCTGCAGGCGATACCAAGTCGGCGTGTCTTTTTCGAGCAGTTTTTCCGCTTCCTTGCTGTAACGCACCACATCCTGGAATTGACCCTGGATCAGGGCGCGTTCCGATGCGGCATAGGCCGACAGGCCCGGCTTGTCGTTCTGGAGATAGGACTTCGCCAACAGGTCCCACGCCCACGGGTCTTCCGCGTCGTAGCCCAAGGCGGTCTTGAGCGCCTTCTGGCATTCCTCCGCGTACTCCGGGTTTCCCGTCTCGACCATCGCGTGCGACATGGCGACCAGGTTCAAGGGCGCGTTGGGCAGAAGCTTCACGGACTCGCGATAGGCTTGGACCGAGCCGTCCAGCTTGCCGGTCTCGAACAGCATCTGGCCCTTCAGCTCCCAGAAGTACGGGTCCTTGGGGTATTCGGCGATGAGGCCGTCGATGAGGGGCAGGGCCTTGTCGGTCTGGCCGCGGCGGAAATAGGCGACGGAGCGGGCGTAGCGCGCTTCCAGGCTCTTGTCGGTCTCCGGATACTTCTGCAGCGTGGTGAGCTGCGGCTTCAGGAAGGCGAACAGCTTGGCGATCATGCGCCGATGCTGGGCTTCGATCGCCGGATCGAGCGGCTTGTCGGTATAGGGCGAATTCTTCACCGCGTTCTCGACCACATCCATGCGCGAGCGGGTGAGCGGGTGCGTCATCATGTACGGATCCTGCCGATCCACGCTCAGCAGTTCCTGGCCCGAGAGGCGCTCGAAAAAGGTGTACAGGCCCTTGGGCGACTGCTTGGTGGCGTCCAGCGCGGTGATCGCGAACTGATCGGCGCGGTTTTCCTGATCGCGGCTGAAGGCGAGCAGGGTACGCAGCGCGGTGCCCTGGCCGCCCATGCCCACCGCCATGCCGACTTCCGCGTTCTTCGCCAGCACGCCCGCGGCGACACCGAGCAGCGTGGTGAGGAGCGCGATGGTGTTCGCCTTCGCCATGCTGTCGCTGAAGGTGACCGAATGGCCGCCGACGATATGGCCGGTCTCGTGCGCCATCACGCCGATGACCTCGTTGGAATTCTGCGCGGCCAGCAGCAGCCCCGTGTGGAAGTACATGGCGTTGCCTTGGGTGACGAAGGCATTGATGCTGCCGTCCTGGATCAGCCGGATGGACACGGAACTCGGCTCGAGATTGCCGGCCTGGAACACAGGCCGCGCGTACGTCTGCAGAAGATTCTCGATCTCCGTATCGCGGATGATGCTCAGTCCTTGCGCCGCCGCGGGCAGGGCGGTGCCGATTAGCGCCATAACCACAAGGGCCGCGCTCATGAAGCCTTCGCGGATGAACCTGGAAATGGCGCGGATGCGGGGCATGAGACTCGGGGGAAATTGCGAAGCTCGGGGGCCGCCAACGTAGCGTATCCGGCGGGTCCACCGATATGCGCAAAATGTGACCGAAGCCGTCCATTCGGTTTCATTTCAGTAATCTAATCAGTGGGGTAGGCAATCGTGCATGCTCGCCTCGGCTGCCCATACAGAACCATGTCGCGCAAGGTATCTTGCATCACAAGGTACCATGCGATATGCAGTAGCGGCGAAAGAAGAGGTGATCGTGTCCGACCCAGTTCTCGTTCAATTGCGCAAAGGCGTCCTCGAGATGTGCGTGCTCGCGCTGCTCGCCGATGAGGACGGCTACGCCTACGACATCGCCAGCCAGTTGGCCGAGGGCATCGGCATGGGGGAAGGCACGATCTATCCGCTGATGCGGCGGATGCAGACCGACGGGTTGGTGAAGACCTACCTCACTGAATCCTCCAGCGGTCCGCCGCGCAAGTATTACCAGCTGACCAAAGCGGGCCGCGCGGCGCTGACGGAGCAGGTGGGCGAATGGAACGCATTCACCGCGGCGGTGACACGCGTCATCACCCCGAAAAGCGACGCGCCGAAATTGAAGGGAGTGGGCACATGACCCGGACTGAATTCCTCGACACATTGCGTCGGCGCCTTGGCGGCATGCCGGCCGAAGAAATCGATGACGTAATTGGCGACTATGAATCCCATTTTGCGGAAGGGATGGCCGCCGGGCGTAGCGAAGAGGACATCGCGATGGCGCTCGGTGATCCCATCCGGCTCGCGCGGGAGTTGCGCGCGGAGTCCGGCTTCCGCCGCTGGGAGGCGGAGCGCACGCCGGCGAATTTCCGCGCGGCGATGTTTGGGTTGCTGGCGCTGCTGGCGGTGGACTTCGTCCTGCTGCTGCCGGTGCTGGGCACGCTGTGTTTTGCGGCCTTGATTGCCGGAATTGTGGCATTGGGGCTGTGCCTTGGCGGCATCGCGTTGATCGCAAACCTCACAGGGGACGGCGGTCTAGGTGTGCAGACCGCCACGCGTATTTTCGGCGGCATCAGCATGCTCGGCTTCGGGATCGGCGGCAGTGCGGTGTTGCTGCTGCTGCTCGATTGGGTGGTGCGCGGTCTCGGGCACTTCGCGCGTCTGCACTACACCTTATTGAATCAAGCCGGATCGGCGAAAGCGTAAGGAGGCTGCCATGTCAAAGCTGGGTTGGACCGCCGTGGGCGGGTTGAGTGTCGGCGTCGTCGCCTTGGGGCTGACGGTGGCCCTTGGCGCGGATGATTTGGGCAAGGTTCCCTGGGACGCGTTGGTGATGTCGGACGATTGCAAGGCCGACGTAACCGGCATCGGTGAGCCCAATGGCGCGGAACGCCGTTGGGCCTGGACCGGCGGTGACGAAGTCGAGATCGCCGTACCCGGCACAGTGCACTATCGCGGCGGTGAAGGTGACCAGGTGATCGTGAAGGGTGACCCCAACCTCGTGGCGCGCATTCGCGTCGAGGGGCACGCGATCAAGATGTGCAAAGGTCATCGCGGCAGCGGTCGCGTCGATGTCACTTTGCCCGGGACCCCGTTCAAGAACATGGTCCTGGCGGGCTCAGGGGACATGATCTTGGAGAATGTCACAGTCCCGAAGCTTGAACTCGCCGTGGCCGGCAGCGGTAAGCTGCGCGCGCAAGGGAAGAGCGACGCGGTGGAGTTGGCGATCGCCGGATCGGGAGACGCGGACCTGTCGGCATATGAGATGGAGAAACTGGAACTGCATATCGCCGGCTCGGGAAGCGCGGAAGCGGCACCCAAGGATTCCCTTGATTTGAATATCGCCGGGTCTGGAAAATTACGGTTGCTGAGCCACCCGAAGCACGTCGAGTCCAGCATCATCGGTTCCGGCAAGATCATTCAAGTCGCCGACGGCGCGACAAAACAAGGCGACTGAACCGCCGCCGGCGCTATGATGCGCCTCTCACGAGGGGCGTAGTGCGTGGACGAGCGGGCGGCAGCGGAGGCGGAGGCGGTTCGGGCGCGCTATGAGCGGCGCACCGGCGACCAACGCCACAATATTTTTGCACCGGATGTGATCCTGCGCGGCCAGGCGCAGGAGCGGGGGCTGATCTCTCTGTTCCAGCAGGTCGGCGCGCTGCCGCTCGATGCCAAGAGCGTGCTGGAGCTCGGGTGCGGCGATGGCATCATCCTTCTGAACCTGATCCGTCTCGGCTTCGACCCGGCGAAGTTGACCGGGCTCGACCTGCGCGAGGACGCCGTGGTCGCGGCGCGCCGGATTTTGCCGGCGTCCGTGCGTGTGATCGCGGGCGACGCGAGCGCGGCCGATCTCGGCGGGCCGTTCGATATCGTTCATCAGTCGACCATGTTCAGTTCCATCCTCGACCCGGCTGTGCAGGACTCCATCGCGCGGCGGATGTGGGCGCTGACCAAGCCCGGCGGGGCAGTGCTGTGGTACGACCTGGCCTATGACAACCCGCGCAATCCGGATGTGAAGGGCGTTTCCCTGCCGCGCATCCGCGCGCTGTTCCCCGAAGGGCAGATGATCGCGCGGCCTATCACGCTCGCGCCGCCGCTCGCACGGTTGGTCGCGGGAATTCATCCAAGCCTCTATGCGATCCTCGATGCGATCCCCTTGCTCCGGTCCCACCTGCTGTGTTGGATCCGCAAGCCGTGAGGCGAATCGCGGCGTGCGTCGTGGCGGCGTTTGTGTCGGCCTGCGCGGACGGCCTGCCGCCAATCCGCTTTCAGATCGGCGAGGGCACGCTGCCGCCGGCGCCGCAGTTCCAGGGTGTGCTCGCGGGGGATGAGCCGGAGGCCGTTCTCGCGGCGTCCCAGGTTCTGCGCGCTCGAGGCAACGCGGCGGACGCTGCAACGGTGCTGGGGCTCGCGCTCGCGGTGACCTTGCCGTCGCGCGCTGGCCTTGGCGGCAGCGGCGCGTGTCTGGTGCGGGACGCGAAATCGCGCAAGGTCGAGGCAATCGATTTTCGCGCGGTTGGCGGATACGCCCGCGGCTTCGCGGCATTGCATGCGCGCTATGGCGCGCTGCCGTGGGGGCAGGTTGTGGCCCCGGCGGAGAACATGGCGCGCTTCGGCGTTGTGGTGTCGCGTGCGTTGGCCAACGACATGGCGAAGCATGGAGCGACGCTGATCGGCGACCGCGGCGCGTTCACGGTCTTCACGACGCTGCAGCGGCAATTGCTCCGGGAGGGCGATCGCCTGACCCAGGCCGATCTTGCGGAGTCCTTCGCGCGCTTACGTGTCGGCGGCGCGGAGGGGCCGGTGCCGGAATGGCGCGCGGCGACGGCATTTCAAGCGCCGGGCACCGACGGTGCAACCTTCCTTGCGCTAGGTGAGCCCGGCGTCGGCACCAGCTTTTCCGTCGTCGATCCGGAGGGCGGCGTCGTGAGTTGCGCGCTGAGCATGGGGTCTGCGTTCGGCACCGGGGTTCTCGCCGGCGGCCGTCTCGGTGGGCAGGCCCCGCCGTATCTGTCCGCCACGATTCTCTTCGATCGCGATACGGCGGAGCCGCGCGCGTCTTTCGCCGGCGTGGGCACGCGCGACCGCGTGACGCGGGCCGCTAAGTCTGTATTGCCGCCGCGCGGCGTGCTGCGCATCGACGGGGCCGACGAGGGCCGGGTGAGCGGATGGTCTTGCGTGCACGACATCAAGCTCGACGGTGCGCGCTGCCAGCCGGTCGCCGATCCGGCGGGTGCGGGCTACGCTCTCGCGCTCGTACCGCCGCCGGGTTAAGGTCCGCGCATGACCATCAAGATCGCGACACGCGGCCAAGTGCCGCCCTTCATCGTCATGGACGTCATGCGCGATGCCGCTCGTCTGGAGGCGGAAGGCAAACGCATCGTACATCTGGAAGTCGGTCAGCCGTCGACCGGAATTCCGGCCGCCGCCGCCGCGCGCGTGCGCGATATGATCGGCGCCGATGCACTCGGCTATACGGTCGCGGGCGGCATTCCCGAACTGCGCGCGCGCATCGCCGCGCACTACCACAGTGTGCACGGTGTGACCGTCGATCCGCGCCGCGTGTTCATCACGACCGGATCGTCGGGCGCGTTCCTGCTCGCGTTCTTGGCTGCTTTTGAGGTCGGTGATCGCGTCGCCTTGGCGGCGCCGGGATATCCCGCGTACCGCCATATCCTCACGTCCATCGGCGTACAGCCCGAACTGATCGAGGTGGGCGCGGACAGCCGCTACCAGCCGACCGTCGCGCACTTGAAGAAGTTGCCGAAGCTGCCGGACGGCTTGATCGTCGCGAGCCCTTCGAACCCGACAGGCACGGTCATTCCGCCGGCGGAGTTCCGCGAACTGCAATCTTTCTGCGATCAGAATGGCATCCGCCTGATCTCCGACGAGATCTATCACGGCATCACCTATGGCCAGCCTGTGACCACCGCGGCGAGCGAGGGCACGAGCGCCATCGTGATCAACAGCTTCTCGAAATATTTCAGCATGACGGGCTGGCGTCTCGGCTGGCTGGTACTGCCGGAGGACATGCTGCGGCCGCTCGAATGCCTGGCGCAGAATCTGTTCATTTCGCCGCCGGCGGTTTCGCAATGGGCGGGCGTGTTCGTGTTCGATTGTAAGGATGAGCTAGAGGCGAACGTGGCGCGCTATGCGGCGAACCGCAAACTGCTGCTCGATCGGCTTCCCAGTCTTGGCTTCGACAAACTCGCGCCGGCCGACGGCGCGTTTTACATCTACGCCGACGTGGCGCGGTTGACGAACGACGCGGAAGTGTTCTGCCGCCGCATGCTGAACGAAGCGGGCGTGGCCACCACGCCGGGAATCGATTTCGATCCCATCAATGGCCGCCACTGCGTGCGGTTCTCTTTCGCCGGCTCCACGCCGGACATGGCCGAGGCGTGCGAGCGTCTGGCGATGTGGAAGATGTAGGCCAAAGGGATCGTTGCACCCACCGTCTGTCACCCCGGATCGCGCTGCGCGAAGCGCAGCGCGATCCGGGGTCCAGGGCCATGCGCGCCGAGTTTCGTTACCCTGGATCCCGGATGTCGGCGCTATGCGCCTCCTCCGGGATGACGGTTGGTAAATGTGGTTCGGTCGGAAGAAATAAAAACGGGAGCCTTTCGGCTCCCGTTTTTTCTTACTCGGTTTTAGCGCCCGGCTGGGACCACCAACCCTTGCGGGGCGGGCCGACCGGCTCGGATTGAGCCGGCGGCGGAGGCGGCGGAGCGCTTTCCACGACGGGCGCGGGTCTTGGCGGTGGAGGCGGCGGAGCGCTTTCCACAACCGGCGCCGGCCTTGGCGGCGGCGGAGGAGGCGCGTCCACGACCGGGGCGTAAGCGACCGGTGCGGGTGCAGGTGCGGGCGCAGGTGCAGGTGCAGGTGCCTGTGACTCCTGAGCCGTGTCCTTCTTGCCCCACAGCTTGCTGAAGAAGCCGCGCTTCTCCTGCTCGTTGGTGGCCGATGGCACATCAACGCGCGCGGGTTCAAAGGTCTCGTCCGGATGCACACTCGGCGAGGCGGGGTGCGTGTGGTCAGCCGGGAACGGCGTGTTCAGTTCGCCGACATTCACGCCGTCGCCGTTCTGATCGCCGACGCCATTCTCGCGACCGCGCCGACGACGTCCGCCGCGCCGACCACGCCGACGCCCGCGACGGACTTCGCCGTCAGGACCGCGTTCGACGTCGCGATTCTCGCCATCAGGCGCCGTGCCTTCAGCGCCGCCTTCCGCGAACAAGGCGGGTTCGCGGCCTTCGCTCGCCTGTTCGGGGCCACGCTCAGGGCCGCGCTCGGGACGGTCGCCACGAGGACGATCTCCATGCGGACGATCGCCCTGGGGCCGGTCACCTTGCGGCCGGTCACCTTGGACGGCCTGGTCGTCGCGACCGCGACGCTTGCGCCGCCGCCTGCGTCCACGGCCGCCTTCGCCATCCTTCCGTTCGCCGCCGCGATCTCCACGGTCGCCACGGTCTCCGCGATCGCCACGGTCGGTGCGCTCAGGGCGGTCGCCCCGGTCGCCGCGATCGGCACGGCTCTCGCCGCGCGGGCTCTCGCTTTCGACTTCCTCTTCTTCCTCTTCGATCTCTTCGACTTCTTCCTCGACCTCGACCGGTGCGGGCAAGGCGGCAACCGCATGCTCATCGGGCAGGCGCGGCGTGCCCTTCACGCGATCGATGCGCAGGTTCGGCGCGATCAGCAGCGGATCTCCGAACACGAAGATCCTCACGCCGTATTTGATTTCGAGGCCGGCCAGCATCTCGCGCTTGTAGTTGAGGAGATACAGGGCGACTTCCGGATGAGTGAAGACGCTCAGTTCGCTGGAACGACGCCGTCCGCCTTCTTCCTCGATCATGCGCAGCGTGTGGACCGCTGCGGATTCCGTCGACCGGACGAGGCCCGTGCCGGCGCAAGCGCTGCAGACCTTGAAGTTGGTCTCGATCAGGCTTGGACGCAGACGCTGGCGCGAGAGTTCGAGCAGGCCGAAGTGACTGATGCGACCCACTTGGATGCGGGCGCGGTCCGCCTTCAGCGCGTCCTTCAGCTTGCGTTCAACCGCGTGGTTGTTGCGGTTGTCTTCCATGTCGATGAAGTCGATCACGATCAGGCCGGCGAGATCGCGCAGGCGCAGTTGCCGCGCGATTTCTTCCGCCGCTTCCATGTTCGTCTTGTAGGCGGTCTCTTCGATGTGCCGTTCGCGCGTGGCACGGCCGGAGTTCACGTCGATGGCGACGAGGGCTTCGGTCTGGCCGAACACGATCGAACCGCCGGAACGCAATTGCACGGATGGGCTGTTGATCGTCTCCATCTGGCTTTCCACCTGGTAGCGGTGGAACAGCGGGATGATCTCGTCGCGATAGAGCTGGACCTTCTTGGCATGGCTGGGCGTCAGCATGCGCATGAAGTCCTTGGCGGTCTTGTAGCCTTCCGCGCCCTCGACCCAGACTTCCTCGATGTCGCGCGAGTAGATGTCGCGGATCGAGCGCTTGATGAGGCTGCCTTCCTCGTGGATCAGCGCCGGCGCGCGCGACTGCATGGTCGCTTCGCGGATGCTGTTCCAGGTGCGCTGCAGGTATTCATAGTCGCGCTTGATCTCGGGCTTGCTGCGTTCGGCGCCCGCGGTGCGCAGGATGACGGCCATGTTCTTCGGCAGTTCGAGATCGCCCACGATCTGCTTCAGGCGACGGCGGTCCTGCGCGCTGGTGATCTTGCGCGACACCCCGCCGCCACGGGCGGAGTTCGGCATCAGCACGCAATAGCGGCCGGCGAGGGAGAGGAACGTGGTGAGCGCCGCACCCTTGTTGCCGCGCTCTTCCTTGACGACCTGCACCAGCATGATCTGCCGGCGCTTGATCACTTCCTGGATCTTGTAGTGGCGGGACGCGACGAACCGGCGACGATGCTTGTCGTCCTCGCCTTCGTCTTCGTCTTCCGGATCTTCGCCGCCGATGGTCTCGACGCCGGGGGCCTTCGCGACTTGGACCGGAGCGGCTTCGCCCTCGGCGATTTCGGTCGGGGCGTCAGCCCCGGCCTCGGTTGGCGGCGCGGGTTCGGCGCTCTCTACAGCGGGCTGTTCGCCTGCGCCGAAGGATTCCGATTCGACGGGCGCGCTGACGGCTTCGGCGGCCTCCTCGTGATCATCCTCATCTTCGGCCGTGTCGTCGCTCGGCGGCGGTGCCGAGATCGCGGGCGGGATGAAGGCGAGCGGGAGGGTGTCATCGTGTTCGCCGTGATCATGGCCGTCATCATGCGCATGGTCGTGGCCATGATCGTGGCTGTGATCGTGATCATGCCCGTGGTCCTGATCGGGCCCCTGATCGTGGTCGTGATCATGATCATGCACCTGTTCGGCGGCGCGATCGGCCTGCGCTTCTTGCTCGATCTGTTCCGCGGTCAGCGGCGGGGCTTCACCGGCGGCGATGGCGGCGTCACGGGCCGCGCGCTTTTCGCGGCGACGGCGCTCACGGTTTTCTTCTTCTTCCTCGTGGCGGGCTGCTTCCGCGATCAGGCGTTCGCGGTCCGCGACCGGGATTTGATAGTAGTCGGGATGGATTTCGCTGAAGGCGAGGAAGCCGTGGCGATTGCCGCCGTAGTCGACGAAGGCCGCTTGCAGCGAGGGCTCAACCCTGACGACTTTCGCCAGGTAGATGTTGCCCTTGATCTGCTTTTTGGTTGAGGTCTCTACATCGAATTCGTCAAGCCGGGTTCCGTCCAGTACCACGACCCGGGTCTCTTCCGGATGCGTGGCATCGATAAGCATTCTCTTCATGTGACTCAATTCTCCGAGGTGCCGCAGGACGCGCGCGTCCACAAGCCGTCGGTCCCGCGAACACCGATCGTCGATCGGCGCGCTGGAACGGGTTGGGCGCAGCTCTGCGGTTAAGGTTGATAGGGGTGAAGCACGGCGAGAGGCCGAGCTGGCGCGACGCGGCGACCACGGTCCGGAGACGCCAACCGACTACTGTCGGTTGTCGCGACTTGGAGTTTTCCGGAATGCGGTGGAGCGCGGCGGCAGGCACGCCTGGCCTCTTGTCATTTTTGCGCGAGGGGATCGGGAAGATCCTGGGGCGCGGTGGCGGGACAGCAGGGGCCGTCCCAGGGATTATCGCGGCGGGAGAAGTACGTAACACGACTGCGGGGGCGGTTGCCCGAGCCTGGCCGGTCACGTGTACCGCGGCGATGCAGCAAAGATAGCGGCAACCCCGTTACAGTCCAACGTGTAATTCCCGGAACGCCACTCAAATGAGGCAGCGGGAGAACGACTCGGAGTACCACTTGTCGCGACTCGGAAAATCATGCTATATACGAAGTAGTTAAGGTATTTTCTAATTTTGGTTGCGGCCAGGGTATGAGCGGCGGGGACAAGCCGGCATCTAAGGGACCCTCGGATCCCGTCCCGGGAACGGATCGGCGCCTTGTGTTGGCCGCCGCCGTCGGGGCCGGCGCGGTGCTGTGGGCGAACTTCGCCCGGGGCGCCACAGCCCAGACCGTCCGCCTTCACGACCACGCCACCCATACGCGGCTTGTCGTTGAGCTCACCGGTCCGGTGGAGTTCAAGGTGCGGCGCTTCGCCGACCCCTATCGTCTGGCCATCGACGTGCCCGGTCTCGCCTGGACCGGCGAGGAACGCAATCCCGGCACGGGCCTCATCTCGAATGTGCAGTTCATCCGGCAAGTCTCTGCAATACCATCAATTTTTGTCGATCTCAAAGGGCCGGTAAAGGTCGCGCACGCGTTCGTGCTGCCGGCCACCGGCACCACGCCGACACGGCTTGTGATCGACGTAGAACCCTCCACCCGGGAGTTGTTCCTGGCAGGTGCCGAAGCGGCGCCGGCGGCGAAGATCGTTCCGGTGGTGGCCAAGACCGGCAAAATCGAACCGGTGCGTAAGTTGAAGGTGGTCGCCATCGACCCCGGCCACGGCGGCATCGATCCTGGCGCCATCGGCTTCAGCGGCATTTACGAGAAAGAGATCACCCTCGCGACGGCCCGGCAGCTCAAGACCCGCCTGGAAGCAACCGGCCGCTACAAGGCCGTCCTGACCCGCGGCGACGATTCCTCTGTCGCCCTGCGCCAGCGCACCGATATCGCGCGGCATGCCTCGGCGGACCTGTTCATATCCCTTCACGCGGATTCCATCCGCGACCCCAGCGTGCGTGGCCTGTCTGTGTATACCCTGGCGGAAAGGGCCTCGGATGCGGAAGCCGAGGCCCTCGCTGCCAAGGAAAACCAGGCCGACAGCATCATCGGCATGGACCTGAGCCACGAAAGCGCGGAGGTCCGCAACATCCTCGTCGACTTGGCCCAGCGGGAAAGCCGCAATCTGGCGACCCGGTTCGCCGGCCGTCTGATCGGCGAACTCCAGCGCGAGGCGCGGCTGCTGTCCAATACCCACCGGTTCGCGGGGTTCGCGGTGCTGAAGTCCCCAGACGTTCCCTCGGTTCTGATCGAGATGGGCTATCTCTCGAACCGGGAAGACGAAGCCGCCCTCAAGAAAGAGGGTTACCGGACCAAATTGATGACCGCGGTCGTGCGGGGGGTTGATCAATATTTCAACTCGGCCGTGATCGCCCGGCAAATGTAACAAGCGGGCCGGTCACACGTTCTGGTGCCGGGAGCGTATTGCTCTAGGGTACAGGGGGTCCTAAACCTTCCCCGCGGATTAGCCGCATAAGGCCTTGCGATGCTGTCGATGTCTCACTGGCGGGTGATCGCCATCGGTCTCTGCGTGGTGCTCTCGGGCATCTTCCTAGCGGGGGCCGCCGTGATCTTCGTGTTCTGGCAGTACGGCCAGGACTTGCCGGACTATCGGGCGCTGGCGAACTACGAACCGCCGGTGATGACCCGCGTGTACGCGGGCGACGGGCGGCTCCTGCAGGAATACGCAGTCGAGGGCCGGGTGTTCGTGCCCATCAATGCCATTCCGAAGGAAGTGATCAACGCCTTCATCGCGTCGGAAGACCAGCGCTTCTACACCCATCCGGGCATCGATCCGGTCGGCCTGTTCCGCGCCGCCGTCGTCGCCGTCGGCGAGAAGCTCAGCGGCAGCGATCGGCGCATCAAAGGCGCGTCCAGCATCACGCAGCAGGTCGCGCAGCTGTTCCTGCTCGGCAAGGAATACAAGTTCACACGCAAGATTAAGGAAGCGATCCTATCGCTCCGTATCGAACAGACTTTGAGCAAGGATCGCATCCTCGAGCTTTACCTGAACCAGATCTATCTCGGCGCCCAGTCCTACGGTGTCGCCGCGGCCGCCATGAGCTACTTCAACAAGTCGCTCGACGAACTGACGCTGAGCGAAACCGCCTTCCTCGCCGCCCTGCCGAAGGGCCCGAACAACTACAATCCAGACCGCCATCCCGAAGCCGCCCGTGAGCGCCGCGACTACGTCGTCGAGCGCATGCTGGAGGACGGCTACATCACCCGCGCCCAGGCCGACGTCGCCCGCAAAGAGGTCATCGCGATCGCCCCGAAGCTCGAGGGCCAGGTCGTGGCCGGCGGCGAGTTCTTCGCGGAAGAAGTGCGCCGGGAGTTGCAGGATCGCTATGGCGACACCGCCCTCTACAAGGGCGGGCTGGCGGTGCGCACGTCTCTTGACCCGAAGCTCCAGTCCTACGCCGATGCGGTGATGCGCGAGGGCCTGATCCGGTATGACCGCCGTCACGGCTGGCGCGGTCCGGCCGGACACCTTGATGCCCCCGCCAAGTTCAAGAATTTCCAGAACCCGCCCGGCATGCCGGAAGACTGGCTGCTGGCCTATGTGCAGGAGGTCGCCGCCGACAAGGCGACCATCATCTTGAAGGACGGCAAGAAGGGCACCATCCCTATGCCGGAGCTGACCTGGGCGCGCAAATGGCTCCCGGACCAGCAGCGCGGCGAGGCGATCACCAAAGCCACGCAGGTCCTCAGCGTCGGCGACGTGATCATGGTGGCGAAGGACAAGCGCCCGGACGTGAACGATCCGCAGAACGCCCTGACCGCCCGCGAGATGCTGCCGGAAGGGATCTACGGCCTGCGCCAGTTCCCCCAAGCCGAAGGCGCGATCGTGGTGCTGGATCCGCACACGGGCCGCGTGCTCGCGCTGACGGGCGGGTTCGCCTATGGGCGCTCCCAGTTCGATCGCGCCGTGCAGGCGCTGCGCCAGCCCGGCTCGGCCTTCAAGCCGTTCGTCTATCTCGCGGCATTGGAGAACGGCTACACGCCGTCCACCCTGGTGCTGGATGCGCCGTTCGTGATGGATCAGGGCCCCGGCCTGCCCAAGTGGAAGCCGCATAACTTCGAGGAAGGCGAGTACCTCGGCCTCGCGACCCTGCGCGTCGGCTTGGAGAAGTCGCACAACCTCATGACCGTCCGCCTCGCCGAGGCCGTCGGCATGGACAAGATCGCGGCGACGTCCCAGGCGTTCGGCATCTACGACAAGCTCGATCCGTTCCTCGCCAACTCACTCGGTTCCCAGGACACCACGCCGCTGCGCCTCACCACCGCGTATGCGCAGCTGGTGAACGGCGGGCGCAAGCTGACGCCGACCCTGATCGACCGGGTGCAGGACCGTACCGGCAAGACCGTCTATCGCTATGACCAGCGCCAGTGCGCGGACTGCCAGAACGTCCTGTGGAACGGGCAGACGCCGCCGGAACTGCCGGACATGCGCGCCCAGATCACCGATCCCGCCAGCGCCTATCAGATCGTGCACATGCTCGAAGGCGTGGTGGAGCGCGGCACCGGCACTTCGGTCGCCGTTGTGAAGAAACCGATCGCCGGCAAGACCGGCACGTCCAACGATATCCAAAGCGTGTGGTTCGTCGGCTTCACGCCGGATCTGGTCGCGGGTGTGTTCATCGGTTTCGACGAGCCGCGCACCCTGGGCTCGCGGGAGCAGGGGGCGACCGTCGCCGCGCCGATTTTCCGCGACTTCATGCTGCAGGCGCTGAAGGACAAACCGGCCACGCCGTTCCGCGTGCCGGAAGGCGTGAGCTTCGTGCGCATTAACCACGATACCGGCAAGCCGGCCCAGCCCGGTGACTCCAAGGTGATGCTGGAGGCTTTCAAGACCGGCTCATCGCCGTACGATCAACAGACCGTGATGGGCGGGGCGGGCACCCTCGATGCGGAAGCCTCGATCATCGAGACCAGCACCCCGGCCCAGCCCAGCGCCGGCGGGCTTTACTAGGGTCTTGAGCCCTGGGTCCAAGTTGCTTAGATAACCGCCGCGTTCCCCGTTCCAGTGAGCACCGCCATGCGTCCCGACATCGAGAACAAGGTTGTTGAGATCAAGCGTTCCCTGGACTTGCTCCGGAGGCATCTTTGACTGGGACCGCGCGCTCTATCGCCTGGACGAACTGAACGCCAAGGCTGAAGACCCCAATCTCTGGAATAATTCCGTCGCCGCGCAGAAGCTGATGCGCGAGCGCACCCAGCTCGCCAACGCCATCGACGGCACCAAGAAGCTCGACCGCGAACTCGACGACGCGGTCACGCTCGCCGAAATGGCGGAGGAAGAGAAGGACGAGGCGACGCTCGAGGAAGCGCGGCGCAGCCTCGCGGATGTGTTCGAGCGCGTGAAAGCGCAGGAACTGGAAAGCCTGCTGTCCGGCGAGGCCGACGGCAACGACTGTTACCTCGAAATCCACGCCGGCCAGGGCGGCACGGAAGCCCAGGACTGGGCCGAAATGATGGCGCGCATGTACACGCGCTGGGCGGAGAAGAAGGGCTACAAGGTCGAGTACCTGGAAGAGAGCGCCGGCGACGGCGCGGGCATCAAGTCCGTCACGTTCCGGATCGCCGGCGTGAACGCCTACGGTTGGCTCAAGACGGAGAGCGGCGTGCACCGCCTCGTACGCATTTCGCCATTCGACTCAAATGCGCGTCGCCACACCAGCTTCTCCTCCGTGTGGGTCTATCCGGTGATCGACGACAGCATCGTCATCGAGATCGACGAGAAGGACTGCCGGATCGATACTTACCGTGCGTCCGGCGCCGGCGGTCAGCACGTCAACAAGACGGACTCCGCGGTGCGTATCACCCACAACCCGACCAACATCGTGGTGCAGTGCCAGAACGAACGCTCCCAGCACCAGAACCGCGCCAAGGCGTGGGAGATGTTGCGCGCGCGCTTGTACGAGCGGGAATTGGAACGGCGTGAAGCCTTGGCGGCGCAGACGGAAGCCGCCAAGACCGAGATCGGCTGGGGCCACCAGATCCGCTCGTATGTGTTGCAGCCCTATCAGCTGGTGAAGGATTTGCGCACCGAATTCGAGACGTCAGATACGCAAGGCGTGCTCGACGGCGATCTCGACAAATTCATGGCCGCCTCGCTCGCCTCCCGCATCAAGACGGGCGGCGACGTACTTATGCCGTAGCGCTGAGCCACGGCTCCAGATAGCCACGCGGCATGCCGGCTTCCGCGCGGGCCGGCAGATTGAACGGGCCTTTGAGTCCGCCGGCGAAGTGCGCCGACAGTATCTCGCGATAGGCGGTGTGCGGATCGCGGCCGTCGCGGGCGCACAGGAACTCGAACCAGCGAATGCCCACCCCGAGATGGCTGATCTCGTCGGTGTAGATGATGTCGAGCACGGCTGCGGTTTCGTCGTCACCTGCACGGCGGATCTTGGCCGCGGTTTGCGGTGTCACGTCGATGCCGCGGGCTTCAAGGGTGAGCGGCACCAGCACCAGACGCGCGGCGAGGTCGTCCATAGTGAGCATCGCGGCTTCCCAGAGGCCGTCATGGGCCGGCAGGTCGCCATAGCTCGCGCCCATTGTTTTCAGCCGCGCCGCCAGCATCGCGTAGTGGCGGGCTTCTTCTTCCGCCACGTCGACCCAGTCGTCGAGGAATGCGCGTGGCATGTCCTTGCCGAACCGCGCGATGATGTCCCAGGCGAGATCGATGGCGTTGAGTTCGATGTGCGCGAGCGCATGGACGAGCGCGACGCGACCCTTCGGGCCCGTGGAGCGCTTGGGCATCTGGCCGGGCGACAGCAGTTCGGGATGGAGCGGACGGCCTGGACGCTGCTGCGGCGACGCGTCGCCGAACGCCATGTCGCCCGCATGCCATGCGGCGGCGAGGGCGGCCGACTTCGCGACCTTGGCGTCGGGATCGGCGGCGGCGATGACATCCACCGCCGCCGCGCTGAGACTAGAGTGAGGCAAGAGCTGCGCGCACGTCGTCGTAGTGAGTCGGTACGCTCACGCCGCGCCACTCCTGACGAACGATGCCTTTTTCGTCGATGAGGAAGGTGGAGCGCTGGATGCCCATGTATTTGCGGCCGTACATGTTCTTCTCGACCCAGACGCCGTACTTCTCGCTGACGCCGGTGTTCTCGTCGGAGGCCAACAGGAAATTCAGGTCGTACTTGTTCTTGAACTTCTGGTGACTGCTGACGCCGTCTTTCGAGACGCCGATGACCACCGTGTTCGCGCCCGTGAGCGCATCCATGCCGTCGCGCAAGGCGCAGGCCTGGGCTGTGCAGCCCGGGGTGTCATCCTTTGGATAGAAGTAAAGCAGTACGCGCTTGCCGCTGAAGTCGGCGAGTGAAATGGTCTGGCCGTCGCCCGTGGGCATGGTGAAATCCGGCGCCGGCTTGCCGACGAAGGAGCCGGTCGCGGCGGGTGCGGCCTTGGCGATTTTCTTGGCGGACTTCGGGGCGGCTTTCTTCGCTGCCTTCTTCGCTGCCTTCTTCACTGGCGCTTTCTTCTTCGTCTTCGCCACGACCTTCTTCTTGGAGGCCTTTTTCGCCGCTTTTTTCGCTGCCTTCTTGGCGGGTTTTTTCACCGCCTTCTTTTTCGCTTTCTTCTTCGCCATGGCGTCACTCCTTCCGAGAGCCGATCGTATCCTGGAACAGCTGCGAGACCGCCGCCGCGCGTTGTGCGATCAGGGCTTGCAGCGCTGCGAAATCCGACACGCCGGCGGTCGCGGCGAGCTTGCGCTGCAATCCCAGAGGCAAGTCGCTGGGCGACTCTTCCGCCAGCGTCAGCCGCAACATGACTTGCAAGCGCAGCCAGAGCAACAGGCCCTGCGTCAGAGCATCGCCCGCTTCGGCTGTCAGGCTGCCTTTTTGCACAAGCTTCACAATTGTCTCAGCCGTGCCGTCGCGCCCGGCGCGGGCCGGGGCGCCCGTGGCTAAGGTGAGGTATTGGATGATGAATTCCGCATCCACCAACCCGCCCGGCCGGTGCTTGAGATCCCACAAGTCCGTGCCGGGATATTCCTTGCGCATGCGCGCGCGCATCTCCGACGCATCGTTGCGCAAGACCACCGGGTCGCGCTTGCGGCTCAGCACTTCGTCGAACACGGTTTCAAGCCTGCTGCCCAGATCGGGCGGTGCGAAAACGATCCGGGCGCGGGTCAGCGCCAGATGCTCCCAGGTCCAGGCCGTCTCGCGCTGGTACTTGGCGAGGGACTCAAAACTGGAGGCGAGGGGTCCCTGTTCGCCGTCGGGGCGAAGCCGCATGTCGACACTATAGAGAGAGCCTTCACGGGTCAGGAGCGTCAGCGCCGTCACCAGCCGCTGCGTGAAGCGGATGTAGTAGACCGGGGCGGAGAGCGCGCGCGGCCCGCCTTGGGACATGGCATCCGCCGGCGCGTCGTAGACCAGCACCAGGTCGAGATCGGAGGTGGGCGTGAGTTCGCGGCTTCCGAGTTTGCCGTAGGCGATCAAGGCGATCTGCCCGCCGGCGATGGTCCCGAATTGACGCACGAAATCCGCTTCGACATGGGGCAGGAGGCCGGTGAGCACCACGTCCGCGACATCCGTGAAGTGGCGCGCGCCTTGATCGGCGGGAATCTGACCGCGCAGGCAGTGCACACCGATGCGGAAGCGTTGATCGTTCGCCCAACGGCGTCCCACGTCGAGCACCGCCTCGAAGGACGTCGCGGCGGCGAGGGTGGCCTTGAGATCGGCGGCGAGGCCGGCCTTATCCTGAATCGCGCTGTAGAACTGCGGCTCCAATACGAAATCGAGCAGTGACGAGTTGCGCGCGAGATGTTCCGCGAGGCGCGGCGCGTCGCCCATGATCTCCGCCACAAGATCGAGCAAGTCGGGATTGGCTTGAAAGACCGACAACAGCTGCACGCCGCTGGGAAGTTCGGAGAGGGTGCGGTCGAAGCGGGTGAGCGCTTCATCGGGCTGCGCGGTCTTGCCGAGCGCGATCAGAAGCGCCGGCATGATTTCCGTCATCAACTGTCGCGCTTGCGTGCTGCGCGTGGCGCGATATCGGCCATGGTGCCAGGCGCGCACGGCCGCCCCCACCGCGGACGGGTTTTGGAATCCCAGCCGCCGCAGGGTCTCCATGGTGTCCGGATCGTCTTCGGTGCCGGTGAAGACAAGGTTGCCTTCGATGGCGAGCGAGGGCGCGTCCTCGAACAGCGCGGCGTAGTGGGTCTCAACGACGCGGAGCGCGCCTTCCACGTCGCGCTCGAACGCCGTGAAGTCCGGATATCCCATGAAAGCCGCGAGATGGATGAGCTTGTCGGGGTCGGTGGGAAGGGTCTGGGTCTGTTCGTCGGCGACCATCTGCAGGCGATGCTCGAGCGTGCGCAGATAGCGATAGGCGCTGGCGAGATCGTCGCGCACCGCTGGGGCGACGAAGCCCTTTTCCGTTAGGGCGTCGAGGGCCACCAATGTCTGCGAGGAACGCGTGCCGGGCACCCGGCCGCCCCAGATCAGCTGCTGGGTCTGAACGAAGAACTCGATCTCGCGGATACCGCCCCGGCCGAGTTTGATGTTGTGGCCGGCCACGCGAATCGTGCCGCCGCCCTTGTGGGCATAGATCTGGCGCTTGATCGAATGGATGTCCTGCAGGGCGTAGAAGTCGAGGGACTTGCGCCAGATGAACGGCTGCAGGCCTTTCAGGAAATCCGCCCCCGCGCCCGCATCGCCGGCGATGAAACGCGCCTTGATCATCGCCGCGCGTTCCCAGTTCTGACCGTAGCTTTCGTAGTAGGTCTGCGCCGCCTCGCGGCTGACGGCGATGGCCGTCGAACCTGGATCGGGGCGCAGGCGAAGATCGGTGCGGAATACGTAACCGTCGCCGGTGCGCTCCTGCAGGACCTTCACCATGTCTTTCGTCAGGTCGACGGCGAATTCCTGCGGCGACTTCTTGCCGGTGTAGGGCAGGCGCTCCGGGTCGAACATCACGAGCAGATCGATGTCGGAGGAATAGTTCAGTTCGTGCGCGCCGAGTTTGCCGACACCGAGCACGACGTAGCCGCAGTCTTCGAGGGCGGAACTCTTCAGGCGGCCCAGCGTCACTGCTTGCACCAGCAAGCCGGTGAGCGCCTTGCGCACGCAAGCATCGGCGAAGTCGGAGAGCGCCACGACAACCTGATCGACGCTCCAGGCGCCGGACAGATCGGCCAGCGCGATCGCCAAGGCCGCGCGCGCTTTGGCGACGCGAAGGCCGCGCATTAACGATGAGGCGTCGCCGTCGTCGGGAATCGTGCCGACGTGTGTTAACGCGACGTTGACGGCCGCAGCCGCACCATCCGTGGAGAACAGCCGCAGGATGTCCGGATGGTCGTCCAGCAGCCGTCCCAGGAAGGGACTGTTGTCGAGGATTCCATCCAAGAGTGCGGCACGCGCACGGGCGCCCGTGACAAATTCGGCATCGGCCGCGCACAGCCGGTCCGTGTCTTGCGCCCAGTCTTCGCGCAAGCCCCGTGCCCGAACCGGGTCAATCGCGCAGGGAAACAGCGTGTGAAGCGGAGTAAACACAGTTACTGAGCGTGTTTTCAGGTTGTTGGCCCGGACAGTCCGATATACAAGGACCCCGGTCAAGCGGCCCAGACCCGGGCTGCCTCTGCGTTGGGCAGAGCGACTCTGTCGTTCCAATCACTGCCGCAACGGTCAATTCCGGCGGCGCGTAGAAGGGAATGCGGATGGCGCAGACGATTGAAGGATTCAGTGTCGCCAAGACACGGTATATTGCCTTCACGCTGCGTGGGGAATTGTTAACGCACCTGTGAGCTGAACGGAGCCCGCGGCGTTGGCCCAAGGCACGACGAGATTTTGGTTCAGGACGATCGAGGCGGTGCTGCTGGCGCTGTTCCTTGTGCTGGCCCTGCTTGCCTGGCGCCTGAGCAAGGGGCCGCTGCCGCTCGACCCCCTCGCGCCCTATATCGAGAACGCCCTCACTTATATGCAGCCGAACGTGCGGCTGAAGATCGGCCATGCCGAACTGCAGTGGCAGGACATGAGCCGGCGTCCGGTGCTGACGGTACGCGACGTGCAGGCCCGCGACGCGCGCGGCGTCATCGCCGCCATTCCGCGCATGGAAGTGGAACTGGCGCTCGCCCCGTTGCTGCGCGGCGCGATCGTGCCGGAACAGATTTCGCTCGCCAACCCGGTCCTGCGGGTCGCGCGGCGCGCCGACGGGACGTTCGCCTTCGGTCTCGCCCCAGCGGATGCGGATCCGACTGTCGCGGAACCCACCGCCGACAACAGCGTCGTCGGCAACGTGCTGATCGAAGCCCTGACCAATCCCGCCAGCCAGGACAATAACGCGGGTTATCTCCGCCGCGTCGCGATCACGCATTCGATGCTGGTGGTGCTCGACCAGACGACCAACCGCCGATGGATCGTGCCGGACGCGAGCTTGATCCTCGAACGCGCCGGCGCCGACGTCGCGATCTCCGCCACGCTTCCGGTCGTCGACAACGAACGGCCGTGGACCATCAAGGCCAATGGCCGTTATGCGGCCAAGACCCGCGCTCTCGATATCTCGTTCGACCTCGACAAGTTCCATCCCGCCGGCATCGCCGAGCTCGCCCCCCAGCTTCACCCGCTGCGGGCGGCCGACCTGGGCCTCTCGGGCAAGGTCGACATGCGGCTCGCGCTGGCGCCGGAAGGCGCCAAGCTCGAGCAAGTGACGTTCGACATCAAGGGTGGCAACGGCAGTCTCGCGATGCCGGCGCCGGTGAACCGCGCCTACACGGTGAAAGAACTCGCGGCGAAAGGCCGCATCACCGGGATGCTCGATCAGATCACGCTCGAGAACCTACGCGTTGCGCTCGCCGACGGCGCTCAGCCCGGACCCGTGCTGACACTCACGGGCAAGGGCGACGACCTCAACACCGCGCCGGTCATCGTGCTCGATCTCGGCCTCAACAACATGACGCTCGACACCCTCAAGCACTACTGGCCCGAGGGGACGAAACCGAACACGCGGCGGTGGATCACCAACAACCTCAACGGCGGAACGCTTGAGGACACCAGTTTCCATATCGCGCTCGATGGGCCGCGGCTGGAGGAGTTGGATCTGCGCGATCTGCGCGGCAGTTCCAACCTGAAGGGCATCGACGTCACCTATATGAAGCAGATGCCGCCGGTGGTGAACACCACGTCGGTCCTCAGCATCACGCCGAAGGAAGTGGCGATTGTTCTCTCCGACGGAACCGTGCCGGATGCGCGGACCGGCAAAGGCATTCGCGTTCGCAGCGGCTCCGTGCGCCTGACGGAACTCGGCTCCAAGCTGGAGCGCGCCCGGGTCGCTCTCGATCTCGGCGGTGACTTCGGCGAAGTGCTGCGCCTGATCGACCACGAGCCGCTGGGCTATGCCACCACCATGGGGATCGATCCCACAACGGTGAAAGGCGATGCACTGGTCAATCTCGACATCGCCTTTCCGCTCATCGCCGATCTCAAGCTCGATCAACTCACAATCGGGGTGAAGGCCAAGGTGGACGGCGCGCAAATTCCGTCCGTCGCCTTCAATCAACCGATGACCGATAGCCGCCTCGCCATGGTGCTCGACCGCAGCGGCATGGACGTGACGGGGACGATTGCGCTCGCCGGCATTCCGGCCAAGCTCACCTGGCGCGAAAACTTCGGCGGCGGCGCGTTCCGCAGCCGTTACGATATCGAAACGACGCTGGACAACAAGCAGCGGCCATTGGTCTCCCTCACGTCGCCGATCTTTGCCACGCCATATGTGGACGGGCCCGTGCATGCCCACATTATCTATACGCGTTACCGCGACGGCACCGGCACCATCGAGTCCTCTGCCGACTTGAAGGATGCGGAAGTCGCGATCCGTCAGCTTGGCTGGATCAAGGCGGCGGGCGAAAAGGCCACCGCCAACGTGTCGGCGACCATCACGAAGGATCAGCTGACCGGGGTGCAGAAGTTCGAGGTGACCGCGGGCGAGAATGTTGCGCTCGCCGGGGCGGCGACGTTCGACAATGAAGGCGCCATCTCCATGTTGAAGGTGACGCAGGCGCATGTGAACGACACGACCGTGACCGGCGAAGTGAACCGCGACGACACCGGCCGCTATCAGATCGATGTGCGCGGCAAGGCGTTCAACTCGACCTACTTCTGGATAGAACTGGGCCGGGACGACAATCGCGGCAGCGTCGAGACGCAGGCCAAGACTCCCATGACCGTGCGGGCGTCCTTCGACCGCATGTGGCTGGCGAAGGAAGGCGATTTTCAGGACGTGCGGCTGGTCTATAGCCAGGGCCGCGCGGGCATTGAACAGATCGACCTCTCCACCAAGGTCGATGGCGCTGCGCCATTCACGTTCAACCTCGGCACCCGGGATGGGAAACGCAGCTTCCATGCCGAGAGCGCCAACGGCGGCGGCGTGGTGCGGGCGGTCGGCCTGTTCAACGACATCGTCGGCGGCAAGCTGAAGATCGACGGCGAGATCGCGCCGGACGGTTCCGTCAAAGGCCGCGCCGATATCAACGATCTCAAGTTGATCCAGGCGCCGCTCATCGCGCGTCTGCTGTCCGTGGCGGCGCTGACCGGGATTGTCGACGAACTGAACGGCAAGGGCATCTCGTTCAAGCAGCTGCGGGTGCCGTTCACCTACGCGAAGTCCACGATCCACATCACCGACGGCGAGATGACCGGCACGTCCCTCGGCTTGACGGGCAAAGGCACCTATAGCTTCGGCGAGAGCCAGATGAACTTCGACGGCACGATCGTGCCGGCCTATCGCATCAACAGCCTGCTGAGCGGGATTCCGTTGATCGGCACGCTGCTCACGGGCGGTGAGAAGGGCGGAGGCATCATCGCCGCGACGTACAGCTACAAAGGCGACCCCGCCACAGCGCAGCCGAGCGTCAATCCGCTGGCGGCCCTCGCGCCGGGCTTCACGCGCCGCTTCTTCGACATATTCAAGAGCAGCCCGCCGCAGTCCGCCGCCACGCCAGAGAAGGCGAAGTAGCCTGAGGGCGAGCCGGGCTAAGGCACCGGCGACTCGCGTTTCGCTCCGTTTTACGCGCGGGCAACTCGCGCGCATTTACGCGCTAAATACGCGTGAGAAATTTCACGGTCATCCCGCCGCATTGTGAACCAATTTACGATGAAAAAGAACAAACGCTGATTTTAGCGTCGCCCCTGGAATCCGTCCAACGTCGCGGTGTGTGCAGTTTTTCCCTCCCCACAAGGGGGAGGGGCTTAGGTAGTGAGGGCTAGACCACGCGTACGAGCGCGATGCGCTTCTTGCCGGCGCTGAGTTTGAAGACTCCGTCGATCGCCTCGGAGGCTTTGACGATCAGGTTCTCATCGTCGAACTTTTGATCGTTCAGTTTCGCGCCGCCGCCGCGCACCAGACGCCGCGCTTCGCCGTTGCTGGCGGCGAGGCCGGCGCGGTGGAACAAGGCGTACACCGGAAGGCCGGCGCCGAATTCGGATGCCGGGATCTCGACCGTCGGCAGGTCCTCGCCGATGCCGCCTTGCTCGAAGGTGCGGCGCGCGGTCTCGGCGGCTTCTTCCGCGGCGGCGCGGCCATGCAGCATGGCGGTCGCCTCGAGGGCGAGCACTTTCTTCGCGTCGTTGATCTCGGCACCCGCGAGCGCTTCCAGCTTCGCGACTTCCTCGAGCGACAGTTCGGTGAACAGCTTCAAGAAGCGGCCCACGTCGGCATCCTCGGTGTTGCGCCAGAACTGGTAGTAGCCGTAAGGCGCGAGGCGCTCCGGCTTCAGCCACACAGCACCGGCAGCAGTCTTGCCCATCTTGGCGCCGGACGAGGTGGTGATCAGCGGCGAGGTGAAGCCGAACACCTGCGCCTCGCCGATGCGGCGGGCGAGTTCCACGCCCTGCACGATATTGCCCCACTGGTCCGAGCCGCCGAGCTGCAAGGTGCAGCTGTGGCGCTTGAACAGTTCCAGGAAGTCGTAGCCCTGGAGGATCATGTAGTTGAACTCGAGGAACGTGAGCGGCTGCTCGCGGTCGAGCCGCATCTTCACGCTGTCCATGGTCAGCATGCGGTTGATCGTGAAGTGACGTCCAACCTCGCGCAGGAACGGGATGTACTGTAGTCCGTCCAGCCAGTCGGCATTGTTCGACAAGATCGCCTCCTTCGGACCTTTGCCGAAGGTGAGGAAGCGGTCGAAGATCGTCTGGATCGACGCGATGTTCGCGTTGATCGTCTCGTCGGTGAGAAGTTGGCGCGATTCTTCCTTGCCGGACGGATCGCCGATCTTGGTGGTGCCGCCGCCCATGAGCGCGATCGGCCGATGGCCGGTCTTCTGCATCCAGCGCAGCATCATGATCTGCAACAGGCTGCCGACGTGCAGGGAGTCAGCCGTCGCGTCGAAGCCGATGTAGCCGGTGACGACTTCCTTCGCGGCTTTGGCGTCCAGCCCTTCCAGGTCCGTGCACTGATGCAGGAACCCGCGCGCGGACAGCGTCTGGACAAGATCGGAACGGAAGGTCGACATCGCGGCGGCTCGCGGCTTTATATGTTAGATTTGGCGCGGGCGGTGTTTAGCACGCCTATCCGGCGGGAGACAAATAAGGGCCCCCATGGAGAAAAATGTGGTCGAGAAAAGTGCGCCTTTGCGGGTCATCGGATTGATGAGCGGGACGTCCATGGACGGCATCGATGCCGCCTTCCTGGAGACCGACGGCCAGGACGTGGTGCGGGCCGGGGCTGCTGTCTCTATCCCGTTCGAGAAGGATTTCCGCCGCCGCCTGGGGGCGTTCGTCGGCAGCGCGCCGGAGCGCGATACGCCCGAGGCCGCGGCGATGGAACGCGAGATGACCGATCTCCACGCGGAAGCGGTGCGGTCCCTCACGGAGCAGGTCGGCGCGGTCGATCTCATTGGTTTCCACGGCCAGACCGTCTGGCACCGGCCCGCCCAACGGCAAACCTGGCAGATGGGCGACGGCGCACGCCTGGCGCAAACGCTGAACGTGCCGGTGGCCTTCGACTTCCGCAGCGACGATGTGCGCGCCGGCGGGCAGGGGGCGCCGCTGTTGCCGGTCTATCACGCGGCCCTGGTGGGCGCGGGCGCGCGTGCCGCGGTGCTCAACCTTGGCGGGGTCGGGAATCTCACGTGGGTCGATCGCGCGAGCGGCAATCTCATCGGCTTCGATACCGGGCCGGGCAACGGCCTGATCGACGATTGGGTGCTGGCGAAGCGCGGCGTGTCCATGGACAAGGACGGCGCGATCGCGGCGGCGGGACGCGTCAACGACGCCGCGTTGGCAAAGCTTCTCGATCATCCGTATTTCACCGCGCCCGTGCCGAAGTCGCTGGACCGCTTTGCTTTCAGCACGGCGCCGGTCGCGGCATTGTCGGTGGAAGATGGCGCGGCGACCCTGGTGGCATTTACCGCTGCGACGGCCGCGCTGGCGCTGCGGGTGTGCCCGGCATTGCCGGAAAAGCTGCTCGTCACCGGCGGTGGGCGGCACAATCCGACGCTGATGCGCGAGTTGAAAGCACGCTCCGGCATCGACGTCGCCCCGGTGGAATCCGTCGGCTGGCAAGGCGATGCGCTGGAAGCGCAGGGCTTCGCCTACATGGCGGTGCGATGCTTGAAGAAGCTGCCGATCACGTTTCCGGGCACGACGGGCGTGAGCGCGCCGATGACGGGCGGGCGTGTGGTGGCGCCGTAGGGTCGGCCACTGGCTGTCATCCCGCACCAGACGCGCTTGCGGCGAGATGCGGGATCCAGGGTTAGATGCTCAAGCACTTCGGAGAGGACTACGTCTCACTACCCTGGACCCCGGATCGCGCGGCTACGCCGCTTGTCCGGGGTGACAGGTTGGTGGGTTAGCCCGCGACGACCTTGCGCTTGCCGATACCGGTGCCGGTGCCGTGACCCATGCGAGCATCGAGGTAGGTGCTCACGTCGTGGACCATGTCGTCCATGTTGTCCTTGAAGAAGTGGTTGGCGCCCTTCACCAAGTGATAGTCGATCACGATGTTCTTCTGGAGCTTCAGCTTGTTCGCGAGCTTCTCCACGGAGGGCTCCGGAACCACGTCGTCCTCGGTCCCCTGGAGGATCAGCCCGGAGGATGGGCAGGGGGCCAAAAAGCTGAAGTCGTACATGTTGGCGGGCGGGGCGACCGAGATGAAACCCTCGATTTCGGGGCGGCGCATCAGGAGTTGCATGCCGATCCAGGCGCCGAAGGAGAACCCGGCCACCCAGCAGGCGGCGGCGTTCGGATTCACGGACTGCAGCCAATCCAGCGCCGAGGCGGCATCGGACAGTTCGCCGAGGCCGTTGTCGAATTCACCCTGCGACCGGCCGACGCCCCGGAAGTTGAAGCGCAGGACGGAAAAGCCTTTTTTCACAAAGACATAATACAGGTTGTAGACAACCTTGTTGTTCATCGTCCCGCCATGCTGCGGGTGCGGATGCAGGATGATCGCGATCGGCGCCCGCGGCGTATCACTGTGGTGATAGCGGCCTTCCAGGCGGCCTTCTGGGCCGGCAAAGATGACTTCGGGCATGGCGGAATCCTTATCGGAACGGAGGCCTTATTTAGGGTAACGGCCCCCGGAGTGCAAAGATAAACGCTTGAATTTCGGCGGTGGGGCCGCACTTGGAATGGACAGGTCCCATGATCCAGTCGCCGGATTGCACCGTATGCGGTAGGGATATGGCAAGGCGAGCGGGGCGTCCAAGTACCCGTTTTGCTGGCTAGTGATATGCGCGCAATCGAAAATGGTATGCGTGCTGCATATAGGAGGACGGTCCATGAGAAACTCGTCGAAGGCGCGTTATGCGGTGGCGGCCTTGGTGGACCTAGCCTTGCAGCAGTCGCGCCGTCCGACCGCGCTGGCGGATATCGCCAAGCGCCAGGACATCTCCATCTCATACCTCGAGCAATTGTTCGCCCGCCTGCGCCAGGCCGGCCTGATCCGCAGCGTCCGCGGTCCCGGCGGCGGCTATGTGCTGTCGCGCGGGGCAGCGGAGATTTCCGTGGGTGACATCTGCGCCGCCGTCTCGGCGGGCGATGAAGCGCCGGTGGAGCCGGGCTCCGGTCCCGTGCAGGCACGCACCGCGGCGCTGTGGCGCACGGTCGATGCGGATACCTCCCGCGTGCTCCAAGGCATCAGCCTCCAGCAGGTGCTGGACGGCGCCGACGGGCAGTCGGTCGCGGCCTAAACCCCGCCGATTTCCTTCGCGTATGAGGCGCGTGCTAAAAGCGGCGCCATGACCGCGACCATCTATCTCGATTACAACGCCACCGCGCCTTTGCGGCCGGGCGTGCGCGTGCGCGTGGCGGAGGCACTGGACCGCTTCGGGAACCCATCTTCCATTCATCGCGCGGGACGCGCGGCCCGCGCCCTTATCGAAGATGCGCGTGAACGCGTCGCCGCCACGGTGAACGCGGCTCCGGCGCAAGTGGTGTTCACCTCCGGCGGCACGGAGGCCAATGCGCTCGCCTTGCGTGGGATTGCCCATAAAGCTGTGGTGGCCTGCGGCATCGAGCATGTGTCGGTGCTGGCGCATGTGAACGATGAAAATCGCATTGCGGCGGTGCCCGATGGGCGTATCGATCTCGCCGCGCTGGAAGCGAAGCTCGCGGCGACGCCGGGCGCGCTGGTGGCGATCATGCTCGTCAACAATGAGACCGGCGTGATCCAGCCCGTCGCGGATGTGGTCGCGCTGGCGCGGCGCTTCGGCGCCAAGGTCCACTGCGACGCGGTGCAGGCGCTCGGGAAAATGCCGATCGACATGAAGGCGCTCGGCGTCGATAGCCTCAGCTTCTCGGCGCATAAGATCGGCGGCTTGAAAGGGGCGGGCGCCCTGGTGCTCGCGCCCGAGCTGGAGCCCACGGCGGATATGATCGGCGGTGGTCAGGAACGCCGCCGCCGCGCCGGCACTGAGAACACAGTCGGTATCGCCGCCTTCGGCGCGGCGATTGAGGATGTGCCGGCGATGCTCGCCGCGATGCCGCGGGTGACCGCGCTGCGCGATCGGCTTGAGGCGGCGCTGACCGGGGCGACGAAGTTAGGCACGATGGCGCCGCGCGTCGGCAACACCGCCTGCTTCGCGCGCGCGGGTCATTCGAGCGAATCCCAACTCATCGCCCTGGACCTCGCCGGGATCGCCGTCAGCGCCGGTTCGGCGTGTTCGTCGGGAAAGGTGGCGGCCTCCCATGTGCTTCTGGCGATGGGTGTTTCCCCGGATCTCGCCAATTGCGCGCTGCGGGTCAGCCTGGGGTGGGAGGCAACCGAGGCGGAAATAGACGCCTTTCTCGGGGCTTGGCTGCCACGCTTCGCTCCTCTGGCGGCGACGGCGCGGGCCTGATAGGAAGCGCGCCCATGGTCAAGGTCGTCTTCATCGAGCGGAACGGGAACCGGCGCGAACTGGATGCGCAGCCGGACACCACCCTGCTGCGCGTGGCGCAAGCGGCGGGCCTGGACATGGAAGGCGCCTGCGAGGGCTCCATGGCCTGTTCGACCTGTCACGTGCTGGTGGAGCCGGATTGGTTCCAGCGCGTGAAGGCCGCGAGCGTGGCGGAGGAAGACATGCTCGACCTGACGTATGGCGTCGCGCGGACATCGCGACTTGCCTGTCAGATCATCGTCACGCCGGAGTTGGATGGCCTGACCGTGCGGCTTCCGACCGCCACGCGCAACATGATGGGCTGAATCATGACGCGCAACTCTCTCGGGTTCGACAAGCCGCCGTCGGAAACACGCGTTGTCGTCGCCATGTCCGGCGGCGTGGACAGTTCCGTTGTCGCGGCCATGCTGGCGGCGGAAGGCTACGACGTGATCGGGCTGACGATGCAGCTGTACGATCACGGCGCCGCCACCAGTAAGAGCAAAGCCTGCTGCGCCGGTCAGGACATCTATGACGCGCGTCGCGTGGCCGACCGGGTGGGCATTCCCCACTACGTCGTGGACTACGAAGGCACCTTCCAGCGCGACGTGATGGAGCGCTTCGCGGATTCATACGTGAACGGCGAAACGCCGGTGCCGTGCATCCTGTGCAATCAAACCGTGAAATTCCGCGACCTGTTGAAGGCCGCGCAGGACTTGAAGGCGGATGCACTCGCCACCGGCCACTACATTCGCCGCGCGGAAGGCGCCAACGGTCCTGAACTGCGCCGCGCGGTCGATGCGGATCGCGATCAGAGCTACTTCCTGTTCGCCACGACGCGCGCGCAGTTGGAAATGCTGCGCTTTCCGCTGGGTGATCTGACGAAGCCGGCGACGCGGGCGCTGGCGCAGACGTACAACCTCGCGGTCGCCGAGAAGCCGGACAGCCAGGACATCTGCTTCGTGCCCAACGGCAACTATGCGGACGTGATCGCCAAGCTGCGCCCGGAAGCGGCCGTGCCCGGCGACATTGTGCACCTGGATGGGCGCGTGCTCGGCCGCCACAAGGGCATCATCCATTTCACGGTCGGTCAGCGCCGCGGGCTTGGGGTCGGCGGCGAGGCAGAGCCGATCTACGTCATCCGCATCGTGCCGGAAACCGCCCAGGTAATCGTCGGGCCGAAGGAGGCGCTCATGCAGAACGCCTTCGCGGTGCACGGCATCAACTGGCTCGCCGGCGGATCAGGCCCGGCGGAAGACGGCATGGCCGTCACGGTGAAACTGCGCAACACGCAGCCGCCGGTGCCGGCGCAAGTGTTCGGCGAGGCCGGCGGCCGCGCGCGCGTGGTGCTGACGTCGTCGGAAGGGGCGGTGACGCCCGGTCAGGCCTGCGTGATGTACGACGGTGAGCGCGTGTTGGGCGGCGGCTGGATCGAGCGCCCCGCCGCGCAGTTGCCGCTGAACCAGCGCCGCGAGGCGGCCGCGCTGCGCGCCTAGCGACCGCGCGACTTACTCTCGTCCTTCAGTACACCGAACGTCTTCGATTGCGATCCGTTGAGGGCTTGAGCGAAGCCTTCCCCGGCCAATCCGCGCCTGAGGATCTCTCGGATCGCCGACGCACGGCTGGGCATGCGCTTGTCGAAGCGGAAATTGTCGAGAGCGGCGAGTTCGTCGACGGTGAGCATGACCTGCAGGCGGGTCACGCGTTTATCGGAAGCCTTTGGGCCTTTCATGAGTCGTACCGTTGAAGTTGTTTTTCCCCATAGCGGAGCGAAATCTAGTTTATGAGTAAGAACAGTCAATAGGGTCAGTAGGGTAAAATACTTCTTTTTGTTCTTTGGGCCCCGTTGCTCACATAACTCATTGGATTTTCATCATAATTTCCAAAACGCGTTTGCCGGCGCCGCGCCATCCCGGTAATTTCTAGCCCATCCAATCACCCGTGGGTTGGAAACAAGGCGACAATGAAGACCTATATCTTGCTGCTGTTTGATTCGGACCGTCAGGTGATGGTCGTGCGCGCGCTGGGCGCTGAGAACCAGACCAGCGCGGTGGCGGAAGCGCACGCGATCGCGGGCGGGGACGAGAGGGTCAATTCCTACGAACTCTGGAACGGCGGGCGGAAGGTCGCGGCGTTCGCCGTCGGCCGTCGCGACGGCACGTCTGCCGCGCAAAGCAGGCAAATCTAGCTTCGCGGTCCAATCGCAGCGTTCATGCCGCGATGCGGTTCGCTGCCAGTGCGCGTCCAAATACGTTGCCGCCGAAATTTCCCAAAATAAATCGCAACTTTCGGCGCGTTGCCGTCAACCTTTCGCGGAGGCGGTGCGTAGGTGAGTGGGGCTGGGAAACCCCATTGCGTTGTCAGGATGGACGACCATGTCACTTCTTCTGCGCCGCTTGCTGTCCCTTTTGTTGGTGACCGCAGCAAGCGCCGCGCTTGCGGCTGAGGACACCGACTTCTCCAGTGGTCCGCCCCTGGACGCCCAGCTCAACCCGCCCACACGCGCCGGCCGCGTCAGCGCCATGGAAGGACGCATGCAACAGCGTCTTCCGGGCGAGCAACGCTGGATGGATGCGGAGATCAACTTTCCCGTCACCGCGGACATGGAGTTCGTGACCGACGCGAATGGCCGCGGCGAGATCCAGCTCGGCGGCGCGACCGTCGCGCTGGATGGGCGCACCAGTGTCGCGGTGCTGGAACTCGACGAGGGCAAGGCGGTCTTGCATCTCGAGGAAGGCAGCGTCGACCTGCGCATCCGAAATATCCAGAGCGGCGATGTGCTCACGGTCGAAACGCCCGACGGCAGCGCGACGCTGAAGGAGCCGGGGGCCTATCGCATCGATGCCAGCGATCGCGCCAATCCGACCCGCGTGACGTCCTTCAACGGCCGCGCGGAGGTCGAAACCTCGCGCGGTGGAGTCACGGTGGGCTCCGACGAGGCCACGGAAGTGAACAGCGACGGCCGCGTGCGCACCATTCGCGCCGGCGCGACGACGCTGGACGACTGGGCGCAACAACGTGAAAACCGCCTGCGCACTGGCGTGTCGTCACGGTATGTGTCGATCGATATTCCCGGTTACGACGATCTCGACCGTATCGGATCATGGGAAACCGTGAGCGAGTACGGGCCGGTGTGGTTCCCGGCGAAGGTCGGCCGCGATTGGGCGCCGTATCAGGACGGCAAGTGGGCCTATGTGGCGCCCTGGGGCTGGACCTGGATCGATGCGCAGCCGTGGGGCTTCGCGCCGTTCCATTTCGGACGCTGGGTGAATGTCGAAGGCAAATGGGGATGGACCCCCGGCAAGCGCATTCGCCGTCCGGCCTACGTGCCGGCCGCTGTCGGCTTCGACGGCGCGGACGCGGCGCAATTCGCGGACAAGGACTCCAAGCCGCGGCGTTGGGTCGCCTTGGCGCCGGGTGAAATCTATCACGCGCCCTACAGCCAGGATGTGACCTACCTGCGCAAGCTGAACCGCGGCGTCGTTCCGTCCGACATCCTCGCCGACATCGGCACCGAGAACGAGGAACTCCCGGTCTATGCCAATCGTGAACGTGTGCGCCTCGACCATATCAACGCGCCGCCGAAGATGGCCGAGGACCTGAAGGCCAAGCAGGGCACGCATACGCAGATGGTCCTGCGCCTGCCGATGGACGAGGCGCGTGAGTTGGGACTGCTGCCCGACGCGGCCGTGACCTTGCCGCGTGCGAAGCTGCCCGCGCCGCCGATGCCGCCGATTGTCGAGGAAGAACTCGACGAAAGTCCGGCGGAGTTGCCGAACACCAAGGGCGGCAAGCCGTCCGCCGCCGCCGATCCGGTGAAGGAAGAGAAGCTTGCCCGCGCCAGCATGAAGCGCACGTGGGACGGTCTCTTCCCGGAACTGGAGGATCGCTCAGGACTTGTCGATCCGGTGCTTGAGACCGAAGCTCTGCCGCGGCCGCTGGTCGTGAGGGAAAGCCTCGACGGCGTGAAGAAAGCTGACAACGGCTGCGAGATCGTCCCAACCAAGCCGCAACGCGCCGAAGTGGCGCGGCAGAAAAAGGCCGCCTCTCAGACTGCGCGGGCAGCAACCAAGCCGGCGCGGGCAATGGAGGCTTCCATGCCCGTGAACCCGACGGCCCGGCGTCAGTTCGAGGCGCAGCGCAAGCTGCAGCCGCGCGACGACGACGAGGTCGAAAGCCAGTAACCCGACAACGAGGTTGGGGGAGAGAGTGTGGTAGCGCTGCGTTTGCTGGCGCTACCACATTTCGTTCGCGGGATTTCCGCCTAGTGCTTCTGCGCCTTCGCGGCTTCTTCGTCGAACGGCGTCTGTTGATGGAAGGCCAGTTTCCATTCACCGTTCCGCTGCACATAGCCGCTTGTGACGAAGGCGTGATAGCGCTCGCCTGAAGCCCGATGCGCATCGGCCTCATAGCTCAGCACCGCCATGCCCTTCAGCGGCTCCATGAAGCCCGTGTCGCGCATTTTGAGATCTTTCCAGCGTGGTTCATCGCCTCTGGTCATGGCGGCGATTTCGTCCTTCGTTTTTACGCCCGCCATGGTTGGAAATGTCACGAGACATTTATCGTCGAGGTGGCGGCGGTAAAAGTCCGCGTCCCCGCTCCAGAATTGCTTTTCCAATGCAGTGAGATCGGCTTGAAGGGTCATGGCGCACCTCGGCATGGTGACTCGATGCCGTTCAAGCGCGCGCCGGGAGGCCAATGTTCCCGCTAGTCTTGTTCATAGGCGTAGAGCGGCGCGCGCGTTTCACCCGAGAGCGCATCGAGCCATGCCAGCACGCTCGGCAAGAACGCCGTATCTGCGCGCGGGAAAAAGATGATGTTGCCCATCAACGGCACGCCGTATTCCGGCGACGGCAGCGCGTCCACAGTGATCGTGTGCAACTGTGTCCGCCAATCCTGATTGGCAAAGGCGTTCGTGGCCCGCAGGCAGACCACGCAGGCGCCGTAGCCTTGCGCGTCCATATGAGCCAGGGCGCCCATGATGTGGGCGCGGCTCTGTCCGGTGAAGTGCTCGCCGAATTCGGCCATGACGAGCCGCGGGCGCATCGCCGCGATATCCAGGCTTTGCAGGATCGACAGGTCGTGGCCTTCGGCGTCGATCTTGATGAAGTGGATATCCTGAAGCCCTTTGCGCGCGGCATAGGCGGAGAGATTGACCGTCGGGACGCTGACGGTCGCCGCTGAACCTTCCAACGGGGACGGCGAGAGTCCGGAGAGCCCCCGCGAGTTTGCCAAGTGGAAGGTGAGGGATTCACCATCGATGGGCGCTACGGCGGCCTTCTCGTGGCGCGCGCGTCCGGAGAAGGACGCCGTGAGGCGGTCCATTTCGGAATGACAGCGTGTGTCGGGCTCGAACATGACCGATCGCCAGCCCTCCCGCAGCAGCGGCACGCTCATCGCGCCCATGCAGGCGCCGACATCGAGCATTGTGCCCGGACCGCTTGCGCGCAGGTAGGGCGCGACCAGCGTCTGCACCATCGCGAGATCGCCCCAGGGCCCCAAACGCGCCGCGGCCTTTGCCGCGAGGGTGCCAATGCGCTCCTTCATCTCCGGGGGCGCCAAGGCACGTATCCGGGCCGCGCGCGCGTTCCAATCTTCCCGGAGGACCTCAATGGCCGCAGAAAGCTTCGCGCCAAAGGCGGCCGTGTCGGTCATGGGCGGGCCTTCGGCGCGCACCGCTTCCATGCGCGCCTTCGCGGCGGCGCGCCGGGCGGTGTTCAATCCCAAGGTCGTGGCGCGCGCGATGTAGTCTTCGTCGCTCGTGGATATCCAGTCGAACAGGCCTGCTTCCTCGAGGATCGCCGCGCTGTGAAGGCCGCGCGAATAGAGGCCGGACCGCGCGACATAGGGCAAGCCGGCGCACAGGGGATCGTACATCGAAGTCGCGGCGGAGAACGGGAACGTGTCCAGAAAAACGTCGGCGAGTTTCATTACGGCGTGCAAGTCTGCGACCGTGGGGACCGCAGGCGCGATGACGATACGCCCCGGCGCGATGCCTACATGCGCGCACCGCTCGCGCACCATGTCCGCCAATGCCGCTGCTGGGTACATCCCGCTCCACTGCGAGCCGAACGGCATGAGCAGCAGATAGCTGTTCGGGACTCGCCGCAGGATCTCGATCCAGACGGTAAGGACGCGTGGACGCAATTTGTAGAACGTAGCCGAGGAGCAGAAGAGCACAGCGTCGGCTGGAACTTGGTGATCCGCGCGCGAGGCCGGAACACTCTGACCGCCGACCAATGGCGCAAGGTCGTAGCAATTGCTGGCGCCGGGCAGGTAGAGAAGCCGCTCGGTGTAGTGGTCGGTTGCGTCTTCGGGCTCGTTGAATTGGCCGGTCAGCATGAAATCGACATTGCGGAATCCGGTTGTCACCGGCGATGCCAAGTTCGACACTTGAATGCGAGCCAGCCTGTGCGCGGCAAAAATCGTCGCGACATGGACGACCGCGGTGACGTTGTTCACCAGGATTGAGATATCGAGGTCGCAAGCGCGGATTTGGGTGATCGCCGCATCCACCTGTTCGGGCAGGTCGACGACACGGTCGCAGTACGAAGCGCAGGCGTCGCTCAGAACCCCTGATCGGGCTGTCGCGCTGAAGAGCAATACCTCGAAGCGCGTCCGGTCGAGATGTTTCATGTGCGCGGCAAGGTAGGCGCCTTCCGCATTGTCGACTGGCCCCATGCAGACGAAGCCAATGCGCAGGCGGTCGCGCAGCGGCACGAACGGGAGACATTGATCGATGCCGACACCAAATCGCGGGGACAGGTCCTCCAAGATTCCGGCCCGCGCACTCATGAGCGGACGCAAGTTGGTCTCGCTGAAATAGCACTGGAGGAACGCGGCGCTGGATACGAACGCATCGACGAGATCGTCGGACTCCGTGACCGGTCCGCGGATGATCCCCTGAATTCGCGGGCACAACTCGGCGAGGAAGGCGGAAAGGACGTCCGCGTCCGCATCGTTCGCCATTAAGCCCGGCAGTTCGAACGCCAATACCGCCCAGACGGCGCGCAAGGGCAGCGGCATCGCGATCGCGGTGTCGATCCGGCCAACCTCGCAGGCGTGCCAACTCAGGAACAGCGCCGCAAGCAGGGGCCCGAGGGCGCCGGATGCGGCGAGGTGGCCGCGAAAAGCATCCTCCTCCGTCGGTGTCCGTGGAAAGCTGATCAGCCCGATGACGCGACGCTTGGCGAACAGTTCCTCAAGCACAGGCGCGAGGGCCTCCATCTCGGCGGCGGAGCGGATGCTCAGCTCTGCGCAAACGCGCAGCCGCGCGGCGCGGAGCGCGGAGAGGTCGTCGAACAACAGCGACGCGGCGAATTTGTCCGCCGCGCTGTGAAACGCTTGGGCCAACATGTCGAGAGAGGAGGGGACCATTGATCGCAATTCCGCGTTTCTACAGCGATGGACGTTGCGCCCACGCCACCTGTCCGTCCGGAACGGTGGCCCGTGCCCCGATCTCCGCGGGCCGCCATTCCATGAAGGGCTTTTCCACCAAACGGCGCGCCGCCGTCGCCACCAGGACGCACGCCGCGACGTACATCGCCAGCGCGGACCAGAGGGATCCATAGGGCTTGTAAAGGGTCATGATGGAGAGAATTAGAACATGGCTCAGGTACAGCACATAGGCATGATTGCTGAGCCATACGACAGCGTAGCGCAGCGGCGCCACCGCGGTGCGCGGCCACTGGATTTGCTCGGCGGCCGGCAGGAAGAGGGCGAGCGCCACCGGCACGACGGTGAACTGCAGGGTAGAGAAATACATAGGTGGGACGACGTCTTTAAACACGTTCGCGGCAACGACCGCGATCACCCCGGCGATGCCCAGCGCGGTCAACGCACGCCAGTGCCTTCCCGCCGATGGATATCGGGCCATCAGCAGCGCGCAGAGAACGCCCAATGCGATCGCGTCCAGCCGCAGTACGGCGACCTTCCGAATGGCATTGTCCCAGTCTATGCCCGGCCGATATACGAGGAACCGCAGCACCAAGCAGATCACGACGCTCGCCATGGCCGTCAACAGCACGCGTTGCCGCACGCCCATCGCCGCGAGCCCGAGGAACGCCAGCGGAAAGAGGAAGTAGAACCACTCTTCCACGGTCAGGGACCAGGTCACCGCGTACCATCCGCCCATGGGCCAGGCCAAATTCTGGGCGAAGACGAGGTAGTCCGCATGGCCCGCGATTTGCTCCGGGATACCGCCCAAGGACGGCGCCCACCACCAAGCCTCCGCGATCATGAAAAGCAGATAAGCCGGAACTGTTCTCATCCAACGCCGAACGTAGAAGTTTCCGATATGCCGCATGCCGAACGGCGCGGCGAAGGTGCGCTGCATGATTCGCCCCACCAGCAATCCGCTGAGGACGAAGAACAGCTCCACCCCGAAGAGGCCGAAATAGCCCGTGAACCAGGGCGGGGCCCGGAACTCGGCATACGGCCCGTATAAGAAATGCACGACCAGGACCTGCCCGATCGCGAGGGCGCGGACGACGTCGAGGCCAATACTCCTGGGATTACTCATGCAACGAAATCTATCAACGGCCCCGGTCCTGGCCATGAAAAACCCCTCAGCCGGTCTGGCCGCGGAGTATTTCCATCGGTGGTAGCGCGAGAGGGACTTGAACCCCCGACCCGAGGATTATGATGCCCATCACAGAGTCATAAGATCAATGGCTTAGGGGCTACGGGGACACAATTGGCTACCGACGTGCCGTGGGGAATGCGGTGAGGTGCGGTCGCGCTGAATAAGGCAGGAGGCTCACTGCCACCCCTAGAGAGGCGCAATCCAAGCAACCTTTGCAGGCGCCGGACGGGCGGTGGTGACCTCGAATCACTCCACCGCGTCACGCTGCGAGAGGCGTGTCGCAGCCGGTAAGGTTTGCAATGACCGCGGCCGAGGGGATTGGCCGCCTTCTAGGGTTCTTTGTCCTGCAGCGCTCTCCACGCGGCGCCCTCTGTGTCCTCGTATTGACCGGAGCGCAGCGCCCATAGGAACGCCAGGAGCCCGACGAAGCCGAGTGCGATGGCGGCCGGCAGCAAGTAGGCGATAATTGTCATGGCTTTGCCTTCCTCGTGCGCGCGACCCGCAATGCATTGAGGACCACCACAATCGACGAACCCGACATCGCCAGGGCCGCGATCAGTGGAGTCAGAAGTCCTGCCATCGCCACGGGTACGGCAATCATGTTGTAGCCGATCGCCATGACGAAATTCTCCAGAACCCGGCGGCGGGCCGAATGCGCCACTTGGATCGCCTCAAGCACTCCCGCAAGGCGTTCGCCGCGAAACAGGAGATCCGCCGCCGCTTGGCTGATGTCGGCCGCGCCCGCCGGCGAGATCGAGACATGGGCCAGCGCCAAGGCCGGCGCATCGTTCAATCCGTCGCCAACCATTAGAACCTTGTGTCCCGCAGCGGCGAGCGTCTTCAGACGCGCAACCTTGTCCTGGGGTTGAACACTTGCGGAAGCGCTCAATACGCCGAGAGTACGCGCCACGAGGTGCACGCTTTCGGGGCGATCGCCGGAGAGAATCTCCACCATGAGACCGCGAGCTTTCAGCGCCGCGATCGTTCCGGCGGCGTCGGTCCGAAGTTGATCCCGGAAGCCGAAGCGGCATGGCGCCTTCCCCGCGCGCGCCAGCCACAGTTCGCTTTCGCCCGGCGCGCCCGGCGGCGCGGTAACGTCGCACCACAGGCGGCTGCCCAGTCGCACTTCGACACCATCCACAATCGCGCGCAGGCCAAGCCCTGGATGTTCTTCGACGTGGATCGCCGCGACGGGCTGGCCAGCGGTCCGCACGAGCGCCGCACACAGCGGATGCCGGCTGCCGGTTGCCATGCCGCGCGCGAGTGTGAGCGCGGCGTTGTCGGTCTCGCCAAGCGGCACCAGTTCCGGCTGGCCGCGCGTGAGCGTGCCGGTCTTGTCGAAGATCACCGTATCGACCTCGGCAAGGCGTTCCAGTGCGTCGGGAGACTTGATCAAAACACCGGCCCGCAGCAGCCGGCCCGTCGCCACCGCCTGCACCGCGGGAACCGCCAAGCCAATGGCGCACGGACAGGTGATGATGAGCACGGCGATCGCCGCCATCAGGGCGGGATGCCATCCGCCGGCCCCGAACGCCATCCATCCGAGAAACGTGCTGGCGGCGAGAACGTGCACCGTGGGTGCATACTTGCGTGCTGCACGGTCCGCGATTCGTGTGATACGTGCGCGACTCTGCCCCGCGTTTTCCATCAGCGCGACAATCTGGCTGAGCAGGGAGTCGCGGTCGCCGCGACTGACTTGAATTTCCAGGGAACCGGAGAGTGAGAGCGTGCCGGCGTAGACGACGTCCCCCGGCCCGACGGCGGCGGGCAGGCTTTCACCGGTCACGAGGCTTGGATCGATATCCGACCGGCCCGTCAAAATGATCCCGTCGGCGGGGATGCGATCTCCGGGAGCGACGGCCACACGCATTCCCGGCTTCAGCTGAGTCGCCGGGCAGAGCGTGCGCCGACCGTCCGCCTCGATCACCGTCGCCGCGATCGCTTTCAGGGCGAGCAGGTTCGCCGCAACTCCGGTGGCCCGGGCGCGCATGCGCTGATCTAGATAGCGACCCAGCAATAGGAAGAACAGCAGCATCGTCGCCGCATCGAAATAAGCGTGGGGGCCGGACAGCAGCGTCTCCATCACGCTGGCGCCGCAGGCAAGCAACACGCCGAGCGAGATAGGCACATCCATGTTCACCGAGCGGGTGCGCAAGGCGTGCCAAGCAGAAAGGAAGAACGGCTGACCCGCGTAAGCTACCGCCGGCAACGCGATCAACGCGGAGATGCCGTGGAACAGGCCGCGCGTGCCCGGCCCCATATCGTGGCCCGACCAGATCGATACGGACAGCAGCATGATGTTGGAAGCCGCGAACCCGGCCACGGCCATGGCGCGCAGAAGCGCACGTCCCTTTTCGTCCGCGCCTTCCGGTAGCAGATCGGGATTATAAGGAACGCCGCGATAGCCAAGCGACTCAATCGTTGTGAGCACCGCGCCTGGGACGAAGCGAGGATCAGTCCAGCGCACGCGCAGGCGCCCAAGCGTGAGATTGACGCGCGCCGAACCGATGTGGGGCAGCGCCGCCAGCGCATCCTCAATACGCGGGACGCAGGCCGCGCACACGATATTGTCGACAATCAGATTGAGTTCGCAGCCGTCCGGATGCGTCTGGACATAGCCGGTTGGATCCGGCGCCGCGGCAATGGCCCGCGACGTCTCCGGCGTCGCCGCGACGAGCGCGGCTGCCGCAGTCATTGCACCACCACGCGATAGTCCAGGCGATGCCGAATCTCCGTGCCCTGCCGCGCGATCAGGCGTACCTGCCACAGCCCCGGTTGAGGCACGGTTGCGGTGACGACATATTTTCCATCGCCAGAAACCCTGAGCGGAACGGTGAAATCCAAGCCGTCATGCGCGGGACGGACGAATGCCGCGTCGACCTCCATGGCCGCGAGCGGCTGGTTCGCGGCGTCACGATAGCTCACCGTGATCTCCACCTGGTCCGCCGTGGGGCGAAGATCCGTGTTCACCAGCCACCCGAGCGCACGCTGCGCCGCGACGCGCTCCAGCGTGTCGTTGAAGTGGACACCGCTGAGATAGGACAGCGGCTCAATCTCACCGCCATCGGTCTTCAGCGCGAAGTAAACCATGGCGGCATTCACCGCCCCCACCGCCGCGAACGACCCAAGAAGCCACAGTACGACGTGACGGCCCGTCAGAACACGCGCGTTCATTTTTCAGCTCCTGGTCCGAGGAACATGGAGTCCACGATCATCTCTTTGTCGTCGCCGGCGACGCTCGCCACGAACTTCATCGGTATCGGGGCGCCGGTCACCAGGTCACCCGGCATCGTGACCATCAAACGCACGGCGCGCAGGTCGTCCCGGTCGACCACGATGCGCACCCCGCGCTGCGTCTCCACCACGCCCACCCCGGTCAGGGTCGCCGCGCGCAAGCCGTCGAGAACGATTTCGATCGAGCGCCCGACGCGTGCCTTGTTCGCGACATTGACGGTGTACGCGTTGCGCACGTCGCCGTTGGATAGCATCACAAACGTCGGATTTCGTTCGTGCTGCACGCTAATTGAGAACGTGCCGCGCGACAGCAGGGCCGTCAGCATGATCGCGCCAGTGATCGCGATGATGACAGCGTAGGCCACGGTGCGAACACGGACCGGCCGGAACACCGGCTTCTGTCCCTGCTGCCTTCGAGTGATGTTGATGTCCGTATCGTAGCCGATCAGGCCCTTCTGCCTGCCGACTTTTGTCATGATGTCGTCACAGGCGTCGACGCACAGCGCGCATTGAATGCAGGCAAGCTGCAAGCCGTCGCGGATGTCGATCCCGGTCGGACAGGCCGCCACACATTGGCGACAATCCACACAATCGCCGCGTCCGTCCCACGTGTCGCCCTTCTTATGGGCGCCGCGCGGCTCTCCCCGGTCGCGGCGATAGGTCACGATGAGGGAATGCTCGTCGAGCATGGCCGACTGAATGCGCGGCCACGGGCACATGTAGATGCACACCTGTTCGCGCGCGAGGCCGCCCAGTACGTATGTCGTGGCCGTGAGGACCGCGACGGAGATATAAGCGATCGGCGCCGCCGACAGAGAGACAAGCTGGTGGGCGAGGGTGGGTGCGTCAGCGAAATAGAACACCCAGGCGCCACCGGTCGCGACCGCGATCACAAGCCAGATTCCGTGCTTGAGGACGCGCTTGGTGAGTTTGGGCAAACTCCAGGGTGCGCGGTCAAGGCGGATACGTTCGTTGCGATCACCCTCGATCAGACGCTCGACGTGCACGAACAGATCGGTCCAGATGGTCTGCGGGCAGGCATAGCCGCACCACGCACGACCGGCGAGCGCCGTCACCAGGAACAATCCCACGGCGGCGATGACGAGCAGCCCGGTGAAGTAATAAACTTCCTGAGGCCACAACTCGATGAAGAAGAAATAGAACCGGCGTCCGGGAAAATCGATCAGCACCGCCTGATCTGGCATGCCGGAACCGCGATCCCAGCGCAACCAGGGTGTGATGTAGTAGATGGCCAAGGTGATGGCCATCGCCAGCCACTTCACCTTGCGGAACGTCCCGTGTACCAGCTTCGGGAAGACCTTTTCCCGCGGCTTGAAAAGGGCGAGGCGCTCAGGGGCGTTGACCGCCGAGACCTCAACCTTCTCGACGCCATGGGAACCGAGGGTTTCGTGGTCTGTCCCGCTGTCCATTACTTTGCCGGTACTGCGACTGCCGCGGTGCCACTTGGCGATTTCGCTTCCGGCTCACCGCCGCCCAGCGTGTGCACATACACGGCCAGCGCGCGGATTGTCGCGGGAGAGAGCCGGGTGTTCCAAGCCGGCATGGAGGCATTGCGGGCAGAAGAAATGGATTGCACAACCTTCTCCAAAGATCCCCCGTGCAGCCATATCTTATCTGTCAGGTTCAGCGCGCCCTGGCTGCGATCACCGCGTCCATCGGCGCCGTGACAGGTTGAACACTGGTCGGCGAAGAGCTTTCCACCCAAGGACTTCGTCGCGGTGTCGATCTCCCCGCCCGACAAGCTCAAGACATAGTGTGCGACGGATTCGATTTGCGCACGGCTGAGCGTACCAGTCGTCAGGAACGCCGGCATTTCGCTGAATCGACTGGCGCGATCCTCATTGCGGATACCGTGCGTGACGCTGGCCTCGATATCGCTCAGGGTGCCGCCCCAGATCCAATCGTCGTCGTTCAGGTTGGGATAACCGACAGCGCCCTGCGCGCCCGCACCGTGGCATGGCGCGCAGTTCTCTTTGAATACAGGCCGCGCACTCGCGGTGGCGTATTCAACCAGATCCGGCTCGCGTTCGAGGTCGGCCGGGATCGCGGCCAGAAGGCGGGCATCGATCTGCTTGCGGCTGTCCGCGACGGTCGCGAGTTCGCGGGCGACTTGGCCCCGTTGCGACCAACCGATCACGCCGCGGCTATAGCCTGACAGCATCGGCCAGGACGGCATGACGATCCAGTAGCCGATGGCCCAGACGACACACGCCAGGAATACCGTCAGCCACCACCGCGGCAGCGGATTGTTCAGTTCCTGAATGCCGTCCCAGGAATGATGCCGGATCTCCGCTCCGGTGGCCGGGTCGCGTTGTGGGGTCTGAGCGCTCATCGAATTTGCTCCTCATCCTTCAGCGGCATGAGTGCTGCAGCCTCGAAGGTCTTCTTGTTCCGGGGGCGCAGCACGTAGATCAGCACGGCCACGAAAAACGCGATGAAATAGAGCAGGCCCGAACTCTGGGCGAGGCCCTGGAGAGCGTTGTACGAGTCCATGGCGATCAGCGCTCATTCACCGTGTCGGCCTGGTATTGGCTGAAGTCGACCAGCGTTCCCAGCATTTGCATGTAAGCGACGACGGCATCGAGCTCCGTGACTTCGGCGCGATTGCCGTCGAAGTTGCGCACCACCGCTTTCGGATACCGCTTGACCAAATCCGTGGTATCCGCGTCCGGATCGGATTGGGCGCGCAGATCAGCATTGGCGTTAGCGATCATGTCGTCCGTGTACGGCACGCCGACGGTGCGGTTCGCCTTGAGGTGGGCTGCGATGTCACCCGCCTTGACCGGCGTCTCCGCCAGAAATGCGTAGGCCGGCATGATCGATCCCGGCACCACGGCACGCGGATCGCGGAAGTGATCACGGTGCCATTCGTCGGAGTACTTGCCGCCGACCCGCGCCAGATCAGGCCCCGTACGCTTAGATCCCCATTGGAACGGGTGGTCGTACATGCTTTCCGCGGCCAGTCCGTAGTGGCCGTAGCGTTCTACCTCGTCGCGTAGCGAGCGGATCATCTGGCTATGGCAGTTGTAGCAGCCCTCGCGGACGTAAATGTCTCGGCCGGCCAGCTCTAGTGGCGAGTACGGGCGCATGCCCTGCACCTTTTCAATCGTGCTCTCGAGGTAGAAGGTCGGTGCGATTTCTACCAAGCCGCCAATCGAGACGGCGATCAAGGTGCCGATCAGAAGGAGGATCGAGTTCTTCTCGAAACGTTCGTGACTAATCATGACACGGCTCCCGCGACCGCGGCCCGCGCAGGCATGACGTCCGTGGACTCCGCTAAATCACCACGAATGGTGCGATAGATGTTGTAGGCCATGATCACCCCACCGACGAGGAAGAGGCCTCCGCCGAGGGCGCGGATCAGATAGAACGGATGCATCGCTTCCACCGTTTCAATGAAGCTGTATTCGAGAAAGCCGAGCTTGTCGTAGGCGCGCCACATCAGACCCTGCAGGATGCCGGCGACCCACATCGAGGTGATGTAAAGCACGATGCCGACGGCCGAGACCCAGAAGTGCACATTGACGAGCTGCAGCGAGTACAGGCGCGAACGCTTCCACAGCCAGGGAACAAGGCAGTAGATCGCGCCCATGCTGACGTAGCCGACCCAGCCCAGAGCGCCGGAGTGCGAGTGGCCCACGGTCCAATCTGTGTAGTGGCTGAGCGAGTTCACGGCTTTGATGGACATGAGCGGTCCCTCGAAGGTCGCCATGCCGTAGAACGCGACCGAAACGACCATCATGCGCAGAACGGGATCGGTGCGCAGCTTGTCCCAAGCGCCCGAGAGCGTCATGAGGCCGTTGATCATGCCGCCCCACGACGGCATCCACAGCATGATCGAGAATGTCATGCCCAGCGTCTGCGCCCACTCGGGTAGCGCTGTGTAGTGCAGATGGTGCGGACCGGCCCAGATGTAGAGGAAAATCAGCGCCCAAAAGTGCACGATCGAGAGCTGATACGAATAGATCGGCCGCTCGGCACGCTTCGGGATGAAGTAGTACATGATCCCCAGAAAGCCCGCTGTCAGGAAGAAGCCGACGGCGTTGTGGCCGTACCACCACTGGGTCAGCGCATCCTGCACGCCGGCGAAGGCGCTGTAGCTCTTGGATCCAAGCATCGATACCGGCATCGACAGGCCGTTCACGAGATGCAGCATCGCGACAGTGACGATGAAGGCGAGATAGAACCAATTGGCCACGTAGATGTGCGGTTCTTTGCGCTTGGCGAGCGTGGCCAGGAACACGACGAGATAGGCGACCCAAACCACGGTCAGCCACAGGTCCGCGTACCACTCCGGTTCGGCGTATTCGCGCCCCTCGGTGACGCCCAACAAGTAGCCAGACGCGGCGATGACCAGGAACAGCTGATAGCCCCACAGCACGAACCAAGGCGCAACCGCGCCGGCGAGACGCGCGCGGCAAGTGCGCTGCACGACGTAGAATGACGTCGACATCAGCACGTTGCCGCCAAAAGCGAAGATCACTGCCGACGTGTGGACGGGCCGCAAGCGGCCGAAGTTGAGCCACGGCAGTCCCTGACTGAGGTCGGGGAAGCAAAGTTCGAGCGCAATGATGAGGCCGATCAGGAAGCCGACCAGGCCCCAGAACATCGAGAGGATGACGCCCGCCTTGATGACGTCGTCATTATAGCCGTCGGGTGTGGAGACATCTCCGGCCTTCAAGGCGCGATCGCCCAGGAAGATCGCCGAACTGAAGAATGCGATGGCGAAGATGCTCGCATGTATTCCCATCGCTTGGTCCGCGGCCCGCGCGGCAAGCAGGAGCATTACGACGGCAAGAGCCGCGAACAGATAGGCAAGCGGCCCATCAAAGGCGCTACCGTTGCGACTCGTGGCTATCGACATAGAGACCCTTCCTTGCGAAGCGGATGCACTTGCGACGCGGGCGCAAGCACACCTAACAGGCTCCGAATACCCTCGCGCGCAGGGTTCAGCTTTGACACCCGTCAATCCCAGGCACCGCGGTTCACCCGCACATGTTGATCCAGGTCATGGCGTCGCCGGAGGCGATCTGCGCAAACTTTTAGGTTGGGTTCGGAAAGGCGGAAATGATCACCGTTTCTGAGTTTGCGTTCGGCAGCGGCGCGGCGATGGGGCTGGCCTCCAGCCTGCACTGCACCGTCATGTGCGGCGGGATCGCCAGCGCCCTGACGTTGCCCGCGCGCGCGGGCGTCACGCGGCGTGGTATCGAGCCCCTTACACTCTTATTGCCGCACGTCGGGCGGATCTTCTCATATGTCGCGGCCGGTGCGCTGGTAGGGGCGACCGGCGCTACCTTTATCGGGGCACTCGATCAGCACATCGCCTACAGCGTACTGCAGTGGATCGCCGCCATGACGCTGGCCTGGATCGGGCTGTCGCTGGCCGGAATTGTCCCACCGCTTACGTTGATCACGCGGATGATCGGCCCCGTCTTTCGCGTCCTGTCCCGTACGGGCGCCGATCGCGCATCGCCCCTGATCGCGGGCGCAATCTGGGGATTTCTGCCGTGTAGCATGGCATACAGCGCGTTGTTCGCCGCGACGTTCACCGGCGACGCCCTTCACGGCGCAACGCTCATGGCGGGATTCGGATTGGGAACGCTGCCTGCCCTCCTTGGCGTCGTCTTCGTCTTCCGACGCGTGGTGACGCGCGTCAGCGCCACGGGCCGCCGGGCCGCTGGCCTCGTGATCGCCGGTCTCGCCGGCGTCACGCTCATTCTTACCGCACCTGGCGGGCCGCTTTGCTTTGGGCCTTAGAGGTAAACTGCGACAAGAAAAGCGGTCGCTAACGTCCTACGCGACCAGGCAACAGTCTTTCATGTAACTCCCGACTTCGGAGGTGACGTGACGGATTTCGCCGCTGTTTTTCAAGGCGGCGACGGGTTCCTACCTTGGATCATTCAATTTTAGCCTGGGTGCAAATGACGCTGGCAGTGAGCAAGTTTCGAATATTGAGAAGCTGGTGGGCTACGACCCGCCATTTGGTGAGGGGCACATCAACCTTATGTTCACGCCCCAAATCACGCCGTTCTTTTATGGCTTGGCCGTCCAGGCGACAAATAATCTGCGGCTAAATTCAATGACGAACGTGTCAGTTGCCTGCGCGATAAATCCCTGACGCCATCGCGCGCCGCGGAAAACCGCGAATTTCCCAGAAATCAGAAAAGATTAGCCGGGACCTTCTAAGTCCCGGCTAAGTATTTGATTTAAAACTCATATTAGGTGGTAGCGCGAGAGGGACTTGAACCCCCGACCCCAGGATTATGATTCCCGTGCTCTAACCAGCTGAGCTACCGCGCCGAACTCGCATGCGGGCAAGGACCCGCAAGGTCGTGGGTTTTAGGTCCCTGGAGGCGGAAAGTCAAACCCGGGCGGGCGGTCGCTAAGTCCTTGGCCGAGGGGCCGAATATCGGCGACCGAACCCGCCGAGGCCGGGCCCGGCGCCGCCAGGAGGGGCTGGCCGCCGCCGACGATCCCCGTCAGCATGTTGGCCACCGAGGGCAGGAATTCCCGATCGTCGCTCCGGTAAAAGACGATGTTGCCGAAGAGTCGTCCTGGCGGGATCTCAGCCGGAGCGGCGTTGACGCCGATGGCGGCCAACTCCGTGCGCCATTCCTGACGCTTGAAGTCGCCGGTCGCGTGCAGGCAGAAGACGCAGGCGTCATAACCGCTGTCGCGCATGGCGCGCAGGGTGTCGTCGATCGACCGGCGGGTCTGTCCTTCGAAGTCCTCACCGTATTCGACCATGATGAGGTCGGGCCGAACGACGGAGAAGTCGATCGATCTGAGGATCGCAAGATCGTGCCCCTCGGCATCGATTTTCACGAAGCGGATATCGCCGACGCCAGGCGCCTTCAGATAGTCCATCAAGTTGATCGCGGCGACCTCGAGAACGCCCGCGTCCGCGTCATAGGGCGATGTGTGCAGGCCCGAGAGTCCCGGCGTCCGCGCGATATGGAAGTGGATCTTCTCAACCTCGGTGGACACGACCGCTGCGGTCTGCAGATGAGCGCCTCCGGGAAAGGCGCCGACCAACTTCTGAAGCTTCGGATGGCAGCGCGGGTCGGGCTCAAACATGTGCGAACGCCAGCCGCGTTGGAGCAGGGGGATGCTGTAGGCGCCGACGCAGGCGCCCACGTCGACCATCGCCGCGGTTGGACCGTCCATGAGGTAGGGCAGGATGATGGTCATCATGATGTCCACATCGCCCCATTTCCCCATGCGGTGGCGCGCTTCCTGGGCGAGGGACTCGACGCGCCGCGCGAGCGTGGTTCGATCCGTCGCGCGAAGAACGTCCGCGCGCGCGTTCCATTCGGAGATCGCTGCATCCAAGCTGGCCCGAAAGCGTGGACCAAAGCTGGCTGTATCGATGACCGATAAGGACGTGACAGCCGCGAGTTGCGCCTTCGCCGCCGCGCGGAGATTGGCATCAAGCCCAAGCGCAACGGCGCGTTCCACGTATGCGTCCTCGGTGTATGTGACCCAATCGCCCAGGCCGGATTGCTCGAGGATTGACGGGCTGTGACGTCCCCGTGAGACCGGGCGCGAACAGGCGACGACGGGCAGGCCGACGCGCAGCGGGTCATAGAGCGATGTGGCGCTGGTGAAGGGATAGGGATCCAGGAAAATGTCGGTCAGCCGTATCAACGCATGCAGGTCCGCCATTGTCGGCATCGCTCCTGCGACAATGATGCGGCCGGGGCTGACGCCGGCCTCGCGGCACAGCTGGTTCAACTGCGCGGACAAGGGCGCGCCGGGATAGTCCTTACCCCAGAGCGGGCCGAACGGCGTCAGCAACAAATAGCTGTCGGGCACGCGCTTGAGCACGTCGATCCAGCGGCGGAGCAGCGCCGGGTGGAGCTTGTAGAAATTTCCCGACGAGTAGTAGACCACGGCATCGGGCGGTAGCGAGAGTCCAGCGCGCGTGGGTGTGACGGTCTGGCCTTCCGCCTTCAGGAGATAATCGAGGGCATAACAGCTGGCCGACCCGGCCTGGAGTAGCAAGCGTTCGGAATAGTGATCCTGCGTGCCGGCCGGCTCGTTCGCGATTGCTGAAATCATGTAATCGATGCTGCGAAAGCCCGTCGTGATCGGCGACGCCAGGTTCATCATCTGGACGCGCGCCACGCGGTGCGCCGCCATGGTCGTCGCGATGTGTGAGCGCGCCGTCACATTGTTTACGAAGATGGCGATGTCGAGATCGTCCTCGCGCAGCTGGCGGATCGCGTCCGGCACCGAAGGCCGAAGCGGGATCGTGACATCGGCGCTGTTCTTGCAAACTTCGCCGATCACCCCGGTTGTCGGCGACATGCGGTACAGCCGGATTTCCAGGTTCTCGCGTGGAAGATGCTCCATGAAGGCGGCGAGGTAGGCGCCTTCAACCTCGTCGTGCGGCGGGCCGAGCGAAACGAAGCCAATGCGCGGCCGCGCGGAAAATCGGCGCAGTCGCCGGCACTGATCGATGCCAAGGGCCATGGCGTTGATCATCTCTTCGATCACCATGGCCCGCGCCGCCATGAGCGGGCGCAGGTTCATCTCGTTGAAGTAGACTTGCAGGAAAGCGGAACTGTTCCCGATGATGGCGGAGAGTTCCTGCCCCTGTAGAGCGCCGACCCACGGCGGCTGCCGCAGTCCAATGCAAACCTCGCGTAGAAATTCCGCCAGGATTTCGCATCCCCCGTCGTAGGGATACATGTAGGGCATATCGAGCGACAGTTGGAGCCACAGGGCACGCAAGCTGTCGTGCAGCTGGCCGCGGCGGGGAAGCCCAACCTCGCACGGGTGCCAGGCCAGCATGAGCGCGCCGACAAAATAGAGTTGAGTCTGTTCGCCTTCGTGTTTCAGAGCCTCGAGGCAAACCTGAAGCAACGCTTCTTCCTCGGGGGTTCTGCGGTAGCAGTGCAGATAGGCGCGCTTGATCGCAATATAGACCGCGGTTAGCCGGACGATTGAAATGTCGACATTGCCCTGCGCGCCCGTGAGCATCCGCACGACCTGCACGCGCAGCGCGCGCGCGGTCTCCAAGTGTACCGGCTGTTGATTGCAAGCGTTCTCAAGCGTCGCGGCAAGCTGGTCCAACGCGTCTGTCGACGTCATTCGCTGCGTTCCCGAGCCCGGCATCCGCATCCGGACAAAAGGCCGGGGGTCACCGCGTTCTAGGTGCGCAGGGACGGAAAGTCAAACCCGGGCGAGGCGGCGCTAAGCCTTTGGCGGGAGAGGGAAGAATCCGCTCGTCCGGCGGATGTATTCGACGTAGTCCGGACGCGTCTTGGAGAGTTTGCGCTCAAGTGTCGGCGCGCCGCTCCACTTCATGAGCGTCCAGGTCAACAGAAGCGGGCCGGGGATGGCGAACAGACCGACCGTCGTCTCGGCGGCGATCAGGTACAGCCCCCACCAGGCGCAGGCATCGCCGAAGTAGTTCGGATGGCGCGTGTAGCGCCACAAACCCGTGTTGAGCACCTTGCCCTTGTTCGCCGGATCTTTCCGGAATTGGGTGAGCTGCCAATCGCCGACAGTCTCGAACAGGATGCCAACGGCGGCCAACGCGATGCCGGCATAGGCGAGCGGCCCGATGGCGGCGGGCTCCGCGTCCACCTGGCCGAGTTGCACCGGCAGCGCCACTAGCCATAGCATCGGCGCCTGGGTGAGGAACACCTTCGTCAGGCTGGCCATGGCGTAGCTCTGGCCCTTGTCGGCGGCTTTCTGGAGCATGCGCACATAGCGCGGATCTGGCCCGTGACTGCGCCAGCGCCAGAACAGATAGAGGCCGAGGCGCAGACCCCAAATGCCGGCGACGATGACCAACGCAAGCTTGCGGTCCGGCGCGCCCGCGGTTTGGAAATAGGTGATCACGCCGACGAGGGCGAGGCCGATGGCCCAGAAGCTATCCATGATGGTCACGTCGCGGGTGACGAGACAGAACGCCCAGAGCAACAGCACGCAGGCGAGCACGAACACGAAATTGGTGATGAGCAGCGTCGCGATACCCATGATGGCCCCCTTAGCGTCCCGTGCTGATCGTCGTCATTCCCAGAAGCTTCGCCATCTGCCGCTCGAGACCCTTCGGATCGCGAGCGAGGGAGGCGCGCACTTCCACCGCCATGCTGTCGGTATCCACTTCGTCGAGCGCGCGGCGGATCGCCTTCAGGCCGACAGCGGCGATGTCCTCGGGCCGTTCTTTCTTACCCTGCACATGTGTGGCCATGCGCGTATCGACGGAACCGACGATCAGCGCGCAGACATGCACGCCCTTGAGCGCGAGTTCGGCGCGCAGGCACATGCTGGCGGCGCGCGCGGCGAATTTCGACGGGCTGTAGCCGCCCATCACCGGCGACGCGGCAATGCCGCCGGCGGACAAGACGTTAACGACCGAGCCTTCGCCGGCGGCGATCATGGCGGGGGCGAAGGCACGGGTCATCGCCAGCAGGCCGAAGTAGTTTATTTCCATCTCGTCGCGCGCGGCGTTCATATCCGGCGCGTTCATCAGCGTGACGTTGTGGAACATGCCCGCATTGTTCACGAGGATACGCACATCGCCGCAGGCTTTCGCCGCCGCGTCGATTTGATCCTGCTTGGTGATGTCCAGGCGAACGGCAACAGTGCGCGCGGGGTCTTCCGCCACCAAATGCGCCGCGGCCGCGGGATCGCGGCTGCCGACGTAAACCTTCGACGCGCCGGCGTCGCGCAGGGCGCGCACGAAAGCCTCACCGATGCCGCGATTGCCGCCGGTAACCAGCGCGGCTTTGCCTTTGGGGTCGAGGCCGGGGGTCTGTGCCATGAGCGTAATCACGTTCCTGTGTCGCGGGATCATGTCGCCGCGACTTATAAGTCTGGTTATGCAAGTGACAAAACTTACGCCCGTGGCGCTGTGGCCTGCAAGACACTTGCGCGCAAAAACGTCCGTCTTTTCGCAGTGCACAATGAGTCAGTCCAGTTATGCCAGTTGCATTGATGCATTGACGGACATAACCTTGGTCTTGTGATGAAAGTGACGTTAGCGCGTCACGTGCCTGGGGAGGACACACCATGAAATTTCAGAATAAGCTGAATTATACGACGTCTGCGTTCGCGATTGCCGCGAGCGTCGCACTGGCGATGCCGGCCGCCGCGCAACAGACGGCGGCGGATGCCGGCAGCAGTCTCGAGACGATCATCGTCACCGCGCAGATCCGCGCGATCAACCTCCAGGAAACGCCGATCTCCATCACCGCGCTCACAGGCGCCGCGCTGACGCGCGATCGCATCGGCAGCGTTGAAGATCTGGGTCGCGCGGTCGCCGGCCTCAACTTCACCGCAACGTCGCCGCAAGCGACGGAACTCAACATCCGCGGGGTGACGAACACGCGCCTCACCGCCCCGACCGCCGACCAATCGGTGTCGATGTTCCTCGATGAAGTGTACGTCGGCCGTTCCGGCACGATGAACACGAACTTCTATGACGTGAACCGCGTGGAAGTGATCCGCGGTCCGCAGGGCGTGCTGCTCGGCAAGAACGTGGCCGGCGGCGCGGTGAGCATCCATTCCAACCCGGCGACCTTCCAGTCGAGCGGCGCGGCTACATTCACCTATGGCAACTACGACCTCAAGCAAGGCACGGGGTTCCTGAACGGCGGGTTGACCGACTCACTCGCCGGCCGCATCGCGTTCCAGTACATCAACCACAGCGGCTACGCGAAGGACCTGGTGCACGGCACGGATCTGGAAAATCTGGATAACGCCCAGGTGCGCGGCACGCTGCACTACGAGCCCTCGGATTCGGATTTCCGCGCCAACCTGATCGTCGACTTCTCTCGCTCGAAGGACGACGGCATCAACCGCATCCCGCTGCACTCGCCCAACAACCTGCCGGGCCCGAACTTCGACCCGTGGACTCAGGCGCGTGCGCGCATCATCGCGCTCTTCAATCCGGGCCTCACGATCCGACAAAGCTATCCGACCTGGCCGCTGTTCGCGGGCGACGTCACGCCGACGCCGCAGGAAACCTACCGCAAGATCTGGAGCGGCGTGTTGAAGCTGGAGAAGGACGTCGCCGACGACATCCGCTTCACCAGCATCACCGGCTATCGTACCGGCAAGGCCAACACGTTCTACGACCAATCGGGAATGGGACCGGCGAACCCGTACAATGTCGACATTCCGTTCCTGTTCGCCGAGCCGGTCTACTTCCAGGAAAAGATCTACACCTTCACCCAGGAAGCACGCCTGTCGTCGCAGTACGGCGAAGACAGCCGCTTCGACTGGATCGTGGGCGCCTATTACCTGCGTGGCCGCGTCAGCCAGTTCAACCGGTATTGGGGCGAGACGCGCTATCTGCCGACCCTCAGCGGTCAGTCCAACTGGCAGGATCGCGGCACGACGATCAGCTATGCCGCGTTCGGGCAGATCGGCTTCCGCATTTCCGATCAGCTCAAGGTCGAAGGCGGCGTACGCTATACGCATGACGAAAAGCGCGGGACCCAGCAGGGCTTCGCGATTTCGCGTTCCAGCCGCCTCGATCCGGCCGATACGGCGACATTGACGCCGCTGGCCTTGCCGGTCGGTACCAACAGCTTCAACGCGCCGTACGGCAAGACCTGGTCGAAGGTGACCCCGCAGGGCACCATCAACTTCCAGGCCAACCCGGACATCCTGCTGTATGCGACGGTCTCCAGCGGCTTCAAGGGCGGCGGTTTCCAGAACAGCGCGCCGAACGCCTTCGCCGCGCAGACGCCGTACAACCCGGAAAGCGTCACCAACTACGAAGCCGGCGTGAAAGCCGAACTGTTCGACAATACGGTGCGGTGGAACACCTCGGTGTTCTACATGAAGTACCGCGACCTGCAGGTGCAGCAGACCAGCGGCGCCTGTCTCTGCAACATCATCAACAACGCGTCGTCGGCCACCATCAAGGGCTTCGAGAGCGAGTTCCTCTATAGCCCGACGTCGCGCGTGCAGTTGTCGATGTCCGGCACGTACCTCTCGCCGAAGTACGACCAGTTCATCGACACCAACGGCACGAACAACACCGGCAAGATCCTGCAGCGCACGCCGCAGTACCAGATCGCCGTCGGCGGCGACCTGGCGCTGGACTTCCTGTCCTATCCGGAATCCCTGCACCTGCACGTGAGCTACAAGCACCAGGGCAAGATGTACTGGTCGCCGGATAACTTTAACTGGGAAAACGGCTACGGCCTGCTCGACGGACGTATCTCGTTCTCGCCGGAAGGCAAGTCGTGGGCGATCTCGTTCTGGGGCAAGAACATCACCCAGAAAGACTACCGCACGAGCATCATCCCGATCTTCGGCGCGGAAATCTCGTCGTACGGCGCGCCGCGGACGTTCGGTGCCGACGTGTCGATGAAGTTCTAGTGATCTGATCTACCCGGATGGCTGAGTGGTTCCGCCACTCAGCCATTCGCATTTCTGGAGCAAGAGGAACGTTATGGCTCCCCAAAGCGGCTTGTCCGATCGCGTGATCATCGTCACTGGGGCGGGCAAGGGGCTTGGGCGGGCTTACGCGCTTCATCTCGCGGCCAGCGGCGCGGCGGTGGTGGTCAACAATCGCTGGAACGACCGCAAGCAACCCTCGAGTGCCGATGCGGTGGCCGCAGAGATCCGCGCGGCCGGCGGCAAGGCCGTGACCTCCTATGCGCCGGCGGAAGACCCGACATCCGGGGAAGACATGGTGCGGCTTGCGATCGACGCTTTTGGACGGCTCGATGGCGTGATCGCCAACGCGGGCGTGCCTGAAGCGGAGTTGTTCGGCAAGCAGGCGCTCAGCGAGTTCCACGGCGTGTTCGATATCAACTTCCTCGGCACGCTGCACGTCCTGCATGCGGCGTGGAAGGTGATGGTCGCGCAGAAGTATGGACGCGTGGTGGTGAGCACCTCGTCGGCCGGGCTGCACAGCAATCGCGGCATGCCGGCCTACTCCGCATCGAAGGCCGCGCTCGTTGGGTTGATGCGTGCCCTTGCGCTGGAAGGGGAGCGGGCCGATCTAAAGGCGAACGCCATTGCTCCTTACGCTGCGACGCCCATGACCGACAAGTACATCACGCCCGAACTCGCCAAGCGCCTGGGGCCGGAGACGGTTGCGCCCCTGGCGGCGTGGCTGGTGAGCGACGCCTGCAATCTCTCCGGGCGGACGTTTGTCACAGGGTCCGGCAGCGTGCGGTGCGCGTGGATGGTTGAAGGCGAGAACCATGCCCTCGGCGACGATGCCGGTGCTGCGGCGCAAGCCGCGGCGGCACGCACGCCACCCGGCGCATTCGCGAACGCGAACGATGCGTTCCAGGATTTTTTGAGACAGGCGGCAGGTTGAAGTCATGAAAATCACCCGACAACCGCCCGTCCGCCGTTCGTTGCGGCCGAGCAATCTGCCTTACCTCTCGGGGGCTTGGACGCCCGTCGCCGACGAGGTGGACGCGGAGGATCTCGATGTCGTGAGCGGCGCGATCCCGCACGATCTCGACGGCACGTATTTCCGCAATGCGCAAAATCAACTCCACGAACCGCCGGGACGATTCCATCCGTTCGACGGCGACGGGATGATTCATGCGATCACGTTCAAGGACGGCAAGGCGCGCTATCGCAATCGCTGGGTCCGCACGCAGGGATTCAATGAGGAGCAAGTGGCGGGGCGCTCTCTGTTCGGCGGACTCATGGAGCCGCCGGGCCTCGCCCAGCGGCGCACCCGTTGCACCCATCCGGGATTGAAGGATGCATCTTCGACAGACGTGGTCGTCCACGCTGGCAAAGTGCTGACGACGTATTATCAGTGCGGCGAGGCCTATCGGCTCGATCCGGACTCGCTTGAAACGCTGGGGATCGACGCCTGGACGCCGTTGGACGGTGTTTCGGCCCACCCAAAGGTGGATGAACACACCGGGGAACTGCTGTTCTTCAACTACTCCCTCCGTGCGCCATACATGCACTACGGCGTGGTCGATAAGACCAACAAGCTCGTGCATTACATGCCGGTTGAACTGCCGGGGCCGCGCCTGCCGCACGACATGACCTTCACGCAGAACTACGCGATCATGGCGGACTTGCCGGTCTATTGGGATCCGGAGTTGCTGAAGAAAGACGTCTACGCGGTTCGGTTCTTCAAGAAGCAGAACACCCGTTTCGCCATCGTGCCGCGCCGCGGCAGCCCGGATCAAATCAAGTGGTTCGAGGCCGCGCCGACCTACGTACTGCACTGGCTGAACGCCTACGAGGAGGGCGACGAGATCGTCCTCGACGGTTATTTCCAATCGAACCCGACGCCGAAGCCGCTGACGGACGTGCCGCCGGAACACGGACACATGATGGCCTATCTCGACCTGCATTCGCTCCAGGCGCGGTTGCATCGCTGGCGCTTCAACCTGAAGACCGGCGAGACCAAGGAGCAGCGGATCGCCGAAGATATCGTCGAGTTCGGCATGATCAACCAGCGTTACGCGGGACGGCCGTACCGCTACGGCTACAGCGCGCTGGGCAAGAAGGGCATGTTCCTGTTCACCGGTTTGATGAAGCACGATGTGCAAACCGGCCAGAGCTGGCAGATCGATCTCCCCCCGGATGAGTACGCCAGCGAATCACCCTTCGCGCCACGTGTCGGTGCCAAGGACGAGGATGATGGCTATCTCGTCACCTACACCATCAATGAGGCGACAAATCGCTCGGAGTGCCTGTTGGTGGACGCCAAGACGATGACGGAAGTGTGCCGCATTCTGCTGCCGCACAAACTTTGCAGCGGCACGCACTCTTGCTGGGCGAGCCGTGAGTTTATGGAGAAAGGCGTGGTGGCGTAGGCGCGCCTTTCGCCACACCAAGATCGTCATCCCGGCGAAGGCCGGGATCCACTCTTCAACAAGCACAACCCACCGAGCGGCTCTTGCGCCACGGCAAGTGGACCCCGGCCTTCGCCGGGCTGACAGTGGTGGGTGGTGAGGCGTTGGCGACTAAATCGCTTGTCGCTCGATAAGCTTCTCTACGTGCGGCGGGACGGCTTCGCCGTTCTTGAGGCGGCCGGCGAGGGCTGAGTCGCAATAGTCGCGCCACTTCGCGATCTTGCCGTCGCGGAATTCCAGAATGCCCATATACGGCACGACCACACGGCCACCGGTCGTGGTGGTGTATTCGTCCACGCCTTCGACCACGATCTTGTTGTCCTTCTGGAAGGCATCGAACACGCGCCAGCGCACTTCGGCGATCGAGGCACCGAACTTCTCGAGGAACGCGCGCGCTTCAGCTTTGCCGTTGAGCGGCGGCAGGCCGACGAGATAGTGCCACTCGAAGTCATCGGTGACTTTCGCCAGCACGGCGTCGATGTCCTTCTTTTTCCAGGCTTCGATCAGCGACTTGTAGGTGGGGAGATGGTCGGCCATGGGTTTCTTCTCTCCATCGGAACAGGCGGCGATTGCGGGGACGGCAACGGCGGCGGCGGCGAAAAGGCCGAGGCGGCGGCGGTGGAGGTCGGTCATATTCGCGCTCCTTACGGCACAATGACGGCGGGATCGGGCGTGTCGGCGTAGAGACGGTTCACGTCGGCGGCGCGGCGCTCGATCACGATACGCCGGTTGATGGTGCCCTTGTCGGACATTTCGTGTGCGTTGGGGCTGGGCGGTTCGGTCAGGAATAGACAACGCGCGATGCGCGTGGACATGGATGGGTTCGCGGCGTTGTGAGTGCGCAGGCGCTCGGCGATGAAATCGCGAAATTGCTGGGTTTGCATCAGGGCGGCCACGTCGGCTTTCGGGTCGGCACCCATGGCCGTGCGCAGGCCTTGCGGATTGGGCCACGCCAGGATGGCGAGGTTCGGCATGCTGTCGCCGCAGATCGCCATGTCGAGGCACACGGGGTTGAAGGCCTTGAGCAGGCTTTCGCGCAAGTGCCCGCCGTAGACCCACGCGCCGCTCGAAAGCTTGAACTCCTCCGCCAAGCGCCCCGCAAAGGCGAGGCCCTTCGTAGGGTCCTTGTCGTCATGGAAGCGGGCGAGGTCGCCCAGCTTGTAGAAGCCTTCGTCGTCGAAGATATCCTTGCCCTGCTGAAGATAGCCCGGCGTGACCATCGGGCCTTTCACGCGCACTTCGTAGCGGTCGTCGTGGGGCACGAGTTTCACGGTGGCGCCCGGACACGGGAGACCGACACCGATCTGGTCGGTCTCGAAGTGGATCACCATGAAGGAGGAGGTGGCTTCGGTGGCGCCGTAGCCGGAGGTCATCATGATGCGGCGGCCGAGCGTCTTTACCGCGGCGCCCTGGATCTTGTCGTAGACGTGCTGCGGCAGGCCCGCGCCGCCGTAGAGCAGCAGGCGCATCTTGCTGAAGAAGGTTTCGCGCAGCTTGTCGTCGCGCTCCAGCGCATCAGCCAGCATCGCGTAGGACAGGGGTACCGTGCCCCAATAGCTCACGGGAATTTCGCGCAGGTTGCGGATGGTTTCGTCGAACAGGCCGGGCAGGGGCTTTCCGTCGTCGATGTACAGCGTTCCGCCGTAGATCAGCACTGCGCGGAGGCCAAAGGTTCCTGCCGCGTGACTCCAGGGCAGCCAGTCGACCAAGTGCTCGTGCCAGCCGGCGGACTTGCCGACGGCCTGATAACACTGCGCGACATTCGAGGTGAGCATGCGCTGGGTAAGGATGACGGCCTTGGGTAGACCAGTCGAACCGGACGTGAGCATGTACGAAGCGGGCGCGTCTGGATCGATCGCGGCAATCGATTTCTCCACGGCATCCGTCACGGGCGTCTTGAGCAGATCGGCGTAAGCAATCGCGGGCCGTGACAACTTCGACGGATCGGCGGTCACGATCACCGCATCGCCGAAGTCGACCTTCTCCAGGGCGTCCTTGGCGGCGTCCGCATTCTCCGCGAACACGACAGCCGGCTTTGTGAGGTTCACCACATGGCGCAAGCGGCCGAAATCGCCGCCGAGTGCCGCATACTGCGGGCTGATGGGGGCGGCGGGCACACCGGCGGCCCAGGCGGCGTATGTCATGACGGCGTGGGCGACCGTATTGCTGGAAAGGATCAACACCGCGCGCCCGGGTGCGATCTTGCGATCCAACAGCCATTGGGCGACGGCGTCGGACTCCCGCTTCACCTGCGCGAAGCTCGCGTATTTCCAAGCGCGATCCGGACCTTCGCGGCGGGCGAGGTAGGGCTTGTCGCCCAGAGCCTTGGCTTGGCGCGTGAGTTCCGCCGCCATGTTGGGCACGTAAGGGGCCAAGGGCACGCGCGTGGTGAGAATGATGACGCCGTCCGCGCGCCGTTCGATGTTGAGATCGATCGGCATCATGTCGGTTTCACGGAAGGGCGCGGTGCGCACCGCAGCGATATCGATCTCGGAGGCGGCAGCGCTAGACATGGGTGATCCCGGTTGGAGGTCCGTTCATTTATGCAAGTTTAGCCAGGGCGCGACCTTGCGCAAGCGCTCGCAGCCGTTTGGGTGCGCTGCAACATGCGGTTTAGCCTTGCGGCACAGTCAGTCGTGTTATGCAAGCATTGCTGCCATGGGCAGAAAATTGGTAGATTTAGCACCTTCTGGCGAAGGAGCGTGAGGTGGGGAGGACCGTCGCGAAAGCGCGCACGCGCGCGTCCCGAACCCCGCAACCGCGCGGCGGCAAGGACATGAGCCAGCTGGTGCGCGCGAATTCCGTGACGCGCGCGCTCAACGTCATCGGTGACCGCTGGACGCTGCTGATCCTCTATCGCGCCTTCATGGGCAGTCAACGCTTCGACGATTTCCAGCGCACGACAGGCATGGCGCGCAGCTTGCTCGCGGATCGCCTGAAACGCCTGCTGAAGGCCGGGCTCATTCGTCGCGAACTCTATCAGCGTCGCCCGGCGCGCTATGAAAATCACCTGACGGAAATGGGGGCGGATCTGTATGACGCCGCCATGATGATCGTCGCCTGGGAGAAGCATTGGCATTTCGACGCCAAGACGGAGGCGCACAATCTGCGCCATAGCGCTTGCGGCAAGAAGTTCACGCCCGAACTGCGCTGCGGCCATTGCAAGAAGGTCGTGACCGCGCGCGACGTGGTGTTGAAGGCAGGGCCCGGGGCGGGGCTCGATCGCCGTCTCGGGCCGCGCGCGCAGCGACGTTCGAGCGTGAAGCCGCAACGGGGCGCCGATCAGCCGCCGATGCTGGACCGTGCCATCGAATTGCTCGGCGACCGCTGGACGTCCCACGTGGTGGCGGCGGCTTTCTACGGCCACCGGCGTTTCAACGAGTTTCAGGATGCCCTGCGCATCGCGTCCAATCTTCTCTCGGAACGCCTCGCCCGGGTGGTGGAACTGGGCATCCTGGAGCGGGTGAAATACCAGTCTCGCCCGGCGCGCTTCGAGTATCGCCTCACGGAGTGCGGCCACGACGTCTTCCCGTTGATCCTGGAGTTGATGCGCTGGGGCGACCGCTGGCTCGACAAGGGTAAGGGGCCACCGGAAGTCCTGATCCATCTGCCGTGCAAGCGCCCGTTGGTGCCGAAAATGACCTGCGACAAATGTGGGGAAAAGGTCACCCAAGACGGCGTCGAACGGCCGCACAAACACCCCTAGAGAAAGCGGCCGGAAGTCACTTGCATAATTGAACTGTTGTTCCTAGTCTAAGGTCAGGAATACGAGGGCGGCCATGCCGAACGCACTCCACGAGGTCGTCATTTTCGACGCCGTGCGCACGCCGCGCGGCAAAGGGCGCGAGGGCGGGGCGCTTGCCAATATCGCGCCGCCGGACCTCGCCAAGGGCCTGATCGACGCGCTGGAAAAGCGCCTCGGCGCGATCGCGCGCGCACCGGATCACTTCATCCTCGGCTGTGTCGGCCAGGTCGGCGCGCAAGGCGGCCATATCGGACTGGTGACCAAGCTCCATGCCGGGTTGGCGGGGTCCACCTCCGCCTGGTCGCTCAACAACTTCTGTACGTCGGGCCTGAGCGCGGTGTCCGCCGCCGTGGACCGCGTGGCTGCGGGAAATTCCGACATTGTCCTCGCGGGCGGCATGGAGAGCATGTCGCGGGTGCCGTTCCTGGCGGACAACGCGGCGTACTACATGGACCCGGCGTTCTCCGCGTCGGTGAACTACATCCCGGTCGCTTTGTCGGCGGATGTGCTGGCGCATCGGGAAAAGGTGGGCCGCGCCGAACTGGACGATGTGGCGCTGCAGTCCCATGCCAAGGCGGGCGCGGCCATCGCGCAAGGCACGGCGCAGCAATCGTTGATCCCGGTCACCGATGGGGACGGCAAGGTCATCCTGATCAAGGATGAGTATGTGCGTCCGAACACGACGCTCGATACGTTAGGGCGCTATGGTGCGGCGTTCGAGGATCTCGGCAAGGCTTATGCGGCGGTGCTGCGGAAATCCATCGGCACTGACACGATTTCGCATGTCCATGCCGTGGTGCATGCGCCCGGCGTGGCGGACGGCGCGGCGCTCGCGCTGCTCGGCACGGCCGAGGCCGGCGCGACCCATGGGCTGAAGCCACGTGCGCGGGTGATCGCGACGGCGGAAGCCGGCGGCGATCCGGTGCTCGGTCTCACCGCAGGCCGAGCGGCGATGGAGAAGGTGCTCGCCAAGGCAGGGCTGACCCTCAAGGACATCGATATCATCGAATACATGGAAGCCTTCGCCGTGGTGCCGGCGCTGCTCTATCGCGATTTCCCCGAGGCACGCGCGAAGACCAACCTCTACGGCGGCCACGTGGCACGCGGCCATGCCTTGGGCGCAACCGGTGGCGTTCTGCTCTCGCAGCTGATCGACGCCTTGGAAGATAAAGGCGCCAAGCGCGGCATGGTCGTCACTTTCGCCGCGTCCGGCATCGGGTCCGCCATGATCCTCGAACTGGCGTAAGGAGGCACACATGTCCGCCAACCTCATAAACCGAGTCCGTTCCACGATAGCGCCCAACGATCATCCTTACATGAATGGTCCGTGGAAACCGCTCGAGAGCGAGTACGACGCCTCGGAGATGGAGGTGATCGGCAAGATTCCGACGGACATTGATGGCGTGTACGTGCGCAACAGCGAAAACCCGGTGCATCAGCCGATTGGGCGCTATCACCCCTTCGACGGCGACGGGATGATTCATCTCATGCGCTTCCACAACGGCACCGCGACGTACCGCAATAGATTCGTGCGAACGCGTGGCTTCGTCGCGGAGCAGGAAGCGGGCCACGCCTTGTGGGCAGGCTTGATGGAGGACCCGCGTAAGGGGCTCCGCCCTGGCGGCTGTGCGCAAGGCGGCCTGAAGGATTCATCCTCCACCGACGTGGTGGTGCACGCCGGGCAGATCCTCTCGACGTTCTATCAATGCGGCGAAGGCTATCGCCTCGATCCCTATACGCTTGAACAGCACGGCTGCGCGAGCTGGGTCCCGATCGACGGCGTATCGGCGCACACGAAAGTCGATGAAGCCACTGGCGAACTCCTGTTCTTCAATTATTCGAAATATCCGCCGTACATGCACTACGGCGTGGTCGACCGCGCCGGCGAACTCGCTCACATGATTCCGGTCCCGCTGCCCGGGCCGCGCCTTCCGCACGACATGGCCTTCACCAAGAACTACGCGATCCTGAACGACTTCCCGCTGTTCTGGGATCCGGAGTTGCTGCAAGAGGGCGTACATGCGGTGCGCTTCTTCCCCGACATGCCGAGCCGTTTCGGAATCGTGCCGCGACGGGGCAAGACGGAGGATGTGCGCTGGTTCGAGGCCGCGCCGACGTACGTGCTGCACTGGCTGAATGCCTATGAAGAAGGCGACGAGATCGTGCTCGACGGCTACTTCGAGGATAACCCGCAACCGAAGTCGCGGCCGGATGCGCCGGAAGGCTTCGGCCGCATGATGGCGTATCTCGACCAGGAACTGCTGCATCCACGCCTGCATCGCTGGCGCTTCAACTTGAAGACCGGCAAGACCACCGAAGAGCGGCTCGACAATCGAGATCTCGAGTTCGGCATGTTCAATCAACGCTACGCCGGCCGTAAGTACCGCTATGCCTATAGCGCGGTGCCGAAGCCGGGCTGGTTCCTGTTCACCGGACTGGTGAAGCACGACCTGGAAAGCGGAACCTCGACGCAACTCGATTTCGGGCCCGGCCGGTACGGCAGCGAGTCCCCCTTCGTGCCCCGGATTGGTGCGAAGGACGAAGACGACGGCTATCTGATCAGCTTCATCATCGATATGAATGTTGATCGCTCGGAGTGCGTGGTGGTGGACGCCAAGGACATCGCCGCGGGCCCTGTGTGCCGGATCGTCCTCCCGCATCGCATCTCGAGCGGAACGCATTCGACGTGGGCGAGCGCCGCCGATATCGAGGCCGGACGGGCCGCCGTTCGCGCCGCGCTGATCCGCGAAGCGGCCGAATAGCGAAAACGGGCAGGGGTGGGGACGGCGCCATGGGAATGCTGATCAAGGTCATAAAGTTCTATGCGCGCTTTACCCTAAGCTTCACCGCCATCGGTTACTGGTGGCGCTCCCTGTTCTGGGACAGGACGCCGCCGGATTTCAACGGGCAGGTCTGGCTGGTGACAGGCGCCTCGGGAGGCCTGGGCCGCGCGATTGTGCTGAAGGCGGCGCGTCATGGCGCCGTGGTGCTCGCCGCCGCGCGCAGCGCCGCGAAGCTCGAGGCGCTCGTGAAGGAAGCGCCCGCCGGAAAGGTCATTCCGTTTCCGACCGACCTCGCCTTGCAGCGGGACACGGAAGCGCTCGCCGCCAAGCTGATCCTGGACGGTCGCAAGATCGACGTACTGATCAACAATGTCGGCATCTTGAACAACAACTTCGCGCTGACGGCCGAGGGTCGCGAGGAGTCTTTCGCCACCAACATCCTCAACCACTTCCTGCTGACCGAGCGCTTGATCGACAAGGGCGCGTTCCGGCCGGATTCCGTGGTCGTGAACATGTCCTCCGGCGGCATGTATAACGCGCCGCTGATGGTCAAACTCATGAACGTGACGGACGAGGCGAAGTATCGCGGTGTTTTCGCTTACGCGGTCCACAAGCGCGGCCAGGTGGAACTCACCAAATACTGGCAGGAGAAATACGGCCCGCGCGGCATGCATTTCTATGTGATGCATCCGGGCTGGGCGGAAACCGCCGGCGTGCAGCGCTCATTGCCGAACTTCTACAAGGTGCTGAACCTGATCCTGCGCAACGGCGAACAGGGGACCGATACGGCGCTCTGGCTAGCGGACACCAAACCGAACTGCGCGCCGGGCACCTTCTGGTTCGACCGCGCGCCGCGCGATGAGCACGCCTATGAGGCGACGAAGGTCACCAAGGATACGCCCGAAAGCCTCGCGGAGTATCTGCGCGGGGAACTGGCGAAGGGGTAGTCCATTCGCCGACCGTCATCCCGGACGCGCGTAGCGCGATCCGGGATCCAGGATAACGCGCACTGTGCTCACAACCCTGGACCCCGGATCGCGCCGCTGCGCGGCTTGTCCGGGGTGACAGGAAGTAGGTGGGGTTAGTCTCTGCCCACCACGAAGCTCACCGTCGTCGTCGCACTGCCGCCGATGTTCAGCGTCGCCATGCGCTTCGCGCCTTCGATCTGGTAGCCGCCGGCCTTGCCGCTCACCTGCTTCGCGCAATCCAGCAGCATGCGCACGCCTGTCGCGCCGACGGGGTGGCCCAGGCCGATCAATCCGCCGCTGGCGTTGATCGGGGTCTTGCCGCCCATGGCGATGGTGCCGTCCTCCACCGCTTTCCAGCTTTCGCCCGGCGCGGTGATGCCGAAGTGGTCGATCGCCATGTACTCGGTCGAGGTGAAGCAGTCATGCGTCTCGATGCCGCTGACTTGCTCGACGCCTGAAATCCCGGCGCGCTTGAACGCATCCATGATCGCCCCGCGCACATGCGGGAACACATAGGGCTGACCCTTGCTGGCCTCGATTTTCGGGGCATAAGCGATGTTCGCCGTGCGATGGCCCCAGCCCTGGACGCGCGGCAGGTCCTCGAGCTTCAGGCCGTGCTTCTTCGCATAGGCTGCGGCTTTCTCCTGGCTCGCCAGGAACACCACCGCCGCGCCGTCGCTCACCTGTCCGCAGTCGTGCTTACGCATGCGGCCTTCGATCACCGGATTGGCTTCGTCGTCCTCGGAGAAGTTCAGCGCATCCAGTGTCCACGCGCGGGTCTGCGCATTGGGATTGCGCCGCGCGTTGGCGAAATTGATCTGCGCGATGCCGGCCAGGTGCTCGTGCTTCAGGCCGAAGCGCTTGTCGTATTCCTTCGCCACCTCGGAGAACATGTGCGGCCAGGGATAGCGCACGTCCAGGCATTCGTGGCCCGCCCACATGGCAGCCGGCCCGATGTTGGCGGCGGCCTGATCGCCCGGCACATTGCGCATGATCTCGATGCCCAGCACGGCGGCGAGTCCGTAACGGCCCGCCTCGATCTCCGCCGATGCGCCGAGCGCGGCGAGGGAGCCCGAGGCGCACGCGCCTTCGTGGCGGCCTGCCGGAATGCCTTCGAGCTTCGGTTCCACGGCGGCGAAGAAGCCGCCCAGGTGGCCCTGGTTGCAGAACAACTCGGCGGTGAAGTTGCCGACGTGGGCCGTCTCGATCTCGGAGGCATCCAGCTTGGTCTCGGCCAGCCCGCCGTCGAGGGTTTCCTTGAAAAGATCAAAGATCTCTTTGCCTTCGCGCGCCCAGTTGCGCTTGAAGTCGGTCTGGTAACCGCCGAGGATATACACGGGCGACGCCATGGCAGCCTCCTGATCAGGGAAACGGGCGCGGGGCCTGTTACCCAAAGAATAGGAACGACGGTTCGTATTTGCAAGTCTGGCGGATGCCGGACGAGAGGGGTCCGTGCAGCTAACTCCAGAACACTTGATCGGCACCTGGCGGTTCGAGGATTGGACGGTGGAGCGTGACGGCAAGGTCAACCGCCCCATGCAGCCCGATCCGGACGGCATGATCCTCTATACGCCGAACGGAATCATGGCCGCGACCATGTACGCGGGCGGACGGAAGCCATTTCCCAGCGCCGACATCAAGAAGCAGCCGGATGCGGCTAAAGCGGCAGCTTTCGACAGCTATTTCCACTACGCGGGGACGTGGCGGATTGACGGGCAAACCGTCGTCCATCGCATCACCAATGCCCTGAATCCGAACATGGTGGGAACGGAGCAGGTGCGGCACGTGGACCTGGACGGTGACCGGCTGACGTTGAGCGTCTCGGAGCCTCTGGAAGGCGGCGGAAGCCGTCATCACCGGCTCGTGTGGCGGCGCTATAACCCCGCCGCTTGAGACGGGGCGGGGTCTCGTCTAGTCTCGATTTGCAACCGAGGGGCTGGGAGGCCCACGCGTGCAAACCACGAATCCCGATATCATCGCCGAATACACCGCCGCGGGCTGGTTCACCGACCGCACGCTGACGCACATCTTCGACGAGGCGGCGGCGGATGCCCCGGGCATCACCGCGCTCGTCGACGCGCCGAACCGCCCGGAGTTCGCCTACGGCGCCCCGCGCCGCCTCACCTATGCTGAGACAGCGGCGGAAGTGAACCGCATGGGCGGCGCGTTGCAGCGCCTCGGCATCGAGCAGGGCGATCGGGTGCTGGTGCAACTGCCCAACATCGTCGAACTGCTGATCCTTTATCTGGCATTGGCGCGCATCGGGGCGATCATCAGCCCGGTGCCGATGCAATACGGGCGCCACGAACTCACGCATATCCTCGGCGTGCTGAAGCCGAAGTTGTTCATCACGCTCACGCGCTTCAAAGGCGAGGACATCGCCGCGAAGCATCATGCGGCCTTCCCCGATCTGCCTATGGCCGCGTTCGGGCCTGCGGCGGACGGCGTGACGGATGTCGCGGCGGAGATGGCGGCGTCCGGCGATGCCCCGGCCGCGAAGCTCTCCGGCAACGACATCTTCACGATCTGCTGGACCTCGGGCACAACCGGCCGCCCCAAGGGCGTGCCGCGCAGCTATAACCATTGGATCAACCAGTGCGCCGGCATGGAAGACGGCGTGAGCCTGAAGCGGCACGACGTGCTGCTCAATCCGTTTCCGTTCGTGAACATGGCCGCCATCAGCGGTTTCTTGTTCGTGTGGCTCTACGCGCGCGGCACGCTGGTGCTGCATCATCCGTTCGAACTGCCGGTGATGCTCAAGCAGCTGCACGAGGAGAAGGTGGCCTACACGGTCGTGCCGCCGGCGGCGCTGAACATGTTGCTGCAAAAGAAAGAGATGCTGGCGGCGTTCGATCTCTCGTCGCTCCACACCATCTGTTCGGGCGGCGCGCCGCTCTCGCCCTGGATGGTGAAGGGCTACAAGGACCTCCTGAACATCGACGTTGTGAACACCTTCGGCTCCAACGAAGGCGTCGCGCTGATCACCTCGGGCCGCGAGGTGCCGGATCCGGAACATCGCGCGCTCTATTTTCCGCGTTTCGGGGTGCCGGGCGTGCAATGGGCGAACCGCATCTCCGCGCGCATCCGCACGAAGCTGGTCGATCCGAACACCGGAAAGGTCGCCACCAAAGCCGGGGAAGCGGGAGAGCTGCTGGTCAAAGGTCCCAACGTGTTCGACGGCTATCTCGACTCACCGGAGGACAACGCCCAGGTGTTCGACGACGAGGGATACTTCCGCTCCGGCGATCTGTTGGAGATCGCGGGCGAGGGGGAGCACCCCCGGTTCTACCGCTTCATCGGTCGCTGCAAGGACATCATCATTCGCGGCGGCATGAACATCTCACCGGAAGAGATCGATGCGCTGTTGATGACGCACCCGAAGATCGCGGAAGCCGCGAGCTTTGCGATGCCTGATGACGTGCTGGGCGAACGCGTGTGTGTCGCCGCCGCGGCCAAGCCGGGGCAGGAGATTACGCTGGACGAGATCAAGGCGCATTTGAAGACGCAGGATGTGGCCATCTTCAAATGGCCGGAACGGCTGATCACGGTGCAAACGCTGCCGCGCAACGCGCTCGGCAAGGTGCTGCGCGCCGAACTTAAGAAATTGCTCTAACCAACGGGAGACGTCGATGAAGATGATGCTGTTGAGCCTCGCCGCCATGGCGCTGTCCGCCGCTCCGGCGATGGCGGCGTCCGCCGCTCCGCAAACGCCGGAAGTGAAGGCGGTGATGGAGATGGTCGACGCCTGGAACAAGCTCGACCTGGACCGCATCGTGAATGATTTCACGGAGGACGGCGTGCTGCACTCCATGATGATCGAGCCCATCAAGGGCCGCGAAGCGATCAGGAAGCAACTGGCGCCGCTGATCGCGGGGTCCACGCGCATCGACTTGCGCATCAAGAATACCGCGCAGGTCGGCAAGACCGTGTTCATAGAACGCGTCGACGATTTCGACTTCAAGGGCCTCCATGGCGCAGTGCCGGTGGTCGGTGTGCTAGAGATCGAGAACGGCAAGGTGAAGGTCTGGCGCGAATACTACGACCGCGCGGAATTGCTCACGGCGCTGGGGATGATGCCGGAGAAGAAGAACTGACTTTTGAAATGAAGCCCTCGCGTTCTCCGCCGATTGTCACCCCGGACAAGGCGCGTCAGCGCCGCGTTCCGGGGTCCACTCATCAAGGCGCACCAACCTTGCGATCCGTGGCGACTGGTGCACGTTGATGAGTAGGCCCCGGCCTTCGCCGGGGTGACGACTGTGCGGGTGAGGGGTGTTCGCCTAGAACCGCGCGTACGACAGGTCGTCCTTGTCCTTGCGGCCCATCACCATCTTCGGGTCGCCGGGCTTGAACAGGCCGAGGCACCATGTTTCGCTCGAGGCGATGTCGTGGTTCCAGTCGAAGGCCATCTTGCGGTGGGCGATCTTCCATGCGCCGCCGCGGTTCTCGAAGCGGTCGACGATGCGGCCGCCGGTAAAGGTGTCGTAGGGCTTTCCGTCTTTCGTGAAGCGCGCGAAGGTCATCACGTAGGTCTCGACGTAGGCCTTCGGCCCGTCGAGGTCGATCGACACATTGCAGATGTAGTGGGCCATGGTGCCCATCTTGGCGATGCGGCCGATGGCGCCGTCGATGTAGGCCATCGCCGGACCGGTATAAGAGCTGCCGTGCTCCTCGATGGCGTCGTCGTGGTAGCAGGACTTGAGCAGGTCGCCGTCCGCCCGGTCGACGCCACGGCCATAGCGCATCAGCGTGTCGTGAATCTCCTGCTTCGCGAGCATGGCATCGATCTTTTCGTCGCGAGTCATCTCACGAGATCCTTTCTGAACACGGGCGGCAGGGGGAAGCGGTAGAGTCCGGGGGGCGCGGCGACCACGTGTGGGATCGCGTTGACCACCATCCCGGCGACGCCGTATTGCGCGGCGCGGGTCTTCACGTCGGTGTCGGTTGCCTCGACCAAATCCATCTTGAGATCGAGGCCCGGCTTGCCGCGCACCTTGATCTCCCAGTGATGGAAGTCCTCGAAGCCCGGCACATCGGCGCCCATGATCCAATTCACCGACAGGGTGATCACGCGCTCGCCTTTGATGATGCCGTGGAAGCGCCAGTTGGTGGCGGCGACTGTGCCTTTCTTAATAACGCCTGCGGCCGCGGCGATGTCCTTCGGCGCGAGCACCACTTCGTGATCCGGTTCGATGCTGTCGAGCTTCAGCCCGAGGGAGTCGGCAAGCGAGCCGACGGATTGCTTGTACATCTCGTTGAACATCAACGCGAACGGGCCGCGCTTCAGATCCACGGCTTCCGGCGGCTTGCCCATGGCCATCACGTCGAATACGTAATTCGCATTCGGCATGTCGAAGCAGTCGTAGACCTCTCGGATCGAGATGCCTTGGAACTCCGCGCACAGTCCGGTCAACACGGGGGCCAGGCGTTCGGCGATGAAGCCGGGATTGATGCCGGTGCCGCACAGTGTCGCGTTGCCCTTGCGCGCGCTGGCTTCCAGCGATGCCGCGTGGGCCGCGCCCAGGGCCTGGGGATAGAAGTAGTTGTTGATGGAGATGACGTTCTTGCTGCTCTCCAGCAGGCGCTTCACATCAGCGTCGTGGGCGTCATAGGGCATCTGCAGAAGGGGGCAGTGGAGGACCACGTCCGCATCCAGCGCCAGGATTTCATCGATGGACTTGGTGGCCTTCACGCCCGTGGGATCGCGCCGTGCGATCTCGCCCGCATCCTTGCCGGCTTTCTTGTCGCTGTAGACATACAGGCCCACAAGCTCGAGATCGGGATGATCGATCACCGCGCGCAGGGTGGTTTTGCCCATGGCGCCGGTCGCCCATTGGATGACTTTAATGGCCATGGTCAGCTCTTGATGTCGCCCATCTCGAAGTAGTCGCGCATCTTGGCGATCTTGCCGTCGCGGAATTCGCAGATGCCCATGTAGGGGTGCTTCACCTTCTGGCCGGTCGCCTTCACGACATATTCCTCGTAGCCCTCGACCATGAGGATGTTGCCGTTCTCGGCAAAGCGGCCCACGCGCCAGACCGTATCGGTCATCGTGTCCCAATACTTGTTGAGGAATCGCTCGACCCAGCTCTTGCCGATCAGTGGCCGCGCGTTCACGTGCATGATGTATTCGACGTCATCGGTGAAGGCTTCGAGGAACGCGGCCTTGTCGCGCCGCCCGGCCGCGTCCATCACCGTCTGAAGATGCGCCATCAGCTTGCTCATGACCGCCTCACGCTTTCGCCGCTGCAGCCGCTGGCTTCAGGTTGGCCGGCTCGTAGTAGTCGCGCAGCTTGGCGATCTTGCCGTCGCGCAGTTCGGCGACTTGCATGAAGGGCTGGGGGATCACCCGATCTTGCTTCGGGTCGTAGAGTTCCTCGTAGCCCTCGACCATCAGCAGATCGCCGTTTTCGGCGGAATGCTTCACCTGCCACACGCGCTGTTCGAAGGCGGAGGCGTAGTTGGCGAGGAACTTGCGCATCTTCTCCTTGCCCTGCACGGGCTTGGAGCCGACATGCCAGTGGTACTCGATGTCGTCGGTGAGGTGGCTCAGGAAGGCGTCCACGTCGCGCTTCTTCCAACTCGCCATCAAGGCGGTCATGACGTCGAGATTCTTGCCCATGGCGGCGCTCCACGACACACTGGAGCCGAAACGCTAGGGCGTTCCGGGTTGGTATGTCAATGCAAGCTGGAAGCCATAGAACGCCCTTGACGGCCCAATGCGGGTGAATTTAGGTTCGGAAATGCAAGTGATGGGTCTACCCAGACATCAGGGGAGCGGCACGTGAGCCTTCCATCCGCCATCCGCGAACGGCTGCGCTTGCCGGCGATCGCGGCCCCTATGTTCCTGGTTTCGGGCCCGGATTTGGTGCTGGCGGCCTGCAAGGCCGGCATCATCGGCGCATTCCCGGCGCTCAATGCCCGCACGCTCGACGTCCTTGAGTCCTGGCTCGCCCAGTTCAGCAAGACGCTCCCCAAGGATGCTCCGCCCTATGCCATGAACATCATGGCGCACCGCACCTCCGCGCGGATGCAGGACGAAGTCGATTTGGCCGTGAAGTACAAGGTGCCCATCGTGATCACGGCGCTGGGCAGTCCCAAGGCGGTCGTGGATCAGATCAAGGCTTACGGCGGGCTGGTGTTCGCCGACGTCGTCTCGTTGAGCTTCGCGCAGAAGGCCGCTGCGACCGGGGTCGATGGACTGGTGCTGGTCGGCGCGGGCGCGGGCGGACACACGGGGGCCATCGCGGGCTTTGCCTTCGCGCCGGCGGTGCGCGAGTTCTTCAAAGGGACGATCGTCTTGGGCGGCGGCATCGGCACCGGCCAGGCCATCCGCGCGGCGGAGATTCTCGGCGCGGATTTGGCGTATCTCGGCACGCGCTTCATCGCCAGCCAGGAAAGCATGGCCGTGCCCGGCTACAAACAAATGCTGATCGACGCGAATGCTGAAGACATCGTTCCCTCCGCGGCGCTCACCGGCGTCACGGCAAACTGGCTGCGTCAGAGCTTGATCGCCGCGGGCTACGATCCCAAGGCGATGCCGGAAAAGCCGGACGTGAACCTCGGGGCGGACGAGGCGACCGCCAAGAAATGGCGCGATGTGTGGTCGGCGGGGCAGGGTGTGGGCGCGGTGCGCGCCATCGAACCGGTCGCCGCGATTATCGAGCAGCTCGTGTCCGAGTACCGCGCGGTCGCTTAGGTTTCGCCGCGGACTGCCGCACGGCGCGGCCCACCGCCACCGCTTCCAGTTTCAACGGCTCCTTGCAGGCGCCGCACACCACCATCGCCCCGAGCCGGTGGCCGCAAGGCTTGTGCTTCACCACCACAGGCGGTCCTTTCGGGTCGCCCAACCACTTATCGCCCCAGAACATCAGGCTCAGGGAGTGCTGATAGGTGTCGATGCCCTTTTTCGTCAGCCAGTACTCGTAGCGCGGCGGCACGAGATCGTAGAGCCGGCGTTCGACAATGCCGTTGGCTTCCAACGCGCGCAGCCTGTCGGTGAGGATGTTCGTCGCGATGCCGAGATAGGCCTGGATGCCATCGAAGCGGTGGATCCCGAAATACTGGGTGGAGATCACCAGCGCGGTCCAGCGGTCGCCGGTGATGTCCACCACCTCGAAATTGATCTCGCCTTCCGCGTCGTTGCGCTTGCGGTGCATGCGTTGCACCGGCACGCGTTCATGCCCTGCGCCGGGGCCTTCGGCATAGCTGCAGTCGCCCAGCGTGACGCGCGCGCGGCACTTCTCGCACTGCATGTCCGGGATCATGGCCTGGTTGCAAGTGGTGTGCGTCAGCGCCGTCGCCATGCCGGGGCTGACCATGCCCCACTTCACGCCCCATCCCCACGCGAGCATCACGGAATCGAACAGGCCTTTGCCCCGCGGCGTCAGGTGATAGTCCTGCCGCGCCATGCCGTCCTTCAGCGGACGCTGCTCGAGGATGCCGTTCTTCACCAGCCCGCGCAGGCGGTTCGCAAGCGTGCTGCGGGCCATGCCGCACTTTGTATAGAACTCGCCGAACTGCGTCGTCCCGAAGAACGCCTCGCGGATGATCAGCTGACTCCAACGGTCGCCGAGCGCGTTGAGCGCGCGGTGAACCGAATTGCGTGGCAGCGTCTTCGTGGGCATCAGCGCAGCTTTTCGCGCTTCAGTGTGATGCCCGCGGCTTCGCGGTCCCATGTCGCGGCAGTGACGCCTTGCGCGCGCAGATCCATCTTCTGGATCTTGTTGGTGAGCGTCTTGGGCAGTTCGACTTCGATTCGGACGTAGCGCGGCACCATGAAGTGCGCCATGCGCGGGATCAGGTGCTTGATCAGCGCCACGGGATCGATGGTGTCGCCCGGCTTGGACGCGACCGCGATCATCACCTCGTCTTCACCGGCCGGGCTGGCGACCGCATAGGCCGCCACTTCGCGCACCGCGGGGAAGGTGGCGACCTCCATCTCCACTTCGAGCGAGGAGATGTTCTCGCCGCGCCGGCGGATGGCGTCCTTCTTGCGGTCGACAAAGAAGAAGTTGTTGTCGGCATCCCGGTACATCAGATCGCCGGAATGGAACCAGCCGTTGCGCAGCGCCTGCACCGTGGCTTCCGGGTTCCCGTAGTATCCGGTGAACTGGTCCCACATGCGATCGCTGCGGCAGATGAATTCGCCGATCGTCCCGACCGGCGCCTCCATGTCGTGATCGTCCACGATCCGGCACTGCACGCCCACGCGCGGTTTGCCGAGGCTGCGGTCGACCGTCTCATTCGTGTTGGTGATGAGGGGGCCGGCGAGTTCCGTCATGTTGAAGCCCGACATGTAGTCGAAGCCATAGCGTTTGCCGAGCGCGACCGTGTCGGCGTTGATCGGCATCAGGGTCACCATTCGCAGCGGATTGTCCGCATCGTCGGCTTTGGGTTCGTTCTTGGACAGGAACACGGTCATTGCGCCGATCAGGCCGCTGATCACCGACGCATTGGAGGTGCGCACCTGGTTCCAGAACTCACGCGTGTTGAAGCCATCGTAGAGCGCGAGTGACGCGCCGACCGCCACGGCGGACATGAAACTCGCCGTGCCGCCGACGTGATACATCGGCAAATTGATCATCATCGTATCGTCGCTCTTGATGTAGCCGTAGGTGGCTTGCGCCGTGGCGAAGAGGTGCAGGTAGGTCACCTGCACGGCCTTCGATGGCCCCGTGGTGCCCGAGGTGAAGATGATCGCCTGAATGTCCCACAACTGCGGCTCGTACGACCGGTCCGGCTCACCCGGCTGATCGAGCAAGCTGTCGGGCTCCACCTTGATCGGCAGCTTTACATTCGCCGCCGTCTCGCCCTCGACGATCACGTGTGTGAGATGATCGAGCTTGATATCCGTCAGGCGCTCCGCCAATTGCGGGTGACAAACCATGATTTTTGCGCGGGACGTGTTGAGCACATGCTCCAGCAACCGCCCGCGGTAGCTCTGGTTGATCGGCACGAAGATCGCGCCGGCGTAGTTCGCGCCCAGCCAGATCCGCACCATCGCGGCATTGTTGGGCAGCCACGCGAGGACCGTGTCGCCGGGCGTCACGCCGCGCGCTTGCAGCGCCGCCGCGCAGCGCAGGCCGATCTCTTTCGCCTGCGCCCACGTCCAGCGTTGGCCGTCTTCGAAGCGGATGAATTCCTTGTCGGGATGCTGGGCGGCATAGCGGTCGATCAGGCACGGCATCACGCAGTCCTCGCGTGCCGGCATCTCGGGATCGAACCACGGCGGATGATGCGTCATTGCTTGCCTTCCGCCGCGAACCTTAAGGTCCACAAATGCAAGCTTCAAACAAAAACGCCGGCCCCGGGCGCGCGATAGGAAAAGTGGGAACCGGTTTTCCGTTGCATCGCGCGCCAACTATATAGATAGAGCCCAATCGGATCGGGCTCGATCCGATTGGGCTCTGGGGACCGGCGTCGTTGTCGATAAGATGCGCCCGGTCTTAGCGGAAGCTGAAGCCCAAGCTCACGCTCGGCTCAGAGTAGTAGACGGGCGGTGCGTAGTAGGCCGGCGGGGCGTAGTAGCGCGGGCCGGCGTAGTAGCGGTCGCGCCAGCGCGCTTCGCGCCAACGTTCCGCCTGGATCCGGCGCATCCGCTCGCGTTCCCAGCGGTTCCAGTCCCCACGATGATCGTGGCGGTCCCATCCGCGGTGGCGACCGTTGTCGGCTTGGGCCGGGCTGGCGGTCACGACGCTCGTACCGGCGACTGCGGCGAGTGCGCCGAGCGCCACCAGCATCCCGCGTCCCATCTTCAGGCGATCCATAAAGCCACTCATAAAGTCCTCCTTGGGCCGAAGCCCGAATTAGCCTCTCAAGGGGATTCAACCCCCGTAGTGTGGCGGGATCGGTCAGGACCTGTGGCGAGGTTGGGGCGGAACCAAGGTATTCGGCCGGAAATCACGGCAATTCGCACGCTGCGGTCGTGACGCAACCAGATGTCCCGTTCGACCGTAGGTTTCGGTAATTTGTGGACAGCTACGCGTTTCGCTGCCAAAACGAGAGTACAACTGTTGCGATTGTTGAGAATCCGTTTATGTTTCGGCTCGATAATAAAAGCGGTTTTGGACCGCGGCTTGAGGGCGGGGCATCGTGAAACTGGATCGTGAGCAACTCGCCGACATCGAGATTTTTGTCGGCGACCCCAATGAGCAGGTCCGCGACAGCCTCCGCTCGATCATGCGCGCGGAGGGAATGCGGCGCATCAACACCTTCGGCCGCGCCGAAGACCTCATGGAGGCCCTGAAGAAGTCGCCGCCCGATCTCCTCCTGCTGTCCGACGATTTCGACGACAAGGAGAAAGAGAAGGACATCAAAGAGCGGGTCTTCAACATCGTTCGCGACATCCGCCATTTCCGCCTCGGCATCAATCCGTTCATCCTGATCACCATGATGATTGCCCAGGACAACGACGCCGGTATCAAGAAGGCCGTGGGCGCGGGCTCCGACGACGTGCTGATCAAGCCGCTGTCGGCCGGCAAGCTGCTGGATCGCATCGGTCATCTCACTTTCAATCGTCTGCCCTTCATCGCCACCACCGACTACGTCGGGCCGGAGCGCCGCCGCCAGGGCGAACGGCCGTCGATGATCCCGCGTCTCGACGTCGTGAACACGATGAGGGACAAGGTCGAAGGCCGCCGCCCGTCGACAATCCAACTCACGCGCGCGATCAATCAGAGCATGCGCGAAGTGCTGATCGCGCAGCTCGACAGCTTCCACCTCAAGGTCGCTTATGCCTGCAACGTGGTCGTCAGGTCCGTGCAGGAGAAGGATTTGAACGCCGACCGCGCCAAGCAATTCAATTTCCTGGTGCAGGTCATTGAGGACGCGTCACTGCACGCCAAACGTCTGCGGCGTGACTCGCTTTCCGAAGCGTGGACCGCGTTGATCCCGAACGCGCGCGCGATCGAGAAGACGTTCAGTCTCGAGGGCGGGGACATCGCCACCTTGCAGATGTTCCCCAAGCTGTTCGAATCCACGAAGCAAAGTATCCCGGTGGAAGAACCGGCCGCTGCCGCCGCGGCGCCCGCCGCCGCCGCGCCCGCCGAAGGCAGCGACGCTGCCGCGCCGGCGGACGGCTCATCGCCGCAGAAAGTCGCCTAAGCGACTTGACCGTTACTGCGCGATCTCGTCGAGATCGACGCCGCTGCGGACGTTGTCGAGCGTCAGCAGCGCGAGCGCGATCACGCACATGGACGGCACGACGGCGAGGGTGAAGGCCCACTGCCAGCCGATGGCTTTGATCGCCCAGGCGACGCCGATAGGGAAGGTGGCCATGCCGAGGTTCAGGGCGCAGGAGCCGGCGATCCCAATCGCCGTGGCGCGCACGCGGGTGGGGAAGATTTCCGCCTGCATGGCGCCCATGACCGCCGCATTGCCGAAGAAGAACGCCGCCATGAGCGCGAACCAAATCGCATCCCCCGTGTACGTCGTCGGGATCCACATCAACCCGGCGACGGCGAGGGAGCCGAGCACGCACCAGACGATGCAGGTGTTGCGCCGGGTGATGACGAACTCCGACACGAACGACGCGGCGACATAGCCCACGAGGCCGACGCCGTAGGAACTGCCGACGATCGAGGTGGCTTGTTCCAGCGAGTATCCCCGGAACTCCTGGAAATAGCTCGGCAGGAAGAACGCGGTGCCAGCATAGGCGCCGCCGAACAGGAAAAAGCTCAGGAAGCAGATGAAGGTCTTGTGCCGCAGGTGCGGCGCGAAGATCTCGCCGATACGCTCGCCCAGCGGCCGCGAATCCGTTTGCTGCGCGGCCTTGAAACGGGCGCTCTCCGGCAGGGTGCGCGCGAGCACCAGCGCGATCGGGATCACCAGCAAGGCGGGCATGAAGATGTAGCGCCAGCCGAACGTCGTCAGCATCGGCGCGACGAACAGCGACGCCACGAACCAGCCGAGCGGAAAGCCGCAGTTCAACAGGCCCAGTAGCAAGCCGCGGCCTTTGGGCGGCGCCACCTCGGCGGTGTACGCCTGGGTGATCGGCGACAGGCCATTGCTGAATCCGGCTGACAGCATGCGCAGCACAGTGAGCGTCACCAAGCCGGTGACAAGGGCGTGCAGCCCGACAATGAGTGCGGAGACACCCAGACACGCCGCGAACATGGTCTTGCGGCCGTAGCGGTCGGTGAGCACGCCGATCACCGCGCTGGCGACGGCGGCGAATAGGAATGACGCGGACAACACCCAGCCGATGTCGTCGATGCCCGCGCCGAATTCCGCGCGGATGCCCGGGATGGCATAGCCGAACAGGGATTGATCCATGTTCGCGAGCGTCCATCCCAGCAGGCAGGTGAGGAAAACCAGCAGCGCGGTGCCGTGAATGGATTTCAGCGTGTTGGCGATTGTCATGCGAACCCCTGTTCCCCCGGCGGAGCATAGCGCGGTCCGCCGGCAAGCGTCTTGCGGGAACAGGGCCCGCGGAGTCGCCTCCGCCATGGATCGCTGCGCTGCGGACGGCTTTTTCTTCTCCCGCGGAACCTTGCCCGGAGAGCGTCGTTCTAAAGACGACTAAAATAGTATTGTATTGACGCGGGCGGGGTCGTTTAGGCCCCGAAGAGGGAAGACAGTGCGGCTCTCACCAAGCAGGAGTGTGCGCAATGACAGGACAGCGCTACGTGATTGAACTCGAAGGCGAGCCCGCCGGGATCGTCGTCGGGGAACGCACGGGATTTCGTTTCTATGCCGTGCAATCGCATTTTTCGTCCTTGGAGCAGCGGTTGTTCCGCTCGCCGGGCCAGGCGGAACATGCGTGCCGGGAATTGACGGAGGAAGAGGACGCGTTCCCTTACGCCGAAGCCCAACGGATCGCAGCCTCCCTCAGGGGCGCACGAGCATGAGCGACCATCCCAATCCCCTGTGGCTGCGATGGCTTGGGCATACGCTTCACGGCGAAATGCTGAGCACGCCTCTGCCGGGCTGGTCGGGTCCGGAGAGGTTCGAGGCCGCTCCACCCATGCCCTCGCCGGAGGAAATCGCCGCGGCCGTCCGTGAAAGCGGATTGCCCTACGGGTTCCCGTTCTCTTGGATGTAGGAGGTGGCCATGCGGATGGACATTGAGCGTGTCTTTCTCCGAATTGAGGCCCGGCGGGCACGGCAATTCGCGCATAAAACCGGCCTGCGATGTCCACAGGGCTGTACCGCCATTCTGGCCAACGACACCCCGGCCCTCGCGAAGTGGGACGAACTGCTTCTGGAGCAATGGCGCATCAGCAATGGGCTGACGGACGTTATCTGCGAGGCGGAAGCGCCGAATTCCGAAACGGCGGCTTGCGGCGTGGGAGGCTAGTTCCGTCTGCCCTTGAGCGGCTTGGTCGCGTATGGTGGGCCCGTGGATCGGATACGGGACTACCATGCTCACGCAACGTACGAAGTATGCCCTGCGCGCGATGCTCCTTTTGGCGGCGCAGCCCAAGGGCGAGTTGATGCTGGTCGGCGATATCGCCGATACACGTAAGATTCCCCGGAAGTTCCTCGAACAGATCCTGCTCGAACTCAAAAGCCATGGTCTGCTCGCGTCCGTGCGCGGCAAGCACGGGGGCTACAAGCTGGGCCGCCCGGCCGACAAGATCACTTACGGTGAAATCATCCGCATCACCGACGGCGCCCTGGCGCCGATCGCCTGTGCGAGCCTGGCGTTCTATCGGAAGTGCGATGATTGCGAAGACGAGAAATTCTGCGCCATCCGCAAGACGATGCGGGCCGTGCGCGACTCCATGGCGGAAATCCTGGATACCGTGACCCTGGCGGACGGTGCGGCCCGCGAGAAAAAGCGGCGTTAGGAGTGCCGGAGCGGACGGTCGGGAATATAACCCGACCAAATAGATAGACATTTCATCCGCCGGTTCCCCTCAAAGCGGAAAAAATTCCTCTCGAATTAACTCTACCGAAAAGGTAGGGATAAAGGGTAGCGCAAGCCGGCCGCAGAGCCGCCATCTTCACCGTGTCGCGAATCGACGACGTTCAGTGAAGGAGACCCGACGTGCGTATCCGTGTTGCAAAGCCAGACGACAACACCCTCGCGCATGTCCTTGCGATCTGTGCGTTCACGCTGATTGCGTCGATTGTTCTCGGCTTCGGCCGTCCAGCCGATAGCCACGCCACCCGTTCCGTCGACCGCGCCGCGCAGATCGCGGTCGGCTCTTAATCGCCAGTCCAAAGATACAGAGGGCACAACAATGAAGACTTTCTCCACATTCCTCCTGGCCGGTGTCGCGACCGTTGCCTTGGCGGGGCCCGCGCTCGCCGATCCGCGCGACGACAAGATCAGGGCGCTCGAAGCCAAGCTCGACTTGCTCGCGAGCGAACTCAAGGAACTGAAGGCCGACAAGACAACCGAGGCGCAACGGGTGGACGCGCAGATCATCGATCTGAAGCGCACCGCCACGGCACAGTACATCGACGTCCAGAAGCAGCGCGAGCAAGACGTGCAAGTGAAACTGGACAACGCGCGTCCGACCCTTCAGACCGCCGACGGGAAGTTCTCTCTCTCCCTGCGCTCGTTGCTGCAGTACGACGTGGCCGGCTATTCGCAGGACAACCGCGCGCTATCCGGCACGGATTTGTCGAGCGGGTCGCTTTTCCGCCGCGCCCGTTTCGGGTTTCAGGGCAAGGCGTTTGGCGACTGGTCCTATGCGTTCCAGTACGAGGCCGGTGGTTCGGCGATCGAAGGGGGAACGGTCAGCGATGCGTACATTCAGTATGACGGCTTCAAGTGGGCCAAGTTCCGTGTCGGTGCTTTCTCCCCGCCGCAGGGCATCGACGACCAGACCGGTTCCGGCGATTTGATTTTCCTGGAGCGCGCGGCGCCGAGCGACCTCGCGCGTAGCGTTGCGGGATCCGACGGCCGCAAGAACTTCCTGGGCGTGACGTCCTACAACGATGACTACTACGCGGCGTTGACGTGGAGCGGCGCGCGCGCGGGCGATGCGGCGGTATTCGATTCGCAGCAAGCCTTGGTCGGCCGTCTTGCCTATCGCTTCGTCAAGGGCGCGGATGCAAATGCTCAAATCTCCGTGAGCGGTACGCATGTGCTGAAGTTGGCTGACACGGCGGCGGGCCCGACGGGTCCTTCCGCGATCAATCTTCAGACGCGGCCGGAGAACAACGTCGATGGCACGCGTCTCATCGGCACCGGCAATATCAACGCGCGCGGCGTGGATGTGTGGGGTGTCGAGGCTGCGGGCAACTGGAAGAGCCTGTACGGGCAGGCCGGCTACTTCGGCTACTCGGTCGATCGCCGCGACAGCCCGCTGGTCAATCCGAGTTTCGACGGATGGTACGTGCAAGGCACGTGGGTGCTTACCGGCGAAGCGCGCCGTTACAACGCGGAGACGGCCACATGGCAGAACCCGCGGCCGGACAAGCCGTTTAGCTTGAAGAACCCCGGTATCGGTGCCTGGGAATTGACCGGCCGTTACAGCGAACTCGATCTTGATTTCCGTCCGGGCGTGCAGGGTGCGACGTTGGTGGCAAGCACCGGCGGCATTCGCGGCGGCAAACAGAAAGCCTTCACCACCGGCTTCAATTGGTACCCGAACAACGTCATTCGCTTCACCTTCAATTATCAACACGTCAACGTGAACCGGATCGGCGCGGCTGCGCCGTTCGGCCAGATCGGTCAAGACGTCGACATTCTCGCGGCACGCGCGCAGTTGGCGTTCTAAGCCCCACCCCAGTATTCTCCCTCACCGAATTTGGAGACTCCGATGAAAACGAAGTCGATCTTGGTCGCCGTCGCTATCGCTGCCCTCGCGGCGCTGCCGCAGGCTGCAAGTGCGAAGGACATCTCGCTGCTCAACGTGTCCTACGATCCCACCCGTGAACTTTACAAGGACGTGAACGCGGCCTTCGCGAAGCAGTGGAAGGAAAAGACCGGCGATACGGTCACCATCCAGCAATCCCACGGCGGCTCCGGCAAGCAGGCGCGCTCGGTGATCGACGGCCTGAAGGCCGACGTCGTCACGCTCGCGCTCGCCTACGACGTGGACTCGCTCTACGACAACGGCAAGCTCATTCCGCAGGATTGGCAAAAGCGTCTGCCGCAGAACGCCGCGCCCTACACCTCGACCATCGTGTTTCTGGTGCGCAAGGGCAATCCCTGGAAGATCAAGGACTGGGACGACCTGGTGAAGCCGGGCATCTCTGTCATCACGCCGAACCCGAAGACGTCCGGCGGCGCGCGCTGGAACTACCTCGCGGCTTGGGCTTACGCGCTGCACCACAACAACAACGACGAAGCCAAAGCCAAGGAGTTCGTGGGCAAGCTGTTCAAGAACGTGCCGGTGCTCGACACGGGCGCGCGCGGCTCCACCACCACCTTCGCGCAGCGTGGTCTCGGCGACGTTCTGCTCGCGTGGGAGAATGAAGCCTATCTGTCGCTCGCCGAATTCGGCGCGGACAAGTTCGACATTATCGTGCCGTCCGAGAGCATCCTGGCCGAGCCGACCATCTCGGTGGTCGACAAGGTCGTGGACAGCAAGGGCACGCGGGCCGTGGCGGAGGCGTACCTAAACTTCCTCTACACGCCTGAGGCTCAGAAGATCATCGCGAAGAACTTCTACCGCCCGCGCGATGAGTCGGCCCTGTCGGCGGCGACGATCAAATTCCCCGACCTGAAGCTGGTGACCATCGACGAGCAGTTCGGCGGATGGCGCGTGGCGCAGAAGAAGCACTTCGACGACGGCGGTGTATTCGACGACCTCTACAAGCCCTAGAGGGACCAACCTAGGCAGGCGGGCAGGGGTCCCAAGCCGTTTCCTCGGGGCCCCTGTTCCGTTGAACCCTTCTCTACATCACCTCCGGGAGAGAATAAAAATCTCTCCAGGCGGCGGGTGTTGGAACTTCATTGATCCTGAAATTGCTCGAAACGCGCCCGGCTGGGAGTGGAGGGGCGATGACCACACCCAAAAGCATGCCAATCCCCCGTCTCGACATCGAACCCGAACAGCCCCATACCTTGGGTCCTGGCCGAGCACGGACGACCCGTCCGGCCCTAACAGTCGTTCCCAGCCAGGGCGTGTCAGAAATGTCTCCCGGTTCCAAGCCGATCAGCCATGGCCGCGCGCCGCGGCGCGGCACTTGGGTCACGCCCAGCGCGCTGCCCGGCTTCGGCCCGACGATGGGCTTCACGCTTCTATATCTGAGCATCCTCGTCCTCCTGCCGCTCGCGGCCTTGATCATCAAAGCCAGCGGCGGGACGTGGGCCCAGTTCTGGGCGACCGCCACGGCGCCGCGCGCGATCGCGGCTTACCAGTTGAGCTTCGGCGCGGCCTTGATCGCCGCCGCGGTCAATTTGGTGTTCGGCGTGCTCGTGGCCTGGGTGCTTGTGCGCTACGAGTTTCCCTTCAAGCGCCTGGTCGACGGTCTGGTCGATCTGCCCTTCGCGCTGCCGACCGCTGTCGCAGGCATTGCACTCGCGACCCTCTATAGTCCGAAGGGCTGGATCGGACAGTTCCTAGAACAGTTCGGGATCAAAGCCGCCTATACGGCCACCGGCGTGACCCTCGCGCTCATCTTCATCGGCCTGCCGTTCGTCGTGCGCACCGTGCAGCCGGTGCTGCAGGATCTCGATCCTGAACTGGAAGAGGCCGCCGCGAGCCTTGGCGCCAAGCCCTGGCAGACCTTCGTGCGCGTCATCAGCCCGGCGATCATGCCGGCGGCGCTCACCGGTTTCGCGCTCGCCTTTGCCCGCGCCGTCGGGGAATACGGTTCGGTGATTTTCATCGCCGGCAATATCCCGATGAAGTCGGAGATCGCGCCCCTGCTGATCATCATCAAGCTCGAACAGTACGACTACCGCGGCGCGGCCGTGATCGGTGTGGTGATGCTGGCGGCCTCGTTTCTGCTTCTGCTTGCGATCAATATGCTCCAGCGCTGGGCCCGCAACCGGCAAGGGGAGATCTGAGCATGCACGCTCCGCGCCGCCGCGATACCGTTGGCGCAGGCCCCGGCATACGTGCCGCCCTGATCGGAACGTCGCTCCTGTTCATCGCGATCTTCCTGGTGCTGCCGCTGGTGAGCGTATTCACCGAAGCCCTGCGAGGCGGCTTCGGCAAATACTTCGCGGCCATCGTCGAGCCGGATGCCTTCGCGGCTCTCAGACTCACGTTGCTTGTCGCGGTCATCGCCGTGCCGCTGAACATGGTTTTCGGCGTTGCGGCGTCCTGGGCCATCGCCAAGTTCGACTTCTGGGGCAAGAGCCTCTTGATCACCTTGATTGACCTGCCGTTCTCGGTCTCGCCGGTGATCTCCGGCCTGATCTACGTGCTCTTGTTCGGCGCCCAGGGATTGCTCGGCCCATGGCTGCAGGCCCATGACATCCAGATCATCTTCGCCGTGCCGGGCATCGTGCTCGCCACCGTGTTCGTGACGTTCCCGTTTGTGGCGCGCGAATTGATTCCGCTGATGCAGGAGCAAGGCACCGAAGCCGAAGAAGCCGCGCGTTCGCTGGGCGCCAACGGCTGGCAGATGTTCTGGCGCGTCACCCTGCCCAACATCAAATGGGGCCTCGTGTACGGCGTGCTGCTTTGCAATGCGCGCGCCATGGGCGAATTCGGCGCGGTGTCGGTCGTCTCGGGCCACATCCGTGGGCTCACCACAACCATGCCCTTGCATGTCGAGATCCTCTACAACGAATACAACTTCATTGCGGCGTTTGCCGTGGCGTCGCTGCTCGCCTTCCTGGCTCTTGTCACGCTGGTCGTGAAAAGCGCGCTGGAGTGGGGCGATCGGCAGAACCCCGACGAAGTACGCGTCGCAGGAGCGACCCTATGACCATCGAACTCCTCAACATCGAAAAGCGGTTCGACAAGTTCGTCGCCGTCAACGGCGTCTCCTTGAAAGTCGAGCGCGGCGAACTGGTCGCGCTGCTGGGCCCGTCCGGTTCCGGCAAGACCACGCTGCTGCGCGTGATCGCGGGTCTCGAGTTCCCGGATGCGGGTCAGGTGCTGTTCGACGGCGAGGACGCCGGCAATCGCGACGTGGCGCGCCGGCGCGTCGGCTTCGTGTTCCAGCACTACGCGCTGTTCCGGCATATGACCGTTTTCGAGAACGTGGCCTTCGGTCTGCGTGTGATGAGCCGCGCCAAGCGTCCGCCCGAGAATGTGATCCAGGAAAAGGTGACGTCGCTTCTCCGCCTGGTCCAGCTCGAACCCATGGCCGGGCGCTATCCGTCCCAGCTTTCCGGTGGGCAGCGGCAGCGCATCGCGCTCGCGCGCGCGCTCGCCATCGAGCCGCGGATGTTGCTGCTCGACGAACCGTTCGGCGCGCTCGACGCCAAGGTGCGCAAGGAATTGCGTCGTTGGCTGCGCGGCCTGCACGACGAGATGGGCTTCACCAGCCTGTTCGTCACCCACGACCAGGAAGAAGCGCTGGAACTCGCCGACCGGGTGGTCGTGATGAACCAGGGCAAGATCGAACAGATCGGCACGCCGCAGGAGGTCTATGACTCTCCGGCGACGCCGTTCGTCTACGAGTTCCTCGGCAACGTGAACCGGGTCGCCTGCACCATCATCAACGGGCGGGTGAACCTGTGGGGCAGCGACTTCGAGGTCCAAGTGGCCGAGAGCGGCCAGCGGGAGGGCTTTGCCTACCTGCGCCCCCATGACATCGAGATCGGCGGCGAGGGCGCCCGCGTCCAAGCCAAGGTGCGCCACGTCTCCGCCACAGGCCCGATCGCCCGGGTGGAACTGGCCTTCGACGGCCTGGCGACGCCGATCGAAGCGGAACTGTCCCGCCAGCGGCTGGAGGAACTCTCCCTCCGGCCCGGCCAGCAGGTCCCGGTTCTGGCCCGGAGCGCTCGGATTTTCGCCGCCGGGGCAGGGGTTTAGGCGTCCCGCCCGGGAGAAGAAGTTTCTCCCAAACGACGGTTTTTCGTCAGGAAAGTCTCCCAGACGGCGGGTTTTGCCCTCCCGGACCCCTGCCGATTAGAAAGCCGGGGGAGGTGTACCTATACCTCCCGCCATCGCGCAGATGCCCAGCCGGGACAGAGCCATGGCCAACGTCGTTCCGCTATTCGATTCAATGACTCCCGCCGCCAGTGCGCCGGGGAAGGTCATCCTCGTGGGGGCCGGGCCGGGTGATCCGGGGCTGCTCACGCGCAAGGCCTTCGCCGCGCTGACCACCGCCGACATTCTGTTCTACGACGACCTCGTCTCCGCGGAGATCCTCGCTGAAGTGCCGGCCACGGTGCGCCGCGTGTACGTCGGCAAGCCGAACGGCGCCGCGAAGATCACCCAGGAAGAAATTATTTCTCTCCTGGCCGATGCGGCGCGCACCTATGGCCATGTCGTGCGGCTGAAAGGCGGCGATCCGCTGATCTTCGGGCGCGGCGGCGAAGAGATCGAAGGTCTGCGCGCCGAGGGGATCAGCGTCGAGGTCATTCCCGGCATCACGGCGGCGCAGGGTGCCGCCAGCAGCACGCACATCCCGCTCACCCATCGCGACCTGTCCGCGCAGATTTCCTACATCACCGCCGTGCGCCGCGATGGTTCGCTGGCGGATTTCCGCAATCTGGCGGGCGAGGGGAAGACTCTGGTCGTCTACATGGGCCTCGGCAGAGCCGACGACATCGCCGCGGCCTTGAAGGCCGACGGCATCGCCGGTGACTTCCCCTTGGCCATCATCGAGAACGCGACCCGTCCGGGCGAGCGCCGTTTCGTGACCACGGTCGATCAACTGTCCGCCACGATTACCGCGCAGGCCGTGCGCAGCCCGGCGCTCTTGCTGTTCGGCAAGGTTGCGACCGCCGCCTCCGCCCGCGTGCGCGCCGAAGACACAGCCGTGACAAGCGGCGAATTCAACTGGGTACATTTCGCTCATGGCTAACGAGACCACACAAACGATCGAGCCGTCGGAGATCAGCGCGCATCGCCGTTCCAATAAGGCGGCGGGCGGCAAGATCGCGACCGGCAACCGCCTGCGCGACGGCGTGGTGATCTACCTCGCCGCCAACGGCGAATGGGTCACGGAAGTCGACCAGGCGCGTGTGGAGACCACTGCCGAAGGCGAAGCCGCCCTCCAGGCCGCGCTCGACGCCGCCGTGAAGGGGAACTACCTGATCGATGCCGCGGTGATCGACACGGTCCCGTCAGGCACCAAGCCCGCGCGGTTGCGCGAACAGATCCGCGCCGTCGGCCCGACGATCCGGCCCGATCTCGCCCGCCGTTCTTCCTGGTAAGAGTGTCATGTACGTCTACGACAAATTCGATCACACCATCGTCCGCGAACGCGTCGCGGAATTCCGCGGCCAGGTGCAGCGCCGCCTTGCCGGCGAGCTGACCGAAGAGCAGTTCCGCCCGCTGCGGCTGATGAACGGCCTGTATCTCCAGCTGCATGCCTACATGCTGCGCGTCGCGATCCCCTACGGCACGCTGTCCTCGGCGCAGCTAAAGAAGCTGGCCTACATCGCGCGTACGTACGATCGCGGCTACGGCCATTTCACGACGCGCCAGAACATCCAGTACAACTGGATCAAGCTGGAACAGATGCCCGATCTCTTGAACGATCTGGCGGACGTGCAGCTGCACGGCATCCAGACCTCGGGCAACTGCATCCGCAACGTCACCGCCGACCAATTCTCAGGTGTCGCGGGCGACGAAGTGGAAGATCCGCGCATCGTGTCGGAAGCCGTGCGCCAGTGGTCCACGTTCCACCCGGAATTCTCGTTCCTGCCGCGCAAGTTCAAGATCGCGGTGACGGGTGCGGCGCAGGACCGCGCGGCCATCCAGTACCACGACATCGGCATCCAGGTTGTCCGCGGCCCGGAAGGCGACGTTGGCTACAAGATCTACGCCGGCGGCGGCATGGGCCGCACCCCGGTGATCGCGCCGCTGATCCGCGCGTTCCTGCCGAAGGCGGAGCTGCTGTCGTACCTCGAAGCGATCCTGCGCGTTTACAACCGCCACGGCCGCCGCGACAACATCTACAAGGCGCGCATCAAGATCCTGGTGCGCGAGATCGGCGCGGAAGAGTTCACCCGCCAGGTCGAGGCCGAATGGGCGCTGCTGCGCACCGAAGGCGTCAACCTGCCGGAAGCGGAGCTGACCCGCATCCAGAAATTCTTCGCACCGCCGCCGTATGACGTGATCGCCGGACCGGTCGCGTCCTTCGAGCAAGCGCGGAAATCCAACCCGGCCTTCGCGCGCTGGATCGAGACCAACGTGCATACGCACAAGGTCCCGGGCTACGGCATCGTCACAATCTCGCTCAAGCCCGTCGGCGGCGTGCCCGGCGATGCGACGGCGGACCAGATGGAACAGATCGCCGATCTGGCCGAGAAGTATTCCTTCGCCGAGATCCGCGTCACCCACGTCCAGAACCTCGTCCTGCCGAACGTGAAGCAGGCGGACCTGTTCGCGGTGTGGCAGGAACTTGGCAAGATCGGTTTCGCCGACGCCAACATCGGCCTCATCGGCGACATCATCGCGTGCCCCGGCCTGGATTACTGCGCGCTCGCCAACGCGCGTTCGATCCCGGTCGCCCAGCAGATCAGCGAGCGTTTCCAGACGCCGGAACGCATGAAGGAAATCGGCCCCCTTCAGATCAAGATCTCGGGCTGCATCAATGCTTGCGGACACCACCACGCCGCCCACATCGGCATCCTGGGTGTCGAGCGCGCGGGCGAGGAGCTTTATCAGCTCACCCTCGGCGGCGCCGCCGACGAGACCGCCTCGGTCGGCGAACTCATCGGCCCGGGCTTTAAGGGCGATCAAGTTGTCGATGCGGTTGAGAAAGTCGTGAACATCTATCTTGAACTCCGTCAGCCTGGCGAAGAATTCCTCGCGGCCTATCGCCGCTTGGGCAAAGCGCCCTTCAAGGAGCGCCTCTATGCCAGTGCTTAGCATCGCCATCGGCAGCGACCCGGCGCCGATCAACGACAACTGGGTGCGTCTCGCCGACGACGCGGCCCCCAGCGCGACGGATCGCGTGATCGTGCCGTTCGCGCGCCTGAAGGGCGGCGACAACCAGATCTTCACCGCGGCGGCCGTCGGCGTGGAGATGGGGGGCGCGGACCAGGTCGAGGACCTGAAGCCGTGGATCGACCGTCTCGGCATCGTCGTACTGCGCTTCGCCACCTTCAAGGACGGACGCCTGTTCACCTCCGCGCGCATGCTGCGCCAGCGGTTGAACTTCAAGGGTGAGGTGCGGGCCACAGGCGATTTCCTCCCGGACCAGACAGCGTTCCTGCTGCGCACCGGCGTGAGCAGCCTGGAAGTGTCCGACACCTTCTCCGTGGAGGCGGCGGCCAGCTCCGCGCGCGCCTACTCGGTGCGCTATCAGCACGCGGCGGACAACCGCACGGTCGCCTATGACGAACGGCACGCCCCATGAACGCGCTCGCCCAAATCCCGGAATTGAAAGAACTGCAGGCCCGTTACGTCGACGCCACGCCGGCGGAACTCGTCGAAGCGATGCTGCGCACGGAATTCCCGGGGCAGGTCGCGCTGGTGTCCTCCTTCGGCGCCGAGTCCGCGGTGCTGCTGCATCTCGCCGCTCAGGTCGATAAGGCCGTGCCGGTGATCTTCCTGGATACGGGCAAGGTGTTCGGCGAAACCCGCCGCTATCGCGATCAGCTGATCGCGCGCCTCGGCCTCACCGACGTGCGCACCGTCACCCCGGACGCCGGGGCCCTTGCCGCGCAGGATCCCAAGGGCGTGCTGTGGTCGCAGAACGCCAACGCCTGCTGCAACGTGCGCAAAGTGGAACCGCTGGAACGCGCGCTCGCGCCGTATCGCGCCTGGTTCACCGGGCGCAAAGCCTTCCAGACCAGCGATCGCGCGAAGCTGCCGAAGGTCGAGTTCGCCGACGGCCGGTTCAAGGTCAACCCGCTGGTGGGCATGAGCCGCCAGGCGCTGAGCGACTATTTCGACGCGCACGATCTGCCGCACCATCCGCTGGAAGCCGACGGCTATTTCAGCATCGGTTGCATGCCCTGCACGGATCGCGTCGCCCCCGGCGAGGACCCGCGCGCCGGTCGCTGGCGCGGCCAGGATAAGGTAGAGTGCGGCATCCACGTTCCCAAGGGAGCGGTTGCGTGAGCTTTTCCCGCAAACCTCGTGTTGGCGGAGAACCGGCGAGCGCGCCGTCGGATGTGTTCGGCTACGACGCATTCTTTAATGGCGCCCTCGATGAGCTGAAGAGCGCCGGCAACTACCGCCACTTCGCGCGGCTCGAGCGGCTGCACGGGCAGTTCCCGCGCGCGCTCCTGCACGGCGATGGCGGCCCGCGCGAAGTCACCGTGTGGTGCTCGAACGACTACCTCGGCATGAGCCAGCATCCCAAGGTGGAAGCGGCCATGACGACTGCCGCGCACGCGTCCGGCGCCGGCGCCGGGGGCACCCGCAACATCAGCGGCACCCATCAGATTCATGCCGCCCTGGAATCCGAACTCGCCGCCCTGCACCGCAAGGACGCGAGCCTGCTGTTCACCTCCGGCTACATCGCCAACCAGGGCGCGCTGGCCACGTTGGCCTCGCGGCTGCCGAACTGCATCGTGCTGTCGGACGCGAAGAACCACGCCTCCATGATCGCGGGCCTGCGCCAATCGCGCGTGCCGAAGCTGATCTTCCGCCACAACGATGTCGCTCACCTCGCGGAACTGCTGGCGGGCCTGCCGAAGGATCAGCCGAAGTTGATCGCCGTCGAGTCCGTTTATTCCATGGACGGCACCATTGCCGACCTCCGCAGCATCGCGACGCTGGCGAAGGAACACGGCGCGCTCACTTACGTCGACGAAGTCCACGCGGTCGGCCTCTACGGCGTGCGCGGCGGCGGCATCGTCGATGCGCTCGGCCTCCACGAACAGATCGACATCGTCCAGGGCACCCTGGCCAAGGCGTTCGGCGTGATGGGAGGCTACGTCGCGGCGTCCGCGGCCACCGTCGATTTCCTGCGCAGCTTCTCGGCGGAGTTCATCTTCACCACGTCCTTGTCGCCGGTTCTGGTCGCCGCGGCCCTCGCATCGGTGCGCCATGTCGCCACGGCCAACGACTTGCGCATCCGTCACCAGACCCAAGTGGCGAAGCTGAAGTCCGCGCTGGCCAAGGCGCGCATCCCGGTGCTCGCCACCGACACCCATATCGTCCCGGTGATGATCGGCGATGCGAAACGCTGCAAGGCGGTCTGCGACGGCTTGCGCGACAATCACCGCATCTACGTCCAGCCCATCAACTATCCCACCGTGCCGCGCGGCACCGAGCGTCTGCGTCTCACGCCGTCGCCCCTGCACACGGATGAACACATCGGCGCCCTGGTGGCGGCGCTCACCACCGAACTCGCCCGTCATGGCATTCCTCAAGCGTAACCTGCCGCGCCTCAGGCTCGGCACCCGCGGCAGCCGGCTCGCCCTGATCCAGGCGGCCCTGGTGCGCGATGCGCTGCTCGCCGTGGACCCGGATTTCGCCGACAAGATCGAGTTCGTCACCTTCACCACCCCGGGCGACACGGACCGCACGCGCCCGTTGGAAAGCCTGAACACCGCGCAAAGCGGACGCGGCGTGTTCTCCGACGTGCTCGACAATGCCGTGCTGACCGGCGAGATCGATCTCGCCGTCCATTCTGTGAAAGACACGCCGGCCCTGTTCGCACCGGGCCTCACGTTGGCCGCGACCCTGGAGCGCGCCGATCCCCGCGAGGCCTTCATCTCCTTCCGCCACCAGCGCCTGGCCGACGTGCCGGCGGCCGCGCGCTTCGGCTCCGCGTCGCTCCGCCGTTCCGCCATGCTGCGCGCCATCAAGCCGCAAGCCACATTCACACTCCTGCGCGGCAACGTGGAGGAGCGCTTGGCTCTGCTGCGCGCGACCGATCTCGACGGCACGATCCTCGCGGTCGCAGGCCTCGCGCGCCTCAACCGGGCCAATGTCATCGCCGAAATTCTCGAGCCCGAAGTGCTGATGCCGGATCCGGGACAGGGGGCGATCGGCATCGTCACCGCCACGGATAATCTTCGGCTGCGGCGTTTGTTCGCCCGCATCGATCACGCCGCCACCCACGCGGCGGTGGACGCGGAACGCGCGATGCTCGTCACCGTGGGTCCGCATCTGCCCCTGGGCGCGCTTGCGCGACTGAGCGGCGATCACCTGGTGCTCGAGGCCGTGGTCGCGCCCGGCGATGGCCGCGCGCTGCTGCGTGGCCGCATCGATGGGCCGCTCTCCCACGCGGAATCCCTCGGCCGCATCCTCGGCCTCCAGCTCAAGACCGGTCTGGACCTTCAGGCGGCGGCATGATTCTCGATACGCGGCCCGCGGTCTACCGCGCGCGCACCGCCGCGGCCTATGGCGACGCGGCGCCCATCGTCCATTGGCCGATCCACACGCCGCGCACGGTTGGCACGTGGCCCGATCCATCCGCCTTTGACGCGATCCTGTTCACCAGCCAGCTTGCCGTGGGTTTCCTGCCGCAAGGATGGGAAGGGCATAGAGCTTATGCCGTCGGCGAGGGGACAGCGGAGGCCCTCAAAGCCCGTGGGTTCACCACCGTCGTCCAGACCGGCCTGACCGGTGCGGACATGGTCGAGGCCCTGAAAGCGGCGGATTTCCGCCGTGCTTTCTATCCGTCCGCCGCCAAGGTCAGCGTGGACCTTGCCTCGGCCTTTCCGGAAAAGGTAGAACGCCGAGCCGTCTACGAGATGGTCGCGGAGGACCACGTGCCCGACGCCATCGTTGCCCAGATCACAGGCCAGCATGTGATCGCGCCGCTGTTCAGCCGCGCGAGTGCCGAAACGCTCGCGCGTCTCGTTGCAAATGTGAATGCCACCTTCGACGCCATCGGCATCAGCGCCGCCGTGTTCGAGGCACCCGGCCCGTGGCGGAAAAAGATCGTCGCCGCGCAGCCCACCCTCGCGAGTATCGCCGCCGACGTCCGCCGCCTGGTGCAGGCATGAGCGGCTATCCTCATATCCGTCCGCGCCGCCTGCGCTCCGCGCCATGGATCCGCAACCTCGTGCGCGAAACCGTCGTCACCCCGGCGGATTTCATTCAGCCTCTGTTCGTGGTGGAAGGCGCCGGCGTCCAGAAGGCGATCCCCGCGCTGCCGGGCATCGATCATCTGTCCATCGACCGCATCGTCGAAGCGGCCAAGGCCGCGCACGGCCTCGGTATCCCGGCCATCGCGCTGTTTCCCGTAGTCGCGCCGAACCTCAAGACTCCCGACGGCAAGATCGCCCTCGACCAGGACGGTCTGGTGCCGCGCTGTGTGCGCGCCGTGAAGGCCGCCGTGCCGGAAATCGGCATCATGTGTGACGTCGCGCTCGATCCCTATACCGACCACGGCCACGACGGCCTGTTCATCAACGGCGATGTCGCCAACGACGCCACGGTCGAGGTGCTCACGCGCCAGGCGCTCACGCTCGCCGAAGCCGGCTGCGACGTTGTCGCGCCGTCCGACATGATGGACGGCCGCATCGGCGCCATCCGCGCCGCGCTGGAGAAGGACGGCTTCGTCAACACCCTCATCCTGTCCTATGCCGTGAAATACGCCTCGCTGTTCTATGGCCCCTTCCGCTCCGCCGTCGGTTCGGCCGGCGCTCTGGGCGGGAAGGGCAAGCACACCTATCAGATGGACGTGGCCAACATCACCGAGGCCCTCAAGGAAGTCGAACTCGACGTCGCCGAGGGCGCGGACATGGTCATGGTGAAGCCCGGCATGCCCTACCTCGACGTGATCGCCGCCGTGAAAGCGCGGGTCGATGTGCCGGTGGTGGCGTATCAGGTGAGCGGCGAATACGCGATGCTCGCCGCCGGCGCGGCAGTAGGCGCGTTCGATTTCCTCGGCGCATTGCGCGAGAGCATGATCTCGTTCAAGCGCGCGGGCGCCAGCGCCATCCTCACTTACGGCGCACTGCAGATGGCGCGCGAGCTGCCGCATGGACGCTAACCGCCCCACGCCGCACTATCCTCTGATGCTCGATTTGACGGCCGAGACGATCTTCGTGATCGGCGCCGGCCATGCGCTTGCCAATCGCTTGCAGGCGCTGAAGGACTACCGCGCCGCGCGCGTGCATGTGTTCGCCGCCGATCCGAGCGCGGAGGCTCGCGCGCTCGCGGGCGACAAGCTGATCGACCGCTGGCCCGCGGAGGAAGACTTCGCCGCGAAGCGCCCGCTTATCGCTTTCATCGCCGATGTCGCCGACGTGGACGCCGCGCGCTGGCGCGATCTCGCCAAACAACACGGCGCGCTGGTGCATGTGCAGGACCGCATTCCCCTGTGCGATTTCCATCTCCCGGCGATCCTGCGGCGCGGCTCGCTGCAGGTCACCGTCTCCACCGACGGCGCGGCCGCGGGCCTGTCGCGTCTCTTGCGCGACTACATCGCGGAGAAAGTCTTCGGCCCTGAATGGGAAGCCCGCGTCGACGAAGTCTCCGCCGCGCGCATCAAGTGGAAGAAGGAAGGCCTCACCATGGGCGTTCTCGGTGAAGCCATCGCCAACATGCTGAAGGATCGCGGCTGGCTTAAGTAGGCCCAGTGCGATGCACGGTGTCGCCTCGCACACAAATTGTCATCCCGGACGGAGCGCCTCAGCGCGGAGGTCCGGGATCCACTCTTCAAGGCGCAGGGACTGTGCGCTCGGTGGTGAGTGGTGCACGCTGATGAGTGGACCCCGGCCTTCGCCGGGGTGACAGCCGAGATTGAGGCAACATTTTGTCCTATAAGCAATGAGCGACGCCCGCTTCTGCAAACCTTGCGGCCGCGCATTAACTATTACCGTTACTTTACGAGTCCATTTGTGATCGCAATGCGCGCGCTTCGCGCTAGCCCCCGGCGCGCGGGTCGGGCAGTGTAAGGCCACGTTCGGGTTCGCTGGCGCCACCGGCGAGCCTGCCCCGCGAAACTGCAACGAGTGCCGGTCACATCTCCCCCCACATCGCGATGCTGCCGACACGTTCCCTCATCCGCTGCGCTGCTTTGGTCTGCGCCTTCACGCCCGCGCTATTCGCGAGCTTGCCTGCGCCTGCGCCTGCGGCCACGGCGCCGAAGCCCGCGAAGAACATCTCGCCCGACGATCCCGGCTTGAAGGAAATCACCCCGGAAGCGATCGAGGCGGTGCAGGCCGAGTGCCGCGCGCGGCCCTACTCGATGTTGCTCACTGTCCGCAGCATCAAGGATGCGAAAGGTATCATCACCATCGACGTGCAGCCGGACGATCCGGCGCGGTGGTTGCAGAAGGGCAGCAAGATCGGCCGCGTGCGCGCTCTGCCCGAAAAGGGCCAAGTCGATGTGTGCATTCCGGTCGAGAAGGCGGGCTCCTACGGGCTTGCGCTCTATCAGGACAAAGACGTCAATTTCCAGATGAACAAGAACTTCCTGGGATTGCCGTCCGAGCCCTACGCGGTGTCGCGCGATCCGGCGATGAACTTCGGCCTGCCGGATATCGAGGATTCCCTCGTCGTTGTGAACGGTCCGCTGACCCCGGTTCGGGCCACGCTCCACAACTGAGCAGGTCTTTCTTTAGATCCCCAAAAGTCCTACTTTGGCCGACGTTTTTCACCGGTCGAGTTTCCCCATGCTTGATGCGCCCAAACCCGCCGCACCCGACCAGGGTACGGCCTATCCCCATCTTTTTTCGCCGTTCTCCAAGGGCGCGCTCAAGCTGCGCAACCGCGTGGTGTTCGCGGCCATGTCCACCCGCTACGCGGAGAAGGGCCTGATCACCCAACGGCTGATCGACTTCCACGTCAGCCGGGCGAAGGGCGGGGTGTCTATGTCCGTCACGGAGCCGCTGGCCATGCTCCAGCGCCAGGAATCCAACCAGACCAAGGTCGCTGTGCAGCGGAAGGAGAACTTCGATCTCCTGCGCAAGTGGTCCGACGAGATGGAGAAACACGGCGCGCATATCCTCGGGCAGATCCAGGACCCGGGCCGCGGCCGTCACGAGCAGGGCCGCAACATGTCGGCGATTGGCGCTTCCGCCTTGCCCGACGACATCAGCTGGACCGTGCCGCACGTGCTGACCACCTTCGAAGTCGAAGAGATGATCGAAGAGTTCACCGCGTCCGCGAAGGTGCTGAAGGACGCGGGCTGGGCGGGAGTCGAAGTCTCATCCGGTCATGGTCATATCTTCCACCAGTTCCTCGCGCGCTGGTCCAACATCCGCGAGGACAAGTACGGCGGCGACATCGAAGGCCGCGCCCGGTTGCTGACGGAACTGATCCAGTCGGTCCGGTCCGCCTGTGGCAAAGACTTCATCGTCGGCGTGAAGCTTCCCGGCGAAGACGGCATGCCGAACAGCATCGACTTGGACGAGGCGGAGCGCATCACGCGCGTGGTCGCCGCCACGGGTGTGCCCGATTACCTGACATGGTGCTGGGGCACCCACAGCGACACCCTCTATTGGCACCTGCCGGACCTGCACGGTCCGCGCACGCCGTTCATGGAAAAGATCAAGCGCCTCGGCGCCGCTGCCAATGGCATTCCTATCGGCTCCCTGGGTCTCATCACCGATCCCAACGAAGGCGAGCGCATCGTGCGCGAGGGCTTCGGCGATCTCGTGATGATGGGCCGTCCGCTGGTGACGGACCCGGCGTGGGCGATCAAGGCGCAGCAGGGCCGCGAGGCACAGATCCGCTACTGCGTGTCGTGCAACACCTGCTGGCACATCATCATCGCCGGCGGCCAGATCCAGTGCGACAACAACCCGCGTGTGGGCGCGCCGGACGAAGCCGATTGGCAGCCGCCCAAGGCCGCGAAGAAAAAGAAAATTGTCGTCGTCGGCGCCGGCATCGCCGGGATGGAAGCGGCCTGGGTCGCCGCCGCGCGCGGTCACGATGTGACGGTTTACGGGTCGGGCCCGGAAGTGGGCGGCAAGGCGCGCATCCATGCGCTCATGCGCGGCGCGGAGAACCAGAGCAGCATCTACGACTATCAGCGCCTGTCGGCGGTACGTTACGGCGCGAAGATCGAAATGGGCGTGAAGGCGACGGCGGAACAGATTTTGGCGCTCAAGCCGGACGCGGTGATTCTCGCCACCGGCGCGACGCCGACCTGGCCGCACTTCCTGCCGCAGGAACATAAAGGCGAGGGCATCTTCCTCGACGTGCGCGACGTGACGCAAATGCTGCACGACTATCCGGCCAAACAGGAAGGCACCGCGGTGATCTACGACCAGGATCACGGCGCCATGACCTACAACGTCGCGGAACTGCTGACGGAACGCTTCGACCGCGTCGTCATCATCACCCCGCGCGACCGCATCGCCAACGACGAGCCGCTCGCCAACCGCCAGGAAATCTACGACCGCCTCTACAAGAAGGGCGTGGAACTGGTGACCTCGTGCGATCCACTGCCGACCTCGGATTTCGAGAACGGCGTCATCACCTACGCCAACGTCTACAGCGGCAAAACCGGCACCGTCGACAACGTGATGCTGTTCACCTACGCCACCCCCCGCGTCCCGAACGACGAGTTGGCTGAACCGCTCCGCAACGCCGGCGTCGAACTCCACCTCATCGGCGACGCCTACGCCCCACGCTTCGTGGTGACCGCCACTGCCGAAGGCTACAAGGTCGGAAACACGATATAGCGCAATCACCGAAAACCCCTCCCCACAAGGGGGAGGGAAATTGAGCTGATTGCGACGTTCGCGTTCATCGAAACGGACAGCATCGGACGCCCCGATTCCGCGCTAAAATGCCTTCACCATGACTCAAAACACGCCGCGTCAGTGCTGCACCCGCTCACACCTGAGCGCGAAATTTCCACCGCGTATTTGGCGCGTAACGCTTCGCACCTGCTCACAAATTGCCGAGTCTTGTCGCGGCGGTGCAACATGAGATCAGAACGGCTTCACGACACCCAGAAAGCCCATCAGCGCTACCAAAAACCAGATGATTGGCGCGGCGATCTTCGCGGTCGCGCGGTTGGCCTTGATCATCAATTCGCCCTCGGCGCGTTCCGCGCCGCCGGCGCGCACCTTGTCGAACGCCGCCTGCCAGCGTCCGCCGATGCGCCGCAGCCAGACGCCGTTCGCCACGATGCCGGCATAGAGCAGGATTTTCCACGCCAGCCACTTGTCCGCGATCGGCGCGCCGTCCGTCAGGCTTTGGATGCCCAGCGCGCCCATGCCGAAAATCACGGCATAGCGGATGCCCATGTCGATTTTCAGAAGCTGCTTGCCGATCGGCTCGTTCTTCTTGTGATGGACGACCCAGGTCAACGCCGCCCACAGCAAGGTCACGATCCACAACGCCGCCAGCGCGCCGCCGGTGATCGGCGAGCCATAGGGGACGGCGAGGGTGAAGCCGACCGGGATCATGAAGAGCAGGGCGAAGCGGGGGGCCAGATCCAGGGCGACGCCGATCTCGCGCACCCGCAGGCGTTCGTCCAGGGACAAGTCGTCCCGCGTCAGCCGGGCGCTGCAGAAGAACACGCCAAGGTCCGCGCCCAGCCAATACACAAACAGCAAGACGTGGACGTACGCCACGACCCGCAACAATTCGATGTCCAAAGTGCCCCCGTCCACAACCGCAATCTGCAGGGCCGGAGGTTAACACCGAAATCCCGGCGACTTAATCAGATGTTAACAGACCCACATCATGCTTCCCTCGGGACTCTGTAGGGTCCAAAAAGGTATCGCTGTGTTCAAGGTTGCATCTTCGCTCCGCCCTGCATTGCTCGTGACCCTCTCCATGACGGTCGCGCTGTCGGGCTGCGCCACAGATGGCCTGGGCACGAAGAAAGCCAGCAGTGGCGGGAATGCCGCGCGGATGGTCGCGGCGGCGCCCGCCGTCGATCCGATGCTCGCCGCGCCGCCGTCGACGGATGTGGATGCCAATGGCTCTCGCCGCGTTCCGCTCGGTCAGTTGGCAAGCAATGCTCAGTCCACACCGGCTCCCGCAGGCAACGGCCCCGCCATGCTGGTGCCGCCGCCGTCCGCCGGCAGCACTTTGGATCCCATGTCCGCGCCGCCGCCGCCCACTGTTGTGGCCGCCGCGAAGCCCGCGCCCGCGCCCGCAACGGCCGCCGCCCCGAAGCCCGATGCTGCGCCGATGGTTCTGACCGCGGCGCCGCAACCGGAGACCCTGGCCAAGATGGGCAAGGCCGCGCCGGCTAAAGCCGCGCCGGTTAAAGCCGAGCCCGCGAAGTCGGAGCCCGCGAAGGTCGAGGTCGCCAAGGTCGAACCGGCGAAGGTCGAGCCGCCCAAGGCTGAAGCGCCGAAACCCGCGCCGCCGAAGAACGTCGCCGCCGCAACTGCCAGCCGCAAGACTGAGGTCGTCAAGACCGGGACCAACCTGGATTGGCAGACCGCCGGCCTGCCGCCGGCCTCCGAGATGAAGCTCAACATCCCGCCCAAGGGCAGCGCGCCCAAAGGGACGGACGCGGAGCAGGGCGACACGGTGGTGATCTCCTCCGCCAACACCCAGCCGGTGCGCGACACCCGCGAATTCATCCCGGCGATGGTCGCCTCCAACACGATGCCGATGTTGAACGTGCCGTCGATGCGCTCCCAGGACGCGCCTGGCGGGATGGCTTCCCGTCCCCTGTCGGCGGCTGAAAAAGCCGTGGCGCAGCGGTTCGAGAATCTGAAACTGCTGCTGGATCAGGGCCTCATCACGCCGGAAGAATATGCGCGCCACCGCGGCGCCAACGTCGGCGCCTTGCTACCCTATACGCATGAACCCGGCGCCGTTGGCCTGGAGCGGCCGGTGCCGAGCGGCGATGCGATCGTGGCGCGTCTTGAAGCGCTGCGCCGGTCCTTGGAGGTGCGTGCCATCTCTACCCGGCAGCACGCCATGGAACGCACCATGATCATCAACGCGCTGCTGCCGGACGCGCCGACGGATCGCGCGAACCCGATGCCGCCGCCGGAAGACGTGCTCCAGGCCGCCAGCATGATCAGTCACCTGCAGACGCTGCGGTCGCGCAATCTGGTGTCCCAGGACGAGTTCGACCGCGAGAAGCGCGCGCTCGAGCAGGCGCTGAAGACCGGCACGACCAATCCGCAGGCCAGCGCGCGGGCGGAAGCCGCCGCCACCGCCGCGAAGGCGGCCGCCGCCGCGCCCAAGAAAGCCGAACCGACGGTCTCGAAAGCCGATGCCGAGGCCGCCGCCGCCGCCGAGGAACTGACCGCGCCGGTGCCGGGCCCCGTGCTCCATCTGGCCTCGTTCCGCTCGCAGGATGCGGCCAAGAAGGCGTGGGTTGACGCCCTGGATCACAACAAAACGCTGCTCGGGGTCGTGAAGCCGGTCATCCGCCGCATCGACATGGGGCAGGAGCGCGGCGTGTTCTATCGTTTGATGGCCGGCCCCTATGCCAGCCTCGCCGCCGCCGAGACCGCCTGCCAGGCGCTCAAGCAGAACAACCAGTTCTGCCGCGCCAGCGCCGACGGCAGCTAAGGTCCATCCAGGAACGCGCGTGCGTCCTTGGAGGTCGCTTCCGGTGCTTCGTGCACGGCCATATGCCCGACGCCGGGATAGACGATCAGCTTCACGGACGCGGCCTGATCCAGCATCTTGGTGAACGCCTCCGCCTGATCGACCGTGACGACGGGGTTCTTCTCGCCCCACATGACCAACACCGGCGCCTTGACCTCATGGATCTTGGTCTCGATATCGCCCGAGATGTACTGCCGCGTCCGCGCGATCTCAGCCTTGCGCTGGCCCTCGCGCCGCATCAACTCCCACCATTGATCAACCAACTCCGGCTTGATCTTGCTTTTGTCGCCGAAGCCGTTCTCCAGCAGCCGCTGGAACACGAAGCGCGGCGTGATCACCCGCGCGATGTCGATCCAGCCCGGCAACGGCGGCGGCGTCGTGCGGCCGCGTACGCGCGGGTTCAAGGCGCCCGGCGACAGCAGGATAATCTTTTCGACCTGTTCCGGATGACGCCCCGCATAGTGAATCGCGATCGTGCCGCCCATGGACGTGCCGCCGATCGACATCTTCTCCACGCCCATCGCGGCGATGAACTTCTCCGTCAGGGCAACGGTGCGCTCGAGACTGTAGTCGTTCGACGGGTCGGGTCCGGTCAGGCCGTGGCTCGTCATATCGAACCGCAGCACGCGATACTTGTCCTTCAGCGCGGCGGTCCAAGGATCCCAGCCGAGCAGGCTGTCGAAGTGGGCGTGGATCAGCAGCACCACCGGTCCGTCCTTCGGTCCTTCGTCGCGGTAGTGGACGCGCACGCCGTCCAGCGCCAGATACTTGGACTCGGTGTTGCCGTACTTGGCTTCCAATTCAGCCGCGGGGATGTCCCTGTCCATCCAGGCGGTGAAGCCGAACGCGCCAATGATCAGGAAGATCAGCGCGAGGAGGAGATAGCCGAGGGCTTTGAGTATCTTCATTCTGCCTTCGCTCCCGGAACGGTGCAGACCAACACCTTCTTCTCGGTGATGGAGCCCACGATCATCTTGTCCTTGTAGACCGCCGCCACGCTGCCGGCGGAAAGCTGTTCGCCCAGGTTCAGGTACACCTCGGTGACCTTCGGCGCAGCGCCGGCGGGATCCTCTATATGGAAGATCTGCGTCGGTGCCGGTGCACCGCTGGTGAAGTGTTTGACGAGGGCAACGGTGCTGGGATGAGCAGCGATCCAGAGACTGCCGTCGACGGCCACGTCGATGTTGTCCGGCCCACCGGGCAGATCAATCGAGCGCAGGGGCGTCAGACTGCCGTTCACCGGCTCGCGTCCATAGACCTGGATACGCCGGGCGGTGGTCTCGGCCACCCACATGGTGCGCCCATCGGTGCTGATGGCGATGCCGCCCGCGCCGGTCATGTCGACCACGGCGGGTACGCCCTTGTCGCCGTTGTAGTAGGCGAGGGTGGAGAGTTGACGCCCGAGCATCATCTCGGTCGCGCGGTCGAAGCCGTTCTTCGCGCCGGAATCGTTCGCCACGTAGAATTGGTTCGGCCCGACCGCGGCGAGATCGTTCGGCTTCACAAACAGTGTGTCGCGCACCGTCGCCGCGTGCTTCCATTTGCCGTCCTCGGTGGCGTCGAATATCTCCACCGTGTTCGGCTTGTTGTGCGGATGGCTGAGGACGAACAGGCGCTTCACCCCGTCGGCGCCGACATAGAGCGACATGCCGTGCGGATGCAGGTCCGACGGTCCGCTTTCCACGGCCGGTTCCACGGTCCAGGTGTCCGCCTTCAGGTCGATGCGTTCGATGGTTCCCTCGATCTCGGGCGTGCGCATGAGGTTCTTGCGATCCAGGACGGAGAGATAAGCCACCCCCGCCGCCTGATCGATGACGATATCCTCCGCGCTGCCCTTGGCGACGTCGAGGGAGGAGCACGTGCCGGCGAAGTGGGGATGGAGTTCCGTGAACTGCCCGCTGTCGGCCAGGAACTTGCCGATCCCCACCACGGCCAACAGCACAATCAGCCCAACGATCAGGCCAATCGTTCTTAGGATACGTTTCATGCCAATCCCCCAGATCCCTGGCGCCACTGTCGGTGAGGACTGGGATATCCGCACCTGATGAGATGCCGCGCACCGCTGGGCGGATGAAGGGCTTGCCTTTCGGCCCCGCCCCAAACATCATACGAACATAACGTTTGGGGGATGTTGCCGTGCGCCGTTACACCTGCGTTTTGCTCGACCGGGAAGGCTCTCGATTCGAGGGGTCAACCTACATCGCCGACGACGATGCGTCGGCCCAGCGCCTCGCGATGGAGATGCGCCAGCGCTTCCGCGCGGCGAGCCACGAGCTATGGGAAAATGAACGCCAGGTTCGGGCGTCGCTGGTCGATCGGCGTTAACCTGTTACGACCTTCTGGTTCTTTAGCCGTTCCTCCGAAAGATCATACTTCCACAGGAACAAGCAGCTGGTGAGCGCGCCGGTGATGGGCGCGACGCCGATGCAGATGTAGAGCGCCGTGATGGCGCTCGCCGGCTGCTCGACGGCGCCCCCGGTGCTCTGGATGTAGCCCATCGCGCCCAGGAACGTTCCAAGGATCGTCACGCCCAGCGCGAACGCCACTTTCTCGATGGTGGTGTAGATGCCCGAGAAAATGCCTTCGCGGTGCATGCCTGTGCGGCGGACGTCGTATTCCATCGTGTCGGGCAGCATCGAGGCGGCCAACAGCAGCTGGCCCGAGGCGCCGACACCTGTAAAGAAGGCGCGGAAATAGATGATAAGCGGATCCTCTCCTGGGCCGCTGAACAGCCACGTTGACATGGTCACACCGTAGAGGGATGCGGCGATCATGTAGGCGTTGCGCTTACCGATTCGCTTACTGATCTTGATCCACACGGGGATCATCATCAGCGTGCATGCGGTTTGAATAAGCATGAGGTTGCCGAGTAGCGTGTCCGATGCTTTCAGCACACGCAGCGTGAAGAACGCGAGCGTGGCCTGGACGACGGATAGGCTCATGAGCTGACACAGCTTCGTGCCCATGAGCATGACGAACGGCTTGTTGTCCCAGGCGAGCTTGAATTGCTGCCAAACCGGGAGATGAATCCCTTCATGCCGTTCGGCGAAGCGGGCGCGTTTGGTCATGAAGAAGCAGGCGAGGCAGGCCGCGAGGGTCATGGCGCCGAGCGTCCATCCCATCACATCATAGCCGGTGCGTTTTTCCGGCCCGTCGTATTGGGAGAGAATTGTGGGCCCGAGCCAGCCGCCCAGGGACTGGCCGATCGACACGCCCAACACGCGGAACGACATGAGGTAGGACCGACCGTGATAGTCGTCGGTCATCTCCGCCGGCATGGCGAGATAGGGCACGTTGAAGGTGGCGTAGGCCCCGGCGAACAGGATGAGCGCAACGCCCATGTAGATCGTCGCTGAACGCGGATCGAGATCCGGCACATTGAACATGATCACCATCACCGAGCCGCAGAGGATGCCGCCCCCGAGGAGGAACGGGCGCCGGCGCCCGATCTTGGTTTTGGTGCGGTCGCTGATGCCGCCGATCACGGGGTCCATGCAGGCGTCGAAGACTTTCGACGCACCGATCAGCAGCCCACCGACGGCCGCGGCGATCCCCAGTTGATCGGTCATGAAGCGCAGGATCAGGATGTTCGTGGAATTGAACATGATCGCGATGCCCAGGGTCCCCAGACCCCAGCCCACGCACAACATGAACGGCAGCCGGGCCGACTTGCTCTTGTCGGCTTGTCCCGTGGCAGTCGCTTCGGTCACGCAATCCCCCGCGTCAAAAATGGCCTTCGGATACGGCCATAAAGGCCGGGACCGCGATAGCCAAGCACGGGGATGATCCCACCCTATGGGCGGGTTAAGCCATCACAGATTAGCGAACACGGTTTTAGTCTCGAAATAGAGGTCCATGGCCTCTTTTCCGAATTCCCGGCCCCACCCGGACTGCTTGAAGCCCCCGAACGGTGCGTTGTTTCCCGCGGGTCCGTGGTTATTGATCCCGATGGTGCCGGCACGGATACGGGCGGCGAGCTTGTGCGCGGTCGAGACGTTTTGCGTCCACACACTCCCGACCAGGCCGAAATCCGTGTCATTGGCGAGCCGGGCAATGACATCCAGATCGTCCGTGTCGAACATCTGCGCGGTCGTGACGGGCCCGAAGATTTCCTCGCGCACGATCCTCATATTGGGATTGGCCTGCGCGAACACCGTCGGCTCCATGAAGTAGCCTTTGCCGGGCAGACGCTTGCCGCCGGTGACGAGGGAAGCGCCCTCTTCTTGACCGCTGGTGACGTAGCTCTGCACGCGCTCCATCTGTTCCGCCGAGATCAAAGGGCCAAGGTTGGTGGCGGGATCGAGGCCGGGGCCAATCTTCATGCCGGCGGCGATCTTCGCCATGCCCTCCATCACCTGATCGAAGACCTTTTTGTGGACGAAGAGGCGGCTCGCGCACATGCAGTTCTGCCCTTGCAGGAAGAACGCGGAATAGACCGCCGCCGGGATCGTCTTGGCGAGATCCGCGTCGGGCATGATCACGAAGGGAGATTTGCCGCCGAGTTCGAGAGATACCTTTTTCAGGTTGCCCGTCGCGGCGCGCAGGATAATGCGCCCAACCTCGCCCGATCCTGTGAACGCCACCTTGTCCACGTCCGGATGCGCGGTGAGGGCCGCGCCGGCGGTCTCGCCGTAACCGGTGACGATGTTCACCACGCCGTCGGGAATGCCGGCTTCCTGCACCAGTTCGCCAAGGATCAGCGCCGTGAGGGGCGTTTGCTCCGCCGGTTTGAGCACGACCGTGCAGCCGGCGGCGAGCGCGGGGCCGAGTTTCATCGCCGCCATGCCGAGGGGAAAGTTCCACGGCGTGATCTGGCCGACGACGCCGATCGGTTCCTTGCGGGTGTAGGTGAGCGTCTCCGCGCCGGGCATGCGCGGATCGGGCGCGATCACGTCGCCGGTGATCTTGGTCGGCCAGCCGGCGTAGTAGCGGATCGTGCTCGCGGCCAATGGGGCGGCCAACCGGCCGGCGGGATTGAACGGCATGCCATTGTCGAGAACCTCGACCTCCGTCAGGCGTGCGGCATTGGCGTCGATCAGATCGGCCAACTTCCATAAGATCCGGCTGCGGTCCGACGCGGCCATGCGCGTCCACTTTCCATCCTCGAAGGCGCGCCGCGCCGCCTTGACGGCCGCGTCGATGTCAGCGGCCCCGCCGGCGGGCACGGTAGCGATCTTTTCTTCGGTGGCCGGATTGAAGACGTCGATGGTGTCGCCGGATTGGGCGTCGGCCCATTTACCGTCGATCAGCATGCGGCGGCGTGCCTGCAGGAACTTGGTTGTTTCCGGATTCAGCGGCGGCAGCGCATTCACGAGAAGTCCTCCCTAGCTCAGGGCAAGAGTCGTAAGCGCTGGCAGGGGGAGGGGCAACCCGCCGAGACCGGACTATGGCCACGGGGTGGTGAATTAGGCGGCTATCGGGGCGGTTTTCTTGCGCCTATGGATGGGGACGACGGACATTGCCTGCAAGAGCCGTGGGATCTCGGCGGCGAGATGGAGTACGTTTGGCGCTTGGGCCGATCAGGGAAGGGGAAATGCCATGAAGCAACTGCTGCTCATCGCTGCCGTCACGCTCATCCCGACGGCGGCATCCGCCCAGGCCACGCTCTCCATCACCCAGGCAAGCTGGGGTTACGCCGGCGAGCGCAAGAACGTCAAAGACGACGTGGCGAAACTTTGTGACGGCAAGACGTCGTGCAAATTCAAAGTCGCCAACGAGACCTTCACGGCAGCCGAGCCGAAAGACCCGTCGCCGGAAAATCCCAAAGGCCTGATCATTCGCTGGAAATGCGGCGAAACCGACGCCCGCGATCAGTTCCCGCAAAACAAGGACGCGGAACTGAAGTGCAAATGAACTAGCTATCCGGCCCTTTTTGCTTCTGCGGCAGATCGTCCGTGATCGTGAACCACGGCGCCTTGTTCTCCACCCAGATATGCAATTGCGGCGTGACGCCCGGATCGTCGTCCAGCAGGCCCAGCGGCAAGCTCACGCGCGCCGGGTTGTTTATCGATTTGGTATAGACCGCCGAACCGCATACACGGCAGAAACCGCGATGATTGCCCGGCGAGGTCTCGTAGAAGCTCAACAAGTCTTCGCCCTGCACGAAACGGAAGTCCTTCGCATCCACGCTACCCCGGCTGCGGAACGCCGCGCTGTGGGCCTTGCGGCACATGGTGCAATGGCAATTGCGCAGGTCGCTGAACGGTCCGGTGATTTCGTAGCGCACCCCGCCGCACAGGCAGCTTCCCCGGATCATCGCGTGTCTCCTTTACCGCATCGGCGGCGCGTACATCAGACCGCCCTGGGTCCACAGTGCGTTCGGGCCGCGTTCGAGCTTGAGCGGGCTACCGGCGCCTAGGTGCCGCTCGAATATCTCGCCGTAGTTTCCGACCGCCTTGATTGCATTCGCCGCCCAGCGTTCGTCGAGGCCGAGAGCCTTGCCGTTGCCCGGCATCTCACCCAGCAGGCGTCTCACATCCGGGTCGGGGTCGCGCACGTCGACATTTCGGGAGGTCAGGTTCATTTCTTCCGCCGCGATCAGCGCGTTGATCGTCCAGCGCACCACCGCAGCGAATTGTGGTTCGTCCGCGCGCGTGAGCAGTGCGAGCGGTTCCTTCGACAGTGTGTGCGGCAGGATCGTGAGACTCGCGCGGCCGGCGCGTTCCGCGGCGAGTTGCGATAGGTCTCCCGCAAGGGCTTCGCACGCGCCGGCCGCGAAGGCCTTGGCCGCTGAATCGAAGGTGGGGTGAGGCGAGGCCGCCAGCGCCAATCTATTCAGGGTGAAGTGGCGCTCCAGCGCCTCGGAAGCCTCCGAGGCCTCCCGCACACAAATGGGACGGCCGGCGAGGGCATTAGGATCGTGCGCGGTGCCGCCGTTTTTCACCATCAATGTCGTGCGGTCGTAGAACACCGTTGGGCTGAACACGAGCCCGAGGCCCGCGTCGCGCTGGAGACTAACGGTCAGCCGCCGGGCTACCACATCGAGGGACGCATCGGTCTTGAACTGGCTGACGGCATCGGCCGGAACGAAGGCGACTTTCTCGCCGTCACCGAAGATCGCCGCCGCGATCGCGCGGCAGAGATCGGGTTCGAATCCGATGGCGCGGCCGGAACTGTCGAAACTGGTGAAGCCCGGCACCCGCGACACGACACCGCAGGTGAGGTGACCACGGGCGCGAATTGCGTCAATGCGGCTCTCCGCCGCGGCCGGGAAAGCGAACGTGAGCGCCGCGCCGAACGCCAGCGCGAGGAAGGACTTACTCTTCGACGCTCTTCTTCTTGATGTAGGCAAGCACAGCCTTGCGGTCTTCTTCCTTCGGCAACCCGACGAACGCCATCTTGTTGCCGGGCAGGAAGGTCTTCGGGCCCGAAAGCCATTCTTCGATCTTGGCCTCGTCCCACACAATGCCCGACTTCGTCACCGCATCGGAATACTGAAAATCCGGCTCCGTTCCGGCCTTGCGGCCGAAAATGCCCCAAAGGTTGGGACCGGTCATGTTGCCCGCATCCTTTTCAATGCTGTGGCAGGAGCGGCATTTCAGAAACACCCGCTTGCCGGCGTCAACCAACGCGGCATCTTGCGCCCAGGCGGGCGTGGTCAGGGCAACGGCGAGAAAGGCAATCGAGAGACGGGTCATTATTCCTATTCCTGCGCGGCTCCGCCGCGGATGGTGTTCGACGTGATCCCTGCATCGTCCGGCAGGGGCGGCAGGCCCAGCGCTTTCTCGTAAGCGCCGGCATTCTTGGCACGGGGTGGTGACAATTTTGTGGCGCCGGTGACAGCCACGGTCGGGCCCTTGTAGTTGGCCTTGCGGTCGCGCCAGTTGTTTTTCGCGTAGTACGCGCCGAGATCCTTCACCTTATCCTTGTCCGGAAGCAGGACGCCCGCCGCGCCGCCATAGGCGCCGGATTGGCCCGCGTTGCGGGGTCCGTACCAGATGGCGCGGTCGCGGGTGATGGCCAGCATGGGGATGTCCGTGCGCTCCGGCGTCGGGTAGAGCGTGAACTTCTTGGTCTTCTGATCGAACATCAGGATGTGGTTGTCGGTCGCCACCCAGACGTTATCGCCGTCGTCGACGTCCGAATCGTACGGATTGGTGTTTGAGATCGGGATTTTGTAACCGACGGACTCCCCGGTTTTGGGATCGACCCGGTAGAGCGCGCCGTTCTGCATGGCGCGGCTGCCCCAGGTGGCGGTCCACATGAAGTTCTTCGAGTCCGCGTTCACGCGGCGGATGTTCGAAGTGTTCTCCGGTGTCACGCGGTAGTGTCGGAACTGTTCGGTCTTGGGATCGAAGCTGGTGATGCCGTTGCTGTGATACTCCGCGAACCAGACCTTGTCGTTGTGATCGAGCGATATGCCGTAGGGGCGACTGCGGATCACCGGCACATCCCACCATGTCACCTTGTCGGTCTTCCGGTCCCACTTCGCCAGGCCGCCGGTGGTGAGCATCGATCCCCAAAGGTCGCCCTTTGAGTCGAACACCATGGAACTGATACCGATCGGCCGGCCGTTGGCGCCGCCCTCGAGCTTGTATTCGTCGTGCTTGTTGATCTTCGGATCGTAGTGACGCCAGCCGCCGTACCAGATCGTGTCGTCGATATCGACGGCAAGGTACTCGCCGCCGCCGTGACCCTTGTGGTCCTTGAACTCGCCGGTGCGCGGATTGACCTCCACCAGACTCTGCGCGCCGCGATCCATGATCCAGACATTGCCCTTGCTGTCGAAGTCGGGCGTGTGGACGAAGCGGTCGTCGTCGCCGGGTTTGTTGGCGAAGCGATACTCGACGTACTGCGCCTTCTCCAGGACGGCCTCGTCCAGCGCCGGCTCATCGACTTGCAGCACGGCGCGCGGGACGGAGTCCTCACCGAAGTTCTCCGTCATATAGTTGATCAAGATGTCGCGGTCAGCGTCGCTCAGCAGCTTCGGGTCGAACATCGACGCCTTTCCGCGCGCGTTAAAGGCGACGCCCTTTGCCATGCGGTCGATGGTGATCGCCCAGCCGGCTTTGTCATGGGCCGGCCGCCCGCCGGGATAGGTGCGCACCGCGTTGTAGGGATAGAGTTGCACGGTGTGGCAGCCGAAGCAGATGTTCTCGAGCAACTCACGACCGCGGCCTTTGGGATAGACCTTGTCATAGGGCTCGATCTTTGCGTCCGGGTAAGGCATCCCGCCCACATACGTAGGGGCGATGGTGGTGTCCTTGACGCTGAAGTCAGCGGTGGACGTCTTTCCGGCCGTCACTTCAAGCTTCACGGTCTGCTGAGGCAGGGACCAATTCAGCTGGCCGACGGTGCCGCGTAGGGTGATCTCATAGTTCCCGGGGAACATGTTCACGGCGCGGTAGGCGCCCTTCACCACGTAAACCATGTAGCCGACGTTCTTGTCGGTATTGAGCGCGTAGACGCTGAGTTGACCGACCGGCTTCGGCACGGAAACCTTGCCCGACAGGTTGCCCATGCCGGGGATTTGATCGGCCAGAGCCGCGTGCGGCAAGGCGGGGGCGGCGAGTAAAAGGCCCGCGACTGCCACCTTCGCGAATGTCTGAAAAACGCGCATGGCGTTCACCCTGGAAAGCCGGGAAAAGGGCTCAGACTGTGCCCAACTTCACCCAGCCCCACAAGGCAAGCGGGAGAGATTCCGGGATTTAAGTTCGGCTGGCGAAACGCGGTCCGGCTGGCATCAAGCGGCGCGATCCTCTACATATTTTGCACCATGGAATTGTTCATGCGACGGATTGGCGGAGCTTGCGGGGCGCTTGCCTGCGCGCTGATGCTGGGTGCGAGCACCGGGCCGGCGCGCGCCGACGGCGACGACTACTTTGTCAGCGAACTCTTCAATCCCGACGGCTCGCCCGTCTCACAAGGCGGGTTTGCGGGCGTCGTGAAGGACGGCAACGGCAAGCTGGTCAAGGACGCGACCATCAAGATCAGCCTGAAGGTCGATACCGGGCAGGGCACCTTTCCGATCGCCTATAACGCATACACCAACGAGCTCGGCCGCTATCGCAGCCTCGATCCGAAGGGCGTGGTGGCGGACTTCTTGGCCGTCGACGTCGAGGTCGATCCCAAGACCGTCGAGGTAACGGCGACGAAAGACGGCTACGAGATGACCCGGCGCTTCGTGCGCGGGCGTCCCAAGTCCGGCGGCTTCTACGAGATCGATTTCATCATCAAGAAGACTCCCTAGGCCTTCTTCTCCGGCCGGGCGAGGGACACAGTCACTGCCGTGATCAGCGCGAGCGGCAGGGAGAGGATCGTCGGGAATTGATAGGGGAAGATCGGCGCGTCGAAGTGCAGCACCGCCGTCCAGATCCCCGGCCCCGTCACCAGCGCCACCACCGCCGCGACCAATCCCACGGTGCCGCCGATCACGGCGCCGGCGGTGGTGAGGGGCTTCCAGAACAGCGCCAGGATCAGGACGGGGAAGGAGGCGCTCGCCGCCACCGACATGGCGAAGGTGGCGAGGATGTTCACGTTCATGTGCTGGAACATGACGCTGAGGCCGATGCACACCGCGCCAAACACGAACGCGCCGATGCGCGAGACGCGGATCTCCTCTTTCTCCGACACCGGTGTTTTGCGCAGGGCCGCATAAAGGTCGTGGGACACCGCCGCCGCGGCGGCGAGGGTGAGCCCGGATACCACGGCAAGGATCGTGCAGAACGCGACCGCGGCGATGATGCCCAGCAGAAAATCGCCGCCGAGCGCGTGGGCGAGATTGAGGGCTGCCATGTTGCCGCCGCCCTTCATCTGCCCGTCCAACATGTAGGTGGGGTCGTTGGTGAGCAGGGCGATGGTTCCGTAGCCGATGATGATCATCAGGAACGAGAACAAGCCGATGATCGCGGTGGCGACAAAGGCCGACTTGCGCGCCTGCTTTACGTCCGGCACCGTGAAGAAGCGCATCAGCACGTGGGGCAGGCCGGGCGGCCCGAACACCTGCGTGAGCGCGAGCGACGCGGCGGTGCCGACGCCGTCGATGAAACCGGTCGGGCCCATGATCTTGGCCCCCAGCTTGTGGTTGGCAATCGCCGTCTCGAAGACATTGTTGAGGCTGAAGTCGAAGCGCCGCAGCACGAGGAATGCGAGGAGGATGCTCGCCATTACCAGGATGCTCGCTTTGATGATCTGTACCCACGTAGTGGCGACCATGCCGCCGAACACCACGTAAGTGGTCATCAGCGCGCCGACCAGCAGCGCGGCCCAGATGAAGTCGATGCCGAGCAGAAGATTGACGAGCAATCCCGCGCCGACCATTTGCGCGATCATGTAGAACACGAGAATGCTCAGCGTCGCGCACGCGGTATAGATGCGGATGGGCTTGTTGCGTAGACGAACGGCGAGCACGTCCGTCACGGTGTACTTGCCCAGCGTGCGCATCCGCTCCGCCAGGATATAAAGCAACACCGGCCAGCCGACGATGGCGCTGATGCCGTAGGCGAACCCGTCATAACCAGCGCCGAAGTAGAGTCCCGCCACGCCCAGGAAGGCGGCGGCGGAGAGGAAGTCCCCGGCCAAGGCGAGACCGTTTTGGGTGCCGGAGATGGAACTGCCGGCCGCATAAAACTCCGCGCGCGATTTCACGCGGCGCGAGGCCCACGCCGTGATGCCCAGTGTGATGGCGATGAAGACAATGAAGATGGCGAAAGCGGCGGTGTTCATTTGCCGTCACCGCGTTCCGGGAGGAGGAAGGTGTAGATCGCGCCGCACGTCACGATGAACAGCAGCATCAGCGACCCCACGAGCAGACCGACGGAGAAGCGCCCCTCGCCGACCGGTTGCGCGAGTGCCTCCGGGTTGAGGGCGCCGAGGACCAGGAGAACGAAGTAGGTGAGCCCCGTGATGGTCGCGACGGTGAGCCCGAAGCGCCGCCGTGTGCCCGTGTCTTGTTGGCCGCTCATGGCTATCCCCCTTGCGTGCGCAAGCACGCGATCAGCGACTCAATGCTGCGCGCGGTCGGCAGCGCGTCAATTTCTCGGTCTAGCGCCTCAATCCGCCCGACATCCAGGACCCGTCCGGCCAGCGCGCGGAATTTTGCCGGGAGAACGTCCGGCGGGAAAGGATTGTCGTGCCCTCCGGGCGGTCTTTCGCACACGCCTGTGAGCGTCCGGCCGGATTTCAGCACAATCTCCACCCGGGCGGGGCGCACCTCCGGCACTTGGGCGGTGTAGGCCGGGTCCTCTTTGATCGTTGTGCGCAGGGCCAGGGCGCGGACGTCCGGGTCGTGCACCATCGCGTCTTCATAGGCTTCGATGCCGTTGGTGCCGTGCAGGACGCGCACCGCGACGTTGTAGGGGATCGAGTGCTTTGCCGCGAAGCCGTTCGCAGGGCTCTGCCAGTGTAGACGGATGGCGGGATCGTAGGTCCACACGACGATGCGGTCGATCTCGGCCTCTGTGAGCGTCTTTCCGCCGGTTGCGGCGTGGGCGGCTTCGATCGGCGCGTGGTTCCAGCGGCTGCAGGCATGGACCTTGAAGTAGTTCCGCAGGATCAGCCACTCGCTGCCAAGGTTCTCCGTCAACCGAGCGGGATCGAAGTGCTCACCGACGATCTTGCCGTAGACCACCTCCAGCGCTTCCGGTTCGGCGGTCAATCCCGCGCCGGCCAGCCGCGCGGCCAGAATGCCGTTGGCATTCGTGAGGCCGGACACGACGTTGCGGACGTGCGCGCCCGCGTTCGCGGCGGTTTGCGAAGAGGCCAACGTCATGCCGGCCGCCATGAGGATGGCTTGCGACGTATCGCGCGCGGATAGACCCATCAGTTTCGCGGCCGCCGCGCCGGCGCCGGTGATGGCGTGGGTGCCGAACGGATGGACGGCCTCGCGCAGGCGTGTCGCGCGGCCGATGCGGGCCGCGACCTCATACCCGGCGATGAAGGCGGTGAGGGTATCCGCGCCGGACGCGCCCACTTCCTCCGCCACCGCGAGCGTGGCGGGGAGGATGTGCGCGGCCGGATGGTTGATGGTGGCGGGATGGCCTTCGTCCATTTCCAGGCTCACGCCCGCCGTACCGTTCACAGTTGCGGCGTATTCAGCCGAGCTACGGCGGCTTGTACCGATGACGGTGGCGGAGCCCACTGGCGCCATCGCCTGCATCTTCCTGTTTTCGGGCAGAACCGCGCCGCCCAGCAGGGCGCCGAGGGAATCCCTTACCGTCGTCAACGCGTGATCGACGACTTTATTGGGAATGGCCGCCAGGGTGAGCCCATGGACGAAATCGCCAAAGGCCGCGGCTGCAGTCACGGCGTCAGCGGACTTGGACGGCGGCAGCGCGTCCGGCCAAGCGTCCGAACACGGTGGCGGGGAGCAGGCCGTTGCCCGCGAGATAGCCCCAGTTCGACGGACCCGAGATGCCGCGCGCGGCGCCGCCGCCGGCGAACAAGTTGGGCAAGGCCGTCTTGTTGGCGCGGAGAACGCGTCCGTCCTTGTCGACCACGAGTCCGCCTTGCGTATGGAACAGCGCGCCGGAGACTTTCACCGCCTTGTAGGGTGGTACGAGCGGCTTGCCGATGGAGAAGTCGCGGCCGAAGGCGTCCGTCTTCTCGCCGCGATTGAAGGCATCGACGTCCGCCACGGTCGCCCTCAGCGCATCCGGCAGGCCGGTAATGTGCACGAGTTCTTCGACCGTATCGGCGTGGCGGATGCAGTCCGCCTTGATGGCATCCTGATAATCGTCGAATTCCTTCATCGCGTCATGAATACGCTGATCGAAGATACTCCAGGCGAAACGTCCCGGTTGCGCGACGATGTCGGTCGCTTGCTCCGAATATCCGCGCGCCTCGTTGGAGAAACGCTTGCCTTCGGCGTTCACCTGGAAACCGCCGAGAATGATATGCGCCCAGAGGATCGGCACGCCCTGTCCGTAGGCAAGACCGCCATGGCCTTGGAACGAGTGAATGTCGGCGATGTCCGCGCCCAGCGCGCGGCCCCAGCGGATCGCGTCGCCCTTGTTGCCCGGGTGACCGAAGAACGTCGCGTCCATGATCTCCGGAATGTATTCCTGCAGCATGTCCCGGCTGCCGGCGAAGCCGCAGCAGGCGAGGATCGCGGTATCGCAGCCGATGTCCTCGGTGCTGCCGTCGGGGCGCGTGATGCGCACGCCATGCACGCGGCCCGCATCGTCCGCGAACAGGTGCGTGGTCGGCGCGTCGGTGATGATGTCGATGGAATTCCGTTCGATCGCCTGATGCAGCGCCCCCATCAACTCGCCGCCGGTGCGGTTGGGTGTGCCGTGCATGCGCTTGGCGCTGTGTCCCGGGTACTGGAAGGAATCCACCACCGACAAGGGGACGCCGTGCACGTCGGCAAGCCACTCCACCGTCGGCGCGCCTTCCCGGGCGAGATGCAGAGCCATGTCCGGATCGGTCTGGCCCTTGGTCTTCTTCATGATGTCGGCGGCGAACTGCTCCGGACTGTCTTGGAGCCCTTTCTCCCGCATGAACCGGCTGTTCGGCGCGGGGATCAGTCCGGTGGACATCGCGGTCGTCCCCAAGGCCGACGCGTCCCGTTCCAGCACCAGCACCTCAGCGCCGCTCTCCTTGGCGGATAAGGCGGCGCAGAGGCCGCAGCCGCCGCCGCCGATCACGAGCACGGGGATGCTGCCGCCGAAGTCGGCGGCATCGGGCGGAAGGATGCCGGAGGGGCTATTTTGTGACATGGCGCAGCAAACACCGACTTTCGGCTTGATCGCAACCCGAAACCGAAGCTCTAGTTCACTAGCTCGCTAAGCGAACATATTGGGGCTCCAGGGCAATGGCGAAAGTCGCGTTCATCGGTCTCGGCGTGATGGGATATCCCATGGCCGGGCATCTGGCGGCCAAAGGTCATCAGGTGACGGTTTACAACCGCAACCCTGCGCGTTCCGACGCCTGGGTGAAGCAGCACGGCCATGCTGTCGCGCAGACGCCGCGCCAAGCCTGTCACGGCGCGGCCGTCGCGTTCTCCTGCGTGGGCGAGGACAAGGACGTGAAATCCGTGATCTGCGGCGACGACGGCATGCTCGCCGGCCTCGCGCCGGGCAGCTGCATTGTCGACCACACCACGGCGTCGGCCGAATGCGCCCGCGCCATGCAGCGGGAGTCCGCGGGGCTCGGAATCGGGTTCGTGGACGCCCCTGTCTCCGGCGGCCAGGCCGGGGCAACGAACGGCGCCCTCACCATCATGTGCGGCGGCAAACAGGCCGACTACGACAAGGCCGAGCCGGTGATGCAGGCTTATGCCAAGGCCTGCAGCCGCATGGGCGAAAGCGGGGCAGGGCAGTTGGCGAAGATGGTCAACCAGATCCTCATCGCCAGCTTGGTGCAGGGTCTCGCCGAAGGCATGTCCTTCGGTCTCAAGGCCGGCTTGCCGATGGACGAGGTGATTGCGGTGGTCGGCAAGGGCGCCGCGCAGTCCTGGCAACTCGACAACCGCGGCAAGACCATGTGCGAGGGCAAGTTCGAGTTCGGCTTCGCGGTCGACTGGATGCGCAAGGACTTGAAGATCTGCCTCGACGAGGCGCGGCGCAACGGTGCGCGGCTGCCGGTGACGGCCTTGGTGGATCAATTCTACGCCGCGGTGCAGGCGAACGGCGGCGGCCGATGGGATACCTCCAGCCTGATGACGCTGCTGCCCAAATGAGCGATATCGACCGTCCGGAATTCGCCGAATTCCGTTCCCGCGCGCGCATCGTCGAACCGGGAGAAGTGATCTTCCTGGAAGGATCGGAAGCCGACGCGGTCTACGTGATCCTGAAAGGCGAAGTCGAAGCGGTGCTGACGGATGCACAAGGCAACCAGGTCGTCATAAACCGTATGCACGCGGGCGAGATTTTCGGCGAACTCGAACTGCTCGGCGCCCAAACCAGGCGCACCGCCACCATCATCTCCACGAATGGATGCGATCTGCTGGTGGTCGACAAGGCCGCGATCGACAAGCAACTGGGCGAGGCGCATCCGTTCCTGCGTTACATGATCCAGCACCTGTGCGGCATCATCAAAGGCTGGACCGACCGCGCGCGACAGGTGTGACATGGATGAGACCCAAGAGACGATCAGCACCTGGGGCGAGGAAACATTCGGGCCGGTGACGTCGCCGTCGGTCCTGGTCGACCGCGCGCGCTTGGAACTTGAAGAACTTGCCGAAGCGGTGGGGCAGGCGGACGACGCCGCCGTCGGCCACGAGATCGCCGATATCCTCATCCTGCTCTATCGCATCGCCACCCTGCACAATTGCGATATCGACGAGATGGTCCAAGCCAAGATGCGGATCAATCGCGGACGCCAGTGGATCCGCAAAGGCGACGGCACGGGACGGCACGTGAAACCGTAGGCGGTTCAGTTCCTGAACTTGCGGCTGTCGGCGGGAGCCGTAGGATCGCAGCCAAGAATGGAGCGGTGACCATGGCCCTCGAACTGAGACCGAATTGCGAATGGTGCGACAAGGACCTGCCGCCCGCGGCAGCGGACGCGCGCATCTGCTCCTATGAGTGCACCTTCTGTGCCGACTGCGTGGAGGCGAACCTGCGCAACGTGTGCCCGAATTGCGGTGGCGGGTTCGTATGCCGCCCGATCCGCCCAGCGACCGAATGGCGTCCTGGTTTGTCGGTCGCGAAGCGTCCGCCGTCCGCCAAGCGCGTGCATTTGTCCTACGGTCATGAGGACATCACTGTGCACTCGCAGCGCATTGCCCATATACCGCCGGAAAAGCGTTGATCGCTCGCTGGTTGTGGAGCGCGAACGCGCGGGCGAATTCACGTGGCTGCGACCATCTCTCCCGCTCACGCGTACCTGGACGAGCGGTCGTTTAGTGTGGTGGCGCGATGCGTTGGTTCGGCGTTCTGGCATTGTTACTGCACCTGTCGTCTGGCGGGGTACAGGCGGGTACGCCCCGCATCGGTGAGCCGGCCCCGGGGTTCACCGCAAGCACTTTTGCCGGTGAGAGATTCTCCCTCGATACGCTGCGGGGGGAAGTGGTGATCGTGAACTTCTGGGCCACCTGGTGTGGGCCCTGTAAGAAAGAAATTCCGCTGTTCGACCGATATGCACGGGCGCATCGGAACGACGGCCTGCGGATCGTTGCCGTGACGACCGACGCGGACGACATCGAGCCCAGTTCACTCAAGAAACTCCAGGAGCGCTTCGGATTCGCGCTCACCCGCAAGTTCAAGGGCGACTATGGGCTCGTCAATGGCACACTGCCGTCAAATTTCGTCATCGACCGTGCTGGCGTACTGCAGCATGTCCAGGCCGGCGCGTTCTCGGAGGCGAGCCTTGACGAAATTCTCGCCCCACTGCTCGCCGAAGAAGGCGGGGCGGCGGCGTCCGCCAAACCGCAGCCGGAATCGCTCGCGCGCTAGGCCGCCGGCAGTTCGGTGATCGACTTCATCGTGGTGAGGTCGCCCTTTTGCGTCATTAGCGCCTTCTTGCGCAGGAAGCGCAGGATGGAGGCGGGGCCCATGCGGGAACCGCCCATGCCGGAGAAATTGAACGAGGTCTTCTCCGCATCGCGCAGGATCGCGGTTGTGAGGATGGTATCCTGCAGGCTGATGCCGCCGGCGTCGATCTGTTGGCCGAGCTTCAGCGCTTCCTCTTCGCTGCCGGCGATCACCGCGCCGGAGAGGCCGAACTCGGTCTCGTTGGCGAGTTTCACCGCTTCCGCCTCGGTCTTGTACTTCATCACCGGCATCACCGGGCCGAAGGTTTCGTCGGTCATGATCTTCATGTTATGGGTGACATCCGTCACCACCGTGGGCCGCATATAGAGTCCGCCACCCAGGTTCTGGCTTTTTCCGCCGGTGCGGATCTTGGCGCCGTGCGCCACCGCGTCGTCGAGTTGGGAGTCCACCACGGCCGCCTGCTTGCCGAAGATGAACGGGCCGATGTGGCCCTTGTGGACATTCGGATAGTTCAGCTCGATTTCCTCGGCCTTCTTCACCAGCAGATCGACGAACTTGTCGTGAACCTTCTCTTGCACATAGACGCGCTCAAGGGAGAAGCAGATCTGCCCCGACGCGAACACGGAGCCGCGCAAGACCGCGGTCGCGGCCTTGTCGATATCCGCATTCTCCGTGACGATCACGGGATCTTTCCCGCCGAGTTCCAGGAACACGGGTATGAACCGCCGCGCGCAGGCTTCAGCGACCTTGCGGCCCGTGGTGACGCTGCCGGTGAAGCAGACGATATCGACATTCTCGATCAGGGCTTGGCCGGTCTCGCCGCCGCCGACAACGTAGTGCAGCACGCCCGCCAGTTCCGGCACCTGCTGAATGCAGTCCATCAACGGTGCGACGAACCGCGGCGTCACTTCGCTCGGCTTAATAAGCGCGGCGCAGCCGGCGATCAGCGCCGGGATCGCGTCGATCGAGGACAGCATTAAGGGGAAATTCCACGGACTGATGACGCCGAGCACCGGATAAGGCTTCAGCTGCGTGCGATAGGTTACGTTCGGCATGATCGTGGACGTACCGTCGAGATGCGCCCTCGCGAGGATATCGGCCGCCCGGTCGCACCACCCGCGAATGCCCCAGATGATCCCGTCCGGAGCCTCTTTGGAAATCCGCCACCGACCCGTGTCGATCGACTCAGCCTTGCTGATGGCGTCACGATTCTTTTCCACCACGTCGGCGAACTTGCGCAACACGCTCAGGCGATGCTCCAGCGGCGCTGCGGCCCAGGCGATCTGGTTCGCGCGCAAGCGCCCGGCGATGTCCTTCATCTCCTGCGCGGATGGCGGGGTGATGTGGTAGTCCACTTCCCCCGTGCGCGGATTACGAATTGGCAGCGTGTTGGGAAGGCTCATGCTTAAGCACCTTTCGGCGGCGGGCTGATGGCGTCCACCTTCGCAAGCACCTCCGCGCTTGGCCGATAGGCGCCGGCTTTCACATTGCCGTCCAATTGCTCGGGTCGGGTCGCACCGGCGATGACGCTCGGCACATACGGCTTGCTCAGCAGCCAACCGAACGCGAGATCGAGCAAGGTGCAGCCGGCTTCGTCGCACACCTGCTGCAGCGCTTCGGCTTTGGCGAGCATGGCGTCGCCGAAGAACCGGTCCGACATCGCGCCGCGGCTAGCCCAGGCGGCGCCACGCGATCCTTCGGGCGGTTTTTCGCCGCGCTTATATTTGCCGGAGAGCAGTCCGCTCTCGAGGGGGAAGAACGGCAGGATGCCGACGCCGAACTTCATGCAGGCCGGCACCAGTTCCGCTTCGATCTGGCGCGACAGGATGCTGTAGTGATTCTGCGCGGAAACGAACGGCGTCAGGTGGTATTCCTTCGCGGTCCAGGCCGCGTCCACGGTCTGCCAGCCGGTGAAGTTGGAATGGCCGATGTAGCGCACCTTGCCCTGGCGCACGAGGTCGTCCATCGCGCGCATCACTTCCTCGATCGGCGTGATCGTGTCGGGGCGGTGGATCTGATAGAGGTCGATGTAGTCGGTCTTCAGGCGCGTCAGGCTCGCTTCGACCGCGCGCATGACCCGGTCCCGCGACATGCCGGCGTCCATGTGCCATTGCTTGCCCATGGCGTTGCCGAACTTGGTGCCGATGATGATTTCGTGCCGCCGGCTGCCCAGCGCGTTTCCCAGGAAACGTTCTGATTCAGCATCGCCCTTGCCGTACATGTCGGCGGTATCGAACAGGGTAATGCCCACATCGATCGCCTTGCCGACGACCACATCCGTCTGCGCCTGATCGATGCGCATGCCGAAGTTATTGCAGCCGAGGCCGACCGCGGAAACCCTCAGGCCGGAGCGGCCGAGCGGACGATATTCCATGAAAAGCGCCTCACGCCATAAGTGAAGGCCCGACCTTAGCTCAGGCCATGCGGCTGCGGAACAGGCGCATTGCCATGGCCGCGGTCACCACGCCGATAAGTACCATCGGCCATAGGTTAGCAAAGGCCACGGACGCGGGGATATCCTGCAGGAACACCCCACGATTTATCACCAGCACATATCGCAAGGGATTGAGATAAGTCAAAGCCTGCACCCAACCCGGCATATTCTCGATCGGCGTGGTGAGACCGGACAGGATGATGCAGGGCAGCACCACGCAAAACGAGGCGATCTGCGCCTGCTGTTGCGTGCTGGTGAGGGTGGAGATCATCAGGCCGACGCTGGTCACGGACAGCATGAACACCGCCAGGCCGAGGGCCATCAGGGCCACGTCGCCGCGCAGCGGCACGTGGAAAATCAGAATGCCGAGGACGGCGAGCACAGTGCCTTCGGTGAAAGCGATGATCGCGGGGCCGATGATCTTGCCCACGAACAACTCCCACGGCCGCAGAGGCGTGACCAGAAGTTGCTCGAACGTGCCGAGTTCCCGCTCGCGCGCCACGGACATGGCGGTGGTAAGAGTCGCGATCACCATGGCGAGGGTAGCGACCAAGCCCGGAATGATGAACCATTGTGTCTCAAGATTGGCATTGAACCAGGCGCGGGTGATGAGTTGTGGCCCCGCCGTGCTGCGCCCATACTTCGCGGCCTGTTCCCGCGAGAAGTCGCCGACGATTTCATTCACGTAGGACATGGCGATCAGCGCCGTGTTGGACTGCCGTCCGTCGATGATGAATTGCAGGGTTGGCGTCCTGCCGGATGCCAGGTCACGGCTGAAGGTCGGGCCGATCCGCAGGACCGCGAGAGCCTTGGCGTCCTCGATCACCGCGCGGATCTCCTCGCCGTTGGTCAGGCGCGCGACGGGTTCGAAGGCATCGGACCCGGTGAAGCGCGCCACCAGTTCGCGGCTGGCGAGACCGGCGTCCTCGTTGAGGATAGCGATGGGCGCCTCGCGAAGGTCGAAGGTCGCGGCATAGGAAAAGACGAACAGCTGCATGATCGGCGGCAGGATCAGGATCGTGCGGCCGCGCTTGTCGAGCCAGATCGTCAGCAGCTCGCGCCGGATCAGCGCGCCGATGCGGCGCAGGGACTCGACCCAGGAAGGGGGCCAGGAGGCGGGAAATTTCATTCCAAATTCCGTGTGGTCTTGCGGGCGGTGATGGTCAGCAGGATCGCGGCCATCAACGCGAGCGCGCCCAGGTTCGGCAGGATCACCGCCCAGATGTCTCCGGCCAGGAACAGGGTCTTGAGGATTTCCACGAAGTAACGCGCGGGGACGATGTGGGTGATCACCTGCACGACCGGATTCATCGAGCGGATGTCGAAGATGAATCCGGACAAAAGCATTCCCGGCAGCATCGTCGCGGTGAGAGCCAGGATGGACGCGCTGAATTGATTGCGCGTGATGGTGGACGCCATCAGGCCGAAGCCCAGCACCACCAGCATGAACAGACTGCTCGCCAGCAGCAGCACCCATACTGAACCCACGAAGGGCAGGCCGAAGACCGTGAGCGCGAACACCGTGCTGACGATCATCCCGCCCATGCCGAGCCCGAAGTAGGGTAGCAGCTTGCCTAGCAGCAGTTCGGTCTTGGTCAGGGGCGTGGTGAGCAGCGCTTCCATGGTGCCGCGTTCCCACTCGCGCGCGATGACGAGCGCCGTCAGCAGGGCGCCGATCAGGGTCATGATGACGGCGATCAGGCCGGGGATGATGGAGCGGTGGCTATCCACTGCCTCGTTGAACCAGATCCGCGACTGCACGGCGATGGCCTGCACAGGCGTGCGGTCTATCTGTGCCTTGTCTTGCAGCCACGTTGCCCAGATGCCCTGGATGTAACCCGCCATCAGGCGCGCCGTATTGGAATCCGTGCCATTCACCAGCACCTGAATCGGCGCCCCGTTGGCGCGATGCATCTGCGCGCCGAAATCCGATGGCAGAACGATCATGGCGCGCACCTTGCCCGTGCGCATCCATTCGACGGCGGTTCGGCGATCCGGCGCGAGGGTCGGCGTGATGTAGGGTGTCGCGCGGAGCGACGCGAGGAAGTCCTGCGCTTCCGGCGCTGAGGTTTCAATCACGACCGCGGCGGGTTGATCTTTGGCGTCGAGAGAGACCCCGAAGCCAAACAGCACCAGCATGACCATCGGCAGGATCACCGCCACCACGATGCTCGACGGATCGCGGATGATCTGGAGCCATTCCTTGCGCAGGAAGCCTCGCAGGCGCTGCATGTTCACGGTTGGCCCGGTCATTGTGGATGCTCCCGGTCGTAGTTCTCGACCAAGGAAATGAACGCGGCTTCGAGCCCAGCGCCTTCCTTGTCGTGCTGCGCCTTGATTTCTTCGGGCGAGCCCAAACCGATCATCTTGCCCCGATAGATGATGGCGAGGCGGTCGCAGTACTCCGCCTCGTCGATGAAGTGGCTGGTGACCAGCACGGTCATCCCCGCGTCCGCCATGGCGTTGATGCGGGCCCAGAAATCATGGCGCGTCACCGGATCGACGCCGGAGGTGGGCTCGTCCAGGAACAGGATCGCCGGGCGGTGCAAAATGGCGCAGGCGAGCGCCATGCGCTGTTTGATGCCCAGCGGCAGCAAGCCGCAGGGGGAGTTGCGATAGGGTTCGAGGCCGAAGGCGTCGATGGCTTCCGCAACGCGATCCTCGGCCGCCTTCTTCGCCAGCCCGTATACGCCCGCGGCGAAACGCATATTCTGTTCGACGCTGAGGAAGCCGACATAGGCGAACTTCTGCGCCATGTAGCCGAGACGTCCACGCGCATCGGCGCGGGCCACGCGGAGATCGAAGCCGGCGACATAGGCTTCGCCGCTGGTAGCGGGGATCAGGCCGCACAGCATCTTGAAGGTGGTGGACTTGCCCGCGCCGTTCGGGCCGAGCAGTCCGAAGATCTCGCCCCGCTGGACCTCGAACGACAGATGATCGACGGCGGTGAAGTCGCCGAATATACGCGTGAGGTCGTGGACCCTGATGAGATCGCCGGTACCGGTTTCCTCAGTGTGCTCCACCGCCGGCAGCGGCTTGTGCGGCGGATTCAGCATCGCGAGGTAGGCGTCCTCGAGGCGCGGCGGGATTTGTTCCGCCGTCAGGCCAGGAAGTGACGGCCGCGGAGCATCCTTCTCCACCACGAGGCGCAGCGCGCGCCCTTGAATCTGGGAATCGATCACGCCGGGCAATGCGGCAGCGGCGCGCTGGAGTTCCCGTTTCTCCGCGGCCTTCGCGGGCAGGGCGATGCGCCAGGTCTGCCCTTCGGACCGCGCGGTGAAATCCTTGGGCGCGCCATCGAACAGCAACTTGCCCTCGTGCAGCAGCATCACGTGGTCGCAGCGTTCGGCCTCGTCAAGGTAGGCGGTGCTCCACAACACCGCGATGCCGGTATTCTGCAGTTGCTGCACCATGGCCCAGAGTTCGCGGCGGGACACCGGATCGACGCCGACACTCGGCTCGTCCAGCAGCAGCACCTCGGGCGTGACCACGAGCGTGCAGGCGAGGCCCAGCTTCTGCTTCATGCCGCCGGAGAGTTTTCCGGCCAGCCGGTTTGTGAACGGCGCGAGGCCGGTGAAGGTATGAAGCTTGGAAAATGTTTCCTTGCGGGCCTTTTCGTCCAGCCCATGGAGATCGGCATAGAGGATCAGGTTCTCCTCCACCGTCAGGTCCTCATAGAGGCCGAACTTCTGCGGCATATAGGAGACGTGGCCGGGCGGCTTGGTGATGGTGCCAGCGTTCGGCACGAGCAGGCCGGCGAGCATACGGATCAACGTCGTCTTTCCCGCCGCGTCCGGCCCAACGAGGCCGGTGACCCGGCCGGGCGCGATGACGCCGCTGACGCCATCGACCGCCGTCACCGTCCCGGCTTCGCCGGTGAAGGTCTTGCGCAAGCCCTCGAAGGTGAGGCCGACGGCCACAATCGTCAGCTTTGCGGCGCGGTGACGGTGATGGTCACGGGCATGCCCTGGCGCAGGGTGGTGTCGGGCGTGTCGACGATGATGCGCAGCCGGTAAACCAGATCCGTGCGTAGCTCCGGCGTTTCCACGGCCTTCGGCGTGAACTCCGCCGTGGGCGACACGAAGCCAACGGTGCCTTGATAGGTCTTGCCGCTCGGGTCGTCGTTCGCGACGGTCACCTTCGTGCCGGGCGGCACGCGGCCCAGCATCGGCCCGGGCGCATAGCTGCGCACCCACACCGGCCGGTCGAGCGCGAGCGTCAGCACCGGCGCGTTCGGGCCGGCCATGGCACCCGGCTCGCGGATGCGCGTGACGACGGTTCCCACGTTCGGCGCGTTCAGCGTGGTTTGGTCGAGCCGATAGTGCGCGGCCGCCGCCGCCGCCGCCGCCGCATCGGCGGCGGAACGGGCGGCATCGACGTCTTCGACACGGAGCCCTTGTTCCATCGCCCGCAGAGCTGCTTCGCGCGCGGAGAGCCCAGCGCGGGCGACCTGCAAGTCGCGCCGCGCGTTGTCCACGGTTTGCCGTGCGGCATTGCCTTCGTTGAGCAAGGATTGTTGGCGCTTGAGGATCGTGTCCGCATTCGTGAACCGCGCGCGGCCTTCGTTCACGGCGGCGCGCGCCGCGTCGATGTCTTCGATGCGGTTACCATTGGTCGCCTTGCTGAGCGCCGCCCGCGCCTGCGCCGCCGCCGCATCGGCTTGCGCCGCCGCGTGACGATAGGCGCTGTCGTCGAGCCGCGCGACAGCCTGTCCTGCCGTGACCGCCGTGCCTTCCTCCACCAGCACTTCCTTGATCGGTCCGTCGACGGCGAAGGCCAGATCGACTTGGCGGATATCGACGTTGCCGTACAACGTGAGCGCGCCGCGACTGCGGGCGCCGGAGAACGCGAACCACGCGGCGGTGGCGATCAGGACCACGACAGCGACGATGACGATGCGTTTGCGGGGATTCATGGGCGGGGTCTCCGGGCGGGTGTCTTGCCGTAGGCGCGCAGGAACATCGTGACGGCGGCGCGCACCTTGGCCGCGATCAATGCATCGAAGGGTGGTTTGATGAGCCCCGTCAGGGCTTGCAGATGGATGATGCCGCGCAAGCTCATGAGGAAGAACTCTGCGGCCAGTTCCGGCTCCGGCACATCCAGTTCGCCGGCGCGCGTGCGATCCTCGAGATAGGCGCCGACAATGCCGATGATCCGGCGCGGTCCGTTGGTGAACCAGAGTTGCGCGAGTTCCGGCATGTCGGAACCCTTAGTCACCAGCAGCCGGTAGAAGGCGAGGGGCCCCGGCGAAGTCATAAAGGTGAGGAAGCCGACGCCAAAACGCGTCAACGCGTCCTGCGCTGGCATGCTGCCCGGCGCCTGCAGTGGCACCTGCACCTGGGCGATGACGTTCTGGATGATCGCCTCGAACAGGCCGAGCTTGGAGCCGAAGTGGGCATAGATCGTCGCCTTGGAGGCATTGGCGCGGCGCGCGACGGCGTCCAGGCTCGTGGCCTCATAGCCCCGCTCCAGAAACACGGCTTCCGCCGCCGCCTGGATCGCTTCGATCCGGTGCTCGCGGCGCGCGCGCTTTTTGGCGGGCTTTTCTGCGCTCTTCATAAACTGAACCGTACAGTACAGTTTAGAGAGCAGCAAGAGGTCGCTAGCCCGTTGGGTGGGCATTGGGCGCAGCTGATGCTTTCGTTACCGCAATTCACTTTGAGCGCACCCAGCGCTCGCCTAGGCTTTTCCGGGCTTTGGGGGATGTCCTTATAATGGCGACGGATTCCGATCCGACCGGTGCGTTGGAACTGCGGCGGGGGTGGCGGATCGTTGCCGTGGCCATCTTCGGCGTTGGCCTGGGACTGTCGCCTTTGCCGATCTACTCCCTTGGCGTCTTCACCAAGCCCATTTCTGAGGAATTCGGCTGGGGCCGGGGCCAGGTCCAGCTGATGCTGACCTTCTTCACCATCGGCTCCCTGATCAGCACGCCCATCACTGGCTTCATTATCGACCGCGTCGGTGTCCGTCGGGTGGTGTTGTTCGCCACGGTCGGTTTCGCGTTGGGCATGGCGCTCCTGGGACTCGCCACCTCGTCGCTGCTGACATTTTACGGCCTCTCGATGTTGACGGCGCTGCTCGGCGCCGGCACCGGACCCGTCGCGTGGAGCCGCGCGATCTTCGAGTGGTTCAAGGTGCGGCGCGGTCTCGCGCTCGGCTTAGCACTGATGGGCACGGGTCTCTCCGCCTTCATGATCCCGAGCTATGCCACCTGGGTGCTCGCCCAAAGCGGATGGCGCATGGGCTATGTGGCGATGGCCGTCTTGCCGCTGCTGATCTCGCTGCCGCTGAGCTACTTGTTCCTGCACGCGCCGCCAAAGGTCACGACCCCGAGCGGTCGGGAAATCCCCGAAACCGGCGTGACTCTGAAAGAGGCGGCGTCCAGCAAACGCTTCTGGATTATCGGGATTAGTTTCTTCCTCGCCAGCCTTGGGACCGGCGGCGTCGTGACCAGTGTCGTGCCGATGCTCACGGACCGCGGCTATGACATGAAGACCGCGGCGATGGTCTCCGGGTTCCAGGGTTTGGCGGTCGTGTTCGGTCGTGTGATCACAGGCTATCTGCTCGATCGGGTGTGGGCGCCCGCGCTCGCGGCCTTCATCTTCGTGCTGCCGGCGGTCGCTTGCGGAGTCCTTAGTGGCGGCGCGGATAGCGTCGTCATCGTCACAGCTTGCGTGATCCTCGTGGGCTTCGCCGGCGGCGCGGAGTTCGACATGATCGCCTATCTCGCCAGTCGCTATTTTGGCCTGCGTCACTTCGGTGCTGTCTACGGCGTGCTCTACGCCATCTTCGTCAGCGCCTCGGGGTTCGCCCCCGCGATCTTCGGCAAGTCCTATGACATGACCGGCAGCTACGCCTTGATGCTGCAGGTCGGCGCGGCGTGTTTCGTGCTGGGCGCGGCGTTGGTACTTGCGCTTGGCCGTTATCCAACCGAGTTTGACCCCAAACGGACCTGAGATGAACGCTGTCTTCGACCGTACCTATCGCGCGCCCTATATCGGCATCATCGCCTTCGCGGCGATCATCCTCGCGCTGCCGTTCGACCACACATTTCTCATGATGCTGCGCCACTTCTTTCAGGGAACCTCCGAGATCGTCGTCAGCATCGCGCTCGGCCTCGGCGGCTGGCTGCTCGTGTGGAAGGGCCGCAAGCAGACCGAAACTGTCGGATCGTGGATGGGCTTCATCGCAGGGCAGATGATCTGGCTCGGCTGGTTCGAACTCGCCTGGAAAGTGTTCGCCCACGCGCTCAACGTCCAGCCGGTCATGTGGAACGGCAACCCGCTACTGTCGGGCGAGTTACAGGTCATTCAGATGACGGGCGTGCCGCTGTTGGCGTTCCTGAGCTTCCTCTACGTCAACAAGGAAACCCGCTGCAACGCGGTGCTATGGATCCGCCGCCAGTTGCGCATGGATCCGGGCCGTCCGGTGACGGGGAAGGATCGCAACTTCGCAGCCGTCACCGCGCTCGAGACCGTGGCCGTGACCTGGGCCTGCTACGTCATCATCATCTGCGCCTACGATCCGCGTGTCGGAATGGGGCCGACGTCCGTCCCGGCGATGGCCCTGTTCGTCGGCTGTGTGGTGTGGGGCGTATGGCTGGTATCGCGTTTGCTGAAGTACACCCAGATCGCACCGGCGCTGCGCTACGCGATCCCGACCGGAAACATCCTGTGGATTTCCGTCGAAGCCGGAAGCCGCATGCGGCTCTATCCGGAAATCTGGGTGAAGCCGCTCCAGTATCCGCTGGAGATGACGCTCGTCACCTTGGCGATGGTGGCGGTGCTGACCTTCATCCGCCTGTCGCCGGATCGCGGCCAGGCCGCCTAACTTCGCGCCGGTGTAGCCTGTCGCCGCTGCGGCAAGAAGCCCGCGCCCAGGAACAGCACCAGGCACACCGCCAGCACCACCCACATCGTGCCGGAGTATTCCGCTGGTTTTAGCCAGACTTCGTCATACAGGCCATACCGCGGACCGAACTCACCCAGCGGCAGCCAGAGGATGGCCTTGGTGGGGATCGCATATCGGATGCCGGCCATGACCCGCTGAAATTTCAACAGTCGCCACAGAAGATACAGCCCCCAGATCAAGCTTGCCGCGACGATCACCTTCGTCACCGGATGCTGATAGCCGAGATAGCGCGTATCGCCCGCGAACAGCGACACGGCATAGCAGAACCATGTCACGTACAGCGTTTCGATGAAGGTGATGCGGCAGATGTTGCGGTTCTGGCCGCTGTCCGGTGGACCGAGGTCGATGCGCATCGCCCGGTGAATCCACCGGAACGCGTTGCACTTGGTGTTCTTGTTGAAGATGAAGAACAGCATCGTGGCGATGCAGATGCCGATGGACCCTTGAATGAACAGGAGATTGATGGGGCGCTTCCCGCCGCCCGGCATCTCCGCCATCGGCAGGCCCAGGGTCACCTGGTTGAAGTTGAAGGCGTAGGACGCCCAGCCGACCCAGATCAGGATCCCGGCCGCGAAGCCGAGGATCGTACCGCTGACTTCCTCGTTGCGCTTCACGCCGACGATGAACATCGCCGCGGCGACGCAGCCCATGGCGAAGAACACCGCGAAGGCATTCTCCTTGCCGATCACTTCGCGCACCACCACGCCGAGGCTATGGGCAAGCGGCACCGCCAGGAACACGCCGGCGAAGGCGATAGCGCCGATGAACGGCGGGCGGTAGTAGCGGGCGAACAGCGGGTTCATGGGAAAAGCTTAGTCCCGCGACGCCCAAAAGCAAACGCGCGGCCCGCATTTCAGGGGGCCGCGCGTCCACGCCTTGGATTGAAGTGCTTAGATTAAGGTCTACTTGGGCTTCTGGAACAGCATCAGGAACCGGTCGCTTTCGCCGATCGCCGTGTACTTCGCCTTGTCGACGTCCTTCTCGGCGTAGTTCGGCGGCAGAGTCCACACGCCCTTCGGGTAGTCCTTGGTGTCCTTCGGGTTCGCGTTGGCCTCGGACTTGCTCACGAACTTGAATCCGGAGCCCTCGATCAGCTTGGTCGCGAAGTCCTCACGGACATAGCCCGAGGCTGCCTTGGGGTCCTGTTCCTTCGTGGTCGGCGCGCGATGCTCTTCCACGCCCAGGTAGCCGCCCGGCTTCAGGGAGGCGTACATGATGTCGAACATCTGCTTCTCGGTGCCCTGCGCCATCCAGTTGTGGATGTTGCGGAAGGTCACGACCATGTCCATCGTTCCCGGCTTCACCGGCTCGGTCTTGCCGGTCTTGATGTTCAAGACCGCGACTTCGACCTTCCCGTAAATGGCCGGGTCCTTCGAAAGCTTTGCCTGGAAGGCGTCGGCGCCCTTCTTCGCGCCTTCCGACGCCGCGGGATCACCGCCGGCGGCGACATAGCGGCCCTTGTCCTTCAATACGGGCGCCAGGAGTTCGGTCCAGTAGCCGCCGGAGGGGGTGATTTCCATCACCGCCATATCGTCCTTCAGGCCGATCGCCTTCAGGGTTTCGAGCGGGTGGCGGCCCGCGTCACGGCTCTTGTTGGCCTCGGCGCGGTGCGCGCCGGCGATAGCGCTCTTGATCTTGGCTTCGGTCGCCGCGTCCGTGGCCGCATAGGCCATTAGCGGCAGGCTGACCATGGCGGCCGCGACGGCGGCGCCCTTCCAGCTGAAATGCATTGTAGTACCTCCCTGTGGTCCCGGCAGAAAGCGCGGGGCGGGGGGAGTCGTAACACCCTCTCGCGACGGGCAGAAGACGGCCTCGCGGTGTCGTGAAGGGAGTCACATGCCGGTCTTCGCCCTTGCGCATCCACAGCGCACTCCTTAGCTGTGGGCCCAGGAGGATTTTCCCCATGATTAGTGTGCGCAAGTCCGAAGACCGCGGCCATGTCCAGATCGATTGGCTCGACAGCAAGCACAGCTTTTCCTTCGGCGAATACTATGATCCTCGTTTCCTTGGGCATTCCGTGCTGCGGGTGATCAACGAGGACATCGTCGGCCCGAACGGCGGCTTCCCGACCCATCCCCATAAGGACATGGAGATCATCACCTATGTCCTCGAGGGCGAGTTGGAGCATCGTGACAGCCTCGGCACCGGTGCGGTGATCCGTCCGGGCGAGGTCCAGCGCATGAGCGCGGGCACCGGCATCCGGCACTCCGAGTTCAATCCGTCGCCGGACAAGCCAGTCAAGTTGCTGCAGATTTGGTTGTTCCCGGACAAGAAGAACGTGGAGCCGAGCTATGAGCAGACCGCGTTCCCGGAAGCCGAGCGCGCCGGCAAGCTGCGCCTTGTGGCATCGCCGGACGGTCGTGACGGCTCGGTGACCATCCATCAAGACGCCACCGTCTACGCATCAGTCCTGAAGCCGGGTGAGAAGGTTCACCACGACATGCAGGAAGGCCGCTTCGGCTGGATCCAAGTGGCGCGCGGCGAGGTCACGGTAAACGACGTTGCCTTGAAGCAAGGCGACGGCGCGGCGATCTCGAAGGAAACCGCCCTCGACATTGCCGGCACGAAGGACGCCGAGTTCTTGCTGTTCGACATGCCCCGCCTGAACTAGCGAGGGAGCCCCACACCGCGGATGCGATGTGGGGCTCTTCCGTTCTAGGCCGAGAAGGGGATCAGTGCGCGCAGGCGCGGGCTGCGGAACCACAGTCCGCCCCACGCGGCAACGCCCAGGTAAACACCGAACAATGTGTGGCTGAAGAGCGGGTCGTACACACGAACGTGCGTGGCGACTGCGCCGCCCAGATAGCCGGTGATGAGGATCGCGCCGAGCACGGACGTGCGCCTGTATGCGTAGAGCGCCGTGGAGATCAGCAGCAGCGATCCAAGGAGGATGTAGAGCCCCGTATCGGCGGGCCATCCCATGGAGGGCGGGGACATCTCGATCATCTTCTGCGGCATGATGACCTTGAACACGCCATCCATCGTAAAGAACAAGATCGAGACGCCGCTGAGGATACGTCCGGCCCAGAGCTGCAACTTCGTGTTGTCCGTGGGGGCGGGGAGGGTCGTGGTGGCTTCCATGGGAGTGCTCCTTAAGCAGCCGTGGTTTGCGCTTTTGCCATGGCATCGACGGCAGCCATGTCCATCCACATGACGCCCCAGCCGTGGCCGTCCAGGTCTTCGAAGTCGCGGCCGTACATGAACGATTCATCGTGAACGCCGCCGGTGTCGACCCGGCCGCCAAGAGCCGCGGCTTTCTGCACAATGGTATCAACGGCCGCGCGGCTTTCCGCGGACAGGGACAACAGCGTCAGCACGCTCGTCCGCGGGTCCGCGATCTGCTTCTTCGTGAGTTGAGAGAGGTGCTTGTGGGTCGCCAGCATGACGACGATGGTATCGGTGATCATCACGCAGCCGTTATCCGGCCCGCAGAAGCGTTCATCGCGCTTCCCTCCGATCCCTTCATAGAAGGCCATCGCGCGCTGTACGTCCTTCACCGGTAGATTGATGAAGATCATCCTCTGTATCGGTTGAGCGGTCATTCTAATGTCCCTCTAACTTTTGGATTTGAAGAGAAGTTCAAAGTAGCGGCGCAGATGCGTGACGGACTCCGCGGCGATTGCCGGTCCGCCTTTTGCCTTAGCGAGAATGAAAGCGCCCTGCAGCACGGCTTGCGTATGCAGGGAGAGGGAGGCGGCCGTCACGTTCTTCACGCCGTATGATTTGATCGCTGCGGCGATGTCCGCCTCCAGCGTCGCGGCATGGCGGGAGATGCTCGCCTCGCAGGCGGCGCGGATGGCAGGGCTGCTGTCGTAAGTCTCCTGCACCATCGTGCCGACGAGGCAGGTGAACTCGGGGACCTCGCCAAGCAAAAGCGCGCCGCGGAAATCGATGTAGCCGAGCACGCGGTCGAGGGGATTCTTGTGCACGTGGTAGGGCGCGGAGGCGAACAAGGCGCCAGTGATGTCGGACCAGTAGTTTGCGGCGGCGACCGCGAGGCCTTCCTTGCTGGCGAAGTGATGGAAGAATGCTCCCTTGGTCACGCCGGCGGCAGCGCACAAATCATCGACCGTGGTGGCGCTGTAGCCTTTGGTGCGCACGACCGTCAGCGCCGCGTTGAGCAGCTTCGTCTTCGCGGTCTCGCGGGGCAGGGTTGTCGTCTTCCTCATGGCTCATACATACCAACCGGTTGGTATGTATCGCAAGCGGAAAATCATCGGCAAGCGTGCTGTTCGCCTGGGCGGATTTCTTATAATGTCGTCAACAGCTTGGGGGCATGCGTCGCGATGGCCGACATCCTGTTCTATCCGCCGTTTCCGGACCGCCCGCGGCTCTACGATCAGTTCTACCGCACGCTCTGGAACTTCCTGCCGGCGCTGGACCGCATCGGCAGCGTGATTTTTCCCTACGGCGGCGACGATTTCGCGCTGCTCGATGTCGATCAGGCGCTCGACATGGCCAAGGTGTTCATGAGCCGGGACTTCGACCCGGCAATCGCCGACTATGCGCCGCGCTACACCGGCAAAGTGCAGTTCGCCACGGCGGATGCGGCGAAAGCGCACGCCACGCCGCTCAAAGGAATCATCGTCTGGTCCACCGCCAACCCGGAACATCTCGCCGAGGCGCAGGCGATCGCGGCGCGCACCGGCGCGGAAGTCGTGTTCGCCGATCCGGAGACCGTGCAGCAGGAGACTCTGGAAGTCATCAGCTTCGTTTATCGGCTTTTCCCGGACGACGCGCTGAACAAGATGTTGCTGGACTCATCCGCTGTGTTCTTCCGGCGCATGGTCGACTGGCGCGACCGCTCCATCGCCGCTTTTGGAAACGGCCCGTCCTTGGCGGCAGTAGTGAAAGAGCGCCGTGAACCGGGCGCTTCTTTACGCGCGGTATGCAACTCCACCATCGGCGATCAGGCGGCACTCGATTTCCTCAGGCCCGAACTTCTGTTCTGCGGGGATCCGATCCAACACTGCGGCGCATCGCTTTATGCCGGCCGTTTCCGCGCCGATCTTGCGAACGCGATGCGGGACGAGAAGCGAGTGCTCATCACCCAGCTGGGCTACCTGCCGTACTTCAAGGCCGTGCTCCCGCCGGAAGCCCACGATCGCGTCATCGGCGTCGGCCTAGACCGCCGCGCGAAATTCAACATCGATCTCCGTCAGGAGTTTGTCGTCGCCGCGACCGCCAACATCTTCACGATGCTGGTCCTCCCGGTGTGTTTCACCCTGAGCAAGCAGGTCGACGTCTACGGTTGCGACGGCATGCCCTTTGCCCAAGCCACCAAGCCCTGGAGCCACGCCAACGAGGGCGAATACATGAGCAAGATGTCGGTCACCTACCGGGTCCACCCTGGCTTCTGGCGCCGGAACTACGAGGAGGAGTTCGCCAGCTACTGCGGCGACATGGAGGACGTGCTCAGCGCGGCGGAATCCGCCGGGGCCAAAATACGTTCTAAAACAGTATCTTACGTCCCGGCACTGGCGAAGCGATACGCCGCCGCCTGACGCATGGCGGCCATGCGCCGCGTGCAAAGTAGTAAGCATTGTATATTATATCGTCGGCTTGTATATCGGCCGGCATGACAACCCAACCGCATCCGTTCCCGGTCGGCCTTGAGATTCACGAGATCGCGCGCAGCCTGCGCCGCGGCTTCGACGCCAAGGCGCGTCATTCTGGCTTCACACACGAACAGTGGCGCGCGCTCTGGCATCTCAGCCGCAACGAAGGCATCAGCCAGACGCGTCTCGCAGACATTCTCGAAATGCAGCCGATCTCGGTCGGCCGCCTGATCGACCGTCTGGAAGCCGCGAGCCTGGTCGAACGGCGCCCGGACCCGGCCGACCGTCGCGCCGTAAAGTTATATCTGACGGAAGCGGTGCAGCCCCAACTCGTGCAGTTGCGCACCCGCGCCGCGGAATTCAACGAGATTGCTTTGCAGGGATTGTCGGTGGCGGAGCAGAAGACGTTGCTCAGTCTCCTGCAGCGGGTCCGAAACAACATTGAGAACAGCGAGGACGCTGAACCGACAGCGACTGCCGCACGGGCGGCGAGGTAACCATGAAAGTCGAACGCAACATTTCCCTTCAAGACGAGTCATCCAGCGCGGCCAGCGGCCCGGTCCGAACGAAGCAGGTGCGGCGCGTCCTGATGTTCTTCATTCCGGCCGCGGCCATCATTGCGGGCGGCTTGGCCTTTCTGTGGAGCGGTCGCTTCATCGATACCGATAACGCCTACGTCAAATCCGACATCGCATCCTTGAGCCCGGATATCTCGGGCGCGGTGAAGGACGTGATGGTGGCGGAGAACCAGGTGGTGAAGAAGGGTCAACCGCTGATCAAGGTGGACGACACCAACTACCACTTTGCCGTCGCACTCGCGCAGGCGAACATGAAGAGCGCGGTGTCGGGTGTGGAAGCCGATCGCGCGCAATACCGTCAGAAGCAGGAATCCCTGCGCATTGCGCAAACGGATGTCGCCTTCGCGGACAAGGAACTCAAGCGCCAGGCCGCCCTCGGCCCTGGCCGCTATGTGTCGCAGCAGAAACTGGACGAGGTGCGCCACGCCTATGACTCCGCCCAGCAGCGCATCGCGCTCCTGAAGCAGGAGCAGGCCGAAATCCTCGCGAAGCTTCAGGGCAACCCGGATCTGCCGGTGGAACAGCATCCCAGCTATCAAGCCGCCGTCGCGCAACTCGCCGGCGCGCAGCACTTCATCGATACGGCCACTATCACCGCGCCGTTCGACGGCATCGTCTCGCGCCTGCCCAAGATCGGCGACTATGCCCGAACCGGTGTGCCGCTCTTGAGTGTCGTGTCCACGACGACCTGGATCGACGCGAACTTCAAGGAAACCCAGCTGACCTATCTGCACCCGGGCCAGCCGGCGACGGTGAGCGTCGACGCCTATCCGGGTCGCACGTTTAAAGCCCATCTCGAAAGCATCGCCCAAGCCGGGGGTGGCGAGTTTTCTTTGCTGCCTGCGCAGAATTCCAACGGCAACTGGGTGAAGGTTGTGCAGCGCATCCCCGTGCGCATCGCCATCGACGAAGAGCCGGACAAGGCGCCGGTGTTGCGCGCCGGCATGAGCGTGGTGGCGGAGATCGATTCCGGCCATCGCCGCTACGAGCGCTGGCTCGGCGCCAAGTAGCGCTGTCATGCTGAATGTCACCGGCACACAGCGTGCGTTTCTGACCTGCGCGGTGATTCTGTCGACCACGATGCAGGCGCTGGACGCGACCATCGCCAACGTCGCCTTGCCGCACATGCAAGGCGCCCTCAACGCTGCGCAGGATCAAATCTCCTGGGTGGTGACGTCCTATGTCGTGGCCGCCGCCATTGGCCTTGCGCTCACCAGCTTCTTTACCGAGCGGTTCGGCCGCAAGCGTGTGCTGCTGGCGTCGGTGATCGGCTTCACGATTGCGTCGGTGTTGTGCGGCGTCGCCACCTCACTTCCCGAAATCGTCGCATTCCGCTTGATGCAGGGGTTCTGCGGCGCGGGCCTCGTTCCGCTCGCCCAATCGGTGATGATGGATATCTATCCGATCGAGAAACGCGGCCAAGCGATGGCTCTGTGGGGCATGGGGGTGATGGTGGGTCCCATTATCGGCCCCACGCTCGGCGGCTACCTCACGGAGCTCTACAACTGGCGTTGGGTGTTCCTGATCAACGTTCCCTTCGGCATCATCGCGGTCTCAGGCATCGCCGCCATGCTGCCGCCGGATGAACACAAGCCCAATCACTATTTCGACTTGCAGGGGTTCGCCTATCTCGCCATCGGCATCGCTGCGTTGCAGTTGATGCTCGACCGCGGCCAGACGCTCGATTGGTTCGAGTCCGGCGAGATCGTGATCGAAAGCGCGATCGCGTTGCTGGGCCTCTACCTGTTCATCGTTCACATCCGCACCACCGACCGTCCGTTCATCAGCTCGCGTCCCTTCCGCGACATCAACTACATCGGCGGACTGGTCATCATGTTCCTGATGGGCGCAGTGCCCCTGGCCTCGATGGTGCTCATCCCCACCATGCTGCAATCCGTTATGGGCTATCCCGTGCTCGACTCTGGGTGGATTATGGCGCCGCGCGGCCTCGGCACCATGGTCGCGATGGCGATCATGGGACGGCTTGGGCAAAAGATCGACCTGCGCATCATGATCATGTTCGGACTTGGACTTAACGTCTTCTCGCTCTGGCAGATGACCGTGCTCACGCTCGATTCATCCGCCTTCTCGATCGGCTTCGCGGGTTTCATCCAGGGCATCGGCATGGGTATGTTGTTCGTCCCCGTCAGCACGCTCGCCTTCGCCACATTGGAACGCAGGTTCGTCACGGAGGCGGCGTCGCTGTTCCATCTGATGCGCAATGTCGGCAACAGTGTCGGAATCTCGGTGGTCGTGGCGTTGCTCGCGCGGAACACCCAGACCTATCACGCGGTCCTGTCCGAGCACATCAACCCCTTCAGCCAAAGCGCGCGCGCATTTGCTGAGTCGCTAGGTGCATTGAATCCGGCGGCAGCCTTGGGCTTGATCGAACGTGAGATCGGTCGCCAAGCCGCGATGGCAGGCTATGTCGATGACTTCGTGGCGATGGCCTGGGTGACCGCGGCGGTGATGCCGTTGGTATTTCTCCTGCGCAAGCCCAAGCAGATGCAGGCTGCGCCCGACACCACCCACGCCTACGAATAAAGTTGGCGACGCGCGTCTCTTGACGACGCCGGCTTGCTCCCGGCATGCTTGGCCAACTGCCGGGGGAGTGGACCGGCGACTTCCTCCCGTACTGCCGGAGCCCGAGGTTCGGGATCATGGGCCGGCTGTGAACCCAGAAATAAGGGAAGGAATAGCCATGTCGTACTGGACAGACATGCGCACGCCGACCGAGGCTGAACTCGTTGTCGGCATGTACGATCTTACGAACTACACGGCGTTCGGTCAGCGCGCGACGCCATTGGAAGTACTCGACGTGATGACGCGTTATCACGCCTTCGCCGGCCAGCTATTCCACGCCGCCGGCGGCATTCTTATCAAGACCGCCGGCGACGCGGGATTGTTCGCCTTTCGTGACGTGGATGCCGACAGGGCCGTGCAATCGGCCTTGGATCTCCAGAACGACGGGGATCGATGGCTCATGGAGGTCAACTACAAGGGCCGGGTGCGCACGGTGATGCATCTTGGTCCATGCGCCCTGGGGCTGATGGGCGGGCCGGGACGCGAGATGCTCGACATCATGGGCAAGACCGTTAACATCGTCGGCGCCATGCGCACCGAAGGATATCTTGCCCTGACGCCCGCCTTATTCCGCCGCCTTGGTTCCGAAATGCGCACGCTTTTCAAAAAGCATACGCCGCCCGTGTCTTATATCGGCGTCGAGGATCCGCGTCCTCGCGCGACGAGCTGATTCTCTCATGAGCGCCAGCGGCCTTTCCAAAACCCGTCTGTCCCGCGTCAGCGACGCGATGCGGAGCTATGTCGAGCGCGGCGAGGTCGCTGGCGTTGTGAGTCTCATCTGCCGCCATGGCGAGGTGCATGTAGGCACCGCCGGCGTGCGCGATCTCGACTCCCGTAAGCCCATGCGCGGCGACACGATCTTCCGCGTCATGTCCATGACCAAGGGCGTGCTCGCGGCGGCGGCGATGATTCTGGTGGAGGAGGGACGCCTCAAGCTCGATGCGCCGCTCGATCCCTGGCTCCCGGAACTCGCCAACCGCAAGGTCCTGCGGTCGCTCGCGAGCGAACTTGATGACGTCGTGCCCGCGAAACGCGCCGTCACGCTGCGCGACCTGCTGACCCTGCGCATGGGGCTCGGCGCGATCATGGCGCCGCCGGACAGTTATCCGATCCAGCACGCGATGGCGAAGGCGGAAATCGCGCCGGGGCCGGATCCGGTTCCCTGGGCGCCGGACGAATTCATGCGCCACATCGGCAGCGTGCCGCTCGCGCACCAGCCGGGGGAGGGCTGGCTGTACCACACGGGCTTTGACGTCCTTTCGGTCCTGCTGGCGCGCGTCGCCGATGAACCCCTCGAGGAATTCCTCACCGAACGCATCTTCTCGCCGCTCGCGATGAAAGACACGGCGTTCAGTGTGACGGCCGGAAAGCTCGATCGGTTGTCCACCGCCTACAAACGCGACGCCAAGGGCGGACTCGCGGTCTATGACTCCGCGCGCGGCGGACATTACGGCAGCGCGCCCGTGTTTCCTTCCGAACTGGCGTCAACCGCCGACGACTTCCTGACGTTCGCCCTGATGCTGCTGAACCAGGGCCGCCACGGACGCAAACGCATCCTCGCGCGGCCGACGGTGGAACTCATGTGCATGGACCACATCACGCAAGCGCAGAAAAACGCGTGGCCGTTCTCGCCGGGGTTCTGGGACGCGAACGGGTGGGGCTTTGGCGTTTCGGTGACCACCCGCCGAAATGACATTTCAGCGACACCTGGACGTTACGGTTGGATTGGCGGGCTCGGCACCGCATGGTTCTCCGATCCGCGCGAGGACATGGTGTGCCTCCTGCTCACGCAACGCATGATGAACGCACCGGATGACACGGCGATCATCGAGGACTTTCTCACGCTCGCCTATCAAGCCATCGACGACTGATTTTCCAGGAGGGGAAGATGCTGACCGTAGTGATCGTTATTGCCGCTGCGATTGCGGTGCTTCTGATCGTGGCGTCCCAAAAGCCGGATATCTTCCGCATCGAGAAGAAAGCCGTCATCAATGCGCCGCCGGAGAAGATCGCCGGCTTCATCAATGATTTTCACCGCTGGCCCGTTTGGTCGCCTTACGAAAACAAGGACCCGAACATGCAGCGGACTTTCGACGGTCCAGTGAGCGGCCCGGGGGCGAAGTACGCCTGGTCCGGAAACAAGAACATCGGATCCGGCCACATGGAAGTTCTTGAAGTAACGCCCGGCAAGACCGTCGTCGATCTGGTGTTCACTGCGCCGTTCAAGGCGCACAACACGGCGGAGTTCACCTTCACCCCGAACGGCAACGCGACCGAGGTGACCTGGGCGATGTTCGGCCCATGCCCGCTCTTCGCCAAGGTGATGCACACGGTCATCAGCATGGACAAGATGGTCGGCAATGACTTCGTCAAAGGTCTCGCCGATCTCAAGAAGGCGGCGGAAGCGTAGCGCGCAATACGAAACTTGCTTTCAAGTCAGCGATCACGCGCAGCGCGCACGTAGACGCATCTCTCTTCCGCTTGGAAGTTGAAGACGCGTGCTTATTTCGTATGGGTTTCCAAGAAGTAAGAGCATGCGGCGCGCGGCTTCCCTAGATTGTCACGGGGGGAACACAGTGACATTGCCCGCTTCGTTGTCCTTGCCGCGCCCGCTGTCCGATGCCTGGAATGGCCGCATGCCGCTTTGGCGCGCGGTGTGGCTGCATGGAGCCATGCTCTGGGCCGCGGGCCTCGGCCTCCTTTATATGGGATCCCGGGCGGAAGCCTGGCCGGACACGGCCTTGGGCGCGTTGCGCGCCGGGGCGGTCTGGCTTCTGCCCTGCGTCCTGCTCCTGGCGTGGCAGGCGGTGGTCCTGAGCCGGGCGGCGCGCCGTCACGGGTTTCAAAGCGCTGCGCCTCGCACGGCGCTCTTAGTGACTTTGGGTCTTTGCGCTTACATCCCTCTGCGCCTGGTCGGCGTGTTCGACGCTTACCAGACGTTCCGCATGATCGAATTCAGCCGCGTCGACGACGTGGGGGACGACGACGCTTTTGTCGTCGCCGAGGAGGGCCGCGCGATCCGTTTCGTCGGCGATATCCGTGTCGGCTTTGCCGACGACCTCAAGCAAGCCTTCGCGGACAATCCCACCGCCGCCACGCTCCAGATCACAAGCCTCGGCGGCCGCCTGGATGAAGGTCTCGCGGCGGCCGCCTATCTGGAAGCACGCGGTGACGTGACCGTGGAAGCTTCCGATGTCTGCGCCAGTGCCTGCACGGTGATCCTGTTGGCGGGCCAAACGCGCATTGTCGATGAGAACACCGACATCGGTCTGCATCGCGGCGCGTTCGCGTCCGACGCGCCGGCGTGGATGCGCATCATGGAGCAGGCCCCCACGAAGCCCGCGGACGATACCCTCTGGCAATTCTATGTCGCCCACGGCGTCCACAAGCCCTACGCGGACCGCATCTTCGCCCGCGTGGGCGGCGACGATCTCATGCATCCTTCGCCGACGGAGTTGTTCGCGCAGAATTTCATCACCACACTGATCACCGATGGCGGCCGTCAGGTCGATGCCGCCGGCTGGCGCCACGAGGTGCTGGCACGCTCGCTCACCGGCCGCCTCGCGCCGTTCCGCGAGTTCTTCACGGCGCTGGAGCGGGCGGGATCGCCGGCGCTCGACGCCTATGCCGCACGCATGGACCGGCTGCGCAGCCGCACCGCCATGGTGCCGGTGGTGGAAGCCGCCCTCCAACATGCGATGGCGGACGGCATGAATGCGGCCGACGACGCGTGGGTCGTGCGCTGGGCGGAGAGCTACGGCGCCGTGCTTGCCGCGGCGCAAGCGGACGCACCGGAAGCCTGCGGCTATGTCACGCTCAATCAGAAGCTCGATCCGAACGTGCTCGACAAGGTCGCGGCGCTGCCGGCCTATCGTCACTGGATCGCGACCCTCGCCGAAGTCGCCGTGATGCCCGCCGCGGCTACCGACGCGGCGATCAAGCGCGACGGCTTCTCCCACGTGCTGTCACAGGCGAACGCTGCCGCGGTTGCCCAAGTGCCGGACACCAACGCTGTGCCGGGTGCCGCCTGCGCGCATGGGCTTGCGGTCTTGGCCAATCTCGCCGACGCGGGTCCGGAAGCGCGCACGGGCGCCTTGCGGCAGATGGTCCTCTCGGCTCGGCGCGACGAACCATGAGCGCCACGCCCATCTTGCCCTGGCCGCGAATCGCCCTGCGCCTTGTCGCGCGCTGGATCGATTTGCTGTTCGTCGGACTGCCGTTCGTGCTCGCGCTGATGTTCGCGGCGGGATTCTCCGCGCCCACCCTCGGCGCTCTTGGCATGGCGATGCCCATGCCCGTGTGGCAGGTCCTGTGGGTGATCTTGCTGATCTGCCTGACGCCGATTCCCGAAGCGGGATTGCTCAGTACCTGGGGCACCACGCCCGGAAAAGCGCTGGCGGGTCTTGCCGTGCGGGACGCGCACGGCGCGAAGCTCTCTTTCGAGACGGCGCTGCGGCGCAGCTATCGCGTGGCGTACCACGGGCTCGGCCTTGGATTACCCGTCGTGGCCTACGTCACGCAGATTGTCGCCTGCCATCAACTGCGTCAGGTCGGTGTGACGAAGTGGGATGCGGCGCTCGGTACGGACGTGCGCGGCGAACCGCCGACGCCGCTGCAATGGGCCGGCCTCGGCGCCATCGCCACGGCCATCGTCGCGATCTCTCTCCTCACGCGCCGGTATGCGCTGGGGACGTTTGTGAGCTAGTCGCCCTTGAAGGTCTTGTGCGCCTTCGCGACGTCGATGAGCGTCGGATAGAATTGCACGAAGGTGGTGTCCACCTTGGCGTGTTCCTCGTGGCACGTATAGCAAGACGCCCCGCGCGCGGCATAGCGGGCGGTTGGCACCTTGCCGTTCGAGAAGAAGAACGCCCACCCATCTCCCGGATAGCGCGTCTCATCTTTCACGTGGAACTCCACACTGATGACGGCGTCCTGCACCTTGCCGGATTTTCCGATCTCATCTGCGGAGGGCATGGCGTGGCGGTTCTCTTTCACCATCACGGTCTTGTCCGGCCATGTACCGGTCTTCATGAAGACCTTGTAGGCCTCCGGATTGACGAACACGTTGTCGAGCTGGGATTTCGCCGGCGCCGCGGCGCCCGGCACCGGCTCGTTGTAGTTCAAGTCGAGGCTCGCGGTGAGGAACACCCATTCGCGAAAGTCGGGGGCGACCAGCGCGCCGTCCTTGGCGTAGTCGATGGCGAGGGCAGACGTTGCTGTGATCGTCGCAAGCGTTACACCGAGAAGAATGCCGCGCATGTTAGCCCCCGCACCGTCAGCTCAATCACTTTACACGACCTCGGCGCACCAGAGCCCGTCATACGGGCTTAGTCGTCAAGCGGCCCGCTTTGACGGCCACATGCGCCCCAGCACGCCGTCATTCAGGGCGAAGCGGTGATACAGCGCCGCGCCGATGTGCAGCGCCACCAGCGCGTAGAGCACGTATCCGCCCGTGCGGTGCAGATCGAGCGATTGTGAGGCGAGCTTGAAGCTCAGCGGCAGCACGTTCGGCAAATCGACCAGGCCGGCGAAACTCACGGTCCGGCCCCGCGCCGCGAGGCTTGTGTAGCCCAGCAGCGGCATCAGCAGCAGTATCAAGTACAGCGTTGTATGCGTCACGACTGCCGCGATTCGCTGGATGGGCTTTGTGTCGGCGGGCAGGGGGGGCGCCGGGTGTGTCAGCCGCCACACCGCTCGCACAACGGCCAGCGCGAAGATCACGATACCGTAGGACTGATGGAATTTCAGTCCCTCTTGCGTGGATGTGGCATCATCCGCGCTCGCGGTCACAAGACCGGTCGAGACGGCAAATATTATAAGGACGGCAATCCCCCAATGCAGAGCGATCGCGACGGTTCCATATTTCACGGGCGTGGTCATGCCGCGCAAGATAATCGGCGGATGCGCGCCGGGCGAGCGGCAATTTCAGCCGTGCTCGCGCTTTGCACGGTCATATGGGCATCGGCCGCTCAGGCTGAGATCAAATGGGCCAAGGTGCCGGCCAAGGACATCACGGTGTTCTATCCCGCCACCTTTACCTGGGAGCGCCTGTTCACGCCTGGCCAGCACACCGGTCAGCGCGGGTATGCGGACGGCAAGACCTGCTTCTCCTGTCACGGCAATATCGACGAAGGCCCGATGGGCATGCACCTGACCCAGATCAAGGGCTACATCGAGCCGCGCCCCATCGCCAACAAGCCGCCGTTCATCAAGGTGGCGGTGAAGACCGCCCACGATGTGGAGAACATCTACGTGCAACTCACCTTCGCGCCGGGCACCCAGCCGAACTCCATGATGGACAAGGATTTCGAAACCAAGGTCGCCATGATGTTCGACGACGGCAGCATCCGCGAAGCGGCCCGCGCCGGCTGCTGGATCACCTGCCACAGCAACCTGAGCAGCATGAACGGCGTGACGCAGGAGATGACGAAGTACATCCCCGACACCCGCGTGCCTGCCAACGCGCCTGGGCGGCCGAGCGACCTTCTGATCGCGGCACCCGACATCGCGCAGATGCGCACCGGCGGGAAGGGCATGGAATACTGGCAAGCCCGCCTCAAGCCCGGCGCCCCGGTGCAAGTGGTGGACGGCACGGTGCTGGAGAAGCGGGTGGAGAATGCGAAGCCCATGGTCAGCGCCACGGTGACGACCGACGCCAAGGGTGCCACCACCGTCACCTTCGCGCGCAAGCTTTCCGCCGGTCCGGGCTACAAGGACTTCAAGCCCGGCAAGACTTACACGGTCGGCTTCTCGATCCACGCCGGCTATACCTCCCAGCGTTTCCACTACGTCTCGTTCGAACGCACCCTGGTGCTCGACACCGGCAAGGCGGACTTCGTGGCGGTGGCGCAGAAGTAGGGGCCGAACACGCTTGGGAGGCGAATCGGGTGATCGCCCGGTTTGATGCGCTCTCTGCGGCGGATCGTGCACAAATGAAGAAGGGAGGCCATTTCTGGCCTCCCTTCTTCGTCTCCGCGATCTCTCGCGTGAAACTTAAGCCTGCTTGATGCCCGCGAGCGGCGGGAAGCCGCCGCGGCGTTCGGGGCCTTGCGTGGTGGGCGCATGGTCGCTCACCACCTTGAATCCGGCGGAACGCATCACTTCGGGGAAGTTGCTCTCCGTGTACATCGGCCACCACGGCTCGATGTTTTCACGGTGGTTGGTGAACAGGCCGGCCTTTTCCGTGACCGACTGCGGTGTGCGGAAGCCCGGCTGGCCTTCGGTGACGATGTCGGCATGGTGGAACACACCGCCCGGACGCAGGATGCGGTGCGCTTCCGCCACGATCTTCTTCGCCGCCTGCGGCGTCACTTCGTGGAACACGATGCAGTCCGCGACGATGTCGAAGTAGTTGTCCGGGAACTTGGTGTCTTCCGCCAGCCGCTGCACATACTTGATGTCCAGGCCGCGCTTCACGGCGCGATAGTGGGCGTAACGCACCAGCGGCGCGGCGACGTCCAGGCCATACACTTCCGCGTTCGGGAAGCGTTCCTTGATCGCCTGGGTGCCGTGGCCCATCGAGCAGCCGATGTCGAGGATGCGCATCACGCGGCCGTCTTCCGGCTTGCGGATGGCCTGGGCGTAGGACACCGCGCGGCCCATGTCCATCAGGGCGTCGGTGCCGGAGTAGTGGCCGTAGTCATAAATCCAGCCGGCGAACGGGTCGCCGACGTAGCCGCCCGGCTGCGAGTGGATTTCGTACTTGGTGTATTCCGGGATCGCCATGCTCGGGTTCAGTTCGAGGGAGCCGGGGCCCGCCTTATCGGTGGCTTCCATCGCGGCCATGTACTTGTCGTAGTCGCGATAGAACGCGCGGCGCGGATTGTCCCAGTGGATGTGGAAATTCGTGCGGACCAGGCGCGTGCGCGCGGCGTAGGCCGGATGCTTGCACATCAGCGTGAAGCACTCTTCCATGTCCTTCGATGTCGGCTTGTTGCCGCCTTCGCCGTGGGCTTCCAGGAACGCCATGGTCGCATCGCGCGCTTCCTTGCGCTGGCCGTCTTGGCCGAGAACCTTCGCGAGGCCGCGCGTGAAGTGCTGGCGCGCTTCGTCGTCCTGCTTCTCCAGACGCTGATAGCGCTTCTTCAGCACTTCCGGCGGCTGGTTCCACGGGTCCATCTTCACATCGACGGTTTCGCCGGCGGCGTGCGCCGTGCCGGTCGCGGCTGCGGTCGCCAGGGCGGCGGAGCTGGCGAGAAGGGTTCTGCGTTCCATCGTCATCGGTCTGTACTCCCTCAGGGGATCAAATCGTGGACCGATCGTCACCGGCCCTATGTGCAAGAGTACCGAAATTTCGGCGTGATGACAGCTGGGAAGAGGGCGTCCGCGCGCCAAGACACAACTAAGGGAGGCGGCCTCAAAAGGCGGGCGAAACGGTTGCGTTTGCCCTGGGGTGGGGCTTGCCCGAAACGCCGCTTCGGCTCAAACTGCCGCCAGTTCATTCGGGAGCACGATCATGGCCGAAGCCAAAAAGGACGCGAAGTCCCGCGAAGAGTTTACCGTCCCCGCCATCAAGGGCGCCTGGGACAAGTCCGTCTACACGGACAGCCCGCACGTCGACAACCTGATGAGCGCGATGCTCCAGATGGGCACGGAATTCTGGGCCTTGAAGCGCCGCCAGATGGTGGTCGAGAGCCTCCTGGAAAATAAGAAGCAGGTCACGCAGGCCGCGATCGATGCCTACCAGCCGTCCGAAAAGGAACTGGCGAAGTGGGATAGCGAGCGCGACGACTTCATCCAGCGCGTGTTCACCGTCTTCACCCGCGAAGTCGAAAAGCCGCGCGGCGCCTAACCGCCGCACCGGTTCACCTATTGAAACGCCGTCCGCTGCAAAGCGGGCGGCGTTTTGCTTTGGGCGGCGCGCTTCGCTTCGCAACCTGTCGGCCTGGCCGGGGTTTGATCCCCGCAACATCCTTCAGGAGCCAACCATGACCCGTCCCATCTTCCTCGCTGCGAGCCTGCTTGCCGGCGCCTCCATGCTCGCCGCCTGCGACAACGACAAGACCACCGTCAAGGAAACCACCACCCAGCAGAAAACCATCTCCCCCGTGACGGGTGACACCACATCCACCACGACCACGACCACCCAAGAGAAGAAGGAATAGGGGCGGGACCTTTCACCCCCACCCTCGTCACCCCGGACAAGGCGCGCGCTTGCGCGCCGCGATCCGGGGTCCAGGGTAACGAAACGCTGCCCAAGCTTGTAACCCTGGATCCCGGCTCGCGGTGCTCCGCACCTTGGCTGGGATGACAAAAGCGGGTATATCCCCGCCCGTTCGCTCATCCTGAGCGTCCATACCCGAGGCGCCGCTGTTTACCGCCGATACCCGCGTCTGAGCTTTTGCTGCGCCGATCCCGGCGCTTCTTGTCCCTTATTCAAGAACAGACGGAACCTTGACCATCATGGAACGCCTTCACACGGGCGGGCAGGCATCGCGCCTGCGCGGCCCGCGCCTTATTCTCGTGCCTGCGACGCTCGATCTTCTCCACGCCGACCTGGCGGCATTCGATGCTTCATCGGCCGCGCCGCTCGCTGTGGCACTCGGTGCCGCGCCGCCCGACCACTGGCCGCCGGACCTGCTCGAACGCGACGACGTCGAACGCTGCCTCAAGCTGCTGACGGATCGCCCTGACGCGGTGGGCTGGAGCACCTGGTACATCCTCGATGCGACGGGTGCCATGCCGCGTCTCGCCGGCATCATCGGCTTCGGCGGGTCGCCCGACGACGCGGGCCAGGTCATGTTCGGCTACTCCGTCCTGCCGTCCGCCCAGCGACGCGGCTTTGCCACGGAAGCAACGCGCATGCTCGTCAACTTCGCGTTCCAAAACCCGCGCGTGCGCACGGTCGTCGCGGAAACCTTCGAGACGCTGATCCCCTCGATCCGCGTGCTTGAGAAGGCGGGCTTCCAGCGCGTTGTGGATGCTGCCCCGGTCACGCCCGGTGCGATCCGCTTTGAGAAGGCGCGGGGATAACACGCACCGCTGTCACCCCGGACAAGGCGCGCTTGCGCGCCGCGATCCGGGGTCCAGGGTCCGAAACGCTGACCATTGTTGTTACCCTGGATCCCGGATCGCGCCGCTACGCGCCTTGTCCGGGATGACAGGTGAGTGGCCTTGCGCGCTCTACTTCCCCGCCATCTGGTCGATCAGGAAGCCCTGGAAATTCCGGATGCCGAATTCCTGACCGACCTCGAAGGCGACCGGATCGTCGACCCGGCTCATGACCATGGTCGTGCCGTTGTCGATGGTCTTTCTCATGAAGTCGCGATGCGTCCGGCGGAGCTTCTTCAGGTCGCCCTTCCAATGGAGCTTGGCGAAGTCCGCGCCGGCTTCCGCGAGGTTGAGAGCGCCGATGGTGTCCGGGAAGATTTGATCCACCGCGATCTTGCCGCCGTGGCCGACGATCAGGTCGCGTGCCCGCTTGAACTCGGCGAAGTGGGGAATGATCGACGGCTGCGGGATCTCGAACGTCAGCAAGTCGGCTTGCGTGTTCTGCAGCATGGTCTCGAACGACTTGCTCAAGATCGAATGGATGTTGAGGTTGATCGAGCAGGGCAGGCCGCCTAGCGGCAGGTGCGGCAGGGAGCGCAGCATCAGCTGATCGAGCATATGGGTGAGTGACTGGAACGCCTTGTTCGATCCGCGCATCTCCACACCCGGGAAGAACGTGGCCCGAAGCTGTTCGATGCTGACATAGAACTCGCGCATCATCGGCGTGAGCGATTGCCCCTGCAGAGAGATCGCCTGGTGGCGCACGAACCGTTGCAAGAATTTCGGCGCGCCCATCTCCTTGAACGCCAGCGCGACATTGCGAATGTCGTCGTCCGTCAGTCCCCGGGCAAAATCGCGCTCCTGCTTCTGCGGAATGTCGCGCCGGCGGTCCTTAGCTTCCTCGGTGTCCTCTTCGTCGAACAGCGGCAGTGGCGCGGCCGGCTCTTCCGGCAGCGCATCCGCCAGCGACAGGAATCTCGGTGCGTCGGCGGGGTCGCCATCGGGCCATGCGACATAGAGCGCCTTGCTCGGCAGTTTCTCGACGAACTCAACCGTCATCTTGGACATAAAGCGGTGGAACACCGGCGGCGCCATGTACGCCGAACCGCCCTCGTCGGGCGGGTAAACCACCGCGAGGGCGCCGTTGATGCCTTCCTCCACTGTCGCGGCCGCGACGGCGTTCATCGCGCGCTGTTGCTTCTCGATCGGCCAGCGGCCGAACACGGGCGGGAACAGCGCGATCACAAGATCGGACTCGCCCGCGCGCAACGGCATGACTTTGAAGTTCGCCGCGGGCCTGTTGCGTCCCTTCGGATCGAGCGCGGTGATGATCGACTGGCGAACGTTCTTCTTATCCAGCCCGCCGATGATGTAGCCGGTCGCGCGCGCGTGCTCGGCCAGCACCAGCGCCTGATTGTCGAGCGCGGGCAACATGATGATGAACTTGACATTCTGAAGCGACAGACCGCCCCAGCGTCCGGCGCGCAGGCCCTGAAGGAAGTCGACCCCGGACAGCGTCTCCGGCCTATGCGCGCAGATCACGCAGTCGATGGGTGTGTTCCGGTCCTGAAGGATCCGCAGCGCGATGATCACCGAATGAGCAACTTGCACTCGCGGCGCATTCTCGGCGAGGAGGAATCGCCGCATCGCCTCGGCCACGCGCGGGTCAGAGTCGACCACCAGGAAGCGCGTCTGGGTGATGGGTGTCGGTGGGCTTGTTACGTCGTCGGGCATGGGGCGGAGTGGGCAATTTCAAGTCATGGAAGGGCGCACACCGCGATGTCGCCGCGCGGACCCCCTTGGCAGTATGTATCATAACTCAGACGAATTTCGACTGCTCCGTCCGTATGAGCGGCGTCGAATTGCGGCGCGACATAGGTATTTCAGCCTGCGCTAGTCCATTTCCTTCAGCCATGTCTCGCTATAAGGCTTCTCGATCTCGCCGATGGCGAGGCTACGTCCCGTGACGACGTTCACGACCGGAAGGTCGCGGATCAAGCTCAGCCGCGCGGCACCGCCAACATAGCCGGGACCATTCTGGTTTGGGCGCGGATCGCGCACCGTCGATGGGAAGGCGCGGCGATTTCGCACAAGGCTCAACACCGGCGGGGCGAGGTCCTTGCGTACGAAGAATGCGTTGATGCCATTCGAATTCGTCCCCACGAACTCATAGCCGCGCCGTTCGGCGAGATGGCGCAACGCCGCGATCGAACAGCCTTGGTAGTGGCCATGATGCACGGTTCCTGCCCGGAACGCTGCGTCATAGGGCACCGAAATGGGCTGAGTGTCGCCCAGGATCGCGTTGTACTCGCAGCTGATGATTGCCGGATTCACCGCCGTGGTCGCTTCCCAGATCCAATAGTCGTTGCCGTCGATATCGATGGAGAGAATTCCCAGCGGTCCCGCGAAACCGGCGTTTGTGATGAGGGTATTGATATTCTCGACCGTGATGAACTGGTGAAGCGCGGTGATATTGTGCTTCCAGTACAGGGAAGAGGATCGTACGTGATCCATGTTCTCCTTGCTGCCGTCCATGATCAGGCCGCGCCAGTTGCGATTGAGCGTCAAGAACCGGCAATTGGCCTCCTCGAAATTCTCCACGCCGAATTCGACGAACCGCCGATTTGGCAACTCGATATGCGCCGTCAGCCACTCGATGATTCCGTCCTCGCCCCACTGCGAGAACACCTTGAACTCAACCTCGCTCAAATCCGCGACGGGCCGATTGCGGGGCATCGCCCAGCAGGCTTGGCGGCCCGCGAGCATGAGGGTCTCTTCCCGCAGCTGCGCCGTGAGACGATAGGCGGCGGCGGAGTTCTGGGTCGCGATGCTGATGCCGTGCTGGAGTCCGCCCATCGCGTCCGCCGGAGCGCCCCCCGGCGCTCCATGGTCGGATTTCATGCCTTAGCCCCCCAGTCCTTTCGCGGTCAGTTCCGCCACATCGTTCGACACGCCCGCCTTGCCGGCGATGCGTGTGAGCGCATGCTTCATATGTGTTTGACGTTGCGCGTCGAACCGCTTCCAGCGTGCCAGCGGCGCGATCAGGCGCGCGGCGGTCTGCGGATTGAATCCGTCGATGGCGATGATCTGGTCCGCGAGGAAGGCGTAGCCGCCGCCGTCGCTGCCGTGGAAGTTCACCGGGTTCATGGTGGCGAAGGTGCCGATCACCGCGCGCACCTTGTTCGGGTTCTTCAGGTCGAACGCCTCGTGGCTCAGCAGCGTCTTCACGGTGGCCAGCGTGCCGGGCAGGGAACTCGCCGCCTGCACCGCCAGCCACTTGTTGGCGACCAGGTGATCGCTCTTGAAGCGCGCGTAGAACGCGGCCAGCGCGTCGGTGCGCTCCGGCGCGTCCAGGATCGAAAGGTATGTGAGCGCGGCCATCCGGTCGGTCATGTTGCCCGCGCCGTCGAAGGCGCCCTTCACCAGCCGCGTGGAGGAGGGGGTCTCCAGGCTCGCGAGATAGCTGAGCGCGGTATTCTTGAGCGAGCGTCGCCCCATGCCCGCGGCGTCGGGCACATAGGCCCCGTTCTCGCGCAAGGAATCGTACAGCGCGCGCAGTTCCAGTTCGTAGCGCTGGGCGACGCAGCGTTGCACCCAGCGTCGCGCCTTGTGCAGCGCCGGCGGGTCTTCCACATCCATCTTCGAGGCGACGTAATCCTCGCCGGGCAATGCCAGCAATGCCGCCTTGAATTGCGGATCGAGGCCGCCCGCCGCGATGATCGCGCCCATGGCCTCCAGGAACGCACCGTCCGGCGCCGGGGATTTGCCCTGCTGCACTTCGTGCGTCGCGGCCAGGATGACCTCGCAGCCGTAATCCTGCTTCGCGTCCCAGCGATTGAAGCTGTCGGCATCGTTCGCCATCAGGAACGCGCGGTCGCTGCTTTGCAGCGGCTTGCCCTGATGCGTGGCCTTCACGATCACCGGCGCGGAGAAGCCGCGATTGAGCGACGGGCGCGGCGCCTGCATCACGCCTTCGAAAGTGAAGGTTTGTTCCGGCTGGCGCAATTGCAGCACCGCCGTGCCGCCGTTGGCAGGGATCGCGGGGCCGCTGCCGTCACGCACCTTCAGCTGAAGATCGCTGCCGTCCGGACTCAGGAGGCCCACCGCAAAAGGAATATGCATCGGCGCCTTGTCGGCTTGCCCCGGTGTCGGCGGCAGCTTCTGGCGCAGGGTGAGGGCGTAGGTTTGCGTGGCGGGGTCATGCGTTCCCTCCGCCTCGATCGTCGGCGTGCCGGCTTGGCGGTACCACAGGAAGAATTGACCGAGGTCGACGCCTGACGCGTCCTCCATCGCGGCCACGAAATCTTCGCAGGTGACGGCCTGCCCATCGTGACGCGCGAAGTAGAGGTCCATGCCCGCCCGGAATTTCGCCGGACCGAGCAACGTCTTCATCATCCGAATGACCTCGGCGCCCTTCTGATACACGGTGGCCGTGTAGAAGTTATTGATCTCGACATAGCTCTCGGGCCGCACCGGATGCGCCAGCGGCCCGCTGTCCTCGCGGAACTGCGCGCCGCGCAGTCCATCCGCGTCGTCGATGCGCTTGGTCGCGGCGGAGCGCACATCGCCGCTGAACTCCTGATCCCGGAAGACCGTCAGGCCTTCCTTCAAGCTCAGCTGGAACCAGTCGCGGCAGGTGACGCGATCGCCGCTCCAGTTGTGGAAGTACTCGTGCCCGATGATGGACTCGATCAGGTAGTAGTCCATGTCCGTGGCGGTTTCGGAGTCCGCCAGGATGTAGCGGTCGTTGAAGATGTTGAGGCCCTTGTTCTCCATCGCGCCCATGTTGAAGTCCGACACAGCGACGATGTTGAAGATGCCCAGATCGTATTCGCGGCCAAAGGCTTCCTCGTCCCACTTCATGGAACGCTTGACCGCCCCCATGGCGTAGCTCGCGCGGTCCGCCTTGCCGTGCTCGACATAGATTCCCAGGTCCACCTTCGTCCCGCTCATGGTGGTGAAGGTGTCCGACACCTTGGCGAGATCGCCCGCCACCATCGCGAACAGGTAGGACGGCTTCGGCCACGGGTCGTGCCACTCGGCGAGGTGGCGTCCGTCCGGAAGGTCTTCGCTACGCACCAGGTTGCCGTTGGACAGCAGCACCGGGCAGGCCGCTTTCGGCGCGCGGATGGTGTTGCGGAACACGGTCATCACGTCCGGCCGGTCCGGGAAATAGGTGATGCGGCGGAACCCTTCCGCCTCGCACTGGGTGCAGAACACCCCGCGCGACACATACAGCCCCTCGAGCGCCTTGTTGGCCTCGGGGTTGATCTCCACTTCCGTCGTCAGCGTGAACGCCGCCGGCGGCACAGGCAGGGTGAGGGTTTCGTCCGTCAGCACATAGTCGCCGGCCTGCAGCGGCACGCCGTTGAGGGCGACCGAGATCAGCTTCAGGTGCTCGCCCTGGAGGGTCAGCGCCTTGATCCCCTTGGCCCGGTCATGGGCGGAGGTGAACTTGATGTCCGCCCGGACCCGCGTGGCCGCCGGCTCCAGGTCGAACGCGAGCGCGATCTCCTCCACCTTATATGGGTAAGGCGTGTAGTCGCTTAAGCGGATGGTCTGCTGCTTCTGGGCGGGCGCTTGGCTTTGATCTGTCATGGAAAAATGCTTGAACTGGAATTCCGGGGGTACGCCCAGCCTAGCCCATGGGACCGCCCGCGCAAGCGAGCCGAACCCGCGATGTGTGGGGGACACATCGCGGGCTGGGACGGGCTTGAGTAAGGGAGGCGCGGCGATCGGGCGAATTCCGCTGGGGGAGGGGGATGTTCGGTTTCCGCTCCGGTCGCCGCGCAGAAAGAACATACGCCCGGGGCGGGTGAATCTGTACTGCGCGGAGGTATGGCGCGGCGGCTCGAAAGGGTTAGTCCCCCATTACCCTGCCCACTTAGCTCGTCGGCGCCTTGTACACCCCGCGCCGGACCAGGTCGGCGATCTCGGCCCGGAACAAGGTGTCCATCTGTTCGGCGCGGGCTTTGATCGGCGCCTTGGCGAAGGCGTTCATGTGGGCGAACTTCGCGGTGTTGTAGCCGCGGCGGTGAATCTCCACCTGCACCTGGGTGAGGCCGTTCATGTGCTCCGGCGTGGTGCGCGCCTTGCGCAGGGCCTCGATGTCGATTTCCGCGGTCACGAACCGTTCGTCGCCGACGTCCGGTCCCGTCGCCAGCGCCCGGCCGCGATAGTCGATGATCTCGGACGGCAGCACTTTCCCCGGCGGACGGTCGCCTGACGGCCCGTTGTTGGTCGCCAGGATGTAGACCAGGTTCTCGTACGCCCTGACCCGCCGCACCATGATGCGCAGATCGATCGGATATGACTCCGGATCCGGGACGGAGTAGCCGCTCGCGGGTGCCGCGAGGGGGAAACCCATCGGGTTGACCACGATCTCCGCGCCATTGAACGCCAGGCTGCGGATCATCTCCGGCCAGTTGATATCCATCGCCACCGTGCAGCCGATGCGCCCGATCTCCGTGTCCGCCACCGGGAACAGGGACTCCGGTCCGAATTTAGCCAGCCATTGATCCAGGATGTCGCGCGGGCAGGTCTTGGTGCCGAAATCGTAGTGCTTGCGATAGGTCGTCAGCACGTCGCCGCTGGGGCCGATCACCACGGTCGACAGGAAGTTCCGTCCCGGGAACGCCGCGATCTTCTCGGTCGGCTGCAGCGTCACATAACTCTTCGTGGCCTGCGCGACCTTGCCGATCCGGTCCGTCTCGGGGCCGGGAATACTGATCGCGGCCTGGTTCGCACTCTCGACCGAGCCGCCGGCGCCGGATTGCAGGGAGGAGCCGGGGAACACATACAGCCGCGCGCCGATTTCGCCCGCGCCCTTGTTGATCGCGGCGATATGCCCGTCGACGTTCGCTTTCAGCGCCGCCGGATCGAACGTGCCGCCGGGCATGACCGGCACCGTGCGCACCTGAACGCACGCCGCCTTGTAGGGCGCGATCGCCTTCGGCGGATTTGCCGCCAAGGCCGGCGACGCTGCCGCTGCCGCCGTGGTTGCCAAGACCGCGCGGCGGCTGAGCCCGTTGTCGTTCTTCGGTTGCGTATCGTCGGCCATGAACTGCGTCCTCCCGGATGTGCAAATCAACTGTACGGCAACGCTCCCCAACTCACCAGCCGGGCCCACCAGACGGGCGATGTCGGGTTCCCCTTGTGGGGGAACAGGCTGTCGCCCTACGCTTTCAAGAGCCACGGAGATTTGGCCTTCGATGCCTCACGTTGACCCATTGCGTCACACAGTCCTGCGCGGCCTCGCCGCCGCGGGGTTCATGATGTGTGCGATGTCGTCGCCGGCGCAGGCGGCGGCCGGTGCTGGGGAACGCCTCGGGTTCGTCGTGCGCGATTTCTTCATCGCCCAGTACAATTCCCGTTTCTCCGACGAATGCCCGGAAGGTCTGTCGAAGTCCAATGACGAGCTGTGGTGGCGCGGCCTGTCCAAGGCGGATCGCGAGCGGCTGACGAACAACGGCTTGCGCGGCGCGGACTCCCGCGGCGGCCTCGCTCAGCTGCGCGGGCCGAAGGGCGAGAATGTCTGCGTCAATCCGGACGTCGTCACGGATCCGCCGCTGCGCACCGTTCGCGGCAAATATTCCTACGGCGCCAACCTCGACGGCACCACCGACGGCCGTGCCACGCCGAAGTCCTGCGCCCATGACAAGTTCGTCGGCATGGACGATCAAACCGCCGTCGACAACCAGCTCTACCGCCTCGTCGGCTGCGTCTACGGCTGGCGCAAGGGCGGCTACATCGAGACCCAGGCCAGCGAGGATCGCGGCGTCTCGAGCCTCGGCATGATCCTGATCGAGATCACCGGCGTCGACGACCGCCGCAACGACGACGACGTCACCGTCGCGTTCTACCGCTCGATCGATCTGTTCCCGATGGATGGTTCCGGCAAGCCGCTGCCTTATCAAAGCTACCGTGTCGCCGCGGACGACAACGGCAAGCCCGACTACGGCGACAAAGTGAAAGGCAAGATCGTCAACGGCGTGCTCACCACCGTGCGCGGCGACGTGGCCCTGCCGTACTACGGCCTCTACACTTTCATGAACCCGGTCATCAAGGATTTCGGTCTGAGACTGGATGTCTCCGCTGACACAAAGCAGGCGCCGGGCCTCATCACCGGTTACTACAACATGAGCGATTTTCTCAATTTCATGGGCGGCATGGCGGGGCACACCTCCGCCTTCGACAATTGTCCGGCTATGTGGGCGATGGCGCCGAAGATGGCGGACGGTTACCCCGATCCGCAAACCGGCCAATGCACCATGCTATCCGCCGCGTTCGAGATCGGCGTCTATCCGGCGTTCGTAGTGTTGCCGACCGATGTGAAATCCGCGAAAGCCGTCAAGCGATGAGAAAACGCGCTTCCATCTTGGCGGTCGCACTGACGCTTTCGTTGAGTTCGCTCGCCTTGGCTGACGACGTGCCGGCGGGCATCAAGCTGCAGGAACGCGGCCATGGGTGGATCTTGTCGAACGCGGAAGGCATGACCCTCTACACCTACACCCGAGATCTCACGCCGGGTAAGTCGGCCTGCGTGATGCAATGCGCGGAGCAGTGGCCGCCGATGCTGGCGGGCGCGGACGCCAAGGCTGCGGGAGATTGGTCCCTCATCACGCGCCCGGACGGCAAGCTGCAGTGGACCTATCGCGGCAAGCCGCTCTATGCGTCCTACCGTGACAGGAAACCCGGCGATGTTTTCGCCGACGGCTTGGCGAACCAATGGTACGTCGCCATGAAATCCATTCCGCTCCCGCCGGCGTTCGGGATCGGCCACACCGGGGTGGGGAAGGTCCTCACCGATGGCAGCGGTCTCACGCTCTATGCGTCCGACGCCGATCCCGCCGGCAAGTCCACCTGCGACGCGCGCTGCGGCGTCACGTGGAAAGCCGTGCGCGCGCCGTGGACGGCGAAGCCGGACCCCGCGACGGGCTGGACTGTCATCGTGAACAAGGACGGCACAAGTCAGTGGGCGTTCAAGGGCAAGGCCGTCTACACCTACGATCACGACATCCGGCCGGGCGACACCTATGGCCACGGCATCGACGGCCACAAAGCCGTTGTGCTGCAGCCGCTGCCGCCCAATCCACCATGGGTGACCTATCATGTCTCCGACGGCGGCGTGCTCCTTCCCGACAGCAGCGTGATTGTCGCCGACGAGCAGGCCGCGACGCTCTATGTTTTGGACGAGACCCGCCGCAACGGCGCCAAGACCGGCATTCAGCGCCCGCAAGACTGGAAACCCGTGATCGCCAAACCGGATGCGGCGCCCATCGGCAACTGGGGCATCACCGAGGCCAACGGTGTGCGGCAATGGACGCATAAAGGATTTTTGGTCTTTACCCACGTGCTCGACAAGCGCCCCGGCCAACTGCACGGCATCCGCAGCACCGACGCCATGTGGCGCACCATCACGCGCTCCGGCGAGGTCATGGAAGGCGCGGGGCCGTAAGGGGGAGGTGTGGTTGGGGACGCAGTCGCCGCTCTCTTCTTCTGGTGACGTGCAATCTCTGCCCGCCCGCACCCTGTTTCAGGCGCCGCTGAGGCGCTGTTCCGTCCCTGCTTGCAGAACCATGCGAACGGCATCGGCCCGATTCACGGCTCCGAGTTTGCGGTAGATGTTGCGCACGTGAGTCTTCACGGTCATTTCCTGGATTTCGAGCCGGCACGCAATCTGCTTGTTCGTCATGCCCGCGACGAGGCAATCAATCGTCTGCTGTTCCCTCTCGGACCACAGCGATTTCCGAGGAATACCAACAGAATTAAGGTGAGCCGGTGCGGTTTCCCCATCGCCCAGGACGTAGCCCGGCAGAACGAAGGAATGGAAGTATCGCTCGCCGTCCAGCACGACACGGACGGCGTTGCGCAAGGCGAGAGCGGAAACCGTCTTCGGCAAGAACCCCGCGGCGCCGGCCTCCAGACATTGACGAGCGATTGCCGGGTCAGCGGTCCCGGAGACGACCAAGATCGGGACGCCCTCAAACTCTTGAATGACCTTCAGCACATTGGCGACGGCGTTTATGCCGGGCATGTGGAAGTCCAGAAGGATTAAACGCGGAATTCGCCCCGCCGCGGCAATCTTATGGAGTTCGTCGTAGGTGCTGGCCTGAACGATTTCAATTTCGTCGCCGAGCCCTTTGATTGATGTCACGGCATCCGCGAGCATTTCGCGCATCAAACGGTGGTCGTCCGCGATCGCGATCAGTGTCACAGCAGTTCCTTCTCGCGCATTAGGAGTACCTCATTCCCCATGTAAACGCGCTGAGTGTGCGTGTCACCCGGGCAAAAGGATTACGTATCGTCGGTTGCTGTGAGCGCGCGTACGGTTCATTTCGGGCCGAGATTTCTGCTCCGAGAGCGGGCCGCTTAGGAGCGCGCGACAGAGGTTCGCCAAATGTGGAGTATCGCGCGGATTTACACGTTTGATCACGAGCGGCGGACCGCGCGCATGAGGGCAATGTAGATCGGAGGCCGAAGGCGCGCCGTTGGCGTGCCAGAGGTGATGAAAGTGGTAACTATTGGAGTTTGCCAATTGGTCGTATCTAATAATCAGAGATATCTGAGCTAAGTCCTACTTTCGGCTCTGGATTTCCCAATGCGCAAATTTTTCCTTATTTTTTTGATGGTTATATATGGGTGGCCAGCGTCAGCAGCCGAGCGCAACGACGCGTTGATTAGTTCAGCGCTGGCAGGCCTCAGGTCCAAATTCCCCAAGATCAACTGGGATAGGAGTGTATCGATCTCAGCGGATGTGAACTGCGACGGTATCGCCGATGCCGTCATGGTAGGAGGGCGAGGAAAATCTGCCTGGATCGGATTTGTCCCAGGCTCGCCGGATGGCATGGGGGAGCCAACGGCGGGTGATTTTCCAGTTGGCCGCCATAGCCAGGATTCCTTCTGCGCTCGGCCGACCAAGATAGAAGCCTACAATTTGGAGTGCGACACAGATGCTCTCGGTCCGTTGGAGGGCTGCACACCGAGTCCAAACTGTCAGGCGTTCAATGTCGACGACGGCGAGTGTGATCCATTCAACTTCTATTGGAATAGCGACGAGCATCGGCTGACCTGGTGGCGCAATTAGGTCTCGGATATTGGTCTCTGCCGTGCCCTAGGTGATGAAATTGGGCACGAGTGGCTACTGCATGTCCCAAGGAAGTAGGTCAGCCTCATGCACCTCGATGGCGTCGCCGTCGTTGAACTCAACCCCATAAAAAGTTCCTGGCGGGAAGTCTGGACGCGGGTTTTGTTTGCGGTCTTCGGTAACCGAGTAGACGCTCGCTGGTTCTCCAAACCGAATCCCAGGCTTTCGACTGCCGGGCACATCAAACCAAACGTCAGTCCCTGGTCTGACGCATACAAGATCGCCGTAAGTGAACTTAGGCATCGGAGGTCCCAGTTCGCAGTTTCGTTTCTGCGCGATCTTAGCAAATCTTGTGGCTGGAAGGACTTAGGCGTTGGCGTGCCCTCGGGGATTCGAACTGGGTCAGACTCGCCCACAACGGCTTTGGCTCGCACGACAAATTGCCGGAAGCCACCCGCCAACCCTTTCTTAACCCACAGTTCCTACCTTATCCGTGGCTTTTTCTGTCCGCGTGTTAAGGACCGCCGTCATGCGTATTGTCGCCTTCGTGCCCGCCAAGGGTGAGAGCAACCGGATCAGCAACAAGAATACGGTCGTCCTGGACGGCGAGTATCTGTTCAAGCGCAAGCTGCGCCAGCTGCTCCAGGTGCCGGAGATCGACGCGGTCTACCTCGACACGGAATCCGACAAGATCATCGAGCTCGCCTCCGACCTGCCCATCAAGGTCATGAAGCGCGACGCCAAGCTCGCCAGCAACAAGACCGATGGCCACGAACTGTTCGCCAACGAAGCGGCGAGGGTGGAGGCCGACATCTACATCCAGTGCCTGTGCACCAGCCCGTTCATGACGCCGGAGACCATGTCCCGCGCCATCAAGATGCTGCTGGATAACCCCAAGGCGGACTCCCTGGTCGCGGTACAGAAGCGCAAGCAATACACCTGGGTGAAGGGCCGCCCGGCCTACGGCGAGGGGCGCATCCCGAACTCCGTTGACCTGCCCGATGTCGTCATCGAATCCATGGGCCTCTACATGGTGCGCAAGAAGAAGAACGCGAAGCGCCCCAAGCGCCGGTTCGGCGACAACGTCATCCTGTTCGAGCTGACCGACGAGGAAGCCTTCGACGTCAACTGGCCGGACGATCTGGCGCTGGCCGAACGCATCTGCGCCGGCTATCGCGCCGCCCACAACGCCAAGCTCGACGCCATCCGCCCGCACCTGTGCTCGTCGCTGATCGCCGACATCTGCAAGGATCGCGGCCTGAAGGTTCTGCTGCCGCCCAAGTTCCGCCGCGTCAGCGGCCGTTCCGTGCTGGGCATCGCCAAGACGCTCGAGCTGCGCAAGCTCAAGAAGGGCGACGACTGGAAGGGCATCTACACCGCGCTCGGCACCTACAACTTCATCCGCCCGGGCGATGTGATCGTCGTGAAGAACGACGTGAAGGACAAAGCCTACTTCGGCGACCTCAACGCCAACATCGCCATCCGCTCAGGCGCGATGGGCGCGGTGGTGGACAGCTACACGCGGGATTCTGTCGAGCTGAACGGCCTTGAGTTCTCGGTCTTCGCCCACGGCATCAACTGCGACGACATCAAGTACGAAGGCACCGTGCACGCCATGAACCGCCCGGTGACCATCGGCGAGGTCACCATCAACAATGGCGACTACATCTACGCCGACGACGACGGCGTGCTCGCCGTGCCGAAGGCCCTCTGGCCCGAGATCCGCGACGAAGCGATGGCGACCCTCAAGAAGGAATTCGACATCCGCCACGCCATCATCATGGGCGAGGACGTGGGTAAGGTGCTGAACATCCACGGGGCGTTCTAGGCGTTTTCCTGAAATTGACAGCGGCGTGAGTCCGGAATCGCGGGTAGACTCGGATCCGCCATGATCGCGAACGCCCGCACCCTCTGCCGGAAATTTCCACCGCCTATTTGCCGCCTAAATACGCGGTGGCCGACTCGGCTGCGGTATGCGCTCGTCGCGCTCCTGCTGGTTCTCGCCGCCTGCGATAAAGCGCCGACGCCCAACGTCCTGACCATGGAAGGGCTGGGGCCGGTGCGCTTTGGCATGACCGCTTCCGAGATGGAGTCCGCGCTCGGCGGCAAGTTCGCCCCCATGGACCCGCGCGAGAACACGGGCTGCTGGTACACCCACCGCACCGACGCCCCCGAGCCCGGCGTGCTGTACATGATGAGCGACGGCAAGCTCGTGCGCATCGACATCCGGCCCCTCGAAAGCGGCATGCCGTCCAACATCGCGAGTGACAAGGGGGTTCGCATCGATACGCCGGAACCAACGGTCCGCGCGGCCTATGGCGCGGCGCTCACCGCCGGACCGCACAAGTATTTGCCCGGCGCCGTCTATCTTCGCGTCGCGGATGCCGGGAACGCGCACGCCACTGTGTTCGAATCCGTGAACGGCAAGATCACGACATTCCGCAGCGGCGTCGTGCCGCAGGTTGACCAAGTGGAAGGTTGCTCCTGACGATGAACACGCCACAATCAAATGGCGGCGCTCTCCGCGATGGCTAGCTACTCCGCTGCGTCGCTCGGCCGCTGGTTCCAGCGCGGGCTGAGTTCGTCCGGGGCGAAGTCGTCCACCCGGATCACATCGCGCGTCAGGATCGCCGCCTCCCGCAAGGCATCTTCCTCCGCGTCGTTCAGCATGCCCCGCTTGCGCGCCTCGTCCAGATCCTTCGCGCCCGCCTTGCGCATGCGGGCATGGATCGCATCCGCCACCAGCACTTGCCGGAACGCCTGCTCCAGCGCCGCCAGGGGCGTGCCGTTGCCCACATACATCCCGGCGGTGAGGCGCATGCGTGCATCGGTCATGGCGGAGATCGTCTCGGCGCAGGTTCCGTTCAACTTGTCCGACGGCGGCCGGCGGTGGCGTCCCAGCGGGAACACCACGATCCGCATCAACGGCCCGATCGGCCAGTACGGGAAGTTGCGCAACACGCCGTCCATCGCCTCTTGGAAATTATACAGGCATGTGTCCGCGCTCCACTTCAGCAGCGGCCAATCCTGTTCCTGCTGTCCTTCGTCCTCGAAACGCTTTAGCGCCGCGCTCAGCATGAACATCGCGGACAGCCCATCGCCCAGTCGCGCCGACAGAGACTCCTTGCGCTTGAGTGCACCGCCAAGCAGCACCATCGCCACCTCGGCGACGTAGGCGAAGGTGGCCGAGGAGCGCATGAGTTGCTTGTAGATCGACGCCGCCCGCCGCGCCGGCGGGGCGGTGGCGAACAGACCGAAGGTGAGGTTGTGCAGGAAGGCGCGCAGTTTGGTGGTGACCATGTGGGTCGCGTGCGCCCAGATCAGCTTGTCGAAGATCGCGAGGCCCGCCGTGCGATCTTCCATCCGCGCCGCGTCCATCTCCTTCAGCAGGTAGGGATGACACCGGATGGCGCCCTGGCCGAAGATGATCAGGCTGCGGGTGAGGATGTTCGCACCCTCCACCGTGATCGCCACCGGCAGCGCGTGATACACGTTGGCGAGATAGTTGCTCGGCCCGTCGGCGATCGCCTTGCCGCCGTGCACGTCCATCGCATCGACAATGCTGTCGCGCATCATGTTGGTGGCATGCGCCTTGACGATGGCGGTGATCACCGACGGGTGCTCGCCCATGTCGATGGCGGTCGTGGTCAGCCGCCGCATCGCCTCGACGATGTAGGCGCGCCCGGCGATGCGCGCGAGCGCTTCCTGCACGCCCTCGAACTTGCCGACGGAGACCCCGAACTGCTTCCGCACCCGCCCATACGCCCCCGTCGCGAACGCCGTCAGCTTCACGCCACCCGCCGACAACGAGGGCAGGGAGATCCCGCGCCCCGCCGCCAAACTCTCCATCAACATCCGCCAGCCCTGACCGATGCGCTCCTGCCCGCCGAGGATCCAGTCCATCGGAATGAACACATCGCGGCCCCGGTTCGGACCGTTCATGAACGCTTGGTGCGCGGGATAGTGCCGCCGCCCGATTTCCACGCCCGGCGTATCGGTCGGCACAAGCGCGACCGTGATGCCGAGATCCTCCGCCCCGCCGAGCAGGCGATCCGGATCGCGCGCGCGGAACGCGAGACCCATCACTGTCGCGACGGGACCGAGGGTGATGTAGCGCTTCTCCCACGTCACACGCAGGCCCAGCACCTCGCGGCCTTCATGCATGCCGCGGCACACGATGCCGATATCGGGAATGTTGGACGCATCCGATCCCGCTTCCGGCCCGGTCAGGGCGAAGCAGGGAATGTCCTCGCCCCGCGCCAGCCGCGGCAGGTAGTGGTTCTTCTGCGCGTCGGTGCCGTAGTGCAGCAGCAGTTCCGCCGGCCCGAGCGAGTTCGGCACCATCACCGTCACCGCCGCGGCGATGGAGCGGGTGGAGAGCTTGCTGACGATGGCCGAATGCGCCTGGGCGGAGAACCCGAGGCCGCCGTAGGTCGTGGGGATGATCAGCCCGAAAAAGCGATTGGCGCGGATGAACGCCCAGGCTTCCGGCGGCAGATCGCGGAACTCGAAATTGATGCGCCAGTCGTCGAGCATCGCGCAAAGCTCTTCCGTCGGTCCGTCGACGAAGGCTTGTTCTGCTGGCGTAAGGCTATACGCGGGTGCGCTGAGAAGGCGGTCCCAGTTGGGACGGCCGCTGAACAGTTCCGCGTCCCACCACACGGTGCCGGCCTCGAGCGCCTCGCGCTCGGTGGGGGACATCGGCGGCACACGCGTGCGGTACCAGGCGAACAGCGGCCGCGTGATCCATTTGCGCCGCCACGTACGCCAGCCGCTTTCTGCCGCTGCCTCAGTTTCCGCAGGACTCATTCCGACACTCCGATGCCGTGTGATCCTGCGGGGAGTGTATCACGGTGTGTGCGAGTCCGCGTAGTGCTGCCGCAGCAGGTCCTTGCCGTAGTCGTTGCCGTTGGGGGTGCGCACAACCGTATGGACATGTGCCTTGTGCGGAATGCCGCGCGGCACGCCCGGCATGGCGACCGGGTTCTGGTGATCGAACTCGATCAGGATCACGGGGCTGTGGATGCGGTAGTAGAACACGCTGTCCGGCGCAGTGCCGCCGATCCAGGCGAAATACGTATCGTTCAGCTTGCTGCGCACTTCTTCCATGCGCACCTTGGCGTGGCCCGCTTGCATATTGCCGATGTAAAGACCGACCACATCCATCAGCTGCTTCTGCTGGCCGGCGGTCAGTTCGCGCACCGGCAGGCCGGCGTAGTCGAGGACCACGTTGTCCTTCCAGGCCTCGGTGAGATTGTTGTTGCCGGTCTTGCTGACCTGGATGATCGCCTTCGCGCGCGCGGCTTCCGGCAGGCTGTTGACGAAGGTGAGGGCGGCGGTCTCTTCGGTCTCCAATACCCGCGTGCCGGCGTACTTCCCGGCGGTGGCGACGTTGGGCTCCGAGCCCATGAATGTCGGCGTCATCACCACCTGATCGCCCAGGATGAAGTAGTTGATGACAAGATGATGCCCGTCGAGTTGGAAGCCCCATGGCTCCTTCATCGATGGCACTCCCATCACGGTGACATAGTAGTGTCCGTCGCCGTACTGCTCATGATCGTTGGTGAGTTCAGCCAGCGTCTCGTTGAGGTGCATGATGTCTTGCGACAGCTTCAAGCCCTTGGCGCTCAGGCCTGCCTTCAACAGCCCAGTTGCGGCCTTGCGCTGCTTCTCGCTCATGGTCCCGAACATCATGCCTTGGCGTACATAGAAGTGCGGGTTCATCCACTTGCGCCACTCCGGATCGTCCGCCGCGAACAGGGTCTTCTTCTTTTCCTCCGCCGACAGCGTGGCGATGAACGCCTCCGCGGCCTTCTTCACCGGCGCGGTGGAGACGCCGGTCTGGCGGATGGGGAACAGGCCCTTCTCGGGCGTGCCGTTGCGGGTGAGACCGACGAACGGCTCGGCGAGCCCTTTGGTCTCCGCGTCGATCGACATGCGCTGCCTGCGGGATTGATAAGGCTCTTGGGCAGCGGCCGGCAATGCGACCAGCGTGATCAGGAAAAGCGCGCGCAACATGGGTTCACCCCTTATAGGAGACGAGCATCTCTTTCAGGTCTTCGATCAGCACACGTTGATAGTAGTCGTCCTGCTCCTTGCTTGAGATCGCGAGCAGGCGGTCGAGATCCGCCTTCGTGGCGTGCAGTTTGCAGCCGGCGAACTTCCCTTTGAGCACATGGCGCACATAGGACAGCCGTGCGGCCTGGCGTCCGGCGTTGGCGGACTTCCACCAGTAGTCCTCGGCGACGCAAATGTCCGTCGGCGCGCCTGGACGCTTGTTGTTGATGAACGCGCCGAAGACAAACTGCGCCTGGCGATAGCCGGCGTCAGCGACAGTCTTCATTTCCTTGATACCGCGCGCGGTATCGCCGGAATAGAACAGCGCGCGCGCGAGCTGATAGTGGATGCGCAGGTTGGTCGGCCGTTTGGAGAGGTCGGCTTCGCAGGCGGCGACGGCGGCTTTCTGGTCCGCGGCTGTCTTGAGTGGCGCGCCGGCGGCGATCCGGTCGGGATCGTCGTGATGAGCACCGAGGCGGTCGCATTCCGTGACCGTGTCGGCGGCGAAGGCCGGGAAAGCCAGAAGCAGGAAAGCTGTGAAGAGCAAACGCATCATGGTCCCCCGTCGGCAGGGGACCATGATGGTCTTTTTAGGCAGCGCTCGCTACCGGATTACTTCGACTTCTTGGGCGGCGGGTCGCTGGTGACCAAGGATGTGAACTGGCATTCCCTGTGGTCCACCACGACGGAACTGAACTTGTCGAGGGTACCGCTTGGCTTCGAGACGAAGCCGACGTCGTTCGTGAAGTTCAGGCCCTGGCACGGGGACATGAACGTGGCGTAGTACCACTGCCGATTCCGGCTCTCGACGTAGATACCTTTTTCGCCATCGGCCACCCAGTTCTGGATGCCACCCATATCGGTGAAGTTGATTCTGGATTCCTTCCCCGGCGGCTCTTTCTCAGCGGCGAGGAGGGGCAGGGCAAACAGCGGAAGGGCGAACAGCGAACTCAGCAGAAAACGCTTCATGACCACGCTCCTGTGTCGGAACCAAGCCTCGAAAACCTAATGTGCAATTCCGGCAGGATCATGGCGACGATAACGTGTGCGCCGGCAAGACCTGCAGACGATCCGGCAGGGCGGTCAGTTCCCCCATCACGCCCGTCCCGCCGACTTCGTCGACCTTGGCCTTGAGCGCGCCGGCGACCTGGGTGCGGGTGCGAAGTCCGGTCACCGCGAGGCGCTGGCGCGTGGCCTTTTGGCGCACGACCGCAAGGGTTTCTGCAAGCTGTCGGTCGTCCCATCCATGCGCGAAGCTGGGGTCCGCCGTCAACGTCACGTGCTCCAGCGCGAACATGGGATGGTTAAGGGCGAACAGGTCGATCTCAAGGCCTACCTCGCGCACCAAGGGACGCAAGGCTTCGCGCACGTTCACCAACGTATCGAGCGGCGTGCGTAGGGGCAGGCGCACCACATCGACGCGCAGGTGCATCAGCCGCGCCTGTTGCGGAATCAACAGCAGCGCCTTGCGGAAGCCTTCACCGCCCGTGCCGGTCATCATCGCATGGGACACGGGCAGGACGATGCGGCCGCGTATCTGTCGCTTTTCCATCTCTCCCACAAGGCGCCCCGCCACCGCGCACAGCTCGGCGGCGACGGAAGCTGTGTAGACCGTTGCCGGATCGCACACCAAATCCTCACCGGCGCCGCCGATCGCACGCAGGGCGAAGGTATCGACGGTATTGATTGCGGCGCTCCAGGCCGGACGCAGCACGATCTTGAGTTCGGCGCGGGGCGCCGCCGTCGCGGCGCGCGGCGGCGGTGCCGCCACGATGGGTTTCGGCTTCTGCGAGTCCCGCGCCTTGGTGATGTTCGCCCGCAAGGCTTCGAGATCGAGCGAGCCGTCGGCGCGGACAACGCCGCTCATGTCGAGCTGGGCGGCACGCGGCAGCGGCGGGTCCGTCTCCGAGAATTTCTCGCCCACGAGCTTCTCGCCGATCTTGGCCGCGATCATGTCGGCGTGATCGGCGGCGTCGAGCGCGGGCATACCGGGGAACAGCAGAAGCCAGGAGTCCTCGCTCTGCGGGATGAACGTGTTCCCCTTGCCGATCATCCGCCCGATCGTGGTTTCGGCGATCAGCAGCACGTGATCGGCGTATTGTTCCCAGAGAGGCCCGATGTGCGTGCGGAACTCCGCCAGGCTGAGGATCTGCACCCGCCCGCTTGCCTTGGTCTGGCCCTCTTTGACCAAGTCCGCGAGGGTCAGCGCGACGGTGTCGTCCCAGTAGCGCTTGCCCGCGCCGAGGAGTTCTTGTTCCTGAGGGTCGGTGGGATCGCGCGGCGCGCGGAAGGCACTCCAGACCGCTTTCGCCGTGCCCAGCAGATTCTTGATGCCCATGGTGGGGCTATTGGGTGCGGCCGAACGGAATGCGCGCGATCACCGACATCGGTTGCCGGCGGCCGGGCTGATGGAAGATGGTCAACTCGCGCACGGCGATGCGATGGCCGATCAACGGCGCGGCCAGCTTGGTCAGTGCGGTCATCACAGAGTCGCGTTCCTTGTCGTCCAGCAGCGGCTCCGTGAGCGTGATGTGGAAGCGGAATTCCTCCATCACGTACGGGTAGCCCCAGTGCTCGAGCATCTGTTCCTGGTGAACGGTCAGGCGCGACTGTTTGTAATCCTCTTCCTGATCCTGCGTGAGCGGCTGGCGATAGCCCTCGAAGGCACGCACGCACAAGGCGGCCAGCTTCTCTAGCGGCGCAGATGACGATTCCGGCGTGAGCGCGATGAACTTGCCGATCACGTCGAGTTGCAGCGGCGGCAATTCGACCGGCGCGAGCCCCTTGGCGACGATGCGGGCGGCGTTCAGGAGACTCTCCACCGATGCCGCGCTGGTGAGCGCGAAGGGCGGCTTCAAGGTTCCGTGCATGCCATAGCGGCGCGGGCGCTCGGTGAGTTGGGCGAGACGCTCGCCGGAGACGCCGGGGATGCTCATTTGACCGGCAGCGGTCGCGCCGGACATGTCGCGGCCCAGCCATTGGCACCCGAATGTGTCGAGCAAACTGCCCGGCTCCGGAGCGAAGTAGATCGCGTAACGCGCGGTATTCATCGCCGACCCCTAGGGCGCTCGCCGAAAAAGCGGTTACCGCTTTTTTTCGACAATATTACGTCCCACCGTTGGACTCCCCACCCGTGAGTCGCACGATTTGGGCTTATGCGGCAAGGGGTTCGGCGGTGACAAGTCGGCTGGCGATGGATGCCAGCTCGCCGACAGGTAGATCGGCCTGCATGGATCGGGTAACCGCTTGGCGCCAGCTGCGGGCGCCGGTACAGCCGCGGTACAGGCCGACCAGATGGCGCAGGACCTGGGTCTTCCGCGCCCCCCGGCTGAGTTCGCCGGCGGCATAGTCCAGATAGGCCGCGACCACCGCCGCGCGGTCCGGCGCTGGCGTTGGATCGCCGAACACGCGTGAGTCCACGTCGGCCAGGAGGTAGGGGCTGTCGGTGATCGCGCGGCCCAGCATCACGCCGTCGAGCGCCGGCCCATTCCGCGCGGCGATGGACGCCAGCGCGGCATCGACGGTCGGGAGCCCGCCGTTCAGGACGATGCGCAGGTGCGGATACGTCTGCTTCAACCCATGCACCCGGTCATAGTCCAGCGGCGGGATCTCGCGGTTCTCCTTCGGCGACAGACCTTTCAGCCAAGCCTTGCGGGCATGGACGATGAAGGTCTCGCAGCCGGCGTTCGCAACGGTGTCCACGAAGGCGTCGAGATGCACCTGGGCGTCCTGGTCGTCGATGCCGATGCGGCATTTGACCGTGACCGGCAATCCTGTCGCATCCGCCATGGCCGCGACACAAGTCGCGACCAGGTCCGGCTCCGCCATGAGGCAGGCCCCGAAGCGCCCCGACGTGACGCGATCGCTGGGGCAGCCGACGTTGAGATTGATCTCCCGATAGCCCTCCGCCTGGGCGCGCCGGGCTGACTCCGCGAGGAGCGCCGGATCGCTGCCGCCAAGCTGGAGGGTGAGGGGATGTTCGTCGGGATGGAACGCGAGAAAGCGATGGGGGTCCTTCCCGCGCACGATGGCGTTCGCGGTCACCATCTCGGTGTACAGCCGGGTGTGCCGGGAGATCAGGCGCAACAGCCGCCGGAAGTGCCGGTCGGTGTAGTCCATCATCGGCGCGACGGCGAAACGGTGGGTCGGATCGGCCTTCATGGCCATGTTCCTAGGGGTTTATGGGGGCGCTTGACAACATGTTCCTTTTTTGTTCTATTGGAGCGTGTGAGAACAAGTCATGAACAAATCCCAGGGAGGGACACCATGAGCGCTCGCGTTTTCCTGAAAGAAGCCACCGCACTCCTGAGCCTGTTCGGCGTGCTTTACCTGTGGTCGCTCGTCGCCATGGCCATGCAGGCCTAAGGCCTGCTAGGGGCGGGCGGTGATCAGGCCTTTCTGGGTCACCCTGCTGCCGAGCTGGATCCGAAACCTATCGGCATCGAACCGGGCGGAGGCGGTGAGGGGCAGGGTGGCTGCCAGCCGCAGCACGTCCGGATCCACTTTCACGCCCTCGTCGCCGCCCAGCCGGAACAAGGGCCGCAGCCATTCGGCCCGGGCCATCAGCTCGATCAAGGCCAGGAGGCGGAAGAGAATGGCGATGCCGCGCAGGGTTGCCAGCCCATAGCGCCGGTCCAGAGCCGCCGCCCAGCTGGAGGCATCCAGATCGGCGAAGGCGAACCGGCTTTCGCCGCCGGGCCAGCGGAACTCGATACCCTCGATATCCCCAGGCTGGAGCACCATGCCCATCTCCGCGCCGATGGAGGCCGCGCTCCAGGCTTCCATGATGTCCGACGGCCCCACCGCCGGCAGGGCCTCCGGCGGCATCTCGAGACGGTAAAACGACTGCGCTTCCATGGGCATGCCCCAACCTAAGCCGCGGGAAACGGGGCCGCCAGCCCGCGGAGTCCCCGGCGGTTAATGGTTCATAAACCGTTAATTTCAAAGCCGGTTTCTTTACGCGCGCTGGTTTGACTTGGCCTCCCCCGAGCCTTAGATTCATGCTGTCCGGGACTCTCTGTGCGTTCCGGCGTTGGAAGACCATGTCGGCTCACGTCGTAAACGCCACTTCTTCGACTGCCGCTGCCGCCGGGCGCATCATGCGCGCCTACGGCGCGTCGGCGCGTCAGCAGGTGGACGGGCTGGAGAGTGCCACCGCGGCGCCTGGCCGCGAGCATGCGCCCCGTTATTTCGATGAAGACGATAACTCCCGCATCGAGCCCGGCCAGCGCCGGCGCCGCGCGGAATTCCAGGATCACGTCAGCAGTTTCGGCGGCGTTTTGGTGTCGCTGGATGTGGGCAACACGATCATGCATGCCCAGTCGCTGAAGGGTCTCTATCCGCCCTCGCCGAAAGAGGCGGAGTTGAAGGTCGCGAACTATGAGTTCGCGCAGTCGCTGATGGGGCCGGCGGAAGCCCTCACCATCTCGACCCCGTTCCCGCGCTAAGCGCGTCTCACTTGGCCTTCTTCCAGGTTCCGCTCGCGTCCATGAAGTACCAGCCATTGGCGCGTGCCTTCTCGACCTGCTTTTGGCCGGCGATGGTCTGCACAGCATCGACCTTCGTGCCCTGCTGGGCCGCGATCTTGCGGTAGTCGTCCATGCGCGCGTCGTTGATGGTCTGGACGAGCTGCGCGATATCCGCCGCCGTGCTTACCGCACCGACGAGCCCATCGGCGCGCTCGCCGACGGCGCCCTGATTGCGCGCCTGATCGAGATCGAGGGCCAGGACGGGAGCCGCCGCAAGCAGCAGTCCCAGAACGAGTGAAATGCGTTTCAACATGTGTGGCCTCATTTAGTAAACGCCGGGCTTGGACTGCAGGGTCGCCTCGACATCACGCTCGATGCGCACGCGGACGTCCTGTTGGATCTTCACATTCAGATTGATCTCGATCGGCCTGTCGGGCGCCTGCACCTTGATCGTGGGCGAGCACGCCATCAGAAGCGCACCGATCCCCGCGGCCAGTGCCGCATCCCGTGCCGTCTGCCTCACGTCGTATCCTCCGTTGCCGCCGCTCAAGTTCATGCTGTCGTGCAAGTGTGGCGGCTAAGGGGCAGTCGCGCCAGGGCCGGACTGCAACCGCTCACCCGCTTGTAACTGCTCAACCGTATCGGCCCCGATCTGATACCCCGCCACGCCCTGGCGGAGAATAGCGCCGAGTGGGCCGCCGAGGTTCAGGTTGAAGGAAATCGGATATCCGCCGTAGAGGTCCGGGTTCTTGCCCTTCATGGTGAGTTTGATCGCCAGCTCCTTCAGCAGATCGCCGTTCACGGTCATGGCGATGCTGTCGTAGGCGAAATTGGCGAGCGCTTTTGCCACCAGATCGCCGCTGCCGGTCAGCGCGGCGGGCGGGTTGGCGGGCCGATAGCTGATCTGCTCGGGGTAATCCGTCTTGAGGCGCCCGTCGGTGATGAGCCAGCTGCCGTCGGCGATGCGCATGGGCAAGGACCCGCTCAGGCGCCCCTTCATCTCCAGTCCGTCGACCCGCGCCTGCGCCGCCAAACTCGCCAGGCTGAGGCGGCTCACATTCACGGTGAAGGCGGCAGGGCGTCCGTCGACCGGGATGGTCCCTTCCGCGACGCTCAGTTCCCCGCCGTTGGCCTGAAGCGTAGCGCGGGTGACGGCGAGGGTGCCGTCACCGGGGAGTCCGGCTTCGAGCACCAGGTCCCGGACCGAAAGGCCCACGTTGATCGCGGCGGCGGTGATGCGTTGAGGCGCGGCGGCGCGGGGCGGCCACAGACTGTTCAGGTCCAGGGAGGCGTTGAGCCCGGACACGCCCAGGTTCGGCGCCTGGAAGCCGAGATCCGCGAAGGCGATCCGCCCGGCGCTGGTGACCTTGCCGGCTTTCCAGTCGGCGGTGATGTCGGCTTCCACCACGCCGGTCAGCGCGGTGATGGTCGTATTGGCGGTGAGGATGTCCTTCGCGGCGATGCCGCCGTCGCCGCCGAACTGCAGGCGCGGGACCTCGAGCTTAATACGGCCCGACTTGCTCGCACTGTCCACGCGACCGCTGAACCGCCCGATTTCTCGCGCAGGCGTGACGCTCAAAATCGCCGATCCTTCAATATGATCTGAATCACGCTTGAAGTTACCTATGAGGCGTGGTCCAGCGTCGCTCGGCCGAGTGGCGCGGCCCGATCGGCCGAGTAAACGGGTCACGACCATCTCACCGCTCCCGCTCGCGCCGTCGGGCAATAGGCGGGTCGAGAGTTTGGCGATCCGCGCGTCTGCGGAGGCGTGGCTGAGGGTGCCGTCCGGCGCGGTGACCGTGATGTCGTAGCGGTTCGAATCCACCACGTACCCTTGGAACCGGAGTTGAGGCGCATCGGCGGTCACGACTTCGCTGCCGTAGCCGAGTGTCAGTCCCCGGCCCGCCGCCACCAGATCGAAAGCGGTGGTGAGACGTCCGCCGCCGCCGCCGACGATGCTGATCGAGGGTGGGGCTTTGGCATTCTCCAGCATGGCGAAGGCGGCATGACCGGGAAGGGTCACGCCCCACGCGGTCTTGGCGTCGTCCGTGGCGACGACCAGCTGCGCCGGCACATAGTCCAGGCTGAGGCCATTGAGCGCGAATCTACCCGCGGTCGTGACCTTCAGGGACGCGGCGGACGCCAGTTCCATAGTCGGCTGTGTAAATGTAAGTTCGGTCGAGAAAACTCCCGCCGCGTCGGTCAGCGGACCGTCGACCTTGGTGATGCGTGCCTTGCCGGTCACCAGGCCGTAGGCGCTGGGGAACTGGCTGGCACTCAAACGCAGATCCGGGATCGTCAGCCGCTCCGGGATCTGGCCGATGGGCCCGGAGATCGTCGCCCGCATCTGGGCGCGCGCCCAAGTGTCGGCGAAGCTCACGCCCAAGTCCGCGTCGATGGCCTGGACGCTGGCACCGTCCTTTTCGGTCCAGGTGATCGATGGTCCGCCCTTCGCGCCGGCGGCATAGAACGCCGCACCGCCCTTGAGCGCCTTGGCCAACGGCGCGGGGAGGTCGCCCATCACCTCCGGCGGCAAGCTGGCGACGTTGAGGGCCAAGCGATCCGGCGCGTGGATGACGATCTGGCCGTCCCCAGTCCTGATGTCGAGATGGCCGCGGCCGCTCACCACACCGCCGCCGATCAGCGGCAGTTCCGGCACGTCGAGATCGAGGCTCCCCTGGCTGGGCCATTTGGCCGGCGCGCTGGGGGCGAGGACGCCTTGCCAGGTCAATCGCGCCAGCGGAGCCGCGGCGAGGGTGGAGCGGGTCTCGAGAGTCACTGCGCCGTCCCAGTGGTCGTCCTCGGCGGCGAGGTCCGCCGCGAACGATGTCGTCAGCACGTTGCGCCCAAGCGGCACGGTGATTGCGGCATCCGAGACGGTCAGCTTATGCAGCGCGGGTCCGCCATCGCGCGCGGGCCGGGGGGTGTTTTGCGGTCGAGGTTCGTCGCTGCCGGAGAGATCGAGCGGCCCGAGCGTCAGTCCCCGGGCATTCCAGCCGAGATTGATCCGCACGCCGACGATCGCCACGTCGCCGACGCGGCGCTGCATAAGGTCAGCGAGGGAATAGGTGATCGCCAGCCGCTTCACGGTCACGACGTTGTTGGCGAGCACCACGTCCTGCACGTCGATCCCGCCCAGACCGAGACGGACGACGTTGAGTTCCACCGGCCCCCACCCGCGTGCTTTCAGGAATTGCTTCGCCGCTAATCCGGTGGTCCAGGGCAGGGTGACGTAGAGCACCGCGACCACGGCCACGAGCACAGCCACGCCGAAGGCCGCCGCCTGCGCGAGGCGGGCCCCGAAGCTCCTGCGTTGCCCAAAGAACCTGCGACGACGCGCCATCGCTCCCGCGCCCCCACTGCAGCGGTGTTTCGGTGTAGCGTTGTTTTCCAGGCGCTTTCTGCGACACTTGGCCCGCGCCTGAGGCTCGCGAAAGTGTACGGATGCGTCCAACTGCTGTCGAATCTTGCTTCGAGATCGCGTTCTGGTTCCTCGATCGGGCGCTGAATGACGGGGAATACCTCCAGCCCCCCAAGCTGCAGCGCCTGATGTTTCTGGCCCAGGCCTATTACGGGGTGGTCCAGAACGGGGCCAAACTCATGCCTGCAACATTCATTGCCGCCGACGACGGGCCGCAGGAACCCACCATCTTCCGGGCCTTCGCCAGGGGACGGCCCGCGGTGGACCTGAAGCCGGTCGACGACGTTGCCCACCATGTGCTCGACAGCGTCTGGCGCCAGTTCGGGGCCTACTCCGTCGACAAGTTGAATGACCTCGTGAAAAAGCACCCCCCTTACGCGGATGCCCTCGCGGTTGCGCCTCTGGCCGAGATTCCGTTGGCGGCGATGATCGCGTACTACGGCGAGCGAAGCGCCGCCAAGACAGGAGGGAAGGACTCTCCCAGCGCGGAAAAGGTGATGCGCCCGAAGGTACTGCGCAACGCCGTCGGCAAACCGGTCAGCGTCAAGGGCTGGACCCCGAAGCGGGTGTCATAAATGAGGAACGATAGGTCATGAGGTCATCCGCTGGAGGTGTTGCGGCGGCGATCGGGGGTGCGTTCCTGGGCGAAGCGCCTCGCTGGTACAAACTGAGCATTGTCGCGTTCCTCGTGCTCAATCCGATCGTTCTGTCGGTCGCCGGCCCGTTCATTGCCGGCTGGCTCTTCCTGCTTGAGTTCATCTTCACGTTGGCGCTTGCGCTGAAGTGCTACCCGCTACCGCCGGGCGGGTTGCTGGCCCTCGAAGCCGTCCTCATGGGCCTGACGACGCCCGCGACCGTGTATCGCGAGGTCGAGGCGAATTTTCCGATCCTGCTCCTGCTGATGTTCATGGTCGCGGGAATCTACTTCCTGCGCGATCTCATCATCTTCTTCTTCACGCGGCTGTTCGTGGCGGTGGAATCCAAGATCGTCCTCTCATTCTTGTTCTGTCTGTCGGCGGCGGTTCTGTCCGCCTTCCTGGACGCGCTGACGGTGATTGCCGTGGTGATCACAGTGGCGACGGGCCTGCATGGGCTCCATCACCGCGCCGCGACAGTGGGGGCCGCCATGGACGATGCCGCGCGCACCGCGGTGCAGGACCAGTTCTCTGCGTTCCTGCGCTCACTCGTGATGCACGCTGCCGTCGGCACCGCGCTGGGCGGGGTGTGCACGCTGGTGGGCGAACCGCAGAACCTCCTGATCGGCAAAGCGGTGGGCTGGGACTTCGTCACCTTCGCGGTGAAAGTAAGTCCGGTGTCATTCCCGGTCCTGGCGGCAGGTCTCGCCCTATGCATGCTGCTCGAGAAACTGCGCGTCTTCGGATACGGCGCAACGCTGCCGGATTCCGTGCGGACGCTGCTGCGAGACCACGTGCGTACCGAGGGCCAACGTCACAACACGGCGCGCAACGTACGGCTGGTCATCCAGGCGCTCGCCGCTCTCATCTTGGTGGGCGCGCTCGCATTTCACGTTGCGGAAGTCGGATTGATCGGTCTTACGGTGATCGTTCTGGCGACGGCCTTCTGCGGCGTCGTCGAAGAGGTAAAGATCGGCAAAGCGTTTGAGGAGGCGCTGCCCTTCACCGCGCTGCTCATTGCGTTCTTTGCCGTGATTGCGACGATCCACGACCAGCACTTGTTCCGGCCGTTGATCGACCACGTGCTGCAGCAGGACGGACGCGCGCAACTTGTTTGGATGTATATTGCCAACGGCGTGCTTTCGAGCATCAGCGACAACGTGTTCGTCGCCACCATTTACATCACCGAAGTGGCATCCGCGTTCGAGCGAGGGGAGATCACGCGCGCGCAGTTCGATTTGCTGGCTGTCGCCATCAACGCCGGCACGAATATCCCGAGCGTCGCGACGCCGAACGGTCAGGCCGCGTTCTTGTTCCTGCTGACGTCCGCGCTGGCGCGCGTGATTCGTCTGGGCTACATGAAAATGCTGTGGATGGCGCTGCCCTACACAATCGTGATGTCGAGCGTGGGGCTTCTGGCGGTCGCTGTCTGGCTGAAATGACAAAACCATGAAGCGGCTTCTCCCGCTCGTTGCGATCCTCGTCCTCCTCACGTCCTGCGCGGCGGCGGCTGCGCTAAAGCCCGCGCCCACGTCCGGATTCGAAGTGGTCAATGCCTACCCGCACGACCGCGACGCCTTCACGCAAGGTCTCATCTTCCTCGACGGCGTGCTTTACGAGAGCACTGGACTCAACGGCCGCTCCACCTTGCGCAAGGTTCAACTCGAAACGGGCAAAGTGCTGCAGCAGGCGGTGGTCGACAGCGTGTACTTCGCCGAAGGCATGACCAACTGGGGCCCGGACCTGGTGCAACTCACCTACAAGAATCAGCGCGGGTTCGTGTACGACCGCGCGAGCTTCAAGGTGAAGCAGCGGTTCTCCTACGATGGGGAGGGCTGGGGACTCACACAGGACGGCAAGCGCCTAATCATGAGCGACGGGTCCTCTCAACTGCGCTTCATCGATCCGGTCACGCTTCAAGAGACCGGGCGGATCACCGTGATGGACGGGAACCGCTCGGTCGCCAACCTCAACGAGCTCGAGTTCGTGAAGGGCGAGATCCTCGCCAACATCTGGATGACGGACCGGATCGCACGAATCTCGCCGGCTACGGGGCAAGTGACCGGCTGGATCGATCTGAAGGGGCTGTTGAAGTCCTCGGAGCTATCGTCGCTCGATGCGGTACTGAACGGGATTGCCTACGATCCGGCCGGCGATCGCCTGTTCGTGACGGGCAAGCTCTGGCCGAAGCTGTTCGAGATCAGGCTCGTCCCGAAGCCGTAGCTCAGCGCTTCAAAGCTAACGTGAGCCCATCACCAATGGGTACCATCGCGATATCGACTCTTTCGTCCGTTCGAATTTTCTCGTTCAGCGCACGCAGCGCCACGGTGTCCTCGTCCATCGCCGTCGGGTCGACGACCTTGCCGTCCCACAGCACGTTGTCGATCGCGATCATTCCGCCCGTGCCGACGAGTTGCAGTGCGTGTTCGTAGTAGGTGTCGTAGCTCGCCTTGTCGGCGTCGATGAAGGCGAAGTCGTAACTTTCCGCTTCGCCTGCCGCCAGCATCGCACGCAGGCTTTCCACGGCGGGCGCCAGGCGCAGTTCGATGCGGTCCGCGATGCCCGCCTTCGCCCAATGGCGGCGCGCGATGGCGGTGTAGTCCTCACTGACGTCGAGCGCGACCACGCGGCCCGCGGGTCCCATGGCCTTTGCCGCAATCATGGCGCTGTAGCCGGTGAACACGCCTACCTCGAAGGTCTTTCGCGCGCCGAGCAGCTTGATGAGCATGGTCATCAGCTGCCCTTGCTCGGGCGAGATTTGCATCCCGGCCGCCGGATGCGCCGCCGTTTCGCGCCGCAGGGCGCTGAGATCGTCGTCCTCGCGCGCCCCGACGCGGAGGAGATAGTCATGGAGTGAGTCGCCCAGGCCGATTGTGTTACGTGACACTCAATTCTCCGCGAGCCCGGGTAAGGGCGACTAGATTATAGAAAGGTACCGTTGCTCAAAAACCACATTAACACGCAGAATCAATGGGTGCGCTGGTTTTAACCAGTTCCGATTGATAGTCTCCCCCGCGGGTTCGATGAGAGTCCGAACGTATACACAGGTAGGGGGACCACCTTGAAACTATCAAAGCAATTGCGATTCGTCGCCGTGAGCTCATTTGCGCTCATGACCGCCGCGGGGGCGCAGGCTCAGACCGGCACCACGCTCGAAGAAATCACCGTGACGGCGCAGCGCCGTTCGGAAAATCTGCAGTCGGTGCCGATCGCCATCACAGCCTTCACCGCGTCCGAGTTGGAGCGCCGCCAGATCGTCCGCACGCTCGACATCTTGGCTTACGTGCCGAACCTGCAGGGCCATAACAACACCGGTCTCGGTTCCGCGAACACCTACTTCCTGCGCGGCATCGGCAATACGGAATCCATCCCGACGTTCGATCCGCCCGTCGGCACCTATGTCGACGACGTTTATATCGCGCGTCAGAACATGAACAACTTCCAGTTCTTCGACGTGGAACGCATCGAAGTGCTGCGCGGCCCGCAGGGCACGCTCTACGGACGTAACACCACCGGCGGTTCGGTGAACGTCTACATGCGCAAGCCGGGTGAAGAGTTCGGCGGCTTCGCCGAAGTCGGCTACGGCAAGTACAAGCGCGTTTCGACCCGCGCTTCGGTCGATGTGCCGGTGATGCCGGAAAAACTGCTCACGAAGTTCTCGGCCTACTACAACAAGGACGACGGCTACGTGAACAACCTCACCACCGGCGAACAGCTGAACGGCGAGCGCAGCTACGGTGTGCGTGGCGCGTTGCAGGCGCGCTTCTCGGATACGGTGAAGTGGGACTTCTCGACCGACTACGCCAATGAAAAGTACGCCAACCTGATCAACTTCCGCGGGCCGAACGGTGGGCGCGTCGCTTACACCATCCAGTCCAAAACGCGTGGGTTGGGTGCTGCCCGCATCAACTCGGAGCTCGCTGACGTGGCGCTCGGCAACCGCGCGCGCGGTACGGCGGTGATCTCGAACTTCCAGGTCGACGCCAACGAGAATACGACGATCAACTTCATCAGCGGATTCCGTCACCTGAACCAGGACTTCATGACGGACGGCGCGGACTCCTTGAACTCCGCCGCGCCCAACGTCGTGCTCGGCACGCCGGTGATCATCGTGCGCGGCAACTCCGCGCCGCTCGTGAGCCGCCACCTGGTCGATCAATTCTCCCAGGAAGTGAAGATCTCGGGCTCGCTCGGTGCGCAGCTCGACTACGTCGCGGGCTTCTACTACTTCAATGAGAAGGCCAACACGAACTTCGCCAGCCTCACGATCACGCCCGCCAACGCGGCCAGCACGACCGCGGATCGTCAGATGAACAACCAGACGATCGCCTACGCCGGTTATGCCCAGGCCGACTTCAAGTTCACCGACCAGTTCAAGGCAACGGCCGGCCTGCGTTATACGTCGGAAACCAAGAACGTTGAGTTCCTCCCGAACGTGACGCCGCTCGCGCGCCAGTTCCCGCCGTTCTCGACCGTCGATCTGGTCAACAATGGCGTGCCCACCAAGCAAGTAGCCAACGTGCTGACGCCGCGCTTTGCCCTGAACTATCAGGCGACGCCGGAGTTCCTCGTGTACGCAAGCGCGACCCGTGGCTTCAAGTCCGGTGGCTGGAACGCCCGCGCCAACCTGGCGCAACAGGCCACGTCGTTCGGTCCGGAATTCAACTGGACCTACGAAGCGGGCGTCCACTCCGACTGGCTGGAGAAGCGCCTGCGCATCAACGTGAACGCGTTCTACATGAACGATCAGAAGTTCCAGGGCGCGGCGGCGTTCGTCGATCCGCTCACGAACGTCGTGACGTTCCTGACCCGCAATTTCGGCGACATGCGAAACTACGGTGTCGAAGCGGAAATCAGCGCGGTCCCGGTGGATAACCTGAACGTCTACTGGTCGTTCGGCGTGCAGAAAGCCAAGTACGCTAATCTGTCCGCGCAGACCCTCGCGCAGCAGGCGTCGTGCCAAGCTTTGATCCGCGCGGGTGCTTCGACTCTCGGCGTCTGTAATGCCGCGGTCATTACCCCGACCGGTGAAATTGCCAAGCCGGTGCGTGTCTCGCCGTTCAGCTCCACCGTGGGCTTCAACTACACCATGGACCTGACTGGCGATCTGCAGCTCATCCCGAGCGCCACGTGGAACTGGGTGCAGGCCAACTGGATCGGCGGCTCCAACCCGCCGGGCACCTATCAGCCGAGCCACAGCACGTTCAATGCCGGCATCACCCTGAAGGACTCTGTAAAGGGTTGGGCGATCACGGCCGATTGCACGAACTGCAACAACACGACCTATCAGGTGTCGTTCATCACGTTCCAGTACCTGAACGAGCCGGTCCGCTGGTCTCTGCGCGCCCGGTACGACTTCTAAGTCTTACGCCGTAACGTCATAGGGAAGGGGGCTCGCCGGTGGCGGGCCCCTTTTCATTTTCACGGCCAAAAGAGCCGATTTTCGCCCGGTTTCCCGGCGCTGCCGGGGTTTGCTTGCAGCCGCCCTCCGAAACCCTTAGAAAACCAGCGCTCAACGACCGTCGGGGCGTAGCTCAGCCTGGTAGAGCGCTAGCTTTGGGAGCTAGATGTCGCGAGTTCGAATCCCGCCGCCCCGACCAATTTCATGCCGGCCCGCCCTGTTGCCAGGCCGCGCGGCGTCATGCATAGCTACTGAAGAAGCGCGGCAAAGCGTAGGCTCGAAGCGCGAATGGAGGGATGCCGATGCCGACCCATGCCCGGATTTCCAAGCCGGCCAAGAGCGCCATGCAATCGGGCCGCGGTAAGACAAAGCAATGGCTGCTCGATACGGTGCTGACGGAAGCCAGTGCCAACGACGGCCTGATGGGCTGGTCGGGCTCGCACGATACCGACAAACAGCTACGTCTGTGGTTTCCGACCAAAGAAGCCGCGGTCGCATTCGCCCAGAGCAAGGGCATGACCTTCACCATCCTCGAATGCCAGGAGCGCACGGTTCGGCCGAAGTCCTACGCCGATAACTTCGCCTTCGGCAGAATCAGATAAGCTCCAGTCGCCATTGCCTTCGGCGCCCGTAGCTCAACTGGATAGAGCACCCGCCTTCTAAGCGGGCGGTTACAGGTTCGAGCCCTGTCGGGCGCGCCAATGGCCCTACTACAAGGGACGCAGCCTGTGTACCGAGCTACCTTCAGCCTCACCGAGATTTTAGCCGACACACCGCCGATCCGGATCCTCAATGTCGGCGCGGCCGATATCAGCGGACAAGCCGAGGCGTACGAGGCACTGGTCGACGCGGGCTACGCGACAGTCATCGGATTCGAGGCGAACGCCGCTGCCTGCGCCGAGTTGTCGGCGAACGCGAAGCCAGGGCGCACGTTTCTTCCGCACGCCATTGGCGCGGGCGGAGCGGCGACTCTCTATGAAACGACCTATGCGCCCAGCAGTTCGCTCTTCGAGCCGGACGAGGCGCTCGCCAATGAATTTCAGGCGCTGGCCGAGTATCACAAGGTCCGCACGGTTCATAGCGTGCAAACGAAGCGGCTGGACGATCTCAATCTCCCGCCGGCGGACTTTCTCAAGGTGGATGTACAAGGCGCCGAACTCGACGTCATGAAGAGCGGCGAATTGGCGCTGGCGTCGTGCCTCGCGATCCACACCGAAGTGGAATTCGTGCCGCTGTACAAGAACCAGCCGCTATACGGCGACGTCGACGCGTACCTTCGCGGGCGCGGCTTCCTGCTGCATACCTTGGACACCATCAGCGGGCGGTGTTTTAAGCCCTACATGCTTGAGGACCCGTACGGGTCTCTGCGTCAACTCCTGTGGGGCGACGCTGTGTTCGTGCGGGATATTCGCCGGATTGGGCAGATGTCGGTGCCGGAACTGAAGAAGCTGGCCGTCATCGTTCACAACTTCTATGCCTCGTACGATCTGTGTCTGCGCATCCTGATTGAACTCGACCAGCGGGTGGGCGCGGGTTCCGATCTCGAGGGGCAATATCTCGAGCGTATTCCCGCGGCGGCGTGACCCGCGTGAAAAAGACCCGGGGCGTCGGCCCCGGGCCCTGTTCACTAACCCCGCGACGCTAGCGGCGCGTCGATCCACCGGAAGATCGGCTCTCCGCGCTCGCCGTCATCATTCGGTACTCCGGCAGACTCCTGATCTCGTTCTTCGTGAGACCGGTGATAAGCCGAAGCTCGTCATTGCGCTGCGATAGCTGCAGGCGGTTGAAGTCGAGCGCGATGCGGTGCGATCCCATGCCGAGGAAGCCACCGGCGTCGATAATCAGAGCCTTGATCTTGCCGTTGCGGTCGACGATGGCGTCATCGACCGTGCCGATATCCTCATCGGCGCGGTTGCGGACCTTCGCATCGATCAGGTTCTTGGCGCGAATGTCTCCGCTGACCTTGTGCCAGTCCGCGTCGGGGTTCGACCGATTGCGGTCCGCGACCTTGGCTTCCTTGCGCTCCGCGGCGGTCTTGGTCGGGATCACTGGCGTCATCGGCATCGCGTACCACGCCGGATCGTAGAAAGCGGTCTCCCGCATCCGGTACCGCGGATACTTATATTCTGGCAGGGCCTTCAGCTGATCCTTGGTGTAGCGCGCGGTGACCTTGTCGCCATTGTCCGTGACGCGCAGATCATCCCAGCCCAGCACCACGCGCCGCTCGGCGACACCCAGGAAACCGCCGACATCGACTATCACGCCTTGGGTCGCGCCCTTGCGGTCCAGCAGCACGCCCTCGATCTCACCGAGCTTATCGCCGCGGTCGTTGCGCACATTGGCGTGAATCAATTTGTCGGATTGGATCGATGCGCTGTTGCGCGAGACGTCGGCGTTGCGCGGCGTGTCCTTGGCGAACACCGAGATAGGGAACGCAAGCGCGACCGACACGGCCGTGGTTGCGATCAATCGTTTCATCAGCATGGAACTTCTCCACGTTTAACGGGTGGCGCGGCCTTAATGGCCGGGCCTTACCGATTAAACGGGACGCAGCGGACGGGGTTCCGATGCTACTGGAAGGCGAGTAGCGCGCGATCAGGAAAAGTGGACTTCCGGTTTTCCGTAAGATCGCGCGCCGCTAACAGAATCAAACGCCGACGGCAGCGCGAGTCATCGGCAGGCGTGTGACCGCTTTGGCGGTGAGCGCCAGGATCGCATTCGCGACGGCGGGCGCGATTGGCGGCACGCCCGGCTCACCGGTGCCCGTGGGCTTTTCGTCCGACGGTACGATGTGCACCTCGATCTCCGGCATCTCGTCCATGCGCAGAACGTCGTAGGTGTCGAAGTTGCCTTGCTCCACCTTGCCGTCCTTGAGGGTGATTTCGCCCTTCATGGCCGCGCTCAAACCATAGGCGATACCGCCTTCCATCTGCGCTTCGATGCCGCGCGGATCGACCGCCGTACCGCAGTGGACCGCACACACCACGCGATGGACCCTGATACGGCCCGACGCGTCGCGGCTGACCTCCGCGACCTGCGCAACGCTTGTGCCGAAGGACTTCGCCACCGCGATACCGCGGGCGCGGTTCGGGGGCAGGGGCTTGCCCCAGGCCGCTTTGTCGGCGGCCAATTCGAGCGCTTTACGCTCCGGCGTCCCCTCCGGAATCATCGTGCGCCGGAATTGGAACGGATCCTTGCCGGCTTCTTTCGCCAACTGGTCAATGAACGCCTCGGTGACGAAGGCGTTGTGGCTTGAGCCGACCGACCGCCACCACAACACCGTCGCGCCGACCTTCGTCGGCGTGAGCTCCACGGCGAAATTCGGGATCTGATAGGGCAGGTCGACCGCGCCTTCGAGGGAGCTGCCGTCGATGCCGTCCTTCATACCCGCCTCGAACGGCGTTCCGGCCATGATCGATTGCCCGACGACGTGATGTTTCCAAGCTGCGATCGTGCCATCGGCCTTCAGCGTCGCTTGGAGGCGATGGTAGTACATGGGCCGGTAGCGGCCGCCGCGGATGTCGTCCTCGCGTGACCACACTAGGCGTACGGGCGTGCCGACCGGCAGTTGCTTGGCGATCTCGACGGTCTCGCTCACGAAGTCCGAGAAGAAGTTCGCCCGGCGTCCAAAGCTGCCACCCGCGTACAGGGTGTTGATGGTCACTTGCTCGGGCTTCAATCCCAAGAGCTTGGCGACGTTGCCCTGATCGACGGTCTGGAATTGACAGCCGTACCAAAGCTCGGCGCCGCTGTCGCTGCGGCGGACCACGCAATTCAGCGGTTCCATCGGCGCGTGGGCGAGGAACGGCACCTCGTAGTCGGCGGTGATGATCTTTGCGCCCTTGAACGCGGCATCCACGTCGCCCGTGGTCTTGGCCTTCTTGCCGGTTTCACCGGCGGCCTTCTTGTATTCGGCCGTGATCTGGGGGGTCGAGCGCATGTCGGCCTTGCTGTCGTCCCATTCGATCTTGAGCGCATCCCGTCCGCGCGACGCGGCCCAGTAGGAATCCGCGACCACCGCCACGCCGCTCGGTACCGCCAACACCTGCGTCACGCCGGTCACCGCGCGCGCGCCGCTGTCATCGAACGATTTCATCACGCCGCCGAAGCGGGGCGGGCGCGCGATCACGGCGGTCACCATGCCGGGGAAGCGCACGTCGAGGCCGTACAGCGCGGTTCCGTCGGACTTCGCCGGCGTGTCGACCCGAATGCCCGCCTTCCCGATCAGCGTGAACGTCTTCGGATCCTTCAGCGGCACTTTTTCCGGCACCGGGAGTTTCGCCGCCGTCGCGGAGAGCTGACCAAAGGTCGCGCTGCGATTGCTGGCGGCGTGGGAGACGACGCCCTTCGAAATGGTGACCTGATCGGCCGGCACGTTCCAGGTCTTGGCCGCGGCTTGCACCAGCATCGCGCGCGCCGTCGCGCCGGCGTTGCGCAGCTGCTCATAGGAATTGGCGATGGAGGAACTGCCGCCGGTGCCCTGCATGCCGAATGCAAGGTTGGAATAAACCTTGGTGTTGGCGGGGGCGCCTTCCGCGCGCATCTGTGCCCAGTCCGCGTCGAGTTCCTCGGCGACGATGCGCGCCAGCCCGCTGTAGCTGCCCTGGCCCATCTCGATGTGCTTGCTCAGTACGGTCACGGTGTTGTCCGGCGCGATCCGGACGAAGGCGTTGGGGGCAAATGGCGCCTCGGCGCTCCAGGCGTCGCGGCCCGTTCCGTAGACGAAGCCAATGACGAGCGCGCCGCCGGCGCTCTTGAGCAGGGTGCGGCGGCCGACGGGGGGCAGGTGGGTCATTGCGAACCTCAGGCTGGAGACACCGGTATAATCAGGTGCAACCACGGGTGAGGCAAGTCAAGGAAGGCCACAGCGCGCCAGGGTCTAACCAACTTGCGGATACGACTGCTTAAATCCCCGGTTCGGCGGGGATTTTGAGGTCCAGAGCCGCGAAACGTCCGTACGCCTCAGGTCGACCCGGTATATGAATAGGCGCCATGACCGAAGTCTCTGCCCAATCCGGCTCCTCCGAAACCAAGACGTCCGATACCTTTGCCTGGGCGCTGGGGATCGCGTTCTGCCTGGGCTACGTGGTTCTTGTTTACGCCCTCGCGCCGCTGCTCGCGCCGGTGGCGTTCATGCCGGACATGGGGTTCCTGGACTACGTCTGGAAACTCCCCAATCCGACGCAGCTCAGCCACGCGACCGCCTGGGGCGGCTATCTTCTCCATCAGGTGACGATCTGGGCGCTCATATATCGCGCGCAGACCCAGGGACTCAGCTACACGCGCGTGCTGCACCCGGTGAACGTGATGGCGCTCGCCGCCAACGGGTTCTTCATCCTGCTGCATCTCGCCCAGACCCACGCCACCTACGACGGCCTGGCGCAGGACACGCCAATCTGGGCGTCGCAAGGGTCCGTCATCATCATGCTGGTCATGATCCTGATCATGGAGAACCAGCGCCGCGGCATGTTCTTCGGCAAGAAGGCCACGATCCCGGACGAGGCGGGCCGGGTCTTGCGCAAGTACCACGGCTACGTCTTCTCCTGGGCGCTGATCTTCACGTTCTGGTACCACCCGATGGAGTCCACCTTCTCCCATCTGGCAGGCACGCTCTACACCACGATCATCATGTTGCAGGGCAGCCTGATGTTCACCCGCATGCACGTGAACCGCTGGTGGACCGCCAGCCTCGAGGTGCTCGTGCTGTTCCACGGCACGACAGTGGCCTTGATGTCCTCGAAAGGCATGTGGGCGCAGTTCTTGTTCGGCTTCGCCGCCATGTTCATCGTGACCCAGATGCATGGCCTCGGTTTGAAGCCCTGGCAGCGTTGGGCCTTCATCGGCGCCTATGCCGCGGGCGTCGGCGTCACCTACCTGTTCCGTGGCTGGTCGATCTTCGCCGAGATCGTGCGCGTGCCGGCGGTGGAATACACACTCGTGTATTTGTTCGCGCTGGCGATCTGGCTTGGGCTGCTGGCGGCGGATCGCCTTCTGTCGAAACCCGCTTCGGCGACTACTTAACTACGGCGTCGAAGAATATCCCCGCACACCGGTCGTGCCACGGCGTCGGATCGTCCGCGGCATGAAATGCGACGTGGCCGCCGCTGGGGGACATCAGCAGAGTCACCGCGCCGGTATCCGGAATCTGGGCGGCGCGCAACGCGTCCGGCGGAATCCAGGGATCGTCGGCGGCGTGGACGATCAGCGTCGGCGTTCGGATCCGATCCAGCAGCGTCACAGCGGAAGAACGGGTGTAGTAATCCTCCGCATCGGCAAAGCCATTCGACGGCGCGACGATGCGGTCGTCGAAATCGTGGACGGACTGGATGTCCTCGATCAGATCGGGCGTGAGGCGTTCATCGCCGGACGATGCGGCGTCCGCTTTCATCTGGTGGAGCAGGTGTCGGTGATAGAGCCAATTGCGCGGCCGCATGATGCACATCTGCGCGGCCTTGAGGTCGACCGGAGGGCTCACCGCTACGGCGGCGCGCACGAAGCCTGGCGGCTCCTCCGCCATGAACTTGAGCAGCATGTTGCCACCGAGCGACGCGCCCATCAGCAACACGCCGTGCTGCTTCAACTCGGTGGGCAGCGCGGCAAGCGCCTCGCGCAAATCCTGGCTGCGCCCCGCGTGATAGTGACCGCGGCAGCTGCCTAACGAAGGACCCGCGCCGCGCAGGTTCAGGCGGATGACCGGGAAGCCGCGCGCGAGGTGATACGCGGCACTGGTCTGGATGTTGCGGCTGTCCTCATCGCCGGTCAGCCCGTGGATCACGATCACGGTCGGCTTGGCCGTAGCGATCGCGGGCAGGTTCAAGGCCGCCCACAATTGGTCGCCGTCCGCCAAGGACAGCATCAGCCGCGCGGCGGCGGGAAGAGGGGCCTGACGCCAGCTCACGGTATTTCGCACGGTCTGGAGATCGCCCCCGATCCAAGGGAAGCGCGGCCGGAAGGGCGGGAAGGGGAGGCGGACAGGGCCGCGGACAATGGGGTTCACATCACGATTCTGGCTTGGCCGCGCGGTCGGCGCTAGGCTGTTTCCTGTCGTCCGCGACAGGGAGAGCCACATGCGCGCCTGGGTGCTCGAGCAGCTTGCGATGTACGCGGCTTACCACCGCGACCGGCGCAATCAGGCCACGCACCATGTCGGCGTGCCGATGATCGTGTTCGCCATCTTGCTTGCGAGCAATCAACTCGTCCTGGCGGAGATCGGCGCCGCGCACATCACCCTCGGACAACTCCTGCTGGGCGCGCTCATGGCGCTCTACCTCGGCACCGTGCCGCTGGTGGGGATTTTGGCCTCAGCTTTCTATGCGGTCATGTATGCCCTGGTGATCCGTGTCCCTCCGGAGTGGGTCTGGCCGGTCGCCGCCGGGGCGTTCGTACTCGGCTGGGTCATTCAATTCGTAGGCCATGTGTTCGAGGGCCGCCGGCCAGCGTTTATGGTCAATCTAGCCCAGGTTTTCATGGCGCCGGCCTTCCTGATCGCCGAAATGCTGTTCGGTGTCGGGCTTGCCCAGCCGCTGGCCGCCGACCTCACGCGTCGTGCAGAAAAGTACGCTGTTTCGTGAGCGAGATTGCCGCGCCCGCGCCTTGTGCTGGGCCCAATTTTGCCACTTTACTTCCCGACAATTCGCACTAGTTTCTGCCGGCTTTCACGCATCTGTGAGGCCTGGACACAGGCTCCGAAGGAGATATCGCTTCATGAACGTCGCGTTGGTTAAAGGCTCGATCGCAGCGCTGATGTGCGGTGGACTTCTCGCGCTCGCGCAACCCGCCCTCGCGCAGGACGACGAAGCCGCGATGAAACTCGGGCAGCGCGTGTTCCTCACCTGCCGCTCCTGCCACACCACGGAAGCCGACGGCCGCAACAAAGTCGGTCCGAACCTGCATGGTCTCTTCGGCCGCAAGGCCGGCAGCCAGCCGGACTTCAAGTATTCCGACGCGGTGAAGAACTCCGGCATCACCTGGTCCGAGAAGACCATCAACGAGTGGCTGACCAAGCCGAAGGATTTCCTGCCCGGCAACAAGATGGCGTTCCGCGGCGTCGATAAGGAAGACGAGCGCAAGGCGCTGATCGCCTACCTCAAGAAGGAAACCAGCTGATCACTTCAGCTGAGTGAAATTAAGAAGGGCGGCTTTGCAAGAGCCGCCCTTTTTCTTTGGCATTTCCAACCCTAAGTGGCGCGATCAGACGACGCGCAGATTCCCTTCGGCGCGCCGGCGGAGTATTCTGTCCACAGGGGACTGAGGCGAGGGGCGAGGGGACATGGCGCGCGGGCAACCGTGCTTTGCACAATCGCAATCGTTGCCGTGGAAGGCGCGTAAGCTCGGCGGCGTCGCCGTCGAGACCAAGGCGCTGAGTTGGGACGAGCGCACGGGTGCGGCGACGCAATTGCTGCGCCTGCCGCCCGGGCTTTGGCGCGCGGGTCCTGCGGCGTTCTCGGTCGCCTGCGAATTCTATGTGCTCCAGGGCACCTTCAGTTTCGGCGATGTCACGTACGCGCGCGATTCCTACGCTTATCTACCGGCGGGCTTGGGCTGGTCCGGCTGGCATTCCCGCGAGGGCGCGGTGGTCCTCGTCATGTCCGACGGCGGCGTGGAGATCGGCGCACCGCGCGATATCGACGGCGACGGCGTGGTCGTCCATGCCACCGCGGCGCAAATGACCTGGAACGCGGTGAGTCCGGGCCGTTCAAAATCCGCTGCGACCTATTTCACCAAGGCGCTGCGCGGCGACGAGGACTCCTCCACCCAAACATTCCTGTGCGCGGCCTTGCCGCACGTCACGCCGCGCGCCCCGGCCACCGGCAGCAAGGATGCGACCGCGGAAATCTTCTGCCTCTCGGGCAGTTTTCAGCTCGAGGATATCGGCAACGGCGGGCCGGGCACCTATTCCTGGGCGCGCGGATCGAACTGGGCGCCGCCCCGGACGGAGACCGGCTACAGCCTCTTGGTGCGATTGCAACGTCCGCGACTTGCCGCGCATGCAAGCGAACGTACCGGCGCCTCCGCGCCGCGCACCGACGACGGTCCGATCCTGCTCTCCGAAAGCTGGTGATCGCGGCTCAGTGTTCGCTGAACAGCGCGCCGAAGCCGTGCATCTTGTCCATGATGCCGATCGTGCGCAGCGCGTGCCAATAGCTTGCCGTGTTGCACGGAAGCACGGGAACGCCGAGCCACTGGGACGCCTCCGCCGCCAGTTTCACCGACGCGAGGTTTGTTCCCGGCTGCACGATCACGTCGGGGGCGTCCTTGGCGAGTTCGCGTAAGCCCGCGATGAATTCCGCCGCGGTGGTCGCCGCGATGGCGTAGGCGCCCTGGCGCTTCAGACCGAGCACGCGCGTCACCTTGTACCCCGCGCTGCTGAAGAACGCGTCCACGTGAGCGTCTTCCGGCGGCCAATAGGGCGTGATCGCGGCCACCCGAGCGCCTGGGCCGAGACCCAGCGCTTTCAGCGCCGCGAGATACGCCAGCGACGGTAGAACCATGGGCGTTCCGGCAGCGCATGCATCCAACCGTTCTTGCATCATGCGCGCGCCGTCCAGCGCGCCACGAAAGGTGTCCATGGAATGTGCCAGGATCAATGCGCTGGGCTTTGTATGCAGGGCCATGCTGATGGCTTCCGCGATCACGGGTACCTGTGCGTCGATTCCGTCGCGATAGGATTCAAGATTGCCGCCGACCTTCCCCGGCGGCGTCGGGCGCATGCGGGCGACCTGATTGGTCACCCCAACCGGGGCCAGCAATTCCAGCTCCGGCTGGGCGATCGTGTTCGAGGCCGGAACCAGCAGGCCGATTCTGGCGCGGTGGCCGAGCGCATCGGCGCCGGGGGGTTGCGCTTGGGTCATGTCTTGGCATCTCATTGACGGTGAAGTGGCCAAAGTACCGCAGCGTGGTCATGTGGCAAGCCCGACCACGCGCGGGCAAAGGCGATTGGTTTAATGGCCGCGCTCTTCATCGGAAGAGGTCTCTAGGGGAGGTTTCCATGACATCTCGCACCATCACGCGCCGCAAGGTCCTCGGCTCCGCAGCCGCCGTGTCTTCGCTGGCTTCGCTCAGCCGCCCGGTCCGTGCCCAGAACCAAACCGACGTGCTGGTGATCGGCGCGGGTCTGTCGGGTCTGCGCGCCGCCCTCGACTGTCAGGAGCAGGGCCACTCCGTGCAGGTGATCGAAGGCAGCAAGCGCATCGGCGGTCGCGTGCTGTCGCTCTATGACGTTCCGGGTTCCCCGGAGGCCGGCGGCAACGGCATCGGTGCGGGTTACGGCCGCATGATCGACGCGGCGGCCAAGTACGGCGCGGAACTCCAGAACATCGCCGACCGTGCCCCGCTGATGCTGGCGCGGGATTTGGTGCTCGGCGGCCAGAAGATCTCCGACAAGGACTGGCCCAATCACCCCAAGAACCCGTTCAAGGGCCCCCTGCGGAATATCATGCCCTGGTCCATCGTGCCGATGCTGGCCAGCACCAAGAACCCGCTCGGGAAGAACTACGAGGATTGGTACGACCCGAAGAGCTTCCATCTCGACATCTCGCTGGCCGATTGGCTGCGCCAGCAAGGCCTCGACGAGGCGGCGATCAATATGGCGTTCAACACCAATGTCGATCACGGCATGTCGGCCGACGAGGTTTCGGCGTTGATGGTCTTCTTCGTCTACTCCTGGGGCAACATGCAGCGCGACATCACGCCGCGCGCGACCTATGCCGCCAAGGGCGGCAACCAGCGCATCCCGGAAGCGATGGCGCGGGCGCTCAAGAAGGAAGTCCATTTCGGCAAAGCCGTCATCGGCATCCGCTCCGACGACACCGGCGCCGAAGCGGTTTGCGCCGACGGCACTGTGTATCGCGCCAAGCGCCTAATCTGCTCCATTCCGACCGCGGTGCTGCGCACCGTGAAGATCGATCCGCTGCCGCCGGCCGTGCAAGCGAAGGCGATCCGAACCATGGGCGTGCATCTGATCACCCAGGCGCACTTGGTCGCGACCAAGCCGTTCTGGAAGGAGGACGGCATCCAGCCCAGCATGTTCACCGACAGCCTGTGCGGTAACGTCCTCGCCCAGCATTTCGGCAAGGATCCGGAAGAAGTCACCAGCATCACCTGCTGGGCGCGCGGCTGGCAGGCGGCGAAACTCGACCGCATGCCCGAGGCGGACGCCAAGAAGGCAATGCTCGCGGAGTTCGAGAAAATCCGCCCCGCCGCCAAGGGCAAAATAAAGGTCGCCGGCTTCAAATCCTGGTACAACGACCCGTTCGCCTGCGGGGATTGGGCGGTGTGGGAACCTGGGCAGGTCAAGGAATTCATCTTGCACCTCTCCAAGCCCCATGGCCGAATCCACTTCTGCGGGGAGCACACGGCGCTGTCGAACCGCGGCATGGAAGGCGCAATGGAATCCGGCGAGCGCGCGGCGCAGGAAGTTTTGGCAGGCATCTGAGGCTCATGACGAAAACGATCACGCGGCGCTCCATCCTCGCGACAGCGGCGGCGGCGACCATCGCCTCCCGCCCAGTGCGAGCGGCGACAAAGGCGGACGTGATCGTGGTCGGGGCAGGGCTGTCGGGACTCAACGCCGCCCTGGCGCTCGAGGAACTCGGTTACTCCGTGCAAGTCGTGGAAGGCCGCGAGCGCGTCGGCGGTCGCGTCTTCACGCTGAAAGACCTTCCGGGTCATCCGGAAGCCGGCGGCAACAGCTTCTTCAGCGGTTATGGCCGCTGCCTCGATTGGTGCGACCGGCTGAAGCTGCCTTTGCGCGACTACGCCAAGCGAAACCGGATGAATTCGCCGGGCATCTATCTGCGCGGTCAGTACATGACCGTGGCCGACTGGGCGAAGTCGCCGCTCAATAACCTGCCGGAGGCCTGGAAGAGCGTGCCGCCCTTCGGCGTCGCGGACCGGATTTACAACAAGACCAACCCTCTAAAGTCGGCGGACGACTGGCACGATCCCAAGATGTTCAGCCACGACATCTCGGTGCATGAACTCTTCAAGAAGGAAGGATTCACCGACGAACAGATCGCGCTGTTCTTTGACATCAACCTCTACTACGGCACATCGTCCCACGACGTCTCCGCGCTCATGGCCTACTACAACGAGGTGTGGACGCGCGGGCAGATGGAGATGCGCCCGTCCACCGAAGCTGTGATTGGCGGCAACTACCTTTTGCCTGAGGCCATGGCGAAGAAGCTCAAGGGCGAGATTCATTTCAAGAAAACTGTCGTCGCATTCGCATCCGATGCGAACGGCGTGAAAGTCACGTGCGCCGACGGCACGGTTTACGAAGGCAAGCGCGCCGTCTGCACGCTGCCGATGCCGGTCATGCGCTACATCCGCTTCGATCCGGGTCTGCCGGAAGTGCACCGCAAGGCGGTAATGACGGTGCCGTACTACCCGATGACGCAAATTCATCTCGTCGCCAAGAAGCCGTTCTGGGACGAGGACAAACGCCCGGCGCCGATGTTCACCGACACCGTCGCGGGTTGGGTGATGGCGAACCGCTTCGGCGAGAAGGATGAGGAGATCACCAGCCTCACCGCCTGGGGCCGCGGCTACAACGCCATCCGCCTCGACCAGATCGATCCGGCGGATGCCAAGAAGCTGGTCGTGAGCGAGATCGAAAAACTGCGGCCTGCCGCGAAAGGCAAGATCGAAGCCGCTTACATCAAATCGTGGCTGCGCGATCCGTTCGCGGGTGGCGACTACGCCATCTGGGGCCCAGGGCAGGTGAGTGCTTTTGTCGCCGAAGTCGGCAAGGCCCACGGCCGCATCCACTTCGCCGGCGAACATACCGGCATGTCCAACCGCGGCATGGAAGGCGCCATGGAATCCGGCGAGCGCACGGCGCAGGAAGTCGCGCAGGCGATTTAGCTACGGCTTCGCCCAGTTGGCTTTCGCCTGATCGACGTCGTCTTTCTCTTCCGGTGACTCGATCAGGTCTGCCGCCGCCGTCAGCATGGCCGCGATCTCCACGTCGGCGATATCCAATCCGCAGTCCTTGAACATGCCGTCGCGCCAATTGTTGGCGAGGTAGAGCTTGGAATAGAGGTGCCGCGCGCGCGCGGCCTTCACCCACAGCCGTCCGCCTTCGCAGGTTTCCGGCTCCGTGCCGTTGCCCTGGATCAGCACAAGGCCGAGCACGAACATGCCTTGCGGGTATCCCGCCGCCGCCGATTGCCGGAAGTAGTCGATCCCGGCGGCGGTCTCTTTGTTATAAAAGAACATGCGCCCGAGTTGATAAAGGGTGCGGCCGTCGCCGGGTTTCCGCTTGAGCGCCGCGGTGCAGGCTTCCTTACCCTTGGCGATGTCCACCTTGTCCTGCTCGACGCCCGGGGCGAGCTTCTGGGTGTCGGACGGATGGGCCGCGATTCGGTCGCACGGCGTGACAACCGACGTCCCGTCCGTGCGCGCGCGTCCCGGCGCCTGCGTGCGCTCCAGCATGGTGAATGCCGCGAACAGCGCGACCAAAAGCGCCGCGGCCGCGAGGCCGCGCCGGATATTCCAGCGCGCGCGGCCCTGGCGCCTCTCCGCGTCCCCGGGGAAACGGCCTTTTCGGCGTTCAAGATGCGGCAAGATCTTGTCGCGCGGCGCGTTCGGCATTCCCGTCCTCGAAGCGGAACGATATGGTCGGTCGCAGTGTGCCACAGCGTCCGCAATCAGGGGAGGGACCGCCGTGCAATTCGATCAAAGTCCACAGGGGCGGACCTCCGTGCCCCCGTTCACCGCCATGGCGTTGCAGCTCGATTGCACGGCCGTGAACGGCCTCAGCCGCGCCGATGCGAGTGCGCAGATGCTCAAGGCCATCGGCAAGATCAAGGGAGCCATCGCCACCTCTGCTGGCTTCACCCGCGGCTTCGCCGGGACGGAGACCAAGCTGGTCGTCTTGCCCGAATACTTCCTATCGAGCTTTCCCATGGGCGAGAGCATCGCCCAATGGCGCGAGACCGGGGCCATTGCCCAGGACGGACCGGAGTACGCGGCCCTGGGCGCGATCGCCCAGGCGCAGAAGTGCTACCTCGTCGGCAACGTCTATGAACAGGACCCGCACTTCCGCGACCTGTATTTCCAAGTGTGCTTCATCATCGCGCCCAATGGGAATGTCGCGCTGCGCTACCGCCGCCTGATCTCCCTGTTCGCGCCCACGCCGGTGGACGTCTGGGACAAGTTCCTCGACGTCTACGGGATCGACGCCGTATTCCCCGTGCTCCGCACGGAGATCGGCGCGCTGGCCTGCGTGGCGTCGGAGGAAATCCTCTATCCGGAGATCGCGCGCAACATGGCGCTGCGCGGCGCGGAGATTCTCTGCCATCCCACGTCGGAGGTCGGCGCGCCGGGGCTGACGCCAAAGGAAATCGCACGCCGCGCCCGGGCGATCGAGAACATGGCCTTCGTGGTCTGCGCCAACACCGCGCGAATCATCGGCACGCCGCTGCCGGCGGAATCCACCGGCGGCATGTCCAAGGTGATCGACTACAAGGGCAACGTGCTCGCGGAGGCCTATCCCGGCGAGACTTTCTGCGCCAACGCGGTGATCGACATCGAATCCCTGCGCAAGATCCGCGCCCTGTCGGGGATGACCAATGTGCTGTCGCGTCAGCCACTCGAGGTATATATGGCGGGGTATGCGGGCCGCACGATCAGTCCGACGAACACGTTCGTCGAGAACGGCAATGTGCGCGTGCCGGACCGCGCGTTCTTCATCCAGCGTCAGGCCGCGGCGATCGCGCGCCTGGCAAAAGAAGGTGTGATTTGATGAGCAAAGATCTTGTGATGCAATTCCTCACCTCTCTCGAAGCCCGCAAGCTCGATGACGTTCAGGCGTTGCTCGCACCCGGCGCGGTAATGACGTTTCCGAGCGGCGCACAGTTCACGAAGGTAGCTGAGTTGGCCGAGTGGTCGAAATCCCGATATCGCAAAGTCTGGAAGAGCGATCACACTTTCGACGAACTCAAAAGCGGCGACGTCACAATCGTCTATTGCCGCGGCTTTCTGCAGGGCGAGCACCTGGACGGCAGTCCCATCAAGGACGTGCGCTTCATCGACCGATTCGAATTCCGAAACGGCAAGATCATCGATCAGAAGGTCTGGAACGATCTCACGGTGAAGAAGGCCTAGTCGGCCGCCGCTTCGGTGCTGGGCGCGCAGGTGAACGCCAGCGAAACGTCCTTGGCCCGGAACGGGGCGCCCGTCGCCGGAATGCGGTTTCCCGGCAGTTGATCCGCCGCCGCGCAGGATTTCTGCGTCGCCGCTTCTTCCGGCGTGTCGCGGTAGACATAGGTGATGCTTTCGCCGTCGGCCATGCGGCCGTAGCACGCGAGACTCACGTTCACCACGGGGCAGCGGCCGCCGCTGGCGGGCACACGGCCGGTATCGACGCAGGCACGGTCGTGGTCCGCCTGGTTCTGCTGGGCAAGCTGCTTGTTGCGGTAGCCGGTCTCCATGCACGAGCTCACGCCCGCATCCATGGACCGCGCCTTGCCGCCGGATTTCAGATGCGCCGCTACCGCGTCGACATTGTTCGCGGCCGCGTCGGCCGTCTGCTCGGTACGGGTCCGCTTGGCGTCGGCGAGGCCGCCGAGCTTACGCGCGCGCTCCGCGTCGTCGCTGTCCTGGCTCGCGATCTTGTCCAGGGTGACGACCCGCGCGTCGAACGCGGCGCCGATCGCGGCCGCCACGTCGTTCATCATCACCTGCACGGCAGACCCCTGCAGGCTCGCGAGTTCGCCTAACAGGGTCAGTCTCTCGTCCCAGTCTTTCGCGGCGTCTATGGACTTCTGGAGGGCGTCGGACACCTCCGGGAACAGGGTGCGCATGGCGGCGTCCAAAGCCTTCATGGCGGGCTGGACTTCCTCGCTCTTGGCCAGGAAACGCAGGTCGACGAGCTGATCCAGCGTGTCGCGGGCGGCGGACCCGCGCTTGCGCTGAGCCGCAACCGTGGCGCGCTGCACCAGGTCGACAAAGGCCGCCGCGGCATTTGGGGCGAGGGGCAGGATGGACCGTGATTGGGCGGTCCCGGCGATGCCCAGCAGTTCATAGGCCGGATCGAGGCTGTCGCTGGCGCGGGCGCTGGTGTTGGCCGCGTCGAAGGCCTGCTGAAGCTCGACGTTGGCCTGGCTCTGGGCGGCCGCGGGGAGGGCGACCAAGAGCGCTAGGCCGATCGTGACCAAGGCCAACGAACACGTACGGGACTGATGCGAACTCATTCTGCGTCCGCGAACTTCCTGAAAACGCGGGGAATCTCTTTGGCGAGCATAGCCAGCGGCCTACGGCATTCCTATGGCCGGGACGATGACGGCCGCGTGACGCGCGAAAGCGTGGTGCGGCGGCAACACTCTCGTCGAATACCCGCGTTAGGTGTCGGATTCCTGAACGACCTTTCGAGTCGAAATATATTGTAGATCTTTGATATTGCTGTGGAAATTATTTGGCACAGACCTTGCTGTGGAGAGAGCGGGATACCCCGTGCACACCGGGGTTGCCAAGTCGCAACGCGAGGCACCTCACGGCCTCGCCGCGGTGTGGGGCCGGCGTCCGGAAACGGCGCCGGCCTTGCACTTTCAGACCTAGGGCTGTTTCCAGGTTCGGAAATTGAATTCCACCCGCTCCGGATGGGTGCGGCCGTAGTAGACGTACAGCCGGCCCAGATGCTCGACCATCCGGCCCATTTCCAACTTACCGATATCGATGGTCTCCAGCCCAAGTTGCTTCGACAGCGCCGTCACCTTTGCTTTGGCCGCGAGATCGTCACCGGCGATCGGTAGCGTGATGGGGAAGCCGGTGGCGGCGGGGTTCTTCATCACCACCGCGGTGACGGTGTTGAACGCCTTCACCACGAACGCGCCCGGCAGAGCGGCCTGAATTTGTCCGACCACGCTGTCGGAGCCTTCGGGTTCCCAGAACTTGCCTTCGCGGAAATTGAACAGGTTCGTGGTGTCGATCACCACCTTGCCTTTCAAGTCGCCGAGGCCGCTCGCCACCTCTTTCGCCGCGCCGCCGGGAACGGCGATGACGACAACGGTGGCGTTCTTCACCGCATCGACCGGCTTGGCGGCGGTGGCCTTGGGCGACTCTTTCAGCAGCGCCTTCACCTTGTCGGCATCCGGCGTGCGCGAGCCGTAGACGACCTTATGACCGAGCGCGGCCCAGCGCGGGCCGAGCACGGCGCCGACCGGGCCGGTCCCGATAATGGCGATGGTTTCTGACTCCGCGGCGCGCGCGGGCGCTGTGGGGATGAGGGTCCATGCGGCGAGAAGGGCCGCGGCGATCAGGCGGATCATTACTCTCTCCATCTTCAAGTGGCGGGGCCGGTGGCGAGGGGAAGTTCCGGATCGGCGCCCCACTCAAGCCAGCTGCCGTCATAGATTTCCACGTCGGACTTGCCGATGAGATATGCACCCAGCGCCAAGGTGCAGGCGGTGACGCCGGAGCCGCAGGTGGTGGTCAGCGGCGCATTGAGGTCGATCCCGGCCGCATCGAAGGCAGCGCGGAGTTCCGGCGCGGATTTGAAAGTCATCGTGTCCGCATTGAACAACTCGGCGAATGGCAGGTTGCGGCTTCCGGGAATGTGTCCGCCGCGCAGACCCGCGCGCGGCTCCGCGGCCTCACCGCGAAAGCGCGCCGCCGCGCGCGCATCCAGCACCTGAAAGTCGCGGGCGCCGATATTCGCGCGCATATCGTCGCGCCGCCGCACCGGCTGCGGTCCGGGCGTGGCGCGGAACACTTGCGGCGTTGGGGCGGGCGCCGGGCCGGACTGCACGGCCCGGCCTTCCTTCAGCCATGCGGCGCGCCCGCCGCTCAGCACGGAAACCTGCGTGTGCCCAAAGGCGCGGAACAGGAACCACACGCGTGCGGCGGCGCAGGCGCCGCCCTGATGATCGTAGGCGATGATGCGATGGCCGTTGCCGATGCCCATCGCGCCCACGCGCTTCGCGAACCGGTCTTCATCCGGGAAGGCATGATCCTTCGGGTTGGTCTCGTCGGCGACATGGTTGATGTCAAAGAACTGCGCGCCGGGAATATGGGCTTCCTGGAACTGCGCCCGCGCCGGCTCGACACCGCCCGGCACGAAGTAGCTGGCGTCGACGATCCGCAAGCCGGGATGATCGAGATGTTCCGCAAGCCATGCGGTGGTCACAAGGGCGTCGCTTTCAACAGCACTCATCGCGTCACTTTCTCCAGGCCGCGGTCACGCGGTCCTTGTTCAGGAAATACCATTGGATCGCCAGCAGGGTCGCGGCGTTCTCTACCTTGCCGCCGTCGAGCAGGGCGCGCAACTGTGCCGAGGTCGCGGTGAACACCCGGATGTCCTCGTGTTCATGCGCCAGACCGTGGATTCCGCCGGCATTGGCGGCATCGATCCGGCCCAAGAACAGCGAGACCGTCTCGGTCGCGCCGCCGGGGCTGACAAGATACCGCTGCATGGGGATCAGGTCGGTGACGGTGCACCCGGCTTCCTCGACGGCTTCGCGCCGGGCCACATCCTCCGGCGTTTCGCCGTCCTCGATGATGCCGGCGACGCATTCGATCTGCCATGCGCCCATCCCCGCCGCGTGGGCGCCGATGCGGAACTGCTGGCACAGCACGAACAGATCCCGCTCGGGATCGTAGGGCAGCAGTGCCGCCGCGTGCCCGCGCTCGAACACCTCGCGCTTCATCTCGCCGCTCATGCCGCCGGCGAAGCGGCCATGGCGCAGGCGATACTCGTCGATGCGGAAATAGCCGTCGTAGGCCGTCCTGCGCGCGACGATATCGATGGCCGTCGGAGCGGAAAGGTCTGGCAGGACGACGCTCATGGGATACCTGGGTGCGATTGCAGCGCCGAACTGTAGGGCTATGATCCGCCATCCGCAAAGCGTGAACCGGAGACCGATATGACGAATGCTGCCGAACGGCCTGAAAACGTCGCTGTACGGGAGTCGGGCAGGGGGAAATTCGCGTTCGAGATCGACATCGGGCCGAACACCATCCTCGCGGACGAACCAGAAACCGTCGGCGGGAACGATCTTGGTCCGCGACCTCATGAACTTGTGCTTGCCGGGCTCGGCGCCTGCACAGCGATGACCCTGCGCATGTATGCCGACCGCAAGGGCATCCCCCTGAAAGGGATCGGCGTGCATCTCAGGCGTCGCAAGATCAAGGCGGCGGACTGTCCGGATTGCACCACCAAGGAAGGCGAGGTGGAGGAGATGATCCGCGAGATCACCTTCGAGGGCGATCTCGATGCGGCGACCCGTCAGCGCCTATTGGAGATTGCGAACAAGTGTCCCGTCCATAGGACGCTCACCGGCGAGATCAAGATCAGGACGATGCTGAAACCATGAAGGCGTGCCTGCGAAATGCCCTGGACGCATCGCGGGGTGAGCGCTCCACATAACGGTAACTGACCGAAAACGGCGTATATCCACGCCGGCCAGTGGGATAGGATTTTCCCAACCCCCGACGGGAGAGTTCGCCATGATGGATTACACCGTTCCCCAACCCGGCCGCGCTGCGCTCGACTTCGTGGCCGCGCTCGGCGTTGTGAATGCACCGCTGACGGCGAAAGCAAACGAAGCGCTCAGCGCCGCCGGGCTCACCGAGGAAAACCTCGCGAACGATCTGGACGAACGCGCCAAACAGATCGAATCCACGCTCGCGGAGTTGCCGTCCTGGCGTGGCGCGAACCTCTTGGGCGAATGGCATGCAGAGCATCATGCGCGCGTCGCGTCGGAGGCTTTCCGCGGCATGGAGTCCGATCTCAAGCCGACGTTCGAGAAATTGAAGCAGGGCAAGACGACCCTGCGTGCCGATCCCAACCTCGCCGTCCCGAAGTACTGGCTCTATCCGGTCCACCGCACCACCGGGGGCTGGGACAAGGAGCGGCACATGGGCTTCATCCACGGCGAACTCATTCATCGCTATGTGCTCACAAGATTGCCGCGTCCGCCTGCCGCCGAGGCCAATCCGGCGGATATCTACGTGCAGCGCAAGCAAACCGCCGAAGAAGCCCCGCGCCGCGACTACAAGAATATCCTTGAGATCGGCTGCAGTTCCGCGCCCTACACATTGCAACTCGCGAAAGTGTTTCCGCAGGCCAAGATCGCTGCCTGCGATATCAGCATCTCGCAGTTGGAGCAGGCGCAGCGTAACGGAAATCTCAACGGTCACGCGTGGGACCTTTTCCAGGCCGACGGGCGCGCGACCGGTTTGCCTGCCGCGAGTCAGGATTTCGTGACCTCTTACATCATCCTGCATGAGCTGCCGGTGGATGTGATCACGGATATCCTGCGTGAGGCGTTCCGTGTCCTGCGTCCGGGCGGCGATCTCGTGTTTGGCGATGTGGCGCCCTACAGCGCCATGAGCAAGCTCAACACTTGGCGCACCGACTATCTCGCCAAGTTCGGCGGCGAACCTTATTGGCGCGGCTCTTCCACGATGGACATGGTCGGCACCCTGACGAAGATCGGCTTCGTCGATGCGAAGTCCTACGGTATGAAGCCCATCGGTTATCCGTGGATCACCTATGGTCATAAGCCGTGAGCCCCAGATGAGCATCGACGTCAAACTTTATCCGTCCACCACCCAACCGCGCCGTCGTCCCGGCCTCAAGCCTGAGGACATCGACAAGATCGGCGCGGCGCTGCTGACCCTGACCAAGGAACTCTGGGTCGTGCGCGACCGCCAGATCCTGCTGGAGGAAGTGCTCAAGCGGCACAATCTCGACGTCACCGCCGAGATCGATCGCCTCAAGCCGGATGGGGCTTTGGAAGCCAAGCTCGCCGCGGAACGCGAGGCCCTGGTGAAAAAGATCATGGCCGAAATCACCGGCGAGCTCGATCTCCTCTAAGTTCCTGTTTCGGTGAACCGGCGGTGGCATTCCGCCGTACATGATCTGTCCGCAGGGTGCACGTGGGGGCCGAATGCGGTATCCGGTGGCACTCCTGTGGCTCATGTAGGGCCTATGACTGCATCGCCGTCATCACCGCCGCGCCGCCGCGGCGGCACCGATCTGACCCAGGGCTCCGTGCAGAAGCAACTGCTGGGCCTGGGCATTTTCATCGCGCTGGGCGTGCTCATGCTGATGATCACGACGCTCGCGGACACCTATTTCGTTGCCCAGCTCGGCACCCATGAACTCGCGGCGCTGAGCTTCACCTTCCCGGTGGTGATGGTTGTCACCTGCGTCGCCATGGGTCTCGGCACCGGTGCGGTGTCGGTGGTGGCGCGCGCGGTGGGCGAGGGGGACCGCGAAGCCGTACGCGAACTCGGCACGGACAGCATGCTGCTCGGCGTGATCATCGTGTTCATCCTGTCGATAGCCGGTTATCTGACGATCGATCCGCTGTTCACGCTGCTCGGCGCGGAACCGGAAGTCCTTCCGCTGATTCATCAGTACATGAACGTGTGGTATCTGGGCACGATGCTGCAAATCGTGCCGCAGGTCGGCTCCGCGGTGCTCCGCGCCCACGGCGATACCAAATCCCCAAGCGCGATGATGGCGATCTCGAGCGTCGTCAATATCGCGCTCGATCCGATGCTGATCTTCGGCTTCGGTCCGATTCCGGCCATGGGCCTGCAAGGTGCGGCGCTTGCCGGCATTCTCGCCCGCGTCATTCATCTGGCCGGCATCCTGTGGATCATGCACGCCCGCATGCATGCGCTCGCGCCGGTCTCCGTGCATCCCGCGCGCATCAAGGCGTCCTGGGGAAAGCTCCTGCACATCGGTCTGCCGTCGACGGCGACGCAGCTGGTCACGCCGGTATCCATGGCGATCGTCACCAAGATCGTCGCGTCCGCCGGCACCGTGGCGATCGCGGCCTACGGTGTCGCTTCGCGCGTCGAGTTCTTCGCGCTGATCTATCTCATGGCTGTCGCCGGCTCGCTCGGGCCCTTTGTCGGCCAGAATGCCGGGGCAGGGCGCATGGACCGCGTGCAGGAAGGCGTGCGCTCTGCCACGCGTTTCGCCATCGCGACCGGCGCGCTGCTGGCCCTGATGCTCGGCGTTCTCGCGCCCTACCTCGTCACTCATTTCAGCGACGACCCGGCGGTGATCGCGGTCGCGGTGTTCTACTTGCGCGTCGTTCCGTGGAGCTGGGCGCCTGGCGGCCTCGTCATGGTGGCGTCGCAGGTCCTGAATTCGCTCGCGCGGCCGTTGCCGGCGTCGGCGATCAACCTGATGCGCTCCATCGGCGTCACAGTGCCGCTCGCGCTGCTGGGCCTATGGCTTGGCGGCGTCGAAGGCGCGTTCATCGGCCTTGGTGTTTCCGCATTGATCGTGGGCACCATCGGCAATGTCTGGATGCGGCGGATTCTCGGCGAGGAGATGGCGCGCCGCGCCGCTGTGCCGCAGCCCCTTGCGCGCGCCGCGGAATAGCCTCAGACGCGTTCCGCATCGCCACGGGCGATGGCGATCAGTTCGTTCATACCGGGACGCATCTCGGTCATGATGAACTCGCTCTTCGCGCCGGGACCGCCGACTTTCGGGCTCGGGAACTGATTGGTCCACGCATTCATCTTCACGGTCAGGCCGCACAAGACGCTACCGACCTTGATCTGCGTGCTCTCGATGAAATCGCGCACGCGCTCGAACTTCTCCGCGGACAAGTTGCTCCACAGATCGCGCGACATGGCGCCGAATTGCTGGAACAAGCGCTTCAGGTAGGTGATGAGACCGGTCAGGACTTTTTCCTGGCGATCGATCTCGGTCATCAGCATGTGATCGGTGCGCACCTGCATCGACTTGCGCAGGTCCACCATGGAACCGAGGAAGCCTTCGATCAGAGGCACCAGTCGGTCGAGGCAGTGGTTGTAGTAGGACAGTGACATGAAGATGTCGGCGTAGTCCTCGAGGAAGCGCGGGATCTGGTCGATGGCGATGTGCAGCTTCTCCGCCATCTGCTTCAGGCGCGCGAGCGCCTTCTTCACGTCCGGATCCTTGAACAGCAGCACCAGGTCCTCGAAGCGCTTCACGTCCTTCGCATCCGCGCCGTAGACTTCGCGGATCAGGGGCAGGGTGAACTCCTGCATATATCCGGTGAGTTGCCGGTTCTTTTCGTCGGTGAGTCTCAGTTCGGCGAAGTTGTTCACCGGCACATCGAGCGCGCGCAACGAGCGGCGCAGCGTATAGACGTCGAAGCTCGGCAGGTCCGACAGCTTGCGCAGGATGTCGTAGTCGGTATGGCTGCCGTTCTTCCAACCGAAGTGCTTCGAAAGATCGTTCACCTCGATCTGTCCCGAGCCCATGCCGCGCTCTGCGTAAAGCTCCACCACGCTCTCCATGCGGTGGTTCTTGATCATGCGCGAGCGCTCGAGGGAGTCGGTGGCGAAGGGAATCACCCGCAACGGAAGGATGAACAGCGAATCCATATCGCTGTCGGTGATCACGCCGGAGACGCCGCCGAGGCGGGGTTGAATGTGCACGGTCGCGTCCACGTGTTGCCGCCGGCGAACCGGCCCCTGGGATTTGGTAGCGACTACAAACTAGGCTAAGCGTTCGGGTGCCTCAAGCATTCGCCCATTCTACGATTAGGCGTTTGCGCCTTAATAAACGTTAACGTGCGATGGCCGAGACGAAACATTCACCCTGAGTAAGACGTTCGGTCTGGGTAACCCATTCCATGGTGCCGCCGTGATGCGTCCGTACAACCTGCTGCTCATCGATGGAAACGATCAGGTTCGCCAGATCGAGACCATCGAGCCCGTGGACGCGACGACGGCGCTGCAGACGGCCGAGGCGGTCCTGATGGCGCATTCCGCCATGAGTGGCTTCGAGCTCTGGCAGGGCAGCCGCCGCATCGCGACCCGGAAGAAGCCCACTTCTCACTAAGTTCTCCGGACAAAAAAAGCGCCGCGGCCTTTCGACCGCGGCGCTCTTGCGTTCAGGTCCGAGCCCTATTGAGCGCGGTGTTCGATCTGGGCCTTCTCGCGCTTTTCCTTCGCCGGCTTCTCTTCGACGGCTTCCGCCGGCTTGCCGAGGATCAGCTCTTCCATCTGGCGACGGGCGCGCCACAGGCGGCTCTTCACGGTGCCGACCGAGCATTGCAGCGCTTCCGCGGCTTCTTCATAGCTCATGCCGCCGGCGCAGATCAGGACCAGCACTTCGCGCTGGCTGTCCTGCAGCTTGTCCATGGCCTTCACCACTTCGCGGGTCAGGACCTTGTCTTCCTGGTCGCCGGCGCGGGAGAAGGTGTCTTCCGGCATGTCGTCCATGCACACGGGCGCACGGTTCGAGCGGCGTTTGGAGCTGATGTAGTTGTTGCGCAGGATGCGATAGATCCAGCCTGTGAAATTGGTCCCCATCTGGAATTGGGTGCGGGCGCGCAGCGCCTGCATGGCGCTCTGCTGGACCAGGTCTTCCGCCTGCGACCGGTCGCGGGTCAGCGTGATGGCGTAAGCCCGAAGACGCGGCAGGGCATCGACAAGCATCGTCTGGAAATCGTCGGTGTCGGCCATGTGAACCCCAGTAATAGAAGACACGGAACTCAATGACCTAATGCGCGAACCCACCGAATGTTTCCGTCGGCCTTGTGAAATAAAGTTCGAAACCAAAAAGGCGCGCTGTACGTACAACGCGCCTTTCGGGCCGATTTTCTGACAGTTAAGTCAGTAATATCATATACTTATGCTGCATCCGCCGCAGCGTTAAGCGCCTCTTCGAGCTCGAAGAAGGACGGTTGCATAATAGAGGGAACCGAACCCCGGCCGATTTCCACGGAAACCTGAGGGGCGTTTCCGTTCAAATGGGCGACCAGGACGTCCCGGATGATTAGGTAGAACTGGTGCTGTTCGTCGACCACCGCCTTCAGCTTGGTCGCGAAGGGGCCGACGATCAGGTAGGCCAGGAACACGCCCAGGAACGTTCCGACCAGCGCGTGGCCGATCATGCCGCCGAGGACTTCGGGCGGCTCGGTCACGGACGCCATCGTTTTGATCACGCCCAGCACGGCGGCGACGATGCCGATCGCGGGCAGGCCGTCCGCCATGGTCTGCAGGGCGTGCTGCGGCATCATGTGCTCGTGATGGTGCTTCTCGAGTTGGCTTTCCATCGCGTCGAACACCTGGTGGGCATCGTCCATGTTCATGGAGAGCATGCGCAGGGTGTCGCAGATGAAATCCGTGGCGAAGTGGTCGGCCAGGATGCGGGGATAGCGCTGGAAGATCGAGCTTTCCGACGGCTTTTCGATGTGGCTTTCGATCACCAGGATGCCCTTGGACTTGATCATCTTGGTGATGGTGAATAGCAGGCAGAGCATGTCCTTGAAGTCCTGCTCCTTCCACTTCGATCCGGAGAAGACTTGTTTGATGCCGCCGCCGACGCCCTTGAGGACCTCGGCGCTGTTGCCGACGATCATGGCGCCGATGGCGCCGCCGGCGATGGTCATCATTTCCGTGGGAAGCGCCTCAAGCACGACGTGCATCTGGCCGCCACCCATCAGGTAGCCGCCGAAGACCATCACGAGGCTGACAGTGAGACCGATGATTCCGAGCATGTTGGCGTAACCGTTCTGGCTGCTGCGATTGGGAGGGCGGTCGCGAACCGCCACGTCTCCACGTTCGATCTTTCTAGACTAACATGAATAACTGCTTAAAAGCCTGCGATGACATAGGAAACCAGGGGTTCTGAGGGTCACAGGTGCAGGAGCGGCTCAAGACGGAATTGCGCGTCCAGGCGTGGCTGCGCCGCTGCGCCGCCGGTGGCCTCATGGCGACCGTGGCCCGGAAGGGCGATACCGAGGCCGGCGCCCTGTTCCTGAAGGTGAACCGCTTCCGCGCCGGGTGCGAGGTGTTCTCCGGCGCCACCCGTCCGGACGGTCAGTCCGCCTGGCTTCGGGCCACGGGCCTCGCCCCGGTCACCGAGGCGGAGGCCGACGCCTACCTGGCCCGGCAGGCCAAGTACGACCCGGACCTCTGGATCGTGGAGATCGAGGATCCCAAGGGCGCGTTCACCCTGGACGAACCGCTGATCGACACTTGAGAAATTCCGCCCCTACGTCTGTGGACAACCCCGCGGAGGGCCGGTTAGATTGCGCGCCTCGGCCAAGGGGGCGGTGCGCGGGTGCGCGGGGTACCGGCGATCGCGGCGCGGCAATTGAAGCCGTGCTGAACGTAGGCGTGAGGGACGGCCGCGAATGAGCTGGAACGACGAAAAAATCAATCGTTTGAAGAAGCTGTGGCAAGAAGGTCTCACGACAGGTGAGATCGGCAAGCGCCTGGCGATCTCAAAGAACGCGGTGGTGGGCAAGGCTCATCGCCTCGGCCTGAAGGGCCGCCCTTCGCCGATCAAGCGTCCGGCCAAAGCGGCGTCCGAGAGCAGCAGCAGCAGCCCCGCGGCCAAGAAGCAGCCGGAGATCAAGGTGTTCACCTTGACCGACCTGTCCTCGCAGACCTGCCGCTGGCCCATCGGCGATCCGAAACACGAGGATTTCCGCTTCTGCGGCAAGCCGGTGATCGCGAGCAAGCCTTACTGTGGTGAGCATTGCGCCACCGCTTACGTGGGCTCCAGCAAGTCCTCCCGGAACGAAGACGCCGCCTAACGGCGTTGCTCCCCGCGATCGCGCGCGCCGCCGGATCGAATTCCGAAAGACGCAGCGGAGACCTGCTCTAGACGACAGGATGAGGCGGCTCGCGCCCGGCGAGCACCGCGTCGATGTTGTCGATGGCGAGCATGCCCATGGCCGTGCGGGTTTCGAGCGTGGCGCTGCCCAAGTGCGGCAGCAGCATCACGTTTGGCAGGTCGAGATAGCCCGGATGAAGCTTCGGCTCATTCGCGAAAACGTCCAACCCGGCGGCGCCGACATGGCCCGACTTCAGCGCCGCGATCAGCGCTTCGTCGTCGATGAGGGGCCCGCGCGCCGTGTTGATCACGATCGCGCCCTTCGGAAGTTTCGCCAGTCGCGCCGCGTTCAAGAGACCCTTGGTCTCAGGTGTCAGCGGACAGTGCAGGGACAACACATCGCTCTGCGCCAGAAGGTCATCCAAGAACGCGACGTAGGTCGCGTCGCCCGCATCCGGCGATGGCCGGCGATTGTGGTAGATCACCTTCATCCCGCAGGCGCGGGCGCGATCCGCGAAAGCCGCGCCGATGCGGCCCATGCCGACGATGCCCAAGCGCTTGCCCGTGACCTGCGTGCCCAGCAGCAACGTCGGACGCAGACCGATCCATTTCCCCGAGCGCAGCAGTTGATCGCCTTCCGTCGCGCGGCGGCTTGCGCCCAATAACAGCAGCAGCGCGATATCGGCGGTCGCTTCCGTCAGCACGTCGGGCGTGTTGGTGACGCGCAGCTTGCGCTGTTTCGCTGCCTCGAGATCGACGTGTTCGAATCCGACCGAGAAGCAGGAGATCACGCGCACCGACGCGGGCAGGGCGGCGATCGCGGCCGCGTTGCACGCATCCGCCGGCGTCACGATGACCGCGTCGGCGCCCTCAGCGTGCTTGGCGAGGGCCGCCGCATCGAATATCGCATCATCGGTGCCGAAGCGGGTGTCGTAGGCATCGACAAGACGGTCCTCGCACGCGGGCGGCAGGCGGCGAGTGACAGCGACTTTGAGCTTGGGCATGACAGGTCCTTAATGACGGTCTGGGCCTAGCATTCGTCGCCCAGGTTGATAAGCCACCGCTGGTCTCAGGGCACAAATGCCCAACAGGCGGCTACTTGCGGGTGCTCCCAGGTTGATTTGCCCGTTAACCTTTCCGCCGCGATGCGGGTTTATCATTTAGGACAGGGGTGTTAGAAGGTTGAAATGGTTCGTGGGGGAGGAGACTTCGCCGCGGCGGTACGTCCGTGCGAAGTGGTCCTACGCAGAACGCGATGACGTTAGCAGTCAAATTCTGGGGTGTTCGCGGCAGCATTGCCTGTCCGTCCCCGCAACACGTGGTGTACGGCGGCAACACGAGTTGTCTCGAGATTTTTGCCGGGGATGAACGGGTCATTTTGGACGCCGGCACCGGCATCCGGAATCTTGGGCATGAGTTCATCCGCGACAAGGTGAAGCGTGGCGTGCTCATGCTCACCCATTCCCATTGGGACCACATCAACGGCTTTCCGTTCTTCGGTCCGGCCTTCATGGCCAACACCCATTTCACGATTTGCGCCGGTCACCTCCAGGACCAGGGCGGCATCGAGAACGTGCTCGCGAGCCAGATGGCGAACCCGCTGTTCCCGGTGCCGCTGGAAGCCCTTCAGGCCGAATTGGTGTTTGAGGATTTCCGCGCCGGCGACAAGTGGACGCTGGAAGGCGGCGCCGAGGTGCGCACCGCGCCGCTCAACCATCCCAACGGCGCGACCGGCTACCGCATCAGCCATGGCGGCAAGTCGATCTGCTACATCACCGACACGGAACACAAACCCGGCAAGCCGGACCAGAGTGTGCTCGGCCTGATCGAAGGCGCCGATCTCGTCATCTACGACAGCACCTATTCCGATGCGGAGTTCGTCGCGAAAGTGGGATGGGGACATTCCACATGGCAGGAAGGCATCCGCCTCTGCCGCGCCGCCGGCGTGAAACAACTCGCGCTGTTCCATCACGATCCCGACCACGACGACGACTACATGCGTCAGTTGGAGATCGAAGCCCGCGATACCTGGGACGGCTGCATCGTCGCCCGCGAGCACATGGTTCTGGCGCCAGGGGCTTAAAAGCCCGCGCTTAGACGCCTCAATTCACTTCATTGCGGCTGAGCTGGGCCAGCACCGTGAACAGACCCGCCGCGCGCGCGGGCGTTCCGACGATCGCTTCGCGTTCCGCCAACAGGCGATGCTTGATCTTCGCGCGCTCCGCCGGCTCGTTGGCGATGCGAACCGCCCGCTGCGCGTAGTCCTCGGCCGACGTGGCTATCAGTTCCGGCGCACCCATCAGGTCGCAGATGCCCGACGTCATGCGCCCGCGCATGAACTCCGACGGCAGGGTCACGATGGGCACGCCCATGTACAGCGTCTCATACGCGGTGACGCCGCAGGAATGATGCGGTGCGTCCAGCACGACGTCGGCGCTCTGCACGAGGCCGACATAGCGGCCGCGATTCAGGCGCGGCACGCCGACGATGCGCTTGGCGTTCTCGCCGAGGGCGTTGAGACGCCTCCACAACACGTTCCACCATGAATCCTCCGGATTGCAGAGGATCACCACATGCGCGTGCGGGTCCAGCGCCAGCACGCGGGCGATCATCACGTCGATGTCCGGGTGATACTTATAGATCGAGTGCAGGCACAGATAGATCTTCGCCTGCGGGGGCAGGCCCAATGTTTCGCGCACCGATGCGTCGCCGACGGTCGCCTCGGGGATGAAATACCACGGCGGAAAATCGAGCTTGATGGGGCGCTCGGTGTAGTGGCCGGAGATATCGCCGGGGATCTCCCAATGTCGACCGGTGAGGTAGTAGTCGATGGTGGTGGTTCCGCTCGTCATGCCGTGGCCGGGCAGGGCGGCCTGCACCGGCGCCAGGCGGGCGTAGCTGAGATAATAGGTCAGCGCGTCGAGGCCCAGTTCCGGATACAGCAGAACATCGAGTTCCAGTTCCGCGATCGCCTCTCTCGCGCGCGCCAAATGAATCGGAATGCCGACGATATTGGTATTCGGGTCACGTGCGTGCGGCACAGGGGTCGTCTGCAGCAGCACAGTCTCGATGATGTCGGTCTCATGGTTGAACAGCGCGTCCAGCGACCGGCCGACGACGTGGTTGGGCTGCCAGAATCGGCTGATGATGCCGACCCGCGGGCGCTTGCGGGGCGGCGTCTTACGGACAGGCGCCTCCCAATTCAGGCTCGGCACGACGGCGCGATGGGCTTGAACGTAGGCCGCCTGAATAGGCTTCGTGTTCTGATGGTGCCACACCAGGTGAATCGGGGTGCGGTTGAACGTCTGCATCGGGTTCTCGACGCACGCCGGCTGCTCCGCGATCAATCCGTCGAGCAGCGCCACTGACGTGGCGCGATCGTCATTGAGTTCCTGACGCGACGCGGGCAGCTTCGGATAGACGAGCGACCGGTACAGCCGCAACGCCGGATCGCCGCTGCGCGCGATCCCGGTATCCAACACCCGGAGCGACGCCCGAAAGGTGTCTTCCCCGGCACCAAGGCCCGCCATGGCGAGCCAGCCCTTCATGTTGTTGGGGTTGCGTTCGAGATCCTGGGCGACGACGGCGCGCGCGCGGGCGCGCTCATCCGGGTTGTCCGAAGGCCCCGAGAGGACCTGCGCGATCGCCGGGTCGTTCGGGGCCAGCGCGAAGGCCCTGCGGTACGCGCTCAAAGCGGCGTCGTGATTGCCCAGCACGAGGAAGAGCGTGGCGGAGCGTACGCACACTGCCGCTGTGGCGTCGGGCAGCTGCGAGGCCTGGTGCAGTTGCTCCGCGGCTTCGGCCAATCGCCCGGCCAGTTCCAGGGCGGTCGCATAGGCCTCGCGCGCCGCCACATCGTTTGGCCGCGCGGCTACCCGGGCCTCAAACTCCGCGATGTTGGCCGGCTCGGTCATGGCAGGAGCATCCGGATCTTAGGGCGGGAAGGGGGGCATTTTGTAGACGGAAAAGATGGAGGCCGGAGCCGGAATCGAACCGGCGTAGCAGGATTTGCAATCCTGAGCGTGGCCACTCCGCCATCCGGCCTCAGCAGCAAAGATGGCTCCGACGGTAGGACTCGAACCTACAACCACCCAATTAACAGTCGGGTGCTCTACCATTGAGCTACGTCGGAATGTGGCTCCATCTTCGGCGGGGGGCGGTATAGCGGGAACCCACGGCATCTGCTACCAAAAAAAGGCAGTTCGCGGTTCCGGGAGCCCCCAGGGCCGCGGCGAACCGGCGACCCAAAAGTTGTCTGATCAAGGGCGAGCCAGTATAAGCGAAGCGCTTGGCCGCGCTGATCAATGTTTCCCCCACCGGTAAACGTTTCACAGCCGCCGGTCGCAGATTGGGGTTCCTGATATGGATTTCGCCGCCGCGCGCCGCAACATGGTTGCGAGCCAGATCCGCACCACAGCGGTGACCGATCCTTTGGTTGTTGCCGCCCTGGAGGCCGTGCCGCGGGAGAAGTTCGTTCCCCCCGCGCAGCGCGCGTACGCCTATGTGGACGAAGACCTGCAGGTGAGCCGTGGCCGCTGGGTTATGGAGCCGGCGACCCTGGCCCGGCTGCTCCAGCTGGCCGACATCGAGCAGACCGACAAGGCAATGGTCGTGGCCGCCGGCAGCGGTTACAGCGCCGCCGTGATGGCGCAGATGGCCGCCAAGGTGACCGCGGTCGACAGCGATCCCGCCCTGAACAGCCAGGCGCGCACGGTCTGCAGCGAGATCAACGCCAACGTCCGCGTCGTCGCCGATGATCCGCGCAACGGCTGCGCCGAAGATGCCCTCTACGACGTCATCATGATCGACGGCGCCGTCGGCGAGATTCCCGCCTCCCTGGAGGCCCAGCTGAAGGACGGCGGTCGCCTTGTGACGGTTGTGCGCAACGGCTCGGTCGGACGCGCCACCTGCGTCACCCGGTCGGGGGATGCCTTCAGCCGGATCGAGGCGTTCGACGCCATGACCCCGGCGCTGCCGGAATTCGCCAAGGCGGCCCGGTTCGTCTTCTGACACTGCCTTAAGTGTACGGCGGGCCCGAAGCAGTCTTCATGTGCGCTTCGTTAATCATCCGATGCAATAAGATGTGTCCAGGTATGCCCCTGTGACACATGATGTTGCGTAATTTTACTCGCGTTCCCGGGGACCTTCGGATAGCACTATCCGCGCTTGGATTGCTTTCGTGGGCGAAAATAGGGGTCGGAAGATGGCTATGAGTGCGGTTCAGACGGGCGCGCGCCCGACATGGCGCAAGCGGGCCTTGCTGTGCGGCGCGGCCGTCGCCCTGACCTTGGCGCCGATCGCCCAGGCCGCCGCCGAGACCCTGGCCGAGGCCATGGCGCTCGCCTATGACGCCAATCCCAACCTTAAGGCCGCCCGCGCTCAGCTCCGCGCGACCGACGAGAGCGTAGCGATCGCCGCCTCCGGCTGGCGTCCGACCTTGAGCGTCACGGGGCAGGTGCAACGGCAGGATTCTGAATCGTTCACGCCAGGTTCCACGGCAGCCGTTGGCAACGTCATCGGTCTGGGCGCGATCAAGCGCACCAACGAACAAGTCGTGGCGCAGGTGACCCAGCCGATCTTCCGCGGCTTCAAGACCGTCGCCGGCACGTCCGCAGCGAAAAACCAAGTTTACGCGCAGCGCGCGCGCCTGGAGCAAACCGAAGCGCAGGTGATGCTGCAAACGGCCACGGCCTATCTCGATGTGCTGCAAGCGCTCGCGGTCGTGGAACTGCAGCAGAACCAGACGCAGGTCCTCGGTCGCAACCTCGAAGCCACGAATGACCGCTTTCGCGTCGGCGAAATCACCCGCACCGACGTCGCGCAGTCCGAAGCCAGTCTCGCCAGCGCCCGCGCCAGCCTCGTACAGGCCGAAGGCGACCTGCAGCGCGCCCGGTCGGCGTACCTGAACGTTGTTGGCCAGGCGCCCGGCACGTTGGCTTATCCGGAACTCCCGAAGACCTTGCCCAAATCCCTCGACGAGGCGGTTGCCGTCGCGATCCGGGACAACCCGAATTACGTGGCCGCGGACTTCACCGCGAAGGCCCAGGACTACAACGTCACCGTGATCCAAGGCGATCTGCTGCCGAGCGCCAACCTGATCGGTCAGCTGGCCAAGACCTGGAACGCCACCGTGCCCGGCGCCGAGACCCGGCTGCTGTCGGGCGGCGCGCAGGTCACCGTGCCGCTGTACCAACAAGGCGCGGAGTGGGCGCGTCTGCGCCAGGCCAAGGATACTTACGGTCAGCTGGTGCTGCTCTCGGACCAGGCCCGCCTCGACGCCCGCAACAGCGCGACCTCGGCCTGGGAAAGTCTGCAGGCGACCAGCGCCAGCCTGACGTCCTACAGCGCCGCCATCTCGGCCAACGAAATCTCCCTGGAAGGCGTCCAGCGCGAGGCGGAAGTGGGCTCGCGGACCGTGCTCGACGTGCTGAACGCCGAGCAGTTGCTGCTGAATTCCCGCGTGCAGCTCGTGCGCAGCCAGCACGACCAGCTGGTCGCTTCGTTCCAGCTGCTCGCGTCCATGGGCAAGCTGACGGCAGGGGATCTGGGGCTGGGCGTTGCGCTCTATGACCCCACCAAACACTACAACAACGTGTCCTGGCAGCCGATCGGCAGCAACTCGGACACGAAGAACGACCTGAAGACTCGCAAGACGGCTCCCTGAGCATTATTCGGCGAAGCGGACGCGCGGTTCGCCGCAGATAATGCTGCCAGCCCAGGTGGTCTAAACGGCTTCTCAGGAATCGTTAACGCGTGTTGACGGACTAACGACCTGCAAGTCGTTGTCCTTTATAGAATTCTTTAACATCTTCACGTAGTGTTCCACACTGTCGACTGGCGAACCGCCGGTGGGAGTGGGCCCTGTTATGAGCGCTGACGGTCAACAAGAACCATCGATGGAGGACATCCTTGCCTCCATCCGAAAGATTTTGAGCGAAGACGAAGCTGAGCCGGCGAAACCCGCCGCGCCGGAGCCGCCGAAGGCTGCCCCGCCGCCACCGCCTCCGCCACCACCACCACCTCCTCCGCCGCCACCACCCCCGCCGCCACCTCCGCCACCGCCGGTGATGGAAGAGCGCGAGCCCGCGCCGGTGTTCACGGCGCCTGAGCCGGAAGCCCACGAGGAATCGATTTTCGATGCGGAGCCGGAGCAGGAGCCGGTCTACGACCCGAACCTCCACGTGGAATCCGAGCAGCCGCTCGAACTCACGGGCGCGATGATGGCGCAGCCGGAGCAGCACTATCAGCATCAGCCTGAACAGCAGATGCACTATCAGCCGCAGCAGGACTACACCAACTACGGTCAGCCGCTCGTCGGCGATCCGGCCGCGATGGCGTCCGGTGCTTCGATCGCCGGTCTGGCCCAGGCGGTCGCCCGCGAACGCGCATTGGCACTCGGCAACCAGGGGCTCACCATCGAGCAGCTGGTGCGCGAGATCTGCACGCCGATCCTGAAGCACTGGCTCGACACCAATCTGCCGTACATGGTCGAGCGCATCGTGAAGCAGGAAATCGAGCGCATCGTGAACCGCTCGGAGCGGATGTAGCTCCGCTTCGCTCTCGATCTTCGGAATCCCTCATCGCCCGGCACAGTCCGGGCGATGTCGTTTTTGGGTCCAGCGCATCCCGCTGCGACATTCACAAGCCGTCACCCCGGCCGAGCGTAGCGAGAGCCGGGGTCCAGGGTATCAATCACCGTCGCGGCTTTTGACCTGGACCCCGGATCGCGGCGCTGCGCGCCTTGTCCGGGGTGACAATCTTGGCTTTACCCCCCCGTTGCGTCCCAGGGCCCTGGCGGCTAAACCCTCCGGCTGGCCAGTAATGGACGTTTCTTATGCTCGATAAGACCTACAACCCCACCGAAGTCGAAGAGGCGCTGTACGCCGCCTCGGAAGCCGCCGGCGACTTTGCCGCCCATCCGGGGTCGGGCAAGAAGCCCTACACGATCATGATGCCGCCGCCGAACGTCACCGGCAGCCTTCATATCGGCCACGCGCTTACCTTCACGCTTCAGGACATCCTGATCCGCTATCACCGCATGATCGGCCGCGATGCCCTGTGGCAGCCCGGCACGGACCATGCCGGCATCGCGACCCAAATGGTCGTGGAGCGCCAACTCGCCGCCTCGGGCACCAGCCGCATCGAACTCGGTCGCGACAACTTCGTGGCCCGCGTGTGGGCGTGGAAAGAACAGTCCGGCGGCGTGATCACGCACCAACTTCGCCGCCTCGGCGCGTCGCCCGATTGGGCGCGCGAGCGCTTCACCATGGACGAGGGCCTGTCCAAGGCCGTCGTGAAGGTGTTCGTCGAGCTCTATCGCCAGAACCTCATCTACCGCGACAAGCGTCTCGTGAACTGGGACCCGAAGCTGCACACCGCGATCTCCGACCTCGAAGTGGAGAACCGGGAGCAGAAGGGCAAGATGTGGTTCTTCAAGTACCCCATCGACGGCCGCGAGGGCGAATTCATCACCGTCGGCACCACGCGCCCGGAAACCATGCTGGGCGACACCGGCGTGGCGGTGCATCCGGACGACGAGCGCTACAAGGCATTGGTCGGCAAGAACGTCAAGCTGCCGCTGGTCGGCCGCCTGATTCCCATCGTGGCGGACGAGTACGCCGATCCGGAGAAGGGCTCCGGCGCGGTGAAGATCACGCCCGCCCACGACTTCAACGACTTCGCCGTCGGCAAGCGTCACAGCCTGCCGATGATCAACGTGCTCGACCGTGACGCGAAGATGAACGAGAACGCCCCGGAAGCCTTCCGCGGCCTCGCGCGCGAGAAGGCCCGCGACAAGGTCGTCGCGGAGATGGAAGCCCTCAGTCTCCTCGAGAAGATCGAAGACAACGTCATGCAGATTCCCTACGGCGACCGCTCCGGCGTCGTCGTGGAACCGTGGCTGACGGACCAGTGGTACTGCGACGCCGTCACGCTCGCGGCTCCTTGCATCAAGGCGGTGGAGGAGGGGCGTACGCGCTTCGTCCCCAAGACCTGGGAGAACACCTACTTCGAGTGGATGCGCAACATCCAGCCGTGGTGCATCTCGCGCCAGCTGTGGTGGGGTCATCAGATCCCGGCGTGGTTCGGGCCGGACGGTCACGCGTTCGTGGCCTACGACGAAGCCGAAGCGCAAGGCCAAGCCGACAAGCACTACGGTAAGTCGGTGGCCCTCACGCGCGATCCCGATGTGCTCGACACGTGGTTCTCTTCGGCGCTGTGGCCGTTCTCCACGCTGGGCTGGCCGGAGAAGACCGAAGCGCTCGCGAAGTATTATCCCGGTGACGTCCTCGTCACCGGCTTCGACATCATCTTCTTCTGGGTCGCCCGTATGATGATGATGGGCATGCACTTCATGGGCGATGTGCCCTTCAAGGACGTCTACATCCACGCCCTCGTCCGCGACGACAAGGGCCAGAAGATGTCCAAGTCCAAGGGCAACGTCCTGGACCCATTGGACCTGTGCAACAGCTACGGTACCGACGCGGTGCGCTTCACGCTCACCGCCATGGCCGCGCAGGGGCGCGACATCAAGCTCGCCGAGCAGCGCATCGCCGGTTACCGCAATTTCATCACCAAGATCTGGAACGCCTCTCGCTTCTGCCAGATGAACGGCTGCGCCATCGTGCCGGGCTTCGATCCGAAGTCCGTGAAGGGCGTGCTCAACAAGTGGATCGTGGCGAAGACCGCGGAGGCGGCGAAGACTGTCGCCGACGCAATCGAATCCTATCGCTTCAACGAGGCCGCGAACGGTCTTTACCAGTTCACCTGGGGCGCGTTCTGCGACTGGTATCTGGAATTCACCAAGCCGGTGTTCACCGGCAGCGATGAGGCCCTGCAGACGGAAACCCGCGCGACCACCGCTTGGGTGATCGACCAGATCCTCATCATCGGCCAGCCGATGATCCCGTTCGTGACGCAGGAGCTGTGGGACAAGCTCGCCGTCAGCGCCAACGTGACGCGCGCGACGCGGCTCATCAACGCCCCGTGGCCCAAGCTCGACGGCTTGTCCGCGCCGGAAGCCGAAGCCGAGATCGACTGGGTGGTGGAGGTCATCTCCGCCATTCGTTCGGTTCGTTCGGAAATGAACATTTCGCCGGCAACGCTGCTCGCGGCGACGGTGAAGGGCGCCAACGCCGCGACCCAGACGCGCCTCGCCACCCATGGCGATCTCATCACCGCCAACGCGCGCCTCAGCAGCATCGCCGCCAGCGATGCGGCGGTGGCGGAAGCCGCTCAGGTCGTGGTCGGTGAGACGACCATCCTTCTGCCGTTGGCCGGCATCATCGACCTCGGCAAAGAGCGCGATCGCCTCAAGAAGGAGATTGCCAAGCACGAGAACGACATCGCCACCGTGGTGAAGAAGATGTCGAACGAGGCGTTCGTCGCCAAAGCGCCGCCCGCCGTGATCCAGGAGAACCGCGACCGCCAAGCTGCCGCTGAATCCGCCATCGCGAAGTTGAAGGAAGCGCTGGCGCGGCTGGGATAGGGGAGGTGGGCTGGTGACGCCCGACGCCACTTTGCCGCAAGCCATCGTTCTGAACGGCACCAGCAGCTCCGGGAAGACGGCGCTCGCCCATCGCCTTCAGGATGCGCTTCCCGAGATCTATCTCAACTTCAGCGTCGATGCCGTGCTCTACGCCGTCCCGCCGTCCGACCTGAAGACGATGCGCGACGGCTGGCAGATCAAGCGGCCCGGCTACAGCCTCACGCGGCTGATCCGTGGCTATCACGCCGCGGCGGCGGCTCTGCTCAAGACTGGCAATCGCCTGATCATCGACAACGCCACCTCGCGCGAAGCCTGGCGCGAGGATCTCGTCCAGAACCTTGCCGGCTACAGCGTCTTTTGGGTCGGCGTGCACTGCGACCTCGCGGTCGCGCAGGCCCGTGAAAAATCGCGCGGCGACCGCGCCATCGGCACGGCCGAACGCGAAGCGACAGGCGTGCACCGCGGCTTCGCCTACGACTTCGAGGTCGATACATCCGCCATCACGCCGGATGCCGCGGCTGATCTTGTGTTGCGCGCGTTGAAGATCACGCCCGCAGGAATGTCGTGATCGCGCCCACCCAGGCCTCGGGATTTTCATCCACCACATAGCTCGACGCGTTCGGGAATTCGACGAAGGTGAAATCCGGGCGAACCTTGCGCGCCTCGGCCTGATATCTGTACGCGCCGTCGACAACGCCGCACATCATCAGGGTCGGCACTTTCATCTCCGCCACTGCCGCCCGCAGGTCGTAGGTCGCCGCGGCCCGCGTGCCGCGGAAGAACCCGTCCCACCGCAGCAGCGTGCGGCAGAAATGCCGGTTGGCGAGGTCCAGGTCTTCCCGGCCCATGGGATAGGCGAGGCGGCGCTTCCACATCTCCAATAGGTGACTGCCGTTGCGTTCCACCTTCGGCACCTGGGGGCGCTGGTTCCGCGATTCGGCGAACTCCTCCGGCGTTTGTACGCCAGCGCCGCTCAGGATGAGTTTCGTGACCCGGTCGGGGTTGCGGTGCGCGAACTCCGCCGCCACGCATGATCCGGTGTGATGGCCGAGCAGCGCGGTCTTGGTCAGCTTGAAGTGCTGCATCACGGCGCCGATCGCCGTGCTGTAGTCGGCGACGGAGGGCTCCTCCCGTGGCGCGTCGGACATCCCGAACCCCGGTGTATCCAGGGCGATCGCCATGAAACCTTCGCGGCTCAAGCGCGGCAGCGCCGCCTCGAACATCGCCGACGAATTGGGCGATTGGTGGCACAGGAGCAGGGGCTTGCCGCTGCCCGCCTTGCGGTAATGGATTTGCCCGAAGGGGCCGGCGGCGTAACCCTTCTCGATCTCCGGCCGAGGGAACGTCCGCTCCGCTGCCTGAGCGGACGTCGTTGCGACCGCGGCCGTACCCAACGTCGCGATAGCGACGGCATCCCGGCGAGAAAGTCCGCTCATGGTCAATTCCTTTCAACGTGCGCGCGTTATCTTAGGAGCGTGCCACGCCGCGCTCGCATGCGCCATCGCTGCGGTGAATACCCGCGCGTCGCAATCTCGATCTGGCTGGGATAAGCTGCCGCTCGGACCTCGCCCATGGCGGGGCAGATCGCGGCGCAGGAAATTGTGGTCGTGACTTGAGCGACAGGTTTGAAGGCGCACGTGACATCGGACGGTCCCATCCAAGTTCTTATCGCGGCGGCGCGTTCGCGGCCTGACGATTCCGCCGGCTGGCGCGCGCTGATCGACGCCGTCGCGGAACAGTGGGACGCGCTCCTTTATCCCGGCGTCATGGAGGATCTCGCGTCCGCCATTTCCCGCGACGTCGTGGAACGCGGCCGCGCCCTCCGCTTCTTCCATCTGTCGCTATGGCATTTCCCCGGCCTGCAGGAAGCGATGGCGGCCGCCGCGCACGGTGACGCGGGCGGCGTCGACCGCGCATTGCAGCACCCCGCGCCGTGGCTGGCCTTCGCGACGCCATTGGCCCGGGCGACACTCGCGCGATGCCCGCCGGCGGCGCTGGATCTTGAATTCGTTCTGAGTCGGATGCGCCGCCACCTCTTGCTGGCCGAGGTCGGAGGCAAGCCTCCTCCGCCTGCCGCCGATGAAGTCGCGGCGCTTCTCGCCCATCAAGGCTTCCTGACCGAATACGTCTGGGCGGAGGATTCGGACGAAGCGCTCCACGTGAGCCTGCTGGAGGCAAATCTGGAAGCCGAGGCGGCCGACGAGCACAGCGTTTCACCGCGTCCGCTCGCGATCCTCGCAAGCTACCGTGCCCTGAAGAACATGCCGTGGCTCGCCGCGCATTTCCAAACGGCAACCGCGCCGCCGCCGTTCGCCGACATCGTCACGCGGCAGCTGCTCGAACCCGCCGTCGAGCGCGTCCTCGCGTCGGCGTTCGCGCAACTGACCCCGATCACGAACGCGGTCTCCCGCGAGGTCCAAGGTTTCTATGACGAGACCCCATACCCGCGCTGGTACGGGGTGCCGCGGTCGTCGCCCATGGCATTCGCGGACTACATCCGTACCGTTGCGCCGAATGCGGCGCCTGTTGCGCCGAATGATCCGCCCGAGATCTTGATCGCGGGCTGCGGCACCGGGCTGCAAGTTGTGAGCGGCCGGATTGAGCGGGGCAAAGTTCTCGCCGTCGACATTTCGCGCGTCGCCATGGCGTTCGCGAAACGCAATACGGCGTCGCTGCCGGATCTCGACGTAAGCTTCGGCGTGGCCGACCTGGCTGAGCTTGGGACGCTGGACGCCTATCGCGGCCGCTTCGATCTGATCATCTGCACTGGCGTGCTACATCACATGGAGTCGCCCGAACGCGGCCTCGCGTCGTTGGCGGCGTGCCTCAGGCCCGGCGGCGTGATGCGCATCGAGGTCTATACCGCGCGCCGGAGCGTGGATCTCGCCCGCGCGCAGGAGATCGCGAAGGCGCTCGCGCCAGACGCCGGAATCGCGGGCGTCCGCAAACTCCGCGCGGCCATTTTCGACGCGCTCTTGAAGCCGGGTGTGGTGACGGCGCTGCCGCCGGACCTGCGCTGGGTCGCGACGGTCGAGGACTTCTACTCCGTCTCCGGCTGCCGCGATTTGCTGTTGCACCCCCAAGAGCGCGGCTACACCCCGCGGCAACTCGTCGATTTCGTGAGCCGGGAGGGGCTTGTCTTCCTCGGCTTTCGCTTCACCCGCCGCGCGCTGTTCGACGCCTATCGCCGACAGTACCCCGACGACAGGAAGGTCCAGGATCCCGAAAATGTCGAAGCGTTCGAGCGTCAAACGGGAGAGGCCATCAGCGGGCCGATGTACCTGGTCGTGGTGCAGAAGGCGAGGCCCGGCCCAGACTAGCTCTAGTGTTGCGGGGGTGCGACGCGCAGCCACGGCCAGCGCTGCAAATAGCTCTCCGCCTTCGCGGCGAAAAGGTCGGGCCGATCGTTCAGCGGGTTCGGGCGGAGAATTCCCGCACTGAGATCGTCGAATCCATCCGGCGCATAGAGTTCCATGGCGTTCTGCGGGCTGACACCGATTCCCACGCTCGTACAACGGATGAGGAAGCGGTCGATGCCGTCGCGGGCGTTCTTGAGTTGCGGATATCCCCGCCCAAAGCGCTCGCCGTACCACAGGTGCACGCGCGCCTGGTTTTTCAGTTCCACTTTCGCCTCAAGATCAGCGACGGCCTGGGACAGGCGCCGGATGTCTTCGTTCTCGGCCTCCCAGGAAAGATCGTCGCCGTTGAAGTAGAAGACATCGTAATCCCGAATGCCCGACGTCGGCGGCTGGTCCGCTTTCAGGTTCCAGACCGTCTGGAACAAGCAGCCCGCGACAAGCCACGCGTCGCGCAGTCCGAGGCGAGGGATGCGTTCCAGCAGCGCCCGATTGATCGGGTTCTGCTGGACGGCGTTCACGAAGTCAGCAGCGCTCAGCACAGGCCCTCTTTATCCACGACGCGGATCGTCACCGTCTTGCCGCCGGCGCCCGGCTGCTCATCGCGGACGATCACCTGGTCGTCGCGCACCGCACCTAGGTGGAATTCGTCGTCACCCGCCAGCGCCCGCGCGCCCGCACCTTCCCAGATCAGCACGTAGCCCGTGTCCGAGATCGCCCACTTCTTGATCCGGGAATAGTACGGCTCCTGCCGCCACGCGCCCGCGTGGTCCGGATCGGTGAACACCAGCACGATATCCGCGTCCGCCATGTAGCCGAGCACGAGGTGCGAGGTCGTCGGCTTCCACTCTTCGCCCAGGGAAGGGCTCAGCAGGTAACTGCAGTCGAAATCGGAGCAAGCCTTCGGGCGACGCGCATAGATCGTGCATCCCGTGCCCCAATCGCAATGTGTGCAGACCGCGCCGCGCGGCTTTGCCAATTCCGGAATGCCGAGCACCTTGCAGCACAGGGTGCAATTCTCGCACGACCGGCCGGAAACGACGTCAGGGGCGGGCATGGGCGCGCATCGCTTTCCAGATGCGGAAACTCTCGAGCGCGGCGAGCAGCGCCACGTGTACGAAGCCGGTGACGGGATCGAAAGCCGTCAGCACCCAATGCAGGAAGGTCAGCACCGCCGCCAGATAGACCACGCGGTGCAGGCTTTGCCACGCGCGTCCGAGGCGGCGCACGCTGGCATCGTTGCTGGTCACCGCGAGCGGCAGGAAGGCGGCGAGCGCCAGCCAGCCCGCCGCCATGCCGGGCTCCAAGGCTTCCGCCCCGATGCGCGCAGCGGGCAGGCGGAGCAGGTAGGCGAGGACATGCGGCAGGCTATAGAGGAACGCCGCGAGCCCGAAATACCGCCGCCTTTGCAGGAGCCAGACGGGCCAGCGGCGCCCCGGAAACATCAGCCGCAGGGGCGTCAGCGCCAGGGTGAAGATCAGCAGCCGGGCCGCATGCCCGCCCGTTGCATGGACAAATTCGCCATAGACCAGTGCCCCGGCGGCGTAGGCGTACAGCATGTAGCACAGGGGCAGCACCAGCAGCAGCCACAAGGCCGCGCGCGCGTTTACGATCAGGCGAAACTTCGTCATGCTGGGCTAAGGTTAGCGTTCAACACCCGCGAAGGGGAGAGCCTGCGATGAAAGCTTTTTACCGGCTGTGCGCCGCCGTTCTGATGTTCGCCGGCGCCGCATCCGCGCAAGTCGGCACCAACACCGCCGTCTTGAACGCCGATCTCGCCACCGAGAAGGAACTGGCCGCGTTGCCGCACATGACTCAAGCCCTCGCGTCCGCCGTCGTCGCCAAGCGCCCCATCGCCGACGCCACCGCGCTTGATACCGTGCTCGGCGCGCTCACGCCGGCGCAGCGCCAGGAGATCTACGGAAAGCTGTTCCAGCCCATCAATCTCAATGCCGCGAGTGACGCCGAGATGCTGCTGATCCCCGGCATGAGCAAGCGCATGGCGCACGAGTTCGAGGAGTATCGCCCTTACGCGTCGCTCGCGCAGTTTCGCAAGGAGATCGGCAAGTACGTCGATGCGAAGGAAGTGGCGCGGCTCGAGCAGTATGTGTTCATCCCCATGAACCTCAACACCGCGAGCGAGGCCGACTTCGCGTCCATCCCCGGCATGAGCAAGCGCATGGTGCACGAGTTCATGGAATACCGGCCCTATAAGGACATCGCGCAATTCCGCAAGGAAATCGGCAAGTACGTCGATGCCAAGGAAGTGGCGCGTCTTGAACGCTACGTCACGCTGAAATAGCAATCCGCGCGCGCACTACGTCCGCAGGATCTTTTCCATGGCCTTGCCCTTGGCCAGTTCATCGATGAGCTTATCCAGATAGCGGATTTCCCGCATGGTCGGCTCCGTGATGTCTTCCACGCGAACGCCGCAGACCAATCCCTTGATCAGCGTCCGCGCGGGATTGAGCCGCGGCGCTTTCGCGAAGAAGGTCTCGAAGTCCGTCTGTTTCTCGAGGTGGGATTCCAGCTTCTTCGGGGTGTATCCCGTCAGCCAACGGATGATTTCGTCGACCTCCGCCTTGGTGCGCCCCTTCCTTTCCGCCTTGGCGATCAGCAGGGGATAAACCCTCGCGAAGGCCATCGTATAGATCCGATGTTTTGTCATGCGGGCCGCACCGCCTGCGTCATCAAAGGCGGGTTGCTACTGCTTGTAAGTCGGCGCGGCCGGCGCTTCCACGCCGGACATGGCGGCGATCGCGTCCGCGACATGCGCCCAGAATTGACTGCCGGCCTTGTCGCCGGCCGCTTTCTGATCGGACGCTTTAGAACTCGCCTCGAGCCAGGCATCCTCGCCGTGCTCTTTCACGAGCAGCGCCGCGGCGGTCAGAACGTCGGTTTTATTGGCCATCGTGATTTCCTAAATACGGGCGTTTCGATAATTCAGCGGTCCTTATAGAGCGTGGCGTGCCGTACGGATACAGTTGGTGTCTCAGCCGATGGCACGCGGACGAGGCCAGGCTTTCCACGCTCCGGGTGCCGTCCAGACGCAGGCCTCTGCACGGGCGTGTGGAGAGCCGTTCCGTATGGCGGAATCGGCTCCGGCCATTCCCTCATCCAGGGAATTTGCTCTTGCGCCCTGCGCCCCGCGGTCGGAACATCGATAGTCAACAATCTGTACTATCCTGCGCGCGGTGAAGCTCCCATGGTCAGCAGTCTCGTTCGTCCGATCACTGACCTGGAGGTCGAAACGTTCGAGAAGGTGGGAGCGATCTGCCTGCGGCAAATGTTCGGCCCCGCGTGGGTGGAACGCATGCGCGTCGCCATGGACGAGGTGCTGGCCGATCCGGGCCCCATCCGGATCGAGAAGTCCGATGAAGGCGGCCGGTTGGCCGTGGAGACCTACGTTTGGCGGCGGCATCACGTCTTTCGTGACTATGCATTTGAGTCACCCGCTGCGGCGATCGCGGCGCGGTTGCTGCGCTCGTCTAAGGTCAATCTGCTGTTCGATCAGATGTTGATCAAAGAGCCGAACACCCCCACGCCGACCAGCTGGCACCAGGATGGTCCGAATTGGCCGATCCATGGCCGGCAGGCGCTGTCCTTGTGGATGGCTCTGGATTCGGTAGACCAACAATCCGGCATCATGAGATACGCCAAGGGTTCTCACGACGGCGCCGCCTACGCATCGTCCACGAATTTCGTGAAGCACATCCGTCCGGACGCAAAGAACACGAAGGGCGAGCCCTGTCCGGACTTTGATCTTCCCGAGAATGGCCGTGACGTCGTCAGTTGGGATGTCCAGCCCGGCGATGTGCTCGTTCATCACATGTGGACCGCCCACGCGGCGACCGGCAACAATTCGCCCGACCGTCGGCGCCGTGCTCACACCACCCGCTGGGCCGGCGAGAACACGCGTTTCCAGGAAGGCACCTTTAAACTGCGCATGCCCTTTGAGCATACGCTGGTCGATGGCGATCGCTTGGACAGCGAATATCTTCCCGCGGTGCCGTTCGCGGCTGGTTGAAGAGTTCCCGATGCGCCGGGGATCGTCTCGCCAGTCCGCTCAGCCGACGGTTCGCGAAATAGAACAATCCGAAGCGGAAATGAGATTCTTCCGGAGCGGGCACACCTTCTCCGCTGGATCGTTCTCCAAGCGCCACGTCACGGCGGATTCCAATTCCGCCAACTCACGGAGATTTTTGCAGATGCTGCACGTCTTCGAAGCCCTGGATTTTCCCTCGGTCGCACTTCCGGGCACCTGCGCACTGACTTCCACGAGGATATCGCAGGCCACGTTTACGAGTTTGAGCGCTTCCGTAATTACCTCGCCTTGGGCTGGCCGTTCGGCGGATTTCACTCCACGCTTTAGAAGACTGGTGTAGGCGGTCAGAAACGGCGGCGGTCCCAGGCCATCTCTGACGAAAAGGACATCCAATTCGAGCGCCTGATTGAGGTTCGGGTAATAGCGGAGGCTTGGATCGCTCCACTTGTAGATCATCGCGGCGCTCCGCCGGACGATCTCCTCGACCTTCTTGATGCCCAGCGCTTTCAAGATCTGCCGCGCCGCACTCGACAAAGTGCCTGGAATTTCGCTCTTCATAGCCGCCGCATTCCCCCAACTACGCAACCTGAAGCTTTGCGCCTGGGACGCGTTTAACAGTACGTACGCCCAGGCAACTTAGACCTCCGTTGTCGATTTATTTCAGCGACATCGGCGTTCAGGTGGCCGCAGCATTTCCGACAAAAGCTGCTGACTCAATACGATGGCACCAACCCAACTACGAATTATAATTTTGCGCGCCAATTATAATTGAAGGGGAAGCTGGGAGGCTGAAAGCTCCGGTAGAACATCTTCCGCCATCCGCATAGGCAACCACGGCGTGAGATACGGGTCGTCAGTCAAGCAGGTTGCACGCGCCGCCTCCTCTGCGGAGATGCGAAGCGCGGGCCACGTTCCAATGAATGATGTCCCTGCCGTTGGACGCGCTGGCCCCACCGCAGCCGCCATGCTCGCGACGGCAATTGGCGCCGCCGCTCTTATTGGCTGGGCCTTTGACCTTCAAGCGCTACGACAACTTCACCAAGATGTGAAGGTCATGAATCCGGTCGCGGCGTGCGCCGTCGTCGTGCTCGGCGCCAGTTGGATCCCCAAGCCAGGGTCTCAACGCAGCCTTTCGCTACGACGGCTCTCGGGGGCCTTCGTCGTCATCCTCTGCGCGCTGAGGCTTGCCTATCTGCTCCTGGACGCGAGCGCAGATTCCACCGTCATCTTGCTCATCAAGACCATCGTCGAGACCGGGGGATTCGACACGAACCCCCTCTCGCCCAACTCGTCGCTTGCGTTGTCGCTGATCGGCGTCGCGATCGTCAGCCTCACCTACAGGGGTGTGTGGGCCATTCGTCTGGGCCGCATAGGCGCAGTTGCAGCAGGGGCAATCGCGGGCATCGGCATCCTCGGCCACTTCTGGGACGTTCCCGCATTGTACGCAGCCGGCGCGAACATGCAGATCTCCCTGAATACCGCATTCGCCGTCCTGCTTCTCGCCGGTTCAACCGTATGGGAACAACTGGCCCACAGGCCTGGGAGCACGGTTCCTCGCAGCGCCAGCGGCCGCCGTCGCCCGACGCGCCAAACGCTGGCCGTCGCTGTGCTCGGCCTGGGCGTTTCAGGCACCGTGTGGTGGGGGTTCGAAACCCTGGAACGGTCCACGCAAGAGAGACTGCTGGCGACCCAGGCTCAATCCTTTGCCGAGGTGCTGGTCAACGAGGGCGATACGCTCGCGCGCGCTCAGGCCTATATGGTAACAAGTTGGAGCGCGCGCCCCGATGCATCCTCCCTGGCGTGGCAAACTCTGGTGCGGGCGCAATTCGCGGATTTTCCGCATCTCCATAGCGTCATGGTCACTGACGCGAACAATGAAAGCCGATGGCAAGCGACGGTGGCGGATCAAGCATCCGCGAGCCCGCAACGGCCGGATCCGATCACCGGGGCAACCTATGCCGTCAGCCGTGTCCTGATCCGCAACGACGAAGGCGCCGTCACCGGTTCCCTTCATTTTAGGATCGACCTTGTCAACCTTGTCGATCACCTCAAGGGGCGATCTGCTCTGGCCGCACAGATCGCGGTCTTTCATGGCGAACGGCCGCTCGGATCGGATCGGCAGGAACCGGCGAGCCTAAAGAAGGAGTCGTACGGTACGGCAAGCCTAAAATTCGCCGATACACAGCTGCAAGTCTTCGCCCTGCCGACCGCTGCTTTCTTGCGCGACAGCAGTTCACGACTTCCGCAGGTGGCGCTGACGATATGCCTGTGCATCACGATTCTGGCGGTCGCGCTGGCCTATCAACGCCAGCTCGTGGCGGGCATAAGCGATGAACTCCAGCAAACACAGTCTCTCGCCAACACGCGGGAATTGCGCACGCGAGACCTGCTGGAAAAGCTATCCGTGGGGTACGCGGAATATGACTCCTCGGGACTCATCCTCGACGCCAACACATCGTATGCGCTGTTGGCGGGGTATCGCCATCCGCGGGACGTCGTCGGCCGCTTCGTTCAGGATTTCATGCCGCTGGAGGATCGTGATTCCTCAAGCGCACGTCTGCGCGCGTTGGATAGCGTCTATGCCCAGGTGGTCAACGGCGAAGTCACGTACATCAAACCTGACGGCGAGGCGGCCCTGCTCGAGTACAGCGCGGTGGTGGACCGGGCTTCGGCCGGCGCACCGAGGCTTACCGCGCTTGTGCAGGATATTACCGAACGCAGACGTGCGGAGCAGGAAATTCGAGATGCCGCCGTCGCCAAGCAGGCGAACGTCGCCAAGTCGCAGTTCCTTGCCAGCATGAGTCACGAGATCCGAACGCCGCTGAACGGCATCATCGGAAACCTGGAGCTATTGGCGCGAACCGACTTGGCGCGCGCGCAAGAGGAATTGCTGTTCGACGCCGAGAAGGCCGCGAAGGCGCTGCTCGCCCTGATCGGTAACGTTCTCGACTTCTCGAAGATCGAGGCCGGAAAGCTCTCTGTCGAAAACGTCGAGATGAACCCCGACGTGATCGTGCAGGAGGCCGTCGACATCGTTCAAAGCCGTGCGCGCCAAAAGGGAATTCACGTGACGGCGTCGATCGGCCCCGGTGTGCCGGAGACGATCACGGGCGACCCTACGCGAATTCGCCAGATCCTGCTCAATTTGCTCGGCAACGCGGTCAAGTTCACCGAAATCGGCGGCGTGCACGTGCGTCTTGCCGTGGCTGACAGGGACCAAAGCGTTCGCCGCCTTCTATTCTCGGTGCACGATTCCGGTCGAGGATTCGAACAGGCCACGTCGGTCGACCTGTTCCAACCTTTCACGCAAGAGATCAGGCGCGCATCCGATAGCGCCGAAGGTACGGGCCTTGGCCTGTCGATCTGCAAGAGCCTGGTGGAAACTTTCGGCGGGCAGATCGGATGCGACAGTGTTCCCGGTGAAGGAACCACGTTTTGGTTCACGCTGCCGATGCAGGCGGTCGTGCCCGCCAGCGGTGTTGCGCGTCCCGCGCTTAGCGGCCGCTCGATCCTGCTGATCGCCAGGGCCATGAACAGTGAACTGGACAGCATCATCGGATATTTCCAGACACGCGGCGCTTCCGTCCTGATGCAGCAAACGCCTGAGTCGGCGTGCGCCGCCTGCCGCGAGGCGCGGCTGACGGGCGGCCAAATCGATCTCGCGATCTATGCCCTGGAAGGCTCCGATTGGCCGAGCCCGACGCTCGCAGCGGCCCTGCGGGAGGAAGGCGCTGGATTGATCATCCTCGGCAGTGCCGGGACCCCTCAGGACTGGCATGCGGCTCTGCGCTGCGGAGCGGCCTACCTTGTGGCGCATTTTCCCGATGAAGCGACGCTCGACCGGAACATGCACAGGGTTCTGGCCGGAGACCACCAACTGGGCGCTAAGGGCAATCGCGACCTGTATGGCGATCCCATCGACGCGACAGGGCTCGTCGGAAAGCACCTGCTGGTGCTTGAGGATCGCCTGGTCAATCAAGCCGTCATACAGAGGCAGCTCAAGTTTCTCGGCATCACCTGCGCCATTGCCGGCAATGGCCGCGTCGGGCTGCAGATTCTGGAGGCCGGCGAACGCTACGACGCGATCCTGTGCGATTGCTCAATGCCGGAGATGAACGGCTACGAGTTTACGCGTGCGCTGCGCCAGCGCGAGAAAGACTTGGGACACGGCACGCGCATACCGGTCATCGCCATGACCGCCAACGCCTTCAGGGAAGATATGGAAAAGTGCCTCGCGGCAGGCATGGACGACTTCGTCAGCAAGCCGGTCACCATGAACCGCCTCGCTGCGATCCTGACGCAATGGATCTGCGACACGACCGAGCCTCATAAGTCCTCTACGCCGCCCGATCGCGTAACCGCGCCCGACGACGCGCCGAATCCCATCAACCTCGCGTCGCTGCACGCGCTCATGGCCACGGACGACCGCGAAATCGTGTCCAACATCCTGGGCGAGTTCAAGAACGCCGCGTGGACGTCGTGGCACGAAGTCGAGGCCGCGGTCGGCCACGGCGATACGATCGAAGTCGGTAAGGCGGTCCATGGCGCCAAGGGTGAGGCGAGGAGCATCGGGGCCGCCGCTCTGAGCGAGTTCTACGAGAACCTGGAACTCAGCTTTCGGACCGGACACCGGGGCAACGTGAGCACCGAACTTCGCCGCATTCCAACGGAACTCGCCCGCATTGACGCGTTTATTGACTTGTACCGCGCGGAGCCACCGACATGAACACCGATCTCGAAAGAAATTACAGCCATCTGCGGTTTCTCGTCGTCGACGACAAGCCGTTCATTCGGGCGATGGTGCAATCCATGCTGTTGCGGGTGAAGGCGAGGGAGGTGGTCTATGCCGCGAACGGAGAGGAGGCCATCAAGGCGTTGCATAAGCACGGCGGAAAGATCGATTGCGTCTTGAGCGACTGGAACATGGAGCCGATCAGCGGGCTGGAACTCCTACGCGCGATCCGTACCGGCGGCGTGCCGTTCACCGCCCCGGAACTCCGGTTCATCATGTTGACCGGCCACGCGGACGCACCGGTCGTACAAACCGCGCTTGATCTGGATGTTCACGGCTACCTCGTCAAACCGATCTCGCTGGAGAAATTCGTGAAGGCGATCGACAGCGCCTTGGCGCGCCCGATCGCCGTGAAGCCCGCGAGGCACTACAGCTCCGTCAATGGTGTAGGCGTGCCGTCGCGATTACGGGAGTCCACCACGAAGAACTCCGGATGGGTGGTCTGGAACCAAGCGTCGTCCAAGCGAGCCGCGCCTGACGAACAGGCCCCGGCCATTCGCAACGAGGCGTCCGCCGTGAATCAGAATCCGGTCGATGTCCCCACCATAAAGAACCGGCGAAGAAGCGCTGTGGCGGATGTCCCGCCCACGGCCGTGCTGGCCGAAGACATCCGCGACGCTGACGGCACCTTGCTTGTCGCGAGCGGCACGCAGCTCAACATAAATCTCCTGACGCGTATCCGAAGCCTCGTATCGAAGAACGAGCGGGAGCCTAAGCTGTGGATTGGAGATCGATAGCCAACATCGCCGCGGTGCGCGCATTCAGCGTTCGACAAGCAGGAGTATGGTGCAGTGAGCTTGGATCGCCGGAATCGTTCAATACGAGTTCTCGTCACGGATGATCAGCCGTTTGCGCGTGCGATTTCCGCGCGCGTCCTGACTCAAGCCGGGATTGAGCATATCGAATTCGCCGAAAGCGGGGCGGCCGCCATCGCGCGCCTCCAGCGCGGCGCTCCAATGATAGATGTAATCTTCTGCGACCTCGTCATGCCCGACATGGATGGCGTGGAACTGGTGCGCCACGTGGCTGAACTGTCGGACAAGCCGGCGGTCATCTTCCTCAGCGGCGCCAGCGCGGCGCTGCTGACTGTTGCGGTCACGCTGGCGAACGCGCGCGGCCTGAGGGTACTCGGCGCCATCGAAAAGCCGATGAGCGTGGAGACAGCGCTGGCCTTCCTCGACAAACTGGAGGAGCGGCCGGCCGGGAGCCTTCCCGAAGACGTATCCCACTCCTTTTCCGCGGCCGATCTTGAGCAAGCGATTGCCCAGGATCAGATCATCCTGCACTACCAACCCAAGGTGAGCTTGGCATCGCAAGCCCTTCGGGGATTTGAGTCGCTCGTGCGATGGCAGCATCCGCAACACGGCTTGATTGCGCCGGGGTCCTTCGTGCCGCTGGCCGAGGAAAGCGGAACAATCGCACCGTTGACCGATCGCATCCTCCAACTGGCGTTGCGCCAATGCGCGACGTGGAATCTCTCCGGACTGCGGACCAAGGTCAGCGTCAATCTTTCCGCCCAGATGTTGGTGGACTTGCGCCTTCCCGACCGCATCTCCGCGCAGGCTTTGGCGCATCGGGTCGAACCGAAGCAAGTCATCCTGGAGATCACCGAAACCGGCGTGCTCGGAGACTCCGCCGATACGCTCGACATCCTGGCGCGCCTCCATATGAAGGGCTTCCCATTGTCGATCGATGATTTCGGCACCGGGTACTCCGCCATGGATCAATTGCGGCGCGTGCCCTTTTCAGAACTCAAGATCGACCGCGCGTTTGTGAACGGGGCCGCCCGCAACGCAAAGGCCAGGGCGATCCTCGAGGCGAGTGCGAGTCTTGCCCACAAGCTCGGCCTGGTGACCGTCGCCGAGGGTGCCGAGGACGGCTCGGATTGGGACAGCTTGACCACGGCTGGGATCGACCTTGTTCAAGGCTACTATGTCGCCAAGCCCATGGCCGCGCCCGCCGCGACGGCGTGGGCGAGGGCATGGCGCGGCCTACCGATGCCGCATTCGACATGGTCGCATTCTTGAAGCCGCCCCCGGCGGATGCCGCCGCGATGAGCGAACGTGCGGCCTACGGCTTGACCTTGCGTGCGTCGACCTCGGCCTCTGCAAGACGGAGTTGCGCTTGGGCTTCCGCGAGAAGCTGCCGCACGGTCTCATGCGAGTAGTCGGGGCTCTCGACCTTCAGCAGTCTTTCGAATCGCGCGATGTTGCTTCGGATTGTGTCCGGGTACGTCATGGCGTCCACCATTCAGCGCGCTGGCGAATTCCGTGCACAATGCGCACGATTGTGTTCGATTGCATACACTCAGGGGGCATAAGTCCGTACGTTTCCGCACATCATGCGGGTCTGTGCCCCGGGTTATCCGCGCCGCTACGTTACCTTCCGGGCCGATCTGCCCTGAATCTTCGCTAATAGAAGGAAGGCCGCTCGGCGTCGCACAATCGTCGCGACCGGCAAAAGCGTGATGACTGAATCCAGGTATTCAGAGATTCATCAAAATGGGCGTACCGTAGGCGACGAAAGTAGGCACTCTCCGCCAATTCCTGCTTTTGTCTGGGGTGAAACAAGGGCGTTCGCGAATTCAAAGGCTTAGGAAGCAGGCGTGCCGTGGATGACCACAGCAGGACCTTTTGGATTGTCGCCTTACGGAGCACGAATGCGCGCGACGCCGCGCGATTGAGTCGGAAAAGTTATATTGTAGTATTCGATATCGTGGCACTGACGCTGTACCAGTCCCGCCCAAAAAGATTCGGAGTTCAGTTCAAATGAGTTCCATCGACTTGCCAGCGGGGGCCCTTGCGCAACGGCTCCAGCAGCCATCGCTGCCTTTATCGAATTCAGAAATTCATGTCATGGCGAGGGAAGCAGACTCACTCCTGCTTCCGCTCCTGGGCGGAGCCAAGCACGATAAGGTCATGGAGATTATCGGCGAAATCGCGAGCCACGTTGAATCCTCCGTTCGCCGGGCCCTGTCGGCATCAATCGCGTCCAGCCCGTTGGTTCCGAGAGACCTCGCGATGAAGCTGGCCAGCGATCTCGATGATGTCGCAACGCCGATCCTCGAACTCTCCAAGGTCCTTACCGACGACGACATCCTTGCCCTCATCGAATTGCGGCCGAGTGACACAAAACTTTGCGCCATTGCCAGCCGCGAGCAGGTATCCGATCCGGTGTGCGATGCCCTCGTGACTCAAGGAAGCGTCGACGTGGCGATCCAGCTGGCCGGAAACGCCGGCGCCGCGTTTTCCGAGACGTCGCTTACAAAATTGATCGACGCCCACGCGGCCAATACGCAGGTCCACCACGCAATCATTACCCGTAAGACTCTGCCGATCGGGATCGTTGCACGCCTCATCGACATGGTTTCCGATGACCTGCTGACCCTCCTTTCGGAACGTCATCGCTTGGATGCGACAGTAAAGGAAAAGCTTCTCCTCGACGCCCGGGAACGCTCGGTGATTGGAATCTCAAGCGGGCTCTCGTCGCGTGCGCTCATGCACTTCGTTCGCGAACTCGAAATGGAACGTCGCATCACGTCATCATTGCTGGTTCGCGGCGCTATTCTCGGGAATATCGAATTTGTCGTGCATGCCCTCGCGCGGCTGAATATGGCCGACGTTGCCGACACACGCACCCGCGTTCTTGAGGCGCCGGAGACCGAGATTGCGAAGCTGTGGCCGATCGATTGGGAAGAGAGCCAGCTTGCCATCGTCGTAACCGCCATAAGAACAATGCGAAGCGTTGCTGTTGAATCCCAGAAGTGGCCACCAAAGGTCTATCGCTTCCTCGTCAGCCAGCGCATCCTATCGACGATTGGTGAGGCGGGTGGGACGATATCGGACGGGGAGTTTGATGCGATTGATTCCGCTGCGCGCGGATTGACCGGATCGGTAGCCGAACTTCTGGACCCATGGGCCATGCCCTCGCAGGCCGAACTCCACAATTGAATGGATAAGCGCGGCTTTCGCCTTCGCCCAACGTGAGCCTGGCGAAAGCGGGGAAGGGTTTGACTGTCCGGCGCAGCGCTCGAAATGAGAGCGGTGAAGGCCTGGTCCCGAAGTTCGCAACCGATCCACCTCCCTCTGAGTGATAGCCCGTAAGGCTCACCGCCGAGGCCACACACGCTCTCCCGGAAACGGGTCGAGTTCATGGAGCCGTCGGCAAAATCGTAGGTTGAACGTTCGACTTGGGCGGCGGCTGAGGATGCGAAGGAAGGCGTGCTTCGCGCGGAGAACGAGAACCGGCTACCATGACGCCGAATAGGTGCGAATAGACTCGCACGTGGCTGAACGTGGGAGCGGCGTGCCTTGAAGGAAATAGAATTTCAGATTTCCAACCAAGTGCGCCGTGAGGTCGCGGATTCCGTTGGGCGTTGGTTTCTCTCACTCTCGTTGCCCGCCGTAGCCATTAGCCTCGCACGGTTTTTCGAGATCGGCTGGCTACCGCCGATGGGAGTGCATGTTGCTCTTCTCGCGGTTCTTGCCGCGATAGTTGGTCTTGGCGACCGGCTTTCGTATCAGATTAAGGCTTCCGCGCTTGTGCTCCTCATGTTCCTGGTGGGGGTGGCCGGCCACGTATCGCTTGGTTCGCCCTTCGGCATCAGCTTCTTCGTTGCGGCCGCTATTATGGCCGGCGTCTTCTTTGGTGAGCGGGCCGGTCTCATCTGCATCGGTGTCGGCTGCATCGCAATCGCGGCAATTTACGTCCTGTTCGCATTCGGCGGCCTGCCCCGCATAAGCCTGGACGAGTACGCCCGAACCCCGACGGCTTGGGCGACAAACACAGCCGCGGCCGTCGTGTCCGCGGTGGGGCCGCTCATTGCTTTCTCCCGGTATCGGAGGGCCTTGGCAAGGCAGGCGCAAGCGGCCGAAGCCGGGAGCGCGGCCAAGTCTCGCTTTCTCGCGATCATGAGCCACGAACTGCGGACGCCGCTCGCAGGAATGATCGGGATGGCGGATATCCTTCTTGAGGATGTCTTTGCGTCCGAACAGCGGAAAGTTCTGGTACGCCTGAGGAAGAACGGGAACTTGTTGCTGGAACTGCTGAACGGAGTCCTTGATTTCTCGAAGATCGAGGCGGGGAAACTCCAGCTTGAGAAAGTGCCATTTCGCGTTTCGGATATCCTAGGCGACTTGCAGGAACTCTACCTTCCGCTCGCACTTGAAAAGGGGTTGGCATTCGCGGTTTCTGGCGAACACCTCGATGCCCCGGTTCTCGGCGACCCCAAGCATCTACGGCAGGTTTTGGGAAATCTCACAAGCAACGCGATCAAGTTCACGGAGAAGGGGGGTGTTCGCATCAACGCACGGCAAGTGCCCGCGGCATCAAGTTCAACCGCCTTGTTCGAGTTCGTGATCGAAGATACCGGGATCGGCATTTCAGCAGAGCAACAGGCATTGTTGTTCCAGCCGTTTGTGCAGGCGGATGCTTCCACGGCGCGCAAGTTTGGTGGAACCGGTCTCGGGCTCGCGATTGCGCAAAGCATCATTCGCGCGATGGGCGGTAATATTTCCCTGCAATCCGAACTTGGAAAAGGCTCGACGTTCACGGTTGGGATCAATCTTGAACGAAGTGGCGTCGCGCTGGATCAGGAAGATCCCAGCGAACAGCAATCCGAAACCACATTGTCTGACGGTCCCTACGACCTATTGCTTGCGGAAGATGTGGACGCCCTACGCCTTACCATATCGACCATGTTGATCCGGCGCGGTCACCGCGTAACATCGGTCAGCAACGGTTGGGAGGCCGTAAACGCCGCGCGGGCGCGCGCGTTCGACATTATTCTGATGGACGTACATATGCCCGTGATGGACGGGATGAAGGCCATTGAACACATTCGCGCGGATCAACGCGGCGGCCTTCGGACCCCGATCATCGTCCTCACCGCCGATATTTTGAGTGAAAGTATCGCGCAATATCTAGCGGGCGGCGCAGACGCGGTCGTCTCGAAGCCAGTCAACTGGGCCCTGCTCGGAAAGGAAATGAGTCGCCTGGTCGATGGCCGTCCGGCTGCCGCACCGGATAGCCAAGGGCCCCCCTCACATCTTGCCGACGATCTGCTCGACTATAAACTTCTTGCAGAACTTGAGGAGGATTTGGGCAAGGACTACTTTGCGAGAATGCTTCCGGACTTCGCCGCATCAACGTCGACCTTCGTCGACGGGATAAGCGCATCGCATGCGCAGACGAACAAGGAAGGCGTGCGCAAAGCGGCTCACGCCTTGAAAGGGCTGTCGCTGCAATTCGGCGCGGCCCGCCTGGCACGGGAGGCCTCCAATATTGAAGCGCATCCGGATTCACTGACAACAAGTATGTTGCAAGAGATCCATACGGTACGCCTGCAGACATTAAGAGAAATGGCCACGCGATATTCGGTGACGCTCGAACTATAGCGTGGCGTGCCGTAGGTGATGAAGATGGGCACTGCTGGTACGTCAGTGCGCTAATTCACCAGGGACGGGGCGACAATCCCCCTCATGTATCCGTAACCCCCCGTGTTACTACGACGGGGTATAGTGTTATCCACCGAAAAACAGACGGCCCCCTCCTCTCGGAGGGGGCCTCTTGCTTCGCCTGCGACTATCTTAGTTTTGTGCGCGAAGACGACGACGCGTCACGGCAGCCCCGAGTATACCTAAGCCAAGCAGCCCAAGCATGCCGGGCTCAGGCACGCCGGTCGTGCCGCCCGGTCCCGTGCCGGGGTCTACGCTGCCGATACCGGTGAGTTGCACGAGAACTGGATGCACCATTGTGTCGATGCAGCAATTCGTGCCCGTGAAGAACCACCAGTAACCGTCCCCGAGCACCAGCGGCAAGGTGAAGAGCCAGTCATCGTAGGTACCGCCGCCAGCCTCTGTTCCGTCGCCCGTATATCCCGTCAGCGTTCCCGCGGTGATCATGTCGTCGCGGTCGGTATTATTCAGTGTGCCGCCCCACTGGACCGTATAGGCGTTCACGCCGTAACTCGCCGGAGCATTCGTTCCATCTCCGGAAATCGTCAACCCGCCGTTTGCCGAACACAGAGTGCCCTCAAGACACGGATACGGTTGATCCCCGTGCCAATGTTCATTCCAGAGGGTCACGGTACCGTTGCCGTTATCCGTCCAGCCGAAGGTGACCGTATGTGCATTCGCCACCGCGCTCGTGAGTGAGATGCCCCCCACCACCGCGATCATGCTTAGTAGCTTCGCAATTTTCATAGCCCTAGCTCCTCCATCTGAACCCTCCCCGCGGCAGCCGCGGTTCGAACACGAATGTGTTCAGTCAAATAAGGAGCAAGAAGCGGGCCATTGCCGAAATCTCAAGCCCTGCAGTGGATTTCTGAAAATCTGCCGCGGGAAAATGTAAAGAATTTCCCGACTTCTACTGCAATCGGCGCGAGCAGAGTGCCGAGAAGCGCTGCGGCACAATGACAAGTGTGCGTGCCGACATTAGTAATATTCCGATTGCGATGCCATCGAGTGCTGATTGCTTCGACGACCGTACAAATACGTACAGAAGGCCTGGGACCAGGAGGAAAAGAACCAGAGCGTCTATGGCGAGAAGCTTAGCATGCAGCGTGTAAGGGGCGATCTAGGATGGCAGCTCCCCAATCCACCGATCGTCCGTCGCCATGTGAGCGCCATCGCGGATCACTTTTTCAGTGTGTGAGGAACTCCAGTCCTTCATCGGCGGGGGCGGGAGTTTGATTGCTTCGCGTGCTGAACTGGCATTGCCATGCAATGAGCGTGCGCACTTTGTTCAATCCTCAGCCGCCAAATCGTCTCCGGCATCGCTTCCGCCCGCTAGCGTCGCCAAAGGCTAGAGTCTGATGACCCGAATCCAGGTGTTCAGAGATTCATCAAAGTTGGCGTGCCGTAGGTGACGAAACTGGGCACCGCTGGGACCTGTTGATTAAGCTCACTCCGATACTGCGGCGGGCGGAAATTCAAGTTTCACCGCGTGCGTTTCGATGGGGATATAGCTTGCGATGACTAACAGAGCGCATAGCGCACCCGCGACGCTCCAACCGTACCTCTTAGCCTTGTAATCGCGCAGTGCTTGAGCAGCGCAGTAGATGCCGATAACGGCCGGTAACAGCATCAACACCGGATATATGCCTTCTAGCCAATCCATGGCTTGCCTCCTGTGCCGTGCCGTAGGTGACGAAACATGAAGATGCGAACTGGTGGATACTACTCATTTGAGATCAGTCTCTACGAGACTGCTCGCCCTCGTATAGCCATTTGCGAATTGCCTGAACGGACGCTCCTAAGACTATGGATGCAGCGAATGCTAGCCAAAGAACGCCCCAGCCATGCAGAACGTCGAATTTCGCTGAGGCCATCCACACGAGCAACGGAGCACATAGGGCAGCAAGGCCAAGTTGGCGGTATTGCATCTGGGAGAACATAAGGGCGCGGACTTCATCCGGCGTTCGAGCCGCTGCTGCAATTGGTCGCCTCTCAAGCTCTCGCGCTGGTTCATTTTGGGCCCAGAATAGGCCCGTCAGAAAAGCCGTCACCATGACGCCGAGGCCAGCCCAAATCCCGACATCGGCCTCGATACTATGAACGTCGGGGACGAGGACAACTAACAGACCAATCAGCACCAACGTGGCTGGCAAAATGGCCCAGGTCATGTAGCGGAGGCGTCGATTGAAAGTGGTTATGAACCTATCGCGCTCAGCCGCTGTAACTCGTATCGGTGCGGATTTTGGGCTTTTTCGATAGAGAAGGCCCAGGTCATCTGCCTCGAATTTGTCTGCGAAAAGTTGGCGGAGGCGCTCAAAGTGGACATTGTCGAACATGATGCGGATTAAAGTCCTTACGACTTCAGACTGAATCATCAACGCCAAGTCTCAGTATCGGTTCGCGTCCCCACGGGGATTCGAACTGGTCGCTAAACTACCCTGCCAGCCACCTCTTCAGTTCACAACCGGCCGGTTCAACTCCGTGCGCCAAGTCGCGGAATCCGGGCTCGATTGCGGGCCCACTGAATACACCTCCCAAAGACTCCCACCCGGCGTATGGCCGTTCGACTTCATCCACGTGTTGAATTCGTCCCACGCGCCATAGAGGCCTTCGTATGGTCCGCTGTACACCGTGCGCGCCGCCTTGGTCGCCGGAAGCTCGCCGGGCTTCACGCGTCCGGCAGCCGTCACCGGCGTCAGCACCTTCACGCCCAATTCGAAATCGAACGTCTCCGAACTCATTTTGAGATGATGCGCGAACACCGCGCCGACGGGCTCGATACCTTGATCGGCGAGGGCCTTCATCAGTTCACCGACGGCGGGGCCGAACACCTTCATCATCTCGCTGCGCGGAACGGTGAGGTGGATGACCGCGGCCTCTTGGCGCGTGGTCTGGACGATCTGCGGCGCGGAGATCATGACGCTGTTTCCCTAGATGATGGTTTCAAGGCGGACGTAACTCGCTTCCATGCCGTGCTCCATGCCCGTGCCGAGCATGGCGGTCCGCGTCGCCGCGTCGGGCAATGTCATGCGCATGGTCATCAGCGTGCCGGCGCCGTCCGCGACGAAGGTCGTTTCAACGTGGTTGTCCGGCGTGGGGTCCGGCAGGTGCATGCGTTCCACATGGACGATCCGGCTGAAGGGCACGAGTTCCACGAACTCTCCGGTCAGGTAAAACCCGCCGCCCTTGCCGTCGGCCCATTCGTAGCGGAGCTTTCCGCCCGGCCGCGTCTCGTTGATGCACACCGGCATGGTCCAGCCCGGCGGGCCGAGCATCCATTTCTGGATAAGGGCGGGTTCGATGTGCGCGCGGTAGACCGCTTCGGGCGGTGCGGCGAAGTGCCGCGTCACGACGACGTATCTGTCGCCTTCGGTCTTCAAACTGAGTTTGCTCATGGCTTGGGCTTTCCTTCCGCGTGGGTCATGGCGGCCAGAACCTCGTCGAGCCGGTCGTAGTTTTTCGCCAGCGCCGCGCGCAGCATCCCGAGCCACTGATCGATGGCGTCGATCCCGGCGGGCGCCAGCCGGCAGGGGCGCTTCGTGCCCTCGGTACGGCGGATGATCAGCCCGGCGCCTTCCAGCACCTTCAGATGGCGGGAGATGGCCGGCTGGCTCATCGCGAAGGGCTGGGCCAGTTCCATGACGGTGACCTCGCCGGTGGCAAGGCGCGCCAGGATCGCCCGGCGTGTCGGGTCGGCCAGGGCGGAGAACGTGGCATCGAGACGGGGCATGGCGGGCTCGGGCGTGAATGGTAATAACGAAAGAGTTATATAACTAATTAGTTATAGTCAATCGGAAACCCAGCACGCACCGTGAGTGGCGACGAACCGCCCCCATTCGCGCTAAGTTCCTTTTTTGTTCTTTTGCGTGGAGGTCAGGGGGGGATCGGCCCGGAATTTTCACCGCCTATTCACCGCCTAAATACGCGGTGAGCCGGAGCGGATTTCCCCGCGCGTATTTGGCGCGTAGCTGTGCGCGGGGCCGCGCGTATTCGTGTGGGATTTGACCCGCTCCGATAGCCCGCCTATACGACCTCGCCCCTCAAATCAGGACGTGTCCGATGCCCGACGACGGAAAGAAGCCCACCACTTTCGACAAGGCGAAGCTGCCCAGCCGGCACGTGACCGTCGGCCCGGAGCGCGCGCCGCACCGCAGTTACTACTACGCCATGGGCATGACGGCGGAAGACATCGCCAAGCCGTTCGTGGCGATCGCCTCGGCGGGCAATGACTCCGCGCCCTGCAACACCACCCTCGACGAGCAGGCGGACATCTGCCGCACCGGCGTGATCGAAGCCGGCGGCACCCCGCGGCGCTTCAACACCATCACCGTCACCGACGGCATCGCCATGGGCCACCAGGGCATGAAGAGTTCCCTGATCAGCCGCGAGGTGATCGCGGACTCCGTTGAGTTGTCCGTGCGCGGCCATTGCTATGACGCCATCGTCGGCTTCGCCGGCTGCGACAAGTCGCTGCCGGGGATGATGATGTCGATGCTGCGCCTCAACGTGCCGTCGATTTTCGTCTACGGCGGGTCGATCCTGCCGGGCCGCTACAAGGACAAGGACGTCACCGTCGTCGACGTGTTCGAAGTCGTCGGCAAGTACGCCGCCGGCGCGTGCGCGCTCGAGGAAGTCCACGCGCTCGAGAAAGTGGCGTGCCCCGGTCACGGCGCCTGCGGCGGTCAGTACACCGCCAACACCATGGCCTGCGTGGGCGAGGCCATCGGCCTGTCGCTGCCCAACAGCAACATGGCCCCGGCGCCCTACAAGGATCGCGCCGGCATCGCCGTCGCCGCCGGCAAGCAGATCATGGAACTCCTGCGCCGCAACCTCCGTCCGCGCGACATCTGCACGAAAGAGGCGTTCGAGAACGCCGCGCGCATCGTCGCGGCCACGGGCGGCTCCACCAATGCCGCCCTGCACCTGCCGGCCATGGCGCATGAGGCGGGCTTCGAGTTCAACCTGTTCGACGTCGCCAACATCTTCAAGACCACGCCCTACATCGCCGACCTGAAGCCGGGCGGGAAGTACGTGGCGAAGGACATGTACGAAGCCGGGGGCATCTACATGCTGATGAAGACGCTGCTGGCCGAGGGCCTGCTGCACGGCGACTGCATGACCGTGTCCGGCAAGACGCTCGGCGAGAACATCGACCAGATCACCTGGAACCCGAACCAGAAGGTGATCTACGACGCCAAGACGCCGCTCTCGCCCACGGGCGGCGTGGTGGGCCTGAAGGGCTCGCTCGCACCGGAAGGCGCCATCGTGAAGGTGGCGGGCATGAAGCGTCATCAGTTCGAAGGCCCGGCGCGGGTGTTCGAATGCGAGGAAGACGCGTTCGCGGCGGTCGAAGCGCGCAGCATCAAGGAAGGCGAAGTGCTCGTCATCCGCTACGAAGGCCCCAAGGGCGGCCCCGGCATGCGCGAGATGCTCTCCACCACTGCGGCCCTCTACGGCCTCGGCATGGGCGAGAAGGTGGCGTTGATCACTGACGGGCGCTTCTCCGGTGCCACCCGTGGCTTCTGCATCGGCCACGTCGGTCCGGAAGCGGCGGTCGGCGGTCCGATCGCCTTCGTGAAGGACGGCGACACCATCTCCATCGACGCGGACAAGGGCACCATCGACCTGATGGTCGACGAGAAGACGCTGGCCGAACGCAAGAAGGGCTGGACGCCGCGCAAGACCAACTACCAGTCCGGCGCGCTCTGGCGCTACGCCCAGAACGTCGGCCCAGCTGTCGACGGCGCGGTCACCCATCCCGGCGGGAAGGCTGAGACGCACATGTACGCGGATATCTAGGGCAAATACCTGTCATCCCGGACAAGCCACGCGAATGCGTGGCGCGATCCGGGATCCAGGGTCACGAACGCCGACGCGAGTTACCCTGGACCCCGGCTCTCGCTTCGCTCGGCCGGGGTGACAGGAGTGGTTATATCTCCAGCGTGCACCACACGGGTGTGTGGTCGGAGGCTTTCTCCATGCCGCGCGGGCCCTTGTCGATGCCGCTGCCGGTGAGACGGTCGGCGGCCTGCGGACTGCAAAGGATGTGGTCGATCAGCAGGCCGTTGTCCTTCGGCCAGGCCCCGGCCTGGTAGTCCCAGTAGGAGTACAAGTGCGACTGGGTGTGAAACGCACGAAGCGCATCGGTCAGGCCGAGGTGCAGCATGGAGCGGAACCGGCTGCGGGTCTGCGGCTGGGTGAGGGCGTCGTTGGCGAAGGCTTGCGGACTGTAGACGTCGTCGTCCGTGGGGATGACGTTGTAGTCGCCGCCGAACAGGGTGATCTCTTCCGTGAGCAGGGCTTTCTCCATCTGCAGCTTCAGCCGGTCCATCCACGAGAGCTTGTAGGTGAACTTCGGCGTGTCGATGGGATTGCCGTTGGGCAGGTACAGGCTCACGACGCGGACTTTGCCGAACACCGTCGCCTCGATGTAGCGGGCGTGGTCGTCCTCGGCGGAGCCGGGCAGGCCGGAGATCACGTCTTCCAGCTGCGACTTCGACGCAATGGCGACCCCGTTGTAGGTCTTCTGTCCGTGAAGCGCCAAATTGTAGCCCAGGTCCTCGATCTCGAGGCGCGGGAAGGTGTCGTCGGTGCACTTGGTCTCCTGGAAGAGGACCACATCGGGGGCGAAGTCCTTCAGCCACGACAGCACGTTCGGCAGCCGAGCTTTGACGGAATTGACGTTCCAGGTGGCGATTTTGATGGTTGTCATGCTGGCCAAACCGTTTCGGATATCCCAAGTATATCAAGCGTCATGAGCAACCGGCAGTGGGCGCAGACAGTTGCTCATTTGCGCAAACGCCCGGTCCAGTGGTTCAATACGGCATCCGATTCCCACGAGGCACGACCATGACCCCTTTCGCGAAGAACAAACCAGTGACCTTGGATCAACGCGGCCGTTCCGGCCTGGAGATTCTCGGCTCGATGCAGAAGTTCACCTCTGCGTACGTCCGCGGCAAGGCGAAGTCCGAGTTCGAGGCGGACCCGGAAGGGGCGGCCATCGTGCGCGGCTGGAAAGACCGCCACAACGAGCCATGGTCTGAGCGCATCGCCAAGGCGCGCGACGTGGCCGAGCGGTCCGCGGCCTACGGGGCGGAGCGTCTGCTCCAGCGCTACGTCGCCGAGGAAGTTTACGTGCGCGGCATTCCCGCCACCGAGCGCCGCCGCAAGGAGGCGGAAGCCTTCATGCAGTCGCCGATCGAGAAGCCTGCGGGTGGCACCCTTGAACTCGATCCGAACGTGAAATATCCGGATTGGTATGAGGTCGAATGGCACCTGATGCCCGGCGGCTGGGACGGTTATGACCTCATCGGCGCCACCATGTCCTCGGGCATCGCGCCGATGGTGTTCCGCCACGGCGGGTATGCCGCTGTGGAATCCGGCGACGATATCCTCCAACAGCGCATCGACGTCGCGAAGCAGTTCCCGAAAAAGAGCTACGGCCGGATCTACGAACCCGGCTGCGGCGGCGTGGGCACGCTCATGGCCGTGAAGAAGGTGTTTCCGGAGTGCGAAGTGGTCGGTAGCGACCTTTCGACCCGACTGCTCAAGAACGCGCACGCTGCGGCGGAGCGCATGGGCTTCAAGATCACCCTCAAGCAACGCGACGCCCGCGACACCAAGGAGCCGGAAGCGTCCTTCGACGGCGTGATCATGTACGCCCTCCAGCACGAGATGCCGGTGGACGTGAACGTGGACGCCTTCAAGGAAGCGTTCCGCATCCTGAAGCCGGGCGGGGACATCGTCCTGTCCGATCCGCCGCCGTTCTCGGCGGTGCATCCGTTCCAGGCCGTCGTGCTGGATTGGGACACCGACAATCGCGGCGAACCGTTCTTCAGCGAAATCCTCTCGCAGGATTGGCCTCAGACCCTGCGCGACATCGGCTTCGTGAACGTCGAGGCTTACACGGTTGGAAAACAGGGCTACCCCTGGGTCATCCGTGGATCGAAGCCACTCTAATGGTCGACGCACCGAAGCGCCCGTACACGGGCGACGAACTCACCGACAGCCTCCTGCGCATGAACGCGGAGTTGCTGTCCGAATTGTGGATCTTGCGCGACCGCGTCACGGTCCTTGAGCACATGCTCGAGGAGAAGGGCGTGGTGAGCCGGCAGGCCCTCAACGACCACGTGCCCACCGGCCCGCTCGCCGAAGAACTCACGCAAGCGCGCGACGATCTCGTGCGCAAGGTGATCGGTGGCGCATGGACGCAAGGCTTTTCGCTCGAAGGCCTGGTCAATTCCGTGCGCGAGAAACAGAAAGCCTAGGCGTCCATCTTGTAGCGGGCGCGGACTTCCACGACCGTCGCCGTGATGGTGCGGGACAGGTCGGCGATCAGGCCGGAGACCTCGTCCAAGGTGCTGGAATTTTCCTCGATGACCTTCGCCTGCACGGCGATGCCGCTGCACCCGAACTGAGCGCAGAGCCCTTTCAGCGCGTGGGCCGCGCGCTTGACGTCGCGCAGCTTCTTGTCCTTCACCGCCGCTTCGATATTCGCCAGATAGGTCGCCGTGCTCTCGATGAAGCTCGGCAGCATTCCAACCAGCGTCTCGCGGCCGAGGCTTTCGTCCAGTTCCTCCAGCATGCTCACGTCCAACAGCTTAGGCGCCGGCGGCGCGGCCGGGCGGGGCGGCGGAGCGCTGCCGTTCGTGCCAGCCGTCTTCCCACCAACCAGGCGATCCATTTCCTGATCGAGCGCCAGCCAGTCCACCGGCTTGCCGATCACGCTATCGGCGCCCGCAGCGACGTAGCCTTTCTTGTGTTCCTCGATCACGTCGGCGGTCAACGCGATGATAGGCGTGCGCTTGCGGCCGTCCTTTTCCGCTGCGCGGATGATCTGCATGGCCTCGGGCCCGTCCATGATCGGCATTTGCATGTCGAGCAGGATGATGTCGAAGGTCTCGGCCTTCGTTGCATCGACGGCCTCCAGGCCGTTCACCACGGCAGTCACTTTGTGACCGCGCCGCCCCAGCATCGTGGTGATGAGGAAACGCGAGGTGTCGTTGTCTTCGGCGACGAGAATCGTTTTGGGTGCGGCTTCGCCCCGGCCATCGCGCGGCGGTGGGGCCTTCGGGGCGCGAACGCTCTTTTCCGTATTCGGGCCGCGCATGACGGTGACGGCGACGGTGAAGGTTGAACCCTTTCCGAGTTCCGAGGAGATCGAGACGTCACCGCCCATCGCGCGGGCGAGGCGTCGGGTGATGGCCAGTCCAAGGCCGGTGCCGCCGAATTTGCGCGAGGTCGAAGCTTCGGCCTGAACGAACGGCTGAAACAGTTTCTCTTGCTGCGCCGGCGAGATCCCGATGCCGGAATCCTTCACCGCGAAGCGCAGTGCGACTTGATCCGGCGAGGTCGTGCCGGCTTCGACGACGGACACGCTGACATCGCCTTGCGGTGTGAACTTCACCGCGTTCCCGATCAAGTTGGCGAGGATTTGCCGCAGACGTTTCGGATCGCCGATCACCGCGTCGGTGCCCGTCGCGTCGTTCACGATCAATCGCACGCCTTTTTCCGAGGCGAGGGGGGTAAAGAGGTCGCGCACATCCGACAGTAGGTCCGAAACGTGGAACGGGGTGCTGTCCATGTGAAGCTGGCCCGCCTCGATCTTCGAGAGATCGAGAATGTCATTGAGAAGGTCAAGCAGCACTCGGGCGGAACGGATCAGACGGTCGGTCAGGTCTTCCTGCTCCTTCGACAAGCCGCTGATCAGCAGCAGATCCGCCATGCCGAGCACACCCGTCATCGGCGTGCGCAGTTCGTGGCTCATCATGGCCAGGAACGAGGATTTCGCTGCGTTCGCCTTTTCGGCGCGATCGCGTTCCAGATCCAGGTTCTGGGCGAGCACCATCAGCTCGTCGGCTTGTTCCTGTAGTTGGTCGCGGGTGCGGCGTAGTTCGGCGTCGCGTTCGACGCGCTCGGTGATCTCGCGCGAGGCGCCGTGAACTTCGTAACCACCGCCGTCCTTCGGCACGATGGTGGTCGTGCTTTCGATCCAGATAATACGGCCGTCCTTGCACTTGACGCGGCTCTGGCTGATGCCGGGAGTCGGGGCGCCGGCGCTCAGTCCGCGCATTCCTCGCAAGCGATCCCGATCTTCGTCGGGTGAGAGATCGAACACATTGCGTCCGATCATTTCTTCCGGCTTGTAGCCGGTCAGACGCTCCACCGAAGGTGAGAGGTAACGGATGACCTCGTTCTCGTCGTAAACCGTGATCACATCGGCCGCCGTGTCGGCGAGCAGGCGGAATTTGGCCTCGCTTTCCTTCAGGGCCGCCTCATACGCGACGCCTTCGGAGACGTCGCGGGTGGAGGCGATGATCTGTTGCTTCTCCGGGGTGGTCTGGAACACGACGGCTTGAGTCTCGACCCAAGCGATGCTGCCGTCCTTGCGGATCATGCGGTAACGATAGGATGCTTGGCTTGGGCGGCTCAGGGCGCCGTTCTTACGGAGGCTAGGAAAGATGTTCTTGTCGTCGGGATGAACCAAGCGGTTCATCGATTGCCCGACGAGTTCCGCCGGCGGGTACCCCGTGATCGCGATGGCGGAGGGGGAAACATATGTCGCCACGCCGTTCAGGTCCTGCATCACGATCAAATCGGAAACGTGTTCCGCCATCAGACGGAACCGTTCTTCGCTGGCCACCAGGGCTTCGGCGGCACTGCGGCGTTCCGTGATGTCCTGGATGAATCCGATCGTGCGGGGCGCGCTGCCGCTCGCATCGGTCTTGCTGACCGCGCGCAGGTTCACCCAGATGATCTTGCCGTCCTTGCGCAACATGCGCGTCTCGAACTCCAGCGCATCGCCTCGGCCGGAGCGATTGAACTCGGAGAGCAACTTAAAGACTCGCGGCTTGTCTTCTTCGTGCACCGCATCGGCGAAGGCGGAAGGGCCGGGTACAAAATTAGGATCCGTGATTCCCAAAATCTCGCGCATGCGTGGCGACCAATAGCTGCCGCCCTCGCGCCGTGCGTCGAAATAGCCGGCTTCCGAGGCTTCCACGGCGAGGCTGATGGTTTCCTGGCTGCGGCGCAGTTCTTCTTCCGCGGAGCGGCGGCGGGTGATGTCCACGGCAGTGCCGACCATGCGTGCCGGCTTGGAGTTTTTGTACTCCGAAATGCGTCCGCGGCTCTGTATCCACAGATAATTCCCATTGCGATGTCGCACCCGGTATTCAATGTCGAATGGGACGCCATCGATCAGGTGGGCGTGCCAGTGCTGCAGCAGCGGCGCCAGGTCGTCCGGATGGCAAAGTTCGTCGTGCTCCTGACGCGTGAGGTGCGTGTGGGTCGGATCGCGGCCAAACATCTCCGCGAGCTTCGGCGAGAGCTCGTAGACATTCTGTGCAATATCCCACTCCCATACCGCAGCCTGACTGGCCTCTAGGGCGTCGGCCAACTGCCGCTCCCGTTCCGCGAGCGCTTGCTGGGCCGCCTTGTGGTCGGTGATGTCGGTCACAACGCCGAACACGCGCTGCGCCTCGGTCCGGATGCCAACGTGAACCCACTTCACCTGACCATTGCGGAGCCGCAACCGATATTCGAAGGAGCCGCTGCCGCCGTCGGCGGAATTCTTGATCATCGATGCGACGACGTGATCGCGGTCGTCTTCGTGATAGGTGGCGTGGAGATGTTCGCGCGTGGGAATGAACGTCTCGGGATCTTCGCCGTAGATTCGATAGGTCTCGCGCGACCAGCTGATAGTTTCGGTGTGCGGGTCGTAGGACCAGTAGCCCACCCGTGCGACTTCTTCAGCAAGTTCCAGATCGCGCGTGACGGCGATCAGTTCATGCTGCAAGGCGTGTTGGCCCAGGATTTGACGGCGGAGATAGAAGATGCCGGCGGCGCCGAAAATCAGGGTCAACACAACCACGCCGCCGAAGGCCATCCAGACATATCGGAATAGGAAGCCGCCGGAATCCACGCGCGACGTGGACACGCCGAAAATACCGATCACCGGTTCGTCGCGCACGAGGATGGGATGGTACACCCAAGCGGTCGCCTTCGGGAGTTGCGCGCCCGTCAGATCGTCGGTCTTTTCGTTGATATAGGCCTGGGCTTTTGTTTTTTCGCGGATGCCTGGCGGCAAGGCCTTTCCGACTTCCGCGGGATTGTCCGAGGCGACGATTACCCCAAGCTCATTCGTCGCGCGGTAGTGCGTGATCGCGCCTTCGCCGATCAGGCGGTTCATGGTGCCAGCCAGTCGGAAGCGACCTTCGGGAGCGAAATTCTTGTCGCCGGCAGTCTCTGACGTGCGGCCGAGCAGGTACGCGCCCATGTCCGACCAGCGCTCCGCCCCGCCCGCGGCGCTCTGGTCCTCGAAGAATTTCTCTGCGGCGAAGATGCCCCCCGCAAGCAGTCCGAGGGCGACCGCGGCGCCGAGAATCAACTTGGAGACAAGACGGCCGATTCCGGCTTTTCCGGTCGGATCCTTCAGTGCGGGAGGCGGACTGTGGCGTCCCCCTTTGGCCCAGGCGATGTAATCTGAGTACGGCACGAGCGGCTCAACGTCCTGTGATCGGCCATGCTACCGGAAATCGCGTAATTGGCCATTTTTCAATAGGGTGCGGCCCGTGAGCAGCGAAACTCGCGGGTATTGGGCGGGCAACCCGGGGTGCTAGGGTGCTTGGGCAAGGGATAGTGGGGGATACGTGACGCAGGATCGAACGCTGCCACTGAAGGTGTGCGTAGGCTGGGGACTCGGGAGTCTCGGGGTCGCCAGTCTGTTCAATATGACGAACGTCCTGGCTTTGGCCTACATGACCGACGTCATGGGGATCGGCGCGACCGTTGCAGGACTGCTGATCGCCGGCCTCAAGCTCTATGACGTCTTCGCCGACATTGCCGTCGGTTGGCTGTCGGATCGCACCAACAGCCGGTGGGGCCGCCGCCGCCCGTTCCTGTTCGCCGGCGGATTCATGCTGGGACTCTCGACGTTCCTGGTTTTCGGGTTCGGTCATATCGCCGACCCGGGGACCGGCACGGTCTACATGGCCTGCGCACTCTTGTTCTATTTCACGGCCTATTCCACCTTTAACGTGCCCTACATGGCGATGCCGACGGAGATGACGCAGAGCTACCACGAGCGTTCCTACCTGATGTCGTTCCGCGTGGTCGCGGTGAGCATGGCGAATATCGTCGGCTCGGCTTTGGGGACGTACCTCGTGGCGCAATTCGGCGGCGGTGCGGAAGGCCACCGCGCCATGTCAGTCTTTGTCGGACTGATCGTCCTTTCGGCATCGCTCGCGTGTTTTCATCTCACCAAGGACGCGCCGTCTACGCCCCGTCACGCGCCCACGGGCCAAAGCTTCGCTACACAGTTCCGTCTCGCGCTTCAAAACAGGCCGTACTTCGTCCTGCTGACGGCGAAGTTCTGCGGCCTCGTGTTGTTCGGCTTCCAGGCAACATTCCCGTTCATGTTTACCCGCGTGCTGAAGGTGTCCTTCAGTTGGCTCAGCATCTATTACATCGTGATGTCGCTCTCGATGATTAGCGTGCAGCCCTTGTGGCTGTGGCTGGGCAAGCGCTACTCGAAGAAGACCCTCTATGCCGCGAGCTTGATCGGCAATTCGGCGGTCTACCTCACCTGGTTGCTCGCGGAGGCGGGCGATCCGGTATGGACTGTGATCGCGCGGGCGATCGGTCTGGGCATTTTCGGTGGTGGCTCCCTGCTGATGGGGCAAGCATTGTTACCGGATGCAATCGAGTACGATCGCTTGCGCACGGGACTGAGGCGCGAAGGCATCTTCGCCGGCATGTACACGACGGTCGAGAAGTTGGCCGGTGCGCTCGGAACCGGCGCGTCTGGCGTGTTCCTGGGCATGATGGGTTATATTCAGTCCCGTGGTGTGGTGGTCGAGCAGCCGGCGAGCGCAATCACTGCGATCTACATCTCCACGGCGATCTTTCCGGCCGTCTTGCAGATCATCGGCATGATCGTTCTGCTTCGCTGGTACGACCTGTCGCCGGAAAAATTGAAGGCCGCCGCAGACGAGGCGGCGAAGCGGACGCCGTGATCCGCGCCGCGCTGTTCGTCCTGGCGATTCTCGCGACGCCCGCGCGCGCGGAGATCACCGGCTGGACGCTGGCGCTCACGTGGCAGCCGGGATTTTGCGCGCTGAATACGCGATCCGCGCAATGCGCGATCGACACGAAACCGCGCCTGGTCCTCCACGGCCTCTGGACCGAAGGCATGGGCGATGAGTTCTGCGGTGTGGCGCCCGACGTTCGCGCGCGCGACAAGCAGCGCGCTTGGTGCGAATTGCCGCTACCCCAGCTCAAGGCGAGCACCGCGACGACCTTGAAGCGCATCATGCCCGGGACCGCCGATTGCCTCGAGCACCACGAATGGACCAAACACGGCACCTGTTCGGGGATGGATGCCGATACGTATTTCGCTGTCACTGTCGACTTGGCGGACAAGGCCAGCCGCCTACAGACGGCGCGTCTCCTCCAAGAGCGGGCCGGAGGCGTCGTCTCGTTGGCGGAACTGGATGCCGCGATCGCGCGCGATCTCGGACCCGACGGCGTGAAGTCGGTACTGCCCGTATGTTCGAGGCGCGGCGAGAGCGTCCACTTTGTCGAGTTGCGCATCTCGCTCGATGCGAAAATGTACCGCGCCTTCCCCAAGCCGGAATCCTTGCTGAGGCGGGAGAAGTGGTTCGACCCACGATGCCCCGCGGACCGGCCGATCAACCTCGGGGCGCGCTAGTATTTTCTCTCTGTGATGGGCAAGCTGGCGACCATGATTGGGCTGTTGCTCACTTTGCTGATTCACCCAGCCGCTGCGCAGACGGCTTGTGCACCGTATAGCGCGCCCATCACCGTCGACTTCCAGACCCATCAACCTCAACCCACGTTGAACAATGCGCTCAACGTGACGGCGCTGCACAACTTCATGGGGAGCAAGGGGCAGGCGCCCTCCGGCGGTGTCCATTCGGAAGCGCTGGGTGTCACCTACACGACGCCGGAATTCAGCATCGAAGCCAACTCGCGGATTGTCAGCCGTGGACGCGGGCCCACCTGTGTTTACCTGACCACAGTGAAAGTGGAATTCGGCTTCCGCGATGTGGATGTATATGTCGCGAGTGAGTATCGGCCGGGGACGTGCGAGTACAAGGCGATCCTCGATCACGAAAACCAACACGTCGCCATCAACACGCAGGCGCTCCGCACGCATGCGCCGCGCATGCGCATGGCGCTGGAACGGATACTTGGCGAAGAGCGGCCCGCGGTCACGAATGACCCGGACCGCGTGACCCAGCAAATCCTCAACCGCCTGACGCGGCGGATGGACGAGTATCTGAAGGCGTTCTACGCCGAGATGGATAACCGCAATGGTGCGCTCGACACCGCGTCCAACTATGAAGCGATCGGGAACATCTGCCGCGAATGGAATCGAGGAAACGTCTGGCCGGAGGAGCGCACGCCGCCGCGCCGTGTCCGCTAGAGCGAGAACGAGGTCCCGCAGCCGCAGGTGGATGTAGCGTTCGGATTGTTGATCCGGAACGAGGCCGCGAGCAGGTCGTCCACGAAGTCGACCTCCGCGCCCTTCAACAGATCGAGCGAGACATCGTCGATCACCAGTTTCGCGCCGTGGTGCTCGAATATCTTGTCGTCGGCGGTGACCTCGGAATCCAGGCTGAAGCCGTAGGAAAAGCCCGAGCAGCCGCCGCCGGAGACGGCGAGGCGGAGCATAAGGTTCGGGTTGCCCTCGCTGGTGGCCAGGACTTTGACCCGGGCGGCCGCGGATGGGGTGAGCCCTACGGAGGCCATTTCCGGCGCGATCTGGTTCATGGCCGGAATGTAGGTCCGACAGCCCCTTAACGCAAGGCAACTACCCCGTGCGTTGCCTGGAAACAACGCGTTCTGTAGGGTGCGGCCATGGCAACTTTGCGCGAACTTTCCGGGGTCCTGGCGCCCGTGGCCTGCGATCCGGCGCGCAGCCGCGGCCGCAAGGTCCGCGAGGACGAGGCCGCGACCCGCTCGCCGTTCCAGCGGGACCGGGACCGGATCATCCACTCAAGCGCCTTCCGGCGGCTTAAGTCCAAGACCCAGGTGTTCGTCGCAAGCGAGGGCGATACCTACCGCACACGGCTGACTCACAGCCTGGAAGTTGCCCAGATCGCGCGATCGCTCTGCCGCTTCCTCGGTCTGAACGAGGACCTCGCCGAAGCGCTCGCGCTCGCGCACGACCTTGGCCACACCTGCTTCGGTCACGCCGGCGAGGACGTGCTGCAGGAATGCATGGCGTCCTTCAACGGCTTCGATCACAACGCCCAGGCCTTGCGCATCGTCACCAAGCTGGAACACCGTTATGCGGCGTTCGACGGGCTCAATCTCACCTGGGAGTGCCTCGAGGGATTAGTGAAGCACAACGGCCCGCTGCTCGATCGGAACGGGGAAGGGGCGGTGCCTCTGGCGATCGTCGAGTACAACGCCGGCCATGACCTCGAACTCGCCACTTGGCCGAGCGCCGAGGCCCAGGTGGCCGCGGTGTCCGACGACATCGCCTACAACGCCCACGATCTCGACGACGGCCTGCATGCCGGGCTGTTCACTTTCGACGACATGCTGGGGTTGCCCCTGGTCGGGCCGATCTTCAAGGCCGTGGCGCAGAAGCACCCGACGGTCGCGCAGACCCGGCTGATCCATGAGTCCCTCAGCGGTGTCATCAGCGCCATGGCCAACGACGTGATCACCGAAACCGCGCGGCGCTTTGCCGCGGCGAAACCCAAGGATGCGGACGGCGTGCGCGCCCTTCCGGACGCCATGGCGGGGTTCTCGGGCCAGATGGCGGAACACGACAAATCCTTGAAGGAATTCCTGTTTGCGCATATGTACCGCCACAACAAAGTGATCCGTATGACCAGCAAGGCGCGCCGCGTGGTGCGCGAGCTGTTCGATCTGTTCCTGTCTGAGCCCGAGTTGCTGCCGGAAGACTGGCGCGCCGGTGGCTTGAAGGCGGGCAGTCCGAAAACGGCCCGCCGCGTAGCCGACTACATCGCCGGCATGACCGACCGTTTCGCCTTGGACGAACATTCCCGCCTTTTCGATCCCTCCGTCAGACCATGAACATATTTGCCACCGTCAAAACGCGGGTCGATGCCGCGGTCGCCGCCCTTGTTGCCGAAGGGAAGTTGCCGGCTGGGCTCGATCTGGATCGCGTGGCCGCGGAGCCGCCGCGCGATCCGTCGCACGGGGACATCACCACCAACGCGGCGATGATCCTCGCCAAACCGGCGGGGCAGCCGCCGAAGGCCATCGCGGAATTGCTGATCGCGAAGCTCAAGGCCGATCCGACCGTGACCGAGGCGAACGTCGCCGGCCCGGGATTCATCAACCTGCGTCTTGTGCCCAGCACGTGGTTCGACGTGCTCCGTGACGTCCTGAAGACGGGCCCGTCCTACGGTGACGGCGTCAGCCGGGGCGAGAAGATCAACGTCGAGTACGTCTCCGCCAATCCGACCGGCCCGATGCACGTGGGCCATGCTCGCGGCGCCGTGGTCGGCGATGCGCTGGCGCGTCTGCTGGCCAAGGCCGGCTTCGCCGTGACGAAGGAATACTACATCAACGACGCCGGCGGGCAGGTCGACAACGTCGCCCGCGCGCTGCGCATGCGCTATCTGCAGACACTCGGCCGTATTACCGATGCGGAGTTCCAGGCCGCCCTCGAGCGCAAGGAAATCCAATACGGCGGCGATTATCTCGTGCCCGTGGCCGAAGCGCTGGCGAAGCGCGATGGCGACAAGTGGGTGGGCGTGAACGATGAGGATGTGTGGATTCCGGCGCTGCGGGAATTCACCGTCGCGTGGATGATGAAACTGGTGAAGGAAGACCTCGCCGCGCTCGGCGTGGAGCATCATGTTTTCACATCCGAGAAGAAGCTGGTCGACGAAGGTAAGGTCGACGGCGCACTGAAGTTCCTGGCGGATGCGGATCTCACCTATACGGGCGTCCTTGAGCCGCCCAAGGGCAAGACGCCGGACGATTGGGAGCCGCGCCCGCAGTTGCTGTTCAAGGCGACGCAGTTCGGCGACGAGGTCGACCGTCCGGTGAAGAAGTCGAACGGTGCCTGGACCTATTTCGCCGGCGACATCGCCTACCACAAGGACAAGGTCGACCGCGGCTTCGTGAACCTGGTCAATGTCTGGGGCGCGGACCACGGCGGATACGTCAAGCGCGTGCAAGCGGCCTTGAAGGCGCTCACGAACGGCAAGGGCAAGCTCGATGTGCAGCTTTGCCAGATGGTGCGCGTGCTCAACAACGGCGAACCTGTGAAGATGTCCAAGCGCGCGGGCACCTTCGTCACCATGCGCGACCTGATCGACGAGGTCGGCAAGGACGTGGTGCGCTTCATCATGCTCACCCGTAAGAACGACGCGCCGCTGGATTTCGATTACGCAAAGGTCACGGAAAAATCCCGCGAGAACCCGGTGTTCTACGTCCAATACGCCCATGCGCGCGGGCGTTCTGTGTTCCGCCATGCGGCGGAGATGTTCCCGGGCGTGGACTTGTCGGACAACGGTCTCGCGGCGGCGGATCTGTCGTTGCTGGCGGACCCAGACGAACTTCAGGTGCTGAAGATGCTGGCGGCCTGGCCACGCCTGGTTGAAGGGGCTGCGGTTGCTCACGAGCCGCACCGGGTTGCGTTCTATCTGAATGATCTGGCCGCCCAGTTCCACGGCCTGTGGAACAAGGGCAATGATGCGGTCGAACTCCGGTTCCTGCAGGCGGACAATACGTCTTTGTCATTGGCGCGCCTGGCGCTTGTCCGTGGCGTCGGCGTGGTGATAGCGTCCGGCTTAGCCGTGTTCGGCGTCGAACCGGTTGAGGAGATGCGCTGATGGCCATTGATCGCGACGGCGATGGACCGCCGCTGCGCCGCGAGGAAGCCCGGATCACGACTCCTCGCTCCGACGATCTGCGGGCCACGCCTTTCACGGACGATGTGTTTGACGACGAGTATCACGGCCGCAAGACCCGTGCCGGCTCGTCCTTTGGCTTGGTCGCGGGCGTGATTTTCGGTGCCGCCCTGGCCGCGGCCGCCGGCTGGTACGTCTTCGGTTCCAACGATACCGGCATGGCGGGCGAGGACGGTTCCCAGGTCGTGAAGGCCGATCCGGATCCCTACAAGATCAAGCCGGAGGACCCGGGCGGTCTCCAGGTCGAGAACCAGGACAAGACGGTTTATGACCGTGTCAGCAAAGGTGCTGCCCCCAACCGCGTCGAGAACCTGCTGCCGGAACCCGAGCAGCCCAAGGCACCGCCGGTGAAGAAGGCGGAAGCACCTGCGCCCGTGGCTCAGCCGGTCCAACCGACCTCCGCGAAGGACGATCCCCTGGCGAAACTCGTCGCGCAGGTGACCGGCGCGAAGCCAGAGGCACCGGCCGCGCCCGCGGCTGAACAGCCCGCCGAAAAACCCATGAGCCCGGTGGCGCCGCTGCCGAGCACTGCCGCTCAGGCGGAGAAGCCGATGACTCCGGTCGCGCCGCTCCCGACACCGGCCACCGCGCCGGCACCGCCCGCCGCCGTTCCGGCGCCGATTGTCGCCGCGGCCGCGGACAAGCCCGCTGCCGGGCCGCTGCAACTCGGGCCGACCGCGCCACCCGCCGCCGCGCCGGTGCCCGCTTCTGCTCCCGCGCCAATCGTGGCTGCCGCCGTGGAGGCCCCCAAGCCCGTGCCGCCGGTTCAGACCGCCGCGGTGCCTGCCGCCCCGACGCCGCCAATCGCCGCATCGGCGGGCGCACCGGGCGTTTACGTTCAGCTCGTCTCCACACGCTCGGAAGACGCCGCCATGGGCGAGTGGAAACGGATCAGCGGTAAAAACGCCGACGTGTTTCAAGGACTTTCGCCCTCGGTCACCCAGGCCGAGGTGCCCGACAAGGGCACGTACTTCCGCTTGCGCGCTGGTCCGGTCGCGGACAAGGCCGCGGCGGAACAGCTCTGCGCAACCCTCAGCAGCCGGAACGTCGGCTGCATCGTCGTCCGCCAGTAGCTGCCGATGGCCGTTCTTTCGCGCGGCGTGCCGAGTGCGGCCATCCTCGGCCTCGCCGGCAAAACACTTACCGACGACGAACGCGCGTTCTTCTCCGAAGTCCAACCGCTCGGCTACATTCTGTTCGCGCGCAATGTGGAAACGCCGGCGCAGGTGAGGGCGCTGGTGGACGATCTGCGTGGCCTCGTCACCGGCCACGATCCGGTGGTGCTGATAGATCAGGAAGGCGGGCGCGTGCAGCGCCTCAAGCCGCCCCATTGGCGGTTCGCGCCGCCGATGGCGGACTTCGGTGCGCTCTACACACAGGACAAGGAAGCGGCGAAGGCCGCGCTCATTCTCAACAATCAGCTCATTGGTCAGGAACTCGCCGAACTCGGCATCGATGTCGATTGCGCGCCGGTGATGGACGTTCCAGTAGCCGACGCTCACGACATCATCGGCAATCGCGCGTTTTCGCGCGACCCGCACGAAGTGGCGGATATGGCCATCGCCGCCTGCGACGGCCTGATCGCCGCCGGCGTTGTGCCGGTGATCAAACACATCCCCGGCCATGGCCGCGCCCGCGCCGACAGTCATCTCGAATTGCCGGTGGTGGAAGCCGATCTCGCCTCATTGCGCGCAAGCGACTTCGTGCCGTTCGCCGCATTTCCGAAATCCGGCCGCCCAGCCATGGCCATGACGGCCCATGTGGTTTACACCGCGATCGATCCAGACAAACCCGCTACCACGTCGGCCAAGGTTATTGGCGACATCATTCGCGGCGAGTTCGGCTTCAAGGGCCTTTTGATGAGCGACGATCTCGGCATGAAGGCCCTCGGCGGGCCTTACGACCAGCGCACGGCGGCGGCGCTCGCCGCCGGCTGTGACGTGGTGCTTCATTGCGACGGCAACCTCACCGACATGCGCGATATCGCGAAGGCGCTGGGGCCGCTTGGGTCCAACGGCCAGCGGGCGATGGAAGAATTGGCCGCCGTCCGGCGCAAGCCGCGGGAAGTCCTCAACGCCGCGGCCGGACAGGCCGCCGTCACCAACGCGCTGCGCAATGCCTGATCTGACCGCCATCATCGAAGGGCTGATCACCATCGGGATCCCGGCGATCCTCGCGATCACGTTGCACGAGGCCGCCCACGGCTACATCGCGCTGGCGTTTGGAGATCCGACCGCCAAGGAAGCCAACCGGCTAACCCTCAATCCCATTCGCCACATCGATCCGGTGGGCACGATCATCCTGCCGGGCATGTTGGCGCTGTCGCACCTGCCGCTGTTCGGCTGGGCCAAACCCGTGCCCGTGGATTTCTACCGGCTCCGCAATCCGCGCCGCGACATGATCTGGGTCGCCGCCGCCGGACCGGGCATCAATATCGTGCTGGCCCTATTGTCCGCTGTGCTTCTTCACCTGGCGCCGCTGCTCGACGGAAACGCCAGGTCGCTCCTGGCCGACGCACTTATCAACAGCGTCCAATTCAACGTCATTCTGGCGGTTTTCAACATGCTTCCCCTACCGCCGATGGATGGCGGGCGGGTGGCTGTGGGTATCTTGCCGGATTCCCTGGCGCGACCCTTGGCGCGTCTGGAGAAATACGGCATGGTCATCCTGCTTGCCCTGTTGATCGGCTTGCCGTGGGTGGGATCGTTAGTGGGGCTTAACCTGAATATCGTGAGCTGGATTGTCGTTCCTATCGCGGAGCGGATCGTTGAATTGATCGCGGCCGTGGCCGGACATCCTTGAGGCAGTTGTATGTCCGAACCTTCTGAAACGCCTATTCTGTCCGACGCACCGCCGGCCTTCGAAGAAGATTCGATGCCGAGCGAAGGCTCGATGTACCAACTCGTGCTGCAGCTCGGCAGTTTCGAGGGGCCGATCGATCTGCTGCTGACGCTTGCCCGCGACCAGAAGGTCGACCTCATGCAGGTCTCGATCCTGGCGCTGGCGGAGCAGTATCTCGTTTTCGTCGACATCGCGCGCCAATCGCACCTGGAACTCGCCGCGGACTATCTCGTCATGGCCGCGTGGCTGGCCTACCTGAAATCCAAGCTGCTGCTGCCGAAAGAAGAGACCGACGAGCAACTCAGCGCCGAGGAGATGGCGGAGGCTCTGAAGTTCCAGCTGATGCGTCTGCAGGCGATGCAGGATGCCGGCAAGAAAATCTTCCAGCTGCCCCAGCGCAAGATCGATTTCTACCCGCGCGGCAATCCGGAAGGCCTGCCGATCACCTATCGCTCGGTCTACGACGTTTCGCTCTACGACCTGCTGCGTGCTTACGCCCACCAGCACAAAGACAAGAACGTCAGCGCGCTTGAAATCGAGGCGTTCGACCTTTACTCCATCGACGACGCCATCGCGCGGCTGCGCGAAATCCTGCCCAACGTTCCGGATTGGACGCAGCTGTCGATGTTCCTGCCGCGCAATGTGCGCGACCCGCTGATGCGCCGTTCGGCCGTGTCCACCACGCTGATCGCCGCGCTGGAGCTGGTGCGCGACGGCAAAGCCGACATCCGCCAGGATGGCGGTCACTTCTCGCCGATCTATTTGAAGCCCGCGAACCGAGCCGCCGCCCATGACGAGCCCTGACACCGAGATCCAGATGCGCACCGACGATGAAGCCACCACAGACGTGACGCCGGACGAGACGGTGGAATTGCCGGCGGAGGTCGCCGAACAGGTTGCTGCTCAGGCAGCTGACCGTGAAGCCCGCAACGCGGCCGACCTGCGTGTGCTCGAGGCGCTGTTGTTCGCCAGTTCCGAGCCTGTGTCCGAACGCGTCATCACCGAACGGCTAGGGGAAGGTTCCGACCTGCCGGCGCTGCTCGAACAGCTGCGCGCCATGTATCAAGGGCGGGGCGTCGAGTTGCTCCAGGCCAATAGCCGCTGGTCGTTCCGTACCGCGCCGGATGTCACGGAGCGGTTGAAGCTGGAAAAGCTCGTCCCGCGTAAGCTGTCGCGCGCCGCGATTGAGACGCTCGCGATCATCGCCTACCACCAGCCGGTCACTCGCGCCGAGATCGAAGAAATCCGCGCCGTCGCGGTATCCTCCGGCACGGTCGATATCCTGCTCGAGGAAGGCTGGATTAAGCCGCGCGGCCGCAAGGAAGTTCCGGGCCGTCCGGTCATGTGGGGCACCTCCAACGCGTTCCTTGACCATTTCGGCCTGGAATCGCTCCAGGACCTGCCGGGCATCGAGGAATTGCGGGCGGCCGGTCTGCTGGACAGCCGTCGCGGCGTGTCCGCCTACGGCACCCGTGGCGCCTCCGACACCCTCCTGTTCGACACCGAGGAGTCCGACGAGGCCATGGAGCCTCTGGTGCAGGGCGAGGGCGCCGAGAAGGGCGAACCCGCCGAAGAAGCCGAAGAGCCCTAATTCGGCCGTTTCCGCTTGCCGGCTGGCAATTTGATCCCCATGTGAACAAGGCGGTGAGGTGGGGCTTATTACATTGCGGGGCGGTGGCCTTTTTGCCATGATCGCCCTTCAAGGTACCCGCTAAGCCTTTGGAGTTGTTGGTTTCACGGCTCAGGCTGTGGCGGGTTCGCCAGATTTTTGGAGTAGGTCTCATGGGTTCCTTAAGCGTATGGCACTGGGCCATCGTCCTCGTGATCGTGGTGTTGGTGTTCGGTACCGGCAAACTCGCGGGCTCGATGGGCGACTTCGCGAAGGGTATCAAAGCCTTCAAGAAGGGTCTGAAGGACGAGGACGGCGAAGTCGCCGACGCCTCCCACAAGACCATCGACGCCAATGCCGCGGCCGCGCCGGCCCGCGAAAAGGATCGCGCGAGCGTCTAACGGCGCCGCGGCGCCCGTTTTGAATTTTGGGCGGTCGCACGACATGCCGGAACTGAACCATGTTTGATTTTGCGTGGTCCGAACTCCTCGTGATCGGGGTGGTGGCCGTGGTGGCGCTTGGCCCCAAGGAACTGCCCAACGCGATGCGTTCGCTCGGCAAGTTCACCCGCCAGGCCCGCAAGCTCGCCGGTGAATTCCAGGGCCACGTCAACGACCTGATGCGGGAAGCGGAACTCGATGAGGTCCGCAATTCCGTTCAGAAGATTTCCAATACCAACGTCAGCGCTGAACTCGACAAACTGATCGATCCGACCGGCAAATTCAGTTCGGAGCTTGCCGATACGGAACGCGAAGTGCGCGAGGCCCTGGCGGTGCAAAATCCGCTGGCCGAGACGCCGCCGGCGGAAGCCTCGGCCGTCGCCGAAACGCCCGCCGTGACACCGGAAGCGGCTGCGCTCACCGCGGAAGTTTCGCCGAGCACGCTGCGCACCGGTGAGGGGACGTCGTGACCCTCCAGCTTCCCGGCCCGTCCGCGGACGATCCTGAATCCCACACCATGCCGCTGCTCGATCACTTGATGGAGCTGCGGTCGCGCATGCTCGTGTCCGTGATCGCGTTGCTCGTGGCGTTCTTTGCCTGCGCCACCGTTGCCGAGCCAATTTTCAATTGGCTGGTAAGGCCGTTGCAGCACGCGATGGAGCAGGTCAGCGGCAGCACGAACCGCATGATCTTCACCGAGCTCACGGAAGCGTTCTTCACGCGCATGAAGGTGGCGTTCTTCGCCGCCGGGATGCTGACCTTCCCGATTTTCGCCCACCAGATGTGGAAGTTCATCGCGCCGGGCCTATACCGCCATGAGAAGCGGGCATTGCTTCCGTTCCTCATTGCGAGCCCGGTGCTGTTCTTCTTCGGGGCGTCGCTGGTTTACTACTTCATCATGCCGATGGCCTGGCAGTTCTTGCTGGGATTCCAGGTGACGGGCGTCGCCGGCGAGATGCCGGTGCAACTCGAACAACGCGTGGGCGACTACCTCACGCTGGTCATGCAGCTGATGTTTGCGTTTGGGCTGACGTTCCAGTTCCCGGTGCTGCTGGTGCTGCTCGCGCGCGTCGGCATCATTTCCGCCAAGGGCCTGCGCGACAAGTGGCGCTACGCCGTCGTCGGTGTGTTCATCTTCGCCGCGATCGTTACGCCGCCGGATCCGATCAGCCAGATCGGCTTGGCGATCCCGATGCTGCTTCTTTACTGGCTTTCCATCATCGGCGCCTCGTGGGTCGAAAAGAAGAAAGAGGAAAGCGACACGGCCAACGCCTCCGCCTCGGGTATCGAGGATACGGACTTCAACGAGGCCTAACCGGGCCTTCCGAAGCCCCACCTCTGGACGCGTCCGCCGGCCCCCCGTATAAGCCATCCTCTTTGCCGGGCGGACCTTGCCATGCTTGATCTGAAGTGGATTCGTGACAATCCCGCGCAGTTGGACGCGGCGCTCGCGCGCCGTGGCGCTGGGGCCATGTCGGCTGGCGTGCTGGAACTGGACACCCGCCACCGCGCGGCGATCACCGAACTGCAGACCCTGCAGACCCGGCGCAACGACGTGTCCAAGCAGATCGGCGGCGTGAAGGCCAAGGGCGGCGATGCCGCCCCGTTGATGGCCGAGGTCGCCCAGATCAAAGACCGCATGACGGCCCTGGACCTCGAGGAGAAGGAACTGGCGGAGAAGGTGCGGGGCGTGCTCCTGACCATCCCGAACGTCCTTCATGCCGAAGTGCCGGAAGGCAGGGATGAGAGCGCCAACAAGGAAGTGCGCCGCTGGGGCGAGCCGCGCACGTATGACTTCACCCCGAAGGATCACGCCGACATCGGCACTGGGCTGAAGTTGATGGACTTCGATCAGGCCACGGTGATTTCCGGCGCGCGATTTGTCGTCCTCAAGGGCGCACTGGCACGGCTTGAGCGCGCGATCGCCCAATTCATGCTCGACACCCACACCGCCGAGAACGGCTACACCGAAGTGGCGCCGCCACTCTTGGTGAAAGCCGAGAGCTTGATCGGCACGGGCCAGCTGCCGAAGTTCGAGGAAGATCTCTACAAGACGAACTCTGGCTTGTTCCTCATTCCGACCTCCGAGGTCTCTCTGACGAATTTGGCGAACGGACGCATCATGGATGCGGCGGAACTGCCGATGCGCGTCACTGCTCATACGCCGTGCTTCCGTTCGGAAGCGGGCGCGGCGGGCAAGGACACCAAGGGCATGATTCGCCAGCACCAGTTCAGCAAGGTGGAACTGGTGTCGATTGTCGCGCCCGAAGATTCGGAAGCCGAACTCGACCGCATGACTCGCAGCGCGGAGAAAATTCTGCAGCGGCTGGAGTTGCCGTATCGCGTCCTCGCGCTCTGCGCCGGGGACGTCGGCTTTAGCGCTAACCGCACCTATGATCTGGAAGTGTGGCTGCCGGGGCAGAATCTCTATCGTGAAATCTCCAGCTGCTCGAACACCGGCGACTTCCAGGCGCGGCGCATGAACGCGCGGTGCCGCCCGCCGGGCGAGACTAAAGGCACGCGCTTCGTGCACACGCTGAACGGCTCCGGCCTCGCGGTCGGGCGCACGCTGGTGGCGATCCTGGAGAACTATCAGGAGGCCGACGGCGGCGTGCGCGTGCCGGCGGTCCTTAAACCCTACATGGGCGGCATCGACCGCATTGCGCCGCCATGAGCGCCGCCGCGCGGCCGCTCGCCGATCTGTCGCGCTGCCGGATTCTTCTGTCCAACGACGACGGCATCGGCGCCCAAGGCCTCGCGGTGTTGGAACGCATCGCGCGTTCGCTGACCGACGATGTGTGGGTGGTCGCGCCGACGCTGGAGCAAAGCGGCGCGGGGCATTCGCTCACGCTCCACATGCCCTTACGGCCCGTGGAGGTTGGCGACCGCCGCTACACCGTGTCCGGCACGCCGACCGACTGCGTGATGGTGGCGATCAACCACATCATGAAGGATCATCCGCCCGATCTGGTGCTGTCCGGCATCAACATGGGCGCGAACCTTGGCGAGGATGTCCACTACTCCGGCACGGTGGCCGCTGCGCTGGAAGGCGCGCTGCTGGGGGTGCCGGCGATCGCGCTGTCACAGGTATTTTCCGATGCCTCCCGCATTCCCTTCGAGACACCGGAGAAATTCGGCGCGGATCTGATCCGTCGGATTTGCGCGGCCGGGTGGCCGTCGAACGTCGTGATCAACGTCAATTTCCCCGACCGCTCGCCGGAAGATGTCGCGGGTATCGTGGCGGCCGAGCAAGGCAAGCATAAGATCGGCGACGATCTCATCCTGCGTGCCGATCCGCGCGGACGGGCGTATCTTTGGATCGGACCGCGCCGTAAGGCGGATGCGTCCGCCGAAGGCACGGACCTGAAGGCCACCGACGACGGATACATTTCCGTCACGCCCCTCAACGTCGACCTGACCCACGGGCCGACCATGAAAACACTGCGAGACATCCTGCGCGCATGAGCACAGAGAGCCGAAAGATCCGCCTGGTCATGGACCTCCGCAACGCCGGGGTGACGGACACGCGGGTGCTGGCGGCGATGGAACGCATTCCCCGCGAAAAGTTCGTGGAGGAAGCGTTCCTCGATCAGGCCTACGCCAATCAGGCGCTGCCGATTTCCTGCGGGCAGACGATCAGCCAGCCGCTGGTGGTTGGCTTGATGACACAGGCGTTAGAGATCACCGATCGCCACAAGATACTGGAAGTCGGTACGGGCTCCGGCTACCAGGCGGCGATCCTCTCAAAATTGGCACGGCGCGTGTACACAATCGAGCGTCACAAAGACCTCATGCAGGTGGCGGAGCGGAGATTCAAAGAGGTTAACCTCCACAATATCACCACACTTGTCGGCGACGGTTATAAGGGTTGGCCCGCCCAGGCGCCGTTCGATCGGATCCTGGTCACCGCGGCGGCCCGCATCGTGCCGGCGGATCTTGTGGCACAGTTGTCTGACGAAGGTGGGATCATGGTGCTGCCGGTGGGCGACGTCGATGGACTCCATCAGGAAGTGATCCGCGTGCGCAAGGAAGGCACGCAGTTCAAGAGCGAGCGTCTATTCCCCGTGCGCTTCGTCCCCTTGGTGCAAGGATTGCCGGGGGAAGGTTCCTCCCGCCGTGCCTCCCGCGAACGAGAAGAGTCATGACCCTGACATTCACACGTGCCCTTCACATCACCATCGCGGCGTTTGCGCTTGGCGCTTGCGCACCCGAGTTCGAACCGTCGGCGGACTACAAGGGTGGCTATCTGTGGGACAACGGCCAGAGCCGCCGCATCACCGTGGCGCAGGGAGATTCCATCTACGCGATCTCGCGGCGCTATGACGTGCCGACCCCGGTGATCGCCGCGCGCAACGGACTCCGGTATCCCTATTCGTTGACGCCGGGTCAGGTGCTTATCCTCGACCCCGTGCGCACGCACCGCGTCGCCGCCGGCGAGACCATCCAGTCGATCGCCGACAAGTATCAGGTGCCGCGCGCGAACTTGGTGGAAGTGAACGAACTGCGCGCGCCGTATCAGGTGACCGAGGGGCAGGAGTTGTGGATCCCCGATCCCTTCACCGTGGCGGCTGCCCCCCAGCGCCGAGCGGATGAACCGCCGCCGCCGGTTGCTGCGCCACGCCCGGTCATCACCTCCAGCAATCTCGCGCCGCCGCCGGGCGCTACCGCAATGCCGGGTTCGCCGGGCGGTCCGCCGCCGGGTCAGCAACCGTTCACCATGGCTGTGCCGCCGCAGCCCGATACGTCGGCGTTGTCGCAGCAGGTTCCCGCCGACACGAACGTTCCGCCGATGCCATTGCCGCGACCGCCTGCGATCCCGACCACGCCGGCCCCACCGTCGCCGCCGCCCCAAGAGGCCAGTATGTCGATGGCGCCGGCTGTTGCGCCGCCGGTGGCTCCGGTGCCCGTGGCTCCGGTGCCCGTCGCGCCGCCGCTGGCTGCCGCGCCAGTGCCTGCGTCTCCGCCGATCGTCGCAGCCGCTCCGGCGGCTCCGGCACCAACGCTGCCCGCCGCGCCGGAACAACAGGTGTCATTGCCGCCCGCCGCCGATCCGCATTTCATCTGGCCGGTGAAGGGCAGACTGCTTTCGGGCTTCGGCCCGGCCGGGAAGGGGCTTCACAACGACGGTATCAATATCGGCGCCCCGCAAGGCGCGCAGGTGCGCGCAGCCGATGCGGGCGAGGTGGCCTATGCCGGCGACGGGCTCAAGAGCTTCGGGAACTTGCTCCTGATCCGTCACGACAGCGGCCTGACCACCGCCTATGCCCACAACGACAAGCTGCTGGTGGCGAAGGGCGACAAAGTCAAACAAGGGCAGGTCATCGCCACGGTCGGCAAGTCGGGCAATGTGGACAAGCCCCAACTCCACTTTGAGGTGCGTCGCGGCACGCAAGCGGTCGATCCCCAGCCGTTCCTGAACCGCTAAGTCCCGGCCAGTCCGCGCGGTGTACCGCCGCGCGGAAGGGCTATTTCACGGGCCGATCCGCCGTCTATGATCCCCCATGTAGTTCGGGGGGATGTCATGGCACGTAAGACGAACGTCAATCGACGCGGCTTCTTGAGCGGTGTCGCTGCCGCCTCCGGAGGTGCAGTCGCCACAGTCGTTCCGAAGGCGGACGCCGCGGAAGATCGGCCCAAGGCCGCGCCACCGACCGCCGCTGCGACCGCCGCCGATACCGAACCCAGAAAGCCGTCCGCCCCCAGTACCGCGAACGATTGCGGCTCCGACTTCATGGTCGATGTGCTGAAGGCCATCGGGATGGAGTACGTCTTCTCCAACACCGCCGCGGGATTTCTTGGATTGCAGGAGTCCGTGATCAATTACGCCGGCAACACGTCGCCGGAATTCCTCACCTGCATGCACGAGGAATCTTCCGTCGCCATGGCGCACGGCTACTACAAGGCTTGTGGTAAGCCGGCCGCCGTATTCGCCCAGGCCACGGTTGGAACGCAGCACGCGGCCATGGCGATCTACAACGCCTTCTGCGACCGCGCACCGATGATGATGTTCTTCGGCAACACGCTCGACGCCGCGGGCCGTTCCAGCCAGACCGATTGGCGTCACTCCGCGATAGACCCCGTGTCGATGGTCCGCGACTTCACCAAATGGGACGACCAACCCGTATCGCTGCAGCATTTCGCGGAATCCGTTGTCCGGGGGCATCGGATGGCGATGACGCCGTGCATGGGACCCGTGGCGATCTCCGTCGATTCCGACATGCAGGAGGCGGAACTGCATGATCGCGGCAAGCTGCACATTCCACGCGTGATCGCCGCGGCCCCGCCGGTCGGCGATTATGGCGCGGTGCGGGAGGCGGCGCGCCTGCTCGCCACCGCAGAGCGCCCGGTGATCGTGGTCGACCGCATGGCACGGGATCAGTCCGCCATGGACAACATGGTCGTGCTGGCGGAACTGCTCAACGCACCGGTGATCGACCAGACCGCGCGCCAGAATTTCCCGAACGCGCACTACTTGTGGCAGGTCACCAACGGCCCGCGTCTGCTGCGTCAGGCCGATGTCGTCATCGGCATCGAACTCACGGATTTCTGGGGCACGGTCACCCAATTCGTGCGCGAGGAAGCAACCGGCAAGCCGAAGACCAAGGCGGGCGCGAAGCTGATCAATCTCGGCGTCAACGAGATGAATCAGAAGCCCAACAACCAATACTTCAATCGAATTGCCGAGGCGGATCTCACCATCGTCGGCGACGGACAGGCGACCTTGCCGTTCCTGATCGACTCAGTGCGTGCGTCGGTCGGTGCGGATAGAAGGAGTGCGATCGCCGCGCGCGCCGACGAATTCCGCAAAGCGCACGCCGCCGCGTTCGAGGCATCCCGGCAGGCGGCGGCGCTGGGCTGGGACGCAAGTCCGATTACCACGGCGCGCATGTGCATGGAACTCTGGCAGCAGGTGAAGAACGAGGACTGGGCGGTGGTGTCCACGGGCACGGCGCCGTTCTTCTTCTCCAACTGGCTGCATCGCTTGTGGAACGTCGACAAGCAGTACCGCTTCCTCGGCGTCTCCGGCGGCGGCGGTGTGGGTTACGGGCTTCCCGCCGCGGTCGGCGCGGCGCTCGCCAACAAGGCCTTGGGCCGGTTCTCGATCAATCTTCAATGCGATGGCGACTTTATGTACGCCAACGGCGCGCTCTGGACGGCGGCGCACCACAAGATCCCGCTGCTCACGGTGATGCACAACAACCGAGCCTATGGCCAGGAGACCATGAACATCCAACGTCTCGCCAACCACCGGAATCGGGGCGTGGCGAACGGCCGTATCGGCACGGAGATCGACAACCCGCCGATCAATTACGCGAAGCTTGCGCAGTCCATGGGCGTGCATGGCGAAGGCCCGATCACGGATCCGAAAGACCTGGCCGGGGCGTACAAACGCGCCATCGCCACGGTGAAGCAGGGCCTGCCGGCCCTGGTCGACGTCGTCACGCAGATGCGGTGAGCGCCATGAAACTGATCGCCACGCTGATCGTCATCCTGTCGGCCGCGTCCGCCGCCCAGGCCGCCGCACCGTCCGCCGCGCGGGGCAAGCAGGTCTACATGGCCAACGGCTGCTGGACCTGCCACGGCACGGTGGGGCAGGGCAGCTTCACAGGCCTCAAGCTTGTGCCGGAGCCGTTGCCGCTGGACGCCATGATCACCTTCATTCGCGGCTCCACCGGTCCCATGCCCGCCTACAGCGCGGACGGCATGCCGGATGCGGATATCGCCGATATCCATGCCTATTTGTCGTCGGTCCCGAAGTCACCGGCGGCGGACAGCATCCCGATCTTGCGGGACCTGAAAACGGGGAAATAGCCTCGTCCCACAGCCCGTACGGGCGCCACGAAGGCATGGCCCGCGCGCGCCGACGCGCTATGATCGTGCCTTCAGATCGTGGGGGATGTGATGGCGCGTAAAGGTTCTGTGGACGTCAATCGTCGCGGCTTCCTCGGCAGTATTGCCGCGGCATCGACCGGCGCCGTCGCCGCCGTCGTGCCGGGGGCGCACGCCGCTGATCCCGTCACCGGCAAGCCCGCGCCGGGGGCGGGCGACAAGCCGCGCGGGGCCGCGCCGCCGTCCGCCGCGGAAACCGCCGCCGAATTCGGCGCGCCGGGCAAGGCCGTTCCCACCAGTGCCGTATCCTGCGGCTCCGACTTCATGGTCGACGTGCTGCGCACGCTCGACATCGACTACCTGTTCGCCAACACCGCCTCGAGTTTCCGCGGTTTACAGGAGTCCATCGTGAACTACGCGGGCAACAAGAAGCCCGAGTTCATCACCTGCATGCACGAAGAGTCCTCCGTCGGCATGGCGCACGGTTACTACAAAGCGTCCGGCAAAATGCAGGCGATGGCCTGCCACGGCACCGTCGGCCTGCAGCATGCGTCCATGGCGCTGTACAATGCGTATTGCGACAGAGTGCCCGTGCTCGCGTTCCTCGGCAATCTCGCCGTTGCCACCCAGCGCGCCAATGCCACCGACTGGCGTCACTCGGCGCAAGACCCTGCGGCGATGGTCCGCGATTACACGAAGTGGGACGATCAACCTCTATCGCTGCAGCATTTCGCGGAATCGACCGTGCGCGGCTACAAGGTCGCCATGACGCCGCCGATGGCGCCGGTGGCGCTTGTCGCCGACGCGGAGTTGCAGGAAATGGAACTTCACGAGCGCGCCAAGCTCGTGATCCCGCGCCTCACGGCGATGAGCCCGCCGCAGGGCGAAACCGGCGCGGTGCGTGAGGCGGCAAAGTTGCTGGTCGCGGCGGAGCGCCCGGTGATCATCGCCGACCGTATGGCGCGCACCCAGGCCGGGATGGACCGTCTCGTGGAACTCGCCGAACTCCTGAACGCGCCGGTGATCGATCAGACCTCGCGGCAGAACTTCCCGAACACGCATTACCTGTGCCAATCCGCCAACGGCGCGGCGCTGGTACGTGGGGCCGACGTGATCGTCGGTCTGGAAGTCACGGACTTCTGGGGTCAGATCAATCAGTACGTTCTGGCCGAGCACGGCTTCGCATCGAAGGTGAAGGGCCCGGCGAAGACGATCACGCTCGGCACGACCGACATCTTCATGAAATCGAACTATCAGGACTTCCAGCGCTATCCGGCCGTGGACATCTCGATCACCGGCGACGGCGAGGCGACGTTGCCATCGTTGATCGAAGAGGTCCGCCGTGCGCTGTCCAACGATCGCAAGAGCGCGCTCGCGAGCCGCGCCGACGGTTTCCGCAAGGCGCATGCCACGACTTTCGAGACCGCGCGCGCCGCCGCCGCGAACGGCTGGGATTCAAGCCCCGTCAGCACTGCGCGCCTGTGCATGGATCTCTGGCAGGCGATCAAGGCCGAGGACTGGGCATTGGTGTCCGTCGGCGCATCGCCGGGCTTCATGAGCAATTGGCCCCATCGCCTGTGGGCGATCGAGAAACACTACCAATACCTCGGCGTTTCCGCCGGCGGCGGTGTCGGCTACGGCTTGCCGGCGGCTGTGGGCGCGGCGCTTGCGAACAAGAAACTCGGGCGGTTCTCGGTGAACATCCAGTGCGACGGCGATTTCATGTATGCGCCGGGCGCCCTGTGGAGCGCCGCGCACCATCGTGTGCCGCTGCTCAGCGTGATGCACAACAACCGCGCCTATGGCGCGGAGGCGATGCTAGTGCAGCACATGGCCAACCGGCGCAACCGGCCGATCAAGCCGGTCGACATCGGCACGCTGATCGACGATCCGCCGATCGACTATGCCAAGCTGGCGCAGGGCATGGGTGTGTATGCCGAGGGGCCGATCACCGATCCGAAGGACTTAGGCCCGGCGCTGCGGCGCGCGGTTGCTGTGGTCAAGCGCGGCGAACCCGCGCTCATCGACGTCGTCACGCAGATGCGCTGAGGAGATCGGTCATGAACAAGGTTATTGTCCTCGCGTTTCTCACGCTCGCCACCACTGCCAACGCCGCGGACCGTTCCGCCGTCGACCGTGGACGGAAAGGTTATGCCGAATTCGGCTGCGCGAAATGCCACGGCGCGGCGGGGCAGGGAAGCAACTCCGGTCTGAAGCTTGCCCCCGAAGTGCTGCCGGCGGATGCGATCATCGCGTTCCTGCGCGGCACCACCGGGCCGATGCCACGCTACGGCACGGAAATAATGTCCGATGCGCAGATCACGGACATCCACGCCTATCTTGAGTCGCTGCCGAAGCCGCAGTCGCCCGACAACATCGCGGCGCTGAAAAATATTCGCGGGAAGAAGTAGCTCAGGCTTACAGTCTGACCTTCACGCCCAGGTCGCCGGCGAGTTGTTGGATGAACTGCCAGGCCACGCGGCCGGAGCGGGCGCCGCGGGTCATGGACCATTCGATGGCCTTCGCGCGCAAATCATCCTTCGCGAGCGGCAGTTTGAACGCCGCGGCGTAGCCGTCGACGATGGCCAGGAACGTGTCTTGGTCCAGATGGTGGAACCCCAGCCACAGGCCAAAGCGGTCGGAGAGGGAGACCTTCTCCTCCACGGCTTCGCCGCCGTGAATGGCCGTCGACTGCTCATTCTCGATCATGTTCCGGGAGAGGATGTGGCGCCGATTCGAGGTGGCGTAGAGCACCGTATTCTCCGGTCGGCCCTCGATGCCGCCTTCCAGCACCGCCTTCAGGGCCTTGTAGCCCACGTCCTCGCCCTCGAAGGACAGGTCGTCGCAGAACAGGACGCAGCGGCGCATGGAGGTGCGCAAGAGGGCGAGCAGCCGGGGCAGGGTGGGGATGTCCTCCCGGTGGATCTCGATGAGCGCGAGGGGCGCCTTGCCCTTACGCTGGGCGTTCACCGCCGCGTGGACCGCCTTAACCACCGAGCTTTTGCCCGTGCCCCGCGCGCCCCACAGCAGGGCGTTGTTGGCGGGCAGGCCGTCGGCATGGTGCTGGGTGTTGGTCAGAAGCAGGTCGACCTGCCGGTCGATGCCCCGCAGAAGCTCCAGCGGCACCCGATTGACGTGGGGCACTGGGACCAGGGCCGCGGCCTCCGCGTGCCACACGAAGGCATCGGCGGCCTCCAGGGACGCGGCGGCGGCCGGGACGGGGGCGAGCCGTTCCAGGGCAGTGGCGATGCGTTCCCAAACGGCGGTTCCGGCCGGGGCTTTGGTTGCCCGTGCGGGTTGTTTGGACTTGCGCTTGGGCGTCTTGGCGGGGCGTTTCTGAGCCATGGCGACGGAAGCTAACAGGTTGCTTTCCAAGGGGAAACACCTGTCCGTGAGGCTCGGGCGATACTGTTTGCAAGGCGCGGCCGTATAAGTATAGTCCGCGCTGCTTGAGGGGGCCCGCTTGCGGCTCCCGTAAGTCCTTGGCCGCACCCGGCTTGCACCCTCTCTGGGAAGGTTTCCGATGTTTATCTCTCCGGCCTATGCGCAGGCCGCCGGCGGCGATCCGGCCAGCTCCCTGACGGCGTTTGTCCCGCTCGTCCTCATTTTCGTTGTGTTCTACTTCCTGATGATCCGCCCGCAGCAGAAGCGGATGAAGGATCACAAGGCGATGCTCGAGGCGATCCGTCGCGGCGACCGCGTCGTCACCAACGGCGGCATCGTCGGCGTGATCACGAAGGTCACCGAGAACGAGAAGGAAATTCAGGTGGAAATCGCCGAAGGCGTGCGCGTGAAAGTCATGCGCGACATGATCGCGGCCGTGTTGAGCAAGACCGAACCGGTCGAGAGCAAGCCCGACGCTGCCAAGACCTGATTCGAACCCCTCATGCTCCACTTCTCGCCAGGTAAAATCCTCTTTATCGTCGCCGTCGGCTTGTTGACGATCTTCTTCTGTCTGCCGAACGTGCTTCCGGCGCACATCGTCAAGGCGGGACCGTCCTGGTGGCGTCCGCTGCAACTCGGTCTCGATCTTCGCGGCGGCTCGTACCTTTTGCTTGAGGTCGACACCTCGGCGGTGGTGAAGGAGCAACTCTCGGACCTGGAAGAGACGATCCGCAACGGCCTGCGCGATGTAAAGATCCCGACCCGCGGCCAGCGTGCCGCGGACAGCGCCGTGACGGTGCAATTGGTGAACGCCGCCGACCGCAGCGCTGCCCGCGCCGAGATCAACAAGGTCACGACCGGGATGGAGCTTGAGAATCAAGGCGAGGATCGGATCAAGGTGACGATCCCGGAAAAGATTCAGCGCGATCGCCAGCTTGCCGCCGTCAGCCAATCGCTTGAGATCGTGCGCCGCCGTATCGATGAGTTCGGCACCAGCGAGCCTTCGATCCAGTTGCAGGGCCGCGAACGCATCATCGTCGAACTGCCGGGCGTGGATAATCCTGAGCGCATCAAGAACCTGATCGGCCAGACCGCAAAGCTCAATTTCCACCTGATCGAGCCGAACGTTGTGAGCAACGACCCGCGCGACCTGCCGCCGGGCACCTTCCTTCTCCCCGGCACGGGCGAGAGCGTAGGCCAGACTTATGTGGTTCGCCGTCGTGTCGAAGTCAGTGGCGAACGTCTGGTTGACGCGCAGCCTTCGTTCCAGAACGGCGTGCCGGTGGTCAGCTTCCGTTTCGACACCGCGGGCGGCCGTCGCTTTGGCCAGATCACGACCAACAACGTCGGCAACCGCCTTGCTATCGTGCTCGACAACAAGGTCATCAGCGCGCCGGTGATCAATGGCCCCATCGTCGGTGGCAGCGGTATCATCACTGGCAGCTTCTCCGTGGCATCCGCGAAGGACTTGGCTCTCTTGCTGCGTGCCGGTGCGCTGCCTGCGCCGCTGCTGGTGATTGAAGAGCGCACCGTGGGTGCGGGCCTTGGTGCTGACTCGATCCAGAAAGGCGCATCCGCGGCTATCCTCGGCGGCGTGCTTGTCATCATCTTCATGGTGGTCGCCTATCACACCTTCGGCCTGTTCGCCGTGGTCGGGCAGATCTTCCATATGGGCACGCTGTTCGCGACCCTCAGCGTCATGGGCGGCACGCTCACCTTGCCGGGCATCGCCGGTTGCGTGCTGTCGCTTGGCATGGCCGTCGACGCCAACGTGCTGATCTATGAGCGCATGCGCGAAGAACTGGCCAGCGGAAAGAGCATGTTGAATGCCATCACCTCCGGCTTCAGCCACGCTTACGCCACCATCATCGACTCAAACCTGACCAACCTGATCTCGGCGGTGCTGCTGTTCCTGCTCGGCGCGGGCCCGGTGCGCGGCTTTGCGGTTACCCTCAGCGTCGGCATTCTCACCTCGATCTTCTCGGCGGTGATGGTGACGCGTCTCCAGGTGTGGCTGTGGTACCGCAGCGGCAAGCGCACAGAATTGCCGATTTAAGGATGCGATCCGATGATTAAGCCCATCCTTCGTTACATGCCGCATGAGTTCAGCTTCGACATCGTCGGCGTGCGCTTCGCGGCCTATGTGTTCACGGCGGTCCTGGTCGTCGGGTCGATCGTCTCTATGGCGACGCGCGGCTTCAACTTCGGCATCGACTTCGCCGGCGGTGTCCTGATGGAGGTGCGCTCGGAACAGGTCGTCGACCTGGCCAAGCTGCGCAGCGCGTTTCATGGCCTCGAGATCGGCGACGTGCAGCTTTCGACTATCGGCGACACGGGCAAGGACGTCGTCATCCGCGTGCCGCAGCAGGCGGGCGGGGACGAAGCCCAGAACGCGGCGCTCAAGAAGGCGCAAGGCCTGCTCGCGGACGGATATGAGATTCGCCGTACCGACGTCGTCGGCCCGAAGGTGGGCGGCGAACTGATCATCAGCGGCGCCCTGGCCGTTGCTTTGGCGATCATCGCGATTGCAGTCTACGTGTGGTTCCGCTTCGAGTGGCAATTCGCGCTGGGCACTGTGCTCGCGCTTTGTCATGACGTGCTGACGACCCTGGGGATATTTTCCCTCTTCCAAATCGACTTCGATCTGACGGCCGTCGCGGCGATCCTCACCATCGCCGGTTATTCGGTGAACGATTCCGTGGTGGTGTATGACCGCGTGCGCGAGATGCTGCGCAAGTACAAGAAAATGCCGCTGCCGGAGCTTCTCAACACCGCTGTGAACAAGGTGCTGCCGCGAACCCTGCTGACGGTGTTCACGGTGCTCCTGACCGTGATCGCGCTTCTGCTCTTGGGCGGCAGCGCTCTGTTTGCGTTCTCCATCGCGCTTCTCTGGGGCCTGTTCGTCGGCACCTTCTCCAGTATCCGTGTCGGTCTGCCGGTGTTGTTGTACTTCGATCTGCGCCGCGACGAAGTCACGGGCGGATCGACCGTACCCGACACCGCGTCGAAGAAGCCGCAACCGGCGTAATCGCAGCCTCGGCCGCTCGTGGAAATCACGCGCAGTACGCCGCAGGGGCGGCAAGTCATCCAGAAATACGGCGCCGGCGGATTCACGGTCTCCGGTGCGCGGTATTCCGGGGCGATCCTGGTGTTGCCGTCTTCGACCTCGGCCTGGCAGGCGAGCCGGCTCGTCGACATTGACGCCGTTGCCCTGGCCTCCACCCTGCGTGCCGCCCAGGTGGCGCTGTGCCTCATCGGATGCGGTGCAAGGACGGAGCCCGTTCCCGCGGCGCTGCGGACTGCTCTGAAGGACGCGGGCGTCAGTGTGGACGCGATGGAAACCGGCGCGGCCTGCCGCACTTACAACATGCTCGCCAGCGAGGGGCGGGCAGTCGCCGCGGCCCTGATCCCCTACTGAAGCTCGCGCAAAGAAAAACGGGGGCGTTTCCGCCCCCGTTTGTTCGTAAGCATTATCGCCGATTTAGGCGAAGTGCATCTGCGCCACCATGCAGAACAGCATGGGGATGGACAGCACCATATTGGTGCGCGAGGCCAGCATCGCGACGCGGCCCGCCTTCGCGGCGGTGTCGGCATCGACCTGGATGATGCCCAGCGCCCGCTTCTGGTTGGGCCAAATGATGCCCCAGACGTTGAAGAACATGATCAGGCCGAGCCACATGCCGATGCCGATCATGCGGGCGCTGCCGTTGACCGTGCCGAGCAGGAGGGCGTCCTCGAGATAGCCGGAACGCAGCGCCAGCAGGAGACCGAACACGACCGTCGCCAGGGCCGACCACCGGAACCAGAACAGGGCCTCCGGGGCGATGAACTTGGTCACGCCGCCTTTGAGTTCGGCGGGTACCTTCGGCATGGTCGGGATCTGGACGAAGTTGAAGTACCAGAGCAGCCCGATCCACATCACGCCGCTGACGACGTGCAGGAACCGCATGAGGCCGAGTTCGACGCCCGTCGGTGAACCTGATTGAGCCGCCCAAACGATGAGCGCGATCGCAAGAACGGTGCTGAGAATCACCGCGTTACGAAGATTGCTGAGAATTGCAGCCATGAACCTCCCCTTTGTGCCAAAAAACCGGCGGGGGAGGCACATCCCCCGCACGAAAGACCCCGAAACAAGACCGCCTATGTTAGCGCATTTCGCCGGACGCGCAATCCGGCGCGGGCGCGCGCGGAATGGGAATCAAAGGGGATATCAGGTATTTACGTCTTATGACGGCTGCCATCGATCCTTACGTGCTCGATCTTGTCCGTACCCATGACCGGGGCCGGTTCGTGGCGAGCCTGTTCGCGCCTCCAGCGGCACGAGATCGGGTGTTGGCGCTGCTCGCATTTGATCGCGAGCTTGCCCGCATCCCCGCGACCGTTTCCGAACCGATGCTGGGGCAAATGCGCTTCCAATGGTGGCGTGACCTGATTGCCAGGGTGGCGGACGGCGGGTCCGCACCCCAGGGACATCCCGTGGCGCAGGCACTCGCGGCAGGGATGCCGGGGTTCTCGCGCGGCGACCTGGACGCACTGATCGACGCACATGAAGCGGCGCTGACGGAACCGGAGGCCGCCGTCGAACCGGCCGCGGCGGCTTTGTCGGCGCTCGCGCTAAAGGCACTTGGTGTCGCGGATGGCTCAACTTACGCGGCGGCCCGCGATGCAGCGGTTGCCTACGGTCTGGCGGCGCTGCCGAAATCGGAAGGTCGGGTGGGGCACGTGCTTGCCCATGTCGCCGCGGCGAGATCCATCGGACAGGTGGACCGACGCGGGATCCCGGTGCTGCTGTGGACGACGTTGGCGGAGAAGTTGCTCGTCAGCAATCGCGTGCCGACCTTCACGCTGACGTGGCGGTCCTGGCGGGGCCGTTATTAGCGCGGCGGCTGTGCGAGGCGATGAAGGCGAGGGTCGCCGGCATCCACAAGCTCTGCGTCGAATTCGAGACCAAGCGGTCCGTGTTTCACAGACGTGGATATTTTTTGTCCCGGTTTGACTTTGCCGAGTTTCTTTTCGCTGTCGGGGAAGATCACCACCGCATCCAAGCCTTGGAGAACGATAACCGGCGTTCCATTGCGCGCGCCGGCCTCCGCCCAGCGCTTGATGTCCGAGAAGTAGGGTTCCTTGCGCCATAGATCGGGACGACCAGCGTCTACCAATATTGCCAACCGCTCTCCGTTCGAGGTCTTTTCGTAATCCAGCACCATGCGCGAGGTGAGGGGCTTCCAGTGCTCGCCGATCTCGGCATGCAGCAGATAGCGGCAATAGAACCAACGACAATCGTTGGGGCGGTTGTCATAGATCCGGCAGCCTTTGCCGGGATCTGCTTGCTTGCACCAGACCATCGGCGGTTTGGCCATCCCCACGACCGCCGGCAGCTTGCAGCACAACGTACATCCGTCGCAATTCCGGCCTTCGACGACGGGCGGCGGCGTATCGTTCACGGCGTCACTCGGCCGCATGGGCCAGAGTCCCTGCCCAGGGGCGGATATCGGCGAGCGCGCGTTCGGCCAACAGGGCCTTGCGGTCACGGCCCTTGATCGGCCGGCCGCGGGCATCGCGCGCCGTAAGGTCCGGAAACAGGCCGAAGTTCACGTTCATCGGCTGGAAGGTCTTGGCATCGGCGCCGCCGGTGATGTGGGCGAGCAGAGCCCCCATGGCCGTCGTCGGCGGCGGAGCCGCCGGCGCTTCGCCGCGCATTTCCGCGGCGGCAAACCGGCCCGCCATCAACCCGACAGCGGCGCTCTCCACGTAGCCTTCGCAGCCCGTGATCTGTCCGGCGAATCTCATGCGCGGCTGCGTCTTCAGGCGCAAAGTCGCGTCGAGCAGCTTGGGCGAGTTCAGGAATGTGTTGCGATGGATGCCGCCCAGGCGCACGAACTCCGCCGTCTGGAGGCCCGGGATCATGCGGAAGATGCGGGACTGTTCGCCGTGCTTCAGCTTGGTCTGAAAGCCGACCATGTTGAACAGCGTGCCCAGCGCATTGTCCTGGCGCAGTTGCACGACCGCATGGGGACGCTGACCCGTGCGGGGATCGCGCAAGCCGACCGGCTTCATCGGCCCGTAGGCGAGGGTCTCCATGCCGCGTTCGGCCATCACTTCGATCGGGAGGCAACCCTCGAAGTAGGGCGTGTCCTTCTCCCAGTCCTTGAACGGCGTCTTTTCGCCCTCGCGCAGCGCCGTCACGAAGGCCTCGTACTGTGCCTTGTCGAGCGGGCAGTTGATGTAGTCCGCGCCGTCGCCGTCGCCTTCACCGGATTTGTCATAGCGGGACTGGAACCAGGCGATGTCCATATCGATACTTTCGCGGCTCGCAATCGGCGCGATGGCGTCGAAGAACGCGAGCGAATCCTCAGCCGTAAGCCCGCGCACCGCCTCGCTCAGGGCCGGCGAGGTGAGGGGGCCCGTGGCGACGATCACGGACGCCCAATCGGCGGGCGGCAGGCCTGCGACCTCGCTCCGGTCGAGGGTGATGAGGGGATGGCCGGTCACCCGGCTTTCCACGGCGGTGGAGAAGCCGACCCGATCCACCGCCAAGGCGGAGCCCGCCGGCACCCGGTGCGCGTCGCCGCAGGCGAGGATCACGGAGCCGCACAGGCGCATCTCTGCATGGAGCAATCCGACCGCATTATGGGCCGCATCGTCCGAGCGGAAGGAGTTCGAGCACACCAATTCCGCCAAACCCTCGGTCTGGTGCGCCGGGGTCATGCGCGCCGGGCGCATCTCATGCAGGACGACGGGTACGCCCGCCTGGGCCAATTGCCAGGCCGCCTCACAGCCGGCCAGGCCGCCACCGATAACGTGAACTGGAGCACTATTTTGGGTCGATTTCATGTCCCGGACCATAGGCCGTGGCGCACAAACTGCAACCCGCCTATGTTGCGCCCACAACTGAGCAATGGGCGATAGGGTCATGGCGGAACAGCGGTATCTGGTCATCGGCGGCGAGTACGCCGACACGTCTTTCACCAATCCGGCCGCCGGCACGGAAATCGAGACCCACGGCCCGTTCCCCAGCGAGCGGGAGGCCAAAGTCTTCTGGCGCGGGATCATGGGCAAGTACGTGGACAACGCCATGATCCGCTATGTCCTGGAGCCGGTCGACCAGACCCACGGCAAGAGCCACTGGGTCGTCGGCGGCGAATATGCCGATTCCACCTTCAGCAGGTTGGCCACGGGGAAGGAGATCGAGGTCTACGGCCCGTTCGAGAAATCCGAGGCGCTCGGGTTCTGGCGCGGCTTGACCGCCAAGACCGTCGACAACGCCCTGGTCCGCTATGACATCCGCAAGAACTACGACCAGAGCGGTGAGACCCGTGGACCGGTCCGCGGCGGCGCGGCCGATAGCACGGTGGGCGAACTCGCCGCGACCGTGACCAAGAGCATCGCCATCGCCGTGTCGCCCCAGCGCGCGTTTGCCTTCCTCATGGACGGCAAGAACTGGCCCTTGTGGGCGATCCACAACGTGAAGGGCGTGACAGCGCTCGGCGACGGGACCTGGGAACTTCAAACACCCAAGGGCACCGGTCACCTGAAACTCGCGGGCGACGCCGCCAGCGGCATCATCGACGAGGTCTTCACCGCACCCGATAGCGGCGCGTGGCGTGTGCCGGGCCGCGTCTGCCCGGTGCCGGGTGGTTGCGTGTACACACTTGTCTTCGCCAAGCCTCCCGGCTTGAGCCCGGACGCCTTCAAGCAAGGCATGAAGCTGCTCGACGAGGAGCTTGCAGCCCTTAAGAAGGTGCTCGAGGCGCGCTGATTACCGAAAGCAAATCGAACCTTTGACGATTTGCGCCGTTTCTCCCGCGCGACGTGCGTGTCGCCACGGTCATTTATGGCCGCTGTGCCGGGAGAGATTTCATGCGTGCGACCCTGGTTCTTGCCGTCCTCGGTATGGCGGCGACGACGCCTCTCTCTGTACAGGCCAAACCCCTCCCGGCGCCGGTGGGCGCCATGCTCCGCGAAGCTTCGAAATCCGAAGACACGCTCAAGGCCGTTGAGAAAGTGGCGAAGGCCACCAATCCCGATTCCATTGCCGAGATCGATGCGATCGTCGACGATCTCAAGTCGCGCGCCGCGTCGGACCGGGAAGCGCGGCTGGCGGATGCGGGGATATTCGATGCTTGGTCCGGCAGCGGCCAGATCGGCGTCAGCAAGACCACGGGCAATACCGACGACACCGGCTACATCGTCGGGCTGAACCTCACCAAGGATGGGCTGAAGTTTCGGCACAAGCTGAATGCGCAGGTCGACCGGCAATCCACTTCGGGTCGCGTGACCCGGGACCGTTATCTCGCCGGCTATGAACTCAACTACAAATTCGACGATCGCCTCTATGCCCTTGGCCTGGTCGCCTGGGACAAGGATACGTTTGCCGGTTTCTCGCGGCGGTTCTCGGAATCCATCGGTGTGGGCTATACGGTGTTGAAAGGCCCCACGGTGAAGCTGGATGTGAATGCGGGCCCTGCGTTTCGCCAAACGCGCTACGTCACCGGCCGCACGGCCCGCACCACGACGGCCCGCGCCGGACTGGAAGCAGCGTGGCAAATCCTCGACAAGCTGACGCTGTCGGAAAAGGCAGAGGCCTATTTCACGGGCGCGTTTACCTCGACCACGGCGCTGACGGGCTCGGTCAGCGACAAGCTCTCGGCCCGGGTGTCCTTTGACGTCATCCATGAAGCCGATCCGCCGGCTGGCCGCGAAGCGACCGACACGGCGACGCGCTTTTCCCTGGTGTATGGGTTCTAAGGGGACTTCTGCTTAAAGCCCGTGCGGGTTTCGGTTTCCCAGATCGCCGCTTTGCCGCGGACGAACTGCCACCAGCCCTGGACGCGCCAGAGGGTGTTGATCTGCCGATAGCCGAAGTTCTCGACGATGGCGACGCACATGAGCGCAAGAAGGTAGGACGCCTTTGGGTAGCGGCGGAGTTCCAGTTCCTCGAGCACGAGCGATCCGACGCTGATGAAGATTCCAAAGGCGAAAGTGACCGCGAGATAGGCGAGGAAGAAGTCCCAGTTCAACAGGCCGACGGCGTAGAACAGCGGCATGAAGAAATAGCCGATCGCTTCGAGTGGCGGGCCGAGGACGTCGGTCATCAGAACATGCACATACCCGACGGTTCCGGTCAGCCCGTACTGCCGCCGTCCCATGATCTCGCGGTGGCGAAAAAAAGTTTCAAGGGACCCGCGCTGCCACCGGCGGCGCTGTCCGGCGAGCCCTTTGAGTGTGCGCGGGGCTTCCGTCCAACACACCGGCTCCGGCACGAAGCGCATTTCGCCTTCCTTGCCGGTTTCCGCCAAGTGCCGGTGGATCTTGACGATGATCTCCATGTCTTCACCGATGCAATCGGTGCTGTAGCCGCCGACGTCGATCATGATCTGGCGCTTGAAGATGCCGAAGGCGCCCGAGATCAGCATCATCGCGCCCATTTCGCTCCAGGCGAGACGCCCGATCAGGAAGGCGCGTAGATACTCGATGACCTGAAAGAGACTCAGGAGGTCCGTCGGTAGGCCGACCTTCACCACCCGGCCGCGATGCACCACGCTTCCGTTAACCACCCGGATGGAGCCGCCGCAGGCCACAACCTTGTCGAAATTCTCGATGAAGGGCTGCACCGCGCGAAGGAGAGAGTCGGACTCCAGCAAGGAGTCCGCGTCGATCGCGCACACCAAGGGATAGTTCGCGACTTCGATGCCGGCATTCAGCGCATCGGCTTTGCCGCCGCCGTTGACTTTGTCGATGACGACGAGCTTCGGGAAGCGCTCGGACCCGTAGATGCCGGTGATCGGTTTGTGCGGCAGTTGCTGACGATAGAGCCGCTTGATGGGTTTGAGTTCGAAGGCAGAGATGAGTTCCGCAAGCGTCCGATCCTTCGAGCCGTCGTTGATGACGACGATCTCAAAGTATGGATACGTCAGCGAGAGCATGGAGCGCACGCTGTCGACGATCGTGGCTTCCTCGTTGTAAGCGGGCGCGAGGAGAGAGATCGGCACGGTCTGTTCGCGGAAGCGATACCACGCCGACATTGGCGTGTGCGCCGCGTGGCGTCGGCGCAAGGCTCGGTACGCCAGCCATAGCTGGAGCGTGTAGAGCGCATTGAGCGCCAAACCGTTGATGAACACCAGCCATCCGATCGCCAGCGCGACGATGATGAGGGTCTCAACGAGAGCGTTGCCGATCATGATCATGCGGCGTGACGCTCCGACAGGGCGAAATCCGCGAGGGAATGCAGGTCTTGATCCTCGAGCAGGCGTTCCAGAACCGCGAGGCCTGCGTCACCCAACTTTGCCAGCGCCTGGGCGGCGCGCAATTGAACCCACCAGTTTGAATCCCGTGTCAGCTCCGTCAGTTTGGTGAGAGCGATGGCGCTGCGGGTGCGACCGGCGGCGATTGCCGCCTGAGCGCGCACTTCCCACGCGGGATCGCCGAGGGCGGCGGTAATGACCTCGGCTGAATCAGGGTCGCCCGCCAGCCCAATTGTGCGCAAGGCGGTGGTGCGCACGTCCACGGAGGGGTGGGTTTGCGCCATCCCGCGCAAGCGCCGCAATGCCGCCTGCGTCGGCGCGCGCGCCATGGTATCGATGGCGAGAACCGCGATCGCGGGGTTGGGATCGTCAATCAGGCTGAACAGGACTGCCGCGTTCTGTGGCGCGACTTTCCGAAAGATATCGCGAATGCCGCGATGCCCCAGCATGTCTCGGGCTTCAAGCTTGGGCAACAAGGTCATCAGGTTGATGGGCTGTTGCGCGACGATAAGTGCATTCGCTGCCGCGAGCACTACGTCCGGCGAGGGGTCGTCGAGTGCCTTGTACAGAGCCGCATGAACTTCTGGAGCGTCGGACCAGGACAGCCGCGTGGCGAGTTCCGCCCGAGCCGGCGCGGCGGCGCGTTCGAAGCCGCGCAACAGCCGCTCGCGATCCAAGTGCTTATTCAGAAGTTTGATGAGGTTGTCACGCATCGTGCCCGTGACGCCGCGCATCATTTCCGTCGCCACCGAGAGCAGCAGTCGCTGGTCCCTGGGTGACAGGTCTCGCGGTATAGGGTCTTCGCCGCTCTCAACCTGTTCGAGATAGCGGAAGACTAGGTCTTGGAGCACTGCCCGCCGGGCCTCGCGGCGTCGTTCATACCCCTGAATGATCAATCGGCGCACAAACAGCACCAGCAGCGTAACGATACTCCACGCGGCGAAGGCCCAGCAGGCGTCCCAGAGCAACTGATAGAAGTTGATTGCGTCCCACACGCTCGCCTCAGAACCTAATCGCGAGGCCGCCGGTCAGTTCCTTGCGCAGGTAAGCGCGCTCCCGATCTTCCCGCAGGAAGTCGATCCGCAAGGTTACCGTCGGCGAAATATCGTAGGCTGCACCCACGAACCAGCTCCGTGTTCCTGCGACGATTCCGGAGTCCGATTCCGGGGCGTCGGCGTAGCCGCCGCGAATCCGGAACTGGTCGACAGGCGCAACCGTGGCGGAAACGCTCCACCCGGTAAGGTGTTTGCCCGCTGGATCAAAGCTGTTGATGAAGCGGCCGACAACGTTGAGCTTTCCCTCGAACAGGTACTGGTCGAGGCCCACGTTTACGCCCTTTACCGAGCCGGTCCCGTAGTGACGCAGGTTTCCTTCCAACAACACCGACGTCGTCTCGCCGATGCGGGCGGCGAGGGACGGCGCGAGGCGCCATGCTGGGAGGAAGTCGTCGTCGGGCGTTACGCCGGCCATCAATTCGGCGGAGACGCCGCCGCCGAGCGGTGTCGCGCCGCCGGCTGCGATCTCGATGTCGTTCTTTCCGAAGCGGTGGGCACGGAAGATGCCGCCGTAGAGCGTCGCGACCGCGCTGATCTTGCGCTCCAGTCGGAAAGACTGTTCCGACCAGTCCGCCTGTGCGGTGCGCGAGAGATAGCTGTGCGTGGCGCTCACGTCGGCGCGCCACTTCGGGGTCGTGTCGTCGCCCTTGCGCGCCAACCTTTCCGCCACGTCGCGCGACGTGGGGTCGATGGCCTTGCCTTTAAGGTAATAGGTCTCGGCGGCGCGTTCGTCACCCCGCGCGCGGGCGACATCCCCGAGACCGAGTGCAGCATCCAGGCTTTTTGGATCGCTGCGCAGGGCGGCTTCGAAAGCGCCGCGCGCGCGATCGGGTTGATTCTGATAAAGCGCGACCCGGCCCCGCAGCGCCAAGGCTTCCGCATCGTTTGGACGCGCTGCCAGAACGCGATCGATATTCGTGTTGGCGTCGGCGTACCGATTCACCCAGGCGAAGATGCGCGCTTCCGTCAGCACGATGTCGAGGTCTTGCGGTGCGGCGGCGCGCGCCTTGGCGATGGTCGCGAGCGCATCCGTGTAGTGCTGCTGGTACGCCTGGACGAGGGCGAGGAGGTTGAGGGTCTCGGCGTCGCCGGGTCGAGATTGCAGGGCCGATGCGAAGGCGGTTTCCGCCCCGGCGAAGTCACCGGCCGCGCGGGCGCGTTGTCCGGCGCGGATGGCATCCTCGGCGGGGGGTTGCGCCGCAGCCGCGGAAATTCCCAGCCCAAGAAACAAGGCTGCGCCCGCCAGCCGCACGCCTCGTGTCATCCGCGGCTCAAACACGCTGCTGCGCCGTATTCAACAGCCGCTTGAGCCGGGCGACCAAGTCCTCGGGCTTGAACGGTTTGACGAGGTAGTCGTTTGCGCCCATGTCGAATCCGGTCACTAGGTCTTTTTCCAAATTGCGGACGGAAAGCATCATCACCGGAATGTCGTGGGTGGCGGAATCTTTCCGGATCTCGTGCAGCACTTCCAGTCCGTCCATGCCGGGCATCATCGCGTCCAGGATGATGGCGTCGGGCCGGCGTGTCCTGATCTGGTCGAGGGCTTCCTCCCCGTCATTGGCGATCACGACTTGGAAGCCCTGCTGCGTGAGGATATGGGTCACGATCCGCTGCAGGATGGCGTCGTCTTCGGCGAGCAAAATCCGGCGCGGTTCACCGCCCGCGGCCCCAAACGGAATTTCTTTCATCACTAAAGGTAGCAAATCCCCCTGCCTAGACAACCCGATAAGGCCTCACTCGGCACGCATCTCGACGTTGTGTGGGAGCGAAATACGTGCTGCATCACAGCGCTGGGCCGCCAAGCTCGGGAATGAATCAATTCCACGATTGGAGCTATGCGAAAGAACGGCTGCAATTGTTGCCTGCACTGTTTCGGGTCGCCCACAATTGCTGCTAGAGTACCCCCAGGGCTTCTTGGGGGTGAGACATGGGACGATTCACGACCGGCTGTGTGGCGTTCGCCGCAGCTTTCCCTTTGTCCATCGCACTCGCGCAGGCGGCACAAACCCAGTCCCGGCTCGTCGTCAGCGCGCGTGTGTTGGTGACAAGCACGGTCGATGCAGCCCTCTCCAACACGCAGGCCCTCTCCGCAACCGCAAGCGAAGCGGAGCGGGACAACCAAAACGGCGCGTCGTCGGAAGACAAGTCGGCTAGTAAGGATGCCGGCGCCAGCGATGCGAAAGCGCCGCGTTGCGCGACCGTCGCGGTGAGTTGCTCCAGCCGCACGCCGATGCGCTTGAGCATCGACGGCAAATCCCAAAAGTCCGACGCGGCGGCGGAGTGCAAGGCTGGCGTCTCCGCCGAAACAAATGTTTCGCTCTGCTCCGAGTCGCAAGGCGCCGCCCCCGTCGCGATTACGATCGAGTACTGAGTTTACCCGCTTCAGCTGTAGCGATTACGCGCTGCACTTGCCGTCTTCAACAACCACTCGCGCGCGCCGCGTGGAATCCCGAACCTTTCGGTGAATTCATCGCGCTCCTCGCGGTGAATGTTTCGCGATTCAGACATTGTCCATTATTCGCTTCTACTGAGTGCGGGCGTCGCAGTGTCACGCGACACACTTCCCTTTGCCATGCAACTCAGATGAAGGTTCTTCGCCAATGACCACTCATACTAGCAGCCGGACGGCACGCTCACGCTCACGCGCTCGCCTCGGCTTGTTCTGCGGCCTGTGTGTTTCCATATTCGCCGTCTCGATCAACAACACCGTTGAAGCGGCGACCGCAACTGCGACGCTGTCGGTCTCTGCCAGCATCTCTGGCGCCTGCACAGTTGGCGGCTCAGCGCTGAGCTTCGGCGCGTACACTGCCGCCAGCGCCAGCACGTCGAGCAGCTCGATCCAGGTCACCTGCACCAACGGCACGAACGCGGTCGTGTCACTGAACCAGGGCAACAACAACAATCGCGCCTCGGCGTTCGGCACGCGCGCTTTGGCCAACGGCGCTAACTACCTCGGCTATGACATCTATACCGACAACGCCTACGCGACCCTTTGGAACGCGACGAACACGCAGCCGATCACCTCGACCGGTTCGCCGATTACGTTGACGGCTTACGGCCGGATCCCGTCGGCTCAGAATCCCGCGACCGGCAGCTACAACGACACCGTGACGATCACAGTGACGTTCTAATCGCAGGAACCTGTACCGTGCACATCGACCGCGACGTCGCAACGAACCGCCAGAACGGAATGTCTCGATCCCGTCTGACCCGGACTGCGTTGCTCTTCGCGGCGATGGTCGCGTGCGCCGCGCCTGCCGTCGCCGCGCCCGTCACCATCACGCCGACGACGATCGCGCTTTCGCCCGAGCATATGACCGCCTTGGTCACGCTCACGAACGAGAGCGACGGTCCGGCGCGATTTGAAACGTCCCTTCACGCGTGGCGGCAAGCTCCGGACGGAACAACGGTCTTGGAGCCCAACAATGACGTCGTCGTATTCCCCCAGTTGATTACTCTTCAGCCACGCGAAGTCAAAAAGGTCCGCGTGGGCACGGAGCGTCCGGTTGGCGCCGTCGAGCGCAGTTACCGTTTGATTTTACAGGAATTGCCGCAGTTCAATGCGCAGAACGGGCGCGTCCAGATCGAGGTGCTCTCTAAGATCAGCCTTCCGGTCTTTGTCGCGCCGCGAGAATCCCAGCCCAAAGCGGCCGTGAGCCCGCCGACCCTAAAGAATGGCATTCTGAGCTTCGACGTTGCCAACGCGGGTAGTGCTCACTTTGTGTTGCGCGAAGTCGAAGTGACCGGGCGAGCGAGTTCGGGTGAGTCCTTCAGCGTGAAAGCGCCGGGATGGTATGTGCTGGCCGGCGAGCGGCAGGCGTTCGAGGTCGCGTTGTCGGCGGCCGATTGCCGCCGCGCGAGCGAACTGACCGTGCGCGCGATGGGCACTATGCCTACGGCCGAAACACGAATGCCTGTGGCGGCGGACGCGTGCGGCAAAGCACCGCAGTCTCAGTTCCAGAAGATCGCGACCAGCTCCGCCGCGCCACCGTCTTAGGAAGTCATGCCGATCCAGACATTTCGAATGATCGGGTTAGCCCAGCGGCGGGAGAGGGGCCGTGACCTGGCGTCGGCACCTGCGCGGGAATAGCCTTGGCCCTCGCGTTGCTTGGCTCTTTGTACTCCTTCTGGACGCCGCGGCGATGCAGGGTGTCGGGACCATGAGTGCGATGAGCGCCATGGCGGCCGAACCAAGAGAAGCCTTGCTGGAACTCAGCATCAACGGCGTCGATAGGGGGACGGTGCGTGTTATTGTGCGCGACGATGCGCTTCTCATCGCTGAAGAGTCCCTGCGCTTGGCCGGTGTAGGCACGATCTCAGGCGCGCGAGAAACCATCGGCGGGATTGTCTACTTGGACTCCGGCAAGCTCGACCCTCGGCTCAAGATCAGATACGACGAGGAGAATCTCGCCCTGATCGTGACGGCCGACCCCCGCCTGCTTGAATCGACCACTATCGATCTCGCCGAAAGTGCGCCGCGCAACCTCGAATTCGTCGACAGCACATCCGCCTTCGTCAACTATGCGCTGACCAGCGAAAACGCGCGCACGCCGACGTTCATCAGCGAGCAGGGGGTTCGCTTCGGCGGCGCGCTTCTCGCCGATAGCTTCGCGGTCACGAAGGACGGCCGCTTCATCCGCAGCAACACCAGCCTGTCGTTCGACAATCCTCGGAAATCGACACGGATTGTCGTGGGCGACAGCATCAGCGAAGGCGGGGCGCTAGGCGGTGTCACACGATTTGGTGGCGTGGGCTACGCCACGGCGTTCGGATTGAATCCCTACTTCACGCCGTTCCCAAATCAACGCTTTGCCGGCGTGGTGTCGACGCCATCGACTGCCGATATCTACATAAATGGACGTCAGGTGCGGTCCGTCGAAATTCCGCCGGGCACCTTCAATCTCGAGAACCTGCCGGGCGTCACCGGCGCGGGAAATATTCGCGTGGTCGTGCGAAACGCCTTCGGCCAGTCGCAGGAATTGGGCACGCCCTACTATAGTTCCACGCAGCTCCTGCGCGCCGGATTACATGACTTTGCTTATGCCCTCGGTTTCGAACGCGATCCTGATGTCAGCGAGTTCGGCACCTACCGTGGCGCGGTCCTGTCCCTCCGTCACCGCTATGGTCTCAGCAACGCGGTCAGCGTGGGCGGCTTCGCCGCGCTCAATCGCAACAAGGTGGTTGCGGGACCTGAAGTCGCGTTCAGCTCGCCGTTGGGAACGCTTGGATTGTCTGCGACCGCCAGCCGTCAGGCGCGGCGCAGCGGTACGGCGGCGTCGCTTCAATACTCCTACCAGTCCGCGCGTTTCAGCCTGGGAACATCGTTCACCTACCTGAGCCGCGAGTACGTTGCTCTCGGATTGAGCCATGACGATGACCGCGCGCTCACTCGCCTCGACGCTTATTTGGCGGTTCCCGTGACGCGGACGATCGATCTGTCCCTCGATCTCAGCCACGCCAGGTTCCGGGACGCCGGCGTCAACGATCGCATCAGCGTCACGACATCCGCGCGGCTCGGTTCAAATCTCAACCTGGCGCTTACGCTGTCCCACGCGAAATTTTCGCGTACGCCGGCCAATACCAGTGTGTTTCTTGCCCTCAGTGTTCCTTTCGGACGGGGCGGGACGGCGACCGCTTCCATTGATGCTGACCGGCGTGGCACGACCGAGGCGATCCAGATTCAGAAGTCACGCCCCTACGGCGAGGGCGTCGGCTATCTCGTACAAGGCGCGGTCGGGCAAAACGCGGCCAGCCTTGCCGATGTTCAGTATCAAGGCCGCTACGGTCTCTATGAGGTGAGTGCCCTTCATGCGTCCGGGCAGGACACGGTCAGGATTTCTGCCAGCGGCGCTCTGGTCGCTATTGGCGGACGCGTGTTGCCGACCCGGCCGGTCCAGGACGCCTATGCCCTCGTGCGGGTTCCGGGATTGGCGGATGTTACCGCCACACTCTCTCATCAAAGCGTGGGCAAGACCGACAGCCGCGGCGACGTGTTCGTGCCCAATCTCCTGCCTTACTACGGTAACGAGGTCGGGATCGACGATCAGGATATTCCGCTTGGCTACACCATCGGACAGACCGACCGCACCGTTGCGCCGGGGTATCGTGGTGGCGCCATCGTCGCCTTCCCCGTGAAGAAACTTCAGGCCTTCGTCGGGACTCTCGAAGTGGTGCGCGAGGGGCAGAGCGTCGTCCCAGCCTATGGCGAACTCTTCGTATCGTCGGTAGGAAAGACAGTTCAGTCGCCAATCGGCAGCGGCGGCGAATTCTATCTCGAGGAGGTTCCCGCAACGTCTTCGACGGCGGAAATTCGCTATCCCGGCGGCACCTGCGGATTCGCATTCAACGTGCCGCTATCCCAGGAGCGCTTTATCCAGATGGGGAAGTTATCATGCGTCCAGCACTAGCCGCGCTGATTGCCTTGGTCATCGGCGCAACTCATCCGGCACAGGCGGACGCCGGCGCTCCCAATCATTGCTCTGTGAGCGTGACGCCGGTCGCGTTTGGAAACTACCATCCGCTGGCGGGAGGTGACGCCCGGACCACCGGGATCCTGACCTACAACTGCACGGCGTCGCGACCCATCACCATCTCACTGAGCCGGGGCGGTTCGTCACACGCCATGGATCGTGAGCTCAAGTTCAAGGGGGCGCGCGTCCGCTACAACCTCTATCTCGACGCGGCCGCGACGATCGCCTGGGGCGACGGAACTGACGGGACACAGGTCTACCGCGATCAGGCGCCGCCGGTGAACACGAACGTCTCCGTGCCGATCTACAGTCAAATGCCGCGGGGTCAGCGCGAAACTGTCGGCGTCTATAACGATACGCTTGTCGTTCAGCTCAGCTATTAAGCCTCAATCGGCCACCAGATCCTTGTACTCCGGGTGACGGCGGATGTAGGTGGCGACAAAGGAGCAGAAGGGCCGCACCTTCTCACCCTGGGCGCGGGCGAGTTCGAGGGTGCCTTTCACCAGCCGCGCACCATAGCCGCGGCCCTCGAGATGTGATGGGACCTCGGCGTGTAGCAGATCGACCACTCCGTCGGCGCGGCGATAGCTCACAAAGGCCGTTTCGCCTTCGACCGCCATTTCGTAGCGGCTATTGCCGTTGTCGACGACGCCTTCGGTCATGGTCTCTCCTCAATGAATAAGGGCGCCGGAACGTTCCGGCGCCCTTGTCATATAGGGGCGATTATTTACCGGTGCAAACCGGCCCCGACGCCTTGATTGTGGCCGTCACCTTGTCGAATTGCGCGAGCACGGCCGGCGGGGGCGTGGTGCCTTCCCGGACCAGGCCCGGCGCGATCATGAAGGCCGCGTCGCCGCTTTCGCGATCGATGAACATGATGCCGCGCGAGACTGAATTCGGAACCCGACCAGGGATCGCGATGGAGTAAATCGCGCTGTAGAGATCGGGCCGCAGATGGCCGCTGAGTCCGACGTCGTTATCGATGTTGAAGTACTGGCTGGATTTCGACGGTTCCCCTTTGGGGATCTTGCCGCGGATCTCGTAGACGTTTCCGCCTTTCATCACCAGCGTCACGCCCTCCATCCCAACGAGTTCATTCCAGACCGCGGGAAAGTTCTTGCCTGACGTTCCGACAGATTGCGGCGCGGGAAGCGCGCTCGCGATGATCGCTTCATTCATCTTGAGCGTGCGGTTGGCGATCACGGGCAGCGTGCCGCCCTTCTTGTAGAGTTCCTGAACCTGCGTGGTCTGTTCAGGCGTCGCGCATATCGGTGCGTCCGCCGCAGTCGCGGCACCGGCGCTCAGCAATGAGGCGGCAACAGTCATCATGAATTTTCGCATGGGTGGTCCCTCCCTGGCTTGGTCCGAGGTCCAGCTTACGCCCGCCCCGCATGTCGATGCCATCCCTCGCGGCGATGTGATTGCCGCGAGACGTGGACAGATCAGAAGTCGGCGTCCAGGGTTGGGGGAAGGTCGGCGGCCGGAATGGGAACTGCGTTCTCCAGCGGCGCCACGGGCTTTGGCGGCGCAATCCCGTGGGCGGCGAGAAGCTTGCCGACGGTCTCGACCAGAAGCGCCGCCGAAACAGGCTTCAAAAGGTATGCCTGAATCCCGCGCCGGGCGGCCATCTTATAGGTGTCGGTGTCGGTCCGTCCGGTCATCACCGCGACCGGCATGTTCTTGCGCCAGGCCGCTTTGGCGTTCCGCAGCTTACGGATGATCGATAGCCCGCTGGCGCTCGGCAACATCAAATCGATGATGGCAAGGTTAACTTGCGTCTGCCGGTCCTTGAAAAGGATACCAATCGCCTGCTCGGCGAGGCTCGCTTCGAGAATGTTGGTGTACCCGCCACGTTTCAGGAACTGAACAACGACTTGGCGGGTCAAGCGGTCGTCTTCGACGACCAAAATACAGGGGGAACGGACGGCCATGGCCCGAATCTATCTCGCCGCAAAGCGGGCAGGCAAGGGAAGGCCCATGGCGCCAGCGGGCCTTGCCAATTAACCTTGCTGACCAATTTCTGAGGGAGACATTCTTTGAAAATTCTATTGACGGGCGTAACCGGTAAAGTGGGCGCCGCCACCGCCAAAGCCTTGGCGGCGCAGCCGGAGATGAAGGGTCGCGTGCGCGCCCTGGCCCGCAATCCGGAAAAGGCGGCGAACATCGCCGCGCTCGGCATCGAGGTGGTGAAAGGCGACCTCGCCGATCCCGCAAGCCTGAAGGCGGCCTTCGCGGCCTTCGCGGGCGTCGAGAAGGCGTTCCTCGTGATGCCTAACGGAGAAGAGCAGCTCGCATTGGAAAAGGGCTTCGTGGACGCGGCCAAGGCCGCCGGCGTGAAGCACATCGTGAAGCTGTCGTCGATCGAAGCGCATCATGGCGTCACGGCGAAAGTGCCGCAGATGCATGTGGCCGCCGAGGACTACATCAAGGCGTCCGGCCTGGCGTGGACCATGCTGAAGCCGACATTCTACATGCAGACCCTGTTCGCCAACGCGCGGACAATTGTGGCGAATGGCACCATCGTCGTGCCGTGCGGGGAGGGAAAGACCGGCTTCACCGATACCCGCGATGTCGGCGCGGTAGCGGCGAAGGTACTCAGCGAGCCCGGGCATGAGGGAAAGAGCTACGATCTCACCGGGCCGGAGATTTTGAATTTCGACCAGGTCGCGGAGAAATTCGGCAAGGCGCTGGGCAAGCCGATCACCTATGTCCGTCAGCCGATGGCGGCGTATCGGGAAATCCTCGGCAAGTTCCTGCCGCCCTGGCGCGCGGATGCGGTTTGCGAGCTGTTCACCGAAGAGGGCGTCGGCGGCGGGCTCGCAAAGCCGACCGACACGATCCAGACACTTCTCGGCCGTCCGCCGACCTCGCTCGACCAGTTCATCAACGACCACATCGCAATGTACAGGGGGCAATAATCATGAAACGCAGAAGAGCGCTTGGACTCATGGCGGGCGCCGTCGCGGCGCCGGCGATCATCACGCGTGCGGATGCCGCCGCGGCACTCGATCCGGTAAAGGACATGGTGCTGATCCTGCGCAAGCTGTCCCACGCCAACGACGAGAAGGTGCACTTCTGGTGGATGATGGGCACGCGCTCCGGTCTCGTGGACAGCGCCTATACGCCGCTATGGGATATGCACATCGGCACGATCTTCACCGTGCGCGATGTCGATGCCGACAGCTACGAGGTGACGTCGCTCGGTCTCAATTGGTACACGGATATTGCCACCGGCAAGTTCCTCGAGACCTTCCGCAATCCCTACACCGGCAAAGAGGTGAAGGTGTCCTACGCCCCGCCCAAGCCGGGCAAGCGCATCTATGATAAGTCCGGACTCAAGGTGCCGCCGTTCGAGCGCCCCGGGATGACGGTGAAGCGCGTCGGCGCCACCGGCCCGGCATGGATCGAAGGCAACGACGTGTGGGTGCGCGGCGATACCTCCCTGCGCGGCGAGCCGACGACGCAGGGCGGCAAGGTCTTCCAGGTCAACGACATGTCGACCTTCTTCGGCTCCGTCAAGGATGTCGCCAACCCCAAGGTCACCTCCGCGCCCGCGGGGCAGGCGTTCAGCGATCTCAACACTTGGCCGGATTGGCTGGAGATGGGTGATCGTTCCGGTAACTATTACAGCCGCTGCTTCGGCCGCAAGACCGACAACATCGCGGGCATGCCCAAGACCTGGCGCGAGATCAGCGAGAGCAAGTTCCCGGCCATCGTCAAGGATCCGGCCGGAGCGCTCAAAGGCTAAGCTTTCGTCATCCTGAGGGAGGGGACCATGGACCGTCGAGCGTTGTTAGGAGCATTGGCCGCAACACCGTTCGCGGGAGGATCGGCTTCGGCGGCGAGCACGCCGGCGTTCGATCCAAGCAATCCCCTCCACACAGGCCTTGCTTACCGAAAGCTGGGCTGGTCGGCGAACGACCAGCTTACGTTCCATTGGCTCCACCTCATCCGTTACGGGATGGTGGACAGCAAACTCACACCCATGTGGAACATCCTCGCCGGTTCGTTCTTCCGCGCGAAGGACCTGGGCGAGGGACGCTACGAGGTCACGTCGCTCAGCGTCGACTTCTTCACCGATATCGAGAGCGGCAAGCTGCTCGAGACTTACAACAATCCCTGGACCGGCAAGACGCTGAAGGTGCCGTACAAGGCGCCCAAGCCGACCACGCGCCAGCACGAGCCCACGGGCCTCAAGCTCGACGGCATGCGCGTGCCCGGTATGAAGGTGGAGACCAAGGTCAACACCAAGCGGGCCTGGGTCGAGAACGGCGAGGTGTTCATCAACGGCGACCTCGACATCCGCATGATGCCGGATTCCAGCGCCGGTGCTGCGATGGCCGCCAACAAGTCCGTCGGCGCGCGTTCGGAAGGCATGGGCGGGTCCAGTTCGCTCGTTCAGGTGAACGACTGGTTCACCTACTCCGGCAAGGCGTCCGACGTGATGAACCCGGCCGTCAAAAACCCGCCCTCGCAGATGACCTTCAACGATCTCAACACCTGGTCTGCCTGGCTGGAGATGGACGGGCACCCCGGCAACTTCATCGGTCGGGGTTTCGGCCGGAAGGTGTTCAAGTACGCCGACATGCCGGCCAGTTGGCGTCAGCTCACCGAAGCGAAATATCCGGCGATCGCCAAGGATCCGGACGGCGCGCTGAAGGGCTAAAATGCCAAGACTTGAAAGGGTTGCGGGCACCCGCCCGCGCCCCTTACCTTGCACCGGCGACGCAGCGGGACGTGCGGCGCCGGAGTGAGCACATGGCCAGCGTCAGCGCGGCGGACGCGTTGCAAAAAGTGGAAGACCTGATCGCACGCGGCCAACTGGCCGAAGCGGAGAAAGTCGTGCGCCGCATCGTCGCGACCGTTCCCGACTATTCCGCCGCCCAGTTCGCTCTCGGCGAAATCCTCGAACGCGCGGAGCGCAGCGACGAGGCCCTGAAGGTCTACGAGGACATCAGTGCGCACCATCCCGGCATGGGCCTTTCGTTCTCCCGCCGCGCCATGCTTCTCCTGCGCCGCCAGTTCGGAGCGCCGCCACCGCCACGGGCGCGCAAGGCCGGGCCTGGGGTGAGTTGCGGCAAACTCGGATTCAGCGGCCGCTTCGCCAATCAGCTTCTGCAGTATGCCGTCACCCGTCTTTATGCGGAGCGGCACGGGATCGAGGCGGAGTTTCCCGATTGGATCGGGCGCGATCTCTACTTGATCGACGATCCGGTTGTGAGCGCGGTCCTGCCGCCGGTGACGGAGCAGGACACGGACATCATGGCTGCCGTCGGCGGCGACCCCGCGACGGCCCTTGCCGGTCGCGACTTTCAGGGATTCTTCTGCGGTCATACCGGCCCGATTAAATCGTTTCGTGCCCAGGCCCGCGCCTTCTTCCCCCCGCGGTCCGCGATCGCCGCGCGATTTGAGGAATGGCGTCGGGCGTTGCCGCCGCATGGCACCCTGGTGGCGCTGCATCTGCGGCGCGGCGACTTCGTGGGCCACGACCAGTTCTGGATCGCGCCCGTGGCGTGGTATCTCGCGTGGCTCGAGACCGTGTGGCCTGAACTGGATCGCCCGCTGTTATACATTGCGACGGATGATCCGACCCTGGTGGCCACGTTCGCGCGCTATAGCCCCGTCACCGCCGCCGGCCTTGGGCTCCCCCTTGCAGGGGCGGAGTTCCTGTCGGACTTCCATATCCTGACCCAAGCGGATCGCCTGGCCATCTCGAACAGCACATTTTCCTTTGTGGCGGCCATGCTCAACGAAAATGCGACGGCCTTCTTGCGGCCTGAGAAGGAAACGAACCGTCTTGCCGCTTTCGATCCTTGGAATGCGCCGGTGTTGTTGAATCATGGCTGAACCATCCGTCTTCATGATCCAGCCGGCGGGCGGAGCCACCTTGGTGCCGACCGTGCGCTTCAGCGACCGTCAGATTTCCGTCGGACCGTTCGTTGGTTTGGAACTTGCCGACGGCACGCGGCAATCGTTCCCGACCTTGTCCGGCGAACCGGACCTGGCGAAGGTCATGGACAACATCCCAGGCGCGCGGGAGGCCGACGTCTTCGTGCACTGGTGCATGCCTGGCCTCACGCCGCGCAACGTGGCCGCGTTTCCGGGCCGCAAGGTGCTCATTCTTGGGGATACCCAACACGGCAGCGGCCTTTCGACGATCCTGCAATACGCCGCGCGTGAGCGGTTCGACGTGATCTTCGCGGAGAAGCGTCAGCATGCCCATTGGTTCGCGGAAGCGGGCGCGGGCGCGGTGCACTGGCTGCCGGGAATCGTCGCCGATGCGAAAACGCACGCTTTCTCGCAGGAACGGCGCCGCGAAATTGTCGTGGTCGGGCACTTGAACAAATCCCATGCGCGCCGGCGCCTTTATCTTGATGAATTGAAACGCCGCGGATACCCGCTGCGCCATCTCCTGTGCCCGCCGGAAGAACTCGCCGGCCACTACAGCGCAAGCCTCATCTCCCTGAATGTTTCCCTCAACGGCGATGCGAACCTGCGCTTTTTCGAGGTGCCGGCGGCGGGCGGCTTCCTGCTGACGGACCGACTGTCGGAACTCGCGGGTGTGGGTACATTCTATCGCGAGGGCGAGCACTACGCCGCGTTCGATGACATCTATGATCTCTGCGCGAAACTCGATCGCTATCTGGCGACACCGCGGGATGCGTTTGTGATCGCCCAACAGGGGCAGAATCAATTCGCGGCGAATCTCACGCGGAGTGCGACCGTCGCGCGCTTCTGGCGCGTGGTCGAGAACGGCCAGGACGAACCGAATTTCTCATTGATGCATGAGCCGCGCCTGCAGCGGCCGCGCGCATCCCTCGACGCCGTGCAGCCGCATCTCGAACTCTACGAATCGCTGCAAGAGATCAATCGTATCGTTGAGAGTCCCAGAGTGCTGTTGTTGCCTGGGGTATCGGGACGGGTGGCCGCAGACACCGCCGATCTTCATCGCTTCACATTGTTCACGCTGGAGACCGACGCGCTCTCTGTCATGGAAGCGAATGCCATGGGACTCAATCGGCACCTGCGGGCGGTCGATATCGATACCGCGCGCGGGATGTCGTGGGATGCGGTCATCGGGCGAGAGGGCAGCGACGCGGCCGCGTTCGCCGGCGCCAGGACGATCAGCGTCCGCTAACCGCCTAGAAATCCGCCGCGATTGTGAATTCCACGCGCCGTGGTTCCGACGCCATGATCTGGCCCGAAGATTGCGGCGTGATGTAGAAGGCACTCGTTAGGTTGCTGCCTTGCAGTCGAAACCGCATCGGAATGCCCGAGAGCTTGGTGGTGTACCGCACGCCCGCGTCCACCGTCACCGTGCCGGGCAGGCGGCGCGTATTGGCGACGTTGAGATAGCTGGACGAAATGCTCTCGACCTTCAGGTCTAGGGCGAGGCCAGATACACGTCGCGGCCGATATTGGAAGTTCGCGCGCAGCAGGCGCGGCGTTGGCCCGACCGCGATCAGTCGCGTTGCGGCGCCGGTGGTCGAAATGCCGGTGATGCGCGGGCGCAAGGCGACCGCGCCCGCAACGACGGTGAGTTCATCGGTGAGCGTCCCAGTCAGGGAAAGCTCTAAGCCTGTGTGGCGGATGTCGCCGAGTTCGCGGAAGATGCTGTTCGGATCGAGCCCGTAGTACGGCTTGTCGATCATGAAGCCGCCGACGACGAGCTGGAGATTGGGCCGGATCTGATAGCGCACGCCGGCATCGATTTGGCGGGTCAGGGCCGCGGGCACCCCTTCGTCCCGGTTGAGTGCGTTCCCGGGCGCGGTTCCGAGCTCCTCGAGACCGCGGGTATAGCCGGCATAGAGTGCGAGTTCCGGCAGGACATAGATCGCGGTGCCCGCGTTGTAGAGCCATGGGGAATCGCGTCCGGTGACCGGTGCTCCGCCGCTCGCGGTCACCGTGCGCTGATACTTCGTTTTCTGCACCCCAAGGCTGAGTTGGCCCACACCGCGCCACACCCCGTCATAGGCCGCGCCGCCGATGATTTGTTTGGCGTGGGAGGCGGTAGGGATGCCGTACCGGAAGACCGGTTGGGGGAGGATGGGAATCGATCCGATCGTCGCGCGGCCGAATCTGCGAAGATCGCCGCCACCGAACGTGCTCTTCCGGTCGCGGGCGCGCACGTTGAAAGACACGGAATGCCGGCGCACGGGGCCCGTATAGATTTTCGAAAGGCGAACCTCTCCGGATGTCGATCGTACATACCGCGACGGCAATCCCTCGATGGCGTAGTCGCCTTCGCCCAGGGTGTTGGTGTTGAGGAGGAATGCGGTGAACGTCTTGGGACTGGAGTTGTCGGACCGAAAGACGCCGGCAGCCAGTTTCCAGCGATCCGGCAGGTCCATATTGGCGACACCGCCGTAGTTCTGCTGCACGTATCCATAATAGAGCCACTCCGGGCTGCCGAGGTCCGCTTGGCGGTAGGTTGGGGGAGTGCTGTCGCCAATGAACACGCGCGGCCTGTCGCCGCTCGTCGCGCCGCCTTTTGTGCCGCTCCAAAACGGCGTAACCGAAATCGCGTCGCTTGGATTCCAGCGGATGATCATGCTGGCCATATAGTTGTCGTCGCCGACCGCGTTCTGGCGTGCTTGATTCTGCTGGTAGGCGAAACCGCCACCGACGCTGAGGACGTCTTTGACGACCGGAATCTGCGTGTCGATCTCGACAAAGGATCGCGGGTAGCTGAGGACCGCGCCGTGACCGGTCAGCACGCTGGTCACGAACTTGCCGCCGGGAACGCGCAAGTCGAAATCCACCACGCCCGTGGGCGCAGGGAAGGGATAGCCTTGCGCGCTAATGCCGACGTGGACTGTGTTGCCGCGAATAAGCCGGTTGTTCGGAGATCCCGCCTGGTCGAAGTACAAGCCATTGATGCGGAGATTGCCGGCCTGACTCGGATTGAAGCCACGGGCGCTCGATGAACTGTAGAGCCCGATGGATTCGGTCCCGACGGTGGTCCCAAACGCATCGCCGGCTTCGGCCACCGCGTTTTCATTGGTGCGCTGCGCCGCGGCCTGCATGGGGCCAAGCAGCGCAAGCATTAGGATAACCCCCGGCAGCAGCCTGCCGTCCCGACCGAACAAAGCCACGTCCCCGAATCCCTTGGCCCGACGATGCTCGGGCCTCCCTCAGGGAGCAGACTAGGCTATTTCCCCAGGGCCGCGTAGACGCCTTTGCGCAGCAGGATGCCGAGATTGGGCTCCTCCGGCCCGAGGTATTGGCTCATCGCGACCGCGGTGAGTTCTTCCTTGGGATCGAGGAAGAAGTGGGTATTGGCAAGGCCGCCCCAGCCCACGTCGCCGGCCGAACCGGGCACGGCGTGTTCGGAGTCTTCCGCGCGCACGCCGATCGCCAATCCCCAGCCGTATCCCTTCCAAAGGGTCTGGGGCTTGGGGTCGTACCAGTTCACCAGGCCTTGGTCCGCCGTCGTGTGCCGGGTGAGCATGTTCTTGACGGTCTCCGCCTTGAGCACGCGCACGCCGTCGAGCTGGCCGCCGTTGAGCAGCATTTGGCAGAAGCGAAGGTAGTCGCCGGCCGTGGAAACCAATCCGCCGCCGGCGGAGAAGAACGTCCCCGGTTTGTCGTAGCTGGAAGAGGGCGGTAGCTTGGCGGAAACGTTACCGATTTTTCCGCTCGCATCCGGGGCATAGGCGTCGGCCAGCAAGTCGCGCTTGCCCTCCCGGACCGAGAAGTCAGTGTTCGTCATGCCGAGCTTGTCGAGCAGGCGCTTGCGCATGAACTGGTCGAGGCGCTCGCCGGAGGCAACTTCAGCGATGCGCCCCAGCACGTCGCTCGAGAAGCCGTAATGCCACTTCGCCCCCGGCTGATACATCAGCGGGTACTTGGCGAGTTTGCCCATGCCGTCGGCAATGGTGCCGTTGAGATCCAGGATGTCTCGCTGGTCCATGCCCACGCTGCGCGGCCAATCGCGCGCGTAGCCCAGTCCCGACGTGTAGGTGAACAGGTGGAACACCGTCATCGGTGTTCGCTGGGGCTCGGTGGTGATCTTTTCGGCGTCCAGGGCCTTGATCACCGGCATGTTGCCGAACGCGGGGATGTACTTGGACACCGGATCGTCCAGTCGCAGCTTTCCTTCGTCGACAAGCGTCAGGATCGCCGCGGCCGATACTGCGCGCGTCATGGAGTAGAGACGGAACTGTGTGTCGGCCGTCATTGGCAGGTTGCGCTCGACGTTGCGCTTCCCAAGGGTCTCGAAGGCGACCAGTTTGCCTTTGCGTGCGACGGCATAGACGATGCCGGCGCGATGGCCGCTGTCCACCATCGCTTGCATGTCGGATTTGAGCTTCGCCATGGCCGCTTGCGACAGGCCGACACTCTCGGGCGCTGCCCGCTCGAGATCGCGCGCTTGCGCGCTCCCGATCAGGGCGGCGATCAAACCGACGATGAAGAAGCGCATTGGCAATCCCCCAATTCTCGCAGTCTAGAAGAAGTTCATACGGCGCTCGAGTTCGACGAGCTCGTAGTAGGTCTGCATGTAGCCGGTCACGTGCGCCTTGAGCACGATGTAGTCGCCATCGTCCGTCACCCACAGGTGATATGGCGGATGGACGTCCGTGCCCATGTAGTTGTCATCGTGGTTCGTACCCCAGGCGAAGTGCAGCGCATCGAAGGTGCCGGCCTTCACGGTGATGCGTTCCTTGCCGATGAAGTTCTGCGTGGAGCCGATGGGACGCCTGATCAAGACCGGGCCGTCCGCGCCGCGATGGTGCAGCGAGCACATATAGGAGGGTGGGGTGACCTGCGTGCCGGGCCCCTTCGACAGGTCGTAGCAATTCAGGTGCTGCCCATCCGCTTGGATCGGGTGGGTGCCGAAGTACGCGATGGGCCCATCGTGTTCGAATCGGGTCGAGAAGCGGCCTTCCTTCTGGGTGAAGCCTTCGCATTCCGCCGTTTTGTCGGTGAAGCGGTACCAGGCGGACCCGACGAACGCTTCATCCACGGTGATCTGCACGAAGGCTTCGCGCGGCTGCCAGTTCTTGTCGAAATTGACGATGGAATCCCGCAGTACCCGCGGCGGGTTCTCGTCGATGGAGCAATGGGCACGCAGGGTGCGGCGCCCATCGACATGCTTGGTGATGATGTAGGTCTCGCCGCCGCGGACCTTGTCGAGAATCTCTTTCTTCTTCGACGTGTAGAGGAGCCGTCCGCGAATGGTTTCGTGCTGCATGATGCCTCCTGGGGTGAAGGCACACTGTGCACGGTTCGTGCGGTTTCGGTAAACCCTCAAGCCGCGAAGGTATCGAGAATTACGCCAGGCGACGGCTGCCCTTGGGGCCCAGGAAATACCACAGGATGAACCCGATCACCGGCAGCAGGACGATGATGATCACCCACAGGGCCTTGTTGCCATTGCTGGCCCCACTCCCCAGGATACTGATGATCGCATAGATGTCGGCGATCAGGACGATCAGGCCGATAAGGCTATTGGGCCCAGTGAGCATGGCGTGATTCCGCGTTAGCCGGCGCCGAATGTGCCGGGTCATGCTCTTAAACGTTGCGGAACGGAATTCGTTTCGCGCCCGGGCGAAGCGTCAGGCGGCCGCGGTCTCGGCGGCGGAAACCGGGGGCTCGCCATGCGGGGGCGGAGCGCCCGTGACGACCTTGTTTCGGCCGGTCTGCTTGGCGACGTAGAGAGCCTCGTCAGCGCGCTTGATCCATGCCTCGCGGGTGGCGTCGCCCATGAGTTCGCTCACGCCCACGCTAACCGTAACTGGCCGCTCCTTCATCAACTCCGCCTCGGAGATAAGCGTACGCAGAAGTTCCGCGCGAGCCACCGCGTCCGTGATCTTGGTATCGGGCAAGAAGAGGAGGAACTCCTCGCCGCCGATGCGGAACACCTTGTCGAGCTTGCGCGACCGCTGGGTAATGAGGGCGACAAGACCTTTCAGCACCCTGTCCCCCATGTCGTGGCCGAACTCGTCGTTGATCTTCTTGAAGTGATCGATGTCGACCAGCAGCACCGACGCGGGCGCCTTGACGCGCCGGTTGCGCTCCATGGCATCCGCCAGGGTTGATTCCATGTGACGACGGTTGAATGCGCCCGTGAGGGGATCGGTCACCGCCTGATCGAGCAATTCCTGCTGCAGCCTGCTGATCACGTTCAGCACGATGTTGATGATCACGATTGTCAGTGCGAGCGAGAAGACAAATCGGATCGTTACGTCGCCGCCGAAGAGGTTGTTGATGAAGATTGCGGACGCGACAAGGAGCGTGGCGCTGCCGATATTGGCGAGGAGGCGCGGCAGCACGAAGTAAAAGAACAGCACCGCCGGAAATGCCCACATGGCGCCGTAGATTCCCTGCTGGGACAACGAGAGGCCCATGGCGGCGATCATCGGGATCAGCAGGACCGGATACGGGATCGGGGGGTTGCGTTGAACCTTGATCGCCCAGGCGTCGACCGCAAAGGCCAGCACCACGGCGAGCAGGGCCACGCCCAGCGCGTAGCGGCCGGTGATGAAGTCGTTGATGACGAACGGCGTCAGGAACCCAGCCCCTGCCAACGCCAGCGGGAACATCATGCGATTCCGATGGGGTCCAAGGGGATCTCGACCTTCAAGCGGGTCGATCGGTACCGTTTCTCTCGCCACAGATACGTTCCCCTGGAGGCCGCGCGGCGCGCTGGGCCTGGCGCGATTATGAGGGGAACCCTGCGCGAGCGAAAGCAGAAGCCATCAAGCCGATTTGACCCGAAACGATATTTCGATGCTTTCGAATATTTCGTTTTGCCAGTGCATTAGCGGATGGAATTGATCGAAAAATGGCCGGTCCGGCGCGTGTGGCTACCCACGCCTAGAGGTTGCCTTTCGCGAAAAATATTTTTGCGAGATACGGCAGCGACATAGCGCAAGCGGCGTCGGGGTTATTCTCGCCGAGCCGTGATGATCGGGCCATCCTCCCTATGGCAAACTCCCGGCGAATCGTTTTGGAATTGGAGAAAATGCCATGGCTTATGTCGACGGATTTATCGTGCCCGTGCCGAAGAAGAAGGTGCAGGCCTATCTCAAGATGGCGCGGCTAGGCCGCAAGGTGTGGATGGATCATGGGGCACTGGACTACAAGGAATGCGCCGCCGACGACGCGCCCGTCGGGAAAATCACCTCGTTTCCCCGCAGCGTGAAAATGAAGAGCACCGAAACGGTCTTCTTCTCATACATCGTCTACAAGAACCGCAAGCACCGTGACGCGGTGATTGCCAAGGTGATGAAAGACAAGCGCCTCGCCAATATGATGGATCCGAAGAAGATGCCGTTCGACGCCAAGCGGATGATCTTCGGCGGGTTCAAAGTGTTGGTGACCAGCTAAGCCGTCAATGCGGCGGGCCGACGCGGACGCCGGCCCGCCTCACGCGACGCTTTCAAGATTGAGCTTACGAAGGACCGCGAGTTTCCGGATTCTGAGTAGCGGCTTCCCGGCTCAGCTTGCCTTTGAACCCTGGGGGCGGATCGCTCTTGGTGAGCGAGGTGAGCGGGCAGTTCTGGCGGTCATAGCGGATCGAACTGAATTTATCGAAGCTGCCGTCGACCTCGAACTTGAAGCCGATGCGTTGCGCGAAGCGCAGTCCGATGCAGTGACCCATCAAATCCGCGCGATACCATTGGCGATGGCGGTCTTGGACGTAAAGAGTCTTCTCGTCTATGACTGTCCAATTATCGATCCCGCCCTGGCGCGCGAAGGGGATACGCGCTTGTGGCGCGGATGCCGCTTGCGGGCTTGGATTCCAATTGATTGCCGGTTCGGCGGCAAAGGCCGGGGCTGCCAGGAGTGCGGCAAGCACGGCTGCGGAAAGTGATTTCAGCATTGTGCATCTCCGTCGTCTTCCAACACCGGAAGACGTAGGGGCTATTTGCGGCAGCCGCATGGCGGGAGTGTAACATTACACGACCGTACACTGGCAGACGCCCCTTTTACTTTCGCGCATATTCGCCTTTGGTTAGGGTAGAGCATCCGTTCTATGCGGAGACTGCTGTGGCCAAGATTCTTCTGATCGAGGATGACAAGGTCGTCGCGGCAAGCCTTGCCATATTCCTGAAAAATGACGGGCACATCGTCGAGACCGCGTATGACGGGATGCATGGCATGGCCAGCGTCGCCGCCAACCCCCCTGACATCGTTGTGACGGATCTCTTCATGCCGGAGAAGGACGGCCTCGAGGCCATCCGGGAACTGCGCGTGCTGAGGCCGGACCTGCCGGTGATCGCGATCTCCGGCGGAGGCTCGCTCTCGAGTAACGATGCATTGCGATTGGCGAAATCTCTTGGCGCGCAGGAAATCTTGTCTAAGCCAATTCTGGCAGACCAGCTCCGCAGTGCGGTGAAGCGCTGTCTGCCCGTGGCGCAGCTCTAGACGCGCCGTCGCGTCCTCCGGCTCAAGAGTCCGATCACGCCGAGTGCAAGCAACGACAGCGCGCCGGGCGACGGGAGATGCTGCGGCATGGACGAGGCATCGGCCACGTCTATCTCCGTCATGACGTCGGCTGCCACGTCCGCCGTCACTTCGGTGTTCGGCGTCTCGACCGCTGGGCCGACAGCCGGCGGGCCACCGGCATCGTCAGCACCCTGGGATTCCCCACCGGCCGAGACGCCGTTGCCGCTGCTCGCGGAGACACGCGCGAGCGCAGGGAGATTCATGAGGCGAATGCGCGGCGGCGGCTGTGGAAGGTCTTGAAAGCGAACCGCCTCGACCATTGCCCTGGCATGCCCAAAGACAGGCGCGGTGACATAGCCGACGGGCATGGCCTGACTGCTGAAGGCGAAGTCGACGAGATGGTCGGACTGAAGGAGCGGGGAGGACTCCAGCGCGAATTCACGCCCGGCGACCATCTCCGCCGCCCAGCGATTGAGCGCGTCGCGGTCCGCGGCCGGCAGGGCCGGCGCGGCGGGAGCCCACAATCTGGCGAACAGCGCGGACAGATCGAATTCGCTATTGAAGGCAAACGGAGCGGTGGCGGGAACGCTGGCCACGAGCAAAAGCGCGATCGTGAGCGCTGCCCCCCGTTTGAAATTCCTTCGGCCCATTTTTTGCACCTTGTTGGCCGCCGCGTGCGGCATGTCTCGGCTGTACAAGGTGTCTGAAGCCTGTGCGGATCGCCTGTTCCCAGGTTTGTCACGGGGGTCACAGCCGCGTCACAAGAACCGTAGGCGATGCACCTCACGGTAGTGGGGCGACTAGCGCGCCGGCCGCATCTTCCAAAGGGCAAAGAGGCCAATGCCCATCCAGATCACGTTCAAGACCGCGGACGGAATGGCGCCGTTCCAGCCGCTATTGATGATGAAGCCGGCTGCCCCAACCACGTTGAGCCATTGGTAAGTGGGGGACTTGGCGCTCAGCTTGTCGAGGGAGAGGAGCGCGTAGGAACTCAGGATGAGGACGACCCCGATCCAGCCGACGACTTCAATGAAGAGAGTCATGCGCTTGCCTTTGAGGGAGGAGGGACGTCCCGAACCTGGATGTCGAGAGGTTCCTGACAGGCTTGTCCGCGCTTCTTGCGCGCGGCGATTTCGTCGAGGATCGCCGCCAGCTGTGCGCAATCCACGGCGAAGTCATTGTCCTTCTTCATGCGCTGCGCTCCGGGCCTTGCCGCGGGCGGGCACATCAGAAGGTGGTGATTCACGGACAGGGCGCTGAACATGATGTCCATGTGAGAGACGAGGTCGGGCCGGTACTTCAGCTCGATGAAGTCGGCGTGCGGCTGCATGAACAGCACCGCCAAAAGATCCGATCCGAACACGCTGATCGCGATCTCAGTCTCCCCCAGGACCGCCCGCTGTTCGGCGATGGAGGCCGTCGCCAGATCGAAGGCGGCAAATCCGTAGCGGGCAAGGGTGGCGTCGAGTTCTGCCTGATTGGTGATCTTGCGTGTCGGCACGGAACGGGTGAGGAAGACGCGGCGCTGGGGGGGCGGGAGCGCAGCCGGCGGGCCCATCGCGTCCCTCAGACAGCGGATTTGCGGCAGTGTGAGCGTGGGCGAATCCCGCCGCTGAAATGCCGCGATGTTTCGAAACCGGTAGCGTGCGCCGAAGGTGCATTCGACCAGGCGGTCGGCCCCGATGCCGAACAATGCGAGGAGGTCGCGATTTTTTTGCGGCAGTTCCCGAGGGATCGCGAGGCTGTAGTGCCGAAACGCCGACTGTGTCAGGGCATGGAGCTGCGTTAGAAAGTCGACGATCCAGTGCCCGATGTGAAACTGGATCGGTCCCGGCAGATAGATCACGTCCGCGTCGATCTCCTGCACGGCTGTGGACCACGGGTGTAATACGCGATTGACCTCGAGATATGGCACGTGCGGGAGCCAGATCACTTCGTTGCGTGCGAGTGGATTGTGTCCGCTGTCCGCGAGCACAAGGCGTTCTTGCGTGACGATGAAACCCCATCCGCACAAGGTCTCACCGCCGGGCACAATCGCCACCCGTACCGGTTCCGCGGTGACCTCCAGGCGGGTCGAGCCGTTACGGGCGACAATGTGTTGGGCGGGAATGAGCGTGTGGAAGGTCGTCCCCGATCTCGCACACCAATCCGCAAGCGTCGCGCTGTCGGACACGGCGGCCTCGGCAATCGGGATCGCGCTATCGGTGAAAATGCGGCCCATCCATTCCACGCCTACCTCGCCGTCACGGGCAAGGATGGCGGCGCGGAAGACGTGGTCGGCGAGGGCGTGTAGCGCTTTCTCATCGCCCTCGCGCTCGAGCAGACCGATGAGATAGGCCCGGATCGCCGCCGCGTGTTGCTGCAGTTCTTCGCCGCGCCCCGCGCGATACAGCGAATACAGCGCGGTGAGGCAAACCGTGACCCCGCGTTCCGGCGGTGCGCCGGGCAGGAACGCGCAAGCGCGGACCGCGAAATCCGCCGCGCGCGGCCAGTCTTCAAGCGAAGCGAATGCGCTGGCGAGCGTAGCCAACAGGGTCGGCTCGTCCGGCGCCTGTGCGGCAGCGGATTCGAACAGGGCGCCCGCGTCGGCTGTTCGCCCCTCGCGCAGCGCGGCATTCCCCGCATCGATGATGTCTTGCAGCGTCGCCACGTGAGACGTTCCCCCGATGCGCGGCATTTTAACCGGGTGCACCGATATTGCGAGGCCTCAACCGATGGATTGAACGACGCGCGCGCGCCGAACCGTTGCGGGCACGCGTGGTTCCGTTGGCAATCCGTAATGGCCGCAAAGGAACATCTTCCCGCGCGGGTCCGTTCTCCGGCGATGGTTCGATGCTGCTGGCATGGGACTCAACCGGAGAGGAGCTACCATAATGAAAAAGTCACTTCTTACGGCCGTTGCCGCGGCGATGATTGCGTCGAGCGGCACGGTTGTGCTGGCGCAGACCAGTACGACCACCACCACGACCTGGACAAATGACCAGGGCACCGTGTTCCGCGAATATTCGACCACGAAGAAGTATGACCCGATCACCGATCCCAAGATCGAGGTGCGTGTCGGCGCTGAATTGCCGCAGACCGTGACCGTCTACGACTTGCCGCCGACGATCAAAGTGCCCGAGCCGACGCGCTATAGCTACAGCATCGTCAATGAGCATCCGGTTGTCGTCGAGCGCACCACGCGGCGCATCGTCCGCACCTGGTAATTACATCCGGCGAGACGAAATGGCGGAGCGCTGCCCACGCTCCGCCATTCTCTATTTCCCGAAACTGATTTTGCGGATGCTGAAGTCCCCGTCGCAGGAGACATAAACCGATCCGTCCTTGCCGACGGCGACACCCGCCGGCAATCCAACACCGTCCGCGGTGGCGGTGATGTGGGAGCCGAAGGGCAGGGCGTCCGCCAGCGTCTGCTGCGATTTTGACCTTGGGTCGATGGCGACCAAGCGCCCCGCGCCGGTCTCCGCGACCGCGATCCGGCCGTCCTTCATCATCGCCACGCCTTCCGGCCCCTTCAGGCCGGCTGCGATTTCTGTCTTCTGGCCGCTTTTCATATCGATCCGGGTGAGGGTGCCGGCGAGAGCGTCCGTCACCAGCAGGGTGCCCCCGTCGCGTGCAAGCCCCACCGGGCCTTGAAAGCCGTCGACAAGCGTCGTCACCCCTTTGTCGTCGACGCGCGCGATGCGCTTGCCGACGATATCCGCCACCGCCACGGCGCCGTCATCCAGCAGGGCGACGCCGTAGGGTGTCTTGATGTCCTTGGTCTCGAACTGGACTTTTTCCGATCCGCGCGCGAGTTTCTGTACGACGCCGAGGCGCACATTCGACAGCGCGATTGCGTCGCTTCCGACGGCCAAATCCGATGAGCCGCCGGCGCGCAGGCCCCGGGTCTCGACTTTCGTGACGTCGCCGGTGGCGGGATTCACGTTGCGAAAGCCCCAGGGATCGGCGGCGAGGAGGATTTCCGCGCCGTCCTGCTCGATCATCGCCACGCCGCCGAGGTTCGAGAACCGCCCGCGCACCACATCGCGCCGCTCGCCGGTCTTGGGATCGATCGCGAAGATGCTGCTTTCGCTCGGGCTCGACCCATAAACCATGCCGTCCGGGCCCACCGACAACCCATCGACGCCGCCGGTGATCTTGGCGATCACCGTCGATGCGCCGGTCTTCGGGTCCACGCGGACCAGATCTTCGTGCTTGGAGATGGTGATGAGTTGCCCGTCGCTATCGACCTTGACCGCTCCGCCGTTTTCTTCGGAGATGACTCGCAAACTTCCCTTGTCGATGTCGATCTCCACAGCCTTGCCCCCGCGCTGCGGCGCATAGAGCAGTCCGTTCGCGCCGAAGGCGAAGCTGTTCAGGTCCGGCATGTCCTGCAGGATCGTGCGCCGCGGCTTCGCGCCGGTCGGGTCGTACTCATAGAGCGCGTGGCCTTGGTTGGCCTGCGCCGCGACCAGTCGGCCGTCCTTGCTGAACGCGACCGGATTGATGCCGGGTACGGTTTTGTCCAGCACCTGCACCTCGCCGCCGGGTTTCATGTAGCGCATCTCGCCGGACGCCAGCGCGGTCCAGGCCAGCGCTCCGTCGGGCCCAACCGCGATGTCGTCGCCTTCGCCGTAAGGCGCGGGCACGGCGATCTCCACATCCCCGGTCTTGGGATCGACGCGGTAGATCACTTCGGCCGTCGTGCTGGTGGCGTAGATCTTGCCGTCAATGCGATTGAAGTCGAGGCCGTTGATGCGCCGCACGATCTCGCCCTTGTTCGATTGTCCGGGGACGAGTATCGCTGCGGTCGGCTTGGGCGGCGGCGCGGAGCACTGCGCGGCCAGAGCGCCAGCGGCGACCAGTCCAAGAATTTTCTTCGATGTGAACATTTGCGTTCCCCCGCACCCGGTCCGTCTGCGCTAGGATAGCCCGAGCGGCGGCCTCTTACGCAAGCGGTGGCGATGGCCAACATTCTTGTGATCGACGACGACAAGGTCGTGGCGGGCATGATTTCCGCCTTCCTGACCTCGGGCGGCCATGCGGTCCGGATCGCCACCGACGGCAAGATGGGCATGGAAAGTATCGCGGCTCATCCGACCGACCTCGCGGTGATGGACATGTTCATGCCGGAAAAGGACGGCCTGGAAGTGATCCGCGAACTGCGCACCCTCCGGCCCGATTTTCCGGTGATCGCGATTTCAGGCGGCGGCACGGCGGCCGGGGGCGCTGAAATCCTCAACATCGCCCGCATCCTCGGCGCGAAGGCTGTCCTCACCAAGCCGGTCCTGAAGGCGGAGCTTCTGGCCGCCGTGGAAAAATGTCTCGGCCCTAGAAGGGCCTGACGACGCCTAAGAAGGCCGCGATCGCCACCAACGCCCAGATCGCCATCACCGACGCCATCAGGCTTTTCTGCAACGCGCTCGGTGGCGAGCCGACCGGCGGCGCCTTGCCGGCCCGGGCCAGCGCTTCCATGCGGAACAGCGCGATACGCAGCCAAATGCCGTCCAGCAGGATAAGGCCGAACACCAGAATCTTGGCGGAGAGCCAGTTGTCGGAAATCGGCGCGCCCGTGATCAAGCAGGAAATGCCGAACCCGATGAACACCACCATGAGAACCGCCCGGACGGACATGTCGATCTTCCACAGCGTCTTCCCCAGGGGCGATTGCGGCTGACGGAAAATGGTCCAGACCATCCCTAGCCACACCAGGCACGCCAGCACCGCCGCGATCAGCGCCGGGCCCTGCACGGGCATGCCGTACTGAGACGCGAGGATCAGGCCTGCCGGCAGAATGAGCACCAGCGCCGAACGCGGGCCCATGTCGATCAGGTGGCCGACCTTGCGGACCGCGGCACGGGCGTCGTCGCTCAGGTCCTTCCGGCGTGCGGCGCGGCCGCACAGCCATACGCCCAGGTCCGCCCCCAGCCAGTAGCAGAACATCAGCACGTGGAAGAAGGCGACGAGACGGTACGGATCGATATTCATTCTCATTATCTCCCAGAATCGTCCGAGCTTACGCGAGATGGATGGCAATCGACAGGGCGGCCATGCCCACAGTGCGCGTAGTGGCCTCGATGCGTTTGTGGGACCTCGCGGAGTTCCCTAGGATGCGACAACGGATGTGCGGTCGCGGGGAAGTCTATGAAACGGATTGCTGGTCTCATTGTCGCTATCGTCATTGTGCTGGCGGCACTCGCAATGTCGATGCGCGCGGGGCTGTGGGCGCCAAAGACCGAAGATGTCTTGGCCAAATACACCGCGCCGCCTTCTAAGTTCGTCGACATCAACGGCATCAAGGTCCACCTGCGCGACGAGGGCAGCGGGCCCGTGGTCGTGATGGTGCACAGCTCCATGACCGATCTGAACATCTGGAACGGTGTCGCCGACATCCTGAAGAAGAACTATCGCGTCATCCGCTATGACTGGCCGCCCTACGGCTTCAGCACGGATCCGAAGGAAGACTTCGGCACGGACAAGGCCGCCGCGCTCCTCGGCGCCGTTGTCGACCATCTGAACATCAGTCAGTTCACGATCGTCGCAAGCTCCAGCGGCGCGACGCTCTCCGTGGTCTATGCGGCGGCGCATCCGGAGCGCATCAGCGGTCTCGCGCTGTCGTCCCTTCCGCTCGAACTTCCGCCGAGCCGCAGCATCGATTGGCGGGTGGAGGCGATCGGCTGGGCGCACCGCAACTTCTTCCCGAACTACTATCCGCGCTTCTATTACGATCTCACCCTGCCGAAGCTGGTGGGCGACGTCCGCAATCTCAAGCCGGAAATTGTCGACTGGTACTACGAGACGAACAACATCCCGGACCGGCAGCGCCGCGTGAGCAAGTATCTCGCCGCGAACCAGAAAGGTCTCTGGAAGAAGGGCGCGATCGCGGAAGCCGCGCAGATTGAAAAACCGATCCTGCTGCAATGGGGCGATAGCGATCCGGTCCTCCCGGCCCACCTCGGCGACAAGGCGGCGAAGGACTTCGCGAAGGCCCAGGTGAAGCTCATCCACTACAAGGATGTGGGCCACTACCCGATGTTCGAAATCCCCGAGAAGATGGCCGACGACCTCGAGATATGGCTCGACAACGGCGTTGCCGTGCCACTTTCCGTCGGGCCGCCGTAGTAGCTATTTGCTCTCGGCAAGCTTGCGCAGGTACTGCACCAGCATCTTCATGTCCGCCGGCGACATCCGCGAGAAGGGTGGCATCGCGACACCCAACATATTGTCTGGGGCGTTGGCGGCGCGCCCGACCTTCAAAAACTCCGCGATCTCTTCGTCGTTTTGGCCTTTGATGAAGTCATTGTCGACAAGCGCGGGGCCTTCAAAGTCGATCGTCCGGGGCCCGCGGCCGTCGTCGCCGTGACAGTTGGTGCAGTTCTCGAAATAAACCGTGGCGCCGGTTCGGGCATCCGCCGCGAAGGCGACCGGTGCGAAGGCCAACGCGACGATGACGCCGAGAGAGAATGTGATTCGCATGGGCAAAGGGTAGCGCGGGAACGGGGCCACGTCAGCCCGCCGAAAGATCGCTATTCGCAACGGCTGCGCTTCTGTGTTGGAATGTCGGCCTCATGAAGCCCTTTGTCGTCCTCGGCAGCCGCAAAAGCGGCACCTCCACGGCGGTCGCGATCGCGAACGCGCATCCGGATGTGTTCTGCCTCTACGAGGTGGATTTCACCCAAGCGGCCGACCTCGGCCGTAACGCGGACCTCGTGACGTTCCTGCCGGACGCGCGGGACCTGTTCGGTGGCGGGGGCACCATCGCGGACGCCCTGACCGCCCTCGGCAAGTTGCTGGCGACCCGCGGCCATCGCTTCGGTCATATCGGCACCAAGATCATCGACCGCGGCCCGGACCTGTTCGCGCGTCTCGGCTGCCCGGCGTTGTATCTGGTCCGCGACGTGCGCACCTGGGCCGCGAAGGGGCGCATCGTCACTAATGTGATTGGCAACGCCAACGCCGCCCCGGTGATCGCCGGTTACGTGGCGGATTATCTAGCGACGTTCCTGTTCCCGGAGATCCACCGGGCGCGGCTGGAAGACCTCATGCGCGATCATGCGTCCTTGCCGACCAGCATCGCGGCGCTCCTGGCTCTACCAAACGCCGGATTCACGGAATGGTGGACGCGCAACGACTGGCGGACCGCCCCGCCGAAGAACTACTCCAACTGGATCGATGGGCATCGCTCCGCGTTTCTGCCGCCCGAATTCCAGGACACCAAAGTTGCCCTGGCCGACCATCCGTTCTGGCGCGGGCTTCTGCCGCTGTTCGATAAGTACTACGCCGGATACGCGGGTGCGTTTCCGAAAGCCGATGTGGAAGCGGACATGGCGGCCGTTCGTGCGCTCGCGGCGGCGCACAGCATGACCCTGAACGAGGGTTACGAGAGCTTCCAGACTTTCCGCATCCACAAACTCGTTCGCCATGCCGACGGGCGTCGGCAGGCGACGAGCCAGGAAGTGGTTATGAAGGTCGCCGGACAGGGATGGGCCCCGGTGCGCGGCGACGAGAGGGATTAGTTCGCCTAGAATTCTTCGAGCAAACGGCCCAGACCGTAGATTTTGTCATTGATTCCCAGGGTCCGCAGGGAGTGCCAGTAAGTTGCGGTATTGATCGCGATCACCGGCTTGTTGAGCCATAACTCCGCGGTGGCGGCCAGTTTCACCATGCTGCAGTTCGTGCCCACCTGGACGATGGCATCCACGTCCGGGCCATCCAAGGCCTTGAGCGTGTCGCGCAATGTCTCAGTGGTGATTTCGGCAATTCCGGTCCAACTGGGCGCGCGCAAGGGAACGTCACCCTTAACTTCGAATCCTTCGTCGGTGAAATACTTCCGCACTTGCTCGTTCGCGACGGGGTAGTAGGGAGACAAGAACGCGATGCGCTTGATGCCGCCATAGGCCTTGAGAGCGGCGGTGCATGAGAACGAGCCAATGCTGCATCCGATCCCGGCTGTCTTTTCGATCTTCTCGTGGAAAGCGCGCGCGCCGGCGACGCCGCCGTAGAACGTGATCGCGGACATGCCCATGACGAGGTGATGGGGTTCGCAGGTCATGACGCTCTTAACGGCGTCACCCACGTTTTCGCCGATGAGCAGCGTGCCCGCCATGAAACTCTCGTTGCTGACGGCCTTGCTGTTCGGCGTAAAGATCCGGCTGTAGTGATTCGTCACCCCCGGCGGCCGCATGGTTTCCATGTCGGGTTGAACGATCGTGTTTGTCGAGGGGGCGATAACCCCCAATTTGGCGCGCCAGGCTTGAACGTCGGTCATTGACTACTCCAGAAAGTGAGAGTGCAGATTGCGTCGCCGGATGCGACGCGCCATTGACCTGAGTCAAAGACCCGCGCCTGTGAGTTCCCTCTACTCACGCTATGAGCGACCAAGCGACCGCACCCCCAGTGACGACAAGCCCGTACGACCAGGTCGGTGGGGAGCCCGGGGTGCGTCGGATCGTCGATCGCTTTTACGAGATCATGGACACAGATCCTGCCGCTGCGGACATTCGTGCGATGCACGGGCCCGATCTGGAGCCCATGCGCCAACGCTTGTTCGAATTCATGAGCGGTTGGCTCGGCGGACCCGGGCTTTACCGCGGTTGCGTGGTCGGAGCCCACCGCGGATTCACGATCGGAGTCGCGGAACGTGACCAATGGCTGAGTTGCATGGCGCGGGCTTTGGACGATGCCGAAGTCGCTCCCGAAGTTCGCGAGATGTTGGCAAAGCCGTTGTTCGCGGTTGCCGAATTTCTGCGGAACGGATGATCGGCGTTGATCGCTATGGCTTCGCGATCCCCGCACACGTCTGCGGGTCCGTCGAAATCTTCTTGAGATAAGCGATCAGGGCGGTTCTTTCGTTCTCGAGGTGATAGCCCGCGAAGCCCATTTTCGTGCCCGGCAGGAAGCTCAGGGGCGACTTGAGGAATGCTTCGAGGGTCTTTTCGTCCCAGGTCAGGCCCGAATCCTTGACGACTTGCGAGTAGGCGTACCCCACGGAGGTGGCGGCAGGGCGTCCCACCAGCCAGCAATGGTAGGGGCCAGCCTTGTTTTCGCGCAGGTCATGGCAGCCTTTGCAGATTTGGTAGAGCTGTTCGCCCCGCGCCAGCTGGTTTTCCACGGACTCTCCGCATCCGCTGAGGGCCAGCGCCGCGATTGCGAGAAGCAGGGGGAAAGGCTTCATGATGCTCACCGACATAAGATGTAGAATAGAAGCATCTTATGCTGTTTCCCGCGCGCGGATCGGGCGAAGATCGTTTAGACCGCAAGGCGGGCTTTGAGCTTCCGCGCCTTGAGGGTGTCTGGGCCGGGAAGCAGATCCGACAGGCGGTAGCGGTCCAGGGTTGCGAGAAAAGTCTGGCTGGCTTCATGCAACACCGACTTCAACGCGCAGGCCGGAAGCATTGGGCAACCTCGATTGTCGGCGTTGAAGCACTCGGCGATGTCCATGTTGTCCTCGGTATCGCGAACAACGCCGCCGATATTGATCATATCCGGCGTGCGGGCGAGACGCATGCCGCCGCCCTTGCCGCGCACGGTTTCGACATATCCGCGTTGGGCAAGGTGGTGCACGATCTTCATGAGATGATTTTCCGAGATGCCGTAAACCCGGGCGATCTCGGAAATGGTCACAAGTTTCTCCCGGTGCAGCCCGAGGTACATCAGGGCGCGCAGGGCATAGTCCGTGAAGCGTGTGAGTTGCATATCTGGCGTCCAATTTTAGCAAGACGACGAGGCGATGTTGGGTATATAAGACGTATTATGAATACATCTTATACATCCGTGCCACAAGGTCAGGCTGGGTGCGGCATCTCCCGCCACGGCATTGACGAAAGCCTGATTCATCGCCTGGTTCATGCATTCTATGACCGGGTGCGCCAGGACGAGGTCCTGGGACCGGTGTTCGCGGCGAAGATCACGGATTGGGATGCGCACCTGGAACGCATGTGCGCGTTCTGGTCGTCGCTCGCGTTGACAAGCGGGCGCTATCACGGCCGTCCGATGGAGGCCCATGCGACGCTCCCGGTCGACGCGGTGCATTTCGACCGATGGCTGGGCATGTTCGAGGAGACGGCGCGGGCCGTATGCACGCCGGAGGCGGCCGACTACTTCATGGATCGCGCCAGGCGCGTCGCGCAAAGCCTCGAACTCGGCATCGCCAGCGCCAACGGCGTGATGCTACGGCGGGATGAGCGCTACCGCCGGGCCTAGCGCTTGATCTTGGAGATCTTCGCGCCCTCGATGTTCACGCCCGCCATCAGCCCTTGCTGATTGAAGATGAAGGCATAGGCGTCATCCTTCAGCGTTGTGCTCGACAAGTTCTTCGCGACACCCTCATTCACGACCACCACCGTTGGGCCGACGCCGATCTCCCAGCCCTTGGACTGGTTCAGATAGCTGATCGCCTTGTCGTTCATCAGAAACACGGCATAGCCGTAGGATTGCGCGCCGGCCTGCAATCCCCAGGAAGCGGACACGGAATTGTAATAGCCGGCGACCTTGCCGCCCTGTTTCAACTCGCCTTCGCCGTAGCTGCCGCCGATGATCAGTCCGGCCTTCACGATGTTCGGGAACACCAGCACGCCGCGCGCCTGTTTCGCGATGTCCGCCGCGACCGGGTTGGACCGGTAGAGCTTCTGCAGCGCGGCTTCGGAGTCCTTGCTGATCTCCTTCGCGCTGGAGGCGGCGAGTGCATGCCCTACGGGAAGGACGGTCAGTGCGCTGGCGGCAATGAGGAGGCTGCGGCGGGGGATCATCGGCTTTCCTCGGTCTGGGGCGATAGCGGAGCCTACAATTTCCCGTGGCCGGCGGCGAGAGCGCCCAAAACCGGGCGCAAAAGGGGTTTTTCGCGCCCGTACGGAATGCCAAAGTAACGGCGAGGGGTGGGGACGCCATGGCCGAAAACGACAAAGCATTCGCGGGTTCGATCCCGGAACTCTACGACCGATACCTCGTGCCGCTCATCTTCCAGGATTGCGCACGGGATATCGCCGCGCGCGCGGCCAAGGCGGATCCGCGCGATGTCCTTGAGATCGCCGCCGGCACCGGTGTGGTCACCCGCGCGCTCGCCCCGGTGCTCGGGAAGGAAACGCGGCTGGTCGTCACCGACCTCAACCAGCCGATGCTCGACCGCGCGAAGTCTCAACAACCCGCGGATGCCCGGTGTGAATGGAAGCAGGCTGATGCGCTCGCGCTGCCGTTCGACGACCGGAGCTTCGACGTGGTGGTTTGCCAGTTCGGCGTGATGTTCTTTCCGGACAAGGTGAAGGGCTATCGCGAGGCCCATCGCGTCCTGAAGCCGGGCGGCCGGTTTGTGTTCAACGTCTGGGACCGGTTGGAGGCCAACGGCTTTCCGGCGGCGATCAATGACGCGCTGGCGGAGTTGTTCCCGGCAGACCCGCCGCGATTCTTGCCGCGCACGCCCTATGGCTACAACGACGCCGACCGCATCCGCGCCGAGATGAAGGATGCGGGCTTCGTCGATGTGTCGGTTACGGTGATGGATGCCAGCAGCAAAGCGCCGTCCGCGCGCGATCCAGCCATAGGGTTTTGTCAGGGCACGCCGCTGCGGGGTGAGATCGAGGCGCGCGATCCCTCGGGCCTCGAGAAGGCGACCGCACATGCTGCCGCGGCGATTGCGCGCAAGTTCGGGAACGGTCCGGTCGCCGCACCCATCCGGGCACTCGTGTTTGAAGGACGACGCGCATGACCTTCGCCTATCCGCGTACCGACGGCATCGTCAGCTACAAGAACCCCAAGGGCGAGGAGATCGGCCGCGAGGGTTTCACCATCCATCGTTTGCCGACCGGCCGCGTTACCCGCGCCTGGTGCGAAATGGACGAGAAGAAGCTGGTGCGCGACGCCACGTGGTCCCTCGACGAGAACTGGCTGCCGATCGACGGCTTCGTGCGTGTGAGCCTCGGCGGCCGCATCGCCGGGCAATGCGCCTACCGCTTCGAGGGGCACAACAAGGTCTACTGCGATTCCCACGGCACGCCGGGGCCGATCTCGGGTCACATGTCCCAGGTGTTGACCTCGGATAAGCCCTATCAGTTCCTGGGCCTCCACCCGCTGGTCGCGGACGGGCAGATCTGTGCCGTGCGCGGCGCCACTGCGCCGGGCGAACAGCGCAGCATCAACGCCATCACCTGTTCCTATTCCCCGGACGGCGAAACCGGGCTCACTGGCCTGCCCATCGAGATCAAGGTGATCTACTACGGCCCGGAAGAGGTGACCGTGCCCGCCGGCAAGTTCAAGGCCGAGAAATTCGGCATCATCTGGCAGCCCCAATGGCCGCCCGCGATGTATTGGGTGACGCCGGGGGAGTACATTTTCCTGAAAGAAACCTGGTCCATCTCCGGACTCACCTGCGAACTGTCCAGCCTGCGAGTCACCGGCGCGAATTGACGTAACCGTGCGTTTGCCGGGCGGCGGGCCGGGGCTACACTCCGGCACTTCAACCTCGGGGAGGATCTACTAATGCGGACGACACTCGTTCTTGCGGGCGTGTTGACGGCGCTCGGCGGCGCCATCGCCATGGCACAACAGGCCGCGGCGCCGCCGCCGCCGATGACCTTCTTCGTCACCAGCGTCGGCGCCGGCAAAGGCGCGGATCTGGGTGGTCTCGCCGGCGCGGATAAGCATTGCCAGACCTTGGCGACGGCGGTGGGCGCGGGCGGCAAGACCTGGCGCGCCTACCTCAGCACCCAGGGCGCGAACGCGGTGAACGCGCGCGACCGCATCGGCAAGGGCCCGTGGCACGGCTCGAAAGGCGGTCTCATCGCGCAGGACCTCGGCAGCCTACACGGCGACACGCTTGAACTCGCCCGCGTCGGCAACAGCCTGCATAAGGCGAACGCCCGCGACGAGAAGGGTGAGTTGGTGAAAGGCTTCGGCGATACGCCGAACCAGCACGACATCCTCACCGGCACTCAGCCGGACGGCACGGCCTACAAGGACGCCGCCGACCATACCTGCGCGAATTGGACCAGCAGCGCGGCCGGCGTGGCGCAGCTCGGGCATTCCGATCGCGCCGGCGGTCCGAACGTCTCGTGGAATTCCTCGCATCCGTCGCGGGGCTGCAGCCAAGAGAATCTCGTCGCCACCGGCGGCGCCGGATTGCTGTATTGCTTTGCCGCGAACTAAAGGCGCTTGAAGCGGAAAGCCCCCGCCGTCGCGCGGGGGCTAACCCTTCGCCTTGGGCGCGATGAACATGTCGTAGGTCGCCAGGAGACGGCTGATGCCGTCGGCGACATGCACGCAAGTCAACGTTTGGCCGCTGACGAGAATCCCCTCGGGCTGCGGGTCGCCGTGGCGCTTGCCCTTGAAGTGGGCTTGCCAATCCTTGCGGATGACCGCGCCGTATTGCGGCAGGCCGACGACGATCTCGATGCCCTTCACCGAACCGTCGTCATTGAGGGCGAGCGCGTAGGTCACGCGGTCGTCGCGCCCCAGCACCTGGTCGACGAAGAACCAGCCGCCGGTGGACGCTTTCCACGCGCGCACTTTCGCCCGATACACCGTGATCCCGGTCGCCTCGGCGAGGCGGTCGATCTCGGCCTCGCTCATCAGGTAGTCCGCCGGAATCATCGTCGCGCCGGGGAACAGCAGCTGCTGCGCCTTCTCCACGGTGATCAGGTCGTCCGCTTGCACGGGCGCGGCGGCGGCGACGATGGCCGCCGGAACGAGAAGGAACTGAAAACGCATCGGTGTAACCCGTGTTCACAAAAGAAGACGGCGGCCAGGGGAGGAGGATACCCCCCTGGCCGCCGCGTCGGTAGCCAGTCTTTATCGGTAGGGCCTTTTAGACCGGTTTGGTGGCGTAGACGTGCGTGCCGCCGCCGCCGGAGCGATCCGGGAACGACACCACGAAGCCCACTTTCCGCAGCAAGCCCGGGAAATCGCTGCCGCTATAACGAAGATAGTGGGGCTCATAATTATTATGACGGGTGGTCTCCCACAGCTGCGCCTTCCCGGTCACCGTGTGCGACGGCTTCTGGTTCGGGTTGCCCTCGGAGAGCAGGTCGTGGTGGCTGAACACCCCGCCCGGACGCAGCACGCGGAAGATCTCGCGCACGATCTTCTCGTGCTCTTCCACCGCCACTTCGTGGAACATCAGATGCTCGGTCACCATGCAGAAGTGGTTGTCCGGGAATCCGCTTTCCTCGACCAGGCCGTGACGGAAGTTCACCTCCAGCCCCATCTTGGCCGCGCGGTAGTGCGCATAGCGCACCATCGGCGCGCCCACTTCGAGGCCCCACACTTCCGCATCCGGGAAGCGCAGCTTCATCGGCGTGGTGGATTGGCCCGTGCCGCACGCGATGTCGAGCACGCGCTTCACCCGGCCGTCCGCCGGCTTCAGGTGCTTCTGCGTGTACTCGATGTGGTTCTCGTCGTGGTCGGCCGTGCCGCCCCGGAACCCTTGCGTCACCGCGTGGTGATACACGAACCCGCCGAGCGGATCGCCGACATAGCCGCCGGGCTGCTGGTGGATCTCGTGGCGGGCATACTCGGGGATCTTCAGGTTCGGGTTCAGTTCGAGCTTGCCCGGCCCGGACGTGTCGGCCTTGTCCAGGGCCGCCATCAGCTCCTTGCGGTCCATGTGCAGGGCGCGCGAGGCGCGATCCCACATCAGGGTCTGGATGGTCGACATCAGGCGCAGGCGCGCCGCGTGCGTCTGCTCCTGGGTGATCAGGTTCCAGGCCTCTTCATGCGGGAGATCAGTGTCGTCCAGGGTCGACATGCCCTTGGAGCGCAGGAACTTCTCGGTCTGCGTCGACGCTTCGCGGTTGGCGGCCTGTCGGCCCATCACCCGGCGGAAGCCGGTCACGAAATCGAGGTGGCTTTCCGCCTCGAGCCCCTTGAACCGGATGCCCATCATCTTCAGATGCTCGGGCGTCATGTTCTCGTGGTCGATCTTCACGTCCTTGGTCGGACCCTTGTCGGCGGCTTCGGCGGTGCCCACGGCGGCGCTGGCGAGCGCGGCGGTGGCTCCGGCGAGGATGGTACGGCGTTCCATATCGGTCATGGTGCGTGTCCTCCCTTACGACCGGTTGATCGGCGGCACTTTGGCCGACGGGTTGGCGCCGCTCGTGTTCTGCGGCGCGCGCGCCAGCACGGCGAACACGCGGCCGATCCAGTCGTCGCGCTCCTTCGCCCAGGCGAGCTTGGTTTCGTCGGAGGGAACGTAAGCCTCGACCTTCGCGATCAGGCCCGGCTGCTTCTCCTCCATGATCTTCTCGAGCACCATGTTGCGCTTCTTGATCGCCCACATCTCCGCGCCGATGCCGACGAGGCAGTCCATGATGTTGTCGATATGCGTGTTGTTGGTATAGGTCGTGCGATCCCAATCGCCTTTGACATAGTCCACGGCGACGTGGGGCTGTTCTTTTCGCGCTTCCGGTTTCTTGGCCTCTGCCATGACGGTTCCTCCCGAGCAGGTTTAGCGATGCGCCGGCCGCGCGGGCCGGGTCGGGGGAAAGCCTAGCACTTTTCGGGCCGGGAAGGTGCAGCGCCGAAGGATCGCATTATGAGACGATGGCCCGCGCGATAGGAAAAGTGGGGACCGGTTTTCCGTGGAATCGCGCGCATTTATTTGAATCGGAGCACGATGCCATCGTGCTCCGGGCTTTTCCGCGCCGCACGGATGGCGTTCAGCAGCGCCCAAAGTTAGAGGAGCGTTACAAAGGCGGCGCGGCGGGAACGCCCGAACCGATGTCCAACCACCATTTCGCCACCACCTTCAGCGTCATCCCCACGATCGAACCCTTGGTCGGCATGCGGTGCAGCCCGGCGCTGAAGCCGACAACCTGGCCCACATTCTGGACCGTGTCGTCGCCGTAGGTCAGCAGCGGCAGCACCACCGTCTGCGTGCGGATGCGCCGCCGCTCCGCCGACAGGTGCTCGCTCTCGAAGCAGAACCCGCACGGCGTGGACAGCACGTTGTGCAGGTTCGCGAGCCCCTGCGACCGCCGATGCGGAATGTTGGCGTAGAGGCTGCGGCTGTCCACGTGCTCGCCCTCGCTCCCGCTCAACTCGCTGCCGAGGAACAGAAGCCGCGCATCGTCCGCCCGCACCTCGGCGCGGAACAGCCGCGTCGCGAACGAGATCGGCAGCGCCGCCGCCCAATCCTCCAGATGCGGCACGCCCTCCGCGCCGCGAATGCGCAGCCAATGACTCACGAACGCGGCGCAGTGCACATCCAATCGGCCGTAAGCCGGATCGATCCCGCGCGTTGCTCCCGTTCGGTGTGCGCTGTGATGTTCTCGGTCTTGCGTCATCATGGGCTGCCCCTCGATCCGTCCGCGGATTGCGCGTGACGGCGAGGATGATGGACCGCGTTCACACGCTTGCGGTGTGACAATGTTGCAGTGCGCTGGGCGATGCTCAACGCCTGCGGCGGAGCGGCTTACGCGACGTCGGGCAAGCGTTGCCGCCGCGCCTGTGACAACGATGAGTGCGGCGAGCTAGACGAAAGTATCGCTCTACCGCTGCTCCAACCGCATCGGCGTCACCGCCCGCAGCCGTTCGATCTCCGCCATGTCCTTCGGCGGCAGCATCCACAGCGGCGCATTCGCCTTCACGTAGTCGACGATCCGCTTCGGCATGCTCTCGAACGTGCCCGTGCGCGTGAACGTCGCGTTGGAGACCGTCGGGCCCGGCCCCGCGCTCACCCAGGTATTCTGGAACCGCGCCTGTTCCGTCTTCGCGTCCGGGCGCAGGAAGAAGTCGTTCACTTCATAAAATCTCGTCCGGCTGCCGTCGCCGCGCAAGCGGTCCACGAACATGGCGTAGTTGAAGTGCGTCACGTTCCCCAGCCGCTTGGCGGTGAAGTTGCGCTGCGGCGGTTCGTCGGTCACCGCCGTCATGTCGTGGCTCTGCACGGTGTAGACGATGTCGTCGCCCTCCAACGTGTAGCTCCGCACCTGGAAAGGGTAGGCGACCGGCGCGCGCGGCTTACCGTCGCTCCCGGTCAGGATCTCGCCCGTCGCCGGGTCGAGCAGAATGAAGATCTTGCGCGAGAGATGGAACCGGACATGCGGCTTGGCGGGATCGCGGATCGCCACCGCCGCCTCGAAGCCCTCCATGTGGCTCAGCAGCTTGCCGGTGCCTTCCTGAAGGACATTGCCCTTCGCGTACCAGTATACCGGCGTCCCGTCGCCGGCGCGCATCTTGATCCAGGCGTCGAAGAGGTCGGGCGTGAAGCCGCCGGCGCTTGCCGATCCCGAGGCTACCGACAGCGCCGCCACCGGGGCCGCCAGGATCGCAAATGCCAGAAGCCACGCCCGCATCTCACCGCCCGGCTTCGCGTCCTATTTCTTGGCCACGCTCTGCGCGTAAGCCGACTTCGTCTTGGTGGCTTTTTCCTGCTTCGGCTTCTTCGCCTGGGGCTTCTTCAGCTGACCTTTAGCCATTGCCGTCTCCTGTTGAAATGCCGCCGCCGGGATTGGGCGGTGAGGCGATGCTAACCGACAGCAGGCAGCGCGGCAAATGCGTCCGTCGCCGCTAGACCAGTTTCCGCGTCTTCATGATCTGATGGATCAGCAGCAGCTTGCGCACGCTGCCGATCAGGTGCTGCGCCGATTGCGTCGTCCCCGAGATGTTCGGCACGACGTCGGCCGGGTCCTTGCCGTCGCGGCGGCAGCCGACGAAGCGCGCGGTCCACTCCGGCTTGCGGACCTGGTCGTAGGTCCCCACACAGACAAGGATCTCCAGGCCCTTCACCGCGCCGGACGCGTCCAGCCCCAGTGCGAAGGTGATGATGTCGCCGCGCCCCAGGCACTGATCCAGGAAGAACAAGCCCCCGGTGGACACCTTCCACGCCGGCACCTTCCGCCGCCACACCGACGCATCCAGCGAAACCTCGCCCACCTTCACGACCTCCCCGTCGGTCATCTCGAACGTGGCATCGGTGAATTTCGCGCCGGGGAAAATCAGCGCCCGCGCCTGGGCGACGGTCAGGTAGTCGAAGGCGCGCGCGGGCGCCGGCATCGCCGCCGCCGCGAGGGCAGGGAGGAACAGCAGCCGCGCCCGCACCGGCAGGCGATTTGGATGGTTCTCTGGTTGGTCCAGGGACGGGCGTGGCGGGCCGGAGCGCATGCGCCAGACTACGCCAGAAGTCCGCGCCTGTATCTTCTCGAGGGCGGTGCGTCCGTATCCCGGCGCGCGCGATCAGCCTTTCGCGCCAAAGCGCGTGATGCCTTCCATGATCAGCGCCTCCGCCACGTCGGCGTCGCGCCAACCGTCCAGCTTGGTCCACTTGCCCGTTTCCAGGTCTTTGTAGTGCTGGAAGAAATGCGCGATCTGCTCCAGCAGGGTGTGCCGCAGGTCGGTGTAATTCGCGATGTTGTCGTAGTACGGGTGCAGGTCGTCCACCGGCACCGCCAGGATCTTCTCGTCCATGCCCGCGTTGTCGGTCATCACCAGCGCGCCGACGGGGCGGGAGCGCAGGATCGCGCCGGACATCACCGGCACCTGCGTCAGCACCAGCACGTCCACCGGGTCGCCGTCGCCCGACAGGGTGTTGGGCACGAACCCGTAGTTGGCCGGATAGAACATCGCCGTATGCAGGAAACGGTCGACGATCAGCGCGCCGGACTCCTTGTCCATCTCGTACTTCACCGGCGGCCCGCCCATGGGGATTTCGATGAGCACATTGATGTCCTTCGGCGGATTGCGTCCGGGCGGGATCTTCTCGAGCTGCATGGCGGGGCCGTTTCGGTGGGAGGGGCAGGGGGCGGGTGAGTACCCCAGCCAGGCCCGAATGACACGCGGAATTACCGCATAACTGCCCGGCGCGTTGCCCCGCCGCCGGAGGGACCTCTTGCCGTCATCCTTGCGGCCCCAAGCCGCGAGGATCCACGCCCGTCGTCATCCTTGCAGCCGTAAGGCCGCGAGGATCCACGCCCGTCGTCATCCTTGCGGCCGTAAGGCCGCGAGGATCCAGAGGTTTCTGTTTCTCCTCCGCAAAACGGAAACCCAAACCTCTGGGTCCTCGGCCCTGCGGGCCAAGGACGACGGAGTTTCGCCGGGAGCCTTGGTCACCCCATCCGCCCCGAGGTACGCTTTCCCCCGCCCCATCCCCCCAGCGAAGGAGTCCCCCAATGGCCGCCTACACCATCAAACCCCTGGTCACCGCCGTCGCCAACAGCACCGGTGGCCGTAACGGCCACACTGAAACCACCGACGGTTCCGTCAGCGCCAACCTCTCGGTCCGCAAGGAGATGGGCGGCCCCGGCCTGCCGAACACCACCACGCCGGAACACCTGTTCGCCGCCGGCTACGCCGCCTGCTTCGGCGGCGCGCTCGACTTTGTCGCCAAGCAAAAGAAGAAGGACGCGACGGCCGCGACCATCACCTGTTCCACCGCCATTGGTCCGCGTGAGGGTGGCGGCTTCGGCATCGCCGTGGAGATGAAGGTGTCACTGCCGACCATGTCGACGGACGAACTCAAGGCCCTCGTCGACGAGGCACACGAGAAGGTCTGCCCCTACAGCCACGCGACGCGGGGGAATATCGAGTTCAAGTTGGAGGTGGTGGGGGCGGCCTAGACTTACGCACTTGGCCTATTTCCGAATATAATTGTCGTCATTACTTGGCTTCCCGTGCTTAGCGGACTATGCGACATTTTGCCTGCGCAATTAGGGGGTGGTTATGACGAAGAAGCCGGTCGTAGTTGTCGACTCAGATGCAGAAATCGTTGAGATGGTGGAGGACGAGGGCACTCGGCCCCACAATACGATCTCGAAAAGTTCATCATCCAACGGAGAGCTTATTCGCCTCTACGAGGCGACCGAATTCAAAGTAATCCAAGAACGTAGTGATTTTCTACTTCATCAAATATTGGATTTTGTGGAAAAAAAGAGATGGATAAATCTAACTCCTGAGTATCAGCGAAGAAAACGATGGGATCAAAAAAAGAAATCGCGGCTCATTGAGTCGCTATTGATGAATTTGCCCATACCACCCGTATTTTTGTATGAGTTTGCGCCCGCTCGATACGAAGTAATGGACGGTCAGCAAAGACTTAATGCGATCATTGAGTTCTACAAAGGTGAACTCACACTTGTAGGTTTGGAGACTTGGGTCGGCTTGAATGGACGAACCTACAAAAAGTTACCATCTCGAATTAAGCGCGGATTGGATCGGCGCAAGGTTACAGCAGTAACGCTCTCTACCGACAACAGTCCGTCAGAAGGCCTGCCGATAGCGGAAATCCGCCGGGAAGTGTTTGAAAGGCTGAATACCGGAGGGGAGAAGCTAAACGCTCAGGAACTGAGAAACTGCTTGTACGCGGGTGACCTCAATAGGCTCGCAATTGAACTGTCGCGTGAGGATTTGTTTTGCTCTGTTTGGCAGATACCTCGTTATTCGGATTTCGAGCGTAGCCGACCAAGCGTGATCGAGCCGCGGAAGAGCAATCGTCTCTATCGAACCATGGTCGATACGCAGATTGTTCTTCGGTACTTTGCCTTCTGCGACTACCCCAACCTGAAGGGTTCAGTGCGGTCCATACTCGACAATTTTATGGATACAAACAGCAGCCCCTCTGCGGGACGAATAAAGGAGATGAAGAGTGAGTTCTTAGCGGCGCTCAATCTTGCCCATAGCATCTTTGGTAAGGAAACGTTTCGCCTTCCTGCTGTGAGGGGTGGAAAGCTCTCGATCCCCTTGTATGACGCGATAATGGTCGCGTTTCGCGACTTTGCAGCAGATTCAAAAAGGATGTTGAAAGCTAAGAAAAAAATAGCGAGCAGCGTCGCGGCCGCGTTAAACCGAAAGCCGTCCTACGAGATTCTAATCGGCCGGCCGAACACAGCTTCGGCCATCGAAGCTCGAATTAACAGTGTAAGGAAAATCATCAAAGCTGCGATCAAGTAGTCATGTCCCTAGAGCGAACAAAAGACTCATTCCACGACGTGCTGGAGAGCATTTCGGAGCATGCGCGTTTCTTTTCGTGTGCGATGGCGATTAGAAAGCGCTCGGCGGAAATAATTCCCTTCAATGGACTGAATCCTCAAGACACACCTGCGGTGGAAAGTTTCAGGAGGGCAGGAATAGAAAACGGGCAACCAGTCTTCGAGTCCCTTTATGTCTCGATATGCTTTCATTTGGAGGAGTTTGTACGGGACTTGCACAAGGTAGCGGTGGAGGAGATCGTAAGACGCTGCCCGAAGGTCGAGGATGTTAAGAAGGAACTGCTTAACAATCACGTTGTGGCGACCGGGCAGATACTCTTTCGCTATCTTGCCGATGCAAGAGCATCCAAAGTAGATGTGAATTTGTATGCGCGGAACGTTGCTAGCTGCGTACCCGGTGGGGCGAACTACACGCTGAATGCCGAGGCATTCACCCTTTTCTTTTCTGGGGCCGGAGTCGAGGATCTGGAAAGGCTGTTTAAGCGAATTGGTTTCGAGATTAACTGGGATGATTTAGGACGCAGCGCCGAGTTGCGCCAGTTCTTTCAAGGCGGGCGGGCTCGCGAGGTAGGCAAGCACGCAAAAATGTTCCTTGATGACTTTGTGTCTGAAAGAAATGTGATCGTTCACCGAGGAGTCGGCGTCCGGGACGTTCCAGAAGCAAAAATTCACTCGGCAGTGGAGTTCTTTAAAATGTTCTCATCAGAACTCGTCAGCGTGATTGGAAAATTCTGCAAGGAGTATCGCTAGCTCGTACAGCTGAGCGGTCCCGTTTGGCGCTAAGCCCGCTTCCTCTGCTTCCTACTCACCGCCGCCGCTTCAAGCCGCGCCTTCAGGTACTTCCCCGTATAGCTCGCCTTCACGTTCACGATGTCCTCCGGCGTGCCGCTCGCGACGATCTCGCCGCCGCCGGCGCCGCCTTCGGGGCCGAGGTCGATGATCCAATCTGCGGTCTTGATGACCTCCAGATTGTGCTCGATCACGATCACGCTGTTGCCCTGGTCCACCAGGGTGTGCAGCACCTCCAATAACTTCCGCACGTCCTCGAAGTGCAAACCCGTGGTCGGCTCGTCGAGGATGTAGATCGTGCGCCCGGTGGCGCGCTTTGAGAGTTCCTTCGCCAGCTTCACGCGCTGCGCTTCGCCGCCGGACAGCGTGGTCGCCTGTTGGCCCAGGTGCACATAGCCCAAGCCCACCTGCTTCAGCAGTTCCAGCTTCTCGCGGATCATCGGCACCGCTTTGAAGAAGTCCGCGCCTTCCTCCACGGTCATGTCCAGCACGTCGGCGATGGACTTGCCCTTGAAGTGCACTTCCAGGGTCTCGCGGTTGTACCGCTTGCCCTTGCACACATCGCAGGTCACGTACACGTCCGGCAGGAAGTGCATCTCGATCTTGATCAGGCCGTCGCCCTGGCATGCCTCGCAGCGGCCGCCCTTCACGTTGAAGCTGAAGCGCCCCGGCGCATAGCCGCGCAGCTTCGCTTCCGGCAGTTCGGCGAACCATTCGCGGATCGGCGTGAACGCGCCGGTGTAGGTCATCGGGTTGGAACGCGGCGTGCGGCCGATGGGCGACTGGTCGATGTCGATGACCTTGTCGATGTGGTTCAGGCCCTCGATCTTGTCGTGCGGCCCCGGCAGGTCGTAGGAGCCGTAGATCGCCCGCGCGAGCCCCCTATAGAGTGTCTCGATCACCAGCGAGCTTTTGCCGCCGCCGGAAACCCCGGTGACGCAGGTGAGGGTGCCCAGCGGGATCGTCGCGTCCACGTTCTTGAGGTTGTTCGCGCGCGCGCCCTTCACGGTGATGAACTTGCCGTTGCCCTCGCGCCGCACCGCCGGCACGGGGATCTCGCGCCGGCCGGTGAGATAAGCGGCGGTGATGGACTCCGTGCTCTTCATCACCTCCTCTGGCGTGCCCTCGGCGACAATCATGCCGCCATGCACGCCGGCGCCCACGCCCATGTCGATCAGGTGATCGGCGGTGCGGATGGCGTCCTCGTCGTGTTCCACCACCAGAACGGTATTCCCGATGTCGCGCAGGTGGCGCAGCGTTTCCAGCAGGCGATCGTTGTCGCGCTGGTGCAGGCCGATGCTCGGCTCGTCCAGCACATACAGCACGCCGGTGAGGCCGGAGCCGATCTGCGACGCCAAGCGAATGCGCTGGCTCTCGCCGCCAGAGAGCGTGCCGGAGTTCCGGGCGAGGGTGAGGTAGGTCAGCCCCACGTTGTTCAGGAAGTGCAGCCGGTCGTCGATCTCGCGCAGGATGCGGCGCGCGATCTCCAGCTGCTTCGGGGTCATGTTGGCGCCGGTCGCCTTGAACCAGGCGCCCGCATCCAGAATGCTCATCTCCGACACTTCGGCGATATGCTTGCCGGCCACCTTCACGGCCAGGGCTTCCGGCTTCAGGCGGTGCCCATGGCACGCCTCGCACGGCTGCGCGGTCTGATAGTGCTCCAGTTCCTCGCGCATCCAGTCGCTATCGGTTTCCCGCCAGCGGCGCTGAAGGTTGTTCAGCACGCCTTCGAACGGCTTCTTGGTCTCGTACTTGCGCACGCCGTCGTCGAACTTGATGGAGATGGCGTCCTCGCCGGTCCCGTTGAGGATCGCGTCCTTCACCTTCGCCGGCAGCTTCTTCCACGGCACGTCGGATTTCTGGCCGTAGTGCCGCAGCACGCCTTTCAGCGCCTGCATGTAATAGGGCGAGGGCGCGCCGGAACTCGACCACGGCGCGACGGCGCCGTCCTCGATGGTGACGTCGGCATCGGGCACCACCAGTTCCGGGTCGAACAGCATCTTCACGCCCAGGCCGTCGCAGGCCGGGCACGCGCCGAACGGATTGTTGAAGCTGAACAGCCGCGGCTCGATCTCATCGATGGTGAAACCGGACACGGGGCAGGCGAACTTGGCGGAGAACAGCGTGCGCTGGCCCTTATCCGCGTTCTCGGCGAAGGCGATGCCCTCCGCGAGACCGAGCGCGGTTTCCAATGAATCCGCGAGCCGCGACTGGATGTCCTCGCGCACGACCACGCGGTCCACGACAACCTCGATGTCGTGCTTCACCTTCTTGTTCATCGCCGGCACGGCGTCGATCTCGTACAGCGTGCCGTCCACCTTCACGCGCTGGAAGCCCTTCTTCTGAAGGTCCATCAGCTCTTTCTTGTACTCGCCCTTACGCCCGCGCACGATCGGCGCCAGGATGTAAAGCCGCGTGCCGTCGCCCATCGCCATGATGCGATCGACCATTTGGCTCACGGTCTGCGCCTCGATGGGCAATCCGGTCGCGGGCGAGTAGGGCACGCCGACACGCGCCCACAGCAGGCGCATGTAGTCGTGGATCTCCGTCACCGTGCCGACGGTGGAGCGCGGGTTGCGGCTGGTGGTCTTCTGCTCGATGGAGATCGCGGGCGACAGGCCCTCGATGGAATCCACATCCGGCTTCTGCATCAGCTCCAGGAACTGACGCGCGTAAGCGGAGAGCGACTCAACGTAGCGCCGCTGGCCTTCCGCGTAGATCGTGTCGAACGCGAGCGATGACTTCCCCGAACCGGAAAGCCCCGTCACCACCACCAGCTTGTTGCGCGGGATGTCGACGTTGATGTTGCGCAGGTTGTGCTCGCGCGCGCCGCGAACCTTGATGTCTGTGAGCATGGAACTCGCGAGCTTATGGACCTTGGAGGCGCCGGGCTTGGCGCTGGGGCGGCCGGATTGGGCGCCAGAGTGAGGTGCGGAGCGGGACACGTAAACCTCTTGTCTTCCGGCCGGAGATGGCCGATAAATGTTCTCGTTATGTTTCCATCACAGGGCGCAACCCGCGTCAAGCGTTCCGCGCCCGAAATGGAGTTCTAAGTATCTGGAACGCAAGCATTAATTGCTTGCGATGGTGCGTGCGCGGCGCGGGAGGCCGGCTATGACCCGACAGATAGGCTTCGGCGGCGGATTTGCAAAGCGCAACGAGGTGACAAACCTGTTCGCGACTGCGAAATCGGGTGGGAATCACCCGGAATCTCCCGCGCGTATTTTGCGCGTAGCTGTGCGCGGGCTGTTCGCCATGCTGCTCGTGCTCACTGTGTCTGGTGCGAGCGGCGCGCTCGCGCGCGAGCGTGGGGCTGTGGAAAACTTTCGCGCGAAAGAAGGCAAGCTGCCGACGTGGCAGAGCCATACGCGTAAAGGCTTCGACGGCGGAAAGTGGAACAAGAAATGCGCCGCCGGAAAGCGCATGGCGCGGAATAATCCACACAAGGCGACGCTGAATCCGCCAGCTTGCATCCGGGTCTGATTCACCTATGGTACGGCCCAATCTGAATTTGAATACGAGCGGAGAGGCCCATGGCCGGTAGCGTCAACAAAGTCATTCTCATCGGCAACCTCGGCCGCGATCCCGAAGTGCGCACGCTTCAGAACGGCAACAAGGTGGCGAATCTCAATCTCGCCACCTCTGAGTCATGGAAAGACAAATCCACCGGCGAGCGCAAAGAGAAGACCGAATGGCACCGCGTGGTGATCTTCGGCAGCCTCGCCGACATCGCCGAGAAGTACCTGAAGAAAGGCTCGAAAGTGTACGTGTCGGGCTCGCTCCAGACCCGCAAGTGGACCGACCAATCCGGCGCCGAGAAATACACCACCGAAGTCGTGCTCCAGGGCTTCGGCGGCGAACTCACCATGCTCGACGGTAAGGGCGGTGGGGGCGGCGGCGGCGGTGGCGGTGGCATGGGCGACGACGGCCCCTCCGGCGGCTGGGATTCCGGCGACGAAGGCGGCGGCGGTGGCGGTCGTTCCGGCGGTGGCCGCTCCGGCGGCGGAAGCGCGCGTCCGCCCAAGAGCGACCTCGACGACGACATCCCGTTCTAGGCCCCGGATTGAGGGCATTCGGTGACCCTCGAGGAACTCAACGCAATCAATCAGGCGACCAAGGCGACCGCCGCCGCTCACGGGCGGCCGCCGGATGGGCAACCGTTGCCTTACTACGGCTACGTCGAGATCGATCGCTTCGACTGCCCGCCCTTCCTGATGTTCACGAACAACGACTCCCCCGTCGTTGAGTCGTACATCACGACCGGAACGTTCGAGCCGCAGTCCATGGACCTGTGGGCGAAGCTGTGCCGGCGCGCAACGGGCATTCTCGATATAGGGGCCAACGTCGGCATCTATAGTTTATGCGCGGCGAAGCTGCGGCCCGATCTTTCCATCCACGCCTTCGAGCCCAATCCCTATGCCTATGCACGTCTTCGCATGCATAAGACGGTCAACAATTTGCCGAACATCGTCGAGCACGCCGCAGCGGTGGCGCCGAAAGAGGGATATCTCGGGTTCGGATGGAAATCCAAAACGCCGGGCAACATTTCCTCTGGCGGCGGGTTTGGCCACTACCTCGCCAACAACACCGAGAAGATCATGGTCCGCGGTGTGAATCTTGACGACATCGGGATCTCCGAAACGCTGGGCGCTCACCCGCTGGCGAAAGTTGACGTTGAAGGTGCGGAATCGATTGTCATCAACGCGATGAAGACGGTCATCGCGCGCAGACCCGACATCATCATCGAGACATTCAGTCCCGAACACTCCGACTACATCTCCAACTTGCTGCTGCCGATTGGATATCGCGTCTACCGCATTCGCGATTCGGCGCGGGAGTTGGTTCCACTTGCGAAGCTTGAGCCCGCGAACGCGAGTGATGCCGACCAAGGCTTCAACCAGTTGCTGACTGTACGCGCGCCCGAGGAAATTGCTTCCCTGGCGAATATCCGCGCCGCGTCGTGACCGGCCAGGATTTCCTCGCGCGCTTCGACGTCAAGCACCCGATCATCCAGGCGCCGATGGGCGGATTCACGACGCCCAAGCTTGTGGCGGAAGTGTCGAACGCCGGCGGGCTCGGATCCATCGGTGCGCCGTACTTCACGCCCGACAAGATCGCCGCTGAGATCGCCGAGGTCCGCGCGTTGACGTCGCGCGCTTTTAGCATCAACGTCTTTGCCGGCGGCTACGCCACGGAGAACACCGTCGATCCCGCGCCGATGCTGAAGGTGATCGGCGACATTCACGGCGAACTCGGACTTCCGCCGCCGGTGCTGCCGCCGCTCGGCAAAAATCCCGTCAGCGCGCAGATCGACGCCATCGTCGCGGCGCGTCCGCCGATCTTCAGCTTCGCGTTTGGAATTCCATCGGAAAGCGATCTCAAAAAAGTACGCGACGCCGGAATCTTCATCATCGGCACGGCAACGAGCGTCGAAGAAGCGCGCGCGCTCGAAAAAGCCGGTGTGAACGCCGTAGCCGCGCAAGGCGCCGAAGCGGGCGCGCATCGCGGCACTTTCCTCGGCCGGTTCGAGGACGCGATGACGCCGACACTCGACCTCGTCACGGCCATCGCGAAGGCGATCGCGCTGCCGGTGATCGCGGCGGGTGGCCTGATGGACGGGGCCGATATCGCCGCGGCCTTGCGGCGCGGCGCCGTCGCGGCACAACTCGGCACGGCGTTCCTGTGCTGCCCCGAGGCGGGGACGGTGCCGACTCACCGCGAAGCGCTTCTGTCCGCGAAGGCGGACACCACCCGGGTCACGCGCGCCTACTCGGGCCGCCACGCGCGGGGGTTAGTGACCGACTACATGGAACGGGTCGACCCGCGGCCGGACATCATCCTCCCGTTCCCCCTCCAGAACGATCTCACCAGACCCATGCGCGGTGCGGCTACGAAGGCCGGGGATGCGCGATTCCTGTCTTTGTGGGCCGGACAAGGGGTCGCGCGATGTCGCGCGCTCCCGGCGGCGGAATTGGTCGCCAGATTGGCATCGGAGCTGGCCGTCACGCGGTAATACTGCAATGCACAATTTGGACGCGAGCGCCGCGTGAGGCCTGCGACGTGGAAGAGGTCAGGCTTCGACCCTTCAGACGGGTCGCCGCCAGGCCCGAGTCTCCCCCAAAATGTAGCGTTGCGGCCAGACCGGCACAGAGCACAGGTGAAACCCGAAGAGGACCCTTCGCGGCATGCGCGCCACCTGCCCAATAGCGCATTGTAATATATTGGGTATTTTAGCTTGGAGAATGGGCGCGCAAGGCGTGTTCCGGGTCGATCTGGGGCCTCAGCGTTTGATTGAGGCGGCCTCCTCATTCTGCTAGATTTTGCGGGTGTCTTGGGTGGTCTTCTCCGCTCGTTTTTGGGCCCTTCAAAGAGCATTTCTACCTCTCTGCGGCCGCTTGGTGCGCTGCACCATAGCCGGCCGGGTCCCCAGTCTTTTTTGTGTGAGTCACGCTGTTGAGTGAACCTTCTGCCGTCCTGACCCCCGAGAACGCCTCAGACGCTGGCCAGGAGCCCCCGCAGGGGCCGCCGAGCGGCCCTCCGGGCGGGCAGGGGACGGGCGGGCCGGGTGGCGGCTTTGACATCGCCCCGGTCACCATCGAAGACGAGATGCGCAAGAGCTATCTCGATTACGCCATGAGCGTGATCGTCAGCCGCGCTCTGCCGGATGTCCGTGACGGCCTGAAGCCGGTGCACCGGCGCATCCTGTTCTCGATGAAAGAGAACGGCTTCGAGTTCAACAAGCCGTTCCGCAAGTCGGCGCGCATCGTCGGCGACGTGATGGGTAAGTATCACCCGCACGGCGACCAGGCGATCTACGACGCCATGGTGCGTATGGCCCAGGACTTCTCCATGCGCGTGCCGTTGATCGACGGCCAGGGCAACTTCGGATCTATGGACGGCGATCCGGCCGCGGCCATGCGCTACACCGAAGCGCGCCTCGCGAAGCCTGCCCACAGCCTGCTCGACGACATCGACAAGGAAACCGTCGACTTCCAGGCGAACTACGACGAAAGCGTCTTCGAGCCCAAGATCTTGCCGGCGCGATTTCCCAATCTTTTGGTCAACGGCGCCGGCGGCATCGCCGTCGGCATGGCGACCAACATCCCGCCGCATAACCTGGGAGAAGTGATCGACGCCTGCTGTGCGCTGATCGATGACCCACTGACCACCGACGAAAAGCTGATGGAAATCGTGCCGGGCCCGGACTTCCCGACCGGCGGCATCATCCTCGGCCAAGCCGGCTCGCGCGCGGCCATGATGACCGGACGCGGTTCGGTCGTGATGCGCGGTCGCGTCAATATCGAGCCCATGGGCAAGGACCGCGAAGCGATCATCGTCACCGAGATTCCGTACCAGGTGAACAAGGCGTCGATGATCGAGAAGCTCGCCGAGCTGGTGCGCGAAAAGCGCATCGAGGGCATCTCGGAATTGCGCGATGAATCCGACCGTCACGGCGTGCGTGTCGTGATCGAGGTCAAGCGCGACGCCATGGCGGACGTGGTGCTGAACCAGCTCTACAAGTTCACGGCGCTACAGACATCGTTCGGCGTCAACATGCTGGCGATTAACGGCGGACGCCCGCAGCTGATGACTCTGAAGCAGATCCTCCAGGCGTTCATCACTTTCCGGGAGGAAGTGATCCGTCGCCGCACGGTCTACCTGCTCGGCCAGGCCCGCAATCGCGCACATACCTTGGTCGGCCTCGCGATCGCCGTCGCCAATCTGGACGACGTGATCGCGCTGATCCGGGCCGCCCCGGACCCCAGCACCGCGCGGGAAGAGTTGATGGCCCGCGATTGGCCCGCGGCCGACGTAGAACCGCTGGTCGCCCTGATCGACGAGCCGGACCGGAAGGTCATCAACGGGGTCTATCGCCTGTCTGAAATCCAGGCGAAGGCGATCTTGGACTTGCGCCTGCACCGCCTCACGGGCCTTGAGCGCGACAAGCTCCACAGTGAGTTGAAGGAGATCGGCGGCGAAATCGCCGGGTATCTCGACATTCTGCGCAGCCGTGCACGTCTGTACCAGATCATGCGCGACGAACTGGTCGAAATGCGGAACGAATACGCCACGCCCAGGCGCACCTCGATCGAGGAGATCGAGTTCGAGACCGATATCGAGGACCTGATCCAGCGCGAGGACATGGTGGTCACGGTCACCAATGCCGGCTGGATCAAGCGCGTGCCGTTGTCGATCTATCGCGCCCAACGTCGCGGCGGCAAAGGCCGCGCCGGCATGGCGACCAAGGAAGAGGATTTTGTCACCGCGCTCTATGTGGTGAACACCCACACGCCGGTGTTGTTCTTCTCCACCACGGGCATGGTCTACGTGCTCAAGGTCTACAAGCTGCCTCAAGGCACACCGACGAGCCGCGGGAAGGCAATGGTGAACCTGCTGCCGCTGAAGGAAGGCGAGACCATCTCCACGGTCATGCCGCTGCCGGAGGATGAAAGCACCTGGGGCCAGCTGAACGTGATGTTCGCCACGGCCTCGGGCAACGTCCGCCGCAACGACCTGTCGGACTTCACCAACGTCATGCGCAACGGCAAGATCGCCATGAAACTGGAGACCGACGAGCAGGGCCGCGCTGACCGCCTGATCGGCGTGATGCCGTGCGACGACAAGAACGACGTGCTTCTCTCCACGCGTGACGGCAAGTGCATCCGCTTCACCGTGGACGATGTGCGCGTGTTCGCCGGACGTTCATCGGTGGGCGTGCGCGGGATCAAGCTCGGCGAAGGCGATGAAGTCATCTCCATGTCGATCCTCAAGCACGTGGATTTCGATACGGAAACGCGCGACGCCTACATGCGCATGCAACGCAAGCTGCGCGGCGCCGATGAGGCTGAGGAAACCAATGGCGACGAGGCCCCCGCGGTCACTACCACGGTGCTCTCGGATGAAGAGTTCAAGCGCTTTGCCGACGGCGAGGAGTTCATTCTTACCTGTACGAACAAGGGCTTCGGCAAGCGCACGTCGGCGTACGAGTACCGCATCACCGGCCGCGGCGGGCAGGGGATCGTTTCGATCGCCACCAGCAAGCGCAACGGCCACGTGGTCGCTTCGTTCCCGGTGGCGGCGACGGACCAGGTGATGATGATCACCGACCAGGGCCGTCTGATCCGCATTCCCATCGATGGCGTGCGCGTCGCTGGCCGCGCCACGCAGGGCGTGACCCTGTTCGCGACCGGTGACGAAGAGACCGTGACATCCGTGGCGCATCTCTCGCTCGAGGACGATAACGGTCAGGGCGAGGCCGAGACGGCAACTTAGTCGCGGGCCGAGGGGGACTTCCTATGGCTAAGAAGCCAATACTGCCGGCCAACGGCCGCTATCGGATCGGTGTCTATCCGGGCACGTTCGATCCGGTAACCAACGGCCATCTGGACATCATCGGTCGTGCGGTGAAGGTAGTGGACAAGCTGGTGGTGGGCGTCGCGGTCAACGCGGGCAAGGGGCCGCTGTTCACACTCAAGGAACGCGTCGAGATGTGCCGCAAGGAAGTCGCGGCGCTGAAACTGCCGGTGCCGGTGGAGATCGTTCCGTTTGATACGCTGCTGATGGACTTCGTGGTGAGCTTGGATGCCGCGGTCATCATCCGCGGCCTGCGCGCGGTCTCGGACTTCGAATACGAATTCCAGATGGCGGGCATGAATGCGCGCCTCAACTCCAAGGTCGAGACCATGTTCCTGATGGCCTCGGAGCGGAACCAGTTCATCTCCTCGCGCTTCGTGAAGGAGATCGCGCGCCTCGGCGGCGACATCTCCACTTTCGTGCCGTCGGGCGTGAACCGTCGCGTGCGCGCGCGCTACAAACTCGGTTGATCGCACCTCATGCAGCGTGTTTCTCCTGAGGCCGTCGGCCTGTCGTCGGCTCGACTTGCTGACCTCGACCGCTTTCTGAAAGAGCGCTACCTCGACACGGGCAAGCTGCCGCACGCGCAGCTACTGATCGCCCGGAAGGACCGCGTTGTCCACAACACGGTACAAGGCTTGGCGGACGTCGAGCGCAAGCGAGCGCTGGCGACCGATGCGTTGTACCGCATCTATTCGATGACCAAACCGATCACTTCCGTTGCCTTCATGATGCTTGCGGAAGAGGGACGTACGGCCCTCGACGAACCGGTGCATCGGGTGATCCCGGAGTGGCGAAACCTGCGCGTCTTCACCGGCGGCAGCGAGGGGGCGTTCGAGACGCGTGCCACGGATGCGCCGATGCGCATGATCGACCTGCTGCGTCATACGTCCGGGCTGACCTACGGCTTCCAAACCCGCACGCCGGTTGACGCTGTCTATCGCAAGCGCGGCATTGCCCATGCAGGCCCAGCGCCGCTCCCGGCGCTTCCGTTACCGCTTCCGGAGATGATCAAGGTGCTCGCCGACGTCCCGCTGGAGTTCTCTCCGGGTGAGGCGTGGAACTACTCGGTGGCGACAGACGTGCTGGGCTACGTCGTTGAGAAGGTTTCCGGCATGCCGTTGGCTGACTTCTTCCGTAAGCGCATTCTTGGCCCGCTCGGTATGGACGAGACCGCTTTCCAAGTCGCACCACAAAACGCTCATCGTCTTGCGGCGTGCTACGAGTTCGAGAAAGGTGGCATGAAGCTAGCGAACGATCCCGAAGATAGTTCCTTTCTCAAGCCCGTGCATTTTCTGTCCGGCGGGGGCGGCCTGGTCTCGTCCGCGGCGGACTACCTCAAATTCTGCCGCATGCTTATCGGCGGTGGGGCGGTGGACGGTGTGAGGCTGCTAAGTCCGAAGACCGTTGCGTTCATGACCGCCAACCATTTGCCGAACGGCGGCACGCTAGCGGGCCTGTCGCGCTCGATGTTCAGTGAATCCGCCTATGAAGGTGTTGGATTTGGGCTGGGCTTCGCGATCACAGTTGATCCGGTCCGGACGATGATCCCGGGGACGGCCGGTGACTTCTACTGGGGCGGGATGGCGTCGACCTTCTTCTGGGTCGATCCGAAAGAAGAACTGATCGTGATCTTCATGACCCAGCTGCTGCCATCCACGGCGTATAACGTTCGCCGGGAACTACGCGGTCTGGTCTACGGCGCCTTTACAGAGAGCTTCGCCTGAGGCCCAGACCGCGGAGGGCGCGCGTTGCACTCCCGCCGCAGGGCCGTTAAGACTGTGCCCTTAAACGACCGCCAGGACCCACCATGCGCCCCATCATTTCGTTCCTGACCCTGCTTCTGTTCACCGCCCTGGCGATGCCCGCGTCAGCCCAGCCGCAGCCGGCCGGCGGGCGGGAGAACCCCCAGCGCCGGGAAGCACCCCCGGCCCCCGGCGGAACGCCGGCCGCCACGCCGTCGGGCACGGTCTCGGGCAGCACGCAAGGCGGACGCATGATCATCCAGGACGCCCCGAAGGCGCCGGCTCAGAAGGAGAAACTCAACTTGGAAGACACACTTTACCTCGATCTGGAATACGGTCGTGTGGTCATCAAGCTTCACCCGGAACTGGCGCCGAACACCGTCGCGCGTTTCAAGGAACTCACCCGACAGGGTTTCTATGACGGCCTGGTGTTCCATCGCGTGATCGAAGGGTTCATGGCGCAGACCGGCGACCCGAAGGGCGACGGCACCGGCGGTTCCGGCAAGAACCAGAACGCGGAGTTCAATACCGGGAAACACCTGCGCGGCGCGGTGTCGATGGCGCGCGCCGCGAACATCAATTCGGCCGACAGCCAGTTCTTCATCGTGCTCGCGGACTCGCCGCATCTGAATGGCCAGTACACCATGTTCGGCGAAGTGGTCGAAGGCATGGAGTTCGTCGATCAGATCCGCAAGGGTAACCCGCAGCGCAACGGCTCCGTGCCTTATCCGGATCGCATCATTCAGCTGCAGGTGGCGGCAGATGCGGTGAAAAAAGACGGTGGCAAGGCTGCCGCGCCGGCGGCCGCTAAGCCCGCCGCCAAGGCCGCTGCGAAACCGGCCGCGAAAAAAGAATAACCGCCGGACGGCCACCGGGGGCAGACGGTGAGTGTGGGGGATCCTTTCCAAACCCCGGCTTATGCTTCGCCAGGAGTCGGTGAGGGCACGCGAGCGCCCTACATCGTCTGCGCCATGTTTTCCCCGGAGTATCGCGCGAAGGCCAGCGCGCTCTCGGCGTCGCTGACGGCCCTTGGTCTGCCGTTCGCTCTGTTCGAGGTTCCGCACGTCCATCGCTCGATCAGCGTTCGCGGCGTACTGGATATGACCTACTGCAAACCTCGGTTCATCTCCGGGGTCCTTGCGAATTTCCAGCGGCCGGTGCTCTACGTCGATGCTGATTTCCTGTTCTGCCGCCAGCCCGGGTTGATTTCAACGTTCGCGGCGACCGGCATCGATTTCGCCATCTACAATTGGTTCGCCGATCTGATGAACGATGCGTGGGGACCGGATCTCGACCGCACCGAACGGGAGCCCGGGGGTGCGGCGCGTTACTGGAAATTCGGATTTGCTGTCGAGAAAGTGTCTCAGAACCAGATGCTGTGCTCTGGCGGTGTCCAGTATTGGGCGGCGACGCCCGCGGCGCGGCGGCTGCTGACTGCCTGGGATCGTCAGATAGAAACCAAGCCCCGGAGTCCCGACGACGAACTCCTGGACTACGTGTTCAATTTTTCTCCGGCAGAGCGGCATGATGTCCGCACCGCGTGGCTTCCCAAGGAATATGTCCGTTATGTCTATTGGCCGTATGTGGAGCCGGTGATCAATCACCCCGATGTTCCCGCGCGGGAAGTCGCGGGTAACTTCGAATATCTGGGCGATTCACGTGTCGACGCGGCTGAGTTAACCGATGTCTCCAAAGCGCGGCCGTTCCCGCGCGGGGCGCTCCTCGATGTCGCGAAAAAGCGCCTCGTGTTCAGCACGCCATCCGGCACCGACTTTTCGATGCCGCTGACGACACCGCTCTTCCTGTAGTTTCTGCTGAGACCGCTTCGCTCGCAGGGCGTAAACGCCGCGGAATTGACAGATATCTCCAAGGCGCGCCCGTATCCGCGCGGGAGCATCGTCTACGTCGTGAAGCAGAAAATCCGGCTTATCGATCGGTTTGGGCGGCCTGTGGTGCTGCCGCTTAGGCGGCCGGTCTATCTTTAGGAGGTGTGCCAATCCGCTTGACCCTGCGGGGCGCGCTCCTTATTAGGTTGGCGCCGCTTTGACCCGGCCGGGGCATATCCCGGTCGAATCCCGCACCGGCGGGCCCGTAGCTCAGTGGTAGAGCACGGCACTTTTAATGCTGTGGTCGATGGTTCGAATCCATCCGGGCTCACCAATGCGCGGCTCAATCCAAGCCGTATTCTTCGAATCATGCCTAACGCCTCCTCTCCGCCGGCCAATCGGCCGGACGGAAAGGAAACGTTATGCGTCTTTCTAACGACGCCGACGACGATCGAGATTTACATCGTCCGGATCCGTCAACGCGCCGGCGGCAGCGCCGACGGCACCACCGACAACGGCGCCGGTGACCGGATCGCCGCCGACGATTGCGCCGCCGACGGCTCCGACGCCAGCGCCGATCCCGGCGCCGCTGAGGGCACGTTCGCCTTTGCTATAGCCGCATCCCGCCAGAGCCAGGACAAGCGCGGCAGCCACAAGTGTATGTTTCATCGCTTTTTTCCTTCTTCGCGCGGCCCTGCCCGGGAGCCCAATCGAAAATGACAACGCCGGGTGCGCGCGGATAGTTCGACCCCGCGCGCGCCAAGTTTGGCGCAACTCAGTCCCGCGGCAGCGCGTTGGTGTGGAGAAGGAACGCACCCGTGTATACCATTCGACGTAAATATGCCGCTGGCGGCGACGTGTGGTTGGCAGACTGCGATACGGAGCAGAACGCCCGCGAAGAAGCCCGCATTCAATCCCAAAGCTTCGAGCACGGCGCGGTCTACGTCATGCGCCGCAACGGGCAGAAGGCGGATGTGATCTGCTGCTTCTGCATCGGCTTCCCGACCAGCTGGTCCTGGTGGAGCGTGCCGAACGTGCTCGCGTTCAGGCACCCCGCCGGCATGGCGCCGACAAGCGTCGCGCAGTTGCCGCGGCGCGTTTAATACTTCGCTTCGAAGTAGATCCAGAATTTCGTCGTATCGGTGTCGAAGCGGTCAGCGTCGTAGCGTGCGGCGCGCACCCCCATCACGAACGGTCCGCCCAAGCTGACATTCAGGTCCGCGTCCCACTCGTGGCCGTAGTGGAGGCCGGCGCCCGCGCCGCCCGCGCTGGCGAAGTCCAGGAAGCGTACGTCCAATTTCGGCATCTTCAGCGGACCTAGGTCCGGAAGTTCCTGCAGCCACCGCACGGAGAATTCACGTAAGCCTCGCGGCGGCGTGACAGTGAACACATCCGCCCAGCCATTGTGGCGGTGCAGGGTCGCCAGGGGCGTCTGCACGGCGACGAGGCCGTTGCCACGGAGTTGTTCCCACGCCGCGGAGAGGGTCGTGGTGCCGTAAGTACCCAGGACGACGCCTGGCTTGATCAGGCTGTAAGTGAGCCCGTAATCGCGCGGATTGAGGCCGTAGTCGGTCTGGCGGGCGAACTCCGCCTCAAGCGTGAGATCGGTCGTGCCGACCGTCACCTTGCCGTCGTAGCGCAATCCATAGGTCGCCGAGGAGAACTGCGGCGCCGGTGCCAAGTCGAGCAAGTTGGCATAGGCAGTCGTCACGCCGTAGGGCACGAGGCTGGTGGTCGCGCCGATCAGATGGCTGTCGCTCTGCCAGCGTCCATTCGGCGGGTTGTTGCCGAGGACTCGGTTGATCTTCCACAGGTAGGCGTAGCGCAGCGAGAATGCCTCTGCCACTTGACTTTCCGCGCTCACCGCGTCGAAGGACTGTGCGTTCTGGCGGAACTCTGAAGGACCGACCCAGCGCTCGTTGTCGTAGAGAATGCGCTGCCGGCCGGCGACGACGCGGGCACGTGCGAGGCCGTCGGCGCCGCGATCGATCCACCCGACATACGCTTCGTGCAGTTGCTCCGCGGAGGGGTCGGGTATCAACGGCAAGTCTGTCCGGCCATTGATCCCGTCGTTTCGCACCGGCTGCGACAGATTGCGGCTGATCTGTCCGCTGAGGCCCGCATAGAAGCCGTTATATGCCAGCGTTTCGTATCCCAGACGCAGACGGCCCGTCAGAGACTCCCCGGTGCGCGGGCGGCTGGCCTGATCGAAACTTTCATAACGGACGCGCAGGTCCGCGCTGAACACGCCGTTGGTGAGGGCGTCGTTCAAGCTGGTGGCTGTGGCGGGTGGCCGCGCATAGGGCAGGGTGCGCTCGTAGGCGGGCGTGACGGACGTTAGCGACAGCGCGCGATTGATCCGGTCCGGTGCCCAGGCGCGTGCCGGTGTCGGACCCAGCGTGCCGAACACGTCTGTGCCCTCGCCGGGACGCAGAACGGTGGTGCCGCCGGCGTTGGTCACGTCCACCGTCAATCCGGAGAACAGGGCGACGGAAAGGCGGGTCGGCGTCTGCTCGATGAAGAAGTCCGTGCCGCGGATGCCGATGGTCGCCACCGGCGTGTTGACCTTGATGGACTGCGGACCGCCGACGCGTGCCATCGCGCCGGACACGACGCGGACCGCGCCGGCAGCGACCTTCAGCGCGACGCTATTCGTGCCGCCATTCGGGTTGTAGACGTATTCGTCCACGAGGACGTTCGCGCTCGGCCCCAGGGTCAGCTTCGTACCATCCGGAAACCCCACGACGACCTTGGCATTCGCGCCTGTGGTGAGTTCGTCGTCGCTGTGGACCGCGTCGCCGGCCTTCAACCCGAGTTTCGCGCCCTCGCGGTCCGCGGTGACCGTGCCTTGCAAGGATTCAGCGGTGCCAACCGGCACGGCGAGCGCCGGGCGCGTGCACAGGGCCGCCGCCACAGCGAAGATCAGCGAAAGCTTGGTCACGTGAGTTCCCCTCATGCCGGCCAGCCTAATAGCTGTTGAGCCGCCGACAAGGAAAGCTTGGCCGTAAAGTCTGGCGACACTGGGGCAGCATCATAACCTATTGAAACTACGATAATTTATGAGGCTGCTCGGATGTTCGTGTCGCCGCGCTTTACACTTTTTCGGCGAACCGACACCGCCTGTCCAGGTTCCGCGCTAATGGCACGGAAGTTGCTGTGACATGGAGGCGACAATTGGAGGCTGCGGATGGGAACCGAGATCCGTCATTAACCCCCGGGTCCCGGCTCCCTGCAGGGCAGGCCGCGTTTCGCGACGCGGCCTGTCTTCGCTTACGTCAGGTGACGATGCGGTAGACCGGCTTGTATTCCCCAGACAATTTCATGCGCTTCTGCTCGATGAACTGTGTGAGCAGGGCATCGAGTGCATTCATCAGGCGTTTGTCGCCGTGGATCTCGTACGGTCCGCGTTCCTCAATTTGCTTGATGCCGTATTCTTTCACATTGCCCGCGACGAGCGCGGAGAACATCCGCCGCAAGTTCGCGGCGCGCACGTGAATCGGACGATCGAGGTGCAAGTCCAGCGCCGCAACGGTCTCGTGACTGACCTCGAACGGCAGTTGGAACGCCGTCGGAATGTGCAGGGTCCAATCGAAGTTGTACGCATCGCCGGTCTTCCGGCGGTGGCGTCGCACGCGCTCCATGCCGTCGGCCATCGCGCGTCCGACTTCCACGGGGTCGTTGACGATGATGCGGTATCGCTTGCGTGCTTCCTCGCCCAGGGTGAGCCCAATGAACTCGTCCACGCGCTGAAAGTAGGCCGCCGAAGACGCGGGGCCCGTGAAGATCAGCGGCATGGGCTGATCCGCATTCGCGGGATCGAGCAGGATGCCCAGCAAATATAGGATTTCCTCGGCAGTGCCGACGCCACCGGGGAACACAATGATGCCGTGGCCCAGGCGCACGAACGCCTCCAGGCGCTTCTCGATATCCGGCATGATGACGAGATGGTTCACGATCGGGTTTGGCGGCTCCGCGGCGACGATGCCGGGTTCCGTCAATCCAATGTAGCGGCCCGTGTGGATGCGCTGCTTGGCGTGGCCGATGGTAGCGCCCTTCATAGGGCCCTTCATCGCGCCGGGGCCGCAGCCGGTGCACACACTCAAGCCACGCAGGCCCAGTTCGTAACCGACGGTCTTGGTGTAATCGTATTCCTCGCGCGAGATCGAATGGCCGCCCCAGCAGACAATCAAGTCTGGCCGGCTTCGTGAATCCAGGACCCGCGCGTTGCGCAGAATATAGAACACGGCATTTGTGATGCTCGCCGGATCGGTGAGGTTGAAGCGCCCGCTTTCGACCACTTCGTTCTGCACGTAGACGATGTCGCGCAGCACCGCGAACAGGTGTTCCTTCACGCCGCGGATCATCTTGCCGTCGACGAAGGCAATGCCCGGCGCGTTGAGCATCTCGAGTTTGATGCCCCAAGGCTGATGCGTGAGTCGGATATCGAAGTCCCGGAACCGCTCGAACAACTCGCGCGGATCGTCATGCATGCTGCCGGCGTTGAGCACGGCAAGAGCGCAGCGACGGAAGAGGGGATAGAGACCTCCGTGGCCGTGATCGAGCAACTTGGCGACTTCCTCGTGCGACAGGTTCTCCAGGCTGCCTTGCGGCGTGACCTTCGCGGTGACGAATTCCTCCGCGTCCAGCACGGTTCCCGGGTCCACGGAGGGGTCCGGATCTGTGGTGGGATGGATGTCGCTCAGGTTGGAATCGGTATTTGTCATGGTGCCATCATAGCGAGGGAAAGGCCCGCGAGACCTCAAGAAATATGACAAATCCTCCGAACGTCCAGTTGAAGGTTGGCCCCTTGGTCACCCGGGCGGGCCGGTGGTAAGGTCCGCCGGCATGCGGTTGCCGGGGGCGGTGGGCCGTAAGCCAGGGGGACTTTCAAGAATGAGCGATGCTACGGCGGCCGCATTTCCGGCCACGGACAAGGCGGCTGTCACCGCGTCCAACGCGGGCGTGACCCTGTTCCTCGTGGGGTTCCTGGTGCTGTTCCTGGAACTGGCCTGCATCCGCTGGTTCGCGGCCTACGTCATCTTCCTGCAGTTCTTCACCAATGTGATCCTGTTGGCGTCCTTCCTCGGGATGTCGTGCGGGTGCTTAGCGGCGCGGGCGAAACGCGACTGGCTGCGCCTCTTCCCCCTCATCGTCCTGATCACGATCGCCGCGGCGATCTTCACCCTCGAGGGCTACAAGCGCTGGCAGGACATCGCGGTCGACGTCGGTGCGCAGACCGGCTCGCCGCAGGAAGTGTTCTTCGGCACTGAATACCGCAACCCCGACGTCGCTCGGTTCACCATCCCGATCGATGCGATCGCCGGCACATTCTTCGTGCTGGTCGCACTGATGTTCGTCGGCCTGGGTCAACAGCTCGGCCGCGCCTTCGACGCCTATCCGGACCGCATCAAGGGCTACGCCCTGAATATCGGCGGCAGCATTGTCGGAATCGTCGCGTTCTCGCTCGCGTCCTTCGCACACACGCCGCCGGTAGTGTGGTTCGCGATTGCGTTCGCGGGCATTGCATATCTGGCGTGGCAGCGCGGGGTGCTGTCGATTCCCGGTGCCGCGTTTCTGGCGATAACTCTGTTCGGAATCTGGAACGTGCTCGCGGTCGCGGCTCCGCGCTGGGAATACAAGAATCACGAAGTGACGTGGTCGCCCTATTACGCCGTCGATTTTGAGCCGGCGCGCCGGGAGATCATGGTCAACACGGTCGGCCACCAAGTCATGGTGCCGTTCAATGAGTCCGGCTCGTTCTATTCGATCATCCACCTGCTCAAGAAGCATGCGACCGGCAAGCCGTTCGACGATGTGATGGTGATCGGTGCTGGCTCGGGCAACGATCTGGCGCATGCGCTGAAGCACGACGTGAAGCACATCGATGCGGTGGAGATCGATCCGGTCATCCGGGAGATTGGTATCAAGACCCATCCCGATCAGTCCTACGCCGATGCGCGCATCACAAAGCATCTCGACGACGGTCGCCATTTCCTGAAGACCACCGACAAGAAGTACGACCTTGTGGTCTACGCCCTGGTGGACTCCCTGATCCTCCACAGCGGCTACGCCAATATCCGCTTGGAAAGCTATCTCTTCACAGAGCAGGCGATCGCGGATGTCGCCCGCGTGCTGAAGCCGGGCGGCACATTCGTCAGCTACAACTATTTCCGCCAGGGGTGGATCGTCGAACGCATTGCCGCGATGGCTGAGAAAGCCTTCGGCTGCCCGGCGACCGTGATCAGTCTGCCCTACAAAGAAGTGGTGGACGCAAGCACGACGGCCGGCGGCTTCTCCATGATCATCGGCGGCTGCGATCCCGCGATCGTCAATGCCTTTAAGGAGAAGGGTGCGCTGTGGCTCAACACGTTGCCGCCGCTGAACATGGACGTGGACGGGTTCACCATCCAGCCGGAGACCCTGCCGGAAGATCAGCGAAAGGGCTGGGAGAAAGTGGCGCCGTCAAAGGTGGTCGCCACCCCGGACCTCAATCTCCGCGTCACCGATGATTGGCCGTTCCTCTATATCCGCGACCACATGGTCCCGGACCTGAGCCTTCGGTCGATCATTCTCATCGGCGTGCTCGGCCTCGGCTTGGTGTTCCTGTTCATGCCCGGCCGGCGCTTGACGCTGAACCTCCCGATGTTCTTCCTTGGCGCGGCGTTCATGTTGCTGGAGACCAAGGCTGTAGTTCAGTTGGCGCTGCTGTTCGGCAGCACCTGGACGGTTAATTCCGCGGTGTTTTTCACGGTGCTGGTGCTGATCCTGTTGGCCAACCTGGTCGTGATCCGCATGCCCGGCATCAAACTCCTGCCGGTCTACATCGCGCTGTTCGCCCTGATCGGCGCCAATCTTCTGGTGCCGACGGAAGTGTTCCTTCAGGGCGGGGACCTGTGGCGCTACGGCGCACCTTGCGCCTTGGCGCTGGGGCCGATGTTCTTCGCGGGCATCATCTTCGCCGTGTTGTTTCGCGACGAGGCGGCGCCCGACCACGCGTTCGGCTCCAACATCGCGGGCTCGATTGTCGGCGGATTGGCGGAGGCCTTGTCGATGGTGGTCGGCTTCAAACTCCTTCTGCTGGTCGCCGCGGCCTTTTACGTCCTGTCTGCGATCCGCAGAGGAAAAGTCGCGCCCTAGACGCGCGACCCGGAGCCTGTCTTCGGCTTATCGGCGTCGCTCTTGCGCTTTTGCGTCCAGTTGTAGCCCGGCGTTTCCGGCGGGATATCCTGGACGTAGGCCTTGGTGACGTCGATCCGATCGGCGCGCGGGGTGAAGTTCGGCGGCGGCTCGAGATATTCCGGGGCGTGCTTCTCGATGTAGGCCAGGACTTTGGGGTGCACGTCCTGGGTGCCCGGCAATCCCTTGTGGCTGAACATGCGCGCTAACAGGATGCCGTCTTGGTATTTCGAACCGCCCATCTTCATCCACGGCCACCAGTTCGATTGCCGCGCGAAGCCGGCGCGGGCACGGACGGTCGGGAGATCGCGATTCTCGAGTTCCTTTTTCGAAACGTAGTACGTGAAGTGTTCCGACGGCGTGATGCGCGGACCCACGGAGGCCTTCGGCCATCCCTTCGGATCGACCGGATTGGTGTAGTCGTGGGTGTAGTCCCAGGCGAGCAGGATGTCGTCGTCGCCGACCTGACGAAACGGCATCTTGAACATGACCTTGCCGGTATCGTTCTCGGGGAAAGCCGTGCCTTCGTTCACGAGCGTCGGCACGTCGCTGCCGCCGCCGAGCACGATGCGCGGCATCTCCAATCCGATGGAGCCGACGAGACCCGGATTGTAGAAGTGATAGACCTCGACAGTCTCCTCGGTGAACGGGTTCTTCCACGTCTCCATGGGCTCGTGCGTGCGCAGATCCGTGAAGTACGCGGTCTCGCGTGACTTGCGGCGCAGGATGCCGGCTTCCGCATCGAACTCCACCATGCTGCAACCCGTGCCGGCATAGCCGAACAGCGGAATGAGCCGCTGATTGCCGATACGCGCATACATGATGCCGTGATAGCCGCCGATGATGGGCTTGCCGTAGCCCGAGGTGATCTTGCCGAATGCGTAGAGATTGTCGCGCGGGTCGCTGAAGTCGAGAGCGCCTTTGCCTTTGCGCGGCACCGCGGCTTCCGCCGCGCCCGCCGCCATCACCGACGCCAGGCTACCAAGCGCGCTGCGGCGCGAGACCGTCAGGTCGGAAATGAACTGTGATGTCATTGTGGTGCCCCCGTAAGACGTGCATGTAATCTACGGATTGGAGGTCGGGCCGCGCAATGCGCCTAACTTTACGTGACCGGTTCACGGGCAGGCCCTTTTGGCCCGGCACGCCCTAGGTCTATCATTGCGCAGCGGGCGCGCTCATTTCCCCCCAAGCGTCCGCGGTCAAACAAAGGATCGACACCATGCGGATGATCTCGACTCTGGCAATTGCTCTGATCGGCTCAAGCTTGGCGACGGCGCCGGCGTGGGCCGAGACCAAAAAGATCAGCGTGAAACTCGACAGCAAATCGGAAGTGCCGCCGAACGAAAGCAAAGCGACCGGCACGGCCGATGTGACCTACGATACCGCGACCAAGCAGGTCACGTGGAAGATATCTTGGAAAGACCTCACCGGCGAAGCCGTCGCGGCGCACATCCACGGCCCGGCGGAAGCCGGCGCGAACGCGGGCGTGTATGTGAATCTCAATGCCGATGGCAAGAAGACCAGTCTCGAAGGTTCCGCAACGCTCACGGACGAGCAAGCAACCAATTTCGCGGCCGGCAAGACTTACATCAATGTGCACACCGCCGCGAACAAGGGCGGTGAGATCCGCGGCCAGATCAAACCTTAGCGCGACGTGGCAGGGCGCGAACCGCGCGCGCCTTACCATATGCCCGAAAAGACCATGTAGTGAGCACTCCATCCGGCGCCCCCGCACTTATGCGAGGGCGCCGGTATAGTCCGGACATCAAGCCGGAGTGGGGATGCGCAATCTCAGTGTCATTGTTATCGGTGCGGGCCTTGGCGGCCTGACGGCGGCGCTTGCGCTGCAGCGCGCCGGCCACCGCGTGAAAGTTCACGAACAAGCACCGAGCTTGGGCGAGATTGGCGCTGGGGTGATGCTCACGCCCAACGCGACGCGGATTCTGATCAAACTGGGCCTCGGCGATGCAATCCGGAGTCACGGGATCGTGCCGGCCTATACGGCTGTGCGAGATGCCGTCAGCGGCCGCGAGTTGTCGAATGTGTCGATCGGCGATTCTCTGGAGCGCCGCCATGGCGCGCCGTACTACCACATCCATCGGGCCGATCTGCACACGGTGTTGTCCAAGGCGGTTCTGGAAGCAGATCCGGATGCGATTGCTCTGAGCCGTCCGTTTACGGGCGCGGAGACCTATGACTGCGATCTGATGATCGGCGCGGATGGCATCAAGTCCCGCGTGCGCAGCCTGGTAGCGGGCGATGTGCCGACGCAATTCACCGGCAACGTTGCTTGGCGCGGTCTGGTGCCGATGGAGCGGCTCCGGCCGGAGATTCGCCAGAACGAGGCTATCATCTGGGTGGGGCCGAAGCGGCACATCGTCCGCTACGGCGTGCGCGGCGGGGCCGTCATGAACTATGTCGCCCTGGCCGAACAGGAAGCGTGGCAGGACGAAGGTTGGAACGTGCGCGCGGACGTCGCGGATCTCCTCAAGGAATTCACGGGTTGGCATCCGGACGTGGTCGACATTCTGCGCAATACGCCTCCCGATGCCTGTTTCAAGTGGGGCCTCTTCGACCGCGCGCCGTTGCCGACATGGATCAAAGGCAACGTGGTGCTTCTGGGCGACGCCGCCCATCCTATGTTGCCGTTCATGGCTCAGGGTGCTGCGACCTCCATGGAAGATGCCGCAGTACTGACCACGTTCCTCGGCCGCTATCCTGACGTTGCAGGGGCGCTCAAAGCCTATGAGGCGGAACGCTTGCCGCGCACGGCATGGATCCAACAGCAGTCGCGGGCCAATCAGAAGCTCTATCACGAGAACAAGAGCGGCGCGGACTTCGACGAAGACCGCGCGCTACGTTCGCAAAAATTGTACGATTACGACGCGTTCGCCGCCTAGCCTACTACTGGCGGAAGTGCGTCCGGTTCTCCGCCAAAGCAGCCGGCGACAGCACGCCCGGCGTCTCGGAGAACAGGATCGCGACCAGCGAACCGTCATCGATTGCCTGAATGACGTAAGCACCTTCGATCTGCGCGGAGAGCGTCCGCATGGTCTCGAGTTCCATTCTGCCGAGCCTCGGACCGGCGTGACGCACGAACTGATCCGAGATCGCCAGCGCCCACAAGGTGCCGCGATGCCGCAGGGTGAGGGTGACCGTTCCACCCGGTCCCTGCGCCGCCGCGGCAAGACTGCGCATGCGGTTGTGCACGAGGCCCGCCAGAGTTGCGCACATGGACTCTTCCAACAGCCCGCTGTCGACGTCGAACAGACAGGTAAGGCCGGCGCCGTCCATAAACTGACGCTGCCATTCTTTGCAGCGGTCGAAGAGATACGGACACACATCGACGCCGTCGGGCGAGGCAGGAGCTTTACGGGCTTCGAGGTCGGGCTTTATGAAGAGCGAAGAGACGAGATCGCTTTGCGCGTCCTGCGTCAGTTCATGGCCGGTACTCACCGACGATGCCTTCGAACGGAAACTGCGCACGGTGCGATAACGGTTCATGACGTCCTCATTGATCTAACCTGACAACGCAAGGACGAGGAAATTCGTTCGCCGCGACTCGCAGTACCCGCAAGTGAGGGCAAATCAGTGCTGAGTGGAGCCGATTCCACGTCGTGATCAACCGCCGCGTGCGAACTTGGCGAGAAGCGCCTTGATGTCGCAGACGGCAAATGGCTTGGCCATCGTGCAGGCAAGCGCGACGCGTCCGTCGTTCACGGTCGCCACCGCGTTACGGAGATTGTCCTCGCCCGATCCGCTCATCAACACCACGTTGCCGTGCATGCCCACCGCAGCGCAGGCGTTGAGCACGTCAACGCCATCCGATCCCGGCATCTGCAAGTCGCAGAAGACGAGGTCAAATCGCTCGGGCTCGCGCGTCACCAGGGTGATGGCTTCGTATCCGCCAGCAGCTTGTGTGACTTCGCCACCGCCAAGCGCTGAAACGATATGTGCGAGCGTTTCCCGAATGAGCGGATCGTCATCGACGATCAGGACCTGGAGGGCATGCGGGGGCGTCCACGCGTTCGCCGCCGGTGTGGTCTGAAAGGTGTTGGCCCCACGCGCTGCCATCACAGTCTCGTTGCAGACGCGTCGATGCCGTTGCCGTCGATGGGATTCTGAATCTTGATGAAGCGGAGCGTGAAACGAGCGTAGGCCGGCATTCCGGGCGGTTGCTCCACGAGCGTCGTGCCCACGGGTCTCGCCTCGTAGCCCATGTCGGCCATGTATCCCAGCAGCCCGTCCCGCCAACTCGTCACAAGCCGGGCCGGCCATTTGGATATCTGGCAGATGATTTCCGGCGCACTTTCTTTCCGCAGCAACTTCTCCATGCCGCGCAGCACGAGAAGCTCGGAGCCAGGCGCGTCGATCTTCACCACCGCCACGCGCTTGAAGCCCAACTTGGCGCAGAGATCGTCAACGCGCTGCACACGGATGCTTTTGCCGGGCCGTGGCGATTGACCGCTCGGAATTTCACAGAACAGCGTTGCGAAAATCGTCTCATCCGAAGCCGCGACCGGGATGCAGGCGGTATTGGCCGCGTGATTGAGCGATACGTTTTGCAGGAGGCGCGCAAACCGATCGGTATTGGGTTCGAGGGCGAGGACGCGTCCTTGCGGACCGACCGCGGCCGCTCCGACCAACGTTGAGGAAACGCCGTTCTTGGCGCCGACATCGATGAAGACATCGCCGGGCTTGAGAGCGCGCCGCAGCAGATGGCCGATATCGGCGCATGGTTCCGAGGTGAGCGCGATCGTGGCCGTATATTCTTCAGGCGGAACTTCGCGAATGACGCGACCGAGCAATGACATCTTTGAGCCTCATGCCCGGCGGTGCAGGAGTCGCCGGAGGGAAGGGCCTGTATCCACTTGCGCCGTCACTTGATTTGTCGGCGTCCTGCAGACTCGCAACGCGAGTTCTGTCAACACAGTTCCCGCAACAGGCCACCAAACCCTGTAGGGGGCTGCGGTTTCCCGCGCCACGGATTGTGGTGAAGTATCTTGCAACTGTTGAGGGCGCGCACCGGCCCAAAATGTCGACGGCCCCGCTCTGGGGGGATGAGCGGGGCCGCCAATCTCGGGAGCTCACGCTCCGATCCGCGCGTTTAGGAATTAAGGGGATCCCTATCGGGTCGCGTTGCTGACGGGCGATCGACCGGATAGGCCTTCCGAAACACGCGTTGCAAATATAAGAACGCCCGACCCCACCCCAAAGATACTTCTTCTTACTTATGCGTCACGCATTTTGAACGAAGTGGTATCACCCGAAAGAGTTGCGGAACACGGCGCGCAGTTCGTCGTTATACCGGGGCGAACCGATGCGAGATCGCCGCGCGCGCGATTGATCGCGTCCTCAAGTCATCAACATTCGTCGAAGGCGCAGCTTGATGAGAGTGTCGCCGCCGCCGCTGTCGTCCGACGTCGCGCTGTTTCTCGATTTCGATGGGACGCTAGCGCAGATCGCGCCGACTCCCGACGCGGTGCAGGTTGCGGACGATCTCAGTGAACTGTTGCAGTGTGTCGCGTGGCGGTTGAATGGCGCGCTGGCCATCGTGAGCGGAAGGCCGATCGCGACGATTGACCGCTTTATCGAAGACGCGGTGCCTGCCGTTGCCGGCATCGCCGGGGCGGAGCGGCGGTCCGCTTCTCGCCACATGCACAGCATTGATATGGATCCGGCGACTCTCGACCGCGCCAGGGAAATCCTTACGCGATTCGCGACTTCGCGGCCCGGCGTTCTCATGGAAGACAAAGGCGTGAGCCTTGCTTTGCACTATCGCTTGGCGCCGGCGCAGTCGGATGCTTGCCGGGAGATCGTTGAAGCGTGCGCGCGCAGCTCCGGCGGCCGCTTGGAACGCATGGACGGCAAGATGGTCGCGGAGCTCAAGCCTGCAGGCGTCAGCAAAGCGGCTGCTGTCCTTGCCTTCATGAATGAAGCGCCGTTCGCCGGGCGCCGTCCGGTCTACGTAGGGGATGATCAAGTTGATGAGGACGCATTCGCAGCCGTGGCGAAAACCAACGGCTTCAGCATCATCATCGGGACTCGCACGCCGACTGTAGCCACCACACGCCTTGGATCCGTTGATGAACTTCATGAGTGGCTGCGGGCGTTCTGTCGGCAGGCGATGGACGATTGCGTGAAAGCGCCGCAGGCGACCGCGCAGGCCGACATTCCGTATTCGAAGGCAGTAATGTAGATGAGTCGTTTGGTTGTTGTTTCAAATCGGGTGCCCGCGCCGCGCCAGCGGGCAGCAGCCGGAGGTCTTGCGGCGGCACTCTCGGCGGCGCTGCGTGCCAAGCGCGGGCTGTGGTTCGGCTGGAGTGGCAAGATTTCCGAGGATGCGAATGGCGACGTGGAGATCGCCGACATGCCGGACTTCACCCTGGCGACGGTCGATCTGAACCGGACGGACCACAGCGAGTACTACGCCGGTTACGCCAACGGGGCGCTCTGGCCGCTGTGCCACTTCCGGACGAACCTGGTCGACTATGCGCGTAACTACAGCGTCGGCTATTTACGTGTGAACCGCTTGTTCGCCGAGGGACTCGTGCCCCTGCTGAAGGACGACGACCAGATCTGGGTGCATGACTACCACCTGATTCCGTGCGGCGAAGAACTGCGACGACGCGGCGTGCAACAGCGCATCGGCTATTTCCATCACATCCCATGGCCGTCGGCGGAGATTTTTGTCACGTTGCCGCAGCACCGTGAGCTCGTGCGCGCGCTGTTCGCCTACGACGTGATCGGATTTCAGACCCCGCAGGATCTGCGTACCTTTCTCACGTATGTGGTGCATGAGGCAGGCGGTACAGTCGAAGACGGCGCGCGCGTGACGCTCGACGGGCGCACCACCCAGGCCAGCGTATTCCCGATCGGCATCGACGCGGAGGTAATGGCGCGTCAGGCCGGCGCGGCCGAGGCACGCCGCCACGGTGCTCGTCTGATCAACAGTCTGAACGGGCGCAAGCTCATCATCGGCGTCGACCGGCTCGACTATTCGAAGGGAATAGATCGCCGCTTCGATGCCTATCGCCGCCTGTTCGAGTTGCACCCGGAACACCGCGCACAGGTCTCGTTCCTGCAGATCGCCTCGCCGTCGCGGGGCGAGGTGGCGGAGTACCAGGCACTGCGTAAACGGCTGGAGCGTCAGGCGGGCGAAATTAACGGTAAGTTCGCGGACTACGATTGGGTGCCGCTGCGCTACGTGAATCAGACCTATGGCCACGGAACTTTGGCTGGCTTGTACCGGACCGCGGCTGCGGCGCTCGTGACACCCTTGCGGGACGGGATGAATCTCGTCGCGAAGGAATACGTGGCCGCGCAAAACCCGGCGGACCCGGGTGTGCTGATCCTGTCGCGGTTTGCCGGTGCCGCTACGCAGCTGAAAGAGGCGTTGATCGTCAATCCGTACGACGAAGACAGCATGGTCGATGCCTTGGATCGTGCCTTGGCAATGCCCTTGGATGAGCGCATCGGGCGCTGGCAGGCGCTTCACCGAAACGTGAGCCGGGAGGGGATCGACCGCTGGCGCGATTCGTTTCTAGCCGCGCTGGAGCACGCCCCGCCGCAGCCCTCGCGGGTCCAGATGGGCGCGCGGCGGAAGCCCATGCCCGTTCAACCGGCGGCAGGGTATGAATCATCACCTAGCCCCAGCCAACGGATCGGGTGATGGGCACAAAATGGTCTAACACTTGACCCGCAGCGCGTTCCGCTCCATTCCGGGGGGATGTTAACACCCGGAGTGAGCCATGAATAAAGACGTCCAGGGCTGGCGCAAGAAATTCGCCGTGATCGGCCCGTCCACCAACACCATCGTTCAGCCCGACATGGAGCTGATGCGGCCGCCGGGGGTGACGAACCACTACAGCCGGATCTTCACGCCCAATAGCCGGGCCGTGAGCGACGAGACCTTCTACAACGCGACGCTGACGATCGCGGGGAACGTGGTCGATGCTGTGAAGAGCGTCATCACCTGTGAGCCGGACTATATGGTCATGGGCATGTCCGCGATCACCTTCTACGGCGGCGTGAAGGGTGCCCATGAGTTTTCCGAGAAGATCGAGGAAGCGTCCGGCGGCCTCAAAGTCAGCACCGGGGCGTTCTCCTGCACCGCGGCATTGAAGGCCTACGGCGCCAAGCGCATCTCTTTCCTGTCGCCGTACTTCCCTGTCGCCAACGCACAAGTTCGCCAGTACTTCACCGAGGAAGGTTTCCAGGTGGTGCGCGATATTCCGCTGCAGTCGCCCAGCTGGACCGGCATTGCGGAGATCACGACCGAGACGTTGCGCAACACCATCATGAAGCTCGACGGTCCGGATGTGGACGCGATCGTGCAGGTGGGAACCAATTGCAGCATGGTGAAGCTCGCAGCCGCCGCCGAGATGTACCTCGGCAAGCCGGTGATCGCGATCAACACCGCGACCTATTGGCACGCCCTGCGCGCCAACGGCATCAACGACAAGATCCCGGGCCTCGGGCGCTTGATGGAAGAGTTCTAGACCCCAGGGTCTTTCAGCCAGCCGGGGTGGCGTTCGTCGATGAGACGAATGAGCCCCGGCGGCACTTCTTCCATATTCCGCACTTTGCGCCCGGTCAGCTGGAACATGGTCTGACCCAACTCCTGGCCCATGCGCATCCATGGGTACCAGGTGCTCGCGCTTTGGAAATTCATGGTCGCGGGCAGGAACGCGGACGCGGGCGCGTCGATATCCGTGCGGCGCAGCGTATAGTTCACGAGCGACGTCATTGTATTGATCGGCACGCGGTTCTCCAGTGGATCGGCGCTCGTGCCCGGCGGCGTGATGGATTTGACGATGATGGTCTCTCCGATCCACACCGTGTCCCCAGATTCCACCGGGTCTGTGATCCACGCATCATACTGCATGCTCTCCGGAGCTTTTGGCGGCCGCAGCGCACGGCCCTTGGCGTCGAAGCGCACGGTTTGGGGCGTTTTGTAGTGACGTGGCGTGCACGGCAGGCCGTTCATCGGATTGATCCACTTGTCGACCGGTTCGTTGGTGACGGGGTCGCACCAGAAACCCACCTCGACCATATTCTGCACGAGGCTTCCGTCGGGCTGCGTCTCAATCTTGTTGAAGCTGAATCCGTTCACCTTGAACAACGCGACGGCGGCGTCGAGCGTGCGCTTTCCCCAGAACGTGCCGGTGTACCAGTGCATGCCCCGCGCACCCAGCGCCGCACCGCGGGCTCGGGCGTACAGTGAGACTTTGTCGGGCAGCGGTTTGCTCGCGGCCCAGGCCGGCGATGTCGCGCCCGCCAGCGCGGCGCCGGTGAAACCGAACAGGGTGCGCCGATTGAGCATCACGATGCCTCTCTCTAGTTGTTGCCGCCGATAATGTCGCCGATTCCGCCGAGGATCGAGCCTTGGCCGCGGTTCTGCCCACCAACACTTCCGGCGGCGGCTAACATGCGGCCCGCCAGCCGCGAGAAGGGCAGGGATTGGATCCACACTTTTCCGGGCCCGCGCAGGCGCGCGAAGAACACGCCTTCACCGGCAAAGATCATGCTCTTGATGCCGCCGACGGTGATGAGATCGAAGCTGACGCTCGGGGTGAAGGCGGCGAGACAACCGGTGTCGACATGCAGTTCTTCCCCGGCGCGCAATTCGCGCTCGACCACCATGCCGCCCATCTGCACGAACACCCAGCCGTCGCCGTCGAGCTTCTGCATGATGAAGCCTTCGCCGCCGAACAGCCCGGTCATGATGCGGCGCTGGAAGTAGATGCCGATCGACACGCCCTTCGCCGCGGCCAGGAAGCTGTCCTTCTGGCAAATGAGTTGTCCGCCATAATCCGCAAGCCGCAATGGCAGGATCGCGCCGGGTGTCGGCGAGGCGAACGCCACGCGCGCCTTACCCTGGCCGTTATGGGTGAACACGGTCGTGAACAGGCTCTCTCCCGTAATCAGGCGCTTGCCGGCCCCGACCAGCTTGCCGAGAAATCCATCGACGGCGCTGCCGCTGCCGTCACCGAAGACGGTGGTCATCCCGACGCTGGCGTCTTTCCAGACCATGGCACCGGCTTCCGCCACGGCGCTCTCGCCGGGATCGAGTTCGATCTCCACGAATTGGAGTTCCTGGCCTTTGATCTCGAAGTCGATGTCGTCCGCGACGCCGGCGCTGCGTTCGTGATGCCAGGGACTTTGAGCCATGGGGCGTAAGGCCTTTAGATCGTGGATTCGAGGAAGCCGCGCTCATTGCTGAGCTTCGGCAAGTCGGCGTGCTGGAGCAGTGCGCGCGCGTTGGCGTCGTTGCTCAAATAGCCGCTCAGGAACGCCGTGCTCATCGCGTTGGTGACGGCGAGGCCGTCCGGGTCCGGCTTGCCGGTGCCCTCGCGGCAGATGAGTCCCCCGTAGTAATGATCGCCGCCCGCGATCGATACGCCGTAGCGTTCCTTCCCGGCCGTCAGGTCGTAGCCGCCCATACGCCAACGCCAGGACTTCAGTTCTCCGCTTCCCGTGTTGCTCGGGTCATTCGTGCCGGTCGATGCGAATACCGGCACCGTCACCGTCGTCCAGTCGTCCGCGGCGTTGGGGACGGGACCGATACCGTTATAGGTCACGACCGCCTTCACGCGCGGATCGCCCACGTTGACCACCGCGCCGTTCTTTTGCTTCAGCCCCAGGCCGGCCAGCGCCAAGGCGATCTCCGCGCCGAAGGAGTGGCCCGCCGTGGCGATCTGATCCTTGGCGAGGCGGCCTGAGAGCGCCGGCGATTGCGCGGCGATGTCGTCCAGGTGCTCGAGCAGGAATTTCAGGTCGCCGACACGGCTAAACACCAGCGCGGTCGAATCAAGGCTGCCCATCTTGTAGTTCAGGCTCTCGGAATCGAGATGCGTCGGCTGCACGATGACGAAGCCATGCGACGCCCAATGATCGGCGACGCGGGTGTACAGATCCTTGGACGACAGGGCGCCATGTGAAAATAAGATGACGGGAAAATGACGGCCATCCGATGGCGCCGAAGGGTCCGGATAGGTCACCCGCACCAGCAGATCCTTCTTCTGGTCCGGGATGGCGAAGGACAGCGGGTTGGCGACCTTCACCGGGAACGGGCCGGGTCGGAAAAAGCGCTCGTAGACGTTCCACTCGCCTGTCCCGGCAACCCGCTTGGCGGGCTTGGCGGTTTTTTGCGCATAAGCCGGCGCGGCTGCGCCCGCCAGTGCTCCGGTCAGCATGACGCGGCGCGTCAGTGTCGGGCGGTCCATGCGCATGTTTTCCTTACGTGCCTCGGGTTCGCGGCAGGACACAACCTCCGGAGTAGAAGGTCAAGAACTGCTTGAAAAGGAGGCGGGTATACCAGCCAATGTCGCCCCGGAGGGGCTAGGATAATGGCGGCGGAAGGTGAACCGCAGACGGTTTTGGTGGTTCTCGCGGAAGCCGATCCCGCGGGCCGATCGCTCTTGCGCGAAGCGCTGCGGAGCGTCGGCTTCGCCAATATCCGCGACTACAGCGACGTCGCAAGCGTGCGCGAGGACCCCGCATGCGCGGCTGTGGATTTTCTCATCGTCGGGGCGGATCTCGACGGCGCCTTCGAGCTTGTGCGCGACATTCGTCATGCGCGCTTCGGAGAAAATCCCTTTGCCCTCGTGATGGCGGTGGTCGCCGCGGCGGGCGGGACGGAACTCGCGGCCGCGGTTTCGGCGGGGGTCGACGAGGTCGTGACGCGCCCGCTCAAAGAGGCGCAGTTGATGGCGCGGCTTCGGCGGGGCGGGGTGCAACGGACGCCATTCGTGGCAACGAGCGATTTCATCGGCCCGGACCGGCGGGTGAAGGAACGGCAAGGTGCTCTGTCGCGGCTTTCTGTCCCGAACGTCCTGGCAGACAAGCCCACCGGGCGAAGCGTTCTAACCTTGGAACTGGCGCGCCACCGGCTCGCGGCGCACGGGCTGCGGCTTGCGATGCTGTCCCGCCTGATGTCCGAGGGTGTCGGCGCGCCGATGCTGGATCAACTCGCGCCGATCTTGGCCGATGCGGCGGGATTGGCGGCCATGCTCGGCGAGCCGGAGGTGGAACTGCTTTGCCGTGTGCTGACGGCGCGGAGCGGAACGCTTCCCGCCGGATCGACCGTTGACCAGGCAGGTTTCGTTTCCGACCTGGCCGAAGGGCTTGTGCCAGTGTTGCGGCCGGGTTTGTCGGCGGCGGAACACATCAGCGCCGCCGAACGAGCGGCATCGAGCTATCACAGCCGGCCGCGCGCGCCCCTGGGTGCCGTGATGCCCTTCGGCGGCCGGTTGGGGGAACCCGCTGTCGACGTGCCGGCGGTGTCTCTGATGGCGGTTCCCAAGGGGATGGTGCTATTTCGCCAAGGCGATCCGGCGATCATGGCTCATGTAGTGACCAGCGGGACCCTGGCGCTGTATCGGGAGGAGAAGGGCACTCGCCGTGTCGTTGCGAAAGCAGTCCGGGGTGAAATGCTTGGCGAACTGGCGGCGGCGGACGGCCACCCCCGCCAGGCGACTGCGGTCGCCTTGGAGGACAGCACGGTCGCGATCTTTCCGGCCGCGTTGCTTGCCGGTGAGGGGGCGAAGGCCGATCCGGTCACGGCGGGGCTGCTCCGCGGCTTGCAGAACTCCCTGCGGGTCACGCACGAGATCTATAGTCCAAGGTCGCGGCATATCGCGGACTCCGTCGCTGAGATGCGTACGCAGGTTGCCGCGATCCTTGGGTACGTCCAATCCGCGTCCGCCCCGGCCGGTCTGAAAGCAGAGGCGGGAACGATCGCGGCGCGCCTGGGCCGCATGACCGACGAACTTGTCGAAATGATCGAGCGGCATCCGGAGTTGGATCGCCGCGCCCGGGCCTTCCCCGGTGGGATCGACCTCGGCGCCAAGAACGAAGGCGCCTAAAAAGTTCGTGAGGTGTGACGGTGCATAATCTTGTACGTGAGGATAGTATCGGATCGCTCTGAAAAGACGTGACTTTCATCTCTGAAAGGGGTCCGGCGGGGACTTGCGCGTCGCGCGACTCCCCCGTAACGTCCCGCGCGCCGGGTACGGGCCTGGGCGGCATGCCGCCCAAATCTCGGATCTATACCGAGGCGGGGGCATCCGGCGCGAAAAGCGGTAGGGGTAGCGTGCATGACAGTCATGGTCGAAGTCGATGGCTTGAGTAAGTCCTTCGGGGACTTCCGCGCAGTCGACGACATCAGTCTTACGGTTCGCAAAGGCGAGGTGCTCGGCTTCCTCGGTCCGAACGGCGCCGGGAAAACCACAACCATGCGCATGATCGCCGGCTACCTGTCGCCGACCAGCGGCACGGCCCGGGTCTGTGGCGCGGACGTGGTGGAAGATCCCATCGGGGTGAAGCGAAACCTCGGCTATATGCCGGAAGGCTCCCCGTCATACGACGACATGACAGTCGCTGGTTTCCTGGAATTCATTGCCGCCATCCGTGGCGTATCCGGGTCGTCTGCGGACCGCGTCGCGGCCGTCATCGACCGGCTCGCCTTGGGCGACGTGCTGCGGCGGCCCATCGACGTGCTCTCCAAGGGCTACAAGCGCCGCGTCGGCTTAGCGCAAGCGCTGATCCACGATCCGCCCGTGCTGATCCTCGACGAGCCGACCGACGGCCTCGATCCCAACCAGAAACACCAGGTGCGCACGTTGATCGCCGAGATGGCCGCCGAGAAGGCCATCATCATCTCGACCCATATCCTGGAAGAGGTGCAGGCCGTCTGCACGCGCGCGGTGGTCATTGGCCAAGGTCGCCTGCTCGCCGACGGCACCGCCGTGGACCTCATGAAGCGGCTGCCGGAATACAACGCGGTCAGCATCGTGCTTCCGACCGCCGCCGCCCAAGCCGCCGCCAACGTATTGCGCCAATTGCCCAACGTGGCGGCCGTGTTCGAGACCCCCCTGGACGAGGGGCGTTCGCGCCTGCGCCTGACGCCGCGCAACGGCGCGGTATTGCTCGACGACATCAATAAAGCCGTGCGCTTCAACGCCATCCCGGCGACGGAAGTCTTCCGCGACGGTGGCAACCTGGACGACGCGTTCCGCCTAATCACGACGGGCAGCGCGATCCAGACTCAATCCGCGCACGCGGCCTAGGGATCGGATCCATGCGTCAAATCCGCATCATCGCCAAACGCGAACTGGCCGCCTATTTCGCGACACCAACCGCGTTCGTGTTCATCGCGATCTTCGTGGCGCTCACCGGCGCCTTCACCTTCTTCATCGGCCGCTTCTTCGACCGCAATCAAGCCAGCCTGGACACCTTCTTCCAGTTCATGCCGTGGCTTTATCTGCTCCTGGTTCCGGCCGTCGCGATGCGGCTCTGGGCGGAGGAACGCAAGTCGGGCACCATCGAGCAGTTGCTCACTCTTCCGTTGACCACCGCAGAGGCGGTGATTGGCAAGTTCCTGGCGGCCTGGGTCTTCTGCGGCATCGCCCTGGTGTCGACCTTCCCCATGTGGCTGACGGTCAATCTGCTCGGCCAACCTGATAACGCCGTGATCTTCATCGGCTACATCGGCGCGTTCCTGATGGCAGGCGCATTCCTGTCCATCGGCACCTGCATGTCGGCGCTGACTCGCAACCAGATCGTCGCTTTCATCGCCGGCGCGGTGGTGTGCTTCCTGTTCACGTTGAGCGGTCTCGACATGGTGCTGGGCGTGTTCCGGGGTTGGGCGCCGCCCGCCTTGGTCGACGCGGTTGCGGCCATGAGCTTCCTCACGCGCTTCGAGGCCTTGAGCCGCGGCGTGATCGAACTGCGCGACCTGGTCTTCTTCTTCTCGCTGATCGGGTTTTGGCTGTTCGTTACGACGCTTGCCGTCGATGCCAAGAAAGCCGGGTAGGGGAGAATCATCATGTCGTTCCGCTTTGACTCTCCCCGTGTCGCCGTCGTCGCCGCCATCCTCGCCGCGGTGCTGTTTTTCTCGGTGAACATCCTCGCCAACCTGTGGCTGAGCGCATGGCGCATCGACACCACGCAAGGCGGCGCCTTTACGGTGTCCGACCAGATCAAGCCGGTGTTCGCCTCTATCGACGAGCCGATCACCGTCCGGGTGTATTTCTCCGAGGCGCTTGGTAACGCCAGCCCGCGCCACGCCGCGCTCTATCGTCGCGTGCGCGAATTGCTGCAGCAGTACGCGGACTTGGCGAAGGGGCGCATCAAGATCGAATACGAGAACCCCGAGCCGTTCTCCGATACGGAAGATCGCGCCGTCGGCTTCGGCCTCCAGGCCGTACCGCTCGGCCGGAATGGCGAAGTGGGCTACTTCGGTCTCGCCGCCACCAATTCCACCGACGACCAGAAAGTGATCCCGTTCTTCAACCTCGAACGGGACCAGTTCATCGAGTACGACCTGACCAAGCTGATTTACGGCCTGTCGAAGCCGAACCAGGCGAAGGTCGGCGTGATCTCGTCGCTGCCGCTGCAAGGCGGGGTCAACCCGATGCAGGCGCAGATGGGCATGAACCCGCAGCCGACACCGCCCTGGGCGATTGCCCAACAGATGGCGGACTTCTTCGAGGTGCGTCAGCTCGACGCCGAGGTCGCGGAGATTCCCGCCGACATCAGCGTGCTGATGCTGGTGCAGCCGGAAGGTCTGTCGGCCGCGGCGCAATACGCCATCGATCAGTTCGTGTTGCGCGGCGGGAAGGTGCTGGCGTTCGTGGATCCTAACGCCGAGTCTAGCAATATGGCCGGTGGCAGCGGCGATCTGTCGGGCATCAAGAAGCTGCTCGCGGCCTGGGGCGTGGGCGTCGCCGACGGCAAGGTCGTCGCGGACATTGAGCACGCCGTGCGCGTCAACGCCGAGCAGGGCGGTCGGCCCATCGTCAGCGACTATGTGGCGTGGCTGCAGCTGGGGCAGGGTTTCCTGGATCCCAGCGACGCGATCACCGGCGACCTGAAGCAAGTGAACATCGGTACCGGCGGCGCCATTGAACGGATCGAGGGCGCGACCACAACGGTCACGCCATTGATCACCACTGGCCCGAAGTCCATGCGCATCGATATCGACAAGCTGCAAGGTATCCCGGATATCGTCGCCCTGTTCCGCGACTTCAAGCCCGCGGACAAGCGCGAGGTGATGGCCGCCCGTATCACCGGGACCGCCAAGACGGCATTCCCGGAAGGCGGGCCGACTGGAGAAGTGAAGCCGGGTGACAAGCCCGCGACGGAGCATCTGAAGGAGTCCAAGCAGCCGATTCAGGTTGTCGTCGTTGCCGACAGCGATTTTCTCGCCGACCGCTTTTGGGTGCAGGAAAGCAACTTCTTCGGACAGCGCGTCGCGGTGCCCACCGCCGACAACGGCGGATTCGTGGTGAACGCGCTGGAGAACCTCACCGGCTCGCCGGCCCTGTCGTCCTTGCGGGGGCGCGGGTCTCAGAGCCGTCCGTTCCTGCTGATCGACGAAATCCGCCGCGATGCGGAGCAAGAGTTCCGCGCCAAGGAGCAGGCGCTCCAAACCCGCCTTGAAGAGTTGCAAAAGCAGGCGGCGGCGATCGAACTGCGCGGCGGCGCGAACGAGCAAGTGCAACTGTCAGACGCAGATCGTCTCAAGATTGAGAACTTCCGCGCCGAGATGCTGTCCACCCGCCGCGAGTTGCGTGAAGTTCAGCGCGCCTTGCGTCAGGATATCGACCGGATCGAGACGTTTGTGAAGTTCGTGAACATCGCCGCTGTGCCGATCCTCTTCGGGATCGTGCTGATCGTGCTCGCCGGGGTGCGCCGCCGCCGGCGCGCCGAGGCTTAGGAGGGCGCCCATGTCTCGCAATAGCTTTATCGGGCTGTGCCTCGCGACCGTGATCGCGCTCGCGCTGGCGGTGCTTTCTGTCATGCGGCAGCCGACCATCCGCTCGGCGGATCTGACAGGCGAGGCGGTTCTGTCCGGCTTGGCGGATCGTCTGAACGGGCTGAAGTCGGTTGTGGTCAAGGGCAGTGATGGCACGATGACCTTCGACTGGGACGGCAAGACCTTCGTCTCCCGCGACCGTGGCGGCTTCCCGGCGGATACGGAAAAGCTGAGCGGCCTCGTGATTCAGATGACGCGGCTGGTGAAACTTGAGGCCAAGACCTCGGTGGCTGAGAAACTCGACCGGCTCGATCTCAACGACCCGACCGCCAAGGACAGTCGCGCGAAGGAGATCGTGCTGCTGGACCGCGACGGCAAAACCATCGCCGACCTGATTGTCGGTAAGCGGAAGTTCACGCTCGGCGGCAAGGAGAGCGGAACCTACGTCCGCCTGCCCGGCGACAACCAATCCTGGTTGGCATTGGGCGAACTGAGCCCAGGCCCCAAGGCGCGCGATTGGCTGAAGCGCGACATCGCCGACGTGAAGGACAAGTCGATCAAGCGGGTGACCGTCGTTCATCCGGACGGCGAGAAGGTGGTCGTCGGCAAGCTCTCCGCCAAGGACGCGGCCTTCAAGATTGAGAATCTTCCGGGCGGCAAGCAGCCGGCTTCCGACTTCGTGGCCGACGAGTACGGCCGTGTGCTGGCGGTATTGTTGTTGGACGACGTGGCCAAGGCCGACACGATCCCGTTTCCGAAGGATAAGACCACCACCGCTGAGGTCGATACCTTCGAGGGCCTGCACGTGACCCTGCAGATCGTCGAGAAAGACGGCAATACGTGGATGAAGATCAAGGCGGATCCGCCGGTGGGTGGCACGTCCAAGCCCGCGAGCCCCGAAGCGATGCCGGGCGAAGCCGCCACGGACTGGGGCAAGGTCGCCGCCGACATCAATGCCCGTGCCAACGGCTGGGTCTTCCAAGTGCCGGCTTACGAAGTGGCGCCGCTGAAAAAGCGCATGTCGGAATTGGTGAAGAAGCCCGAATCCAAGTCCTGAGCCCCACTAGCTCTCGACGGGAAAAAGCGCGAAACTCCCGGAGCGCCGCGAAAACGCGGGCGAATTGGGGGGCGTCATGGGCAAATTCAAATTGCTGCAGGCGGTGTATTGCTTCGTGGGGATTGGCTTCGCCGCCAAGGATCTGCTCGCAGGTCAGCCGATCAGTGACTCTGTGATGAATGCGTTCATCTGGCCCTACGCGCAGTGGCCGTTGATCAAGTACCACGCGATGGAAGCTATCGCGCCCGTGATGAAACTCATCTCTTAGCCTGCTTCTCGCGCCAGGCCGCATAGGCGGCTTCCATCCTCTCGCGGCGCTTGCGGCAGGCCTGACAGGGCAGGGCAAGCATCAGGCCGATGACGGCCACGGTGAGTCCGACGATGACCGCCAACTCCGTCATAGCGCCGGCGCGTCCGCCCCGCGCTTGGCAACCTCCTCGCGGATTGCAGCCATAATCTCGTCAAGCCGTGCGTCGGAGGTGTCGTCGTTCAGATTGAACAACGCGCCGCCCTGAATCTTCAGGTTCGGGCCGATCAGGCAGTTGTTCATGCATGGCCCGCGCTTGATCTCCACGGGCAGGTTTTCAGCGGTGATCAGGTTCTCCAACCGCAGCGCCAGTTCACGGCTGCCGCGCGCCGCGCACGAAGGCATGCGGTCGGTGTTGAGCCGCTTGTTGATGCAGATGCGCACGAAGAAGATCGGCGCCGCCGGCATCACAAAATCACCTTCGATCATCGCAACGCCGCTCCGGCTTCGATCACGCGTACTGTCTCGCTCCACAATCCGTACCGCGCCAGGTCGGCGAGGGGAACCCACTGCACCGCCGCGGCGTCGCCGCCGGCGACAGCCTCGCCGTGAGTCCAATCCGCGCGAAAGTCGACCAATACCCATTGATGGGAACTGCCGATCAGATCGACCACGTCGATCAGGCGCAGATTGTCCACGGTCAGGCCGGTTTCCTCCTGAACTTCTCGGATCGCGGCCTCGCGTACGGTTTCGCCGGGTTCCTGGCGTCCGCCTGGAATGCTCCATTCCCCTAGACGTGGGGCTTTGCCGCGACGGATCAAGAGGACCTGGGGCCCAGCAGCGCCCCCGCGCAGGATAACGACCCCAGCACCCACGGTTGGCCGAGGATCATGGGAGCCTGCGGATGGAGGGGCCGGCGTGGGCATTTTTGTGGGGATTTGGCGGGTTTGAAGCTTCGGGCTCAGAAAGTAGGCGATTCCTTAACCGTGTCCCATCATTTCTCTCAATCATGGCCCTCAGTGTCGTTCCACCGCCCGAACCTATCGACGCGCCGCCGCCTCCATTGTCGGTGGCCGCACGCCTGCGGAACTATCTGCTCGCCGGGATCCTGGTCACGGCGCCGATCAGCATCACCTTCTATCTCACGTGGTCGGTGGTCACCTGGATCGACGATGCGGTCGCCCGCGTTCTGCCCGTCAATATGCCTGGGAATGTCCCAGGCTTCGGCCTGATCATCCTGGCGCTCGCGCTGATCGTCATCGGCTTCACCACCGCCAACTTCCTCGGCCGCGCCATGATCGGCCTGGGCGAGCGGGTGCTCGCACGCACGCCAATCGTCCGCAGCATTTACAGTTCGGTGAAGCAGATCTTTGAGACTGTCTTCAAAGGCCAGTCCGGTGCTTTCCGGGAAGTGGTGCTGGTGGAGTTTCCGCGCAGCGGCTCCTGGACCATGGCCTTGGTGGCCGGGCGTCCGGACGGTGAACTCAAGGACAAGCTTCCCGAGGACATGGTGACGGTCTACGTGCCCACGTCGCCGAACCCGACCTCCGGCTATCTGCTGTTCGTGCCGCGCGCGGATACCATCCGCGTCGACATGACCGTGGATGAGTGCCTGCGCATGGTCCTCTCCGGCGGCCTCGCCACGCCCAGCCGCCCGAAGCTGGTCTAACCCGACCTTAGCGTCCTGATCGCGTCGTCTTGCTCGAACAGGTAGAGCAACGTGCGCAAAGCTTGGCCGCGTTCGTTTTCCAGATCTGCATCCCGCGCCAAGATCAGCTTGGCATCGTCGCGCGCGGCCGCGAGCAGGTCCCCGTGCACCGTGATGTCGGCAAGATGGAATATCGGCATGCCGCTCTGTCGTGTGCCGAGCACTTCGCCGCCGCCGCGCAGGCGTAAGTCTTCTTCCGCAATCACGAAGCCGTCTTCCGTATCGCGCATTGTGGTGAGGCGTGCTTTGGCGTTTTCCGTCAGGGGCGGCGCATACAGCAGCAAGCACGTGCCCTCCCGGCCGCCGCGTCCCACGCGCCCGCGAAGCTGGTGAAGCTGCGCCAGCCCGAACCGCTCCGCGTGCTCCACGATCATGACCGTGGCGTCCGGGACGTCCACCCCCACCTCGATCACCGTGGTGGCGACCAGCACTTGCGGTCCGCCGGGGGTTTGGAAGGCCGTCATGGCAGCGTCCTTATCCGGGGTCTTCATTTGGCCATGAACAATCGCGACCTTGTCGCCGAGCACCTGTTGCAGATCGCGATAACGGATCTCGGCTGCTGCCAGGTCGCTGGTCTCGGACTCCTCCACCAGCGGGCAGACCCAATAGATCTTGCCGCCCTTATCCACGGCGCGCTTCACCCCGTCGATCATCTCTTCCAGGCGCTCGAGGCTGATCAGGCGCGTATCGACCGGCTTTCGTCCCGGCGGCTTCTCATCCAACCGCGAGACATCCATATCGCCATAGGCGGTGAGGGTGAGCGTGCGCGGGATCGGCGTCGCGGTCATGACCAGCACGTCCGTGCCACGGCCCTTGTCCGCGAGTTCCAGGCGCTGATGCACGCCAAAGCGATGCTGCTCATCGATGACGGCAAGCCCGAGATCAGCGAACTCCACATCCTTCTGGAACAGCGCATGGGTGCCGATGGCGATCTGCACCTCGCCGGAAGCGACCGCTTCCAGCAGCGCGGCGCGGACGCTGCCTTTCACCCGGCCGCTCAGAAGCGCGATATTGATCCCGGCCGCCGCCGCGAGAGGTTGCAACGTCTCGGCGTGCTGTTGGGCGAGAATTTCCGTCGGCACCATGAGCGCCGCCTGTGTGCCGCTTTCCACCGCCGCCAGCATGGCCATCAGTGCGACCACGGTCTTGCCGCTGCCGACGTCGCCCTGCAGCAGCCGCAGCATGCGGTCCTCACTCGCCATGTCGGCGTAAATCTCGGTGAGCGTCCGTTCCTGCGCGCCCGTCAGCTTGTAGGGCAATGCCGCCGCGACTTTCGCGCGCAATTCACCGGTACCTTTGAGGGGCCGCCCCCGCAGCTTGCGGCGCTTCAGCCGCATCAAGGCCAGCGCGAGCTGGTTGGACAGCAGTTCGTCATAAGCGAGGCGCGCGCGGGCCGGCGTGAGCAACGCAAGTTCCGCTTCGCTCTTCGGCGCATGAACCTGGTGCAAGGCATCGCGCCACGCCGGCCAGTTCTGGCGGGCGAGATAGGCCGGGTCCTGCCATTCCGGCAGGTCGACGGTCTTTGCCAGTGCCGCGGCCACAGCCTTGTCGAGCACCTTCAGGGACAAGCCTTCCGTCAGGCTGTAGACAGGCTCCATCCGCAGAACATTGTGCGCCTGATCCGGCGGCACGATGTGGTCCGGATGGGTCATCTGACGCTTGCCGTCGAACAACTCGACCTTGCCCGATATCATCCTGGTTTCGCCTACCGGCAGGACCTTCTCGAGGTAGTCCTGATGCCCGTGGAAGAACACCAAGGTGATCTTCCCCGTCGCGTCGCCACAGGTCACGCGGTAGGGCACGCGCCTGTTCTTGGGCGGCGGTGGAGCGTGGGCCAAAACCTCCACGGTCATGGTGGCGATCTTATTCGGCGGCGCATCGCCGACCTTCGGGGTGAACCGCCGGTCGATCATGCCGCTCGGCAGGTGCCAGAGTAGGTTCACGACCCTCGATCCCACCAGTTTTTCGACCAGTTTGGAAAGTCGGGGCCCGATGCCCGGCAAAGTGGTGACCGCGGCAAACAACGGGTCGAGGATGGAGGGCCGTAAGGATGCCATGATGGCGTCGAAATTCCCCATTTCCGCCTACTGACAGGCTGGCGGCCGACCTTTATACCAAGCCCGTCCCCGGCGGCCACATCTGTGCCTCGCCGGTGGACTCATTTTGCGTTTCGAAAGACCCACCCATGGACGACCGCCGCAAGCGTCTGCTGTACCGCGCGACCCATCGGGGCACCAAGGAGGCCGATGTGATCATCGGCGGGTATTTTACCGCCACGGTGGCAGGCCTGACCGACGCCCAACTCGCGGAAGCCGAAGTGCTGCTGGAGGAAAACGACCTGGACCTGACCGACTGGCTCATGGGCCGCCAGCCCGTGCCCGAGCGTTGGCGGGGGACGATCTTTGACGACGTGATGCGCCGAGGGGCTTTGAAGACGGACTGATGGAAGACTTTCTAAAGAAAATCGACGCCCGGGTTCTCGCGGGCGTGCCGGAAGGCTTCGACGCGCTGGTGCTGGCGGAGCGCGCGCGCGCCGCGTTGCGCGACGGCACCTTGCATGTGGCGCGGGACGAACTGCGCCTCACATCCTTGGCGGAAGCGGTCGCGTTCTTCGCGCCGGAGGTGGAGATCGTCACCGTCCCCGCGTGGGATTGCTTGCCCTATGACCGCGTGTCGCCAAATTCCGAAGTCATGGCGCGGCGGATCGATGCCCTGACCCGCTTGACCGAACCCCCGCCCAGCGGCGGCGCGCGGCTGGTGATTACCACCGTCAGCGCCATCCTGCAGAAGGTGCCCAAGCCCGAGACGCTCAAGGGCGCCTCATGGACGATCAAGAAGGGCGACCGCCTCGACATGGCGAAACTCGCCGGGTTCCTGGTGGCGAACGGCTACAGCCGCGCCGAGCAGGTGATGGAGCCGGGCGAGTATGCTCAGCGCGGCGGCCTGATCGACCTGTTCCCGCCGGGGGTCGCGGAGCCGGTGCGTATCGATCTCTTCGGCGACGACGTCGAAGCCCTGCGCACGTTCGATCCCGTCAGCCAGCGCACGGTCGGCACGGCGGAGTTCGCGGTGCTCAAGCCCATGAGCGAGGTGGTGCTCACGCCGGAGACCATCGCACGCTTCCGGACCGCGTATCGCGAAATGTTCGGGGCGGCGGGCAGCAATGACGTGCTCTATGAGTCGGTCTCCCAGGGGCGGAAGTTCCTCGGTCAGGAACATTGGCTGCCGCTGTTCCATGACGGCCTTGCGACCCTGCTCGAGTATCTGCCGACGTCCAGCATCAGCTTCGATCACGACATCGAAGAAGCCGTGACGGTCCGTCATGAAACCATTCGCGACTACTACGAGGCGCGGCGGATGGTGGATACCGCCAGCGGCGGCAAAAAACTCACCATCGAGGACAGCGGGATCGTCTACCACCCGGTGCCGCCCGGCACGATGTTCCTGGACGAACAGGCGTGGGTCGACGCCTTGCGTGGGCGGGCGGTCACCGCGCTGCGCGCCTATGCCGCGGCCGATGTTGGCGGGATGGAAGACGCCGGCGCACGCCCGGGCCGCGATTTCGCCGATGTTCGCGCGCGTCCGAATGAGAACGTGTTCGAGGCTTTCATCGCCCATGCTGCAGCGGAGCAGGGGGCCGGGCGCCGGATCGTCCTCGCGGCCACATCGCCAGGCGCCAAGGCGCGACTGATCAGCGTGCTCACAGACCACGGCATGACGGGGCTTTCGGACGCCCCAAATTGGGCGGAGGCACTCAAGCTCGATCCCAGGACCGTTGCTGTCGTGCCGTTGGTGCTCGGGCGTGGCTTCGTGACCAAAGACCTCGCGGTGATCACCGAACAGGACGTGCTCGGCGATCGCCTTGTGCGCACTGCGAAAAAGCGGCGCAAGGCGGATGCCTTCATCGCCGACGCCTCCCAGATCGCCGACGGCGACCTCGTCGTTCATATCGAACACGGCATTGGCCGCTATGAGGGTCTGGAGACGCTAACGGTTGGTGGCGCGGCCCACGATTGCCTACGCATCGTCTACAGCGGCAACGACAAGCTCTATGTGCCGGTCGAGAACATCGACGTGCTCTCGCGCTTCGGCTCCGAACAGTCGGGCGTGGCGCTCGACAAACTCGGGGGTGCTGCCTGGCAGGCCCGCAAAGCCAAACTCAAACAGCGCATTCGCGACATGGCGGATCAGCTCATCCGTATCGCGGCGGAACGCCAAGTCAAGGAAGCGCCGTCCATGAATCCGCCGGAGGGCGTATTCGAGGAATTCTGCGCGCGGTTCCCCTACGCCGAGACCGACGATCAGCTCAAGGCCATCGGCGAAACCCTGGGCGATCTCACCCAGGGTCGTCCCATGGATCGCCTGGTGTGCGGCGACGTCGGTTTCGGCAAGACAGAGGTTGCGCTGCGTGCGGCATTCGCCACGGCCATGAGCGCGATGCAGGTCGCCGTCGTCGTGCCCACCACCTTGCTGGCGCGCCAGCATTTCAAGACGTTCTCCGAACGGTTCGCCGGATTTCCCCTGCGCATGGGCCGCCTCTCGCGACTGGTGACCACGCAGGAAGCCAACAAGACCAAGGTTGGGTTGGCTGACGGCACGGTGGATGTGGTGGTTGGCACCCATGCGGTGCTGTCGAAGACCGTCAAATTCAAGAACCTCGGCCTGGTCATCGTCGACGAGGAACAGCATTTCGGGGTCGTTCACAAGGAACAGCTCAAGACGTTGCGCGCTGAGGTCCACGTCCTTACGCTCACCGCGACGCCCATCCCGCGCACACTCCAGATGGCGCTGACCGGTGTACGCGAGATGAGCCTGATCGCTACACCGCCCGTGGATAGACTGGCTGTGCGCACTTTCGTGCTACCGTTCGATCCGGTGGTGGTACGCGAGGCAATCCTGCGCGAGCGCTTTAGAGGCGGGCAGACGTTCTATGTGTGTCCGCGTCTCGCCGATATCGACGGCGTGGCGGAGCGGCTCCAGAAGCTTGTGCCTGAGGTGAAATACGCCGTCGCCCACGGCCAGCTGACGCCCACCGCGCTGGAAGACGTGATGAACGCCTTCGCCGACGGCAAGTTCGATGTATTGATTTCCACCAACATCATCGAATCCGGCATCGACATGCCGCAGGTGAATACCATCGTCATTCACCGCGCCGACATGTTCGGCCTGTCGCAACTCTACCAGCTGCGCGGACGAGTCGGTCGCGGCAAGGCGCGCGGCTATGCCTATCTGACCCTGCCGCCAGACCGCAAACCGACCGTCACCGCCGAGAAGCGTCTCGACGTCATGCAAACCCTGGACAGCCTCGGCGCCGGGTTCTCACTCGCCAGCCACGATCTGGATATCCGTGGCGCGGGCAATCTGCTCGGCGACGAGCAATCCGGCCACATCAAGGAAGTCGGTGTGGAACTCTATCAGCACCTGCTCGAAGAAGCGGTCCAGGCGGCGAAGGCCGGCGTGAGCGAAGAGGAAGCGGCCAAGACTGCAACGGGTGAGTGGTCGCCGACCATCAACACCGGCGCGCCTGTCCTCATTCCGGAACCCTATGTGAAGGACCTGGGCGCGCGGCTTGCGCTCTATCGCCGCATCGCCGGGTTCGCGGACCGGGAGGAGATCGATGATTTCGCCACGGAACTCATCGACCGCTTCGGCCCTCTGCCGCCCGAGGTCGAGAACCTGCTCGACGTGGTGAACATCAAGGTGCTCTGCCGTAAGGCCAACGTGGAGAAGGTGGACGCGGGCCCCAAAGGCGCCGTCATCACCTTGCGCAACAACGAGTTTCCGAACCCGTCCGGCTTGGTGGATTTCATCGGCAAACAGTCCGGCACCGTCAAACTGCGCCCGGATCACAAGTTGGTCTTCATCCGCCCTTGGGATACGCCCAGCGCCCGGATCAAGGGCTTGCAGACCATGCTGATGGAGATGGCGAGGCTGGCCACCGTTGCCTAAAATCGGCTCATGGCCGACGCGATCACGCCGCTGTCCGATCTGACGCTACCGCGCTTCCCGCGCACGCCGGTCGTCGCCTTCGCGCAATTTATCGATATCGGGCCCAAGCTTGCCCCGCGCGGCACTATCCTCGACACGATCTCGTTGAGTGCTGAAGCTCAAGTGTTCATCTCCGCCAACCGCGCCGCGTTCTCGAACCGCGGGCAGGGCATGGCTGAACTGGCGTCGGGTATCACCGAATTCGGCGCGCGGGATTATTCCGGCGCCATGTTCATCGGCCAGAACCTCCGTGGCGCGACATTCAACGGCTCGATTCTGATCGGCACGAATTTCACCGCGACGAACTTGCGCGATGCAAAGTTCACCAATGCGCTACTGACCGGCGCGCGCTTCGCCCAAGCGGATCTGCGTGGCACGGACTTGAGTGGTGCGCAGGATCTGAACTTCGATCAAATCGCGCAGGCCAAATTCGATACCACCACCATATTCCCGAGCGGAATCGGCAACGCGATCTTCGGAACGTTCAGCGCGAGCGGCGGCGCGATCTCGTCGTCACGCGGGTAGCGTCCGCCGCATTCGTAACAATTCCACGCTATCTGGTTAACAACATCTCGGGTTATCTCCGCCGCCGAACACAACATGTCGCGCGGTGTGAATGATGAAGTGGTCGAACATTGGTGGCTTCCGAAGCAGGCGCGGCCGCCTCGCATGGATGCTCACCATCGCCGTCAGGGTGTCGATGACAACCTTCCTGGCGGCGGCGGCCCCCGGTCCTACCGGAGAAGGCATCTTCCCCCTCGATCAATACAGCCTGTCTGAGCCCCTCGTTTTGAGGGGCGAAGTTTATCACGTTCAGGGATTGGACCTGGACGAGGACCATGTCTACGTCACCTCGGTCGACCGGCGCTTTCATCGCGCCCTGGTGCACAAGTTTACCCGCGCGGGCGACCTCGTCGCGACAGCCGACCTGACCGATGGACCGCGGCATCACCCCGGCGGCCTCGCCCTCGATGAAGAGTCGCTCTGGATCCCGGTGGCGGAGTATCGCTCCGAGAGCACGACGCGCATCCTTCAAATCGACAAGAAGACACTGCGGCCGGTGTCGTCCTTCACTGTCTACGACCACATCGGTGCGGTGACGACCGGGGCCGGCAAGGTATACGGCGCCAATTGGGATGCGAAGCGGCTCTACACCTGGGGCCGCGATGGGAAAATTCTCGACATCCGGCCCAATGCGCTCCGCGTCGCCTATCAGGATATCAAGTTCGCCGACGGCGAACTCATCGCCGCGGGCGTCCTGCGTGACCAGCCCGGCGGCACGATCGACTGGCTCGATCCGATCTCGTTGCTCCCCAAGCGACGTCTGCCCGTCGGTAAGACCGAAGGCGGCTCCGTTTGGACGCGCGAAGGCATGTCGCTCCGCGGCGGCAAACTTTACCTCCTGCCGGATGACGGCGCGCGCGGTACCGCCAAGGTTCATGCCTTCGATCTCGCCCGTCTCGTGGCGACAGCCGTCGAGTGCGGACACGGAGGCAGTCCCGACTCGCTTTGCAAGCCGTGGCTGCGCGTGGCCGACGCCAGATAGGGAAGTCACAGTATGTTGGACGTCACGACCGCCATCCGCGACCGGCGCGAAGAATCGGCCACGGCGCCGCTCCGGGTCGCCTTGTTCACCGGAAACTACAACTGCGTCCGCGACGGCGTGAACAACACGCTCAACCGCCTCGTCGCATACCTTGAGTCGCAGCGGATCCCGGTGCGGATTTACTCGCCCACGGTTCCGGACCCGGCGTTCCCGCCCACTGGCGATCTCGTTTCCGTACCGTCGGTGCCGATCCCCCGCCGGCGCGAATACCGCATCGGAGTCGGTCTGCCGCGAGAGCAGCGCCGGGACCTGGAAGCGTTCGCGCCGACCCTTCTGCATGTTTCCGCGCCGGACCCAATCGGAGTCGCAGCCCTCGACTTCGCCAAGCGCCGAGGGCTGCCGGTGGTCGCCTCCTATCACACGCGGTTCGAGACTTACCTGCGGTACTACGGCCTCGGGTTCCTCGAACCGGCGCTAACGCATCATCTGCGCAGTTTTTACCGCCGTTGCGACCAGATGCTCGTGCCCACCGAATTCTTGCGCGGCGCTCTGCGCGACCTGCGCTTCAACCACGACATCCGCATCTGGAGCCGCGGGATCGACCGCTTTCGCTTCAATCCTGATCGCCGCGACGTGGCCTGGCGCGAAGGACTCGGGTTCGCAGCGGATGAATGCGTCATCGCCTTCGTCGGCCGCTTGGTGCTGGAGAAGGGCCTGGACCTGTTGCCGGCGGTTACGGCCCGGCTGACCGCCCGCGGAGTGAAGCATCGACTTTTGATCGTCGGGGAGGGGCCGGAACGGGCACGCCTACAACAGGTCCTGCCCGCAGCGATCTTCACCGGGCACCTGGAAGGCCAGGCGCTCGCGCGGGCCTACGCGTCCGCAGACGTGTTCCTGAATCCGAGCGTCACCGAGACCTTCGGCAACGTCACGCTCGAAGCAATGGCGTCCGCGATACCGGTGGTCTGCGCCCGCGCGACCGGCAGCCAGACGCTGGTCGCGGATGGAGTGTGCGGCTACTTGCTCGACGTAGCCCAGCCGGAGGCTTTCGCCGATACGCTCACGGTCTTGGCGGGAGACATCGCCGTTCGCAGCAGGCTCGGCGCGGCGGGCCGCGCGATCAGCGCGAGGCACGACTGGACGCCGATCCTCGCCGGCGTGGTCGCGAACTACCTCGGGGCGTTGTGGCGCCATCAGCGCAAGGCGCAGCTTGACGCTTGGCCTGTGAGCCCCGGCCTGGATGCGCTGGCGAGCTGAGGACCTTCTCGCCGCCGGAGATGGCTGGCTGCGGAGCCCGGTCGGGGTCATCGTCACCCGGATCCTTCACGGCGTCCTGACCGCGGGAACTATCGCCTTCGTCGCCCAGCACCTTTGGCGGATGGGTCCAGGAACCGTTCTGACGGCGCTGCCACGTCAACCGGCCTTTTATCTGATCTTTGTCGCGACCTATTTGCTCGTTCCGGTGTCGGAGTTTCTCAGCTATCGCCGGCTTCTTCCACGCGCGCCGCCGTTTGTGGACTTGCTCCGCAAACGCGCCTTCAACGACGTCCTGTTCGACTATTCCGGCGAGGCGTACCTGCTGATGCGTGCCCGTGCCTGGCGCGACAACCTGCCCTTGCGGGACGTCACCCTCGCGGTCAAGGACGTCACCTTGATTTCAGGGCTGGTCTCCAACAGCACGACCTTACTTTTGCTCTTGGGCATGGTGGCCGTGGAGCGGGGCGATGTTTCCACCCGCTTCGGTGCGGGCTTCGGTGTCGCGGCGGCGGGCGGCATCGCCTTCGTCGCGGCGCTGGTCATCGCGGTGATCGCATTTCGCAAGCGGGTGATCACCGTTGACAGCGCCGAATTCAACATACTCCTCGCAATTCATGCAGCCCGGATTGTCGGCACAGTCGGCTTCCAGATCGTGCAGTGGTCGCTGGTGTTGCCGAATGTCGGACCCATCGTGTGGCTCGAAGTGATGGCTGTGTGGATGCTGGTGACGCGGATTCCGTTCGTTCCGAACCGGGATCTGCTGCTGGTTGGGATCGGGTTATCGCTCAGCGCCCTGCTTGCGGCTCCACAAGCATCCGTGGCGGGTTTGTTCCTCGCGGCGGCGGCGTTACCGCTGTTGACTCACCTGATCGTATTGGCGAGCGGCGTACTGGAGAAGCGGCGCGTCGGTTAGCCCGCGCTCTGCATCGGCATGCGCTCGGCTTCTTGCGCCACAGCCATGTCGAGCATCTTCACCAGAATGTCGGGCTCCTGGGCGCCGGCGATCGCGCGGCCTTCATTGAAAATGTAGCAGGGCACACCGGTGATGCCGAGGCGATGCATGCGCGCATTCTCGGTGTAGACCGCGTTCACGTCGCTGTCGCTGCTCAGGTGCGCATGCGCCATGTGTCGTTCGATGCCGGCTTCCTCGGCGAGCCGGATCAGCACTTCGACATTGCCGATGTCCAGGCCACGCTCGAAGTAGGCGGTGAATAGCGCTTCCACCGCTTCATGCTGTCGGCCAACGGTCTGCGCCAGGCGGACAAGACGGTGCGAACTCGCCGAATTCGGCGTGCGCTTGATCTTGTCGAGGGCGAAGTTGATGCCTTCGCCTTTGCCGGTGAATACGAGCGCTTCAACAATTCTGTCATACTGCTGGCTGCCGCCGAACTTGCGGTCCAGGTATTCGCGGCGGTCCACGCCCTGTGCCGGCAAATCGGGATTCAGCAGAAACGAGCGATAGCGGATCTCGGGCTTTATGTTCGGGCGCATTTTCAAGGCGCGGTCGAAGCGGCGCTTACCGACGAAGCACCAGGGGCAGACCGTGTCGAACACGATATCGATCCGCATGCGCGGGACCTTTCCAGGCGGGCGTTGAGCGGCCATTGTAGTCCCGTCGCATCCGATCCCCAAGTCCCTGTCCCCCCATCTTTGCGTCAATGGTCGAACCTCAAGTATCCCCGCCAAACTTCGCGACCGCCCTGCGCTATTGGCTGCAATTGGGCCTTGTGAGCTTCGGCGGCCCGGCGGGACAGATCGCCATGATGCAGCACGACCTAGTCGACCGCCGCCGGTGGATCGGGCAGGCGGACTTCCTGCAGGCGCTCAATTTCTGCATGGTGCTGCCGGGGCCGGAAGCCCAGCAACTTGCCACTTACATCGGTTGGCGCCTGCACGGTGTGCGGGGCGCGCTCGCCGCCGGCATCTTCTTTGTCCTGCCCGGTGCGTTGGTGCTCTACGCCCTGTCATGGATCGCGGCAGCTCACGGGGACACTCAGGTCGTTCAGGCGATCTTCAACGGTTTGAAGCCGGTCGTGGTCGCGATCGTGCTGCAGGCCCTCTGGCGCATAGGGCAGCGCACATTGACCAACGCGACCACTGTGGTGATTGCCCTCGTCGCATTCGCCGCTGTGGGGTTTCTGGCCATTCCGTTCCCAGCTGTCATACTGACGGCGGGCCTCGTCGGCTGGCGCTTTCTGAAATCCCCAGGGGCAGGCACCCTGGAGTCGCCGCCATCACCACGCCGTGCCCTCAAGTTGGCGGCGCTCTATTTTGTCCTGCTGGTCGTGCCGGTGGGGCTGGTCGTGATCTGGGCAGGGGCGGAGCCGTTCCTGAAACTGGCACAGTTCTTCACCCAGGCGGCGTTCGTCACCTTCGGCGGCGCTTACGCCGTCCTGCCATATGTCGCACGAATCGCGGTCGAAACCTTCCATTGGCTTTCGCCGGAGGAAATGGTCAACGGCCTCGCGCTCGCGGAGACCACGCCGGGTCCCTTGATCCTGGTGCTGCAATACGTCGGCTTCTTCGCCGGCTGGCACCACGGCGGTCTGCGGGACGCCACCCTCGGCGCGGCGATGACGACTTACGTGACGTTCCTGCCGTCGATCTTCCTCATCCTGATCGGCGCGCCCTACGTGCAGTGGATCGCGGGCTTGCGGGGCGTCGGCGCCGCGATGACCGGCATCACAGCTGCCGTGGTCGGTGTCATTGCAACGCTGGCTTGGTTCTTGGGGAAGGCAGTCTATGTCGTCCCAAACGGGCTCGACATCTTCAGCATTGTCGTCACGTTGATCGCGTTCGGCGTTGCTGTGCGCTGGAAAATTCCCGTGCCATGGCTTGTGCTTGCAGGCACTGCAGTAGGTCTTGTCCGCGGAATGTAAAAGCGGGGCCAGCGTGTGCCGGCCCCGCCACTACATCACATCCAAAGGGACGGGACGTTGTAGTACGTGTCGATGCTACGGCCGAACTCCGGCGTAAAGACCGAATCCGTTTCGCCTTCCAGGCTCGGTGCGTTCCGAAGAGTCTCCTTGTCGAGACTGATAACGAAGCCGCCTTGGTTGCGGTCGTAGGTGAGCACGGACCAGGGCAGGGGGAACTTCTTGTCGCCGACCCCCAGGAAACCGCCGAAGGACAGCACGGCGTACGCGACGCGCCCGCTGATCTTGTCGATCATCAGATCGTCCACGTCGCCAAGCTTTTCTCCCTGCGGATTGTAGACATTGGTGTCGATCACCTTCTCCGCGGCGATCAACGAGCCACTGGTGAGCTTCGTCGGATCGGTGGTGCGGACCGTTTCGCTCGTTCCGGTTGACAGGTTCGCCATTGAACTCTCCATACCTGAGGGCGCGCCGTTGCGCGATACCTTGGCAACGCCTCGCCCCGGTCGCTGTTCCGCTACTTCGGAGCGCGAGCGAAATTCTTTGAGGCGAAATCCCAGTTCGCGATCTTGTCGAGCACCGTCCTCAAATGCTTCTCACGCTCGTTCTGGTAGTCGAGATAGTAAGCGTGCTCCCACACATCGAGCGTGAGGAGGGGAGTCTGATTGTGCGCGATCGGCGTATCCGCATTGCCGGTTTTGATGACGGCAAGCTTGCCCTTCTCGACGACCAGCCACGCCCAGCCGCTACCGAATTGCTTCATTCCGGCCTCGCGTAGCTTGTCTTTCAGCTGATCGAGACCACCGAAGGTCTTGTCGATCGCAGCCGCCAGTGTGGCGTCGGGCCTTGTCGTCGCGGGCGAAAGGGACTGCCAATAGAAGGTGTGGTTCCACGCCTGGGCGGCGTTATTGAACAACTCCGTCTCGTCGGGATCTTTCGCCGTCGCGCGAATGATCTCCTCCGGTGTCTTTCCCTCCAGGTCCGTGCCTTTGACCAGGCTATTCGCCTTGTCGACATAACCCTGGTGATGTTTCCCGTGGTGGAAGGTCAAGGTGCGCGCCGAGATTGCCGGTTCCAGCGCATTGTCCGCGAATGGCAGCGGCGGCAGTTCGAACGTCTTGTGAGTGGCATCGAGCGGAGCCATGGGCCGTCCTTTCCGTGATGGGTTCTGAGGAACTAACGCGTCAGTGCGCGCCCATTGTTCCGTCCGACACGGAAACACAACAAACGCGGGCACCGCATGACGGGCCCGCGTCCACTGCATAGTCTGCGTACGGGTAGCTTAGTTCTTCGCGTCTTCAGCGGTGCGCTCGATGGCCTTACCGGTCGACTTGATGTCCTTGCCGACGCCGGCGGTCGTATTGCAGGCAGTAAGCGCAGTCGACAGGGCAATGAGCCCGAGGACGATGGTGGTCTTGAACTTCATGGTGGCGATGCCTCTTCTTGAATATGTAGCCACACATCAACTCGGCTTAGCCGCAAAAGTTGCGGTTCCACCTCTTTCGAGAGGTAAGACGTGCGACAGGATGCGTTCGCGGGCGTTACGTCCCTGCCGGCTCATTTTGGCTGGCGACGGGACCGAGTTCTCCGCGGTGCCCTGGGGTTATTACGGCTGATTGCGGAGGCGACGGCAGACCGTTAGGTTCTGCTCATAATGGTTGTATCGTGACGCTTCTGACCTTGCCCTTCGCGCCATGAACTCCTCCCCACCGGAAGGCACCACGGACGTACCCGCGCGTCGGCGCATGTCCCTCAAGGCGCAATTCGTCCTCCTGCTCTGCGTCGCGATGGGCCCGGCGGCGGTGATCGGCATCCTCGAGGCGCTTTCCGCCTTTCAGCGTCAGTCCCAGAAGATTGAAGAGTCGCTACTGCAGTCGGCGACGATCTCGGCGTCGGCGGATCGGCAAATTGTCGCAACGGCGCGTACGCTGCTGCACGCCTTTGTCGGCCAAGAGGCGGTGGTAAGCGCGCAGCAGCCGGCCTGCGATCAGGCGCTTGCGCGCGCCATTGCCCAATCGCCAGACTACGTCCGATTGATGCGGCTCGATACCAAGGGCAATGTCCTGTGCACGTCCCACCGTGTGCCGGAGGCCGGTCCTTTCGGGGATCGCGGCTGGTTTCAGGACGCCATGGCGGGCAGCGACTTTGCCGTGAGCAGTGTGATCGCCGCCGGCCGCGGGCGTGCCGCCGTGGTCACGGCTATTCCCATGCGTGCGGGCGAGCAAGTGACCGGTGTCCTCGCCGTGTCGATAGGGCAGGACACGTTGATGCGGCGTGCGCAGGAAACTGTCGGTCTGCCGAAACCCCTCAGCATCCTGATCGATGAGAATGGTCGCCCGGTCACGGACGGCGATCCGGCGCCGCTGGCGGAGAAATTGCCGCCGGTCGATCTCCTGAAAGGCGCCATTCCGGCGGCTGGGCGTGTGATCGAGGCACGTGGTGGTGACGGGGTGAAGCGTCTCTACGCGATGCTTCCCGTGGTCCCGGGAAGGCTGGCGGTTGTGACCAGCCAGTCGCTGGCGACGACGGCGGCGGCCAATATGAATCTCTGGATCGCGGTTGGGATACCACTGGCAATCTGGCTGCTGGCCATCGTCACCATGTGGGTCGGGCTTGAGCGGCTGGTGCTGCGTTGGCTGTCCTATCTGCGCCGCGTCGGCGCCGGCTATGCCAGGGGTCATTATGTCGTGATGCCGCGCTATGCGGAGCAAGCGCCGGCGGAATTCGAGCAACTGGCGCGCACGCTGTCCCAGATGGCACTCACGGCGCGGGCCCGGCAGCGGGATCTGCGCGCGGCGCTCGAGCAGAAGAACGTGTTGGTGCGCGAAATTCATCATCGCGTGAAGAACAATCTCCAGATCATCCAGAGCCTGCTGAATTTGCAGTCGCGCTCAGCGACGGATTCGAACCAGTTCACGGCGCTCGCGGCGGCGAAAAGCCGCATCAACGCGCTCGCGCTTGTGCATCAAAGCCTTTACGAGGACGAAACCCTTCAGTACGTGAACCTTCACACCTTGCTGGATGAACTGTGCCGCCACTTGCTGCAGAGCGGTTGGGGTGCGGCGAAACGTGTGGGTATCACCGTGGACGCGCCGGAGATCATGGCCTCGCCCGACCAAGCCGTACCGATCGCATTGCTGGTCACGGAAGCCGTCACCAATGGTCTCAAGCATGCCTTCTTCGGCCGTGACAACGGCGCCATCACCGTCACATTGGTGAATGATTCCGCGACCGGTGCGGTATTGACGATCCGCGATAACGGCATCGGCATGGAGACGGGGCCGCGCCCGAAGGTGAAGCCGGCCGCCGGCGGCGGCATCGGTTACTCGCTGATTGAGGGGTTTGCCAGGCAGCTCCGCGGCACGGTGGAAACCATCGTCGACGACGGCACCTGCGTGTCCGTCAAATTCCCATACCTGACCGGCCGCAAAGCGGCATAGGGGAGAGCCGAACTGTATCTAGTTTGAGAGAGTGCCGCCTTCCACGAAGCGCGGGGGTGGGGCGCTTCGCGGAAGGGACACTGAGTCCGCGACTAGGGGTCGTCGCGGGGATCACGATGTGCTGCTGGCGGGGGGCAAAGGATGCACATCGCGGGTCGCAAGCGCTAGCGTCCTAGCGCTGCTGGTTCTTCTGCTGGGATCCGGATTGATTTTGCTGTGAGCCGGCCTGGTTGTTCTGCGAACCTTGCTGGCCTTGTTGACGCTGTTGCTGGTTCTGTTGACCTTGCGACTGCTGTTTCTGCGGATCGCGGTTCTGCTGGTTCTGTTGGCTCTGCTGTTGGTTGCGGTCTTGGTTTTGGTTCTGATTGGCCATCACGACAACTCCATCATGTGTATTGACGGGATTCGACCGGCGGGCCTGGATTGCTGACGAGTAGACAATAGGGGACGGCCCCCCAGTTCAGCACAGACGCAAATTACAACGGTCCCCTGCGGGATTAGTTCCCATTCCGCCATTGCCGCTATCGGTCGCCGGCCGGCGCCTTCCGCGTGCGAGTCGTGGAGGCCTAGCGCCGTCAAAGCCGCCTATCGGTTGTAGATGGGGCCAGATCACCTGCGCGGTGCGAGACCAGGGCTGCTGTTGCGGTCTGTTTAACAATTCTTTTTGAGCTGTTTTCAGTGGGTTGCCCGTAACCCACTCAAATGACGGAAAGTTCTCGCTAGCGCCCGGCAAGGGGAGTTTGCTAGCCTCAATTTAACAATTTAACAATCGGGTGAAGACGCCCGAGGTTTGATGGGTCATCACATGGCTAATCAGTTCCACGACATGCTCACCGCGCACCTGCCGCGCCTGCGCGCCTACGCGATCATGCTCACGCGTGATCGCGTCGCGGCGGAAGATCTGCTGCAGGAGACGGCGCTGCGGGCGCTGCGCGCGCAGTCCCAATTCACGCTCGGCACCAACTTCACGGCGTGGATGTATCGCATCCTGCGCAACGAGCACATCAGCTCCCTGCGGCGTTCCAAGCGCCGGCCGATCCTGCTGGACGAGATTCCGGAAGAATTGCTCTCCCATCGCGGCGAGCAGGAAGACAAGGTCCTCACGCGTGAAATCATCCATGCGATGGACGAACTGCAAGCGAGCCAACGCGAAGTGCTGATCCTCATTTGCGCCGGCGGTCTCAGCTATGAGGAAGCCGCGGAGTCCCTGGATTGCTCCGTCGGCACCATCAAGAGCCGCTTGTGGCGTGCCCGTCGCCACATGCAGGCACTCGTGATGGGCGAGCCCGTCGAAGCGCTGGAAGCGCCCGAGAGCCAGGCCGAGGCGATGGAGCCCGCGGCGGAGATGCTGCCGCGATTGGCCGCTCTGGCGATGCGTCAAAGCAGCCGTACGCCGCGCGACACTGCGACCTCCTAACAATTGCTTGCCATAATTTGGTCCTTTACACTCCCTCCCATCGGGAGCGTATAGGCGTTCACGACAGTACGCTCGGGGCTGGAGTTCCGGGGGCGTCCGCTTCTGGAACCAGAGCAATTATCCGGCGATGAGCGACAAGAAGCACCAGAAGGGCGCGCCACGAACTGCAAAGGAAGGGCGGGCGTCAGGGGAACACGCCACCAGCGCAGCCTTCGACAAATGGCTCGAGGGTAAGCTGCACGACATGTTCGACTCCGTGACCAAGGAGCCGATCCCCGATGATCTGCTCAGGGTCATCGCCGAACTCGACAAGACCGAGAAGTCGGAAAAGAAATAGGGCCGAAGCGCTTCACGCTCCGGCCCTTTGCATTTCTATCGCACTTGATTTCGAGAGTGGGTTAGTGCGTGCCCTTCGCCGGCCGCTTCCCCTCTTCCTCGGCGCGCTTCAGATCATCGCCTTCGTCGGTCTCTAGGCTCTTCTTCGCCTTTTCCGCGGCGGGCCCAACCTTGCCCTCATCGATGAATTTCTTGGTGCGCTCGACGTAGTCTTTGTCGGCCGTACGGTTGCCTTCGCCTTCATTGCGCTGGGTCATGCATCTCTCCTGGTGATGTGATGACGGAACAACGCTCGTCACGGCACAACAGTTCACCCGTGCAAGAGCTGCGCGAAGCCGCGAAAACGCTTTTCAACCAAGGACATCAGAAATCATTTGTCACACGCCGACATCGGAACTCCCGAGGTCCGCCCCCGTTGAGCGAGGCAAGGGTAGCGTCGACTCACGCCACCCGGTTTGCCTTTGGTGAGCACGGCGCATGGACACCTCGATCCACTTCTCTGAACTTCTCGGCCTACTCACGATTTGCGGCGGCATCGGGGCGTTCGCTTGGTTGCTGCGGGATATGCTCCGCAAACAAGGGGCTTTGCGCCGGACGCGGCCGGAGACTTAAACCGGCGCTACTTCTTCCAAAACGATAGGTTGGCAAGACGCAGCATCTTGATTGCGCACGTTCGACATGCGCGGATCGATCGGGATCATCTGCAACCCTTCGGGCGGACACGGCCGCAGGAGTTTCGCGACGTCCGCCAGCGGCATCTCCGTTTCTCCCAGCCAGTGTGGAACTTCCTCCGCCGCCAGGATCACGGGCATTCGGTCGTGCAGCTGCGCCAGGAGAGCATTGGCCGTCGTGGTGATGATGGTGAAGGTGCGCAAGATCGACCCATCGGGCATCCGCTTGCTTTCCCACAAGCCGGCGAGGGCCATCAGGCCGCCGTCCAATCGGCAGATCGCGTAGGGCTGCTTCTTGCCGTTGGGTAACGTCTTCCATTCGTAGAATGCGTCCAGGGGTACGATGCAGCGCCGGCCTTTGCGCCAGGCGTCCCGGAAGGACGGTTTCTCGCTCAGCGTTTCCGCCTTGGCGTTGATGGTCGCAAAGGCGGGCTTCTCATCCTTCGACCAACTGGGCACCAGCCCCCAGCGCAGCAGGTCCAGGGACCGCGCGCCCTCCGGATTGCGCCGAATAATGGGGAAGTCGTGCGTCGGCGCGCCGTTCCACAGGGGGCCGGTGTTGATCGCGGGGCCGGGGATTCGCCAGATGAGCTTGATCTCACTGACGTCGGTGATGAGCTTGGCGCGGGCGCACATTGTCCTATGATACGGGCCACACGTCAGATTGGGAGGGACATATGGCGGGTATCGGACGGCGCAATATCCTCAAGGCAGGCGCGGCGCTCGCGCCGGCCCTGGTCGCGACCTCGGAGGCGGATGCCGCGGCTCCGCCGCCGCTCCCGGCACCCGACAAGATACAGGTCCAGCAGGGGCAGGGTATTCCCGCGACCCCGGAGGAGGCCAACCCCCTCGCGGCGAAGATCATCACCCAGACCGTGGTGTCCACGGATCTGGCCGCGAGTAAGAAGTTCTACACCGATGTGATGGGCTTCAAGCTCGCGGAAGAGGGGACGGTCCCGAGCCCCGGTTCGACCGCGCCCGGCGCCGGCAAAGCGGGACGCCGCTACCTCCTGATCCATCAGCCCGGCAGCGCGCGCAGCGCCACCATCCGGGTCCTCGAAGCCGCGCCGGGCGCGGCGGCCATCCGTCCGCGCCCCGAGGCCAAGACATGGGATCCGGGTCTCCTCATCATGGAAGGCGGCACCAAGGATCCGGTGGAATCCTGGCACACGCTCACCGTTGGCGGCGCCAAATCCATCTCTACGCCGCGCTACTATCCTTTCCGCGGGATCGGCATCGAAGTCGACCCCATGAGCTATGCGCCGTTCGGTCCTTCCGGCGAGCAGATGTTCATCACCGCGAGCATCATTGCCAAGCGTCCGGAGTGGAAAGAGCCGGGGCTGCACACCATCCCCGGCAGCGTGTCGGTTGTCGGCTTAGATCAGCGCCCGATCGATGAGTTCTATCTGAAGGCACTTGGCCTTCGCCGCACGAATCAGTTCGTCGCCCAAGACCGGAATTGCAACGATCTGATCGGTGCGCCGCCGGACACGATCTTCCTCTGGGGCAATGTCGGCCGCGGCGTGAATATCGAGGTGTGGGAATTCAAGATGCCCTCGGGCACGCTCTACCCTTGCTCCCTCGATAAGACCGGGCTTGCCATGTTCACCATGAAAGTGAACGACCTCGAGAAGTGCCGCGCCATGTGCAAGGCGGCCGGCATCAAACTCGTGGGCGAGGGCGCATTTCCGATTGTCGGCAACCCAGCGCCCAAGGGCTTCACCCTGCGCGGCGCCGTCGGCGAACTGGTGGAAGTCGTCCAGGCTTAAGGTTTAGCGCTCCACGACTTTAGGGCGGCCTTGATCGCTGCGGCGACCTCGGCCGCCTTTTCTTCGTGCGGATAGTGGCCCGCCTTTTCAACGACCACCAATGTGCTGCCCGCGATCGCGGCTTGCAGCCGCTTGCGATCCGGGTCCGGATGGTTGCGGTCCGCGGCCCCGAAAATGCTCACCGTCGGCACCTTCACTTGCGGCAGCAGTGGCGGTTCGCCGCCGGCCTCGTAGTGCGACATCATCACCGTCGCCCCGGCCCAGTAATCATCCGTCTGCGAAGTCCGCGCGAGATCATCCATCACCGCCGGCGTGATCACCGACGGGTCGATGAACGACTGCTTCAGGAACTTCTCCCGCCAGTTCCGGTCGCCGAACATCTTGGCCGACATGCGCGGCATCGGGAACGGCGGTGACTCCATGATCTTCGGCACGCCGGTTTCGAAGATACCGGGATCGATCAGGATCAGGCCCGCCGTCGTGGGATCGGCCACGCCCGCGCGCACCGCGATCGCGCCGCCCATCGAATGCCCGCCGTAAATCGGATGCTCAAGCCCGAGCTTATGCGCGAACGCGACGACGACCTTGGTCTGCCCGCCGTTGCTGTAGTCGAAGGCCACCGGCTTGGGTGAAAGGCCGTATCCGGGCAGGTCCAGGGCTGTGACAAAACAGCAGTCGGCCAACAATGGGGCAAGATTGCGGAACGACTGCAGCGAGTTTCCGAACCCGTGAACGAACACGATGTTCGGCCGATCAACCCCGCGTTCGCCGTAGCTGCGGTAGCGGATATCGAGCCCTTCGATATTTATGAACTGATCTTCCGCGGTCGCCAGGGACCGCGCGGGAACGCCGGCCGGCTGTGGCCAATAGGCATAGAGCACCAAACCGCCATAAGCCGCGGCCACCAGCACGATGATGCCGAGCACGATCCTCTTGAAGATGCGCACTTCTTTCCCCCGTCGTTGTCGGCTGATGGTTGCGCCGTGCGGGGCTGCATGCACGCGAAATGCAGGCGCCGACCGCGCGCCGGTTATCCACAACCCTGTTGCCGAAAGAGCGCTGGCAATTCACGACGGAAATACAACCGCGCAACCGCGCATCTCCGAGCACCCGTGCGCGTTGTGGTGTCGGAATGTCTGACGGAGTAGCGGTGGTCATTTCGACAGCCGCAATTCCGTCACGAAAACCGGCTAGCTCTCTGACATCACCTCTCGCGGTGAGCTGGCTCTGATCTTGCGGCGAGAGGATTCGACAGGACGCGGGCTGGACGGGCCCCTCACTCCTGTCACTCGTGAGGATAAGAGGACACCACCATGATCAAATCATACCCGGACCGCATTGCCGAAGTCATGTCCAAAGCGCCGCCGCCGCCGCCGATCCGGCGTCTGCCGGTGATAGAGATCCGCGCGTTGAGTGAATTCACCAAGCGCTGCGTGATTCTCGCGCACCTGGAAAATTCCACGCCGCAATTCGGCTGATCTTCCGTACGATCAAGGGGCCGGGTCGCATCGCGCCCGGCCCTTTCGCATCTCTAAAGCGCGCGATCAGGAAAAGTGGCCTTCCGGTTTTCCGGCCGATCGCGCGCCAAAGATTAAGTCGGATCGGCGTCGATGCGCGAGAAGCGTTTCGTATCCGGCATCGTCGCATACACGCACAGCGAACAGGCGATGCAGCCTGTGACGTACCAGAAAAACCAGCTCTCGTGGCCCGCGCCTTTGAGCCACAAGGCGATGTATTCCGCCGTGCCCCCGAACAGCGAGACCGCGACGGAATAGGGCAGCGCCACGCCAATGGCGCGAATTTCGGTTGGGAACAGTTCCGCTTTCACCACGGCGCTGATCGCGCTGTAGAAGCTGTTCACCAGCAAGCCCGCGAGTACCAGCGCCAGCGCCGTCATGGCGTCGTGCGTGGTGCTAAGCATGGTCATGATCGGGACGGTCGTCAGCGTGCCGAGCACGCCGAAGGTCAGCAACATCGGTTTCCGACCGATGCGATCCGACAACGCCCCGGCGAGCGGCTGAACGGCCATGAAAACGAACAGCGACGCGGTGGAAATCAACGTCGCATCGTCCTTGCTGAAGCCCGCGGTGTTCACCAGGAACTTCTGCATGTAGTTCGAATAGCAATAGAACGCGACCGTGCCGCCGATGGTCATACCGAAGACCGTCAGCACCTGGCGTGGATGGGCGAGCAGGGCGCCCACCGTGCTGCTCATCCGTCGGTGTTTGGCCACGGCGGTGAAGGATTCCGTCTCCTCCAGATTGCGTCGCAGATACCAGGCCACCACGGCGCAAAGCGCGCCGATGAAAAATGGAATGCGCCAGCCCCAGGATTTCAACTCATCGGGTGTCAGCACGAATTGCTGGAGGATCACCAAAATGGTCAACGCGAGCAGTTGCCCGCCGATCAAGGTCACGTATTGAAAGCTGGTGTAGAACCCCCTGCGATCCGCATGGGAGATCTCGCTCAGGTAGGTGGCTGCTGCGCCGTATTCCCCGCCGACGCTGATGCCTTGAATCAACCGCGCGAAAAGCAGGATCGCCGGCGCCGCCACGCCGATGGTGGCGTAACCCGGCGTCACGGCGATGAGCAGGGACCCGACACACATCAGGACGACGGAGAACGTGAGCGCGGCCTTGCGGCCATGGCGGTCCGCATAGAGGCCAAGCAGCCAGCCGCCGATGGGGCGCATGAAGAAGCCCACGGCGAAGATGCCGGCGGCATTCAGGAGTTGGGCGGTCGGGCTGGCGTTCGGGAAGAAAACGGGCGCGAAGTAGAGCGTGAGCGCGGAGTAGGTATACCAGTCATACCACTCGACCAGATTGCCGACGGATCCGACAAAGACCTGTTTGATCCGGTGTCCCGCGCCCCCCGACACGGGTTTTAGACCTTGCGATTGGGATTGGGTGTGCGCTGGATGTATTTGCCGTGACCCGCCGGCCCGACGATCTTGCCTTCATCCATGACCGTGGTGCCGCGAATGATGGTCATGCGCGGCCAGCCCTTGAGCTTCCAGCCGTCGTAGAGGCTGTAGTCGGAGAAGGAGCCAAGCTCGGCGGCTTTCACTTCGCGGGTCTGGTCGAGATCGACAATCGCCAGGTCCGCGTCGAGACCGATCTCGATACGTCCCTTTTGCGGCAGGTCGAAGATGTCGGCCACGCGGCTGGTGACGACTTGCGCGATCCGCTCCAGGGACAAGCGTCCCTTGTGATAACCTTCGCTCAGCAGCACCGGCAGAATTGTGGCCGTGCCGGGGAAGCCCTGTGAGGCCTGCCAGATCGCCTTTTCCTTGGTCGCCTTCTTGCGCGGCACGTGGTCCGACGCGACCACGTCGATGCTGCCGTCGGCGAGGCCTTCCCACATCGCCTGCACATCGTCCGCGGTCCGGAACGGCGGATTGGCTTTGCCGACGCTGCCGTCCTTCGCGTTCTCGTCGTGCGTGAGATAGTGGGGGCAGGTCTCGACATAAACCCGGTCGTAGCGCTTGCGCCACTTGCGCACTTCGTCCAACGCCATGCGGGTGCTCAAGTGCGGAATGTAGATCGTCGCGCCGAGATGCTCGGCGAACATCATCGCGCGCACGCAACTCTCGGCTTCCGTGAACGCAGGCTTGGACTGGCTCCAGTCATACAGGGTCGATTTGCCCGCCGCCTGCATTTCGCGGCGGATGCGGCTGACGAGTTCGATGTTCTCCGTGTGTAAAACCACCACCGCATTCACCTTCGCGGCGGCCTTCAGCAGCTCGAACAAATATCCGTCATCGGTCCCGTCGAGGCCGAGGTAGCGGCCTTCCTCGCCTTTGAAGTTCATGAAGTACTTGAACGACGTGACGCCGTAGTCCTTCACATAGGACGACAATTCCGTGATGTGCTGCTCGCTCGCGGTTGAGAAGTGGAACGCGTAGTCCACAAAGACGCGCGGCTTTGCGTGGGCCTGCTCGCGGGAAAATACGTCGCCGTAAGCCTCATTATTCAGGAAAAAACCGAGCACCGTCGAGAAGCCGCCTTGCGCGGCATAGATGGTCTCCGACGTATACTCCGTGATCGGTTCGGCGAAGCCGAAGTGAATATGCGCGTCGATCAGGCCCGGGAACACGTGGCGGCCCTTCGCGTCGATGACGTTGGCGGCCTCGGCTTGCGTGCCGGGCTGTAAAAGGGCGGCGAACTTTCCGTCCTTGATGCCGATATCCATCGGCGCGATGCCGGTATCCGGCGACACGACGGTTCCGTTCTTGATGAGCGTATCGAAGCGCATGGGATTCCCCCGAAACTATTCTAGTGGTGAGTGTTCATGAGTTCGGCGATCGAGGCGGGCCGGTGTGTGCCGGGCTCCGCGTGCAGGATCGTGAGACTTTGACGCAGGATGTTCGTATCGACCCCTTGAACGATGCACACCAGGCGCGAGCCGTGATCGGCGTCCGGCCAGGCGGCCAAACGCTGGGATGGCGCGAACACGGTCTGCACCCCCTGCAACACGACCGGACCGGTGCCGGCCACGTCGAGGATGCCTTTCGTGCGCAGCATCTTGTTGCCGAAGAATTCTTTCGAGAAGTCGATCCATCCGGCGAGGCCGGACCAGGTCACGGGCTTCTCGATGCGGAAGCTATACGCCTGGATGTCGTCGGCGTGACGGTGATGTCCGTGATGATCATCGTGATGATGATCACTGTCGGTCGACACGGTCATGTTGCTGCCGACGAACAAGTCATCGGGCACGAGATCGGTCCCGCCGCAATCCAATTGGGCGGTCGCGTTCAAGGCGACCAGGCGCGCGCGCAACTCGGCGGGGCAGGCATCGCCGGTCAAATCGGTTTTCGTGACGATCAATCGGTCGGCGACGGCGGCTTGTTTTCGCGCCTCGGGATGATTGTCCAACTCGCCCAGGCCCAACACCGCATCGACCGTCGTGATGACGGTTCCGAGCTTGTAGTAGGCGGAAAGAAAGCTGTCGCGCAGCAGCGATTGCAGGATCGGCGCGGGATCGGCCAGGCCCGTGGTCTCCACGACGACCCGCGAGAACGGCGGGATCTCGCCTCGGGCGCGCTTATAGGACAGGTCGGCGAGGGTATCCTTGAAGGTGTCGAGCATCGCGCAGCACAGGCATCCGGCATTGAGGAGCACCACGTTGTCCTGGCCGCCGACGACGAGCAGGTGGTCGAGCCCGATCTCGCCCAGTTCATTCACGATGACGGCGGTGTCGGCCAGGGCAGGATGACGCAGCAATCGGTTGAGCAGGGTGGTTTTTCCACTGCCCAGAAATCCGGTCACCACGGCAACTGGAATTCGCTCCGAAGCCATTGATCTGCCTGCGTTCCTTGACGCCAAAACCGGCACCCGCGCGGACTCATACCACGCTCCAACGCGCGGCGCTGGCGCGAAGTTTGAGTCCTTATGTAGCGGTCAGCGCGCGCTTGGCCTTAAGCCGCCTTGGTATCCATCGGCGAGCCTTTGCCGAGCGTCGCGATCATCAGCGCGCCCACCGCGAGGATCGGCATGCTCCACATCAGTGCTGGCGTATAGCTGCCGGCCTGGTCGTAGATGATGCCGAAGCTCAGCGGGCCGACGCCGACGCCGGAATAGAACATCACGAACTGCCAGCCATAGATCTTGCCGTAGTTCTTGAGCCCGAAGTAGCGCGCGGTGAGGTAAGGCAGGAGGTCCACTTCCGAACCCGCGGCCAACCCAATCATGACCACGGCGACGATCATGAGCGGGACGACCTGCGGCGCGGTCAGGAATATTCCCATCGAAATGACCGGAAGGAACAGGAACGCACCCGCCACATAAGCGGGATTGAAGTGATCGACCAGAAGCCCGGTGACCAGCCGTCCGAAGATGACGGCAGCGCCCAACGCGCCGGCGACACCTAGCGCCGCCTCGCGGCTGAGGCCGAAACCGCCGAGCATCGCCACGAGGTGCACCGTCAGCGACGAGACGATCGCACCGATGATCAGGAACGCGAGCCCGTTCTGCCAGAAGCGGCGTGTGCGCACGGCTTCGTGCATTTCCAGTCCGGTTTGAACCGGCGCTGTCGCGGTCTTTATTCCGGTTTTTGCGTCATAGCCGCTCTCGCGGAACCACAGGTACACCGGGATGAAGGCCACGAGGGCCACGCCGGCGATGCCGAGGTAGCCGGCCTCCCAACCGTACTTGTCAATCAATCCGCCGATCAGGAGCGGCGTGAAAGCGCCGGCTGCGCCGGTGCCCGTTGTTGTGATCGCCAAGGCAACCCCGCGATTCTTCGCGAACCACCCGGCGACGCCACGTGTCCACACCAGCGCGGTCGTGCCGCCGCCCATGGCGGCCATCAGATAGAGAGAAATGTAGAAGAAGATGATGTTGCCGTTGTTGAGCGTCATGCCGGCGCAACCGATCGCGAGGGTGACGAGGGAGATCAAGCCGATTTTTCGCACGCCGAACTTGTCCGCCAGATACCCGACGATCGGTGCCGTGGTGATCAAGCCGAGCGTCATGAACGTCTTGGCAGCGGAGACCTGGGTCCGGCTCCAGTCGAAGGACGTGGAGATCGGGATCAGGAATAAGGCAATGGCATAGAAGCTCACGCCGTTGATGCCGGCGCAGGCGCCGGTGGCAGCCGCGCCGATGACCTTCCAACCGCGCGCAAACTCGCTTTGGGCGGGTGCGGCGGCGCCGACTGTGGCTTCAGCTTGCGACATGGAGATTAGCCTGCGGTTTGAAGTGTTGCGGTCCCGAGGTCGGGAGAGGGGCGGAGTGTAGCCAGGATCAAGCCGCCGACGGCAAAAAGAATCGCCGCGCCGATCAAGACTCAGCGATAGCCGTGCATCGAATCATGGCGAAGATGCGCAATTGGCGGGCTTAGATCGCTGCCCGAGCCTGATATGCAAAATGGGGCGGCCCCTATAACAGGCGCGCGAAGCGTAGCCATCGGACACGGCGGCCGTCATATCGGCCACATGGGCAATCGGTCGAAAAAGAAGGAAGCTCAGATTGCGACGTGCGCGCTGGCGGGGAAGGGAAGAGCCAAACGGCATCGAAAAGCATTGCTTGGGGCGCGCTCCGCCGCCTGTCCACGGGGTGAGTCTACTGCCGGGGCGGTCGGGAGGCCTCTTGCAAGGCAAGGATGATTGATCCCACAATGCCTTGCTTCGAGTGCTTTTGTTGTCGCCGGTCGAGGGGAATTCGGCCGAAATCGGGGAGAGGGGCCATGCTTAAATTTTCGGGTCGCGGGGCAGCCTGCGCAATCTCGGCGCTGTTGACCATGACGGCCGGTTCGCCCGCGCCGGTCTTCGCGCAAGACATTGCGCTCGAAGAGATCACGGTCACGGCACGCCGGCGCGAAGAAAATCTCATGGAGATTCCGATCGCGGTCGCGGTCGTGAACGCCGCGGCGATCGAAGCCGCCGGCATCAAGGACATGCAGAAGCTCTCGGCCTACACGCCGGGCCTGCACATCGACACGAGCCTGACGTCGCAGACCACGCGCGCCATCAGCTTCCGCGGCCTGTCCGTGGTGGGCAGCGCGTCCGCGCCAGCCGCCACCGTGTTCGTTGACGGCGTTGCGCTCGCCGGTAGCGGCCAGCCTTACCTCGGCGATCTCGATCGCGTCGAAGTGCTCGTCGGTCCGCAGAGCGTGTACTTCGGTCGCTCGACCTTCACCGGCGCCATCAACTTCGTGACCAAGCGCCCCAGCGACACCTTCCAGGGCCGCATCCTCGCGGAATACGGAAGCTGGCGCACCACCGACTTCGCGTTGACCCTCGAGGGACCTCTGGTTCCCGGCAAGCTGTCGATGCGCGCCACGGGCCGCGCCTACAATACCGCCGGCCAGTACGCGAATTCCTCCAATCCGTCGGAGCGCATGGGCGGCCGCAACAGCAAATCCGCCCTGACGTCGATCTACTTCACGCCGTCGGAAGACCTGACGTTCAAGTTCCTGTACGACCACGAAGACGACGACACCGGTCCGCCGGCCGCAATCGCGCTGAAGGGCAACAGCCTTCCGGCGTTCGGCGGCACCGGCACTCAAATTCCGAACGTCACCGGCGGCAGCCAGGAAATCTTCTGCCCGACAAACGGCACCTTCGGCGTCTACTACTGCGGCGCCGTTCCGAACGGGAAGCAGATCGACAAGCGGATCATCTCGGGCAACTTCGAGCTGACGCCGTACTTGCAGGATCTGTTCTTCAACAACCGGATCGGCGTGCCAATGCACTTCGATCCGCATTTCATGCAGCACTACGGCAGCCGCGTGGTCGCGGACATCTTCCACCTGAACATCGACTACGAGCGCAACGGGTGGACGTTCAGCTCGGTGACCGCCTATCACAACACTAAGAACCAGAGCATCAACACGCCGAACTACCGCGACACGCGCAATGTGCCGAACCCGTTGTTCAACACGCCGATCCCGGCCGGGCAGCCGTGCTGCCGTCTGCCGTACATCAGCTTCCACCTGTTCATGCAGAACGTGAACAAGGACTATAACCAGGAATTCCGCATCACATCACCGCAGGACCAGCGTCTGCGCGGGGTGGTCGGCGCGAGCTGGTTGAAGCAAACCTCTCCGGGCGGAACCAACTTCGGCCAGTCCAAGACCGTGCCGCAGTACCAGGGTTCGCTCACCGCGATTGAGAGCGTGACGCCCGGCGTCTTCGGTGGTGCGTACTTCGACATCATGCCCGAACTGACGCTGACTGCCGAAGCCCGCTACCAGTGGGACAAAGTGACCGCGCAAACCACCTTCCCGACGCGACCCGCGCCGACGAAAGACGAGTACAAGGCGTTCTCGCCGCGCGTTTCGCTCGATTACAAATACGCACCGGGCTCGCTGCTGTTCGCCTTGTTCTCTCGCGGGTATCGCCGCGGCGGGTTCAATTCGATCCTCGTCGGTCAGCCCGCGTCGGTGCTGGCGCAGTTGGCGCCGATTGGCGCGAGCGAAAGGTTCGGCCAGGAGAAGCTCGACAACTTCGAGCTGGGCTGGAAGTCGACCATGCTCGACAACCGCATCCGCACCAGCTTGGTCGGCTACTATCAGATTTGGAAAAATGGCCAGATCCCGAGCCAAATCTCCTTCGTGCAGCCCAACGGCGGCGTCGTGAATACGGTCGTCACCACCAACGCCGGCACGGTCGATCTGTACGGCGCGGAACTGCAAGCCGACTTCGCGGTCAGCCAGCAGCTGACGGTGAGCAGCACCTTCAACTGGCAGCCGTCGAAGATCAAAGCCTACAACTACATCCCGGCCGGCACGCAGATCCGCCGCTCGGGCAACGTGAACGGCAATACCTTCTTCGGCGCGCCGATCGCGAAGTTCACCCTGTCACCGACCTACACCGACAACCTTGTCGGCGATTGGGAATGGTACGCCCGCGGCGACTGGCGCTGGCGCGGCAAGTACTACATCGACGCCACCAACCTGGCGTGGATCCCGTCGAACAACATCTTCGATCTGCACTTCGGCGTGCGGCGTGAAAACCTGAACATCGAAGCCTACGTCCAGAACATCTTCGATGACCGCACCGCCCAGCAGGGTGAGTACGGTGCGGACTCGTCGAGCTCGACGGGCGGTTCGCTTGAGAATGAAGTCCGTCTGCTCCTGGCGAACCGGCGCACGATGGGCATCAAGGCGACGTACAAGTTCTAGGACTGCGCCGGCGCGCGGCGCAAAGAGGAGTTTGTTGATGCGTCGCGTGCTGGCAGTCGTTCTGGTTCTGGCCGGGGTCTCGAGCGGTGTTGCGGCCCTGGCGGCGGAAGCCGCCGGGCACAAGCACGTCTACCCGGACCCCAGCATCAACGGCCCGCCGATCCGTTTCTTCGCCAGCATGTCGGCGGACGAGGAAAGCTCATACACAGAAAGTCCCGGCTCCGGGCGAGCGGAGTTCGTGCTCGATCGGGACACGATGAAGTTCTCCTGGAAGATCACCTTCAAGGACCTGACCACGGCGCCGATTGCCATGCGCGTGCACGGCCCGCAGACGCCCGGCGGCGAGGCCGGCGTGTTGTTCGATCTCGCGCCCAACGGCGTGAAAAGCCCGACCGAGGGATCGCACATCCTCAACGACGGCGAACTTCGCTACCTGCTCACGGATCGGCTGTACATCAACATCACGACCCAGAAGTACAAGCAGGGCGAGATCCGCGGGCAGATCCAGCGCATGCGGCCCACGCCCACCCAATAGCTGATGGTCACGCGGCCCCATCACACGCGAGTCATGGTGCAGGGACGTCCCGACTTTTCCGTCGGGGTGAAACTGCAACGCATCTGGGGACTGCGTGAAGGCTCCGTTTTCGCCATCGAAGGCCTCGCGGCCACAGTGATGATTGGTGCCGCGACGGCCGCATGGCTGCCGGGCATGATCGCCGCGGAACTGGTGATGATCACCGCCGTGGTGCTGCTGTTCAGCCACCTCGGCAATCCGTGGGCGGCCTGGCGGGCGGTCGCCAACATCCGCCGCTCCTGGATCAGCCGCGGCACCGCAATGATAGGGGCATTCTGTGGTCTCGGCGGGGCGGCGATCATTGTCGCCCTGTGGCTGCCGCTGCCGTCGCCGCTGCCCGAGACCCTACTCGTCCTGCAACTCGTCACGGCCGTCTTCATCCTGTTCTATCCGGGCTTCGCCATGGCGGCCTCGGCGGGCATTCCGTTCTGGAACACGGGCCTGCTGCCGGTGCTGTCCTGCCTGGGCGGCCTGAGCACGGGCGGCGCGGTGCTGATCGCGCTCGCGCCGATTGCGGCGCTCACACCCTTCGCGCCGGAGGCGGCAATTCAGATCGAGTTGGGACTCATCGGCGGGATCGCGGTGTGCCTCCTCGCGCTTGTGTCCGCGGCATTCCGCATGGGGCAGGCGGCGCGCTTTTCCGCCGGGCGTCTGATGACCATCGAGACCATTTGGTTTTGGCTGCTTGCTGTCGGCACGGGGCTCCTGGCCCCGGCGGCGATCTATGGCATCATGTTGACCGGCGCCGACGTCGGAATTCTTCTCCCGATCGTCGCCGCGATCCTTCGGCCGCTCGGCGACATCGCCCTGCGCTTCGCGATCCTGAAAGTCGGCGCTTACGAGGCGTTGTTGTAATCATGCTCGACGAACCAAAAGCACCTACGGACGGTTGGACGCCCTCGGTCTGCTTGGGCTGCTACAATTGCTGCGGCATCAAGATCCATCACGACAAGGGCAAGATCGTTGACGTGATCGGCGATCCCGCCGCGCCCAACTCCAAGGGCCACATCTGCGCCAAGGGCAAAGCGCGCTTCCTCGATCTGCACGATCCCAAGCGCCTCCTGTACCCGATGCGCCGCACCAATCCCAAGAAGGGGATCGACGAAGACCCGAAGTGGGAGCGCATCTCCTGGGAAGACGCACTCACCGAGGTCGCGAAGCGCCTCAAGAGCATCCGCGACACCGATCCGCGCAAGCTGGTGATCGCTCACTTCGATCTGCCGGCCTACGGCATCTCCAAAGCCTTCGGCGCCGCCTTCGGCACGCCCAACCTCCACTGGAACCGCGCCGACTACTGCGGCGCCGCGCCCCACGTGGCGCATCTGCTGTTGAACGGCTCCTTCAACGGCGAGATGGATTTCGAGAAGTGCAACTACATGATCCTGTGGGGCACCCAGATGGGCGCGCTCGCGGAGACCATTCCGCTGCACACCGCCGAGGTCATGGCCGACGCCCGCAAGCGCGGCGCCAAGACCGTGGTGATCGATCCATTCTGCTCCAATGCCGCGGCCAAAGCCGATCACTGGGTGCCGCTGCGTCCCGGTACCGACGGCATGCTGGCGCTCGCCATGCTCAACGTCATGCTGAACGAGATCGGCAAGTACGACGTCAATTTTCTCAAGAACAGCACCAACGCGCCGTATCTCGTTCAGGACGACGGCCACTACAAGCGCGACCTCGCCACCAACAAGCCGATGGTTTGGGACGTCGCCACTGGCAAGGCGCGGCCGTTCGACCAGGGCGAGGGGGATGTCGCCCTGGAAGGCGAATACCTCGTCGACAACACGCTCGTCCGCCCATCCTTCGCGGTGCTGAAGAAGCACGTCCTGCAATACACGCCGGAAGCGCAGGAGAAGGTGACGACGGTGCCGGCGGCGGTCTGCCGCCTCATCACCAAGGAATTCATCGAAGCCGCCCAGATCGGCAGCACCATCAACATCGACGGCCACGAACTCCCGTTCCGCCCCGCCGCGATCCACTTCAAACGCGGCTCCGGCGCGCACAAAGGCGGGTGCCACACCTCGCTCGCGATGCACATGCTCAATTGCATGGTCGGCAATCTCGACGTGCCCGGCGGCCAGCGCGGTGTGAACCCCATCGGCCCGTTCTGGGAACCAACGGCGGACGATGACGGGATGCTCGTCCCGGCACAGTACATCACCAAGTACTACAAGCCCTATCCGCCGCGCATCCCGAAGGTGCCCGAGACCCTCGACCTCAACGAACTCTTCCCCGCGTCGCTGTTCACGCGCGGCATGTTCGCCTGGGGCATCCGCGAGCCGGAGCGCTTCGGCATTTCCTACGTGCCGGAAATGCTCCTGCATTGCCGCACCAACCTGATGATGAACAGCCACAACCCGGACTCCATGGCGAACGTCTTGCGCAAGATCGCTTTCCAGGTGTCCTTCGCCACGTTCATCGACGAGACCACCGAGTTCGCCGACATCGTCCTGCCGGACTCTCACGACTACGAACGCTGGGACCTGTTCCCCGCCAACGACCCTTACGCCTTCATCGCCCCGGGCCCGGGCGAGTGGTACTGGCTCATGCGCCAAGCCGCCGTGGACCCGCCGGGCGAAGCGCGGCCGTGGACGAACGTCTACCTCGAACTCGCCGAGCGCCTGGGCATCCTCAAAGAGCTCTATGAGTCCGGCAATGCGAGTTGGAACATCGCCGAGCGCCACAAGCTCGATCCCACGCGCAAGTACACCGTGAAAGAGATCGCCGAACGTCAGGCCAAGTCGCTGCTGGGCGACGACTTCGACGTTGACGGCCTCAAAGACACCGCCTGCATGATCACCCGGAAGAAGACCATCCGGGAGGCGTACCCGCGTCCCTTCATGAACTCCCGCGTGCCGATCTATCTCGAGCACCTTATCGACACCGGCGTGCAGTTGAAGGAAGTCACGGACAAGCTCGGCCTGGAATGGGACTTCAAGCCCTACACGCCGCTGCTCACGTTCTTTGCCTGCCACGCCCATGAGCACGAGATCAAAGAGGGCTTCGATCTGTTCGTGGTGAACTTCAAGGTGCCGTTCATCACCTTCTCCGTCACCTCGGAAAACCTCTGGATCGACGAACTCTCCCGCGCCAATCCTTACACCCACAACGTGATGATCAATCGCGTCACGGCGGAGAAGAAAGGCATCAAGGACGGCGACCGCATCCTGATCGAGTCCGGCATCTCCAAGGGCGAGGGCTACGTGAAGGTGACGGAACTCATCCATCCGGAATGTCTCGGCATCCCAAGCACGCTCGGTCATTGGGCGCGCGCCTATTCGATCTCCAAATACAAGGGCGTCAGCTTCAATAACTTCCTGCCGGCGCCGGACGTCGCTTACATCGACACGCTCTCCGGGCAGACGGATTCCTGCACACGGGTGCGCGTCACCCGTCTCGGAGGCGGCCGATGAGCAAGTACGGCATGGTGATGGACCTGGACCGGTGCATCGGCTGCAATGCCTGTGTCATAGCCTGCAAGGTCGAGCACAACACCCCGGTCGATATCCACTTCACCAAGATCCTGGAACGCGAGATCGGCACCTATCCGGAGGCGAACCGCCAGTTCCTCCCGGTCATGTGCAATCACTGCGACGATGCACCCTGCATCGATGTGTGCCCCACCCAAGCCACCTACGCCCGCGAAAAGGACGGCATCGTCCTCATCGATTGGGACAAGTGCATCGGCTGCGGCGGCTGCATTCTCGCGTGCCCCTACGAGCAGCGCTTCCCGGTGCACGACAACCGCACCTCATTCCCGGACGGCGGCGATTTCAAGAGCACCGTTGTCGACCGCGCCCCCAACGGCGTCACGGTGAAATGCGACTTCTGCTACCACCGTATCGATGCGGGCAAGGAGCCGGCCTGCGTGGAAGCCTGCCCGACCAATGCGCGCATCTTCGGCGAGATTCAGGGCGAGAAGCTCGGCAACATCATCAGTCGCGAGAACGCCTGGACGCTTCTGCCGGACAAGGGCGCCAAACCCGGCGTCTTCTACGTCGGTTGACGTGAGCATTCTGCCCGCCAGCGCCGCGCGCTTTGGCCGCAAGGGCGGGGTGGTCATCGTTGGCGCGGGCGCGGCGGGGCTGTGTGCCGCCTTGTCGGCCCGCGAGAGCGGCGCCGATGTGATCGTGCTGGAGCGCGATCCGGTGCCGCGCGGCACGACCGCCATGTCCATCGGCTTCATTCCCGCGGCGCAAACCCGCTTTCAGCGCGCCAAGGGCATCGACGACTCACCGGAAGACCTCGCCACGGATATTCTCGCCAAGAACGGCGGCGAGACCGATCGCGCGATGGTGGCGCGCCTCTGCGCCGCCAGCGCCGCCACGGTGGAATGGCTGGTGGACAAGTGGGACGTGCCGCTGGATGTCTCCGAGAAGGATCAATATCCCGGCCACGGCAAACCGCGCATGCACGGCACGCCGCAGCGCACCGGCGCGGAATTGATGAGCGCGCTCGCGGTCGCGGCGCAAAAAGCCGGCGTCACCATCCTCACCGACACGCCGGTCACGGACATTTTCGCCGACGACGACAAACGCGTGCTCGGCGTGCGCACGAGCAGCGGCGACATAGCCTGCGACGCGCTGCTGATCGCCACCTGCGGCTTCGCGGGAAATCGCGATCTTTTGGCGCACTACATTCCGGAAATCGCCGCTGCGCGATTCTATGGCCATGCGGGCAGCCAGGGCGACGCGATCCGCTGGGGCGAGGGGCTGGGCGCGGCCTTTGCGGACATGGACAGCTATCAAAGTCACGGCGGCATGACGGTCGACGCGGACGTGCCGGTCCCCTGGGCTCACATCTTGCGCGGCGGCGTCCAGGTGAACGCGGCAGGCAAACGTTTCTCCGACGAGACCAAGAACTACGCCCAGCGGGCCCTTGAAGTCCTGGCCCAGCCCGACGGTTACGTCTGGAGTATCTACGACGCGCCCATCGATGCGGAACTCCAAACCTTCGCGCCATATCGAGAGGTCGTGCAGGCCGGCGTGGTGTTGTCGGCGGAGACTCCCGAGGACCTGTGCCGCGTCACCGGCCTTCCGCCGGCGTTGAAGGAGACGCTGCGCGAGATCGCCGCGAGTGCGAGCACGAAGGAGCCCGACTCTCTCGGCCGCACCTTCGCGCGCGCCTTGTCTCCTCCCTTCAAGGCGGTGAAGGTCACCGGCGTGCTCTATCACACACAGGGCGGCCTCATGGTCGATGGCGATGGTCGCGTGCAGCGCAAGCACGGTGGTTCGTTTCCCAATCTCTACGCTGCCGGCGGTGCGGCGCGGGGAATCTCCGGGTCCGGCTGCGAGGGATATCTCGGCGGCAACGGCCTTCTCACCGCGACAGTCTTGGGCCGCTTCGCGGGTGCCGCGGCGGCAAGGGGGATTCATGCATAGGCTTCTGCTCGCATGTGTTGCGCTGGTCGCGTGGTCGTCGGAGACAGCAGCGGAGCCCATCAAGAATCTGGTTCACGCCCGGGATATCCCGGCGGTGAAATCCGCCACCGGCGCGGTGGTGCGCACGTTCACGTTTCCCACCGGCACGATCCGCGAGATCCGCCTGCCGAAGGGCACCCCAGCGACGTACCGCATCGGCACCGAAACCGAGATATTCCTCCTGCATGGCGCCGCCAGACTCGACGCCACGGAGCTCGCACCCGGCGACGCCGTGAACGGACCTCACGGAACCTTGATCAATGGCGCCGCGGGCGAGGACACCGTGGTCGTCGGCTGGACCGTCGGCAGTTCGGTCAAGGACTCAAAGGGCATGGTCTTCCGCATGAGCCAGACCAAGCCCGAACCGGTTGCGAATTGGGTTGAGGACGGCAAGGAGGTCTACGCCCGCGGCGAGGAGCAACTGCGCGGCCGCACACCCACAGCGGGTGCCTCGCGCTGGATCTCACGGCGCTATCAGTTCGATGGAAATTCAATCCGTTGGGCGAATTTCGAGAAGGGCGGGGTCACCGTTTGGGCAACGCCGGCCGGGGATAATCTGATTTACATCGCCAAGGGGCGCTTCCGCCGGGTTGAGGGGCCTGAAGTCGATGTGATGGTGGAAGGCGACGTGGTGCGGGAGGAGGCCGGTCTACGGGGCCATTGGGAACCACTGGATGAGTCCGCTTTCCTCTCCACAACCGCCCAGCCCCAGCCTGAACCAAGGCCTGAAAAGCCATAGCCGGTCGTCCCACGCAGTGAATCAACTTCGGGAAAGGGCCGGTTTCGACCGACAAAGGGTGGTCTTTGGAGCATAATGACCTCGGAACCAGTACCGGTATGGTGTGCCTAATGAAGCATGGTGCGTTCTTGCGGAAATCTTTGCGAAGGACTTGGCTGGCCTCGGGAATTCTCGCCGTCGCCTGCGCGTTCTCGCCCGCTCCAATCTCTTCAGCCCAAGCGGCCGATAAGGCGCTCGCCTTCGTCGTGAAGGATTGGTTCAACGCGATCTACGAAACCAAGTTCATGGACGAATGTCCCGAGGGCGTCAGCGTCGCCAACGACGAGATCTGGTGGCGTGGCCTCGACAAGAAGGACCGCGCGAAGCTCACCGGCAATGGCATGGTTCAGGCCCTGAACCGGTTCGGCGTGTCCGTCTCGCGCGGCCCCAACAAGACCAACGTCTGCCTCGAACCGTCGTCCGTCACGCCGCCGCCGATGCGCATCGTGGAAGGGAAGTACTCCTACGGTGTGAACCTGGACGGCACCACCGACGGGCGCGCGACGCCGAAGACCTGCGCGCACCAGAAGTTCACCCACCCGGACGGCACGCCCGGCATCGACAACCAGATGTATCGCGCCATCGGCTGCGTCTACGGCTGGCGCAAGAACGTCGGCACGGTTGATCTGAACGCCAACGAGATGCGCGGCACCAGCGGCCTGGGCATGATCCTGATCGAAGTCACCGAGGTCGACGATCCGCGCAACGACGACGACGTGACCGTCTCGTTCTATCGCTCCGTGGACCAGTGGGTTTCCGACAGCGTCGGTTCGCCGCTGCCGTTCTCGACCTATTCCATCGACATGGTGGACGGGAAGCCGCGTTACGGGGATTCACTCAAGGGGTCCATCAAGGACGGCGTGGTGCAGACCAAGTCCGGCGATGTGCGCCTGCCGTACTACGGCAACTACAATTTCATGCATCCGGTCATCAAGGACATGTCGATGCGGCTCGTCGTCGAGCCGAACGGCGAGAAGGCGAACGGCCAGATCTTCGGCTACTACAGCGTCGAGGACTTCCAGTACTACATCGGCGGCCTCGGCGGCGTCATCCCGGTCAACGGAATCGATTGCCCCAGCCTCATCGCCACCGCCGCGCAGCTTGCGGACGGCTATCCGGATCCGAAGACCGGCAAGTGCACAGCGCTATCCTCGGCATTCGACATCGAGGCCTATGCCGCCTTCGTGCGCCACCCTGAGAAGACCAAGCGGACGGCGCAAAAATGAACCACGGTTTCGTTATGCGTTTCGCGCTTGTTGCCGTTGCCGGTTTGGCGCTCGTCTCGTGCGGGCCCTCCGCGCCGAAGACCGCTGGCGCCCCGCCGGATATGCGCCGCCTGACGGATGACCAGTACCACAACATCCTCGCCGACGTGTTCGGTGCCGGTGTGGATATTGGCGGTCAGTTCGATCCGCTGCTGCGCACGGATGGCCTGTCGTCTCTCAGCGCCCGCACGGCACGCATTACGCCGGCGGGGTTCCAGCGCTACTACGGCGTTGCCCGCCAGGTTGCCGGGCGGGTCGTGGATGCGGAGCATCGCGAGACGCTCGTGCCCTGCCAGCCGACGAAAGCGGATGCGGCGGACGATGCCTGCGCCAAGGCGTTCTTCAGCGGCGTCGGCCGCCTGCTGTACCGTCGTCCTTTGACTGACGATGAATTGAACTACTTCGTCAAAGCCGCCCACGACGGAGCGGATACCACGAAGAACTTCTATGACGGCGTCAGCACGGCGCTCGCCGCCATGCTGGTCACGCCGCAGTTCCTGTTCGTGGCCGATACGACGGAAGCCGACCCGAACAACGCCGGCCAGCAACGCCTGACCGCCTACGCCAAGGCGTCGCGCCTGTCCTTCATGCTGTGGAACACCACGCCGGACGAAGCGCTGCTGACGGCGGCGGAGAAGGGGGCCTTGCATGAGTCCAAGGAGGTCGAGCGCCAAGTTGAAAGAATGATGGCCTCGCACAAGCTCGATGGCGGCGTGCGCGCATTCTTCGCGGACTTCCTCGACTTCGAGAGGTTCGACACCCTCGAGAAAGACCCCATCATCTACCCGACGTTCACGTCGGCTGTGGCGGACAGCGCGCGCGAGCAGATTCTGCGCACCGTCACGGATACGCTTCTTGCCCGCGACGCCGACTACCGCACGATCTTCACCACCCGGCACACCTTCATCAATCGGGCGCTGGCGCGGGTCTACCGCATCCCCATCGACCGTACCGACGATTCATGGGTTCCGGTGGAATTCGACGACCAGCATCTGCGCGCAGGCATCCAAAGCCAGGTCGGTATGCTGGCGCTGTTTTCCCACGCCGGCCGCAGCTCGCCGACCTTGCGCGGCCGCGCGGTCCGCGAACTCCTGTTGTGCCAGAAGGTTCCCGATCCGCCGGGCGATGTGGATTTCTCCCTGTTCAACGATCCGAACTCGCCGAACAAGACCGCGCGCGAGCGTCTGTCGGCCCATGCCACTGCGCCGGCCTGCGCGGGCTGCCACAAGGTCACTGATCCGATCGGCCTGGGTTTCGAGAACTTCGACGGCGCCGGACAGATCCGCACGACCGAGAACGGCGTGAAGATCGACACCACCGGCGAGCTCGACGGCATGCCCTACACCGATCCGCTTGGCCTGGGCAAAGCGCTCGCCGCCGATCCGGCAACGCCGTCCTGCGTCAGCAACAGGCTGTTCACCTATGCCGTCGGTCGTCCGTCGACACGGGATGAAGCGGAATTCATGCGGTACCTGGAGAAATCCTTCGCCAACGACGGCTACAAGTTCCGCGGCCTGATCCGCCGCATCGTGTTGAGCGACGCCTTCTTTGCCATTTCCGGCCAACCGGCAGCGGTTCAAAGCGAAACCGCGCCGGCCTCTTCTGAGGAGAGCAAGTCATGACAGTCCTGCCCCGCAAAATGCATCGCCGCGCCATGCTGCGCGGCACCCTCGGCGGCGCCGCCGTCAGTGTCGGCCTTCCGTTCCTCGACTGCGTGCTGAACGACAGCGGCACCGCGCTCGCGGCCACGGGCCAGACCCTGCCGGTGCGGTTTGGCACATGGTATTGGGGGATGGGGCACACCCCCGGCCATTCGATCGTGGACAGGACGACGACCGGGAAGGGCATCGGCTTCTTGGAAGAGACCAAGGCCCTGAAGCCGCTCGAGGAATATCTGAACTTCTTCGGTGGCTTCGCCACGCCGCTCGACGGCCACTCGAACTACACACACTTCACAGGCTGGGTCGCGACCCGCACCGGCACGTCTCCCGCGCGCAATCAGGAAATCCCGGCGCCGACGCTCGACGTGTTGGTGAGCGATACCATCGGCAAGGGTACACGCTTCGAGAACATCAGCGTCACAAGCTCCGGCATGCCCAAGGCGAACTACAGCGCCCGCGGCACAGACAGCCGCGGCAACGCGGAAATCTCCGCCGTGGCGCTGTACCAGCGCATCTTCGGTACCGAGTTCGTCAATCCGAACAATGCCGACTTCAAGCCGGATCCCAGGGTCATGCTCGAAAAGAGCGTGCTGTCTGGTGTGTCCGAGCAGAGCAAGGCCTACGTGAAGACGGTGGGCGCGGCCGACAAGGCACGCCTGGACGAATACTTCACCTCCGTACGCCAAGTCGAAACACAGCTCGCGCTGCAGCTTGAGAAGCCGGCGCGCAACGAGGCCTGCATCGTGCCGAAGAATCCGTCTGACTCGGACGTGAAGGACGAGCCGCGTGTCGCCCGCGACATGGATAACGTGCAGGGCACCCATCGGCAGATGTCGAAGCTGCTCGCCATGGCGGTCGCCTGCAATCAGACCCGCGTCTTCAACATGGCGTTCACCGACGACTTCGCGAACGTGCGCCGCAACGGCGAGACCTACACGCACCATCTACTCACCCACGAAGAGGTGATCGACCAGAAGCTCGGCTACCAGCCGCTGACGTTCTGGTTCAACCAGCAGTCCAGCAATGCCTGGGCGGAATTCCTCACGGAATTCGCGAACCTGAAGGAAGGCTCAGGGACCTTGCTCGACAACTGCCTGATCTTCGCCTCCAGCGAAACCAACTACGCCCGCGTGCACACCATCGATGGCATTCCGATTTGGCTCGCCGGCAAGGCCGGTGGCCGGGTGAAGACCGGCTATCACATCATCGGCGGCGCCGACCCGATTACCCGCGTCGGCTTCACGGCCATGCATGCCATGGGCGTGCCGATCGACAGCTGGGGCACCAAGTCGCTCCGCACCGGAAAGCTGATCAGCGACATTCTGGCCTAAAGGAAACCCGCCATGGTCAGCCGTTTTGGGATCGCAATCGCGGCCCTGTTGTTCGCGACGCCGACTTTTGCCGCGCCGGAGAGTCCGGCCGCCGTCTCGTTCAGCGCCCGAGGCGACGGCGAGATCATCACCAATACGGCGGGCATGACGCTCTACACCTTCGGCCGCGACTTGGAGCCGGGGAAATCCTTCTGCAACGGGCCGTGCGCGAAGTTGTGGCCACCGCTTCTCGCCGCGGCGGATGCGAAGGCCTCCGGTGATTGGACCTTGATCACGCGCGACGACGGCACCAAGCAGTGGGCGTTTCGCGGCGCGCCGCTGTACGCGTACAGCAAGGACCAGGCGCCGGGACACACCTACGGCGATGACCTGAACAAGCAATGGCACATCGCCTTCCGGCCGATGTTCACGCCGCCGGAAGTGTCCATTGTCAAAACGCTGAAAGGGCAAGTGCTCGCGAACGCGAAAGGCTTGAGCCTCTACACCTCCAAGGCCGACAAACCCGACCAGTCGAAGTGCGCGGAAGCCTGCACGCGCACCTGGATTCCGCTGGAAGCGCCGTGGGCAGCCATCAAGCGCGGCGATTGGTCCGTCGTGAAGCGCGAGGACGGCACGAAGCAATGGGCGTACCGCGGCCAGCCGCTCTACACCCATGCCGGCGATGCCCAAGCCAGCGCCACGAGCGGCGACGGCCTCGATCCGAAGTGGCAGGTGGCGGTGGTCGAGCCCCCGTCGCCGCTGCCGGGCTTCGTGAAGGTGACTCAGTCCGACGCGGGCGAGCTCTATACGGACGGGCGGGGCAGGACGCTCTACCAGCGCGAAGCCAAGCGCGCGCAAGGCTTGGGCTTCAGCGAGGCCGATCTGCAAAGCGACAACGTGCCGCGCGGTTTCCAGCCGGTGACGCCCGAGAACACGGAAGACGCCAAGCCCGTGGGCAATTGGGCGTTGGTCGACAACGGCGGCAAGAAGCAGTGGGCCTATAAGGGATTGCCGCTGTACACGAACGTCAACGACATCGCCCCCGGCGACCTCAAGGGCGTGCGCGGCACGGACCGCAGCTTCTACACCATCATGCGCTCCGGCGAGCTCATGCAGGGCACGGGCCAGTAGCGGCATATTCCAAGAGAACTGCACACACCGCGAGGTTTGACGGATTCCCGTGCGCACGGCATGCTGTCAGATTGTTCTCTTGGACGCACGCCGTGCCGCAATGCAGCCCCCTGAGCCCCGAAAATTCTACGCGTATTTACCGCGATAAAACGCGCGGGGGCGCGGACGGGAATTTGGCCCTGTGACCGAGTCGACCACTGCCGAGATCGAGGCCGCGATCGGCAAGGTCTGCGCCCGCTTCGATGACGCCTATTGGCGTGCGAAAGACGCCTCCGGCGACTTCCCCGAGGAATTCTATCGCGCCATCGCCGACGGCGGTTGGCTCGGCATCGCCATGCCCGAGGAATTCGGCGGCGCGGCGCGCGGCATGACCGACGCAGCGGCGATGATGCACGCCATCGCAGCGTCAGGCGCCGGCATGAGCGGCGCGTCTGCGGTGCATATCAACGTCTTCGGCTTACAGCCTGTCGTCGTCTACGGCACGGCCGCGCAGAAGAAGCGCTTTCTGCCGCCGATGATCGCGGGCAAGGAAAAGGTCTGCTTCGGCGTGACCGAACCGGATGCGGGCAGCGACACCAGCCGCATCACCACCTTCGCCGAGAGGTGCGGCGACACCTACGTCGTCAGCGGCCGCAAGATTTGGATCAGCACCGCGCAGGTGGCGGATCGCATCCTGTTGTTGGCGCGCACGACACCGAGGGACCAAGTGACGCGCAAGACTGACGGCTTGAGCCTGTTCTACACCAAGCTCGACCGGACGAAGATCGAAGTCCGAGAGATCGCGAAAATGGGTCGCCACGCCGTTGACTCGAACATGCTGTTCATTGACGGACTCGAAGTCCCTGCGGACGATCTCATCGGCGTCGAGGGGCAGGGGTTCGCCCAGATCCTCCACGGCTTCAATCCCGAACGTATCTTGATGGCCTCGGAAGCGGTCGGCCTCGGTCGCGCCGCGCTGCGCAAGGCAACGGCTTACGCGAAGGATCGCGAAGTGTTCGGCCGCCCGATTGGGCAAAACCAAGGCGTGCAGCATCCCCTCGCGAAGTGCTGGATGCAGCTCGAGGCCGCCGATCTGATGGTGAAGAAGGCCGCCGCGCTCTACGACGCCGGTCAGCCGTGCGGCGTGGAGGCGAACAGCGCGAAGTACCTCGGGGCCGAGGCTGCCTTCACGGCGTGCGAGACCGCCGTCATGACCCTCGGCGGCATGGGCTACGCCGCCGAGTACGATGTGGAGCGCTACTTGCGCGAGAGCTTGGTGACGCGCATCGCGCCGGTGAGCCCGAACCTGATCCTGAATTTCATCGCCGAGAAAGCGCTCGGCTTACCCAAATCCTACTGAGGACGACATGAGAGCAACCACCCAATTCCGTCAGATGATGCGCGAACCCGGCATGATCATCGCGCCCGGCGTAGCGGAAGCGATGGGCGCCCGCGTTGTTCTTAGCCTGGGCTTCCGTGCGATCTACATGACCGGATCTGGATCCTCGGCGATCCGCCTTGGAATGCCCGACATGGGGCTCATGACCATGGTCGAAATGGTCGACAACGCAGCGCGGATTGCCGAAGCGTCCGGCTTGCCTCTCATTGCCGACGCCGACGAGGGCTTTGGCGGCCCGCTGAATGTACGTCGCACGGTGCGTGCGTACGAGCGCGCCGGCGTCGCCGGTGTGCATCTGGAGGATCAGCAACTGCCGAAGCGCTGCGGTCACCTCGCCGGGAAAACGCTCATCTCCGAAAAGGACATGTGTGCGAAGATCCGCGCGGCCTGCGACGCCCGTACCGATCCCGACTTCTTCCTGATCGCACGCACCGATGCCGTGAGCGTCGAGGGTCTCGATCGCGCCCTTGAGCGGGCCTTGCGATACGAGGAAGCCGGCGCCGACATGATCTTCATCGAGGCGCCGAGTTCAGCCGCGGATGCCGCCCGCATTACGAAAACGTTGAAGGGGCCGGCGCTCTACTGCCAAGCGGCCGTCGGCAGCACGCCGCTACTGAGCGCCGCCGAGATTGAAAAACTCGGATTCAAGCTCGCGATCTACCCAAACTACGTCGTGCTGGCGATGCTGACCGCCGCAACCAGCCTCCTGAAGGAATTGAAGGATACCGGATCGGTCGCTCAATCCGTCAAGCAGATGGCGAGCTTCGCTCAACTCTTCGACGTCCTTGGAATGAAGGAAGTGGAAGCCCTCAGCCAGCGTTACGCGGTGGACTAGCTTAGCTTTTCGGAAAAGCCGTCGGCATCTTCGTGGCAATGCCAAGCTTCGCGCCGAGCGTCGGGTTGGCGTAGTAGATGATCATGTCGGCGATGTCCCGGCCGCGGAACCAGAAGAAGTTGCAGTTGTTCAGCTGCAGCTGTCCGGTCTCGGTGTAGCCCGAGCCAGGTTTGGGATCGAGGGTCGGGATGAAGGTGGCCGCGGCGGTGGCCTGGTCGAGATCGACGACGAAGTGATATTTGCCGAAGTGCACTTTGTAGTTTTGCCAGAGGTGCCCGTAGAACAGATCGAACGACTGCTGCCCGGCCTTCGGGTTCTTGTGGAACACATTCACCGGATTGTCGCCATGGTAGATAGTCACCTTGGCATCGTCCGTGAAGCAACTCCACACACCTGCTCGGTCCTCGCGCATCACGCCGCCGAAGTAGTCATGCTCCATCCGTTGGACATAGTCGGTGCGAGTCAGCTGGGACATCCGGAAGTCTCCTGTGTTCCGCCCAGCATATCCGGTTTCCATTCGGGCAGGGGCACGTCATGATGATAGTTCACGATGCGAGAGGCTGAGATGGACGGGGCGCAGGTTTCGGTACGCGAGCGGGTCTCCGCGGAAGAATGGGCCCTGCGGGTCGATCTCGCCGCCTGCTATCGCCTGGTCGCCCACTATGGCTGGGACGATCTGATTTTCACCCACCTCTCGGCCCGCGTGCCGGCGTCCGATCGCCACTACCTCATCAATCCCTACGGCCTTCTATTCGAGGAGGTCACGGCCTCCAACCTCGTGAAAATTGACGGCAGCGGCAAAGCCCTGATCGACGAGACCGGTCTCGGCTTCAACGACGGCGGCTTCGTGATCCACGGTGCGATCCACGAGGCGCGGAACGACGCCCACTGCATCGTCCATCTGCACACCCGAGAAGGCGTTGCGGTGTCGTGCCAGCCGGAGGGTCTGCTGCCGCTCCAACAAGGGGCCCTGATGCTGACCTACGATCTCGCGTATCACAGCTACAACGGCATCGCGCATCTACGGGAGCGCGAAGACCTCGTGAAGGACATCGGCGCCGCCAACAACGTTATCCTGCGCAACCACGGACTTCTCACAATGGGCCACACGGTCGCGGATGCCTTCGTGCGCATGTACTGGCTCCAGACCGCCTGCGCGATCCAATGCACGGCGCAGGCGCAAGCCGGTGGCCGACCCATGTCGATCCCGCCGAAGGAGGCCCGCGACTGGGTCGAGGCCGAAGTGCGCCGCACCAACACCTTCAATTCCGCCGCTTTGGCTTGGCCAGCCCTGGTGCGCAAACTGGATCGCCTCGATCCGTCCTACCGGACCTAGGGCGGGGTTGGGGGGAATGACCGAGTCTCGCGCACCATCAGTCTATCCATGGATGGTCGTCTTCATTCTGCTGATCATCTACGCCTGCGCGTTCATCGATCGCCAGATTCTCAGCCTGCTCGCGCCGGCGATATCCAAGGACTTCAAGCTTTCGGATCTCCAAACCGGCCTGCTGCTCGGCCCGGCCTTCGCCATCGTGTTCGTATTCTCCGGAATGTACTTCGGCAAGATCGCCGATCAGGCCAACCGCAGCCGCATGATCCGCTGGAGCCTCGCGGCATGGTCCGTGTGCACGGCTGCTTGCGGATTGTCACCGAGCTTTCCCTGGCTGTTCGCGATGCGCATGGGCGTGGGCATTGGTGAGGCAACGATCGCACCGGCCGGCGTGTCGCTGATCGGCGACGTGATGCCGCCGGCCCAGCGCACGCGCGGCCTCGCATTCTTCAACGCCGGCTCCAACGTCGGCACGGCATCGTCCTATCTTATCGGCGCGGCGATCATTCCGGCAGCCCCGGTGCTTCTGCCTTTGGTGGGCGAGTTGCAGCCGTGGCAGGCGGCCTTCGTCTATGTCGGGCTGCCCGGCCTTCTCCTCGCCCTCGTGGCGCTGCTCGTGCGGGAACCGAAGCGATTCGAAAAAGTAGCGGACAATTCCGATCTCGCGCGGCGCTTCCTGCGTGAGCGCATCTCGCTCTTCGCGCCCCTGTTCGCCGGATCGACCGCCATCATCTGCATCGGTTACGGCACCGCCGCCTGGCTGCCGTCGTATCTGGGCCGAACGTACCAATGGTCCACGAGCCGCATTGGATTCACCGTCGGCGCTCAGAATCTCACGGTGATGATCGTGGCAACCATCATCGCGACGTTTATCGTCGGCGCGTTCCGCAAACGCGGAAACGTCGATGCGGTCTTGCGCACCATGATCCTGTTCGCGGCACTGATCGTGCCGCCCGCGATCCTCAGTTGGCAGATGGGCGATGCCGATCTCTTCATGCTGCTCTACGCCTTGGAACTGTTCTGCCAGTCGAGCGTCCTCAATCTTGTCGGCGCGGCGATCTGCGATGTCGCTCCAAACCAGTGGCGCGCGAAGCTTTATGCCATCTACCTCATGGTGAGCTCACTCGTCGGCCTTGGGCTAGGACCGCCGGTCATCGGCTTCCTGGCGCAGCACTTCTACGGCGGCAACCTCGGCGATGCGGTATCGACCTATAACGCCATCGTCGCCCCTTGCGGCATTGTCTTCCTGCTCATGGCGCGCAAGGCCTTCAAGGCTGGCGCGCTTGAAGCGAAGGTCTGGCAAGAAGGGCATCTTTCAGGGAAAGCGGCATGAAACTCGTGTTCACACCAAACCCGGAATACATCCACAAGGTGCTCGTGGTCGCGCACGAAGCCGGGATCACGGACCGGCTCACCTTCGAGCGCACCCGGCCGTTCGCGGAAGACACCACGATCTGGAAGTTCAACCCTTTCGGCAAGGTTCCGGTCCTGATCATGGACAATGGCGATCCATTGTTCGGCGGCCTGGTGATCTGCGAATACTTTGATTCGCTCTCGGTGACCGGCAAGTCGGTCTATCCCAAAGGGGAGGCGCGCTTCGCGGCGCTGCGTCAGATGATGCTCGGCGACGGCATGTTCGACGCCACCACGCTGCTGCGCGTCGAAGGCTGGCGCGACAAGGCCTTGTGGAACCGCGAATACATGCTGCGCGAGCGGCAGAAGATGATCAACGCGCTCGACCGCATGGAAATGGAAGTGCCCGAGTTCGAGAGCAAGCCATTCCACATCGGGCATATCTGCATGGTTGGCGGCTTGAGCTATCTCGACCTGCGCAATCCGATCCGGGAATATGCCCTCGAGCCCGGCGACAGCGATTTCGACTGGCGCGCCAAGCGCTCAAAGCTCAGCGCATGGTATGATGGAATCAAGGATCGCCCGTCGTTCAAGTACACAGTGCAATTGCCGGAAGCCAAATAGTGCAAAGCAAATGGTCTGATCAGGATGCCGAGCGCATGGTCGTGCGTTACGCCCAACAGGGCGTGAACGCGGACATCGCATTGCGCGTCTACACATCGCGCCTGCTGGGCCGCGATCCGGCACTCGTGCTTCATGGCGGCGGCAACACCTCCGTGAAGACGACTGTGCCCGACCAGCTTGGCCGTCAGGTCGACGTGCTATGCGTGAAGGGCTCCGGCTGGGACATGGCCGAGATCGAGCCGGCAGGACATCCGGCGGTGCGCATGGCCCCGCTGCTCGAATTGCGCGCACTCGACAAACTGTCCGATGAGGACATGGTGAACGCCCAGCGGATCAATCTGCTGGATGCCTCGGCGCCCAATCCGTCGGTCGAGACGCTGCTCCACGCCTTCCTGCCGCACAAATTTATCGACCACACGCATTCGACCGCGGTGCTGTCGATCAGCGATCAGCCGGATGGCATCAAGATCTGTGAAGACGTGTACGGCAAGAAGATGGGGCAGGTGCCCTACATCATGCCGGGGTTCCTGCTGGCCAAGAAGGCCGCCGAAGTCTACGAGGCCGACCCGACCGTGGAAGGGCTGATCCTCGAGAAGCACGGCATCTTCACTTTCGGCGATACGGCGCGCGAAGCTTATGAGCGCATGATCGATCACGTGACGCGTGCGGAGGAGCGTCTCCAGAAGAACCGCAAGACCGTGTTCGTGCCGGCGGCGCTTCCCAAGCAGTTGGCGACCGTCGCGGAGATCACCCCGATCCTGCGCGGCCTCGCCGCCGCCTGCGATACCGGCAAGCCCACCCACCGTCTGATTTTTGACTTCCGCAATTCCCCGGAGGTCATGAACTACGTCAACGGCCAGGACCTGGCGCGCTATTCACAGGTCGGAACAGTCACCCCGGACCACACCATCCGCACCAAGAACTGGCCGGTGATCGTCCCGGCACCGGCCGCGGGTGATTTGGCCGCCTTCAAGTCGGGCGCGGCTGAAGCCTTCGCCCGGTTTGTCGCCCGCTATCACGACTATTTTGGCCGCCACAATACGGACCAGGATCGACCCAAGATCGAGCTCGACCCGGTGCCCCGCGTGATCCTGGTGCCCGGCGTCGGGCTGTTCGGACTGGGGGCGAGCAAGTCCGCCGCGGCCATCGCCGCCGACGTCGCCGAGAACACGGTTCGCACCATCACCGACGCCGAGGCGATCGGCCGGTACGAACCCGTCGGCGAAAACCATCTGTTCGACATGGAGTACTGGTCCCTCGAGCAGGCCAAGCTCGGGAAGGGGAAAGAGGCCCGGCTAGCCCGCCACGTCGTGGTGGTCACCGGCGGGGCCTCCGGGATCGGTCGGGCCACGGCCCAGGCCTTCAAGAAGGAGGGGGCAGAGGTTGCCATCCTCGATCTCGCCGGCGACGGCCTGGCGGTCACTGCCAAGGCGCTGAAGTGCGTCGGCGTGCCCTGTGACGTCACTAAGCCCGAGGCCGTTAAAGCCGCCATGGCCAAGGTCGTGGAGACTTTCGGTGGCGTGGATATCGTGGTCTCCAACGCCGGACGGGCGTGGCAGGGGAAGATCGGCACGGTCGATGAACAAGTCCTGCGGGACAGCTTTGAACTCAACTTCTACGGACACCAGCGCGTCGCTCAAGCGGCCCTAGAAGCAATGTCGAAACAAGGCTTTGGCGGGGTTCTCTTATTTAATATCTCAAAGCAGGCCGTGAACCCTGGGCCGGACTTTGGACCCTACGGGCTCCCCAAGGCCGCGGCTCTTTCCCTCATGCGCCAGTACGCCGTGGACCACGGGGCTGAGGGCATCCGCTCGAATGCGGTGAACGCCGACCGCATCCGCTCCGGCCTCCTGACGGACGAAATGGTCACCTCCCGCTCAAAGGCACGAGGGCTGTCCGAGGTCCAATATATGAGCGGAAACCTGCTTGCCGAGGAGGTAACGGCGGAGGACGTGGCACAGGCATTTGTGAGCTTGGCCCTGGCGGTGAAGACCACGGGCGCGATCCTCACGGTCGACGGCGGCAATATCGCCGCGGCCTTGCGGTAAATCTTTGGATTTCAAGGGCGCGTGAAGTCCCCGCCGATGGTCGGCGCGCACCTGAGTTGCTATACTTCGGCCTTCGCGAACGCTGCGGGATCGGGAGCAACCATGGCCACTACCCTTAAAATCAACGGCATCAGCCGTACGGTCGATGTGGACGAAAGCACGCCCTTGCTGTGGGTGCTGCGGGACATCCTGGACCTGAAGGGTAGCAAGTTCGGTTGCGGCATCGCCCAGTGCGGCGCGTGCACGGTGCACCTGGACGGCGAACCGGTGCGGTCCTGCTCCACGCCGCTCGCCGGTGTCGGCACCCGCGAAATCACCACCATCGAAGCCATCGGTGACACGCCGTTGGGTAAGAAGGTGCAGGAAGCCTGGCTCGACCTGGATGTCGCGCAGTGCGGTTACTGCCAAGCGGGCCAGATCATGTCCGCCACGGCGCTTCTGTCGAGCATCGCGAAGCCGACGGACGCGGACATCGACACCCACATGAGCGGCAACATCTGCCGCTGCGCCACATACACCCGGATCCGGGCCGCGATCAAACAGGTCGCCGGCATCGAAACCGCGAAGAAGGAGGGCTAGTCATGCATATCTCCAAAGCCTCCCGCCGCGACTTCCTCAAGGCCTCCGCCGTTGCCGGCGGCGGCTTCATGTTGAACCTGAATACCGCTCAAGCGGCGGGCAACACGGCTCCAGCCGGCCTCAACGCCTACATCAAGATCGCGCCGGACGGCATTGTCACGATTGCTGCAAAGAACCCGGAGATCGGGCAGGGGATCAAGACCGCCCTGCCGATGATCATCGCCGACGAGCTTGAAGTGGATTGGAAGGACGTGCGGGTCGAAACCGCCGCTTTTGATCCCGAGAAGTACGGCCAGCAGAACGCCGGCGGCAGCACCGCGATCCCGCGCAATTGGGACCTGATGCGCCGGGTCGGCGCTGCCGGGCGCCAGATGATGGTGTCCGCGGCGGCGAAGACCTGGAAGGTGCCGGAGTCCGAATGCACGGCGGCATCGGGCGTGGTCACGCACACGTCCTCGGGGCGGACCCTGAAGTACGGCGATCTGGCCGCCAAGGCCGCGGCTCTGCCCGCGCCGGACCTGAAGACCGTCACGCTGAAGGACCCGAAGAACTTCAAGATCATCGGCACGCCGACCAAGGATGTGGACGGCCCGAAGATCGTCACCGGCCAGCCTCTCTACGGTATCGACGTGAAGGTGCCGGGCATGCTGTACGCTAGCTATGAGAAATGCCCGGTGTTCGGCGGCACGGTCGCGAGCGCCAATCTGGACGAGATCAAGAAGATGCCGGGCGTCCGGCATGCCTTCATCGTCGAAGGCACGATCCCCAAGGGCAGCGACAAGATCAACGCCAGCATGGATATCGGTGTGTCCGGCGGCGTCGCGATCGTCGCCGACACTTGGTGGCAGTCCAATGTCGCCCGCCAGAAACTGCGTGTGGAGTGGAATCCCGGCCCGATGGTGGCGCAGAGCTCGAAGGGCTTTGCCGCCCGGGCCGCTGAACTCGCCAAACAGAAGCCCGAGATGGAGATCCGCAAGGACGGCGACGTGGACGCCGCCTTCAAGGGCGCGGCGAAGGTGATCGAGGCGTCGTATGCCTACCCGTTCCTGGCGCATGCGACCATGGAACCGCAAAACTGCACGGCGCACTTCAAGGACGGCAAGCTGGAGTTCTGGGCGCCGACACAGAACGTGGGCAATGGCCGCACCCTGTGCGCGAAAGTCCTGGGGATTCCCGAAAGCGCCATTACCGGCCACATGGTGCGGGCGGGCGGTGGCTTTGGCCGTCGCGCACGCCCGGACGCTATCATCGAAGCCGCCTGGATTTCCAAGGTCGCAGGTGCGCCGGTCCAGGTGCTTTGGAGCCGCGAAGACGACGTCCGCCACGATAACTACCGGCCAGGCGGGTTTCACAATTTCAAGGCGGCGCTCGACAAGGACGGCAAGCTGATCGCGTTGACCGATCACTTCGTCAGCTATGGCGCCGAAGGCAAGTTCTCCAACAGCGCGAACCTTGCCGGTAACGTATTCCCGGCCGAGTTTGTGCCAAACCTCACCTTCGGCGCGACCCTGATGCCGCTTGGCACGCCGACCGGTCCCTTGCGTGCGCCGGGCAGCAATGCGCTCGCGTTCGTGTTCCAAGGGTTCCTGGATGAGGTGGCGCGTGCCTCGGGCCGCGATCCGCTCGACTTCCATCTCGATCTGTTGAGCGAGAAGCGCGTTCCCGCGCCGCCGGCCGCCGCACCGGCGCCGGGTGCCATCCCGCAGCCCGCGTTCGATCCCGCGCGCATGCGTGGCGTATTGGCGATGGTCGCGGAGAAAGCAGGCTGGGGTAAGCGCAAGCTCGCGGCCGGCAGCGGTCTTGGCTTGGCGTACTACTTCTCCCATCTCGGCTATGTCGCCCACGTCGTGGAAGCGACCGTGTCGAAGCAGGGCCAGATCAAGGTCGACAAGATCTGGGTCGCCGTCGATGTCGGCAGTCATATCGTCAATCCGTCAGGCGCGATCAATCAAGTCCAGGGCGCTACGCTCGACGGCCTCGGGCAGGCGTTGGGCCAAGAGATCACCATCGCCCGCGGCGGTGTGGTGCAAGGCAACTTCGACGATTTCCCGATCTTGCGGATGAACCAGGCGCCGCCGGTGGAAGTGCACTTCCAGACGACCAACGTATCGCCGACGGGCCTCGGCGAGCCGGCGTTGCCGCCGCTGCTGCCGGCGCTCGCGAATGCGATCTTTGCCGCGAGCGGGAAGCGCCACCGCGAGATGCCGCTGAGCAAGGGAGCGCCAGCTTCCGTATAGGAGCAACCACACAGAGATCGTCCCGGCTCTCGCAACGAGGGCCGGGTTGATCGCGGCCCTGAAAGCCACCGAGCGGTGTCGGGTTTAGCTTTCATTCCGGGCTTAGAGTGGCGTCTGACCTCCTGTTGGCCGGACTCGCCAAGCCCAGAAAAACATGTATATGGAAGAGACCGGCTGAAGCCCGCAGACGCGGGGCCGCCCGTTGCCCATCTGCATCACCCAAATAGATTTTATAAAAGCGCCGTATCCCGAGCTTGAGTGTGGGGGAAATTGCGCTAAAGCAGCCCGCGACGATACTGCGTCCCGATTGCGCTCAGAGGGATCCGCGCCTGAGTCGACTGAATCGTTCGACTAAATCGCGGGGATGATGCGCAGCAAGCCACTAGAGATCGCGTACGGGGAAAGCGTTCCTCGCGCGCGTTTGCCTTTTAACAAGGGGGATACATGACGAAACTCCGCTTAGCACTCGCGAGCACCACGGCTGTGGTTGCGGCAATGACGGCCGCTCCGGCCTTCGCCCAGCTCGAAGAAATCACCGTGACGGCCCGTCGCGTTGAAGAAAACCTGATGACAACCCCGGTCTCTGTGACCGCGTTCACCTCGAAGGACATCGAGGCGATGAACGTGAAGCAGCTGATCGACGTTTCCGCGATGACGCCGTCGTTCAGCTTCACAAACGGCACCGGCGGCTCTGCCCGTAACGACCGTTCGTCGACCACCCTCCTGTTCCGTGGTCTGAACGTGGCCGGCGGCTCCTTGTTCATCGACGGCACGCCCGTGAACACCAGCCAGCCGCCGCCGATCAGCGACGTGGCGCGCATCGAAATCTTGAAGGGTCCCCAGGCTGCCTACTTCGGCCGCTCGACCTTCACCGGCGCCATCAACTTCATTACCCGCGACCCCAACATGAACGAGTACAAGGGGCGCATCTCGGCTGAATACAGCAGCTGGGGTTCCAACGAAGAGAACATCTCCTTCGAAGGCCCGATCGTTGAGGACAAGCTGTCGGCGCGTGTCAGCGGCCGTTACTTCTATCGCGGCGGCCAATACGCCAACGCGGCGAATACCTCTGAAAAGCTCGGCATGCAGTCGACGAAGTCGGTCTCGGCCACCATCGTGGCGCAGCCGAACGACGCCCTGAAATTGAAGTTCTACTTCAACTACTTCAATGACAGCGACGGTACGCCGGCGCAGGGTGCGATCAAGTCGGATGCCTTCAATTGCAACGTTCCGGGCGCCGCGGCGACCAGCCGCGCGTTCTTGGGTTACCGTTGTGGCGAACTCCCGACCGTAGACCAGATCCCGGCGAGCCACATCTCGGCGGACGCGGTCATGTACCCGTTGCTGCTGAACGTCCTGTTCGACCGCCCGCGCTTCCCGCTGATCTTCGATCCGCGCTTCAACATGCACTTCGGCCTGGAACGTAAGGCCATCCAGACGCACTTCCGCCTGGATTACGAGTTCATGGACGGCTGGAATTTCAGCAACATCGTCGCCTATCACCGCGACAAGTCGAGCGTCGGCCTTGACCTGAACTATCGCGCTGGTCTGGATCGTCCGAACGCTGCCTACGCGGCGGACCCGGTCAATCGTTTGTCGTGGCTGAACTTCACGCAGTGGACGCAGGGCTACAACCGCGACTGGTCGGAAGAGTTCCGCATCAATTCGCCGGCGAACAACCGCATCCGCGGCACAGTTGGCGCCAGCTACCTGAACGTCACCTCGCCGGGTGGCGTGGTGTACGGCTTGGCCAACACCGGCCCGAACTTCTCGACCTCGATCACCCGTGCACGTTCCTACGCGTCCGCGATCTTCGGCGGTCTGTACTTCGACATCACTCCGGAACTGACCCTGAGTGCCGAAGCGCGCTATCAGTGGGATAAGGTCCGTAGCGTGCCGATCTTCGGCACGTCGGGCCAGCCCGTTACGGGTGTCGCCGCCAACATCCTCCGGACGGGGCTCAACAGCTTCTCGCCGCGTGTGATCTTGGACTACAAGTTCGCTCCGAACTCGACCGCTTACGTCACGTTCTCTCGTGGCTACCGTCCGGGCGGCATCAACGCCGCGCTGCTCACCTCCACTCCGGCGACCCTGGCTGCTCTGCAGGCCGCGGCTCCGGGTGCTGGTGTAACATTCAAGGCGGAGCGTCTGGATAACTGGGAAGCCGGCATCAAGTCGACCTTCCTCGAAAACCGTGCGCGCGTCGTCCTGACTGTTTTCCGCGACAAGTGGGTTGATGGTCAGTCCGCGGCGTCGATCCCGATCAACCTCCCGGCCACCCCGACGGCTCCGGCGACGACCAACTTGATCGGTCTGACGGTGAACAGCGGTATTGCGACCCTGACCGGCATCGAAGCGGAAACCGAGTTCCAGGTCACCGATGAGTTCAAGATCGGCGGCAACATGGGCCTCAACCACTCGAAGATCAGCACTAGCGACATCTTCCTGTATAACTGCGTCGACTGCTTGAACATCCTCGGCAGCGCCAAGCTCGGCCTGGGCAACCGCATGCCGCAGACGCCGATGTGGACGTGGAACATCAACGCCGAATACTCGGCGCCGTTGGCCGGTGACTACGACTGGTACACGCGCATCGACTACTCGCATCGTGGCCGGGTGTTCACCGACTACTCGGCGGCCGCCTACATCGGCGGTACCGATAAGGTCAACCTGAAGCTCGGCGTTCGCAGCGATGTGCTGACGATCGAAGGCTTCGTCAACAACCTGACCAACGACAAGCATCTGCTTCAGGGCAGCACGGGCGTCGACGTGTTCAGCTTCGCTGTCCCGCCCTTCAAGAACGAAATCCGTTACTCGCTGCCGCTGCCGCGCTCCTTCGGCATCCGTGCGAGCTACAACTTCTAAATCAGCCAGTTACTTGGTTTGATGAAGCGGTCGACCTTCGGGTCGGCCGCTTTTTTTTGTGCGTAGGCGATCGCTCCTCACCGGTATAGTGACGCGGACTCAAGTGCGCGGCAGGCACACGGGGCGGAAAGGGCGATGAAACTCCAACAGCTGCGTCACTTCGTGACCTTGGTCGAGTGCAAGACGATGCGGGCGGCGTCCCAGAAATTGGGCCTCAGTCAGCCGGCTTTGTCGCGCAGCATTCAGACGCTCGAAAAATCCCTCGATATCTCTCTATTCCGCCGTGAGCCGCGGCGCGTGATCCTCACCGCCGCCGGTGCGGCATTCTACCGGCAGGCCCGCCTGGTCCTCAGCGATACGGAACGGGCGCGGCACGAGGTACTGCGCGCGCAGGAAGGTGTGTATTTCGGCGAAGTCAGCATCGGCCTCGCGGGGATGTTCGCGACCTATGTCGCCGACGAAGCTATTGCCACCGTACTGTCCAATCGCCCGAACTTGCGTGTGCACATCACCGAGGGCCTGTTCGAGGATGCACTCGCCGACCTGGAGCTTGGCCGGCTGGACCTCATGTTCTCGAACTTCCCGCGTGTAAAGGTCCACCCGGATATCAAACTCGAGCCGCTCGTGGAACTGCACCACTCCATGCTGGTCCGCAGCGACCATCCGCTCGCCCGCAAACGCCGGGAAGTGACGCTGGCGGATCTGCTCGACGAGCGATGGCTCTTGATCGACCAGGTCCACGCCAGCTTGAATTTCGAAGGCGCTTTCGAGCGCGCCGACCTTGCGCCGCCTGATCACTTGCTCAAGACCAACTCGCTGACACTCATTCGCAGCCTCATGCGCGAAGGGAACCACGTCGCCTGCATGCCCGAGGAGTTCTTCGAGCGCGAACTGCGCGAAGGTTTGCTGAAGCGTCTGAACGTGCCGCAGTTCACCTTTCCCCGCCGGGCCGGATTGCTCTATCGCGGTGGGGCCTACCAGACGCCGGCGGTCGTGGAAGTGATGGACGCGCTGCGGGCCGCCGCCGCGCGGCCGCGGGGGCAGAGGTAGGCGCCCCATGGAACTCCAGCAACTGCGCTATTTTCTCGCGATCATCGAACACCGGACGGTACACGCCGCATCGCGCGCACTGCGCATCAGCCAGTCAGCGCTGACACGTAGCGTGCAGGACCTTGAAAAATCCCTGAAGGTCCCTCTATTTCGTCGCGAGGCGAAGCGCGTCTATCCGACCGCCGTCGGGCTGGAGTTCGTTCACCATGCCCGCACAGTGTTGCGCGCTTCAGAGCATGCCAAGGCCGAAGCGGCGCAAATCGAGAACAGTCGCTCCGGCGACGTGCGCATGGGGATCGATCCGGTGTTTTCCGCGCAGATCGTGAGCGCCGCTTTGCGCGACGTATCCGCGCTGTATCCCGCTTTACGCCTCAAGGTAGTCGAGGGGCATGTCGAAGATCTGCTCGATGGGCTCGCGGCAGACTCCCTCGATTTCGTATTTGGCGCGGCCGGTGGATCGGGGGCGTCGCGGGCGGATATCGTTTGCGAGCCGATCATCAAGAGCACCGGCGGCGTCTTCCTGCGCGCGAGCCATCCGAGCGCATCCCGCGGGCCGATCGCACCGCAGGACGCGGCAAGCTTGAATTGGCTGCTGCTCGATCATCCTCAAATCACGACTCACTTCGAGGGCGTGTTCCGGAAAGCCCAAGTTACACCTCCGCCGTTCGTGAGCAGGACCAACTCTGTTGCGCTGATCAAGTCGGTGCTGTTGCTGGGTGATTTCGCCACATGCGCCCACGGAGACTTCCTGGCGCCGGAGCTCAATGACGGCCGGATCGTCGCCGCGTCGGCGCCGGCCTTTGCCTACGCCGTGAATGGCGGGTTGTTCTACAGGAACGAGGAATTGCCTTCCCCCGCCGCGGTGCAGGTGATGGAAACCCTGCGACAAATTTGTCGGACGAGGGGCCAGGAACGTCTAGTTGATGCATAAACCTGATCTATATCCGAAAAAAATGCATTTGATGGATCGATGACATATTGGGCATGCTTCGGTCTCGATGCGCAACCGGCCCACAATGCGGCACGCGAGCGGAAAATGAAGTGGAATCAAACAGATGCCTAAGGCACTGCGGATCGCATCCGTCACGGATGACATCGGAGAACCGCCGGCCGTCGAGGCGTATGCGGATCAGGCCAGTCCCTGGAGCGCTCCTGACGCACCGAAGGCCGCGCGTCGCGCGACCACCCGTGCCACACCGAAAGAGCCCAACTCGATCCAAGCGGTTTCGCGCACGCTCTCCCTCCTGCGGGAGCTGAACCTCAACAACGGCGCGACGATCCTGGCGCTTGCCGCGGCGGTGAACCTGCCGCGCGGTACTGTCTACCGCATGATGGAGAACCTGAAAGCGCTCGGCTACGTGCGCAAGGATCCCCATACGCGCGGTTACTGGATCGAGCGGATCTGCCAGGAACTCGGCGGCGGTTTCATTGACCAGAGCTGGGTGCTCGATATCGGCAATCGGGTCGTGAATCGGCTCTACGGCGAGACGAAGCTTGGCGTGGTCCTCACCACGCCGCAGCGCGACAGCACGATCGTTCGCATCTCCACGATGCTGCGGAATTCCGCTGGCGGCCACCGGACCACCGCGGGCACGCAAATCCTCCTGGGCCAGAGCTGCTCGGGTCATACATATCTTGCGCATTGCTCGCGCGAACTGCGCCAGCAACTCCTCGATGAGTTCTATCGTCGCGGCGAACGGGAACCCGGTTTCTCGCCGTTTCTGCACAACCACGTGCCGTTGAAGCGCATCCTCGCTGAGAAGCTCCTGGATGGCATCAACCGCCAGGGCTACGCTACCGGCCACGCGGTCGCGGATCGCTCAGGCCGCCTTGGCGTGGTCGCCGTGCCCATCATTCGTGGCGGGCAGGTGGCGGGAACCTTGAGCCTCAACTTCTTCTATTCGAGCCTCAAGACCACGGCGCTGAGCTTCCATCTCGGATTACTCAAGCGCGCGGCCCAGGAAATCGGCGCGTCCACGACGCTTTCTTAGCCGCTATTGCCCGGCACCCTGCATCGGTGTGCCAGCCCGCGTGATTGTCTGAAAGCGCTGATCGCTACTGCGCACGCCGAGGATATCGCCCGGCGTGACGTCGTTGGTGTTGGTGAACAGCGCCAACCCGCGATAGCTCCACTGCAACCGGCCATCGTCGCGTGCCACCGGCACCCAACTGCCGATCCGCTGCGCTCTGGACGGTTCCACCAAGACCGGTTCCCAATCGACCTGTGGCGCATTCGTATCGATTTCAGCAGACGTCGCGGTGGCGCGACCTGCAGGGTTGTAGGTGTACATCGTGCGGCCTTTGGCGTCGGCAAACAGTTCACCGGAATCCGATTGCTGAATAGTGACCCACGCCGGCAGGGTTGGTGGTGGCTCGAGGACCAGTGCGCGCCATGCCTGGTCCGGGTTGTGGCCGAACGTGTCGCCAGCCCGCACGTCCAGCGCCGAACGATATAGCGGGCGACCGCGGAAAGCCCACTGACGTAGTCCCTCCGGTCTCACCGCGATGCTCCAATCGCCAATGGGATGCGCCATCGCCGGTGCAATGACGGGTGGCCACCTCCGCAAGCAGGCGGCATCGCAGCCGCTGCCGTCGGGTTTATCCTTCTCTAGCGTGTAGAGCGTCATCTGCCGTTGATCGGCCAGGGCCTGTCCCAGGTTGGTGCGCGCAAACCCAAAGCCCGGTGGGGTCGGAATCGGGCGGAAGGCAACGCGCCAAAGTCCGTTGAATTCCTCTGCGTTGGTGTCACCGGGCGCGGTATCCCGCAGCGAACGGTAGAGTGCCCTGCCGCGATAGGCCCACTGCCGAAGACCATCGTCGCGGGCCACCACGCTCCAAGCCCCGTGACTCGTTGCATCGCTGCTTGCTTCCACGGGTGGCGACAACTTTGGACAGGCGCCCGCACAGGTCGCCTTGCCGGGCGTGTCCTTCAGATAGAAATAGAGCGTCATGCCGTCTTGATCGGTGATCGCCCACCCGTGCCCGTGCTGGTGAAGCGCAATGCTGGGCGGCGGATCGTCCGCTGCAGCGAAGGCAAGGCGCGGAAGTAGCAGCAGGACCCAGACAAGCGCGAGAATCCTCAAGCCAGGATCTCCGTGATCGGCTTGGAGGTCTGAAGCGAATTCGTGCCCCATTGCTCGATCGGCACGCCCATCACGCGCATGGCCGTGAAACCAACGCGGCTGATCGGATCGCCGTTGCCGGCGACATGGAGGCCGGTCTTGATGCGGCCGCCGGCAGAGCCGGCAAAGTAGATCGGCAATCCGTCGATGGTATGGAGGCGCGCGTAGTTGGACTCCGTGGTGGCGAACACCAGGCAATTGTCCAACAAGGTGCCGCTGCCTTCGTTGATGCTCGATAGGATCTCAAGGTAGGTCGCGAACCCGTTCATGGACGTTTTGTTGAACCAAAAGGCGAGGGGCTGATAACCGAGATTGGTGTCGATCGCCTCCTCGTGGGTGAGTAGGTGGTGGGTATAGGTCTCGCCGTTGCGACGCACGTTCGCGAAGTTGTCCGTGAAGACCATGTTGAAGACACGCGTCTGATCGCAAGCCACGGCCATGGCGAGCAGCCTGGACATCACCTTGTGGGTCTCTATCACGGTCCCCATCTCGCGGACGGCGGCGAGGCCGGCGGGCGAATCACTCGGGGCGCCCAAGTGTATGCAGGCGTCATTCGGCGGCGGCTTCTGGAGTTGCATCGCAAGTTGGTTCTCTACCTGCCGGATCGACGTGAAATAGTCGTCCAGTCGCGCCTTGTCCGAAGCGCCGATGGTCTTCGCCAGGTCTTTGCCGTCCTCGACAAAGGCGGAGAGTACGCTCCGCTGGAGCATGACCGAAACGTCCGGCTTGAAATCAGCTTTGTTGGGATCGACAAACCCCGGCCCAAACAAACGCGCATAGAGCGCGACGGGCGAGGTCTCCGCCGCCGCCCGGCTGTCGGCGCTGCGGGCGCTGTAATTCTCGCGCGCGATGCCCACGCTTGTCACATCGATCGTCTTGAAGCGCGTGCTGTTGCCGATCACATCGGCGATCAAAAGATCGAAGGTCGGGGCCGGTATTTCGGCACTGCGCTGCGGCGCGGTGCCGGTTCGGTTCGCGATCCAGCCGGTGAAGTGCGTATAGTTCGAGCGCCCGTCGAGAGGCATGTTGAAGTTGCCGAAGTAGCTGAGCTTGTCCTTGAACGGCTTGAGCGCCGCCGTCTCTTCCAGAAACCCGATGCCGGGGCTGGTTTCTTTCTTTTCGACGATCGCGTGGCCCGGCGTGTGGCCCATGCCCCAGTACCAACTGCCGAACCGAACGGGCAGCGGAGCATCGTTGGCGGCAAGGGCGGTGCCGCTGTCGTTGAGCCATGCATCGAGGAACGGCAGGCCGACGGTGACTGCGCCACCGCCGAGAAGACCGCGCAAGGCGGCGCGACGCGTGCGCGGACGAGGAATGAGGAAGGTCACGAAGGGCCTCCTGCGGACGAGTTTTCGCCGGCGGTTTTTGCGTCAGATGCCGGGGCCACCTTGTAGAACGCATCGCTCAGGGCGAGTTGCTCGAGCAAAGCCTTCATCCTGTAACCGTTCTGTTGGAACGTATTCTGGAAAAAGTCGACGCTGTCGGCATCACCACGCTCCGTCGGGCGACCGAGCGCATACGCATATAGCCGGTTCACCAGGCATGAAGCCGCGGCGGGATTGTCGCGCAGCGCTTTACCCAACCCTGCAGCATCCTTGAATGGGATGCCGTCGAGGTCGCCGCTGGGGTCGATGGGTTCCCCGTTTTCCGCCGCCCGGGTCGCGCCTGCGCCGTCGAAGGTCTCTAATGCCAGACCTATCGGATCGGTGATCTTGTGGCAGCCGGCGCAGGCATCGGCGGTGCGATGGGCCGTCAACCGTTCACGTGCCGTCTTGTGTGGCGAATTGGGATCGTTGAACACCGAGAAGTCTACTGAGCCCGGCGGGTCCGGCACCTTCTGACACAGCAGCGTCTCCCGGATCGCTCGACCGCGGATTGTCGGTGAACTGCGGCCAGGATGTGAATTGACGGCCAGGAAGCCGATGGTGGTGGCGATCCCGGCGTGGGCATCGTCCTTGGCGAACGTAAACGGGCTCCAGCCTCCGGCCGGGTTTTGCGCCGGAACGCGATAAATCAGGGCAAGGCGAGGGGTCAAGAACGTCTCACGGGTCGTGAACAGGTCGCGATAGTCCCGGTCGTGCACGATCACGTGGTCGGCAATCGTGCGCATAAGCTGCTCTTGCGCATCCTCGCCCGCGCGTACGTTGAAGGCCGGATAGATCACCGTGTCCTTCTCGAGGGTTTCGAATTTCTGGAAGTCCAGGAAGTCGGCGAAGAACGCACGCAGGCCATCCTCGAACTTCGGTGAACGCATCATGCGTTCAACCTGTGCCGTGAGCGACTTTCGGTCGGTAAGCGCACCTTTCTCCGCCGCCGCCAGCAGCGCATCGTCAGGACCACTGTTCCACAGGAGGAAGCTCAGGCGCGCCGCGCGGGCGGGGCCGGTGAGGCGCATGCTGCTGGGCTGCGCCGGGTCCTGCTCGATCGTGTCGGTCACGAAGAGGAACTTTGGGCTTACCAGAAAGCCGGTGAGGCCAAAGGCGAGGCCCTTGTAGAAGTCCTTGCCGCTCTCGGCCACTTCATGGGCGGCGCGGACCGCGATATCGAGTTCGTTTGAGGTAAGAGCCCGGCGATAAAGCAGGCGGCCGGCTTCGCCGAAAAACCGGCTCGCGCAGGCATCGTCCGGTGCGTCTGCCGCGGCCGGCGTGCATGGAACGATTGTCTCGCGGTGATTCTCGTCGACGACCTGTCCGGCGATCGACCGGGCGACCGTGTAGTACTGTTCAAAACCGCCCGGCGTAATGCGAGCCGTGCGCGCGCCCAGCGCCAGCAGGCCGTCGGTCCGCTGCAACGGGTCGAAGCGCCCGCCGAAGGTAATTGTCGGGCCAAAGGTGTCGACAATGATGTTTCGATACTGCGCTTCCGTTAGGCGCCGCATGGCCGGCGGACTGCCGGATGTCTCAGGCTCCTTTGGTCCACACGCTGAAAGAACGAGAACACTTGCGCAGGCAAAAACCATCCCCGCTTTCATTTCCGCGCGTTCCGCTTCTCGGGATGGATGATGAAAGCGGGCGTTGCCGCGATCCGGAACGCCGACGAGAGCATGGTGCATTCGCCGGTCTTCGGATCCGGGTACCCATCGGCAAGCTTGTGCGCCGCCGCGTGCAGGCCCGGACAACTGAAGTAGCTGACCGGGATCGTCCCGCCGAGTCCATTGGCGTAATGCACGAATTGGTCCCTATTGTAGTAACCGGTGATCATGCCCGGGGACGCGCTTTCGTCATCGGCGATTTCGAGCCGGATCGCCATGTCGCGAATCACGGGATTTAAGAATGAGTAGTTGCCGTAATAGGGCAGGCGGACATCGCCGCGGTTCGTGGTGAGGACGCCGTCCTTGATGCGGCCCTTCAAGCTATCGCTGTAGCGCGGTTTGCCGTTCACTGTGTCGATGCGGTATGTCGCGAAAGGTAGCGGCTTCGATGCTCCGTTGAGAGCGAACTGATCAATGGATCGGTAGAACGTCACGGTGACGTCGTCGTCGTTGCGCGGATCGCTCACCCCGGTGATGTCGATCAGGATCATCCCGAGGCCACTGGCGGCGCGCAGCTCGTTTGCGTGCTTGTCGATCAGGCCCTCGTCACGCCAGCCATAGATGCAGCCGATGAGGCGATACATCTGGTTGTCCACACCCTTGGTGCCATCGGGTGATGTGAATTTCTGATGGGCGCAGGTTTTCGGGGTCGCACGCCCATCCTCTGTGCCATCGATGTTCTCACCGAACGAGATATCGCCCTCGACCGCACGGAAGAACGGATCAGTCACGGCCGTCGGATCAAGGCAGACGTTTTCCTGGTTGGGGCCGCGTTTGAAGGCGACATTGTAGCGATTGCCGCTTTCATGGAGGCCATTGTTGGTCAGGCGGGCGCGGTCTTCCCGGCTCAGGCCGCGCCACCAGAACTCGTCGTTGCCGAGGTTCAAGCCCGCAGGGCATTCATCGGCAAAGCGGGTTTGGTAGACCGCATTGGCCCAGTCAAAGATGACAAAGGAGAGGGTTTTGTCCGCGGCCCACGCGGGCAGGGGTGCCCAAGGCAAAATCAGCCCGGCAACCAGACACAATAGACGCGAGGGACGGAACGCCACGGTTCGCTCCCATCGGCAAGAGACCAAAATCGGACACATTGTGCAGTCCGCCTCTGGTCCGGTCCAGGGATCTCACACCGTGCAGCCCACATCTGCTCGCTATTCGAGCAACGACATGGCGTCTCTCTCGGATAATGAGACCGCGGTCGGCGCGGACACCCAACGCGGACGAACTTTTTTCGTCACCTCGCGCTCAACGTGCGATCACTCACGCCAAATGGCGGGCTTTCAGGAATACATCCGCCCTGCCGCTCCCGGCATATCCTGTTATAGTTCTTGAAATAATTGGGGTCGGAGCCAAGGGCATCGGGCTCGACCAGGTGGGCCCGCTGTGAACGTCCGGCTGCGCATTCCTTTCCTCGTCATGATTGGCGTCCTCATCGGACATCAATCCCTCGCCGCGGAATTCAGAGTCAGGCGGTTTCACGCCGATCTGAACGCGGCCGGGGAAACGGCGCTGGTTTCAAGCCCCGCCAAGGGAACGGCGGACATGGAACTCGAGATTCCCTCGCTCAAATTGCACTGGAAAGTGACGTTTTCCGGGTTGACGTCCGAGGTGACGGAGGTCGCCCTCCATGGTCCTGCTCAGCCCGGGGCGAATGGCATCGTCCAACTCATGCTGGCGCCAAAAGGCGCGAAGAGCCCGGTTGAGGGGACCGCGGTTCTGAACGCCGCGCAAGCGGAATACATGTTATCCGGATGGACTTACGTCGATATCGCCACCACGCGCTTCCCCAAGGGCGAAATCCGGAATCAAATGAAGGTCCAGTATCCGCAAGATTCAGACCGTTGATCAGCGGTCCGGCAGGAAGCATTGATGAAGATCGCGACCACTCTGGGCTTCAAGGCTCTCCTCGTCCTTCTTCTGATGGCCGATGCTCCGGCAGATGCGGCGAAGGCTACTTCCGCGACGGATAAAAAGGCCTTTGCCTTCATTGTGACTGAGTTCTTCACGGCCATTCACGCGACACAATTCATGGAAGAGTGTCCGGAAGGGCTGACCGCGTCCAACGACGAGAACTGGTGGCTAACCACGCCCGCCGATGTTCGCGCGCGGGTGAGCGACAACGGCACAATTGAGCCCGTCGACGATCGGCGGCACAACATAGTCTCCTATCGCGGTCCGAACAACGAAGACGTCTGCTGGAATCCGACCGTGATCAAGGATCCTCCGCTGCGGACCGTCCGCGGCACCACGAGCTACGGCATGAACCTCGACGGAACCGAGGATGGCCGCGCCACCGCCAAGACCTGCACTCACGAGAAATTTGTCGGTTTTGACGGCGCGACCAAGGTCGACAACCAGCTCTATCGCGTGATGGGCTGCATCTACGGCTGGCGCCAACATCAGTACATGGAGAGCAACGCCAATCGCGAGCGCCGCGATACTTCGCAGGGCGTCGTTCTCATTGAGGTGACCGGCGCGGAGAGCTTGGAGAAGGATGGACCGGTCGAGGTCAGCTTCTATCGCGCCGTTGATATCGTACCCAAGGATGGCTCGGCGAATGTCATTCCCTATGCCAGCTTCCGGATCGACGACCCGAAACGCTATGGCGCAACCGCGCGCGGGACGATCAAGAACGGGGTGCTGACCACGGAAGCGATTGATGCGCGCCTGCCGTTCGCATCCAACGGCGCCGTGATGCATATGGCGATGCGGGGCATGCGCGTCGAATTCCAGGCGCGCAAGGATACGGCGGGCATCGAGGGAATGATCGCGGGGTATCAGGATGTAATGAATTGGTGGCAATTCATCCGCCAGATCGAATCCCTGGCCGTGGTGAATCAGTTCAGCTGTCCCGCCCTATATGAAGGGGCCTGGAAGATGGCCGACGGTTACCCTGATCCGAAGACCGGCCAATGCACCGCGTTGTCATCGGCGTTCACCTTTAAGGCAATTCCGGCCTACGTCATCCATTCCAGCGCGCGGCAAGTCAGCAGCGGAGGAGGTGGGCAATGAGGGTCCGCCGTGCCTTTGCTTTCGCATGCCTGCTGCCGCTCGTGCTGGCATCCTGCACCAAGGATGAACCACACCCCGCGGCGAGTACGCCCACAATCCGTCGGTTGACCGAGGCGCAATACCGCAATGTCATCGCCGACGTCTTCGGCGACGACATTCAAGTCTCCGGCCGGTTCGATCGCCCCGAACGTGTCGACGGATTGCTGGAAACCGGCACAGTTGCGATGGGCATGACGGCGTCGGCGTATGAGCGCTATGACCAACTCGCCCGCTCGATAGCCGCACAGGTCGTCGACGCGCGTAACCGCAACGTCCTCATTCCTTGCCAACCCGCCAATGCCAAAGCCGAGGATCGTACGTGCGCCGAGAAATTCTATCGTCATGTCGGACGATACCTCTATCGGCGACCGTTGACCGACAAAGAGGTGTCGGTGCGGACCGAGATTGCCGCCGCGACGTCCGGCAAGGGCGCGGACTTCTATACCGGTCTCGCTGCCGGATTGAGCTCGCTGCTGGTCACCCCGTCGTTCCTTTATGTCTCGGACCAGGTGGAGCCCAACCCAACAGGCGGCGTGAGATTGGACAGCTATTCACGCGCCGCTCGCCTCAGCTTCTTTCTGTGGGATACGTCGCCGGATGAGGAACTGCTGACCGCGGCGGAGCGCGGCGAACTAGTGACCGAAGACGGACTGGAGAAGCAAGTCGCCCGGATGCTGAAATCGCCGCGCCTCGAGAACGGCGTCCGCGCGTTCTTCGCGGACATGCTGGCGTTCGAGCAATTCGATACGCTCGAGAAGGATGCGGTTATCTATCCCGCGTTCACCGAAACTGTCGCGCGCGATGCGAAAGAACAGGCGTTGCGGACGATTGTTGGCTTCCTCCTGGATGACAATGGCGACTACCGCGATCTGTTCACTGTGCGAAAGACCGTCCTCACGCGGCCGTTGGGCATGCTGTACCACGCTGCCGTGGAGGACTCCGCCGGATGGTCGGATCACGAATTCCCTGCCGGCGATCCCCATGCGGGGCTTTTGACTCAGCTGAGTTTCCTCGCCTTACATTCCCATCCGGGCAAGAGCTCACCCACGCTCCGTGGCCGGGCGGTCCGGGAGCTTCTGCTTTGCCAGCGAATTCCCGAGCCACCCGCCGATGTGAGCTTCGACGGATTCAACGACCCCAATTCGCCCAGCAAAACCGCGCGGCAACGGCTGACCGCGCACGCAACGGACGCGAGCTGTTCCGGCTGCCACAGATTGATGGACCCAATCGGCCTGGCGATGGAGACTTTCGATGGGGCCGGCCAAACCCGCACCGCCGAAAACGGCGAGACGATCGATCCCTCCGGTGACATGGATGGGCGCCCCTTCACCGATGCGGTCTCACTCGCCCAGGTATTGCGCGACGATCCGGCCCTGACGAATTGCTTGGCGACGCGTCTTTACGGCTATGCCGCCCACCGCCCGCTCAGTTCCGACGAGCGCCCTTGGATGGAATACCTCCAGAAGAACTTCGCCAAGGATGGCTACCGTTTCCGCGCTCTGGTTGCCCAGATCGCGGAAAATCAGGCATTCTATGCGGTATTGCCGGGCCAGTCCGAGCGGCAGGAGAAGAGCCCATGACCTTCACAATCAGAAGGCCGGCGCCGCGGCGTGCGGTGTTGCGCGGCGCCCTGCGGGGAGCAGCGATCGGGGTCGCACTCCCGTTCCTTGACTGCTTTCTGAATGAGAGCGGCACGGCGCTGGCGTCTGACGCGCCATTGCCCGTGCGGTTCGGCACGTGGTTTTGGGGATTGGGGCATACGCCGGGACGCGGCATCGCGGAGACAGGACCGGAGATCACGTTCCTGGAGGAATGCCAGCCACTCAATCCTTATAAGAGCTACATCAACTATTATAGCAGGTTTGCGACGCTGCTCGACGGCAAGCCCGGCGGCGTCCACTTCACCGCGTGGGTCGCGGCGCGCACCGGCTTTGTGCCGCGGGGCCGGGAGATCACCGAGCCGACGCTCGACACGATCATCGGTGACAAGATCGGCGCCGGATCGCGCTTCCGGTCGATCGATGTCTCGTCGACCGGGGACCCGCAGGACAGCTACACCTATCGCTCGGGCGGCATCCACAATACGGCCGAAGTTTCGCCGGTCGCGCTGTACGCGCGCATCTTTGGGCCAGGCTTTGCCGATCCGAACAAAGCGGATTTCAAGCCAGATCCAGAGGTCATGGTTCGCCAAAGCGTTCTGTCCGCCGTGATGGATGAGGCGAAAGACTTTTCCAAAAGCATCGGCAACGCTGATCGCGCGCGCCTGGACGAGTATTTCACCTCCGTCCGTCAGGTCGAGAACCAGCTGGAACTGCAGCTTCAGAAGCCGCCGCCGAATAAGGCCTGTCGGGTACCAGAACGGCCGAAAGATGTTGCTCTGGGTGTCGAAATCCCGACCCTTGTGCCCAATCACGCCATTCTGACGAAGATTCTGGCGATGGCAGTGGCCTGCAATCAGACCAAGGTCTTCAACATGCTGTATTCCCAGTCGATCGCGAAGTCGCGCCCGCCGGGACAGTCCTTCACGCACCACACGCTGACCCACGAGGAGCCGATCGATTTCAGCTTGGGGTATCAGCGGCAGTGCGCGGAGCTCAATGTCGTGAGCATGGAAGCGCTGGCGACTTTCATCCAGGCGTTTGCCGCGATCCGCGAAGGGGCCGGTACGCTGCTGGACAACACACTCATCTATGCCAGCACCGACACGAACGACGCCAAGCTCCATGGCATGGATGGCATTCCGACAATGACCATCGGTAAGGCCGGCGGCCGGATGAAGACCGGGGTGCATATCCTCGGCAACGGCGCTCCGACAACGCAAGTCGGCCTGACGGCGATGCAGGTCATGGGCCTGCCGATCGAGCGGTGGGGAATCGGCTCCATGCAAGTCACGAAGCCGATCACATCCTTGATGATCTAAGCCGTGCGGATGGTTCAGACAACGCAGTTTGCTTGGGCGGCTCTTGTGCTTGCAGTCGTTTGGGCGCAGTGCGGCGGTGCGAGCGCGGCCGCGCTTCCGGGCGAGATCGTGCTGAGACCCAGCCCCGCGGGCGTCTTCCTAACCGACACCAAGGGCCACAGCCTCTACACCTACGACCGCGACACCGAGCCGTCGAAATCGACCTGCGTCGCAAAATGCGAAGAGACTTGGCCACCCGTGATCGCATCCGGTAGCGCTGCTCCGCAGGGGGATTGGACTCTGGCAACACGCGCCAATGGAACGCAGCAGTGGGCCTATAAGGGGAAGCCCCTGTACACCTACGTGAAGGACGATATGCCCGAGGCTGTCTATGGGGATCGCATCGCCAAGGTGTGGCATGTTGCCTTCGAACCGATCCCTACGCCGCCGGGAATTGCAGTCGGCATGACGTTGCGAGGGCCGGTTCTGACCGACAGCCGTGGCCTAACCCTGTACGTCCCAAAAGCAGCGAAATCGAAAGTCTCCCGCGCCTGGGCGGCAATGCGGGCGCCTTGGACGGCTCAGACCTGGGGCGACTGGACAGCAATCGACATGGGCGGCGGCGTCCGCCAATGGGCCTACAAGGGCAAACCACTCTATCGCTATGGCAAAGACGAAAGTCCCGGCGACGTCCGGGGCGCGGCGGAAAACACGGACTGGAACATCGCCGACCTAGGGCCACCGCCGCCGGTGCCGTCCTTTGTTACGATCCAGCCCAGCGACCTAGGCCCCGTGCTGGCCGATGCCGAGGGTAAGACCCTCTACGCGCTTCTGCGGGATCTCGAAGGCATCAAGAAGCAAACCTGCGACGAGGCATGTCTAAAGGCGCATTGGCGGCCGCTTGTGGCGACGGCGGGCACAAAGCCGATCGGCCAGTGGTCGGTGCGAGCGGAAGCGGACAGCTTGCAATGGACGTTCAAGGGATTTCCAGTCTACGTCTTTCTTGACGACGCCCAACCTGGCGACACCGGTGGAAGAGGTTACGCCAGCGGTATCGCCGTCGCGACGGCATGGACTCCGATCCTGCAGTCGCATCTCGTCGATCCGGTCGCCCGGTAATCCGAAGAAATCGTGCTGCGCGGTCGTGACCGCCGGGGCGAACGGTGGTACGCGTCAAGCGGTTCGGAGCAGCGGGAGGGCTGACGCGATGGGGATCAGCGGATTATGGCACGCATGCACGAGTGCGTTCGCATTCGCGGTCGGAACATTGTGGATCGCGGCGAACGTCCAGGCCGCAAGCCCCTGCGAGCGAGCATGCCTCACGGCCGCGCTTGACGCTTATCTAAGCGGAGTCATTCGTCATGAACCGGCAGCGGCTCTACTCACCGCCAACTACCGCGCGACCGAAAATGGATCTCAGGTCGCAGCGGGCGAGGGGATATGGCGAACCGCCTCCGGGCTCGGCACGGTCCAACGGCGTTACGCTGATCCCTCGACAGGGCAGGCGGCTATTCACGGAATAATGGCAGAGGGGACGAGCCAGAGCATCGTATCGCTGCGCGTGAAGGTGCAAGACAACCGAATCTCGGAAGCGGAATGGACGATCGCCCGGCCCGACGGAAACACGATCTTCGACAGCGCCGGCATGGCGGCGCTTCCGCCGCCGGATGAACGCCCGCTTCCGAAGTCTCAGCGCACCGCGCGTTTCACGATGATCGCGCTCGCCAACGGCTATTTCCAGGCGCTACAGGAACATGACGGCAGCAGCGTGCCGGCGGAAGCAAAATGCCCGCGCGTCGAGAACGGCGTTCGCATGACGTTCCGCAAACGCAGCGAAGGCCTGCCGGGCGCCGCGCCGGCTCCAGCGAGCGCGACACCTACGGCGGCACAGGAAGAAATCTCCGGTAACTGCGTGGCGGGATTCGAAATCTTCAAAGACTCCATCGCCGAGACGACGCTGCGGCGCTTTCCTCTGATCGACGAGGAACAGGGCGTCGTCATGGGCACGACCTTATTTCGCCGCCCGAACGGGAGTGCGCGGAAGCGGAATCTTCTGACGGAATACTTCTATATCCGCGGCGGATATATCCGCGGCGGAAAAATCGCCGGTATTTGGGCGACGATGTATTATTTGCCAGCAGATGCGCCCAACGCCAACGGCTGGTCGCAATAGCTGCTCGCTACGCAGGTGCGCACAGGCGGGCGAGCATCCGGGATAGGTCGGAGAGTTCCTGCGCCGTGAATCGCTTCTTGAAATGTTGTTCGTGTTCGCTGATGCGTATGACAGCGGCCGCCAGCAGCTTACGCCCAGGGGCGGTGACGTAAAGTTCCTGTCGCCGGCGGTCGCCTTTGGAGCGGCGACGCTCCATCAAGGCACGATCCTCCAGGCGATCAACCAATTCCATCATGCTGGCGCGGTCCATCCCCAACGCACTGGCGATATCGACCTGCGACGGTCCTTCATTCGCAGCGACAATGGACAGCACGGCGAACTGACGCTGTGTCAGGTCGATATCTGCGATGCTTTCGGCGAAGTGACGATGCATGGCCACATATGCCATGCGCAGATGAAACCCCAATAGGTTGGGGAGATCTCCCAGATCGATATCCGGAGACTCCGCCGCCACTATCGCTGTTGCCGAAGATCGCGCAGCCATGGAAGGACCGTCCGCCTTACTCTTTTGGCGCGCACCGACTGGGCCCGCGCGGGTTGATTGTCCGCCGCCTATAGTATGTCGCAATGCACAAATAAATGAGCCCAGCTAACCGCGCTCTTTTTGCATTGCAGCATCCACGAGCGAACAGCGGATGAGGTGGGCATCATAGGGGAGGCAGCCTTGCGCGTAGTATAGACAAATTGTACGTTATACATACAATTTGTGATGAAGAGCGATTCGACCGCCGCATCGGGGAGCGACAAGAGATGAACCGTCACGGGCATACTTGGCATCGGCTGCTTCGGCTCGGTTCACTTTCCGTCGCATCTCTAATGGCGACCGCCGCCTTTTTCGCGTTCGGCGAGCCAGGGCTCGCAATCGCTGCCGGCAAGAGCGCCGAGAAAACGAGTTGGTATGTGCCGGGGCAGGGTGGTGCCCTTCCGGCCACCGCGCGCTACGACAATTCGTACGGGCAAGTCGAGATCCTGAACGCCAGCGGTCCGGTCGACACAAAGGGCCATCCGTTCTTCGAGCCCATAGGCACCAACGGCCGCGCCTGCGTCACTTGTCATCAACCGTCAAATGGGATGAGCATTTCGGGCGACGCGATCCGCGAACGCTGGAAGGCGACGCAGGGGATGGATCCGTTGTTCGCGGCGACAGATGGATCGAACTGCCCGTCATTACCCCAAGGCAAGGAAAGCTCACACTCGCTGCTGCTGACGCGCGGCTTGTTCCGTGTGGCGTTGCCGTGGCCGCGCATTGCGGGCCCGGATGGCACGCCGGTGAAGCCCGAGTTCAGCATTGAAGTGGTGCGCGATCCGACGGGCTGCAACACCGATGCGACCTACGGCCTGAAGAGCAGCACTCCGAAGATTTCGGTCTATCGGCGCCCGCGCGTTGTCGGCAACTTGAAGTACGTTGCCATCGACGCTGGCGGCGACAGCTATACCGGCGGCGGACCGTTCAACGCCAAGCGTCTCGCGATGGTCATGGATAAGGACCCCGAGACCGGAAAATACGGCGCGATGAACATCATGTCCGACGCGCGCGCGCCGTCGTTGAAGATGCAAGCCGTCGATGCATCGATCGATCACCTGCAAGTGCAGGGTCGTCTGAGTCAGGAAGACCTGAAGAAGATCGTCGCTTTCGAATCTCAGGTCTATATGGCGCAGGGCGTGTCTTCCATCATCGGCGACCTCACGGAGAAGGGTGGGCCCGAAGCGCTCGGCGCGCGCAATATGATGGAATCGCCGGCCGGTGTCTTGGGCGACAACTACGGCAAGCCGGTGTTCAAGACCTTTGAAATGTGGAAAGAGAGCGCCGGCGCAGACGACGCGAAGGCGCAGTTCCGCGCCTCTGTGGTGCGCGGCTACGACGTCTACTTCAACCGTCCGTTCTGGCTGAGGGATACGATGCACATCAACACGGTGGGCCTCGGCAACCCTCTGAAGCGCACCTGCGCGACGTGCCATAACCTGCAGATGGTCGGTAATGACGTTTCGGCCGGCTGGGTCGACATCGGCACTACGAACAGGCCGTGGGCGCAGGAACCGTTGCTGACGAACGCGCCCATGGAAATCTCGCAGGAACTGCCGCTATTCAAGATCACCTGTCATGCCGATGCGCGTCCGCATCCGTTTTTGGGCCGTGTGATCTACACGCAGGATCCCGGCCGCGCGCTGATCTCGGGCAAGTGTTACGACGTCGGCTCGATCGTGATGGCGCAATTCCGCGGGCTCGCAGCGCGGGCGCCGTACTTCTCCAACGGCTCCGCTGAGAATATTCGCGCGCTGATCGACTTTTACGACCGTCGCTACAACATCGGCTTCACCGAACGCGAAAAGACTGATCTCGGGAACTTCCTCAGCATCCTGTGACGGTGCAGCAGAAGTAGACAACCACAGGCGATGGGGGATTGCCTTGAAGCATTCCAAGAAACTTGTCTTGCTCACGTCCGCGCTGTTGGCATGGAGCGGCGCGGCTGCCGCGGCCGCGCCGGCTAAAAAGCCTATCAACGGTGGTCTGCCGGCGGATCAGCGCAACTTCGTCACGTGCCCGATCATCAAGGATACGAAAAACGTTCCCTGCTGGTTGGCGGAGTACGACGGCGAACTCTACTTTCTCGGCATTCAAACGGACGCCGGTGGTTGGCCGCCGCCGTATCTTGGGCATAAGGTCCTCGTCGAGGGAAAGATCGTGCAGGGGCCGCGCATCTGTGGGGGTATCCCGCTGACCGCCACGATCACGCTGCCCGGAGCGTCCCCGATCCCGTCAGGCACCTATGGCGGCGGACAGCAATTGCCAAAATCGCCAGTGACGTCGGTGATGCGAGAACTCGACAACAATTGCCAGACGATGCTGCCGGTAGATGAGAAGGATGATGTCGTCGGTCGCCGCGTGCCGGGACCCAACATCGCACGATTGGCGCCTCCACCGCGACCGCCGGCACCGCCTGAACCCACGGCCCCATTCAAGCCCGAGACGTTTAAGCTGCTCTACGAATTCGATTCCGAACTCGCCGTGCTCACCATCAACAACACTCAGCGCGCGATTAAGTATGCCGAGTTGACCAAGGCGAAGCGCATCGAGGTGGTCGCGTACCGCGCAGCCGCCAAGCTGTCGGACGGTACGACGCTCAATGAGATTCCGAAGATTGCTCAACTCCGCGCAGAGGAAGCCGCCCATACGCTGCGGCGCCTCGGCGTACCGCAAGGGACAGAGTTGACGGTCACGTGGAAGAACGAGCCCGTCGCGGCCGACGGCCTTACGGACCCGGAGAAGCGCCGCACGGAGATCATTGTCACGCCATGAGTTATCGGATCACCCGCTAGGGGGCTAGCGGGTGATCTCGGGAAATCGCAACGGTCGCGCCGTTCTTGGGAGAGGCGGCGCGAAGTACCGATCAGGGGGAGGAACCATGAACTACAACACGACTTTGCGCGGCCTGCTGAAGCGCGGCACCGCGGCAAGCGCCTATGCGCTCACGATGGCTGCCGCCACATTCCTGCCGGCCGGTTCCGCGCGCGCGGCCGACCAGATCGAAGAGTTGGTCGTGACTGCGTCGTCACGTCTCGACGCGACCGGTTTCAATGCCCCCACACCCACCACGGTACTGGGCGTTCAGGAACTGCAAGCCTCGGCGCCGATCAGCATCGGCGACGCATTGAAGCTCCAGATTCCGGCGTTCCGCACCTCTGGGCTGTCGTCAACTTCGGTCGCCTTCGCCAATCTGCGCACACTCGGTGCGAACCGCACCCTGGTTCTTCTTGATGGCCGCCGCATCGTCCCGACCCAGCCCGATGGCACGGTCGACCTGAATATGATTCCCTCGGCGCTGATTCAGCGTGCCGAAGTTGTCACTGGCGGCGCGTCCGCAGCGTGGGGTTCGGATGCCGTCGCCGGCGTCGTGAACCTTGGCCTGAAGACGAGGCTCCAGGGCATTGAAGGCAGCGCACAAGGCGGGTTCTCCAAGTACGGCGACAAGAAGAACTACAAGTTCTCCGTCGCCGGCGGCACGTCATTCGCCGGGGACAAGGGCCATGTTCTGGCAGGCGTCGAGTACGCTCGCGACTACGGGATCGAGGACCTTCAGTATCCATTTTTCTCCCGCCCGTGGGGGCGCGAAGACCGCGGCAGCGTCGGCAACTCCGCCTTTGCCGCGAATCAACTTCCCGGCACGATTTACGCTGCCAATGTCCACCGCGCCGATGTAGGTCCGGGCGGCCTGATCACCGTGGGTCCGCTGCGCGGCCTATTGTTCAACTCCAGCGGTCCGACATCGACGTTCCAATACGGAACGGTCTACGGCAACAATATGATCGGCGGTCAGAACGCCGGTGAGACGCCGGTGCCTGGTGGCCAAGTCGCATTTCCGTTCGAACGTTACACCGCGATGGCGCACGCGGAGTACGACCTGTCGGATAACATCTCCTCGTTTCTCGAGTTGAGCTATGGGCACGCCCTCGCGCAGGGCTTCACAAACCCCAATCGCCAGCAAGGCTCGGTCACCGCGGCGCCGACATGCACGACGAGCACCGTGGTGTCCGGTATCGGCGCCATCAATATCAACATCAACAATCCGTATCTTCCGGCGTCTGTCGTTCAAGCGATGCAGGCGGCCAACATCAGTTGCTTCTCGATGGGCCGGTCCTACCGCGATGTCCCACGGCTAGAGTCGCGTGACGGTTCGCCCTACATGTGGCGCGTGGTCGGCGGGCTGAAAGGCGAGCTCGGCAAGGATTGGAGTTGGGATACCTACTATCAGTACGGCATCAACAAATTCCAGCAGCGTCGCGGCAACAACATGAATGTCCCGCGCATGCGGCTGGCGGTGGACGCTGTGCGCAATCCGGCGGGCCAGATTGTCTGTCGTTCCACATTGACCAATCCGGCGGACGGCTGCGTGCCGATCAATTTGTTCGGCCAGGGGAACATCACATCGGCTGCATACAATTATGTGTTCGGCACGTCGACTTACGACGCCAAGACCACCCAGCATGTCGCCGAAGTGAACTTGCGCGGCAAGCCGTTCTCCACGTGGGCAGGCCCAGTCGCGGTGGCGGCCGGCGTCGGATACCGCAAGGAGGCCATCACCGCTGTTGCGGACCCTGTCTCGCAGGCGCTCGGTTGGGCGACCGGCCAGCGCCAGGGCACGGCCGGTTCATATGACGTGAAGGAAGGTTACGGTGAAATCGGTGTGCCGCTGGCAAGGGATACAGCTTGGGCGTACTCGCTCGATCTGAATGCCGCGGTACGTTACACGGATTACAGCTCTTCCGGCCATGTGACGACGTGGAAGGTGGGTGGCACCTACGACGCCACGGAAGAACTGCGCTTGCGCGTCAGCCGGTCGCGCGACATTCGCGCAGGAACGCTCGCCGAGTTGTTCACGGCGACGCAGACTGCGACGGGCAACGTCCAGAACCCGATTACCGGCGCCCTGAGCCCCGCACTGCAGATCACGACCGGAAACCCGACGCTCTCGCCGGAAAAGGCCGACACGATCACAGGCGGCATCGTCTATCAGCCTGATTGGGTACCGTCATTGCGGCTGTCGGCGGACTACTACGACATCCAGATGAACAACGCGATCGGCTCCGTCACCGCGCAGCAGACCGCGAATTTCTGCTACCTGAACAATCTCGCGCAGTACTGCAGTCTCATCGTCACGAACGCGGCGGGTGCGATCACGCAAGTTACGGTCCGGCAGCAAAATCTGTCGGTGGTGCATGCGGAGGGTCTGGACTTCGAGGCGTCCTATCAACTCGAACTCAACAAGATCAGCAGGGCACCCGGTGCCGTGACCTTCCGTGTCGTCGGCACCTACATCAAAGATTTGTCGACCATCGCATCCCCGGGGGCCACGCCGACCCAGGCCGTGGGCCTTTATACCAATCCGAAATGGAGTGTGTTCGGATCGGCGCGCTATGACCTCGACAAGGCGTCCGCCACGATCGAGTTGCAGTATTACGGCGGTGGTATGATCGACAACACCAAAATCCTCGGGCAAGCGAGTTCCGTCGGTGTGAACATCAACAACGTCAGCCGAACGATCTACACGCACATCGCCGGTTCCTACAAAATTCACGAGAACGCCGAAGTCTTTGCCCGCGTGAACAACCTCTTCAACGTAGCGCCGCCGTTCCCGAGCAATGGCGGCGGCATTTTCGATCAGGTCGGCTTGGCGTTTACGGGCGGCGTTCGGTTCAAGTTGTAAGCATTCTGTTGTTTATGGCTGGGCACGCTCGGGCGTGCCCAGCCTAGACCCGCTTGCCACGCCTGCGGTCCAAGATAGTTATTGTATATAACAATTCGCCCGCTCTAGACTTCGCGCCTAGACTTCGGAAGCTTGGCATTCACCCAGGTAGGAGGTGGCTATGGAGTTCACGCGCCTGAACCCATTGACCGGTAAGGTCGCAAGCACGGCGAAGGCCATGCGCGCCGCCGACATCGATGCGGTCGCGAAGAAGGCCGCGGCAGCATTCCCAGGTTGGTCGGCCCTGGGGCCGAACGCGCGCCGCGCGATGCTGAACAGGGCTGCCGATGCGTTGGAATCCTCCAAGGATGCGCTGGTCGACGCGATGGTGAACGAAGTCGGCGCCACGGCCGGCTGGGCCGGATTCAACCTGATGCTCGCCGCCGGCATGATGCGGGAGGCGGCCGCCATCACCACTCAGATTGGCGGCGAGGTCATTCCATCAGACAAGCCTGGATGTGTCGCCATGGCCCTGCGGGAGCCTGTGGGCGTGATCCTCGGCATCGCGCCGTGGAATGCGCCGATCATCCTCGGCGTGCGCGCCGTCGCCGTCCCGCTCGCCTGCGGCAATACGGTGATCCTGAAGGGTTCGGAGACGTGTCCTCGCACCCATGCCCTGATCGCGGAAGCATTCACAAAGGCGGGCTTCCCGGAAGGCGTCGTAAACTACGTCAGCAATGCGCCCCAAGATGCCGGTGAAGTGGTGGGTGCGCTGATCGATCACCCGGCGGTACGGCGGATCAATTTCACGGGGTCCACGGCCGTGGGCAAGATCATCGCCAAACGCGCAGCCGAGCACCTCAAGCCATGCCTGCTGGAACTCGGCGGCAAAGCGCCTTTGATCATTCTGGAGGACGCGGATCTGGGTGAGGCCGTAAAGGCCGCTGCCTTTGGCGCGTTCATGAACCAGGGCCAAATATGCATGTCGACGGAGCGCATCATCGTCGTCGATAGCGTCGCGGACGCTTTCGCCGCGAAGTTCGCGGAGAAAGCCAGGTCCATGCCGGCCGGCGACCCGCGAGAGGGCAAGACCCCGCTCGGTGCCGTCGTGGACATGAAGACGGTGACCCACGTGAACGCGTTGATTGATGATGCGGTCGGCCAGGGGGCGAAACTCCTGAGCGGTGGGAAGGCGGATTCCGTTGTCATGCCCGCGACCGTGTTGGACCAGGTGACAGCCGAGATGAAGATCTACCGCGATGAAAGCTTCGGCCCGGTGGTCGGTATCATCAGGGCCAGAGACGAGGCGGACGCGATCCGCCTGGCCAACGACAGCGAGTACGGGCTTTCAGCGGCGGTCTTCACCCGTGACACCGTTCGAGGCCTGCGCGTGGCGCGCCAAATCCGCAGCGGCATGTGTCATGTGAACGGTCCGACGGTTCACGATGAGGCGCAAATGCCCTTCGGAGGTGTCGGCGCCTCCGGCTACGGCCGCTTTGGCGGCAAGGCGGGTATCGATAGCTTCACGGAACTGCGGTGGATCACCATTGAAACTCAGCCCGGGCACTATCCCATTTAGGCTGCGAGACGGAGATAGAAGATGACGACGACGCAGCGCGCCGAGGCGGACACCGTGGCGGTCTCGGTCAAAGACGGCATTGCCTGGGTCAAGTTCAATCGCCCCGAGAAGCGTAATTGTATGAGCCCCAAGCTCAACCGCCAGATGGGCCGGGTGCTCGACGATCTGGAATACCGCGACGATGTGCGCGTCCTCGTGCTCACGGGCGAGGGAACCGCATGGTCCGCCGGTATGGACCTGAAGGAATATTTCCGCGAGACCGAAGCTGGGGGCCTCGGCGCAATCCGCGCCGCGCAGCGTGAGGCCTACGGCTGGTGGCGGCGCCTGCGTTGGTTTCAGAAGCCGACGATCGCCATGGTGAACGGCTGGTGCTTCGGCGGCGGCTATGGCCCCTTGTTCGGCTGCGATCTTGCCTTCGCGGCGAACGATGCACAGTTCGGCCTGTCCGAGATCAACTGGGGCATCCTGCCCGGCGGCGGCGCGTCGAAGGTGATCGTGGAACTCGTCTCGTTCCGCCGTGCGATGTACCACGCCATCATGGGTGAGAACATCGACGGCAAGACCGCGGCCGAATGGGGGCTCGTCAACGAGTCTCTACCAGCTGCAAAGCTGAAAAAGCGGGTGACAGAGGTCGCCAAGGTATTGATCGCGAAGAATCCAATCGCTCTGAAGGCCACCAAAGACGCGATCCGGCGCGTGCGTGAAATGCCCTACGACAATGCTGAGGACTTCCTGGTCCGCGCGCAGGAGGCGGCCAACAGCTTTGACAACGACGGCCGCAAGGAAGGCATCCGTCAGTTCATCGACGAGAAGAGCTACAAGCCCGGTCTCGGCGGTTACGACACGAAGCGGAAGAAGAAATAGGATCGCCGCAATGCGAATGGACGCCATTGCCAGCCACGGCCGCAGCCGTGCATCGGCACTGGCGTTGGCTGACTTACACTTCGAACGCCGGTGGACTTGGATTGAACTTCACCGCGCCGTCAGTCAGGCAGCGCGCTGGCTGATATCTCAGATCGGCCCCCGCAGCGGCGCACGCGTCGCTGTGTTGGCGAAGAACCGCGCCGAGACGGTAATCCTTCAACTCGCTTGTGCGAGGGCGGGCGCAATCTTCGTGCCCTTCAATTGGCGTCTCGCTCAACCAGAGATCGGCGTCCTGGTGGCTGACGCGGAGCCGGCGCTCTTCCTGCACGAAGCGGAGTTTCCTCCCATCGGGAGCGACGCGCGCGACATCGCGACGGTGCTCGATACCATTGCCGCGTACGATGCCTCCGATTTGGGGACCGACGCGCAGCAAGACTGGGAAGCCCCGTCGACCTTGCTCTACACCTCCGGGACAAGCGGGCGTCCCAAGGGCGTGATGATCAGCGAGAAGAACATCTTCTGGGGCGGCACAAACTTCCTGCACGCCTACGGGGTTTCGTTCGACAGCGTGATCCTCTGCGACATGCCGCTGTTCCATACCGCCGGGCTTCTGGCCGCCGTACGCGTGCCATTGCTGGCCGGTGGCACGGTGCTCGTCTCGCGTGGGTTCGATCCGGTATCCACACTACCCCGGCTTGCGGACCGGTCTCTGGGCGTGACTCACTATTTTTCGGTACCCCAAATGGCGCAGCGCCTCTGGAATGAGCCAGGCTTCACGCCGGCCATGCTGCAAGGCCTTAAGGCCTATGCGACCGGCGGCGCACCCAATCCCGCCGCGCAGGTGCGACGGTTCATTGACGCGGGCATTCCCATGTCGGACGGTTTCGGGATGACCGAGACCTGCTCTAATTTCGCCATGCCGTTGCGGGATCTCGGGCGCGTGGTCGAGAAGGCGGGTTCGATAGGCCTTCCCATGTTGACGGTACAGACGCGCGTGGTCGACGATCAGGGCGACGATGTGCCGGTGGGTGAGGTCGGCGAACTGTGGCTCAAGGGACCGTGCATCACCGCCGGCTATTGGCGTCAGCCGGACCTGACGGCTGCGGCGTTCGAGGACGGCTGGTTCAAGACCGGCGACGCGGCGCGGCGCGATCCGGACGGCTTCTTTTTCCTGGTCGACCGCAAGAAAGATATGTTCATCAGCGGCGGTGAGAACGTTTATCCGGCCGAGGTGGAAACGGCGATTGCCGAAATCCCAGGCGTTTCCGAGGTCGCGGTGATCGGTATGCCCGACGACACCTGGGGCGAGGTTGGCTGGGCCTACGTGATTCCCGTCGCCGGACATCATCTCGGTGACGCCGACGTGCGCGCCTACTGCAACCAGCGCTTGGCCAAATACAAGGTACCCAAGCGGATCATCGTCACCGATCAAATTCCGCGCACGGCTTCCGGAAAGCTGCAGAAGGCCGTCTTGCGCGCCCGAGCGATCGCCGAGAAATCCGGCAGCTGATCTAACCCTTACGCTCCTGCGCAAACGGGAAGAAGCTGAGTCCGAAGACCGCGATACCGGCGACAGCCGCATAAGGCACCATCGACGAGATCACTTCACCGGCCGTTGCCCCGCGCGCCAGCCACATACCGGCGATCAATGGGCCGACGATGGATCCGATGCGGCCTGCGGCAACCACCCAGCCGGACCCAAGGCCCCGTACCTGATCCGGATAGTAGGACACCGCAGCGCCATAGAGTCCGTACTGAGCGCCGAGAAGCGCAAAGCCCGCCGCCGCGCTGTAGATGATGGCTTCGGTGGCTTCGCCCGCTCCCGCGAGCGCCAGGATCGCGACGATCACCGCCGCGAAGGCTGCAGTCGCCGGCCAGCGGATACCGAAGCGATCCAGTACACGGCCCAGGATCAGAGCTCCCACGACCGCGCCGACATTGAAGGCGAGCGAGGCCTGCGGCGCGAGGGCTTTGGAGATCCCATTCGCCGCCATCAGGGTCGGCAGCCAGTTGAGCAGGAGATAGAGAATGAGCAGGGTCGGGAAGTAGATCGCGCCCAGCAGCAGGGTGGGGAGGGCGCGACCGTCGCCGAACAACGCGCGCACGACGCCGATCCGCTCAGCTGCGTGTGCCACCGCCGCGCGTACGTTCGGAAGGAAGAAGTGGAGTAGGGGTACGATCAGAAGCGGCAATACACCGCCGACCAGGAACACCGTCTTCCAATCGTCCGGCGCGAGCACGCTGACAAACCAAGCGGACGTGGCCCCGCCGACCGGCATGCCGCAGAACATCATGGTCGCGGTGCTGCCGCGCTGCGCGGGCGTACTGATCGCCGCCGAAAGCGCCATCATATTCGGAAGAGCCGCGCCAAGGCCCAGCCCCGTAAGCATCCGCACGACGAACAAATCGACGAAGCCGGTGACCAGCAGTGTCGCCAGGGTGAAGGCACCGAAGATCACGACGGACGCCACGAGAACCGGCCGCCGTCCGAGCCGATCGGCCAGCCAGCCGCCAAAGGTCGCGCCGATCACCAGTCCGATATTGCTGATAGAGAAGATCAATCCGAGCTGGTCGGGCGATAACCCCAGCGCCGGCGCAAGGCGTGGCGCAGCGACACCGATCGCCTGTATGTCATAGCCCTCCAGCACTGCCACCAAGAAACACAGCGCGATTGTCCGGGTGCGTTGTCCCTGATCTACCGCCACATCCGACATTTCAATTCCCCCCAATTGACCAACGGCTCCCCGCCGCCGCGATTTATCCCGTCTCTTTGTCGAGGCGCTCCATCACATCCGCCGCCTCGGCGAAGGCCGTATTCGCCGCAGGAACGCCGGCATAGATGCCGGTCTGCATTAGCACTTCCTTCAACTCGTCGCGGGTGAATCCGCCTTGTTGCAGCCCGCTGCGCACATGTAGCCGGAACTCCTCCCAGCGGCCCAGCGAAGCCGTCATGGCGATCACCAGAAGCCGCCGTGTGCGCTGATCGAGGCCTGGGCGATTCCATACCTCGTTCCAGGCGATGCGCGTAATCATCGCCTGATAGTCGGTATTGAAAGCCGTGCGCCCGGCGAGGGATTTGTCGACCCATGCGTCGCCCAGGACCTGGCGGCGGCGGGTGAGGCCGGCTTCGTAGGTGGTGTCCTGTGCCCGCGCGGTCGCGCCGCCGTCGCTTACGGAATCGAGGAACGAGATCACCGCGCCGGCAAAGGCCGATGGATTTTCGAGGCACGGCAGGTGCGCGCCGGCAATGATCGTGGAGCGCGCGCTAGGAATACGGGCGACGATGGCGTCGCCATGGCCGGCGAATGGCGTCGCAACATCCTGGTCCCCGGCGATCACCATCGTCGGCGCCGTGATCTGTGCGAGGCGGGGGAGCAGGTCCATATCCCGAATGGCAGCGCCACAACCGGCGTAGCCCTGCGGATCCATCGCCAGCATCGCCGCTTTCACGGTATCCACGATGGCGGGGTGGGTGCGGCGGAAGGCATCTGTGAAGAAGCGCGGCAGCGCCACGTCCATCACCGCGGGCATGCCCTGATCCCGCGCAAGCTTGACGCGGCCCTCAAAAATGGCCGGGGCCATGCTCGCGGAGGTACAGGCCGGGATCAACGCGGTCACCCGTTGCGGTGCATTCAGAGCCAGAGCCATGGCTGTCATGCCGCCAAGGGAGACGCCACAGACCGCGGCACTGGGGAGTCCGGCCGCATCCATGACCGCCAGCACATCTGACGCGAGGAGATCGAGTGTGAAATCGCCGGAGGGTACGTCGGAGGCGCCGTGGCCACGGGCATCCATACGCAGAACGCGATAACGCGACGTGAGGTATGGCAGTGCACGGTCCCACAGGGTCATATCCGTGCCGACGGAGTTCAGCAGCACCAGCGGCGGTGCATTCGCCGCGCCGTCCCAGCGCCAATGCAGGCGCACCCCTTGATTCGACACAAACGCCACTAGCTATCTTCCTTCGTGATCGCGAGAATTCGGGCCACCAGGGCCTCCGCTTCGCCGGGATCGCCGCCCACATTGCTGCGCTCGAGATTGCGCCGCATCGCGTCGGGATAGATCTCGAGTCCTTCCAACACCGCCGCCATGCTGGTCAGGGCGCCGTGGGCGAGAATGAACAACTCGGCGATCACCGGCGCTTCCGATTGCCAGCCGCCAAGGCCGCGCTCATGCGCGTTCGCAGTCCCAGCGAGCAGGCTCATCGTTAGGCCCGGCGCGCGCGCAGCGGCGCTCAAGGCCACCTGGCATCCGGTCGGATTGCGCTTGTGCGCCATGGCGGATGAACCACCACGGCCGGGAACAGCAGGTTCGGCGACCTCGCCCACATCTCCTTGCGCCATCAAGGCGATGTCACCGGCAATCTTGCCAAGAGTCATCACGATCAATGCGACAGCGTTGGCGAACGCGACCAAATTATTGCGCCGCGTGTGCCAGGGGACCGACGCCTGGAAAAGGCCGAGAGCCGTCGCCATATGCTGGGCGACTGCATCGCCGCGACCCTTTAAGCCGTTGCGGGTTCCGGCTGCTCCTCCAAGCTGCAGGACGAGCGCGCCATCGCGCGTCTCACGGAGACGTTCGCGATCCTCATGTAGACTCATGAGCCAGTTTGCGCTTCTGAGGCCGAAGGTAATCGGCAGCGCCGGTTGTAACAGGGTGCGGCCAAGCATCGGCGTCTTCGCGTGCTGAGTGCTGAGACTTCGCAGCGTCGCCAGAAGTCGCGCCAGTTCTCGTTCGATCAAGACGGCGCCGTCCTTGATTTGGAGCACAAGCGCGGTATCGGCCACGTCCTGGCTCGTCGCGCCGCCGTGCACCGCCGCTGCGGCTTGTGGGTCAGCGATCTGTCCGCGCAGCATTGCAACCAGAGGGATCGCCAGTGTACCGGCGTGGGCGGCCTCCCGCGCCAATGTCTCCGGATCGGGTTTCAGCATAGCGCAGGCTGCACCTATACCTTCCGCAGCGCTGCTTTCGATCATGCCTACTGCCGCCGAGGCGCGCGCCAATGCGGCCTCAAACGCAAGCGCATGGCGAATCAACGCCGCGTCGCCGAAGGCGCCAAGCATCTCCGGTGTTCCGGCCGCCAGGTCGCGGATGAAGCTAGAGGTCAAAAAACACCGTCTCGTTGTCGCCTTGCAGGACAACATCAAAGCGATACTTGAGCGCCCCATCGGGTCTGGCGATGAGGGTCGCGCGCCGTGATTCCGGCACCAGGGCGAGGATTGGGTCGTCTGCGTTTTCCCGCGCATCCGGAAAGTAAATTCGCGTCACCAGGCGCTTGATGATGCCGCGGCCGAACACACCGACGGCAATGTGCGGCGCCTGCAACGTATTCCCCGGTCCGGGCACGGCCCCCGGACGCACGGTCCGAATACGATAGACGCCGTTGGCATCGGTGGACGCGCGACCGAAGCCGATGAAGTCGGCATCGAGCGCGAGCTCGCTGCGGGTGTCCTGCGGCGCGGCGTAGCGGCCGACGGCATTGGCTTGCCATGTCTCGATGAATGCGTCAGACGTCGGCTTGCCCGCACCGTCAAGAACGGTACCGCTGATTTCGATCACATCGCCCGCAATCTTTTCGCGTTTGCGCGGAGATGCGAGCAGATCGTGGCCGGCGGGGATCAGATCGAGCCGCGCACCCATATTCAGATCACCGATGAGATCCGCGCCGCCTTTCCACGGTAGGCCGTAGTGAAAGAACGGCCCGACGGTTTGGGAGGGCGTCTGCCCGAGGCGCGGCTTGGTCATCTACGCCTCCATCGGGGTCGCACGCGGACCACGTAGGACAATGTCGAACAGATAACCCAGTGCCCAGCTAGGCTGGGTTGTGTTGATATCGAAGCGCGCGAAAAGGCGCTCCCGCGCCGCGGCAGGCACCGCATTGCAGATGGGATCGAGCGGGATGAGCGGATCGCCCTCGAAATAGTGCTGCGTCACCAGCCGTGTCGCAAAAGCCGGCCCAAACAGAGAAAGATGAATGTGTGCCGGCCGCCAGGCGTTGTGGTGATTGCCCCAGGGATATGCGCCCGGTTTCACCGTGACAAAGCGATAGCGGCCCTGATCGTCCGTGATCGCCCGGCCCATGCCGGTAAAGTTAGGGTCGAGCGGCGCGTCCCAGTTGTCGGCGGTGTGAATATAGCGGCCTGCCGCATTGGCTTGCCAAATCTCGATCACGGTCTTGGGAACCGGCCGTCCCGTATCGTCGAGCACCCGCCCACTGACGATGATGCGCTGACCTTGCGGCGGCGCGGCATGCTGCTTGGTGAGGTCCTCTATCGCAAGACCCATCATGTCGCCCCAGCGGTCGGCGGGCCCGGTGACCTCGGTGAGCGTGCTTGGAATCCTAATGAGCGGCTTCTGAGGCGAGCGCAGCTGCGTCGACTTGTAATCAGGGAATAGGGACGGGGGTTGGCCAGCGTCTTCCGGCTGATAGGGCGTGATCTGGATCATGAGTTATGCCGCAATGAGGTGAGCTTCGGTCTTGGCCGCTACGTCCGCCGGCGTCACACCGGGTGCGCATTCGCGCAAGATCAATCCGTTCTTGGCTGGCGCGACCTCAAGGACGCAAAGGTCGGTGATGATCAGGTCGACACAGGCCGCGCCGGTTAGCGGCAGCGAGCAGCGCTTGAGCACTTTGGATTGACCATGCTTGTTCGCATGTTCCATCAACACAACGACGCGCTGTACGCCGGAAACGAGATCCATCGCGCCACCCATGCCTTTCACCATCTTGCCCGGAATGGTCCAGTTGGCGATATCGCCGTTCTCAGCGACTTCCATGGCGCCAAGAATGGCGAGGTCGATGTGCCCACCGCGAATCATCGCGAAGCTGTCGGACGATGAGAAAAAACTCGACGTCGGCAAGGCGGTGACGGTTTCCTTGCCCGCATTGACCAAGTCCGGATCTTCCTCACCCTCGTAGGGGTAGGGGCCCATGCCGAGCATGCCGTTCTCGCTATGGAGCGTGACGTTCACCCCGGCGGGAATGTGGTTCGATACCAGCGTTGGGATGCCGATCCCGAGATTGACGTAGTAGCCATCGCGCAGTTCCCGTGCCGCACGCCGCGCCATATCTTCCCGCGTCCAGGGCATGTCAGGCTCCCACAGCGACAGGCCGACGCCGCGTGGTACGCTTCTCGATGCGCTTGGCATATCCGGTGCCGTGGATCACGCGATCGACGTAGATTCCCGGCGTGTGGATGTTGTCCGGATCGAGCGCGCCGGCGGGCACCAATTCTTCCACCTCCGCCACCGTCACCTTGGCCGCTGTGGCCATCACCGGATTGAAATTCCGCGCGGTCTTGCGATAGACGAGGTTACCTTCCGGGTCCGCCTTCCACGCTTTGACGATGGCCAAGTCAGCGCGCAGCCACCGCTCGCGCACATAGACCTTACCCTCGAATTCGTCCGTCGGCTTGCCGTCTGCAACGACCGTGCCGACGCCCGTGCGCGTGTAGAAAGCCGGTATGCCTGCACCGCCGGCGCGGATGCGTTCCGCCAGCGTTCCTTGCGGCGTGAGTTCTAGTTCCAGTTTCCCATCGAGGTAAAGTTTCTCAAACAGCTTGTTCTCGCCGATATAGGACGAGATCATTTTCTTGATCTGTCCATTGTTCAGCAGCACCCACAGGCCGAATCCATCGGCGCCGCAGTTGTTGGAGATGACCGTGAGCTCCTTCACGCCGCTGTCGTGGATCGCCGGAATCAGCGCTTCGGGATTGCCGGTGAGGCCAAAACCACCCGACATGATGGTCATCCCATCGAACAGCAGGCCGTCGAGAGCGCTCTTAGGTGATTGATAGATCTTGCCCATCACGTCATCTCACAAGGGAAGTCCGACGTAGTTTTCCGCCAGCGTGGTCTGCGCCGCTCGCGAATTAACTATATAGTCCAATTCGGCCACTTGCATCTTGCGAGCGAACCCATCCATGTCGGGAAAGCGATGCGTTAAGCCCGTGAACCACCAACTGAATCGCTCTGCTTTCCAGACCCGTGCCAAAGCCCGTGCGGAGTAACCTTCCAATCCGGAGGAGTCGCCACGCCTGTAATGGGCCAGCAGCCCTTCCGAGAGCATGGCGACGTCCGAGGCGGCCAAGTTCATGCCTTTGGCTCCTGTCGGCGGTACGATATGGGCCGCATCGCCGGCCAGGAACAGGCGGCCGTACCGCATCGGCTCCGTGACGACACTGCGGAGGGGGGCCACGCCCTTTTCGAACGAGGGGCCGCGCACAACCCCGGCGGCACCTTCGTCGCCGAGCCGCAAACAGAGTTCGTCCCAGAACCTCTCGTCGGGCCAGTCGATCACATCAGCGTCGAGGGAGCACTGGATGTAATAACGGCTGCGGGTCGGCGAGCGCATGCTGGCAAGCGCGAAACCATTGGCATGGTTGGCGTAGATGAGTTCGTGATTGCACGGCGGAACCTCGGCGAGAATGCCGAGCCAGCCAAAAGGATAAGCGCGTTCGAACGTTTTCAGCACGTCCGCGGGAATGCAGGTGCGGCTGACCCCATGGTATCCGTCGCAACCGGCGATGAAGTCGCAAGAGACGCGATGGGTTTGGCCACCATGGGTATAGGTTACTGAGGGGTGATCGGTCGTGATCTCATGCGGTCGCACGTCAAGGGCGTCGTAAACGACCGGGACACCGCGTGTCACGGCCGCGTCGTTGAGGTCCTTCATCACCTCGGACTGGCCATAGACGGTGACCGTCGATCCGCCGGTGAGGGCGCTCATGTCGAGGCGGAACATGCGGCCTTCGTTGACCAGATTGGTGCCGCCATGCACCAGGCCTTCGCGTTGCAGGCGCGCGTCCAGACCCAGGCGCGTCATGAGGTCCACCGTCACGCGCTCCAGCACGCCCGCGCGCACGCGGCCCTCGACGTGCTCCCGGCTGCGGTGCTCCAGCACCAAAGCCTCGATGCCTTCCTGGTGGAGCAGGTGAGCCAGCAACATGCCCGCGGGACCGGCGCCGATAATGACGACGCGCGTGTGCTGACTGGAGACGCTGGAAGGATTCATCGCGTAAGATGCCCCGCACGCCAGGCGGCTGTCGCCCGACCCAGTTGATTATGTATCATAACAATTATATCGTTTCACTCAAGCGACCTGCGGAATCCCCTCATGCCCCGCGATACGTCCCCGCCCGAAAATGAAGTCGATATGGCCGGCCTTGACGGGCAGATCGGCTTTGCGCTGCGGCTCGCCCAGGTTGCCGTGTTCAACGATTTGATCGGCGTGCTGAAAGCCTGCGATCTGCGGGTGACCGACTTCTCCGTGCTGCTGTTAATCGGCGCGAACCCCGGCATCAGCCAGCAGGCCATCGGTGAAGCCCTGCGAATTCAGCGTCCCAATCTCGTCAGCATCGTTGATGCACTGCAGCAAAAGGACCTCGTGCGGCGTGAGACCGTGCCACAGGACCGTCGCTCCTACGCGCTTTCCGTGACGGCCGCGGGAGGCAAACTTCTCACCCGGGCGAAAGCGGCCCATCAGCGCCACGCGCGCAAGATCGATGCCGCCGTGGGGCCCCATCACGACGTGGTCCTGGCCGCGTTGAAGCGCATCGCGGACGTCTGATCTACCCCTGGTAAATGGACACAACTTGCGGGTCTTGGGGCTCCGGGCCACGGGCGATATCCATATGGCACCCCAATTAGTATTGTTGTAAAACAGTAAGGAACACGTCCTATTGCGCGCCTTATCGGGGCGCCGGATTGACTTGCCTACGGAATGCGTCCGCGGAGCATAGGGTCGGTTCAGGATGGCGCCGTTCCGGCCGACAGAGGCGAGACTGATGCGTGTGATTATCGCGGGCGCGGGCTTGGGCGGGCTGACACTGGCCTTGAGCCTTCATGAAGCCGGCATTGAAGATGTGGCGATTTTCGAATCCGCTGCGGAAATCCGCCCCGTCGGCGTGGGCATCAATGTGCTGCCGCATGCGGTGCGCGAGCTGACGGAGTTGGGGCTGGGTTCGATCCTGGCTGCGCGCGGCATCGCCACGGAAGCCCTGATGTACGCCAACCGGTTCGGCCAGGAGATCTGGCGGGAGCCGCGCGGGCGGTTCGCCGGCTACCTCTGGCCGCAGGTGTCGATCCATCGCGGCGTCCTGCAGATGCTGCTACTCGACGCCGTGCGGGAGCGCTTCGGCCGCGACATCGTGCGCTGCGATTGTCGTGTGGCCCGGGTGGAGACTTCCGATAAGGGCGCCACGGTCCATCTCGAGGACCGCGCCGGAAAGAACCTCGGGACTGCGACAGCCGATCTCTTGGTCGGCGCCGATGGCATCCATTCCGCGGTAAGGGCGACATTCTACCCCAATGAGGGGGCTCCCAAATGGAGCCAACGCGTGCTCTGGCGCGGCGTGACCGTGGGAGAGCCGTACTTGGGCGGCGCGACCATGGTGATGGCGGGCCACCAGGACGAGAAGTTCGTGTGCTATCCGATCGATCCGCGATTGGCCACCGAAGGCAAGACGCTGATCAACTGGATCGCCGAATTGCGGTTCCCCGATATGGCGCTGTGGCGCAAGGAGGATTGGAACCGCGTCGGGCATTTGCCGGATTTCCTGCCGCGGTTCGAGGACTGGCATTTCGGCTGGCTGGACGTGCCGAAGGTCGTTCGCGCAGCGGAGGCAGTTTACGAGTATCCGCTTGTGGACCGTGACCCTGTGGACCGCTGGACCTTCGGCCGCACCACGTTGCTGGGCGACGCGGCGCACCCGATGTATCCGATCGGCTCGAACGGCGCCTCCCAGGCCATTCTCGACGCGCGCACGCTCGCGCACGACTTGGCCGCCTGCGACGACATCGACGAGGCACTGCGCCGCTATGAGGATGTGCGCCGGCCTCTGACGGGTAATTTGGTCCTGGCAAACCGGGGTAACGGGCCGGAGCAGGTGATGCAACTCGCCCACGAACGCGCGCCGCAGGGCTTCAAGCACGTGCACGAGGTGCTCTCGCAGGAAGAACTCGAGCGCAGTGCGGCGGAATACAAGAAGCTCGCGGGCTTCGATCGCGACGCCCTCAATAGCCGCCCAAGCCTGAAGCCGCCGGCGGCGAAATTCAAGGCGCGGAAGGCGCAGGGATGAGCGAACTCGTTCGTCCGTTCCTGAAGCTGATCGTCGAGGTCGCGCCGTCCGTGGACGTCGGGCGGGTTGCCGAAGGTTTCCGCCGCTACATCCCGCTCACCGGCGGGGCCTTCTCAGGCGATTTCTCCGGCCGCATCCTTCCGGGCGCGGACTGGCAGTTGATCTTGAGCGACGGCACCATCGAAATCGCCGCGCACTACGCTCTTGAGACCCAAGAAGGCGAGCGCATCGAAGTGACCTCCACGGGCTTGCGCGCCGGGCCGCCGGATGTGCTCGAGCGCATCGCCAAGGGCGAGACAGTCGACCCGTCTCTCTATTACTTCCGCACGGCCATTCGCTTTCGGGCCGCGTCGGAACGCCTGCGACGGCTAAATACGATCCTGGCGTACTGCAAGGGCGAGCGCCGTAGCGGCCAGGTCCATCTCGACGTGTTCGAGATCCTCTAGGCGCTTCAGGCGAACGGCAGCAGCCGCGCTCCCAGCAACCGTCCGAAGGTGATCGCCGGGGTCACCATGCATCCGTTGACGACGACGTCGCCGGAGTTGTGCCACCCGCCGGTGACTTCGCCGGCGGCGTATAAGTTCTTGATCGGCTTTCGGTCGGCGGTAATGACGCGCAGGTCACCGTCGATGTCGAGGCCCGCATGCCCGAACAGGCTGCTCCCAAGGCACTCAACGGCGTAGAACGGCGGCTTGGCAATCGGCAGCGGCAAGTGCTTCCGCCCCAATCGGTCCGATTTCGCCGCGACGCTCGCGTTGTATTCCGAAACCGTCCGAGTGAGGGCCGCGGCCGGAATGCCCAGCTTGCGCGCAACTTCCTCAAGCGTCCCGCCCTTCGCGTAGAATGACTGCGTCTCGAACGCGAGGTTCTGCTGTTCCTTGGCCATTGCCGGGAAGATGGGCGGGGCCTTGTCATAGATTTCCTGATCCCACACCAGGATCGACGACATGCCCGGCTGAACTGTCTGAGCCCGTTCGAGCCGATCGAGGTCTGCGTCCTCGGCGATGAACCGCTCGCCGTTGCGGTTTACCTCGATCTCCCACGGCATGCGATAGCGCGGGTCCAGTGAACTCGCGATGCTGGCGAAGACGGGCGCCGGGTAGTTGCGATCCGTCATGATGACGCCGCGGTGCGTGATGTACATATCGCCGCCGCTGACGTGGCCACCGACGCTAAGGCCGAGATCGATGCCTTGGCCCATGCTGTAAGGGTAGACGCGCCGGGCATAGAGCGGCTTGTAGTTCAACCGCTCGAACATCGCCGGATTCATCAAGCATCCGCCCGAGGTCAGCACGACATTGCGGGCGCGATACTGGGTCCGCTTCCGGCTCTCGTCCTCCACAATCACGCCTGTTACGGCGCCGTCTGCGGATTTTGTCAGTTCCACGACCCCGGTCCGCATCAACACCCGCAGGTTTCCGGTGGCCTCAGCCTTGAGGAACTCCGGCAACATGGCCTTTAAGATGGAGCGCCCGCCATCTGGGCCCTGCTGGTAACGCGCGACCCGGAAATCCGCGTGCGATGTCCCGGTGACCGGATGATCAGGGCGCACCGTAAAGCCAATGTCTTCCAACCAATCGTACGCCGCGCCAGCGTTGTCGACAAAGCGGCGCAGCACCGGGGGATTGGCCTTGTTGTGCGCAAGACGCATCGTGTCGTCGTAGTGCAGTTGCGCCGTATCCTTGATGCCCTTGCGCGCTTGGAGCCGCGTGCCGGCGGCGGACATCAGTCCGCCCGAGATAAACAGCGTGCCGCCGATTTGGCCGGACTTCTCGATCACCAGGATTTTGCCACGGCGCGCGCCGTGGATCGCGAGCGGAATGCCCGCCGTTCCCGCGCCGACGACGATGGCGTCGAACGTCTGCGCGGGATCGACGGGATACTCCGCCGCATAGGTACCTGCCGCGAGCGCTTGCAGCGGGTCCTCGAAGGCGGCGAGGGCAGCCACACCCAATCCGCGCAGAAGCGTTCGCTTACTGAGGCGTCCGCGCTGAATGATGTTGGCCATGGACCGCCCTATGCGATGGGGGCGAACTCACCCTTGTCCGGCAAGCAGATGTAGAGGATCTGGCACGGCTCCATACCGCTCGCGCGGATGCGATGGCCCTGGCCGGTCGTATCCCACATGGTCAACATGTCGCCGCGGACGAAGCTCTTGGTGTCGCCGTTGGAGACGGTGATATCGATCTGACCGGAGAAGATCGCGACAAACAGGAGCCCTTCGGCGCGGGCGAAATCCGCCTCGTAGCCCGGCTGGGCCAATCCCATCTTCCACCAGTTTACTTTCTGATTTTTGGAAGAGATACGCTGCGGCCGACCCGTCTGCGGCAAATCCACCCATCGGAAGAACGAGTGCCCCTGAGCGTCGACGTCGATGTTCCAGAATTTCATGGCTGCGGCCTCAGGACTTGAACGTGTAGTTGACCGTGCCGGGGAAGGTGAGGCTCAAGGTGATCACCGGCTCCCGGCTGTTCGCGAACGACGAGTGGTGCAGGGCAAGGCCGTGCACATAACCACCTTCACCGGTCGCCGAGCGGCGGACTTCGCCCGACTGCAACTTGTTCTCGAGATGACCGGACATGGCCCACACGATGCGCGGCTGGTTCGTCAGATGCATTTCATCCGGACCGCCGCCCACGGGTTCGGAGGGCTGATTGAGGGAAATGCCCCAGTAGGCGCCATCCTGCTTCACGGTCTCGGCGTAGAGTGGGGCGACTTCCTTGATCGGGATCGCGACTTCGCCCCAGGTGGAGCGCTGGTTCGCGTCCATTGCGAACGCCTTGTACTTGATTTCCATGTTCGTTTCCCCTAGTTGGCTTTGGGTGCTTCGGCCGGCCCTTTCGGGGCGGCGGCCACGGCATCGATGGCAATGAAGACCAACTCGCCATCAAGCTCCCAGTTGGTCGATTTGAAGCCTTCCTCGCGGGCGGCATCGCCGGCCACGACTGCTTTGGTTTCATCGCCGACGGTCAGCTTGCCGCTGCCGGAGGCGATGTAGACCAGCACGTCACGCCGTGGCAGCGCGGGATTGGATTTCCCCGGTCCCTTGACCCGGTTCTGGCGGATGGAGTTGCCTTCGAAGGTGTATCGCTTGCTGAAGGTCACCGACGAGCCGGGCTTCGGTGGCGGCGGCGCGCTTTCCTTGAGTGCCTTGCCACGGACAACCATGGACTTCGGCGCCTTCTCCGTGCTCCCCAGGGTCCACAGCACCACTGTCGTGTCCTCGTTCTTGCGCTTGATGCTGCGCAACACACCGCTCGGATAGCTCACCACATCGCCGGCGGCGATCTTGGTCGGCACACCGGCAACGCCCACCTCGGCGGAGCCCTTCAGCACCATGAGTGTCGTCTCATTGGTGATCTGGTGCAGCACGCCGCCGTTGGCCTTCGTGAAGGTCAGCACCCGGATCTCGCCCGACGGGAACTTGTAAGTCTTCGACCCGTAGCGCACCGCATCCTTTGGGGCAGCTTTCAGTTCCTCGTCACCTGCCGCAATCAGGATTCGCGCGCCGGTCTGTTCGGCCGCGCCGGTCGCCACGATCTCCCATTCCGCCATGGGGATCTCCTTCACGTCGGCGCCGTGAATGAAATTGGTGGCCGAATAGAGCGTCTGCGCGCCGGCGGACGTGCTCCACATCAGCGCCGACGCCAAAATCAGTGTGCGTATCATGGCAACTCCCCTGCAATTCGATCTGCAAGCGTAGCGCATGCGCCGGCCAGAATCTCTCATATGACGAGGCGTTCCCACGGAGTGGGACTGGGCAGGGCAGGTGGAGGTGGAGGATTGGCGGGTGGGGTGGGATTCGAACCCACGGAGCCCTTGCGGGCTCGCCAGTTTTCAAGACTGGTGCCTTCAACCACTCGGCCACCCACCCCTTGAGAAGAAGCCAATTACGCGAGGCCGGGGCGGGGGGCAAGCCGGGCTTTCACGCCCTGGGGCCCTATGGCACAGTCCACCGCATAATCTAGCGGGGACAGCACGTGGCGGAAGCGCAAGAACCGATCATCGGCGTGATCGGCGGTTCGGGGGTCTATGAGATCGCGGGGCTCGAGGGCGCGATCTGGCTGAAGGTCGCAACCCCCTTTGGAGACCCTTCCGATGAACTCCTGTTCGGCCGCCTCAATGGCCAGAAAATGGTGTTCCTGCCGCGCCACGGCCGTGGGCATCGGCTTCCGCCGTCGGACTTAAACTTCCGCGCGAACATCTGCGCCCTAAAACTGGCGGGTGCGACCGAAATCATCTCCGTCAGCGCCTGCGGCTCCCTGAAGGAAGAACTCGACCCCGGCACTTTCGTGATCGTGGACCAGTTCATTGATCGCAGTTTCGCCCGCACCAAGACATTCTTTCGGGAAGGCCTGGTGGCCCACGTTTCCATGGCGCACCCCACCTGCGGGCGTCTCGGCGACGCACTCGAGACCGCCGCCAAACAAGTGGGCCTCAAACACAAGCGCGGCGGAACCTACCTCGTGATGGAGGGGCCTCAATTTTCCACGCGGGCGGAATCGGAACTCTACCGCAGCTGGAATTGCGACGTGATCGGGATGACCAACATGCCCGAAGCCAAGCTCGCCCGCGAAGCTGAGCTTTGCTACGCCACCGTCGCCATGGTGACGGACTACGATTGCTGGCATGACGGCCACGACAGTGTCACCGTCGACCAGGTGATCAAGGTGCTCACCGAGAACGCCGAAAAAGCCCGCGCTTTGATAACAGCGGTCAGCCCGCTGCTTTCAAGCCGCGGCGAGAATTGTCATCGCGGCTGCCATACAGCACTGGATCACGCCATCATCACCGCCCCCATGGCGCGCGATCCGAGCGTCATTTCGGAGCTGCAACCCATCGTCGCCCGGGTCCTGGGCTTATGAAGATAAAGGGCAAGGCCTATCGGACGATCTGGCGGGACGGCGATGCCGTTCAGGTGATCGATCAGACACGCCTGCCGTTTGAGTTCGCCGAAGTCACCCTCACGACCGCCGCCGACGCCGGCCACGCGATCAAGACGATGATCGTGCGCGGCGCACCGTTGATCGGTGCCACCGCAGCCTATGGCCTCGCGCTCGCCATGAAAGCAGACCCGTCCGATGCCAATCTCGCGGCATCCAGCGAGATGCTGCGCGCGACGCGCCCCACCGCGGTCAACCTCGCCTGGGCCTTGGCCGAGATGCGACAGACGCTACAGTCCCTCGCCCCGCCGCAGCGCGCGGCCGCCGCATTCGCGAAAGCCGCCAACATTTGCGATGCGGACGTCGCCTCATGCGCCGCGATTGGCGATCACGGACAGGCCATCATTCGGAGCCTATGGGAGGAGAAGGGCAAGCCCGCGCGGCTGAACATCCTCACCCACTGCAACGCCGGCTGGCTCGCTTGCGTGGACTGGGGCACGGCCCTTGCGCCCATCTACAAGTCGCACGATGCCGGAGTTCCGGTGCATGTGTGGGTGGACGAGACCCGTCCCCGCAATCAAGGCGCGTCACTCACGGCCTATGAACTCGGGGCGCACGGCGTGCCCCACACGGTCATCGCCGACAACACGGGTGGGCACCTGATGCAACGCGGGCAGGTGGATATGGCCATCGTCGGCAGCGACCGCACCACCGCGACCGGTGACGTCTGCAACAAGGTTGGTACCTATCTGAAGGCGCTCGCCGCACATGCGCACGATGTGCCGTTCTATGTCGCCTTGCCGTCGAGCACGATCGACTGGTCCCTCGCGGACGGGCGTCAAATTCCGATCGAGGAACGCAGCCCAGAGGAGCTCACCCATATGATCGGGCGTGGGGCTGACGGAAAATTGCACAAAGTGCAGGTGGTGCCGGACGGATCGCCGGGCTTGAACATCGCGTTCGACGTCACGCCGGCGCGCTATATCACCGGGCTCATCACGGAGCGGGGCGTATGCGAAGCCAACCGCGCCGCGTTGCTTGCCCTGTATCCCGAGCAAGCCCGCGGCGCAGCCGAATAGCTCTTAGATTTTCGTTCCCACCACATTCTTGCCCGGCGGACGCGAGGCAAAAGTCGACTCGTTTGCTGCGCCGAGCTTCATGCCCGACTTGCGCATCTCGGCATTGAGATCGACGGTGGCGTATTCAAGCATCCAGTCTTCGTTGTTCCAGCGATGGTTCCAGAACGCCGAGAAGTGCTGCCACGCCGTGCTCGGCGGCAGGGCGTTGGTGTAAAAGTCCGTCGGATAGAACACGCCGCCCGGACGCAGGATGCGGCCGACTTCCGCCACGATCTTCTTCGCCGCATCGGCGGTGACTTCGTGGAACAGGATGTTCGCGGTGATGATGTCGAAGTGGTTGTCCGGGAACTTGGTGTCCTCCGCCATGCGATCGGAGAAGTTCACCGCCAGGCCCATGTCCGCCGCCTTCAGGTGGGCGTAACGCACCATCGGCGCACCGGCATCGATGCCCCACACTTCCGCATCCGGGAAACGCATCTTCAGCGAGGTCGCGGTTTGACCGATCGAGGTGCCGAGGTCGAGGACACGCTTCACCTTGCCGTCCTCGGGAACCGGAACGTTGCCGACCAGCGCCTTGTGGCTTTCATCCTGATAATTGCGGCCCGTGAGCACGCCCCAATCAGTGCCGTAACGGTACATGTAGCCGGCGAACGGGTCGCCGACGTAACCGCCGGGCTGGGTATGAATCTCGCGGCGGGTGTATTCCGGCGCGTTCAGGCCGGTGAACTCCACCATGCCCGGGCCGGACTTATCGGCCGCTTCGAGCGCGGCGAGATACTGATCCGCACGCTTGTGAAGTTCTGTCTGGAGCAGACGGTACTTGATGCCCTGGTGGGTCGAGCGAGACTTGGCGTAGGCCGCCAGCACCGGATCCGGCGCGAGCATCGCGATCGCTTTCTCGAACGGCATCTTCTCGTCCGGCTTCACGCCGTGGGATTTCAAGATCTCCTGGGCGCGGGCGTTCGCGGCGCGCTGCATGTCGCCGTTGTTCATCACCGACATTCCAAGCAGGAAGTCGCCCCGGCTTTCGATGTCGAGCAGAGGCAGGCGCGGGAAGAGGCCGACGTGTCCGCGAAGGTCCTGGATTCCGGCGGCCGCACCCGCGGCATCGGCCTTGGCGGCGGCGAGTGTCAACGCAGCGCCGGTGGTTGCAAACAAAGCACGACGATTGAGATTGGGCATGATGCGCTCTCCTTAGCCGGGCTGCTTGGGATGATTGGGATGAAGTGACGACGCGTAGGGGATATCCGCCTGACGCGTGAAGCCTTGGAAGATGGCCGCGACGAGATCGTTGCGCTCCGCGCCCCAGGCTGCATTCTCTTCCGGGGTGGGTATGTATTTCTCGATCATCTCGATCGTGACCGCGCCCTTATTCTGCTGGATCAGCTTTTCGGTGATGCGCTGACGGCGGCGCAGGGCCCAAACTTCCGAGCCCAGCACAGCCACGGCCGTGAACAGGTGATCCACCTGTGGATTACCCAAGAACACCGAACGATCGGTGTCCGCCGGCGTGAAATCCGTCGTGTATGTCTTGCGGTCTGACTCGACCGTGATCTTGGCCATGAATGGTCCCCTCACTTGCAAAAGCGGTCGTGGCAAAAAGGCTACGCTAGGGGCAGGCCAAAGTCGAGCGAACCCGCCGTCGGCGGCCCCAACTAGCGGCCAAGTGAGCGCTTGAGTTTGATGGAGGCCATCAGGCTTGTGTTCTCGGCCATAAGATTCTGTCGCCGTTCGACAACCGCCGCGGTCACCTCGACCTGCTGAGCGTTCGACCGAAGGGGGTTCTTCCCTCTGAAATCAAAGCGGTTGGCGATGAAAACCGCATAGAACTGGTAGAGCGTGGCGTCGCTGCCCCGGTGGGACATGCGCACCATGTCAAACAGGCTGAAATCCCGTTCGGCGAGATGCCTATATATATCGAAGAACTGGGGGCCCCCGGCCTGACGGACAGGGCACTCGATAAGAAGCCCACTGGTTTCCTTCAGGGTCGCATCCGCGCCCTTGAGCACGTCCAGTTCCGCCCCCTCCACGTCGAGTTTGATGAAGATCGGGCCTTTGACGTCCACTTCCGCGCAGATGCTGTCCAGCCGGCGGCAGGGAAGCGCGATGGTGTCCGCTCCGTCCTTTCCGGCGCCCATGTGCGCGGCTGTGGAGAGCCAATACTCGTGTTGCGGCTTCCGTACGCGAATCTCGCCGTCGTGGCCGCCAACCGCCGTGATGCGGAAGGGCTCGCCAAGCATCGCCTGAATGCGTTGCAGGCTTGATGCGTAGGTCTCCTGCGCGTCGATGTTCAGGAGGTGCATGCCGGCATTGACGGCATCGAGCACCGTAAGCCCAAATGTGCCGTCCGCGGCGCCGATGTCGATCAGCGTGGTCATGGGCACGCCGCCGTTGATCATCATGATGATCGGCGTGACCAACGTATCGCGTGGGAAGGTGGGATTGGCGAGTTCCATCAACTGTCCTTGGCGCTCTCGTGCCAATGGCTCAAGAGCCGCCGCGACAAGATATCGAGCAGCCAATAGATCGCAAAGCCCGCCGCGCTCAACAACACGAAGCAAGCCATGGCGCGGGCGAGTTCGAGACGGTAGCTCGCTTCGAGCAGCCGCGAGGCCAGTCCCGAGCGCGTCCCGGATGTGCCGGCGACCATCTCCGCCACGACGGTACCGATCAGCGCGAGCCCACCGGAAATGCGCAGGCCGCCAAGGAAGTAAGGTAATGCGCTCGGCAGCAACAGACGGCGGGCCGTTTGCCACCGGCTCGCGCCGTAGAGCCGAAATAGATCGCGGAGGTTCGCATCGGCGCTTTTCAGACCGAGCAGGGTATTGGAGAGGATCGGGAACACGGCCGCCATCCAGGCGAGGATCAGCAGCACCACGAAGACGTTGGGCACCCAGATGATGATGAACGGCGCGATGGTGACGATGGGCGTGACCTGCAGGAACACCGCGTAGGGAAAGAGCGTCTGCTCCACGAGCCGGGATTGCGCGAGGAGGAACGCAAGCGCGCCGCCCGTTAGGGCCGCGAGGAGCAACGCCGCGACGGTGACCTCGAGCGTCACCACCAAGCCGGCCAGTAAATCGCCGCCGTCCTTGCCGAATGCACCGAGGATGGCGACCGGTCCGGGGACGATGTATTCCGGCACGTGGTTCACGCGCACCGCGGCTTCCCACAAGGCAAGCACCGCGACGCCGAACAGGATGGGCAGAAGCCGCTTCATGCCGCTTGCGCCTCACCCAAGGCAGCGCCGACGCGGGCGCAGGCGTCCGTGAAGACGTGGTCATCGCGCAAGGCTGCTGTGCGCGGTTGGCTAAACGAGATCGGCATATCCGCGACCACGCGCCCGGGACGCGGCGACATCACGATGACTCGCTCGGACAGGAATACCGCCTCGCGGATGGAATGGGTAACGAAGATGACCGTCCAACGATTAGCCTGCCATAGCGCCAGCAAATCGTCGTTCAGGCGAAAGCGAGTGAACTCATCGAGCGCGGCGAACGGTTCGTCCATGAGCAGCACGGACGGCTTCGCGACGATGGCGCGCGCGATGGAGGCGCGCATGCGCATACCGCCGGACAGTTCGCGCGGATAGCTGTGCGCAAAGCCATCGAGGCCGACCCGGGCGATGGCCTCGGTAACACTATCCTGGGGCAACCCCGCAATCTCCAGCGGCAGTCTGACATTCTTCGCCACGTCGGCCCAAGGCATCAGGGTCGCATCCTGGAACACGAAGCCGATGCCGCGGGGACCTGCGGGCCATGTGCGCGAAACCTCGCCAGCGCTCGGGTCGAGCAAGCCGGCGATCATGCGCAACAATGTGGATTTGCCGCAGCCGGAGGGACCGACAAGGCTCACAAAGCTGCCAGCAGCGATGGAGAGGTCGACGGGCGCAAGCGCGGAGGTGCCGGTGGGAAAGGTCTTGGCGACGCCGCGCAGCGTGACCGCTGCATCGGTCAACGGATCGGTTCCTTGGGCAGGAAGTCGGTGGTGAAGGCGCGGCGGTAGTCCATGTCTTTCGGATAGAGTCCGCTCGCCGCCATCAGATTGAAGAACGCTTTCCAGCGCGCATCGGTCATCGCGCCCACGCCGCCGGACTTTGCATCCCCGGAGTCGACGATGCCGTATTCTTTCATCTTGGCCCGGCTGTAAGCGATGAGTTCATCGGTCATGTCCGGGTTGTCGCGCTTGATGAGCGCGTTGGCCTTCGAGGGATCGCCATTCAAATAGTCGATCCAACCCTTGATGCTCGCGGCGACGAACTTGCGCACCACCTCGGGCTTCTCCGACGCCAGCTTGCGCGAGGTCGTGATCACGGAGCCGTAGCTTGTATAACCGGAGTCCGCGAGCAGCATCACGACCGGCTTCTGGCCAGCCCGTTCGATCTGAAATGGCTCACTGGTCAGCAGTCCTTGCTGGATTGCTTTAGGGTCCGCAAGGAACGGTGCGAGGTTGAATGTGTAGGGCGCGATCTGCTCGTCGCTAAAAGAATACTTGGATTTCAAGAAGAGCCAGAACCCGACGCGGGTTTCCGGCGAGATCATGATCTTCTTGCCCTTCAGCGCGGCGAGTGTGTCGTTGCCTTGTCCCGCATGGGCGATGAGGACCGCGGAGTCCTTCTGGTACAGCGCCGCCACCGCGACCATGGGAATGTTCTGGGCGATGAAGTTCAGCGGAATGAACGAGTTCGGCGAGATGCTGATATCTAAGCGTCCGGCCGCGAGCAGTTGCGCGTGATTCACCTGAGGTCCGCCTTGGCGAATCGTCACATCAAGGCCGGCTTTCTCGTAAAGACCCTCCGCCAGCGCCTGATAGTAGCCGCCATGCTCCGCCTGGGCGCGCCAGTCGGTCCCGAGGACGATCTTCTCGGCGGCAAGGGCAGGGCAGGCGAACGCGATCAACCCAACCGCAATTGCTCGGACGAGTTGGCGCACAACGATGGGAGACGACATCAAATCTTGAACGTACCGCCCGGAGTACCGCTTGCTGCGGCTGGAGCCGCGGCACCCTTCGCGGCGGGAGCCGTAGGCCCCTTCGCACCGGGCGCTGCCGGGGCGGCTTTCGCTACCTTCGCGCCTTGCTGTTCTTCGACCGCGAAGACTTTGAACAGTTCCGGCGGATTGGCGATGTTCTTCATCGGCAGGCGGCCGATGGAGGAGAAGTGCGCCGGCACCTTATTGCGTGCGGCGTTCGCGATCACGTCGGACACGCAGATACCGTCCGGATCGCACTTCGGTTCAATGCGCGCGGCGATGTTCACGCCCTCACCGAACACGTCGGTGCCGGTGTGGATGACTTCACCCATGTGGCAGCCGATACGGATGTGGAATTGGTCTTCCGGCGTCTTGGTCTTGTTGTACGTGCCGATCGCCTTTTGACAGTCGAGCGCGCACTGCACGGCGCTTTCGGCGGAGCGGAAGCGCACCATGAACGCGTCGCCGATGGTCTTGATGACGGTGCCGCGGTTACGCACGATCTGGTTGCGCATGATCTCATTGTGGATCTGCAGTTTCGCCACCATCGCGGCTTCGTTCTTACCCATCTGCGCCGAATAGCCGACGATGTCGGTGAACATGATCGCGGTGTTCTGCTTCTTGGGGTTCTTCGCGGTGCCGCCGTCCATTTCCTCCAGCTCTTTGTCGCTGGCGCGGAATTTGTCGAGCATCTTTGTCGGCGCGAGCCGGCCGAGCAGCGTGCCCAGGCCGACGGTCATCAGCAGGGTGAAGACGTACTGCAACACCATGCTGACGCCCCAGACCATGATCACGGTGAACATGATCGCGAACCAGAAGCTCTTGAAGGTGACCAGCCAGCCCTCAGGCGTGTATTGCAAAACGTAGTTGGACGCCTTGAACAGGGCGTAGGTTTGGATCATGGCGTAGGCGTAGACCAAGCCTTGGCCCAACATCTTCACGGGGTTCTCGAAATAGGTGCGCACGATCACCAGCGCGAACAACCCGACGACATAGATTCCAATCAGCAGCGGCGTGGTGAACATGAACACCGCGGCGAACATGTTGGCGAACCAGTCGCCGAAAACACCGTTGCTCTGGACAACCGGCGCTTCTTCGCCGCGGCTCCCGTAGGCGAACTTTTCCTGTTGAACCCACTGCATAGCAAAGCCCCCTTGCGTCACGCCCCGGCTATCGTTGCAAGCCTCTGGGGACGTTGACGTTTACGATCAAACCGCGCGAAGTGTACCGGAAGGACGGCCCCAATTCCACACGCCAGCCCGCAGTGACAGCAGGCCGGCGTATATGATTAGAGTGCAGCTCAAACGCCTTGGAGACAGCCACCTGATGCCTCGTTTGTGGACAAAATGCTGGTGTTTCGCGGTTCTGAGCGCCGTTCTCCTGAGCGCCTGCCAATCCACGGCACCGGCCCCCGCGGCTCCCGTACCCGGGCCAGCGCCACCGCCGGCCTCCCAAGGTCCCGTGGCGATCAAACCGGGGTTCGACGCCTGGCTCGCGCAGCTGCGCACCGATGCGCTCAACCGGGGGATTTCTCGCGCCACCGTCGATGCGGCATTGACCGGCGTCACGCCGATCCCGCGGGTCTTGGAACTCGACCGCCGACAGGCGGAATTCACCCAGACCTTCTCGCGCTATCTCGACGGCGCGGTGACGGCCAAGCGCGTTGCCGATGGCCAGGCCATGATGCGAACCCATGCGGCGCTCCTGAAGCGTCTGGAAAGCCAATACGGTGTGCCCGGCCGGTTCTTGGTCGCCTTCTGGGGCATGGAAAGCAGCTTCGGCAAGAACACGGGCGGCTTCTCGGTGATCGCCGCGCTCGCCACGCTCGCCTACGACGGGCGCCGGGCGGAGTTCTTCCGCACCGAATTGTTCAACGCACTTACGATTCTCGACCGCGGTCATATCTCGGTCGCGGAGATGCAAGGGTCGTGGGCCGGCGCCATGGGACAGACGCAATTCATGCCGTCGGTGTTCCTGCGCTATGCCGTCGATGAAGACAGTGACAAGCGCATGAATATCTGGACCGACGTGCCCGATGCGCTGGCGTCCACCGCCAATTACGTCAAATCCATCGGCTGGAACGGCGCGCGCACATGGGGCAGGGAAGTCGCGCTGCCGAAGGACTTCGACGCCAATCTCGCCAGTATCGACATCAACGCGGCGGAGACGGTGAAGACGCTGCCGCAGTGGTCCGACCTCGGGATCCGACAGGTCGACGGCACGCTGCTGCCCCAGCAAGACGTCCCGGCGGCCGTCGTTCTGCCCCAGGGCATCGGTGGGCCGGCGTTCCTGGTCTATGAGAACTACCGCGCGATCCTCAAATACAACCGCTCCACCTTCTACGCGATCGCCGTCGGGCATTTGGCGGATCGCCTGACCGGGGCGCCCGCGCTGTCGGGTCCGAAGAAGACGGAGGAGCCGCTGCGCCGGGAAGAGGTCACATCCCTCCAGGAAGGCCTTCGCCGCCTCGGACACCTCGCGGCGGAGCCCGACGGCGTCATCGGGGCGTCCTCCCGCCAAGCCATCCGAGCCTTCCAGCGCACACGCAAACTGGTTCCGGACGGCTATGCCAGCCGTGCGGTCGTTGCGGCCGTGACCCAGGCCGCGGGGCTTGCGGCTCCGTAAACCCGGCTTTTCTTGCGAGTCGCCACGGTTCTCCGGTAAGATACCACCCATAGGGCGCTACACGGCGCTGGGTTACATCATCTAGAGTTGGGGATCCATGACGGCGGGGAACCTGTGGCTGCGGGCCGCCTTCTTGGGCGCTTGCGGCATGTTGGCGGCTTGCGGCACCACCAATCGGGCGGTGACCCATGCCCCCGTCATTCCGCCGCCCCAAGCCGCGCAAACCCCGGCAGGCGGCATCTATAAGGTCGGCAATCCCTATCAGATCGACGGGGTTTGGTATTACCCGGCGGAGAATTACGCCTACCGGGAAGAGGGCGTGGCGTCCTGGTACGGGGACGACTTCCACGGCAAGCGCACGGCCAACGGTGAGAAGTTCGACATGAACTCCATCAGCGCCGCCCACCCGACGTTGCCGATGCCGAGCGTGGTGAAGGTCACCAATCTCGATAACGGCCGCGAGTTGAAGGTGCGCATCAACGACCGCGGCCCATTCAAGAGCAAGCGCGTGATCGACCTGTCGCGCCGCGCCGCGCAGTTGCTCGGCTACGACATGGCCGGGATTGCCCGCGTGCGTGTCGAGATCGACGCCGAAGAGAGCCTGACGCTCAAGAACCAAGCCCTGCGCGTGAACCCGGGCGAGATGCCGAAAGTCGCCGCAGCGCCGCGCGAGGTCGTGACCGCGAGCGCGCTCGCGCCCCCGACCATGACCGATGTGGCCCCGCGGTCCGCCGCCAAGCCGAAGCCGAAGATCACCGCCGCGGCACTGCCGGCGCCGAAGCCGGCCACGAACCTCAAGGGTGCCCCCAAGACCGTCTCCGGCCAGGGCACGGTGCCCGCGCTGCCACCCGCCGCGTCCGGGCCGGGCATCTACCTGCAGGCCGGAGCTTTCACCGACGTCAGCAATGCGCACCGGCTGGAGCAGGAACTGAAGGAATTCGGCAATGCCTTCGTGCTGCCGGTGACGGTGAACAATAAACAACTCTACCGCGTGCGGCTCGGTCCGCTGGCCGACGACGACGTGGCACAAGCTCTGCTTGGGCGGGTCAAAGAGTATGGCTACGATAATGCCCAGATCGTGCGTTACTGAGTTCACTTCCGGATTGTCATGACTCGCATCTCCACCTTCCTCATCGCTGCACTCTTTGCGTTCTCGACGCAGGCCGCCGCGCCCGGCCAGGGCCTCGACATCAAGGCTCGTCAGTACATCATCATCGACGCCCAGACCGGCGCGGTGCTGGATGCTAAGAACGCCGACGAGAAGATGCCGCCGTCGTCCATGAGCAAGCTCATGACGACCTACATGACCTACAGCGCCCTCAAGAACGGCAAGCTGCGGATGACCGACGAACTCACCGTCAGCCAGTTCGCATGGAAGACCGGCGGCGCGGCGAGCGGCGGCTCGACCATGTTCCTGAATCCGGGCGAGAAGGTGAAGGTCGAGGACCTGTTGCGCGGCGTGATCATCCAGTCCGGCAACGATGCCTGCATCGTGCTCGCCGAAGGTGAATCCGGCAGCGAGGAAGCCTTCGCCGACGAGATGACCAAGAAGGCGAAGGAGTTGGGACTCACCGGCAGCCACTTCGCCAACTCGACCGGCCTGCCGCACGAGCAGCACTACATGACCGCGCGGGATCTCGCGATCCTCGCCAAGCGGCTGATCCTGGACTTCCCCGAGTACTATCCGCTCTATGCGGAGACCTCGTTCACCTACAACAACATCACGCAGGGCAACCGCAATCCGCTGCTGTACCGCGTCGGCAGCGGCGCGGACGGATTGAAGACCGGCCACACCGAAGCGGCGGGATACGGACTGACCGGATCGGCGGTTCGCAACGGGCGCCGTATCATCGTGGTCCTCAACGGCATGAACAGCATGCGCGATCGGGACGAGGAAAGCTCGAAGCTGATGGACTGGGGCTTCCGCGAGTTCGTGAACAAGGAACTGTTCAAGGTCGGCGAAGCGGTGACCGACGCGGATGTGTGGCTCGGCGCGCAGGCGACGGTGCCGCTGTCGATCGCGTCGGACGTGACCGTCACCGTGCCGCGCTCGGCCGCGCAGTCGCTGGAAGCAAAAGTGGTCTATCAAGGTCCGCTCCCCGCGCCGGTCAAAAAGGGAACGGAAGTCGGCAAGGTGATCGTCACCGGCAAGGACATGGCGCCGATCGAAGTGCCGATCGTAGCGGCGGCGGACGTGGACCGGCTCGGCTTCCTCGGCCGCTTGAAGGCCGCGGCGAGCTACATCTTTGTCGGCCCGCCGCAGACCTCTGCGTCCGCGCCGGCCGCCGCGCCGGCCGCTCCGGCACCTGCTGCACCGAAGGCTGCAACGGCGCAGTAGCCCTGCTAAGGTCCAGCCATGGCCCGGGGCGTATTCATCACACTTGAAGGCGGCGAGGGGGGCGGCAAGTCCACCCAAGCCAAGATGCTGCGCGAAGCGCTGACCACGCGCGGGCATGAGGTTGTGCTGACTCGCGAGCCGGGCGGTTCGCCGGGCGCGGAGGCAATCCGCGCGCTGCTGGTGCAGGGCGACGCGAACCGTTGGGACGGGATGACCGAAGCGCTGCTCAACACCGCCGCGCGGCGCGATCATCTGACCAAGGTGATCCAGCCCGCGATGGCCCAGGGTAAGGTCGTGATCTCCGATCGTTTCGCCGATTCCACGATGGCCTATCAGGGCTACGGCCACGGCGTCGACCGCGCGACGTTGACGCAGCTTTATCGCTCGATCGCCGGCAACTTCCAGCCGGACCTGACGCTGATCCTCGATCTGCCGGTGGAGGTGGGGCTGGCCCGCGCCGGCGCGCGCGCGGGGAATGAGACGCGCTACGAGAACATGGCGGTTGTGTTCCACCAGCGCCTGCGCGACGGCTTCCGCGCCATCGCCGCCGCGGAGCCGGGACGCTGCCGTGTGATCGACGCCAATCGCCCTGTTGAGCAAGTGCATCACGACATCCTCGCGGCAACCCTGGTCGCGTGCGAAATCAGAGTCTTCAATGCCGGCCGAGCGCGATCCTGACATCCTGCATCCGCGCCTCAACCCGGACTTGATCGGGCACGAGGCGGCGGAACGCGATTACCTCGGCGCCTGGAGCGGCGGGCGACTGGCGCACGCGTGGCTGATCTGCGGCCCGCGCGGCATCGGCAAGGCGACACTGGCCTATCGCATGGCGCGGCACGCGCTCACCCAAATCGCGGAGCCCGCGGCGCCGGACATGTTCGGCGGACCGCCGCCGCCCACCAATCTCAAGATGAGTCCCGAACATCCGATCTTCAAACGCGTCGCGGCGATGGGGCATGGCGACTTCCGTTCGGTCGAGCGCGCCTGGACGGACTCCAAGCAGACCAAGCGCAAGACCAGCATCGCCATCGACGACATTCGCGAGATCGGCAGCTTCCTGTCCATGACGCCGTCGGAGGGTGCGTGGCGCGCCATCGTCATCGACGCCGCCGACGAGATGAACCCGAACTCCGCGAACGCGGTGCTGAAGGTGCTCGAGGAACCGCCGAAGCGCGCCTTGCTGTTCCTGGTGGCGCACAACCCGGACCGGCTGCTGCCGACCATCCGTTCGCGCTGCCGCCGCCTGGACCTCAAGCCGCTCACGTCCCAGCAGGTCACGATCCTGCTCAATCGCTACCGCCCGTCCCTGAAGCCGGCCGAGGTCGCCTCGCTCAGCATCCTGGCGGACGGCTCCATCGGCCGCGCGCTGGAACTGGACGAGGAGGGCGGCGTCGAACTGTTCGGCGACCTGATGGCGATCCTCGGGGATCTCCCGCGCCTCAACATCACCCGCCTCCACGCGCTCAGCGAAAAGGCCCTGCGCGGGGATGCGTTCCGCACCCTGACCGGCCTGTTGAACTGGTGGCTGGCGCGCATGGTCGCCCTCGGCGCCCGGGACGCGCTGGCGAGCGCCCCGGAAGTCGCACCGGGCGAGCGGGATTTGGCGCGGCGGCTGCTGTCGGTGGCGCCGCCGGCGGCCTGGGCGGACGCCTGGGCCCAGATCGGTCATATGGCGGGCCGCGCCGAAGCGGTGAACGTCGACAAGAAGCGGATGCTGCTCAGCATCCTGCTCAGCCTCGAAGCCACGGCACAGGGCCGGGCGGCGTAGGACGCTCACCGCATGGTTTGGCGGTGAATAGGCGGTGGAAATTTCGGGATTACGCGCGGCTGAAGAAGCCAATACGCGCGAAACCAGGCCAAAAACCATGGTTCGCCCGCGCGTTTTATCGCGCGAAATACGCGCGGAAAATTTGCGGGCGAGGGTTCCAGATCTACGATTTAAAAGAACAAACGCGGAACTTTAGTGCGGCGAGGCCGGGGCGTCCAACATCGCGGTGTGTGCAGTGGGAACGTCGGTCATCCCGGCCGAGCGGAGCGATGCGCGCGAAGGCGCGCCTCTTTGTAAGGCCGGCCTGCGGCCGGCGGGCGGGATCCAGGGTTCCAGTCTCAGTCATCGCGTTACCCTGGACCCCGGATCGCGGCGCGCAAGCGCGCGCCTTGTCCGGGGTGACAATTGGGGGGGGAGGCGCAGGCCACAGCGCCACGCGCCTTGTCCGGGGTGACAAGCGGGGGGTATATCCAGCCTCCAGAATTCCCGGAGCGCGTTGTCTTGGCCGCATTTTTTATCACCACGCCGATCTACTACGTGAACGATCGGCCCCATATCGGGCACGCGTACACGACAATTGCCTGCGACGTGCTGGCGCGGTTCAAGCGGCTGGACGGGTTTGACGTCAAGTTCCTGACCGGCACGGACGAGCACGGCCAAAAGGTCGCCCGGGTCGCGGAAGACAAGGGCACTACGCCCCAGGCGCTGGCGGATGCGAACTCGCAGGTCTTCCGCGATCTCGCGAAGACCCTCAATATTTCCAACAACGATTTCATCCGCACCACGGAGCCGCGGCACATCGCGGCCTGCCAGGCGCTGTGGAAGAAGCTCGAGGCCAACGGCCATATCCGGCTCGACAAGTATTCCGGCTGGTACTCCGTGCGCGACGAAGCCTACTTCGACGAAGAGGAACTCACCGCCGCGCCGGATGGCAAGAAGCTCGCCCCGACCGGCGCCCCGGTGGAGTGGGTGGAGGAGGAGAGCTACTTCTTCGATCTGTCCAAGTGGCAGGACAAACTGCTGGCCCTCTACGAGACCAACCCGGATTTCGTCGGGCCGAAGAGCCGCCTGAACGAGGTGCGTAGCTTCGTCGCCGGCGGTTTGCGGGACCTGTCGATCTCGCGCACGACGTTCACCTGGGGCGTGCCCGTGCCGGGCAACGAGAAGCACGTCATGTACGTGTGGATCGACGCGCTGACGAACTACATCACGGCACTCGGCTATCCGAACGCGACGCCGGAGATGACGGCGTTCTGGCCGAACGCGACGCACATGATCGGCAAGGACATCATCCGCTTCCATGCGGTGTATTGGCCGGCGTTCCTGATGGCGGCGGACCTGCCGCTGCCGAAGCGCGTGTACGCCCACGGCTGGTGGACGGTCGAAGGACAGAAGATGTCCAAGTCCCTGGGCAATGCCATCGTTCCCGATGCGCTCGTGGAGAAATACGGGCTCGACCAGTTCCGCTATTTCCTGCTGCGCGAAGTGCCCTTCGGCAACGACGGCGACTTCAGCGAGGCGGCAATGGCGCAGCGCGTCAACGGCGAACTCGCGAATGAGCTGGGCAACCTGGCGCAGCGCTTCCTGTCGTTCATCGGCAAGAACCTGGGCGGCGTGCTGCCCGAGGCCGGCGCGCTTGCGACTCAGGACGAAGTGCTGCTCGCCCATGCCGCCGGGATGCTGGAAGACTGCCGCGCTGCGTTCGACCGGCAGGCCTTCGGCGATGCGATCGAAACCATCTGGATCGTCGTGCGCGAAGCCAATGCCTATGTCGACAAGCAAGCGCCGTGGGCGCTGCGCAAGACCGATCCGGCGCGGATGAACACCGTGCTGTGGGTGCTGGCGGAAACCGTGCGCCACATCGCGGTGCTGATGCAGCCGTTCGTGCCGGAGTCAGCGGCGAAGATGCTCGATCAGCTGGCGGTGCCGGCGGATGCGCGCACGTTCAAGCACCTGACGCAGGAGCATGCGCTGAAGGGCGGCACGACGTTGCCGACCCCGCAGGGCGTGTTCCCGCGGTATGGGGAACCGAAGGTGGGCGGGAAGGGGTGATCGTGCACGCCCTTACCACATGCAAATCCTGTCATCCCGGACAAGCCGGCCATCGGCCGGCGCGATCCGGGATCCAGGGTAACGAACACTGGCGCATGAAACCCTGGATCCCGGCTCGCGCTTCGCTTGGCCGGGATGACAGGCTGTGGGTGGGGTTGCGCTAATGGCGCTCTCAACAAATCGTCCCCTCGTGGACTCCCACTGCCATCTCGATTTCCCGGAACTCGCGGGCGATATCGAAGGCGTGATGGCGCGGGCGCGGAATGCGGGGGTGGGGCATCTGCTGACCATCAGCACGAAGATGAGCACCTTCGACAAGGTGCTGGCGACGGCGGAGAAGTTTCCCGAGGTGAGCTGCAGCGTCGGCATCCATCCGCATGACGCCGCAACGGAGATCTCGGTCGACGCGGCAAAGCTGATCGACAAGGCGCAGCATCCGAAGGTGGTCGCGTTCGGCGAGACCGGGCTCGATTTCTTCTATGAGCACAGCCCGCGCGATCAGCAGGAGCGGTCGTTCCGCGCCCATATCGCCGCCAGCCGCGAGGCGGGGCTGCCGGTCATCATCCATACGCGCGACGCGGACCCGGAGATGACCGCAATCCTGACAGACGAGATGGGGCGAGGGGCCTTCACCGGGGTGATCCATTGCTTCAGCTCCGGCCAGGAACTGGCGGATCTCGCGGTGAACCTGGGGCTCTACATCTCCATCTCCGGGATCGTCACCTTCAAGAAGGCGGACGCCTTGCGGGATGTGGTGAAGACGGTGCCGTTGGAGCGGCTGCTGGTGGAGACCGACAGCCCGTATCTCGCGCCGGTGCCGTATCGCGGCAAGACCAATGAGCCCGCCTATGTGGCGCATACGGCGGCGACCGTCGCGGGCTTGAAGAACATCAGCGCCGCAGAACTGGCGGAACGCACGACGGCGAATTTCTTCGCGCTGTTCAAGAAGGCCGCGGCGTAAACGGAAAGCGAAAACACCCCCACCCCAACCCCTCCCCACAAGGGGGAGGGGCTAATAAGGTCCGCGCATGAAAGTCACCATTCTCGGATGTGGGTCCGCGCCCGGGGTGCCGTCGATCGCGGGGGGGTGGGGGCATTGCGATCCCACCAACCCGAAGAACCGGCGGCGGCGGGCGTCGGTGTTGGTGCAAGACGGCGAGACCACGGTGTTGATCGACGCCTCGCCGGACCTGCGCGAACAGTTGTTGGATGCCGGCGTGAAGCGGCTGGACGCGGTGCTGTTCACCCATGGCCATGCGGATCACATCCACGGGATCGACGAGCTGCGCGAGATCAATCGGCTGATGCGCGCGCCGATCCCGATCTATGGCGATCCGGAGACATTGAAGGTTCTGGAAACCCGCTTCGACTATGCCTTCGAGGGCATTCCGCCGGGCGAGGTTTTCTTCAAGCCGTGGCTGATCGCCAACGTCATCGGCGCCGAAAGTTTCCGGATCGGCACCCTTTCGATTCGCGCGTTTCCGCAGAGCCACGGCTATTCGACGACGCTCGGGTACCGCATCAATGACGTCGCTTACTCAACTGATGTCTTAGATTTTACCGATGAGATATTTCCGCAACTCACGGGCCTGTCCGCGTGGATCGTCGGCGCATTGCAGGAAATGCCGCATCCGACGCACGCGCATCTGGACAAGGCGCTCGGCTGGATCGAGCGCATAAAGCCGCGCCGCAGCGTGATAACTCACATGTCTAACGCGATGGACTACGACACGCTGCGGGTCAAGTTGCCGGTGGGCGTGACGCCGGCCTTCGACGGCATGCACTTCGAGGTGTAAGTGCCCGCGATTTTGTTCCCGGAGCGATGAAAAATATCGCGCTTTAGTGGTGCGAAATGATGGGGTCATAGTGCGCCCGTTCCGCTTACCCCCGGAGGCACCCATGACCCAATCCCTCGTAATGACGTCCGTCCGCTTGGATCGCGACCTGCACGCAGCCCTGCGGCAGATCGCCTTCGACCGCCGTGTATCGATCCATTCGCTGCTGATCGAAGGCGCGCGTGACGCGGCCGAGAAGTACGCCACCCCGGTTTCGACCCCGACACAGCAGAGCGTGTCGTCGTCGGCCGCCGCCTAAGTTCTCGGGTCAGCGTTTCGGTCAACTTCCCCGGGCGGCCGTGGATTCACGGGCCCGGGGAATGTGGCCGAAGGTCTGACCTTGGAGGCCCTGCAGCCGCATCACGAAGGCGGCGATCACGGGGTTCAGCCGGGCCTGTTGGCGATCGATGATCGTGCGCAGCTTGGCGAGTTCCAGGCCCATGGCCTGGACGTTGGTCCGGTGGAAGGCGCTGCGGTAGGTACCCAGACCGTTCCCTGAGCCATCGGCGACACCGGCGGACTCCGCCGGCGCGGTGCCTTCGGTCGTCGCGGCGAAGAAGAGGCCCTCCTGGGGCGAAACCGCCTCCAGGGCATCCAGCACCCGATTGTGCCACCCGGCGTAACGCCGCTCGACCCAGGCCGAGACCTGGGCGTCGGTGGCGAGCGCCTGGCCGTCCGCATGGGCGGCGACGCCGTCGGTCCACAGGTCGCTCAGGCGCACCAGCCAGCGGATGAGGCTGAAGTACTTGGTCAGCAGCAGCAGGCCGAAGACGCCATAGGCCAGCAGGAAGCCCAGCGCCAACGCCGCCAGGGTCGGATAGGACAATCCGCCTTGAAGCCAGATATCCAGATCGCCCAGCAACCGATCGAAAATGCTGCCGGAAATCCAGTACGCGCCCGACAGCCCAACAAGCAGCAGGATCACAGCTGGGAGAACGACGGCGGTATGGATTTTCCACATGGGCTGGGGTCTGGAGTGCGGGCTAGAGCAACGGTAGCCCTCGGCAATTGTTCCGAGAAGCGCATAAGCGCGGCCAACGCGCTAAGAATGACGGAACGCCGGGCAATCAGATCGGGATGTCGCTATTGGCGTCCTCGACGGAGCCACGATACAGGCGTTGCTCGTGCTGCCAGAGCTCAAAGCCCGCGAACTCGCGTTGCCGAGCATGAGTTCGCGCCATCCCGATGGCCAGCGTGAGCGTGTCGGCCTCGATCGTGGACGTCGACCGGACGATGCCGTACCGATCGGTGAGCAGACAGATGAAATCTTCCATCGCGTCCAATTCCCCCAGCCAGAGAGAAACGACGACTGAGGGGAGATGTTTCGTTATCGTTTCACAACGAACGCGATAGGCAGTTTTCCGCGGAAAACTGCCATTCTATATAACTCATAATATACATTATGCGACAAACACGTTTATCAGCCTGGGCTGACCTAGGCCGAACGCGTCGCCGTAAACCGCTCTCCCGACACCCTCTTTCCGGGTTCGGAGGCACGCCATGAGCGTTCGCCTCCGCAGCCAGCACAGATCGCCAAATGGCTGGGCATAAGCCAGCCGACCGTCGTCAAAATCCTGGCGGACAAGTCCGACCTGGTCGGTCGGCTGCGAACGGCTGAGACCGATGCTGCCGAGGGCCGATTATGACAGCCCTCAACGATACCCTACTGGGCAAAGATGATTTGCCTTTCTCGAACGACAGCGACTGCGACTGCTTCCCTTTCGCTGACGTACTCCACCAGAAAGTCGCACCCGCCCGAGCTGACGCTCATAGACCTTGCAAATTCGAGCGCGTCATCACGCTGCGCAAAGCTCGCGAGCCATTCGCGTCCGGTGACCTTGTAGACGCTGTAGGCAGGCACGCGCTCAGACCTCTCACCCGGAGCTCAATAGGCCGCAAGCTAAGGGGGCATCCGGAGGCCAGCCATTCGGGGTTGTACGTATGCGCCGGTGCGCTGGCTTTCAGAGCACTGCAGCCGAGGCCCATCCACCCTCGGCGTGTTGCCCAAGCGCCCTTAACGGCAGTTGGCGGAGCGCAGCCATGCGCCGCGCGCACCCGTCAAAGCCGGTCCCGGCGTCTGAGGGACGCCGAGCCACTTCTGGGTCCGTCCCTGCGGTCTAGGAGCGTCGACTTCCCGGAGGGCCATCCGGGTGTGCAATGTGGTGCTGATGTATAATCTTTCCACCATGCCACAACTCGTACCCGGTCGTTTCCGGGTGGTGACTGAGTATGCCCATGGCCATTTCGCGCGCTGCTTCGGGCGTGTCCGCATCGATGGTCTGAGCTTGCATGCGGTCCGGAAATTTCAGCAAGAGAACAAACGGCTTCATCTGGCCCCTCTCCGGATTCCCGAATGGAGCGCTTCGCTTACGCGAAATCGCACGGCGAGGTTAGTTGTGGGTAATACTTATCGACTCGAAATTTGCTATTTGGCGAGCGCCGCCGCCGGGGTGCGGTCCACGGGCACGCCCTTCTCAACCTCATTCCCCCTGACCCAACGGCTCAACGTCAGCAGCCACAAGAACCAGCCCAGCGCCGCAACGGCGGCCAGGACCGGGAAACATATCTCGCTGCAGCAGGCCATCAGCATGGGGCGCCCCTTGGCAATTTGGGAAAATGGACGAACGTAATGGAACATTAGTGTCCAAACGCGATTATCCCCCCAGGGGTTTCGACCGATGGACGCATACGTCTGCCTTTACACCGATAAATACGGGATCGTGCGCGGCACCAGCACGATCGAGGCGCATTCCATTGAAACCGCGATCGCCGCCGCCGCAGAAGGCGCGCGCAGCCAGGACCTGCTCGGATTCGAGCTTTGGCAGGCCGATCAAAGGGTTGTCCGGATTCCCGATATCGATACGGCGGCGGTGCTGGCGGGTCCGCGGTACCGCGCCTAGGGGCCCGGCCTCCACTTGATCGATATGTGGGCGCATTCCCGGCGCCTCTTCTCAAGTCAGCACAACTCAGGGACAGTCCCCATCCATTTGGGGGATAGCCGGTCAGTCCATGTCGGTCCTGTTCGAGACACAAGCGCCGGCCCGGTCCCAGCGCGCCGTCACGGCCTGGCGCCAAGCCGAGGTGCTGGCGGCGCCGGGCAGACTTCCCGCCCTCGACGCCCTGTGCGCCCATGCGGACCAGGACCTGCTCGACAGCGTTCTGGTGACCACCTTCGATTTGCGCGGGAACTACGTCGAGGCGCTGCCGCCGGGCGTGGTGTCCGTGGGCTATTTTCCGCTGGGCATGAACACCAACCGGGAGCACACCGAGGCCGAGTGCTCCACCCTGTCGCGGAACTACACCATGCTGCGGAACTTCCGCTGCGGCATGTGGACGCGCTGGTCGGCGCGGGACCTGGACCATCGGAACACCTTCGAGGCGGATACGGTGTCGGTGCCGCTGGCCGCGGGCGACGATGGACGCCCCTTGATCGCGGCCTTCCACCTCACCCCGCCGGGGATTGGACGCACGCTTCAGCTCGCCCAGATCGACCGCATGCGCACGGCGCGGCACTGGATCGATCTCGGCCACGGCGTTCCGTTCCTGCCGCCGCAAAGGCTTTGAGCCTTCGGCGCTGAAGTGTTCGACAGCCGCGCCTATGCGCGGCGGGATGCCGGGTCGATGACGGCGGCGATGGCGACTTCCAATTCGTCGATGGTGAACGGCTTGCCGAGCTTGCGCAGGCCGCGGCCGGCGCCCTCGGGCAATTCCGCATAGCCGCTGACGAGCATCATGGGCAAGCCGGGCCGCATTTGTGCCGCCGCCACGGCGAGTTCGGCGCCCGTCATCTGCGGCATGGCGTGATCGGTGACCAGGATGTCGACTGCCTCCTTCGTCCGCAACACGGAGAGCGCTTGGTGCGCGGAGGACACGGCGATCACGCGGTGGCCGAATTCCTCAAGCATGGCGGTGGTGTTCACCAAAACGAGCCGGTCGTCGTCGACCAGGAGAATCGCGAGCGGTTCGGAGGTGCTCTCCGCTGTCGGCAACGGCGCCGCGGCGAGCGGCGCTGCCGTGCCGGCTTGCGCGACAGGCAGCCAAAGCTCCGCGGTCGTGCCCTCGCCCACGCGGCTCTGGAGGGTCATGCGCCCGCCGAGCTGCTCGGCCATACCGTGCACCATGGACAAGCCAAGCCCCGTGCCCTTGCCGACGCCCTTGGTAGTGAAGAACGGTTCAGCGGCGCGCGCCAGCGTGGCCGCGTCCATCCCCTGCCCCGTGTCCGTCACGGAAAGGCAGACATAGTCGCCGTCGGGCAAGTCAACCGGGCGGGCCGCCGCGATATTTTCCACGCGCGCCGAAATCCGGATGCTCCCGCCGTGCGGCATGGCATCGCGCCCATTGAGCACCAGATTGAGAAGCGCGTTCTCGAGCTGGTTCGCGTCGACCCGCACCCGCGGCAGGCCGAGCGGGATCTCGTTCTCGATGGCAATGCCGGGACCGATCGAGCGCTCCATCAGGTCGGCCATGCTGTTCACGAGCATGCCGACGTCCGCGTGGGTGATGGCCAATTCCTGCCGGCGGGCGAAGGCCAGCATGCGCCGGGTCAGATTCACGCCGCGCTTGGCCGCGTCCATGGAGTTGTTCAAGAGCAGGGCGACGCGCGGATCGTCCGGGACGCGTTTGCGCAGGAGCTCGAGGCCGCTGATGATCGCCATCAGCAGATTGTTGAAATCGTGCGCCACGCCGCCGGTGAGCTGGCCGATCGCCTCCATCTTCTGCGCCTGGAACAGCGCCTCGCGCGCCTGCTCGAGCGCCGCCTGATGCGCGCGGCGCTCGGTGAGATCGCGGGTGATCTTGGCGAAGCCGATGATTGCGCCGCCGGGATCGCGGATCGTGTCGATGACCACGTTGACCCAGAAGCGCGTGCCGTCCTTGCGGACGCGCCACCCCTCGCCCTCGAACCGTCCTTCGCTTCGGGCAATCGCGAGCGCGCGCGCCGGCAGGCCCGCGGCGCGGTCCTCCTCGGAGAAGAACTTCGAATAATTCTGCCCGATGATCTCGGCGGCTTCGTAGCCCTTGAAGCGCCGCGCGCCGGGATTCCAACTCGAGACACGCCCATCGAGATCGAGCATGTAGATGGCGTAGTCGGTGATGGACTCCACCAACTGACGATACCGCGCGTCCTCGATCGCGTGCGGAGGGGGGCCGGGGAAATCGCTCATTTCTTGGCTTTGGCCCGATACTTGAGGGTTGTTTTGACCACGAAACAACTGCCCTCACCAGTGGAACTATTCCCGGCGTCCGTTGTTGTCCTGACACGCCCGGGGTGAAGTCCCGTGCGTCTTGCGTGGAGAGAACTCGTGGCCGAACACCAAAACGCCCCCGTCGAACGCATCGTACGGTGGTTCTCTCGGGCGAAGGACGTGGTGCCCGACACGCGCCCGGCAGTGGGCACATCGCAGGCGCGGGCCCCCCGTGCTGAGTACCTGGCGCTGGTCGAGCAAGCCTCCCGCCGGGCCGGCTGCTGACAGAGCGAAGCGCGCCATACAGATTGATTATCAAGCGCCTCAATATCAATTGGGGCCGGAAACCTTCCGCAACCTTTAGCGTTCGACCGTTGCAAGAGTATTGGCTATGGGCTCTCGCGCCCATGGAGAGCGGTGGCTACGGTGACGCAAAGCGACTTTACGATTCTGCTGTTCGACTGGGACGATACGGTGTCCGTGGCGCACTTGATCCGGGCCAATAGTCCCGAGCGGGCGATGTCGATCGCCGATGTCATGGCCCTCGCCTACCCGCGCCTCGCCGGGTATCAGCTCTGGCAGGACGGCCGCCGGATCGGCAGCACATTCCCGCAAACCGAGACCGACGCGCATCCGCCCGTGGCGGCGGTGGTGGAGACCGCCTTGAAACGCCGGGCGAACTGACGCCCGCCGCGAAATAATATTATAGAAGCACAGGAACGGTGCCCGCCGTTCAGAGTTGTTGTCGTGAGCGGCAATGGCCGCAAGCGATAGCGGGACATGAACGAAAACGATTCTCCCACCTTCGAGACCCTGTCTCACCGCGAACAGAACTACGCGTGCTTGCTGTTCGACGCCGACGACGCGGTGCGCGCCGCCGAGATGTTTTCCGCGCCCAAAAAGGCGGTGGCGATGCAACGCGCCATGAGCCACATGAACACAAGCGCCGGTGTCGTGGGCTTTCAGCTCTGGCAGGACGGATCCAAGGTCGCGGAGTTCTTCCCGGAGCGGCATAAAGCGGCCGGCCGCATGGTCGGCGGCCCGGTGGGCAGACGCCAACACGGCAATTAGCGCGCGCGTTTCACGAAACGCGGGAACGCGACTCCGCCCAAGGTTGTTGTCTCGGCTGCCGCACTGCCCAATGACACGGGAACCCCATGGCGAACGCGAACTACATCTGCCTCCTGCTCGATGTCGACTGCCACGTCCTCAAGGCTGAGTTGCTTCGCCAGCCGGACGACAACCGGGCCATCGCCGCGGCGATGCTGCGGGCCCAGGAACTGGACGCCTGGGGCTATGAGGTGTGGCTGCGAGGTCGCCAGGTCGTGTCGTCCTACGACTGCAAGCACCCGCCGGCGCGCATCGCCGCGGTCTAATTTTCAAGCAGCCGGGGGGAACGCAGTAGCACCATGATCGTTGTCAAACAGCAGCGCTCCTGGGGACACCTCCCCCTCCCCGAGATCGCCGCGGACCATCGATTTCCAACCGGCTCGTGACGAAGGACTTCTCTCACCGCGAACAGATTTGTACAATTGCGCGTACTGATTGGGGTCTCGCCGGGGGGTGTCAGACCTCCCGGTCGCGCTTCAAGGATACCCGGGACACCCCGATGGCCGTCTATGTTGTGTTGTTATTCGACCTTGAGGATGCCGTGGTGGTGAGCGCGGATACCGTCGACGCTCGCGGTCGGGACGAGGCGCGGGCCCACGCCGCCAAGCTGCTCCAGGACAATCCGGCCGCCAGCGGCTACGAGGTCTGGCTCGACGGCACCAAGATCCTGTCCTGGTTCCCCTCCATGCGGAAAAATGGTGTGCATTGAACGGGTTCCGTTGAACGCCGCCGAATAGGCAGGCAGTATTGAGGCGGGGATTTTCTGATTCCCTCTTAAGATGGGGCGGATTTTCAGTGTTGTTGTATGTCGTGATTTTGTACGACGAGCGCGATGACGTTCGTCGAGCCGAGGTCTTGTCCACCGAGACCGAGGCCGGCGCCGTGGAACAAGCCCATCGGATCGCCCTCGCGGCGCCGGGCTATAACGGTTACGAACTGTGGCATGGTGGCCGGAAGGTCGCCGCGCACTTCTTCAAGCCCCGGCGGCGGGCTGGATCAGCGATGCCGCCCGACGATCAGCAGGGCGGCCGCCACATCCGCTACTATCCGCAGGCCGTCCAGTTGAGCTGAACGGCGGGTGCCGTTCTCATCAGTCTCCGGTGCAATGCCCGACGATCACGCCCCGTCCACCGACATCCGCACGCTGCTCGGCATCATGGCCCGGCTGCGGGACCCGTCGGCGGGGTGTCCGTGGGACGTGGCGCAGAGCTTCGCCACCATCGCCCCCTACACCATCGAGGAAGCCTACGAGGTGGCCGACGCCATCTCGCGCAACGACATCGATGCGCTGCGGGATGAACTGGGCGATCTGCTGTTCCAGGTCGTCTTCCACGCCCGCATGGCCGAGGAGGCCGGGCAGTTCGCGTTCGGGGATGTGGTAACCGCCATTTCCGACAAGATGGTGCGGCGTCATCCTCATGTGTTCGGTGAAGTGAAAATCGCCGACGCCGCGGCCCAAACCACGGCCTGGGAAGCGACCAAGGCGGCCGAGCGCGCTGCGAAAGCCGCTGCCGAAGGCAAGGCCCCGAGCGTGTTCGACAATCTGCCCGCCGGCCTGCCTGCCCTCAAGCAGGCCGAGAAGTTCCAGAAGCGCGCCGCGCGCGTGGGGTTCGACTGGACCGAGGCCAAGGACGTGGTCGGCAAGATCCGCGAGGAACTCGAAGAGGTCGCGGTGGAGTTCGAGGCCAACGCTTCCGCCGAAAGGCTCACGGACGAGATCGGCGACCTGCTGTTCGCCTGCGTGAACCTGGCCCGCAAGGCCGAGGTCGACCCCGGCATGGCACTGCGCGGGACCACGCTCAAGTTCGAGCGCCGTTTCCGCCGCATCGAGGAGATGCTGGCCGCGCAAGGCCGCACGCCCGAACAGGCCACCCTCGACGAGATGGAAGCCCTGTGGGTCGCCGCCAAACACGAGGAGCGCAAATGAACCTGCGCCGCCTCGCCGGCTATGCCCTGGTCGCGGTGTCCTGCGCGCTGGCCTTCGCGTCGTGCTTCGTGCCGGATCAGTACGAAGCCGAGATCCGCATCACCAAGCTGGGCGCCTACGGCATCAGCTACACCGGCGTGCTGACCAATGCGCCGTTTTTCAGCGAATACGCCCGCGGCAAGATCAAGGACAGTCCCGAAACGCAGAAAACCATCAAGCTCTACGGCGACCAGCTGAAGCGGGATTCGAGTTTCAAGGAGGTCAACTCCCTGGGCCGCGGCCGTTTCCAGGTGAAGTATTATCGGGAAGGCCGCTTCTTCGGCGCGCACCAGATGGTGACGTTCATCAGCCGCCAGGCGCCGGTCTTCCGCCTGCGCACCACGGAAGAAGGCAACTTCTCCGTCGGCGGGTCCGGCGCCGGCCGGCAATACGCCAGCAAGCTCGAAGCGGTCGGGATGACCACCCAAGGGCTGTTCCGGATCGTCACCGACGCGGAGGTGCTGGAACACAATGCGCAATTCGTGCGCAAGTCGCCGACGCCTGGCTACACCATGTATGATTGGAAGATCCGCAATTTCCGCGACGTGCCGCCGCGCCTCATCGCCAAGCTGGCTATCGATCCGAAGACCGGCGGTGAACCGACCAACGTCGAGAAGGACACCAGCGGAGCCGACGACGCGGAACTCGACGCGCTGGCGAAGAAGCGGAAGTAATTTCCGAACCCCGTCCGGCGGACCGAAACGCCCGCCGGACCCAGATCATCAAATGCTATTGCGGCGACGTCGTGCTCGGCGTCGTTAGGTCGGGCTTCATGCTGGGTGTCGTGTTCGTGCCGCTCGGCGCAGTGCTGGGACGGCCACCGGAGCTCTGCGACGCCGCGCTGCCGCCACTCAGGAAAGCGCTCTGCACTTCCTTGCGCTCGGATTCAGTCTTCGCGGCGTTCATTCTTTCCGCGCACTTCGTTGCGTCGAGGTTACTCAAGCCGGCTTCCGTGCTGCGGCACCACGCCGCGTTCGCCGCGCTGCTGGTTGTGGTCTTGCTGGCCGTCCCGCCGGCGAGCACCGGTGTGATGCACAATGCCGCGCCAGCGACGGCGAGAAGAAGTGGTCTTGCAATCATGTTCAAGCCTCCGAGGTTAATAAGAGGGCGACCTCGGAGGTAACGTCGGTACCGCGAAATGGTGCAGCGAAACGGCGTACGAAAATCGAGCGCTCAGCGCTCCGCCATCTCGGCGATCTCGCGCCAGAGTGCGTCGTTGGGGGCGCACAACAACCATTCCTGTTCGGGATGCGCGGGCCGGTAGGGCGCGCCGTCCAACATGGCGTTGTAGCCGCCCGCTTCGCGATGGATCAGCACGCCCGCCGCGTGATCCCACGGCTTCATCTTGCGGTAGGCGAGAAGGTGCATGCGCCCTTCGGCCAGCGCCCAATAGTCGTGAGCGGCACTGCCTTGGCGCAGATTGCGCGCGAATTGGCCGAGGGACCGTGCATAGGCCTTTGGATGCAGCGCCACGGTCATTTCCTTCAACGCGGACGGCGCGGGCGGCAGTTCACAGCGGCTCACGTCACCGGTGATAGTGGTGCTCCACGCGCCGGCGCCCTGCTCCGCGGCAATGGTATTTCCCGTGAGCGGATCGTGGATCCACCCCATGATCGTTTCGCCGTGCGCGATCAGCGCAACGATGACGGCGAAGCGCGGGATGCCGTTGACGAAATTGCTGGTGCCGTCGACCGGGTCGATCACCCAGACCGGCTGATCTTCCTCCAGGAGCCGCAGCAGCCCGGCGTCCGCCGCCACACTCTCCTCGCCGATCACCCGCGATCCCCGCAACGCGGCGCGCAGGATCGGCGTGAGGCGCTGCTCAGCTTCCTCGTCGGCGATGGTGACAAGATCGGCCGGGTGGGTCTTGGCGCGGACGTCCTCTTTCCGCAGCTTGTTGAAGCGCGGCACGATGGACTCGCCTGAGACCTCCTTGAGGGCGGCCACGACCCGTTCGTGGAGCGCGGCGCTGCCCAGCTGACTCATGCGTGAAGCACACGCACGTCTTCGCGCTTTTCCAATCGCGCGGTGTCGGCGGGATCGAGCAGCACGGTAAAGCGCGTTTCCGTTTCCCCGTCCTGGCGCGACAGGACCTCGCCATGACGATAGAGCCAGGCGACGGTCTCGCCGTCATGCACCGGCACGGCAACGTCGAGGGATCGGCGGGCACGGGACAACTCCCGATCCACGGTGGACAACAGACCCTCAAGCCCCTCGCCCGTGACCGCGGACACCGCCACGGAGCGCGGACTGCGGGCCGCGCCGCCGAGAACTTGCATCCGCGTTTCTTCGGTCAGGAGATCGATCTTGTTGAGCGCTTCCAGCACGGGACGTTCGCCGCTTTCCGGATCGATGCCGAGTTGACGCATGACCTCTTCCACGTCGCGGCGCTGGGCGTCGGATTCTTCGTGGGAGACGTCGCGCACGTGAATCACCACATCCGCTTCGAGCACTTCTTCGAGGGTCGCACGGAATGCAGCGACCAGTTCGTGGGGCAGGTTTGAAACGAAACCGACGGTGTCGGACAGGATGGCGTTGCGGCCCGACGGCAGCTTGATATGGCGCATGGTCGGATCGAGGGTCGCGAACAGCTGGTCCCGCGCCACCACGCCCGCCTTGGTGAGCGTGTTGAACAGCGTCGACTTGCCGGCGTTGGTGTAGCCCACCAGGGCGACGATCGGATATGGCACGCGGGCGCGGGCCTGACGGTGGAGCGAACGGGTGCGGGTGACCGTCTCGATTTCCTTCTTGAGGCGCACGATGCGCTCGCCGATCAGGCGGCGGTCGATTTCGATTTGGGTTTCGCCGGGACCGCCGAGGAAGCCGAAGCCGCCGCGCTGGCGTTCAAGGTGGGTCCAGCTGCGCACCAGCCGGCTGCGCTGATATTCGAGGTGGGCGAGTTCGACCTGCAACTGGCCTTCACGGGTGCGCGCACGCGCGCCGAAGATCTCCAGGATCAGGCCGGTGCGGTCGATCACCTTCGCGTTCCAAGCCTTCTCGAGGCTGCGCTGCTGGCCGGGCGACAGGTGCCCATCGACCACCACGAGCTTCGCCTCAAGTTCCTTCACGAGGTCGCCCAGGCGCGCCACGGAACCGCTGCCCAGGAGCGTGGCCGCGCGCGGTTCCGCCAGGGTGATGGTCTCGGCGTGGACGACTTCGAGCGAGATCGCGGCGGCGAGGCCGATGGCCTCGTCCAGGCGCGCGCGTTCATCCTCGTCGACACGATGACGCGCCTCGCCCGCCTCGCCGCCCCCTTGGGGCCGCGATTTGAAACGCGGATGTACGATGATGGTGCGGGTCGCGGGTGTCTTGGTCTCGTGGAGCGACGTGGGCTAATCGGCCTTAGGTGGCCGCCTCTTCTTTTGCGCCGGCCTCGTCCTTGGGCTCGAACAACGGGACGGGTGTGGACGGCATGACCGTCGAGATGGCGTGCTTATAGACCAGCTGGGTATGGCCGTCGCGGCGCAACAACATGGAGAAGTTGTCAAACCAGGTAACGATGCCTTGCAGCTTCACGCCGTTCACAAGGAACACCGTGACAGGGGTTTTGTTCTTCCGGATGGCGTTCAGGAACACGTCCTGAACGTTTTGGGCCTTTTCGGCGGACATCGAAGGAGCACCCTTTTGACGTTGTTGTTTTCGTTGGCTTCTTGACCACGGCGGGGTTGGCGGCGGAGTGCATCCGATTTTGCCTGGATGTGCAACCGATGATTTTGAATGGCACGGTTTGCCGCGAAAACTTTCCTGGAAAATCAGTTATTTGCGGCCAGCGCGGCGGCGATCAGTCGCGCCAGTACGCCGCAGTCCGCGGCGCGGCGATGGGGCGTCAAGGGCGCGTTGTCCGCTCCGCCGTGCAGGAGGATGGTGGTGCAATCGGCGGCGCGCCCGCATTCGATGTCGACGCCCGCATCCCCCACGAACCAGACCTCGGGACCGGCCGCGACGCCGGTGCCTTCGAGCGCCATGAAGATCGGGTCCGGCGCGGGCTTATCCCGGACTGCGTCCTGGGCGCCGACCTTCCGGGCGAAATAGTGATCCCAGCCGAGGTGGCTCACCTCCTGGCGCAGATACTTCCCGGTCTTGTTGCTGACCACGCCCATGATCACCCCGGCATCCTTGGCCGTGCGCAGCAGGTCCTCCGCCCCCGGCAATGGGATGAGGGTTTCCAAATGCACCGCCTCGAACGCCCCGTAATAGACCTCGCGCGCTTCTTCCCACCGGTCGCCGTAGATCTTCGGGAACGTATCCCGCAGGGACCCGGCGACACGTTCGCGGATCTCGGCTTCCGTCCACGTCAGATGGCCCATCGTGGCGAGCGTGATGTTCGTGGCCTTGCCGATGCAGGGCCAAGTGTCGACCAGGGTGTTATCCCAATCGAACAACACGGCCTTCGGCGGCGTGAGGTCTTTCGCCAGAAGGGCGACATCCGTCGCCGGCGCGATCGCCGCTACACGTTCCATGCGGCGTCGGTCTCCGTGACCTTGCTGATGTAGGCGAGATAACGGGCGCGCAAGTCCCGCGCGATCGTGCCCGGAGCACCATTGGCGATGATGCGATCGTCGATCTGAACGATGGGCATGACAAAGGTGGTGGTGCCGGTGAGGAACACTTCCCGCGCCGCCAAGGCCTCCCGCAGCGTGAAGGCGCGTTCCTTCACGGGGATGCCGGCTTCGTTCGCGAGCTTGATGACGGTGGCGCGCGTGATCCCACCCAGGATCTCGTTGCCGAGGGGATGGGTGAGGATCGCGCCGTCCTTGTCGACCATCCAGGCGTTGGAGGCGCTGGCCTCGGTGACCGTGCCGTCGGGGGTGTACAGCAGCGTCTCGAAGACCTTGGCCTCGGCCGCCGCTTGGCGCGCGAGGATGTTCGGCAGGAGCGATGTGGATTTGATGTCGCAGCGGCCCCAGCGGATGTCTTCCGCCGTGACTACCTTGGCCCCCAGTTCCGCCACGGCTTCCGACGGCGGCGCGATGGCCCGCGCGGTGACGACGACGCTGGGCTTCACCGATGCGGCGGGAAACGCATGGGCGCGCGGCGCGATGCCGCGACTGACCTGGATGTAGATGATGCCGCGCGTGATGCGGTTGCGGCGGATGAGTTCGCGGCAGATCACCGTGATCGCCGCCGCTGAAGGCGCACCGGCGATGCTGAGTTCCTTCAGCGAACGTGCGAGGCGGATCAAATGCCCCGCGTGATCCACGGGACGTCCGTTGGCGATACAGGTGACTTCATACACCGCATCGGCGAACTGGCTCGCCCGGTCGTCGATGGAGATGAGGGCTTGGCGGTGCGGCACGTAGCGACCGTTGACGTAAGCGAAGTGGGACATTTCTTACTTGTCACCCCGAACAAGGCGCGAAGCGCCGCGATCCGGGGTCCAGGGTAACGAGCACTTGTGCTCGCCACCCTGGATCCCGGCTCTCGCGATGCTCGGCCGGGATGACGATTGGTGGTGAGCACTCACACCGGCTCCCCGGCGCCTTCGCGGGTGTTGCGCGCTTCCGTGGAGACACCGAGGGACTTGAGCTTGCGATGCAGCGCGGAGCGTTCCATGCCGACGAACTCCGCCGTGCGGGAAATGTTGCCGCCGTAGCGAATCACCTGGGCCATCAGGTACTCGCGCTCGAACATCTCGCGGGCCTCGCGCAACGGCAAGGTCATGATCTCGTCCGACCGCTGAAGCTTGAGCATCTGCGGAGTGTCGCTGCCGATTTCCGCCGGCAGCATCTCGGCACGGATCGGATCGGCCGCACCGCCCGGCGCCATGATCAGCAGCCAGTCGATCACGTTGCGCAATTGGCGCACATTGCCCGGCCACGGATAGGTCTGAAGAGCGGTGATCGCGTCCTCGCCCAGGACACGGCGCGGCAAACCCGCCATCGCCGCGGCACGATCCATCAGATAGCGCGCAAGCTCGGGAATATCCTCGCGCCGTTCACCGAGCGACGGGACCTGCACGGGCACGACGCTCAAGCGATAGAACAACTCCTCGCGGAACAGGCCGCGTTTGATCTCGCCGCGCAAGTCCCGGTTCGTGGTGGCAATGATGCGCACATCCAGTTCCACCGGCCCGTGGCCGTCCGGACGCTCCAGGCGTTGATCCTGCAAGATGCGGATGATGCGGCTTTGGGTCGCCAGCGGCATGTCGGCCACTTCGTCCAGGAGCAGCGTGCCGCCGTCCGCCATCTCGAACAGGCCGAAGGTGCGTTCCCCCTCCGCCGTGGCGGCGGTGCCGAACAAGACATCGTTCAGGCGGTCGGGATGAAGCGCGGCGCAATTCACCACCACGAAGGCGCCATTCGCGCGCGACCCGTGCATGTGGATCTGGCGCGCGACGACTTCCTTCCCCGAGCCCGCCGGCCCGGTGATCAGCACGCGGCTGCCGGTGGGACCGACGCGTTCTACCGTGCGGCGCACGGCGTTCACGGCGGCGCAGTTGCCGATCAGGCTTTCCGGCGCACCGGCGCGGCTGCGCAGTTCCAGATTCTCGCGCTTCAGCCGCGCGGCCTCCATGGCGCGCTTGAGGATCAACAGCAAGCGGTCGGACTCGAACGGCTTCTCGATGAAGTCATAGGCGCCCTGCTGGATCGCCTTCACCGCGGTCTCGATGGTGCCGTGGCCGGACACCATGATCACCGGGACATGGGGCCGCATGCTCTTGCAGGCCGCGAGCACCTGGAGCCCGTCCAGACGGCTGCCTTCGAGCCAGATGTCGAGGATGATCGCGGCGGGCGCGCGGGTCTTGACCTGCTCGATGGCCTCTTCGCCCGAGGCAGCGGCGCGGGTAGCGAAGCCTTCATCTTCAAGTATGCCGGCCACGGCGATGCGGATATCCGCTTCGTCGTCGACGATCAGAATGTCGTTGCCTGCGGCGGTTGCGAGTTGGGAAGCCATGATCTACTCCGCCGCCCGGTTCGGCTTGGATTGAATGAAAAGGCTGGCCGGGAAGCGCAGCGTGACGCGGGCGCCGCGGATGGGTTCACCTTCCCGCGCCGGCGCGTCGTCGAGACTCAAAGTGCCGCCGTGGTCTTCCACGACCTTCGTGACAATGGCCAGGCCGAGCCCCGTGCCTTTGACACGCGTGGTGACGTAAGGCTCTTTCAAGCGATCGCGCTCGCCGGGCGGCAGGCCGACGCCATTGTCGATCACCTCGATCGCCGCACCCTGGTGATCGACGCGGATCGCCACCGCGACTTGTCCCGGCGCGGTATCGCCGGCCGCCATGCGGCTCTCGATCGATTCCAGGGCGTTCTTCACGATATTGGTCACGGCTTGTCCAACTTGGCGGGCATCGAGGCGCAGCATCACCGGGCTCTGCGGCAGATCCATGGCAAACTGAATTTGCGGGAAGGCCATCTTCTGGAGGCCCACCCCTTCCCGCACCACACGGTTCAGGTCCACGTCCTTGAGCTGGGGCGCGGGCATGCGGGCGAAGGCGGAGAATTCATCGACCATCTGCCCGATGTCGCCGACGTGGCGGATGATCGTATCGGTGCACTGGATGAACAGGCCGGCGTCCTCGTCGCCCAGGCGGTCGCGGTATTTGCGCTTCAGCCGCTCCGCCGAAAGCTGAATCGGCGTGAGGGGATTCTTGATCTCATGGGCGATGCGCCGCGCCACGTCCGCCCAGGCGGCCTTGCGCTGCGCCGATTGCAGGGCGGTGATGTCGTCGAAGGTGACGACGTAACCGACGGAACGGTCGTCGGCGCGTTCGGTGGACAGACGCACCATCAAGGTGCGCGTGGTATTGCCGCGCACGATCTGGATTTCCCGCTGCAGGACGCGATGTTCCGGGTTGGCGGCCAAGTCCTCGAACAGGCCGGCGAATTCCGGCGCGAAAGCGGACAGCGGGCGGCCGATGAGCTGGTTCAGATCGGTGCCGAGCAAAAGTGCCGCGGAACGATTCGGCAGCGTCATGCTGCCGGTGACATCCAGGCCGATCACGCCCGCGCTCACGCCGTCCAGGACGGTTTCGGTGAAGCGGCGGCGCTCGTCCAGTTGGGCGTTGGTCTCCAGCAGTTCCGCCTGCTGTTCGTCGATGCGCTTGGTCATGCGGTTGAAGGCGCGGCTCAAGGACGCCAACTCGTCGGCGCCGGTGGTTTCCCGCACCCGGACGGTGAGATCGCCCGCGCGCACGCGCTCCGCCGCGTTGATGAGATCTGAGATTGGGCGTGCCAGACGGTTCGCGAGCGACAGGCCGAACCAGATGGAAACCATCAACAGCAGAAGGGCCACCACGGTGAACAGCAGCGTGAAGCTGATCTCCAGGCGCGAACGGCTGCCTTCAAGGCGGCGGTATTCGTCCACCGCCTCGCCGGTGCGCGTCACGCGATTGAGGACCTTCGCATCGACCACGCGCCCGACGTACAGGTACATGGCCGGGAAGGTGTTGAGCCGTATCAGGGCGCGCACGCGGTCGCCGTTGTCGCCGGTGACGATGGCGACCTGGCCGATATTGGCCGTGGAGATCGCTTCCGGCGGGATGGTGCCGCCGGCCTGAAGATCGAAATAGTAGCCGGTTTTCGCCACCACCTTTCCGTCGGCGTTGAAGACCAGGGCCTCGGTCAAATTGCGGATCGCGGATTGGGTGCTGAGGAAACTGGTGAGCGCGGTTTCACCATAGAGACTGAGCTGCGGCCACCGGTTGTTCAGGTCCGCCGCGAAGGCGGTCACGTCCGCGCGCAGGACCTGCTTGTGCTCTTCGATATAGGCTTCGGCGACGGCCTGGGATTCATTGAGCGCGCTGCGCACCCGGTCGCTGAACCAGCTTTGCACACCGAAGGTGAAGAACAGCGCCGAGAAGACGGCGATGATGATGGTGGGCGTGATCGAGATCACGCCGAACAACATCACCAAACGGATATGCAGTTTCGAGCCGGCCGTGCCGGAGCGGTGCGCCGTCCACAGGCGCACCAGCCGGCGCGCGACCAGCACAGCGAGACCGAGCAGCAGGAACAGATCGAGATAGAGCAGCGCGAGGACGTTGCGCGGGTTCGGCCCGGCCTGATCCCAGCCCGCAAGTGCCGCGTAGGTCGCCACGCCGCAGATGGCCGCGGCGATGGACAGCACCACCGCCATGATGTCGGCGAAGCGCACCCGGCGTCCCCAAACCGCCAGCCGCAAGCCCCAGTGCCGGATGGTCTGGCCGAGACTCACGCCCGATGGCTCGGACTCCTGGTCCGTGGCCCGGCGATGAAGTGCCGCGTTAGGGGGGGCGCTATTTGAGTCCGCGGACGACATTGATGTCGAGCTCCCGGATCTTCTTGCGCAGGGTATTGCGGTTCAAGCCAAGCACGTCGGCGGCCTTGATCTGATTGCCGTTGGTGGACTGGAGCGTGAGTGTGAGCAGCGGGCGTTCCATCTCGCGCAGGATGCGGTCATAGAGGCCGCGCGGCGGCAGAGCGCCGTTGTGGCTCTCGAAGTATTCGCGCAAATGACGCTCGATGGTGGCGCTCAACGTCGCCGGCCGCGTCTCGGCCGCGGCGGCCGGCCCCTCTGTTCCGGCGAGTTCCATCTCGATCGCCTCAGCGCCGATGACGGTGTCGGTGTAAAGCGCGAGCACGCGCTTCATGAGGTTCTCGAGCTCGCGCACGTTGCCGGGCCACCGGTGCGACTTCAGCCGCGCGATCGCCGCGGGCGCGAAGGATTTCGCCGGCAGGCCGCCAGCGACCCCGTCGGCGAGGAAGTGCGCGACCAGTTCCGGGATGTCTTCCGAGCGCTGTCTCAACGGCGGAAGGCGGATCGGCACCACGTTGAGGCGGTAGTACAAGTCCTCGCGGAACAAGCCGGCCTTGATGAGCTGCGTGAGATCACGGTGGGTGGCGGCGATGATGCGTACGTCGGACTTGATGGGCGTGCGGCCGCCGACGGTGGTGAACTTGCCGTCCTGCAGCACGCGCAGAAGGCGCGTCTGCGCTTCCGGCGGCATGTCGCCGATTTCGTCCAGGAACAGCGTGCCGCCGTCGGCCTGCTCGAACCGGCCCGAAGAGCGCATCATGGCGCCAGTGAACGAGCCCTTCTCGTGACCGAACAACTCGCTTTCGATCAGTTCGCGCGGGATCGCCGCCATATTGACCGCCACGAAGGGCGCGCCGCGGCGCTTGCCGAAATCGTGCAGCGCGCGCGCCACAAGTTCCTTGCCGGTGCCGGACTCGCCGGTGATCATCACCGTGAGGTCGGTGTTCATGAGGCGCGCGACGGTGCGATAGACCTCCTGCATCGCCGGTGAGCGGCCGACGATGGGCAGCGCATCATTGGCGGTCGGACCGGGCTCGTCGTTCGCTTGGTGTGGCCGCAAGGCGAGCGCGCGGTTAACCACGGCGACAAGTTCGCCGAGATCGAACGGCTTGGGCAGATATTCGAATGCGCCCCGCTCCGCCGCCTTCACTGCGGTGAGGAGTGTATTCTGGGCGCTCATCACGATGACGCGCAGTTCCGGACGGAGTTTGCGGATGCGCGGGATCAGATCGAGACCGTTCTCGTCAGGCATCACCACGTCGGTGATCACCACGTCGCCCTCACCGTCCGACACCCAACGCCACAATGTCGCGGCGGTGCCGGTGGTGCGCACGTCATAGCCGGCGCGGCCCAAGGCTTCCGTCAGCACGGTGCGGATGCCGTGGTCGTCGTCGGCGACAAGGATCGTGGCTTCACCCACCGGATCTCTCCTGGCCGAACTTCTCCGAGCCAAACTTTTCCTCGGAGGCGATCGGCAACATGACCCGGAACGACGTGCGGCGCGGCTGGCTGTCGAGTTCGATCACGCCGCCATGGTCGCTGACGATCTTCGCCACCAAGGCCAGACCGAGGCCACTGCCGTTCGGCTTGGTGGTGACGAAGGGGTCGAACAGATGCGGGCGCAGGTCGGGCGGCACGCCGGGGCCGTTGTCGGTGACGGCGACCACCAGCGGCAATTGGATGCGCGATGACGTGCCGGGCATCACCACGCGCACGCCGGGACGGAAAGCGGTGGTGAGGCCGATCTCGGGCGCCACGCCGCTGTCGTTGTCCGCCACGGCCTCGGCGGCGTTCTTCATGAGGTTGAGGAACACCTGCACGAGTTGGTCGAGATTGCCGGAGACCATCGGCAGCGATGGGTCGTAGCGTTCGGTGATCTTCACGCCGCGCGCGAAACCATTCTCCGCCAGGCGCTTCACGCGTTCGAGGACGACGTGGATGTTCACCGGCGCGCGCTCGAGCGGGCGGTCGTCGGAGAACACTTCCATGCGGTTGACGAGCGCGACGATACGGTCGGCCTCGTCGCAAATGAGCTGTGTCAGCTTGCGATCTTCTTCCCGCGCCCCCTGCCCCAGCAGCTGCGCCGCGCCACGGATGCCGGAGAGCGGATTCTTCACTTCGTGCGCCAGCAGCGAGGCCATGGCGGTCATGGAGCGCGCGGCGGTGCGATGTTCGAGCTGCTGGCCGATCTTCAGGGCGCGGGTCTGTTCCTGGAGCGACAGCACGACCCACCCGGGCACTTCGGCCATCGGCGCCACGTGCACCAGCATGGTGCGCGGTCCGGTGCGGGGGGTATCGAGTTCGACGCCGTAGGCGGACGTCGGCACGTCATGAGTCAGCGCTTGGTCGATCAGCGACGACACGGGGCTATTGGGCGGCAGGAACTGGGTGAGCGGTTGGCCTTCGATGGCGGCGGCGCTGGACTGAAACAACTGCTCGGCGGCCGCATTGGCGAAGCGCACGACGCCACCGCGATCCACCGCGACGGTCGCCGCCGGCAAGGACGCGAGGATCGCGTCTGCACCGACCTGTTGGGACGCAGCCTTGGGAAAGCGGACGGGCTCCGGCATCACGCCGCTTCCCGCATGGGGATATCGCCAGCGAACAGACGCGCGATCGCAACTTTCACTTGGGCGGGGTCGGTTTCGGTGTTCACGGCGACACGGAAGGCATTTGCACCGGGCATGCCGATGGCGGCCCAGGCGAGATGCTTGCGCGCGATGCGCAGGCCTTTGTCGAGGCCGTAGTAGGTCAACAGACCGTCGTAGTGTTCCAGCAGGATCGCGGCGCGGTCCGTCGGCGACGGATCGGCGACCTTCTCGCCGGTCGCCAGGAACGCACGCACCTGAGACGGGAACCAGGGCTTGCCGAACGACCCGCGGCCGATCATCACGCCGTCGGCGCCGGACATTTCGAGAAGTGTTGCGGCGTGTTCCGGCGCGGTGACATCGCCGTTGCCGATGACGGGCACCTTCACCGCGTCCTTGACGCGGCGGATGAAAGCCCAGTCGGCGGTGCCGGTGTAGAGCATCTGGCGCGTGCGGCCGTGGACGGTGATCAATTGGACGCCCGCGTCCTCGGCCTTCTTAGCCAGGGCGGGCGCGTTGAGGCTGTCGTGGTCCCAGCCCATGCGCATCTTGAGGGTGACGGGCACCTTCACCGCCTTCACGACGGCTTCCACGATGCGGACCGCATGGTCCTCGTCACGCATGAGGGCGGAGCCAGCCATCATGCCGCCGGTCACCTTCTTCACGGGGCAGCCCATGTTGATGTCGATCAGGGCCGCGCCCCGGTCTTCTGTCATGCGGGCAGCGTCGGCCATGATCTCGGGGTCGCACCCGGCGAGCTGCACTGCGAGCGGCGCTTCGTCGTCGACCGACCCGCTCATGCGCTTGGAGCCGCCCTGCTGGCGGAGCAGTTCCCGGCTGGCGATCATCTCGGAGTAGACCAGGTCGCAGCCGAACCGGCGCACCAGACGCCGGAACGGGCGGTCCGTGACGCCCGACATGGGGGCCAGGAACACGTTGCCGGTGGTCTCAAGCGAGCCGATTTTTAGGCGACGGTGCACGGGTGCCGGTGCCTGCATAATTCTTGGGCAGGGGATTTGGTCAGGAAACACCGGTGAAATCAAGCGCTGTGACCGTTCTGCATCAGGTTGTTGCAACTCGCTGACCACAAAGGGGAATTGCGGGCGCCCAAGTGTGACCCTATGGTCTGACCTACAACCAAGGAGCTTCCGTTGGGGGGATGCGTAGCACTGATCGTGGCGGCTGGCCGGGGGATGCGGTTCGGGGGTGACGGCCCGAAGCAGTATCAGAGCCTCGGCGGGGCACCCCTGCTCCGGCGGACGGTCAAGGTTTTCCTGGACCACCCGGATGTCAGCGCCGTCCAAGCGGTGATCCATCCCGACGATGCCCTGCTCTATGCCGAGACCATCGCCGGACTGCCGGCGGACAAGCTGCGCCCGGCCGTTCACGGGGGTGCGACCCGGCAGCAGTCGGTGCGTAATGGCCTGGAGGCCCTCGCCGGAACGCCGCCGGAAATGGTGCTGATCCACGATGGGGCGCGGCCGATGGTCAGTGCTCCGGTGATTGGGGCGGTGATCGACGCGCTTCAGAAAGCGGAGGGCGCCCTGCCCTGTCTGCCGGTGGTGGATACCCTCAAGCGGCTGGATGGAGGCAAGGTCGGCGAGACGGTGTCGCGCGAAAACCTGGCGCGGGCGCAAACCCCGCAAGGGTTCCGCTATCCCGCGATCCTCGCCGCGCACCGCAAGGCCGACGGCATCGACTTCACCGACGATGCGGCGGTATTGGAAGCCGCCGGCGGGACGGTCGTGTCCGTGCCGGGCGATGAAACCAATATCAAGGTCACCACGATGGACGACCTACGGCGTCTGGAGAGCGCGTTGATGGAGATCCGCACCGGCACAGGCTTCGACGTGCACAAGTTCGGGCCCGGCGACGGCGTTTGGCTATGCGGACTGAAAATTCCGCACTCCCAAGGGCTCGAGGGACATTCGGATGCGGATGTCGCGTTGCATGCCGCGACGGACGCCGTCCTCGGCGCGATTGGCGACGGGGACATCGGCGCGCACTTTCCGCCGACGGACATGAAATGGCGCGGCGTGTCGTCGGATCGCTTCCTCAAACACGCGCATGAACTGCTGAAGGCGCGCGGCGGCGCGCTGACTCACCTGGACGTCACGATCATCTGCGAGCGCCCGAAGGTCGGGCCCCATCGCGAAGCCATGGTGACGCGCATCGCGGAGATCATCGGCGTGGAGAAGCACCGCGTGAGCGTGAAAGCCACAACCACCGAAGGCTTGGGATACACCGGTCGCCGCGAAGGCATCGCGGCGCAGGCCGTGGCCACCGTGCGCCTGCCATCGGGCTGACCCCACTGTCATCCCGCACAAGGCTGGTGTCGCGAAAGCGACAGCAGCCGCGATGCGGGATCCAGGGTGGCCTGGTGAGATCAATGCAAACTGCGCGGTCGGTGCGGCGGAGATACCGCACTCCGTAACCTTGGACCCCGGATCGCGGCACTACGTGCCTTGTCCGGGGTGACAGGTCGGGTCGCTAACGCGCGCTTTGGCCGCCGTCGATGTTGAATTCGATGCCGGTGATGTGGCGGGCCGCATCGGAACACAGGAACACGATCGGCACCGCGACGTCGGCAGCGCGTGCGGGAATTCCCACGGGAATGCCGCGATTGCGGTCCTTCGAGAAGAACTCCTCCTCGGACTGCTCGACAAGGGCCTGCATGCCGGGCGACCAGGTCGTGCCGGGATGAATCGAGATCACGCGAATGCCGTCCTTGAGGCCCGCGGCGGCGGCGGACTTGGTAAGGCCCAACTGCGCGCCTTTCGATCCGCCGTAGCAGATGGAGCCGTTCCCGCCGTGCTGACCGGCGGTGGAGTTCATGTTCATGATCACGCCGCCGCCGTTCTTCTTCATGATCGGCCAGGCGTAGTGCATGCCGACAAAGGCGGCTTCGACGTTGAGATTGATCTCGAACAGGTGACCTTCCATCGGAATGGTCTCGATCGGGCCGCGCACGCCGCGCCCGGCGTTGTTGATCAGGATATCCAGACGGCCGAAACGCTTCTGGATATCACCGACCACACGCTTCCAGTCGTCCTCGACGGTGACGTCGAGTTTGTCGAAGTGGCCCTTGCCCTTCCCGGCGACGATCTGCCGCACGGTCTCCGCGCCGCGCTTTTCGTCGCGGCCCGTGGCGACGACGTAGGCGCCGGCGAAAGCGAGCGCGAGCGCCACGCCCTCGCCGATCCCGGAGGTGGCGCCGGTGACGAGCGCGACTTTGCCCGACAGGTTGGCGAGACCGCCCGCTTCTTCGGGTGTTGCGTTCTTGAACGTCATAGCGGCATCCCCCCGTTGTCCACGGGCATGACGATGCCGGTGAGATAGCTCGACGCGTCGGCGGAGATGAACGCCACGGCGGCGGCAACGTCTTCCGCCGTCACTTGGCCCTTTCTGGGCTTACCGCGCACGATGTTGCCGACCAGCAACCCGTTGGCGCGGATGTTGTCACCCTTCGCCGCGCACTCCAGCGCCGCGGACTTTGTCATGATGATGACCCCGCCGGAGGTCGCGCTGGCGGCCGCGGCTTTCGGATTACCCAGTTGACCATCCGCCGAGGTCACACTCACCAATGCGCCGCCGCCGTGCGCGCGCAAGTGCATGATGCCGTACTTCACACCGAGGAAGGCGCGGCCGTAGCTCTCCAGAAGCACCCGACGAAACTCGGGCAGAGCGATCTCGCCCACCGCGCCCGTGCCGTGCGGCATACAGAGGTTGACCACCACGTCGCTCTTTCCGGGCTTCTTCGCGCCGGTGAGAAGTGCTGCGCTCCAGGCGTCGTCGGTGAGTTCGGCGGTCGATATAAGTGAGACATTGGCGCCATGCGCCGACAAGGCCGCCGTCAGATCGCGTGCCAGCGGTTCGTCGGGGGCAAGGACCAGCACAGTCTTGCCGGCCAGGATTTTGACATCAGGGGTATTCGCCGCGAGAACCGCGGAAGCTCCACCGCAGACGCTGAGCGCCAGCGCCGTATAGCCCAGCGCGGAGCGCCGTGTGACATCCACCATCTTACGCATCTCCCGAACGTGTTCACTCGTCGGGCGCGGCGGGAAGCGTTCGAGCTCAGCCGTCGCTGAAGCTGGGCGCGGTCAACATCTTCTCGTTCATACCGTTGAACGCCTTCGGCTCGCCGCGCATCTTTGCGCAGGTCCCGACAGGGACCTCTAGAAAGTCTTGGCCTTCGTAGCTCATCCTTGCCTGACCGGCGCAGGCATGACTGCCGTTCGCCGCGGCGCAATTATTCTCGCGCGCCTTGGAGATGCCGAAGCATTTCTCCTTGTCCGCCGCCCCGGTCGCCTTCTCCGCGGCTTGCGCGCTCACGACAAAAGCCGCCGCACCGAGTACGGCAACGGCAATCGCCTTGGCGCCGAAAGCACGGGCCTTAGGGTCGACCATCGATAACCTCATGAGAAATAGAAGCGCGACGCGGCGGAGCTAATGCGCTCCGCCGCGCCGATCGCGTCTTAGACTTTAGTGCCGATGATGTTGTTGTAGCCGCGGCGGTAGATGCCGCGACGGCCGCCCATCGACGGACCCGGCTCGTTGTACCAAACCTTGAAGCCGGCCTTCTTGTAGTACGCAGCCTGGTCGAGTTCGGCCCATTCGACCTGCCAGTCCTCGTGGTTCCAGCGATAGGTCCAGAACAGATCGAACCGGCCCATCGGGTCCTTCGGCGCCGGCGCGTTGGAGTAGGAGTCGAGGCCGTAATAGTGCCCGCCCGGACGCAGGATACGATTCGTTTCCTTGAGGATCTTCTGGAGCGCGTCGGCCGTGACTTCGTGATGCATCAGGTGGCTGACGACCATGTCGAAATGATTGTCCGGGAAGCCCGTGTCTTCCGACAGGACTTGACGGAATTTTACGTCCACGCCCATGTCGACCGCGCGCATGTGTCCGTAACGCAGCATCGGCGCGCCGATGTCGATACCCCACACTTCCGCGTCTGGGTACCGACGCTTCATGGAGGTCGCGTATTGGCCGATGCCCGTGCCGGTGTCGAGGATGCGCCTGACCTTCTTGTCCTCCGGGACCGGCGCCAGCGCCGCGTAAGTCATGTACCCTTGGTCCTGGTCGTTGCCGCGATCGGCCGTGACGTTGGTCGCGTAATGATAGATGTGGCCGGCGAACGGATCGCCGACATAGCCGCCGGGCTGCTGATGGATTTCCATCCGGCAATAGCCCGGGATATGCACCTTCGGGTTCATCTCAAGGCTGCCGGGGCCGGCCTTATCGAAGCGTTCCATCTCCGACAGGTATTCGTCATAGCGGGCGTGAAAGAAATTTTGCAGCTGCTTCCATTTGATGTGCTGCACATCCATCCATGAGTAGCCGGACATAGAGATGATGGGATCGTTGCCGAACAGTTCCATCACGGTCGCCATCGGCAGCTCCGCATCGAGCGGGATGCCTTGCTGGTTGAGGATCTCCGCGGCGCGCGCTTCGGCGGCCGGGCGCGAGGACCGGTTGGTCCACCTGCGGACGCCGGAGATAAAGTCGTTGTGGCTTTCGAGATCGAGGTTGCCGTAGCGCACCATGATCCCATCATGGCCGCGCGGAGCGACACGATCGCCACCGACATGAATTTCCGGCGCTGCGAGCGCCTGCTTGGAGGCGAGTTCCGCACCGGCTGCGACAGTCGCAAGAGCGGCGGAACCTTTGAACAGAGAACGACGATTCATCATGTTGCTTCTCCCTTGATTAGCCGCGGGGGACTTGGTCGGTGATCAACGACTTGGCGTAGTCCAAGTCCTTGCGACGGAGGAACGGATCGAACATCTGGGAGACCATCGCGTCGCGCTTGGCCTTCCACTCTTTCTCTTCCTCTTCCGTCGGCACGTATTTCTCGATCATCTCGGCCGTGACCTTGCCGTTCTTCTCCAGCAGGCTGGTCATGATCCAGATGCGGCGGCGGTCCACCCACACCTCGGCGGTGAGGTTCCACAGCGCCGTGAACAGGTTGTCGTTCATGGGACTGCCCAGGAACACGCCCCGATCGTTGTCTTGCTTGTAGAAATCCGCCGTGTAGGTCGGACGGTTGCTCTTCTTTTCTGCCATCGGAGGACCCCTTGGGTGCGCGATTGGTTATGGATTGAATCTAACGAGCAATTTCAATTTTTCGCAAGCTTATGCGGGTGCAGTCCCCCATAACTTTCCGTGATGCACGCCTAGCGTTCCAGCGGGGGTAGCGGGTTGGCCTGCTGGTAGGCCAGTTCCTCTTCCACCAGACTGCGGACCGTCGCGGTAAAGTCTTGAAACACCTGTGTTCGGACACCATGGCGGAGGTAGGCCAGCCCGGCATGGGTGCGCGGTAGCGTGTCTTCGATTTTCACGGACGCCAGCCGGTTAATGCCGCCGGCAAGCCGAACGGACAGATCCGGCAGCACCGCCACCAGATCGTGCTTCAACATGGCCGATATCGCCATGCTGACAGAATTGGTCCGCACCTTGGCGATGGGCGGCTCCATGCCCAGGAGGGCGAAGAACTCCTGGGAGAAGCGCGACATTTCCTGGCCGTCCGGAACGATCCACTCGGCATTCCGCAGATCCTCGTGGGTGACCTTCTTCATCCGCACAAGCGGATGGGTCTTCCGGGCCCAGATGTGCGAGCGGATATGGAACAGCTTCTCGAACACGAGGTCGGGATAGTTCTTCTCGGGCGGAAGGACGCTGTAGAGCACGTCGATCTCGTTGTGCCGCAACCGGCTGCAGAGGAACTCGAAGGATTCCTCGATCACGCTGACGCTCACGTCGTCCTTCGCCAGCAGACTGTCGATGGCGATCGGGATGAGCTTGGACGGGTAATAGGAACCGACGCCCACGGCGAGGCTGCCGCGATTGCCCAAGCGCATGGCCTCGATATCCTCCAGCGCCTGGCGCCGGGTGTTGAGGATGAGCCGCGCGTACTCTAGCAGTCGCGTGCCATAGGGCGTGAGCACCATGCCGCTGCGCCGCCGCTCGAACAACTGCACATTCATGGCCCGCTCAAGGCTGCGGATACTGCGCGTGATCGCCGGCTGCGTTAAGCGCTCGCGCTTCGCCGCCTTGCCGACACTGCCCTCTTCTACCGCCGCAACAAAATGGCGGAGATACCTGATCTCCATCTAAACCCACCGTCCTGACCGGACGGCCCCCTCAAACGAAACGGCCGAGAGCCATGATAGCCCTCGGCCGCCTCTCGATACCATCTCTCCTAGAAGTCCCAGGCTGCTTTGACGCCGAATTGCCGGGGCTTGCGGACCGCCGTGGTGACGCTGGCGTTGGTGGTGTTGTCCGGCCCCCCGCGCGGATCGTTCAGGCGCACGAAGCGATACGGCGATTCTTCCTGGCTGCAGTTGGAGCAGAAGACCTCGATCGATACGGCTTCCGTCCTGATGCCGAGGTTCAGGTTGAACACGTAGGCGACCTTGGAACGCGCCAGATTCATGTCCGATTCCCACATGCCGTCCTGGTACTGGAAGCCGCCGCGCACGAACCAGTCCCAATCGCCGTGGATGTGATTCCGGTACCCGACGATGACGGAACCTGACCACGGCGGCGTGGTTTCGATGTAATTGCCGTTGGCATAGGTGCACGCGCCCTGGCCCGGACTCGCGCGGCCCGTGAGCGCGAACAGATTCACCGAGCACCAATTCGTGTAGATCGGCCGGGTGTAGGCGATGGTCCCGCGCACATCCCAGCCATCCGCCGGTACTGCCTGCACTTCCAGGCCAAAGCCGTCGAACTTGGCATCGCCCTGCCCGGTGGTGATGTTGAAGTTCACGCCCGGTGTCGGCGACGGATGGGTTTCGGTCTGCGGCGCGTTCTTCCACACCATGTGGAACGCCGCGAAGTTCGTGACCAGCTTGCCGTCCAGCCATTTGGCTTTGAAGCCGGCCTCGTAGTTGTAGAGCTTTTCTTCGGGGATGAAGCGGTTGGCCTCGGTCGTTCCCGTTCCCGGCAGGCCGATGAACTGGGAGGTGTTGAACCCGCCCGAGTTGTTACCGATCGAGTACACGGCGTACGCCATCACATCCGGTGTGAATTTGTACGACACGTTCGCGCGCGGCAGGAAGGCATTGAAGGTGTTCTGGCCGCTGAAGCCGTTGACGACGAAGTTCCGTTGGGTGATTCGTTCGGCCTGATAGCGCGCCTCGAAGCTTGCGGTCAGCTTCTCGGTGACATCGAAGAACACCGCGCCGAACACGGACTGATTCCGAATCTGCTCATATCGATCCGTCGGCGTCGTGGCGTTGATGCGGGTGATGAGGCCCGTGAACCCGGCGATGGTCCGCGTCGCCGCGTTGTAGTTGGCGGACGGATTGAACAGCGCCGCGGCGCTGGTCGGCATGCAGATCGTGTCGCAACGGAAATCGGTGACGTTGCGGGCTTTGGTCAAGGTCACGAGATCCAAGTAATACACACCGGCGGCATAGCGGAATCGCTGGTTCTGCGGCGAATTCACGCGCAACTCGGCCGACTTCGCCTTGACGGTGATCTTGCTGAAGTTATGGCTGCCGGGGAACGATGTGAAATCGCCGTCGGTGCCGTTCAGCTTGTTGGTCTCGAACTCGCGGTACCCGCTCAAGGTCACATCATGATCGGCCACATGCCAATCGACCGTGGCGGCGGTGCGCCAACTTTGCTGGTACCGGAACGGATCGGCGATCTGATCGAAGTTCACGCCCATGAACGGGAACCCGCCGGGATAGGAGTCCACGTCGATCACGCCGCCGGGGTAGTAAACGGTTGTTCCATTCGGCTTGGTGAAGGGTACCGTGCGGCCCGCGACAGGGTCGACGAACCAAACGAGCGGCGTCTGCGCGTCCTTGTCCTTGGTGTACATGGCATGCAGCTTGACCTTCAGATCGTCCGACGGCGTGAAGATCAGCTTGGCCGCGTTGAACTGGCTGCGCAGGGAGTTCGTCGGCACGCCTTCGGAATGCAGCACGTCGGGAACGCTGCGCCAGGATTTCGGCCCGTTGTAGTCGAAGTAGCCGACGAACACGGACCCCAGCAGCTTGTCCTTGATGAGCGGCCCGCCGACGAAGACGTCGAATTGGTGATCGCCCAGCGTCGCGAGGCTGCCGGCGGCCTTGCCGTGGACTCCATCGTTCGTGGGGTCTTTGGTGATGTAGTTCAGGGCGCCGCCGAAGGTCGCGCGGCCGAACTGGGCCGACTGCGGACCCGGCATCACTTCCACTTGACTGAAGTAGTTGAACGGAATGTCCTGTCCGTTGGTGGCGAGGAAATTACCGTCGAGGAAGATCGACGCCTTGGAGGAGTTGTTCTGGCCGGCGGCGAGGCCGCGGAAGAACACGCGCCCCGGGCCGACACGTCCGCCGGAGTTGCCCTGATAGTTCAGGCCCGGCGACATGTTGTTCAGATCGCGCACGCCGACGGCGTTGGCGGCGCGCAGATAATCGGATGTGAAAGCCGCGACCTGGAGCGGGACGTCCTGGAGGCGTTCCTCGGTCCGGCGTGCCGTGACCACGAGTTCTTCGACGACGGATTGTTGTGCCTGCTGTGGCTGCGCCTGCGCACCCGATATGAGCGCCGTACTGGCTATCAAGATCGCCGCTAGGCTGCCGTGAGCGACATGGATACGCCCCAGGCCCTCGCGCACGCGCGAGCCCGTCTCACTCATCCTCGTCATGGTGGCTACCCCTCAATGATGGCCGAATGGCCGATTGGCGACTCTCTGCAGTGCTCCTCGTTCTCCTCGTTCACCACCACGAGTGCGGCGGGGCCCTTCCCAAGGCCGCCACCCCGCGGGGCCGGCGCGCCGGCGAAACGTCGCCGACGCGCCATCTCGTTGCGGGCGCCTAGACCTTGGTGCCCACGATGTTGTTGCCGCGACGACGACCGCCGCCGGTCGTTTGCGGTGTGCGGCTGACCTTGAGGCCGGCTTTCTTCATCTCGGCTTCCTGATCGAGTTCGGACCACTCCAGCCACCAATCCTCGTGGTTCCAGCGATAGGTCCAGAACATCTTGTACTTGCCCATCGCACTCTTCGGCGGCGGCTCGTGCGTGTACACGTCGATCGGATAGTAATGGCCGCCCGGACGCAGGATGCGTTGCGCCTCGCGGTAGATCGCCTTGGTGCCTTCCGCGGTCACTTCGTGATGCATGATGTTGCTCACCACCATGTCGAAGTGGTTGTCCGGGAAGTGCGTGTCTTCCGCCAGCGCCTGACGGAAGTTCACCGCCACGCCCATATCGACGGCGCGCATGTGGGCATAGCGGACCATCGGACCGCCGACGTCGAGCGCCCACACTTCCGCGTCGGGGAACCGGCGCTTCAGCGACGTGGCGAACTGGCCGACGGACGTGCCCACGTCGAGGATGCGTTTCACCTTGCCGTCTTTCGGCAGCGGCGTGTTCATCGCCGACGTCATGTGGTTCTGGTCCTGGTCGTTCCTGCGGTCGGCCGAGACGTTGGTGGCGTAGTGATAGATGTGGCCGGCGAACGCGTTGCCGACGTAGCCGCCCGGCTGCTGATGGATTTCCATGCGGCAGTAGCCCGGGATGAACATGTTCGGATTCAGTTCCAGCGTGCCGGGCCCGGCTTTGTCGAAGGCTTCCATCTCCGCCAGATACTCGTCCGCCCGCGACTCAAAGGCGTTGAGGGTGTTCTTCCACTTGATGTGTTGAACGTCGAGCCAGGTGTAGCCCGACAGCGCGATGATCGGATCGTCCTTCACGAGTTCGATCACCTGGGCCATCGGCAGATCGGCGTCGAGCGCAATGCCGTGCTTATTGTAGATTTCCGCGGCGCGGGCTTCGGCGGCGGAATCCAGCGCGCCGTTGTTCCACTTGCGGATGCCCGCGATCATGTCGTTGTGGCTGTCGAGATCCAGCGTCGGATAGCGTTCCATGATCCCGTCATGGCCACGCGCGCTGATACGCTTTGGCCCGCCTTGCGTGTTCGGCGCCGCCATCGCGCCGGGAATGCCTTGAGACGCGGCCGAGATGGCTGCAACGGCCGCGGAACCTTTGAACAGAGAACGACGATTCATCATTGCTGTGTCTCCCCTTTATTAACCGCGTGGGACTTGATCGGTGATCAGCGACTTGGCGTAGTCCAAGTCCTTGCGACGGAGGAACGGATCGAACATCTGGGAGACCATCGCATCGCGCTTGGCCTTCCACTCTTTCTCTTCCTCTTCCGTCGGCACGTACTTCTCGATCATCTCGGCCGTGACCTTGCCGTGCTTCTCCAGCAGGCTGGTCATGATCCAGATGCGGCGGCGGTCCACCCACACCTCGGCGGTCAGGTTCCACAGCGCGGTGAACAGGTTGTCGTTCATGGGACTGCCCAGGAACACGCCCCGATCGTTGTCTTGCTTGTAGAAATCCGCCGTGTAGGTCGGGCGGTTCGACTTCTTCGTGTCTGCCATGGTCTGCGTTCCTCTTCTCGAAAAACCGATACCGGCGCTCACGCTTGACTCATATGGACTGCGGCGGGATCAGCGCCGGAGGCTTTGTCCGCAGTCGTTACCCTCGTCCGCTCTTGCTCAAGTCGCGTAGGAAGAGCGCGTGAGTCGACAACAGCCGCTTCACACCGCCCTTGATATGCTCGCTCGACAGGCTCGAACCGGAGATCGATTCGACGTCGAATTTTGACGTGCTGTAGCGCGCGCCGTAGAAGCCGCTCAACCACTCCTGGTCGCGTACAGCTTCATATCCTTCGGCGCACTCCAGAATCTCGATGTGCATCACCGCTCCCGTTTCGTCGAGCGCGAGCGCATAGGTGATGCGGTCGTCCAGGCCATAGACCTGATCGAGAAAGAACCAGCCGCCGGTGGAGACTTTCCAAACTTTGACGTCGTTGTTGATTACGGGCGCGCGGGAGTCGCCGATGATCTTGGCAACCTGATCGCGATCAAGCGTGAAATGCTGCGGCGTGAACTGGGCGCCGGGAAAGGCGACGGCCTGCGCCGCCGGCAGGTCGAGAAATTGCTTCGCCTGTGCGGGCACGATCCCCGCCGCAGGGGCGGTCGCCGCGATCGCGACAGACAACAGAAGAAAACGATGCCGCATCCCGCGACTGCCTCTTACACGCGTTCTGCCGTGATCGTGAGCCGAAACAACCCAAAGTCAAGCTGATCAAAACCGTGGGTGTCATAACACCCCGTTATGATGCGCCGCAGATGCGGCGCATCGCCCTATCCCGGTGAGATCGCTTATTTTCCCGGGCTGGGTCCGGTCGGGACGAAGCTGGTCTCGACGCCGGTGTACATCATGTCCCAGTGGTTGCGGGCATGGGGGAACAGCTTCTTCGTGATGAAGGCCAGGCGGTCGCCCATGCCCGGGTGTTGCTTGTCGAAGGCCGCCTGCATCAGCGGCAACATGTCCGTGCCCCAGGGGACCTGATAGTAGGTGATCATCGTGAAGGTCTTGTTGAACAGCAGCGAGTAGTTGATCGCGTAGTTGGTGCGGAATTCGCCGTCCATCATCACGCCCTTCCACGGCATGTAGAAGGTGTCCTCCGTGCCGAGGGGTTGGCCCTTGTACATGGTGATCTTCGCCTCTTCCGGCGACGGCGGCGTGTTCTGCACGATGGTCACGCCCTTGTAGCCCGGCATGCCGCGCATGACCTGATAGGTCTCCGCCTCATAGGTGTCGATGAACGCCTTCATCTCCTTCTCGGAGACGTCGAAGTATTCCTTGCCCCACATCGCATTCGAGACACGCGGCTCCAGATTCAGGCCATCCGCATCGGAGCCTTTCAGCTGCGCCGCGCTTGGCAGCGTTTCGCCGGTGTGCGTCAGACGGAAACGGGATTCCCAGAAATTGTTGGCGAGCGGGAACAGCGACTTCGCCCACTGCTCGTTCACATCCTCGCCCTTGTGCGTATCGGCCCACATCTTCGCGTAGGTCTTGCGGAAAGCGTCCGCCTCCGGCCAGGTCTGGAAGCTGTGGGTGATCACCACGTTGTGCGTGCGGCGGATGAGGTTGCCAACGTCATAGAGACGCTTGGTCAGAACCTCGCCGTTGATATGAATGCCGTAGTGATCCGTGGTGTTCTTTTGGAGCTTCGGATTGCTGGCGACGGGATTGCCCTTGGCATCGGGAATGGTGGTGATGACGTTGTAACCGCGATACCCGGGGATCTTGCGGACGTAGGCGTATACGTCGCGCTTATAGTTCGACATGAACTCCGCGAGTTTCTCCGGCTTCACGTCCCAGTACTCTTCGACCCAGACGGCCGGGCCCGAGTGGAACTTCGCGTCCTGCGCCCGCGCGGGCGCGACGATCATCAACAGGCCGATCGCCACGATCGCGGCGAGGCGGCAAGACATTCCATGAATGGCCATGACGGGATTTCCTGTACTCGGGGGAAGAACAGAGAAGATCGGCGCGGAAAGGTTTGCGGCGCTCCCCGTGAGAGGAGCGCCGCATTTTTTAGGCTAGAGCTTGAAGGCGACGCGAGCCATGAACATCCTTGGATCGGCCGGGTAAGCGGTAATCCCGGGCCGGGTCGCATTGGAGAGCTGGATCGATTCGAGCGCATAGCGCTCGTCGGTGAGGTTCTTGCCCTCGACGACGACGCGCCAGTTTTCGTTCACGTCCCATGCGAGCGAAGCGTCGAACGTGTCGATCTTCGGCGTCTGGGTGAGGTCGATCGTGTTCGAGACGTTGTTGAAGTACTTGGCGTTGTGCTGCCAAGTCGCGGTCAGGTGCAGTTCGCCGGGCATGTCGATCTCAGGCGAGAAGGTGAAACCCACCTGGGTCTTCGCGGGAATCACGCCCTTGAGATGAGACGGCTTGCCGTTCACGTGCGTGCCGCCCAAGCCGCAGTTCACGATCGTGGTGTTGAAGATCGAGCAGTTGAACGCCGAGGTGTACTTGTCGTCGCTGAACGAGGCCATGCCGAAGAGCTGCAGGCTGTCGGTCACCTGCCACGTCGGTTCGAGTTCGATGCCCCTCACCCGGCCGCTCGCGGCGTTCGAGGTGTAGGTATTGACCGTGCCCGGGAAGAACACCGGCAGCTGCAATCCGCCGTAATCGGCCTGGAAGATCGCGATGTTCAACCGCAGACGCTGGTCCGGCGTGGTGTACTTCGCGCCGATTTCATAGCTCTTCACGGTTTCCGGATCGTACGGCACCGGGCCCGCGAACGAGCCCGGAGGTCCGCCGACGTTGGTGTTCGGGGCCACGTTGTTGTAGCCACCGCTCTTGAAGCCCTTGGTGAACGACGCATACACCATCAGGTCTTCCGTCGGCGTCCACTCGACGCCGATCTTGGGCGTGGTGGCGGTAAAGTTCTTGGGCGCCGCGACCTGCAGCGTGTTGAAGATCGTCGGATAGATCTGCGAGAACACCGCTTTTTCGTGGGTATACCGCAAGCCGCCGACGATGCCGACCGAGGGAATGACATAGTAGGTCGCTTGCGCGAACACCGCCCATGCATCGGTTTCGCGATGCAGGCGGTTGGGCGCGGAGTACGGGTACGGCACGCCGGCCTGGGAATCGCCGGTCTCCGTGAAGTAGTAGAAGCCGCCGACGCCCTTGAGGCGCTCGGAGCTGTAGGTGGCGTTGAGTTCTTCGGACCAGAACTTGTCCTTGAACACGGTGGAACTGCCAACGTTCAAGGCCACCGCCCCGACGTTCTGCGTCTGGACCAGCGGCGTGGCGAAGCTGTTGCGCTGATTGCGATGGCCCGTGATGGAGTTGATCGTCAGCTCCGGCGTCGCGCGGTAGCTGACATTGAGATAGTAGCCGTTGGCGTCGTCATGGTTGAGGATCGGGCCGAACAGCTCGGTCTCGAATAGGTTACGGCCCGGAACGGCTTTCGGGTTGTTGACCGTGGTCGGGTTACCCAGCAACTGGACTTGCGAACCGACGCCCGGATCGCCGCGATCCTTCATGTAGTCCGTGGCGAATTCGATATCGAGATCGTCGCTCGCCGCGAGGAAGAACTTGGCGCGATAGGCTTGGCGATCCAGGTTGTTCACATTGCGCTGGTAGTTCGCCGCCGCCGTCAAGCCGTTGCGCTTGCGCGACACGGCGCTGACGGACACCGCGAACTTGTCCTTCACGATCGGGCCGCTCATGAACAGCTTGGCGCTGGTCAACTCGTAGGAGCCGTAACCGATCTCGGCGTTCGCCTCGAGTTCCATGGACGGGCGCTTGGTGACGATCTTGATCGCGCCGCCATTGGTATTGCGGCCGTACAGGGTGCCCTGCGGGCCGCGCAGCACTTCGAGGCGATCGATGTCGAACAGGTCGAAGAACTGTCCGTTGATGCGGGGCATGTAGACGTTGTCGATGTAAACGCCGACAGCCGGGTCATAAAGAATGCCGCCGTTCTCTTGGCCGGCGCCGCGCATGTGGATGCGCGCCGAGTTCGATCCGCCCGTCGTGGGCGTGATCATGACGCCCGGGATCGCAGCCGCGGCTTGAAGCACGTTGGTGATCTGACGGGTCTCGAGGCCTTGCGGCGTGAACGCGGAGATCGCGATGGGGGTGGTTTGCAGGCTGCTCGACACACGCTCGGCGGTGACGGTGATCTCTTCAAGGATCGCGGTCTGGCCCTGTGCGGTCTGCGCCTGTTGCGCGGACGCAAGGCCCGGCAGCACCAGCGCGCCCAATGTTGTTACGATCGCAGTGGACAGAGTCCACTTTCCGCTTTTCGTCATGACGTTCCCCCGGGAGGATGATGGTTGCGTCGGTCCGTTCTTTAGACCGTCTCAAAACAATTCAACGTGAACGGCCAATCGTCGGCGGAATCACCTCCAAGTCAAGAAATGTCGCGCTGCACGTTACACTTGGCGAACCGTGCGCGGTCTTTGCCACAGGCATAATGAAAAGTTTGCAACCATAATAAGTGTAGAAAAATTGGGTTTCCTGGTCTCCGCCCGGCTTCATCGCTACTGTCGCCGCATGCTGACGGGAGGATTAAGCATGCGTACCTTTGTGCGGATTTTCGCCGGCCTAATGGCGCTGATGTGGATGACGTCCGCGCAGGCGCAGTCCTCGGCTTCGGGATCGACGGCGAACGCGCTGCTCACGCGCATCAAGATCGCCACCATCGGCGCGCCGGACCTGAACAAGGTCAAGGACTGGTACACCACATGGCTGGGCTTCAAGGTCCGCGAGGAAGGCAAAGTGCCCGCGGCGCTGGCCGAAAGCTGGGGCGCGCCGAAGTCGGCGGGCAAGGCCTACATCATGATGAGTTCCGACGGCAGCCCGGATGTCTTCATCCGCGCCGTGCAGATCGATGCGGTCCCCGGCTACAAGCCGCAGACGACGCTCGGATGGAACGCCTTCGAGATCATCGTTGACGATATCGCCAAGGTGGATGCCACCCTGGCCAAGTCGCCGTTCAACGTCATCGGCCGACCCCATGCCTTGGGCTCGAGCGGAAGCTTCGCGACGATCCAGGCCATGCAGGCCATCGGCCCGGCAGACGAGTTGCTCTATTTCACCACCGAAACCGGCGATCGGGAGAAATCGACCCTGCCCGCTCCCAAATCTCAGATCGACCGCACGTTCATCATCATTTTGGCGGGGCACGACCTGGAGGGCATGAAGAAGTTCTATAGCGAGGTGTTCGGCATGCCGGCCATTGCGAACTTCGAAAGCGCGCTGACCCGCACGACCGAAGGACTGGGCCTGCCACCCGGCAAGTACCCCATGAGTCTGGTGCGCGCGAAGGAAAAGGGCAGTTCCATCGAACTCGACGGCTATCCCAAGCAGGCGCCGCCGCGCCCCCATGCCCCAGGGCAACTCGGCCCAGGCAATGCGATGGCGAGTTTCAACGTGAATAGCCTCGATGGCCTCAAAGTGAAGTACATCGCGCCCCCGAAGGCGCTATATGGAAAGAACCGCGCCGCGTCCTTTATCGGCCCCGCCGGTGAGACCGTCGAACTGATCGAGGAACCGCGCCCTTAACACGCGTATGGCGGGTAGCGTGCTTAACGTTGCCCGTCCGTTCTGATACTCTCCGCAGCCACACGGCTGCCCGCCGCAACGCCCTTTCGTGGAGCCCCCATGCCACACACGCTCACCATCAACGGCCAATCCCGCACCATCGATGTCGAGGACGACACGCCGCTGCTCTGGGTGCTGCGTGATGTCTTGGATCTGAAGGGCACCAAGTTCGGTTGCGGCATCGCCCAATGCGGCGCCTGTACCGTGCACCTGGACGGGGAAGCGATCCGCTCTTGCTCCACGCCGGTCTCGGGCGTTGCCGGCCGCAAGATCACCACCATCGAAGCCGTCGGCCAGACGCCGGTCGGTCAGAAGGTGCAAGAAGCGTGGCTGGCGGTCGACGTGGCCCAGTGCGGTTACTGCCAGGCGGGGCAAATCATGTCGGCGACCGCGCTCTTGAACGCGATCCCGAAGCCGACAGACGCGGACATCGACACACATATGAGCGGCAACATCTGCCGTTGCGCCACATACTCCCGCATCCGCAAGGCCATCAAACAGGCCGCCGGTCTCGAAACCGCCAAGACGGAGGGCTAAGCCATGAACAGCCAGTCCCCCAACACCTCCCGCCGCGGTTTCCTGAAGGCCAGCGTCGCCACCGGCGGCGGGCTCCTGCTTACCATCACCATTCCTGGCATCGCCAACGCGGCGACAGGACCGGCGCCACTCAATGCCTATGTTCACATCGCGCCGGATAACGTCATCACCATCGTCGCGAAGAACCCCGAAGTCGGCCAGGGCGTGAAAACCTCACTGCCGATGATCGTCGCTGAAGAACTGGACGCCGATTGGTCGCAAGTGCGCGTTGAGCAAGCGCCGCTCGATTCCGAGAAGTACGGCATGCAGATCGCGGGTGGCAGCACGTCGATCCCGCGCAACTGGGACATGCTGCGCCGCGCCGGCGCCGCGGGCCGCCAGATGTTGGTCAGCGCCGCAGCGAAGACCTGGAACGTGCCGGAAGCGGAACTCACCACCGGCGGCGGCAAGGTGATGCATGCGAAGAGCGGCAAGTCTGCCACGTACGGTGAGCTCGCCGGAAAGGCCGCCACCCTGCCCGTCCCCGATCCGAAGACGGTCACGCTCAAGGATCCGAAGGATTTCAAGCTGATCGGCAAGTTCACACGCGACGTGGACGGCCCGGCCATCGTGACCGGCAAGCCGCTGTTCGGCATCGACGTCACGCGGCCCGGCATGCTGCATGCGGTGTACGAGAAGTGCCCGGTGTTCGGCGGCAAGGTGGTGAAGGCCAACCTCGACGAAGTGAAGGCCGAGCCCGGCGTGACACACGCCTTCATCGTCGACGGCGTGTTGCCGGACGACAAGTCCACCATCATCAATCAGCTCTACCCCGGCGTCGCGATTGTCGCGGACACGTGGTGGCACGCGCAGCGCGCGCGCCAGAAGCTGCGCGTAGAATGGAATGAGGGCGAAGTCGCGAAGCAGAGCAGCGTGAGTTACGCGGCCCAGGCCAAGGAACTCCTCAAACAGAAGCCAACGAAGGAGGTCCGCAAGGACGGCGACGTTGACGCGGCGTTCAAGTCCGCGGCAAAGGTCATTGAAGCGTCCTACACCTATCCGTTCATCGCGCACGCCGCCATGGAGCCGATGAATTGCACCGCGCACTATCAAGACGGCAAGTGTGAACTGTGGGTGCCGAGCCAGACTCCCGCGCAGGCCCGCACGATCGTTGCCAAGGCGCTCGGGATTCCGGACGCGAATGTCGCCGTGAACGTGACGCGCGGCGGCGGCGGCTTCGGTCGTCGCCTCTATCCGGACTTCGCGGCCGAGGCAGCCTGGATCTCGAAGGTGGCCGGCGCGCCCGTGAAAGTAATTTGGTCTCGTGAGGACGACATCCGGCACGATTACTATCGACCGGGCGGCTTCCATCAGTTCAAGGCCGGCATCGACAAGGACGGCAATCTGATCGCGCTGACCGATCACATGATCACGTTCGGTCAGGGCGAGAAGTACTCGCCGTCTGCGAATTTTGCCGCAAACATCTACCCTGCGGAGTTCGTGCCGAATCTCTATTACGGCGCATCGCTGATGGAATTGGGCGTGCCGACAGGCGCCTTGCGCGCGCCAGGCAGCAACGCGCTGGCCTTCGCGTTCCAATCCTTCCTTGATGAGGTGGCGTACGCTTCGGGTAAGGACCCACTGGAATTCCACCTCAACCTGCTGAAAGAAAAGCGCGTACCACCGCCCCCGCCCGCAGCGCCGTTGACGGGCGCAGCCGCCGCCTTCGCAACTCCGCCCTTCAGCCATGAGCGCATGCGCGAAGTGCTCAAGCTGGTCGCCGACAAGGCGGGCTGGGGTAAGCGTCAATTCGCCAAGGGTACCGGCCTTGGCCTGGCGTACTACTTCTCGCATGCGGGTTATGTCGCGCATGTCGCCGAAGTCAGCGTGAAGGGTGGCGACGTGAAGGTGGACAAGGTGTGGGTGGCCGCCGATGTGGGCAGCCATCTCATCAATCCGTCGGGCGCCATCAATCAGGTGCAGGGCGCGACCTTGGACGGCGTCAGCCAAACCTACGGTGCGGAAATTACCATCGCTAAGGGCCGCATCGAGCAAGGCAACTTCGACGACTATCCGCTGCTGCGCATCAATCAGGCGCCGCCGGTGGAAGTGCACTTCCTGCATTCCGCCAATTCACCCACGGGTCTGGGCGAACCGGCACTGCCGCCAGCAATCCCGGCGATCGCGAATGCGATCTTTGCCGCAAGCGGACGGCGCGTGCGCGATCTGCCGATCCGCAAATCGTCGATGGCCAGCGCCTAAAACGCTACATCGCCGTACGACAACTGGAGCCCGCCGGGTGAACGCCTGGCGGGCTTCACTGTTCATCACGTGAGTTTGAGGCCTGCCGTACCTGGACCCAGAGGGCGCCGGTCGATAGCCTGCGTGATCTCAATTCAAAACAGGAGCGCCAGCATGCTGGGCCAAATCATCGCCGTCACCATCACGGTCGCCAGCCTTGGCCCGTCGGAGAAGGCCTATAGCGAATACCTCGGCTACAAGACCGTGGCGCAAGGCAAGGTGACGTCCGCCGAAGCGAAGTCATGGGGCGCATCGAAAGTCAGCGGCCACAAGTATGTGCTGATGCAGCCGGCCAGCGGCTCGCCGCACTACATCCGCTTCGTCGAGACCGCGGCCTATCCCGACTACAAGCACATGCAGACCACCGGCTGGAACGCGGTGGAACTGTTGGTGCAAGACCCTGATGCCATGCACGCGAAGCTGAAAGCCTCGCCGTTCAAGATCGTGGGCGAACCGCGCGGCCTATCGGCCGAGAGCAAGACCAAGGCCATGCAGGTGACGGGCCCGTCGAACGAGTTGCTCTATCTGACCAATCCTGCCGGCGAGGGAAACAAGGCCGCGAGCGAGGTCGATCGCTTCTTCGTCGTGATCGACGGCAGCACCGATTACGCGAAGCTGACGAGCTTCTATACCGACATGGGCGCCAAGGTCGGCGCCCCCGCCGCCTATCGCTTGAGCGTGTTCAACCGCGCCAACGGCCTCGATCCCGAAATGAAGCACGAGATCGCCATGGCGCGCCCGACTGCGGGCCCTGTCGCCGTGGAACTCGATCACTTCCCGGCGCAGATCAAGGATCGCGTCGGCCGTAAGAACGATCTGCCGCCCGGCCAGTCGATCGTGACCTTCGAGGTCCCAAGCCTCGATGACGTGAAGCAGCCGTTCGTCCAGAAGCCCGCGAAGATCAGCGCGAAGCCTTACGATGGCCGTCGCGTGGCGGTCATTAAGGGACCGAGCGGCGAACTGCTCGAGTTGGTCGAAACGAAGAAGTAGGTCGTCATGGCGCAGCCGATCAAGCCCTGGGGCGCGGCCTGCGCACAGATGGTGTCGACTTCCGCGAGCCAGAAAAGCTCGATCGAGGAAGCGCGCCACTTCATGGAGACCAAGCTCCAGAGCTGGGAGCTAGTGATCGAGGACATCGCGAAGGACGGGAACACACAGCTTGTGCTGTTCCCGGAATTCCCCCTCACCGCCTCGCCCCGTACCGAGACCATGAGCGAGTGGATCGCCAAGGCGTGCATTGCGTTGGATGGGCCGGAGATGGAGGTCTATCAACGCTGGGCGAGCCGCTACAAACTTTACATCGGCGCCAACGCCTACGTGACGTTGAAGAAGTTCCCCAAACGCTTCTTCAACACCTCATTTCTGATCGATCCGAGCGGAAAGAGAATTCTCACCGCGCATCGCATCCACACCAACATCGCGGTGTCGCCGCAGGACATGCTCGACGAGTTCCTCGACAAAGAGGGAGCGGACGCGCTGTTCCCGGTGGCGCACACGCCGCTGGGCAATCTCTCGATGGTGACCTCCACGGACTTGGTATGGCCGGAGGTGACGCGCGCCCACATCCTGCGCGGTGCGGAAGTGATCCTGCATCCGTCCAGCGAACTGCCGGCGAGCGCGACGCCGTTCAGCTATGTGCGCCGCGCTCGCGCGATCGAGAACATGTGCTACGTGGTCTCGTGCAGCGCGGCCGGTTACGCAGGCAACGCACCGTTGACCGGCTACGGCGGCGAGACCGCGGCGAATACCGGCACCCCGCCGGCGCCGTCGCGCATCTTCAATCTCGACGGCGAGATCGTCGCGGAAGCCCCGCAGGGTGAGAATACCAAGTGCCGTGGTTTGGTCGATGTCGAAGCGGTGCGCACCAAACGCAGCGCCTCGCGTGGGCTGAACTTCTTGGCGACACTGCGCAGCGAAACTTTCCGCGACGTCTACGGCAAGAAGACGTCCTTTTTCCCGCCCAACACCTTCAAGACCGCGACGTCCGAGCAGTTCCGCGCAGAGAACGTGAAGAAGGTGGAACAGGCGCTGGATCACATGCGCAAGATCGGCGTGATCCCGAACAGCTAAAAGGCAAACACGATCCACGCGGCGCGGAGCGTGAGTGCGAGCAGCGCAAGCGAGCCGATCACGAATAGTGAAAAGCGCAGCGCGATGATGTTCACCAGTGCTTGCACGAGGCTGTGGGCGACGCGAATAGCGACATAAGCCCACGCCAAGATCACATCCGCGCCGCTCTCCACACCGAGGATCGCGAGCGACAACACCACCGCATAGAACAGCGTCGGCTGTTCCATGAGGTTGTTCAGGTTGTCGGCCTTCCAACGCGCGGAGGCCGGAATCTGGTTCAAGAATTCAGCGTTCGGCCGTTGCGGGTCATAGACCAGCTTGTTGCGCACGATGGCCGGGATGCGGGTGGCATACATCCACGCCCACATCACGAACGACCACAAGACCAGGGCTATGACCGGCGCGATGATCTGATGGTGCATGGTCCCCGGTCCCCCAACGATGACGCCCTAGTTCAGCTTGGTCTCCGCATCGACCCAGGCCAAGAAGTCCTTCGTGGCCGCCTCAACGCGGTACTGCACGATGCAGGGGATTTCATAGCTGTGGAGGGTCTTCACCCGTGCCGCCAGGGCATCGGCGCGGCCACGGCGGGTTTTGGCGATCAACACTATTTCTTGGGCCTGCTCGACCTTTCCTTCCCAGCGGTAGATCGACGTCGCGGGCCCGAGGATGTTCACGCAGGCCGCCAAACGTTCCCCCACGAGGGCCTGGGCGATCTTCTCCGCCTCCTCATGGGAGGGGGCCGTCATATAGATCATGACGTGGTCGTCGGTGGTCGAGAGAGAGTCCATTTGCGGCCTCCAGCAAGCCTTCATAAACTCCGCAGCGCACGCGCGGGTTTCACGGGGGCAACGGAATCTTTATTCCTCCGCGCGAGATTGCCGCCGAAATCGTTGTGTCTGCAAGCCGAGCGGGCAAGCAGACCGGTCACGGGAGCGCGGACACCATGGACGGCAGCGTCGAACGGAGTTTCAAGGTGTCTTCCGCGCAGCGCAAGTGGCTGGTGCGCGGCCTGACTCAGCCGGGCGGCAAGCTGCCCCTGTTCGACGAGGACGGCCGCAAGATCAACCCCGCCGTTATCAAGAAATGCATCGAAATGGGCTGGGCAGAACCCTGGTTCGCCAACCCGCAAAAGCCGGACTGGCTGATCTGCAAGCTGTCGGATTCCGGGCGTGCCGCGCTCTCCGACCCGCACGACGCGGCATAGCCGCAGCGATTTTCTTCCCTTCCGGAGCCGCTGCCTGAAGTCCAAGATCGGAGCCGATCTTGGTCTCAGCGAGGTTTCATGTCTTCACCCCTTCCGCGTCGGTCGGTCATCGCCGGCGCAATGGCGGCCGCGGTTCCGAGCGCGCGCGCCGCTGACGCACCGACGAATACCTCCTTCCTCCTGAGCACGCGGATCGCGACCATCGCGGCGGCGGACCCCAAGAAGGTCGCCGACGCCTACGTGGCTTCGCTCACTTACAAGATCCGCGAGACCTTCACCGTATCGCGCGCGATGTCGGAAAGTTGGGGAGCCCCCCTCTCCGCCGGACAGCCGTTCATCATGCTCAGCACGGATGCCAATCCCGACGTGTTCCTGCGCATTGTGGGCACAAGACCGGTGGCCGGCGCGGCCGTCCAAAACACGGCCGGCTGGTCGTCGCTCGAGCTGATCGTGCGCGACGCCGACGGGCTCTATCAGTCGCTGCAGAATTCCGCGTTCAAGACGCTGAGCGCCCCGGCCAACCCGGTGAAGGCATTTCCGACGATCAAGTCGTTCCGGGTCCAAGGCCCGGCGGGGGAAATCCTGTTCCTCACGTGCGACACCGGCGAGCCGGCGAAGTCGATCCTCTCCGTACCGGCAGGTCCGGTCGGTCCTCCTGACGTGATGTGGATCTCAGGGCCGGACATCCTGAAAGTGCGAGATTGGTATGCGAGCACATTCTCCATGACGCCGCGACCGGTCTCGCAAAAGCCGATCCCCGGCACGCAGGACTCCATGCCCAACACGGTGCTGCTCATGAAGCGCCCGCACCAACTGCTGCAATTCGAAGGGAACCCTGAGCAATTCGCGCCGCGGCCCCACGCGAAAGGACATTTGCCGCCGGGCAATGCGATGGGCAGCTTCCTTGTGGCCGATCTGGACGCTCTGAAGCTGCCGTTCATCACGCCGCCACGGGCGATTCACGGCAAGTCGCGCGCCGCGACGGTGCTCGATCCCAATGGCAATCGCGTCGAGTTGATCGAGGAGCGTTCGGTATGATCGGTCCCATTCTCGCGGTGACGATTGTCGTTAGCAATCTGGCGCCGGTCGAGGCCGCCTACAGCAAGTACCTCGGCTATCGCGTGGTCGAACGCGGCAAGGTCGACAAGGCGGCGGCTGACATATGGCAGGCGCCCAAGGTCGCGGGGCATGACTACATCGTGATGCAGCCGGAGAGCAAATCGCCCCACTACATCCGCTTTGTCGTGACCGCCGCCTATCCCGACTATAAGCCTTTCACGACCCACGGCTGGAACGCGACCGAGATCCTGGTGCAAAACGTGGACGCGGTGGCGGCGAAGTTGAAAGACTCACCGTTCGAAATCGTCGGCGCGCCGAGCAGCGTTTCCATGACCGTCGAGGTCAAGGCCATGCAGGCAATCGGCCCCGCGAAGGAAGTGCTCTACTTCACCAAGAGCAAGACGCTCGGCACGGCGGAAACCCTCATCGACCGGTTCTTCATCGTCATCGATGGCGGCTCGGACATCGAGGCGCTGCGCGATTTCTACGGACACCTCGGCGGCCAGACATCGCCGGTGATGCCCACGCGCATGACGGTCCTGAACAAGGCGCTGGGTCTCGACAGCGAAACGACGCATCCCCTCGCCGTGGCGCGGGTGAACGGCTCCTTCATGGTGGAACTCGACCAATATCCGAACGCTGTGAAGCCACGCGTGGTCCGCAAGGGCGACCTGCCGCCCGGCATGGCGATGGTGACGATCCTGACGGATTCCATCGCCAGCGGCGGCATGCCGCTGAAAGGCGTGATCTCGCACGGCGACAAGACCGCCGTGATCAAGAGCCCGAGTGGCGCGCTGATCGAGTTGGTGGAGCGGCGCTAGGCGCGCATCTCGAGGGATTCGCCGCGGGCGGCGTAAGTGCCGTCGACGGAGAAAAAGCGCTGCGCGTATTGGCGGCTGGCGGCGAAATGCTCGCGGGCGACCTTCAGATCGCCGGCGGACGCGGAGCGGACCTGCGCGGCGCGATACAGGCTGTCGGCCTCCTTCGCATCGAGTTCCACGCGGCCCGTGGGCCGGCGTTCCGGCCGCGGTGCGTCCGTGCCGGCGGCGGACGTGCCAGAGAAGGCGGCGAACGCTTCGCCGAGGCCCCCGACGCTCGCCGCATCGAGGGCTGCGCGGAAGGTGGTTCCCTTGCCCTGCTGTTGTTCAGCGGTGTCGCGGCGATCGCGCGCGGCCTTGCCGCCGTCGACGATGGGACGCACCGCTTCGGCGGCCATCGGAATGACCGGCGGCACGGCGGCAGGCGTCACAAAGCTGGAATCAGCGACTCTCACGAAGGCCCCTTCCCTTTACGATTTATAAAGGAAAGATGCCGCCACAGGCAAGGAACACCCCGGAAGCCCTTGATTCCAGACGAATCGCTAGAATTCAGAACCGATAGAGTGTGGTATAGCTCGGCGATGAAATACGCCTACCTCACCTGCGAACTGCTGGGGCGGGATCTCGATTCCCGCCTCCTGATTGCGGCTCATTTGGTCAGCCGGGGCATCAATTGCGTGATCGGCCAGCAGTGGGGCGTCTTCGCAAACCTCGCCCAGTGCCCCACCGGCGTCGTTCTGTTCAAGACGGCCAACGAGGTTCAAGGCCGCGCCGCGGCGGATGCAAAGCATTTCGGACACAAGGTTGTCATGTCCGACGAGGAAGTGCTGGCGATCTCTAGCCCAGACGAAATCGCCCGTATCACAAGCCCCTTGTCAGTCGAGTCCGCGGACGTCTTTCTTGCGATGGACGCACGGCACCGAGACGTGATCGATCGCATCGTGCCGGGGAAAACCCAAGTTGTCGGCAACGCGCGCGTCGACCTCTTGACGAATCACGCGACGATCTACCAGGCCGAAGCTAACGAGGCGCGGCAGGCAGGCGCCTACATCCTGTTCAACACGAGCTTTGGCACTTTCAACAGCGTGTGGGGTAGCCCCGAAGAGGCCCTGGCGGTTGCGTACAAGACCATGGAACCGGCCGTTGGGCCGGAGAAAGCCAAGCTCATCGCCGGCAACATCCTCGCTTTCGAACGCGCGAATTTTGCGGCCATGCAGGAGATTCTGGCGTGGACCCGCGCGACATTCCCGCAGCGGATCGTGCTCCGCCCTCACCCAGCGGAAAAGGCGGACATCTGGAAGGCATTCTCGGGTGTCGAGGTGGTGGAAAAGACAAACCCCATCCCGTGGCTGCTTGGCGCGGACCTCATGATCCACGCCAGCAGCACGACTGGGCTCGAGGGTGCATTGCTGGGAGCCCCGTGCCTCAATGTCGTTGCGGGCGATGCCGAGAGTTTCGGCCAAACTTATTTGATTAGCGAAGTGAACCACACCGTCCGGTCCGTGGAAGACGCAAAGACTGCGATCGCGACGTTCTTGTCCAGCAGATCCGGACCGATCGCCGCGCAGCCGCAGCCTGGGTTCCTCCGGGATGCGGTGCAGAAAACCGCCGACGCGATTGCATCGCTCGCGGTGGACGCCCCCGAGTTGCGGTCTTGGGGCCGCCACGTACCAAAAGCGCGCCAGATCGAGAAATTCGATATCTCGAACGAAGCCTTTGTCGCGCGTATGAAGCGGATATTTGACGCGGCAAAAGTGAAGTCCGTGCAGGTCGGTCCCCTCGACCGATCGCTGTTTCTGCTCGTCGCCTAGGAGCGACGAACCCTCAATTCGCTGTGTGGGGAGAAATGGTCGGGGCGACAGGATTTGAACCTGCGACCCCTTGACCCCCAGTCAAGTGCGCTACCAGGCTGCGCCACGCCCCGACCGAGCTGACGGGATTTGGAATTGGGGGTCCCGGCAGCGGCGCGCACTATAAGCAGCCCCTGCCCGCGAAACAAATGGTTTAGCGCTGAAATTCAGCCGGTTCTTAGGCTGCCCGAAGAGCATCCCTCAGGTCGTCCCGCAGGGCCGTGAGTTCGGCCAGGAGGCGCTTCGCCTCGTCGCGCGACAGCGGGCCGGCGGGCGGCTCGGCCGCGTCCGCTTTCGCCGCCGGCTCCCGCAGGACCTTCTGGACCCCGCGGATGGTCATCCCGTCGTCGTAGAGCAGACTGCGGATGCGCTTGAGCAGCGTCACGTCTTCCGGGCGATAGTATCGACGCCCGCCGCCGCGTTTAAGCGGCCGCACCTGGCTGAACTTGGATTCCCAGAAGCGCAGGACGTGCTGCGGCACGTCCAAATCCGTCGCCACCTCGCTGATGGTGCGGAAGGCGCTCTCGGATTTCTGCACGCGCGGGTGCTGTTCTTGGCTCGGGTCGTTCAGGCCCAGCGGAATTTGCGGGCCCGGTGGATCGGCCTCGTGATCGCTCATCTAGCGGCTACGGCGCCCTAGGCGCGCTGGCCTCTTGCGGCTTCGCACTGGCGCTGTGTCCCTGACGGATCCGCGCCTTCAACAGCTGCGACGGACGGAACACCAACACCTTCCGCGGGAGGATCGGCACTTCTTCACCGGTCTTCGGATTGCGGCCGATACGCTGGCCCTTCTGCCGCACCGAGAAGCTGCCGAACGAGGAAATCTTCACCGCCTCGCCCTTGAGCAGCGCGTCGGTAATTTCACCGAGCACCATCTCAAGCAAGTCCGCGGACTCGTTCCGCGACAGGCCGACTTCCTGGTAGATCGCTTCGCTGAGTTGTGCGCGGGTAATGGTCTCGCCCATCGACGCACTCTCCCCTACTGAGACCGAAGTCGAAACGTTAGCGTGGCCTCAGAAAAGCGTCAACCAGCTTTTCTTTATGGACCAATGCCTTAGGAAGACCGTCCCCAGGGGAGATCGGGCCGGAAAACGGCCCTCGGATCACATCCGGACGAGCGCGGAACCCCAGGTAAAGCCGCCGCCCATGGCCTCCATGAGGACCAGCTGGCCCTGTTTGATGCGCCCGTCCCGGACCCCGGCGTCCAGCGCCAAGGGGATGGAGGCGGCGGAGGTATTGGCGTGCTGATCCACCGTGACGATGACCTTGGCCGGGTCCAGGCCCAGCTTGTGGGCGGTGGAATCGAGGATGCGCTTGTTGGCCTGGTGAGGCACCAGCCAATCAAGGTCGGCGGCGGTCAGCTTATTGGCCGCCAGGGCCTCGCTCACCGCGTCGGCCAAATTCACCACCGCGTGCCGGAAGACTTCCTTGCCCTTCATGCGCACATGACCGGTGGTCTGGGTCGAGGATGGGCCGCCGTCCACATACAGCATGTCATGCTGGCGGCCGTCGGAATGGAGATGGGTCGACAGGATGCCGCGGTCGGCGGTAGTCCCCTTGCCCTCTTCCGCCGTCGCAACGATCGCGCCGGCACCGTCGCCGAACAGCACGCAGGTGGTGCGGTCGTTCCAATCGAGGATGCGCGAGAATGTCTCGGCGCCGACCAGAAGAGCGGTCTTTGCCTGACCGGCTTTGATGAAATTGTCGATCACGGCGAGGCCATAGACGAAACCGGAGCACACGGCCTGCACGTCGAACGACGGAATGCCCGGGCGGCAGAGCGCGGCTTGCACCTTCGCGGCGGTCGCGGGGAATGTTTGATCCGGCGTCGCCGTGGCGACGACCAGCAAATCCACCTTCTGGCCATCGATCCCCGCCGCCGCCAGCGCCTTGCGCGACGCTTCGATGGCGAGATCGGAGGTGAACTGGCCTTCGGCCGCGACGTAACGCTGGCGGATGCCAGAGCGTTCGACGATCCATTCGTCGGAAGTGTCGACGCGGGTGGCGAGTTCAGCGTTGGATACGAGGCGTTCCGGCAGGTAGGAGCCGACGCCGCGGATAACAGTACGAACGGTCATTCGGAGGCAACGACCGGGGCCCGGGGCCCTTCAGCTGTGGCGACCGGCGCCGGCGCGAACTGCGCGAGTTCATGTGCAATGCGGCTGTTCAAGTCCCGCGCCACCATATCCACGGCCACCCCAATCGCGTTGGCGAAACCGACGGCATCGGTACCGCCGTGACTCTTCACGGCCACACCGTTGAGGCCGACGAACAGTGCTCCGTTGTAGCGCCGCGGATCGGTTCGCGCCATCACTTGCATGATCACGGGTTTGGCGAACAGCATACCGAACATCGCGAGCCACGAACTCTTCACCGCGTTGCGCAGGAATTCCGTATAGAGCTTCGCGGTGCCTTCGGCGGTCTTCAATGCCACGTTGCCGGTAAATCCGTCGGTGACGACCACATCGACCGTGCCTTTGGTGATGTCGTCGCCTTCGATGAAGCCGTGGAACTCCAGATCAAGGTGCGCGCTGCGCAGTTGTTCGGCGGCTTCCTTCAGGGTACCGGTGCCCTTCAATTCCTCGGAGCCGATGTTGAGCAAGCCAACCGTCGGCCGTTCGAGGCCAAGCATCGCGCGGGCGAAGCATTCACCCATGATCGCGAATTCAACCAGGTTGCGCGCATCGCACTGCACATTGGCACCGAGATCGAGCATCACGGTCTCGCCCGTGCGCGTCGGGAGTACAGTGCAGATCGCAGGCCGGTCGATGCCCGGCAACGGACGCAGGATGAGTTTCGCCATCGCCATGAGCGCGCCGGTATTGCCGGCGGAAACGACGCCCTTGGCGTGACCGAGCTTGACGGCCTCGATCGCCTTCCACATCGACGTCTGCTTGCCGCCGCGCAATGCCTGACTCGGCTTCGCTTCGGAACTGACGACGTCGGTGGCATGTGCGACCGTGCACACCTTCGCGGTCGCGGGATCGTTCGCGAGCAGCGGCTGAATCCGCGCCTCATCGCCGTGCAGCAGGAAATGGACGTGCGGGTACCGGACGCGCGCGAGCGACACACCTTTGACTACGACGTCCGGCGCATGATCGCCGCCCATCGCATCAAGAGATAGGGTGAAGGAAGCTGCGCTCACGACTCTCCCCAGGACATGACGCCTTGATACCGCGCAATCTCGGGCACCGAACCTTCCAGGTCTGGTGCCCTGCCCCCCGGCACATGCGCGGCCGGTCCGCCAAGCTTAGACGGCTGGAGACTTAGGCGACAGCCTTGGAGGCGGTAACTTCACGGCCGTCGTAATGGCCACAGGACCCGCAAACGTGGTGCGGACGCTTGTTTTCACCGCAGTTCGGGCATTCCTGGTGGGGATTGCTGCCCAAAGCATGGTGCGACCGGCGCATATCGCGGCGCGACTTGGACACTTTCTTCTTCGGAACGGCCATGGCACTCGTCTTTCTCTAGATGGCCCCCGGCAGTCCGGAGACCCAATAAGGGGCGAGTACATAACGAAAAAGCCCTGGAGACGCAAGGCGAAGCCGGACCCGCGCAAAGGTTGAATAGAAAGGCCCTAACGCGCCGGTTTTCCTTTACCGGGCCGACCCTTAGGGCCTTCGGCCTTCTTCAGGTCCATTCGTCGTGGGGCGGCCTTTCCAACCTTCAGGGCGGCCAGGGCCGCAAAAGGGCTCGTCCCGCCCGTGTCAGCCTCCCCCGCCGTCACGCCCGCGAAGGTGGCCCCTGGGGCCCTTGGATAGGGGTCCATGGCCAGGGAGAGTTGCTCGGTGACCACCTCGCCCAGATCGATAACGCCGCCGACGATGGGGTCCGGGAGGTCCTCGTTCGGGTCCACCCATTCCTCATCGTCCTCAGCGTCCTCGCGCTTGGACTTCTTGCCCGGCTCGGCATCCCGGGGCGGGGCTCCCGGCACGAACCGCCGCTCAATGGTGTCCGACAGGTGGCTCGGGACCGGCTTCAAGGTCACCACGCACGCCTGCACAAGGTCCGCCTCGAAATCGCCCTTCACTTCGACCGTACCGCCGGCCACGAGGGTGACGGACAGCTGCGCCTTCAGAACGTTCAAGGATTCGAGGCCCAACTCACGCGAAACAGCCGCGCGCACCGCGTCGTCGGCCGTAAGCGTGTAATTGCGCTCCTTGGTGGAGAGCGTTGCGACTTCGATCGGAAATGAGAATACGGGTTTGGACACGGCCTCACACCACCACGTTCAACACGACCTTGCCGGCGACCAAGTCGCCGAGCGCCTGCGTTTCGAGCGCCGCTGTCGCACGCAGAAGATAATCGGCGAGCGCATCGATCCCATGGGGCTCTTTGCGCTGACGGAACACGGTCTCGCGCAAGGCTTGCTTCAAGCTCGCCTGCTGATCGGCGGCGGCTGCATCGATGCCCGCTTCCACTACCGTCGCCCGTCCGTAGAACGCCTTGCCCATTTTCTTGATCTGCTTGCCGATGCTCATGTCGCCGACGCCCAGTTCCCGCAGCGAACGGTCGAAATCCAGGAACATGCGGTCGAACATCTCCTGCGCGACCGTCTGGGCTTCGGCGCCGCCTTGACGCATCCGGCGAAACACCAAGGTCGCGTGCAGGACGATCATGTCGAAGCGCCCGTCCACCGTGTCCGGCACCCCCAGGGTTGCGTAGAACGCCGGATCTCGGGCTTTCTCGACCACCCGCAAATAGAGCTCGGCGGCGGCTTCCCTTTCGGGTGCCGACTGCGGCCAAAGTTTCTTTAGAAATTGCACCATCCGGCGGGGTTCCGTGGGGGGTATGCGGGAAGCGGAAGGTGATATAATACGGCTGCGCCTGAAAACCAACGCCAGGACCCTCATGTCCCCTTCCGCCGTTCTGCGCCGCCCTGCCCTGGCGATGAGCCTGTTCGCCGCCCTGGCCTTGGCCGGATGCGCCAAGGACATCGACGCGCGCGGCAATCTGCCGACTAAGGACTCCCTCGCCCAGCTCGCCCCGGGCGAACAGACCCGCCAGGACGTGCAGTCCCTGCTCGGCACGCCTGCGACGACCGCGATCTTCGACAACGAGACCTGGTACTACATCAGTTCGCACACCACGCAGTACGCGTTCTTCCCGACATCGGAACTGGACCGGACGATTTACGCCGTCTCCTTCGACGAGCGCGGCATTTTGAAGGACGTGCGCCAGCTCACCATGAAGGACGGCAAGCCGATCCAGATCGCCGCCCGCGAGACGCCCACCAAGGGCCGCGAGTACAGCGTGATCGAACAGCTGATCGGCAACCTCGGCCGCTTCAGTGGCCGCAAGGAAGGCCCCGGCCCTAAGTAGGGCCGCAGCGTCGCTTAGCGATCCGACTTTCCGATCAAGATCCGATGCGCCGACCAGGCCGCGACCGATGCGACCGCGATGACGGCTGCCAGACTGACGGGCGTGTCTTGCGGAAGCACGCCGACGAAAGCGCCGGCGGCGGCGCCAACCACGAACGGAAATATCCCCATCAGGGATGACGCCGCGCCGGCCATGCGCGCCTCGCCCGACAGCGACGCCGCAGCGCCATTCGGACTGACGAGGCCGAGCGTGGCCAGGGTCAGCCACAAGGGTGCGCAGAGGATCGGCAGCGGCGCGTTCAGCATCGCGGCGACCAAGAACACGAGCGCCGAGGTCAAGTGCACCGTCAGCCCTCCCCGCAGCACCTGATACAAACTCCACTTCCGCAGGAGTCTTTGATTCAGCTGCGATGCGGCGATCAGGCCCGCGGCGTTGGACCCGAAGAGCCAGGCGTAGGCGTTCGGCGACATGCCGTAGATGCCGATGAAGAAATGCGCCGATGCCGTGATATAAGTGTAAAGCGTCGACATGGCGATGCCGTTGGCGAGCGAGTACCCCATGAATCGCCGCTCGCGGAGCAAGACGCCAAAACTACGCAAGGCGGTTCGGAAGCCGGCCGGGCGCCGTGATGCACGGGGCAAGGTTTCCGGCAGAAAAACCGCGCAGCCAACCAGACACAAAATGCCGAAGGCCGCGAGTACGAAGAAGATCTCACGCCATCCGAACCACACGAGCACATATGCGCCCGCGAGCGGCGCCAGGATCGGCGCCACCCCCATCACCAGCATCATGCTCGAAAACAGGCGGGCCGCGTCCTGGCCTGTCACCAGATCGCGCACGACCGCGCGCGCGATGACCATGCCGGCGCAACCGCCGAGCGCCTGGAGGAAGCGCAAGCCGATCATGCCGCCGATCGTCGGCGCGAGCGCGCAGCCGATCGACGCCGCCGTGAACACGGCCAGGCCGAAGTACAACGGCCATTTGCGGCCGTAGCTATCCGACAGGGGACCATAGATCACCTGCCCAATCGCCATCCCGGCGAAGAAACTCGACACAGTCAGTTGGACGGTCGAAGACGTCGCGCCGAGGTCTTCACCCAGCGCCGGCAGGGCCGGGAGGTACATGTCGATGGTGAGCGGGCCGATGCCCGACAGAGCGCCGAGCAGCAGCACGATCGTGCGGGTAACCGCCGAAGACATCGCGGGCCTTGAAAAAGCTACACCCCGGATCGGGTAATCCGGGGTGTATACGCGACGGCGTTTAGGCCGTGAAGCTTAGTAGCGGAGAACGGCTCGGACACCGAACGTCTGGGGCTCCGGCGGCGCCACGATCACCAGATTTGCCCCCTGCGTGGCCAACGCGTTCGGGTTGGCGTTGCGCAGGATGTTGGACGGCGTCTTGTCGTCCAGCAGGTTCTTGGCGAAGAACTCCAGCGTGTACTTGCCGTTGCTCACGCCCATGCGGGCGTTGATGCGGTTGGCGGGCACGATCCAGGTCAGGTTGGTCGCTTCGGCGTACTGACGCCCGACATAGATGTAATCGCCGCGGAAAGTGGCGGTCCATTCGGCGGTCAACGGATAGTCGTAGGTCGCCGAGAACGTGCCGCTCCAAGCGGGATACCGTTCCATGCGGTTTCCGACCGGATTGATGTTGCCGTTGATCGCCACGCATTCCGCGCACTGCGTGAACAGAATCTTGGTGCCGGCATAGTTCAAGGTGCCCTCGAGGGTCAGGTTGTCCGTCGCCTTGAAGGTCGACTGGAACTCGAGGCCCCAGAGGTTGGTCTTTCCGTTGGCGAGCGTCAGGGTGACCGTGGACGTGGTGGTCGACGTCGGCGTGGCGAAGAACGGGATGTTCTGGTTGATCTGACGGCCGCGCCATTCGCCGTAATACACCGCGCCGAGGAAGCGCAGACGGCGCTCCATGAAGTCGCCCTTCAAGCCGAGTTCATAGGTGTTGAGCTTCTCTTCCCCGATCGACAGCGGGACCGGGATCTGCGCCGCGATCTGTTGCTGTTGGAAAGCCGTGAGCGACACGTAGTTGAGATTGAACGTGCCCGGGCGCGTACCGCGCGCGAATGACGCGTAGACGTCCGCGGTGTCGGTCAGCCCGTAGTTCAGGATCACACGCGGCGAGAACGATTTGAACGTCGCCCGCGAGTCAGCGCCGCCGGCGATGCGCACTACGTGGTGGATCTTGTCCCACTGATAGCGGGCTTCGGCATTGATGCTGAGGCGGTCGACGATCTCGTAGCTCGCCGACCCGAACACGCCGACGGTGTCGGCGAGGTACTGGGTGGGCTGCGTAAGATTGGTGAATGTGGTCGCCGGCGGACGCGACGCGCGCGTCTGGAAGTAGATGCTCTCGTGGTAGAAGTTGCCGCCCACCAGCCAGTGGAAGCGATCGGTCTGAACCGAGGCGAGACGCGCTTCGGTCGAGATGTTGTTGATGTCGTAAGGCAGATACACAGTCGAATAATAGCCCGTGCCGTCGGGCGGACGGTTGTAGGTATCCGTGAGCGCGCCCCAGCGCAGCTCGTTCTTTCCGAGATTCGCCGAGAAGGTGTAGCCGTTGGAGAAGGTGTAATCGGCGATCAGGTTCGCCATCCACTCGCGGCGCTCGAGGCCCATGTGGTTGATGAAGTTGTCCGGCAGAACCGTGAGGCCGTCACCGATCAAGCCCGGATTCACGGGCGGAGCATTGTTCTGCGACATGCGCGCTTCCGGCGCTTCGTCGATGGCGCCGCAGATGTAGTTGCGGCCGCCGACCGCGCGGCCGTTGCCGCCGGCATTGCAGTTGTAGTCCTGCTCGGTGAGGCCCGCCTGCACGGAAGGACCGTCGCTGTCGCGCCACGCGGTGAACATCCCGCGCACCTTGAGCGCGTCGCTCGGCGTGAAATTGAAATTGATGGTGGTCGCAAGCGTCTCGCGCTTGCCGAGTTTGCCGGTGTAGCCGGCGTTGTCGTAACGCCCCTCGGTCTTGTAGTAGCGGCCGGACACCCGCGCCGCCAACTTATCGGCGACCAGCGGCGCTTCAAGCGCAAGCGTGCCGTCGATCGTGTGATAGGACGCGTAAGACAGGTCCGCCAGGGCGTGGAACTCGTTGCCCGGCTGCTTGGTGATGAAGTTGATCGCGCCGGCAAAGGTCGAGCGACCGAAGTACGCGCTCTGCGGACCGTTCACCACTTCCACGCGCTCGATGTTCGACAGGCCCGGCATGGACGCGCCCGGGATCGCCACGCCGTCGACGAAGGCGGTCACAGCCTGACGGTTCGGGGAATCGCCGGGATACATGCCGCGCATGGTGATGGTGTGGAAGCTGCGGTCATTGCGGTTCGCGGCCTGGCTTTCGTAGCGAAGGCCCGGCACGAAGTCGTTGAGCTCGTTGTAGCCCTGGATGCCGCGGTTCTGGAGCGCCTCGGCCGTGAGCGCGGTGATGGCCACCGGCACGTCGATCAGGCTCTCCCCGACCTTACGGGCGGTGACCGTGATCTCTTCGAGGCCGGCCTGTTGGGCGAACGCCGCGGAAGACGCGACGACAAGCGCCAACGCCGAAACGCCGGTCATGAGTTTGGAAAAGGCATGCATGCGATTGCTCCCCGAGTGCGATGCGGATTTGTGAACAGGTCTATGGCCCGTTGATATCAGGGTCATAGTCACGTGTTCGCTACACGAACCGCTCGCGGTGATTCTTTCCGGGGGTGTGGCGCGGTGGACACAAAATCCGCGCAAAGAAAAACGCCCCGGGCATCGCTGCCCGGGGCGTTCAGTCGTTAATGCGCCTCGCTTAGCGGGCGTTGGCGAGAACGGCCAACAGCAGCAGCGCGACGATGTTGATGATCTTGATCATCGGGTTCACCGCCGGACCGGCGGTGTCCTTGTACGGATCGCCGACGGTATCACCGGTGACGGCAGCCTTGTGGGCGTCAGAGCCCTTGCCGCCGTGGTGGCCGTCTTCGATGTACTTCTTGGCGTTGTCCCACGCGCCGCCGCCCGAGGTCATCGAGATGGCGACGAACAGGCCGGTGACGATGGTGCCCAGGAGCATGGCGCCGAGCGCGGTGAACGCCTGCCCCTGCCCCGCGACAGCTTTGATCACGTAGTAGAGGACGATCGGCGACAGCACCGGCAACAAGGACGGGATGATCATTTCCTTGATCGCCGCCTTGGTGAGCATGTCGACAGCGCGACCGTAGTCGGGCTTCGCGGTGCCGGCCATGATGCCCGGGATCTCCTTGAACTGACGGCGCACTTCGTTGACCACCGCGCCGGCAGCACGACCCACCGCCTGCATGCCCATCGAGCCGAACAGGTACGGCAGCATGCCGCCGATGAACAGGCCGATGACCACGTACGGGTTCTCGAGACGGAACTCGACGTTCAGGTCGGAGAAGTAGTGCTTCAGGTCTTCCGTGAACGACGCGAACAGCACCAGCGAAGCCAAACCAGCGGAGCCGATGGCGTAGCCCTTGGTCACGGCCTTGGTGGTGTTGCCGACCGCGTCGAGCGCGTCGGTGACGACACGGACTTCCTTCGGCAGGTGCGACATTTCGGCGATACCGCCGGCGTTGTCGGTCACCGGACCGTAGGCGTCGAGCGCCACCACGATGCCCGCGAGCGCCAGCATGGTCGTCGCCGCCACCGCGATACCGAACAGGCCGGCCGAGATGAACGCCACGATGATGCCCGCGCAGATCACCAGCACCGGCAGCGCCGTCGATTCCATGGAGACCGCGAGGCCCTGGATAACGTTGGTGCCGTGACCGGTGGTGGAGGCTTGCGCGACCGAGCGGACCGGACGGAAGTTCGTGCCGGTGTAGTACTCGGTGATCCACACGATCAGGCCGGTGACGACCAGCCCGACGAAAGCGCACTGGATCAGGTTGGTGGACGAGATCACGCGACCGTCGACCTGCGTCAGGCCTTCGGGGAACAGCTGGAGCGTGATGCCGACGATCAGGATAGCGGAGAGCACGGCGGTTACGATGAAGCCGCGGTACAGAGCGGCCATGATCTTGCCGCTCGCGCCGATGCCCGAGAAGAAGGTGCCGACCACGGAGCCGATGATGCATACGGCGCCGACGACCAGCGGATAGATCATCGCCGCGGTCTGCGCTTCGCCGGTGAAGTAGATCGAGCCGAGCAACATGGTGGCGACGATGGTGACCGCGTAGGTCTCAAAAAGGTCGGCCGCCATGCCGGCGCAATCGCCGACGTTGTCGCCGACGTTGTCCGCGATCACGGCCGGGTTACGCGGGTCATCCTCGGGGATCCCGGCTTCAACCTTGCCGACCAGGTCGGCGCCGACGTCCGCACCCTTGGTGAAGATGCCGCCGCCGAGACGGGCGAAGATCGAGATGAGCGAAGCGCCGAAGCTGAGCGCGACGAGGCCTTCCATGACCTGGCGGGTGCTAACACCGTCCATGGTGCGCAGGGTGACGTAGTAGCCGACCACACCCAGGAGGCCGAGACCGACGACCAGGAGGCCGGTGATCGCGCCCGACTGGAAGGCGACGGCGTGAGCGGCCTTGAGGCCCCCATCCATCGCCGCGGCGGCGGTACGCACGTTGGCGCGGACCGAGACGTTCATGCCGACATAACCGGCAATGCCCGAAAGCACCGCGCCGATGATGAAGCCGATGGCCACCTTCACGCCGAGCGTGGCGCCCAGGATCACCGCGACGACGACGCCGACGATGCCGATGGTGGTGTACTGGCGATTCAGATAGGCGTTCGCGCCTTCCTGAATGGCGGCTGCGATTTCCTGCATGCGCGCGTTGCCGGCAGGCTTGGCGACGATGCGGGTGATGGCGAATACGCCGTACAGAACGGCGAGAATGCCGCACGCAACGACAAGGGTCTCAAGAGAGGTCATGTTTGCCCCGTTGATGATTCAGAGGATCGTCTTTAGCCGCCGCCCCGAGGCCGGAAACTAAAGTTAGATCAGTGGTTTACGCGCTATTTCCCCGATCTCCCGCGTAAAGCCGCGGGAGAGTGCCAGAACGGCCCGGGACACGCAAGATTTCCCTGCCGGACGGGGATTTTCCGGCGGAGACGCCCTATTCCGGCTCGGCGAAGGAGTTCTTCGCCCCGGATGCCCCGCCCGCCTCGAACACGTTCATCAGGAGCACCTCTCTCAAGGACTCGCCGTAGAGCTTTCGGGCGTGGCTGTTCAGCTTCTTCTTGATCTCGACCACGTCGATCATGTCGTGCTTTTCGAAGTAGGTCTGGAAATACGGGACCATCTCCTGCAGGACGTTGCTCTCGAACCGCGCGATTTCCGCCTGCACGCGCGCCTTGTCCGGGGGCGTATTCACAACAACCCGCATGTTGATGTAGATGCGCTTGGTGACCGCGCCGTTGGCAATCACCGGGATCACCATATCCGACGGCTTCACCCACGTGAGCGCTTCGGTCGGGCCCTTGTAGGCGGTGGCTTTCGCGTCGGCTTCGGCGGCGGCCGCGGCAACCGCATCCATCGGTGGCGGCTTCATGAACGGGTTGCGGACGATGCCCAGCATGACCAGGCCGCCGGCGCCGCCGCCGGCCACGACCAGAATCACGATCAAGATGATGATGAATTTCTTCATGCCCTGTCCCTGGTCCTACCCCTGACCGTGGGTGTAACCGGGCCGCGGCACGTCGATCGCCTGCCCCTGGTTGCCGAGCACTGTAACATCATTCCCGCCCGTTGCGGCGACCATCCGCCCGATAACCGCGACCGGCGTGCCCAGCCGGATGGCGACGGCTTCCACTGCGGGACGCCTGTCCGGCGGGATCGTGAAGGCGATCTCATAGTCGTCCCCGCCGCCGAGGACCACCTGCCGGAGCTTCGGGTCGTCCATCAGGGCGCGCTCGAGCGCGGCGGAGCGCGGCACGGCGCTCCAGGCGATCACCGCGGCGAGGCCGGACGCGGCGCAAATATGACCCACATCCGCCACCAGGCCGTCGGAGACATCCGCCGCCGCGGTCGCAAGGCCGCGCAACGCTTGCCCGAAGGCCACACGCGGTTGGGGCAACCTATAACGATCCGCCATGATTTCCGCATGGGACGGCACCATCGGCAGCGACTGTCCTTCGAGCACGCGCAAGCCCATGGCCGCATCGCCGATCGTGCCAGTGACGCAGAGCAGATCGCCCGCCCGTGCGCCGCTCCGCAACACGGCGGTTCCATGCGGGACCTCACCGAAGGCCGTGATGGTGATGCTCAGCGCGCCCTTGGATGCGGTGGTATCGCCGCCAAAGAGCGCGATGTCGAACGCCTTGAGGTCGACGCCGAGTCCATCCGCATAGGCCTCGAGATAGGCATCGTCGGTTCCCGCGCCAAGCGCGAGCGCGTGCAGGACGCCGAGCGGCTTCGCGCCTTTGGCGGCGAGGTCGGAGAGATTCACCCGCAAGGCTTTGCGCGCGACAAGATCCGGCGGATCGTCATGGCGGAAGTGGACATCGGCGATGACGGTATCCGTGGTCACGACAAGATCGTGGCCCGGCGACGGCGTGATGATCGCGGCATCGTCCTTGAGGCCGAGGGCGCCGGGCGCGCGCGCAAGCGGCGCGAACAGATCGGCAATGATTTGGAATTCGCCGCGACGTGTCACGGACGTGCCGCCCTCGTGTTAGGCGCCCCGCGGCTCCAGCCGGCCGAGGGCGCGGGCAACTTTATCGAGCACCGCATTGACCATGCGGGGCTCCGGGCCGGCGTAGAACGCGTGCGCAATATCGATGAATTCGGAGACTGTCACCTTCGCCGGCACATCCGTGCGCGTCAGCAGTTCGGCGACACCCGCGCGCAATATCGCGCGCAGGGTGGTCTCGAGACGCTCCCACGGCCACTCGGCTGAGACCGCGCCCTTGATCATGCCGTCCACATCCTCGCCCCGTGTTTCGACGGTGCGCACGAGACCGATGAACGTCTCGGAGTCCAACTCCTCGGCGCGCTGGATCGATTCCTGCGCCGTATCCGGATCTTCCGTCATGAGGATCCCGCCGGTGCGTCCGGTGAGGAAGTCCTTGATCACTTCGGCGGGCACGGCCCCGGTGACGTCGATCTGATAGAGCGCCTGCACGGCGGCAAGGCGCCCCGCATTGCGCGCACCCGCGGACGGCCCAGGGGCCGTCGCGTCGCCGTTCGAAGTCGATGTGTCGGCAGAGGCTCGCGCCGGCGTCGCCGTCATGTGGTTCCTAGGGAATGGATCGTGAAGGCCGGACACTTACGTCCAACGCCTTGTCGTTACAAGTGTTTATAGCCTTGGGCGTTTATAGCCCGAACTGGCGGCGAAGCTCAATTAGGCGCAAGCAGGCCTTGGCGGCACGGCCGCCGGCGTCGCCCCGCTTGGGATCGGAGCGATGCTGGGCAAGTTCCCAGGTCGGGACCGTCAGAATGCCGTTGCCGACCGGGATCTTGATGTCGAGTGCAACGCGCTGCACGCCACTCATGGATTCCCGGCACACGTGTTCGTAGTGGTCGGTCTCGCCCTTCACCGCGCAGCCGAGCACGACCGCGCCGTCGTAACCGTGTTCCCATTCGCGATGCCCGGTCCAGGCATAGAGCAGCGCTGACGGCAGTTCGAGAATGCCGGGCACCGTGATGAGTTCGTGCTCCGCGCCCGCTTCCTTCAAGGCCGCGATGGTCCCTTCGACCAGTCCGTCGGCGATCTCGTCATAGAAGCGCGCTTCGATGACGAGGATACGGTTACTTTTGCTCATGACAGCGGGATGGGCCGCTGGTCGACGATCTCGAGGCCGTAGCCGTCGAGCGCGATCACGGTCTTCGAGGTATTTGTCAGCAGCACCATCTTGCGCACGCCGATATCCACCAGCATTTGCGCGCCGACGCCGTAATCGAGCAGCCGCGAAGTGATCTCCTCGCCGCGCGCGCGCGCCGCGATGCGTTCCGACAAGGGCGGCTGCATGACCGGGTCACGGATGACCACCACCACGCCGCTGCCTTCCGCGTCGATCATCTCCATCGCTTTCTGGAGCTCGCCCGTGCGTGTCGAGTGACTGTCCCAGAAGATATCCGCGAGCAGGTTGATCTGGTGCATGCGCACGAGCGTCGGGCGGGCGCCGTCGATCTTGCCCTTCACGAGCACGACATGCTCCGCACCGCTCACGGAGTCGGTATAGACGCGCATGTTCCAATCGCGGCCATAGCGCGAGGAGAACGGCGCTTCCGCCGTCACCTTCACCAGCCGCTCCGTGCGGCGGCGGTATTCGATCAGATCGGCGATGGTCGCGATCTTCAGGCCGTGGAGCTGAGCGAACTTCACCAGATCCGGCAGGCGCGCCATGGATCCGTCGTCGTTCATGATCTCGCAGATCACGCCGGCGGGAATCAGGCCCGCGAGCCGCGAGATATCGACCGCCGCTTCCGTGTGGCCCGCGCGCACCAGTACGCCGCCATCCTTGGCCATCAACGGGAACACGTGACCGGGCGTGGCGAGGTCTTCACGGGTGGAGCCGGGATCGATCGCCACCGCGACCGTGTGCGCGCGGTCGGCCGCCGAAATGCCGGTGGTCACCCCTTCCCGCGCTTCGATCGAGAGCGTGAAGGCGGTGGAGTGGCGCGATTGATTGTGCGCGGCCATGAGCGGCAGGCGCAGTTCCTCGCAGCGCTTACGGGTCAACGACAGGCAAATCAGCCCGCGGCCATGCTTGGCCATGAAGTTGATCGCGTCCGGCGTCGCCATCTGCGCCGGGATCACGAGGTCGCCCTCGTTCTCGCGGTCCTCATCGTCGATCAGAACGAACATGCGCCCGTTGCGCGCGTCGTCCAGGACCTCTTCGATGCTGGAAAGGTAGTCGGTGTCGCTCAGGTCGGTCCGCGAGGTATCGGGCACAGGGCTATGACTCTTTGTGGGACAAGATGCGGGCAACATACCGCGCCATCTGATCGATTTCCATGTTCAGCCGCGACCCAACCTGCAGGCGACCGAATGTCGTAACCGCTTGCGTATGCGGGATAATATTGACCCCGAAGACCGTTGAGCCACCTTCGTCGGCCACATCGTTGACCGTCAACGACACGCCGTCGAGCGCAATCGAGCCTTTTGGGGCCACATACCGGGCGAGCGTTTTGGGCACGCGGATGTCGTAGCGCACGGAGGCGCCGTCCTGGCGGATCGCCACGATCTCCGCCACACCATCGACGTGGCCGGAGACCATGTGCCCGCCGAGCTCGTCGCCGAGTTTCAAGGAGCGTTCGAGATTGATCGCCGTGCCGACCTTCCAATCGGCGAGCGTGGTTTTCGAAATGGTCTCTTCCGAGACGTCCACCTCGAACCATCCCTTGCCCTTGGCGATGACCGTCAGGCAAGCGCCGGAACACGCGATCGAGGCGCCGTCGTCGACGGTCGCCATGTCGTAGGCCGTGGAAATGCGGAACTTGCGGTCGCGCTTGCCCGGTACGGTCTCGGTGACCGCGGCGATGGAGCCCAGATCGGTGACAATGCCGGTGAACATGATGCTCAGTGTGTTGCGCGCCGCTGGTATAGATCGAGGGTGTCCTCGCCGAAAGCAAGACGCCAGTTCGGATGAAACGACAGCGCCTCGGTCAGCTTGGTCAGATTGAGGTTGCCGACCGCCGGCCGCGCATCGCCGCCGAACAGGCGTGCGCCACGGAACCAGGCGAGTTCGTCCACCATGTCGTCACCGAGGAAAGACGCGGCGAGTTGCCCGCCGCCTTCGATCAGCACACGCGTCAGCCCGCGCGCCGCCAGTTCTTGCGCCGCAGCCCGCGCGAACGCCCGCGCGTCGCTTTCAGCAGGCACGACGATCACTGTCGCACCGTGGGCTTCCAACGCCGCGCCACGCGCCTTTGCGGACTCAGCGGACGTCACGACCCAGGTCGGAGTGACCTTGGCGGTCTTGATAAGGTCTTGGTCGGTTGAGATGCGCAGACGCCGGTCGAGGACCACGCGCACCTTGGGTCGGCCGGTGTAACCTGCGAGCCGGCATTCCAGACCCGGATTGTCGATCACCGCCGTGCCTGATCCCACCAAGATCGCGTCGTAGCGCGCGCGCAAGACCTGCACCGCATGGCGTGCGTCTTCCCCGGTGATCCAGCGGCTCTCACCGGAGGCGAGCGCGATGCGTCCGTCCAAGGTGGTCGCTGTCTTGAGCGCGAACAGAGGCCGCTTGCGGGAGACGCGCGAGAAGAAGCCGGCGTTGAGCGCCGTGGCCGCCTCGCCTTCGAGACCTTCCTCCACCACGATCCCGGCGGCTTGAAGTTTGGCGACGCCCTTGCCGTCCACCCGCGCATCCGGATCGCGCGTCGCGATCACGACGCGGGCGACGTCGGCGGCGACCAACGCATCGGCGCAGGGCGGCGTTTTGCCTTGGTGGCTGCAGGGTTCGAGGGTGACGTAGGCGGTCGCGCCTTTTGCGGCAGCGCCGGCGCGTGCGAGGGCTTCGGCTTCCGCATGGGGACGTCCGCCGGACTGGGTCCAGCCGCGCCCGACCACGCGGCCATCGCGCACCAGAACACAGCCGACAGCCGGATTGGGCCAGGTGTCGCCAAGGCCGCGGCGCGCCAACGCGAGCGCCGCGTTCATATGCGCGCGGTCGTCCGCCGCCGTCATGACTGCCTCAACGAGAAGGACGGATTAGAGGTCTTCGTCGCGCTTCGTCGGTTCGGAAATCGAATCAACAAAGCTTTCGAAGTCTTTGACTTCGCGGAAGTTCTTATAAACCGAGGCAAAGCGCACATAGGCCACCTTATCGAGCCCCTGCAACGCCTCCATCACCATCTCACCGATGGAGGACGAGGCGATCTCGGCTTCTCCCATGCTCTCCAGCCGGCGCTGGATGGAATTGACGATCCGCTCGATCCGCTCCTCCTCGACCGGCCGTTTGCGGCAGGCGGTGAGGATCGAACGGGCGATCTTATCGCGGTCGAACGGAATGCGCTGACCGTTCTTCTTGATGACGGTCAGTTCGCGAAGCTGGATGCGCTCGAAGGTCGTGAAACGCGCGCCGCACGCCGAGCAGAACCGACGGCGACGGATCGCCGAATTGTCCTCGGTCGGCCGCGAATCCTTCACCTGCGTGTCCGGATTTGCGCAGTATGGACACCGCATCCTTAACCCCTCCCCGTACCAGGCCTATGCCCCGAAACCCGGCTGTAACCCCAATTTATTGATAAATCGGAAAACGTCGACACAAATCCTGGACTCTGGCCTTCACGGACTGTTCCACCGCGGTCATGTCGTTGCGCTGGGCGGAATGAGCGTCCAGGACCTCGCAGATCAGTTCGCCGACCAGCTTGAACTCCGCCGTGCCGAAGCCACGGGTCGTGCATGCCGGGCTGCCGAGGCGCACGCCCGAGGTCACCGTATACTTCTCCGGGTCCAGCGGAATGCCGTTCTTGTTGCAGGTGATGCCGGCCCGCTCGAGCATCTTCTCGACGAGGTTGCCGGTGAGCTTCTTGGGGCGCAGGTCCACCAACATCAGATGGCTGTCTGTGCCGCCGGAGACGATCTTCAAGCCGCCCTTGGTGAGCGTCTCGGCGAGGATGCGCGCGTTGTCGATGACGTTCTTGCAGTAGGTCTTGAATTCGGGCTTGAGCGCCTCGCCGAACGCCACCGCCTTGCCGGCGATGACGTGCATGAGCGGGCCGCCCTGGTTGCCCGGGAACACCGCGGAATTGATCTTCTTCGCCACGTCCTCGCGGTTGGTGAGGATCATGCCGCCGCGGGGTCCGCGCAGGGTCTTGTGAGTCGTGGTGGTCACCACGTCCGCATGCGGCAGCGGGCTGGGATACAGGCCCGTCGCCACCAGACCGGCGAAGTGCGCCATGTCGACCATGAAATACGCGCCGATGCTGTCGGCAATTTTGCGGAAGCGCGCGAAGTCGATGACGCGGCTGTAGGCGGAACCGCCGGCGATGATCAGCTTCGGCTTCTGCTCCAGGGCGACCCGCTCAACCTGATCGTAGTCGATCAGGTGCGTTTCGGGATGCACACCGTAGGACACGACCTTGAACCACTTGCCCGACACGTTGGCCGGCGAACCATGCGTCAAGTGCCCGCCCGCGGCGAGATCCATTCCCATGAAGGTGTCGCCGGGCTGCAGCAGCGCCAGGAACACCGCGGCATTGGCTTGTGCGCCCGCATGGGGCTGCACGTTGGCGAAGCCGCAATCGAACAGCTTCTTCGCGCGCTCGATCGCGAGCGTCTCGGCGATGTCCACGAACTCGCAGCCGCCGTAGTAGCGCTTGCCCGGATAGCCTTCCGCGTACTTGTTGGTGAGACACGTGCCCACCGCTTCCAGCACCGCGCGGCTGACGATGTTCTCGGACGCGATGAGTTCGATCTGGCTCTGCTGACGCTCGAGCTCCAGATTGATCGCGTTCATCACATCGGGATCGGACTCGGCCAATCCACGGGTGAAGAACGACGGCGAAACCTGACGATCCATGGCGATCCTTCCGATCTATCCGAGCTTGGCGACACGGCCAGCATGACGGCCGCCGCTAAAGGGCGTGGTGAAGAATTTCTTGAGCATCGCGCGCGCCAGGTCGGGCGCAAGCACCCGGGCGCCCATGGCGATGATGTTGGCGTCGTTATGTTCGCGGGCGAGCCCGGCGGTGTTCTCGTCATGCACCAGGGCGGCGCGCGCGCCGGGCACGCGGTTGGCGGCAATCGAGATGCCGATGCCGGAGCCGCACACAGCCACGCCGGCTTTCGCTTTGCCACCGGTGACCGCTTCCGCGAGCGCCTTGCCGTAGTCCGGATAGTCGACCGAGGCCGGGCCGTTGGTGCCCAGATCCAACACCTTGAAGCCCAGGGCGCCGAGGTCGTCTTTGAGGGTCTCTTTCAGGTCCAGGCCCGCGTGATCACTGGCGATCGCAACCGTATCGCCGGGACCAGCCAAGAGGGTCGTGGGTGTGTCTGACATGGCGCGGGGGATACCACATGTCGGGAGCCCGTGCCAATCCAACGCAACCTATTGGAAATACTAGGCTCCTAGCCCTGGTTTCCGCGGCTTTTGGCTAGAACCGACCTTAATTTGCGCAGGGCGTTGGCCTTGAGGGTGAATTCCGTCATGCCGGGGGCGCCGATGACGGACACTTCCGTGTTGGTGTCCACATGCACCGCGGAGACTTTCACGGCGTTGCCCATGGCGAAGATCTCGAACAAGACCTCGCCGAATTCGTCACCAGGGTTTTGCTTGAAGCCTGTCATGATCGCGCACGATCTTATCTGAACTTCACGGGAGAATGCGGTGCGAATTCTGCGCGGCACGCTGCAATTTGTTCTCACGTTGCTGACGCTCGCCATCCTTGCGGTCGCAATTGTCACGTTGAACGCCTATCGCGCCATGCCGCGGACGGAAGGCTCCCTGACACTCCCGCAAAGCGCGCTCACCGCGCCGGTGAGCATCGTGCGCGACGAACGGGGCATCCCCACCATCACGGCCGCAAACGAGGAGGACGCCTATGTCGCCCTCGGCTACGTCCATGCCCAGGACCGGCTGTTCCAGATGGAACTGATGCGCCGCAGCGGCCAGGGCCGATTGAGTGAGATCATCGGTAACGCGGGCCTGGGCATCGACCGCTTCGTACGCACCCTCGGACTCTACAAACGTGCGGAGGCGGACCTGGCCGGCTTCGATCCAGCGATGCAACGCATCGCTCAAAGATATGCCGACGGGGTGAATGCGTGGCTCACGACCCGCGATCGCCCCCTGCCGTTGGAGTTTCAGATCCTGTGGTTCACGCCCGAGCCCTGGAAGCCCGCGGACTCCATCGTCTGGCAAAAGCTGATGGGCTTGCAGCTTTCCGGCAATTACGACGAAGAACTCTTGCGCGCCGCGCTGGACACCAAGCTCGGTCCGGAGCGCGCCAGCGCGCTCTTCTCCGGGCCGCGGGAAGGCGACCCGGCGACCATCGAATCAACGAGCACCCTGCCGACGAAAGCGGAAGCAACACCCTTCACAGACGTCGCCGCGCTCGAACCGGATCGCTTGTTGCGCACGGTACTCGACACCATCGCGCCGACGTTGGCCTCGAACGCCTGGGCCGTGGCGGGTTCACGCACGCAAAGCGGCAAGCCGCTTCTCGCCAACGATCCGCACCTCGGCTTTCAACTGCCGAGCCTATGGTACCTCGCGATACTGAAGTGGCCGGAAATGACGCTCACCGGCGCGACGGTTCCCGGCGTGCCCCTGCATGTTCTCGGCCACAACGGTCATGTGGCGTGGGGCATCACCACCACCCACGGCGACACGCAGGACCTGTTCATCGAACACGTGGTCGCCGATGGAAAAGCCTATGAAACGCCTGACGGGCCGAAGGAATTCGTCACCCGTGACGAAACCATTAACGTGCGTTTCGGCAAGCCGGTGACATTGACCGTACGCGAAACCCGCCACGGGCCGGTGTTGAGCGACATTCTGGCGGAGCGGCGCATCCCGGCGGCACTGCGCGAGAACGGACAGGTGCTGTCTCTCAGCGCCACGCTGCTGCAGCCCGACGACCACACCGGCGAAGCGCTTTACAAGATGGCGCGAGCACCCAATGCGGAAGCATTCAAAGAAGCCGCGCGGCTATTCCACGCGCCGGAGCAAAACTTCACCTACGCGGATGCGAACCACATCGGCTTCATCGCGGCCGGCCGATTGCCGCTGCGCAAACGCGGCGACGGCACAGTGCCCGCCCCCGGCTGGAGCGGAGACTACGACTGGACCGGTTGGGCGCCGTTCGAACAGTTGCCCCAGATCGTCGATCCACCGTCGGGCCTGATCGTCAACGGCAACAATCGCGTCACAGCAAGCACCGATCCGCTCATCGCCGCGCATTGGCCGGAGGCCTATCGCGCGCGGCGCATCCTGTCCGTGCTCGGCAGCACCATCACGCCGCTGACGGTGACCGATATGGCGGCGCTGCAGTTCGACACAACCTCCCTCGCCGCGCGCGAGATGCTGCCCCTGCTGCTACCGCACGTCGTCGGGCGTAACGACGCGGAGAAGGAACTTGTGACGTCGCTGGGCGAATGGGACGGGAACATGGCACGCGAACGTGCCGAACCCCTGATCTTCGCGACGTGGATGGATGCGCTGAAACGCAAACTGCTCGCCGACGAACTCGGTCCGGTTTACGACAGCTATTACGGCCAACGCATCGACGTGCTGCGCGCTCTTGTCGAACAGCAAGCGGGTCCGAGTTGGTGCGACAACGTCGACACTCCAGCGGTGGAAACGTGCCCGCAAGAGATTCAGGCCGCGTGGAACATGGCAATCGATCAACTGAAGACGCGCGTGGATGCCGATCCCGCCGCATGGCGCTGGGGCGATGTTCATCGCGGCGCCTTCGAACATCAGGTGTTGGAACGCATCCCCGGTCTGCGCCGCATCGCCTCGCGTCATCCGCCGACACCCGGCGGCGAGGACACGATCAACCGCGGTTCCTTTGAAACCCCCGATGGCAACCAACCGTACGCGCACGTTCACGGACCTGCGTTCCGCGGCGCTTATGACCTGGCGGACTTGGGCGCGTCCCGATTCACATTGGCCGGTGGACAGTCCGGGCATCCGGCGTCGAGCCAATACGACGACCTGCTGCAGGGATGGCGCGACCTCGCAACTTTTGCGATGGCCCCGGCCGAATCCCATACCCCCGGCAGTCAAACCCTCGTGCTGACGCCTCAACCTTAACGCTTTTTCGCCCCTCGCCTTGCCCGCCCCGCCTGCGGGCGCGTACATTGCGGGGCGAAACTTCGAGATGATTAACCTTTTCGCGGTACTGATTACCGAATCGTCTCGGAAGTGTGAGCCTGCGGGGGGCTATGGCAGAGCGGCCAGATTTCGGCAGCGGCAAGGCGGGTGGTGGCAACATCATCATCGTCAAGCGCATCAAGAAAGGTGGCGAAGGCCACCATGGTGGCGCGTGGAAAGTCGCCTACGCCGACTTCGTGACCGCCATGATGGCGTTCTTCCTGCTGCTATGGCTCCTGAACGCCGTCACCGAGGAACAACTCAACGGCGTCGCCGATTACTTCACCCCCATCGCCGCCTCTACCCGTGAAAGCGGAGCGGGCGGCATGTTGGGCGGCCAAGCGGTCGGCGAAGGCGCCGCGGAATCCCGTACGGGCTCCACGGCCGCCGTCGTGCTGCCGCCGCCGTCCATCGGCGCCGGCGGCGACGACATGACGGACTCTCAGGAGGCCAAATCGAAGGAAGACGCGGTCGAAGAGGCGGCGCAGGCCAAGGCAGACAAGGAAATGCAGCAGGCCGCGAGCGATATCCGCCGCGCCATCACCGGCATTCCGGAACTCGCCCCCCTCGCCTCCAGTCTCTTGATCGACAACACACCTGAAGGCCTGCGGGTGCAGGTGGTCGACCAGGACAAGATCGACATGTTCGCGCCCGGCAGCGCCAACCTCTATCCAAAAGCCAAGGAGATCCTGGCCCAGATCGCCCAGGTGATCGCGAAGATGCCGAACAAGGTCAGCATCTCCGGCCATACCGATCCGTCCACGGCGGTCGATCCCTCTGGCTATACGAACTGGGAACTCTCGTCCGACCGCGCCCTGGCGACCCGTCGCGCCTTGCTCGAAGGCGGCTTGGACGACAAGCAGATCGACAAGGTGATCGGCCGCGCCGACAAAGATCCCTTCGACCCGAAGCAACCTCGCTCGCCCCGCAACCGGCGCATCTCGATCGTGCTTCTGCGCGGCGAGAACATTCCGGCGGATACCTTCGAGCGCGTCCCCCGCTTCCTGGACCGAACCGGACCGAAGGCGATCGACGCAACCACCGGTGAGAACATCGCGCCGGCGCCAGCGCCGAACAACTAAGCCCCCGCGCAACCGGCGAAAAATCGTAAAACGGCCTGTGACAACGGCTTTGGTCCCCTTGCCAGAGCGGGCGGCACCATACATTCTAGGGACGGCTGCCGGACGCGGTCTCGGCAGGACTTCGGGCGTTCATGGACCAGACACCACTCAAACGGCCCCAGTTCTTCTTCACGACAGCGCCACTGCCGTGCCCCTATCTGCCTGACCGGCTTGAGAGAAAGCTGGTCACCGAACTGTCCGGTCCTAATGCCGAGCCGCTCCACGAAGCGCTCGCACGGTCCGGCTTTCGCCGCAGTCACTCGATCGCCTACGCGCCGTCATGCCCGGGCTGCAAAGCCTGCGTGCCCGTGCGCGTGGTCGTGAAGGAATTCAAGCGCCAGCGCACCCTGTCGCGCATCTGGAAGGACAATGGCGATCTGTTGCCGGTGAAAGTGCCCGCGCGCGCCACCACCGAACAGTTCGAGTTGTTCCAGCGCTATCAGCAATCGCGCCATCGCGGATCCGACATGGCGCTGATGGGCTTCTACGAGTACAGCGCGATGGTGGAAGACAGCCCTATCGACACGTTCCTGGTGGAGTTCCGGGACCGCAACGGCGATCTGGTCGCCGTGTGCCTGACCGACCGCACCAGCGACGGGCTTTCCGCCGTGTACAGCTTCTTTGATTCGGACGGCAATCGCGGCAGCCTCGGCAACTTCGTCGTGTTGTGGCTGATCGCTCATGCCGAGAAGCTCGGCCTGCCCTACGTGTATCTGGGCTACTGGATCCCGGACAGCGCGAAGATGGCCTACAAGGCGCGCTTCCAGCCGCTCGAAGCGCTCGGCCCGAATGGCCTTTGGGCGCAGCTGGCGCTCTAGCTTACAGCCAGCCTGCCCGCTTGAAGCGCATGTACAGCGCGACACAAACCAAGATGATCACAATGATCGCGAGCGGGTAGCCGAATTCCCAATCAAGTTCGGGCATGTACTTGAAGTTCATACCCCACACGCCCGCCATCGTGGTGGCCGCTGCGAAGATACCGGCCCAGGCCGCGAGCCGCTTGGTCACTTCGTTGTCTTCGATCGCCACCATGGACAGGTTCACCTGGATGGCGGTGGTGATGGTTTCACGGATCGTATCGATCGCCGTGTTCATGCGCGTGAGATGGTCGTACACGTCGCGGAAATATTCCTGGGTGCCGTAGCACACCGACGGCACGCGACCGGCATAGAGCTTTCCGACAGCCTCCATTAGCGGATACACCGCGTGCTTCATCACGAGCACCTTTTGCTTCAGGTCGTAGAGGCGCTCGGTGTTGACGCGGGGTGAGCTGGTGCGCTTGAAGATATGCTCCTCGATCTCTTCCAACTCCATTTCCAGCATGTCGATGATCGGGAAATAGCGGTCCACAACCGCATCGATCAACGCATAGAGCACGAAGCCGGAGCCGTGCTTGAGCAATTCCGGTTCGCGTTCGCAGCGATCCCGCACGCCGACGAAGTTCTGCACACTGCGGTTCCGGACCGAGAGGATGTAGTTGCGCCCGGCGAACACGTCGATCTCGCCGACATGCAAATCCGCGTCCGTCTTCTCGATCAGGTGCAGCACCGTGAAGATGGAATCGCCGTATTCCTCCACCTTCGGCCGCTGATGGCCGACATGGGCGTCTTCCACCGCCAGTTCGTGCAAGGCGAACTGGTTCTTCATGTGCGCCAGTTCGTCGCTGGTCGCATCCTTCATGGCGACCCACACGAAGCAGTCCGGCCGGTTCACAAAGGAATTGATCTCGCTGACCGGAAGGTCGGCAAGCCGTTTCCCGTCCTGATATGCGATGCAGTTGATGAGCATGGCGAAACCCCCTCGCCCCGGTGAGATGTCCCGGTGAGATGTTCGCGACAGTAGGCCGGGCCTACGCGTATGTCAGCCTGAAACGGCGTGAGGAACCGATGACAAATCAGCCAGAGAAGGGCCGATCCTCGCGGCTGAACCCCTTGGGCGGCAAGCGGCCGGCCTGCGCGCGTTCGCCGATCCAGTCCTTCAAATCGGTTTCGACGCGTTCCCGATCGCCTGACTTCCACGTGAGGCCCGACTTCAAGCGGAAGACCTTGGCGTCGGCGGTGCCGCCGTCCTTGTAGCGCTGCAAGATCACGCCGCGGCCCCGGCTCATTTCAGGCACTTCCTTGAGCGGGAAAATCAGCAGCTTCCGGTTATCGCCGATGATGGCCACGGAATCCGCATTGCCGCCGGCGACCAGATCGCCGGATGAAACCAACGGCGCGCACACCACGCCCTTCTCGCCCTCCGTGAGGTTGAGCACCAGTTTGCCCGCCTTGGTTTGCGCGAAGATTTCCTCGGCGGGCGCGATAAAGCCGCGGCCGGCGGATGAAACCACAAGATACTTCTGCGCCCGGTCGAACACGAAGATGCCCACGATGTCCGCATCGTTGGGCAGGTCGATCATCAGGCGGATCGGTTCGCCGAAACCACGGCCCGCCGGAAGGCGATCTGCGGCGATGGCGTAGAAGCGTCCGTCGCTGCCGAAGAGCAGCACCTTGTCCGTGGACTGAACTTTCAGCGCCGCGAGCAACTGATCGCCGTCCTTGAACTTCTGGTCGCCGGCGTCGTCGCGGTGGCCCTTCATGGTCCGGATCCAACCCTTGGCGGACAGGACCACGGTCATCGGCTCCTTCTCGATCATGGATTCGATCGGCACGACCACGGCCGTCGGCGCATCGCCGAGTTCCGTGCGGCGCCTGCCGAGCGGCGTCTTCTGACCGAACTGGGCCTTGGTCTCCTTGATCTGGTCGGCGATCGCGCTCCACTGCTGGTCTTCGTCCTTGAGCAGGGCGTTGAGCTGCTTCTTTTCGGCGGACAGGCCCTTGTGCTCGGTCTTGATCTCCATTTCCTCGAGCTTGCGCAACGAGCGCAGCCGCATGTTGAGGATCGCGTCCGCCTGAACGTCCGTCAGGTTGAACTTCTTCATCAACTTCGGTTTGGGCTCATCCTCGGTGCGGATGATGTGGATCACCTCGTCGAGGTTGAGGTAGCAGATCAGATAGCCTTCGAGGATCTCCAGGCGATGGGTGATCGCCGCCAGGCGATGGTTGGAGCGGCGCACAAGCACCACGCGGCGATGATCGAGGTACGCCTGCAGCACCGCCCGTAGGTCCATGACCTTGGGGATGCTGTCGGCGTCCAGCACGTTCATGTTGAGGCCGAAGCGGATCTCCAGGTCGGTCTGTCGGAACAGCTGTTCCATCAGTTGCTCGGCCTCGACCGTGCGGGATTTCGGCTCGAGGATCAGGCGCACGTCCTCGGTAGATTCGTCACGCACGTCCGCGAGGAATGGCAACTTCTTCTCGTCCATCAGGGCGGCGATATTCTCGATCAGCTTCGCCTTCTGGACCTGATAGGGCATTTCGGTGACGACGATTTGATAGGTGCCGCGGCCGGTGTCTTCCGTCGTCCACTTTGCCCGCAGGCGGAAGCTGCCGCGGCCTGTGCGATAGGCCTCGACGATGGTTTCCCGGTTCTCGACCAGCACGCCGCCGGTGGGGAAATCCGGGCCCTTGACCATTTCCACGAGCGTGGAGATCTGCGCCTTCGGCGTCTTGATGAGATGCAGCAGCGCATCGCACAACTCGCCGACATTGTGCGGCGGGATGTTGGTCGCCATACCGACCGCGATGCCCGATGACCCGTTCGCGAGCAGGTTCGGCACAGCCGACGGCATCACGATAGGCTCGGACTCCTCGCCGTCGTAGGTGGGGCGAAGGTCGACGGCATCCTCGTCCAGGCCATCCATCAATGCCTGGGCGAAGGGCGTCAGCTTGGCCTCGGTGTATCGCATGGCCGCGGCGTTATCGCCGTCGATATTGCCGAAGTTGCCCTGCCCCTCGACCAGCGGGTAGCGCACGGCGAAATCCTGCGCGAGGCGCACAAGGGCCTCGTAAACCGAGACATCGCCGTGCGGATGATACTTACCGATCACGTCGCCGACGACGCGGGCGCATTTCTTGAACCCGCCGGCGGGATCCAATTTCAATTGCCGCATCGCGTAGAGCAGACGGCGGTGCACGGGCTTCAGGCCGTCGCGCACGTCCGGCAAGGAGCGCGACACGATGGTCGACATGGCATAGGCGAGATAGCGCTCGCCCAATGCCTTATCGAGCATTGTCTCGCGGATGGTGTCCTTGGGGGGCGCGGGTGCGGCGGGGCTTTTGGCCATGGCGGTCTCAGCAGACAAGAACGGCGCCACAGGTCAGCCTGCAGCGCCACGAAGTGCGTATATATAGTAGCTTAGCTGGCCAGTAGATCAATAAATCGACGCCGGGCCTGGGGTAATTCCTGGCGATGGGGCGCGAAAACGTTGCGGTCGAAGAAGTACCCGGTGAGCGCGAGCCCATGGCGGACGTCCGCGTCCGTGGCCTCCACGTCCTCCTCCGCCGCATGCCGGAGAAACTCCGGCAGCACCAGCAGCCGCTCGCGATAAGGACCCGCCGCATCGCGCGACACCGCCCGCCCCGAGCGCGGCGAGACGAAGGCCAGTTCATCGGTGGTCCCGGTGGCGGCGCAGGACCGCAGGTCGAGGCCGTAGCCCATCTCGCGCAGCAATCCCATTTCCCAGCGCACATAATGCGCGCCCCACTGCACATCCCCAAGATGGGCAAGCAGTTCGAGCGCCGCGCCGAAGACCAGTGGATGCGGCTCGCGCTCCGGCAGAATCGCATCGATCATCGCGCACAACGCGGAGAGCCCGGCCAGCGCGGTGCGTTCCGCCAGGATCGCGCCGCCGTAACTGTGCATGGCCTCCACCGTGAAACTGCCGAGGTGGTTTTCGAGCCGCGCGCGCCACTGCGCCTGAATCAGATTGCCCGGCTGCAGCACGCCGCGATGCTGGCGGCCGGCGCCGCCGCGCACCAGGCCCGCGTGGCGGCCTTGATGTTCGGTCAGCAGGGTGAGGATCGCGTCGGATTCGCCGTGCGGGCGGAGCACCAGCACGATCCCCCGGTCGGTCCAGTCGACGGCCATGTCAGATCTTAACGAATAGCGCCGCGAGGCCGCCGATCGCCCCGGCAAGGCCAAGGAACATCAAAAGGTAATCGGCGCCATTCAACGGCTTTGCGTTGCCCCGGCGGATGGCGAGGGTTCCGAGCGACGCGACGCCCAAGACGAAACAGAATACCCCGATGGTTTTCATGGAGCTATGAAAACGGAATCAGGCGTTGAAGTCGAGCCCCCAGGCCGCATAAAGCCCACGATCCTCGCGCCAGCGTTCATTCACCTTGACGTGCAGGAAAAGATGCACCTTGCGCCCAAGGAGCGCGGAGAGCTCCCGGCGCGACGACGCACCGATAGCCTTGATCTGCTGGCCGCCCTCGCCCAGCACGATCGGCCGATGGCCTTCGCGCGTGACGTAGATCACCTGGCCGATGCGCACGCTGCCGTCGCTCTTCTCTTCCCAGCTTTCGGTTTCCACGGCGCAGGCATAGGGAAGTTCCTGGCGCAGGGCGAGGAACAGCTTCTCGCGCGTGACTTCCGCCGCCAGCATGCGGGTCGGCATGTCGGAAACTTCGTCCGGCGGAAACAGCCAAGGCCCGATAGGCATGGCCGCCGCGAGGTGCACTTTCATCTGCTCCAGGCCGTCGCCGGTGGCCGCGGAGACCATGAAGGTCTCGCCGAATTCGGCGACCGTATTTAGCCGCGCGGTGATCTCCAACAGCATCGGCGTCTTCACGAGGTCGATCTTGTTCAGCACCAGCAGCGGCTTGGTGCTGGCCTTCCCGGCCTCGGCGATGATGCCCGCGCTATCCGCATCCAGGGCTTCGCCGCCACGCTCCACGCTTTTGACCGCATCGGCCGTGTCGAGCACGAACAGCACCACGTCGGCGTCCGCCGCGCCCTGCCACGCCGCCGCCACCATGGCGCGCTCAAACCGCTGGCGCGGACGATGGATGCCCGGCGTGTCGATGAAAATCACTTGGGACGCTTCCGGATTATCCGGCAGGTCGTACATGGCGATGCCGCGCACGATGGTGCGGGTCGTCTGCGGTCGCGGCGAGACGATGCTGACCTTGCTGCCGACCAGGGCGTTCACCAGGGTCGACTTGCCCGCATTCGGCGCGCCCAGCACGGCCACGAACCCGGCACGGGTTTCGGTCGGCGGCGGCTTGTCGGAGGTATTCAACGGCGCTTCGCTCCTGCGGGGGTCGCACGCTCAACCTGGGCCAAAAGGGCGCCGGCGGCGGCGGTGGTTGCTTGACGCTTGGAGCGCCCGGTGCCGGTCGCTTCGCCCAGCCCTTCGACGCTGACGGACATGACGAACGCGGGCGCATGCGGCGGCCCTTCGTTGGCGAGCACTTTGTAGACCGGCAGCGGCAGCGCGCGGGCTTGCGCCCATTCCTGCAGCGCTGTCTTCGGATCCTTCGGCGGAGCTTGGTCCGCGCGGATCATATCGTCCCACCGGGAACTGATGAAGCCTTCCGCCGCATCGAGACCGCCGTCGAGATACAGCGCGCCGATGATGGCTTCGCAAGCATCCGCCAGCACGGCCGTGTCCGTGTCGTCGGCGCGCTGGCCTTGCGCGGTCTTGATGTAGACGGCGAGATCGCAGGCCGCCGCGACACGCGCCAAGGACGGCGCGCTCACCAGGGCCGCGAAGCGCGGCGCGAGTTCGCCCTCGCTCTCGTTCGGGAATGTCTGCAGGAGCCGCTCGGCGATCACCATCCCGAGCACACGGTCGCCCAGGAATTCGAGCCGCTCGTTGGAGCGACCCGGCGCGGGTTCGCCCGCGGGACCGCGCTGGCCAAGGGCGCTGCGGTGGGTCAGAGCGCGGGCCAGTAGGGCGCGGTCGCCGAATTCGTAGCCCAGTTCCCGTTCAAGGGCTGCGAAATCGGGCGTGGCATCCGGTGCACTCGGTCGCTTGCGGCGGCTCAATGGATTCCAGTGAAGAAGCGGCTGAAGCGGGTCGACAGCGGCCAGCGCCAAACCTGCCAAATGGCAGCGGTGCCGTCGGTCGAGAAGAATAGGAACTCAGCGCGCCCCACAAGGTTCTCCGCCGGCACATAACCGACGTCGGCGCGGCTGTCGAGGGAGTGATCGCGATTGTCACCCATCATGAAATACTTCCCGGCCGGCACTTCGAATTCCTGGGTGTTGTCGTACATCCGATTGTCGCCGTCCTCGAGAATCGGGTGCGTTTTGCCGCCCGGCAACGTCTCCTTGTAGTGAAGAGAACGCAGCAGGCTGCCGCCCGTCTCGCGATACACGTAATCGTCGAGCTTCGTACGCTCGATCAGGTCGCCGTTGATGAACAGCCGGCCGTCCTGAACGCGCACCTTGTCGCCCGGAAGCCCGATCACGCGCTTGATGTAGTCGGTCTTGTTGTCTCGCGGCAGCTTGAATACCACCACATCGCCCCGCTTCGGCTGGCTTTCGAAGACACGTCCCTCGAACGGCACGAAGCTGAAGGGGAACGAGTGCTTGCTGTAGCCGTAGGAGAACTTGGACACGAACAGGTAGTCGCCCACCAGCAGCGTGGGGATCATGGAGCCGGACGGGATATTGAAGGGCTCGAACAAGAAGGTGCGGATGACCAGCGCGACAAGGATCGCGTAGACCATCGTCCGCAGCGTCTCCCAAAAGCCTTCCTGCTTCTTGGAGGCGGTCATCGTCGACGATCCAGGGGCTGCCATGAAATACCGGGAGAAAACCAAAAGGGGACAAGGAGATAGCCCCCTCAACCACCGAGCGAAGGGCGCAAAGCGGGGCGATCAAGCCAGCCTCCCCCGGCAAAGTCAAGGTAAGGGGCGGGTGACCTAAATGTCGGCTTCGCCGGCGGGAACGGCGGAGATGATCACGATGGCTTGGGCCATGGGGTATTCGTCGGTCAGGCTCAGGTCCACCTGGGCAACCATCCCCGGCGGCGTGAGGGCCTTGAGGCGCGCCGCCGCGCCGTTGGTCATCAGCACCGTCGGCTTGCCCGAGGCTGTATTCACCACGCCGAGATCGCGCCAGTACACGCCGGCTCGGAAGCCGGTGCCCAGCGCCTTGGAAGCGGCTTCCTTGGCGGCATAGCGCTTGGCGAAAGTGGAGGCATAGGCGTTCCCTGCCCCCTTCCGCCGTTCGGCCTTGGCGCGCTCAACCGACGTGAAGATGCGGTTGATGAAACGGTCGCCGTACTTCTCGAGCGTCTTCTCGATCCGGCGGATGTCGATCAGGTCACTGCCGATGCCGAGGATCATGGTTTCACCGGTGCCGGTAGGCGCGCATCGTCCATCAGCATCCGCATCATGCGGATCGCTGCGGCAAAGCCGATGAAGATCGCCTCGCCGACCAGGAAGTGCCCGATGTTGAGTTCCTTGATCGTCGGGATCGCGGCGATCGGAGCGACAGTATCGAAGCCGATGCCGTGACCCGCGTGGCATTCAAGGCCCAGGCGCTCCGCTTCCGCCGCGGCGGCTTGAATGCGGGTGAGCAGCACTTTGCGTGTGGTGCTGGAGTGGGTCTCGCAGAAGCTGCCGGTGTGCAGCTCCACGACGGGCGCGCCGAGCTTGGTCGCCGCTTCGAGTTGGCGGACATCCGGCTCGATGAACAGCGAAACCCGAATGCCCGCGTCCCGCAGTCGTGCGACAAACGGTGCGAGATGTTTGTGACCGCCGGCCGCGTCGAGACCGCCTTCGGTCGTACGTTCCTGGCGCTTCTCCGGCACCAGGCACACCGCGTGCGGCTTGTGGCGCAGGGCGATCGTCAACATCTCCTCGGTCGCCGCCATCTCAAGATTGAGCGGCACCTTCAGCTCGGACATGAGCCGGGCGATGTCGTCGTCGGAAATGTGGCGTCGGTCTTCGCGCAAGTGGGCGGTGATTCCGTCCGCCCCCGCTTCGGCGGCCATCAAGGCGGCGCGCACCGGATCGGGATGCACCCCGCCGCGGGCATTCCGCACCGTGGCGACGTGATCGACATTGACGCCCAGGCGCAGGCGATTGGCGGGGTTCGCGCTCATAACCGCGGCACACTGTCGAAGCGGGCCGCTGCGGTCAATGGGCCCGGTCGCAATCCTGCTATGCCGCGGCGACCCGGGGCGCCCGGAGCCGAACCAGGGTCGACCGCAGCAGCACATAGGCCGCCAGCCCGGCCAGAGCGCCCAAGGGGACGCTGCCGAGCAGCATCGGGCCGAACACCGGCCAGACCTTCTCGAAGAACAGGCCTCCGTTAAGGGTGAGCGTCGCCTCGGTCAGACCGCGAAACATGCCGATGAACCCCGGCAAGCCGCCGTTGATCGAATCCCCGGCCATGATTTTGCCGAGATAATATGTCGCCAGCCACACGGGCGGCGCGGTCCAGGGGTTCAGGGCAAACGTGGCGATGAAGGCCGCGACCATGCTCCCGCCGGTCGCGCGCGCGAGGATCATCGACACGATTGTGTGTGCGCCCAGAAGCGGCGTGACGGACACCGCGATTCCCCAGCCAAATCCGCCAGCGACCGCCTCGGGGCTTTCCGGTAGCCGGCGCAGTTTGTGGACATAGAAACGCAACATGCGCCCCCACCCCATGTGGGGCCACACGGCGTTCCGTACGCGCCTCAGAAAGCTGGATGGCTTGCGGCGGGCGAACGGCATCGGTTCCTCTCGGGAAGGCTTAGCTTATCAACGGCCGGCCACGGGGCTTGTTCGGGACACCGCGACTGGCCAGGTCGACGGGCCGGTGCGGCTGGCCGAGGCGTGCGCGCTCTGGCACTCTGGCCGCAGGATTTGAGGGGGAACTGGATGTCGTCTTTCGGGAAAATTTTGGCCGGCTTGGTGGTGATCGCACTGGTCGCGGCCGGCTTCGGTTATTGGCGGATCGCCGGAACCAGCAAGAAGCTGACACTGCAGGAACTCGAAGAGATCTACAAGCTGCCGAACTCCCAGTTCACGGAGATCGACGGCATCCGCGTCCATTACGCCGAGGACGGCGCGAAGGAACTCCCCGCGCTCGTGCTGATCCACGCCTCCTATATGAACCTGCGCACGTGGGATGCGCTGGCGAAAGACCTGAGTTCGCAGTTCCACATCGTGCGCCTCGATCTGCTCACCGCCGGACTCACCGGCCCCGATCCGAAGAACGACTACTCCACCGAACGCATGATGATGATGGTGGACGAGCTGACGCGCCGGCTCGGCGTCGAGAAGTTCGCGCTGCTCGGAACGTCATCCGGCGCCACGGTCGCCTTTCGCTATGCGGCCGAGCATCCGGATCGGGTGACACGCCTGATCCTGATCAATTCCGCCGGCATGCCGCGCACCGAGCAGACCGATCCGAACCGCGAGAAAGGCAACGCCCTGACGCGCTGGATCGAGTCGCATCACAGGTCCCACGCCTATTGGTACGACAACCTCTATTCCAACTTCGCCTCGGTCCCGCCGAGCGATGCGCTGGTGAAGATGGTCTACGACATGAACCGGCGCTTGGGCCTCGAACGTGAAGCCGTGATCTACCGGCGCGGCTATCACATCGGTGGTCCGCAGGCGACGCTGGAAAAGATCACCGCGCCGACGCTGATCCTGTGGGGCATGAAGAACCCGACTGTCATGCATCTCGAAGCGGATGTGTTCCAGCTTTGGCTGAAGCAGGCGCCGACGCTGGTGAAGAAATATCCGGATGTGGCGCACTACCTCTACCTGGAAATTCCCGGGAAGGTGAATGCGGACATCGGCGCGTTCCTCAAGGGCGAGATGGACGGCGAGTTGCGCTATCTCCGCCGCGAGCCCTTTGTCACGGTGAAAGCAGAGCCCAAGTCTCCATGACCCCACCGCCGCGCCGGGCCGCGTTTGCCTTCATCTTCATCACGGTCTTCTTGGACATGCTGGCGATGGGCATCAGCGCGCCCGTGCTGCCCAAGTTGATCACGACGTTCGAGGGCAATAACTACGGCAGCGCGGCCAACATTATCGGCGTATTCGCTTTCGCCTGGGCGCTGATGCAGTTCGTGTTCTCGCCGATCATGGGCTCCCTGTCCGACCACTTCGGACGGCGGCCCGTGGTGGTGATGTCCAACGTCGGCATGGGGCTCGACTACATCGTACTGGCGTTGGCGCCGTCGGTCGGCTGGCTGTTCATCGGGCGTGTCATCAACGGCATCACCGCCGCCACCTTCTCCACCGCCGGTGCCTACATCGCCGACGTCACGCCGCCGGAAGGCCGCGCGGCGAAGTTCGGCATGCTGGGCGCGGCTTTCGGACTCGGCTTCGTGATCGGCCCGGCGCTCGGCGGCTTTCTCGGCGAGATCGACCTGCGCCTGCCGTTCTGGGTCGCGGGCGGATTCGGGCTCCTGAACGGGCTGTACGGGTACTTCGTCTTGCCGGAGAGCTTGCCGCAGGAAAAGCGCGCGAAGTTCGAATGGCGCTCGGCGAACCCCCTCGGCGCGTTCAAGCTCCTGCAGACCTATCCGCTGGTGTTCGGGCTCGCCATCGCCGCGTTCCTGCAACGCATCGCCCACGACACCTTGCCGACATTGCTGGTGCTCTACACCGACTACCGCTACGGCTGGACGCCGTCCCAAGTCGGCGCGGTGCTGGCAGGCATCGGAATCGGATCGATGTTGGTTTCCGGATTGCTCACCGGCCCCATCGTGAAGCGCCTCGGCGAATGGGGTGCGCTTACATTGGGCCTGAGTGCCGGCGCGATCGGCTTCGCCGTCTACGGCCTCGCGCCCACGGGCGCGCTATTCCTGATCGGCTTGCCCCTGCTCTCTCTATGGGGCGTCGCGGGACCAGCGATGCAATCCCTCATGAGCGCGCGTGTGGGGCCGACCGAGCAAGGCCGCCTGCAAGGCGCGCTCACCAGCGTGACCAGTATCGCCGGCATGATCTCGCCGCTGTTCGCGACCCAGACGTTCGCGGTGGCGATCGGGCCGCTGAAGGAGTGGAATATGCCGGGGATGTCGTACGTGCTTGCGGCATTACTCGTAGCGAGCGCGTTGGTGTTCGCGATCCGGACTCGGGCGACACCGAGCGCAGCCTAGCGGCTACGCCTTCAACTTCCGTCGCTGTTTCTTGCCCCAGTAGCGATAGTGCGTGTACGGGTTCATTTTTGCTTCCGCCACATCCGGGTTCAGCGCGAGATAGACCGCGGGATCGAAATCCGCCGGAAATAGATCCTTCTTCAGCACGATAATGTCCTGAAAGGTTGCCCCCGGCAGCGCACGCCAGCAGCCGAACTGAAGGCTGTAGAAGTTCTCGAACCCCGCGCTCACGACCATTTCCTGCGCGGTCATCAGATCGAATCCAACCGCCCCGTTCGTCGTCCCGGAGGTGTCCTGAAGTTCCGGCCGTCGAAGCCACCTGAGGCGCTGAAAGAAATCCGTCCGTCCGCGCTTGATCTGCAAGCGCGTCGGCTTGTCGATGAGGAGGAATGAGACGACGGCCATGCCGCCGTCCTTCAGCCGCGACCAGATGGTGCGCAGCAGGGCCTCAGCGTCGGCGCGCTGGAGATGCGTGAAAACGGAGAACGCGACCGCGAGGTCGAATTGATTGTCCAGGCTCTCGCGCCCGTCCAGATAGAGATCGCCGGCGGCGTCAGTCACAAACTGGTTGTACGCAGGGTTGTCGTCGCGCTCAGCGTAGAATTCGAAGTTCGGAAACTGGCTGGAAATTTCACGACGACAGAAGGACACGAGGCCGGGGATGATGTCGATTCCGACGTATCGCACGTCCGCGCCGAGTTTCTTTGCCAAAGGCACGGCCACGCGCCCGCATCCGCACCCGATCTCGAGGACACTCATCCCCGGCGTGAGCGCCACCTGCCGGCCAATCGCATCGAGGCTTTCCTCGCCGACGGCCTTTGGATCGCCGCCACCCACGATGCTGTTGAGAGGCACGCCATTGATGGTCTCCGCCAGCATGCGGAGATAGACGTCATCCAGCGACATGCATGGCGCCGATCAACCTCTCGCACGCTCAACCGAATTGATCGCCGGCGTGGCGCGGAGGGCCGCGATGATATTCGTGAGGTGCTTCACGCTGCGCACCTCGATGTCCACCGCGATCTCGAAGAAATCCGTCGAACGCTTGGTGAATTTCAGGTTGGTGATGTTGCCGTTGTTCTGCGCGATCACCGTCGCGAGCGTACCGAGGGCGCCTTGCTCGTTCGCCACCATCAGCTTGATACGGCCGATGTGGGATTCCTTGGCGTGCTCCGTGTCCCACGCGAGATCGATCCATCGGTCCGGCGTATCGGTGTGCTCCTCCAGCCGCTCGCAATCGATGGTGTGAACTTCCACGCCGTGGCCTTCGCTGGCGATGCCGACGATGCGGTCGCCCGGCAGCGGATGGCAGCACTCACCGAGATGCAGCGCCATGCCGGTGGTCATGCCGCGGATCGGGATCGCCTCGGTCGCTTCGGTCGAGTGCTTGAGGCGCGCCTGATTGAGGTTGATGACCTTGTCGTCACCGTCGCTGCGCGCGCCGGGATACACCGCGATCAGCGCCTCGCGTCCGACGATGCGTCCCTCGCCAACCTTGGCGATGAGATCTTCGACCGTCTCGACGTTGAAGCGGTTCAGCACGCCGGCGAGGCCTTTGTCGCTCAGCTTGTAGCCTTCCTTGGCGAAGGTTTTCTCCAGGATTTCGCGGCCAAGCTTGAGGTATTCCGTGCGGGCCTCGGTGCGGATGCGGCGGCGGATGTGGGCGCGCGCCTTGCCCGTCATCACGAAGCCTTCCCATTCCGGCGACGGCTTCTGTGCCGATGACGTGACGATCTCCACCTGATCGCCGTTCTCGAGCGCCGTGCGCAGCGGCACGATGCGGCCGTTCACCTTCGCGCCGACACAGGTGTTGCCGACCTCCGTATGCACCGCATAGGCGAAGTCCACCGGACCCGCGCCTTTCGGCAGCGCGATGAGTTCGCCCTTGGGCGTGAAGCAGAACACCTGATCGTGGAACATCTCGAGCTTGGTGTGCTCAAGAAACTCTTGGGGATTCTGCGCATGCTCCAGGATGTCGAGCAGTTCGCGCAGCCATGAGTACTGCCGCCCCTCGGCCCAGCGGATCTGCCCCTCGCCGGAGAACAGGTCGACGGTCTTGTAGCGCCAGTGCGCCGCCACGCCCAACTCCGCGACTTCGTGCATCTGATGCGTGCGCACCTGGATCTCGATGCGGTGCCGCTGCGGGCCGATGATCGTGGTGTGGATCGAGCGGTAGCCGTTCCGTTTGGGTGTGGAGATGTAGTCCTTGAATTTTCCCGGCACCATCGGATAGGCGGCGTGGATGATGCCGAGCACGCGATAGCAGTCCTCAAGCGAGTCCACCATGATGCGGAAGGCCATAATGTCGGCGAGCTGTTCGAAGCTCACGTCCTTGATCTGCATCTTGCGCCAGATGGAATACGGCGTCTTCTCGCGGCCTGAGATGTAACCCAGCACGCCGGCCTTGCGGATGGTCTGGTCGAGCTCGTCCATGATCTTCACGACCAGGTCGCCGCCGTGGAGTTCCAGGAACTTCAGGCGCGTGAGGATCGAGGTGCGCGCTTCCGCGTGCAGTTCGGCGAACGCCAGGTCTTCGAGCTCGGTCTTCACTTCCTGCATGCCGATGCGTTCGGCGAGCGGCGCATAAATCTCCATCGTCTCCGCGGCGATGGTGCGGCGCTTCGCCGGGTCCTTGATGAAGTTCAAGGTGCGCATGTTGTGGAGACGGTCGGCGAGCTTCACCAGGAGAACGCGGATATCCTCCGACATGGCGAGCACGAACTTACGGAAGTTCTCCGCCTGTTTGGTCTCGGCACTCTGGAGCTGAATCTTGGCGAGCTTGGTGACGCCGTCCACCAGCCGCGCCACCTCCTCCCCGAAGAGCTTGCGCACGTCATCGAGCGACGCGTGGGTGTCCTCGACGATGTCGTGCAGCAGGGCGGTGACGATGGAGGCGGTGTCGAGCTTGTAGCTGGTCAGGATGCCCGCCACCTCGATCGGGTGGGAGAAGTAAGGGTCACCCGAGGCGCGCTTCTGGGAGCCATGCATTTTCATGGCGTAGACGTAGGCGCGGTTCAGCATGTCCTCGTCCGCATCCGGATCGTAGGACTTCACGCGCTCGACGAGCTCGAATTGGCGCATCATGGGTTCGGCTCCATACCGAGGAGCCTAGCAGCCGCACACCTGCGACTGGAATCGATGAATACGTGTGGCTGTGGTTTCGATATTCGCCTGTTGCAGCATCGCAACGGCGAAAAGCCGAGTTTAGGCCTTATCGTCGACGTCCGCGTCCTCGTAGGACACGGTCGGGTGCGATGCCGTCGCGGCGGGAGCGGCAGCGGCCTCTTCGTCGTCGACGTCTTCAATGGCCATGCCGGCGGCGGCGGCCATCTGCTCGCTCATCTGACCGGCGATGCCGGCGAATTCCGGGTTGCTCGCCATGGCATCGAAGCCGTCTTCTTCCGGCTCGTCGACTTCCACATGGCGCTGCAGGCTCTGCACCAACGAAGCATGCAGTTCGGACGGCAGCACGCGCTCATCGGCGATCTCGCGCAGGGCGACCACCGGGTTCTTGTCGTTATCGCGATCGACCTTCGGCTCTGCGCCGGCCGAGATCTCGCGCGAGCGCTGGGACGCCACCATGACCAACTCGAACCGGTTGGGGACCTTCTGGACACAATCTTCGACGGTGACGCGCGCCATGATGCTCTCGCCTCGTTGCTGGGCCGTACGCGCTAAACCCTTCCCGGTCAATGACTTAGCCGGTGGACAGATCGCGAAAAGGCCGTTCGGATGGGCCTATGTACGCGTAACGGCCCGATATCTCAAGGCTTATGGCAGGCGGCGGATTTTCTGCCCCGGGGCCAGCCCGGCCAGCATCTGGGCCGCCGACAGCCCGGTCGCCGGGTGGCGCCACTCGGGCGCCAGTTCGCACAGGGGCATCAGCACGAACGCCCGCTCCTGGAGCCGCAGGTGGGGGATATTCAGTGTTCCGGTCTGGACGGTCTCGCCGTAGGCCAGAAGGTCCAGGTCGACCGTCCGCGCCGCGTTCCGCTCCCCCCGCTCCCGCCCGAATTCCGCCTCCACGGCGTGGAGTTGGGTCATGAGGGCGGCAGGCCCCAGGGTGGTCGCCACTTCAGCCACGCCGTTCACGTACCAGGGCTGGTCCGACGGCGGCTGGGGTTCGCTCTCGTACCAGGGCGACACCTGGACCAGTTCGATGCCGACCCTCGGTAGGGCCCGCAGGACCGCTTCAAGTGTGGCGCGAGGGGTTTCGCCCCCTTGCGGGAGGTTGGCGCCGAGTCCGACGAGAATCATTGGTTGCCAGTAACTTGCGGCTCTAACCGCCTCATGTGAAGCTTGCGCATTGTCTTACAACGCATTGCTTCATTTGATTTCGGGGGGAATCGAACGTGCTGTTTTATCCACAGGAGAGGCTTGCCCTTTTTATCGACGGCGCGAACCTCTACGGCACCGCCAAGGCACTCAACTTCGACATCGACTACAAGCGGCTGCTCACCCTATTCGCCGCCAAAGGACAGTTGCTCCGCGCCTTTTACTACACCGCCCTGGTGGAGGATCAGGACTATTCCCCGATCCGGCCCCTGGTGGATTGGCTCGACTATAACGGCTTCACCATGGTGACCAAGCCCGCCAAGGAGTTCACCGACGCCACGGGCCGCCGGCGGATCAAGGGAAACATGGACATCGAGCTGGCCGTCGACATGCTGGAGATGGCCAACCACGTGCAGCATGTGGTGTTGTTCTCCGGGGACGGCGACTTCCGCAAACTGGTCGAGGCCACCCAGCGCAAAGGGGTGCGCGTGTCCGTCGTGTCCACCATCAAGACCCAGCCCGCCATGATCTCCGATGACCTGCGCCGCGCGGCGGACAATTTCATCGACCTGGCGGACCTCCAGTCGGCGATCGCACGGACGAATCATCACGCCACCCCTGCCGCCACGCCAGCCGCGACGCCGGCGTAACGTGGCCGCGAAAATCGATCCCCTGGTCGGTCCGCCGCCGGACTGCGCCCTCTGCCCGCGCCTCGTGGAATTCCGCGCCGAGAACCGCGCCGAGGAACCGACGTGGTTCAATGGGGCCGTGCCGGCGTTTGGCCCGGTGGACGCAAAGCTGCTGGTGGTCGGCCTCGCGCCCGGGCTCCAGGGCGCGAACCGCACGGGCCGGCCGTTCACCGGCGACTATGCGGGCGACTTGCTCTACCCGAGCCTGATCAAGTTCGGCTTTGCGAAAGGTGTCTATAAGGCCACCCCGGGCGACATCACCTTGAAAGATTGCCGCATCACCAACGCCGTGCGCTGCGTGCCGCCGCAGAACAAGCCAACGCCGGAGGAACAGCGCACCTGCCGCAGCTTCCTGGCGGCGGAAGTGGCGGCCCTGCCCAACGTGCGCGTGATGCTGGCGCTGGGGCGCATCGCCCATGACGCGGTGTGCGGCACCTTCGGCCTGAAGAAGTCCGCCACGCCCTTCGGACATGGCGCCTTGCATCAGGTGCGCGACGGCCTGATGCTGGCCGACAGCTACCACTGCTCCCGCTACAACGTGAATACCGGGGTGCTGACGGAAGCGATGTTCCATCAGGTGATCGAAAAGATTCGCGCCATCTTATGACCGACTCTCCCTCCGCCTTCCTCGGCACTCTGCGCACGCATCTGCTGCTGGTGCGCTGTGTGGGCATGATGGCGGAGATCGGGATCGCCGACCGGGTGGCGGAAAGGCCGCAGACGCCGGAAGACCTCGCCCAAGCCTGCGGCGTGAACGCGGACGCGCTGATGCGTATCCTGCGGCTGCTAGCCGCAAACGGCGTGTTCCAGGCCAACGACAAAGGCGCCTACCGCAACACCCCCATCTCCGAACTCCTGCGCGACGTCCCGGGCTCCCAGCGCGACACCATGCGGACGTCTTGGCAGGACTTGATCTGGGACACCTATCGCCAGTTGCCCGAAACTTTGCGCACCGGTGAAACCGCCTTCGACAAAGCCTTCGGGCAGTCGTTCTTCGACTACTTCTCAACGCATAAGGAGATCGGCGCGCGTTTCGATGCCTCCATGGCGCTCATGTCGGCTCCGGAGAATGCGGCGCTGGCGGCGGCCTACCCCTTTCACGGTACGGTCGTGGATGTCGGTGGCGGCCGCGGCGGGCTGATCTCCGCGATCCTGAACACCCACGGCGACGTGCGCGGCATTCTCTACGACCAACCGCAGGTCCTCCAGGACGAGGCCAAGCTCCTGGTTGCCGGACAGCGCGACCGCTGCGCCGTCGTGTCGGGCGACTTCTTCGTCTCCCTGCCGAACGACGGCGACGTGTATGTCCTCAAGCGCATCCTGCACGATTGGTCCGACGCGGAAGCCGTCCGCATCCTGCGCGCCTGCCGCGCGGCGATGCAGCCCAAGGCGCGCATCCTGGTGATGGACGCGGTAATCAAACCGGGCAACGATCCCGACCCGAACAAGCTGCTCGATGTGGGTATCATGGCCCTGACTCACGGGCGCGAGCGCACGGTGGAAGACTTCCAGCGGCTGTTCACCGCGGCAGGGCTGAAACTCGCGCGTGTCATGCCGCCGACCCCGCCGTCGCCCATGTCGATCGTGGAGGGCGGCCTATGAGCGAGGCCTTCCGTGACCGCTTGCGCCGAGGAGCACCGCTCCTTGGCACGTTCATGCGCACGCCGTCATCGATCGCAGCGGAAGTTCTCGCGCGCAGCGGCCTCGACGTGATTTGCGTGGACGCGGAACATGCGCCATTCGGGCGGATCGAGACCGACGCCTGCGTCGCCACATTGCGTGCGCATCAAATGCCGAGCCTTGTGCGCGTGATCGCCGGCACGCCGGAGCACATTCTCGCCGCCCTCGATGGCGGCGCGACCGGGGTGCTCGTGCCCCATGTGACGTCCGCCGCCCAGGCCCGCGACATCGCCAAGGCGGCGCGCTTCGGCGCCGGTGGCCGCGGTTACGCCGGCTCAAGCCGCGCGGCGGGTTTCACCACCAAGCCCATGGCCCAGCACCTGAGCGACAGCGCCCGCGACACCACAGTCATCGTCCAGATCGAGGATCTTGAGGCCGTCGACGCGGTCGAGGACATCGCGAAGGTCGACGGCATCGACGCCTTATTCATCGGCCGCATGGATTTGACGGTCGCCCTCGGTGCGCCAAGCCCGGCGGATGCGAAAGTCATCGACGCCGTGCGCCGCATTTGCCGCGCCGGCAAGGCGGCGGGCCGCGCGGTGGGCATGTTCGTCGCCGACGTGTCGGAAGTGCCGATGTGGCTGAAGGAAGGCGCCAGCTTCTTCCTGATGAGTTCCGATCACGGATTCATGCTGGCCGGCGCAAAGGCGCTTGCTGCCAGTTTCACTGAGGCCCGCGCCAAGGCGGGCGTCTGAGCCAAGACGTTGAGATCGAGACGCCGCAGCAGCGCGGCCGTGATCGGCCGCTTGTCCGACCAGCTGATCATTGACTCATAGAATCCGCGCGCGGCGGCTGAATTGAGCAGCGCGCAAAGCTGGCGCGCCTCCGCTTCATCCGCGCACGGCAGAAGCGTGACCGTATCGTCGAACACGACCGGACGCTCGGCATGCGGTCCGACGCAGGCAAACTCCAGACGCTTGTAGAACCCGGAGATCGCCACCTTCCACATCGCGAAGGTGTACGCCCCCACGCCGAAGATCGAAAACGGCGGCCGCCCGCGATAGATGCGGCTGCGCCGGGCTGCCAGCCGGTCGACGTGAGCTTGCAGATAGGCCCAGGTCTTCGGCGCACGGCGCGCGATGTCTGCCGTGTCTTCACCTACGCTCTGCTGCGGCACCAACATGACGCTCCTAGGGGCGCGGCCATTGGCAAGGTCTGAACTCTTCATGAGCGGATACAGGTAGTCCGGCTCCAAGTGGACCGTCTCGCCCTGACCATTGCGATACGCATCGCCAAGGGGCGTCAACTCCATCACCGCCGCGCAATCGTGCTTGATGCCCGACCGCCAGTGCGGCCCCTCACCCAACAGGTGTCGGTGATGGACGAAAGCATCCGTGTCGGAGAGAAGGATATCTCCGTGTCGTCCGATCCTGCTGCGCGGCGCTGTTGCCGCGAAATCGTCGTAGATGGTGCAGGTCATATCGCCCGCCCCGCCCGTCTCCAGCACGAGCAAGCAGGCCGCCACCGCGACGCCGAAATGCGCCGCGGAATCGATGTCGTAGATACGCGCGGTCTTGAACGAGACGCCGCGCGACCAAGCATCGAACACCGCCTTGCGCGCCGTGGCCGTCTTGCACAGCACGGCGATCATGCCCGGCCCTTCGCCGAGCCATTCCAGATAGCGCCCAATCATCCACTCGGATATGTCGAAGTTACTCTTGCCGGTGATGGCGTCGATACCACGCCGCCCGGCACTGGTGCGCACCGGCGCGTTAGTCGATCCCAGCGCGCCGAGGCCCGATGTCGTCACCCATGGCGGATTGCCGAGGATCAACAGCGGCTTGGGCAGCCGCGCGCACAGGGCGCTCCAATCGGCGGCGAAAAAATCCGCCTGCTCCCACGCCACCCCTGCGACCTTGCGTCCGCACGCTTGCGAAAGATGCGCGGCATTCAGTTCGACACCGAGAACCGGCGCATCGAACGCAGCAGCGGCGGCAGCGACGAATGCGCCCACACCGCACGTCGGCTCCAGTATTCCGCCCGGCCTAAAGTCGAATGTCTTGAGAAGACCGCACACCTGCGCCGCCAGGGCGTCAGGCGTCTGGAAATCGCCGTAGGCGGCAATCGCGGCGGTCTTGGTCATGCGCTAATCGTAGCGCTCTTCCTTCCACGGATCACCGCGCATGTGATAGCCGCGGGCTTCCCAATAGCCGGGCGTATCCTTGGACATGAATGTGATGTGGCGCAGCCACTTGGCGCTTTTCCAGAAGTACAGGTGCGGCACCACGAGCCGGACCGGCCCGCCGTGCTCGCGCTCCAGGGGCTTGCCGTTCCACGTGTGCGCGATCAGCACATCGTCCCGGTCGATGTCGGCGAGCGGAAGATTGGTGGAGTAACCATCGTAGCTGCGCAGCATCACCGCTTCCGCGCCCTCGAACGGCTTCGCCTGCTCCAACAGCGTGCGCATGAGAACGCCGGTCCAGACGTTGTCGTAGCGCGACCAGGTCGTCACACAGTGGATGTCGTTGGTGAGCGTCACTTGGGTCTGGGCCATGAGGGCATCCCAGTCCCACTTGAGCGGATGCCCCACCTGCCCCGCGACCGTCAGGCTCCAGTCTTTGGTGACGAGGTTCGGCTGCACGCCGAGATCGAGCACGGGAAAGTCTTGGGTGAGACGCTGGCCCGGCGGCAGGCGCACTTTCGTGGGATCGGCGGTCTGGCCCGTAAGCGCGCGGCCTTCCTGCGCCCACTTCTCTTTTGTGCGGATGAGCTTGTCCTTCAGCGGACCGGCGGGCTCATCTGCCATCGCGCTATCCCCGCGCGCGCATGACTCGGGACTGCTCCCGCTGCCACTCGCGCTTCTTGATGTCTTCGCGCCGGTCGATGCCGGTCTTGCCCTTGCCCAAGCCGAGCGACACCTTGGCGATGCCGCGGTCGTTGAAGAACACGCTGAGCGGCACCAGGGTCATGCCCTTGCGGCCGACCTCGCCGTGCAACCGCTCGATCTGCTTCTTGTGGAGCAGCAACTTCCGTTTGCGCTTCTCATCGTGCTGGAAGTGGCTGGCGCCCTCGTAAGGCGGGATATGGCAATTGACCAGGAAGAACTCGTCGCCTTCCGGCTGGGCAAACGCCTCCGTCAGCGTGCAGCGCCCTTTGCGCAAGCTTTTGACCTCGCTGCCGGTCAGGATGATGCCGGCCTCGATGGTATCCACGATGGCATAGTCGTGGCGCGCCTTGCGGTTCTGCGCCACCGTGCCGTGGGAGATGAGGGACGGCTTCGTCATCGGGCCTACTTAAGAGCCGTTTAGTCGCCAAGCAATCCGGTCTGGCGCATGGCTTCCTCGACCCGCGCCCGCGACTTGACGGACAACGGTGCGAGCGGAAGCCGAGTGTCCGCCTGGCACTTGCCGAGCAGATACGCGCCGTACTTCACCGGCGCCGGGCTGGTTTCAATGAACATGGCATCATGCAGCGGCATTAGCACGTCGCGCATGCGGAATACGTCCTCATAGCTGCCGAGTTGCCAGGCATCCTGCAACTGGGCGCACAGGCTGGGCGCGATATTGGCGGTGACCGAAATGCACCCAACCCCACCATGGGCCAGGAACGCGACCGCCGTGCCGTCTTCGCCGGAGAGCTGGACGAAATCCTCGCCCAGTTCGAGGCGCGTGCGGATCGGGCGGTTGAGGTCCGCCGTCGCATCCTTCACACCGACGATGTTCGGGTGCTTGGCGAGTTGCGCCATGGTGGCGGTGGTCATGTCGATCACGCTGCGCCCCGGGATGTTGTAGATCACGATCGGGATCTCGACCGCGTCGGCGATGGCACGATAGTGCAGCAGGAGGCCGTCCTGGGTCGGCTTGTTGTAATAGGGCGTGACCACCAGGGCGCCGTCCGCTCCGGCTCGCTTCGCATGCTTGGTCAGTTCGATCGCCTCGGAGGTCGAATTCGACCCGGTGCCGGCGATCACCGGGACGCGCCCCTTGGCGACTTCCACGCACAGTTCGACGACGCGCATGTGCTCGTCATGGCTCAGGGTCGGGGATTCACCGGTGGTGCCGCAAGGCACAAGGCCGTGGCTGCCTTCCTGGATCTGCCACTCCACGAATTCCTGGAACGCCTTCTCGTCGACCTTCCCGTTCCGGAAAGGCGTGATGAGGGCGGTGATGGACCCGCGGAACATTGCAATCTCCTGATTGTAGTTCGGGGCAGACCCGCAAGCGCTGCGGCCCCTGCCCCGGGCGGCGGACATTACCACAGGCATTTAACCCGGCAACCGGGCCCCGCCCCTTGCCCCCACGGGCCGCTCGGCATAAGACTTTGATGACGCAAAAGCTTCGGTTAACGGAAGCAATGCACCGGGGCAGGACGCCGCCGGGGGGACAGCAGGACTGCAAGAAGAGAATGCACAGGCTCTCGGGGTCTGCCCCGCTCGCGTTTGAGACTTTCCGCACGTGCGTCCGCCGCGCGGCCACCGCGCTTGCGATGCTGCTCGTCACCACGTCTCTTGTCGTCGCCCAGCAGGATGTGCCGCCGGTGAAACGCCCGCCGGTGCCCGCGGATTCCGTTCCGACGGACACCAAGGAGCCGCCGCCCCACGGCAAGACGAAGAAAGCCGCCGGCAAGCCCGCAAAAACCACCGCCAAGGCGAAGCCAGCGCCGAAAGCAAAAGCGGCAGCTAAGGCAAAGCCCACCGCAAAAACTAAGCAGGCAAAGAAGCCTACGCCGCCGAAAGCGCTGACCGCGGCCGCCAAGGCGCCGCCGTTACCGCGACGCGAGCCGTTCACCCTCACCGCCCGCGACCGGGAGGTCTTCACCGAGGCCATGCGGGCGGTGGAAGCGCGCCAATGGTCGAAGGCGATCGGCGCCGTCGCCCGGAGCGACAAGGCGATCCTCCAGCGCATCGTCAACTGGGCTTACATCCGTGAGCCGGGCAACCACGTCACGTTCTCGGAGCGCACGGCGTTCATCGCCAACAATCCGGGTTGGCCCGGGCTACAGACGATCCAGCGCCGCGCCGAGGAATCCCTCGATGAGTCGGTCACGGTCACCGTGCCGGCCGTGCTGATCGGCTGGTTCTCGACACATCCGCCGCTCTCCGCCGGCGGCAAGGCGGCCTATGCGCGCGCCCTGCGGATCTCCGGCGAGACGGAGAAATCGATCCCCATCGCCCGCGACGCCTGGCGTGCCGGAATGTTCGATCGCGGCGGCGCGCAAGGCTTCCTCGAATTGTTCGGCGCCGACATCCGCCCCGAGGACGACGTCGCGCGGCTGGAACACTTGCTGTACGAAGAAAATACGTTGTCGGCCGAACGGCAGCTGTCCCGCGTCGATCCCGCGACCGCGCAGGTCGGGCGCGCGCGCATCGCGCTGATGACCTCCGCCGGCAATGTGGAGGGCCTGATCGCCGCCATTCCCGCAGCGAAGCTCGACGATCCCGGCTTGGTCTACGACCGCGTGAAGTGGCGCCGTAAGCAGGACAAGTCCGAAGCGGCCCGCGCGCTATTGCCGCAATTCCCCGACCGTGGCCCGCGCCCGGATCTGATGTGGAAAGAGCGCAATTTGCTCGCGCGCGATGCGCTCAATGCCGGGCTCATCACCGAGGCCTATGCCATCGCCAAGAACCATGGGGAACTCGACGCCGCCGGCGGCCTCGCCGACGCGGAGTGGCTCGCCGGTTGGATCGCCCTGCGCTTCCTGAAGGACGGCGAAGCCGCGCTTGCGCACTTCGAGAAGGTCTACGACACGGTTCAGATCCCCGCGAACGTGGCCCGCGGCGCCTATTGGACCGGGCGCTCGGCGGAGTTCCTGGGCCGGAGCGATCTCGCCGACGACTGGTATCGCCGCGCCGCCACCTACGTCACCACTTACTACGGCCAGCTCGCGCTCAGCCGCATCAAGTCGGAGCCGATCCCGGCGCTGTCCGACGATCCGGTGCCGAGCGTGGAAGACCGCAACACTTTCGAGGGCCGCGAACTCACGCAGGCCATGCGCGCGCTCGCCGACGTGCACAACAAGACTTATCTGCGCGCCTTCGTGCTGGCGCTCGCGGATTCATCCGACGACGTGGCGGAACGCCACCTCGCCGCCGAGTTCGCCGACCGCATGGGCCACCCCGAATGGGGCGTCTCTCTGTCGCGCGAGGCTGCCCGCGACGGCATCCCGCTGCTGACCTATGGCTATCCCCTGCCCGCCTACCCGGTACCGTCGGACCCGGAACGCGCCTTTGTGCTCGGCATCGCGCGGCAGGAAAGCAACTTCGATCCCAATGCCATCAGCAGCGCCGGCGCGCTTGGGCTGATGCAGCTGATGCCGCCAACGGCTAAACAAGTCGCCAAGAAGCAAGGCGTGAAATATGTGCAGAGCCGGCTCACCTCCGATCCGGCCTACAACCTCACGCTTGGCTCGGCCTTCTTGCATTCCCTGGTCGACAATTTCGACGGCTCCTATGTGATGGCCGCCGCCGCATACAACGCAGGCCCCGGCCGCGTGCGCCAGTGGGTGCGACAATTCGGCGACCCGCGCGACGGGCAAACAGATCCGGTCGATTGGGTGGAAATGATTCCGTTCTCCGAGACGCGCGGCTATGTGCAGCGCGTGATGGAGAACGTGATGATCTATCGCGCCAAACTCGCAAAAACCCGCGTCATCAGCAGCACGCTCGAAGCCGAACTCGTGCGCGCCAAGCCCGGCGTGCGGGGTTAGGGCCACCAACACAAGCTGTCACCCCGGCGAAGGCCGGGGCCCACTCCACAGCGTGCACCAGTCATCACGTATCGCGCCGGTCTTGCGTCTAGATGGGTGGATTCCGAAACGCGGCGCTGACGCGCCTTGTCCAGGATGACGGCCTGAGAGTAAGTCCGGCGTCCGCGCGTCCCACACGCAAAGCAAAACGGCCGGACTGTGCCGGCCGTCCGCGGAATTTCTGGTGGGGCTTGCTAGCCGACGGCCAGCGCGGTCTTCGGCTGAACGCCGTTGGCGAGCCGCGTGGTGCTGTCGGGGCGGCGCACTTCGAGCATCGGCGTATTGCTGCCGCTGTCGGTGATGCGCTTGCAGTGCCCTTCCATATAGGCGCCCGGCTCGATCGCGAGGCTCTCGTGCTCCACGTCGCCGGCCATGCGGGCGGTCGAGGCAAGGAACACGCTCTTTGCGCGCACGGTGCCCTTGATGGCGCCGTGCATGCGGATGGTCTGGGCGTTCACTTCGCCGACAACCTGGCCCTTGATGCCGACGATCAGCACCTTGCAGCGGATATCGCCATGGACGTTGCCGTCCACTTGGATCTCGCCGGAGGAAACCAGGTTACCTTCGATATTCAGATCGGCACTGATGATCGACGGCACAGATTTATTGATCTCGGCTTTCGCCGGATCGATCATCTGCGGAGTGGCGTTGCTAGCCTTTGAAAACATCGCTGCCGGCCTTCAGGAACTTAAGCGGGTTTACCGGCTTACCATTGACCAGGACTTCGTAGTGCACGTGCGGACCGGAACACCGGCCGCTGCACCCGAGCTGTCCGAGGACGGTGCCGCGGGAAACGTGATCGCCTTCCTTCACCATGATGCGGTTCATGTGACCAAATCGCGTCACGAGACCCATACCGTGGTCGATTTCAACCATTCGACCATAGCTGCCGTCCCAACCGCCGTAAACCACCTTGCCTTCGCCGGGACTTAGCACCGAGGACTTGTAGGCCGACGTCATGTCGAGCCCAAGATGTTGTGCGAAGGAGCCGGTGAACGGGTCCTTCCGGACGCCGAAATTGGAGCTGATCTCGAACTGTTGGATCGGCGTATCGAGCGGCAGCTTCTTCAGCAGGCTCTGCAACTCCGTCAGGCGGTCCATCCGGGCGTTCAGGGCGTCGAGCGATTCTTGCAAGGGCGCCGCGTTTTCCGGGGTCGCGGTCACCGGAACGAACGGGCCGCCCTGCCCTTTGCCCTTCGAGTTGCGCAGGATCAGGTCGATATCGAGACCGGTGATGCTGAGCGAGGATTCGATATCGGAGATCTTGGTCTCCGCCACTTCGGAGAAGCGGTGATAGAGCAGCAATTGATTGCTCTCCATCTCACGGATCTGACCTTCGAGCGCCGCGACCTTCTGATTGAGCGTGCTGCGATCGTTCACCGCGAGGTCGCGCTCGAGCACGACCTGGCGCAGTTCGAGGCCTTCCTGCGCGATGAACGGCGTGCGCTGATGATGGCCGACGACGTCGACCATGGAATCTTCCAGCTCGCTCAACTCGGCGAGCAGGGTCTTGCGCTGTTCGTCGGCGTGGGAGCGGTTGAGCTTCGTCTGACTCAGAACGAGGTCGACCGTGTCGGTGTCGCCGGACAGAGCGGCCGACGGATTGGTGAGCGCTTCTTTGGCGCGCGACTTGATCTTGGCGACGAGGCTGGTCTTCTTCGGGCCGTCCTTGCCGTCCTGCAACTTCGCATTGAGCAGCGCGGATTCCTTCTCCAGCATGCTCAGCGACTGGGCGTAATTGACCTCGAGGTCCTTGGTGAGATCGGCGACCCGCTCCTTATAAATGGAGACTTGGGCGAGCAACTGCTCATAGCCCACGCGGGCGTCCTTGATCTCGGTGTTCTTGGCGCCGATGCGTTCGCTATGGCTCATCACCAGGCTGGAACTCAGGAGCGTCCAGCTGCCCAGCACGACCGCGATCCCCACCAGCACGGCCTGGCGGTTGGTCGACAGACGCAGGGTGCGCATGCGTTCGCCGGAGCGGACAATCAATTGCCGCTCGGGGAAGAAGCGCTGAAGCGTCTTCTGGACGCGGCTCAAGCCGCGCGCGTGAGGATCAAATTTTGAAATCTGTTTGCCGGAAAACACGTCGTCCCTACCCCCGATCGTGAGCACGCAAGCGCGGCCGTGGTCGTCTTCTTGTTCTTCTCGGCCGAGGGCGCCAGACTTGCTCACGAGCGGTATAACGCCCCCGAACCCGTCCAGTGCGCCGAATACGCGAAGACGCGTATACCCCCGGCCCCGGACGGTAGTCTGTGCCACCCCTTATCCTGCACAGTCTAATGACCAAATTCAAAGAGAAAGTAAACCCTGGGATTAGTTACAAGAAACAGCAACTTAAGGGTGTTTTTTAACACAGGCTTTTAGCATTTCCCGGGCTACCTTAAGGTGACCCGAAACCATCCCGCCTAGGCTAGCCCATGGAAAAAAATATTTTGCGACCCGACCCTTCCAAGGGCCCGGCCGACTGGGACTATGCCGAGGCCCCCTGGCGCCGGGGGCGCGGCCCCACCCTCCGGTTCATGCTGTTAAGCTGGTTTGGCTGCGGCCTTTCCCCCAAGGCGCCCGGAACCGTGGGGTCGCTGGGCGGACTTCCCCTCGGCCTCGCCATCCAGTGGGCCTACGGCGAGGTCGTTCTCGGGGTCTGCGCGCTCGTGCTGTTTTTCGTCGCCTGGGCGGTGGCGCGCGTTCACTTCGGCGACGACGACGTGAAGGACCCACAGTGGATCGTCGTCGATGAGGTGGTCGGCTTGTGGATCGCGCTCGCGGCACTCCCGCTCACATTCTATTGGTTCCTGACGGTCCCCCTCGCCTTCGGACTGTTCCGTCTGTTCGATATCAAGAAGCCATGGCCGGTCAGTTGGGCCGATCGATCCGTGGGCGGCGCCTTGGGCATAATGCTGGACGATCTCTTGGCTGGGTTGTATGCCGCTGGAGTGGGGTATGGCGTGATTGCCGCCTTCCGCGCGATGTGGACCGGAGCGCAATGACGGAACTGCCGACCGACCTCCTCGACCTCGCCAAGGATGTGCTTGTGGCGGCGAAGGCCGTCAACGCGCGGATCGTCACGGCGGAGTCTTGCACCGGGGGCCTGATCTCCAGTTGTCTCACCGCCATCGCCGGATCGTCCACCGTGATGGACGCGGGCTTCGTCACCTATTCCAATGATTCGAAGATCCGCCTGCTCGGCGTGCCCCGGGATGCGATCGCCGAGCACGGCGCCGTCAGCGATGTCGTCGCCGCCGCCATGGCGGAAGGCGCCCTGGCCCAAGCGGACGCGAATATCGCCATCTCCTGCACCGGCATCGCCGGGCCGGACGGCGGCACGAAAGACAAGCCCGTCGGGCTCGTGTTCCTCTCCCTCGCCCAAACCGATCAGGACGCCAGCGTGAAACGCTATGTGTTCGCCGGCACGCGCACGGACATCAGGCGCGCCACGGTGGCCGCGGCATTGGAACTGTTGCTCGCGCGCTTGAAGATCGACGACTAGACGCTGGCGCCGTAGAGGCGCTTTGCCCGGGCCTCGAAGGCGGCAACCATCCGCCGCACCGCTTCCTCGAACAGCGCTCCGATTAGCGTCTGCAGAAGCGCCGAACGGAACTCGAAGGTCAGGAAGAATTCGACCTCGCATCCCCCATTTGGCGCGGGGCGGAACGTCCATTCATTCCGCAGGTGTTGGAACGGCCCCTTGACGTAGCGCACCTCGATGCGTTCCGTCGGCATCAGCACCACCTGAGAGCTGAACTGTTCCCGCACCATCTTGAACCCAACGGCCAGATCGGCGGTGAATTCGGTCGGCGACGGGTGGCCGGTGATCCGGCAGGCCACGCACCACGGCAGGAATTGCGGGTATTTCTCCACATCCGCCACCAGCGCGAACATCTGTTCCGGGGTATAGGGCAGGATGCGCGTCTCGCGGTGCTCAGGCATCGTTGGTCTTTTACAGTTGCACGTCTCGTGAGATACCCGCTTTCACCTCCTCCCCGCAATATGTTGGACCGCCCATGCTCGCCCGTCTGAAGACCTTGCTGAACGGAACCACCCAACCCCGCAAAGACGCCGACGATTTGCGAACCTCTGTCGCCGCCCTGTTGGTGGAGGCCGCTTGGTCCGCCGACGGCTTTGGCCCCGACGAACGCGCGACGATCACGCGGCTCCTGCAGGAACGGTTCGGGCTTGCCGCCGCCGATGCCGCACAATTGCTGGATGCAGGCGACAAGGCCGGCCGCAACACGGTCAACATGTTCCGTTTCACCCGCGAAGTCCTCAACGGCATGGAATCGGAACAGCGGGTGGAGATGGTCGAGATGCTGTGGGACGTCGCCTACGCGGACGGTCATCTCGACGCGGAGGAAGAGCGCCTGATCACCAAGGTGGCGGGCCTGCTCTACATCTCCCCGGGCGAGCGCAGCGCCGCCAAGCGCCGCGCCCAATCCCGGGCGAACATTACTTAAGCCGCAGCGGCGAGTTGGGCGAGATCGGCGATCGCGGTCCGCGCCGCCGCCAGACCCTTCGCCGCCGGCTCCGCGCCCATCGCCAAGCCTTCCGCGTTGACGAAGGTGATATCCGTCAAGCCGAGGAAGCCTAGCACCACGCGCAGGTACGGCTCCACGATGTCGGACGGCTGGCCGGCGTGGAGGCCGCCACGCGCGGAGACCACGTAGACCTTCTTACCCGTGAGCAATCCGACCGGCCCGGTCTCGCTGTAGCGGAACGTTCGCCCCGCGCGGGCCAAATGGTCGATCCAGGCCTTCAAAGTCGAGGGGATCGAGAAATTGTACATCGGCGCGGCGATGACGATCGTGTCAGCCGCCTCAACTTGGGCGATGACGCCGTCCGCGTAGTCGACGCGCGCCTGCTCGTCGGTCGTGCGGTCCTGCGTCGGCTTGCCCAGCGCACCTATGGTTTCAAAGGACAGGTGCGGCGAGTTCTCCACGGTCAATTCGCGCGTGATGACCTTGGCGCCGCGCAAGTTGGCGACAAGCTCACGGCCGAGTTCCAGAGTCTTGGAGTGTTGGCCGAGGATGCTGGAGGTAACGAACAGAAGGGACGACATGACGGGTTCTCCTGGGTGTGTGTTGATGCACGCAAAGATGGCCCCTCGCCCTTCGTTCGATAAGCCGGTATAATCCGCATGTACTATTCGGGAATACCGATCAATGCGGAAACTCGCCCTTGCCGAGATGGACGCCTTCGTGGCGGTGGCCCAGCGCTCCAGCTTCGCCAAGGCGGCGGCGCAACTCGGCATGTCGCGCTCGTCCCTAAGCGAGGCCGTACGCGGGCTTGAAGAACGCTTGGGCGTGCGGCTGCTCAACCGCACGACCCGCAGCGTCTCCCTCACGGAAGCCGGCGAACGGTTCCTCAGCCGCCTTCAACCTGTCTTGGACGACGTGAGCGCTGCATTGGAGTCCGTCAGCACGTTCCGCGATCGCCCGACCGGCACCTTACGGCTCACGGTCGCGCCGCCGGCGGTGAAGATCGTGATCGAACCGGCGCTCGCGCCATTCCTCGCCGCCTATCCGGACGTGACGGTCGAGATCTCGTCCGACGGCGCCTTGGTCAACATCATCACCGAGCGCTACGACGCGGGGATCCGATTAGGTGAGCGCGTGGAAAAGGACATGATTGCCCTTCGCCTTGCCAGGCGCGCACGGCCCGTCGTGGTCGGCGCGCCGTCCTACATCAAAAAGCGCGGGCGCCCTGAAAAGCCCGAGGATCTCAAAAGCCACAACTGCATCCGCGCACGCTTCCCCAGCGGCGCCCTGCTGGAATGGCAGTTCGCCCGCGGCGCCAAGCCTTACCAGGTCGCGGTGCAAGGAAATGTTATCGCCAACACACAAGAACTTATCCTGCAGGCCGCCCTCGACGGCATCGGCCTCGCCCATGTCATGGAGGACGACGCGGTGCCGCACATCAAGGCCAAGCGGCTGATTCCCTTACTGGAAGACTGGGCCCTGCCCGGTCCCGACTTCTCCCTTTACTACCCGAGCCGCCGCTACACGCCGCTGGTGCTGCAGGCGTTCATCGACTTTCTGCGGAAAGACGGCCTGCTCGGCGGCGGACGCCGGACCAACAGCTGAGGAACCTGCGAGAACCCCCGTGCATCCGCCGCATAAGGCGGGCATGCTTCCGGTCTGATGTGTTCAGCAACGGGAGGATTTGTGATGACGCGGTGGTTCGGTGGAGTGGCGCCAGTCAAATTGACGACGATCGCGCTGACGGCATTTGCGCTGGCGATGCCGGCTTTGGCGGCGGATAGCGCGCCGAAGCTCCGGCACGGCTATGTCGACAATCGCTACGGCCAACTGCACTACAGCATCGCGCAGCCCGCCGGCGGCAGCACGAAGACCGCGATGGTGCTGTTGCACCAGTCGCCCAACTCCTCGGTGGAATACGACGCCCTGGTGGTCGAACTTGGAAAGGACCGCACGACCATCGCCTTCGACACGCCGGGCCACGGTCGCTCCGACGGACCTGAGACCCAGCCGAAGCTGGAGGACTACGCCTTGGCGATCGCCGAAGGCCTCAAGAACCTCGGCTACAGCGACACCAAACCGGTCGATGTCTTCGGCAATCACACGGGCTCGCGCGTCGCGACCGAACTCGCGGTGAACAATCCGAGAATGGTGCGTCATGTGATGCTGGGCCTTTCACCTTACGCGTTGATCGACGACTCCCTGTCGATGAAGCTGTTGGCGGAGGTGCCACACCCGAAATCCGGCGGCGAACTGTTCGAGAAATATTGCAAGTCGCTGCTGCCCCGCGCCGATGCGCAGAACAAGACCGCCCTGAAGGATCCGATCTGGGTGAACATCGCCGTGGACTCGATCCGGAACAACGTCCGCCAGGAGTTCGGCCACGCCGCCGCGTTCGAATACGGCCCGCGCTTCAAGGCGCGCCTGCTAGGGCTGACGCAGCCGGTCCTGATGCTCGCCATCGATGACCCGGCAGACAACTATCAGGGCGGCACCACGGCGCTGGGTATGTCCCAAAAACTAAAGCCCCAGCTCACCAAGTCGCCGCGCGTGGAAATCCTTGCGAACAATTTCCACAACGACTCTTTTTATGGCCGCCCGAAGGATATCGCCGACGGCTTCCGCAAGTTCGTTGACGCGAAATAGCTAGGCTTGCTGGGCTTCGCGCGCCGCCTTGAGGCGCGCGAAGTCGGCGTCCGCGTGATAGGACGACCGCGTGAGCGGCGTCGCGGACACCATGAGGAAGCCCTTCGCCCGGGCGATGCGCTCGTACTCGGCGAATTCCTCCGGCGTCACGAACCGCTCGACCGCCGCATGGCGCGGGGTCGGCTGCAGATATTGCCCGATGGTGAGGAAGTCGACATTCGCGGCGCGCATGTCGTCCATCACCTGCAGCACCTCTTCGCGATCCTCGCCCAAGCCGACCATCAGGCCGGACTTGGTGAACAAGGTCGCGTCGATCTCCTTCACGCGCTCCAGCAGACGCAGAGACGTATAGTAGCGCGCGCTGGCGCGGATCTTGCGATACAGGCGCGGCACGGTCTCGAGATTGTGGTTGTAGACGTCGGCCCGTGCCTCGGCGACCAGGTCCACCATGCCCATCTTCTTGCGGAAGTCTGGGGTCAGCACTTCGATCGTGGTGTCCGGGTTCGCCGCGCGCACCGCTTTGATCACGGCCACCCAATGATTGGCACCGCCGTCTTCCATGTCGTCGCGGTCGACCGACGTGAGCACCACGTGCTTGAGGCCGAGCGAACGCACCGCTTCGGCCACATGGACCGGCTCTTCAGGATCGGGCGCATCGGGCTTGCCGGTCTTTACGTTGCAGAAGGCGCAGGCGCGCGTGCAGGTATCCCCAAGGATCATCATCGTCGCGTGCTTTTGCGACCAGCACTCGCCGATGTTCGGGCACGCTGCTTCCTCGCACACCGTATGCAGCTTCAAGTCGCGCATCAGCTTGCGCGTCTGCTGATACTCCAGCGACGTCGGCGCCTTCACGCGCAGCCAAGGAGGCTTCGGGGCGCGGGGGCGACTCTCGGCGATGGGTTTGACGTTGGTCATGGCCCTATATGGTCAGTTCTACCCCGGTTGTCATCCCGGCCGAGCGAAGCGAGAGCCGGGATCCAGGGTCACAAATTCGGTGCTCGTTACCCTGGATCCCGGATCGCGGCGCTTCGCGCCTTGTCCGGGATGACAGAGGTGGTGTTCAGATATGCAACGCGCGGCCGTAAGCGTCGAGCACGGCCTCGTGCATGGTCTCGGAAATCGTCGGATGCGGGAAGATGGTTTCCATCAACTCGAGTTCCGTGGTCTCCATGCCCTTGGCGACCACATAGCCCTGGATCATTTCAGTGACTTCCGGTCCGACCATGTGCGCGCCGAGCAATTCGCCGGTCTTCGCGTCGAACACGGTCTTCACCAAGCCGTTGGTATCGCCGAGCGCAATCGCCTTGCCGTTGCCGACGAACGGGAAGCGGCCAACCTTCACCTGGTAGCCCTTCTCCTTCGCCGCGGCCTCGGTCAAGCCGACGCTCGCGACCTGCGGATGGCAGTAGGTGCAACCCGGAATGTTCAGCGTCTTCATCGGATGCGGATGCTTGCCCGCGATCTTCTCCACGCAGATCACGGCCTCGTGGCTCGCCTTGTGCGCCAGCCACGGCGGACCGCAGAGATCGCCGATGGCGTACACGCCCGGTTCGCCGGTGAAGCCGTATTCGTCGATCACCACGTGGGTGCGGTCGACCTTCACCTTGGTATTCTCGAGGCCGATGTTCTCCACATTGCCGACGATGCCGACGGCGGAGATGACGCGGTCCACGGTGATGGTCTCGGTCTTGCCGCCAGATTCGAGCGTAGCGGTCACGTTGTTGGCGCCCTTCTTCAGGGACTTCACCGTGGTCTTCACCCGGATGTCCATGCCCTGCTTCACGAACGCCTTGTGGGCGAGTGCGGAGATCTCCGCGTCTTCCACCGGCAGAACGCGGTCCAGCACTTCCACCACGGTCACCTTGCTGCCGAGCGTCTGGAAGAAGCTCGCGAACTCGATGCCGATGGCGCCGGAGCCAATGACCAGCAGGGTCTTGGGGAACACCTTCGGCGTCAGGGCGTGGCGGTAGGTCCAGATCAGTTCGCCATCGGCTTCCATGCCCGGCAATTCGCGCGCGCGCGCGCCCGTGGCGAGGATGATGTTTTTCGCCAGCACTTCGCCGACGTGCTTCTTGTCCTTGGTGATGTTGATCTTGCCCTTGCCGGCAAGTGAGCCCTCACCGGTCACCACGGCGACCTTGTGCTTCTTCATCAAGAACTCGATGCCCTTGTTGAGCTGCCCGGCGACACCGCGCGAGCGCTTCACGACGGCATCAAGGTCGTAGCTGATGTTGTCCGCCTTCAGGCCGAAGTCCTTGGCGTGCGTCATGAGGTGATAAACCTCGGCGCTGCGCAACAGCGCCTTGGTCGGGATGCAACCCCAGTTGAGACAGATCCCGCCGAGCAGTTCGCGCTCGACGATCGCCACCTTCATGCCGAGTTGGGACGCGCGGATCGCCGCGACATAGCCGCCGGGGCCGCTGCCGATAATGGCGAGGTCGAATTGGTCTGCCATCTGTGTAGGCCTAGAGCATGATCTTCAGCGGGTCTTCAATCAGGGTCTGGAAGGCCTGAAGGAATTCCGCGCCGACAGCGCCATCGACCACGCGGTGATCGCAGCTCAAGGTGCAGGTCATCACGGTCGCGATGGCGAGCGCATTGTTCTTCACGATCGGGCGCTGGTCCGCCTTGCCCACCGCGAGGATCGCCACCTGCGGCGGATTGATGATCGCCGCGAACTCCTTGATCCCGAACATGCCGAGATTGGAGATCGAGAATCCGCCACCCTGGAACTCTTCCGGCTTCAGCTTCTTGTCGCGCGCCTTCTTGGCCAGTTCCTTCATCTCGTTGGAGATGACGGCCAGCCCCTTGGTGTCGGCCTTGCGGATGATCGGTGTGATCAACCCGTCCGGCGTGGCCACGGCAACCGAGATATCGACGTTGTCGTAGAAGCGGATCGCTTCGTCGGTCCAGGTGGCGTTCGCCGCCGGCACCTTGCGCAGCGCAAGCGCGCTCGCCTTGATGACGAAGTCGTTCACCGACAGCTTGTAGTCCGCGCCCGGGCGGCCGTTGAACTCGGCGCGCATCTTCATCAACTCGTCGATCACGCAATCGATGGTCAGGTAGAAGTGCGGAACCGTCAGCTTGGATTCCAGCAGGCGCTTGGCGATGATCTTGCGGACGCTCGAGTTCGGCACCGTGTGGAACGGCTGGCCGAAGTCCGGAACCGGGGCGCCTTGCGGCAACTGAACCGCCGGCGCTTTCGACGGCGCGCGCGCGGCACCACCGGACAACGCCTTCTCCACGTCGGCTTTGACAATGCGGCCGTTCGGACCTGAACCCTGCACAGCCTTCAGGTCGATCTGGTTGTTGGCCGCGATGCGCTTGGCCAACGGACTGACGAACACCCGATCGCCGCTGACGGTCGCGGGCGGCGCAACGGGCTTCGGCGCGGCTTGAGGCGCGGCAACCGGCGGCGCGGCGGAGGCAGTCGGCTTCTGCTGCGCAGCTGCAGGCGCCGCGGTGGCCGCGGGCTTCGCACCCGCCTTCTCGCCGTCCGCCAGCAACACAGCGATCGGCTTGTTCACGGCCACGCCTTCGGTGCCTTCCGGCACCAGGATCGGGCCCATCACGCCCTCATCCACCGCTTCCATTTCCATGGTCGCTTTGTCGGTCTCGATCTCGGCGAGCACGTCGCCGCTCTTCACGGCGTCGCCTTCCTTCTTCAGCCACTTGGCGAGCTTGCCCTCGGTCATCGTGGGCGAGAGCGCGGGCATCAGGATCTCTGTGGACATGGCGCTTCCCCTTACCGGTAGCAAACGTCTTTGGCGGCCTCGACGATGTCCTGCACTTGCGGCAGGGCCATCGCCTCGAGGTTCGCGGCGTAAGGCATTGGCACGTCCTTGCCGGCAACCCGCAGCACCGGCGCATCGAGATAGTCGAACGCCTTCTCCATGATCTGCGCGGAGATTTCCGAGCCGATGCCGGAGTACGCCCAGCCTTCTTCCACCGTCACCACGCGATTGGTCTTCTGGACCGAGCGCAGGATGGTGTCGATGTCGAGCGGGCGGATGGTGCGGAGGTTGATGACTTCCGCTTCGATACCGTCGGCGGCAAGCTTCTCGGCCGCCTGCAGCGCCTTGCCCACCATGATCGAGAACGCGATCAGGGTGACGTGGCTGCCCTGGCGTTCGACCTTCGCCTGGCCGATGGGAACAGTGAAGTCCTTCTCATCCGGCAGCGGGAAGCTCTGACCGTACAAGATTTCGTTTTCAAGGAAGATGATCGGGTTCGGATCGCGGATAGCGCTCTTGAGCAAACCCTTCGCGTCCGAGGCCGACCACGGCGCCACGACCTTGAGGCCGGGCACATGGGCGTACCAGCTGGCGTAGCACTGGGAGTGCTGCGCGCCGACCCGCGCCGCGGCGCCGTTGGGGCCGCGGAATACGATGGGACAGCCCATCTGGCCGCCCGACATGTAGAGCGTCTTGGCGGCGGAGTTGATGATCTGGTCCATCGCCTGCATGGCGAAGTTGAAGGTCATGAATTCCACGATCGGCTTCAGGCCGCCGAAGGCCGCGCCGACGCCGAGGCCGGCGAAGCCATGCTCGGTGATCGGCGTATCGATCACGCGATCCGCGCCGAACTCTTCCAGCAAGCCCTGGCTGATCTTGTATGCGCCCTGATACTCGGCGACTTCCTCACCCATGAGGAACACCGAGGTGTCCTTGCGCATCTCTTCCGCCATGGCGTCGCGCAGCGCTTCGCGCACGGTCTGCGTCTTCCAGGTGGAGTACTGCGCTTCCTGCGCGGGCATCGGGGCCGACGGCGCTTCCGGCGCGCGCGCGGCGGCCGGGGCTTTGGCTTCCGCCGGTGCGGCGGCAGCGGCTGGCGCCGCGCTCTTCGCGGGCGCGGTGCCGGCGCTCTCGCCTTCCGCCAGCAGCACGGCGATGGGCTTGTTCACGGCCACGCCCTCGGTGCCTTCCAGCACCAGGATCTTGCCGATCGTTCCCTCGTCCACCGCTTCAAGTTCCATCGTCGCCTTATCCGTCTCGATTTCGGCCAGCACCTTGCCGGTGCTCACCACGTCGCCTTCTTTCACCAGCCACTTGGCGAGCTTGCCCTCGGTCATCGTGGGCGAAAGCGCGGGCATCAGGATTTCAGTAGCCATTGTGTTCCCCTGCCCCTAAGCGACCAGAATGTCGGTCCAGAGTTCCGACGGATCGGGCTCCGGGCTCTTCTGGGCGAAATCCGCCGCGTCGAGAACGATGTCCTTGATCTCCTTGTCCATCGTCTTGAAGCCCTCTTCGTCGATGGCTTTCATCTCCAGCAGCACCGCGCGCAGACGATCGATCGGATCGTGCTCCGTGCGCATCTTCTGGAGTTCTTCCTTGGTGCGGTACTTCGCCGGGTCGGACATGGAGTGTCCGCGGTAACGATAGGTGTGCACTTCCATCAGCACGGGGCCATGGCCGGCGCGGATGTGGTCCGCCGCCTCCAGGCCTGCCGCGCGCACGGCCTGCACGTCCATGCCGTCCACGGACATGCACTTCATGTTGTAGGCCTCGCCGCGACGGGCGAAATCCTGCGACGCGGACCCGCGCGCGACGGACGTACCCATGGCGTACTTGTTGTTCTCGATCACGTAGAGCACCGGCAACTGCCAGAGGCTCGCCATGTTGAAGCTCTCGTAGACCTGGCCCTGGTTGGCCGCGCCGTCACCGAAGTAGGTGAAGGCCATGCCACCGTCCTTCTTGTACTTGTGGGCGAAGGCGAGGCCGGTGCCGATCGGCACTTGCGCCGCGACGATGCCGTGGCCGCCGTAGAATCCTTTCTCGCGGCTGAACATGTGCATGGAGCCGCCCTTGCCGCGGGAGTAGCCGCCGCTGCGCCCGGTCAATTCCGCCATGACGCCTTTCGGGTCCATGCCGCAGGCGAGCATGTGGCCGTGATCGCGATAACTGGTGAGGATGGAATCGCCCTGGCGTCCGACGGACTGAAGTCCGACGACGACGGCTTCCTGGCCGATGTAGAGGTGGCAGAAGCCGCCGATCAGCCCCATGCCGTACAATTGGCCCGCGCGTTCTTCGAACCGGCGGATCAGCAGCATGTCCCGATAGAACTGGACCAGCTGCTCCGGGGTCGCGGCGTTATCGCCACGCCCATTGGACCCTTTTTTGGCCGGCTTTTCCTTGACCATGCCCATCCCTCTGACCGTTTTCGGTGATTACGAAAGAATATTGCAAGCGGTCTAAGGCCCGTCCAGCGAATGATCGGTTAAGTGCCTGTTTCGCAATGCACAATGAGGTGTGCGGTCGAAGAGGCGAGAAATGCATACGGGACGGGCATTTGCGAAATATCATGGGTTTGCGAACGCAATCTCCCTGCGCGATCCCCGGAATCCGCGCGCGCAAGATTGCGTCGCGCTCGCAAACAAAGCAGCTTCGTAACTCGCACTTTCTAATAGTCGGCTATCTATTTTCGGGCGATTTCCACGCCGTCGACCTCCGACTCGGGCCTAAGCCGGCCGCTCGAAGTCCCGCGGCAAGTGTCGGGCGGCCAGCCAGAAGTGGAGCGCGGACCACACGCTGGCACCCACCGTGACGTAGGTGAGCGCGATCCCGAGCGCGTCTTCGCCATAGCGTGCATTGAGTTGGTCGCTCAACAGGCCAACGAACTGCGCGCCGAACCCGTTGATCAGACTCACGATCAGCAGGAACGTCGCCGCCGCCGTCGCCCGCATGGCCGGCGGCGCGACCCCTTGCGTCGTGGCGTGCTGCGGGCCGGTCTGCATGACGCCCAGGAAGAACGGCACCGACAGCGCGACAAATGCCAGCCCAGGCTGCTCGACGTTGAACGCGATGATGAACAGCGGGGCTGCGGCGAGCGTCACCAACGAGCACAGCCACATGAGCCAGCGGCGATCCCGCCGCGACAACCAATCGCCCACCACCCCGCCGGCGAGGGTTCCAAACAGCGCCGAGACGCCGAGCGAGAGCGACAGCCAGGTGCCGATCTCGCCGATGGGCATGTGGTGCGTCCGGCTGAAGAACGATGGCGTCCAGGCGAGCAACGCGAAATACATCGCCGCATAGAGCCCAGCAGCCACCGAGTTGTGCACGAAGGTCGGCCGCGACAGCAGCGTGCGCAGGGTCAGCCCCAGCGGCGGCTGCGACACTTCCGCCGCGCCGTCAGCGTCCCCCCGCGGCGGGTTCGGCAACCACCAATAGACCGCCAGCGCCATCAGTACGCCCGGCAGCCCGACGCCGATCAGCACCACGCGCCAGCCATAGTGCTGCGCGACCCACCCGCCGAGCAGGAAGCCGATGATCAGCCCCACCGGCGAGCCGACCCCGTAGATCGACAACGCGAACGCCCGCCGCTCCTTGTTGAACAGATCGGCGATCAGCGAATGGGACGGCGGCGTCGCCCCCGCCTCCCCCACACCCACCAGCGTACGCGCCAGGGCGAGTTGGAAGAAGTTCATCGCCATGCCGCAGCCGGCGGTCATCAGGCTCCAGAGGGTCAGCGCCACGGCGATCACCTTGCGCCGCTCCAGGCGGTCCGCCAGCCGCGCGATCGGCAGGCCCATGAAGGCGTAGAACAGCGCGAACGCGATGCCGGAGATGAACCCCAGCTGCGTATCGCTCAGCTGCAGGTCTTGCTTGATCGCGGGCAGCAGGATGCCCAGGACGTTGCGGTCGAGGTAGTTGAACAGCGACACGCCGAACAGCAGCACAAGCGCGCGGCGGCGAAGCGGTTCGGTGATGGTGGTTGTGTTCACGAGCGACCCCCAGGCCGCCCGGACAGCCTAGTCCGCTTTACGCGGCTTCGGCGGCGACAGCGGCACGATGCGGTCGTCAGGATGCACGAAGCCGAGCATGATACGCGAGCGCTCTTCCAGCATGTCCGGATCCAGGCTCTCGGCCCGCAGCAGGGAGACCCGGTGCTCGATCACCTGCTTTTCGGCATCGACCTCCGCCAAGCCGGCCTCGGTCTTTTCCAGTTCGTAGCGGAGGTTCCACCAGGCAATCAGGCCGCGGTCGCCCTGGACCGCGTGATATCCGAAATAGGCGATGGCCGCGGCGCCCATGATCGGCACCATGGCCTGGCGCATCCGGCGGCTGACTTCGTTTGCGGAGACCTTCGGCACTTACAGCACGCTCCCTCACCCTGACGTGAATGGAATCACGTCCGAGTCGCGCCGTCAATACACCGAGTCGCGCCGAGTCGTCTTTTTTGATTCGCTGTTCGTTAGGCTTTAACGCCGACCAGCTTGCCGTGGCCGCGGCGCGCTTGCGGGATGTCTTCGCTCACCGCGAAGCCCACTTTCTTCATCTCGTCGGCGAAGTTGAGGCTGCGGTAGTTCATCGCCCACACCTCGTTGTTCCAGCGGTGATCCCACCACTGCATGAATCCGGTGTACGGGGTCATGACAGGGGCCTGACGGCCGGTCGGGAAATCGACCGGATAGAAGGTACCGCCGCCGCGCAGCACGCGGTGCGCTTCCGCCGCGATCTTCTTGGCGGCCGACGCCTGTACTTCGTGGAGCAGGATGTAGGACACCACCATGTCGAAATGGCCGTCCGGGAACTTGGTGTCCTCCGCCAAGCGCTGTGCGAAGTGCACATCGGCGCCGAGGTCGAGCGCGCGCACGTGCGCGAAGCGCACCATCGGCCCGCCGACGTCGATGCCCCACACTTCCGCGTCCGGGAACCGCTCCTTGAGCGCGAAGGTCAACCGGCCCGTGGCGCTGCCGAGATCGAGGATGCGCTTCACCTTGCCGTCCTTCGGGGGGATCACCGCCGCGGCAATGGCGCGCTGGGTCTCATCCTGGAAGTTCAGGCCGGCGTAGAAGTTGTTGACGCCATAGAAGTTGATGTAGCCGGCGAATTCATCGCCCGTGTAGCCGCCCGGCTGCAGGTGGATCTCGTGCTTGGTATACGCCGGCACGTCCATTGTCGGATTGAGCTCAAGCGAGCCAGGACCTTGCTTGTCCGCCGCGTCCATCTCGCTCAGATACATGTCGGCGTTCTTGTGGAAATAGGTCTGGATCGTGCCCCAGGTCTGGTTCTGGTTGGACACCCAGGCGCGCACATAGGCCTGAACGATCGGGTCGTTCTCGAACAGCTTGCCCGCCTTCTCGTAGGCCATCGGCGCCTTCGGATCGACGCCCATCTTCTTGCAGAGCTCATCCACCCGCGTTTGGGCAGCCGCGCGGTAATCGTTGTTCACGGTGGCGCGGAAGCTGGTCAGGAAATCCTGCTGGCTTTGCAGGTCGAGCTCGCCCAGGCGCTTCAGGCGCCCGACCGTGCCGCGCACGTCCACTTGGCCTTTCCACGGCGCGGCTTCTGCGCGCGACGCCGCGCCGATCGACAAACATGTCGCGGCGGCGGCGGATGTGCTGAACAGTTTGCGGCGATTGAGCATGGCTGGTCCCTCCTCAAACGAGGATCCAGCATAGCACAGGCTTTTATGCCCGCTCCGATTTCTCGAAGCTGGATATGAAAAGGTCTATTTGAGCCCGCGGCGGCGCTTGAACGCGGCCCCGCCATAGACCGCGGCCGGGCCGAGGTTTTCCTCGATGCGGATCAGCTGGTTGTACTTGGCCAGCCGGTCGGACCGCGACAGCGACCCGGTCTTGATCTGCCCGCAGTTCGTGGCCACCGCGATATCCGCGATGGTCGAATCCTCGGTCTCGCCGGAGCGGTGGGACATGACGGCGGTGTAGCCCGCCTTGTGCGCCATCTCCACGGCGGCCAGGGTCTCTGTCAGCGTGCCGATCTGGTTGACCTTCACAAGGATCGAGTTCGCCAAGCCCTTGTCGATGCCGTCCTGCAGGCGCTTCGGGTTGGTGACGAACAGGTCGTCGCCGACCAGCTGCACCTTGTGGCCGATGGCCTTGGTGAGCGCGGCCCAGCCTTCGAAGTCGTCTTCCGCCATGCCGTCCTCGATGGAGACGATGGGGTACTTAGCCACGAGCCCTTCGTAGAACTTCACCATGCCCGCGGCGTCGAGCACTTTGCCCTCGCCTTCCATGTTGTACTTCCCGTTCTTGAAGAACTCGGTCGACGCGGAATCCAGCGCGAGCACGATGTCGCTGCCCGCTTTGTATCCGGCCGCCTCGATGGCCTTCATGATGAAGGCGCAGGCTTCGTCCGCGGACTTCAGGTTCGGCGCGAAGCCGCCCTCGTCGCCGACGTTGGTGTTGTGCCCGGCATCCTTCAGCGCCTTTTTGAGCGCCTGGAAGACTTCCGCGCCCATGCGGATCGCGTCCGCGCAGGTCGGCGCCGTCACCGGCATGATCATGAATTCCTGGATGTCGATCGGGTTGTCGGCGTGCGCCCCGCCGTTGACGATGTTCATCATCGGCACCGGCAGCAGGTGCGCCGACGCGCCGCCGATGTAGCGGTAAAGTTCGAGGCCGGCGTCCTGCGCCGCGGCCCGCGCCGTCGCCAGGGAGACCCCGAGAATCGCGTTCGCCCCGAGGCGCGCCTTATTCGGCGTGCCGTCCAGGTCGATCATGATCTTGTCGATCTTCACCTGCTCGGCCGCATCGAGCCCGGCGAGGGCTGCGTGGATGTCGCCATTGACCGCTTCGATGGCTTTGCGCACGCCCTTGCCGCCGTAGCGCTTCTTATCGCCGTCGCGCAATTCGACGGCTTCATGCGCGCCGGTCGAGGCCCCCGAGGGAACCGCCGCGCGGCCCATGGCGCCCCCGTCCAGGGTCACATCGACTTCAACCGTAGGGTTGCCACGGCTGTCCAGAATCTCGCGCGCAACGATATCGACAATCGCACTCATTGGTTGCTCCCACCCGGCGAAACGTTGCGCGGTGATGCTGGAAAAGAAAGCGCCGGTCAAGTCCGGGCGAGCCGCACCATTTAGTGGGTATGCGGCGTTGATGGGGCAGATGTGCGCGATTTGCGCCTCTGGATCGGAGTATCGACCATGAAACCCCTTCGCATCGCGTTTGCGGCCCTCAGCCTAGCCGCTTTGGGCGCTTGTGCGGACAGCTACGGCGGTTCAAACGGATATGCCAGCAGCGGCGGCTACGTGGACCCCTACGAGGAACGTCATCGCTCCTGGTGGGCCGCCCACAATCGTGAACTGGCTTACGAACGGCGCGAGGCGCTCATCCAACACCGCGTGTTCTGCTCGAAGGACCCCGACGACATGAGCTGCGCGGGCTGGTACGAGCCGAACCAGATGTAAGCTTGGCTTACCACTTCACGGTCGCACCGACATACCCGGTGCGGCCGTAGATTTCCTTCCGGGTGACATAGTCCGGCTTGCCCTGGAATTCCCCGAGCGGTTCGTCGTTCAGGTTCTGCAGTTCGACGAACAGGCTGATGTTGTCCGTCAGGCGATAGCTCGCCTTGATGTCCAGGCGCCCGTAGTTCTCGTCATACAGATCGTTGATCGGCGCCGCGCCGAGGGTGAACAGGATATTGTCCGCCCAGGCATAGGTCGCGACGACCTCGATCGGCCCCCGCGAATAGAAGCCGATCAGGCTGTAGATCTTGTCCGCTTGGCCGACGAACTTCACCTTGTCAGGACGGCCCGCCACGGTGAGGTGAGAATCCACCACCGTCAGCGACGCTCCCAGCCCCAACCCGCCAAACGCGCCCGGCAGGAATTTGAACTGCTGCTGGTAGTTGAATTCCAGTCCCTTGATCTTGCCGTTGTTGGCGTTGCGCGGCGTCGTGGTGGTGAGCGAGTTGTACTGCACACCCTCGAACGTCACGTTGTTCTGGACGATGCGCTCCTGGAAAATGAAGCCGTCGATGCTTTTGTAGAACCCGGCGACGGAAGCGATGCCGCCCTCCTCGAAATAGTATTCCGCCGACAGATCGAGGTTATGCGAGCGATAGGCCTTCAGGTCCGGATTGCCCTGGCTGATCGTTCCGTCGAACGTCGTCGCGCCGAACGGCGTGTTGGTGACCGTCCGCGTCGGCGTGATGTCGCTGTATTCCGGACGTCCGATGGTGTTGGTCCAGGCCCCGCGCAGGACGAAAGGTCCGTTAGCCGGGTTATACTTCACGTGCACCGCCGGCAGAAAATTCGTGTAGGAGCCGTCGCGGCTCACCGCGCGCACCGTGGTGCCGTTCACGAGATCGAAGCCCTGCCCCTTCACACTGGTATGCTCCATGCGGCCGCCACCGAGGATGTTGAAATCCCCGAAGGTGAAGCTGCCCATGGCATAGCCGGCGAAGATGTTCTCGCGGGTATTGAAGTCCTGCGTCGTCGAGGCTGAAAGGCTCGCCGTCGCGTCCCGGCGGATCACGACCGGGTTGTTGAGATTGCTGTCGGTGAAGCTCTCGAGCCCGACGCGATCCACTTTCGGGCCGGTCTGGTAGTACGTGCCCTTCACGGTGCCTTCGAGCACCTGGCCGGCCCACACGCCGGGGCTGGCGACGTTGAACGCCGCCGCGCCGCCGGTGCCGGCGACATAAGCATCTGAGTCCACGTTCTGGAACTTCTTTTGGCTGCGGAATTGCACGCCGGCCTTGAGGTACCCGCTCAGATCGCCTTCCAGGTCATAGCGGCCGTTGAACTTGAGCTGATAGCCCTTGTCGGTCGATTTGCTGAGCCCGCGCGAATAGGCGTTGATGCCGATCCGGGCCACGTTGGCGCGCACCTGCACGATGTTCGGCGTTACCTGGAAATACGCGGGCGCCATGTTGAAGGTGCCAGAGAAGATGTCCGTCGACTGGAACGTCCACACCTGGGTCGGCAGCTCCCACTTGTTGGTCACCAGCGCCGCGGCGTAATCGATCTTGAGCTGATCGAAGGTGTTCTCGCCGCCGACGGAAAAGTTCCCGATCCGGCGATAGGTGCTCTGGTCGCGGAACTCCGTGCGCAAACGCATGTTGTTGTAGGTACCGCTGGCGCCGTCGCCGTTGACGGTCAGGCCGGAAGCCACGCGCGCGAAGTAGTTGCGTCCGCGATAGCGGTATTCAGTCTCATCGGTCTGCGTCCAGATGCCGCGGACGTAGTAGTAAGCATCGTCCGACTTGTACTCCAGAGCGCCCGTGACGCCGAGCCGATCGCGCTTCAGGTCGTAGTCGTTGAACTTATGGCTCTGCGGGATTCCGCGATTGATTCCCGGCACCACGCCCCAATCGTCGGCGTACAGCCCCTTCGTCAGGTAGTGGCGATTGGTGTAGGTCACGCCGAGCACCGCACCGAGCGCTTGGTCGCTGCCGAACTTGCCGCCAGTGGTGAAGGTCGCCGAATACGGATGGAATCGGTCGAGTTCCTGGTCCCCCACCTGTACGGTGGCGCGGCCAAAGAACGACTGCTTGTTGTCGAAGGCGCTCGGCGTTTTGACGTTGATGCTGCCGCCCACCGCATTGCCGTCCATATCCGGCGTCACCGCCTTGACCACATCGATGCCGCTCAGCAGCTCGCCGCCGAGCATGTCGAGCGGAACGCGGCGGGAGTTGGTCTCGACGCTGCCGGCGCTGAGGCCGTTGACCGTGATGTTGTTCAGGTTCGGCGAGGCGCCACGGATGGTGACATAGCGCCCTTCGCCCTGATCCTGCGTGATGTTCACACCCGGCAGACGCGCGACCGCTTCGGAGGAATTCTTGTTGGACAGGCGACCCAGATCGTCGGCGGACACGCCGTCCTGGATGGCATCGGAGTCACGCTTGTCGGCGATCGATTTTTGCACCGCGCCGTAGTAACCGCGCACGACGATCTCTTCGATGTCGTTCGCCGCATCGGCGCGCACCGCGCCGCTCGCCACCAGAGCGATGAAGGAGACCGAAAGGTGCAGATACCCCAGTCGGAACGAACGCGCCTGCGCCATGACCAAATCCCCCGTACATGATGAACGCGCGGGAGAATGTGAGCAGGCGCAGCAAACGCCAACCCAGGGTCACACGGTTACAACGCAATGTTCATCGCGGCGTCAAGAATTCGACATCGCGGAGTCATAGAAGTGAAACGCGCCGTCAGCGGACTTCGTAGTACTGGCCGCCGTTCATCCAGCGTTCATGCCGCTCCAGTTCCTTCCGGCCGATCTTGTCCCGCCAGGACGAGACGCCGTTCTTCAGGTCGGCGGCCGTGAGCGTGAACGGATGCCAAACGCTCCGCGCCTGTGAATCATGCACCGTGAAGACCATCGTCCCCGGCGCGGCCGTATCGAATTGCAGGAAGCCGAAGTTCTCGCTGCGGAAATAGGCCTCGCGCATGCGGATCTCCGGACGGCGATTGATCCACACGTCCTCGCATGGCTGCGCCAGCGGCGAAGAGACCAGATCGTAGAGGTCGTAACCGCCCTTCTCCGACCAGGGGATGCAATTGAGTTCGGCTGTGTGCGTATCTCCCGACAGCAGAACCACGCCGGGGATGTTATTCGTGCGGATGAACTCGAATAGCGCATTGCGCTCGTTCAGGTAGGACGCCCAGGAATCGCCGCCGGGGCCTTTCGCCACGCTCCAGCCGCTGCCGGACAGCAGGACCTTAAACACGGCTTTGCTGCGCTTCAGGCCGTCTTTGAGCCAGGCGAGTTGCAGCGCGCCCAACATCGTCTTGGTGGCGCTGTCCGGTTCCCGATTGGGATCGCGCCAGGTACGGACGTCGAGGAAGAAGAACTCCACGCCGCCGTAGGTGTATGAGAAGAACACACCCTTGGCGTCCGGCGTGCCGACGCTCGGGTTTGCCCAATACTGCGTGAAGGCGCGATAGCCGTCGTCCTTCATGGGGTTGGTGCGGTCGTGGTCGTTCAGGCCGTAGTCGTGATCGTCCCACGTCGCCAGTTGCGGCACCGTGCGCAGGATGGGTTGCGCCAACACCACGTCGCGCTGCCGCCGGTACTCCTCCGCGAACGCGCCCGGCGCGCGGGAGTCGATGTAGACATTGTCGCCGATCCAGAAAAACAGATCCGGCCGCATCTCCTCCACACCCTTCCAGATCTCCTGCTCTGGGTTGAGGCCGTAACGCGCACAGGAGCCATAAGCGACCGTGAACTTCCCGCGCCACTTTTCGTCCGGCGCCGTGCGCACTGGAAACGGCAGATGCCGCGACAGATATGAATCCGCGCGCCCGTTCACCCATACGCGATAAAAATAGGTCGACGCCGGCGCAAGGTTCGGGATGTCGATCCGCACACAATGGTCCATCGTCGCCGTCGCCTTTATGGCGGGGGTCCGGCGCGGGTTCGGAAAATACCGCGACGCGTCATATTCGACCTCGACGGTGTATTCGCCGCTGACACGCACCCAGATCGCGATGGAATGTGGGGTGACCGCGCCCACCATCGGCCCCTGCAGCACGCGCGGCTGGCCGGTCTCGCTCTGCGCGCGCGCCACCGCCGGCAGCACGCCGAGCCCCGCGGCCATGCCGAGCAGCTTGCGTTTGGACAGTTCGGTCATGCGATCCCCTGTGCGGCCACCACCGCCCTACATACTGACACCGGAACCGGGAGTCCGCACACCGGGCGATCATTTCACGGATGCGTCATCCGCTTGTCGCGGGACGTTCACGCATGCGGCGCATGACCAGGATCACTGGCCAAACCAATGACGCCGCGAGGGCAACCGCCAGCCCCAAGGGGGAGCCCAGCGGCACCGCAACAAAGTGCAGGACCAGGAAGCCAAACGCGATGCCCGGCATGGAGCGCAGCGTCGCGGCCATGGTCGCCGCCGTGATCTGTCCGCCCAGGCGCGACTGCACCGTGATCCCCAGGCTGATCGACGCCACCGGCGCGACCGCCGCGATCCCCACGACGCCGGGGCCGAGGAAGCCGCTGAACGTCACCACGCTCGCGACCAAGATCGCGACAGCGGCGGCGCGCAGGGGCAGATCGAACCACTTCTTACCGACGGTGGGCGATGGTCCTTCCCGGCGCGGGGCCGGCGGCGTCAGCCATACGCCCAGCGCAAAGGATGCAGCCGTCGCGGCAACAGCCAACAGCGGCGTCCACGGCACCATGCGCAGCAGCGTCACCGCGATCAGCCACACGGATAGCGCGCCGAGCGCACTGACAATCGTGCCGCTGCGGGGCGCGATGCGGTGATAGGCCAGCAGGAACGCTGCCGTGGCGGGAAAGCTCGCGAGGCTCGAGAGCGCGCTTGTGGCGATGAACGCGGAGTCTTGCTGGGTCGCCAGCAGAACGTAAGCCGGCCCAGCCGACACGGGCAAACTCACCACGATGCCGCCCCAGAACGGACCCGCGCGCTCGGCGGCCAGGGACGCGAACACCACCACCGTCGCGGCGGTGGCCATGCGCACCAGCACCGGAAGAAGCAACGGATCGGTCATCAAGCGAAAATCAGATCGTGATGGGGTGCTTCTTGGCGAGCGCGTCGAACGCCTGAAGCATGCCCAGCACCTTCGGCATCTCCTTCACCGGAATCATGTTCGGCCCGTCGGACGGGGCCTTGTCCGGGTCTGGATGCGTCTCCATGAACACCGCCGCGATGCCGAGCGACACGGCCGCGCGGGCGATCACCGGGGCGAACTCGCGCTGTCCGCCGGAACTTGTCCCCTGCCCGCCGGGCTGCTGTACCGCGTGGGTCGCGTCCATCACCACGGGGCATCCCGTCTTGGCCATGATCGGCAGGCTGCGCATGTCAGTGACGAGGGTGTTGTAGCCGAAGGACACGCCGCGCTCGGTCACGAGCACATTGCGGTTGCCGGTGGAGTCCACCTTGGCGACCACATTCGCCATGTCCCACGGCGCGAGGAACTGGCCTTTTTTCACATTCACCACCGCGCCGGTGTTCCCCGCCGCGAGCAGCAAGTCGGTCTGGCGGCACAGGAATGCGGGGATCTGGAGCACGCTGACGACTTCCGCCACCGGCGCGCAGTGCTCGATCTCATGAACGTCCGTGAGCGTCGGCAGGCCGAGCGTGTCGCGGATCTCCGCGAACACCGGCAGCGAGTCTTTCAGACCCATGCCGCGCTTGCCACCGACGGAAGTGCGGTTGGCCTTGTCGTAGGAGGTTTTGTAGATGAGCCCAATGCCGAGCGCGGCGCACATTTCTTTCAGGGCGGAGGCGACCTCGAGCGCATGCGCCCGGCTCTCCATCTGACAAGGCCCGGCGATAATCGCCAACGGCAAGTCGTTGCCGAGAGTCAGGTTGCCAACCCGAACGTGCCGCTGCTTGGGAATTTCATTCATGGACGGGAATATACGGGCGGCTGGCGCAATCCGCCACGTTCAACACGGGCGCGGCCCCTTACTCCATTGTCACCCCGGACAAGGCGCGTCAGCGCCGCGATCGGGGGTCCAGGGCCATGCACGCCGGAGCCCGTTACCCTGGATCCCGGATCGCGCTGCGCGCGTCCGGGATGACGGGCAGAGCATTAAGCCTGCTTCGTGCCCACCATGTTGCCACTGGCGCTCGGCGTAGCCATGCCGATGGCGGTGCCGGCCCCGTCCCGCGTCAGCTTCATCCCCGCGCCGGTGACCGCGCCGGCGAAGTCCATCTCTGTGTAGTCCAGCCGATGGACTTCGTTGTTCCAGCGGTGATCCCACCAGCTGCGGAACCGGCCGTAGGCAGCCTTCGGCGGCGAACCGGCGGTGTAGAAATCGATCGGATAGAACACGCCGCCCGGACGCAATACGCGGTTGGTCTCCTTGATGATCTGGCGCGCGGCGTCGGAGGTCACCTCGTGGAACATGATGTTCGAGGTGACGATGTCGAAGTGGTTCTCCGGGAAGCTGGTCTCTTCCGCCAGCCGCTGCGCGAAGTGCACTTCCGCGCCGATATTGCGCGCGCGCATATGGGCGTAGCGCACCATCGGCCCGCCGATGTCGATGCCCCACACTTCCGCTTCCGGGAAACGCTCCTTCAGCGCCACGGTCAGCTGACCGCACGAGCAGCCGAGGTCGAGGATGCGCTTGATCTTGCCGTCCTTCGGCACCGCGATCCGGCCGGCGAGCTGCTTGTGCATCTCGTCCTGATTGTTGTGGCCGGTGAAGAAGTTGTTCGTGCCGTAGTGATAGATGTGCCCGGCGAAGGCATCGCCCACGTAGCCGCCCGGCTGGATGTGGATTTCATGCGCCGTGTACTCGGGCGTCTTCATGTTCGGATACAGCGTGAGCGTGCCCGGACCCTTCTTGTCGGCGGCTTCCATCTCCGAGAGATAGAAATCCTCCTTGGAATGGAACTCCGCCTGCAGCTCTTTCCACATCATGTTCTGCGTGGTGAGCCAGGCTTGGCTGCTCTCCATCAGGATCGGGTCTTTCTCCATGATCTGTCCGACCTTGATGAACGGCAGTTCCACATTCGGATCGATGCCGGCGTTCTTCAGGACGACCAGGGAGCGCGCCTCCGCCGCCTTGCGGAAATCGCTGTTCACCCAGCCGCGGAAGCTGGTCAAAAAGTCTTCACGGGATTCGAGCGCCAGGTTCGGCAGACGCTTGAGACGCCCGATCGAACCGCGCGGCCATCCGTCCGTCATTTCGTTGGCATAAGCGCTCAACGTGGGCAGCACCCCCGCGACGGCGGCGGTGGTGGCGGCAAGCAAATGACGGCGATTGATCATGGAAGCCTCCCGAAACGGCCAATGGCCCCAGTGTGAACCTAGGCGGCGCGGCGCTCAAGCCCTGGGCGTTTCCAGACGGCGTCCCAGGCGAACGCAGGGTTTTTCCACCACCGCATATAGTGCGGCGCCTGCCGCCACCGCCGCCAGCACGCCCAGGGCGAATATCGCCACCGCGGGCAACGCCGCCGTCGTTAACAAGGCGGCGAACACCGCCCCCATTATCAAAGAATGATAGAGGTAGGTGCTGTAGGACGTGAGGCCGAGGAACACGAGCGCCCGGTTGCTCGCCCCCGCGCGGTGCACGACGACGAACAGCACCGCGGAGGCGACCAAATACCCCGCGGACCACAGGTTCATGCGGTCCAGGAACACGAACAGGCTCAGCGCCAGTACGCCGGTCACCGCCGCGACCCGTCCGAGGGCGGCGTGGGTCCATCCCGCCTCCTCCGCCAGCGCCAGTTCGATGCCGAGATAGAACACCGGGAAATAGGCCAGCGTCATGCTGCCGTGGCCGCGCAGGAACCACGCGGCACCTTCGAGCACCAGCAATCCTGCGAGCACCAAGTGCATATGCCGCCGGCCGAGCACCGCGTATTGGATCGCAATGAACGCGTAGAACTTGATCTCGATCAGCAGCGTCCAGAATACGCCGCTCACGTCGCCGGTGCCGAGCAGATCGGCGACCGCGAGCGCATCCGCCGCATAGGCCTTCCATCCGAAGTGTTCCGCCGCCGGGATCGTCAGATCAAGCGCGAGGATCACCAGGATCGCGAGCCAGTACGACGGCATCACCTTGAAGAAGCGCCGCGACAGGAACACCGGCAGCGGCTCCCGCTGCACGCTGCGAAAAATCAGATAGCCGCTCAACAGGAAGAACAGCGTCACCCCGCCGCGCCCAAGCGCGATCACCGCGCTGTCCGCGCCCGCGCCAAGGCCCACGCCCGCGAGCCCATGCGAACACACCACCGCGCCGATCGCGACACCACGAAGGGAGTCGAGCGATCCGAAGCGGTTGGCGGTGATCGACACTAAAGGCCCCCGGTCGTCACCCTTGACCCGCGTAGCGGGTCGAGGGTCCAGGATTTTGTGTTTCCTGATTTGCGAACGAAGAACCAAAAACCTCTGGATGCTCGCGCTCCTTCGGACCGCAAGCATGACGGTCTTTCAGGAGGCATCCGCGAGATCACACCAACCGGCTTTGCCGGATCGCCGCTTCGATGAACGACGTGAAGAGCGGATGCGGCTCAAACGGCTTGGACTTCAGCTCCGGATGGAACTGCACGCCGATGAACCACGGATGGTCCGGATACTCGACGATCTCCGGCAGCACGCCGTCCGGTGACATGCCGGAGAACTTCATGCCCGCCTTCTCCAGCGCCGCCTTGTAGTTGATGTTCACTTCAAAGCGGTGGCGGTGACGCTCCATGATGCTCGGCGTGCGGTAGATGTCGGCCACGCGGCTGCCCGGCGTCAGCACGCACGGATATGCGCCGAGGCGCATCGTGCCGCCTTTGTCCGTTGCTTCGCTGCGCTTCTGGACTTCGTTGCCCTTGACCCACTCGGTCATGAGGCCGACGACCGGATCAGGCGTGTTGCCGAATTCCGTGGAACTCGCCTTTTTGAAGCCGGCGATATTCCGTGCCGCTTCGATCACCGCCATCTGCATGCCGAAGCAGATGCCGAAATACGGCACATCCTTCTCACGCGCGAACCGCGCGGCTTCGATCTTGCCTTGGGAGCCGCGCTCGCCGAAGCCGCCCGGCACGAGAATCCCATGAACGTGTTCGAGATGGAGAACCGCGTCTTCGCGCTCGAAAATCTCGGAATCGATCCAGTCGAGATTGACGCGCACGTTGTTGGCGATGCCGCCGTGCATCAGAGATTCCGACAACGACTTGTAGGCGTCCTTGAGCTGCACGTACTTGCCGACGACGGCGATGGTCACTTCGCCTTCCGGCTCGCGCACGCGGTGGACGATGTTGGTCCAGCGCGACAGGTCCGGCTCTTTCTCGTACGGCAGGCGGAAGTGCTTGCACACCTGAACGTCCAAGCCCTGCTCGTGATAGGAGATCGGCACCTGATAGATGGAATCCACATCCATCGCAGGGATGACCGCCTCCTCGCGCACGTTGCAGAACAGCGCGATCTTGCGCCGCTCGGACGCCGGCAGTTCACGGTCGATGCGCACCATCAGGACGTGCGGCTGAATGCCCAGCCCCAGCAGTTCCTTCACCGAATGCTGCGTCGGCTTGGTTTTTAATTCGCCAGCCGCGGAGATGTAGGGGATCAACGTCAGGTGCGTGAACATCGAGCGCTCCGGCCCGAGTTCATTCGCCAGCTGGCGGATCGCTTCCAGGAATGGCAGGCTCTCGATGTCGCCGACCGTGCCGCCGATCTCGCACAGGATGAAATCCTCATCCGTGATGCCGGCCTGGAGGAATTCCTTGATCTGGTCGGTGACGTGCGGAATCACCTGCACGGTGCCGCCGAGATAGTCGCCGCGGCGCTCCTTGCTGATCACCGTGGAATAGATGCGGCCGGTGGTGACGTTGTCGCCCTGCTTCGACGCCACACCGGTAAAGCGCTCGTAGTGGCCGAGATCGAGGTCGGTCTCCGCCCCGTCGTCGGTGACGTAAACCTCGCCGTGCTGATAGGGGCTCATCGTCCCCGGATCGACGTTGAGGTACGGGTCCAACTTCCGGAGGCGAACTTTATAGCCACGGGCCTGCAACAGCGCTCCGAGCGCTGCTGAGCAGAGACCTTTGCCGAGAGAGGAGACCACGCCGCCGGTGATAAAGATAAAACGCGTCATGGGCGGTGAATGTACCTCAAGACCTAGCGGCGGCAAGCCGCCACGACACAAAATATAATCCACAGGCGCCGACTGACCGCGCGCAAGGGCGCGCCGCCGATATCGCGCATCGGCGGCGGGTTCGGTCGGCGGGAAGGTTAGTTGTTAGGGACGGTCGGGACGGTCGGAACGCTGGGCACCGCGGGCGCGGCCGGAGCCGCCGGCGCTGCCGCCGGCGCGTCGTTAAGCTTGGGCACGCTCGGACCGCTTATCGGGTCTTCCATGATCGACGTTGCCTGCTGGGGCGTGCGCCCCAGCAGCGCCAATCCCAGGCTCGTGGCGAAGAACGCGAAGCCGAGGATCGATGTCGCGCGGGTCAGCGGATTGGGACGTCCCCGCGGCCGCATCATGCTCTCCACGGAGACCGAACCGCCCACGCCAGCGCCGGCGCTGCCCTCGGATTTCTGGAGCAGAATGAAGCCGACCATCACCACGGCGATGATCAAGTGAATGGCGACGAGTGCGTTAACCATCGATCGTTCTCGAATAGGGGTACGGCAGGCCGGCCGGTGACCGGAAATGTGGGGCGACTTTTAGACGCTCGCCAGGGGGCTGGCCAGGGATTTCTAGGGCCGGAACGGCCACTTAGAGGGCACGAGGCCCGCCCCTTACCCCCAGGTCAGCTGGGCGGACAGGCGTCGATAATCTTCCAGAAGTCCGCCGCATCCAGGCTGGCCCCGCCCACCAGCGCGCCGTTGACGCCCTCAGCCGCCAGCACCTGGGCGGCATTGCTGCCCTTCACGGACCCGCCGTAGAGGATGCGAAGTGCCCCCGCCCCATGGCGCTGAGCGAACAAGTCCCGGATCTGGCGATGGACCTCGGCGATCTCCGGCACCGTGGGCGTGCGGCCCGTGCCGATGGCCCAGACGGGCTCGTAGGCAATGACCGTATTCTCGGCGGTGGCCCCCGCCGGCAACGAACCCTCAACCTGGCGCTTGATGATCCCCGCGGTCTCGCCACGGTCGCGCTCGCCTTCCGTTTCCCCCACGCACACGATCGGAATCAACCCGGCCGCGAGCGCGGCGGCGGCCTTGGATTGGACCAGCGCATCGCTCTCCCCGTGGTCCGCGCGGCGCTCGGAATGGCCGACGATGACGTACTTGCAGCCCACATCCCGGAGCAAAACCGCGCTTGTGTCCCCGGTGTGGGCACCCTTTTCCTTCGGATGGCAATCTTGCGCGCCCAGGGCGACTGCCCCCTCGCGGATGATCCATCCGACGATCGGCACCAGGGGGGCCGGCGGGCATAGCGCAACCTCAGGCAGCGGTTTTCCCGCGCCCTTCACCTTCCCGGCGATCTCCTCGGCTAAGGCTCTGGCCGAGGCCGAGGTTCCGTTCATCTTCCAATTGCCGGCGATCAGGGCACTCATCTCAAACTCTCGCAGTGGGATAAAAACGCGGCGGCAGACTACCGTTTTTGTCGCCGGGAAGCGGTAAAAAAGCAGGTTTCTGCGATGCTTGCGAGGGGGTGGGTCGGCTCCTATTATGCCGCCGCTTTTCCAGGGCCCCCGCCAAATCCCAAAAAGGGGGCCTAATCCCATAGGCGCGCCCATGATCCAGACCTTCACGGACTTCATCAAGACCAGCTGGCTTTGGAAGGCCTTCCTCGGCCTGATCGCCCTGAGCTTCGGCATCTGGGGTGTCGGCGACGTCGTCACGCCGGGCATGGACCCGAATATCGCCGTTGCCGTCGGCCGGACCGACATCACCGCCGAAGACCTCCAAAACCGCTTCCGGCGCGAGTTGGAGCAGTACAAGAAGTCGCTCGGTCGCGCGGTCGATGCCCCGGAGTTGAAGCGCTCCATCCTCAACGCCCTGGTGCAGGACATGAGCCGCGGCGCGACGGTGGACGCGGTCGCGCAAGACATGGGCATCGTGGTCACGGACAAGGCCTTGCGCGATGCCATCCGCGGCCAAGCCGCCTTCAAGGACGAGACCGGCGCGTTCAGCCAGTTGCAGTACAGCCGCGTGCTCTATGACAACAACATGTCGGAGCGCATGTTCCTGAAGGCCATCAGCGCCGATATCCGCGGCGCCGCCATCTTCAAACCGATTGCCGCGAGCGGCGCGGCCCCGAAAGCGATGATCGATCCCCTGCTCTCCTACCGCGGTGAAACGCGCATCGCCGATTCCATCCTCATCAACGCCTCAGCGTTGCCCGCACCCGCCGCGCCGACCGAAGCCGAATTGAAGAAGGCATACGACGACAATATCGCGGCCTTCACGGCCCCCGAATACCGGAAGGTAACCGCCGTCGTGGTGCGCGCCGACGATCTCGTCTCTCCGGCCTCCATCACCGAAGAGCAGATGAAGGCGTATTACGAGGAGAATAAGGCACGCTATCGCACCCACGAAGTACGAACGCTCCGCCAGTTGCTCTTCGATTCAAAGGAAAAGGCCGAAGCCGCGCGCGCCACGGCGGCGCCCGGAGACAAGCTGGTCAATATCTCCCAGAAGGCTGACGCCGGCCCGGTTTCCGATCTGGGCGAGATCGCCAAGGACTCAGCGCTGGCAACGACGCTCGGCGCCGCCTTCGACACGCCGGTGGGCGAAATCAGCCAGCCGGTGGAAACCGACCTCGGCTGGCACCTCGTGGAAGTCGCCAACATTAAGCCGGAAGTCGTGCAGGACTACGTGTCCGTCAGCAACGAAATCCGCCAGGCCATCGCCGCCGACAAGGGCGTCGACGCACTCTACGACGCGTCCACCGCGCTCGACGATGGCTTGGTCTCCGGCACACCGTTCCCCGACCTCGCGGAGAAGGTCGGCGGCAAGCTGATCACGGTCGAAGCCGTGGACGCTTCCGGCAAGGATCCGCGCGGCCTGGAGGCGAAGGGCCTGTTCGACAACGAGAACTTCACGCAGACCGCGTTCTCGCTGCCGATCGCCGGCGACGGCAAGCTCGTCGAAATCCCCAAGGGCTACTACGCGCTCAAGGTCGATTCCGCCACGCCCGCGAAGGCAAGGCCCTTTGAGGAAGTGAAGTCGGAAGTCACCGTGATCGCGATAAAGCAGAAGCGTATCGACGCCGCGCGCGAGATCGCGGAGAAGCTGACCAAGGAAGCCGGACCTTCCACGTCGTTGGCCGCCCTCGCCGCGAAAGAAAAGTTGACGGTCGTGCAGATCGGCCCCGTGACGCGCTTCGGAGAGCCGTTGAGCAACGACATCATCATCGACCAGAAGCGCACCAGCCCCGAACTCCTGGAGAAGCTGTTCCGCTCCAACACCGGCGATACGGTCAACGCGCCTGTGGTTGACGGCGTGGTGATCGCCCGGCTGCGGGAAATCCGCACTGCCGCGGGCAACACCGAAGTCACCCGCCAGCAGGATCAGATCGCGCAAAACCTGCGCCAGAGCGTCGGCAACGATCTCGTCGCCGCCATGAGCCGCGCCTTCGCGGAACGCTATCCCGCGAAGATCAACAACGACACATTGGATTCGATGGCGGGCAAGCTGTAGCGGCGCGATCAACGTCGCCGCGGCCAAGATATGGTCGAAGGCGTGCATGGCCCGCCTTTGGAAGACGACGATGGATCTGCGCACCAGCAGCACTGACTTTAAGGCCGACTACGTCTCGCAGCGGCCCATGGTGGTGTGGACCGACCTCCCCGCCGACCTCGACACCCCGGTGTCGATCGTCCTCAAGCTCGGCCAGGAGCGCCGCTTCTCCTCCCTGATGGAATCCGTCGAGGGCGGCGCGACGCGCGGGCGCTATTCCTTCATTTCACTCGATCCCGACCTCGTCTGGAAATGCAACGGGCAGACCGCGGAAATCTGCCGCACCGTCACCGACGGTGCGCTGACGTTCGCCAAGGAGAGCACGCCCACGCTCGACTCCCTGCGCGCCTTGATCGCGGAATCGCGCATTACCTTGCCCGACACCTTGCCGCCAATGTCCGCGGGCCTGATCGGCTACATGGGCTACGACACCATCCGTTTGGTGGAGAACATCCCCAATAAGAATCCCGACATGCTCGGGATTCCGGAAGGGATATTCATGCGCCCGACTCTCACCGTGATCTTCGACACCGTGAAGGACATCCTGACGGTCGTCACGCCGGTCTATCCGAAGCCGGGCAAGGACGCGGACACCGCTTATCAAGAAGCCGAGGCCCGCATCTCCTCGGTGCTTGGCGCCCTGAACCGGCCGGTGCCGCATGCGAGCCCGGCGGCGAGCGGGCGCTTCGACGAAGCCGTATCGAACACCGGCCGCGAGCGTTACCACGCCATGGTCAACAAGGCGAAGGAGTACATCCTCGCCGGCGATATCTTCCAGGTCGTGCCGTCGCATCGCCTGCGCGTGCCGTTCACCTTGCCGTCCTTCGCGTTGTACCGGTCCCTGCGCCGTCTGAACCCCTCGCCCTTCCTGTTCCATTTGCAGTTCGACGGATTCGCCATCGTCGGATCGAGCCCCGAGATCCTGGTGCGCCTGCGCGAGGGCAAGGTCACGATCCGCCCCATCGCGGGAACGCGTCCGCGCGGCAAGACGCGCGCCGAGGACGCGGCCCTGGCCGCGGACCTGCTGTCCGATCCGAAGGAAATCTCCGAACACCTCATGCTGCTCGACCTGGGCCGCAACGACGTGGGCCGCGTGTGCAAGCCCGGCACGGTAAAGGTCACCGAACAGATGGTGATCGAATACTACAGCCACGTGATGCACATCGTCTCCAACGTCGAAGGCGACATCTCGCCGCAATACGACGCGATGGATGCGCTGATGGCCGGCTTCCCGGCGGGCACCGTGTCCGGCGCGCCGAAAGTGCGCGCGATGGAGATCATCGACGAGTTGGAGACCGAGCGCCGAAACTTCTACGGCGGCGCCATCGGCTATCTCTCCGCCAACGGCGACATGGACACCTGCATCGCGCTGCGCACCTGCGTGGTGAAGGATGGCGAGGTCGTCATTCAGGCCGGCGGCGGCGTGGTGGCCGACAGCGACCCGGAGATGGAGTATCAGGAGACCTTGAACAAGGCGCGCGCGCTGATCCGCGCTGCCGAGGAAGCGGTCCGGTTCTTCGCCGGAGGCAATGCGTGAGAACGCCGTCGGCGCACGCATTGCGTCGGCTCCCAAAGCGCCCGGGGGAGTCGCCGGGATGAAAATCGCCTTTCGCGTCGATGCGTCGCCCGCGGTCGGTCTCGGTCACGTCATGCGGTGCCGCAATCTCGCCGCGGAGCTGCGCGAGCGCGGCGCGGACGTCGTCTTTCTGATCGCCGATGATTCCAAAAGCGCCGGGGCCGTGCTCCTGGGCGAAGGCTATCAGGTCGTTTTCCTGCCTCCCGCCGCGAATGAGGCCGACGATGCACAGCAGTCGTTACGGGCGCTCGGCGGCGGCGCCGACGCCGTTGTTCTCGATCACTACGGCCTGGGCGAGACGTGGGAACGCGCCGTGCGCGCCGGTGCCGACAAGGTGCTCGCGCTGGAAGACATCGCCACCCGCCGCCACGACGTCGACGTGCTGGTCGATCAGAACTACTCCCTGACGTTTGCGGAGAAATACACCGGACTCCTGCCCGCCGCGGCCCTCACCTATTTCGGACCGCGTTATGCGTTGCTGAGCCGGGACTACCGGCACGGCGGGCCGACCTCCCCGCCGCGCCGCGACCGCGCCAAGCGCGTCCTGATTTCCTTCGGCGGCACGGATGCGGGCGACACCACGGGCAAGATGTTCGCCGCGCTTGCCGACGGCGCCTTTGCCGAGATCGAACTCGATATCGTCATCGGCGACAGCTATCCCCATCGGGCCGCGCTCGAAGCGGCGGTCGCGCGGCGACCCGGCTCCCGCCTGCACGTCCAGCTTCCGACGCTCGCCCCCTTGCTCGGCACCATTGATCTGGCGATCGGGGCCGCGGGCGTCAGCGCGTGGGAACGGTTCGCCCTCGGTGTGCCGACCATCCTCGTGAGCATCGCCGACAACCAGGTTCCGGCCAGCCGCGATCTGCACACGTCCGGAATCGCGGTGCACCTGGGCCGCGCGGAGGACGTCGACGCCGCGGCCTTGCGCGACGCGGTCCGCGCCTTGTTCGACGACGACGCCAAGCGCGAGCACATGGCGCTGCAAGGTCAGCTTCTGGTCGACGGCTTCGGCGCGCGGCGAATCGCGGAGGTCCTGCAGCCCACGCGCAAGGAAGCGCTACGTCTGCGCCAGGCCACGATGGATCACGTCGGCTACATCTTCGCGCTTTCGAATATGCCCGACGTGCGCGCGCAATCCCTTGCCAAGCACACCATCACCTGGCCGGAGCACAAGGCGTGGCTCACCCGCAAGCTCGGGGAAGTCGATGCCGACGTCTGGGTCCTGGAAGCCAGCGGCTTGCCGGTCGGCCAGATCCGCATCGATCGCCGCGGTCCCAGCGCCTACATCAGTTACTCCCTGGACCCCATCGCCCGCGGTCGCGGGTGGGGTCACCGGCTGATGGAACTCGGCCTCGCGGCCATTCGTCCCCACAGCGTGGGGGCCATCATCGGCGAGGTCAAACCCGACAACTACGCATCGCGCACGATCTTCGAACGCCTCGGCTTCATTTCCGAGCCCGCGCGCGACGGCGATTGGCTCGTCTACGTGAAGAACTGACGTGAGCCTCGATCCCGAACTGCGCGAAGCCCTTGCGCGCGCGCCCGACGACTATCGGGTCCTGTCGCAGCTTTGCGACAAAGCGCCGGTCGAGCAATCTCCGGACGTGTTGCAACTGCTGTCCACCCGGCTCGCGGCGCCGCCGACCGGCGACAGCCTGCGCCTCATCGAGCTGCGGTTGTACGCGTGGACGCTGGAACGGTTCGAACGGTACCGGCGCGGCCTGCCGACCCTCACCGCGACGTCGTTGAAGGATACGGAGTTCCTGTTCGCGCGCGATGCCGCCTTGAATTTGGCCGAGGCCGCGGCCGCCCATGTGGCGCGCAAACCAAAGGACGTCGGCGCGTTGGTGATGCACGGAGAAGCGCTGGCGGCGCTCGGCCGCCTGCACGATGCCCAGGCGCAGTTCGCGCGGCTCGCCGGCGTCGAACATGTCAGCGCCTCCGGCTCCGTCGACCTCGATCCGCGATTTCACGCGGGCCTGGACTCGGTGGACCCGACGAAGGATCTCCCGGTGTCGACCGTGAACCACACCGGCGTCGTCGGACCGCGCGCGATCTTCGTCGCCGGCGATGGCGTCTACTTCAACCAATTCGCGCCCGCGCTCCTGGAATCACTGGCGCAGGAAGACGTGTCGATCGCCATTCACCTCATGGACTGCCCCGCCGACACGATCGATGCGCTGGCGCCGGAATACTACGTCTCGAGCGAACGAACGGGGCTGACCGGCGAACGGGCGCGGGAGCACTATCATGCCGTCCGCTTTGTGCGGCTCTTGCAGTTCATGCACCAGAACCCGCAGACGGCGGTTTGGTTCATCGACATGGACAGCACGGTCACCGGACCGCCGGCGCGGTTGTTCGATCTCCTCGCCGGCACGGACTTGGCGGTGCACTTCCACGCCGCCCGTCTCGAGATTCGCAACAAGATTTCCGCCCACATGCTCGGCATCGCGCCGACCGACGTGGCGCGCCGCTTCGTGCATCGCGTCGCGGCCTACATTCACGTCATGTATCAGTCGCGCCGGCTCTCCTGGGGAACCGATCAGGTCGCGCTGTATGCGGTGCTGGCCCGGTTCCCCGATGCGATCACCTACGCCCCCGCGGGAGCGGAAACAGGGCTCATCCGCTCCATGAAGGGCGGCTAGTCCTGCGCGAGCTGCGGCTGGCGGCGCTTCACCACCTCGGAGAGCGGTGCAAGCGTCACTCCGCGCCCTTCAAGCGTCGGCAGCATTTCCCTGAGGGCCACCAGCGTCACTTCGTGCGGATGGCCGATGGCCACGGCGCTGCCGCGGGTCTTGGCCGCGGCGATGGCGCGTTCGATCTCGTCGCCGACCGCGGCCGCCGTCTGCACATTGTCCAGGAACACGTCGCGCTCCACAAACGCCACGCCGGCCTCTTTCGCGGCGGCGATCCCGGCGGAATTCGGCGTGGTCTTTGAGTCGAGCCAGATCAGCCCTCGGCCCTTGAGTTCGCTCATCACCGCGTTCATGCGCACGCGATCCGTGGTGAAGCGGCTGCCCATGTGATTGTTGATGCCGACGTAGCCTTCCCACCCATCGAGACTCTTCGCCAGCGCCGCGTGAATCTCGGCATCGTTCATGGCGACCGTGAGCGCGCCGGGACCGGGGCTTTCTTTCTTGTTCTGCGGCTCCATCGGCACGTGCGCCAGCAATTCGTGGCCGGCGGCGCGCGCCTGTTTGGCGAGGCCTTGCACGTCCGGCGCATAGGTCATGAGGGACAGGGTGACGGCGGCCGGCATCGCGATCGCGCGCTGGGACCGCGGTCGGTCCAGGCCCAGGTCGTCGATGACGATCGCCAGCACCGGGCGATTGCGCGCGACGTCCGCGGGCACGGCGAACGCGGCGGCCGGCGTGGCCCCCGATTTCGCCGCCGGTTTCGCGGCCGGCTTTTCCGCAGGTTTCTCTGCCGGTTTTTCTGGCGGTTTCTCTTGCGGCGGCTTGGGCGCCTCGGCGACCGGCTCCGCGGATTTCGGCGCCGCTTCGCCCGTGCGGCGGGTGAACAGCGATGGCGTGTCTTCCTCCGGCGCGTTCTGCACCACCGGCGCGGGACGCTGCGCCGGCTTCGGCCGGTGCTCGACCTCGCGCACATCGCCGGCGATGGGGTGCAGGTACAGGTCGAGCACGACCCCGCCGGCTATGCCCACGACCACCAGAACCAGGGCGGCCAGCACCAGCAGGTGGGACGACATGCCGAACGCGACTGTGTTCTTCCGGCCCGGGGCCATGGTCCATCCAAAGGTAAAGGCGTGCCGTACTCGACGTCAGTACGAGCCCGCCCTATCTACGTTTCAGGAAGTATAATCACTAGCAGAAACAAACGACTGGTGAAGATCGGGCGGTTTCCTTGACGGCCCGGGTGATGGCGGGCATCTTGGCCCCGATTAATGCCCTCACTTTGCATCAAGGCGCGCTATGGCCAGCAGCCGCAAGTACCTGCTGATCGATAACTACGACAGCTTCACCTACAACCTCTGGCACTTCCTCAGTGAGCTGGGTGCCGACGTGGTTGTACACCGCAACGACAAGATTGCGGTGACGGACGCGCTTGCTTCGGATTACGCCGGCATCATCCTCTCCCCGGGTCCCTGCGATCCGGACCGCGCCGGGATCTGCCTGGACCTGATCAAAGCCGCCGCCGGCAAGGTGCCGGTGCTGGGCGTGTGCCTCGGCCACCAGGCCATCGGTCAGATGTTCGGCGGCAAGGTCGTGCGGGCGCCCGCGCCTATGCACGGCAAGATCAGCACGATCACCCATACCGGCCACAAGATGTTCCGCGACATCCCGGCGCAGTTCGACGCCACGCGCTATCACTCCCTTGTGGTGGACCGCGCGACGCTCCCCGCCGAACTGGAAGTCACCGCGTCGTCCAACGACGACGGGCTCATCATGGGGCTCGCCCACAAGAAGTATGCGATCACGGGCGTGCAGTTCCACCCGGAGAGCATCGCCTCCCAGTTCGGTCACCGCATCCTGCGCAACTTCCTCGTCGATACGGGGCTCGATGCGAAGCCGGAACCGGCCCAGAGCCCGAACAAGCACAAAGCCGCCGCGGAATGAACCAAGTCACGACCGCCGCGCCGACCGGCCTGAAGCCATTCCTGGCGAAGGTCGCGGACGGGGCCGCCTTATCCGACACGGAAGCCGAAGCCGCGTTCGCCGTCATCATGGACGGTGGCGCCACGCCCGCGCAGATGGGCGCGTTCTTGATGGCGCTGCGCCAGCGCGGCGAGACGGTGCCGGAACTCACCGGCGCCGCGCGCATCATGCGCGCCAAGGTCCTGGCCGTGACCGCGCCTGAGGGAACGATCGACACCTGCGGCACCGGCGGCGACGGCGCGGGCACGTACAACATCTCCACGGCGGTCGCGCTCGTGATCGCGGCCTGCGGCGTTCCGGTCGCCAAACACGGCAACCGCGCGATGTCCTCGAAGAGCGGCACCGCCGACGTGCTCGCCGCCCTGGGCGTGAACATCGAAGCGCCGCCCGAGGTGGTGGAGCAATGCCTGCGCGAGGTCGGCATCGGATTCCTGTTCGCGCAAAAACACCACAGCGCCACGCGCCACGTCGCGCCCGTGCGCCAGGAACTCGGCGTCCGCACGATCTTCAATCTGCTGGGCCCGCTCTCCAATCCCGCCGGCGCCAAGCGCCAGTTGATGGGAGTCTTCGCGGAGCGTTGGGTCGAGCCCCTCGCCCGCACCCTGGGGCACCTCGGCACCGAACACGCGTGGGTCGTGCACGGCAGCGACGGCCTCGACGAGATCACCGTCACCGGTCCGACGAGTGTGGGCGAGATCAAGCGCCATGCGGATGGATCGTTCGACGTCTCGACGTTCGAGGTCACCCCGGAGGACGCGGGCCTGAAGCGCTCGAAGCCCGAAGAACTCAAGGGCGGCGATGTGGCGTACAACGCAGCCGCGCTGCGCACCGTGCTGCACGGACGCGGCGGCGCTTATCGCGACATAGTGGTGCTCAACAGCGCCGCGGCCCTTCTCATCGCCGGGAAGGTGAAGGACTTGAAGGAAGGCGCGGCCCTGGCGCTGGAGACGATCATCTCCGGCAAGGCCGCGAAGACGCTGGCGGGCCTCGTCGCCGTCAGCAACGGCAAGCCCGTCCCATGAGTAACGTGCTGACCGAGATTTGCGCGCGCAAGCGCGAAGTGGTCGCAGCGCGCAAGGCCGCGAAGTCGATCGGCGTTCTGACGGCTGAAGTCCTCTCGGCGTCGCCCGTGCGCCCCTTCGCCGCCGCGCTCACGGCAAAGGCGCGGGATGGCTATGCCCTGATCGCCGAGATCAAGCGCGCCTCACCGTCGGCGGGGCTGATCCGCGAAAACTTCCTGCCGGCCGTGATCGCACAAGCCTACGAGCATGGCGGGGCGGCGTGCCTTTCCGTCCTGACCGAGGAAGACTACTTCCAAGGCAGCGACGCCTTCCTCCAAGTCGCGCGCGATGCCACCAATCTGCCCGCGCTGCGCAAGGACTTCATGCTCGACCCCTATCAGGTAGTCGAAGCCCGCGCGATCGGCGCCGATTGCATCCTGCTCATCATGGCGATGTTGTCCGACGCACAGGCGAAAGAACTCGAGGACACGGCGGTCGATTGCGGCATGGACGTGTTGATCGAGGTCCACGATGCGGAGGAGCTCGACCGCGCGCTTCTGCTGCGCTCACCGCTGATCGGCGTGAACAACCGCAATCTGAAGACGCTTGTCACCGATCTCGCCACAACGGAACACCTCGCCGCGCGCCTGCCCAAGGATCGCGTGCTGGTATGCGAAAGCGGTTTGAAAACGCCGGCGGACCTCGCCCGCATGGCCAAGACCGGCGCGCGCCGCTTCCTCATCGGCGAATCCCTGATGAAGCAGCCGGACATCGAAGCCGCCACCCGTGCGATCCTGACGCCGGAGCGCGCCCATGCTTAAGAAATCAGGCCTGAAGAAATCGAAGCCGAAAAAGTCGGCGTCGAAGAAGGCGCTGAAGAAGGTGCTCACCCACTTCGACACCTCGGGCAACGCGGTGATGGTGGACATCGGCGCGAAATCCGCCACGGAGCGTGTCGCCGTGGCGAAGGGCACCGTCACCATGCAACCCGCAACGCTGAAGCTCATTCAGAAGGGCCGCATGAAAAAGGGTGACGTGCTCGCCGTCGCCCAACTCGCCGGCATCATGGCCGCCAAGCGCACGCCGGAGATCATTCCGCTGTGCCATCCAATCCCGCTCACCTCCGTCGCGGTTGAACTCGCCTTCGACAAGAAGGCGAGCGCGGTGAACATCACCGCCACCTGCAAGGTGACCGGCGCGACCGGCGTCGAAATGGAAGCCCTCTCCGCCGTCAGCGCCGCGGCGCTGACCGTCTACGACATGTGCAAGTCCGTCGACCGCGCCATGCGCATCGGCGGCATCCGCCTCGTCAAAAAATCCGGCGGCAAATCCGGCACGTTCGAGCAGGATTGACGGAAATCACCCTCCCCCTTGCGGGGAGGGGATTGCGAATGGAATATCCGCACGGAGTGATACCCCTCCCCCTTGTGGGGAGGGGTTAGGGGTGGGGGTCGCCGCCTTGGCGAACAAGCGCGCGAGAGAACTCCGCAATCAGATGACGGACGCCGAAAAGCGTCTCTGGCGCAAACTGCGGGTGATGAACCAGCAAGGAATGCACTTCCGCCGACAGGTCCCGATCGGAAGCTATATCGTCGATTTCTGCTGGCACGCCGCAAAGCTCATCATTGAAGTCGATGGCGGGCAGCACAACGCGCCTTCTGCGCGAGCGCGCGATGGCGAACGCACCGCAAAGCTTGAAAAGGATGGCTATCGGATTATCCGCTTCTGGAACAACGATGTCCTTGCGAATACAGATGGAGTCCTCCAGACAATTCTTGGTGCGCTGAAAGACCCCCACCCCAACCCCTCCCCACAAGGGGGAGGGGCTGAGTTGGCTCAAAACTGAGACACACAATGCACGGTAAACCGCCCCTTCTCCCCGTCGTCGACGCCCGCGCGCTGATCGTTTCGCGCCTGACCGCCCTGCCAGTCGAAACAGTCTCTCTCGACGCCGCACTGGGCCGCGTGCTCGCGACGGACATGACCGCGAAGGTTTCTCATCCGCCCGCCGACGTCTCGGCGATGGACGGCTACGCCGTGCGCTTCGAAGACGCCGGCACCGCGCCCGTCACCCTGCGCCTCGTCGGTGAGGCCGCCGCCGGTCATCCCTGGTCCGGCGACGTGAAAGCCGGCGAGGCCGTGCGCATCTTCACCGGTGCGCATGTCCCCAAAGGCGCGACATCGATCGTCATCCAGGAGGACGCCACCCTCGGCACCGGCGAAGTCACCCTGAACGAAGCCGCCATCCGCGGCCGCCACATCCGTCCCATGGGCCAGGACTTCCGCACCGGCGACGTCGTGCTGAAGGCGCCGCGCCGCCTGAGCGCCCGCGACATCGGTCTGCTCGCGGCGATGAATCACGCCGCCGTCCCCGTGCGCCGCAAACCGCGCGTCGGCGTGATCTCCACCGGCGATGAGATCGTGATGCCCGGCGCCGACGTCGGGCCCGGCCAGCTCGTCTCCGCCAACGGCCCTGGCCTGTGCGCCTTCGTCACCGCCCACGGCGGCGAGGCGATCCATCTCGGCATCGCGCCGGACGACACCGCCGCCCTGCGCCAAATGGTGGAAACCGCCGGCGACGTGGACATGCTGCTCACCAGCGGCGGCGTGTCCGTCGGCGATCACGACCTGGTCAAACGCGTGCTCGGCGACATGGGGCTCGACCTCGCCTTCCACCGCATCGCCATGCGCCCGGGAAAGCCGCTCCTGTTCGGTGCTGTGCGCACGGCCAAAGGCGCGACCCCCATCATGGGCCTGCCCGGCAATCCGGTCTCCGCGATGATCTGCGCGATCCTGTTCCTGGGCCCGGCGCTGGATGCACTCGAAGGTCTTCCGGGCGTCTTGCCCGCGACACTCCCGGCCCGGCTCGTCGGCACCCTCAAGGCCAACGACACCCGCGAGGACTATCTGCGCGCCACCCTCGGCCGGGCGTCGGATGGCATGCTCACCGTGACCCCATATCCGGTCCAGGACAGCGCCATGGTCGCCGCCCTGGCCAATGCGGACGCGTTGCTGGTTCGCGCCGCCTTCGCCCCCGCGGCCTACGCCGGCGATCTGGTCGAGGTGCTGCTGCTCGACCCGCCTCACCCCTAGAAACTGCACACACCCGAAGCCTTTGACGAACGGCCACCCGCGCCGTATCGTTCACGGTTCGTTCAAGCGCGAAAATGCGGCCTCCGGGGCGCAAAAATTTCCACGCGTATTTACCGCGATAAAACGCGCTGGGCTTGGGCGACATAAGCGAGTCGATGACCCCCTTCCCGCGCGTTCCCCGACCATCTTGACGTTTCGCTGGAACCAAAGTAGAACGTTCCCGCTTGGTTCTATCTCCATGACGAGGCTCCCATGCTCACGAAGAAGCAGCACCAACTCCTGCAATTCATCCGCGAGCGGATGAACGCCGACGGGGTCGCCCCGTCCTTCGACGAGATGAAGGAGGCCCTCGACCTCAAGTCCAAGTCCGGCATCCACCGCCTGATCACCGCCCTGGAAGAGCGCGGCTTCCTCCGCCGACTGCCTCACCGGGCCCGGGCCCTGGAAGTCGTGAAACTGCCCGACAACGCCACGGACCGCCTGCCCGACCGTCATGCGGAGCGAACGGGCGAGCCCCGCGAACGGTCCGGCTTCAACGTCATCACCGGCAACTTCTCCGGCGCCCTGCCCGGCGCCGCGATCGCCGCCATGGCGGCGGAGACCTACGAACTTCCGCTCTACGGCAAGATCGCCGCGGGTACGCCCATCGAGGCCCTGCGCAATCCCAATGAGCATGTCGGCGTGCCCGCCTCCATGCTCTCGACAGGCGACCACTACGCGTTGACCGTCGACGGCGATTCCATGATCGAAGCCGGCATCAATGACGGCGACACCGTCATCATCAAGCGCACCGACACGGCCGACAACGGCGCCATCGTCGTGGCCCTCGTGGACAACGAGGAAGCCACCCTGAAGCGCCTGCGCCGCAAGGGCGACAAGATCGCCCTCGAGCCCGCCAACAAGTCCTACGAGACCCGCATCTTTGGCGCGGACCGCGTCAGGGTTCAGGGTCGGCTGGTGGGGCTTCTTCGTCGCTACCAGTAGCGGGCTCAGGGTCTTCGTCGACTTTGACTGGCGCCGGTCGCGGCTTCGCTTTCGGCGACCAGCGGCGGTCGCCCACGCCGTCATCGACATAACGCGCGGTCACGCCATCCTCCGTCATGCGCAGCGCCACGGCCCCGTGGCGGCGCACGTCGAACACATCATGCACCGGCGTCGCGCGGCAGAATACGCGCCCCGGCACGAAGCTGATGGCCGCATCCACCCTGGCGCAGTCTTCGGCAAGCGCCGTCGGCGTGAACGCGATCAGCGCCCGCTTGCCGTTGCGCGACAAGATGCAGCCGTCCGCGTCGCATTTGAATCCGGGGAGACTGTCCCATTTCGTCGCGGACTCGTCGTACCGGTCCTTCCACACATCGCGGATAAAATTGCCGCCCCGCCCCGGCCGCAACACAAGATTCCCGTTCTCGTCCGTGACCGCCACGATCTTGGACTCTTCGTCGAGAAGGACGTCGGGCACTTTCGCGAGGAACGGCTGCGTGAGCGCAAGGGCGATCAACGCGAGTCCCGCCCACCGCAAGCGTCCCTGCCACAGGCAGACAAACGCGAGCCCGAAGGCACCGATCGAGAGCGCCACCGCACGCATCGGCGGAACGTGCACCTGCGCGCCCGGCCACGCCGCGACGGTGCGGGCGATGTCGTTCACCCAGCCGACCCCCATGCCCATGAGTTCGAGCGGAACGCGGTCGAGGCCGAGCGGCATCAGCATCATCGCCACCAGTCCCCACGGCATCACCCACAGCCCGGTGATCGGCCCGGCGACGAAGTTCGACACCATCGAGTACGTGGGGAAGCGGTTGAAGTGATAGATCGCGAACAGAGCCGTCGACCCACTGGCGACAATGTCGGTGATCACCAATCCGGCGAAGATGATCGCAATGGCGCGCAGGGGCGCGAGATCGCCGTCCGCATTGCGCCAGCGCACATGCAAGCGCGCGTGTTCGGCAAGCCCGATCAGCGCCAGCACGGCCATGAACGACATCTGGAAACTCGCACCCACCACCGCATCCGGATAGATGAGCATGAGCACCAACGCGGCACAGGCGATGGTGCGCAACGAGATGGCTGTGCGGTCGAGCAGGATCGCCACCAGCACCACGCCGATCATCAGGAACGAACGCACGGCCGGCACGCTCAAGCCCGAGATCAGCACATACAGTGTGACCGCGCCGAGCGCGATCCATGCGGCGATCTTCTTCGTGTCCACCCGCAGCGCCACCGGGGGCGCGAGCGCGAGACCTTTGCGGATCAGGAAGAATACCACCGCCGCCAGCAGGCTCATGTGCACGCCGGAGATCGAGAGAAGATGCGCGAGGCCGGACTTGCGATACGCATCCTGCAAGTCGCCGGGGATCGCGCCCTGCTCGCCCATGATCAGCGCCGCCGTGGTCGCCGCGTCACCGGGGTCCTTGATGGCCTCCGTCACGCGCTGCGAGACATGGCGGCGAATCCCTTCGATGCGAACCAGCAGACCATCGAACCATCCGTCTTTGACGGCGGACTCTTCCGTACGCCACGCCCCGAAGCCGAAGCCGGTCGCGCCGATCTGGGCGAAGTAGAGCTGACGCTGGAACTCGAACCCATCGGGCAGCGCGGGACGCATCGGCGGACGCAAGGCCGCGCGGATGGCGATGCGGTCTCCGACTTTGGGCAATCCGCTCTTCAAGGGGATCGAGATGCGCACCCGCACCGGCGTGTCCGCTGCGGCAAGTCCGGGCACGGTCAGCTTCTCGAGCACGACGCGATAGGAGGCCGGGCGGTTCTCCGCGTCGGCCACGCGGCCGCGGATCTCGGTCGCGGGGAGATAGCGCGTGAGCACCGGCGTGCCGGACATCTCCGTGCGCAGTTCCGCCGCGCCGTGGCCCAGGCCGAGCGCGGCGACCGCGACAAGCCATGGCCGCGGAGCCTCGCGGCCGCGTGCCGCGACCAGGCCGAGCGCCGCCAGCAGAATCGCGCTTATCCCGACAAAAGGCGGAGGATCGACCGGCCAGGCAAAGAACAAGACGATGCCGGCACACACGCCGATCACCATCCACATGAAAGCGCGGGCGCTTTGGCGGGCAAGCTCTGCACGGGTCCAGGCCAGGACCGCGCCAAGCCATCTGCCCCAGGGAATCCCCCGCCGCGGCCCGATGATGCGGCCGGGAAGAACAGGCGCTGCAGCCTGGTCGGTCATGGCGCGACGATTGACGATTGCCCCGAAGATCAAAGCTTAAGGCAAACTTGGCCTCCTTTCCACGGCGGCGAAAGACGCTCCCGCGCGCCGGTTATTCCCTTGTCCGTGAAATTTAAAGTCCGCCGCAAATCGCCGGGACGGGCGTAAATTATGGGCATGCGAAGCCACCTCGCCGCCATTGCCCTTGGGTCCCTGCTGACCCACGCCGCCACGGCGCAGGACGACCCGCGCGTGGCGCAAATGCAGGCCGACATGGCGCGCATTCATGCCAATGGCCACGTCCACACCGAGACACAGCGTGAGGGCGTCGAGCGCCAGAAACACACCATCTCGGAACGAGACCTGCTTGCCGTCGTGATGCCGGGCGTGAGTCTGGTGTCTCAGGTCCAGTCCTTCATCCGCATTTCAAACGGCGACAGCCGCACAGGCTCCGCGAGCGTCGAGCTGCGCGATCCCGCCACCGGCGAAGGCATCGTCGCCTGGGCGTCCCCACAAATCCCCGGCGGCGGCACGCTCGAAGTTCCGGTCCTGGACATTCTGAATTCCGGCACGCCGATCCATCGCTTCGCGACTCTCCCGGCAACCGCAGTGGCGGCGATCAACGCGGACTTCATCGGCCACGTGCAGCATGTCACGCTCACCCCGGCGACCGGCGCGCTGAGCAATGTCAGCACCTGCGGCATGGTGTTGATGGCCGATGCCCTGTCGCTTCCCTACGTGAGCGGTCCGGGCCGCGAAGACGTCGTCGGCCAGATCCGCATCACCAACGCCACCGCGACCGCGCGTCCCCTCACGATCATCTTCATGGACAACGTCGGCCATGCCTCCGTGTGGACCTCGCCGCCGGTGGCGCCGATGGGCTCCTTCACGCGCGCCGTGGCCAATATCGCGCCGTTCGCCTCGCCGCCGATCGAGCCGACCGCCCGCTCCCTGAGCGTGATCGGCGACTACGCGCCCCATGGCATCACCCTCAGCTACAGCGAAGGCCTCACCGGCGCCCCGGGCCAGGACGACTTCAGCGCCGCCTGCATGCTGACGTCCGGCGCCCTCGGCTCCGACAACGACGGCCACGCGGACACCCCTGCCATCACCCCAGCCCCAGGCGCTCCCATGGGCATGTGCGATACGATGACCGGCATGGACTGCATGATGCAGCCGGGCTAAACAACGCGCCATTCTGGCTCTTTTCGCGCATTGTCCATGTCCCAAGTCGTCACCCGCTTTGCCCCCTCGCCCACCGGCTACCTCCATATCGGCGGTGCGCGGACGGCGTTGTTCAATTGGCTCTACGCCAAGCACACGGGCGGCAAGTTCCTCCTGCGCATCGAGGACACGGATCGCGCCCGCTCGACCCAAGAAGCCATCGACGCCATCTTCGCCGGGCTCGCGTGGCTCGGCCTCGACCACGACGGCGAACCGGTATTTCAGTTCGCCCGCGCCGACCGCCATCGCGAGATGGCGGAGAAACTGCTCACCGAGGGCAAGGCCTATCGCTGCTACGCCACGCCGGAAGAACTCACCGCCATGCGCGAGGCACAGAAGGCCGCTGGTCAATCCATTCGCTACGACGGCCGCTGGCGCGACCGCGATCCCAAGGATGCGCCCGCCGGCGTGAAGCCCGTCATCCGCCTTCGGGCGCCGCAGGACGGCGAGACGGTTCTGCCCGATCTCGTGCAAGGCGATGTGCGCGTCGCCAATGCGCAACTCGACGACATGATCCTGCTGCGCTCCGACGGCACGCCGACCTACATGCTGTCCGTGGTCGTGGACGACATCGACATGGCGATCACCCACGTCATTCGCGGCGACGATCATCTGACCAACGCGTTTCGCCAGCATCAGCTGTTCGAGGCGCTGGGCGCGAAGCCGCCGGCCTACGGGCACATTCCGCTCATTCACGGCGCGGACGGCGCGAAGCTCTCCAAGCGTCACGGCGCGCTGGGCGTGGAGGCCTATCGCGATATGGGCTTCCTGCCGGAAGCGATGCGGAACTATCTGCTCCGCCTCGGCTGGTCCCACGGCGATGACGAGATCATCTCCGACGAACAGGCAATCGCCTGGTTCGATGTGAAAGACGTCAATCGCGGCCCATCGCGTCTGGATCTCGCGAAGCTGTCGAACCTGAATGGCACCTACATCCGCCAGGCCGACGATGCGCACCTGATCTCCCTGATCGCCACGGACCTCCAAACCGCCGCCGGCGGCGATCTGCCCGAAGGCGTCACCACCCGCCTCGCCCGTGGGATGCCGGGCTTGAAACCCCGCGCCAAGACCCTCAAGGAACTCGCCGAGGGCGCGATGATCTACGTGCGACCGCGGCCGATCCCGCTGGATGACAAGGCGAAGAAAGCCATCGCCGAAGGCGGTGCCGCCGCGATCGCGGCCATCCTGCCGAAGCTCGAGACCCAGGAGCCGTGGACGGCCCACGCCCTGGAGGAACTCGCCCGAATCACCGCCGAAGCCTCCAGCCAGAAGCTCGGCGCCGTGGCGCAGCCCCTGCGGGCCGCGGTGGTCGGCAGCACGGTTTCGCCGCCGTTGTTCGAGGTGATGGAGGTCCTGGGGCGGGAAGAGACCCTGGGCCGCCTCAGGGACGCCGCCGGTATCTGAATCTGCGGTTTCACCAATCGGACACACCGATAACCGCCGCGCGGTGTGCGTTGCAGCATAAGGCCGTACCGTACTATAACTGCGCGCAATCGCGACCTTCTGGGGGTCGGCGAAAGGCTTAGAAGCCTCGAGCAGGAAAGGCGCATCCGTGTCGAAAAAAACAGTCAGCTTCAAGGACAACCAGTCCGGCAAATCCTGGGAATATCCCGTGATGAGCGGGTCCACGGGACCGGACGTTGTGGATATCCGAAAGTTCTACGCCGACACGGACATGTTCACCTACGACCCGGGGTTTACCTCCACCGGTTCGTGTGAATCCAAAATCACCTTCATCGACGGTGACAACGGCGTGTTGCTGCACCGCGGCTATCCGATCGAGGACTTGGCCGAGAACTGCAATTTCGAGGAAGTCGCCTACCTCCTCCTGAACGGCGAACTGCCGAACGGCGAGCAGAAAGAGAAGTTCGAGCGCGATATCACCTATCACACCATGCTCCACGAGCAGGTGCACAGCTTCTACTCGGGCTTCCGCCGTGACGCGCACCCCATGGCCGTGATGTGCGGCGTGGCCGGCGCGCTGGCCGCCTTCTATCACGACAGCCTGGACATCACGAACCCGGATCACCGCCGGATTTCGTCGCACCGTCTGATCGCGAAGATGCCGACGATCGCCGCCTGGGCCTACAAGTACTCCCTCGGCCAGCCGTTCATCTATCCGCGCAACGACCTCGGCTATGCCGAAAACTTCCTCTACATGATGTTCGCGACCCCGTGCGAGGACTACGAAGTCAATCCGATCCTGGCGAAGGCCATGGACCGCATCCTCATCCTGCATGCCGACCACGAACAAAACGCGTCCACCTCCACCGTGCGTCTCGCCGGCTCGTCGGGCGCGAACCCGTTCGCCTGCATCGCGGCGGGCATCGCCTCCCTCTGGGGCCCTGCCCACGGCGGCGCGAACGAAGCCGTGCTGACCATGCTCAAGGAGATCGGCACCAAGGACCGCATCCCTGAGTTCGTAAAGCGCGCGAAGGATAAGAGCGACAGCTTCCGCCTGATGGGCTTCGGCCATCGCGTGTACAAGAACTACGATCCGCGCGCGCGCATCATGTCCCGCACCTGCAGCGAAGTGCTGAAGGAGCTGAACATCAAGGACAACCCGTTGCTCGATATCGCGATGGAATTGGAGCGCATCGCGCTCGAGGACGAATACTTCATCGAGAAGAAGCTCTACCCGAACGTCGACTTCTATTCGGGCATCATCTTCCAGGCGATGGGCATTCCGGTGACCATGTTCACCGCCCTGTTCGCGCTCGCCCGCACCACCGGCTGGATCGCCCAGTGGAACGAGATGATCGAAGACCCGCAGCAGAAGATCGGCCGTCCGCGCCAGCTCTACACCGGCTCGCCGAAGCGCGACTTCGTCGGCCTGAAGAAGCGGAAGTAAGCTACCAGGGCGGATGCGATGAACGTCTCATCGGTTGCCGCATCCGCCCTGCTCTCTACCGGCACCGCCACGGCGGTGCGCGCCAACAACATCGTCAATGTTCAAACCGAGGGCTTCAAAGCCCAAGCGCCGGTGTACTCGACCTTGGTCACCGGCGGTGTCGCCGTGTTCGCGCAGGATACGGGCAACCCAACCAACTTGATTTCCGAGACGGTCGGCCTGATGACAGGCGCGGCCCAATACAAGGCGGCCGCACGCCTCATCGCCACGGACGATGAGATGCACAAGGCCTTCATGCGGACGATCGCCGCCTAGATAGACCGCTGATTTTTCGGCGGATTTCAGAAAGTCGAATTCGTAAGGGCGCCGGGAATAGATCGCGGCTCGCAATCGTCAATAGACGAGAAGCCGACCTGTGCGTCGGAATCCACCGGCGGCAGGGCGCGGCGTCTTTCGGGGGAGACGCGACCATGCGCAAAACATTCCTGCTTTCGAGCGCGGCAACTGCTGCGCTCGTGCTGCTATGCGCGCAAGCGCAGGCCGGAACGCTCTACATCTCCATCATGAATAATGCCCAAGAGCCGGCCGGCACGCGTCCCTCGCCGGCGACGGGCGTCGGCTCGCTCGTGCTCAACGACGCGGCCACATCCGCCACTGTGCGCGTCACACACAACGAAGCAGCGGTCGGCACGACCGGTCCTGTGACCCTCGGCCACATCCATCGCGGTCCTGCCGGGGTCAACGGCCCGGTGATCTTCCCCTTCCCCAATCCCAACAGTCCTGTCGGACCGCTGACCTGGGCGATCCCCGCCGCGGACGTGACAAACCTCCAAAACGGCGGGCTCTATACGAACATCCACACCCAACAGAACCCAGGCGGCGACATCCGCGGGCAATTGATCCGTGCGCTGTTGGCGCCTGCGGCCAGCGGAAGCACCCAACTCGCCGTGGCCAACGCGCTCGACGTATCCGCCGGCTACGACACGGATCTCGACCTCCTGCTGATCGCGATGAACACAGGCTCCGCGGCGCTCAAGGCGCAAGCGCTTGATGACATCTCCGGCCGCACGCTTTATCTGCTCGGCCGCGAAGGCGTGGAAAGCATGTGGACCATGGAGCGCAGCGTGCTCGCCCATGCGCAAGCCGTCCGGATGGGCGGAACCGATGGCACGCGCGACGTCGGCAAGTTCGGCATCTTCGCCAGCGCCGGCAGCGACGTCATCATGCGCGATCCATCGGCGGCGGAATCGGGTGCCCGCGCGACGCGGCCCTACGTCCTTGCCGGAGTCGACTATTCATTCAGCGATTCCGCCCGCGCCGGGCTGGCGTTCGGCTATGCGTCCGGCAAGAACAAGGTGAAGTTCGGCGGCGGCGAGACCAAGGGCGATACCAAAGCCCTGCAGGCCTACTTCTCCGCCGGCCTCGGCGAGAGCAACGTGGCGGTCGATGGGACGCTCGGTTACGGCTGGACCGATTTCACCACCAGCCGCAGCCTTACGAGCATCAGCCGTACCGCCACCGGCGCAACGACTGGCAACACATTTGGCGCGGCGGTGAAAATATCGATGAGCAACAGCATGGGCGAGAATGCGCGCATCGCGCCCTACGCCCTGCTCGACTACCGCAGCGCCGACATCAAGGGCTATACCGAAGGCGGCGCGGGCAGTGTCGGCCTCGTCGTGCCCGGTCATAAGGTGAAGAACTCCATCGGCGAACTAGGCGCCGTGGTCTCCGTGCCGTCCACGCATTCGTGGGGCATGCTGTCGGGACAATTCCAACTTGGGTACGCCCATCTTCTGGAACGTGGCGCCGGGACGCTGACGACAGGTCTCGCCGGGTCGCCGGTCACATTCCAGACGGTGCTCACGGGGCCGGGCAGAAGTGCGGCTCACGTGGGCGCCGCGGCGGTCGCCAGCACCACCGAAGGCGTGACCGCCACCCTTGCCTACGACGGCATGATCGGCGCGACGCGCCTCACGAGCCACATGCTTTCGGCCCACATCTCGTTCACGTTCTGAAGTTCGTCAGCAGCGGCAGCGCCAGAAAGGCGCGCCGTTACTGCGGCACCTCAGTCGTGCTCAAGGTAAGCCCGCACGCGGTCGGCATACGGCACGAGTTGGATCAAGCGCCAGCCTTCGGCGTAAAGCTGCGCGAGCCCGCCCGCGACGCGCCGTTGCACACCCGACGTGGTCTCGCACAGGAGTTCGCTCTGGATCCGCTGGATCGCCCGATCAGAGGGGCCCTCGCAGATGATGAGGTCCCGCGCTTGCGCCGTCGCCGGCAGGAGAAGTGCGATCGCAACGGACATGACTTTCAGGTTCATCGTTCAGCTCCTGACCATCTTCAGTACCGTCCGCGCCGCCAAGCGAGCCGGACTTTCGCCGGGGTTCAGCTTCGCGAGCGCCTCCTTGAAATCGGCCCGCTGCGCGGCACCGTCTTTCTCAACATACAAATACGGCGACACCTTGGCCGCCACGAGCTGTGGCGTGCAATCCTCTTGGATCAGTTCCGGCACGACTTCGCGGTCGAGCAAGATGTTGATCAGGTTGGCGTACCGCTGGCGTGACAGCCAGCGGAAGACGATCGCCGAGAACTGATTGATCCGATAGGCAATCACATGGGGCACGCCGGCGAGCGCGAGCTCGAGCGTGATCGTACCGGACGCGGCGATAGCCGCACGGCTCGCGGCGAAAGCGTCGTACATCTCGGCGTTGTCGATCACCTTGACCGGAACATGCCACCCGGCGACGCCGGCCCGCGCCATGTCAGCGACGGTGTTCACGGTCGGGATCACGATCTCGAGCTTGCGATGTTTGCTACCGAGGATATGGGCCGCTTCCGCGAACACGGGAAACAACCGCTTCACCTCGCCGCGACGGCTGCCCGGGAGAACACACATCAAGACCGCGTCCGCGGCGTACCCATGACGCGCCCGGAACGCCGCTGCATCGCCCTTGTCTGCCCCGCTCTCGATCACCGGATGTCCCACCCAGGTGGTCGGCAATCCATGGGCCTCGAACAGCGGCGGCTCGAACGGGAAAAGGGTCATCAAATGATGAATCCATCGCGAGAGCTGTTTCGCCCGCCCCGGCCGCCAGGCCCACACATGAGGCGCGACATAGCGTACGCGCGGAATCGGATTGCCGGCCTTGGTCAGGCGCTCGTGGATACGCCCGGTGAACCCCCAAGAATCGATGGTCACCAGTACGTCCGGATTGCGCTCCAGGATGTTGTCGAGCGTCTCCCGCACGCGCGCCAATACACGGCGATAGGCCGGGATCACCTCGAAGATGCCGAGCAGCGCAAGTTCGCGTGGATCGAACAGGCTGGTCAGGCCCGCCGCAGCCATGCGCGGCCCGCCGATCCCGGCGAAGCGCACGCGGCCGTCCGTTTCCGCCCGAAGGCCTGCCATGAGTTGCGCGCCAAGCGCATCCGCCGACGGCTCGCAGGCGACAATGTAGACGACAGGCGCGCGCTGGGTCATGGGGTCACGCCCACGACGAAAATGCCCGCCGCGTCTGCGCGGGCGCGCACCTCCGGCAGGTCGATGACCAAGCAACCGCCCGCTTCCACGGCGATCCCGCGCAGGCCCGCGGCGACAGCCTGTGCGACCGTGTCGGGGCCAATGGTGGGCAGATCGGCGCGGCGCTCCTGCTGAGGCTTCGTCATCTTCACGAGGATCGCCCCCGCCTTACCGGTTTCAGCGATCAGCGCCGCCGTGCCTTCGACCGTCTCCCAGCCCACGACCTTGCCGTCGTGGACGATCACGGCTTGGCCAAGGTCGGCGCGGCCATGCTCATGCGCCGCAGCTTTACCCACGACAATATCGCGTTCCGCGACAGCATCTGGCGCGACGCGCCCAAACACACCGGCCGGTGCCAGCAGGCTTGCGAGCACTTCGTGGGCGCCGACCACGGCGAACCCTTCTCGTTCGATCTCATCGATGAGCACGCGCAGCAGGCCATCGTCACCGAGCAGTCGGCCGGCCATGCGCGCGAAGAAGGCCGCTGTTTTCAAATCGGGTCGCAGGTCGGAAAGCTTCGGCCGCTTTACCGTTCCGGCCATCACGATCTGCGCGACACCCGCGTCCCGCATGAGCGCGAAGCCGCTCCCGGCGTCGCCAAGGCGCAGCCACGCATCCGGCTCCCGCCGGAGTGCCGCGGCGTCGGCAAAGCCTTTGAGTGCGAGAATATAGTAGTCCCGCCCCTGATCGCGGCAGGCTTCAGCCAGAAGGCCGGGCAGCGCGCCCCCGCCGGCAACGATGCCGAGCTTGGGCGCGCTCATGCAGATCTCAGCCGCCGTTGCCGTTGGAGCCGGAGTGCGGCGTGCACAGCGCGCGGGAAGAATCCGCGCGGATGAAGTTGATGATGTCCATCACGCCCTCGTGGTTGGCGAACAGATCCGCCACTTCGTTCAAGCGTTCCGCCATCGTGCCGCCCTGGGAGAACAGCAAGCCGTAAGCCGTGCGCAGCGCGCGCACGTCTTCGCGCGAGAAGCCGCGGCGCTTCAGCCCGATCACGTTCAGGCCCGAGAGCCGCGCGCGGTTTCCCTTGGCGGAGCCGTAGGGGATAATGTCGGTTTCGACACCGGAGCAGCCGCCGATCATGGCGTGCTTGCCGATGCGCACGTACTGATGCACGCCGGACAAGCCGCCGAGGATGGCGTATTCGCCCACGTGCACATGCCCGCCGAGCGCGACCGAGTTGACCAGAACGACGTGATCCTCGATCACGCAATCGTGGGCGACGTGACTTCCGACCATGAAGAAACAGTGGGAGCCGACCTTCGTCTCCATGCCGCCTTCGGCGGTGCCGGTGTGCATGGTGACGTGTTCACGGATCGTGTTGTTCGAGCCGATGATCAGGCGTGAGGGCTCGCCGCGATACTTCAGATGCTGCGGCGGCCGGCCGATCGAGGCGAAGGGATGCACGATCGTGTCATTGCCGATGGTCGTGTGTCCGTCCACCACCACGTGCGAAACGAGTTGCACGCCGTCATGGAGGGTGACGTTCGCACCGATCGTGCAATAGGCGCCGATGCGCACATTCGCGCCGATCGCAGCGGAGGAATCAACCAGCGCCGTATGATGGATTTGGGGAAGCGCGCGCGCAGTATCCAAGGTGATGGTGTCCGGATCAGAAATGTGGGGGGCGACGTCCGCGGTGGTCCGCGCGTCAGGAATCCATGATCATGGCCGTGTAGGTCGCTTCCGCGACCACAACGTCGTCGACGCGGGCTTCACCGCTGAACTTCCAGACGTTGCCGCGCTGGCGTTCCTTGGTGCAATGGAGCCGCAGCTGATCGCCGGGCTCGACCGGACGGCGGAAGCGCGCGTTGTCGATCGTCATGAAGTAAACCAGTTTGCCTTCCGCGCTGCCGCCGAGGGCCGCCACCACGATCACCGCCGCGGTTTGGGCCATGGCCTCGACAATCAGCACGCCAGGCATAACAGGGCGACCTGGGAAGTGGCCCTGGAAAAACGGCTCGTTGGCCGTGACATTCTTGATCCCAATCGCGCGTTCACCGGGGACGACGTCGATCAGCTTGTCCACCAGCAGGAACGGATACCGGTGCGGTATCATCTGCGTGATCCGGTGGATATCGATGGTCTGGCCGGTATCGGCTGCGCCTTGTCCGTCCATCGCCGGAATTCCCTTTTGGCCTAGGCCTTCAGGGCGCTAGGTGGAGCGATTGTACAGCCCTTGGGCCTGATACCGCAGGTTTTAGCGCGCGATATGAAGAGTGGGAACCGGTTTTTCCGCCCGGTCGCCCGCTATTCTTTTGAATCCCGAGCGTTATTCAGCCTCGGGCCGGTGCGCCCTGCCGAGCAACCTCTAGGGGGCCTTGTCGCGCTTGGTCAACCGCGACAGGGCGGCAATCTCACGCCAAAACTGGCGAATGGGGCGTGCCGGGTAGCCCATCACAACCTCTTTGGGGGCCACATCCCGCATGACCCCGCTCTGGCCGGCGATTTGGGCCCCTGCCCCGACCGTCACATGGTCGGCGATACCCACCTGCCCCCCGACCACGACCCCATCCCCGATGGTGCAACTGCCGGCCACGCCGGACTGGGCCACGAACACGCAGTGGCGCCCGATACGGGCATTGTGGCCGACTTGGACGAGGTTATCGAGCTTGGTGCCGTCGCCGATCTCGGTGTCTTCCAGGGCGCCGCGGTCGATACAGCAATTGGCGCCGATCTCCACGTCCGTGCCGATGATCACGCGCCCCAACTGCGGCATCTTCATCAACCCCGTCGGCCCCGGCACGAATCCGAAGCCGTCCTGCCCGATCTGCACGCCGGGGTGGATGATGCAGCGCGCGCCGATGACACAATAGTTGAGCGTGCAGTTCGCGCCGATCACGACGTTCTCACCGATCTCCACGCCCGGACCGATTGCCGCCGAGGGATGGATGCGTGCGCTTGGCGCGATCTTGGGCGGCGCCGTCGACGCACCCGGCGTCGTGTCGGGGTAGAACATCGCCGCGATCAGCGCGAAGGCGCGGCGCGGATCGTCCACGAACAGCAGCACGCCGCCCGCGGGCGCGCTTGCCTTCATGCCGCGCTTGACCAGGCACACACCGCATTTGCTGGTGGCGAGCGCGGGAAGCCAGGCGGGATCGGAGACGAAACTCACATCTTGCGGACCCGCCGCCGCGAGGCTCGCGACGTCGGCGACCGGCAGAGACGCGTCCGCGCCGGAACCGATTTCGGCTCCGGCGCGGCGCGCAATCTCAGCGAGCGGAAACGGGCCGGACCGACGGAAGAAACGTTGGTCCGGCATGGCGTTGCCGCTGATTACTTCTTCGCGGGCGCCTTGGCGGCGGGCGCCTTCGCGCCGCCGGCGGCCGGAGCCGCGGCCGTGCCGTCGTTACGCTGCAGGGTGTCCGGGTTCTGGAACGCCACGGACGGCAGACGCACGTTAAGCTTGTCGAGCACCGGCTTGGAGATATCCATCGACGGGTCGGAGACCAGCACAGCGCCGCGCGGCAGCACGACGTTCAGGCCCTTCTCCTTGGCGACTTCCTGGGAGACGACCAGCATGGTGTTGGCGATCTCTTGCATCGCCTGCTGCGAGGCGAACTCAAGGCGCTCTTGCTTGTCGCGCACCTGGTTCTGGAAGTCCTGGATCTTGGTCTGGAACGCCGTCGCGCGCTGCTGGAACACGTCCGGCGCGAGCACGCCGCGCTGCTGCATCAGTTCCTGATCTTCCTGGCGCAGCTTGGCTTCCTGGTCCTTCACCTGGTTGGTGTAGGTGGTGCCGTACTTCTCACGCTCGAGCTTCACGGCCTTGCCGGCCAGCGAATTCTCCAGCACGCCGTCGGTGTCGACGATGCCGAGCATGGTGGCGCCCTGCGCCAACGCCGGCGAAGCAAACATCCCCGCGGCGACGAGCGCCGGCAGAGCAAAACGAGCAAACTTCATCATCTTCATGTGCGTATCCTTTAGGCTTTGTACGAGTGACACGACCGTCCGACCCCAAGTGCGAACGGTTAGAATTTCTGGCCGAAGTTGACGCGGAAGTGCGAGACCCGGTCGAACGGCGTGCGGCCAAACACAAACGGCGAGTAATCGAGCAAGATCGGACCGACCGGCGATTCCCACTCGACACCGATACCGGCCGAGCCGCGAATGCGCTTTACGTAGTCGATCAGGACGCCATTGTCCGCCTGACGCTTAATCAAGTCGCGCGGTGCGCCAATGATGCCCCAGTCGGTGAACAGCTTCGGCGTGATCCCCACTTCCTTCGGCAAACCAAGGGGGATCTTCATCTCAGCTGAGATCGTCCCGATCCAATCGCCGCCCAGCGCGTCCAAGGTAAGAGCGTCACGCGGGCTGGCGCCGAAATCGTCGTAGCCGCGCAGGTTATTACCACCAAGTTGGTAGCGCTCATAGATTTTTAGGGGCTTACCCAGGCCAACCATGTAGCCGGCCTGCCCCGTAATCCCCAGGATCCAGCCGGCGAACGGCTGGGTATAGAAGCCCGCTCCGGCGCCCACGCGCACGAACCGTTCGGTGCCGCCAAGCCCCGCCAAGTCGGTGGAAATGCTGACGTAATAGCCCGCAGACGGATCGATCCCATTGTTGCGGTGGTCGAGCGCGATGGTCTGGCTGACCTGCGACAGCAAGGTCGAACCCACCTGTTCGCGTACATAGAGCGACGAGAAGTCGTTGATGCCCGTCAGCTTGGTGGTCGACAGCTGGTAGCTCACGCGCTGGAACATATATTCGTTGTAGTTCCAGCCCACGCGCGTGGTGCCGCCGATGGACTGAGACGTGTAGCCGGCGAAGTCGGAGTAGTCGGTGCGGGTGGCGAACAGGTCCGCGCCCAAGACAACGCGGCGGTCGCGCCAATAGGGTTCGGTGAAGCTCAGGTTGATCTGGCTCTGCCGCTGGGCGAGCGAGAAGTTCAGTGTCAGGTCCTGGCCCTTGCCGAGCAGGTTGCGCTCGCGGATGCCGACGTCGAACAGCGCGCCGGAGGCCGAGGAGTAACCGATACCGAACTGAAGTTCGCCGGTGGACTGCTCTTCCACCTTCGCGGTGATGATCGTGCGGTCCGGGTAGACTTCCGACGGCGTGTTCTCGATCTTCACTTCGTCCTTCTTGAAGAACCCGAGGCTCTCCAGACGCTCTTTCGAGCGGCGGACTTTGGACGTGTTGAAGGCGTCGCCTTCCGCGAGCAGGATTTCGCGGCGGATCACCTTGTCGAGCGTTCGCACGTTGCCGGTGACGTCCACGCGTTCCACGAACACGCGCGGGCCTTCCTGCACGTCGAACAGGATATCGATGGTGTGGGTTTCGGGATTGCGCGTGATGCGCGGGCGCACATCGACGAACGCGTAGCCCACGGAGCCCGCGACGTCGGTGATGGCGGTGATGGTGTCGTCGATCTGCTTGGCGTTGTACCAGTCGCCCGTGCTGGGGATGATCGCCCGCTGCACGCGTTCCTTCGACAGGTTCTTCACGTTCACGTTGAGCTCGACCTTGCCGAGCTTGTAGCGCGGACCTTCCTTCACGGTGAAGGTCATGTAGAAGTTCTCGCGGTTCGGCGCGAGTTCCGCCACGGCGGATAGGGTCTCGAAATCCGCGTAGCCTTCCTGCAGGTAATAACGCCGCAGCAGTTCGCGGTCGTAGTTCATGCGCTCCGGATCGTAGGTGTCGTTCGAGGTCAGGAACCGCCACCAACGTTCCTCGCGCGTCGCGATCACGCCGCGGAGATCGCCGTCGCCCTTTTGCTCATTGCCGACAAAGGTGATCTTGCGCACGTAGGTCGGCGAGCCTTCGGAGATTTCGTACACCAGGTCGACGCGGTTCTGCGGCAACTCGATGACCTTCGGCTCGACACGCGCGGCGAAACGGCCCTTGCGGCGATAGAGCTCGAGGATCTTCTCAACGTCCTGCTGCACTTTGGTGCGCGTGTAGACGACGCGGGGACGAAGCTGGATCTCGGGCGACAGCTTGTCGTCCTCGATCTTCTTGTTCCCCTCGAAGGAGATGCGGTTGATGATCGGGTTCTCGACCACGCGGATCACCAAGGTGTCTTCCTGGCGTCCGATGTTCACGTCCGCGAACAGCCCCGTGGCGAACAGATTTTTCAGCGAACGGTCGATGCGGATGGGGTCGAACGGATCGCCTTCGCGGATCGACAGATAGGTGCGGATGGTCGCCGCCTCGATGCGCTGGTTGCCGGCGACGGCAATCGCACCGATGTTGCCTCCCTGCCCGGCGCTGTCCTGCGCCACGACGGGGACCGATCCGCCGATCAGCAAGGCGCAGACGCTCACCGTCCGCAGGAGACGGATCACAGAACCGCGCTCATGTTTGCTAACCCCGCGATGGGCGGGAGTGCATGCCGATTGGGCCAACCCCATAAACCTCGGACCTTTTTCAGTGTAGGCGACGTGCCCGACGTGGAGTGTGGAAACCCACCGGAGACTCAAAGCTGAACAATGTCGTTCCAGGTGACGAAGATCATCAGCGCCCCGACCAGCGCCAAGCCGACCCGCATACCCCACTCCTGAGCCTGCTCCGACAGGGGTCGGCCCCGAACGGCCTCGATGGCGTAAAACAACAGGTGCCCGCCGTCAAGGAGCGGGACCGGGAACAGGTTGATAAGTCCTAGATTAATCGAAAGGATTGCCACAAATAGGACAAACCCGACCCCCCGGACTTGGCGGCCTGGCCGGAATATTTAGCAATCCGGATCGGCCCCCCGAGGTCCTCGGTCCCCCGCCGGCCGCTAATCATCTGACCGACCGCAATCCCGGTGGCCTCGACCACCCCGTAGGTCTCGGTGACGGCCACCGTGAGGGCCTGGACCGGGCCCAACCGCTCAATGGTCCGGGCTTCGGTTGAGGCCAGGATGCCGAGGACGGCGGTCTTGGTCTTATTCCCGAAAGCATCGTCACTCTCGATGATGCGGGGGGTGATCTCGATCTGCAGGTCCTGCCCATCGCGCTGGACCGTCATGCGCATGGGCGCGCCATAGCCCAGTTGCACCAGCCGGCGGATATCGTCGAAGCGGTCGATCTTGGTGCCGTCGATGGCGGTGATGCGGTCGCCGGCCTGCAACCCGGCCGCCGCCGCCGCGCTGTTCTCGGCGGTGGCGCCAACCACCGGGTCCACCAGGGGGCGACCCAGGAACAGATAGATCACGAAAAACACGCCGATCGCGAATAGGAAGTTCACCGCAGGCCCCGCGAACACGATCGCGGCGCGCTGGCCGACTGTCTTGTACTTCAGCGAGACCGCCTTCTCTTCGTCCGTCATCGGCTTCTTCTCTTCGCCGCCGCCCTCGATGAGATGCATCTCATCGGACTCTCCGTACATGCGGACATAGCCACCGAGGGGAATGAGGCTGAACTTCCAGCGCGTGCCGAGCTTGTCGGTGAAGCCGAATATTTCCGGACCGAAGCCGATGGAGAAGGCATCGCATCGCACACCGTTGCGGCGCGCGATGTAGAAGTGGCCGAACTCGTGCACGAACACGACGACCGTGAGCGCCACAAGGAAGCTCAGGAGGGTAAAGGGCACGCCGAAAAGTTGCTCAAGCATTATCTCGTCCTCGTTCTTCAGGGTGACGCGGCTATTCGGCCGCGGCGCCAATCCGCTTCGCCGCGCGCTGCCCTGCCCCATGGGCCGCGACCCGGCGTGCTTCGGTATCCACCCCCATCACGTCTTCCAGCGTGGCGATGCTTTGTGTCGGCATCGCCGAAAGAGTCTCTTCCACCACGGCCGCGATATCCAAGAAACCGAGCTCCCCGGCAAGGAAACGCGCGACCGCAACTTCGTTGGCGGCATTGAGAATCGTCGGCGCGGCGCCACCGGCCTTTAAGGCTTCGCGCGTCAGCCTCAGCGCCGGAAAGCGTTCCAAATCCGGCGCCTCGAAGGTCAACGACTTGAGGGCAGCAAGATCGAGCCGCGCCGCCGGCGCATCCATGCGCTTCGGCCAGGCGAGGGTGTAGGCGATCGGGGTCCGCATATCCGGCGTGCCGAGCTGCGCGAGCACGGACCCGTCGGCGTATTCCACCATGCTGTGAATGACGGACTGCGGATGCACGAGGATCTCGATGCGCTCCTCCGGCATGGCGAACAGGTGGTGCGCCTCGATCAATTCGAGGCCCTTATTCATCATGGTGGCGGAATCGACGGAGATCTTCGCGCCCATGGACCAGTTCGGATGCGCGACGGCTTGGGCAGGCGTCACGCCCGCCATCTCTGCGCGCGTTTTCGTCCGGAACGGGCCGCCGGACGCCGTGAGAAGAATGCGAGTGACCTTCTCGTGCTGTTCGAAGTCGAACACCTGGAAGATCGCGTTGTGCTCGGAGTCCACGGGCAGCAGCGTCGCGCCGTGATCGCGCACCGCGCCCATGAACAGATCGCCGGCGCACACCAGGCATTCCTTGTTGGCCAGCGCGATTTGGGCGCCGCGGCGGACGGCCGTGAGCGTCGGCTGCAATCCCGCCGCGCCGACAATCGCCGCCATCACCCAGTCGGCATCGAGGGCCGCGGCCTCGCAGACGCCTTCGGGACCGGCCGCGACATGGATGTTTGTGTCGCGTAGGGCCTCTTTCAATTCCGCGTAGCCGTCCGGGTCGGCGCAAGCGACCATCTGAGGCTTCAGTGCTTTGGCCTGGGCGGCGAGCTTGGCGCAATTCTTGTGCGCCGTGAGGGCGACGACGCGGTAAGCGTCCGGGTTGCGCAGGATCAGGTCGATGGTGGAATCACCGACAGAGCCGGTGGCGCCCAGAATGGTGACGGACTTCCGCACGGGATCGCCTGACTTCCCTATCACCGGGTCTACCACTGGTGCACACCGCCGCCGAAGATCCAACAGAACAGGGCCACAACGGGGGCGGCAGCCCACAGGCCGTCGAAGCGGTCCATAAGACCGCCATGGCCTGGAATGAGGGTGCCGGAATCCTTGACCTCGTACCAGCGTTTCAAGCCCGATTCCAATAAGTCCCCGGCTTCCGTGGCCACCGCCGCAACCAGAGCGACTATCAAGGGCTTAGGCCCAATCGCAGCGCCATAGAACCAGAGGACGGCGGCCGACGCGCCGACCCCGAACACCAGTCCGCCGATCGCTCCGGACCAAGTCTTCTTTGGACTGATTGCAGGCGCCAGATTCGGCCCGCCGATAATCCGGCCGCAGGCGTAGGCACCCGTGTCGGTGCCCCACACGATTGCCAGGAGCCAGAACAGGCTCTGGCGGTCGCCGAAAGTGCGCACATAGATTAGCGCAAGCGCAGGTACCGCGACGTAGGCTACCGCGATATGGATGAGGGAGAGTCCGCGCCGCCCCGCGACGTAGTCCGCGACGATCAAGCCGACAGACGCGACGATCACCACAACCAATGCCGCTGAGGAGCCGAATTGAGTCATAGCGGCGACCGCCGCGACGCAGGCCGCGGAGATCAGCAGACGGCGCTTCAATCCGCGTTCGCCGTCCATCTTGGCGAACTCCGTCGCCATGATGCCGACCATCACCGCGATCAGCAGGTCGAACCACGGAAAGCCCACCCACACGAGTGCCAGGAACAAGGGCCCGAGAATGACGGCCGAAATGACGCGCGGAAGAAGCATCTAGGTGGTGACGGCGCCGTAGCGGCGATCACGATTGCGGAAGGTCTCGATTGCCGCCGCAAGGTCCGCCTGGCCGAAATCGGGCCAGAGCGTTTCGGTGAATACCAACTCTGTGTAGGCAAGTTGCCATAGCAGGAAATTGCTGATGCGCTGCTCGCCGGACGTACGGATCAGCAAGTCCGGATCGGGAATGCCATCCGTGAACAGACGCTTAGCGAATGCCGCTTCGTCGATGGCCTCGGGCGTGAGCTTGCCTTCGATGCAATCCTTCGCCAGCGCTTTCGCCGCCGCGACCATCTCCTGGCGGCTGCCGTAGCTGAGGGCGATGGTGAGCTGCAGGCGCGTATTGTGCGCGGTTGAGCTTTCCGCCGCGTCGATCAAAGCGACGGTGTCTTCCGGTAGGCGCGCGCGGTCGCCGATCACGCGGAAGCGCACGCCTTCGCGCGACAGTTCCGCCACCTCGCGCTCGAGGTAGAAGCGCAACAGGCCCATGAGGTCGCGGACTTCCGCCACCGGACGCTGCCAGTTCTCCGACGAAAATCCAAACAAAGTGAGATAGGAAACGCCCAGATCGACCGAGGCCGTCACCACGCGCCGCACCGCATCGGCGCCGCGCTTGTGGCCCGCGCCGCGCGGCAGTCCGCGCGCCTTCGCCCAGCGCCCATTGCCGTCCATGATGATGGCGACATGGGTCGGCCCCGGAGAATGCTCTCCGGTTGCCTGGCCGTGCAGCGAGGGGAGCGGTTGAGCCGGCATCAGACCTGCATGATCTCCTGCTCTTTTTGCTTCAGCGACTCATCGACCTTGGCGATGTGCTGATCCGTGAGCTTCTGCACTTCGTCGTGGAACTTTCGGCCATCGTCCTGCGAGACCTTGCCGTCCTTCTCCATCTTCTTCAGCGCTTCGTTGCCGTCGCGGCGGAGATTGCGGATCGCGACACGCGCGTGTTCGGCGTACTTGTGTGCAACCTTGGTCAGTTCCGTGCGGCGCTCGGAGGTGAGCGGCGGGATCGGCACGCGGATGAGCGTTCCGTCGGACATCGGGTTGACACCCAGGTTGGCGTCGCGGATCGCCTTCTCGACGGACTTCGCCATGCCCTTGTCCCACACGGACACGGACAGCAAGCGCGGCTCCGGCACGGAGATTGAGGCCACCTGGTTCAGCGGCAACATCTGGCCGTAGGCATCCACCATCACCGGCTCGAGCAGCGCGACAGTCGCGCGGCCCGTCCGAAGACCTTGGAATTCCTTCTTCGCGTGATCGATCGTCGTCTGCATCTTGTGCGTCAGGTCGGCTTTCAGCGCCGGATAGTCTTGAGCCATGTCGCCCTCCCGTCTCTCGTCCTTAAGCGACCGTCACGCGCCCGCGATGACGGTGTAACTGCCGCGCCCGGCCATGACATTGGCGAGCGCATTGGCCTCGTGCATGTTGAACACCACAATCGGCAACTTGTTATCCCGGGCGAGTGCAATCGCCGAGGTGTCCATCACCTGGAGATTTTCCGTGATGACTTTGTCGAATGTCAGGCGGTCGAAGCGTTTCGCGCCTGGGTTCTTCTTGGGGTCCGAATCATAGACCCCGTCAACCTGGGTAGCCTTCAGGAGCGCCTGGCAGTTCATTTCGACCGCCCGCAGCGCCGCCGCGGTATCGGTGGTGAAGAACGGATTGCCGGTGCCTGCCGCGAAAACGACCACCCGGCCCTTCTCCATGTGCCGAACCGCCCGGCGGCGGATGTAGGACTCACAGATCTGGGACATGGCGATGGCCGATTGCACCCGGGTGGGTACCCCCACCTGTTCCAGGGCGTTCTGGACCGCGAGGGCATTAATGACAGTGGCCAGCATGCCCATGTAATCGGCTTGAGTCCGGTCCATGCCTTTGGAGGCCCCGGCCACGCCGCGGAAGATATTCCCGCCGCCAATGACCAGGCAGACCTGGGTTCCGGCCTCGACCGTGGCCTTGATGTCCTTGGCGATGGCGCCGACGGTTTCCCCATCGAGCCCATAGCCGGCCTTGCCCATCAGACCTTCGCCGGAGATCTTCAGCAGAACCCGTTTATACGGCAGCGGAGTGGCCATGCCCTCACTTCCCACAGCACCGCAGGAACGGCGCACAAACCTATGAAAAAGGGACGGTTTTTCCGTCCCTTTGGGAACCTATTTCCCCGCCGATGGCGGTGACCGGATCGTTATAGCAAAACGATGGGTTGTACCGCCAGGGGCGTCCGTTCCGGTCACTGCCCCGGATGCTCGACGGATGGCGCCCCATCGACACCGACGCGGGCGCGCGGGATGGCGACGGCCCGGAAGGGATTGAGCTTCGCGCCCGGCTCGCGCCGCTTCGGCAGCTGACCTTCGAGGGCGTAGATCGCCTTGCCGACCAAGGTGACCGCGGGAACGCCGTCCGGGAAGTCCCGGTCGATCACCGACAATGCGCCCTCGTTCCCCGTGATGGCGACCCGGGAGACCCGCCCGGTTCCGCCGCTCTCGGCGAGGATGAGCTCGGACTTGCCGGAGCTGCGCATGCCGTCCGGCCGCATGAGGTCGCGCGGCAGTTTGATCTCGACCGGCGCGCCCGCCTTTCCGTCCTTCTGGACCGGCACGGCGAACAGCTTTCCGGTCATGTAGGTGTTCACGAATACGCGCTCGCTTCCCTTGGCTCCCAGGATCGCGATGCCGTCCACGACGCCGCCCTTGTCGCCGATTGGGCCGGCCCAGGTCTCCAGCGCCGCGCCGCCCTCGGGCAGGCGCGCGATCTCGAGATTGGTGGAGTCCGCGACGTAGAGCGTGCCGTCGGCGGCGATGACGATGTCGTTGCACAGCGCGCCCGCCGTCGGCAGGGGGTAGTGAGCCTTGTGAGCGCCGGTCTTGAGATCGAAGGCATAGAGCGCGGACTGCGGCGCGGGCGCGCCTTCGGTCAGGCTCATCGCGGAGCAGGCCCACAGGGTTCCGGTCTTGTCGTCCGCGAGCACACCCAGGATGGCTTGCGTCCCATCGGCGCCGGGCGCGATCCAAGGCTCGGCGATCGCCGCACCGGACTTCGCACGGAAGATGCCCTTCCCGCCCATGCTGCCGATGATGATCGTGCCGTCACGGGTGGCGGTGAGGCTTTCAGGGAAGATGCGCTCGCCCGTGAGGACGATCTCCGCCGGCGCGGCCAGCGCGGTCCCCGCAAGGCCAAGCAACAGAGCGATGGACTTCAGCATGGCGACCTCCTGAAGCAGTTCGGGCGATCCTTTCGGATCGCCCGGGGTATCTTGTTAGGCCTTGGCCACCGCGGCAACTTCCGCGGCGAAGTCTTTTTCTTCTTTCTGGATGCCCTCACCCAGACCGAAGCGGATGAAGCCGGCGAGTTTGACCGGCGCGCCGATTTCCTTGGCGGCCTTTTCGATCGCCTGGGAGACCTTGGACTTGTCGTCCATGATGTAGGGCTGCTCAAGGAGCACCGCTTCTTCGTAGTACTTGCGCGTGCTGCCGATGACCATCTTCTCGATGATCTCCGCCGGCTTGCCCGACGCGGCGGCCTTCTCGCGGTAGATCGCCTGCTCGCGCGCGAGCACGGCAGGATCCACCTCAGCGATGGTGGCGAACTGCGGGTTCGCCGCGGCGACGTGCATGGCGATCTGCTTGCCGAGCGCGCCGACCTTTTCGGCATCGCCGGCGGACTCAAGCGCCACCAGCACGCCGATGCGGCCGAGGCCCGGACGCGCGGCGGTGTGAACGTAGGAAGAGACCACGCCCTGATCGACGGCGATCACCGCGGCGCGGCGGATCGCCATGTTCTCGCCGATGGTGGCGATGAGATGCGTGAGTTGCTCCGACACCGTGCGGCTTTCGCCCGGATGCGGCTTGCCTTTCAGCGCTTCGATGTCGCCCTTCACTTCGAGGGCGATCTTGGCGGCGGTCTCGACGAAATCCTGGAACAGGACGTTGCGCGCGACGAAGTCGGTCTCGGCATTGATTTCGATGGCGGCGCCGACATTGCCCTGCGTGGAAACGCCGACAAGGCCTTCCGCGGCGATGCGGCTGGACTTCTTGGCGGCCTGGGAGAGGCCCTTCTTACGCAGCCAATCGATCGCGGCCTCCATCTCGCCGTCGGTGGCGGCAAGAGCGGCTTTGCAATCCATCATTCCCGCGCCGGTCTTCTCGCGCAGGTCTTTCACCATGGTGGCGGTCACAGCGGGCATTGGAAACCTCGTCTCGTCTTTGGGGGAACGGCGGCAGCATGCGCGTCGCGGTCGCTTCGCGCGCTCACACCCATGTTAAAAAAGATGGGAACGGGCCGGCGCGCGGCCGGCCCGTTCGGATCGACTAGCCTTCGGCGGGAGCGCCGTCGGCCTTCTTCGGAGCGCGGGTGCGGCTGCGCGAGGGCTTCTTCACGACGACCGGGCCATCGCCCTTTTCGTCGGCACCTTCCGACGCTTCGCCTTCCGGCAGAGCTTCGACGACGGCTTCTTGAGCGCCGACGTCCACGCCCGCAACCTTCATCTCGTCCTGGATGCCTTCCAGCACGGTATTGGCGACGAGTTCGCAGTACAGCTTGATCGCGCGGATGGCGTCGTCATTGCCCGGCACCGGATAGGTGATGCCGATCGGATCGGAATTGCTGTCGACGATCGCGACCACCGGAATGTTCAGCACCTTCGCTTCCGCGACGGCGATGGATTCCTTGTTGGTGTCGATGACGAACAGGATGTCGGGCAGACCGCCCATGTCCTTGATGCCGCCGAGGGAGCGATCGAGCTTCTCTTGCTCGCGCTGCAGGGTCAGCTGTTCCTTCTTGGTGAGACCCGCGAGCGCCGTCTCGTTCTTCAGGCGCTCTTCGAGTTCCTTCAGACGCTTGATCGACTGGGACACGGTCTTCCAGTTGGTGAGCGTGCCGCCCAGCCAACGGTGATTGACGAAGTACTGGCCGCAACGCTCGGCGTATTCCTTCACCATGTCCTGCGCCTGGCGCTTGGTGCCGACGAACAGGACGCGGCCGCCGGCGGCGGTGACGTCATGGATCGCCTGCATCGCGCGCTGGAGCAGAGGCACGCTCTGCTGCAGGTCGATGATGTGGACGCCGTCACGCACGCCGAAAAGAAACGGCTTCATGCGGGGGTTCCAGCGACGGGTATTGTGGCCGAAGTGGCAACCAGCTTCGATGAGCTGGCGCATGGAAAAGGCTGGCAGCGCCATGTGGTCCTCTTGTTTTCCGGTTAGACCTCCGCGGGCGAGTGACCTGGGAAAACCGTTTCCCCGGCACCGGATGGACCTTCAGGAACTCCCTGAACGCCCGAGCCCGCGTGTGGAATGGGCGGCTAAATAGGCGCTCTGGGGACAAAAGGCAAGGAAATGGGCGACTCGCGCCCCCATCTTCTCCCCCGGTTGCATTCCCGCGCACAGCTACGCGCCAAATACGCGCGGCGAATTCCGGCCAAGAGACCACCTTCGATCCTCAATTCACGATGAAAAAGAACAAAAGAGGAACATTAAGGCGGTCGCGACGCCCGGTCAAGCTTCGCGGTGCGTGCGCGCTAGATCGTCGCTGTCAGTTTCCGCAATTCCGCGGAATCGGCCGCTGAGAGCTGCCAAGCGGCGCTGGCGGCGTTTTCCCGGACCTGTTCCGGCTTGGTGGCACCAGCGATGACCGTGGCGATCTGCGCTTGCGAGGCCAGTCCGGCAATGGCGAGGTCGAGCAAGGTATGGCCCCGCGCCTTGGCGAAGGCTTCCAGCTTCTCGACCTTGTCGTAGGTCGCCGCGTCGATCGGACGGTTGGCCAGACGGGTGCCCGCCGGGGCCGGCTCATTGCGGCGGTACTTGCCGGTGAGCATCCCGCTCGCCAGCGGGTAGTAGGGAATGAAGCCGATGTTCAGCTTCGCGCAGACCGGCAGCACGTCCTGCTCCGCGTCGTTCTCGAGCAGGCTGTACTGGTTCTGCACGGAGACGAACCCCGCCACGCCCGCGCTCTTCGCCGCCTTGTCGGCTTCTTCTAACTGGGCAGCCGAGAAATTGGATGCGCCGTAGTGGCGAATCTTGCCTTCCTTCTTCAACTCGGCGAGCGCGACGAGGGTGTCCGCGATCGGCGTCGCCGGATCCGGGACGTGAAGCTGATAGAGATCGATGTAGTCGGTCTGCAGGCGGCGAAGACTGTTCTCGACGGCTTCGCGAATGACCGCGCGTTTACCGCCCGGCGTCCGACCGCCCCACTTGGTGGCGTACACGACTTGCTTGCGGCGATCCTTCAGGACTTCGCCGATATGAGATTCGGAGCCGCCGTTCGCGTAGACGTCCGCCGTGTCGTAGAAAGTCACGCCGGAGTCGAACGCCGCATCGATCACGGCGCGGCTGCCCGGGAGATCGAGAATGCGGCGTCCGCTCTGGGACCCGCCCGGCGGCGCGCCGAAACTGTTGCTGCCGATGCCGAGAACCGAGACTTTGAGATCGGAGTTGCCCAGGGTCTTTGTGCGCAAGCCGCCTTTGGTTTGCGCCAGCGCATGCGCAGCGGACAGCAACACCGGCAACAACGGCGCAAGGACGGCAAGACGGCGGCGGCTGATCACAGGCGAATTCTCCTCGGCAGGACGACGCATCCTACAGAGGCGCGCGAACGACAGCCCAGTCACAATTTCGGCAGGACCGTTCTTCGGCGGCCCTACTCCGCGGCTTGCGGCTCCGCATCCGGCGCGGCCTTCCCGACGGGGAACAGCATGATGATCGCGGTCGCCGCGATCAGGGCCGCGAACATGAGCGCAAGCTCGAGCGTGTGGTTCTCAGGCTCCAGCCAGATCTCCTTCAGCGTCCCCCAGTGCCCCAGGATCTCTACCGAGTTCCAGAAGATGATGGCCGTGGGAATGGCGTAGCGGATCGCCGAGGTCAGCCGCGAGAACTTCGCCAGCCGCGCGATCAGGTAGATCGCCCAGGCGGTGTTGGCAACGAAGAGCCCATACGCGACGGGATGATGCACGCCGAGGATCTTCGGGTCGTACATCGCCATCAGCACAAGATAGAAGAACCAGGTGATGTAGATCACCTCCATCGCAACGATCGCCGCGACGTTGCGCTGGTAGCCGATGGTCGGCTCGCCGATCTTCATATGCAGATGCTTGTGCAGCCAACGGAAGGCGGAGCAGCGGGTCTCGCGATTGAGGAAGAAGAAGGCGAGCGTACTGATCAAGACACCCAGGGACGATGCCATCACCGCATAGGTCGGATTTGAGGCCCAGCCTTCCTGCGGCTGCACGCCGAGATGCTGGGCGTAGTACATCCACGCGAACTCGGTCCACCCGTCCCAAACATAGGAGCCGCCGAAGAGGCCGAGCCACGTCGCTAGCACCGCGTTGTCGTTACGGCGCACTCCCCAGTACACCAACGCGGCGCCGAACACGCCCATCAGGAATGCGCCCTCGTACTTGAGCTCCATCCCAAGCCACCGCTGCATCAACACCATTTGCGTGTGTTGCAGCGCCTGCATCAGCACCACGATGACGAATGCCGTCGCGCCCAACATCGGTGGGCGCCAGAACCGTGCCAGCATCACTCCCCCTCCCCTATTCCGCGGCCGCTTGCGTCATGCTCCCCGCCGGACGCAATGGGACCTGATCGATCACCCAACCCTTGTGCTCACGGCGCGCCGGACTTGGGATCGCCAGCGCCGCGCCGCCCTGAAGGGACTTCATCCTGCGCGCATCGATGCGCCAGCCGTTCGCTTCCCACGCTTTCAGGAATTCGCGGTAGCGCGCGACGGTCTGGTCCGAATAGACGAAGTTCTCGTGCACGTTCGTCTCCGGCGTGATCGCCGGCTCCAACTGTTCAAGCACGTGTGCGTCCTGTGTCGCCACGTAGGCATTGCGCTCCATCATGCGCGCGTCGTGCATCGGCTCGAGCATGAAGTTGCGCGTGTTGACGAGAAACAGCTTGGTGTGAGTCTCATCCAGGGGCGTCTCGAACAGATACTGATGGAGCTTCATGGTCGGCGACGGGTGGATATGGGTCCACACCTGGTTCGGGCCGTGATGACCCGTGGAGGACTTCACAAAGCCGGCGGTGTCGCGGCCGGATACGGCGCGCATCTTCTCGTCATGCAGCGCCTTGCCGTAGGACGTGCGCGCCAAGCCGATGCCCCATGGGGTCTCGATCAGATCCATATGCGCGACAACCGCCGCCTCGGGATTTTCTTCCGTTGCGATGTGGGTGTCGTGCACAAACGCATTGTGCGCGGGATCGATGCCGTTCTCGACGGAGCGTTTGTAGTCGATGTTCCACTCGAAGGTCTGGACGGTCGCGCGCCAGCCGTCGGTGCCGTATTCGGGGATGTCCATCAGCGGCGGACGCTGCGCAGCCGGCAAGTCGCCGAGGAAGGCGAAGATCAGGCCGTACTTTTCCTGCACCGGATAGCTGTCGACCCGGGCGCGCGGCGGAATCTTCGCATCGCTGCCGAGGGAAGGAATCTTCACGCACTCCCCCGCGCCGTTGAATTGCCAGCCGTGATACGGGCACGCGACCGTGTCGGCCTGGCACTTGCCGTCCGCGAGTGAGCCGCCGCGATGGGCGCAGACGTTCGAGAGGCAGTGCGCGACGCCATGGCTGTCGCGGAAGACGACAAAGGGCAGCCCCAGCATTTTCACTTTAAGGGGCTTGTCGGTCAGCTCATCCGCCCGCGCCGCGGGGTACCAAAAATTGATGTACATGGCGGCCTCCGATCAGATCGACGGAAGTTTCGACCGAAATCGGGATTATGGCCAGGGGTCTGTTCCGGCTCATATCCATCAATCGGTTACGTCGGACAGGGACTTGACGGCATGTTTGTTGGGCTCCGATCGTCATCCCGGCCGAGCGCAGCGAGAGCCGGGATCCAGGGTAATAAGCTCCGTGCGTGTGACCCTGGACCCCGGCCGGCCGACCGGAGGCCGGCCGTTAATTGTTTGCGCGCCTGCGCGCGCAGGGCGCAACGCGCCTTGTCCGGGGTGACAAAAAGGGATGTCGCTACGTCCGCGATTCTTTCGGCTTGAACCATTGCCGGCCCGGGTCGGTGTAAAGCAGCCACACGGCGGCAGCTTGGAAGAGCAGGTCCGGGGCGTTGGTCAGGTACTCGGACGAGTCCGCCTGGGCGACGTACAGCCCTTGCACCACAAAGCTGAACAGCAGGCTGCCGCGGGCCCATCGTTTCCCAGCGCCGATCTGGAATACCAACAGCACCATCGAGATGCCGACCACGACATATGCGGTGATCAAGAAGGTTCGGAGTTGTTCCGGCGCGATCTCGACGATGCCCTGGAGCTGCGAGAGCAGATCCTGGCTCGCCGCACCCGGATTCAAAGTTTGATAGAGGCCGAAACCGCACAGCCACGCGGTCCAGGCCCACAACACCCACTCGGCCCAGAGAACATTCCGTGGTTCAGCGGCGGGCGTCAAAACTCGCGGATGTCCGCGATGCCGGGCATGTTCTTCAGCCCGGAAAGGGTTTTCGGCTGGATCGCGAACTTGCCCGGCAGGGCGACGTCGATCCAATGGCCGTTCTCGCGGGTGGTGACAACGATGCGGTTGTTGCCGCGCCCGTCCGCGTCCAGAAGCGTGCGCAGTTCCGTGACCGGCAGATCGCCCGTGACGGTGATGCGCAAGTTGCTCAGGCGGCGCGCGATGGCCTTCTCAAGGGAGTCGACCTTGGAGGCGAGCAACCGCACCTTCTCGTCCTCAATCTTGGCATCGACGGTGAGCAAGAGCGGCGCACCGGATTCAAGCAATTCCTTCGAGTCGGACAGCACCTCGGAGAACATCATCACCTCGAACCCGCCGGTGTCGTCGGACAGCGCCACAAACGCATATTTGTTGCCGCGCTTGCCGAAGCGTTCGCGTTTGGACACGACGGTGCCCGCCATCTTGATCGGGCGGCTCACGTCCTCGGGACGGAGGTGATCCAGGTCGCGCGCCTTCTTCACGTCCAGGGCTTCCAACGTTCCGGAGAACGCATCGAGCGGGTGCGATGAGAGATAGAAGCCGATGGCCTCGAACTCCCCTTGCAGCTTCTCCATCGGCCGCCATTCCGGCATGGACGGAAGGTTGAGCGGTCGCGCCTCCTCCTCGCCGCCGAACAGGTTGACCTGCTTGCTGCCGCGCTCGCTCGCCTTCGACTGGGCGTGACGCAACAGGATCTCGATCCCGGCGAAGATCTGTTGGCGGTTCGGGTGAAGGCTGTCGAGCGCACCCGCCTTCACCAGGTTCTCCAAAAGGCGCTTGTTGATGACGCCGCTGTCGAGGCGGTTGGCGAAGTCGGTCAGGTTCTTGAACGGACCGTTCTTCTTGCGCTCCGCCACAAGCTGTTCCATCGCGCCCGCGCCGACATTGCGGATCGCGGCCAGGGCGTAGCGGATGGCCCCGTTCTCGACCGAGAACTCCACGTCGGAGGCATTCACATCCGGCAGGAGCACCTTGATGTTCATGCGCTTGAGCTCGGCACCGAAGGACCCGAGCTTCTCGGTGTTGTGCATGTCGAGCGTCATGGACGCGGCCATGAACTCGACCGGCATGTTCGCCTTCATATAGGCGGTCTGATAGGCCACAAGCGCGTAAGCCGCCGCGTGGCTCTTGTTGAAGCCGTAGCCAGCGAACTTATCGATGGTGTCGAAAATCTCGTTCGCCTTCTCGCGCGGAATGCCGCGCGCGCCCGCGCCCTTGATGAACGTCTCGCGCTGGGCGTCCATCTCCGCCTTGATCTTCTTGCCCATGGCGCGGCGCAGCAGATCGGCGCCGCCGAGGCTGTAGCCGGCGAGCACCTGGGCGGCCTGCATCACCTGTTCCTGATAGACCATGACGCCGTAGGTCTCTTTCAAGACCGGCTCCAGGTCCGGGTGCAGGTATTCGATCGTCTCGGTGCCCTGCTTGCGGTTGATGAACATCGGGATGTTGTCCATCGGGCCCGGACGGAACAGCGCCACGACGGCGATCAGGTCCTCGAACACGTCCGGCTTCAGGCGGCGCAACACGTCGCGCATGCCCGAACTTTCAAACTGGAACACCCCGTAGGCATCGGCCCGGCTGAGCATGTCGAAGACCTTGCGGTCGTCGAGGGGCAGCGTGCCGATGTCGAGATCGACGCCGCGCAGCTTCAGGAGCTTCACGGCCTTGTCGATCACGGTGAGGGTCTTCAGCCCGAGGAAGTCGAACTTCACCAGGCCCGCCGGCTCCACCCACTTCATGTTGAACTGGGTGACCGGCATGGGCGATCCCGGATCGCGATAGAGCGGCACCAGTTCGTCGAGGGGGCGGTCGCCGATCACCACGCCGGCGGCGTGCGTGGAGGCGTGGGCGTAAAGTCCTTCCAGCTTCAGGGAGAGATCGAGCAGGTGGCGCACGCTGTCGTCGGCATCGCGCAGGGCCTGCAATTCCGGCTCGGCGATGATGGCGTCGGCCAACTTCACCGGGGCGGCCGGGTTCATCGGCACGAGCTTGCAGATCTTGTCGACGTAACCGAGCGGCATTTCCAACACGCGGCCGACGCCGCGCAGCACCGCGCGGGCCTGCAACTTTCCGAAGGTGATGATCTGCGCGACCCGGTCGCGGCCGTATTCGTTCTGGACGTAGGTGATCACCTCGCCGCGGCGGTCCTGGCAGAAGTCGATGTCGAAGTCGGGCATCGACACGCGTTCCGGATTCAGGAAGCGCTCGAACAGAAGACCGAACCGGAGCGGATCGAGGTCGGTGATGCTGAGCGACCAGGCGACCATGGAACCGGCGCCGGAACCGCGGCCCGGTCCCACGGGAATGCCGCGATCCTTCGCCCACTGGATGAAGTCCGCCACGATCATGAAGTAGCCGGCGAAGCCCATCTTCACGATCATCGCGAGCTCGTACTCGAGCCGCTCGCGGTAAGGTTTCGCCCCGGATTCATCGAGGGTCATCTTCGCGAGGCGCGCGGTGAGACCGTCCGACGCCAACTGCCGCAGCGCTTCTTCTTCGGTGCGGTCGCCGGTTTTGGGCGAGCGCGGCAGGATGGGTTTGCGCTCGTCCACCTTGAAAGCGCAACGCTGGGCGACGACCAGCGTGTTCTGCACCGCTTCCGGAATATCGGCGAACAGGTCGACCATCTCCTCCGCGCTCTTGAACCGGTGTTCAGGAGTCAGGCGGCGGCGGTCCGGCAGGGAAACGAAGGATTTCTCCGCAATGCAGATGAGCGCGTCGTGCGCCTCGAACATGCCGGCATCGGCGAAGAACGCCTCGTTGGTGGCGACCAGGGGCACGTCATGGGCATAGGCGAGATCGATCATCGCCGGTTCGATGCGGTTCTCCATGGCGAGCCCGTGGCGCATCAGTTCCACGTACAGACGGCCGGGATAGATCTGCTTCAGCCGCGCGAGAGTCTCTTCCGCTTTCGCGCGCTGGCCGTCGAGCAGGTGCCGCCCCACGGTGCCGGCGGGGCCGGCGGTGAGCGCGATCAACCCTTCATTCCATTTGGCGAGGTCCGCCCAGGAAATCTGCGGCGTCTCGCCGGATTCCGTTTCCAGGAAGGCCTTGCTGGAAAGCTTGAGCAAGTTCTGGTAGCCGGCGGCGTTCTGCACCAGAAGGACGATCGCGTCGGGCTCCGGCAGTCGTCCGCCGCCCGCATGGCCGGTGGGAATGTCCTCACGCCGCAACGACAGCTGGCAGCCGACGATCGGCTGCACGCCGGCCTTGGCGCAGGCGGAGGAGAATTCCAGAGCGCCGAACAGATTGCGCGTGTCGGTGAGCGCAACCGCCGGCATCTGCTGGGCGACGCAGAGATCGACCAGCTTGGGGATCTTGATCGCGCCTTCGGACATCGAATAGGCCGAATGGACGCGCAGATGCACGAAGGGGGCGTAAGCGCTCATGCGCTTACGAAACCATGATTCTGGCCGTGGCGTCTGCTTTCAAGTTATCCACAGACTCAGGCTGTCATCCCGGACGAGCGAAGCGAGATCCGGGATCCAGGGGCCACATACAGTGTGCCAGTAACCCTGGACCCCGGATCGCGGCGCTACGCGCCTTGTCCGGGGTGACAGGTTGAGTGAGCTACGCCGACACCATCTTCCGATACAGGTGCCAGGTCGCGTGGCCGAGCACGGGCACCACTACCGCCAAGCCCACCAGCAGCGGAATCGCGCCCAGAACGAGGCACACGCCCACGAACAGGCCCCAGGCCGCCATCGGGATCGGGTTGACCATGACGGCGCGCACCGAGGTGGCGACCGCGGTGCCGAGGCCGCAATTCTTGTCCAGCAGGATGGGGAAGGAAATCACGCCGAACAGGAGGGCGGCGACCGCGAACATGAATCCCAGGGCATTGCCGACGATGATCATCGACCAGCCTTGCGGCGTGGTGAGCGCGCGCGTCGTGAAATCCGCCGCTGTCGTGGACCAACCGTCCCCCATCGTCATCACGAAGACGGTGTTGGCCGCGGCCACCCATCCCAGGAAGAGAGCGATGTTCAAGAGGCCGAGCATCAGGATGTCCTTGAATGCCGGATGCTCGAAAAAATTGAAGGCGTGGCCCCACGACATATCCAGCCCGCGCTCCCGGTGGCGGCTCATCTCCTCCATCGCCAGGCCGATGAAAGGCCCGATGAGCACGAGGCCGGCGAGGATCGGGAACACCAGCGGCACGAGGCGGTCGTTGTTGACCACCATGAAAGCGAACAAGGTCGCCACGGGGTAGATGACGGCGAGGAAGAAGAGGTGCGTGGGTTTTTCCTGGAAGTCCGCAATGCCTTCTTCCACCGCGTGCACGAGATCGACCAGCCGGATCTTGTTCACGGCGATCCCGGCCGACGTTCCAACAGTTGCTTGATATGCCATGGTCACACCTTCCTCTTCCTGACTTGGAAATTGCGCCGAGCCGAGAGCCCGGCTGAAGCAACGAAAGGGAGCGATAACAAGTGGCAGCGTCCGGCCCCTGAAGTCGACCGGACAAAAAGCTTACGCCTGTGGGGAGAGGGCGACAACTCCCCCACGCGTCACCCTCGGGCAATCGGGGTAGCCCGAGGGTCCAGGGTCCACTTGAGGGGGAGGGCGTGGGCCTGGATCCGCGAGGGGGGCCCGCGGACGACGATCTGTTTCCGGCGAATGCCGGCGGGTTTACACCGCGAGGCCGATGGTCGCCGTGGCGACGAGGCCGCCGGTGACAGTTCCCGCGACCGTGGGCGTTTGCGCGACAAGCTGCGCGGCCGTGCTGCTGCCGAACACGTTATCGCCGGCGAGGCTGACGCGCGCGAAGGCGTTCACGCTCGCGCGATAGCCCTCGACCGTGTCGTAGACGGTCTTGGAGATCTCCGCCGGCATGGCCAGCTGGGAGGTCAATGCCGCGTTGCGGTAGCTGGTGGCGGCCTCGAGGGACGGATAGACCTCGAAGTGGATGTGCGGATAGCGGCCCGTGTAGCAGCCCGGAAAGATGGTGGTGAAGGTCACCTGCCCGTTCGCGTCGGCCACTTGCAGGCCGCGCAGGTAGTTGTCGTAGGGCAGATCGTAGATCGAGTATTTGCCGTCCTTGTCGCAGTGCCAGATGTAGATCACGTAGCCGGCGAGCGGGGCGCAATTGTTGTTCACATTCACCAGCGACAGCGTGAGGCTCATCGGGACGCCGGTGGCGGTAGTGATGTAGGAGTCGAAGCTGGTGCGGATGTCGGGGCGCGCCACACCTTCGACCCCGAGCACGTTCGAGAGCACGCCATTGGCGGTGTTCGAGCCGTCGGCGGGATATGGGCCGTTGGTCTCCGGCGGGTCGGCGATGCACGCGCCGTTCGCGCTGACGATCTCGGCGCTGGAGCCGGTGCCGCCCATGCCGTTGCCGGGGCCGTTCCCGAAGCCCTGCCCGCCGCGCCCCTGCGGGCCGCGCGGCATCGGCGGCATGCCGCCGAAGGGACCTTGCGCCCAGCTGGCCGCGGACAACGTCGACACGCCGACGGAGGCAAGCATCGCCAACATGCGGCGGCGGGCGCTCAGGCGCGCCTGGATCGCCGTCAAATCGCACTGCAGGCCGCCGTCATTGGGGTTTTCGGTCTCGGGATGCATTTGGGCCGAAGCTCCGTCGGGATGAGAAGGGCGCGTGGGTTTTTTACCCACGCAGACGGATCGTAGAAAGTCAGGACGCGGCGGTCAAGCGGAAAATTGTGGGTTTTTTACCCACGAACAGACTAAGCGGGAACGAGGATCCCGTGTTCCATGCGGACCGTGCGGTCCATGCGGGCGGCGAGCGCGGGATTGTGGGTCGCGATCAGGGCGGCGAGCCCGACGTCCTTGGCCAGGCCGATCAGTTGCGCGAACACGTCGTCCGCCGTGTCGGGGTCGAGATTGCCGGTGGGTTCGTCCGCCAGCAGAACCGCCGGACGATTGGCCAAGGCGCGCGCGATGGCGACGCGCTGTTGTTCGCCGCCGGAAAGCTGGCCGGGGCGATTGTCGGCGCGGTCGGCGAGTTTCATGGCCGCCAGCAATTCGCGCGCGCGGACTTCCGCATCGCGGCGCGGGACGCCGGCGATCATCTGCGGCACGACGATGTTTTCCAGCGCCGAGAACTCCGGCAGCAGGTGGTGATACTGGTAAACGAAGCCGAGGCGCGTGCGGCGCAATGTTGTGCGCGCATCGTCGTCAAGGGCCGCGCAATCCTCGCCCACGATCAGCACCCTGCCCGTGTCCGGGGATTCGAGCAGGCCGGCGATGTGAAGCAGCGTCGATTTGCCGGCGCCGGAAGGTCCGACCAACGCCACGACCTCGCCGCGCTTCACGGCGAGGTTGGCGCCCTTCAGCACATGGAGATCGCCATGGGCTTGCGGAAACGTCCGCACGATGTCCTGAAGATGGAGCGCGTCACTCATAGCGCAGGGCCTCGACGGGATCGGTCTTGGCGGCACGCCAGGACGGATAGATCGTCGCCGCCAGGGACAGCACGAACGACATGCCCGCGACCAGCAGCGTCTCGTGCCAATCCATCTTCGCGGGGATCTGGGTGAGGAAATAGATTTCCGCCGAGAACAGTTCGGTGCCTGTGAGGCTTTCGATGAACCGGCGGATGGCCTCGATATTGTCGCAGAACAGCACGCCTAGCCCGAAGCCGAGCAGCGTGCCGATGGTGCCGACGGAAGTGCCCGCCAGCAGGAAGATGCGCATGATCATGCCGCGGGTGGCGCCCATGGTGCGCAGGATGGCGATGTCCCGGCCCTTGTCCTTCACCAGCATGATCAGGCCGGAGATGATGTTGAAGGCGGCGACGATGATGATCAGGGTGAGGATCAGGAACATCACGTTGCGCTCCACCTGAAGCGCATTGAAGAACGGACCGTTGAGTTGCTCCCAAGACAGCACCTTCAGGCCGGGCTGCAAGGTGGCGATCTGGGTGGCGATGAAGCGCGCCTGTTCCGGATCGGCGACTTTCACTTCGATGTTCGTGACCGAGTCCGGATACTTGAAATAGGTCTGCGCCAGGGCGAGCGGCATGAAGATGATGTTGGAATCGAAGTCGCTCATGCCCATGTTGAACACGCCGGCGACCGGATAGGACTTCATGCGCGGCACGGTGCCGAAGGCGGTCACATTGCCGCGCGGCGAGATGAGATTGAGGTCCTTGCCGGTCCCGGCGCCGTAGCGCTCCGCCAGGCGCGCCCCGACCAGGATCCCCTCCTCCCGGCCGTAAGCATCGAGGGACCCTTCGACGATGTGATCGGCGATCCAAGGCCGCGCCTTGATGTCTTCCACCTTCATCCCGCGCACCAGTGCGCCGCCGGCGAAGCGTTCGCTGGAGGCCATCACCGGCCCTTCGATCAGGGGCACGACTTCGATCACCCCGGGGATCTGGCGGATGCGCGTGGCGAGGTCGTCGTACTGCACGATCGCGGTTTGGGCGGAGACGTCGATGTGGCCGTTGACGCCGAGGATGCGCGACATGATGTCGGCGCGGAACCCGTTCATCACCGCCATGACGATGATGAGGGTCGCCACGCCCAGCGCGATGCCCAGGAACGAAAAGCCGACGATGACCGAAACGAACCCTTCTTTCCGACGCGCGCGCAAATAGCGCAGCGCGACCATGCGTTCGAAGGGTCCGAAGGCCATGGTTATACCATCACTTTGGCGAGAGCGGCGTCGGCGGAGAGTTCCTCTTTCGCCGCGGCGCCACGGCGTTTCACTTCCACCACGCCCTTGGCAGCGCCCTTCGGGCCGATGACCAACTGCCAGGGCACGCCGATCAGGTCCATGTCGGCGAACTTCACGCCGGCGCGCTCGTCGCGATCGTCGTAGAGCACTTCGCGCTTGGCGGCCTTGAGCTTGGCGTAGAGATCGCCGCAGGCCGCGTCGCAGGCCGCGTCGCCGACCTTGAGGTTGATGATGCCGAACTGGAAGGGCGCCACTTCATCCGGCCAGATGATGCCGTTCTCGTCATGGCTCGCCTCGATGATCGCGCCGACCAGGCGCGACACGCCGATGCCGTAGGAGCCCATCATCACGGTCACGGGATTGCCGTCCGGACCGGTGACCTTCGCGCCCATGGGTTCGGAATACTTCGCGCCGAAATGGAAGATGTGGCCGACCTCGATGCCGCGCGCCTTCACCAGGTTCGCGCCGAGTTTCTCTTCTTGGGCCAGATCGTGCTTCTCGTCCGTGGCGGCATAAATGCTGGTCCATGAATCCACGATGGACTGCAAGTCGGTCTCGTAGTTCACATTCTGCGGCGCGGGCTTTTCCAGCAACGCCTTGTCGCAGAACACAGCGCTTTCGCCGGTGTCGGCGAGCACGATGAACTCGTGGCTCATATCGCCGCCGATGGGGCCGCTGTCCGCCTTCATGGGGATCGCCTTCAGACCCATGCGCGCGAAGGTGCGCAGGTAGGCGACGAACATCTGGTTGTAGGCGTGCTTGGAGCGCGCGAAATCGATGTCGAAGGAATAGGCATCCTTCATCAGGAACTCGCGACCGCGCATGACGCCGAAACGGGGCCGCACCTCGTCGCGGAACTTCCAGTGGATCTGGTAGAGGTTCTTCGGCAGATCGCGATAGCTCTTGATGTTGTTGCGGAAGATGTCCGTCACCACTTCCTCGTGGGTCGGGCCATAGAGCATGTCGCGATCATGCCGGTCCTTGATGCGCAGCATCTCGGGACCGTAGTCGTCGTAGCGGCCGCTTTCCTTCCACAGCTCGCCGGACTGGATCGTCGGCATGATGATCTCTTGCGCGCCGGCGGCGTTCTGTTCGTCGCGCACGATGGCGATGATGTTCTGCAGCACCTTGGCGCCCAGCGGCAGCCAGTTGTAGATGCCGGCGGCATGCTGGCGGACCATCCCGGCGCGCAACATCAGGCGGTGGGAGACGATCTGCGCCTCGGAGGGATTTTCCTTGAGGGTGGGCAGGAAATAACGCGACAGGCGCATCGGGTATCCTTAACGGGGCGAAAACGGGTGCCCCTTCTTAGGCGATGGGCCGGTTTGGCGCAATTCCGCCAATTATTTAGCGACTTCGGTCTGCCCCAGGATGTTCCGGCAGGAGGCCGCGAGGGCCGCTTCGTCATCCCCCTGGAGGGGTTCATCGTTCCAGAACACCCGGTTGCCCTTCACGGTGACCTTCCCGAGCGGGACCTTGCCCTCGTAGCCCAAGGTAGGGCGGCCCCCGGACTGGGGGTTCAAGCCTGAGTCCCGCGCCCGCTTGCGGCCGAGCCGATCCGCGAGGTCGGCGCCGATCTCGATGGTGATCTCGTCCGGGATCAGCTTGGCGTAGTTGTTGCTCAGGTCCGCCGGCGCGACCTTCCGCCCGCGCACATCGACGCCGGGCTTGAACTCCACGTCCTTGGACGGGACGTGTTCCACGATCTTCTTGCAGGCCTGCGCCGTGACGACGATCTGCTCGATCGCGAGGGCGGGTGTTGTCGATAGCAGCAGAAGCAGCAACGGGAGTCGCATCGGACCTCCTTAGACTTGCTCTATCTCCACCAGCGTTCCGGCGAAGTCCTTCGGGTGAAGGAACAGCACCGGCTTGCCGTGGGCGCCGATCTTGGGTTCGCCGTCGCCCAGGACGCGCTTGCCCTCGGCTTTCAGCTTGTCGCGCGCGGCGATGATGTCGTCGACCTCGAAACAGAGGTGATGCATGCCGCCGGACGGGTTCTTGTCCACGAAACCCTGGATCGGCGAATTCTCGCCGAGCGGCTGCAGCAGCTCGATCTTGGTGTTGGGCAACTCCACGAACACGACCGTCACGCCGTGATCCGGCAATGCCATCGGCGCGGAGACTTTCGCGCCAAGGACATCGCGATAGGTGGCTGCGGCAGCGTCCAGGTCTTTGACGGCAATGGCGACGTGATTCAGGCGTCCGATCATAGCTCCACGGTCCTCTGGTCGTTCAGCCCATATTCTAAGCTACTTTGCCTCGCAAGAAAGCTGCGATTCGCGGACCTTGATCAGGGGTATCGTTTCATCGCAAGCGGTCTCGGGGAAATAGGCGATCCGGCCGTCTGCAGAAACGTGCAGGCAATTCGGGTCAGCGCTCGCTGGTCCATAGATCACGAGAAATTTGGAGCGATCCTCCGGAACACGCACACCCTGCAACGCACCGGTGAAGTGGTCGTGACGATCCCGCAGCACCCACTCATAGTCGATCTTGCCGTTGACGAAATATTTGCGCTCGTCCGCCGGCGTGAACGTCAGGCGCGCGCGCTCGGCAGGCGCCGCAAAAAATCCATTGATCGACATGTATCGTTGGGCCGTGCAGGCGGCCTGCGCTACGTCCGGCGGCACGGAAGGTCTGGACTGGCAGGCTGACAGAGCGAGAGACATACCGAGGAGGGTCAACTGCCAGACGCGCATGGAAGGCCCCATGTTATCACACCCCCCCTCGTCATCCCGGCCGAGCGAAGCGAGAGCCGGGATCCAGGGTAACATGCACTGCGCTCTTGGCCCTGGACCCCGGATCGCGGCGCTACGCGCCTTGTCCGGGGTGACAGTTATTTCTAAACGCGAACCAAGTGCACTTTCACCACCGGCTTCCGGGGTGAGAATGCTTTCCTTACGGCACTGCGCACGGCCTCTTCCACCGCGTCGTCGTCAAGGCGGGCGCGTTTGGGGAGACGTCTGACGGCGTTGTCCAAAGTCTCCGCCCATCCCTCCTCGTCGTCCGGATCGACCACGCCGAATACCGCCACTTGTGGATCGCCAATGACGACGCCGGTGTCGTCAAGCACCACGGTCGCGGTGGCGGCGCCTTCGTAGAACATGCGCTTGCGGTCGCGCAGGACCGGATCGCTGAAAGACAGAATCTGGCCATCCTCGTAGGTCATGCGGCCGCTCCACACGCGGCCCATCACCTGGGCGCGGCCATTGTCGAACTTCACCGCAGCGCCGTTCTCGACCAGCACCTGTTGGGGCACCTGGCATTCGGCAGCCAGCGCCGCGTGGGCGCGCATATGCATGGTTTCGCCGTGGACAGGGATCGCGATGCGCGGACGCACGGTCTGGTACATGCGGCGGAGTTCATCCCGCGCCGGATGGCCGGAAACGTGAATGAAGTGATCGCGCGTGGTGACGAGTTCGACGCCCAATCCGACGAGCAGGTTCTGGACCTTGTGGATCGCCTTCTCGTTGCCCGGAATCACGCGGCTGGAGAACACGCAGACGTCGCCCTCTTCCAGCGTCACATCCGGATGATGGTTCATGGCGATGCGCATGAGCGCGGCACGTCCCTCGCCCTGACTGCCGGTGGAGATGTAGAGCACCTTGTTCCGCGGCAGGTAGGCCGCCTCTTCGGGCTTCATGAAATGCAGCTCGGGCGCGAGGTATCCCGTGCGCCGCGCGGTCTCGGCGATGCGCCAAAGGGATGCCCCGACCAGCGACACATGGCGATCGTTCGCCATCGCCGCGCGGGCGATGGAATCCAGGCGCGCCACGTTGGAGGCAAAGCAGCCGACGATGATGCGGCCGGTGAAGCGCTTGAACAGTTCCATCAGGCTGTCGCGCACGTCGCCCTCGGACCCCGCCTCGCCTTCCGTCATCGCGTTGGTGGAATCGCCGATGAGCGCGAGCACGTTCTCCTCGCCCAAGGCCTCCAGGGCCTTGAAGTCGGTGACCTCGCCGATCAGGGGGTCCGGATCGAACTTCCAGTCGCCGGTGTGGAAGATCGTGCCGTATTTGGTGCGGATGGCGAGCGCGTTCGGTTCCGGGATCGAGTGCGTGAGGGTGATGAAGTCGGCAGTGAATGGGCCAAGTTCGATGCGGCCGCCGAGGGGGATCACCGTCACCGGAACCTCATCCTCAAGGCCGGTTTCCTTCAGCTTGTGGCGCAGGAATTCCGCCGCGAAGGGCGTGGCATAAACCGGGCACCGCAGCAGCGGCCAGAGGTAACAGACGGCGCCGAGATGATCTTCGTGCGCATGGGTCAGGATCATCCCCACAAGCTTCTCGCGCCGCTCGGCGATGAAGCTGGGATCGGGGAATACCGTGTCGATGCCGGGGATGGAATCCTCGCCGAAGGTGACGCCGCAATCGACGATCAGCCACTTGCCGTCGCAGCCGTAGAGATTGAGGTTCATGCCGATCTCGCCGGCACCGCCCAAGGGGATGAACCACAGGCCCTTGTCGAGGCCCGCCGGCAGATCCGATGTATGCGCCGGGAGGCGATTCATGTGGGCCTAGAGATTGCGCTGATGGATCAGCTGTAGCCCGCGCAGAGTGAGATCGTCGTCGATATGTTCGATGACCGATGTCGCCTGGGCGAAGAGCGGCGCGAGGCCGCCCGTTCCCACAACGGTCATCTTCTCATTGCGTTCCGCCTTGATGCGCCCCACCAGGCCTTCGATCAAGCCGATGTAGCCCCAGAACACGCCCGAATGCATCTGCGCGACCGTGGTCGTGCCCACAACCGGCGCCTGACCCGGGTTGCTGACTTGCAAGCGCGGCAGCAAGGCGGTCGCCATATGCAGCGCTTCCATGGAGAGGTTAATGCCCGGCGCGATGCAGCCGCCGCGATAGTCACCCTCGCCATCGATGACGTCGAAGGTGGTGGCCGTCCCGAAGTCGATGATGATCATCGGCCCTTTGTAGGTGGCATGGGCCGCCACCGCATTGACGATACGGTCGGCGCCGACCTCGCGCGGGTTGTCGACTTTCGCCAAGGAACTCAGCTTCAAGCTGGGATCGCCGATGAAGCGCGCCTTGCACCCGAGGTACTTCTCGCAGAGTTTGCCGAGGTCGAAGTTCTTTCCCGGCACGACGGACCCGACGATGGCGTGCGTGATCTTGCTGGAATCAACGCCGTCGTGCTGCATCAGCTGCGTGAGCCAGATGCCGTATTCGTCGGCGGTGCGGTCGGTCTTGGTGGCCGCGCGCCACTGGCCTTTCTGCACGTCGCCGTCATAGACGGCGAAGACGACGTTGGTGTTTCCGCAGTCGATCGCGAGCAGCATCAGCCGGCTCCTGCGTGACTTATGGGTCCGAACAGCACGTCCCCGGCGAGGATGCGGCGTACGCCCTGGATGGTATCAAGCAGCAATGCGCCACCCGCGTCGAGGCCCGCGAACTTGCCGGCGACGACGGTCGCGCCGGGTAATCGCACCGACAGCGATTCATCGGTTGTTGGACCGACGGCGCTCCACGCCGCCGCGATGGGCGCGAAGCCCTCGGCGCGCCATTGGGCGAGACGGCGGGACAGCGTGGCGCCAAGCGCGCCGAGCGCGGCGTCGGGCGTGTGAACGATCCCCTGTTCCGCCAGCGAGGTGATGGGATAGTCGCCGATGATCCCGATGGGGCGCAGGTTCACGCCGATGCCGAGCACGATCCAGCCGTCGATGAGTTCCGGCAGGATGCCGCAAACCTTGGCGCCGTGCGCCAAGATGTCGTTCGGCCACTTGCAGCGCAGGCGCACCCCGGGTGCGGCGAACGCGTCGACAACGGACACCGCCGCGACGAAACCGATTTCGGGTGCTGCGGCCATATCGGCCGGCGCCTTCAGCAGGAACGACGCGTAGAGATTGCCCGTGGGGCTGGCCCAACTGCGCCCCTGACGGCCGCGGCCCGCGGTCTGCTGCTCGGCGGTGACGACCACGCCTTCCTGCAACGCCCCTTGCTCTCCGGGGCCCGCGCCAATCATGCGCTTCAGCGCCGCGTTGGTGCTGTCGAGACTGGTGTGGGCGATATGTCGCCAGGTTTCAGGTACGGTTTGGGTAAAAGCGGGCATAAACCGGCCTCAGCCGGGGAAAAGACTCTTGGCGGCGACAGCGGCACTGTTCGCGATGGGCGACGGCACGATGAACAGCAGCAACATCGCGATGCTGGCACCGCCGATCAGAATGCTGGTCGACGTGTCGGGCGTTTCAAGCGCCGGCGCCGGTTCGTCGAAGTACATCACCTTGATGATGCGCAGGTAGTAGAACGCGGCAATCGCGCTCGACAGCACACCGACCACCGAGAGCGTGTACAGGCCGGCGTTCACGCCCGCCATGAAGATGTAGAACTTGCCCCAGAAGCCCGCGAGCGGCGGGATGCCGGACATGGAGAACATCAGCGCAGCCAGAGCCAAGGCAGTGAGCGGACGCGATTTCGCCAAGCCTGACAGGGCCGAGATGTCCTCGACCGGCTTGCCGTTCACGCGCATCGCCAGGATGCAGGCGAAGGTGCCGACGTTCATCAGGATGTAGATGAGCATGAAGAACAGCAGGCCGCGCGCGCCTTCCATGGTGCCCGCGGCAAGTCCGACCAGGCCGTAACCGACGTTGCCGATGGAGCTGTAAGCCATCAGGCGCTTGATGTTGCGCTGGGCGATGGCGGCGATCGCGCCCCAGGCCATGGAGAGGATCGCGATCGCCTCGATCACCTGTTGCCATTGGGCGAGCATCGGACCGAACGGTCCGTACAGCACGCGCAAGAACAGGGCGAGACCGGCGATCTTCGGCGCCACGGAGAAGAAGGCGGTGATCGGCGTGGGCGCGCCTTCGTAGACGTCCGGCGTCCACATGTGGAACGGCACGGCGGACACCTTGAACGCCAGCCCGGAGATCACGAACACGATCCCGATCAGCACGCCGATGTTGTTGGCGCCGCCCTTGGTGGCTTCGGCAAGGCCGTCGAACGTGGTGGTGCCGGCGAAGCCGTAGATCAGCGACGCGCCGTAAAGCAGCAGGCCGGACGCGAGCGCGCCGAGCACGAAGTACTTCACGCCCGCTTCCGTGGCGCGCAGATCGTTGCGGTGCACGGCGGCGAGCACATAGAGCGACAGGCTCTGCAGTTCCAGGCCGACGTACAGCGCGATGAGGTCGTTCGCCGAGATCATCAGCAGCATGCCGACCGTGCTGAACAGCACCAGGATCGGAATTTCGAACCGCGCGGTCCCGGCCGTATGGGCCCAGGAATTCACCATGACCAGCGTGAGGCCCGCGCCGAGCAGCGTGAGCAGCTTCGCGTAGGTGGTGAAACTGTTGACCAGGAACATCCCGCTGAAGGTGGAGACCGTCGCGCCGCTGGCGCGATAGATCAGCACACCCGCCACCGCCATGATGCCGATGACCGCCCAGGAGAGGATCTGCGTGGAGTCTTCGTTCCGCAGCACGCCGAACAGCAAGTAGACCATGCCGGCGATGAGCAGCACGATTTCCGGCAGCGCGGGCGCGAAATTGGGAAGTGCGGTCATTCGTTAGTCCCCTTCCCTACCGCAGCCACGCGAGAAGCGAGCCGCCGATCGGGCCGGCGTCGGCGGTCGTGCTCACCACCACCGCCTGATACTTGTTGAGCAGTTCCGTGACCGAGACGTTCATCACGTCCAGAAACGGCAGCGGATAAAGGCCCATCCACATCACCACGATCACCACCGGCACGAAGATCGCCAGTTCGCGGCGATCGAGGTCGAGCATCGCCTTGACGTCGGCCTTGGTGAGTTCGCCGAAGATCACGCGGCGGTACAGATAGAGCATGTAGGTGGCGCCGAGGATGACGCCCGTGGCCGCCAGCAGCGCCACCCAGGAATTCGCCTGGAAGACGCCCGCGAGCACGAGGAATTCGCCCACGAAACCGGCGGTGCCCGGCAGGCCCACGGAGGCCAGCATGAACACCATGAATACGAAGGCGTACATCGGCATGTTGTTGGCGAGGCCGCCGTAACGGTCGATCTCGCGGGTGTGCAGGCGGTCATAGACCACGCCGACGCAGAGGAAGAGCGCGCCGGAGACGACGCCGTGGCTGAGCATCTGGAAGATGGAGCCCTGTACGCCCTGTTGGGTACCCGAGAACACGCCGAGCGTCACGAAGCCCATGTGCGCGACGGACGAATAGGCGATCAGCTTCTTCATGTCCTGCTGCACGAGGGCAACGAGAGACGTGTAGATGATTGCGACGACCGACAGGGTGTAGATCAGCGGCGTGAAGTACACGCTCGCTTCCGGCAGCATCGGCAGCGAGAACCGCAGGAAGCCGTAACCGCCCATCTTCAGCAGCACGCCGGCCAGGATGACAGAGCCCGCCGTGGGCGCATCCACGTGCGCATCCGGCAGCCAGGTGTGCACCGGCCACATCGGCACCTTCACCGCGAAGGACGCGAACAGACCGAGCCACAGCCAATACTGCATCGGCAGCGGGAACTTGGTGTTCATCAGCGTCGGGATGTCGGTGGTGCCGGCCGTGTAGTACATGGCCAGCATGGCGACCAGCAGGAGCACGGAGCCGGTCAGCGTGAAGAGGAAGAACTTGAAGGCGGAGTAGACGCGACGTCCGCCGCCCCACACGCCGATGATCAAGAACATCGGGATCAGCACGCCTTCGAAGAAGACGTAGAACAGCACCATGTCCATGGCGCAGAACATGCCGATCATCATGGTCTCGAGCGCCAGGAAGGCGACCATGTACTCGCGCACCATCTTCTGGATGGATTCCCAGCTGGCGAGGATGCACAGGGGCATCAGGAACGTGGACAGGATCACGAACAGCATGGAGATGCCGTCCACGCCCATGCGGTAGGTGATCTTGTATTGCGGCAGCCACTCGGCCCGTTCCTCGAACTGGAACGCCGAGGTGGTCGGGTTGAAGCCGATCCAGATGAACAGCGACAGCACGAAGGTGAGCAGCGTCGTCCACAAGGCGATGTAGCGGGCCTGACGGGCGACGGTCTCGTCGTCGCCGCGCACCGCGAGAATCAACGCGGCGCCCAGCAGCGGCAGGAAGGTGACCAGCGACAGGATCGGCAGGCCGTCGATGAAATTGCTCAGCGCCGTCATGGCGTCACTCCGTGGCTGAAGCCACCGGCACGAACCACCATCCACGTCACCACACCGGCAATGCCGATGATCATCGCGAAGGCATAATGATAGAGGTAGCCCGACTGGACTATGCCGAGGCGGCGCGCGGCGCGTGACACGGCGGAGGAGATGCCGTCAGGTCCGAGACCGTCGATGATCGCCCCGTCCCCACCCTTCCAGAACAGGCGTCCGAGCTTGAAGGCCGGGCGCACGAACAGGAAGTCGTAGAGTTCGTCGAAGTACCACTTGTTAAGCAGGAACTTGTACGGACCCGGGAAGGTCTCGGCGATCTTCGCCGCCGTGCCCGGACGCGCCATGTACATCCAATAGGCCACGCCGAGACCCATCAAGCTGACGATCAGCGGCAGCCAGTGGATCAGGAACGGCTCGTGGGCGTTATGGGCGCGCTCGATGGTGTCGTTGATCGGAAGCACCTTGATCGCTTCGCCCCAGAAGTGCTCGCGGCCATGGCCGACGAACAACTCGTTGAAGCCGCCGCCGATGAACACCGCGCCGAGCGCGAGCACGAACAGGGGGATCAGCATCACATACGGGCTCTCATGGATGTGCTCCATGGTGTGATGGTCCGCGCGCGGCACGCCGAAGAAGGTGATGAAGATCAGGCGCCAGGAATAGAACGAGGTCAGCAGCGCCACCAGAATGGTCATGATGTAGGCGTACTTGCCGGCGCCGGTGGTCGACGCGTGGGCGGCCTCGATGATCATGTCCTTCGAGAAGAAGCCCGACAGCGGCGGGATGCCGGTGATGGCGATGGTGCCGATGGTCATCACGGCGAAGGTCATCGGGATCTTGTTCCAGATGCCGCCCATCTTGCGGATGTCCTGTTCGTCGGACATGGCGTGGATGACGGAGCCGGCGGACAGGAACAACAGCGCCTTGAACCAGGCGTGGGTCATCAGGTGGAAGATGCCGCCCTGGTAAGCCGAGACGCCGCAAGCCACGAACATGTAGCCGAGCTGCGAGCAGGTCGAATAGGCGATGATGCGCTTGATGTCGTTCTGCACGCAGCCGACGGTGGCGGCGAAGAACGCCGTGGTCGCACCGACGATGGTGACGACGGCCAAGGCGGTGGGCGCGTACTCGAACAGCGGCGACATGCGCGCCACCAGGAACACCCCGGCGGTGACCATGGTCGCGGCGTGGATGAGCGCGGACACGGGCGTCGGGCCTTCCATCGCGTCCGGCAGCCAGGTGTGCAGGAACAGCTGGGCCGACTTGCCCATGGCGCCGATGAACAGCAGCAGGCAGGTAATCGTGAGCGCATGCCACTGGTGCGAGAAGAACGTGACGGTGGATTCCGCCTTGCCCGGAGCGGCGGCGAAGATGACGTCGAAGGTCACCGCGTCGAACAGGTAGTAGACCGCGAAGATGCCGAGCAGGAAGCCGAAGTCACCCACGCGGTTGACGACAAACGCCTTGATGGCCGCCGCGCACGCGGAGGGCTTGGTATACCAGAAGCCGATCAGCAGGTAGCTGACCAGGCCCACGCCTTCCCAGCCGAAGAACAACTGGACGAGGTTGTCCGCCGTCACCAGCGCGAGCATCGCGAAGGAGAACAGCGACAGGTAGGCCATGAACCGCGGCTGGCTCTTGTCGTGGTGCATGTAGCCGACGGCATAGACGTGAATGAGCGTCGACACGCACGTCACCGTCATTACCATGGTGGCGGACAGGGTGTCGAACCGCAGCGCCCAGGCGGCCTCGAAGGTGCCCGAGACCAGGAACGAGAACACCGGCACGACATGGCTGTGGCCGTGCACGGCGACATCGATGAATGTCGGAATCGAGCACACGGCGGCCAGGCCGATGCCCAGGCAGGTGACGATATGCGCACCGCGATCGCCGATGAAACGGCCGAAGAACCCGGCAATAGCGGCGCCGAGCAGCGGCAGGAAGACGCAAGCGACCATCAACATGGGGACGGCCTAGCCTTTCATCCGGTTGATGTCCTCGACCGCGATCGAGCGCCGGTTGCGGTAGAACACGACGACGATGGCGAGGCCAATGGCGGCTTCCGCCGCCGCGACCGTCAGGACCAGCATCGTGAAGACCTGGCCGACGAGATCGCCAAGGGCCGCGGAGAACGCGACAAGGTTGATGTTCACCGCCAGCAGCATGAGTTCGATCGACATCATGATGACGATCAGGTTCTTCCGGTTCAGGAAGATCCCGAAGATGCCGAGCGTGAACAGGATCGCGGCGACGGTGAGATAGTGGCCAAGGCCGATGGCAAGCGGACCCGGGATCATAGGGAGACTCCCCGGCCGGTCTGGACCTTCACGATCTCAAGCGTATCCGCGGCACTCCGGTTGACCTGGTTCTCGATGGTCTGGCGGCGCGGGCCGGCGCGGCGGCGATGCGTCAGCACGATGGCGCCGATCATGGCGACCAAGAGGATGATGCCGGAGACTTGGAACAGATAGGCGTACTTGGTGTAGAGCACGAGGCCGAGCGCCTGGGTGTTCGACACACCCGCGACAATCGGCGTGACCCGCAAGCCCTCCGCCGCCGGCGAGATCGCCCAGCCGCCGAACACCAGCGCCAGTTCGATCAACAGCACGACGCCGATGAGCGCGCCGATGGGCATGTAGCGCAGGAAGCCTTCCCGCATCACGACAATGTTGATGTCGAGCATCATCACCACGAACAGGAATAGCACCGCCACGGCGCCGACGTAGACGACCACCAGGATCATCGCCACGAATTCCGCGCCCAGCAGGACGAACAAGCCCGCGGCGTTGAAGAACGTGAAGATCAGCCACAGCACCGAATGCACCGGGTTGCGCTGAAAGATGACGTTCAGCGCGCCGACGACGGCCATGAAAGCGAACAGATAGAACGCAAGCGACGCGACGATCATCGTGTCCCCCGCATGTGACCCCGGTTGCGCATATTCTTCCTACCCCGCCCCTGCCCGCTCTAGCGGTACGGCGCGTTGAGTTCCAACCGCTTCGCCAGCTCCGGTTCCCACCGGTCGCCGTTCGAGAGCAGCTTGTCTTTGTTGTAGAGCAGTTCCTCGCGTGTCTCGGTGGCGAACTCGAAGTTCGGCCCCTCGACGATCGCATCCACCGGGCAGGCTTCCTCGCAGAAGCCGCAGTAGATGCACTTGGTCATGTCGATGTCGTAGCGCGTGGTCCGGCGGCTGCCGTCGCCGCGCGGTTCGGCTTCGATGGTGATGGCTTGCGCCGGGCAGATCGCCTCGCACAGCTTGCAGGCGATGCAGCGTTCTTCGCCGTTCGGGTAGCGGCGCAGCGCGTGCTCGCCGCGGAAGCGCGGGGACAGCGGGCCCTTCTCGAACGGGTAGTTGATCGTCACCTTCTCGCCGAACATGTACTTCAGCGTCAGCCACATGCCGGAAGCGAGTTCCTTCAGCAGCAGCGAGTTGATGACGTTTCCGATGGAAGCCATGGTTCAGATCCTTATTGAGCCAGGCGGCCGAAGTAGACGAGGTAGCCCGCGGTGAGCACGAGCCACACCAACGAGAACGGCAGGAACACTTTCCAGCCGAGACGCATCAGCTGGTCGTAGCGGTAGCGCGGGAAGGTCGCGCGCACCCAGATGAACACGAACAGGCAGAAGCAGATCTTGATCGCGAACCAGACGATCGGGTGCAGCCACGTAAACGGCGCCATGTCGAACGGGGGCAACCAGCCGCCGAGGAACAGGATCGAGATCATCCCCGACATCATGATCATGTTGGCGTATTCGCCGAGGAAGAACAGGGCGAACGACATCGAGGAGTATTCGGTCATGAAGCCGGCGACGAGTTCGGATTCCGCTTCCGGCAGATCGAACGGGTGACGGTTCGTCTCCGCCAGCACGGAGGTGAAGAAGATGATGAACATCGGGAAGTGCGGGATGAAGTACCACAGCCCCTTCTGCGCCTCGACGATCTCCGTGAGGTTCAGGGACCCGGCGGTAAGCAGCACCGAGATCATCACGAAGCCCATGGAGACTTCGTAGGACACCATTTGGGATGCCGAGCGCATCGCGCCCAGGAAGGCGTAGCGGCTGTTGGACGCCCAGCCCGCCATGACGATGCCGTACACACCCATGGACGAAACGGCGAACAGGTACAGGATGCCGACGTTCAGGTCGGAGATCACCCAGCCCTTGCTCACCGGGATCACCGCCCAGGCGATCATGGCGAGCGAGAAGGTCAGCATCGGCGCCAGGAAGAACACCACAGGGCTCGAGCCCGTGGGCACGATAGTTTCCTTGGTCAGCAACTTCACCGCATCCGCGAACGGCTGCAGCAAACCGAACGGGCCGACCACGTTCGGGCCGATGCGCATCTGCATGGCCGAGATGATCTTGCGTTCCGCATAGGTGAGATACGCCATGCTCACCAGCACGACGATCACAAAGGCCAGGATCTTCGCGAGGATCCAGGCAAGCGGGATGACGTATCCGTCGACGAACTCAGCCATGGGTGCCGGTCTTCTGTGTGGACTTGCCGTTCACAAACTCTTCCGTGCATTGCGCCATCGTGCGCGAGGCCCGGCTGATCGGATCGGTCATGTAGTAGTTGTCGATGGGCGACTTCACCGGGGTCGCGGCGATCGCGCCCGCGTTGCCGAAGTTCTTCCACTCCGCCTTCTTCACCGTATCCAGGTCCGTGAACACCGGATGGTTGGCGACGAGGCGCGCGCGCAGCTGCGCGAGGTTGTCGAACGGCAGCGTGCGGTTCAGGGTCGCCGACAGGGCGCGGATGATCGTCCAATCCTCGCGCGCCTCGCCGGGCGGGAACACGGCGCGGCTGGCGCGCTGAACGCGGCCCTCGGTATTCACGTAGGTGCCGTCCTTCTCGGTGTAGGCGGCACCCGGGAGAACGATGTCGGCACGATGGGCGCCGCGGTCGCCGTGGTGGCCCTGGTAGATCACGAAAGCCTTGCCGAGCTTGGCGGTGTCGATCTCGTCCGCGCCGAGCAGATAGACCACCTCGATCTCGCCCTTGGAGGCGGCATCGAGAATGCCGCGGGTGTCGCGGCCGCCGATGCCCGGCACGAAGCCGACATCGAGACCGCCGACGCGCGCCGCAGCAGTATGCAGCACGTTGAAGCCGTTCCAGCCGTCCTTCACCGCGCCGATGGCTTCGGCGAAGCTGCGCGCGGCGGCGAGGATGGCTGCGCCGTCGGGACGCGCGAGCGCGCCCATGCCGACGATGACCATCGGATTCTTCGCCTGCGTCGGCGCCGGGGGCTTCTGGAAGAACGCGCCCAGATCGGAGCCGAGGGAGGCGTACTTGTAGGTTAGGTCCGCCTGCTCGCCGACGACGCTGATCGGGAAATTGCCCTTCAGGAAGCGCTTGCGGATGCGCGCGTTCAAGATCGGCGCTTCTTTGCGCGGGTTCGACCCGATGATGTAGAGCGCGTCCGCCTGTTCGATGCCGGCGATGGTGGTGTTGAAGATGTAGGACGCGCGCACGTTGGCATCCAACGCGGCACCGTCCTGGCGGCAATCCAAGTTGCGTGAGCCCAGCGCGGTCATCAGCGCCTTGAGCGCGAACATGGACTCCGCGTCCGCCATGTCGCCCGCGATCGCGGCGATCTTCTCGCCGGACAGGTTCATCATGCGCCCGGCGATGGCGTCGAACGCCTCCTGCCAGGTGGCGGGCTGAAGCTTGCCGGCGATGCGTACATACGGCCGATCGAGGCGCTGATAGCGCAGGCCGTCGCAAGCGTGGCGGCTCTTGTCCGCCAGCCACTCTTCGTTGATGTCCTCGTTGATGCGCGGCAGCACGCGCATCACTTCGCGGCCACGGCTGTCGATGCGCACGTTGGTGCCGACAGCATCCAGCACGTCGATGGACTCAGTCTTGCGCAACTCCCAAGGACGCGCGTTGAAGGCATAGGGCTTGCTGGTGAGCGCGCCCACCGGGCACAGGTCGACCACGTTGCCGGAGAGTTCGGAGGCAAGTGCCTGTTCGAGATAGGTCGTGATCTCCATATCCTCGCCGCGACCCGTCGCGCCGAGGGACGGCACGCCGGCGATCTCGGTCGCGAAGCGCACACAGCGGGTGCAATGGATGCACCGGTTCATGGAGGTCTCGACCAGCGGGCCCATGTACTTATCGGGCACCGCGCGCTTGTTCTCATGGAAACGGCCACGGTCGAAGCCGTAGGCCATCGCCTGATCCTGGAGGTCGCACTCGCCGCCCTGGTCGCAGATCGGGCAATCGAGCGGGTGATTGATCAGCAGGAATTCCATCACGCCGGCGCGGGCCTTGTTGGCGCGCGGCGACTTGGTGTGCACCACCATGCCCTCGGCCACCGGCATGGCGCAAGACGCCACCGGCTTGGGCGACTTCTCGACGTCCACTAGGCACATGCGGCAGTTGCCGGCGATGGACAGGCGGTCGTGGTAGCAGAAGCGCGGCACTTCCGAGCCGACGATCTCCGCGGCCTGGAGGATCGTGGTGTTCGGCGCGACTTCGACCTGGATCCCGTCGATGGTGAGTTTCGGCATGATCCCGTTCCCTACGCCGCCGCCGCGCGCACTTTGGCGTCGCGGTAAGCGCGGATGCGTCGTTCCATTTCCGGCCTGAAATGCCGGATCAATCCTTGAATTGGCCAAGCCGCCGCGTCGCCCAGCGCGCAGATGGTGTGGCCTTCGACCTGATAGGTGACCTGCTCGAGGGTATCGATCTCTTCGAGCGTCGCCTCGCCCTTCACCATGCGGCGCATGACACGCGCCATCCAACCGGTGCCTTCGCGGCACGGCGTGCACTGGCCGCAGCTCTCATGCTTGTAGAAATCCGACAGGCGCGAGATCGCGGCGATCAGGTCGACGGACTTGTCCATCACCATGACCGCGGCGGTGCCGAGCCCGGACTTCACATCGCGCAGGGCGTCGAAGTCCATCAACACCGTGTCGCAGATCGACTTGGGCAGCAGCGGCACGGACGCGCCGCCGGGGATGATGGCTTGCAGGTTGTCCCAGCCGCCCTTCACGCCGCCGCAATGCTTCTCGATGAGTTCCTTGAGCGGGATGCTCATGGCCTCTTCGACGTTGCAGGGCTTGTTCACGTGGCCGGAGATGCAGAACACCTTGGTGCCCGTGTTGTTCGGACGGCCGAAGCCCGCGAACCAGGACGCGCCGCGACGCAGGATGGTCGGCGCGACCGCGATGCTCTCGACGTTGTTCACGGTGGTCGGGCAGCCGTAGAGGCCCACGCCCGCCGGGAACGGCGGCTTCAAGCGCGGCTGGCCCTTTTTGCCTTCAAGGCTTTCGATCAGCGCGGTCTCTTCGCCGCAGATGTAAGCGCCGGCGCCGCGATGCAGATAGAGGTCGAATTTCCAGCCTGACCCGCAGGCGTTGTCGCCGATGAGGCCGGCTTCATAGGCTTCGTCGATGGCGACCTGCAGATTCGAGGCTTCGTTGTAGAACTCGCCGCGAATGTAGATGTAGCAAGCGTGCGCCTTCATCGCGAAGCTGGCGATCAGGCAGCCCTCGACCAGCTTGTGCGGATCGAACCGCATCATGTCGCGGTCCTTGCAGGTGCCCGGCTCGCCTTCGTCGGCATTGACGACGAGATAGTGCGGACGCTCAGACTCGGTCTTGGGCATGAACGACCACTTCAGGCCGGTCGGGAAGCCCGCGCCGCCCCGGCCACGCAGGCCGGAACGCTTCATCTCATCGATGATCCAGTCCGAACCCATATCGAGGATGTCTTTGGTGCGATCCCAATCGCCGCGCGCGCGGGCGCCCTTCAGACGCCAATCATGGCGGCCGTAGAGATTGGTGAAGATGCGATCCTTATCGGCGAGCATGCTGCACGGACCCTAAGTCTTCGGCGCGGCCGCTTTCGCGGCGGCTTCTGCTTTAGCTTTTTCAAATGCCGCCTTGGCGGCTGCGAAATCCTGTACCGCCGGCGCCGTCGGCACATCGGTGAGCGTGAGCGCGGGACCAATCGGCGCGGAAGCATCGCGGCCGTTCGTCGGGCCCGGCGTCGGCTTGTTGCCGCCCTTGAGGGCTTCAATCAGTTTCCACACCCCTGCCCCGTCGACGTCTTCGTAGTAATCGTCGTTGATGGCAACCACGGGCGCGTTCACGCACGCCCCGGCGCACTCGACTTCGTGCAGGGAGAACTTGCCGTCCGGCGTGGTGCCGCCGAGACCGATGCCGAGACGATCCTTGCACGCGCGCAGCACTTCGTCGGAGCCGCGCAGCATGCACGGCAGGCTGGTGCAGACCTGGATGTTATGCGTCCCGACCGGAGACAGGTTGAACATGGTGTAGAAGGTCGCGACTTCGAGCACGCGGATCGACGCCATGTCCAGGATCGCGGCGATATGTTCGATCGCCGGCTTGGTCACCCAGCCTTCCTGACGCTGCGCCAGATCGAGCAGCGGGATCACCGCGCTCTGCTGACGGCCCTTCGGATACTTCGTGATGATGCGGTCGGCGCGGGCCTTCATCTCCGTGTTGAAGGAGAAGGTGCTCGGCTGTTCCGGATGGAGGGCGCGCTTCATCGGTCGACCTCGCCGAACACGATGTCGATTGAACCCAGCACCGCCGGCACGTCGGCCAGCATGTGGCCGCGCAGCATGGCGTCCATTCCCTCGAGGTGTACAAATCCCGGCGCCCGGATGCGGCAACGGTAGGGCTTGTTGCTGCCGTCGGCGACGATGTACACGCCGAACTCGCCCTTCGGCGCTTCGGTGGCGGCATACACTTCGCCGGCGGGCACGTGATAGCCCTCGGTATAAAGCTTGAAGTGGTGAATGAGGGCTTCCATCGAGCCCTTCATTTCGCCGCGCGGCGGCGGCATCACTTTGCGGTCGTTCACCCGCACCGGGCCGGACGGCATCTTGTCCAGGCACTGCAGGATGATCTTGATCGACTGACGCATCTCCTCGACGCGCACGAGATAGCGGTCGTAGCAATCGCCGTGCTTGCCGATCGGCACATCGAATTCGACTTCTTCGTAGCAGTCGTAAGGCTGCGACTTGCGCAGATCCCACGGAATACCAGAGGCGCGGATGTTCGGACCGGTGAAGCCCCAGGCGATCGCCTGATCCTTGCTGACAACGCCAATGTCGACGGTGCGCTGCTTGAAGATGCGGTTCTCGGTCAGCAGGCCTTCCATGTCGTCGATGATCTTCGGGAACGCCAGCGCCCACTCACGGATGCGACCGTCGAGACCAGCGGGCATATCTTGCGCGACGCCGCCCGGACGGACGTAAGCCGCATGCATGCGCGCGCCCGAGACCTCGTCGTAGAAGAACATCAGCTTTTCGCGTTCCTCGAAGGTCCACAGGAACGGCGTCATGGCGCCCACGTCCATCGCGTATGACGCGATGTTCATGATGTGATTGAGGATGCGCGTGAGTTCCGCGAACAGCATGCGGATGTACTTCGCGCGCTTCGGCGGGTCGATGCCCAGCAAGCGCTCCACCGCGATGGCGTAGCTCTGTTCCTGGTTCATCGGGGAGACATAGTCGAGGCGGTCGAAGTAAGGCACCGCCTGCAGGTAGGTCTTGTACTCGATCAACTTTTCGGTGCCGCGATGGAGCAACCCGATGTGCGGGTCGCAGCGGTCGATGGTCTCGCCGTCCATCTCCAGCACCAGGCGCAACACGCCGTGGGCAGCGGGATGTTGCGGACCGAAGTTGATCGTGTAGTTCTCGATTTCGTGGTCGGTGACGGCGCCGTTGGCCATGGTTATGCCCCCGCCTTCGGCGCAGCGGCCTTCTCATCACCCGGCAGCAGCTTGATGCCTTCCCACGGGCTGAGGAAATCGAACGTGCGAAAATCCTGCGTCAACTTCACAGGTTCGTAGATCACGCGCTTCTGTTGTTCGTCGTAGCGAACCTCGACGTACCCTGTGAGCGGGAAATCCTTGCGCAGCGGATGCCCTTCGAAACCGTAGTCCGTGAGGATGCGGCGCAGGTCAGGATGGTCGGAGAAGAACACGCCATAGAGATCCCACACCTCGCGCTCGAGCCAATTGGCGCACGGGTGGATGGTCGTCACCGACGGCACCGGATCGCCTTCCGCTGCGGTCACCTTCACGCGGCAACGCTGGTTTCGCGACATGCTGAGCAGGTTGTAGACCACCTCGAAGCGCTCGGGCTGGCTCGGATAGTCCACGCCGGCGAGGTCGCTGAGCTGGCTGAAGGACAAACGCGGATCGTCGCGCATCACCAGCAATACGCGGATGATGTCGTCGCGCTTCACGCGGACAATCAATTCGTCGCGCACGACGTCGGCCGAGAGCACGGATTGCGGCAACACGGCACGGATCACGTCCGCGGCGTCGCGCAGGCTCTGCAGGGCGGGAGACTCAGTCATCGATTAACCCAGCGACTTAGCGGTCAATTGTGCCGACGCGGCGGATCTTCTTGTGGAGTTGCAGAATGCCGTAGAGCAGCGCTTCCGCGGTCGGCGGGCATCCCGGCACATAGATGTCCACCGGCACGATGCGGTCGCAGCCGCGCACGACGGAGTAGGAGTAGTGGTAGTAGCCGCCGCCATTGGCGCAGCTGCCCATGGAGATGACGTAGCGCGGCTCCGGCATCTGGTCGTAAACCTTGCGCAGCGCGGGCGCCATTTTGTTGGTGAGCGTGCCTGCTACGATCATCACGTCGGACTGACGCGGGCTCGGGCGGAAGAACATGCCGAAACGGTCCAGGTCGTAGCGCGCCATGGCGGAGTGCATCATCTCCACCGCGCAGCATGCCAAGCCGAACGACATCGGCCACATGGAGCCGGTGCGGCCCCAATTGGCGAGCTTGTCGATCGAGGTCAGCAGAAAGCCCTTGTCCTGCAGCTCGGCCGCAACGCGGGCCATGACCTGCTGGTCTTCGGTCGTCACCGCCCGGATCGGGTCGGTCGCCGGGCTTGCCGGAACGGTCACTCCCATTCCAGGGCTCCTTTCTTCCACTCGTAGATGAAGCCCACGGTCAACACGCCCAGGAACAGCATCATCGACCAGAAGCCGAACATGCCGATCTTCCCGAGCGTCACCGCCCAGGGGAACAGGAAGGCCACTTCCAGGTCGAAAATGATGAACAGGATCGACACCAGGTAGAACCGGACGTCGAACTTGGAGCGGGAATCGTCGAATGCTTCGAAGCCGCACTCGTAGGCCGAGGTCTTCTCAGGATCGGGGCGGTTCGGACCCGCCACCAGGGAGGCGAGCACAATGACCAGCGCCAAGCCGAACGCGAGCCCGATGAAAATGAGGATCGGTAGGTACTCGCGCAACAGGTCCGGCATCGGCCCCTGTTCTCCTTCCTGGCTGCCGCCCCGGGAGGGACGGCAGGGTGCTTGGATCGCGAGTTTTGGTCGTAATCGCGGCGCGCAGCCTTGAAAAAAGCCGCCCCCGCCGCCGGTCCCCGAACCCGCTGAAGCCCCGTGTGAACTGCGGCTGATGTAAACGGCGCGCGCGCACAGAGTCAAGCGCGCCGGCGCCCCAGATCATGGGCAATCGCTTTGAGCCGCCACAGTTTTTTGGCGATCCGCCCCCGGTCCTGTCGCTCCGGTTTTGCCGTGCGAGAGCTGCCATGAATGCCGTCGATGCCGGCGTGACCCAGCATGTCATCCCGACTGGCGGGGCGCAGGAATTCATGCGTGAAACTTTACAGCCGCCCCCGCGGCTCGCGCCCAAATGCTTGAAAACACTGAGCCCGGCCAATGGCACAGCGATTGCTAGGGCTTCTTGAACGCATTGAACTGGGGCAAATCACCATGTCGTTGAGCCGCTACATCTGCATCTACATCACCCGCGATCGTACAATCCGAGACGTCACCACCCTTCATGCCGCCGATGATTCCGAGGGCTGTGAGCAGGCCTTGGCGGGCTGCTTGGCCCGTCATGATGCTGATCTTGGCTATGAACTATGGCGGCCAAAGCGTTGGGTCGCCGCGTATTGTCCCAAGGAGCCTTATGCCCCACCGCGCCATCCGGTCGTGGCGGGGGCCCTGGCCCCGGAGGCGTCCAGCATCAACTGAGGGATCCACTGGGTTTCGAAAAAGTGTCGGCCCGCAGAGGGGGGGAATCTGCGGGCCGGTACTCTATTCCTGTCTGCCCAGGGGGAGTGGGGAGAGCGAGGGGGGTCGCTCGTAGACAGGCATGGATACAACGCCAAGTGGGCGGAGTTGTTTCGCGACAGTTGAAAGATTCGGGAGTTATCCCCGCTTTCCACAGCCTGGCCGGGTGGCTTAAGCGGCTTTTTCGGCGGGCGCTGCGAATTCCAGCACGAAGACGGTCTGAGGCCCGGCCTCGGTGCGCAGGACGCCCTGGACGCGCCGCGCCATGGCATTGACCAACTGCAGCCCTAAGCCGGTGCTGCGGCTCGGGTCGAACCTGGGCGGCAGACGCCCGCCGGTGTCCGCCACCCGCAGGGCATACCCCTCCCCGGCGCGGTGCAGGGTCACCTCCACCCTGCCCTGACCTTCGGTCAGGCCATGGCGGAGGGCGTTGTCGATCAACTCGCTGGCGATCAGGGAGACCGGCATCACATGGTCCATGCCCCAGGTGACGTCATCGCTTTTCACATCCACGGCGCGATGGCCCCGCGCGGCGCTGACCGCCGCATCGGCGATATCGCGCAGGTGCTGGGCGAAATCGACCTTGAGGTCGGAGCGGTACAGGTGCGCGTAAGCCGACGAGAGGGTGTTGATCCGCCGTGCCGCGTCCGTCAACGCCGCGCCGACGTCGGGATCGGCGCGGCGCGCCTGCAGATTGAGCAGCGAAGCGACGATCTGGATGTGGTTCTTCACACGGTGCTGAAGTTCCAGCAGGAGGGTCTCGGTCTTGTGCGCGAGCGCGGCGTTCTGCTCCGCGATCTTGATGAGTGCGTCAAAGAGCAGTCCCATCATGAACGCGACGACAAAATAAATCGCCAGTCCAGCGATCGTGCCCGCTTCTTGCAGCGCAAAGCTGAAGGTCGGCGGAACGAGGAAATACCACGCCGCCAAGCCACCGAGGACCGCCGCCGCGATGCCGGGCCCGCGGCCACCGATGAATGTGGCGACCACCACGGCCGGAAAGAACGTGATGAAGGGGACGCCGGCAATGTACTCGCCGGCGGCCAGACGGACGCCGAGCGCCACCGCCACGCACACGACCGCGAGGCCGAAGCCGGTCGCGGGCTTTTGGCGAAATCCCGGATGACGAACCAGGAAATCCTGAACGGCGGTGGCAATTCTCACGGGATGTCCATCGGCAAACAGTCGCACGCCGAGTGTGCCGAAGCCCGCGACTGGCCGTCCAGTGCCGCGTGTGGTGTTATGATGTCAGGAACGGCGGTTCACGGGGATGACGTCCCAGCGCAGCGGCAGGAAACCTGCCACCGCGGTGGCGCATTCCTGGCGGCTGGTGAACGGGCCAATGACGCGCTGCTGCTCGTTATTGATGGCGTACCATTCGCTCGGCACACCGTGGCCGGTGCGCGTCTGGTCCTGGGACTTTTCCATGGTTCCCTCCGTCTGAGACCGGGGAACGTCCGGACAGCATGATTGTTCCCCGCGTCAGGCGGATTTTCGCGCGGATCCCTTCCCCGGGCCCTTGGCCGCCCCCTTACGGCGGGTTGGGGCAGCCTTTGTCCGGCTGCGGCTGCCGGTGTCCGAAGAGCCCCGCGCCTTGACGAAGCGTTCGGCGCGGGTCCTGGACGCGCCCTGCCCGCCCAGGCTGCGCTTGAGGGCGGCCATCAGGTCGATGACCTTCTCCGGCTCCGCCGGCGCGGCAGCGACGACCTTCTTGCCCTTGCGCTTCGCGGCGACGACGTCGCGCAAAGCATCTTCATAACGATCGTTGAACGTCGCCGGATTGAAGTCGCCATCCTGCTGCTCGATGATCTTCTCGGCGATGTCGATCATCTTCTTGTCGGCCTTGGCCTTGGGCAGCCCCTCGAAGAACGTCTTTTGGTCCTTCACTTCGTCCTTGGTGCGCAAGGTCGTCAGCAATAGTCCGTTATCGCGCGCTTCGATGGCGACCAAGCGCTCGCGCGTGTGCATCACGACGCGGCCGAGCGCGATCTTGCCGGCTTCCGCCATGGCATCGCGGATGACGCAGAAAGCCTCCGTGCCGCTCTCATCGCTCGGCACCATGTAGTAGGGGTTGTCCCAGTACACCCGGTCGATTTCGGCGACGTCGACGAACGTTTCGATTTCGATGGTGCGGCTTGAAGGCAAGCGGACCGAGCGGATCTCATCGTCCGTCAGGACGACGTAGCTGCCCTTCTCCACCTCATAGCCCTTTACCAAGTCCTTGCGCTCGACTTCGCCGAGTTCCGGATCGTGCGGCACCATCCGGATGCGGTTGTGGGTGTCTTTGTGGAGCAGGTTGAAATGCACATCGCCGCTCGCCGACACGGCGTTGTAGATCGCTACGGGGCACATCACTAGGGATAGCCGGAGATTGCCTTCCCAGGACGGTCGAGCCATGGCGCGTTCCTCACATTGTTCGCGAGGAAAACGTGCCCCTGCGGGCTTCGTTGCGGCGGCTACTTACCGGTCTCGTCGTCGACCACGGTGAGGCGTTCCTCCGACTCGCCGACCGCCGGCTTCCAATGCGCGAGATAGTACTTCATGAAGTCCGGGTCCTTCTCGTGGGCGCGGTACTCCGCCCAGTTCGGGAAGGTCATGACGGCGGTGTAGTGGAAACGGTTCGGAGTCAGCTGACGATAGAGTTTGAGGTCCATCTTCTGCGGTAACGCCTTCATGCTCGACCGCAGCGTCTTGAGAAATTCGTTCGCTTCCTCCGTGTTGGGCGCGGCGGTCTTCAGTGCGAAGGAGATGGTGAGGTGGATCGGCTTGGTCTCGATCCATTTGTCCGGCAACAGCGCGAGATTGTTCGGACGGCGCGCGAGGTCTTCAGCAGGCGTCGCCTGAGCGGCACCGGCCATTCCTAACGCCAAGGCCAGAATGCAGAATAACGCGAGCCTACAACTCATGGGACCCCACTGGCGGTTCATGCTGCGTCGGTGGAAGCGCCACCGGCCGGAAGGCGCGATAGTAGACCAGGGGCTCGTCAAGATAGAGACAGCTGTAGTTTGCGGCCAACACGCGGCGCCAATACTCGTAGTCCTCCGTGAAAAAGAATTCCCGGCTCTCGTTCAGCGGCCCGACCTTTTCATAGACCTCCCGCGCGATCATGACGGAACTGTTGATGATGTAGTTGTGCTGCGCAAGGAATTCCAAGTCGTAAACCCTTGGCAACGTCGTTGAACCGCGCCGCTCCAGCATGAATCTCTTGAAATACTCCGTATGAACGCGAGGGTTGTCATCGGGCCGCGTCGGGTCAATGACTACGCGCGCATCGGTGGCGGAGAATTGGAAGTTATTGGCGATGAGATCGTCGAGTTGACGTCGGACCTTGTGGGGATGCCAAGCGTCGTCGTCGTCGATGAAGCATATATACTCGCCTGCACTGGCTGCGAGGCCGACATTGCGCGCCCCGGCGGGCGCTCCAAGATTCACAGGCGTCCGCAGTATCTTTGCGCCGTGGAGACGTTCCCACGGGCATGGTTTGGTCGAGCAATCGTCGACGATGATTATCTCGAGGTTCTTGTAGGTTTGCTGCTTGACGTTCTCCAGACAGGCTGCAAGGCAATTGAAGCGGTTGTAAGTCGGGATGATCACGCTGATAAGTGGATCTGATGACACGTCCAGCCTCTCACCAGTGCTCGCGATTGCGCCGCGTCACCATGCCCTGGAAGGCATCCTCTAATGCGCGCGCCAGGGATGCGCCATCGCACAGCGGGCTCGAAATCACTTCGGCGCGCAGGGTTTCCTTGTGAGCTTTGAGTTTGCGCTTGTCCGCGACGATGCGTGCGACGATATCGGCAAACGCGGCCGGACTCTCCGCGATCCATTCCGGGCGCCCGAGCGCCGACAGCATCGCACTGGAAAGCCGCCCTCCCACCCAATCGCCCTGCACCGTTACAACCGGGGTGCCCATGAACAGGGCATCGAACGTGGTCGTCCCGCCATTGAGCGGAACGGTATCGAGGGCCACATCGATGCGATTGTAGAGCTTCATGTGATCGACCCACTTGGGGACATTCTCGAAGAAGGTGATGCGATCGGCTGACACACCGAGCGCCACGAGTCCGTTGAGAACCCGGTTCTTGGAGAACGCATCGCCGATCTTCGGGTCCTTGAGGACCAACCGCACTTCGGGGAGAGCGCGCAGGGCCGCCGCCCAGAGAATTAAGGTCGCATCCGTGACCTTGGCCAGATTATTGAAGCTTCCGAGATTGGTCTGGCCATCCGGCGATTCCTGCGCCGGCTCCGGCGCGTCTTTCGGCGGCGTATAGGCCACCCATAGCCGCGACAAACGTGCGATCTCCTCCGAGAAATGCGATGAGAGTTCCGGCGGCGTGAGTTGCGCATCGCCGATGAAATAGTCCACCGCGCGGATGCCCGTGCTGCCGTGGAAGCCGATGTAGTGACATTGGATCGGAGCGCAGCGCGTGGCCATGAGCGGTAAGCGATTATCGTGCAGGTGGCCCGTCGTCTCGATCAGAATGTCGATGTCATCTCCGACAATCAGCGCCTTGGCCTGCGCGTCGTCGAGACAGCTCAGATCACGCGACCCGTCCACCAAGGCCAGAAGCTCACCCCGGCGTATGTCGGTGCTTGAGGTGGTCGGATAAAGCGTGACCGAGAATTTCGCCCGATCGTAGTGCCGCAAGTAGGTCTCCAGAAAGTACGGGATCGGATGGTTGTCCCGGAGCTCCGCCGACAAGATTCCGATATTGATTTTGCGGCCCGCCGGGATCAAGCGCGGCTTCAGGTCCGCGGGCGCGGGCACGCATACAGCGGCCTCGAAGGCGCGCGCGGCGGCGAGAATCTCTTCGGCCGACGCCAACTGACCGAACGAGAGCGTATAGACGAGATTGCTGTGGGCGTTTTGCGACCGAGGGTTCGCGGCCAGAGCGCGGCGCACAAACGTGAGCGATTCGGGCAGCCGACCCTGGAACTGAAGCGCGACGGCCAGGTTCATCAGCGCCGCGGGCGAATGAGGCTTGAGAGCAACCGCCTGCTCGAACTGGTGGATCGCCGCGTCCATGCGGCCGGCCGTGTAGTAAAGCGTCCCGAGTTCCATGTAAGGGCGGAAATGCCGCGGTTTTGCGGCGATCGCACCGCGGTACGCGGCTTCCGCTTCCGGCAAGCGTTGCAGGCGCCGGTACAGCGCACCCAAGTCGAGGCTGTTCTCTATGTTGTTCGGGTCGAGGGCTGCAGCCCGGGTAAAAGCTGCGACCGCCCCCTCGTGATCGCCCAGCCCCCGCAATGCGATCGCCAAGTTGCGATGTGCGCCGGCATAGCGCGGGTCAAGCTGCGTGGCGCGCTGCGCCAGCGAACGCCCTTCCTCAACTCTCCCGCTTTCAATGCACAGCGCGGCAAGATTCGCGTGGATGACAACTTGTTTGCTCCCTTGCGCGACCAACTCCCGGTATTGGCGCTCCGCCCCGGCCAGGTCGCCGGAGAGGTGGGCCTGGATCGCGGCTGCGTGGTCGCCTTCATTCATACTGTGGCCCAGAATTCAGCGCTGCCGCGGACTGTCAGGGAGTGGCGCGTGGTGGGCGGTGACGGGTTCGAACCGCCGACCCTCTCGGTGTAAACGAGATGCTCTACCAGCTGAGCTAACCGCCCGAATGCCGCGGCGGCACCTTATTCCACTTCAGCAGCAGCTGTCATCGCCGGATTTTTCCCGGCGCCGCACTCACCGCTTCAGGAAGACCGAGAATCCTCGCCGCAGGAATTTATTCATGATGCAGATATCGTAGGCCGGCTCGCGCAGCATTGTCTCGTGATTGCGATAATTTTTGAAGGTTGCGATGTCATCCAGGACGATGGCGGGCGCGCCGCCGCAGAGCGCCAGTTCCGCCTCCCCCGTGAATTCGGAGCCGTCGATGAACACCAGATCGAATTCCGTGATGTTGTTCTCCTGCTTGATCGTCTGAATGCCGTTTTCAGGAATGGCATTGGCGCGGATATATTCGATATCCTGATCGAGCCATCCCAGGATCTTCTCCAGAGGATCGATCCTCAACGAACTACGGACGTTCTCGTAGAACGACGCCACCTCTTGATGGCTCGGGAACTGAGCAATGGCGATCGACGAGCAATTGTAGGGCTTGACCTTCGCATTGCCGGCGTAGCGCGCCTTGAGCTTCTCGAAGCGGGGCGTAGACACCTCGATCGTATACAGGACCGGGCCGTGGGGATTTTCCGCCGCGCCGCGCGCCAGCGCCTCGGTACTGCCGTCCCCGCTCGAAGCGCCGATCTCCAGGATGGTGTGAATCGGCAGCGACTTCGCCAACCAGTGCAGCGCACCGTACAGCTCGTCGTTCTTCACTTCGGCTGGGATTATTTTTTCGAGATCGTTCGCCATATCCGGCCGCTCATTCTTGCCCGGCGCACCCTATCGCTCACGCCGCCACAAAGCAAAACGCCGGTAGCGTGAAGGCTACCGGCGTTTTCGCATCGATAGTGTCGCGGAACCTACTTGTTGACCATGTCCTTCAGCGCCTTGCCGGCGGAGAACTTGGGACGCTTCGAGGCCGGGATCTTGATGGTCTCGCCGGTGCGCGGATTGCGCCCTTCGGACGCCGCGCGCGCGGACACCGAGAACGTCCCAAACCCAACCAAGCGCACCTCGCCGCCGTCGCGCAGCGCGGCGCCGATGGCGTCGAGCGCCGCATCCACGGCCTTCGCTGCGTCAGCCTTGCTCAGCTGCGTACCGTCGGCCACGACCTGGACCAAATCGTTCTTGTTCATAGAAAACCCCTGTTGCGCGAAATGGAGGAAGGAAACGTTCGGACCTTGGCGATTCGCAGCCGGGCGACACGGCGCCCATCGGTCCCTGTAAAACCGGCGGGAGTTTGGCGACAGTTTCCGGTTGCGTCAATCGAGGATTGGCCCGCCAGCCGGGGTTTTTCAACCAGCCCACATAATGAAAGAGGCGCGGCCCGCAAAGCGATCCCCGCCTTTTTCTTTTAACAATCGCGGCGCGCTTAGTGCGTGACCAGCGCTTCGTCGTCGTCGGTGGCGATCGGCTTGCCCTTCGCGGCTTCGCTCTCCTCGCTCTCCTCCGACCCTTTCAGGATCGGGACGAGCGGATTGACCAATGCACGCACGAGAACTTCGTCGACCGTGGTCACCGGCACGATGGTCAGATCGCGACGGACGTTCTCGGGGATCTCCTCGAGATCCTTTTCATTGTCCTTCGGGATCAGCACCGTCTTGATGCCGGCGCGCAACGCCGCGAGCAGTTTTTCCTTCAAGCCGCCGATCGGCAGCACGCGGCCGCGCAGGGTGATCTCGCCGGTCATGGCGACTTCCTTGCGCACCGGGTTGCCGAGAAGCGCTGAGATGATCGACACGCTCATGGCCACACCGGCGGACGGACCGTCCTTCGGCGTCGCGCCTTCCGGCACGTGTACGTGGATGTCGTTCTTCTCGAACGTCTTCTGCTTGATGCCGAAGACCGGCGCACGGCTGCGCACGTAGGCGCGGGCCGCCTGCACGGACTCCTTCATCACGTCGCCGAGCTGACCGGTGAGCGAGATCGCGCCCTTGCCGGGCATGATCACGGCTTCGATCGACAGGATGTCGCCGCCCACCTCGGTCCACGCGAGACCGGTGGTGATGCCGACCATATCCTCACGCTCCGCCTCGCCGTAACGGTACTTCGGAATGCCGGCGAACTTCTTGAGGTTCCGCTGCGTGACGGCGACCTTCTTCAGCTTGCGAAGAACGATCTCCTTCGTCGCCTTGCGGGACAGGTTCGCCAACTCACGCTCAAGGTTACGCACGCCGGCTTCACGGGTGTAGTAGCGGCACAGGTCGCGCAACGCATCGTCGGAGATGGCGAACTCGCCGTTCTTCAAGCCATGGGCTTCCATCTGCTTCTTGATCAAATGGCGCTTCGCGATCGCGACCTTCTCGTCCTCGGTGTAACCGGACAGACGGATGAGCTCCATGCGGTCCAGCAGCGGCTGCGGCATGCGCAGCGTGTTGGCTGTCGTGATGAACAACACATCAGACAGGTCATAGTCGACTTCGAGGTAGTGATCCTGGAACGTCGTGTTCTGTTCCGGGTCCAGCACTTCGAGCAGCGCCGACGACGGATCGCCGCGCCAGTCCGCGCCCAACTTGTCGATCTCGTCGAGCAGGAACAGCGGGTTCGAGGTCTTCGCCTTCTTCATGCCCTGGATGATCTTGCCCGGCATGGAGCCGATGTAGGTACGCCGGTGACCGCGGATCTCCGCCTCGTCACGCACGCCACCCAAGGAGACGCGCACGAACGAACGGCCCGTCGATGTCGCGATCGAACGGCCAAGCGAGGTCTTGCCCACGCCCGGAGGACCGACCAGGCAAAGGATCGGGCCCTTCAGCTTCTTTGTGCGCGCCTGCACGGCCAAGTACTCGATGATGCGCTCCTTGACCTTCTCCAGGCCATGGTGATCGCGATCGAGCTGCGCCTTCGCCGCCTTCAGGTCGATGGTGACCTTGGAACGCTTCTTCCACGGAATGCCGGTGAGCCAATCGAGGTAGTTGCGCACGACAGTCGCCTCGGCGGACATCGGGCTCATGGTCTTGAGCTTCTTCAGCTCGGCCATGGCCTTCTCCCGCGCCTCTTTCGACATGCGCAGCTTCTTGATCTTGTCTTCGTACTCGGTGGCCTCGTCGCGGCCTTCGTCGTTTTCGCCCAGCTCGCGCTGGATCGCCTTCATCTGCTCGTTCAAATAATATTCGCGCTGCGTCTTCTCCATCTGCCGCTTCACGCGGTTCCGGATGCGCTTCTCGACCTGCAGCACGCTGATTTCGGATTCCATGAATCCATAGACGCGCTCGAGACGCTCGGAGACGGTCTTTACCTCGAGCAGCTCCTGCTTCTCGGCGATCTTCAGCGACAGATGCGAGGCAACCGTGTCGGCCAGCTTCGAGGGATTCTCGATCTGGTTTACGGACACCAGCACTTCCGGCGGGATCTTCTTGTTGAGCTTGATGTACTGCTCGAACTGCGAGACGACCGAACGCGCCAGCGCCTCGAGTTCCTTCGGCTCTTCCTTCGGCTCGTCGATGAATTCGGCGTAGGCCTCGAAGAAGGAATCGTTTTCCTTATAGCCGGTGATGCGCGCGCGCTGGCCGCCCTCGACCAGCACCTTCACGGTGCCGTCGGGCAGCTTCAGCAGCTGCAACACGGTCGACACCGTGCCGAAGTCATAGATGTCCTTCGTCTGCGGATCGTCCTGTGACGCATCCTTCTGGGCCACGAGCAGGATCTGCTTATCGTCGGCCATCACGTCTTCAAGGGCGCGCACGGACTTCTCGCGGCCCACGAACAGCGGCACGATCATGTGCGGGAACACGACGATGTCCCGCAACGGAAGAACCGGGAACAACTGACCCTTAACGGCTTCGACCACTTCACACCTTCTTTCGCTACCGGATCGCGGCTACGCCGTCCCCGGTTGGCTTTCCCACCCAGTCCGCGGCAGAGCGCCGTGCCTGGTTGGCCTTCATCCGCCCACGGTGAAATCCGCGGTCGGTTTGGCCATTCCCCCGATGTTTCTTATGGGAGGAACGAACCGGACAAACATCGCGTTGCCTGAGAGAGGGCTTCTGCCCGAGGCTCCAAGGGCAACCGCTTGGCATTCCAAGCGGAAGCGGAGCTTAGGCCGGAGTTCCGACGTCGCCGCGACGGTCCGCGTAGATGTACAGGGGCTTTGCTCGGCCCTCGGCCACCTCGCCGTTCACAACGACCTCTTCCACACCTTCCAGGCCGGGAAGATCGAACATGGTATCGAGCAGTATGCCCTCCATGATCGACCGCAAACCGCGCGCTCCGGTCTTTCGGGTGATGGCCTTCCTCGCGACACACCGCAATGCATCCTCGTTAAATGTAAGGTGCACATTCTCCATGTCAAACAGCCGCTGGTACTGCTTTGCCAGCGCGTTCTTCGGGCGAGTCAGGATGTCGACAAGCGCCTGCTCGTCGAGGTCCTCGAGGGTGGCGAGAATTGGCAGACGCCCGACGAATTCGGGGATCAGGCCATACTTCAACAGATCCTCTGGCTCGACCTCTCGCAGGATCGCACCGGTCTGACGATCGTCGGCGTTCTTGATGTCCGCTCCGAACCCGATCGACGTTCCGCGGCCACGCTGGCCGATGATCTTCTCGAGGCCGGCAAAAGCGCCGCCGCAGATGAACAGGATGTTGGTGGTGTCGACCTGCAGAAATTCCTGCTGCGGATGCTTGCGCCCGCCTTGGGGCGGCACCGACGCAACGGTGCCTTCCATGATCTTCAACAGCGCCTGCTGCACGCCTTCGCCTGACACGTCGCGCGTAATCGACGGGTTGTCGGACTTGCGGGAGATCTTGTCGATTTCGTCGATGTAGACGATGCCGCGCTGCGCACGCTCGACGTTGTAGTCGGCCGCTTGCAGCAGTTTCAGGATGATGTTCTCGACGTCCTCGCCGACGTAACCGGCTTCGGTGAGCGTCGTCGCATCGGCCATGGTGAACGGCACATCGAGGATGCGCGCGAGCGTCTGCGCCAGCAGCGTCTTGCCGCAGCCGGTCGGGCCGATGAGCATGATGTTCGACTTCGAGATCTCGACTTCGTTGTTCTTGGACGAGGCCGAAAGCCGCTTGTAATGGTTGTGCACCGCAACAGAGAGGACGCGCTTCGCGTGCTCCTGCCCGATCACATAATCGTCCAACACCTTGCGGATATCGCGCGGGGTCGGAACGCCCTCGCGGGATTTCACCAGGTTGGTCTTGTTCTCTTCCCGGATGATGTCCATGCAAAGTTCGACGCATTCATCGCAGATGAATACGGTCGGGCCAGCGATCAGCTTGCGGACTTCGTGTTGGCTCTTACCGCAGAAGGAGCAGTAGAGGGTGTTCTTGGAATCGCTGCCGGACGATTTGGTCATCGGCCTCACTCTCCGCCAAAGGACCGGATAACGGCCTTCTCCGGCTCATAACTACAACATACGGTATGTTAACGTAGCCTTTCCGGGGGGCACAACAGGCGTTAGTCCCCGCGAGAAAGCGCTCGGCAGCACAACCGTTAACACGAACCATAACGCTTCAATTCGACCGGCGGCACACCCGCAGGGTAGTCAATCCGGTCGAATCGAGGCGTAAATTTCTTAAATTACAATCTTAAGGCGTTCCGCTCTTTTCCGAGGCCGTGGCCCCGGCGCCCTCGCCCTTATCGAGCTTCGGACGTTCCTTAACCACGTGGTCGATCAGGCCAAAGGCCTTGGCCTCTTCCGCGTTCATGAAATTGTCGCGGTCCATAGCCTTTTCAATAGCCTTCAGCGTCTGGCCGGTGTGGTCGACGTACATCTGATTGAGGCGAGCCCGCAAGGCCAAGATTTCGCGCGCCTGGATCTCGATGTCCGCCGCCTGGCCTTGGAAGCCGCCGGAGGGTTGATGGATCATGATGCGTGAGTTCGGCAGCGCATAGCGCTTGCCGGGCTTGCCCGCGGTCAGCAGTAACGACCCCATGGAGGCGGCCTGCCCGACGCACATGGTCGCCACATCGCAGCGGATGTACTGCATGGTGTCATAGATCCCAAGGCCCGATGTCACCACGCCGCCCGGGGAATTGATGTAAAATGAGATGTCCTTGCCGGGATTCTCCGACTCCAGGAACAGCAACTGGGCGCAGATCAACGACGAGACCTGATCGTTCACGCCGCCGATCAGGAAGATGATCCGCTCCTTCAGGAGCCGGGAATAGATGTCGTAAGCCCGCTCGCCGCGATTGGTCTGTTCGACCACCATCGGCACCAAGCTGTTCATGTAGAAGTCGATGGGGTCACGATCGCGAATCATAGGTGGTCCCGCCCTGCAAAGGATCGAAAGCCGGCGCGGGCCCGTTTCGAGCCCACACCGCATTCCGATCTAAAATAGTCCGGTGGCTGGCCGCCGCAAGGCCGCTTATCCGCGACAGGGGGCGGTTAAGCCGCGTCGACGTCCTTTTGGAGTTCTTCGGCCGTGACGACCTTATCGGTGATCTGGGCTTTGCCCAGAATGTGATCCACGACCTTTTCCTCGAACAACGGAGCGCGCAGGGTCTCCAGCGCCTGGGGATTGCGCTGATAGTGGTTTACCACCGCGCTTTCCTGGCCCGGATAACGACGAGCTTCCGCCATCACAGCCGCCGAGAAGTCTTCCGGCGCGACGGTGATGCTGTTCTTCGTGCCGACGTCGGACAGCAGCAGGCCGAGGCGCACGCGGCGTTCGGCGATGTTGCGGTATTCCGTCTTGAGGTCTTCGTCGCTCTTATCGCGGTCGGCCGCGTCGAGCTGGCCGGCCTTTTTCGCTTCCTCGACCTGGCGCCAGATCGCGTCGAATTCCGCGTCAACCATGCCCTGCGGCACGGCGAAGCTGTGGGATTCGGCGAGCTTGTCGAGCAGCTGACGCTTCAAGCGCAGGCGCGACAGTTCGTCGTATTGCCCCTGGAGCATCTCCCGCGCGCGCGTGCGCACGGAGTCCAGGTTCTCGGCGCCCAGCGACTTGGCGAATTCGTCGTTGAGTTCCGGCAGCACCTTGCGGCGCAATTCGGTCACCTTCACTTCGAACACCGCGTCCTTGCCGGCGAGTTCCGCGGCCGGATACTCCTTCGGGAACGTGACCTTCAATTCCTTCGTCTCACCGGCCTTGGCGCCGACCAGTTGTTCTTCAAAGCCCGGGATGAACGAGCCCGAACCGAGTTCGATCGACGCGCCCTGCGCGGTGCCGCCCTCGAAAGGCGTACCGTCGATACGGCCAACGAAATCGGTCACAAGCACGTCGCCGTTCGCGGCGGCGCGCGCTTCGGTGACGGCTTCAGTCGTGGAACGGCTGCCCTGCAGGGTTTCCAACGCTTTGGCGACTTCGGAATCCTGCACGGTCGCGACATCGCGCGACAGGACGATGCTCGAGAAGTCGGAAGCGGCGATCTCCGGCAGCACTTCCACCTTAATCGCGAACTCGAGGTCCTTGCCTTCGTCGAAGCTCACCAGCTCGATCTTGGGCTGCAGCGCCGGCTTGATAGCCTTTTCGGTGAGCGCGGCTTGCGTCGACTCATCGATCGTGCGTTCCAGCACTTCGCCGCGCACGGACTGGCCGAAGCGCTTCTTCAGGATGTCACGCGGCACCTTGCCGGGACGGAAACCGGGCAGACGGACCTGTTGGCCGACTTCCGTGAGACGCGCTTCCACCTTCTCCTCGATGGCGGCGGCGGTAACCACCACATTGAATTCGCGCTTCAGACCGTCGCTGGCTTTGTCGATGACTTGCATGGAGGAGCTCGTTTTCTTGTTCTCTAGCTGTTAACGGCCGCCGCAAAAGGCGAAGGCCGGAAGGGTCACGTTGTCAGTCTGTGGTGCGGGTGAAGGGACTTGAACCCCTACGACCTTTCGGCCACCAGAACCTAAATCTGGCGTGTCTACCAGTTCCACCACACCCGCTGACATTGGGGTAAGGCCGCCGCAGCGGCCTGCCAAAAAAGACCGGCGTTGATACCCAACAAGGTGCTGGGGGATCAAGCCCTGTTCCGCAAGGACTTAGACCCGCAAAAGTGGCCTAAAGCGCGGCCAACACCCGGGGAATTGCCTCCGGGAGGTCTTCGGCCACCAAACCACGGCCCACATAGGTGGCCGCGGCGCCCTGAAGCCAGACCCCCGCGGTCGCTGCGGTCCAAGTGTCCAGCCCCTGGACGAGCAGGCCCAGGATCAGCCCCGCCAGGACGTCACCAGAACCGCCGGTTGCCAGCCAGGCCGGGGCGTTGGTGGCGATGGCCGCCAGGCCATCGGGCATGGCCACGACCGTATCGGGCCCTTTGAGCACAATCGTGGCGCCGGATCGGGCCGCCGCCGCACGGGCGCTGCGCAGCTTGCCCCCCTCGGTCGGCCCGAAGAGCCGGGCGAATTCACCCGCATGGGGGGTCATGACGCAGGGCGCCTGGCGGCCGCTGGTCATGGCGAAAAGTTCATCGGGGGTCGCCGCAAAGCTGGTGAGCGCATCCGCGTCGAGCACCACGGGGCGATCCGTCGCGAGGATTTGCCGCACCATCGCCTTGGTCGTCTCGCCGAGACCGCAGCCCGGACCGATCAAGACGCCGTTGCGGCGTGAATCCGCAAGCGCGCTTGCAACGTCGCCCTCGCCGCGCGGCTCGACAAAACATCCCGGCTCCGAGGTGGCGTAGATCGGCACCGCCGTCTCCGGCACCGCGAGCGTCAAAAGGCCGGCACCGATGCGCCGCGCCGCGCGCGCGGCCAAGCGCGCGGCTCCGGTCATGCGCGCCCCGCCGACAACGAGCGCATGTCCGCGGGTATACTTGTGATCCGACCAACCCGGGCGCGGGAGATGCCATAACAGCGGCGTGTTCTGCACCGTCAGGGGCCGGATTTCCTGCAGCACACGCGCGGGCACGCCGATATCGGCGACCGTCAGCGCACCGCAATACGCGCGGCCGGGATACAGAAGATGCGCCGGCTTCGGCCGGAAGAAGGTGACGGTCGCGGCGCATTGTACCGCGCCGTCGGGGTGCCCGCCGAGCACCTCGCCGCTTTCGCCGTCGATCCCGCTCGGCAGATCGACAGCGATGCACGGGAGGTGACGTGTGCGCACGACCGCGAGCACCGCTTGAATGTCGGCGCTTAGTGGACGCTTCAGGCCGGCACCGAACAGCGCATCGACCACGAGGCCCGCGCCGTCGATGGCCGTGGGTGCGAATGGCACGACTTTGCCACCGACGTGACGCCAGCGGTCCGCGTTCACGGCGGCATCGCCGGCCAAGTTGCCTTCATACTGCGCGACCTGCACGGGCCAGCCGGCGTCTTGCAGCAGCCGCGCCACGACATAACCGTCGCCGCCATTGTTGCCGGGACCGCACAGCACCGTGACCTGCTGACGGGACCATCCGCCCGTGATCGCGGCCGTAACGGCCGCGCCGGCCGCCTCCATGAGCGTGAGACTATGAATGCGAGCCCGCATCGTCGCCTGATCGGCGGCATACATTTCCGCGACCGTGAGAACGGCGAGTTCGCTCGGAAGCTTGTCGTGGGATACATGCATGGCAGGCTTGACCCCGCAGGGGTGGACGACTGAACCCGACAATCTTACCTTGCCGATCACCTTCACTATACCCCTGGCCCCCTACTCCCGGAGTCTTTCGTGCAGATCGTGGTGCTTGGCGCCGGCGTCGTCGGGACCACCACGGCGTATTTCCTGGCAGAGGCGGGTCACCAGGTCGTTGTGCTGGACCGGCAGGCGGGCCCGGGACTCGAAACCAGTTTCGCGAACGGGGCACAGATCTCGGCCTGCCACGCCAAGCCCTGGGCCGGCGCCGGTGTGCCGTCGCAGGCCTTCCGCTGGATGTTTTCCCCCGAGGCCCCGCTCCTCTTCAAGCCGTGGCGTTGGGACCCTTCGCTCTGGAAGTGGGGCATGCGATTCCTGCGCAATTGCACCCATGAGCGCGCGCATATCAACATGGACCGGACGCTGCGCGTCGCCCTGTACAGCCGCGCTGTGCTGAAGGCGCTGCGGCAGCACACCAACATCCAATACGCCCAAGAGCTGCGCGGCATCCTGCACATCTATCGTTCGGCGGACTCCTTTGCCGAGGGGCGCACCACGGCCAACGAACTCGCCGCACTCGGTCTGCCGCAGAACGTGCTGACGCCGGCTGAGTGTATCGCGGCCGAACCCGCCCTGCGGGACGCGCACAATCTCGCAGGCGGCTTGTTGAGCCCCGAGGACGAAAGCGGCGATGCCCATCGCTTCACCGACGTACTCGCGAAGCTGGCAAGCACGCTGGGCGTGGCGTTCCGCTACGGCGAGACGGTGCAGAAGCTAGCGGCGCAGCGCGGTGGCATCACCGAAGTCATCACCGATCGCGGTCGCTACACGCCCGATGGCGTCGTTGTCTGCCTCGGCAGCTATGCGCCCGCATTGCTGCGGCCCTTGGGGATCGACCTGCCGATCTATCCCGCGAAGGGTTACTCGATCACGGTCGACGTCAAACGCGACGACGCCGCGCCGCGGGTCAGCATCACGGACGAGACGCGCTTCATGGTGTTCTCGCGGCTAGGCAACAAGATGCGCGTGGCCGGCACGGCCGAACTCGCGGGATGGGATACCAACCTCAATCCTGTGCGCGTGGAGCCTTTGGTTCGCAACGCGCGCGAACTCTTTCCGCAGGCCTCGGACTATCAGAGCGTGAATGCCTGGGCCGGACTTCGACCGGCCACGCCGGACTCTGTGCCGATCCTCGGCGGCACGCCCTACGACAATCTTTTCCTCAACACCGGCCACGGGACACTCGGGTGGACGATGGCCTGCGGGTCCGCAAAGGTGATCGCCGACCTGATCTCCGGACGAAAGCCGGAGATCGATATGTCAGGCCTCGGGCTCTCACGCTTCAGCTAGTCCTCGAGTACCGGCGCAAGTGAGCCATACCCGCAGTCGCAAGTATCGCTCGGCTTGGCGAGATGCGCCGCCAGCGGCGAGTTCTTGACCGTCGGCTCGCTCGGCTCCCAACGGAACACGGCTCCGCATTTGGCGCATGTCTGCGTCGGCGGCAGCGCCGGCTTCGCGGCCGGTTTCGGTGTGGTCGTCATCCCCACCCCACTGGTTCAGCGATGTGTCGACAGCACGTCACGCAGTTTGCGCGCGATTTCCTGCCGACGGAAGGGCTTGGAGATGAAATGGATCCCCGGATTGAGCTTGCCCTCGTGGATGATGGCGTCCTCGGTGTAGCCGGACATGTAGAGCACGGGCATCTCGGGCCGAAGTTCCTTGATCTTCTGGGCGACGCCATGGCCGTTCATGCCGGCGCCGAGAATCACGTCCGTGAGCAGCAGGTCGGCCCGGGCGCCACCGCTGACAATGTCGATGGCTTCGCGGCCCGTGGCGCAAGGAATGATGGCATAGCCCAGGGCCTTGAGGGTCTCCGACAGGTGCTCACGCACCAATTCGTCGTCCTCCACCAGCAGCACCGTCTCGTGGCCGGATGGCAGGGCCGCGGCCACCGGCGCCGCGGAATCCAAAGTCTCCGCCACACCCGCGCGCGGCAGATACATGCGCACCGCCGTCCCCTTGCCTACCTCGCTCTCGATGCGAACGTGACCGCCGGATTGGCGCACGAAGCCGTAGACCATACTCAAGCCCAGCCCCGAGCCCTGCCCGACCGGTTTGGTGGTGAAGAAAGGATCGAACGCGCGGCTGCGCACGTCCTCTGTCATCCCGGTGCCGGTGTCGCGCACTGCCACCAACACGTAATCGCCGGGCGGCGGGGCATCCTCGCCAGCATCGGGATCAAGATGCGCATTGGCGGTTTCGATGGTGAGCGTGCCGCCGATGGGCATGGCGTCGCGTGAATTGAGCGCCAGGTTAAGCAGCGCGTTCTCCATCTGGGTCGGGTCGATATTCGCCCGCCACATGTCCGGCGCGCGCACGAAGCTGATCGTCACCGCTTCACCGATGGTGCGGCGCAGCAGGTCTTCGACATTGCGCGTCAGTGCGTTCACGTCGACCGCCCGCGGCGCCAATGCCTGCCGGCGCGCGAAAGCGAGGAGACGGGCGATCAACGTCGCGCCGCGCAAAGCCGCGTCGCGCGCCACCTCCGCCACCCGCTGCATCCGGGGGTTCCCGTTCAGCGAGTCCACCAACATGTCGATATTGCCCAGCACGACCGTCAGCAGGTTGTTGAAGTCGTGCGCGATACCCCCGGTCAGTTGCCCGATGGCCTCCATCTTCTGGGCCTGGCGCAGCTTGCTTTCGGTCTCGATGCGCTGGGTGATGTCGCGGATGTAGACGCTGCAGCCGTCCTTGGTGGGAAAGGCACGGATGTCCATCCACTTCGTGCCCTCGCTGGTTTCGTATTCGTGCTCGTACTCCGCAGGCGTTTGAGTCTCGACTACCCGGTCGAACATCCGCGCGAGTTCGGAGTTCCGCCAGAGCGGATAGACCTCCCACCAGACATTGCCCTCCAGTTCCTCGCGAGGCCGCCGCAGCATCGCCACGGCGTTGTCATTGAGGAACGTAAAGCGCCCTTGCCGATCGAGGGTGTAGACGCCTTCCAACATGGTGGCGAACACGTCTTCGATCCGCTGCCGGGCCTCGGCCTCTTCGGCGCGGGCGCGTTCCGCCTGTGCCGTGAGCCGCTGGCTGTCCGCGAGCAACTCGACATTTTCCAGCGCCACCGTGCCGATGGTCGCGAGTTGCATGAGCACCGCGACGTCCTGGTCTGTCAGCGCCGGTCCATCGGGCCGGGCGACATGCAGCGTTCCGAGGACGCGGCCGCCTTTCGTCTGCAAGGGCACCGTGATCTGCCGCGGCTCGACCGTCGCATCATGCCCCACACCGACCCGCGCCATGGCGAACCGCACGTCGGCTTCGCCGCCCGGGATCAATTCCTGCACCATGCGGCGCATGCCCTCGACCAAACCCGCGCCGGTGTGGATGGCGGCGATGTCCGCGGAGGAAGCCGCGAGCCGGTTGAGCCGTGCCGTCACGTCCTGGCGGGCGACCTCGCGGGCGGTCAGGAAGCGATTGGCCATATAGACCAGAGACGCAAGCAGCAGGATCAACGCCGCGGCGGCGGCGCCTTCTATGGCCGCGCTGCGCCGCCAGCCCGCGAGGATATCGTCGAGCGCCAAACCGACGGTCACGAACAACTCGATATCCGCGACATCGCGGAAAGCCGTCAGGCGCTGGACGCCGTCCGAGGCGTAAGTCGAGAACAGTTCGCCCTGCCCACCGCTCGCCTTGTAGGCATCGAAGACCGGCGAAGAATTGGTCGCCGGGCGGCCGAACATGCTCTCCTGTAGCGGATAGCGCATGATGGTCACCCCATCCTTGCGCACCACACGAATCACGCCGCGGGATCCGATATCGAGGTTGCCGTAGAACTCCATGTAGTACGCGATGGAAATGCTGGCTTCCGCCGTGCCAAGGAACTTGCCGTCGGGGGATTCGATGCGCCGCGACATGATCACGACGGGAAGGTCCTTACTGGAGCCGTACTGCCCCTTCAGCGGCGGCGACAGCACGACGTCCGCCGTCCCATCGCGCAAAGCAATGAATTCCGGACGATCCGCCATGTCGATTTTCGGGATGTCGTTCGAGCTGTTGAACACGCGCCCGTCGGCGGTCAGCACCATCAACCCGAGCACGCCCGGCAGAATGCGCGCGCGGCTCCGCAGGATGCCCGACGCTTGCGTCAGACGCTGGGGATCGAGCAGAAGGGGCGTGAGTTCCGGCGCGGCCAAGCCTTGCAGCACCAGATCGACGCCCAAGATCGATTGGTGGGTATGCTGCGCGAGGGTATTGGCCAGGTTGCGCGCGTCGCGGAACCCCTGCTGGATCGCTTCGTCGTGGGCGCGGTTGATCTGCAGGCCCATGATCGCCGCGACGCTGACGGCGAACACGGCGGCCAGGGCGATCACGACGGCGCGTGCTTCAAGCAGTCTGCCCATTCGGTCGCCTTGACCCCTTAAAGCACTTAGCGCTTGCGGAAATGTAGCCAACCCTATGCGATAATCCCATCTTCTTTGAAGCAAATCAGGTTGTCATGACGTGGATGGAATCCCTGGGGCTGGGCAGCAAGCGCCGCAGCGCCCTGCGCACCCTCGATACCGCCCTCTCCGCGGGTAAGGTCAATCCGGCCTATGTGGACGACGGCATGCGCTATGCGATTTATCGCTGGGCCACGGAGGAGGAAGCCGTGCTCGGCGCGGATAGCGGCTATATCGACCGTCGCATGAAGGAGGCCGCGGCCCTGATGTCCTTCTGTGTCATCGGCGCGGCGGATACCGAAGCCGAACTCGGCGCCGACGCACGGGCCGAGCGGGAGCGCCGGTTCGAGGCCGCGCTTCTGGAAGCCAACGACGAGAGTTTCGACACACGCCTCGTCAAGTTGGTCCTGGCGAAGGGAATCGCCGCGGCCGATATCACCGCCCGCGTCGACTTGGTCTGAGCGCCGACCTGATCTGACGACGTCCGCGCCGGCTACTTCTGGGCTTTGCGTTCGCGCAGGCGTGCGCCGCCACCGAACGAAAGCGCGACGCACTCCACATTGAGGTCGTCGCCCTTCCCGGGCTTGGGCATGCCCATCACCACCGAGGGCGTCTCCTCGTAGAGACGGAAGGTGATCTGCGGCAACCAGGTCTCCTGGCTCGGCTTGCTCTGGCCTACTTTCGCATAGTCGGTATCTGAATCGAAAAAGTGTGCCGGGCCGCCGCCGTAATTGTGCATACCGACAATCACCGCGCGCGGAAAGCCCGGGTGATCGAGATATTCGGGCGCGGCGCGGATCACGATCCCGTCGTCGCCGGCGCGGCGCTCGATCACCATCACCCGCGGCACTTTGCCGAACTCCGCCTCGTCGCGAAACTTCTCGCGCGCAGCCGCGGCCGCGATCCAGCGGATATTCTCGCGGAAGAACTCCTTCGCTTGCGGCTTGGCGAAGTAGCGCCACAGGAAGTCGTAGGCGAGCGTGCGACGCTGATCGATATCGTTCACGTCGATGCCGGAGTACTGCACCGCCGGCAGAAGGAAGTGATCGGCGGCGAGATCGAAGTCGCCCTCGGAGAGATATGTGAATCCAAATCCGGTCCCGCCGCGCACACGCACGAGGATGGCGTCTGGATGCCGCCGTTGCCGTTCAACCACTTAACCACCTCCCCGAGGATTCTAACAGGATGAACACGCAACCATATGGCGTGGCCTCGCGTTCGTAAAACAAGTGCAGCTACCAGATATGGTAACGTAAATGAACGCCTTCGGCCAAACTTACTCGCTTCGTACGTGTACCGCGCCCCGCGCCGTCGAGCGGTTTTTGGTCTCGATGCGCAAGGCCGCCGACAGCAGCTTCCCCGCGTGGTGCGAAGTCCTGAAGGCAGCCGTGGGCGATTGTGCACTCTCCTACGATATCCGGCGCGCCGTATTCGATATGCATCCGATCGACGACTATTATTTCGCCGCCGCCGTCGGCAAGGAAGCGGCGCTGATCCGCACACTGTTCGACGCCGAAGAAGCCATGGAGATCTTGGCCGAAATCGCGGAGCGGGTCGACGAAGCCGCCGGGCGCAAAGACAGATTGGTGTCGAGCCTGGTATTCGACATCGTTTCCCATCTCGAGCGCAGCAATTTGCATCCCCACCGGCAGGCCCATGACGAGGCCACGGCGGTCTTGTTGCGACGCCTGACCATCGATACCACGCCGGCGACCCGCGCATTGATGGACGACCTGCTGTTCCGCCATAGCCTCGGCGAACCGCTGGCGCTCGGCATCCCGAACTGGTGGATGACGTTCCGCTCGAAATTCATGCTCGCGAAGTCGCAAGCCCTGACCGCCGTGGTCAGGCCGGCCCTGCCGAAGACGCCGCGCCGCGCCGCCCGCAGCCTGATGTAATCACTCCGCGGCGATCACGCAGACGTCGCAGTCCGGGTCGCTCGCGGGCAGCGTGCCGTCGCTGAGCAGCTTGCCCACAGCGGCGAGGCGATCCGGCGCCGCGCGCGGATAGGCAACAGGGCTCTGCGCGAGTTTCAGCGACACCATCGCCTCGGTGAATTTGTATCCGGCCGTCATCGGATCGACGACGGGCACAGGCAGGCGCGCGGCAATCTGGCTCGCGATCGGCGCCATGCAGGTACATCCCAGCACGATCGTATCCGCGCCGTGCGAGAGCGCGCCCTCGGCCGCCGTGACGATGCGGTCGATCACCGCGGCCTTGCCGGCGCGCATCTGCGCCACGGGATCGCTTGCATCACCCCGGCCCTTCATTTCATCGGCGGCAAGCACGGAGATCACCTCCGTGCAGCGGTTAGCCATGCCGGTGCTCGCGATCCGCTCGTCGAAGATGAATCGCAGTGTGGTCGGCCAGATGGTGACGATGGCGAAGCGGCGGCCCAACGTCGACGCCATGGCCATGGCCGCCTCGCCCGCGCCGACCACCGGGATGGAAACGGCGGAGCGCAATTCGTTGATGCCGTAATCGCCGAAGGTGTTGATGAAGAGGCCGGCGTAGCCCGCCGCCGCCGCCGCGATCCCACAGTCGAGATATCCCAGCGCCGCGAGCCCACGGTCATACGGCGTACCCGGAAACACGCTATAGCGCGTCTCCACCAGTTCAGGTGCGAAGTCCGCACCCGCCACGGCGGCAATCGGCGCCGGCGGCGCTTTCGTGCCCTGGGGCGTGAAGCCCGTACCGATGACCGCGATACGCTGGGACATGATCTATGCCTTCTTGAAGTGCGCCTTCATGGCGTCGAAGAACTTGGGCATCTGCTCGACGCGCCCCATGCTCACCCGCGCCCACGTCGTATAGGGCGGAAACGGCCGCCCGACCTGAATGTTCTTCTCCCGCATGCCGGCGAGAAACAACGTCAGCGGGCGGCCTGTGTCGAAGAATACGAAGTTCGTCTGGCTTGGCGCATACGGCAAGCCGAGGTCCTTCACCACCGCCGTGGTCTGCGCCACGGCCTGGCGCACCAGTTTCCGGCTCTCCGCCTGGAACGCGAGATCCTGATAGCTGGCGATGGCGGCTTTCAGGCCCATCCGATTGGGCGACGACGTGGTGAGTTCCTTCAGGCGCGAAATGATGTCGGCCCGCGCGAGGCCGTAGCCCACGCGCAAGCCCGCCATACCGTGCACCTTGGAGAACGTGCGCGCGATGATGACGTTCTTGCCCGCCTTCACCTGATCGATCATCCCATTCTTGGCCGGGTCATCGCATAGGTCGAGATAGGCCTCGTCCACCAGCACCATCGCCCGGTTCTGCACCGCGCCGATGAAACTGCGCAACTTGTCCGGCGCCACCATCGTGCCGGTCGGGTTGTTCGGATTGCACACATAGACGACGCCGGTTCGGTTGGTAACCCGGGCTTCCATGCCCGCGAGGTCGTGGCGCATGTCCTTGTCGAGTTCCACATTCACCAACCGGCCGCCCGTGCGAACCGCGTAGTCCTGCAGCTGGTTGAACGTCGGATACGCCGACACCACTTCCGCGCCGTTGCTGCCGTAGGCCAGGCCCGCGATCTTCAGAAGTTCGCCTGAACCCTCGGTGATGACGATGTTCTCCGGCTTCACCCCTTCCCGTTCCGCGATCAGCCGGACGAGGGTGCCGATGTCTTCCACGTCGTACATCCAGCCGTCGACCATCGCCGCGGCCATCGCCTGTTTGGCGCTCTCGCACGGGCCATAGGGATTTTCGTTCGCCGCCAGGCGCAGGGGCCGCTCTTGCGCCGCCGCTGGACCGATGACGCTGGTCAACGCCGCCCCGGTCGATCCCCCAAGTACGATACGCCGTGATAGGTTGGTCATGTGCCCCTCCGGTTGGTCTGGGAGCATCTTGCCAGATGCGACCGCGATCCCACAACGCGCGGGCATCTCGTTGAACAGGTTGGCGAAAACATGTTCGACCTGTACGGTGACTACCGCACGTCGATGGCCATTTCGGCCACCGTATCGGCGGTAATGCAACGGAAGGCGCGCGGTGCGCCGGCCTGGGCCTCCGCCACAGGCATCACGACCCAAACCGCCGCGGGATCGTGAGCCATGGCGCGATCGTGGGCCGAGAGTTCGGACGCACCGTTGGGATGAGAATGATAGTGACCAATTACCTGCAACGCGCGGCCACGCAACCGGCGCATCAAGTCGAACTGGGCCTGCGGATCGATGGTGAAACGGCTTGCGCGGTCCTCGGCCACGTTGTCGGCGGCAACCACGTCGGACACGACCGCGCCTTCGGCGTTGCTCATGCCCACCAGCAAGCCACAGCACTCCTCGGGGAAGGCCGCTTCGGCCGCCGCCGTCATCTGCGCGAGTTGAGCCGCGGTGAGAACCAATCGATTGGTCATGCCGCCATGTTCACCGGGCTAGGCGCCGGGAGCAAGCCGCGTGGGTGAGCGCTCCGCGACTGTTTCCGACGACGCCGCCGGCACGCGGCTCGACCGTTGGCTGGCGGACAGCCTGGACGGCCTGTCGCGCGCGCGCCTCCAGGCCCTGATCGCCGAGGGCGTGGTCACGCGCGGGGGCAAGCCCGTCACCGATGCGTCGCAGAAGGTAAAAGCGGGCGAGGTTTACGCCGTGGAGATCCCCGTGCCCACGCCGCTCGATGTGGAAGCCCAGGCGATCGCACTCGATATCGTGTTCGAGGACGATCAGTTGGTTGTGGTCAACAAGCCGGCGGGGCTTGTCGTCCACCCCGCCCCGGGCAGCCCGGACCGCACGCTGGTGAACGCCCTGCTCGCCCACTGCGGCGATTCCTTGCGCGGCATCGGTGGGGTCATGCGCCCCGGCATCGTCCACCGCATCGACAAGGACACCAGCGGACTGATCGTCGCGGCCAAGACCGAGGAGGCCCATGCCGCCCTCGCCGCGCAGTTCGCCTCCCACGACATCGATCGCCACTATGACGCCGTCGTGTGGGGCGTGCCGTCGCCGCGCAAGGGCACCATCGTCGGCGCCATCGGCCGCAGCCCGCACAACCGCCAGAAGATGGCCATCGTGCGCCGAGGCGGAAAGGATGCGGAAACGTCCTACGCGATACGGGCCACGTTCGGCGCCATCGCAGCCCAAATCGAATGTCGCCTTGAGACGGGACGCACGCACCAAATCCGCGTGCACCTGAGTTCGCGCGGCCACCCCCTGATCGGCGATCCGGTGTATGGCGGCGGACGGAAGAAACTACCGAAGACGGCGCCGGCGGATGCCGCCGCGACGGTCGCCGCATTCAAACGCCAGGCGCTGCACGCCGCCACCCTGGGCTTCACGCATCCGACGAGCGGCAAACAGCTGCGCTTCGAGCGCCCACCGCCGGCGGACTTCGCCGCATTGGTCGCGGCCCTCAAGAAGCTCTGACTAGTCCAGACCCGCGGGCGCGGCGACCGTTGATGGGTTGCCCATGGAACTGGGCTTCGGACCCGTCATGGCGTTCTGCGCCTTGACGTGTTCGGGCTCGTAGACGACTTCCACGTCCGGGCCCCATGTCTGCACCAACTCGCGCTGGCGGGAACGCAACGTCGTGATCTGGCGGCCGGCGGTCATCGCCATGAACGAACTGACGAGGTTCGGCGTGACGGCGTAAATCGCCCAGCCCACCGCCGCCGCTCCGTAGAACGCCGCCCAAGCCAACACGCTGGTGATGATGCCGATGGCCGCATCCACCGTGTGGCCCTTGAACCAGAGATCGGTGAGATACGGCGCCGTGCCCGCGAGATTGAGCGCGCCGACCGTGATGCCGCCGTAGAAGCCCTTCTTGCGCTCCATGATGAACGCGACCGCGGTCGGAACCAGCGCCACGGACAGCACGACCACCGTCGGAATGATCATCGCGCCGATGGGCAGCGCGATCAGGGTGTAGAGCAGGAATTTGCTGCGCCTCATGACATGGCCCTACATTATTTCGCTCAAGATGCAGCCGACCACGGTCAGCGCCATGATCGCCACGGCGCAGACCGCGCCCGCCTGGCGTCCGAGTTTCATGGCGGATTCCTGCCGGTCGAACTGCCCGTGCTCGAGGTCGTAGATCTGTTTGTCGGCGGCGGAGAACTCCGTGCGCGCCCAATTGAAGCCTTCGCCGTCGCGCTGACGCTCTTCCGGATTGTCGAGATAGTTGTACAGCTCGGCCAAATTGCCTTTGCGCACGAACTTCGGGATGTCCTTCTCGAGTTCGCGCCGCTTGTTGCGGTTCTGGTAGCTGTTGATCACCGGCCCCATAAGCCCGCCGACCCAGCTCGCTAGGCCGTAGAGCGCTTCGGGTCCAAGACGCCACTGCACGATCGCCAGCGTGCTCAACATGCCGATGGTGGCGCGATCTGTGCGCGCGTCGTTCATGGAGTCGAGCTGCGCCTGGGTACCCTTGGCGTAGCGCGCGCGCAGGAAGGCCGCGACGTGGCGGTCGATCGGCCACATCTTGGTGTTGACCGTCTTCGCCGCGTTGTCGAGCGCGGGCAAGACGCCCTTCACTTCCATCACGTACTGGTTGGAGAGCAGCGGACTCATGCAGAATTGCCACTCGTTCAGTTCGTATACGCAGCGCTCGACGCCTGCGCCCATGGTGGTGTCTTTGATGTAGTTCTTCAGGTCGCGGAAGACCTGCTCGAACTGCTGCTGCTCCGCGTTCAATTTTGGCTGCGCGGCGATAGCGTGCCGCCACAGGTCCTTGTTGATGAAATCCGCGAACGGCGTGAGCTTGTCTCGCCGCAGCATGGCAATCGCCAGCGCCACCCCGAAGCCGTCGAGATTGACCCGGAAGTCGCGCATACGAATGGGCGCGCGCGAGTCGAGCACCATCAGCACGCGCGCGATCAGGACGTCATCCGCTTCGCCCTTCATGGCGCTCGGCATGGCCAGCGAATTCTTGATCGCCGCCGACACCGCGTCCGCCATGTCGTTGTATTCGAACTGACGGCGCAGCCAGATCTCCAGCTGACCGTCGGCGATCACACTCATCGCCTTGTCCCAGTTAATGAACATGGCGTAGCTGAGCGGCCGGATGGAATTGAACTCCTGGTCGCCAAGACGCAAGGCGCGCCGCGCCTGCACTTCCGCCTTGCCTTGGATCGGCGTCAGGCGCTTGCCGGCCAGCCAGAGATCGATGTTCTCAATGCGCCAGCGCTGCTCCGGATCGTCTGCCAGAAGGCCGCGCAAACATTCGAGCACGGCGACCGGCGCGCGCTCTTCGCCCACCAGCGTGGCGTAAGACCCGACGCTCACCTTGCGGCGGATGATCTCTTGGTCCGGCACACCTTGCAGCGTGTCGCGCCCGAGCGACAGCATCAGCAGCGTCGCGCCGAAGGCGTACATGTCGTCGTAGAAGTTGCCCGCGCCACGTCCCGACGGCATCGCCATGCCGGATTCGATCGGCTCCACCGACACCGGCTGGTCATGCCCAGGTGCCGCGGTGACGCAATCCCCCAGCACGATGTTGGTGCGGGCTTCATCCATGAAATAGAGGTTGTCGGGCCGGATCGATCGATGGGTGATGCCCTTCACCGCGAGTTCCACCAGGCCTTCCGACAGCGGCTTGATGATGTTCTTGGCGAACAGGTGATCGGGGATGCGCCGGAACACCGCGCCCATGGAGTCCATCACGCGCCCGCCCATGGGCCGGTGATAGATCACGATCACGCACTTGCGTTCCGCCGGAGGCCAATCCGCCACGCCCCAATCGACGAGATGCAGCACGTGAGGAATTTCGAGGCCCTTCAGGATGCGCATCGCGCCGATGCGCGGCGGCATGTCCGTCTTCACGACCAGGGCGTAAAGCGGACGGCCTTCCTGCTTGCGGTCCGTGACCTCGTACGCCGTGGCGTTCGGCATATCGAGCGAAGGGATCGCCTTGTCGCAGTAGATGGTGAAACGATCGCGGACGACAATGAATACGCCCGCGGCTGCTGACGGCGCTGGGGCCGGCGCAGGTTTAGGCGCTGCCGCGGGTGCTGCCGTTGGGGCAGACTCCGGGGCGCGCTGGGGCGCTTCGCGCAAGTCCGAGGCCGGTTCGGCCATGGGCTCACAGTCCTGTACAAGTCGATCACCTTTCTGGTGATCAGGTCCTAATGTAGCGGACGAATGGCCTTCCGACAACGCGGATTAATGAGTTGTTAACCAATTACCGTAAGCCCAACCAAGGGCTTAGGAAGCGGTCAGTCGACGAACGGGTCGCGCACCAGGATGGTGTCTTCCCGCTCGGGGCTCGTGGACAGCAGGGCCACCGGGGCCTCGATCAGTTCTTCGATGCGGCGGACGTACTTGATCGCCTCGGCCGGCAGCTGGCCCCAACTGCGGGCGCCCCGGGTGGAACTCTCCCAGCCCTTCATGGTTTCGTAGATTGGCGTGATCGCGGCCTGATCCGACATTCCGGACGGAAAGCGTTGAATTTTCTGACCTTTTAGCTCATAGCCGACGCAGACCTTGAGCTCCGGGAGGGTGTCCAAGACGTCCAGCTTGGTCAGGGCGATCCCGGTGATTCCACCGGTCTTGCAGGCCTGCCGGACCAGGACGGCGTCGAACCAGCCGCAACGGCGGCGGCGGCCCGTGACGGTCCCGAACTCGTGCCCCCGCTCTCCCAGGAGCTGGCCGATGGCGTCCGTCAGTTCGCTCGGGAACGGCCCCGACCCCACCCGGGTGGTGTAGGCCTTGGTGATCCCCAGAACGAAGCCGACCGCGTCCGGCCCCAGGCCGGACCCGACCGCTGCCTGGCCGGACAGGGTGTTGGACGAGGTGACGTAAGGATAGGTCCCGTGATCGACGTCGAGCATGGCGCCTTGGGCACCCTCGAACAGGATGCGGCGGCCGCGCTTCTTGGCCTCGTGCAGGATTTCCCACACCGGCGCGGCGAACGGCAGGATCTTCGGCGCGACTTCTTTCAGCTGCGCGATCAAGTCCGCTGCGACCAATTCAGGCTGACCGAGGCCACGCAGCAGCGCGTTGTGATGGCCGAGCAGGCGCTCGACCTTCCCCGCGATGGCGGCGTCGTCGGCAAGATCGCACACACGGATCGCGCGACGCGCGACCTTGTCTTCGTAAGCAGGCCCGATCCCGCGGCCCGTGGTGCCGATCTGGGCGGCGCCGGCAGCGGCTTCGCGCGCGCGGTCGATGTGGCTGTGCAGCGGCAGAATGAGCGTGGCGTTGTCGGCGATCTTGAGCAGTTCCGGCGTGATCTTCACGCCCTGCGCGCCGATCTTCTCGATCTCCGCCAGCAAGGCCCAGGGGTCGACCACGACGCCGTTGCCGATGAACGACGGCTTGCCGCGCACGACGCCGGACGGAAGCAGACTCAGCTTGTAGGTCTTGTCGCCGATGACGAGGGTGTGGCCGGCGTTATGGCCGCCCTGGAAGCGCACGACCATATCGGCGCGTTCCGACAGCCAATCGACGATCTTGCCTTTACCCTCGTCGCCCCACTGGGAGCCGACGACCGCGACGTTGCTCATGACTTCTGACCCTTCGCATCGACCGCTTTGCCGCGGTCGAGATAGTGACTGCATCCGAGGCGCGTGGCATCGGCTGCCGCGTTGGCTTGGGTGTCCAGCGCGACGACCACGTTCCAGCCCTGCTTCTGCCAGTCGCGCACAGTCACGCGCGGCGTGCCCACGGGCATCCAAAGACGTTTGACGGCGGGCGACGGTGGCACGACGCCCAAAAGATTGTCGACCACCAGGGTCGCGCCGGTGGCGGGTTCCATGCGGCCATCGCCGTGGTTCAGACGGTAGCGCCCGCCGCGGCCGATCTCGCGCTGCGCGCCTTTGGCGAAAAGCGAGAACGTGATGCCGGTGTGATACTCGAAGCCGCGGCTTTCCACCGCATCCACCGTCAGCGCGAGGTCCGGCGCCGCCGCGCGCACGGCTTCCGCCACCGCGACCAGGCCCTGCCACTCGCTCTTGGCTTCCGCCGGCAGCGTGAGCTTCTCGATCTTCAGTTTGGCGTCGGCGAACACGCCGGAGGCTTCCACCAGCGCGCAGAGCGTCGCACCGGCGCTGCCGCCGGCGGCGCGAATCTCCGCGACATCCTTATGCGCGAGCGCCAGGCGCAGGCGATCCCCCTGCACGTCCGTCGCACCTTTCAGGATCGCTGGCACCAAGGTCGGCAGCGCGAGATCGACCGTGACGTTCTTCACGCCGATGGCCTCGAGCGCTTCCGTGGTGGCGACGATCACTTCCACGTCCGCAGCACCCGTCTCCGCGCCGATGAGTTCGATGCCGGCCTGGGTGAACTGGCGATCCGGTTCCAGCTGGTCGCCGCGCACGCGCAGCACTTGGGCAGCGTACATCAGGCGCAGGGGCCGCGGACGGGACGCCAACCGCGTCGTCGCGATGCGCGCGACTTGAGTCGTCACGTCGGCGCGGAAGCCGAGCGTGCGGTGCGAGACCGGGTCCGGCATGCGGAAGATGCTCTCCCGCAGGGCCGTGCCCACGCCGGCCAGCAGCGTGTCCTCGAACTCGGCCAGGGGCGGCTTCACCAGCTCATAGCCGTTGGCGCCGAAACTCTGGGCAAGCCGATAGACCACCTCCGCCTCGAAGGCGGCGTCGGGCGGCAGAAGGTCGTGCAGACCTTCAGGCAAAAGGGTCTTCGGGGTATCGCTCATGGTCCGGCCGGTGTCCTGGGGAGCGCGCGGTTATACGCTGCCCTCCCCGCCTTGTCATGAGCCGGATTGGCCGCGAAAAAGCGTTAAAATGAGAGGGTTTGGACCTGCTTCACCTGCGGCAGCGCCTCGACCTTGGCGCGGACCGACTCATCCACAGCCTGATCGAGGTTCAGGAGCGCCAGCGCCGCCCCGCCCTCGGCCGCCCGGCCCAGGTGGAACGAGGCGATATTCACCCCCGCCTGCCCCAGGATGGTCCCCAGCGCGCCGATGAAGCCCGGCTTGTCGTCGTTGATGACGTACAGCATGTGCTTGCCGACTTCGGCCTCGATGTGGATGTCGTTAACGTCCACCAGGCGCGGCAGGCTGCCGCCGAACAGCGTGCCGGACACGCTGCGGGTCTGGCGTTCGGTGACGATGCAGAGCGTCATCAAGGTCTGATAGAGCGGATGGGTCTCGCGCTTCACTTCCGTCACCTTGATATCCCGCTGCCGGGCGATCAGGGGCGCGTTGACCATATTCACGGATTCCATGAGCTGACCCAGCAGCCCCTTGAGCGCCACGGCCGTGAGCGGACGAGTGTTCAATTCCGCGACATGGCCCTCGTAGGTGATCGTGATCTCTTTCACCCCGGACTTGGTGATCTGCCCGGCGAAGCTGCCGAGCTGTTCAGCGAGCCCCATGTAGGGCTTCAGCTTCGGCGCGTCTTCCGCCGACACCGACGGCATGTTGAGGGCGTTGGTCACCGCGCCGGTCAGCAGATAGTCGGAGATCTGCTCGGCCACTTGCAGCGCCACATTTTCCTGCGCTTCGTCGGTGGACGCACCCAGGTGCGGCGTCGCCACCACCTTTTCCATGCCGAACAAGATATTGGTCTTCGCGGGCTCTTCCTCGAACACGTCGAAGGCCGCACCGGCGACATGGCCGCTTTCAATCGCGGCCTTGAGGTCGGCTTCCACGACGAGACCGCCGCGCGCGCAATTGATGATGCGCACGCCCTTCTTCATCTTGGCGATGCTCTTGGCGTCGATGATGCCGCGGGTGTGATCGTTCAGCGGCGTGTGGAGCGTGATGAAGTCGGCGCGCGCGAAGATCGCCTCCAGGTCGCCCTTCTCAACGCCCAGATCGTCCGCGCGCTGTTGCGACAGGAACGGATCGTAGGCGATCACTTTCATCTTCAGGCCGAGCGCGCGGTCGCACACGATCGAGCCGATGTTGCCGCAGCCGATGACGCCCAGCGTCTTGCCGTAAATCTCCACGCCCATGAAGCGGGACTTCTCCCACTTGCCGGCGTGGGTCGAGGCATTGGCGGCGGGAATGTCGCGCGCGAGCGACATCATCATCGAAATGGCGTGCTCGGCGGTGGTGATCGCGTTGCCGAACGGCGTATTCATCACCACGACGCCGCGCGACGTGGCGGCTTCCACATCGACGTTGTCGACGCCGATGCCGGCGCGGCCGACGACCTTCAGGCGCGTGGCGGCTTCAAGAACGGCCTTGGTGACCTTGGTGTTGGAGCGGATCGCAAGCCCGTCGTAGTCCTTGATGATCGCGAGCAGTTCTTCCGGCTTCAGGCCGGTCTTGATGTCCACGTCGATACCGCGGTTCTTAAAGATCTCAACCGCCGCCGCGCTCAACTTATCGCTGATCAGAACCTTAGGCTTCGACACGACAAACACTCCATCCCCAGTTTTGGGCCCCACGTGTTCCGTAAATAGCGCGCCGCGGACACCTCCCCAGGGCCGCGGCGCTCGCCGTCTTTGTCGTGCGCCTACGTTTTCGGCTGCACCTCGCCGTGAGCCCATTCGAGCCACGGCAACAAAGCGACGATATCCTTGGTGTCGACGGTCGCGCCGCCCCAGATGCGCAAGCCCGGCGGGGCATCGCGATAGCCGCCGATGTCGAGCGCAACACCTTCCTTCTCGAGCAGCGTGACGATGCTCTTCGCCGCGGCTGCTTGTTCGTCCTTGCCGAGGGTGGTGAACCAGTCGGCGGTGATCTTCAGGCAGATCGACGTGCTGGACCGATGCTCCGGCTTCTCCGCCAGGAAATCGACCCAATCCGTCTTCGCGACCCAGTCGGCGATCGCTTTCAAGTTTGCTTCGGAGCGCGCGATCAGCCCTTTCAGGCCGAGGCCTTCCGCCCACACCAGCCCGTCCACCGCGTCTTCCACGCACAGCATGGAGATGGTGTTGATGGTGTCGCCCTCGAAGATGGCGTCCTGCAGCTTGCCGCCTTTGGTGAGGCGGAAAATCTTCGGCATCGGCCAGGGCGGCGTATAGCTCTCGAGGCGCTCCACCGCGCGCGGCGACAACACGAGCATGCCGTGCGCACCTTCGCCGCCCAGCACCTTCTGCCAGGACCACGTGACGACATCGAGCTTGTCCCAGGGCAGGTCCATCGCGAACACAGCGGAGGTCGCGTCGCAGATCGTCAGGCCCTTGCGGTCGGACTTGATCCAATCGCCGTTGGGAACGCGCACGCCCGAGGTCGTGCCGTTCCAGGTGAACACCACGTCGTGATCGAAATCCACCGACGCCAGATCGGCCATTTTGCCGTAGTCGGCCTTGATCACCCGCGTGTCTTTCAGCTTCAGTTGCTTCACCACGTCGGTGACCCAGCCTTCGCCGAAGCTTTCCCAGGCGAGCATGTCCACGGGCCGCGCGCCGAGCGCATGCCACAGGATCATTTCGACCGCGCCGGTGTCGGACGCGGGCACGATGGCGATCTTGTAGTCCGCGGGGATGCCGAGGATCGACTTGCTCTTGTCGAGCACCTGCTTGATGCGCGCCTTGGCCGGCTTGGCGCGGTGCGAACGGCCGACAAGCGCATTCTTCAGGGCGTCGAGGGTCCAGCCCGGACGCTTGGCGCAAGGCCCGGACGAGAACTCAGTGCGCGCAGGACGGACTGACGGCTTCGGACTAGCGGACATGGCGCGCTCAAACCCCTATCGCGGTTGGGAAGCAGCCGGCCGGAGGGACCCCGGGGGCCACAAGGGCGCGCAGTCTATGAACCACCTAGAGGGGCGTCAATGAAGGGTTAGGCCTCGAAGGACCGCGCGGTGAACCCATGATTGAGGGGGCCGTGCCCGGCCCCCAATCCGGGTGCGGTCCGCATGGCCTCGCGGACATAGGCCCGCGCCCGCGCCACCGCGTGTTCCAGGGCGAGCCCCTGCCCGATCCCGGTCGCGATGGCGGACGCAAGGGTGCAGCCGGTGCCGTGAGTAGCCCGGCTATGAATGCGCGGACTGTCGAATGCGGTCACGCCGTTCGGCTCAATCAGGAGATCGCGCACCAGATCGCCCTCCACATGGCCGCCCTTCAGCACCACCGCCTCCGCGCCGAGCCCGCGCAAAGACGCTACCGCCGCGTCCATATCGGCCAACGTCCGTATCCGCCGTCCCGTAAGGGCCTCCGCTTCCGGCAGATTCGGCGTCAGCACGGCAGCGCCCAGGATCAGCTTGGTGCGCAAGGCATCGACCGCATTGGCTTTCAGCAAGCTGTCGCCGCTCGTGGCGACCATCACCGGATCGACCACACGTGGCTGCTTGGAATTGGCGCGCTGGAGTGCCGCGGCCACCGCCTCGATCACCTCGACCGAGGCCAGCATCCCGGTCTTGATCACATCCGCGCCGAGGTCGGCGAGCACATGCTCGATCTGGCCGGCGATGATCGGTCCGGGAATTTCATGCACCGCCGCGACACTGACGGTGTTCTGCACCGTGACGGCGGTGATCGCGGTCATGGCGAATCCACCCAACGCCGTGACTGTCTTGATGTCCGCCTGGATGCCGGCCCCGCCGCCGGAGTCCGAGCCCGCGATGATGAGGACGCGCGCGATCACAAGATCAGGCAGCCGACTTCGTGATGACGTCCACGAGGCCCGCGACAACCGCATTCACTTCGCCGGAATCGTCGCCCTCCGCCATGATGCGGATGAGCGGCTCGGTCCCCGACTTGCGGATCACCAAACGGCCGCGGCCATTCAGGCGGCGTTCCACCTCGGCGATCGCGTCCTTAACAGGCGCCTTCGCCAGCACCGCGTCGGCGCTGGCCGTCTGCGCCAAGCGCACGTTCCGCAACAGCTGCGGCACCGGATCGAAGCAGCGCAGCGTCTGGCTCGCCGGCTTGCCGGACTCCACCAGGGCCGCCAACACCTGCAGTGCGGCAATGATGCCGTCGCCGGTGGTGGCGTGGTCGCCGAGAATGATGTGGCCGGACTGTTCGCCGCCCAGGCAGAAGCCGCTTTCGCGCATCTGCTCGACGACGTAGCGGTCGCCGACTTTGGTGCGCACCAGCTTGATGCCTTGCGCGGTGAGGTAGCGTTCGAGCCCGAGGTTGCTCATGACGGTCGCCACGACCGTGTCGCCCGCGAGTTGTTCACGCCGCTTGCAGTGGCTGCCGATCAGCGCGAGCACCTGGTCGCCGTCGATCATGTCGCCGTGCTCGTCGCAGAACAGCACGCGATCCGCGTCGCCGTCGAGGGCCAGGCCGAGGTGCGCATTGTGCGCAAGGACGAGTTCACGCATCCGCTCCGGATGCAGCGAGCCGCAATCGCGATTGATGTTGAAGCCGTCCGGCTCCACGCCCACCTTCACGACTTCCGCGCCCAACTCCCAGAACACTTTCGGCGCGACCTTGTAAGCGGCGCCATTGGCGCAATCGACCACGATCTTCAGGCCGTCCAGGCGCAAGTGCCGTGGAAAGGTGGTCTTGGTATATTCGATGTAGCGGCCCGCCGCGTCTTCCAGGCGAAGCGTACGGCCCATCTTATCGGGTGCCGCAAGTCCATCGTTGCTGTCCAAATCGATCATGCGCTCGATCTCGACTTCGATCGCGTCGGAGAGCTTGAACCCGTCCGGGCCGAAAAATTTGATGCCGTTGTCCTCGTACGGATTGTGCGAGGCCGAAATCATCACGCCGAGATCGCAGCGCATCGCGCGTGTCAGCATGGCGATCGCGGGCGTAGGGATCGGACCGACAATGATCACGTCCATGCCCACTGACGTAAAACCGGCCGTCATCGCAGGCTCAAGCATGTAGCCCGAGAGGCGCGTGTCCTTGCCGATGACGACCGTGTGGCGATGGCTGCCGCGGATGAATCGCTGCCCCGCCGCCTTGCCCAGGCGCAGCGCGGTGCTGGCGGTCATCGGCTCGGTATTGGTCAGCCCGCGAATGCCGTCGGTGCCGAAGTACTTCCGCTCAGTCATGCTTGAGTCCCGCTACGCCCCGCCATGCGAAGTAAATGCATGAAACGGTGGAAAGTTCGGGCCGCTTCTGCAGCCAATATCAGGTGGATGATACCATGCGACGGACCGCCAGCGCTTGTCGCGTTTCCTTCACGTCATGGACGCGGACGATCTGCACACCCTGCTCCGCCGCGCCCAGGGCGATGGCCAATGACCCCGGCAAGCGCTGCTCCGCCGGTTCGCCCTGGCTGAAGGCCGCGATCAACCGCTTGCGGGACGCCCCCACCACGACCGGGCAGCCGAGGCCGTGAAAGAGCGCGAGGCGATTGAGGATCTGCGCCGAATGGGTTTCGGTCTTGCCGAAGCCGATGCCGGGGTCGACCGCGATCCGCTCCGCCGCAATTCCCGCGTCCCGACAAGCCTTTAGGCGCCCGGCCAGAACGTCGAACACGTCCCCCGGGGCCCAGGTGTAGGTCGGGTCCTTCTGCATGGTGCGGGGATCGCCCTGCATGTGCATCAGGATGACGGCGGCCTTGGTCGGCGCGACCGTCTTCAGCGCGTCAGGATCGGCGAACGCCGTCACGTCGTTGACGATGCGCGCCCCGGCGGCCAGCGCCGCAGCCATGGTGGCGGCATGGCGGGTGTCGATGGAAACGCACAGGCCCTTCTCCGCGAGCGCGCGCACCACCGGGATGACGCGCCGCTGCTCTTCATCGGGCGCGACCGGCTGCGCGCCCGGCCGGGTGGACTCACCACCCACGTCGACGATGTCCGCCCCCTCTTCCACGAGTTTCATGCCGTGCGCGATGGCCGTATCCGTGTCGGTGAACTTGCCACCGTCGGAAAAGCTGTCGGGCGTGACGTTGACGATCCCCATGATCCGCGTCGTGGAAAGATCGAGCCCCGCGAACGCCGCGCGCCCTGTCCCGAGCGCAGCCAGCGCCGCATCCATCGCTCGGCCCGTCAGAGGAGACGCGCAGACCAGCGCATTGTCGTAGGCCGGCCGTGTCATCAGCGCCGTAGTCTGCTGACCCTGCACCGTCGTGACGTCGATTGCCGTGAAGGCGCGCTCAGACCCGAGAAACGGCCATGCCAGTTGCGCCGCCACCGCGTCCTTGGCGCGCGGGCCGGCGATGAGCGCTCGAGGCGTGATGTAAGGACCGCCGGACATGCGTGTTGGTAAGGCACCCGGAGGACAAAAAAAAGACCCCGCCGAAGCGGGGTCTGATTTCTTGGTTAAGCGCCGGGTTGCGGCGTCGGTTCCTGCCCGAAGGGCGGGTTGCGACGCGCATCGCCGGAACTCGGCACCGAGCTGCGGCGGCCCGGATCGCGCGGGCGCGGCGTCTTCTCGGACTTGTCGATGGTCTCGCCGCGCAGCAGCGCTTCGATCTCTTCGCGGCTCAGGGTCTCATGCTCGAGCAGCCCTTGCGCGATGATCTCGAGCTGATCGCGATGATCCACGATGATCTTGTTCGCGGTGGCTTCGCCTTCCTCGACGAACGCACGCACTTCTTCATCGATCAGGCGCGCGGTCGCATCGGACACGTTCTTCGTCTGCGTGACCGAGTGACCCAGGAACACTTCGCCCGAATTGTCGGTATAGCGCAGCGGCCCGAGCTTGTCGGAGAAGCCGTACTCGGTGACCATCTTGCGCGCGATATCGGTGGCGCGGCGAATGTCGTCCGACGCACCGGTCGTCACCTTGTCAGCGCCGAACGTCAGTTCCTCGGCGACACGGCCGCCGAACAGGCTGGCGATCTGCGCGCGCAGTTCGTGGCGCGACATGGAGTACTTGTCGCGTTCCGGCAGGAACATGGTCACGCCCAGCGCACGGCCGCGCGGGATGATCGTCACCTTGTGCAAGGGCTCGTGGCCCGGCACGTGCAGCATCACGAGCGCATGGCCGCCCTCGTGGTAGGCGGTGAGCTTCTTTTCGTCTTCGGTCATCACCATGGAGCGGCGTTCCGCGCCCATGAGGACCTTGTCCTTGGCTTCCTCGAATTCCTGCATGCCGATGACACGCTTGGTCTTGCGCGCGGCCAGCAGTGCCGCCTCGTTGACCAGGTTGGCGAGGTCCGCGCCGGAGAAGCCCGGCGTTCCGCGCGCGATCACCTTCAGGTCGACGTCCGGACCCAGCGGGGTCTTGCGGCTGTGAACCTGCAGGATGCGCTCGCGGCCGATGATGTCCGGGTTCGGCACCACGACCTGACGGTCGAAGCGGCCCGGGCGCAGCAGCGCGGGATCGAGCACGTCGGGACGGTTGGTGGCGGCGATCAGGATCACGCCCTCGTTCGCCTCGAAGCCGTCCATCTCCACCAGCAGCTGGTTGAGGGTCTGTTCGCGTTCGTCGTTACCGCCGCCGAGACCGGCGCCGCGATGGCGACCGACGGCGTCGATTTCGTCGATGAAGATGATGCACGGGGCGTTCTTCTTGCCCTGCTCGAACATGTCACGCACGCGGCTGGCGCCCACGCCGACGAACATTTCGACGAAGTCGGAACCGGAGATGGTGAAGAACGGCACGTTGGCTTCGCCAGCGATGGAGCGCGCGAGCAGCGTCTTACCTGTACCGGGAGGTCCGACCAGCAGAACGCCCTTGGGAATCTTGCCGCCGAGGCGCTGGAACTTCTGCGGATCGCGGAGGAACTCCACGATCTCTTCCAGTTCCTGCTTGGCTTCCTCGACACCGGCGACGTCCTCGAACGTGACGCGGCCCTGCTTCTCGGTTAGCAGCTTCGCGCGCGATTTGCCGAAGCCCATCGCCTTGCCGCCGCCGCCCTGCATCTGGCGCATGAAGAATATCCAGACGCCGATCAACAGCAGCATCGGGAACCAGGAGATCAGCACCCCCCAGAATGAAAGCTCGTTGTCGCTGCGGGGCATGGCCTTGATGGCCACGCCGTTGGCGCGCAGCGTCGGCACCAGACTCGGATCTTCCGGCGCGTAAGTGCGGAAATCCCCGCCCGACTTGAAGGACCCGGCGATATTGGCGCCCTGGATGACGACATCCTGGATCTCGTTGCGCTCGACCGACGCCATGAAATCCGAGAACAGAATCTCGCGGCTCGCGCTGCGCGGCGCGGCACCCTGGAACAATTGGAACAGGGCCACCACGCAAACCAGGATGATGACCCAGAGCATCAAATTACGGCTGATATTCAAAGCAGTCCCTCGCAGACCATTTCCGGGGCGGCCGCCAAACGATGCGAGCGGGGGCTCGTATCGCCAAAAATTACGGCACTCTCCTGGAAGGTTAAATAGTGCGCCAAAGCACCTTCGCAAGCAAAACGTTTGTGCCCGTAATGAGTTACACGACCGTCACATCCCTGCGAACGGTGGCAGATCAGCCACAGGACGCCGGGGTGCGAACACGCACTGGATATTGCGGTCACCGAGCGCTAACCGCACGTCTTCGCGTAAGAATTCCACAATGGGAACGATTGAGGGGCCTTGTTCGTCCGAGAGCAGAGGCAGCCCCGCCCGCAATGCGGGTGGAAGGCGCACACCGTCGTCTTTTTTCAGGGCACCCCACCCCGCGGCGGTCATGGCGGTGACACGGAAGCTGCACGGCGCCGTGGCCGGGCTGCTGAGCGTGAAACGACCATCCCAGCGGACCGATTCTCCCGGCGCGAGCACCTTAACGTCGGCGATCGCCGCCGCCTCGCGCGACACGACGATCACGCCGCCGTCGCGCTGGAGCTGACACCCATGCAACGTCGCATCGCGCCAGGGCCCGCGCGCGAGGCGTCCGTACAAACCCGCCAGCGCCTCGAAACGTGGACCGAATTCGGCGCCCGATGCGGCGATGAGCACTTGCGCCAAGGCCCGCAAGGCAACTTCTTCCGGCGCCGCGAGCATGCGGGCCGCATCGAGCCGCGCGACACCGAACGCATCCCAGACACACCCTTCCGTCAGCAACGCCGCCACCATGGCTTCCAGCGCGCCGCGCGCGCGCTGCATGTGGCTAACGGTCGCCAACAGGCGCTCGGTCGTGAGGCCTTCAGCAGCAAGCAGTTCGCGCGCCTGGCGGAATCGCACGCGGGTCGCCGCCGGATTGGCGTTCGAGGGATCTTCGATCCATGCTTGACCGAGTGCGCGGCAGGTCTCCAACAACGCCGCCTTCGGGAAGGACAACAGCGGCCGCAAGAGCGTCACGCCATCGCGCACAATGGTGGCCGCCATGGCGGCAAGCCCGTCCACACCGCTGCCGCGGGCGAGCCGCATGAGAAATGTTTCGACCTGATCGTCGGCGTGGTGGGCGAGACAAAGCGTGTCGACCCCCTGCTCCCGGCACCAGCCGGTCATGAGGTCGTAGCGCGCGGTGCGGGCGTCGGCTTGCGGGCTGCGCGCCAAGCCGCGAAGCGTATGCCCCTCGGTCCACCGCAGCGTCACGTGCCGCACGCCAAGACCGACGCACCACGCCGCCACCTGTCCCGCTTCGGCGGCGCTGGCGTCGCGCAATCCATGATCGACGGTAAGTGCTGTGAGGTCGGCGCCGCGCGCCCGCGCCCGGGTGCGCAACAAATGCAGCAGCGCGAGGCTATCGCCGCCGCCGGAGACGGCGACCGCGATGGGCCGCGCATCGGGAAGATAAGGCGCGATCGCGGCGGCGAAATCCGCGTCGGAGACGCGACCCCCCGTTTGGGAGATGGCGGCCCGAGTGTCGAGCCGCGCCGTCATTAGGTGCACTTCAGACGGGTGCGCTCCGCCTTGGCCGTGTTGCGAATCTGATCCGATGCGTCGGGATATTCCTTCGCGATGCGGCCGAGCGCCGTGCACGCACCCTGCTGCTGATTCAGATGCGACATGGCCATGCCCAACTTGAGCAGGCTATCCGGGCCTTTCGCGCTCTTCGGATATGTCTGATAGCCGGTCAGGAATTCCTGCGCCGCGGATTGATAGTCGCCGCGCACGTAGAGGGATTCACCCAGCCAATATTGCGCATTGCCCGAGAGCGCATCTTTCGGGTTCTTCTTCAGGAACTCGCGCAACGCGCCTTCGGCACGCCCGTAGTCCTGACGTTTCAGGAAATCGAACGCGTAGTCGTATTGCTGCTTCGGCGTTCCGTTCGGCAACGCGACCGCGGCCGGCGCGGAATTCAGGCCGGCTGTGGTCACCGGCCCACCGGCGGGCGCGGCCTTGGGCGCCGGCGCGGGCGGCAACGGTTGGGCGGGCGGCGGCGCCTTGGGTGCGTTCGGATCGGCCGCGAGCGGTTTGCCCGAGCCGTCCGTGCGGATGGTGAAGGTGCTGTCGCCACCGGCCTGCGGCGCTTCGACATTGGTCGGCGCCTTGCCGAGGGTCGTGGTGGACGCGGGGCCCGTCTGCGCGATCGCTTGGGGCGCTTGCGCGGACGGCGCCGGCATCGAGTAATCCGGCTGCTTGGACACCGGAGAGGACATCGGCCCATTCGGGTCGTACGCCGGCGTCGCGGTCATCGCGGCGGCGGTCGGTGAGACGCTCGCCGGGATCACAGGCGCCAGCGCAGCCGGTTCGGCGGCGGCATTGGGACCGGGCGCGGCGCCCGGAACGGGGGCCGCTTGCGGCTGCGGCATCGGGGGAAGCGCGCCGCCCAGGGTCGCTTCGACGCGGGCGACACGCATGGAGAGATCGTCTTGCAGCTGTTGAAGCTGCTTCGTCATCTGTCCGTTTTGGAATTTCAGTTCTTCGTTCTGCCCGGTGAGCTGCTCGATCATCTGCTCGAGATGCAGCACGCGCGCCGTCACGTCACCCAGCGCAGATGCGGAGGCCGGCAGCTCCGGCGGCGGTGCCGGCGGCTTCCTCTGCGCGAAGGCCGATGGCGCGAACGCGAGCGTCACGGCAAGGATCAGGCCGAGGAAACTGGGAGAGACGAAGCGTTTCATCGCGGGCGACTCATCTGCGGCGGTGGTTCAAACGACCTGAGTAAGCTTACCGGTCAATTCCGGCGGAACGTAGGCACTTAAAGCGCAGCGGACCGCGTTCAGCCGAAGCCGGAAATGGTGAGGGCGCGCCCGACCGGAAGCCCTGGAAGGACCTCCGATCGCGACGCGCCCTAGCAACACCAGTCACAACCCGGCAGATGCCGGGGATGGAAAGAAGTTGGTTCTTACTGAACCGCCGACACGCCGCGGCGATTCTTCGCGTAGCAGGCCTCGTCGGAGGACACGCAAACCGGGCGCTCCTTGCCGTACGAGATCGTCTTCACGCGACCGGCGCTGAGGCCGAGCGAAACCAGGTACTGCTTCACGCCGTTGGCGCGACGCTCACCCAAGCCGAGGTTGTACTCGCGGGTGCCGCGCTCGTCGCAATGACCTTCGACGGTCACGGTGCGAGACGGGTTCTGGTTCAGCCACGAAGCCTGGCCACGGAGGATCGCCTGGGCAGCCGGGGTCAGGTCGGACTTGTCGTACTCGAACTGGACCATGTTGCCGACAACGGTGTTGAAATATTCGACGGAGTCAGGAGCCGGACCTGACGGACGGGTCGCAGCCGGCGGCGGCGTCGCAGCAGCAGTGGTGGCCTGCGAGGTTTCTTTCTTCGACGAGCACGCGGCGAGCATGACCGCCACGGCGATAACGCCCAAAAAGCGGAGGTTCATTCTGGTATCCCCTAATTCGACTGGTGTTGACTTGGCCAGGACGCCGCTTTTTACGCGAAAAGCGCGCCCCTTGCGGGCACTCTTTTAGCAGCAAACCGTAACGACGCAAGACCAATAGGGGCCGGCTACGTCCCCTATCCCCATCGAATCTATATTGTTTTAGGTGTGTTGCATAGGAGCCGCTGGCATTCGCCGGGGGTTTCGCTGCACCGCATGCAGAACCCCCGGCTGAAGCGTTCGCAAGCTAGGGAATCAACGGCGACCAGGCCGGGTCGGAAGCATCGCCCGGGGTCACAATTTCCCTTTGGTTATAACCAGTTAGGTCAATCGAGAACATCCGGGTCCGCCCCCCGTTCGGGCTTTGGGCGAAATACATCAGCACGCGCCCGTTCGGGGCCCAGGTCGGGGCTTCCACGAGGAAGCCCTGGGCCAAATCCCGTGCTCCGGAGCCGTCCGGCTTCATGACGCCGATGTAGAAGGTCTGCCCTTCCTGTTTCGTATAAGCGATCAAATCCCCACGGGGCGACCACACCGGCGTGCCGTATTTGCCCTTCCCAAAGCTGATCCGGGTCGGATTTCCGCCGTCCGCGGCCATCACATAGACCTGTTGGCTGCCGCCGCGGTCTGACGCAAACGTGATCTGATCACCCTTCGGCGAGAACGACGGCGACGTGTCGATCGCCGGATGGTTGGTCAAGCGCGCGGTTTTGCGCGTGCGCAAATCCATCTCGTAGATCTCGGTGTTGCCGTCCGCCGCCATGGACAGGATGACTTTGTTGCCGTCCGGCGAGAAGCGCGGGGCAAACGTCATGCCGGGGAAATCGCCCAGCACTTCCTGGCGGCCGGTGTCGATGTTGAAGACGTACACGCGCGGCACGTTGCGGAAGTACGAGAGATAAGTGATGTCCTGCTGCGTCGGCGAGAAGCGCGGCGTGAGCACCAGCGCCGAACCGTCGGTGAGATAGCGGTGGTTCGCGCCGTCCTGATCCATGATCGCAAGGCGCTTGATGCGCTTCAGGGCCGGACCGCTTTCCGCGATGTAAACGACGCGCGTGTCGAAGTAGCCGGTTTCGCCGGTGATCGCCGTGTAGATCGCATCGGCGATAATGTGCGCCACGCGGCGCCAATTCTCGGGCTGCGTCACATACGCCTGCCCCACCATCTGCTGGCCGCCGAACACGTCCCACAGACGGAACGCGACGCGATACTGGCCATTCGGCTGCGCTTCCACCATGCCCTGCACGAGTGCTTGCGCATTCAACGTGCGCCAATCGGCGAAGCGCGGCTGCACTTCAAGCGAGGTGAGATCCTGGATGAAACCCTTCGGATCGAGCGGACGGAACAGACCCGAACGCTCCAGGTCCGCGGAGACCACCGCGCTGATGTCCTTGCCGATCTGCCGGGTCTGATCGATGTCGCCCGGGAACACGGTCACCGCGATCGGCATAGGCTCGACACGTCCGCGCGTGATGTCGAGGCGGACTTCCGCCTGGGCCGAGATCGCCGTGAGCAACACGGCGCACGCCGCAAGAACCGCACCAAGTCTCAGGCGGGTGATGAAGGCCATAGCGAATGTCCTAATGCTCGGGGGGATACCGCGGGCGCCAAGGGGCGACCGCTGAAAGGCTGCGCTGGAATTGTGGCGGGGGCGTGTCGGGTTTTCAAGCAACGGCATCGTGTCAGTTGAGCCGGCCCTGAGGCGAGAAATTCAGCGTCATTTCCTTGAGCTCATTGTAATGCGCCGGCGTGATCGGGATGCCTTTGCAGGAAAGCACCGAAAGCCGGGCGCTGGTGGCGAATGACGCAAACGTGCGATCCAAGAAGAATCGCGACTGATCAATGATCTCGGCCCGCGCGACACTACCGTCAGGATTAATGAAAACGCGGATTTCAGCCGAAAGTTTCTCGATCCCTTCCTTGCCCGGGTCGATCCGCCAGCAGCCCTCGATATGCGATCGTATGGCGTCGAGTTCGGACATGGTCGCGCGATCGCTGGCCACCGGCGCCTGGTTGTTGGTCGCCTGCGCATTCGATTGCGGCGTCGCGGGCGCCTGCGATGGCTTCTTCTTCTCCATGCTCTTCAGCAAATCCTGAAGCTGCGCCATCTCGTCCTTCTTCGGCTTGGGCGGCGTCGGCTTCGGCGGCGGCGGTGGCGGCGTCTTGAGGATTTCCGCGATCTCGTCCTTCGGCGGCGGCGGGGGCGGAGTCTCCTTCTTGGGCGGCTCCGGCGGCGGCGGCTCGGGCTCGGGCGGCGTGACTTCCGCGGGCTTGGGCGGTTCGGGCTTGGGCTCTTCCTTCGGCGGTTCCACCTCGGGTGTCGGCTTGGGCGGCGCGGCCGTCATCTCGGCGATCTCCACCAGATCGACGATGATCGGGGTCTCGACCGGCGGCTCCTTCTTGAAGAACGGCAAGGAGACGTAGAACACGGCGACGATCGCCGCGTGCAACAGGATCGACAGCACGAAACCGGCGGCGACTTTGTCGCCCCGGATCGGTGTGATCACCGGTTCAGCGAAGGTTTCGGCTTTCGCCAACGCAACATTCCTACTTCGGCGGTGTCCGCTGGGGCTGGGTCATGAACGCGACTTGCGTGATTCCCGCCGCCACCACCGCCGCCGTTGCCTGCATCACAAGTCCGTAGGACACGCCTTCATCGCCTTTGACGTACAGGCGCACCTCGGGGTTCGACTGCCGGATGGCTTCGAGCCGCGCGCGCAACGCATCCGCATCCACCTTCGCATCGTTCAGGCTCAGCGTGCCGTCCTTCTCGATGTAGAGCGTCAGCGCCTTGTTGTCCTGCGGCAGCGACTTGGTATTGCGCGTCTGCGGCAGATTGACCTTCACGCCCGTCGTCAGCAGCGGCGCGGTGACGATGAAGATCACCAGCAGCACCAGCATCACGTCGACCATCGGCGTGACGTTGATGTCCGCCATCGGCGCGAAGCCGCGGCGGCTGCTGCGTGTCTTGGCGGCGGAGTTCGACTTGATGAATGCGGCCATGACCTACTCCGCCGGCAGCTTGTGGGTTTCCAGCTGGCGCGACAGGATCGCGCCGAATTCGCCGGCGAAATTCTCCAGGCGCAGCGCGTAGCGGCCGAGATCGGTCGACAGCTTGTTGTAAGCCACCACCGCCGGGATCGCCGCGACCAGGCCGAGCGCCGTGGCGAACAGCGCCTCCGAGATGCCCGGCGCCACGGTGGCGAGGCTGGTGTCGGACGCGGCGCCGATGGCGTTGAAGGTCTTCATGATGCCCCACACGGTGCCGAACAGGCCGAGGAACGGGGCGACGGATCCGGTGGAGGCCAGGAAGATCATGCGCTTGTTGAGATGATCCATCTCGCGTTCGAGACTGATCTTCATGACGCGGTCGATGCGGTCGGCGATCAACGCGCCGCCGAGGCTGCCCGCGCCCACCGGCGGCAGACCGCCCTTGCCCGACGAACGGCGCCACTCGCGCATCGCCGCCACGAAGATCGAGGACATCGGGTCTTTGGGGCGCGCGCCAATCTTCTCGAACAGGTCCTCGAGCGAAACGCCCGACCAGAATTTCTCCTCGAACTGTTCGGCCTGGTTGAACAGGTTCCGCAGCCGCAGGGATTTGTCGAAGATGATCGCCCAACTCCAGAGCGAGGCAAACAGAAGCCCGATGATCACCAACTTCACCACCATGTCCGCCTGCAGGAACAGGCCCCAGACGGAGAAGTGCGTGAGCGTGGTGGTCGCCAAAGCTGAACCGGCTACGGTGCTATCCATGTCGCTGTCCTGTCCGTGTCATGTCGAGGGCGTGGGTCTAGTGAGTGATTCCATGCGGCGGCGCAAGTCCTTTGGGAAACGTCCCGGACGGCCGGAGGGCTGCATCACCGCGACGTGGGCCCGAAAGGTGGCAACCTCTTCGCCGCGCGTTCCGTCGGTGATCAGCCGGATGACTTGGTTAATAACCGCGGTCGCGCCGCCAAGTTCGGCGACCTCGGATTCAACGATCAATTGATCGTCGAAATACGCCGGGCGGCGATAGCTCACCTCGCCGCGATAGACCACGAAGATCAGGTTTTCTTCCGCCTTCAAGCGGTTGAGGTCGATGCCCGCCGCGCGCAGGATTTCCGTACGGGCCCGCTCCGCATAGCGCAGGTAGTTGGCATGGTAAACGATCCCGCCCGCATCGGTGTCCTCGTAGTACGCCCGTACCGGGAACAGGTGCTTGCCATCTACGAATACGCCTTGGGTCGGAAGCGGAAGCGCGCTCACGATGCGCCCTCCCCGCCATCGGGTAGCAACTCAAATTGCGCGGTCGCGCGTTTTGGTGCGGGCAGGCCGACCTGCTTGTAGCCTTTGTCCGTCATCATGCGTCCGCGCGGCGTGCGCTGGAGCAAGCCCTGCTGGATCAGGAACGGTTCGATGACGTCCTCGATGGTGTCGCGTTCCTCGGCAAGCGCCGCCGCGAGCGTTTCCACGCCGACCGGCCCGCCGGCATAATTCTCGGCGATGCAGACGAGATAGCGCCGATCCATGGCGTCCAGGCCCAGCGCATCCACGTCGAGACGCTTCAAGGCCTTGTCGGCGATGGCCGACGTGATCGCCCCGCCGCCGTCGACGGATGCGAAATCGCGCACGCGCTTCAGCAGGCGCCCCGCCACACGCGGCGTGCCGCGCGACCGCCGCGCGATCTCGAGCGCGCCGTCGGCGGCGATCTCGATGCCGAACACCCGCGCCCCGCGCTTGACGATCTGCACCAGTTCGTCCGCGTCGTAGAACTCAAGCCGCAGCGGAATCCCGAAGCGGTCGCGCAACGGCGTGGTCAGCAATCCGGAGCGCGTGGTCGCGCCCACCAGGGTGAACGGCGGCAAGTCGATGCGCACCGAGCGCGCGGCCGGTCCTTCGCCGATGATGAGGTCGAGTTGGAAGTCCTCCATTGCAGGATAAAGCACTTCCTCGATGGCAGGATTGAGGCGATGGATCTCGTCGATAAACAGCACGTCTTGCGGCTGCAGGTTGGTGAGAATCGCCGCCAGGTCGCCGGCCCGCGCGATCATCGGACCGGAGGTTGCGCGAAACCCTACGCCGAGTTCCCGGGCCACGATCTGCGCCAGCGTCGTCTTGCCCAATCCCGGCGGCCCATGGAGCAGCACGTGATCGAGCGCTTCCTTGCGCTCCCGCGCCGCCGCGATGAACACGGCGAGATTTTCGCGGATCGACCTCTGGCCGATGAAGTCGCCCAGGCGCTGCGGACGCAATGACGCATCCGCGTCTTCGTCCTGGCGCGCCGGCGCGATGAGACGTTCCTCACCCACGGCTTGCCTCGCCGAGTTCGCGTAAGGACTCACGGATCACCGCGCCCACCGCCGCATTGGCGCCGAGCTGCGCGACAACCCGCGCCACCACCGAGAACGCTTCCGTGCGGCCATAACCGAGGTTCACCAGCGCGGACACCGCATCGTCGACCACGCGGCCGGCCACTGGCGCACCGCCTTTGGCGGGCGCCTGCAGCGGCGTGGCGCTCAGCGCCACCAGCTTGTCCTTCAATTCGAGCACGATGCGCTGCGCGAGTTTCGGCCCGACGCCGGACACGCGCCGGAACGCGGAAGAGTCCTGCGCGGCAATCGCCCGCGCCGCGTCTTCGCCGGACAACACAGATAGGATCGCGAGCGCCACCTTCGCGCCGACGCCCTGCACGGTCATCAGCGTGCGGAACGTTTCCCGGTCCGTCGGCGCCGCGAAGCCGTAGAGATGGATGTGATCCTCGCGCACGTGGGTCTCGATGAAAACCTCGGCGCTCTCGCCCACCGTCAATTCCGCGATCATCCGCGCCGGCGCGAACACGAGATAGCCCACCCCGTTCACGTCGATCACCGCCTCGCCGTCGCCGATGCTGTCGACACGTCCGCGCAGTTTCGCGATCACGATTGCGCCGCCTTCGCCAGGGCCGCGTCCATGCGGGCCGCCGTCGCGCGCAGATGCGCGTGGCACACGGCGACAGCCAATGCGTCGGCGGAATCCGTGCTCACCGCGCCGCAGCCCGGCAGCAGGATCTTGATCATGGCCACGACCTGCTGCTTGTCCGCATGGCCCGCGCCGACCACCGACTTCTTCACCAGGTTCGGCTTGTATTCCGCGACGATGATCCCCGCCACCGCCGGCGCCAGCATGGCGGCGGCGCGCGCGTGTCCGAGCTTCAAGGTCGAGGTCGGGTTCTGGTTCACGAAGGTGTCTTCGATCGCGCACTCGTGCGGCGCATAGGTCGCGACCAGTTCCTGCACGGCGACGAACAGCAGCCGCAGCCGCTCCGCCAGGGTCGCACCCGGGTCGGGTTCCACCACCCCGTCGGCGACGAACTGCAATCGATTGTCGACAGCGTCGATCACACCCCAGCCGGTGTGCCGCAAGCCCGGATCTATCCCGAGGATGCGCACCGTGCGGCGGGACGAACCGTCAGCCGGCGAGTTTGGCCATGACCTCATCGGGAATTTCATAGTTACCCGCGACGCGCTGGACGTCGTCGTTGTCATCAAGAGCTTCCAGCAACCCAACCAGTTCTTCCGCGACATCGCCGGTCACCGTGACCGTCATGTTCGGCTTCCAATCCAGGCGCGCCGTCTCCGGCTCGCCGAGCGCCGCTTCCAGTTCCTTCTGCACCGCATGCAGGCTGTCCGGCGCGCAGGTGATGTCGTGCCCGCCCGCACCGGAAGCCACATCGTCGGCGCCGGCATTGATCGCCGCTTCCATCACCTTGTCTTCACTGCCGACGGCCGCCGGGTAATGGATCACGCCGATGCGCTGGAAATTGAACACCACGGTCTCGCCAATCGTGCCGCCGTTCTTGGTGAAGATCGTGCGCAGCTCCGAGGCCGTGCGGTTGCGGTTGTCGGTCAGTGCCTCGACGATCAGCGCGACCTTGCCGGGGCCATAACCCTCGTAGCGCACCTCGTCGAAGTTCTCCGTGTCGGCGCCCGACGCCTTCTTGATCGCGCGGTCGATATTGTCCTTCGGCATGCTCTCCGCCTTGGCGGCGATGATCGCGGCGCGCAGGCGGGCGTTGTAGGCCGGGTCGGGCAGACCGAGCTTGGCGGCGACGGTGATTTCGCGGGCAAGCTTGGTGAAGATGCGGGCGCGCTTGGCGTCCTTCGCACCCTTCCGATGCATGATGTTCTTGAACTGTGAATGGCCGGCCATGTCCGTCCCGATGTCCTTGATCTGGCACGCTGATCGGTACAAGCCACAGCGGAACAGTCCGCCAAGTTGTACCAGATGTTGTGGATAACGCCTAGAAGCGCGGGACTGGGTTTGCCGCCCGGAGGCCGCTAAGTCAAGGCTGCGCCTGGGATAATACGCCGCCCACGCGGATCGGGGCGACCTTCACAGCGAGCCCGGTGCGATCGTCCGTCTCCACGTACACGCCGCACAAGGTCCCCTCGCCGTCCGCGGGCTCAAGCCGCTCGCCGCGCATCTTGGTGACGAAGCGATCCGTCGCTACCTGCTTGTTCATGCCGATCACGGAATCGAACGGCCCGCACATGCCGGCGTCCGTCTGGAAGGCGGTGCCGCCGGGCATGATGCGCGCGTCCGCCGTGGGAATGTGGGAGTGACTGCCCACCGCCATGGAGGCGCGGCCGTCGGCGAGGTTGCCGAGCGCGCCCTTCTCGCTGGTGGCCTCCGCATGGATGTCGACGATGATCGCGTCCGCCGCATCCCGGAGCGGGTGCATGTCCAACGCCTCGTCGAGCGCGCGGAACGGATCGTCCAGCGGATCCATGTAAAGGCGCCCCATCACCTGGATCACGATCACCCGGCGGCCTTCCTTGGTGCGGTAGAACCCCATGCCCTGCCCCGGCGTCTCCGGTGGATAGTTGAGGGGGCGCAGAAGCCGCGGCTCGGCGGCGATGTAGGTGACGATCTCGCGCTGGTCCCAGGCGTGATTGCCGGTGGTGATCACATCCACTCCGGCGTCGAAGAAACTCTGACAGATGGCGGACGTGATGCCGTAGCCGTGGGCCGCGTTCTCGCCGCAGGCGACCACGAAATCCAGCCGCAACTCACGGCGCAGGCGCGGGATCTCGGTCACCACCACGTCGCGGCCCGGCTTGCCCATGATGTCGCCGCAGTACAGAAGCCGCATTTAGTCCGCCAATGCCGGATTGAAGATCAAGGTTCGGGAGTCCGTCACGATAGCATCCAGCGGCTGATCGCTCGGATCGGCGGGGATCGTCGCAATCTCCTGCCCGTCGTACGCCAGTCCGATCGCCCGGATCGGCCGCGCCAGTCTGAGCGCCGCGAGCGTGCGGTCGTAATAGCCGGCGCCGTAGCCGAGCCGTTGGCCGACGCCGTCGAACGCCAGCAGCGGCACCAGCAGCGTGTCCGGCTCCGCCACCGGCGCGCCGGGCAGCGGGTGCGATGTGCCGAACGGACCGCGCTCCAATTCGTCGCCCGGCCGCCACGTGCGGAACAGCAGACGGATCCCCTGCCCCGCCGTCACCGGCAGAACCACCGTCGCGCCGGCCTCGACCAACGCCTGCAGCACCGGCGCGCAATCCAACTCGCTGCCGATGGTTACATAGCCCGCGATGGTCATGCTGCTCGTGGGCTTGAGAAAGTCGATCACGCGGCGCGCCACGGCGGCGGCGGCCTGCGGCGACTGGGCGGCGAGGCGCGTGCGGAGGACAAGGCCCTCCCGGCGCAGGTCTGCCTTTTGCAGATGCGGCGGCGTCACGCGGCGGGCCTTTCGGGTGAAAAGCCGACCGGCGCCGGCGGAAAAGAAAGTGGAGCCGCCATGACCGGTGACCTGTGTGACCTCCCAATGGGCCACAGGTAAAAGTGGGCGCAGCGTCACCAGACCAAGATCTGGTGAGAGACCGCTCCCGAGCGTAGATAATCGCCCCTGGGGGTTCAATGGCCTGTCGTGTCGGGCAGCTCCGCACCCAACCTAGGTTGCTTCGAGCCGCGCGGCAACCTCTTCGACCCGATTTGCCAGGGTTCCAATGGCTTCCGCCAGGTTCGCGTCCGCTTCGGCAAGGGAAGCGCCCGCATTGCTGGCATTCAGGCTTTCGATCTCCGCCGCCGCGTCGGCCAACTCGTCCGCCACCACCAGGCCGACCATCACCAGCATCAACGGTTCGCTGATGCCCATCCCGGTGGATTGCTGCAGCTGGGCGGCGCGTTCGTCGAGGAATCGCCCCAGCCGCGCGAGATGCGCTTCCTGCCCGTCGTCGCAGGCGATCTGATACTGGCGGCCCCGGATGGTGATCGTGACCTGCGCCATCAGCCCGCATCCCGCAGGCCGGCGGCGAGACGAGCAATAGTATCGTCCAGGCGCGTGGCGACACGGCCCGTGGCTTCCTTCAGCGCGGCGTGGTCGCGTTTCAATTTGGTGAGGTCGTCGCTCGCGACGCCAGGCGCGGCCGTCGGCGCGGCCGCGCGCGGCTTGCCGGCGGCGGCGTCCAGCCGGCCGAGCGCGCGCTCCAGCCGGGCCAAAGCCGCGGCAGACTGCGCCATCGAGTTCTCGATATCTTTCAAGGAAATACCGCCCCTTCCTCGCAAGCGGCTTGAAGCATAGGAAGGCGAACGGCGGACGTCAACGGCTGCGCACTATTCAACCGCCGGCCAGGGCTTTATATGTGCGGGCCTTTTCCATTTCGGGGACGTTTCTCCCCCCGCGCTACACCACAAGCCCTGCACCACCAGCCCCATACCACCAGCCAAGGACGATCGGACGATGAAGCTGACTCCCCGGGTCAAGAAAATCCTCGCGAACTACGAGAGCGACAACCCCGGCACCAAGGGCAACCTTGCCCGCATCCTCATGCAGGGCCGTCTCGGCGGCACCGGCAAGCTGGTGATCCTACCGGTCGACCAGGGCTTCGAGCATGGCCCGGCGCGCAGCTTCGCCGTTAATCCGGCGGGCTACGAGCCGCACTATCACTGGCAGCTGGCCCTCGACGCCGGCCTGTCCGCCTTCGCAGCCCCGCTCGGCATGATCGAGGACGGCGCCTCCACCTTCGCCGGTTCGATCCCGACCATCCTGAAGGTCAACAGCGCCAACTCGCTCAACGGCGAGAAGGCCGCCCCGACCCAGGCGATCACCGCCGGCGTGCAGGACGCCCTGCGCCTCGGCTGCTCCGCGATCGGCTACACGATCTATCCGGGCTCCGACGTCGCCTACGACATGCTCAACGACCTGCGCGAACTCACCGCCGAAGCCAAGGACGCCGGCCTGGCCGTCGTCGTGTGGTCCTACCCGCGCGGCAGCAGCGTCTCCAAGGAAGGCGAACTCGGCTTCGACGTCATCGCCTATGCCGCCCACATGGCCGCCCTCATGGGCGCGCACATCATCAAGGTGAAGCTGCCGACCGATTACCTCGAGCCGGGCGAAGCCAAGAAGGTCTACGAGGCCACCAACATCCCGCGCGCCACCCTCACCCAGCGCGTCAGCCACATCGTGCAGAGCTGCTTCGGCGGACGCCGCATCGTCGTGTTCTCCGGCGGCGGCAAGAAGGGCGAAGACAGCCTGTTCGAGGACGCGAAAGCGATCCGCGACGGCGGCGGCAACGGCTCCATTATCGGCCGCAACTCGTTCCAGCGCCCCTACAGCGACGCCGTCACCCTCCTCGGCAAGCTGATCGACATCTACAAGGGCAAGGACGAGTAGCTAAGTCAGACCGTCGTCCTTGGCCCGCAGGGCCGAGGAGCGCGAAAGCGCAGTTCAGTTCATTCGTCATCCTTGCGGTCCACAGGACCGCGAGGATCCAGAGTTTTTGTGGTTTCCGCTGCAAACAGCAGAAAACGAGAAACCTCTGGGTCCTCGGCCCTACGGGCCAAGGACGACGCGGAGTACCCGTCACCATGCCCGCCGCATCTGCAGACCAGCACGCCACCCGCCTCTACCTCATCACGCCCGAGCCCCTTCCTGACCTCAGGGCGTTCGCGGCCACCCTCGACGCCGCCTTGAGCGCCGGCGATGTCGCCTGCGTTCAGCTGCGTCTGAAGAACGTGGGCGACGACGTCATCACCGAGGCCGTGAACGCGCTCATGCCGATCTGCCACAAGCACGAAGTCGCGTTCATCCTCAACGACCGCCCCGACCTCGCCGCCGCTCTCGATTGCGACGGCGTGCATATCGGCGAGGAAGACATGCCCTACCGCGAGGCCCGCGCACTCGTGGGCCCCGACCGCACCGTCGGCGTCACTTGCAAGAACTCACGCCACGACGCGATGGACTTGGCCGAAGCCGGCGCCGATTACGTCGCCTTCGGGTCGTTCTTCCCCACGACTACCAAGACCGACGCCACGCCCGCCGACATCGAGACCCTCGAAGTCTGGACCGAGACCACCAATGTCCCGTGTGTCGCCATCGGCGGAATCACCGTCGAGAACTGCGCCCCCATCGTCGCCGCCGGCGCGGACTTCATCGCCGTGTGCAACGGCGTATGGAACTACGCCGATGGGCCCGCCGCGGCGGTGAAGGCGTTCAATAAGGCGTTTGCCCGCTAACAGCCAAACGGCGCACACCGCGAGCTTTGACGGTTTGGCGCGGTAGCCACATGCTTTGGGCTTGTTCTTTTCGGACAAGCGCCATGTCACAGCAAACCCGCCGGCCCCCGCGCGTTCTCGCGCGTATTTTGCGCGAAGCCTCGCGCCCCGAAGTTGGGCTGAGCGCGTATTTTCAACGAGTCCGGCCACCTTCGCTGCACTGCCGCGAAATTTTCCGCGCGTATTCCGCGCGTAAAAACCTTCCGCGCGCTGCAGTGCAATACGAAAAATGGACGCCGGCTAGTTGTCGCGGTCCCGTCCACGGCCGCCACCACGACGGTTCTCATCGCCGCCGCGTCCGCGGCCACGCTGATCTTCCGGCTGGGCCTGCGGCGCAGCTTGGTTCGGCTGCTGTTGCTGCTGCGCCTGGCGCTGCTGTTCTTGTTGCTGCTGCTGCGCTTGGCGCTGCTGCTCCTGCTGCTGGCGCTGGGTCTCTTGCTGCTGACGCTGCTGCTCCTGAGCAGCCTGGCGCTGTTGCTGCTCCTGCTGGCGCTGCTGCGCCTGCTGGGCACGCTGCTGTTCCTGCTGCTGGCGCTGGGCGTCTTGTTGCTGACGCTGCTGCTCCTGCCGCTGGGCTTGGTCGCGCTGACGATCCTGCTCCTGGCGCTGCTGCGCCTGCTGAGCACGTTGCTGCTCTTGCTGCTGGCGTTCGGCGGCTTGGCGTTGCTGCTGTTCCTGACGCTGCTGACCTTCGCGCTGCGCCTGCTCGCGTTGGCGCTGTTCGCCCTGACCTTGGCGGTCGGCACGGTCACGCTCTTGGCCCTGACGCTGCTGCTCCGCACGCTCCTGACCGCGACGTTGTTCTTCGCGCTGCGCCTGCTCTCGCTGACCGTCCTGGTCACGACGCTGCCGGTCCGCACGTTCACGCTCCTGGCCCTGGCGCTGCTGCTCTGCCCGCTCCTGACCGCGACGTTGTTCGTCACGCTGCGCCTGCTCGCGCTGACCATCCTGGTCACGACGCTGGCGGTCGGCGCGCTCACGCTCTTGACCCTGGCGCTGCTGATCGGCGCGCTGACGCTCTTCGCGCTGCGTCTGTTCGCGTTGCTGCTGCTCCTGCTGGACGCGCTGCTGATCGCGGTCACGGGTCTGATCACGGCCATCGCGGTCACGACCGAAGCCGCCGCGATCGCGACGCTCCTCCGGTTGCGGGACATTCGCCGGGCGGATCTGCTCCGGGGCGCGCTGGATGGTCTCGCGCGTGTAGAGATTGCGGGCCGGACGGCCGCGACGTTCGCCGACCTTATCCGACAACCTGTCGACCACCTGCTGCGTCGGACGCGGCGCGCTGCCTTCCGTGCCGCGACCGCGCGGGGTCGCGTCACGCATGCGCTGCTGCGCGCGCTGACCTTGATCGATGCGGGTGACGAATTGCGGACGCTTGAACACATCCGCACTGCGCCGGCGCTCCACCGCACGCCCGCTCGCCCGCTCGACGCGGCTGCGGTCGATGCTCCGGTTGGAGATACGATTGTTGACGATGGTGTAGTTCGTGATGTTGCGCGTGTTGCTGAGGTAGGTGCGATACTCGCTGCGCGGCGCGCGATAGCGGCGGAAGTCGCGGTCGGCCAGGCGGTCGTAACCGACGAACACCCACAGGTTCGCGAAGTCGTAGGACGGGCCGTACCAGCGGCGATAGCCGTAGTAGTCATCGTCATTGTCGAAGTTGATGGCGAAGCTCACGCGGCCCGTGCCGCCATCGAACTCGCCGCTCATGAAGCGGTCGTCCGGCGGCATCGGCATCCAGCCGGCATAGCGATCGTTCGAGCGCCACACCACCCACGCCGGGCTCCACACATAGCCCGGAATCCAGATCCAGCCGTCCAACGGATCGTTGACCCAGCGGCCGTAGTGGAAGGTGATATCGCCCCAGGAATAGTCCGACACCCAGGTCCAGCCGTAGTCGTCGGTGTCGGCCCAATAGCCGGCGGTGTCATAAGGGCGGAAATCGGGGCCCACGTCCGGCACCCACACCTCGCCCCAGCGGTCGCTGTAGACCCAATCGCCATGGCGGGCGAGTTCGTCGTGGAACAGCTCGAAGCTCACATCCGCTTGCGCGAAGGCCGGCGCTGGCGCCAAGCCAATTGTGGGCACGGCGGCCGCGCCCAGCATCAAGACAACCGCGCACGCGGCGCTCTGGAGGAATTGCTTCTTCATGGTTTTCACCCGCGGGTACGCACGCGCAAGCCCTGCGCAAGGGTCATGCGGGTCAACGCGGTTAGGGGTGGAATGTTCGCTTGGCTTCTCGGCGCGGGAACTTATGTCACAGCGCGCATTACCCGGCGGGTAATGTGCGCGTCAGGTCGGCGGCCATGTGCGCTTCAGGTGGGTCGTGCGCTTGCTGGGCGGAATGAGACACCCCGGCCACCTCGGTGCCCGGACAGGCAGAGTTATGGCGTTCGATTTGGGGGAAACCACATCGCCTGGTCCCACGGTGCGCCACCCGGTGCAGTCGGCGGACAAGGCGTACATTTCGTCGACCGCTTCGAACATCTCGCCAATGCTGTTGGGCCGCAGCGGAATTTGGGTACCGTACTCCGCCCAATCGGCGCCGTGATCCAGATGACCCGCTTCGTAGGCTTCCATCTGTCGATATTCCTTTCCTCCGACATGGAAGCCGCGCGTGACGAGGTAGTGGTGATCGCGCCACACACCCGCGATTTCGATGCAATCCATCAGCGCGGTCGGCACATCGAAAGCAACGCCGTACATGCTTGGGCCCGAGTTGGTGGCAATGATGAACCGAGACACGGAAGCCGCGTACATTTGAAGCCAGTGAGAATCCGGCACTTTCGAAAGGTCGAGGATGCCCGGAATTTGCGGCATGACCGTCTCGGTCGGATGGCCGATACGCACAACTTGGCCGCCCAGATTCTCGACGATGAAGCGGCTCGCCGCGAGATAGGGCGTGGGGTCCTTGACGATCCGCGCGCCGTGATAGCCGCGGAATTCGTAGCCGGCTTCCTTCCAATAGACGATCGCAAGCCAGCGCGACGGATCGATACCCATCCGAATCAGCGCTTCGGTCCCGCGCTGCTGCATGTCCGGCGGCGGGCGCAGTGTTGGCACCGGAATGCCCAGCATCTGCTCGTCACTGAACAAGGTATTGTCCAACAAGACATCGCGCGGCCCGACCTCCCCGACATCACGGCCGGCGACCTGCGCTTCGCTGCCCTCGATCGCGCGATTCAGGTTGGGGACACACCGCAGGATATCGTTCATGTAAGGGCGGTTGTTGCGATAGTAGATATCGAATTGCGCATCGTCGAAAAATGCGCGCACCGCGCTGGCGAACATCACGTCGGCGAGAAAGTCGCCGAGCGCTATCCGCTTAATCGGCGCGATGATTCGCGGCGGCGGCACCTTCTACACCCGCACAAGGATCTGGTCGTTGCGATTGGTGATCAACGGCATGCCGTTGCGGTCCACCGCGATGCGGCGCACATCGCGGCTGTCGATGATCGGCGCCCAAGTGCCGCGCCAGTAGTGATGCGCCTTCCCGTCCGTGCCCGCGGCCCACACGCTGCCGTCCGCGCCGATGCCGATGTCGACGGCGCTTCCCGGTTCGCGTTGGAACGCGGACCCGGTCCAGCGATAGATCGCGTTCTGCTCGTTGACCACCCAAGGGCGGCCTTCGGGGTCGACCGAGATGTTGGTGCCGTAGCCGGGAAAGGATGCCCAGCTGCGCCCGTTCCAGCGATAGATCGGCCAGCCGGCGGAGGAGCGGTCGTTGGTGCCGATGACGCACACGGTGCCGTCGGCGCCGATGCCGATGTCGTTCGCCGATCCCGGCATGCGTGCGAAGCCGTTGCCGTCCCAGGCCCAGATCTCGCTCTGGCGATTGACGACCCAGGGATTGCCCTTCGGGTCGACGGCGATACGCATGCCCGCGCCGGCGCCGGCCTCGAACGCGCTGCCGTTCCAGCGATGGATGCCGAAACCGGCGGACGTCTGACGGTCAACGCCGATCACGAAAATCGAACCGTCCGGGCCGGTGCCCACATCACGCGCCGATCCCGGCAGCAGGAACCAGGAGTTCCCCAATTGCGCGCGCGCCTCCGTCACCGGCAGCGCCGCAGCAGCGGCGGTGGAGATCAGAAGCGCGCGTCGGGAAAAGGGATACGACATGGTCAATGCACCCCCGTCAGGTAGCGTTGGCGCGCTGACTGGGCGGGATCAAGGCTTCGAGGCGGAGGCGTTGCTCGCGGGGAAGCGCGAGCGTATTCGCCCGAGCCGATGGCACCGCGCCGGTCCATGGGGCGCGCCAACCGATACATGCGCTCGTGGAGTGGAACATCTCGTCCGCCGCCGCGATCAGTTGTTCAGAGGAGTTGGGGAGATAGTGCTCATCGCGCACGGAGTTCCTGTGCCAAGCTTTGTATTTTTCGTCACCTAGGAATCCGGCATTGAAAGCCTCCCGCTGATTGTATGTCTTGCCAGCGCGCACAAACGTGCGCGTGAGCAGGTAATCCTGCGAACGCCAAACGCCACTCACGTGCATTGCATCGCACACAACCGCCGGCACGCCAAATGCCGACCCATAACTAGCGGGGCCCGACATGGATGCGAGCAGGAAGCGCGAAACCGTTATGGCATAGAGCTGCAGCCAATGGCTGTTTTCGTTCTTGGACAGGTCGACCACGCCCGGCAGATCGGGCAACACTAGGTCGGTCGGATGGCCGATACGCACGACCTGTCCGCCGAGGTTCTCGACGATGTGGCGGATCGCGGCGAGATATGGACCAGGATCCGCGATATCTCGCACGTGATTGGCGCCGCGAAAGGCGTAACCCGGCGATTTCCAATACACCGTCGCGATCCACTTGGTCGGATCGAGTCCGAGATCCAGCAAGGCCTGATCGCTCGCATCGATGCGCGAGTCCGGCACGCGCAGGGCCGGCAAGTCGAACGAATTCAGCCCCGCGTCCGAAAACACCTTTCCGGTGAGGATAATATCCGCGTCCAGCGCACCAGACCTCTCCAACGCGACATTATTGAAGACAGTATTTCTGCTTTGCGTATCGAACAATTCGATCGGCAAATGCTCGTTCCCGCTGGGAGGCGCTTCCAGAATGGAGTTGGCGTTCCAGATGCAGCTGACGAGATCTTTCTTGTGAGGCCGGTTGTTGACGTAATAGACGTACAGTTCGGCCTCGTCGAACAACTCACGCACGGTGCACGCCCACAACGCGTCGGCGGCAAACTCTCCGACCGTGTGCTTGCCGAGATAGGTGAATATCTTGAACATGTGCCGTGAGAGATCGAGAGGAGCCTCAGAGCAACTTATACTGATTCGGCGGCACTCCGCACAAATGGATTCCGGTTCCGCGCGCATCAGCGCACCGGCACCCACATCACGTCCTCGATCTTTTCCGCGCCCACCGCGAGCATCACGACGCGGTCAAATCCCAGCGCCGTTCCGGCACAAGGGGCCAAATGATCGAGGGCCGCGAGGAAGTCTTCGTCGATGGGCGGCGCGTCTCCGTAGAGCGTTTCATACAGCGCGCGGTCGTGCGCGAAGCGCCGGCGCTGCTCGGACGCGTCAGTGAGTTCGGAGTAGGCATTGGCCAGTTCCACGCCGCAGGCGTACAGCTCGAAACGTTCCGCGACGCGGGGATCGCCGGGCTTGCGCCGCGCCAGCGCCGCGAGGGCGGACGGGTACTCGCACAGGATCGTCGGCGCCCCTTGCCCCAGCTTGGGTTCGATGCGCTCCAGCATCACGCGGAAGAAGAGGTCCTCCCAGGTGTCGTTCGGGCTGCTCGCGATGCCGGCGTTCTTGGCCGCCGCGGCGAGTTTCTCCGGCGTCGGCATCGGTGCGTCCGGATCGTCGACGGTGGCGAGCAAGTCGATGCCCGTCTCACGGCGGAATGCATCTTGTACCGTGAGGCGTTCAACAGCCGCATCCGGATCGCACGTATGACCGCGCCAGTGCAGCTTCCCATCCGTCGCGTTCGCGCGGTGCGCGGCCTTGGCCACGGACTGCAGCACCTTCACCGCGTCGGTCATCATCGCGGTGTAGTCCGCGTCCGCGCGGTACCACTCGAGCATGGTGAACACCGGATGATGGCGCTCGGTGCGCTCCCCGTTCCGGTACACTTGGCAAAGCTGAACGATTTTCGGCAAGCCCCCCGCCAAAAGCTTCTTCATCGCGACTTCCGGCGACGTGTGCAGGAACCGCGCGGCGCTCGCCCCTGTGCGGTCGTCCGTCAGTTGGGTGGCAAAAGGGCGGATATGCCGCTCCACGCCCGGGGACACCTGCAAAGCCGGAGTCTCGACCTCCAGGAACCCCTCCGCCTGGAAGTAGGCGCGCACGCCTTTCACCGCCGCGCGCCGCGCCTCAAGGGCCGGGCGCTTGCGGGCCATCTCTTCCGGGTGCCACCACGGGGTCTTGGACATGAACGCGTGTACCCCGCCAGCCCCGTCCCGGCCAAGATAAATGCAGGCGGGCGCGAGTTGCGACCAGCCGGGAAGCCTGTTAAAAGCCGCGCGGTTTATCGCGCTCCAGGGCGCGTTTCGTGCCCTCAGTCGAGCTCACATCTCCCTAAGACAACGGACGCCCGTATGAAGATTCAAGCCAACACCATCCGTTCCGGGATGGTCATTGAGTACGAAGGCAAGCAGTGGTCGGTCATCCGCCAGTCCATCGAGCGTCCCGGCAAGGGCGGCGCCTTCATCCAGGTCGAAATGCGCAACGTCGCCAACGGCGTGAAGAGCGAAGCGCGTTGGCGCACCCAGGATAGCGTCGAGCGTCTGGAAGTCCGCGAGATCGAATGCACCTTCCTGTTCAAGGACGGCGATGCGTTCACCTTCATGGACAAGCAGAGCTTCGACCAGTTCAACGTCCCCGTCGACATCCTCGGCGAGCGCGCGGCGTTCCTGCAGGACAACATGGAAGTCGTCGTCGACTTCATCGAAGGCAAGGCGGTCTCGATCGTGCTGCCGAAATCGGTGATCCTGCAAGTCGTCGAGGCCGATCCCGTCGTGAAGGGCCAGACCGCAGCGTCCTCCTACAAGCCGGGCCTGCTCGAGAACGGCCTGAAGGTCATGATCCCACCGTTCATCGAGGCGGGCACCAAGATCGTCGTGAACACCGAAGACGTCAGCTACGTCGAACGCGCGAAATAACAGCATTTCATGGCACTTCGTTCGGCCCTCCTCAACGTGATGACGGCAGCGGCTGAAAAAGCCGCCCGCGGGCTCCAGCGTGACTTCGGCGAAATCGAGCAGCTGCAAGTCAGCCGCAAAGGCCCCTCGGATTTCGTCTCCGCCGCCGATTTGAAGGCGGAACGGACGATCCGCGCGGAACTCGAGAAGGCGCGGCCGAAGTTCGGATTCCTGCTCGAGGAAACCGGCGAGATCAAAGGCGAGGACGAACGTCATCGCTGGATCATCGACCCCGTCGACGGCACCACCAACTTCCTGCACGGCATCCCGCACTTCGCGATCTCGATCGCGCTGGAGCTGGAGGGCGAGATCATCGCCGGACTGGTCTACAACCCGATCACCGATGAGATGTTCATGGGCGAGAAGGGCAAAGGCGCGGTCCTCAACAATCATCGGCTGCGCGTTTCCGCGCGCACGGACTTGGGCGACGCCCTGATCGGCACCGGCATCCCCTTCCGTGGCCATGGCAACACCGCCGCCTACGGCAAGGTGCTGGACCGGGTCATGCCGGAAGTGGCCGGCGTCCGGCGCTTCGGGTCCGCCGCGCTCGATCTGGCCTATGTCGCCGCCGGCCGTTTCGACGGTTATTGGGAGACCGGGCTGCAGCAGTGGGACATCGCCGCGGGCGTTCTTTTGGTCCGGGAGGCCGGGGGCTATGTCACCGAAGTGAACGGCGGCAAAAACCCGATCGGGACCGGCAGCGTGCTCGCCAGCAACCAAAAACTCCATAAGTCCCTCCAGGACCTTGTGAATCAGGACTGATCGCGCGCTGCGGTTGCGCAAAATCGCGTGACCAACCGTTGCGGATGCCCCGGCCCATGGGGTAGGCTTTTCCGGGGGCAACCTCCAACGGCGCGCCGGGCAAAGCGCCGACAATTCAGGGGTTTGGCGCGTGGTCGGTCGAAATGTCGACGGCTGCAGCGGGAGGATTTGGGGTGCATAGCATCACACAGCCGAGGGCATCGACTGCGAGGACGGGGAGCGCGTTCTGGCGTCGCTTGGCCGCGAGTGTTGCCGTTGGCAGCCTGTTCGCCTTGCCTGCCCTCGCCCAAACGCCAGCAAGTGTCTCGATCGATTACAGCGTACTTGAGCAGCCCGCAGCCAGCCGCGGCGCGGCACTTCTGGTGCCGCCCCCGGGTGTGAAGCCGGCGCAGCGGGTGGTGTTGAAGCCGCCTTCGGGAACGCCGCGCTACGTTCCCGGCAAGGTCAAACCCATCAAGCTCAGCCTCGTGTCGCCTTCGGGCGCCGTACTCGACAGCACCTGCGCCTGCCCGCCGGCGCGCCCCGTCGTGCGCAAGCGCCGCCCGGCCGCGCCAGCTGCGAAAGTGACACCGGCATCGGCGGTCGCGCCAGCGACAGCGCCCGCGCCGACACCAGTCCCTGCGCCGGCCGTTGTCGCGCCGAAGGCACCAGCCCCGGCACCAGCGCCCGCGCCCGCGGTCAAACCCGCCCCGGCCGCTGCTCCGACACCGACACCTGCCCCGTCGCCGCCAGTCCGCGCGACTGCCCCTGCACCCGCTCCGGCACCTGCCGCCGCGCCGGCGACGCCGCCCAAGCCGCCGCAGCAAGTTGCCGTCGCGCCCGCGCCGCAAGTGCTGACGCCGCCGGCACGTCCGGCGACGCCACCCGCTGCTGCTCCGGCCGCTGCTCCAACTCCAACTGCTGCTCCCGCGCCCGCGCCGGCCGCGAAACCGGCGGAAGCGCCGAAGGCTGAACCGCAAGTCGCCGCGATCCCGGCCGCGCCCCGGCCGAGCGAGCCCGCGAAGACCGAAGCGCCCACTGGCGAGAAGCCGCTCACCATCGTCTACACGACCGGCAGCCAGATCCCGACCGACGCCGCCGCGAGCATGAAGGACCTGACCGACCGCCTTGCAAAGGATGCATCCTTGCGCGTGCAGCTGATGTCCTACGCTTCCGATGCGGAAAAGAACGTAAGCAGGTCCCGTAGGCTCTCGCTTGAGCGCGCGGTGGCCGTCCGCAAGATGCTGATGGATAACGGTGTCGACTCAACCCGCATTGAAGTCCGTGCACTTGGCGACCAGAATGCCGGCGGCGCGCCGGATCGCGTCGACGTCGTTGTATCGCCCCGCCGCTGATCATCCGGACCGCGGCTTAAGTCCTTGTCGCGGATGAGATGACAGACACGTCCAAATACGTCACGCGCATGGTGTTGTTCCTGGTGGTGGTGGCCGCCGGGTGTGCCTTCATTGCGCCGGTGCTGCTGCAAATCTTCCTGGTCAATCCCGCTATCAATGGCGTGATCCTCGCCGTGATCGTGATCGGCGCGGCGCTGAACTTCCGCCAGGTCATCCTGCTCGCGCCGGAAGGCCGGTGGATCGATCGCCTGCGCGAGACGCCGCAACCGGGCGACATGGTCGCGACCTCGGACCTGCGCGCGGAGGTGATGGAGGAAGAGCCGAACCTCCGCCTGCTCTCTCCGATGGCGCGGATGATCGGCGAGAAGCGCGGCCGCCTCCTGCTCAGCGCGCCCGCCATGCGCACGCTGCTGGACGGCATCGCCTCGCGCATGGAAGAAAGCCGCGACCTCGCGCGCTACTTCACCGGCCTGTGCATCTTCCTCGGCCTCCTGGGTACCTTCTGGGGCCTGCTGGAGACCGTCAAATCCATCGCCGACGTGATCCGCAACCTGAGCGTCACCGGCGACGACATGGCGGTGGTGTTCAGCAATCTCAAGAAGGGCCTTGATGCCCCGCTGACCGGCATGGGCACGGCGTTCTCGTCGTCCCTGTTCGGACTTGCCGGATCGCTGGTGCTGGGTTTCCTCGACCTTCAAGCCGCGCAGGCGCAGAACCATTTCTTCAACGAACTCGAGGAATGGCTCTCGGGCGTGACCCACCTGTCGACGGGCGCGACCGAAGGCGCCGGCGGCGGAGCCGGCGTGTCGGTCTACACCGAAGCCCTGCTGGAACAGACCGCCGAGCGCATTCAGGACCTCGCCACCATTCTCACCCGCAGCGAACAGAACCGCGCCGGCGCGAATCAACAGTTCAACGAATTGAACAGCAAGCTCGCGCTCCTGGCCGATCAGATGCGCGCAGAACAACAAGTGCTGCTGCGGCTGGCGGAAAACCAACGCGAGCTCACCCCCGTGATCCGAAGCCTGGGCGAACATCTCGCCTCAACAAGCAATACCAACAGCGGTGGGCTGGACGACGGCACCCGCAACCACATCCGCAGCATCGACAACCTGCTGCAGCGCGTGGCCACATCGCTGGAGACGAACCGCGACGAACTCGTGCGCGAGATCCGCGGCGAGATCAAGCTGCTCGCGCGCACCCTCGCCGGGCGCGGCCGCGACGGCGAGGACGTCGGCTAGATGCCGGCGTTCGCCCGGCGCGCACGACGCACGGTCGACATCTGGCCGGGCTGGGTCGACGCGCTCTCGACGCTGCTGATCATCATCATCTTCGTGCTGCTGATCTTCGTGCTCGGGCAATTCTTCCTGAGCGTTGCGCTCTCGGGCCGCGACAAGCAGCTCGGGGAACTGAACGGGCAATTGAGCGAGATCGGCCGGATGCTCTCGCTCGAGAGACAAGCGCGCGCCGCGGCGGAAGAAAATCTCGGCCGAATCACCTCCGAGCTGACCGAGTCCAAGGAGCGGGTCGACGCACTCTCACAGCTCCAGATCGAGCTGACCGGCAAGCTCGCGGAGAAGACCGCCGAGGCCGATGCGCGCGCGGCCGAGAACGTCAGACTCACCCAAACGGTGAATGCCTCGAAAGAACAAAGCACCCTCGACCAGGCGACCATCGCTAAGCAGGTGCAGCAACTCGCCCTCCTCCAGCAGAACATCAAGCAGCTCGAAGCCTTCAAGTCACAGCTGGAGAAGGACGTCGCTGCGCGCAGCGCCGACATCTCAAAAGAGAAGCAAGTCTCCGTGCAAGCCCAGGCGCAGGCCGCCCTGATGAGCCAGCAGTTGCAGGACCTCCAACAGGAGTTGGAGAAGCTCTCCGCGACGCTCGACGCCTCCGACAAACTCACCGCAGAACAAAAGGCGCAGATATCCGATCTGGGCCGGCGCATGAACCGCGCTCTCGCCGGCAAGGTTCAGGAACTGCAGCGCTACCGCTCCGAGTTCTTCGGACGTCTGCGCGACATCGTCTCCACACGCCCGGGCGTTTCAATCGTCGGCGACCGCTTCGTCTTCCAATCGGAGGTGCTTTTCACGCCCGCTTCCTCGGAACTGGGACCCAACGGCAAAGCGCAACTGGCCGAGTTCGCTAAAACCCTGCTTGACCTTGCGAAGGACATCCCAAACGAAGTGAATTGGATTCTACGCGTGGACGGTCACACCGACAGCGTGCCGATCTCCAGCGCTGTGTTCGCTTCGAACTGGGAACTCTCGACCGCGCGCGCGGTCGCGGTCGTGAAGTTCCTGGTCTCTCAGGGGTTGCCCGCCAACCGGCTCGCCGCTGCGGGCTTCGGCGAATTCCAGCCGATCGATACCGCGAACACCGTGGGCGCCCGCGCTCGCAACCGCCGCATCGAACTGATGCTCGATCAGCGCTAAGGCGCGATGAAGTCCGCCCACACCCCGTTGGGCTGCCAGAGCGCCTCCATATCCTTCCGCGCCCGCTCCTCGTCCCAGCCGAGGACGTCGCGCCGGTAGCGATAGAAGAACGCCGACACTCGGTAGTTCGCAATGCAGTGCACGTGAATCGGCGCATCCGCGTGCATGCGCAAGGTTTCGCAAAACGCGGCGAAGTCGCCTTCCGTCGGCGCGTGAAACTCCACCGGGATATGGATGTAGGTCATCCCCAGATCGGCGACGCTCTTCGCTTCATCCGGCAATGCCTTCTCGTGTGTATGAAGGCCGAGGTTGATGATGTGGCGGACACCAAGGTCACGCAGCGCCGCGAGTTGAGCCTCGCTCGGCTGGCCTGACGTGGTGACGCGCTGATCGAGCCGCCGCCAGTTATAGATTTCGGTTGGGTCACTAGACATGGGGCACCCTCCTGCTCAAAAGGTGCCTGCGCCGTCCACGGCCTCAACCGGCTGGCTGGGCGAGCGCCGTGCCCGGATCGTGCCAGGCGGTCTTCCACATGCGCCCCACGTCTTCAGGCGTCGCATACAGCAGATTGATGATGCACGGCGCGGTGATTTCGGTCTCGAGTGGCACGAGGCGCGGCAACGATCCGTCGTAGTAGAGGAAGAAGGCCGAATAGCCGAAGCTCGCCATGAACGCGCGCAGTTCCTGCGGCGACGTCCCCATCTTGTCGAGCCCGAAGGGGTGATACTCCGCGATCACGAACGGCGTGCGTCGCTCGGTCAGAAGGTTGCGGCAGCCCTTGAGCACCGTGAGTTCCGCGCCTTCCGTATCGATCTTGATCACACGCGGCGCCGGCAGACCGAGCCGTTCGATCTCCGCATCCACCGATGTGCCTTGCATCGTGATCGGGCGCGGCGCGGCGGCGCTCTTGGGATTGGCGTGGTGCTCGCCCGGATTCCACAGGGCGTTGCCGCCGCTGTCGTCGCTATTGATGAAGAAGGTGACGTCGCCAGGCGCATCGATGGCGGGCTGCTCGATCACCGTGACGTGTTCGAATTTGTTGATGGCGACGTTGTTCTTAAGGCGGTCGAGATTGTTGTCGCCGGGCTCGAAACTCACCACGCGCCCGGTCGGCCCGGTCAGGGTCGCGGCAAGGGTTGTGAAAAAGCCGACGTTGGCGCCGACATCCACCACCAAGTCGCCTTCCCGCACCAGTTGGGCCAGGGCGTTGGAGACATCCGGTTCATAGTGCATCCGCTGGCCGATATAGCGGAGGATGTAAGCTTCGTTGGACCGCGTGTCGTCCAAGTCCATCAGCATGGCCCGATGCTTGCCGCCGGCCACGAATCCAATCTGGATGACGCCCATAAGCCCTCGCTCCTCGTCGAATAGGTGCAGACCTTACGGGACCGCCCTTTAGGAGATCGTTAAGCGCTCGGCTGTCCCGGTTGGGCGGTTCTCGATCCAGGGTCGTGCCATGCGTTTGGCCAGATGCGGCCGACGTTCTCGGGAGGGCTGAAGAGCAGATTGATGAGGCTAGGCGACCCAATCTCGGATTCGAGGGGCACGAAGCGCGGCATCGCGCCGTCGTAGTAAAGGAAGAAAGTCGAGTAGCCGAAACTCGCCATAAAGGCGCGCAAATCTCGGGGTGATGCTCCCATCTGGCGTAATCCGAAGGGATGAAACTCGGTAATCACGAACGGCACGCCGCAGTTCGCAAGCTGATTGCGACAGCCTTTCAGCACTGTGAGTTCTGCGCCTTCCGTGTCGACCTTGATGACGCGCGGTGTCGGTAGGCCAAGACGAGCGATTTCCGCATCCACCGTTGTACCGCGCATTGTAAGCGGTTTCGGAGACGCTACGCTCATGACATTTTTCTCCAATGTGGCGGGATTCCACAGCGCATTTCCGCCGCTGTCATCGGCGTTGAGATAAAACGTCACATCGCCCGGCGTATCCACCGCGGGCTGTTCGATCAGCGCAACCTGTTGGAACTTGTTGATCGCGATGTTGTGCTCAAGGCGGTGAAGATTGTTGTCGCCGGGTTCAAAACTCACCACGTGTCCTGTGGGCCCGGTCAACCGCGCGGCCATCAACGTGAAGTAGCCTACGTTAGCGCCGACATCCACGACGACCGCGCCCGGTTCCACGAACCGGAGTAAAGCGTTGGCGACGTCTGGTTCGTAGGACTGACCCCGGTTCAGGTGTTCGAGGATATACGCTTCGTTAGGCCGGGCTGGATCGAGGTCCATTTTGATAGCCCCGCGCTCTCCGGTGGCCCCAAAGCCGATTTCAAACACGCCCATAAGCCTCTGGTCCCTCGCCGATTTGCCCAATCTTAACCGGAAGACCCTGGTAAGTCCGGCAGACGGCCGCACGCCCAGCCCTTGACCCCCCGACCGCCAAGCCGTTATAAGCCCCGCCTGTTTTCGCCCCGGAAGGCGCCGCAAAACCCGGCGCCATATGGCGGAACGCGAGGTGTGAGATGAAGAAGACCGGCCATCCCGACTACCATGACATCACCGTTCAGATGACTGACGGGACCGAATACAAGACCCGCAGCACCTACGGGAAGGCTGGCGACGTCCTGCGCCTGGAAATCGACTCCAAGACCCATCCGGCTTGGACCGGGGTCCACCGCCTGTCCGACACGGGTGGCCAGATGGCCAAATTCAATAAGCGTTTCAAGAGCTTCGGCACTTCCAAGAAGGCCTAAACTCGCACTCCCGATTTTGTTCCCGCTGCTTTTGCGGGAATATTTTCGTTGTATTGCAACGAGATGGCGGATTTGCGCGTTAGTGCTGTGGTAGTATAGCCATGGCCACACGCCTATAGATTGTTCCCGTGCGGTCGGCAGACCCTACCTGCAGTGGCCCATATGCGCGGTATCGTTCAGTACGAAGTCTACGTCTTCGACGCCGGTCGGTGGTCGCTGCATGCGCGCTATCCGGGCGCACAGCGCCTCGACGCCATGAACGACGCCACCACGACCGAAGAGATCACCGGCCATCCTGCGAAGGTCGTCCGCGACACTTACTTCCCCGACGACAACCGCAACGAAGAGATCACCGCCTACCTGGCCCCCAAGGCGAAGCGGATGCAATCGCTCACGTCGAATCGCGGGCGGCAGGCGTTGGCGCGCGGCGCGGGTGCGGTGCGATCCCCCGGTTTGATGCGCACGGCGGTGATGCATCCTTCGCGGCGACGCCAAGCGCCAAAGGAGTCACGCGTGCTTTCCACAGTGCGCTTGATCGTCGCGATCGGCTGGTCGCTGGTCGTCGCCACGTCGGTAACCGCCGCCCTGTCGTGGGGTCTGGACAAACTGCCCGAACAACTCGCGCTGCAGAGCGGCACCGTCGGCATCGTGCTGACGACCACCTATCTGCTCGCCTTCATGTTCATGTTCCCGCGCACCTTCCGGAAGCGCTGGCGCATCCACCAGATCCTCGCCGAGATGTGGGAGAGCGCGGACAAACCGAAGTCCATCCTTCCGCATCCGCCGCGGCGCGCGAGCAATGGCGCTCCCGCCGCGCCGGGTCAGCCCTGGATGCCGACACAAGATCGCCGCGCGCGCCCGGCGGACATACAGCAGCCAATCCCCGTGGCGCCGTCGGCCCTGACTGTCGAGATTGAAGCGGCCAAGGCCGCGGCCGAAGAAAACATCAACATGCCGGTCATCAAAGGCACCTTGCCGGACGCTCCAGCGTCGCAGAGCCCCGCCGATCAGAAGGCTGAAGCGAAGAAGGCCGAACTGGCAAAGGCGGAGGCCAAGGCCGCGGAAGTTGAGAAGGCCAAAACCCCTGCGGTTGAAGGGGAATCTTACGCCGACCCGTTCGCGGATAATGCTTCGCCCATGGTGTTCACACCGGGCGTCGTGCCCGAGGTACCGGAAGGCCTGTCGCTGGAACGCATCATCCTGCGCCGCTTCGCCGTGGACGTGGTCGTCCCGTCGATCGCGCGTTCGTATCGCGACGATCCCGTCACACGCCGCGGCGTGGCACTGCTGCTCGCCGGAGCTGTCGAACAGCTTTCGAAGTCGACGCAAATGACCTCCGTCGGCGCCCTCGCCCTGCTGGCGGAAGCCCTGCGCGAGAGCGGCGCGAAAGCCGCGTCGATCGAGAGTTTCCTCGGCAACTACCAGAACACCCTGATGGCGCCCAATGCGAAGCCCCTGCTCACCGCCGGGCGTGACGCCATCGCCGGTTATGTCGACGGCGCGAAAGGCATCGAACGCTTGATTCAGCAGGCACTGGCCGTCTGGCGCTTCCCGAGCACCGCGCGCCTGGTGCAGGGCAAGCCGGAGTTCTTCCTGTTCTCCATCGCCAGGGAGGAGAGCCTTACCGACGGCGAGCCGTCGGTCGGCCTGCTGCTGCAGCAAGCCATCGTGCGGGCAGCGGCACAGGAGTTCGTTGGCGAAGAGGTGCCGCACGATGCGGCTGGCATTCTCATTCGCTTCGAAGACGGCCCCTCGGCATTCACGGCAGCGCGTGCCATCCAATCGCGAATCCTGGCAGCGGCCGGGCCCGCGACGGCGACCGTTATCGTCGGCGGCACGAACGTCCCGCCGGGGCCGGATGGCACCGCAACCATCCTTGAACACGTTCGGAACTTGTTAAACGTGACGGTGGACGGGGAAATCGTATGCGACGCGGCCGTGCATAGCGCTCTCGCCGACCCCGGCTTCGCGGCAGAACCGGTCGGCGACGGAAAAGAGGCAGTACGCCTGGTTGAGGCGGCAACGGCTGCTTAACACTTTGGCCCCGACCACCACCCTGTCGCGAGTTTCAAAGTTTCCCCTACCGGTCGTACGGCTCCTAAGCCATTGCGCGCTTAAGGGCTAGTTAGACAATATCCGCGAAGCTAGGGCTGGGTCCGAGGGTCCCTATGCTGAGGGGACTGCCGGTATCCTGGATCAATCGCGGCGGTCATGACTGATCGCCGCCTGGAAGGCTGCCGCGCGTATGCTCTGCGCGCGGCTCGCTCGGGTCATGGCGCGCGAATCGTTCGAGATCTATTACTTCCAGAATAGCCGCTGGTCGGTGCACGCCTCCTTTGAAGGGAGCGAGCGCGAGCAAGCGCTCGTGGAAGCACAGAAGGTTGAAAAACAGATCGGCGTACCGGTGCGGCTGGTGCGCGAGACCTTCTACGCCGAAACCAACACCACGGAAGAAGTCGTCGCCTGGCAAAGCGCCAAGGCGAAACAGATGGGCGATGCCGACAGCATGTTCGGCGAGAAGAAACAGCCCACATCCAAACTGAATCAGAAGAACAAGCCACCGCCCGCCCCGGTCCAGCGCAGGAAGGAACCCGAGGACGCAGACAAGCCCAAGGGGAAGCCGACGGCACCGCCGCCGAAGCGGAGAAAGAAGAAGAAAGCGGGTCGCAGCCTTTCCGCCAAGCTGTTGCTCGTCGTCTCGAAGAGCTTGCTGAACTCCGTTGCCGTCATGCTGGCGCTCGCCGCGGCGTTGTGGGTGATGGTCAACTACGGTGCGCTCAAAGGCGACGAGGACCGTAGCACCCTGTTCGCCGGCGTGTTCCTGCTCTCCTACGTCGGCAGCGCGCTCTATCACGTCGGCAAGCAGTTCGACGTGAAGTTCGGCTGGGGCGGCGGCCGGAAGGCATCGAAGGTCCCTGCCGCTGAGATGATCCAGCGCATGGGGCGCGACGCACCCAAGAAGGGTCCGGTGATCGAGGAAGAAGGCTTCACGCAAGCGGACGTGCAAGCCGTCGCGACAGGGCCATCGATCGAGGATGAAGCCGCGGCGCTGAAGGCGGAGTTGGCCGGCGATCGCCTGGGCGAAGACGAGGATTTCGGTAGCGACGTCCAGCAGAGTGCACCTGTCGACGCCGCGCCCGAGCCGCCGCCGCAAATCGAAACGCCGCCCGAACCGCCGAAAATAGAGAAGCCGCCCGAACCCAAGGCCGAGAAGCCGCCCGAACCGCCGAAGGTCGAGAAGCCGCCGGAGAAGCCGCCGGAGAAGAAACCGGAAGCCTCGCCCGGAGAAACGCAGGCGCGCCAGGGTTACATGGCGTTCGTGGGCGAAGCCTTGAACGCGGCGAAGCGCGAGATGCCCGAACTCAACGCGTTCTCACGCTTCGGTCTGAACTTGTACCTCTCCGGGGCCTGCGCCGCCGCAGGGCAAGCCTACAAGGTCGGACGCCAGCCGCAGTTGGTGATGCTCCGCGATGGCCTTCAGGCCGGCGGCAACAGCCGCGAGCGGGCGGAATCGTTCTTGGCCGAACTTCCGAGCCATGGCAAGAACCCCCGCTACGCCAGCATGATCCAGGCCGGCACGGCGGCCATGCAGCGCCAACTCTCCGGCCAGCCCGCCAACACAGCCGAACTCACCGCCCTGCTCGCCGACTGGAGCAAGCCGGAAAAGCGCTCGAGCGTGCCCTCGGCGTTCACTTTCATGTTCACCGACATCGTCAATTCGACCGCGCTCACCAGCCAACTCGGCAATGCCGGCGCGCAGCGTGTGGTGCGCGCTCATAACCAAGCCGTGCGCGGCGGCATCCAGGCTTTCGGCGGCCGGGAAGTGAAACACACCGGCGACGGCATCATGGCCACATTCCCCACGCCCGCCGCCGCGGTGCAAGCAGGGATCCGCGCGCAGAAGGAACTGGCCGCGCACAACAGCGCCAATCCGTCGATCGCCTTCAACATCCGCATCGGCGTGAACGTCGGCGAGGCGGTGGAAGAGGACAATGACTTCTTCGGCGCGGCGGTCCAGATGACAGCGCGCATCTGCGCGGCGTGCACGCCCGCGAACGTTTGGGTCAGCCGCGCGGTCATCGACTCCTGCAAGGGCGAGCGGCTGGGCTTCATCCCGCGCGGCGCCTTCCAGATGAAGGGCATTCAGCAGGCACGGCCGTTGTACGAAGTGGCCTATACCGACGCCCACAAGAACGAACTGGCCAACATCTAGCGGGTTCGTCAGGATGTCTTGATGACATCCTCCGCCCCACCGCGCGACTTCGCCAGATTCAACCGTTTCCTCGATAAGATCGCCGGCGAGGTCTATCCCGAGCCACCGTCGACCGAGCACACGGAAATCACGCGCATTGCGGTGAAGGACCTGCTGCAGCGCGGGGTGATCAAAGCCGGCGACAAGGTCCTCGATGTCGGTTGCGGTCAGGGGGTTGCCCTGGAGATTTTCGGTGGCCTTGGCCTGAGCGCCGTCGGCATCACGCTTGGGCCGGATGCCGCGGTGTGCCGCGACAAAGGATTTGACGCGCGGGAGATGGACCAGAACTTCATGGAGTTCCCCGACGGCGCATTCGACCTGCTTTGGTGTCGCCACGTCCTCGAACACAGCATCGCGCCGCTCTTCACGCTCGACGAATACCGCCGGGTGACCAAGCCCGGCGGCCATGTCTACGTGGAGGTGCCGGCGCCCGACACGGTGGCCCACCACGAGGACAACCCAAATCACTACAGCGTGCTGCCGATTTCCGGTTGGCTGAGCTTGTTCCGCCGTACCGGATTTGTTGTCGCGCAGGACCGCAAGATAAAGGTCACCGTGCCGGTGGGAGCCGACGTCTACTGGTCGTTCCTCCTGCGCGTTCCAAACTAAAACGCAACATAAGGCTGTTCGCGGTCTGGTTGTTCCCGCGAACGCAAAAGTCACACAAGTGCATGATTCGTTAGCGGTTATGCACCTTCTGCGCTGGTGCCGCGTTGTGTCGGCATGGAATTCACTGAAAAGCATCTCAAACTCGGCGTAGCGGTTGCGGCGGTGGCGATTCCGCTCGCGCTTATTGGCGTGATGGTCGCGCTTAAGCCGGATCGTCAGCCCGCGCAGGAACAAACCGCGCGGCAAGCGCCGTCGCAAGCAGTTGCTCAGTCGAGCAAACCCGGCCCCGTGATCGCTCAGATTGCGTCGCCCGAGGTGCGCCCGGCCCTGGAACAGCTTTACGCGACCGTCGACGGCAACCTCATGTGGTCCGGCGGTGGCGCTGGGCAACGCCGCCTGGGTGACTTGACGGAAGAACTGGATGCGATTGCCGCGCAGGGTCTGGACGTGTCCAAGGTCACCGCCGCGCGTGACGCCTTGGCGAAGGCGACAACGGCGGATGCGGCAAAGCACGACGTCGCCCTGACAGAGCAGGTTCTGGCGTTGGCGCGAGCGCTGCGGTTCGGCCAAGTGCCGGACGCGCGGATCGAGGATTGGCACGTGGCCGGCGATACGGTGGACATCGTGCCGGAGCTTGCCGCCGCGTTGAAGAGCACGAAGGTCAGCACGTTCCTGCGGACCTTGGCGCCGGCCGGGCCGGCTTACACCAACCTCGTGAAGTCGCTCGCGCGGTATCGCGCACTCGATGCGGCCGGCGGCTGGCCGGAGATCGCGAGCGAAGGCGAGTTGAAGATCGATCTCGCCGATCCGCGCATGGCGACGCTCCAGCGCCGTCTCACCGCGGAAGGATACTTCGCGGCGAATATGGGCGTGTCCAAGTCGACCTTGATGGAGGCGCTCAAGTCGTTCCAGGCGCGCAACGGCCTTGAGCCGGACGGCCGTATCGGCAAGGGCACGCTGGCGGCGCTGAACGTGTCCGCGCAAGCGCGCGTCGGTCAGATTCTCGCCAACCTCGAGCGGCAACGCCACCTGCCCCGCGTCGTGCCCGAGGACCGGATTACCGTCAACACCGCCGACCAATCTCTGGTGCTGTACACCGACGGCGCTCCGGCCCTGCATCTGCGCACCATCGTCGGCGATCGCAAGCACCCGACGCCGATGCTGACCCTCAAGCTCGCCGCGGTGACCCTCAACCCGACCTGGGAAATCCCACCTTCCATCGCGAACAAAGAGATCCTGCAGCATCTCAAGCGCGACCCTGAGTATCTCGCCAAGAACGAGATGGTGGTGGTCGATGGCCCCGCGGACCCGCAGGGGCTGGATATCGATTGGCACCGCTACAGCGCGGTGCCGTGGCGGCTGCGGCAACTTGCCGGCGCGCAGAATGCGCTGGGCGAAGTGAAATTCGAGATGTGGAACAGCTACAATATCTATCTCCACGACACGCCCGGCCGCCATCTGTTCGCCAAAGCCGAGCGCTATATGAGCCACGGGTGTGTGCGGGTTGATCAACCGCGTGAACTGGCACGGCACGTACTGAATCAGGAAGAGTGGAACGAAGAAACTCTGGCCGCGGCGATCGCCACCGGCGAGACCAAGATGATCCGCCTGAAGCAGGCGATCCCGGTGCAAATCCTGTACTGGACGGCGTTCGTGGACGACGCGGGTGAGTTGCAATTCCGGGCCGACGCCTATCGCCGCGACGCGCCGTTGGCCGTAGAGCTCGGCCATCCGCCGAAGCGAGCCGCCACCCAGGTCGCATCCCGCGAGCAGTAGTCGATAGGAGCCGCCCTGACCTTCGCCTGTGACGGGCAATCCACTTTTGTCGCGGGCCATACGTTCGATTAAATTGCAAAGCGCCCCTCCTCGCGGCCATACTCCGCGGGCATGGGGACTTCAACACCACCCAATCAGCCCACCGTCGACCGCTCACGCCTGCGCCTCCTCGGCGCGGCGTTCGCCGCGGCCGCGGCGTCCATCGCCCGGCCCAGCTTCGCGGCGGTGCATGCCCCCGTCCCGCGCGCCCTTAAACTCCGCAACACGCACACCGGCGAATCCGTTCTGACCCCCTACTGGGCGGACGGCGACTATCTGCCGGAGGGTCTGGCCAACATCGCCCATGTGCTGCGCGATCATCGCAACGACACCGTCCACCCGATCGAACCGGGCCTGCTCGACCTCCTGCACACGCTGCACGGCAAGTTCGGGGTCAAGTCGGGCTTCGAAGTGATCTCGGGTTATCGCTCGCCGGCGTCCAACGCCAAGCTCGCCGCCGCCAGCAACGGCGTGGCAACCCACAGCCTGCATTTGGACGGCAAGGCCATCGACATCCGCCTGCCGGGGGTCGAACTCAAGAATCTCCACCGGGCCGCGCGAAGCCTCTCCGTTGGCGGCGTCGGCTTCTATCCGGCGTCGGACTTCGTCCACGTCGACGTCGGCCGCGTTCGCTACTGGTAGGCGCGGCGGACGATTTCGATTAGCGTTCTCCCGATTGCTCGCGCGGGGATTGGGGACGCGGTGACCACTGACAACACGCCATCCATGGCGGACGCGATCCGGTTCCTGCAAGCCGGCGATCTCGGGCGCGGAATCGAAATCCTTCAACGAATCATCGCCGTGTCCCCCGGGGACGCGAAAGCGAGCGTGTTGCTGGCTTCGAGCCTGCGCGCGCAGCATCGCCACACGGAGGCCGTATCCGTGCTCGACGGGATGCTGGCGGTCCATCCGAACGCGGCGGTGGGATACCTTCATCGCGCCCATTGCCTGCAGGAACTCAAGCGTCTCGACGAAGCGCTCGCGAGCTATGACCGAAGCCTCGCCCTTGATGCCGACAACCCCGACACGCACGTGGACCGGGCTCATTGCCTGCTGCTTCTGGGCCGACTTGAGGAAGGCTACGCCGAATACGAATGGCGCAAGAAACTGAAGATGTCCGTCGGCACCATTCAAAGCACGCAACCCGCTTGGCTTGGGGGCACGGCGATCACCGGAAAGACGCTCTTCCTTTACGCCGAGCAAGGCCTGGGGGACACGATCCTCTACAGCCGCTACGCCCGCCGCGTCGAAGACGCCGGTGCGCGCGTCATCCTGGCCGTGCAGCCGACTTTGGTTCAGCTGATGCGAACGCTCGGACTCAGCATCGATGTGCGGCCAACAACGGACTTTGTGACCGGATTTGACGCACACTGCGCACTGATGAGCTTGCCTCATGCGCTGCGCACCTCGTGGCAGACCGTCCCCGCGCGCGTGCCGTATCTCGCCACCGAACCGGAACGCGTCGCGAAGTGGCGCCAACGCATCGGAATGAACGGATTCAAGATCGGCATCGTGTGGCAGGGCAGCCGCAACAAGATCGACGCGGGCAGATCGTTCCCGCTGACGATGTTCCGTGCGTTGGCTGACATTGCGGGCGTGCGGCTTATTAGCTTGCAAATGCACGACGGCACTGAGCAGCTCGCGACGCTGCCGGCAGGAATGAAAGTCGAGACCTTGGGAGAGGACTTCAACGCTGAGCCGCAGGCCTTCCTCGACACGGCGGCGGCGATGGCGAGCCTGGATCTAGTGATCACCTCGGATACGTCGGCGGCGCATCTTGCCGGCGCGTTGGCGCGTCCCACGTGGATCGCCCTCAAGCATGTCGCGGGAAGCCAATGGGGCGCCGACGGCCCGGCCACCACCTGGTATCCGACCGCGCGGCTGTTCCGCCAATCGGCGCCGGGCGATTGGGCCGGCGTCTTCCGCGAGATGGCGGATGCATTGCGGGCGCGGGTTACTTCTTGAAGAAGCCTTCGGCGCCTTTGCGGGCATCGCCCTTCTTGGCGATGAAGCCTTCGGCCCGGGTGATCTCGGCTTTCAGGTCGGCGATGTAGTCCTGCAGGTCGCCGATGGACATGCGGCTCAGGTCTTTGGGGACCGGCTTCTTGCGGATCGGTTCGAGATCGTCTGTATCCATCCTGCACCTCCCAATTGACGTGGTATACACCGCGACGAATTACGGCGCGAGGCGTTGACGAGCGATGATAGCCCCACCCCTTCCCGCGAAAATGCGCTGCATCGAAATCTCGACGCCCGGCGGGCCCGAGGTTCTGGTGGCGGCGGAGCGTCCCCTGCCCGTCCCCAAGGACGGCGAGGTCCTGATTAAGGTACGAGCCGCTGGCGTCAACCGGCCCGACGTCGTGCAGCGCATGGGGCTCTACCCTGCCCCGCCCGGTGCATCTGACCTTCCGGGATTGGAAGTGTCCGGCGTGGTCGTCGCCGTGGCTGACGGCGTCACCAAACCTGTTGTCGGAGATACGGTGTGCGCGCTTGTCGCGGGTGGCGGATATGCGGAGTACTGCACCGCGCCGGCGGTGTGTTGTCTGCCGATCCCCGAGGGCATCAACTTTGTCGAAGCCGCGGCGATCCCCGAAACGTTCTTCACCGTCTGGCACAACGTGTTCGAACGCGGCGCGCTGAAGTCCGGGGAGACGCTGCTGGTGCATGGCGGCTCCAGCGGGATCGGCACGACGGCGATCCAACTCGCCAAGGTGTTCGGCGCGACCGTCGTCACCACGGCCGGCAGCGACGAGAAGTGCGAAGCCTGCACCGGGCTCGGCGCGGACATGGCGATCAACTACAAGACCTCGGACTTCGTCACCGAGATCAAGTCCAAGTTCAAAGGCGTCGATGTGGTGCTCGACATGGTCGGCGGCGACTACACCGCCCGCAACATCGCCTGCCTGAAGCCCGACGGGCGGCTGGTGAACATCGCCTTCCTGAACGGATCGAAAGTCAGCGCCGACTTGATGCCGGTGATGATGAAGCGTCTGACGCTCACCGGGTCGACCCTGCGTCCGCGCGACGTCGCCTTCAAGGGCGCCCTCGCCGCCGCGCTGAAGGCCAAGGTCTGGCCGATGCTGGCCATGGGCCTGGTGCGGCCGGTGATCGACCAGGTCCTCCCCTTGGAGGAGGCCGCCGCCGCCCATGCCTGGATGGAGACCAGCCAGCACGTCGGGAAGATCGTGCTCAGCCCCGACTTGAAGGAAGTCGCGGAATAGGGCCGACACGGACCGAACCGACTCGCCCAAAAGCCAAATTCGGTTCGCGAGGGCGACCGCATGTTTTGGCGGTGGATAGGCGGTGAAAATTTCCGTCCAAAACTTCACTTAGCCCAACCTTGTAAAATCGAAAAAGAACAAAAAGAGAACTTTATCGCGGGAAGGCCGGTTCATCAAAGCCTCGCGGCCTGCGCCAAAAGCGCGCGGGATTAAGTCATTTCAATGCGTTAGAATTTTGAGGGCTTTTCAGCCCTTTGGGGTTTACCCACAGCGTACGAAACCGATATATAGCCCCCGTACTCACGTCATTACCGACCCGTCCGGGTTGGCCGGTCCCACCGGACCGAGCCAGGGGGCCTCATGCCCCACCGGACGGTGCCTGTTTTTAGAAAGGATTGGTGCCATGGCACTTCCTCTGATGCCCAAAGCCACGGCGGTTTGGCTGGTCGAGAACACCTCGCTGTCGTTCGAACAGGTCGCTTCTTTCACCGGGATGCATGAACTCGAGATCCAAGCGATCGCCGACGGCGAAGTCGCGATCGGGATCGTCGGCGTGAACCCGATCACGTCGGGCCAGCTCACCCAGGAAGAGTTGGACAAGGCGCAGGCCGACCCGGCCGTGATGATGAAGATCAACAAGACCGACATCCCGCTGCCGACGGCACGGTCCAAGGGCGCGCGCTACACGCCGGTGTCCAAGCGCCAGGATCGCCCCGATGCGATCTCCTGGATCCTCAAGCATCACCCGGAGCTGACGGATGCGCAGATCGCGCGCCTGATCGGCACCACGAAGCCGACGATCCTGAGCGTGAAGGACCGGACCCACTGGAACGCGGCCAACATCAAGCCCCAGAACCCTGTAACCCTGGGCCTGTGCACGGAAGCGGACCTGGAGAAGCAGGTGATCATCGCCCAGCGCCGGACCAAGGCGCGCGAGAAGGCCAAAGAGCGTGCCGAACGCGCCGCCGCGCGTGCCGCCGCCGCCGCCGCCAACCCGGCGCCGCAACCGACCGCGGACGATCCGCAGGTCGATGCCGCCACGCAGGACATGCCCGAAGACGCCGCGGCGCCTTCCGCGCCGTCCAGCGACAACAGCGGCGCACCGCCGGCGCCGTAACGGCTGTCGAACTGAAATAGCGAAAAACCCCGGTCGCGAAAGCGCCGGGGTTTTTCATTCCGTTTTTGTCACCCCGGACAAGCGACGCGTCGCGTCGCGCGATCCGGGGTCCAGGGTTATAAGTTCCGCGTCTCCGCCGCGCACGACGGTTCGAGCCCACACGGCAATCCTGGCCACCCTGGATCCCGGCTCTCGCAAGAGCTCGGCCGGGATGACATCAAGTCAAAAAGTAAGGCCCGCCGACGGGCACGGCGGGCCTCAATTGGGGGATCCTACCCTGTCCTTTCCGGGAGCGGCCGAGTTCCGCTTTGGCCCCGGTGGATGGTTCTTATTGGGGAAGGTACGAGTGGGCGTCCGGCAGGTGCGAAACCCGCTGGAGTTCGTCCTTCACTCTGAGCTTCCGCTTCTTGAGTTCCTGGACCATCGCGAAGTTCGGAAAAGGTCGTCGCTCTTCCTCTGTGAGTATGTGTTCGATTTCGGCGTGCTTAGCCTTAAGTGCCTCACTGCGAGCGTCTTGACCCATGTAGTTACCTCCGATGACGGTCAGCAACGGGGAAGATGGTAACGCCGTTCGCGCTGCCGATACCAGGGGCACCCCCTAACTGGCTGATTCGCGTGCTTTTCAGAAGCCGAGGCGAGCCGCCGAACTGGACGTCCCGAACGCGAGTCGGAGCACACATAGCAGGGCTTTGTTGGGCGCGAACGATGCCCCGTTCGACTTTGCCTCGACACGGGGTGTAAAGTGGCGCCGCGAGGCGTGTGCCAGGGGCACGCAACGCGTGCAAATGGCCCTTGCGGTCGCGTCCTGCGTCCGTCCTCGGAATCTTAGTCTGTCTCAAAGCGAGAGCCGCCCTGTGACGCCGCAGCAGGATCAAGAACAATTGAAAGCCAAGCTGGTCGAACTCGAAGTCGAACACCGGGACCTCGATGACGTGATCCGCAGCGTGACCGATCAAGGCGACTTCGATCAGCTCAAGCTGTCCCGCCTGAAGCGCCGCAAGTTGGCGCTCAAGGACCAGATCGCGACCCTGCGCAATACGCTGATCCCCGACATCATCGCCTAGACCAGCGCGCCCTTAAGGCACCTGGAGATATGTGTTGAAGCGAACCTGCGACGCGACAACCCGCAAGGGTCCCATTAAATTGATCACGTAAACCGGAACGCGGATCATCGCGAGCGAGAACGTACGCTCCGCATCGGCATCCATGCGGCAGCCGTCCCAGCGCTTCAGCACAAGCGCCGCCAGCGCGATGGCCATGGGTGAACGGCTATCCTTCACGTAGTCGATGAAGTGCTGACAGCACAGCGCATTGCCCGCGAGGAAAGCGACCGCTCCCTGCAGGAAGGTGAATACCGCATCCATGGCCTCGTCCCCGAAGCGCGCGCTCGCCACGGCGTATTTCTGTTGGAGCGTCGCCGCGGAATAGAACGCGCGGACGCGTTCAAGAAAGAGCTCTTGTTCCGGTGCGCGCTGCCGGATCAACAGCGGGAAGAGTTTCTCCATCTCGTCATTGAGACCCAGATTGAGCAGCGCACCGAAGCGATCAACCAGGGCCCACAGATCAGGATCGCCTTTGGCCGAACCCGGCCCGAGCGCACAGACCACGTGCTGAATATGTAGCGGGCCGCCGGGCGCGCGATTGGGATAGATGCCGTCGAGAGAAAAGGCGTCGTAGCCATAATCGGAGTGACGCTGCACCACGTCGGCTTCGCCCCGGACGCGGTCGGCATTGTGAGAAATGAACAGCCCATTCTCGGCGAGGGATTGGCTCACCCGAGCGACGTAGGCCTTCGCGGTCTTCGCCACCATCTCACCGAGACTGGCGACGTTGATCACCAGATCAAATTTGTCGCCAAGCAATTCGATGTCGTTGGGAAATACAAACCGTAGTTCATGCTTCGATGCGTCGAAGGAATCCGGATCGGCGCGATTGCAGACTGTCCCGCGCAAATGCGGGAAAGAATGCTGGAGGAATTGCGACGAGAGGAACAAGTTCTCCGGCAGATCGACGACGGTATAGGTGGCCGCGATCCCTTGGCGGAGAAGGATTTCCGCCACGCCGCCATAGCCCGCGCCGATTTCCAGAACCCTCAAGCCTCGCCTGCCCGGCCGGCACTCCCGCAGGATCGCGTTCAGAAAATGCGCCTGCGCGAAGTTCTTGATGTACAGGACGCTTGCGCGGAAGCCGTTGAGTTCGACAATCGTCGGTTCACCGACGTTGGGTTCGGGCCACTGCGCCAGTTCTTCCGACGTGAACTGACCGGCCGTTTGCTCCAGCCACGTGCGGAAGCCGGCGAGATAGGCTTCCTCGCTGACCGACGGCAGGCCGCGCCCGATGCCGCCGACAAACGCGGATTCACGCGACAGGAACCGGGAAAATTCCTCGTAGGTGGGAAAGTTCTGACGGCCGGAGAGGTATGCGTTCCACAGGGTCGAAATCTCTGCGTACGGTCCCGCGCCTGTGGACCTTCCCGCCGCGGTGAAAGCCGCGTGGATGTGGTCGAATTTTTCCCGGTCGAGTTTCAAGGGCCTCACTTGCGCCGCACAACTTTGAGAATAAGACGGTAACGCGGGTGGAAAGAATGGGCGACAGTTTAGTGCCCGGCCTCGTGGATGACCGTTTCGCTTGGGATTTAGCCGACGCCTTGCGGCCCGCGCGACAGATGATCAACACGCGCCACGGCGAGCAGCGCGCTCTCGCCAACCGTGACCACCCCCACCGCAACCTTGAACGCGAGCGCCATGCTGAGGCCCGCGACATCGTAGCCTTCGGCGGAAAGCCCATCGCGCACGGCCTTGGCGATCGCCACGGTATCCGCGCCCGCCGGCACTGTGACCAGGATGCCCATCGAGGGACCGCCGGCCGAACCGATAAGGTGAGCCGGAATCTCGACCGGCGGCGCGGTCATCGGCGCGTCGTCGGCCGCCGGTGCGGTGAGATGGAAGTTGCGCAAGCGTTGACCGACATCCGCGAGCGCGCTGTTCGCGGCGAGCAAGCCAGTGGACCGGCGGATGTCGTCGTAGGTCTGCAGGTGAACAAGGATGAGCGCCCATTCCGCGCCGGCGCCCGGCGACCCGGCGAGAAGCTCGCTGAGCCGCGCGATGAACGCGTCGCGCTCCAGGATCGGAAGCGTGGCGGCGTTGCGCGCCTCGAGCCGGCGCACCTGCGAGCGCAAGGTGGCGTTCTCCGCCACCAGGCCCGCTAAGGCCGCGCGAGTGGATGCGGTGATCTGCTCCATCGGAATGCCGAGGATGGTGATGCGGTCGTCGTCCGGCAGGCTGACGCGGTCGGTCACTTGATAGGTTTCCGCCACGCGCTTGGGCTGGCGACCGGGCGCACCGCCGCCGCTGTTACCGCGTCCGTCCGGACGGGTCTCGACAATGGCTAAGCCCGAAGGCTGTGGAATATCCGGCATGGCGCGGACCGCCTGGAACCTGGAAACGTGGACCTGGAAACAGACCGCTCAAAGTAAAGTACGGCCTATTGAGGCTACGCCCGTCGCCTTGCCAAATGGTTAGCAGACCGCGCCCCCGGCTTGCCCCCCTCCCGTCCGGCGGATAAAGTCCGGCGCTTTCGTGGGGGTTGGCATGGCCAAAGCGGCGAAGGCATCCAAGGGGACGCGTAGTCCCCTGGTCGGCCTGATCATGGGCTCCAAGTCCGATTGGGAGACCATGAAGCACGCCGCCGACGTGCTGAAGGAGCTCGGCGTGCCCCATGAGGCCCGCGTCGTTTCCGCCCACCGCACGCCGGATCGTCTCTATCAATACGCCAAGACCGCCGCGAGCCGCGGTTTGCAGGTGATCATCGCCGGCGCCGGCGGGGCGGCACACCTGCCCGGGATGACGGCGTCGATGACATCCCTGCCCGTGCTTGGCGTGCCGGTGGAAAGCAAGGCGCTCAAAGGAATGGATAGCTTACTGTCTATCGTGCAGATGCCGGGCGGCATTCCGGTCGGCACGCTTGCGATCGGCAGCGCCGGGGCGAAGAACGCCGGGCTGCTCGCGGCCTCGATCGTGGCGCTCAACGACAAGGCGCTGGGGAAGCGCCTGGCGGCCTGGCGCGCGAAACAGACCGACAGCGTCGGCGAAGACCCGACTGTCTAATCCAATGAACACACCGCGGCCCGCGCTCCCGCCGGGGGCAACGATCGGCATTCTGGGCAACGGCCAGCTTGGCCGGATGCTGAGCCTCGCCGCCGCGCGCCTGGGCTATCGCACCCATGTGTACGGCCCGGACAAGGACAGCCCGGCGGAGCAGGTCGCGACCGTGTCGACGGTGGCCGCTTACGAGGATCAGGCCGCCCTGGCCGCCTTCGCCAAGGCCGTGGACGTGGTGACCTTCGAGTTCGAGAACGTGCCGGCGGCGTCGGTGCAGTTCCTCATGGAACACGCGGTGGTGCGCCCGAACGCGCGCGCCCTGGAGATCGCCCAGGACCGGGCGAAGGAGAAGGCGTTCTTCGCCTCCATCGGCGCGGAAACGCCGCCGTGGCGGCCGATCGACAGCCTGGACGACCTGACCGGCGCGCTGAAAGAGATCCCGCCCACGGCGGTGCTGAAGACCGCGCGGCTGGGGTACGACGGCAAGGGACAGGCGAAGATCAAGACCGCCGACGAGGCCGCCGCCGCGTGGACGGCCATGGGCACGCCGAACGGCTTGAAGCCCCATGCGGTGCTGGAGGGTTTCGTGGATTTCACCTGCGAGATCTCCGTGCTGGCCGCGCGGGGCGCGGACGGGACGACGGTGGCGTTCGAGCCGACCGAGAACGTCCACAGGAACCACATCCTCGCCACGTCCATCGTGCCGGCGGCGATCAAGCCGGACGTGGCACGGCGCGCCATGGAAATCGCCCAGAAGGCGGTGACGGCCCTGGACCTGATCGGTCTGCTGGCGGTGGAGATGTTCGTGACCAAGGACGGCCACGTGCTCTGCAACGAGATGGCGCCCCGGCCCCACAACTCCGGCCACTGGACGATGGACGGCGGCGGGTGCGATCAGTTCGAGATGCTGGTGCGCGCAGCGGCCGGCCTGCCCCTGCCCGCGCCGGCCCGCATTGCCGACGTGACGATGATTAATCTCATTGGCGAGGACGTGAATCACCTCAATAAGTTCCACGCCGATCCTGCGGCGCGGATTCATCTTTACGGCAAGGCGGAAGCCCGGCCCGGACGTAAGATGGGTCACGTCAATCTGGTGAAGCCGCGCTCCTAGGGCGCGTTCACATCTCGGCGGAGGAGTTCCCCATGCCCGGTCCCTTGGACGGCGTTCGCATTCTCGAAATCACCGCTGTCGTGCTGGGCCCCTGGGCCTGCCAGATCCTCGCCGACATGGGCGCCGACGTGATCAAGATCGAGCCGCCATACGGCGATTCAAACCGCAATCTCGGCGCGACGCGCAACACCAAGAACATGGCCGCGCTATACCTCACGTGCAATCGCAACAAACGCAGCATTGTACTTGATCTTAAAAAGAAATCTGCCGTCGCCGCCGTGCTGGAATTGGCCAAGACCGTGGATGTGGTGATCCACAACAACCGGCCCCAGGTGATGGACAAATTGGGGCTGAATTACGCGGCCCTGAAGAAGGTGAATCCCAAGATCATCTTCTGCGGCGCCTACGGCTACGGCAAGGCCGGGCCCTATGGCGACAAGGGGGCCTTGGATGACTCCATCCAGGCGGTCAGCGGCATCGCCATGCTCAACAAGATGGTGCTGGGCACCCCCCGCTATCTACCCACCATCGTCGCCGACAAGAACACCGCCATGTGCGTCGTCCAGGCGGTCTGCGCCGCCCTGTTCCACCGCGAGCGGTCCGGCCAGGGCCAGGAGATCGAGGTGCCCATGTTCGAGAGCATGGTCAGCTATGTGATGGCGGAGCACCTGTGGGGCCAGACCTTCGAGCCGCCCATCGGGAACGCGGGCTACGTCCGGCTGATGACCGAGCACCGCAAGCCCTACCCGACCAAGGACGGCTACATCGCCATCCTCCCCTACTTCGACGCCCACTGGGAGACGTTCTGCAAACTCGCCGACCGGCCGGAACTGCTGACGGACCCCCGGTTCACGACCATGGCCCTGCGGGTGAAGAACATCGACGACACCTACCAGGAGACCGCCAAGACCATGCTGAGCAAGACCACGGCGGAGTGGATGGAAATTTTCGGCAATACGAGCGTGCCGACGATTGTCGTTAACACTTTGGACGGGCTGATCGATGACCCGCACCTGAAGGCCGTGGGCTTCTGGCAGGAGATCGACCACCCGACCGAGGGCAAGCTGCGCACGCCGAAGTTCCCGATCAACTTCTCGGAGACGCCGGCGGACATCCGCCGCCACCAGCCGAACCTGGGCGAGCAGACCGTGGAGATTTTGAAGGAAGGCGGGCTCGACCAGGCGACCATTGACGCCCTGCTGAGCGAGGGCGCCGCCGTGCAGGCCAACATGGGGGGAGCCGCATGACGGGAGCCAGCTTCGACCTCGGCGAGCGGTCCTTCAGCAAGGTCCTGGAACGGCGCGTGTTCGCCGATGGGGATGTGATCTTCAAGGAAGGCCAGGCGGCGCGGGATGCGTTCATCGTGCTGCGCGGCGAAGTGAAGATCGTCGGCAAGAACAAGGCCGGGGTCGAGGTTGAACTCAACCGCATGCACAAGGGCCAGCTGTTTGGCGAACTGGCCCTGATGGCGGAATCCAAGCGCACCGCCAGCGCGGTCGCGGTCGACACCTGCGAGGTCATGACCGTCAGCCAGGACGTGCTGAAGAAGAAGCTCGATGAGTCCGACCCGATGATCCAGTTCTGGATCACCTTCCTGGCGTCGCGGGTGATCGAACTCTCGAAGCGGGTGACCAGCTAGAGCAAGGCGAGCGCGTCCGCCACGTCGGCGTTGCCGACATGATTGCGCACGGGGTCCACCGCGGCATCAAGTCCCGCGCGGGTGGCAGCACTCTTTTCCAGGCGATGCAGGCTCGTGGCGGCGCGCAAGGCCAGCATCACCTGCTTGCGGCGCTTCGCGATCATCAAGGCGCGTTCGAGGAACGGTTTGGCGCGCGCCTGGGTCGCCGGGTCGTCGGCGAGGAGGACGCCTTCGAGACGCCAAGCCTCGGTCTCGTACCAGACCTCCCCGCCCCGCTCCATCAGCTCCCGCGCCTGCAAAAGTGAAGCTTGCGCCTTGGCTTTGTCGCCGGCGCGATGCTGCGCTTCCGCCAGCCAGCAGATGTAGGTTGGCACCCAGTAGGCGAAGTTGATCGCGCGGAAGGTTGCCAACTGCTTTTCCAGCACCGCGATCCCGGCGGCGAGATCCTTCTGGCAGGCGCACCACGCGAGAAACGCCTGGTTCAATTCGGACCAGAACGGGAGCTGACGTTCCGCGGCGAAGAACATGAAGCGGTTGGCCTCGCGCTGCACCTGGTCCGGGTCGCGGCGTAGGATATTGATGATGCACACGTGGCTCACCGCGTAGCCGAGGGTGTTGTGGTGTTTGAGCGTCCAGGCCCGTTCGCTGGCGTCGCGGCCATAGGACGCGGCGGCGTCGAGATCGCCGAGCATCCAGGCCGTGATGCTGAGGTGCGCCAGACTCATCACGTAGGGATCGGTGCCGTAACTGTAGGCCATGGCCCGATCCTCATCGGCCTTGTAGAGGTCGAGGGCGGCGAGCAACTCAGCCTTCGCGGTCTCCGCGTTGCCGGCCACAAGCAGCGTCGATCCCAGCAAGCGATGCCCGACCATGGTGGCGGGGCGCAGGCCGCTTTTCTTGGCGAGTTCGAGGAATTCGGTTGCGTACACCCGCGCCTCGCGGGCGTTGCCGGTGAACTGCAGGTGCGTCCAGCGGCCATAGAGCACGGGGAAGGTGCGCGGATCGTTGTCGAAGGTGCGCACCAGATCGAGCGCGCGCTGGGTGCCGTCGGCGACGGCGGGCGCGGCATAACCGATCGCCGCCATGCGCGGACTCAACAACGCGAGTTGGGCGGAGAGTTCGAGGTCGTCGCGTTCGCGGCCGGCGGGCATGCGGCCGAGGATGTCGAGCGCGCGCTGGCCCTGGGCGATCGCCTCGAGATTGGCGGAGCGGCGAATCGACTGGGAGGCAGCCACCAGCCACTGGCGCACGGCGGCGAAACCCGCGCCGGCTTCGGTCAGGTGCTGCGCCAGATAGTCGGGTTCCAGCATCGCCAGGTCGGGGAAGTGATCGGTGATCGCCTTGGCGATCCGGCCGTGCAACTCGCGCCGTTGGGCCTTGAGCAAGGACTCGTAGGCGATGTCGCGCACCAGGGCGTGTTTGAACACGTACTCCCCTTCGCGCTCGCCGGGGAAGATGATGCCCGCTTCGGTGAGCTGGATGAGCGCGGCTTCCAGACGCTCCAGCGTCTCGCCGGCAACATGGAACAGCATCGCGCGCCAGAACTCGCGGCCGATGACGGAGGCGATCTGGGCGATGATCCGCGCGTTGCCGAGACGATCCAGCCGCACCATGAGCGAGTCATAGATCGCCGCGGGGATGCGCGAGTCCGGTTCCAAGGTCGCGCGGCCGTCGCCGCTCGAGAGCGTGCCGGTTTGCACCAGCGCCGCCGTCAGCTCCTCCACGAACAGCGGCACGCCGTCGGACCGGCGGACGATTTCCTTGCACACCTCCGGCGAGAGACCTGTATCGAGGCCGAGTTGGATGGCGAGATTGAGACTGTCTTCGTCGGACAGCCGGTGCAGCGTGATGCGCGCCACCGTGTCCGACCCGAGTTGGGCGTGGGTCGTGCGGCTGGTGAGCAGCAGCAGAAGCGGCGAGCCGTGGAGCCGCGTGATCAGGCGATGGAGCACCTCCATGGTCGAGGGATCGGCCCAATGCATATCCTCGAAGATGCACAGGCACGGCCCCGCCTGGGCGCGGCGCAACAACAGGTCGACCAATGCATCGCGGGTACGCCGGCGGGCTTCGTCCGGATCGGCCATGGCCGGGCCGCCCACCACCGGCAGCTTGAGGAAGTGGCCGAAGAGGAGCGCGTTCTCGTCGGTGTTCAGTTCGAGGCGTTCGAGGAAGGCGCGCAGCCGGATTAAATTCTCCGACGCCAGGTCCTCGCGGCGGATGCCGACGCGGTGTTCCAGGTGCTCGATGATCGGATAGAACGGCGCGTTCTGGTGCTCCGCCGAACTCTGGATGATGAAGATCGACTCTTCGGCGATCATCGCCTGGGCGCAGACCTCGGCGCAGATGCGGGACTTGCCGATGCCGGGCTCGCCGGTAATAAGCACCACATTGCCGTGACCGGCCGCGGCGGCACGCCAAGCGGCGAACAGTTCGGCGGATTCCGCCGCGCGCCCGACGACGACACCTTCGTGCATCTCGCGGCGGGTGCGCAGGCGCTGCTCGATCGGCCGCTCCGACAGCACCTGGAACACCCGCACGCTCGCCTGGAGGCCTTTCAGGTCGAGATCGCCCAGCGGCAACAACTGGAAACCCTCGCGTAAGATCCGGCGGGTCGCCTCGCTGATGACCACCTCATTCGGCGGCGCGAGCCCCTGCAGGCGCGCCGCGACATTAGGGGTATCGCCGATAATCTCCGTGACACGGTTGCCGTCCGCACCACGGCCGACAATCGCCAGGCCGGTGTGGATGCCGATGCGGAAGCGGATCTGCTCGCCGTGGATCGCGGCGATCTTCTCATTCAGCGCGGGCGCCGCGGAGCGGAAGGCAAGGGCTGCGCGCACCGCAGCGCGGGCGGAATCCTCCACCGCGAGAGGGAAGCCGAACTGCGCCATGACGCCGTCGCCGAGGAACTGGACGACCTGTCCTTGGTGGCGGGCGATCGTTGCGCCGCATTCCTGATGGTAAAGATGGATGATTGAGCGCAGGTCTTCCGGGTCGCAGCGTTGCGACAGACCGACCGAGTCCACGAGGTCGCAGAACATCACCGTGATCTGACGGCGTTCCGCGGCTTGGTCCAGGCCTGAGTCCTTGGCGAAGTTCATGCGATCATCGCTTCTGGCGTCTTGGCGATCGCTTGTTTCGGTGCGTAGCGTTCAAGCCAGGGCGCGAGGTTGCCTTCGTCATCGGTGAGCAGGATGGGATCGAAATAGCGCGCCTTATCCTCCGGCGTCATGTCGGCGGGGTGTTCACTGTACTGCGCGTCCAGAGGATCCACGCCGCCGAGATATGTGCGATCCCGCGCGCCCTGGTATTCGCGCGCCGCGCCGAAGAAGCGGAAATTGGTGAGATAGATCAGGAAGCAGTAGAGCAGGTTCCAACGCCCGGCATTGCGCATGCGGCTCAAGGTGGACCGTGCCAGCGACCAACGGCTGATGATGCGCTCGGGATTCATCGTGAGATCGCGGCTGAAGGCCGTGACCTTGGAGGGCATGTCGGCGAGTTTGCGGAAGGCGATGGTCTCGCCATCGAGGTCGCGCATGCGCAAGTTCGGGCGCAATTCTCCCGCGCTCACCGCTTCCCAGAAGAATGCCGTGCCCGCGAGCGGCTCGATATAGCTGATGAACGCCGGCATCGGCATGCCGGAAAAGGCGACGATGCGCGCGATTTGGGCGCGCATGTCCTCGACGGTCGAATACCGGGGATCGAGCAAATAGGCATAGGCCATGGAGATGCCCAGCCGTTCGGCATACAGCACGTCCTCCACCACGTCGGCGCGGCGGGACAGGTTCTGCTTCTTGTTCTGGCGCTTCAGGAACGCCTGATCGAGGGATTCCAATCCAACGAACAGAGCGCGGCACTTCAGTTTGGCCAACCGTTCGATGGCGGCGCGGTCGTGCAAGACGTTCTGGGTCACCAGGGCACCCCAGGCCTTCACGCGCGGATGGGCGTTCATCATCTCCGCGAGTGCCCACATGCGCGGCTGATCGTCGCCGAAATTGTTATCCACGAAGAACACGATCGGCACATTGCGGCGGAAGCTGAAGCGCGGACTCTGGTCGATGGCGTCGTCGACGATCTGACGCACCAGATCGACGCCATAGGGCGTGTGGTTCGCGCCCTCCGCCGGCACAGCGCAGAACGCGCAACGGAAACTGCAGCCGCGCGATGCCTCGATCAGGTGGATCGGGAGATTGATCTCGCTTTCCGCCAGTAGGTGGTACGGCACGCGATACGCGCCCGCGTTGGTCTGCGGCCGACGGTAGATCGGCTTCAGGGCGCCGCGCTCATAGTCCGCGATCACATCGGCGACGCTGTCCACGCCGCCCGAGCAGACCGCATCGAAAAATGCGGCGGCGAATTCGGGAAACAGGGTGCAAATACTGCCGCCGGCGATCACCACCGCGCCCGCGCGGCGGAAGTGATACGAAAGTTGCCGCATGCGGTCGAAGTCGGCCTGCAGGCCGCTGACAAAAACCAGATCGAAGCGTTCCGGCGAGGCGGTATCGTAGGGCCCGAGCCAATCTTCATGATGAAGACGGATGTCGTAGCCGCGCGGAATTTGAGCTGCGATGTGGAGACCGCTGATCGGCTGCAAAAAATCCCGCGAGCGGCGCTTCGACCGATCGCGGCGCACGTGAGCGCAGACGATCAGCACGCGCCCACCACGCGCAGAGACGCCGGCCGCCGCTGCACGCGGCTTCTGGCTCATCGCTTTCCCCCAACCTGCCGCGCGAGCCATTCTGCCCTTGGCGGCGAAAGTCATCCTTCCGTATAGTCTAGGTTGAGTTTCCGCTTCTGCCCAGAGAATCGTCAAGGATTCCAGAAGCATTGGGGAGGATCGCGCGCCTGAAGCCGTTCCGCTGGTTCTTCGCCACGGTCGTGCGGACCGGGTCGCTCACCGTCATCGATGCGGACGGCGAACGGCATCAGTTCGGCGACGGCACCGGACGGCCCCATTGCATGCGCCTGACGGACCGCTCGCTGCATTGGCGCATCGCGCTGCGCCCGAGCCTCGCGATCGGCGAAGGTTACATGGCCGGGACCTTGATCCCCGAAGGGACGTCCCTCCTCGACTTGCTGACGCTGTTGATGACCAACGAGATGGCGGCATCCTCCCGCGGCCTGCTGCGGGTGCTGGGCGAGTTGGCGCGACGGGTCGGGCGCTGGATGGCCTTCAACGGGCTCGGACGCGCGCGGCGCAACGTCGCCCACCACTACGATCTCAAGGACGAACTGTTCGCCCTGTTCCTCGATCCCGACCGTCATTACTCCTGCGCCTATTTCGCGCAACCGGATGACGACCTCGCGGCGGCGCAAGCGCGCAAGGCCGCCCTGATCGCGCGTAAGCTGGCGCCGTCGCTGGGGCAACGCGTGCTCGATATCGGCAGCGGCTGGGGCGCCTTGGGTACGCTGCTCGCCCGCACCACCGGCGCCCAGGTGACCGGCATCACGCTCTCTGTCGAGCAATGCCGCTATGCCGCCGCGCGCGCCGACAGCCTCGGCCTCGCGGAGCGGTGCCGCTTTCACGTGCGCGACTATCGCGCCGAGACCGGCACCTACGACCGCATCGTGTCCATCGGCATGCTGGAACACGTGGGGCCCGCCCATTACGACGCCTATTTCGGAACCGTCGCGCGCTGCCTCGCCCCGGACGGCGTCGGGTTGATCCACGCCGTCGGCGCGTTCAACCGCGCCGGCCCGATCCCGGCGTTCATCGCGAAATACATCTTCCCCGGGGCTTATGTTCCCACGTTGTCGGAGGTGATCCCACCGATCGAGCGCGCGGGCCTGAAGATCACGGATATCGAGATCTGGCGCCTGCACTACGCGGAGACCTTGGCCCACTGGCGCGCGAACTTCCTCGCTCGGCGCGCCGAGGCGGAAGCGCTGTACGACGCGCGGTTCTGCCGCATGTGGGAGTTCTACCTGGCGGCCTGCGAGGTCGCCTTCCGGATCGGCGATGTGATGGTGTTCCAGATCCAGATCGCCAAACGGCAGGATGCGGTGCCGCTGACGCGCGACTACCTCTTGGACATCCCGGCCCACGAACGTCCAAACCGGATTGCGGCGGCTTAGATTCAAATAATTGGCGCGCGATCGGACGGAATACCGGCACCCACTTTTCCTGATCGCGCGCCTAACGACCCCTATTGCTCGCTGCGGCGTTCTGCGAGAATGCCGCTTATTCCTAGAGGGAGGATCATCATGACAAACACACTTTCACGCCGCGTATTCCTGGCCGGCGCGTCGCTGCTTGCCACCGCCGGCGCAGCACTCGCCGCCGCTGCCACCAAGATCGTCAAAGGCGACGACATCAAGGTGTCGGACGATCTGGTCAAGGCGATTGGCAATGCGCGTCGTCCTGAGGACGACCGCAAGCGCGATGCAGACCGCAAGCCCGCACAGCTGATGTCCTTCTTCGGCGTAAAGCCGGGTATGAAGGTGGCCGACCTGGCCGCGAGCCGCGGCTACTTCACGGCGGTCTTGGCCGAAGCGGTCGGGCCCACGGGAACCGTGTACGGCCAGAACAACAAGGCGCTCCTGAGCTTCTCGAAGGACGCCCATCCACTGGCGAACCTTATCGATAAGCAGGGCTACAAGAACATCGTCAAGCTGGACTCGGAAATGGACGATCCCAAGCTACCGAGCGGATTGGACGGCGCCTTCATGATCATGTTTTACCATGACCTGTTTAATCCCGCGTTCAAGGCTGACCGAGACAAGATGAACAAGGCGATCCTCGCGGCGCTGAAGCCGGGCGGTGTCTACGGCATTGTCGATCACCATGCCGCGCCGGGCATGGGCACGACCGACACGAACAAGAATCACCGCGTCGAGCGATACGTCGTCGTCGAGGAAGTGCTCAAAGCTGGCTTCATTCTGGCAGAGGAAACCGATCTGCTGGAGAACATGAAGGATCCCCTGAACGTCAGCATGCGTGCGCCCGACCTGCGCGGGAAGACCCACCAGTTCGTGCTGAAGTTCAAGAAGCCGGCGTAGAGGGGCACGGGGCTCCTACACCACAGGCCGTCACCCCCGGCGAAGGCCGGGGACCGCTTCTCAATAGAGCTCGAGCCCAACGACGGGCTCGTGCTTTTTTGTTGGGTGGACCCCGGCCTTCGCCGGGGGTGACAGCTAGGAGCGATGCAACTCCCTGCCCTACTCCAAATACGCCGCGCGCAGCTTCGCGATGTCGGCGGACTTCACGCCGATTTCCTTGTCGAGGTAGACCTCGACGGACCCGTAGCGGCTGTCAATCTCATCCAGCGCGAACTGGAGCAGCGTCCTTTTTTGGCTGTCATACAGCGGCTGCGGTTGGGAGAAGCGACCATCTTCCTGGAGCTTGGCGAACCACTGCGCCGTCGGATTGTCTGGGAACGCCGCCGCGTTGATCTTCGGCAGTTCGTAGGCCGGACGGCGATACTGCGTGGAGAGGTGGTAGTCCGCGAAGATGGTCTCGCGCGGCACGCCGAGCGCGGAGAGGATCAACGCAGTGGCAAAGCCCGTGCGATCCTGTCCGGCAGAACAGTTGTAGGCCACCGGGCCGTCGTTCGCGAGCAAGGTCCGGAACAAGATGCGGATTTGCGGCGCGAGAATGGTGGGCATGCGGCGATAGGTCTGTCCGACGTCGTCCATCGATGTCGGCGGGTTCGGGCCGGACATGTCCGCCATGGAATAACCGACGGCGGCGTAACGCACGCCGTCAATGCGCGTCGGCGCGATCACGCGTTCGTCGCTTGAGCGCAGATCGACCAGATCCTTGAACCCGACCGCGCCGATGGTGGCAAGGTCAGCCTGGCTCAGCATCGGCTGGCCGCCGGAGCGGAAGAGCTTGCCCCACTTCACATGCTTGCCGTCTTTGGTCGCGTAACCGCCGATATCGCGGAAGTTCGAACCGTGATCGAGCGGCAGCGCGCGTTCGGCCACGCGAACGACACTACTGTCCTTCGTGTCCTTCAGTAGGAAATAGAGACGCGCGCCCGGCGCAGTGGCGCTTTCGAAACTCTCGTCGCCGTCCGCCCGGGAGACCAGCTTCGCGGTGGCAAGGGTCGCATCGGCGCTGTTGGAGACGTAAACGTCGACGGGGGCTTTATCCGCCCAGGTCACAACGACCTTGTCGGGACCGATCCGCTCCACCTGAACGGTGGAGACTTTCGCGGCGGCGGCGCCGCTCAAGAAGATGAGCGGGATCGCGAGGGCGGTGATGGTGCGAATCATGACGCGTTCTCCCTGTGCCTAGAATTTGACGGTTGCATTGAAGCCGAAGGTGCGCGGCTCGTTGAAGATCACGTAAGTGCCAAGCGACGCGTTGAAGTTCCGCAGGAACATGTGCTGCTCGTTGAGCAGATTGCGCGACCAAAGCGCGAGTTCGATGGTGGCGCCGGAGTCCGAAACGCTGATATCGGTGAGCGCCAGCCGCGCGTTGACGATGAATGAGCTATCCGCGAGGGTCGGATCGGTCGAGCTGGTGAAATACCGGCCGGCCCAGTTGCCGTCGAGGTGCGCCGCCAGGGTCGCTCCGAGCATCGGCGTTTCGTAGTCCGCCGCGACGCTGCCCGCATGCTTTGGCGCATACAGCGGGTAAATCGTCGACTGGGCGTTGATGAACGGATTGAACGCCTTCGACAAGGTCACGTCGGTGTAGGTGTAGCTCGCCGACAAGGTCAGGCCTTCGACGGGGGCGACCATGAAGTCCGCCTCGAAGCCCTTGGTCTTGCCGGTCGCCGCGTTCGTGGTCTCCAGCGTGCCGCGGTTGTTGCCCGGGATGATGACGTTGAAGTCGACTTGCGCGTTCTTCAGATTGCCGGTGAAGGCGGCCACGTTCAGGCGCGCGCTCTTATTCCAGAACTCGGACTTCGCGCCGATCTCGAACATGGACACGGTCTCGGGCCCGAACGGGCGGTAGGTGAGCGAGCGGGAGTTGGCGCCGCCCGCTTTGTAGCCGGTGCTCCACTTGCCGTAGACGTTCACATCCTGCGCGACATCGACCGCCAGGTTCACCATTGGATCGAACCGGCCCCAGGACGCATTCAGCGGGATGATGCCGACGATGGTGGCGCCGTTCGCGACGTAGCTGGGCACCGCACCGTTCACCTGATCGAGGAAGCCTTCCTTCTTGTCGTGGGTGTAGCGGCCGCCGAGAGTCAGATGCGCCATGTCGTTCATCACCGGTGGCGTCCATGTCCCCTGCCCGAACACGCCGTAGCTTTCCACCTCGGCGCGGCTCGCGCGGTCATAGGGCACGCGATTCAAGTCGAGTGACAGGGTCGTGTAAGCCGTGCCGGTCGCGTTCCACTGCATGGTGTTGGGCGTCTGCGCGTTGTCGTCCACCTTCTCGTGGTAGTAAAAGCCGCCGGCCACGAAGTTGAAGGTGTCGTAGGTGCCGACTGCGTGCAGCTCTTCGCTGTACTGAGTTTGACGGACCCGCGCGATGGAGTAGCGGCTGAAGGCGCCGTTCGGGGCGTAGACGGACAAGGCGGTCTCCGCGTTGTCGAACTGGCCCTGGCTGAGTTTGCGGTAGGACGTGATGGACTTCACGTCGATGTTCGGCGTCGCCTCCCAATCGAGGGTCAGCCGGTGGCCGCGCGTTTGGCCGACGCTCGTCTGCATCGGCACGCCGACGATGGCGGACTCCGCGCGTGTGGGCTGAAGGCTGATGAATGGCGCCAGGGGCAACGCACCCTTTGTCTCCAGCTGAACGAAGTACGGCGTCGTACCGTCGTAGGACACGTCGAAGCCATAGTCGGCGGTGAAGGTGTCGGTCGGCGACCACTTCAGGCGCGCGCTGAAGCCGCGCTTGTCGTAGGAATTGAAATCCGGCTGGCCGGAGTTGGTCGGGTTCTGGACCGTGCCGCCGCGCTTCGACAGCAATCCATCCAGCTTGAGCGCGAAGTTGCCGTAGCTCGGCAGGTCGATGTGCACGGCGGCTTCGTGGGCATTGTAGTTGCCGTAGCCCGCGGTGATGCGCGTGTGAAACTCGCCGCTTGGCGCGCGCGACACAATGTTAATGGCGCCACCTTCAGTATTGCGGCCGAACAGTGTGCCCTGCGGACCTTTGAGCACCTCGATGCGCTCGATGTCGTAGAGCGCCGAGCCGAGGCCTTGCGCGCGGCCAAGATAGACGCCGTCGATGTAGACGCCGACGGCCTGATCGCGCGCCGGCTGGTTGGCGTCGCCCAGGGAGCCGATGCCGCGCATGCCGACCGTGAGCGCGGAACTGCGCGCGAAGAACGGCGCGACACGCAGCGAAGGTATGGAGCCATCGCCCAGGTCTTGCAGGGACACCGTGTGGCGATTGATCAGATCGTCGCTATTTAGGACGGATATGGAGATCGGGGTCTTCTGGAGGTCTGATTCGTGCTTCTGCGCCGTGACGACAACTTCAGGGAGTTCCGCATTGTCGACGTCGATAACGATGTCGTCCGCACGGACGGTGGAGACAATCGCGGTCGCGGCGACTGTGGCGAGAAGCAGCGCGCGGCGGGTGCCGCGGCCGAAGGAACGTGAGTGCATGAAGTGACCCCTATTGTGTGGGGGCACCTTTAGCTGCAGACAAAGACTCTGCCGTGACGATCAAACTGTGGAATTGTGAAAGCGTTGACGCGAACTAAAGCCCGCGACGCAACCCGCCGCCGAATCTTCCGGCGAGCTTACGCGCGATGCGCACGGGATTCGGCAACATGCGCAGCCCGTCCGCTGCCGTGGCGCGCAATTTGGGAATTTTCATGACATCGGCAATGCGGCGGTCAAGGAAGGACCAGGTCGCGCCGGCGTCTTCGCTGTTGTCGTCGAGCCAGTAGAAGAGCGTCGTGGCGTAGACGCCGGCGAGCAGCGCGCGCTTGGTGTAGAACGAGAAGTCGACGGACTTGTCGCCGATGGCGCGCCAGATGGCGTCGACCGTCTTGTACCAGCCGCCGAGCGCAGCTCCCGCGAGCGGCGGGAACGGCGTAATGGCGAGCGCGCGGCGCACGGCTTCCTTATGGGGCTGCCAGCGCTGGAGCCGTACCTTCACCGCCGTGGCGATGCGCTCGCGGATTTTCATCGAAGGGAGGTCGAGCGCGGCGAGGTCCGAGACCATCAACCGGTCGGCCAGCGTCATAAAATGAGTCACCGCCGCCGTTGAGCCGCCCGGGAACAACCGGGTCGCGGCATCGGCGCCGAGGCCGACGGCCTCCGCCGCGCGCCGCAGGGTCGCCGGCCCCCAGCCGTCGAAGGGCACATGGGGCAGCGCGGCCATGACGATGGCGTCGCGTTGGTCGTCCGGGGTGGCGTGCACGCCGCTCATTCGGGAGGAACTCCCTCTTCGTCCAATTCGAGAACCTGGCCGCGCGCCTTGGCTTCGGCCTGGAGTACGTCTCCAAACGCCAGGGAGGCCATATCGGTCATGCGCATAGGATAGAGGACGCCGTCCAGGTGGTCGCACTCATGCTGCACGACCCGGGCGTGGAAATCCTTGGCCTCTCGGGAATGGGTTTGCCCCCTGATGTCCTGGAAGCTGTAGCGGATCGAGGACCACCGGGGCACCCGGCCGGTCAGGCCCGGCACGGACAGGCAGGCCTCCCAGTCCTCCGCCTGGTCCGGTCCGGTCGGCTCGATCACCGGGTTGATCATGAGGGTGAGCGGCACCTCGACCCCGCCATTGCGCTGGGGCGGCACGTAAAACAGGACCACCCGCTTGGATACCCCCACCTGGGGGGCGGCCAGACCCACCCCATAGGCGGCCTCCATGGTCTCGATCATGTCCTCGACCAGGGTCAGCAAGGCCGGATCGGAGAACTCCGTCACCTCCGGGGCGCGCTTCTTGAGGATCTCCGCACCCATGCGGGAAAGGGGCAGCACCGCCATCCGAGGTCCTTTTATGGCAGAAAAATCACAGGTTTCGCCGTTATATAGGCCCTGTGGCCCGGGGGCCATACCGGCGCTTCCAAGGCCCGTAAGGCTATGATATACGCTCGCCCCTCGCGGGACCCCAGCCGGGTCGGCCGCGCGTTGAGTACGGCCAGACCCGCAATATAGGAGACGTCCCCTGGTTCAAGTTATCGTCCGCGACAACAATGTCGATCAGGCGCTCAAAGCGCTGAAGAAGAAGATGCAGCGCGAAGGCATCTTCCGTGAAATGAAGCTCCGCAAGAGCTACGAGAAGCCCTCCGAGAAGAAGGCGCGCGAAAAGGCTGAAGCTGTCCGCCGCGCCCGTAAGCTGGAGCGCAAGCGGCTGGAGCGCGAAGGCTTCTAGCATTTGCTACAGGACGCTCAACCGTCCCGAAGCGGAGCGACACAATCGCTCCGCTTTTTGTTTTCGAACGGTTCGCCTCTTCCGGTTAACCCGGAATCAACCGCTCACCCTCACTCTCCAGAGATTCGTGCTGGGGGAAGGGTAGATTTGATGACGACGATCGCAATTCGGCAGGCTACCGCGGCGGACTCGGACCAGGTCGCCCATGTGGTGCGGGAGTCCTGGCTGGCCAGCAACGGCAACCTCCTCCCCCCCGATACGGTCAAGCGCCTCCAATACAGCGACACCATGAGCCGCTTCGCGGCCGACAACTGGCGGAACATCTGGGTGGCGGAAGCCTCCAAGAATGATGTCCTGGAGGTCGTCGGTGTAGTGGGCATGAACCCGGACGGGGTGATCTGGATGCTCTACGTCCTGCCCGGCTTCCAGGGCTGCGGTGTGGGCTCGGCCCTATACGATCTCGCGATCGGTTCCCTCAGGCTGGCCGGCAAATCCAAGGCGACGCTGGAAGTGCTGGCGGCGAACGAGAACGCCGTCGCGTTCTACCGCTCGCGCGGCTGGGTGCAGGAAGGCCGCCGCACCGAACACATTCCCGGCTTCCGCTTCACGGCGGTGCGGATGGGATTGTCTCTCGCCTAGTCGTCTTCGTCGATGACCCACGGCCGCACGACGAGCTGCGGCCATTGCTTCTGCCAGCGCGCCGTCTTCTCCGCGTAAACCTTGGAGATCGGCAGGGCGCGGTTGGGCTTCACCACCATGTCCCAAATGTTCGTGAGCCCGAACGGCGCGAACACGTCGAGATAGTCGTCGCCGGTACGGCGCACGCCCACCGCGGTCGTGGTCGATGGAAAACGCAGGATGCCTTCGCTGGCGTTCTCCAGCCGCGAGACGTTGACGCCGTACTTGTCCGGATACCAATGGTGCACGCGGGCCTGGTTGCGCACTTCGATGGGCGCGGGCAGGTCCGGGAACATCTTCGCGGCATCGCGGATGACCTGATCCTCCGCCTCCTCGGTCTCGTCCTCGGAGAAATACACCACGTCGTAGTCGCGGATGCCCTCCTCCGCCGGCCGGCCGCTGCGCAGGTTCCAGACGGTCTGGGCGACGCAACCGGAGCACAGCCACCAATCGCGGATGCCGAGGTTGTTGAAGCGCTCCAGGATCGCGGCGTTGCCGCGGTTGAGCATCACCAGGCCCATGACGCGGGCAGCCATGGTCTCGGCGGCCGCGACCACAACCTCGTCGTCGCCGGGACGGGCGAACAGAGACGCGGGCTCGGGCTTGGCGGGGGCGCGCTTGGACGGCTTGCCCTTCGGCTTGGGAAAAAGCCGCAGGCGCAGACGCCGGCCATCCGAGAGAAAAATGTGGGCCATGGAGAGAGCCGCCCCTCCCTGGGCGCACCGCGTGGGCGTCATGTAGCTGGGGTGGCTTTGGATTTGCAATAGCCAGCCGCGCCTGTTTGAATCCGCGGCCGCCGAACGGGGAAATCGCCGTGCCCGCAGTGTTGATCTTCCTGTTTTTGCTCGCGCAGGCGGCGTTGGCCGACGACGTTCCCCGGGGACGTCTCCCGGAAGGCGTCACACCCACCCACTACACCCTCGACCTGACGGTGGTGCCCGACCAGGAACGCTTCTCCGGCACGGTGACCATCGACCTGACGATGTCCAAGCCAAGCAATGTCGTATGGATGCATGGGCAGGGGCTCGCGGTGGAGCGGGCCACGGTCACGAATACGGACGGGACCGCCGTCGGCACCTGGGAAGAGATCGCGGGCGGCGGCGGCGTAGCGAAGCTGATATTCGCACGCGCCCTGCCGATCGGCCCCGCCAAGCTGACCATTCAGTATTCCGCGGCGTTCAACCGACAGCTCCAAGGGCTGTATCGCGCAGACGAGGGCGGCGAGAGCTACATCTTCAGCCAGATGGAACCGGTCGACGCGCGCCGCGCGTTCCCGAGTTTCGACGAGCCCCGGTTCAAGACACCCTTCGACCTCGCGCTGACGGTGCGCGAGGCCCATACCGCCGTGTCGAATGCGCCGAGCCTGCGCGAGGAGAAACGGCCGGGCGGCATGAAGCGGGTGCAGTTCGCCACGACGAAGCCGTTGCCTACCTATCTCATCGCCGTCGCCGTGGGTCCGCTGGACGTGGTGACGTGGGAGCCGATCGGCCGCACGGCGATCCGTGACCGAGACGTTCCTTTGCGGGGGATCGCGGCAAAGGGCAAAGGCCAGCAGATGCGCTATGCGCTCGCCAACACCGCGCCGTTGCTGCTGGCGTTAGAGGACTACTTCGGCATTCCTTACCCCTACGAAAAGTTGGACTTGATCGCGGCAATCGATTTCTCCGCCGGCGCAATGGAGAACGCGGGCGCGATTGTCTATCGCGAATCCCTGATGCTGTTCGACGGCCCGCCGTCGCTGGCGCAAAAGCGCAGCTACACCCTCACCCACGCGCATGAGATGGCGCACCAGTGGTTCGGCGATCTGGTGACACCGGCGTGGTGGAACGACATCTGGCTGAACGAAGCCTTCGCGACGTGGATGGAGACGCGCATCGCCGATACGGTCGACCCCAAGGGCGAGTACGGGCGGCTGACGATGTCCGAAGCGTTGGACGCCATGGGCGACGACAGTTGGCGGTCGGCGCGGCGGATCGCCGAGCCGGTGAACGCCAACGACGATATCGCCAACGCCTTCGACTCCATCACCTACCAGAAGGGTGGCGGTGTGCTGGGGATGTTCGAGGAGTATTACGGCCGCGATGTCTTTCAGAAAGGCGTGCGGTTGTTCCTGCAGCGCCACGCGTGGGGCACGGCGACCGCCGAAGACTTCATGCGCGCACTTGCCGACGCGAGCGGCAAGTCCGAAGGCATCCCCGCGTTCAAGTCATTCCTGAACCAGGCGGGCGTGCCGATCCTGCGGACCGCGCTTGCCTGCCGCAAGGAGGCCACCGTCGACGTGCGCCAAAGCCGGTATCTGCGCCAACCGCGCCTGGCGGACCAGGACCAGCGGTGGTGGACGGCCGTCACTCGGCCGCGGGAAGATCAGCTGTGGCAGATTCCCCTGTGCGTCGCGCACGGCGACGGGCGCACGCGCACGCAGACCTGCAAGCTGGTGAAGGACCGGGCGAGTTCCATTCGGCTCGGGGCGCAATGCCCGGCCTGGACCCTGCCCAACGCCAACGGCGCGGGATACTGGCGCTTCACTTTGGACGACGCCGGATGGAAAGGTCTGATCGCGGCGCGCCATCAATTGACAGAGACCGAGGTGCTCGCCGCCATCGGCAGTCTCGATGCCGCTTTCACCAGCGGTGAAATGGATACCGCGGACTACCTCACTCGCCTGCGCGCCCTGCTCGCGTCGCCACGCACGGACGATGCCATGCCTGTGGCCTGGGACGTGGCGCGGGAAGCGATCGGCCGTCTGCAGTGGCTCCGCAACGTACTCGCGGACGAAGGCACGCAGCCGGCCGTCGAGGCCTTGATCCGCGACATCTACGGACCGTGGGCGCAACGGTTGGGCATCGACGCCACATCGGATCTCGATCGCCGTTTTCAGGTGCAAGCCAACCTGCTGCGGCCCACGGCGATTTCCGCTGCCGCCATCCACGGCCGCGACCCGGTGCTGCGCGCGGCATTGGCGGCGCGGGCGATGACCTATCTCGGCATGAACGGCGACGGCAGACTGCATCCGGACGCCATCGAACCGGACATGGTGCCGACCGCCTTGACGGTCGCCGTGCAGGACAACGGCGCCGCGGTCGCGCGGCGCATCATCGAAGTCCTGCGGACCGAACGGAATGGGACGATGCGCTCGCGTCTCGTCACTTCCCTCACCCGCGCCACCGACCCGGCAGTCGCCGCGGAGGTGCGCGCGTTGGCGTTCGATCCGGCCCTGCGCGTGAACGAAGTGCCGGTGATTGTGTTCGGAAGCCTGTCGCAGCGGGAGAACCGTGCGGCCACATGGGATTGGTTCAAGGAGAACTTCGATAAGATCTCCGCGCGCCTGCCGGTGTGGAACCGTGCCGACATGGCCGGCGTCGGCGCGCAGTTCTGCACGATCAAGGAACGCGACGACTTCCGCCGCTTCTTCCAGAACCGCTTGAAGGATATCGCCGGCGGGCGCCGTGCTTACGCCAACGCGATGGAACAGAGCGAAACCTGCATCAGTCTTGTGGCCACGCAACGCGGCAAGCTCGCCCACGCGGTCGCGTCTTCCGCACAGCCCTAGGGGAGGCAAAATGCGTCACCTCATTCTCGCCGCGCTCGCAGTCTTCGGACTGATCGCATCGGCGCACGCACAGGAGAAGAAGCCCATGAAAGAAACGATCGCGATCATCGGCACCGGCCGCATGGGCGGCGCGTTCGGCGGCACCCTCGCCACCCTCGGACATCCGGTCATCTACGGGTCACGCGATGCGTCCAAGCCGGCCGTGCAGGAACTTCTCGCGAAGACCAAGGGTGCGAAGGCCGACACGCCGAAGGCGGCGGCAGCAGCGGCCCAGATCATCGTGCTGGCGGTGCCGTGGAGCGGCGTCGAAGAGACCCTCAAGTCCCTCGGCGACCTGTCCGGCAAGATCGTGATGGATGCGACCAACGCGCTCAACTTCACCCCAGGCGGCATGGAGATGGCGGTGCCCACCTCCGGTGGCGAGATGATCCAAGCTTGGTTACCAAAGGCGAAGGTGGTGAAGGCCTTTAACACAGTCGGGTTTTTCGTCATCGCAAATCCGAAGGTGACCAGCGAAGGCCCCGTCGCTGTCTTCCTGGCGAGCAACGACGAGGCCGCGAAAACACGAGTCCGTGAAATTGTCACCGCCATGGGCTTCCACGCCGTGGACGTCGGTGGCATCAGGAACGCGCGCGCGCTCGAGAGTATGTCTATCCTCTACATGGTCCCCTACCTTGGGGGTAAGCGCGACGAAGCCTTCGAGTGGGCCGTGCGCGACACCGGTGGCAAAGCGAGCGGCAAGGTGCGACCCGCACAGTGAACCGGGCGCAGTAAGACGTCGCGCGGCGGTTACATAAAGCTGCAAAGAGCGATAAGCCTTCGTATCAATGCAATGCGCGATGCGCATAGGCAAACGACCCGGCTTGCGGGCAGTGCGACAATTTAGATACGCCCTGCCGAATTCTTGCATTTCAATGCCGCCAGCAATCCCAGGCACACGCCGCTTGGTGATATGGCTTCGCCATCACGCCTACTGGACTTCCTAAGGGGGATCAACAATGTCCAACACATCGCCTTCATTGCGCCGACGCATCTTGTCGCGCGCGAGCCTCGCCGCGCTGATGCTCGGCTGCAGCGACACCGCGAGCTGGGCGCAGCAGACCGGCGCGGTGGAAGAGATCACCGTCACCGCCCGCCGCCGCGAGGAAAAGCTTTCGGAAGTGCCGCAGGCGATCACCGCCGTCTCGGCGGAATCGATCGTTACGCGTAACATCACAGAGCTGAAGGACATCGCGAGCCTGACGCCGAGCCTGACGCTGACCTCTTATCAAACCCAGCGCGTCAACCGCACCAACCAGACCCTGCTCGTGCGCGGCGTGGCGCGCACCGGTACCGGCATCTTCATCAACGGCGCCCCGGCCGGCACCAGCGGCGCGGCGGGTGAAATCTCCGACCTCGAGCGGGTCGAAGTGCTGAAGGGACCGCAGAGCGCCTACTTCGGCCGCTCGACTTTCGCCGGCGCGATCAACCTGGTCACCAAAGCCCCTTCCGACATCTGGGGCGGCTCGGTCGAAGGCATCATCGGCAGCTATAACCAGCATGACCTGAAAGCCAGCGTCGAAGGCCCGATCGTTCCGGGCATACTGGGCGTGCGCCTTTCCGGGCGCTTCTTCGAGCAGGATGGCCAGTACAAGAGCGCGTGGGACGGTCAGAACCTGACGGACCAGCGCACCAAGGTCGCCAACATCGTGCTCGACTTCCACCCGACCGACGACCTGAAGATCACCTGGGTCGGCATGGCGCGTTACCTGCACGACGGCTATCCGGCTTACTCCAAGTTCACGCTCTCCCGCGGCGACTTCAACTGCAACGCCGGCGCCGCTGCGGCGAACTTGCGCAACTACATCTGCGGCGAGCTGCCGCGCTTCCCGGAGAACCGCGTCGGCGCGAACTTCCCGATCACGGTGCCGATCTTCAACTACCTCTATAACAACTCGGGCAACATCCCCAACCCGTTCGGCGTGGAGCTGATCGGCAAGGGCCCGGGCGACATCGGGCATAACTTCCACACCAACCTGCGCGCGGACTACACCCTGCATGGCGGGTTCCTGGAAGAAGCCACCATCAGCTACCTCGGCAGCTACAACTACGGCCATGGTCAGACGACGACGAACTCCGCCGCCGAAACGCTGCTGACGGTCACCCCCAACCCGACCAACAGCGCGACCGTGCCGCCGAATCCCGCGCTGCTGCGTGTGACGATCAGCGAAACCGGCGACATGTACCACGAAGTGCGCCTGGCCTCGTCGGGCAGCCAACGCCTCCGTTGGATGGCCGGCGGCAGCTACTACCGCACCTTCCCGCGCGCCACGCCGCTCGCCGGCATTCAGCTGACGGGCGCCGCCAACTTCTCGGGCACGTCCTACACCGCGCTGCGGAACTGGGGCATGTTCGGCAGCTTGGCCTACGACATCACGTCGGAACTCACGGCCTCGTTCGAGGCCCGCTATCAGGGCGAACTTCAGACCGTGAAGACACTCGCGCACGTGACGGTGATTGATTCCAACATCAAGAGCTTCATGCCGCGCGCGAGCCTGCAATACAAAGTGACGCCGGACGTGAACGTGTATGCCTCGTGGGCGCGCGGTATCAATCCGCAGTCGTTCAACACCAGCCTCTTCACCGTGCCGCAAGTCGTGGTGGACTCGATCGTCTCCCAGACCGGCGCCGGCAAGATCGTGAAGGGCGAGCGCATCGACATGTTCGAGTTGGGCGTGAAGGGCAACCTGTGGGACGGCCGCATCGCCTTCGACGCGGATGTGTACTACGGCTTCTGGAAGGATCAGGTCATCACCCAACGCGTGATCGGCCCGAACCCGAACGACGTCACCCAGCAGACTATTCTTACGGTCAGCACCAATTTGGGTGAATCGCGCCTGAAGGGTTTGGAGCTGAACCTCAGCGCCAACCTGACCGAGTACTTGAAGACCAACGCGACGCTCGCCATCACCGGCACGGAGATCAAGCAGTACTATTGCGCGGCCTGTCTCCTGAACATCACCGGCAGCGCGAATGTGGCGGGCAACAAGTTCCCGGGCGTGCCGCAGAAGACCGCGACCCTGTTCGTGGAATACTCCCGTCCGTTCTCGGACGATGCGAATTGGTACGTCAACGGTCAGTACATCTATGCCGACCGCATGTTCGCCGACGAGACCAACCTGGCCTGGACGCCCCAGCGCCATACGTTCGATTTCCGCGCCGGCATCACCCGCGGCAACCTGAACCTGGAAGGCTTCGTCCTGAACGCGTTCAACGCCTACTACTACACGGTGGGTCAACGCGACGTGGAGCAGATCAACGTTCCCGGGGCGACGCAGAACAACGCGTTCTACGTGGGCCTGCCGGACAAGCGCCGGTTCGGCTTCCGGGCACGCTACAAGTTCTAGTCATCCGGGCTTCGGCCCGGTGATATAAGGACAGGCGGCATCCCCAACAAAGTGGGGGTGCCGCCTGTTTCATTTCAGGGGACCCCCATGAAGCGCATCCTTCTCGCCCTGCTGCTGACGACCTCGGTTTCCGCGGCCCCCGCGATCGCTGCGGACCCGCCCCTGTGGTCCTTCCCCGTCGGCCAGGCGTTCGTTCAGCCGCCGCCGGAGACCGGCGAGATCCTGAAGGTGCCCAACAGCGACAAGGGTTTCACGCGCACCCAGCTGCGCAACATCTTCAACGTGCCGGATTGGCACCCGGAGAGCCATCCGCAGATGCCCGACGTGGTCGCCAAGGGCAAGGCGCCGAAGCTGTGGGCCTGCGGCTACTGCCACCTGCCGACCGGCCAGGGCCGCCCCGAGAACTCCAGCCTCGCCGGCTTGGACGCGGATTACATGATCCAGCAGGTGCTGGACATGAAGGCCGGCAAGCGGAAGGTCTCCCAGCCGAAGATGGAACCGGTCGTGCGCATGCATGAGGCGGCCGAGGCCGTGAGCCTGGAAGACCTCAAGATCGCGACCGAATACTTCGCGAGCCTCACCTACAAGCCGTGGATCAAGGTGGTCGAGACGGACAAGGTGCCCAAGACCAAGATCCTGGCGATGTACGTGCCGCTGGAAGGCAACGAGACCGAGAAGCTGGGCGACCGCATCATCGAAGTGCCGGAGAACCCGGACCTGACCGACAAGCGCGACTTCCAGACCGGCTTCATCGCCTATGTGCCGAAGGGCTCCATCAAGCGCGGCGAAAAGCTCGCGAAGAAGGGCGTGAATGGCGGCGCGCCCTGCGCCACCTGTCATGGACCGGACTACCGTGGCCTCGGCCCGGTGCCGACCCTGACCGGCCGGTCGCCGACCTACACCGGCCGTCAGCTGTGGGACATGCGCGAAGGCTTCCGCGCCGGAACCTGGAGCCCGCTCATGATGCAGACCGTGGTGGAACTGAAGGACAGGGAAATCATCGACCTCGCGGCGTATTTCGCGAGCTTGAAGCCGTAACGTTCACAGCCGAGAAACACTAAGGGCGGCGCTTTGCAAGCGCCGCCCTCTTTCATTTCGAACTCTGTGCCGCGCCTACAGCCCGCCCACAATCTCTTCGGTCATTTTCTTGGCGTCGCCGAAGAGCATCATGGTGTTGTCGCGGTAGAACAGCTCGTTGTCGACGCCGGCGTAGCCCGCCGCCATGGAGCGTTTCACGAAAAGGACGGTCTTGGCCTTCTCCACGTCGAGGATCGGCATGCCGTAGATCGGGCTTTGCGGGTCGGTCTTGGCGACGGGGTTGGTGACGTCGTTGGCGCCGATCACATACACCGCGTCGGCGGTGGAGAACTCGTGATTGATCTCCTCCAGTTCGAACACCTCGTCGTAAGGCACGTTGGCCTCGGCGAGCAGGACGTTCATGTGGCCGGGCATGCGGCCCGCGACCGGGTGGATGGCGTATTTCACCGTCACGCCTTCGGCCTTCAGCTTGTCGGCCATCTCGCGCAAGGCATGCTGGGCCTGCGCCACCGCCATGCCGTAGCCGGGCACGATGATGACCTTGGAGGCGTTCTTCATGATGAAGGCCGCGTCGTCGGCGGAGCCGGCCTTGTGGGGCCGCGCCTCCTTCTTCGCGCCGCCCGCTGCCGCCGCGGTGTCGCCGCCGAAGCCGCCGAGGATCACGTTGACGATCGAGCGGTTCATGCCCTTGCACATGATGTAGGACAGGATCGCGCCCGAGGACCCCACCAGGGCCCCGACGATGATCAGCAGACTGTTCTGGAGCGTGAAGCCGATGCCCGCCGCCGCCCAGCCGGAATAGCTGTTCAGCATGGACACGACCACGGGCATGTCCGCGCCGCCGATGGGCAGGATCAGCAGAAAGCCGATCAGGAAGCTCAAGGCCGCGACGCCGTAGAAATACATCGGGTCTTGCGTCACGCAGAACAGGACGATCAGGCCGACGATGCAGAGGCCGAGCAGCGCGTTGAGCGGATGCTGGCCCGGGAACACGAGCGGGTTGCCGCTCATGAGACCCTGCAGCTTCGAGAACGCGATCACAGAGCCGGAGAATGTGACGGCGCCGATCGCCAGGCCGATGCTCATTTCCACCAGGCTGTTGGTGTGGATCGCGCCGGGCACGCCGATATTGTACGCCTCGGGGGCGAAGAACGCGGCCATGGCGACGAACACGGCGGCGAGGCCGACGAGGCTGTGGAACGCGGCCACCAACTGCGGCAGCGCGGTCATCTGGATCTTGCGCGCGATGATCGCGCCGATGACGCCGCCGACGGCGATGCCGGCGAGGATCAGGCCGAAAGTCTGCACCACCGGCGAGAACAGGGTCGTCACGATGGCGATCACCATCCCGGTCATGCCGAGGATGTTGCCGCGGCGGGAGGTCTCGGGATTGGACAGACCCCGCAGGGTCAGGATGAAGAATATCCCCGCGACGATGTAGGCGAGAAGCGTGAGGCCGACGAGCATGATGCAGGCCCCCTACTTCGATTTCTTTTTGAACATCGACAACATGCGCTGGGTGACGATGAACCCGCCGAAGATGTTCACCGACGCCAGCACGACCGCGCAGAAACCGAGGATGGCCGCGGGGCCGAAGCCCTCCGGCCCAGCCGCCAGGATGGCGCCGACGATGATCACGCTGGAGACGGCATTCGTGACGGCCATGAGGGGCGAGTGCAGCGCGGGCGTTACGCTCCACACCACATAGAAGCCGACGAACACCGCGAGCACGAAGATCGTGAGCAGGTAGTAGAAGTCGTTGCCGCCCTGGGCCACCGCTGCGACTTGATCCATGACCTTTTCCCCCTAGCCCTTGAGCGCCGGTAGAACGATCTCGCCGTCCTTGGTGACGAGCGTGCCCTTCACCAGTTCGTCGTCCCAGTTGATCTTGAGGGCGCCGGTGCCCTTCTCGATCATCAGGGTCACGAAGTTCAGAATGTTCTTCGAGAACAGCATGCTCGAATCGCGCGCCAACCGTGACGGCAGATTGGAATGGCCGATGATGGTGACGCCGTTGGCGGTGGTGACCACCTGGTCCTTCTGGGTGCCTTCGACGTTGCCGCCGGCCTCGGCGGCGAGGTCGACGATGACGGAGCCGGCCTTCATGCCCGCCACCATGTCGGCGGTGACCAGGCGCGGCGCGGCACGGCCGGGAATGAGCGCGGTGGTAATGACGATGTCGGACTTCAGCACTTCGGCGCGCACGGCTTCCGCCTGCTTGCGCTTGAAGTCCTCGTCCATTTCCTTGGCGTAGCCGCCGGAGGTCTCGGCGGCCTTCATCTTCTCCTCGTCAACGACGATGAACTTGCCGCCGAGGGATTCCACTTGCTCCTTCGCCGCGTAGCGCACGTCGGTCGCGTAAACCACCGCGCCCATGCGCTTGGCGGTGGCGATGGCCTGCAAGCCCGCAACGCCCGCGCCGAACACCAACACGCGGGCCGGCGCGATGGTGCCGGCGGCGGTCATCATCATCGGCATGGCGCGGCCGAAGGTGGCGGCGGCGTCGATCACGGCTTTGTAGCCGGAGAGGTTCGACTGGGACGACAGTACGTCCATGGCCTGCGCGCGGCTGATGCGCGGCATCAGTTCCAGGGCGAACGTCGTGACGCCTTGCGTCGCCAGCGCCTGCGCGGTGTCTTTTGACGACAGCGCGGAAAGATGGGCGATAAGGATCGAGCCCTTCTTGAACTGGCCGATCTCCTCGTCCAGAGGTCTCTGAATTTTGAACACCATGTCGGCGCTGGAACATGCGGTAGCGGCATTGGCGGCGATGGTCGCGCCGGCGGCGGTGTAGTCGGCATCTGAAATACTCGCGGCGGCCCCGGCCCCGCTTTCGACCGCGACCTGACAGCCCAGCCCGATCAACTTCTTCACGGTGTCTGGCGTGGCGGCCACGCGACCTTCGCCGGCCCGGCGTTCTTTCAGGACCGCAATCTGCATGGGTCTCCCTTCCGACGCCTAGAGCCGCTTTGGAACGAAGCGGTCAGCCAAGCGTTCCCCTAGTGCGCGGTTGCGCGAAAATCTATCGCCGGTTGCCATTAGAACCAAATTTGCCCAGGCAAGCCAAGGATTTGTGACGCGCCCCGAGGCCCGATTTCCGCCCCAAAGCGCCCGTATTTTCACTAGGGCGACGGCGGGGGCTCAGGCTAGGCTACCCACCCCACGGAGGACCGATGCAGTTTACGTCTCGTCCGTTACTTGCCGCCCTGACCGGGATTTGCCTTTTGGGCTCCCCCGCCAGCGCGGCCCCGGCGCCGCAATCGGAACGGCTGGTCTACGTGCTTCAATTCGGCGGCCTCTCGGTCGCCGATGTCATGATTACCCTCGACGCGACGCCGAGCCACTACCGCACCGACATCCAACTGAAGTCGCGCGGACTCATGTCGATGTTCAAGACGTTCAGCGCCGACCTGACGGGCGAAGGCGAACTGCGCCCCACGGCGCTCGCCGCGACGCCGAAATCCTTCCGCCGCGAGGTCGTGACCGAGGAACTCGTGTCCACGCTCGACATTTCCTATGACCCCGCCACCGCCCTGGCGACGACCCGGCAAAAGGTGGCGGACCGCGCCACCGGCGAGGCAAAAAGCGAAGAAGACATGCCGTGGAACAAACGGCGCGAAAAGGTGAAGCCGGTGCCGGACAACCTGCGCACCAACGTGCTCGACCCTGTGGCCGCGTTCATCGCCGCGCGGGAGATGATCCGCGCCAGCGACAAGCCCACGTCGTTCTCCGTGCCGGTCTATGACGGCAAGCGCCGCTACAACATCACCGGCAAGACCGAAGCGCCGCGCGAGATGACGGTGAACGACAAGACGCGCATGCTGATCGCGGTGAAGGGCAAGGTCGAGCCGGTGTTCGGCTTCGACGAGAAGCTGCAGGACAAAGTGCACGAAGGCGACGGCAAGATCCTGTTCAGTGCCGACGACCGCTTCCTGCCGGTCCAGATCATGGTCGGCAATACGATGGGCGTCGGTGTGATGAACCTCGTGGCAGACTGCCGTGTCGAACCCACGGCCTGCGATGCTTTCGGCCAAGGGCAAGAGCAGGCGCAAGCGCCGGCGGCGAATTAAGTCCGCAGCGCTTCAACACACTCGCTCGTCACCCCGGCGAACGCCGGGGTCCACCCATCAACAGGCACCCGACGGACGGATCGCGCCGTTCGTGCACCCTAAAAAGTGGGCCCCGGCCTTCGCCGGGGTGACAGGCTGAGATTGAGGCAGCGCCCTGCCTTACGTGGGCTTGCGCTGCTTCATGTATTCGGCGAAGTCGATGATCGGCTTCTTCCAGATCTCCAGGTTGAGATCGAAGATCTCAGGGGTCTTCTTCTCCAGCGTCGCGCGCGCGGCCTTGGGGATGTCGTCGAGGCTGCTGAGCTTCGCACCGTAGGCCTTGCCGTAGCTGCGGCCCGGCTTGCCGCCGAGGCCGAGCCAGGGATGGAAGCTGACCAAGTTCTGAAAGCTGCCGAAAGACGGCGCGCTGTTGATGTCCGGGTTGGCGACGTCGACCGCGCGGGCCATGTGGTGATTGTGGGAATCCCAGAAGAACGTCTTGCCGGGAGATTCCTTCGGCCACTTCTCCGGCGTCATCGGGCTGGGGAAATTGAATGCCGACTGCGCGGGCACGAAGACGACCCCGCCGAAGGATTCGACGCGATGGCTCTTGGGTTTCACCGTCGCGGTCTCGTCCGTGATCGAACCGTCCGGGCCGAGTTCGGTCTTGATAGGTCCCCCGAGGAACGACCACACCTCGCGCTTTTCACCGGTGATCGGGTTCACGAATACATCCAGCGGCTCATCCGTGTCGAACTTGCAATAGGCGCCGCTTTCATGGACCGTTCCGGCGTAGTTGCCGTTCGGCAGCGGTTTCCACTTCGTGATGTTGAGGTTGTTCATGGTCGACAGCGGGATCAGATTGCCGTCGTTCATGTAGGCGTACAGATGCAGCCGGTAGAACATGATGACGGACTGCTCCACGCAGGAGCCGATCACCTTGGCGCGGATTTTCGCGCGCTCTTTCGGGTCCTCGAAGTTGAGCTTCGGCGGGCTTGCGGCCTCAGCCGCACCACCCAATCCCATGGCCATCAGGCTGGTCATCGCAAAGCTATCGCGGCGTGAAATCATGGCGGGCTCCCTTCCCTCGTGATGGGGCAAGTGGAGCAAGCCCGCAGGGCGCTGCCTAGGGCGGTGGCGGCTACGCCCGCGCCTCGGTCACGAGGTGGTCGAGTTTCACTTTCTTGAGAGCGGCGGCTTGCGCCTTGGCCATCTTGGCGGCGTCAAAGTCCGCGATCGTGTCGTGGAACAGACGATACCAATTCACCTGGGCCTTCAAGTGCATGAAGACCGAGCCCAAGCCGATGGCGGCCCGGTCCATGAGGACGAACTCGCGCGGCGGGGTCACGCCGCCCAGGCGGCGCAATTCGCCGTGAACCTTGGCGGCGGCGTCGCGGCCGAATTCGGTGGAGTTGGTTTCTTCCATCAAACGCGGCCGGTCTTCCATCAGGGGCGCGTAAATGAAGCTCGCCCAAATGTTCAAAGTGTCGATCATCTCGTTTGAGAGATTGGTGAAGCCCCAGGTCTCATAGGCCGACACCGCGAGCGCGCGGTCACCCTTATGCAGCGCGCGATAAAGATCGATCACGCCGCGGATGAAGGGCGCGGGAAAGACGCGGATCGAGCCAAAGTCGAGCAGGTTGATGCTGCCATCCGGGCGCACCGTGTAGTTGCCCATATGCGGGTCGCCGTGGATGACGCCATAGCGGTACAGCGGCGTGTACCAGGCGCGGAACATGTTCACGGCAATCGTGTTGCGCATCTCCTGATCCGATTCCGCGGCGACATCCGGCAGCGGACGGCCGTCGAGCCAGGTCATCGTCAGCAGGCGCTTGGTCGAGAACTCGGGAATCACGTCCGGCACATGGACGGAAGACTCGTCCTTCAGCATCTGCCGATAGAGCGCGAGGTTCTTGGCCTCGTTGGCGTAGTCGAGTTCTTCGCGCAGGCGCGCGGTGATTTCCGAGTGAATCTCCGTCGGATTGATCGACGGGTCCATGCGGCGATAGGCGGCGAAGAGAAGCTTCAACTGCCCCAGGTCCGCTTCCACGGCGGAATCCATCGCCGGGTATTGCAGCTTGCAGGCAAGCGCCATGCCCTCGTGGGACGTGGCGCGATGGACTTGGCCGAGAGACGCCGCGTGGGCGGCCTCGCGCTCGAAAGTCTTGAACTTGGCTTTCCACCCCTCGCCCAGTTCCGCCGTCATGCGCCGGTTGACGAAGGGCCAGCCCATGCGCGGCGCATTGGACTGCAGTTGCGCGAGTTCGCGGGCGTATTCCTTGGGCAGCGCGTCAGGAATCGTGGCGAGGATCTGCGCCACCTTCATCAGCGGACCTTTGAGGCCGCCAAGGGCGAGTTTCAGGGCCTCGGCGTTTCGGGCGCGGTCGCCCTTGATGCCGAGCGCACGCTCCGCCGTCACCCGCGCGGCGAAGCCGCCTATGCCGGCACCGACCCTGGCATAGCGGCCGATGCGTCCACCGAGGGTGTTCTCATCGGCCATCGGCTAGGCTACGTGCTCCAACTCGTCGATAAAGCCGGACAGGGTCTTCATGCCGCGGCGCCAGAAGCCGGGGTCAGTCGCATCCAAGCCGAACGGTGCCAGCAGTTCCTTGTGACGCAGGCGCCCGCCGGCGGCGAGCATCTCCTGGTAACGCGTCTCGAAGTTCGGCACCGCATTGGTGGCGTAGACGTTGTAGAGCGCATTCACCAGGCAATCGCCGAAGGCGTAGGCGTAGACATAGAACGGCGAATGCAGGAAGTGGCTGATGTAGGACCAGAAGATGCGGTACTCGTCACGATAGTTGAACGCGGGCCCAAGGCTCTCGCGCGCGACCGACATCCAGATATCCGCCAACTGCTCCGCCGACAGTTCACCGTTCTTGCGGGCATCATGCACCTGCCGCTCGAAGTCGTGGAACGCGATCTGACGGACGACGGTGTTGAGCATGTCCTCCACTTTGCCGGCGAGCAGCGCGCGCTTTTCGGCTGGACGCTTCTCGGCGGCGAGGAGCGCCTGGAAGGTCAACATCTCGCCGAACACAGACGCCGTCTCGGCCAGCGTGAGCGGCGTGGAGGAGATCAATTGCCCCTGCGGCGCGGCCAGCACCTGGTGGATGCCGTGGCCGAGTTCATGCGCGAGCGTCGCGACATCGCGCGGGCTGCCGAGATAATTCATCAGAATATAAGGGTGCGCCGACGGCACGGTCGGATGCGAGAACGCACCGGAGGCCTTGCCGGGCCGGGCCGGCGCATCGATCCATTTCTCCTTGAAGAATCTTTCGACGATCTCCGCCAACGCCGGCGAGAAGCCGCGATAGGCGCCGGTGACAATCGATTGGGCTTCCGCCCAGGGGATCTGGCGATGCTCCACCTTCGGCAGCGGCGCGTTGCGGTCCCAATACTCGAGCTTGTCCGTACCCAGCCACTTCGCCTTCATGGCGTAGTAGCGGTGGGCGGTCTCCGCGTACGAGCCTTTCACGGCGGACACGAGCGCATCGACCACCTCGTCCTCGACGAGATTGCCGAGGTTGCGCGACGACACGGGCCGGGCGTAGTTGCGCCACTGGTCCTCGACCGCCTTGTCCTTGGCGAGCGTGTTGGTGATCAGCGTCCACAGCGGCGTCTTCTCGTTGAGCGTCACGGAGATCGCGAGCGCCGCCGCCTTGCGACGCTCCGGCTGCGGATCGGACAGGCGATTGAGGGCTTCCGTGAGCGTCAGGGTCTCGGACCCCACGCCGCACCGCAGCGCGGCCGAGGTTTCATCATAGAGCCGCACCCAGGCCGTCCGGCCGGTGGTGGACTTCTCCAAGAACAGCCGTTCCAGGTCGTCGCTCAGCTCATGCGCACGGAACACACGCAGGTCACGGATCCATGGCCCATAGGCCGCGGCGTCGGGATGCTTCATTTTCGCGTGAAGTGTCGCGTCGTCCAGACGGTTGATCTCGAGGGTGAAGAACAGAAGCTTCCCGCCCAGGTCTGTCAGACGCTCGATCGTGTCCTGGAAGAACCGCCCGCGCACCGGATCGCTCACGTCGCCGCACTGATGGAGTTGGGCGTAGCTGCCGATCTTGCCGGTGATCTCGCTGATCCATTCGTATTTCTTGATGGCCGCGCCGAAGGCCGCGCCGTCGAGGTCTACCACCTTCCCGCGCAAGCTCTCGAATTCGGCGGTGGCGGCCTCAACCGCTTTCCAGTCCGCCGCCAGGTCGCCCCCTTCGACACCACTGTAAAGGTCCGTGAGGTTCCATTCGGGCAGATCGCCCAGCTGAATTGCCCCGCCGGTCGGCTCGTCCTTATGGGGAGTGGGGCCAAGCGAAGCCGGCCAGAAGCGGTTGCGGGTCATGTTCGTCGTCCTCCGGCCGCTGATATAGGGGACTTTCCCACAGGTCGCCAACGTCAAACCGGCCACAAACGTGAAACGTCCGGGCTGGACAGCCCCGCCGAACCGTTGAATTGTTCCTCCCGGGGAGGACATCGGTTTGGCTCATTCGTCGAACGCGATCGAGATTGGCGCGGTCAAAAGCTTGCCGGCGATGTTCTTCGCCCAAGCCGCGCGTCATGGCGACAAGCCGTTCCTCTGGCGCAAGAGCAACGATAAGTACCAACCGCACAGCTGGCGCAAGATCGCCGACAGCGTCGCCGCGGCCGCGCGCGGATTGAAGGCCGCGGGCGTGCAAGCCGGCGACCGGGTGCTGCTGGTGGCGGAGAACCGGCCCGAGTGGCTGATCGCGGACATCGCGATCATGAGCATCGGCGCCATTTCCGTCCCCGCCTACACCACCAACACTGACGTCAATCACCTTCACATCATCAACAACTCCGGCGCGCGCACGGCGATCGTCTCCACGCCGCAGCTAGCCAAGCCGGTGATCGCCGCGGCGTCGGAAGCCGATCACAAGGTGACCGTGTTCGTGATGGACGACCCGGACAAGGTGATGCACAGCGACGTGCCGGTGAAGTCGTGGGCGACCCTCGTGGCGTCCGGCGGCAGCGGCGGCGTTCCCGAGGATGTCGACAAGCTCGCTCGCACGGATGTGTGCTGCATCATCTACACCTCGGGCACCGGCGGCCTGCCGCGCGGCGTGATGCTCACCCACGGCAACATCCTGTGCAACTGCGAGGGCGCGAACGATCTGCTCGCGACCTTGAATATCGATAACGAGGTGTTCCTCTCGTTCCTGCCCCTCTCCCACGCTTACGAGCACACCGGCGGGCAATTCTTCCCGATCGCCTGCGGGGCACAGATCTACTACGCGGAGCGGGTCGAGACGCTGACCACGAATTTGTTGGAAGCGCGCCCAACCGTTATGACCGCAGTGCCGCGCCTGTATGAGTCGATGCGTCAGCGCATCCTCTCAGGCATCGTGCGCCAGCCGAAAATTCGCCAGAAGATGTTCTATCTCGCACTTGAACTCGGCAAGAAGCGCTACGAGACGCCGCAGGCCATGACCATCTGGGACAAGGCTACGGACGCGGTGGTGGAGAAGCTGGTGCGCGGAAAAATCCGCGACCGGTTTGGCGGCCGACTGAAAGCCATGATCTCCGGCGGTGCGCCGCTCAATTATGACGTCGGCCTGTTCTTCATCGCGCTCGGCGTGCCTCTGCTGCAAGGCTATGGCCAGACCGAAGCCGCGCCGGTGATCAGCGCCAATCATCCGCGCAAAGTGAAGCTGAAGACGGTGGGGCCGCCGCTTAAAGGCGTGCAGGTGAAGATCGCCGAGGACGGCGAAATTTGCGTGCGCGGCGAATTGGTCATGAAGGGCTACTGGAACGATCCGGACGGCACCATCGCCGTGCTGGGCGATGACGGCTGGCTCAAGACCGGCGACATCGGCGTCATCGACGCCGACGGCTATATCGAAATCACCGACCGGAAGAAGGACATCATCGTCAATTCCGGCGGCGACAACGTCTCGCCGCAGCGGGTGCAGGGCATCCTGGAATTGCAGAGCGGCGTCGCGCAAAGTCTTGTGTACGGCGACCGCAAACCCTACCTCACCGCCGTGATCGTGCCGGACGCGGAGTTCACCAAGGCCTGGGCGGAAGCGAACAACGCGCCGCCGGACATCGGCGCTCTTGCCGGCAATGCGGCGTTCAAGGCCGTGATCGCGAAGCAGGTCGAGCAAGCCAACGAAGGACTCGGACTGACCGAAAAGGTGCGCAAGTTCATCCTCGCGCCGCAGGCGTTCAGCGTCGAGAACGGCCAGATGACGCCGACACTAAAAGTGCGGCGTCACGCCGTCATTCGCGAATACCGCGATGCGCTGGACGGACTCTACGCCTAAGCCTGCACGCTGCTTGACGACGTGATCTCTCTCGCCGCGCGCTGGAGAAGCGGCAGGTACCGTTTCAATGCGACCGGCAGGCGCAGTGCGCCGGAGTAGTAGCGCAGGCACAAAGCCCCCACCGCTTCTGTCCCGCGTCCAACAGGAACGGCGATCGATGTGATGCCGGGCAACTCCTGCGTCTCGTAGCCGCGACCGCGCGCGCCGACGAGCATCTCACTGAAGACCTCACGATCGCGCGCGAGGGAGTCATCCTCGAACAACGGCGCAGCGGCGATGGTCTCCACCAACTGCTCGCGTTGTGGTGGCGGAAGCCATGCAAGAAAGACGCGCCCCGACGCCGTGCCGGCCATCGACATGCGTAGACCGATGGGCATCTTGCGGAATGTAAACGCACTGTGTTGATCCGTGCAGCAACGCAGCACCATCGAAGCGCCATAGGGGACTGTGAGCGATAAAGGCCACAGGACCTCGCGTCCCAACTCTTCGATGCAGTGGCGCGCCCCCGTGTCGATCCATTCTTCGCAGTGGAAGCCGCCGGATAACCCGGAAATCGTTCCCTGCAGCCAATAGCCGCCGGTCTGACCGTCGCGTTCCACATAGCCGAGCATGCGCAGCGTCTCGAGCAGGCGGTAGGCCACGCCGCGATTGATCCCGGTAAGCCGGGACAATTCGTTGGCGGACGCACCGTTGTAGAGGTTGAGGCTTGCCAGCAGCTGCAGCCCCCGGCCAAACGACTGCACATAGGTCTTGCGATCATGGGCCGACTGGCGCGACACCGGCCGCTGATGAAGCGCCGAGTGAAAGACGCCATCGTTCGGCGCTTGCACGCGCTTCGGGCGGCGACCGCGCGTGCTGCGGCGCGCTTCCGCGTTCGATTCGAGTGCCTGTTCCGCCATCACGATCCCCTCGCCGCGAATTTAGCACGCAATGCGCGCTAATCCATGGTCCGGCTCGACCAACCCCGGCTTTGGCCGAACAGTGAGCGCACTGGTCCGCCGTGTCGCGGTGCCATCAGGAAAATAGCGAGGGGACAATGGGTTACCGCAATATTCGCGTTCGTCTGCTGACTGGGATTTGCCTGGCGGCTTTGCCGACCATCGCCGCTGCGCAGAATATCGAGGAACTGGTGGTCACCGCGCGTAAGCGCGAAGAGACCCTGCAGCAGGTGCCGATCGCGATCAGCGCGTTCTCGGCGGACAAGCTCTACCAGATCAACGCCAACGACCTCCGCGACATCACGCGTCAGACGCCTGGCCTGTCCTACGAAAACACCACATTCAACACCAACGTCCGCTTCCTGCCCCAGGTCCGCTTCCGCGGCATGTCCACCAACGCGCCGCAGCCGAACTCACAGGTCGGCGCCGTGTTTCAGGACGGCATCTTCATCGTCGGCGGCGCGCAGTCGATCACCACCGATGACGTCGAACGCGTTGAAGTCCTGAAAGGCCCGCAGAACACCTACTTCGGGCGCAACACCTTCGGCGGCGCCATCAACTTCGTCACCAAGACGCCGGGCAACGAGTACAAGGGCAGCTTCGCGGGCAAGATGGAAACCCGTAACACCTACAAGGCCTCCGCCAATGTGGAAGGCCCAATCGTCGTGGATCGCCTTGCCGCGCGCGTCATCGCCACCGCTTTCCAGGACGGTGCGCACTATAAGTCGAGCGACGGCGGCGACATTGGACGACAGGAAACAAAGTCCCTGACGGCGACATTCAACTTCACCCCGACCGATGCGATCGCCGTGAAGCTGCGCGGCCATATCCAATCCGACGCGGACTACGGCAATTCAAACTACGCGCTGCGCACCCAAACCGATTTCGCCAATTGCCGTTTCGGCACGATCAATTGGTACTGTGGCGCGATCCCCCAAGTGGGCGACCAAGTGCGCCTGCTGAACGGCAGCACGCGCACGGTGGTCGCGGATGGGTATTCGCAGGATACGAGTCTGTCGCCGGCGCAATTGACCGCAATCGGGCGCGGCAATGCGCTGAAGGACTTCCTGAACAACACCAACGGCATCATGAACGACGTGCCGTTCTACGGCAAACTTCCGAAGATCGATCACTTCGGCACGGAGCGGCGTCAGAAGCGCATTTCGATGCAGTGGACGTACGATTTCGCGGAAGATTACACGCTGGCCGGAAACCTGGCCTACGGTGAGATGCACTTCGCGCAATTGGCCGACACCGATCAGACCGTCGGCGTACTTCCGGGCACCGGTACGCGCGCCTACACCTTCACGCCGTTCCAGACGTCGGACTTCTCCGCCGAAGTCCGCGTGACCAGCCCCCAGAGCCAACGCTTCCGCTGGCTCGCGGGCGCGAACCACTTCTGGCAGAACCTGGACGGCTCGACCGGTTCCGCGATCAAAACCCTCTCGGAGACCACCGGCCTGCCGAACGCCAACGTGTGGCAGAACTCGGACCGCGACCGCAGCTTTGTGCAGGGCGTGTTCGCCGCCGTCAGCTTCGACATCATTCCGGAACTGACGCTCGACCTGGAAAGCCGTTATCAGGTCGATCACCTCAAGGCGTTCCAGCAGACCGCCAGCAACCAGTTCTCGCCGGTGTTCCGCGTGTTCAAGGATTGGCTGCCGCGCGCCATCCTGTCCTACAAGCCGGTGAAGGAAACCAACATCTACGGCAGCTGGTCGCGCGGCGCGCTGCCGGGCCTCGCCAACATCGCCTATGAGAACGTGATCAATCAGATCGCCGCTTTCCCCGCCAATCCGATCGGCACGACGAACAAGGACGAAATCCGCCGGCAGCTGAACGGCCTGCTTGGCGTCGACGTGCCGCTCACGCTCGAGTCCGAGCGTATCGATCAATTTGAGCTCGGCGTGAAACAGCAGTTCTGGGACAACCGCGCGTTCGTCAATCTCGCGGGCTATTACATCTCCTGGAAGAACCAGAAGCAGCCGGCGACGGCCATCGCGGCGGGTGCGACGCTGGCGAACGGACGCGTCATGCCGATCAGCGGCGACCTGAACGGCGACGGCGTCGCCGACACTCTTTCGGTCCGCATCCCGGGCCGCTCACGGATCTATGGCTTGGAATTCGACATCGGCGTGCAACCGCTCAAGCAGCTGTCATTGTCCCTCAGCGGCGAGTTCGTGAACGCGCGTTACCGTGCGCCCTTCCCGGGCGGCGGGTTGGTCGCGAGTTATGCCGGCAGCCAAGAACTGGGCGGCAAGCGGTTGTTCATGTATCCGGTCAACAAGCAGGCGTTCAACGGCCGTTGGCAGGACAACCTCAACGGCGGCGCGTGGGACTACTACATCCAGACCACCGTTACCCATACCGGCCGCTACTACGCCGATGAAGCCAACCTGTCCTGGATCGCACCCTATTGGCTGGTCAACCTAGCTGTCGGGATCGAGCGTGAGAACGTGTTGTTCGAGGTATACGCGAACAACCTGACGGACTTCTCCGGCTGGATTACCGGGCGGCGCAACACCGCGCCGGACAACGCGCAGACGATCGCGATGGTGCCGACGCGCAAGCAGTCCTTCGGCGTCCGAACGAAATTCGATTTCTAGGATTGCTGCGACACCCCGGCCCGTTCACACGGGCCGGGACTGTCCTTAGACGGCTTAGTACCCGACCGCGTCGAGATAGACCTGGAGCAGGCTTTCCTGTTCCTGGCGGTCGCTGGCGTCCATGCGTCGTAGAGCGACGACCTTGCGCATGATCTTGGGATCGAAGCCCGAGGACTTCGCCTCGCCGTAGACTTCCTTCACGTCGGCGCCGAGGGCCTTCTTCTCTCCCTCAAGACGCTCGATGCGCTCGATGAAGCTCTTCAGCCGCTGTGCCGAAATTCCCTTGTCCGCTGCACCGTCCGGCATACGCCCGACCCCCGTCATCAAAAACTCACACGAAGGGCGGACCATACCAGCGCGCACCGCGCGCGCAACGGCGCGCGGCCTGTGGATAAGGGGGATAACGGGAGTAAAGCGCGTTAATCCAGGCGCTTCGCAACCGGTTTGCCGTCCGGGCCGGCCGCCACAACCGCATGGACGTTGTTCTTGGCCCGCAATTGCGCGCGCCGGTCCGCGAAGTCCTTGGCGTCGATGCGCGTGCCGAAGAAGGTGGAATAGCCGCGGAGCGAGCCGAGTTCGGCATCCTTGGTCGCCTTGGCGACGATCCCGTAGTTGGCGATGTAGCGCTTGTCCGGCGTCGGCTGGCTGATGAGCATCCGGTAGAGATCGGTTGTCGCGCCCGGCTCACGGCTGACCCGCTGCGCGGTGTCCGCGTTCAGGACTGTGATCGTCGTTCCCGCGTCGCCCGAGGGCGTACCCGGGGAGGCAGACGCTTGGCGCACGGTACCGGCCTCGTCGGTCTGATCGTAGGTGATGACGGTGATGACTTCCGTCCCCTCGCCTTCCTTCGTCTTCCCGTCGCCATGGGACATCGCCAGCTTGCTCGGCGCATAGAACTTGTACTCGGTCTCGGTGACCTTCCGGCCCGCCACCTCGATGTGCACCAGGCTGTTGTACAGGCGGATGTTGTAATCGAGGTTCGGCGCGAAATAGGTGTTGTCGCTCTGCCACCAGCCCGCACTCGTCTTCCAGAACGGGATCGCGGCGAGATCGGCGGCGGAGGCCGGCGCGGCCAATGCCGCGGCAAGAACGAGAGCGCGGATCATTCGACCACCCACTATTCAATGACCGTAATCTTTGCGTGACCGGGTTTGCCCGCCTCGAACTTCTGTTCCTGGTCCGGCGTGGCGGGCTTCTGGTGTTTGGCCTTCCACTCGCCGATGGGCATGCCGTAGACCGCCTCCTGCGCTTGCTCATACGTCATCGGCGCACCGTAGTGCTCGGCGGCGGCGCGATACCATTTGGCGAGACAGTTCCGGCAGAAGCCGGCGGTGTTCATGATGTCGATGTTCTGCGCGTCGGTGCGCTTCTGCAGATGCTGCACCAGACCACGGAAGGCCGCAGCTTCCGCTTTCAGGCGGGTGAGATCATCCATTGTAAAACTCCTTAGAAGTGCTCGATCCGCTGCATGGCGGCGTCAGCCATGATCGCCGGGAGCAATCGGGCGAGCAAGTCCGCCCACCAGGCCTCGCCCGCCGGGGTGCAGATTAGGTCCTGACGGATCTCGATCTGGGCGTGGGGGATGCCTTGCGCAAGACCGTGGATCTTGAGGCAATAGCCATGCGTGATGCCCGAGTACGGCTCATTGAAGGCGGTACACATGCCCGGTTCGGCGCTCAAAGCCGCCAGCAGGGCGTCCGAGAAACGCAGGTCTCGGCTGGCCATCACGCCCGCGTGCCAGGGCCGCGCCGATCCGGCGGACATGAGCGCCGGCGTAAAGCTGTGCACCGACAACAGCGTCGGTACGTCGCCGTTTTGCTTGAGGCGCGCGAGCGCCAGATCGATCGCGCCGTGATAGGGCCAATAGACGGCGCGCCCGCGCGCCTCGATATCGAGCATCGACAGGTTCTGATTGGCCGGGATGGGCACGCCGTCGCTTTTTGACGGGATGCAATCCGGATCGCCGAGGGAGCGATTGGGATCGATCAGCAGCCGCGTGTAGTTCGCCAGCACCGCGCTCGCGCCCAGACGCTGCGCAACGCCGCGCGCGACACCCGCCGCGCCGATGTCCCAGGCGATGTGGCGGCCGAAGGCATCGGCGCCGAGACCGAGATTGTCCAACACGCGCGGCACGGCGCGGCCGGCGTGATCGCCGATCAGCAGCAGCGGGAGGGTGGCGTCCGGATTGACGATCTCGACGGGAGCCGGATCGTGAGCAGAATCAATCAACGCCTCAGCCCTTGTAGAGATCGACGTAGAGGTTCCACCACCGGCACCGAACCGCAAGTGACGGCGGCGCGGAATGCCCCGAGGCGACCCTTCCCCGAGAATGAATCGTCGTAAAACCATAACCGGACTGCGCAGCGCGGCCCACCCATTTCACCGCAGGTGCAATGCGGGCGAACGGCGTGTAAGCTTATGGCCATGATAGATTCTCCGTCCGAATACCGCGGTCGCCGCGCCAAGATCATCGCCACCCTCGGGCCTTCCAGCCGCGATGCGGAAACCATCGCCGAGCTCTATGAAGCCGGCGCGGACGTGTTTCGCCTGAACTTCAGCCACGGCACCCACGCGGACCACGCCGCCTCCATCGCCGCGATCCGCAAGATCGAGCAGGAACGTGGCCGGCCGATCACCATCCTGATGGACCTTCAAGGCCCGAAACTCCGGGTGGGTCAGTTCAAGGGCGGCAAGGTCGTGCTCCAGCCCGGCGCCAACTTCCGGCTCGATCTCGACCCCGCCCTCGGCGACGAGACGCGCGTCTCCTTGCCGCATCCGGAAATATTCGCGGCGCTGACGCCCGGCGCCGCCTTGCTAGTGGACGACGGCCACCTGCGGCTCAAGGTCAAGACCTGCGGCAAGGATTTCGCGGAAACGGAAATCATCGTCGCCGGCGTGATCTCGGACCGCAAAGGCGTCAACGTCCCGGACGTCACGCTGCCTATCCCCGCGATGACCGAGAAGGACAAAGCCGACCTTCAATTCGGCCTGAGCCAGGGCGTCGACTGGGTGGCGCTGTCGTTCGTGCAGCGTCCCGAGGACGTGGCGGAAGTGCGCGCTGCCGTCGGCGGCAGGGCGGGCATCATCTCCAAGCTCGAGAAACCCGCGGCCCTCGATCAGCTCGATGCCATCGTCGAACTGTCGGACGCGGTGATGGTGGCGCGCGGCGACCTGGGCGTTGAAATGCCCCTTGAGCAGGTGCCGGTGCTGCAGAAGCGCATCATCCGGTCATGCCGCAAGCGCGGCAAGCCGGTGGTGGTCGCCACGCAGATGCTCGACAGCATGATCAAGTCGCCGGTGCCGACCCGCGCCGAAGCCTCCGACGTCGCGACCGCCGTCTACGACGGCGCCGATGCGGTGATGCTCTCCGCCGAGACTGCGTCGGGCCTGTTTCCGGTGCGCGCGGTCGCCACCATGCACCGCATCATCAAGCATGTGGAAAGCGACGAGCACTACCTGGCGCTGATGCAGGCCGGGCAAGGCGAACCGGAACATTCCGCTCCCGCGGCCATCACGGCTGCGGCGCGGCAGATCGCACACACCTTGGGGGCCGCGGCGATCGTCACGTTCACCTCCTCCGGTTCCACGACCCTGCGGGCCGCCCAGGAGCGTCCCGATGCGCCAATCCTGTGCATCACACCCAACCTGACGGCAGGCCGCCGGCTAGGTCTCGCGTGGGGCGTGCATGCGGTGGTGGGCGACTTCATCCACTCCGTCGACGACATCGGCGATGTGGCCGTGCGCGCGGCCGTGAAAGCCAACCTCGGCACCGAGGGTCAAGCCCTGGTGATCACGGCCGGCATGCCCTTCGGCAAGGTCGGGACGACCAATATGGTCCGCGTCGTGTGGATCGGCAGCGAAACCGGCGCGTCCTGATCCAATCGTCAGTTGGGTCCTATACCTTAGATATCATTATCTTTTGGCAACCTTCGCTCGTCACAGCGCGTAAGGGCTGTAAGCTCACATGCATGTGAGTACGGACGGTGGCAGCACCTTCCAGCGCGTGTGCCCCCAGTCTGAACGTCTGAGGCGAGGTTGCCATGGCTCTACCGAACGATCCGGATCCCATTCGCCGCGCCCTCAACCGAATAACATTCGGTGCTCGCGAGACCGATATCGCCATGGCGACAGCGGGCGGATTGGCCACGTGGCTGAACAACCAATTCAACGCCCCGCCGGGCGACGACCCGGAACTCGCGTACTTCCTCTCCCAGCAGGTCTTGCGCATCAATTACGCGGCACCCGCGGTGAACGACACCCAGGGCACCTGGAGCGCCGTCGACGAGATGCGCCCATTGCTCTATCTCGCCGCGGATACATCGATGCTGTGGGAAGTCGCGGTCGAGTCCGGGCGCACCTACGCCACCCAAGAACGTACCCGCATCCGCCAGGAACAGTTCGCCGCAACTTGGCTCCGCGCGGCGCACAGCCGCTTTCAGCTGCGCGAGTTCATGGTCGACTTCTGGAGCAACCACTTCAACATCGGCAAGGTCGAGAACGAGATCGCCACCGCGTTGCTGCCGGTCTACGACCGCGACGTCATCCGCCCGAATGTGTTCGGCAATTTCCGCGACATGCTGCTCGCCACCGCACAGTCGTCGTCGATGCTGATCTACCTCGACAACTGGCTCTCCACGGCGACCACGCCGAACGAGAACTATGGCCGCGAGATCATCGAGTTGCACACGCTCGGCCAGAACGCCTACCTCGGCGCCAACCCGACTTCGGTGCCGATCGACAGCGACGGCGTAGCCAACGGATATTCGGATCAGGACGTGCTCCAGGCATCCCGGGCGCTTTCGGGTTGGACCCTTAAGAACGGCCAACGCAATGCCGGCCGCCTGATTCCTTCCACCGGCGAGTTCTTCTATAACCCCGGCCAGCACAACAACAACGCCGGCAAGATCCTCAACGTCGATTTCTCGACCACGAGCGGGGCGTTGGAGCAGGGCAAGAAGCTCGTCGACCTGCTTGCCTATCACCCGCGCACCGGTCCGTTCATCGTCGGCAAGCTGTGCCGGCGCATCTTTGGGGACAATCCGCCGTCAGCCGCGATCAATCGCGGCGTGGATGCGTGGAACGCCAACAAGACCGCACCGGATCAGATCCGCAAGGTGATCGAGGCGATCGTTCTGGGCGGCAGCGAAATCACCAACATGAGCACGCAGAAGCTCCGCCGCCCCTTCGAGCGGTTGATCGCACTGGCCCGCACGACCGACATCGTGGTCAACGCGTCGGCGGACATGAACACCGCGCTTGATGCGGTGAACGATGGCCCGTTCGCCTGGCAAGGTCCGAACGGGCGGCCGGACGCGGATTCATACTGGCTCTCTTCGGGCATCATGCTGACCACGTGGAACCTGATGGTCGCGTTCCCGACCTGGGCGACCAACCGCACGACGCTGATGGATCAGATGCCGGTGAACGGCCTCGTATCCTCGATTCAATGTGTGGAGTATTGGGTGGGCCGCATGATCGGCCACCAGCTCGATCCGTCGCGCATGACGGCGCTGCAGAACGATCAGGCCGGAAATTCGGGCGTGCCGGCGCAATTCCGCAGCACCACCAACGTCACGACCCGGGCGACCCGTACTGAGGCCGCCCTGCGACGGCTGGTGAGCATGATCGCAGCCACCCCTGAATTCATCTATCGCTAGGAGCCGGTCATGATGAACGTCACTCGACGCGACTTCTTCGCCGGATCCGGCGCCGCGGCGCTCACGCTCTACGGCGCCGTCAAGCCGGCGCAGGCCGCGACCCGCGATACCCTAGTGGTGATCTTCCAGCGCGGCGCCTGCGATTGGCTGCAAATGCTCGCCCCCGCTGGCGACGCAAACTATCAGCGGGCGCGTCCGACGATCCGCGTCGCCACAACCCAAAATCTCGGCGTCGGCAGCCTCGACGGCACGGACTTCTACATGAACCAGTCCGCGCCCGAACTGAAGACGCTGTATGACTCCGGTAAGCTCGCCTTCATTCATGCGACCGGGCTCTACACCGTCGACCGCAGCCACTTCACCTGCCAAGACAACATGGAGCGCGGCACGGCGGATGCCGACCAGAAGGTGACGACCGGTTGGCTGGCGCGGCACATGAACTCGATCAGCACCCAAGGCAATATGCCCGTCCTTTCGGCCTTGTCGTCGAGCAGCGCGATTCCGACGGCGTTCAGCGGCTACCCGCAGACCATCGCTGTGGGCAACGCGTCTACGTTTACCGTCAGCGGTGGTGATGCCAACTCTCTCCTCCTCCGCAATATGACCGCGGGCCAGACGAAGTATGAGCTCGCAGCGCGCGAAACTCTCGACGCGGTGACCAGCCTGCAGATCGGCCTGCGTGCCGGGAACACCACGACGGCCGCGAATGCCGGCTATACCAACGGCGCCATGTCGACGGCGCTGCGCTCCCTCGCCCAGGTGATCAAGATGAACGTGGGGCTGACCAGCGCCACCGTCGACTTCGGCAGCTGGGACATGCACAACAACCTGGTCAATGAGTTCAACACGCGCGGCCAGGAATTCTCGCGCGCGCTCGCCGCTTTCTGGCGTGACATCGAGGCCTATCAGAGCAACGTCACGGTCGTGACCATGACCGAGTTCGGCCGCCGCTTCCAAGAGAACGCCAACCAGGGCACGGACCATGGCGCCGGCTCCGCCATGCTTGTGCTGGGCGGGGCCGTCAACGGCGGCAAGATTTACGGCAAGTGGCCGGGCCTGGCGGCGAACAACCTGCAGAACGGCGACTTCGTTGTGACCACGGACTATCGCCAAGTGTTGGCAGAGATCCTGGTGCAGCGCCACGGCGAAGCGACACTGTCCAATGTGTTCCCTAGCCTGAAGTACGCGCCGCTAGGGTTGATCTCGTCGGCGGTCAGCTAGCGGCTCAAACCGGCAGGAATTGCCCGCGCGGTCGCGGCGGACCCGGCGGCCACGTGAAGTTGTTGGGTCGCGGCGCGAGAATCGGTGCCGGCGTTTCGCGCCATCCCGTGATGCCATCTGTCATGTCGTAGAGGAAATTCGCCAGCCGACTGAGTTCGGCGGGGCTGTTCTGGACTACGGTAAAGCCCACCGCCATCGCTTCCATCATGCGCAGCTTGCAATAGCCAGCATCGAAAAGCTCTTTCTGTCGAATCACTTTTCCATTTGGGTCATACAGGTCGACCGTGCGCAAAACGCAGCCCTCGTTGAAGGCGTGGTAGTTCGAGGCGTTGGCAATGCCGTTGGGAATGTTCAGCGCATCCGCAATGGACGTTGGTCCCGATGGACCACCAAAAAAGAATCGCGACCGACTGATTGCGAACGCCTGCAAGAATGCAGAATTGCTTTCGCGACTCAGATCAATGACACCGTCGGTCGTGGGAAAGGGCGTCATCGCCGGATGACCGAGACGGACGACTTGTCCGCCGAGTACACGAACCACGTGAAGAATTGCCTGCCAAAAGTCGTGAGGGTTGCAATCGCGAAAGTTCGCTACGTTGGGCTTATGATCGTACCCAGGTTCGCGCGCGTGGAATGTGCAGAGCCAGCGATCTGGATTCACGCCGCGGGCGATCAGTTCCCGACCACACATTTCTTCGTCTTTCGGCATGAACGAGAGATGGTGCAATCGGTCGAACGTCCAGAGATAGCCCGCCTCGGCCATGGCGCCCGTCACGAACACGTCCTGCGCGTTCAACCCCTCATCGAACCACGGTTTAAAGGCGGGATCTGAAATGATTGGGGTGCAAGGATTGACTATATCTATGGACGGATGCCCGACATCCGCCGGCACCTCAACCGCGCGCTCAGGGCGCAGCAGTCGCATCATTGGAGCCTTGAAGTCGCGGTTGTTGCGGTAAAGCACCGTGACCTCACGGTGATCGAAACGGTTCGCGATGGAGTTCACGACGAACAGACTACTGACGAAATCCCCCAACGAGGTGTCATCGAGATTTGCGAAGATACGAACAGGCTGCGTGGCGCTGCCAAGCTGCCATCGTTGATCTACACTTACCGCCATTCTCGAATCCTTCTGGACGTGAGCCCGCAATCGCGCCGACCTGACTTTTCTAGAAATGCATGTCCAATCCAATGCCATGCAACAAAAAAGCCGCCCCGAAGGGCGGCTTTTTTCATATCGGCGGGCAAGCCCGCCGATGAGAAGACCAGAGCTAGCCCTGGCGCGCCTTGAAGCGCGGATTCTTCTTATTGATCAGATAGACACGGCCCTTGCGCTTGACGATCTGGCAGTTCTTATCGCGCGTCTTGGCCGAGCGCAGCGAGTTGCGGACTTTCATGGCCGATTCCTTCGTAGAGCGGCCAAATCACAGGGTCCGGCCGGAAAAGAGGCGGCCTTATAGCCAAAACCCCACCCCCGCGCAAGCTAAGCCAATGGGCTAGCGGGCACTTATCGGGTGGGGCCCCGCCGTTGGGGGAACGGATCTTTCACGGGGGCGCCCATCCCCCGCTCCCAGGCTGGCTTTTCGGCCAGGGGGTCACGCTTGCCGCCCAGGTCGCAATTGGACGAATTCCGGCAGGCACTCTCCGCGGCCCCGCGGGCGGTATTGCGAAGCAGGTCCTCACCCGTGGTGTCGCAGCCCGCGCACAGCAGCAGGACCGCCAAAGCCCCCAGAACCCGCATGGAACCCCCTTAACCGAGCCAGTAACGCATGACCGCACTGGCGGCGTGGGGCTGCTCCAGGGGCGTCAAATGCCCCGCATGCTCCACCACGACCAGGCGAGACCCAAAGATATGGGTGTGCATTTCCTCGTGCAAGGCGACCGGCGTGATGGCGTCCTGACGGCCGCAGCAAATAAGGGTGGGCACGCGGATCGCCTCCAAGTCCTGACGGCCATCCTTACGGTTCAAAATGGCGGTTTGTTGGCGGGTGAAGGCCTCCTGCCCCACCCGTTCCGCCATCTCCATCACCACCCCCGCAATGGCCGGCAATTTGAGGTGATCCGGGTGGACCAAATTGGGCAAGAGCCGGGGCGTAACGCCCTTGAATTTGCCGGTCTGGGAGATGCGGATCAGGTCTTTCCGGGTGGACACCTGGGCCGCCGTGTCGGCCCGGGCATTAGTATCGAACAGGGCCAGCCGCTCCACCCGATCCGGCGCTTGGCGCATGATCTCCTGCGCGACGTAACCGCCCATGGACAGGCCCGCGAGCGCAAAGGAGCCTGGGGCCCCCGCCAGAACACGCTCGGCCATGGCTGGAATACTGTCGTCCCGGGTCAGGTCGCCCACCGTCACATCGGCGATGTCCGCCAGGGTCTCGACCTGGTGCCGCCAGAGGGCGGCATCGCACAGAAGGCCGGGAAGCAGCAGCAAATGGCGTCGGGCCAAGGGATTACCAATCGTTGAAATACCGCAGAAAACCGCGATTTTTCAGGTTTATCTCATTGACTTAGCAAAGCGAATACCTATTATCCCGCGCACTAAACCGGTCGCTAATGCGCTGCCCGTCACATGACGGTGCATCGAGCCCTGAACGGCTCAGCCGATACAGATCATCGAGCCAGGATCATCGAGCGCGGCGACGGAGCTTATTTCCGGGCCCAATGCCATTTGCAGAACTTGGCTTAACGCCAGACACCCTTAAAGCCGTTATCGAATCCGGCTACACCACGCCAACGCCAATCCAGGAACAGGCAATTCCTGTGGTGCTGATGGGGCGTGACGTTTTGGGCGTCGCCCAAACCGGCACCGGCAAGACCGCGGCTTTCACGATGCCGATGATCGACATCCTGGCCGACGGCCGGGCAAAGGCGCGCATGCCGCGCAGCCTGATCATCGCGCCGACACGCGAACTCGCGACCCAGATCGGCGAGAACTTCATCAAGTACGGCAAGTACCACCCGCTTCAGATGGCGCTGCTGATCGGCGGCGAGTCCATGTCCGACCAGGAACGTGCCCTGGATCGCGGCGTCGACGTGCTGATCGCAACACCGGGACGCCTGCTCGACCTGTTCGAGCGCGGCCGCGTGCTGTTGAACGACTGCAAAATCCTCGTCATCGACGAAGCCGATCGCATGCTCGACATGGGGTTCATCCCGGACGTCGAACGTATCGTCTCGCTGTTGCCTAAGATCCGCCAGACGCTGTTCTTCTCCGCCACGATGGACAAAGATATCCGCAAACTGGCCGATCAGTTCCTGATGAACCCGAAAGAGATTTCGGTGGCGCCGCAGGCCACGGCCGCGGCGACCGTGGAGCAAGGCCTCGTGCGCGTGCGCCAGGACGACAAGCGCGAAGCGCTGCGCCGCGTACTGCGCGCGAAGAACGTTCACAACGCGTTCATCTTCTGCAATCGCAAGAAGGACGTGGACATTCTGTTCAAGTCGCTCGAGAAGCACGGCTTCAACGCCGTGGCCATGCATGGCGACATGCCGCAGTCCAAACGCAACGAGATGCTGGCGAAGTTCAAGTCCGGCGAAGCCGAATTGCTCGTCTGCTCCGACGTCGCCGCGCGCGGCCTCGACATCTCCGACGTGAGCCACGTGATCAATTTCGACGTGCCGGTGCATGCGGAGGATTACATCCACCGCATCGGCCGTACCGGCCGCGCCGGCAAGAGCGGCCATGCCTACACCCTCGCCACGCCGAGCGAGTTCAAGCAACTCGCCGCCGTGGAAAAGATGCTGAAGGGTCCGATTCCGGCGCTGTCCGTCCCTGAGCTTCAGGAACTCGCCCTCAACGCCGAGACATCCGCTGCCGAGGCCGATAGCGCCCCGCGGGGACGCGGACGCGGCGGCGAACGAGGTAGCGAACGTGGCCGAGGCCGTGGACGGGATCGCAAGCGTGCGCCGGACCGCGAACAGGCGCGCGAGACCGCGGCGCCCGTTGTGCAAGAACAGGATGCGACAGCCGTTGAAGCTGCCCCCGTCATCGTTGAACAGGTCGCCGCCGAGCCGATCGCCGAGGCCGCGCCGCGCGAGGACGAAGAGCGTCCGCGCAAGCCGCGCCGGGATCGAGAGAAAGGCAAAGACAAGGAAGCTCGACCCGATCGCTTCGGCGACAAGCGCGGTCCGGAAGATCGCGCGAAGCGTACGCGCCGCAATCCGCATGGAATCGGCGAGATGGAAATCGACGACAACGTCGTCGCCTTCGGCGGGTTCACGCCCGACTTCATGCTGGTGGACCCGTACAACGGAAAGGGCGCGCCCGAGCCTACGGTTCTGACGGAGGCCGACGAGGCCGACGTCGAGTTCGAATCGGAAGCACGCGAGACTGAAACCACCGAAGCACCCAGCGGCGGCGAGCCCGAGAACGGCGCGCCGACCGAGCTTGCGGCCTCAGCCGGCGACCAGCCCTCGCTCAACGCCTGACCTAGTTCACCGACGGCTTTTCTTTCTCGCCGAGGGTACGCGGATCGACATTGGCGATTCCGGCCTGGTGATGAATCATCTTCCAGACATTGCCATGCTTCACGAAAAGGTTCGTGGCGCTGAGCAACTGCGGGCGTCCCGTGCCCGGAATGAGTTCAATGCACGTCACCACCGCGACGCCGCCCTGCAACGTTACATCGGTGCGGTGGGCGGACACGTCGGGCGGTTCGTGAGCCAGAATATCGCGCCAGCTGCCCATCACCGCATCGCGGCCACGCAAAGGCGGCCAGCCGGGATGGATGCAGGTGACGTCGCCGTCGGCCCATAGATCGTCCATGGCGGCAAAGGCCTTGCCTGCGAACGCGGCATAGAACGCCTCGTTGGCGAATAGAATCGCCTCACGGTCCGAGAGCGACAGGGCGGGTGGACTGGTCATGCCGCGCAAATCCTAGTATCCAACATAGGTCGCAATCAACGTAACGTTCGGTTTCATGTCCGTGATCGATGCCCTGCAGGGCCCTTCCCGCGCGCCGAAAGACAAACCCACCGCCGCGGTGATCCTACTTCACGGCTACGGCGCTGACGGCAACGACCTGATCGGTCTCGCCCCCTTCTTCGCGCAAGCTCTGCCACACGCCGCGTTCCATTCGCCGCATGCGCCGATGCCGCTCGAAGGCGGCTGGGGCAGCGGACGGCAGTGGTTCTCGCTCGCGACCTACAATCCAGAGATCGTCCGCAACGATCCGAAGGCGCGCGCGGCCATGATGGGCGCGATGCACGACGGCGCGCAAGCGTCCGCCGCAAAGCTGAATACCTTCATCGATCAGGTGACAGAGCACTACGACCTCAAGGCGAACCGCGTCGCCCTCCTCGGCTTTTCCCAGGGCACCATGATGTCGCTCTACGTCGGCCTGCGGCGGAAAGAGCAGCTCGGCGGCATCGTCGGATTCTCCGGCGCCATGATTGCGCCGGACAAATTGCCGACAGACATCGTCTCGCGTCCGCCGGTGCTGCTGGTGCACGGGGATGCGGACCCTGTCGTGCCGGTGCAGGCGCTCGCCGACGTCGAGGGCGCCTTGAAGTCCGCCAAAGTGAATTACACCGCCCATGTCATCCCGGGCCTTGAGCACGGCATCGACGACGCCGGCGTCCAACTCGCAGCGCGCTTCCTGACCCAACACCTCGGATAGGAGAGACATCATGATCGGACCGATCCTTGCCGTCACCATGACCGTCAGCGACCTGAAGCCTATCGAAGCCGCGTACACCAAGTACCTCGGCTACAAGGTTGTCGAGCGCGGCCAGGTGGACGCCGAGAGCGCCGCGGTGTGGAAGACGCCGGCGGTGAAGGGCCACGACTATATGGTCATGCAGCCGGAAAGCGGCGCACCGCACTACCTGCGCTTCGTCGTCACGGCGGACTATCCGGACTATCAGCCCTTCAAGACTTACGGCTGGAACTCCACGGAGATCCTGGTGAAGGACGTGGATGCGGTCGCCGAACGTCTCAAGGGTTCGCCGTTCGAGATTGTCGGCCCGCCGCGCAATCTGTCCAGCTCCGACGAGATCAAGGCGATGCAGGTGATGGGGCCGGCGCGGGAATTCCTGTATCTCACCACCATCAAGAATCCAGCGCATCCGCTCGGCCAGGCCAAGAGCTTCGTGGATCGCGTGTTCATCGTCATCGACGGCGGCCGTGATATCGAGGCGCTGATGAAGTTCTGGGCCAGTCTTGGCGCCGAAGTGAGCAAGCCCAATCCGGTGCGCCTGAGCGCGCTCAACAAGGTCCACGGCATCGATCTCGAGACGCGGCACCTGCTCTCCACGGCGAAGCTCAACGGCCCGTTCATGATCGAGGTCGACCAGTACCCCTCCAACGTCGTCGACCGAAAAGTGCGCGAGGGCGACCTGCCCCCCGGCACCGCCATGGTGACCATCTCCACGGACTCCATTGCCGGCGCAAAGCTGGGCCCCGTCGGACAAACCACGGCCCTCAAGAGCCTGATCTACGGCGGCGGCCGCGCCGCGGTAATCAAGGGCCCCAACGGCGAACTGATCGAACTGGTCGAACGCTAGTAGTGGTGCTACCACTATCCGTATGCGGACCTTTACGGTTCTTGTCCTGTCGCTCGTTCTCTTGCTGCCCGGCCTGATCGTGCCGACAGCGAAGGCGCTGGGATATGCGGTCAACACCGAAGCGCTGCATCACTTGATCGATGGCGAGCCGCAAGTCGACACCATTTTCGGCGCCGCTGAAGAAGACGCCGACTGCCATACCGGATTCAGCATCGATCCGACCCAGTGCACGCACGCACATATGGTTATGGCGGCGATCCCGACGATGGCACCCGCCCTACCCGACATTATGCATCCGCATTTCGATATCGTGCGCGGCGAGATCGGTCACAAGATCACGTCGGCCCCGCCACAACGCCCTCCGCAGGCCTAACGCCCCATCTCTGTGATGGCGGGGCCCACGCCCTGCCCGTTCTGACATGCGTGTCCGGTCACCGATCGGACACGCGCAGTGGGCGTTCATCATGCTTCGTTTTCTTTTGCTGGGCTGCGTGCTGCTGCACGCGATCCCCGCGCAGGCGCAAGACCTTCGTTTTCAGGATGCCATCCGCCTGACGCTGGAGCGCAGTCCGAAACTCCAGGGGCATCGCTTTGCGATCGCCGGCGCCGTCGCGCGCCGCGACCAAGCCGCGCTGCGCCCGCCGTTGCAGCTTGGCTTAGAGGCGGAGAATTTCCTCGGCACGAACCGGTTATCGACCTTCGATGACACGGAACTCACCTTGAGTCTCGGCACCGTACTGGAACGCGGCGACAAACGCGCCCGGCGCATCGACGTGGCGGAACGCGAGCGCGACCTGATCGTCGTCAATCAGGACGCGGAGCGCCTGGACCTATTGGCGGACGTGGCGCGCCGGTTCATCGCCGTACTGGAGGCGCAGGAAAGCGCGCGCGTGGCCGGCGCTTCGACTGGGCTCGCGCGCCGCGTGAAAGATGTGGTGAAGCTGCGATTGAACGCGGGCAACGCCTCACCTGTCGAACAATCCAATGCCGACCTCTCTGTGCTCAAGGCCGGCCAGGAAGAACAACGCACCGCGACAGAAGTCGCGGCGACATGGGCGCTGCTCGCTGGAACCTGGGGCGGCCCACCGGATCAGCCACAACGGGTCGCGGGCGACCTATATGCCCTGCCCCCGGTCGGTGAATTCGCGGCGCTGGCCGATCTTGTCGAACGCACGCCGGAGATTCTCAAGTTCGCGACCGAGCGGCGCATCCAGGAAGCGAACCTGCGCCTGGCCGAATCGGGACGCGCCGCCGATGTGACCGTGAGCGCCGGCATCCGCCGCCTGCAGGGTGAGCGATCACAAGCCGCTGTCCTGTCCCTCTCGATCCCCCTCGGCGGCAGCGCACGGGCCCGGCCGGCGGAGGACGAGGCCCGCAGCAAACTCAGCGGCGTCGCGACAGAGGAGGCCGCACGCCGCAACGAGCTGCTGGCGACGCTCTATGCCACCTTCATCCAACTGCGTGACGGACGCGCGCGCCTCGACGCAATCCGCAAACAGTCCCTGCCGCTCGCGCAAACCGCGGCGAAAGATGCGGAGAACGCCTTCAGGCTCGGCCGGTTCTCGTTGCTCGAACTCAACGCCGCGCAACAGCAGACCGTCGACTTGCAGCGCGAGGCCATCGCGGTCTCCGCCGCCACCCACCTGCTCTACCTCGAACTCGAACGCCTGATCGGCCGCAGCTACGCCGAGGAGAAGACGCCATGAACGCCAAGACCGTCATTCTGGGGATGCTGATCGCCGGCGCCGTTCTCGGCACGCTGATCCTGCGCATGGAGCCTAATGTCGCCGAACACGAGGAAGGCGAAGCCCACGAGGACTTCGAACGCGGTCCACACAACGGCCGTCTGCTGCGAGATGGCAAATTCTCCGTAGAGATGACGATCTTCGAGGACGGCGTGCCGCCGGAGTTCCGGGTCTACGCCTATCAGGACGATAAGCCGCTGCCGCCAAAGGATGTCGCATTGACGGTGCAACTGAACCGGCTTGGCGGAGCGATGAATGCCTTCCGATTCGTGCCGACCGACGCTTTTCTGCGCGGACAAGGCGAAGTCCATGAGCCGCATTCCTTCGACGTGAAGGTGACCGCCACCGCCGCTGGCAAAAACCACAGCTGGTCCTACGCCTCCTATGAGGGGCGCACGCAGATCGCAGACGAGACAGCGGCCGAAGCCGGTGTGAAAACGATGGTCGCGGGCCCGACGACGCTCAAGGACATCGTAAACTTGACGGGACAGATCACGGTCGACCCCACGCGCTCCGCGCTGATCCGGGCACGCTTCCCCGGCGTGGTCAGGGAATTGCGCAAGAACTTGGGCGACCGCGTTGCCAAGAATGAGGTCGTGGCAACCATCGAATCCAATGAAAGCTTGCAGGCCTATCAGATCCGGTCGCCCGTCGAAGGCGTGGTGATCGCCCAATTTGTAAGCATTGGCGAAGTCGTGGACAGCGGGCCCGTCATTGAAATATCTGACGTCTCCCGCGTCGTGGCAGAACTCCATGCGTTTCCAAAAGACGCCGTGCGCCTGCGGGCGGGTCAGCCGGTTCAGATCGCCGCGGCCGATGGCGAATTGCAATCAGACGCCACCCTCACCTCGGTCTTGCCGACCACCGATCTGGCGACCCAGACCACGCCGGTGCGCGTGATACTGGATAACAAGGATGGCGCTTGGCGTCCGGGCCGCCGGGTTGACGCCCGCATCACGGCTGCCACCCGCGAAGTGCCCTTGGGTGTGCTGAACAGCGGACTACAGAGCTTCCGCGATATGTCCGTGGTTTACGCCAAGGTGGGCGACACCTACGAAGTCCGCATGCTGACAATTGGCGTCGCTGACAACGAGCACACCGAAGTCTTGGGCGGCCTCGACCCCGGCACCGCCTACGTCACGGAGAACGCGTTCCTGATCAAAGCGGACATCGAGAAGTCCGGCGCAAGCCACGATCACTAAGGACATCGCCATGCTCGAGCGCATCGTCGCTTTCTCGATCCGGCATCGCTGGTTCGTCCTCTTGGCCGTCCTCGCCGTGGGCGGCGTCGGCGTCTTCATGTACCCGCGCCTGCCGATCGACGCCGTGCCGGACATCACCAACGTCCAGGTGCAGATCAACACCGAAGCGCCGGGCTTCTCGCCCTTGGAAGCCGAGCAGCGCATCACCTATCCGGTCGAGGCCGCCATCGCCGGCCTGCCCAAACTGGAGCAAACCTGGTCGATCTCCCGCTACGGACTGTCGCAGGTCACGGTCGTCTTCGCCGAAGGCACGGATATCTATTTCGCGCGCCAGTTGGTGAACGAGCGCCTCCAAGAGGCGAAGGGGCAATTGCCGCCGGGCATCGAGCCGATGATGGGACCGATCGCGACCGGACTCGGTGAGATCTTCATGTACACCGTAGAGGGACGACCGAATGCACGTCAGGCGGATGGTTCCGCGTGGACACCGATGGATTTTCGCACGCTGCAGGATTGGGTCGTGCGGCCACAGCTCCGCAATATTCCCGGCGTGACCGATATCAATACCGTCGGCGGCTACGTGAAGCAGTTTCACGTGAAGCCACATCCCGCCAGGCTTATGGCGCAGCGTTTGACCTTGCGCGACCTCATGGAAGCTCTGGCCGCAAACAACAGTAACGTCGGCGCGGGCTACATCGAGCGGCGCGGCGAGCAGTACCTGATCCGCTCTCCCGGTCAGGTCACCAACCTGGACGACATCAGCAATATCGTCGTCGCCACGCGTGGATCTGTGGTTGTGCGGGTGGCCGACGTCGCCGACGTGGAAATCGGCTCCGACCTGCGGACGGGCGCCGCGACCGAGAACGGCGGTGAGATCGTCCTTGGCACAGTGGTCATGCTGATGGGCGAAAACAGCCGCGACGTCTCGAAGCGCGTCGCGGAACGCATGAAGGAGGTAAACCGTAGTCTTCCTAGCGGGGTCGTGGCGAAGACGGTCTACGACCGAACGACGCTTGTGGAACGAACGATCAAGACCGTGCAAACGAGTCTGCTCGAAGGCGCGCTACTGGTCATCGCCGTGCTGTTCCTGATGCTCGGCAATATCCGCGCCGCGCTCATCACCGCGGCCGTGATCGTCTTCTCCATGCTGATGACCATCATTGGCATGGTGCAGAACCGCGTCTCCGGCAATCTCATGAGTCTGGGTGCGTTGGATTTCGGCCTGATCGTCGACGGCGCGGTCATCATCGTGGAGAACTGCCTGCGGCGTTTCGGCCATCGGCAGGAGCAACTCGGGCGGATCCTCACCAAGGACGAACGCCTGGAGACCACAGCCAGTGCCGTGGCCGAGGTCATCCGTCCCAGCCTCTTCGGCGTCCTGATCATCACCATCGTCTATATCCCGATTTTCACGCTCACCGGCGTGGAAGGGAAGATGTTCCGCCCGATGGCCTTCACGGTGGTGGTCGCCTTGCTCAGCGCCATTATTCTGTCGCTCACCTTCATTCCCGCCGCCGTCGCGACTTTCGTGACCGGCCGCGTGGCCGAGAAGGAAAACAGATTCCTGCAACGCGCGGGCGCGTTCTACCGCCGCGCGCTTGGATTTTCGCTTATCAACCGCGGTCCCGTGGTGGTCGGCGCCCTTGTTCTGTCGATTCTGTGCGGCCTCTTGGCCAGCCGCCTCGGCTCCGAGTTTATTCCCAGTCTCGATGAGGGCGATATTGCGATGCATGCCCTGCGCATCCCCGGAACAAGCTTGACGCAGGCCGTCGACATGCAACGCGCGCTCGAGAAGCGACTGAAGGAGTTCCCGGAAGTTGAAGCTGTCTTCGCCAAGCTGGGCACGGCGGAGATCGCCACGGATCCTATGCCGCCGAGTGTGGCCGACACCTTCATCATCATGAAGGATCGCGCCGCGTGGCCCGATCCCAGCAAGACCAAGCTCGAACTGGTGGAGGAGCTTGAGGCAGCGGTCCGCAAGATACCCGGCAACAATTATGAGTTCACCCAGCCGATCCAGATGCGGTTCAACGAGCTCATCGCCGGCGTGCGGACGGATTTTGCCGTCAAGGTGTACGGCGATGACCTAGACGTTCTTGCGCAGGTCGGAGAACAAATCGAAGAAGTTGTCGGCGCCGTTCCGGGTGCTGCTGACGCGCGTATGGAGCAAGCGACGGGCTTGCCCCTGATGACCATCACACCCAACCGAGACATGCTCGCCCGCTACGGCATCAAAGTCGCGGAGTTCCAGGAAGTCGTTCAGGTCGCGCTTGGCGGTCGAAGCGTCGGTCAGGTTTTCGAGGGCGACCGCCGATTCGACCTCGTCGTGCGACTGCCTGATCGCGTGCGTGGCGACGTGGATGCTCTCTCCCGCCTGCCCATCCCGCTCGCGCATCTCGACGAAAGTGAGCACAATCCCTCTCAGACCCGCCAACACGCTCACCCGCCGCATGTCGTTCCGCTGGGCGAGATCGCCGCGATTACGATCGCGCCGGGCCCGAACGTTATCAGCCGCGAGAACGGCAAGCGCCGCGTCGTGGTCACCGCCAATGTGCGCGGCCGCGATCTTGGGTCTTTCGTGACCGAGGTCCAAGGCAAGGTCCGTGAGCGGATCACGCTGCCCGCCGGATACTGGATCGACTACGGCGGCACGTTCCAGCAACTCATCTCCGCCAGCCAGCGTTTGCAGATCGTGGTGCCGCTCGCGCTCCTGCTTATCTTCGGCATGCTCTACACCATGTTCGGTTCGGCGAGAGATGCCCTGCTTGTGTTCAGCGGCGTCCCGCTGGCGCTGACCGGCGGTGTCCTGGCCCTGTGGCTGCGCGACATTCCGCTATCCATCACCGCCGGGGTCGGCTTTATCGCCCTCTCCGGCGTCGCGGTGCTCGATGGCATCGTCATGGTGTCCTTCATTCGCCGCCTGCGGGAGGCCGGCTCGGACTTGGACACGGCCATAGTCGAAGGTGCTCTGGGCCGATTGCGCGCGGTGATGATGCTGGCGCTGGTCGCGGCCCTTGGCTACTTGCCGATGGCAGTCAACGTCAGCACGGGAAGCGAAGTACAACGGCCCCTGGCGACGGTCGTGATCGGCGGGGTCATCTCTTCGACGGTGCTGACCCTACTGGTCCTTCCAGCGCTTTACCGGATGTTCCATGGCGCGGCGCAATCACGAATCGCGCAACCACAAGCGATGGGATCATTCGTCGAACGAGCCTAACGCCGCCCCTTCGGCGTGCCCATGCCGAAGCCGTCGTCGGCCGCATCGTCGTCGGCCCCCTCATCGTTTCCGACTGAGCGGGTGTTCGCCTTGTTCTTCACCTCTTGCCGATTGGCGCGGACGTGATTGCGGGCAACCTCTTCCTGCTTCTTGCGGCGCCGATTCTCGCGAATTCTCATGTATTGCGAGGCCCCCAGGAAAAACAGGCAAAGCATGATCCAGGGCGCATAGCTCGTGATCACCTTCTCCGTCGCGATCTTCTTGCGCACGGAATCGCGGCACTCCGGCAGGTCGGCCTCGCAGGCGGCGCGCGCCAGTTTCTCGGCCCGACTCCGGAACCAGGGCAGTTGGATTCCGTCCTCGTTCATCTTTTGCGCCGCAGCAGGCGTGGGCGCCATCACGGTGCCGAAGGCACCCAAGCTTAGAACGATCGCAATATACAACCGGCGGGCAGTCGGACCGACCATAGCACTTCCCCTTGTCACCCGAGCATTATAGCAAACCCAGCGGGCCGTGACGCGAGACTTTCCACAGGCCGCGCCACCGCTTCTTCGCCCATGGACCCGGCAGGTCCTTTTGCTACAGTGGTACCCCAGGGGATGGAGACCGGTCGGCATGCGGAATGTCGAACTCTTCAGCTACGAGGCTTGTCCCTACGCGCAGCGGACACGCATGGCCCTTCTCGAAAAGGGCATCCCCTTCTTGCTGACGGAAGTCGATCTCTACAACAAGCCCGATTGGTTCAAGGCGCTTTCGCCCTACGGCAAGGTGCCGCTGCTGCGCGACGGCGATGCGCTGATCTATGAGTCACGCATCATCAACGAATATCTCGAGGACGCCTTTCCGGAGCGGCCGCTCCTGCCCGCGGACCCGGTGGCGCGTGCCCGCGCCCGCATCTGGATCGACTACTGCGACTCCCTTCTCATGCCGGCGCTGCATGCGTTGATCGCCGACCGGCGCAATCCCGAGAAACAGATCAAGAACCGGCAGGTCGTGCGCGAGCGCCTTCTATTCCTTGAACACGAAGGTCTGCGCAAACTGAGCGAAGGCCCCTATTGGCTGGGCGCCGAGTTGAGCCTGGTCGATCTTCAGTTCACCCCGTTCTTCGAGCGCTTCCCCTGCTACGTCGAACTCTGGGAAGCCCCCCTGCCGGCCGAATGCTATCGCCTGCTTGCGTGGATCGATTTGATGCGCACCCGCGACAGCCACCAACGCACCGCCCAGACCCATGAATTTCACATGAGCCGCTATCGACGCTACGACCAAGCCGCCTGACATTTCCGCGGCCTTGCCGCAGCGCCTGTTGTGCTTTCAACCCGCCGCCCGTTCCCCCACGGCGCGGCCAGACAGGAGGCTACATCATGCCGGACAGAAACGAAGGTACCCCCAAGGGCGCCCGAAGCACCCGCTGTGTGGCGTTGGTCGGGCCACAGGGCAGCGGTAAGACGACACTGGCCGAAAGCATATTGGTCGCGTGTGGCGCAGTTCAGAACCACGGCACTGTCGCAGAGGGCACGACGGTTAGCGACGCGAGCCCCGAGGCGCGGACGCGCCGCAGTTCGACGGAACTCACGCCACTGCGTTGCAACTTCATGGGCGACGACTGGGTGTTCCTGGATTGCCCGGGCGCATTCGATCTGCTCCAGGAGAGCCATCAGGGCATGCTGATGGCCGATGCGGTGGTGGTGGTGGTCGATCCGACGCCGGAGCGCATGCTGGCCATCGGACCTACCTTGCGCTTCCTGGACGATCACAAGATTCCCCACATCCTGTTCATCAACAAATTGGACACGAGTGACGGCTCCGTGCGCGACCTTCTGGCTGCGGGACAACGCCAATCGACGCGCCCGCTGGTGTTGCGGCATATCCCGACCGTCGAAGGCAATCAAATAACCGGCTATGTCGATCTGGTCGCGGAGCGCGCCTATCACTACGAACTCGATAAGCCTTCGGAACGGGTCCCTCTCGACAAGGCAGGGCCGGTGGAAACCGACGAGGCGCGGCGCGCGCTGCTCGAAAAGCTCTCCGACTTCGACGACGCCCTCCTGGAAAAACTGCTCGAGGACGTGGTGCCGGACAAGTCCGAGGTCTATCGCCACCTCACGAAAGACCTGCAGGAAGACTTGATCGTACCGGTGATGATCGGCGCGGCGGAACATGAGCACGGCGTGCGGCGGTTATTGAAGGCCCTACGACACGAAGTGCCTGATGCGAATGTGACAGCCGACCGTCTCGGCATCCCGGCTGGAAAACTCGTCGCGCAGGTCATGCGCGTCATCTATGCACCCCATATCGGAAAGCTCTCCCTGCTGCGCGTCTGGCGCGGCACGCTGAAGGATGGCGAGACGCTCGCCGGACAGCGCGTGAGCAATTTGCAGGAGGGCGCTGAGCCGAAACTCGGCAAGGCGCGACTGGCCGCGGCCGGCCCGGGCGCTGTCGCCTCCTTGAGCAAATTGGATGCTGGCATCGCGGGAACGGTCCTGACCGAAAATACGCAAGAGCGGCCGAAGGTCTGGGCAGAGCCGCCCACCCCGCTCTACACGCTCGCGGTCGCGGCCAAGGACCGCAAGGACGACGTCAAGCTCGGCGAGGCCTTGCGCAAATTGTGCGAGGAGGACCCCTCGCTGATGTTGCACCAAGTACCCGAAACCGCTGAACTCCTGTTGCGCGGTCAAGGTGAGATGCACATCACCCTGGCCCTTGAACGACTCAAGCGGAAGTTCGAACTGCAGGTACAGACTCACAGGCCGCAGGTGCCCTATCGCGAGACCATTCGTAAGGGCACGACCCACCACGCACGCTTTAAGCGTCAGTCGGGCGGCCATGGGCAATTCGCCGACATCAAGGTGGAGATCAAGCCGCTGCCGCGCGGATCGGGTGTCACATTCACCGACTCAATCGTCGGAGGTGTCGTGCCGCGGAACTTCATCCCAGCGGTGGAGGCCGGGATGCGCGACAACACCGTTCGTGGTCCGCTCGGATTCCCAGTGGTGGATGTCGACATGCGCTTGTTCGACGGTCAGTTCCACAGTGTCGACAGTTCCGATCAAGCGTTCCGCACCGCCGGACGCATGGCCATGACCGAAGGCCTGCCGGAATGCGATCCGGTGCTCCTGGAACCGATCCAGGAGGTTCGCATCCACGTGCCCGCCGACTTCACGTCGAAGGTTCAGCGCGCGGTCACTCAACGCCGCGCCCAGATCCTCGGCTTCGACGCCCGCGAGGGGTGGGACGGCTGGGAGGAGATTCGGGTCAACATGCCGGAATCTGAGATGCAGGACCTAATCCTGGAAATCCGCTCGATTTCGCAGGGAATTGGCACTTACGTCTCCAATTTCAGCCATTTCCAGGAACTTTCCGGCCGGGACGCGGACAAAGTCGTGGAACAGCGTAAAGGTCAACTCGGTAATTCTACTCACGCCTAAACTCCAAAATCGGACTTCTCCGGCGGCGGGCGGCGCGTATGATGCGCGCCGCTCCGCCGGTGGTGGAGCACGCGGTCGGCACAGGGGGAACTGAATCGTGTCCGCGGCGCGTTCTCTGAACGACGTGCACACGACTCATTAGAAAGATGGCTGACATCGCGACGACTTCCGGCCCCGACGCCGGCCCCCTATCCGTGACCCCGGAAGAACAACGCCGCATCCAGCGCAATCGGCTCGCTGCGCTTGCTGTCGGCGCAACCGGCGTGGTGTACGGCGACGTCGGCACCAGCCCGCTCTACACCCTGCGGGAGGCCTTTGGGCTGACGGGCGGCCTCGAAGTCAACCCCGCGAACATGTTTGGGGTGCTGTCCCTGATCTTCTGGTCCGTGGCGATCGTGGTCTCGGGCAAGTACGTCACGTTCATCCTGCGCGCCGATAACCGCGGCCAGGGCGGCGTGATGGCGCTCACGGCGCTTGCCATGGAGAGCCTCGGGCCACACCCGCGCCGCCGCGGCGTGCTCTTGATCCTGGGCCTGATCGGCGCGGCGCTGTTCTACGGCGACAGCCTGATTACCCCGGCAATTTCGGTACTCAGCGCTGTGGAAGGCCTCGAAGTGCCCGCGCCGGGCGTCGCGCCCTTTGTCGTCCCCATTGCGGTGACGGTGCTGATCGGCCTGTTCATGATCCAGGGCGCAGGCACGGCCAAGGTGGGCGCCCTGTTCGGACCGGTGATGCTGCTCTGGTTCCTGGTGCTGGGCGTGCTCGGTCTGCTCCACGTCATCGATCATCCCGAGATTCTCGCAGCGGTCGACCCACGCCATGCGATCTCCTTCTGCATCCGTAATGGTCCCGGCCTTTATATTCTCGCGCCCTTGAGCGCCGTCGTGTTGGCGCTGACCGGCGCGGAAGCGCTGTACGAAGACTTGGGACACTTCGGTGCAAAACCGATCCGCATTGCCTGGTTCACAGTGGTGATGCCGGGGCTGCTGCTCAATTATTTCGGCCAAGGCGCGCTGATCCTGGCCGATCCCACCGCCGTACGCGCACCCTTCTTCCTGCTGGCCCCGGAGTGGGCGCTCTATCCGCTGGTGGGCCTGTCAACGCTGGCGACCATCATCGCCTCGCAGGCGGTGATCTCCGGCACCTTCTCCGTCACCAGTCAGGCGATGCAGTTGGGCTTCTTGCCGCGCCTGGTGTTCCGCCACACCTCCGCCACCGAATTCGGACAGATCTACATGCCGAACATCAATTGGATCCTGATGGTCTGCGTGGTGGGCCTCGTGCTGGGTTTCCAAAGCTCTTCCCAGCTTGCCCATGCCTACGGGATCGCGGTCACGGGCACGATGCTGGTTGGCACAATCCTCGGCTATACGGTCGCGCGCTATCACTGGGGTTGGTCGCGTGCGAAGGCTGTGCCGCTCTTCCTTCTCTTCTTGATCGTCGATCTGGCGTTCTTCATTGCCTGCGCGACAAAGGTCACTGCCGGCGGCTGGGTACCGCTGCTGGTCGCGCTGGCGACCTTCATCCTGATCCAGGCTTGGCGCGAAGGCCGTGCCGAAATGACGCGCTACCAAGAAGAGGCGGCGATGTCGCTGTCCTCGTTCCTCGCACGGCTGACCGCCAATCGCGCACCACGGGTCGCCGGCACGGCGATCTTCATGAGCGCCTCCTCCAACAGCGTGCCGTCGGCCCTGCTGCATAACCTCAAACACAACAAGGTGCTGCATGAACGGGTGGTGCTGCTGACGGTCGTGACGGAGTCCGTGCCGACCGTGCCGGAAGCCGACCGCATCGCCGTGGAGACCTACCCGCATGCGTTCTACCGTGTAGTCGCGCGTTACGGATTTATGGAATCCCCGGACGTGCCCCGCATCCTCGGCGCCTGCGTTGCGCATGGACTTGCCTTCAACATGATGGAAACGTCGTTCTTCCTGGGTCGTGACACCCTGGTGCCGGCCACAAAATCGCGCATGCCGATATGGCGGGAGCGGATTTTCTTCTGGCTGTGGCGAAATTCCTCCAGCGCCGCGATGTACTTCCGTATTCCCCCCAATCGCGTGATCGAATTGGGCAGCCAGGTCGAGATTTAGGCCGCTGGTGAAGCTGCTCCCCGGCCGGTAGACTCGTCCCATGGTGGGGGTTCTCGTCATATACGCTCAGCGCGTCGCGGCGGCCCTGCTGCTCGCGGCGGCCTTGGCGGCTTGTCAGGCGCCGCCGTCGGTAGATCGGTTGAAGGCCGATCTCGAGGCGATTCTGGCCGACGCGCCACCGGGACTGCTCTCCGTGCAAGACGTGGCGATGGATCGCGTGGAGCGGTCGGGATCGCAGCGCACGGTCAATTTCATCACCCACCTGCGGGTCAACCGCGACCATGCGTTCAGCGCGTGGGATCAATTCAATGCGCCCACCCTCGCCCGGATGCTTGGCGCCAACGCCGCCGAGGTGCACGGCATCAATCCGCGCCTGAACGGCATTGGCGACACCCTCACCGTGCCCGGCCGCGCGGTATACGATCCCGCGCCGAAGAACGAGGGATGGGTGCTGACACGCCTCGGTCCGCCGCGGCCGACCGATCTCAAGCGTCTGCGCATTCGCGATCAGGCCTGGGACGTGGTGCAAATGCTGCTGACGGTGCCCGAAACCTGGCGCACGGTGCGGGAGAACCTGGCCTGGGCGATCAGCCGGAGCCGCGGTCAGCTCGCGCGCCTTCGTGGCGGGTATGCGCTCGCCGGGGGACCTGTCGGCAGCGACGGCTGGTCGATCATCGAGGCCCTGCGGCGCAATGACGAGGCGCGGCGGCCGGTCGTCAATCTCGCCATGCCGGACGATGCGGGCCTGCTCAGCATGTTGCGCGACGGCGCGGCCACAGCCGCGATCCTGGACAGCGACCGCATCGCGACCGCGGAGATCGCGAACCTGCGGGCGGTTGCCGCCCTGTATCCCAAGCCGGTGCACGTGCTCGTGCCCGCGAACTCGACCGTCGCCTCGATCGCGGACCTGCGCGGCAAGCGCATCGGTCACAGCAATGTACCCAACCGCGCGGGCGAAGACGTGCTGCGCGCCCACCGCCTACCGGCGACCACTCTCGCGGCGCTGGTGCCAATGAACCTGACCGAAGCGCTCGATGCGCTGGGCAGCAACCGCCTCGATGCGCTGGTGGTGTCGGCGCGTGCGCCGGACGAACGCATTGCGGGGGCCATCGGTGCGCATTCCTTCCGCCTCCTCAGCCTCGACAGCGACGCCATCGCACTGCTCACCACGGGCGAAGACCGCTATGCGGCGGTGAAGATCCCCGGCCGCATCTATGCGGGTCAGCCGAACCCGGTCACCACTATCGCCGTCATCGCCACCCTGATCGCTCCACAGACGGTGCCGCCTGACGAGATCGCGGCCCTGGTGAAAAGCCTGTTCGGCCCGGTCGACTATCTCGGCTACGGCAGCGTGGCGGGCGCGTTCATCAGCACCGCGACGGCGCAACACGGCTTGAACCTCCCGCTCCATTCCGGCGCGGACGCCTACTTCCATACGCTCGCGGGCGTTCACTAAAGCAACTTCTCTCCGAGGCGGGCGAAGAACTCGTACACACGCTGCGTCCACGGACGCTTTTTCCATTCCGCGCGCGCGATCTGCCGCGCCGCGCCGCTATCTTCCAGGAACAGCTTTTCCATCGCGTCCGCCGTGTCCTTGCCGAGCACAATGGCGTCGACCTCGTCGTTGAACAGCACGCTGCGGTGATCGAGGTTGGACGAACCGACGGCGGTCCACACACCGTCGATCGTCACCGCCTTCGTGTGCTGGATGTAGTCGTGGACCTCGAAGATCTTGACGCCGGCGCGCAGGAACGACGTGTAGTAGGAGCGTTGGGCGGCCACGGCTACGTTGGCGTCGCTCTTTCCGGGCAGCAGCAAACGCACATCGACACCGCGCCGCGCGGCCTGCCGCAACGCCCGGCGCAACGCGCGCGGCGGCACGAAATAGGCCGCCATGACGTAGATGCGCTTGTCGGCATTGCGGATGGCCGACAGGAACGTGACGTAGTAGCGCGGCACGCGATGCGCCGGCCCGCTACCGATAATACGCACCACTTCCGCGCCTGCCTCCTCCGGAGGCGGATAGAAGTTCGCGTGACTGAGGGGCGGTCCATGTTGGGCGGCCCATTGTTTCAGGAAGAGAGACTGAAGTTGCAGCACGACCGGCCCGGTGATCTCGAGGTCCGTGTCACGCCAGTTGTCGGTGGTCGCCGCCGGCCCGCCGCCGCCGCCGCCCTGCCCCGACTTGCCCATACCGCGCCCGCTGGTGCTGATGTAGGTGGTGCTCAAGTTGATTCCGCCGACGATGCCGACGCGTCCGTCCGCGATCAGGATCTTGCGGTGGTCGCGATCGTTCGGCTTGTAGGCGTACTTGGTTTTCAGCGGATTGATCGGATTGAACGACAGGAGTTTCACGCCGCCGGCCGCGAGCTTCTCGAAGAAGGCGTCGGGCGTATTGCTTGAGCCGAAGCTGTCGTAGATCACGTGGACCGCCACACCCGCGCGCGCTTTCGACACCAAGAGATCGGATAGCAGGGTACCGTCGTTCTCGATGTCCTCGAGGATGTAGTATTCGAGATGGACGTGGTCATGGGCGGCCTCGATGGCCGCGAACATGGCGCGGAAGGTCTGCTCGCCGTCGCGCAGGAGGCATGTCCGATTTCCGGCGACGAGCGGCGTTTCGGCGATGGCCTGTTCGATGGCGATGTGCCGCTCGAGCGAGGTGATGTCGGCCGCATCGAGACCCGCGCCACGCAGGACCTTGCGGCTCTTGCGCATGGATAAGGGCCCACGCACGCCCATGATGCGCGTCAGGCGTGCGACGTGCGTACTGAGGAAACGCTCGAAATCGGGGACGATCGACCCACCCATCAGAAAGCTAACATCCCGCGGCTGCGCGGTTCGGTTGCGGCATAACGCCCGGTTCGGCGATTAAGGTTCCGAGTCGCTTCGCGCGCTATATCGCGCGAAATACGCGCGGGGAATTTCCGTCGCAATATCCCACAAAGCAAGACTCTCGATAGAACAAAAATGGAACATACTCCTCCCCTAGGGAGGCGTCAAAGCTCGCGGTGTGCGCCAAAAGAAACGCGCGGCTCCGGTTTCCCGAAGCCGCGCGATCTTAAGCCGTAGAGCCCTAGAACGTGTAGCTGGCCTTCGCACCAAAGACCCGCTTTTCCGGCAGGCCGTAGCGGATTTCCTGACCGGTCGCGGGGGTGAACAGCGCCTCCGGCCCGAGCGTGGCGGCAACGGCCGCCTTGTCGCGGGTGAGGTTCTTGCCGAACACCTGGATCGTCAGGTTCTCGCGCTTGATGCCGAGGTGGACGTTCACGTTGTCCTTCGACCCCAGCACCGCGACGTTGGCGTATTCGATGAACATCGAACCGCGATGGGTGTAGTCGACACGTGCGAACCAATCCCACTCCCCAGCCAGGTGGTCGTCGTACTGACCCGACAGGGACCACTGGTACTTCGGTGCCTGCGGCAAGCGGTTGCCGACGCCGTTGGTCGTGCCTTTGATGGTCAAGCAGTCGGCGCAGGTGAACACCTTGATCTGGGAATCGGCGTAACCGAACGTGCCGGAGACGAGGAACTTCTCGGTCACCTGGAATTCGGCCTCGAATTCCGCGCCTTTCATATCCACCGAGCCGACGTTGGACACGGCGGTGAGCTGGTTCACGCCGCCGGAGGGCAGCGTGAAGATCAGATTCACCGGCACCTGACCGTTGCGCCATAGCTCCTTGTAGATGGCAATACGCGTGCGCGCGCGGTTGTCGAGCCAGCTCGACTTCAAGCCGATCTCGAAGTTATCCAGCTTCTCTTCCTTGAACGGAATACCCGCAACGCCGAGTGCGGCAAACTGCGCGATGATCGAAGCCGGCTGGACCGATAGACCGACGTTGAACCCGCCGGGGCGATAGCCACGAGACCAGAGCGCATAGGCCGTGGAGTTGTCCGCGTATTTGTAGTCAATCGTCACACGGGGCGAGAAGCTCTTGTACGTTTCCTTGAACACAGGTCCCGGTGCCGATGCGCCCGCCGAGTTCGTGAGCGCTTGCTGCTCGATCTTATCCCACTGATAGCGAGCCTCGCCGCCGATCGTGAGCTGCGGCGTAATGTCGAAGTAGGCGCCACCGAAGAACGCCGGCGTGGAGAACTGCTGGCGCGTCGTGCTGGAGAGCACGAGCGTGCCCAGCGGGGTATCGCCGTAGACGCCCGCGCCGCCCGGATTCTTGAACTTGTAGATGTTACCGCCCGCCTGGAAGCGAAGCCGTTTGTCCTGCGGCGAGCTGACGCGGAACTCCTGGCTCCAGTCGGAACTCTTGCCCTGCACCATCACGAGCCAAAGGATGTACGGACGCGTGTCCGCTCCCGGGGGCGCGAAGGTGTTGGGCCGGGACTGGCCGTCGCGGAACGACAGGTTCGAGACTTGCGCGCTCTTTTCCCAGTGATAGGCGGTGAGCGAATTGAACGTCCAGCCGTCGGCAAACTTGTATTCCGCGACCACGTCGGCATGGATCGCGTCGCGCTTCAAGCCGCCGTGCTGGAGATAGTGCGGATCGAAGGCGGTTGGGAACCCTTTGATGTTGTCGTTCAAAATCGCGCGCGCCCGGGCATCGAATCCCCATTGCCCCGAGATGTAGCCGCGCGGGAACGCATTGTATTCCGGGATCGTGCCGCAATACCAAAGCCCGCCGTTACGCGTGCCGCCCAGATTGCAGTTCATGTCCGCCGGCGGCTTCATGGCCATCTGGGCCGGCGGGCCGTCGTCGTCGCGGAATTTGGTGAAGTAACCCTTGATCTTGAGATCATCGCTCGGCTGGAACACGAACTGGAGGGAGCCCGAACGCGTGGTCTGCTCACCCAGCATCATGCTGGTGTCGACGGCGTTCTTGTACTGACCGCCTTTGAACATGTCGTGCAGAGTGACGCGGACCGCGAACTTGTCCCGCACGATCGGGGTCTCCGCGCTGATCGATACATCGTGGGAGTTGTAGCTGCTGTACTCTGCCTTCACGCGCCCCTGGAAATCGGTGAGCGACGGATCCTTGGTGATGAAGTTGATGGCGCCGGAGAATGTCGCGCGGCCGAAGTAGGCGCTCTGCGGGCCTTTCAGCACTTCGACGCGGGCCACGTCTTCGAGTTCGGGTGTCGACGCACCATTCAGTGGCGCGCCGTCGACGAAGATCAAGCCCGGCGCGATGGAGAAGCCGCGCACAACAATCGTCTTGCCCGACCGGTCGTTACGACCAGAGCCGCCACCGGTCTGGTTGACCGCGAACAGGCCCGGGGTGACGGCGGAAAGATCGGTGAGATTCTTGATGCCGCTCGCCTCGATGTCCTTCGACGTGAAGGCACTGATGGCGAGGGGAACCTGCATCAGGCTTTCCTCTTGCCGCCGGGCGGTAACGACGATTTCCTCGAGCCCTTGCGCGGTTGCCATTTCCGGCAACGCGATGGCGGCAAAGAAGGTCGTCGCAAGTAGTTTGATCCGCAGCTTCATGGCTGGTCTCCCCCGAGTTGGATGTTCTTAAGTCCTCACAAACCGTACGCTTAGCCCCTCGCCCGCATCACGGGCGTGTGAAGCCTAGCAGACTGGGATTTCAGAAAAACATCATCCCGCCCGCCATCTCACCCAATGACATAGCCATGTCAGGATGCGGGCAGGAGCCGGTCAGCGGGCACATGACCCGTTTCCATGTGCGGGCTTTCCGGAAGTGCTAGCCTTGGCTCAGACGCACCCAACCGGAGGTCAAATGCCCGCTCCTTCCCGTCGCGACTTCGCCCTCATGACCGCGGGCGCCGCCCTCTCCGGCCCGGCGCTCTCGGGTGCCGCCATGGCCCAGGCGCCGAAAGGCCCCTGGACGGAAGAAGGCTCGGTGCAACGGGGCGGAACCAAGATTCACTACGTCGGGATCGGCAGCGGACCGCCGGTGATCCTGCTGCATAAGCTGGGCGGCTGGGTGGCGGACTGGCGGCTGATCGCGCCGGCCCTGGCCAAGACCCACCGGGTGATCGCCATCGACATGCCCGGACATGGGGATTCCACGGAGAACGGGCCGGTGCCGTTCCTGCAGAGCCTGCAAGAATCCGCCGCCACAATTATGGCGGCGCTCGACGATCTGAAGATCGACAAGTTCGACCTTATCGGCAATTCGCTCGGCGGCTGTTGCTCGGTGGTGATGGCGGCCTTGTGGCCGGAGCGCGTGAAGCACCTGGTGCTGCTGAGCGTCGCGCTGGGCGGCGTGGCGACCCGTGAGTCCCTCGAAAAGGCCGTCGAGCCACCGGGCCGTTGGGCCGCGGACGGCTCGCCCCTGGTCCGCCCATTCGCGGAATTGCAGAAGATGTTCGGTGTGAACGACCCGAAGATCAACGAAGAGCAGAACGCGAGCCGGGCCAAGGCCGGCGCCTGGGTGCGCGCCTCGGAGCGCGGCGTCGGCAACGCGGGTGTGGTGAACTTCCTACCGAAGATCACCGCCCCCACACTGCTGATCTACGGCGAGCGCGGCGCCTATCACAACTTCGAGGCCCCTGGGAAAGCCAACATCAAGCGGGTGCGCTCCCTGCGTATCCCGAACTCCGGGTCGTTCACGCATCAGGAGAATCCGCGGGAAACGGAAAAGGTCCTGCAAGGGTTCCTTGCTGAACCCGTCTGACAGGCCTCCCGTACGCTTTCACCGCGGCGTAGACTTCCGGTCCCGTCAGTCCCCGGAGACCGCGCCATGAAAGCTATGTTGATCGCTGCAGCCCTCTTGCTCTCCGTTCCGGGCGCACACGCCGCTGCGCCTGTGCAGCCCGGCTACACGATCACGCCCATGAACCGCGCCACGATCTTCGTGCGCGACCAGGAGGCCTCGCTGAAGCTTTACCGCGACATCCTCGGCATGAAGGTGTGGTTCAACAACCACTGGGACAATGACGGCATCAACGCCATCATGAACACGAAGGGCCTGACGCTACAGGCCATCGCGCTCGAGTCTGGCGATTCCGTGTTCGGCAGGCTCGGCATCTATCAACTCGGCAAAGAGGCGCAAAAGGCGTCAAGGCCGGAGCAAGGCACGGTCACCAAGACCGGCGATTTCGCGATCGTGTTCAGCACCAACGACATCGACGCCTTGACCGCGAAGATCAAAGCCGCCGGGTATCCGATCATCTCGCCGCCCGTTGTGCTCAAGGAAAATCCCGATATGGAAGTGCAAGGCCGCGAGATGATGTTTCGCGATCCGGACGGTGTGCTGGTCAATCTCGTACAGTCGGGCGTACCCAAGAAAAAATAGCGGGAGCGGATCGTGGCGGAAATCGAACTCAAGCTGACCGCGCCGGCGGACCGCCTGCCCGCGTTGCGCGCCGCGCTCGCCGCCATGAGCGGCGGGCGCCCGCCGGCGCCCGAGGCCCTTCACGCCACGTATTACGACACCCGCGCGCGCGATCTCGCGCGACAGGGACTGACGCTGCGGGTACGCCGCGAGAACGGCGGATTCGTGCAGACCGTCAAGTCCGCCGGACGGACGCTCACAAAGCGCGGCGAATGGAGCGATCCGCTCGAGGATGCAACGCCGGATCTGAAGGCGAAGGCGACCGGCCGGCGCTTGCGCAATGTGTTGCGCAGGCGGGTGCTGCCGCAGTTCAAAGTGGATGTGAGCCGCACAGCGTTCATCATTCACGCCGGAAGCGACACCACGATCGAGGCCGCCGTCGACGAAGGCGTGATCAAAGGGCCCGGAAAGAATGTGGCCCACGATCGCGTGACGGAAGTCGAGCTTGAACTGAAGTCGGGCGATCCCGCCGCGCTGTACACCATGGCGTTGAAGCTGATGGCGGTCGCACCCTTGACCATCGAGACCCGCAGCAAGTCCGCGCGCGGCTACGCCCTGCTCGAGGGTGAGACACCGAAGTGGGTGAAGATCACGCCGTTCGCGATCGATCCTACGATGACAGTCGACGACGTCTTGCGCAAAGCGGGCATCAGCTATCTCACGCAATGTCTCAAGAACACCCCCGCCGTGCTGGCGGACAGCGTCGAGGGCATTCACCAGATGCGGGTCGCCCTGCGCCGCCTGCGCGGTCTGTTGACGACCTTGAAGAAGGAATTGCCAGAGTCCGCTTACGACTGGGCGAACGACCAACTCAAGTGTGTCCTGCAATCCCTCGGGCCGGCGCGGAATTGGGATGTGTTTGTCGACGAGATGGTCGGCGCGGTGGCGGAGGAAGGCGCGCTGTCCAACGCGTCGGCGTTCTTGCGGGCCGCGAACATCGCGCGCATGCGCGCCCACTTGCATGCGCGCGACGCGATCGCCTCACCCGCGCATACAATCGCTATCCTGGAACTCCTGCGTTGGTTCGAGATTCGCGGCTGGCGAGATCATGGCGTTGCGTCCAGGCCCCTGAACCGCCGCATCGGCAAAACCGCCGGCGCCCTGGTTGACCGCCAATTCCGCCGCGCACGCAAACGCGGGAAGGGTTTCGAAAAGCTCTCGACCGAAGAGCGCCATGCGTTCCGGATCGCCGTGAAGTCGCTTCGCTACACCCTCGATCTGTTCTGTCCGGCGCTCGAGCCGAAAAAGGTCCGCGCACTCATCAGAACCCTCAAGCCGTTACAAGAGCACCTGGGACATCTCAACGACATCTCCACCGCGCAGGGCTTGCTGCGGGAACTCACCGAGCAGGATGCCTCCCCGAACGTCGTTCTGCAGGGAGGCGTCGTGCTGGGGTGGCATGAAGGACGCATGCGCGCGGGAGAAGAAACCTTGTGCCGCGCGGTCGAAAAGTTCCGCGCTTACACGCCGTTCTGGTAGGGATTTTCGCCAGTAAGGCGAGTATGGCCCCCCTTCGCGGACGCAACAAACCGGCCGGTTCCGCGTTTGATTTCCGAAGGCGCGATCATGCGATCGCGTCCCCGAAATCACAGGAGTTCCGTATGGATAAGGATCGTATCGCAGGCGCGGCCAAGCAGGCTGGCGGCAGCGTGAAGGAAGCGACGGGCAAGGCGCTCGGAGACAAGAAGATGCAGGCCGAAGGCGCCGCGAAGAAAATGGAAGGCAAGATCCAGAATGCCGTCGGCGGCGCGAAGGACAGCATCCGCGAGATGAACAAGGATATGGAAAAGGAAGTGAAGAAGAAGCACTAGCTTTACCTTCACCAGCTTTCCAAGAAAGGGCGCTCTCACGAGCGCCCTTTCGTCGTTTCAAACTACCGCTTCGGCGCAACCGGCGTGAAGTTCGCAGCATCGTTCGGATCGCCGCGGCCCTTGTAGCGCGCCTGCAACGGATACGGATACTGGGGGCGCGAGAACGAGATCTGATCCTTGGTGAAGCTCGGCGGGGCCCAGAGATTGTTGTTGGGCCGGGCACCCGGCTTGGCTTTCACGGCCATGAGCACGTCCGGCTTGGCGTCGTGCTCCACCCAAGCTTCCAGGTACTTCAGATAATCGGTGGTGTCGGCCGCGTGACCGCCGATGCAGTGCGCCATACCGGGCACCATGTAGAGGCGGAGGAAGTCTTGGGTCGCGGCGCGCCCGCCCATGAGGCGTTCGACCATGTCGTAGTAGTCGATGCTCGATTCCGGCAGCACCGATTGATCGCCCCAGCCGTGGTACATGATGAGCTTGCCGCCGCGCGCCTTGAACTTGCGTAAGTCCGGATTGTAGCCGCTGTACAGCGCTTCCATCAGGCCGAGGCGCTGCGGGTCCTTGTCCCAATCGAAGTCTTGGAGTTTCCAGCTCGGACCCGCGTCGGGCATGAAGTTCATGTAGCGGTACATGTCCGTCATGAAGCTGAGATAAGTCGCGGGTTTCCCCTCGGCGCCGACATAGTTCAGCCGCCAATTCAATTCCGAGCCCGGCATCGCGCGGCCGACGTAGATCTGCTCGCCCTTGCTGTTGCGCCCACCGGCGTAGATCTTGCGCACGGCCTCGGCCTTCTCCGGCGACAGCACGCCGCCCGGATCGAACTTGCAGGTGCGCGGATCGCCGATGATGCCGTCCCGCAAGCCGTCGTCCGCATCGCAAGCGGCGACGGCGGCTTCATGCACGCGTTCCACGTCGGGGATCGTCAGGATCGATGAGCCGTCGGCGCGCATGTTCGCTAGCAGCGATGCGATCAGCGGCAGCGTGTCGCCGGTCTCGTCGATTACCGGCGCGCCCGCGATGATGCCGTCGAAGTCGTGCGGGAAGCGCTGCGCCTCGACCATGCCCTGCCGCCCGCCGGTGGAGCAGCCCATGTAGTAGGACCGCCGTGGGGCTTTGCCGTAGTAGCGCTCCGTCAGCGCCTTGCCCGCGAGCGCCACCACATGGGTGGAGCGGAAGGCGAAGTCGACTTCGCCCTGAAGATTGTTGAACGCCCACTTCGCGTCGAGCCCCGTGGACTTGTGGCCCATGTCGCTGACGATGCAGGAATAGCCCTGACGTATAACGTTGTCGCATAGCTGCGTGGACAGGAAGCCGCAGAAGCCGCCGCAGCCGATCTCGGCGAACTTTCCATTCCAGTTGTCCTGCGGCAGCCGCAGTTCGAAGCCGATTTGCGGCTGGACGTAACCTTCGATCCGGCAATAAGGCGGCGTCTCGGCCGTGGCCCGCACCAGCTGTGCCGCAACCACATGTGTGGGGGCGTCGGGGATCTGGCCCGCGTCGCCCTCCAGCGCTTTGCACGCATTCGGCGGCTCCTGCGCGAAAGCAGAACACGTTAACGCGATCAACGCCGCGAAGACGAAACGAAGCCGCAAAGCCTTCATGTGCAACCCCCTAAGGCGACCACGATGTGAGCGAGCTTTAATATCCGTGCGTGGACATGAAATGTTACAATTTCGCGTCTCACCGGTCACCAAGAGTTGCCAAGAAGTGCTTGAAAAAAGGCGCAAATGTGAGCATGAACTCGCCACAGACTATAACCTTACATCCTCGTTGGGAAACCTCGTGCGTCCGTCTTGGAAAATCGTTCTTCCCGTCGCGTGCTTGATCGTCGCGGGCGGAGCTTACTTCACGTTCAAGGGCGATGCCGCCCCCAGCGCACGCGGCGGCGACCGCACGCGCTTGGTGAAGGTCGAGGCGGCGAAACGCGTACACCTCGCCGACCGTCTCGAAGCCATCGGCACGCTTCAAGCAAACGAGTCCGTGACTCTCACAGCCAAGACCCAGGGCATCATCCGTTCGATCAACTTCCAGGATTCCCAGATCGTCAAACAGGGCGAGGCGATCGCCTCGATCGATGCGGGCGAGCAGAACGCCCAGGTGCGCGTCGAAGAAGCCAACGTCGCCCAGCAGCGCCGCGAACTCGATCGCGCCTTGCAGCTCGTCGCGGAAAAACACGTTTCGGAATCCCGGGTCGATGAAATCCGCTCGGCGGTGAAGAAGGCCGAAGCCAACCTTGCCTCCGCCGCCGTGCGCGCGGACGATCGGCGCATCATCGCGCCCTTCTCCGGCATCATCGGCACGCGCCGCATCAGCTTGGGCGCCCTGGTCTCCCCGGGCACGGCCATCGCCACGCTCGACGACATCTCGGTCATGAAGCTGGACTTCACGGTGCCTGAGACGTTCCTCGGCTCGTTGAAGGTTGGCTTGCCGGTGGAAGCCGCAGCGAGCGCGTATCGCGGCGAGATCTTCAAGGGCGAAGTGGTTTCAATCGACAGCCGCATCGATCCGGTGACGCGCTCCATCGCCGTGCGCGCGCTGCTGCCGAACACCGAGTTGCGCCTGCGCCCAGGCATGCTGATGGTCGCGGACCTGGTGAAGGATGCCCGCGACAGCATCGCCGTGTCGGAAAACGCGGTGCAGCCGGAAACCGACAAACAGTATGTCTTTGTCGTGAACGCCGACGGCATCGTGAAGCGCACCGAGGTCAAGTTGGGCGCCAGGATGCTCGGGACCGTCGAGATCCTGAGCGGCGTCAACGAAAACGACCTTGTGATCGTGGAAGGCGTGCAAGACCTTCGCGACGGCACGAAGGTGAAGATCACCAACCCGGAAGCCGTGCCGGTCGCCAAACCCCAACAGCCCGCCGAGGCGCGGGACAGGGCCCTTAGCCGAGGCTGAAGCTGAAGCCGCATCCGCGCGCGAAGGAACGCCGCACCATGGTCCTCTCTGACTTCTCGATCCGCCGGCCCGTCGTGGCCATCGTCTTCAGCCTCCTGCTCGTCGTGTTCGGGCTGTTCGCGCTCGGCCAAATGCAGGTGCGCGAGACGCCCAATATCGACCGTCCGTTTGTGTCGGTGCACGTCTCCTATGTCGGCGCGTCGGCCGAAGTGGTCGAGACCCGCATGCTGAAGGTGATCGAAGACCAGATCAGCGGCATCTCGGGCATCAAGTCCATCCGGTCCTTCGGCAAGGACGGCTTCGGCAACGTCGATATCGAATTCGTTGAAGGCAAGAACATCGACGAAGCGGCGAACGACGTGCGCGACCAGGTCAGCCGCGTCATCAATCGCCTGCCGGAAGACGCGGATACGCCGATCATCGAGAAAGCCGACCCTGACGACGATCCGATCGTCTGGATCAGCCTGTGGTCGACGCAACGCAGCGCCCTCGAATTGACCGACTACGCGACCCTGGTGCTGGGGCCGCAGATCTCCACCCTCAACGGCATCTCCTCCATCGCTTACGGCGGTCAGCGCAAGAAGGCGATGCGGATCTGGCTCGACCGCCGCGCCATGGCGGCGCGCGAACTGACCTCGGCCGATGTCGAATCCGCCCTGCGGCGGGAAAACGTGGAATTGGGCGCGGGGATGATCGAATCCCGCGACCGCTTCATCACCATGCGCACCATCCGGCCCTACCAGTCACCGGCGGAATTCGAGAAGCTGGTGATCTCGCGTGGGCCCAACAATCTGCTGATCCGCCTGGGCGACATCGCCAAGGTCGAACTCGGCCCGGTCGACGGCTACGGCACCTATCGCAACAACGGCCAGCCGGGCGTGGGCCTTGGCGTGAAAAAGCAGCCCGGCGCCTCGACCCTGGACGTCGCGCGGGACGTGATCGCGGAAGTCGAGCGCCTGCAGAAGAGCAAGCCGGCCGACATCACGATGGTGGTCTCTCAAGACAACTCGCAGTTCATCGCGGCGGCCATCAAGGAAGTGTCGATCGCCGGCGTCGTCGCCGCGGCGCTGGTGATGGCAGTGATCTATCTGTTCCTGGGCACCGTGCGGGCCGCGATCATTCCGGCCGTGACCGTGCCGATCTCGATCATCGCGACCGCGCTGGTCATGTGGCCGGCGGGATTCTCGATCAACATCCTGACCCTGCTGGCGATGGTGCTGGCCATCGGCCTCGTGGTCGATGACGCCATTATCATGTTGGAGAACATCCATCGACGGATGCGGGCCGGCGAACCGGTGCTGCTGGCGGCGATCCGCGGATCGCGGCAGGTGGGCATGGCGATTGTGTCGACGACCCTGGTGCTGGCGGCCGCATTCATGCCGATCGCCCTGCTCCGGGGCAACGTCGGCGCCCTGTTCCGCGAGTTCGCCGTAACCATGGCGGTGGCGGTGCTGGTATCGATGGTGGTGTCGCTGACCCTGACCCCGGTCATGTGCAGCAAGATCCTGAATTCCTCGCTGGACGACAGCCGCGCCGCCCACGCCGCCGAACGCGCGTTCGAGCGCTTGAAGCTGTTCTACGCGCGCTGGCTGAACAAGTCGCTCGACAAGCCCGCGGCCGTTCTGATCGGCTTCGCGGTGACGATCGTGTTGACCGGCGTGTTCTTCGTCGTGCTGCCGAAGGAATTCACCCCACGCGAAGACCGCGGTCAGTTCCAGGTCCAAATCAAGCCGCCGGAAGGTGCTTCGCCTGAATACGTCGAACGTCAGGTCAAGGCCGCCTACGACGTGATCAAGCCGGAGATCGACAGCGGCGTGATCGTGCGCGCCATGGAAGTTGTCAACGGCCCCGGCAACGGCGGCAACATCCTCGTCAACATGACGCCGTGGAAGAACCGCGACATCACTGCGCCGGAATATGCCGCGAAGATCACCCCGGCGATCAGCCAGATCACCGGCGCACAGATCGCGGTCAACCTGCCGCAGGGCATGGGACGCGGCGGCGGCGGCGGCGGCGGCGGCCTCAACCTCACCATCGGCGGGCCGAGCTACGAAGAACTGCGCAAGTGGCGCGACGCCCTGATGGCCGACCTGGGGAAGAACCCGAAGTTCGTGCAGGTGCGCAACAACTTCGTCGAGACCAAGCCGCAGATGCGCGTGAAGATCGATACGGTGCGCGCCGGCGACCTGGGCGTCTCGGTGCAGACCATCGGCCAGACGCTCGCCAGCATGCTCGGCTCGCGCAAGGTGACGACCTTCGTCGACGGCGGAGAGGAATACGACGTCATCCTGCAGAACCAGCTGGACGATCGCCGCACCCCGACCGACATTTCCAACATCTATGTGCGCTCCGACACGACCCGGGAATTGATCCCGCTGTCGAGCGTGGTCACGCTGGAAGAAGCCGCCTATTCCAACGGCCTCAACCGCTTCAATCGCCGCCGCGCGATCTCGGTGAACATCTTCCCGCGCCTGGATATCCCGCTCGGGGAACTGATCGAGGAAGTCGAAAAGGTCGTGAAGGCGCGCCTGCCCGAAACCGCCGAACTCAACTGGCGCGGCGAGGCCGGCGACTACCGCGAGAACTCGGCGGCGATCTACTTCAGCTTCGCCTTGGCGCTGGTGGTTGTGTTCCTGGTGCTAGCCGCACAATTCGAGAGCTTCATCCACCCGGTCGTGGTGATGATGACGGTGCCCTTAGCAACGGCGGGCGCCTTGCTGGGACTCACGCTCTTCGGACAGACCATCAATCTTTATTCGCAGATCGGCATCATCGTGCTGGTCGGATTGGCGGCGAAGAACGGCATCCTGATCGTCGAGTTCGCCAATCAGCTACGCGACCAGGGCCGTGAATTCCGCGAAGCCTTGGTGGAAGCAGCCCTCACCCGCTTCCGGCCGATCATCATGACCATGCTCGCCACGGTCATGGGCGCGGTGCCGCTGCTGATCGCCACCGGCGCGGGCGCGGAAGCGCGCCGTCCCATCGGCGTGGTGGTGTTCGCCGGCGTGTCCTGCGCGGCGTTGATCACCCTCTTGGTGATCCCGACGTTCTACATGCTGCTGGCACGACGCACGAAGTCGCCCGGCTTCCTCGCGGCGGAAATCCGCAAGCAGGAAGCGAGCTACGGCGATAATGTGAAGGCCAATCAGCCGGCCGAGTAGCTAGAAGGACTCTTCGATCAGGGTCTTCTGCTGGAGCGGGTGGAATCCGCTCAGGCCGATGCCTGCCGAGAAGCGCTCACCGGCTGTCTCGCCCGGCGCCTTGTCCCCGTTGAAGGTGAACACCGGTTCGCCGCGATAGCTCCATTGGCGGCCATCGGCCGTGTCCACGGGCACCCAATTGCCGCGTGGCGCGGCATCGCGCTCCGCCGGGAGCGGCGCCCAGTTCGTCTTGAGGCAGCCGGCGTCGCAGAAGCGGCGCTTGATCTCCTCGAAATCCGCGCCCGCGCCGTACAGAGTCATGCCGCGCGCATCGACCAAAATAGCGTTCGATCCGGTGCCGCGCGCCGCGATGCCGGCGGGCGATCCCTGTCCCGGCTGCAGCACGATGGCATGCCAAGTGCCGTCCATCCCGTCGCCCTTCATGTCGCCGGGCGCGAGGTCGTTGGCGAAACTGTAGACCGGCTTACCGCGATAGGCCCACTGCTTCCCGCCGTCGTCATTGCGCGCAACCGCGCTCCACTCGCCGACCGTGGCCGCCGCCACGGCGGCCTTCAGCGGCTTCCACACATTGAGGCACTTGTCGGTGCATTTTCCGTCAGCGGTGTAGAGCGTGAGTCCATCGGTGTTCGCCGCGACCCGGCCGATCACCGTACCTTGAAACACCACCGCGCGCGGACGGGGCGCGAGATCGACCGCGATGTGCCAGACGTCATCGATCCCCTCGCCCAAGGTCATGCCCGCGCTCGTGTCGCGTGCCGATAGATAGAGCGGCTTGCCGCGGAACGACCATTGCTTCCGCCCATCGGGGCGCACGGCGATAGTCCACTCATCCACCGGACGCGCGCCCGGCGGCACCAGGAAGGGCGGCCAGTCTTGCGCGCAGGCGTCGAGGCAAACCGACTCATCGCGGTTCACATCGCGATCGGAGGTGTAGAGGGTCTGCCCGGTCGCGGAGGTAAAGACGGTTCCGATGCCGGTCTCGCGCGGGACGATATCGGACGGGGTTGCGGCCAGCGCAGGCGCGGCCATGAACCCAAGCAAGGCAAGCAGGGAGCGCATGCCACACAAATGCGCGAACAGGGGTTGCGGTTGCCGCAATTCAGAATGTCCGTTGCAAACTGAGGGAGATGTAATCCCGGTCGGCGAAGGGCTGCCGGTCGGCGTTACCGAGGAAACGTGTCATCCCGACGGTTGCCAGCCAGACCGTGCGATAGGCCAGGGAGACACCGACGGTGATGTCGCCGGTCGCTGAATCCTGGGAGGCGTCGACACTCGAACGGCCGACGATGCCGTGACCGATGCTGATCGGAATGCTCAGATCGAGGCCCGGCAGGACGGAGAAATAGCGCGGCTCGAACAGCACCCGCACGCTCGCGGCAAAGCGGTCGCGGGCGGGATCGAGCATCCCGGGATTGAGGTCGACACGCAGACGATGGTTGGCCGCGATTTCGGCGGTGAGTTCAGCGGTACGCCACAAAGGCGACGGCGACAGCGTCGTCGAAAAGGAGACCTGGGTATGCGCCGTATCGCCACGGGCATACAGCGCTTGAGTCTCCTGCCCCGGCATTGCGATGAGGGGCATGCTGACCAGCGGCATGCGCCGCCGCCATGACACTTCTCCGGCCAGCGTGCTGTCGCCGACATAGCTCGAGAAGCTCGCGCCGTAGATCTCGATGCCGTGCGGATAGACCAGGAAGTAGTTCCCGACATTGCCCTCGGGCAAACCGGCCCCAAACGGATAACCGATCCGGGTCGGCGTACCGGTGCCGCCGACGATCCCGGGCGTATAGCCGTAGGCCAGCGCACGTTCGACCGTCGCGGCGGAGGCGGCAGCCGGGGCGGGCGTGGGACGCAAATAGACCTGCGGTTCATGGGCATGGAAGCGAAGGGCATAGACGCCCCAGTCAATCGCGCCGCCGGTGCCGCGCACGGAAATCCCGAACTGACCGTAGGCGGAGGGCTTACGATCGGCGATGCGCGAGAGCCATTGATTGCGCGCGACGTAGAGTCGATACCCACCGGCGTCGAGAAAATCCGCGGAACTGAAATAACTTCCGGCGCCGGGGATACGGGTCTTGCGCCATTCGAATTGGTAGTAGCCGGCGAGCACGAGATCGGCACGCGGCTGAAGGGTCGCGGAGACCTGCGCGACCGGCATGAACACTTCCTTTGCCCGCACGGCCGGAACGCTTGCACCCTTGATGCCGTCAATCGACGCTTGCCCGGCGGCGATGCCATTGCCGGCGAAGAACACGCTTTCACCCCAGAGCAGCGTGTGACGTCCGGCACGGATCGAAAGCGGCGTGCCGCCGATATCGCTGTTGATGTATGCGAAGGCGTTGAGGAGTTCGATCCTGCGACCGTGAAGGTCGCGCACGTCGGGCTGGAACGGCGACGGCACTGGATAGAACGGGGCCGGCAGCACGCCGGCGCTATCGGTGCCGCCGTTGTAAACAGTGTCGTACCAAACAGCCGCGCTCGCCTCGAGGCCCACGTTGCGATAAGCGACGCCCAACTCCGACAGGAGATCGAAGCGGTTCGAGATCGGTCCCTTGGCGAAATTCCGATCCCCGTCATCTCCGTTGGGATCGACGATCAGCGCGCGCTCCCGTTCCGAGAGCCGCCATCCGGCGCTGTATTTCAGCGTGTTGTCCCACCGGATTGTGAGATCGGTATCGCGGAAGACTTCCCCTGCCCTGGCGGCAGCCGTGGAGAGAAGCAATCCGCTGCAGACCAGCGCCTGAATCGCCTGCGCCCAACGCTTTACACGGCGGGCCTTGGTGCGGGATTGCTTCACGTAATCAATCGTCTGGCTCACGGTGGGGCCTGACCGTATCATGGTCCATGCGGGCGGTCATGGTCGCGCGCGTGCCGGGTGAGGATCGTTCGTGCGCCTTTGCATTGTCTTAGCCGTCGTGGCGTTGGTGGCGGTACCCGGACTCGGGTTCCCCTCGGCCGTGGCCGTGACCCCTGCGGAGGCACAGGCCCTTGGTAAGGAACTGACGCCCGTCGGCGCCGAACGCGCCGGTAATGCGGCCGGCACAATCCCGGCTTGGACCGGCGGTTACACCACCGCGACCCCTGGTTATCGCCCCGGCGATCCGCGTCCCGATCCCTTCGCCGCCGACAAGCCGTTGTTCAGCATTACCGCCGCGAATGTAAACGCGTACGCGACCAACCTGCCGGAAGGCGCGAAGGCCCTGTTCGCGAAGTTTCCCAACTACCGCATGGATATCTATCCGACCCGGCGCTCCGCCGCCGCGCCGCAGACTGTCTATGACGCGATCGCCAAGAACGCGATCAATGCGCGGCCCGTGACGGAGGGCCTTGCCTATGGCGTCCGGGGCGCCGTGGGCGGCATCCCTTTTCCGATCCCGAAAAGCGGCATGGAGGTGGTGTGGAACCACCTGCTGGGATATTGGGGCGCGGCGCGTGAGGCGCTGCTGAGCACCTATGTCGTCAGCAAGGCCGGTACCGACCTGACCGCCACATACCGAGAGGTCGCGGACTTTCCCTACTACTACCCAGGCGCCACGCCCGAATCCTTCGGGCCCTACTACTACAAGACGCGACACGTGGAAGAAGCGCCGGCGGCGAAGTTCGGCGAGGCGTATTTGGCCTGGCAGCCGATCAACACGGCGCGGACCAAATTCGCGGCCTGGCGCTACCTGCCGGGCGAGCGGCGCGTACGGCGCGGCCCCTCCCTCTCCTACGACACGCCGGATCCGGAAGCGGCGGGCTTCGTGACGTTGGACGAGTACTACATGTTCTTCGGCGGCCCCGACCGCTACGACTTCAAACTGGTCGGCAAGACCGAGATGTATGTGCCGTACAACAACAATCGGCTGACCACGCTGCCGGTGAAGTCGGTGCTCGGGCCGCAACACGCCAATCCGGATGCGCTGCGTTTTGAATTGCATCGCGTTTGGGTGGTGGAAGGCACGCTGGCCAAAGGCAAGCAGCACGTGGCGCCGCGGCGGCGGCTGTACGTCGACGAGGACACCTGGTTCGTGGTGTACAGCGAAAGCTGGGACGACGAAGGCCGCCTGTGGAAGTTCGGTCACGGCAGCATGTATGTGGTGCCGGAACTGCCCGCGGTGATCGTCGGCAGTCAATTTGTCTATGATTTGCAGGCCGGCGCTTATGTCTACGGGTTCGCGTTCAATGAAGCGCCGCTGCACTACAAAGTGACCGCGCCCCATCCCGCCGCAATGCTCAGCCCGGAAGCGTTGGCGACAGACGCGGCGCGTTAGACCCGTATGATGCGCCACACTCATGCTGTCACCCCGGCGAAGGCCGGGGTCCACCCATCACCGTGCACCAGTCGTCACGTACTGCACTGTTCGTACGCCTTGCGCAGTGGATCCCGGCCTTCGCCGGGATGACAACTGGTGGAGCATGCACCGTAGTGCGTCGCCCTACGCAGCCAGTCCGTCGTACGCCAGGCTCGCCAAACGCAGCATCTCGCCGGCGGAGACTTCCGCCAGCATCACCGCGCTCAGGACTTCATCCTGCCAAATGCACACGCGCACCGATCCGCGCTTGAGCATGTCGAAGCGTTCGCCGCTGGTGGTGTGGCGCAGGTAGACGGTGAACATGCGCGCTTGCGCATCGCGATAGTCGACCCGCACCGCATTGCCGCCGGGCACGCCCGCATAGACGCGGACCGTGGTCAGTTCGAATCCCAGCTTCGCCATGTCGGGAGTCTTGATCTGCAAACCCAGCGCGGTCTTGAGCATGCGATCCGCATTCTCACGCCGCTCCGGCGCTCCGGCCGCGCCGGCGATCGCGTCGCCCCGCGCCGAGATCGCCTCCGCGATGATGGCGTCGTCGGCGTCGTTGCGCAGACGTGAGTACGTGGACCATCCCGCGAATGCGACCGCCGCGCTGGCGGCAGCGGCAAACATCGCGCGGCGCGCCATCACCGGCCGGCCACCGGACCGCCGGGCGTCGATCATCCCCTGCCAATGGGCCGGTATCGGCTGGTCGATCAGCGGCCCGTAGGCCTGGGTCAGCAGTGCCTTGTCCGAACGGAACGCCGCCACCCGCGCCTGCAATTCAGGCCGGTACTGGATCAGCACCGCCACGTCGGCGGCGCGCAAAGGATCGAGCTCGCCGTCGATATAGGCGTGCAGTTCCTCGTCGGTGATGAAAGGTCGCTCAGTCATGATCGTTCAGTCGGGGCTCGCGAACATACTTCGGGTCGTCCGTTTTAGACGTCGGCTGCGGGTTCTTTTCTTCCATCGCTTCGCGAAGTTTCTCTCGGCCCCGGGCCAAGCGGGACATGACCGTCCCGATGGGAATGTCCAATTCCTCGGCCACTTCCCGGTAGTTAAGGCCTTCCAAGCCCACCAGGAGCAGCACCTGCCGATGCTCGAAGCTCAGCCGCCCCATGGCCCGGTCGAAGTCGATCAGGAGGCCGGTGTCGCGGGCGGGGATCGCGAGGGTGGCGGTGACGTCGGTGAGATCGACCCTCACGCCCTGCCGTCGGCGACGGCGCAATTCATCAACGTGGAGGTTGTGCAGAATGGTCCGCAGCCAACCGCCAATTCTTTGGATATCCTCAAGCTTATCGGCCTGTCGTAGGGCACGTTCGATGCAATCCTGAACCAAATCGTCCGCGGCCGCGCCTTCGCGTACCAACGCGAGGGCATAGCGCCGCAAGGCCGGCACCTGGGCCGCCAAGGCGACAGCAAACGGATCGTGTAGGCTCGCAGTCGTCACACACGTTTCCTGATCGACAGGCCCTGGCTCCCCTCACGGAACGCCAGAACACCCCCGGCCACAAGGACCAGCCTGCCGAATATCGCTCGGAACGGTTGCAACTCAATATGCCGCCCGGCCGTACATTAAGACGGTGGGATGAAGCTCTTTATTCCTGAAACCCTTAGTTATTTTCTCGGAATAAACCCAGCGGCGCTATCGTCTTAGCTGTGGTTATGCCACGTACGTGGGACGGAGCCTGGGTGGGTGGTCCTTCGACACAGAGACCCCACCCGGCGGATGCCCCCATAGGGCGTACCCCGCGGCGCCAACGTGCGTGGTTTGCTAGCCGACGTCCGGTGCGTCGGTTTGTCACAAAGCGGCGGCACGCCGGGTGCCGCAGAGACGGGCCGAATGGCCCCATCTCTCCCAATGGGAGGCAGAAATGCGTTCTTCGATTCGTGTGATCGCCGCGGCCGTGATGGCCGTCGGCCTTGGCCTGACGCCGGCTTCCGCCGCCGTGAACGGGACGCAGTGGGCGGTGATCGCGCCTGTGTTCACGGGCACCACGCTTTCCTACATCCGCCTCTTCAACGGCAGCCTAACCGGCGCCTCTACATTCACGGTGATGGTCGTCTCCTCCAGTGGGCAGACCTGGAGCGCGAACGTCAGCATTCCGAAGAGCGCCTCCGTGCAATACGCGCTGACCGCCGCCGGCGGCGTGCCGAATATCGCCGCCCTGACCGGCGCGGACATCAGCGGCACCAATACGTTCGCGGTGTACGTCTCGAATTCTGACGCGACGGCGGGCTACCAACACGTGACCTTCAACTCCGGCAACGACTTCTTCGAGAACGTGAGCCTGTGCCGCTACACGCTGGCTGACGCGATCGCCACGAACAACAATTCCTACGTCCTGCTGAACCTCCACAATGCCAACACGACCTTCACCAAGTGGCCAAGCTCGATCGTCTTGCACAACTATTGGAACGCGGCGGTGACCTATCGGTTGACGGTGGTGGACGCCAACAGCGGCGCAACGCTAGGCCAGATGACACAAAATATCGGCGCCAATGCTTCGGCCACGCTCTCGATGCAATCTGTGGCGAGCACGCTTGGCCTCGCCGCCTCGGTCAACCACGTGAATGTGTTCGTCAACGACCCGACCGGCGCGGCGCCCTACGTTTCCGTCGGCCACATGGTGACGAACGCGTCGCTGAACAGCAGCTTCAACCTGACGCCCGCCTGCGCCGTACAGGCGCCAGCGAACTCAAACGCGGGCGGCGGCGGCGGTTTCGTCGGCTACTAACCAGCAGCTCCGAACGGCCACATCCGCGCCAGGATCCGGTCCTTCAACACGAACCGGTGGTAAAGGGCCGCGCCGACGTGGGCCAACACCAAGGCATAGAGCACGTATTGTCCGTAGCGATGCGCCTGCTCCATGTTGAGGGAAATGGTGCGGTCGAGCGGCCCCAGGCGCGGCACCTCGAACAAGCCGAAAAACGTGGTCTCACGGCCGCGCGCGGCGACCGAGAGGTAGCCGGTGATCGGCATTCCGAACACAAGCGCATAAAGGGACGCGTGGGTGATCCAGGCCGCCGCGCGCATCGCGAAGGACATTTCCAGGGGCAGCGGTGGTGCGGGGTGCGTCATTCGCCAGGTCAGGCGGAATACTGTCACGGCGAAGATCGTCAATCCCACGGACTTATGGATCGTAAGCACCATGTCCTTGGTGGCCCCGCGATCGAGGTCTTCCACGATCCAGGCCAGGACAACGGCGCAGACGATGACCACGGCGACAAACCAATGCAGGGCCATTGCGACCGGGCCGAATCGTTGTTCAGTGTTCATGCTTCATCTCTTTCACAATCGCGTGCCGCTGTTCAATTCAAATCCGGGGGCCATTTCCGGCCTAAATCGCTTATGATCGATACTGCATCGGCGAGATGCATGAGGGGGACGTTATGACCATGCTCCGTATTCCCACCGCGATGGGTGCGTTGGCCGCAGTCGTGCTTTTCACCGGCACCGCGCAGGCGGCCGTCGACTGGAGCAAGGTGCCCATGAAGGACATCACCCTGCTCTACCCGGGGCAAATGTCGTGGGAACTGTTGCTGACGAACAAGGAGCACAGCGGCGGCGACAAGTTCCGCGGCGGCAAGAACTGCCGCGAGTGTCACGAGGGCGAGGAGCACAACTCCGGCAAGCTCATGGTGGTCGATAAAACCTTCGAGCCCACGCCGATCGCCGGCAAGCCCGGCTATCAGCAGGCGAAGGTGAGTGCCGCGCTGGACGGCGACGTGCTGCACGTCCGCGTGGCCTTCGCGCCGGGCAACCAGCCCGACGCGGGCATGGAGCCGAAGTTCTCCACAAAGGTCGCCCTGATCCTCGATGACGGCACCGTGACAGAAGCGACCCGCGGCGGCTGCTGGGGCGCGTGCCACGACGATCTCGCGAAGATGCCCAGCGGCGGTACGGGTGACACCACCAAGTACCTCGCCCGCACGCGGGTGAAGATGGGGCGCACCGGCGGCGGCACGGACCTCAAGCCTGCCGATGAGATCGCAAAGATGCGTGAGGGCGGGCAGTTCCTGGAGTACTGGCAGGCGCGCCTCAATCAAGGATCTCCACCCGACGTGATAGACGGCACGATCCTGGAGAAGCGCCATGACAATGCCGTGCCGACCGTAACCGCCACGGCAACGTTCGAAAACGGCATGTGGGTTGTGGATTTCGCCCGCAAGCTCAATGCCGGACCGAATCACAAGGTGCTGGGACCCGGGAAGACCTACACCATCGGCTTCTCGATCCACGCCGGGCACACGGCCAAGCGTTTCCACTACGTCTCCCTCGAGAAGACGTTGGCGATTGAATCCGGCACCGCGGATCTGGTGGCAAAGCGCAACTGATGTCCCGCCTCGCCGCTTTCGCCTTCATCGTTCTGACGTGGCTGACCGGGCCGGCGCATGCGCAGGGCCTCAGCAGCCCCGCGGAAGTGAAGACCTGTCTGAACTGCCATGACACGCCGGATGTGACCGGCGTACTGCATGGCGCGCATATGGTGAAGGCGGACGCGCGCACCGGCGTCTCCGAGGAGGGGTGCCAGAACTGTCACGGCGACAGCCGGGACCATGCGGCACGGCTGACAGACGGCGCGCCGCGCCCGAAGCCGGCGGTGGTATTCGCGGGGGCCGCGGTGTCGCCCGTCGCGGATCGCAACCAGGCCTGCCTGGGCTGCCACCAAGGCGGCGCGGTGATGCATTGGGAAGGCAGCCAGCACGATACGTCCGATCTCGCCTGCACGAGCTGTCATGTCTCTCACAAGACGCAAGACCCAGTAATGGTGAAGACCGAACAGGCGTTCGTGTGCTTCTCCTGCCACGCGGAACAGCGCGCGGCGGCCGTGAAGCCCTCGCACCATCCGGTGACCGAGGGTGTGATGACCTGCAGCGATTGCCATAACCCGATGGGCTCGCCGACCCTGCACATGCTCAAGGGCACGACACTGAACGAGACTTGCTACGCCTGCCACGACGAGAAACGTGGGCCGTTCCTGTGGGAGCACGCGCCGGTGGCCGAGGATTGCAGCATCTGCCACACGCCGCACGGGTCGGTTCAGACCACGCTGTTGAAGCAACGCCAGCCGTATCTGTGCGAGAACTGCCACGACTCATCGCTGCACAACAGTCAGCCGTTCAGCGGCAACAGCTTGCCCGGGCGGCCCGGGGCGGCGCGTCAGATGATCCTGAACGGCTGCGCGAATTGCCACAGCCAGGTACACGGCTCGAACCATCCTTCCGGCGTGCGGTTCGGACGCTGAGCATGGGACGCATGCGCACAATCCTGCTGCTGAGCGTCGCTTGGCCGATGGCTGTGGCGGCGCAAGACTTCGACCTGAGCGATTCGCCCGCCACACCGTCGAAGCCGCCTCCGCCGGCCTATGCGAGCGTCATCGAGGCCGGACTTGGCTATCAAGGGCTCGACTCATTCTATCTCGGCCGTTACGGCGGGCGGGTGGACAAGGGGCTGTTCGGGTTCTTCGACGCGACCGTGAGCCGGCGTCCCGCGTGGGATTCCGGCAAGGGTACGTTCTGGGGCGGTCACCTGAATTACAACGGCCAGCAGATCCGCAACGCTGACGGATTCTACGGCGTGCAGGGAAAATGGCGCGTCGGCGCGTCTTACGACGCGTTCACCCGCTACATCAGCGACAGCGCGCGCTCGCCTTTCCTGGGCGTCGGCACCGGGCGGCTCACGCTGCCGGCCGACTGGCAGACGTCGGTCTCCTCGCTTCTGTTCCGATCCTTACCGGGCGCGGCGCTGCCCGTGGACCTGAGGGTGAAGTGGCAGACCGTCGGCGGGGACTACGTCATGACCCCGCGCGCCGGCTACGAGGTGCGATTGCACTTCGACCATCGCCATCGCGCCGGCCTGAAGGATCAGTACATCACCTTCGGCCAAGAGATGCTGAGTCCGGTCGGCATCTTCTTCCCGCAAACCATTGACTACGATTCCAACCGTGCCGTTGTGTCATTGGGTTTCGCCGACAAGAAGTTGCAGTGGCGGGCGTCCTACGAGTTCTCCGCGTTCCACAACGCCCTGCCGGCGATGCTGGTGTCCAACCCCTATAACCGATCGATCGGATTTCCGTGGCCGGCGGGCGCGTTTGCCGGATATCCGTTTGCCGTAGGCCAGTACAGCCTGCCGCCGGACAACACCGCGCACCAGGCGCAGGTGACGGGCGGGATCGCGCTGACTCCGGTGATGCGGCTGACCGCCAAGCTCGCCTACACCGTGCAACGGCAGGACGAACCGTTGCTGCCCTATACCACCAATCCCAATATCGACGTGCGCACGCCCCTGCCACGCACCAGTGCGAACGCGGAGATCCGTCGCACCTACGGCAACCTCATGCTCACCGCGCGGCAAGGGAAGTCCATCGATCTGGTGGCGTCTTACACTTACGACGATCGCGACAACCGCACGCCGCGCAGCCTGTACAGCTATGTCGCCAACGACGTGCAGGACCAGCAGCAGCCGATCGTGTTCGGCGGCAGCCGCTACATTCGCTACAACCTTCCGCATAGTTTCACCTTCCATCAGGCCAAGGCGGAACTGGGCTATCGCCTCACGCCGCGCACGCGGTTGAGCGTCGCCTACACCGGCGATTTCCGCACGCGGACCTATCAAGAGGTCAGCAAGACCAACGAGCAGACCGTGCGCGCGAAAGCGCAGACCACCTTCGCCAAGGGCTCGGTCTGGATCGCGCAGACGTTCGCCAACCGCACGGGCTCTGATTATCTTGACTATGTGGCGTGGAACGCGAGCCACACGGATCAATACCTGGCGGTGGGACCGCAGAACCAGTCCATCGAATATGGGCTCTTGCGGATGTACCACCTCGCCGACCGGCGGCGGCATGAGACCAAGGGCGGCGCGACCTACGATCTCGCGGCCGGACTCACCGCAAGCGTTTCCGGCGGGTTCGCGCGGGACAATTACAGCCGCTCCCTGTTCGGACTGTTGCGCTCCGACACGCTGCTTGCGGACGGCGATGTCACTTACGTGCTGCAGAAGAGCCTGACGGCCTCGGCGTTCTATTCGTTTGAGCGCATCCGCAGCGTTCAGAAGGGCTACTTCCTGTTCAATGCCAATGAGACCAATCCGGCGCAGGCCTGGGTGTCGGCAAGCCGCGACACCATCCATTCCGCCGGCGTGCGGCTGGACTGGCAGGCGCGGCCCAACCTGAAGCTGGGCGGGAACTACACCCTGTCGCGCGGACGCACCAACATCATCACGGAATCCACGGCGTTCACGCCGCTGGCCGCCAGCACGCCCCTGCCCGACGCGCTTGCCAATACCCACACGGCGGGTGTGCGCGGGGAGTATGCGGTGCGGGGAAACCTAAGCCTGCGCGCGGGTTATACTTTCGAACATCACGTGACGGACGACTGGCGCTACCTCAACAGCCTGACGCCGGTGTCGCAAATCCTTGGCTCGGGGGAGATTGCGCCGCGCTATAATGCCCATGTCGTGTGGGTGTCCGCGCGAACGCAGTTCTAAGAGTGGCCTGGGCGTAGAAAATGCTCTCGTCGAATGCCAGCTTCGAGACCAACGCGCTGAACCGGATTACCTTCGGAGCGCGCGCGCAGGAAATCGCGCGCGCCCAAGCCATTGGATGGAGCGCTTGGGTCGAGGAGCAGCTCAACCCGCCCGCCGGGGACGATCCCGACGTCGCGGTCCACATCAGCCAGCTGGCCATGCGCATCAAGTACGCGGGCCAGGCGCCGTTCGGGAACATCCCGGGATGGGAGCCGGTCGATCAGACGCGGCGGCTTACCACCCTCTCGCTCGACAATGCCGGCCTGTGGGACATCGCGCGGCGCTCCGACGTGTCGCTCGCCCCGAACGAGCGCTATCGCATCCAACAGGAAATGAACGCGGTGACGTGGGTGCGCAATGTGCATTCGCGCTATCAGGTCCGCGAGTTCATGTCGGACTTTTGGAACAACCATTTCACGATCGGCCGGCAGGAATGCATCTACGGCACCGCCTCCCTGCCGCTCTATGACACCCAAGTGATCCGGCCGCGGGTGTTCGGGAACTTCCGCGACCTGCTCGGCGCGGTGGCGCGCAGCCCATCCATGCTGCGGTTCCTGAACAATTCCGAGAGCACGGCCGATCACCCCAACGAGAACTACGCCCGCGAACTGCTGGAACTCCACACGCTGGGTGGACCGGCCTATCTGGGCCTCACCGCGCCCGCGTCGCTGGGCACGGTTGACGTCGTCGGTCGGCAGGTGGCGGCGGGATTTACGGACCAAGACATTATCCAGGCATCGCGCGCGCTGTCGGGATGGACGCTCGAGCAGGGCCAGGCGGGGCCGAACGGCATCTTGCCCTTTACCGGCAATTTCATCTTCAACCCGCTACAGCACAACACCCGTGCGGGCCAGTTCATGGGCGTGGACCTGTCGCGCCTGTCGGGCATGGCGCAAGGGGAACTCATCCTCGATATCGTCGCCCATCACCCGGCAACGGCGGACTTCATGGTGCGCAAGATCGCGCGGCGCATCTTCGGCGACAATCCTCCGGAAGGCGCGATCCATGGCGCGAAGGGCGTGTGGCTCACCACGCGCGATCGTCCGGATCAGATAAAGCAAGTGATGCGCGCGTTCACGATCAGCAGCGCCGAGCAGATGGGTTTGCCGCCGACGAAGGTGCGCCGGCCTTATGAGCGCCTGATGGCGTTCCTGCGCACGACCGACACGGTGATCAACGCCTATGACGGCGCGTGGCTGATGTTCTCCGGACTTGGCGACGGGATGTTTGTCTGGGCGACGCCGGAGGGGCGCCCGGACATCGATGTGCAATGGCAGACCGCCGCGGCCAACCTCGAGACCTGGAACACGCTGCTCCAGATCATGAACACGCCGTCCCTGCGCACGACCATGTTCAATCAGACCCCGGTGGAGTACGCGACCTCCGCCATCCAGATCGTGGAGTATTGGGTCGGGCGGATGGTGGGACGCGCCCTTCGGCCGGCGGCGATGCAGGCGCTCATCACCGAAGCACTCACCCCCATTGGCGTGGTGGCGGCTTATCGTTCCAGCGGCGTCGCCAATATCGAGAACGCGCTGCGGCGTCTGACGTCGCTGATCGCCATCTCGCCTGAATTCGGGATGCGGTGATCATGTCGCTGTCCCGCCGTACATTCCTAGGCAGCGCCGCCGGTTCGGCGATGACGACCATCGCGCCGGGACTACGTGTCGCCGTGGCCGCGGACGGCGGCCAGCGCGATATCCTGATCTCCCTCTTCCTGCGCTTCGGCGCCGATGGGCTGGCGATGGTGCCGCCGTCGGACGACGGCAACTACGTCGCGGCGCGCCCGACCTTGCGGATCCCCACGACTACCGCCCTACCGATCGGAAGTCTCGACGGCGTGTCATTCTTCATGCACCCGGAAGTCGCGGAGCTGAAGGCGCTGTACGATCAGCGCAGCCTCGCGGTCATCCAAGCGGTCGGCATGCGGGCGGAGAACCGCAGCCATTTCATCAGCCAAGACATGATGGAGCGCGGCCGGGCGGACGGCGACAGCCCAACAAGCTCCGGCTGGCTCGCACGGCACCTCAATTCCCGCCAGATCGCCCTCGCCCCCTTGGGCGCGGTGGCGGCCTCGGGCTACCTCGATCTCACCCTGCAGGGCTCTTCCCGCGCCGTCGCGGTGCCGGATGTCACGAACTTCAACGTGTTCGGCGGTGAGTTCAATTTGAACGTGATCTCCGGCATGCAAGAAGGCGACGAGGCGCATGTGGCCGCGGCGCGTGCGGCGGTCGCCACCATCCGCTCCGTGCAGGCCGGCCTCACCACGCTTCCCGCTCAGGACGGCAATCCGGCGGGCTACACGGAAGGGCCCCTATCCACGTCACTGCGGTCTGTGGCGAACCTGATCAAGATGAACATCGGCCTGGAAGTGGCGGCGGTGGACTATTTCGGCTGGGACCATCACGTCAATCTCAGCCTGAACTTCCCGCCGCAGGCGCGGGAACTGTCCAGGTCCCTCGCCGCCTTCTGGCGCGATATCGCGGCGTACCGTGACCGCGTCACCATCGTGACCATGACCGAGTTCGGACGGCGCGTGCAGGAAAACTCCAACGACGGCACGGACCATGGCTCCGGGTCGTTCATGTTCGTGCTGGGCGGCGCCGTGAACGGCGGCAGGATTTATGGCTCGTGGCCGGGCCTGCGCCCGCAAGACCTCTACGCCGGCGACCTACGCGTGACGACGGACTATCGCAATGTGCTGCAGGAAATCCTGGTCAAGCGCCGGGGCGAGAGCACACCGCAATCGGTGTTCCCGACGGTGCCGTACGCGCCACTCGGCATTCTCGCGGCGCGCTAGCGCTATTTGATCGGCACCTGGGTCTCGAACTCGATCTTGTCGAATCCGTTCAGGAAGGCCTCGATCTTCACGTCCCAAGTGCCGGGCACGATCATTTCCGGCGCCATAATGTGCCACATGTCGCCCGCCGGCTCGGCCTTCTTCTCCACATCCGAAATGCTCGCCGACGGCAAGGCCAACACCGCCGACACGCTTTCGAGTTTCACGACCGCGCCGTCCTTGCGCACGGTGATCATGAACGTGTTTTGTCCTGGCCGCGCCGGCGTGACGGAGAGTTCCGCTGCGTAGCCGTCCGACTGCACCGTTGTCTTGAATTCCTGCATGGCCGCGGGCGCCGTCACGGTTGTCGCGCGCGGCGGCGGCTGCAGCGTGAGGCTCGCGGCGGCGCCGAGGATCAGCACATACAGGATGTATTCGAATCGAATGGTGCGGCGCAGACGCAGCGCGGCGCTTTCATCGGCGCGCTGCAACGCGGGGGTCAGGATCACCTTGTTGTAGGCGGCGATCGCCAGCAGCAGGAGGAAGAAGGCGATTTTCACCAACAGCTTGATGCCGTATTCCGTATTCACCATCGCCGCCGGCGTTTTCACTTGAACCACCGTGATCACCACGCCGCTCACGAACAGAACCGCCACGGAGATCACGGCGCGGCGCGAGAATTCCGTCATCACCGCGCCGGCGATACTCGCCGTGTCGCTGCGGGTCGTGACGTAGAGGGGCCGCAAGGCCCCGAGCCAGAAGGCCGCGCACAGCAAATGAAGCCCGACCATGGCGCTCATCAATCCCACGGGCGAAGCGGTCGCCGCGTGGCCAGTGACCAGGAAACTCACCAGCGCACCGATGACGCCGGTCAGGAGAATGCCGGGCCGGCCGCTGCCGAACCCCACGAACAACAGCACCATGCCGAGCACGCCCGCAATCGCGCTGGGAAGCAGCGTGGTGGTGGCACCCTGAATCCAGGGGGCGGGTGTCAGAAGAATTTCCGCGCCGCCGGTGAGCAGTTGCGCACCGCCGAAGCCCATGGCCAGGACATGTGAGATCAAGGCAATCGCCGCCGCCGTCGATCCCAGGTTAGCGGTCGCTACTTTGGCGGCGGGCGGAACCACGATGCTCAAGCTGAACAGGGCGGAGCCCATCGCCAGCACCATCGCCGTATAGAGCACGAAGCGATTGAACGCGACCGCCCCAATCCAGGCATCCGCCGCCGGACCGACCTTGGCAAGCGGTGCGAATGCCTCTCCGACCGAGAAGGCATAGGTGGATGCGACGGGGTGGGTGTCCGCGGACACCACCCGATAGCTCACCACATAGGTCCCGTTGGGAAGGCTCGTGGTGAGCGGCAGGTGCAGGCTGTTGCCGTCGAGTTCAATTTCGCCGGGCGCGCCGGCATCCTTGCCGGTGCTGTCGAGAACCTTGATGAAGACCGGGCCGACGTTCTCGTTGAACGTCAGGGTAATTTCGGACGGTGAGTCCTTCACCGCCGCATCCGCTGCCGGGATGGAGGACTGAAGCGCCGCATGGGCGTGGGCGAAACGCGGAAGCGTCAGCAGCGCAAGACACACGACAAGCGCGATCCGGCGCAGTCCGTTCCCCCACCCCATGATGGAACCCCTACTTCGCCGCGGCTTTGGCGGCCTGGGCCGCTTCCGCCGCCGTCACTTCCATGGCTTCCCACGGATATTGGGGTCGGTCCGGCTTGATTAGCACGACATACGGGGCAGGCCCTTTGACCGAACGCATGAAGGCGCCGAACTTCTTAGCGAAGTCCGGCATCGACGCATGCAACGGCTCTTTCGGGATGTCGACATACTTGTCGTCGCCCTGGACGCAGACGGCATAGGACTTGAAGAACAGCACCTGACCCTCTTCCTTGGGCAGGCTCACACGGAAATGGAAGCTGTCGAAGTAGCCGGAGGCCGGGATGGTGCTGGCGGGTTCCTTCCAGATGATCTCGTCGACCGTCTCGGTCAGGGTCACGCCGCCCTCGCCCTGCATGGGCTTGTCGAGCTTGCGGTTCTTGATCTCAATCTTCCAGTCCCGGTTCATTTCGGGCATGACCCCGGTCACGTTGGGCGGGATCTGCACATGCACTTCCTTGACCGGGCTGGCGCCGCAGCCGTGCGGCACGCGCAGGGTGATGTCCTGCTTGTAGCCCGCGGGCGCGGTCTTCTCGTTGATGTAGATATGCGCCGAGGCGCCGGCGGAAACGATGACGGCACACACGGTTCCCAACAAAAACGTTCTCATGGCTGGTCCTCCCTTAGTGGTCATGGCCGATCTTAGGCGTATTGCCGGCGACACGGTAGGCGCGCGTGCCCGCCGGGTGGTTGTAATGTCCTGGATCGTCATAGGCGCTGATCCCGTCGCGCACCTTGATAAGTGTGAACATGCCGCCCATTTCCAGGGGCCCGAACGGCCCGGTCCCGGTCATCATCGGCATGGTGTTTTCCGGCCCTTCCATATGACCGGCATGCATTTGGTGTTCCGCCATGCCCGCCTCTCCCATGGGCATATAGCCCGGCAGCAGAGCCGCCATTTTCGGCATCAGGTCGGACTGCTTCACGCCGATCGGATTGGGCACATCGTGGCCCATGGCGTTCATGGTGTGATGGGTCTTGTGACAATGGAACGGCCAGTCGCCCGGCTCGTCCGCGACAAATTCGATATCGCGGATCGCTCCCACCGGGATGAGCGTGGTGACTTCAGAGAACTGCGCGGACTCCGGCACGGGACCGCCGTCTGTCCCCGTCACCTTCATGCGGAAGCCGTGAATATGCATGGGATGCTCGTGCATGCTCAGGTTGGCGACGCGGATGCGCACCTTCTGGCCCGTGCGCACCACCATCGGCGGAATCGCAGGAAACACCTTGCTGTTGATGCTCCACAGGTCGAAGTCGGTCATCACGGCGGGATCGGGGCGATAGGTGCCCGGATGCACCGCCCAATTGTGCAGGATCATGCCGAAGTCCCGATCCACCGCGCGGGAACCATCGCGCGGATGGATGATGAACAAGCCCATCATCCCCATGGCCATCTGCACCAGTTCATCCGCATGCGGGTGGTACATCTGCGTGCCGTGCTGGCGGAGGGTGAACTCATAGGCGAAGGTTTCGCCTGGCGCGATGTGGGGCTGCGTGAGGCCGCCGACGCCATCCATGCCGTTCGGCAGCAGAACGCCGTGCCAGTGGATCGATGTGTGCTCCTTGAGCCGGTTGGTGACAAGAATGCGGACCCTGTCCCCTTCCGTCGCCTCGATGGTCGGCCCCGGCGTGCGGCCGTTGTACCCCCAGGCCTTGATCTTCGTGCCCGGCGCGAATTCGTGCTCGATCTCCTCCGCGGTAAGATGGAATTCCTTTACGCCGTCCTTGAGCTTAAAGGGCAGCGTGGTTGCGCCCAGCGTGACGACCGCGGCACGGGTGCCCTGCGCCCGTGCGGACGTGCTCAACGCCGTGCCGGCAACGCCCGCAAAGGTGCCCAGAAGGTTGCGTCGATTCCATTTCATGGCGTGATCTCCGTCGCGATGAGTCCGGCGGGCGTGCCGCCGCCGAGAGCGCTGTCGAGAGCGACCCGCGCCTTCCAATAGTCACGCAAGGTTTCGACGTAGCCGACCTGTGCATGCGCCGAGTCTTGCCGCGCCGTCAGCACCTCGAAAGCGCCGACCAGCATGTAGTTGTATTCCTTGAGTTTGAGCTCGACGATCTCGTCATGGAGCGGGAGGATTTCCTTGCGATAGCGCTCCAGCCGCTGTTCCGCCTGTTTGAACGCGACGCGACTGATGCGGATTTCCGAAGCCGCGCCCTGCTCAACTGCTTCGCGTGCGTATTCGGCTTTCAAGGCCGCCGCGGCCGCCGTGGCGACTTGCGGTTTGCCTTGATTGAAGATCGGCAAGGCAATCTCTAAGCGATGGCCGATGGCCCACTCACCGTCGCCCTCACTCTCGGCAACCGCCTCGAGATTGATTTCCCGCCACAGGCGGAGGCCCGTGCGCAGTTTCAACTCGCCCAACGCCGCCTTCGCGGCAGCGCGGGCGGCGAGCACGTCCAGACGCTGATCGATGGCTCCCTCCGCAGCCGTGGGCTTTGCCTCAGGCAGCACGGCGGGCGTTTTCCAATCGCCGCCAGCGTCCACACCCATCGTCAAGGCCAGCGATTCCCGCGCGCGCACCTCGGCTAGCTCCGCATCCGAAAGCGCGAGCGCGGCGTCGGCGGCGGCGGCTTGTTCTTCGCGCAACCGCACGAGCGCAATGTTGCCCGCCGCATGGAAGCGCTGCGCCAGAGCGGCAGCTGTATGCGCCGCCGTGTCCAATTCCTGCTTCACGGCACGGACATGGGACGCGGCGACAGCTTCCACATAGGCGGTGCGGACGTCCGTTGCTGCCGCGACGACGTCGGCCGCGACGGCCAATCGTTCCGCTTCATACACGCCGCCGGCCGCCGTGGTACGTCCAGCGTGGGAGAGAAGGTCAATGAGCGTCGCAGCGAGGCCGATCTGGAATCCGCCGAGAACGCCGGCAGGCGTCGGCTCTTGCCCGATGATCAAAAGCGGATTGGCGAACTGGGTCGACCCGGAACGTTCCGCAGCGGCGACGTTCAGGCGGGCGTAAAGGCCCTGATACTTCGGCGCGTTCAGAAGGGCGATCTTGAGGGCGGCGTCGAGGGTCAACTCGCCCTTGAGCAGGGTCGCCGTTTGCTGGCGCGCGGCGTGCCGTTCAGCCGGCGTGGCGAAGGCGGCGAGATCGCCGCCGGCACGCGGGCCGACGGAGGCGCGCAGATCGGTCATGGGCGGCGGCGCCTTCGAGGACGCGCACGCGGAGAGCAGGAGCGCCGCGCCAAGCGCGGACAGGATGTGTCGTTTCACGGGGATCACTCGCACTGGAGGACAGGCGCAATTCCCCTGTGGGAATCGCGGTGGTCATCCGTGCGGGCTAGATGCGCAGGCGCTGCGTGGCGAGATAGAGCGGTGGACCGTCGGACCGGCGGACCGGCGGCGGATAGGTGAGTGCGCGCGCGAGACGGGGCCCGGCGATGGCGGCCGCGACCGGTGGGATGGTCAGCTTCGCGGCATCGAGCTGCGGCGCGCAGCCCAACTGGCCGATGAAGTGACCGGGAGCGGCGACGGCGCACAGGGCATCACAGGCCGCGTCCATTTGGACCGGCGCCGCGTGCTCATGGCAGGGCGCGGCAGCTGTCTTGACGGGTTGCAGGGTCGGACCGTCCGCATGCAGCGGAGCAAGGGACGACCACGCGACCGATGCCACCAGCACGAGGGCGGCCGTCACACAGCGCAGCATCCGATGAATTTTGGCGCGATCAGCCATGGGTCCCCACCGACGCGTGAGGGTAGCTCACAAGGGTGTCCGGCGCAAACGCAGGGCGTTCGCGATCACGCTGACGGACGACAGCGCCATGGCCGCGGCGGCGATGGAGGGGCTCAGGGTCAGGCCGAATGCCGGATAGAGCACACCCGCCGCGATCGGCACACCTGCGGCGTTGTAGGCAAAGGCGAGGAACAGGTTCTGGCGGATGTTGCGCATGGTCGCCCGGGATAGACGCCGCGCACGCACCAGGCCCGAAAGGTCCCCCTTCACAAGGGTGATGCCGGCGCTTTCCATGGCGACGTCCGTCCCGGTGCCCATCGCCACACCGATATCGGCGGCGGCAAGGGCGGGGGCATCGTTCACGCCGTCGCCCGCCATGGCGACCGTGCGACCCTCGCCGCGCAGACGCGTAACGGCGGCAGCCTTGTCCTGCGGCATGACTTCAGACTCGATCTCGGTGATCCCGAGCTGGCGCGCGATGGCTTCGGCGGTGCCGCGATGATCGCCGGTGAGCATGACAATGCGGAGGCCTTCGGCGCGCAGATCGGCAAGTGCTTGCGCGGTGGTCGCCTTAATTGGATCGGCGATTCCGAATACACCGGCGAAAGCGCCATCGACAGAGATGAAGATCGCGGTCGCGCCCGACGCTCGCAGTTCATTCGCGACATCCGTAGCGCCGGTGAACGAGGCGCTGCCGACACGAACGAGACGGCCATCGACGCGCCCCTGCACGCCCCGACCCGCATCCGAATCGAACTCGCTCGCGGTTGCCAAGCTCAACTCGCGCGCTTTGGCGGCGGCGACGAGGGCCGCACCGAGCGGATGCTCGCTGGCACGCTCGACACTCGCCGCCAGGCGCAGGATTTCCTCTTCGCTGAACCCCGCACTCGGCTTGATCGCGGTGACAGCGGGTTTGCCTTCGGTCAAGGTGCCGGTCTTGTCGATGAGCAGCGTGTCGACCTTCTCGAAGCGTTCCAGGGCTTCCGCGTCGCGAATCAGCACACCTTCCTGGGCGCCACGCCCGACGCCGACCATGATGCTCATGGGTGTGGCAAGACCCAACGCGCAGGGGCATGCGATGATCAGCACCGATACGGCGGCCACAAGGGCGTAGGACATGCGTGGTTCCGGCCCGAAGGTCATCCATGCGGCGAAGGCGGCGGCGGCCGCTGCGATGACGGTCGGTACAAACCATTGGGACACTTGATCCGCGAGGCGTTGCACCGGAGCGCGGCTGCGCTGGGCCTGCGCCACCATCTGCACGATTCGGGACAGCAATGTCTCCGCGCCGACGCGTTCCGCCCGCATCACGAAGGACCCGGTGGTATTGAGCGACGCGGCGTAGACGCCTTCACCGGGAGATTTCTTCACCGGCATGGATTCGCCGGTCATCATGGATTCGTCCACCACGGCGCGGCCGACGACCACAGAACCGTCGACGGGGATCTTCTCGCCTGGGCGCACGCGCAGGCGATCACCTACATGGATTGCGGCGACATCGATGGTTTCTTCCGCCCCATCCTCACTGACGCGCAAGGCCGACGTCGGTGCAAGATTGAGCAGGGCGCGCATGGCTTCGGAGGTCTGCTCCCGCGCGCGTAATTCCAATACCTGGCCCACGAGCACCAGGGTCACGATCACCGCCGATGCCTCGAAGTAGACCGGCGCCAAGCCGTTCACACGCATTGCCTCCGGGACCAACTCCGGCGCGATCAACGCGATCGCGCTGAACAGCCACGCGATGCCGGTGCCGAGCGCGATAAGGGTGAACATGTTGAGATGACCTGTGCGGACGGATTCCCAGCCGCGTTGGAAGAACGGCCAACCGCCCCACAGCACCACAGGAGTCGCCAGCGCGAATTGCGCCCAACCCGGCGCGTGTATTCCCAGGGTGTGGCTGCCCATCTCCACCACGAACAGCGGCGCGGTCAACGCGGCGCAAATCCAGAGGCGGCGGCGGAAGTCTTTCAGTTCATGATTCTCGACCGGCGCGGCGGTCGGCATTTCCGGCTCCAGCGCCATGCCGCACTTGGGGCATGTGCCCGGCCCCTTCTGCCGCACCTCCGGGTGCATGGGGCAGGTGTAGATCGCGTCGGCATCTGTCGGCAGCGACACCGGCTTGGGCCGCAGGTATTTGGCGGGGTCTGCGTCGAACTTCGTCTTGCAGCCGTTGCTGCAGAAAAAACGGCGCGTCCCGGCGTGGTCGCTGTGATGGCGCGCGGTCGCGGGATCGACCTTCATGCCGCAGACCGGATCGGTCGCGGCACCGTGATCATGGTGGTCGTGGTCGTGTCGGTGAGCGTGTTCCATGGCCTCGCATATACCCCTGGAGGGGTATCTTGTCAAATACCCCATGGGGGTATATATTGGACACTAGACCAAGGAGTTCGCCATGGCCGCCAAACATAAGCCGGGACTCGTCAGCCGCCTCAACCGAGTCGAGGGGCAGGTGCGCGGGGTCACGAAGATGGTGCAGGAGGACCGCTACTGCATCGACGTGCTGACGCAAATCGCGGCGATCAAGGCGGCGCTGTCGAAGGTGGAGAGCGAGATTCTGAAGGATCATCTCCACCACTGCATTGAAGGCGCGATCGTCAACGGCGACGCCGCTGCGCAGCGCGAGAAAGCGGCGGAACTCGTCACCCTGCTCGCGCGCGTCTCCCACTGAGCAGGTAGATCGCAAGGCCCGCCGCGTTCCAGATCAGGAACCAGAGTTGCGTGCGCGTCGGCAGGCTCCAGAAGAGATAGAGGCAGCCGAGGATCGCCACAGGCCCGACGATCCAGGCCGCGGGCGTGCGGAAGGTAGTGCCGATCACGCCCCGCTTCCGCTGCACGAGCATGCATACCGCGACCGCCGTAAAGGCCGCCAGCGTCCCGGCATTCGCCAGGGCAGCGATCTCGTCCAGCCGGACGATGCCCGCGAGCGCGCTCAAGAGAACAGCGGTGACGATGGTGACCCGGATCGGTGTACCGCGCTTCGCATCGACAACGGCGAGCGACGACGGCAGCAATCCATCTCGCGCCATCACAAAGAAGATGCGGCTTTGGCCATAGAGGAATGCGAGTAGCACGGTCGGCAGGGCGACGACCGCAGCGGCGGCGACAACGCCCGCCATGCGCCCCTGCCCCAGTTCCCGCAAGATCAGCGCCAGGGGCTCCGGGCTGGTGGCGTAGGCCGTGAAGGTGATCGCGCCCACGGCCACACCCGCGACGACGACATACAGGATCGTGCAGGCCACCATAGAGCCGACGATACCGATGGAGAGATCGCGCGCCGGGTTCTTGGTTTCTTCCGCCGCCGTGGCGATGGCGTCGAAACCGTAGAAGGCGAAGAAGATGATGGCCGCCGCCGCCATCACGCCGCGCTCCATGCCGCCGTCGTCATGCTTTGTGAAGCCGTAGGGCATGAAGGGCTCGAAGTGGGCCATGTCGAAGTGCGGCAAGGCGACGGCGATGAAGAGCAGGAGGGCCGCGATCTTGATCACCACGAGGACCGCATTCACGGTCGCACTCTCGCGGGTTCCCAATGCGAGGAGCCCTGCGACCACGGCGATGATGAAGATGGCGGGAAGGTTCACGAGCCCACCGGCGTGAGGGCCGACGGTCAGCGCAACCGGTAAATCCACACCGAGCCCCTTCAGGAATCCCACCGCATAACCGGACCAGCCGACCGCCACCGCACTCACGACCAGCGAGTATTCCAGGATCAAACTCCAGCCGACGATCCAGGCGAACCCCTCCCCCAGGACGGCGTAGCTATAGGTGTACGCGCCGCCGGAGACCGGCATGGCCGTGGCCAACTCCGCGTAGGCGAGCGCGGCGCAGGCGCAGACCACGCCCGCGACCAGGAAGGAGACGATCACCGCCGGTCCGGCGAGATTCGCACCGACGCCGATCAGCGTGTAGATGCCGGTGCCAACAATGGCGCCCACGCCAAGCGCGATCAGATGCGGCCAACTCAGAGTCGCCTTCAGGCGCTGGCCGGGGGCCACCGCCGCGAGATCGGCCGGCTTGCGTCGCATCCATCGGGTCATGGGGCCCTCCCTCACAACACGAATGTACGCGGAAGACCGGCAAATCCGCTATGGTTTGCCGATGGATGACGTGACCCGTCCCCTCGCCGCCTTCCTGGCGCGTACACGTTACGACGACCTGCCGGACAAAGTGCGGCGTGAGGCTGTGCGCACGCTAGTGAACTGGATGGGCGCCTGCATCGGCGGTTCGCGCGAGGCGCCGGTGGAGGCGGCCATCGCCGCCCTCGGGCCCGTATCGGGCGGGACGCAGGCCGGGTTGGTCGCGCGCGCCGAACGCTGCGATGCGATGACGGCGGCTCTGATCAACGGCATCGCCGGTCATGTGCTGGACTTCGACGATACGCATCCGAATACACTGATCCATCCTTCCACGACCGTGCTGCCGGTCCTGCTCGCCCTGGCGGACCTGAAGCCGGTGGACGGGAAGGCGTTTCTCGTCGCGCTGAGCCTGGGCGTCGAAACATCGTGCCGGATCGGCAATGCGGTGTCGCCGGCGCACTATCGGCGCGGATGGCACATCACCGGCACGGCGGGTGTGTTCGGTGCGGCGGCGGCAGCCGGCAAAGTTCTCGGACTCAGCGAGCAGCAGTTGGTGTGGGCGTTGGGTCTCGCCGCTTCGCAACCCGTGGGACTACGCGAGGCGCTGGGCTCCATGGCGAAAGGCTTCAATGCCGGGCGTGCCGCGAGCAACGGCCTCACGGCGGCCCTCCTCGCTTCACGCAATTTCGAGACCTCGCCGCATATGATCGAGAGCGCGATCGGCTGGGCGCAGGTGACGACCGACGTGCGCGATCTTCATGCCGTCACCGACGGCCTCGGCGAACGCTATGAAGCCGCGCTCAATACTTATAAGCCATTCGCCTGCGGGCTCGTGCTGCACGCGGCGCTCACGGCGGTTCTGCGTGCGCGCGAAAAATCCCACGTCGATGCCGGGCAGATTGTCCGTGTCGAAGCGCTGGTGCATCCGATGACATTGGAAGTCGCGAACAAGGCCACGCCCACGAACGGACTCGAGGGGAAACTGAGCGTGCCTCATGCGCTGGCGGCCGCGCTGATCACCGGTGCCGCGGGCGAGAAGGAATTCCGGACCGCCACCGTGCAGGACCCGCAGGTCGCGGCCTTGCGCAGCCGGATCACAGCGCGCGCGGATGCGGACCTGAAGCCGGATCAGGCGCGGGTAACGATCATCCTCGAGGATGGCCGGCGCTTAGACGAATTCGCGGACCACGCCCTCGGCAGCGCACGGGCCCCCATGAGCGACGCGGAGATCGACCGAAAATTCACCGCACTGGCGGAAGGCGTGCTTTCGGCGGTCAAGGCATCAGAGGTCTTATCCCTTTGCCGCAATATGGCGGGGCTCGAGAATACCGCCCAGTTGATCGCCGCAACTCGGCCGTTGTGACAAACGGACCTTGACCCCGCGTACAGCGGTTCGCGATGCTCGTGCATCGGAGCATGGGGGGATCATATGCGCGTGTTCGTAATTCTCGGAGTAGCGCTCGGGCTGATGGCGTCCGCCCAAGCCAGACCGCTCGATCTCACAAAGCCGGAGGACGGCATCCTGGCGAGCAAGAAGATCGCCTGCGGCTCCCTCAAGCCGGACTTCATCGGCTACGCGGTGTGGAAAGGCAAAGTTTTCAGCCGTGTCGAATGGGAGGCAGATCGCCTGCTGTTCGACGTGATCGGCATCAACATCCGGCGTTGCCCCTCGGTGACGGACCCCCAACGCGGCACCGGATATCGCGTCGTCTCGCGTGAACTGATGATGTTCCTTGATCCCGCGACCGGGAAGATTGTCGAGACCTGGGACAACCCGCATACCGGCAAGACGGTGAAAGTGGTGCCGGTGATGAACGACCCGGTCAATCTGCCCCCGCTCTTCCCGTACGCCCGCGACGGCAAGCCGTACAAGTTCAGCGGCGAGATTCTCGGCGATCTGGTGGTGCGCAACCTGCCGACGCCGGTGTATCAGCCGCCGCCGCAGGGCAAGGACTTCGCCGAAGCGTTCGGCGGCCATTCGCAGGCGATGGAGGTCTATACCCACTTCGTGCAGAAGAAAGAGCTGCTGAATGATTCGGAAAAGCCGCTCACCAGTCTGCACCTCTCCTGGTACCGGTTCTCCCATTGGATGCCGTGGATGAAGATGGGCGAGCGCCCGGGCTATCTGATCTTCAGCACCTACGGCTGGCGGACGAAGGGGATCGACGACATGCCGCAGCAGATCAAGGACCTGCTGGCGAAGCCGGAGTACGCGCTGTTCCGTGAACCGCCGCCGGCGGACGACCCGCGCCCCATGTCCGACGAGTTCACCTATTTCGAACAGGTGATGAAGGCCGAGGGCAAGAAATAGCCGTTAGTCCGCGATCAATCCGCGCGCCTTGGTCTCGGACATCAGCAGCGCCGTAACCAGGGCCACGCCGAAGCTCGCGGTGACGTACCAGAAGAACACGGTCTCGACGCCCTGCTGCTTCAGCCAAAGCGCAATGAATTCCGCTGTGCCGCCGAAGACTGAACCAACCATCGCGTAAGGCAAGCCGACGCCAAGTGCGCGGATCTGCGTCGGGAATAGTTCCGCCTTATAAACACCGCTGATCGCCGTGTAGGGAGCGAGGATCGCCATGGCGACGATCACGAGCAACGTCGCCTGAAACCCATCGGTGACGATGCTGATGGCCTGCATCAGCGGATAAGTTCCCAGCACGCCGAGCGCGCCGAATGCGATCAAGAGCGGTCGCCGGCCGATGCGATCCGACAACGCACCCATCACCGGCTGCAACAGCATCAGGAAGAATAGGCCCACGGCGGTGATCTGTGTGGCGACGTCTTTCGAAAGCCCCGCCGTTAACGTCAGAAATTTCTGCATATAGGTCGTGAAGGAATAGAATCCGACCGCGCCGCCGATGGTCAGGCCGATCACCGTCAGCACCTCGCGCCAGTGCGCGCGCAACGTGCGCCATGCGGGTACGGTGGAGGCTGTATCCCGCACCGCCTCGAAAGATTGCGACTCTTCGAGCCTGAGTAAGACGCGCAAGGCCACCAAGGCCGCAATGCCGCCGAGAATGAACGGCACCCGCCATCCCCACGCGGACAACTGCTCCGGCGTCAGCACTTGCTGCAACACGATCAACAGCGCCATCGCGCTCAACTGGCCTAGGATCAGCGTGACATATTGAAAGCTCGCCAGGAATCCCCGCCGCTCCCGCGTCGCCACCTCGCTTATGTATGTGACGCAACTGCCGTATTGGCCGCCCATGCTCAAGCCCTGCAGAACGCGGGCAGCGAGGAGGATCACGGGCGCGAGGATACCGATCTGTTCATAGCCCGGCGTCAGCCCGACGCAGAGGGAGCCCGCACTCATGAACTGCATGGAGACGGCCATCGCCTTGCGACGTCCGGCGACGTCGGCATAGCGCCCCATCAGCCAGCCGCCGAGGGGACGCACGATGAACCCGGCGGCGAATATCGCCGCGGCCTTGAGGAGCTGCGAGGTCTCGTCGCCGGTCGGGAAGAAGATATTGGCGAAGTAGAGGGAGAAGGCCGAATAGGTGAACCAGTCGAACCATTCGACAAAGTTGCCGCTGGAACTCCCCACGATCAGGCGTACACGCGTCAAAACCGTCCCCTCCCTGCCCCGACCCATTCTCGCGGGGTTTGCACGCGGTGGGAAGTCGCGGCAGGATACGCATGGGGGCATTGCATGACACAGCGCACAATCGGCGACCGGCTCGACAGCCTGCCTTTGACACGGGTTCACATCCGGACCCTGGTGATCGTCGGTCTGGGTCTCTTCTTCGACCTGTTCGACGTGTTCCTGGCCGGCGTGCTGAGCACCGTGCTGACCACGTCCTTTGGCTTCAGCGGCGCCCAACTGCCTCTGGTGTTAGGATCGAGCTTCCTGGGCATGTTCTTCGGTGCGACCTGCATGGGCGCGGTGGCGGATCGTCTGGGACGCCGGAAAGCCTATCTCATCAATCTCGCGATCTACTCCGTCTTCACGCTGCTCGGCGCCTTTAGCCCAGATGCGACGTTCCTGATTGTCACCCGCTGCCTCGCCGGCGTCGGCATCGGCGCGCAGTTGCCGCTGTCGGATGCCTACCTGAGCGAGGTCCTGCCGGCGCGGCGGCGCGGCATCTTGATCTCCTGGGCTTACACGGTCGGCTTTGTCGGCATTCCGGCGCTCGGCCTGCTCGCGCGCGTGATCGTGCCGACTCACCTGTGGGATATCGACGGGTGGCGCTGGCTGTTCGTGATCGGCGGTCTTGGCGGCCTGACGATCTGGATTGCACAGCGCGTGCTGCCCGAATCGCCCCGCTGGCTGGCGTCTGTCGGGCGCATGAAGGAGGCGGAGCAAATCACGGACTACATCGCCGGCGTGCCGGGGGCATCAGCAAAACTCATAGAGTCATCACCAACGCTTCACGCCGACGGGCTCTCGCAGTTGCGCGCAGGCTTACGTTTGTTGTTCTCCGATGCCTACCGCAAACGCACCCTGATGTTCTGTGCCTTCCAAGTCTTCCAGACCGCCGGCTATTATGGCTTCGGGACCATGGTACCCTTGGTACTGGCGGCGAAGGGCTATTCGGTCCTCACATCGCTGACTTACACCACCATCGCTTTTATCGGCTATCCGGTGGGTTCCGCGCTGTCGGTGCTGGTGATCGAGCGGATCGATCGACGCTGGTTAATCGTTGGAACATCGACACTTATGGGCATCCTGGGGCTCGCCCTGGGGAACGCCAGCAGCCCTGTTGCCATCGGCGTGATCGGCATTCTCTACACCTTGATCAGCAACGTGTTTTCGAATGCGTTCCATACCTTCCAGGGCGAGCTTTTCCCCACCTCTGTGCGCGCCACCGCGTCGAGCGCCGCGTATGGGATCAGTCGGCTGTCGACCGCGGCAATGCCGTTCGTGCTGTTGCCGGTGCTGAAGGATCACGGTCCGACGGCGATGTTCGCCGTGGTCAGCGCCGCGATGCTGGTCATGATTTTGATCATCGCCTTCTTCGCACCCGCAACAACCGGACGCGCGCTCGAAGACATTGCGGAGTAAGCCTCGCGTAGTGCTACCCTGAGTTCCTTATCACTCACTCGGGAGGTGCACTGTGAGACTCGATCGTCGTTCTCTCTTCCTTGCCGCAACAGCGATGGCCGCCAGCGGGGGCCGCGCCTCTGCGGCCGAACACGACACGAAGCCGTTCAAGGCGATCGCGAAAGGAACGCACCCCACCGCCCGCAACATCCGCGGCAAAATCATCTACGTCGGTGACGAGAAGCAGGAGCGCGGCCGCGAGTGGTTCAGCTACAGCTATCGCAAGGATGGGCAGATCACCTTGCGCGCTCATTCCGAGATGGACGACATCCAAGTGGAACGCGATGTCACGCTGACCATGGATTCAAAGTTTCGCCCGTTGGACTGCTTCGTTCGTCTCTCTGTAGGCGGCAAGTTTCTCGGCACGGGCCTGATTCGCGTGACCGATACCGAGGCGGAATGCGACGTGTACAACACCACGTTCGGCCACGTGCATCAGACGGTGAAATTGGCGAGCCCCGCCGTGACCATGGGCGCGCACCCCTTGGCCAACGATGCCTTGCAACTGGCGAGGTACGACCACTCGAACCCGCAGAAGATCCAGAAAAGCCCAGCGCTGAGCCTCTCTTCCTCGCCTCTGCTCGACGGCGCGAGCGGCCCCATGATCGGCGTGAGTTCAGGCATGACGATCGAGTATGTCGGCCCGGAAAAGATCACCACGCCAGCGGGCACCTTCGATGCACACCACTATCGCTTCCCGGTCGAAGGCGGCGGCACGCCGCATCCGAGCGGAAATGCCCGTTCGGAAGACATCTGGTGCACGCATCCGAACCTGGTATTCGTACGCGCCGAAGTGCGCGGATATCTGCGCAACAAGACCGGCTACGGAAGCTATGAACTCGTCGAGTTTTCCGAGGGTTAGTTACGACGGTTGCGCCGCGGGTGTCGCCCGCGGCGCTTTCCGCCGGCTGGGGCGCTTGCGCCACCAGATATAAAGGCCCGTCGGGAATAACGTCCCTAGGCCGAGGCCGCCAATCAGGATCACGATCTTTCCCGGCAATTGGAAGAAATTGCCGTTGTGGATCCAGATCATCCACAGATTCATGATGCGCGCCGGCAGCGACACCTGATCGGGATCGAACACGCGCACGACTTTGCCGGAAAGCCCGGACACCAGCGCCTGCCGCATGTGATCGGTCTTGTCGGCCGTACGCGGAAACAAGCGCACGTTGTAGATGCCGCCGGGATTGCGCGGCAGCTCGATCATCGTCGTATCGTGGTCGGGATAGAGGGCGAGTGCTGCATCGCGCGCCTGATTGGCGGTGACGCGGGTTTCCGGCACCGCCGGCGGCGGCGCGAAGGGCATCGGCGGTTCAAAGAAGCCGAGGACGAAGGTGCGCACCTGGAACCAATCCGCCACCAAAGCGCCCGTGGTCGCCTGAAATGCGATGATGAGCGCAACGTAGATACCAATGACCGTATGGAAGTCGCGGATCAGTCGCGGCTTCGACGAACTCAAGCGGATTTGCAGGCCGCGCGCCGGACGCTTCTTGTTGTCGCGCCACCACAGGACGATGCCCGCGATCGCCGTTGTGAGCACGATAAGGCCGAGCACGCCCAGCACGCGCTCCCCCGTGCCAGGCACCAGCAGTTCCTTGTGGAACGACTGAAGATACCGCCAACCAATGTGATAGGGGCGCGCACCGAGGATCTGCGTGGTGTGCGGATCGACGAATACTTCGAGATCGGAGAGCGATTCCCCGTCGCCGCCGAGGGGCCGTTTCGGATTCGGCTTGGTGAGGGTGAATCGCAGGCTTTCCCGTGGATCCAGGTTCGGCCGGTTGTACGACAGGATCACGCGATCCGGGTACGCGGCCTGCACGTGGGCGATGGCCTGATCGAAGTCCGGGCGATCCGGCCCGGCCTGCGTCACGAGACTCATCGGCGTCGTTCGCTGATCGATCTCTTTCCAGAACACCAGAACGGCGCCGGAAAAGCCCACGAGCGTGAGCCAGGCACCGAGAACCAGACCGACATAACGATGGATTTTCAACATGCGGCGGTCAGGATGTGGGGTCGGCGTCTCGGACGCAAGACGCTTGTATGTCCTATCCCGCTGCTTGCGCCACCGCGGTGCGCAACTGCGCGCGGCATTCGGCGACGATCCGTTCGATCACTTCCGCACAGGTCGGAATGTCGTCGATCAGCCCGGCGGCCATGCCGGCGCAGATGAGACCCGCGTTCACGTCGCCGCTCTGAAGGCCCTTGCGGCCCCGCTGACCGGCAACGAGTTCGCGGATGTCCTCGAAAACCGTGTCGGGCCGCCGCTCAATCTCAACCACCTGCTCGGAGATCGCGTTGCGGAACACCCGCTCGGTGTTCTTGAACTTTCGATAGATGAGCACCGTGTCCCGTTCGGAGCCGCGCGCGATGTATTCCTTGATGTCGAGATGCACGGGCGCCTCCTGCGTGCACAGGAAACGCGTTCCCATGTTGATGCCCTGCGCACCCAGAGCCAGCGCCGCCGCCATGCCGCGGCCATCCGCAATCCCACCCGAGGCAATCACGGGAATCTTGAGCACGCGCACGGCGGCCGGGATCAGGATAAGCCCCGGCGTATCGTCCTCGCCCGGATGACCGGCGCACTCGAAGCCGTCGATGCTGACGATGTCGACGCCAACCTTCTCGGCGGAAAGCGCATGACGCACGGAGGTGCACTTGTGAACGACAGTGATGCCCGCCGCCTTCACCTTCGGCATGAACGCCTTGGGATTATTGCCCGCGGTCTCCAGGATCTTCACACCGCTGTCGACGATGGCATCGAGATAGGCCTCGTATGGAACCGGCTTGATCGACGGAAGTATCGTGAGATTCACGCCGAAAGGCTTGTCCGTCATGGACCGGCAGCGCGCGATCTCATTGCGCAGCGCGTCCGGGTCGGGCTGGGTGAGCGCCGTGAGAATACCGAGCCCGCCCGCGTTCGAGACCGCCGACGCCAATTCGGCCGTGGCGACCCACTGCATGCCGCCCTGGACAATCGGATAGGAGATCCCGAGCCGCGCCGTCACGTCGTTGTGCATGGCGGCCATGGGCGCTCTCCGCTTACGCGCGTTCGAAGATCGCGGCGATACCCTGCCCGCCGCCGATGCACATGGTCTCGAGACCGTAGCGCGCCTTGCGGCGCTGAAGCTCGCGCAACAGGGACGCGAGAATGCGTCCGCCGGTGGCGCCGATGGGATGGCCGAGAGAAATGCCGGAGCCGTTGACGTTCAACTTCTCGCGGTCATCCCACTTCCAGCCCTTCAACACCGCCAGCACCTGCGGCGCGAAGGCCTCGTTGAGTTCGACAAGATCGATGTCCTTCCAGGAAAACTTGGTGCGCGCGAACAGGCGCTCCACGGCCGGTACCGGACCGATGCCCATACGCGAGGGCTCGCAGCCCGCAGCCGCCCAGCCGACGAACCAGCCCATGGGCTCGAGATTGAGTTCCTTCAGCTTATCCTCCGCCACCACCAGGCATGCGGCGGCGGCGTCGTTCTGTTGGCTGGCATTGCCGGCGGTGACCACGCCGCCTTTCTCAATCGGCGGCAGCTTGCCAAAGGTGTCCATGGACGCGTCTTCCCGAATGCCCTCGTCTTTGACGAACATCACGGGCGGCTGACCCTTCTTCTGCGGTACGGGCACCGGGACGAGTTCATCATCGAACTTTCCGGCCGCCCATGCCGCCGTGGCACGCTGGTGGCTGGCGACCGCGTAGGCGTCACACTCTTCGCGCGTGATGCTGTAGTCTTTCGCCAAATTCTCCGCGGTCTCGATCATGCCCGAGATGACGCCGAAACGCGCGATCGGCTGGGACATGACACGTCCACGGGCGATGCGGTCATGAAAGGTGACAGAGCCCATACGCGCGCCGGCGCGCATCTCGTTGGTATAGTATTCTGCCAGACTCATGCTCTCGACGCCGCCAGCAATGACGACGTCCGCGGCCCCGGTCTGAATCCTCATGGCCGCATCGATCACCGCCTGCAGTCCGCTGCCGCAGCGCCGATCAAGCTGTACGCCAGGAATTTCAATCGGCAAGCCGGCAGCCAGCAGCGAATAGCGCGCCACACACGGCGCCTCTCCATTGGCGTAGCCCTGGGCGAAGACCACGTCGTCGATGCGCATCGGATCGATCTTGGTGCGTTCCGCCAAAGCCTTGATCACCATGCCGCCGAGTTCCCCAGCGGGGATCTTGGCGAGGCTGCCGAGATACTTCCCGACGGCGGTACGCAAAGGAGCAACAATGGCGGCGCGGCGCATGGGTTCAATCCGTCGAGTTTGAGTGTTAACCCCTATCAAGCCGGCCTTCGCCAAGTCAATGAGCTCTGGCCTAGAGCCCCGCAGCTTCCACCGGTACCTGCCGACGCGTGATCGTCAGTAGTCCCACGCCGCCGATGGCCATCACCCCGCCCAGCATCATCAAGGGCGTGATTGCCGTATCAAAAATCGCGCTGCTCGCCAAAACAGCCACGACCGGCGCCGCAAGACTCAGCGGCATGACCGAAGACACCGGATGACGTTGCAACAGCCACGCCATGGCGCCCTGCCCTACCACCGTTGAGCCAAGCGCGGAAAACGCAATCCAGGCGAAGGCAGACGCCGGGATTTCCGGCACCAACAGTACCGCGTCCATTTCCAGTAAAAGGCTGAGCGGTATCAGGACAGCGGCGCCCACGACACCATTCCAGGCAAACATCGTCATCACCGACACACCGGCAAGACGACGTTGGATGAGATTGCTCACCGCCCAAATCAGGGCCCCTAGCGTCATTAACGCGAGGCCGCGCCATTCGTCGACCACGACCGGGTCGAACACCAGGACGACGACACCTGCGAACGCCAAGAGCGTGCCGATCACCTGGCGGCGGGACAAGCGTTCCCCCAGAAAGACAATGCCAAGAAGCAGCGAGAATGGAATCCCCAACTGCCCACCGATGGCCAGCGCGCCGACATTCCGACTCACGCTCAAGGCCAGAGTCATGACGATCAGAAACAGGGCGCCGTTGATGAACGCAAACAACATCACCAGGCCCATGCGGCCCGGCACGCGGCGCAGGTAGGGACTGCACACGATGATCACGATCAAGAGGCGGAGAGCGCCCGCGGTGAGCGGCTTAGTGGCGAGCACCGCCATCTTGGTGGCGATGAGATTGAAGCCCCACATCACGTTGATTGCAGTCGCGATCAATGTGTCGCGAAGGCCAAATCCCGAAGGGGCCGTCATGAGGCCAAGGCGCGCGGGGAGAAGGCGGACATTCAATATTCCTCAGAGGGGCGCAAACGTTCTCCCCGAACGACTATAGCTCCGCACGCCGTCCAATTTAAACATATTTATCAATGGCTTAATGAGATTCCGTTTGCTTGCGCCGCAAATCGGGAATCTCGGGCGGAGGCCGTCACAAATTAGTCCAATAGCACTGTCATATTATTGCAATATAACCGCTACGCCCCGCCAAGACCTTGGCCTTTCAGCACTGACGAGCCGTTCGATGGATGCTTCCGAAGCAATTGCAACGCTGCGTCCGGGGGCCGTGCGCCCTGGCCGGTCGTCTCCGCGCGCGTCCGACTGGGGCTCGATCGGCGCCCTGTGCGAGTCTTCGCGCTGGCTCGCGCGCCGCCTCCAAGAGGCCATCGGCGCGGTCTCGCTTCCGATCGTGGAACTCGGCGCTGGGTACGGCTCCGTTACCCGCGTGCTGCCGGAGTCGACCATCAGCTTGGAGCGCGATGCAAAGCGCTATGCCTTTTTGAAGCAGGAGTTTCCCGAGCGCACGATCCTCTCCAGTTGCGCCCTTCCCTTTCTCGGCGCGCTGTCGGAGCCCGCGGTCGTCGTCAGCAGTATTCCGAGCGTGAACAATCCGGAGTTCGGCCGCCTGCGCGCCGCGATCGCGGGCGCGCACAATGCCGGCATGGTGCAAGAACTCATCACCTACACATATTTTCCGCACAATCCCTTCACGGATGTGTTCGCCAAGAGCAAACTCGTGGCTCTCGAGATGCGCAATCTGCCGCCCGCATTCGTGTGGAAATATACGGCGTGAAGACCGCGGGATCGCTTTCGGGAACGAATCTCTCGCTGGCGGTCTCGGCCCTGCTCGTCGCCGGCGCCGTGTTGTATGCGGTAACGTTCCTCGACCCCTATCTCGGCCTGTTCATGGCGCCATTCTTCGCCATCGGATGCGCACGAGGCAAACATCCGCTCACGTTACTGGCGTTATCGCTCGTCCCCGCGCTCTTGCTGCTGGCGGTTAGCACGGTGAAGTTTTCACTGATCGGCGTGCCGCTGGTCACCTATGACCACTATTTCCTGCGCCGCAATCTGCTCATGCTCGCCTACAACGACTGGCGGATCGCCGGCGCGCTGCTCATCACGACAGCAGGCTTGGCGTGGTACCTCAAACGGTTGCTCTCTGGCCGCGGCATTTTCTCGCGCTTCGAGAAGGGCGCGGTCGCCGTCTTCGGTCTTGTGGCCATCGCGGATGCCGGCTCCATGAGCAACTGGGATGGCAATCTGCTCAATTGGGAAAAGGCGCCACGGCCGCCGACGCTAGAAACGTTCGTCAAGTCGGCCCAGATGCCACCGCCGGGCCTTCGTGTCGATACGCTCGGCACGGCGCCAATTCTCAAAGGCGAGAACTTGCGTTCCCCTGCGGACGGCCGGCCTGACATCTTCATCGTGCTGGAGGAATCGACGCTGCCGCCCGCCACCCTGCGGCCCGGCGTCGTCCCACAAATCCTGTTCGCAAGCAACGCCGCGCGAAGCGGGCCTCTGCGCGTTCACACCTGGGCCGGCGGCACTTGGAAAACAGAGTTCTCCCTCGTTGCGCAGATGCGGCCGCAAGAGTTCGGCGACGACGGCGAATACGTATTTCACCAGCTTCCCGGACGGGTGAAACGATCTGTCTTCACCGCGCTGAAGGCACAGGGATACCGCACGATGGTGTTCTACCCAGTGCCAGGTTACTTCCTCAATGCGCGCGCCTTCTACGAGTCCGTCGGTGTGGATGCGTTCTACGATCCCCAATCCCTTGGGCTCGGATCGGGGTGGAACTGGAAGACTTCCGACACCGCACTTTACGAAGCCATGCTGCGCAAGATCGGCGATACGGGAGGGCCCGTCGTCGCCTTGATGCTGACCATCAACCAGCACGGGCCCCATGATGCCCTCAAACCCATCGACGACTATCTCGCGCGATTCTCGGAAAGCGATGCCGCGTACGGCGGATTTCTGAAGGCGCTGGAGGTCCGTGGCCGCCGCGCCGGCGTCGTCGCTTTCGGCGACCATCAACCGGAATTCACCGCCGATGTCATTTCCGATCACGCGGCGTGGTTTTTCACCGGCTACGACATCCGCTGTGTCAATTTCGCTTGCGCCAACGTTTCTGGCGCGGCGCCCAAGGCGCAGCCGTTGGACGTGACGATGCTGGCTCCGGTCGCCCTGCAGGAATTCGGCTTCGGCCTCGACGATCTGTCGGAATACCAACGCACGGTCTTCCAGGACTGCGTCGCCGATATCGCCGGCTGCGGCGAGCCGGCACAGACCAAATACAACAGCGCCTTCGCGCAGTTCTTCGATTAACCGAGCTTCAAGACGCCAAGGTAGGCACACGCATCGGCAAGATCGATCGTGCGCGAGAGCCCCTGCCCCGTGCCGCGGCTTACCTGAACCTCATAGGCGCCGCTGCTGGGTGGAAGCCGGTCGATCTTGAATTCCCCGAAGGTATCGGTCTTCGCTCGTCCGACTTCGCTGCCGTTCTTCTTCAATACGACATCGACCCCTTCGGCGCATTCCTCAACGCCCTTCACGTCGGCCACCACGGTTCCCGACACGAACACCGTGCTCATTACATGCAAGTTCTTGTAGTAGACGCGCGGCTGCGTGCCGAGTTCGGGCTTCAGGACCTGTAGTTCTTCCTGCGCCGCGATGCGCTGCATCTCCGTGTCATCGACCTTCAGCGATCGGAACACCGATGTCGGGCAGCTTTGCTCGACCCGCGGCACCTTCCAGCCGGTATCCAGCAGGTGAGCATCAAAGATCCAGGCCTGCGGGATCTGCTTCTCCTCGTTCCAGAACACCGCGCCGTAAGGACAGGCATCGACGATCTGCTTCTGGCCCTTCGACTTCACCGGATCGATGATGACGATGCCGTCGGCGCGCTTCGTCACCGCACCGTCCTTGGCGGCCTTCATGCACGGCGCGTCGTCGCAGTGATTGCACATCACCGGCATGAAATGCGCCTCGGCGATCGGATACTGGCCGCGTTCGTGCCGCACGATATCGACCCAGCTATGCACCTTCTCCGGCTGCGCCGCAGCGTAACCCGGGAAGTCATTGCCGATGTGCTCGTCCTTCGTCGCCAGGAAACAATTGCGGCAATTGTCGCACTTGGCGACGTCGACGATCAGGTTCCATTTTTGCGACATCACACGGCCTCCCGACGCCAGGTATCGACGCCGGTCCAAATCTCCATCTCAACCCGGGCAGCGTTCGGCTTGATGCTGTGGGTCATGGGCGTCATGTTCTCGACGGGCGTGAGCAGGTTCACGCACCCGCCCAGGTCGGTCGAATTGCCCGGTTCACCGGCGGGCCGATACTCGGCCGACGCCGTGGGCGCCGAGATAATTCCGGGACGTACCCGGTCCGTCACGAAGGCGGCGCAGACGACCGAGCCGCGGAGATTCCAAACGCGGATGAGATCGTCGCTCTTGATCCCGCGCGCTTCGGCATCCTGACGATTGATGGTCGCGACCAAGTACTCGTGATCGCCCACCCGCACACGATGATCCTTGATGTCGCGGATGGTGCAGCCCTTTTCGTCCCCCATGATGTGGAACGGATAGCGGGTGTGCGGCGACAGGAGTTGGAGCGGATAGCCCGCGAACTTCGGGTCGCGCTTCGCATCCTCGTAAGTCGGGATGTACCTGTTGAGCGGCGGCCGCTCCGGATCGTCGATGTTCTTCAGCGTCTGGGCGACGAACTCGAACTTGCCTGTCGGCGTCTGCAGTCCTTTGCCGAATTCGCCCACGTAGTCAGACGGCAGCGGATAGGGTTCCGGCGAATTCTTATGTTTCCCCTCGTAGAACCAGCGGTTCGCGGTGGGCGCGCGGGAGCCCTCGCTCGGCGCGGGCACCACGTAGTAGCCCTTCTTGAGGAACTTCTTCCAGGTGGTGAATTTCGCCATGTCGGAGGAATCGAAGGCGCGCTTGCACCACTCGAGTTCGGTGTTGCCGCCCTCGGAGTACATCACGCCGAGACCCAGGCGCTTCGCGAGTTCCAGGAAAATGTCGTGGTCGGACTTGGACTGGCCCAGCGGCTCGATGCATTTGTGCTGCAACGAGATCACGCGGTGATTGTTCATCGAGTACATATGGTGCACGAATCCGGCGCCGACGTTGTACCACTCGCCGATATCCCAGTGCTCGAACACGGTGCAGGCGGGTAGGATGATGTCGGCGTACTTGGTCTCGCCTTCCCACCAGATCGATTGGTTGACGACGAACTTCAGGTTCTCCGACTGGTACATCTTGACGTAGCGGTTGGCGTCGATCTGCGTGCCCATCGACGAACTGCCGTACTTGTACATCATCTCCACTTTGACGTGGCCCGGCGCCGGGTAGCCGGTGCGGATGAACTGACCCTGCACAGACGATACGTCCGTGAGGAAGCCCATCGCCTTGCCATCGATGATCGCCTCGGGAATGAACTTGCGCGGAATGGATTGGCGCACGGAGTTCATGGTCACGATATGCGGCATGCGCTGGTAGTTGTTGGCGGCGTTGGCGCTGCCGACAAGTTCACCCGACATGCCGCCTTCGGCGTAGCCCGGGAAGTAGAACGAGAAGTCAACCGGCGCGCCGAATTGGAGATTGCCGAAGTTGACGCCCGGGCGGCCATAGCCCTGCATCCCGCCGAGAATGGCCATCATGCGCGCCCATTGCGCGCCCATAGGTCCGCGTCCCGCCCCGCCGAGGCCACAACCCCAGCCACCTGCGCCGAGATAGGTTTTCTTGCTGGCCCATTCCCGCGCCAACGCGCGCACATCGCGTGCCGGAACGCCGGTTTCGGCTTCCTGCCACTCGGGTGTCTTGGGAGTGCCGTCGCTCTTGCCGAGGATGTAGTCCTTCCACTCATCGAAACCGTGGGTGCGCTTCTCGACAAACTCCTTGTCGTAGGTGTCCTCGGTGATCCACACGTGGCACAGCGCCTGGGCCATCGCCGCATCGGTGCCGGGCTTCGGCGCGATCCACTTGCCGCCCAGAAGTGCCGCGGTGTGGTTCAGGAACGGATCGATGTGCACCATCTTGATGCCGAGTTCCTTCGCCCAGCCGCGGCGAATGGTGCCTTCGTAACCGTAGGTCTTGTCCGGGTCGCTCGACCAGAACACGATCATCTCGGCTTCTTTCAAGCAATCCTCGACGGTGCCGTAGAACTCCGGCGTGCCGAGACGCATGCTGTTGCCCCAGTGGTGCATCGCGCCCCAGAACCAGCCTTCCCAGCTGTCCGGGCTACCCATCTGCTTGGTCATGCCAACGAGATTCACGAAGCGGCCGAAGGCGCTGAGGTAGTGACCGAAGTTGCCCCACTGATGGTGCGAGCCGCTGGCGGCGAGGATCGCGCCACGCCCTTTTGCCTTCGCGCGCTTGATCTCCTTTGTGACGATGTCGAGCGCTTCGTCCCAACTGATCGGCACAAATTCCGACTTACCCCGGTTCTGGATGTTGCGATTGCCCTCGGGATCGAAGTCCACACGCTTCATGGGGCTCATGATGCGGTCCTCGGAATAGACCATGGACTTCAGCGCAAGCCCGTGGGCGGCGAGCGAGGTCTTGCGCGGCGGCGTGAAGGTCTTGCCGCGCGCCTTGATCGTCCAGGACGGCGCATCGCTCTCGTCGAAATCGATCGGCGTGATGCGGACGATCTTGCCGTCCTTCACGTAGACGAACACCGGACCGCCGTTGGTGCCGTTGGTGTAGCGCACCTCGCCGTTGCCCACGTCTGTGCCGCTCGGCCAGCCGACGGCCACCATGTATTGCAGCGCGCTGAAGAACCAGACCGCGAGTTCGTCGGGCCCCTCGACCACGATCTTGAAGTTCTTGGCCGCATCGATGCGCACCAGTTGGTCGAACGGCGGCATCAGGAATTCTTCGGCGATCTTCCTGGTCTTGAAGGCAATCACCAGATCGGCGCTGGCGAGGATTCCCGTTCCCGACTTGATCTTCCCGTTCTCAAACCGGATCCAGCGGCCTGCGGAGTTATCCTGCAGCTTGAACTGGGCGGTGACGTTGCGTTCGCGCAAGCGCGCGGCGTATTTGGAATACCGCAGCGCGGTGAGCCTCAGGGCCTGAACCAGCCCCCACAGGATGATCGAGAACTTCAATGAAACCTCCCCCTACGCATCCCCGCCGCCCGCGCCGGAACTCGCCGCGCAACCGCCTGAAGATATGAGCCTTTCCAGCACACTACTCCGTCGGCAGCACAGCTGACTTGACGATTCTCAACCATCAGCCGGCCAATGTGACGCCGTCTCGAACAGCGAAATTCCATATCGCGCTCTGGCCGTCGCACCCCAGCGCATATGCTATATTTTCATTGTATTTCAGCATGTTAAGCTAGGCCCCGGGTGCGACGGGGGACTTCCACACACATGACTCACATTGGACGATGGATCCTGGCCATCCAGCTTCTCGTGGCGGTCGCGCACGGGCCCGTTACGTCTGCTGCCGAAGTGCAAGCAGATCTCGCGACAAATGCATCGTGGTCCAGCTTTGCCGCGGTGCCGGGCGGCGGACGCTATTCGACGCTTACCCAAATCAATCGTGAGAATGTCGGCAATCTCAAGGTCGCCTGGGTCCACCACACCGGTGACCTTTGGAACTATGGCGAAGGCAGGCGGCCGACGTCCTATGAGGTCACCCCAATCCTTGCGAACAGGCACCTGTATCTCTGCACGCCACTGAACCGGGTCATTGCCCTCGACCCGGAGACCGGCGCCCAAAAATGGGCGTTCGATCCTCACACAAACCTGATCTCCGAGGCGAAAGCGTCCAACGAATGCCGCGGGGTCGCCTATTGGGAAAGCGCCGCACCCCAAACCGGTGACTGCGAGAAACGCGTGTTCAAGGGCGACCAGGCCGGGCGCATCTTCGCCGTCGACGCGGACACGGGGCGCCCGTGCGCCGATTTCGGCCATCGCGGGTATGTCACCTATGCGGACTACGACCCGCGGGGTGTCGCGGGCCGGCCGCCCAATATCAAGTCGCCACCGGTCATTCTCGGCGATCTTGTGCTGGCCACCGGCGGGGTCAGCAGCAACGAAACCACGGACGCACCGGACGGCGTTTTACGCGCCTTCGACGTACGCACCGGGCAACAACGCTGGGAATTCTTCACCATCCCGCAGGAAATGAGCCGCGAGGCCGGGGCCGCGGATGTGTGGCCGCCCTTCAGTGTCGACGTCGCGCGCAATTGGGTGTTTCTCGCCACCGGCAGCCCAAGCCCGGATGTCTATGGCGGAAAGCGGCTCGCCGACATTCCCTACGCCAATGCCGTAATCGCCATCGATGCCGCGGATGGCCATGTGGTTTGGTCGCGCCAGCTCGTTCACCACGACCTCTTCGACTACGACCTACCGGAACAGCCGGCATTGGTGCGTATTCGCCGCGGCGACGAGGACATCGACGCGGTGGTACAGATCACCAAAATGGGAACTGTGTTCGTTTTCCGCCGCGACACCGGCGAACCGCTGTTCCCCATCGAGGAACGGCCCGTCCCTGCTTCAGATATTCCTGGGGAACGCGCCTCTCCCACCCAGCCGACCCCGATTGGCATCCGAACCTTCGCACGACAGGCCTTCACCGCCGACGATGTGTGGGGCATGACGCCGTGGGATCGCGGCAAGTGCCGGGATATGTTCCAGCAGCTGCGCTACGAAGGGCCATTCACGCCGCCAAGTCTGCGCGGTTCACTTCTGATCCCGTCCAACATGGGCGGCGGAAACTGGGGCGGCGCGGCCTACGATCCCTCACGCAATCTTCTCATCGTGAAATCCAACAATCTTGGTACGATCGCGAAGCTCGTGCCGCTCGATAGTCCTGAGGCGCGCGGCAAACCCGATCTCAGCGATCGATCCCGCACGATGGCGGGCACGCCCTATCGCATCGAAAGCGAACGGTGGCTGTCGCCGTGGGGAGCGCCTTGCGTGCCGCCGCCCTGGGGCGAGATTACGGCGATTGATCTCGGCAGCGGCGAGACCAAATGGCGTCATCCCCTCGGCCAAGTTTCAGTGGGCCCATATAAATTGTTCAAGGCACCGGCAGCCTGGGGCTCGCCCAATATCGGTGGACCGATCGTCACCGGCGGCGGTGTGGCTTTCATTGCCGCAACGATGGACAGCATGATCCGTGCGTTCGATATCGACACGGGGCGCGAGCTCTGGCGCGACAAGCTCCCGGCGCCGGGCATGGCCGTGCCGATGACCTACACCGCCGGCGAGCGCCAATATGTGGTGATCGCCGCCGGCGGCAATACACTTCCCGCAACGCGCCTCGACGACGCTATCGTTGCTTACGCTTTGCCGCGTCATGATGCGAAATAACCAAGGAGCCTCGAAATGAAGAAATCCCTCCCGTATTTGACCGCCGCCCTCTTCGCCGCCTTTTGCGGTACCGCGGACGCAACACCCGTGACAGACCTCTGGGATTCCTGCCGGTTCGAGGTTGGTCAAACCGCCGGCGAATTTTATCGCGTCCGCACGTTCGGCCGGGAGCGGGAGACCTCTAACCGTATGCTGCAGTTCATCGAGACGCGCGAGAAGACCGTGACCTTCAGCCTTCCCTGGACATATACCGGCGACCAGAACGCGACCCCGGTGGTTGGCGGTTATTCGGTCGTCACGGATCTCGACGGAAAGCCGCGGTTCATCCTGCGCACAACATCGATCAAGACCCTGCCTTACAAGGACGTCACGGCAGAAGACAGTCAATACGAAGGACCCGGTGTACGGACCCTCGAGGCTTGGCGAAAAGTCCATTGGGACTTTTTCACCGTATCGCTTCAACCGCTCAAGAAGATCCCAACAGAAGATATGCCGGTCACAGTGGAACGGTTCGAGGTTGTCTGCAAACCGCGCTAGTCAAGCGGCTCTATCTTCGGCTGCCGAATTGACACGGGCTGCGGGTTCTGGCGCGATTACTTGATCTGCTCCAGAATTGAAACGCAGTTCGCGACGGCGCCGCCGCCCATGTTGAAACACATCCCAAGGTTTGGCCGTTTCGTCAGATTCATGTCGCCCGCGTCGTTCGTCAGAAGACGAGATGCGATGACATGCATGGAAACACCGGTCGCGCCAACAGGGTGTCCCTTCGCTTTGAGCCCCCCGGACACATTGATCGGCAACCGCCCCTCTCGACTTGTGGAGCCGTCCTGCATCCTCGCAGGAGCCTCCCCAGGACCCGCCAGGCCCATCGCCTCCATCGACAGCAATTCGGCGATCGTGAAGCAATCGTGGACTTCCGCGAAGTCGATGTCATCAACGCCGACACCGGCTGCGGCGTAGGCACGCTCAAAAGCTCGGCGTGGCCCCGTGAACTCCTCAGGGCGTTTTGCCGAAAGCGGAAGCAAGTCATTGACCTGCTCGGCCGCCCGGAAACCTATCCCGCGCGGGAAATTGGAAAGCATGCTCTTGTTCACAATCACCACAGCAGCCGCGCCGTCCGATACGAGCGAGCAATCGGTGAGTTTCAACGGATCCGCAATGAGGGGATTGCGGTCAGAAACCGCATACGCGAAGTCGAAATCGATCTTCCGATGCATCTGCGCCAGCGGATTGCGCAATGCATTGTCGTGATTCTTGACCGCCACCCGCGCCATGGCTGCGCGCGGATCGCCGTAGGCGCTCTCATAGGCCTTGGTAATACGCGCGAATATCTGAGGAAAGGAAAGCCCGCTCTCCTCCGGCTGATAGCTCGCACCACCGAGCGCGCGCGCAACCCCAACGGTATCGAGCCCGGTCATCTTTTCCGCCCCCACCACGAGCGCAGCGCGCACGCGTCCTGCGTTTACGGCATCCAACGCGGCATACACTGCCGCGGCGCCCGACGCACAGGCGTTTTCGCACCGGGTTGCGGGCTTGAAGCGCAAATCAGGATGAGCCCCCAGAATCATCGAGGAACAAAATCCATCCGGGACCAAACCAGAGTTGAATTGTCCCAGCCAAACCGCGTCGATGTCCTTTGCTTCGATGCCCGCATGATCAATCGCTTCGCCGGCCGCGGAAACTATAAGGTCTTCAATACTCAACGCATCGTGCTTGCCGAACTTGGTATGTCCCCAACCGACGATCACCGCTTGCATCATCGTCATTCTCCTTAGATCTGTCGTCCGATGATCTCTTTCATAATCTCGTTCGTCCCACCATAAATACGGCTCACCCGCGCATCGCGCCACAACCGGGCGATCGGGTATTCGTTCATGTAGCCCGCGCCACCATGCAGCTGCAGCGCCGCATCGCAGACGCGTCCTTGCATTTCCGTGTGCCATAGCTTGGTCGCCGCAGCCTCAGCGACGGTCAATTTGCCTTCGAGATGGCGAGCCAACGCCCAATCGAGGTGGGCCCACCCCACTTGCAACTGCGCTTTCAAGTCGGCGAGGCTGAATCGGGTGTTTTGGAATTCGAACACGGTCCGGCCGAATGCCGCACGCCCCTTGGTGAAGGCGACAGCCTCATCGAAGGCGCGCTGCGCGCTGGCTTGTGCGCCGATCGCAATCGATAGCCGCTCCTGCGGCAACTGATTCATCAGATACGCGAAGCCTTCGCCTTCGACGCCCAGAATATTGGCGGCTGGGACCCTGACATCCTGGAAGAACAATTCGGAGGTATCCGCGCTTCTCCGTCCGATCTTGTCGAGCTTGCGGCCACGGACAAAGCCGGGCGTAGCCGCATCGACCAGGATCAGCGAAATGCCTTTCGCGCGCCGATCCGGTTCCGTCTTGGTGACGAGCAGAATGAGATCCGCGTTCTGTCCGTTGGTGATGTACGTCTTTGAGCCGTTGATGACGAAGCTATCGCCGTCTCGAACGGCGCGCGTCGAGATCGCTTGCAGATCTGACCCTGCCGCAGGCTCCGTCATGGCGATGGCGCAGATGCACTCCCCGGTGATCGTCTTGGGTAGATAGTGCCGCTTCTGTGTGTCCGAGCCATAGGCGATGAGATAGGGTACGGCGATATCGCTGTGAAGCGTGATCCCAGCCGAAGATCCTTGATAAGCGAGTTCTTCGTCGACAACGGCGTTGAAGCGGAAATCAAGCCCGGGACCGCCATATTCCTCGGGCACGGTGGGACCGAGTAGGCCGCCTTCACCGCAGGCGCGCCAGAAATCGCGCGACACGATGCCTTCATGCTCGAAGCGATCAAGATTGGGAGTCAACGTCCGAGCAAAGACCTTGCGGACAGCGTCACGGAAGATCGCGTAAACGCCGCCCATGCCTGAGCGACCCGCAAGGTCCAACATGCAATCGCCCTTCCCTGGTGTTCTCTAGCTCGCGAGAGATTGCCCGCTCGCCAACTTGCGCCGAAGCAGAGGTGCAGGTTCGATGCCCATGGCTTCGAGCGCCGCAACCACGTGCGAAAGCCCCAAGGTGTCGGCCCAGAACATCGGCCCACCGGTGAAGACCGGCCAATTGTAACCAAGGATGCAGGCGACATCGACGTCGCTGGCGCGCAGCGCGATTCCTTCGTCGAGCAGCTTTGCCCCTTCATTGATCACCGGAAGCAGGAGCCGTTCGACGATCTGAGCATCGCTCAGGATTTCAGTCTGCTCCACGCCCTTAAAGGCGGCGAAGTCTGCGATGATACGCGCGGCGTCCGCGCTTGGGGTCGCTTTGCGCTGTTCGTCGTAGTCGTAGAAGCCACCGCCGCCCTTCTGCCCGAGACGCCCATGTTGTACGAAATCACCCCGCAATGTGCGCTCCGTATTGCCGCGGCCGATCACATCGAGGCCGACGAGGTCCATCATCCGGAACGGACCCATGGCAAAGCCGTAGTCGGAAAGCGCCCGGTCTATGTCCTGCGGGCTCGGGCCGCGCAGGACGAGATCGTTGGCCATGGTCGCGCGCTGGGTCATGACCCGGTTCGCGATAAATCCGTGGCAAACGCGCGAAAGCACCGCGACTTTGCTGATCTTACGTGCCAACTTCATCGCAGTCGCGATGACATCGGGCCTTGTCTTGGCGCCACGCACGACTTCCATGAGGCGCATCACATTCGCCGGCGAGAAGAAATGCAGGCCGATCACCCACTCTGGCCGCTGGGTCGCGGCGGCAATGGCATCGACGTCGAGGTATGACGTATTCGTCGCAAGAATCGCACTTGGCTTGGCGATAGCGTCGAGCCGACGAAAGATATCCTGCTTGATATCCATTTGTTCGAATACCGCTTCGATCACCAGGTCCACGGCGGCAAGGGACGCAAGATCGAGGGCTGGCGAAATCAGCGCCATGCGGGCTTCAACATCCGCGTCGCTCATCCGGCCTTTCGCCGCGCTCGTCTCGTAGTTCTTACGGATGATGCCAAGCCCCCGATCGAGCGCCGCTTGAGTTTGCTCGACGAGGGTCACGGGGATGCCCGCGTTAAGGAAATTCATCGCGATGCCGCCGCCCATGGTTCCCGCGCCGATTACGCCGACGGAGGTAATCGGCAACTCATCGATCGAAGCAGAGAGTTCGGGAGCCTTGGCGGCTTCGCGCTCGGCGAAGAAATAATGACGCTGCGCCGCGCTTTCGCGGCTGTCACGCAATGTCTCGAACAGAGCGCGCTCGCGCGCGAAACCTTCCGAGAAAGGGGTCTCGACCGCGGCCTCGACGGCGGCAACGATCGCCGCCGGCGCCTTAAAACCGCGGAACTTGCGGGCATTGCGGGCGCGATACTCCGTGAAGAACCCTGTGTTGCCACGCATGAGAACCAGCAGTTCATCTCGATCGCGCACCCGCACCAGGGGCCGCCCGTCATTCACGATCTGACGGGCAAACGCGATGGCGTCTTCGCGCAGCGCGCCTTCGCGCGCCAAGGTATCGACCATTCCCATGGATTGAGCGGCCTTCGCGCCAATCGGTTTGCCTTCAATCATGATGTCCAGCGCGCGCTCGACACCCACCAGACGCGGTAACCGCTGCGTGCCGCCGGCGCCGGGAAGTATGCCGAGGTTCACCTCCGGCAAGCCGACACGGGCCGATGGCACGGCGACGCGGAAATGACAGACGAGCGCCAGTTCATATCCCCCGCCGAGGGCGGTCCCGTGAATAGCCGCGATGACCGGCTTGTTCATGCTTTCGATCAGATCCAGTACGGCGCGCAGTTCGGGCTGTTCTGGCGGCTTACCGAACTCACTGATGTCGGCGCCCGCGAAGAACGTCCGCCCGCCGCAGATCAAAACCGCCGCGAGCGCAGATGCATCGTCGGCGAATTGCCGAAAGAGGGACTCCAGAGCGCGCCGGGTCGCAATCCCAAGGGCATTGACAGGCGGACTGTCGATGGTGAGAACCGCAATTTCGCCCTCGCGCGCATAGCTGCCAACATCCGTCATCCGCGTTCCTTGAGATACGGTTTGAGTTCCGCGCGGGCAATCACGCGGCTATGGATTTCATCCGGCCCGTCGACCAGTCGCATGGTGCGCATTTTCGCGTAGAGCGCCGGAAGCCCGAAGTCACCGCTGACCCCCGCGCCGCCGAACGCCTGAATCGCGTCGTCGACCACGCGGAGCGCCATGTGCGGCACGGCAAGCTTGATCTTAGAGATATCCACCCGCACATCCTTGGCATCGTGACGATCGAGGAGGTCGGCGGTTTTGAGCGTCAGCAGCCGGCACATATCGATTTCCACGCGTGCCTGGGCGATGCGTTCCTCCCACACCGAATGCTCATGCAGGAACTTGCCGAAGGTCTTGCGCGTCACCAAGCGGCGGCACATAGCTTCCAGCGCTTCCTCCGCGGCACCGATCGTACGCATGCAATGATGGATGCGGCCTGGTCCCAAGCGTCCCTGCGCGACCTCGAATCCTCGTCCCTCGCCGGCGATAACATTGCTGATGGGAACGCGGACATTGCGCAGCATGACTTCGCCGTGACCATGCGGCGCATCGTCATACCCGAAGACTGTCAGCATCCGCTCGATTTCGACGCCGGGTGTCTCAATGGGCACCAACACCTGGCTCTGCTGGGAATGCGCCGGCCCATCAGGGTCCGACTTGCCCATGACGATCAAAAGGCGACAGTTGGGATCGCCGACCCCGGTCGACCACCATTTACGGCCGTTGATGACATAGTGGTCTCCGTCGCGCTCGATACGGGTTTGGATGTTCGTCGCATCGGAACTCGCGACATCCGGCTCCGTCATGAGGAACGCGGAGCGAATTTCGCCGCGCATCATCGGCGCCAACCACTGGTCCTGCTGCGCACGATCGCCGTACTTAAGCAGCAACTCCATATTGCCGGCGTCAGGCGGCGCGCAATTGAAGACTCGCGACGCAAACTCCAACCGTCCCATACGCTCGGCCAGGGGCGCGTACTCAAGGTTGGAGAGACCGGGCGTCTCGAATGCGAAGCCGTTGGCCGCGTGGCGCAGGGCCGAGGGCGGCATGAACAGGTTCCACAGGCCCGCTTTGCGCGCCTCCGCCTGGAGGCGATCCATTGTCGGAATACGGGTTCCCGGGGTGGCGCGGGCCGCATTCAATTCCGCGTGGTACGCCGCGCTCGCCGGGATGACGTGCGCGTCCATGAATTCATTGAGTCGCCCGAGCCATTCGCGCTGTGTGGACGAGTAGGCGAAATCCATTGCCGCTGCTTTCAGTAGAAATGCGGCGGTTCCCAACCCGCCCAGATGTCGGGAAGTCCGTCGGATACGCACTCTCGATACCGCGCGGGACGCTTCTCCAAAAATGCATCGATTCCTTCGCGCGTATCGGGCGCGTCGCGGCGGGCAAGGATGGCGCGGCTGTCGATACGGTGTGCCGTCATGGGGTGGTCGGCGCCGAGCATCCGCCATAGCATCGCACGTGTCAGTGCGACGGAGACTCGTGATCCGGAGTTCGCGACTTCTCGCGCGAGCGCCAGAGCCGCGGGAAGGAGCGCGTCGGGTTCATGGATGGAGCGGACCAAGCCCGCGTCGAGCGCCTCCGTGGCTTCGACCATGCGGCCGGTCATCGTCCATTCAAGCGCACGGTTGATACCGACGACGCGCGGCAGAAACCACGACGACGCGGCCTCCGGCACCAGGCCGCGCAGCACGAATGCAAAGCCGAACTTCGCCGTAGTGCTGGCAAGACGCATATCGCAGGGCATCAGCATGGTCGCGCCGATGCCGACGGCCGCGCCGTTGATGGCGGCTATCACCGGCTTTTTGGATTCAAATATCCGCAAGGACACATACCCACCACCATCGCGCCAAGTGTCGCCGACACGGAGGTGCGCACGCGCGGGATCATCGACCATCTTCGCGAACCCGGCGCCGCCTTCGGAAAGGTCCGCGCCCGCACAATAGGCACGGCCGGCGCCGGTGAGAACGACGCAGCCCACCGCATCGTCCGCGTCGGTGCGGTCGAACGCGGCCACGACGTCGTTCATCATCTTAGTGTTGAAGGCATTGAGCTTGTCAGGCCGATTGAGCGTGAGGACGGCCACACCGCCTTCGGCGACCTCATAGCTGATGGCTTCGAAACTCACGGGGGCCTCCCTCGCCTGTTGACCTTGCGCTCACGCCGCCTTGAGACCGACGATCGCCACGGAAGATACGTTGAGGTTCGGCGGTCCACCAAGGTTGTGACTCAACGCCAGGCCCGGTGCGGAGGCTACCTGCCGCTCGCCGGCACGCCCCAGCAGCTGGAGGTAGTTCTCGTAGATCATCCGAATACCCGAAGCGCCGATGGGGTGACCGAAGCATTTGAGACCACCGTCGATTTGGCACGGCAGATCACCGTCGGCGTCGAAGCGACCGTCGAGCACGTCTTTCCAGCCCGCGCCTTCGGTAGAGATATGCAAATCTTCCATGGTCACAAGTTCGGTGATCGAGAAACAATCATGCACTTCCAACAAGCCGATCTGCGCCCCAGGGCTTTTGATACCGGCTTCCTTGTAGGCTCTCGCAGCGGCGATCCGCGTGGTGTTGAGGTAGCTACCGTCCCAACCGCCGGCCTGCTGGAGTTCCCAGCCGTTGGTGCTCGAAATTTGCAGGGCTTTTACGGTCACGAGGTCTTTCTTGCCCAGGCTGCGCGCAATTTCCGGCGTGGTGACAATCGCGCAGGCCGCGCCGTCCGAGACTCCGCAGCAGTCATAGAGCCCAAGCGGTTCGGCGATGATCTGTGCGTTGAGCACCGTGTCCATATCGACCGCCTTGCGCAGGTGCGCCTTCGGGTTCTTCGCGCCATTGGCGTGACTTTTTACCGAAACGTGGGCCATCGCGCGCTTCAGGTCGTCGCGGCCGACGCGATGCCGCGCACCATAAGCCGAGGCGAGTTGCGCAAAGTTACCCGGCGCGGAGCCGGTGATCCCAACCATGTCCCATGTGGTTCCGCGCGAACGCACCGGAAGGCCGCCGTAACCGGTGTCCTTGAGCTTCTCCACCCCCATGGCCAGCGCAATATCGGCAGCGCCCGAGGCCACGGCATAGACCGCGCCGCGAAAGCTTTCGGTGCCGCTGGCGCAATAGTTCTCCACCTTGGTCACCCCAATCATCGGCAATCGCAAGGCGATGCTCATGGGAATGCCGGAAGGGCCAATGTTGACGGACTCGAATGCGACGCCCAACCACGCCGCATCGATGACCGATGGTTCGATGCCGCCATCGGTCAGCGCTTCATCGAAGGCTTCGACCATGAGGCTATCGGCGTCGGCATCCCACCGCTCGCCGAACCGCGCGCAGCCCATACCGAGAATCGCGACTTTATCTTTGATTCCGGACGCCATCAGTCTTTCCCCCCGTCGAGTGGAACCGCCTTCCAGAAGTATTTCGTGAAATTGCGCTGCTTATCCACGGCCTGGATGCGGAAGACCATGCGAACCAGACTGCCAACCGCGAGATCGGAGGATTCGCAATCGACAAACTCGGCCATCATCCGCCCACCGCCTTCAAAGTCGATAGTGCCGTAGTTGATCGGCGGATCGGGCGAGTAAGACAGATTGTCCGCGGTGAAGGTGACGATCCGCGCCGTGCGATCCGCGAGCGGGTAGTCCTCCTGAGTCCCAGCGGCGCGTTCATTTTGACTCACGCTGACATCCGTCCGCGGAAACTGCACGGTTCCGGTACGCGTGCAGCGTCCCCCGACGAGGCCAAGGACGGCTTTGCGATGACGAAACAAGGTCGACCCCGGCTGCTTGTGGTCCACCTCCGCGCGCATGCCCTTGTCGATTTCAAGCAAGCCGCGATGAACAAGGTAGCGGATGTAGTTCGCGTCCTCACGCCCGCGCATCATTTGCGCCGCCACCATCTTGGCGACCCCTGCCTCGGCCAAGGCAGCCGTCGCCTCGAAGACTATAACGTCCACGCCCTGACCGATTCCGACCACAGCGATACGGTGGCCGGGCGTTGCGCGGGCGAGAACATGGGAGAGCATGACCAGGGGATGGCCTGCGCCGCTATCGCCGATGGTGGCGGTGAGCGTATCGGCGAGCGCTTCGGCGCGTAACCCAACGCGTCGGGCAAGAGCGCTCGCCGCACCCGGCGTGCACACCGGTAGGATTGCGTGATCAATTGTGGCCGGCGCGACACCGATGCGTTCCAGCGCGCCAGCAATTGACTCGGCAACGACCCCAAGAAGGCCCTCATCCCGGATCCAGCGTGCTTCCCAGCCGTAGTCGAAATCGGCATCCGAAGCACGGAAGTGATCGACAAAATCGACAGTTTCGCTGGCATGCCCGATCAGTCGGGCGATACCCGCGCCGGCGCCCACCAACACGGCTGCGGCGGCATCCCCATGGATCATCTCGCCTTCCGATGCGGGGCGCGCCTTCCGCCGGTCCGCCGCGAGGCACAGCCTCGTGCGGCCCGCGTTCAAGGCGTCGATCAAGCTCGATGTCGCCGCGCGCTGGCTTCCAGAGATGTCCGTGGCGAAGGTTTTATCGGGAAGATTCAACGCCTCCTTGGCTAGGCCGGAATTGAGCCTGTCGGCAAAAGGCAGCGTGGTTGAGGCAAGCGACACCGCGCCAATCCCGCCGCGATCCCTGTTTGCGAGACACGTCCGTCCGGCCTCGACCGCCATGGTGATCGCGTCTTCGTCCCAGCCCGCGGTCGCACGCGTCCCCTTCACTAATCCGCTCAACGCCGGCGCGTACCAGCGGGTCGCGCCATGCATGGCGCTTCGCGCGAGCCGCCGAGTCGGCACATATATTCCGATCGACTGAATCCCGACGTCGCTCACGCGTCCTCAATCCTCATAGTGAAATTATCCAAGCCAACCATTGGATGCAGGCAGTGGGTCAGACCTCGACCCGCCGCTCGCTGACGACGGACAGCCCGTACTCGGCAAGCCCCACCAGTTGGTAGTGCGAGTTGGTGAGGAGGATGATGTCCTTCACACCGAGTTCAGCCAGGATTTGCGCGCCGATCCCATAGTCCTGCAGCGCCTCGATGGCGGGCTCGCCCCGCTGCGCCCCGGCCTTGCGCAAACCAATCACGGTCGTCATCCAATCGCGCATCGCGCGGTTGAGGACGACGATTGCGCCGGAACCGGCTTCAGCAATCATTTCCATCGCTCGTGGAAGTAAACCCGTGCGTTCCGTTTGTTCTCCGAATATGTCAGCGAAATAAGACAGAGTGTGCATCCGCACCATCGTTGGCTTGGAGGGATCGATCTCACCTTTCACCAGCGCGATCTGTTCGCTGCCGTTCGTGCGGTTCAGGTAGGTGATCACCTTCCAGGTCCCCCCCCACCTGCTCTCGAACGTAAATTCGGCGCGTCGCTCGACAAGGCGATCATACCGCTGTCGGTAGGCGATCAGGTCACGCACGGTGCCGATCTTCAGGCTGTGACGACTGGCGAAAGCGACAAGGTCATCGAATCGGGCGACCTCACCGTCGTCGCGCATGATCTCGCATATCACGCCCGAAGGATTAAGGCCGGCAAGACGCGCCACGTCGACCGCCGCTTCAGCATGTCCGGCGTTGACAAGAACGCCCCCTTCCACGGCAGCGATCGGGAATACGTGACCTGGCGTCGCTATATCTTCGTGCGGATTGTCGGATCCAATGGCCACCGAGATCGTCCGCGCCCGGTCGGCGGTGGAGATTCCGGTGGTGACGCCCGTGCGCGCCTCGATCGATACGGTGAACGCCCCGCGCCGCGGGTTGCTTTCTTCGCGGCTCATCGGCGGCAAGCCGAGTTGGATAACGCGTTGTTCAGTGAGCGCGAGACGGATCAGGCCACGGCCGTGCGCGGCCATGAAGTTGATGGCATCGGCCGCCGCCGCCTGCGCCGGGATGGCAAGGTCACCCGTCTGGTCGGGCTCGAAATCGTCGACAAGAATGAACATGCGCCCGTCGCGGGCTTCGGCAATGATCTCCTTGGCCGTGGCCAGCACGGCCGGCCGCGATTGGCCGACGCTCGCGGATCGTGGCGTCATCGCGTCATTGCCGGGGCTCAGGCAATACCGTCCGTCAAGATCACGCGATAGTCGCCGGCCTTGTCGCGGTGCTTCTTGGCGTCCTGATAGGCCGAGTTTCGATACCACTTCCGCGCCGCATCCATGTCGGCGAAGCGGAGAATGACAACACCCTCGGCGGGATCACCCTCCCACGTCTCGCAAGCGCCGTAATAGGTCAGTGGCGTGTATTGGTGTTCGCCCTTGGCCGCACGGGCTTTGCCCGCATAGACCGCCATTTCTTCGGGGTCCGTCATCTTGTTCCGAATGAAGATTGCATAGGCCGGCACGACGATCCTCCCTCATGGCACAGGCGTCCCGCACTGTGCGATACCGGCATTCTGCATACAAGAGGGAACAATTTGACCGGCGAATCCCCCGCGCATTTTCTCGATAACTCCGCGAATAGCAGCCATTTTAGCACTAAATGGGTGCCAGCCCTCTCGGACCCATCCCGCCAACTTGCATACAATCAAGCGACTCGCTAGGCTACGGGCGTGGGCACCGCCGGCGGCACCTACTGCGGAGAGGATCACCAAGGATGCGCGATTGGAACCGACAGGCCGTTGTCGTCGGCACCACGGAACTGACCGTCCTCACGCTGGGCAGCGGCTCGCCGCTGGTCGTGCTGCACGACGAGATGGGCGTTCCCCCGGTGCAACAGTGGCATCGCGATTTGGCGACGCGGTATCGGCTGATCATGCCCGTCATCCCAGGATTTGTTGGTCCCCGGCTCGATTGGGTACGCGGCATCAGTGACCTTGCTCCGTTGGTCGGTACGGCACTTACCAATTTCATCGGTGGCCCGTTCGATGTGGTCGGACTGACGCTGGGCGGTTGGCTCGCGGCTGAAATGGCGATCTCGGCGCCGCCGCGCTTCCGGCGACTGACGCTGGTATCCCCGTTCGGCTTGAAGCCCTCGATTGGCATCATTGCCGACATGTTCTTGATGACCTCGGCCGATTATGTCCGCGCGGCCTTCGCGAACCCGGACGCGGCACCCGAGTTTAAGCCGCTGTATGCCGAGGCCACGCCGGAAACTATCGAGGGATGGGAAGACGCGCGGATCGAATGCGCGCGATTGGCCTGGGAGCCCTACATGCACCGGCCGTCGATGCCGCAGCTCCTGCCCTGTGTCGGCAACCTGCCGGTCCAGGTGATCTGGGGCGATCGCGACGTCATTGTTCCTGAATCCGCCGCCAAGGCCTATGCGCAAGGGTTTCCGTCGGGGCGGCTCGAAATCATCCCCGGATGCGGCCATCGCCCCGAGATCGAAGCGCGCGAGCGCTTCGTGGCGCTCATCGAGGCATTTCACCCGCCTTTGAGCGCGGCGGCTTAAGGAGCGTCAGACATGCAGATCGGCTATTTCACCGAACAGCTCTACTCGAACGTTCCCGAAGACGAGATCATCAAGAACGGCGGATTCTTCGGCGTGCCCAACAAGCACTTCGATCCGAAGGTCGGCGCCGAACTCTATCACCGGTACATCGGCAACCTGCTCGAGGCCGAAAAGCACGGCTTCGACATGATGGTAGTGAACGAGCACCACGCCAATCCGGCTTGCATGAACCACGTGATCACGGTGGAAGCCGCCATCCTCGCGTGGGCCAGCAAGACTGCCAAGATCGTCACCCTGGGCGTGCCGATCCCGATTACCAAGAACCCCTTGCGCGACGCAGAAGCGCTGGCCCAGATCGACATGATCTCGGGCGGTCGATTGGTGCCCGGCATCATTCGCGGGGCGTCGTTCGAACAGGTCGCCGCAAACGTGAACCCAACCGAGAACCGCGAACGGTTCGACGAAGCCTATGAATTCATCCTGCGCGCCTGGACCGAAGAAGGCCCCTGGCGCTACGAGGGCAAGCACTTCCACTACCGCTATGTGAATCCCTGGTGCAAACCACTGCAGAAGAAGCCGTTGGTGCTCGTGCCCGGCGTGATCAGCCCCGAGACTGTCGTGTGGGCGGCGAAGCGTTGCCTGCCCTACTTCGCCCTGGGCACCGCAGTGCCGGAAACCAAGAAGATGTGGGACCTGTACGGCGAGACCGCGCAGGGTATGGGCTATCAGATCGGCCCCGAGAACTTCGGCTATCTTCAGAAAATGGTGATCGCCGACAGCGACGAAGAGGCCTACGAACTCGGCAAGGGTCATATGTGGGGCGGCAGTCACGCCACACCCAAGTATTCCGCCCTGCCCGGCTACAACTCGAAGCTGGCGCTGAAGAAATACGTCAACACGTTCTACCGGTTGATGAACCCGAAGGCCGAGAACCCGTTCGACGTGGAACAACAGCGCAAGGCGCTGCTCGACAACTACCCCAAGCTGGTCGAAGCGGGCCACATCATCGTGGGCACGCCCAAGACCGTGCTGCCGCGCATCCGCAAGGTGTTGGAGGCGCTGCGCCCGGGCATGTTCGCCGTGTGGGGACCGGAAGGCCCCGTGCCGCAGGACAAGGTTTTGCGTATGATCCACCTTATGGGGGCAGAAGTGCTTCCGGCCATGCGGGAGATGTCGAAGGAACTGGGGCTGACCGATCCGTGGGAAGTCGAACTCGGATCGCGCCCGCTGGCCGCGGACGGCAAGTACCGCTCGCTGGTGCCGGAGGCGGCCTAGCGCAGATCAAGACAGAGGGAGGAAGACCATGCCTCGATTGCGACAGGTTCCGCGTGGCGAGGTGAAAGACCCGCTCGTCTTGGACCGCTACAATCGCCTGTTCGAGGATCGCGACCCGGTCGCCCAGCCCGGCACGAAGACCGGAACGCCGGGCAATTGGTGGACGGTTTTCGCTGCTTCACCTGCGACCTTTCGTGTCGCGATGGCAGGCTTCGATTACTACCTGAATGAGCCGCGCGAGATCGATCCGCATTTGCGGGAACTCGCGCAGACCCGCGCTGGTTGGGTGGTTGGTAGCCAGTTTGTATTCTCCCAGCACTGCAAGTCGTGCCGCAATAACGGCATCTCGGCTGAGAAGGTCGCCGCGATTCCCCATTGGGAAGTCTCAAAGCTATTCGATGATCGTGAGCGCGCCGTGCTGGCCTATGCCGACTGCCTCGCCGGTGAGCGCGGCCGGGTGCCTGACGCAATCTTCGCCGCCCTCAAAGGCTTCCTCAGCGAGGTCGCAATCCTCGAACTGACCTACATAACGTCGATGTATGTCATGCACGCCACGATGGCGCGGGCGTTGCGGCTAGAATACGACGACCGCGACGATCCCGTGGTGGAGATCGCCGCCCCCGGAGGCAGCGACGCCGACTTTATGGCCATGGAGCGCCGCTAATGCCCAGACTCCGCCTCGTCAGCCGAACCGAGACCAAAGATCCGCTGGTCTTGTTCATGTACGACCGCAAATTTCCTGGGCGTGATCCCGCGGTCGATCCCGGCATCACCGCTTCCGGTGCGCCGGGCAACTACGAAGCTGTCTTCGCACATTCACCGGATGTGCTCGAGCACGCGGTCCAGGGCTTCGTCCTCAAGCAAACGCAAAAGCGAAAGCTGCCCCTGAAGTATATGGAACTCGCGATCACCCGGGTCGGCTGGGCCTGTTCCTGCCGATGGATGTTTTCCGAGCACTCCAAAATCCTGCGCGGCCTCGGCTACTCCGAAGAGGCGCTCAAGGCGATCCCGGCATGGCAGACATCGGAGGCGTTCGACGCGCCGGAGCGCGCGGTGCTGGCCTATGCGGACGGAATTGCACTCGATCATGGGCGCACGTCCGACCCCCTGTTCGCGCAACTCACAAAGTACTTCAATGAAGAACAGATCATCGAGCTGACCTACATCACGTCGATGTTCATGATGAACGCGGGCATGATCCGCGCCCTGCGGCTGGAGCACGACGACTACGACGAGCGAGTGCAGGAAATGCCCTCGCCGCCGGAATACAAATTCGTCGTACGCGAACCGAGCCCGCTGCCGAAACGCGGCTAGCGCGGCGGCATACGGATCGCACCGTCCAGACGGATCGTTTCGCCGTTCATCATCTGATTTGCGATGATGTGCTCCGCCAGGCTCGCGAACTCATCGGGCCGGCCGAGACGACGCGGATGTGGCACAGCGGCGGCGAGCCCATCGCGCACATCTTGCGGAATGCGCGTAAGCAAGGGTGTATCGAATGTGCCCGGGGCGATGGTGCACACACGGATGAGCTTTGTCGCTAAGTCCCGCGCCGCGACCAGCGTCATGCCGACGACCCCCGCCTTCGAAGAGGTATAGGGGATCTGTCCGATTTGGCCCTCGAAGGCGGCGACTGAAGCAGTTAGCACGATGACGCCACGCTCCTCGTCGATGGGCTCCGACTTCGCCATACGGGCCGCGCAGAGACGTAATACATTATAAGAACCAATCAGGTTCGTGCGGACCACACTCTCAAAGGCCTCAAGAGAGCCCGGTGTTCCATCGCGCTCGACGACACGGACGGAAACGCCGCGGCCCGCGCAATGCACAACCGCGCGCAGCGGCCCCGTGCTGACAGCCTGATCGAGCGCCGCCTCCATTTGCTGTGTATCAGTGACGTCCGCGGCGGCGAACCGCGCGCCAATGATCTTGGCCGCATCCGCGCCGCCGGACGTGGGCAAATCGCAGATCGTCACGCGCGCGCCCTTGGTGACGAGCAACTCCGCCGTGGCGCGGCCGAGACCAGAGGCGCCGCCCGTGACCAATACGCTTTGTCCTTCAATCTTCATCGCTTGGTTCCCTTCTCCAGCATCGCCGCCATGGCGCGGGCGTGATCACCGGTCTCGTGAGACAGCGCCTGCAGCGCCGCCGAAAGTTCCAGCACCGATTGCAGCGTGGCGGTCTGTCCCTCGCGCAAGAGACGCTTGGTCATGCGAGTGGCGTGTGTGGGATTGGCGGCGATGCGCAGCGCCAGGGCGCGCGCTTCCGCCAGCAGAGCGTCCGGCGAGACGACCTTGCTGACAAGGCCATACGCCAGCGCTTGCGCGGCATCTATTGCATCGCCTGTGAGCGCCATCTCGCATGCGCGGGAGAAACCAACGATGCGCGGCAACAGCCATGCGCCACCGTCGCCGGCAATGAGGCCGAGTTTGACGAAGCTTTCCGCGAAACTAGCCGCAGTCGAACCGATGCGCAGATCGCACATGCAGGCGAGATCGCAGCCCGCCCCGATGGCAGGCCCGTTCACGGCGGCAATCACGGGGATGTCAATCGACTGGAACAGCAAGGGTAAACGCTGAATCCCATTTCGATAGTTTTGCCGCGTTGATATTCCGTCGACACCGCGCAGCCCCGAGCCCGCGCCCATTTTCTTGATATTGCCGCCGGCCGAGAATGCCTTCCCCGACCCGGTCAGGATAACGACGCGGGTTTCCGGATCGGCATCCGCGGCAAGAAGGGCCGCCGAAAGCGCGTCGATCATCGGCAACTCGGAAATCGGATTGCGCTGCTCAGGCGCATTGAGGGTCAGAACGAGGATCGCGCCATCTCGCTCTTTCAGGACCAGATCACTTTCGGTCATGGGTCGCGCTATCCTTCGTTCAAGCGGGGCTGATCGACCTGACGAGGTCAACGATGCGCTGCTCTCGCCCGGTGAAGCAGAGGGCGCCAAGCTGCTCGGCCCAGTAACCTTCGGCGCCGGCTTGGGCTCGGAACGCATGCAGGCGTTTGGTCAGGAGTTGGAGATCATGCTCCTCGCTCAAGCCGATGGCGCCGTGAACCGCATGGGCAATTGCCGCAATTTCCGGGACCGACGAACTCGCGGCGATTTTTGCAGCCGCCACAGTGCGCCGGTCGGGGACAAAATCGCCGGCGCAGGCGATGTATCCGCTCATACGGATCGCCACGACTTTCTCGGCCATGACCGCGAGTTGCTGTTGGATCGCCTGAAGCTTGCCGATCGGTTTCCCGAACTGTTGACGCAAATTCGCGTATTCCACGGTGACTTCAAGAATGCGGCGGGCAACGCCTGCCATCTGCGCCGTCGCCAAGGCCGCCGCGAGTGAACTCAAATCGACGACGACATCGGAGACGTGCTTCGCCTCCGTCTCCAGCGTGACCGTGGCTGAAAGGCCGTCGGCTCCAAGGACCGGCGGACTGTGCGATGTGAGAGCGACCAGGACGGGACCCGCCGGTGTCCCGATCAGGGCGTGCCGAGCGGTACGGGCCAAAGCAAGCGTGACGGACTTCGCCGCGGTCCATCCAAGAGCGATGAAACCAGTAGGCAATTCATAACCGGCGCGCGACAACACCGCCCGCGCAACCATCGTCTCGCACACCGGCGCCGGCACGAGATAGTAGCCCGACAACTCCGCCAGCGGCGTGATATCGGAAAGACGCAATCCGCCGCCACCACGGTTTTCGGCAACAAGCGCATCAAGGAAGCCGCTGGCTTCCACTTGTGGCCAAAACGCAGTGGCGTCGTCCAGGGCAAGCACCCGGCGCAAGGTCTCCGGGCCGGCCGCCGTCTGCAAGAGACGGGCGAATGCATCTGTTAGGAGGACTTCGGACATCAGCGCAAACCCAGGCCGCGGGCAATGATGCCGCGCAGGATCTCGCGCGTGCCACCGCGCAGCGAGTAGCTTGGCGCCATAGCCGTGACGTATGCCAGCGTACGCGCCAATTCAGGATCGGGCGGCAAGTCTGGCCGGCTGGCGAGATCGTCGGCGATCAAGGCCGGAACCGATTGCTCGAATGTCGTTCCCAAATCCTTGAGCAGAGACGCCTCGACGACCGGACTGCGTCCGGCCGCAAGATGCGCGGTGACCGAGATCGACATCGCGCGCAATGTGGCCATCTGTCCCAGCAAGCTGCCGGCTAGGCGCAGAGCCGCTTGGTCATGTACAGCTGCTTTGCGCAACCGCGTGATCCACGCATCAATCAGGACGGCACTCGTATATATGCGTTCGGGGCCGCTCCGCTCGAAGGCGAGTTCGGAAATCACTTGGTCCCATCCACCGCCCTCTGCGCCGAGCAAGGCGTCGGGCGGCAGGCGCACATCGTCGAAGAACACTTCGGCGAAATGTGGATCTCCCGAGAGGTCCACGATTGGTCTCACCGTGACACCCGGTGCCTCCATGTCGATGATAACCTGCGATAATCCAGCCTTGCGATCGCTCGAACTGCCGGAGGTCCTGACGAGCGCGATCATGTAGCGCGCATGTAGCGCGATGGTCGTCCAAATCTTCTGCCCGTTGAGAATCCAGCTTTCGCCGTCGCGACGGGCGTGGGTTCGTACGCTCGCAAGGTCGGATCCCGCTCCCGGCTCGCTCATGCCGATGCAGAAGTAGAGCTCGCCTTTACAGATTCCCGGCAGGTACGCCTGGCGCTGGGCTTCGGTGCCGTAGTGCAGGATTTGCTGGGTTGACTGGCGGTCGGTAATCCAGTGCGCGGCGACCGGCGCGCCCACGGCGAGAAGTTCCTCTGCGACGACAAATCGGCTGAAGGCGCTGCGTTCTTGGCCGCCGTATTGCTTCGGCAACGTCAGCCCCAGAAATCCGGCTTTACCCAGGGCTCGGCTGAAGGCGGCGTCGAAGCCCATCCACGATCGCGCCCGTATGGATGGCGGTAGCGATAGAACATGCTGGGCAATCAAGGAGCGCAGCGGCGCCCGCAGCGCCTCGTCCTCTGCCGGAAGGCTCTGCAGCGTAAACGACTCAAGAACCTCAGCAGGCATGGATGGCTTTAGTGATCATGTGGGCCTCGATGCCTTCCGGACCGTCTTCGGAACCGAAGCCGGACTCTTTGATTCCCAGGAAAGGTGCATCCGGCCATGCGGTACGGACATTGTTGATACAAACCATGCCGGCCTCGATACGCTCACCGAGTTCCATCTGCCGCCGCCCGTTTTCGGTGAAGCAATAAGAAGCGAGACCGAACGGGAGCCGGTTGGCCAGATCGACGGCTTGGTCGAGAGTCGAAAACGGATGCATCAAGGCAAGCGGACCAAAGGGTTCCTGGTTCATCGCCTCCGCGTCCAGCGGAACGCCGGAAAGCACCGTCGGCTGGTAGAAGTAACCGTTGTTCCCGATGCGGCTGCCGCCGGCCAGTGCGTGGGCGCCGCGACCGACGGCATCGGCGACCAGGCGCTCGATAACATCGGGACGCCGCGCATTCGCCATCGGACCCATTTGCGTATCGGCTGCGCTTCCCAGCCCCACCCGAAGGGCGCGGGCACGCTCTGCGAAGCCTGCGGCAAAGCGATCGTGAATTGCCTCATGAACGAAGAACCGGGTCGGCGAAATGCAGACTTGCCCGGCATTGCGGAATTTGTGGCCGACCAGGGTATCGAGCGTCTTCTCGACATCACAATCGTCGAACACCAGCACGGGGGCATGGCCGCCGAGTTCCATGGTGGATTTCATGACCGTGTTCGCGGCGAGGCCCAGAAGATGTTTGCCGACGCTGACCGATCCGGTGAACGACAACTTTCGAGTGATCGGCGAGGCCAGCAACTGGCGGGAGACCTTGTCGGGCACGCCAAACACGATTTGCGCCACGTCGCCCGGAAGCCCGGCATCAATCAGACACTGCATCACCGCATTGGCGCTTGCCGGCGTTGCCTCACTCGGCTTCAGGATCACCGAGCAGCCGGCGGCCAGCGCCGGCGAAAGCTTACGCACCACGTTGATCAGCGGAAAATTCCACGCACAGAATGCTGCAACGGGACCGATCGGCTGTCTTACGACGAGGCTGCGCCATCCCGAGGGGCGCGGCAGGACGCGACCGTAGATCCTGACAGCTTCGCCGGCATGGAATTCGAGGATCGCCGCGGCGGCACCGGCTTCGCCAAGTGCTTCAGCGAGAGGCTTGCCTTGCTCGCGTGAAGCAATCGCGGCGAGAGTCTTCGCACGCTCGCGAATGAGAGCCGCCGCACGGCTCAGCACCGCGGCCCGCGTTTCGCCAGGCGTTGCGCGCCATGCCTTGAATCCGCGATCCGCGGCTTCCAGCGCTTCGGAGAGGTCGGCTTCGTCGGCCAGCGGCACGGCGCCGATCGACATCCCGGACGCGGGGTCGATGACATCCTGGCTATTGCCAGATGCCGTGCGCCATTTGCCGGCAATGTAGAGACGCGGCGTCGGGTATTCAGAGCTCATCATTTCCCCCTCCCCGGTCATCTTTGCATGCAGTCATCTGCAGAACAGTCCCACAGGCACCGTCAATGCGGGTATTTTTGACTAGATTGTATGCAACCGCAAGACTACAGTCCGAACCTCCGGGCAGGAAAACCATATATATTTCAGGTCGTGGAGCGGCTGGTGGGCACAAGTTCGGACGCAATCCGAGAGCAGAAAGCGATACAGCCGCCTGGGGAAATTGACCCCACGGCGCAAGCCCGTCTCGCCTCCTGGCTCAGCACCCGCGTAGCTGATTTTTCTGGGCCACTGGACGTGAAGCGCCTCTCCGGCGGCCAGTCGAACCCGACCTTTGAACTCGTCACTTCCAACCGTCGCTATGTCTTGCGCCGCAAGCCGCCCGGCGAAGTGCTCTCATCCGCCCACGCCGTCGACCGCGAGTTCCGCGTCATGCAAGGGCTCGGCTCGGTGGGTTTCCCTGTGCCCCGCGTCTTCGGCCTTTGCGAAGATGACTCCGTCATTGGCTCGATGTTCTACGTCATGGAACTGGTCGACGGCCGGATCATTTGGGATCTTAAGCTCACCGACTTCTCCATCGATACGCGTCGTGCGATCTATCACACCCAAATCGATACGCTCGCGCGGCTCCACAAGATCGATCCCGCCGCGGCCGGCTTGGCCGACTTCGGCAAACCGGGAAATTATTTCGGCCGCCAGATTTCACGGTGGACGAAGCAGTACCGCGCCTCGTCCGCCCCGTCGAATAGCCACATGGAGCGACTGATTGCATGGCTGCCGGAAATGCTTCCGCCTGACGCGCCGGCGCGGGTTGTCCACGGCGACTACCGTCTCGACAACATGGTGCTCGATCCCCAGCGGCCAGAGGTGAAGGCCGTGCTCGACTGGGAATTATCGACGCTGGGCGATCCCATCGCCGACCTTACATATTTTCTGCTGCCCTGGGTGCTACCTGCGACGGAGCGCAACTCACTTCGTGGTGTCGATTTCGCCGTGCACGGCATTCCGACTCTGGAAGCGGCGGCCGAGCGCTATATCGCGAAAACGGGCGTCACCCTGGCACGCCCGCTGGAATGGTACCTTTCCTACAATCTGTTCCGCTTCGCCGCGATCCTGCAAGGCATCGCCGGGCGCGTGCTCAGCGGACAAGCCAACAATGAACGCGCTGTCCTCGCGCAAGGCCGTGTGGGACCGATCGCCGACGTCGCGTGGTCGTTTGCCCGCGCTGCGGGGGCGCAAGCGTGACCTGGCCGGTCCTGACGATTGCGGAATCACTCGCGAAACTGACCGCTCCCGGGCAAGCCTATGCCATGGAAAGGACCGTGGTTCGCGGAGTTCCAATGCGAACCTATGTCAAAGCTGCGCCCGATATGCGTCGCCTGCTCGACGACAGCCGTGCATACGGCGATAGGACGTTTCTCGTGTTCGAGGACGAACGCATCAGTTTCCAGGCACACTGGCGCGCCGCTCATGCTTTTGGCACCGCGCTTGTGCAGCGTTACGGCGTCCGCAAAGGCGACCGGATCGCAATAGCACTGCGGAACTTTCCCGAATGGTCGGCTTGTGCGTGGGGGGCGCTTGCAGTCGGTGCCGTGCTCGTGCCGCTCAACGCGTGGGAAACCGGGCCGAACCTTGCGGCGATGTTGCGCGATTGCGGCGCCATCGTCGCGGTCGTCGATGAAGAGCGACTGCAGCGCCTACGGAACGAAAAGCATTCCGCACGCATCGTCCGCGCGCGGTGTGCCGGCGAAGGCGACTCACTCGAAACGCTGATCGGGCATCCCGGCGAGTGGGACACCCTTCCGGCCGCGCCCTCCCCTGATCGCGCGCTCACGCCGGATGATCCCGCGACCATCTTCTATACGTCCGGCACCACGGGACAAGCGAAAGGCGCTCTCGGCACTCATCGCAACATCGCCACGAATATCGTCAACACCGGCTTTCGTGCCGCACGGGCGGCCTTGCGCCGCACAGGGCAGTTGCCGGCGCCATCGTGCGACCCGCGCGTGCAACTTTTGCCCCTTCCCTTTTTCCATGTCACCGGCTTCCATTCGACGCTGGCGCCCGCTCTGGCGAACGGCGTCACCGTGGTGCTGATGTACAAGTGGAACGTCGAGAAAGCGCTTCAACTCATCGAACTTGAACGAATCAACGCTCTCGGACTGGTTCCGGCCCTCGCAACCCAACTTGTCGATGCGATCGGGGCTGGAGCACAAACCAACCTCTGCAGCGTCGACACCGTTGGTTATGGCGGCTCTGCGGCGTCCTCCTCATTGGCAAGCGCAGTGCGGCAGCACTTTCCATCCGCCTGGCCGGGACAGGGATATGGTGCGACCGAGACATCGTCGCTTGTCGCCGTCAACAGCCACGAGGATATGCTCGCGCAACCGGATAGCGTCGGACCTGCAACGCCGTGCACCGATATCCGCGTTGTCGGTGAGTCAGGACGGGATGTCGTCACGGGCGATGTCGGCGAACTTTGGGTGCGCGGACCACAGGTCGTGACCGGCTATTGGAATAACCCCGAAGCGACAGCGGCGGCGTTTCCCAATGGCTGGTACCGCACGGGCGATGTGGTGGCTGTTGCACCCGATGGCTTCATCCGCGTCAAGGATCGGATCAAGGACATGGTGATCCGCGGCGGAGAGAATATCTACTGCGCCGAAATCGAAGGAGTGCTCGAGAACCATCCCTCCGTTCTAGAATGCGCCGTGTTCGGGCTCCCGGATTCCATGATGGGCGAAATCGTCGCCGCCGTCGTACGTGTGCGGCCGGGGAAGAACGCCGCCATCAAGCAACTAGCCGGCCACTGCGCGGGTATGCTCTCCGCTTTCAAGGTTCCCGAGGTGTTCGATCTTGTCGACGAGCCTTTGCCGCGAAATGCCGCCGGTAAAGTCATGAAGCGCGAGGTGCGCGAGGCTCTGCTCGGCCGCCGGGACGCCTCCAGCGCACGCAGTTAACGGAAGACGTAGTCCGCCGGATTTGGCTGTCGCGTGAGGTCCCAGTACTCGGCGAGGGGAAACGGCCAATTCTGACTGACGCGCCCGGACGCGCTCTTGTACCAATTTTCCACGCCCGGCAGCCCCCACGCCATCTGCGCATTCTCGGCGTCGACCCGTGCGTTGTAAGCCTCATGCACGTCTTCACGCGGCTCGATGCTCTTGCCGCCGCGATTGAGCAGCATGCGCAAGGCGCCAACGGTGTAGTTCACCGCGCACTCGGAGACGAAGACGATGCTCCCCTGGGAGACGAGATTCGTGTTCGGACCGTAGATCATGAAGAAGTTCGGGAAGCCCGGCACTGTGATGCCGAGATAAGCCTTCGGGTCACCATTCCAGCTTTCGCTCAACTCTTGTCCACAGCGGCCTACGATCCTTGCACGTTCAAGGAAGCGAGACGCGTGGAATCCGGTCCCGTAAACGATAGCGTCGGCGGAATGTGAGATGCCGTCATTGGTAACGATCGCGTCCGGCGTTACGCGGGCGATCTTTTCGGTGACCAACGAGACATTGGGACGCTTGAGCGTCTCGATCCACTGGCCGTTGTCGCGCAAGGTGCGCTTCCCCCCCAACGGTGAAGTCGGTATGACCTTGGGCAACAGGTCCGTGCGTTCGCCGGCCTGTTTCCGAATGTTATCGACCAATATCTGGCGCAAGCGTTGGTTGGGCTTGCTGATCGAGCCGTCATCGGCGTGCCAACTCGGGTCGCGCTTGAGAGCGGGCATACTGCCCTCGGTCATCATCCAGAATAGCCAAAAGCGGTACCAGTCAGCGTAGAAGGGGAGATTGCGAAACAGCCACTTCTGGCCCGCGCCCACTTCAAGATGATAATCCCACGTCGGCGAGAACCAGGGCGCTGAGCGCTGGAACACGGTTACGTGGCGCGCAATCTTCGCGACCTCGGGGATAAGCTGAAACGCACTCGCGCCGGTCCCTACAACAGCGACATCCTTGCCGGTCAAGTCGACGTCATGCCGCCAATCCGCCGAATGGAATTGCGGACCGGCGAAAGTCTCGCGACCGGCAAATTCAGGAATCTTCGGCCGGTTGAGCTGGCCGACGGCGACGATCACGGCGTTGTACGTCTCCGTGACGCGTCCTGCGCGCGTATTGAACGCGACCTGCCAGGTGCCGGAGGCTTCATCATATCGGGCGCTCTCGAATTCGGTTCCAAAACGGATTTGTTCGACCAGATCGAACCTCTCGGCGGTCTCCTCGAAATAGGTCTTGAGCGGCTTCTGGGTAGAGAACCGGTGTGGCCAGTCGTGGTTGGGATGAAAACTGTAGCTATAGAGGTGATTTTGCGAGTCAACGCGACAGCCCGGGTAGGTATTGAAGTTCCACGTTCCGCCCACAGCCTCACTGCGCTCCACGATGGTGAACGGAATCTTCGCCTCTTTGAGCTTGATCCCCGCCAGCAACCCGGACATCCCAGCCCCGACAACGACGACGCGGTAACCGCCCGGTACGGACGCTTTTTCAACTTCGCGTGGAAAGAGCTTCAACTCGTCGTGCAGCAGCGGGAGATAGCGCTTCGGGATTTCCGTGCCGGCCACGAAATTCATGAGCTGCGTCAGCAGACTTGGCGCGGGTGGAGCAAAGGCCGTCCGATCGGTGTGGGCGAATTTGGCCACCAGGGGTCGGAGTTCGCGCCGGATCTCGTCCACCGTCTCGGGGGTCCGGCCGCCGGTGCTCATGTCGGAGAACGGGACATAGGCCGGGCGCCAAGCGTCCCGGAGCAAGTCAGCCCCGCCCCTGACCTGGGCCAGAGCCACAATCAACGCCGGCAAATGGGCTTCCGCCAGGGCAGCGTCGATCAGGGCCTCTTCGTCCATTTCGGTCATTTGTCCGCCCGCATCCCGAGCCAATTCAAGCCCACGGAAGCATTGCATGCACCCCGATTGCATGCAATCTTGCAATATTGCCCGGGTTAGAAACCGGCGTTGGATAACCCGGGGCGGGGTAAATTCGGCACGTAAGAGTTGGGGTGCGCAATGACTGATGAGGAGGCGAAGGCCGCGCTTGCCGCTGGCGAACGCCTGTTTCACACCGTCGAACACGGCGACCTCGAAGACCTTTGGCGTATCTTCGGGGACGGCGCGATGGTGTGGCACAACACCGACGAAAAGCTGACGGACGTTGCCACGTCGATCACGAACTTGCGCAAAATTCGCGAGACTTCTCAAGAGTTTCGCTATGTCGATATCCGCCGTCAGCCGACCCCGACCGGCTTCGTGCAGCAGCACACCTTGATCCTGACTCTTGCCGACGGCCGCAGCATCCGCGACCTGTGTTGCTGCGTCTGCACCGTCCAGGACGGCCGGATCACGCACATGGATGCCTATCACGATTCCGCAGCAACCAGCAGGATGGCGCACAAGGCCGGCGCCACGACGGAGAACAAGGCGTGATTGCATTCACTGAACGGGTTGTCGAGGTCGCCGGAGTGGCCATCGCCCTGCGTGAGGCCGGCAAGGGTGAACCGATCCTCGTTCTTCATGGAGAGCTTGGGCCCCCTGAGCCCTGTCAGTGGCATGCGGCGCTTGCCGCCAATTTCCGCCTGGTGATGCCAATTCATCCCGGCTTTCGCGGTCCACGGACCTCATGGATCAGGGGTGTTCGAGACCTGTCGGTGCTCTACGGTTTCTTTGTCCGCCAGGAGCGTCTGACGGGATGTCATGCATTGGGCTTCTCGCTCGGCGGCTGGATCGCCGCGGAAATGGCGGTGAACAATCCGGCGCAGTTTGCATCGCTGACCCTCGTTGCCCCATTTGGGGTCAAGCCCGCGAAGGGCTTCATCAAGGACATGTTCCCAATCAGTTCGGCCGACTACATGAAGGCGGGAATCGCAAACCCCGATGCGACGCCGGAATTGGCCACGATTTACGGCCCTGACGTTCCGGAGAAGGTCGAAAAATGGGAAGACGCGCGGACCGAAGCGGCAAGGATAGCCTGGCAACCGTATATGCATGACCTCAGCCTCCCGGATCTTTTGGGCGGTCTTGCCGGACTGCGCACGACGATCATTCGAGGCAGCGAGGATGCGATAGTCCCGGAAGATGCCGTGCGCATATACGCCCAACGCATTCGAGGGGCGCGCGCTGAGTCCATTGCCGGGGCGGGACACTATCCCGAAATCGAAGCGGCTGATCGCTTTCTAAAGATCGTCTCGCAGACGATTGGCTTCGCGCCCGCGGCCTAGGAGAGAAACGATGCAATTCGGTTATTTCGTCGAGCAGCAGTACACCGGCATTCCCGAAGCCGCGGTGATCAACAACGGCGGCTTCTTCGGTCTGCCGAATGAATATTTCGATCCCGCGCATGGCGCCGAGCTCTACACGCGTTACATCTCCCACTACCTCCAGGCCGAAACCCACGACTTCGACTTAATGGTGCTGAACGAGCATCACGCCAACCCGGCCTGCATGAGTCACTGCATTGCGATCGAAGCCGCGGCCCTCGCGGCCAAGAGTCATAAGGCAAAGATCGTCTTGTTGGGTTCCCCCTTACCGATCATGAAAAACCCCCTGCGCGCCGCGGAAGAACTCGCCATGGTCGACCTGATTTCCGGCGGGCGCTTGATTCCCGGAATCATTCGCGGAGCGGCGTGGGAACAGGTCGCTTCCAACACCAACCCAGCGCATAACCGCGAACTGTTCGACGAAGCGCATGATTTCATGGTGCGCGCATGGACCGAAAAGGGCCCGTGGCGGTATGAGGGCGAACACTTCCACTACCGGTTCGTAAATCCGTGGGTCCGCCCCTTAAGCGAAAAATTGAACATCTGGATCCCAGGCGTGATCAGCCCCGAGACCGTGATCTGGGCGGCCGAGCACCGCTACCCCTACGTCGCACTGGCAACAGAGCTCAAGGGCACCGCGCATATGTGGCGCATCTACGGCGAAACGGCGGAACGGGTCGGCTATCAGGTCGGACCAGAAAACTTCGGTTATTTGCAGAAGGTCATCGTCGCCGATAGCCGCGAGGAAGCCTACGAGATGGGCAAGGGCCATGTCTTCGGCGGCTCTTTCACACCGGCGCACTTCGCCAGTCAGCCGGGCTACAATTCCAAGGACGCGGTAAAGAATTACGCGGCCAAGTTCTACGCGAATGTAGCGGTACGCATCACCGACAAGAACGACCATGCGCATCAGAAGAAGCTGTTGCTCGAGCACTACGACCGGATGATCGCCACCGACCACATCATCTTGGGTACGGTTGACGACGTGCTTCCCAAACTGAAGCACGTCCTCAATGTGCTCAAGCCCGGCTCGTTGGTGGTCTGGGGCCCGGAAGGCCCCGTTCCGCATGAGTTCGTGATGGGCATGATCAAGCGCTTGGGCGAAGACGTGATCCCCGAACTGCGCAAGTACGCAAAACAGCTGGGGTTGACCGATCCGTTCGAGGTTTATCCCGGCACGCGTCCGCTCGCGGCGGACGGCAAGTGGAAACCTCTGACCGACGATAAGCTTGTTGCTGCCTAGTCCGTGGGACGCGCGTGACCACGTCCGCCATTGATCAGGTCGACCAGGAACTGCGCCCGGCGCTGGCGGTCTTCCCGGACTTCGCCAGCGTCTCACCCGAAAGTCTCGCGGTGCTGCGCGCGCAAGTGCAGGCCGGCGCCACCCTTCAACTTGAGACCATCGACACCTCCGGCGTCGAAATCGAGCAGGTCCTCCTGCCGCGAAACGACGGCACGTCGCTTAGGGTAGCGATCTACGCACCCAGCGGCGATGTCAGCGAAGCCGCACTGCTCCACATCCATGGCGGCGGCATGCTCATGGGATTGCCGGAAATGCGCCATCGGTGGCTCGTTTCGACAGCGCGCGACTGCAAATGCAAGATTGCTTCCGTCGACTACCGACTTGCCCCCGAGTTCCCCTACCCCGCCGCGTTCGAGGACGGCCTTGCCGCATTGAAGTGGCTCGCAGGGAAGACTAGCGAACAACGGGAGCGGACATTGCCCCTTCTCATCTCCGGTGAAAGCGCCGGCGGTGGGATTGCCGCAGCGATAGCGCAGGCGACGCGAGACATGGATATCTGTCGGATCGCCGGCCAACTCCTGACGTATCCGATGCTCGATGATCGGACTGGAACGGGTACGACGAGAGAATCGTTGGGCCGTTTCGTATGGGGGCCAGCCGCCAATCGCTTCGCATGGGGATCTGTTCTGCAGGGCCGCGAGGCCTCAGCCTCTGCCGCCGCTGCACGGCAGGAAAATTTCGCGGGCCTTGCACCAGCCTTCATTGGCATCGGCGCGCTGGACTTGTTTTTGGAAGAGAATCTTTCTTACGCCCTGCGTCTGGCGCAAGCCGGCGTGCCGGTAGAGTTGCGCGTTTATCCCGGTGCGTACCACGGATTTGACGCCGTTCAGGATGCCGAGATCGCCCGATCCTTCGCGGGAGATTGGCGGCGGGCCTTCCGGCGCTTCTTGGGCGCAGGCGTCTGATCGTCCGCAACGGCGCTGCCATTGCGGTCAGCACCCTCCGCATCCGCCCGAGCGGTCTTTCCAAGAATGCGCGTCAGCGTCTGACGAGCGAAGCGAATGTGGGCCGTCATGATGCTCCGCGCCCAGACCGGGTCCCTCGCGGCAACGGCAGACACGAGTTCGATGTGCTGCTCCGCGGATCTGTGGAGTTCATCGTATGTGTAGTTCCGGAACGTGTTCAGCACCAACGGCATATCGATGATGGAAATGAGCACATCCTGCAGCCGGTTGTTGCCCGCGGCCGCCATCACCGCCTTGTGGAATTTGTCATTGACGGCTGCGACGGCCTCGGGACTCACGGGAAGCCGGGTGAGCATCTCGCGCATCTGCGTCGCGTACTCGCTCATCGTTGCGATCTGCTCTGGGGTGGCGCGCCGGGCCGCTTCTTCAGCCGCGAAGCTTTCAAGCAAAACACAGAGCTCGTAGTGCTGCCGGATTTCGTCTTCCGTCCACTTCGAGACAAACGCGCCCCGGTTGGGGATCAGCTCAATGAGCCTCTCCGCATGGAGCCGGCGCATGGCCTCGCGCACGGGCGTCCGGCTGAAGCCGGATACTTCAGCGAGATGCTGCGCCGTGATGTGTGAACCTTGGGCGTAAGTACCCGTGAGGATTCCCTCGCGGATCGCCTGGTATGCGGCTTCGACTGCTTTGCCCATAGCTGAATGTAACTGTACTTCAAATCTCCGACAACCACCATGAGGTTAGGCGGCTGAGTTCCTGCTCACTCCTCCCACCAGTCATGTCGCCCAGGTGGGACCCGGTACGCCCCGTCCAGCCGGATCACCGTGCCGTTGAGCATCCGGTTGATGATGATATGGGAGACCATTTCACTGAACTCGCCCGGTTCCCCCGGCCGGGGTGGAAACTGGACTTGGTCGCGCAACCATTCGACCATGGGGCCGCGCGCATTGGAAAACATCGGCGTCTCGAATATCCCCGGCGCGATCGTCACTACGCGGATGCCATGCCGCGCAAACTCGCGCGCCAGTGGCAAAGTCATGCCGATGACCGCAGCCTTGGCCGCGGCATAGGCCACGGTTCCGATCTGACCTTCGAACGCGACGATAGAAGAAGTCATGATGAGGACCCCGCGTTCCCCTGCCACATCGCACTCCTGGCGCATCATGTGTTCAGCCGCGCATTGCGTCACGATGAAACTGCCGAGCGTGTTGACCTCAAGCACGCGCCGGAAGACGGATGCCTCAAGACGGCGCTTGGGGCCGGCTGATAGTCCTGAGCCGCCGACACCGACGGTATTGATGACCGCGCGCAGCGGTCCAACCTCCGCGGTAAGCGTCGCGAACGCGGCCTCAACAGCGGCGGGGTCTGTCACGTCGGCGACGGCCGACGGGCCGCCCCATTCCGGGCAGCGGTTCTGATCGATCACGCCCACCCGCGCGCCGGCTTGCGCCAAGTGATGAGCGGACGCTAAGCCGAGACCGGAGGCGCCACCGACGATGACAATTCCACTTGAAGGAATCTGCACGACACATCTCCGCCAAGCTCGGCGCGCGAATGCCTGAAAGCAGATCAGGCAGGACTGGAAATCCCAGGCCTGCCTGATCGCCTCGAAACGAGAGCGCCTACGTACCGAAGTTGAACAAGACCTTCACACCGAACGAACGGCGTGAATCCAGAGCGGGAATATTCGAGTATCCGAGTGTCGAGCGCGGCGTGGAACCGTATGTTCCTGCATCGAGCGGCGTGCGGAAGATGCCCGCCACGTAGTACTTGTCGAACAGATTGCGCGCCCACAGCGCCACCCGCCATTGGCCGTCCTCATGGCCGTAGCTGATCTCGCCGTTAAAGATGCCGTAGCCGGGGTTGATCGAATTAGGATCCGCCACCACGCCGTAGGTCTTGCTGCGATAGCTGTAGTTGGCGTGCGCGTTGAACGACATGCCATCGCTCACCGGCAGATTGAAATCCGCCGTCAAGTTATAGGTCCACTTCGGCGAGTAGATCAGCGGATAGCCCGCCGCATTGAACTGGAACGCGGTTCCGGCAGGCACCCCAGGTTGGAGATAGTTGCACTGTCCGACCGGTGTGGCCGGATTGGTGTACAGATCAAAGCACTGGACCGAGAACTCAGTGTACTTGGCTTCGACATATGAGACGTTGGCCGACAGCGTAACGTTCTGGCTCACGCGCCAGGCGGCATCGGTCTCGACACCCTTGGTCTGCAGTCCACCGGCATTGGTGGTGGTGTAGAAGAAGATCGGCGCCTGGCCGATGCGCTGCTGACCCTGGAAGTCCTTATAGTCGACCTTGAAACCGTCGATGTTGAAGATCAGTTGGTCGTCAAACAGCTGCGATTTAAGACCGATCTCCCAGGACTTCGAGGTTTCCGGACGCAGGAGTTGTTGCGGCTGGTTCGCCGGATAGGAAATCATCGGCCCTTTGTAGCCGGTCGCATAGCTGACGTAGACGTTGACGTCGTCGGTCACGTCGTATTTCGCGGTGAACTTATAAGTGAATTTGTCAGCCTTCGTGCTGGCCAAAGACTCCGCCGGCAACACGTTCGACGGGTGGCACGTACCGCCTGAGAAGAACGCTGTGCGGCAAATGAACGGCAGCTCGAAATAGTTGATCCGCTGCGTCACTTTGTCATTGGTATAGCGCCCACCGGCGATCAGGGTGAACTGCGGCAAGATCTTCGCTTCCAGTTGGCCGAACGCCGCATAGCTTTCCGTCTTCGCATCGACGCGCACCGGATAACCGAAGCCCGAGCTTGGGCCGATGGCGGTCGTCGACAGGAGAATCCCCGAGGTATCCGGCAGCAGGCCGAGCGTGCCGGCGTTCATGCCCAGCTGATACGGCTTTGCGTTGTAGTAGAAAGCACCGGCCGTGTAGTCGAGGATCCCGCTGTGACCGTTCAGGCGCAGTTCCTGCGTGAACTGGCTGCCGCCGGATGTATTGCGATTGTAACTGTAGATCGGCCGCGGCGTATTGTCGGTGTCGACGCCGATCGGCTGCCGCAGGTGGCGATAGGCTGTGATGGACGTGAAGGTCGCGGCGTCGAAGTCATACTGTATCTTCGCCGAGAACGTATGAGAGTCCTGGCGGGTGAAGTTCCGCCCTTCCCACGCGCCGGCCATGTTGGTCGGGCTTGCGACCACGCCGTACTTCGCAAGTTCCACGCACGGGAAGAACGCACCCGAGCCGCTGCCGCAACTGCGCACGGTCCATTGACCATTGGCGTCGTCGTTGAGGTGCCTGTACTCGCCGCTCAGCAGAATCGAGAAATTGTCGCTCGGCCGTACTAGGAACTTCGCGCGCACGTCGTAGCGCTTGTAGCCCCAAATATTCTTGTTGGTGAATGCATTGCGAATGAAGCCGTCCCGGCGCTTCGCCGAGCCGGACACGCGCAGCGCTGCGTTGTCGCTGACTGCGAAGTTGGCGTTCGCCATGACCGCGGCCTCGTTCTTACTGCCGTAGCTCACGCTGCCGTCGACGCTGTTCTGACCGATCACCGGGCTCTTGGTGATGATCTGGATCACGCCGGCTGAACTGTTCTTACCGAACAGCGTGCCCTGCGGGCCCTTCAACACTTCGATCCGTTCGATGTCCGACATCGACTGATAGCTGGGACCGGCGAAGGACACTTCGGGAAGGCCTTGGGTGACGTCGTCGATGACGAGACCTACCGACTGCTCAGCAGTCATCAGCAGCGATTGTGTTCCCACACCGCGAAGATTGAAGCCGCCGCCAAAGTTTGAATTGTAGTTCACACCGGGGGAGAGGAACTGAATGTCGGCGATGGTCGTGAGATTGCTTTTTTCAAGGCTCGCGGCCGAGACCACCGAAATTGCCAGCGGCACATCCTTCAGCCGCTCTTCGCGCCGCTGCGCGGTGACCACGATGGTTCCGAATTCATTGTTATCGCTCGCCGCAGCCTCAGCGGCATGAGCACTACTGATCGTCGCCGACGCGCCAGTCGCGGCAGCCACGCTGATCGCGCCGAGCAGCGCATTGAGTGCAACCTTGTTCATGTCTCTAGTCCTCCCCCTTGAGCAGTTGAACGTAAGCGATCTGCTGCGTCTCCCTTCACAATCTGTACGTCTATCTCTTTTTGCATGCAATCATATATTGGATGCAATAATGCGTGTTGCAGTGCGTCATAACGCATAAATCGCCCAGAAATACCTCCTAGTGGATGCAGAAATGCATGTGTCCGATACAATCGGCACTACTGAGGGCGGGAAGCGGGCTCGATGATTTGCGTAGCCATTGCCCTGATCAATTCCGCGACAGCGACCGTCGCGATAGCACCATCTGCCGCGAACGGGTTTTCCGCCACGGTATTGATGCCAATGCCGATCGGAGTGGGCCAGCCACGCATCGCGTGTACGATGTCACGCATCGCCGACAGTGTTGTTCCGCAGGCCTGCCAGCCCGCTGCCGTGACCACCACCCCCACGCCGCGCCCGCTGAAATAACAGCGTGTATCGCCGCGCAAGTCCTCAAGCAGGTCGATTGCATTCTTGACCAGGCCGGACACACCTCCGTGATAGCCGGGCGTTCCAAGCACAAGCCCATCGCAATCCCGGACCGCCTCGACAAGCCGCGTTTGCTCAGCGGTCCGCGCCGAATTCTCGGGGGCAAAATGCGGTAGTTGCGCCAAATCCGCGCCGCCAAACATCTGCGTCGCAAATCCCTGGGTCTCGACCTCAGTCAGAACGGCGCGCACTAACCGCTCGCTCGACGAGTTCGGACGGGTCGTGCCGCCGATCCCGACCACCAGTCCGCGCGACTTCATACCCGCATTCCGCCATCCACCATGAGCGTCTGGCCGGTCATGTAGCTGGCGTCGTGGCTGGCGAGGAAGGCGGCCACTGACGCCATTTCCGCAGGATCGGCCGGACGACCGATGGGAATCCGGGCCTTTACAACTTTCGCCATATGCTCCTCCGGTGTCGTGCCGGGATTTTGCGCGGCAACGCTTTCGTACCGTTGGCGCACGTAAGGCGTTAGCGTCATTCCCGGCGCGAAGGCATTGACCCGCACGCCACACCCCGCGAGTTCGATTGATAATGTCCTGGTGAGCGCTGTGAGCGCGTACTTCGCGCCGGCATAGGCCGATATCCCCGCCACGCCGTGATAGGCCGAGATGGAGGTGGTGTTGACGATAGCTCCGCCAGTCTTCACGAGATGCGGAATCGCATGCTTCGCGCATAGAAATGCGGAATCAAGACTCACCGCGAATGTGTATTTCCAGTCTCGAAGGTCAAGGTCGGCCACCGGCGTCTGATCGACCGGCCCTGCACCCGTTCCACCACCCGCGTTGTTGCACAGCACGTCGAGACGACCGAACTCCGCGACCGTTCGCGCCACCATGGCGGCGACTTCGGCTTCGTCTGTGACATCGGCGCGGATCGGCAACCCCGCATGACCAACTTCGGCCAACGACTGGGCGACTTGGCACAATCCCTCCCAATCGCCGAAGCGTTCGCGGGGAACCTCGAGCCGCTCGCGGCACAAGTCCACCACCGCGACCCTGGCGCCCTCTGAGGTGAGGCGGCGCGCGATGGCTTCTCCGATGCCGCCCGCGCGACCCGCGCCCGTGACAATTGCCGTCTTTCCCTCGAACCGCCGCATCAGAACCGGGCGGTGGCCTGCACTTTGATCGAACGATATTCGTCCATCCAACTCAGCGAACGGGTCACGCCCGTGATCGATCCAGGGAAACGGATCGTGGAGCCGCGCGTACGCTTGTCGGTGATGTTCCGGGCGATCAACGCGAGGGCCCAGCGCTCGCTCGCCGGACCGAATTCGATGCGCCCGTCGAGTTTCATCCAGCCCTTCTGCAGCCCCCAAATCGGGCTGTATCCGTCGGCGACATAGTAGTTTGACCGGAACAAGGCGGTGAGGCTCGTCGTCAACCGGTACTCGCCCATATCGGCGCGGTGGCGGAAGCCGACATTGCCGCTCCATTTCGGCGCGAATTGGAGAGGAATCCCTTTGATATTGTGCACCGCGATGCTGGCAAAATCGGCGGAATTACACTGCGCCAGGGTTTCGTATGCGAGACACGGCGCGCCCGGGTAGTCGAGAAACTTAGCGTCAAGGTAAGCCACGCTGGCCGTCAACGTCAGCGCATCCGTCGCCGCAAATTGCAACTCAGTCTCGACACCTTTGGACCGCGCCTTGGCCGCATTACGCGTGAAGAAAGTACGCCGATCCGGATCGTACGCCGATTGCTGCAGATCCTTGAAGTCGGTCTGGAAAACCGAAACGTTGAACGCCAGCCGGTTGTCGAGGAAATTCGATTTGATCCCCGCCTCAATGTTCTTCGAGCGCTCTGGACGGAACTGGAAGCCGGCCGCCGTCACGCCGTAGGTGTTGGAAACGAAGCCGCCCGACTTCGACCCGCGGCCGAACGACGCGTAGAGCATCACGTCAGGCGTTACATCTGCCTGAAGCGTGGCGGATGGATCCCAATATTTTTCGCTGAGGCTGCCGCTTTGGTTGGCGCCGATGGCATTCAACGGCGTCCCGGAGACATTGCCCGATGTGAAAGCGCCGGTCTTCTTTGTGTTCGAGTACCGCAAGCCACCGATGGCGCGCAGAGCGGAGGTGAAATTCACCGTACCCTGCCCATAGACCGAGTAGGCGTCTCCGTTCTGGTCGAAGTCGGTCCGCTGGTGCCCGCTAATCGTGCCGGCGATTTCGCGGTAATAGCTGTCCTGGTGCAAGTGATAGTCGGAGTGATCGAAGTAAGCGCCGACGACATAGTCGATCAGCTTGCCTGTCGGCGAGGACAGGCGCAGTTCCCCCGACCACTGCTCGAAATTCTCGGGGAAGGCATTGCCGAATTTTGCATTCGCGTTGCCCGTAGGAACTGTTCCGTCGGGGCTGCGTTCGTCGTAAGCCGACAGACGGCGCGTATCGAACTTCGAGAAGCCGCCGATCGCCGTGACCGTGTGGTCGCCGAGCGCGATATTGGCGGTGACGGCGCCATTCCAAGACTTGATCCCACTTTGTTCTGGGATGCCGGAACCGGCGTAGTTGTCGGAGACAAAGCGGACGTCGCTCACCGCATCGAAATTCGTGACCTCCGTCAGCGAGCCGGTGACGGTTGCGCCGCCAAGCAACAGATGCCGGCCGTACTCGAGTTTCGCGGTGATGTCGACTGTGTCGGACGGTTCGAAAACCATCGTCAGGCGCGCGAGATCGTCACGCAGCTGCGGATCCTTCTGATTGTCGAAGAGGTTCCGGATATACCCATCTTCGCGCGTAAACTTCCCCGCGAACCGCATGCCGACTTTGTCGGAGACCGGCCCGCTGACGACGCCATCAACGCCGAAGCCACTGCGCGCGATGTCGTATCCCCCGGTGACGTAAGCCTCGAAAGATTTTCCCGGCTTCGCCGAGACAAGGCTGATGGCGCCGGCCGCTGTGTTGCGGCCGAACAACGCCCCTTGCGGACCTCGCAAGACTTCCATGCGCTCAAGGTCGAAGAACGGGGCGCTGTACTGCGCGCCGCGACCGCCGTAGATCCCGTCGAGATAGACCGAGACTTCCTGGTCAAATGCGACGTTGTTCGGGCCTGAGCCAAAGCCGCGGATATAGACGACTGGATTGACGCCCGAATTGAGGACCGCGAGGTTGGGCACATAGCCCTGGATGTTGCGCAGATCGTTGATCTGGAGCGCTTGAATTTCCTTGCCGCTGATGGCCGCAATCGACACCGGCACGTCCTGCAAACGCTGTTCGCGTTTTTGCGCCGTGACGATGATCTCGTTGAGGCCGGTTGTGAACTCGCTTGGCGCCACCCCAGCGCCCTGTGCGATCGCCACACTCGGCGCGACTGCACACATCACCAAACCCAAAGCCGTCGTCAGCCGAAGTCCGCGCTGGTTGATCATCGAAGCTCCTCCCCGAGCCATTTGATCGCCGACAGCCCCTCCCAGGACTCCCGAGCATGTACAGCAGTCATCTTCCTGCTTGGGGCTGATGCTATCAGATTGCATACATTGTATGAAAATGATTCTTTGCAGCGCCCTAAAATCCCATATTTACAGCTACTTAATCTCGGAGGCGGGTGCAAAATCGGACATTTCGCATGCAATCATGTGATGCTTTAGAATTGATACCGCACCCCTTCCGGCGCCAGCAGTAACCAACTCAGCGGTCATCGAATGCCTCGCTCGGCGCCCATGACTCGTGCGCGCTCGGAGAGGCACATGCACTCCGCCGCTCCGAAATTGCATGCACTCCGTTGTGAGTTGAGCCGGAGTCATGCACTGATACTGTCGAAGAACATGACGGGGGCGAGACTATCCGATGTCTGATCGTAGTGTGGATGTGCCGGACGGCCCCGTGAGCAAACAGGCGATCTACACGATCTTCTGTCTGATACTTGCATACATGATGGCGTTCGCGGATCGCACGATCCTGAGCCTCATGATCGATCCCATTCGCGCAGAGTTTTCCCTCAGCGATACCGAAGCCAGTCTCTTGGCCGGCATGGCCTTCGTCGTGTTCTATGTCGCACTGGGCTTCCCCATGGGTCGGATTGCGGACACAGGCAACCGTCGGGGATTGCTCGTTGGGGGTTTGGTCGCCTGGAGCCTCGCGACTGGTCTCTGCGGCATGGCGCGATCGGTGACCCAACTCTTTGTGGCACGCATCTGCGTGGGCATCGGTGAAGCAACGCTTACGCCGGTTGCCTACACGATGATCGGGGACCTCGTGCCCCGTGCGCGGCTTGGGTTAGCGATGAGTATCTATGCATTGGGCGCCACGGTCGGTGGCGGCGTTGCGCTGATCGCCGGTGGAATGGTTGTCCAGTGGGCTCTCACCGCCCCTCCAATTGTCCTCCCTTTGCTGGGAACGATTAGCGGATGGCGCACGGCATTCCTCATGGCTTGCATACCGGGCCTCCTTCTGGCCGTGCTTATCTTGCTCACGGTACGGGAACCGGTCCGCCGCAGTAGAAACGAAACACGCAAGGCGCAGACGACGTTGCGCGACCTCGGCCGGCACATGTCGCAACACGCGTGGGCGTTTACGGCCGTCCTGCTGGGATACTCCCTGATCGTCCTGTCCGTGTACGCCTTCGTAATCTGGTCGCCGGCCTATCTCTCCCGCATTCATCATCTGCCGCCCGCGGAGGTCGGATTGTGGATCGGATTGATCCTCAGCATTGGCGCCTCCATCGGCTCCGTCGGCGGCGGGCTTGTATCTGACTATCTCACGCGACGCGGACGGGACGACGCACCCGCGCTCATGATCGTTGCCTCGCAAGCTCTGCATCTGCCTTTTCTGATCTTCGGCTATCTCACAACGGATGCCACATCCGCAGTCGTGTCCCTTTTCATCGGCATGACGATCATCAGTACGATCAGCGGCGTGCAACACGCCACGATTCAGGCGATGACCCCAAGCCAACTGCGCGGGCAGATCGCGGCGCTTTATTTGATGATGGTGAACCTGATTGGGTTGGGGCTCGGGCCAACCATCGTGGGCATACTGAACGATCAGGTGTTCGGCGGACCGCAAGGAATTGGAATGTCGCTGGCCCTCGTCTCCGGTTGCATGGCGCCACCGGCTGCTTTGATGCTCGCGCTTGCATTGAAGCCGATCAGAAAAGCCATCCTCGAAACGGAAGCTGCGGAAGCCGAAGCCAGACTTCAGCCCGCAGCCGCATAAAGAACTGCCTCCGGTTCTAGTCGAGCGGCTCCACCTTCACGAGCCGGCGGTCGTGGTTGCTGCCCACCCACACGGTGACGGGGCTCGTCGTGTTGTCGACGAAGACCGAGCGCATGTTGGTGTTTGACGGCATGAGGTACTGCATCGTGGCGCCGGTCTTCGGGTTGACGCGCACCATGCGGTCGGTATGCATCGTCGATGCCCAGATTTCCCCGTTCTTATCGATCTCCGCGCGGTAGGGATAGGTGTGCGGCGGAAGGTCGTATTCGGTGAACTGCTCCGTCTTGGGGTCAAACACCGCGACCTTGTTGCCGCGATACTCCGCAATCGTAATGCGATCTTGCTCGTCGATATTGAGGCGGCGCGCGCGCGCATTAGGTGTCGGGATCCGATACCACTTCACCTCGGTCGTCTTCGCGTCGATCCTGCCGAGATAACCGTCCCGAAATTCCGCCATCCACAGATTGTTCTTCGAATCCGAGACGATCTGATAGACGCCGTACCGCATGGTGGCAGGCAGCGTGTCGGTTGGGTGGAACCGCTCCCATTTCTTGGTCGCCAGATCGACGCGGAAGATGTGCTGCGTCCCCGTACTCTTGGCCCAGACCTTGCCATCAACGTCATGGCGCAGGCCCATGAAATTCATTTGCAGGGTCTCGTCGTTGTATTCCGGCGGAAGCGGATAGTAGGTGATACCGCCAGTGGCGGGATCGATATAGCCGATCGCACCCTGATACATCGTGTCGAACCAAAGCTTCCCAGAGCGATCGAAGTCGATGCTCAGCAGCCCAACCGGAGCCTTCGGCTTGAACTTTGTAATGGGATACTCGGTGAGCTTAAGCGTCTTCGGATCGAACTTGCCGATGAACATATCGCCGAAGTCCGTGTACCAGATGTTGCCGTCTTTATCGCCCAGGAGATCATGCGGCTCCGTCGTCACGCGCGGCATGACGTACTCGGTGATAATGACGCGCGTGTCCCGGCCGCTGGGGCGCGGAAGGGTCTTCAGCGGATACTGCCATCGGTCCACGGAGCTAAGGTTGACGGATGCGAGATAGCTCGCGTGATCCTTGAACTGCTCCGGCCTTCCGGCGCGGGTCTTGTCCAGCATCCTCTGCGGCTTCGCCGGCTGGCTCACGGCGCCGTAGCCGTTCATGCGGGTAATGACGTGCGTCCAGTCCTCCGCGTCGTACGTCGAGCGTGCGACGCGTTCGAGGGTGTGACATCCGACGCAATCCAAGGTCGGGGCCTTTTGAGCCTCGGTGCCGGGAAAGCTCATCATCCATTCGGCGCCCGACAGCTGATGCGCCAGGTTCTTGGTCTTCTTCAGCTTGATGTCGGCCGTGGCCGGGCGTTCGCCAACGACAGCCGCACCGCCGGTGTCCAGATCATAGCCGACAGCGCGAATACTCAGCGTATATCGGCCTGACTCCAGCCGGCCCTTTGGGAACACGTAGCGCCCCTGCGCGTCACTGATGACGCTCACCTCCACGATCGAGTCCGGCTTCTTGGCCGTGACGACAACGCCCTCCATCTTACCCTCGGCTTCGGACGAGACGGTTCCCGTAAGGCTCGGTGTGGCCTGCGCCCACACGGGCTGCGCCGCCATGAGAAGGAGCGCCGTTGCCGTGCGCGCGAAAGCCGTGGATCGTCTGGTGCTTGGCATTACGATCTCCTACTCGGTCACGAAGTCGCCAGCGGGCACGTCGGACGAACGTTCGCTCGGCTTGGCAGGAGTTCCTGCGTTGGCAGATCTTTTCGCCGGACTTACGGCGGCGATGTAGCGTGCCATGGCCATCCGTTCGCGTTCGGTGAGTGCTCGCATGAACTTCGGCATGTCCTCGTTGTTGGTTCGTTGGCCCGAGGCGAACGCATTCATTGAGTTCAGCAAGACTTCATAGCTAAGCCCCGCAAGACGCGGGCCGGACATGGCGCCTTCGAACCCAGCTTCGTGGCAGGACTGGCAATGCTCGATTCCCTTTGGCGGCGCGGTCGCGGATTTAGGCGCCGGTCGTTCGGGCCACGTCTTGGCGGCGAAATAAGCCGCGATTTTGCGCGATTCGGCTGGCCCAAAATCCTGCGCGATTGGCAGCATTACCTCGCTGGCGCGGTCGCCTGTGCGGTAGTCCCGCATCTGCTTAACAAAGTAGGTTCTTTGCTGCCCCCAAATGATGGGGACGGTTTTGGGATCGTCCGGCATGCCGGCTTCCCCGTGGCAACCCGCACATCCCTGCGCGATCGCCTCGATCTCGTTATCGGCGGCATGCGCGGGCGCATGAAGCGCCATCGCCCCGTGGAGAAGCGCTGACAAAAGAGTGAGGATCACGTCGTTGCCCCTCCTGCGGGTTGCGGCTCCGCGACGATCCAACGACAATACTGCGATCTCTCCCCCGTGCCCAGATGGACCGATGATAGGCCTTTGCGGGACTGCCCTCGGCGTGTGGTTGCTTTGTTTCCAAGCAACGGCGCCGGCGCGCGCCGACGGGGACGACTTCTTCGTGCCGCTGCTCAACCCCGACGGCACCCCGATGGTTCTGGGCGGTTACGCTGGCGCCGTAAGGGATGAGCGAGGACGCGGCATTCCCGATGCGACGATCAAGATCGTCGTGACCGTCGATACCGAGGACGGACCCACCCCCCTCGCCCTGAACGCCTATTCCGACGCAATCGGGCGCTACCGCAGCCGGAATCCCAACGAGGTCTTCACGGACTATCTCTCCGACGGCATCTCCCCGCGGAGCGTTGAACTCATCGTTCTTAAAGAGGGCTATGAGGAGATTCGCCGCTTCGCCCGCGGCCGCTTGCACGCGAATGGCCCGCTGGAAACGGACTTCGTGCTGCGGAAAAGGCGGAGATAGCGGTAACGAACGGTTCCGGCGGGGGATATAGTTGGCTTCCGTTTCGCCGGCACCAATGGATCCAGGAGAGATGGCTATGAAGATCGCGCGCAGGGCTGTTGTCGTTGGTCTCATAGTCCAAGGGCTGGTGAGCAAAGCGTTCGCCCAAGTCCAGACGACCGTCGGCTATGGCCCAAAGCCGGCTCTCCCCCAGCCGGACACGACCCTGCTCCCCACAGTGAAGGTTTCGAAGGCGGTCGGGTGGCAAGCCGGCGAGAAGCCGAAGGCGGCCGAGGGGCTGAAGGTCTCCGCGTTTGCCAGCGGCTTCGAGCACCCGCGCTGGCTCTACAAGCTTCCCAACGGCGACATTCTCGTCGCGGAAAGCAATGGGCCGCCGTCCACGGGGCGCAGCTTCAATTTCCGCAATTGGGTCCGTGGGCTCATGTTCAAACGGATCGGGGCTGCGGTCCCAAGCCCCAATCGCATCATGCTGCTGCGGGACGCGGACGGTGACGGGATTGCCGAAGTAAAGACGGTGTTCCTCGACAACCTGTTCTCCCCCTTCGGCATGGCCCTGGTGGGATCCGACCTTTATGTCGGCAATTCCAACGCGCTGATCAAGTTCCCCTACACCGAGGGCGCCACCACCATCAAAGAACCCGGCACCAAAGTCATCGATCTTCCCGGAGGTCCCGTCTACGGCCACTGGGCGCGCAACGTCATCGCGAACAAGGACGGCACCAAGCTCTATGTGGGCGTCGGCTCCACCAGCAATATCGCCGACGACGGCATCGAACGCGAAACCAATCGCGCCAACATTCTCGAGGTCGATATCGCCACCGGTCAGTTCCGGGTCTTTGCGGCGGGTCTGCGTAACCCGACTGGTCTCGCCTGGCAGCCCACAACGGGCGAGTTGTGGACGACCGTCAACGAACGCGACGAACTCGGCAAGGATCTCGTTCCGGATTACATGACGTCGGTGAAGGACGGCGCGTTCTACGGCTGGCCTTACAGTTACTATGGCCAGAACGTGGACGAACGCGTGAAACCACAGCGCCCCGATCTTGTCGCCAAGACGATTCCGCCAGATTACGCGCTCGGCGCCCATACCGCCTGCCTCGGACTGCATTTCTATCAAGGCGAATTGCTACCCGCGGCGTATCGCGGCGGCGCATTCATCGGCCAGCACGGCTCGTGGAATCGCAATCCCCAGGTCGGCTACCGCGTTATCCACGTGACCTTCGAAAACGGCAAGCCGATGGGCATGCCGAAGGAAGTGCTCTCCGGCTTTCTGAACAGCGAGGGCGAGGCGTCAGGCCGCCCGGTGGGCGTGATCGAGGACCGGGCCGGCGCGCTGCTGGTGGCCGACGACGTCGGCAACGTGATTTGGCGGGTGACGCCGGCGTAAGGGCTACGGCGGAATACCCACCCGCTTAGAACGGCCCCTTGAACCACGCGCCCGGAACGTCGTGCGGCCCCGCCTTCGGGTCCGGCGCAAAACGGTGATTTAGTCCCAACATCTCGCACACCGTGTTGGCGATGCCTTCGGCCGACGGATGAAGATCGCGTGTCAGGCCGAAGCTGGTCGGTTCCGGATGATCCGGCATGGTCAACCGCCGGGGCGCGGCGCGCAGCGATGAAAAATGCCGCTCGCTGGCGAAGGCAACAATTTCAGAAGCGATTGAGCAGACCGGCAGCCCGGAATCGAGGGCGAGGACACGCCCGGTCTTGGTAACGCTGGCAGATACGGTGTCCCAGTCCAGTGGACGTATCGAGCGCAGGTCGATGATGTCGCACGAAATGCCGTGCTGCTTCAGCAGTTCGGCCGCACGGGCGGCCTCGGGAACGAGGTAGGACATCCCAACGATCGTGACATCGGCGCCTTCGCCAACAACACGCGCCTGCCCCAGCGGCACGCGATAGTCACCGGACGGGACGGCGGACACCGCCTCATGCAGCCAGCGGTGCTCTAGGAACAGGACGGGGTTGGGATCGAAAATGGCCGACAGCAGCAGGCCTTTCGCGTCCACCGCATTGGTGGGCATGACCACCTTCAAGCCTGGGATATGCGCGAACCAGGAATGCACACTTTGCGAATGCGTCGGACCCTGGCCCCAGCCACGGCCCAGGATCAAGCGAATGACGATGGGGACAGACCGCTGACCGCCGAACATGAAATGCCATTTGGCGGCATTGTTGACGAGCTGGTCCATGGCCAGAAAGAAGAAGTCCAAGCGCTGATGAACGGTGACGGAGCGCACGCCACGCAAGGCCGCGCCCACCGCAATGCCGGTCATGGCCGCTTCCGAAGTGGGAACGTCGAACACGCGGCCGTTGCCGTATTTCTCGGCCAAGCCTGCCGTCGTGCCGAAAATGCGCTTCGGATCGTCGACGCCGAGGCCGTAGCAGATCAGATGAGGATCGAGCTGCATCGCGACATCCAAACCGTCGCGAACGGCATCGACGAATCTCAGAGGGGAGGCGTTTGCGTCAGGCATAGACGTAGTCAGCGCGTGTGGAGACTTGCGGCCACGGCGTCGAGCGCGCGAACGCAAAGGCATCATCGACCTCAATGGCGATCTCTGTGCGCCAACGCGCGAGCACGTCGGCGCTGACATTCATCCGTTCCTGGGTGTGGACGATGGGATCGCGCGCTTTCCATGCGGCGACGTCCTGCGACGGGCGATAGCCGAGATTGTCGTCGGCGTTGGGCCCGCAATGTTCCAGCCAACGATAGGTGGGGAATTCCAGGAATGCCGGGGGGCCGCCTTGGCGAACCTTCTCGACGGCGGCTTTCACCGCGGCGGCGACATCAACCACGTCGTTACCGTCGTGCAGGGATGCGGCGAGCCCCATGGCGCCGACGAGTTCGTGAATCTTCCGCCCTTGCGGCTGGCGCGGGCCGAGCGGCGAATAGACGGAGTATTCGTTGTTCTCACAAATGAAGATGACCGGTAGCTTGCGGACCACCGCGAAGTTCGCGGATTCCGAGAAGACGCCCTCTTCGGTGGCGCCGTCGCCGAGGAAGATGCAGGTGATTGTGGACTCGCCGCGCACTTTGGATCCCAGCGCCAGGCCGACACCAACCGGCAACGTGCTGCCAACGATGGCCGTGGATCCTTCGAACCCGACGTCGAGATCGATCAGATGCATGGAACCGCCGCGTCCGCGCGAGCAGCCGGCTTCCTTGCCGAAGAGTTCGGCGAGGAACCGCTTCAGGTCGCCGCCTTTGGCCAAGTAGTGCGCGTGAGCCCTGTGAGTGCTCACCGCCAGATCGGTCGGGCTTAGCGCGGCGGCGGTGCCGACGGCGACCGCCTCCTGCCCCACCGACAGGTGCACGGGGCAGCGCATCTCGCCTTTCGGATACTCGCGCGCAATCGCTTCCTCGATCATGCGGATGCGGAGCATCTCGCGCAGGAGGGTGAGCGAAGCGTCTTTGGATGGCTGAGCGGTCATGCTTGGGGCGCTTTTAGCACGGAACGCAGGGCATGTTCAGGCCTGGTGGATATAACTGTGCGGCAGGTCTCGGATCTCGGACCAATGGGCCTCGATCCAATCCACACACTGACGAATGCCTTCTGCCATGGCGATCTGCGGGCGCCAGCCGAACTCCTGGCGGGCCTTAGTGGAATCAATCTCGTAGGCCTTGTCCTGGCCGGGGCGGTCCGCGACGATGTCCACGCTCGATTCGAAGTCCCGGCCCATGGCCTCACAGGTGAGCCGCACCACGTCGCGCACCGCGATGCCGGCGCCGTCCGGGGAGAAATGGTAAATCTCGCCGGGGCGTCCGCGCAGCATGGCGTCAATCTCACCCACAGAGACGTCGCGGATGTGGATGTAGGACTTGCATGCCCGGCCGCCACCATCCAACGGAATGCGCTTTCCGAGCTTCAGAAAGATCACCGTGCGCGGAATGATGCGGTAGAGCTGCTGGAAGGGACCGTAAACGTTGGTGGCCCGGATGGTGACGACAGGGAAGCCGAACGTGCGGTGCATCGCGTCGTTGAACAGGTCCGCCGACGCCTTGGACGCCGCGTAGGGCGAGCTTGGACTGTAGCAGCGTGATTCAACGATCTTGTCGGTGACCGTGCCGTAGACCTCCGGCGTGGAGATATGGACATAGCGTTCCAGGAAATCCCGGCGGCGCAGCTGCTCCGTCAGGTTGACCATGCCCAGCGCATTGGTGCGGAAGTGGTGATCCGGATGCTCAAAGCTCGAGCGGACCTCGCCTTGAGCCGCAAAGTTCACGATGTGCGTCGGACGGAATGCATCGACCTCCTTCATCAACGCGTCGAGTTGGGTGTTGAGATCGAGGCGGTGGAAGCGGAAAGCGGGATTCTTATGGTGCCCGTACGGTCGCAGGGCGCGTGGATATTCCGCGGACCGGCTGAAGCCGATGACATCCGCCTCCCCGCGCTCCAGCAGAAGGTCGATGAAATGCGCGCCAGAGAAAGAATTGCTGCCGATGACTGCGACGCGCTTTGCCATCATGCACCGCAGAAATTGTTGACGCATTGCGCGACGCGCGCGATGTCCGCTTCGCTCAAATGCTGGTGGATCGGCAACGTAAGGATGCGGCCGGCCTGCTTTTCCGTCACGGGAAACGCGCCCGCTTTGTGCCCCAGTTGCGCGGCGGCCGGCTGCAGGTGGATCGGCACCGGATAGTGGATCGCGGAACCGATTTTCTGGCGCGCGAGGTGATCTTTGAGTTCGTCGCGGCGGTCGACCTGAACGACAAAGGTGTGGAACGAGTTGAATTCTTCCGGCCGGTCGGGCGGGCAGAACACATGCGCGGGATTGAGGAGCTTGCGATACTGCGCGGCATTGGCGCGGCGGCGCTCAACCACACCCGGCAGCTGCTGCAAGCGGATCAGCAGGATTTCCGCCTGGAGGGTATCGAGCCGCGAAGCGTAGCCCCATTCGCCGACGGTATTGCGGTCCACCAGCCCGTGATTGCGCAGGCGGCGGATGCGTTCCGCCACCGCGGCGTCGTTGGTGGTCACGAGGCCGCCGTCACCGCCGGCGTTGAGGTTCTTGAGCGGATGGGCGGAGAAGCAACCGAGGTGCCCCAGGACGCCGGCTGACTTTCCTTCGTATTTCGACCCAAAGGCTTGAGCCGCGTCCTCGATCAGCAGAAGGCCGTGACGGTCGGCAATGGCGCGCAAACGATCCATCTGCGCGCAGCGGCCGGTGAGGTGCACCGGCATGATGGCTTTGGTGCGCTTCGTCACGGCCGCGGCAACCTTGTCGGGGTCTATATTCTGGTCCGGCAGAACGTCGGCAAACACCGGCGCGGCGCCGATGTGAACGATGGCCGCAGTGGAGGCGATGAAGGAGTTGGGCGGCGTGATGACCTCGTCGCCCGGGCCGATGCCCAGCGCTTTCATGCCAAGAATCAGCGCGTCCGTCCCGGAGTTGAGCGACACCGCATGGGCCGCACCGCAGACGTCAGCGGCAGCGCGTTCGAAGCGTTCCACCGCCTCCCCCAGGATGAAATCGCCCTTGCCGAACACCCGGTCGACCGCGGCGATCACGTCGTCGCGGATCGCGGCATAGTCAGCGTTCAGCCGGACGTAGGGGATTTCCTCAGGCACGGTAGAACTCACCGACCACTTCGATCATGTAGTCGATCTGCTCCGCCGTGAGGTGATCGTGCGCGGGCAAGGAGATCATTTCGCGGGTATGCCTGTCCGTGACGGGAAACGCGCCATCCTTGTAGCCCAGGTGCGCAAGGCCTTCCTGACGGTACAGCGCGATCGGATAGTGCACCTTCGCTTCGACTCCGCGGTCGATGCAGTGCTGGAGCAGCGCGTCACGATCTTGCGCGAATACGATGTAGAGGTGATAGACCAGCTTGCGCCCCTTCGCGCGGGGCGGAATGCGGATCTGCGTAAATTTGCTCAGGCCGGCGTCGAGACGCGCCGCATTGGCGATGCGGCGGTCCGTGATCTCGTGCACCGAGCCGATCAGCCAGTTGGCGACCACGGCCTGGAGGGAGTCCAGCCGCGAGTTGTGGCCGAGGATGCTGACTTCGTCGCGGGTCTTGAGACCGTGGTTGCGGAGCAGACGCAGCTTTTCGGCAATCGCCGGATCGCTGGTGACGATGACCCCGCCGTCGCCCCAGACATTCAGATTCTTGAGCGGATGCAGGGAGAAGCCACCCGCCGCGCCGAAGGTGCCGGCCGTGCGGCCATCGATGGCACCGAGGATGCACTGGCAGGCATCCTCAACCACAGGCAGCCCGTGCTTGTTGGCGATTTCCATCAGCCGCGGCATGTCGGTCATCTGGCCGGCAAGGTGAACCGGCATGATAGCCTTGGTGCGCGGCGTGATCGCCGCCTCGACCTGACTCACGTCCATGCAGAAGTCGTCCGTGCAGTCCACGAACACGGGGCGCGCGCCGGTTTCGGCGATGGCGCCGACCGTGGCGATGAAGGTATTCGCTGTGGTGATCACCTCGTCACCGAAGCCGACCCCCACGGCGCGCAAAGATAACTTGAGCGCATCTGTCCCGGAGTTGACGCCGATGGCGAACCTGGCGCCGATCAGCTGTGCGAACTTCGCCTCAAACTCCGCGACCGGCTTTCCCAGCGTAAAATCGCCGGTGGGCACGAAATCGCGGAATAGCGCAAGGATTTCATCGACCCGGGCGAATTGCTGCGGAAGATAGGACCAGGCGACTTTCATCTACTGAAGCTTCTTCGCTTGCATCGTCTTGATGTTGTAATAGCGCGGGTCTGTCATGGCATTGGGCAGCTTGCCGGCCTTGAATGCGTCGACCATATCGCGCACCGCCTCTTCCACCGTGTGCTTCGGCTTGAAGCCGATCTCACGGGCGATCTTCTCGGAATTGACGTGGTAGGAGCGGTTATCGTCGGTCGGGCTCACTTCGATGGTCGCGTCACCGACAATGCTCTTCACCCGGTCCGCCAGGGCCGACACCGAGATATTCTCGTAGCCGGCGTTGAAGACCTTGCCGTCGATGGCCTCGTCAGGCAGCGACAGGACATGAAGATAGAGATCGGTCATGTCCTGGATGTGCAGGTTTGGCCGCAACTGGGCGCCGCCAAACACCTTGATCTTGCCGTTGTGGTAGGCGTGCGCGCTCAGGATGTTGACGATCACGTCCAGGCGCTGGCGCGGCGAATAACCGCACACGGTGGCGGGGCGCAGGGTGAGCGTGACGAAGCCAGGCTCACGCTCCTCTTCCAGCACCTCTTCGCACATCGCCTTGAACTTGGAATAGTCCGTCAGCGGATCGAGAGCCAAGTCTTCGGTGACGTCGCCGTCCTTGATGCCGTAGACGGACGAGGATGATGCATAGACGAAGCGCTTCACACCCGCCCTCTTGGCGGCTTTCACCAGGGGCCGGAAGCAATCGAAGTTGATCGATTTGCCGAGATTGGGATCGAGTTCGAACGAGGGATCATTCGAGATGCAGGCGAGATGGATCACCGCCTCGCAACCGGCCAATGCCTTCTCCACCGCTTTCGGATCGCGCAGATCACCTTTGATTTGCATCAGGCGAGGATGGTTCTCGTACCCCGGGAACACGTCGTCCCCGTAGAGATAGAGGTCCAGCACGCTGACGCCGTAGCCGGCGTCCAAGAACTTCGGAACCAGCACGGCGCCAACGTATCCGGCGCCGCCGGTAACCATCACATTGCAACCTTTGGAGATCATGACATCCGATCGAGGGTCTATTTCAAGAGAGCGGTGAGATACTTGATGTAGGGCGCGCGTTCGATAAAGGAGCGGTGGCCAACGATGCCGACTTTCATCGCGCCGGCTACGTTACCCAGGAAAGCCACGGTGCCGAGCGACATGCCGCAATAGACCATCGGCGCAGACACGGCGAAGAACGCGTCGCCGGCCCCGACCGTGTCGATGATCGTGCTGGTGAGCGCCGGCACTTGATAGAGCCCTCCGCCCTCAGCGTGTACCGCGTCACGGTCGTAAGCGAGGCAGCCGTTCTTGCCGAGCGTCACAATCACCTTGCCGCAATCGATGACTTCAGGAAGACGGTGCACCAAGGCTTCCGTGTCCGCATACTTGTCGCGTACGGCGAGCCGCGCTTCCGGGCCGTCCAAGCAAATGTAATCAGCGCGCGCGTACTTGCTGATGACGTTGTAGCCATGGTTGCCGCTGTTGGTCTGGGTGTTGACCGCAAGGAAGCGCGCCTTCTTGACGAGCAAGTCGATCGTCGATCCGTTAAGCAACCCGTGACCGAAGTCAGTGACGATCACAACGTCATAGCTGGGAAGGCGCTCCTCAAGCAGTGCATTGAATTCTGCTTCTTCATCGCGCGGCAGATGCGCGTCATCCATGACGTAAAGCTCGAACAGTTTCTTCAGGGAGTAGCCGCTGTCGACAAATCGGCACTTCCGTGTCGTCGGCGCACCCTTGCGCACGATGGATGTCAATTTGACATTGTCGCGCAGCGCACCGCGCACCAAATCTTCGTAGGACTCGGTCTCGCCAAGCGCCGTCAACAGCTCGACCTGACCGCAGAAACCGGCGACATGGTTCGCCGCGGCGACTGCGCCCCCGGCAAATATCTCCCGGTTCACGAACTGGGTCGCGATGATCACTTCCTTGGAGGGCCGGCCAAGAGCCGTAACATACTGGTACTCGTCGATAATGGTATCGCCGACCACGAGCACACGGAGGTTCTTGAGCGCGTCCAGGCCCTTGATGATTTTTTCGAGGGATCCGTTGGCGCGGAGGCCGTCGAGGTAAGTCTGCACCGGTGGTTCATGCAGCGAGAAATGCCGGTTGAGCAAGGTCGAGGAACTGAAGGTTTCCTCGTCCGTGAACACCACTTCGCCCCCGTGCGCCTCGACCGCCTCGCGCTCGGCGGTAATCTTGCCGGTGACGTCCGCATCTGCGTCGGCATACTCGGAGCCTTTGACATAAACGTCGGGCTGAATCAGACGAAGCACGTTCTCGGCGGTAATCGCATGGTTGATCGCGACGGCGTCCACGTGAACCAGAGAGGCCAACATCTCAGCACGCAAGTGTTCGGGAAACACCGGCCGCCCCGGGCCTTTGTTGACGAACTTGTCGCCCGTGATCGTGACCGCGAGAAAGGAGCCGGCGCGGCGCGCCGCCTCGAGATGACGCACGTGGCCGACATGGAGAAGATCGAACACGCCGTGGGCGTAGACGACTTTCTTGCCTGCGGCCTTGGCCGCTTTGACGCGCGCAGCGAGGCCTTCGACGGTCGTGATCTTTCGTCGGACGTCAGCGTCGCTCATCTTGGGGACTTCCCGGTTCATGATGCCGTACCGAGATATTTGAACCAGTCGGCGGTCGCGGTATCGATGGTCTTGGCGGTCCATATCGGCGCGTCGCGCCAATCCTCGATGCGCGCCATCATGCGGCCGACCCCGTCCTCGAAGGAGACTTGCGGCGCCCAGCCGAGCAGCTTGGTGATCTTTGCCACGTCCGCATGGGTGCAATCCGGCTCGCCCGGACGCTTTGGGATGTGGACGACATCTTTTGCGCCGAGAAGGTCAACAAGGCGATTGACCGAAACCGGCCGGCCGGTGCCGACATTCATGATCTCGCCGCTCACCTTGCTGTCCGCAGCCATGATGAATGCGCGCGCGACATCGGTGACGTAGGTGAAGTCGCGCGTTTGCGTGCCGTCGCCCACGACGGTGAGCGGTTTGTTGCCGAGAAGTTGCGCCATGAAGACGCCAAACACGGCGCCGTAGGTGCCCGCCGTGCGCCCGCGCAGGCCATAGACATTGAACAGACGCAGCGCGACGACGTCCATACCGTAGACCCCACCCCAGTGTAGGACGAGCTGCTCACCGAGGAACTTCGTGAGCGCGTAGGGATAGCGGGTGTCGATCGGCGCCGTCTCCGCGGTTGGGTAGGTGTCGGGAATGCCATAGCAGGAGGATGACGCGGCGTAGACCAGCTTGGCGACCCCGGCGGCCCGCGCAGCCTCCAGGACGACGAAAGTGCCGTCCACGTTGGTCGTGAAATAGGCCTCCGGCGCCTGGATCGACGGGACGATATCGGCCAAGGCGGCCAGGTGGAAAACCCGCTCCGCGCCGGTCAGCGCCGCCCGCACCGCGGCGGCATCGCGGATATCCGCCTCTACCACCTCGAGTTCCGGGTGGTCGGCGAAGGCAGCGAGATTGCGGCGGTTTCCGCAGACGAAGTTATCGACGATCCGGACCGAGCGGCCAGCGGCCAGCAGGCCCTCCGCTACGTGGCTTCCAATGAAGCCTGCGCCCCCCGTCACTACGTCGAATCCGTGGCTTTTCATCGGGGTCTTATTTCACCGGGCCACGCGCTAAGCAATTGCAAACGCTCAAGCCTACTGCAAATGCCCGCGCGACGCACGTGCCCAACACTTACGATTGCGGCGCTCACCGGGCATTCTCACCCCGCTTGCCGGGGGGAAAGGACTGTCTAAGGCTCAGGCCAATGGGCACCCGGAGAGGCCAGCTATCTCCATCCCTGTGGACCAGGGCGCTGGAAGGACCCCGATAAGGCCGGTCAAATCTTAACTACGGGTCGCTGGCTGGGCGGAACCAAAAGCTCTGGACGCACGGGAATGACGGGAACCGGAAGGGTGATCGAATTCGGCCGCTTGTCCGGCGGCGTGACTAACCTTGGCGCTCGCCATCCGAGGCAATCGGCAGTGCTCTTGTACATTTCGACTGCTGCAGCGACGAGTTCCTCGGCGGAGTTATGGATTTAGTCGCCGGCCTCCCAGCCGCTAATCGGATTCTCGAGGTTGTAGCGGTAGGATTCCATTCCGCGATAGACTTTATCGTCGACCACGCGCCCTTTCGGCAGGACATAGTCGTGGTCGCGGAACATGCTCCCGAAGTCGAGGTGATCGGGCGCCAACTGCGTCCGCCCGTGCACATTGGCACTCGGCACGCAAGGAACGTGAGAGATTCGGCAGCGTCATCGGCGATGATGTCAGCGAGAATCCGGTGCGTCACGCCCCCATCAACCCAAGGACGAGCGGGATGGGTACAAGGATGGGTGTTGCCCATCAAAGCATCCATTAGATGCCGATATTTTATGGAAATTTGATTGCGATGGCGGACAGGCAGTCCGCCACAAGCGTAAAAATGCCTTTTCTTTTCAATATGGTCGGTGATAGGCCGCGATTGGCCCACAATTAGGCCCACAAGGGCTGCGGCCGGAACCTGAATAGGTGCTCGTCCCCGGTAGCGGGGGGCCCGGCCAGACTACGATAGCCCTTCCTGACGCTATCGAGCGTGCCGTCGGTCGGCCGGACGTTTCGGGGGGCAACAGTTGTCCTCTCAGGAACGGCCGCGCCGCTCGTAGCGGGCCATCCATCCGCCGTATGAAAAGCACCATGTCTCGGCCAGCCACTATTCCCATAGCGCATGGGAGCTGCCGCGAATGAATTTGATCAGCTAGCAACCAGGGAGTCAGGCTGGACGAATAGAGCCCGGCTCGCTACGACATCATCCAACGCGCGGGGCCCATAGGGGAGAAACCCAAGATGGCCCGTAGTCGACGCAAATTTCTGCTGTCCGCCGCCGCAGCTGCGCTACCGCCCTCGCTAGCAAGGAGCGCGACACCGCCCGGCACCCCAATCGTCAACGCCCCAGTCGGAGCCGTACGCGGTAAGCGCGGCAACGGCTTCAACATCTATACAGGTATTCCTTACGGCAGTTCGACCACCGGAACCGCCCGCTTCAGGGCGCCGCAGCCCGCCCTTCCGTGGAAGGGGGTCTTCGACGCCACCCAGCCACCTAAGATCGCACCACAACGTGGTTCCGCCGTGCTCCCTGTGCCCGGCACTTTATCAGAGGACTGCCTAAACCTTAGCATTTGGTCCCCAGATGGTCCTGGCCCTCATCCGGTAATGGCGTGGATACACGGCGGCGGCCATGTGGGCGGATCGACGGCAGAGCCGATGTACAACTGCGCGGTCTTCGCCAGAGCTGGCATCGTCGCTGTTGCTATCGAATTCCGTCTTGGCGCGCTTGGTTACCTCGAATTGGGCGGCGTCTTGGGCCCGGAGTTTCGGGGCAGCGCCAATAACGCTATGCGCGACCAGTTGCTGGCGCTGCAGTGGGTCCAAAAGAACATCGCGGCATTTGGCGGCGATCCAGCCAAAGTCACGGTCGCCGGGGAGTCCGGCGGTGGCTTCGACGTTGCATGTCTGCTCGCGTCACCGCTTTCAGCAGGACTATTTTCTAGGATGATCGTCGCCAGCGGTGGAGAATCGGTGCAGGATATCGCGCTCGCCGATAGTTTTGCTCAGGCCTACGTGAAGGAGCTTGGCGGCCCCGCCCGCCTCCTCGCTGCGCCATTCGAGGAACTTGTAGCGGCCCAGCAGAAGGTCGCCGTGAATTGGCCGCACTCCCAGCCCTTCCGACAGTTAGTTATGCCTGGAATTCTTCCGGATCCGCCGATTAAGGCCCTTAGCCTCGGTGTGAGCCGAAATGTGGACCTCATAATCGGCACCACGCGGGATGAAACCGGAGCACCTCCGCCCGAGGTTCCGATCGAGAAGAGAAAGACCAACAACATCAATCCGGCAGATTTGCCGCATCGGCTCGAGGCGTATGCAAAGGCTTATCCGGGACTCTCATCGCAGGACTTGACGGTGAAGGTCATGGTCATGGAGCACTTCACTCTGACCAGCATGCAGATTGCCGATGCTCACGCTGCTGCCGGCGGAAAGGTCTATCGCTATGTCATCGAATATACTTTAGGCAGCGGACCGCGATCAGGAACAAGTCCGCACGCCATAGATATACCGATGATATTTCAAGTGCCCGACAGCAGGTATGCCAAGAGCATTGGATTCTCGCCAGAGGACGAAGCATTTGGAAAGAACGTAGTCCACCGCGTCTGGACGTCCTTCATTCGCACCGGTGTCCCAGACGCCAACTTACCGGCGTGGCCGCTTTACGACTCCAAGACACGCAACACAATGATCATCGATAGAACCTCGAGGGTCAGTCGCGACTATCATGACGTAGACCGAATAATTTGGGCTGACCTTCTCTAGGTCCAACGGGTGTGGGTCAGGAACCGTCCAGATCGCCAAAAGCGTGATGGTCAGGCGATATGTCCATGCAATCCGTTAACTAGTTGGCCTCTTCCAACAGTCGACGGCCGATCACCTGGGCTTGAATCTCCCCTGCGCCCTCGAAGATGTTAAGGATCCGCGCGTCAGCTAGGAGGCGGCTTGCCGGATATTCCATCGCAAAGCCGTTGCCCCCGTGGATCTGGAGTGCATTGTCGGCCGCGGCCCATGCGACGCGCGCAGCCAACAACTTCGCCATGCCCGCCTCAAGATCGCAACGTTTCCCAGCATCCTTCTGGCGCGCTGCAAAATAGGTGACCTGGCGCACGGCCATGATCTCCGCAGCCATCATTGCGAGCTTATTGGCCACTCGCGGGAACTCTAGGATAGGCCGGTTGAACTGCTCACGATCGATAGCATACGCAAGGCCGCCTTCCATGGCGGCTTGCGCAACGCCAATTGCCCGAGCAGCGGTCTGAATGCGCGCACTCTCGAAGGTCGCCATGAGTTGCTTGAACCCCTGCCCCTCCGCGTTGCCCAGCAGATGTTCCGCGGAGACCGTAAACCCGTCGAACGCGATCTCATATTCCTTCATGCCGCGGTAGCCGATAACGGGGATCTCGCTGCCACGCATACCCATAGCGGGGAACGGGTCGGAATCCGTGCCACGCGGCTTAGGCGCGATGAACATTGAGAGACCGCGATAGTCCGTGGTACCTGCGGCGGTGCGCACGAGCAGCGTCATTACGTCCGCTCGAGCAGCATGGGTGATCCAGGTCTTGGCGCCAAATACATGATAGGCGCCCTCCTTAAGGGTGGCGTGCGTGCGCAGCGCACCAAGATCTGACCCGGTGCCTGGCTCCGTGAACACCGCCGTCGGCAGCACCTCGCCAGAGGCGATCTTTCGGAGCCAAGAGCGCTTCTGCTCTTCAGTCCCGCCTACCTGGATCAGTTCCGCCGCGATCTCCGAACGGGTTGCCAGAGATCCAACACCGATCCAGCCCCGAGAAAGTTCTTCGGACACAACGCACATCGCGGTCTTGCCCAGCCCAAGACCGCCGTAGTCTTCGGGGATCGTGATGCCGAAAACACCCAGCGCGCCGAGCGCTTCGACCATCTCGATCGGAATCAGTTGATCTTTCAGGTGCCATTCGTGCGCGAAAGGGCGGATTTCTTTCTCTGAAAACGCATAAAACTGATCGCGGATCATGTTCAAGGTCGCGTCTAGCCCTGTGTTTTCGAGCGTCGCCCGGCCGCGGGCCGCGACCAAAGCCGCGGCGATCTTCGTTTTCACCGCCTGCGTCGCACCTTCACGCGCGAACCTCAGCAGCGCGGAAGACTGCAGACGAGCGAGCGCCGTAGGGTCCGCCGTCAGATCGGTTGCGCGAGCAATCTCGCCCTGGTTCATGGCAATGCCGCCGGCGAGTTGCGCCGCATACTCCGCGAACAAGAGTTGTGCGAGCAGAGCTTCCACCTCGCCGAAGCTGTTCTCCGCCAATAGCCGTTCGGCCCAGCCTGCTACCTGGTTCATGGCCTCCACATAGGCAGCAAACCATCCGAGGCCGTGGATTACGTGTTGATCAGCATCAGCACGTGCCCGATCAAGGCCTCTCGGGCCGTAATACTGCTTGCGCAGCGACGCCGTCACGTCGGCAAGGAAGCCTTGGGCCGCTGACGTGGCCTCACGCAGCAGCGAATTCAAATGCGAAAGCGACAGACAGTCCAGTCCTGGGCTCACGGCATACACTTTCGCTTCATTTTTTTAGGACCACCAGCAAAGTGGGAGCGCGACGTCGGAAATGCCCACTTAGGTCTGGGCTGCGCGAATCATTTCGCGCGCGATGATGAGCTGTTGAATTTGCGACGTACCCTCATAAATTCGCAGGAGGCGCACGTCTCGATAAAAGCGTTCGACCTTGTACTCAGCCATATAGCCAGCACCACCATGGATCTGCACGGTCCGGTCAGCGACACGGCCCGCCGCCTCGCTTGCGAAGTACTTCAGGCTTGCGGCCTCCAGGCTAACTTTCTGTCCGGTATCGAATTTGGCAGCGACGGATTCCAAGAGGGCCCCAGCGGCAAGCGCCTCGGCCTTGGAGTCCGCCAACATGGCCTGGATGAGTTGAAACTCAGCGATCGGTTTCTGGAATTGCTTGCGTTCTAAAGCGTATTTAAGGCCCAGGTCGATCAGGCGGTCGCACATGCCTAGCGCGACGCTGGCCACATGTATGCGGCCTCGATCAAGTACCTTCATGGCAGTCTTGAAACCGCGTCCCGGCACACCGCCGATTACAGAATCGGCGGGCACCTGGCAATTGTCGAATACGACGTCGCAAGTCGTAGTGCCGCGCTGACCCATCTTCTTGTCGGGCTTGCCCAGACTAATGCCCGGCGTATCGGCGGGCACGATGAATGCCGAGATTCCACCGGCGCCCTTCACGTCCGGCTCGCTCCGGGCCATCACGGTGAATACACTCGCCCGTCGTGCATTGGTAATGAAGCGCTTCGTACCGTGCAGTCGATAGGTCTCGCCATCCTTGATCGCGAGAGTCTTCAAGGATGCTGCATCCGAGCCCGCGTCCGGCTCTGTCAGCGCGAAGCTCGAGATCGCCTCACCCGCCGCAAGCTTCGGCAGCCAAACCTTCTTCTGCGTTTCGGTGCCGTCGATGACGATGCCCTGAGATCCAATGCCGATAGTTGTGCCGATGACGGATCGAAACGCCACCGATGCTCGGGCGAGTTCGCGGACGATCCGCGCTTCCTCGAGCATGGTCAGGCCGAGCCCGCCGTAGGCCTCCGGGATAGACAGGCTGAATAAGCCTAGAGCTTTCATCTGAGTGACGATTTCGTCAGGCACGGCGTCTTCCTCTTCCACGCGGTTTTCCGCAGGGATTAGTACTTCCGCGACGAAGCGTCGGATCGTCGACAGCAATAGGTCGAATGTCTGGGCATCCATTTAAGGCCTCGGGTGTGAGTTTCAACGCAAAGAGCCAGCCCAGTGCCGAGCCCAGTTCAGCGGATACTTGCTTTCCATTCCGCTGGGATCGTTACCGCGCGCTGATTGGAGAGTATGCCCATGAACCTTCGCCGCTCTTCCGGCGGCATGCTGTCGTGGCCTTGAGCGATCTCTTTGCCGACCTCCATGGCCTTCTTCACGGCTGGGCGTTCGCCGATGGCAGTTAGCCAACGATTCACGTACGGAAATTCTTCGATATCGATCCCTCGGCTTTGCCAGAGAGATGCCCACGGATAACAGATCATGTCGGCGATTGTGTATTGCCCCGCCGCAAGCCACTCCTTCTCGAACAATCCCAGATTCAATACCCCAAATAGGCGGTGAACCTCATTGTCGAAGCGAGCAATCGGGAACGACAAATCTCCGTGCCTTTTCTCCTCATCTGCCCGCTTGAAAGCCCCCTGCTCACCCATCTTGGGACCTTGATTTGCCATCTGCGAGAACATCCATTGCGTGACGTCATACTTGCCACGCACGTCTTCCGGCCAGAATTGCGCGAGCTTGTCCGCGACATACATCATGATTGTGCCGGACTCGAAGACGGAGATTGGAGCACCTCCCACCTTCGGCGTAGCGTCGACCAGGACCGGCATACGATTGTTGGGGGAAATACGCAGGAAGTCGGGATGAAATTGGTCACCGCGTCCGATATGAACGACCTTTATCTCGTAAGGGGTCGAACACTCCTCCAGCAAGATTGTCACTTTGCGGCTGTTGGGCGTGGGAAAGAAAAATAGCTCAAACATTGAGACTCCTACTTCGTGTCACGCCCATGCCAATAGGCATCTCGCAGCCGTCTCTTATTTAGTTTTCCCGTTGGCAACCTCGGGATCAGGTCCACAAACTCAAAGCTTCTCGGCAGTGCGTACTTGGCGACCTTCGGCCGTATGAATTCGACCAGTTCACGTTCCAAATCACTGCTCGGTGTCGCACCACGCTTCAACTCGACAATTGCCTTCACTTCTTCACCCATCTCGGCGTTAGGCACGCCGATAACCGCAACATCGGTGACACTGGGATGCATCGTGAGCGCGTCTTCAATCGCCTGCGGATAGATGTTCACACCACCCGAGATGATCGTGAATGCTTGCCGGTCCACCAAGTACAGATAACCATCCTCGTCGAGGTACCCGATATCGCCGACCGTTATCCAATTTGCGTGCGCTGGATGCCTGCTCGATTGCGTCCTCTCGGGGTCGTTGTGATACGAGAAGGAATTGGTGTTTTGCTCGAAATAGATCAGGCCCACCTGACGACGAGGCACATCCTCTCCTGACTCGCTACAGATATGGACGACTGTCCCGAGTAAGGGTCGCCCGACTGACCCTGGATGGCGCAACCAGTCTGCGCTGCTGATGCAGGCATTGCCTATTCTCTCCGTCGCACCGTAGTACTCCTCGAGGATAGGTCCCCACCAAGAAATCATCTCGCGCTTGACATCGATGGGACAGGGCGCAGCTGCATGAATCGCACAGCGATGATTTGAGAGATCAGCGCTGCTGCGCTCCGCGTCTTCAAGTTTGAGCATTCGCACAAACATTGTCGGTACCCACTGACTATGAGTGACACTGTATTGTTCGAGCAGTCGCAACGCAGACGCGGCCTCAAATTTCTCCATGACAACAACTGTGCCGCCATGAAATAGGGCGTGCAGACATGCTTGGAGGGGCGCGGTGTGGTAAAGTGGCGCCGGCGAAAGGTAGACGCTGTCGCAGTCGAAGCCATAGGACTGCAGGAGCGGATGGGAAGGAATGCCAAACGGAACAGTTGGTAGCGGGCGCTTTACTCCTTTGGGCCTTCCCGTTGTGCCGGAGCTATAGAACATAATCTCCCCGGCGGAATGCACGTCCGCCTGCGCCGTAAGGTCTGATATCGCCTCCGGGTAGCTCAAAAATGGCCCCACCGAAGGGCCCGCTGTAAGTGCGATCGAACAGAGCGGCGCGTTCAAATACGCGCCAGCTCCGACGTCGGCTAAGAGCGGAGAAACGATAAGGGCTTTAGCGCCAGCGTCGTTGAGGATGTAACTCACCTCTTCGAGCGACAAAAACCTGTTTATCGGAGTGACGTATAGACCGGATTGCAGAGCCCCGAGCACCACCTCAAGGAAGGGAGGACAATTCTCCATGAGCAGAGCGATGTGATCTCCCCGCCCTAGCCCGGCCTGGCGCAAATAGTTGGCCAGCTTAGACGCATTCCCGCGTAGCTCTCCGAAGGATACATTCTGCCCTGAGGGCTCGAAAATCAGCGCTGGTTTGTCAGGCTTGGCCTCGGCGTGCGTCCAAAAGGACAACGTGCAACTCTCCAGTCCGGGCGTGTGCCGAAGACATCCCCGATTGTGGGACTACTTTCTCTTTCCGGCAGCGCGATCCATAGCTTCTTCGAAGAACTTCACCGTGACATCGTAGGCCTCGCGCGACTCAGGCATCGCCGGATTGTAAGTAAAGCAGTGATCGACGCCGTCCCACAGATAGAGCCGTGCGTCAACGCCCGCCTTGACCAGCTGAACGTGAGAATACACGACACCGCTCATGTCGAACGCGCGTGTACCCGTGATGAACAGAGTGGGCGGAAACTTCTCGAGCACTGCGACTGAGTTGCCGGGCGTGGCGAGAGGGTCGCCCGCCTTCGTACCCTGCCAATAGCCGGTCGTGCGGTTGTCAGGCGGCGTGAGGCCTGCTGGCGGAGGCAAGAGGCTTCCCAGGCGTGATGCTATCCAATATGAATCGCCGGCAACAAACGACGTATAAGCTGAGAAGATTCCCACTGCCGCCGGGCGCGGCAGGCCAGCCTTCTGAAGCCAGGCGACGACCTCGCCCGTGAGAATACCTCCTGCAGAGCAACCGTAAATCCCGATCTCCGAAGGCTTGTACGTCTTCAGGAGTGCTCGATAGACCTTTTCGACATCCTCGCTCGCGGCAGGAAAGTGATGCTCGGGAAGCATACGATAGTCGACGCTAACGACCCGGATGCCTCCAACTGCGGCGAACGGGATGGATTCCAGTTGGGCCCCAAACGGCCAGCCACTTGAGAATCCGCCGCCGTGCAAGTTGATGAGAACACGCTGCTTGTTTTTGGCCGTAATGCCGGATTTCGGAACGAAAATCTGCACGCCAACCCCACCAAGCTCTTCGTTGGTAATGGTGACGTCGTAACGCTGCTTTTGCGCATCCATCCATGGCGTAAAAAGTGCGCTGGGCTTTTCCGGCCCCTCCCGCTCGATAATGCCGCCACGGGGCTGACGACCGAGGTTGAGCGTGAACTCAAAATTCGCGCGAGCCTCTGGGCTTGCATAGTGTGAGAAAGGCAGCACGAAGCTAGGGACGACGATGGAACCATCGGGATTGAGCTTGACGGCTGGGTCCGCTGCCCAGGTCATGCCACTCAGCATCATCGAGAGGGCAACAGCGCCAACCGACCACATAGCTGTCTTCATATGAACCCTCGCACCTAGAGCCGAGGCGATGTACCGAGCAGACCCTCGAAACTGGGGCGAGTGGTCGTCACCCGCCCCAATTCTATGTCCCAATTAGAACGCGTACCGTAACTTAAGCACGAAGGTCCGCGGAATGGCCGGAGTGAACCCGGTTTCGCCCAGCGCCGCATTCTGGAGCAAGCCACCATCGGCGAAGATGTTCTTCGTCACGTTGTTCACAATGAACTGGGCCTGTAGGCCTTCGTGGTTCAACACGTCGTCCCACGTAAGCGAGAGATCCAAGTTGTTGTAAGGAACGCGACAATCAATGCCAACGACCTGCCCGTCTGCCGACAGGGGGCCATAGCCATTGGCCGCAGTGCGGGTGTGAGTGCAAGTTTGGCCGGTACCATCGGGGTCGAGTGGGACCGACGGAATGATCGGCTTGCCGCCCGAAGAGTTAACTTCGCCGAAGTGCGTGAAGTTAACGGTGAAGGAGAGATCACCCCACTTATCACGATCGATGGGGAGATGATAAGTGCCACGCAGACCCCACTTATACTTGGGCTGGAAGCCGAATCGAGCGCTGGAGGCGTCGACCGCGATGAACGTCGGCGGCGTTGAAGTCACCTGTTGCAGCGTCGGGAACCTTGTGTAGTGCTCATGAGCCCACGCGAAGAATCCGCCCAGGTCTATATCTTCCGTGGGCGAGATTGAACCGTCGAAATCGATCCCTTTGAGCCGTGCCTCTGCGGCATTGCGCGTACCAACTTGAATCGCGTTGATGCCGGTAGCCGGGTTCACGGCATCAAAAGTGGTCGTGACCTTAACGTTCTGGTACCAACCATAATAGTAGCTCGCGTTGATACGTGTCGGCATGCCGGCGATGCGGAAGGAAGTCTTCACGCCGCCTTCCAAGTTATTGAGAGAGTCAGGAGTAAAGCGCTCAAAGCCGACGACGTTCTGGAGTCCGCCCGCCGAATAGCCCTTGGAATTGTTGAGGAAGAACATTGTGTTTTCGTTGAGCTGATATGACAGCTGCAACGTGTAGCTGCCGGATTTGAACTTGCCGAAGCCTGCCGGATTTTCGCACTGAGTTGCAGTCGTGCAGAGCGTCGCGCCGGGCGTTGTTGCCACTGTCGAAACTCCGTTTCTGACATAGGTCCCGATCGGGTAATAGCGTCCGCCGGTGATCCTCGTTGTGGCCAACGTTGTTGGGTTCAGCGTAAAGGTTTGGCTGGCGACCTTATCCCAGGTGTAACGGTAGCCCGCGGTGAAGGACAGGCCCTCTACAAATCGCCCGAGGTCGAGGTTGCCTTGGCCATAGACCGCGTGTGAGTAGGACGAAGTCTTCGCCATCGTGGCACTGTGCACGCCGTTGGCGAATCCGTAGGTCACCTGAGGGATGCTGTAAGTGGCTGTATGGAACGTGCCGAGCGTCATATCGAGTACGTCAAACATCTTGCCATGGAGCTGAAGTTCGTCGCTCCAAACCGGCGAACCCTTAACCGGGACATTGTTCCTTGGACTACCGCCATCTGAGAGAACGAGTGGGGTGGCGTCGCCATCGCCCGGCTGATTGAAGCTCTTTGAGCGAGCCATGCCGAAGATGTTTTTCATCGACCAATTGTCGAGGAAGCCCCAGTGATCGAGGAAGTCCCACGTAGTGGTGTTGTGCAACAGATAGCTCTTGCTCCAACCGAACAAGCACGACACGTCGGGGGAGTTAAGGGTCGTAACCGGCAGAGAGCCCCTCGCGCCGGCGATACCATTCAGATCCCCGCCGGGATAAGCGCAGGCCGTAGATAGCCCATCAATTCTGTAGCGGCCCAGTTGGATTTGTTTCGCGAGGGCTTGATCACGCAACGCGTTGAATGCGGCCGGCGAACCCCCGTTAAGTTGGGCCTGGGTACAAGCGAGCTTTCCTGCAGCCAAGCAAGACGCAAACGTCCCGCCGGTCGTAGCCATGGCCTGCTGTACATTCAGCATGTTGAAGTCGCTGAGAGGAATAACCTGGGGAAGCCCCTTGGAAGACGTGAACTGGAATAGCGTCGTGTTCTCGATGTTGTCGTTGAACTTGATCGTCAAACTTGGGCGCAAGATGTAGTAGTCCTGCTCGCCGTATGCGTCCTGGTTCCTGATATTGACGATGTAGCCGTTGCGGTAATAGGACTGGGCCGCCAGACGGAGCAGAATTTTGTCGGGCACGACAGGCAAATCAACAGCCCCTTGGATTTCGCGACGGCCCAAGTTCCCGACCGACACTGTCACCTGGCCGCCAAACGTCTCGCCCGGCTTCTTCGGGACATAGATCAGAGCACCAGCGTTCGACGCTTGGCCGAATAGTGTGCCCTGCGGTCCCTTTAATACCTGGACGTTTTGAATGTCGAAGAAATTTGAAAATCCGTTTGCGTCGGCAGGCACGTCGTTAAAATAGGTGGGCGCACCGTTGTTGATGCCGCGAACAATTGTAAAAGCCGCATTGCCTGGCTGGCAGCAAATCGTCAAACCACCGAACTGCTTGTTGAGACCAAACACATCGTTGACGTCTAACTGCCTGATCTTCTCCTCAGAGTAGACCGCGATTGTGATTGGGACCTTCTGAACATTTTCGTTCACTCGGCGGGCGGTCACGATGACTTCTTCGAGCTGAATCGAGCCCTGGGCTTGCTGGATCGGCGCTTCGGCCGCGACTGCTGGGCGTGTTGCGCTCAATCCAAGCACACCGACGACAACGGACAATGCAAATGTGTGACGGCTGAAGAGCATAGTTCCCCCCCTTTGATACGCGAACACGGCGGTCAAGCCGTGATTTCTTTACCGACGTGCGCCTCCCAGCGAAACGTCTGCACCGCTCCCATGCGGCGATCCAACTTCACCTCTTGTGGTTCCAGCGTCCAATTCATTATCCGGCGATGCCATGCCCCACGGGAATGCCCCGAACTTGGTGGCTAACGCCGCGGCAGCACCTGCAACTTATCATTATGGCGTAAGGAAAATTCGTACCTGAAGGCGCTATTCCCCGGAGGCATGCGATGGGTACACAAGGAATTGGACGGGTGGGGCGCAAAGACTGAGGTTCGGAACCTCCCGACAAGTACGCGCCAGGCCGCCATGCCCAAGAAACCCACCTCCGCGAAGGTCAACCGGCGCTCGTTCTTCTCCGCCGTCGCCGCCAGTGCAAGCGCCGTGACGCTGACTCCCAGCGCCGATGCACGTGCGCAGGATCGCGAGAACGTGAAACTTGCGCCTCCGAGCTCCGCATCCGCCGCAGCGGAGAGCGCACCTGCCACGGACTCGACGCACTCGCCCGAACTTGCAAGCAAGCCTAATTCCGACGTGATGACCGATGTCATTAAGAGCCTCAACATCGAATACGTCGCGACGATGGCGGCGTCGAGTGTACGTGGACTGCACGAATCGCTCATCAACTACGGTCACAACCAAGCTCCGGAATTGATCACCTGCCTTCACGAAGAGGCATCTGTAGCGATGGCTCATGGCTACGCCAAGGTGGCGGGGAAGCCGATGGCGGTAATGGCGCATGGTACAGTCGGACTTCAGCATGCACTGATGGCTGTCTACAACGCGTGGTGTGATCGCGCGCCTATCATCATTCTCGCCGGCAATACGCTCGACGCGTCCATCAGACGCAACGTCGAATGGATTCATAGTATGCAGGACCCCGGCGCAATGCTGCGGGACTGCACGAAATGGGACGACCAGCCCCGGTCGATGCAGCACTTTACCGAGTCTCTTGTGCGGGCCTATCGCATTGCGATGACCCCACCCATGGGCCCGGTCCTCATCTCGATCGATTCCGAGCTGCAGGAAGAGCACGTCGGTACCCACGCGCCATCGATCCCGACGCTCAATACGATCGCACCGGCGCAAGGCGATTTCGGCGCACTTAAACAAGCTGCGGAGTGGCTCGTGAACGCCGATACGCCGGTTCTTGTGGCGGATCGTGCCGCCCGCACCCCCAAGGGCTTTGACCTTCTCATCCAACTGGCGGAAACGCTGGGCGTGCCGGTCATCGACCGCTACGGTCGACTCAACTTCCCTACCGATCACTCGCTCAATCTCACAGATCAGGCATCTACTGTGTTGCGCCAAGCAGACCTGATCGTCGGACTGGAAGTCCTGGACTTCTGGGGCGTGATTAATCAGCTGCGCGATCGGGCGGTCCGTGATGTCCGCAGCTCGACCAGACCGGGCACCCGCCTGGTGACTTTAGGCAACACCGACCTCCCGTCGAAGTCCAACTATCAGAATTTCCAGCGCTATGCGGCGGTGGATTTGGCCATCGCCGGCGACGCCGAGGCCAGCTTGCCGACTCTGCTCGAACTCGTGCAGCTCGCCATGTCGCCGGAGCGAAAGGGTCAGGTCGCAACGCGTACGGAACGCTATCACAAGCTACATGTTTCCATGCGCGAGCGTGCCCGCGAGGACGCAGTGGTGGGCTGGAATGTCAGTCCGATCACGCTTGGCCGGCTGCATGCGGAACTCGGGCAGCAGATCGCGCGAGAAGACTGGGCGTTGACGGCGGAATCGGCGTTCCAGAGCCATTGGGCACAACGCCTGTGGTCATTTACCCAGCATCACCAGTACATCGGTGGTTCGACAGGCATCGGCGTCGGCTACAACGCTCCGGCGGCCGTGGGGGCGGCGCTCGCTCACCGTGCGCATGGTCGCCTCGTCGTCAACATCCAGACCGACGGCGATCTGATGTGTGTACCGGGCTCCTTGTGGACCGCGGCCCACCACAAGATTCCCATGCTGACGGTCATGCACAACAATCGCGCCTTTCATGCTGAAACTATGCACCTGCAGCGCATGGCCACTCGACGCGAGCGCGGCGTGGATCGTGCACACATCGGCACGGCGATCGACAATCCTGCAATCGACTTCGCTAAGTTAGCGCAGAGCATGGGCGTGTGGGCCAGCGGTCCCATCACCGACCCAACCGATTACGTGAAGGCACTGAAGCGGGGTATCGAGGTCGTGAAGCGCGGTGAACCAGCCTTGATCGATGTCGTGACACAACCGAGGTAGATCGATGATCACTCTACGCTCAATAAGGACGGCCCTTGCATTGACCGCGGTGGTGCTGATAGCGACTGGCGCTCGCGCAGATTCGCGCGATAGAGGAAGAGTCGACCATGGCAAAAAACTGTTTATGACGGCCGGCTGTGCACAGTGTCACGGCACAGTGGGCCAAGGCGCATACGCTACCGGGCCTCGCCTTGCGCCAAATCCTCTCCCGACGGACGCGTTCCTACAGATCGTGCGGACTCCGCCAAGCATCATGCCAGGTTACTCAGTGCGAATCCTGTCAGACGATGAAGTGCGGGATATTCACGCCTTCCTCGGCTCAATTGGCCCTTCGCCATCCCCCGCGCAAATCTTCCGCTGATCATAACCTGGGCTTGGTCGGCGCCTGTGTCGTGACCCTGCACGAAAAGGTGAGAACTAGCGGTCTTCGAGCTGTCGCGCTTGGCGCAAATCCATATTCCGTTTCGCGAGGTAATGCAGGATTGACGTCATCTGTGCATCGCTCAGCTTGTCGCTGAAATCAGGCATACCAGCTTGCGCATACGCGCCTTTGAGGATCGCATGGAAATTCTGCACGGTCTCGCTGTCGATATAGCGTAGGTCCGGCACGATGCCGCTGCTGACCGCTTCCATCCCATGGCAGCTGCGACAGTTAGCCGTATAGGTGATCCGTCCCTCTTTAGCGACCTCTGGATCAATCTGAATCGGAATTGCCGTGAGTTTCAGTGACTCCGGCAGAAGCTTTGGCGGCATGGGCGCCTTGCCGTCCAGCTTGTAGACTACGATGCGTGCGTCCGGCTTCATCCGCGGAGTGTGCGAGACAAGACCACCGTACGCGAGCGAAGCCGTACCACCGGCAGCGACGGCCACATACTGCTGGCCGGCAACTGCATAGCTAATGGGCCCGGCGCTGATCCCGGTGCTATTCACGTCACTTTCCCAGAGCGACTTTCCGTCCGTCGCGCGATAGGCAACGAAACGCCCATCCGGTGTGCCTTGAAACACGAGATTGCCGGCGGTCGAAAGCGTTCCACCCCCGTACATGTCGCGATATTCCTGGGTCCAGACCTCCTTTTGGCGCACCGGATCCCACGCGATCAGCCTGCCGCTCCAGCTGTCGCTCAACCGCCGTAGATCCTGAGGCCGCGTGAGATCAGGCATGAGGCTCTCCACCGACTCTTTCCCCGTGGGCGTGATGGCGGGCAAGCCCCGGATGCCAAGGATCATTAGCCCCTGCCTGACTGGGGGTACGTCGGCCAACTGCTCGAACGACCACGCATTGATGGCCGCGGGCAAATACACCAACCCGGTGCGCGGATTGAAAGACATCGGTTGCCAGTTGTGGGCACCGGCCGGACCAGGAGTGATGACCCGCGTGCGCCCATCCTCATAGCCGGCAGCTTCGCGATCGATGATGGGGCGTCCGGTCTTCTTATCGATTCCTTTTGCCCAATTCACAGGCACGAAATTATTCGCCGAGATGAATTCCCCGGTGCGTCGATCGATCACGTAAAAAAACCCGTTCTTCGGCGCCTGCATAATGACCTTGCGCAAGCGCCCTTCGATCTTGATGTCGGCCAGAATCATTTGCTGCGATGCGGTATAGTCCCACTGATCTCCCGGCGTCGTCTGATAGTGCCAAACGTATTGGCCCGTGTCGGGATTGATTGCGACAATCGAAGAGAGGAACAGATTGTCCCCTTTGCCCTCACTGCGGATCAGTTGGCTGTGAGGCCCACCGTTGCCCACGCCAAGGTAAAGTAAGTTGAGCTGGGGATCGTAGGACATCGAATCCCATACAGTCCCGCCGCCGCCGATCTCCGCATAGCGTGTGCCGAACCATGTGGGCTTTGCGATCTCCATCGCGCGGTCTTCTGCCGGCAGCTCGGGGCGGCCGGGTACAGTAAAGAACCGCCATGCCTGTTTGCCGGTTTCCGTGTCGTAAGCCGTCACGTAGCCGCGCACTCCGTATTCGGCGCCACCGTTGCCGATGACCACTTTGTCTTTGACGATACGAGGCGCACCGGTGATGGAATAGCTGCGCGCATGATCAGCCACGGTATCCGCAGTCCAGACAACGGCGCCGGTGCGCGCATCAAGTGCTACAAGCCGACCGTCGATCGTGCCGACAAAAATCTTGCCGCGCCATGCTGCAACGCCTCGATTGACGGCATCGCAACAAGCCTGATTCATTTTGCTGCGGTCGACTTCAGGATCGTAGCGCCAGAGGAGCTCACCGGTGGCCGCATTCAGGGCATAGACCATACTGAAAGGGCCGGTGACATAGAGGACGCCGTCGACCACGATAGGTGTTGATTCCATACCGCGATCGACATCGACCTTGAATGTCCAGGCCAGACCCAAGCGGGGCACCGTTTTATCGTTGATCGCGCTGAGTGGACTGAAGCGTTGTTCGCCGTAGTCACGGCCAGTCAGGAGCCAGTTCTCCGTATCCTGTCTTGCGCGGGTCGCGCGGACGGTATCCACGGAGGCGGCGCCTCGCTGAGCCAACGCGTCCACCGGAATTGCCAAGAACGCGATGCAAAGGGTGTGCCTTGCAAAGGCGCGAAAACGAAGTCTTGGGTTCATTGCAGTGCGCACGCGAACGACGACGCTTTGTTCACATCCCCCGACCCTTTGTACTTAGGCCACTTCGGGTATAGGCACAGCGGACGCGTTCGGCCGGGCACTCCAATGGTGTCCGTCACGACCTCTCCCTCCGCGGGATCGGCCTCCTTCTCGACCCAGTTCTCGAGCGCGCTGAGGTAGTCCCATGACGCGCTGAAATTGGTGCTGATGGCATGGCCAAATCCCGCCACCTCGTAGAACCGGACGAACGACGCGACTTTATCGCGACCCATCGTCTTCTGAAGCCGATCATAGTAATCCTCAGACAAACGTGGACTGACAATGAGGTCAGCCGTGCCGTGCATGATAATCAGCTTGCCGCCGTGGGCAGCAAAGGCGGTCAGGTCCTTGTCAGCGGCATCCAACTTCGACATCTCGCTCAAGCGCGGCGCGAAACGATCTGACTTGTCGGGATCGAATGTCAACGGATTGAGAGATGGATCGCGCGCCACGCCATATCGAATGTAATTGTCGCGGAAAGTGGCGGACAGAGACATTCCCGGCGTGACTGGGTATGTCGGCGGCGCGTCGCCCATTGCGAGATTGGAGATCATCTTGCGGAGCGGCGAGTCACTGGGGATACCGCTGTCTGACGTGTAGATATTGTGGCCAGGGTAATTCTGCTCTCCACTCGCCAGGGGAACTTTGATCTGCTGCGGTGAATTTATTCGCCTCAACACCGCAATCTGGACATCAGACAGGCAGGCGTCGCCGGCTTCCGCACCATTGGTGCAACGAACCGGCTTTCCGTCCAGCACAGCCGTAGCAGGATCAAATCTTGCGTTGCAGCCCTTTACGTTGCTGATGACGCCATCGGCCGCTCCATCGAGTGAATCGCAAGCCGCCAGGGCTGCGCGGAAGAGCACACCGCGTTTTGCCGGATTGATCCAGCCACCGGGGCCAGCGAGAAAGCGATTCGAGCCCTGTCCGGCAAGGATAGCGGTGACTTGCCCGCGCGCAGGGTAGAGCGAAACGACACCGTCCCAATCCGTAGGCCAACGGCCGATGATGAGTAGACCCTCGCGTCCGCCGGTAGACCCCCCCATGAAGTATGCTTTGCTCGGGGGAATCCCGTACGCTTGGCCGATCACCGCGAATGCGGAATCGCGCGTTTTCTTCAGCGCATCCCCCATCCAGTTCAGGAAAGCTTCCTCGTTCATCAGAAACGATCCCGGTTCTTTGTCGGGGGTCTGGTGTCCGGAATCGCTGCCAAACACCGCATAGCCGCGCTCAAGTGGACTCGGCGCATCCGTGTTGTAGAAATTTGAGGCGACCTTAGGGATCGAGCCGTTAAATCCCCCGCCGCCGAACATCGCGGTCTTCGTGTTCCAGTCTAACGGCAGAGCGACCGCAAAAAGGATGTCCGGTGCTTTTGGGTCCACCGGCTTGATGGTCCCTTGTACGAGGCAATATTTGATCGCGGACCGATTGTTTGCGGATCCGGTCGTAGTTATTGCCACAGACGTAACCTGCGCACCACCCGTGGGCATTCCGATGCTTGCGACCGGTATTTTGAAATCGATAAGGCTGGCGCATTTCGCTTCGGGCAGCGGTTGCGTAGCTAAAGCCATTGCCGGAAGTAGAAGTGCCACGGCCGCAGTGGTGAATGCGAAGCGCGTCATGATTGCGGCTCCTCCCAGATCAGCAATGATTGACGGTGAACGCTAACTCAAAGCCGCAGCGTGCTCCCATTCATTCTTGGGAGTCGTCATTCCAACTGCGCATGTCAGTCGCCGGTATAGAGCGCCGGAAACTCCCGCTTTACCACGGGGCTATTGTCGGCCCATGCGTGACATGTATTCAGAAATGGCGGTGGCGTGCCATCGCCGGACTGTGCTGCACGTCGCAAGGTCCGTACCCGGTTAGCGGTTTGAAATGCAGTGGTCGCCAAAGGTCCAAGTAGGTCTACGAGAAGGGCGCACCCCTCGTCCTCACCCAGGCGTTCGCGCACTTGGCGCCGAAATCCTTTTGCCAAGGTCGCGCCCACAAGGCGTTGGAAATTCGCCGCAAGCCGTGCGCACCCCATGCTCGATGCTTGAGCTATTTGGACTCCGATAGCCCTGATTGTGAATTGTGCGTCGCACGACATGTCGATCGACATGTCGTTAAGCTCCCCCGGCATGTGTTGCTTCCGCGTGTCGGTAAGGACAGCGGAAATGCGCCATCCGTCGGTCTCCGTTGCGTAGCCGCGGCAGGTGATTGTGCGGGTGTGAATATTTCGCCGCTGCATGTCCGGTGTTGGTAACGGCATATCAGCTACGTACTCCGCTTCGCACCGCAAGTAATGCTGTCGCTGCCATGGGCGACAAAAGATCAACGAGGTGAACGCATCCCTTAGCGCCGCCGAAGCGATCTCGCACCGAAATCTCGAAACTATCAGCAAGATTGAGCCCTATCAGGCCACTGAAATTTGGCGCTATGCGGGGACAATGATTGAACGGCGTATAGTCCTGCACAGCGACCGCATCCCGGATCGCAAAACTCCCGTCGATGGTCATGCGGAGCCCCATGCCGTGGTAGGGCTCCCCCGCCGCGACCTGTCCGCGATCCACGTTAGGCACTGCGTAAGTTTTGACGTCGGTCAACCAACCATCGATGTCCCATAGCCCGTCTACGCGCTCATACACCTCGCACACGATTGTCCGCGTATGCTGCAAGTCAGTGGGAATGAACTCGACGTTTGGCATGCCGCAACGTCCTAGAGGTTAACACCCGCCGTCGACGAGGACGATTGGTCCGCTGATATAGTCGCTCTCGGGGATGCAGAAGAGATGTACAGCGCGCCCGATGCCGCGGCCGGCACCCGATATCAAGGCGAGTCTACCCTTGAGCTTGCTCACGGCCATCGCCCCAACTCATGCCAACGCCACAAGGGCCTCGCCTTCCACGGTCGTGAGACCTTGGTCCGTGACTGCAGTCAACTTTACGCGCGCAAGCTGCTCGCCGTTTTCCTCGAAGATCTCGACGACCTTGCCGGTACAGCGCAAAACCGCATGCAACGGTGTAATGGCCTTGAAGCGCACACCCCAACGGCGTATCCGCTCCTGTGGCACCCACCGGGTCAACAATTGGGCGAGATAGGCCATAGAGAGCATTCCGTGAACGAAAACGTCCTCCATCCCCGCCTCTTTCGCATAGTCGCTGTCGATGTGTAATAGAACATGATCGTTCGACGCACCCGCAAAGAGCGCGAGTGTCCCGCGCGTGATGGGCCCTTGGACATGCTCCGGCAGGACATCGCCGACCGCTACATTCATCCGAGTTGGATGGACGGCCTTATCCATTGCGCACCACCAGAACCTCTTGCATTTCGCAGCAGAGGTCGCCCGCAGCGTTAACCGCTGTCGTGTCCTGAACGATGAACTCCAATGCCCCACCCTTCTTCTCATATATATCGGTGGTGATGGTCGTGAGCGTCATGACGTCGCCGGCGTAGACCGGCCGATGATGAGTGAAGCGCTGTTCACCATGCAGAATGCGCTTCGTGTCAACTCCGATGCCATTCACCGGATCGTGCATACTGCCCCTTTTGGCCGGAGCACCGAGATGAAGTGAGAACACAAAAGTCGGCGGCGCCGGAAGTGTTGGGTGCCCCGCGCTTCTGGCGGCCTCTTCGTCGAAATAAACCGGATTTGTTTCCCCCGTCGCTGTCGCGAAGAAGCGCAACTGACCCTTCTCCACTTCGATCACCCGTGGCTCCGACACCACACCGATGTGCTTTCGATCGATTGCCATGACGAGACTTCTCCCAATAAGTCCGCTAGCGCGCCTCTGCCTGCACTGATGGGGCCGGCACCTGTCCCCGCCGTACCATCGTCTGAAATACACGCCCACGCTCGAGCCACGCCTCACGCTCCTCCTTGAGCGCGGATCGCCGCACCTTCCCAGCTTCATTCCGCAGGGGCGATTGCGCGATTTCATAGCTTTCCGGACACTTGTAACTGGCGAGCCGCTCGCGCATGTAGCGATCGATCTCTTCCAGTGCGCAGGTGGAGCCTGTTCTGGGCTCGAGAATTGCGTGGACACGCTGGCCATACTCTTGGCACGGCAGTCCGATCACAACTGAGTTCGCCACTGTCGGGTTTTGATCAAGCACGGCTTCTACTTCTGCCGGATAGATGTTGGCGCCGCCGCGGTTGATGAGATCGCTACGGCGATCCGCCAGGAAGAGGTAGCCGTCATCGTCGGCGTAACCCAGATCGCCAAGAGAGAAACGGCCCTGAGCGTCGGAAGTGACCGACGCGCCGACATACTGAAACCGCGCCTGGGCATCGTGTGGAAAGAAGATTTCGCCGACTTCTCCTGGTGCGCAAGGTTCTCCGTCCGGCCTCAGGATGCTGAGTGTTCCGGGCGCGATACGACCGACGGAGCCGGGCTTGCGGAGCCAATCGCGCCCATTGATCGTCGTGCCAGATGCCTCCGTACCGGAATAAGCCTCGAAGATGCGATCCGGCCCCAGCCAATCTATCCAACCCTGCTTGAGCCAAGTTGGGCACGCAGCAGCCATGTGCCACACTGCCTGCAACGAGGAGACGTCGTATTTCTCGCGAATGTCCTTAGGCAAACTCCAAATGCGATGCATCATCGTTGGTACTAGGCAAATCCAATTCGCCCGGTGCTTTTCGATCAGTCTCAAGCACTCCTCCGCATCGAACCTCACCATGCCCACGACGGTGCTGCCCGCAATCAGTGCGAGACTGGTGAAGAGAAAGGATGCGTTGTGATAGAGCGGGCCTGGGTTAATCATGACGCCGCCCCGCGGCATGCGGATCCGTTCCAGACGTCCGTCGATATACTGATTAAAGCGGCCCTCAACACGGTCGATGATCAGCTTTGGGCGCCCGGTCGAGCCGCCGCTCGTGACGGCCTTCCAATGACGCGGCGCGCGATCCGGCATTGGCACGGGATCCGCAATTTCGAAGGGGCGCGTCGGATCAAGAACTTTGACATCAAGACTTTCGTAGCCCGCGTCTCGGACGAGGACGCGCGGATGCGCTAGAGCTAAAACTTGGCGCAACTCCTGTTCCGGCAGTTTGGCAGGAAGAATGCAAGGCGTAGCCCCGGCCTTCCAGATCGCAAAGGTCATTTCGTGATGGGCGGCACAGTTCGGCAGCGCCACCGCGACCAAATCGTCTGGCCGCACACCCATCTCGTAGAGCTGTTGGGCACGACGCGTAGCCCGCGCCTCGAACGCCTGCCACGTTACCGCACCGTCTGGGTATATGAGCGCGAGTTGCGACGCTGGCTTTTCGGCCGCATACCGCGTCAGAAGAGAACCAAAACTTTCGTTCATCCGCCAATCCCAGCGTGAGCGACGGCAAGCTGCTCAGTGATAAAGACCCACGATTCCGATGGAACAGATATTGTGGATGGGAACGCCGCCGAGATTGTGGGATAGCGCGTTCGTCAGCGGGCGCTTCGATTGACGGTCTCCAGCGCGACCGAGCAACTGAAGGTAGTTCTCGTAAATCATGCGAATGCCGGTCGCTCCAATAGGATGACCGAAACATTTCAAACCGCCGTCGATCTGGCACGGAATCTTTCCGTCTGCATCGAATTTGCCGTCGAGCACATCTTTGTAAGCCTTGCCTTCCTCGCTCAGACCGAGGTCCTCCATGGTGACCAACTCGGTGATCGAAAAGCAGTCGTGGACTTCGGTCAGGCTGAGGTCTTTCTGTGGATCTGTGATGCCGGCTTCCTTGTACGCGCGGGCCGCGGCCACGCGGGTGGTATGGAAATAGCTGTAGTCCCAACCAGCTCCCTGCCCTTCCCAACCATTGGTCGCGGCGAGTTGCAGAGCCTTTACCGTTACGATGTCCTTCTTGCCCAGCGCACGCGCTAGTTCTGGCGTTGTGACGATGGCGCAAGCCGCACCGTCCGAAACGCCGCAACAGTCGAACAGTCCAAGCGGCTGCGCGACCATCGGCGCTTCGATCGCCTGTTCCTCCGTAATAACGCGGCGGAGATGCGCCTTGGGATTCTTCGCGCCATTCGCGTGGCTCTTGACGGAGACATGCGCCATCGCCCGCTTCAAATCCGGTGCAGGGATACCGTGTTTTGCTGCATATGCGCTGGCAAGCTGTGCGAAGCCGCCTGGCGCCGTGCCGTTTGCGTTCGTCGCATCGTAGAATGGCCCGCGCGGAAGCATCGGCAATCCGCCGTACCCGGTGTCCTTCAACTTTTCCACGCCAAGTGCAAAAGCGATGTCGCATGCGCCACTTGCCACCGCATAAGTGGCGCCGCGAAATGCTTCGGTTCCAGTGGCGCACGCGTTTTCGACGCGCGTGACAGGAATATTGGGTAGACGTAGCGCAATCGATAGCGGAACGGCCCCGGGACCAACAGCGCCCGCATAGTGCCCGAACCAGCCAGCTTCGAGTTGGCTGACGTCAACGCCAGCGTCAGCGATAGCCTCTTGGAATGCCTCCACCATCAGGCCAGGACCATCGATGTCCCATCGCTCCCCGAACCGGGAGCATCCCATTCCTAAAATGGCAACCCGGTCTTTGATACCACTCGCCATGGTCTTTCCTCGTCAGTTCGCCGGCCGATAGTCGGGAACGGCTTTCCAAAAGTAATGCTTGAAGCCGCGTTGATCGTGATGCTTCAAACGAAACATCATGCGTACGGACTGACCCACGGCTGCCCCCTCGCCCCCGATATCTGTGAAGTCTGCGGTCAGGCGGCCGCCTTCCTCGAATTCAATCAGGCCATACCAGCCGGGAGGGTTGGGCGTGAAGGCAAGTCGATCAGCAGTGCAAGCGACAATGCGGGCGCGCATTTCAGCCAGTGGATAGTCATCCTGGGTATCGATCATTCGGGCGTTCTGGGCGACGGAAATGCGAGTCTTCGGGTACTGCACAGTTCCCGTCACGCGGCATTTGCCGCCTACCAAGCCTAAGATCGTCTTGCGATCGCGATAGAGCATGGAAAACGGCGTCTTGTGATCGATTTCGGATCGCATACCGCCATCGAGATGGACCTCGCCGGCAAAGTAGAGATGTTTGAGGTAGTTACGGTCCGGGCGCCTACGGGCAAGCCAGCCGGAAACACCGAGTCCGCCGCGGGCGTGCGCAATTCGATCCGTGGCACGGAACGCCAAGATATCGCAACCTTGTCCGAATGCAGCGACGAGGATCAGGGCACCGGGTTTCGCGGTCTCCAGGACATGCGCGAGCATGACGAGCGCGTGAGCCGAGCCGGCATACCCCAGCGACTCACTCAACGACGGACATATAGCGGCAGGCGCAATTCCGACTGCGGTCGCGATGACCTTGTCTATCCCTCGAACAGGCAACGCCAAAACGAAGTGGTTTACGTCTGCCGGCGCCAAGTCCATCTTCGAGAGCGAAACTTTGATCGCATCCGGAAGGATCTTTTTATACCCCTCGTCACGGATCCAACGGCCTTCCCATTCGTAGTCGTGCGATTGGTCGGCCGCGCGAAAGTGATCGACGAAATCCGCTGTTGTGCTGTGTGATCCGAGAAACTCGGCAGCGACGTCGGAAGTGTCGACGAGGAACGCCGCGGCCGCGTCGCCATTTGTGAATTCTGCCTCCGAGCCGGGCTTGGCAAAGCGCCGCTCTGAAGCCACGCAAATGGATCTTTGATTTTCTTTTGCGGTCTCTAGCGCGACAAGCAAGGCCGATGTGCTGGCGCGCTGGGAGCCGGCGATATCGAGCGCGCCAACAGCATCCTCTAGATTGAGCGCTTCCTTTACGACGCCCGCATTCTGGCGATCTGCGAAGGGAAATGTGGTCGACGCTACAAATATCCGACCTATGGCTTTCCGGTCCGCGCCATTCAGGCAGTCCCGCGCTGCTTCGACGGCCATCGTAATCGCATCTTCATCCCAACTGGCTACCGACCGTTCGCCCTTGCCAAGCGGCGTCAGGGCTTCATTGAACCAGGCTGTGGCTTCCGCCATTGCTTCACGCTGTAGCCGCGTGAGGGGAACGTAAGCTCCAAATGCAGAAATCCCTACCATCGTGTTATCCGTTCAATCCCGCATCATCGTAAGGGCGTCTGGTAAGATCGGAACTCTTACTGTGGATCCCAGGAGATCAGCTCTGGCGTCGTCTTCAGTGGATGAAAATCCGGACGTAGTGCTGGCATCAGAATGTCGGCGCAGGTCTGCGGCGTCCAACCTTCAGACATCTGAGCAACGCGCACGATCGACGCCCGCGCATAAAGATATACCTCATTTTTGCGAACCCCGAACACTTGCCCCGATACGTCGGCCGCCGCATCGGAGCATAGAAACGCCGCGAGCGGAGCGATCTTTTCGGGAGTCGCGGTCTTCATCTTTTCCAAGCGATGGCGCCGCGCGTCGCTGTCGGCGGGAATGGTACCGGTTAGCCGGCTCCAGGCTGTGGGCGCGATGCAGTTGGAGCGTACGCCAAACCGCTTCATGTCCAGTGCGATCGAGGTGGAAAGCCCTACGACGCCTGCCTTGGCAGCGCTGTAGTTGGCCTGCCCGACGTTGCCGAGAAGCCCAGTAGTCGAAGTGAAGTGGACGTAGGAGCCTGAGCCCTGTTCGCGAAAGTGTGACGCCGCCGCTCGAGAAACATAGAAATACCCAGAAAGATGTACCTTCAGGACATCGTCCCAATCTTTCACGCTCATCTTGTGAAAAATCGCGTCGCGCAGGAAGCCGGCATTGTTCACCACTGCGTCGATACGGCCGAACCTGGCGACCGCATCTTCAATGATCGAAGCTGCGCCCTGCGGATCGGTAATACTTTGGGTATTGGCAATCGCCATTCCGCCCGCAGCCGTGATCTCGTCCACGACTGTATTTGCAGGGCTTGCATCAGTCCCCATGCCCGCCGGATCGCCGCCGAGATCGTTTACGACCACTTTGGCGCCTTCGGCAGCGCATAGCAGGGCGATTCCGCGACCGATCCCACGACCCGCGCCTGTGACCGCGACAACCTTGTCCGTCAACATCCCCATGAGCACATCCCCCATCCGCGCGTGATCAGGCCCGCTACATATGTTGGACCCGCTGTAGCCAAACGCATTTGAATTGTTTGTCTATTGACAGCGCTTGGGCGTCAAATTCATTCTGGGCCGGACCCATTCATCATAGGAATATCTAGCCATGCTGGATTCCAGACTCTTGTATGTGGTGGCAGTATCGCGCGCCGGATCGTTCACGGCCGCCGCCGAGGCTGCTGGCGTCACGCAGTCGGCAATCACAAAAAGCGTTGCCGATCTAGAGCAGCAGATCGGCTATTCCATCTTCTATCGCACCGCACGCGGCGCGCTTCTCACCGAAGAAGGTCGCGACTTTGTCGAACGTGCCGCCCGGCTTCTTGAGGATGCCGGCGAACTCATGCGCCGAAACCAGGATGGCAACGATATTTACGCTGGTACGCTCCGCATCGGCGTCTGCCCCGCATCCCTGGAATGGCGTCTCGTCGAACCGCTGGCGCGTCTTTTGCAAAGGCACCCATCGATCCGGTTCGACGTTAGCGGATCGACGTTCGAACGCATGGTGCAGTTGCTACGCACTGGAAGCGTGGATGTCGCGCTCGGTATGGATGCGGCATTCGCAGAGTGGTCCGATATTCGGCGCGAGCCTGTGCCAGCCGTAACGTCGAAATTCTTCGTGCGAAAAGGCCATCCTCTGCTGCGCCGCGGTGCCGCTTCTATCAAGGAACTGGCGAAATACGACTTCGTCAGCCCTTCCGAGGGTCGACCCTACGGGGCCGTCATAAGACAGCTGTACGAGAAAGAGGGTATCGACTGGCGCCACCATGTCCACTCGGTCGACTACTTTCCCATCGCTCGGCGCATCGTGGGAACGACAGACACCATCGGCCTCGTCTCTGAGCCCTATTCGCAATCCAATTCCTTCCGAGAGAGCTTCCGCACGCTCGAAAATATCGACATCCCCTTACAAAGCCCCATGTGCTGTGCCGTGCGGTCACGCTGGGAGCCGAAGCCGGCGGTACGCGCATTTATTGCTGCAGTGCGGGAGGGCACGGTGAAGGGCCGAATTTGATCAGCGTACACACTTCTCGCGGCTGAGCATTCCCCTGAGGAATGTTAGGTCCACAAAATGAATTGGACGGCTCGTTCGCCCAAACATCTACTGAAGTGACAATTTAGGGGAGGATCTAGTGGTCGCAACAGCGGTTTCACTGAACGTATCCGCACGTCCTGTCCCGGATGCTGAGACATCCGCGGTCAAGAAGACGTTCCAGCGGCTTATACCCCTCGTGATGCTGATATACGTGCTCGGCTATATCGATCGCGTCAACGTCGGTTTTGCTGCGTTGAGAATGAACAGCGACCTGGGCCTAAGCGCCACGATGTTTGGCGTGGCTAATACGGCCTTCTTCGTCACCTATGTGATTTTCGAGGTCCCCAGCAACATGATGCTGGCGAAACTCGGAGCCCGGATTTGGATCCCCCGGATCATGATCACCTGGGGCTTGGTCTCGATGGCCACCATGTTCGCCGTCGGCCCCTATAGCCTTTATACTTTTCGCGCGCTCCTGGGGCTCGCCGAGGCTGGATTGCTACCCGGCATACTCTATTTTCTAAGCCTGTGGTTCCCCACCACGGCGCGCGCCCGCGCGAACAGCTTCTTCATGGCAGCATTGCCCCTCGCCCTCGTCATCGGAGCGCCGCTCTCAGGGCTCATTATGCAGATGGACGGAATCCTTGGACTCAAGGGATGGCAGTGGATGTTTCTGCTGGAGGGACTGCCGCCAGTCCTCCTCGGGATCGCGGCATTCTGGCTCCTTCCCGCCAGCATCAGCAGCGTGAGTTGGCTGACGGAGGAGGAAAAGCTCGCCTTAATACGCAAACTTGAGGAAGAGGACGCGGCCAAGGGCAAGAAGGATCAGAAGCACAGCATCTGGCATGAAGTTCGCAGCTTCCGCATCCTCGGGTTTGGGCTGACCCTGTTTTGCATCATGACCAGCATGAGCGTGCTCGGGACGTGGATACCGCTTATCGTGAAAGAGATTCTTGGCGGATCCGAACGCATTCTTCTGATCAGCTTTCTCTCCGCCCTACCGCCGCTCGCAGCGGTCGTCGCAATCCTCATCAACGGCGCGCATTCTGACAAGACGAACGAACGCGCCTGGCATACGCGCGGCGTCATGGCGTTGGGCGCCCTCGGTTGGCTGATCTGCATCTTCGCGCCGACGCCCACGCTGAAGATGGCAGGCCTCATTCTAACCGCAGCCGGAGTGTATTCCTCGACGGTCACTTTCTGGACCATGGTCTCGCTGCACTTGTCGCAAAGAAGCAGAGCCGCCGGGATTGCGGCGGTTGCGGCAATTGGCACCATTTCGCCAACACTCACGCCAATTTTGGTCGGTGTTCTACGCGATCTCACGAGCAGCTTCACGGTAGTGATGTGGTACGGAATGTCGGCCCTCCTCGTCGGTATCGTGATCATCACCTTAAACTCGCGGCCGACGCAGACCTCGGCGTGATAGCGCCTAGCCCCGACCGATCAGTGCCTACGGTCGTGCATGCAAGCCTGCGTGGCAGGCCCTAGGAGAACTCCATGTCCACGTCCGATCCCAGTTCGACGAAGAAGGGCACTCCTTGGGATGATCCGGACCTAATCGATTACGACGTCGCATACGAGGTCTCGGACGCGGTCGCAGTCATCCGATATGAGCGGCCGCCGCTCAATCATTTCAGCGTCAATCTAATTCGGAGATTGGCCGAAGCCTTCGAGCAGGCCGACGCGGATCCAGAAATACGGGCAACGGTACTGGCCTCGAAGGGAAAGCATTTCTGCGCCGGCGCGGATTTCTCGAAAGCCACTGGCGATCCGACATATCTCTACGAACAAGGCGTCCGACTATTCGCGTTGAAGAAGCCCATCGTGGCGGCAGTGCAAGGTGCGGCCGTCGGCGGTGGATTGGGCCTTGCAGTAGCTGCGGATTTCCGTGTGGTGAGCCCGAGCACGCGGTTTGCTGGAAACTTCGTCAAGCTCGGGACCCATCCCGGCTTCGGCCTGACGTACACGCTTCCACGGTTGGTTGGCCAACAGGCCGCGGCCGATATGTTTTATACGGGGCGGCGGGTGTCAGGCACCGAAGCTATCAAGATGGGCCTGGCCGATCGGCTCGTGCCGGACGAAAAGATCTTCGACACCGCTCTGGCGTTGGCCAGTGAGATTGCTGAGAACGCACCGCTCGCGGTCGAAGACACTCGCGCTACGCTGAGGGCGGAGGTCTACGATAATGTACGCAAACAAACGGGCATCGAAGCCCAGAAACAAATTCGACTAAAAGCGACAGAAGATCACCAGGAAGGCGTCCTCGCGGTACGCGAGCGGCGCATCGGACGCTGGAAACGACGCTAGAGGGCGGGAGAAACGCATGGACGTGCGTGACGCGGTCTCGAAACGCTTTTCCGCACGCGCATTTAGACCAGACCCGGTTCCTCTTGCCATCGTTCGGGACATCTTAGAGCGTGCGTCCCGTAGCCCATCTGGCGCCAATTTGCAGCCCTGGTTCGTCTACGTTCTCACCGGCGAGCCGCTACGCGAACTTAAAGCACTCATGGCCGACAAGCTTGCGGCTGGATTGACTGGCGAAACAAAGGAATTCGCATTCCATCCGTCAAATCTTTGGGAGCCCTATCGCAGTCGCCGTCGTAACGCGGGCGCATTGCGCTACGCAGCACTCGGCTTCGGCGACAAGGATCCTGCCGGTCTGCAGACTCTAATGCGTCGGAACTACGAATTCTTCGGCGCACCTGTGGGCCTATTCCTCTGCCTCGACCGCCGTATGTGTCAGCCTCAGTGGGGGCATCTAGGCATGTACATGCAGACTGTCATGCTGCTTGCCGTCGAGAACGGCCTAGACACCTGTCCGCAGGAAAGTTGGGCGAACTGGCCAGAAACTATCTCCAAGTTTCTCGATCTTCCCGATGAACTGATGCTCTTCGCCGGCATGGCGTTGGGATATCGAGACACTAGTCATCCAGTAAATCAGGTCCGAACGGAACGCGAGCCGATCGACGGCTATGCGCGATTCCTGGGATTTTAAGCCCAGCCGAGTTCTGGCACTGCGCCTAACGCAACTGCCGCGCAGGCAGATCCTCCTTAACGTCAGAGGCGCGCTTGTGTCGCGCCACTCGACTTCCCGATTCCGAGTGTCACGCTTGCATTTCAAACATGTCGAAACCGGAGCATATCTTCCGGCATAAGCCCGACCCGAGGTTTTCCCAACCGGTGCTCAACGCGTGCGAGATAACAGGGAATTTGTTGAGCGGTTCTACGCGACTGACAGACCGAACCGATCACGAGCTATCTGACACGCTTCATCCCCTGGCGAGCAGGCGCGGCAGACATCCGGCCTGCAGGAGTAGATCGTGCAGGACACCGATACACCGATTAGGCCTACTAAGGTGCTGCACCGGTCACCGTCGCATCGCATGCCGGTGAGCGCGGCGTTAATCAGCGGGGACGGAATACGAGCAATCGCCGCATCCGACTCCAGGGTGAAGCGCGGCCATTCGTGGGAATAGGCGCAACACGCACCGCACGTTTGGCAGTCGAAGTCGGACGACACGGCGTCTGATGGACTAGCGTCGATGCGACCACCCGGCCTTAGACAAATCCGCCGAACAAATCATGACGGCTCCGCAGGACTCGCATTTGAAATCAATGCTGGCCGGATCCGTGCGGATGCGGCTCGTTTCTTTCAGTGCGGCATGGGGCCGCTCGCCTCGACCTTTGCATAGCTGAAGCTGACAGGCCTTACACCGTGCGTCGGGCGCGGCGTAGTCCTGGGTCAAGTCAGAAGCCAAGCGCAACACCCTCCCCACCTAAGCAGCGTTGAGCAGCTGTTCGACTTTACCGGTCGCTGCCTGGAGCTGAGTGCGTTCGACCGCTGCGACTTCGTGGGAGAGGCGGCCTAATGCCTGTTCGTAAAGTAGGCGTGCGCTGTATGACGCCTCGGGCTGGCCAGGAGCGCGATATAGATCGCGCACGACTTCGGCGAGGGACACCGGATTGCCGGTCTTAATTTTCGCATTGTATTCCAGGGCACGCCGATTCCAGATTCCGCGCAGTTGGCCCCTGGGCTGCTGCAGCGTCGCAAACGCGGCTTGCATTGCGGTCTGGGTCGACAGCTTGCGCAAGCCCGACGCCGCAGCCTTGTGCAGCGGAACGCGCAGAACCATGCGGTCATGCTCGAAGCTAATGACGAAGAGTTTGACCTCCTGATCGGCGATGCGCTGGGTTTCAATCTTCGTGACCGTCCCGACGCCGTGGCTGGGATAGACCACCACCTCGCCGGGGGTGAAGTCCTTCTTGGAGGCGCTGGTCGATTTGGTCATTGTCGTACCCATTGCATGACCCGAGACGCGCGGTCGGGGTTGAACGAAATTGCAACGCCGAGATCACGGCGTTGCAGTTGGAGGCGCGGACGATGCAGCGAGCGGACGCGGACGAGTGAAATCAAAATGTGTCCGAGACGAAACCCACCCGAAAGGCGGCTTCGATGTGCTCAATGATTGAGGAGACCCCGCGAAGGTGAGCGGGTCGGGCCGTAAAAGAGTATAGCACGGTTGGACGGCATTAGACAGGCCGAGGATGCAAGGAGGCACACGGCCCTCGCCAAGATGCTCGCTAAGCGCTACTGATCCCGCAGATCGGTCCCGCTTGAGTTGGGGGCGCAGGAGTAGCCACCTCTGGCTGATCAGGGATCAAATTGTTCAATGTTGGACACAGCTTTTGCTGCGGGTTAGAGGTTTGACCTGCCTGGACTCACCCGCCCTCTTGGGTGAATAGCTTCGCCGCCAGTCCGATCGCCGCCCTGTTTTCCGAACGTCCGATCGCGACCAACCTAGGTCAATCGATGAACCAGAACGACCAACCCAAGCCTCCGGCCGGGATCCTTACCGGTGCGGCTGCAGCTGTGCAGCGCGGCATCGTGGCATTGAACGCCTATGCAGGCCTAATGAACGTGATCCTCGGAATGATTGGCGCCGGGTTCTTGGTGAACGAATGGCAGAACCGGCAAGCCGACTCCCAGATCAAAGCGATCGAGGCGCTCTCTGGTTCCGCGTCTCAATCGCGAGCGGCCATCGTCTATCTGGCCGGTATTGGCGCTAATCTCGATCACCAGAATCTCGATGGGGTCAACGCCAGCGGCCTGAGGATCGAAGGCGCTCAGATGGCAGACGTGCGAATGGATAACGCAGAGCTCATCAATACGACACTGGCCGGCGACCTCTCCGCCCTCAGCCTGCGATGCGCCGATATTTCAAACCTTTCGTTGACCAATATTCGCAGCGAACGCTCTATCGATGCGCGGGCCGCTCGCCGAGATACGGCGGAAGTCGGGACTAAGAACTGGAATTCGCCGGTGCTCTACACATCCAAAGACGCGCTGGAGAAGCTCGCGAAGAGCATTGGGCGCGATCTGAATGGTGAACTAGCTGCAGCGGGCTTTTTGGGTGGCCGGCCCGGCGCCCAAGCGGAGCAAAGTCTACCGACCTGTCTTTACGACCGCCTGAAGAAGCAGGGGGTGACCCACGAAGATTTATGTCGGGGCGCCAAGTGGGACGGCAACGGATGTTGAGTTTCACCATGGGCCAGGAAGGCTAGTCGCCGCCCGGCGAAAAGAGTTTCTTTGTGACCAAGCCTGCATCGATAAAGTCTGGCAGACAATTTAAAGCGGAGCGGAATGCGATCGGGGAGTGGTCGATCATGGCGCTCATGGGTAGGGTTGTGGTTACTGGCGCACCACCCGTCAAACGCCCTCGATATTGGGCGGCTTTCAAAAGCCTTTTGCGGACACACCATCCGCCTGACTACGACCCATCGCCATCATCTTACGACCATGCCTCGATTCAAGTCCGCGCACCCACTCGCCGTAAAGTCTGCTTCGCGGACTGAAGAGTGAGTGCGAAAACGTCACGCGTGCAGATGCGCGGTTTATATGGGTCGCCCGATAAGGGCGAATGACTGCGGAAGGATTATTGGCGGACAGGCAGGGATTCGAACCCTGGATACCTTTTAAGGGGTATGCCGCTTTAGCAAAGCGGTGCCTTCAGCCACTCGGCCACCTGTCCGGCGGGGCGCAACATGGCGGCTCAGCCGCCCCCTGTCAACCGCGCGCCCGGACGGGAATTCCGCGCGGAGATCAACAGCTTGCAGTCAGGTCTGGGCGGCCGGGACCGCCATTCCCTTTTTCACCGCCGGGCGCGCGGTGACGGTATCGACCCACCGCTTCACGTGCGGCCACGGGTCCAGGCCCTCAAACATGCGATTTGCGGTGGTAACCCAGCCGATCGTGGCGATGTCGGCGATGGAATAGGCCGGGCCCGCCAGGTACTCCGCTTTGCCGAGTTGGGAGTTCATCACGCCGAGGATGCGCTTGCTCTCGTCGGTGTAGCGATCGATCGCATAGGGGATTTTCTCTTTTGCAAACCGGCGGAAGTGTCCCATCTGGCCGAACATCGGGCCGACGCTCGCCATCTGGAAGAACACCCATTGCATCGTGGTGATGAAGGCCCGCTCTTCCGACGGCAGCAGCGGGCTCTTCGCCTTGCGCGCGAGGTACATAAGGATCGCCGCGGACTCGAACACCGAGATCGGCTTCCCGTCCGGGCCGTCCGGATCAACGATCGCGGGAATCTTGTTGTTCGGGCTGATCTCCAGGAACGACGGCTTGAACTGATCGCCGCTGAGGCCGATCACATGCACGTTGTACGGCATCGCCAGCTCTTCGAGCATGATGGAGACCTTCCATCCGTTCGGGGTATTGGCGGTATAGAACTCGATCATCGCGACGATCCTTTGCAGACGTCGGGGAATGGCGCGGCAAGCGACAGCACGTGGGTGCCGTCCTTCACCACGGCCGTGAACGCGGCAACGTCCGGAGCATAGCCTTCGGCGCGCGCGATTCCGCTGAGGTCGCCCCAGAAAGTGTAGAACAACGCGTCAGCGACCACGCGATTGTCCGCGATGAACGCGACGAGTTGATAGCGCGGGTCCTTCGCCATCCGCGCGGCCAAATCATCGCCTTTGGATGACGACCATTCAGCCCCGCCCATCGCCACGCGCGGATCGCCTTGCGATGGCACGATCACCATTCGGTCCCAAGCAAAGGGAACAAGCTTCGCGACACATATATAAGGATGCGGCGCTCTCACCACCGGCTTGGCTTCGCGCGTGTCCCGCGGCGGCGGCGCGTCCGGGTCGGGCGCGGAGCGATAGGAGATGTCGCCGGCGAAGTCGTGCAGCCACTGCGGTGGCACGAACGCGCGATAGGAGAACCAACCAAACCCTATGATGGCCGCGAGGCCGAGGACGAGGACGGTACCGGATTTGAGCCCCTTCATGTCCGGCTTACGGCGCCAGCTTCTTTTTGAGAAGCTCCGAAAGCATGGCGGGATTGGCCTTGCCTTGTGTTGCCTTCATCACTTGCCCCGTGAACCAGCCGATCAGTTTGTCTTTACCCGCAAGGATTTCGGCGACCTTGTCCGGGTTCTCGGCGATGATCTTGTCGACCGCGGCTTCGATGGCGCCGGTATCGGTCACTTGTTTCATCCCGCGCTCTTCGACAATTGCGCCAGGCGCCTGTCCGGTCTCCACCATGATCTCGAACACCTCTTTCGCCATGCGGCTGGAGAGTGTGTTGTCGGCGAGCAGGTCGAGCAGCGCGCCCAGGTCGTTCGCGGACACCGGGCTATCGGCAATCGTCTTGCCTTGCTTGTTCAGTACCCCGAACAGATTGCTGATCACCCAGTTCGCCGCGATCTTGGCGTCGCGGCCTTTGGCGATCGTCTCGAAGAACAGCGCGTTCTCCCGCTCGCTCACGAGCACGTCGGCGTCGTAGGCCGTGAGCCCGTAGTCCTTCACGAAGCGGGTCTTCTTGTCGTCCGGCAGTTCCGGCAACTCCGCGCGGATCTTCTCCAGGAACGCGTCGTCGAATTCCAGCGGCAACAGGTCCGGGTCCGGGAAATAGCGATAATCGTGCGCCATCTCCTTCGACCGCATCGAGCGCGTCTCGTCGCGGTTGGCGTCGTACAGCCGCGTTTCCTGATCGACCTTACCGCCGCTCTCCCAGACTTCGATATGGCGCCGCGCCTCGTGCTCGATCGCCATCATCACGAAACGCACAGAGTTCACGTTCTTGATCTCGCAGCGCGTGCGCAGATCGTTCGAACCCACCGGCCGCACCGACACGTTGGCGTCGCAGCGCATGGAACCTTCTTCCATGTTGCCGTCGCAGGTGCCGAGATAGCGCAGGATCGAACGCAGCTTCTTGAGATACAGCCCCGCCTCTTCTGGGCTGCGCAGGTCGGGTTTGGAGACGATCTCCATCAACGCAACGCCGGAGCGGTTCAGGTCGATGTAGGTCTTCTGCGGATGCATATCATGGATCGACTTGCCCGCGTCCTGCTCGAGATGCAGGCGTTCTACGCCGATGGCGCGCGTACTGCCGTCGGGCATATCGAGCACGATGGTCCCCTCGCCCACGACCGGCTGGTCGTATTGGCTAATCTGATAGCCCTGCGGCATATCGGCGTAGAAGTAGTTCTTGCGCGCGAACACGCTGCGCTTGTTGATCTTCGCCTTCAGGCCAAGGCCGGTCTTCACGGCTTGCGCGACGCAATGCTCATTGATCACCGGCAACATGCCCGGCATGCCGGCATCAACGAATGACACCTGGCTGTTCGGCTCCGCGCCAAAGTCCGCGGATGCGCCGGAAAACAGCTTCGCCTTGGAAACGACCTGAGCGTGGACCTCGAGCCCGATCACCACTTCCCAATCGCCGGTCTCGCCTTTGAGTGTGTAGGCCATCACACCAACCTCTTGAAGGCGGCGGCATCTTCCAACACCTGCGAGACGGCGAACATGGTCTCTTCGTCCCAGAGCTTGGTGAGCACCTGCAGGCCAAGCGGCAGACCCGTCGATGTGAGCCCCGCCGGCACGGACGAACCCGGAATACCCGCGAGCGAGGCCGGCACCGTGAACACGTCGTTGAGATACATCGCCACCGGATCGTCGAACTTCGCGCCGATTGCGAAGGCCGGTGTCGGCGCGGTCGGCGTCAGCAGCGCATCGCACTGGCTAAACGCCTGTTCGAAATCGCGCGCGATCAGAGCGCGCACCTTTTGAGCCTTCAAATAATAGGCGTCGTAGTAACCGGCGGAGAGCACGTAGGTACCAATGAGAATGCGGCGACGCACTTCCGCTCCGAACCCGGCGGCCCGGGTCTTGGAATACATTTCGTCAAGAGACGAACCCGGCACGCGCAGCCCGTAGCGCACACCGTCATAGCGCGCCAGGTTGGAGGACGCCTCCGCCGGTGCGACAATATAATAAGTCGGCAGCGCATACTTCGTGTGCGGCAGGCTGACTTCGACCGGCGTCGCGCCCGCATCCTTCAGCCACTGAATCCCTTTGTCCCACAGCGCGGACACTTCGGCGTTCAAGCCGTCGGGACGATATTCCTTGGGAATGCCGATCTTCAGGCCCTTCACGCCGCGCGTCAGCGCCTTCTCGAAATCCGGCACCGCGAGTTTGGATGACGTGGAGTCCTTCGGGTCATGCCCGCACATGGCCTGCAGCATGATCGCGGAATCCCGCACCGTGCGAGTCATCGGGCCGGGTTGATCGAGCGAGCTTGCGAAGGCGACGACACCCCAGCGCGAGCAACGGCCATACGTCGGCTTCACGCCCACGATGCCCGCGAACGCCGCCGGCTGCCGAATGGAACCGCCCGTGTCGGTACCGGTCGCGCCCATGGCAAGACCGCCGGCCACCGCCGCCGCTGATCCGCCGGACGAACCGCCGGGCACCAGATCGGCATCGCTGCCCTTGGCCTTCCAGGGATTGATCGTCGGGCCGTAGTAACTGGTGGTGGTCGATGAGCCCATGGCGAACTCGTCGAGATTCAACTTGCCGAGCATCACCGATCCCGCCGCCTTCAGCTTGGCCGTAACGGTGCTCTCATAACGCGGCTTGAAACCGTCGAGGATGTGCGAGGACGCCGTGGTCAGCACGCCTTCGGTGCAGAACAAATCCTTGATGCCCAGCGGAATGCCGGTGAGTGCGGGCGCGTCGCCCTTCGCCAGGGCCGCGTCGGCTTCTTTCGCGCGCGCGCGCGCGATGTCCGGCGTTTCCGTGACGAACGCGTTCAGGCGCTTCTGCTTCGCCATCTCGGCGAGATGCGCCTCGGTCAGTTCGACCGCGCTGATCTTCTTGGCGCGCAGCTGATCCCGTGCCTCGGCGATGGTGAGCGAGGTAAGCGCCATTACTCGACCACTTTCGGCACGGTGAAGAAGGCGCCCTGCCCGTCCGGCGCGTTCGCGGTGATCGCGTCGGCGATACCGCCATCCGTCACGACATCCGCGCGCCAGGGCAGTTTCACGTCCGTTCCGCCGGTCATCGGGGCGACAGCGGAGGTATCCACTTCCTGAAGCTGCTCGATCCACCCGAGAATGCCGGAGAGCTCGCCCGCGAGAGGTTCCAGGTCCGCCTCGGGCACTTCGATGCGGGCAAGCGTGGCAATCCGCCGTACTGTGGCTTTATCCAACGACATTCGTTATCTCTCCGGCGGAAGGCGCGGAGTCCTAGCACCCCCCAACCGCGATCCGCAAGAATGGCGATCTGCAAGCTACCCGAACTGCCGGACAAGCTGCTCAAAAATCAGACGATTTTGGGCCTGGATCTGGGCACCAAGACGATCGGATTGGCACTGTCCGACGCCGGCCGGATGATCGCTTCACCCCTGTCCGTCATTGCCCGGCGCAAGTTCACGCTCGATTGGGCGGAACTCGAGGCGCTTATTAATAAGCATGTGGCCGGGGCCCTGATCATCGGCCTCCCCGTGGAGATGAGCGGCATCGAGGGGCCCCGCGCCCAGTCGACCCGCACCTTTGCCGCCGAAGTGCTCAAGCGCCGGGACTTGCCTATCGCCTTCTGGGACGAACGCCTCTCGACGTCGGCCGTCCAGCGCATGATGACCGATGAGATGGACCTGTCCCGCCGCCGCCGGGGCGAGGTGGTCGACAAAGTCGCCGCCGCCTACATCCTGCAGGGTGCTCTCGAAGCGATGCGGCGGCCTTAAGCCTTACACGCCTTACGCAATTCGGCCTTGAGGATGCGGATGGCGGGAGTCTGCGCACCCCCCTCCCGCGACAGGATACCGGCGCGTGCGGTGGAACTCATCACCTTCGCCGGAACCTCGCGCAACGTGCCTGCCTCCAAGGATGCGCTCACATAGTCTCGCGCCACGTAGCCCAGCAGATCCGAGTTCAGCACCATCGCCTCGATGCACTGCATCGACGACGTACGCACGGTCACGTGCGGTACTTTCAGATTCCGCGCCGGGAAATCCCCGGCGGCAAAACCCGCGGACACCGCGTCAAACATCACAAAATCGTGGCTCAGCACCAGTTCATCCGTGATTTTCTTCTTGAAGATCGGATGCGCGCGCCGCGCGATCACGAGGTACTGCCCTTGATAAGTCGGCTCGAAGGAAATGCCGTCCGTGCCCACGTGCGGCGGCTTTCCGCCGAAGGCAATATCCACCTTGCCCGATTGCAGCGCCGAGACGAGTTCCCCCGAATACCCCTCGGTCACCCGCAAAGTCAGCTCGGGCAACTGCGCCAGCGTCGCCGCCGCCGCGGTTGGGAAGATCGTGTTGATGAACAACGGCGCGACGCCAATGGCGATGAAGGCCTCGCTGCGCTGCTTGAAGACGTCGAGGTCGTGACGCGCGCGTTCCCCTTCGCTCACGATCAACCGCGCCCGCGGCAGCAGGATTTCGCCGGCCGGCGTCAACTTCGCGCCGCGCGCGCCGCGCTCGAACAGGCTGGCGCCGACGGTGGTTTCCAGCTGACGGATGCTCCAACTGAGGGTCGGCTGCGTGAGCAGCAAAGCGTCCGCCGCCGCGCGGAAACTGCCGTGTTCCGCGATCGCCAGAAAGCGTTCGAGCTGAGCCAAGTCCAACGGGGATGACATAGACGCCTTCTATCACAAATGCGCATCCATGGCGCAGGGCTAATCTAGCCGTCCCCCAGCCCTTCCCGCGCCGCCTCCCAGTTCCGGCCATCGTAGGGCGTGAGGGTCAGCGCGCTCAGCTCGATACCCTCGATGCAGCGGGCATTCACGTCGATTTTGTCCGGATGGGACCGCGGGACATAGAACGGGTGCATCCCGCACGTTGAGCAGAACGTGTGCTGGGCGATACCGGTATTGAACGTGTAGGTGCTCAACGCGTCCCGGGGCGTCAGAAGCTCGAACTTCGCCGGGTCCACGATCACGTGGAGGAAGCCCTTCTTGGTGCAGATCGAGCAATTGCAGTCGACCACCCGCTTCAGGTCCGCGGTCACCCGGAACCGAACCCGTCCGCAGTGGCAGCCGCCATCGTAAGTCTTTTCCACAGCTGTATTTTCCTTCTTCCCCAGGGCGGGCCCCAGCTATATGGTCCCGGCTCATGCGCGACCCGGGATTTCCGCATCGACATCTCCTCGGTATCGAGGGGCTTTCCCCACTCGAAATCAATCACCTATTGGACCTGTCCGAGCGGTACGTCGAGCTCAACCGCGGCGCCAATAAGATGTCCGACGCCCTCAAGGGGCGCACCATCGTCAATCTGTTCTTCGAGAACTCCACCCGTACCCGCACCTCCTTCGAGCTGGCGGCCAAGCGGCTGGGGGCGAACGTCATCAACATGCAGGTCGAGACCAGCTCGGTCACCAAGGGCGAGACCCTGATCGACACGGCGGTCACCCTGAACGCCATGCACCCGGACGTCCTGGCCGTGCGCCACCCGGACTCCGGCGCGGTCAAGCTGCTGGCCGACAAGGTCAATTGCGCCGTGGTCAACGGTGGCGACGGCAGCCACGAGCACCCGACACAGGCCCTGCTGGACGCCCTCACGATCCGCCGCCGCAAGGGCAGGTTGAACGGCTTGCTCGTCGCCATTTGCGGCGATGTGCTTCACAGCCGGGTCGCGCGCTCCAACTTCCTGCTCCTGCTGACCATGGGCGCGCAGGTGCGCATCATCGCGCCGCGCACGCTGATCCCCAGCCAGGTCGAACGCCTCGGCGTCGAGGTGTTCACCGACATGACCGCCGGTCTGAAGGACGTGGACATCGTCATGATGCTGCGCGTCCAGAACGAGCGCATGCGCGGCAGCTTCATCCCGTCCGTACGGGAATATTTCCGCTTCTTCGGCCTGGACCGCGCCAAGCTGGCGCAAGCCAAGCCCGACGCCCTCATCATGCATCCGGGTCCGATGAACCGCGGCACGGAGATCGACTCAGACGTCGCCGACGACTTCGAGCGCAGCGCGATCCGCGAACAGGTGGAAATGGGCGTCGCGGTGCGCATGGCGGTGTTGGAGGTTCTGGCGACGAACAACGCGGCATACAACGCCAACGGGGGCCGCGCGTGAGCAAGCCCGCCCCCAAGACCAAAGTCGCCTATATCAACGCCCGCCTCATCGATCCGTCGTCGAAGTATGACGGCCCCGGCGAGGTCCTCACCGAAGGCGAACTCATCGCCGCGGTCGGCAAGAAGGTCTTCGACGGCAAGCCCCCGGCGGACGCGGAAGTGGTCGATTGCGCCGGCGCCTGCATCGCCCCCGGCCTTGTCGACATGCGCGTGCAATTGCGCGAACCCGGCGAGGAGCACAAAGAATCCCTGCGCAGCAGCGGCGAAGCCTCGGTGGCGGGGGGCGTCACCACGATGGTGTGCCTGCCGAACACCAATCCGGTGATGGACGACGAAGCCACCCTGGAGTTCGTCGCCCGCCGCGCGCGCCAGAACGCCTTGGCCAAGGTCTACGCCTATGGCGCCGTCACCAAAGGGCTTCAGGGCAAAGAACTGGCGGAAATGGGCCTGCTCGCGGACTCCGGTGCCGTGGGCTTCACCGACGCGACCCGCGCCGTCGCAGACGCCCAGGTGATGCGCCGCGCGCTGCAATACGCCGCCACATTCGGCCTGCTCATTATCCAGCATCCCGAGGAACCGACGCTCGCCGGCGGCGTGATGAACGCCGGCGAAATGGCCACCCGCATGGGGCTGTCCGGCATTCCGCGCGAAGCGGAAATCATCATGCTGGAACGGGATATGCGTCTGGTCGCCATGACCGGCGCGCGCTATCACGCCGCCCATATCTCCACCAGCGACAGCGTGGAGATCATCGCCCGCGCCAAGAAGCGCGGCCTGCCGGTCACCTGCGATACCGCGCCATTCTACTTCGCCCTCAATGAGTTGGCGGCGGTGGACTACCGCACCTTCGCCAAGCTCTCGCCGCCGTTGCGCAGCGAGGAAGACCGCCAAGCCATCGTCGAGGGCCTGAAGTCCGGCGTCATCGACGCCATCGCCAGCGATCACGCCCCCCAGGATCAGGACAGCAAGCGTCTGCCCTTCCCGCAGGCGGCCTTCGGCGGCAGCGGCCTGGAAACCTTGCTCAGCGTCACGCTCGATCTCGTCCACAACGAAGATCTGACACTGGTGGAAGCGATCCGCCGCATCAGCGAAGCGCCCGCGACCCTGCTCGGCCTCGATGCCGGCGTGCTCGCCAAGGGCAAGAAAGCGGACCTGGTGATCTTCGATCCGGACCGTCCCTGGAAAGTGATCGCGGATAATTTCCGCTCGAAGTCCAAGAACTCGCCCTTCGACGGCCGCGCGGTGCAAGGCAAAGCCCTGCGCACCGTGATCGATGGCCGCGTCGTCTACGACATCCTGGGCCAAGGCAAATGAGCGGCGGCCTGCCGCTGCCGTCCCTCATTCTGGCCGTCGTGGTCGGGTACCTGTTCGGGTCGATTCCATTCGGCCTCGTGCTCACGCGCATGGCGGGCCTCGGCGATATCCGGAAGATCGGCTCCGGCAACATCGGGGCCACCAATGTGCTGCGCACCGGGCGCAAGGGTTTGGCGCTCGCCACCCTACTGCTCGACAGCGGTAAGGGCGCGATCGCGGTGCTGGTCGTGGGCGCATTCCTGCCCGCGACGGCTGGATTGATCGCGGGCACTGCCGCGGTCTTCGGCCATAACTTTCCCGTGTGGCTGCGCTTCCAGGGCGGCAAGGGCATGGCGACCACCTTGGGCACGATGATCGCCGCCGTCCCCATCGTCGGCCTCATGGCCTGCCTCACCTGGGCGGCGATCGCGGCGATCTACCGGTACTCGTCCCTCTCCGCCCTGATCGCCCTCGCCATGGCGCCGCTCTACGCCCTCCTGATCCAGCAACCCGACGCCGCCGTGGCCTTCGGATTCCTCGGCCTGCTCGGCTGGATCCGCCATCACGCCAACCTCGCCCGGCTCCTCAAGGGCCAAGAGCCCAAGATCGGGGCCAAAAAGGGATAGCCGTCATGGTCACGGCGGACGAGCTGATCGACTGGATCCGCCTCATCCGTACGGACGGCATCGGGCCTGTCCGTTTCCGAAATCTCGTCGAACGCTTCGGCTCGCCGGCGGAAGCGGTCCACCACCTGCCGACCTTCAAGCCCGATGCACGGGTCTGGACTCCCTCCCAGGCCGAAGCCGAACTGGCCGCCGCGCATCGCGCGGGACTGACCTACGTCACCTGGTCCGATCCGGAATACCCCGCGCCCCTGAAAGCGATTGAGGACGCCCCGCCGCTTCTATTGGTAAAGGGCAATCCGGCTATCTTGCGCACGCCCGCGCTGGCGGTCGTCGGTGCCCGCAATGCCAGCGTGAACGGACGCAAGCTGGCCGGGATGCTGGCGGGGGACGTGGCCCGGGCCGGCTGGTCGATCATTTCCGGCATGGCGCGCGGGATCGACGGCGCCGCCCACGAAGCCGTGCTCGCCGCCGGCGGCGTGACCGTCGCCGTCCTGGCCGGCGGGACGGACGTAATCTATCCGCCCGAGCACGCCAAGCTCCACGCCCGGATCGCCGAGACCGGGGCCGTCATCTCCGAGGTTGCCCCCGGCACCGAACCGACGGCGGCCGCCTTCCCGCGCCGGAACCGGATCATCTCCGGCGCCAGCCGCGGCGTCCTGGTGGTCGAGGCGACCCTGAAATCCGGATCCCTCATCACGGCCCGCCTCGCCGGGGAACAGGGCCGGGACGTCTTCGCCGTCCCCGGCTCGCCGCTGGATCCCCGGGCCCAGGGACCCAACAGCCTGATTCGCGACGGCGCCACCTTAGTTGAGCGGGCGGAGGACATTCTCGCCGTCCTGGCCGGCGTGCCGCAGGAAATTTCTATCCCCATCCAAAATATGAAGATCGATTCACAACTCATTGAAAAAACTAATACGCCAGATAACGAAACCTTGCGTCGCCGGGTTGAGGCTGCCCTGGGCCCGGGACCGACCGCTGTTGACGAGGTGGTTCGACAGTGCCAAGTGTCAGCCGCCCTCGTGGCAACGGCTCTCATGGAGCTTGAGCTGGCAGGCCGCCTAGAGCGGCATCCGGGTAACCGGGTCGCCCTAATCGGAAGAAACTGAATTTATTAAGGTTTCGGGGTTATCCCCAGCTCCAGCGACATCTAAAGCCGTCAAAAAGCGTGGCCTTTGGAGCGAACTCCGGGCCGTACAAACGGGACAGCACGTCGGGCACCACATGCAAGTCGTCATCGTCGAATCACCCGCCAAAGCCAAGACCATCAATAAGTATCTGGGCGATGGCTTCCGGGTCGTCGCGTCTTATGGGCACATCCGCGATCTGCCCCCGAAGGACGGGTCAGTCCGCCCTGACGAAGACTTCGCCATGGATTGGGAAGTCGACGCCGGCTCGCAGAAACACCTCAAAGGCATCCTCGACGCGCTGAAGGGTGCGAAGGGCATCATTCTCGCAACCGACCCGGATCGCGAAGGCGAAGCCATTTCGTGGCACGTGCTCGAGGAACTGCGTTCACGCAACGCCATCAAGGGCATGGACGTGAAGCGCGTCACCTTTAATGCCATCACCAAGAAGTCGGTGCTGGAAGCGATGGCCAACCCGCGCGACCTGGACGTCGAGTTGGTCGACGCCTACCTCGCCCGCCGCGCCCTCGATTACCTCGTGGGCTTCACCCTTTCCCCGGTCCTGTGGCGCAAGCTGCCCGGTTCCAAGTCGGCCGGCCGGGTCCAGTCAGTTGCGCTTCGCATCATCTGCGACCGCGAACTCGAGATCGAAAAGTTCAAGGCCGAGGAGTACTGGACCGTGGGTGCCGGCATGGCGACCGCGAAGAAAGAGTCCTTCCAGGCCCGCCTCACCCATTTCGACGGCAAGAAGCTCGACAAGTTCGACCTTAATAATGGCGAGAAGGCCGAGAGGGCCGCCGACGATGTCCGGTCTGGACAGTTCAAGGTCACTTCGGTCGAGAAACGGACCAAGCAGCGCCGCCCCTACCCGCCATTCACCACCTCGACCCTGCAGCAGGACGCCTCGCGTCGGCTCTATTTCTCCGCCCGCCAGACCATGGATATCGCCCAGAAGCTCTATGAGGGCTTCGATATCGACGGCGAGACGGTCGGCCTCATCACTTATATGCGTACCGACGGCGTGACGATCGAAGGCGAGGCGCTCACCGCCATCCGCAGCCTGATCGGCGACCGCTACGGCAAGACCCACCTCCCGGCCGAGGCGCGCGTCTACAAGACCAAGGCGAAAAACGCGCAGGAGGCCCACGAGGCCATCCGCCCGACCGACCCGACCCGCACGCCGGAGAGCGTCGCGAAGTACATCTCCGCCGACCAGCTGAAGCTCTATGACCTGATCTGGAAGCGCACGATCGCGAGCCAGATGGAGTCCGCGCAGCTCGACCAGGTCGCCGTGATCTCCGCCACACCGGATCAGCAGACGCAACTGCGTGCCACCGGTTCAGTCATTGTCTTCAAGGGCTTCCTGGAAGTTTATGATGAGGCGCCTTCAGTCGCCGCGGTTCCCACGGAAGATGAAGAGTCCGACGGCACGATCCTGCCGCCGATGACCGAAGGCCAACCGCTGACCGTCGCGGAAGTCCTGCCGGAGCAGCACTTCACCCAGCCGCCGCCGCGCTTCTCCGAAGCCAGCCTCGTAAAGTCGCTCGAGGAAAAGGGCATCGGCCGGCCGTCCACCTACGCCTCCATCATCCAGGTCCTCCAGGACCGGAAATATGTGCGCATGGATAACCGCCGCTTCATCCCGGAAGACCGCGGCCGTGTCGTGATCGCGTTCCTGGAAAGCTTCTTCGAGCGCTACGTCGAGTACAACTTCACCGCCGATCTGGAGAACCAGCTCGACGATATCTCGGCAGGCAAGCTCAAGTACAAGAAGGTCCTGGCCGACTTCTGGCGCGACTTCATCGCGGCCATCGACGGCACCAAGGACCTGACCCGGACCAAGGTGATCGACGTGCTCGACGAGATGCTCGAGCCGCACCTGTTCCCGCCCATGGCGGACGGCGGCAATCCCCGCCAGTGCCCGGCCTGCGCGGAAGGCCGCATCGGCCTGAAGTTCGGCAAGTTCGGCTCCTTCATCGGCTGCAGCAAATATCCGGAATGCCGCTACACCCGCCCGCTCGGCGCGCCGGAACCGGGCCAGACCGCGGCCCTCACCGGCCCGAAGGAACTTGGGCTCGATCCCGCGAGCGGCATGGTCGTGACCCTGCGTGTGGGTCCGTATGGCCCCTACGTCCAACTCGGCGGCATCGAACCCCCACCCATCACCCCACCCGTGACGGTGCCGGCGGAGCCAGAGCCGGAAGTCGAGGCCGAACCCGAGCTCGATGCCAAGGGCAAGAAGAAGAAAAAGGCCAAAGCGAAGGGCAAACCAAAGGTCGTCAAACCGCCGAAGCCCAAGCGCGCTTCGCTGCCCAAGGGCACCGACCCGAACGCTGTCGATCTCGATCGCGCGCTGAAGCTCCTGTCCCTGCCCCGCGACATCGGCAAGGACCCGGAAAGCGGCGAAATGATCCAGGCCGGCATCGGCCGCTTCGGGCCTTACTTGAAGGTCGGAACCCGCTATCAGTCCCTGCCGAAGGACGACGACGTCCTTGAGATCGGCATGAACCGCGCCCTCATCGTCCTCTCCGAAGGCGCGGAACGTGCCGCGAAACGTGGCGGCGCGGCCGGGAAAATCCTCGGTCAGCACCCCTCTGGCGGCGCCATCACCTTGCGCAAGGGCCGTTTCGGCCCATATGTACAGCACGGCAAGATCAGCGCGACGCTCCCTCGCGACATGGACAGCGAGAATGTGTCCCTGGAGGCGGCCGTCGGCCTGATCGCCGCCAAGCAAGCCAAGAACGGCACCGGCGCCGCGCCTCCCAAGGCAAAAGCGTCCCGCAGCCGCAAGTCAGCGGAAGCCTAATCAAGTAACCCGTCGTTTTTTGACCCTGAGCCTCGCCCGGCGCGCCTTGCGCGCACGGGCGTATGGGCTTTGCCGCGCCCAATCGTTGGGCGCTCGTCTCGGCTCACTGATCCAGTGTAGCCTTACTCACCAATAGGACTTTTATTCATCCACATGCCAAATCCCAAAGCTGGCCGGCGCGTCTCGCGCGGCCGCACCCCACCGACCCAAGCCTTGCCCAGCCGCGAAGAGGTGTTGGCGTTCGTCAACACCGCCAGCGGACCCGTCGGCAAACGCGAAATCGCGCGCGCCTTCGGGTTAACCGGCGCTGCGAAGATCGGACTCAAAGCGCTTCTAAAGACTCTCGAAATTGAAGGTGAAGTAGACCGCACTGGTAATCGCAAATTGTCGACCGGCGACGTCCTTCCCGCGGTCGACGGCATCGTCATCACCCACACCGACAAGGACGGCGATCTGTTCGCCAAACCCCTCAAGTGGGACCACGACTCTCCCCCGCCGGTCATCCTCGTCATCCAACCGCGCGCCGCGCGGGGGATGAAGAAGAAAGACACCCGCCAGCTCACCGTCGGCGTCGGCGATCAGGTGCTGGCGAAACTCTCGCCGGCCGGCGACAACGCCTACGAGGCCCGTCCCCTCAAGCTGATCGCGCCCGCCGCCGTCAAACTGGTCGGCGTCTACCAAGCCGACGGGCACCTGCAGCCGGTCGACAAGAAGTACCGATACGAGGTGATCATCCCGCCGGAGGAGCGCGGCACCGCCCAGCCCGGCGACCTGGTCGCGGCGGAAATCATGAAGGCACCCAAGTTCGGGCCCCAGAAGGCCCGCGTCCTGGAGAACCTGGGCGCCCTCGGGGATTCAATCAGCGCCGCCCGCAATCTCAGCCTGATCGCAATCCACGCCGCCGGCCTGCCCCACATCTTCTCGGACGAGGCCTTGGCGCTCGCCGCCAATGCCACCGGGGCACCCCTCGGCAACCGGGTCGACCTTCGGCAGGTGCCTCTGGTCACCATCGACGGCGAGGACGCCCGCGACTTCGACGACGCGGTCTTCGCCGAACCCGACGAGGATCCCGCCAACCCGGGCGGCTGGCACCTGCTGGTCGCCATCGCCGACGTGTCCTGGTACGTGCGCGAGGGCGACGCGCTCGACCGCGAAGCCTACGACCGCGGCAACTCGGTCTACTTCCCGGATCGGGTCGTGCCCATGCTGCCGGAGGCGCTCTCCAACGGCTGGTGCTCCCTGAAGCCCAAGGAGGACCGTCCCTGCCTCGCGGCACATATGTGGATCGATGCGCACGGCAAACTGATCCGTCACAAGATCATCCGTGGCCTGATGCGCTCCGTGGCGCGCCTGACCTACACCCAGGTCCAGAATGCGAAGGACGGCAACCCGGACGACGTCACCGGCACGTTGATGGACCTGGTGATCAAACCGCTCTACGGCGCCTACGCGGCGCTGGACGATGCCCGTGCCAAGCGCGGCACCCTCGAACTCGATCTGGTCGAACGAAAGATCATCGTCGACCCGAAGGGCCGCGTGACCGGGGTGACCAAGCGCGAGCGCTACGAGAGCCACAAGCTGATCGAGGAGTTCATGATCGCCGCCAACGTGGCGGCGGCGGAGACCCTCGCCGCCTCGTCCTACCCGGCGGTCTACCGCGTCCACGAACCGCCCGATCCGGAACGGGTCATGGCTTTGCGCGAAAACCTCCAGACCCTGGATATCAAACTCCCGCACGGCGGGAGCATCAAGCCCGCGGATTTCAATCGCGTGTTGGGTATCGTGCGCGGCTCCCCCAACGAGGGGATGGTCAACACCCTGGTCCTGCGGACACAATCCCAGGCAGTCTATAGTCCCAACAATCAGGGCCACTTCGGCCTGGGTTTGCGGAAGTATGTGCACTTCACCTCACCGATCCGCCGCTACTCCGACCTCTTGGTGCATCGCGGCCTGGTCGCCGCGTGCAAGCTCGGCGACGGCGGTTGGCATCATGGCCGCAACCCGGACCTGGTGCCGGCGACGGAGCACATCTCCATGACCGAACGCCGCGCCGCCTTGGCGGAACGTCAGACGGTCGATCGTTTCACCGCCGGCTACCTCGCCGACCGCGTGGGCGCGACCTTCCCTGGACGCGTCAGCGGCGTGACCCGGTTCGGCGTCTTCGTGAATTTGGACGAGACCGGCGCCGACGGCATCCTGCCGATGCGCGCCTTGCCCCAGGATTATTATGACCTCGACGAACGCACCCATCGCGTGGTCGGGCGGCGCCATGGCTTGACGTTGCGCGTCGGCGACAAGCTGACCGTGAAGTTGACGGAGACCAACGAGATCGCAGGGTCGATCGTGTTCGCCTTTGCCGGCAAAGAGGGCTCGTCCGCGCCGCAGCGCGAGGAGCCCCAACGCCACGAGCGCAAGTTCAAGGATCGCGGCAAGTTCAAACGGCGGCGCCGATGAAAGGCATCCTTCTCGCCTCCGCCCTGCTGCTTGCCGGCTGCGCCACCGATCCGCGCAGCGCGCAGCGCGGCCGCCTGGAACCGGAAGTGCTCGCCATCTCCGCGCCCCTTAGCGGCGGTATCACGCAGATCCGCGACAAGGCGATCGATCCGCCGGATATCGATCGGCTGTTCCTGGCCGGCCTTGGCCACCTGTCCGTGATCGATCCGGATATGCGTGTCGAAGCGGTCGGCAACGATGTGGTGTTCACCTACGGCGAGGTGACGATTGCGCAAGCGCCGCGCCCGCGTCCACAGGACATCGCCGGCTGGGTGGAAACGACCCAGCGCCTGCTCGACGCGGCGCGCAAGGTCTCCAAGCCGCTGGGAACATCGACCTCGGAAAGCATCCTGCAGTCGATGTACGAAGCGATCATGCCGCTGCTCGACAACTACTCGCGCTACGCCGGACGGCGCGAAGCCCAGCGCAACAACGTGCTCCGCAACGGCTTCGTCGGCCTCGGCATGGACCTTGAGCAGGTCCCCGAAGGGGCGCGGGTAAAGCTCACACTTAAGGACGGCCCCGCCGACAGCGGCGGCATCCTCCCCGAAGACATTATCATTCGCGCGCAAGGCCAACGCCTCGCCGGACAACCGCTCGCCGTGATCCTGCGCCGGCTCGACGGCCCGAAGGACATGTTGGTCCGCATGATCGTGAAACGCGGTGACGACGAGATTGCCGTGAGCGCGCGCCGTTCCCTCATCATCCCGGAAACGGTGAAAGCCGAAGTCCGCGACGGCGTGTTGGAGCTTTCCGTGAAAAGCTTCAATCAGCGCACCGCATCGACGATCGCGGAGAAAGTGGCCGCCACCGGTCCGGTGCGCGGCATTATCCTCGATCTTCGCGGCGATCCGGGCGGCCTGTTGGACCAGGCGGTCGCGGTCGCGGATCTGTTCATGGACAAAGGCGTCATCGCCACGCTGCGCGGACGTCATCCCGGCGCGATGCAATTCTACGCCGCCACCGGCGGGGACATCTCCCTCGGCGCGCCGATCGTGACGCTGCTGGATGGCCGTTCGGCCTCTGCCGCGGAAATCCTCGCCGCCGCTTTGCAGGAAAATGGTCGCGCCATCGCCGTCGGCACCGCCAGCGTCGGCAAGGGAACCGTGCAAACCATCGTACCGCTCGCCAACGGCGGCGAACTGGCCCTCACCTGGGCGCGCGTCTTCACGCCCGCCGGCGCGATCCTCGCCGGCCGGGGCGTGGTGCCGGATGTCTGCACCAGCGGCGCGTTAGCCGAGGGTGGTGAATTGCTCGATACCCTGGTCAAAGCTGGCCCGCGACGGCGTATGGCGGCGGAGGCGGCACGGACAACCTGCCGTCCGGAGCCCCACGCCGGGGCCGCGGTCGATGCGGAAGTGGCCCGCCGCCTGATCGGCGATGCCGCCCTGCGCACCGCCCTGCACCTGCCCGAAGCCGGGCAACTGGCCACAAGCCCCTGACCCGTTTGCAAGGACTGTCATGGCGTTTTCGATGACCCGCCTCAAGGCGCTCCTGCTCTCCAGAAGCGTGCTGTCCGCAGCTATGTGGACCGCGCTCCTCGGGTTGACCGTTGTCGCGTTCAATCTCGTGAAGCACGCCAACTGACGGGACTGCCGCGACTGGGGACAGCAGCGCAAAGCAGCAAAGCCCTGCCAAGTGTTTGATTTGGCGTTGAAAAATGCCCGGAACCCCGCCTTGACTTGGGATTTCGGCAGTGTATTGTGCGCCCCTCATTGAGGGGGCCCACCGCCTCCCATCACGTATTACGGAAACCGCCATGGCGAAGCCCACCACCATTCAGATCAAGCTCGAGAGCACGGCGGGCACGGGTTACTACTACACGACCAAGAAGAACCCTCGGAACATCACCGAGAAGATGGTCCAGAAGAAGTACGACCCGGTTGTGCGCAAGCACGTCGATTTCAAAGAAGGCAAGATCAAGTAGGGTCGCCTTCCCGCGAACCACGAGACGAAACCCGCCTGGTCCGCCTGGCGGGTTTTTTGTTGAGCGAATCATGACCGACCACCACGCCGCCGATCCGTTCCATCTCGCCATCCCGGTGCACGATCTCGCCGCCGCCCGGGCATTCTATGGCGAGCTGTTGGGATGTCCCGAGGGGCGCTCCTCCGCCGAATGGGTCGACTTCGATCTCTTCGGCCACCAGCTCGTTGCCCACTTGGCGCCGCGCGCCGACGATCACACCAATCCGGTCGATGGTCACGACGTGCCGGTGCCGCACTTCGGTGTGGTGCTCACCATGGCGCGCTGGGAAGGCTTGGCCGAGAGGCTCAAAAATGCCGGCGTGACCTTCGGGATCGCACCGACGATTCGATTCAAGGGTCAGCCCGGCGAACAGGCGACCATGTTCTTCCGCGACCCGAGCGGCAACGCGCTCGAATTCAAGGCCTTCGCCGACCGACGCTCGCTATTCGCGAAATGATCGTCCGTGCGGCTACGCCGGCGGATCATGCCGCCATCCGCGCCGTCAACCGTGACGCCTTCGGGCGCGACGACGAGGCCGATCTTGTCGATCAACTGCGCGCCGATGGAGACTCGCTCGTCGAGCTTGTTGCGGTTGACGATGAGATCGTCGGCCACATCCTGTTCAGCGCGATGGCAGTGGGCGACATCACCGCTGCGGCACTCGCGCCAATGGCTGTGCGCACGACGCAACAGCGGCGCGGCGTTGGAACAGCACTTGTGGAGGCAGGTCTCGCCGCGTGCCGCGTTCCCGCAGTCATCGTGTTGGGTCATCCCAACTACTATCCGCGCTTCGGGTTCTCAGCGGCGCTGGCGGAAAAGTTGAAGGCGCCCTTCTCCGGGCCTGCGTTCATGGCGCTTGAGTTCACTCCCGGCGCACTGAAGCCCGGCGCGCAAGCGCGCTACGCGAAGGCGTTCGGGATTAGTTGACGGTCGCCGGGACCAGGAACTTCGACACCGTCTGCAGGAAACTCGCGACGGAAATGGGTTTCGCGATGTAGCCGTCGCAGCCGCCGGAGCGGATCTTCTGCTCGTCGCCCTTCATCGCGAACGCCGTCACTGCGACCACGGGGATCGTGCGCAGGTCGTCGTCGGCCTTCAGCATCTTGGTGATCTCCAGGCCCGAGATCTCGGGAAGCTGAATGTCCATGAGGATCAGATCGGGTTTGTTCTTGCGGGTGATCTCCATCACCTCGCGCCCGTCTTTCGTCTGCAGGGTGTTGTACCCATGCGCTTGGAGCAAATCGTTGAACAACTTCATGTTCAACTCATTGTCCTCAACGATCAGAATCGTTTTCGACATGCTGCTGGTCCCCCAACCCTCGCCTTGACTGGCGGGTGGTTGTTTTGACTCGAATATAGAGGCGGAAACGTGTTCGGGCAACCACCCTACACGGGTGATCCACTCACCGGAATACGACGGTTTTAGAACCGTTTAGCAGCACGCGCCGCTCCGCATGCCAGCGCACAGCCCTGGCGAGCACCACGGTTTCGAGGTCACGGCCGATGGCGACCAGATCCGCCGGCGAGTGCGTGTGATCCACGCGCTCCACCGCCTGCTCGATGATCGGACCTTCATCCAGCGTGCCGGTGACGTAGTGCGCGGTCGCGCCGATGATCTTCACGCCGCGCGCGAACGCTTGCTGATACGGCGTCGCGCCTTTGAAGCTCGGCAGGAACGAGTGGTGGATGTTGATGCAGCGCCCCTCGAGCGTGCGGCAGGCTTCCGGACTCAGCACCTGCATGTAGCGCGCGAGCACGACAAAATCGACGTTGAGGGAGTCGATCAGGCCGAGCCACTGCTTCTCCTGCTGCGCCTTCGTCTCCGGCGTGACCGGGAGATAGTGGAACGGAATCTCGTGCCACTCGACCAAGCGCTGCATGTCCTGGTGATTGGACATCACGCCGACGACGTTGATGCCGATCTGATCGGTCTCCCAGCGATGCAGAAGATCGTTCAGGCAGTGCCCGAAGCGCGACACGGCGATGAGCACGCGCGGCTTGTGGTCCGCCGGCTTGATCTCGACAACCATGTTGAACTTGGTCGCGATGGGCGCGAAGCGGCTCTCGATCACATCGATCGGCGCGCTCTTGTCGCCGCGGGTAAATAGCGCGCGCATGAAGAAGCGCTGCGTGGACGGATCGCCGTACTGGGACGATTGATCGATGAAGCAGTTCTCGTCGCGCAGGAATCCGGCGACCGCGGCCACCAGCCCGGTGGCATCGGGACAGGTGATTGTCAGGACATACTTGCCGGTGGTTGTGATCATCGTCCCTTGTAGCCCGAGGGCCCCCAAAGAAAAACCCCGCTCCTTTCGGGAGCGGGGTTTAGGTCTCTCAGGCGTTAGGCGCCTGCGTAGTTCGGCAATGCCTTGGCAGCGGCTGCATTCGACTGCAGCAGCGCCATGGCCTTCACCACGGCAGCCTGGAGCTTGGCGAACGCACGGTTTTCGATCTGCCGCACGCGTTCGCGGCTGATTCCGTATTCCTCGCCGATCTCTTCCAGCGTGCGCGGATTGTCGGCCAGGCGACGTTCCTGGATGATCTTCCGTTCACGCTCGGTCAGCATGGTCATCGCATCGGTCAACAGCTTCAGGCCGAGCTTGCGGTCTTCGTTGTCACCCAGCACCTGCTCCTGGTTCGGGGTGTTATCGACAAGCATGTCCTGGCGCTGCAGATCGCCATCTTCCGCGACCGGCGCGTTCAACGACGCATCCGAGCGCGACAGCCGGCGGTTCATGTCGATGACCTCTTGCGTGGTCACGTCCAACCGCTTCGCGATCAGCTCCGCCTTCTCGATCGGGATGTCGCCATCCTCGTAGACGCCGAGCTTCGCCTTCATCTTGCGCAGATTGAAGAACAGCTTCTTCTGCGCCGCGACCGTGCCGACCTTCACCAACGACCACGAATTCAGCACGTATTCGTTGATCGCGGCCTTGATCCACCACATGGCATAGGTCGCCAGGCGGAAGCCGCGCTCCGGCTCGAATTTCTTCACGGCACGCATCAAGCCGACGTTGCCTTCGGAAATCAGATCCGAAACCGGCAAACCGTAAAAGCGGTAACCCATGGCGATCTTCGCCACCAAGCGCAGGTGGCTCGTCACCATCTTATGCGCCGCTTCGGTGTCGCCGTGCTCAACGAGACGCTTCGCGAGCATGTATTCTTCTTCCGGCGCCAACATCGGGAATTTCTTGATCTCGTTCAGGTAAGCGGAGAGTCCACTCTCCGACGCCAATACCGGAACGCGACTCATCGTGGAAACAGCACCCATAACTTCCTCCTTCTGAGGCGCCCCTGAGGCACCCCCTTGCGTCGATCCGCTCGTGATCTCACTTGACAGTCTACGTACAACGCCCGAACCCGGACCTTTCGATCCGTGCATGACAGCACATGCTGAAGTGCATAGGCCTTGATCCAGGCCAAAGGGTCGTCGAACGACGAACGGTCATATCCTCCACGAGGCACACGACGCAGCGACCCGCCCGAAGGCCAGGTCTCTTCGCTACAGAGGGCCCCGCGATGGGCACCCTCCAGCGAGCGAGACTATACAAAGCTCGCCCGTTCCGGAGCAAGAGTTGGGCTGCATTCCTGCCTTGCGTCCAGCGCACCCGTCCGCAAATAACCCATGGCGAACAGTCGGTTACAGGCCGGTCACAATCCCGCCAGGGGCCCGGCGCGACGCGCGCATTTCCGCCATTCCCGCGCGTTTTATCGCGCGAAATACGCGCGGAATTTCCCGGCCCTTTTCCGCGTAGGGATATGCACGCGGGAGAACGCGCACCGTCCCACCGCATGTTTAGGCGGTGAATAGGCGGTGGAAATTTCCAGCCGCTGATCCCCCTATACATCTCCGCGCTCACCATATAGAACAAAAAGAGAACATACGCCGCGGACGGCGAGACGTCAAAGGGCGCGGTGCGTGCGCCGCACCGTACTGGCGAAGCGCAACGAGCCGGGCCTACACTTTTTCCGGGCAAGCCTCCTGGCTTTGTCGGCCGCTGGAACCTATTTGATTTTATGACGTTTTCTCCTGGGCGGGTTGCGCCAGGCACGTGGGGAGCACCTCGCCGGTGGACGTGGAGATCGACATTCTTTCGGCAAGCGAAGCCGGCGTGAGCCGGGATGCGCTGCTGCGCCGCTATCGCGCGGTGCGCGCCAAGACCGAGGCGCTCGCCGCGCCGATCTCGCCCGAAGACCAGATGCTGCAATCCATGCCCGACGCGAGCCCGACGAAGTGGCATCGCGCGCATACGACGTGGTTCTTCGAGACCTTCCTGCTGACGCCGCATCTTCCGGGCTATCGCGTCTATGACGATCGCTTCGGCTTCCTGTTCAATTCCTATTACGAAGCCGTGGGGCCGCGGCACCCGCGGCCGCAGCGAGGCCTCATCAGCCGCCCCACCTGCGAAGAGGTCGGCGCCTATCGGGCATTCGTGGATGCGGCGATGGAAGAACTGATCCAAACCGCGCGCGCGGACGTGTTATCCAATGCGCACGCGATGCTGACGTTGGGACTGCATCACGAGCAGCAGCATCAGGAACTCATCCTGATGGACATCCTGCACGCGTTCTCCTGCAACGCGACCAAGCCGCGCTACGGGAATGGCGCAGCGGCGATAGACACGGAGACTCCCGCGCTGACGTGGCATGCGTTCGACGGCGGGCTGACGCAAATCGGCACATCCGCCGCCGCGTTTGCTTTCGATAATGAGCGCCCCCGGCATCGCGCTTTCCTGGAACCCTATCGTCTGGCGTCGCGCCCGATCACGAACGGCGAATGGCGCGCGTTCATCGCCGATGGCGCCTATCGCCGGCCGGAACTCTGGCTCGCGGACGGTTGGGCGCGTGTGCAGGAAGAGCGCTGGTCCGCGCCGTTGTATTGGTCGGGCGAAGAAAATCCCGGAACCGTTTTCACCTTGAATGGCGTTCAACCCATCTGCGATGCGGCCCCTGTGTGTCATGTGAGTTACTACGAAGCGGATGCCTACGCGCGCTGGGCGGGAAAACGCCTGCCGACGGAAGCGGAATGGGAGGCCGCGGCGCATGCACTGCCGCTGGACGGAAACTTCCTCGACGATGATGTCTTACAACCACACGCCGCGACGGACGGCTCCCTTACGCAGATGTTCGGCGACGTGTGGGAGTGGACGCAAAGCGCCTACAGCGCCTACCCTGGCTTCAGACCTTTCGAAGGGGCCGCCGGCGAGTACAACGGCAAGTTCATGGTCAATCAGATGGTGCTTCGCGGCGGCGCGTGCGTGACACCGGCGGATCATATCCGAGCGACCTATCGCAATTTCTTTTATCCCCACATGCGCTGGCAGTTCGCCGGCGTACGCCTTGCGGACGATGGTGCATGAAACAGTTTGTTGCCGAGATTCCCGTTGCGCGTTCGCCGTTCAATCTGCGCGTGATCGACGGCCATGCGGACGCGCCGAGCCGCGACGCGTTCCTGACGGATGTGCTGAACGGATTGTCCGCGCCGCGAAAGGCGATTCCGGCGAAGTATTTTTACGACCGGCATGGCTCGGAGCTGTTCGACGCGATCTGCCGCCTGCCGGAGTACTATCTCACCCGCACGGAGATGGCGTTGCTGCGGTCGCATGCGACCGATGTGGCGCAGTTGGCCGGGCGCGGCGCGCAACTCATCGAGTTCGGCAGCGGCGCGGCTTCCAAGGTGCGCCTGCTGTTGGACGCTCTCGACACGCCGGCGTCCTATGTGGGCGTCGATATCTCCCGCGAGTATCTGATCCACGCCACGCAAGGCTTGGCGCAGGACCATCCCGACCTGCCGGTGATCGCGATCTGCGCGGACTTCACCAAGCCGTTCCGTATGCCGACCCTACCGGGCCGCGGCGCGCGACTTGGATTTTTCCCCGGCTCGACCATCGGCAACCTGACTCATGCGGAAGCGGAAGCGTTCCTGCGCCATGCCGCCACGGTTCTGCGTCCCGGCGGTCATCTGTTGATCGGCGTGGATTTGAAGAAGGAACCGGAGATCCTGCACGCGGCCTACAACGATGCGGCAGGGATCACGGCCGCGTTCAACATGAACCTGCTCACGCGCATCAACCGCGAACTCGATGGCGCATTCGACCTGAAGACTTTCGAACACGCGGCGCACTACGACGCGCATGCGGGGCGCGTCGAGATGCACCTGCGCAGTTCGATCGATCAGGTCGTGCGCGTGAACGGCCGTCAGTTCCGCTTCGCCGCGGGCGAGACCATCCACAGCGAGAATTCGCATAAGTACGACGTGGAGGAATTCCAGACGCTCGCGAAGCACGCCGGAATCCGCCCCGTGCGGTGCTGGGTGGATGCGGACCGGCTGTTCAGCATCCACTTCATGAGCGTGCCGCGGTAGTAGAATTCTACTACCCTAGACCCCGGCTCGCGGCGCTACGCGCCTTGTCCGGGGTGACAACAGGGTGTCATCCCGGGCGAGCGTAGCGAGACCCGGGAGCCAGAGTTACAAACTCAAGCGGACGCAATTTCAGGATACAGGTCGCGCCAAGGCGGATTTTCGCGCTCGATCAATTCGAGCTTCCACGCGCGTTTCCAATATTTGATGCGCTTTTCGCGCGCGATGGCGGCTTCGATGGACTCATGCGCCTCGAAGTAGACCAGTGATGAATCTGATGGCGCGAGGTGAAGCCAGGCACAGCACCTGTCCGGTGCTCCGCCGATCTGCGAATCAGATCACTTGTCACGCCGACGCATAACGTCCCATTCCGCTCACTGGCCAAGATGTAGACAAAATACGGCACGACCGCGCTCTCTACCCTGGACCCCGGATCGCGCGGCTACGCCGCTTGTCCGGGGTGACAGACAAGAGTGCAACGGTGTGCCGGTGAGAAGCAATTCTCTATTTTCCGCGCTTCTTTTTCTTGCGCGGATTGGGGTAGTCATCAAGGTTGAATGCATCGCGCTCAACGATGTCGATGGGGCGCATTCGCTTTTCCTGTGCCCGCGGCACGAGGTTGAAGTGCTTGGCCTCCGTGAGGATCTCGACCATCTCCGCGCAGAACTTAGCGTTGGTCACCCATAGCTTCGCGTCGACTTTGCGCAAGTTCACGGGCACCGAGTAGGTGCGCAGCGTTTTCTTGCGGCCCTTTGTGTATTCAAAGAAGTAGCTCAGCGACAACTCGCGCAAGTTCCTGAAAATGGGATCGCGATAACGCAAATAAGCGCCATTGCTTTTCGAAATTGCACCCCAGTGGGGCCCGCGCTTGAACAGCGCGACGACGTGATCCACGTCACCTTCGGCCGCGCCCATGTCCATCAGCAACGGCGGCGCGCCGTTCATGTGGAGCGCGCATGCGGCCACCATGGCGCCTTCGAGGCAATGCGCGCGGCGCTGCTTCAAAGTCTCAGCGACTGACAATGCAGTTGTGCCGCCAATCTCGAAGTTCATGGGGATGTCGTTGACGAAGTCCTGAATCGCTTCAGGAGTCGTGAGCTTGCTCAATCGCTCCGCCTGCGGACGCGAAAGGCCCAACGCCATGCCGCGCTGAATCCGCTCGCGCTTCGTCCGCACCCGCATTTGCGTCGCCGCCCCCCGACCGTCGTTCCGGGCGAGTGTGCCGAGGCCCGGAATTCAAGGTTACCAAGTCAGACAAGGGTCGCAATGCACTATCGTCACCCCGGCGAAGGCCGGGGTGACAGTCAGTGGTGGGGCATTGTGTTGCCCCACCCTCATACCCTTTACTTCGCCGCAATCACCGCGATTTCGACCAGGTACTCCGGGCCGGCCAACTTGGCTTCGACGGTGGCGCGGGCGGGGCCTTGGCCTTTGGCGACCCAGACTTCCCACGCCTTGTTCATCTCGCCGAAGGTGCGGATGTCGGAGAGGTAGATCGTCGCGCTCAGGATCTTCTCCTTCGCGGAGCCGGCGCGCGCGAGCAGGTCGTCGATCTGCTTCAGCACCGCGGCCGTCTGGCCCTGCACGTCGGCGGGCTTATCGGCGACCTGACCGGCGAGATACACGGTGTCGCCGTGGATCACCATCTGGCTCATGCGGGCGTTGGTGTCGAAACGTTGGATGGTCATTGCTGCATCTCCTAGTGAACGAGTTCGCGGGTCTTTAGGAACTGAAGATCCGGATAGTCTTCCATGGTGCGGTTGAGGTGCCACGCGTTGCGCGCCAGGAACACCAGCGCGCCGTCGTGATCTTCCGCGCTTGAGGCCTGCATGCTGTCGGTGAACTTCTTCACCGCCGCCGGTTCGCCCTTGATCCAGCGGGCCGTGTGGAGTTCGGTCTGCTCAAACCGCACCGGCACTTCGAATTCCGTACGGATGCGATCCGCCAGCACGTCGAACTGCAGGGAGCCGACGACGCCGACGATCCAATCCGTGCCCATGCGCGGCTTGAACACGCTCGCCGCCCCCTCTTCCGCCAACTGCTGGAGCGCGCGGCCGAGATGCTTGGCGCGCAGCGGGTCTTCCGGCCGCACGGTCTGAAGCAATTCCGGCGCGAAGCTCGGGATGCCGGTGAAGTGCAGTTCTTCGCCTTCGGTGAGCGCATCGCCAATCCGAAGGTTGCCGTGGTTGGGGATACCGATGATATCGCCGGGCCAAGCGTCCTCGGCGGTCTGGCGATCCTGCGCCATGAAGATTTGCGGATTGTGGACCGTCAGCGTCTTCCCCGTGCGCACATGCAGCAGCTTCGCGCCGCGCTGGAAGTGGCCGGAGCTGAGACGCACGAAGGCGATGCGATCGCGGTGCTTCGGATCCATGTTGGCCTGAATCTTGAAGACGAATCCCGAGACCTTCTTCTCGTCCGGCTGGATGGTGCGTTCGGCGGTGGGCTGCGGACGCGGCGACGGCGCGGTTTCCGCCAGGCCTTCCAGCAATTCGCGCACGCCGAAATTGTTGACCGCGCTGCCGAAGTACACCGGCGTCATGTGGCCTTCGAGATAGGCTTGGCGGTCGAACGGTTTGCACAGGCCGCGCACCATCGCGACGTCCTCGCGCAGCTTCTTCACCGCGGCTTCCGGCAGGAGTTCGTCGAGCTTGGGATCGTCGAGGCCGTTGCACTCCACACCCTCGTCCATCTTTTCGCCCTTGGTGCGGGCCATGAGGATGAGCTTGTCGTGGATCAGGTCGTAGCAGCCGAGGAATTCACGGCCCATGCCGATCGGCCAGCTTGCCGGCGAGACTTCGAGCTGGAGGCGGCTTTCCACCTCTTCCAACAGCGCGAAGGGGTCGAGGCCTTCGCGGTCGAGCTTGTTGATGAAGGTGGCGATGGGCATATCGCGCAGGCGGCAGACCTCGAACAGCTTCAGTGTCTGTGTCTCGATGCCTTTGCCGGAATCCAACACCATCACCGCGGAGTCCACTGCGGTCAGCGTGCGATAGGTGTCCTCGCTGAAGTCTTCGTGGCCCGGCGTGTCGAGCAGATTGAAGGTGTGGCCGCGATAGTCGTAGGTCATCACCGCGGAGGTGACCGAGATGCCGCGTTCCTGCTCCACCTTCATCCAGTCGGACCGCGCGCGGCGGCGTTCGCCGCGGGCCTTCACGGCGCCGGCCAGCTGGATCGCGCCGCCGAACAGCAGCAGCTTTTCCGTGAGCGTGGTCTTGCCCGCGTCCGGGTGGGAGATGATGGCGAAGGTGCGCCGGTTGGCGACTTGATCGGACAGCACGCTCATGAGTTAGCCCTCGATCGCGTCGAGCTGGAGTTCCAGGGCCAAACCGTCGAGGGCGGGCGTGGCTTCGATCTGACAGGACAGGCGGGAGCCTTCCGCGCGGTAGTCGGAGCCGTCGAGCAGGTCGGATTCTTCGTCCCCCGCCGGGCCAACCTTGGCGCGCCATTCGGGCGCCACGTCCACATGGCAGGTGGCGCAGGCCATCGCCCCGCCGCAGGCGGCGGTGATGGGGATATCGGCGCTGCGCAGGAGTTGCATGACGGATTGGCCGGGGGTGCCGACGGCCTCACGCACGCTGCCGTCCGGCAAGGTAACGAGGATCTTCATGATGGGCGGGCTTATAGCCTAGCCGCAGTCCCAATGTCATCCCGGACAAGCCGCGCAGCGGCGCGATCCGGGACCCAGGGTTTTAAGCACATTCGGGGGTTTTGGCCCTGGACCCCGGATCGCGCCCGGCACAGCCGGCCTTGTCCGGGGTGACAACAGAGCGAATCCCGGATGAACGCGTGCCCATGCGAAAACGCCCCGCCGTCTCCGGCAGGGCGTTCCGTGGCGGAGGCGTGAGGGCCTCTACCGTTCTTCGGTCGTGGTCGTGCTGGAACGCTCGGCGCCATCCGGGGTGACGACGTGTTCGTGTTCCTTGGTGGTCGAAGAGCCATCGGGCTCAATCACCTTCGACTTGGATTGCGCGCTGACGCCACCGGCGCTGCGGGTGACGTTCTTGCTGCTGCGGACTTCGCTGCCGTCGCTGTTGTAGGTCTTTTGCTTCACCGACTTGGAGACGGTCGCATCCGGAGTCATCGGATTTTCGACGGTGGTCGTGGACTCGGTGCGGCTGACCTGCGCGACGACCGTGCCGGCCATCAGCGCGCAAAGTGCCACGCCGGAGATAAAGACTTTGAACATGGGTGCAACTCCTTGGACGTCCACGTACGTAAACTTGCGGACTGGTCTTGCACCAACGCTGCGCAGAGCGAGTAGGTCCTACCGCGCGCTGCGTCTTGGACGCACCGGGCACGTCCCATTCACAGGCTGTCATCCCGGCGAAGGCCGGGATCCACTTCTCAACACGCATGGCCCGTGCGGATGATGAGTGGGCCCCGGCCTGCGCCGGGGTGACGAGCGGTGTGTGGGCGAGCCCCTGCCCTCTAACTCCTACTCGTCGTGTGCTCGAACTTGAGTTTCTGGTTCGGACGTGCGTAGTGGAAGCAGCCATGGGCCATGAGGGCGGATTCGTGAAAGCCCGACAGGATCAGCTTCAGCTTGCCGGGATAGGCGCACATGTCGCCGATGCAGAAGATGCCCGGCACGGCGGTCTCGAAGGTGGCGGTCGACACGGGGATGCGATCGTTGTCGTCGAGCTGGATGCCCCAGTCGGCGATCGGGCCAAGCTTCATGGTGAGGCCGTAGAACGGCAGCATGGTGTCGCAGGGCACATCGTATTCGCCCTTGGCGGTGCTCTTGAGTGTGACCGACTTGATCTGTCCACCGTCGCCGTTGATGCGCAGGATGTCGGCGATTTGGAGGTTCACCTTGCCCTGGTTCACGAGGCTGCGCATCTGGTCGACAGTGGCCTGCATGCCACGGAAGTCGTCGCGGCGATGCACCAGCGTGATGCCGGAGACGACGCCTTGGAGGTTCACGGTCCAATCGAGGGCTGAGTCCCCGCCGCCGGCGATCAGCACGTTCTTGCCGAGGAACTGATCCTTCTTGCGCACGGCGTAGAACAGCGACTTGCCTTCGAATTCATCGAGACGTTCGAGCTTCGGCTTTTTCGGCGTGAAGCTGCCGCCGCCGCCGGCGATCACGACCGCCGCCGCTTCGATCACCGTGCCGACGTCCGTCGTGAGCTTCCAGCGTCCGCTCTCGAGCTTTTCCAGGTTCACGCCCATTTCCTGGAAGTGGAACGTGGGCTTGAACGGCTCGATCTGCGCCATCAGGTCGTTGGAGAGTTCCTGGCCGGTGATCTTCACGCGGCTGGGGATGTCGAGGATCACCTTCTCAGGGTACAGTTCGGCGCACTGGCCGCCGGGACGGTCGAGAATATCGACCACATGGGCCGACAGCCCAAGCAGGCCGAGTTCGAACACCGCGAAGAGTCCCACGGGACCCGCGCCGATGATCACGACGTCGGTGCTATGCGAATTGGCGCCCGGGGTGTTGTTGTCCCCTTGGGCGCCTCCGGCATCTGGCATCGTTCCCTCCCCGAAAACGAGACGGACGCGCCGGCGACTCAATGGTCGCGCCAGTGCCGGGAACAATTGATGGCCGGCTATGGCGCCTTACGTGACAGATAGTCCGACCATTGCGCCGGCGTATCTAGATCCGTGAGCACGCCAGTGTCCCCAAATTCGACCTCGTAAACAAGAGACTCGTTGGCGCCGATCAGGTGGCGCGCGCCCACGTCGCCGGCCACCTGGCGCATGTCGTCGAACAGCAATCTCGACCAGAGCGTGGGATTCCCGCGCTTGCCCTCATGGGTGGGGACGCCGATGCATCTTCCGTTCGGCGGATCGAATCCGGCGACCAGGGCATCGAGGTGCGTGGCGGAGACCGCCGGCATATCGCCCAGGCAGACCAAGGCGCCGTCCGCGTCCGCCGGGACCGCGTCCAGCCCGGCCTTGAGGGATGTGGACAGGCCCTCCGCATAGCGTGGGTTATCCACGAAGGTGACGGGAAGGCCGTCGAGCAGCGCGTGGATCTTCGCGGCCTCATGGCCGGTGACGACGATGACGGGACGCGCGGCGGCGGCGAGTACAGTCTCGACCGATCGGCGGATGAGCGCGGTGCCGTCGAGCGCGCGGGTGAGTTTGTTATCACCGCCCATGCGGCGGGACTGGCCCGCGGCGAGCACAATGGCGGCGACGTTCGGCTTGGTGGGCGGAAACGGTTTGACGGCGCTCTCGCGGGGAAGCGGACGGGCGGGCGTGTCGACCAGAAGACCGCCGACGCCCATGGCCATGATGTCTTCGCGGCGCACGGTGATGCCCGCGGCGAGACGCTGCAACACCCAATCGAAGCCGTTGAGCTTGGGGGAGCGCGCGCAGCCGGGAAGGACGAGCACGGGCGTGTCGCCGATGTGCGCGAGCACGAGCAGATTGCCGGGATCCACCGGCATGCCGAAGTGATCGATGGTGCCGCCGGCGGCGACGACACCGGCGGGCACGTTGTCGTGGCGGTCCACCGTCGCGGAGGCGGCGGCGATGAGGATGATGTCGGCTTTCGCGGCGAGCGCCTGTTTGATTTGATCCGCCACTGCGGCGGCGGTGTGATCGCAGCGCGTTGGGGAGGAGAGCGTGCCACCGCAAGCGCCAACGCGCTGGGCGGTGAGCTCTTCCGTGCTCGCGATCACCGACGGCTTCACGGTGGGGAGCACGGTGCTGATGAGGGCGAATCGGCGCGGATGGAACGCCTTCACGCCGAGCGCCGGCGTGCCGAGCGCGCCTTCCACCAGGGTCAGCACCTGCGTTGAGACGGCGAAGGGGATGATCTTCACGGTCGCGACGATCTGGCCTTTGCGCACGGCGGCCTTGTCCGGCAGCGTGGCGATGGTGACGGACTCGTCCGCGAGATTGGCGGCGGCGATGGCGGACGCATCCACCAGGACGACACCGTCGGCATCGGCCTCCACGTTGCAGCGGCCCGTGCGGGCGGCGCTGAGGCGCAGGTGGGGCCCAATGAGGCGCGATGCGATGCGATGGGCGGCGGCGTCTTCTGTGACGTCGGAAGGATCGAGCTTCGCGCCGGTGATGTCGGACACGCCGGCCTCCTGGAACAGCGCGAGATCCGCCGCCGTGAGCACGTGACCTTTCTTCAGCGTCGTCTTGCCGTGGCGAAACGTGTGCGCGAGGAGGACGCCTTCGGCCTGCGCGAGCGGGAACGCGCCGAACTTCATCACGCGGGCTCCGCGCGGAGCGTGGCGACGACTTGGGCGAGAATGCTGACGGCGATCTCGGCGGGTGTCACTGCGTCGATGTCGAGGCCGACGGGACCGTGGATGCGAGCGAGATCGGTTTCGGAGAAGCCGTCGCCGGCGAGGCGCTGAAGGCGTTTCGCGTGGGTCTTCTTGCTGCCCAGCGCGCCGATGTAGAACGCCGGCGACTTCAGCGCGGCGGCGAGCGCGGGATCGTCAAGCTTGGGATCGTGCGTGAGCGTCACCACGGCGGTGCGGATGTCGGGTGCGACCTGCGGCATGGCTTCGTCGGGCCAGGCGACGATGGCGTCGATGTCGACAAGCTGGCCGGAGCGCACGAAGGCCTCGCGCGGGTCGATGACCGTCACCGCGAATCCGGCGAGGGTCGCCATGGGGGCCAGCGCTTGCGCGATGTGCACCGCGCCGACAATGATCATGCGCGGCGGCGGGGTGTAGACGCGCACGAAAATCTGCGTGTCGGGGATGACGCCAGAGCGGTCGGTGGCGATGCGGCGGCGGACTTCAGAGAGGTGCTCGGTGGTGAGAAAGTCGTCGCCGCTGACGGCGGCGCCGCTGACCAGCGCTTGGGCGTCGCTCGCCATGTCGGTGACGGTCGCGCAGGGGCGCTTGCCCGCGAGGTCCCGGCGCAGGTCGTGGAGCAGCGCCGATTTCATTGGGTCACCGGTTCCACGAGAACCTGAATGCGTCCGCCGCAGGCGAGGCCGACTTCCCAGGCCATTTCGTTGGTCACGCCGAAGTCGAGCAGTTTGGACTTGCCGGTCGCGATGGCTTCTTGGGCCGCGGCCACCACCGCGCCTTCGATGCAGCCGCCGGAAACGGAGCCGGTGAAATCGCCGGTGTCGGCCACGGCCAGATGACTGCCGACGGGGCGCGGGCTCGAGCCCCAGGTGGAGACGACGGTGGCGAGCGCGACCCTGCGGCCGTCGGCCTGCCAGCGTTCGATTTGCGCGAGGGGATCGGGGGCGATGGCCATTGTGCTTCTCACGCGGCGCGGAGGACGCGGTTGGGTGTCACGTTCAATGCCGCGACCAGTTGGGTCAAGCTGTCGACGGAGTGGACGGGACGGAAGTCGTCCACATGGGGCAGCATGGCGCGGATGCCTGCCGATTTGGGCTCGAAGGCGTCGAAACGCAACAGGGGATTGAGCCAGATCAGGCGGCGGCAGGAGCGGTGGAGACGTTCCATCTCCTCCGGCAATCCGGCGCCGCCGTCGCGATCCAGGCCGTCGGTGATTAGCAATACCGTTGCCCCCTGCCCCAGCACCCGGCGCGACCAGAACCGGTTGAAGGTGTGCAGCACCTGGCCGATGCGCGTGCCGCCGGACCAATCCTCCGCCGCGCGGGAGACGCGGGCGAGGGCTTCGTCCGGATCGCGCTGCGCCATCTCGCGGGTGACGTTGGTCAGGCGCGTGCCGAACAGGAAGGTGTGCACGCGGTCGCGGTCGTTGGTGATGGCGTGCAGGAAGTGCAGCAGCATGCGCGCGTAGACGCCCATGGAGCCTGAGATGTCGCAGAGGACCACCAGCGGCGGGTGCTTGTGCACGCGCTTGCGGCGGCGCAGGTCGATCGCGCCGGTGCGGACCATGGCGCGCAGCGTGGCGCGCATGTCGATGCGTTCGCCCGAGGGCGCCGCACGGAAGCGGCGCGTGGGTGCATCGGGGATCGGCAGGCGGAGTTTGCGCATAAGCTGGCGCGCCTCGGCGAGTTCCGCCGCCGTCATGGTCTCGAAGTCACGGCGACGGAGGATTTCCGCGCCGGACCAGCTGGCGCCTTGGGTCTCTTCGCGGGTGTCGATATCGGAGGATGGGTTTGTGCCGAAGGCGTCGTCGAGGCGGCGCGGCGCAAGGGAGGGTTCAGATGGCACGAGTTGCAGCGTCGGCTTCTTGTCCGCGACGGAATCGGCCGATGCTTGCGTGCGCCAGAAGCGCTCGAAGGCCAAGCGAAACAGTTCGCTTTGGGAATGGCGGTCCACAAAAGTCGCGTGCAGAGCCCAGTAGACGTCCTCGCGGCGGCTGATGTCGATGGCTTGCAGGGCTTCCAGCGCTGTCATGATCTGGCCCGTTCCAATCGCAAGGCCCGCCCGGCGCAACAGCCGGGCAAAGCGCATCACGTTGAACGCGAGCGCGCCGCTCATGCGGACTTGAGGAGATTGCCGGCGGCGATCTCCGAACGCACGCGGGCGATGTCGTCCTGATACTTGAGCACCACGCCCAGCGTGCTCTCGAGCGCACCGCGATCGAGTTCAGCGGCGTCGAGCGCCATGAGGGCTTGGGCCCAGTCGATGGACTCCGCGATGCCGGGCGGCTTGAACAGATCCATGCCGCGCAGGGTCTGCACGAAGGCGACGACTTGATCGCGCAAGTGAGCGGCGGCGGTGGGCACGCGGGACTGCAGGATATGCCGCTCGCGTTCGGCGGTGGGATAGTCGACCCAGTGATAGAGACACCTACGTTTCAGCGCGTCGTGGATTTCGCGCGTGCGGTTGGAGGTGATGATCACCAGCGGTGGTTCGGCGGCTTTCACCGTGCCGAGTTCCGGGATCGTGACCTGATAATCGGACAATATCTCCAGCAGGAACGCCTCAAAGGGTTCGTCGGTGCGGTCGAGTTCGTCGATCAAGAGGACGGGCGCGCCATTCGCGTGCGGCTCGAGCGCCTGAAGCAGTGGGCGTTTGATGAGGTAAGCCGGGCTGTAGATGTCCGCGGCGACGGTCTTGTCTCCCGCCGCTTCGCCCAGGCGGATGGCCATCATCTGGCGCGGGTAGTTCCACTCATAGACGGCGGCGGCGACGTCGAGGCCCTCGTAGCACTGCAGGCGCAGCAGATCGCGGCCGAGGGTGGCCGCGAGGGTCTTGGCGATCTCTGTCTTGCCGACGCCAGCCTCGCCTTCCAGCAGCAGGGGGCGCTTCAGGGTCATGGCGAGGAAGACGGAGGTCGCGAGCGCGCGGTCTGCGACATAGCCGCCGCCCGCCAGCAACGTCACGGTGTCTTCAATGGAAGTGGGCGCTTCGATGGAAGACGGCAAAGCAGTCACGAGACCTGATCCTCAAAAACAAAACGCGCCGGCTCAAGCTGGCCGGCGCGCTTTAGTCGATGACGCCGAAACTAGGCGGCGGTGTCGGCGGCGCGCTTGATCGCCTTGCGGATGCGATTGTAGGTGCCGCAGCGGCAGATGTTGGTGATGTGGGTATTGATGTCATCGTCCGTCGGCTTCGGGATTTCCTTCAGCATCGCGGCGGTCGCCATGATCATGCCGGACTGGCAGTAGCCGCACTGCGGCACGTCCTCGGCGATCCAGGCCTTCTGTACCGGATGGCTGCGGTCGGTGGACAGGCCTTCGATGGTGGTGATGTTGCGGCCGGCGGCGTACTGCAGCGGGATCGAGCAGGAGCGCTCCGCCACGCCGTCGATGTGCACGGTGCAAGCGCCGCAGGCGGCGATGCCGCAACCGAACTTGGTGCCGGTCAGACCGAGGCTGTCGCGCAACACCCACAGCAGCGGGGTTTCCGGATCGACATCGACCGTCTTGTCGACGCCGTTCACTTTCAGGGTGATGGCCATAAGGGGATCGCCTCCGTAAACCGCCGCGCGTCCGCGACGGCATGAAAAAATCTGGTTCCAACGCTCATTCTATACGCGAGGACCTAGGTGACAAGTCAGCGGCCCGCAAGCGTGCGCATTGTGGGTCGAGTGTACCGAAGACACGGCGCGCGAATGCCGATTTCACGCAATCGACGCAATCCGTGACCGCAGCCACAGTCCCTCGATCCCGTGAAACACGCAGTTTTCCACAGCTTCCGACGAATGACTAGGTATTGTGTCATTTCAAAGACTTTCCACAAAATACGTGACATGCGGCCAGAAATTTGAGACACTTTATTTCGTCACCAGCCGCTCACGGTTCAATGAAGCCAGCGCGCGATCACGGTCAGACGACCTCAGGGGCCCTCAAGGACCCCACACCCAGTTTCGACCCTCCCCGCGGTTTCGGCAGCACCACACCACCGGCCTTTTTGACGGCGCCCCCACCACCGGCGCCGGGCAACGCATTTTCGTCATCCACAGGCAAGGATGCCCAAGGAGCATCTCAAGGGGGAAACCACCCGCATGCCGGCACCCGTCGGCACGGGCCGTTGCGAGACATCAGCTTTCAGGAGCGAGATATCCCGATGGGAAAGAAGTCAGCCCGGTCAAAGAAGCAGTACCGAGACGACAATTCGAGCGCATTTCAACTTCACGCCATCCCGACGAACCGCGGAGACGAAGGCTCAAGCGGTTGGGATCCGATCGACGAAAACCGTGACCAGAGCTACATCCGCCACGTCAAACCGCGCAGCGAGAACCAAGCCACCCTTATGGAGGCTATCGAAAGCAGCGCGCTCAGCCTCGCCCTCGGCCCGGCGGGCACCGGCAAGACCTATCTTGCCATCGCCTGTGCCGTGAAGGCCCTGGAGGCGGGCACCATCGACCGCATCGTTCTTTCACGTCCGGCGATCGAAGCCGGGGAAACGCTCGGCTACCTGCCGGGCACGATGGAAGAGAAGATGTCCCCATACTTGCGGCCCTTATACGACGCGCTGGCCGATCGCATGGGCGGTAAACGCCTGCGTGCGGCCCTCGCCGACGGCACGATCGAGATCGCGCCCATTGCGTATATGCGCGGCCGCACGCTCAACAATGCTTTCGTCGTGATCGATGAAGCGCAGAACTGTACCTACGGTCAGATCAAGATGCTGCTCACGCGCTTGGGCTGGCATTCGACCATGGTGATCACCGGCGATCCGGACCAGAGCGATCTGCTGCCCGGCGTCTCCGGCCTTGCCGATATCGCCAACCGCCTTTCGACGGTGGCCGATATCAAGGTTGTGCGCTTGAGCCAGCAGGACGTGGTCCGCCATCCGTTGGTGGCCTGCATGCTGGCGGCGCTCTGAAGGCTTAACACCCCGCCGAGAGTCGGCGGGGTGTAGAGGTGCGTCCCTGAAACTTGGGGCGGTGGTTACCCACCGCCTCTTTTTTTTTGGCCGCTCACCCAAGACACCCCCTGCCTTACCCTGCGCACAACCTGAGGAAAGATTTGCGCAAGAATTTCAGCGCCCCCTCCCCCATTTGGGGGACGAATCCTTTCATTATCGCAAATAATTACAGCACGTTACGGTTCGTTTCCAAATTTCGCGTGCATCAACCCATGCGCGAAAGCATGTTGAATTCCGGGAATAGATTACCAAATGCCAACGTCATCGCATCCGTAAGGGACCACCGGGCGTTGTTAGAGGTCCCACCCAGCGTTGTGCGGAGACTTGATTGCATCCTGTTCGCGCCGTCGTTCACGCCAATCCGCTCACCGCGTTCACCGTCGCCGGCCTTTCGGTCGCCGCCCGCACGGTGTTGACGCTGGCCACCGCCGGCATCCGAACCATCACCGTCGTCAGCGAGGGCCTCTCGCCCGACGCCCTCGCCGCCGCACAGCGGGAAGTGGCCCGCCGCGCCGGCGACGCAACAATCAGCTGGATCGGCGCGGCAGACCCCGATCCGCACGCCCAGCCCGGCACCCGCGTCGTGACCGCGCGCATCAACGGCGTCTTTCGCGGCTCACTGGTGACGCGGCTGCTGGCCCGGGGGCGCATGGGTAACGTGTTCCTGGCATTCGCCTGTGCCGACGCCGGACTGCTGATGCTCAGCGCGCCGGATCACGCCGCCTTCGCGCGCGGCGAGGATGTCCCCTACGACCTGCTGCAAGCCCGAGCGGATGACTATCGCCAGGTACTTTCAATCGCGGATGTCGACGCCGCGGAGCGTGCGCTGTTCAGCTGGTGCATCAAGGAAACCGACGGCGTGGTGTCGCGCGGCTTGAATCGGCCGGTCTCCACCTGGATCAGCCGCCATCTTTCTCACTTCGATATCGCGCCGCGCCAATTGACCGCCGTGACCGCGGCCCTCGCGCTCGCCACGTTCATCTGCTTGCTCGCCGGAACACCGGTCGGGTTGATCACGGGATGCGTGCTGTATCACGCGACATCCGTGGTGGACGGGCTCGACGGCGAGATCGCGCGGGCCAAGTTCATGGCCAGCAAATCCGGCGCGGCCCTCGACACCGGCGTGGACATGGCGAGCAATCTGCTCTTCATGATCGGCATCTCGGTCGGTTGCGCACGCGCTTTCGGCGACACGTATATTTGGATGGGCGTCTTCACCGCCGCGACGGCGATCGTCGCCATCGCCACCATGGTGATGACCTTGCGGTTCGGCCCCGGCGGCGGAAGCTTCGACGTGCTGCAACTCACGATCCAGCAGCGCCTCGCAACGTGGCCGCGACTGCGTCACGGATTTCTCTACCTGAATGCCCTGTTCAAACGCGACTTCTTCGCCTTTGGATTTGCACTGCTTGGCATCACCGGACGCGAAGGCTGGATCCCGGGCATCCTCGCCTGCGGGACGGCGGCCTGGCTGATCACCATCCTGTTGAACGTGCCGGCGATGTTGCGGGCGAACCCCAACGAAGTTCTACCCCCGCACTTGCAGCCGCAGCGCGTCGGCGACCCCTGATTCCGCGTACGTGCGCAGCGCCGGAGTTCACATCCCCGTCAGGGGCTTAGCGGACCTCGTTTACCGACGCCCTCCCTCGGAATCCGACCATCTGTGGCCATTCCGACACACCCGCGCCAAGGCCCGGTTTTTCAGCGTTTGTGGAAGTCATATGAGGAAAACTCAAGGCCCGCCCATTGGGAGGAATGGCCGCAGATTGCCTGGGTGCGATACGGGCCCCGGAAATATATTATAAGCTGATCAATAGGAGATACCCGCAGGGGGCTGCGACGGTATCCGCGATTATGCAAACTGGTGCGACACCGAATATTTCGGGCGCACGCTTACAGGGGGACAACATGACACTGCGTACGTCATTCAAGGCCGCGATTATGGCCACAACCATTCTTGGAGTTTCGGCGGTGGACGTTGCCGCCCAGCAACTCGAAGAAATCACGGTCACAGCGCGTAAGCGCGCCGAGAACCTGCAAGAAGTGCCGGTGACCATTACCGCCTTCACTTCGGAAGCGGTCGAACGCGCCGGCATCAAGAACGTGCAGGACGTGGTGAAGTTCACCCCCGGCCTGAACTTCGACAAGGGCTTTGCCCCGCAGGACACGCGCATCAGCATCCGCGGCTTGCCGGTCGTGCGCGGCAAACCCCCGGTGGGCGTGCTGCTGGACGGCATCGACATCTCGTCTGAATCGATCGCCACCGCGGGCGGCTCGGCCCTGGTCAACCTCAAGCTTGTCGACGTGGAAAGCATCGCCGTCGTGAAGGGCCCGCAGAGCGCCCTCTACGGCCGCAGCGCCTTCGGCGGCGCGGTCGTATACACCTCGAAGAAGCCCAACCTGGAAACGGTGGAAGGCAGCGCGCAACTCGACGTCGCCACGCACGGCCTCATCGAAGGCCGCGCGGCCGTCAGCTTCCCGGTCGTCGAAGACAAGGTCGGCATCCGCATCAACGGCGTCTACAGCTACTTCGACGGCTTCCATAAGAACACCGTCACCAACAACACGATCGGCGGCAGCAAGTTTGCCGGCGGCACCCTCGCCGTGCGCTTCAAGCCGGCGGAGAACGCCGACTTCACGTTCCGTGCGTCGTACTCCGACGACAAGGCTGAGCCGCGCCCGTCCTACTACTTCGGCGCCGCGAACGGCCTGACCTCGGTCCGCAACCTGCCCGCCAATGCCGTGGGCTTGCGCCTCGGCGCACCTCCGGGCGGCAACCCGCTCCCGGCGTCGTGGACCTTCCCGCGCCTGGGCACCATCGATCTTACCGGCAACCAGATCAATCTCAGCGCCGATCCGCTGACGGGCCAAGACTTCGTGGGCGGACGCCTGCGTCCGGTCGTGACCAGCCTGGTCGGCGACATCGATTTCGGTTGGGCGAAGCTCTCCTCGTGGACCGGTTATCTGACCGCGCTCTCGAGCGGCCGCCAGGACGTGGACTTCTATGGCGCCCCGGCTACCGCCGTCACCATCCCGAGCGCCGGCACCGCCGAACCGCTGGGCGCGTTCTTCATCTCGGACATCAACGTCAAAGCCAGCCAGTTCAGCCAAGAATTGCGCCTCGGCAGCGACGAAGGCCGTTTGAAGTGGGGCGTCGGTGGTTTGTACTGGCGTGAACGCTACAAGACCGACAACGGATCGCTGTCGGTCGCCGCGAGCCAGGCCGGCAAGCCGGCGGGCGTGTCGGTCGCGCGCGCGCACCAGATCCTCGGACAACAGCCCTATGCCCGCAACGTGCGTAACACGGAACACACGTCGGGCTACGCCAACCTGTCGTACGACATCACGGAGCAGGTCGAGGTCAGCGCCGAAGCCCGCTACGCCCATGAAAAGGTGGACTCGGTCCTGGGACCGGCGTTGAGCATGCTCTTCACCGGCACGACGCCGCGCTATGCGTTCGGCGCGCCGCCGCTCAATCCGATCACCACCTACACCACCAACATGTTCACGCCGCGCGCGGTGCTGAAGTACAAGTTCTCCGACGATAACAACGTCTATGTGTCGTTCTCGAAGGGCATGAAGCCGGGTGGTTACCTCAACATCGCGGTCGTGACGGATTCCCGCCTCGCCCGCTACAACCCGGAAAAGATCTACAGCTACGAAGCAGGCTTCAAGACCACGTGGCTCGAGAACCGTTTGCGCCTCAACGGCACGTACTTCCACATGGTCAACAAGGACCGCCTGAACTCGCTGCTGACGGCCGACCCGACCAGCCCGCAGGGCGTGTCGACCTCCGCCGTCAACATCGGTGAAGTGAAGATCGACGGCTTCGAGTTGGAAGCCAACGCTGTGCTCGGAGACGGCCTGACGGGTTCGCTGGCCTACACCTACATCAATTCCCGCTACACCGACTCGCCGGCGCCGCAGACCACGGCGTTCGCGATCGCGGGCCCGGGTAATTGCGCCGTCACCACCGTCGGTACGCAGGTGGTCTGCGTCACCAATAACAACGGCAATCAGCTCGACTTCAACGCCAAGCACGCCCTGGTCGGTTCTTTGAACTACACCACGGCGCTGACCAGCGATTGGAACCTGAACGCCGGGGTCGATTTCCAGATGCGCAGCAAGCGCTTCATCGATCCGAACAACCTGCTGGCCCTGCCGTCCTACTGGAACGTCGACGTGAAGGCCGGTGTTGAGAACGGCGCCTACAACGTGCTGCTGTACGTGAACAACCTGTTCAACGACCAGCGTGCGAAGTCGGGCCAGACGGCGGGCGACAACTACAGCCTGGTTCCGCCGCAGCTCGTGCTGACCGCCTATGCCGCCGACAAGCGTCAGATCGGCGTCCGCGCCGGCGTGAAGTTCTAAACCTACACAGACTATCGAGACCACCGCGCCGCGGTCCCGAACGGGGTCGGATCTTTGATCCGGCCCCGTTCTCGTTCAAATTGTTGGTGCGCGATCGAACCGGAAAACCGGAAGGCCACTTTTCCTGATCGCGCGCCTAGGACCGCGGCGTTTGTGTTTGTGGGGGAAGGTTCGTAGGCTCCCACCCGTCCATCAGGGAGGATCGCCATGCTCCGCACCCTCGCCCTCGCCGCAGCACTCCTGACAACGCCGCTCGCCGCTGCCGAGCCTCAACAAGAAATCGCTGCCGTCGTGACCGACATGGCCGGCCGCTGGGCCGGCGGGAATTGGAAGACCATCCCGCAGGACCTGTGGGACTTGTCCGAACCGCAGCCGATGTATCTCGCCGAGGAGCAGGCCGGATGGCTGATCGGCTGGGATGCCATCAAAGGGTATTTCGATCCCAAACGTGGGAGCTATCAGGCGTTCGACTATGTCGCGAGCGATATCCAGACGCGCCTGATCGCCAAGGATCTCGCGGTGGCGGTATGGACGATCGATTGGCAGATGAAGATGGGCCGCGGCGGCCCAATGCATGAAAAACTCCGCGCGAACGCGGTGTTACGCAAGACCAAGACGGGCTGGAAGTTCATCCACTACGCCGAGGCGCCGAAAAGTCCGCTGGTGTACATGCAGGACCTCTATGGCGAGAGCGTCACGCCGGCGTTCCGGGCCCGCGCCGAAGAAGCCGCGAAAAAGGCGACGCAGTAGCTTCCCTGCGTCCCCGGTCCGGGCCTACCATTCCTGATCACTTGATCCGGGGGGACCAGCCATGACCGAGAATATCAAATCCGCAATGACGCGTCGGGGCGTGCTGCAAGGCACCGCTCTGGTGGGCGCCGCGCTTGGCGTGACGCCCGCGGGCGCGGCTGTGCCAGCCGCGATCTCAGTGAAGCAGGACGGGACCTATGAAACCGTGCCGCTCGAAAAAGACAACATCGCGCTGGGCGTGATGCAGTTGCGCGTGCGGCCGGTGGACATCAAGAACATCAAGCAGAGCCGCAAGGCGAACCTCGACCACATGACCGCCGCCATCGACGCGGCCCACGGCTTGTTGTCGCGGCCCAAGGATATCCTGTTCTTCCACGAATTCCCGATCACCGGATTCGCGAGTTCCTGGTCGCGCAAGGACCTCCACGACAAGATCGCCATTGAACTCCCCGGCGAAGAGACCGAAGCACTCGCGAAGAAAGCCAGGGAGTACAACACCTACATCGTGTTCGGCTCCTATGTGCGCGACAAGGATTGGCCGGGGCATGTGCTGTCCATCACCACGATCATGGACAACAAGGGCGCGATCCTGGCGAAGCAATGGAAGGCCCGGAACATCATGGGCATCTTCGGCCAGGTGGAACTGTTCACCACCACGATCTATGGCGCGCTGGACCGCTACACGGAGATGTACGGCGCGGATGCGGTCATTCCTGTGGCGCGCACGCCGCGCGGCAATATCGCGACCACATCCGTACAGCGCGAGCCGGAACTGATCCGCGCGTTCGCCTTCAAGGGCGCCGAGATTTGCCTGCGCACGGCCACGGGCGGTTTCACGCCGTGGGATATCCAGGCGAACGCCTCGTACAACCAGATGTACACGGCGATCTGCAACAACGCGATTTCACCGGGCGCCATCGAACTGGGCGTGCTGGAAGACGCCGGCGGCGGCAAATCGGCGATCTACGGTGCGCGCGGCGAGGTGCTGGCGGAAGCGAATTCGGCGTTCGAGCAGGAGATCACGGCCAATATCCCGCTCGCGCAGTATCGCCGCACCCATCGCCAGCCGGCGGTGGCCTGGGACCTCTACAAGCCGGTGTACGACAAATATGTCGGCCAGTACCCGCCCAGCCACTACACCAAGAGCCCGCCGGATAGCCTGACCGAGGCGAAGAAGGCGATGGATGCGGTGAAGCGCTACTAGGCCGCGACCAAGAGGTGGCCGATCGCCAGACGGTTTTTGCCGCGCGGCCGGGCATGACTATCATCCCTCAATCAATTTGGGGGGATCCATGACCATCAGCCGCCGTTCCATGCTCGCGACGTCCGCCGCGGGCCTTGCTGTCGCCGCTTCAAGTGCTGAAGCCGCGCAGGCATCGCCGACCGTGCTCATCACCGGGGCCAATCGCGGCCTGGGATTGGGCTTCGCCAAGGACTATGCGGCGAAGGGCTGGAACGTGATCGCCACCACCCGCAAGCCGTCGGACGCGGAAGAGCTGAATAAACTCGCATCCACGAACAAGAACGTCACGGTCGAGAAGCTCGATGTGACGAGTGCGGCGGATATCGCCGCACTGGCCGTGAAGTACAAGGGCAAGCCAATCGACATCCTGATCAACAATGCCGGGATCGTGAACGACTTCATGAACCCGAAGCCCCAGACATTCGGGACTCTCGATCACAAGATGGCCGACGACTTCATGCACACCAATGTGCTGGGGCCGCTTCAGCTCACCGAGGCGTTGTATGAGAACGTGAAGATGAGCGGCCAGAAGAAGATCGCCGCGGTGACGTCTCTGGCCGGCGTGCATGGCGCTGAATACGGCAAGGTGCCGGGCGGCTATTGGTACAAGCTGAGCAAGGCGGCGCTGAATGCAGCCATGGCCAACATCGCGGTGGATGGCAAGAAGGACGGCGTGACCGTTATCCTTCTCTCGCCCGGCCAAGTGCGGGTGGAGAAGATCGCCCAGTACAAGATTCCCGGAATGATCGAAACGCCGGAAGCCATCGGCGGCATGACCAAGGTGCTGGCGAACGCAACGCTGGCGGATTCCGGCACCATCATCCGCTACAATGGCGAGAAGCAGCCGTTCTAGATTTCATTTCAGGGGAGGTTCGTCATGGTGCTTTCGCGTCGCGCAGCGGTCGTCGGGGGCGCCGCCCTCTCTCTGGGCGCTTCATCCACACATGCCGCCGAGGCCCCAACGGTGGCGCTGATCACGGGCGCGAACCGCGGCATTGGGTACGAGTTCGCCAAGCAATACGCGGAGCGCGGCTATCGCGTGATCGCGACCGCGCGCGATCCGTCCAAGGCGACCGAACTGCAGGCGCTGGCCAAGAAACATAAGCTCGTGAGCATTGAGAAGCTGGACGTCACCGATCTCGCCGGGATCGATGCCTTGGCGGCGAAGCTCAAAGGCACCGCGATCGATCTGCTGGTGAACAACGCCGGGATCGGCGGCGGCGGGGTCAACCAGAACTTCGGCTCGATCAATTATGCCGTGTTCGACGACGTCATGAAGACCAACGTGCAGGGTCCGCTGAAGATAACGGAGGCCTTCATGGCCCACGTTCAAGCGAGCAGGATGAAGAAGGTGGTATTGGTGACCTCGAGCCAGGGTTCGATCGCGTCCGTGAACCGCCCGAGCCTGTACTTCTACCGCGCGTCCAAATCGGCGGTGAACATGGCGCTGCGCAATGTCGCGTTGGCCGTGAAGGACAAGGGCGTATGCATCTGCATGGTCGCCCCCGGCGCCACCGACACGGACTTCATGGCGGAAGTGCGCGGCCGCATGCCGCTGGGCAATCCCGCGGACCGCACCAAGGCGATGATCGGCCTGATCGACAAGTGCTCCATGGAGCAATCCGGCGTGCCCATCGAATGGGACGGCACCGTCATCCCCTGGTGATTGCGTCTACTGCTTCGGCACCTGCCGCTTGAAGTTCTCCGGCACGACGCGGTCGGCCTTGCCCTCGTACTTGGCGTAGTTGGGATAGGCGTAGACCGGGCGTGAGAAGGCCCTGGCGCCGTTGTCCTCGACGTGGGTGCCCATGAGGCTGTCCGGGGCCTTGCCGAACTCGACCCAGTCCTCGAGCGCGCCAAGGAAGTCGAAGCTGTTCACGCCGGGACCGCCGCCGCAGTGATTCATGCCGGGCACCATGAACAGCCGCGCGAAGCCGACTGCTTCCTCGACGCCGCCGACGACGTTCGCCGCCGCGTCGTAAAAGTCGACGGTGTTCAGTGCCGGGCCGTCCTGCCAACCGTGATAGAGGATCAGCCGCGCGCCGCGGTCACGGAAGCCGCGCAGGTCCGGATTGAAGCCGGTGGCCAGGTGCAGCATGAAATTCAGGCGGTCGGTGTCGCGGTCGAGGTTGAACTGGTCGATGGTGTAACTCGGCCCCGGATCGTCGGCGAAGGCGAGGAAACGGAAATTGTCCTCGGCGTATTTGATGTGCTGGCCCGGGCCGCCGTCAGCCGCCACCACCGTGCCGAGCCAATTGAGCTCACCGCCGAACATATGGCCGCCGGGCGTCAGCTGCGCGCCGTCGCTGGTGGACGGCGCGGAATAGAGCTTCTTCGCCGCTTCGACTTGCGCGGGGTTCAAGCAGTCCGTGCGCGCGCCGAAGCCGACAGTGAATCCCTTGCAGGCCAATTCGGCCGGATCGAAGGTGCAGGCGCGCGGGTCTTCGAGCACCCCGTCGCGCAGGCCATCGAGCGCATCGCACTTCGCCATAACCGCGCCGCGCAGGAGGTAGATGTGCTGGGTGGTGAGGATCGCCTTCTTCTGGCTGTCGAGATTGGCCATGCCGGACCAATAGAAGTTCAGCAGGCCCGCTTTGGTGGCGACCGGTGCGCCGGCGATGACGCCTTCGAAGTCGCCGGGAAAGCGCTCCGCCTCGATCAGGCCCTGGCGTCCGCCCGTGGAGCAGCCACGGAAGTAGGAACGCGTCGGGCCCTTGCCCTGGAAGGCGTTCACGATGGCCTTCGACGCGACCGCGACGACATGGGTGGCGCGGAAGCCGTAGTCGATCTCCGCCTCGCGATTGTTGAAGGCCCAGGTTGCGTCCATCACCGCGCCGGCGGTGTGGCCCATGTCGGTGGCGACGACGGCGTAGCCCTTGGCCAGCGCGTCATCGGCTTCGTCGATCTGGATGATGCCGCAGTAAGCCCGGCAGCCTTGCATCAGGAACTTGCCGTTCCAGGTTTCCAGCGGCAGGCGCAGCTCAAAGCCCACATGGGGATTCACCACCCCGCGCACGCGGCAATAGGCCGGAAGCTTTTCGCCGGCGGCGACCAGGCCGGCCGAGACGATGGTGGTGGAGGCGTCGGGGATCCCGGCGAAGCTCTGCTTGGCGAGGTCGGCGCAAGCGGCGACCGGCGCGGCCTGCGCCGGAGAAAGAGCCAGAGAAGCAGCCATCGCCAGGACGGCCGCGAGGACGAAACGCACGAACAACCCCCTTCAGGAACTTCAGCGAAGAATACGCAAGCCGTAGGCGCGGCCCAAGCGGTGTTTCGATTACCGCCCTTTCGGACGCGCAGGTTTGCGCCCGCGTTTGCTGCCCGGTGCGCTGTCTTCGCCCCAGCGCCGCACGAGGCCGGCATCGATGTCGAACAGGTCGAGCATGCGCCCGACCGTGTGGTCGACCATCTCGTCCAGGGAGGCCGGGTGGGAATAAAACGCGGGCATGGGCGGCGCGACGATAGCGCCCATCTCCGCCAACTGGGTGAGCGTGCGCAGGTGGCCGACATGGAGCGGGCTTTCGCGCACCATCAGGACCAGGCGACGCTGTTCCTTCAGCACCACATCGGCGGCGCGGCTAAGGAGCGAAGAGGTGACGCCGGTGGCGATCTCGGAGGCGCTGCGGATGGAACAGGGCGCGATCAGCATCCCCAGGGTCTTGAACGAACCGGAGGAGATAGCCGCGCCGATGTCACTGATCGGATAGTTCACGTCCGCGAGCGCCTTCACGGCGGCGATCTTGCGGTCGGTTTCATATGTGAGCGTGAGTTCCGCGGACTTGGACATGACGAGATGGGTCTCGATGTCGGTGTCCTTCAGCACCTCGAGCAAACGGATGCCGTAGACGATCCCGGATGCGCCGCTGATGCCGACGATCAGGCGGCGCGGGGTCGACTCGCGGGCGGGTTGTTTCCTCGAAGGCATCTCGTCCTCAGCAAAGGATTGGAACGGCTCTGCAGCCGTAGGCCCTTTCCGCGCAAAGACTTACCACGTCCGGGCGGTCCCGGAGAAAGAGCCGTTGACGCAGGGTATAAAGGTATACTTACATGCCTTTTACGGCAAGCGCGCCCCAGGGCGTGTAACGGAGGCGACCATCCTCGACCTGCGCACCTTCTTGAGCGCCGAGAAAGACGCGGTCTACCGCCCGGCGCAGCCGGTCGCGACCGTGCACGGCATTACGGCGCTCCAATACGCCCTCGAGAAGCAGAACCGCCGCCCGGTGGTGGTGGTGGAGAAGCCGGTGCTGCCCAATGGCCAGGTCGCCAGCACGCCGGTGGTGTGCAACCTCACCGCCAGCCGCGCCCTCGTGGCGAAGGCGCTGGGCATCAACGATCACCGCCGCTTCGCCGCGATCTATGCCAAGCGCACGGGGTCGCCGATCCCGCCCACGGTTCTGGCCCCCGGCACGGCGCCGGTGCAGGAGATCGTGCTCGAAGGCACGGATGTGGATCTGACCGCTCTGCCCGCCGTCACCCAGCACACCGGCGACCCGGGCCCCTATCTCACCGCGGCGCACGCGACCACCTACGACCCGGACACGGGCGTGGACAACACCGCGATCCAGCGCTGCTGGGTCAAGGGCAAGCGGCGTATGAGCTACTACCCGTACCCGGCGTCCCACAACAATCGCAACATGCGCAAGTTCTGGGCGAAGGGCGAGGATTGCCCCGTCGTGTTCTGGATCGGGCACCACCCGGCCGTGCTGATGGGCACGCAGGCGAAGCTCGGGTATCCGGAAAGCCATTGGTCGGCCTGTGGCGGATTGATCGGCGAGCCGTTGCGCGTCGTGCCGAGCCGCACCTTCGGCGACAAGATCATGGTGCCGGCGGACGCGGAGATCGTGATCGAGGGCACCGTGCCGCGCGATGTGCTGGAAGCGGACGGCCCGTTCGGTGAGTACACCGGCTATCTCGGCCCGCAGGTCGCCGCGCCCGTGTGCGACGTCACCTGCATCACCATGCGCAAGAACGCGATCTATCACGACTACGGCTCCGGCCTGACGGACATGCTGGTGCCGGACAACATGGTGATGGAAGGCAAGGTCTATAGCCTCGCCAAGGCCGTCGCGCCGAGCCTGCAGAATGTTTACGTGCCGGCGCAAGGCCGGCGCTTCCACGCCTATCTCCAATTCGGCAAAGGCGCGGGCCCCGGTGAAGTGCGCGATGCGCTGACGGCTGCAATTGCCTATCGCCGCCTGAAACTCGCCATCGCGGTGGACGAGGATATCGACATCTTCGACGACAGCGAGATGTTCTTCGCGCTGGCGACACGTGTGCAGTGGAGCCGCGATAGCTTCACCATCGACGGGTTGTCGGGCTCGCTGCTCGATCCCTCGACGCCCATGGGCGCCAAGACGCTGTCCAAGATGGCGATCGACGCGACGTTGCCGTTACCACCCTCGCCCGGCGCGCCGAGCCCGGTACCGCCGCGCTCCAGTGTGCCGGAAGCTGCCCGCGCCGCGGCAGAGAAACTTTTGAGCGGGGCCATCGATGACGGGTGGCCGACGCTATGAAGGGCAAGATCGAAACCATCAGCCCCGGCGCACCGTGGGAAAAGACCGGGAACACCTCGTGGGTGCAGTGCGATCCTTGCAAGAACTGGTTCCCCGTCGGTCCGAGCCTGCTCGCCCGGCAGGAGGTGAAACTTCACTGCCCGCATTGCCATCGTGAGTTTGTCGCTGCGGACTCCGCCCGCCTGATCAAGGCCGGATAAGCAGCCAAGGACATTGTCATGAACGCCATCACATTCGACCGCAGCAAAGCCAAGTTCCCGATCCCCGAGGTCGCGACCAGTTTCATCGCCGGCCGCAATCTGCCCGGCGAGGGCACCGGCGAGCGCATTCCCGTGATCTGCCCGGCGACCGAGGAACTGATCTCCACCTTGCGCGAAGCGGATGCGAAGGAAGTCGATCAAGCCGTGATGGCGGCGCGCGAAGCGTTCGACAAGGGCCCGTGGCCGCGCATGAGCGTGGATGCGCGCAAGAAGATCATGCTGCAGATCAAGCAGATCCTGCTCGATCATGCGGATGAACTGGCCTACCTGGAGACCATGAACGCCGGCATCGCGACCGGTCACGTCCGCGGCTTCCACGTGCCGCGCATGGGTTTCAATTTCGAGTTCTTCGCGGAAGTGGCGAGCCAAGACAACGGCGCGGCCTATCTGCAGACCAAGCCCTATCTCTCCATCGTGACGCGGGAGCCGATCGGCGTCTGCGCCCTCATCGGGCCGTGGAATGCGCCGCTCGCGCTGTGCAGCATGAAGATCGCCAGCGCCATCGCGTTCGGCAACACCTGCGTGCTGAAGCCATCGGAGTTCACGCCGCTGTCGCTGCTGCGAGTGGTGGAACTGATCAACCAGACGGAAATCCCCAAGGGCGTCGTCAATCTCGTCAATGGCCGCGGCCAAGTGACAGGTGACGCGCTGATCAGTCACCCGGAAGTGGACGTGGTCTCCTTCACCGGCGGCACGACCACGGGCCGCGCGATTGCCTCACGCGCGGGCCAGAACCTGAAGCCGGTGGCGCTGGAACTCGGCGGCAAGTCCGCCAACATCGTCACCGCCACCGCCAATATGCAGCGCGCCCTCGATGGGTCGCTTCTCGCGATCTACAGCAACAACGGCCAGCAATGCTTGGCGGGCTCGCGCATTCTGGTGGATCGTAAGATCGCCGACGAGTTCGTCAGCAAGTTCGTCATGCGCAGCGAGAAGATCGCCGTGGGCGATCCTTTGGAGGCGAAAACTGAGATCGGCCCCCTCGCCTACGAAGCCCACCTGAAGCGCGTGCTCGGCTATGTCGACATCGCGCGCAAGGAAGGCGCGGAATTGCTCACCGGCGGCGGCCGTCACACCGGCTTCAACAAAGGCTTCTACATGCAGCCCACGGCGGTGATGGCGAAGTCCAACGACGCCCGCGTCTGCCGCGAAGAGATCTTCGGACCGTTCGCCACCTTCCTCATCTACGACGAGATCGACGAAGCCATTTCCATCGCGAACCAGTCCGAGTTCGGGCTGGTGGGCTACGTGTGGTCGGAACATCTGCCGACCGCGATGAAGGTGTCGCAGAATGTGCGCGCCGGCACCATCTGGGTGAACACGCCGCTCACCCGCGAACTGCGCGCGCCCTTCGGCGGCTACAAAAACTCCGGCATCGGCCGCGACAGCGCCGAGGACTGCAAGATGTTCTTCACCGAAGCCAAGACCACGACCATCCCCCTCGAGGACTTCCCCATGGCGAAGTGGGGCGTCTAACACACCGTTTGATGATTGGAGAAAAAACATGGCCACATTGATGAACCAGAAAGACTTCTTCGCCGCGCTCGAGAGCGCCCGCACGCCGGTGCATTCCGGCGGACATCCGTTCAGCCGCGCCTGGGCGAATGGCGAACTGAGCCTGAAGCAGATCGGCTTCTGGGCCGTGCAGCACTTCTACTACATCGATCCGATCCCGCAGCAGTTCGGCCACTTCTTCTGCCGCCTCGACGATCTCGAAGCGCGCCAGCACATGCTGGAGAACCTGCTGGGCGAAGAGAACCCTGCGTTCCCGGAAAAGCGCCACCCCGCGCTGCTGGTGAAGTTCGGGAAGGCCTGCGGCCTGACGGACGATGATTTCTACGGCGCGGAATTGAAGGGCAATGTCCTTCCGTCCACCCGCGCGATGCGCGCGTGGATCTGGGAAATGGTGAATGTGCGCCACCTCGCCGAAGCCGCCGCCGGCATCATGGTCGCGCTCGAAGGCCAGCTACCGACGCTGTACCCGAAATACGTCGAGGCGATGAAGAAGATGGGCCTGACCGACGACGACATGGAATTCTTCCATGTTCATATCGTCGGCGACGTCGAGCATGCGGACGTCGGGCTGCGCATCACGCATCACTACGCCCATAACCCGGAACTGCAGCAAAAGGCGCTGGCGGCCGTGCGCGCGTCCACCGAAATGCGCTGGCGCATGCTGGACGGCATCCAGGACGCCGTCGTGATGCGCAAGGCGGCGGAGTAACCCGTTGGCGACAGCGCCCACCCTTCTGGACGGCAGCGGCCGCATCGCCTTTGTCACCGGCGCGACCGGTGGCATCGGCGCGGCCTGCGTCGCCCAGTTGCTGGCGGCGGGCGCATCGGTTGTCGCCACCGGCCGGCGCGATGTGGATATCGCCGACCATCCGCAATTGCTGAAACTCAGTCTCGACGTGACGGACGAAGGGCAGGTGCGGTCCGCCATCGACAAGACCAAGGAGCGTTTCGGCGCGCTGGACTTCGTCATCCATATGGCGGGGATGGTCGGCAAAGGCCGGCTCGACCAGTTGGATCTCAAGGATTGGCACACGGTCGTGGACACGAACCTCACGTCCGCGTTCCTGCTGCTGAAGCACGCCTATCCGCTGTTACGCAAACCCGGCGGCGCGGTGGTGCTGTGCGGATCTTCGAACGGCGCCAACGGCGGCAGCTATCTCTCCGGCCCCGCCTACGCCACGTCGAAAGCCGCGCTGGTGAATCTCGCGCGCTACAGCGCCAAGGAATGGGCGCCGGACGGCATCCGCGTGAACATGATTTCGCCGGGTCCGGTCGATACACCGATGTTGGATCGCCTGAGTTCCGAGCAGCATACGGGCCTGAAGGCCTTGCTGCCGCTCGGTCGCTACGCCACAGCCGATGAATGCGCGGCCGCGGCGCTGTTTCTTTGCTCCAGCCATGCCGCAAGCATGACCGGTACCAATATGAATATCTCCAGCGGATTAGTTCTTGATCGATAGTTTGTCAGTGAGGACGGGACCATGAACAGACAAGCTCGTGCCATTCCTGCCGCCGACGAGAATTTGGCGGTTCCCCTGTATCACCAGGTTTATCTGGTGCTGCGGGAAAATATCCGCAACGGCACCTATCCGGTCGGTGGCGCTTTGCCCACCGAACCGGAGTTGTGCGATGCCTTCGGGGTGTCGCGCATCACGGTGAAACGCGCTATGCGCAACCTGGCCTCGGAAGGCTTGGTGTTGCGCCAGCGCGGGCGCGGCACGTTCGCCGCTCCGGCTCTGCCGCAGTCACGCGCCAGCGATCCGCTCGACGATCTACTGCAGAACGTGATGGCCATCGGCGCGGCCACCGAGATGAAGCGCCTTGAAAGCGGCCTGGTCGTGCCGTCGGCGGATGTGGCCGCCAAACTCGGCAGTCATCCGGGGGAGAAGGTCTTGCGATCCGTGCAGGTGCGCATGTCGCGCGGCGAGCCTATCGCCTATATCACCGCGCACGTACCGGCGCCTGTCGCGGCCAAGCTGACCGAATGGGCCACATCGTCCATGCCGATGCTGGCCCAGGTGCAGAAGGCCGGTGTCGCGGTCGGGCGGGCCGATCAAGCGATCACCGCCACCCTCGCCGATCCGATTTCAGCGCATGCCTTGGGCATCGAAATCGGCGCACCGCTCGTGAAGCTGAGCCGCCTGGTGTTCGACCGCAGCGAACATCCGGTGGAGTGGCTGGTCGCCCTGTACCGGGCGGACCGCTACGAGTACCGCACCACCCTGACGCAGGAGACGGTGGGCCGCCGCAGCACATGGCAAGCTGTCGAGAAGTGACATTCTCGCCCGCTCGGGCTTGACGGGTCCCGCCGGGGAAAGAAGACTGTGCCCCTTCTTTCCCCCAGACGCCAAGGACCACCCATGAGCGGCAAGATGATCACGATCCCCAGCAAGGATGGGGATTTCAAAGGCTATCTCGCGAGCCCGTCGTCCGGCCAAGGCGGCGGCGTGATCGTGATCCAGGAAATTTTCGGCATCAATCCGTGGCTCAAGCAGATCACGGACTATTTTGCATCGCACGGCTATTTCGCTCTCGCGCCGGATCTGTTCTGGCGCCAGACGCACGGCATCGTGCTCGATCCCACGAAGCCGGAACAGTTCCAGGAAGCGTTGGGTTACTACCAGAAATTCGACCTCGACCACGGCGTCAAGGACGTCCAATCGTCCATCGACACCCTGCGCAAGGTGCCCGGCTGCAATGGCAACGTCGGCACGACCGGCTTCTGCCTGGGAGGCATGCTTGTGTTCCTGTCCGGAGCGCGGACCGATGCGCAATCCCATGCCAGCTATTACGGCGTGGGAATCGAGACCAAGATCGAGGAAGCCAAGAAGATCAAAGTGCCGGCGATCTTCCATTTGGGCGGCCAGGACAGCTACACCCCGCCGGCGGTACAGGCGACCATGCGCGACGCCTTCGCCCACGACGAAAACATCCACGTCTATGTGTATGACGACGCGGGCCACGGATTCGCCCGTGAGAACGACCCCAGCCACTTCAACGCGGCGGCGGCCAAGCTCGCCCACCAGCGGACGCTGGAACTGTTCAAGAACACGCTGGCGTAACGAAACAGAAACCCCTCACCCTTCCCGCTCCCCAAATGGGGTCGGGGGAAACGACACCGCCGCCCCTCCCTTTTCCCTCTCCCCTCCGGGGAGAGGGCTAGGGTGAGGGGCTTCTTGTTACGCAGTGACAAGCCTCGCCCGCCCGTTAAGATACGCCCCGCGCCGCCTTCACCGCGCGGCGTTCCGGGGGAAACGATCATGGACATCTACGGCATCATCCTGTCGCCATTTGTGGCGCGCTGCATCCTTGCCGCCCGATTCAAGGGCATCAAACACGCGCTGCTGATGCCGAAGGACGGCATCAAAAGCCCGGCCTATCTGAAGATGAATCCCCTCGGCAAGATGCCAGTGATGAAGGACGGCAAGCTCGTTCTGTTCGAGTCCAACGTCGTCACCGAATACATCAATGCCAAGAGCAAGAAGAAGCCGCTGTTGCCGGCGGCACCCAAGGCGGCGGCAGCCGTGCGCCTCACCGCCGCGATCTTCGCGGAGTATGTGCAGCCGCCGGTACTCGCGCTGATCAAGCAGATCAACCCCGCGACCCGCGACCAGGGAATCGTCGACGCCAAGTTGATGGAAATTGCCAAGGGACTGGACGTCGCGGAATCCGCGGTCGGCAAACCGTTCGCCGCCGGTAAATTCTCCCTGGCCGATTGTTATGCCGTGCCCGCGCTGTTCTTCCTCAGCGCCTTTCTTCCGCGCTTCGGCGTTAAGAACCCGCTCGGCGATCGGCCGAAACTCACGGCGTACTGGGCCAAGCTGCAAAAAGAGAAGTTGACCCGCACGGTGCTCGCGGAGATGGGCGAAGGCCTCAAGGCCATGGCCGCCCGCCCCCAGTCCTGATCTCGCAAGGAACCCGACCATGGCAAAGTTGAAGATCTACGGTTCGCCCTTCTCGCCCTTCGTCGCCAGCGTGGTGTTCGCGGCGGCCGCGAAAGGACTCAAGTACGATGTCGCCATGCCGCCAGGCGGGATGAAGAGCCCGGAGCATCTGGGACTCAATCCGTTCGGCAAGATCCCCGTGATCCAGGACGGCAATTATTCACTCTATGAGTCCACGGTCATCGTCGAGTACCTGGACGGCAAGTACAAACCCAAGCCGCTGGTGCCGAAAAGCGCCAAAGCCGCGGCACCGTTGCGCCTGATCGCCGCGGTAGCGGGCGAATACGTGCAGACGGCCGGCCTCGACCTGTTCCGCCACTGGCGCAGCAAAAGCACCGACGCGAACGTCGCGCAGCAAGCGCATGCCAGCCTGGTGAAGGGCCTGGACGTGCTCGAGAAGGTGATGCCGAAGGGCAAGTACGCCGGCGGCGCGAAGTTCTCCATCGCCGACGTGTTCGCCGCCCCGGCGCTGTGGTTCGCCGTGCAGTCCGCGGCGTTGAACGGCATCCCCGACATGATCGGCGGCCGCAAGCGGCTCAAGAACTACTTCGCGTCGATCCAGAAGGACAAGGTTGCCAAACCGATCTTCACGGCGATGACGGCGCGGCTGGAACAGCTGAAGGCAGAGCGGTAGCGCGGCCTCTCCAAACGTTACTACCCACGTAACGTTCTCCCGACTACGACGTCAAAAGCCAAGATAGAGGGCTGATCTGCGCATGCCGTGCGGTCGCCCGTGCGGCCTTGCTGCCATGGTATCGGCGTCTTCACGATGCTCGGGAACTTTATTCCCCTCGCTTGGTTCTGTTCCGAGCGCAGGGAGAAATACTCATGAACGGCATCATCTATCTCGTCGGCCTTGTAGTCGTCGTATTGTTCATCTTGTCGTTCCTCGGTCTCCGTTAGCACCACACATTCTTCGGGAGGTTCGCATGGCCCTTCAGCCGACCACCTACGGCGCTGGAGACGCGGCGCCCCCACTCCATTACGTCGATTGGGGCGCCATCATCGCCGGTGCCATCGTTGCGACCGCCGTGGCGGTCGTGATGTTCACCTTTGGCGCCGCCATCGGTTTATCGATGGTATCGCCTTATGAAGGTGAAGGTGTTTCCGCCGCCGCGTGGCTCGCCACCCTCGGCTTGTGGACCCTCTGGGTCATCGCATCGAGTTTCATGGCGGGCGGCTATGTCGCGGGCCGGATGCGTCGCCGGATCGGTGACGGCACCGAACACGAAGTCGACGTCAGAGACGGCGTCCATGGCTTGGTGGTGTGGGCCCTTGGCATCGTCCTCGGCGCCTGGATGCTCTCCATGGGCGTGACCGGCGTACTTGGCACCGCGACCAAGGCGGGTGCCGCCGCAGGCGGCGCGGCGGCCGCAACTGCCGCCCAAGACGACCGCACCGCCTTCACGATCGACAATCTCTTTCGACGGCCGTCGCAAGGCGCCCAAATCACAGTCACCGATACAACCGCGGCAACATCCGGCGAGAGTGGTTCCGCCACGACACGGATGAGCCGTGACCGCGACGACCGCGGCGAGGCGCGTCGCCTGCTGATGCATGGGATGGTGAAGGGCGATCTGACCGCAGAGAACAAGGCGGCGCTCGCGCGCGTGGTTGCGGATCACACCGGCATGTCTCAGGCGGAAGCCGAGCAGCGGGTCAATCAGGTGATCGCGGACGCCAAGAAAGCGGCGGATAAGGCGCGCAAGGCCGGTATCCTTCTCGGCTTCCTGACGGCGGCGGCACTGCTTGTCGGCGGCGCGGCGGCGGCATGGGCCGCGACGCTAGGTGGAAACCATCGCGACCAAAACGTCGATCACAGTTCGTTCTGGCGCTGGGCCTAGTAACTAAGGGAGCCATTCCATGGGTCGCGGATTACTGCTTTGGATGCTGGGTGTGCCCCTGCCGATTATCCTGCTTCTGGCGTTCTGCCATAACTGAACACGGTTCGCGGCTCTGACGGCTAAGCGCCAACCCTCACGGGACTACGACGGAAGCGCCCACTGCGCGGTAGCGTGGGCACCATCCTTCTCGCTATCGAAAACCACGGCGTAGTGCGCACCCTTGCTTCCACTGACCGCACTTCCGGGATGCCAATCCGCAATCGCTCCCGCCGTTTTCAGCCGGTTAAGGAAGGACGCGAGCTGGTCCATTCCGTAGATTCCACGCGGCGTGACGCTGAACGTCTTTTCGAACGTTTGTGACACGCTACGCGGCCTTCAGGAGTGTTTCCAGCTTTGTGGTCGCCGCATCGACTTCGATGCCCTCGACGGCCGCGACTTCCCGCGTCAACCGGTCCCGGGCCTGCTCATAAAGCAGCCGCTCACTATAGGAGCCCTGCGGCTGGTCTTCGGCGCGGTGCAGGTCGCGAACCACCTCCGCGATCGAGACGGGATCGCCCGACTTGATCTTGGCCGCGTATTCGGTGGCGCGGCGGCTCCACATCACCTTCTTGCCGCTCGCAGGGCCGGTCATGGTGGTGAGCGCTTTTTCCATATGGCTCGGCGTCGAAAGCCCGCGCAGGCCGGACGCGCTCGCTTTGCTCACAGGCACCTTCAAAGTCATGCGATCGTGGTCGAAGGTGATCACGAGACAACGGACTTCCTGACCGGCAAAGGTCTGGGATTCGAGGCTCGTCACCTTGCCGAGCCCATGGCCCGGATACACCACGTAAGAGCCCGGGATGAAGTTTGTCGTGTTTTTCATGACTGTCATTCCTACAAATTCTCTTCGCGCATATCGTCATAGATCTCGATCGCCACAGGCCCGTTCGGACCCTGCCGTCGGCTCAGAATGAGCGGCTCTTCGAGCGTGCCGATCATGTCGGTCAGTTCTTCAAGGCTGGCGAACTCGATCTGCCAAGCCTTGCCGTTCTCCGTACGCACAGCACCTGGGGCGGGCGGCTCCGTGCTGCCCATCTGGATGCTCGACGTGCGCTCAATCAAGAATCTCATTCACGCCTCGCTAGGCCGTACCGATCATGGCTTCGGTGGTGATCAGGAGACCCGCGATTGAGGCCGCGTCCTGCAAGGCAATCCGCACGACCTTCGTCGGATCGATGATGCCGGCCTTGACCATATCGACATAGGCACCACCCTGCGCGTCGTAGCCAAAGTTGGCGTCTTTGGAATCGCTGACCTTGCCGGCAATCACGGCCCCGTCGTCGCCGGCGTTCTCGGCGATCTGACGCAGCGGCATCAACAGCGCGCGACGTACGATCTCGACGCCCGTCTTCTGGTCGTCGTTGTCCGTGTCTACTTTCGTCAAGCGCTTGGACGCGCGCAGAAGCGCCACGCCGCCGCCGGGAACGATGCCTTCCTCCACGGCCGCACGGGTCGCGTTGAGGGCGTCGTCAACGCGATCCTTCTTTTCCTTCACTTCCATCTCGGTCGCGCCGCCGATCTTGATCACGGCCACGCCCCCGGACAACTTCGCCAAGCGCTCTTGCAGCTGCTCTTTGTCGTAGTCGGAGGTGATATCGGCGATCTGTTTGCGGATTTGTTCGCAACGGCTGTCGATTTCATTCTTCTTGCCGCCACCGTCGACAATCGTGGTGAACTCCTTGTCGATCTTGACCTGCTTGGCTTGGCCGAGCATCGCCAGGGTTACGTTCTCGAGCTTGAGACCCATCTCTTCCGAGATCACCTGGCCGGCGGTGAGGATGGCGATGTCGTCCAGCATGGCCCGACGGCGATCGCCGTAACCGGGCGCCTTCACCGCGGCGACCTTGAGCCCGCCGCGCAGTTTGTTCACCACCAGGGCGGCAAGCGCGTCGCCCTCGATTTCCTCGGCGATGATCAGGAGCGGCCGCGCCGCTTTGACCACGGCTTCGAGGACCGGCAACAGCGTCGCCAGATCCGACAGCTTCTTCTCATGGATGAGGATATAGGGGCGCTCAAGCTCCACCGTCATGCGCTCGACATTGGTGACGAAGTAAGCCGACAGCCAACCGCGATCAAACTGCATACCTTCGACCAGTTCGAGCTCGGTCTCCATGCCCTTGGCTTCTTCAACCGTGATCACGCCTTCCTTGCCCACCTTGTCCATCGCCTTGGCGATGATGTCGCCGATCTCGGCTTCGCCGTTGGCGGATACGGTGCCGACCTGGGCGATCTCGCGATTGGTCTGAACCGGCTTTGACATCTTTGAGAGTTCCGCGACCGCCACGTCTACGGCCTTGTCGATGCCGCGCTTGAGATCCATCGGGTTCATACCGGCCGCGACCGACTTCATGCCTTCGCGCATGATGGCGGCGGCGAGGACCGTCGCCGTGGTGGTGCCGTCGCCGGCCCGCTCATTGGTGTTCGAGGAGACCTCGCGCACCAGCTGCGCGCCCATGTTCTCGAACTTGTCCGTCAGCTCGATCTCGCGCGCGACGGTAACACCGTCCTTGGTGATACGCGGAGAGCCGTAAGACTTCTCCAACAGCACGTTGCGGCCCTTGGGACCGAGCGTGACCTTTACGGCGTTGGCGAGCGTTTCCACGCCCCGCAGCATGCGGTCCCGCGCGTCGGCGCCGAATTTCACGTCTTTGGCGGCCATGACTGTCTTCTCCTGCTAGATCTTGAAGCTCGGGCGCGGATGCGGCCTAAGCGGCTTTCTTTTTTGTCACGGCTTCGTCTTCGACGATGCCCATGATGTCCGATTCGCTCATGACCACGAGCTCGTCGCCGTTCAATTTGATTTCGGTGCCAGACCACTTTCCAAAAATGACCCGGTCGCCCTTCTTGACGTCGAGCGGGCGGAGAATGCCGTCTTCCCCGCGTTTGCCGGCGCCGACGGCGATCACTTCACCTTCGACGGGCTTTTCCTTGACGTTATCCGGAATGAGAATTCCGCCCTTGGTCTTCACCTCGGCATCGAGGCGCTTCACCAGCACCCGATCGTGCAGGGGTCGGAATTTCGCGCTGACATTCTTCATGGCGTAATGCCCTCAGTGTTGCGGCGTTTGCCGGATACGAAACACGACACACATTTCCCGCGGTGCGCGCGGTCGTTCCATATCGGTCTCGCGACGGCGATAAGGTTCACCGAGACGGGCAAGCCCGCCCCGGTGAAACGAACACGAAGCCACGCGCGTGCCGCAGTTGATCCGGCGATCGAAGACGCCCGGCTCGTCCGCGGCCATTCGCGAAGGCCTGAACTACTTCTTCTCGACTTCAGGCGCCGCGGCCGGCACGGCGGTCGCCGGAGCAACAACGTCGGCCTTCTTTTCCGCGGGAATGGCGGCGTCTTTGTTTTCGATCGGAATGACTTTCGGAGCGTCGGTCATGAGAGCCTCGCAAAATACAGATGAACTCGAGGTCGATTGACCACGAGGCGTGCGTATGTGCTGGGGAAACCAGAACAGATACGAGGGTCGTCTTGTCCGCGTCGTGCTAACCGAAAGCCTGGGCTGCGAGGTCCTCGGCGCTTCCCCTCAAGGGGCCACGGTTGCTGGACCTGCAGATCCAAGCCGCGGAATGGCGTCTCTCCCGGCGTACGATGCCGCCGGACGGCCTTAGATCGGGACGGGTTGGGGGAAAGGGGACAACGTAACATCGTGGAGGACCACGATGTCGATGCGTCATCATACACCACTTATATGGTGCGCGGGTGTCTCTTTCGCAAGCGCGGGCATGAGAACGACATATGAGTGTTTCCAGCCATTTGCGGCACTCAGCGCATACCCGCGATGGCGTTGAGCCCGCGCAGGTGCGCCTCGCTCAGCGCCAGCCCTGCGGCCGCGACATTCATGCGGAGGTGCGCGCGACGGGAGGTGCCGGGAATGAGCAGGATATTCGGGCTGCGATGTAGCAGCCAAGCCAGGGCGACGCTCTGCGGTGTCTGTCCCATTTCCGCGGCGACCCGGTTTAGTTCGTCGGTCTGGAACGGCGTGAAGCCGCCGAGCGGGAAATAAGGGACGTAGGCAATGCCGTCCTCGGCGAGCGCGTCGATCATGGCATCATCGTGCCGATGGACCAGGTTGTAGTGGTTTTGCACGCAGACGATCGGGGCGATGTCGCGCGCGATGCGCAATTGCGCCGCATCCACGGTACTGATGCCGATGTGGGCGAGCAGCCCCTCCTCTTGCATCGCCCGCATCGCCCGCATGGGCGCGGCGATGTCGTCCTCCGGGCCGCCCATGCGCAGGTTGACGATGGCCATGCGATCGAGACCCAACCGCTGCAAATTGTCTTCGACTGATTTGCGCAAGAAATCCGGCGTGCGGTCGAGGTTCCAGCCGCCCTTCGCGTCCCGCCACGCGCCGATCTTGGTCACGATTGTCAGCGCCTGCGGATAGGGGAACAGCACCTCGCGGATCAGGCGATTGGCCACGTGGGGACCGTAGAAATCGCTCGTGTCGAGATGGTCGACACCGAGGTCCAGGGCCTCGCGCAGGACGGCGCGCGCTTCAACGGTATCCTTGGGTTCGCCGAAGACGTACGGACCGGGTAACTGCATCACGCCGTACCCCATCCGATTGACGGAAATCGAGGTGCCCGGAAAGGTGAAGCGGCCTGCCGCGGCGGCGGGAAGTGGGTTGGTCATGCGATGATTTCCTTCCTAGGCTCCGTAGAGGTCCCCTGCCCGCGCCGCTAGGCGCTGGTCCGCTCCCGGTCCGTCGTAGCCCGCGACCTGATCTGCGAGGATTGCGCCCAGGGTCGGAAAGCTCTTGCGGTCGATTTGTTTCGAGGCATTCCACAGGGCGGAGCGTTGCAGGGCCCGCGCACAATGCAGATAAACCTCCTCTACCGTCACCACGATGACGCTGATGGGCAGCTTGCCGTCGGTTGACAGTTGGGCGCGCAGATCCGGATCCGTCGTGATCTCGGCGCGGCCGTTCATCCGCAGCATCTCATTCACGCCCGGCAGGAACGCGAGGATGCCGACCCGCGGGTTGACGAGGATGTTCTCAAGGCTGTCGAGGCGATTGTTCCCCGGCCAATCCGGGATCAGAAGCGTGCGCTCATCCAAGGCCACAATGAACCCCGGCGGTCCTCCCTTGGGCGACGCATCCTGCACGCCCGCTGCATTTGACGTCGCGATCACCGCGAACGGGCTCTTCGCGAGGAAGTGCCGCACATGGGCATCGATGCGACCAATGTCCTTCTTCACCGCGCTCTCGCCGGGCGCCTTGTAGACACGCCGCAGCGCCGCGTGATCGGTAATGGCGTAAGCGGTTTTGTTCACGGCGGACCCCACGACTCGCTGACGGACCGAGATTAATGGTTTTATCGCAAGGACGCGCCGTCTACCATCCGGACCATGGAGAGCATCGCCGTCACGAATCTGTTCCTGCTCGCCGGCGGCGCCCTGGTGCTGTTGGGGATCTTCTCGAGTCTCGTCGCGACCCGATTCGGCGCTCCCTTGCTGCTGGTCTTTCTTGTGATCGGCATGCTGGCGGGCGAGGACGGGCCCGGAGAGTTCCATTTCAGCGACTATCGCCTGACCTACATGATCGGCTCGTTCGCGCTGGCCATCATCCTGTTCGACGGCGGCTTGCGGACCCACCTGACCAAGCTGCGGGGCGCCGTGGTCCCCGCCACCATGCTGGCGACGGCGGGCGTGTTGATCACCACGGCGCTGGCCGGCGCGGCCGCGAGTTACATTTTCAATATTCCTCTGCTCCAGGGATTCCTGCTCGGCGCCATCGTCGCATCCACGGACGCAGCGGCCGTGTTCTTCCTGCTCCATGCCGGCGGCATGCAGCTCAAGCAGCGGGTCGGCGCCGCCATCGAGATGGAATCCGCCACCAACGATCCAGTGGCGGTGTTCCTCACGGTTGTCCTGGTCGAACTCATCTTGGCCCAAGGGGCCTTGAGCACCGGCAGCGGCTGGGATGCAGCTGTGGTCATCCTCATCAAGCTCGCCACCGAAGCGTCCATCGGTGTGCTGGGCGGGGTGGTCGGTGGTTTGGCGGCGTCCTGGCTGCTCAACAAAGTCAACCTTCCCGGTGGCCTGCACCCGTTGATGGTGATCGCCATGGCGATCGTGATCTACGCACTGACGGCGGTGCTGCACGGCAGCGGGTTCCTCGCCGTGTACCTGGCCGGACTCATCCTCGGCAACCGGCCCCTGCGCGCCGCCGCCAGCATCGTGACGGTGAACGACGCGGCGACATGGTTGTGCCAGATCGTCATGTTCCTGGTGCTGGGCTTATTGGTGACGCCGACGCGGTTGGTGACGGTGCTGGTCCCAGCCACGATCCTGGCCGCTGTGCTCATCCTGGCGGCACGGCCCGTGGCCGTGTGGCTCTGCCTCACGCCGTTTGGATTCTCGTGGCGGGAAAAGACATTCGTCTCCTGGGTCGGCCTGCGCGGCGCCGTCAGCATCTTCCTGGCCGCGATCCCGACCCTGTCCGGCGTTCCCGGTGCGGACTTGTATTTCAACGTTGCCTTCGTGGTGGTGCTGCTGTCGCTCCTGATCCAAGGCTGGAGCCTGACCTTCACGGCCCGGAAGCTTGATATCGCCCTACCCCGCGTGACTGCGCCTGTGCGCCGCGTGGAACTCGACCTGCCGGGCCAGTTGACCCTGGAGATGGTCGGCTATCCGGTATTGGCGGAAAGCGCGGTCATGAACGGCGCGGCGGTGCCCCGCTGGGCGCGGCCGGCCTTCGTCATCCGCGACGAAGCTGTCGTCATGCCCACGGACGCCGGCCCATTGCGCAACGGAGATACGGCCTACTATCTCGCGCCGCCGGAACGCGCCGCCCAACTCGACGGATTCTTTGCCGCCCACGAAGAACTGCTGACGGCGGACGAGCCGTTCTTCGGCGAATTCATGTTCAATGGAAATGTGTCCCTGCGCGAGGTCGGCGGCTTCTACGACTTGAAGCTCGGACCCGCCACCGGCGAGATGACCATCGACTCGCTGTTCGCATCCCGCTTCGACGATTCACCGGAGGTCGGTGACCATTTGCGTCTCGGCGCGGCGGTGATCGTTGCGCGCGAAGTCGTCGAGGGTCACGTGACGCGCGCCGGCCTTCAGCTTGCCGCCACGCCGGAAGACGCGGCGGTCTCCACCATCCGCGCCGGCCTGGTGAAGATCCGCCGCTTTGTGACGCGGCCCTTCAGCTAGCTATTTCTTGGCGGCCAGGATGTCGTCCAGGCGGCCTGGGGCCTTACCGCCGACCTTCTCAAGCTTGGGATAGCGCAAGCCGTCCTTGTTCTCGAAGCTGAGCGTCGAAAACTTATCGCCACGCCGGATCAAGAGCTCGACCTTCTTCTTGGCCTTGATCGCCTCTTTCAACCGGTCGGCGTCGTAGGCGATATTGTCGACCGCGACAATGCGTACACCGGTGACGAGCCCCGCCTTGAAGGCCTCGCTATCCCACAGCACGCCGGAGATCTCGCCGTCTTGCCGCAGGGAGAAGCCGAGGGAATACGCAAGATCGGTGGTCTTATTCTGGGTCTCGATGCCCTTGGCGTAGTCGGTCGGCTTGTCCGCGTACTCCAACTTGTAGCCGCCGCGCGGAATGCCATCGAGCGGAGCGCGGGCACTGTGGCCATCGAGCCGCTCGCGCAGGAAACTGGCCCAGTCGTAGGCCTGAACGCCGTTGAGCGTCTTGACGATGTCCTCGAAGGTATAGGTCACCGGCGTCCAGCGGCCATCCTCGATGCCGAAGAACGCACGGGCGAAATCGTCGAGCGACTTCTTGCCGCCGGACATCTCGCGGATGAGGGTATCCGCGTCCAGCCAGACCAACAGACCTTCGTTGTAGTAGTCCTCACTGCGCTGCCAGCTGGCCCACGGCTGCGCACGGCGGTTCGCCGAGATCGGATCGTTGGTGGTGTCCTGGAGATTCTTCCAGGTACGGCCCACCCGCGCGTCATAGGCCGCGGCGATACCGGCGAAGGCGTCGAGCACGTTCTGCTTGGACAGCATGCCGGAGCGCGCGGAGAGAACGTATCCCCAATACTGGGTCTGGCCTTCGTAGAGCCACAGCAAGGAATCGCGCATCGGGACATTGAAGTTCGGCGTCCACAGGTCCGCGGGACGGCGGAACTTGCCGTTCCAGGAATGGGCGTACTCGTGCGGCAGCAGGTCGCGACCCGCCGAGGACTTGTCCCATTCGGTGAAGTATTTGGGGTTGGTGCCATTCTCGCTCGAGCGGTGATGTTCGAGCCCATCGCCGGCGATCTTGTCGGTCAGGTACAGGAGAAAGTCGTAGTGATCGAAGTGCCGCGCGCCGAACAGCTTGTCGGCCTGTTTCACGAGATTGCGATGGGCGTCGATGTGCGCGGGCTTGGTTTCGAGCAACTCTTCCTTGTCGGCGAAGACGTTCAACATCACCCGCGAACGACCGTTCGGGTCGAGGTCGATCTTCTTGCCGTAGCGGCCCGCGATCAGGGGCGAGTCCACGACCGTGTCGAAATCGACCGTCTTGAAGACGGTGCGATTGTCTGTCTTCGAAGCCACGTCCAGGGCGGTCGCGATGTCCCACCCTTGCGGGACAGTCAGCTCGAGCGCGACCGGGATCCGGCGTGCGAAATAGCCGGCCGGATAGAGCATCACGTCGTGCCATTTGATGTGGAGCATATCCGCCGACATCATGACCCGCCCCTGACCGCCCGTGAGCGCAGTGAGAGACTGGAAGGTGAGATCGATCGCGTCGACACCCTGGGGCACGTCGAGATGGAACGCGAAAACGTCCGCGGAATCGCGGCGCCATTGAATGGGCTGACCGTTGGCGCTGATCATCAATCCGGCGAGACGGTCGACCCGGCCGTTAGGTGCATGCTGGCCCGGCAGCCATTCCGGAAACAGCAGCGTGAGCGGACCGGCTTTCACCGGAATACGCTCTTGCACCTGCATGATGCGGCGGTCGAGATCGGTGGCGTCCACCTTGACGGAAAGCGTTCCCGGATAGGGCTGATCGACCGGCGCCGCGATGGGCGGATTGGGCGGGAACGGCTGTGCTTCCGGAACCTGCGCCTCGGCGGACGCGATGCAAGATACGGCAGCGAGAACGACGGCGATACGGAACACGGCAACTCCCTCCCCGGATAACCCGAGAATGTTAGCCGATGACGGTTCCGTTACACCACCATGCAGACGCTCTTGGTCTCCAGGTAATTCTCAACGGCTTGTGATCCCGAATCCCGGCTCCAGCCGGATTCCTTGTAGCCGCCGATGGGCAGGCTGGCGTCGAACATCAGGTGACAGTTCACCCACACCGTCCCGGCCTTGATCGCCGGCGGTAAACGCATCGCCTTACTCACATCCTGAGTCCAGATGCTGGCAGCGAGCCCGTAACGGCTGTCGTTGGCGAGGTTCGGGATATCGTCCAGGCTTTCGATGGGCTGCGCCACGACGACCGGCCCGAAAATCTCCTCCTGGACGATGGCCATGTCGGGCCGCGTCTTGGCGATCACGGTGGGCGTGATGAACGTGCCGGCGCCGCCACCCTGTTGGCCACCGGTGACGATCTCCGCCCCCGCCTTCACGCCGCCGTCGATGTAGCTCTTTACCTTGTCCGCCTGGATGCGATTGACCAGGGGGCCGATCTGAGTGGCCGGATCGAGGCCGTGACCAAGCGTCATGCTCTTGGCGATATCCGCGATGCCGCCGACGACCTTGTCGAACACCTTCTTCTCCACATAGAGCCGCGAGCCGGCGACGCACACCTGCCCGCCGTTGAAGAAGATCGCGTTAGCCGCACCGCCGATGGCGATATCCATATCCGCATCGGCCAAGACAATCGTCGGACTCTTACCGCCGAGTTCCAGTGCAACCTTCTTTAGGTTGCTGGCCTGCGCGGACTGCAAGATTTTCCGCCCGGTCGCGGTGGAGCCTGTGAACGCGATTTTGTCCACGTCCATATGTTCGGTCAGCGCCTGGCCGGCTTCCGCGCCGAAACCTGTGACGATGTTGAACACGCCCGGCGGCACGCCGGCTTCCATGATGAGTTCGCCAAGCCGGATCGCGGTGAGCGAGGTGTCCTCCGCCGGCTTGAGGATCATGGAGCATCCCGCCGCGAGGCACGGCGCGATCTTCATCGCCTCCAGCACCAACGGGCTGTTCCAGGGCGTAATCGCGCCGACCACGCCGATGGGTTCCTTCAAGGTGTAGGCGAACACCTGCTTGCCCGGCGGCTGATAGGCAATGGACGTGGAGATCGTGTTGCCTTCGAGCCGCGTCGTCACGCCGCTGAAATAACGGAACTGTGCCGCGGCACCGGGGATTTCCGCCCAGCGTCCGACAAACAGCGGCTTGCCCTGGTCGAGAGTTTCGAGTTCCGCGAGTTCGTCGATATTCGCTTCAATCAGCTCGGAGATTTTCCAGAGGATGCGGGCGCGCTGGTCCGGGACCATGTTGCGCCACACGCCTTTGTCGAAGGACTCACGCGCGGCCTTCACGGCGCGGTCCACGTCGGCCTTCGATCCCGCGGGAACGGTGCCGATCACTTCCCCGGTGGCGGGATCGCGACTGTCGATGCGCTTGCCGGAGGCGGCGTCGACCCATTCGCCGCCGATCAGCATCTTCTTGTCTTTGGCCTTGAGGAAGGCCTGAGCCCCGGCCGTCGCCGGCTTGATATTTTTAATATCGACGACGACGTTCATACCGGGGCTCCTTGGACGGCTAGACGATGTGACCCTTGTGGCCGGTGTCGAGGTACCAGGTCGCAAGTTCTTCGCGCGTGGTGAACCACACGCCCGGCTGCTTCTTGGCGAACTCCAGGAACTCCCTCACCGCGCGAACGCGATAGGCGCGCCCGGCGACGTGCGGGTGCAAGCCCACGTTCATCATGCGGCCCGACCCCTGCTCTTCCGCTTCGCTGAGAAGCTGGGAGAGTTCCTCCTTCAGGATATCGCGGAACTCGTCCGTGTTGTGGCCGCGACGGGTCAAGATCGTGAAGTCGTTGATCTCGTTCGTGTACGGCGTGGACACGATCGGACCATGATCGGTCTCCAGCAGGAACGGCTGATCGTCGTTCATGATGTCGCAGTAGAAGATCAGGCCGTGTTCCTTCAGGATGCCCGGCGTGTTCACCGTGCCGCGCAGGGACGACGACAGCCAGCCCTTGGCGGGCTTGCCGTAGAATTCCTTGTAGACCTTCAGGGTCGCCTCGATGATCTCGCGCTCCTTCTTCGGGTCCTTCGCGAAGTCGGTCAGCAGTTCGCCCTGCTCGTAGTTGTGAGCGACCACTTCCCAGCCGCGCTCTTTCGGGGCGTTGGCGATATCCGGGCGGATCAAGGCGGTCTTGGCGTTGATGGTGCAGCTTGCCGGCACCTTCAACTTGTCGAAGGTATCGAACAGACGCCAGATGCCGACACGCTGGCCGTATTCACGCCAGGTGAAGTTGGGGAAGTCGGCGACATTGCCCGGCAAGACGTCCGGGAGGATCGGCGGACCACCGGCGTAGTACGCCTTGTCCGTGTCCTTCGTCATGTCCCAGGTTTCAAGGTTGAAGGTCAGAATCAACGCGACCTTCTTGTTGTCAGGGAACTTCAACTTGCCGCGCTTGGAGATCGCGGAAAACGGGTACTTCATCGTCACGGGGGTGCGCTCCTGCGTCTCAGGTAATTTGATAGGACTCGCGCACAACGCTGATCATGGAGGTGCGGATCAGGAAGTCGTGTAGCAGCTTCGGGTCCTCGGCCGTCTTCTTCATCTGCGCGAGGCGCTTCTTCGATGAATCGGGATCCGTGTCCTCGAGCATCTTCTTATTGTTGATCGTGTGTTCCTGCACGAATTTCGTCGCCGTCAGGCGGCGTTGGCGGTCGTAAACGTCGAGGATGCTCTCGTCCACCTTGCCCGCGCGCAGATCCAAGAATTTCTCGGCAAGATTGAAGGCGTCGTGCAGCCCGCCGTTCATGCCCATGCCGCCGATCGGATTGTTGATGTGCGCGGAATCGCCGGCCAGCAGGACACGGCCCTTGCGATAGGTCGAAGCGACGCGCTGATGGACGTTGTAGAGCGTGCGGTGACCGATGTGGAAATCGCCCCTCTTCGGCGCGACTTTGTGCATTTCGCTCTGGATGTATTCGTCGGACAGCAGCACCTTTTCGTCGGTTCCCGGTTTGGTCGGGAACAACACGCGCCACATATCGGAGCAACGCAGGACGATGCACCACTCCTCCGGATCGGAGATGTAGTTCACGCCGGCGATGTTCTTGAGGTAGATCTCCAGCGGGAAACGGGTCGAGGCAACCAGGAACTTCTCAGGGTAGGTAAAGCCTTCGTATTCGATGCCGGACTTCTGACGGACGAAACTATTCGCGCCTTCCGCGCCGACGACATAGGAGCCGCGGATGGTCTTACGGCCCTCGGGCGAGTCGACCGTCACGTTCACGCCGTCCGCATCCTGCGAAACGTCCACCACGTCGTGGGAGAACAATACTTTGGCGTTGGGGATCTTGTGCAGTTCCTCGACGCACAGCTGGTTGAGGCGCCACTGCTCACACTGCAGACGATAGGGATGCTTCGTATCGTTCTTCAACACCGCGAGATCGAATTCCGCGTAGTCGCCCGAGCGGCGCTCGCGAAACTGATACTTCGGCACCACCAGTCCCATGTTGATCAGGCGGTTCGTCAGGTCCAACCGATCGAGCATATCGAGGCTGGGCGGATGGAACGTGGAGGCGCGCAAGTCCTCCGGAAGCACGGCGTGCTTCTCAAGCAGGACGACGTTGAAGCCCTCCTTGGCGAGATACAGCGCGAAGGTACCGCCAACCGGACCGGCCCCCGCGACGATCACCGGATCTTTGCCGGGAAACGCCATCACACTCTCCTGTCGCGGTGAATTTTCGTTGATCTGCGGGGTGTGCCAGACGGTCAGGGGAGGTGCAAGACCCCCACCCCGAGTGTTCGACCAGCGATCAATCAAACAGTACTGGCAAGGCCTTGGAAGTTGCCGCCGTGGAACAGCAACGGCCGGCGGCCCACGTTGAAGATTCGGCGCACACGCCCAACGATGATCTCATGGTCGCCACCCGGATAGCGCGCTTCCGTGGAGCACTCGAGGTAGGCCACGCAGCCGTCGAGCAGCGGCACGCCATCGAGCCCCGCATGACATTGGATGCCCTGGAACTTGTCCGACGCGGACTTGGCGAATTGCCGTGCGAGCGCTTCCTGGTCCATCGACAGGACGTTGACCGCAAAGGGTTCCGTGGCCTGAAAGCAGCCGAAATAGGTGGAGGTGTTGGCGATGCTCCACAGGATCAGGGGCGGGTCTAAGGACAGCGAACTGAACGAGTTGACGGTCACCCCCGCCGTCAAGCCGTCCGCCCGGCGGCAGGTCATGATCGTGACGCCTGTGGCGAACTGGCCCAGGGCGTCCCGGAACATGCGCCGGGCATCGGGGCCGCCGGCAGGGTCAACGCCCAGGCGCCCGTCGATACTGAGGATGTCCCCAGCCAAGTCTTTTTCCACGGTCTCGGTCATACGGCCTCGCCTGGACCGACATACAGGGACCGCTATCCCTAAGCTAGGCCTACATACTTTCCGGTCCGGCGTCCGAACAGAAAGGTGTGTCCACCTGACGGACGCTCGGCTACAGTACTACGTACGAACGGTTTGAAGCGCCTGACTTACGGCCATACTGCGGTCGATTTTCGCCAGGGGGAAGTATCAGCTCGATGTCAGACGTTCAGGATCAAGACAACGACCTCGCCGACGACGGCGGCACCGATTCCGTCCGCCCGATCAGGGCACTCATGAGGGGTCTGGAGACCCTCCAAGAACTTAATCGTCATAACGGCGCGACAGTCACGGATATCGCCAAAGCCGTGAAGCTGCCGCGCACGACCGCCTACCGGGTGCTGGAGACCCTGTGCGTGTCGGGGTTCGCCCTGCGCGACCCGAGCGACGACCGCTACCGGCTGACCTTGAAGGTTCGCTCCCTGTCGGACGGCTTCGACGACGAGGCCTGGGTTCACGACATCGCCAAGCCCCTGATCACCAAGCTGGGCAAGGAAGTGGTGTGGCCGCTGGCCATCTCCACCCTGCACGGCACCTCCATGCTGGTGCGCGAGACCACCGACAAGGACAGCCCGCTGGCCCTGGAACGCTATTCCGCGGGCGTGCGCGTACCGGTGCTGGGCAGTTCCTCCGGCCGCGTCCACCTGGCCATGTGCAGCGATGAGCAGCGCTCCACCATGCTCGACGTTCTGGCGCGCTCCGAGCGCCCCGAGGACAAGCTCGCCCGCGACAAGGCGCTGGTGAACCGGATCCTCGCCGAGGTGCGCAAGAACGGCTGGGCGCTCTACGACAATCCAGCTTTGGTGGAACTCAACCTGGCCGTGCCGGTGTTCGCCAAGGGCCGTGTGCTGGCCGGGTTGGTGATGCGCTTCATCCGCTCCGCCATGACGCCGGACCAGGCCGTGGAAAAATACGTGCCGTTCATGAAGCGCACCGCCGATGAGATCGGCAAAGCCTTCGAGAGCACCCCGTAGGCCTTAGCGGCGGTGGTCGTCCACGCCGTGGGCGATCGCCTCCATCGGTCCCTGAAGCGCTGCGTCTTCCAGCACGTCGAGGCCTTTGCCCAGACGTGAATTCGCATATCCGTAGAAGATGTAGATCGCCGCACCGAGAAGCAGATAGCTGCCCAGGATGAAGGCCGGGATCGGATCGTCGTTCATCGCCTTGGCGATGATGTCGATGATCAACGGCGCGGCCATGATCCCCGCGAACACGATCCCCAGCACCGGCGTCCACATGCCCCAGGGCGCCGTGAACGGACGCTTCAGATCCGGACGCGTCTTGCGCAGCCAGATGACGCTGACGCACACCATCGCGAACGCGAACGAGGTCCCCAAGCTGACGAGATCGCCCAAGATGGTGATCGGCAGCAACGAAGACGCCAGCGCGATCAGCAGGCCGAGCACGATGGTGCCGATCCACGGCGTACGGAACTTCGGATGGATGGTCGCGAACGCCCGCGGCAGCAGGCCGTCCCGCGCCATCGCGTAGAACACGCGCGACTGGCCGTAGGTGAGGATCAACATCACGGAGGTCAGGCCCGCAATGGCGCCGACTTTGATCAGGAACGAGAACCACGGCATGCCCATGCGGTCGACGGCCAGGGCGATGGGTTCGCGCACGCCGAGCTGGGCATAGGGAACGATGCCCGTCAGCACCGCGGCAACCGCCATATATATGACGGTGCAAACCGCCAGAGAGCCAAGAATACCGACCGGCATGTCCTTGTTGGGATTCCGCGATTCACCCGCGGCGGTGGAGACCGCCTCGAAACCCACGTAGGCGAAGAAGATCACCGAGGCCGCGCGGAAGACGCCCTGGACCCCGTAGGTGAACCCGCCTTGGTTCTCCGGGATGAACGGCGTCCAATTCTCCGGCTGCACGAAGCCGATGCCCATCAGGATGAACGCGAGCAACACGCCGACCTTGATGAACACGATCACGTTGTTCACCGCGGCGGATTCCGAGATCCCGATGACCAGCAACACCGTCACCATGAGAATGCCCCCGGCGGCAACGAAGTTGATGTTGCCGGTGGTCGAGAACGTCAGGTGCCCGACCGCATCCGCGCTGGATTGCACCAGCGAGGTGGAAACCGCGGATGAGAGCGTGATGCCGAAGTCGTTCAGGAAACTGGCGACGTAGCCGGACCAGCCGGCGGCAACCGTTGCCGCTGCTACGCCGTATTCGAGCACCAGGAGCCAGCCCATGATCCAGGCGAACACCTCGCCCATGCTCGTATAGGAATAGGTATAGGCCGACCCGGCGACGGGCATGGTGGAAGCGAGTTCGGCGTAGCACAGGCCCGCAAACCCGCAGGCGATTCCGGCGATCACGAAGGACAGCAGCACAGCCGGGCCGGCGAAAGTCGCGGCCGCCTGGCCGGTCATCACGTAGATCCCGGCGCCGATGATGCAGCCGACACCGAGCATGACGAGATTGACGGGGCCAAGGGTGCGTTTGAGGGTGTGGGAGGCCGCCTCCCGTTGGGTTTGAGCGACCGACTTCTTGCGCAACAGTCTGCCGCCGATTGACTCAGCCATCGTAACGTCCCCTCACACGAATGCCGCACGGCGTGCGTCCCTGCGCGCCAGGATGCGGTCGCGTCTGAGGATCGGCAAGGCTAAAGCGCGCCGGCGTGCGAGCGGCACTGTCATGAGCCACAGCGCGCGCGACGCACCCGGCAGAGCTTGCCTAGCGGCGGCCAAGCGCCCGGCAGGAAGCGCTGCTCCGGCGCTCTTAATACCTCATTAACCATCTGAAATTACAGAGTTATTCGCGATTTTCGAATGGCACGGATATTGCTCTTCTAACCGCAGAGCCGCACATCAGCGGTCTGGCCATGCGTGAGAAGAGATTTGGAAATGTCCGTCATCGATTTCATCGCGGCTCGCCATCGCAACAGCGAGTCAGTTTCGGAAGCCATCCCCGCCATGGGTGGCGCAAAGGCGCGGTCTGTTTCGCAGCCTCCCCTGACTGCGAGCCAGTTCACGCGCCACATTACGCACATCGTTGAGGACGAGATGAAACGTTCCTTGAAGAAGCATGTGGATGTGATCGATCCGCGCGAGATGATCGATCTCGCCAAGATGCTCGCTGACCTGAAGGCCAAGTACATCGGCCTGACCCTGACCGTCGCGTCGAACCGTACGCCGATCACCGACGCGGAACTCGATCAGATGCGCGGCCTGCGGCTGAAGATCCAAGAACTGGAAGCCGCCTACAACGAAGTCAACGAAGCGATCGCCTCGCAACTGGTGGAAGTGCGCGGCGTCACGAAGGAATAGCCCTAAAGGAAGAACGCCCGTCAGGCCGGGGACGCCTCCTCCCCGTCTCTTCCGCGAAAAATGGGTTTTACGAGGTGACCACACCCCCGGGTTTCTGGCCAGAAAGGCTGGACCCGGGGTAATTTTTTCTCCGACGTTTATTTCGTCTCAGGGCATGGAACGGCTCTCACTTCGCGGTGACGCATACGGTCCTGATGCGCCACAATGGCGCTTCACCGTAGACAGGTTCCGATGCCGCCCGTATCCAATTCCGCCGAAGTCATCGTTGTCGGCGCCGGGCCCGTCGGGCTGACGCTCGCGAACCTGTTGGGCGAAGCCGGCATCGACACGCTCGTGCTCGAAGCCGAGACCGATCAGGCGACGGACCTGCGCGCCTCCACCTTCCACCCGCCGACGCTCGAGATGCTGGAGCGGCTGGGCCTCACCCAGAGCCTGATCGATCAAGGCATGATCTGCCCCACCTGGCAGCTGCGCTGGCACCCGAGCGGTGAGCGCGCGGTGTTCGACATGTCCGTGCTGGCGGACGAGACTCGCTACCCCTTTCGCCTGCAGTGCGAGCAATGGAAGCTCTCCAAGCTGCTCTTGGCCCAAGTGCAGACGCGCAAAAACGTGCAGATCAAGTTCGACCGCCGCGCTACCGGCGTGACGCAGAGCGACGACGGCGTCAGCGTGGACGCGGAGCACAATGGCAACGTGGAGCAATACCGCGCGAAGTATGTCGTCGGTTGTGACGGCGTGCGCAGCATCGTGCGCAAGGCGGCGGGGCTTTCGCTGACGGGCAAGACCTATCCCGGCACCACCATCATCGCCACGACACCCTTCCCGTTCCACGAGTACCTGGAAGAAATCTCCGTCGTGTCCTACTGCTGGCACGAGAATGGCGGGCATTTCAGCCTGCTGCGGGTGCCGAGCCAATGGCGCACCGGGATTTTCCCGCGCGACGACATGCCGCTGGAGGAACAACTCACCCCGGCCTCTATCGAGGCGAAGCTGCAGGAGATCGTCGCAAAGCCGGAGCCATATGAGGTGCGCGAGAAGCGCGCCTACACCGTGCACATGCGCATCGTGCCGAACTATCGCAACAGCCGGATCGTGGTGGCGGGCGACGCGGCCCACATCAACAGCCCATCGGGCGGCATGGGGCTGAACGGCGGCGTCCATGATGCCTTCTGCCTCGCGGACTGCCTCATCGCGATGCTGAAGCAAGGCGCGTCGGATGCGCAGCTCGATCTCTATGACCGCAAGCGGCGGCCGATTGCTTACGACGAGATCCTGCTCCAATCCGACAAGACCCGTGGCCGCATGAACGAGAAAGACCCGGCGAAGCGCCGCCAGATCATGGACGAGATGAAAGCGATCACGGCGGATCGTGCGCGCATGAAAGCGCATCTCATGAAATCATCCATGTTCGAGGGCGTGCGCCGTTCGGCCGCGATCACCTGATGTTCCGGGCCCTCGCCACGGCAGCGATGATTTTGGCGAGCGGGACGTGCGCCGCCGCAACCGTGCGCATCGGCCTGCCCTCGTTCCCGCCCAGCAACGCCGCGCCGTTTGACGCCACATCCCGTGCGGCCCTGCTGAGTATGCGCGCGGTCTTCGACGCACTGACTCAGCTCGGCGAAGGCATGCAGCCGCAGCCGGCCCTGGCGCTGAGTTGGCGCAACACGGATCAGCTGACCTGGGTCGTGAACCTGCGGCCGAATGTCGTGTTCTCTAACGGCGAGGCGATGAACGCCGACGCCGTGGTGTTCTCTTATAACTTCCTGAAAACGCCCGAAGCCTTCCGCCAGATCATGGCGGCGGAAGTGCAGAACATCGTCAGCATTCGCGCGGTCGATCCCCTGACGGTGGAGTTCAAGACCAAGCTGCCGGACCCCGGCTTCGCGCGACGCATGGCGATCATTCCGATTGTCGCGCCGGCTCACTGGAAGAAGGTGGGACTTGACGGTTATACCCTCGCCCCTATCGGCACCGGCTCCTTCGCCGTGGAGAAGTGGGAGACCGCGCGGGTCACGCTGACCGCGTTCAAGAAATCCTGGCGCGCGCCGGTCGCGGACCGGTTGGAGATCCTAAACCTTCCCATCGCCACAACGCGTGTCCAGGCCCTGCTGTCGGGCCGCATCGATATCGCCGCGGACCTCGGGCCTGAGAATGTCGAGACACTGGAAGCCGCCGGTTTTCGTACGGCACAGCGGCCGGTGTCGTCCGTCGACGTGATGACCTTGAACGCGCTGCTGCCGGGCTCACCCTTCAAGGACGTCCGCGTGCGGCAAGCCGTGAATTACGCCATCGACCGCGACACCATCGCCAAGCAGATTCTGCACGGGCTGGTGCCGCCGGCGAGCCAAGTGACCGCGCGCATCAATCCGGAATACGATCCGAGCCTCAAGCCGTACCCCTACGATCCCGCGAAAGCGAAGGCGCTGCTGAAGGAGGCCGGGCTCCCGGCCGGATTCTCCTTCGTCTATGAGATGAACAACGCCGGCGGCGCGGACATGTCGGCGATCATGGAACAGATCGCGCATTCTCTGGCGCAGGTCGGCATCAAGATGGAAATCCGCCCGGTGCCGTGGCCGCAGATCGTGCAGCATGTACGCTACGGCGGCTGGACCGCGCAGGCGTTCGGGCTGGAATTCGAGGACCTGCCGGCCGGCGACACCCTCTGGCCGTTCCGGCTCCATGCCTGTGTGTGGCAAGCGCCCTGGTATTGCGACGAGATGCTCACGCCGGTGATCGCCGAAGCGCGCACCACGTTCGATCCCAAGCGGCGTCTGGAATTGATCCACAAGGTCCTCCGGCGCACCCATGAGCAGGCCGCCGTCGTGCCGCTGTTCGAGCCGGTGGGCCTCGATGGGCTGAGTCCGAAGGTGAAGAACTACACCCAGACCTTCGGCAACATCTCCTACCCGGTGCTGACGGTGGCGCCTTAGCAACCAACCACGATTGTCATCCCGGCCAAGCGAAGCGCGAGCCGGGATCCAAAATAAATGAAACGCTGAGCATGCAACCCTGGACCCCGGATCGCGGCGCTTCGCGCCTTGTCCGGGGTGACAGTAAAGTGTGCTGAACCGATTTTAGTTCTTATAGTCCGTGCCGGACTTGTCGATCACGCGCATGAGCGCATCGAAATGATGCTCATACGCCGGGCGCGATCCGTACTTGGGCGCGGTGCGGAATTGCTCGATGGTCCGGTCGATTACAGCCTGCGGCAGCTTCTTCAGCGGACGGCCCGTCGCCATCGCCAGCATCTGCACCTGGCAGGCGCGCTCCAGGTAGTAGAGACGATCATAAGTCTCGGCGATGGACTTGCCGATCACGAGAACACCGTGGTTCGCCATGAACAGGATCTTCTTGTTGGCGAGCACACCCGCGAGGCGCGCACCCTCCTCGGGATCCAAGGCAAGGCCCGTGTAAATGTCGTCATAGCCCGACATGCTGGCCATGCCCGCCTCGGTCTGACCCGTCGGCTCCAGGCGGCCGTTTTCGATGCGCGTGAAGGCGCTCGCGTACGGCATGTGAGTGTGGAACACGCAGGTCGCGTCCGGATTGAGCTTGTGAATGGGCGCATGGATGCAGAAGGCGGAGCGTTCACACTCTCCCTCACCCGCCACCACATTGCCGTCGAAGTCGACTTCAAGCATGTGGCTGGCCTTCGCTTCCGACCAATGGAGGCCGAAGGGGATCACGTAGAACCGGCCCGGCTTGCCCGGCACGTTCACGGTGAAATGGTTGAAGATGCCTTCGTTGAAGCCATGCATGTTGGCGATGCGGTGCGCCGCGGCCAGTTCGACGCGCACACGCCACTCCGTCGTGGAGATGACGGGTGAATTGCTCTCGGCGGCGCTGCGCATCTGAAAACTCCGGGCCGAGGGCGCGATCGCGATCGCGCCCTCATTCAAACAGGAAGCGCGTGATCAGACGGAAAACCGGTACCCACTTTTCCTGATCACGCGCGGGCTAGCAGACCCGGAGAATATCACCGCCGCGCGGAAGCCCGCTAGCGGCGTCAGTTGGCCTTGGTATCGCCTGGATCGGGCTGCATGGCCTGACCCCAGGCCGAATTCCACTTCACGTAGTTCTCCGGGCCGAGCTTCATGGAGCGCATATCCATGACGAAGGTCCGGATCCCCTGCATGAAGCCTTTGCCGGTACCGCGGGAGAACACCATCTTCTCGCCATTCGGGGACATGTGCGCCATGCCGTTGAAATTCCCGCCAAAGGTGAGCTGCTTGGGCTCCCCGCCGGCGAGATCGCCGATGAACACCTGCCAGTCCGTGGCGCTCACCGCGCGCACGAAGACGTAGTGGTGGCCGTCAGGCGCCGGGAACGGGTGCCAATTCATGCCTGTATCGTAGGTATGACGCCGCCACTCCGTTCCGTCCTTCTTAATTGTCATCACAGTCATCGGCGTCGGCTTGATCTTGCCGATCTCCGTGCGGCGCCAAGCGCGGAAGATGATGTGCTCGTTGTCCTGCATGAAGAACGGGGCACCCTCCTGCCAGTCCTTCGAGTGCGTGACCTGACGCTCCTCCGTGCCGTCGGACTTCATGACCCACAGGTCCATGTTGCCATCGATCTGCCGGCCGAACACGATCCACTTGCCATCGGGCGAGACGGACACCTCCGCTTCATAGTAGGGCGTGTTGGTGAGGCGCTTGATGTTCTTGCCGTCGAGGTCGGAGGCGTAGAGTTCCGCCCCTTGCGGATAGTCTTCCGGGGCAGACCAGTTGCCGACCGGCAAATTCACATTGTCACGCGTGGAGGTCCACACCACGCGCTTGCCGTTCGGGAAGAAGAACGAACAGCCGTCTTGCCCGTGATCATTCACACGCCAGACATCGCTGCCATCATCGGCGAAGATATAAGTGAGTGCGCCGTTGGTGCCGAAGGGCGTCTTCAGCGCGGCAGGATCGCGAGTCTGCGCGATGAGATGCACGCTGTCGGGCGCATAGTAGGCTTCCGCGGCTTCGGGAAGGTTCGGCACCTCGTAGGCGGGGAAAGCACTGCCGTCCTTCAGGCCTTCGCCCACCATCTTGAAATGTTCGAGGCCTCCGGCGGCGCCCTTGGCCGCGCTCTTGACCGGCGTCGTGCTCGGCGGTTTGGCGGTGGTGACTTGTGCAAAAGCAACGCCGCCAGCGAGCAGCGTGGCGGCGATTGCAGTGGTATAAATGCTTAGCTTGGTTGGTCCCGGCATCGCATCCCCCTCATGAGAGTTAAGAGGAATAGGATGAGTGTGCGCCGCAACACCCTCAAGCGCTAAGCAAGAACGAAACGTGGAAAAACTGTCCGTTCTCGGTTACCGGTCGGTCGCCGGTCCAGGTTTCGCGCCCATCACGGGCAGACTGCTGGTAGCGACGAAGGAGGAATCCTCCAGCCGGTTCCAATAGTGGCGCGCACCGGCGATCTCGCGAATGGCGTCGCCGGGCACCGCGTCGAATTCCTTGCCATCCTGGTAGAACTTGAGTTTCCCGGACGTCACGTAGATCAACGCATCCAGCCCGCCGCTGGCCGGGCTGGTCGGGCCGCCCTTGAAATTCTTCGCCACACGCACCGAGTTGCCGTCGAAGGTGTAGCGCGTAACCGCGAGCTTGATCGCGTTCTTCGGCATCTTCTTCAGCTCTTCGGGCTTGTTGGCGCGCACGCGCTTGCCGTCCGGCCCATCCCATTCGGCGGACTGCGAGGTCGGCGCTTCCTTGGCGCGGACCACCTGGGCCTTGGCCTGAGTGGCGGGCACGGTTCCGGTGACGTTCCACGCGAGGATCGTCGCATCGCCTTTGCCGCGCATCACGCCGCTTGGGTAGTAGGCCGCGTCACCGGCGTTGAGGGTGACGTTCTGGCCGCCCACGTCGACGGTCACCGTGCCCTTCAGCACGAAGATCTCGTTCTCCATCGTGATCATGTGCAACACGCCGCCGCTCGCCTTCTTGAACTCAAGAACGCGGATGGTGCCGGTGGGAAACACGAACGACTTCTGCTCGTACTTCACAGCATCCTTCGGCGCCTTGGCGACGTCCTTATCCCAGCTGATCAGCACGGTCGCGCCTTCGCGGGCCTTGGAGTCCCATTCGGCGACGTGCTGCACCGGCACGCTATCGCCTTTGATGTGCATCTCCGGCGATGGGTTCCAGGCGGCGCCGTTGCGGAAAGCATGGTTCGGCGGATCGGCGAGCGCGGCGGTTCCGAACACGAGTGTCGCGGCGAACGCCGTAGCGGCAAAAGAGCGCATATGGATTTTTGTTTTCAAGAGGGCCCCCTACTTAAACGTATAGGTCGGCGTGACCTTTTCGGTGAGGTTGAGGCTCAAGGTCGTGGTCGGGACGATCGAGCGCATGGTGGAATGATGCAGGCAGTGGCCATGCACAAAGTTACCTTCGCCCGGGCAGCGGCGACGCATCTCGCCGACTTGGATCGTGGTTTCAAGATGTCCGGACATGACCCAAACGATGCCCATCTGATTCGTCTTGTGCATCTCGTGCATGTAGTAGGGCTTCGGGCTGTTCTGGCTGAAGCCAAGCCCCCAGGTCATGCCGACCTGGCGATTGCTGATGGCGCTGGTGGGGCCCTGCGCCACCAAAGGCACTTCGTAGTAGGTCCAAGTGGACCGACCATTCTGATCGAGCTTGTAGCCCGGAATGCGGTAGGACGTTGCGAGTTGGAGTTGGTCAGCCATGGTCGGCTCCCTATTTCTTTGAGCAGTTCGGCCGGATTTTCTGGATCGTCGCGCGCAACTCCCCCATCGGGTACTTCGCGGTCGACAGCTGGACATACATTCGGTCCTGGACGAGATACGCCAGCGTTCCCGGATTGAGCGTCAACGAGCCTTCGATCGGACTCTTCACGCCCTTGGGCGCGAGGTCGAATAAGGCGCCCGCCTCACTGCCCGGCGACTGCGGTCCGTGGATCGCAAGAGCTTTTGGCGGTGACGTGAGACTCGTGAAAGTCGCTTTCCACTTAAGTTCAAGCGTCTTGCGGTTGAGTTCAAGATCGACGCGACCTTTGCCCGGGCTTTCGGTCACCCAGCTTTCCTCCTCCGGAGACAGGTTCGCGAAGAAGTTGATCGGCGGCCCGTTGTCGTCGTCAGGATTGGCGGCGAAATACGCGCAGGACATGTCGTGCTTGGGACGTCGCGGGTCCGGCGCCGCGAGCGCGGGCAGAGCAATGGCGACGGCAAGCGCAAGGATGATCGAGGTACGCACGGCGCTTACTTGAACCCGCCGGGCATGGTGATCATCAGGTAGTTGCAGGCCTCCTGTCCGAGGAAGCGCGTCATATGCCCCTGCCCGTTCAGGTCCTGCATGAGCATCATGTCGCCGCGGCTGAGTTGGCGCTCTTCGCCGTTGCTGACGATGACGTTCATCTGGCCCGAGAACACCGCGATGAAGGTGTTCGCTTCCGAGGGTGTGAAGTCGACGAAGTGGCCCGGCAACGCGTGGCCGATACGCCAGTCGACCACCGGCTGCGGCGCGGCCTGGATGCGCTGGAAGTAGACGCCGTCGCTGGCGGCGGCCCCACCCGGGCCGGTCATCCTGAGATCGGTTTCGGTCAGGAGCGAATGGCCCTGCGCGTCCACGGTGATGTGCGGCAATAACATCGTTGTCCCCTTCTTAGCTGAAATCTTTGAAAGCGTTGGCGCGGATTAGGTCCCCGTGCCCGGCATGCTCTGGCCGTTGGTCATGATCGTACGCCAAAGACGGTCGATACTCCGCACGCCGTGAATCTCGCCCGGCGCGGTGTCGTAGATGTTGGTGAACATCGGGCTGCCTTTGTAGGCCCACTGACGTTGCCCGCTTTCGTTGGTCACGATCGAGAAGAAACCCACCGGCTTGTCGGTTTCCGACGCCAGGCACGGCTTCCAGTTCTGCGGCGTTTCATTGAGGCGAACGAAGCCCACGCCGGCTTGGGGCCTGCCCGTGATCAGGTGGAAATAGACCGTCTTGCCGCTCGCGTCGGCATAGAGCTCGCCGCCGTCCGAGCGTTGAATGGTGAGCCATGACGGCACGGGCGGCGCCGGCTGCAGCACCACCGGCTGCCAGCCCTTGACGGTGGCGCCCAGAAGGTCGCCGGGATTGACGTCGCCGGTGTAGCGATAGAGCGGCTTGCCTTTGAAAGTCCACTGGCGGTTTCCATCCGGCCGGTCGATCACCGCCCAATCGGGAATCTGAACATCCGCCAGCCACCACGCTTCGGCGGGTTTCCACTGCCGCGCACAGGCGCCCGTGCAGGCGCTGTTCGTCGCGGTGTCGGAGGTAAATATGTAAAGCGACATGCGCTGCCGATCGACGAGCAGTTGTCCGCGCGGGCCCCGCAGAAGTCCGAAGCCCGGGGGCGTCGGCAGCGGCTTCAAGGCCACCGACCATTTCTGTTCCATGTCGTCGCCGTTCTGATCGCCCGGCGCGGTATCGGCGCTGTAGGTATAAAGCGGCTTGCCGTCGAAGGCCCACTGCCGGCTTCCATCCTCACGGGCTGAGAGCGTCCACTCGCCGAACGGCTTCGCGCCGGGCGGCGCGGCGACGGGTGGCCACAGCTTCGCACACGCGCCTTCGCAGCTCGGCTTGCCGTTCTTGTCGGCGAGCGTGACGTAGAGGGTCTTGCCCTTGGTGTCGGCCAGGATCCAGCCGTGACCCTGACGGTTCAAGGTGACCTCCGGCGGCACTGCCGGATCTTCCGCCCGCGCGGCCCCCGCCATCAGCATCAGAGCTGCGGTCAGAACGGCCGCGCGCATGGCCTAGGCCAGCACGTCTGTGACCGGCTTGGACGTCTGTAGGGACTTCGCGCCCCAGCTCCGCGCCTCAACGCCCATGATCTTCATGGCCGTCAATCCGACGCGGGTGATGGGGTCGCCGCCGCCGACGACGTGCAGGCCGGTCTTCACGCGTCCGCCAGCCTTGCCGATGAGGTAGACCGGGATGCCGTCGATCGTGTGCAGCTTGGCGAAGGCGGTTTCGCTGGAGGCGAACACGAGGCAGTTGTCGAGCAATGTGCCCGCGCCTTCCTTGATGCCTTGCAGGGTTTCGATATAGGTCGCCAATCCCTCGCTGCAGCGCTGATTGAACCAGAAAGCCAGCGGCTGATAGCCGAGGTTCGGATCGATCAGCTCCGAGTGCGTGAGCAGATGGTGGGTGTAGGTCTCCCCCTTCTTGCGCACGTTGGCGAAGTTGTCGGTGAACACCATGTTGAACACACGGGTCTGGTCGCAGGCCACAGCCATCGCCAGCAACTTCGCCATCACCGCGTGATTGTCGATCACGTTCGGCATCTCGCGGGCGCTGGCGAGACGATCCGCCGGCGGTTCGGCCGGCGATGAGGGGATCTTGCAGGCTGCGTTCGGTTCCGGCTTCTGAAGCGCGTTGGCCATCTGGTTCTCGAGTTGACGCAAGGACGTGAAGTATTCGTCCATGCGCTCACGGTCGGCGGCGCCCAGGTTCTTGATGTAGGACTTGGTGTTCTCGGTGTAGGCCGACAGCACGCTCTTCTCGAGCATGATGCGCGGGTCGGGCTTGAAGTCGCCGGCATTCGGATCGGTGAAACCCGGGCCGAACAAGCGTGCGTAGAGTGCGACCGGCGAAATTTCGGCCTGGGCGCGGCTTTCCGAACTGCGCGCGCTGTAGTTCTCCCGCGCGATGCCCACGGAAGAGGCGTCGATGGTCTTGAAGCGTGTTGTCGCGCCGATCTCGTCGGCAATCAGGAGGTCCAGCGTCGGCGACGGAATATCGCCTTCCTTCTGCGGCACCACGCCGGTGCGCGTCCCCACCCAACCGGTGAAGTGCGTGTAGTTCGAGCGGCCGTCCAGCGGCATGCCGAAGCCACCGAAATAACTCATCTCCTTCTCGAACGGCCTGAGCGCCTTGGTCTCCTCCAGGAATCCGATGCCGGGCGATGTCTGAGGCTTGTCGGCGATGGCATGACCGGGCGTGTGGCCCATGCCCCAGTACCAAGTACCGAACCGCACCGGCAGCGCCTGGCCGGTGGCCGCGAGCGCGGTGCCGTTGTCGTCGAGGAACCGATCGAGGAACGGGAGCGCGAGGCTCACGGCCACCCCGTTGAACATGCCGCGCAGCGCCGCGCGGCGCGGAACCGGTTTACGAATCAGGATGCTCATGGCTTGCCCTCCGAAGGCAGCGCGGGATGATCGGCATTGGCCGCAACCGCGTCTTTTTTCGCGGCCGGCGGTGTGATGGCGTAGAACGCCTCGCTCAAGGCGATGCGGCGCAAAAGGGCGGGGAACTTGTAGCCGTCATCGGCGAAGGTCTTCTGCAGGTAATCGACATACGCCTTGTCGTCGGCCTTGCGGCCCAGCGCGTAAGACGCCAGACGATCCACAACGCAGGCCGGCGTCGCCGGATTGCCCCTCACCGCCTGGGCGAGACCCGCCGCATCGGTGAACTTCACGCCGTCGAGATCGCCGCTGGAATCGATGGGCACGTCGTTCTCGGTCGTGCGCAACTGGCCGAGGCCATCGAGATTTTCCAGCGCCAACCCGATCGGGTCGGTGATCGCGTGACAACCGGCGCAGGCCGGCGGTTCGCGATGCGCATCCAGGCGCTGGCGCGCGGTCTTCATCTCGGACTTGGGATCCTCGAACTTGGTGAAATCCACGTTGCCCGGCGGATCGGGCACCTTCTGGCACAGCACCGATTCACGGATCGCGCGGCCGCGCAGGGTCGGCGAACTGCGGCCCGGATGCGACGCCAGGGCGGAAAAACCTACCTGCGTGAGGATGCCCGCGCGCGGATCGTCCGCCGGGAACTCGTAAGGCTCCCAGCCGCCGGACGGACGCGGGGTCGGCACGTGATAGATGCGCGCCAGCGGTCCCGTCACGAAGGTCTTTCGGGTGGTGAAGACGTCGCGATAGTCCTTGTTGTTCTCGATCAAGTGGTCGAGCACCGTGCGCAACACCTGTTCGCGCGCGTCTTCCACCACCTTCAGGGTGAAGGCGGGATAGACGACGCTATCCTTCTCGAGCGTGTCGAACTGGTCGAAGTGCAGGAAGTCCTCGAAGAACGCGCGCACGCCCACGTCGAGGCGCGGCGAGGCCATCATGCGCTCCACCTGCTTGCGCAGGCCTGAATCGCTGTCGAGGTCCCCCTTCGCCGCCGCGTCCAGCAGGATCTCGTTCGGCGTGGTGTTCCACAGCAGGAAGCTCAACCGCGCGGCCTTGGCGTAAGACGTCAGGCGCTGCTGACCGGCGTTCTTCGGGTCGGCTTCCGTTTCGTCCACGATGTAGAGGAACTGCGGTGTGGTGAGCATGCCGATCAAGCCGGCCGCGACGCCGCGATAGAAGTCGCCGTAAGTTTTCGATCCTTCGCTGGCGCTTTGCACCGCGAGGTCCAATTCCGGCTGGCTGAGTGGACGGCGGTACAGCAATCGACCGACGCGGGTGAAAAACTGCTTCGCGCAGGCGTCATCCGCGGCTTTGGCGTCCGCCGGTTTGCATGCGAAGTTGCCCTCGCGGTTCTCCGGCGCCACGACTTGCGCGGCGATCGACTTGGCCAAGCCATAGAATTTCTCGCCGCCCGACGGCGTGATGCGGGCAAGGCGCGCGCCATCCGCCAGCAATCCGTCCGTACGCGTCAACGCATCCGCCTGTCCCGCGACGACGACATGGGAACCGAACACATCGGCGATCACGTTGCGATACTGCTCGTTGCTCAGCCGGCGCATGGTCGGTGGCGCGCCTTTCGCCACCGGCTCGGACGGACCGCAACCGCTCAACACGCCGAGCGCAACAACACTCAAACCCGCGGCAACAAGACGGCGAAACATTAATTGGCCCCTGCGGTCAGCTTCTCGGCCTGCGGATGTATCACGAAGGCGGCGTAAGCGGTGATGTCGAATGAAGATGACAGATGGGTACATTCACCGGTCTTGGGATCCGGGTATCCATCCGCCAACTCGTGCGCGGCCCGGAACATAGCAGGACAATTGTCCGCTGTGGAGGAATGCCCGGTGATGCCCTGAACGTAGTAGATGAACTCATCGACGTTGTAGTAGCCGGTGACCTGCCCCGTGGCCGAGGCGCCGCCGGCGGCGATCTCCAGCTTCAGATCCATGTCTTTGATCGCCGGGTGCATGAAGTTGTAGTTGCCGTAGAACGGCAGGCGCACGTCGCCCCGCGCGGTCGTGACGACGCCGTTCTTGATCTTGCCCTTCAAACGATCTCCATATCGCGGCTTTCCATTGGTTTCGGTATCGATGTTGTAGCTCGAGAACGGCAAAGGCTTACCCGCGCCGTCGAGAGCGAACTGGTCGACCGAACGGTAGAAAGAGATGGTGATGTCGTCGTCGTTGCGCGCGTCGTCAACGCCGGTGATCTCGATCAGCGTCATGCCGAGGCCGCTGGTGCGCCGCCCCTCGTGGGCGTTCAACTCCGGCAGGCCGCCTTTTCGCCAGCCGTAAACGCAGCCGATCAGGCGGTACATTTGGTTATCGATGCCGGGTGTGCCGTCCGGATGGGTGAACTTTTGATGTTGGCAGCTTTTCGCCGTGGCGGCGCCATCCGGGGTGCCGTCGAGGTTGACGCCGTACGAGTACTTCCCCTCGATGATCCGCATCGGCGGATCCGTGACCACGGTGGGATTGAAGCAGACGTTCTCGCCGTTCGGCCCCCGCTTGAACGCCGTGGGCAGCCGGGTGAGCCCCTGGATCAGGCCGTTGTCGGTCTTCTTGGCGCGCTCCTCCTTGGAGAGCCCGCGCCACCAATATTCGTCGTTGCTGATTGCGATGCCTTCGGGGCACTCGTCCAGAAACTTGCTGTTATAGATCGACGTGAACCAGTCCCGGACCACGAAGCCCAGGGTCTTGCTCTTCGGACCAGCCGCCTCGGCCGGTACGGCGAACGCCAGGCACGCCGCCGCCACGCAAGCGAGCCGAACCGCCCGCGCGATCGAGGAACGGTGGGGGGTGATCGTCAGTAATGCAGGCATCTCAACATGACCAAAATCAGCCGGTCGACACGGTATTTATCCTTGCGCGGATAATACTTAAACCGCGCTCAGGGCGCGAGGCCGACCGCAGCTTAAGTTCGCATGCGGATCATAAGGGTCCGCAAGCGTCCCGACCACAACCCGGGCTTAATTGTCCAGGTTACTTAAACGGGTAAGGCCCCGTGTCCTTGGCCGTGCCCGGCATATACAAATTGAAGATCGTGATCGGTACGGTGCTCGGGTTGTTGCTGTGGTGCAGCGCACCCGGACGCACATAGAGGAACTCTCCCGCTGCGAGGCGCCACGCGCCCCCGTCCTGCATGGTGATTTCAGGATGTCCGGACATACAGCCCACGAAGTGGGGGGCGCCACCGACGTGCATCTCATAGGGCCCGGCTGCGCTGGTGTATTCCTTGTCGGTGCGGTGATGCTCGACATTGTGACGGAAGCCGATGCGCCAGATGCCCCCGCCGTCCTGCTTGTTGCTCAAGGACTCCGTGTCGCTGACCCGGTTCATCTTGATCTCGAGGAACGACGCGGTGCTGCGGCCGTTCTCGTCAATGCCCATTTCGAAGAGTTTCATGTGCCCCTCCCCTTACCGCGCGACCATGGTGGGTGAATACATCGCCGGATTCAGCGGCGCGTCCGTCGCCAGGAAGAGCGAGTCTTCCGGCACTTCCCAGTATCCCGGATTGCCCATCTTCTCGCGCATGGCGTCTCCGGCAACCATATCGAGATAATGCTCGCCCTCCTTCCGGCCCAGGCGTCCCCGCACGAGATAGATCAGCACGTCGTTGCGGCTCGTGGTGTTCAGGCTGGTGCGCGTGCCTTTCTTGAGGATCGCGTGGCGGATGGAATTGCCGTCCGCCTCATAGCGCTTGGTAATGAGCGTGACAGCATGCTTCGGCGCCTTCTTCATCGCGGCGGCATCGCGCGCGCTGATGTCCTTGCCGCCTTCCTGCCACTCAGCGCGGGAGGCCTCCTTAAGATCCTTGCCGCGCACGATCGAGAACTTGGGCGATTTGTTGGCGTTGCCGACCACCCAGGTCACCAGCACCGTATCCTCGCTGCACTTCGGATTGCGCAGCATGCCGCCGGGCTGGAACAGCGCATCGCCGGCGCCGACCTTGTGCGTAGGACCTTCGATACCGAACAACGGCGAGAGGCTCGCCGAGCCGGAGACAAAGAAGATCTCGGTCTCGAAGGAGATCTGGTGCAGCAGCGGTTCGCCCTTCTTGAAGGTGAGCACGCGGATGGAGCCCGACGGGAAATCGAACGTCTTGGCGGTGTAATGGGCGGCGTTCTTCGGCGCCTTGGACGTGTCGCCCATCAGGTAACGCAACGGCGAACCGGCCGCTTCGGCGCTGGTGGAGACCTGTTCCCACTCCGCCATCGGCACCGCTTGAACGGCGCTCCCTTTGATGTGAACCAGATCGCTCATGCCTTTCTGCACACCGAAAGCGGCCTGCGCCTGGGCGGGACTGGTGACGATGTGGGGGATCAGCGGAAGGGCCGCAGCCGCCGCACCAAGGCCGACCATGCCGCGCAATGCGTTGCGCCGATCGGTTGCCGGAAGTCGATTGTCCATGGCTCTACCCCTCGCCTGACTGACAATGCGCGTTCGTCATAGTGCCGCTCAGCATTGGCATACCCTAGGCCATCCAAATGCCGTGTCCACGCAGTGAATCGCGTGAACGGAGGCTACCGCCCCGGCACGGTTCATGGTTATGCTTGGGCATTGGATCGGGAGAGGGGCCAGTCATGAAGCTGACCAGCGTATTCGTCGACGACCAGGGTCATTCCTATTTCGGCGAGGTCGAATCCGACAACGGCAAGGGCGGCGAACGCCAACAGGAAATCGCGTACTGGCAGGTGTGGGAAACCAAGCCCGGCCACTTCGCCGACTTCGCGCCGGTGGACGGTCCCAAGTGCATCGCCATGATGTCCGGCAAGGTGGAAGTGGTGGTCAGCAACGGCCAGCGCCGCTTCTTCTCACGCGGCGACACATTCTTGCTGCAGGACACAAAGGGCAAAGGCCATGCCATCCGCACCATTGGCGCGGAGACCATGAGCGCCATGCTCATCACCATGAAAGAGCCAATGACCGAGACCGCGAAGGCCTAAGCGCCCGCGACTCGTTCTAGGCGACCTGCAGGCAATCCAGATCCAGGACGGCCAGGAGATTGCGCATCTCCTGGCGGGCCGCGACGTGGGACATGGCCACGGGGCGTGCTTGCGGGAAGGTCACGAAGTCTTCCACAGTAAGGCCATCCACGAACAGCTCGCGATAGATCACGCGCTCATGGATGCCATCGGCGACACGGAAGCCTACCTTCTTCGAAAGCTCGGAAAGCGCATCGCCCATCGCCTGCTTGTTGCGGGCGGCGAGATTGCTGACGCGATTGCGCACCACCACCCACTCCATGGGTTTGCCGGGACGCCGCGCGCGTAGATCGCGGGCTTCCCACACACGGCGCGTATAGGGCGTCGCAGCCGCGAGGTTGCGCGAGACGCCATCGACGCGGCTGAGCACATCAAGGTCGATGAAGCTGTCGTTAATCGGCGTGATGAGCACGTCGGCTTTCAAATGTCCGGCGCGCGACAGGCTGGTGTGAGAGCCCGGCGTGTCGACCACGATCACATCATGGTGCTGCATGTACTCGAGTGTGCGCGCGATCTCCGCATCGTCGATCTGCATCGGCTGCGCTTCAATGGCGACGTGGGTCGGCATCGGCAGCGGCGTATCGGTGCGCGTCGCGTAACGGCGACGGTTGGCGATGTAATGCGACAGCGTCCCCTGCTCCGCATCGAGATCGATGGTCGCGACTTTCAGGCCGCGATTGAGCAGCGCCACGGTGAGGTGCATCGCCAGGGTGGATTTGCCGGTGCCGCCCTTCTCGTTGCCGAGAACGACGACGCGTGGCCGATGGAATGATGAGTCGAGCATGTGCGCACGCTAGGGCGCATATACTTTCGTAAGTGTTGAGACGGGACTCAGCGCCTGCGAAAAAGAAAACGCGCGATGGTTCAGCACCACCGCGCGTTCTTCATCTCTCTTTCGCGCGCGTTAACGTCACGCGCCTTGGTTAACCGCACTCAGGATCGCTTTCAGCGACGCGGCGACCGTGTTGGCGTCGATGCCGACACCAAATGCAGACTTCCCGTTCACCATAGCCTCTACATATGCCGCTGCCTTGGCGGAAGCGCCGGCCGTGAGCGCGTGCTCGCGGAAGTCCACCACTTCAACCTTTATCCCGAGGCCGGTATCGAGCGCGTTGACCAGCGCCGCGATCGGACCGTTGCCTTCGCCGACGAAGGTCTGGTGCTTGCCGTCGATGGCAATCGTCGCCTCGATCTTGCGCTCCTCATGCGGCGGCATCTGCGGCAGCGTGACGTGGCGCACGAAGGCGTACTTCTTCGGTGTGAGATAGGTGTCGTTGAACGCCTTCCAGATGGTGGCGGAATCGATCTCCTTCCCGGTCGTATCGGTGATCTGCTGAATCACCTTGGCGAAATCTCCCTGCAGCTTCTTCGGCAGATCCAACCCGTGATCGGCCTGGAGAAGATATGCCACCCCGCCCTTGCCGGATTGGCTGTTGACGCGGATCACGGCCTCATAGCTGCGGCCCACGTCCTTCGGGTCGATGGGCAGATAGGGAATCTCCCACAAACCGGTGTTGGACTTCTCCAACGCGGCGAAGCCCTTCTTGATCGCGTCCTGATGCGAACCGGAGAACGCGGTGAACACCAGCTCGCCGCCATAGGGATGGCGCTGATGCACCGGCAGCTGGTTGCAGTATTCCACCGTCTCCACAATCTCGGTGACGTTGCTCAGGTCGAGCTCCGGATCGATGCCCTGGCTGAACATGTTCAAGCCCAGCGTGACGACGTCCACGTTGCCGGTGCGCTCACCGTTGCCGAACAGCGTGCCCTCGACGCGATCCGCCCCGGCCATCATGCCCAGTTCCGCCGCGGCAACGCCGGTGCCGCGATCGTTGTGGGGATGCAGGCTGATGCGCACGCAATCGCGGTTCTTCACGTTGCGGCTGAACCATTCGATCTGGTCGGCGTAGACGTTCGGCGTGGCCATTTCCACGGTCGCGGGCAGGTTCAAGATGATCTTGTTCCGCGGCGTCGGCAGCCACACATCCATCACCGCCTCGCAGACTTCCTTGGCGTATTCGAGCTCGGTGCCGGTGAAGCTCTCCGGGGAATACTCGAGCTGCACTTCGGTGTCCGGCACGGTCGGCACCAGGCTCTTCACCAGCTTCGCGCCCTCGACGGCGATCTTCTTGATCCCGGCCATGTCCTGGCCGAACACCACGCGCCGCTGCAAGGTGGAGGTGGAGTTGTACAGATGCACGATCGCGCGCTTCGAGCCCTTGATGGCCTCGAACGTGCGCTTGATCAGGTCCTCGCGGGCCTGGGTCAGCACCTGGATGGTGACGTCGACCGGGATGCGGTCCAGATCGATGAGCTGGCGGCAGAAGTCGAAATCCGTCTGAGACGCGGACGGGAAGCCGATCTCGATCTCCTTGAATCCCATGCGCACGAGCAGCGCGAACATGCGCGCCTTGCGTTCCGGGCCCATGGGCTCCACCAGCGCCTGGTTGCCGTCGCGCAGATCGACGCTGCACCACTCCGGCGCCTTGGTGATGACCTTGTTGGGCCAAGTGCGATCCGGCAGGACGACGGGCTGGAACGGTCGGTACTTATGAACCGGCATCTTGGCCGGGGTGATGGGTGACGGCGGCATGACTATCCTCACTTCGGGGGCGCCTGCCCTTGGGCGGCGCGGAGACTACGACTTTGGCGGAAACGGTGGGCGCTAAGCGCGAGCTAGATGCCCGGGGCGGGCCGAGAATGAGGGGCGTACGACGCCGCTCACCGGCCCTGCATAAGTCGCAGGCGGAGGGTCAGGCCGGCAGTGAGCAACAGGCGTTGCACGGGCTTGAGCTTTCCTAAGGTCCGGCGAAGGGCCGGAAACTGCGGGGAATTTAGGGACGCGGGCCCGCCTTGTCAAATCGCCCCCAGATTGCGGCGGCAAGGGTAAATAAAGCGTATTCACGAGCCCGTCAGTGACTGCAGTGTCTTTTGACCCGCCGCGCAGATTAGCCCACTGTGCAGAAAGAGATCATCATGCTCGCAAGTCTTCCCCTCTACCTCGCCTTCCTCGGCACCTCTCTGGGCCTGCTCGTCGTCGCGCTGGTCATTTACGCGATGCTGACGCCCTATCACGAGATCCGCCTGATCCGTGACGGCAACAGCGCCGCCGCGATCAGCCTGGGCGGAACGGCCATCGGTATGGCGATCGTGTTGTACAGCACGGCCTCCAGCACCTTCAGCATCGTCGAACTCGCGGTGTGGGGCGGCTTGGGGCTGGTGGGTCAGCTTTTTGTCTTCGTCATTGTCTGGGGAATGCTGCCCGGTCTCAAACAGGGCATCACCGACAACAAGGTTTCGTACGGCGTCATTCTTGGCGCGCTCTCCATCGCCATGGGCATTCTTAATGCCGGCGCTTTGACAGACTAGGAACACTCCATATGCGTAAGTCGCGATACGTCACCATCCTGCTCGCCGCCACGGCGCTGGCCGCGTGCGACCAGAACGGCAAGACCATGACCGACGTCACCGGTCAGGGCGAAAGCACGATCTATGGCGATATCGACGCCTGCGCGAAGGATCAGGATCCGGGGCAGTGCAAGCAGGCACTCGACACCGCCAAGGCCGAACACACCGTCACCGCGCCGAAGTTCGCCAGCGTCGCGGAATGCGAAGCCGCGGGCTTCAACAAATGCGAAGAGGCCAAGACACTGACGGCGGAAGGCACCCAGCACTCCACCGGCATGTTCATGCCGATGATGATGGGCTTCATGATGGGACGCATGATGGGCGGCGGCGGAATGATGCCGGGCCCTGGCACCGCAGCACCTCCGCCGAAGCCTGTGTATGCCGATCGCACCGGCAATCTCTATGCCAACAACGGTGCGAACGTCGGGCGCATGGCGCCGGGCGCCACGTCGCTCGGGCCGAGCGGTATGGCGGCGCGCACGGTCTCCCGTGGCGGCTTCGGCTCGTCTGCACGCGGGTTCAGCGGCGGCAGCTGAGACGTGAAGCGCATCCGCATTGCGCCGCGGCCGGACTGGCAACAAAAACTAAACGCCCTCGGGTTCGACTGGCACACCGCCGAGGAACCCGCCGCGCCCTATTGGGATGAAAGCGCCTACTGGGAACTGACCGCCGCCGAGGTGGACGTTCTGGAAACGGCGACGGAAGACCTCCACCGCATGTGCCTGGAGGCAACCGAGCAAGCCATCAAGCGCAAGCTGCTGCCGCACTTCGGTTTCACCGAGGCCGCCGTCCGGCTGATCGAAGACTCGTGGGCGCGCCGGGATGAACAGCCGAGCCTGTATGGCCGGTTTGACCTGGCGTTCACCGGCGGAGATGCGGCTCCGAAGATGCTCGAGTACAACGCCGATACGCCGACCGGACTTTATGAAGCGTCGGTGGTGCAGTGGAGTTGGCTGGAAGAGTCCTTTCCCGAACGCGATCAGTTCAACTCGATCCACGAAGGGCTGGTCGCCGGCTGGGCTAAGATTCATCCCCGCACGGACGCAGCGATTCATTTCACCTGTCTGATGCCTCATGCGGAGGACGAAGGCACGCTGCGCTACATCCTCGACACAGCCCTCGAAGCCGGGCTGGGCGGCAAGATGATCAATGTCGCGGACATCGGTTGGTCAACGCCGGCTGAAGGTGTGAAGGACGCGCGCGCGGGATGGTTCGTCGATCTCGAGGACCAACCCATTACGACACTTTTCAAGATCGTGCCGTGGGACTGGCTGCTGGCGGATAAATTCGGCCAGGAACTCGAGGCGGCTGTCCGTGGCCGCACACTCACGGTCATCGAACCCGCGTGGAAGATGGTTCCGGCAAGCAAGGCGATCCTGGCGCTGCTATGGGAAATGTTTCCCGACCACCCCAATCTCGCGCCGACGTTCCTGACACGGCAGGGATTCGCCGAAGGCACGACGGTGGTGGCGAAGCCGCTGCTCGGACGCGAAGGCGCCAATATCTCCATCGCCAGACTCGGGGCCGACGGCGCGATCGACGGCGACCCCTTGGCCTCCTTGCCGGGCGACTACGGTCAGGAAGGCTACGTCTTCCAGGCCCTCGTCCCGGTGGCGGAAGCCGACGGCAACAAGGCGGTGATCGGCAGTTGGATCATTGACGGACAGAGCCGGGGGATCGGAATCCGCGAGGACCAAGGCCTGATCACCCACAACCGAAGCCGATTTGTGCCGCACCTCTTCGATTGATGCGTGCGCGGCAGGCCGCCAAGGCCGTCCCTGATTGACTTTTGAGGTCAGACCCCGCACAGGAACCCTTCCGCGCGACGGAAATGGGACGAGGTTCGTGACGCAATCTACAAATTCGGCGACGGATACGGCCGGTGGATACGTCACCGATATCCCCTACCTGTTCCGCTACCACCGGGAACTCAACCCGGCGATCCATGCCCTCATGATTGCCGGCGAAGGCCGCGCCCCGGCCTTCCAGCCCCACGGCGCGCTCACCTACATCGAGCTCGGCTGCGGCTTCGGGCTGTCCACCCTGATCCACGCGGCGGGGAACCCGGCCGGCCGCTACATCGGCGTCGATTTCATGCCGCAGCACATCGCCACGGCCAAGGGACTTGCCGCATCCGCGGGCCTGACGAATGTGGAATTCCTTCAACTGAGCTTTGCCGATCTCGCGCAGCAGACGCTTCCGGACTTCGACGTGATCGCCGCTCAAGGTGTGTGGTCATGGGTCGATGCGGCCAACCGCGACCACATTATCCGCTTCGTCGAGAAGAAACTGAAGCGCGGCGGCGTGTTCTACGTCAGCTACAACGCCCTGCCGGCGCTGGCGCCCATCATGCCGGCGCGCGAACTGATGTGGGCGGCGTTCCGCAACACACCCGGCCCGAGCACCGTGAAGGTCGATGCGGCCTTGGCGCGCGCGCGCGAACTCATGGCCGCGAACAGCGCCTACTTCGCCGGCAATCCGCGGGCCGTCCAGGTGCTGGAGCGCGCGCTGCAGTCGTCGCCGAGCTACCTTGCCCACGAATACTTCAACGCGACCTGGGACGCGTTCTATCACGCGGACGTGGCGAACAGCCTGCGGCCGGCGGGGATGAACTACCTCGCCTCGGCGCACATCCTCTCGAACATGGATCCGGCGAATCTGACTCCGGACGCCCAACAGATGCTCGGCAAGATCGCCGATCGGACGGAACGTGAAACGCTGCGCGACTATTTCCTGGTGCCCGAGTTCCGTCGCGATATCTTCGTGCGCAGCCTAGCCCCGGCGGGCAACATGGATGCGACCCTGTTCGCCATGAGGTTCGCGGGCCTCGCCGAACCAACCGATGTGGACGCGATTGCGGCGGTCACGTTGCTGGGTGAGATCAAGCCGCCCCGCGCCGTCGCTGAAGCCATCCTGCGCGCCCTCACCCGCGGTCCGGCGTCCGCTAACGACCTCGCCACTGCACCCGAGTGCGGCCACATCCCCAGGGCGGAATTGTACGATGTGCTGGTCGTGCTGACGGCCATGGGCGCCACGGAGCCCGCGGCGCCGGAGGCCACGCTGGCCGCGCGCAAGGCCGTCGCCGACCGCCTCAACCCCGTCCTATGGAACTATGCGATCCACGGCGACACGATCTCGGTGAATCTGTCGCCGATCACCGGCGGCGGCGTCGCCGTTCCCCAGGTCGATCAGGTCTTCCTGCTGGCGCGCCATCGCGGCGAGGACCCGGTGTCCTTCCTGCAAAAATCGTTCGGCGGCAATGTCGAAGGCGATCTGGGCGCCGGCTACGCGCATTTCCTGGGCTATCGCTTGCCGCTGCTGCAACGCCTAGGCATCGCCTAAAACGCAATCGCCTGGAAGGCATAGGTCCGGCGGCGCATTGACATTTGCCGCCGGCACCCGCACCACATCTCATGCTCGTCATTTGCTTCACGGTGTTCGCCGCGACCGTGCCGGTCAGCATCATCCTGCCGATGCTGCCGTACATCGGGCGCGAGTACGGCGCGAGCCCGTTCGAGGTCTCGCTGCTGTTCGCCGTGATGCCGGCGATCACCATTTTCGTCGCACCCTTCTGGGGCCGCTTGAGCGACCGCATCGGCCGTAAGCGGGTCTACGTGATCACCTTGGGCGCGAGCAGCCTGGCGTTCGCCATGTTCGGCTTCGCGGACTCCCTGAACGGCATGTTCTTGGCTCGCTTCCTCCAAGGCCTGGCGAACGGATCCATCGCCGTATCCTATGCCATGGCGGCGGACGCCTCGAATCATGGCACACGCGCCCGCGACATCGGCTTCGTCTCCGGCGCCATGGCTATGGGCTTTTTCCTGGGCCCCATGCTCGGCGGCTTCTTCATGTCGAGCGAGCCCTTCAATCATTCGCCGCCCGCCTATTTCGCGGCCGGCCTCTGCGCGCTGTCCACGGTTATTGCGTTCGTCAGCCTGAAGGAGACGCGCCGGCCCCACGGACCCGTCACCCATTTGGATGGCGCCTCGGGCAGCGCGACCCCGGCGCCGGCGCCTGAACCGCTCGTCTCGCGCGCGGTGGTGGTTCTGCTCATCCTTCTGTTCCTGATCGCGGGCTTTACGTCCGCCACCACCCAATTCGCATATACCTTCTGGGCGCAAGGGGCGCTGAACTGGTCGCCGAGCGGCGTGAGCTTCGGCATGGGGGCGATTGGCGCGGCCTACTTGATCGCGACCGTCGGACTTGTCGGCCCCCTCAGCAAAAGGTTTGGCGACGAGCGCACGCTGATCATCGGCGCGATCGTGGATGTCATCGGCATGGCCCTGATGCTGATCGGCCACGCGGAAGCCTGGAGCGGCATCGGCGGCATTCTCGTGTCCGTCACCGGCGGCGGCATATGGAACACTGTGCTGTCCAGTGTGATCAGCAAGGCGAGCCCACCGCAGCAGACGGGCTTGATGCTGGGACTCGCCAACGGCGCAAACATGGTCGGCCGTGTCATCGGGCCCCTCACCGGCGGCCTTCTCCTCGGCACCGCCCTGACGGCTCCCTTCGCCGCCAACTTGGTTCTCACTATCGTGGTGGTGATCGCGGCCTGGCGCGTTGCCGCGCTTGCCCGTCTCGCGCGGGCATGGGACGCTCGCGGCACGTGATCATGGAGGGGAATATGGGCCGCATTGTCGCGTTCATCGCAGCGCTGGCGTGTTTCATCGCCGGACCCGCATCCGCGCAACTCACCGCCGAAACGACCCAGATCCGTCCTGAAAAGATCCGCGACAATTTGTATGCGTTCTTTGGATACGGCGGAAATATCGGCGTCCTGATCGGGGCCGACGGCGTGGTCCTGGTCGACGATCAGTACGGCGGGATGTCACCCAAGATCGAAGCCGCCGTGAAGGCCCTCACGCCGATCCCGATCAAGTATGTCCTCAACACCCATTGGCACTACGATCACACCGGTGAGAACGAAAACTTCGGAAAATCCGGTGCGATCATCGTCGCCCATGACAACACCCGCACGCGGCTGATCAGCGGGGGCGTCACCCTGGGCGTGCAGATCGCGCCGATGGCACCGGCGGGTCTGCCGCTCGTCACCTTCGCCGACCGCAGCACGCTGCACGTCAATGGACAGACCGTTCAGATGATCCATACGCCGCCGGGGCATACGGATAGCGACGTCACGGTGTTCTTCAAGGAAGCCAACGTGATGCACACCGGCGACGCCTACACCAATCCGTCCTACCCGCTGGTCGACCCGGATTCCGCCGGCACGCTGCGCGGCGTGATCGCGGCGCGCAAACAAATGCTGGCGCTGTGCGGCGCGGACTGCGTGATCATCCCCGGCCACGGCCCGCTGTCGAATGCGGAAAAGCTGAAAGCCAGCATCGCCATGCTGGAAGAGATGGACAAGCGCGTGACCAAGGCGGTCGCGTCGAAGAAGTCGCTTGCGGACTTCCTCGCGTCCAATCCGACCGCCGACTACGACAAGGTTTATTCGCCGCGGCCCGATCAGGGCAAAGTCTTCATCACCCGCGCTTATGAGGAGCGCGTCAAAGCTTCGGGCAAGAAATGACAATCACGATCTATCACAATCCCAAGTGCAGCACGTCGCGCAACACCCTCAAGTTGCTGCAAGACGAAGGCGTGAAGCCGAAGGTCGTGCTGTATCTCGAAACGCCTTTGAGCGCGGATGAGATCAAGGGCCTGCTGAAGAAGCTCAAGGTCGACGCGCATGGTCTGTTGCGCAAGAAGGAGGCCGCGCCGCTTGGCCTGGATACCGACGCCATGACCGACGCGCAGCTGATCGCAGCGATGGTCAAGCACCCGATCCTGATCCAGCGGCCCGTGGTGGTGAACGGCGCGAAGGCCGTGCTCGCGCGACCACCCGAAACGGTGTTGTCGATCCTGTGACGCGGACACCAAAGACCAGCCTCACCCACCCGCTGCCCCTGCCCGCCGTGACCACACCGGGCGGCGGCGCCATCGCTATCACCATGTGCCCGGGCAAGCAGCAGCCGGAAGCGGTGACGGGTCCGTGGGATCGCGATCTCACGCTCGATCTCGACGCCATGGCCGTCTTCGGCGCGACAACGGTCGTCACGCTCATGGAGACCGACGAACTGAAATCGGCCGCGACGCCGGTTGCGTTGCTGCGCGGCGAGGTCGAGAAGCGCGGATGGACGTGGTTGCATTGGCCGATCAGCGACTTTGCCGCGCCGGGGCCGGAGTTCGAGACGGCGTGGAAAGCGGAAGCACCGCGCGTGGTCGAGGCCTTGGCGTCGGGCGAGCGTGTGGTCGTGCACTGCCGCGGCGGTCGTGGGCGCAGCGGCCTGGTCGCGGCGCGCCTGCTGATCGAGATGGGCATCGACAGCCTTGCAGCGATCAAGGCCGTGCGCGAGGCGCAGCCTCTGGCGATCGAGACGCCGCCGCAGGAAGCGCACGTGCGCGAGTACAAGCCAAAGGGCTAGATCAGCCCGTCGCGCTTCGCCAGCCGCTCGACGTACTGGCGATAATGAGTCGGCTCGCGGCCCAGCACCCAGCGCAAGATGTTAGCATTGCCGCGGAAGCCGGAGTGGTCGTAATGCCCGTTCATCGCGCGCATGGTGGCGACGCGTTGATCGTTCGCGCCTGCCGCGCGGGCCTTGGCTTCCATTTCATCGAGCGGAATCTGGCGCGCCTTCACCGGCTTCTTGATCACCTCGGAGATGATCGCGGCCATATCGTCCTGGCTCAGCGCTTCGGGGCCCGCGAGTTCATAGGTGGCGTAGAGATGGCCATCTTCCGTCGCCGCCTTAGCGGTGACCTCGGCGTGATCGAGCAGGTCGACCACGTTGAATTTCACGACCGTGTTGAACGGCATGGCGTGCACACCGTCGTTCACCACACTCTTCCAGATCGGCTCCAGGTGCTGCATGTAGCGGGTCGGCTGGATGATGGTGTACGGACGGCCTGACTCCACGATCATCTCTTCCGCTTCCAGCTTGCGCGCATGGTGCGGCACTTCGCGGCGCAGGGGCTGCATCACGGAGTAGTAGACGAACCGTTCGATGTTGTTGGCCTCGGCGGCGCGGACAAAGTTCGCCGTCATGGCCTTCTCGTCCGGATGCATCGGCGGACCGATGTGGACGATGGCCGTGCAGCCCTTCACGGCCGGGGCGATGGTGTCCGGGGAGGCCATGTCGCCCAGTGCGATTTCTGTCGCACCGATGGCTTTCAGGGCGTCGGCCTGTTCGGCCTTACGGATGAACGCACGCACGGCCGCGCCCCGCTTGGCGAGCGCGGCGACGACCGCGCGCCCGGTTTTGCCGTTGGCGCCGGTGACGAGAACTTTATCGGCCATGATTTAGTATTTGCGCTCGGTGGCGAACGGCGGGGCCTGAGACGTGTCGCGGGCGAGCACGGCATAGACCCGCTTCACCATCGCGTTTCGCTCCTCCTGCCACGCGGCGGTTTCGGCCGCTGTCGGCACGTAGTCCTCGACCATCTTCTTGGTGACCTTGCCCTTGGTCTCGAGCAGGGATTCGATGATGCGGGTGCGCTGCTGGCCGGCCCAGATTTCCGCGCCCAGCGCGATCACCACGCTCATGAGGTTGTCGATATGGGCATTGCCCGTGAACACCGCCGCGTCGATGTCGGACTTGATGAAGTCCGTGGCGTAGGTCTGGCGCCCCGCTTGCGTCTGCGCTGGCGGCGTCTGCTTGGCATCGGCCATGGTGGTCCTCCCATATTTGGTGGCCCATGATGGACCGGCGGGAAAATGACGGCAAGATCAATGGAAATTCCTGCCCTCACCGTAGACTTTCCGCGGATCCTGCGGCGGAACGCGAACATCCGCGCCGGGGCGCCTGACTTCGTCCGCATGGGCCACCGCCTTCTCGAATTCGCCATCGAGGGACGAAATCTCGTCCAACAGCGACGATAGATTGATCAGCCGGTCGGCGATCACGTGAGTCACGCCGGATTCGGACTGCACCTTGCCGATGACGCCCAGCATCGTGCTGTCCAGCAGGATGCGGCGGTGGCGCTCGAACACGCTGGGCCAGACGATGACATTGGCGACCCCGCTCTCGTCCTCCAGGGTGACAAAGATCACGCCGCTGGCGGTGCCGGGACGCTGACGCACCAACACCAGGCCGGCGACGGAGACCCGGCGATCCTTCAGGTCGGGAAGTTCCTTGCCGGTGACATAGCCCTCGGCTTTGAGCGCCGCGCGCAGGAACGCAAGCGGATGCTTCCGGAGGGTCAAATGTGTCGCCTGATAGTCCTGGGTCACGTTGTCGCCCAGGGTCATCGCCGGCAACACCACCGACGGTTCCACAAACAGGCTGGGCGGACCATTGTGGCCCGATCCGCGCTCCGCATACGTGAACAGTGGTAGCGGATTGTCGGCCAGCGCGCCGATCCGCCATAGAGCGAGCCGGCGGTCGACACCTAGCGTGGCGAAGGCGTCCGCATTGGCAAGTGCCGTGAGCGCCGCCATCGGCAAGCTGGTCCTGCGCCAAAGATCGTGGATGTCGCGACAACCGTTATCGCCGCGATGAACCATGATCGCCACCGCATGGGCCTCGCGCAAACCCTTTACCTGGCGGAAGCCGAGCCTGACCGCGCAACCCTTCGCGCCTTCTTCCAGCGTGTTGTCCCAATCGCTGGCGTTCACGTCCACCGGACGCACCTCGACGCCGTGATCACGCGCATCGCGCACGATCTGGGCCGGCGCATAGAACCCCATCGGCTGGGAGTTGAGCAGTGACGCGCAGAACACCGCCGGATAGAAGCATTTGATCCACGAGGAGATGTAGACCAGCAGCGCGAAACTGGCCGCGTGGGATTCCGGGAAGCCGTATTCGCCGAAGCCCTTGATCTGCTCGAAGCACCGGTTGGCGAAATCCGGCTCGTAGCCGTTGTCGATCATGCCGTTGATGAACTTGTCGCGCAGCTGGCCGATCGTCCCCATCCGGCGGAACGTCGCCATCGCACGGCGGAGCTTGTCGGCTTCGGCCGGGGTGAACTTCGCCGCGACAATGGCGATGCTCATCGCCTGCTCCTGGAACAGGGGAACGCCCAACGTGCGTTTCAGCACCTCCTCCAGTTCCTGCTTGGGATAGTAGACTTGCTCCTTCCCTTCGCGCCGGCGCAAATAAGGATGCACCATGTCGCCCTGGATCGGACCCGGGCGCACGATCGCCACTTCGATGACGAGATCGTAAAACTCCCGCGGCTTCAGGCGCGGCAGCATGCTCATCTGGGCACGGCTCTCCACCTGGAACACGCCCAGGGAGTCCGCCTTGCACAGCATATCGTAAACTTGCGGTACCTCCTTCGGCACGGTGTCGACGGTGAATGCCGCACCGTAGTGCTGTTCGATCAGACCGAAGGCCTTGCGGATGCAGGTCAGCATGCCGAGCGCAAGCACATCGATCTTGAGGATTTTCAGGGTATCGATGTCGTCCTTGTTCCATTCGATGATGGTACGGTCCTCCATCGCCGCGTTCTCGATGGGCACCACCTCGTCCACATGCCGGCGCGTGATGACGAAACCGCCGACGTGCTGGCTGAGGTGACGCGGAAAGCCGATCAGGTCGCGCGCCAGTTCCAGCACGCAGTAGAGATGCGGGTCCGAGGGATCGAGGCCGATCTCGCGGATACGTTGTTCGTTGACGCCATCCGTCCCCCACCCCCAGACGCTGCGCGCCAAGACATCGACCGCATCCGGCGGGAGACCCATCGCCTTGCCCACGTCGCGCAGCGCGCTGCGGGGGCGATAGCAGGTCACCACCGCCGTCAGGGCCGCGCGCAAGCGACCGTAGCGGCGATAGATCCACTGGATCACCTCCTCGCGGCGCTCGTGCTCGAAATCGACGTCGATGTCGGGCGGCTCGTTGCGCTCGGTGGAAATGAAGCGGTCGAACAGCAATGTGTTCTGGGCAGGATCGACCGCCGTGATCCGCAGGCAATAGCAGACCGATGAATTCGCCGCCGAGCCGCGCCCCTGACAGAGGATGCCCACGCTCTCCGCGTAGTTCACGATCTCCTGCACCGTCAGGAAGTACGGCGCGTAGTTGAGCTGCGAGATGAGGTCCAACTCGCGCACTAAGCTTGCGCGCACCTTCTCGGGAACGCCGTTCGGGTAGCGCTTCGCGGCCCCTTCCCAGGTTTGATGTTCCAACTCTTCCTGCGGCGAGCGGCCGTTCTGTGTGAGCGGCAGCGGGTATTCGTACTTCAACTCCTCGAGCGAGAACGTGCAGGCGTTGGCGATCTCCACCGTGCGCGCGATGGCTTCCGGATAGAGCCGAAACAGCCGCGCCATTTCCTCGGGTGGTTTCAGGTAGCGTTCCGCGTTCGCATTCAGGCGCCAACCGGCTTCATTGATCGTGCATTTCTCGCGGATACAGGTCAGCACGTCCTGGAGCGCGCGGCGCTGCGGATGGTGGTAGAGCACGTCGTTGAGGGCGACGAGCGGCACATCGTGCGCGCGGCTTAGCGCTGCCAAGCGTGCCAGCCGATCCGCATCGTCGCCTTCGTAGAGATAGTGCGCGCCAAGGGACAGGCGTTCGCCGAACGTCTGCTTGAGTGTCTGGAGATGTGCGGTGAAGTCCGCGCCTTCGTCCGGCAGCGCGATCGCCATCTGGCCTTGCGCGTGCGCCAGCAGATCGGCGCGGGTGAGGATGCATTTGCCCTTCTCCGCGCGGCGCTTGCCCAAGGTGAGCATCTTGGTGAGGCGCGCGTAGGCCTCGCGGTCCGTCGGGTAGACCAGCACGCTCGGCGCATCGGTCAGATCGACACGCAAGCCGACGATCATGCGGATATCGCCGATCTCTTTCACCGCATCGAACATGCGCACGATACCGGCGAAGGTGTTGCGGTCCGTCACCGTGATGGCGGCGTGGCCGAGTTGCTTGGCCATGAACACCAATTCGTCCGCCCCGGACCCGCCGCGCAGGAAAGAGAAGTTGGTGGTGACCTGGAGGTCGACGTAGGAGACGGGGCTCATTGCGACCACACCCTCCCTTTGCCACCCCGGCCAAGCGGAGCGAGAGCCGGGGTGACAATTTGTGGATGATGAACCGCCGTGTCTCACGCGAATACCCCGTGCATGAACCAGCGCGGCGGCGGGGTGAGGCCGTAGAGGCCTTCGCGGAAGATCCAGAAGCGGCGGCCATCGGCGTCCTCGACGCGGAAGTAGTCGCGCGCGCGCTGACGGTCCGGCAACGATTGCGCCAATCGCCACCATTCGGGATCGATGCGCTCCGGGCCATCCGCATGCGCCACGCGATGCGTCACGCGGCGCCAGGTGAACGCCGCCGGCGGGCCATCGGGCAAAGGCGCGGTGGCGGTGATCGCTTCCGGTGACGGCAGCAGCGTGAGCGGGCGGGTTGCCTGCTTGGGCCATTCCATCTTCTCGCGCGCATCTAGACGCCGCACGGGCGCTGCCTTCACGGCGCGTTCGGGGATGTGGCTCTGCTGTTGCGCGATGTGGCGCACTTGCTTCTGGCCGAACTTGTTCTCCAGGCGATCCACCAGGGCCCACACGCGTTCCGAAGCACTTTCGTCGAGGCCTTCGTTCGCCTCCGCCGTGCCCAGGTCCGCCTGTGCCGGGATGAAGCCCTCGACGCGCGTCGCCGCCAGCGCCGCCGTCTCGATGCCGAAGCCCGCGTCGATGCGGTCGATCTTCTCCATGAACAGACGCTTGAGGTGGGCCGGATCGCGCACCGGGCGGCTGGTACCGATGCTCACAACCTGCACGGTGCAATCGACACGGCTGAGGGTGAAGGTGAGATCGCGCGCGCCCTGGTCCGCCTTGCGCAAGAGTTCGCACAGCCGCGCGAGCAAGCGGTCGAGCGCGATCTCCACGCCGTCGCGATGCACGATGGGTTCGGGGAATTGCAGCCGCGCCTGCCACACCGGCGGGGGCAGGATGGGCGAGATCGGTTCCGGCTCGCGGCCCAGCAGTTGCGCGATGCGGCGCGGTAGATCGAAACCGAAACGGCGCGCGAGCGGCGCGCGCGGCAGGTCAAACACATCGCCGCAGGTTTTCAAGCCGAGACGTTCCAGCCCTTCGACGATCTCCGGCGTAATGCGCAAGGCCGACACCGGCAAAGAGGCCGTCGCGGCGCGGGTGTCGCCTTCCGGGATGATGGGTTCCCCCTGCCCCCCCTTTTGCCCGAAGCGTGCCCAGGCCCAGGCGGCGGCGGGCGTGTCCGCGATGCCCGCGCGCGCGTTCACGCCGAAGCGGCGCAGGCGCCGCACCATATCGCGCAGCAGCGCCTTCTCGCTGCCGAACAGGTGGGCGCAGCCTGTGATGTCGAGAATCAAACCGTCGGCACCGTCGGGCGCGGCCCAGGGCGTGTAGCGAGTCGCCCATTGGGCAAGCTTGGTCAGCGCCGCCGCATCTCCCTCGAGATCGGCGGCGATCACGCGCACGTCGGGGATCATGGCGCGCGCGTGCGCCACGACCATGCCGGCGCGCAGGCCGAGGGCTGCCGCATTCGCGTCCACCGCCGTCACCGTGATGCCCTTCGCACCGCTGACGGCCATGATCAGCGGGGCGCGGGCCTCACGGGCGTCAGGCGGACGCGGCTGCAGGCGCTTCCACCGGTCCGTCGGCCAGCGGTTGAGCCAGAGCGCTGCACAGCGCCGCATCCTTCCACTCCACGTGCCAGGCCGCGGGACGTCCGCCGCGGCAATGCTGAAGTGCGACCCGCCAAGCGCGCCGCGGCGCGACCGCCGGCAGGGATGAGAGATGCCAGCGCGTGAGCGCGGCGCTGGCAACGGGCTTCGCGCTCGTCGGCGGCAGCAAGAGAGCCAGCGTGCGCCCGCCGCGCGCGGCGAGCTGGAGACGGCGGCTGTCCGTGAAGCCGGGCGCCACGCCCTCGCCCACCACGGCGGCGAGACTGTCGCTGCGTAAACCTTCCTCCAGCACCCACATGGCGTCGGCGGGTTTGTTGACCGTCACGAAGATGACCTGCCGGGGCGACACCCCGCTGGCGGCCAAGCCGGGGCCATACAGGGCGCCGTGGTCGGCGACGGCGGTGCGGGTGCGACACCACAGGATCGGCCGGCCGATCTTCAGCCGGGCCAGCAGGGCGACCGTGAACCCCAGGGCCGCCCCGTCGCCCGGCGGGCCGATCACCTCATGGAGAGCCCCCCGGGGCAGGCCGCCCCAGGGCAGGGCCTGATCGACCTCGCCCACGCCCAGACCGACCGTTCCCGCCTCCAGGCGGGGCTCGGAACCGTCCAGGCCGGCAATCTGGCGCTTGAGCTGGGCTACAAGCGCCCCGGGGACCGGGGGGGAAGTCATAATGTTCATGATTTGTTCTAATGACCCCGGAGGGCGAGAGTCAAGGAGGTCCGGGAACGGCTGGGTCCGCTATGCTTCCCCCATGCGCACCCTGCTCCTGGCTCTGCTGTTCGCCCTGTCCGTCCCCGCCCTCGCAGCCGACGACGGCGTGCTGATGTTCGGCGCGGCGGGGCGCACGGGATCGGAGATCGCCAAGATCCTGATCGCACGCGGCGAGAAGGTGACCGCCTTCGTGCGGCCGACCTCGAACCGCGATGCGCTCACAGGCCTGCCGGTGACCTATGTGGTCGGCGACGTGACCAAGGCGGACGACGTCGCCGCGGCGTTCAAGGGGAAGAACTATCGGGTCGTGATCGAGACGCTGCAATCGCGGCGCGGCGAACCGACGCCTTATGCCCCTGCCCTGCGCAACCTGACCCCGCACGCGAAGAGCACCGGAGTGAAGCAGGTGGTGATCCTGAGCAGCACCGGTGCCGATCACGGGCCGAAGGATTTCCCGCAGATCAACTACGCGGCGTTCGGCGAGGTGATGGCGCAGCAGACCGAAGCGGAACACATCCTGCGGGACTCAGGCGTGGGCTACACGATCATCCGCATCGGCGCGATCATCTCCGAACGCGGCAAGCCGCCGCATGAGCCGACGGGGAAGAGCTACCTCACCGAGGACGTGAAGAAGTTCTCCGCGACGACGTTCGGCGACGTGATCACACAGACGGCGGCCTGCGTGGATGCGCAGCGGTGCATGAACAAAGTTTTTGTGATCGCGGATGATTCGCTCGACAGCGAATTGCCGCAATTCATCTGCAGGCGGTTCGCGAAGGATGCGGATAAGGAGTGTAAGTGAGGGACGGGATGGCGCCCGATCACTACCTGTCACCCCGGCGAAGGCCGGGTTACCCTGGACCCCGGATCGCGTCACGCTACGCGTGACTTGTCCGGGGTGACAGCCTGAGGGCCTCACGCACACTCGTCACCCCGCACAAGCCGCGAAGCGGCGCGATGCGGGGTCCAAGGTTACGTGACGATACTCTCGAAGAGATCTTTCCACGTGGGATTCGCGGTCTCGATCAAATCGATCTTCCACTGCCTGCGCCACTTCTTAAGCTTCTTCTCGCGTAAGATCGCATCTTCGATGCTGTCGTGAGGCTCGAAGTACACCAAGTGATGCACTTCATGCTGTTTGGTAAAGCCCTCTAAGGCACTTGTCCGATGCTCCACGGCGCGGCGCGTCAAATCGTTTGTGACGCCGACGTAGAGCGTTCCGTTTCTTTTGCTGGCAAGGATGTAAACGAAGTAGGTCACGAAAATCTGCGCGCGTTACCCTGGACCCCGGATCGCGTCACGCTACGCGTGACTTGTCCGGGGTGACAGGCTGGAGGTGCTAACCCAACCGGTTAATCCCATCGAACGCCGCGGTTTTGTAGCACTCGGCCAAGGTCGGGTAGTTGAACACCGTGTTCACGAAGTAGTCGATCGTGCCCTTGTGGGCGAGCACGGCCTGGCCGATGTGGATCAGTTCGCTCGCACCTTCGCCGATGATGTGCACGCCGAGCAGTTCGCGCGTCTCGATATTGAACAGCAGCTTCAAGAGGCCCGTATTGTCACCGATGATCTGGCCGCGCGCGATCTCGCGGTAGTTGGCCTTGCCCACTTCGTAGGGGATGCCTTCCTGGGTGAGTTCTTCCTCGTTGCGGCCGACCGTGGAGATTTCCGGGATGGTGTAGATGCCGTAGGGGAATAACGACGGCACGCTCTCCGCCTTCTGACCGAAGGCGTGACAGGCGGCCAGGCGTCCCTGCTCCATCGACGTCGAGGCCAAGCTCGGGAAGCCGATCACGTCGCCCACCCCATAGATATGCGGCTGGGAGGATTGATAGCTCGAATTCACCTTCACGCGCCCACGGTCGTCGACCGCCACGCCGGCGGCTTCCACGTTCAACGTGTCCGTGGCCCCCGTGCGTCCGATGGAATACAGCGCCTTTTCGCTGACGACCTGCTTGCCGCTCGCGAGCGTGATCTTCACCCGCTCGCCTTTGTCGTCGGTGAAGGGCTCCAGCGACTTCACTTCCTCGCCGAGACGCAAGGTGGCGCGATTTTGGTGTAGGTGATGCGCCAGATTGTCCGTGATCTCGCGATCGATGAACGGCAGCAACCGTTCGCGCTTGTCGATGATGGTCACCCGCACGCCCAAGGCCGCGAAGATCGTGGCGTACTCGATGCCGATGACGCCGGCGCCCACCACCGCCAACGTGCGCGGCAGGCTCTCCAGTGTCAGGATGTCGTCGCTGATGAGGATCCTCTGGCCGTCGAACGGGATGCTCTTGTCGCGGGTCGCGTGCGTCCCGGTGGCGATGATGACGTGCGCCGCGGTGACGTTGCGCTGGCTGCGACCGCGGCCGGCATCGTCGATGCAGACGGTGTGGGCGTCGACGAACCGCGCATCCCCAGTCACCAGTTCGATGCGGTTGCGCTGCAGCTGATTTTGGGTGACGTCGATCTCATGGCGAATGACGTGGTCCGTGCGGAAATGCAGGTCCGGCATGGTGATGTTCTGCTTCACCGTGTAGGCGGACCCGTAGATGCCGCGCTCGCGATAGCCGGAGAGATGGAGTGCGGCTTCGCGCAGGGTCTTGGAGGGGATCGTGCCGGTGTTGATGCAGATGCCGCCGACCACGCCTTTCCGCTCGATCAGCAGCGTCTTCTTGCCGAGCTTCGAGGCCTGGATCGCGGCGCGCTGTCCGCCCGGACCCGAACCGATCACCACCAAGTCGTAGTCGTAGGCTGTCATGGCATCCCCCTGAGCCCACAAGAGTAGCCTCGGGCCCAGCCTGTCACTAGCCGCATTTCCTTACCGAACAACGAAAAAGGCCGCCACGCGGAAGCGTGACGGCCGATCTCATTTGTTGTCACCCTCGGACTTGATCCGAGGGTCCAGGGCCACAATCAATGACCTCGGTTGTTACCCTGGGTCCTCGGCCCGCCGGCCAACGGCCGGCTGTTATTCAGATGCGCGCCTTCGCGCGCGGCCCGAGGACGACCAAGGAAAAACTTTAGTTGCCGGGTTGGTTGCTCCACGGGCGTTCGCCGCGGCCGCCGCGATCGTCGCGACGGGTGTCGCCGCCACGGCCCCGGTCGGTGGAGTTGCGGTCACGACCGCCGCCGCCGTTGCGATTGCCGCCGTTGCCATTGCGATTACCGCCACCGGGACGACCGCCGCCGGCATTGGCCCGCGGGCCGCCGCTGTTCGGACGTCCGCCGCCGCGGTTGCGATTACCGCCGCGATTGCCGCCCGGAGGGCTGCCGCTGGTGCGGCCGGCGAGACCGTCGACGTGGAACGGATGATCGATATCCACCGGCACGGCCTGGCGGATCTCACGCTCGATCGCGCGCAACTGGGAAATCTCTTCCGCGTCGCAGAACGACACGGCCGAGCCTTCCTTGCTGGCGCGCGCCGTACGGCCGATGCGGTGCACGTAGCTTTCCGGCTCCATCGGCAGGTCGAAATTGATCACGTGGGTGATGCCGTCGACATCGATGCCGCGGGCGGCGATGTCGGTGGCCACCAGCACGCGCACGTCGCCGGCCTTGAACGCGTTGAGCGCCTTCTGGCGGGCGTTCTGCGACTTGTTGCCGTGGATGGCGTCGGACTGGATGCCGCTTTTCTCCAACTGGTCGGAGATGCGGTTGGCGCCATGCTTGGTGCGCGAGAACACGATCGCCCGCTTGACGGCCTTGTCGGCGAGGATGTGCTCGAGCAGCTTGCGCTTGTTGTCCTTGGTCACGAACATGACCTTCTGATCGATCTTCTCGACCGTGGTCGCCTGCGGCGTCACTTCGATACGCACGGCGTCCTTCAACAGGCTGTTGACCAGTTCCGCGACCGCGCCCGGCATGGTGGCCGAGAACAGCAGGGTCTGGCGCTTTTCCTTCGGCAGGCGCGCGGTGATGGCGCGCACGTCGCGGATGAAGCCCATGTCGAGCATGCGATCGGCTTCGTCGAGGACGAACACTTCAACCGACGAGAGATCGATGCAGCGTTGTTCGATGAGGTCGAGCAGACGGCCCGGCGTGGCGATCAGGATGTCGACGCCGTTACGCATGGTGTTGACCTGCGCGTTCTGGCTGACGCCGCCGTACACGAGGGCGCGCTTCAGGCCGAGGTGCTTGCCGTAAGTGGCGAAGCTGTCGCTGATCTGCACGGCGAGTTCGCGGGTGGGGGTGAGGATGAGCGCGCGGGTGCCCTTCGGCGCGGCGCGGCGCTTATCGTTCGACAGCTTCTGCAGGATCGGGAGAGCAAAAGCAGCGGTCTTGCCGGTGCCGGTCTGGGCGATGCCGAGCACGTCACGGCCCTGCAGCAGCGCCGGGATGGCCTGCGCCTGGATGGGGGTCGGGGTGGTGTAACCTTCGGCGGCGACGGCACGAAAAATCGGCTCGATCAGCCCGAGGTCGGAAAACAAAGTCATTCTTGTTCTTTCTTATTATTCACACGTCCGTTCTTCCGCGCGGCGCAGCAAAGCTGCGGCCGATCCGGTGGACGGACTTGGCTTGATTGACCCAACCGGGCACGCAACCAGCGGGAGGGAGTATCTGGAGGGGTTTCTCAGGATGGGGGCTCTACGAGGAGCACCCTGCGCGCAATCGCGAGAAATGCGTCGGCATAAGGCCGAGACAGACGGGTACATACGTGGCTTTGCCCCTCCCGTCAACCTCCATCGGGAATTTTTGTAGTCGAAACAATGGTTTTTGCAGTGCGAACAGTGGTTTCGAGCACATCGAGGAAGCGGGATCGGTCCTGTTTGGTGTAGGGCGCGGGCCCCCGGGTGATCTCGTTCATCTCCCGCAGATGGGTGTGCAGATCGCGCACGGCGGCCGCCATGCCGATGGAGGCCTGGTCCAGGGGCTTGCCGTTGGGCCGCACCACCAGGGCGCCCTTGCCCACCACACGCGCGGCGAGCGGGATGTCGGCGGTGATGACCACGTCGCCCGCGCCGGCGCGCTCGGCGATCCAGTCGTCCGCCACATCGGGCCCGCTGGCCACGACCACGCGTTTGACGATGGGATCGTCCGACAGACGCATCCAGCTGTTGCCGACCATGTGGACAGTGAGCCCGTGACGCGTGGCGACACGAACCACTTCGTCCTTCACCGGGCAGGCGTCCGCATCGACGTAAATCTCGCTCATGGCGCGGCTTATAGCAGGCGGCGGCATTTTTGTTTATGAGTGCGCCCGCATGGCCGCACCGATCCTCACCCTCCGCGACGTTTTCCTCACCTTCGGCGGCGATCCGCTGTTGGAGGGGGCCGGCATTGTCGTGAGCGAGGGCGACCGGCTGTGCCTGGTGGGCCGCAACGGCTCGGGCAAATCGACACTGCTCAAGATCGCCGCCGGGATGGTGCAGCCCGACCGCGGCGAGCGCGACATCCGCCAGGGCATCTCGATCCGCTACCTGCCGCAGGAGCCGGACCTCTCCGGCTTCGCCACCACGCTGGCTTATGTGGAGGCCGGCCTCAATCCGACCGACGAGCATTATCGCGCGCACTATCTCCTCACCCAGCTCGGCATGACCGGCGAAGAGAACCCCGCGAAGCTCTCCGGCGGCGAGATCCGCCGCTGCGCGCTCGCCCGCGTGCTCGCGCCCGCGCCCGATGTGCTGCTGCTGGACGAGCCTACCAATCACCTCGATCTGCCGCTGATCGAATGGCTGGAGCAGGAATTGAAGTCCCTGCGTTCCGCCATGGTCATCATCAGCCACGACCGGCGATTCCTCTCCAACCTGTCGCGCGCCACCGTGTGGCTCGACCGGGGCACGACGCGGCGGATCGAGCAGGGCTTCGGCACCTTCGAGGAATGGCGCGACGAGTTCTTCGCGCAGGAAGAAGCCACGCAGCACAAGCTCGACCGCAAGATCGTGCGGGAAGAGGATTGGGTGCGCCATGGCGTCTCCGGACGCCGCAAACGCAACCAACGCCGCCTCGGCGACTTGCACCAGATGCGCCAGGACCGCCGCGAGACGCGGCGCGCGACCGGCTCGGTCGAGATGACGCTCACCGACACGGCGATGTCCGCCAAGCTGGTGATCGACGCGCGCAAGATTTCCAAATCCTACGGCGAGCGGCCGATCGTGACGGACTTCACCGCGCGCATCCTGCGCGGCGACCGCATCGGCATCGTCGGCGCCAACGGCAGCGGCAAGACCACCCTGCTCAACATGCTCACCGGCAAGCTCGCGCCCGACAGCGGGACGGTGAAGCGGGCCGACGGGCTGGAGATGGTCACCCTCGATCAAAGCCGCGACTCCCTCGCCCCGACCACGACGCTGCAGGACGCGCTGACCGGCGGCCATGGCGATCAGGTGATGGTCGGCGGGGTGCCGCGCCATGTGATGGGCTACATGCAGGACTTCCTGTTCACCCCGCAGCAGGCGCGCACGCCGGTGGGCGTGCTGTCCGGCGGCGAGCGCGGACGCCTGATGCTGGCGCGCGCCCTCGCGCGGCCATCGAACATCATGGTGCTCGACGAACCGACCAACGATCTCGACCTGGAGACGCTCGATCTGCTGCAAGAGATTTTGGCCGAGTATCCCGGCACAGTGTTGTTGGTCAGCCACGACCGCGATTTCATCGATCGCGTGGTGACGTCGACCATTGCCGCGGACGATGAAGGCCAGTGGACCGTGTTCGCGGGCGGATATTCCGACATGGTCGCCCAGCGCGGCCACGGGGTGCAGGCGCGCGAGGCACCGACTGCTGCTCCGAAGGTGAAGCCCGCTTCCGCGTCGAATTCCGCTCCGGCCGCCGCGAAGAAGAAGCTCAGTTTCAAGGAACAGCACGCACTCGAGAAGCTTCCCGAGAAGATCGCGGAACTGGAAAAGAAGATCGCGACGCTGAAGAAAGAATTGGAAACGCCGGACCTGTTCGGCAAGAACCCTGTGCGCTTCAACGACGTGTTGAGCAAGCTGGAGACGCTCCAGACCGACCTCGCGGCCACCGAGGAAACTTGGCTGACCGCCGCGATGGCGCAGGAAGAACTGGGGCGGTAGCCCCAACCCCCGTTGTCATCCCGGCGAAGGCCGGGATCCACTCAACAACGAGCACGTCCTTGTCGATGGGCTCTTGCGCCACGACAAGTGGGCCCCGGCCTTCGCCGGGGTGACGAACAGTGCGGGGTGCGCCGTTGTGCCCTACGCCAATTTCCCGACATGGAAGCCGCGCCGCGCCAATAGCGCGGGATATTCGTCGCCGCCGAGATAGGCGTATTCCATCGCGCGCGTCGTGCCGAGAGGAGTCGCATCGGCCGCACCCGGGTGGCACATGATCACGTGGCCGTCGCCCGCGCCTTCCATGAATCGCGCGAACAGTGCGGGATAGTCTTCTTCCGGGGCCAGCGAGTACACGCCGCTGAAGCTCGCGTTGGCCGGCACGCCGGCGTCGCGCGCTTGTCCGCGCAATCCTGAACCAAGAGCGGAGAGCAACAACGTCTTCGCCACGGCCACGCGCCGCGCGACCACGCGGATCATGGGCTCAGCGATGTTGCGCACCCAGGGTCGCGGCGCGAACTTCGCCGCCGCGCCAAGCACCAATCGGCGGATGCCGGGGAACACATGGGTATGACGATGGCCGTCGATATGCGCGGGTGCGAAACCCGTGGCGGCGACGAAGGCGTCGCATTGCGCGGCGATCTCGGCTTGGATTTCGTCGAGTGCGAGTTTGCGTCCGTAGCTGTCCGCCATCAGGGAACCCAGCGACGGCAGACTTCCGTTGGGCGCCATGTGCGGCATTTTGGTGAGCGGCGCTTCCTCGATCAGCACGAGGTGCAGACCGATGTCGACCTTGTCGCGGAGGGGAATCAGCCGGGACGCTTGCGTCTGCCACAGCGGGCCGGTGACCATGCAGCTGATGGCGGAGATGCGCCCGCGGGTCGCCAGATCGACAATCGCGTCACAGACAGATTCGGAATACGCGTAGTCGTCCGCGCAGACGACGAGCGGTCGTGTCACTCAGCGGCCTCGGCCGGGGTGTCTTTGACGACCGAGAGCGGCAACTGGGCTTGCGGCGCCTCCACATCCGTCTCGGTGCGGCGCACGACGTACAGCGGCCGGCCCTTCACTTCCTCGTAGATGCGGCCGATGTAGAGACCCACCAGGCCGAGCTTGGCGAGGATCAGGCCGCCGAGCAGCAGCGTCGCCACGATCAAGGAGGCAAAGCCCGGAAGGTCCACGCCGAAGATCAACGTCTTGAGCCAGTAGTACACACCGGCCACGGTCGCACCGAGCGCGACAGCAACGCCGACGAGCACACCGATGCGCAGCGGCACTGTGGAGAACGACAGAATGCCGTCGAAGGCCAGATTGAAGAGACGGCGCGGCGAGAACGAGCTGGCGCCGTGCTTGCGTTCCGGCGCGTCGAATTCCACACCGACGGAGCCGAAGCCGACCCAGGCGTAGATACCCTTCATGAAACGCGAGCGCTCGCGCATGCGGCGCACCGCATCGACCACGCGGCGATCCATCAGGCGGAAGTCACCTTCCTGGTTTGAGATCGGCGTTTCCGACAACAGGTTGAACAGGCGATAGAACGCGCGCGACGCCGCGGTGCGCATCTTGCTGTCGGCGGACCGATCGCGGCGCACGCCGACAACAACGTCATGGCCCTGCTGCCACAGGTCGACGAATTGCGTGAGAGTTTCCGGCGGATGTTGCAGGTCGCTGTCCATCAGCACCACCGCGCCGCCACGGGCGCGGTCGAGGCCGGCCATCAGGGCGATCTCCTTGCCGAAGTTGCGCGACAGGTCGATCAGCTTGATCGCCTTCCAGCGCGGCGCCCAGGCGGAGAGCTTCGCCCACGTCGCGTCGGCGGAGCCGTCGTTGACACAGACAATTTCAAAATCATGGGTGCTGGCGTCGGCGACCGTCTTCAGGCGCGCGAGCAATTCATCGACCGACCGTTCTTCGTTGAAGAACGGAATGACCACCGAGACGCCGGGCGCCCGGGCAGGACGGTCGGGCGAGACTTGCGCCCGGATGTCAGGTTCGAACGTCACGCGTCACCTTTGCGCGGAGCCTTCGGCTCCAACTGCGTCGCTGCGGCACGGGCGCGACGAATCCCCCGGTATCCCCTGGTAGCGGTAAAGATATACCTTATCCCGACCGGCCTCATACATACGCCACGTGCAGTAGTTCGCCTGGAGTTCAGCCTCCAGCAGCTGGACACGATCTGGGGCGATATTCCCGGCAAATGGCCGTGTCACCACAATCACTTGGGGGTGGCTGCCCAGGATCCGCTTCACCTCACCCACAGCATCGAATTGAAATGAGGCGGCTTCAAGGTCGCGCAGCAGGTGGGTCGGCAGGGTGAACTTGGTCGGGGATGGCAGCCCGCTCAGGTAGTAGATGATGCCGAATGAGTTGAAGACGTAGAGCGAGGAGACGTTTTCGGCTCGCAATGTCTTGGCGATTTCCCTGGGCAGCATGGGCGAACCGTGGTCCCAGGTTTCCCATGTCCAGCCGCCGGCATAACCGATGAGCGGGGCAAGCGAGTAGACCACCACCCAGCGTTTCGCCGCCTTGGTGAAGGTACCGCGCGCACCGAGCACCGCGAGGGCGAACAGCGCCAGCGGCGGTACGATCGCATAGAAGTAGTGCAGGTAAGGCTGACGCTGCACGAGCGCGCCGAACATGGCGGTCGCCAGCCAGATCACGAGCACAGTATCGACCCACCGGTGCGCCGGCCCCTGCTCGCTCGCGGACGCAGCGCCCCCGCGCAGCATATAGACCACCGCGCAGACCAGCAGCGGGTGCACTACCAGCAGGACCTCGCCGATGCGGAACGCGAGCAGTCCCGCCGGATAGTCGGTCGCGGGCCGGACGGCGTTGACGGTGAAGGTGTACAAAATATACGCGTCGAGATGACCGATCCGCCAATAGATCGCCATGACGATGGCCGTCGGCAGCAGGCCGCCGAGGATCATCAGGACGATGCCACGCGACAGCGCGCCAATGCCGTGGGCGCCGAGGGCCGCGCGATTGCGCCACCCGACGAAGATCAGCAGGAGTCCGAAGCCGGCCGCCTCGAACGCGGGCGTGTACTTCACCTGGATGGCGAGGCCGAGCAGCAGGCCGGACAGTCCGATCGCGCCCGCCGACGGCGCGCGGCCCGATTCCATATCGTCGAGTGCACGCAGCACCAGGTACGCGGCCACCGCGACGAACGGCATGACGAACACGTTGTACTGCGCCGCGTCGCCGCCGTAGAGAATGGCGTAGAAGCTGAACCAGACGCCGGCGAGGGTGCTGGCGATCCAGGACAGGCGCAGGAACTGCCGCCCGATCATTGCCACGAACCACGCGCTGATGATGGTGCAGATGCCGCCGAGGATGCGCGCGCCGGAAATCGCGTCCGAGAAGAACCAATCCGCGAATGCGTAGATCAGATAGAGCCCGAAGGGCTTTCGGTCGATGATGTCGACGTAAGGGATCGCGCCGTCGCGGAACGCCGCGCCGATCAGCAGATAGGCGGACTCATCGACGTTGAGGTAGGCGAAGCCGATCGTCGGCAGGCGCTCGAGCACCACCGCCAGAACGATGACCATGAACGCGGTGAGCGCGGGACGATCGCGCAGACGCGCCGTACACGCGTCGCACAAGGTGACAATCGATTCGGACATACGAGATGCTTCAATTCCCCGGCGCGCGTCTACCATACCGGGAGAATTGCGTCACCGCGCAGGCGGGTTTTTCTATCGGCGGCGGAAGCCGTCCAACCTCAAGGTGAGCCCCCGGCCCCGATCAAGGCGTCGGCCACGAGGGTGGGCGTCAGGACCTGGGGCAGAAGCTGCGGCGCGCCATTTCCCTTGGGATACAGGGCGTAGACCGGCACCCCGTCCCGGCCCAGCGCGTGCAGGGTCGCGGTGATTTCCGGATTGCGGTTGGTCCAGTCGGCCTTCAGGTAAGCGACGCCGCTGGACGCCAGCGCCTGTTTCACCGTGTCGGTGCTGAATGCCACCCGCTCGTTGACGAGACAGGTGATGCACCAGGCGGCGGTGAAATTGACCAGCACCGGCTTGCCCTCGGCACGCAACGCCGCCACCCGCGCGGCGGAATAGGGCTCGGCCCCTTCCGCTTGGGCGGATGCCGTCCCGGTGCGACCGGACAGATTTGCGACGCTCACCACCGCGATCAGGACCGCGACCGCGGCCGCCACCATCCAGCCACGGGCGTTCGCGCCGATACCGAAGCTCCACGCGGCGAAGCTGACCGCCAACAGGCTGGCCAGCGCCAGCGCCAGCCCCGGCGGATCGAGTTGCTGAGTCAGCACCCACAACAGCCAGGCCGCGGCGCCATAGAGCCCGAACGCGAGCACCTGCTTCACCCGCTCCATCCACACGCCGGGGCGCGGGAGAACTTTGGCGAAGCCGGGAATGAAGGCGATGGCGAGGTAAGGCAACGCCAGACCGAGCGCTAAGCCTTCGAAGGTGGCCACCGCGACGATGGGAGATTGCGTGAGGGCGAACCCCAGGGCCACGCCCATGAACGGGGCCGTGCACGGCGCCGCCACGACGACGGCGAGGATGCCGGTGAAATAAGAACCCCAACCGCCGGACTGGGTCGCGAGCCCCTGCCCCACGCCGGCGATGCTGTTGCCGATGGTGAACACACCCGACAGGCTCAGGCCCAGCAGCAGCATGATGTTGGCCAGCACGGCGACCACGATCGGATCTTGCAGCTGAAAGCCCCAGCCGACCGCCGAGCCCGCGGTGCGCAGGGCCAGCAGCAGGACGGCGAGCGCCGTGAAGGCGGTCATGACGCCGGCGGTATAGACAAGCGCGTCGCGGCGCAGCTCGGCGGCATTGTCGCCGCGCGAGACGACGCTCAGCGCCTTCATCACCAGCACCGGCAGCACGCACGGCATGACGTTCAGGATCAGGCCGCCGAGGACCGCGAACAGTAAAGCGACGACGAGGGTCATGTCGCCGCCCGCCGCCGTCGCAGGGGCGTTGGCGCTGATTTCCACGCCGACATGCTGCGCGCCTTCCAGCACGACAACGCCGGTCAACTCCTGCGGCGGCGTGGCGCCGACCGGCACGCGAAGTGTCGCCTGATCGCCGGCCAGCTTGAATTCCTGCGCGCCCGCGTTGGCCATCACGCCGTCGCCGTCGGCGAACAGCGCGGCACCGGTCACACCCGCCGGCAATCCGGGCCCGAGCGTGATCACATAAGTTCCGGGCTCGCGCTTGGCGGTGACCGGGAACGAGGCTTTCGCGGGGATGGTCTTGCGCGCCGCGTCGATCAGCGCGGCATCTTCGGTGAGCGGGCCGTTGGCGGCCGCGATCGTGATCGGAATTTCGAAGTGGCCGTCTTCGGGGATGCAGACTTCAGCGCATACCAGCCACATGGCATCGGCGACGATCTTGCCCGCACCAGGCGCACCCTCGACCTTCACCGGCGTGAGCAGCGTGACTTCGCCTTCATAGCCGAAGTTCATCAGGTCGCCGGTCGGCACGCGCTCCGGCGGCGGCCATTGGATCGCCCCGGCGCTCATGCCGGCGGGCAGTGCCCAGGTGATGGTGGTGGGCAGGCCGGAATCCCCCGGCGTACGCCAGTAGGTGTGCCAGCCCTTCTTCATTTTCAGGTTCAGGCCGAGCCACAGGGTCTCGCCGGGCGCTACCGTGGTGCGGTCGGCGATCAACCGGCCTTCCGCTTGTTCGCTTTGAACCAATGCCTGGGCGGCGGCGCCGGTGGCGAGGCCACAAGCGACAAACACCAGGGCAGCAAACCGGCGGACGTTCATCAAGTATCGCCTATAAAAAGTTGTCGTCCTTGACCCGCAGGGTCGAGGACCCAGAGGTTTGTGGTTTTCTGTTTTGCGAAACAGGAACCACAAACCTCTGGATCCTCGCGGCCTAGCCGCCGCAAGGATGACGTCAAAGTCTAGTTCGCGAGCGACTTGTCGATGGCCGCGGTCACTTCGGCTGAATCCGGGCGCGCCTTGCTCTCGAACGCCGCCACGAGTTCGCCTTTGCCGTTGATCAGGTACTTGTGGAAATTCCACTTCGGCTCGCCCTTGGCTTCGCTCACCCACTTGTAGAACGGGTGCGCATCCGCGCCCTTCACCACCACCTTGGCGGCGAGCGGGAAGTCGACATCGTACTTGCTGGTGCAGAAGTCCTTGATCTCCGCGGCCGAGCCCGGCTCCTGGGCGCCGAAGTCGTTGGACGGCACGCCGAGGACCACGAGGCCCTTGCCTTGCTTGGCCTTCCACACGGCTTCGAGTTGTTCGTATTGCGGCGTGAAGCCGCAGAACGAGGCGGTATTCACCACCAGCACCGTCTTGCCCTTGAACTGGCTCATGGGCAGCGGCTTGCCGTCGATGGTCTCGAAGGTGAAATCGTGAGCGGTCTTGGCTTCAGCGGTCATCGCCATCCCCATCGCAAACACAAGCGCCACCGCGGCGCTGAGTACTCGAATCATCGTGAGTCCTCCTGCTGTTCCGGGGCGGACATCCGCCCCCACCCGTTGCGGGCGTAACCTTTCACACCGGCCGGTGCGCCACAAGTCACGCCCGCGCCAATGGCGGACGGCGGCACGGGCTCCGGACAACCGAACCGGGAAAGCGCGCAGGATCAATGGGTTGGCAACGCCTGCGTGTGCACGGAACGGCGGATCGGGAACAATCGGACCACACGCGGTGTTTGGTTGAGGTCAACGGTATCGGACCTGCCACCCCCCATGCAGATCACTCGCCCCGTCATTTCCCCCGACCTGCAGAGCTTTGCTCTGCCGGAAGCCGCGGCCCTGCCCATGACGCCGACGGCGCTGAGCAAGGCCACGGCGGCGGTGCGCTATGTGTTCGACATCGATGACGGCGCCGGCGGACTAACCTGCATGGCCTGCGTGCTCACGATCTTCGCCGTGCTGGTGTTGCGATTGGCGCAATTGGATAACGCGTTGGATTCCCAGTCGCTGAACTGCCAGCCGATCAACACCCACAGTCTGCAGATGGAATGTAAATTCGAGTGAGCGTGTGTGTTATACCGCGCCCAGATAAAACCCCGGCTAAACGCCGGGGTTTTGTTTTTCGAAACCGCACAATCAGGCCTGGAACCTTTCCGCGGGCACGCCGTTATATCCCTGTGAGCATGTGCTTTGTCCCCCCACAAAGCCCCTCCATCGCCCGCTGCGGATCCCCCCCTCCGCAGCGGGCATTTTCTTGCCCGCCCCGGATGGCTTAGCGCGCCAGATCGGACGCTTTCGGGACACCCGCGCCAAGATCGATCCAGCGCTCGTCGTCGACCCGGTCCACGGTAACCAGGCTTTCACGAAAGTTCAGGTGTTCGATGACGTTGGTGAGCTTCACCACGCACGACGGCCTGCCCTCGCGCACCAACGGCAAGCTCACGGTCTCGGCCACCATCTCGCGCCCGCTGTTGGTGATAGCGCGGGCCTGGGTTACCCAGCCGCAGGGGATTTGGCAGACCAGCCGGTGCCCCCGCGTCACCGTGGGCCGGACGTCGTCGTTCAGGAAATCGAGGAAGTTGAGGTGGGTGATCTCGCCGAAGGACTCGGCCAGCCGCGTGCCGAAGTAGCGCACGGGCATTTCGTCATCGCTGACGTAATCGAGGATGTTGATCCACGGCGCGAAGCCCGGATGGGCCTTGTCGAGAAATGCCTGGAGGGTCGGAACCAATCCCTCGCGCGGCAAGGACCGCCAATGGGCGAGGAACGCGCGTTCAACACCGGGACCGACGGACTGTGAACCACCGTCTGTCGATCCCATGGTGTCTCCTATGCCGGGGTCATCGCGGGAGGTCGCTCGCGCCCATCAGGAATTCATCGACGGCGCGCGCGGCTTGGCGGCCCTCACGGATCGCCCACACCACCAAACTCTGGCCGCGACGCATGTCGCCGGCGGCGAACACATGCGGGATCGAGGTCTTATAATTGAGCGTGTTCGCAGCGACGTTGTTGCGGCCGTCGCGCTTGACGTCGAGCTGTTCGAGCATGCCGGGAACCACCGGGTGCACGAAGCCCATGGCGAGCAATACGAGATCGGCCTTGATCTCGAAAGCGCTGCCGGGGACTTCCTTGCCGTTCTCCAGGCGCACGATCTTCTGGCCGACCACGTGACCGCGCTCGTTGCCGAGGAAGGCCGACGTGCCGACGGCGAACTCGCGCTCGCAGCCTTCTTCTTGCGAAGACGAGGTGCGGAACTTCAGCGGCCAATAGGGCCACACCAGCGGCTTGTCCTCTTCATTGGGCGGCCGCGGCAGGATCTCGAGCTGGGTAATGGACGCCGCACCCTGGCGGATCGAGGTGCCGATGCAATCCGACCCGGTATCGCCGCCGCCGATGACGACGACGTGCTTGTCCTTGGCGGACAGCACCGCGTCGGCGGGGATCGCGTCGCCGGCGACGCGCTTGTTATTCTGGGTCAGGAAATCCATGGCGAAATGGATGCCCTGAAGCTCGCGGCCCGGCACCGGCAGATCGCGCGGCGCTTCCGCGCCACCGGTCAGCACAACGGCGTCGAACTTCTTGATGAAATCCGCCGCCGGGAATTCCTTGCTACCGACATGCACGCCGGTGCGGAAGGTCACGCCCTCCGCCGCCATCTGCTGCATGCGGCGGTCGATGATGTTCTTTTCCATCTTGAAGTCGGGGATGCCGTAGCGGAGCAAGCCGCCGATGCGATCCGCCTTCTCGATGAGTTCGACCTCGTGACCCGCGCGCGCCAACTGTTGCGCCGCCGCCATGCCCGCCGGGCCGGAGCCGACGACGGCGATCTTCTTGCCGGTCTTGCGGGTCGGCAGCATGGGCTGCACCCAGCCCTCGGCGAAACCGCGGTCGACGATCTGGCATTCGATGGTTTTGATCGTGACGGGATCGTCGTTGATGTTGAGCGTGCACGCCGCTTCGCAGGGCGCCGGGCAGATGCGGCCGGTGAATTCGGGGAAGTTGTTGGTGGAGTGCAGCGAGTCGAGCGCTTCGCGCCAACGGCCGCGATAGACCAGGTTGTTCCAGTCCGGGATCAGGTTATTGACCGGGCAGCCGTTGTGGCAGAACGGCACGCCGCAATCCATGCAGCGCGCGCCTTGGTCGCGCAACTCGCCATCCGGCAGCGGACGGACGAATTCCTTCCAGGTGCCGACGCGCTCCGCCACCTTGGCGTAGGGGCGGTCTTGACGGCTGATTTCAAGAAAACCGGTCGGCTTACCCATGGAGTTCGCGTCTCATCAGTTCTTCGACTTCCTGGGCGCGGGAGGCCGACAGCGTCAGCAGCGCCTTGCGGTAGTCGCCGGGAACGATCTTGACGAATTTCGGCAGCATCTTGTCCCAGTTATCCAAGATGTACTTCGCCCGCGCGCTGCCCGTGTAGTGACGATGGCGCGCGATCAGGCCGTGCAGGCGCGCCGCATCGTAGTTCAGCGGGTCGGCCAGCAGCGCGCGCAGGTTTCCGTTCTCGCCCTTGCCGATCGGGCCGGCGACGACCTTCTCAATCTCGACCATGGAGGTGTTGCAGCGCTTCTTGAAGCTGCCGTCCTCGTCGAACACGTAGGCGATGCCGCCCGACATGCCCGCCGCGAAGTTGCGGCCGGTCTCGCCGATGACGACGACCACGCCGCCGGTCATGTACTCGCAGCCGTGATCGCCGATGCCTTCGACGACGGCGATGGCGCCGGAGTTACGCACCGCGAAGCGCTCGCCGGCGACGCCGGAGAAGTAGCATTCGCCCTCGATGGCGCCATAGAGAACTGTATTGCCGACGACGATGTTCTTGGCCGGATCGGCCGGGCATTCCTTCGGCGGGAACACGGCGATGCGGCCGCCGGAGAGACCCTTGCCGACATAGTCGTTGGCCGCGCCCGTGAGTTCGAACGACACGCCGCGCGCCAGGAACGCGCCGAAGCTTTGGCCGGCGATGCCCTTGAACTTCACGGTGATCCGGTCTTCCGGCAGGCCGGCCGCGCCATAGCGCCGCGCCACATCGCCCGACAACATCGCGCCGACCGTGCGGTTGACGTTGCGGATGGTGCTTTCGATCACCACCGCGCGACCGCCGTCGAGCGCGCTTTCCGCCTCGCCGATCAGATCGTGATCCAGCGCATGCTCCAGACCGTGGTCCTGCATTTCGCAATTGAAGATGTTCACGCTGTCGGCGACCGGCGGACGATACAGCAGCCGCGAGAAATCGAGCCCTTGCGCCTTGTAGTGATCGACGGCGCGGCGCGCATCCAGAAGGTCCATGCGGCCGATCAGGTCCTCGAAGCGGCGCACACCGAGCTTCGCCATGATCTCGCGGGCTTCCTCGGCGATCATGAACAGGTAGTTGATGACGTGCTCGGGCTGGCCGGCGAAGCGGCGACGCAACGCCGGATCCTGTGTCGCCACGCCCACCGGGCAGGTGTTCAGGTGGCACTTGCGCATCATGATGCAGCCGAGCGCGATCAGCGGCGCCGTGGCGAAGCCGAATTCGTCGGCGCCGAGGAGCGCGCCCACCACCACGTCACGGCCGGTACGCAAGCCGCCGTCCACCTGCACGGCAATGCGGCCGCGCAGCTGGTTGAGCACGAGGGTCTGTTGGGTTTCGGCCAGACCGATTTCCCACGGCGAACCGGCGTGCGTCAGCGAGGTCAGCGGCGAAGCACCCGTGCCGCCCTCGAAGCCGGAGATCGTCACATGGTCCGCGCGCGCTTTCGCGACGCCGGCGGCGACCGTGCCCACGCCCACTTCGGACACGAGCTTCACGGAAATGCGCGCGTGCGGGTTGACGTTCTTCAGGTCGTGGATGAGCTGCGCAAGATCCTCGATCGAATAGATGTCGTGGTGCGGCGGCGGCGAGATCAAGCCGACGCCGGGCGTCGAGTGACGCACCCGCGCGATCGGGCCGTTGACCTTGTCGCCGGGCAGCTGTCCGCCCTCGCCCGGCTTCGCGCCCTGGGCCATCTTGATCTGGATGTCGTCGGCGTTGACCAGGTACTCGGTGGTGACGCCGAAGCGGCCCGAGGCAACCTGCTTGATCGCCGAGCGCATGGAATCGCCGTTCGGCATCATCTGGAAACGGTCCGGCTCCTCGCCGCCTTCGCCGGTGTTCGACTTGCCGCCGATCCGGTTCATGGCGATGGCGAGCGTGGTGTGCGCCTCGCGGCTGATGGAGCCGTACGACATCGCGCCCGTGGCAAAGCGCCTGACGATGTCCTTTGCCGGCTCGACCTCGTCCAGCGGCACGCCGTCGCCGGCGTTCTTGAACTCGAACAGGCCGCGCAGGGTCATCAGCCGCTCGGACTGATCGTTCATCAGGGCCGCGAATTCCTTGTAGGCCTCGCGGCTGTTGCCGCGCGCCGCATGCTGCAGCTTCGCGATCGAGTCCGCGGTCCACATGTGGCTCTCGCCGCGCAGGCGCAGGGCGTACTCGCCGCCCGGATCGAGCGCGTCTTTCAGGTACTGCAGATCGCCGAAGGCCAGCTTGTGGCGCTCGACGGTTTCCGCCGCCACTTCCGCCAGGCCCACGCCTTCGATGGCGGAGTTGGTGCCGGTGAAATACTTGTCGATGAACGCGGTCGACAGGCCGATCGCGTCGAAGATCTGCGCGCCGCAATAGGACTGGAAGGTGGAGATGCCCATCTTGGACATCACCTTCAACATGCCCTTGTTCATCGCCTTGATGTACTGCTTCTCCAGCTTCTCGTCGGAGATGTCGGCGGCGATCTCCGCGCCGCGCATGGAACGCAGGGTCTCGAAGGCGAGATACGGGTTGATGGCTTCCGCGCCGTAGCCGCCCAGCGCGCAGAAGTGATGCACTTCGCGCGCTTCGCCGGTTTCCAGCACGAGGCCGGTCTCGGTACGAAGGCCTTCGCGGATCAGATGGTGATGCACCGCCGAGGTCGCGAGCAGCGCCGGGATCGGGATGCGGCTGCGGCCCACCTGACGGTCGGACAGGATCAGGATGTTATAGCCGTCGCGCACGGACGTGAGTGCATCGTTGCAGAGGCGATCCACGGCCGCCGCCATGCCGGCCGCGCCTTCGCCTTCCGGATAGGTCATATCCAGCGTGCATGTGCGGAACGAGGCGCCGACGAGGTCGGTGATGTGGCGGATCTTGTTGAGTTCGCTGTCCGTCAGGATCGGCTGACGCACTTCCAGGCGCAGGTGCTTGTCCTGCTCCTCGAGGCCGAGCAGGTTCGGCTTCGGCCCCAGCAGCGACACCAGCGACATCACCAACTCTTCGCGGATCGGATCGATCGGCGGATTGGTGACCTGGGCGAAGCACTGCTTGAAATAGGTGTAGAGCAGCTTCGAACGGCGCGAGAGCACGGACAGCGCGGTATCCGTGCCCATGGACCCGACCGGATCGTCGCCGGCGCGTACGATCGGCTCCAGGAACGAGTTGATGTCTTCCTGCGTGTAGCCGAACGCCTGCTGGCGATCGAGCAGCGTGTCGTTGCTCGGCGGCTGCTTGAACGGTGCGCCTTCGGGAAGGTCTTCCAGCACGAACTGGGTGTTCGCCAGCCACGTCGCATAGGGCTTCTCGGCGGCAAGCGTCGCCTTGAGTTCTTCGTCGTCGATAATGCGGCCCTGCTCGAAGTCGATCAGGAACATCTTGCCCGGCTGCAGGCGCCACTTCTTGACGATGGTCTCTTCCGGAATGTCGAGCACGCCGGCTTCCGAGGCCATCACCACCAGATCGTCCTTGGTGATGAGATAGCGCGCCGGGCGCAGGCCGTTACGGTCCAGCGTCGCGCCGATCTGGCGGCCGTCGGTGAAAGCGATCGCCGCCGGGCCGTCCCACGGCTCCATCAGCGCCGCGTGATATTCGTAGTAGGCCTTGCGCTGGTCGCTCATGAGCGGATTGCCCGCCCAGGCTTCCGGAATCATCATCGTCACGGCATGGGCGAGCGAGTAGCCGCCCTGCACCAGCAGTTCGAGCGCGTTGTCGAAGCTCGCGGTATCGGACTGGCCCGACGCAATCAGCGGCCACAGCTTGGCGAGATCGTCGCCGAACGCCACAGACTTCATGGCGTGGCGGCGCGCCGCCATCCAATTGAGGTTGCCGCGCAGCGTGTTGATCTCGCCGTTGTGGCAGACCATGCGATAGGGGTGCGCGAGACGCCAGGACGGGAAGGTGTTGGTGGAGAAGCGCTGATGGACCAGCGCGAGCGCGGTGACCACGCGCTCATCCTTCAGGTCGAGGTAGTACAGGCCGACATGCGGCGCGAGGAACATGCCCTTATAGACGAGCGTCCGCGACGACATACTGACGATATAGAATTCCGAAGCGCCGCCGGGCTGTTCCGCCCGCGCGCGGCTCTCGACCATCTTCCGGATGACGAACAGCTTGCGCTCGAACGCGTCGCCCTTCGAGGTCTTGGGGCCGCGGCCGATGAACACCTGCTTGATCGCCGGCTCGCAGGCGACGACCGAATGGCCCAGCATGCTGTTGTCGGTCGGCACATCGCGCCAGCCGAGCACGGTCTGGCCTTCCTCGCGGATCAGCCAGTCGATGAGGGCGATGTGGGCCTTCTGCTCCGCCGGGTCCGTCGGCAGGAAGATCATGCCGACGCCATAGTCGCCGGCTTCCGGCAGAATCAGCCCGCGCGTGTTGCAATCGGCGCGAAAGAACGCGTCCGGAATCTGGATGAGCACGCCCGCGCCGTCGCCGGCCAGCGGATCGGCGCCCACGGCGCCGCGATGCTCCAGGTTGACGAGAATCTGCAGACCCTGGCGCAGAATCTCATGGGACTTCTTGCCCTTCGCATGCGCGACAAAGCCGACGCCGCACGCGTCGTGCTCGTTCTGCGGATCGTAAAGGCCTTGCTTCGCCGGCGGTCGCATCAACGTACTTTCTCAAACCTTGCGGCCACCGACACGACGGACAGCGGCACAGAGCGGGGGCATATACTAGAAACCCCGGCCATAATGCTGCCGAAATCGCGGCGATGACATTGATTAGTGCGCGGAAGAGCGTCAGCTCCCCCGAAGCGGCGCGAGGCGCAATAAAACGGATGCGTTCCGTCAGGTCAAGTGCTTGATCCGCCAGCGGACTCCCCGTGGCGGATCAACCGTCGGCTGCGATTTTTCGCGGAGTCGCGGCTAGTTTTGGAGCTTCCAAGTGCCGTCCGCCTGACGGCAAGCGCGCCCATGGGCCTTTTCTCTATGCCCATCAATGAGCACGTCCTGCTCGAACTCGCGGCACGGACCGGCCACACCCGGCGTCGGGACGCTGGCCGCCACTGAAGTATTGGATTTCCCGACCGTACCCTTCGACGGCATCGATGGGTCAGACCACGTGCCGGTGGAAGCGCTGCGCGATTCGCTGCGGACTGATTCGCGGGCCTGGGGCTTCGGCGCGTAGTCGTCGCGGATCGGCGCGGGAGCCGGCGGCGGCACTAGGGGCGTGGGAGCGATCGTGCTCTTCGAGCTCGTCGCGGGCTTCGGCGGATCGTTCCATTGGATGTCTTCCTTGGACGACTGCGCGTGCGCCGCGGACGCGGCAAGCGCGAGGCCGGCGGTGGCAAGACAGATACGCAGAGCAGTTCTCATCGCCGATCTCCTGTTAGAGCCCGATAGTCGTACTGATTCGCCGCCGTGAAATCCAGCGAGCCAAAGGAAGGACAAGCCCACCTTTCGCTCGCGTAAGACGCGCATGGTTGCGGCGGCTGCGAAACATCACTACACGCCCTCCCATGCAAACCTTCCTCGCATCCATTGGCGTCGTCGCCATCTCCGAGATCGGCGACAAGACGCAGCTTCTTGCGCTCATGCTCGCAGCCCGGTTCAAGAGACCCATACCCATCATTCTCGGCATTTTTGTGGCGACGTTGTTCAATCACGCCATCGCCGGGGCCCTGGGCAACCTGATCGCGACCGCTATTCCACCGGCGGTACTGCAATGGGTCCTCGCCGCCCTATTCGTTGGTATGGGTTTGTGGACCTTGAAGCCCGACACCCTGGACGACGACGACAAGACCGCCGATGCCGTGACGACCTGGGCCGTATTCACGGCGACCACCGTCGCCTTCTTCCTCGCGGAGATCGGCGACAAGACCCAGTTCGCCACCGCCGCCCTCGCCGCCCGGTTCGACAGCATCGTGTTGGTGGTGATGGGCACGACCATCGGCATGCTCATCGCCGACGTGCCGGCGGTCTACTTCGGGAACTTCGCCTCCAAGGCCGCGCAAGCGCCGTGGGTCCGTTTCGTCGCCGCGGCGGTGTTCATCGGCTTCGGCATCTGGGCCGCTCTCACCGCGCTCGGAATCGTCTAAGCTTCCTCCCGGAACGGGAGGACACCATGGATCGACGCACCTTTGTCGCGGCCGCGGGCGCGGCAATTTCAGCGCCCGCGCTTGCCGCCGAGGAAGCGCCGCTGTTGCCCGATCTCGAGATCGTCGACGCGCATCACCATTTGGCGGATACGCCCGCGCGCAATGGACGCCCCGCGAGCCAGTATGTGCTCGCGGATTTCCTGAAAGACATTCAAACGAGCGGCCAACGCGTCACCGCGACGGTGCTGGTGGAAACCGGGACCCAATACCGCGCCGACGGCCCGGCGGAACTGCGCTCCCTCGGCGAGACGGACTTCTTCGGCCGCATCGCCACCGAGGCCGCGAAGGGAGCCGTGAAAGTCGCTGCGGGGATCGTGGCCAGTGTGGACTTGCGGCTGGGCGATCAAGTGCAGCCCGTGCTGGACGCGCATATGAAAGCCGCCGGCGGCTTCCTGCGCGGCGTGCGCGTGAACGTGGCGTGGGACGAGTATCCGGTGATGGGCATCGCCCTCGATCCGGTGCGCGCGGTTCTTCTGGATGACGTAAATTCCACGGTGGGCATGCGCGCGCTCGCGAAGCGAGGGCTGAGCCTCGACACGTGGGTGTTCCATCATCAGATCCACAAGGTGACAGCGGCCGCGCAGCGCATGCCGGACCTGACGATCATTCTCGATCACATTGGATCGCCCATCGGCAGCGTGGGTCCGTACGCCGGTAAGGAAAAAGAAGTCTTCAAGGAATGGGAAACCTCCATCCGCGCGGCGGCGAAGATGCCCAACGTGGTGGTGAAGCTCGGCGGCGTGGGCATGCAGTTCATCATGCCGCAGTTCTTCAAGCGCACACCCGCGCCGACGTCCGAGGAACTGGCGAAGGCCTGGGCGCCTTACTTCCAGGCCTGCATCGACGCCTTCGGCGCCAACCGCTGCATGTTCGAATCCAACATTCCCCCGGATTTCGGCACCGGGACCTACGGCGTGCTGTGGAACGCGTTCAAGCGCGTGGCGGCGAAGGCCTCCGCGTCGGAACGCACAGCTTTGTTCAGCGGGACCGCGAAGCGGATTTATCGGCTGTAGTTGGAAGCACGAGACGCGCCAGATCAAGACTTGTCATCCCGGACAAGCGGCGAAGCCGCGCGATCCGGGATCCAGGGCCCCAAACGCCGGCGCTTCGTTACCCTGGACCCCGGCTCTCGCTTCCGCTCGGCCGGGGTGACGGACTTTGTTGGCTGCAGCTTACCCGCGCTTCACCGTCGGCGGCTGTTCGAAGCAGCGGATCGGCGGGAGTTCCCCCACAAACTTCTCGATCTGCACCAGCGCGCTCTGCGCGCTCGGGCCTTGCGCAAGCTGGGAGGTGCCCCGGTCCGGCGTCACCATGTTGGCATTGCCGTGCACGTCGAGCGTGCCCGCCTGGCCCGGTTCCGCCGGGTCGTACCAGGCGCCGGTGGCGATTTGCGCCACGCCGCGCCGGAGGCCGTCGTTCAAGCGCGCGCCCGCCAGGAACGCGCCGCGATCGTTGAACACGCGGATCACGTCACCCTCGCCGATCCCGCGCGCCTTGGCGTCATCGGGATTCATGGACAGCGGCTCGCGGCCCTGGATCTTGCTCGCCTGACTGAAGGCGCCGTTGTCGTACTGGCTGTGCAGGCGCGTGGCCGGTTGACTTGAGAGCATGTGAATGGGGTAGACGGCGGTGCGTGGACTGCCAAGCCATTCCGTCGGCTCCATCCAGGTCGGATGGCCAGGGCAATCGTCATAGCCGAAACGCGCGATCTCTTCCGATGCCAGATGCACCTTGCCGCTGACGGTGCGCAGCGGATGGCCGGCGGGATCGTCACGGAAGGCGCCGAACATCGCCGGCGGCAGAGGCGCGGACGGCAGCTCAATCACGCCCTCACTGCGGAAGCCCGCATAGTCCGGCAAGTCGATGCCTGCGTTTCTCGCGAGCATCCGTGTTGTTTCGTAGAGTTGCGTAAGCCACTCACTTTCAGAGCGGCCTTCGGTGAAAGCCTCGCCGAACCCCAGGCGCGCGGAAATCTCAGCGAACATCGCGTAGTCCGAGCGCGCCTGCCCCACGGGGTCGAGGATCTTGTGCGTGGCGATGAGCGAGCCGTCGCCAAAGGCGATGTCGTCGCGCTCCAGCGGCGTGGTGGCCGGCAACACGATGTCCGCGTGGCGCGCGGTCGATGTCCAGAACGGCTCATGCACGATGATCGCCTCCGGACGCTGCCACGCGCGGATCAGCTTATTGAGGTCCTGGTGATGGTGGAACGGATTGCCGCCGACCCAATAGATGAGCCTGATGTCCGGCGCAGTCAGAGTGCGGCCGTTGTATTGCATCGGCGCGCCCGGGTTCAGCAACACGTCGGCGAGGCGCGCGACGGGGAAGAAGGTCTTCACGGGGTTTGTCCCCTGCGGGAACGCCGCCGCCTTGAGCTTCGACGCAGCCGTGCCGTAGCCGTGCACGGAGCCATAGCCGAAGCCCACGCCGCCGCCCGGCTTGCCCATGGAGCCCGCCAGAGACGCGATCGCCGCCGCCATCCAACAGGGCTGCTCGCCATGATCGGCGCGCTGGATCGCCCAGAGCAAGGAGACGAGCGTGCGCTTTTCCGTCATCCGGCGCGCGAGGGCCGCGATCTCTTCCGCCGAGCAATCGCAGATCGCCGCCGCCCAGGCCGGTGTCTTGGGCACGCCGTCCGCCGTGCCGAGGACGTAGTCGCGCAGGGTGTCGAAGCCGACACAGCAACGCGTCACGAAATCCTGGTCGTAGCGCTTCTCCGCGATCATCACGTAGGCGAGCGCCAGCATGAAGGCCGTATCCGTGTGCGGACGGACATTGATCCACTGCGCACCGAGTTCCGCCGCCATGTCGTCCCGCGCCGGCGAGATCACCACGAACTCCACGCCCGCGTCCCGCGCGGCTTTCATATCGTCGCGCACGCTGTGGCGCAGTAGGCCGCCGGGATTCACTTGCGTATTGCGCAAGGGCACGCCGCCAAAGGCGACAAACAACTGCGTATCCTTGGCGATCGATTGCCATGTCGGCAGGTCGGCGCGCACACGCAAGGTTTCGCCCAGCACATGCGGCATGATGACCGCGAGCGCGGCCCAGCTATACGAATCCGAATGGTCGACGTAGCCGCCGTACAGATTGAGGAAGCGGTGCAGTTGTCCCTGGCTGTGATGGAAGCGCCCCGCACTCGACCACCCATAGGCGCCGCCGTAGATCGCTTCATTGCCGAAGCGGCTCTTCACCGATTGCAGTGTCTCGGCAACCAGCTTGGTGGCTTCATCCCACGACACCGGCACGAACGGCTCCGCGCCGCGGCGGTTGTCGTCAGGACGCGGACCGCGATCAAGGAATCCCTTGCGCACCATGGGCTGAATCACGCGCGCAGCGGAACGGGCCGTGTCCGCCATGGAGTAGCCGATAGGCGACGGATCCGGATCGGCGGGATGCGCCTCGATCGCCGACACCGCGCCGTCGCGCATGCGCGCGACATACGTTCCCCAGTGCCAGGCGGTCGGAAGAATTGTGTCCTGCGATGCCACCGATGAGACCTTTGCAACCTTTTGCGGGCGTTGACCGGCCTTACTCACTTGCGCCAGTGTGCGGCCCGACGCAAGCCTTGGGGACCAGCGATGAAAGCATATTACGTCGAAAACTTCGGCGGACCGGAAGTGATGAAATGGGTCGAGCGGCCCGACCCGGTGCCGGCGGCGGATCAAGTCGTGATCCAGGTGAAGGCCAGCGGCATCAACTTCGCCGAGACGCGCATGCGCGCCGGCACCTACCGTGGCTTCAAGGCGCCCTTCATCATGGGCATGGAATGCGCGGGCATCGTGGAGTCCGTCGGCAAGCTCGTCACCCATGTGAAGCCCGGCGACCGTGTTTTCGGCCGCGCGCCCGGCGCCCATGCGGAAAAGGTGGCGGTGGACATGCGCCATGTCATGCCCCTGCCCGACCGCATGAACTTCATCGAAGGCGCCGCCGTGCCGGTGGGCTGGCTGACCTCCTGGCATGCCCTTGCCACGGTGGCCGATGCGCAGCCCGGCCAGACGGTGCTGGTGGAGAGCATTGCATCGTCGGTGGGCGTCGCGGCGCTACAGATCGCCAAGCAGCGCGGCTGCTGGGTGGCGGGCACGGCGAGCCGCGACGACAAGCTCGAGGTCGCCAAGAAGTGGGGCCTGGACGCCGCTTACAACTATATGAAGGCGCCTTATGGCCAACAGGCCATCAAGGACACCAAGGGCCACGGCATCGATATCGCCCTGATGGCCATCGGTGAATCCACCGCCGAACAGACCATCGAATCCATGGCCGCCGAGGGGAAGATCCTCATGTTCGGCTCCACCGGCGGACGCAAGGTGACCTTCGACCTCGCCATCGGTGAACGCAATCTCCAGCTGCTCGGCATGAGCGTCGCGACCAGCGTGCGCTATTTCCCCGAGACGGTGCCCAGCTTCAACAGGGTCGCGATCCCCCTGTTCGCCAACGGCGTCTTCAAGCCGGTGATCGATACGGTGCTGCCCATCTCCGAACTCGCCAAGGCGCATCAGATGATCGACGACCGCAAGCACTTCGGCAAAATCATCATGAACGTCGCCGCGTAGCCCATAATTGTCATCCCGGACAGGCGGCGAAGCCGCGCGATCCGGGATCCAGGGTCCCAAGCGCCGGTGCCCTTTACCCTGGATCCCGGCTCTCGCTACGCTCGGCCGGGATGACAGGCTGAGATAAACGCCACGACAAAGCATGAAACGACAAAGGCGCGGCAGTTTCCTGCCGCGCCTTTTCGATTCACCCTAACCGATGGCTAGAAGTTGTACTTGATCCGGCCGAACACCGTGCGCGGGTCGTTCGGGTAGATCACGGACGTGACACCGACCGGCAGCGCCGACGACCAGTAGCGCTTGTCGGTGAGGTTCTTGCCCTCGATCGACACGCTCCAGTTGTCGAAGTCGTAGCCGATCACCGCGTCGATCAACATGCGGCCACGGGCCGCCAGGATCTCGGTGTTGACCGCGTCGTTGTAGTACTTGTCGCTGTAGTCGACGCTGGCGCCGATGCGGAACTTGCCCGGCCCGCCGAGGTCCGGCGTGAAGGTGAAGCCCAGCGTGCCCTTGAACGGGATCACGTCCTTCAGCTTCTTGCCGCGGCACTCCTGGAAGATGCCGTTGAGCTGGCAGATGTAGGACTCCGTGTAGGTCGCACGCGTGAACGCACCGTTGCCGTACAGGCGGAAGGTATCGGTCACCTGCCAACTCGGCTCGAACTCGATGCCCTGCACGCGCACGCCCGACGCATTGGTGGTGCGGGCGATGGTCGTGCCGGGGATCTGCTGCGAGATCTGCAGGCCGGTGTACTTGTTGTGATACGCCGCGACGTTCAAGCGAATGCGGTTATCCGCGCTTTGGAACTTCGCGCCGACTTCGAACGCATTGACGTTCTCGGGCCCGTAGGGGAACACGCTGTAGACCAGCACGCCGCCGGCCTGGACGGAGGGGGGAACGCGGTTCCAGCCGCCGCCCTTGAAGCCGCGCGAGTAGCTCGCGTAGAGCAGCACGTCCGGCGTGACCTGGAAATCGATGCTGGCCTTCGGCGTCCAGCTCGACCAACTCGCCTCGCCCAGCTTCGGCGTACGCACCGGCACGGCGACCGACGGGACGTAGTAATAGTTATAGAAGTTCTTCTTGTCGTTCGTGTAGCGGATGCCGCCCGTGACGGAGAGTTGATCCGTGATGTGGAACGAGCCCTGTCCATAGGCGGCATAGCTGTTCGTGCGCTGCTTGGAGAGTTCCGCGTTCGCTCCCAGAGGAGAAAGCGCGCGGACGCGTTCGAAGAAGTAGTACACGCCGCCGATCAGGCTGAGCTTGTCGGTCTGATAGGTGCCGTTGAATTCCTGGCTGAAGCTGGTGTCGTTCAGCGCCAGCTGGCTCAGCAGCGTGCTGTTCGGCGCGCCATCGAGCGGAATGACGACGTCCTGCTTCACATTGCGCAGGCCCGACAGGGACGACAGCGTGAAGTCGCCGACGGTGTACTTGCCGTTCACCGTGAGGCCGTTGACCTCCGCATGCCCGTTGTTCGGATAGTTGGAGTCCGTCACCAGGATGTCGCGGAAGCGGTTGGCCAGGGGCAGCGTCGGCGAGGTGCTCTGGATCGCGACCGGGAAGAACGCACCGGAATCGTCGGTGGTGTGATCGGCGATCACCTCCACCTCGAACGCATCGGACGGGGCGAACAGCAGCTTGCCGCGCACGGAGGTGACGTCGCGATTGTTGACCTTCTTGCCCGTGGCGGGCTGAGACACAAAGCCGTCGCGGCGGCGCACGAGGCCGCTGACGGACGCGCCCAGTTTGCCCTCGACGATCGGCGCGGTGAGATAGGCCTTCGCGTCGAACTGATTGAAGGTGCCGAAGCCGGCTTCCACGGAGCCGTCGACACCATCGAGCGACGGTCGCTTGGTGATCAGCTTGATCGCGCCGCCGGACGTGTTGCGGCCGTATAGCGTGCCTTGCGGGCCACGCAACACTTCAATCCGGTCGACGTCCACGAAGTCGAACATGCCGGCGTAGAGGCGCGGGATGTAGATGCCGTCGACATAGGTGCCGACCGCGCTGTCCGCGTTGAAGGTGGCGCTGTCCTGGCCGACGCCGCGCAGGAAGATGCGGGGGGCGGTCTGCAGGCCGACGACGTTCGCCACAATCGCACCGGGAATTTGTGCCTGAAGATCGCGGATGTTGAACACTTGGCGTTCGGCCAGCGCGTCAGCCGTGAGCGCGGTGACCGACAGCGGCGTGCGCTGCAAGTTCTCGGTGTAGCGCTGCGCGGTGACGGTGATCTCCTCCAGCCCGACATTCTGGGCGGCTTGTTGCGCGGATGCGCTCGTGACACCCGCCAGCAGCGCGATGGCAGCGGTGGCGGTGCGGATGATAATGCGGTGTGTTGAAATACGCGGCATGGGTCCCTCTACTTGCCGAAAGGCGGGAAATGTCATGCTTGTTTCACAGCATGACAAGTCTTGTTGAATCAATTCGCGGCGATTGCTTAGCGGTGTGGCGATGTTGCCGCGCGGCAAGGTATGTAAAGATTCATGAGAACCGCGCGGCGGCGAAGGGATCGATTCCAATTTCGCGCGCGCGAGGGAAAAAATTTCTCTCCGTCCCATAGCGTCGGGCGGTGAACGGGTCTAGCCAGCGCGGCCATGGCCAGACAGACTGGCGTTGAGGGGTAGCACTTCATGTCCACCGGATCGGGCGGCACGGCGATCCTCGGCGAGATCGGCCGGGTGGTGCGCGACGCGCCAAAGCAGACGTTCTTCATCTGCCTCGGGGCCTATGTCCTGAGTCAGCTCGACGTGGCGTTGTTCGCCTACGCGATCCCGTCGATCCGCAAGGAGCTCGGCATTTCACTGTCGGTGATGGGCATGGTGACCGGCCTGTCGCACATCCTGGCCGCCGCGATCCTCGTTTGCCTGGCGCGCGTCATCGACCGCTTCGGCCGCAAGGGCATGCTCGCCATCGGCACCGCCACCGCGCCGGTCGTCATCGCGCTCACGGCCTTGTGCTGGAACGCCTGGTCGCTCGGCATCATGCGCGGCCTGGGCTTCGCCGCGACCGGCATCTCATACCCGGCGACAGGCGCGCTGGTGGCGGAAACCGCGCCGGCGCGGGCGCGCGGGATCTTCGCAGGGCTCCTGCAGACCGGCTATCCCATCGGCTGGTTCGCCGCCGCGATGCTGGCCGCGCCCATCCTCACCCACTTCAATTGGCGCTTCCTGTTCCTGATCACCTTGCTGTGGGTGCCCTACACATTCGTCATCGTGCGCTTCCTGAAGGAACCGGCTCGCTTCACAGCCGCCAAGGAATCCGGCGCCACGAACCTCACCTTCGGCGAGGCCTTGCGCGAATTGCTGGCGCCGGGAAACCGCCGCCGCCTCGCGATCCTCTTCTCAGCCCAGTTCATGTTCGTCGTCGCCTATGGCGGCACCCAGGTCTTCTTCCCCACCTACTTCGTGGAGGAACGGCATCTGCAGATTTCCTCCTCGGCGTATCTTGTCGGCATCGGCAACGCCGTGGCGGTGCTCGGCTACATCTTGGCCGCCATCACCGGCGAAGCCTTTCTTACCCGCCGCACGACCGTGGTGCTCTGGACGGTGCTCGGTTCGATCATGCTGATGGTCCTCATCTGGGGCACATCGACATTCACCGAGACCATCCTGGCCTTCGCGGTCATGAGCATGTTCTTCACGGGAACGGCCGCGGTGAAATTCGCCTACGTGGCGGAAGTATTCCCCACGCACCTGCGCGCCACGGGTCTAACGGTGTGCGGTGTGCTCGCGGTCAGCCTCGGCCAGTCCCTCGGACCGATCCTCATGGCCGAGGGTGTGAAGCACCTCGGCTGGAATATGGCGCTCTCGCTCGTCGGGGCGATCCCCTTGCTGATCGCCGGCCTCTTCTACCTCTTCTTGACGCCGATCCCTTCCGGCCTGGAAGTGGAAGAAGCGGCACGCCAAGCCTGACGGAGCGACACCATGGATCCCACCGCCCTTTGGGCATACCTGCACATCCTGCTGTTCGTGTTCTGGCTGGGCACGGACGTGGGCGTGTTCACCGCCGCGATCTTCCTGAAGAACCCGAGCTACAGCTACGAGACCCGGCTGGTGCTCATCAAACTGCTGTCCCTCGTCGATATCTTCCCGCGCCTGTGCTTCGCCCTGATCTTTCCCGTGGGACTTCAACTCACCCGCGCACTCGAGATCTATCAAATCTCCGACACTTTCCTCCTCACCGCCTGGATCGTTGGCCTGACATGGTGCGCCGCGATCCTCGTGATGATGCGCAATGAAGGCAAACCGATCGGCAAGTTCCTCGCCCGCCTGCAAGTGTGGTTCGAGGGCATCATCGGGCTGTTCTTCGTGACTGTCGGCGGGATCTCGCTGGCCACCGGCGCGCCCCTCGCCGCCAACTGGTACGCGGGAAAGATATTCCTGTTCGGCCTCGTGTTCTGGGCGGCGATCGCCTTGCATATCCTGTTCAAGCCGTTCGAACAACCGTTCATGGAGATCGGCCAGCACGGCTCCACGCCGGAACGCGAAGCCGCCGTGACGGCGGCGATCAATCGCGCGCTGAAGGGCGTGATGAGCCTTTACATCCTGATCGCCATCATCGCTTTCCTCGGCACCGTTAAGCCGTTCTAAGGGGAACCAACCCAATGCCCGTCGGTATCGATAGCGTCGTCCTGCTGCTACACGTCGTGTTCTTCTGCTTCTGGCTGGGCACGGACATCGGCGTGTACTACTCGTCGAAATTCGTGCTGCAGGCCGATTTGGGCCAGGAAGCGCGCACCTATTGCCTGAAGATCATGAGCTTCCTCGACCAGCTGCCGCGGGTGTCGAGCTTCGGCATCATCGGCACCGGGGCGACCGTCGGCATCATGCGCGGCTATTTCAACGTCGAGCCGATCTGGATCCTCCTGGTGTGGATCCTGTGCTTCGTCTGGATCGGCGTCGTCCTCTATCTCTACATCCAGGAACATCACCCGGCGAAAATCGCGCCGGTGAAGAAGTGGGACTTCCGCGCGCGCCTCGTGATGATCGCTGTGCTCGCGACACTATCTCTCTCGTCCCTCGCCGGTCACGGCATCACCGACGACAAGTGGCTCGCGGCAAAGCTGCTTGTGATCACGCTCATCATGACCTGCGGCGTGATGATGCGGCTCGCGACCCGCGATTTCGGGAAGTACTTCATGCCGATGATGAAGGGCACCGCGACGCCGGAGGAGACACGCACCGCGCAGCAAATGATGGGCAACGCCAAGCGTTGGGTCATCGGGATCTACGGGCTACTCGTCGTCGCCGCTGCGCTAGGGTTGTGGAAGCCGTTCTAAGCGGCGGCAGACTCCCTTACGTGAATTCACGTCGGGTTGCGCGGTAAGCCTAGCGTAGGCATAAGGTCACGCATGTCGCGTGATCTCACTGATGATCTTGTTCGTTTCGTTCAGGCTGAACTTGGGTCGGTTTGGGCGCTGAAGGCGATGATGGCTCTGCGGGCGGCGCCGGGCCAACACTGGACCGTTGAGGCCCTAGTGCGTGAACTACGCGCCAGTCCGCTGCTGATCTCTGAACTGCTCAGCCGTTTTGAGAAATCAGGGCTGGCGACGCGCAGCGAGTCCGGCGGCTGGCGCTGGCGTCCGGCCACACCGGAACTGGAAGCCGTGACGGATCGGATCGCAAATGCCTATGCGGTGCGGCCCGTCAGCGTCATCCAAATGATCGCCGAAGCGCCCCAGGAAAGTCTCTAGGTGCGCAGGCGGCGGAGCCAAGCCCCGCCGCCCCGCGAAAATCCCTAAGCCAGGAAATCCATCTTGCCGATCGGCACGCCGGCCTGACGCAGAATCGCGTAAGCCGTGGTGTAGTGGAAATAGAAGTTCGGCAGCGTGAAGTTCAAAAGGAACCCCTCGCCCTTGAACTCGAGCGTGCGCGCGGGGAACACCAGCTTCACGTCGCGCTGCTCCTGCCCGTCGATCTGTTCCGGCTTGAACGTCTTGGCATAGGCGATGGCGTCGTCGATGCGCTTCTTCACGTCGGCGAAGGTCGGCTCCACGTTCGGCAGCGTCGGTCGCTCAAGACCGGCCAGAAGCGCGCAACCCCAATGCACCTGCTGGGTCGCGACGCCGATCTGTTGCGCGAGCGAGAACATGTCCGGCGTGAGGCGCGTATTCAGGATGACGCCCTCCGGAATCTTCTTCGCTTCGCAATGCGCCGCCGTCTTCTCCATGATCTTGCCTAGCGCGGTCAGCCCCTTGATGCACGGCGGCACGAACGCGTTGTACATACCCATAGCCATAGAAATTCCCCCAAGTTGGACGGTGATACGGGCGGGACCTTAGCGTTGCGCCTGCGCCCAAGTCCAATGTTTGAAGGGCACTTTGGCATTGTATGGCCACGTTGTAGGCTGAACCCATACTTGGGCCCAATTTGGGGGGAGATTCATATGAAGCGCATCTTTTTGAGCACCGTCGGCCTGCTGGCCGCATTCGCCGTCGCCGCCCAAGCGCAGGAGCGTCCCACGGTCGATCCGGACGGCACGGTGCGCGGCACCGCCGCGATCCCCCTCTCCAAGTTCCTGAGCCCTCAGGCCCAGGCGCAGTTCAAGGCCATGATCACGCGGCCGCCTGCTGCGGGGCCGACCACGGGTTCCAGCATCGAGGCGACGCGCAAGACGGGCGATGAGCGCGCGAAGAAAATCCTCGACGATTGGCAGGCGATCTTCCCGACCACCATCGAGGACAGCGTCATCGATGGCGTGCGGGTGAGAACCCTCACCCCGAATTCCGGCATCAAGCCGGAGAACAAGCGGCGCGTTCTTATCAACGTCCACGGCGGCGGGTTCTTCAACGGCAGCGCCTATGGCGGCCAGATCGAATCCCTGCCGCTGGCCGCGCGCGGCGGCGTGAAGGTGGTGGCGATCGACTACCGCATGGCGCCCGAGAATGTGTTCCCCGCCGCGAGCGAGGATGTGGAGAAGGTCTACCGCGCCCTGCTCAAGACCTATAAGCCGCAGAACATCGGCATCTATGGCTGTTCCGCCGGCGGCACCCTCGTCGGCCAATCGCTGGCGTGGTTCCAGGACAAGAAGCTGCCACGGCCTGGTGCCGCGGGCATCTTCTGCGCCGGCCTGCTCGATACGTTCTGGTATGAGGGCGACCTCGGCGAAGTGAGCGGCTTGTACAACGCCACGCCGCCGATGGGCCCACCGAAGAACCCACCCTTCCGCCGCTATGTCAGCGGCCTCGAGAAAGACCCGCTGATCGTGCCGGGCAACTATCCGGAGGTGCTGGCAAAGTTCCCGCCGACCCTGTTCGTCACCGGCACGCGCGACGTCGCCGCCAGCAACGCCATCATGACGCACAAGAAGCTGTTAGAAGCCGGCGTGGACGCGCAGCTGTTCGTGGTGGAAGGCCTCGGCCATGGCCACTTCTACATGATGCCGGGGACGCCGGAGAACGTGACGACCCACGACATCATCTGGCGATTCTTCGACCGCCAACTTGGGAAGTGACGGCCTCTTGGCCGTCATCCCGGCCAAGCGAAGCGCGAGCCGGGATCCAGGGTTGATTGAACCAACGAGATTTGTGGCCCTGGACCCCGGATCGCGCCTCGCTACCGCTCGGCTTGTCCGGGGTAGTGTGATGGCGCTACGGCGCCGGCGTGTGAACCTTCAACAGCTCGATCTTGAAGATCAGCGTGTCGCCGCCCTTGATCTTCGGCGGAGCCCCGCGCTCGCCGTAGGCGAGGTTCGACGGGATCGCGAACTCGAAGGTCTCGCCTTCCTTCATGAGGGGCACGCCCTCCCCCCAGCCGGTGATCACCTGATTGAGCCCGAAGGAAATCGATTCGCCACGCGCGTAGGAACTGTCGAACACATCGCCCGTGATGGACGTGCCTTCGTAGTGCACGGTCACCTTGCTGCCCGGCGCGGGCTTCGGCCCGGCCTCGACGCTCTTGATGACCTTGTACTGGAGACCGCTATCCGTGGCCTTCCAGCCCTCCTTCTTGAGGTTGTCGACGAGGAACTGCTTCTGCGCCGCACGCGGATCCTCGGCGGTCGGGACGGACACCTGCGCAGGCGCGGGCGGAGCTTCTTTCTTGTTCATCACAAACACCACGGCAATGAGCACGATCACCACGATCGCGCCGACAATAAGCGAAACCTTCATGACCGCCTCTTACGGTTTCAGGGGAGAAAAGTTGAACCCGCGGGGATCGCCCGCGGGTTCAGGAAACTGCGGCAAAGACGCCGCTTACTTCTTCTTCGACACGCTTTCGGCGATCGAGAGCGACTTCTCGACGTGCTCGACCGGCGTGACCTTGTCGTCGGCCGACGACAGCGTGGCGACGACCTTGGAGTCCGGCGTGATCACGAAAGTGGTGCGCTCGGTGAAGCCGGCGGTGATCAAATCCTTACCGCGGCTGTCCTTCGCGCCCGCGCGGCCTTCGCGGATATTCAGGTTGTAGGACTTCGCGATCGAACCGTCCGGATCGGACGCGACCGGGAACTTGCCCGCGCAGTATTGCGGATCGGCGGAGAAATCGTTCAGGCGGTCGATCGTGTCGTGGGACACGCCGATGATGGTCGTGTTCGCCGCGGCGAACTTGTCCGCGTTCTCGGCGAAGGTGTGGGCTTCCACGTTGCAGCCTTGCGTGAAGGCGGCCGGATAGAAGTACACGACGACCGGGCCCTTCTTCAGGGCGGCCTTCAGGTCGAAGTTGAATTCCTTGCCGGCCAGCGAGGCCTTGGCTTTGAAGTCAGGCGCCTTGTCGCCCTGCTTGAGGGCAGCGGCGGCCGGCAGTGCGAACAGGGCGGCGATTGCGGCGCCGGCGATAAGGTGTTTCACGGTGTGTCCTCCTCCAGAAATGGAACGCGAGCATACCGCTATTTAGCCGGGAATGAAGGCGGAATTAGGTCGCCTAAAGCTTCTGTAACCGTTCGATGACCTGCGCCACCGGCAGCACGTCGGCGTATTTCTCGCCGATATCGAACAAGTTCACGGCGTGGGACACCTGGCTGCGGTCATAGACACACTCTTCGGGCACGACTGTCCGGAAATTGTAGGAAAACGCATCGACCACGCTGCCGCGCACGCAGCCGGAGGTGGTGCAGCCGGTCACAATCACGGTATCGACCCCGAGGTCGATGAGGTTGCTGCAGAGCGCCGTGCCAAAGAAGGCGCTCGGGTGCTTCTTGGGCACCAGCACATCCTTCGGCTGGGGCGCGATCTCTTTCGGGAACTCATACCCCTTCGCGGGGATGTTCATGATCTCCGGCACCTTCTCCGCCAGACGGCCGCCTTCATGGGCGACCTTCGGCGCGACGTGCGGATACAGCACCGGCCAGCCCTTCGTGCGGAACACGTTCAGCAGCGGTACGATGTTGTCCATCGCCTTCCAGCCGACTTCGCCGGTGCTGGTGGGGAATTCCTTGATGGATTCCCAGAACGGCTTCCGCTCCGTGCCGATGGTCCGGTACTGCACGTCGATGATGAGCAGACCGGGGCGCTTGCCCCAGGTGGACGGACGGCCAAAGCCGGCGGCGCGATAGGCGCGCTGTTCGTCTTCGGGGATCAGGTCGGACCAGGGGCGCTTTGTCATCACTTCACCGCGTACTTCTTGTCGAGGGCATCGAATTCCGGCTTCTGCACCAGGCGCTGACGTTCCTTGAACGTCGCGACGAGGCCGGTGTCCTCGTCCATCCGGCCCGTGGCCTTGAGCTGCTTGAGCGCATTCTGCATGCCGACGATCGCGCCCTGCAACGCCGCGTTGGCGTACAGCACGATGCCGAACTTCATGTCGGCGAGGTCCTTCAAGTCCACCACCGGCGTCTTGCCGCCGATCACGATGTTGACCAGCTGCGGCACCTGCGAGACCGCCTGCGGGATCTTGCGGATCTCGTCCAAATTCTCCGGAGCTTCCACGAACGTGATGTCCGCGCCCGCTTCGGCGAACTTGTGCGCGCGTTCGACCGCCGCTTCGAACCCGTGGATGGCGCGGGCATCGGTGCGGGCGAGGATCAGGAAGTCCTCGCTCTTGCGCGCATCGACCGCGGCCTTGATCTTGCTCGCGGCTTCTTCGGCGCCGATGACATCCTTGCCGGCGAAGTGGCCGCACTTCTTCGGCATCACCTGATCTTCGATCTGAATGCAGTTGGCGCCCGCGCGCTCCATCACCTTCACGGTGTGGCGCATGTTCAGCGCATTGCCGAAGCCGGTGTCGACGTCGACGATCAGCGGCAACTCCATCGCATCGCGAATCGCCGACGTGTGGTTGGCAAGATCCTGCAGCGAGATGAAGCCCATGTCCGGGATGCCGTAGAACATGTTGGTGAGGCCGGCGCCCGACAGGTAGACCGCCTCGAAACCCATGTCCTGGATGATGCGCGCGGAGAGCGCGTTCGCCGCGCCCGGCACCAGCAGGCCACGGCGCTCGTTGACCTTCTTCTTGAGTATTTTACCCGGTGAATCGGCCACGGCGTTCCCCTTGCGATGATCTAAAGGTCAATTAAGCGGCTATTTCGCAGATCGACCCCTGCAAGGCAAGGGCATCAGCCGACACGCTGATATGCCGATTTAGCATCCCGGTGAACCCCAAGCGGGTCCTCAGCGTTCCGCCTGCTCAGACTGCGAGCAAGGGCCACGAATGTCCGACCTTTCCAGCCTCGTCCACACCACCGACGAGGGCGCCGGGATCACGCGGCGTCCGACCAAGAAGGGCTTCACCTACCGTGCCCCGAACGGCAAACCGCTACGGGATCGCGGCGCCTTGGAGCGCGTGCGGCAACTGGCCATCCCGCCAGCGTGGACGGACGTGTGGATCAGCCCCCTGCATAACGGTCACCTGCAGGCGACCGGGCGGGATGCCCGCGGGCGGAAGCAGTACAAGTATCACGATGCCTTCCGCGCCATGCGCGAGGCACAGAAGTACGAGCACGTGACGGACTTCGCCAAATGCCTGCCGGCGATCCGCGCCATCGTGAAGAAGCACATGGCCCTGCCCGGCCTGCCCCGCGAGAAGGTCATCGCCACCATCATCCACTTGCTCGAGACGACGCTGATCCGCGTCGGCAACGAGGACTACGCGCGCGCCAACGGGAGTTACGGCCTCACGACGCTGCGCGATCCGCATGTGGCGGTGAAAGGCGCGGACCTGAAGTTCCACTTCAAGGGCAAGAGCGGCAAGACGTGGCGGTTGAAGGTGACGGATCGGCGCGTCGCCAAGATCGTGAAGGCCTGCCAGGACCTGCCGGGCCAACGGCTGTTCCAGTATTGCGACGAGAACGGCGAGCAGCGCGATGTGACATCGAGCGACGTGAACGCCTATCTGCAAGAGATCAGCGGCCGGGACATCAGCGCGAAGGACTTCCGCACCTGGGCGGGCACGGTCCTGGCGGCGCTGGCGCTCCAGGAATTCGAGAAAATCGACAGTCAGGCAGCCGCCAAGCGCAACGTGCGCGCCGCGATCGAGCGCGTCGCCGCGCGGCTGGGCAATACCGTGACGATTTGCCGGAAGTGCTATGTGCACCCGACGATCCTGGAAACTTATATGGACGGCACGCTGCTGCTCAAAGTGAAGCAGCGCGCGGGCGTGGAGATCCGCGACAAACTCAGCCGCCTCACGCCCGAAGAAGCCGCCGTTCTTGCGCTGTTGCAGCGGCGCATCAACCGCGATCTGAAGCGCCAGGGCGCGCTGCGCGTCGCGCACGCCCCCGAATCACGCGCGGCTGCGTAAGCGACGCAGCGTTTCCACGGCGACGAGACACATGATCGGGGCCGCCGTGACGGCCAAGAGAATCTTCGGCACCGGCCACCCGGCGCCAAGCATGAGCCCGCCAAGCAGAGGGCTGACAATCGCGCCGAGACGCCCGACGCTCGCCGCCCAGCCCACGCCGGTCGTGCGGATGAGGGTAGGGTAAAATGTCGCCGCAAAGGCATGCACGCAGGACTGCACCCCGACAGCCCCGACGCCCGAAAGAATCGCCAGCACGAACAACAGCGGTAGCGTGCCTGTCGATAATCCCAGCAGCGGGATGCTGACGATGGCGAGCGCATACATCCACGCCATGACGCGCTCCGGCGCGATCCGATCGCTCCAGAAGCCGAACGCGACGCTGCCGATCACGCCGCCAGCTTGGTGCGCCATGGTGCCGTAAAGCGCGGTCGCCATCGAAAGGCCGCTCTCGCGGAACAGGATCGGCAACCAGCTGCCGAGGAAATAAAGCTGCGCTTGGCTGCCGATGTAGACCACCCACAGCAGAAAGGTGGCGCGCGCGCGGCCGTCGTTGAACAGGGCCTTGGCGGAAACACTGCCTTCCTCCCGCACCGAAATCGTCTGATCCGCGGCGACCGGGACAGTGGGCGCGAGCTTGGCGAGGATCGCGGTGATGCGGTCGCGCGCGGCGCGCTTCAACACGAGAAACCGCAAGGACTCCGGCAAGGCCACCGCGAGAAGCAACGCGCAGGCAAGCGCGAGCACGCCGCCGACCACGAAGATGCCTTCCCATCCGAACCGCGCGATCAGCGACGGGGCGCTCAGGCTCGCCAGCGCCGAGCCGAGCGGCGCGCCGCCCACCATGATGATGAGCAGCAACTGCCGCCGCGACGCCGGATAGTATTCGGCAGCCAGCGCCAGCGCCGGCGGGACCGCCCCGCCGATGAACAGGCCGGTCAGGAATCGGAAGACGATCAACCCGTCCAAACTGGTGCACAGGGCCGTCGCCGCCGTGACGATCGCGGCTAGAAAAAACATTCCGATCAATAAGGGCCGTCGGCCGATGCGGTCGCCGATCGGCCCCGAGAACACCCCGCCGATGGCGGCGCCGAACAGGGACGCGGACAGGACCGGACCGAATGCGGCCGGCGCCACCTGGAACTTCGCCGCGACCGCGGGCGCGGCGGCCGACATCGCCAGGAGGTCGAACCCATCCACCACCAGGCTGAAGGCGCACAGCGCCAGCACACGTCCGTGGAAACGGTTTACCGGTGCCCGATCAAGGACTTCCGAGACGTCCAGCGTCGCCGATGGATTCATGCCGTGCCCCCGCACCCCAAGCGCGCGATCAGGAAAGTGGGTACCGGTTTTCCGTCAATTGCGCGCCAAGTATCTAATCAGGGGAAACAAAGTTCCCCCGACGGCGTTATGGCTTTTTGGTACCAGGGGAATTCCGCCATTGCCACAGCTAAGCACACTCGAACGCGACCGTGCGCCCGACCTTGTCCCGCAAGTGCAGACCTTTTTCGAATATTGGAAGGGTTTGCGCGGGCCTGAACTCGTCCCGACGCTGGACACCTGGCTCACCCATCTCACCGCGTCGCTGGCCATGCACAAGTTCCGCGCCGAGTTGCATGGCGAGGATGCCATGGTGCTATTCAGCGGCAGCGCCTTGATCGCCCGCCGGGGGCGCAACAACACCGGCGAGAGCCTTTACGGCACGGACCCGCGGCGGCGAATTGCCGGGATGTGGAACCTGCATCAGGCCGCCGCGCATCCCTGCGGGGTCGCCATGGACATTCACTACATCACCACCGCGAAACGCCCCCTCGTCACCCACACCATGGTCCTGCCGGTCCGCGTGCTGCCGGGACGCATGCCGCAGGTGATTGGCTTCTCCGTGGAATCACCTGAGCGGCAGCCGCAGGAAGCCATCGCCTCCCAGGGTTATGGCCACACCGCCCAGTGGATCGACGTGGGCGCCGGGGTCCCGCCCCTCCCGCCCCGATAACCAACCCAGCGAAGCCGACCGCAACACAAGACCGTCTGCGGAGTTTTTACTTTTACGGGTAACGCTTCGGAGACGCCGCCATGACACGCACGCTTTCAGCAGCCTTGGTGCTCGGACTTCTGGCCTTGGCGGGCTGTACCACCGCCGGCACCGGGTTCGGCAGCGGGCGCGGCGGCGACAGCGCGACCTTCTCCTGGCAGTCCAGCGGTTCCCGCAGCGGCACCATGACGGCGCAGCTCGGAAATGGGGAAACCTATTCCGGCACCTTCTTCCAGATCACCCGCGAGACCGTCGTCAACGATCTCGAACCGTTGTGGATGGGCTGGCATCGCCCGTATCGCGGCTGGCGCTATTGGGGCCCTGGATACGGGTATGACGATTGGGGCCCGCGCTTCATCACCGAATACAGCGGCCGCGTGCTCGCCAACCTGCGCGGACCCGGCGGACAATTCATGCGCTGCCATTTCCGGCTGATGCGCCCGCCTTCGGGCATGATCGGCGGCGGCGAAGGCCGTTGCCAACTCCCGGAAGGCGGCTCGATCCACGCCACCTTCCCGCCGGGCGGCTAAGCAACGCGCCCGTTAGCGCGCGGCGAGACGGCGCTTCTCGAACAGGCAGCGATTGACCCCGGCCGTCACGCAAGCGTTTGCGGCAGTCGTTTCCGGGAGCTCGAAGACGTAGATCTCGGCGCCCGCCTCGTCGCCGTCGTTCGGCATCAGATAGAGTGTGCTGCCCTGGAGCGTCATGCCTTCCTGGGTCCACACCAGGCCGTTCTCCATCTTGCCCAGCGCGAGACGCTGACGCGGCGCGAAGGTCTCCGGATCGAGCCAGTCGACGGCGCCGGACTTTCCATCCGGCATGAGACCCGCGGCGACCATCTCGCCGCCGATCATTTTCATGTCCTGATAGTGAACCTGCGTCGGGCTGATCGGCTGCGCCACCGGTTTGCCGGCGCGATCCCAGATGTAGAACGACTTCGTCCGATAATTCGCGCCGTAGAGGCGCTCGCCCTGCACCGCGATGGCGCCGATATGGTCCGCGACAGGAAATGACGCGCGCGGCGCAAGCGTGTGCTTGTCGTACTGAACGATCCGCGCGGTTCCTCCCGCGCGGGATTCGGCGATCGGCACCCACAATGTATCCCCGTCGAGAGAGATGCCGCCGGGATGATCGCGCGGGCCGTCGGTCACGTCGACCGTCCGCACCGGGTCGCCGGCGCGCGTGAACTTATGCACGTAGCCGCGATGGGTCTTCTTGTTGAGGGACGTCACGTAGATGGCGTCGGCGTCTATCTCCAAACCCTGCACATGGAACACGGTGCCGTGCAGACGGATGGTCCGAGCAGGCGCCAGCGTCTCGGCGAGAGCATCGGCGACCGACGGCGCGATCTCCGGGGCCGCCCACGCTTGGGTGACAAGGCACGCGGCCGCCGCCGCGGCGTGAAGCCCGCGGACGATCCGGCGACGAATGTTCTCCCCCCGGGAAAGCACCATCCCTCTTCCATACAGGGATCGTTTCGCCTTGTATGTGGGCCCACCCCACGCCACGGAATCCCGCATGCGCGTGTGCTACATTGTTAAATGTGTCGAAGCCGCGAGGATTGCTTGCTAGGTCCCTTGCTGTAAGGGAAATATCCGCGCGTGCTGTTAAAATGTAAAAGTTGAGTTCGGGCCCCACAGTGACCGCTTCAGATAACCCCATAGAGGCGTTCCGGGCCGGTGGTCTGGCTGCCGCCCGGCGCGTGATCGCGGCGCAGTACCCGGCGATGCGCGCGGCGATCGAAGCCGCGCGCGGCGCACCCTCGCGTGGACAAGCGGCGAAGGGCCTGATCGGCGCGATTTGCGCGAACGATCAGGACATGGCGGCCCGGCTGGTGCGCGAGGTCGAGCCCTCCATGCACTTCGAAAGCCCGTTGCGCCTCTCTCCCCTGCTCGCATTACAGACCTACTGCCAGCAGAATGGATACCGCTACGACGTGATGATCCCGTCGCAGCATGTGGACATCGCACCCACCACGCCGTTCTCGCGCGCGTTGAGTTACGACACGGAACCGGCGGTCCTGGCTGTGATCCCCGGCGCGCAATTCGTGCCGGGATGGGACGTGCTGATCGGCACTGACGGCACCGTCCTCCATGACTCCGGCTATCAGCCCGTGAAGCAAGGTTTCACCGCCTTCGGCGCGGTCTTCGTCGGCGATCTGCAGGCCATCATTCATCACGCGCCGGCGGAAGAAATCTTCATCGATGACGACGTGTTGTTCCTGTCCGCGCCGGTGAACAACTTCGGCCACTGGCTGATCGACTTCCTGCCGCGCCTGATGGGCCTTCGCACCGCCGACGGCAAGCGGCTCAAAGTCGCCCTGCCCGCGGACCTGTCGGCGCGCTACGGCGAAACCTTGGTGCGGTTCGGCGTGACCGACGCCGATGTGATCCGATGCGAGCGCGGCAAGCTTTATCGCTTCAAGACGGCGACCCTGTATCGCCCCGGCCAATCGATGCCGCCCAATCCGCATCACGTGCGGTTTGTCCGCGATGCACTGGTCTCCGGCCATACGCTCGCGCCGCGCCGCGGCAAACGCGTGTATCTGAGTCGCGCCAGCGTCGGCACGCGCGTCGTGGCGAATGCCGCCGAATTCGAATCCTTCCTCGCGCGCGAGGGCTTCATCACCGCCGACCTCGCCGATCTCTCGCTTTCGGAGCAGGAACAACTGCTCGGTGACGCCGACGTCCTCCTCGGCACCTTTGGCAGTAATCTGCTCGGTCTGTATTTCGCGGCCCCCGGCTGCACAGTCATCGCCATGATGCACGACGTCACCGAGGACCCGACCATCGCGCATACCTGCGGCATGCTCGGCATGAACCAGCAATATCTGGTGTGCGAAAAGGCGCCCGCCTCGGGCCTGCAGCGACATCGCAAGGATGCGGACGTGATCGTCGACTGCGCGCTGCTCGCCAGCCGGCTTCCGTCGCGCTAGCCCGCGATCTTCAAGAACACGTCTTCCAGAGCACGCGCGTAGGGGACCGGCGACAAGCGCGAGCCCGCGATCCGCGCGCGTAGATCTCGGCGCAGATGCGCCAGGCTTGAAAGATCGCCCGCGGTCGCGACGGCCTTGGCGACGTAACCGGCGTCGTCGACCACACTCCAATCGCCCAGGTCCAGCGCCGCTAGAACGGCGGACGCTAGGCGCGAGGACGGTGTGGCGCCGCGCTTCGTGATCACGGGCAACCCCATCCACAGCGCCTCCAGCGTCGTCATGCCGCCGCCGTGGGGCAAGGGATCGAGCGCCACGTCGATCTGTCGATAGGCCGCGAAATGTTCCGCCCGCGTCGTGCCACCGATCAAGTCCACGCGCTCGGGTGAAATGCTCTGTGCCGCCATGCGCGCGTGCAGCCGCGCACAATTGGCGGGATGGCTCCACGCCTTGTCCTTGAGCACGAGCCGCGCCGACGGTACCGCGTGCAGCACCTGCGACCAAAGCGCCAGCGTCGTGTCCGTGATTTTCGCCGCGCGATTGAACGATCCGAAGGTGACATGCCCCCGCGCCGCCGCGCGCAACGGACCGGCCTCGGGTAACGCTTCCGGTGTCCAATACCCGAGGAAGCACGGAAGGTCGGCGATCTTTTCCGCGAACAGCGATCGCTCCGCCTCGGGCACCAGCACCGGATCGGCGAGCAGGTAGTCGATCTCCGTCAGGCCCGTTCCGGTCGGCTCGCCCCACGCCGTGACCTGGATGGGCGCCGGTTTGCGGGCGAACGTCAGAAGCCGCGCGCCGCCCATGTGGCCGGTGCAATCGATCAGGATGTCGATGCCGTCTTCGCGGATCTGCGCGGCCAGGGCTTCGTCGCTCACGCCGCGCGTGTCGCGCCACTGGGTCGCCGCCGCGCGCAACGCCACGGTGACCTCATCCTCCGCACGCGTATCGGAATAGCAGAACACCTCGAACCGCGTGCGATCGTGGTGGATGATCCCCGGCGCCAGAGCATAGGCCGCGGCCTGGTGTCTGAAGTGCGCGCTGACGTAGCCGACACGCAACCGATCTCCGCGAGTCTTGGACGGCACGTCCGACGGCGCGGGCACGAGACTCTTCACCGCCGCATTCCAATCCCGCCGCAGGCGTTGTTGTTCCGCCGTATCGCAGCCGAGGATGAAATTCGCCGCGAAGGTCAGATTGCTGAGCGCGTCGAGATAATTCGGATCGCGCGCCAAGGCTTTGCGATACAGCGCCGCCGCCGCTTCGGGCTGCCCTTGATCGAGGCGCACGCCGCCGAGATTGTTCATCACGTGGACGTTTCCGGGATCGAGCAGGAGCGCCCGCTCGAGACTGATCGCCGCGCCGTCGAGATCGCTCTGCGCGAACTGGGCTGCGCCCAGATCGACATGCGCCGCGACGAAGCCGGGCTGCTGCAAAAGCGCCTGATGGAATGCGGCTGCCGCCGCAGCGACATCACCTTGCGCCTGCAGGGCGAGACCGAGATTGTGAGCCGCCATCGGAAAGTGCGGCTGCACCGCCAGCGCCTGGCGCGCGTGCCGCGCGGCGTCCGCGCTCCGGTGCTGGCGTTGGAGGACCGCCGCGAGATTGTTGTGCGCCGCCGCAGACTCAGGCCTCAGGGAAATCGCCTGGCGGAACGCCGCAGCGGCGTCGTCCAACTCCGCTTGCGCCAAAAGCGCTTCGCCAAGGTTGGACAGCGCGTCGACATGATCCGCTTGAAGGATCAGCACCTGCCGGAACCGCGCGATGGCGTCCGCGGTCTTGTTCTGAGCGCGCAAGGCGTTGCCGAAATTGAACAGCGCCGCGACGAAGTCCGGTTTGCGCTCCACCGCGCGCGCGTATTGGGCGCACGCTTCCGTGAGCTTGCCCTGGGCCGCCAGCGCCACACCCAGATTGTGGAAGATCTCCGGCGGGTCGAACTTCAGGGCAATCGCGCGCTCGTAGTGGCCGACGGCGGCATCGATCTCGCCGCGATTGTGGAGCACCAACGCCAGATCCGCGTGGGCGGACGCATGCGTCGGCTCGATCTCCAAACCCTGCCGCAGGGCCTGCGCCGCCTCGGCCAGACGGCCGGCGGCCTGGTGCGCCCGCGCCGCCGCGAAGAGTTCGCGCGCACGCGTCATGAGCGGAAAATCTTGGACATCGGTCGGACCATATACGCTACCATTCCCATCAATTGCCGCGTTCGTAAACGCCCCAGATCATTCCGAAATCATTCCAAGGCCGCCACGTTTAATGCTCGCCCGAGACCCTTCCCCCGCGTCGTCCTGGCAGGTCCGGGCCGCCAAGGCGGCGCGCCACGCTCCCCTCCTGCTCTTGGCCCTCCCGGCCGTCTGGCTCGGGCTCGCCGCCGTGGGCGTGGTGCGCGGCTATTCGCCGGTTCCTTACTGGGACATGTGGGACGACTACGTCCGGGCGTATCTGGATTTCGATTCGGGAAATTGGCGGGCGTTCTTCTTCCACCAGGCCAACGAGCATCGCCTTGTCTTCTCAAAAGCGACGTTCGCGCTCGACATCGCCGTGTTCGGCGGCCGTTCGCAATTCTTGTTCGCCTTCAATCTTGCGCTGATGGCGGCGCTCTGGCTGACCTTTGCCGCGATTGCCCGGCAATTGCTGCGCGGCCATGGCGATCTCTGGCTGATCGTCGCTTGCGGGTTGGCCGCGCCGGCCCTCTCCTGGCTGCACGAAAGCAACCTGACCTGGGCGTTCCAGGGCCAGTTCTTCCTGGCGTATCTGGTGCCGCTGTTGGCCTTCGTTTGCCTCGCCCGCGCCTTGGAGGACGACAAACTCACCGGCTGGTTCGCCGGCTCCATGGTGCTGGGGCTCTGCGCCATGGGAACCATGGCGAACGGTCTCTTCGCCATGCCGTTGATGGCCCTCATGCTGGTGTTCGGGGGCCGCCCTTTCCGCGCGCGCCTGGCTATCCTGATCGCGATCTACGCTGTGGTGGCGGCCTTCTGGTTCCGGAACTACGTGATCATCCCGCGCGCGAGGCCGGCTCTGGGAGATATCGTCACCTTCCTGCAGACCTTCTACGGCGCGCCGATCCAGAGCCTGACCGGCTACCCAGCCATCGCCAAGGCCGCCGGCGTGCTTCTGATCGTTGGCATCGCCTCCTTCGCGATCTATTGGCTTCACATTCGCCGGCGCCAGCCGGTGCTCGCTCTCGCGGTCGTTGCTTTCTGTGGTTTTCTGGGCGCCAGCGGCGCCACCATCAGTTGGGGGCGCGCCGGCATCAATCCGGATGCGACGATCGTTCCGCGCTACCAGACACCCGCGCTACTGGCCTGGTGCACATTGCTGTTGATCCTCGCCTACACGTTCCGGAACGCACGCCATGCCCGCGCCTGGTATGCGGCGGCGAGCGTGGCGATCGCATACTTCTGCTTCGCGCCGGAGCGATCGACCGTGAAGCCGTATGAGATCCAAAAACGCAACCTCGCGGGCCTGGCGATCCAGATGGACATTTTTGACCTCCCGGCGCTCGCGGTGACCTATCCGACGGAGACGCCGGAACAGATCAACACGCTCAAGAACGCCATCCAGACGGCGCGGGACTACCGCATGGCGATGTTCGGCTATGCCCCATGGCTTCGCGCCGTGGGGGCGGTCGGCGCGTCTTCGGGCACCGGCTTCCACCAATGCCTGGGTTCCGTGGACACCACGGCGCCCATCAAGGATGAGACGCGGTTCCGCCGTGCCGGCGGCTGGGCCTTCGACAAGTCCGCAGGGAAGATACCGCTGTTCGTGCACTTCGCGTCGGGCGGAAAGATTGTCGGCGTCGCGGTCACCGGCGCATTGCGCCGGGACGTGGCGGAAGCCTACGACCAAAGCTTCCGCGCCACCGGCTTCGACGGCTATGTGGATGCGCCGGAAGGCGCACCACTCGACGTGCTGTGCGCGGACTAGGTCCTGCTTACAAACCGATCGACGCCCGACTCGGCATTTGATTCAAGGAATCTCCACCGAACGAACATAGGATGATCACCAATGATGAGAAGCAAAGTCGTCGTCCGGGCGATGCAGATTGTCCTGAGCGTGACGATGCTGCTAACAGCCCAATCGCCGGGGTCCGCGGCGGAGGTCAATTCTCCGCACGTGCGATTGCAAGAGGTATTGGTGAATGTCTCAGACATTGGGCGGACCTCACTTAGTCTTATCAGCGCCTTGAAATGGGAAGTCATCGAGAAAGGACCCATTGCCCCGGCGGATCTGCGCGCTTGGCAGGCAACAGCCGTCAGTGGCGAGCAGATGTTGCTGCGCAGCCCCGGCTCGAAGTACGGCTATGTCCGGTTGGTGCAATTGAATCAGTCGGGGTCGCGGATGCGGCCGGGGGCACGCGAGCGCGACATCGGCGGTGGGTTGGGCCTGAACCTTTTTGTCGTCGACGCTGCCGCGACGATAGATAAGTTGGCTCCCCTCGGCTGGAGTGTCGCTGTACCGCTCACAAACTATAAGGAAGACCCGGCCAACAAGATCAGCAGCATCAGTTCAGAAGGACGCCTGGCGCGCATCATTGGTCCAGACGATCTTGTGATTGGTTTCCAAGAGCGCATTCGTCCGCCGCTGACAACTTGGCCGCCCTTTGTTGGCGGCAGTCACATCGAAAATGTGATGGAACTCGTTTCCGACATAGATGCATGGGAGAGCGTGCTGCGGCCGATTCTCGGACAACGATCCGTTATTCGCGTCCGACGCGCGGATCGCGAAATCGCGGTCGTCCGCATCGGTGACAACGAAGAGCAACTCTTTACCGCTACACGGCCAACAGACGTCGCTGAGACGCTCACCGATGCCATCCGCCTTCCCAATCTGGGAATTTTTGGTCTTCGCATTGCGGTGACCGACACAGCGGCTCTCGCCAACATCGGGAAGATCCAGAAACGAAATATTCCGCCGTATGGCTTCACCGCTGTTTCCAGCACGCGCAGCGGCGGTGGATCGCATCTCCGCATGGAAGTGTTGGAAATTCCGCGATAGATCGAACGCGTCTTCCTATCGCCCAGGAAAAGTGACCTTCCGGTTTCTTCGTCCGATCGCGCGCCCTAATTGGACTCTGACTTGGCGATGGTGCGCAGCACCAACGCCTCGAGTTCCGCCGCCGGCTTGTCCCAGTCGAATTGAGCCGCCCGCGCCAGGCCGCGCTCCACATAGGTGCGGCGCGTTTCCGGACGCATGATCGCCTTCAGGGCGTTGACGAGCGTTGCCGCATCGCGCGGATCGATCAGGATCGCCGCGTCGCCCGCGACCTCGTTCAAACTCGACGTGCCGGAACAGATCACCGGGCATCCGCACGCCATGGCCTCCACCACCGGCAGGCCGAAGCCTTCGTAGAAGGACGGATACACGAGGCACTGCGCGCCGGCATAGGCCATGCGCAGACCGCCTTCGTTGAGATGCCCCTCGTACACGATCAGGTTCGGCACGGCGCGCAGGCGCTCCGTTTCCGGCGACGGCATGGTCACCAGCACGGCGAGATTGCCGCAGTCCATTTGCGAGAGCGCCCGCGTGAGCAGCTGCCCGTTCTTGTAGTTGTGGGTGTGGCCGGGCATGAACAGATAAGGCCGCCCGCCGAGTTTCGGCCGCACAAAGCCGTCGTGAAACGCCGCCAGTTCGGCTGCGCTCGCGGGGCGCATGGTCGATGAAACACCGCATCCCGCCACGACGGCGGGCTTATTCGCGTTCGCGGGACTGGTCGCGCGCAGGTCCTTCAGCGTGTGGGCGGAGGAGCAGGCAAAGGCTGTGGCTTGGTCGAGGGCGGCATGCTTCTGTTTCCAGACCGGCAGGGACAAATCGAACCCCATCTGCTCCGGGATCATGTCGTGGACCCAGAGCACCGACGGGCACTGGATCGGGTGCGTGTAATAGGTCGACAGGAACACCGCCGCGCCGAGTTCGTCGCAGACCCCCTGCACCATCGCCGGATCGCGCTGCCACGCCTGCGGGTCGAACGGCGACACGTCGCGCACCCGAAGTCCCTCGAGACCCGCCAGCATGGCGCCGCGCCGCAGGAGCACCACGCGCCTGCCGATGTCCCGCACTGCCCAGCGGCGCAGGATCTCCCCCCACAGGCGCGCGATCCCCGTCACCACGTCCTGCTGGAAGAACACCCCGTCGACTAGGATCGGCGCGTCAGTGGTCATGGACGCACGACAACCATTGATATGTGATATCCAATTGATTCAACATAATTATATCGGTCTGGGCCATTCAGCTCGGGTCGAAACTACTCAACTGTTACTTGCAGCGTGGCGAGGCGTGAACTAGCTTCGCATTTCATAATTGTGTCGAGAGCTGCGTATCGGGTGTCGCTTTATCTCCTGTACGACGTTGGGTGTCTCGGGTCCAACGTCGCGCAGCACCACACCGCCATGACCCAGTGGGTCAACGGACCGTCGGGGGACGGAAGACGCCGGCCGATGAGACGACAACGGCGATCGATGACCGGCGAAGCCGGCGTCGATCGCCGCAGAGAAAACGAGTTGGGGTAGAAAACCATGGACGCAGTGTCTGCAGAGGCGATCGGCGATAAGGCCGACGCCCTCACCTTCTTCAACTCTGTCGCCCTGTTCCGCGATGTGCCGGATAGCCAGCTGGCCCACATCCTGCCGATGGTGCGCATCCAGCACTTTGCCGCGGGTGATGTGATCCTGCGGGAAGGCGACGCGACCAACGATCTCCTGATCGTGCGCGAAGGCTTCGTGGAAGTGTTCGTGAACAAGGGCGACAAGAAGATCCACATCACGCTCCTGGGGCCGACCTCCTACTTCGGTGAGATGTCGGTGTTCGATGAATACCCGCGCTCCGCCAACGTCGCGGCGAGCACGGATGTGGTGACCTACCGGGTCGACCGCGACGCCTTCCGCGTCTTCCTCAAATCCAATCCGGCGGCCCTGTTCCAGATGTGCACGGTGTTCAGCCACCGCCTGCGCAACACCAACTCCGCGCTGGCCAAGCGCTAGTCCGCCCGGAACTGCACACACCGCGACGTTTGACGAAGCGCCATTGCCGCGCTAGCGTTCCGCGTTTGTTCTTTAGAATGCGCGCGATGGCACTTCAGCGCCCCCTCGGCCCGGATTCACCCGCGCGTATTTGGCGCGTAACTGTGCGCGGGCGTTTGCGCACAGATAACGGGGCTTGCGCGAGTCGACTTGCGCGACGCTCGCTCTAAACTGGGGGCGGGGAATGTTTCGGGGATCCAGCCGATGCGCGCGTCCGAGATGAAGCTGTCGCGCAGAGCGCTTGTCGCCACCGGCGCGGCGGGCCTGACGTTGAGTTTCACCGTGCCGACGGCACGCGCCGCCCAAGCCAAAGGCGCCGCCGCGACCTTCTCCGCCTATCTCCAGATCGATACCGACAATACCGTGCGCATCCTTGTGCCCGGCATCGAGATGGGCCAAGGCGTGTTCACCTCCCTGCCGAAGATCCTCGCCGAGGAATTGGAAGCCGATTTCGACGCGGTCGCGATCGCCCTTGCCCCCGGCGACGAGATTTTCGCGAACCCGGCCAAGGGCCGCCAGAGTACCGGCGTCTCCGATGCGGTGATGGGCTACACGCCGATCCTGCGCCGCACGGGCGCCGCCGCGAAGGAAATGCTCATCAGTGCCGCGGCGAAACAGTGGGGCGTTCCCGCCGATCAATGCCGCGCCGCCGACAGCCGCATCACCCATACCGCCAGCGGCCGCAGTTGTACGTTCGGCGATGTGGCGCTGGCGGCGGCCAAGCTGCCGGTCCCGAAGGAACCGAAACTCAAGGCGCGCGAGGACTTCAAACTCATCGGCAAGTCGGCGCTGCGCAAAGACACGCCGTCGAAGGTCGACGGCTCCGCTCTCTACGGCGCCGATGTCATTCTGCCCAACCTCGCTTTCGCGACCGTGCGCCACTGCCCGGTGTTCGGCGGCGTCGTGAAATCCTTCGATGCGAAAGCAGCAATGAAGTTCCCCGGCGTGATCGCCGCGGTGCCGCTGAAGGATGCGCGGCGCGACGTCACCGCTATCGGCATCATTGCCGAGACCTTCTGGCAGGCGAAGAGGGCCGCCGAAGCGCTGCCGGTCGAATGGGACACCCGCGGCAACGAGCGCTTCAATTCGCGTGACATGAGCCGCGCCATGATCGCCGCTCTCGACGACGATGCGTCGGCCAAGGTGATGGCCTTCGGCAACGGCAAGGCGGGCGACGCGAAAGCCGCACTGAAGAGCGCCGCGAAGACGTTGTCGGTGGTTTACGAACTCCCCTACCTCGCCCACGCCTGCATGGAGCCCATCGCCGCGACCTGTGTGGTGCGCGGGGACACCGCGGAACTCTGGATCCCGAGCCAACAGCAAGGGAGAACCCGGCAGCTTGCCGCCGATATCACCGGCCTCCCGTTCGAGAAGGTGACCGTGAACACCACGTTCGCCGGCGGCGGCTTCGGCCGGAAGTGGGAAATGGACATGCCGCAGCAGGTGGTGCAACTCGCCGCCGCGGTGAAGGGCCGCCCCGTGCGCATGGTCTGGACGCGGGAAGAAGACATCCAGCATGACTATTACCGCCCGCCGATGGTGGCGCGCGTGCAGGCCGGCGTCGATGCGCAAGGCACACTGACCGTCATGACCGCGCGATTGGCCGGTCAATCCATGCTCGCGTTCCAGCGCCGTTCACCCAAGCCGCCGATGCCGGATGGCTCCGTGGTCGCCGGGTCCTTGAACCCGCGCTACGCCGTGCCTAACAGCTTGATCGATTTCGTCGAGATGCCGTTTCCCGTGAACGTCGGGTTCTGGCGCGCGGTCGGCATGTCCCACAACGGCTTCATCGCGGAATGCGCGGTCGACGAGGCCGCGCATCTCGCCGGCCAAGACCCCCTCGCCTTCCGGCGCACGCTGCTGAAAGGCAAGGCGCGCGAACTCAAGGTGCTGGACACCATCACGGAGATGTCCGGCTGGGGCCGCGAGCTCCCGCCCGGCCAAGGCTTGGGCCTCGCGATCTCCAGCATCTTCGAGTCCGTGATCGCGCAAGTCGCACACGTGACGGTCGCCAACGGACAGCTGAAGGTCAACAAGGTCTGGTGCGTATACGACGCAGGCCTCGTGATCGATCCCGGCAACGTCGAAGCGCAGATGGAAGGCGGGATCGTGTTCGGCCTGTCCGCGGCGCTGTTCGGCGAGATCACTTTGGACAAGGGCGCGGTCCAGCAGAGCAACTTCATCGACTACGATATGGTGCGCATGGCCACCATGCCGGAGATCGAGGTGAAACTGATGGAGACCGGCGACAAACCCGGCGGCGCCGGCGAGGCGTCCGTGCCCGGCATCGCACCCGCTGTGGCGAACGCGATTTTCGCCGCCACGGGGCAACGCTTGCGCAAACTGCCTTTGCGCAGCTCCGGCCTGACGGTGGCGTGAGCATCGTGCGCATGCTGGCCGTTCTCGTGCTTGCGTTCGCACCCGCCACCGCCGCGGATGTGAAGACTTTCGCGGACTGCGCAGGCTGTCCGGAAATGGTGATCGTTCCCGCCGGAACGTTCGCGATGGGCTCCCCACCGAACGACGTGACGGCCAATGCCGATGCCGGCTTGCGCCGCGCCAACGCGGATGAATTCCCGCAGCACAAGGTCACCATCAAGTCCTTCGCCCTCGGCAAGTACGAAATCACGCAGGAACAATGGTTCGCGTTGATGGGCGAATATCCCAGTTTCAATCGCGGCCGCACGCTGCCGGTGGAAACGATCTCCTGGGACGAGGCGCAGACATTCGTGCAGCGACTCAGTGCCAAGACCGGCAAACGCTACCGTCTGCCGACGGAAGCCGAGTGGGAGTATGCCGCGCGCGGCGGCACGACGACCCTGTTTTCATTCGGTGACGATCTGACACAGTTGGGACGCTATGCCTGGTCCCGCGACAATTCCGGTGCGAAGGCCCACCCGGTCGGCGAGAAGCTGCCCAACCCGTTCGGTCTCCATGACATACACGGCAATGTGTGGGAATGGACGCAGGACTGCACCACGCCAAATTACAAGGGCGCGCCCACAGACGGCAGCGCCGCACCGGAGACGCCGAACTGCGCGCGGGTGATCCGCGATGGGTCCGGTGTGGATATTCCCAAGTCTCTCCGCGTCGCGGAGCGCTACAGCAACACGGCCGACTATCGTAACGGTAACCTGGGTCTCCGCGTCGCGCGTGACCTGAACTAAAGGGATGAGTATGCGTTTTTCGTTTTTGACGTTTGGATTTGCCGTCGCCGCGATAATCGGCACCGCTACGGCAGCCGACAAACCATTCAGCTTGGCGTCGCAAGGCAGCTTCTTCCTCGGCGGCCGCGACGTTCAGTCGAACACGCTCTCGACCCGTCCCAACAGCGGCGGCACGGCCACCGTCGATCAGGTCTATGTGCGCTATCAGATTCCCGCCAAGGCCGGGAAACATCGCCCCGTCACCTTCATCCATGGCTGCTGCCTCACCGGGAAAACCTGGGAGAGCACGCCGGATGGCCGCATGGGGTGGGATGAATTCTTCCTGCGCGCGGGGCACCCGGTCTACGTGGTCGATCAGGCGGGACGCGGACGCTCGGCGCTCGATCCGTCGAGCATCAATGCGGTGAAGCTGGGCCAGGCAGCGGCGGATAAGCTGCCGGTGGTCTCCTTCGCCTCCCATGAGGGTGCGTGGACGCTGTTCCGCTTCGGCGCCGCCAGCGGCGAGACATTCCCGGGCCTGCAGTTTCCCGTCGAAGCGCAAGCCGAGTTCTGGAAGCAGATGGTGCCGGATTGGATCGGGTCCTTGCCGACTCCCAATCCCACGGTGCCGGCTCTTTCGGAACTGGCAGCGCGCGTGAAGGGCACGGTGCTTGTGAGCCACTCGCAGTCGGGCATGTATCCCTTCCTCGCGGCGGCACGCAGCACGGATGGCATCGCCGGCATTGTCGCCATCGAACCCGCGAACTGCCCGGCTCCTACCGATGCCATGACGCCCTACACGAAATTCCCGATCCTCGTGCTGTTTGGCGACTACCTGGCACAGTCCCCGCTGTGGGGCACGAAGCTGAAGGAGTGCCGCGCATTCATGGAAGCCGCCAATGCGGCCGGCGGTAAGGTCGAGGTGGTCGCGCTTCCGGACGTCGGCTTCCACGGCAATTCGCACATGCTGATGGAAGACCGCAACAGCCTCGACATCGCGCGTTGGCTCGTGAAGTGGATCGACAGTCACATAGGATAAAACGGAGCTAGGATTGAGCAGCAGCGCATTACAGTCGCTGGAGGGCGAAGACCCCCTCCTCGTTATCTCGGCCAATGTCGCGGATCGCTTCGCCGCCCAAGGTAATTGGGCGGCGGCGGCGAAGATCTACTGCGAACTTGCCGAGGAGTATCCGACCATCGCGGTTCTGCATTGGAACGGCGCCATCGCTCTGGATCGGTTGGGTTACAACGACGCTGCGATCGCCGTTCTCCAGAAGCTTCTGGCGATCGAACCGACTTCCGCCGAAGCCTGGCGCAAGCTCGGACGTTGCCATATCCGCGTCGGCGCCATCGCCGAGTCCTGCGAGTGCTACAGCCGGCTGCTCGATATCCTCCCGGAGGACATCGAAGCCAGGGTCATCTCCGGGCGTTTGTTGCGCTTGCTCGGCAAGGGCGGCGATGCCCTTCCCCATCTCGAAAAAGTATATGAACACGATCCCGCTTTCCCCGGGGTGGCGGTAGACCTGGCGGATGAATACATCCTGCACGGCCGCTTCGGCGACGCAGCGCGGATCGCCGAGAAAGGGCTGGCGCGCGCACCCGAGCCGGGGCTGTCAAAGCTGCTTGCGCACTGCGACATGGTCCGGATGAAACCACGCAGCGTCGTCGCGTGCGGCAGCGCCCTGATGGATTGCGCCGATCATGAAGCCCAGGGCCGCGGCACAATGTTCGCGGGCCTCGGCCTAATGCTCCTGCCCGAAGGCGAGCAGCCGGACGCGCGGGAAGCTCTGCGCCGTCACGGTGTTTTCAACAGCAGTCCGACGGGACTGCTCTACGACGCGATTGTCTCGGGCAACGAAGTCGCCATCGATCGCGCCTACAATCACTGGGCGCATCGCTTTGGACAATTCAGTTCCACAGCGTCGATGTTCTACCTCAAGCATTTGTTGGCGCGCGAAGGCGTTGTGGTCACGCGGCGAGCACCGGCGCCCGTCCCATATTCCCTGTCCGTCCGCTCCCTGACCAGTTACGGCCGTCTCGGCCACACGCTCTCCAACTATCTCGTTGCCTACTTCTATTGCCGTCATTCGGGACTCACCCTCGAAACGCCGGAGTGGCAGGGCCACTACATCTTCGAACTCGACGAACCGCTATACCGCGAGGATGCGCCGTGGCGAGAAGTCGCCAACGCGAACGCCTTGAGAAACTTCGCGGCGACCGGCAACGCGCCGGCGGAGTCCTACGCCGGGGCGGATATCTTCTCGCCCTATGGCGAGATCCTGACGAAAACGTGGCGGGCGGAAAGCCATCAACGTCTCCAGTACCGTCCTATATTCCACCGCCTGTTCGCGCCGCATCTCGCGTTCCTGAGGAACCGCGGCGAGACGCTCGTCGCCGTCCATCTACGCTACGGCGACATGGTCGGGAACGAAGCGATCTGGGGGCAGATCAACATCGAATCCTGCCTGCAAAAGTTGCGCGAAGTTTGGTCGACGCTGGAGCGCCCCCTGCTCTATGTCGCCAGCGACGACCCGAAAAAAGCGAAGGAGTCCTTTGCGGCGTTCTCGCCGGTGACCCTGGACGATCTGCCTCCAACGCAGGCGATGCTCGAACATCTGGTGGATTTCTACGTGATCGGCCAGGCGCAGGTGGTGTTCACAACGCGCGGCGGCTACGGCCGCATGGCGGCGGCGGTCGGCATCCAGTTGCGGCAATCCTATCGCGGCGATCGGGCGGGCACGATGCAAGCCACGCCGATCTGGCGGGACTAAGCTATTGGCCCATCGGCTGACCGCCCACCGCGATTCTCACGCCGACGTAGAGCGTGAACGCATGCGCCGCCGTGGCCACGATCAGGACCGCCAAAAGCATCGTGGCGCCCCCGTAAGGAAACATGCGCGGCTTCAGGGGATTCGCCGGTTGGTTCGCGCGGATACCGCAAAATACGGCGAGCCCGAGCAGCACGAAGAACAGCGCCACGGTGAGGTACAACTCGGTGGGATCGGTGGGATTCATTGCGCCTACTTTCTCACGAGAGCGAGCGATCCCTTGGAGGTATCGAGCTTGAAGTTCTTCCCAAGCTCGTTGTTGATCTGCGTGATCGCCGGCTTGTTCGCGCCGGGCGGATAGAGGGACGCAAGCTGTCTGGAAATATCTTCTTTGAGCGAATCAATATACCCCGCAGGACCGCCGGGCCAATTCTGGATCGCGCCGGCGTCCTTGCATCCGAGCGGGCTCCTGGGGAACACCCACGAGTTGCCCTGCTTGACGGCGACAACAATGCAGACACCGAGGCTGGTCTCTTCCGCCCAGACGCCGACGGTGGTGCCGTTGATCACCGCCCGTGGCGTATTGGGAATCTCGAGCGACTGCGCATGCGCCGAGAACGTCCACAGGCAAAGTGCGGAGGCCAGGAGTCCCCGCAAACGGTTCGTGCGTATCATCGCCAATCCTCCAGATCAGAAGAATGAGAGCAGAGTATATCGATTGAAGGCCCGCAGGTCAGGAAGGCCGATGCGCAGCCCAGTCGCGCAGCGCTTGTGTAACCTCGGCGATGGTTGCGTCCCAGTTCTCATGTTCGCTCTGCCAGAACACGCGCATAACGCCGGGATACCAAGGGCTGGTCGTGCGGCCACGGATCCAGCGCCAGTCCGTATCGGTGCGCGGCACCAGAACCCACACGGGCTTGCCGAGCGCCCCCGCCAAATGCGCAACAGAGGTATCGACGCAGATCACAAGATCCAGTTGATCGATGATCGCCGCCGTGTCGGACATACTGCCGATCCGGGGGCCCAACATCGTCGTCGGCTGATCCGGCGGCGGAACCAGGTGTTCGTCCGTGCCTTTTTGCACGCTGACGAAGCGCAATCCGGGAACGGACCACAGCGGCTTCAACTGCGCAAAGTTCTGCACCGACCTGTTCTTGTCATTGCGGTGGTCCGCGCTCCCGCGCCAGACGAGGCCGATCCTGGGCCGCCCCTCCGGCAGCAACGGCGCCCATTCGGCGACAAGGCGCGGCTCCGCCCTGAGATACGGCAATTCGGCTGGCATCTCCGCTTCGGAAGGACAGAGATATTCCGGCAAGCTGAAGAACGAACTCCAATAGTCGTATCGGCCCACGTCCAGCTGTACCGAGCTGAAGGGCCCCTCGTCCCGCGTCGTCACGAAGTCGTCGATCCCCTCGACCTGCGCGAACAAGGGCGCCAGCATCTCCCGCGTCAACAATGTGATGCGCCCGGCGCCGCGCATCTTCAGCATCTTCGCGAACCTGATGCATTGGATCTCGTCGCCAATCCCCTGTTCGCGGATCAGGAAGATGGATTTGCCGACGATGTCCTCGCCGCGCCATTCGGGGAACGGAAGCTGCGGCGGGATATAGGCGCGATCGCCATGGAAATCCTCCGCCGACCGCGCCCGGAAGAGCGGCCATCCCTCTTCAAAGCGCCCCTGCGAGAGAAGCAGCATCGCCATGTTCCATTCGGCGTCCGCGTATGGCGATTGCAACGCCATCGCCTGGCGCAGCATCGTCTCAGCCTCCGCGAAGCGCGAGACATTGCGCAACAGAACACCGAGATTGTTATACGCCGGCGCATAGTGCGGCAGCGCCGCGATGATGCGGCGATAGATGGCCTCGGCTTCGTCATAGTGGTACTGCGCCGCGACCGCGTTGGCGTAGTTATAAAGAAAGCCCGGCTCATCCGGTTGAGCTTCGAGGGTCCGGCGGGCCGCGGCCTCAGCTTCGGCGAAGCGCCGCTGCGCGTAGAGCATCACGCCGAGATTGTTGTGCGCCTGGGCAAAGTTCGGCGCCAATTTGGTGGCGTGTTCGTAAGCCTGCATGGCCTCCGAAATACGCCTTTGCGCCTCGAGCGCGCGACCGAGGTTGTAGCTCACGATGGGATCGTTCGGCGCCTGACGGGCCGCCAGGCTCAAGGTTTCGGTCGCCTCGATCTTGCTGCCGCGCTCCAGCAGGAGATTGCCCAGATCGACGAGCGCACTGGGAAACACCGGGTTGAGTTCCAAGGCACGCCGCAGCGATCGCTCGGCGTCGAGGTATTCACCCCGCGCCGCCTGCAACTGCCCCAGATTGTGATATGGGCCGGGTTTGGCCGGATCGAGTTTGATCGCCTGTTGGAACGCAGCCTCGGCCTCGGCGATCGCACTCCTTGCCTTGAGCACAACACCCAGATTGTTGTGCATCTCGCCGACGGACGGCTTCACGGCAATCGCCCTGCGCCAAAGGGCTTCGGCTTTCGACAGATCACCGAGATTGAAGGCCGCCGCCGCCGCCAGATTCAGCAGGTCCGCATCGGAGCCGTGTGGGAGCGCGGCTTCCGCCGTCGCCAGGGCAGCCGCGAATTGACCGGCGCCGTACTGCCGCGCCGCGACGGCATAGGCTTGCGCAAGGGAATGGGCCTCAGCCGAAGGACTCACGATTGCCTTATCGTTGAAAGAAATAGAACCCGGGGAGCATTAAACACTTACGGTCCGGGGCGTCCACAACATCGTGTAAGTATAACAATATCATATAGGTGGGGACCAACCGCTCGCCGGGTTATCGCGCGGCAGCCGGACCCTTTCTTTTGGACGGCGCGCGCTGACGGCAAAACTGCACACACCGTGACCTTCGGCGGATTGCCGTCGCGGCTATAATCCTCTGTTGGTCTTTGACATCGTGAACTTGTTCGACAGTCGCGAGATGAGCCCGAAATTTCCCGCGCGTATTCAGCGCGTAAATGCGCGCGGAGATTTTGGCCGGTTTCAGTCAAAACGAGACTTGGCGGCGCCCGCGAAGGGTCTCGGCGGGTCCTTGAGAGACCCGCAGTGGCGCGGAGGCTTATGGGCGCCTGATGCCGTCGGCTGGGCTAAAAAAAATGGCGTCCCCACGGGGATTCGAACCCCGGTCGTCGCCGTGAAAGCGCTCATTCTGTGTCCACCACCGTCCGTGACAGTCCGCTATTAAGTTGAGCAAAATCAATAAGATATTGACGGTCCGCCCACACGAGCCTACGTTCGCTTGTCTTCGTCCCACCACGTATATTGGACAAAAGTTGGACAGAAGTTCTCTCGTTTTGTTCCGCCCTGTGTGAGTCTCCTACGAGGATTTTGCGCCGCCAATGTCCCGTACTGTCAGAGATGCCAAGCTGGAAAGTCGCGCTGCCCGGAGGCAGCTCAATATCTCCGGCAAGCCCTATTACCGTGCCCTCGAAAGCGGCCTTCACCTCGGCTACCGGAAGGGCAAGACAGGCGGCAGATGGGTAGTCCGGCTGTATGTCGGTGGGAAGGACTATAAGGTCCGCGCGATCGAGGGTACCCCTGACGATCTTCAGGACGCGGACGGTAAGGCCGTCTTGTCCTACGCCCAGGCACAGGAACTGGCTCGGGCCATGTTCCGATCTCAGAACGCACCCATCGGTACGCGTCGCAGTGCCTTAACTGTGAAAGAAGCGTGCGACGATTATGTCGAGTTCCTGAAAGCCGAACGCAAGACCGGCGAAGAGGCTGCCGGCCGTCTCGCGAAGCACGTCTACCCTTATATCGGCTCCAAGGTCATCGTCGAACTGGTCTCCGCGGACATCGAAAAGGTTAAGCGCGGGATGGTCCGCAAGAACCCCGAGGACTCAGACGTCGAGCGCAAAAGTAAGGACTCCGCCAACCGCGTAATGTCGATACTACGTGCGGCACTCAACCGCGCTTTCCAGGACGAATCGAATAACATCGCTACCGATGCCGCATGGCGGCGGGTCAAACAATTTGAGAACGTCACACGCGCGCGGCAAGTCCATTTGGACCCCCAGCAATCGCGCGACCTCATTGCGGCCTGTGCCGCAGAGCCCGAGTTCCAGAGGCTTATAACTTCGACCCTGCTCACGGGTGCGCGTGCTCCGCACGAGCTTGCGGCAAGGCGCGTTCGGGACTTCCGGCAAGATCTCGGTACGCTAACGATTCTCGATGGGAAAACAGGCTACCGGGAAGTCGTTCTTACCCAGGAGGCCATTTCCTACTTTGTCGAGATCACGAAGGACCGCGATCCAGATGAGCTTCTACTGCCCAAAATCAATGGCGGAGCGTGGGACAAGAGCCATCACATCAAACCGATGAAACGCGCTGCGAAACTCGCAAGCCTGCCTACGAAATGTACCATTTACTCGCTCCGGCACACATATGCGTCGCAATCCATCTTGGCTGGTATGAATCTCAAACTCCTCGCGGAAAATATGGGCACATCCATCCGCATGTTGGAAAAGCACTACGGCAAGTTCATTGCAGCAAGCCGCCGACAGCTCGTGGAGCAAAGTGCGTTCAAGATCGGTCTGGATCTATGCCGGGCACCCACCCGGAACGCCGCCTAGGGTGGGCGCCACCCAATGCCAAAGCCGCGCGACCTGATCGTCGAACCAACATGTGGCATTAGTGGCAAAACGCCACAAGTTACCCATTTACGCTAAAAGCGCAGGACGGCCTTGAGCTACGCTAAACTTGGCGCAAGACGCCTGGCCGCGCACAGCGCCCATCCGCGCACGCTATTTTCCAGCAATAGTGCCGGCAATACTGACCACCCGCCGCCGCTGTGAATTCCGGATCAAAGCCCGCAGCGTTGTCTCCAGCGCCCGTGTAGACTCAGACACCACCCCTCCCCAGCAGTCCTCCATGCCGGTAGCCACCGCAGGCGACAGCTCCAAATAGAGCGCCTTGCCCGCGTCCGTCAGCTCGAGCAGCACGGAGCGTTGGTACGGCAGCATCTGCCGTTTGCGGATCAGCTGGATGCGTTCAAGCTTATCAATGATACGGCTCATTCCGCCGCGGTTGTGGTTCATCGCAAGACAAAGTTCTGTCGCCGTGCACTGCCGGTTGCGATAGATGTGCTCAACCACCATCCACTGCGTAAAGTTTATCCCATACTGCAGCAGCGACGCATTGGCGCGGGCGGACAGGGCATTCTTGGCTCTCAAAATGAGCAAGTAAAGTTCCGCCAGAGACGGTGCATTTTCTGCCGCGTTTAACACCTCAAGGGGCGGAAGCTGGCGGCGCGTAGTTGAGCGATGCATGTGTATGTCTGTGATATCTGCTGGTGTGATGCTTTGCGCGGCTCTCCCGATCAAGGAAGAGCGCGGACCAAATTATTTTGAGGCGAAATTCTCGATCACCATGGCTATCCCCTGCCCGCCACCAATGCACATGGTGATCAATCCATATTCTTTGCCGGTGCGCTTAAGCTCATAGAGCGCCTTGACTGTCAGGATTGCGCCCGTCGCACCGATGGGATGCCCCATGGCGATGGCGCCGCCATTGGGATTGGTCTTGTCCGCCGGTAAATCCAGGTCCCGGGCGACAGCAATGGCTTGCGCCGCAAACGCTTCGTTTGACTCGATCGTGTCCATGTCGGCGATCGTAAGGCCAATTTTTTTCATTAGCTTTCTTACTGCGGGAACAGGGCCAATACCCATCTCACTGGGCTCCACCGCCGCGTGGCTATAGCCAGCAATGCGGGCCATGGGGGATAGGCCCCGTTCCTGCGCTTCCGCAGCCGACATAATCACCAGCGCCGCCGCGCCATCGTTCAGTCCAGAAGCATTGCCTGCCGTAACCGTGCCATCCTTTTTAAATGCGGGCTTTAGAGCGCGCAGTCCCTCAAGGCTTACATCGCCCCGGATATACTCATCAGAGTCAAAAATCGTTGATCCCTTGGAGTGTACGATCTCAATCGGCAGTATTTGCTCTTTGAAATATCCAGCTTCGCGCGCTCGTACGCCACGGTGTTGGCTCGCAAACGCGAAAGCATCTTGCGCATCACGGCTGATATTCCACTTTGCGGCGATGTTTTCCGCGGTAATCCCCATATGGCCATGGCCAAACGGATCGTGGAGCGCGGCAAGCATCATATCTGTGAGCTTCGCTTCGCCCATCTTCTGCCCCCACCGCGCACTTGGTACGGCATACGATGCACGGCTCATATTCTCCGCGCCGCCAGCGACCGCGACCGATATCTCTCCGAGCATGATTTGCTGTGCGGCGGATATGACGGCTTGCAAGCCGGATCCGCAGAGACGGTTTACCGTCATGGCAGGCGTGCTGACTGGAAGCCCCCCTTGGACGCCGGCGACACGGGCCAAGTACATGTCCTTCGGTTCGCCATGAATCACCGAACCGAACACACAAGAGCCAACATCATTGGGATCAATCTGCGCGCGCGTCACTGCCGCGCGGACGCATTTTGCGGCGAGTTCCGTCGTGGGTATCTCTTTCAAGCTTCCGCCAAAGCTGCCAATCGCGGTTCGTACCGCCGACACAATCACAACTTCATTAATCCCGCTCATCTGTCACCCTTCCTTCGCTCGCAAACCGCGACGATTCTTCTGATACGTCTGTGCGGCCAGCATCTATGTGATGAGCACATTGCCCGTGCAGCACAACGCGAATTCTGACGTGAACTCAGTTATGCGATGACCGGTATCCGCCGCGCCGGCACGGTTGGCGAGTACTGCAGCGCGCACGCCGCACGGATCAAATCGCGCTCTCTTACATACTTAGCCAGCGCCTCTTTTTGCAGTGGTGGGAAGGCGCCGCCTGGAGGAACGGCGCCTTCCCTTCTTGCGTAGGGGAAGTCATTACTACGCAAGCCGAATGGATGGGTTTCTATTGCTTAGGGCCTGTGTTCCCACGCTCAGCAAGATGCCGATCGATATGAGCCTGGGTTGCCGTCTGGGCCGACGCACGGAAGGACTTATGATTCGCACCGGCCCACTCGTACGACGACTTGCGGGTTGCGTTTAGCCCTTTCACCTTGGGAAACACATAGCGTGCGATAAGCTCATACGATTTGAGCTTGCGATCGAACGGCGCCCAATTGTGGTCATTGATCAAGAAGCAGCCAAAGCCGCCTGAAACCTCTTGCAGGCGCTGGATCTGAGCGAGGCAGTCGTCTGGCGTTCCGATAATAGCCCGACCGCTTTCAATAAGGTGCGTCACCGGATCACCCCGTCGCTCCGGCGGCGTAATGGGAACCACAGCGACGTCCTCAAAATACTTTACCCAGGCCTCAAGTCCAAAAGTCACATCCTTAAGCGCCTGCTCCCGTGTTTCCGCAACATGCATCAATCCGACCATTCGCCAATTTGCGCGGTCGACTTGCGTGCCATGCTTATCCGCCATGTCCGTACAGATTTTCCAAACGTTTCCCGCCGCGGTGATGGCCTCTGGCGCTGTCGCGGAAAGAGAAAGCAAGCCGGTACCCAGCTTCCCCGCTAAACGCGGCCCTGACGGAGAAACCATGCACGCCGTGCAAACCTCGATCATTTCCCCGTTGTAGAACGGAAGCTGCAGACGCGCGTCCTTCAGCTTGAACCAGTCGCAGGAGTAGGTAACCGTTTCTCCGCGGAACAATCTCACAATGCAGCTGAGGGCCTCCTCCATCATGTCGCGCTGGCGCACGGGATCGATTCCCATCATGAAGGCGTCTGATGGGAGCGCACCGGGGCCGGCGCCGAACATGGCTCGGCCGCGCGTCATGTGGTGAAGCTGCACCATTCTGTCTGCGAGGATCAGGGGATGCTGATAAGGAAGCGAGCAAACACCAGTTCCGAGCCTGATGCGCTTCGTACGCTCAGCCGCTGCTGTAATGATGAGCTCAGGCGACGCAATGATCTCGATGCCGGCAGAATGGTGTTCTCCGACCCACACCTCGTCATAGCCCAGGCTATCCAGATGCGTGATCGTCTGGAGATCCCGTTCCAGACATAGGGTGGGATCATCACCGAGAGGATGAAAGGGCGGAATGAGAACGCCGAAGCGGAACGATGGCATCAGCAACCCCCGGGCCCCGAGTGAGAAAGCGCGGCTGGCCCCACCATGCTCCGAATTGCAGGAGCCCTGCCGTGGACATCATCCATATCGACATCGCGCGCAACAGCGTGACCGTGCGCGATAGCAGCTATGGCACGTCCCTGCCGAAACATGATTTTGAGTAGACAGCATGCAATTATTTTGAAGATACGGTGCTGCGTCTAATACTTATCTACTCCGCGGTATTATGGTTTTCATATGAGCCTGATCCTTAGATTCCGGTTCACGCCGCCGCACACTTTGGGTCACTCTGAGCTGACGGAAAATGGTGGCGGAGGTCCAGTCAATGGATTCACAGATCTTCTCAAATCCCCTCGTCGCGATGGTCGCACGCACGAAAATACAAGATTGCCTGGTGCGGTATTGCCGGGGCATAGACCGGTGTGATCCGGACTTGATCAAATCAGCTTATTGGCCAGACGCGACCGACATGCACGGCATCTTCAATGGCAATGCGCACGCCTTTGCGGATTTTATCGTCCCGCGTATCGAGGCCATGGCCCGGACCGGGCACATGATCATGAACACAAGCTACGAGTTTGAGACCAAGAACGCAGCGCGCGTCGAAACATATGTTCTGAGTTACTCAGAACGGAACACCGCGTCCGGCCATGAAGACCTGCTACAGGGGGGACGTTATCTGGATCGCTTTCAAGCACGAAGTGGTGAATGGCGGATTTTGGACCGCGTTTATGTGCTGGATTGGACCAAACATGGCAACTCTCCAGACCAGTGGGACGATCCCCGGTACGCGGTGTTTAAGTTTCGAGGCGGCCGTCGCGCGGAGGATCCGTGGAGCAAAGGTGAACCTTCCACAAGAGGTCCTCGCTAGCACGCGGACCAACGTAGTGCGTTTCAAGGCAGCGACGGGAACTAGGAGACGCTAGATACGCCCTCCGGGCCAGCCGGCAATTTGGACTTTCCGGTCGCCGGTTGCGGGATCATAAGCAGCGCTGCCACGCCAAGAATGGATAGAACCAACATCACCACAAACACCGTTACATAGGCAGGCTCACCCGGAAGCGTTTGACCGCTGCCGTCGGGATTGCGGACCAGATTTGTGGACAGAAGGATTCCGAGTATCTGCGTGCCGATCGAAGTGCCGATGCCGCGAATGACCTGAGTCATTCCAGTGGCTTCGCTGGCCCGTTCCTCCGGCGCCGCCTCCAGCACCAAATTTGGCGCAAACACAAAGATCATCGTCACGGCTGGTCCGATCAACAGCAAGACCATCGCAACGATGCTCCAGATCGATGAATGCTCAAATATAACGAATACCCAACCAAGAACGCTAACAATCGCGCCCGCCAACACGACGTTGCGACAGCCGATCCTAGCGCTCGCATATCCCGCAGCAAGGCTCGCGAGAGATGCTGTACCAGTTGCAGCAGCAATTATCGCGCCTGCAACAACCGGACTTACGCCGAATCCGACGCCGCTCCATGCCGGCTGCTGCAAGAGTGGCATGAACACGACAATCTCAAGCAATGGGCCGACGGCAAACACAAAGAGACATATGTTTGCGAACAGGATTTGACGGTTTTTAAGGAGACGCAGATCGATCAACGGATTCTTATGTCGCAGCTCAATGGCAACCCATAGCGCCAGAAGGACGGCTCCCGCGGAAAGCACGAGCAAGAACGTGCTGCTTGCGAAACCCCACGCCACCATATTTGTGAATGCGAGCAGCAGGAGCGCAATAGCCGGCATCAGAAGTAGTCCGCCGCCAAAGTCAATTGGTCCGGAGAAATACCGGCGTGACGCCGGCAGCAGAAATACGCTGGCCAATAGGGTAACTCCAGCGAGTACGGCCGTAACGACGAAGATCCCTTGCCAGCTCATCTTTTGAACAATAAAGCCGCCGAGCACCGAGCCCATGCCCACACCAATCGCGTAGGTGGCTCCTAGCGCTCCGATACCGACAGCAATCCAGCGTCCGCTCGCCATTTCACGGACAATGCCGTAGCACAGCGGAAGAATGGCCAGTGATGCGCCCTGCAGGGCCCGCCCTGCAATTATCATGTTGAGACTTGTCCCGACCGCGCTGACGACGGATCCGGCACACGCGATCGCCAGGGTGACCGAGAGAACGCGTGTACGGCCATAGATATCCCCAAGGCGGCCGCCGATGGCGGCGGTACCTGCCGCAGTTAGAAAGAATGCCGTCATAACCCAGCTAACATGAGCCGGATCGCCATAGCGTGCGTAGAGGCTTGGCAGCGTGACGAACACCATTGTGGACTCGAGGGAACATGTGAGCTCTGCCGCGATCAGGACGCCGATCAACGTAAAGAAGTTCACGGGCTTAAGTGCCATGTGCCAAATCCGATATGCTGTGGTGGGCAGCCGCCTGTTTGGCGGCGATAAAGCCAAAGACCAGAGCCGGACCAATGCTGGCGCCGGCCCCGGGGTACCGCTTTCCAAAGGGTGTCGCAGATGAGTTTCCGGTCGCGTAAAGGCCCGCGACGGGACTGCCGTCAGCACGCAGCACCCGCGCATGCTCGTCGGTCAGCAACCCCCCGCAAGTCCCGACATCTCCTGGAAATATTTTTACAGCATAGAACGGTGGAGTATCGATCGGACCGAGGGCGGGGTTTGGATGCACTGATGGATCACCCATGAACCTGTTGTGATGGTTGAGGCCCCGGTGAAACTCGGCGTCTCGCCCATCAGCTGCGAAGCGATTGAACTGCGCGACAGTTTCCTGCAATACATTCGCATCGATGCCGCATTGTCCGGCAAGATCTGCAATCGTTTTTCCGCGCTTAAGATAGTCCGCTCGCACCCAGTCAGCGATGGGCTGGCGTCCTTGCGCATACCCTCCCCACCGGTACCGCTTAAGAAAACGACCATCCATCACACACCAGCTTGGAATTGCGGGTGCGGCCTGGTGACGTTCGTACATGGCCTGGCCAATGACGACGTAGGACGCAGATTCATTGACGTACCTGCGGCCAGTACCATCGACCAGAATGCAGTGTGGCCGCGACATCTCGCCGCCATGCAAAGCGAGCCGGCCGCTGGGCAGGACGGACGTCGGCATCCAGACTGCCTGATCCATGAGCGCAAGCTGACCGCCGGCAGAGACGCCGGCGAGTATCATATCGCCATTATCATATTGGTTTGTGTGGGTCCACGTCGTTCCCGACGGAGTAGGCTGGTATTCTTCCCGGAGCGCCCTGTTGCGGGAAAAGCCTCCTGCCGCAAGCAGGACACCGGCGCTCGCGCCGATATTAAGACTGCCTTGGCTGCCCTTTATCGCGACGCCAACGACGCGATGATCCTGCTGGATAAGTCCAGTTATGCTGCAGTCGGTTAGAATCGAGATTTGGCAATCGAGCGCCAGCTTTAGCAGGCGCCCTTGCAACGCTAGGCCAAGCCCGACATATCGTCTCCCAAACCAGTTCGCAAACAGGCGCAACCCAACGCGCGCCATGTATCGCAAACTCTTTAGGTTCCTCCCGCCCAGGCCGGCGTGCACGGCTTCGTGGCCAAGTACCGGGATATTCACCGGATGCTGCAGGATCTTGTCCTGCCAGTCCTTGAGAGTGGAAAGATCAAAGACGTCGGCGCATATCGACCGACCGCGGGGAAGCCCGCCTGGCATTTCCCCCTCATGGTAACATGACCAGCCTTCCCCGTGAACGAACCGCATTCCCAGACTTTCTAGGAACGTGATCATTTTCGGTCCGTGCTCCAAAAACGCCATGCGGCGTTCTTGGGACGCGGCGGTCCCTGCATCCCCGCAGCAAGCGTCGAGATAGCTCTTTGCGAGAGCCAGACTATCCGTCACACCGCGCCGCAACAGCACTGGACTATTGGGAATCCAAAGCATCCCCCCCGAAAGTGCTGTCGTACCGCCGACGACACTTGCTTTCTCGATGATGAGAGTGCGTTTGCCGGCAGCATGGGCCGTCAGTGCTGCGCAAATGCCGCCCCCGCTGCTGCCAACAACGACAAAATCGTAAATCTCGGAGAATTTCACCGGATGGAATTCCCCAGAATGCTGCAACGCTCAGCGTTTGCGCAGCAAAGGGATATCATCCGCAAGGCGAGGCAACTTGATGGTCTGCAAATAGGCGTAGATATCAGCGAGCTCACGATCACTCAGCTGGCTGGCGCGATAGGCCGGCATATCAGCCCTTGGGTTACGTACCTGCATGACGAAAGCATCCCACGGGAACCCGTTATTTGCTTGAATTGCGGGTCCGGCGGCGCCACCGCCCTCACCACGGGTACCATGACACGTATAGCAGCCGTATTGAGTATAAGAAGCCATGCCCCGCTTGGCATCGGCATGCGGTTTGTCCTTCGCGAACGCGCTTACTGCCGCGAGCGCAATCCCTACACTTACCAATATGCCCTTCATGTCTTTTCCCCGCCGCTTCAGCGGCCCTGAGTGATGACGTCAACAAGCGCCGGCTCGCCGCGTTTCACCACAGCGAGCGCGCGCTTGATCGCCGGACCGACCGCGTTGGGGTCCGAAATCGGTCCCTCTGCCCAAACGCCCATTGATTTTGCAAGCGCGGCGTAATCGATATTGGGGTTTTCAATTGCGTTGCCGATCTTTGCAGTGTCCATAGGACGCCCATAGAGACCCGCCATGCGCTGGATATGCATAATCTCCTGGTGATAACAGCGGTTGTTATGCATCACCGTAAGGAGGGGGATGTGGTGATGTGCTGCGGTCCATAGGATGCCCGGCGCGTACATCAAGTCGCCATCGGATTGGAAATTGACGGTAATGATCCCCTTGTCGCGGTTTGCGAGAGCTGCTCCCACGGAGTGCGGTGCGCCGCATCCCACGCCAGCGCCGCCGCTAAAGCCGACATAGTTGTAGTGTTCCGGCGCATCCCAGAGACGGCGAGTCCAGCCAGACTGTTCTTGGAAACCGAGACACCATTTTTCATTGCGGATCGCATCCCACAGCTCCATTGCCACGCGCGCGGTAGAAACGGGACTGGAATCCCAGCCCACTGCCGCAGCTTCCCGTGCGCGCGTCTTCATCTGACGGTACGCCGCTTCTAGCTTCGGCCGCCTTGCTTCAATGGCAGAACGATGGCTGTCAGTAGCGGCCACCTTGATGGCCTCAGTAAGCGGCGGCAGTGAAGCCTCGACGTCGCCGGAAATGGAAAGATTCGCCGGCATATAGCGCTGGAAGTCCTGATAGTTGGCTTTGATTAGCCCGTCTGCGACAGAGATCGAGATGATCTTGGCATCGACCTTGCCAAGGTACGCATGCTCGTATGCAGGATCGCTCATCGCATTGAATTGGCCCCATTGGTCGCCAACCTCCAGCAGGAGCACGACGTCCGCATTGCGAACGAGAGACCTGCGGTCATCGCTGCGCGACAGATAGTGCGTATTCGGGAAGTTAGTCCGGCCGCCAAGGTCAATGACCGGGCATCCGACAGCGTCCGCGAGATCAACCAGATACTTCATTCCCGCAGGAGTCCTGGCCGCGCGATCGGCGATGATCAGCGGATTTGCCGCGCCCAGTAGAAGAGCAGCTGCCTCGCGCAGCGCAGAAATATCCGCCTGAGGCGGGACCGCATGATCCGGACCTTTAACCCGAAGTCGGCTCTCGTTGGTGATGGGCAGCTCTTGAAGTCCTGCATCCAGGGACAGAACGACTGGCGCCATCGGCGCAGAAACCGCTAATCGATAAGCACGCGACAACGATTCCGAGAAATGCTGGAGGGAACCGGGTTGATCGTCCCACTTCGTGAAATCGCGCACTAAGGCCGCAGGGTCTTGCGCTGCATGAACCCACTCTACGAAGCCGCGGCGGCGGTTTCCGTCGAGTGGATTTCCGATAAACAGCAAAATGGGTACGCGGTCGCACCATGCGTTGTAGACCGCCATCGCCGCGTGCTGCAGCCCAACCGTTGAGTGGGCCATCACCGCCATCGGCTTGCCGGCCGCCTTGGCATATCCGTGGGCAATTGCGACTGAGGTTTCTTCATGCAAGCAAGTAATCAATTCCGGCTTTTTATTTCCACCATAGTTCACGATGGATTCATGCAAGCCCCGGAAGCTTGATCCCGGATTTGCGGCGATGAAATCGATATCCAGTTGCTTGATACAATCGAGCATGAAGTCTGCGCCAGGCCTTTTGACGACCGGCGCTTCTTCGACTGCTGCTTCCGACGCGGACGCCGATACTGGTGGCGCGGGTGCCGCAGCCGCCGCTGCCTCGGCAGCACCAAGTCCCGCTGCTGCACCCGCAAGTGCGGCAGCCTGCTTCACAAAATTTCGTCGTCCCCACTTGTCCGTCATGATTGCTCTCGCTTCCAGCCTTGCAGTGGCAAGGCAACTACTTCCGCCAATCCGATATGCTCACTCAGGCGTACGTCTACTCTTCGGCACATACAGCAAGCCGACGATGAGCTACGCCGCCTTACGCTTTGATGCCACGAGCTTCGCGACGTCACCTTCAACGATCGTTCCCTTGAAGAATCCCGGATTTACGCCCACATGCATAAGCGCCATGTTGGTGAAGGTAAGATCGCGGAAATCATCCTCAGTGATGATCTCGTTTTTTACCAACTGATGAGCATTGGCGACGCAGTCCCTCATATCGCCCACGCGGAAGTGGCCGATTCCAGAACCGAAAACTGCTTTGAGCCGGGCACCAAATGGATTGACCTTGGTATTAAAAGCCCAGGCATTCATCGGATCCGATCCGGCACACCCAAAATGGAAATTGGGGACGAAGAGATCACGAATATCTTCCGGCTTTCCGATGCCGGCGGCTTTCCACTCGTCAATCTTCGCGGGATCCTCCCGGTTCACAAATGTCGGATGATCAAAAGCCTGACCCAATCCCTTGAGCACCTGCTCAGACCCATAGTCTCGCAGATATTTTAGATAGCCCTCACGGTCGTAGTTGTCCGGACTGACTCGTTCCAGACCATCGACATTACGGCTTTGCCAGTGGACCAAGAGCTCGGACAGGAGGTTACATGCCCAGCCCACACCACATTCTAAGAAGGCGACGTTGAGGGTTGGAAAGCGGCGCATGACACCGCCCATAATTAGCGCCTTCGCAAGCATCTCCTGGGACGCTGCGGCGTGTCCGACATGATTGTAGGTGAAGTTGGAGATCGACGTCCGGCTGCCCCAGCCCATTCCTTGGCCATGGAATGTGGGCACAACACCTAGCTCAATGCACTTAGCCCAGACAGGATCGTAATTGTATGCGCTATCCACGCAGAAATTATCGATCCATCGCGAATGTGGATTCGAAGCACTATCCGTCTTGGCCGAAGCAGGAACTGGACGTGTCACGTAGTTGCCCAGCATCACCGTCTTGAGACCCAGCGTTTTCACCGCAAATTCTAGTTCTTCGACCGCCTCATCAGGCGTGTGCATTGGAATCACGGCGGCGGGTGTCATCCGCGAAGAAAACGGCCGGAATACGTCCGCATGATACATGTTGACCGCGCGGCAAGCCGCGCGACGCAACTCATCATTGTTCCAAAGGGGGAAAAACAGCGCCATGCTGGGATAGATAACTGAGAAGTCCATCCCCAATTCATCCATCCGCTCATTGAGAAGACGGGGGAGCGTGGCCGTCGCGCGGTCCCGCGTATTTTTCGTTGGAATGCCCCACCAAATGGGACGCATCACGCGCCTGTCGCGACGGTCTTCCCAGGTTAGGCGGTACCACTCGTTGCCCATCGTATTTTCGAACGCGTTGTTATACACGTCGACTATCTTTGGTCCGCCCACCTTCGCCAGGTAGTCTAACAATGCTGGCATAAATTCAATTGTATGAGCATCCGCATCAAGGACTGGATGCTTAAGACGCGCGCGAACCGTAGATGATGGAGATTCTCCGGCCTTCGTAGCCCGTACGTTCAAAGCAAATACTCCATCCCCAACGCCGACGAGACAAATTCCGGCGCTTAGTGAGACAAGGCCGCCATCGTCAGACTGTCCAATATGGTTTTGCTATTAGATGCCGCAAAGTCCGTATTACCAGCGGACACTCGTTTGTGCCTGTGCCGCAGCATCTTCTGTGGCATCAGGTGATCAGAAATCCGCCGTCCAAGACCACAGATTGTCCGGTCATGTATCGCCCGGCAGGAGATACCAGGTACAGAACCGCGGCAGCGATATCGGTTAGATCTCCATAGCCAAGCAAGCGCCGTCCGACACCTTCGCGCAACGGGCCCGTCCGAACCCTGCCCGAGCGCTCTGCCGCCGCAGTCGCTGGGTGTGTTGTCGCCTTTGCTTTGATTGCACCGGCCAAAATCGTATTCGCCAGGATCCCGCTTTTTGCATAGTCGAGGGCAACGTCCCGGGTGAGTGCGGTGACGCCGGCCCGCGCAGCGGCGTAGGAACCGTTCCCGTTCAACACTGGGTGCAGAACTCCCATCGTACTAATGTTGACAATACGGCCGCCGCGGCCCGTCCCTAACATTGCCCTTACGCCTTCGCGCATGCAGAGAAAGGTTGACCGCAAATTCAGAGACTGAGTCTCATCCCACTGCCGGGCAGTCGTTTCCAAAAGCGGTTGATTGAGCAGCATCGCTGGGCAGTTGACGAGAATGTCGACGCCTCCGAAGGCCTTCTCTGCTTTCAGAAATGCTCTATCGACCGCATCCTCGTTCTCTACGTTCGCGTCAATGAACTGCGCCTGACCGCCCTCGGCGACGATATCGTCTATGGCAGCCTGGCCTCGCTTTACATCCCGATCGATGATGACGATGGATGCGCCCGCGGAAGCCAACAGCAGTCCAATTTCACGACTTCCAGTTCCGCCCGCGTCGGCGATTACTGCTATCTTGCCGTGGAGGCTGAACAATCCCCGCAAGCTAAGCGGCAAGGGCGGCAATTGCACATCGTCCTGGCTAGGACGAAGAGCACCTGAAACATCACGGGTTTCAGCAATCGCTAGTAGACTTGCTGAGCGCTTCAGAAACTGCCGCCGGTCTGCAGGGTGGTTTGCCATATGCCTCTCCACAACAAGAAATGAAAAAGGGCCCGCACTTTAGGGAGCGGGCCCTCAGACTGCACTTCGACCTTAAGACCGTTATTCGGCACGCATTCCACCAATTGGTAGAGCTTGACGAGAAACTTCGTCAGACTGCGCGGAACTTGCCATCCGTCGTTAGACCTTGCACGCAAGGTTGAGCCCACTCCGAGGAGTGGGCTCATATACCAAGGCGTATCTAGTATTTGTACTCCACGCGCATACCAACCATGCGCGGGGCAGCCCAGCTGACACCATCTGCTTGGCCGTTGATCAGAGTGCCTCCTATCACGGCAACGTTGGAAAGATTTGTGCCCCAGACGGAGAATTTGAAGTTGGAGTCAGGCGGTACGTAGGAGATTTGCCCGGCGAAAGATGTATACGCTGGCTGCGTCACACGATTGTCCGCATCAAAGAAGAATTTGTCGGAGTGGAACATCGTTCCATTGACGGCAAATGTTCCCCAATTGAATTCGTGCTCGTAGTTGGCATTCAAGTTCAGCGTCCATGACGGCGACTTGATGAGCTTGTGGCCTGTCGCATTGCCCGAGACTGTTGCGTTGCCGTTCGGTCGGCCATTCAAGAACCGCGGGGTGAGAAACTGCGCACCCGGGAAGCTCTTATAGTGAGCATCAAGCACCGATAAGCCTGCTCGGAAGGTAAGGTCCTGGCTTGCTCGCAATGTTGATTCAACGTCGAGGCCTTTAATCGACGCCGTTCCTGAGTTTGTGACCGTCGCCGTGGGCAAGTTGTTTATGAAAGCTGTCGTCTGCAAGTTCGTATAGTCGTAGTGAAACGCAGCAAGATTGACGTCAAGCTGGTCAAAGACTTTGCCTTTAAATCCAGCTTCAAACGCAGTCACTTTTTCTGGTGTTACCGGAGGCAATGTGAAGGCGGACGCTTGGTAGGCTCCGCTCTTGAACCCTTCGTTAAAAGTGAAATAGACGCTGCTACGATCCGTCAGGTCATAGCGGAGAGAGACCTTTGGCGTCCACGATGGCCACGCCTTGTCTTGGCGCGGCGTGAGATTTGCCGGCAGCGGTATGAGCGGGCCGATATCTGCATAGAGGTACTTGTGGTCGAGGTTGTACCGAATGCCGCCGGTAAGGTGGAGACGTGCGGTAATGTCGTAAGTTGCCTCGCCGAAAAACGCGTACGAGCGTGTGTTTTGCGCCGTAAAGCTATTGCGCTGCAACGCGCCAGGGCTATTGAGATATGTAAATTGGCGCGCATTGTCGTGATAGTAAAAGGCTCCAGCGATCCATTTCAATCGACCCTCGTTGGTCGAAGTAAGTTGGAACTCCTGTGAGAAAGTGTGACTTGGCTTATAAGAAGGGTCAAAGACGCTGCCCGGCCCGCCGCTATAGTCCAAACTCTGCCGCGCACGCGCGACAAAGCGGAGGAACGCGGTATTGGAGGATAGTTCCGCAAACCCAAGGTCAAAGCGAGCCTTCAGGGCGCCCTCGTCCATAATAGCCGTCGTGTTGTGCACGACGTCTGATGCAACAACCCAAGGCTCAGACGGTGTCGGGAATCCGGCAGCATTGCCTTGCGAATTGCCGTTCAGAGCATTGCCGACCACACCCGACCCGTCCTGCCGACGCCCGTGCCACCCCGACAGCACAATGTCTACAGAATCGGAAGGCTGATATCGCAGCTTGCCGCGCGCACTCCACGCGTACACATCGCCCGAGTATCCACCGTACCGGAGATCTTTGTTATAGCCGGTATGTTCATCGTGAGAGATGGAGACGTGGAACGCGAGACGATCCTCGACCAGAGGACCAGTTCCGTAGGCAGAAAGCTTTACTTGGTTGTAGCTACCATAACTCGCCGACGCGTAAGCCGATCGCGTAAACGAAGGATCGCGGGTGATGATTTGGATCGCACCACCAGTCGCGTTTCGGCCGAAGAGAGTTCCTTGAGGACCCTTTAGAATTTCCACGCGCTCGATGTCAGCGACGGAAAAATTTGTCACGCTTTGATTAGGTTGATAAATACCATCAACATACAGTGCGACGTTGGCGTCATTACCGGCATTGATAACTTGAGCCGTGATGCCGCGAATGGTGGGCAAGGTTTGAGCGCCATTTTGAGCGAACTGCACGCCGGGGGAGGCCTCCGTCAACTGATTGATCGTTCCGATTCCGGCTTGCTGGAGATCAGCTGCGGTGCGAACAGAAACGGTCGCTGGCACGTCCACCAAGCGCTCTTCGCGCCGCTGCGCAGTAACGATAATCTCCTCCGTGGCGGAGGGCGAGTTTAGAGACGGCGCCGCAGTTGACTGGCCGTGCACCTGTCCAGCACTCAGAACTCCCAGGAAAAGCGTCGATACTGCAGACGACGCCTGCGCGACGCGCTTCTTGTCAACCATTGAACTATTCTCCCCGTTGCAGCCTTGTGATCGATGCGAAATCGTTATGATTCCGCTCTTCGTTAGGCCGCCGCAGAGATCGCTACCCTCTAGCAAGACGTTAAGTGCTTCGTACACCGTGTATTGACCGACAAGGGGTTTTACCCTCGCGGTTTTGCCGAGCGTGGTCGGAATAAGAAGCTGCGCCCCAACTTTCTGGGCAAACAGCACAAGCGCCTCGCTGATCGAGTGCTGCGAAATATCGAAGTCATATTTCGCATTCGGATTCGGCGCAGCACTTGTAGGGGATGCCAATAGCAAACTCGTCGCCAAAAGGCTGACTCCGAGTCCCCTACCCCCAATAACACTCTTCCCCACCAAGCTCGGCCACGTTCTCGGCGCGCTTGCTCTTGCCTCTACGTCGGCCTTAGTACTAAGACCGCTTCGCGACAAAAAACCTCCATAGAAATCTTTTGGCTTCCGCGCAGACTTTCGCGCCTCGCCGTTCCGCGCTAGGCTCTGATGCTGTCTATGTTGGGCCATTTATCCGGACAACGGTCTCGTTAACTCGCACGATGCGAAGACGGAAATTTCGCTCCAACGCTTCTAGCAACGCGTCAACCTTACCAATCTCGAAGTAGCCATCGATGCGCAGATCACGCAATTTAGGATCACCGATCTCGATTTTGACGGTGGTGTAGCGGCTAATGTCTTCGATGACTTGCGGAAGGCTCTCGTCCGAAAAGACGATGAAGCCCTGACGCCAGCTCAATTGGCGATTGAGATCCGTGCTCGGAATATTATCCAGTCTCTCGATTTTTTCTTTGAACCGCGCCGTCTGGCCGCCCTCGAGTAGTCCAAGCGTTTTGCCAACACGCTTAGCCCCTGCTGTAGTTTTCAGGTCAACTCCCTGCGGAGCAATGGGTAACGCGGCCAATTCCACCGTCCCTTTCGTGACCGTGACTTCCACTTCACCTTTCTCAGAGAGTTTCACCGCGAAGGCCGTGCCGACCGCCCGCACAGTTCCATCGCCGGCGTGCACGACAAAAGGTCGACTGCGATCTGGCGCCACATCGAAAAAAGCCTGACCCCTGATAAGGTAGATATCGCGCTGTTGTGCGCTCAGAGTGACGTCGACAGCGCTGTCCGCATCAACTGTGATCGAAGAACCGTCGGCCAGGGAAACACTTCGTTGTACGCCCACTTCGGCTCGATAAGATCGGGTCTCGACCTTACCTCTCCAAGGTATCGGTAACGCGAACAGCAATGCGGCGGCGACCGTGATAGCAACCAGAGCGGCGAGTTGTGGCTTGATTCGGCCTACAGCACCAATCAGGAACGGCTGAGAAGCGCCCGGCTCATCCTCAATGGGCATCGGAGGAGGTACCAGTTCAGGGTTCTCGGATAGCTCCTTAAGAGTTCCGAGCTCATACCAAACTGCCGTAAGGCGGGCGAATGCCTCTCTATGCAGCGGCCCGCGCGCCTGCCAAGATTCGAATTCGTTGAGATCGCTGGCGTTCGCTGCGCCACCCTGCAAACGCACAATCCAGAGAGCAGCTTCGCCTTCGATACCGGCAAGATCTGGAAATTGTACTACTTTCTCCGCGTCAGTCATTGACGCCACCTTCGGAGAATTTAGCGTTCGCCGACTCACGCACACGGGATACTTTTTTGAGACGCAATCTACCTGCCTCGGCTTCGCACCCGTGGCGCCGTAGATACTGGCTGCATTTCAAGAGACCGGCAGCGATATGCTTTTCTACCGTACTCTGCGCAATACCAACGCACTGCGCGATCTCCTTGTGCGAGTAGCCATAGATCCGCTGCATAACAAAGACACGTCTGCACTGGTCCGGTAACTGTGCTACCGCCGCCTCTAAGAGTAAAAGCATGTCGCGCGCCTCGAGTTGAGCTTGAGTCGTGTCAAGCCACACGTTCCCTAAGACTTCGCGCTGCGCAAAATCCTCCAGTGGAACTGTAGCAACACGCGACTTTTTGGCCCACGCATCGACCGCGAGGTTGTGTGCAATGCGAAATAGAAAAGCCCGCGGCTGGTCAACCTGCTGGTTGGCTTCCGCAGCGAAGGCCTTGGCGAACGTCTCCTGGGTAATGTCTTCGATATCTTGACGGCGTACGAGAAACCGCCTGAGAAAGCGCTTTAAAGCAGGCTCGTTTTCCAGGAATGCTTTGATAACCAAAGACAAACGTTCCGCCCCCCACGGATTGGTCTTGGCCGACGTCCCCGTACGTAGGACAAAGTGATACCCGCTCTATGTCCAATACGGTTTTGGTATGAGCTCCTGCGAAGTACATATTAGGGGCAGTTTGGCGGCACGGCCGGCGTCAAAGCGCGACTAGCTGGTGTGCCTGCGCAGCTGCGGCAAGAGGGGGCCGCAGAGCGACGGGCGCCGAGATTTTCCCCGCCGACACAAGAGCGACGATTCTTGATAGTAGTTCCGCATCCGATCGGAAGACGACGAACTCAAGGTCGGCGGCGAGACCATCCTTTGGAATCGGAGCTTTACTGCAGGCTGTATGCGACAACCGAGTCGCCAATGTCCGTTCCTGCTGTGGGATTTCCTCCGGCAGAAATGACGACATACTGCTTGCCGCCAGTCATATACGTCATTGGCACCGTCATCCCTGGAACGGGAAGCTTTGATTGCCACAATTCTTTGCCTGACGACGCGTCAAAAGCGCGAAATTTTTCGTCCAGGGTTGCGGCAATGAATACAAGGCCGCCCTTGGTCAGCAGCGGCCCGCCAACGTTGGGTGATCCCCAACCTAAAAATGCGGGAGCTGTGATGCCCAACTTTTTTGCCTGACCAAGCGGCACTTGCCATGAAATATGCCCCGTCGCCAAATCGATCGCGGTCAGCGTACCCCAAGGGGGCGGACTGCATGGGATGCCCAGCGGCGAGAGCATGATCTCCCCTTCCATCCGATATGCCGTCCCCTCCATGGGCATGTCCATCCACGTCTTGGACCGTTTGGCAGGGCCAGGATCAGCATTCTTGTCGATCAGCCGTGCGTAGTAAGCAATATTCGTGGCCTTCACGATCAGGCGGTTTGTGTCAGGATCGTACGCCGCGCCGCCCCAATTACCGCCGCCCAGAAGCGACGGCAGCATGATCGTTCCTCGCAAGCTAGGGGGGGTGAACATTCCGTCATAACGGCTTCGATCGAAGATTTTCCGACAGGCAGCCCGGTCAATCGGCGTGAGTCCAAAGACTTCTGCACGAGTCATCGTCTGTCGTGCAAATGGTTCCGGAAGCGCCGGAACAGGCTGCGTTGGTGAACTTACTTCGCCCGGTACATCGGACTGCGGAACTGGCATTTCTGAGATGGGGAAGAGGGATTTCCCGGTGTCACGATCGAGGACAAAAGTGTAGCCCGACTTCGTCGTCTCAATTACGACATCACGGCGTTGGCCTTCGTGAACGATGGTAGACAGGATGGGTTGGGAGGGTAGATCAAAGTCCCAAAGATCATGATGAACTGTCTGAAAAGACCAGACGACATCTCCGGTCTCGGCTTTCAGGGCAATAATCGCATCCGTGTGAGGCAGATCCATTGCCCTTAACGCACCATACAGATCGGTGGAGGGACTCGTTGTCGGTAAGAAAACCAATCCGCGTGCAACATCGACACTCATAACGGACCAAACGTTTGCCGCGCCGGTCACCTTGCTCAGGTCCTTAGGTATCGGACTAAAGCTCCAAACCAATTCGCCGGTACGTACATTCAGCGCATAGACGGTACCATCCGGAAGATCTGCCTTAGAGTTGCTAGGCATTCCCTGTCCAAAAATAAGTAGGTCCTTATAAATGGCGCCCGGCGAAGAAATATAGGCAGAGGTCATAGGGAGGTCGGAGGGTAGTTCGGCGATATCGATCCGCCCGGGGTGGCCCGCTGTCCCACCGAAATCCACACAAGCAGCTCCCGTATCCGCATCCACAGCAAACAGTCGTGCCCCACGGTCGGTGCCCACCGCACGAAAAATTCGCTTGCTACAAGCCTTCCCGTCCGGGTTTTCCGCCTGCCAGTAGCTCACGCCGCGGCAGATCGCGACGCCCCCTCCGATATTGTGCTCGACGCGCCACCGCTCTTTGCCGGTCGTAGGATCCAGGGCAATGGTTGCCGCATGCGGTGAACACAAATACAGCAAGCTATTGACGTGCAACGGTACCGCCTCGAAGGGTTGCGGTGAAAGATGCTGCCCGGCGTTTGCGTGATAAGTCCAGGCAACTCGCAAATTCTTGACGTTCTCGGTGGTAATCTGCGCGAGCGCACTGTACTGCCCCCCTTCTGGGCCGCCACCGATGCTCGCCCAATCCCCCTCCGCGCCCGTCGGATTCGCACGAATAATCGCTTCGCGTTCATCCAGCTCAGATACTGCGGGCTGCGCAGCAGCTGTCGCGGCCGCCAGTCCCAGTACACCGCAACATGCAAACCTCAGCCGTGCGAAGAGGCTCCTTGAAACGGGCGACGGCGACTCTCGATTAATTCGCATTTGAGTCCTCGTAGGCTCTAAGCCCGATGTAGCGAAGCAGCGTGCTCGCGTCTTTGGGTGTCAACACGTCGTCGAAAGAGGCCATGCCCTGGTCGCTTCGTGTGCCTTTCAGAACGATATCGGCGAAGGCGGCGCGCGTCTCCGTAGTCATGTGGCGTAGATCTTTCACTCCGCCGCGCACCGAAGTGCCATGGCAGCTTTGGCAGTACGTGACGTAGAGCTGCCGCCCTGTTTGCAGATCTTCATCGCTCATAAATACGCGCGTCGGCAGAGGTATTGGCGAGCGCGGCGCTAGTGCCGGCAATCTGCCCTTTCCCCCAATGGTGAAGACAAGCAGTCGCGCTGAGGAGATGTGCGGGCTCATCCCTGCTTCGGCTTCGCTGTGAGCGCGAGCGCCGCCATATCCCGCGTTGACCGCGATGTATTGCTTTCCAGCGGCCATGTAAGTCATCGGCGCAGCGATGGGAATATTGTCGACCGGTAGTTCCCAGACCTTCTCGCCCGTATCATCACGGTAAGCGGCAAGCGTCTTATTGATGGTTCCCTGAAATACAAGCCCTCCCGCTGTAGACAACGTGCCGCCGCTCCCGCTTTTGGGATACGTGACGCGCCACGCCTCAGTTTGGGTGACAGGGTTCCAAGCTGATAACCATGATCTTTCGCGACTTACCGCCTCGTCCTGCAAAGCTCGTCTTTCCGCTGGGTCCCCTAACCCCGGATTGACGGAGTTTTTTTGATACGTGAACTCTTCTGCGGCCGAGTAGACCCCGTAATTCTGCGTAACGGGAATGTACACGAGCCCGGTCAGCGGACTAAACGACATTGGTTGCCAGTTGTGCGCACCGTTGAACGCTGGTGCAAGCAAAACAGGTTTCTGATCATATCGGGCTTCAGCGGAGAACGTCGGCCGACCAGTTTTCGGATCCAGGCCGGTGGTCCAATTCACATCAACGATATTTCTTGCGGAAATCAGTTCGCCAGTGACGCGATCCAATACATAAAAGAAGCCATTCTTGGGCGCTTGCATGAGAACCTTACGCAGACGACCACGGACGTTTAGATCAGCAAGCACCATCGGTTGCGTGGCGGTATAGTCAAACTGTTCCGCTGGCGTCTCCTGAAAATGCCAAACGTACTCTCCAGTATCGGCGTTGAGCGCAACGATCGAACAGAGAAATAGATTGTCGCCACCGCCGGGACTACGGAATTTCTGGACCCATGGCGAGCCATTGCCTACTCCGATATAGATCATGCGAAGGTCAGGATCATAAGTTATGGCGTCCCATACGGTGCCGCCTCCACCTAACTTCCACCAGGCGCCGCTCCATGTCTCTGCCGCCTTGGCAAGTATCGCACTGTTGGTGCCCTTCGCCGGCTCATCAGGAACCGTGTAAAAACGCCAGATGAGGTGCCCGCTTTCGGCGTCGTACGCGCTTACGTATCCGCGCACGCCGTAATCAGCGCCTCCATTCCCAATGAACACTTTGCCATCGAATACTCGGGGAGCGCCGGTAATGGTGTACGGCGCACCGGGCTCAAGCGTTTGCACGCTCCACAGCGGCTGTCCGGTCTTAGCATTGAGGGCCATCAGGCGCCCATCGAGCGTGGCAATAATGACTTTTCCATTCCATAGCGCCAGGCCTCGCGTGACGATGTCACAGCAGGCAAGACGTGCGGTTTCGCGGGGCACCTGTGGGTCGTAGCGCCAGAGTAGCTTCCCGGAACGTGCGTCCATCGCTGTCGTGACGTTCCAGGGCAAGATGTTGTACATCACTCCATCCTGCACCAACGGCGTTGCTTCCACGCCGCGACGCGTCTCGAGCTCTTGAAACCATGCAAGGCCGAGACGCCCGATCGTCTTCAGATTTATTTGAGCAAGGGGACTGAAGAATTGCTCTTGTGACGAGCCGCCAATCATCGGCCAGTCTTCGCGGTGCGCAGATTCCGCAGCGATAGCAGCAGCATTCAAGAAAACGAAAACAGACCAGAAGCGCACGATGGCAAGCAAGTACATTGCCCGTCCTTTCTTAAGCACGGCTCGCAAAGCAAAGCGCAACGGCGGGGGTCACTTCAGGAACAGCTGTCCTTAGACGATGGCAATCCGGAGTCACCGCTCGCTCTAGTCCTCCGCGAACGGAGAAGTTGCCCCCGCAGCTCCCCTTCCGGAAATTTCAGCGTATTCAGATTGACGTACATCTTTGAAGTGATCAGGGACTGAAACTGTCCCTCGGATATCTGCTTGGAACCTTCAATGGGACTCTTCATTCCAGGTCCGGCGAGGTCGACTTGCTTGCCGGCAATTGATCCTGGGCTTTCCGGGCCGTACAGCGCGAGGCTTGCTCCGGGAGAAGAGAGCTTGTCGAAGGTGATCTTCCAGCTGATCTTGAGAGTCTCGCGCTCCAACCAGACTTCAGCACAGCCGCGCGCAGGACCGGTGGCGGGCTTTGCCACCTCCTCCGGGGAAAGAGACGCTGTAAACTGGATATCGTCGGACGCTGCCCTTGCATCGGTATGAAATATGCAAAGGCTCAAGGCCGCTAAAAGTGCGCTGGACGGTAGACGCGACATCTGTTTCCCCCCTCTCTCCGCAATCGCCGAACCGCTACGGCGACGCGCAGGCGCTGTTGCGTTCAATCAGCTGTGGCGCAACAGCATTGGACCCAATGCCCCCTAGCGCTTGAATTGGCTGCTCAGAAACGAGAAATACCTGGAAGGAAGGATCGCCACCGAAACGAACACCACGAAAATCCCCAGGCCAACGGTCCATGGCATTGGCGTATAGACGCATTCCCCGGTATGCCCACTGCTTGCGACCGCCTTTTCCCGGGATGACCGTCCAGTCTCCTATCGGATGAGCGTCAGAATCGGCGTAGCGCGGAATCCAATCCCCATCCGCACAGTCGTCGCCTCCCGCCATATTTGAGTAGGCATAAATTGTCTTAGACTGTTGGTCCGCCAACATGTCCCCGGTATCTGTGGATTGGACCATTACCCAACTTGGACGAGGTGGAGGCGGCTCCAACACCACCGCTTGCCAATTATCGCCATGCTTTCCGACGAGAATCGGCGGACCAAGATCAATTACTTGATGGAAGAGCGCCTTGCCCTTGTAGGCCCACTGGCGATTGCCATTTTTCAGGTCGATAATCGACCAATCGTCCGTCGCCTTGGCAGCCCACGGCGCGAGAAGAGGACGCCAATTATCTAGGCATTGACCGGTACAGTCACCGCTACCGGTCTTCGAATAGAGAGTGAGACCTGCCGCCGTGGCGAGTACGTATCCCAAAGATGTCTTAGCCACCGAAAAGTCCGATGGCATCGCGATTGGCTCGAAAGCTGCCGACCAATAGCGCACGGCTTCGCCGAAAGTGTATCCCGGTCCTGGATCCTTGGCGAACGTGTGGAGTGGCATCTGGCGAAATGCCCACTGTCGCGAACCGTCCTTGCGCAAAATGATCGACCATGCGGCGACTGAATGGGCATCGTCGGACGGCCGCAGAGGAGGCCACTCCACCGCGCACTTCTCGTTGCAGGCCGAATTTCCCGGACTCTTTTCATCTGTCGCCAGGCTATAAAGCGTTCGTCCAGTCGCATCCGTAAATAACCACCCATGGCCCTTCGCTACCGCCCTCACCTCTAACGGAACAGCCGGCGATTCCGCCCCGTAAGCTGGAAACGCAAAGGACAAACCCAACGATGCTTGCAAGGCGAGCGGCGCCACTGTTGACAAGCGGCGCAGAACGCGCACGACGGTGTGCAAACGGGCGACGACCATGTGACGTACGCCTAAACTAGAATTTCGCTAATTAATTTCGACGTCTGGAGCGACTTCGTTCCCCAACTGGATCGGGACAGGCCCATCGCGTGCATGGCGGTGAGCCCAACCCGCGTGATGGGATCTCCGCTCCCGACTACGTGATAACCGGTTTTGACGCGTCCCCCGGCCTTACCTGCCGTGAAGATGGGAAGGCCATCAATCGAATGCAGCCGAGCGTAGTTTGTGTCGGTGCTGGCAAAAATCAGCGTGTTGTCCAGAATAGTTCCGTCCCCCTCGCGAATTTTGGCAAAGGACTCAATGAAGTCTGCGCACGCCTCCATACTTCGGCATCCCATCTGGAAAACCCCCGGCTGGTATCCACGTTTCTCGTCAACCGGTTCTTCATGGGTAAGTTGATGGTGCTGCATCGACTCACCGGGACGCCGCATGTGCGAGAAATTATCAGAAAAGACCATGTTGAATATCTTCGTCTGATCGCAGGCTATCGCCATCGTTAAGATCGATGTCATCAGTTTATGTGTGGCGACGACTGTCTCAACTTCAGTCGCGCCATTCGTTCTCTCGCCGAGTCCGGAGACGTCGGGCGCACTGGGAACCACACACGCCTTATTCGGCGGTGGCGGTATCAACCGCAACTCCATTTGACGTTCGAGTTGGCGGAGAGAGGTGAAGTACTCGTCCATCCGTGCACGATCCGCAGCGCCGAGAACATGTTTGACCTTCGTCGCCTGTTCTCGAACTCCCGATAGGACGCTCTTCCGCACCAGAACGTGGGGATCTGGCTTAAAGCCGACGCGATTTGGATCAGTGAATTCAGGCCCGAATATTCGTGCGAAAGCGGCAAGCGGTGAGATTTCCGCCGCAGCGCGCGTGTTGGTGTTACGACCGCTGTAGTTCTGGGCCGAGATGCCGATAGACGAAAAATCTAGACTTTGAAAACGAGAGGCCTGACCAATCTCGTCAGCAATGAGAACATCGAGTGTGGGGGCGGGAATATCCAGATTAAACGAAGCAGCCGTGCCAGTCCGAGAGGCGACGATGCCCGCTGTGTGCGTAAAATTGCCCTTACCGTCTAGCGGCGTATTGAATCCACCGAAAAAGTTTACATGTTCACGGACGCGTTCCAGGGGCTTGCATTCCTCGAGGTAGTCGACGCCCGGACCGGTCGCGCTCTTGGGTGCGACCGAATGCCCCGGCGTTAGACCCAGACCCCAAAACCAGGTGCCAAATCTGACCGGCAGTGGCGCGCCCGTGGCTGCCAATGCCTTACCCTTGGAATCTAAGAAAAGATCGAAAAATGGCAGCGCGACAGACACCGCGATGCCATCCACCAAGCCTCGCAGAACTTTACGTCGCGCGGGCTTTGCAGGAATCAAGAAACTCATGCTTCACCTCCTACTCATGTGCGGCGGCCGCTTCTCTTGCGTCAGACGATGGCGGCATATCTGCCACGGCGTAAAACGCCGGGCTTGTCGCCAACGCTCGCAATAACGGCCGCACGCGAAATTTCTGTTCAGCAAAAACCTTATTGAAATAGTCCAACAACGCGCGCTGCTCCGCGCTCGCACTCTGTCCCGTAGCGTAAGAGTAGAGGCGGCTGACGAAACAACTTGGCAACGCCGGATTGTCACGCAAAGCCTTTCCAAGGCCGACGACATCCGCGAATGGCGTGCCATCTATGTTTCCGGCTGTATCTATGGCCGCACCATTGTCTGTGCTGCGCATGGAGCCCGCACCATCGAAAACTTCCAGAGGGAGCCCTATTGGATCGGTCAGTTTGTGGCATCCCGCGCAGGCAGGAGCGGTCGCATGCGCTGTTAGCCGGTCCCTCGCCGTCTTCTTGGAAGCGCTGACATCGTTAAACAGACTAAAGTCGACATCACCGGGTGGATCAGGCACCTTTTGGCAGAGAAACTGTTCCCGGATCGCCTTTCCCCGCAGTGTGGGAGAGCTTCCTCCAACATGAGAGTTGCCTGCCGTAAAGCTAATCTGCGTTATGATGCCGGCACGCTGATCTCCTGGCGGATATTCATATGCGATCCAACCGCCATCGGGACGCGGCACGGGGATGACATTTACGCGTCCCAGCGGACCACTCAGAAACGTTTTTCGGGTCGTTATGAGATCGCGATAGTCTGCGTCCCGATCAAGGACGTGCGCCACCACCGTGCGTAACGTCTGTTCCTTGGCGTCTTTCGCGAGCGCCACGTTGAATCCGGGATAGATTTCTGCATCCTTTTCCATTTGCTCCACGCCGTCGAGCTGCAGGAAGTCCTCGAAGAGCGCTCGGATTCCAGACTCCATGCGAGGAGAAGCGAGCATCCTGTCGACCTGAAGCGACAACTGTCGCCCGTTATGGAGCTCGCCGCTCTCCGCCGCGCGAAGCAATTCGCTGTCCGGTCCCGTGTCCCAGAGTAAAAAACTTACCCGGGATGCAATTGCGTATGCCGTCAGCCGGGAGTGGCCAGCTCCGTCGTCCTCAACATCGTCGGTTACAAACAAAAACTGGGGTGACACCAGGAAGCCGGTAAGAACCGCAGAAAGGCCGTCATAAAAGCTTCCGAGCTGGCGGGTCGCCGCCGCAGCCTCCTGAACCGCCGCAGCGATCTCATCTTCCGTCAACGACCGCCGAAACAGTAACCGCCCAACCGAGCTGACGAACGCCGCGACGCAGGCATCGTCAGGGGCATCGGCCGCGAGAGGTTTGCAGGGCACAAACGTGTCCCGATTTCGGCCGCTTGTAACCTGTCGCGCGATCTGCTGACCCGCAGCGTTGAACTGTTCCAGCGCCGCTGGCGTCATACCGGCATGAAATGCACCGGCAGTAAGTAGCCCATTCGTACGAACCGGGGGATCAAATCGCCCCCCCACTTCGATCGTTCCACCGAAGACGTCACGAATGATATTTCGGTACTCACCTTCGGTAAGCACCCGCATGGATGGAGACCTGGCCACGACGTCCGGCTCAGACGCACCACAACCGGCGAGCAATCCGAGAAGCGACATGGCAAGGATGCCACGTGACAGAAATTTACGGGTGATACTGCTACTTGTCGTCATCGCCGAGACCAATAAAGGAAAGAGCCTTTCGCCACGGAGATCGGCCCGCCGTCGCGATCCCTTCGGCCAGGGGATTGACGACGAAGGCGGATACTGCCTCCACGTTCCACGCACCCGACAACGCGGTGCATTCCCCAGTCTTAGGATCAGGATAGCCATCTGCTAGCTGATGTGCCGCGACATAAAAACTAGGGCAGTTCACCCAGGTGTCAGCGTGTACGGTCGCCCCGAGACCGGTCACAAAGTATGTGAGCTGAGAGACCTCCTGGTATCCTCCGATCATTCCCTTGGCCGTGCGTCGATCGGGGGCGATATCAAGACGGATACGCATGTCACGAATAAGCATGTTCAGAAACGTATAGTTCCCAAAATAAGGTAAGTGAACGTCGGCAGGCTCCGTGGTGAGCAACCCGTTTTCTATTCTGCCCTTTACCGAGTCACCGTACCGAGGCCGTCCCGTATTCGTATCGATATCGATTCGGTAACTGGCGTTGGGTAAGAACGTCCCGCTGCTGTCGAGGGCGTATGGATCGACAGAGCGATAGAACGACACGGAGACGTCGTTATCGTTCGCCTCATCGTCCACTCCATCGACCTTCACGAGAATAATTCCTAAGCTTTGAATTTTACGACTCTCGTTCGGATTTGCGTCGAAGTAGCCTATGGAACGAAAGCCATAGATGCATCCAGTCAAGCGATAGAGCTGATTATCGACGGGGCTCTTCGTATCCGGTGTTTGAAACTTCTGGTGCTTGCACGACTTTGATGTGGCTTCACCGTCCGAAGTTCCATCGAGATTAAAACCATAGGCATATGGATATTCGACAACGTGTTGCGGCGGATCCGTTACGCTAGTCGGATTCATACATACGTCTTCGCCCTTTGGTCCGCGTTTGATTGCGAACCTGTAGCGGTCCTGGCGATTCATTTCGCCATTCCCAGTAAGACGACCGCGATCATCTGGCTTTAAACTACGCCACCATAACTCGTCATATCCCGGGGTCAGACCATCAGGACATTCGTCGATGTAGCGCGTTTCGAGTAATGCGTTGTGCCAGGTCGTGATGACGAAGCCGAGAGTTTTCGCACTTGCGCCCGGGACAACACAACACAACCCGATGAGGGCGGCTCCGAGATGTCGCAAAAAAGACATTGTGCTGGACCTCTGGTTCATCGCACCTCACGCCGGTTGGACCGCGTGTGTCCCCGCTCAAATTTCTGCAAATATCGTAGTTCTACCCCGAACAGTCGGGATAATACTTTTTGGGATATGCCGTAGTAGGTTTTGAATATGGAGGTGATGCCGCATGCGCTCACGGCTCAGGTACTACGGAGATAGCTAACCGCGGCCTTAGCTACGTGTCACGTCTTAGTTGAACATCTAGACTATAGGAGCGCGTGAGATACGATCTTAGCTACCGGCAAGCGGCAGTCGTTGCATATCGCATACAAAGCGACGATGGACCGCTGATATCGTACTCACCTTGAGTGAGCTCCGGTCTACTACGGAGACAAATTTCGAGCGATCCGGAAGCCGTAAATCTGTGACACGAAAGGCGCCGGATCACTGAAACGGAAAGTCGGTCGCTGGCGCTCGATCGTGGTGCCCCAGCCACCCCCTTTAGCGACGCGGTGATCACACCCTTGTGGCCCCACATAAGGCTTCCCGTCCGTGGGAGTATCTTCCGGATATGGCATGACGTAGCAATCTTCGACCCATTCCCACAGGCTGCCCGTCATGTCGAAAAGGCCAAGCTTGTTCGGCTTAAGAGCCCCGGCCACCCCGATAGCTGGAAAGCCGTCGTTACAGTTAGCCGGAACGAACGGACGGGGATAAAATGGTGGCTTCAAGTCCTTGGTCGATGCGTCGGCTACATTTGCCGTTATACAAGCTTCGTCGGGATCGTCGCCCCAGGCGAAGCGTCCGGTGCCCCCTGGGCGCTCGACATACTCCCATTCGGATTCGCTCAGCAGGCGGTATGGTTTGCTCGTCTTCTTCGAGAGCCACGCCACATAAGCCTTGGCGTCATCCCAACTCACGCAGGCCGCGGGTTCATTATCTGCCGCTGGACGGCCATATCCCGGGTTAGCCCAGTCGGCTCCAGCCATAGGGACAGGAGCCTTGCCATCCCAGACTTTGCAATTCGCACCGGCTTTATATCCAGTAGCCGCCACGAATTCCCTAAATTGACCCGTCGTCACTTCGGTCCGGCCGACCGCAAAGCGATAGGCGATCGTTACCTTATGGGGTCGCCCTTCATATCGTTCAGGCGGACCACTATCCATCCCCTGAATGAATGAACCTGGCGCCACGGCCAAAAGTTCGGGACAGTCGCGGCAATCCTTAAACGTCGCCCCGGTCTTTATAGAATTATCCGCAGCGTTGCCTACGCTTGGAAAGAAAAGTGCCAGGACGCCGGCGCCAATAAACATCAAATTCATGATTTCTCCCGCCAACGTCATCCGCGGGCCCCTCCCCGCTCAATAACTTTAAAATGGTAGTTCGAACGCGCGCGGTCGGGATAATACTTTCGAGATATGGTCTCGTTACGCTTCCGATATGTACCCAATGGGATCGATGTCAGCCTGTGGACATAGTTGTGCTGTCAGCGAGGCAGACCCAATCCGCGTTCCGCAACGATATTCCGCATGATCTCATTTGTGCCCGCCGCGATGGCGCTTCCAAACGAACTTACGTACAGCATCATCGGATCGCCGCCGATTGTGGCTAGTGAGGGCAGCAAACTCTGACTATCGGGTCCAGCTATCCTGACCCACCAAGACGCAAACTTCTTCCGATGTTCCGAACTCATGAGTTTGACAAAGGCAGGCGTCATCGTCGAAGGCGCGCCCTTAACTTCATTCTCTCTCAGGAGCTGACGAATGAGTCGCCGGATCGATTGCATCTCGCCGAGCAGCACGATGAATTCACGACGCATCTGATCGTCACGAAGCCAACCCGCGTTGGTCTCGATCGCATGAAGGCAGATATTCTCGTAAAGATATCTGAGTCGCTCGATCGCTTCAAAGACGAGAACGCCGCGCTCCGCCGCCAACGTTGAGTGCGAAACTCTCCATCCGTCATTTTCCGGCCCGACCAAGTTTTCGGCTGGAATTTCGACGTCGTTCAGGAAAATTTCCCCAAATTCAGCGCGTCCATTGGACTGCCGAATGGGCCGGACTTCCACTCCAGCGGACTTCATATCCAGGAGAAAAAAGGAGATACCTTTGTGCTTCGGCGCATCCGGATCGGTTCGCGCAAGCAATATGCAGTACTTCGCGTGCATCGAGTTAGATGACCAAATCTTTTGGCCATTGACCACGTACCTGTCCCCCTTGCGCACCGCTCGGCAACGTAGCGCCGCGAGATCGGACCCGGCGTTTGGTTCCGAGAAACCCTGACACCAAATGTCGCCTTTTGAGACTCCTGGAAGATACTTTGCTTTCTGATCGTCCGTACCCCAGGCAATTAACGTTGCTGGCAAATGATGCAAGGAGACTACGTAAGCTTGAAGAGGCGGCGCATTCGCACGAGCCACCTCTTCCGCAACGATGATTTGGTGTTTTAAGCTGAGGTCGGCGCCGCCGAATTCAGTCGGCCAATGCGGGGTTGCGAGACCTACTTTCGCGCGCTCAGCCATCCACCATTTCTGCAGCTCGACGTGCTCCGCATCGCTTCCGTGACTAAGCCGTTCTTCCCAATTTTTAGGAGACACAGACGACAGCCACGCGCGCACCGCATCACGAAATGCAGCAGGATTCTCTCTGTGTTGCAAAATCATAGCGCCCGCAGTTCCAACACGGCGCGCGCAGACTTCAGAGCGTCCGTAAAACGTTCTGCGCCCAAGTCTCGCAAAGCGGCGTTGCTCGCGCCCAGCGCTTCATTTAGACGCGCGCGCTTCAAAAAGAGATGGCAATCGTATTCCCAAGTGAAGCCGATACCTCCATGAAGTTGTACGCAATCTGCCGCGATGTGCGTGAAAGCATCGGTTACACCCGCCTTGCCGATCGCTGCCCAAAGAAGACTATCCGCATTTTCATCTAACGCCTCAATCGCCTGATCGACGAGGTGATCACCATGAGCCAACAAAGCAAATAAGTCGGCAGCGCGATGCTTTAAAGCTTGAAATGATCCGATCGGCTTACCGAACTGAACGCGTGTCTTGAGATAGTCCACCGTCTGATCAGCGATCGCCCGTGCGGCCCCCATGCTGTCACTGCAAATACCCGTCAACATTTGAGCAAGCAGACGGTCACCTACGCGCCCATCCAGATCGGATATAATGGAATCCGGCACTAGGCCGTCTGTATCGAGTTCGATCAGTTCGCGCGTAAAGTCCCATCCGGCCACCGAACGCGCTTGGCCAGCCGTAAGTGGCACCAGAGCCCATCCCTCATGATTTTCCTGCGACCACGGCACTACCGCCATATCTGCATATCGGGACCCCAACAGGCGAAGCGGTCCTCGCTGCGAACGTGCCTGTGGCATAAAAACCATCGGGATCGCCACGGAACATTCGCCGCCTACAATCTTGGGAAGGTAGCGTCGCTTTTGGGCTTCACTTCCTACCTCCTCAAGCCATTGCGCAGCGGATAGGGTCGCCAGATACGGACCGGGGGCGATGTGACGTCCGAGTTCAGTATGCAAGACCTGCAAGCCCTTTGCGCCCAAGCCCACACCGCCATAAGCATCTGGAAGACCTACTCCGAGCCAGCCCAACTCGCGTGCGTGACTCCACAGCGCGGCCGTCAAATCAGTGCGCCCGTCGACAAATGCGTGGACTGCCAAACGCGTGCATTCGGCCGTCAGCGTGGCCGAAATGCTGTCGCGCATCATACTGATATCTTCGGGAAGAGCGTTCATTCCAGGAAACCGTTAGCGGCTTAGCTGTTCGACGCGGTATCCGTCGCTGGCAAGGGTGCTGCATTGCGACGGCGCGGCTTTAGGCGCAGGTACACCTGCATGACGATTAACAACGCTGCCAACGTCAGAAAAAACGCACTAATAGGCTTATCCACAAACACCGCTAGATCGCCGTGCCCGAGAATCATTGCCCGTCTGAAATTCTCTTCCACTGCTGGACCCAAAACGTAGCCCAGAATGATCGGAGCGGGATGGAAACCGAGCCGAAGCAGGACAAAACCAAATACGCCGAAGCAAAGCGCCTCAACTACTGACAGCAGATTGTTGTGCGTGCCGAAAACTCCGACGCAAACAAATGCCAAAGCGGAGGGATAAAGGTAGCGGTAAGGCACCGTAAGCAGCTTTACCCAAAATCCGATTAGCGGGATGTTTAGGAAGAGCAGCATCACGTTGCCGATCCAGAAACTCGCAACCAGACCCCAGAACACATCCGGATGCTCCAAGATCAACTGCGGGCCAGGCGTAATGCCCTGTATGATGAACGCCCCTAAAAGCAATGCCATGATCGCATCGCCGGGGATCCCCAGACTCATAGTTGGAATAAAGTCGCCCTGCACGGCAGCATGGGTGGCTGCTTCGGGACCAGCAGTGCCGGCGATCATGCCGGTACCGAACTTCTCGGGCGTACGCGATACCCTTTTCTCCGCGGCGTACGAAACGAAAGACGCAATAGTGGGCCCGGTGCCCGGAACCATCGAACACAGGCTTCCTATCATCGTACCCCGGAATATGGGCCACACGGCCTCTTTGAGTTCACCCTTTGTCGGTCGCATATCACGCAGCCCGATCCGCGTGTAGGCCGCATTTACCGGCGCGACCTGATTCACGCTCTTCAGGAACTCCGCGATCCCGAACAAGCCAAGCGCCATGGCCACAATCTCGACGCCGTCTAAAAACTCAACACTTCCGAACGTAAAGCGTGGACGCCCAGTTTCGATATCGCTGCCGACTAACCCAAGCATCATGCCAACGACCGTCATCGCTAGGCCCTTAACCGCTGAGCCCTTGCCAAGCGTTGACCCACAAAGCAACCCAAGGACCATGAGCGCAAAAATCTCTGCAGGTCCGAGCTTGAAAGCTACCTGTACTAGTAGCGGAGCAAAGAAGATCATCTCCACGATGCCGAAGGATGCCCCAATGAAACCCGCCATCATCGTGATCGCCAACGCAGCCCCGCCGCGGCCCTTTCGCGTGAGCTGAAACCCATCGAGACACGTCACGGCATGTGGCGGATGGCAAGGCAAGTTCAAGAGGATCGCGCTGATCGCACCGCCATATTGAGATCCGTAAAAAATGCCCGCCAGCATGACGATCGCAGCCACCGGCGCCATACCGAACGTCAACGGAAGAAGCAGCGAAATGGTCGCCATAACGCCGAGACCCGGCAGAACGCCGACAACGTTGCCGATCAATACTCCAATAAAACACCACATGAAGTTTTGGGGCTGTAGGACAACCCCGAAACCATGCCAGAGATCTGCCAGAACAGCTGCAGTCATTGGTTATTCCAGCCAAATGGTGGCAGCGGGATATGCAGCACGTAATAGAACAGAATCACGACAAACACCGTAACTCCGCCAGCAAGCGACATCGCGCCACGCCACGTGGAAGTTTGATCACCGCGCGCCGCAATCAGCACACATGCAAACGTCGCCGGTGCCATACCGCCGAATTTTGCAAAAAGAATAAACGAGAGAAGTCCTGTGAAGATGCAAATCACGCCACGCCACGAGACAGGCGGTGGCTGTGCTCCCACTTCTTCTGCGGAGCGAAATGACGTGACAGCGGTGAAAAGACCGATAGCGCTGAGAATGGCGCCAAGCACTACTGGAAAAAAGCCGGGCTTAATACGCTGCAGATTTCCGATTCCGTATGTACTTGCTTCCATCATGACTGCAACGCCTACCAGCGCCATAAGCACGCCAGCGCATAGATCTCGAGATCGTACGGTCATGTTCGTGCAGCCTTACTATCCAAGGACCTGGCGCTTCTACTTGCCAGAAAACTGAACCGCTCTCTTTTCTACAAGCGCTGTCAACGCCTCGCGGTAGTCGCCGGTAACGGAGGAGAGGACTTCGTATGCGACCGCGGCATCCAATACCATTCCAGCATTCTGCTTGAGTGCAACGTTCATGGCGAGTTTAGTAAACTGAACAGCACGAGGTGCTCCATTTGCCAAGCGTTGAGCAAACGCGTTGACTTGGCTATCCAGCTCCTCACGTGGAAAGGCAGCGCTGATCAGACCAATTCGCTCTGCCTCCTCCCCGGTGAGAGAATCGCCCGTGAGCAGAAACCGCTTCGCTTTATTAATTCCAACCAACAGAGGCCAAATGAATGTGCCGCCATCGCCTGGGACTAATCCCATTTTGATATGAGTGTCGGCGATTTTGGCGTCGGCAGCGGCAAACGTGATGTCACACAGGAGTGCGACAGTCGCACCGAGGCCGATTGCGGGACCATTGATCTTTGCAATGATCGGCTTAGGAAAGTCCAAGAAGGCGTGAACAACTTCTTTAATATGAGGAATGCGATCCGAAAATCCCAGCGGCTTCTCAAGCTGTTGGGTCATCCGATTTAGATCTCCGCCGGCACTAAATGCACGGCCAGCTCCTGAGAGAACGACCACACGGGTCTCCTCATCGGATTCGAGTAGCTTCAACAGAGGCAACAGCTCCGTCAAAATGTCCGGACTTAAGGGATTCATTTTGTCCGGAAGGTTGAACGTCACGTTCAGAACGAAACCGTCCCGTCGCAGAGCCAGCGTCTTGTACACACTTAGGTCCACGTTCCGCCCCCCCTTACATCGCCCGCAACTTGGGCACGTCACCTTGCAAGTTGAGGACAGTAGACTGGGTCAGCAGATCGATAAAGCGCGATACCGAACCAAGAGTATCGAAATTGCTCACCATATCCTCAATCTGCACCGCAAGTTCCGTACCTAGAATGGGATTGGCGAGCTCCAAGAACTTCTCTCTAATTGCCGAGCGCGCATAGGGTCGTTGAAAATCTCCTCGGGGACTTTCGCAGAAACGACTGCTACGCCGCCCATCCTTTAGAGTTACGGTCACGCGTGCTGGCTTCAATCTGGGTGCAACGGATGACAAAGACGGGTCCTCCGTCACGAACACACGGCGCCGTAGATTGACGATTTCGGGATTGATCAATACGTCTTCCAAGAACGCTTTATAGCCTGCGTGGCCGAGATGGATAATGGCCGCCGCGGCATGCGGCAGTGAGTACTTTGAGGCAAAAACATTCACGGGCATTTGATCCGACATGACGGAGGCGAAACGATATGTTGCGACATCCACCCTCTCGATGTCTTCCGAGGTTGCCTTTAGTTCCTGGATCGCGTCTTCGAGAGCATCGAGGGCCGCATAGATGGGATTGCAACAAGCGCGAAGACGGAAGGAGTTCCGCGATATTTCCCAACGTGTGCCCAATTTCTCTACCAGAATGTCGGGCTGAAACCCTCCCGCGACAAGGCTACCCAGTGCTTCCTCGATTGCGTCTGACTTTGCTGAGAAGCCCGCGTGAACGAGATCTGGCACGAGAGCCGCGGCAAATCCACTCATCCCACCGGCGACGTTCAGAGCTGTTGCTCCAGCGACAGCATTCGTATAGCTCGGCGTCAAGATCAGGGTGACGCCTATCCGCAATGCCAGACTGATCTGCCCTGCGTTTAGCCCCCGCAGCCGTGACGTGGCAGCGATCGCGCCCAGAAGGGCAGCCTGTCCGTTTGGGTGCGCCAACGCATGGGGTTTCATCGCCGCGGCAATACGTGCGCCCACGTCGTAGCCCAATATGAGTGCGGTAAGAATATCCGGTCCAGAGCTTTGGAGACCTTCAGCAACAGCTAAGACCCCCGGGACAATCTGCACGCCGCCTTGCATCTGCACATAACGGTGTCCTTCACAAAGCTCGATGGACCGTCCCGCAATGGCGTTCAGCAGCGCCGCGGACTTTGGGTCGGTCGTTTTCCAACCTCGTGCCAGAATTGTTGCACCAGACCCTCCAGAAGCGCCAAACAGATCACTCAAATGCTTGACCTCGCCGCCATCAGCTCCCGCCAAGATCACTCCTAAAGTATCTAGAAGTACAAGCTTGGCTTGCCGCTTCACAGAATCGGGAATGGCCTCCCATCGTGTCGACGCGACAAATTCAGACAGCTGCTCGATACGTTCGCCCATCTTGGTTCTCTGCTTTTTGCGCTCAGGCGCGATTGTTTAATAGCTCGTGCTTAGGCTGGTGCCTGATACACAAGCGACGGCATGTCTCGAGGATCCGCGGGTCTGTGTATGCGCGTCACCATTTCAAGCGCGTAGGGCGCGGTATCAAAAAGTATCTTCCAATGATCATCGCCGAGCTGAAGACCTGCACGTTTCGCGGCCTGTACGACAAAGTCTCGTTCAACAGCAGTTAATTGCGGTCCAGCTGAGACGGTGCTTGGTACAGGAGCAGAATTCACTGGGTGTGCGTCCTCCAGATTCGGAACACGCATGTGCCAATCTGTTGCTTTTTGATAAGCATGCCCCGCTCGCAATAGCCGCGCTTCCTCATACGGCTTAGTACACAACTGCATACCTAAGGGCAGTCCCGACTGGGAAAATCCGCACGGCAGCGCGAGTGTCGGACATCGAGCGAGATTGAACGGCGCTAGAAAGTTTGGCGACTTCCAGAAGCTTAGCGTGGGGTATTCTTCAAGGACGGTGGCGGCACCCACGCCGGGCGCAAGAAGAACATCGTATCGTTGAAAGAGCGGCTTCATACGGGCGACGTAGCGGCGGTGCTTGCGCAAGGCTTGAACAAAGTCCGTCGACTGAAATAGACAGCCCGGCAACACCCGTTCGAGCATTACGCGTCCGAAGTCTTCAGGGTGGTTGATCAGTGTCTGACGGTGGACATTGAACAGCTCGGATTCGGCGATGATTATCTTGATTGTTATCGCTTCGGTCAGCGAGGGCGTAGCGCAGTTCTCGACAATCGCGCCCATATCGCTGAAGACGCGAACCGCATCATTGAGGGCTTTGCTATGGTCTTCACCGACCTTCAGTTCGCTTTCCCACCAAGAACGAAGGACGCCGATCCGCAAGCCCTTAATACCGCCGTCGATCATCTCGCTAAATCGAGGCCTGCCCCGGTCAACGCTCCCGCTATCATTTGGGTCGTAGCCGACGATCGACTGCAGAAGAATGGCGCAATCCTCTGCTGTCCGCGCCATCGGCCCCGCGTGATCAAACGTGTAGGAATTTCTGAACATTCCCGCGCGACTGACAATGCCGTAAGTCGGCATCAGCCCCGTGATACCGCAATGTCCAGAAGGTCCGCGGATAGAACCTCCAGTGTCCGAGCCCAATGCGGCCGGCACCAAACGACCCGCTACTGCAGCTGCCGATCCACTCGACGAGCCACCAGTGAAATGGCGCAGGTTCCATGGATTTCGCGAAGGTGGCCACGGTGTATCGAACGAAGGGCCGCCATGCGCCATCTCATGAGTTTGCTGTTTCCCTACCAGAATGCCACCAGCCTGGTAGAGCTTATCAACCACGGTCGCATTCTGTGTGGGAATATGACTTGCGAGAACTTTTGATCCACCAGTCGAAAGCACACCCTTTGTGTTGAAAATATCCTTCAAGCCAAAGGGAATTCCGTGAAGAGGACTACGATAATTTCCTCCTCCGATTTCTCGCTCTGCCACCTGCGCCTGCTCGCGCGCCAAGTCCGCAGTAACAGTGATGAATGCATGCGTCTTATAATCGAGAGCTTCAATGCGGCGTAAAGACGCTTCAACCAGTTCAACAGGCGAGATGTCGCGCCTCTGAAGCAAGCGCCCTGCCTGAGCAATCGTAAGGTCGTGAAGCGCCGGTGGCGCGTCTGAGGTTTTGATCATACGCCGATCATCCTCTTAAGCTCGGCGATATCGATCTTGAGCGAAGGTGTGCGCGGCAAAGCGCTAACAAAGAAGAAATGAGCGGGGACCTGTGGGGATGCCAGCTCGGCCCTCAGCACCTTCTCTAAGTCCTTGGTATCGATAGCGCTGGAAAGTGCATCAAGCTCTATGGCAGCGACTGGAAGTTCGCCAAGCCGATCGTCTTTCATGCCGATCACAACAGCATCGTGAATTCCCGGATATTTTCGGATTGCGCTGGCGACATGCTCTGGAGAAACCTTAAATCCGCCTCGAATAATGACCCCATCAGCACGGCCACGTAGATACAGATACCCATCATCGTCAATCAGCGCCAAATCCGTAGTGCGCATCCAATCCACTCGAACACGGGGTATCAACAATTCAAGGACCCCAACGTTGTTTGGCGGCAGGATCGCATCGCTTTCCACGTCGCGCACACGCATCTCGATTCCAGGTAATGCACGTCCGACACTGCCGCGCTTCTGCGCGCCGATGGCGAGGTAGGCGTTCAAGTCCCAACTCGCCACAACGCCGCAGAACTCCGTAGCTCCATAATTTGTGAGAATCGATAGACTGTATTTTTTCTCAAAACTGGTTTGCAGCAACGGATCTAGCGGCGACGATCCAGCGCGCAGAATTTTTAAGGAGGATAAGGCTTCGGGTTCGATATGGGCGTCCAGGACCATGCGAATTGCCGTAGGCGGAATATTGGCAATCGCTGGACGATACTCTTTGATCGCTTTCACCCAGCCCTCTACCGAGAAGCGCTCAAGAAGCACGACACGTCGCGCCTGCGCCAACGCGACAATCAGTCCATAAACTCCACTGATATTTCCCAGCGGATATAACTGAATATAGGTGTCATCCGATGCACCGGATGCCGCCTGTTGCGATCCGACGAGCAACCCCGCATCGGCGAAAGATTGGTTCAGCGTACGATGACTGATCGGAATTCGCTTTGGTGTCCCGGTTGTGCCGCTAGTAAGAAGTTCGATCGCAATGTCGGCTGCTTCGCCGTTGGTAGATGCATTGTCTACGCGTCTATTTGCCATAATCACGGATGCGCTCGGCTCATCCGTGTGGTCGCAGGAAATACCTAATGCGCGAGAGGCACGAACTGCGTCGGCGAGTTCTGCCTTTGACCAGTCCTCCGAATCCGCGATGACCGCTGCAAGATCAAGTCTTTTGATTTCATCAGCCAAACTAGCGGCTGACTGGTATGCATGAAGCATTACGACTGTGCGATTGGTCGACAACAGCGCCACGAGGCTGGCGATATGCCCCAGGCGATTGCGTGCGACCAATCCGACGCGTGTGGCAGCCGGCACACCATTGGAGGTGAGCAAGCCGTCAATCTTCTCGACAAGCGCCCTCAACGTGGCGCGACTATGCCAGCTGCTTCCGGCCTTCACTGCCTCCGCGCTTTGATTCTGCTCTAGAAGCTCCCGGAATAGGTCCGTCGTTCGCCTCACTTTGCTGCCTCCAGACCCCGGCCCATCGTCGCATTCATCTCAAATGCTCCGGGGACTATGCCGCACTGGCAAAGGCTGCTGCGCCTTGTCCCGCGAGGCGCCCGAACACGGCACCCGCGGTCAGTCCGGTACCGCCAGGATAGTTGTGGTAAAATAGGCCGCCCACCAACTCGCCTGCCGCGTATAGACCGGGAATCGATTTCTTCGCGGTATCCTGGACCGCACAACTGGTATCGATGCGTACCCCACCAAATGTGAATGTCACGCCGCAAGTAACGGCAAAGGCCTCAAATGGAGGTTCATCGATAGTATTGGCCCAATTTGACTTGTTAACCTTAAGCCCTTCCGTGCACCGCCCATCCTTAATTGCAGAGTTATAAGGAATGTCCGTTCGTACTGACGCGTTGTACCGCCGGATTTCCTCCAGACAGGCCTTCGCATCCACGCCCTCCAGCTTTTCGACTAGTTCCTCAAGCGTATTTGCCGTGACCTTAGTGACTTGACGGATACGATATTCGTCGCGGAGAGAAGGAATTATCTTCTTGTCGAAGATTTGCCACGCGAACATTTGCGGTTGCCCGAGAATGACTGCGCCATATTTGGCGTAGGTGTAATTACGGAAGTCCGCACCCTCGTCCACAAACCTCTCGCCGCGGGCGTTGACCATGATGCCCCAAGGATAGCTATGCTTCTGGAAGCCATCACCCACCTTGAGGTCACCAAACGGCGGGGCGTTGAGATCCCACCCGACCGCGTGGCAACCAGACCAGTGGCCGTGCGGCATTGCGCCGACTTCCAGCGCCATCTTAATCCCAGTGCCTATGTTGTAACTGGTCCCCCGTACCTTCGCTAAATCCCAATTAGGGCCAAGATACCGCGCCCGCATTTCGGTGTTGGCTTGGAATCCTCCAGCGGCGATCACTACCGCCTTAGCCGGGATTTCAATCAAACGCCCTTCATGTTTGACGCGCACTCCCGTGACGGCGCCGCTGTCTTTCGTCAAAAGCGAAAGAGCCGGCGTGTCGTAAAAGATCTTAACGCCTTCACGCTTGCAGGCGGCATGCTCGTTCTCTACCAGCCCCTCACCGCCACCCCACGCTTCCGCCGCCAATCCACCCCAAAATTTATAGACATCACCGATCTTGTGAGACTGACGGCCAAAGCTAGCTTGGAATTTAACCCCTTTGCTCCGCAGCCATACGATTGTGTCGAAGCTTTTAGTCACAAGTAGCTCACACAATTCCGGATCTGTGCGGTACTGCGTCACTCGGCCCATGTCGTCATAAAATTGCTCAGTCGTGTAACTTCCGAAGTCGTGTGTCTTTTTCTCGTGCTCAGTTAGATCGGGAATTACCTGCGACAGTTCCTCCACACCATTGAAGGCAAAGCGCATAAGTCCGGCAGTATACCGCGTATTTCCACCTGCCTCCTCGTAAGGGGCAGATTCTAGCATCACAACACTCGCGCCAGCCTCACGCGCGGATAACGCTGCGCTAGCAGCGGCATTGCCCGCACCTACAACCACAACGTCCGGAGATCCAAACTTTTCGTCGCTCATAGAGTCCTTCGCAATTTTATTCGTTGTCTGCATTGATGTCGGCGCGTTACTTCATGTTGAATTTTGGCGCGCGCTTCTCTCGATAAGCCGCGCGCTTTTCGTCGGCGTCAGCTGTGGTCTTGGCTACGATCCCCACCATGGTCTCGATTGCCGCGGCCTGGCTCAAGCTGCCGACGCTTGCGTTATTCCAGAGAGCCTGTTTGGTGAGCCAAATGCCGACCGGCGTATTCGCCATCATGCTCTTGGCGAGTTCCAAGACGGTGTCCATAAGCTGGTCATCTGGCACAGACTTGAGGACTAGCCCGATCCGCTCAGCTTCTTCTGCCAGGACCGGTCGCATCGTCAGCAAAATTTCCGCCGCGCGCTGATACCCCACCGCCCGTGGCAACATATAGGAAAGGCCGAGCTCCACGCCCGAACCGGTATTGTGAATGGCATTGATAAATTTTGCCGAGTGCGCGGCGACCGCGAGGTCGCAGGCAAGGACAATTGGATAGCCGATACCGGCCGTCGGGCCGTTGACGGCGGCTATCACCGGTTGGGGCATTGCACGGATTGCCGAAGGAATAAGGTTCAAACGATCCATCGTGTACAGGTTGCGGTACGTCGCACCGACATCCGCAGGAACCCAGTCGGCCGGAACGGGACGATTTGTGTCCGCGCCGGCGCAGAAACCCCTCCCGGCGCCCGTCAGAACCACAACGCGCACGGAAGCATCGCGCTTGATGGTGTCTAGTATCTCCAGAAATTCCGTGAACATCGCCATGGTGAAAGCGTTGAGCACGCTCGGTCGATTGAACGTTATTCTACGGACGCCCTCCGCGGGATCGTCGATTAAGAATTCTTCCGACATAAGATCACGTTCTGTTGATGGCTTTCCGCGTAGCATGCCGCCAACGGCGGCGGCTCAAACTCGTGGCTGAGAGACGCGTACTCAGAACGAGTCACCAAAGCGAACAAAACCATCCCCGAACGGTGCGTCGCGGTTTTTCAGCGCAACTTTCAGACCGCTCTTCGCAACATCTTCCTTGAACTGAGTGCGTCGCGGCCCTTTTGATAAGTGCGATTTCGCATCGTGCTCAGCGGAAAGGCGCTGAATTGAACGGACACCCTCGAATTCCATTGCAAGATTGACGATGCGCTTATGTGTGGAAAGCATCTCCGCATCGACAAAAGATATCCGCTCGGCCAAATCATCCACCGCCAAGTCGAGTTTGTCCGCGGGCGCGGAATCCATCACTAACCCAAGACGCGCCGCGTCCTTGCCCCTGAGCGAGTCTCCGGTCATGAGCATGCGTTTAGCCCACTGCGGCCCAAGCATATAGTACCACATGTGGCACATGGGTGTGCCGTTCGCACGCGTAGCCGGAAACCCAATGCGCGCATCATCAGCAGCGATAACCATGTCACATGCCAGAGCAAGATCCGTTCCAGCCGCCAAGCAATTGCCCTGCACCTTGGCGATAACGGGCTTATGTAAATCGAAGATGATCGTGAATTTTGGCTGCCGACGTTCCATCTCCCAACATTCGTCATCGAGAGTCTCAGAGCGACTGCGATACTTGGCTGCCTCGCCCTCAGTAGCGCGGCGTTGCTCAACGTCATCAGGAAGGTACTTGTCCGAAAGATCCGCACCGGCGCAAAAGTCGCGACCGGCTCCCGCAAGAACGATCACGTTCACGTCTCGCAGATCATCGGCTTCGAGAAGCGCCGCCTCAATTTCATCGCGCATTCGATGATTAATCACGTTCAACTTTTCAGGTCGATTGAGAGTGATCCGCGCGATCCGCTCCTTAACCTCAAAATTGATAAAGTCGGTCGACTTCAGCCATTTCGCCACGGTTGCCCGCTCCATCCATCCGGGTGTCGCTAATCGCTTTGTTCTAAAGTGCGCAACGCCACAGGCAGCCAGACGACGAAACCGTGAACTGCTCGTCACCGCTTGTGCATTATCTTGACAATAGTGGAAGGCCGGACACGTGAGGGTCCAATATTTATCTACTATCGAGTTCTTTCGTTTTTCGTATTACTGAGCAGAGGAAACCCATGAAGTTCATTTCACAGAAATTGGCGGTCGAGCGAATCCGGCGCATAAAACACCGTACTCCCGATATGAAACTCGCAGCAGAGATGCTTGTTGACGATCGAGACGGATATATTAGAGGTGATCGGGTACATTGAGATCGCGACGTCATGAGTCGAAGCCTCTCGCACTGCGGGGGTAGCAGGAGAGTACTAATGGGCATTCCCGAATTCGATATTACCGGTCAGAAAGTCCTCGTTCTTGGCGGCGGCCGAGGGATCGGGAAGGGCATTGCACTGGCCTTTGCGGAAGCGGGCGCGGAGGTAGCTGTTAGCGCTGTGACGTCAACAGGAATTGAGCGCGTGGCATCGGAGATCAAGAAAGCTGGCGGGACCGCGCTCGCGGTCCAGGCGGATGCAACCAAGCTCGCAGATTTGCAACGGTTAACAGACGTCGTGCTCCAGAAGTTTGGTCATATTGACACTCTGGTCGTGAGCGTGGGCGACTCACTCATCAAACCCATGGTGCAGCTTCCCGATACTGAGAACGCCGCAACCACAGACGCGGATTGGCAATTTCTGTGGGACATTAACCTGCTGACTCTCTTTCAAGCTTGTCGAACGATCGGCACCCACTTGCTCGCGCGCCGAAGCGGATCCCTTATCACCATTTCTGGAAGCCCCGCCTTTTTGGGGCGTGGCGGGATGGCCCCATATGGAGCGGCGAAAGCCGCGGTAATCTCTTTGACACAGGCCCTCGCGCAAGAATGGGCACCATATCGCGTCAGGGTGAATGGGGTTGCACCGGGTTTCTTCCCCGATCCGGAGCAAGTTCCTGCCGAGAAGCTCGCACAGATGGAACGCGATGCTGCCGAAAGGACCGTGCCTCTCGGCAGAATTGGTCGACTCAAGGAAGTTGGTTACGTTGCTGTTTTTCTAGCATCACCGGCAGCATCATATGTAACTGGTCAAACTTGGGCGATCGACGGCGGCGGGAAGCGCCCGTGATTTCTCGTTCCGTGCCACACGTCTGACTATGCCCAACATAGAATTGCGCTTCGCCAACGGCGAAATTTGCACGCTCTCAAGCGAGAGCGATGAAACAATCCTTGAGGCAGCGGAACGCACGGGCATCAAATTGGCGCACTCGTGCGACGCCGGAGAATGCCAAACGTGCATCGGGAGAATTATCACCGGCGAAATTACCTATGCCGAGTACTACAACCCGGTTTTGAGCGACAGCGAGATCGCCAATGGCGCCGTGCTAAATTGCATAGCGGTGCCGCGGGCTGACGTTGTTCTGGAACTGCCTTACTCACGTGTCGACGTGCTTCCGACGCAAACATCGACCGCTGATGTTATCGACGTGACGCCCGTCTGCGAGTCCGTCGTGCGCCTTATGTGCCGTATCTCAAGCCCCGGCGGGCTTACGTTTTTGGCGGGGCAATACGTAAATATAACAGTCCCGGGCACTCAAGAGACGCGATCGTACTCCATGGCCAACGGCCCCTCCGAAAAACTCGACCTGGAATTCCTGATCCGCATCATTCCGGGCGGCGAGATGTCCAACTATTTGAGGATAGATGCCGCCATCGGTCAGGAATTGACGATCAAAGGCCCCTACGGGGTATTCCACCGGCGCGACGCTAGTGTGCCAATCATCATGGTCGCCGGCGGCACCGGCCTCGCGCCCATGCTATCGATGCTCCGGGATTTGATCGCGACCGGACAGTCATCTCAACATATCCTGCTGTGCTTCGGTGTTACGAAGCCCGCTGATCTCTTCTATTTGTCTGAGCTTAAAACAATCGGCGCTTCGTTACCTTCGCTGCAGACGCGCATCGCGATCGCTGAGCCCGAAGTAAACTGGGCGGGGACAAAGGGATTCGTCACAACTCTGCTATCAGACGAAGACGCATCGACATTTCGCAAGGGGAATGGAATTGCCTACTTGTGTGGCCCCCCCCCGATGGTCGAAACGGCCCGCGCATGGTTTTGCGCCCAAGGGATAGACGAGGCTCAGGTTTGTGCTGAGCAATTCTTACCATCGAGCGCCCCCGCGACCTAAAAAAGCGGTCTAGGTCACAGAGTAGGTTACGCGTCACTGCAAAGCGGTATGAGGCGCCCAATACCAGGCTGACGAAACCTCTACCCCACGCCGCGAGTGCAGGGCCCAACAGCCTGCGAGGCTACTCGCCCTAACCCAGTGTCGAGTTGTCCCTGCCTTCGGCCAATGCTGGGCACGCATCCTGTTTACATCTTGTACCCGAGACGAATGCCAAACAGGCGCGGCTCGCGATAGAGGGCGATTGCGTTGGCCTGCCCGGTCCCTGCGATCGTGCTAAATGAGGATTGTGCCATAATCGCCTTGTTGGTCAGATTACGGGCCCAAAGCGCTACACTGTAGTGGTCATCAGGTGACGTCCACGTGATATTCGCACCAATCCTAGCAAACTGCTCCTGCTTTACGACGTTCTCCGGCTTCAAGAAGTAGGACGAGCTGTACTCGACGTTCACCTGAGACGCCAAGCTGCCGCCGGCAAAGTCCACGGTGTAAACGACAGCCCCGTCGAATACAAAACGAGGAGCGTAAGGAAGATCGTTCCCATTTCCCGCACAGGTCCGTGTCGGACCGCCAGTGGGTGGCGCGCAGGTTAATCCAGCGAATACAGTGTATTTGGCATGCAACGCTTCAAGCCCCGCGGTTAGCTTGAACTCCTTGGTGAGCTGCGCCTCCGCATCCAAATCAAACCCATACAAATGAGCGCCGCTTCCGTTGGTAATAAAACTTACGCCGGCGATCGCTTGCTGCACCTGCACGCTGGTGTAGTCGTAGTAAAATCCCGCTGCGTTTACTCTCACTCGATGATCGAAGAGGTCTGACTTCAGTCCCACCTCATAGGCATTGATTCGTTCAGGCTGATACGGAGCCTGACCAAGCGATGCAAGATTATAGCCACCCGCTTTGAACCCGCGGCTCGCAGACGCATAAATCATGACATCATCGTTGAACTTGTGATCCAACGCGACCCGCCATGTCGGTTCATTATATGAAGTTGACGCCGTAAAACGATTGGTGATGCTGAACACCCCGCCTCCGGCTGGATTGTTCAAGCTTTCGGCGCGAGCGCGACGTCGCTCATGAGTATAGCGGCCGCCCAGCGTAAGATTTGTATCCGCCAGAATCTCATACGTGCCTTGAGCGAAACCCGCGAGAGAGTCCGTTACAACGGTGCCGATGTCGCGACGTGAAATATAGTACGGATTAGTAAGGCTACGGCCGTAGATATCGTGGGGGTCCTGCTTTGAGCGCCAGCTAAGGTAGAATGCGCCTACGACCCATTGAAGCTTGCTATCCTCGTTGCTCTGAAGCTGCAGCTCATCTGTAAATTGATCGTCGAACTGATAATAGTTGCCTCCGCTATTGATGACAGAGGTTCCGTCTGTGTCATATTCCGAATGGCCGGATGCCTTCCGAAATGCAGCGATATTGGAAATTCTGGCAAATCCCAGATTCTGTTCGAAGGCTAGGCTCGCCCCGCCTTGCTGATTAGAAATCAGTGGCTGCTGGTTTGCGGCCGAATCCCAGGAGCGTGGACCACCCCCGCTGAAGCCGCCAGAAGGAATTGGTGTTCCGGCGGCAACGACAATGATACCGCCCGGAACAATGTGGAATGCCAAGTTTGAATTTCGCGAGTCGCTATAGTCGAAGTTGGCGAGAATGCGCGTATCGGTTCCGAGTTCGTAGAGAAACTTTGAGCGAGCGTTGACTGAGTGGTCGTTACGGTTAACCGGCAGTCCGTTCGTGAGATTCGTTCCCCAGCCTTTACCTTGATGACTTGCTTCAATCGCGAAATTCGCCGAGACCGAGCTGGAAATGGGGCCGGATACATACGCATCTCCGGTTACGCTGTCGTAGTTTCCATAGCCAAGATGCGCAGAAAATTCAGCGGCAGACGAGGGATCCTTGGTACGTACATGTAACAAGCCACCGCTTGCATTACGACCGAACAACGTGCCTTGCGGTCCTTTAAGCACTTCGATTTGCGAAACGCTCACAAAGTCAATCAATCCAGAGAATGCTCCACCGTAGTAGACGCCGTCCACATACAGAGCGATGGGATTCTCGGTACCAGCACCGAAGAAGCCGGCACCCACGCCGCGCAAGTGCGTGGAAGCATACCCGGCGACGACATTCGCGCTGAAGCCCGGCACGATTGTCTGCATATCTTGAATGTTCGAGATTCCCGCGCTCTCTATCTGCGCCGCGGTAACCGCCTGCACAGCAATCGGAACATTCTGCAAATTCTCCGAACGCTTCTGCGCAGTAACTACAATTTCTTCAAGAGCTACAGTTCCCGTTTGGGCGAAGCTAGGAGAGGCCAAAAGAACAGCCGGGGCGGCACGGACCAAAAGGGCAAAGCTCAGTCTCGCAAAAGACATTGTAGTTCTCCCCACCCCGGCGGCGTCCGATTATCGATGTGTGATAGACCCATCAGCGCAGTGATACGGTGATGGCTTCCGACGGCGGAGACCCGCTACATCTTATAGCCGACGCGAATGCCAAACGTCCGCGGCTCTCTCCAAAGAGAGATCGCATTTGCCTGGCCCGTTCCGGCGATAGTACTGAGGGATGACTGCGCCATCACAGCCTTGTTAGTCAGATTTTTACCCCAGAACTGAACCGTATAATTCTCGTTTGGGGAGGTCCAAGTGAGATTTGCATTGATGCGTGCAAACTGCCCCTGCTTCACTACGTTCTCAGCCTTTAAGAAGTAAGAAGAACTGTATTCCAGGTTGACCTGCGCGGCCAGATTTCCGCCTTGAAAATCGGTCGAGTAAACAAACCCCGAGTTAAAAGTAAAGCGCGGTGCATACGGGAGATCGTTTCCATCCCCAGCGCACACCACGACCGGACCTCCCAGAGGAGACGCACAATTGAGACCGGAAAACACGGTATATTTAGCGCTCAAAGCCTCCATGCTCGCCGTCAAACGAAACTCGGGCGTAATCTGAGCTTCGGCATCGACATCAACGCCATAGATTTCTGCGCCACTGCCGTTCCGGATAAAGGAGATGCCTGCGATCGCCTGCTGAACCTGCACGTTAGTGTAGTCATAGTAGAAGCCTGCAGCATTCACGCGAAGCCTGCCGTCCAACAAATCGGACTTAAAGCCAGCCTCATAAGCAGTGATTTTTTCCGGTCCGTATGCTGGCTGAGAGAGATTGGACATATTATACCCGCCGGCCTTGAAGCCCGTGCTGGCTGAGGCATAGATCATGAATTCGTCCGTCAGCCGGTGATCCAGCGCCACCCGCCAAGTAGGCTCGTTGTAACTGGTCGACGCAACAGTTGGCCCGATAATGCTAAATACACCACCTCCGCCCGGAAAGTTTATCGCGTGCGTTTTGGCGCGGCGCCGCTCGTGTGTATAGCGACCGCCGACCGTTAGGTTAGTAGCTGAGAAAATCTCGTAGGTGCCTTGGACATATCCGGCGGTGGAATCGGTCACTACCGTGCCAAGATCACGCCGGCTGATGAACATCGGGTTGGTTGGATTTCGCCCGTACACGTCGTGGGGATCTTGTTTAGACCGCCAGTTAAAATAAAATACCCCAGCAACCCACGTGAGCTTGCTATCGGGATTGGAGGCTAACTGCAATTCTTCTGTGAACTGGTTGTCGAACTGATAGTAGTTACCACCACCGTTGTTAAAGGCGGTTGCATCAGTGTCGTACTCTGAATGGCCAGCAGCCCGCCGGAACGAGACGATGTTCGACAACTGGGCGAACCCAATGTTTTGATCGATGCGTACGCTAGCTCCGCCTTGTTGGTTAGCCACCAGTGGCTGAAGGCTGTTGGCCGCATCCCAGACGGTACCGCCGTAAGCTGGTCCCGTCGGCGCCACAACTACACCACCAGGCACGATACGCTGAGCTAACCTTGAGTTCTTAGAATCGCTGTAATCGAAGTTTGCAAGGAGCTGCGTATCTCCGCCGGCATCATAGAGAAACTTCGCCCTGGTATTAATTTGATGGTCGAGCTTGTTGATCGGCAAGCCATTCGCAAGATTTGTGCCCCATCCTTTTCCCGAATGACTAGCCTGAATGGCAAAGTTGGCGGATACCGATTCAGATATCCCGCCCGAGACATATACATCTCCAGAGACTGTGTCGTAGTTCGCATAACCGAGATGGGCAGCGAACTCACCGTCTTGTCCGGGATTTTTGGTGATAATCTGAAGTAGCCCACCGCTGGCATTGCGGCCGAACAGAGTGCCCTGCGGGCCTTTGAGCACTTCGACTTGCGACACGCTGACGAAGTCTACAAGGCCGGAAAATGCACCGCCGTAATACACGCCATCTACATATAGAGCGATCGGATTCTCTACGCCGGCGCCGAAGAAGCCCGCGCCTACCCCTCGAAGGTGAGGTGAAGAATAGCCTGCGACAACGTTCGTATTAAAGCCCGGAACGATTGACTGCATATCCTGAATGTTTGCGATGCCGCTGTTTACTAATTGCGCCTCAGTAAACGCGGCGACTGCAATTGGCACACTCTGCAGGTTCTCGGACCGCTTTTGGGCTGTCACCACAATCTCTTCAAGGGCAACCGAGCCCGATTGAGCAAAACTTGCTGGCGCGAGCAGTGCAAGCGGCGCCGCACTCGCCAACAGCGCTACAGTTGTCCTGGAAATTGACATCGGAATCCCCTTCCCCACGCAGAATTAATAAATCGATGATTCGCAATCTTCGGAATCATCGACCGTGACAAGCTGACGGCTCCCCCCCCTAGAAACCAATACATATTCGCTATTAGGTTTTCGCTTTTTGATATCGTATGCGGCGTTTAGCGCGATTTGGCGAATAAATGAAACACGCCCCTTGTGAACGCCGAAGGTCGCGCGAATAAAAGAACCACGCTAAGCGCGCCGCACGAGGCCCGGCGTAAGTTGTCTTATGCTTGCGGCGCCACATTGCGCCATCGCTGACCGTGTTTCGGCCTGCACGATCTCCAGCACCCTTTCCACGCCTTCTTGCCCGAATGCTCCGAGGCCCCAGATGTAAGGACGGCCGATGCCAACCGCGGTCGCTCCCATCGCGAGAGCCTTAAGTACGTCTGTACCCCGTCGAAATCCGCTGTCGACCAACACGGGGATGCGCCCACCGACTGCGGCAATGATCTCGGGCAAGGCATCAATGGTAGATCGCCCGTTATCTTCCGCGCGGCCACCGTGATTCGAAACAATGATTCCGTGGGCGCCATATTCGACACTAAGACGCGCGTCCTCTGCCGTGACTATTCCCTTCAAGACGACCTTCATCTTCGTGACGCTGCGCAGGCGTGGCACGATATCCCACGTTAACTTGGAGCTACCGAGGCCGGACAATCCTAGCGCTGCGACGTCAATACCCTCCCAATTCCGCCGTCGCCGCAAGTTGCGCTGAAGACTGCTGTTGTCATGACATTCCGCACAATTTCGTGGGTCTATCCGTCGCATCCGCTCGGCAGTTTCTTGCTTGCGAGTGCCGGTAGAATCGACGGTAACCACAACAACCGGACTGCCGGCATTTTCGGCCTTGTGAACCAGGGCTTGGGCGACATCCCAACTATTGGAAGGATAAAGTTGGAACCACACCGGCGCACCGCGTGCCTTCGTGACCTCGCTGATTGGCGTGTTGGCGTGGGTGGAAAGTATTTGAAGGTGATTGCCTGCCCTTGCTGCATGGGCGACCGCAATCTCGCCGCCGGGATGGTATGCTTGGTGTCCACCGACCGGACACAGATAGATGGGACTACTCCAGGTCGTGCCGAATAACTCAACTTTCGTGTCGATACTCGAAACGTCTACCAGCCGCCGAGGCAGCAAGTGGAATTTTTGAAAGTCGGCGCGATTGGCGCGCAGCGTAGCCTCTCCGTCGACACCAGACGTCATGTATCCGAAGTGCGCCGGCGGAACCTTGCCGTGGCACGCAGCTTCAAGGTCGAAGACGTTAATGGCGTCCTTAGGACTTTTTATCAGGGACTTCGGATCGAACGGGAGCCAGTTCATTGGGTCAGATTGATGCAAGGCTATGCGTTCTTCTGCCCGAACCGGCGGCGCCGCAGACGACAGGAGTGGGCTAGCTGCCAGAAATCGCAGCAGATTTCGGCGGCTCGTAAGACCTTCGACCGATGTCATCTCATCACCTTTTGTCAAATGTTCATCGGCAGCTTCGCAAACTTGCCTGTTCAGAGCTATTCCCTCAGAGAGGACTTTTTAAAAGGAGCGTGATGGCGATGCCAACTACCGCGCACCTGCCTTATGCCGCTCAACTTGGATTTGATGGAGTTGCGCGCTCGCTCGCTACTAAGCTCGTCGCGCAAATCCGCGTAGCTTTTCAGGAGGCTATGCTGGAAGAGGGGGGTGCCTTCGGGATAGTATTCCCCAAAATAGGTCGCGGTCGCTTTGCGTCGTCAATCGCCACAAAGGTAAATTCTGCTTCCGTAACTTGAACGCGTTCTCCAAGAGCTTGCCGCAGCACCCAGACTTGCACTTGAATGGTCATCGACGTGCGGCCCACGCGTTTCACTTCGGTGTAACAGCAGACCGCATCGCCAATTGAGACGGGCCGCAAAAAGTTTATGTTCGAGACGGATACGGTTACGACACGGCCGTTCGCTTTCTGCGTTGCAGCCAGGAAGGCCGCGACATCCATCAGCGACATGATCCAACCGCCGAAGATATCGCCTGATGGGTTTGCGTCTGCGGGCATAGCCAAGGTCCGCGAGGTAAGAATACCGCGCGGCTCAACGGGTTCGGCGTCGGACTTCATGCTGTCGACCACGATCACCTCGGAATCTGCGATGCCCCTCCATCTATGTTGCACTGCAATATACACATTGCAATATGCCCATTTAACGGCTTAAGTCTTATGCTGCGACGCACCATGCGCTATCGAACAGACTTCGCAATGAAGAGCGCGTGAAGTGCTGAACCCGGACATACAGCGCGCGCTTGACATGATGGCCGCTCGGCCCGCCGTGCGCTTTGAAGGAGTTCCCGCAAACGAGGCGGCGCTAGAGATGCGGCGCACGGCCACGGCGGCGATACAGCATCCCGAACCCGTGACAAAAAGCTTTCTCCACATTCCCAGCCCGGACGGCGCCCTTGCCGCGTGGGTGTATCGGCCGGACACGCCGCCCCCGCACCCCGCGATTGTCAGTTTTCATGGGGGTGGTTGGACGCTGGGCTCCACCGACATGGACGACTATCGAAATCACGAACTCACGCGCCAGAGTGGCTGTGCCATCGTTTCGGTAAACTATCGGCTTGCTCCGGAATTTCCCTATCCAGCCGCCCTGAACGATTGCTACACGGCCATCACCTGGGTTGCGCAGCATGCAATAAACTTGGGCATCGACCCCACACGCATAGGTGTGGCCGGATCAAGCGCCGGCGGAAACCTTGCGGCTGCATCGACCATCAGATCGCGCGACGAGCGCGGTCCATCAATTGCGTTCATGCTTCTTTTCTATCCGGTCTGCGACGCCGATCTCGAACGCCCATCGTATGCAAAGTATGGTGAGAACTTCGGACTCACCGCAGCTAAGATGCGATGGTTCTGGCAGCAATACGTTCCCAATCAGCGTGATCGGAAGAACCCCTATGTCTCCCCGTTACGCGGCCAGCTCCATGGACTGCCTCGCACGTTCATACTTGTCGCCGAATGCGATCCGTTGAGAGACGAAGCGGAAGCCTTCGCGGATGCCCTAAACGCCACGGATGTTCCGACCGACATCACCTGCTATTACGGCACAGTTCATGGATTTCTAACCATCGCACCAACGTCTCGGCCCGGACGGAAGGCTATTGCGGATGCGGCCGCGGCTCTAAAGGCTGCAATGACGTGCGCGACGTCGGACATCATCCCTTGACGGCATTGTCGAGCGACCCCCATGGAACTTAGACACCTCCGCTACTTTATCGTCATTGCGGAGGAGCAGAACTTTCACAGCGCTGCGAAACGTCTAAACATCGCACAATCGGCTTTGTCCCGGCGCGTGAAAGATTTAGAAGCCGAACTCGGAGTGGCGCTGTTCGAACGTGCCCGAAAAAGAATACGCTTAACCCCTGCAGGAGAGCACTTTGCCATCTACTCCCGCGCCAGTCTTAGTGATCTCGATGAAGCTATAGAGCGAACTCGGAGGATTGCAGGAGGCTTGGAGGGCTCTTTAAGGCTTGGATTTCAACCAACTTCAATACGGCAAAATATCGTTCCCGAATCCTTTCGTCTATTTCGCGAAAGATATCCATCGATCGAGCTGCAACTCGTTCCGATGACTTGGCAGCAACAGCTAAAAGAACTTGAACAGCGGACGCTGGATGCTGGCTACTGTCATATTGGCAATGAGCCAACTGATTGGTGCGAAAAACTCGTCGTCGGAAGGGAAGATTGGCTTTTGGCAATGCCCTCTTTTCACCGCTTCGCGCGCAAAAGGTTCGTAAAGCTCGGAGATCTGCACGGAGAGAACTTTGTATGGTTCCCGCGCGCAGCAAGCCCTCTGCTCTATGACGAAATTCTGCACGCTTGCGCTTCGGGTGGACTATCGCCCAATTTCGTTCAGCTTGTTGCCAGTGAAGCAACGCAACTCAGTCTAGTAGCCGCGGGCATGGGCGTGACTTTTGCCAGCACGGCTCTTTCAGCACAATCAATGGCTAACGTTGTTATGCGTCCGATACAGGACTTCTCCGTGCCCGTGGACATCAGCCTGGTATGGCGCCACGGCGTGGTGTCTCGACCCCTCGCCGGCCTAATTGAAATCGCTCGATCGCTAGTGATGAAGGCCAACCGGTCAGCCGCGTCGAGATCACGTCGGTAGCCGCTACCGGCATCAAGTTGAAGCCAAATCGGTATTGGCGATCAATACGGCGTAATTTCTATAGTGGCTTGTTCAGACAATTCCTGAGGCACGCCATGTTTTTTGGCTACTTCACCGAGCAGCCTTATTCAGTTCTATCTCTTGAAGAGGCACTTAAGGCTCATCCATTCGATCATCCCGCACGACGTCCGGGCGACAACGTCCTTCTGCACTCAAACCGATTTTTCGATTCAGAAGTTGGCGCACGTCTTTATGGCGAGCACCTTAGCGACTATATCCTAGCCGATGAGTTGGGCTTCGATGGCCTTATGCTGAACGAGCATCACAATGCACCGTTCTGCATGTCAACCAGGATCAATATTATTGCTGCCGCGTTGGCGACGCGCACACGTCGCGCCAAGCTGCTGATGCTTGGGAACCCCTTACCTCTTTGGGAAAATCCGGTGCAGCTTGCCGAGGAACTTGCGCTGATCGATATGATAAGCGGGGGGCGATTGATTTCCGGTATCGTGCGCGGCGGTGGACAGGAGCAGTTGGCGAACAACATCAACCCTGCGTTCAACCGCGCTCGATTCTCTGAAGCTCACGATTTGCTGGTCAAAGCATGGACGGTGCCAGGGCCATGGCGATGGGAGGGTGATCATTATCACCTACGAGTCGTCAATCCTTGGGCTCTCCCCCTGCAAAAGCCGCACCCACCAATCTGGGTACCGGGCATATCGAGTATGGAGACGATCGACTTTGCGGCAGCGCGTGGCTATCCGTACATCGCTCTTAATACTGCACTCGAGGAGACGAAGAAGATCTGGGAACGATATGACTCAGTGGCAGCGGCGAACGGATATCCCGGTGGGTCCCCGTATCACGGTTACCTAATGAAATGCCAGGTCGCACACACAGAAGAAAAGGCTATTGAGAATGCCCGTCATTTCATGTGGATGAAGGGTGCATTCACAGGCACAGCTCACCCAGTCTGGGCATCACCCACCGGCTACAGCAATATTGCCGGAACCAAGGCGCGCAAGAAAGCTCATGCGCGTGGCACCTTCGAGCAGCAATTGGAGAATGACAGCATCATTGCCGGAACGCCCAGCCAGGTGATCGAGAAGATCCGCCGTTGGATGGAAGAGACCCGGCCTGGAATGTTGATGTTATGGCTAAACGACGGCACCATTTCCCATGATCGGGCGCAAGAATCGTTGTCGCTGATGGCACGTGAAGTGCTGCCGGCCTTACGTGAAATTGGCAAAGAGCTAGGTCTGAAAAGTGCTCTTGACGCCGGTGCAGGCATCTCTCATGCCGCACGGCATGATGCACGAACCTCGTGGGCCAATTCGCAGGGCAATAACGCGAGAGAGAGTGTCGTTTAGCGACACTCATAGCCTCAAGGATCTATGAGGACAAAAGTCGTTTGATTTCTCGCGACAATACTAATGGATTCTCAAGATCGACAAGATGCCCCTCTCCCGCCAGCACATCAAACGTGCAATTTGAGAGCGCAGCGCGATACTGCTCACAACAACTCCGCGGAACGATACGGTCTTGATCGCTCCATAGCACGTGGGCAGAGACTTTTATAGATTCTAGGAGATACGGTAGTGCCGGATCGTGCATGTACGGTTTCCACGCGATCCGGGTAGTTGTTTGGCGGTTGAGTTCCCATAGTTCAAAATGCGTGTCATCTGGATTAGGGAACAATCGGTCGAAGGTGGTCTCATTCACGAAGCCCTTGCGAATACAATCGTATGTCGCGAATAGGAAAAGATCGAGGATCTCTCCCTCGTTAGGCTTAATACCCATCGGTGAATGCAGGACCATCGAGGTCACCCGCTGCGGACTGTGAGCGGCCAATTCAGCCGCAAGCCAACCTCCGAAACCAAGGCCGACGATCGCGCCGGGTGCCGCCCCGACCGTATCCAATAGAACACCTGTAAGAGCTGCTAGATCCGTTACGCTTCGCAGCCACTCCGGCAACGTGGCGCCATCGTAACCCGGTAATGCGGGCGCAATCACGCAGTGAGACTGAGATAGATCCTCATGCAGAGCACCCCAGTTCCGGCCCATATCCCGAGGCAGAATAGTCAGCGGCGGGCCATTCCCGGCGATGAACACGTTGGTCGTAATTTCGCCAATTTTGACTGTACGGCAATCGGGTGACACGGAGGCCCTCGCTTCGCTCTCGTTACGACGCCGACCTTTACCTCACGCCTACCCAGTGCCGCCAACACCAATTCAGCGACAACTTGATGCTTCGATGGCATTATCTTGAGCGGTAGTATTCTGCAAATGCAGTTAGACTAAGAGGCGCAGCACTAACGTCATAGCGGAGGATTTTTCGTGGGGCGGAAAACGTCGTATTACGCTCCGCGCTTGGTTCCAGCTGCGTGCCGGCCTGCGATATAGCCCTGAGAGGCCGCGCGAGCGATGCCATGAAGACCGAATCCCCCTGCCGCCTCACCACCACAATAGAGGCCGGGTATCACCTCACCGTTGAGATCAACGACGCCGCAATTAGAATTGATACGTAAACCAGCGCGCGTATCGTGAACGACCGGGGTCGACCACGCCGCATAGAAGGGTGGCTGAGCAATCTTGTACGCTGGATGCGGTTTACCAAAATCCGAGTCCGTACCGCTCTCAACGAACCCATTATAGCGGCGAACCGTCTCCACGAGATTGGCTGGCGGCATCGGCACACGTTGGTGCTTCATTTTAATCTTATCAGCAAGCTCCTCGATGGATTGCGCGCTGAAGAAAAAGCCCCCCTCGTAGTCAACGTTGGGCGAATTTGTATTCCATTCTTCTCGTTCGACCGCGGCTGCATCGAAAATCGCCCAAATCGGCCCGCCTCCGTTATGCGCATCGCCGATCCCTGCGAGGGCAGCGTTGATGTAGTTGGCCGTCTTGAATTTGATATTTTCAGCGTTCTTATAGTTGCCGTGGATATACGGATTCACATCGCCATAGCTGTTTGCAGGAAAGCCGCCTGCCGTCTCATCAAAGAAGCGGTGACCCAGCATATTGACTTGAACAACGTTCTGCCAATCAGAGACTCGCATTCCCGACGCTCTGGCTTTATTGAACACCGGACTGCCAGGCTGCCATTGCGCGCTGGCGTAGCAATACTGGCTCCCGACGAGTTCGGCCTTGGCGAGAGTAAAACCGAACTCCGCCGATTGATTGAAAAGGCCCCAGAGCGAAGCGCCAATTTCCATCGCGGCGATTTCGCCGCTAGCATCTTGGTTTGACCACGGCATTCCAGCCAAACCGCAGTATTCATCTGTGAGTCTCGGATCAAACATGCGGCGAAAGTTGACGTTGCCGGTGGAGCCGCCAGTGCCAATAATGACCGCCTTCCGCGCTCGAAAATTGAGCTTCTTACCGTTGGCACTAACCGTGATGCCGGTAACAGGCCCGCTACGCTGGTCCTCTCGGTGGAGCTGAATCATGCGGTGTTCCAGCAAAATCTCCACGCCGAGCTTGCGCGCGACTTCCTCTAGCGGACCGATGAAGCCACAGCCTCGCGACACCTTAGCCCGGACGTCGGGATCGAGCGGCTTTCCCGTTTGCGCGAGTGGCCACTGCATCGCAGCAACATGCGTCAACCGCGGCGCCGAGTTGCCAGATGCCAAGCCGCCCTTGTTTGGGGCCTTATCGATGAATTTGACGCCATGAGACACTAGCCACTCAAAAGTGGGCACACTGCTATCGGCATACGCGCGGACAATCTCCCGATCGTTGTAACGATAATCGGGAACCCCGTTTGGCTCGATGACAGACCAATCCGTCAAGTCGCGAAACAGAAGGTCCGGCGTATCAACAATGCCGTACTTCTTTTGGAGACTCGTTCCGCCCCCCAAGAGAACATGTCCACCGCTGACGTATGCATGGCCACCCAGATGAGGCTCTGCCTCAACAAGAATGACGGAGGCTCCGCTTTCGCGCGCAGCGACAGCCGCCGGCAGGCCCATGGCACCTGAACCTACAACGATGACGTCAGCTTCGCGATTCCATCTCCTTGGCTTGGAGGATGATTGCGCCAGCGCGGGAGATGAATCGCTAGCGACCGCGGCCGCCGCTCCAGCCCTAACTACTCCCGTCATAAATCGGCGGCGAGATGCCTTCTGATCTACGGCCATACTGTCCCCCAAGATTTTCGATCAATCGTTGCGGCCTAGGAAATGACTTTACAATCAACTTCAACGACACCAGTGACCGGAAGTCGGCTCATGAAGTGTTCTGTAAAGGCTTTCGTTACCGTTTCGAGCGTCCAAGCTTCTCCCGGGCATGTCAGCACCGGAGATAGAATTGCGGGATGCGTCATTAATGAAAGATGCTTGCCGTCGATGCGGACAACTTGGCCCGTTACTGGAGCAGCCGCCTCCGAGAGCAGATAGGTGACAATCGGAGCATTGAGATCGGGCGAAACGACGGCGCGTCGATCGTGCGCTTGTCCTTTTGCACGAAGATATTCGGCCGTCGCGTCAGACATGCGCGTCGTCGCGATTGGGGAGATAGCGTTTACCCGGACACCCGTGCCCTTCATGTCCGCCGCCCACCCGTATGTCAGGGATGCAACTGCACCTTTGGTCGCGCCGTAAACCGCCATCTCCGGGATTCCCGTTTGCGCACCGGACGTGATACTCACCAGTGAACCGCGACCTTGCTTTTGCATCTCTCGCAACGCAAGAACGCCACAGAAAATGGTGCCGACAACATTCACCTCTACAACCTTACGAATCCGCTCAGGGTTCTCTTCTGCAGGAAGTGCGCGGTAAAAGAGTGCGGCATTGCTGACAAAGCCATCCAACGATCCGAATCGCTCGACGCAGTGGGCAATTAGTCCTTCGACGGCCGACCACTGACTAATATCGGCGCCGTACGCAAAGGCACTGCCTCCGGCGTCGCTGATTGTCTTAGCAACCTGCTGTGCTTCTGCCTCATCGATATCGTTGACTAGTACGCGCGCGCCGGCGGCCGCAGCATGCTTTGCAAATGCCTCGCCGAGGCCCCGACCGGCACCCGTAACGACGACGGCTTTTCCTGTAAGTACGCCCATGCGAATGACGTTATCCGATATGTTGCGATAAGCGAACGCTAACCCTTGCGCGCCGGAGGTCTTACAGATCTAAGAAAAGCGTAAATGTCCGACAACTCCTGCTTGCTGAGCTGATCGTCAGCAAAGACTGGCATGTCGGCACGCGGACTGCGGACCTGTCGCTCAAATCTTTCCCATGACACGGCGTTCGGATTAAGACGCGGCCCCGCTGGCCCGCCACCTTGGCCCGTGTCGCCGTGGCATTTGTCGCAGCCGCTTTTTATAAAGCCTGCCTTTCCGCGCTCAATCATCGCCTGATCAATCTCTTGCGCTCGAGTATCCAGCGCTCCGCATGTCAAAACGGCCGCAAAAAACACCACCCAATGCCGCATTAGTAATCCCCGTCACTACGCTTGGCTGAGAATCGTCTCAACGTTCGAGACCGCAAACATTCCGGGCTGATCGAGGTTAAACAACCGGACGATCCCGTCTTCGACAAGCATTGAGAAACGGCGCGAACGAATGCCCATACCGCGCGCCGTCTGATCGTTCTCTATCCCAAGTTTTTTCACATACTCAGCCGAGCCATCCGCGAGGAACCGCACTTGGCCTTTTGCGTTCAGGTGGAGACTCCAAGCGTGCATCACGAATGCATCGTTGACCGAGACACACCATATCTCATCGACACCCTTCGACTTTAGTTGCGCAGCTTTCGCAATATATCCTGGAGCGTGTTGGCTTGAGCAAAGTGGCGTGAACGCGCCAGGCACCCCAAAAATGACGATGCGCTTTTCTTTTACAAGCTCACTAATCGCAAGATGGTAAGTCCCGATGGCGCACCCTTCGGTGTCAACATGCTCGAATAGCGCGCCGTCAGGCAGGCGCTCTCCTACGGCGACCATGCGCCGTCTCCTTCAATGTGTATTCCTCGCCTTAGCGTCCCGCCTCGTTCCGAGCTCGTCCAATATTGAATCGGTATAGCGTCCGGCGGTACCTCATATCACATCGCAGAAATCAACCCGCACCAATGGTCCCATTGGATTCGCCATATGTCGATGATAGTTCAAACTGTTCGACCTCAGCCTCAAGTTGATCAAGAAGAGCCCGCACCCATGAGGGTGATACGCCCTCCACAATGAAGACAATTCGCGTTGTCTGATCTGATGAAGGCCAGCATTCCAACCACTCCAAAGGATGAAAGATGTGCTGGACCCCATGAACCACGGCTGGCCGACCTGGCACATCGCTTACCGCTACGAGGCCCTTAACACGCAGAAGCTTGGCACCGCAATTTTCAGCCAACGCCTGAAGAAAAAGCGTCAGTGCCGCAGCCTTGAAAGGAGATTGCCTGGCGATCACGTACGAAACGATCTCGCTATCGTGATGGTGCGGTGGCGGTTCTGCGGGATGTTCGATCGCAGCCCACGCTCTAATCTCAGAATCTCGAACGCGTCGTGTTAAGAGCGCGATTAGAGTTTCATCTTCCGCCACCTCACCGCGGACAATTTCATGAAGCAATGCGTGCGAATTGAGTTGTCGTAGTTTCGTCGTTAATTCGCGTCCGCGATCCTCTGAAAGATCGGTCTTTGTTACTACCAGTGCGTCGGCAAACGCGATCTGGCGTCGGGAGAGATCGTGCTCCTGAATGGTATCGAGACCAAGCACGGCGTCGACGGTGACGATCAAGTTGTCGACCGTGTACGATTCTCTAATCGTCGGGTCTGTCATAATCGCATGTAGAATAGGTGCGGGCTCGGCCAATCCAGTAGTCTCGATTATGACTCGATCGAAACTTGGCATCTCACCCGTTGCGCGCCTGTGAACCAGCTCCTGCAGCGTACAAATGAGATCAGTCTTGATGTTGCAACAAAGGCAGCCGCTCGTAAGCTGCACCCACTGATCGCTCGTTATTTCGACGAGATCCTGATCGATACCCAACTCAGCGAATTCATTTATAATGACGGCGGTGCGAGATAATTCCGCGCACCTTAAAAGTCCACGAAGAAGCGTGGTTTTTCCGCTGCCAAGAAACCCCGTTATTATCGATATGGGTGTCACTTTTGCACTAGGGTGCAATTCGCAGGCGCGTCCCAGGGCCTGCCCCGAGTTCTCGTCTCACGGCACTGAGGAGGCTGATTATAGACTTGTAGGACCTAAAATCCGGTGCAGCGCAGTGAACGTCGAATTCCGACCACCACAGAATTGGATGATCAGAGGCCGCGGCCTGTCTAATGTTAATCTGATCGCCGACCTCAGGGCACACGACAACGCCATTCTCATTCTCGCGAACCGCGCCCTTTACGTTCCAAATCGCCAAGCTAGCAGTGATGAACTCGCGCAAGTTCGCTTTGGATGAAAGCATGCTCCTTGCCCTCCTATAATCTCGCGCGCTTACGTATCTCTGGTGAGATATGACGGCGCAGGAACTTACCGTCGCTCAACTCCGCTTTAAATTCTCCATTTTCCACCACCACCTTACCGCGGAGGATGGTCATGCAAGGCCAGACATCGACCTCATGGCCCTCCCAAGGCGAGTAATCGGTCTCGTGTAGCATTTCTTTTCGCACGGTTGTCTTAAGCGCCGGGTCTAGAATAGCGATGTCCGCGTCACTTCCTGCTGCCAGGACACCCTTCCGCGGGTACAGGCCCATGATTTTCGCCGTATTTGTCGAGGTTAACTCGACAAACTTCTCCACGGAGTATCCGCGACGTCCCACCATTTCAGTAAACATAACGGCAAGGCGAGGTTCGACCGCTGCATTTCCACCGGTCACGTCGTCAATACGCACGCCCTGCGTCTTCACCGCAAGTTTGCAGCACAATTCGTCCGTTGCGATCGTATGTATCAATCCCGACTCCATGCCCTCCCACAGAGCCGCTTGATCCTTCTTCGACTTTAGTGACGGATAGGTGTGATAGATTTGACCGTTCGGACGGCGATAATCGTCAGCGGTGTACATGAGATATTGTGGCAACGTCTCACCATAAATCGGCGTGCCACGAGCACGGGCTTCGCGAATTGCAAGCACTCCGCTCGCCGCGCTGACGTGCATGAAGTACACGGGAACGTTGCCGATCTCTTCAGCCAAACGAATGACTCGTCTGAACGATAAATCCTCCGAGAGGACATTATGCACGTCTGCCAAATGCTCAAAACCGGTACGACCCTCGCGGATTAAGCGGTCATACATGTGCATGACAATGTCATTGTCCTCGCAATGCATGACGCACAGACCACCCTCTGTGGCGGCGACGCGGAATATTTCCCAGATGTCACCGAAATGTATCATTCGCCCGCGACGGCTTGGCGTGATGTCGGTCGTGAATATTTTCACCGTTGGATATCCGGCGCGAATGAATTTCGCCAACTCCGGTAAAATCTCCGGCGCCAAGCGTCCTTCCAGCATGATGTGATAGCTATAGTCGCTGTAGCACTGCCCAGCCCATTCCTGATCGCGTTTGGCAAGAGTGTCCGAAATGGACTGACCGTTCACGACACGAGCGAAATCAATCAGAGTGGTGGTCCCGCCGAACAAGGCGGCGCGACTCACGACGGACGGCGGATCAGTGAGACCTGATGTTCCGTCAAGATTGGGAATTGGCCATAGGCAATGGACGTGCGGATCTATGCCGCCTGGCATCACGATCTTTTCACCAGTTTCCACGGTGCGTTTTGCTTCTGAGGGATCGAAGGCCCCTTTAACCGCGACGGCCTTGATGACACCGCTTTCAATCGCGATGTCGTACGCCCCAATTCCCTGAGGAGTTACAATTCGGTCTCCCCGCAACAACAAGTCCACGACCAACCCCTTCTCTGCCCCTTATTTCGCCCAAATGACTATGGCTTAACAACCAGTCGGTCTAACAACTTCGGTTTATCGCTGAGCATGGAGATTAGACGCGGCAGAACGGGGGAGGCGTTGTGCGGGTTCCAGATCATAGAAATATGTACGATCGGTTTGGCGCCGCGGATGGCCTTGTAAGCAACTCCGGGCACTGTAAAACGCTGCATCCAGCGAGGTAAAAGCGCCACGCCCTGACCCATGGCGACTGCGCTGACGACCGTGAGAAAATTGTTGGCGTGGTGAGCGATCTGGGGACTAAAATTTGCTTCCGCGCACAGCGCGATAATGCTGTCGTGAAATCGCGCCGAGGCATCGCGCGGAAACATCACGAATAAATCATTCTTAAGCGCACTCAAAGCGATGGAACGCGCGCCGGCCGATGGATGACTAACTGGCAATACCGCGACGACCGGCTCCTGCAATAGAACCTGGTGCCGAAGGTCTCCAAGATCTGCTGGGCTTAACGCGAAGCCCAGATCGATTTGATCGTTACGGAGCGCTTCTATCTGATCCCGAGAACTCATTTCCGTCCAGGTGTCGATTATTCCTGGCATAACTTTTCGGACCTTGGCGTAGGCTTCGCCAATACCAATGAGCATCGCCGAACTCATGTATCCGATACGGATTCGTCCAGCATCACCGCTTCCCGCGCGGCGTACGACGCGTTCCGCATCGTCAAGCTGCTTCAAGATCCTCCTCGCTTCGACGACTAAAGCCGCGCCAGCAGGAGTCAAAGTCACGCGGCGGCGATTTCGGTCGAACAGTTTTACGCCGAGTCTGGATTCCAGATTTTGAATCTGCATGGTCAGCGGTGGCTGCGATATATGCAGCTTCGCCGCCGCTCGGCCAAAGTTCAGCTCTTCAGCGACAGCGAGGAAGCATTTCAGTGATCGAGGAGTCATACGATACTCACCTCCATTGCTCGCACTCGCGGACATGGAGCGATCCGAAGATGACGCCTTTGGCTCGCCTGTCATGCTTCCGCTTTGCCGACTTGCGCGGCATAGAGTCTCTGCTCGTGAGCTTCAGACTCCACGCCACTCATGTCGTATCTAAACCTATTGCCGCTTAGTCCGCCGAACCGAGGGCCTTCCCAATCCGGCAGCAATCGGTGCTCGTGACAGAGCTTTTGGGCAATGATGGTCTGGCCATTTAGCTGAGCGGCATCTGGATGTGTAGCAAGCCAGGCTGTCACGGCTCCTGAGACATCCGGGGGAGCGCCCTTGCGTTCGCCTCGGTTGTTCTTAATGTCTTCTTGCTGGATGCGCTCTGTCATCGTGAAGCCGGGGCTCACATTGAATATCCGGACATTGGATGCAGCGAGTTCCGTCGCCAGAACTCCAGCCACACGATGAAACGCGCCCTTCGATACGCCATAGCAGATACCCCATCCACCCTTGTCGGCAGTGCTTAGGGGATCGGAAAATGCAGCGCCGGAAGTGAAATCGATAATCACCCCGCCACCGCGGCTGATCATGCTCGGGATCAGGAGCTTATTAAGAATTAGCGGCGCAATCAGATTGCCATCGAGATGCCTCATGACTTGCTCGATCGGCGTATCTAGAAACAGATCTGAGTGACCGGGGCCGATATATCGGGCGACGTGTACCAGAACGTCCACCCCTCCCCAACGCTCAATCGCTGTGGCCGCCGCCGCGCCAAGAGATGCAAAATCTGTTATATCGGCCTGAAGCGCGAGAACCTTGCGACCTTCTGCACGACAAAGACGGGAGGTCTCCTCCAGGCTGCCCGGCAGCACCGAGACGTCGGATTGCTTTACCGTAAGAGAGTGTTCCCGAGCCTCACCTTCATTCGCTGTACGGGCGGTGATCACGACGTCGAAACCCGCCTTTGCCAAATGGATGGCGCAAGCTTTGCCGATTCCACGGCTGGCGCCCGTCACAAACGCCACCCTCTGCTTCATACGTCCCCCTAAAATCGACCGTCCGCGTGCGACGGCGTTAGCTTTCGAGTTATACCCAACTCACACATCATTCTGCATCTCTGATAGCTATTCTAATATATCTTTTTATGGGCTTTGATACGATTTCGATATCACATGTTCCCAGCCAAATATTGTTATCGGTGTCCGCCTTCCCTTATCGTGAGGCGTAAACTCCGCTCGTGAACTGTTGGAGAATTGCGCCGTGTTTCAGTGCGTAAGACGACTTTTCCTGTTGGCGATTGTGCTGGCTGTGCTCTCTCCATATTCGGCAGCTGTCGGAGAAGAAAGCTATCCAAGCCGACAGATTACAATCATTCAGCCATTTGCGCCCGGCGGCGTAACGGACATTCTTGCTCGCGTTCTGGCGAAGCAGATGAATAAGACAATGGGGCAGACCATCATCGTCGAAGCCCGTACGGGCGCGGACGGAATTATCGGCTTGATGGCTGTGGCACGTGCGAAGCCCGATGGCTACACCATTGGCATCGCAAGTCGGTCGACGCTGACCCAGTCCGTCCATTTTCGACCAGGCCTGCCATTCAATCCGCTCAAGGACGTAACCGCAGTTTCAAATCTAGCCAATCAATCAATTCTGCTAAACGTACTGGCGACATCCCCCGTTCAAAACTTCGCGGAATTTTTGGCACTGGGAAAGGCGAAGCCAAACACTTACTCCGTCGGAGTTCTCACGCCAATCAATCGCCTAAGCCTCGAGGTGATCAAATCGGCGACAGGCGCAGATTTCCTAGCGGTTCCCTACAAGGGCGTCGTTCCCGCACAGCAAGCTGTTCTCAGCGGACAGATCGACGCTGGATTTAACGTCTACGGTGTCGCACGCGGCATGTTGCGCGCGGGTCGCGTTAGAGCGATCGCGGTGACGTCGCTGCGTCGAGATCCAGCCCTTCCGGATGTTCCTGCGATTTCTGAATTCATATCGAATTTTGACCTCGCGACCTGGCTTGGAGTCGTCGCACCGGCCGGCACACCGCCAGCCATCGTAGAACGGATTAGCAAAGAACTTTCCGCGGCACTTGATCAGGAGGAAGTTCGCACGGTCATGCGACAAAACGGCCTGGACCGGATTGGCAGCTCACCCGCCGAATTTTCTGATCAAATTCGCCGCGAGTACGAGAGTGATGGCGAACTGATCCGCAAATACAACATGATCGATTGAGGACAATTGCTTCGTGCTGCGAGCCTGACGGGCGTTTCGTAGAAAGGCGCCTTCATCTCCCCATTCCTGTCGCGAAGCCGACGTCTATCGATGCTCGTGCTGGATCCTGAAGAACACACCCTGGTCTCGCGGCCAGCGCGGTGGTCGGTATGAATGCATACGCTTTTCATATTGAAGAAGAGAGTTTGACTGGGAGAAGTGATTACGATTGTCTGCACGCCAATGAAGAAGGAAATAGGTTAGGACAATGAAGCGAAGAGCAGTGGTTACGGGTGGCGTTGGGGGGATCGGCGGCGCTATCGCTGAACGACTTGGCCGCGACGGACATGAAGTCATCGTGTTGGATATAGTGCCAGAGAGGGTGAGCGCCTTCACCCAATCAACTGGATTGCCCGCCTACGTCTGCGATGTGGCACATCTTCCAGATGTCGAAGGTGTGTTTGCGTCCATTGAGGAGGCTTTTGGTCCAGTCGACATCCTCGTGAATGCGGCCGGCATTACGCGCGACGGCACAGTTCATAAGATGGACGCCGAATCTCAATGGCAGCGTGTTCTGAACGTCAATCTAAATTCCGCTTTTTACACGGTACGGTGTGCGGCGAACGCAATGCGTGACCGGAAATGGGGACGCATCATCAATATCAGTTCAATGAATGGTCAAAAAGGGCAATTTGGGCAGTCGAATTATGCCGCTGCAAAAGCGGGAATGATCGGCTTCACGAAGTCGATTGCCCTAGAGATGGCTAACCGCGGTGTAACCGCAAATTGCATCGCGCCCGGCTTCATTTTGACTGACATGACACGTGCGATGCGACCCGACGTTCTTGAACAAGAGGTGGCAAAAATTCCAGCCGGCCGAATGGGTCAACCGTCAGACATTGCCGGCGCCGCGGGCTTCCTCGCAAGCGAAGATGCCAGCTTCATAACCGGACAAGTCATTGCTGTGAACGGCGGACAGTACATGTGAGGAGACGTTGCCGTGTGGAAGTCGTAGTTTAGGGCGATAGCTTGGTAAGCCGACGGGTTAGTCGGCTCAAGAGCAGCCATGCATCGCAATCACACAAATCTTCAACGGCGACCCGCCTACTTTGGCTTCCACGCAGCCAGCCCGCGATCCGCGGTCGCACGTTGAGCTGAACTAAGAGATGCAGCAACGCGATCGCGCATCATCAGCGCTTGATTCTTTTGATCAGCTGCGCCGTCTGGCAAACCAGCTACTGCCAGGGCATACCATTTGTAAGCGTCGATCTGACTTTGCGGATCGGACAAATCTTTTCCATACCATTCTGCCAGTGCGAATTGAGCGACGGCATTGCCTTGGTCCGCCGACTTTCGGAACCAGGTGATAGCTGTCGGCACATTGCGAGGCACGCCCTGACCGTTCAGATAACGTGTCGCAAGAGAATGCTGCGCCTTTGCATCGCCGCCAGCAGCTGCCTTTTCGAGCCAACGCATAGCCTGAACTTCGTCCCGAGAAACGCCAATTCCCTGATCGTAGATGGAGACCAGATTGACCTGTGCCAGGCGGTGGCCACGTTCCGCTGCGGCAACATACCATCGGACCGCTTCAGACTTGTCCAACACAGTCCCGCGCCCCTCGTCGAACATGGTCCCCAGATAATATTGAGCGTCAGGTATCCCTTGCTGTGCAGCTTTCCGCATCCACCAAAACGCTTCCGTATCGTCCTGCGCCACCCCCTGTTCTGCGTAGAGCCCAGAGTAATAGATATTGGCAAGATTAAATTGGGCGACAGGATTTCCTTGTCCAGCAGCTTTGCGATACCACATCGCCGCTTCGCGCTGATCTTCTGCTACGCCCTGGCCATTTTCGAACATTGTTCCGATATTTTTTTGTGCCTCCGCATACCCTTGATCCGCCGCCTCGCGAAACCACTTCATCGCTTGAACAAAGTCTGTTTGAACGCCAAGCCCGTACGCATACATATGTCCCATGCCATTTTTAGCAGCAGCGTCTCCCTGAGCCGCAGCCTTCCTAAATAGGGCAAGCGCCTTGTCGTAGTTCGGGTCGGTTCCCTGACCATATAAGTACATCGTTGCCAGATGCTGCTGAGCGCTTGCAGCACCACGTTCCGCCGCAGCGCCATACCACTTCAACGCAGCGGGGTAATTCACCCGTCCTGACTGCCCCGTGAGGTACAACGAACCTAAAATGATCTGCGCTTTCGTGTCGCCGGCAGTTGCTGCCTTGCTGTACCAGCCAATCGCTTCGCCTACGTCCTTTTGAACGCCCAGACCGCTGAGATACATATTACCGAGGTAGGATTGAGCGCGGCCATTTCCCTTATCAGCCGCGCTTCGAAACCATTTCAGGGCTTCGCGAAAATCGGGGCGCCCCATTGCACCAGATGCATATAGTGCCCCGAGGTTGACCTGTGCTTCTCCATCACCCTGCTCCGCGAGCGGACGCAATACCCGTTGTGCCGTCGCAGCATCACCCCGCTGTATCGCTGCGAGTCCGTCTTCGAGCGCTGTCGCATTCGCCGCGTCCAGTCTGAACAAGCAAATGGAGAAGCCAAGAAAGAGCAGTCTGATGAACATGACTCCAAAGTGCCTCTCAAATAGATGTCGGTTAGCGCCGGGAGATGACAGGACCGCCATTGACCCCAACGGCGAAAACTAAGTTTGAAAGGCTGCAGCTTTCATGATCCTGCGGCCGCGACAGCCGGTCTATTACGACTTTCTCGTTATGCTGATATCTTTTCCATATTAATGGTTTTGGTCGTAGCGCCTTAGATTCACGCGCGTACCCTCACCTTTCCGCGGTCAAAGCACCGTGGCGAGGTCAATCTACCCTCCGGCTGATCGCTCGAAATTTTGTAGCCACACATGACTAACGCAATCTGTATCGAGGGCCAGTCGGGGGTCGACCCTGCAATTGATCTACAGGCTCGACGGCAATTTCGGGATTGCCTAGGTCAATTTGCGACGGGGGTTACGATCATGACCTGTCTCAACCAAGCGGGAACCAGATCCGGAATTACCGTCAACTCCTTCAGTTCTCTGTCCCTTGATCCGCCCCTTATTCTGTGGAGCTTGGCCCTCACCTCCTCACATTTCACATGCTTTCACTTGGGTGATGCCTTCGCAGTGAATGTTCTTTCAATGAGGCAGGAGCAATTAGCGCGCCGCTTTGCGAGATCGGATGGCGACAAATTGGAAGGGGCTAACGTCCACACCGGACTCGACGGAGTGCCTTTAGTTGAGGGATGCGCGGCGTATCTCGAATGCCGGGTGGAAGCTCGCTATCCCGGCGGAGATCACGAAATTATTGTCGGAATTGTACGGCGCATATTCAACGTCGGCCATCGTCCGCTACTGTTTCACGGCGGACTTTTTCAAAGTCTCGCGGCCCTCTAGCCGCGCCCTCTCCGTTGAACCGATAGATTCCGGCTGGGACCGCGTACCACGCACCGAACGCGACTAGAGGCGGTAGACCTCGTGGGCTGTACCCCAGAACAGTCGGTCCTTCTCGGCTTCTGAAAACGCAGCTGCGATCTTTTTGAAAGCGTTCCAAATGACCGGATAGGATACCGAAGCGCGCTCGATCGGGTAATTCGTCTCGAACATGCAGCGGTGCGGTCCGAAGCAATCTATCGTATGCAGATAGTAATCTCTCTGCGCCGCAACGATTTCATCTGACGTCGCGGGCCGAGCCGCTTTATCCCAGCCGAATCCATTCGCCGGCATCGCCATGCCACCCAGTTTTGCGTAGACGTTCTGGCATTTGGAGAGCACGCGGATCGATTGAGACCAAGTCTCGAATACTTCTTTCTTCTTACCTTCATACGGTCCAACCCCGAGCGGAGAACCAAAATGATCAAGAACAAACCTCGTATCGGGTAGTGCTTGGGCAAGTTCCGCGAATTCCATGTTCTGATGGAAGAAGTGATACCCCTCGAAGAGAAGACCCTTACTGCCAAGAACTTTCACGCCTTCTCGGAAATTAGGTTGACTGTAAAGGCCGGGGCCAAGCTGATTAGGAATTCCGATTGCATCTGCATTCTGGTCGTTCGCAGCAACTTGCCGAATTCCTCGGAACAGGCCCCCTCCGGCCTCTGTGTGAGCATCCAGAACCTCCTCGACCGCAGCTCCTCGAGTCATGTCTGCGAAGGATATGATCCCGGAAATAATAGCTTTTCCGGCACCCTTGCGACTCTCTAGAGCCATCTCCAAGACGGCCTCTGTCTCACCGACGGGTTTTAAATGCTCCGGCCCATCGCCTCGATAAAAGGAGCGACATTGCACGAAGACCGTTTTTTCAATCTTGTGTCCCGATTGCGTGTCTGCCCATAGCTGGTCGAGTTTGTAGATATTCGTAGGAGACCGATTCCAAAGGTGATGATGCGGATCAACAATCCGCCGCTCCGGCTCGAGAATATCTTCGCGAACCTGGGCCAGCCACTCAGGAGATCCGGGGACAAGCGTCATGACGACCAATCTATGCCGCAGCTTTGGGAAGAATGAATTTCTTCACTGCGTCCTCAACGTTTGTACCCTTGAAGAAATCAGGATTCATATCTGTGCGCATCGTAGCAACGTTTGTGAAGACGAAATCACGGAAGTCATCCTCAGTGACCAGCTCTCGCTCGACCAGTTCATATGCCTCGGCAACGATTTTGTTCATACGCTCGACGTCGAAGTGGCCGAGATCTGAACTGAATACCGCCTTCAGACGCGCGCCGAACGGATTGACCTTAGAATTGAACGCCGTGGCATTCGTCGGATCGTCTGCTTCACAACCGAAATAGAAATTCTTGACAAACAAGTCATAGATATCTTCGGGCTTTGTGATCCCGGAATCTTTCCATTCATCCACATCTTCATCAGGGACGCGATTGACGAAGGAAAAGCCGTATTTCACGTCAAACATGTCACCCACGTGCTTCTGGAAGCTCTCGGGGCCATACCTGCGAATGAAATCCTGAAGAGCGGGGCGGTCGTAGCTATCTGGATTCAGCTCGTCCATCGCCTCCTTGTTGCGCTTCACGTAGTGTCCAACAAGGTCAGAGTATAAACTGCAAGCCCACGCGACGCCGCACTCCAGGAAGCCCACCGACAGTTTTGGGAAACGTTTCGTTACCCCTGACATGATCATTCCCTTGGCCATATGATGGTGGGCCTCGGCGAAGTGACCAATATGGTTGTAACAGAAGTTGCTGATGCTAGCGCGGCTGCCGTAACCCATTCCTTGGCCGTGAAATGTCGGAGTCACTTTTAACTCCATCATCTTCGCCCAGACCGGATCATAGTTGTAGGCGCTATCCATCACAAAGTTATCGAGCCACTTTGCGTGCGGATTGGCAGGCTCTCCAGGCTTATTGGCCGAGGGGATTGGGCGGAATACGCCATTCCCCATCATGATTGCCTTGTGCCCGCATTCCTTCACGACAAACTCAAGCTCTTCGATCGCCTCTTGCGGCGTGTTCATGTTGATGAGGGCAGCCGGCGTCATGTGACGCTCATAGCCTGCGAACACGTCCTTATAGAAAAGATTCAGGGCGCGAGTGGACGCCTTCCTCAGCTCTTCATCCTCCCAGAGAGGAAAGAACAACGCGATGCTCGGATACAGGATGGTGTAGTCGATGCCAAACTCTTCGAGGCGTTCTGCAAGCAGGCGCGGCAAAGTGGCTGTCGCACGATCGATAGTGTGCTTGGCGCGCACACCCCACCAGATGGGCCGCATTGTACGAGTACGCTTACGTTCCGCCCAATCCATGTCGTACCAGTTGAAGCCCATCGTGGTGGAAAGGACCTTTTGGTAATGCTCCACCATTTTTGGACCGCCGACCTGACGCAGATAGTCGAAGTAGGTCGGAATAAACTCAACCACGTGCCCGTCTGTGTCGATCACCGGATAATTCAATTTTGCGCGGATCGCAGCACCCGGCGAAAGCGTGGACTTGGTATTCAGAGAGGCAGTCATTAGGAAACCTTTCATTCTTCACGCGGACGCGCGCACAAACAATCTGGGTCAGGCAGTAGCATAGAAAGTCCCGTGGCAGGAGGCTCCGGTCCAATATCGAATTAATATAGAGAATTTACGTCTTGGGTATCACAGAGCCCCGTGACCGAAGGTTTTTCATATCGCTGTACGTAAGGTGATTTTCGACCTCTCCTGACCTCACATCCACCCCCGATCAAGGAGCATCGCACTCGTGATATGCCCCTCGTATCAGCTCTCAGCAAGTCCCTTCAAATCCATACCGCTTGCGGTACCCATTCGACGATGCCGATCGAGCACAACGCTATCAGCGGCATATCGAACGTAGGCGATACCGGTACAGTCGCGAAGCGTCAGCGCAAGCATCACTTATGAATATTGGCAATCAGTTCTGGCATACCCAATCTTGCCCACAGCGAGTTTTGGTTCCGATATTCGATTCTCGCGGCACGGACCGCGCAAGTTGGGGAGGCGACACTGAGTTCGCAGACCTACGTTCGGCGTATGACACCCTTGATGAGCGCTCGAAGGCGTACATCGCAGATCGCACGGTCACTATCTATTCTGATACTAACCGCCTTTATCTAGGCATTGAAGAATCCGCGGAGGAACTTGTAACTCTCCCCCGGTGAAGTGGACTTTCGGGCCTACGCATCCAGGTTCAGGCCGCGGTTATTTTTTGCGATATCAAAGCCTGCAAGATTTCTGGCTTGTCGGTGCCGGAAGGGCGCCCCTCATTTGGGACAATCGATCAGTTCTGCATCGGGGTCGACGCTTTTATCTCAGCGAGCGGCGCGAGATGCGACGGGTATCTACGCTGGACGACGCTCCGGCGATCGGGCGAGGCTCCGTTCCACGCGATCTGACCAACGGTCGCGAGGCAGCCGCCCCCTGGGAGCAAGCCGCTTAATCCGGCTCAAAAAAAGGGCTTGGAGAGTCGATGCTCTCCAAGCCCTGTAACGAAGGCGGCTGGTCCCTACTCTAGGATCTAGAACGCATACTTGGCGTTGATGCCGACCTCTAGCGGAGGAGCATACGTCGCCTCGAAGGCATTGGTACCTGTAATCGCACCGCCGTAGACGGCGTTATTTGTCAGGTTCTTGCCGTAGATTCCAAACCGGAAATTTGAATCGGCGGGACGATAGCCGATTTGCGCGTTGAGGTTAGCATAAGCCTTCTGCTCAATAATCCCAGTGATCTCCTCGAGAAACTTGCCGGAGTAGTACACAGTGACGGCGGCATCTACCGCGCCGCTATCCACCGCGTGATCGTAAGACAAGGTCACGCTCGCTGACGTTTCTGGAGCTCTTATGACACGCCGATTATTTGCGCTGAACGTCGTGCGCTGAAACGTACCGTTGGGATTTCGCACGGGGATGTAGCCCGCGGCAGTAGCGTAATTCAGGTACTTCGCGGTGGGCAACCACTCAGCGTTCGCACGAATCTTCCACTCCTCGTTAATTGAAAACGCAAAATCAAAGTCTACACCAGTAAATTTCGCGTCAGCACTCTGGAATACGGTCCGAGTTCCCGTGAACACAGGGATCTGGAGACGGTTGTAGTTGTAGTGGAATACGGAGACGTTGGCATAGACCGACGAGCTTGCGTACTTCGCGCCGACTTCGAATGCATGATTCTTCGTTCCCGGTAGGAAGTTTCCGTTGTTCAGGGCTCCACCCAGCCCAGCACGGAATCCTTCGCTATAGGTCGCATAAATATTCATGTCTGAGCTAAATGAATACTGAAGCGAGAAGCGCGGTGTCGTTCCTTTGAATGGATCACGCGAACGAACGATAGCGGTCGCTACATTTCGGTTCGTCAGATCGACGATCTCGTGTGTATAGCGAATGCCGGCAATAGCCTTCAGGTTATCTGTGATCTTGTAGTAGGCCTCGGCGTAGGCAGCATATGAATGCTTATCGATGTACGAAAGGTTCGCAGGGATGCCGCCGTTAACCGTACCGTTGTTGTCGGTGAAAGCACTGTAGTAGAAGAGACCGGCGACAAAGCTGAATGGTCCGAAATCACGAGACAGAAAATTCAACTCCTGCTGAACTTCATCTGTTGCCGTGATCATGGTGTAAGAAACACAGACACCCGCCGCGATAGCCGTAGGCGGACAGTATGCCGCGTCGACGTCCACGCCGTTGTTGTTTGCTGTTCGCGTATACGCTGTGAGCGAGCTCAGCGTACCAAGAGAGAAATCGAGCGAAGCATTAACTGAACCGCCATAGTTTTTTGCGACGCCATGAATGAAGCCGGGATCGTAGACCGTATGCCACGGCTGAGTGGACCACAGCGCCCCAGGATATTGAGAGGCAGCGGTCAAGCCATTCACTGCGACAAAGGCAACGCCGGTCGGATTCTGCGCCCTATTGAAGAAGCCTGTGGCCGTTACTTTGAAATTGTCGCTGGGCGTAAATAGCAACTTCGCTCGCGTCGACCAAAACCGATTCTCAGCCGTTCGCTTACCTGTTTGATCGTTCGTAATGTACCCTTGTACCCAGTTGTAGCTCGCGGAGAGGCTTGCAGCGACCTTATCCTCGGAGATCGGACCAGAGACGAAGCCGTTAAACTTCTCATGCAGCGAAGATCTGCTTAGGCCCGCGCCAGGAAACAAGCCGCTATCAAAGCTAACACTCGCGGTTGGCGTGAAGCTGGGCGCCTTCGTAAAAATCTTAATTGCGCCGCCAGTGGCATTCCGGCCAAACAGCGTTCCTTGCGGTCCTTTAATGACTTCGAGACGGTCAAGGTCGGGAAGGTCATTCGCCACGACAACCTGCGCGGCTTGATAAACCCCATCGACATAGAGGGAGTTTTCATTCTCGCTATAGCCGGAACTTGTATGGGCGCTCACGCCGCGGATGGCTGGAATGGTGATATTTCCCTGCCCGCTTGGCGTGAAGCCCGAAACAGCGGTGTTCAGGTCGTTGACCGAGGTAGCACCGCTCCGAGCAAGATCGGTGCCCGAGATTGCGTTAATCGTAACCGGTACATCGATGAGCCGCTCCACGCGCTGCTGCGTCGTAACGACAATTTCTTCCAGGAGACCCGGCCCAACGTTTTCCGTCGGCTGCTGAGCATAAGCGGATGCGGAAATCGCCAAAGCCGTCGAGATCGCAAGGATGCTTGTGGAGTGATGAAGTGAGCGCATAGGTCCCCCCCCTAATGATGCGTTCCCAGGATGCGGCGTAGCAACCACATCGGAACAGCCTATTCGGCACATGCCGAGGGGGACTAATATTTATATGCTCACACGTTATACGTTTTGCTGTGCGTGCTGACAGATCGTCAAGTGGCGACAGCAGCGGGCTACGAGGCACACGGGAGATCGCGAACGCCGCGAGAATGGAAACGAGGAGAGCTACGTAAGCACTCGTCTTCTATCTCACGCCCGACGGCACGCTCCCTGTTCGCATCACAGATGTCCCGTGATTGGAATGAGTGTTCCTGTGATCGCGGCGGCGGATTCCGACGTCAAGAATCCAATAAGATTGGCAATGTCGAAAGGATTTACCCACTTTGCAAAATCCGCGTCCGGCATATCTGCCCGATTTTGGGGTGTGTCAATAATTGACGGAAGAACCGCATTTACCGAAATCCTGCCCTTCCACTCGTCGGCAAGAGCCTCTGTCAGACGATGTACGGCGGCCTTACTGGCCGTATAAGACCCCATGCCGTCCTTGGCATGCAGCGCCGCAAAGGCTCCCATATTAATTATGCGCGCTTGCCGGGATTCAAGCAGAGCTGGAATGGCGGCCTTACAGGTCGTGAAGGCGGTCATGACATTTAGCTCGTACAGGGTACGCCATGTATCACCGTCGCCATCACGAACCCGTTCCCACTTAAAGCCGCCAGCAAGGTTAATAAGGAAATCAATCTGGCCGAATTTCTCGATGACCCTGCGTATGCAGATATTTGCTTGGCCTTCATCCGCTAGATTCTGGCGTCCCAGGAATAGCACATCCGGCCGAAACGCCGCCCGCGCGTTTTCCGCGAGATCGATCGCAGCCACTTGGACACCGCGGTCACTAAAATAACTGACCACAGCTGAACCGAGCGTTCCGCAAGCTCCTGTAATCGCGGCCACCCGTCGTTGCATGATTAAACAATCCTCATCCCAGATATTCGTTAGGACAGAGTCTTATAGCTCCGTCCGCTCTTCTTCGGGCAGGAGAGCGTCTCAGGCAGCCAGCGAGGCTTTGACCCTTGCGGGCGAAAGCGGAAGTTCCCGGAGCCGTTTGCCAGTTAACCGATAGAAAGCATTGCCGATGCAGGGCGCAACTAAAGGCAACGCCGCCTCCCCTACACCGGTCGGAGGATTGTCGGTCTGAACGATCTGAATATCGATTTCAGGAATATCTTCCATGCGGAGAACTTGATAGTCGTGGAAGTTCGATTGCATGACGCGACCACCGTTCACCGTAATCTGTTCTTTAAGCGCCTGGCTCAGGCCGAAGATGATATTGCCTTCCGTCTGCGCAAGGACCGTATCGGGATTCACCGCGATCCCGGGGTCGATACTCACCCAGACGCGATGTACTCTTATTTTTCCGGTGTTCCGATCGATCGAAATGTCGCAGGCCATGGCGATATAGGATTCTACAATTCGACCGCAAGCAAAGCCCAGCGCATGGCCTTCGGGCGAGGTCCCGGACCAATTCGCACGTCGCGCTGTCTCCCGGATCACCGCGGTAGAACGCAGGTCGCTCGCGAGTAATTTCAAGCGAAATTCGACAGGGTCCGTCTTCTGACTAGCCGCCAGTTCGTCGATAAAGCATTCCACCGCGAACTTGTTGTACCCAGCGCCAATGGCACGCCATGCGCTTAGCCCCATTCCGCGCTTCTCTCGATGATAGGTAATGCTCTGGTTCGCGATGTCGTACGAATGCTTGGCACCCTCGACGAGCAGGACATCAATTCCGCGCGCTTCCGCCAACGCCGCCTCTCCAAGACGATAGGCTTGAATGGACTCGCCTACGATCCGATGACGCCAAGCAAAAAGTGATCCATCCGAATCATATGCCGCTTCTAAGCGATGGGCGGTCATGGGCCGCAACTTCGCTGATTGAACGTCCTGCTCTCGCGGCCATATGAGCTTAGCCGGACGCTTCACGAGTTTTGCAAGTTCAATAGCCTCAGGCAGGTGATCCGCCGTGCTGCGCCGACCAAAGCCCCCTCCGAGATAGCATAAATTGAGCTTTATTTTCTCAGGCCTCGTTTTCAGGAGTCCTGCTGCGCTCATCACCATCGCCGTAGGCCCTTGTGTGCCCGCCCAGATTTCCGCGCTATCGCCGTCGGCACCCACCGCCACGGTGATGTTCATCGGTTCCATCTGAGCATGGTAGATGTAGTCTGAACTGTAGTTAGCACTTACGATTGTCGAGGCAGAATGAAAGGCGCTATCAGCATCACCCACGGCAAGATAGGTCGCGCCATGATCGCTCTGATCCGCAGCACGCGCGCGAAACTCCTGTAGGCCGGCGTCACTATTGTAGGCGGTTGTGGGATTCGCAGACCACGTGACGCGTATTGCGCGTCGCGCCTCGAAAACGGCCTCAACGCTCTCGCCAACCACGCCTACCGCTTTAGCTAACGTGGTTATAAGTGTTACCCCGCGAATAGCTCGGGCCGCCGCGTCATCCACGGCGAGAGGCCGACTCCCTTCAACCGGCCCGCGTAAAACAGTGGCGTAAACCATACCGGGTATCTGCACATCGATCGCATAGAGCGCAGCTCCCGTCGTCTTGGCGTGCACGTCAAGACGCGCAACCGACTTCCCAACGATCCGGTAGTCGGATGATTTCTTAAGGTCAGATTTTCCCGCAACCGGAATGATTGCCGGCACCTCAGCGAATGCAGCTATCTCTCTATAGGTCAGCTTCCGCTCGCTCTTCGTATGTAAGACTGCACTTGGCTCCGTCGTGACTTCCGCCGCAGGCACACGCCAGGCGTCGGCGGCCGCTTGCATCAAGACACGCCGAATCGCAGCACCCTGAAGCCGCAGCTTATCCCAATAGCCACTGACAGCACGGCTGCCCACCGTCAGCAAAATCCCACCGAGTTGGGGGTTACCGTAAATGGCCGCGTCCGGGGGCGGCTCAAAGGTTTTCACGTCCTTCCAATCCGCGTCCAGTTCCTCCGCCAGTATCATGGCTAACGCCGTCCGGGAGCCTTGTCCCATTTCTGCGGTAGGAACTGCCAACGAAATCACGCCGTCGGCACCGATCCGCACCCACGCACCGATTTCCTTTGATAACTCGCCCGCGGGCATCTCTGCGGCTGTTGCTCGAGATAGGCACGCTGTGAATGTGAGGCCAATCACTTGTCCAATAAGCGTACGCCGCGCAATCACTGTCAGTTCCATTTCGGACATCGTCTCACTATCACGTGCTGGTGGCCGCGCTCTCGATCGCTCGTAGGATGCGCGGATAGGTACCGCAGCGGCAAATGACGCCGTTCATGTGCTTGATGATCTCTTCTCGACTTGGCTGTTTATTTTTCGCGAGAAGTTCCGCCGCCTGCATGATCTGACCTGATTGACAGTAACCGCACTGTGGCACTTGGAATTTGATCCATGCCTGCTGCAAAGGGTGATTGCCGTCGGAGGAAAGACCTTCAATCGTGGTGACGGTCTTGCCCACGACTTTGCCGACCGGCATGCGGCAGGAACGGACTGCCGTGCCGTTAACGTGCACGGTACATGCGCCGCAAAGTGCAATGCCGCAGCCGTACTTTGTGCCTGTCAGTTTGACGTGTTCGCGTAAGACCCAAAGAAGAGGGGCATCCGCCGATACCGCGAGATCTAATGGTTCGCCATTTAGCACGAAGGAAATACTTCCCATGCCATACCCCTAACGCCTTGCTCCCTGCTCCCTAACAAGATCAGCTATCGGCATTCATCTCGGAATGCCTCGCTGAAATCTCTAAATCAGGTCAGTCCCAGCGGAGCATCAACTCCTTCACGCCAAAGACCGTACCGCCATAGACCAACGGGGGTTCGGCGAGGCGATAAGAAGGAATGCGCTTCGCAAACTCCTGCTGGGCGATCACCAGCTCACGCCGTGCGAGGTGCGAACCTAGGCATCGATGAACCCCCGATGAAAAGGCCATGTGGTGCCGAACATCTCGCTGAATTTGGACTTCTTCTGGATCGGACCATTCTGATGGGTCGAGGTCGGCAATCATGGTCGCACAAACGATCCGGTCGCCGGCTTTAATAGGCGCGCCCGCAAGCTCCACATCACGCGTGGCCTTCCGGCTCATATGCACTACGGAATAGGCGCGTAGAAATTCTTCCACAGCGTTGGGAATCAGCGCGGGGTCGCCACGCAGCGCGTTTTGTGCGTCAGAGTTTGAGGCCAAAAACCGAAAATGCCATCCAAGCGAGGACGCTACCGTATCGAGCCCACCAACAAACAACAGAAAGCACATGCCGAGAACTTCTTGGTCATTGAGTTTACGGCCCTCAACTTGCGCACTAACGATAAAACTTACGATGTCATCGACAGGCTTCTTGCGTCGCGCATCCGCGAGCTCTTGTAGATAGCGAGCCACGCTTTTCATCGCGTTTTTTCGCACCGCCATGTCGTTGACATGCAGTATGTCGTTTTCCCATTGCAAAAATTGGGCCGTCTCCTCGAGTGGCAGTCCCATCAACCGCATAAATATCTGAACCGGAAATGGCCGCCCGAACGCTTCCATGAACTCAACACGAGTTTCGCCTGCGAAATCATTGATAAGATTTACAGCCGAGGCCCGAATATCTTCTTCCATCGCAGCCATTTTCTTCGGCGCGAAAAGCGGATTGAGTAGCGCGCGATAGGCTGTATGGGCGGGCGGATCGACCTCTAGCGGCAGCATGTCCCAGCTCTCGCCGATGATGCGTGAGAAACCAGATATGCTTTTTCCCGAAAACGTCTCAGCGTCCTGTAGGACGCGGCGAATGTCTTCGGCTTTCAGTGGCACCCAAGCTCCGACGCTGAAGGCGCTGCGAGGGTCGGCCGGCATGTAGAAGATCTTTTGCGCGCCTTCATGCAGTTTCGCGATCTCTCTCCATGGATTGCCGCCTCGCGTTTCATGCAAACCCGGAGGCGTATGGAAATCCCAGAATTTCACGAGCTCCGGCGGTACATGAGCAGGAATTTTCGGCGCCGCTAAATCTGGAGTCATAAACACCTCTTCTGGCAATTAGGCGTCTGTGCGCCGTGCGGACACAGGCTCACCAAGCCGTCAGCTAGCCTAGTGCGATTGAAAAGATATTTGAATAGTCGTCAATTTTGAAGTTTCCGATCCGTTTATCTTTTACTAGTTATTTCAATCAGTTAGAACGACCCTTCATGAGTTCGATATGTGCTCGTCGGCGTCGATACCCGCTTGTAGCTCCAGCCAAGAAGTGTCTGCTGCTGTGAGTTCCTGGTTTCGCGACGCGAAATCGCGGGTCGAACCCACGACGCGGAAACTATGCGCCGCACGTTGGGGCTGATTTGTGAAGCAGGCCGCATTAGGGCGCGGATGAACCCTGGAATCGAGATCCATACCCCGCCCTCCCGATGTCGCCACAGCACGCCGGAGGATCAGAGCCGCCTCCGCCACTTCGCGATCAAGATGCTTCGCGGCCCAGTTGGTGAAACCGATCGTCAATGCGATGTCTACGAACGGAGGCGGACTGCCAATGATGTCACCGTGGACATCCCATTCCAGCACAAGCATACCGTCGCGCCATAGGCACGCTTGAGTTTGACCGTCGACCCGGTCCGGCACCATCGCGTGATAGGAGCGATTCTTGAGACCGCGAGCGGCAACCGCCATCGCCAAGCCGGCTAGATCAAACATGTGCGTGCATTGATGCCGCGCGTCAACGTAGAGCCCAATCTGCGACGAGACATCGGACAAAGGCTTGCCCTTCAGAGCGGCGAGTTCAGATCCTGCCATCGGGCAGCTGGTAAAGGGAAAGCGCAATGCTTCACCGCCGGCAGAGGTGATTCGCCCACCTTCGTGTGCGATCACCACACGGAAGTGGTGAAAGTCGTCCTCGACAGCTGCCCGCACCTCATTTGGATGAGCGACGATACGAATGCGGCGATGAAAAGCAGACTCAGACATGAACGACCCCGTCAAGATAGGCCGTGATAACATGGAAACAGCGCTCTCCAACCTACGCATCCTTGATATTTCCGACGGGCCTGCGGGAAGCATTGCCGGACTTCTTCTCGCGGAGTGCGGCGCGGATGTAATCAAGGTCGAGCCGAGGGCCGGCGCCTCGTGGCGCGACCGCGCCGTATGGGCAATTTGGAACAGGAGCAAGAGAAGCATTGCCCTGGACCTTGGAGACGAACGAGATCGTGCGATACTGGCCTCGCTTTTGGAAAAAGCGGACGTCATCATCCATGATCACACGCCCCTATCCGCTCAAACTGTCGGACTCGACCACTCAACTCTCGCAGCCACCCATGGACACCTGATTGTCGCTGCCATCGGCGGCTACCCCGACAATCATCCAGATGCCGAGCTACCAGTCGACGATGCGTTGGTGCTTGCCAAGTCGGGACTCATGGGAGAGCAACCCGCCGTCCGACGCGATGGCCCCACGTATCTTCGATTCCCTCTTGCCAGCTGGAATGCTGCGTACCTTACGGCAAACGGTATCGTCGCACGCTTGATCAGTCTCTCCCAAGGCGGACCGATCGGCCCGGTCAAGACGAGTCTTCTTCAAGGCGCGCTTATAGCCGGGCAGTTCTTCCGATTTCGCGCGGAGAGGGCGGACGCGTCTATCGCAACAACCTCTCGCGGAAACCCGGCGACGCTATTCGAGTGTGCCGACGGTCGATGGATACACGTCATGCCTCCATTCGACAAATGCCCGCTGTTGCAGGAGACAATCGCAAATTTGCCATTGCCTGATGGCGCATCGCTTAGCAACTTCGAGAAGCTAAAGAGAGCCTTCAAGCAGCGCGACGGTGAACAATGGCTGGCAGCACTGTGGTCATCCGACGTCCCCGCCATGTCCGCTGAGCAGATGGGCACTGTCTATATGGATCAGCAGGCGCGAGAATGTGGATACGTCGTGCCTGTCCACGACCCGCTCTTCGGACCTACGTTGCAACCATCAATCGGAATCAAAGTTACACCCGATCCTTCCGTTAGAAATGCCGCGCCGACACTGGATGGTGACCGCGCGTCCGTTCTGGAAGGTTGGAACCTTCCCAACCACAAGCCGCGATCTGCAGCATGCAAAAAGTCCGGCTATTTGCTTGAGGGCATCAAAGTCGTCGACTTCGGAGCTTTTCTGGCGGGTCCGCTGGCAGCGTTGTTGCTAGCGGACCTGGGCGCGACAGTCATCAAGGTCGAACCGATAACCGGGGACCCTATGCGCATGGCAGGCTGGGCATTTCAGGCGGCTCACCGCAATAAACGATCTCTGGCACTCAATCTACGCGATCCACGCGCGCGTCCCGTGATCGAGCGCCTCATACGTGATGCCGACGTCGTACATCACAATCTCCGTATGCCCGCGGCAGAACGACTTGGTCTGGGCTATGAGGCCCTGTCGCAAATCAACCCAAATATTATCTACAGTCACGTGAGTTCCTATGGGCCTCAAGGCCCTCGCCGCGATTGGCCGGGCTTTGACCAACTTATGCAGGCGTTTAGCGGGTGGGAACGCGAAACAGGCGGGGCGGAGAACCCCCCCAGCTGGTGCCGCTTTGGCATGATGGATCATCTTGCGGCTCTCTCCTCCGTCCTAGCCACGCTTCTCGCGATGAAGGCTCGCCTTACGAGCAGTAAGGGCCAAGCCGTCGCCGCGTCGATTTTGGGAGCCGCCGCGCTCACGACGGAGTCCGTTCAACTCGCCGATGGCTCGCTCACCGACTTTGAGCACATTGATCCTATGCAGTACGGACTCAGTGCTGGCCGGCGCCTCTATCGCGCAATCGATGGGTGGCTCTATCTCCACGCCGGCGATGTCGCTCTGCGCCGTCTGCGTACCGCAACAGCGGTAGATCTCGAAGCCTGGTTTTCTTCTCACACTGTCGCTGAAGGAATAGAAGCCGCAACAACCGCCAGCGCCACGGCCGTTTCAGCGCCGACCGGTTATTGCGACACCTTTCTGGACGATCCAGCCAATGCCGCCTCCGGACTTGTCGCGACGCTGCCGCACGCAAACTACGGTAAATTCACGCAGGTAGGCTCCTTCTGGGATTTTGGAAATATGGAAACGCGCTTGGATTCCGCCGCGCCAGTCACCGGTCAACACAGTCGGTCCATCTTGCGTGATCTCGGCTTTGCGCAAGACGAAATCGAGCAAATGATTACGTCAGGACTGGTAAACGCGGCCTGACTGGCTCATGTCGACGAATGAATCAATCCTCGACGATCTCAATTGCCCGCTCCGGACAGGCGGAGGCGCCGCGCCGCGCGGCTTCAAACTGATCGGGTGCGACTTGCTCCGGCGCCTTAGTCAAATACCCAACATCATCTAGAGAATATACGTCCGGCGCTACTTCAGCACAGCGCGCATGACCACAACAGCGTCCATCAATCACGCGTATCTTCATTGAGACCCCTCGACTCTAGCTGCTCGATTAGTAGCGGGAATTGACCGATCGACAAGCCACGTATGCGAATTCCTTCTAGTCAAGCCGTCACTAATGCGGACTCCATCTGCTTTGCATGCCTCTTCGGCACATACAGAATTGCAAAGAAAGAAAGCAGTGAGAACAGCGCGATATATATCATAGCTAACGTATACGCCGCATCGCTCGGCAGCTGTTGGCCATTTCCATTTGGATTGCTTACCATCCCAGTAGAAAGCTGCAACGCGAGCAATTGCGCCCCAATCGCCATTCCTATCGAGCGAATAACCTGCGTCAGCCCCGTCGCCTCACAGACTCTGTCTTCTGGCGCGGCTTCAAGAACCAAATTGGGAATAAACGCAAATGCTACGGAGGCTGCAGGCGCCATGAGAACGGTCAGGAACGCGACAATCATCCAGACAGATTGATGATAAAAAATCGCGATGGTCCAACTCACGGTACAGGTGAGAATAGCTATCAGCACTATCTGCCGCAGACCAATCCGCCGTGCGAAGTAGCCCGCCGCTACGGTTACCAGGCTCGCCGTTATGTTAGACGGCGTCTTAAATAGACCTGCTGTAATTGCGCTTACGCCCAGTCCCACACCGCTCCACGTCGGCTGCTGGAGAAGTGGCATAAGTACGATAACTTGTAGTAGCGGCCCCAAGGCGAAAAGGAACATGCCGAGATTGGCAAAGAGTATCTCACGGCTATACAATAGCCGTACCTGAATCAGCGGGTTCGGATGCCGCAGTTCATGCCATATCCAAACCGCAATCAAAAATATTCCCGTACCGAGCATGGACAACGCAGTCCCGCTCCCCAATCCATCCTTCGATACGCGCTCAATACTCAACAACAGAAGTGCGACGCCGGGGACAAGCAGAAGCGCCCCCGGGACATCAAAAGGCCCCTCGTGGCGTCGTACTGGTGAAGACGGCAATACGAGGATTACAAGCAGTAGCGTGAACCCGGCGAGCACCCCACTGACGACGAAGATGCCTTGCCAATGCAAGGTCTCAACAATGACGCCGCCAATTACCGCACCCATGGCGACACCGATCGAGTACGTCGCCCCCAAAATACCCACGCCGAAAGCAATCTGATCCTTCGCGGCGTGTTCACGGAGCAACCCGTAACAAAGCGGGAGTATCGCCATTGATGCTCCCTGAAGCACACGGCCGGCAATGATCATAGTAAGACTGCTCGCGACTGCACTAAGGGCAGACCCAGCAGCTGCAACACCCAATGTAATCACCAGCATTCGGCTGCGTCCGTAGATGTCGCCGAGCCGTCCACAAACGGCCGCTGTACCGGCGGCGGTCAGCAGGAATGCCGTTATTACCCAGCCGACATGCGCCGGATCACCGTACTCCTGATAAAGAGAAGCGAGGGCAACGTAGATCATCGTCGATTCCAGCGAACAAGTGAGTTCGGCCGCAACCAAGATCGTTAAAAGAAGACCAAAGCCGATGCGGTCATGCATGGAGAAATCTCCTTGGCCGGTTAAGGCTTTTGCATAGCTCTGGCGCCCCAGAGGAATGCACCCGCGCAACATACCGCACCGGATGCCATGGTCATTGTAAGAGCTCCACGAAGACTTTCTCCTGCAAGCATCTCCGTCAGAGCGTCGCTGATGACACCGACACCGAATGAACCGATGCCAACTCCAAAAAGATTATAAGCAAGATTGGTCAGGAATGACGCTGCGCCGCGCCGTACCGGGCCGGTTCGCGTCATCAGCAATGCCATCGAGGGCGGTTGGATAAACGCAATGCATAGCGTGAACAAAAAGAAACAGACCAACGCGACTTGGGGCTCGGAGACATGTAGGAAGCCCAGTCCGGCGGGGATCGACAGCAAAATTCCAACAGCAGATACGATAAGGTAGAAGCGGTCGTTCTGGCGGCCTAGGAAATCAGAAAGCGGGCCCGCGACCAGACTACCTAAACTGAGACCGGAAAATATTGCGAGACCAATGCCGAGGCCGGCGCTGCCAGTCGTCATGCCGTGCGAGCGGATCATAAACGTAGGACCCCAGCTTAGAAAGGAGTACCCGGCAAAGCCCGCAAAGCTCAATGCGATTAGAATCCACCGAGACACGGCATCAGCCCAAACCGCTCCAATCGCTAGCCAGATCGATTCACTCTTTGCCGACTCTACGACTACATTGTCTGCCATACCGCGCCGCGGTTCCGGCACAAACATCAACAGCACCAGAGCAAGCAAGAATCCGGGCAAGCTGGTAAGAATAAAAACCATACGCCAGCCCACAGACATGTTGAGCCAGCCGCCGATAAATACGCCCAAGGCCATTCCGATCGCTTGCGAAGCGGTTAGAATACCAAAGATCGTAGCTCTCTGAGACTTGGGAAAAATATCACTGACGAGAGACTGGGTGAATGGTGCGCCCCCTGATTCGCCAACAGCAACGCCAATTCTAGTCAGAAGTAATTGAACAAAATTCCCTGCCAGCCCGCACAAAGCGGTCATAGCGCTCCAGAAGCCGGCGCAAGCCGCGAGAAGAGTGCGCCGCACGCCCGTATCAGCCAACCGGGCCATGGGAATACCCGCGACTACATAGAACAACGCGAATGGAAGACCTGTGAGCAAACCCATAATGGAATCACTGACGTGTAGATCCCGCTTAATAGGTTCAATCAGGATTGAGATAACCTGTCGGTCAACGAAATTGATGACGGTTAGCAGGCTGAGAATGCCCAAAACACCATAGCGGCGCCCACGGGTCCAAGCAGCATCCCCGATCGAAACCTCTGACACAAATGCCATGTATCTCCCCCACCCCGGCTGTACGTGATTCTGCGGTGGCACAGTGATCTGAGCGTTCTTCTTGAAAACTGCGAGTAACGCCTGCGGCTCAAGAAACGGAATGTTACGGAAGCTTTATCGTCTGGATCGCAGAACCCGCGGTGCTAGTGAATGATGCGCCGCATAAATTGAAGGAGGAATGATCGCACGTCAGCTGCCATCGAATTCAGCGCGGGTGGCGCTCGCTAGCTCAGCATCGAGCACACCGAGCGCTCGGCATTGCTTCCCGCATCAAAGCATTCAAAGCCGCTCAATGATTGTGACGTTTGCCATCCCCCCACCTTCGCATACCGCCTGCAGACCAAACCGCTTGCCGCGATCGGCCAGCGCATAGATCAAAGTCGTCATAAGTTTCGTCCCCGTCGCACCCAACGGATGGCCAAGAGCAATCGCTCCTCCGTGAACATTGAGCTTTGCGGGATCCGCGCCTGTAGCACTAAGCCAAGCCAGGGGAACGCTGGCAAATGCTTCGTTGACTTCAAAAAGATCAATGTCATCAATCGTCATGCCAAGCTTCTTCAAAGCGTGAGCGGTCGCCGGCAACGGGCCTTCCACCACGGTAATCGGATCGTGACCTAGCGCCGTCATACCGTGAATCCTCGCCAACGGCGTGAGGCCGTGATCTTTGATTGCTTTTTCACTCGCGACGATGACACCCGAAGCGCCATCACAAATCTGGCTGGAGTTCGCAGCACTAATTCGGCCCCCTTCCTTAAGCAGGCGGACGGCGCTGATTGATTCGTAGGTCGCATCGAAACGAATGCCCTCGTCTTTGTCATGCAGGGACGTGCTGCCGTCTGACGCTAGACCTTCTACGGGAAGTATTTCGTTCTTGAATTTTCCAGCTTCGGTCGCTGCGCGCGCCAATTGATGACTGCGCAGGGCATAGCGATCCATGTCTTCCCGGGAAATGTTGTACTTTTGAGCGACGAGCTCGGCACCGCCGAACTGACCCCCGGCCGGTCTGTTAGGGTATCGAGCCATCACTCGTTTTCCAGCAGGTTTGCCGTAACCGTGCTCCATACCGAGAATGCCGCCGATGCCCATCGGCAGCCGTGTCATGTTCTCGACGCCGCCCGCAATGACGACATCTTGGGTTCCAGCCAAAATCGCTTGAGCCGCGAAATGTAGAGATTGCTGACTCGATCCACATTGGCGATCAACAGTCACACCAGGCACGCTTTCCGGTAGTCGAGAGGACAGGGCCGCCCACCGTGCAATATTGGATGACTGTTCGCCGACTTGGCCGGTACATCCCCAAATCACGTCTTCCACCGCCGCGGGATCGAGATCAATTCGGCTCAGCAGAGCGTCAATGGTCAAGCCGCTCAGATCTACTGGATGCCATTCTCTAAGCCGGCCGTTCTTGCGCCCTCCAGCAGTGCGGGTAGCAGAAACAATGTATGCGGACCTCATCCAAAACTCCGACAGATCAGAGTCACAGAGCAGTTCCTCTGTTCCTCGGAAAACACTATGACCCGTCAATGGGCAGGTTTGTTAGGCTTTGCAACGGCCAGAGCGCGATGTTTGCACATCATCGCAAATGCGGAGTGTGCACCGCAAAATGGTCGACCCTATATTTTCTTACTCCCGCACAAGGAGGGCGCAGGCGGCCAGAGGCCCCCCTCCCCCGGCGACGACCGCAACTCGAGGATTTCCCCGTACTTGGCGAGCCCCACCTCGCTCCCAGAGCTGGGTGCAGGCCTCGTGAAGAAGACCGTGCCCGTGTAGACGTCCCGCTGATAATTGACCACCAGCGGTATTCAGAGGAAGCTGCCCGTCGAGCGCAATCCGCTGACCGCCCTCAATAAAGCTTCCTCCTTCACCACGGCCACAGAAGCCCAGCGCCTCCAGCCACATAGGGACATAGATGCTGAAGCCGTCGTAGAGCTGAGCAATATCTACGTCGTGCGGCGTCAAACTCGTGCGCTTCCACATCGCGGCAGCTGCATCTTCAGCAGCCATTCCGGTAAGATCCGTTCGCTGGTCCCAGCTATCGCGACCAGTCAGGGAGCCGGCAATCGCTTCTATCCGCACGACGGGATTCTTTAGGTCCCTTGCTTCATCGACGTGCGAGACAACGAGCGCTATAGAGCCGTCCACCGGCACATCGCAGTCGTAAAGACACAGTGGCGATGAGACCATTCGCGCACCGAGATAATCTTCTAGTGTCAGCGGATCGCGATAGACCGCCTGCGGATTGAGAGCGGCATTTCTCCGCGCATTGAGCGCGACTTGCGCGAGCTGCTCCCGGGTCATTCCGAACTCATGAAAGCGCCGCTGCGCGTACATCGCCGTCCAATTTGCCGCTGACAGAGCGTCAAATGGCAGCATCCAGAGGTACCGGCTATTATTGCGTCCTCCTCTGGCGCCGCTTCCCACCGCGCCACGCCCTGCCGAGCCTTGGAATGATGACTCAGTCAATGTTCGGAATACAACGACATGCCGCGCTTGACGTGTCGTCACGGCCATCGATGAATTCAATAGAGCGGAAAGAGGGCCTGGCCCTTCAGAACCTCCACAATACCAGTTGAGGCCGAGGTTAAGTGCTTCTTTAACTTCCCATATCGATACAGGCGACATCCCGCGGCCTGACGGCATGAACCCTGGCCAGCACGCCATACCATCGATGTCTTTGACCGATAGTCCCGCGTCCTTGACCGCGGCGAGAACCGCATCGATGGTGAGCGACAAGCCGCTAAGTCCCAGCCGACGTCCGACTGCGGAGGTACCAACCCCTGTGATCGCGCTGGATTGCTCTGGAAATCTGACGGTCAATGCCTAAACTCGAAAAATCTCGTCACCGTCGACGCCCTTAGCGAACGGCGCAGCGGCAGGTGATTAAGCCTAGGCCGTCCGCGTCCGAACAAAAACGAGTATGTCAGGCAAAACTTGAGAGATCGGGGAAACGATGGCTCACTCCGGCATAATGCTTCCCGAGGTAACTCCAGAAACGGCTAGCTTCTGGCAAGGCGGTCGCGACGGCGCGCTGCATATAATGCGTTGCGCTAGCTGTCGGTACTACATCCACACTCCCATGCCAGTCTGCAGCCGATGCCTATCGCGGGATGTTAGACCGGAGGCCGTGACCGGGTTAGGAATGGTCGTCAGCTTCACGCTCAACTACCAGCCTTGGCGAGAAGGTCTTGCGTTGCCCTTCGTGCTGGGCGTGGTTGAGCTTGACGAACAACGCGCACTGCGACTTACAACACGCATTGTTAATTGCAAACCGACAGATGTCCGAATTGGTCAACGTGTCAAAGTCATGTTCGAGCAACATCATGACATCTGGCTTCCATTGTTTGAGCCACTGGCTTAGCAGCGACAACTCGTCGTCGGCAGAAAAGGCACGTGCCCGCAATCGGCTATAGCCATCCATCGCGTCTGCGGAATGTGTCCCGCAAATCCTCTCTGACGGGGCGTCAGGCTTTTGTGACTCGGAACTGACTGGTATTTATCCGCTTGAGAAAGATTCTTAAGCAGGGAAGGCCGCACATTGAAACTCGACTCTACGATCTCTGCCGTCGTAACGGGCGGCGCATCAGGCCTCGGAGAACAATCCGTTCGGGCTCTGAGCGCATTGGGCGTTAAAGTTGCGATTTTTGACCGTGACCCCAGTCGCGGAAAGATGATTGCCGATGAGCTGGGCGTTGGCTACTGCGAGGTGGACGTTACCTCGGATGCCAGCGTGGATGCAGGATTTGCGCGCGCGCGCGAACTACATGGGCAAGAGCGGATTCTGATTAATTGCGCGGGTGGCGGAAACGCTATCCGGACGGCATCTCGGCACAAAGAAACGGGCGAGATTCGCCATTTCCCAGTCGAAAAATTCGACTGGGTCTGTCAAGTAAACTTAGTTGGCACATTTCGCTGTATCGCGAAATCCGCGGCAGGCATGTTGACCCTCGACCCGCTTGAGGATGGGGAGCGAGGCGTCATCATTAATACTGCATCCGTCGCAGCAGAAGACGGCCAACCTGGACAAGCAGCCTATTCGGCTTCGAAAGCCGGCATTGTCGGCATGACATTGACCATTGCTCGGGACATGGCGCCAGAGGGTATTCGTTGTAACACCATCCTTCCCGGAGTATTTAATACACCAGCAATGGCTGGCGCTCGCGACGAGACTAGGAGGGCCTTAAGTGCTCAAGTTCCATTTCCTAAGCGTCTTGGTGAGCCGCATGAGTTCGCAAGTCTTGCCTTGGAGATGTGCCGTAATACCTACTTCAATGGTGAAGACGTTCGCTTAGATGGCGCTATTCGGATGAACCCGCGTTAATGCTTCGGCTGGGCCTTAGATGAAATCCAAGCATGCACCAGCTCCGGCCGCGGCGCGCCAAGGTCAACTGCTTGGCCATAAGGGCTCTGGCACGCGACATCGACTGATGGAAGCAGCGCGCCAATTTCTCCGAAATGAATCGCCGGTACGCCTGAACGCGGCCGCAATAACGAAAATGGTCAACACGTCTCCCGGGACTTTTTACCATTATTTTACCGACGTAAACGATTTGGTGTACGCTCTTTGTCTACAAGTCACCGGTGACATTGAGGATGTGCTCGAGGTCATCACAGCCTGGAGGCATGATCAAAACACGGCTGCTAATGCAGCGAAATTTGTGCAGACGTACCGGGCGTATTGGGATCGGCATCGCGACATTCTCAGCATCCGGAATATGGAGGCAGATCGTGGAGAAGCGCGGTTCTTGAAGATGCGCCTCGAAGGAAGCCTTCCCCTCATCAACGGGCTTGCCAGCGTTCTCTCAATCGCCCACGGCGAATTTACGGCGCAGGAAGCGCGGGCGCGCGCTGCCGTAATCTTCGCAGCCGTTGATCGCCTCGCGGGCACGTCGGAGCTATACGCGGTCAGACGAAACACGTCCAACGCGCCATTTACATCCGACGTTCTGCGTGAAGCTCAGATTTCCATACTGACGGAACTAATGTCCCCAGCGAAACGCTGATGCTCGAAGATAGGTTCAAGGCGTTTTGCAGCGTCTTGGCGAGGTTGGCAACGTCAGGCATTAGAGCCGGCGAGAAAGTCAAACCTAAGGCGAGCTGCTGAACCCCATTTTCGACCGGTATATTGACGGCCACCATCGGATGCTCGCCACCGTCCTCGTCTGATACGACGGCATAACCTGCGTCGGCGACACCGCGCAGAGCTTCCAACAGATCCGGCACTCGAATTCTGCGTTCGGCACACTGCTCTTCGGCATTCAGGCGGTGCACGATGTGTTGAATCTTGTTTTCGGACCAATGTGAAAGCATGACGCGTCCGAGCGCGGAATGAATCGGCGAACGAGTCATACCGCGATTAATGCCGGAAACGCTGCATGCTGAGTGGGACGCTACATGAATGTAGCGTAACCACACGCCGCCATCGATCGCGCCAATAACCGCGGTTTCACCCGTCTCCGCGACCAGGTGATCGATGACAGACAGAAGCTGTCCACTGCGAAACAGATCTGGGTGGGCCCATGCTCCGAGCAGCGCAACACGCGCGGTAAGCTGATAAGTGCGGCGATAACGGTCGTAGGTGAGATAGCCCAGCGATACCAGGCAGTGCAGCAATTCTGATGCACTGGATTGGGGATAATCCAAAGTCCTTACGACATCCATCACAGTGATTTCTGCGCGATCCCGGTCGAAGAACTCTAGGAGCTCTACGACTCGACCCGCCGATTTGACGATCTTTGTTCCGACAGCACCCATCGTCGTTACTCCGCTCATCGTGATAGCGATACTTTATGTGAAAATTTGACACTCAGTCAAGAAAACTTGAGCCTTATTCAATTTTATATCGCGGCCAGCCTCTTAGGTGCGGTAGGACTCCATTTCAATTCTATGGAGAGACGTGTTGAGTGTTCACCGAGAACCACAACAGATTCCCGATAAGACGCCGAATGATGCGGGCGCCAACAACTTTGAGGTTTGGTCCACGGGGACCGAGTCCACGATTCTAGAAGTCTTCGCCCGTGCCCTGGCCCGGTCCGGGCCGGAATTCGAATTTATTGACTACTCCGCGCGCAAATTCACCTTGGGTTACCTCGATCGCGAAAGCACGCGTCTTGCACACGGACTGCAAGCGCTCGGGGTCAAGCACGGCGAATGCATCGTGTCACTGCTCGATAATTGTATCGAACAAATTCTCCTTATGCTCGCCACTTCAAAAATTGGAGCGATCAACGTTCCTATTAACACCGCCTACAAAGGGGAATTTCTGCGTCACCAAATCAATGACAGTGCCACACGACTAGTAATTGCAGAGAACTTGTATGCTGAACGAGTTATTGCGATCGAATCCGAGATTGATTCTGTCGAGGTACTCCTAATCAAAGAGCCTACTTCGCAAATTTCCGGCACGCGCATCTCCACGCGTCCCTTCACCCAAGCCTTTAGCGATCAAGCATGCGGCGAGCTTACCGCACCGAGGCCTGGCGACCTCGCCATGCTGATCTATACGGGTGGCACCACTGGTCTTTCGAAGGGCTGCATGATCAGCCACAACTATGTGTGCAATCTGGCTCGACAAATTGGCTCTGGCCAAGGCATTAGCAATCGCGACGTGATCTGGACCCCCTTACCGGGTTTCCATCTCAACATGTACACGGCGACCGTGATTCCGGCTCTGCTCTTCGGTGCGAAAGCAGCGATCTATCCGCGATTTTCCGTATCTAACTTCTGGCCCGAGATCCTCCGGACTCGCGCGACGACGACGAATCTGCTTTCGACCATGTTGCAACTGGTTGCTGACGCACCGGATAGCGATGCAATGGCAAGCTGCCACGGCCAGATCCGTCTCGTTGGAGGCGCGCCGTTTCCTCCACCTTTGCAGGAAAAATGGAAGGAACGGTTTGGCGTTAAATACGCCGCCACGGGCGGCTACGGTCTATCGGAATGCGCAATGGTCACAAGCATCCCGGTTACGGAGTACCGTCCTCCTGGTACCTCCGGAAGACGAAACGATATCTTCGACGTTCGGATCGTTGACGATAATGATCACGAACTGCCTCCGAACACGCCGGGCGAGGTTATAGTTCGGCCGCGCAAGCCACATGTGATGTTCGAGGGTTACTGGAATCGACCAGCGGATACACAGAAAGCCATGCGGAATATGTGGTTCCATACTGGCGACATCGGAAAATTTGACGCAGATGGGTTCTTCTACTTTGTCGACCGGAAGAAAGACTACCTACGCCGGCGCGGCGAAAATATCTCCTCAATGGAGGTGGAGGCCGTATTCAGAAAGCATCCGGCGATCGCCGAGGTTGCAGTCCATGCCGTCTTTTCTGGAATCGAGGACGATCTGAAAGTTACCGCGACATTGCGCGCTGGAATATCAGTCGGTGAACTTGATCTGTGCCGCTGGTCGACCGATCACCTTCCCTATTTCGCTGTCCCTCGATATGTCGAGTTTCGATCAGAACTTCCCAAAAATCCGGTCGGGCGCGTCCTCAAATATCAACTACGCGATGAAGGCGTAACGCCTGCCACCTGGGACCGGGAAAAGAGCGACTTTACCCTATTGAGACGCTAGCGTGGCCGACAGTGCTACGTGACATGGCGTATTTCGGCCCAATAATTCCATCTCTTTCAGGAGGATGGCTTGAAGCTCGATGATCTAGTCTTGGTGAGCGTTGATGATCATCTGGTCGAACCGCCCACGATGTACGACAACCACCTCACGCAAGCGCAAAAGCGATTTGCGCCTAGGATGCTGACCGATGAAAACGGGGCTGATTATTGGATTTATGAAGGTCGAACGGTCCGCCAAGTTGGTCTAAATGCGGTCGCAGGCCGCGTGAAGGAAGAGTACGGCTGCGAGCCAGCTTCCCTTAAACAGATGCGTCCTGGCGCATGGGATATAAAGGCGCGCATTGGCGACATGAATGCCAACGGCATTCTTGCGTCCCTGAACTTTCCCACTGTGATCAGATTCGATGGATCGCTGTTCCTCGATTTTGAGAACAAGGCCAATGCCTTAACGCTACTCAAAGCGTACAATGATTGGCACATCGATGAAATTTGCGGCGGATACCCGGGCCGGAACATTCCACTAGCGGTGCTCCCGTTTTGGGATGTGGCCGCAACGGTCGCAGAGATTAAGCGTGTAGTGGCGAAGGGCTGCCACGCCGTTTCGTTTAGCGACAATCCCTCCCTCAAGGGACTGCCTAGCATTCACAGCGAACATTGGGAGCCTCTTTGGAAAGCGTGCGCTGAAAACCAAGTGGTTATTTGTGTGCACATAGGTACCGGTGCCCAGGCGCCGCATGCGTCTATGGAATCTCCGATCGACGCATGGATCACCACGATGCCAATCTCGATCGCAAACTCAGCAGCCGATTGGCTTCATCTCAAGGCCCTCCAACGGTATCCGAACCTGCGCATCGCCCTGTCTGAAGGTGGAATCGGATGGATACCATACTTCTTGGAACGGGCTGACTTCACGCATTCCCATCATCATGCTTGGACCCACGCCGACTTCGGCAAGGGAAAGAAGCCCAGCGACGTATTCCGCGAGCACTTCATCACGTGTTTCATCGACGATGAGTTCGGGATCGCGAACTTGGATTGGATCGGTGAGGATATTGTTTGTTACGAATGCGATTATCCGCATTCTGACACTCTTTGGCCAGAGGCACCTGAGCATCTTTACCGCACGCTCAAGGGACTGTCAGACAGCAAGATAAACAAGATCACCCATGAGAACGCGCTAAAGGCTTTCAAATTTGACGCGCTTGGTAAAATGGGCGGCCGGGACAAATGTACGGTCGGAGCCCTACGGTCCCAGGCCGGCGTGGTTGACCTGACTCCTCTTTCATTCGGCGGTCCGACTCCGATTGACGCGAACGCTCCGCTTCGGGCTGTCACGTCAGGTGATATTACACGAATGTTTATGAAGCAACGCGAGGGAGGCCAGGCCGCCCGACCGGGTCAGTGACTATCGCCGCACATTAGAGAACGCAGGGGACTGCGCGAGTGCTAGCGCGCGCGGACTTCGACGAGATCGATATTTACATCGCGCGGCAAGGTGAGAATCTTAAGTAGAACCTCCGCAACACTGGCCTTTGAAGCTGCCTGCCGCCCAATCATCGCGGCATGACCAGTCTTCTCAATCATCGCAAAGAATTCCTGCTTTAATGTGGGATTCCATCCTGCCGTCATGCCGCCGCCCTCAACCGATCCTGAGCGCAGGATCGTCACGCGTATCGCTTCGTCCCGCAGTTCGCTGCGCATCGCAGTCGCAAAAGTTTCTAAACCGGCCTTCGATGCCGCGTACGGACCTAAGTATGGTAGCGGCATGCGAACGCTTTCGGAGGAGACATACAAAATGTCGCCACCCTGTGACTTGCGCAACTGCGGAATAGCTTCGCGGGTGCAGTATATTGGTCCAAGCAGATTGGTCGCAAACTCACGCTGAATATCGTTGTCCGTTGCCGTCTCGATTTTCTGCAGCGTCGCAATTCCCGCGTTACAGACCACAATGTCGATGTGGTCAAACGTTTCTGCGATTTGTGAGAACGCCTTTCTAACGGAGCCAGGATCTGAAATGTCGCAGGCAATCGCAATTGCGTGGTTCCCTAGCATCGCTGCAGTAGCCAACAGATCAGCCGATTGCCGCGCAAGGACCGCCACTCGCGCGCCCTCCGCAGCCAGCGCCCGAGCGAAAACCTGTCCAATACCTCTAGAGCCGCCCGTGACGACCGCGTACTTACCCAATAGGCTTTCGTTCATGCCCACTCACTCTCGTGCGCGTCACATCATCGTGGAATTTGGTTGAATGGAATTCCTTTGTCCGGCCGGTAGTCCTGCGGCAATCCGAGGATCCGCTCAGCAATTGTATTGAGCAGCATTTCGTCCGCCCCGCCGGCAATACGACCGGTTGGCGCTGCGAGCCAAGAGACGGTCCAATTCTCCTGGCTGAATGCGTTGTGATGATAGCGGATACTTGACATTCCCTGCATGTCCATCGCGAATTCCGACAATCGCTGCCGCGACCGCACTGAAACAAGCTTGTGGATGGCGCCCTCGGGACCGGGCCGCATTCCGGAGGCAAGCGCCAGAAGGGCGCGTTTATGAATGGATTCTAGGGCCGACCGCATCGCGTACGCGCGCGCAATTTCACGCCGCACGCGGCCATCCTCAATTGCGGCTCTACCACCCAGCTTCACCTCCTCAGCCTGTGAAATCAAAAGAGAGAGATGCGGACCGAAGCCCGCGGGATCTGTTGCCGAATAGCGTTCGATGACCAGCGTTTCCAGGGCAACCCCAAAGCCACCACCAACTGGTCCCAGGCGCTGGATATCGGCAATACGGACATCATCAAAGAATACCTCATTGACATCATGTTCCCCGTGCATGAGGCGCACTGGGCGAACCGTGATGCCTGGCTGCTTCATGTCGAGCCAGAAGAACGTAATTCCTCGATGCTTCGGGACCGTTGGGTCAGTACGCGCAAGGATAATCCCATAGTCCGCTTTATGAGCCCAGCTGGTCCACAACTTCTGACCGTTCAGAACCCAGCCATCGCCATCGCGCACCGCACGCAACTGAAGGCCAGCGAGATCAGACCCTGCGCTGGGTTCGGAGAATAGCTGACACCAGATGGCATCACCGCGGAGGGCAGCCTTGGCGACTTCGTTTCTAATCTCCTCCGGTGCGTAACGCAGCATGATGGGTACAGGCATCCCCATGGTGATCGCAAAGTAATTGCTGGGGAATCCGAACCGCGCTTCCTCTTGCTCGAAGATCAATTTCTCGAGAGGACTAAGACCCTGCCCCCCGTGTTCCTTCGAGAGAGTTATGCCCGCGTAACCCGCATCGAATTTGGCCCGCTGCCAACGGCGGCCGAGCGCAATATCCTCGTCCTCCGTAAGATGCCGGCGCGCCTCCCGACCAAAATTAGATGCCTGGCTGGTAAGCCAGCGATGCGCATCTTCCCTATAAGCAATCATATCTGTCATGAGGCGCTCGCGCTGCGCAGGTTGGAAACTAGCTCGTCCTCCCAGAACAACAGCGATCCGTGTTCCAGTGCTAAAGTTCGCGCGCGGCGAAGATGCAAATGCAGATCCGCCTCCCATGTCACCCCGATTCCGCCATGAAGCTGTACAGCATCCCGGGCTACGGTGTCGTAAGCTTCGGTGGCACTAATCCGCGCAGCCGCCGCTGCACGTGCAAACCCGGGGCTGCCGGCCGCCGCGGCGGCGGTCATGGCATTGGCACGGGCCATCTCGATGAGAATGTACGCTTCGGCAAGACGATGCTTGACTGCTTGAAACACTCCGATCCTTTGGCCAAATGCCATACGTTGATTGGCAAAGTCGCGGGTCATTTCGAGTAGAACCTGAGCACCGCCGACTTGCTCGTGCGCGGTCAGCACCGCCTGGAGGCGAGTAATATGCAACGCCGCATCAAGGCCATTTGGAGTCGCGAGCTTGATCGCCGGAGCTCCATCGAACACCAGATCTGCGCTACACCTGCTGTTGTCGAAGGTATCGAGTAAGGTTCGGGTGACCCTAGCCACCCCCAGTTCGACCAACGCAATCGTGACTTCGCCTTGCACGTCGGTAGCATGAACCGCCGCAATCTGAGCCCCGCCCGCACCAGGCACAGCTGGCTTTGTGCCGTGCAGTCGACCGTCGGCCAATACCAATGAAGGTTTAGGCGGAAGTGCGCTGCCTGCCTCTGCGAAGGCAATTGCACCAATGACGTCCCCGGAGGCAAGCTGCGGCAACCATTTGGACTTCTGATCAGCTGTGCCCCATCGCAGAATGGCCTCAGATAATCCAAACGACGTTCCCAGGAACGGAGCGCCAATCGCCACCCGCCCACAAGCGTCAGCGATCAAACCAAGTTCAATGAGGCCGAGTCCTGAACCTCCATACTCCTCGGGGAGGGTAATGCCGGTCCAGCCTTGGGACTGACAAAGTCCCCAGAATGATTGGTCCCAATCGCCCTTTTGTTCGAGAAGCACCCTGAGCCGATGCGCGGAATAGGCTGCCTTCAGAACACGAGCTGCCTGCTCGCCAATCTGTGTTTGGGTCTCATCATAAAAAAAGGACACGCCATTCCTCCGGCGGTCAACGTTTCCGCGGCAGAAGTTCGGCGAGCTTGATTTTCCCGACGGAAACGGCGCCGGAAAATCCGCCGTCGACTGGCAGACTTACGCCATTGATGTAACTTGCCGCGCCGCTATTTACAAACAGCAGCGGATACGCCTGTTCTTCAGGTGTCGAACGGCGCTTGGACGGGAGTGTAAAGACATCGATGACGGCGGTGCCAGCCGCCTTCTCGAAGTCCGGCATCATCGGCGTCGCGGTAGGTCCAGGACAGATGCAATTGACACGGATGCCCTTCGTGATCAGCTCCGCGGCCTGCATCATCGTCCAAACAATTATCGCCTCTTTAGAGAAGACGTACCCCTCCTTGACGACGTCAGGATGGTCTTCTACCCATTTTGCCGCCGTATCAAATCCAGTGTTGCTGAGGAATTCCTGCGTCGTCGCAAGGCGTCCCATAAAATTGAGGCCCGCATTCGAAGCAATAGTCGCAATCGCGCCGTTTGTTCTCATTCTGGGGAGCCACTGTTCTGTCCAGTAGCGCATGCCAATGAAATTAACTTTCATGACGTCGAGCGCAGGAAACGTTTGTGGAAGCCCAGCACAATTAAAAAGCGCGTCGATCTCGCCGCCGATGGCCTTTACGGCCGATTCAATCGACCGCGGATCCTTTAGGTCCACCTGATGAAATGATGCGAGCTTCGCAGTCGAGGGCTTGATATCGACACCGTGAACCTCCGCCCCCATGCGCACAAGCTCCCGGGCGGCAGCCTCACCCATGCCCGAAAAGCATCCTGTAATGGCAACACGCTTTCCTGCGTAGGACCAGACATCTGACATGGCGCACTCTCGCTTGAAGAATATCTCCTGCTATACGGCTTCTTCAGGAAACTCTCCAGGCCCGCAAGCTCCGCAGATGCGATACTTACGAATGGCCGTCAGCTTCAGACTCTTATTGACCGGTGAAATTGGGCGTCCGCTTTTCCTTTAGAGCCGATACACCTTCCTTTGAATCCGCCGAAGCACTGACTTGCGCGCCATAGTCGAGCTCCGCGCGAAGCGCATCGCGCCAAGTCAGCACACCCTCCGCATAGGCTGCTTTAATGTACGCAATGGGCAGCGGAGCCGCGGAGGCAAGTTCTTCCGCTAACATCAACGCTGTTTCCCGGGCAGAACTCTCAGCCAGCTGGTCGACAATACCAAGTGTATGAGCCTCTTCGCCGCCGATTGCTTTTGGCAGCATCAATAGTCGTTTAGCATTCGCCAATCCCACGCGCTGAGGCAGCGTATAGAGCATGCCCATATCCGGCAGCAGCCCGATCTTCGTAAATGCAGTACCAAAACGTGCCGATCGTGTTGCGATAACGAAGTCGCAGGCAACCGCAATGGCCATTCCGCCTCCGAACGCGTCACCTTCAACCGCAGCAATGATGGGTTTCGGCGCTCCAATTATTGCCTCAATTAGAAGGTCCACCTCTTTGGTATTTTCACGCGTTTGAATTACGGTCCGAGGCACCGCACCCGGCACGCGCATACGGGAGACATCGGCGCCAGCGCAAAAATGACCGTCAGCACCTGTCAACACGATTACCCGGCACACAGGGGTCTTGTTGAGCGATACGATGGCACCCGTCAGCTCTCTTCTCATCTCCGGCGTGAAAGCGTTCCGCTTCTTTTCGTTCCGTAAAGTAATCACGGATACAGCGGCGATGTGTTCTAGTTCAATGCCCTCAGAAGTGTTCATCAGCGCCTTCCCGTAAGATAATCAAACTACAATTGGCTCTTCACAAACGGCGTATCCCGCGTTCTGCGGGATTACGTTGTAAGTCACCCCATCCCGTTCTTGCTTCGTTGGCAAAATGGCTATGGGCGGCACCGCCGCGGCGGCTCGATACGCCTCTGCTATCGTTTGGCTTTCAGCCAGCCGTCGGAGATTACACCGCGTTGGGAATACAATTTTATGCTGCCCCAATGCTTCCTTCATCAATGCATCGCTTGGCGTCATCCACTCCGCGGCAACAGTCTCAGAGCCATCGCAGATAGCCTCGCCCGCCTCGATTGTACCAAGATAGAAATGTGTGTCGAATCGCTCCTTGCCCGATAGGGGGGTAATCCATCGCGCGAAGGGAACCATCTTATCGAGAGGAAGTGCTCTTTCCGCCTGTCTTACAAGGGCTTGAAACGTATCCTGACGGGGAATTGAAGGCGGTAAGAATGGCAGCAGGCCTGTTTCTTCGAAAACCTCTCTCCACCCAGCAATTCGTAACGCGCGTTCTACTGGAGTAAGGCCGTCCGCTCCGGATACCCTGTGGGACCATCCGCGGTCCCAATCTTCCCGCGAGACCTTTCCACCTGGAAAGACGAGAGCCGATGCAAAATTCCTGGTGGCTCCCCGCTTCACCATCAGCACTTCTAACTTCGGACTTTCCCGAAGAAGAAGGACAGTTGCCGCTGGAACCGGCGTGCATACATCCGCTTCGAGCGGAGTTGGCCCAAGACTCAAGGCGCACTTCTCTCCGACCGAAAACTAGCGAGGCCTACACGATCACGCCGCATGGAATGAAATTGCCTTCATATAAGTATATTCGTTCAAACCCTCGTGGCTGTACTCGCGGCCATAGCCCGAACGTTTGATGCCCCCGAACGGCGCATGACTGCTCATGGTCCCACTACCGCCATTGATAGAGACGCCGCCAGTTCGTATTTTAAGGGCCATCTCGTAGGCGCGGCCGGCGTCAGCGGAGAAGATGGCCCCATTAAGTCCAAAATTGGAATCGTTCGCCATCGCGATCGCCTCGTCGTCGGTGTCATATCCAATTACAACGCCTACTGGACCGAAGACTTCCTCTTGCGCGATTCGGAAGCTATTCTTGACGTCGTCAAATAGCGTTGGTTCGTAGAAATAACCCCGGTCCAGGCCCGCAGGGCGCCTGCCTCCCGTGACCAAACCCGCCCCTTCGCTTAGGGCAATATCGACGTACATTTCCGTTCTCGCCCGTTGCGATTCCCGGATGAGAGGGCCCATCGTAGAAGACTTATCTCTTGGATTTCCGATCTTAATCGCCGCAGCGAGTCCCTTCAAAGTCTCTACGTATTTCGCTCTAATTGAGTTGTGAACGATATGGCGCGTCAAAAGCGCGCACCCCTGACCGGCATGCATTGTAAAGCCACCGAGACCCGAACGGGCCGCGCGTTGCAAATCGCCGTCCGGGCGGAGAATTAGCGCAGACTTTCCACCTAGCTCCAGCAGAACACGCTTCAGCGTCGGGGCGCCTTGCGCCTGAATCGCAGCTCCCACAATGTCCGAGCCCGTGAAGCTGATCAAATCAACCCGCTTGTCGGTGGTAATTATTTCGCCGACTTCTTTACTACCCGTAATGATGTTCAGAACGCCTGGAGGCAATCCAACTTCATCTGCGATATCGCCAAGAATCAGTGCCTCGAACGGGGTGAAAGGTGACGGCTTCAGCACCACACTGCAGCCGACAGCGAGTGCCGGAAAGACTTTCGAGACATTCAGAAAGAATGGGAAATTAAAAGGTGTGATAGCCGCTACGACGCCTACTGGCTCTCGTACGACGACCCCTGTCCCAAGCATTTTTGTCCCATCAGGTTGAGGCGTAATCTCGTTCATCAATGGGGTGACGGCGGGCCGTGTACAAATGTCGATAAAATACTGGGCGTGCTTCATAGGAATGCCAAATTGCATGAAGCGTGCCAGCTGCTGGGTCGATCCAGCTTCATCAACAATCAACGCGACGATCTCTTCCGTTCTGGCAATTATCGCATTGTGAAACTGCTGAAGCTTCTGCGCGCGCTCACGAGCTGACAGGCGGGGCCACGGCCCATTGTCAAAGGCCTCGCGTGCAGCTGAGATCGCCATCTCAGCTTCGCCAATCCCTGCAACCGGAGCATGGCCGATTATCTCTTCTGTCGCTGGATTGACGACGGGCTCGGTTGCACCACCCGCCACAGGAGTCCATTTTCCATCGATGTATAGTGCCTTACGATAGTCGGTCACACCAATTCTCCGATCGTTATCCTTTGACTCTCCAAGCGTTCGGCCTTCTTCGCCCGCGCGTGACGATCAGCGTCCCTTCCAATTCGGCCTACGCTTCTCTGCAAACGCACGAGGGCCCTCCTTAACGTCTTCAGAACTCCGCATTGCCATCATCGCAGCATAACCAAACTGCCTCTCTATCGCGTCACGTAACGAAGGCTCGTCAAAGGCAGTGAGAACCGCATTCTTAGAAGCCCGGACTGCTAGCGGGCTACACTCCGCGATTTGAGACGCCCAAAGCTTGGCGGCCGCTAGCAATTCTTCAGGCTTTGTCACTTGGTTAACGAAGCCCAGAGCTAATCCTTCCGCCGCCGTCACTTGCCGCCCAGTCAGGATCAAACTCATCGCGCGCTTGAGTCCGATTTCCCGCGGGAGGCGCTGCAACCCTCCAGCTAAAGCCGCCAGCCCGACACGTACTTCCGGTAATGCAAAGCGGGCCGTTTCAGACGCCACCACGATGTCACAGGCTAACGCGATCTCAAATCCGCCGCCCATAGCCACTCCGTTTACAGCAGCGATAATCGGTTTGGTCATATTGAACCGCTTTGTCAGACCCGCAAATCCTGTCTCTGGCACCGAATTGTCCCCGCCGCTTGCCGACGTCTTTAGGTCGGCTCCTGCGCAAAATGCCCGTTCGCCAGCGCCGGTTACGATCGCGACCCATTGCGTATCATCCGCCTCGAACGCGTCGAAAACCTGAGCCAGTTCACGGTGCGCCGGGCCTGAGAGCGCATTCATCGCCGAGGGACGATTGATGGTAACGATCGTTACTGGACCGTCGCGGTCTACCTGGGAGTATTCCAATTCCATCATGTGCACTCCTAGCGAACCGTGAACGTTTTCGTTTGGGACATGATCGTCTTTCGATCAACCTGCGCAATTCCCGGAGAGTTTCCGATCTGGGTGTAGCTCAATGCGTGCCGTAGCGCCGGCGTACGGGTAAGATCGAGTGATTCCCAGATTGCGCGCACCGTACCCTGCGTTGCGATGGTCGGCTTCGCAGCAATTGTCGCCGCCAGTGCGTGCGCACGCGGCCACAGTTCCTCGAGTGAGGTGATCTCTGTAACGAGCCCTATGCGCAACGCCGTCTGGGCACCAATGCGCTCATCATTACCTAATAAGGCCATGCGAAGCACATCGCCTAAAGGCATACGGTATGTCATGCAGATTGGTTCGACCGCTGCGGTCATGCCGTAGGTTACATGCGGATCAAAAAACGCAGCGTCCTCGGAACAGATAATGATATCCGCCTCACCCAGCCAATAAAACGCACCACCAGCGGCTAGCCCATGCACTGCCGCGATCACCGGCTTCCAACAGCGGTTGGATTTTGGCCCGAGACTTTCCCCCGGATCTACCGCATGCCACGGATTGTCGTGGGCACTCCGCGTCACGTTTCCGCCGGCCTTCACGTCGAAGCCCGTCGAGAATGCTCGTCCGGGCGCAGCGCGTAGGACAATTGCGTGGATGGACGCTTCGTGCGCGGCGAATTCCCAAAAGCAACGGAACTCATCCATCATCGTCCTATTGAAGCTGTTCATAACCGAGGGACGATTAATTTGGACCGTGGCGACATGATCGTCGCCAATGTCGACGAGGATCGTTTCGTACTTCTTTGCATTTTGGTTCACGTTCACCTCATTGCAGCGTGTGCACTTGCTGTAGTTGGGCCGGCGGTAACCGTCATGATCGACCATGGAATTATCACCGGTCTCACAGAGGTCTGGGCAAAAAAGGCCCCTCAGGGGAAGCATTGGCGAGCGTTTGTTGTACCGGCGCGCGACAATATCGCGATCGCGATGTCTTGATTCGCTCGCCACCGTCCAAGATTGTCGTGGCCGATCCGTATCAGGCCTAGAGTAGCGTTATCGAAAATAAGGCCGCGTACCGGCCGAAAGCCGAGTACGAATTGTCATCTATGGATCGCCCCAGCGATATGACGCCCCCACACCCTGCGTCACCCCGATTCGCTACTGACCTGCCATTGCGAGAACAGGGAGCCCCGTATAGTGATTGCCAGTCACAACCAGCATCGTCCCAATTTCCGATTCTTTCGTTGCGGAGCAATGCCCGCTAAAAGGCCCTGAATGTCTGTTGACGTGAATGATCTGCGCTCTCTGCGGGAGAGCATTTCCGCTGTTCTTGCTGCTGAATGTTCAAGTTTAGCGGTTCACGCATTCATCGACGGTAAATCGCCGCTCGACGAATTGCTGTGGAGTCAGGCCCGCGAATTGGGCTGGCACGGCATTACGTTGCCGGAGGAGTACGGCGGATTTGGGTTCGGTGCCTATGGCTTAGATCTAATCTGCACAGAGCTTGGCCGGTGCGCGGCCCCTGGGCCTTACATATCCACGCTATCGGCGGCGCAATGGTTGGCAGAAGTTGCCACGACAGCCGATAAGCAGCGTTACCTCCCACTGATCGCCCGTGGAGAGCTTGAAATCGCCACACCCGCGTACATGGGCGGCCCAAATGCGCCCACAGACCAGCTGACTGAAAAACTGCAAATGCTCGGCACAGTCAGGTCGCGCATGGCTATTGCACCTATCTCACATGAAGGAGGGGCCGCCTTCGGTCTATTCGAGATTCATCCTCAAGCTAGCGACATGACGCCCTTGTGGGATCGTACGCGCGCGAGCTTTGCCTTTTCTCCAAAGAATTCTACTCCAGTCGCTGTGATACCGGACGCGGACGGGCGTGCTCGCAGACGGCTTGTGCAGTACCTGACGCTTGCTATCGCCAGTGATAGCGCGGGCGGCGCACGATCTATTTTCGAACAGACCGTGGAATACATGAAGACACGGGTTCAATTCGGAAAGCCGATCGGTTCGTTCCAAGCACTCAAGCATCGCGCGTCGGACATGCTTGGCCGCCTGGCTATTACCGATCAGCTCATGGCACAAGCTGTTGCAAGCACTATGGAGGATGAGGAGGACGGGCCGATGTGGGCAGCCCTCGCGAAATCAGATTCAACAGAAACATTCGCCTATGTTGCAGCGGACTGCGTACAGCTGCATGGCGGCGTTGGGTTCACTTGGGAATTTGATTGTCATGTGTACCTAAAGCGGGCTCGCTTGAATGAAGCGCTTATCGACAGCAATGGCCGCCTACGCGATCGCGCAGCTGAAATGCTCGCGATAGCCAATCGAGAAGGCCGGAGCACTTTGGAGCTAGCGGTCTGATGATCCTCGAACATAAGCATGACCTCGACGCTTTCCGACGCTCAATCCGCGCATGGTTGGAACGGACGGTTCCGCCGGGGTGGGAGCGTAAACTGGCGACGGCGTCCCACGCCGAATTTGAGACCTTTCATCAGTGGTGGATGGCTGAGCGCAATAAAGTCGGCTTGGCAACACCACACTGGCCAGTGGAATTCGGGGGCGCCGATCTCAGCTTGCAGCATCAGATCATTGTCGCAGATGAGATTGCGCGGGCCGGCGCACCGGCGATGCAGCTTCATGTCGTTGGACTCAATCATATCCCGGCGACCATGCTTGCCTGGGGAACTGAAGAGCAGAAGGCAAAATATTTGCCTGGCGTGGCGATGGGCGACGTGTGGTGCCAGGGTTTTTCCGAACCCAATGCAGGGTCAGATCTCGCATCGCTCCGCTGCAGCGCCGTTCGTGACGGCGATCACTACATCGTCAACGGGCAAAAGATTTGGTCATCAAACTCGATGTACGCGAAGTACTGCATTCTTCTGACGCGCACCGACATCAGTGCTCCAAAGCATAAGGGCATCACTTTTTTTGTGATGGATATGAATTCCCCCGGCATTGAAGTCCGTCCAATTCGACAATCCAACGGCCGCGCTGAGTTTGGCGAACTCTTCCTTACGGATGTACGGATCCCAGCAGAAAATCGTGTCGGGCCAGAAAATGAAGGTTGGGCCGTTTCTCAATCAACCCTAGCGGCGGAACGGGGCGTACTAGCTTTCGAGGGCATTGAACGCCTGCGATACATATTCGAAGAGGTTTATAGCGCGTCTCTTAAGGATAATGCGCCGTGGCTAAACGACGACGCGCTACGCCGAGAGTTCATGCAGCTCTTTGCCGAACTGCAAGCTGGCCGGCGCTTGATACGGCAACTTCTGAAGGAGCACGAAGCACCTCGCAGCGGTCCTACCATGACACCGCCGATAGTGAAGCTCACAGGCTCGGAACATAAGAAGCGATTCGGCTCATGGCTTGTGAGAGCTTGCGGCGTTGCAGGGCAGTTCTTTCTGCCGGGCGGGGAGGCCATGGAGAATCCGATGATGACCTACGTCAGCTCCTTCGGTGCCACGATTGCAGCAGGCTCGAATGAGATCATGCGCAATATCATCGCGGAGAGAGGCCTTGGATTGCCGCGATAGCAATTGATCTTGAATGACGATGCGTAAGTGCTTCGTGATATTTCTGATCTAGGAGCTTCATGGCCAGCCTGGCTTTCGATGATCTGAAGAAAAGAAGAGCTGCCTGGTACACACTAGGTGTGCTCATGCTCTTGATGATCGTTTCGATCATCGATCGAAGCGTAATTTCCATGCTGATTGGTGATATTCAGCGAACCCTTGGGATCAATGATTTCCAAGCCAGTCTTATTATGGGACCCGCCTTTGGAATCTCATATGTGCTTTGCAGCATTCCGTTTGGATGGGCGATCGACCGCTATCCGCGGCCGCTCGTCACTTGCCTAGGCATATTATGCTGGTCGATAGCCTGCATGCTGGGCGGATTTGCAACGACTTTTGCGGCTCTCATACTGAGTCGTATGCTGGTTGGAGCCGGAGAAGCCTCGCTTTCGCCGGCCACTTATTCCTTGGTCGCAGATCTATTCCCGCGCAACCGCATCAGCCGCGCGATCGCACTATTCCACCTAGCAGGATCGCTTGGCGGCGGTTTGTCCCTGACCTTTGGAGGACTGATCGCTCAGCTCGCTGTCGATCTTCACGGGAAGATTTCACTGCCGACCTTGGGTGTGATGCATGTTTGGCAGTTCGGATTGATTTGCGCTGGGCTTCCGGGACTTTTTCTAGCGTTTCTTGCCCTATCGTTTCCAGAGCCGCGCCGCAATGCCCCTGCGGCACGTCCTCAGACAACTCCCGATGGCCTCCGTGAATTTGTTATCCGCAATCGGAGGCTCTTGCTCTGTCAGTCCTTCGCATTTTCTCTGGGGTTGGCAATTGTATACGGGACCGGCTTTTGGTTGCCGCAATATTTCCTGCGCACTTTCGGATGGGCCCCGGCGAAAACCGGTATGATTCTTGCCATTTCGATCTTTAGCGGCGCCATGATTGGCCAATTTATCGCCGTTCGCGCAATCGAGCGTCTCACCGAATCCGGATACAAGGATGCGACGCTGCGAGCTTATCTATTCATGGCAATGGCCAGCTTGGCTGGAAGCCTTATCACTTTTCTCGCACCTACTGGTCCCGTCGCAGTTTTTGGATTGCTGATTATTGGCGGCACGCTTCACCCGTTGATGACGTACGGATCATCAGCTTTGCAGCTTTACGTGCCCCCGGCCTATCGCGGACGGATTTCCGGCACATACCTTAGCTTCGTCAACATGATTGGAATGGCCGGCGGGCCGTCAATGGTCGGCTTTGTCACCCATTATGTATTGATGGATGAGAAGCGCATTGGCCTATCCCTTGCTTTGGTCTCAGGAACTGCACTGACACTAGTCATTATTTTGATTGTTTTTTCATTGCGTCCGCTTCGGCGGGCTATCCAGGAGGCTGAGCAAAGTTCTTCCTCTGCCGCAGCACTTGCTTGATATTTGAATAGTATTCAAATATGCTTCCGGCGTACGAAAAATGGAGAACAAGATGAAGACGGCATCGGCTCACTTAAGTACGGTTTCACCAGCAGGCACCACTGTCGCCGATCCATTCGTCGGCGAAATCCTAGACGGCGACGGACACATGTACATGTTCCCGGATGTGGCGGCCGAGATCTTCGGGACATTGGAAAAGGGGTTCGTCACCAGCTATTTGGAAAAATTCGCAGGCTCCGATCAGTTCAAGATCGATCGCGAGCGAAATCGGCGCGAGCTTTGGAATGTAAAAGGCCTTGGGGCCCTTGGCGCTTACGACGCGCAAGAACGCACCGAGTGCTTGGATCTCATGGGTGTTAAGGCGCAGCTGGTGTTTCCGAACAACGGTAGCGGCGAGGCGATGATACCGAGCGAGGCGGCATTTCTGGGCGTTCGCCGGTACAATGATTATGCGCTTGAGTTTCAGAGGGCCACCAAGAACCGTGCCCGGATGGTCCTGCAGATAAATCAGACCGACCCCAAGAAGGCGATTGAAGAACTGGATCGCATTATTCCGCTCGGGGCCAAGGCAATAGGACTCGCTGCAAATCTTCCGCCGGGCGGAGTCTCCCCGGCACATGAATTGTGGGATCCTTTCTGGGCTCGCCTCGAAGAAGCCAACGTGGTGGCAACTCTGCACCTCGGATGCGGCGGTCTCATGTCGGCCAAGAAACACTCACCGATGCTTCCCGATCGGGGATGGGGAGATGCCGCGTCACTCAAGGGAACGCCACTCGACCGGCCGGGTGGCGAGGAGGCGATCAGCCCATACTTCATGCTAGTCGCTCACATTCCTGCCGAGCTCTATCTGCAGACGATGGTAATGGGCCAGGTCTTTGAACGTTTCCCCAAGCTCCGCTTCGGCATTATCGAGATCGGCGCCAAGTGGGTGGGACCTTGCGTGGAACGGATGGATCTTTGGGTCGACTTCATGGCGAAAGTCGGCCGCAGCTACAAGATGAGGCCCAGCGACTATGTCAAACGCAACGTCCGTGTCACGCCGTTCTGGCACGAGAACCTTGCCTTGATGGTTCAGCGCTATGGTTTGGATGATGTTTATATTTACTCGACCGACTATCCCCATCTTGAAGGGAGTCGGGATCCAATCGACAAGTTCAACAAGTGGCTAAAGCAGATGCCGCCAGAGTACGCGCAGAAGTTCTTCGTCGATAATGCGAAGGTAATCTTCCCAGACTAGCGGTATTCCAACACACTACCGGAAAGGGGGCCGGCCACAGCTGGCTCCCTTTTCTTATGGGGGCGCCGGTGCAGTAAGACGATTCAATAGAATTTCACCCAGGGCTGACTTAAGCACCTTTCCGGTGGGCGTCCGAACAATCTCTTCGGCGGCAAGAAAGAATATGTGCTTCGGCACCTTGTAAATCGATAGCGCTTTTCGCAGACGGCCTTTGAGTTCTGTCTCTCCCACCTCGCGGCCTTCTTTCGCTACTATGGCGGCTACGAGTACTTGTCCCCTTTCGGCATCGGGAAGGCCCAAGACGTACGCCTCTAGAATTTCCTCATAGGATTGCAAGACGAGTTCCACTTCGCGCGGAGAAACGTTCGCACCGTTGGTTTTAACCATCTCGTTGAGACGGCCGTGAAAGAATAGGTAACCATCTTGCGAAATCGAGACGATGTCTCCGGTTCGATAAAAACCGTCGCGTTCGAACACTTCGAGCCATTCCTGCCGGTGGAAGCCCAGCATCATGTTTTCCCCCCGGAGATAGAGTTCGCCCCGCTCACCGGGCGCAACAGTCGCTCCACTTTCAGGATCCACTACCTTTCGCTCCATGTCGCCTACACCGCGACCGAAAGAGCCTTCGCGTCCCTGCGGCAGAGTAACGGTGGGACGTTCCATACTGTGAGGTCCAAGCGTTTCAGTCATACCGAGTGCATTGGGGGTCTGCTCGGGCGAGGCGAGGCCGAACAGGGCGAGCTGCTGGGATGAAGTAGGCTTTAGACCGTTGAGTAGCGCCGGTGTGAATTCCGGCTCCCGCCGCAATGCGGCCCGTTGCGCGGGTGTCAGCACCAGAGATGTCACTTTATGAACTTGAATGGCGCCAAGAATGTCTGCTGCCGCGGAAGACTTTGGAAAGACCACAGCCGCGCCGCTATGGTTTGCAGCGAGTAGCGACGTGCACAGACCACCGACCCAAAAGAGGGGCTGTGTGGTGAGGACCCGGTCGCCTTGCCCATAAGTCATATAGGTGCTCATTGCAAAGGACTGCCTGATTAACGTCCCATGGCTATGGAGTACGGTCTTTGGCAGCGCGGTGCTGCCAGACGTGCAGATCATAACCGCGGGGTCCGCAGGAACGATCTCCGCCTCAGCCGCCGCGAGAAGGTCTCTATCAAAACCCCCTTGGCTGCCAAGTTTAATGAGAGCGGCCATGTTTCCCCGGGCCCAGGCCGGGATAGATCGTCCCTGAATCCATATGGAGCGGAGAAAAGGTGCTTGTGTAAGCCGCAGAGGCCACGGCGGCGCGGTGGCCGACAGCGACGGCAGCGCGGTCTCGAGTACGCGTAAGTAGTCATGACTGAGAAAACTGTCGGCGGTCACCAAGGTGTCGACGTCGGCATGACGGATGAGATAGGCCAATTCAAGCGGCGCGACAAAGGTGCTGAGCAGTACCGCTATCCCGCCCATCCGGGTGACGCCGAACAGCGTCGATACGTAATCTGCGCCATTCGGAAGCAAGATACCCACGCGGGTTCCCTTGCCCACGCCGGCGGCCAGTAGGCCCCGCGCAATACGGGATGATTGCTCGTCCACCTGGGCGAACGTGGTTTCCCCACGCCAATCTATGACCTGAAGCAGGGTGCCAAAGCAGCCGCGGAAACGCCGCAGCGCAGCGGGAATGGTGGGAGAAACGTCTGGTTCCAAGGGTGTCACAACGGATCCTATCAGGCGAGTATGGTCCCTCCCCCAAGGGACGCTGCCGTAGCTACAGGCCACGGAAAATTCGGGTCGATGGAACGGCAAGGACCGCCGATGCGTCGCGCCGGCGGCCCTTGCGCGGAGATATCTCTTTCGCGTCAGTTCAGTTTGAAACTGGCGGTAATACCCATTTCCAACGGCGGTACAAAGCCTGCGATAAATCCCTGCCCGCTTGAAATGCCGTTCGCGTAAGCCGCAACATTTGTCAGGTTCTTTCCGTAGAGACCGATTCGGAACCTGCTTCCAGGGGGTGTGACGCCGATCTGAGCGCCCAGGGTCGTGTAGGCCTTCTGGTGCACAATCCGGCTGATCTCCTGGTCGTATTCAGATGAATAGCTTCCATTCAACGCGGCATCGACTGCTCCGAAGCTATAGCTTTGATTGAAGAGCACAGAGAGATTGGCCGTGAACTTAGGTGCGCGGATCATCCGCTGCCCGTTCTGATTTATGGTCGCCGGCGCAAACGTTCCGTCCTGTGTAAACCCAGGCGCCGATGGACGACGTGTTGCCGTGAAGACGCCGGAATTCGCATAGTTCTGGAATTTCGCAGTTGGCAGCCATTCAGCGTTACCACGGAGTTTCAGACTTTCGGAAAGAACGACCGACACATCTGCGTCGAATCCCGTGTATTTGGCGTCGGCATTCACGTAGGCCGAGCGCGTTCCCTGGAAAATCGAAACTTGCAGATTGCTATAGTCGTAGTGAAAGACGGATAGGGAGGCGGTAAATGTTGCCGAGCCGTACTTCACGCCCGCTTCGTACGCGGTGTTCCGTTCCGGTAGCAGGTCCTGCGGGATGATGTTTAGAACCTGAGGCAGCCCACTCTTGAAGCCTTGGCTATACGTTCCATAGACGTTCAGCTGCGGTGTGATGTCGTAGACAACGGAAACTCTCGGCGTCGCCGCTGTAAATGTGTTTTTGCCGATTTGGATAGCCTGCCCCGCTGCGAGTGGGCCGAAGAACGTGGCATCCACGATTTCCCGGCTTTGACGCACGCCGGCGATTACCCGGAGTTCCGGAGTGGCTTTGAACGTGCCTTGGCCGTAGACAGCGTACGAGGTCTTATCGACCTCGTTTAGATTTGCCGGCTGACCGCCATTGATCGTGTTGTTCTGTGAGCTATCGGACGCGTAGTAGAACAGACCGGCCACGACACTGAGTGGTCCAATCTCGTTGGATGCGTAGTTCAGCTCCTGCTGAACCTCGATAGACCTCACTGGCGAGGTATACGCGACACAGGCGGTCCCGCGATTGGCACCCGCTGGAATGAAGCAGCTTGGCGGGCCCGCGGCGCCGTGAACATCGCTTCTGTTGAACTGACTGGTCTTTGAGTAGGAGCTAATAGAGGTGAAGGTTCCGATCACCGTCTCCAGGCTCATGTTGGCCGAAGCTCCCGAGGAATCCATGGTGCTTTTTCCAAAGCCAGGCTCATGCGCCCCATGCCAGGGAACCGTGGAGTAGACGGCGCCGGGATACAGGGGGAAATTCGCCGCGGACAGCCCATTAATGGCGTTGTAGACCACTAGACTCTGCAGGTCCTGGCGGATGACAAAACCAGTCAGAAGAATGTCGATGCTGTCGGTCGGCGTGAAGAGCAGTTTCGCGCGAGCGTTCTTCGAAGAGTCCTCTCCATCCCTGCTATTTGTCTTGTCATTCGTAAGGTAGCCTTGAACCCAGTTGTAGCCGACAGCGATACTTGCTGCGACCTTATCGTCGATAAGAGGGCCGCTACCGTATCCGCGAATATTTTCATGCAGCGAAGATCGGCTAGTACCCGCGCCCGGATAATATCCGCTGTCGGCGACGATATTTAGGTCTGGCGTAAAGCTCGGTCTCTTCGTAAAAAATTGGATCGCGCCGCCTGTAGAGTTTCGCCCGAATAGAGTGCCTTGTGGCCCCTTCTGCACTTCGACCCGTTCCACATCCGGAACGTCCGTCGTCAGCAGCACGTGTACGCCGCGATACACGCCATCAATATAAAAGGCATTGGCGTTTTCTGTTCCAGCTGCGCTGAGCTGAGAACTTACGCCTCGAATCGATGGAATTGTAACGCTGCCCTGTCCGCTCCTCGTAAATCCAGAAACGATCTGGTTCAAATCGATCGGCTTTGTCACGTTTGAGCGCGCCAGATCGCTCGCGCTGAGCGCGGAGATTGTAAATGGCACATCGTGAATTCGCTCTTCACGGCGCTGCGCCGTTACGACAATTTCGTCCAGTGCTTCAACCGGTGCTGCGCTGGATGCTTGTTGTCTTCCAGCGGTTTGCGCCATAGCGCCAGATGCCGCCAAAGCACCGAAACCAACGAGTAGAAAAGACGTCTTCATGAACCCCCCGTTCAATAAATCGCCGCTCTATGAGGCACAGTCCCCTTTTCGGCGATCACATTGCCGCAGTGTGACGTTCCGACAGGAGTGGCATCCGTTACAAGCCATTGGCTCGCCGAGCGCCGGGGATATCGCGACTACGATATGGAAGAATGGGAGTCAGCTTTACGGCATCGAACGGCCGCTAAGGCAGCTGACCTTAGGATCTGTGGCAAGAAAACAGCACCTAAAGCCACACCTGCCAACTGCATAGGCCGACGATCGGCAAAGCCCGTCAGCGGCGGAGATCGCTCGATGGAACGACGCGCCAAATCTTATTGCCGACGTCATCAGCGACCAGCAATGCGCCGGTGCGATCGAAAGCGACACCAGCTGGCCGGCCATAAGCCTCGCCGTCGCTGTTAAGAAAGCCTGTCAAGAAGTCCATTGGAGCGCCTGAGGGCTCACCACTTGTGAATGGGACAAAGATTACCTTGTATCCGCTGCGGGGCCGCCGGTTCCATGAACCATGCTGGCCAACAAAGACGCCGTCCCTATAGCGCGTACCCAAACGGTCGTAAGTGTTGAATGTCAAGCCGACGGAAGCCGTGTGCGGCCCTAATGCGTAGTCCGGCATAATTGTTGTCCGCTGGAGATCTGGCCTCTGTGGTTGGACAAGCTCATCCACACGCCCAAAATAAGTATAGGGCCATCCGTAGAACCCGCCATCTCGGACCGATGTCATGTAATCGGGAACGAGGTCGCTACCAATCAGGTCGCGTTCATTGACCGCAACCCACAAAGCGCCGGTCACGGGATTCCAAGTGAGACCGTTTGGATTACGTAGACCCGATGCAAATACTCTGATCGTCATGGAGTCGAGATCGAGCTCAAGAATCGCTGCACGATTTACCTCCGATTCCAACCCATGTTCTCCCCGCTCACTATTTGCACCCACCGAAATATACAGCTTGGTGCCGTCTGGCGAGCTGAGCATATCTCTTGTCCAATGAAGATTTGGCTCTGAGGCGGGCAATTCTGCAATCCTCTGTCCAGCGCCGGATATTTGAAGATCTCCCTCGCCGTACGGATGCATGACAATTGCATCCGTATTAGCCACGTAGAATTTGCCGCCAGCGAGGGCCATTCCGAAAGGGGAGTTTAAATTCTGAAGGAAGGCAGAGCGGATCTCAGCCACGCCGTCGCCGTCGGCATCCCGTAGCAATGTTATGCGGTTGGCACTGCGGACGCCGGAACCGGCCTGGCTGGTAACCCAGCCGCCCACCACGCCCTCAAAGCTAATGCCCTCTTGTGGCCTCTCGGGGCGAGCGCTCTCGGCTACCAGGATATCGCCATTCGGCAGCACATGAAGCCACCGCGGATGATCAAGCTTCTCCGCAAATGCGTTGACAGAAAACCCGTCCGCCGCAATTGGCTTCACTCCCTCTGGAAAGCCGACGGCCTTAGCAAAATTTATGGTCGGGATGATGGTCTTATGTGGCGGGGGCAGCAGCGGATGCGGACCATATCCGTCGCGCACGTCCACGGTCGCTTCTTCCCAAGACAGCGCAAGAAGAACGAGCAACACGACAAGTGGACCAATCACAAGGACGGCCAAAATCGCTGCGGATTTCTTAATCATCGCGACTCTCATCGGCGCAGCAGGAGTGCACTTGTCGGCGCACCATCGCTGCTCGTCACGAGGCAGCATTCCGCGTCCTTAACCTGATTAGGCGACGATCCGCGGATTTGGCGGACACCCTCTAAGATGTGGTTGTAACCGTGGGAGTATCCGTCCGAGAGGCTGCCGCCGGCGGTATTGATCGGCAAGCGCCCCCCCATTTCCAGCGCACCGCCGTCGCTAAATGCGCCGCCCTCTCCGAGCTTGCAGAATCCGTATGCTTCAAGACCTAAAAGGACCCATGGCGTGAAGGAATCATAGAATTGGGCTACGTCGACATCCTCGGGCTTGAAATCGCTATGCCGGAACAAGCGTTCAGCACAAACATAGCCTTGCGTATGCAACGGGCGCTCGCCGAAACAAGCAGCAAGCATGGATGAATCACTGTTCAGTGCCTGACCAAAGGCGTGCACCAGGACCGGCGCGCGTACTAAGTCACGCGCACGCTCCACTGACGTGAGTACGACAGCTTGTGCCATGTCGGTTTCGAGGCAGCAGTCATATAGACAAAGCGGCTCACTGACGAACCGGGCTCCAAAATAGATCTCGCGATCCAGTGGCTTTCCATGCATGAGCGCATCGGGATTGTTGTTGGCGTGCGCCCGGCAAGCGAGAGCAACATTCGCTAGATGGTCCCGTGTCCCACCGTACTCGTGCATATAGCGACGATAGAGCAGCGCAAGCTCGTCGGCCGGTCGGACTATTCCCCACGGACGGGTGAACATCTCCTTGTTACCCACCCGCTGGGAGGTCCCCATCCACGTCCGCTGTTCCGGCGCACTACGCTTTCGCGCCCGCCATGCGACAGCAACCTGCGCCTGCCCTGTTGCGATCGCCATCGCCGCGAAGCCGACCGTCGCACATCCACCTCCGCCGCCGGCCGGAGAACGACAAAAGAACGTCACATCACCCATACCAAGATTACGCGCTATTCTCTCCTCGTCGGTTCTCTCAATAGCGAACGAGCACAGCGCATCAACTTCTGACGGGGATATTCCTGCATCATCCAGGGCAGCGTTAATCGCAAAACACGCAAGCTCCTCTTCTGTCTCTTGAAGAAGCTTCCCAACCGCCGTCTGGCCAATGCCAACGATAGCGGCTTTGTCTTTTATAAGTTGCGCAGTCATTAGGTGATTTCTTCGTTGCCGACGGGCATCCAGCGCGGGAGCGTCACGTCGTCTGTGATCTTTTCAAACACGACTCTTACACGCTGACCAATGGTTATACTGCCTGAGGGAACGCTGTTAATTGCCGCTCCCGGCAAAGCCACCAGGTTACCGGCCACTCGAATGGGCAAGTGATCTTCCAATTCCACATAGACAATCGGAAACGGGACAAAGGGCATAAACGCCGCCAGCGTTGGTTTATGGACGACCGCGAATGTCCAGATTCGTCCATAGCCGGACACAGGCAGCCACACGTAGGCGGCGGTTCTGCACCGGAAGCAATACGGATGGGGTGGAAAACGTACCGTACCGCAATGTTCGCATTTCTGAATTACGAGCTTGTGTGAGCGTGCGGCGGCCCAGAATCCGGCCGTATCATTGTCTTCCGTGCTCGGCAGCACTTGGGTGGCGTTCACGTTCGGCTCCGCTGGCAATATCCCGCAGCATAATCGCGCTTTGGCTCAGCCAGACGGTCCCATGAAGGGGCCATGCCAATATCGCCGATGCGATAGTTCCCACGGAGGGTTGAACCTTCCTCACACACAGTGTCAGGGATGCACAGCAGCGCCGGCGTTGGCGCGACAACGACAGAACGCCCGCACGGGCCGTGAAAGATATGCTGGAATGGTACAGACGGTAGCCGCCAAACGCGATCTGCGCATCCTCTTCATTGTTATGCTGGCTATGGCCGCGGGAAACACGGCGCTGCAATCCGTACTTCCCGGCTTGGGGAGAACGCTGGGAATCGCGGATTCAATGGTGGCGCTTGGCTTCACCTTCTCCGCACTCGTTTGGGCACTCGCTGCACCAAGGTGGGCACGAAAATCCGCCGCCACCGGCCATAAAGTGATGCTCATCGTTGGCCTGACGGGATTTGTAGTTTCGTCGGTTCTCTGCACCCTGGCGCTCATCACCGGCTTAAACGGGACCGTGGGCGGCTACACTTGCTTTATCGCCTTCATGCTGGGCCGCCTTCTTTATGGGTACTTCGGCGCCGCCGCCCCGCCCGCCGCGCAAGCACTCGTCGCCGCTAAGACCAGCCGGGAACAGCGGACCGCAGCACTCACGATGCTCGCTTCCGCTTTTGGTCTCGGGACAATTCTGGGGCCGGGCCTTGCCCCATTCTTCGTCACCGGCCGCATCGGATTTGCTGGCCCTTCGCTTATGTCCGCTGTATTCGGCGGCGCCATTCTTTTCATCACGGTCCGTTTTCTGAAAAGTGATGCGCCAGCTGGCACGGTCCAGCCGGAAAATGTCGATGCGCTGGCTCCAGTCTCCGCGGCCCCAGCCAAGACAATATCCGTCTTAGATTCACGCAGTCTGCCGTGGCTAATGATGGGCTTCGTCTCCGGACTTGCCCAAGCGGCGACGAGCCAGGTCGTGAGCTTCCTGATCATTGACCGGAGCGGCGACACGGCCGTCGGTGCCCAATCCACCATCGGGTTCATTTTGATGGGTGGTGCCGTGGCCACGTTGTTCTCGCAGTGGGTTGTTATCCCAAGGCTCCGGCTGGGCCCCAAATATCTGATCATTGCGGGCGCGGTGCTGAGCGCTATCGGCAGCATTGCGATCGCTGAGGCGCCCAATATGATTGTGCTTGGCATAGCTTTCGCCGCCAATTCCGTCGGCTTTGGTTGCCTGCGCCCGGGGTTTACCTCCGGTGCGTCGCTCTCGGTCAGTGCCGAAGAGCAGGGCATCGTTGCAGGTCGCGTTACAGCTACGATTGGCTGGACATTTGTATTCGGCCCCTCGATTGGCATCGCGCTCTACGCGCTCTGGCATCCCCTGCCCTATTTCGTTTTCTCAGCCGTGCTCGTCGGTCTGTCATTCTATGCACTCCGCTTAAAACCGTTGCCGCCCATATCCCCGACGGACACAGATAGCCCGGATAAAGCGGCATAAGTCCGGGTCCCAACGCCCGCAAAGAATAAGGCAAAATTGTGGCAAACCTCTGAGATGCGTATTTCTACTCGCCGTTAGAACCGGGCATTTTCAATTCGAGTGCAAGAATGGTGAAGGGTGGGATTCATCGTGAGCTGGATGATCGATGCCGATTGCCACGTGATCGAAACGGAGAGGACGTGGGAGTATCTGGAAGGAGACGACCGGAAATTCCGGCCGGTGCCTCTTGCCATTGATCTTCCCACCGGGAAGAAACGTAATTTCTGGTTCATCGGCGGGCGCATGATCGGCGGTCGGGACCGCGTTGGCCGCGAGATGAGCCAGGAATCCAGAGAGATGACGGACGTCAGCGCCCGCATCCGGCATATGGATGAGATGGGGACCGCCATCCAAATCCTGTATCCAACACTGTTCTTGCGGCCTGTGACAGACCGCCCGGACATCGAACTCGCGCTTTGCCGTTCTTACAATCGCTGGCTAGCCGACATTTGGTCAAAAGCGAAGGACAGACTGCGGTGGGTGATGCAGCCGCCTCTTCTGAACATGGACCAGACCCTCGATGAGATGCGCTGGGCAAGCAAGAACGGCGCGGTGGCGGTGCTGTTACGCGGTCTGGAAACTCACCACCCACTCCACAATCCGTATTTTTTCCCGTTCTACGAAGAAGCGTGTCGCCTCAATATGGCGATCGCCATTCACTCTGGAATTGGGAGTTTCGTTGTCAACGAAGCGCTCGACGCTCAACCATTCATCACGGCAAAGCTCATCGCGATCGGCGGATTCCACGCGATGATCGTCAACGGCATTCTCGAGCGTTTCCCTACCCTTCGTCTCGGAATAATCGAGGTCGCGGCCCAGTGGATTCCCTATGTTGTCCGGGATCTTGAAGCGCGCTTACCGAAAATGCACAACCGGAGCGGCGATCCCAACATCTTGCGAAACAGCAATCAGCTGTTTGTATCCTGTCAAACCAACGACGACTTGCCCTATATCCTGCAGTATGCGGGTGAAAACTGCCTCATGATCGGCTCTGACTACGGCCATCACGATAGCTCCAGCGAGCTGTTGGCCTTGCAGAAACTGAAGGACCATAACGGCATCAATCCCGCGGCGATCGACAAGATTTTGACCACCAACCCGGCGCGCTTTTACGGGCTGGAGCGCCCCTGAGGGGCATCAACGCCGGACTCGGGGCTTCGGGCTCCCGGCTACAACTATCAAATACTGATTGGATATTTAGAGCTTAACTCTTAGCTATCACCCGCGCCAACGTACGCGGGTGGTTGTCTGCGGCGCCGTGGCACACGATCGCATTTTGCGCCGGCCTAGAAGCCTAGATCATGGATTGCGGCATCGATCGGGCCTGAGACCTGCTGCACCGCGGGCAGCAGCTTGTCGTAGCCCAATCCCCCCAGATAGCCATCGATTAGCCGCTGATAGTTGGAAACGAGGCCTTCGACCTCTTCCGACAGCCGCATGAATTCGAAGCCGCTGCTGTGGACACCCTTCTGTTGCTTGGGCAGGTTGGCAAAGTCCTGGCGCGGCACGGGCGGCCAACGGGGATCGTCGCAGGACATTGGAATGGGTGTGCTTTGCCGCGGCGGGTCCTGGCCTTCGGGATAGAGCGTGAGAGACCAGATCTCAAACAGCGTGGATTCCGGACCAAGTGGGCGGATCCTATAGGAAGCCATGTTGCCGAACGTCGGCAGCAAGAAAAAGTGGGGGAAAGCAAAGTGCACAACGCCCGTTGTGCTCTTGGCAAGTTCGAACAAGTCGGGAATGGGCAGCCCCGCCGCGCGATGCGTCTTCGTCAGCTCTTTTAAAAGACGTTCGTTCCAAAGAGGAATCGCCTCGGCCGGATTTTCGGGCAGTTCCATATTCCGCAATGATTCCGCCACCTGTACGTCGCGATCCAGAACCATCGCTCCCATTCCCTCGCCCATCGACTTCAGGAAATGGATCGAACCGTCGATCATGTTTTGGACGCTACCGGCGGTCTTCTGCAATTCAGCCTGCGTGTTGTTACTCCGATTCCCGCCACCCCGGACGCGGTAGATGGCCTGGGGCCCGCGGGCGAATGCGGGCAGCAGCTGCGGATGCGTCTGCCTGACGTGGTATCCTTCCATGAAACCTTCCATGGCCAACTTCCAATTGACCGGAAGGATCGTGGAGTGCCACCACTGCGTCCGCATACGCGACGCACCTCTCGCCTCATGATAACTCGCAAAGGGCTCCAGTGATTCTTGGAGCCCGGGCGCGTTGTCATCAAAATTGATGAACGCGCATCCGCCCCAGGTGTCGACCCGGCACTCAGGAAGCCGCAGGTCCTCTGGATCCATATTTTTGCTAGAAAACAGATCCGGCTGAAACGCGTAGGTATTTCTGCCATCAAGACCGTAGCGCCACCCGTGGAAGGGGCAGACGAACTCCTTGGCACAGTGGCCTCTATCCTTGACCAATTGCATGCCACGATGCCGGCAGGCGTTGTGATAGGCGCGTATTTCCGTCTCACTCGTACGGATTACGATGACCGACTTGTCCAGAATCTCATACTCGACGAAATCCCCTACTCTTGGGATTTCTTCCAGGCGGCAAGCCATCTGCCACACGCGGGGCCAGAGGCGTTCACATTCCAGCTTGAAAAACTCGGCATCGAAATACCGCTCTGCCGGAATACGGTCCGCCGCTGTAATGCGGTAGGGAACGGAATTTTGCGGCGATGCGGATTGCGGGGTGGCCTTCATAAGTGCCTCTCAACAAATTTGGCGTCTCCAGCGGCAGGGACATGCCTTGTACCGGGGCGCGGCAATCTCTTGGACCCTCGTATCGTGTTCAGGCTAGCGCGCTGGCGCCGCTGCCTGTGCCGCATGCTGCGCGGCGATGTATCCAAAAACGAAGGCTGGTCCGATACTGGCTCCAGCGCCCGGATAAGACTTTCCCATGGGGGTGGCTGAACTGTTGCCAGTCACATATAAGCCCTGGATGGGCGTACCGTCTGGACGCAGCACACGTGCATGCTCATCAGCAAGAAGCCCGCCGCAAGTCCCCACATCGCCCGGAAAAATCTGTACGGCGTAGAACGGCGGTGTATCGATTGCACCAAGGACGGGGTTGGGCTGGACAAGTGGATCGCCCATGAAGCGGTTGTGATGATTGTGCCCGCGACGGAAGTCCTCATCCTTGCCCGCTTTAGCAAAGCCATTGAACCGGCTGATGGTGTTCTGCAGCACCGCAGCGTCCAGGCTGCAAGCTTTCGCCAGGCCCTCAACGCTCGCCGCCTTCTTCATGTACCCTGCAGCCACCCAGGCATCGATAGGCTGGCGGCCCGCGGGCTGTCCGGCCCAACGGTATTTCTTGAGAAAGGTACCGTCCATGATGCACCAGCTGGGAACAGCCCCTGCCTCCTGATGCCGTCGGTACATGGCCTGCCCGATCGTCACGTAAGAGGTAGACTCGTTGACGTATCTTTGACCGGTTTGATCAACGAGAATGCAGTGGGGACGTGCCATCTCTGGCGGATGCGATGCCGGCATTCCATTGGGCAGTATGGACGTTGGGACCCAGACCGCTTGGTCCATCAAGGCCGTCGCAGCACCAAGCTCCATGCCCATCTTGATCATGCCGCCCGTATCTTCAGCGTTCGTATAAGTCCGGACGGTACTCGTTGGATCGGGCTGGTAAGCCCTGCGCAGACCTTCATCCCGCGAGAAGCCTCCCGCCGCGATCAGCACTCCAGCTGCGGCACTCAGTGTCTCCACAGCGCCATCGCGGAGGATCGACACCCCGGTGATACGTCCGCTGTCGTCTTGAATGAATCGCTCAACAGTGCAGCCGGTCAGGATCGGGATGTTACGGTCCAGGAGCAGCTTCAGCATGCGGCCTTGCAACGCCAAGCCCATCCCGGCGTATTGCGCGCCCAACCAATTTGCAATCATCCGCAATCCCACGCGGAACATCTGCCATCGGCTATTCCAGTTGGTACCGCCCAACGCGGCGGACATGACTTTGTGGCCAAGGATAGGAAAGGTGACGCGCGGGCGCAGAATCTTGTTTTTCCAGGGCCCCAGCTTATTGAGATTGAAGATCTGACCACAGATCGAGCGTCCTCTCGCCATCCCGCCGGGCTTTTCCAGCTCGTGATAACAGGACCATCCCTCGGCATGGACAAATTCCATTCCTAGATTCTCCAGGAATGAAACCATCCGCGGCCCCGCTATCAGGAAGGCGTGGCGGCGTTGGTGCGACGCTGCTGGACCACCGCCTTCCGCACAAGCGGCCAGATACTGCTGTGCCTGATCGTAAGTGTCGGGCACGTCCCGCCTCTTGATCACCGGATTGTCAGGTATCCACAACACGCCGCCAGACAGCGCCGTCGTGCCGCCAACCACCGCGGCTTTCTCAAGAACGACAGTGCGCATGCCAAGTGCATGTGCGGCCAGCGCCGCGCAAAAGCCGCCGCCGCCGCTTCCAATGACAATGAAATCGAACTTGCCGGTGAACTCCATTTTTTACGCTCTCCGGTCGTACTTATGGGTGGTCGCAGTCGCGGGCATCACGTCAGAGCCATTCACAAGAGCGCACCGCGGGACTAAGCCCTCACGCCCAGTCATCGCGTCACAGCGGCCACACGGATCCTTGGCTTTCCTTCCTCGATCGTCCCGATGAGCTCTCCCGCGGGATAAACCGTTCCCGCCGCGGCACGGTTCTTCAAGACACCCGTCGCCGGCGCGGTGATCTCGAACGAGCTCTTGTCGCTTTCCAGTAGGAACAGGAGCGCTCCTTCTTGTACCGGCGCACCCTCTTCCACCAACCACTCAACCAGTTTGCCCTCGGCCATCCCCATTCCGAGCTGGGGAATCCTAATTTCAACCGCCATCAATTCCTCACTTCAAACTTGCTTCGATCGTCGCGCGCAGTTCCGCGGCGTTGTAGAGATAGTTGACCTCGAGCGGCCGGGAGAACGGCACGGGCGTCCGTTTTGCACCAACGCGCTGCACGGGAGACTTAAGGCTCTTGAAGAGTTCTTCGTGTATCCGGGAAGAAATCTCCGCACCGACGCCAAACTCGCGGACCGCCTCATGGAGCGTCACCGCCCGACCCGTTTTCTTTACCGATTCAAATACGGTCGCCTCATCAAACGGCGCAATGGTGCGAAGGTCGATGACTTCAACCGACACGCCATCCTTCTCCAGGCTCGCAGCGGCTTCGAGTGCATCTGTCACGGACCGTCCGTACGCGATCACCGTCACATCAGTGCCGGCGCGTACGACTCTTGCTTTGCCAAGCGGCACGCGATACCCCGGCGGCGGTGCCGGACCATTGGACGCAACCGTCATGATGTGCTGGACAAAGATGCATGGATCCTCGTCTTCGATGCAGGACAATAGCAGCCCTTTGGCATCTGCCGGATTTGACGGCATGACGATCTTCAGTCCGGGAACGTGGGCGAACCAAGCCTCATAGAAATCGGAGTGCTGCCCGCCATTTCCACGTCCCGTCCCACCGACGGTCATGATCGTCATGGGAACACCGGTCTGGCCGCCGGACATGTACCGGATTTTTGCGGCGTGACTTACGATCTGGTCCATCGCCACGCAGACGAAGTCCATCAGCATGATCTCAGCCACCGGACGCATGCCGCCAATCGCGGCGCCAATGGCCGCGCCGACAATGGCTTGCTCAGCGATTGGCGTGGAAAACAGGCGGTGGTCTCCGTATTTCCGCCCCAAGCCGTTCGTCAGCTTAAAGACGCCGCCGCCCTGCTCCTCTCCAACGTCCTCGCCAAATACGATGACGTTGGAATCGGCGGCCATCGCCTCATCCAGGGCCATCGTCACGCCCTGCCTAAAGTTGATCGTGTTTGTGGGTGCTGCCGGCGTACTCATTGGCGGACCTCCGCTTTCGGCGAGCTGGAAAAGATGTCCGTGAAGCCCTCGGCAAGCGGCGGAAAGGGACTGTCCAACGCAAACTTCACAGCGTCCTCAACTTCCGCTGAAACCTCGGCCTCAATTGCGTTTACTGCGGTCTCTTCGCCGATCTCCAGGAGGCGGCGGCGGAGAAGGGGGACGGGGTCCTTCTCTAGATATTCTTTGTATTCCGCCTTTGGGATGTACTCCCCGGGATCCCCAAAAAAGTGCCCCATGAACCGGAACGTCATGGCCTCGATCAGGGTGGGACCACCGCCGCTGCGGGCACGCTCCATCGCGTCGCGTGACGCGTTATACATGGCGATGGGATCGTTTCCGTCCACGTGGATTCCGGGAATTCCGTAAGATCCCGCACGCTCCGCGATCGTCGGCACAGAGGTGCCGTATTCGTACTTGGTTTTCTCCGCATACCGGTTGTTCTGGCACACATAGACGACCGGCAGTTTCATCAACGCACCCATGTTGAGCGCTTCATGAAACGCACCGATGTTGGATGCGCCGTCACCGAAGCAGCAGATAGTGACCTTGCCGTCCTTCTTGTACTGCGACGACAGCGCCAGGCCGTTGGCGATGGGTATTCCGCCGCCGACGATACCCGTGGTCACCATCACGCCGGACTTTGGGTGGGTGATGTGCATGGGGCCGCCCTTGCCTTTGCACGTCCCCGTCGCCTTCCCAAGAAACTCCGCCCAGAGGTCCCGCATGGGGATGCCCTTCGCGAGCTGGTCATGGATGCCGCGATAGATTGTGACGAGATAATCGTCGGGTTGCGCCGCGGCCATGAGCGCGGATGCGACAACCTCTTGCCCGCGTGGCGAGTAGTAGGCCATCGCGATCTGGCCGCCGGTCAGCATCGTGCGGAAACGCTCGTCCGCTTTGACGATCCTGGCGACCTTTGCATAGATGTTGAGCAGCAAACTTCGCTCGGAGTTGGAACTCACTGTTTTTGTGCTTGTCACGCTGGTGTTCCTCTTAGGCGCCTGCTAGCGCAATGAGTGATGACTGGCTTGTGGGTCCCGTTCCCGCCCGGACGTGGACGCGCGCGTGTTCAATGGCGTTGTCTCTGCACCGCGCCGGCGACCGGGCCAAAGTCAGACGGCGGCACACGATGGTGTGTTGCAGCTTCGTAGGCTGAGGCGGCTTTGATGACGTCGCTGTCGCTGCCGGGACCGGACCAGAATGAGATGGCCACGGGCATAGGCCGGGGAAGCTTGGCCGCCACAGTGCCGGTCACAGACACATACCGCTTCTTATCCGCGGACAGCGCGTATCTAGGCGGATAGATGATCGTGCTGTAGCCCGCCGGCAAGGTGATTTCAGGACCGCCCAAGAGCGCCGTAAAGCTCTGACAGCAGCTTCCCGCACCGCGATCATTCACCTCAGCCTCGATCGGCCCACCCAGCAGATCGGCCGGCGTCGTTTGCTCAGGATTCACGAAGACGTCGATTTTGTTCTCGTACATCACTTTTAGGATGATCAGCCGGAGCACGGACTGCATCTGCAGATAGCTCAGTCCGCTCCCAGGGCGCGGGTCCCGGTTGGCAAGGGAGTTGAGCGCGCGCGCCTTTTCCTCCCCTGTCTTAAATTGTGCGTTTTCAATCCACGTCGCCCAATTCTTCACCCGTGCATCACCCCGCGCGCGCAGGTACTGGTTTGCGGCCAGCAAGGTGGGCGGATTGGCCAAGCCCTTCGTGATGCTCCGCAGATTGATCTTCTGTGAGAGCGGGGCTTGGCGCTGCGAGAGGGCGACAACGTACTCAGGCGATCGGACATCCCAGCCGGGTACTGCAAACTCCAACGCGCCGTTCGCGTCGGTCTTCCAAAAGTATTCCGGCATCGTGCGCGGCAAAATCTCAGAGATCGCGTCGGTGAAGGTATAAGTCATATCCGCAACCGCCGGGTCGCCGTCATAGAGCGGGTCTACGGATTCCACCAACGTGGCGCCTAGCTTGTCCCGCAAAATGCGTTTTATCTCGCCATCGATCTGGTCGCTGATCGCAACGTCGTTCATGGCGTGCTTCACCATGAACTCGCGTGCGACGCCAATTCTGACGCCGGAGAGCGGTTTGCGGTTCACCTCCGCGTCCGGGACGACGAAGCTTGCGTATGGCTCCTCCGGGATCAGGCGCTTGGGGATGGCGCTAAAGATGTCTTCTGGCTTGAAGCCTTTCAGGGCATCCAGCGTCAGCGCGGCGTCGCTCACAAACTTGCAGTGCAAACCCAGGCGGTCCCCGGAATTCCGGTCGGCAATCCCGCCGTCGCCGATCACGCCTTTGGTCGTCAGCAGACTTACGACGTTGTTTCGCGACGCCGGTCCCTTACACGACGCCACGGTCTGCTCACAAATGCCGCATGTCGCAAGATTAGCTGCGACGGAAACCGCCGAGCCGTTGCTGGTGCCGCGTGAGTCCCTAGCGGTGTCGTAGGGATTGCAGGCCTGTCCGCTCCAGGGGGCATAGCGCAGGTCGGTCTGGGGAAAGACTGTGGGCGCGGTGTTGGGGCCGGGGCCTTCGGTAGCCGCCAACGGTACGTTAAATGCCGTTGTGATAGCGTAGATAATGGCACCCTTCTCGCGAAGCAGCGCGACGTCAGGTGAGTCATGTTTGGGCACGTCCATTGCAAAATTGACGTCATTGCCGCCAGTGCTCCGCATATCCTTGGTGTCGTACCAGTTCTTGACGGAGAACACCGCGCAGTACATGGGCAGCTTCTCGAGATCCGGGTCCTTGCCATAGCGCGCATCAAGCGCGGCCGCCTGTTCCAGCGCATCGGGCTGCTGACGGAATGCCTCGCACCCCACCGGCGCATCCGCCGCCAGCGGCCCGGCGGACGGCGCAAGATCAAAATTACCCTTACAAGTGACGGACCGCTCACCACGGATGTTAACCGTCTCCAGCGCATTCAGCTGGCCCGCATTCGCAATGCCAGTACGCCAGCCGGCTTGCAGTGCCACTGACGGATCTGACACCGACCGGATCATCTGCCCCAGCTCAAGCGGCGGCCCCTGGTATTGGTCCAAATCAGGGAACACCGTGGACGCGGCAACCGTCTTGGTGGGATAAGCAATCGCCTTGCCCGCCCGGATCATGCCCGTGGATGGCGGGACCGGCTTGCCGGTTTTGGTAAGCAGGGCCGTGCAGACGCCGTTGTAAGCTTTCGCGCGCGCCAGATAGGCCTGGACCACGGCTTTGCAGGACGTCCGGCCGGCGGTAATGGCGCTTTGGATGCCGGCGATTGACGCTTCTTCGACCTGGAATCCGCCGTCGCTGGCGGCCAGGCAAGATGACGCGCTCACAGCCCAGATGAGGCCCGCTCCCAGGCAGGCGCGCAGAGATTGACGATGAACGAAAGCCACAACTCCACCCCAAAGCTCTGCCGTAGCTGTGCCACATGCTAAGATTAAGTGGTGGTTGGACCGATCTCTAATACGGATCGGCTATAAGCGCGGCCTGGGGTCCATATGACCCGCCGGTGGTCCGCCCGCGCCACGCGGCGTCCCGCAGCGCACACGCAGCGCACACGCAGCGAAAGCGACGGGAACGCCACCTGGGCGGACGTTCTGGAATTTGCAAAGCGCGTGCGCTACACCAAGCGCCAAGTCCACAGCGGGGTAACGCCATGACAAACGCATATGCCGGTTTGATTCTCGCAGCGCTTCTGGCGGTCGCCGCACCCGCGCGGGCACATCACTCGGAAACGGTCTTCGATCACTCCAAGCAGGAAGTCGCGCAAGGCACGGTCAAGGAATTCATCTACGCCAATCCCCACGCGTCGCTCATCGTGGTGGAAACCCGTAACGGCGTGGCGCGGGAGATGCGGTTGGAGACCGACAGCCCCAGCGGTCTTATGCGCAACGGCGTCAAACGTGACTCCCTCCTGCCCGGCGACAAAGTCACGGTCACCTATCACCCCAAGCACGGGGACCCAGCCGGCGGCGGGATCGTGCGCATCGTCAAATCCGATGGCACCACTTACGTCTTGGAAATGCCCAAGTAGACGGCGCTATTTCCTAGCCGGGCGGCGCCAATATGCGGCACGCCCGTGCGGCGGCTGGCATCCCACGCGGCAGGACCGCCGCGGGACTTAGTGGAAAAGACACGAAATCCCACAAGTTGCGAAAAAGCTTGATGACGGCTAAGCAATCGAAACGATTGGACATGCTGGCGCGGTCCTGCCAGCCCTCATTCGCTAAACTCTGCGAATTGAATTGCACCGGACGAGAATAGTGCTGTTGCCGCACGACTGGTGAATCAGGGATAACACCCATGTCTGCACCAGTGCAGCACTTTCCAATCGTCGGCGCGCAATCCGATTTGTCAGATGATGACGAAACCGACCCAGCGGCCGAATACGATGATGCTGAGCCACAAGCAAAGAGAGACCGCGCCTGCGATCTTCGCACTGATGGGTGGATGCGTAAGCCGGTCCCATAGGTCGACGCTGCGGTACTGGAATAGGTGGAACACCAGCATATTGAATCCGGCCAGAAATAGGCAGGCAAACTTGAGTTGAAACGGGACGGCGGCGGCATAGGTGATCGCGCGCGAAATGAACATGAGGCCGCCACTGATGGCGGCGAGAACGAAGAACGTCCAAGTGTAGGGCAACACCTCCGCAACCAACCGCCGCACGGCCTTTTCCCGGTTGGGCAGGCCCAGCAGCCGCAGGTCCACGATCATGATCGTGCCCACAACCAGCGAGATGGCCAGCACATGCACGCACTCAATGACTGGAAAATAGTAAGCACCCTCGCGAATTTTGACCGCCCACGGGAGTTGCTCGAGCACGAGCCAAATGTCTGAAATGGCCACAGCTATAATTCCTGATTGTAAGCGATCCACCGGCCGCAAAAGATGATCGCGCCCCAGATACACAGGGAAGCGATGGCGACAAAGCGCGCGAGCGGCTTTCGGTCCTGCCAGAAGTTGGCATTCTTCTTGACGGGAAGCTGCATCGAGGCGGTCAGCCCCACTGCCATGAGCACTAATCCCATCTTCAGAATAAATGCGGAGTTTTGGAGAGAACGTCTTGGTTCACCGGTGACCATGATGACGCCGGTTAGCAGAAGGACTAATAGCGCCCACCACAACCATGGGAGACAACGGCGGGTGACCGCACCCATCCCCTCACCGTCATCAAAGGCGCCGATAAGATGTAGATCGACTATGAGGGCTGACCCGGCCACGACAGATATCGCCATGATGTGCACGCTCTGAACGGCGGGCACGATCCAAGTTATTTCGCCCATCATCAGCGAGAGAGGCGTGCTCGCGAGCCAGGTCGTGAATGGCATGAGGCATTGCAGCGCCATAGTGAAGATACCTGAAATGCCTCAGCCGAAAACTACGATCGAGAAACTAACTCGAACGCGCGGCCCACGCCGTTAGTCCCACGTTGTCCCAATGCTGAAAAATTCAAAAGCTCTTATCCACATTTTGGGAACTAGCCCAAGACGCCAGAGTTCGTACTCATGGCAAAATACCAATTATCTAATAAGTTGGGCCCTACTAAAAACCGCTTCGCATTATGCTCAAATCTTGCGGATGCGACCTCCCGCGGATTTCACTCACCAGCTCGGCAGCACGCGCCGCGGTACCAGCCGGCATAGCGCGGTGATATCGCACCCATTCATTGGCGAAGCACACCAACGCGGCTGCTGGTCCTCAAATCCAGTTCTCTGGAGGTGCGCTGTTAGTAGGTGAGGGCGGCTGAGCGGCGAAGGCGCGGCACAGCGTTCTAAAATTTAGACTCATGTATCAGAGCTCATGTGGTTGAAATTCCGCCTAAATACTCGGCTCAGAGTCGTTTGACTTCTGGTTTCTATTTGAGGTTGGACAGGAAGAAAGTGCGTGCTAACTTAATGGTTGCATACGGGCTTTGCTTATTAACGTTGGAGCCCCCGCTTTGCCACCCGTCGCCTTACCGGAGTCTATTGCAGCAATTACCCAAACCCCTGGCCTGCAATGGCCAAAACGGGTTTTGGTGGTTGACGACCACAGATTCATCCGCGTAGCGCTTAGGGATATTCTAGCCCGTGCAGGGGTTGAATACGTCTGCGACGCGGATAGTGGTGAAGACGCCATTAGGCAACTTAAGACTGTAGTTCCACACTTTGAGTTGATCTTTTGCGACCTACAAATGCCGGGCATCGACGGCATCGAAACCATCCGTGCGATCGCCGACATCAGTGCGGACGCAGCCATCGTGCTCATGAGCGGCGAGGACCCCGGAATCCTTCAAGCAGCGGAAGGGCTGGCCCGCGCCCATGGCCTGACCACCCTGGGGCACATCGCCAAACCGATTTCGGCGGAAGGCGTTCACGGTGTCCTGCACCGCGGCGCAGACTTGCGCATCGCGCCGAAGGTGTCCCATCGGGCCGCGCCGATCACCGACGCCGACCTTCGGGTCGGCCTTCGCGACGGCCAGTTCGGCGTGTTGTTCCAACCGAAGATCAAAGTGCAGACCGGCGAGCTCTCGGCCGTGGAAGCGCTGGTGCGCTGGCGGCATCCGCAAGGGGGCATCATCAGTCCCGTGCAGTTCATCTCGGTGGCGGAAGAAACGGACTTCATCGACGACCTCACGTTCTTCGTGTTCGCCCAGGCGCTCGCAGCCCAAGCCAAATGGCGCGAGGCGGGACGTCACATTTCGGTCGCGGTCAACTTGTCGACGCGTTCCATGAGCCGCCTCGACCTGGCCGACCGGCTTGCGGGGATCGCCAAGCAAGCGGGGGCGCATCCGGGCTCCGTCGTGTTCGAGATCACCGAAAGCCGCGTGGCCGACAATCTCGGCAGCTTGCTCGATAACTCGGCACGGCTGCGCCTGAAGGGCTTTCAGCTTTCGATCGACGATTTCGGCACGGGCTTCTCGACGCTCGAGCAGCTCGGCCGGCTTCCCTTCGGCGAACTCAAAGTCGACCGCGCCTTCGTGGCCGGCACGCCGGACGATTCAAGAAAACGCGCCATCCTCGAGGCAAGTCTCGCACTGGCGCAGAACCTCGGACTCCGCAGCGTCTGCGAAGGCGTGGAAACCGAGGCGGAGTGGAACTTGGCGAAAAACCTGGGGGCCGATTACATCCAGGGATACTACGTCGCCAAGCCGATGGGGGCTGAGGAACTGGTCAGCTGGAGCTTCGAACGCCACTGACACAGGAAGAAATTTTTGATGCGTTTTTCACTTTCCACGCGGAAGTTTGCCGATATGTGGCTCCGCCGGTTCGAAGCTGTGGCCCCGGCGTTGGGCGTCATGACGGCCTGTGGCGCCCTCGCCGCCGATCCGCAGATGGCGACGGATTTCGCCGCCATGTCGATCGAGGATCTGGCGCATGTGCAGATATCCTCGGTATCGAAGAAGGCAGAGTCGCTGAGCCAAGCCGCGGCGGCCATCTACGTCATCACCAATGAGGATATCCGCCGGTCCGGCGCGAACAGCATCCCTGAGATGCTGCGGCTGGCGCCCAATCTCCAGGTCGCGCAGATCAACGCGCGGGTCTACAGCATCACCGCCCGAGGCTTCGGTTCGGCCAGTCCCAACAAGCTGCTCGTTCTGATCGACGGACGGACGGTCTATTCACCGCTGCACGCCGCCGTGTACTGGGATGCACAGGACGTGCTGCCGGAAGACGTCGACCATATCGAGATCATCAGCGGACCGGGCGGCACCGTCTGGGGCGTTAACGCCGTCAATGGCGTGATCAACATCATCACGCGCAACGCCGCCGATACGCAGGGGCTCTCCGCCAGCGCCGGCACCGGCAACACGCAATCCAATACCGCCGCCCGCTACGGCGGAAAGATCGGCGACAAGCTCGCCTATCGCCTCTATGCCAAGGCCTTCGACCGCCTACGCACTTTCACGACGACCGGCGTGAGTGCGAAGGATGGCTGGCACGGCGTTCAGGGCGGCTTCCGCATGGATTGGCAGGACACGGCGGACACGCTCACCCTGCAGGGCGACTTCTATGGCGTCGGTATCGATGCCGCCAATTCCGAACTCGATGGGCAGAACGTGCTGGGCCGGTGGACTCATCGCTGGAGCGACGTGGCGAACACGGAAGTACAAGTCTATTGGGACCGGGCCAACCGCAGCATCCCCGAATCCATCGGCGATGTGGTGAACACCTACGACGTGGACCTTCGCCACACCTTCGATCTTGGCGGCGCCAATTCCTTTGTCGCCGGCGGCGGATACCGGCTTGCCGATGGTTTCTTCACCAACACGCCGGCGATCTTTATCTCGCCCGCGGCCCGCAAGCTGAAGTGGGCGAACGTCTTCCTTCAGGACACAATCTCGTTCTCACAGAGCCTGAAACTCACCGTCGGCGGGAAATACGAACACAGCAGCTACAGCGGCGGTGCTTTCCTGCCCAGCGCGCGCCTGTCCTGGACGCCGACCCAACAGACAATGTTTTGGGCTGCCGTGTCGCGCGCGGAACGCGGACCGTCGCAGCTGGACCGCGACTACAACCAGCGCAGCGGCGCCATCGCCGTGGTCGTCAACGGCAATTTCCAGCCGGAAAAACTGTGGGCCTATGAACTGGGCTATCGCGCCGAGCTCTCCAAGAAGACGCTGGTGTCGGTTTCCACCTTCTACAATGTCTACAGCGAGCTTCGCACGACGGAACTGTCGCCGGGGAACCGCCTGCCCGCCACTTTCGGCAACATGATGGAAGGCGAAGCCTACGGCGTAGAGATCTGGGCCAATCACGCCCTCACCGACTGGTGGCGCATCAGTCCGGGCTTCACGGCGCTGCATAAGAATCTGCGACTGCTTCCCGGGAGCCGCGACGTCTCCGGCCTTCAAGCCGCCGGGAACGATCCAAACCAGTGGTTCACCCTGCGCTCCAACATTAGCCTGGGGGAAGTCGAACTGGATGTGGACCTGCGGCAGGTCAGCGCGCTGCCCAATCCCCGGGTGCCGGGCTATGGCACGGTGGACATCCGCGTCGGCTGGCAAGTGACCGAGCGGCTTGAGCTCTCGGTGCTGGGTTCCAATCTGTTTAATCGTCAACACGCCGAATACGGCGCATACGCTGCGCGCAGTAACATCCCGCGCGCGATCTATGCGAGCTTCCGGTGGAGATCGTAATGCGTTTGCGCGCAGGCCTTTTCCGCCTGGCCCTCCTTGCAGGCACGCTCGCGGTTGCACCGGCGGGCGCGGCGGACGCCTCCGTCGAATACCAGATCAAGGCGGCCTATCTGTCGAAGTTCGGCAACTTCATCCAGTGGCCCGCGGACGGCCCATCGTCGCAACAGAAGCAGGCGTTCATCTGCATCTACGGCAAGGACCCGTTCGGCGACGCGCTCGATAAGGCGGTGAGCGGCCGGCGCATCGGCACGCGCGACATCGCCATCCGCCGGATCAGCCGCAACGCCGCCGCTGAAGCGGCCGGCTGCCAGATTCTCTACACCGGTGAAACGCGCGCGGATCAGCTGGCCGAAGTTCTGAAAGCCGTGCGCGGCCGGGATGTGCTGACGGTCAGCGATACCCGCGACGGTCCGGACGCGGCGCCGATCATCACGTTTCTCATACAGAACAACAGCGTGCGCTTCGAGATCGACGAGCGCGCGGCGACGGAAAATGGCCTGGTGATCAGTTCCCAGCTCCTGGCCTTGGCGGCATCGGTCAAAGCCGGAAAGTAGGAGGGCCCGCGATGTTCCCGTGGTTTGGCTCCCTTGCGATCAAGTGGAAGCTTACGCTCATCGCCGTGACCACGACCGCGGTGGCGCTCGCCATCGCCTGCGCGATCACCGTGATCCTTGAGATGCGCACATATCAGAGCCAGAAGGTCGCCGAACTCACCGCGCAGGCGAACATCCTGGCCGGCAACGTGGTGGGGGCCGCGGTGTTCGGCGATGCCGACGCGGCCACCAATGCCGTGACCAGCCTGTCGGCGAATGCCGAGATCGAGTTGGGCGCGGCCTACGACGCCGACGGCAAGCTTCTGGGCAAGTTCACAAAGACAGCGGCGGGGCGCGTGCCTGAAACCGCTCCGCGCATCGCGTCCGAGGTCCACGAGGGGCTTGTGACCATCGCCGTGCCGGTGCTCCAGCAAGGTGCGTCCGTCGGCACGGTCTATGTGGGGGCGCGGATCGAGACCGGGGGAACGCGCATGACGCGGCAGGCGGCGATCCTTTTAATCGTCGGCTTGGCCAGCCTGGGCCTGGCTTTGCCGGCCGCCATGCGCCTGAACCGCGCCGTGATCGATCCCGTGGAGGAGATCGAGGCCAAGAACGCCATCATCGAAACCACGCTCGCCAACGTCGATCACGGCATCCTGGTGGTCGATAAGAACCTGCGCGTCACCTTCGTCAACGATCGCATCACCAGGCTTCACGGTCCGTCGGCGCCCGCACTTGCGATCGGCGACGATATTGTGGCCAATACAAAGATCTCCCAGGCGGCGCGGAGCGCCTCGGCCGAGGCGAGTGCTGCGGAAGATGCGCGTTTGACGTCCGGCGATTCCTTCCGCGGCGAATACAAGACTTCGACCAATACGACGGTGGAGTATCGCCAGGTCGCTATCCCCGGCGGCGGCTTCGTGCGCACCTATACGGACGTCACCGACGAACGCACCGTGAAGCAGAGCCTCGAGGAAGCCAAGGCGCGCGCCGAGGACGCGGACCGCGCCAAGTCCGCGTTCCTGGCCGCGATGAGCCACGAAATCCGCACGCCGATGAATGGCGTTATCGGCGTGGTCGAATTGCTGAGCGCGACGCCGCTGTCGCCGGATCAACAGCAGATGGTGGACATCATCCACCAATCCGGCTCCAGCCTGCTGCACGTCATCAACGATATCCTCGACTACTCGAAGATCGAAGCGGGACGGATGACCATCGAGGCGGCGCCGTTCGTGCTGGGCGATCTGATCGAAACCACGGCCAAATCCATCAGCGGCCACACCAAGAGCAAGACGCTGAACGTGATCTGCAGCGTCGATCCGGAGATCGACTGGAGCGTGGTCGGGGATTCGGTACGCGTGCGCCAGATACTGCTGAACTTGATGGGCAATGCGCTCAAGTTCACCGAGATCGGCTCGATCGAGTTGACCGCGAAGCTGGCCTCTCAGTCGGACGACGGTATCGAGGTCTTGTTCGAGGTCCGCGATACCGGCATCGGCATCGCATCCGACAAGATCGACCGCCTCTTCGAGCGGTTCACACAGGCCGACTATTCGACAACACGGCGATTCGGGGGCACGGGCCTCGGCTTGTCGATCTCCAAGCACCTGGTCGGCCTCATGGGTGGGGAGATCGGCGTGAACAGCACGCCGGGACAAGGCTCCACGTTCTGGTTCCGCGTTCCATTCGACCGTATCGCGGCGGCGGACCGTGCCGACCCGTTTGCGCCGTTCAACAGCAGCCTCAAGGGTGTGCGCGTCATCGTGTGCGACCGTATCGCGTCGCAGTCCGCCATCTCGGCCTATCTCAATGCCGCCGGGGTTGAGATCACGGAAGCGAGCAGCGTCGGCCAAATCGTGGAGCGCTACTACGAAAGCGAGGCCAAGAACGCGCCCGCGCACGTGATTGTCCTCAAAGTTCGCCTTGGCGAGGACAGCATCGCCCTTCTGTCGAGCGAGCTGGAACGGCGCAAAGCGCTGCAGAACGTGAAAGTCCTGCTGGTGCTCCCCAACATGAGCGCCAGCGCCGCGAAGCCGTTGACGGCGCCGAACGTGTCGTCGTCGATCTATTCCCCGATCTCCCGCCACGACCTCTACGCAGCGATCTCGGAGCTGATGGGGCGTCAGGTGGCCGCGGCGGCGGGCCCGACCCGCGAGTTGGACTTCATGGCGCCGGCCGTCGAAGAGGCGGCTGAAGGCGGTGGGCTGGTGCTGGTCGCGGAGGACAACGAGACCAACCAGTTCGTCATTAAGACGCAATTGCGCCGCCTGGGGATCGCCGCGGAGTTTGCCGGCGACGGCCAGGAGGCATGGAATCTCCTAAAGCGGAATCCCGATCGCTATGGTCTACTGCTGACAGATTGCCATATGCCCTTCGTCGACGGCTACCAGCTCGCCCGCTTGGTGCGCGAGAGCGAGGGAAGCGGCGAGCGCCACCTGCCAATCGTCGCCCTGACGGCCAACGCGCTCGAGGGCGAGGCCGATTTGTGCCGGGCGGCCGGGATGGACGACTACCTGTCCAAGCCTGTCCTCTTGTCGGCGTTGAACGAACGCATTGTACGCTGGCTGCCGCAGACGGCCAAGTTGCGCCGCCCGGCCGGAGCCGCCACACCGGCGGCGCCCGAGAGCACGCCGGTGATTGTCCCCATCAGGACCGCGCAAGCGGGAGCGCCGATCGATCTTGGCAAGCTCGCCAACCTGATCGGCAACGACGACCCCGCCTACCTGAAGGAAATGCTGAGCGTCTTCTGGGAGACCATGGCGGACACCCCCGGGGTGCTGCGCGCGCACACGCGCTCACGCGATTCCAAGAACCTGATCCTGGCGGCACATGCGGCGAAGGGGGCGGCGGCATCCGCCTGTGCCGACTCGCTGGCCGAGCTTTGCAGGCGTTTAGAGACCGCGGCGAAAGCCGAGAAGTGGGATGAGATCGACGGCCTGTCCTCGGAAATATGGACCGCGTTCGACGAGATCGAGGACTTCGTCGCGGCCACCGTCGATTCCGAGCCTGAAAAACAAATTCACCAGACCTGAGCGGAGAGCGCTATGCCCGAGGCACCTGCCGACTTTCGCAATCTTCGAATTCTTCTGGCGGATGACCATGCCTTCATCCGCAATCTCATTCGCGGGATGCTGCTGCGCGCGAACGTCTCGCAGATCCATGCGGCCGCCAATGGCGAGGAAGCGATGAACATCCTGCGCCAGCGCGGGAACTCGATCGACTGCGTCATCAGCGACTGGAACATGCCGCCGAGCGGCGGCCTGGAGGTATTGCGGGATATCCGCACGGGCACGTTGGTGGACGTGCCCGCCAATCTTCCGTTCATCATGCTGACGGGCCATGCCGATTCGAAAGTGGTGACGGCCGCGCTTCACCTCGACGTTAGCGCGTATATCGTCAAGCCCGCGTCGTCGCAAAAGCTGTCGGAGGCGATTCAAAAGTCGCTCGCCAAGACTTTCACGGTCAAGCCTGCGCGCATCTACAAGATGGTGCCGGGCATCGATCTGCCCGCGCCGTCGAGCGCACCGGACGATCCGCTCGCCTGGGCCAGCTGGGTAAAGGGCGGGCAGCAGGCAGTTTTGTCGGAAGGCACGCAGTTCATCAAGAGAGAAGCGGTGAAGCTCGGCGAGCCCGTGCCGGAGGAAGAAGCCGATCGCATCAAGAATATCCGCCTCAAGCAAGCCGATCGCGTCAAGCCGGGCTCGGTGCTCGTAGAGGATTTCTGCGACGACGCCGGCGTTCCACTGATCAACGCCGGCACGGTGTTGAGCGAGAAAATCCTTCAGCGCGTGATCGCGATGGACGGCGGCAAGGGTGCGCAGGCCAAATTGTGGGTGGGCCAGCGCGAGTCCCGCGCGCGATGACGCAGTGTCGTATCTTGGGCGCCAGACGGTCGCCCCTAATAGCGGGTCTGCGCGGTTCCCAGGGACCTGATCTCGCGCTTGTTCCCTGCCCTTGCTTGCTGAAGAACGCGCACCGCGCGGATGGTGCGGTTTGCTTGCAGTGGAAGTTATGCGGCTGCGGCCCAGCGATTTGCTGCGGCCAACGGCATCGAGCTGATTGACGGGACGTCATTGCTGTTGAGGATGTGGCCCGGAACATATTGCGGGCCTAAGACACCAACGATCCCTTGTTAGATAAGTCCCATTACCGCACAAGTTAGCTTCCCGGTGTTGGATTTGTAGGCAGATCCAGCAACGTTTGGAGTCGTGCGGAGCCGGTATCCGTCCCATTCCGAGACACGGACGAACAGATCCGGGATCAGCCACCGGTAAGCTTGTTCCATTCCGCCACCAACTCGCGCGCGGTCTGGGGTAGACCCTCTGTGTACAGCTCCCGTACAGCTTGGAAGATACGCCACTGGACCACGCGGGCCTTCAATGGGCCGCTGACAGCGACAAAAACGTGCCACGATGAACACCGCCACGGAGGTAATTGTTCCAGTCGGAAGCGCTCTCGGGAGTTCTCATCCATATGTAGCCGGCCGCCTACTTCGACGACATTTCCTGCGGCGACGTAATAAAACTTGCTTCCGACCAACTTCGTTCTGCTGCGTGCTAAATGCTGCATCACTTGGATGAGTTCGTTGATTGCGGGCATGACCTGTGCTTGCCGGTCGAGGACCACGTGCACGCTGGGGAAGCAAGGGTTCTCGGAGTCTGTGGAGATGCGCGCCTCTTGCGCAGAGCGGTCGAGCGTCAGGTCCAACAGTACAGTGGCCGCTAGCGGCGGATCATCACCGTTGCAATAGAACACTTCGCGGACTTTGGACGATGACGGAACGGACAACGACATGGAAGCCTCCTTCACATTCGTGAAGGCGGATAAGCCAATTCACACAGCTTTGCAAAGCGCCGCGTATCTTCCGAAGAGTTACCGTCCGCGGGCGTCCACCCAAATCCGTCGCCGCTAAATCCTGCGGTCGCACATTCAACTCATTAAGCTTCCGCGCGCGGTCAATGACCGAATCGATGTAGGAGAGAACGCCGGGAATTATCGAGCGTGCCAATCAGCGCTTAATCCTTCTGGGGTGTGTGGTTCACTAGAGTCGATTCGCGGCGGTGAAACCACCAAACCCTCGCCGCTCTAGTTCAGAATAAATATCCATGTACAGCAATGACCGTCGGTACACGTCCGCACCTTTGTGTGCACAATGAACTTACCCGGACACTGGCGTACCTGCCCGGACAGACTCTGGTGCTGTCCTTGCGTTGAAATCGGCAGATGTGTTTTCTGCGCAGCAGTCATCTTCTGCGGAGGGAACACATGATGTCTGTCGACAAAAAAACAAAGCGTGGTGTGCGACGGGGGCTTCAGCGACAGCCGCGCGCCTCACGATCGCAGCGACGCGATCTGCCAGCACGTTGCAAGCCGCTCATAAGCGATACCGCAGAATCGGTCCTCCGCTGGATGGCCGAACAGCAGGGCACCGAGCACCTTCATGAGGACAATATCGTGCCGTCATGCATGCGTGCGTTGAGACTGACGGAAGATGCGGTCCGCACGGGCCTGGATGAGCTCCTTGCCGTCGGCTTCATCGAGGGTGATCATTCATAGCTTTGACGGCTGGGAGGATAGCAGGCATACGACCAGGCCTCGGTGTTGGGCCGAGGGCATTGAGCGCCCTTCTGCACCAACCTTAGTCGGGCCATCGGGAGTCCAGATCGTCCGTTCTGGCGCTCACAGCGATACTCGATGCCGGCGCTCCATTTCACCCCGTCCATACCTCCTGTGTTCTGGAGGGATGACTTGTTGAATTAGCGCCCTTGTTCAACCACGCGCGCACTGAGCAACAAGACGGTTTCGCAAGAGGACTCGGAAACGGAATTAGCTCACGATCGTCGGCCTCCGGTTCTGTGGGAGAAATTGCGCCAGCGCCCCGCTAAACGCGTACTCCAAAAATAAAACAGTTTTGGGCACCTAGATGGGACGTTAGGGGTTCTGGATGCATCCGCGGGGGTGTTTGAGCCATCTTCGCCGCGGCGATATTTTGGCGCTTGCTGCTAATCATGGGGTTTTTGTCCCATCGTCGCTGCTAGCTTCACCAAGAACGACTTCGCGACCCCTGTATCCGCAGCAATCGCGTGCCGCACCAAGAGACGGTTGTTGTCCGGATTGCGCTCAGCGATGAGCACCGCGCGATCGCACGGCATCTCCAATTGGTTGGTCGCGACGGTAAAGCCGTCGCCGCCGTTCTCGATTGCCACCCATGCTTCTTCCGGTGACATCGATAGCTGGGGTGCGCGCTGCTCGTTGTCTAACGCGCGCATCTGATCGACACAGTGATTTATCCCACCTTTCTCGGCAAAGAACGCGGCCACGCCATCAGGTGCGCACGATTGCGAATGGAGGTATCTCAAAGCCATTGCCCACTCGCTGGCACGCCGTTTGTTGTATGCCTCTGCGGGAATTGCCAGTTTGAGGCTCAGGGCAAAGAGATCAGATGCCTTGTTGAAGGTCATGCGCTTGGCTTGGACTAAAGCCTTGAGCTCTTCCTCGTTACGGGCGGCTCTTAGGGTCTGCGGATAGACCTCCGCCAAAAAGGCGTACAGCCGCTTGTCGCTGGTTTCCTGGTGCCCGGCATAGGCATGGAACGCCAAGCTTGCGTTTGCACTGCGCTCCTGCAGCGAGACATCACCGCCGTCCTGCCCGATTGCGGGATTTACCCCGGTCTGGAGCGTGAGCGCGCCCGGCTTCTCGCGTATCTGTAAAGCGTCGGCTGGCAGGGAGTCCGGTGGCGGACTTTCCGGCAAAGCCGGACTGGGTTTCTCTTTTTCCGCTCGACGCAATATCTCCTCACCCTCGCCTACTGCGACTGCCAAATCCGGCCATTTGAGATCACGCAGGAGACGCAAGAGCTGGTAGTGGCCGCGCTCAGGAATCGCGATGGTATTGTGGACGGTGCTACCGTCGTCACGCGGGAAAGCACGGTAGCCGTAAGCTGGCGCCTTTAGGTTGTAGGCGATTACGCGGGAAACCGACTTCTTGACTCGGATGACCACGTTTCCATGGGTGCCATCGGGAAGGCACATGAACATGCGAGCGAAGGCATTCTTGAGGGCAGGTTTAGAAATTCCCCACGCCAGCCCCTGGAAATGAACTGCGACCTTGTATCCCTTTCCTTTGGGCGTTTTGGGGAACACCGCAAATTCGATATTCCCAAATGCGCTGGCGCCGGCGTCGTCCAATAGTTTGGCGGCCAATATTTTCAGAATTCTTATTTGTGGCCCCGCATCGTCGTCTGAGCTCGCGAGATCGCATATCTTTGTAATCAGTGTGACCGCATACAGCGGGGACGTGGGCTTGACCTCGCAGAACGCATTGGTCACGCAGCGCAGCCAGTCCAGGCGCGCATATGGATTCATGTAGCCTAGGTTTGATGCATTGGCGCGTGAGATGCTTTGCTGCAGGTTTTCATACAGCTTAGGGGCGCGTTGGTAGCGCGTGATCGCGTCCGATAGCTGGCGATGGTGCCGTATGCATTCCTTGTAGGCTTTGCCACCTTTACCGATGCTTCTCTCGCAACGTAAGCGAACGGTCTTCCAATTGGGCTTATACGCGTGTGTATGTGTGGCCATGGCATTACTGTCCTATACGTAACAGTGGCTATACGTGGGGTGGGGGTTTGTAGGGGTACTGGGATACTTGGGGGATGGTGGTTACAAGCTATGCGCTTGCACCGCCCTTCACGGTTGGTGACGCGTATGGCGGCAGCGCCAAGGCCCATTCCTCTGCAGCTGCGATCGAAATGCGGGTCGATCGTCCCGCTTTAATCGCCTGCAATCGCCCCGCCTTCAGCTCGAGGTATACGCGGCTGCGACATATCCCGTATCGGCGAGAGAACTCGGCGATGGTGAGAAAACGTTTGTCTGGAGTGACGATGTGATCTGTTGGCGAAAAGGAGGGCATGTGTGTTTCCGCTATTCTGCTATCCGATGCCGACGCACTTATTGCGACGTGCCTAGGCATCAGCGGATACACGCAGTTCCGTCTTAAGTCTCGGCGAGGCGATGGTAGAATTGGGTGCGAAAATTGCGCAATTCTACCAACAGGTCATTTTCGCAACTTCGGGCGACGGCGCACGGTGTTGTCGAAAAGAGCTGCCACTTGAGAAGCTGCAATTACGCGAAACCGCTTAGAGTTGGCGGATCGACTATATTTTCGAAGCGCATCGAATGTGGCCGCCACCAAAACGTAGAGGCCGCTCTTTGTGCTGCGTGTTGCTGCTGTTGCCGTGGCCTTTTCCCAGATATCGATCAGGCCGTTAATTAGGATTCGCTCCGTTGGAAATCCAGGAGCTCCCCGAGGCGCTTTGAGGAGCTCTTCCCAAGCTGCGCTGCACTCACGAGCAAATAAACCGAGACCTCGGATGTCGAAGCTGTCGACAGGGGTACCGGAATAGTTGGGATAGGAAGTTCGCTTTCCGGCCGACAACATGAGTTCTTCGACAGAGCGACCTATCTTGAAATACACACCGGGCCGCCGTCCCCGCGCCCTCGCTTCAGTCAGCATTTTTTTGGTTTCGCCTAAAGCGAACTCATACAAGGCTTCTTTCTGCAGCAGGTCGGCTTCCCGCGGTTCGTCGCTCAAGATTAGCGACGCCAGGCGCGACATTGCGCTGATTAGCGGTCGCAGCTGCTTTCGGATCTCGGTTGAGGCGTTCGGCTCGGGAGTCACTTTATGAAAACTGTAGATGGCGACCCTCTCGCACACTTCTTTCATGCTGGCGGCTAGAAGGGCCTTGTTCTCAGGGGCCGTGATCGCTTCGCACAGGACGGCGCGGGTTTTCTGCAAACCCGGTTGTCCCAATAGGTCTTCGCCATGAGTTGCGGCCATCCAAAGATCGGATTGAGCGAGACTGGTCCGCCTTAAATCCTCCGGGAGGCCACCAACATCTACTGAGACGGCGGTGCGGTCCAACGCGTCCCTGAGCGCAATCCGTCGCTTGTCGGCGGCACCTGTGATTTTGCGCGACATCGTTCTTCCCAAGGATGGGACTAGTTGGCGTGTTTCTAAAATACTGAGTAGCGGGGGCGCGCGGCAGAGTCATTCGCCCCGCTCCGTCCGCACAAGTTCACGCGCGTTCGCCCAGGGATATTGGACAAAAGTTGGACAAAACCCCTTTCGGGGCTGGCGACTGTCGCTAAGTGCTTGAAAAAGTTGGCGTCCCCACGGGGATTCGAACCCCGGTCGTCGCCGTGAAAGGGCGATGTCCTAGGCCTCTAGACGATGGGGACGTCTGACCGGCTAGAGACGCCGGCGGGCGGCAGGTGATACCGGGGGTGGCCTCAGAAATCAAGGCCGAGAAACCGAGGCCCTGACGTGGTTTGGCAAGTTATCCACAGGCAAGCGCGCCAGCGGGTCGAGATGGCCTTGGCGGGCCGGGGCTGGGCCCGGTTTCATCCCGGTTTAACGGTTGTCACGCTAGAACCTGCAAGATAGGACACCAGCCTCGATTTCTTGCCCCCGGTTCCCGCACCCATGTCCACACCCACCCCGTCCCCCACGCCGCTCAAGGTCCGGATCCGTCCGGCCCTGGAAAGCGACATGCCTGCGGTGCAAGAGATCTATGCCTACTACGTCAGCAAGACGACCGCGTCCTTCGAGGACGATCCGCCGACCGTGGCGGAGATGACCGCGCGCTGGCAGCGCATTGTCGCCCGCGGCATGCCGTTCATCGTCGCCGTGCGCGGATCGCGCGTGGTGGGCTATGCCTACGCCGGTCCGTTCCGGGAACGCTCGGCCTATCGCTACACCTGCGAAGATTCGATCTATGTGGCGCACGACGTGGTCGGCCGCGATATCGGACACGCCCTGATGACCAATTTGATCTCCAAGTGCGAGGCTTACGGCTTCCGCCAGATGATCGCCGTGATCGGCGATTCCGCCAATGCCTCGTCTCTCGCCATTCACAGCCGCCACGGCTTTTACGTCATCGGCGCACTGTCGTCGGTGGGCTACAAGTTCGGGCGCTGGTCCGACGCGGTGTACATGCAACGCAGCCTCGGTGACGGCGACAGCACCCTTCCCAAAGGTCCGAAAAGCAGGCGCGGCGCCAAGCGCGGCAAATAAAAACGGCGGGTCTTGCGACCCGCCGTCTTCATTTCAGCCTGACGCAGGCGAAATTACATCTTCACCTTTTCGGCGACCATGGCGACCAAGTCCATGTACTTGGTTTCCGCCATCTTGGCGCAGTTGTTCGAGATCGCACCGGCGAGCACCGGCTTGTTCTCCATGCCGATCACCATGTCGGCCTGCGCGACATTCTTGAAGCCCTGAATGAACGCCACGGCCCACAACTCAGCCACGTCGGCCTTGGTCGGCGCGCTCTTCTTCGCCGCGGTGTGATCGGCGCAGGTGTAGGTCGCCGGCGAAAAATCGGCCATGGCGGTGTTGGGGATCTTGATCTTCTCTTTCGCGATCGCCTGCATGGAGACGGCCAGGATCGAAGACTGCGGATATTCGCGGCACTTCTGCAGCATCAGCGAGGTGAGCTTGTCATCGTCGGACTTCTCGGCGGACATCTCGAGCTTGTTCTGCCCCTTGAGGTAGCCGGCGAGATAGCCCTGCATCCACACGCGGCCGAGCGCCGACTGAGCTTTGCCGGTCGAGTTCTCGCCAAGACCATTCGTGTAGTTCAGGCAGCTGAAGGTGGAACCGTCGAACTCGCCGTTGCCGGCCGGCGCCTTGTCGGCGGCAATCGCGCCGAAGCTCATGGCGCCAGTCAGCACGACGGCGGCGGCCAGGCGGCCGATGTGTTTGGAAATGGTCATTGAGAGGTTCCCCGATCCAATGGGCTAATTGTGAAAATGGCCGTCGCCGCAGACGCTTAGAAGACCCTGCGCCCGCAGCCAGCGGAGCCGCACGGTCGCACGGCCCTGGAGGCCCGTCAACGGCTCCAGGCGGCCGTCTCACACTGGGATAGCCACGATTTTCGGAAGCGTTTTCAAGCAGCTGGCAGGGGTGCCTTAGTCGACCGCGAACGCGTCGTCGATGCACAACTGGGCCTCGTTGCGACCCTGCCAGGTATCCGCGCGGATGGTGCCCGCCAGATGCAAAGTGCGGCCGCGTGCCGTGAGCAAAAGCTGGCCGAGGTCGGAATCCACGCAATTGAAAGCGATCGCCTTCAGCCGCCCGCCGCTGCGCCCGGTGAGGAAGCAGCGCACGTGACCGGACCCGACGATGTCGGCTTTGACGATCTGCGCGCCGATCACGGCGAAGCGCGGCTCTTCGTTGCCCGCGCCGAACGGTTCGACCTTGGCGAGATCCTCGATCAATTGCGCCGTGACCGCGGACACGGCCAGTGCTCCGTCCAGGGCCATCGTCGGCAACAGACGCTCACCGGCGAGTTGGCGGCGCACCTCGTCCTGGATAAACGCGATCAGGCCGGGGATTTCGTTCTCGCCGACCGTCAGCCCAGCTGCCATCGCATGACCGCCGCCATTCATCAGCAAGCCGGCCTCGCGCGCGGCGATGATGGCGCGGCCGATGTCGACACCCGCGACGGATCGCGCCGAGCCTTTCGCCATCCCGCCATCGACGGCGATGACGCAGGCCGGACGGTCATAGCGCTCCTTCAATCGTCCCGCGACGATGCCGATCACGCCGGGATGCCATGACTTGCCCACCGCGAACACGACGGGTTGGTCGGGATTGGCGGTGGTTTCCACCTGTTCGATCGCTTCGGAAAGGACCGCCGCCTCGATCTCCTTGCGCGCGGCATTGAACTCATCAAGCCGCATCGCCAGCGCCGTCGCTTCGTCCGGGTCTTCGGTCGAGAGCAATCGCGTGCCGAGGTCCGCCTGGCCGACACGGCCGCCCGCGTTCACCCGAGGGCCGAGCAGGAAGCCGAGGTGGAAGGCCGTCGGCCGCGTATCGATGCGAGAAACGCGCGACAGCGCGGACAAGCCGACATTCGTCCCCTGCCCCAACACCTTCAGCCCTTGCACCACAAAGGCACGGTTGAGACCTTTCAGGGGCACCACATCGCACACCGTGCCGAGAGCGACGATATCGAGCCATTGCCGCAGGTCGGGTTCTTTGCGCGCATCGGAGTACCAGCCCGCCGCGCGCAGCGCCCTGTTCACAGCAACGATCAGCAGAAACGCCACGCCCACGGCAGCCAGGTGCCCCTGTCCGCTCACGTCGTCGAGCCGATTGGGATTCACCACAGCGGAAGCGACGGGCAGCGCCGGTTCGGCCTTGTGGTGATCGACTACGATCACATCGAGACCCACATCCTTCGCCGCCTGCAGGGGCGCAAAGGCGACAATGCCGCAATCCACGGTGATCGCCACGCGCGCACCTTGCGCATGCAGCGCCTGTAGCGCGGGCGCGTTGGGGCCGTAGCCCTCCTTCATGCGATCCGGGATATAGACGACCGGCGTCACGCCGACAGCGCGAAAGAAGCGGTTCAGCAGCGCTGAGGACGTCGCGCCATCGACGTCGTAGTCCCCAAAAATGGCGATCGGCTCACCGGCAGTGATCGCCGCCACGATGCGGCCGGCCGCGCGGTCCATATCCGCGAACGTACTCGGGTCCGGCATCAGATCGCGCAGGGTCGGCTGCAAGAAGGACGCCGCACCGTCCACCGCAACGCCGCGCGCGCATAGCACCCGGGCCACGGCGTCCGAAACGCCCATCTGGCGCGTCATGCCGGTGACAGCGGCTTCGTCCACCGCGCGCAAATGCCAGCGGCGGCCAAGCACGGAGGACGCGACGCCGAGGAAGGCCTCGCTCAAGGACGCGCCTTAGCCAACGTCGAAGCGGTGATGCGCCTCGATGTAGCGAACGGTGTGCGACTTGGAACGCATCACGAGGGAATAGGTAACCGCACCGCCATGGAAGCGGCGCACGCCTTTGAGCATCGGGCCCGTGGTGACGCCCGTCGCGGCGAACATCACGTTGCCTTTCGCCATGTCGAGCATGGAGTACTTCTTGTTAAGGTCCTTGATGCCCCACTTGGCGGCGCGGCCGCGCTCATCGTCGTTGCGGAACAACAGGCGCCCCTGCATCTGTCCGCCGATGCAACGCAGCGCGGCGGCGGCGAGAACGCCTTCCGGTGCGCCGCCCGAGCCCATGTAGAGGTCCACGCCGGAGTCCGGCTGCGCAGTCGCGATCACGCCCGACACGTCGCCGTCGGAGATCAACATGATGCGGGCGCCCGCGGCGCGCACCTTGGCGATCAACTCCGCATGACGCGGACGATCGAGGATGCAGACCAGCAGATCGGCAACATCGCTCTTCTTGGCTTCGGCGAGGCGTTTGAGATTGTCCACCACGCTGAAATCGAGATCGATCACGCCGTCCGGCAACCCCGGCCCAACCGCGATCTTGTCCATGTACACGTCCGGCGCATTGAGGAAGTTTCCGGCTTCCGCCATGGCGATGACGGCCAGCGCGTTCGCGCCGCCCTTTGCGGTGATGGTCGTGCCTTCCAGCGGATCTAGCGCGATGTCGATCTTCGGACCTTCGCCCGAACCGACCTTCTCGCCGATATAGAGCATGGGCGCTTCGTCCCGCTCACCCTCGCCGATCACCACAGTGCCATCGATATTCAGGCTATTGAGAGCCTTGCGCATGGCGTCGACGGCAGCCTGGTCGGCGGCCTTCTCATCGCCCATACCGACGAGGCGTGAGGCGCTCAGCGCCGCGGCTTCGGTAACGCGCACGGTCTCTAGCGCGAGGTTGCGCTCAAGGACGTTGTCGAAAGAGGAATCAAGCTGTAGCGACATGGAGGCTCCTGGAAAGGCGAGACGCGTTAGACTGGCTGAAGGGTCTCGATCCGCATCATGTGCGGAGTTTCGACCACAGCATCGTTGGAGCGCAAGCGCTGGAGGGCACGAAGTAGAGCGGCATCCTCTACGTCGTGCGTGACAATAACAACATTGACGTTGGCGTTCGCGTTTCTACCGCGCTGCAGCACAGATTCCATCGATACGGATTCGTCACGGAAAGCGCTGGCAATGTCGGCGAAAACGCCCGGCCGGTCGATGACGGTCAAGCGCACATAGGAGGCGCCTACCCGGCGATCGAGGGACCTTGGGGATAACTCTTTCAGAGACGCCACGGGAACGCCGAAGGTCGGCACCCGGCGACCGGCGGCGATATCCATGATGTCGGCCAGGACCGCCGATGCCGTAGCGCGCTCGCCGGCACCGCGGCCTTCATAGACCGAGCGGCCGACGAAATCACCTTCCGCCACCACCGCGTTGAAAACGCCATCGACCGTGGCCAGCGGTACATCAAGGCCCACCAGGCACGGTGACACGCGCAAGGAGATGCCGCTGTCGTCGGCTTCCGCGATCCCCAGCAACTTGATCCGATAGCCGAACTCGTCGGCGTATTGCATGTCGATCGCGCTGACATTGCGGATGCCCTCGACACTAACCGAGGCGATATCGACCTTCGCGCCGAATGCCACGGTCGCGAGAAGCGCCAGCTTATGCGCCGCATCGACGCCGTCGATGTCGAAGGACGGATCGGCCTCCGCATAACCCAACTTCTGCGCCTCACCCAAGACGTCCGCGAAATCGCGTCCGGTGTCGCGCATCGTCGTGAGGATGTAGTTGCAGGTCCCGTTCAGAATCCCGCTGACCCGACTGATGCGGTTCGCGGCCAAGCCTTCGCGCAACGCCTTGATGATGGGAATGCCGCCCGCCACCGCCGCCTCGAAGGCGAGCGTCACGCCGGTGTTTTCCGCAGCCTGGGCCAGCGCAAGGCCATGATGGGCCAACATCGCTTTATTGGCGGTGACGACATGCTTCTTCTTCGCAATCGCCGCCTCGACCGTGCGCTTCGCGACGCCCGTACCGCCGATCAACTCGACTACGACATCGGCATCGGACTCAGCCACCATCTTCTCGGCGTCGTCATACCACGTGACGCCGGCGAGATTGATCGCCGGGTCGTCCTTCTTGATCTTGTCGGCAACGGCGGTGAGCTTTACCGGACGGCCGCAGCGGGCCGCGATCAGGTCGGCGTTCGCTTGCATGAGCTTTGCCGTACCGGACCCAACCGTACCGAGCCCGGCGATAGCGACTTTCAATGGCGCTCCCATGATCTCCAATTAGCTCCCACGCGCGCGCATCTTGGCGTCGCTCAAGCTTTCGACATTGCTGAGCGCGGCGCCGGCGTTGGCGAAGAACGTGCGCACGTTGCGCACGGCCTGGCGGATGCGATGCTTGTTTTCGACCAGCGCGATACGCACGAAGCCCTCGCCCGCTTCGCCGAAGCCCGTACCGGGCGACACGGCGACTTCCGCTTCCGTGAGCAGCAGCTTGGAGAACTCCATGCAGCCGAGGTGTCGGAACGGCTCGGGCACAGGCGCCCAGGCGAACATCGATGCTTGCGGCACCGGAATATTCCAGCCCGCCTGCGCCATGCCTTCGACCAACACGTCGCGGCGCTCGCGATAAATCTGACGCGCTTCAGCGACGCAATCCTGCGACCCATTCAGCGCCGCCGCGGCCGCGACCTGGATCGGCGTGAATGCGCCGTAGTCGAGGTAGGACTTGATGCGAACCAGCGCGTTCATCAGGACGGGATTGCCGGCCGCGAAGCCGACGCGCCAGCCCGGCATGCTGTAGGTCTTGCTCATCGAGGTGAACTCGATGCAGATGTCCTTCGCGCCGGGAATCTGCAGCACCGACGGCGGCGGATTGGCGTCGTCGAAATAGATTTCCGCGTAAGCCAGATCCGACAGGATCCAGATCTGATGGTGCTTACAGAAATCGACCACCTGTCCGTAGAAGTCGAGCGTGGCGACTTGCGCAGTCGGGTTCGACGGATAGTTCAGGATCAGCGCCACGGGCTTGGGCGAGGTCATGGACACGGCGCGCTCGAGCGCCGCCATGAACTCCGCGTTCGGCTCGTAGGGCAGATAGCGCACGGAGCCGTCGGCGATGATGAAGCCGAACGGATGGATCGGATAGGCCGGGTTCGGCGACAGGATGATGTCACCGGGGCTGGTGATCGCCGACGCCAGGTTGGCGAGGCCTTCCTTCGAGCCGAGCGTGACGCAAACTTCCTTGTTCATGTCCAACGTCACGCCGAAGCGGCGCTCGTAGTACGCGACAAAGGCTTTGCGGAGGCCCTTGATGCCTTGGCTGGCGGAGTAGCGATGGGCCTTGGGGTCTTGGGCGGCTTCGCACAGCTTGTCGACGATGTGCTGCGGGGTCGGCAGGTCGGGATTGCCCATGCCGAGGTCGATTATGTCGGCCCCGGCGGCGCGCGCTTTCGCCTTCATGGCGTTCACTTCCGCGAACACATAGGGCGGCAGGCGCTTAATTCGGTGGAACTCGGTCGTCATGGTCGAACCTTGTCAGGTCGGCGGCGTGCCGTTGATCCTACGGGCGCCGCTGTGTTTGTCCGGAATCATACCCTTGTCGCGTGAAATTGCGACGAATTGAAGGTCTGTCGCCGGCGATTGCAGAGGGCTCGGGAAGCTATTGGTCGAGGATCACATCGACCCGACCGTCCTGGCCGGCATCGGAGCCGACAAAGATCCGGTCTTGCGCAACCCCGAGCCGCTGCAGCTCGCGGGCGACCGCGGTAGCTCGTTCCTGAACAAGGTTTGTGGCCTCAGACGTTCGGGCGATCACGCGGAACGCGCCCTTGGACTTCTTGCTCAGTTCGGCGGCGTCGCTGAGCGCACGGCGGCCAGGCGCGTTGATGGACGAGCCGGTGCCGGCGAAGTCCACGGACGCGACCTGATTGGAGACGCTGGTGGTCGCTTCATAAGTGCCAAGCGGACGGAATCCGTCAGAACGCGCCGACGGCACGGTGGACGGACGCGGACCCGCGGCCTCTGCCGGCGGCGTGGGCGGCTTGGCCGTCGCGGCCATCTGTGCGGCGGACGCCACGGAAGCTTCCTTCGGCGCAGCCGGTGCCGGCGCCTTGGCCTGTTCGGCCAGGGCATCGGTCTTGCTTGGGGCAGCCTGGTTGCCGAGACGTGTCACGGCGCCGGTTTGGGCAGCCTGAGGCTTCGGCGGCGCGGCCGGTTCCACATCGGGCGCGGCTTGCGCTTCCGACAGCGGACGAACGACCACGGGGTTCGAGCGCCCGCCTTGATCGGTGTAGCGGGCGTTGTCGCGGTCGGCGATCAGGCCCTCGGTCACCTTGTCCCGGTCCTGGCGGCTGGACGGCGGCGTTGGCGCCTTGCTGGGCACGGAAGCCAAATTCGGCGCGCCTTTGCCAGACGGCTTGGGCGCCGTGAACTTCGGTTGGTTCTGCGCCTGGGTCGGGCTGATGAACTTCGCATTCGGATCGGTGGTGCCGCCCAAGGCGCCACCCGCCACCAAGCCGCCGCTGGTGCTCGCCGATGCAGTATCCGCAGGCGCTTCGGCCGTTTGCTTCTTACTGGAGCAGGCCGCCAACAGGGACACCGCCACCACAGCCAGCACGCGTGCACCGGCCGCAAGGCGGGGACGAAAAGGGGTCGGTTGAAGCGCAGACATGGCCATAGGAGGGCGTATTCTTTCAGCCGAATGACATTGGAAATCCCAGGACCGCGAGGCGCTGGACATGGGGTCCGGTTGCGCCTATTCCATACCCTGAAACGACCGCAAAAAAATCAAAAAAGTGAGCGTCTACGGGCGTCTGAGGGTCGAAATTGGGTCGGGACTTGGTTCCCGGGGCCCTGTTCGGCGGGAGGACTCAGCTGTTCCGCAGGCGGCTTCGATGGCCCCTCCTACGAGTAAGACCCCTCCTCATGGCTGAACAGACCTCCGGCACCTCCTCTTCCGCGGGCGCTTCGCCCGAAGACTGGACCAAGATCGCCGCCGGGATTGGCGAGCGGTCTCAGCGCCTTCTGAGCGATTTCCTCAGCCGCACCGCCCAGGACCCGTCCAAAACCCTAAGCCTGGGCATGGGCGACGCCATGAACATCGGCCAGGCCTTCCTGGAACTGACCACCCGCATGTGGTCGAACCCCCAGAAGCTGGTCCAGGCGCAGATGTCGCTGTGGAACGACTACATGGAGCTGTGGAGTTCCACCACGCTGCGCATGATGGGCCAGCAGGCCACGCCGGTCGCCCAGCCGACCAAAGACGACAACCGCTTCAAGGACGAGGCCTGGCAGCAGAACGAGATCTTCGACTTCATCAAGCAGTCTTATCTGCTGACGTCGCGCTGGCTGCAAAGCACGGTCAAGGACACCCACGGCCTCGATCCGCAGACTCAGCGCAAGGTGGACTTTTACACGCGTCAGTTCGCGGATGCCTTGGCGCCGACGAACTTCGCGATGACGAATCCCGCGGTCTTACGCGCCACCATCGAGAGCAAGGGCGAGAACCTGGTGAAGGGTCTCGAGCACCTGCTGGAGGATCTCGAGAAGGGCGGCGGCCGCTTGCGCATCTCCATGACCGACGAGAAGGCGTTCAAGGTCGGCGAGAATGTCGCCGTCACGCCGGGCAAAGTCGTGGCGCAGACCGACATGATGCAGCTGATCCAGTATTCGCCGACGACGGAGCAGGTGAAGGAAACGCCGCTCCTCATCATCCCGCCCTGGATCAACAAGTATTACATCCTGGACCTGCGTCCGAAGAACTCGCTGGTGAAGTGGCTCACCGATCAGGGTTACACCACCTTCGTCGTGTCGTGGGTCAACCCGGGCGAAGCGCACGCCGAGAAGCGCTTCGAGGACTACATGATCGAGGGCGCGATCGCCGCGAAGGACGCGGTGCTGAAGGCGACCGGCGTGAAGAAGATCAACATCGTCGGCTACTGCCTCGGCGGCACGCTGCTCGCCGCCACGCTCGCCTACCTGAAAGCGAAGGGCGACAACTCGATCAACTCCGCGACTTACCTCACCTCCCTCACCGACTTCAAAGAAGTGGGTGACATCCGCGTATTCGTGGACGAAGAACAGGTCACCAGCCTCGAGAAGCGCATGGCCGACGCCGGCGGGTATCTCGAGGGCGCGGACATGGCGACGAGCTTCAACTTGCTGCGCTCGAACGATCTGATCTGGTCGTTCGTGGTGAACAACTATCTTCTCGGCAAGGAACCGTTCCCGTTCGATCTCCTGTATTGGAACTCGGACTCAACGCGCATGCCGAAGGCGATGCACACCTTCTATCTGCGCAACATGTATCTCGAGAACAACCTCGCCAAGCCGGGCGGGATCACACTCGAGGGCGTGCCGATCGACCTCGGCACCGTGAAGCTTCCGACGTACATGATCTCCTGCAAGGAAGATCACATCGCGCCTTGGCACTCGACCTTCGAGGGGACCAAGCTGTTCGGGGGCGAGACTCGTTTCGTCCTCTCTGGCTCCGGCCACATCGCCGGGGTGGTCAATCCTCCTGTATCGAACAAGTACGGCTACTGGACCAACGACAAGAAGGGCCTCACCGCGGAGGCTTGGCTTGCTAGCGCCACCGAGCATCCGGGCTCATGGTGGACCGATTGGGACAAGTGGCTCGCGCCCAAGTCCGGCGAACTGATCCCGGCCCGCAAGCCCGGCGACGGCAAGCTGAAGGTGCTCGAAGACGCACCCGGCTCTTACGTCGCGAAGCGCTAGCTCCCCTCTCCTACGATCTTAAGGCCCGACGCACGCTCCATCTCTTCGATGCTGACGTCGCGGACGTGTTGGCTAAAGGTCCACACGTGGCCCTCCAAATCCTTGGCGCGGTAGACGCGGTGGCCGAAGAACTCGTCCTGCGGCTCACGGATGATCCGCGCGCCGGAGGCTTCGGCGTGACGGCAATGCGCATCGATGCCGGATGCGAGATGGATGCGCACCGACTGGGTGTTCTTGCCGCCCACCGCGAGCGGGCTCGCGGTGTCGGCGGACCATTCCTCGCCGATGTGAATGATGCCGTCGCCGATGCCGAGTTCGCCGTGGCCGAAGCCGCCGTCCGGTGTGGTGATCAGCATCACCTGCTTGAAGCCGAAGGCTTTCTGAAGCCAGACGAACGCCGTCGTCGCATCGCGATAGATCACAGCGGGCGAGACGGCCGGCTCCATCAGAGACCCAAGTCTTCTTTGTAGCGCGCGGCGAGTTTCACGTAGCCGGCGGCGCCGTCGGGCAATTCGGCGATCTGTTCGGGCGTGAGCTTGCGCATGAAGCGCGCGGGCGAGCCGCCCCACAGCTGGCCGCTCGGGATGCGCTTGTTGGGACCGACCAGCGCGCCGGCAGCGACCATTGCGCCGCTCTCCACCACCGCGCCGTCCATCACCGTCGCGCGCATGCCGACGAAGCTGCCGTTCTCGAGGGCGCAGCCGTGGAGGATGACCGCGTGGCCCACGAGCACATCGTCGCCGATCAGGGTCGGCAGCGGCTTGGAGGACTCATGGATGATCGTGCCGTCCTGGATGTTGCTGCGCGCGCCGATGCGGACGAAGTGGACATCGGCGCGGATGGTGCAGCCGAACCAGACGCTCGACTGGGAGCCGATCTCTATGTCGCCGACCAGGACCGCGTTGGGAGCGATGAAAGCATCCGCGGCGATGCGCGGCATCACGCCCTTCCACGGCAGGATCAGCGGCTTCATGCGAGGCCCGTCGTCTCGGGCAGACCGAGCATGATGTTCATGTTCTGCACGGCGGCACCGGATGCACCCTTGCCGAGGTTGTCGAGCAGCGCGACGAGACGAGCCTGCCGTCCGGCTTCCGCGCCGAACACGAACAGCTTCATGCGGTTGGTGTTGTTGAGCGCCTCGGGCTCGAGCGTCTTGGTCGTCTTAGACTCCGCCAGCGGCACCACCTGTACGAAGGTCGCGCCGGCGTAGGCGTGATGCAGCGCGTTGTGAACCGTCTGAACGTTCGGCTTGCCGGTGAGCAGATCGAGATGCAACGGCACCTCGACGATCATGCCTTGATGATAGCGGCCGACGGCCGGCGTGAAGATCGGCCGCGCGGCGAGCCCGGCGTGGCCCTGGATCTCGGGCACATGCTTGTGGGTCAGGTCCATCGCGTAGATGCGATAGGCGACCTTGGTGTAGGTCGGATCTTCCGGCTTCTCGAATTCCGTGATCATGGACTTTCCGCCGCCGGAGTATCCGCTGACGGCATTGATGGTGACGGGATAGTCCTTCGGCAGCAGACCGCTGCGCACGAGCGGCGCGAGCAGCGCGATCGCGCCCGTGGAGTAGCAGCCGGGATTGCTGACCCGCGTGGCGCGCGCGATGGCTTCGCGCTGGCCGGCGAGGAATTCCGGGAAGCCGTATTCCCACCCGGGCGCGGTGCGGTGCGCGGTGGAGGCGTCAATCACCTTCACTTTCGGATTGGTGATGAGCGACACCGCTTCCCGCGCGGCGTCGTCCGGCAGGCAGAGAATGACAAGGTCGGCGCCGTTGAGCATCTCCGCCCGCGCGGCCGGATCTTTCCGCCGCGCCGGATCGATGGACACGAGCGAAATGTCACCGCGCCCTTCGAGGCGCTGGCGGATTTGGAGACCGGTCGTGCCGGCCTCGCCGTCGATGAAAACCTTAGGTGCCATGATGGGCGCTACATAATCCCGAGGTCACCGGCCACGCAAGAGTTCGTCCATTAAATAGTAGTGCCCGTCGGCCACGACCCCCCGCACGTTGCGTAAATCCGACACTTGCTTGAGCGGATCGCCGTCGATGATGACCAGATCCGCCAGTTTCCCGGGCTCGACCGTACCGAGGTGCTTGTCCACCCCGAGCGCCGCCGCCGGCCAGGAGGTGGCGGACTGGAGCACCTGGAACGGGGTCAGGCCGGCCTCCTGGTAGAGTTGGAGCTCCACCAGGAAGCTGAGGCCGTAGGGGATGAATGGGGAGTCCGTTCCGGCGGTGATGCGGCCGCCGCGCGCGACGATCTCCCGGATCGCCCTTTGCATGGCGACCACGTTGCGCTGAAGCGCCATCATAGTCGGCCGCGCGCGCTCCACGGAGGCGGCATAGGCGCTCCGCTCGCTGTCCCGATACAGCTTCACAAACTGCGGCATCTGCAGGATCGACGGATCGCGCATGGCGAGCAGGTTGAAGCCGCCGTTGAGGCCGATGGTGGGCGTGATGGTCATGCCGGACTTGGACAACAGATCGAGCACGTCGCCGTAGCTGGCGCCCATCTCCGACTGCTTGGGCGAATAGCCGCGGCGGCTGGTGCCGCGCAGGTGTTCCACCGCGTCCACGCCGTAGCCCACGGCGGGATAAAGTTCGTGCGACGACACCGGGATGCCGATCTCGTGTGCCTTGGACACGATGGTCTTCTGGAAGTGATCCGGCATGCGCACATAGGTCTTGATGAGGTCGTAGCCGAGCTGCTTCGCGCGGCCCATCTCGAGTTCAAGATGCGCCGGCGTGGTGACGCTGTTCGCCATGCCGTAGTAGACGCGCGCGCCATCCGTGAGCGCGCCGGCGAAGAATTCGCGCGGGCCCGGCCGTTCGCCGCTGGCCCAGGACTCCTTGCGCTCCAGCGCGTCGTAGGGATCGGTGCCCGGTTCGCGCACGGAGGTGACGCCGAAGGACAGCCACAGCCGTCCGAAGCGGTTGCCAAAGGGCGCGGCCATGTGGGTGTGAGATTCGATCAGGCCGGGGATCACCGTGCTGGTCGACGCATTCACCAGCGCGGCCTTGCGCCCGCTTTGGTGAGGCTCGATGGACTTGATGACGTTACCGTCGATGAGCACATCGACATTCTCGCGATAGGTCTGCGCGACGCCGTCCCACAGGCGCCCGGCCCACACCACGATCTGCCCGCGCGGGATGTTGCGGCCCCAGGTGAAGTTGGCGGGATGGATATCCTCCACGACGCCGTCGAGGTTCACGCGCTTGAGGCGATCCGTGCCGAGATAGACCAGACTCTTGGAATCCCCGGTCCAGCTTGGCGCTTCCGCGAGTTCGGTGGTGAGCGCAAGCGCAGGACCGGCGATGTCGCCGAGCTTGTCGCCCTTGTCGACCACGGGCACGACCCACAGGACGCCGTCCTGCACGTAGGCCATGAACTTACCGTCCGGCGACCAGATCGGTCCGTTCACGCCGCGCTGGGCCATGGAACGATCCGCCAGGGGAGAGACTTCGCGGTTCTCAGCGCCGGTGAGCGAGATGATCGTGAATTTGGTGAGGCCTTCGCGAAACCGCGACGACGACGGTGAGAGGCCGTTGAGCACGAGCGTCTTGCCGTCCGGCCCCCAGCTCAACTGGCCCGGCGCGAAAAGGCCGGCGTGGGTATCGAAAGCGTCGTTGGTGAAGACGTTGGCGACGGTGATGCGCCCGAGCCCGAGGCCGTTCAGGCTGAGCACCTTGAAGAACGCGAGGCGTTTGGAATCCGGCGACCACACCGGGCCGGCGACATCTTCCGGCGTGACGGTGAGCTGGCGCTCCTTGCGGGTGGCGAGATCGCGCAGCCAGATCTCCGGCTTGCCGGAGCGATCCGACACGTAGGCCAGCTGCTTGCCGTCCGGCGACCACGCCGGATCGACGTCGAGGAATTCATCATGCATCAGCCGCCGCACCTTCAGCGGCTTCTTGGCGGCGATGAGCTGCGGGTCCAGTTCCTCGATCCACAGATCGCCGAGCGCGGAGAACACGATCTGCCTGCCGTCGGGAGAGACCTTCGGCCCCTTGATCCCCTGCACCGGACGCGGGCCGGTGCCGGTGAAGTCGAAGGTCTTGCGCGGATAGCTGGGGCGCGCGAGATCGAACGGGGCGCTGAAGGCGATCTTCGTGGTGTTGCCGCCCTCGCGCCGCTTGATCGCCGCATCGGCGGTGTAGACCAGGGTCTTGTCGTTCCATAGGGCGCGGAAGGGAAATACGTCCTCGTTGGCCGCACTCAAGTCGGCTGTCGCGCCGGCGTTCGCGCCCACACTGCGCAGGCGGCTTCCGGTGGCACCTTGCGAAACGAAGGCGATGGCTTGGCCGTCCGCGCGCCAGGAGGGTGCGGCGAGACCCGCCTCGCCGACGATGAGCTTCTCCCCTGTCCCGTTCGCGCCGATGGCATAGACGCCCGGCGCCGCTTCCCGGTCCGAGACGAAGGCGAGCGTCTTGCCGTCCGGGGACCAGGCCGGCCCGAAATCGTTGCCGGGGGTGTTGGTGATCGCGCGCGCATCGCCGCCGGCGGCGGGCATGACATAGACGTCGTAGTTGCCGGTGCGGTCGGAGGAGAACGCGATCTGCGTGCCGTCGGGCGAGAACTGCGGTTCGCGTTCGTCGGTCGCGCCGTGCGTGAGCTGGGTGAGCGCGCTGCCGTCAGCGCGCACGGTCCACAGATGCCAACCGCCGTCGCGGAAGGACTGGAAGACGATAGTCTTGCCGTCCGGCGACCACGCCGGCTGGCGCGCGTCCATCAGCGGTTCCGTCAGCGCCTTCGCCGCGCCGCCGGCGGCGGGCAGGACGAACAGCGTGCCCTGCAAGTCCATGACGATCTGTTTGCCGTCGGGGGAGACCGCGGCGGCGATATTGGTGCCTTCGGTGAGGGTGACGGGCAACTGCGCGGACGCGGGCATGGCCGCGAGCGCCAGAAACAGGAACGCGCGAATATTCATGCGTCACCGCGCGAAAAGGGGAAAAAAATGCGAGTCGCCCCGCGCGTTTTATCGCGCGAAATACGCGCGGAAATTTTCGGGCTCGGGGGTGTGGCACTCACGGTCATGGTGAGCGCAATTCTAGCAAGGGATTTGGGCTTCCGATGCTAGTAATTCTGAGCACATAGAGCACGTGACGCAATCCGCGCCGAAGCGGCGACTTCGCGGACGTACCTTACACCACCGTCCCGAACAGTTTGCCGATGCCGGCCGTGAGCGCCATGGCCGCCGCACCCCAAAACGTGACGCGCGCGGTGGCCTTGAGAATGTTCGCCCCGCCCGCGCGCGCGCCGATGGCCCCCAGCATGGCAAGGAAGACCAACGAAGCTGCCGATACCATGGGCGCCAGCACAGCCGCGGGTGACATCAAGACCATCAGCAAAGGAAAGGCAGCACCGACCGAGAACGTCATCGCCGAGGTCAGCGCGGCTTGGATCGGTCGGGCCGTGGTGATTTCCGAAATCCCTAACTCATCGCGCGCATGCGCGCCCAGCGCATCGTGCTTCATGAGTTGGGTCGCCAGTTCACGCGCCAAGTCTGCGGTTACGCCGCGCGCGACATAGATCTGCGCCAGTTCCTCGTGCTCATGCTCGCCGTCCGCGGCGAGTTCCTTGGTCTCGCGGTCCAGATCCGCGCGCTCCGTGTCGGCTTGCGAACTGACCGACACATACTCGCCCGCGGCCATGGACATGGCGCCGGCCACAAGTCCCGCCACACCAGCAATTAATATGTCCTTGGGCGAAGCCGCGGCGGCCGCCACACCGACGATCAAGCTCGCGGTGGAGACGATGCCGTCGTTGGCGCCCAGTACGGCCGCGCGCAGCCAGCCGACGCGCGAAACCATATGACGTTCGGGATGGAGGCGTCGGGTGACCATGGGACGTGTCTAACGCAAGGGCGGTTCGCGCGGCGGATGAGGAAATGCTTTGCGGCCCGTGATCATGGCGGAAACAATCGCGCCGCCGTGTCGCAGCTCTGTCGTCACCACCGCCAGAACGTGCAGGGCGATCAGGCCCAAGATGACCCAAAACAAGGTTTCATGGGTTTCAACGACAGGCCCACGGAACGCGCGCAGCTCCTTGTAGGCCTCCGCATTCACCGTTGCGGGCGCATAGGGCTTCACCTGATCTGCCGTGAGGCCGTCGGCCTTAACCTGATCCGCGAAATAGCGCCCCAAGGGCGGCATGTAGACGTCGGTGCCCGCAAGGATCAATCCGGTGGCGCCTTGCACCAGCAACACCAGCAGGATGACCGTGACGGCGATGCGTCCAAGCGGGGTGTGGCCGATGTAGTTGGCGGACCCGCCGCTGGTCCAGGCGCTCACTTCCGCCTTGAGTTCCGCGCCGTAGCCCCGGCCGAACGGCAGGATCGAACGCCACCGAGCATACGGCCCGCCGATAAAGCCCCACACGATTCGCCAAAGCAGGTTCAGCGCAAAGACATAGCCGACGTAAACGTGCACAGTTTTCAGCAGGATCTTGCCGGGGTCGCCGACGCCCAAGGCGGTCGCGTTCAGAATGGCGGTTCCCAGCGCGATCAGCGCCACAATGGATAGCGCGTTGATCCAGTGGAACAGCCGCGTGGTGCGGTCCCAAACGAGGTATTGCTGCAATTGCATGGCGGGCCCGCTTTTGGTGGCTGGGGGGCAACAAGCTTAACAGTGCGTGGCGCGCGAATTGTTGACGAGGGTCAATCGCGCGACACCCGGCGCGTGCAACGGGGCGGGGTAAGAAAGAGACAAACAAAAAAGGCCCAACCAACCGGTTGGGCCTTTTCCGTGAAATCTCTTCCGCTTAGCGCTTCGAGAACTGGAAGCTGCGGCGGGCTTTCTTCTTGCCGTACTTCTTACGCTCGACCACGCGCGGGTCGCGGGTGAGGAAGCCGCCGGCCTTCAGGGCCGGGCGCAACTCGGGCTCGTAGTAGGTCAGCGCCTTGGAGATGCCGTGACGCACCGCGCCGGCCTGGCCGGAGAGGCCGCCGCCGGACACCGTGCACACCACGTCGAACTCGTTGGCGCGGTTGGTGACCATGAAGGGCTGATTGATGAGCATGCGCAGAACGGGGCGCGTGAAGTACTTCTCGATCTCGCGCTCGTTGACGAGGATCTTGCCCTTGCCGGGCTTCACCCACACGCGGGCGACGGCGTTCTTGCGCTTGCCGGTCGCGTAGGAGCGGCCCTGCTTGTCGCGCTTCTGTTCGTACTTGGGGCCAGTGGACACGGCGGACTTGAGATCCGCGAGCGACTTGGTGGTGACGGTCTGTTCGGACATGGGTCCCGATCCTTACGGCTTGTTCTTGCGGTTACGCGCGGCGAGGTCGAGCTTCTCCGGGGCTTGCGCCTCGTGCGGATGGCTCGGACCGGCGTAGACCTTGAGCTTCTTGAACTGGCCACGCGCGAGCGGGCTGTCCTTGGGCATCATGCGTTCCACGGCGCGCTCGATGACGCGTTCCGGGTAGGCGCCGGCGAAGGTGCGCTTCGCGGTGTGTTCCTTCAGGCCGCCCGGGTGACCGGAGTGCCAATGGAAAATGCGCTGCTCAGCCTTGCGGCCGGTGAGCTTCACCTTCTCGGCGTTGATGATCACGACGTGGTCGCCGGTGTCGATGTGCGGCGTGTACATCGTCTTGGTCTTGCCGCGAAGAATGCCCACCACGACCGCCGCCATACGCCCGAGAACCAGGCCTTCGGCGTCGATCAGGAACCACTTCTTTTCGACTTCCGTCGGTTTTGCTGAATGGGTCCGCATCGGAGTTGTCCTTGGATTACGCTCTGAAGGCGCGGGGTATAAAGACCCGTTCGGCGGACGTCAACAGGATCTTGCAGAAAATAGTGTTTAAAAACAATGGACTAAGAACGCGGTATTATTTTACCGCGAAATACCGCCCGGAAATCACACCATAGATGGCCTTGGGGTGGCTTCCCGGTGGTCGCGACCGGCGAGGCGACTTCCCATCCCCCTGCCCGCCGATAAGCTTCGCGCCGTGATTGGGGAGGACTTGTAATGCGGTTTTGGTGGCTCACGGTAGTCGGGCTGGCGGCGAGCATCGGGACAAGCGGGGCCCAGGCGCAACAGATCAAGTTCACCGAGGTGGGCAAACAAGCCGGCATCTCCCAGCTCGGTCTGAACGGCACCGGGCCCGCGTTCGCGGACTACGACAATGACGGCGACACGGACATCTTCGTCTCCACCGAAGCGATCGGCGAAGGCATCGCGCTGCGCCTGTGGGAGAACGACGGCAAAGGGCACTTTACCGACGTGGCGAAGGCGCGCGGCGTGGATGGCATGGGCGCCAATGGGCAAGGCACGCTGGGCCGGGGCGCGGCGTGGGGCGATTACGACAACGACGGCGACCTCGACCTGGTGATCACCACGATGCAGGCCAGCGGCGGGGCCACCGCGCCGCCGACGACGCTGTACAAGAACCTGTTAATCGAAACCGGCACGCCCAAGTTCGAGAACGTGACGCGCGCGGCGAAGCTGATGCGCAAGGGCAACGAGAGCGACGCGAAACTGGGCGGCATCGGCAACACCGGCGGCGGCATCGGGTTCGTCGACATCGACAACGACGGCTGGCCGGACATCATGCAGCGCAATGCGGACTACGAGTTCGACAACGCGCTGTTCCGCTCCAACGGCGACGGCACGTTCACGGACGTGACGCATGAGTCCGGCATCGGCGTGGAAGGGATCGTGAAGGAGAGCAACAGCCAGGGCGCGCCGACCTTCGCGGACTTCGACAACGACGGCGACATGGACGCGCTGGTGACCAACGAGGGCGACTTACAAGTGCTGTTCACCAACGACGGCAAGGGCACGTTCACCAACATCACGAACAGCCGCCGGCCGCCGTCGGGATTGGCGTTCCGCCTCGCCGCCAATGCGCAAGGCACTTGCCTGGGCGACGTGGACAACGACGGCGATATCGACGTGTTCCTGCCGCTTGCGGACCAGGCCAACCGCCTGATCCGCAACGACCTCGACAAGGGCGCGGGGCTGACTTTCACGGACATCACCAAGACCGCGGGCGTCGGCGACAAGAAGGGCGCGCGCGGCTGCGTGATGGCGGACTTCGACAACGACGGCTGGCTGGATATCTACGTGAACAACGGCGGGCCGCAGAATGTGCTGATCAACGACGTGATCGACGGGTTCCCGCCGTTCGTGCGGTTCTTCATCGCCTGGGAGCCGGACTATAACTCGCTCTACCGCAACAACGGCGACGGGACGTTCTCCGACGTGCTGAAGGGATCGGGCGCGGAAGGGTTCGGCATCGGCTCCGGCGTGGGCGCGGGCGATATCGACGGCGACGGCTTCCTCGACATCTTCGCCACCAACCGCACCTATTACTCGGGCTTCAAGCCGGTGAACATCCTGCAGGACAGCTGGCTGTTCAAGAATAAGGGCAACAAGAACAACTGGCTGCGGGTGAAGCTGACCGGGAGCAAGAGCAACCGGTCGGCGATCGGCGCGCGGGTGACGGTGGTGGCGGACGGCCTCAGCCAAATCCGCGAGCGGGTGAGTGCGCACGGTTACAACTCCGCGAACGAACCGACGCAGACGTTCGGCCTCGGGAAACATGTGCTTGTGGACTATGTGGAAGTGCGCTGGCCGAGCGGCCAGGTGCAGCGCGTGGATGGGGCGCAGGTAAAGACGACGCTAGAGATCGTGGAGCCATAAAAGCAAAGGCCGCGCCACTGTTGATGGCGCGGCCTTCGTGTCGGAAACCGAATTAAGCCGACTTGGTGCCGATGATCTTGCCGAAGGCCTGGCCGGGCGCGCGTTGATCGTCGACGGCTAAGCCGCCCTTGCGCATGGCGTCGGCCACGTCCACCTGCTGCGTCCACTGCAGACGCCACGGTTCCGTGTTGTAGCGGTGATCGAGCCACGTCGAGTAGATGCGGCCCGGCGACGGCGCGGTGACCGGGTTGAAATCCAGCGGATAGAACACGCCGCCCGGACGCAGGATGCGGCCGGTTTCGGCCATGATCTTGCGCGCGGCGTCCGCCGTGACTTCGTGGAACAGGATGTAGGACACCACCAGATCGAAGTAGCCGTCCGGATAGCCGGTGGCTTCCGCGAGGGCCTGCTTGAAGTGGACCTCGGAGCCGATGTCGACCGCGCGCAGGTGGGCGTAGCGCACCATCGGCGCCGCCACGTCGATGGCATGCACTTCTGCGTTCGGGAAGCGCTGCTTCATCGAGGTCGCGAGCTGGCCGATGCCGCAGCCGAGATCGAGGATGCGCTTCACCTCGCCCTTGGCCGGCAGCGGACAAGCCGCGGCGTAGCCCATGTGGCGTTCGTCCTGGTCGTTGGCGCCGCGATAGAACTGGTTGGTGGCGTAGTGATAGATGTGGCCGGCGAAAGCGTTGCCGCAGTAACCGCCGGGCTGCTGGTGGATTTCGTAGCGGGTGTATTCCGGGATCTTGAGATCCGGGTCGAGCTTCAGCGAACCGGGGCCCGCCTTCTCCGCCGCTTCCATCTCCGCGAGATAGGAATCCGCGTTGGCGTGGAAGAATTCATCGAGCAGATAGTGCTCGAGGTTGTGGGAGCTGTTCCACATGCGCGTGCGCGTGCCGATGACGGGATCGTTGTCGTACAGCTTCTGGGCAGCCTCGAGGGGCACGTCCTGGTTCTCGGCGTAGCCGGCTTCCTTCGCGAGCACGACCATGCGTTCGCGCATCGCCTTGCTGACGTCGGAATTGACGAACGACATCATGCCGGTGAGGAAGTCGTGCTTGCTCTCCAGGTCGACCGACGGCAGGCGCTCGAGCTTGCCGACGCTGCCGCGCGGATCGATGTCCGTCGGCAGGTTCTTGGCTTGCGCTTGGCTGCCCGCGCCGGCGGTGGCGAGCGCGGCCGCGGCGGACTGCAGGATATTGCGACGGTTGAACATGGCGCTTACCCCTTCTTCGCGGTTACGGCGGGAGCGCCGGTGTTGCTGGCGAAGGAGCCGTAGGTCGCCTTGATCATGGCGTCACGTTCCGCGGCCCAGGCTTTTTCCTCCGCCGGGGTCGGCACGTAGGTCTCGATCGCATCCAGGGTGACGGTGCGCTTGGCGGCGAGAAGGCTCTCGACGATCTTGTTGCGGCGCTTCACCGCCCACAGTTCCGTGCCCAGGGCGATCACGGTGGTGACGAGATTGTCGATCACCGGGTTGCCGAGGAAGGAATTGTGCCGGGCATCGTTGCCCGGAATGAATTCCGTGGTGTGGGTTGGCCGCTTCGACTTCAACTCAGGCATCAGACGCCCCTCTCCCAAATTACGGCCTCGAGTGTGCCAGCCGGGCTGGACCCCCGAAAGTACCGACAGTGCAAAACAGGTTTCCTTTATAGCATTTTCCCGGGCCAAAAGATGTCATAGACTTATGATCTTCGGGAGGGACCGCCATGCTGAAACTCCTCTATCGGCCGCCGTTCATCGGCCTTTTCCCCGTCGCGCTGATCTTCCTGCTGCAGGCCCTGGGGCACACCCACATGGTGCTGCTGATGCGCATCTTCGGGCCCGATAGCCTTTATTGGATCGTGGGGATCGAAGGGCTGATCGGAGCCATCCTGGTCGTGATCGGGGCCAAGATCGGCGACGAGGTGTGGGCGACCTGGCTCGGCTTCGCCGGCGGAGTCCAGTTGTGGAACGGCTGGGTGGAATTCGCCTTCGTCTACTACGCCCATCGGTATGTGGACCCGAACATCCAAGCCAATATGACGAAGCCTGAGTACCTGATCATGCCCTCGTCGCTGGGCATCGTTCTGGCCATCGGGATGTACTTCCTCCTGAACCGCGAAACGCGCTGCAACGCGTTCGTGTGGATCCAGAAGCATCTCGGCCTCAAGGTCGGCGAACCGACGCCGGGGTATATCCGCAATTATTCCACCATCACCGCGATCGAATACGTGTCGATCGCGTGGTTCTTCTACATGGTGCTGCTGCTGCTCTACGACCGGCAGTTCGTCGGCGACCGCCATCCGCTGACCTACGCCGCGTTCTTCCTGTTTTTCGTCTGGGGGCTCTACTGCACCCAGCGCATCGTGAAGTTCACGCGCATCACCGGGGCGTTGCGGTACGCCATCCCGGTGGCGGCGATCTGGTGGAGCGAGATCGAGATCCTCGGCCGCTGGAAGCTGCTGAAGGAGGTGTGGCTGTTCCCGGAGAAGCACGTCATCGAGATGAGCCTGATCGCGGGCGCGTTCATCACCTTCGTCGCCTACAGCTTATGGGCCAGCCGGAACCGGCTGCAGCAGCAGGAACGCGAAGCGCTCGCACGGCAAGGGGCGGCGGCGGAATAAGACGCCATCGCTGGACGGTGCCCGGAAGCTTGCGATAGCTTTCCGGCCACATGGCCCGATACGCCTACCTCACCTGCGAGCTGAAAAGCCGCGACTTCGATTCCCGCCTGTTGATCGCGGCGCATCTGCTCAAGCGCGGGGTCACGGTCGTCGTGGGGCAGCTGTGGAGCATGCTGGCGGGGGCGCATCAGGCACCCAAGGGCGTCTTCCTGTTCAAGACCGCCAACAACATCCAGATCGGGCTCGCCGAACACGTGAAAGCCTGGGGCCACAAGGCCGTGTTCATGGACGAGGAAGCCCTCGCGCTCGTCAGCCCCTACCTCATGCGCCGGATCGTGCCGCCCAAGGCGCTGCAGGTGGCGGATGCGTTCCTGTTCCAGAACCGGATGCATCGCGATGTGCTCGGCGGCCAGGGGCCGCTGGTCGGCAGCCCGCGCGTGGACCTGCTGCGCCACCATCGCGGTCTGCATGCTGACGACGTCGCCGCCTGCACCCGCGCCGGCCGGTATGTCTTGATCAACACGAACTACGGCATCCACAATTCCGCATATGGGTCGCCGGAGGCCCAATTCGCCGTCGCGCGCAACGTGGGGATGTTCGAGGACGAGACCGAGGAAGGCCGGGCCTATGCGCGGAGTTGGTTCGAGACCGAGCGCATTAACATGTTGGCGATGCACGAACTCGTGCAGCGGCTGCAGGGCCAGCTTGGGGACCGGAGGCTGGTCATCCGTCCGCATCCGACGGAGAACGCCAAGAGCTGGAAGCAATACGCCGGGGCGGAGGTGATCACCGAAAGCCCGCCGGTGCCGTGGCTGCTCGGCGCGGACCTCGTGGTTCACACCAACAGCACGACCGGACTGGAGGCCGCCCTGCTCGGCCGCCCCGCGCTCAATCTCAATCCCGCTCCGGTGAGCGTGTTCTCCCAGACCTTCGCGAGCAATGCGGCCGCCTTCCAGGCCCCGACGCCCGAGGCCGCCGCGGCGCTCATCGCGCAAGTGGCGCGCGGAGGCGCGCCGCCGGAGAACGACAATTGGATTCCGGAATTCCCGGAGAATTCCGCCGACCGCATCGCGGAGGCGCTGGCAGCGCTCATGCCCGACGCCGGCGAACTTGTGCGTTGGGACCATCTCCAGCGCACCGACGCGCAGCTCAAGAAGTTCACGGTTTCGACCGATGAGGCGATCGGCCGCGTGAACCTCTTTCTGGCCGGCGCCGGCGCGCCTAAGACGAAGATGAGCGTGCTGGACGACTCCCTGTTCATGCTCGCGCCGGACAACGGTTGATCGCCATGGCCCGCACGCTCGCCGACAAGATCAAGGCTGCCTGCGCGCGATGGCCGGAGAGTCCGGCCAAGAGCGTCGCAGCACTCGCGGCACTCGCGGCCGAGAGCGCCGGCAACGTGGAGGAGACGCTCGCGGTGCTCGAGGAATTGATCCCGCGCAAGGAGTGGTACAACCGCATCACGCACAAGCAGATGCCCTACCACGTGGCGAGTTTGGACGAGCTGTTCTTCCACTACGCCAAGCCGGAACTCCAGACGTACTTGAAATTGACGGAAGCGGCGATGAAGGCGCCTTCCGTGTCGGTGCAGGTGATCCTGCGGCGCTTCATGGCGCTGACCGCGGTGCAGGATTTCGCGCAGATCGAGAAACTGCTGCCCCATATCTCCGGCGTGATCGGCCGGAATATCTGGAACACCTTCACCGCGCGGCCCGCATTCTATGAGGCGCTGGCGCAAAAGAGCGACGAAGCGATCGGCGCAAGTCTGCCGGCGGTCGAATACATCCAGGACAATGAGGGCGATACGCCAGTCATCTACCTCTCGTGCGATCTCAAGTACTGCACGGATTTCGCCATACCGCTGATCCGTTCCCTCGCCAGTTTCCCGCCGCCGGCTGCGGTTCATTTGCATGTGATGAATGCGTCCGCGGCCGAGGTTCGAGCCGCGCTCGCGACGCTGGCTGCGACCGGCGTTGCGTTCTCGGCGTCATGTGAACAACTGCCGGACGCAGACCGGGCGGACAAGATGGTCGCCAGAGCGTACTTTCACGCCGTGCGCTTTGTGCGCCTCTATCAATTCGTGCGCCGCCGCCCGCGCGAAGTCTGGATGCTCGACGTGGATGCATTGTTTAACCGCGATCCGCGAGAGCTCTTCGCGAAACGCGGCGACGCGGATCTGGCCCTGCGGGCGCGTCCCGGCCGGTTCGAGCTCTGGAATCAGCTGAGCGCGGCGATCATAGGCACCGCGCCGTCAGACCGCGGCATGACGTTCCTGAAGCTGGTCGCCGCCTACGTCGCGAACTTTCACGCGAAGAATGCCTTGGCCTGGGGCGTCGATCAGCTCGCGATGTTCGGCGTGTTTCACTATCTGCGTCAGACGGGACGCGCGCCAACCATCGCGCTACTTGACGATAAAACGTTCGATCTGGAATACCGCGACGATGGCGTCGTCTGGCTGGATGCCGGCATTGCCAAGTTGGCGGGCGCGAGCGAACACGACAATGCGCGCTACCTGAGCGCATTTCGGCGCTACGCCGACGGCAAATATTAGGAGCGCTTGGGGCGAGTGATGGGGTTCGAACCCACGACCCCCTGGACCACAACCAGGTGCTCTAACCAACTGAGCTACACCCGCCGCAAAGCGCTAGCGAAAAGGCCGTTCGGTAGTGGGGGCGGTAACTAAACCCTGTCCCCTGCCCCGTCAAGCAATGGGGCCCCAATCCTCCCAAGGGCTTGGTCCTGTGGATAACTTTCGAGCGCCCGCGCGGCAATTCCATCCACAGCAATCGGCTGCCCAAGATTCGAGCACCGTGATGGGAATCTGAGCACCCGTCGCCGCCCCGTTCGCTGCGCCGCACCAAATTCAGCCCGCGCACTTCGGCTGCGGCGAATATTGCCTTTGGCACGGCTTTTGAATACCGCTTTGAGCCCCCGCGAAGGTCGCGGGGAAAGGGCGGGAACTTAAATGAAAAAGATCGAAGCCATCATCAAGCCCTTCAAGTTGGACGAAGTCAAAGAGGCCTTGCACGAGGTGGGTTTGCAGGGCATCACCGTCACCGAGGCGAAGGGCTTCGGACGCCAGAAGGGCCACACCGAACTGTATCGCGGCGCCGAATACGTCGTCGATTTTCTGCCCAAGGTGAAGATCGAGGTCGTCATGGACGACGCCATGCTGGACCGCGCCATCGAGGCGATTCAGAAGGCGGCCCACACCGGACGCATTGGAGACGGAAAGATCTTCGTCTCCTCCATCGAGGACGCCATTCGTATCAGGACCGGCGAGCGCGGCGCCGAGGCCATCTAGGCCGACGCAGGATCAGCCAGCGCGGCTCGGCAATAAGAAACTGGGGGACGACGACACCATCACGACGGAACGACCAACGCGCTTTGCGTGACGTCACGCGATTGATCGCGGCGGCACACACGACGCCAAGAAGACTTCGCTAAAATTTTCCGCTCACACAACGACAACACAGGGATAGCACCATGTCCGACGTCAAAAAAATCATGGAGATGATGAAAGAAAAGGAAGTCAAATACGTCGACTTCCGTTTCACCAATCCGGCCGGCAAGTGGCAGCACACGGCGCAGTGGATTGATACCGTGGACGAAGAAATGCTGACGGACGGCATCATGTTCGACGGCTCCTCGATCGCGGGCTGGAAGGACATCTCCGAGTCCGACATGCAGCTGAAGCCGGACCTTTCCACCGCCACCATGGATCCGTTCACGGCGCAGCCGACGCTGATCCTGTTCTGCGACGTCATCGAGCCGGCCACCGGCCAGATGTACAACCGCGATCCGCGCTCGATCGCCAAGAAGGCGCTCGCCTACATGTCCTCCGCGGGCATCGGCGACACCGCCTACTTCGGTCCGGAAGCCGAGTTCTTCGTGTTCGACGACGTGCGCTACTCCACGCAGCCGAACAACATGATGTTCGCGTTCGACAGCGAAGAGCTGCCGATCAACGACGGCCGCAAGTACGACGAAGGCAACTCGGGCCACCGTCCGCGCACCAAGGGCGGTTACTTCCCGGTCGCCCCGGTCGACCAGTGCCAGGACCTGCGCGCCGAAATGGTGTCGGTCCTCGCCGACATGGGCGTGCCGATGGAAAAGCACCACCACGAAGTGGCGCCGGCCCAGCACGAACTCGGCATCAAGTTCGACACCCTCGTGCGCACCGCCGACAACATGCAGCTCTACAAATACGTGGTGCACATGGTCGCCCACAGCTACGGCAAGAGCGCAACCTTCATGCCGAAGCCGATGTACGCCGACAACGGCTCGGGCATGCACGTGCACCAGTCGATCTGGAAGGCCGGCAAGCCGCTGTTCGCCGGTTCGGGCTACGCCGACCTGTCGGACACCTGCCTGTACTACATCGGCGGCATCATCAAGCACGCCAAGGCTCTGAACGCCTTCACCAACCCGCTCACCAACAGCTACAAGCGCTTGGTGCCGGGCTATGAGGCGCCGGTGCTGCTCGCCTACTCCTCGCGCAACCGCTCGGCCTCTTGCCGCATCCCGTATGTGGCGAGCCCGAAGGGCAAGCGCGTGGAAGTCCGCTTCCCGGATCCGGGTGCGAACCCGTACCTCGCCTACGCCGCGATGCTGATGGCCGGCCTCGACGGTATCAAGAAGAAGATCCACCCGGGCGACCCGATGGACAAGAACCTGTACGACCTGCCGCCGGAAGAGCTGAAGGCGGTACCGACGGTGTGCGGCAGCTTGCGCGAAGCCCTCGAGAGCCTCGCCGCCGACAACGACTTCCTGAAGGCCGGCGACGTGTTCAACGACGACTTCATCCAGAGCTGGATCGACCTGAAGATGCAGGAAGTGCGCCGGTTCGAAATGACCCCGCACCCGGTCGAGTATGAGATGTATTACTCGGTCTAAGCCTCGCGCTTAGAACGGAGATCGACGACACGAAGCGCCCCGGCGGGAAACTGCCGGGGCGTTTTTCATCTGCCCAGCACTAGTGGTGCGTCTCCTAGCGCACTAGCCCCCTCCGGGGACGCGTTGCGGGCAGACGAAAATACTTAGGTACCAAGGCGTGGCCTGTGGGGTACTCCGCACAGTGAATTCCTTGCCGCCGCCAGGGATCCCGCCGGCGCTCAATGCCGATTTCAACACTTGCGCCAACTTGTCCTCATCGGGCGCCGATGACCAAATTTCATAGCCCTTCACCGAATAGCCTGCCTCCGCATTCTTTTCAGGCGGCAATCGGCGGACGCGCCAGCGCCCGGACGCGGATGGGTCTAGGTGTTTGATCTCTAGAATGCGTTGCGCCGTCTTCATTGACGCCTCCGCGTCGGGTGTTCCGTCGCACCAGAAAACGTCGAAATCATAGTTTGCCCAGCGCGGCTTATCAGAGGTCGCATTTGCGAGCAGACTCACGACCGCACTTTCGTTCTTCGGCGGCGGCGTGGGGGCCTCGCGCTCTTCGAGCGCAAACGCAAGCATGCCAAGTTGGGTACGCCCCAATGTTGCGTCGGCTATTTCCTGTCGGCGAAGGGCGGTCAAATTTGGCGAAGCGCCAGGCGCGGTAGCCTGTGCCGGAACCACCGGCCCCGGCACGGTTGAGGCCACCATGGCGTTATCGACGGAGAATTTTACGGCCGTCCTCATCATTTCACGAACAGTCGGATCAGCCACCGTTTCGACAAGAGCGCTCACGCCGCTCAGCCGCTGATAGGCTTGAATTGGCGTTTGATTCGCCACGCTGAGAGCGTCCGCGAATTTCTCGAACACCTTCATCGTCCATTCATTCCGAAATTTGGCGTTCTCACGGTCGTCGGCGCTTTGACTGATCTGAACCTTGATCTTCTCCAACGCCCCATTGTTCACGGTCGCCTGAAACGCACCCCATCCGGAAAGTCCCGCGACAACAATCCCAACAACCTTTTCGATATTCGTAAGAGACGACATATCTGCCTCGGACATTTTGGGATGGCACGCTCAGCCTGTCTCGCGGCCAGCGACCTCATCGCGATTGGTTTTGACGTACTTCGCTATCGCGGTTGATATCTCGATGATTTTAATGACCGTATCCGTCGACTTTTTCAGGTTCTCCAGTTCCTCAAGGGCCTTATCCAAGGCTTTGTAGGATGCCGCGGTAGGTGGAGAAACTTCCGTGTCGGCGGCCTTGAGATGATTGAGGTAGGTTTCGTTACTCCCAATCTTCTTGTTGATCGCCGCCATCTCCTCGACGAGAGGCCCTTGCTCGCCAAGCGGTGTCAAATTCAGTTTGGCCTTCAAAGCATCGTAGGTGTCCTTCAGAATCTTGATACCCTTCTCTATGCTCTTGATGTCGTCATCTTTGGCCATCTGATCGCCTCATGCTCTATGGTGTCGTCGCCGCGGGTTGCGTCGACTCCGTTTTCCTAATTTTGTCGAGCTCTTCCTTTGTTTTCTTGGCGAATTCGAACAGTCGCGCAGCGCGTTCCTTATCGGAGGGTTCGCGGCCAAGGTCCGCCAGAGCCTCGCGCGCGTTCGCGATCTCGTCGCGTTTAATGGAGAGCTGCTTCACGGAAAGCTTAGCCGCGTCTCGTGCGGCCGCTTTACTCGTGTCAACCATCTCGAAGTACTCCTGATCCTTTTGCGACACGGCGCGTAGCATGTCGCCCATCTTCGTCGGTGAGAATCCGCTGGCAGGCGTCATAGCTTCGTCGACATAGCGCCCGATGACATTCGATCGTGCAAGGATTTGACTCAGCTCAAGGGCCCTCACAGCCGCATCCTGAAGGGTTTTCTCTTGATCGCGATAGAATGTCTTCTCGGCGGAGATCTTGCGCGCAACCTCGCGCTCATAGACACCGAGTTCCGATTCCAAGATCACCGCCGCGTGACGGGTCGGGGCGCTTGCGCAGGCGGACAGTGCGCAGACGACCACGCAAATGATAAATGCGCGCATTTCAATGCACCCCCGCCGCGATGAGCGATATACCTGTGACCTGCAGAGCGCTTAGGAGGTTGGCGATTTGCTGCGGCGTGATGCCGCCCTGCTCGAAAACGACGATGCCATCGAGACCCTTACCGATCATGCGCTCCCGCGCCCGCGCCGCCACGGCCGAGCGTGCAATTGAGCGGCGATGCTCCAACCCAATGAGATCATTTTTGGCGTCTTCATCGGCGGCGCCCAAGAAGCCCTTGATGTTCACATAGGTGGCGAGATAGCCGGAGGCACTGACCATGGTGGTCCGGTCGCCCATGCGGATGGCCCCAGCGGACCTCGGCTTGTTGGAAAGATCCTGCAGCGTCTGATAGACGGTCTTGTCGCTGGGATATGTCTCTTTATTCATCGTCGCGAGAGACGTGCGCGCCTCCTGCTTCGCGCCCAAAACGCGCGCGCGCCGCTTCCATATTTCAATTTCGGATCTCTTCAGTTCAAGCTCGGCCTGCTGATACTCCACGGCCGTCTGCTCAGCCTCCCGAAGCAAAGAGAGCCTTATCTCGTGCAGGGATGTGTCGGAGGCCGCAAGGAAGTCGATGAGGGCGCCGGCGGTTTTAATATCCTCTCCGGTATAGGTTTTCAGCGCGTCCGACAGGTCTTTCGGCAAAGGCGTATCCGTCGCCTTAGATAATTTCTCGATCCCGAATTCATGGATAAGGTCGACGTCCTTCGCCTTGCGCAAGATAGCGATTAGGTCCCGCAACGGTCCGAAAGCGATGTTATCCGAGATTTTTTCAAGCTTGCCTTCAGCCTCGGCGATGATCGCATTGGCCTTTTCCTCCAGCTTCTTCACTTCGGTCGCGGGCGTATTGATGAGGTCCTGAAGTTGCTTGCTTGGAGCCGTCGTTGGAGGCGCCTTACCTTCGATGACGGAATTTGGACTATTTCCCAGCGTCTCAATTTCCGTCGCGAGTTTTTTGATCCGCGCCGCGGCTGCAGCCAGTGCCTGCTGATCGGAACAGTCCACGGTCAATTGGCCGCGAGGGTCCGGGCATAACGACGCAGCACAGTTCGACTCATCGTTCGCACACTCGCGAATCTCGCTCCAGGAGCGGGTGTGAACATTCTGGATGACCGCTGTCAGATACAGATCGGCAGCGGTTTTACGCGCGGCGACTTCCTGCTTCTGTGACAGCTCGAGGTTGGACTGCATCGTCCCCCAGAGACCACTCCCGTCGGCGGTGACCTTCGCGAATGCGGATTTGGCCGCTGTGGCACTGGTAAGTCGCGCCTCATCGTGCAGGTAGATCTTGGCGGAGCCGACGGACGACGCGCAGCCAGAAAGCATTGAAGCCGCGACAAAGTTGACCGTAAGAACGCACCATTTCATTTTGTGAATCGCGCCCAAGTGCCCCTCCTGACCCTCGCAATACCGGAGCATCCTGGACCGGCCCCGTACGGCGTTCCACTGGTACAGATAGCAGTTGCGCGGAAAATACATGCTAAGGTAGAGTTTGCGTTCATGCCCCGCGGGCTTCCCCCCTTTCGCCGTCAGACAGCACCGCGAACAATGACCGCTCTTTCTTCAGCAGCGCGCTGACTGACACGCGCATGGTCGATAGTGGGATCGACCTGAGGATGCCGGACGTGCGCCGGTTCGAAATGAACCCGCACTCGGTTGAGTATGAAATGTACTACTCGGTCTAAGCGCTACGCTTAGAGACACATGAACCGAGGCGCCCCGGCGGGAGACCACTGGGGCGTTTTGCTTTGTGCCAATTGCCCATCCCACTTCTTGATGGCGGCACAACCTGCGGACTGCCCCGAGGGCGCCGCTGGTACCTCGCCAAGGGCCCCGATAAGGTTGGTGACCTTCAGGACGCAGGGGAGGATAAAATGCGCGATGAATTCCGAGGCTTAAATCGGCGATCGCTTGTTCCAGCGCTTGCCGGACTCACGGCCGCCATTGGCGGTCTCTTTTCCAAGTTTGGAAAGGACGGCGACGGTGTCGAACTGATCGCCAAAGCACACGCGGAGGGCGCCATCGGCGTCCGTCCGAAGCAAGGCAATATTGCTCACATCAGCGGCGCTTCGGCGCAAGTCACGCCGATGGCGGAGTGGAGCGAGAGCGGAGCCCGCAACAGCATCACCGCCAGCAAAGCCGCCATCGATAAGGCGCCGGCGACCGCCTCGCGCTACGACTCAAAAAACTACAATTTTCCTTGCGGCGGGGTGCGGGTGCTGACCTTCAAGAAAGGCAGCCCGGTGTTCCATCAGGTCACTTTCGAGACCTCGATCTATGTTCTCGAAGGCTCCGCGACGGTGAAGCCGCTTTACGGTCTTGAGGGTAAGCCGGTCAAGATCAGCGCCGGCGACGCGCTTTATCTGCCCACCGGCGTGATTTCAGAGGCGAAAGCCGCGAGCGATGTGACGCTCGTCCTCTTCGTTGTTGCGAACCCGAAGCCGGGCGCGAAGCAATCGATCGTCACGTCGAAGCAAGCCAAGGCCAACGAGATCGCGCAGTGGCAAGACGGCGGCAAGGACATGTCGGCCAGAACGCCGGAAGAGCTGCGGGCCGCGCCGAAGACGGCCTCGCGCTATGTGACCAAGCGCTACGAGTTCGACGGGAACTCGTTCCGTGTGGCGACCCTCAAGAAGGGCACGCGCACCAACAATGTGGCGCCGACGCGCACGGACGTTTTGATGTACGTGGCGAAGGGAAGCGCCAAGCGCACGGAAGGCGCGGAAACCTTTCAGATCAGCGCCGGCGACGCTTTTCGCGAGCGCTTAGGTAAAGCCGGGTCGTGGGAAGCGTTGGATGATCTGGTGTTGATCGCGACGGACGCCCCACCGAACTTCACCGTGGAAGGCACCGGCTGGACCAACACGCTCGCCAAGGCGGCGACCACCGGCACGACCCTGTTCGAGTTTGGCATCGATCACAACCAGCGCAGCACCGTGGGCGTATACAACGTGCCGATGCAGACCGTCAGCGCATTGGAATCGATCAGCGCCAAGCAAGACGCCACCGGCTTCCGAATCGGCTACCGACAGTTCCTGCCGCACACGCGCACCGCTGCCGATTACACTTCGGCCGCTGGGCCGACGGAAATGCATGTCGGCGGCGACCCGCACTTCGTCGCACGCATGGTCGGTAGCACGGAAAACACGCTGCAGGACGGGAGCGTGTTCCGCCAGTCCGCCGGAGATTTCGTCTTTTGTCGACCGGGTTCGCTGCATCACAGCAACCAGGTCGGCCATACCCCGGGCTTGGTGATGAATTTGCATACGCCGGGCACGGAAGCGAGCACCGGCCCGTTGGTTGTGAAGTAGGAGGACGTCATGGCAGAGCCAGTTACCGCGAACAGCAACTTCGTCAACCTGAAGACGCTCAAGCTTGTGAGTGTGAACGTCGACGACCAGGGCGATTCCTACTTCGGCGAAGTCGAAGCGGCGGATGCACCCTCTGCGACCGGCCGCGCCGAAGAGCGGAACTTCCCCCTCACCGCGTGGCAGGTCTGGGAAACGAAGCCCGGCTTCGCCCGGGACTTCAAGCCGGTGCCGGAACCGCAAGCCCTTGCGATCATGAACGGACGCCTCGAGATCACAACGAGCCTTGGCGAGAAGCGGTACTTCTCCCGCGGCGATACGTTCCTGCTGCAAGACACCGCCGGCAAGGGCCACGCCATCCGCACCATCGGTAAGGAAACGGCCAGCGTGATGCTGATGACGCTGAAAGGGCCCATCAGCGAGAAGCGCTGACACGGAAGGGAGTCTGATGCGACGCTGCAGCTTCAAAGGCTTAAGTGCCAGATTGAAGTATGAAATGCACTAATCAGTCCAAGCATTTTCCGGCTACGCATCAGTGACTTGGGGCTCTTTCTTCCGGCCTCGGCGTGTTACCTGTCCGAGCTTGCGGGTTGGGAAGATTTCCCCACCACCCGCAACAATCGTGTCTCGTTGCCGTTCTACTTGCGGGAGTTGGAGCGAAGAGGGTTCGCCCATGAAATACATCCCAGCTTAGCCCTAGCATCCAAGTGTCGCGAATTGGACGGTCGTGCCGCTGCCCTTGGCAGCGGGAATGGAAGTCCCGAGCCTGTACGCGTTCAAACAATTTGAGTGCGCCAACGCGGCTCGCCGCTTTCTAAAGGGAGTCTGTTTGATGAAATCGATCCGGATCGCAGCCGTGATCGTCGGGGCAATCGCCGCCGTGACGTTCGCCGACGTGTCTCAAGCCGCCGCACGGGACACTTTCGCATTCTCGTTTAACACCGGCGATGTGGCCTTTGCCTATAGCGACGGCTACTGGGACCGAAACCATAAGTGGCACGGCTGGCGCAATGCCCGCGAACACAACGAGTACCGTCGATATAATGGCGACGCTTACCGAGCCGCACGCGGGCGCGACAACGGCTGGCGCGACGAGAATCTCGACTACCAGTTTTCTTTCGATTTGGGCTCCGTAGCCTTCGCCTATAGCGATGGCTACTGGGATCGAAACCGCCAATGGCATACTTGGCGCGATGCGCGCGAAGCTCGCGAATACAGCAGGTTCAATCCGCGTGCCTACAAGGCTACTCGGCACACACGCGAGCGTAACCAGGGCTGGCGTGGCGATCAGGACCGTGACGGTATCCCGAACCGGGTCGACCGCGACCGTGACGGCGACGGCGTTCCGAACCGTCGTGACGACTCGCCGAACAATCGCAATCGCCGTTAGTATCTGAGTCAAGAATAGAAAGGCCCCTGGCATTGCCAGGGGCCTTTTCTTGCAAGTTGCATAGAGGACGTGCGGCTGGTGCGAGCCGGCGCGGCGAGACCTAACAGGGGATGCGAGGCTTCCCCGGCCTCACGACGAGAAGCCAACTTGCGCCGGCCGCCAGTAGCAGCCAGTCCTCAGGAACATTCAGCAATACTGCCGCCGAGCCGCCAACGACGGCCCATAGGGTCGGGATCAAGAACAACCAAAGAGGTGGCCCTGGTCTAGCCAACAGCAACATCCCGAAGGTGAATATTACCGTGGGGCATGGTGTGGTGCCGAACATGGGCGTTGCGGGGTAGACGTGAAGCCCAAGCAGCGCCGCGAGTGGATAGATAACGAGCCCATAGAGGATGAGTGCCGCCGCGATGAGGCCACGCGGCCCGCGCGAAAACTGAAGCCGGATCGTGTCAGTGCGTAGGGCGACGATGACAAGAAGTGTCGCTTGGACAACAAAGGCCGCGCCAAAGACGAACGCAGCCGGATTGATCCGCGCGAACTGGTTGATGTGGTATGCTACGCCGGTCCAAAACCAAAAAAGCGCGAGGATCAACAGGCCCGCACGACTGCTTCGGAAACTACTCCCGCGTTTGACACATAGCACCGCCACAAATCCCAGCGCCCACGCGAGAAGTTGGATCGGCCAAACGGATTGGTTGTACGCCACGAAGACCGCTTCGAATTGGTCAGCCGTGAATGGCAATTCCATCGCTCGCCCACCAACGCTTCACTGTCGAGCCAGCGATTGAAGGGCTGCCAATCCCACGGGCGGATGCACTTGCCACGGCAAGAAGAAGAGCTTCCTTGCCAGGCCGCCTTGCACGCGATCGATCTGTCGACGTTCACCCGCCAACCGTTGGCCGAGCAACGGATCATGGGTTCCCGCGGCGAGAAGGCTTCTATTGATGATCCAGGCATAGGGTTCGATTTTCGCGCGGCGAAGATCGTCCTGAAGGGCCGCGGCTTGGGACACCGGCGTCGTCTCGGCAAGGGTGACCAATAGGACACGGGTGTATGTCTGGTCTTGAAGACGCATCAACGGCGTAACAACGTGGGCCGTAGATGTTTGCGAGTCCGCGTGGCGGGTCATTTGCCGATGGTACGCGCCGGTGGAGTCCATCAGGAGCAAGGAGTGGCCGGTCGGCGCGGTATCCAGCACGACGAAGGCATCACGCGCTTCCGCAACGACACGCGAGAACGCATGGAACACGGCGACTTCTTCCGTGCATGGTGATCGCAAATCCTCTCGCAGCAGGGCTTGGCCTTGCTCATCGAGATCGCGATTGCGATTCATGATCTTGGCGACGTATCGCTCTGTTTCAGCCTTCGGATCAATCCTCGAGACCCGGAGGCCGGGAAGTTCCTCGACCAGCGTCAGCGCGATGTGGGCGGCGGGGTCCGTTGTCGTGAGATGTACGGTGTGACCGCGTTCGACCAGACCGACGGCAATGGCGGCGGCAATCGTCGTCTTGCCCACGCCCCCCTTCCCCATGACCATAATCAAGCCGCGGCTGCCAGCCGAGAGGTCGTCTATCAATTCATCTAATCTCGGAAGATCGTCGCTCGCTTGAGTGGGAATTGCGGCTGGCAGTGCCGTTCCATGCATCGCCTCCGCAGCAAACAGGGACCTTAAAGCCTTTAAGCCGAGCATGTCGCTGGGGCGTAGCGGAATATCGTCGCGCGGAAGGGCGCGCAACGCCTGGGGTAACTCAGAAAGGGCTTCACGTCCCTGATCTTCCAACGATGCGGCGATCACATCGGAACGGTCGGTTGCTCGGAAGACACCATTGACCACGAGCCTTTGATTGGAAAATCCGATCCCCTGAAGCTCAACGGACGTGCGCCCCGCTTCCGCGACAGCGCCTTTTTCAGGTCGGGTCACGAGAATAATGGTCGTGACGGCAGGGTCACTGAGCTGCGCGACCGCGGCTTTGAACCGCGCTTCCTGCATCTTGAGGCCAGAATGGGGTCCGAGGCAGGACGCTCCACGATCGTTGCCCTCCAAGAATCCGCTCCATGCCATCGGCAAGCTGAGCAGGCGAAGCGTGTGACCGGTCGGCGCGGTATCGAAGATAATGTGATCGTGCTGAGGTTCCGGATCGGCCAGTCGCCCGACAAATTCATCAAACGCCGCGATTTCAGTTGTGCACGAGCCGGACAATTGCTCTGCAACAGCGTCTCGTTCGCTATCGCTTGCATTGGGCTCCATCTGAGCAAGCACCCTCGTGCGATATGCGTCAGCAGCGGCGGTAGGATCTATGTTCAGAACCTGGAGCCGGGAAACGCCAGGAACCGCGACCGGATGATTGGTCAACGGAACACCGAGTATCTCATCGAGATTGGATGCGGGATCGGTGCTGACCAAGAGAACCGACTTACCGCTATCCGCCAGCGCCAAGGCGGTTGCTGACGCAATCGAGGTCTTGCCAACACCACCCTTGCCGGTGAAAAACAAAAATCTCGTTGGGCGCGCCAGAAACTCAGGCGACTGCGTTGCCTCGATCCTAGCCATCATGCCCACTTGGCAAGCCGCGCCCGTACAGCCGCTGGGCGTTGAGACACTTCATGCATGATCCGATTTGCCGCAATGAAAACCGTGGTGCCCGGAAACACTACTCAAAGCGTTGAGGCTGGCACTTGATCCACGTCAACGCACTTTGGCCGTCCGTGGGCGATCATGGGACGTTCAAATGACGAATCAATTTCTGAAGGGGTCGCGACAATGGCCAAAAACGTAGGCGCAGTTGACCGCATTGTTCGTGTGATCGTGGGCCTCATCCTTATTGGCTACGCAATCCCAATTGGCTTCCCGACGACCGGTTGGAACGGGGTAGGCTGGATCGGCCTCATCCCAATCGCCACAGCCCTTATCGGGTTTTGTCCGGCCTACAAGATCGTCGGTTTATCGACCTGCAAACGCTGATCCGCCGAGATCCGCAGCTTCCAACGCCTCTGCGCAACCCAACTCTCGACGAAGGTCACCATGGTCAGGTGACGACGAGTTCGTGTTAGATTAGCGCGTTCATCCGCCGCCGATGTGGCCAGCGGCCTTTTGGCGGCGGCTCATAACAATCGTGATAGCCGACATCACGAGCGGCGCGACCATGCGAATAAGATTGCGAACGAAGGAAAGCGCGCCCGTGCAGACAATCTTAGTGACCGGAGCCAACCGCGGGATTGGGTTTGAGCTTGCGCGCCAGTATCTAGCGCAGGGAGCGGAAGTGTTGGCGTGTTGCCGCGATCCCGAAAAGGCACAAGACCTTATGGAACTCGGCGCGCACTATCCTTCTCTCGGCATTTTCAAAGCCGACATGGGAGATTTCTCCTCCCTTGAAGCATTGGCCCACTCGCTGAGAAGCAAGAAGATCGACCTGCTCATCAACAACGCGGGAAGCTATGGCCCCAAAGGGATTCCGGAGGGAATGTCCTATCAGGCGTTTGGGGCGGTCGACTATCAGATCTGGACCGAAATTCTGCGCACGAACATTCAGGCCCCGCTGCGCATGGCGGAATTGTTTGTGGAGAACGTGGCCGCGAGCACGGGAAAGACCATCGTCATGATGTCCAGCGAATTGGGCTCCATCGCTGGCAATACCAGTGCCGGACAATCCTATAGTTACAGATCCAGCAAAGCGGCTTTGAATATGGTGACAAAGGGCCTCGCGCTGGATCTGGCCGCGCGCGGGATCAAAGTTGTCGCGATGGCGCCTGGGTGGGTAAGGACCGACATGGGCGGCCGAGATATCGCCGCATTGTCTCCCATGGAGAGTGTAGCGGGCCAAATATCGGTCTTGGCCGGCTTGCAGCTCGAGGACTCGGGCACGTTCATTGATTATCGCGGCGCAAGACTTCCCTGGTAGCGGACTTCCGCGTCCTCCTGAAAGCCCACTGCGGGTTCGGCGACGTTTGGGATTGGCGCGAACCCCGAAACGAATTACAAGCGCGGTCGTGAGATCGCGCCGTTTCAACAATCTGCTGATTGCGATTTGGCTGGGCATTGTTGCCCTGGCCGCGAGTGCGTTCGAGCAGCAGCAACTCGGGCTAACGACGCTCACAGCGGCGGGCGTGACGGCACGCTCCGCGTTCGCCGTGCCGTCGGGCTACCACCTCATGCCCGATGGGACGTTGATGGCAGGCACCATGCACGGTGCCACGCCAGCAGAACCTCTAAGGTCCGGCGGCGAACCAGGACAAACATCTCACGACTGTGACGCCTGCATCGCCATCGCCGCAATGGGGGCGCTCACGGTTGCAGCCCTGCCGGAGGTGGTCGCACCACCGTCCGTGTCAGAAAGCAGCGCCGCGCGACCCGTGGTCGCGATCCTTCGCGCCCGCAACCACCCCGCCTACGCCTCCCGCGCACCACCTGTTGCGTTGATCTGACCGCACCTTCAGCCGGATCGCGCGCCACGTCATGCGCGCGAAACGGCCGCGTCCTATCAACATACAGGATCGACCATGACTCGCAGCCGTATCGGGTTGCGCGCGTCCGCCGTGAGCGGACTCGCGACCCTTGTCCTTTGCGCCCACTCCTCCGCCGGGCACGCCGAAGAAGTCTCCAACGCCGTGGAAGAGGTGATCGTTACCGCCCGTTCCATCGCGCAGACAGAGTATCTACCGACCACCGTGGAAAGCGTCACGGCGGACTCCATCGCCAAGACCACCAACGTCTTCACGCCCGAGGACACGGTGAAGTACATGCCGAACGTTTTGGTGCGCCAGCGCCATATCGGCGACACCCAAGCGCCTATCACCACGCGCACGTCGGGTGTCGGCGCGTCGGCGCGCAGCCTGATCTATGTGGACGGGATGCTGATCTCGTCCCTGATCGGCAATAACAACACAAGCGCGTCGCCCAAGTGGGGCCTCGTGTCGCCGAACGCCGTCGCGCGGGTTGACGTGCTTTATGGTCCGTTCGCCGCAGCCTATGCCGGAAACTCCATCGGCACGGTAATGGCTTTCACCACACGAATGCCGACGCAGTTCGAGATGTCGGCCGAAGCGCAGGGCGCAGTGCAGTGGTTCAGCAAGTACGGCGACAAGGACCAGTACGGCACCGGCCGCTTCGCCGCGGATATCAGTGACCGCATCGGCAAGGTCGCTTTTCGCCTGAGCTTCAACCACCTCGACAATCGCGGCCAGCCGCTGACCTATGCGACCGCCGCCGTTCCGGTCGCAAGCAGCACGGCAGGAACTGCCGTCACCGGGGCCTTCGCCGATTTTAACCGCACCGGCGCGGTGATCCAGGTTTTGGGCGGCACGGGCATCGAGCACCAGGTGCAGAACAACGCTTCCGGCCGTGTGACGTTCGACATTACGCCATCGCTGACGGCGGCCTACACGTTCGGTCTGTTCGTCAACGACACCGACTCCACCGTGAACAGCTATCTGCGCGATGCGGCGGGTCTGCCGGTTTACGCAGGCGCTGTGAACATCGCCGGGCGCGCCTACACGGTGGCGAACAGCGCATTCTCTAACGGTGTGTATCGCTTCGACGAAACACAATTGGCGCAGGGTTTGTCGTTGGCCTCCCACACCGATGGTGTGTTCGACTTCGAGCTCAGCGGCTCGTACTTCGACTACATCAAGAGCCGCCAGCGCACCCCCAGTGGCGCGTTGCCAGGCGCGTTCACCGGCGGCGCCGGCTCAGTTGCATCCCTCGACGGGACCGACTGGTACGTGCTCGACGCCAAGGGCATCTGGAAGCCGCGCGGCGAAACGCACATCGTCACCTTCGGCCTGCATGAGGACCGCTTCAAGATTCAGAACCCGCGCTATGCGCTGACCGACTGGATCGGCGGCGCGGACGGCGCGGTCACCACCAAGAGCGCGGGCAAGACGCGCACCTCCGCGGTGTGGGCACAGGAAGCTTGGAAAGCGAGCCCGCAGGTGACGTTGACGTTGGGCGGGCGCTATGAACGGTGGCAGGCATACGATGGGGCGAATTTCTCCGCCACACCGGCGCTGAACGTGGCGCAGCCGACGCTGTCACGCGATGCGTTCTCGCCCAAGGCCGTGTTGGCCTACGAACCGTCGGAGGATTGGCGCTTCAAGGGGTCATTCGGTCTGGCGTATCGCTTCCCGACGGTGACGGAGCTGTATCAGGCCATCACAACCGGCACGACGCTGTCAGTCCCCAATCCGAACCTGCGTCCGGAGCGGGCGATCTCCAGCGAACTGTCGGTGGACCGCAATTGGTCGTCGGGCCAGGTGCGTGTCTCCGTGTTCGACGAGCGCCTGAGGGACGCGCTCCTGTCCCAGACCGCGCCGCTGCCGGTGGGCTCCACGACATTGGCAAGCTACGTACAGAACGTGGATCGCGCCCACTCCACCGGCGTGGAGATCGTTGCGCGCCAGCGGGACGTGTTCATTCCGGGCCTCGAACTGTCCGGCTGGGTCACCTACGTCCGCACGCGCATCGACCAGGACACCGCCTTCGCGGCGGCGGTCGGCAAACGCCTGCCGCAAGTGCCGCGATGGCGCGGGTCAGCTGTGGCGACCTATGCGCCGACGCAAGCCTGGGCCTTCACCCTCGCCGCGCGGTATAGCGACAAGTCGTTCGGCACCATCGAGAACAGCGACTATCATTCGGACACGTATCAAGGATTTGGGGCGTACTTCGTGATGGACGCGAAAGTGCGGTATCAGATTAACGCCCACGTCGTTGCGGAGATGGGCGTAAACAATCTATTGAACCGAGACTACTTGCTGTTCCACCCGTTCCCGCAGCGCACGGTGATGGCGGCGTTCAAGTACACATACTAAAGCGCAACACTGGAGAAGCGGATGCCTTCCCTCGACCGGCGTCTTGTGTTGGGACTGAGCGCGGCGGCCCTGGGCATTGCCGGGCTGGTGAGCCTTTACATGCGCGGCCCGGATCAAGGCGGCGTCCGCGTCCTTCCGAAAGCCGACCGCCGCGACTTCAATTTGCGCGATACGTCAGGCAAGGCAGTGTCGCTCGCGGCATATCAGGGTAAATGGCTGTTGCTGTTCTTCGGCTACACGCATTGCCCGGACGTGTGCCCGACCACCTTGGTCAACATCGCCGATACGCTGAAAGCTCTGGGTGAGCGGGCCAAGGCGTATCAACCGATCTTCATCACCATCGATCCGGAACGCGACACGCCGGAGGCGATGAGCGACTACCTCGCCAATTTCGACGGCGGCTTCGTCGGTCTCACCGGCACGCCGGATCAAGTGGCCGCCGCCGCCAAAGCCTATGGCGTGTTCTATCGCCGACAGCCCACAGCGGGCGGTGACGACATGATGGACCACAGCACGGCGATTGCACTGGTCTCGCCGCGCGGCAATTTCCTGCGCGTATTCCGACCGGATGACGCGCCCGAGGCGTTCGCCGCAGAACTGATCTCATACACTCACGAGGCCCAGGAGGCCGGACTATGACACTCGCACTGCAAATCGCCCGTTCGCTCGTTCTTGCGATCGGCATCTCGGCCGCGACTGAAGCGCGGGCGGAGATACGGGTCGAAAACGCGTGGGTGCGTGAAACGCCCGGCAAAATGACAATGACCGCCGGCTATGCCCGGATCGTCAACGACGGTTCACAAACAGATGAACTCATAGGCGTGACCGCCCCCACAGCCGGTTCCACTGAAGTGCATCAGACCGTTCGCGACGGAGGGATGATGAAGATGGAGCCGGTCGAGAAATTGAAGATCGCCGCACACGGCGAACTCAAAATTGAGCCCGGCGGCTATCATCTGATGATTACGGACCTGAAGCGCAAGCTCGTGCCGGGCGAGACCCTTCAAATGACGTTCAGGTTCGCGCGCGGCGGTGAAATCGCCGTGCAGGCGAAAGTGGCTCCCATATCGGCAACAAGGGCGCCGTAGCGAGATTGCTTCAAGCCGAGATGCGGAAAGGCTAGAGACAACGACACGAAGCGCCCCGGCGGGAACCTGCCGGGGCGCTTCTCCTTGAGTACGGACTAGGCGGCCCGCGTTTCCGTCAGTTCGACCCGCGTCACATTGGAATTCGAGGCCGATGGAACACCGCGCCTCTCGATCCTCTTGCGCCGGGCCGAAATCGTCAGGCCCCAGAAACCCAAGGCGATCGCCCAACTCGTGACAAACAGGGGCCAGAACGCAGGCCCTTCGCCGAACAGCATGATTCTGGCGAAGAAGGGTTCCCGGACCAACGCCACCCACCACGGCGCCGTCGGAGACTGCGCAGGTCCCCACTGAGCGCCCAGGTAGATCGGCGCGATTAGCAGAACCGCGAGCACGGTGAAAATCGCCGCGATGCGAAGGGAATTCCGTGGCTCACGAAGCCAAGCGACAAACTGTGAAATGGCCATCTCTTCCTCCCGGTTTTGGGCAGGACCATGGCGCGACCGCTACAGGATCCGCGCATGGACACTGCTAGGCGGACGACGATCTGGGACTTCCAAACTGCCCTTTCAAGGGGGTCGGAAGCCGACCTTGCGCATTTTTTTCGATGCCGCGGCTGCGCGCAGGAGGAGCCGGGCGGTGCTCGGAGGGATCGGTGGGGGACACGGCAGAACCCCCCGAAATGCGGCACGGACGTCCGACATGGCCCAAAGGAGGTAACCCTTTGAGTACCTTCCCACCCTTACGAGTTGATGTGGCCTCTCCCAGAGTAGCTTACAGCTGCCGTCCTCATTAACCATACGCAGCGAAGGCTCTTGGTTATGGATAGCCGCCCAAGCGACGAGATCCGACCCAAACGCCGAAACAACACGTGCGCGATCGCGCTGATGATTGGCTCCGTTTGGGTTTCTCATACGCCCACAGCCGTCGGGGCCGACGAACCGCCGATCGATATTGCAGTGACATACGTCGCGGACGTACTGACTAACACGCGCGGCGGTCTCAAGACGGGGACCGCATATCTCGATGACATTCGGATTTCCGCCACAGTCGATATGGATCGCGCGCTCGGTCTGGAAGGCGGAACGCTGCTGGTTTCCGGGCGCAGGTTCAACTCCAGCGATTTCAACGGGCGCCTGGGCGGCGAATTCCAGAAAATCAGCAACATCGACACCGAGCCGGGAACGCGCCTTTACGAAGCTTGGTACCAGCACGCTTTTGCCGCGGACCGCCTCACGCTCAAAGGCGGGCTCTATGATCTCAACTCGGAGTTCGACGTCAACACGGTCGGAATCGTGTTCTTGAACTCATCACACGGCATCGGCACGGACTTCGGTCAAACCGGCCAAAACGGACCGTCAATCTTCCCTGTTACGTCACTCGCTGGGCGGATTGCCTGGCAAGATCCGTCGGGACTGACATTGAAAGCGGCCGTGCTGGACGGGATTCCCGGAGATCCCGCATTCCCAAACCGCACCGCGATAAAGCTGGCCAATGGAGATGGCGCGCTCATAACCGCGGAAATCGGTTACGCGTGGGAAGGCGGACAAGTTTATCTCGGCGGGTGGAATTACACGGCGCGCTTCGACGATCTTATTGCCACGACGCCAACCGGAGATGCGCTTAGGCGCGGTGGCAATCGTGGCGGATATGGACTGTTGTCGTCACAGCTTCTTCAAAGCGATGACGGACCGACCGTCGAAGGCTTCGTTCGGGTGGGCGTCGCCCAACCATCCATCAACACCGTTGCGCGTTATATCGGCGTCGGCCTTACAGCCACCGGCTTGATACGCAGCCGGCGCGATGACGTGGCTGGCATTTCGGTCGCGTCGGCACATTCGGGCAAACCGTTCCAGCGGGCCGGAAGCAACGCAGGCATGCCGGTGACGACTCACGAGACAATCATCGAAGCGACGTATCGCGCCAACCTGACGCCGTGGCTCAGTCTCCAGCCCGACTTGCAATACGTCATCCATCCCGGGTTCGATCCGACACTGAAGAACAGCGTGATCGTGGGTTTGCGCTTCGAAATCTCGCCCTCCGAAGCCCTCCGGCGCTGAAGACTTAACGACGCATCAGGATGCCCGTCATGAAATCGACTCTCTCGATCCAGACCAAGTTCTCGATCGTCGCCGCAATCGCAATAGCAATCGCGATCGGGGGCGGCGTGGAGCACTTCCTCACATTGAGATCCTCCATTGATCATGCGGAGGGCTCTCAGGTGGCAGGCACGCTCATGCGGCAGCACCTGGACGGCGACATGATGCATGATGCCATTCGGGCGGACGTCTTGAAGGCGACGCTTGGGCTGACGCTTAAGGATCGCGAGATGATTACGGAAGCAAAGGCCGACGCCGTTCAGCACGGAGAGCGGTTCCTCGCCAATCTTGTCAAGAACCTGGAATTGCCGCTTCCGCAGGAGATCAAGTCCTTGTTCCTGCAGGAGCAGCCCGCGCTCAAAGCCTACAACCGCTCGGCGGCAGAATATATCGATGTTGCATTGGCTGACGTGACGAATGGAACGAGCCGCACCAAAGAGCTTCTTCCGGGATTTGAGGACGCCTTTGGGGTTCTGGAAAAAGCTCAAAGCGACTTGAGTGACCAAGTTGAAGGATATGCCGACTCTCTCAAGAATGATCAGGTCTCCAGCGCATCCCGGGCAAGAGCGGTTGGAATCGCGACGTCTCTGCTGATCATTCTGATCACCACATCGATTCCGATATTTTCGCGCATATACCTTTTTAGACCGCAGGCCGAACTGCTTGATGCAATGCAGGCGCTCGCGGATGGCCGCAGCGGTGTGGAGATTCCGTCGACCGGCAGGACAGACGAAGTCGGCCAGATGGCGGCAGCTCTTCGGGTTTTTCAACGCAACGCCGAAGAGAAGACGCGGCTGGAGGCCGAGCAACAAGAGGCCAAGATAGCACAAGAGAAGTCACGCCGCGCTGGCGTCTTGGAGATCGCCGACAGATTCGAGCGCCAAATCGGAGAACTGGTGAGAAACGTGGTCTCGGCATCCGCTCAATTGAAATCGACGGCCGAAGCCATGTCGGCAACCTCGTCTCAGGCAGCGGATCAGGCATCGCAGGTGACCAGCGCTTCCGAGATCACGACTCAAAACATCAGCACCGTTGCCGCGGCGACAGAGGAGCTTTCTCAATCGTTCTTGGGAATCAACCAACGCGCCGAAGATTCGATCAAGATCGTCAATGAAGCCGTGAGCAAGACGACGGAGACGGCTGCAAAGGTGAAGCAAATGGAGGCTGCGGCCCGAAAGATCGGGGAGGTCGTCAAATTGATTGGCGATGTCGCAGAGCAAACAAACCTTCTGGCCCTGAATGCGACGATTGAAGCCGCGCGCGCCGGCGATGCGGGAAAGGGATTCGCCGTCGTCGCCGCCGAGGTTAAGGCGCTCGCCACGCAAACCGCCAAGGCAACCGGCGAAGTCGAGACTCATGTTCGAGTGGTAGAGAATGCGGTTCGAGAGTCGACCGAGGCCATGGAGGCCGTGCGTACGACGATCGAGAAGGTCAATGTAATCTCTAAGGACATTGCCGGCGGCGTACGCGAACAAAGCGCCGCGACAGCTGAGATCGCGCAGAGCGTCTTGGCAGGCTCCCACGGCTCGTCGGAGATACAACTCAACATCGGTGGAGTTCTCCAATCCACGCAGAAAACGGGAGCCGCCGCGGAAGAGGTGCTTTCCGCTGCCAACAAGTTGAACTCGAGTGGACGCGACTTGCAGCAGCAGGTGACGGTTTTCTTGGACGAGATAAGGGCGTAAGCCCGGCTCGAAATGACCCCGCACCGGTCGATGACGCCTTGCAATACAGAGTCTAAGCTTCGCGCTTAGTCAGGGACCAAAACTCGAAGCGCCCCGGCGGGAAACCGCCGGGGCGCTTCTCTATGGCTACCATCGTGGCGCCCAGGCGCGAGGCGCCTTCCCTGTGGGCCTCCGTCAACGGTATGGTGCGCACCGGGGCGCCGGGTCGTTCCCGGCACGATAAGCGGGGACACAATGACAGCAGAGACTTCTGAACTCCGGCGCGGATGGCCGATGGTCGTCACGGCGTCCGTTGGCGTCGGCACGGGACGCACGGCCCTGTTCATCTTCTCCACCGGCGTCGTCACGAAATCCCTGCAAGAGGAATTCGGGTGGGGCCGTGGCGACGTCCAGTCCATGATCGCGGTCGCCACCCTCGGCGTTCTGCTGGCCTCCCCGATCGTCGGTCAAATGATGAACCGCGTCCGACTGCGGCCCTTGATCATGACGTCGACCGTTCTCATCGGCCTGACTTTCGCGTTGATCGGCCCGCTGACTAACTCGCTCTGGACCTTCTACGGCCTCGCGTTCGTATGTTCCGTGCTCGGCTCCGGCACTCTGCCGGTGACCTGGAGCCGCGCGATCTTCGACTGGTTTTCGGTGCAGCGGGGCCTGGCGCTGGGCCTGGCCTTGATGGGCAGCGGGCTTGCCTCTTTCCTCATGCCGTCCTACGCGGCTTGGCTCCTGTCGGACTTCGGATGGCGCAACGTCTATATCGGCATCGGACTGCTGCCCTTGGTGCTATCGCTGCCGCTGAGCTATTTCTTTCTTAAACCGCCGCCGGAAAAAGTCGCGGCGGCAGTGCGGCGCGAAGCCCAAAACGGCATCATGCTGCGCGAGGCGGTGCGCGGATATCGCTTTTGGGTGATCGGAATCAGCTTCTTCCTCGCGAGCTTCGCGACCGGCGGAATTGTCGCCCATCTCGTCCCGATGATGACGGATCGCGGCTACGACCTAAAGGCGGCGGCCTGGATCGCGGGCGCGCAAGGGTTGGCGGTGATAGCTGGACGCGGGTTCACGGGATACCTTCTCGACAAGATTTGGGCCCCGGGCTTGGCGGCCGTGGTGATCGTGTTGCCGATCGTATCGTGCCTCGTGCTCGCCGGCGGCGTGCAGAGCACGGCGGTAATGCTGGTGTCGGTCGTCCTGGTCGGCTTCGCGGCCGGCGCGGAGTTCGACATGGTCGCCTACCTAACCGCCCGCTATTTCGGATTGAAGTACTTCGGGTCCCTGTACGGCGTCCTCTATGCCTTCTACGTCAGCGCGTCCGGTTTCGCCCCAGGCCTGTTCGGCAAGGCGTTCGATGCAACCCAGAACTACACGCTGATCCTGAACCTCTCCGCCGCCGCGCTGGTGGTGGGCGGGATCATGGTGCTCACGCTGGGACGGTATCCCGAGGGAACTGCGCCAGCGCGCCACTAGACGATATGTGAGAACCAGAGCGCTTGGCATACACGCGGGGGCTACAGTAGGCTGCGGCCATGAAACGCTTCAGCCTTCCGCTCCTCGCATCCCTTGTTGTCGCCTGTGTGCCCTTTGGGCCTCTCGGTGGCCCGGCCGCAGCCGCGGAGTCGCCAAAAACCCGCACGCTGGGGTTCGTGGTTCGCGATTGGTTCACGTCGATCTACAACAGCAAGTTCGTGGACGAATGTCCCGAGGGACTGGCGCTGAGTAACGACGAAATCTACTGGCGAAGCCTTTCTCCCGTCGAGCGCGCCAAGTTCACCGAGAACGGCACCATCCAGACCTTGAACCGCAATCCCCGGGCAATGCGGCGTGGCCCTGACGGTGAGAACGTCTGCCTCAATCAGACGATTGTCACGGACCCGCCTATGCGCATTGTCGAGGGGAAATTCGCCTATGGCGTCAACCTCGACGGGACAACCGACGGACGCGCGACGCCGAAAACTTGCGCGCACGAAAAATTTACCCATCCGGACGGCACGCCGGGCATCGACAACCAGATGTATCGTCTGGTCGGATGCGTCTATGGCTGGCGCCGCGGCGGCTTGCCGGAACTGAACGCGCACGAAGGCCGCCGGACCAGCGGCCTCGGCATGACCCTCATTGAAATCAGCGGCGTGACCGATCCCCGCAACTCCGACAACGTGACCATCAGCTTCCATCGCTCGATCGATCAATTCGCGCTGGACGGTTCGGGCAAGCCGCTGCCCTTCTCGAGCTACAAGATCGACACCGCGGACGGAAAGAACCGGTACGGTGATTCGATCAAAGGGAAGATCAAGGACGGCGTCCTCACGACCGACCGGGGCGATGTGCGTCTGCCGTTCTACGGCAACTACGGCTTCATGCACCCTGCCATCCGCGATATGGGACTGCGCCTCGAGATCGCGCCCGATGGCGCGACCGCCAAGGGCCAGGTCACCGGGTATTACAACCTGGATGAATTCCTCCACTACGTCGGCGGCATGGTCGGGAAGGCCTCGACCGCCGACGACTGCCCCGCGATGTACGTCGCCGCGCACGAACTCGCCGACGGCTATCCCGATCCCAAAACGGGACAGTGCACGCATATTTCGGCGGCCTTCGACATCGGTACCTATGCGGCGTTCATCATCCATCCGGACAAGAAGAGCCCGTGATGGCAGCGCGCGGAAATCTGTTCGCGGCGCTGTTTGCGTTCGCCCTGCTCCCCGCGACTGCGGTACTCGCCGCGGCGCCTGCGCCGCCGGCGCAGGTCACGCTGCGGCCCCAGGGCTATGGGTGGATCCTCGCCGACAGCAAGGGGATGACTCTTTACACGAACGTGAAGGATCAAGTCGGCGGCAAGTCGACTTGCGTGGCTGAGTGCGCGGAAACCTGGACGCCCCTGATCGCGCCGGACGATGCCAAGGCTTTCGGCGAGTGGTCGCTCGTGGCCCGCGCCAACAACGCGCGTCAATGGGCGTTTCGCGGCAAGCCGCTGCATACCTACACCCACGACGTTTCCCCCGGGGACCAGACCGGCGATGACATGCTTCAGCAGTGGTCGGTCGCCGTCAAATATCTCGCGACGCCGCCGGGCTTCTCGGTCGCAAAAACCGCCAACGGCCATTTGCTCGTCGATCAGAAGCGGATGACGCTCTACGTGTCGAAGGCGGACGGCGAGAACACGTCCAAGTGCACGGACGCATGCGCGCGCGTGTGGCAGCCGGTCGAGACCGGACAGATCGTCGCCGCGACCGAAGCGGATTGGTCCATCGTGGAACGCCCTGACGGTACCCGGCAGTGGGCTTATAAGGCGAAGCCGCTGTATCGGTATGCCCGCGACTTCGCGCCCGCGGAGGTCACCGGCGACCAAGTGGACGGCCATTCCATAGTCGTCCTTCAGCCGCCGCCGCCGAACCCACCGTGGGTCACGTCCCATCAATCGGACGGCGGCGAGATTCTGGCGGACGCGGCGGGCAAGACCTTGTACGCGCTCGACCTGTCGCGCCCGCCGGCCTTCGTCATCGGGTTCGCGAAACCGAAGGACGCCTTGCACAACTGGCGTCCGGTCGCCGCAGTCCCCGACGCCCAGCCGGTCGGTTTCTGGTCGATCGTCAAGGGCGAGGATGGCGCGCCGCAGTGGGCCTATAAGAACATGCCCCTGTACACGAACATGCGCGACAAAGAGCCGGGCGACCTCAACGGCGTGCGCAGAATGGATTGGTACTGGCGCACCATCATGAAGAACGGCCTATCGCTGCCGGGCTCCGGGCTCTGACCGTTGGTTTAAGACGCGCGCTGAGTCTGAGACACTTAAACGAAGCGCCCCGGTAGGAAACCGCCGGGGCGTTTGTCTTTTTCCACAGGCCGAATCGGTCGACGTGCTCGGCGTATCCCAGCGCGCAAAGTCAACGAAGGAAACTTCTTGGCTTCCGCGCCACGCTGTTCTTATCTCCCCGCCCCACCGTACTTGTCAGGGACACGATGGCTTCAAATACATTGCGGATCGCTCGTCTCATCGCGGCGGAGATCAATGCACGGCCTGAACAGGCCACAGCGGCCATCGCGCTGCTCGACGAGGGCGCCACGGTGCCCTTCATCGCCCGCTACCGCAAGGAAGTGACCGGCGCGCTGGACGACACCCAGCTGCGCACCCTGGCCGAACGGCTGGTGTATCTGCGCGAACTGGAGGAGCGGCGTGACGCGATCCTCAGCTCGATCCGTGAGCAGGGCAAACTCACCGAAGACCTGGAAAAGAAGATCGCCGCTGCCGAGACCAAGGCGGAACTTGAAGACATCTACCTGCCCTTCAAGCCCAAGCGCCGTACCAAGGGTGAAATCGCCCGCGAGAACGGCCTTGCTCCCCTCGCGGAAGCGATCCTGGCGGACCGCAGCGCCGTGCCGGCCGACCTTGCCGCCGCTTATGTCGGCGAGAAGGTGGCGGACGTGAAGGCCGCCCTGGATGGCGCCCGCGACATCCTGACCGAGCAGTTCGCCGAGAATGCCGATCTGGTCGGCAGACTGCGCACCTACATGAAGGATCGTGCGGTCCTGCGCTCCCGCGTGGCAGAGGGCAAGCAAGCCGCCGGCGCCAAGTTCTCGGACTATTTCGAGCACAGCGAACGCTGGGCGACCGTGGCGGGCCACCGGGCCCTGGCCATGCTGCGCGGCCGCAAGGAAGACTTTCTGCTGCTCGATCTCGAAATCGATGCGGAAGACACCTCCGCGGTGAAGCCGGTCGAACGCATGATCGCCGCGGAATACGGCATAGCAGGACGCGGCCCCGGCGATACGTGGCTGATGGGCGTCGTCACCTGGACTTGGAAGGTGAAGCTCTCGCTGCATCTCACCATCGACCTGATGGGCGCCTTGCGCGAACGCGCCGAAGCCGAGGCCATCCATGTGTTCGCCCGCAACCTCAAGGACCTGCTGTTGGCAGCACCCGCCGGCTCCCGCGCCACCATGGGGCTTGATCCCGGCATCCGCACCGGGGTGAAAGTCGCGGTGGTGGACGACACCGGCAAGGTACTGGCGACGACGACCGTCTATCCGTTCCCGCCGAAGAACGACGTGCGCGGGACGCAGGTCGAGCTTGCCGCCCTGCTCCGCAAGCACAACGTGGAGCTGATCGCCATCGGCAACGGCACCGGCAGCCGCGAGACCGAGAAACTGGTCGCGGACATGCTGGCCGCCCTGCCCGCGCCCAAGCCGACGAAGGTGATCGTCAGCGAAGCGGGCGCATCGGTCTATTCGGCGTCCGAGACGGCGGCGAAAGAGTTCCCAGGCCTGGACGTGTCCTTGCGCGGCGCGGTCTCCATCGCACGCCGCTTGCAGGACCCGCTCGCCGAGTTGGTGAAGATCGAGCCGAAGTCCATCGGCGTCGGCCAGTACCAGCACGACGTGGACCAATTCCGCCTGGGCAAATCGCTGGAAGCGGTGGTGGAAGACGCCGTGAACGCCGTGGGCGTCGATCTCAATACCGCGTCGGCCCCATTGCTGGCGCGCGTCTCAGGCCTCACCGCTTCGCTCGCGGAAGCCATCGTGGGCTACCGCGATGCCAATGGCCCCTTCCCCAACCGCAAGGAGTTGTTGAAGGTGGGCCGGCTCGGCCAGCGCACCTTCGAACAGTGCGCCGGCTTCCTGCGCATCCCGAACGGGGTGGAGCCCCTGGATGCGTCCGCGGTTCATCCGGAGGCCTATGACGTGGCGAAGAAGATCGTCGCGGCCTGCGGACGCGACGTGCGCGCGCTGATGAATGACGGCGCCGCCCTGAAGGCGCTCGATCCGAAGGTGTTTGTGGACGAAAAGTTCGGCTTGCCGACCGTGCGCGACATCATCGCGGAACTGGAGAAGCCGGGCCGCGATCCGCGCCCCAGCTTCAAGACCGCGACGTTCGCCGACGGCGTGGAAGAGATGAAAGACCTCAAGCCCGGCATGCTGCTTGAAGGCACGGTCACCAATGTCGCGGCCTTCGGCGCGTTCGTCGACATCGGCGTCCACCAGGACGGACTGGTGCATGTGTCCCAACTCGCGGACAAGTTCGTCAAAGACCCGCACGAGGTGGTGAAGGCCGGCGACGTCGTGAAGGTGCGCGTGGTGGAAGTCGATCTCGCACGCAAACGCATCGCCCTGTCCATGAAGAAGGATTCCGGGGGGCCGGCCGCACGTCCCGAACCTGGCATGCGTGACGACAAATCGCGCCGCCCGCAGATGCGCCAGGCTCCGCCGCCGCCGCAGGAGCAAGGCGCTTTCGGCGCGGCGCTTGCCGCGGCAATGAAGCGCAAATAGAGGGACGCTGCGGAATTCTGCTAGACTGCCGCGTTGCGGTATATGGGGGATTCCATGCGCGCATACCTAATCGCGGCCATGATCACGATCGTGGTTTCCCTGTCCCTTCCGACGCTCGCGCAGGGCACCAAGGCTTCGGATATCGAGGCGCAGATCCGTCTCGACGTGACGACCTATATGGCGGCGCAGGAGTATGCGACGGTTTTGGCGAAAATCGCCGCATGGCGTTATTTGGGCGCCACGCTGCCACTCGAATATGTCGCACTTGAGGCAAAGCTGAGCGTCGAGGCCGGCGATTTACCGCGCGCCAAAAAATGCTTCGACGAGTACTTCGCACGGGCACGGACCGACCACGCGGACTACGCCGAGAGCAAGCGGATCTACGACGGTATTCAGCCGCGCATCGCTGCCGCGGAGGCCCAGCGCGTCATCACGGCGGCAGAGGCCGAAAAGAACCGCGCCGCTGACGCCAGGAACGAGAAGAAACGCATGGCGGAAACCAAGGCCGTGCGCGCGCGGATCGAGCGCGACATCGCGAAACGGATGAAATTCATCAAGGACTGCGCGGGATGTCCCGAAGTCGCGGCGATTCCGCCGGGGCAATTCATCATGGGCAAGACGGACGGCTCCGGCAAAAGCGATGAGTCGCCAGCGCACACCGTCGCCATCGCGAAAGCCTTCGGCATCGGCAGATACGAAGTCACCTTCGCGGAATGGGACGCCTGCTCCGCCGCGGGCGGATGCCGCATCAAACCAAGCGACGAAGGCTGGGGACGCGGAAATCTGCCGGTGATGAACGTCACTTGGCACGATGCACAGGAGTATGTGAAATGGCTGAGCGGCAAGACGGGGCAGCGCTATCGGCTGCCAACGGAAGCGGAATGGGAATACGCCGCGCGCGCCGGAACGTCCGCCGATTTCAACTGGGGTGACGGAGCTTCTCATGAATATGCCAACTACGGCACGGATGAGTGTTGCGCCGGATTGGCGATGGGCACGGACCGTTGGGTCAACACCTCGCCTGTAGGGTCCTTCGGGCCCAACGCGTGGGGCATCTACGACGCCTTGGGCAACGTGCGGGAATGGGTGGAGGACTGCGCCCACGACGCCGGCTATGCCGGCGCGCCGGCGGATGGCAGCGCCTGGACGACCGGCTGCGACGGCGATCTGCGGGTGTACCGGGGCGGCTCCTATTCGGTCTTCCCATTTCTCATGCGCCTGCCTAATCGGGGGCGTTACGCGCCCGACGTAACCTTCAAGAACCTCGGGTTCCGGGTGGCGCGGGATATCCCGTAGGCACAGCGGCCGTTCCCTGAACGACGAAACGCCCCGGCAGCAAACTGCCGGGGCGCTCCAGATCGCCTCACGTAGGCTTAGGCTAGAACTTCATGCTCGCCTTCAGGCCGATCTCGCGGCGATCCGGCGCCGTCAGGAGCAGGCCTTGTGCGGTCGTGAAGAAGGCGTTCACGAAGATCAGGGTGCCCGGCTCGGCCAGCGACGTGGCGCGCGTGCCGCTGATCCAGTTCTTGTTGTCGAACAGGTTCTTGGCGAACAACTCGACCGTGAGGTTCTCCTTCTCGATGCCGAGCCGCGCATTCACGCGCACGGATGGCTTGATGTAGGCGATGTTCGCGACCGTATCCCATTGTTTGCCGGTGTAGTTCGCATCGCCGCGCACGAACCAATCCCAATCAGCGTTCAACTGATCGCGGTAGGTGGACGAGAGTGAGCCGGTAATTTCGGGATTCTGCGACGGCGCGTTGCCGACGAAGTTCGTCACACCACCGGCCAACTGGCCAAGGATCGCCCCGCCGTTGTAGCGCGTCAGTCGGTTGTGCTTGTAATCGAACACGAAGTTGACGCTCCACTTGTCCGTCAGCAGCGCCTGGGACTCGAACTCAATGCCCTTGAGGTTGATGCTGTTGGACCGCGTCACGACGATCGCGAACGGCGACGTGGTGACATTGACTGTGGCGCCGAAGTTGATGTTGTCCCACTTCATGTAGTACAGCGCCAAGCTGTACTGCAGGCGGTCATTGAACAGGCGCTGCTTGGCTCCGAGTTCGTATGACGTGACCTTCGGCAGCGGGTTCACCGGACCGGCGTCCGGATAGACCGCGAGCACTTCGGCCTTCTGCGACGCCGTGGCGGTGATGAAGCCCGAGTTGGCGCTGGCGGGCATCACGCCCTTCGCCCAGCTGGCGTAAAGGTTGGTTTTCTCGTCAGGCTTATATTTCAGAATGAAGCGCGGCAGCCAACTCTTCGCCTTCGAGATCGTCGTCGGCGTGCCGTAGGCGATCGACGTATCCGACTGATAGCGCACTTCGGCAGACGCCGTCAGATTCCGCAGGACATCGAACTCAACGGCTGCGAACCCGGCGGGGACGCTGCCGCGATCCTTGAAGACCGCCGAGATATTCCCGGTAGTCGGCAAGGGCGCACCAAGGACGGAGTTGATGTTGTAACCGAACTGCTGAGACTTCTGGTAGTTCCAGAAGTACGAAGCGCCGGCCAGCCAGCGCAGGCGCTGGTCTTGCGGCGACGTGAGGCGCAGTTCGTAGAACGTGCCTTCAGCGATGATCGGGTTCACCGCGAAGCCGTTCTCGGCGTCGGTGTGGTCGCCGTCGTGGACGACGATAGCGCTGTTCTTCTCATAGCCCAAGTTCAATGCCAGCGTGGTGCCATCGCTGAACTTGTACTCGGACTGGCCGGAGAGACGCAGTGTGTTGCGGACGTTGCCCATGTGATCGATCCGCGGCGCCTGCGCCCAGATCGGCTGGTTCAACGCATTGTTGACGACGATGTCGCGGAAGAAGTTCGGCATATTGATGCGCGTGAGCACACCCGGGAACAGCGAGGTGTTGTTGCTGAGAATGCGTTCGCCACCGAGCTGGTCATAAGTCGGAATCGCGCCGCAGAAGTAGTTGCGCGTCAGCGAGAAGGAGACGCGATTGCCGGCGGCATCGCTGCCCTGAAAGGTCCGGCCGGGGCACAGGTTTCCGAACTGGTTGCCGCGCAGGAAGGCGGTGTTGGACTGGCCGTCGTCGTCGTGCTGGTAGTGCACCCGCGCCTTGACCCAGAGATTATCATTCGGGGTGGCATAGAGCGTGCCGACGATGGACTTGCTCGACTCATCGCCCATCGTTCCGCCGTCGGTCGTGGTGTATTGGGCGCCCTTCTTGTGCAGGGACGCAACCACGCGCGCCGCCAGTTTCCCTTCCGAGATCGGTCCTTCGGCGCTGGCGTTCACATCGTAGGACTGCCGTGTCGTGCCCGAGGCTTCGAACAGACCCTTGAAGCCGTCCATCGACGGCGTCTTGGTGATGAAATTGACCGCGCCCGAGAACGTATTGCGGCCGAAGTACGTGCTCTGCGGGCCTTTCAACACTTCGATCCGCTCGATATCGGTCGTGTTGATGGAGCCCATCCCGCTGGAGACGAACACGCCGTCAACGAAGATCGAGCCGGTGTTGTCGAGCGCGCGCGTGCCCTGACCATTGACCGCACCGCGGAAGGCAACGCCGGCGCCGGAACGGCCGAGGCTGGACGTCAGGCCCATGTTGGTCTGGTAGGTCAGGCCAGCGGACATCGCCGTGACATCGTTGATGTCGTAGATGCCGGCGCTTTTGATTTGGTCGGCGGTAAAGACGTTCACGGACAGGGGGACGTCGATCAGGGTTTCGACCTTTTTGCGGGCCGTCACCACGACTTCCTCGATTGCCAGCGATTGCGCGGTTGCCTGCGTCGCGACGCATGCCCCCAGGATGCCGATCGCGACGGCGGTCGTCTGAACCCTAAAATGTCTTGGTGCGCGCTTGCTCATGGTTCCCCCAAAAAAAGCAGTTTGTACGCCCAGTGAATCTGCATGCCGCGATTCAACACGCGACAGCTTCCATCCCATGACCCCACTCCGTCATAGGCGGCCTACAACGATGGCGACAGGAGGTTCGATAAAGCAATTGACAGAATGGCAAATCAGCTTGCGGTTCGGACATCATGCGGCCGGGCGCAGCGCCGCGAAGTCCGCCCTCTGACTTCGCGGCACCACACACGACGCGACTAAGAAGATCGCATTCCGCTGCCGGCCCGGCGCAGGGCGGACCGAAGGTCTCGCAAGAAGGCGTTCAACAAGTTCGATTTGACGCCCTTCTTACGCAAGAGAACACCGATGGGCGGCGGTGGCGGAGCCGCGCAGCGCAACTCAGCCAGGCGGCCGGCCTGCAAATCCTCCAGGACCGCATGGCGCGGTGAGATCGTGACAAACTCCCCCCTCAACAACAACTGACGGGTCAGCGTTGGCGCAGCAACGATCACGGGGTGCTGCTTGATCTGATTCGCATCCGCGTAATTCTGGTAGTAACGCCGTATTCTATGGGGGCGATTGGAGATCAGCATGCGTGCCCGACGCAGTTCCGCCTCGCTCACGAGCTTCTTAAGGGCAAGCCGGTGCGTTGCGGCGGCGACGTAGATGAGATCGCAGTCTATCACGGGCTCAAAGCTCAGATCGGCCTCGGCAAGCGGTTCGGTCAAAGTCGTCATGACCACGTCGAGGTCGGCGGTCGTCAGCAATTTGACGAGATCTTCGTACGAGCCGTCGACGATCTCCACGCCCGCCTTGGGATGATTCTGGACGAACGCCGTCACCGCATCGGGGATGGCGAAGTCGGCCAAGTAGCGCACAACTCCCACCCGCACGACGCCAGACTTCTTCTTGCGCGTGGCGTCGATCGCAATTACCGCGCGATCATGGTCATTCAGGATCGCGCGCGCGTATGCAATGAGGGTGGTGCCCAAATCGGAGAGCCGCAGACCATCCGCGGCCCGTTCAAAAAGCTTGCCGCCAACGGTCTCCTCCAGTCGCTTGATGCTGCGGCTGATCCCCGATGTCGACTGGTTGAGGGCCTCGGCGGCTTTGCTGAGGTTCCTGTGCTCAGCCGAAACAACAAAATGCCGTAGCTGGGTAAATTCCATCGGAGAAACACCGCTTCCAACATCTGCGCGCGAGTAGGCTGGAATACCGCGCCGGGGATTGTCGCGTCTTCAGGCGCCTCAGACGTTATGTGGGGGACCAGCAGCCAACAACGACGCACTTCAAAACGTCCACAGTTCGGGGAAAAGGGTGCAGGGCTTCAAGCGACTTTCGCTTAAGACTCAGAGGCTTGGCAGAATTCGGGGCAGACTTTCCGATGAATTTTGAGCCGTGCGTGCTACTCTCGCCGCGTGAGGCGAATTGAACAGGCGGGGACCTAAGGCCGTGATCACAGATGATTTGATTCTGGCCCAGCTCGGGAAGGTCGAGAATTCCGCCGCGAATGGCGTTCAAAACACGGTTGCGATCTATCGCTTGCTACACGCGCATGCGGAGACCTCGCTGCTGCTCGCGGGCCGGCAGGCCTGCTGGGCCCTGCCCCGCGGAAAGCGCATGTCCAGCCTCAGCGATGCCGAGTTCAAGGTTTTCTCCCAGTTCGGTGAAGACGGAATCATCGAATGGCTGATTTCCCACGTGGACGTGCCGAGCCGGCGCTTTGTCGAATTCGGCGTGCAATCGTTTCAGGAAGCGAATTGCCGATTTCTGATGCGCAATCGCAATTGGCGCGGACTGATCATGGACGGCAGCGAAGCCAACATCGCCGCCGCACAGCAGGACCCTTCGTATTGGCAGCACGAATTGACCGCCATTCCCGCTTTCATCACGGCGGAGAACATCAATTCATTGCTTGTCGACGCTGGCTTCACGGACCCGCTGGGCATTCTGTCCATCGACGTGGACGGCAACGACTATTGGATTTGGGACGCCATCGACGTGGTTTCCCCAGGGATCGTGGTGTGCGAGTACAACGGAATCCTGGGCGACACGCAGCCGATCTCGATCCCCTATAAACCCAAATTCACGCGCTTCGACGGACATTTCAGCGGCTATTACTTTGGATGCTCGATCACCGCTCTCATCCATCTCGCGACGAAGCGGGGCTACACGTTCGTCGGCACCGCCTCGAACGCCATCAATGCTTTCTTCGTGCGCAACGATCTGGCGCAGCCCGTGCTCGATCTCCTCGATCAGATTCGTGCATTCCCGCCACACCACCGCGATAGCCGGGACGAGGCAGGCCGCCTGAGTTACGTCGGGGGGTTAGAGCGGCTTGAACTGATCCGCCATTTACCGGTGATCAATGTCGTGACCGGACAGTCCTTGCTGATCGGCGATATCGCCGCGCCGTATTCGGAAGCTTGGCTTGACGAGATTGCGTGAACGGCCGGTCAGGCAACGTCCCCTCGGAACAGCAATTTTCCGGCGCCCGGCGTTTGGCGGAGAAAAGGCGCGGGATACAACGCTTCCCTCGCCACGCGCTCCATGAACGCGTCCATGAACTGGCGGTTACCGGAGAATTGCATCGCGCGATCCAAGTGGAGGTTCGGAAGGACCTTGGCCGCGGCGAATTCCAGCAGTTCCATCGTCCAGCCATAGCGTGCGGCGGTCACCGCGATGGACCGCGCCGCGTCGACAAACAATTTGCGTCGCAGCAAAAGATTCTCGACGAAGAAGAAGTACCACGCGGGATGAAGCGGAATGCCGGTCGGCATTGCCTCGCGGGCATGGGCCAAGCCTTGACGCAGCATCGCCACGGCGCCGCGCGCCAGCAGCGCGGGATCCTCGCAGGTTGTTTCCACGATCTCCCGTTCCGTGAGACCAAAGTACTCAAAGTCGTGCGCGAAGGATGCGTAGACCGACGTCTTGGCCAACAGCATCAACATCATCGGGATTGGCCTCGACGCGGTTGACGAAACCACGACTGTGCCCCCGCTGCCGGAGCCCAGAAAGAGATTGCAGTGGTGGGTTAGACGCGCACACTCGCGCAGCGACAGGTGCCCCACATACTTCGAGCGAGGATCCTTCAGTTCCATCGGGAGGTTCGTCAGGAAGACGACCGTCGTGTCAGGCAAGATCTCATAAATGTGCCGCGCGATCTCCTGCGCCAAGTCCGGCGTCACGAAGGATTGGCCGCTCATGGACGAACATTCGAATAGAATGCGATTCTCGAATTTCGCGATTTCTTCCGTCTTTACGAATTCATCGACGCGGTCGATCTCCTCGCTGGTGAGCCTGATTACGTTCTCGAATGGAACCGTGATCGGCCGCCCATAACTTCGCAGAATGCTCGGCCGAATGGTGCCGTCCCAATTTTGAAAATTGGAGGGATTGATCTGCGAGAACAGCATGAAATCGAACTCCGCCCGGCGATAGCGACGATTTGCCTCTCCTTCGAAGTCGTGCCAGGCCAGCAGGCGCTCGCTTTCGCCCGCGATGGGAACCTCCCAGATCTCGTCAATGTCTGGATTATTGCGGAGAACGCTGACGCAGCGGCTGGAGATCGCCCACGTGATGTGCGCGTCGGGATGATCGTGGCGAAGCTGGCGGGCCAAGATCGTCGCGTACAGGCAGTCCCCGTTCGAATCGAGTTGCCCGAGAAGGATACTATCCACCGCCACACACCCTCATCCGCGGCGCTGACTTCAAACAGCGCACTCGCCCACAGTGGATAAGGTATACCAGTGACGAATGAGGAGGCTAGCCTCCGGCGGGGCGACTGCCCCCTCTCCCCCCTCTGAGGCGGGACCGCACTGTTACCGCCGCTGCGACCAGCCGGGGGATTTCATGTCGCCAGACCACACCAGCGTCACGGCGCAGGTGTCGCAGACGAACTCGGCGGTATTGTTCACTTGGTCGCGCGAGCTCTCTTGAAGCGCAGCGTGCGGACTCTCGATGCGGCTCTTGCAGATCTGGAGTTGGCAGGCCGCGCACCGGACTTTCGCCCGGATCGGCAGATTCAGCGGCCCTTCGAAAACGGGTTTCATGCTCGGTACGATGCGTGACATGGGCTGCCCCCGTGAGTGCTACATGACAAGAAGCGGGACCGTAGCAGCGGCGTACATGCGCACAAGATCGCGCGCGTTTCCAGCCGTGCTTTGTCACAACCCATCACAAATAACGCCGCCCGGTTGACATTTGTCGCCACTTTGCACTTGGCCCCCACCTTGCTTTAAGCTGGCCACGGGGGAGGACACACCATGAAGCGAATTCTCATCGGGGCGGCCGCTTGCCTTGTACTCGGCGCCACCGCGTTCGCGCTGGCCGCCCGGAGCGGCGCACTCAACCCAAACGAAGCGGAACTGCGCGCGAAATACATGCTGCCCACCTCGAAAATGATCGAGATCGACGGGACGCCAGTCCACTACGCCGACGAAGGTCAAGGCGACGTGATCATTCTCGTACACGGAACGTTCGGAAGCCTGCGCATGTGGGGGCCGTGGGTCGCGGTGTTGAAAGACAACTACCGCGTCATCCGCTTCGATCGCCCGCAGTTCGGCCTATCCGGCCCCGATCCAAAGAATCGTTACGGGTGGGTGCGCGAAGCCGAGATCATCGAAGGCCTGGTCGCACGGCTTGGCCTGGAGAAATTCTACATGGGCGCGACGTCGAGCGGCGGGCAGTCGGTGACGCCTTATGCCGCCAAGCACCCGGAGCAGATCAAGGGCCTGGTGCTGTCCAACATCCAGGTGAAGGCGGGGGTCGCCGATCCCTACCGCAACACATGGTTCGTGCGGCAAAGCCGCAAGGCGGCGGCGATGCTGAACGGCTGGCATCCGGAAGCGGAGTGGCGCGACGTGCTGAAGCGCAACATCGTGAAACACGACCGGATCAGCGATGCGCTGGTGACCGAGTACACGCAGCTCAACAATCGGCCGGCCTCCTACCTCGCCACCCTCGCGCCCCGACCGCCCGCCGTGCAGACGGAAGCCGACCTCGCCAAGATCACCGCGCCGACACTGCTGTTGTGGTCGGAGGAAGATTCGGAGCGTCCGCCGCATCCCGATACGGACGACGCCATGGCCGCGTCGGCGGCGGCGGACAAGTCGGTTGTGATCATCCCACAGTGTGAGCACATGATGCCGCTCGACTGCGGACCCGAGAGCGCCGCGGCGGCGAAGGCATTTTTCGATCGCGTCAGCGCCGCGCAGTCACACTGACAGCATCGATGACGTAGTTCGGCGACGCCCCCGCCGTCCCAGCCCACCACAGGCGACCGGAGATCGTCACGGCATCTCCGGCGCGCGCGGCTTGAGCAACGAGGGGTTCGATGTCCTTGGATGCCGCGCGAACCTGGAACGCGCGCTCTACACTGGTGATCGGCTCGATCACATTGGCGACTTGAGCAACGACAGTGACGGGAGCGTCTAGATTCAAGATCGCAGGCCCCGCCCCGTCCGGGGTCGACAGGCGTCCGGCCAGTTCCACGGGCGTGCCGTCGGCCGAGATAATCCCACCTTGCGCTCGCACGGCGGGCGCCGCCAGAAGCACAAGTATCGCGAGACCAACCCGTTGCACCGCAGAAATCATGCGGAATTATTGGCACAGTTCGGCTTTTGAGACGAAGCCACATTCGCGCGCACCCAGGGCCGCCGCCCGTTATGCTGTCGCAGCCCCGACTTAGTCTGGAGAACACCGATGTCCCTGCGCATTCTCACGCTCATCGGCCTCCTGGCGCTGCTCGCCGCGCCGGTGGACGCCTTCGCCGCGGACGCGGGAAAGGCAGCCTCAACCGCGCGCAACGGTCAGAAGGTGAGCCCCACACCGTCAAAAGACCGCGGGGTGGTGTTCCAGGAATGCAAGGACTGTCCCGTCATGACAGTCGTCCCGGCAGGCCAATACATGATGGGGTCGGCCGATACGGACGGCGCCGCCTACAATAAGGAGGAGAGCCCGCAACATGCGGTGACGATCCCCGCCCCGTTCGCAGCCGGGATCTACCCCGTCACCCGCGGCGAGTTCGCCGCCTTCATCAAAGCCACGGGCTATCAGATCCCTCCGGCCTGCGGAGTGTTCACGATCCCGTACGTCCAGGGTCAGCAAAAATTTCACGTCGACCCCAAGGGCGGCTGGAGCAACCCCAACTACGCGCAGACCGATGACGATCCGGTCGTGTGCGTGAGCTGGACCGATGCCCACGCCTATCTCGACTGGGTGAACAAGCAGGCGACCAAGGGCAAGAAGAGAGCGAAATCCCCCTATCGCCTACTGACGGAAGCCGAGTGGGAATACGTCGCGCGCGCGGGCACTACCACGCGCTACTTCTGGGGCGACGACCGCAATCAAGCCTGCCGCTACGCCAATGGCGGCGACCTGACCGGCAAGAAGGTGAGCCCGGACTGGGTCGTGGGCGATTGCGAGGACGGCTACGTCACGACGTCGCCGGTCGGCAAGTTCCTGCCAAACCCGTGGGGACTTTACGACATCGTCGGCAATGCCTGGCAGTGGGTGGAAGACTGCTGGATCGATAACTACAACGGCGCCCCCAGCGACGGGTCGGCCCGACTCACTGCGGGCTGCCCGGTGCACACGGCGCGCGGCGGCTCCTGGCGCTTCGACCCCATCCGCGGCTTGCGCTCCGCCAGCCGCGGCATGGACGACACGCCCGCCCATTTCGCGAGCGTCGGATTCCGCGTCGCGCGAACGCTGGAGTAATCGGCGCTATTTCGGCGTAAAGCTCATCTCGACGCCGCGCAACGCGTAGTCCCAGTGGTTCTTGACCTTCTGGAACATGGTCTTCTCCAGATAGAGCCAGGGATCTTCGCCGTTGTGTTCTTTCTGGTAGATGGCCTTGTAGTCCGCCACCCAGTTCTTGCCGTTCACCCAGTCGTCGACCATGTGGTAGACCTTAGCGTTGTAGACCATGCGGAACATCGCACCGGCGTTGATCGAGGTGTCGGTGCGCACGTCGCCGTTCATCATTAAGCCAGGATACGGAACGGTGAAGGCTTCCGGGCTGCCGAGCGGCAGGGACGGCTTGGGTTCATTCGCCGCCGGCGCGATCGTCGTCACGACCGTGTACCCACGATACCCTTTGATCCGGCGCAGAACGGAATAGACGTCACGCTCGTAGTTCTTCAGGAACGAGTCCAGTTCGCCCGGACGCACGTCCCAGCCTTCCTCGGTGATGTTGAGCGGACCGCCGTGGGGCTCGAGATTTAGGCCGCCGGAATCCTTCGCCAATCCTTTCGCTGGATAGGCGGAGGGGTCGTAGCCGGTCTGAACCATGCGGTATTGCGCAGTCCAGACATTGTCGGTGAGCGGATAAACCGTCTTGGACAGGTGATCGGCCAGCGACGCCCCGCCATGGGCGTCGGCATAGAGCTTCTCCATCGCCTTCTGGAAGCCGGCGACGTCCTTCCATGTCTGGAGGTGATGGACGATGCGAACGTTGTAGGTCTGGCCCATTACCGCGCCCACATTCGCCAGGCGTTCGGTGCGGATTGTGCCGTTCAGATAGATCGACGGGTGAGGCGAGATGAACTTATAGCGTCGGGTGGCGAAAGCTTCCGGCGTCACAGTGTCGCCCGGTTGGGCCGGCATGGTGGTCCAGACAATGTAGCCGCGATAGCCCGGCGTCTGTCGGGCGAGCGCGTATATCTCTTTGCGGTACGCGTCCACGAACTCGGTCAGCTTGCCGTCCTTGACCAGCCAGTTCTCCTCAAACCAGCCGACCCCGGCGGGATGAAGGCTGAGATTGAGCCCTTCGGTATCCGCCGCCTGGATTTGGCGCGGCCCGAAGCCAAGCACCAACAACAGAGCGAGGCCCATCAACCGCAGGTACACGGTCGCCGACGAAACCACATTGGCAGACATGCTGTTGTCCTCCTCCCTCAATATCCCCAACAGGATACGCCCGGAGCCGCCGCAAGCACCATCGATTCCAGACGTTTCATTGTGCGGGGCGGCGCGTAATATTGGGACTGCGCTGCGTACCTGGGGGACAGATGACACGCGCGAAAGACCGGCAGTCACCGTATCGCGTGCTGACATCATCCTACGCCATCGCCCTGTCGGTGGCCGCGTTGCTGTTCGTGGGCGCCTACTTCGTTCTCGGCAATGCCATCGCCGAACAGCGCGAAGTGGCCGCTGCCGTCGATCTCACCGGCAAGCAGCGGATGCTGGCCCAGCGCATCGCGTGGTTGGCGGACCGCTATGCCGAGCGCGGCGATTCCCTCGCGCGCCCGCAATTGCAGGCCGCCGCAGCGGAAATGTCGGCGATCTCGGATCGGCTCCGCACCGGCCGCCTCGGGCCGCAGGCCACGATCGAGGTTCCGCGCGAGGTCGAAGATATTTACAGCAGCCAGAACTTGAATGAGCGCCTGCGCGCCTTCCTGACCAACGCGCGCGTGATCGCGTTCGCGGAAATCGCGCCCGGCGAAGGCGCGATGGAACGCCCGGTGCACGATGCCATGACCTCGATCATGCTGGAGGCCGACGGACCGCTCCTGAACATCCTCGACGCCGTGGGCGCGGCATACGTGAAGGAATCGGATGCGCGCATCGCGCGTCTGCAGAAGAACCAGCGCATCACGCTCCTCGTCATCATCTTCACGCTCGTGGCGGAAGCGGTGTTCATCTTCCGGCCTTTGGTCGTGCAGGTGACGGACTATGTCGACGAGGTGCTGGAACATTCCCGCCGGGCCAGTTTGGCACGCCGCGCGGCGCAACAGGCCAGCGCGGCAAAGTCGACCTTCCTGTCGAGCATGAGCCACGAGCTGCGAACGCCGATGACCGGGATCATGGGCATCTGCGACCTGCTGACGAGCAGTCCTCAAACGCCCGAGCAAGCGAAGATGACGCGCATGCTGCGGGAATCGGCCCAGATCTTGCTCGATCTGCTCAACGACATCCTCGACCTCGCCAAGGTCGAGGCCGGGCGATTGACCCTGGAAACAATCGACTTCGATCTCGCCAAGCTCCTTGCCGAGGTGCGCAACCTCTTCGACCCCGGCATGGCGGAAAAGGAACTCGCGTTCTCGCTCGAAGGCGCGGTGGAAGGACGCGACGTCTTCCGCGGCGATCAGAAGCATCTTCGCCAGATTCTGTGCAACCTCGTCGGCAATGCGATGAAGTTCACGGAAAAGGGCAGCGTGAGCGTGCGCTTCGTGCGCGACACCGATAAGGACGGACGCGTTCTGTTGCGCTTCTCCGTGGAAGATACCGGCGTCGGCATCTCCGATGATGGCCTGTCGCGGCTGTTCCGCAAGTTCGAGCAAGAAGACGAATCCACCGCGCGCCGCTACGGCGGTACGGGCCTGGGCCTCGCGATCTCCAAGCAACTCGTCGAAGCGATGGGCGGTGGGATCGAGGTGAAGAGCACGAAGGGCGCCGGCTCCACCTTCTCTTTCTATGTTCGCGTTGAGGCCGGCGATCCTGCCGCGGTGAAGGCGGCCACGGTCGCCACGCCGGCGCAAGCCGGGCGCGAACTCGGAGGACTCAACCTTAAAATCCTGCTGGCGGAAGACAACCTCACGACCCAGTTCATCATCGCACGCATGTTGACGATCTGGGGGCAGACGGTTGCCTCCGTCGCGGACGGCGGGGCGGCTGTGACGCGCGCGATGGATGAGAAGTTCGACCTAATCCTGATGGACATGCAGATGCCCGTGATGGACGGCGACGAAGCAACCCGCCATATCCGGGAAGGCAACGGCGCATCCGCGGCCACCCCCGTTCTGGCGCTGACCGCGGACGGGATCGTGGAGCACCACCAGCGCTATCTCGATGCCGGCTGCCGTGTGGTGCTGACAAAGCCGATCGTTTGGGGCGACCTCGCCCGCGCCATACGACAGCTCGCCGCAGGCGATGCCGGCATAATGCCCATTCTTGAGGACGGCGCCGACGTCGCACCGGGACCTTTGCCGGAGGCAGAGGCGCCACCGGAGAGCCCGGCTCCCGTACTCAATGCCGCGATATTCGGCGGCCTGAAGGACGTTCTTCCGCCAGAGGATTTCGCCCAAATCTTGAACCAACTCCTCGATGCCTTGCCGCAATACCGCGCCAGAATCGAGGAGCAACTAACCGCAGGCGACCATCAACAGGCCAAGCGCGCCGCCCACAAACTGCGCGGCGTTTGTGCCCAGATCGGCGCCGACGATGTGTCCCAACTCGCCGCGTGGATCGAAGAACAGTCGGCCGACGTCGCGGGGATCCGCGACGCCATGTCCCGTTTGGACGAGAAGATCGCGCGGCTTCGTGCGGCGATTCTGGAAACAACGTCCGCTCCCCGGTAACGATCCTCAAATTGCGCTTGCCGGGGGACATCTACTAGGAACCCCGCATCCCCCACGACGCCTATCGGCCGACCTTCGTGAAGACGCTGATCATGGTGCCGGTGCTCGAGTCCCTCGCCCGCTCCGCCGGTTCGTCGATCCTGGCGGTACAGCACGCGCGCTAACGCGCGCTGCATCGTCGGTTCGAACTACCAGCCGAGGAAGTCGCGTTTGCCGACATCCACGCCGGCATGGCGGAGGATGGCGTAGGCCGTGGTTGCGTGGAAATAGAAGTTCGGGAATACCGACTTCCGGACGTAGTCCAGCCCCTGGAAACTGACCTCGCGCGGGCCGAACTTCATGGTGAGTTGTTTGTCTTCGGAGCCCACGAACTGCTCCGGCTTGAGGGTTTGCAGGAAAGCCTTCGTCTTGGCGATGCGGGCCTTGAGGTCATCCATGGTCGTTTCGGTGTCGGCGTAGCTCGGCACATCCACGCCGGTAAGCCGCGCCCCCATGCCCTTGACCTGATCGGTCATGATCTGGATCTGGCGGGAGAACGGCAGCATGTCCGCCGCCAGACGATAGTTAACCAGCACGGTCGGGTCGATTTTCTTCGCCGTGCAGTGGGCGAGCGCCTTATCGATCAGGGCGGAGACGTTGTCGAGGATCGCCAAGGTCTGCGGCACGCAGACCTCATACATGGAAAGGGCCATTGGAACTCCTGTGAGGGTTAGGCGACGGACGTAGGTGCGCGCGCACCGCACCGCCAGCCTGGGACGATGAATATCTAGCGACGCGCTCTATTTCCGGCCGCGGGGTTGTTGCGGCGGTTCGCCGGAGCCGCGGTTTTTCTGGATATCGAGGGTGCTGAAGTCGATCTTCGCACCGCCCTTGTACACGGCTGCGATGTTTTGGAAGTTCTTCACGTCCTGTGTGGGATCGCCGTTGAGCAACAACAGATCGGCGAGTTTGCCGCGCTGGATCGAACCCAGGTCCTTCTCCTTCGCGAGATAGATCGCGCCATTCAGTGTGACGATCTTGGTGAGATCGAGCAGCGGAATGCCAAGGCTATGGAGGAACGCGAGTTCCATATGAACCGTCGGGCCCCAGCCCCGGTCCGTGCCGAGCGCCAGGAGCCCGCCGAGGTCGAACAGCCTCTTGGCATTAGCCGGGCCGAAATTCGTCGTCGCCTTGAACTGGGCAGCCATGCCGCTCTTGACGTAGCGCTGCCGCTCCTCCCCCTTCTGCCGGGCGAGGATGTCCGCATCGACCGCTGCCTGGAACAGCGGTTCATCCAGGAACGATGCATCGTCCGCGATGCGCTCGATATACTTGAACACGATCATCGTGGTGGACACGGGAATGCGCCGGGTCGCCACGGCGCGGAGCAAGCCATCGGTGGCGGGGTAGCGGATGACGTGGGCGAACTCATCGATGCCGCCGTCGAGCGCGTCGTTGTAGTCCTCTTCCGAGGCCGCATGCACGGTGGTGCGAATGCCGTGCTCGTTCGCGGACCGGGTGACCTTCCTGAGGTTTTCCACCGAGATCACTGGATCGAGCGGCGCGAACACGCCATGGCGATCGATCAGCACCTTCTGGAGGTCGGGCTTACGCTGGGTCCAGTAGGCATCGAGCATCGGACCGTGTTTTTCCCAATCCGTCACCTTCAGGGAGTTCGGGCCGTCGCCGTAGCCGCCCGGCACCGTGATCGACGAACCGCTGGCGAAGATGCGCGGAGCGGTGATCTTGCCTGTGCGTTCTTCCTCGCGGATCGGGAAGATGTAGTCCGGGTTGTTGCCGGAATCGTAGACCGTGGTCACGCCGCTATAGAGATAGCCATGCAGCGCGACGATGCCCGTGCGGTGCGCGCCGGGCGCCTTGGGGTCGCGGATCGCGTTGGCGCCCAGATGGATGTGGGTGTCGATCAGGCCGGGCATGAGGAACTTGCCGGTGCCGTCGACAACATCCACGCCCGGCTCGTGCTTCAAGGGCCCTCCGGACACCACCTCGATCCGGTCGCCTTTGACCAGGACCGAGGCGCCCGGCAGCGGCGCGGCGCCCGTACCGTCAATCAGTGTTACATTTTCGAACAGGAGATTCGCTGCGTGAGACGGAGCTGAAAACACTGCCGCGAGCGTCAAAAACATCACACCCACGTGCGCCGTAGTCGTCCGCATTGCGATCCCCTTCACTTCTGGGCGAAAAACGCGCGATTATAGCGCCGCGTTTAGCGGTGTCGTGGCGACATTCCATTTTGGAATGACATTTTTCCTAAAATTCGTTTGCCGCTGCCGCGCTGCAACATGACCATTGGCCCTTGGGATCGTGCGCGATCCATGGGGCTCGAAGATTTCGGGGGAAATCATGAATATCAACGTCAAACGTCTTGCGCTCGCGTCCACGGCTCTCATGCTCGCATGGCCGGCCGCCTCCTTCGCCCAAGGGCTGGAGGAAATCGTCGTCACCGCTCGCCAGCGTCAGGAAAACTTGGTCGACATTCCGCTGTCGATCACCACGCTGAGCTCTGAATCGATCGACCAGACGCAACTCAAAGATATCCAGGACCTCCAGAAGTTCACGCCGGGCTTCAGCTATCGGCAGGCCAACACCCAGACCGGCGCGCGCATGCTGCCGTCGTACCGCTTCCGCGGCATGAACGCCGGCGCCGGCCAGTCGCTCGCGCAGCTCGGCGCGGTGTTCGTCGACGGCCTATACCTCCTCGGCGGCGCGCAGTCGCTGACCTTCGACGACATCGAGCGCATCGAAGTCATCAAGGGACCGCAGAGCGCCTACTTCGGCCGCAGCACCTTCGGCGGCGCGGTCAACTTCATCACCAAGGAACCCAAGGATCACTTCTCGGCACGGGGGTCGGGCTCGATTGAGTCCTACGACGGCCGCACCATGTCCCTCAGCGTCGAGGGCCCGATCACGAATTGGGCGTCTTTCCGCCTCTCCGGCTCTTCGAATCAAGTCGCCGGGCATTATCGCTCGTCCGATGGCGGCCGTATCGGCCGGCAGCGCACCGACAGCCTCAACGGGCAGGTCGTCCTTAAGCCGGTCGAAGGGCTGAAGGTCCGCCTGCGGTACACCTACTCCGATTCCGACGACTCTCCGTCGGCCCTGGTGGATATGAACGCCGGCCGCCCAGAAATCGAAGGCAACTCGCACGAATGTCAGCCCGGCCAGTTCAAGTACTGGTGCGGCGAACTGCCGAAGATGGGCGACACCGGCGTGCCGAAGAACGTGTTCGATCAGCCGACCAGCATGATCACGCCAGCGTTCGCGGTCACGCAGTATCCAAACATCGTGCGTGACATCCTCAACAACAACCAAGCCAATCCGCTGACGGCGCGGGACTTCGCCTTACATAGCCGCCTGCCCGACCTCGATCACATGGGGCTGCACGCCATCTTCGAATGGTTCACCGCCGAGGCGGAGTACGAATTCTCCGGCGGCTACACGCTGCACGGTGCGTTCGGCAAGTCGGAATCACGCGCCATTTCCGCTTCATCGCTCCAGGCCGACGGCGCGTCGGTCTCGATCGTCCCGGGCATTTGGGAAAACACCGAAGGCGAGTTGCGGCTGTCTTCACCGCAGGATCAGCGTTTCACCTGGCTGGTCGGCGGCAACGTGTTCCGTCAAGCCGAACTCGGCATCCCGACCTCGGGCTTCTCGGTCCGTGTCAACACGACCAACGGGTTCATCTACACCGCGCCGCAGCTGTACGCGTCCCAGTCGAAGGTCAACTACTGGGGTGTCTTCGCGGGTGCGCACTACAGCATCCTCGATAATCTGAGCCTCGATCTCGAGGGCCGCTATCAACACGACAAGGTCACCAACGCGTTCCAAACCGTGGCTGAACTCGGCGTTGCGTATACGGCATTCGCCCCGCGTGTCATCCTCACCTATCACCCGATGGAGGACATGACGGTCTACGCGAGCTGGGCGCGCGGCGTGAACCCCGGCTTCACCAATGCCAGCGTCCCGCTGTACAGCGCGACCTTGCAGGCAACCATCAAGGCCGACCCGGGTTACGTCGACCGCACCGGGGCGGAAACGCTCGACAGCTTCGAGATCGGCTTCAAGCAGCAGACCGACTGGCTGCGGTATGCCCTGACGCTCTACTACGGCAAGTGGAAGAACCTGAAGAACCAGGTGAATTTCGCCTGCCCCGCCAACCAGTGCGGCCCAACAGTCCTCGCACCGTTCGCCAGCGTGTACACGGTGCGCACCGGCAAGCTGCTCGGCATCGAGGCGGAAGTGAACGCGGCCGTGACCGAGAACATCGACATCGGCGGCACGCTCGAAATCGTCGGATCGCGTTTCGACGGCTTCTCCTCGCCGACCGCCTTCGCGGCGACGGGCCGGACCTTCGGCACGAACCTCGCCGTGTTCGAATACCCGGTGTCCTCGGGTTCGATCCAGGCCGGATACCACGCGCCGATCAACGCCGACTATGAGTGGTACGTACGCTCCGAGTTCTCCTACACAGGCAAGACCTACCTCGACGAGTTCAACCAAGCCTGGATCGGGGCGGCAACCAACGTAAACTTGCGTATCGGCGCGCAAGCCGAAGGCAAGCGCCTGGAGTTCTACGCCACGAACCTGTTCGATAATGACCAATGGCAGGGTGGCCGCCGCGGCTCGACCGCGACGAACACGCGCAACCCTGTAATCACAAACGTACCATCCGCCTTCGTGATCGCGCCCCGCAAGCGCGCGTTCGGCGTCCGCGCGTCCTACGAGTTCTAGAGGCCACGGCGGTCTGACCACTCCATGTTTGAAAACCCCGAAGAGCCACCTTAGGCTCTTCGGGCTCCGCTTCAGGAGATGCTTTCAGCCGGAGAATGGTCCATGCCTATCCAACGCATCGTCCGCAGCGGTCCGTGGATCGTCGCGACCCTTGTCGCCAGCCTCCTGAGTTTCGGCAGCGCGCGCGCCGACATTCTGATCAAGAACGTGACCCTTTATGACGGCACCGGCGCTCCGGCCGTCGCAGGCGCTTACGTGCTGGTCAAGGGCGAGCGCATCGCCACCGTATCGTCGAAGCCGATAGCGGCGCGCGGTGCGCGCGTCATCGACGGTACGGGCAAGTTCCTCATGCCCGGCATGATGGACAGCCATATCCATTTGCGCGGCGGCCAGGTGAATCCGCTCAATACCAGTCCCGATCGCAAGCCCACGTTCGACCGCGCCGCCGGCATCAGCGCCCTTCACGGCTATCTCTATAGCGGCGTCACCAGCGTCTATGACTCCGGCAATACGCCGGACTTCATCATGGGCATGCGGGCCGAGGAACGGGCCGGCAAGATCGTCAGCCCCCGCATCTTCGCCACCGGCGGCGGCATCAGCGTACCGGGCGGGTACGGCGGCGGCCCCTACTCCATCATGGCCGTGACCTGGGAACAGACGCGCGCGGATTTGCTGGCGAAGTTCGCCAACGAGAAGCCCGACCTGATGAAGATGGCGGTGGACCGGCGCGGTCTCTACCAAGACAAGGCGGTTCCTACCCTGTCCAAGGAGATGATAGGGAAAATAGTCGCGTTCGCCCACGAGAACGGCGTGCCCACCACCGTGCATATTTCCAACGAATGGGAGGCCGACGACGCGCTCGACGTCGGCATTGACGCCCTGGCGCATCCGGTATTGCGGGCCACCCTGAACGATGCCTACATCGAACGGGTGGCGAAGCTGAAGACGCCGATCTCCACAACCCTGGTGGTGATCGCCAATATCGCCCGTGTCGCCGACGATCCGAGTTTCTTCGACGAGCCACTGTTCAAAGCGACGCTGGACCCCGCCCTGCTCGAACGTCAGAAGGTCGATGAGCGCAAGCGCTACATCAGCTCGGGCATGTCGGCGGCCTTCAAGCTTGCGATACCATACGGCATTGCAAACGTCGGGCGCCTGCACAAGGCCGGCGCCATCCTGGCGCTCGGCACGGATCGCACCGATGGACCGACGGTTCACCAGGAACTCGAACTCCTGAACCAGGGCGGCATCTCACCGTTCGACTGCATCCGGATCGCGACTTTGAATGGTGCCGCTTACGTCGGCCGCACGAAGGACCTGGGATCGATCGAACCGGGTAAATACGCCGACCTCCTCCTCCTGAACGCCGATCCCGCCGCCGACGTGCACAACTTCCGCGCCATCGACACGGTGATCAAAGGCGGGAAGAAGATCGATCTGGCGGCCCTCGATATCCCCATCAATCACGCCAAAAAATAGGTCCCGGCATGACCCGTACCCGCGCAGGCGTGCGCCGCGCCGCGATGGCGGCGGCCGTGGCAATCGGTCTCCTGGGTCACGACGCGCTCGCCGGCGGCAATATGCGCATCGCCGTAAGCGTCCTGCCGGTGGGCACCGGCGGCAACGGCCTCTACGGCAATCCCTATCAGGGGATCACCTTGCCGGGTGTGATGGCCCTGCAGGCCATCTTCGACACCCTGACTACCCTCGACCCGAAGGGCAATGCGATCCCCGCGCTTGCCACTGCGTGGCAGGCGGAAGACCCCATGCATTGGCGCTTCACCCTCCGCCCGGGCGTGAAGTTCTCCAACGGCGAGCCCTTCGACGCGGAAGCCGTGGTCGAGTCCGTCAAGCATCTGACATCCGAGGAGGGCCGCAGCGAAACCATCGGCAGCACGCTGTACCAACTCGGCAGCGCCGAGGCTGTCGATCCCCTGACCGTGCGCATCACACTGCGCGAGGCCGACCCCCTGTTCCCGATCCACGCCGCGATTTGGCGCATCGCGGCGCCAAAGCTTTTCGCGCAACTCGGCCCACAGCGCTACGGCAGCAATCCGGTAGGCACGGGCCCGTTCGTGCTCGACCGCCGCAGCGACAGCATCCTGGTGTTAAGGGCCAACAAGGCATCGTGGCGCGCGCCCAAGCTGGACATGATCACCCTCACCCGTGCGGCGGAAACCTTTTCGCGGGTTCAGGCGCTGACGTCGGGCGGCGTGGACGTGGCCTACCGTCTCGATCCGGAATTTCGGACGGCCGTGGAACAAGCGGGCGGGCGAATTCACGAGGGCAAGGCCGCATTGGTATATTTTCTGGGTTTCGCGACGTTGCGTGAGAAAAGCCCGCTCAAGGATCCGCGCGTCCGCCGTGCGTTGAATATGGCAGTCAACAAGCAGTCGATCATCGACCATGTCTTCGCGGGCGCGACGACACCCGCCGCTCAACTCTCCTTCCCGGGTGCATTTGGCTTCGATCCGGCGCTCAAACCGCTGCCCTATGACCCGACGGCCGCCAAGAAACTGCTGGCGGATGCGGGATATCCCAACGGCCTTAGTCTCAAGATGGGAGCATCGAACGGGGACACCGCGGCGAATCTCCTCGCCTATCAGGAAACCGCCTCGGACCTCGCCAAAATCGGTGTTCGCGTGGAGATCATGCTTCAGCCGTCCGTGCGGTTGCAGCAGGATCAATTCACGGGCCGTCTCGAGGTCGATCTGTTCAATTCCTTCAGCCGCGGCACCGATCCCATCATCGACTATCGTCACCGCTCCTGTGTCTCCCCCGTGCGGGACCGCGAGCCCTATCACTGCGACCCGGAGATCGTCGCGACAGTGAAAAAGGCGCTCGCAGAACAGGACCTGGACAAGCGCGCAGCCCTGTACCGACAGATTGCCGCGCAGGAGCAACAAAGCCCGCCGGGCCTGTTCCTATGGCAGGGCCTCGACTACGACGGCCTCGGCCCTAAGGTGAAGACCTACACGCCCTTCCAGGACGTGCTGAACGTCCACGAGTGGGACTTGAAGTAGACTTTATTCCGGATTGACGATGCCGCGTTCGCCCAGGCGCTGCAGGGTCTCTTCCTGGATTTCCATGATACGCGCCTTGGAATCCATCAGGCCGTCCGGAAAGCTGTTGGCAGGATAAAACGCGGCCTTGGCGTAGACTGGCAGATAGATCTCATTTCGCTGGCGCAGGAGGCGGTTCAACGGGCCGGTCTGACGCCGCGCCCGCCGCAGGGATGCAACGTCGATCAGCGCGTTGGCCCCCATGCTCTCGCCGGGGCCGCCGGAGTTGGCGATCACCACACCGTTGAAATCGATGATCTTGGAGTGGCCCATGTTGGCTTGGCTTGGCGCCGAACCGACGATGCCGCCGGCATTGGCGGAGATGAGATAAACCATGTTCTCCGACGCGCGGGCGCGTTTGCAGGATTCCCACGCCACCGCTTCCGACGTGCCGTGGTCGCTGGTGGGATGCAAGATCACCTCCGCGCCGCGGAACATCAGCACGCGGGCCGCTTCCGGGTACATGATCTCGCCGCAGGGGAACATGCCGATATTGCCCAGTTCGGTCTTCACCACCGGGAAGGTGCCTTCGATGCCATGCTTTTCGAAGTAGCGGTCCATGAAGTCATGGGGCGACGGCGAATGCACCGTATTGATACGCCGATACTTCAGAACGATCTCGCCGCTCGGATCGATCAGGAAAGAGCAGTTGAAATAGCGGCCGGGCCATTCATCGGTTTGCTCATAGGCATTGGCGCCAATGAATATCCCCAGATCCTGGGCACATCGCTGCAACCGTTCGATCTCCGGGCTGCCGGGGATACGCAGCGCGGCCTTGTCGATCCATTGCGCTGCTGTCTCGGTCAGCGGAAAGCCCTGCAGCGCGAATTCCGGAAAAAGCACCAGCTGACGCGTGGAGTTGCCTCGGCGCATGCTCCGGCGCAGGAACATCTCCCACCGATCGAGGCTGCGATTGATGATCACCATGGCCTCTTCGCGCGTGGTCGCGTCGTTGACCATATAATTGATGACCTGCATGCAGGTCGCCTGCCACGGCGCTATCATTGGAATTTCCCCTCTTCGGCCCCTGCGAATAGCGCTATCAGGCCGGGTCGTCCACTTTGAATCAATGGACTAATCGGCAATAAACCATGCCAAGATGGAAACCCTACCCACGGGAATAACAGCATGGAAATCGGCCAGCTTCAGCACTTCGCCACGGTCGCTCAGTTCGGCAATTTCGGCCGCGCCGCGGAAGAATTACACGTCACCCAGTCGGCGCTAAGCAAAAGCATCAAGCGGTTGGAGAGCTTCATCGGCGCCAGCCTGTTCGAACGCACGACCCGCGGCGTGCAGCTGACGGTATACGGACGCGGTTTGCTGAACTACGCCAATGTTATCCTTAACGAGCGAAACCGCGCGATCTCGATGATGTCGGCGATCAAGGGCCGCGCGGTCGGCAACCTGGTGATCGGCGTCAGCAAACATCTCGGCGGGCTGATCGTACCCGATGCGGTCAATCGGCTGATGTCCGCCTTCCCCGGCGTGTGGGTGGAAGTGATCGAGGGGTATACGGAAGAACTCGCGGGCCTGCTGCTCAACGGCAGCGCCGATATCCTGTTCGTCGGCTACAAGGAGCAGGCCCATGCGCCGGCGCTCGTATACGAAAAGCTTCTGGACAGCGATTCCGTGATCGTCGCGCATCCGAGCCATCCCCTCACCAAGAAGGCAACGGTCACGCGGGCCGAACTCATGAAGGCGCGCTGGATCCTGACAGTGGAAAAAAGCTCGATCTTCCAGTTCTACAACTCGCTCGACCTGGAAGGCAGCGAGTACGACCCGAGCAACCTGCCGATCCTGAGTTCATCGTCGCAATTCACCGCGCGCATGATCCGCAACGGCGGGTTCATCGCGATCTCGGCGCGACACACTGTCGCGGATGACCTGGCCGCCGGCAAGCTGGCAGAGGTGCGCGGCACCATCCGTAAGCGTTCCCCCAATATCGGCATCGTCCTGCGGCGAAAAGGTTACCGCTCGCCGATGCTGGTGCGCCTGATCAAGGAAATCCGGAGCGTGGCCAAAGGCCGATAGAGACACGAACGCCCCGCCGCGAAATGCGACGGGGCGCTGCGATCCGCGGAAGAGCGCGAAACTAGTTTTTGTATTCAGTCTCGGTATGGGTGGTGGTCGTCGAGGACGATGGCGCACCCAGGCCGCCGGACTTGATGGTGGTTCGTTCGGTCGTGGTGCTTGTGACTTCTTTGTCGCTGCCACAGGCGGACAGGGCCGTCGCGGCGGCAATCAGGGTCGTAGCGCAGATGAGTTTGATCGACTTGGTCATGGCGTACCTCTCTTAGCGTTCGATGGTGGTGGTGCTGCGGGTGGTCTTGTCGCCCAGCGGGGAGATGACTTCTTCCTGCTGATTACGAATTTCCGAGCCGTCGGGATTCGTCGTGCGGCTGGATTCCGTGGCGCGCACCCCGCCGCCCGAAGTGGTGGACTGCGTGGAGCGCTTCACGCTCTCGGTGCCATCCGGATGGATCGTGCGCGACTTCTTTTCCTTGAAGACGCCTTCCGGCGTCGCCGGTCCGGCTGCCGGCGGCAGGGTCGGCTGAACCGTGGTGGTGGTTTCCTGGATCACGGTCTGGGCGGAAGCGGCACCGGTCATGAGTGCAAACGCGGCAGCGCCGGCCAAGAGATATCGGGTCATGGTGAATACCTTCAATTGTTGCAACGCAGCGACAGCCCATTGCGGGTGCCTAGCGCGCCGTAGGGCTCGCTCCATCAACGGTGGCTTGAGGGCAAAGGTTCCGGCCTACAGCGCGAGTACCGAAAAGGTCCCGCGCCTGCCCTGCTTCCACCACGATTGCGACGCGACTCTGCCCCGTTCAGGACGTTAGCTGTATGTAAGAACAGGAGATCAGTCATGAAGACGTTGAAGATCGGAGCCGCCGCGCTCCTTCTGGTTGGTACGACACTGACGTTGGGCGCCTGCTCGGATGGTTACTCGAGCGACTATTCCAGCGTCAGCGTTGGCGTTTCGTCCTCTTCGGGCGGCCGGGCCTATCGCGACCGCGACGGCGACGGCGTTCCTAACCGCTATGACCGGGACCGTGACGGCGACGGCACCCCGAACCGTTACGACGAGCGTCCGAACAATCCGTATCGCGACTAGTCGAACACCGAGTGAATCGAAAAAGGGCGGTCTTCGGACCGCCCTTTTTTTGTGCGTTGATTGGACGACGCCAGAAAGCGAAAACGCCCCGCCGATATCCTGGCAGGGCGTTTGGAGCTGTCTCGTAGAGATATTTAGTCGCGATACGGATTGTTCGGGCGAGCGTCAAAGCGATTCGGCACGCCATCGCCGTCCCGATCTCGCCAGCCGCCATTCCGCTCACGATCATGGCGGCGGTGCCAGTAGCGGTCGCGATATTGTTCGCGGAACATGCGGGCTTCGCGGGCATTGCGCCAGCGATGCCAACGACGGTCGCGATCCCAGTATCCGTCGCTATAGCCGAACATGACGTTTCCGGTATCGAAGCTGAATGCGAAGCTATCCTGCGCAACGGCAGGGGCCGACATCCCGACCGCGCCGATGGTCGCAAGCGTCGCGGCGGCAACAGTGGCTAGGATAAGTTTTTTCATGGTGTTCTCCTCTGCTCTCATGCACCCAAACGCCTCTCATTGGCGTGAGTTGCGCGAATGCCAGCAAAAGCACCACCTAAATCCCGCGGCGGTTGCGGCGCCCATAACCGGCCTTATTTGGCGGCTTTAGCGAACTCCAGGGCGATATCCGCCCAGCGCTGGGGTTCCGCGACCAGGGAAAGAGCCTTCCCCTCCGAGAACTGACGAAACTTGAAATCCGGGCGCAGACGGACGGCCTTTTCATCCATCTTCACCAGCGTGTCGCCTTTGTCGGATAGCACCAAGGTCGGCGCTTTGACCCGCTTCAGATCCGGCTCCATGTCGTAGGTGTAGGCCGCGTTGTGGCCGATGTCCTGATCCTGCTGGAACATGGTGAGCACCGCCCACGTCGCGCTGCGTATGTTCACCATGGCCGTGGGTGGACTCTCCGGTGAGGAAACGCGCGCCAGGATGTTCTGGAAGTAACTCGCGAGGTGGCTGCCATCCGGCTTCAAGACTCGCTCCCAGTGGGCACCGGCGATGCGCTCCGCTCGTTCGGCCGCCGTGTAGAGCGGAATGCCGTGGGTGATCAGACCCGCGACCCGATCCGGATGGCGCGCGGCGAAGGCGACCGCCACAGAGGCGCCGGTGTGGTGACCCGCGACGACGACGCGCTTCACCTTCAGTGCATCCAGGACCGGGATCAGATTATCCGCATAGGTCTCGATGGTGGGTTGGGTCTTGGGCGCGTCGGACAGTCCGTAACCGGGCGTGTCGATGGTGATGGCGCGCTTGCCGGCCGCCGCCATGATGTTCTGGATGTCCGCGAACTCGATCATGGTCCACGGCGTCTGATGCAGCAGCAGAAACGGCGCGGCGGTGTCGCGCGGTCCCACATCGCGATAGTGCACCTGCCCCATGGGCGTGGCGGCGTAGCCTTTGCCGCCGATGAGTGGCGCATTGCCATGCCAATCGTCAGCGTGCGCGGAGAAGCCCAACAAGCAGATGAACGCGATCACAATGCGCATAGGCAGACCTCAAAAAGAAAAGGGATCCGGGCACACGTGTGTGCCCGGATCCCGAGAGACGTCTAGCGTTGCTGATACTCGCCGGGCGCGCGGCCTTCCCCGGCGGCCTGGGGAGTCATCACGTCCTTCATCGTGCACAGCAGAACCGTACAAGGTTCCCAGCCGACGGTGCGGATGGCGTGGCCCTTGCCCTTCAGGTCCTGCATCAACCAGGTGTCGCCGCGCGAGAAGTAGCGCTTCTCGCCGAGGGAGGTGGTGACCTCCATCTTGCCGGAGAGCATGGCGCAGCACTTCGGCGCGTCTGTCGGCTTGAAATCCGCGAAGTGGCCCGGCTGGGTTTCCCAGATCTGCCAAAAGAGCGTGTCCTGCTGGCGCTCCTTGTTGCTGTCGGGTGGACTGGCGGATTCCACGTAGTCGAAATAGGACTCGCCGTTTTCGTCGGTGAACAGGCTTGAGAGTTTCATTGGTACGGCCCCCTTATTTCTTGATGTCGAGCGGGGCGATGTCGGTGTCCTTGCCCGGCAGATACAGGTTGAACACTGTGGGCGGCACCGTGGAGCGCAGATTCGAGTGGTGGAGCGCGCCCGGACGGACGTACAGCAAGTCACCGGTGCAGAAGCGCCAGGTGGCGCCGTTCTGCATGACGTTATCCATGTGGCCGCTCATCCACGCGATGATGTGCGGTTCGCCGCCGATGTGCTGCTCGTAGATGCTGCCGCCCGGATCGTAGCCGGCGTCGGAGCGGTTCAGCAGCTGCCCTTGGCGCATCCCGATGCGCCAGTAGGCCGCCGGCTGCGGCGCGCTGAGGGCTTCGGTGTCACTGATCTTCTTCAGCGGAACGTCGATGAGGCCCGGCGTGCTGCGACCGTTGGCGTCGATGCCTATTTCAAAAATCTTCATGTGCAAATCTCCTGATCAGAGCGAGACGGAGGGCAATACGCCCGGATTCACCGGGGCATCGGTGGCAATGAACGTGGAGCCCTCTTCCAGCGGTTCCCACCAACCCGGATTTCCGATCTTCTCGCGAAGCGCATCGCCCGCAGAGAGTTCGAGCATCTGGTTGCCTTCCTGACGGCGAAACTTGCCCTGGGGGATGTAGATGATCACATCGGAACGGGGACCGATGGTGAACGAGGGCGTGCGGCCACCGGTTGTCATGACGCAAACGCGGATCGAATTGCCGTCGAAGGCATAGCGCTGCACGGTCTGTCGTATCGCGACCTTCGGCGCCCTCTTCATCTCCTCCGGCTTGCTGGCGGTTATGATCTTACCGCCCTCGTCCCACATGATGCTCTTGGAGATCGGCGCATCCTTGGCGTGCACGTGGGAGAACTTGGCGTCGCTCTTCGCGGCACTGACGATGTAGGTCAACAGAACCGTATCTTCGGAGGTCTTCAGGTTGGTGATGTAACCCTGCGGCATGAACAGGGCGTCGCCTTTGACGATCTTGTAGGGCTTGTGCGTGAAGCCGAGCAGCGGCTCAACGGTCGCGGACCCCTTCAGCACAAAGATCTCGGTTTCGAAGGTGATCTGGTGGCGCACCGGCTCGCCCTTCTTCCACGTCAACACGCGGATGGAGCCGCTGGGGAAGTTGAACGTCTTGGCTTCGTAGTGAGAGACCGAGCCTTCCTTCGGCGCGCGGTCATAGGCCGCTTTGTTACCGCCGATACGATACGGACCGGTGGCGCCCTTCGGGTCGTACCACTCGGCGATCATGCGCGTGTCGGCGTCCTTGCCGGCGATATAGACCAGATCGCCCTGCCCCTTGCGCGCGCCGGCATTGCCGGCGGCCTGGGCGGAGGAGATCAACGAGGGAGTCTCCATGCCGATCAGGCGCGGCACTAACGGCAATGCGAGGGACGCAGCCCCCGCACCGATCACGCGCCGCAAGGCGGAGCGTCGATCGGTCTTGTCTGGAATGAGACTGCTCATGGCTGGGTCCTCCCCATCTGTAGCCGGATAAAAAAGAGATTGGCGTCGCGGGAGGTTTAGCCGACCGGCTCCTCCCCACGAGCACCGGCAAGGGTTTGGATCGTAACGGTGTCCCAGGGGGAGTCACGGGGTCCCCGTACAATCGGACCGCACTGTGAGACGAGTTATCCACAGGCGCGGGAAGGCCCGTCATTTGGCCCGAAGTCCGGGTTCGGCTGGACATCTCGCTGCAACGCAGCGATAACCCGCCCCCCGTGGGGGTCTTGGTTTCCGTATGTCCATCAGCTTTGGCCGCATCGCGATTGTCCTAGGCCTCCTGGCCGCGGTGGGACCTTTTGCCATCGACATGTATCTGCCGGCGCTGCCAACCATGGTGGCGGACCTGAACGCGTCCACGGCCCTTGGGCAGATGACGCTGACGGCCTTCTTCGTGCCGTTCGGGATATGCCAGCTGGCCTACGGCCCGATCTCGGACATGATCGGCCGCAAGCCGCCGCTGTACTTCGGCCTTGTCTGCTTCATGGCCGCCTCGGTCGGCTGCGCGTTCGCACCCAATATCGACGTCCTCATCGCGTTCCGGGTGCTCCAGGGCATCGGCGCCTCTTGCATGATGGTCATCCCGCGAGCCGTGATCCGCGATCTGCACACCGGCGTGGATGCCGCGCGGCTGATGGCGCTGGTCATGCTGGTGTTCAGCGTGTGTCCGATCCTGGCCCCGCTGATCGGGAGCGCCTTGATCATCCCCTTCGGCTGGCGCGCGATATTCTTGGCGGTGGTCGTGGCGAGCGCCGCCGGCCTTTTGCTGGTGCGCACGTTCCTGCCGGAGACGCGGTTGCCGCAGGATCGCGTGCGGGTCAGCGCCCAGGCGGTGCTCAGCGGATTTGGCGGATTGCTGCGCGATCCCCTCTTCCTTGGCCTCACCTTCATCGGCGGCCTGGGCATGTGCAGCTTCTTCTCGTTCCTGGCGAACTCGTCCTTCGTCTATATCGAGCACTTCGGGCTGACGCCGACGCAATTCAGCTTCGCCTTCTCCGTCAACGCCATCGGCTTCATCGGCGTATCGCAGTTCGCCGGCCGCCTCGGCGCGCGCTTCGGGCTCAACCGCGTCGTACGGATCGCGGCGACCTGCTACACTGTCTGCGCCCTCATTCTGTTCGCCGGCGTCGTCTTCGGCCCGGACAACATGTGGCTATTGATGGCGCTCCTGTTCCCAACGTTCGCGTTCACGGGCCTCATCGTCCCGACCACCATGGTGCTCGCGCTGGAGCACCACGGCCCGATCGCGGGCATGGCGTCGGCCCTGGGCGGTACACTGCAGATGGTCGCGGGCGGCCTGATGATCACAATCGTAAGCCAATTCGCCGACGGCACGGCCGTGCCGATGGTCACGGCAATCGCGCTGTGCGCCACCGGCGTCTCGATCCTGACCTACCTCACCCTCGGCCGAAACGAGACCGCGCCCGTCGGCGCCGAGTAGATCAGGCGTCGATCACGTCCCGAACTTTCGCGGCAACCTGTTCGATCGTGTAGGGCTTCGTCAACACTTGCACACCTGGATCGAGCACGCCGTTGTGCACGATGGCGTTCCGGCTGTAACCCGTGGTGTAGAGCACCTTGGTCCCCGGCCAGCGCTTCACGACTTCGTCCGCCAGTTCACGCCCTGTGCGGCCGGGCATGATGATATCCGTGAACAGCAAGGTCACGCGCAGCCCTTCCTCGAACTTACGGATCGCCGCAGTCGCATCCGAGGCGTGGACGACCGTATATCCAAGGTCACGCAAGGATTCGACGAGCGTTTCGCGCACCCGAACCTCGTCTTCCACCACCAGAACCGATTCACCTTCGCGCGCTACCAACGAACGTTGCGGGGCCGCGTTGACAGTCTCGAGTGCCGCCTCCCCCACGTGCCGAGGCAAATAGATCTTGATCGACGTGCCCTTGAGGGGCTCGGAGTAGATCTTGATGTGACCGAGAGACTGCTTCACGAAGCCATAAACTTGACTCAACCCGAGGCCGGTGCCCGCGCCCGAGGGCTTGGTGGTAAAGAACGGCTCGAAGGCCTTCGCCACCACGTCGGGCGACATTCCGTGGCCGGTGTCCGTCACGCTCATCATCACATACTGGCCCGAGTGAACTTCCGGATGCAGAGCGGCATAAGCCTCGTCGAGAAACGCGTTCGCGGTTTCGATCGTCAACGTGCCGCCGCCGGGCATTGCATCGCGCGCGTTCACCGCAAGATTGACCAGCGCCGATTCGAGTTGACTGCGATCGACCCGAATCGGCCATAGGCCGCCCGCCACCACCGTCTCGAATGAAATGTTCTCGCCCAGCGTCCGGCGCAGCATCTCGGATATGCCGGATACCAGTTTGTTGGCGTCCAGCGTCTCGGGCACCAGCGGCTGGCGGCGCGCAAACGCGAGCAGCTGCTTTGTCAGGAGGCTGGCCCGACGCGCGCCATCGAGGGCCGCGTCCAGGTACTTCCCGAGATTGGCTTCCCCCCGCGCGAGCTTGCGCTCCAACAGAGACAAGCTGCCGACGATGATCGCCAGCATATTGTTGAAGTCATGCGCGACCCCGCCGGTCAACTGGCCGATTGCTTCCATCTTCTGCGACTGATGAAGCTGCGTCTCCGCCCGTTCCCGAAGCGCGACCTGCGCCTGCAACTCCGCATTCGTCGTGCGCAATCCGTCATTCGCGCGCTCGATGCGTGCGACCTGGGCGCGCGCGACCGAAACCGCATAGACTGCGAGCGCGAGCAAACCCAGGGCGGCGGCCAAGCCGACAAACTGAGTCGTGCGCACTTCGTCTCGAAACGTCCGCTCTCGCGTCTCCAGGAGCGCGGCCTCTTCCGCCATCATGCCCATGATGATCGCGCGCGCCTCTTCCATCTGGCGCCGACCTTGTCCGCGCCGCATGCTCTCGACGATCGGGGCCGTATCGACCGGTGCCGCGATGTCGAGCGTCCCACTCATCGCGCTCACGCGCCGCTCGATCACTTCACGGAGGGTCCGAAGCGACTGAACCTGAGTAGGGTTATCGGCCGTGAGGGTGGCAAGAATGTTGAGTTCGTCGGGCAACGCCGCGCGCGCTGCGCGACTGGGCGCCATGTAGGTTGGGTCTCCCGTCAGAAGGAATCCACGGGCCCCACCTTCCAGGTCCTGGAGTAGGGATGTTGTCCTGGCAAGATGGTTCTGAACCTCAAGGGTGTGTTTGACCCACTCGCTTGCGTCTTGTTGGCGGAACAAGCCGACCATGGCTCCCACCAACAATCCCCCAAGCAGCGCAAATCCGACCAAAAGACCCAAAAGAGGGGCCCCGTGGCGCGTCGAACGCTGATCAGACATTGCCCCTCTCCGCACGCGTAAAGCGCGCAAGAATATTCAGCCTGAGAGGTCCCGTCACCCCAAAGAAAAACGCCCCGCCGGGATCTGGCGGGGCGCTTCTCGTATTAAGTCGATCCGGCGTTAGTCGCGTCGCGGATTGCTCGGACGATCGTCGAAACGGTTCGGGGTACCGTCGCCGTCACGATCGCGGTCGAAGCGGTTCGGCACGCCGTCACGGTCTTGGTCGCCGCGCCAGCCCATGCTGCGGCGGTCGCGATCATGACGATGGTTGTAGTAGTTGTGCGCATAGCGATTGCGATACTCGCGGGCTTCGCGGGCATTGCGCCACTTGTGCCAACGACGGTTCTTGTCCCAATAGCCGTCGCTATAGGCAAACGCCACGTCGCCGGTATTGAAGCGGAAGCTGAAGGTCTCTGCTGCCACCACCGGCAAGGAAGTGCCGACCGAGACAGTCGCGAAGGCGCCGAACAGCGCCGCCGCCAAAATAAGCTTTTTCATGAACTCTCCCTTGCGATCCGTTCGGACAGGCTCAACGTGATCTTTGGGTAAGAGTTGCGGTCCGCTTACGCGGTTAAGGCGATTGGCAGGCCAAGACCTGCGACCATCGCGAGACGGCGAGATGAAGCACCCGCCCCATTTATTAGCAATATCAACATGTTATCGCTCCGCACACAAGTTCTTGATCGCCCGCCCGCATTGACTCCACCACCGCCCCGCCGTCCTATGACGCGCGTTTTTCGCGCACTCTCTGGGAGGGGAACGACGATGCCCACACTCACACACAAACTGACATGGTCCGTGGCAGCGGCGGCATTGCTGCTCGGCGGTTGCTCGCCACCGGCCGGAACGGTGGATGCCGCGGCGAAGGCGTTGGATATCGCCAAGGTGAACGGCGTAACCTTTGCCGGCACCGGCAAATGGACTTGGTTCGGTCAGCAGATCAGCCCGAACGAAGTCTGGCCGACGTTCGATCTGACCAAATACTCCGCCGCGATTTCCTACACGGCGCCAGCGGCGCACGTGGAAATGGAACGCGGCGTCGCCGCCGATACCGCGCGCAATCGCCCGGCGGTCAAACAGACCGCCAATCAGTGGATCTCAGGCACCTCGGCCTGGAACGTCGCCACGCCGGTGGGCGGAACGCCGACCGCCGTGGCACAGCCCGGCGCCGTTGCAGAGCGGCAGGCGGAGATTTGGTCCACACCGCACGGCTTCCTCAAAGCGGCGATGGTCAACAAGGCTACCTCCACGCCGGCGAACGGCGGCTCGGAAGTGAGTTTCACCGTCGGCAGCGCGAAGTATGTCGGCACCATCAATGCCCGCAACGAAGTCGAGAAGGTGCAAACCTGGGTCGACAATAACGTGCTGGGCGACATGTCCTATGAGACCACGTTCTCCGACTACAAGGACTTCGGCGGCTTGCGCTTCCCAGCGCATATCGTGCGCACCATCGCCGGAAACCCCGCGCTGGAGGTCAACGTCGCGTCCGCATCCGCGACCGCGCCCGACATCGCGGTGCCCGAAAACGTGAAGACCTTCACGCCGCCTCCGCAGAAAGTCGACGTGCAGGATATGGGCAAAGGCGTGTGGTGGCTGACAGGCGGATCGCATCACAGCCTCCTCATCGAACAGAAGGACCATCTTGTCGTCGTCGAAGGAGCCCCGGACGACGCCCGGTCTCTGGCGGTCATCGCCAAGGCTAAGGAAATGGTGCCCAACAAGACGATCAAGTACGTGATCAACACCCATTCGCACTTCGATCATTCCGGCGGCCTGCGCGCGTTCGTCGCGGAAGGCGCGACTGTCGTGACGCATGAGGCGAACAAAGCGTTCTACACCAAGGCCTGGGCCAACCCGCACACGCTGAATCCAGACGTTCTCGCAAAAGCCAACAAGCCGCCGATGATCGAGACATTCACGGACAAGGGCGTACTGACCGACGGATCCCGCACCATCGAGATCTATCCGCTCACCGGCAACGGCCATAGCGAGGGCTTCGCCATGGTCTATCTGCCGGCGGAAAAAATCCTGATGGAAGGCGACGCCTTCTCGCCGGCCGCAACACCGGCAACTGCGGCAGCCGATCCGGTGAACCCCTTCAGCCTGAACCTGCTGGAAAACATCGATCGGCTGAATCTGAAGGTCGACACCATCACCCCGATCCATGGTCCGCGCACCACCACGGTGGCGGAACTGCGGATCGTCACCGGCCAGCCGGCGGCGAAATAGACATCGTCTCGACGGCCATGACTTGAAGGATAAGGCGGGCGCCCCTGTATGGGGGCGCCCGTTTGGTTGAGTTCTGCAACTTTGGCGGGACCCTCGCGTTGTGTCGGCACGGAACTGTTGGAGTGATGCCCGTGCTGCGTACGATCTTGTTGGTCATTCTGATTCTGATTGTCCTCGGCAGCCTGCCGCTGTGGCCCTACAGCGCGGGATGGGGCTACTACCCCAGCGGCGGCGGTACATTGCTGTTGATCATTTTGCTGGTGCTGTTGCTGCGATAACCTCGGCTTCAGTCCCAAAGGAACAACCGCCCCGCCCTGGCCATCGGCGGGGCGTTTTCCTGTGCGCGACGTATTGTCGAAACGCAGTTAGCCGCGCTTTCCCTTCGTGCGCACCGGCGGCGCGTCCGCCGGCGTCGCATTGCGCTCGGCGCCCAGGCGGCGAACCTCTTCCAGAATGACGGCAGCGGCGAACGATGGTTCGCTATCGACGAGGCGGGTGATTCCGGCCTTCGCGAAATCGCCCGGTGTCGGCACGTTGAGCGCCACCAGCGTTCCCGCCGCAATGTCGGGCTGCAGATATTTCCACGGCAACGCCGTGAGGACGTCGAGTTGGAACAGGATCGTACGGATGAAGATAAGCGAATTGGACTTGATCACCTGCTCCGGCATCGCCAGGCGCTGGCTTTGAAAGAAGGCGTGAAACGCATGCTGCAAGCCGCGACTGGACAACATCGCCCATTTATTCGCGGAGAGATCATCAAGCGTGACCTCATCTTTAGTTGCCAACGGATGCGCTGGACGGCAGGCCACAACCGAGCGCGAGGGAAATAGTTCCTCGATCACGACTTCCGGATGGCGGAACGTGGGATCGATCAGACCCACGATGAACTCGATCTCGCCCATGCGCAGAGCCTCGACTAGATCGAGATAGGGCCCCGACTTGGTGGCGATGCGTAAGCCAGGATGCTTCAGCACGACCTGGGCGGCGACCTCGGGCATGAAGTCGTAATCCGTCGAGTTGGTAGTGCCGATCGTCACCGCGCCGATGTCGCCGCGCATGAAGATCTCGATCGCACCCAACGCCCGTTCGCGCTGATTGACGATGACCTCGGCGTGGCGCAACAACTCCTTGCCGACCGGCGTGAGCGTGACGCCGCGCGCCGTCCGCCGCAGCAGATTGACCCCCAGGAACTCCTCGAGCGACTGGATGCTACGCGTGATGCCGGACTGGGTGAGTTTCTGGTCCTCGGCGGCGCGGCCAAGATGGCCATAGCGCGCGACCGCGACGAAATGACGGAGTTGCTGAATTTCCATAGAACGAAGCCAATCCCTCGCACGTAGAAAGTTATCCTAAGTGAAGGATACGGGGCGGGTCCATGGCCGTCCCCGACCTTGCGCGGCGTCGGGATTTATAGCCAGATGCGCCGCCTCATACGCGACGGAGACATCGATGCGCGACGCTCTTCCCACCGGTTGCCTGGATCAGGTTTTCCGCAGCGCCCGGACCCACAATGGGTGGACGCCGGAACGGGTGGCTGACAGCGTGCTGCGGGAAACTTACGAGTTGATGAAGTTCGGGCCGACCAGCGCGAACTGCAGCCCGGCACGCATCCTGTTTATCGTGTCACCGGAGGCGAAGGAAAAGCTGCGGCCTGCCCTGTCCTCCGGCAATCTCGAAAAAACCATGGCCGCGCCGGCGACGGCGTTGATCGGTTACGACACGCAATTTTACGAGTTCCTGCCGGAGTTGTTCCCTCACGCGGATGCGCGTTCGTGGTTCACCTCGAGCGCAGCGCTGGCGGAAGAGACGGCCTTCCGGAACGGCACGCTGCAAGGCGCGTATCTCATGATCGCGGCGCGCGCGCTGGGACTCGACGTCGGTCCGATGAGCGGATTCGACCAGAAGAAGGTCAATGCCGCGTTCTGGCCGGACGGCCGGGTGAAGGCGAACTTCCTGTGCAATATCGGCTACGGCGACGAGGGCAAGATCTTCGACCGGAGTCCGCGTCTGCCGTTCGAGCGCGCCTGCGCGATCCTTTAAGGCGCGGAGAGAAACGCGCCGACGCGATCCGCGAACGCTTGCGGGATTTCATTCAGCGGCAAGGATCCGCTGCCCTTGAAGACATGCAGGTCAGCCTTGCGGAACAGCGGCTGGATCAGCGGCAAGCGGGCGGTCAGGGTGTCGGTCTCGCCGCCCAGCAGCAGGGTCGGCGCCGTGATCGACGGGATGCGCGCCCTGACGTCGTATGAAAATACCGCGACATAGGCGAAATAGTAATTCGGTCCGGCCTTGAGGGTGTCCTGCGCCGCCCGATCGGTCTGTTCGGTCGTCGCCCACCCGGTGCGATAGGGCGCGACGCGGCCCCAGGCTTTGGCGAAGTGGCTTCCATCAGCGGCGAGAGACGCCGGCGCGACATTCCTCAATTTCTCAGCCCGCGCCTCGGGCTCGTAATCCGGACATCCGGAGAGGACCAGTTTCCGGACCCGGTCGGGCTGGCTCGCCGCCATCTCCACGGCGATGGAGGCACCGGTATGGTGCCCGAGGATGCTGGCGTTACGGACGTCCAGGCGGTCCAACGCCTCGAACATGCAACGCGCGTAGTCCGCCATGGACGGCGGCGTGGCGGGCTTGTCGGATTCGCCAAATCCCGGCGTGTCGGTCGCGATCACCCGAAAGGTTTGCGCCAACAGGGGCATCACTTCCGTGTACATGCGGCTGGATTCCGCAGTCTGGTGCAGCAGCAGGAGCACCGGGCCCTGACCGGCTTCCCGGTAGTGCACCTGCCCTAGAGACGTGTCGACATAGCCGCGGCGCATCCAAAATCTCCGGGAAAGGCCCACAAGGCGGACGGGCCTGATTGCCATGCGGGGCGGGCGGCGGCAACGGCCTTGGGCGGGGAGGTGTTTTGTTTCGCCCCGATGCGATTGTTTCACGCATTGCAATCCACGCGGGCGCCTTCCGCCTTCGCCCAATCGCACCGAGGGTGATATATTGCGCCCGGACCTATTCGGGCAAAAGACGATGGCGTATTGCCTCAAGCCGTCAGGCCGCCCGGGGTCCCGCAGGGGGAAGCACGACACGATGAGGCCGGCCAAGGCTTGGACGTTCCCGATCGCGGTCGTTGGTTTTTTGAGTGCCTTCCTCGCTCCTGTCAGCTGGGCCGATGGCGACGATTTTTTCCAGCGCAGCGATACCCCACTTGAGAGTCAGCTCGTGTTCGTTGGCACAGTAAAAGATCAGTCCGGAGCGTACCTGAACGGTGCGCTCGTGACGTGGCATGCCATCTCTGTCGATGAGTCGGGGGAGCAGAGCAGCTCGTCGGGCACCTTCACCGACCGCATGGGCCGGTTCCGGACCGTGGATGTCGCCCGGATCGTGGCCCTCAATGGCTATGAACTCGATCCCACCCGCGTGGAACTGAGCGTGACCAAGCCCGGGTACACAATGATGCGGCGCTTCAAGCGCACGCGCGAGCGCGACCGCATGGGACTGCAAGAGATCGACTTTGTCATGGCAAGAGCCAAGCCCGCCGAAGCCAAGCCCTAGATCGCACGCGCATGTCCGCCCCCGAAAGCAAAACTCTCGCGACCATCCGCTCCGACGTGTGCAACACGGTGCTGACGTGGCTGCTCATTCCCACCATACCCGGCGCGATCTTCAGCTTGGTCCAGCCGATCGAGGCTGGCTGGTTCACTAACTACCGCATCCCGGCGGTGATGTGCATCACCTTGGTCTTGGTGTCGCTTTTCCGTGATCGCCTGCCCTACGCCATAAGAGCCGGCTCAATCATCTTGCTCGCCCTTCTTCTGGGCACCAGCCGGGTGGTCGCGTTTGGGTCGCCGTTCGGACTCATTTATCTCGTCTTCGCCGGCGTAATGACCACCGTGTTCTTCGGCGAGAAGGCGGGTCTGTGGATCATCGTCGCAAACGTGCTCATGATCGGCGCCGCCTTCACGGCGGTCTCGGTGGGATTCCTGCCGGCCCCGCCGCCTATCGAGATCACCTGGGTGATCTGGACCGTCAGCATGATCGTGCTGGTCGTGGCCTCATTCGGGCCGATCCTCGCGATCTCGCGGTTCATGCGCCATCTTGATGTCGAGCGCCGGCGCGCCGAGGCGGCGAACGAAGCGAAGTCGAACTTCCTGGCGATGATGAGCCACGAGCTGCGCACGCCGCTCACCGGCATCCTCGGAATCACCGAGCTGTTGAAGTCGGACAAGCTGACATCGGAACAATCTGATCGCCTGGCGCGAATCTCCACGTCCGGACAAGTGCTGCTGCATCTGCTCAACGATCTCCTCGATTTCTCCAAGATCGAGGCTAACCGGCTTGCGATCGAGCCTGTGCCTTTCAGTCTGCGCACGGTGATCGCAGACGTGCAGGAACTCCTCACGCCGCTCGCCAAGGAGAAATCCCTCGAACTGTACGTTGATACGTCGTCCGCCCCGGCGGACTCCTTCATCGGCGATCCGGCGCGTATTCGGCAGGTGCTGCACAACCTTGTCGGTAACGCCATCAAGTTCACCGAGCGCGGCAGCGTGTTGCTGCGGCTGTCGCAGGAGCCCCTCGACACGGACCGCGTTGCCATCAATGTCGAAGTGATCGACACAGGCATCGGCATCCCATCGCAGATGCAGGCGCGCCTGTTTGAACCCTTCATGCAAGGGGCGCAGGGGACCATGCAGCGCCAAGGGGGAACCGGGCTGGGGCTCGCCATCAGCCGGCGTTTGGTGGAGGCCATGGGCGGCAAGATCACGCTCGTATCGTCACCGGATGAAGGATCGACCTTTTCCTTCCGCATTCCCTTGCGCGTCTATGCGCACCAAGCCTTCGTCGCCGACGAGACGACGGCGACTGCCTCGCATACGCGTCCCATGCGTTCCCTGCGCGTGCTGGTCGCCGAAGACGATGATACCGTGCGCTACCTGCTCGAGGCGATGCTGCGGCGGTGGGGGCACCAAGTGCGCACGGTTGCGAACGGCGCGGCGGCACTCGAAGAGGCGCGGACCGACGGCTACGATATCGTGCTGATGGATATCCAGATGCCCGTGATGGACGGCATGCAGGCCACTCAGCGGATCCGTGCCTTGCCCACATCCGCCGCGCAGATTCCCATCATCGCCCTGACGGCCAATATCCTGCCTGAACAGCGCGCGGCCTATCTCGATGCGGGAATTGACGCCGTACTCGCCAAGCCGATCAATTGGGTCGAACTTGCCAACGCGCTCGATCCAAGTGCCGGCCGCGCGAGACATTCCGACTCTCTCCCTGCGGCGCCACAGCCGAAGCGTTCCACCGCGGACGTCCTTGATGAGGAAGCTATTGCCCCGCTGCGCGATGCGTTCGGCGACGAGAAAGTACGTGCCATGCTGGGCGACTTCCGGAAGGGCTTGCGCACCTATCGCGATCAATTGCGGACCTCAATCTCCACGGATGACTACGCCACTGCCAGTCGCGCGATCCATACTCTGAAAGGTATGTGCCTGCAGTTCGGGGCGAGTACGGCCGGGGCCATGGCGGCGGAACTCGAGGCCGGCTCGGAGAGCCTCGCCGACATCGCGCGCGGCGCGGAGCCCTTGATCGCGGTGCTGGACGATCTCGATGCGGCACTTGCCGCGCGGGACGTGACCGTTACGGCGTGATCAGACGGCCGCTTCCTTGAGGCGCCGCACTTCCGAAAGATACGCAGGCCGCGCGAACCAGAGCAGCAGCCACGAGCCCGGCAGAAGTACGAAGTATGTGATGGTCATCGAGTAGCGCACGGCGCCCGGGTCGGCGAATACGAAGTCGGTGATCAGCGCGACGCCCGTCGTAACGCCGGTCGACAGCAGGTTAGTGGTGAAGAAGTAGAGCGCGACGATCTGCGAGCGCATGCGCGGCGGAGCGACCAGCGGCAAAGCTGGCGTAATGCAGCCAAAGCACATGTTTGTGCCGAACACATCGATGCCGATGAGGGCGAGCGACACGTACGGGTCGCCGGCATTGGGCACCATGAGATAGCAGGGCGTCATCAATGCCACGATGGTCAGAATGATGCGCAGGTTCGCATCCTCGTAGCCTTTGCGGCGCAGAAAATCGGCGCACCAGCCGCCGCTCAACACGCCAAGCACCGTACAGATCATCTGAACTGTGCCGAGGGCCGGGCCGATCCGGCCGATCTCCCAGCCATACACCCGGATGAAGAGGATTGTGTTCCAGAGGGCAACCCCCGAACTGGCCGCCAACAGCGAACACCCGCCCACGAGGGCGAGAATGGCGCGGCGATTCCCCCAGAGATGCGCGCCGACCTCGCGCGGTGGCGGCGCGGGCGCTTTTGCCGCCGCGCTGCCCCCGGCCCGCTCCGGCTCGCGGACGGTCGTGATAAGCAAGAGCAAGACGATAAAGCCGGGGATCGAAATGATGAGAAAGGCCGTCTGCCAGGGGCGCAGGCTGCCCAGCAATGGCAGCACCAAGTCTCCCTTTTCGACCAGATAGCGGTACAGCAGGCCGCCGAGGACGGACGCAAGGCTCGTGCCCACGGTGCCGAGCACGGTGTAGACCGACATGGCGCGTGCGAGGAGATGGCGCGGAAAATAGTCGGTGATCACCGAGACGGCGGATGGCCCCAACATTGACTCGCCGAGGCCGACCCCCATGCGCATGAGGAACAGGCGGACGTAGGTCATGGACAACCCGCAGAACGCGGTGGCGGTCGTCCAGATCATGATCCCGGTGGCGATGATGTTGCGGCGGCTGCGACGGTCGGCCAACGCCGCCACGGGAATCACGGCGACGCTGTACACCAGGAAATAGGCCAGCCCCATGAGAAGACTGAGCTGGGTGTCGGTCATCTGGAGGTCGATGCGGATCGGTTCGGCCACCAAGCTGATGAACGACCGATCAATCGACGAAACGGTATTGGCGAGTCCGAGGATCACCACCACGTACCAGGCATATGCGCGCGACGGCGTAGCAGACATGCTTCCCCCTTAGACGCCGCCACCCTAAGGCAAGCGGCGCCTAGGCGGAAGCGTTAGCCGGTCAAGAAACCGCGAAGACGGAGCCGTCCGGTTTGACTTTTCCTTCGGCTCGACGCGCATCGATAAATTTCTTCGAATAGCTCCAGGTATTCTCGTTCACGCTCAGCCCTTGCCACTCCGAGGGCGGTTCCAGATATTTCGGATGATGCTTCTCGGTATATTCGCGTACGGCCTTGGGCAGATCGGCGACCTTGTTCTTCAGCTTGAATGAATTCGACGCGTAGACCATCTGACCGGGACGCTGCCCCATCTCCATGAATGGCAGCCACATGGAGAGCCGCGTCCAGGCGGTGTGATTGTCGGCGTTCTTGATGCTGCGGTCTTTCACTTGGTCCACGACACTTGAGATCGCCCACATCTCCGCCGACTGATAGACGTCCTGCTGTGCATGCAGCGGATATTCCGCGGGCATCAGCGGGTTGTGTTTCTCGGCTCGCAGCACGCTGATCTGGAAGACGATGAATGGCCCGTTGATGATGTAAGGCCGCGGCGGCGGGATCGGCCCGCCCTTCAGCTGATACAGGCGGTTCACGGGGTCGTTCATGATGTGGAGAACCTCCACCGTCTTGCCCGTGTAAGGATTCTGCCACGTGTGCAGCACTTCGCCGGTTTTCGGGTCAAGGTAGTACAGCACCTCACGGTGATAAAACCGCCAGTCGTCGCCGACTTTCTCCACGCGTGTCGCGCCGATGCCATAGGTGTTGAACAGAAGTTTATGTCCCTCACCCCCGATCCAGCCCCAGGCCTGGCCGGGAAAGCCGGTGAGCACCGGGGCACCGGAGGCATCGGCCTGGATCTTGATGATGGCTTCAAGATTGTCGGCCGCATCGTCGAGATTGAGTTGATTGGACATCGCAAACTCCGCATGACAGTTGGATGTATGGCCCCAACTCTAGCGCGGGGATGCCCGTTCGCCATGCGAATAACACACCGAGTTTGTGAGACGCGCCGGTCCGTGGACCGTACGATACGCTTATGAAATACGATCTTGTGATCCGTGGCGGGACAGTGGCCGACGGCTCGGGCGCCGATACGTTCGAGGCCGATATCGCCATCCGCGATGGCGTGATCGCCGAAGTCGGCAGGAACCTGGGCGCGGGCACGGACGAAATCGATGCGCGCGGACACCTTGTCACGCCAGGCTTTGTCGACATCCACACCCACTACGACGGTCAAGTCACCTGGGACACGCGCCTGAGCCCCTCCTCCGGCCACGGCGTCACCTCCGTGCTGATGGGCAACTGCGGCGTCGGCTTCGCGCCCTGCCTGCCATCACAGCGTGAGATTATGGTTGAGGTGATGGAGGGCGTTGAGGACATTCCCGGCATCGTCATGGCGGAGGGCCTGCCGTGGAACTGGGAAACCTTTCCCCAATACCTCGATGCCATCGAAGCGCGCCATACGGACGTCGACTTCGCCGCTCAGGTGCCGCATTGCCCCTTGCGCGTCTACGTCATGGGCCAGCGCGGTGTGGACCGCGAACCGGCGACCTCCGACGACATCAAGCGCATGGCCGCGATCGTACGCGAGGGTGTGGCCGCCGGCGCGTTCGGGTTCTCGACCTCCCGCGTCGCCGGGCACCGCACCGCCGGCGGGGAAGTCATCCCCTCCACCACCGCATCGGAAGACGAACTCACCGCCATCGCACTCGCCATGAAGAGTGTCGGCGCGGGCATCTTCCAGACCGCCGCGGAATTCGATCTCACCAATGGCTTCTCCGCCGAATTCGCCATGCTCAAACGCATCGGCCAGATCTCGGGACGGCCGGTGCATTTCCCGCTGCTGGAATATCGCGAGAACCCGCAAGGCTGGAAGCAGGTGGTCGACGCTTGCGCAAGCGCGCGCGCCGATGGCGTGGAAATGTATGGGCAGGTCTGCGCCCGCCCAGTCGGCCTGTTGTATGGCCTGGAGTTGAGCTGCCACCCGTTCATCGGATGCGCGAGCTACCGCGCCATCGCGAAGAAGCCCCTGGCGGAACGGGTCGCAGCCATGCGTGACCCGGCCCTCAAGGCGCGTCTCCTGAGCGAGCCCTCAGAGTATGGCGACAAACGCGCGCTCGCGTTGAGCCGCAGCGTGAATGACATGTACCGCATGGGCGAGCCGCCCGACTATGCGCCACCGGCGACGGAACGGCTGGACAGCATCGCCAAACGCGCGGGCACCACCGCCCTGTCTGTCGCTTACGACATCATTCTGGAGCGCGAGGGCCGCGGCATCATCTACCACCCGGCACGCAATTACTTCTTCCAATCCCTCGATGCGGTCATGGACATGATGCAACGCCCGGAGACGGTCATCGGGCTCGGCGACGGCGGCGCACATCTGGGGCGCATCTGCGACGGCAGTATCTCCACATTCATGCTGACCTATTGGACGCGCGATCGCGCCGGGAAGCGTTTGAGCGTGCCGTGGGTCGTGAAGGCGCTCACCCACGATACGGCGCGGATCGGCGGTTTTGGCGACCGCGGCCTGTTGAAGCCGGGATACAAGGCGGATGTGAACGTCATCGACTACGACAAGCTCACCCTGCACGCGCCGTTCGCCGCGCACGATCTGCCCGCCGGCGGGTGCCGCCTGTTTCAGAAAGCGGATGGCTATGTCGCGACCATCGTATCCGGCGCGATCACTTACCGGGAAGGCACGCCGACCGGCGCCCTGCCCGGCCGCCTTGTGCGGCATCAACGTTCCGCGCCGCGGGGCATGTAGGCATCGAACGCCTGCCCGATGTCGCGGGCGCAATCGGTGAGCGGCGGCAGATAGCGCTTTACGATCTCCGCCGGCCTCAACGCGCTGGTCGGAAAGCGCATCACCAAATGCGCAATCGCCCGGCGCTGCGAGAAGATCGGCACGGCACAGGTGGAATAGCGCGTCTCGCGGCCATAGAGCGCGTACCCGTCCTTCTGCACCTTTGCGAGATTCTTGTTCAGTTCCGCATCGTTGTGGGCGGGCTGATCGCGCGGGTCGTCGGAAGACTTGCGGATCATCTCCAATAGCAGGCCGCGTTGGGTGGCGTTGGTGAAGGCGAGGTGCACACGCCCCGCCGCACTGCCCACCATCGGCAATCGGCTGCCGATGGCCACATGTACGAAGGTGAGTGGGCTCGCCGTGGTGGCGCGGATGATGACGTGGATGCCGAGCGCCGTCGTGAGGGACAGCGGCCATACGATGTCCTTGCCCAGGTGTTCCATGCGCGGTTGGGCGATCTCCGGGATCCAGGATTCTTCGTGATAGCCGTCCGCAAGCCCGCGCACCTTCGGACTCAGCCAATAGCCCGAGCCGCGCGCGCCACGACGCACGTAGCCTGCGCCGGTCAAGGTTTCGAGCATGCGGTAGGCGGTACCACGATTGAGCCCCGTAGCCGCGACCACGTCAGTTAGGCTCGCGCCGTTGTTGGCGTTGAGCGTCTCGATGATGCTCAAACCGCGCAACAAGGAACGTACGCTGTGTTCTTCCGTCATGGCGGTGCCCTCCCCCGAGAACGGAGACCCTATTCCACACCAAAGTTCGCCTGTTGAAAATACGGGGCGTGTTCGGGACGCGAACTTTTAGCACGCGAGGCCGGTCAGGGCCGTGACGGCCTCGGCGATCACCGGCTCCCAGGCAAAGGGTTGGGGCTGCCGGAAGAGCCGCGCGGTCGGATACCACGGGGAATCGCTGCGGGCGCGTAGCCACCGCCAGTCCGGCATGAATGACAGCAGCACCCACGTCGGCTTGCCCAAGGCGCCGCCGAGGTGCGCATAGACCGTATCCACGGAGATGATGAGGTCGAGGCCGGCCATCAGGGCGGCCGTATCGGCGAAATCCATGATCGCTGCGCCCGGCACATGCAGCTGTGGATACATGCCCGGGGGCACAAGCGCATCGGGCTGGAGCGCGATGAACTCCACGCCCGGCACGGACAGCAGCGGTGCCAGGGCATCGAGCCCTACGCTGCGACGCTGATTATAGCGATGAACCGCCCGCCCGGCCCAGGCGATGCCCACCCGCAAGCGCGCGCCAGGAGCGACCTTTTCGGACCATGCGGCCACGCGCGCCGGCTCCGCCGCGACGTAAGCCGATCGCGCGGGCATCGTCAGGGGATCGACTCCCAACAGTCCCGGCAGGTCCATCAGCAAAGCGTGGATATCGAAAGGCGGCAGCGGGGTGTTGCTGGCCACGACCTGCGCGGCGCCCTCCAACCCCTGTAGAAGCCCGAGCAGCTGCGGCTGCACCTCCAGCACGACCCGCGCGCCACGGGCGGCGACATCTCGGACGAAGCGGCAGAATTGAAGCGTGTCGCCGAACCCCTGCTCCGCGTGCACCAGGATCGTCTTGCCGGCAATAGGTTCGCCGCGCCATTCGGGAACCGAGAAGGTCCGTCGATGCGGCGCCATATCGGCAGCGCGCCACCGCCAGGTGAGTTCGCGCCAGCCTTCAAGAGATCGGCCGGTCAACAGGAGGCTCTCCGCCATCGCCATATGGGCTTCGGCGAAGTTCGGGTCGTGCCGCAGGGCTTCGCGATAGTCCCCTTCGGCCGCGGCGATATCGCCCAGCGCGTAACGCGCGTGGCCGCGGTCGTACAGCACACGTGGATTGCCCGGTGCATGCGCAAGCGCGATGTCGTAGGCGCCGATCGCCTCCGCGTCGCGCCCAAGGCGCTCCAGGGCGACGCCCCGGCTCATATGCGCCTGTACGTGCTGCGGCGCCAGTTCCACCGTACGCGTAAAGCCCGCAAGTGCGTCGGCGTGACGCCCCGTATCCAATAAAGTCAGCGCCCGATTGTAGTGGGTCTCCGGCGCATTCGGCTGGAGCGCGGCCGACCGGTCGAAATGCGTCAGCGCCTCGTCCAATCGCCCGAGACTGCGCAGCACCACGCCCAGGTTGCTTTCCGCCGCCGGATGTTGCGGATCGACTTCGACCGCCTGACCGATCAACCGCGCCGCCTCCGTCAAATCGCCCTTCTGCATGCTGACAATGCCGAGCAAATGCAGCGCGTCCGCGTGGCGCGGCAGCTGGGTCAGGATGCTGCGGTAGAGGGCGGCCGCGGCGTCGAGCTGGCCTTGGCCGTGAAGGCCCATCGCCTGCTGGAGCTGACCGGTGATGGCCGCCCGGTCGGGAGGATTGTTCATCTGCCTAATTTGGCATGGTGCCGCGCGATTTGCGAAGCCGCAACTTTCCACACCTTCGCCCGTTTTTGTCACACACTCATGAAAGGTTCCCTATGATTAAGGCACTTCTCCTCGCCATGACGCTGTTTGGCGTGGTGATCGTCGCGGCGCCGTTTGCGTCCGTGTCCGCCGTCGCCCAAGGCACCCCCCAGGCGCTCTATCGCGTGGACGTGACCCAGCTTGCGAGCGGCTTTCGCGCCTCCAAACTGATCGGCGCGACCGTGTACAACGATGCCAATGAGACGGTCGGGAAGATCGACGACCTGATCGTGAATCGCAGCGACCGCATCCCATATGCCATCGTCAGCGCCGGCGGTTTCCTGGGCATGGGCGATCATCTGGTCGCCATCGCCTATCAGGACCTGCGCATCGCGCCGGACCGCATCGTGCTTTCGGGGGCCACCAAGGACGTCCTGAAGGCCATGCCGAAGTTTACCTACACGAAATAGCCGCCAACCGCTCTTTTTCGGCTCCGGCCGGCCAAACACCCCGTTGGGAAACCAGCGGGGTGTTTTGCTAGTATCGGCCCCTTCAGGGGGGCTCCATGGGCAACGAACTCAAGGCGATCGACGAGATTCGGCGGGCGGCGATTCAGCTCGCGGTCCAGTTCGGCCCGCGTGTCCTCGTGGCCATCGTCCTGATCGTGGCCGGCGCCATGGTTGGCAGCTGGATCGGCAAGCTGACGGACCGGGCCTTGCGTCGCCTCCAGTTGGAACCGCCGGTGCGCGGACTGCTGGTGCGCACGGTGCGCCTGATCGTGCTCGTCATGTTCCTCATCATGGCGCTGCAAAATCTGGGCGTAGAGCTGCTGCCGCTGATCGCCGGCCTGGGCGTCGCCGGCGCGGGCATCGCGCTCGCCATGCAGGGCGTTCTCGGCAACGTCGTGGCGGGCTTGACGATCATCTTCACCAAGCCGTTCCGCGTGGGGGAATACATCTCTATCGTCGGCGAGGAAGGCCTCGTCGCCGACATCAGCATGTTCAGCACAGTGCTGAGTCACCCGGACCTGTCACAGGTGATCATCCCCAATCGCAAGATCGTCGGCGAGATACTGCACAATTACGGCCGCATCCGGCAGATCGAGATCGGCGTTGCCGTGGCTCTGGACACAGACTTGGATAAGGCGCTCGCAGCCATCGATGACGTGCTGAAGGACAATGCGCGTCTGCTGAAGGAGCCGCGCCCAGTGGTTGCGGTCGCTGGCGTGGTCAACGCGCACGTCAACCTGATCGTGAAGCCGTGGACGTCGGTCGCCGACTGTGCCGCCGCCGCGGGCGAACTGCGCAAGGCCATCGTGGAGACATTCCGCAGCCGCCAGATCGTCATACCCGCGCCGACCCACGAAGTGCGATTGATCGGCGCAGCCTGACTTATTCTGCCGGGGAGAGTTTGGCGGCGCGGCGGTTCTCGAACCATTCGCGTAGACGTTCAAGGTAGAGATACACCACCGGCGTGGAATACAGCGTCAGCACTTGGCTGACGAGCAAACCGCCCACCACCGCGTATCCCAACGGCTGGCGCAGTTCCGAGCCAGCGCCATGGCCGATGATCAACGGGAAGCTGCCCAGCACGGCGGCGGCCGTGGTCATCATGATGGGACGGAACCGCAACAGGCACGCACGCCGCACCGCCTCCAAGGGCGTCATCCCCTCATTGCGCTGCGCCTGGATCGCGAAGTCCACGATCATGATGCCGTTCTTCTTCACGATGCCGATCAGCAGGATCACCCCGATCAGCCCGATCACCGACAGGTCGTAGCCAAAGACCATGAGAGTCAGCAGCGCGCCGACACCGGCGGACGGCAAGGTCGACAAAATGGCGAGCGGATACAGGTAGCTCTCATAGAGAACGCCCAGGATGATGTAGACGGCAAGGATCGCGGCGGCGATCAGATACGGCTGGTTCGCAAGGGAGGACTGGAACACCTGTGCCGCCCCTTGAAAGGTGCCGCGCAGGGCCGCGGGAGGCCCGATCTCCGCATAGGCGGTCTCCACCGCGCTCACCGCCTCACCCAAAGAGACGCCGGGACTCAGGTTGAACGACACGGTCGTCGCCGGAAACCCGCCCTGATGGTTGATGCTCATGGGCGCGATAGGCTTGGTGTCCGCCTTGACGAAGGCCGACAGCGGCACCTGCGCGCCCGTGTGGGACTTCACATAGAGATGACCGAGGAACCGTGGGTCGCCTTGCAGGGCCGGCGTGATCTCCAGGATGACGTTGTAGGTATTCACCTGGGTGTAGAACTGCGCCACCGGGCGCTGACCGAACGCGCTGTACAGCGTGTCGTCGACCATGGCGGGCGTCACCCCCAGGCGCGCGGCCTGATCGCGGTCGATCACCAGCGTTTGCGTGGTCGTGCCGACCTGCTGATCGCTAGATACATCCTGCAAGATCGGCAACGTGCGCAGTTTCGCCACCACCCGCGGCGTCCAGGCATTCAACTCTTCCAGATCCGGGTCCTGCAGGGTGAATTGATACTGGGCCTTCGCCGCGCGGCCGCCGACATTTATGTCCTGGGCCGCGGTGAAGAAGGCCGAGGCACCTTCGACCTGTGCCAGCTTGGGACGCAGGCGGTTGATGATCTCATCGGCGCTCGAACTGCGCTCGTCGCGCGGCTTCAGGCTCAGCATCATGGCGGCCGTATTGCCGGCGCGCCCGAAAAGGCCGATCGGTGAACCCATGCCAACAATGTCGGGATCGGTCATCACGATATCCGACACCGCCTGACGCTTGGCCTTCAATTCTGTGTAGGAGATGTCCGTCGCGCCCTCGATGGTGCCCGAGATAACGCCGATATCCTGTTGCGGGAAGAAGCCCTTCGGAATGACGACATACAGCAGCACCGATGCCGCGACCGTGACCAGGAAACTCGCGAAAACCGCCTTCTGGTGATGCAACGACCAATCCAATGTGCGTTCATAGAACGCGCGCATGGCCTCGAAGCCCGCCGCGATGCGGCGGTACAAGGGCCGCTCCTGACCGTGATCCGGGCGGAGAAAGCGCGAGCACATCATCGGCGTGAGGGTGAGCGAGACGACCATCGAGATGATGATGGTGAGCGTCACGGTAATCGCGAACTCGCGCAGCAGACGGCCGACGATGCCACCCATCAGCAGAAGCGGGATGAACACGGCCACCAATGAGAGGCTGATGGATACGATGGTAAATCCGATCTCGCCCGCGCCCCTCAAGGAGGCCGAGAGGGCATCCATGCCCTCTTCCATGTAACGGTAGATGTTCTCGAGCATGACGATGGCGTCGTCGACCACGAAGCCCACAGAGATCGTCATGGCCATCAGGGACAGGTTGTCGATGCTGAAGCCCAGCAGATACATAGCCGCGCAGGTGCCGACGAGAGAGAGGGGGATGGCGACGGCGGGAATAATGGTCGCCCACATATTGCGCAGAAAGACGAAGATCACACCGATCACCAGCAGAACCGAGATCATCAGCGTGAACTGGACCTCCGCCACAGATGCGCGGATGGTCTCCGTGCGATCCACGATCGGCAGCATGAAGATCGACGGCGGTAATGCGGCGACCAGATCCGGGAGCACCTTCTTAATCAGTCCGACCGTCTCGATGACGTTGGCGTCGGCGGTCTTGTTGATCAGTATCTCGATGCCCTGCTTGCCGTTCTGCTCCCAGGCGCCGGAACGGATGTTCTCCGCGGCCAGCACGGCGTCGCCGACGTCATCCACGCGGATCGGGGCGCCATTGCGGTAGGCCAGCACCAGATTGCGGTACTGCTCCACCTGGGTGATCTGGCTGTTGTCGTAGATGGTGAAGGTCCGGTTCGGACCGTCGATGTAACCTTTGGGCGCATTCGAGGTGCCCGTGGCGAGCGCGACGCGAACGTCCTCGAGGCTCAAACCAGTCGCGGCCAACTTCACCGGATCGATCTGAACGCGGATAGCCGGTTTCTGCTGGCCGCCGACGGTGACGCTGGCCACGCCTTTGATCTGCGTCAGCCGCTGCACGATCGAGTTCTCGACGTAGTCGTTGACGACCGTCAACGGCAGGACGTCGGATTGGAAGGCGTACATCAGGATCGGCGGTTCCGCCGGGTTCGCCTTGGCGTAGCGTGGGGGCGACGGCATGTTGCGCGGCAATTGGCCGCTGGCGGCACTGATGGCGGCCTGCACGTCCTGCGCGGCGGCATCGATATCGCGGTCGAGATCGAACTGCAGGCTGATCGAACTCGCACCCAGGCCGCTGGTGGAGGTCATTTGCGTCACCCCCGGGATCTGGGCGAACTGACGTTCGAGCGGCTGCGCCAGTGACGTGGCCGCAGTTTCCGGGCTCACCCCCGGCATGTTCGCGTTGACCTGGATTGTGGGGAAATCGATGTGCGGCAGCGCGGCCACCGGCAGGAACGGATAGGCGACGGCGCCCACCGCCATGATCGCGATGGCCAGGAGCGAGGTCGCGATCGGCCGCCGGATGAATGGCGCGGAAATGCCGGTGAAGCTTTCGTACTTCACGGCTTCGGCCCCCGTCCCGGCGGCAGGTCGGACGCGGGCGACGAAGGATCGGTGGCCTTCACAGCGGCGCCGGGCCGCAGGCGAGAATGGCCGCTGATGACCACCGCATCGTCCGCGGCCAGGCCGCGCGTCACGATGACGATTCCGTCGCCGACCTCACGGATGTCGATGGGTTGCATCGCGACGGTGGAATCCGGCTTCATCATATAAACGAAGAAGCCGTTCGGTCCGCGTTGGACCGCCGGTTCCGGAATCACGATCGCGTCCTTCTCCACCCGCACGCGCAACTGCGCGCGCACGGACTCGCCGGGCCATAGGCTGTCGTCCTGGTTGGCGAAGGTCGCCTTCAGCCGGATGGTGCCGGTGGATTGGTCGATCGCACTGTCGATGGCAAGCAACTCACCGTCCGCGAGTTTCTCGGAATTGTCATAGCGGTGGACCGCGACCGGCGCGGGACCGTTCCGCATGGCCTTGGTGATATCCGGCAGGTCGTTCGCCGGCAGGGTGAACACCACGGAGATGGGGCGCACCTGCGAGATCACCGCCAGCCCGTTGGGGTCGCTGACGCGCACCACGTTGCCCACGTCCACCTGCCGCAGGCCTATACGACCTTCGATCGGCGAAGTGATGGTGGTGTAGCCGAGATCGATTTGCGCGCGGTCCGCCGCCGCCGCGTCAGCCTTGATCGCCGCCTTGAGTTGGGCGACGGTCGAACGCTGGCGTTCGAGCGTCTGCTCCGCGGCGAAATTGCTCTTCGCCAGGGACTCGAACCGCTCGAGATCACGCAGGGCGCTCGGGAGCTGCGCCTCATCCTGGTTCTTTTTCGCCAAAGCCTGATCCAGGGCGGCGCGGTAGGGCCGTGGATCGATGCGCGCGAGCACCTCGCCCACTTTCACCGTCTGGCCTTCGGTGAACTGCACGGCCTCGAGGATGCCTTCCACCCGGGCCTTCACGATCACGCTGTTGAGCGCCTGTGCGGTGCCGAGGCCTTGCAGCGTGATCGGCACATCCTGGCGCACGGCCCGGGTCACGGTTACCGGCACCGGGGGCGGGCCACGCCGCGCCGCCGCCGACCGTTCCATGCGGCCGTAGATGTTGGTCCCCGCCACTGCCAGGATCACCACCGCCACAGCCGCCGTCACCACGGGGCGACGCCGCAAGAAATCTCCAGCAGCTCTCATTTAATGATCGTCCGCATATCCGGATGCCGTGCTCTTCTGACAAGATACCGCACTTCCCTTACGCGCATAGGGCTGGCGAAGGCCTGAGGGCGAGTCATAAACTGTTACACCGCATGGTGGGGATATCGTCATGAAGATGTTGGTTGGCCTTACGCTTTTCGCCCTTGGCCTGGGCGCTTCCATGGCCGACGCCGCCGAACCGGCCGTGCTGATCTCCAACGTCACGGTCATCGACGGCACGGGCCGGTCGCCGCAACCGGGCCGCTCCGTCCTCATCCAGGGCGACAAGATCGTTGCCATCCGCGATCACGACATCCCAACCCCGGGCGCAACCAAGATCGACGGCCGCGGCAAGTTCCTGATCCCCGGATTAATCGACACCCACATCCACTTGCAAGGCGGCCGTGGCGCGGACCGTAACCCGACCGTGGACGTCGATACGGCGCGGCGCTTCCTGCACGGCTATCTCTATGCCGGTACGACCGCGGTCTACGATTCCGCGAACTACGACAAATTCATTTTCACGATGCGCGATCTGGAGCGGTCTGGAAAGATGATCAGCCCCCGCATCTACGCCACGGGATACCTGCTGACCCGTCCGAAGGGCTACGCGGACGGCGGCGGTGCAGCGACGGTGGACACCTATGAGCAAGGCGTGGCCGCACTCGACAGGCTGTTCGCGCAGAAGCCGGATCTGGTCAAGTTCATCCTCGCGCCGCATACGGTCGGCATGGTGCAGGAGGTGCCGACATTTACGCCGGAGCTTTTGCATCGCATGCTGATGTACACAAATTCGCGCGGTTTCCGCACGACGGTTCATGCCACCGAAGGGCCGGTGCAGCGTCAAGCGGTCGAAGCGGGCATCGACGCCCTCGCCCATCCGGTCTACATGACCGCGACCGACAGCGAACTCGCGCCCATGATCGCCGCGCGCAACATTCCGGTGTCGACGACGCTGGTCGTGCTCTGGAACATCGCTGCGCTGGCGGAAGACTCCAAGCACTTCGACGATCCGCTCTATCGCGCGATGCTGACCCCCGAAGACCGCGTGTTCTTCCACGATGTGGAACAGCAGCGCTACAAGACGACGACGCTGGGCAAGTGGGGCAAGGAGGCGTTCCAACTTGCCTCCACCAACGTGAAGAAGCTCTACGACGCCGGGGCGACGCTGTCGCTGGGGACAGACCGCACCATCGGCGCCACCGTGCATCAGGAACTCGAACTCCTGGTCGGCCTCGGTATCCCGCCCGCGCAGGCCTTGAAGATCGGCACGTTGAATGCCGCGAAGTATCTGCGGCTGGAAGATCGCTTGGGCTCCGTGGAGGAAGGCAAGATCGCAGACCTCGTGCTGCTGGATGCGGACCCGACCGCCGATATCAAGAATTCGCGCAAGATCAGTCAGGTGATCCTGGGCGGCAAAGTGGTCGACCGCGGCGCGCTCGATATTCCGATCAACAAGAAGTAGAGCGCGCTTCATGCCGAAGAGCCGTTGCACCTGGGCAGGCGCCGACCCGCAGATGCAGGCCTATCACGACGATGAGTGGGGCGTTCCGGAATACGACAGCCGCGCCCTATGGGAAAAGCTGATCCTGGACGGATTTCAGGCGGGGCTGTCCTGGGCGATCATCTTGCGCAAGCGCGAGGCCTTCCGGAAAGCCTTCAAGGGCTTCAAGCCCGAGGCCATCGCCAAGTACACCCAAAAGGACGTGACGCGTCTGCTGAAGGACGAAGGCATCGTCCGGTCGCGCGCCAAGATCGAGGCTACTATCGGCAATGCCAAGGCGTATCTCGCCATGAAGGCCGCGGGCGAGGACTTCGCGAAATTCGTCTGGGGCATGGCGGGCGGCAAGCCGATCCCCTTCGCTGGATCGATTCCGACCAAGACACCGCTCTCGGAAGACATGTCCAAAGCGCTCAAGAAGCGCGGCTTTAAATTCGTTGGGCCGGTGATCGTATACGCGTGGATGCAGGCGGTCGGTATCGTCAACGATCACGGCCCCACCTGTTTTCGTCACGCGAGAAACTAGGGAGGAACGGCGCCCGTGCAATTTCGCGCGTTACTATACCTAGCTTTAGGAATCGCGCTTCCCCGCGGAGCGACCGCGCAAATTGACCAACTTCAGGCCAGCTTTGATTTTCTTGTACGTCAGCGCGACGCGGGCGGGGCCCTTCTGAATTTCTCCGTTGGAGAGCGCCACTACGTATTGCCCAGCAGCTACTACGACACAGCCGCCTATTGGGGCGCTTATGTATGCGAAGGTTCCAGCGCCGCATGCGCAGTCACCGACACGTACAACATCCTCAACTACGAACTTTCCCCCGCGCCGGGTCCGGCGGGGGAGAAGCAGGTCGAACGGGTCAACGCGCACAACGGCGCTAACATCTACGATGCCGCGACGTGGCAGATCGCCGTGGTCTTGGGGGCGGAGAAGAACGGACTACGCGTCGGGTCTCCCACCAGCGCATATGCGCTTGCCAGCGGGCTGTCCCAGTATTTGCAGCAAAGCAGCCTCCGCTCCGAGGCCAACACCGCGCCGGGAAGCAAGCGCGCGGTCACGGTTGGAAAATCGTTCGTCTATAACGGGGCGGTGATTGGCGACGGCAAGCGCGCCTTTGCGTTTCGGACTCTGGCGCCGGAGTGGCTCGCGCGCGACCCGCTGATGGCCTCGCCATATGCCTCGTTCATCACGGCGAACAATCTGCCGCCGCTCAACCCGGCCTACGAAGTAGGACGGATATCCTGGTCCGATTGGAAGCCGATTGCCGGCGAGAATGCGTGGGCATTTCTTGTTGGGCCTTTGCAAGCCGCACACATTCACTACGTCATCGGCGAGAAGAAAGCGTTCGTGCCCTTCAGCGAACTCGCCGTGCAGAATGCGTTGGATGTCTTGCCGACATTCGCGGCGATGCAGTCTCCACTCGGCGGTGTCTACTACGCGCCGGCCGGCACCATCGGCAATGAAGGCACGGCGCCCATCCACCCGCACCAGGTCTCGGTCGAAAACAACTTCTCGCTCTATGCGGGCCTTCGCATTCTGCGTGCGACGCTGCATGCGACGTTGGAGGGAGACACCGCCCTCCGCAGCGAGGAGAAAACCGAGATCAATGACGCGCTTCAACTCATTGAGGCCATGATTGGCGGCGGCCAGATCGGCGAGAGCCGGCCAACCAAGGGGCTTCTATCCTTCTTCCGGAACGCCGCCTGGCAGAATGGCAATTTCGTTCAAGGCGGATTGGCCAACGATCCCGGTCAAGATCGCGACTGGGTTCCAACGACCGAGCCAAGGGCGGTGGACGTACAAACCTGGGGCATCGCCGCACTTGGGGCGAAGCAAATCGATCAGTGGTTCGGCCACGGCGCGGCGTTTGATGCGTGGCAGAACTTGAAAACGTGGGGTGCTTACGGTGTGGGGAAGACGCTGTGGGGCGTGGGTTATTCAAACCAGGATGGAAATGGGATCGATCAAGGCGGCGCCTACCGGCAAGGCGTGATGTCGGTGGAATGGACCGCGGGCGCGATCAACGCGGTCCGAAACATGATCGGCACCTACGACGCCGAAGTGCGATCCTCACCCCGATACAACGCAGCCCAGAAATACGCGGCGAGCTTGAAACAAGATGAAGCCGCAATGCTAAATGCAATCGGCGCATTGCGCATCGATCGGTATCCGTCGATAGGCTTCCCCGGAAAGCCCGCCGACTACACCAAACTCATATCGATGAAGACGAAGCCGTATTTATACGCGAGCCGGCGTCATCACATTCCGTTCGGCTGGTACGCGAACCCTCTTCCCAGCACAGCCTCGACCGCGTGGATGATCATGATCGCGGATCGCTTCGATCCGTTCGGACTTGGCGGCGCGCCGAATTAGTGCGCCAGTCCAGCGGCGAGATTGACGCCCAGGGCCAAGATCGCCGTGTTGAAGAAGAACGCGATGACGCCGTGGGTCATGACCACGCGGCGCATTTCCGCCGTGCCGGTCGCCACATCGGACACCTGCGCGGTCATCCCGACCACCAGCGCGAAGTACATGAATTCGCCGTAGCACGGCTCCTTGGTGCCGGGGAATTGCAGGCTTTTCGGCTCGTTGTAGTACAGATGCGCATAGTGGAACGCGAACACCGTGTGCACGAAGAACCAGGACAACACCAGCGTAGCCGCGCCCAAGGCGAGTTCCGTCGGATCGCGGCGCGCTTGGCCGAGGTCAAATACGATGGCAACCACCGACGCCAGCGCCGCGCCCAGCGTCACGGCAAAGATGAAGCCGTTGCCCTGATCAAGCTGCTCAGCCCGCCTGCGCATGCTGGCGACGGTCGCGCGTGACGCTGTGAGCCAGGCCATCGCGAGATAGATGGCCGCAGCGCAGCACCAACTCAGCAACACCGCCTGCGAGACCCGCATGAACTGCGCGCCGATCGCGCTGGCGCCGATCGCAATGAGGATCGACGCGGTGAGCGCCGGACGGGCGGACAGATGCCGAAAGGTTTGGGCAAGGCTCATGGCCTCACCCTACCACGCCCGGCGGCAGGGGCGTCAGCGGGCGCTATTCCGCCGGAGCCCCGGCAAGCATCTCGCGTTCCCGGACAGGGACCTGACCGCGACGCTCGGAGGCGATCCACGTGTAAGCGGCCGGCAGCATGAACAAGGTGAACAAGGTTCCGATGCCCATGCCGAACACCACCACAACGCCCAGCGAGAACCGGGACGCGGCACCTGCCCCATCGCTGAACACCAGCGGCATGAGGCCCGCCACCATCGCGAGCGTGGTCATGAGGATGGGCCGCAGGCGCACTTGCGCCGCCGCCTCGATCGCCGCGCGCTTGTCGTAGCCTTCCTTCATCTGCTTATCGCGCGCGAAGGCCACCATCAGGATGCCGTGCTTGGAGATCAGGCCTATGAGGGTGACCAAGCCGATCTGCGTGTAGATGTTCATGGTGGTGAGCCCGAAGTAGATCGGGATCAAGGCGCCGCACACGGACATCGGCACACTCACCAGGATCACCAGCGGATCGCGCAGGGATTCGAACTGCGCCGCCAGCACGAGGTAGATCACCAGCAGAGCGAAGGCGAAAGTGACGAACAGCTGATTGCCTTCCTGAATGTACTGCCGACTGTCGCCGAGATAGGCGAGCGAGAAGCCGTCCGGCAGCGTTGCCGCCCAGTTCTGAATGAACGCCATCGCATCACCCATGGCGACGCCCGGCAGCGGTGTCGCCTGGAAGGTCGACGAATTCATCTGCGCGAAGCGCGTCAGCGCATTGGGACGCACGGATTGGCTGACCGTTACGATGGTCGAGAGCGGAATCTGCCTGCCGGCGGCCGTCCGCACATAGAAGGAGCGCAAGGCTTCACCGGTCAGGCGCAGTTCGCGCGGCACCTGCGGGATGACCTGGTAGGCGCGGCCCTCGACAATGTACCGGTTGACGTAGTTCTCGCCGACCAGCGTGGCGAGGGTGCGCCCGATCGTGTCCATCGAGATACCCAGCGCGTTGGCTTTCGCGCGGTCGACGTTGAGCTGCACCGTCGGGCTGTTGAAATTGAGTGTCGAATCCATAGCGGTGAACATGCCGCTCTGGCGCGCCGCGACTTTCAGTTCTTCCGTCGCCTGGTAGATGCTCTCATAAGAGCCCGTGGACATCACCACGATCTGCACGGGCGGTCCGTTGCCCACGCCCGGCAGCGGCGCGGGCTGGAATATGAATGTATTCACGCCGTCGAGCTTCGCCAGTTGGCGTTGCGCGTCGCGCATGATCTCGTCCATCGAGCGATTACGTTCGTCCCAAGGCAAGATACGGCTGCCGCCCATAGCGGTCCCCGGGGCCTGATCTCTATTGATCTGTGTGAAGCGCATTGTGACTTCGGGGATGGTACCGAAGATGTCGGATACGATGCGCATGTACTTCGACATGTATTCGATGTTCACGAACTGCGGCGCGCGAATCTGGACCCGGAAGGTGCCTTGATCCTCAGGCGGCGCGAGTTCGGTTTTCGCGTTCGTCAGCATGAAGCCGACGGCGATCAGGATGGCGGCGCCCGCGATCCCGAACCCGGCGCGATAATCGAGCGCGGTCGACAGCGCGCGCGCGTACAAGGCGCTGACGCGATTGAGCACGTCGGTAATGGCGTGGGCGAAGCGCCCCTCCTGATCCGCCGGCTGCAAGAGGTTGGCGCACATCATCGGCGACAGGGTCAACGCAACGAGGCCGGAGATCGCCATCGCACCGGCAAGGGTGAAGGCGAATTCCTTAAACAATGCGCCGGTCAGCCCACCGAGGAAGCCGATCGGCAGATAAACCGCGGCCAGCGTGATCGCCATGGAAATCACCGGGCCGACGATCTCACGGATGCCGACGATCGCCGCATCGAACGGCGCCAGACCTTCCTCGATGTGACGGTGGATGTTCTCCACCACGACGATGGCGTCATCGACCACAAGACCAGTGGCGAGCACCATTGCCAGGAGGGTCAGCAGATTGAATGAGAAGCCGAACGCCAGCATCAGGGAGCCGGCGCCAATGATCGACAGCGGGATCGTGACGACCGGAATGATCACGGACCGGAACGAGCCGAGAAACAGGTAGATCACCACCACGACGATGAGGATCGCTTCGGCCAGCGTCATGATCACTTCATCAATGGCCTGCTCGATGAACAGCGAGTTGTCCGTGCCGATGGCGAGTTCCATACCCGGCGGCAGCATCTTCTCGATCTGCGGGAAGAGCTTCTTGACGTCGCGCGCCACTTCGAGCGCGTTGCCGTCAGGCATCGGCTGCACGTTCAAGATGACCGTGTTCTTGCCCTGGGCCATCCCGAGGGTTTCAAAGTTCTCGCCGCTCATCTCAACCCGGGCGATATCGCCCATGGTGACCAGCACGCCCTTGCTGGACTTCACCACGAGATTGCGGAAGGCCTCGCTGTCGCTCAGGCCCGTATTGGTCTCGATATTGGCGTTGACCACATCGCTCTTGGTCTGCCCAGGCGCCGATTGCACGTTGTTGTTGCGGATCGCATTGGCCACGTCGTCGGCCGTCACGTCGCGCGAAGCCATCCTTACCGGATCGAGCCACAGGCGCATGGCCAGGTTACTGGCGCCGATCATGCCGATATCGGCCACGCCTTCGACACCGGCGATGATCGGCTGAACGTTGCGCGTCAGGAATTCAGTGATCTCAGGCCCGGAGTAGGCGTCGTCCGGACTCATGAACATAATGAAGATGACAGGGTCGCTGCTGTTGCTCTTCGTGATGATCGGATCATTGGCTTCGCGCGGCAGCTGCGTCTTGACCTGCTGCACTTTGGTCAACACGTCCGTCATCGCCCGGCCGGGGTCGTAGTTGAGCTTGATGACGACCTGGACCTGGCTGCTCCCCTGCTGCGACGTGGAGGTGACGTAGTCCACGCCTTCCACCGACGACACCGCACGCTCAATCGGCGTGCTGATGAAGCCCTGCATCAGGTCCGGCGGCGCGCCTGGGTAAGATGTGCGGATATTGATCGTGGTGTTGCTGAGCAGCGGGTATTGCCGCACCTGCAAAAGCAGCATGGACCGTACGCCGATCAGCAGGATCAGGAGGCTCACAACCGCCGCCAGCACCCGCCGGCGAACGAATATCTCCATCATGCGCCCGAGCATGACTTACGGCCTCGCGGGCTGCGGCGGCGCTTCGGCAGGAGCCTCTTCACGCAACGTGATCGGGCTGCCGTCGAACAGTTTCACCTGACCCGACGTGATCACGCGGTCGCCCGCTTTGAGGCCCTTCAGCACGACCACGCGGCCATCCATGGAGGTTCCGGTGCGTACGGCGGTCTTCTTCGCTTTCAGGACCGGCTTGCCGTCCGGCCCCTTGTCCTCCGCAACCAGGAACACGGTGTTGCCGGCCAGGGAGTAGGCGATCGCGATCTCCGGCACCGTCAACACGTTCGGCTTTTCGCCGGTATCGACGTGCACGCTGGCGGACATGCCGGGCATGATCGTGCCGTCGGTATTCTCGGCAATGGCGTGTACAGGGATCGTGCGGGTGGTCTCGTCCACTTCCGGATCGATCACGGCGATCTTCGCGTTGAACTTGCGATCGGGAAAGGCATCGACCGAGAACGCTACGGCCTGATCGAGCGCGATGCTGGGGCGGCTCTGTTCGGGCAAGGTGAAATGCAGATACAGCCGGCTCTTGTCGGACAGTTGCGCTACCGGTGTTCCCGGATTCACGAACTCGCCGACGTCGACGAGATTGAGGCCGAGGTCGCCCTCGAACGGCGCCCGCAAGGCTTTCTTCGCGATCGCGGCTTGCGCGCGGGCGATGCCAGCGGTCGCGACGTCGTACTGGCTTTGTGTCTGATCGAGTTGGGCGCGGGTCGCGTTGCCGCTTTGTGTCAGTTGCTTGGAGCGCGTCAGCGCGAATTCGGCGAGGCGCTGTTGCGCGCGGAAATTCGCCAGGTCCGCCTGCTCGGCGGTATCATTCAGTTGCACGAGAAGGTCGCCCTTCTTCACATGCGCGCCGGGCGTGAAGGCGATGCGCGTGACGCTGCCGCCGGCTTCCACCGACAAGGTCGCGCGCGTGATCGCGGCGAGCGAGCCGACAGCCGACAGGACTTCCGGCAGGGCATGAGGCGTGGTGACTTCGGAGGTGACGGACAGCGGGGCTGGACGATTGGCGGCTAGGCGCGCGCGCGCCATGGACTCCCGTACGGTCTGGAACGCGAACAGGCCGCCCAGCAGCGCGAGCGCGATTACGCCGACGGTAATGATCACCGCCCGCCGCTTCGTCGCCGACACCGTGCGTGGGGCCGTCCTGACCGTGCCCACAGAGACAGAATCTTGAAAATTCATACGCTTACATCCAGGTGCACCACCCTACCAGCACCGGGGGTAGAAGAGCTACTTTTTAACACGCGCGGCTCAACACATGGGCTTGGAATGGCGTAGATTTATCCCCGGATAGAGCAGTCCCCGAGGCGACCGTCCAGCGTGAAAACGGCCCGGAACGCTGTCGGAGCACAGCGCCGCGGTAGCCCTTCCGGGTATCGCGTTGGCCCCGTGGCTAAATCGGCGGCTGCCGACAGCACCATAACGAGATTTTGCTAGCGCCGAGCTTTCGCCCAGCTTGCGGGCTGTGCGGGATCGCCCCGTCCATAGCGCGCTACGTCCGGGTAAGCGAACACCGGCCGCGCCCGATCGTAGGATCCCTCCGGCAGCGGGAAACGAGCCGGACGGAGGGCCGTGGCGTCCTTCACGGGGTGATAGGCGGTAACGGCCTCCGGCGCCTCGCCCTTCTCGACCCAGTTCTCCAGCGCCGCGATCCAATCCACCTCGCTGCCGCCGAGCCCCCCGTTGCAGTGGTTCATCGCGGGCAGCAGGAACATGCGGAAGAACTCTTTGGTCGCCGCCTCGCCGCCCATGGTGCGTGTAGCGATGTCGTAGTAGTCGATCGCCTGTCCCGGCGGGATATTGTTGTCGTTCCAGCCCGTGTAGAGGATCACTTTGCCGCCGTTGGCCTTGAAGCGGCGCAAGTCAGGGTTCTGGGCATTGTAGGCGAACTCCCATAGACCGAGCCGCGCCGGATCGCGCGCGAGATCGAAATCCCGGGGCGCGAAGTACGGCTTCCCGAGCCCATCGGCAAAGCCCACGAAGGCGAGCACGGTGTTGGTGGGTTCACTGGCGACGGACGCACCGAGCTTTCCATCGTTGCTGAGCCAGCCGCGCCACTGGTCTTCCGAGCCTCGTTGCATGCCCCAGAACAATGGGTTTCCGTTCACGTCCTTTGGGCCGTCATAGATTTTGCGCACGACATCGGCTTCAGCGGCCGTAAGACAATTCGTGTCGCTGCCGCTCTTGCACACGATTGCACCCGGATCCCAGCGGCACTGCCGCGGGTCCATCAACAAGCCATCTTTCAATCCGTCTTGCGCGTCGCAGGCGCCGAGCACGGCGTCGTGGATGAGGGGGATTTTCTTGGCATCAAGGATCGGCTTGCCGTCCTTGTCCATGTTCACGCGGCCACCCCAGGAACCGAAGAACGGGTTGTTCTGAGTCTGATTCCACACCGGTGCGCCGGCGATGATGCCCTCGAAGTCATCCGGAAAACGCTGCGCTTCCACCATGCCTTGGCGACCGCCGGTGGAGCAGCCCCAGTAGTAATTGCGCGCGGCCTTCTTGCCGTAGAACGCCTCCACCAGCGCCTTGCCCACCACCGCCGTGATATGCGTGGAGCGATAGGCGAAGTCCGCCTGGCCCTGCGGATTGCCACGCATGAAGTCAAAGCTCATGCCCTTGTGGCCCATGTCGGTGACGATCACCGCATAGCCGCGCGCGAGCGCCGGATCGATGCGCTGGTTCATGTAGGTGCCGCAAGCACCGCCACAGCCACCCATCATGAACTTGCCGTTCCAAGCCGTGGTCGGCAGGCGCGCGAGGAAGCCCACCTGCGGCGCGATGTTGCCTTCGACCTGGCAGTGTTCCGGCAGATCCGCCTCGCCGTTGGCGCCGGCGGCGACGATGGACGCGGACATAATGTTGGTCGGCGCGTCGAGGAGTTGCGCGAATATAACGCTGTGCGCCCGGCTGCTCAGCGCCCGGCACGCCGCTTCGTCCGCCGCGAATGCGTGTCCTGTCAGACCGATGAGTGTGATGAAGCCGACCAGCGCATTCCACATCATCGATCTTGTCCCCTAGGTGATCCCGTATCGCGACAAGACGTCACGCTTGCGGAACTTCGCCGCCCACGTGCGCCACTTCATGCGCAATGGCGTGAGCCACACAATCTCTGCCCCATTGCGTTCGTTGGCGAGCATCTTGTCCACAAACCACGGCGCGATGTCCTCGACGTTGTCCGCCATCGCATTCACAAAGGCGTCGCGCCACGGCCGAGCCGCCGCTGGCGTCATGACGTGTTCGCGCAAGAAGCCCTCGGTGATGACCATTCCGGGGCTGATGTGCCCGACGATCGGCTTCTGTCCCGCGACTTCCTTGGCCAACCAGCGTGTGAACCAGGTGATCGCTGCCTTGGTGGTGGCATAGCCCAGCATCCCGGGCACATAGAAGCCGTCCCAGCCCGCACCCACCACATTGTAGACCTTGCCGTGCCCCTGCCTGCGCATGCCGGCGAGCGCCACCTGGCAGCCGTTCGTCGTGCCGAGCACGTTGACGCGCAGCATGGCTTCCATCACCGCCGGCGGTTGGTCGGCCAGCGGTAAACTGCCCCGCGCGTAACCGGCATTGTTGATCCAGAGATCGACCGCGCCAAATTCGCGCGCGGCCACATCCCACAGGCGCTGGACCTGGGCGGCATCCGTCACATCACAAGATTGGGAGATCACACGGCCCCCGCCGATGGCGGCCAATTCCAGGGCCGCCGCCGCATCAGCCGCAGGGTCTTGGCTGCTGACTATCACATTGTGACCGCGCCGCAAGAAAGCGTCCGCGAGGCCCTTGCCAAGGCCTTGGCTGCTGCCAGTAATAACGACCGTGCGCGCGGTCATGGGGTATCGAGACGTACCGTGATCATGCGAGGATTATTGCCGCCAATGCAGAGGAGTGCACCAATGATTTCCCGCATCCTGATCGCAGCCATGCTCGCCGCCATGACGTTCATGCCCGCGCAAGCCGCCGACACCAAGGCGACCGACGCAAAGACCAAGGCGCAAGCCGAGATCTGGGCGCTCGAGCAGCAAATCTATCATGGCCGCGCCACCGCGGGCCTCAAGTTCTATCTCGAGCATATCGCGCCCGACTACATGGGCTGGCCGCCCCAGGCGCCCAAGCCGATGGATGTCAGTTCGCTGAAGACCAGCGCGCCGGAACTGAAGGACAACAACAAAGAGAAACTCACGATGGAGCCGACCGGCTTCACGCTCGAGGGCGACACCGGCGTGATCTACTACCAGACCCACCGCACCATGCTGGCGGACGGCACGGCAGTCGATCAGCGTTTCGAGGTGATCCACGTGTGGCAGAAGCAGAAGGGCCAGTGGAACATCATGGGCGCGATGGCGCGGGCGACACCGAAGCGCTAACCCATGACCGAGACCGCCGACACACTTATCAAGAACGCGACCGTCGTTACGGTCGACGAGCAGCGGCGCGTCTACACTGATGGCTACCTCGCCTTCCGCGACGGCAAGATCGTCGCGGTCGGCAAGGCGGCGGATTGCAAAATCGGCGCGAAAGAGACCATCGACGGAAACGGCAAGCTGGTCCTGCCCGGCATCGCCAACGCGCATAATCATCTCAACCAGATCTTCCTGCGCGGATACAACGACGACCGTTGGCCGGTGACCGACATTCCCAAAGCAGTCGCGGCGGTGATGCGGTTGCTCAATCAGGTGACAGGCCGCACGGATGAGAAGCGTAGCTACGCGCTCACCCGCCTGCACTGTCTGGAGATGACCCGCGCCGGCTACACCGCGACCCATGACGAACACTTCAACAACGCGCACAAGCGCGCGGTGGACGGATCGTGGCGCGCGCTGCGGGACTCCGGCATGCGCGGCTTCCTGGCGCGCTGCATCATCGATGGGCCGATGGTGCCCGAGGAAGGCCGCGAGATCGTGGCCGATGGACTGGTGGAACTCGAGCGTCTCCAAAAGGAGTTCGCCAGCGACCGCATCGAAGTGGCGGCGGGCTTCATCAACTATCAGTATCGCGCCGACCCCGAAGACATGCGCCGCATCCGCGACGGCGCGGCCAAGCTCGGTCTGCGCCTGGATATCGACATGACCGACAACAGCCGCGGCGCGAACTTGCGCAAGCGCGGCTGGAACGGCGGGCAGGTGGAGTACTACCGTTCCTTCGACCTGCTGGCGCAGCCGATCTACGCCGGTAAAGCGGTCAACGTGATGAACCACGAGTTCGAGATCCTGGCAGAGCATGATTGCCGCCTGGGCATCGTGCCGATCCTGCGCCAGTTTGACAGCGTCGGCTTGCCGATCCATCACTTCCTGAAGGCCGGCCTGCTGCCCGGGCTTGGCACCGACGCGCCGATGGTGTCGGACAATCAAAGTCCGTTCGAGGCGATGCGTCAGACGATCCTGGGGCAGAACCTCGCCGTCAATCGCGAGAAGGCGGAAGGCGTCTCGCCGCCGGACGCGAAACTGTGGGCGACGGCGGAGACGGTGATCGAGATGGCGACCCGCGGCGGCGCGCGCGCGCTGTTCATGGATGACGTCACCGGCTCGCTGGAGGTCGGCAAGGCGGCGGACTGCGTGATCATCGATACGAACCGCCCCGGCCAGCGCCCGAACTTCGACGGTCGTCGCGCGCTCGGTATCCTGGTGTGGGCGGGCGATACGGACATGGTCGACACCGTGTTTGTCGCGGGCAAGAAGCTCCTTTCCGGGGGCAAGTCGACGATCTGGAACGAGGACGAAGTGATCGCCGAAGCCGAGCAGGTCCTGCGTGAGATCGTGGCGGAGACCGGATTAGACAGCGCCCTGCCCGATCGGGTCGCTGGCCGCAGCTATCGTGGTTGGCAGTACCTTTAGCCCTCCGGATGCCCCTCGATGATCTGGCGCTGCATCGCGGCGTGACCGTCCCGCGCGCGGGCTTCGGGCGCGAGCAGCGACACCACGATTCCTACGAGGAACGACAGCGGCATCGTCACCAGGGCGGGGTTCTTAAGCGGAAACCAGGCGTCCGGGTGCTTCAGGATGTCCACCTGGATCGTGGGCGACAGATAAATCAGCACCAGCGCCATCACCGTGCCCGTGACGATGGACGCAACCGCGCCGGCCGTCGTCATGCCGCGCCAGAACATGGAGAGCACCAGCGCCGGGAAATTGCCGCTCGCGGCGATGGCGAAGGCGAGCCCCACCATGAAGGCGACGTTCTGTCCCTTGAACACGATCCCCAGCACGATCGCAAGCGCGCCCAGGAACAGGGTCGAGATCCGCGCGACCTTCAGCTGTTCGCGGTGATCGAGATGGCCTTTGCGAATCACGGAAGCCCAGATGTCGTGACTGAGCGCGGCGGCGCCGGAGAGCGTGAGCCCCGCCACCACCGCCAGGATGGTCGCGAACGCGACCGCGGCGATGAAGCCGAACAGGCTGGCGCCGCCGAGCGCTTCGGCCAGCAGCAGCGCGGCCATGTTGCCGCCGGGATCCACGGCCGTGATGCCTTCGCGCCCCACGATCACCATCGCCCCGAAGCCGAGAATGAACGTCATTAGATAGAAGCCGCCGATGAGGCCGGTCGCCCAGAATACGGATTGGCGTGCCGCTTGCGCGCTCGGCACCGTGTAGAAGCGCATCAGGATGTGCGGCAAACCGGCCGTGCCAAACATCAGCGCGATGCCGAGCGAGATCGCATCCCAGGGATTGGCGACCTGGGGGCCCGGCGCGACCACGCCCGCGCCGTAGCGGTCCACGGCGGCCGCAAAGAGTGCGGCGGGGTTGAAGCCGAAGCGGCTCAACACAAGCACGCACAACAACGCGGCGCCGCCGAGCAGTAGGGCAGCCTTGATGATCTGCACCCACGTGGTCGCGATCATGCCACCGAACAGGACATAGGCGAGCATCACCACGCCGACGATCACCACGGAGGTCTCGTAGCTGAAGCCGAAGATCACGCGGATCAGATTGCCGGCGCCGACCATCTGCGCGATCAGGTAGATGCTGACCACCACAAACGTACCGATCGCCGCCGCCAACCGCACGGGCGTCTGCGACAAGCGATAGGACAGCACATCGGCGAATGTGTACTTGCCGAGATTGCGCAAGGGCTCGGCGATCAGGAACAGCACAATCGGCCAGCCCACGAGCCAGCCGGTGGAGTAGATCAGTCCATCGAAACCCGAGAGCGACACCAACCCGGCGATTCCCAGGAAGCTGGCCGCGCTCATGTAGTCGCCCGCGAGCGCGAAGCCGTTCTGACGGCCGGTGATCACACGGCCGGCGGCGAAGAACTCCTCTGTCGTCTTCGTGCGCCGCGCGGCCCAAAAGGTGATACCGAGCGTGATCGCGACGAAGAGAAAGAAAAGGGCAATCGCGATGGGATTGCCTTGGCCGATGCTGCTATTCACGAGCGGCCTCCCGCGTTCTCGATGCGGTTGGTCCAGACTACGTAGGCCCAGGTTGCGAGCCAGGCCCCGACGATCACCAGCGCACCGAGCAGGATGCCGACCGACAGGCCCGGCACGATCTGCGTCGCCGCCGATTCTTTGAGGAAAGCGACAAACAGGATGAAGCCGAAGTAGATTGCCGTGACGATTGCGCTCATGAGAATCCCCATGCGCAGCCGCCGACGGAATATGTCTTCACTCATGCCGTGCCCTCCCCAAAGCGCCCGTCAGGATAGGATCGCTGGATGAAGATCGCCACCTTCAACGTCAACAGCCTCAATCGGCGCCTGCCGAATCTGCTGGCGTGGCTGAAGAAGGCGAAGCCCGACATCGTCTGCCTGCAGGAACTGAAGCTGACGGACGAAGCCTTCCCGCGCGCGGAGCTTGAGAAGGCCGGCTACGGCGCGGTGTGGCAGGGCCAGAAGACCTGGAACGGTGTCGCGATCCTGGCCAAGGGCGATGCCCCCGAAGTGACCCGCCGCGCCCTGCCTGGCGCGCCGAAGGATACCCAGAGCCGCTACATCGAGGCCGCCGTCAAAGGCTTGATCGTCGCGTCGATCTATCTGCCCAACGGGAACCCGCAGCCGGGACCGAAGTTCGACTACAAGCTCGACTGGTTCGCGCGGCTGACGAAGCACGCCGCCGCACTCAAGAAGGCGAAGCATCCGGTCATCCTCGCGGGCGACTTCAACGTGGTGCCGACCGACCTCGATATCTATCCGACCACCTCCTATGACGACGACGCCCTGCTCCAACCTGAAAGCCGCGCGGCGTATGCGAAGCTGCTCAAGCAGGGTTGGACTGACGCTCTCCGCACGAAGTATCCGACCAAGAAGAACCTGTTCACCTTCTGGGATTACATGCGCAATCGCTGGCCAAGGGACGCAGGTCTGCGCATCGATCATCTGCTCCTCAGTCCCGATCTCGCCAAGCGCCTGAAGACGGCGGGCGTGGACAAGGCCGTGCGCGGCGAGCCGGGGGCGAGCGATCACGCTCCGACATGGATCACTTTGCGCTGACGAGACGCGCGACCGCTTCAGCCCACGCCTTCGGATTGTCGAAAGCGGGCGCCATGCTGCGGCCGACGTTGGTGAGTTCCACAACCTTCGCATCCCCGCGCACCTTCGTGACGGTGCGGGAGGTCTCGTAGAGCTCCTGGCCCGGATAGGTCAGCGCGGTGATCGGCGCTTTCACGCGCTTCACGATGGGTTCGAGATCCGTGCGGAACACGGCCTCGTGGGCGTACCAGGCGCGCGGGCCGGCGTTGAAGGTCTTGATGATGTTCTCCAGCGACGCCGTCTCGCTCAGCCGTCCCTTCGCCATGGTGCGGCTGCCGACCCAGCGGTTGGCGAGGAAGCTGCCGTCGTCGGTGAACTTGATCTCGCCGTGAGGCTCGCTCGCGATCAGTTTCTCGCGAGTGGGCGCATCCCAGCTCGGCACGCCCTCGAGGATGAGTTGCTTCACACGCTCCGGGTGACGGTCCGCGAACACGGTGACGAAGGTCGCCCCCGTGTTGGTGCCAAGCAGGATCGCCCGCTGGAGCTTGAAGTGGTCCAGCACCGGCAGGATCGCATCGGCGTACTGCGCGGCGGTGGGCGGATCGGTGGGGCCGTCGGACTCGCCATAGCCGGGGATGTCGACCGCGATGGCACGCACGCCGCGCGCGGCGAGCTCGGGCAACGCGTGTTTGTATTGCTCGGACGACCAGGTCATCTGGTGCAGGATCACCACGGTCGGCTCGGCGGCCTTGCCCGCAACCCGCACGTGGACCTGGCCCCAGGGGCCGTCGATGTAGGCGCGGTAGGCGTCCGCGGCCCAGGTCGCTTGGGGGACGGACCCCACGAACATCAGAAGCAAGCCTAGAATGCGGAGCATGGCTGGTCGGCCTTTCCCGACAAGAGGTCAGCGGCGACTCGTGCCGCAAGTGCGAGAGCGCGCAGGGAAATCCGTGAGCACCTGCAAAGCGTATGGCGTAAAATAAGCGGGTGAAATTTCGCACGCGGGACTGCGCGGGTGCAGCAAAGCCGCCTCGAAAAATCGCGCGCAGAGTTTGCAATGGGCAGTCTCATGATGCGCGAGTCTAGCGCCGAAATGGGACTCGCGATGCTGGCAATTTTCGGCGACCAAACTGCACACACCGTGAGTCTCGCCGGATGGGCGAATCCGTCCTAGGGTGAAAATGCAATTCTGACATTGCCGCGCCTGAACCCCGCCCCTGCTTTTGCATTGGCGGCGCTTCCGCGCGCCCGTTCCCAATGGAGCATCACGATGACAAAAAAGGATGACCCGGATTTTGACCGGGGCACGGTGCGTTACCTTGCGTCCGAGCTGGAAATTCCCCCGCGCCTCGCCGAAGCGGGCGGAACGAACGCCGTCGCGGCCATGTCCGAGCTGAAGAAGGCGCATATCGCCGGCAGCGGCATGATGCGCGCGAACCACGTGGCCGAAGCGCAAAAGCATATCGCCGCCATCGATCCGCGACGGCACGGCGAACTACTGCAACACCTTCAAGCGATTGTCGTGACCCTCGGCGGCAGGCCCGAGCGTACGGAACTCGCGCACATGACGCCCGGCGAGGTCGTCATCCCCGCGGAACTACGCACGCCAGAACTGATGGCGGTGCTGAAGGCAGCGGCGGAAGCGCAGGGGATCGACCTGGACCGCTTTCTGGTGGGAAGCCGCAATTCGATCAATCCGAACACAGGACTCGAAGAATTTGCATTCGGCCCGGCGTGGGATCAGCAGCAAGCGACCCGTAATACGCCTGCGGGTCCACAGGTCGCGGACCTATACGTGAGCTACTATCCCAAGTCTGCGCTCGGTGCTGGTCACGTCGGTATCGGGGTGAATACGCCCGGGACCAAGGGATTTTATCCTGCCTCGGATGACCCGATCTCTCGGGTAAAGCAAGGCCTGGGGATACCGGTGCCGGGAGCAATCAAGGACGATCCAATAGATCAGCCGCATGAAACTCTCAAGATACCCACATCGGCGGAACAAGATCGTGCGGTGCAGGAAATGCTGGATAGAAGAGCTGCAAATCCTGGGAACTACACACTCAACGACCAGCAATGCACGGACAACGTCGCCCAGGCTTTGCGTGCGGGACAAGTGATACCACCTTCGGACTCGACCCCCGACGTTTGGGATGACATGATTCCGAGATCGTTCTTCAGCAAACTTAAAGGGCGATACGGAGGCACCGAGTGAAGGCGATACCTCGCTCCATTTGCATTTGGACGCTTGTTGGCGCGGTGATTCCACTGATTTGGCTGTGCGAATCATGCAGATACTTAGCGTTCCAATATGAACAGCCGTGGCTCATGCCGCTGCATTTTCTGGTCATAGTTCCAGTCTCGCTTAGTGTCAGTGTAAGCGATCGCGCCTATTGGAATCCGGAGCTAGCGATAGCCATAGGCTCTCTGATTAACGCGTGCTTCTATGCTCTGCTGGGCAGCGCTATATGGGGTCTCCGGAGGCTCGAGAACAAAGTTAAGTCTCGTCGCGCCAACAGCGTGGGGACGTGACAATCCACCAGCCGCTGTTCTCCGGCCCATGCGGCACGGTGCTCGGCGTGCTGATGTCCAAAGATCACTTCGCGGGCAATAAAAACCCATACTCGCCGATCGAGGTGAATCCGAGGGCGCGGTAACTGTTCAGGGTCGCCGTGCTGGCCTTGTCGGCCAGCAGGCACGCCTGCTTGAAGCCGTGGGCCTGGGCAGCCAAGACCGCGCCGGCCACCGCGACGGCGGCGAAGCCCTTGTCCTTCACCAGCGGCGGCGACCAGATGCCGCCGATCTGGATCAGCCCCTGCACGCCGTATTCGATATAGGCCATGGCCACGATCCGCGATGGGGTCGCCGTGGTTTCAGCGACGTAGAGTGCGGTCTGCGCGATCAGTTGCTCAAGCTTGGCGCGCACCCGCGCGCGTTGTTCGAGCGATTCCGTGGTGCCCGAGATCTCGGCCTCGCGTGAGGCTTCCCAGGACAAGAGATAGTTCAGATCGGCGGCCGTCGCGACGCGGTGGCGCGCCTCGCGCCGTTTGACGGAATCGGGAATTTGCAGCTTGCCGATATCGAGCAGGCGCAAGTCGTTCACTTTTCCGATCCAGCGCTGGCTGGATAATGGGCCAAGAATATCCGCGGCAGCCTGGACCTGCGGCCATGGCCCCTGGACAAAGGTGACCGGGCGACGGGAGCCCGCCACGGCGGCGCGGATCACTTCGCCGAGGGCGCGGGGCGCCTGGAGCATGAGCGCGCCGTTCCAGTAATGGGCGGCGACGGCAAGAATTGTGTCCCTATCCCAGAGGGCGGCATACGTCCCCTGATAGGGCTGCCCCTGATCAACGATGCCGCCCGATTGCAGATTGGCGCGCATCGCCACGGACGACGCCGCGAAACGGCTGAGATGGCGATCAAGCGCCGGTTCATCGCCGGGAACGAGAATCCTCAAGTTGGACTGGTCGGATCGTCCCGCCGCGCTCGAAGCGTGGGGCTGTCCTGGTGTGTGTTGCCCCACAGGCGACCCCACCGCGAACCTCTACGACGCGACCGCAGTCGGCGGACTCATCTTCGCCGTCTTGGCGAGTTCGAACGCCCTGGTGAGTTTCTGAATGATGCCGAGCTGCCCACTCGTCGGATTTTCGTAGATTTCCGCCATCTCCTCGACCTGACGCGCCATCTGCTTACATATCTGCGCGAGATCCGGCTGGTCGATAGACCCGGCGGTATTGGCGGCATCTTCCAAGACACCGACGAGGATGAGGATTCGCTCTTCCAGGTCCTTGTCGATCTTCCGTTCCTGGTACGCCTTGAGAATGAGGCCGCACACCCAGCCCAGCTTGAGGCCGTGGCTGTCCAGCCGCGCGGCCATCACGTCGTTCATGTTCAGTTCGACCGCCTTGCCGAGCTCAGCGGCGCTGAGCGCCTTGCCGTCAACCTTGGCCTGGAACGTGTTGACCACGTTGAGCTGCCGAATATTGGACGGGCGGGTATCGTCGGCCTTGCGCCGCTCCGGCCCGAGGTAGTCGTTTGTGACGATGAACGGCTGTCGATTGCTCGACAGACGCCCCACCCGCTCCAGCAACTTGGCAGGCGCCACCGGCTTGATCATGACGTCGTCGGCGCCCGACATGATCGCGCGCTTCACCATGCCTTCCGCCTCGCCCACCATCAGGCTGATCACCATGAAGGGGTTCTGGCCGATCTTGAAATGGCGAATGTCGCGCACCGCATCGAACAACGCCGGGCCGATGCTATCGCCTGCGATCAGAAGATCGGGCGGCGCTTCCCTGATGGCGGTGAGCATGTCCTCGAGGCGGGCGAATGTGCGCGTACGCCGCATGCCGTAGTCGCGCATGATGCTGCGCATGCCTTCGCGAACCTGGTCGTTGGGTTCGCCGAGGTAGACCTCGACGTCAGCGAGCTTGTCTTTGCCGAAGGTTTTCATGGACCGCGTGCCCGCAGGCACTCCCCTCAACAACCGTTACGCGCGAGAGAGGAACGTAAGCTTGGTGCACGCCCAAATGCCAGATTAATCCGCATGAGTTGAATATTTCAGGCTTGTTTCAAGCCTTTCCGCGGAGCGGAATTATCCACAGGAGACTCGCCGAGGATGCGCGGAAGCCAACCAACCCCCTGAGACAGATCGCTTGAGGTATCTGTCGATTGATGGCGAAAAGCCAACGGACGCCCCGTAAGGGCGAGCGCAAGCGAGTGTAATGTCCGCGCAAACGATGCGCCGTCATCACTGATCCGATCTGGGCCGTCGAACCCTAGTCAGCGAGCCGGCTGTTCTCCGGCGCCAGCGGGGTCGCGCTCGGCGTGCCGACATCCTCCGGTCGCTTGCCCGCCATCTTGACCTCCGCGACCTCGGGATTCTGCACGACGTTCTTGCTCATCTTCACCGCGCCGGTGACCGGCGTGCCGGGGCCCTTGTACTTGGCGATGTAGTTCATGGAGCTTTGCGCCGAGTAGTACGCGCCGAGGGTGGGCATCTTATCCATGTCGGGATAGAGCACCGCCGCCGCGCCGCCGTAGCCGCTGGTGGAGCCGGCGTAGCGCGGCGTGTACCAGATCGCGTTATCCTTGGTGATACTGACCTTCGGCTGGTCGGTACGCTCCGGCAGCGGATAGACCGTGAACTTCTTGGCCTTCTGGTCGTATTTCACAAAGTAGTTGTCGCAGGACGACCAGATGTTGTCCTGCTCGTCCGGCCACGCGTCGTAGGGATTGGAGAACTCCACCGGGAGTTCGAACTCCTCCATCGCGCCTGTGGTCGGATTGAGGTGGCCGAGCTTGCCCTTCTTGCCGACCGTGCCGTAGACGCCATACCAGATCGTGTCGTCGTTGCCGACGCCGAGGCGGCGCATCTGCGCGGGCGCGCTCTTCACCTTGAACTTGGTGAATTTCTTCGTCTCCGGATCGTAACGGACGACGTGAGAGTCGTGATACTCGACGTACCAGACCTTGTCCTTGTGATCGATCACCAAACCATAGGGACGCCCGCGCGCGCCCGGCGTGTCGTAGAAGTCGATCGTGTCGGTGGCGCGCTTCCAATGGCCGAGGCGATTGCCGGTGAGCATCGAGAACCACAGATCGCCCTTGGAGTTGAACACCGGCGTGTGGCCCTGCATGCCGAGTTCGTTGATCGGGTAGACGTCCCACTTGCCGGTCTTGGGATCGAGGTGGGCGAGATTGACGTTACGGCCGGACCACCACACCGTGCCGTCCGTATCGACGGTGAGACCGTGCGGCGAACTGCGCGCGCTGGGCGTCGGATAATCGGTCTGCTCACCGGTGCGCGGATCCACCTTGACGATCGCGGGGCGCCGGCCGCGATCGGTGACGTAGACGTTGCCGTCCTTGTCGAAGTGGGTCTCCTGCGTCCAGCGGTTCGGCGCCTCCTTGGTGTTGAGGAAGCGGTACTCGATGTACATCGCCTTTGCCAAAGCGGCCTTGTCGAGTTCCGGCTGCTTCTCCATCGCGACGACGCGCGGCGTGGACTCAGGGCCGAAGTTCTTCACCAGGTAGTCGACCAGCACTTGCCGGTCGTTGCCCTTGAGGCGCTCCGGATCGAACGGCGACGCGGCTGAGATGATCCCCATGCCTTGGTACGTGGGTTCCTTGATCATACGGTCGACGGCCACGTTCCAGCCTTCCGCGTCGAGGACTTTGACCGACAGGAAGTTCACGCCGTGACAGACGATGCAGGTGCGCTCGACGATGTCGCGGCCCGGCCCAGGCGGATAGATCGTGTCGTAGGGCTCGACCTTCTCGTCCTTGTTGAAGGTGGCGCCGCCGACGTAGTCGGGCTTCGCGGGGACGACTTTGGGCGTGAGATCGGCTTTCACGTGCACGCCCGCGGTCACTTCGACCTTGACCGGATCGAGTTCAAGGCCGTCCGTGCGCAGCGTGATCTCGTAGCTGCCGGGCAGCAGATTGACGGCGCGGTACTTGCCGTCGACGGCGAACACCGCGTAGCCCATCTTCCGCGCCGCGTTGTAGGCGTAGACGCGCACGATCAGTTTGTCTTTCGGCGCGGCGACTGTGCCGGACAGTTGCGCCAAGCCGGGCAGAAGGTCCGCGTGGGCGGCTCCCGCGACAAGGCAAAGGGCAACCGCGAGCCGTACCCAAGAACGCGCCATCGAATCCTCCCGATCCAGATGGCGGCAGTATAGCCCGCACCCCGTTCCCCCGACGGCGCGAAAACCCCTCTCCTCAGGCAGCGGACATTTTCCTCAAAACGCGAACGCCCGCGGTCGAGTACCGACCGCGGGCGCCGAAGTGTCGCGATAACGAAGTGCGTTAGTCGATCATCGCCCAGCTGCCGTCCGGCTGCTGGCAGGCGCGGCCGCGGGCTTCTTCACGGCGACCGTTGATCCAGACTTCCTGGCTGTAGACGCTGCAGCGGAAGTCGTCTTCGTCCTTGTAGTAGTCGATGACGTGCAGCTTGCCGCGGTTACCGTTGTCCGGGTTGCGCCATTCAAAGTCCGCGCCCTTGCGACCGGAGTTGAAGCCTTCGTTGTAGCTGCGATAGGCGTAGCCGCGATCCTCGCAGTCCATCTTGGCGGTCAACGCGGCACCGATCGCGCCGCCGGCAATCACGCCGGCGACAGTAGCGCCCGTCTTGTCGCGACGGCCACCGGCCGCATTGCCGAGCAAGCCACCGAGCACCGCACCGACGATGGCGCCGGCCGGATCGACCTGACGCTTACACTGGGTGTAGGTCGGGTCGTTCTGGACGGTGTAGGCGTGGCCATACCGGGCACGCCAACGGTCTTCCCGATTGTCGGGGAATTTCGGCGGCGGCGGCGGCGGCGGCGGGGCATAGATGCCGGCCGACCGGATGTCGACCACCACCCAGCCGCCCCGGGTCAGGTAGTAGTTGTCGTCAACCATCACCCAGCGATGGCCGCGCGGCGGTTGGCTCAGGTGCGCGCGCCGCCAGTCGGAAACGACGTAGCGGTTGCCGCGGAACTGGGGCGGCACGCGGTCGCCGCGCTCCCAGCGGGGTCCACCGCGGCGTCCATCGCGGTCGCCATCGCGATCCCGTTCGAACCGTTCATTGCGGTTGTTATCGCGGTCATTGCGTTGGGCAAAGCTTGGCTGCGCGGCCAGGACCGACAGGGCGCACATACCGATAATAATTGCTTTCATTGGCGTTCTCCGCGGATGGGGCCCCGCAAGGGTTGCGGGACAAACTCGTGGTGCATCCGCAGGCCTAAACGCCGTGCGGCCCGCTGCGTTGCGATTCTGGCGCAAAAGCAAGAAACGCCCCGCGATCTCCGGCGGGGCGTTCCTGGGTTCGGCGCGAATGGCGGCGCTTTCTGCCGCCACTTCCGCCGGGAGAGTCTTAGGACCGGTCCTCTTGGACCCGGGGCATGACCTGGGATACGCGCGGCAAAGCGATGGAGGCGTTCTGTGCGGCGGCCGGGGTTTCGACGCCGCTACGGGACACGGCGAACGTGGGGATCGCGGTGTCGAGCGCGATGTAGAAGATGCCGGCCAGGAGCCCCAGGCCGACCACGGCCAGCCACAGGGTCTCCGTGGCGGTTCCGGCGATCTGGGTGCATGGCGTCAGGACCTCTTCAAGGGTCGGCTTGGTGTTATCGGCGGCACTCACAGAAGCGTCCTCCCGGTGTTTCGATACGGCCGACCATACGGGTCCCGTGGCGCATTCGCACGTCAGCGAAGGACTTAACCACTAGGGGCAAAGGTATGAGTTCCTGCGCCCCTTTATCCAAAAGGCGTAGAGACGCCCCAGTCCGCGCTCAAAGAAGAATGCCCCGCCGTTACCGGCGGGGCGCCCAGCTATCTAAAGAAAAACGCCCGCCGTTACCGGCGGGGCGCCCAACTGTTTAAAGAAAAACGCCCCGCCGTTACCGGCGGGGCGTTGGTCTTGGTGGCCTCTTTGTGCGGCGCCGCGGCCTGAAGTTGGGGGCCGCCGCCGGGAATCTCCTAGGACATCCGCGCGGACCGTGAGGTCCGGGTCAACCCTTGATGTCCAACCGAATCCCCAAGCCGCAATCGTGTTGAGTGAATGCGGATTTTGCCACGCAATTCGGGAGCACGATAAGTGAAACCCCCGGCCGGATCGTTAAACCCCCTGCCCGCCCGGACCGATCGGCCCCGGCGGGAAGTATAAGTTAAACGGCTTCCTTGAGCTCTTTCGCAGCCCGGAAGGCGACCTTCTTGCTCGCCTTGATCTTGATGGCTTCGCCGGTCGCCGGATTGCGGCCCATGCGGGCGGCGCGCTTGCGGACCTGCAGGATGCCAAGGCCGCCGATGCGGATCTTGTCGCCCTTCTTGAGGTGCTTCGTCACGAGACCGACCAGGCTGGTCAGCATTTCGATGGACTGCTTCTTCGGCACTTCGTGGGTGTCCGCGAGGGCGGCAGCGAGGTGCTTCAGGGTAACGACGGTTTGCTTTGCAGCAGCTTTAGTGGCCATTTCACTCTCCACGTTTATAGAACGCGACGCATCCGGTTCTTCGAACACGCGACCTCGTCGCGCGCAAAGAGAATCATATGAGTCCGAATGATGCAAGGCTCGACACGTCGGAAACCAGCTATTCTAGCGGGTTTCTGTGGATAACTCCTCTGCGGACGCCCGTGGCGCAGGCGTTTCTACGCTCCGCGAGATATGCAACACTCAATTTAGCACCTTCGGAAGCGGAGAATCGGAATGCGCATTTCAGGAGTCGCGACGGCGTTGGGCGTCGTTGCCGGATGTCTGTTCGCGTTGGCGGGACCTGCCGCGGCGGACCTTGCCAAGACCACAGACACCTTTTGCGGCGACCTTCAGCGCAGCGTGACCGGGGCCACGGTGCCCGCCGCCACCTTCGTCCACCCCGACTATGACTCCTTCAAGGCCTCCAAGGCAGAGGTGAAGCCCCTGCGGACGGAGCAGTTCGTGGTTTACGAGGATGCGGCAAAGCAGCTGCCCAAGCTGGTTTCCTGCAAGCTCAAGAGCGCGGACATCATCATCAAGGAATACGGCGCGCAAGCCGCCAAGGACGGCCCCGCGGCCTGCAGCGACATCCATCGCCAGATGCTGGGCGCGGTCACCGCCGGAATGAGCGCCACGGACCGGGCCGCCTTGAAGATCGACCCGGCGAAGATCGTGTTCGATGAAGATGAGCAGTCGCGCACCGGCGACGGCTGGGTGAAGCCATTCGACGCCGCCTACACGGACGGCAAAGGCGCGCTGCACTTGAAGGGCAAGCTCCTGCGAGTGGACTGGAACAACAAGCTCTACGCCATGATGCCTGACCGCATCCGGGGCACGCTGTACTGCCACCTCGTCGCGCCCGAGTACGCCAGGCGCCTGATCACCGGCGCCATCGCCGCGCCGCCGCCCACCGCAGACTGAGGTTACCAGCCCCGCAATGTCGCAAGCCCACACACAGACATCGGCCGCGTTGCAGAAGGGCAACAGAACCACACGTTGAAGACACGGGGTTGGTCCGCCGGGGTTCGCCTCCTAACGTCTTCTATGGTACCTAACGTGCGGGTTTCGGGGGTATCCGGGCGCGGGGGCGCGCGGACTTAATCTAGGCGGCGGAGCGATCGCCAATGACAATGAAGGTCCTCCTCGCTCAGCCGCGGGGATTTTGCGCTGGCGTGGTCCGGGCGGTCGACATCGTCGAACTCGCGCTGAAGCGGTTCGGCGCGCCGGTCTATGTGCGCCACGAAATCGTCCATAACAAGCGGGTGGTCGAAGAACTGCGGGCCAAGGGCGCGGTGTTCGTCGACGAGGTCGATGACATTCCGCCGGGCGCCATTACCGTATTTTCAGCACACGGCGTGGCGCGCACGGTCGAGGACGCGGCCACAGGGCGCGGCCTGGAAGTGCTCGACGCCACCTGCCCGCTGGTTTCCCGGGTGCATACCGAGGGCCAGCGCTACGCCGCGGCCGGCTATGAGGTAGTGCTGATCGGCCATGCCGGCCATGCCGAAGTGGAAGGCACCCTGGGGCAAATCGATGGCAAGGTGCATCTGGTGGGATCGGTTGCCGATGTGGCCACCCTCAAGATCGATGACGCGGCGAAGCTCGCTTACGTCACCCAGACCACCCTGTCGGTCGACGACACCCGCGAGATCATCGCCACGCTGCAGCGGCGCTTCCCGACCATCCATGGGCCCGACGTGAAGGACATTTGCTACGCCACCCAGAACCGCCAGCAGGCGGTGCGGGAATTGGCCGAGCAGGCCGACGTCATCCTGGTGCTGGGCGCGAAGAATAGCTCCAACTCCAACCGACTGCGGGAGATCGGCGAGGAACTGGCCAAGCCCAGCTACCTGATCGACGACGCCACAGGCTTGCAGCCGGAATGGCTCGCGGGGAAGAAGGTGGTGGGGATCACCGCCGGCGCCTCGGCCCCGGAGGCCCTCGTGGAAGAGTTGATCGCGCGGCTGATGACTTTAGGAGACGTTCAGGTGGAGCGCCTGAGCGGGGTTACCGAAAACATCCATTTCAAGCTGCCGCCGCAGTTGCGGTCGTTTGCAGCGGCTAGCGCCGTCCCAGCGGAATAAGGTAGAAGGCGCCCATGGCCGTTCCGTTGATCCAGCAGCTCCGTGTCGGAGCCTATATCGCCAAGCAGAAGCTCAAGGGCGTGGCGAAGTATCCGCTCGTGCTCATGCTCGAGCCCCTGTTCCGCTGCAACCTCGCCTGCGTGGGCTGCGGCAAGATCGACTATCCGGACGCCATCCTGAACAAGCGCCTTTCGCCCGCCGAGTGTTTCGAGGCCGTGGACTCTTGCGGCGCGCCGATGGTCTCTATCCCGGGCGGCGAACCCCTGCTCCACCGGGAGATCAAGGAAATCGTCGAAGGGATCGTCGCGCGGAAGAAGTTCGTCTACCTCTGCACCAACGCCCTTCTTCTCAAGAAGAAGATGGATCTGTTCACGCCCAGCCCCTACCTCACCTTCTCCGTCCACCTGGACGGCCTGAAGGAAGAGCACGATCACGCCGTCTCCCAGGACGGCGTGTTCGAGAAGGCGGTGGAAGCGATCCAGGAAGCGGTGAAGCGGGGGTTCCGCGTGACCGTGAACTGCACGCTGTTCACCGCGAACGCCGTGCCGGAACGGATCGTGAAATTCTTCGACTATGTGATGGCGCTCGGCGTCGAGGGCATCACCGTGGCGCCGGGCTATGCCTATGAGCGCGCGCCCGTTCAGGACCAGTTCCTCGGCCGCACGCAGACCAAGGAACTGTTCCGCACCATCTTCCGCAAGGGCAAGGAGAACGCTCGCAAGTGGGTGTTCAACCAGTCGACCATGTATCTCGACTTCCTGGCCGGCAATCAGACCTACGAATGCACGCCGTGGGGCAACCCGACCCGCAACGTGTTCGGCTGGCAGAAGCCCTGCTACCTGCTGGGCGAAGGCTACGCCAAGACCTTCGACGAACTGATGACCACCACGGCGTGGGATTCCTACGGCACCGGCAAGTACGAGAAGTGCGCCAACTGCATGGTCCACTGCGGCTACGAGCCGACCGCGGTGATCGATACCGCCGCGCACCCGATCCGGGCGCTGAAGGTGTGGCTGCAGGGCATCGAGACCGAGAAGCCCATGGTGGCGGAGATCTCGCTCGACAAGCAGCGCCCCGCCGAGTTCGTGTTCGAGAAGCAGGTGCAGGGCTTCGTCGAAGCCTCAGGTCAGCCCGAAAGCCGTCGGCGCGCCTAAGCGCGCCAGCATCTCCAGCTTTTTCATCGCGACGGACGTGCGCTGACCCAGGCGAATCAGGTCCGGGATCTGCGTGGGATTCATCAGCGCACCGAGGATGGCTTTGCCGATCAGCGGCCGACCGTCGGCACTGACGGCCTTCAGCGCGATCGGCGGGACCACGTCGTCCGCCGTGTCGGCGATTACGCGCAGGGCCGCGAAGGGCATGTGGGCTTTCGCCGCCACTTCGGCCACCGCGTAGCTCTCCATGTCCGCGGCGGCAGCGGCCGTCTTCTCGTAAGCGAAGGCTTTCAAGTCAGGGTTCACCAGCACGACCGGCGTGTCGGCGATGGCCCCGAAGAATTCCGCGCCGACCAGTTCCGCGAGCCGCGCGCGCCAGATGCCGTCGGTCGCCAACCAGGTGTCGCCGCGAACCTCGGAAGCGACGACCGCCGATCCGCAGGCGGCGGCGGGGTCGAGGCCGCCGGCGAGGCCGAAGCTCATCAGCGCGGTGACACCCGCACCGATCAGCTGTTCAGCGGCACGTGCGCCGGCGCCGGGTATCAGGCCCGCGACGCAGACGATCAACTGCTCGGACAGATACGGCTGGAGCACACGCGCTTCCATGGGTAATCCTGTGACGACGCCGAGGCGCATCACTTACATCCCGTAACGGACGTGTTTGGTATTGCTGGTCTTGAGAGCGCGATAACGCGCCAGCGCCCACAGCGGGAAGATCGCCGCATAGCCGTGGTAGCGCAGATAGAAGACACGCGGGAAGCCGACGGCGGTGAACCACGGTTCTTCCCAGCGGCCGTCCTTGTCGCGCGGGGCATTCATCAGATAGTCGATGCCGCGTTTCACGGCGGGATGTTCCACCTCGCCGGCGGCCATAAGGCCCAATACGGCCCAAGCGGTCTGCGACGGCGTGCTCGCGTGCGCCTGTGCCTTGCGCTCTTCCCAATAGGTCGCGCCGTCCTCGCCCCAGCCGCCGTCGGAGCGCTGGCGTTCCAGGAGCCAACCGACGGCGCGGCGGACGTAGGGCGCTTTCAGGTCCTCGCCGGCGGCATTGAGCGCGTTGAGCACCGACCATGTGCCGTAAACGTAGTTCGTGCCCCAGCGGCCGAACCAGCTGCCGTCGGCTTCCTGCTCGCGCTTCAGGTACTCGAGACCGCGCGTCATGCAGGGGTGGTGCTTGTCGGTGCCGATTTGCGCCAGGAAGCTAATGCAGCGCGCGGACACGTCGGCGGTGGGCGGATCGAGCAGCGCGCCGTGATCCGCGAAGGGGATGTGGTTGAGGTAGAAATCCGAATTGTCGATGTCGAACGCGCCCCAGCCGCCGTTGGTGCTTTGCATGCCGACGATCCATTCGGCGGCGCGGTCGATAGCTTCCTTATGGCGCGCGGGATCGGCGCGATGCAGCGCCATGCCGACCACAGCGGTGTCGTCCACGTCCGGATAGTGCGCGTTGTTGTACTGGAACGCCCAGCCGCCGGGACGCAAACCCGGGCGCTTCACGGCCCAATCGCCGACGACGTCGAGGATCTGCTTGTCCTTCAGCCAATCGCAGGCCGCGTCGCCGCCGGCGCCGGTCTCCATCATCGCCTGCACCGCAAGTCCCGTGTCCCAGATCGGCGAGACGCAGGGCTGCACGAACGGTTTGCCCTCGCCGGGCGTGATCAGCTTCTTGATGGACAGCTTTGCGACGACCAGGTGCGGATCGTCCTTGGGGTAGCCCAAGGTTTCCATCGCCATCACGGAATTGGCCATGGCCGGGAAGATGGCGCCGAGACCGTCTTCGCCGTTCAGACGTTCCTTGAAGAACGCGACGGCCTTGTCGATGGCGCGGGCGCGCATGCTTTTCGGAACGTGAGGCTCGATCACCCGCAGTAGCTTGTCGATCGCGACGAAGACCGACCCGCCGAAATGGCCGGTGGGATTGCGCAGCCAGGTTTTCACGAGGTGCGGCGGCGCGGTGAACAGTTCCTGCACACGCACGCGACGCGGATTCTTGGCCAGCGGCTTCAGGGCCGCGAGCACCAGGAGCGGTGCGATGACCACCCGCGACCAATAGGACACGCGGTAGATCGTGAAGGGAAACCAGGATGGCGCGAGGAACAGTTCCACCGGCATCACCGGCACCGCACGCCATGGCACTTCACCGAACAGCGCGAGCGCGTAGCGCGTGAAGACGTTCGCGGCCGCCGCGCCGCCACGGGCCAGCACGGCCTCGCGCGCGCGCTTCATGTGAGGGGCATCGACGGAATCGCCGACGAGCTTGAGCGCGTAGTACGCCTTCACCGTGGCGCTGATATCGAGATCGCCGCCATGAAACAGGGGCCATCCGCCGTGGGTACCCTGGATGCTGCGGATGTAGTCGGCGAGTTTCGCTTCCTGCGCGTCCTCGATCTCGTCGAGGAAGTGATTGAGCATGATGTACTCGGCAGGGATAGTCGCGTCCGCCTCGAGGTCGAACACCCAATGACCGTCCGGTCGCTGACGACGGCGCATGCCTTCAGCCGCCTCGCCGATAGCAGCGTCGAGGGCGGCAGTTGCGTCCGGCCGTGAAGCGATGTCGATGGTCATGCCGCCCCGCGGTGAACCGTAGGTGCCGCCATCCGTGCCGCCGCGATTTCCCCCGCAGCGAAGCCCGAGCGCACCGCGCCTTCGATGGTTGCCGGCAGACCCGTATCGGTCCAGTCGCCCGCAAGCAAGAGGTTCCGCACCCTACTCTGGGTTTTCGGCCGGGCGGCCACAGCCGCCGGGGTCTGCAGGGGCGTCGCGCGGCGTTCTTTAATCACGCGGGCCACGGGCATGGGGCCTTGCGGCAGCGACAGCGCCGCCGCCACTTCGGGCCAGCACTGGGCCGCGAGGGCGTCGGCGTCCTGGTCGACCACGGACCCCGCCGCGCTGATCGTCACGGAGGCGATGTCGCCGCGCCGGAACACCCACTGGGACAGGCCGCCGACCACGCCCACGATCTCCGGCGCGGCCTTCGTTTCCGAAATCCGGTAGTGGACATTCACGATAGCCTCGCCGGCCGGCGGCACGGCGAGCCCGGGCGCAAGTTCCGAGGACACCCACGCGGGCGCTGAAAGAATCACGCTGTCGTTCGCGGTGACCGGCACCGCAACACCGTCGGCGGTGAGTTCGGTGATGGCATCGTCCTTTTGCGTGAGCGCGTCCACGCGGCATCCCAGTTTCACAGTGACGCCCGCGCGTTCCAGCGCGGCAATGGCGGGATCGACGAAAGTGTCGGCAAGGCTGCGGCGCGCCACCAGCGGGCGGCAGGCTTGCGCGCCCTTCGCCACTGTTTCCTTCAGCACCGCCTGCATAAGGCTTGCAGCGCCGTCCGTCGGTGCCGCGTTCAACACGGCCAGGGTCAACGGCTCCCAGAAGCGGCTGAACAATGCGCCGCCGGTGCCGATGCAGTCCGCCACGGTGGCGGCGGGATCGGCGCGCAACAAGCGCACGATCGACCAATAGTCCGCGATCTTGGTGTCGGGCACGCGGCGGCGGGAATCCAGGATCCACCAGGGCACGGGGCCGTTGCCCGGACGCACGCTCCAGCGCAGACCGCTGTGCACATCGATGAAATCGAACGAGGTCGATGCGGGGCCGACCAGACGATCGCGCGCGCCGACCGCGTCGAGATAGGCCATGACGGCGTGGTTGCCGCTGAGCAGCAGGTGATTGCCGTTGTCGATCTCTACCCCGAGCTGCGGATCGACGTAGGAGCGGCATCGCCCGCCCGCGCGCGGCGCGGCTTCATACAGCGTGACGTCCGCGCCGCTGTCCTTCAGCCGCACGGCGGCGGCGAGGCCGGCCATGCCGGCGCCGATGATATGGACGCGAGCGATCATCGCTCAAACCAATCCGTAGTACAGGGCAAGCGCGAGCTTTTCCGCCCGTTGATAGGCGCGCTTGAATCCCTTCGCGGGCGGCGTGACGCGCCAGCCGTTGAGGCGCAGCCGTTCGAGGGTGTGGCGATAGACCCGCATCATAACGATGGCCGGGCGCATGGCGCGCGCATCGCAGGCGGCAAGAGCCGCCTCCGCGTCCGCGAACGCTTGTGTCGCGAGCAGACCGACCGGCGTCGTGACGCGGGTGATGAAGGGATGGCGCAGCACGTCGCGGGGCGTGGTGACCAGCACGCCCGCCGCGTCGAGATATTCGGAAGGCAGATACAGTCGCCCGATCATGGCGTCTTCCGCGACGTCGCGCAGGATGTTGGTGAGTTGCAGTGCGCGGCCCAGACGGTCCGCGACGCGCATGCCGTTGGCGTTCGGCTCACCGAACACACGCACGCACAGACGCCCCACAGCCGAGGCCACCCGGTCGCAGTAGAGATCGAGCGTGGCGAGATCGGGCGCGATGATCGGTCCGTTGGCGTCCATCTCCATGCCGGCGATCACGGCGGCGAAATCCGCGCGATCCAGGCCAAAGCGTTCGACGGCGGGCGCGAGCGCGCGGGTAATGGTGTGATCCGCCGACCCGGCGAACAGAAGATCGATGTGGCGATGCCATTCGGCAAGCGCCGCGACCTTCTCCGCCGCCGGCTGATCGCCGTCAGCGATATCGTCGACCTCGCGGCAGAAGGCATAGATCGCGAACAGCGCATCGCTCTTGGCGCGCGGCACGAACCGCATCGCCCAGTAGAACGACGAGCCCGCGGTCTGCACGCGGTTGCGCACTTCCGCGAGATCGGTGCGGGAGGGGAGACGTTCCAGAGCGTGGGTTTCCGCAACGTTCATCGGGCGACCGAAAACGTCACCGCCACTGGCGGAAGCCGGCGGCGCCGATGCGACCCGAGAGGCGCACGGTGCCGGCGCGCGGCTGCCGGCCAAGGGCTGCGATGGCGGCGTCGGCGATGTGCCGCGCCTGCAAGCCCGCCTCTTCGTATTGCTCCTCCGGTTTGCCGTGGGGCAGGAAGCGGTCCGGCAGCGTCAGGGTGCGCACCTTGAGCCCGCGATCCAGACGTCCGGACTGGGCGAGGAAGCCGAGCACATGGGAACCGAACCCGCCGATGGAGCCTTCCTCCACGGTGATGAGGACTTCATGGGTTTCCGCGAGCTGGTCGATGAGGGCTTCGTCGATAGGCTTGGCGAAACGGGCGTCCGCCACGGTGATCGCGAGGCCCTGGGCCATCAGATGATCCGCCGCCTTAAGGCATTCGCTCAGGCGCGCGCCCAGGCTGACAATGGCGATCTCGGAGCCCTCGCGCACGATGCGGCCCTTGCCGATGGGCAGCGCTTCGCCGCGTTCCGGCAACGCCACGCCGACGCCTTCGCCGCGCGGGAAGCGCACGGCGCTGGGGCGGTCGTCTATGGCCACGCAGGTGGCGATCATGTGCTTCAGTTCCGCCTCATCGGCGGCGGCCATCACCACCATGTCCGGCAGGCAGGTGAGATAGGCGAGATCGAACGAACCGGCATGGGTGGCGCCGTCGGCCCCGACAAGGCCCGCGCGGTCGATGGCAAAGCGCACCGGCAGGCGCTGGAGCGCCACGTCGTGCACCACCTGATCGAAGGCGCGCTGCAGGAAACAGGAATAGATCGTCGCGAAGGGTTTCAGACCCTCCGCCGCCAGGCCGGCCGCGAAGGTCACGGCGTGCTGTTCGGCGATGCCGACGTCGAAGCAGCGGTCCGGGTATGCCTTGGCGAACGCATCGAGACCCGTGCCGCTGGGCATGGCCGCGGTGATGGCGACGACATCGGGATCGCGCGCGGCTTCTTCCATCAACGCTTGCGCGAAGACCTTGGTGTAGGTCGGCGCCGCCGCGGCGGACTTCGCGATGGCACCGGTGCGCAGATCGAAGCGTTCGACCGCGTGATAATTCTCCGGGTGCGCGCCCTGGAACGGGTGGCCCTTACCCTTCTCCGTCAGCACATGCACCAGCACGGGCCCGGACATCGCGCGCACGGCCTTCAGCACGGTGACGAGTTGCAGCACATTGTGGCCGTCGATGGGGCCGACGTAGCGGAAGCCGAACTGTTCGAACAGCGTCTTCTCGGCGTGGGTTGTGCCCGACAGGGACGCGGCGATCTCCGCATCGCTCAACGGCGCGCGGCGGGCCTTCAGGTCCTTGAGGTAGTTCGTGAGCGCGCCGACTGACGGCGCGATCGACATGTCGTTGTCGTTGAGGATGACCGTCAGCGGCACCTTGGAGGCGCCGGCGTTGTTCAGGGCTTCGAACGCCATGCCGGCGCTCATGGCGCCGTCGCCGATCACCGCCACCACCCGCCGATCCGTCTTGCTGTGGGCGGCCGCGACCGCCATGCCGAAGGCGGCGGAGATGGAGGTGGAACTGTGGGCCGCGCCGAACGGGTCGAACGCGCTTTCCGCGCGCTGCGTAAAGCCGTACAACCCGCCGCGCTTGCGGATGGTACGCATTTGCGCGCGACGGCCGGTGAGCACTTTGTGCGGGTAGGCTTGGTGGCTGACGTCCCACAACAGCCGGTCATGGGGCGTCTGATACGTGTAGTGGAGCGCAACGGTGAGTTCGACGACGCCCAAGCCGGCACCGAAGTGCCCGCCGGTATCGGCGGCGGCGGCGATTACGTCGCGGCGCAATTCATCGGCCAGCTGCGGCAAATCCGCGGTGCTCAGCGCGCGCAACTCCGCCGGCCCGGCGATCCGGTCCAGAAGCGGCGTCTGCGCGTCCCCTGTCACGCTCTTTGACGATCCGACGTGATCGTTCGACATTCCCACCCCGGACCCTCACGAGTGCGTAACGAGAGTTCCTTCCCGGCGACGTGTTACACGGCCAGGCGGTCTCCCAATCGTTTGTTTATTAAGGCGATTTTGGCAGATTTGGCGGCGCAGCAGAAGCGTCATAGTGCCGCCCTTTCCACGCCGCCCCCCGGCCTTGCAAATGAGCCACGGCGGAACCCAAGGTCATCGCCCCGTAGAGCAACCCCGCCGCCGGTAATGTGAAAGCTGCAATGATTGGAAGACCATAGGCTCGGACGGTCGGCGCGTACGTAACGGTCATGATAATCCAGGCCAACCCACCCCACAAAACCAGCGGTGGATTCCCGGCCAGACCCACCAGCAGGGCGAGCGGCGGCACGGCGAACAAAATCGCAAGGCCGGCGACGGTTCCTGCCAGCAAAACGTACGAGTGACGCAGCTGCGCGAAGGCGGTGCGCGCCACCATGCGCCACAGCGGCGCCAGCGTTTCCGCCGCGCGCAACGAATGACTGTGGTCGGTGAGGCCGAGCCAAAGGGTTCCGCCGCTGCGCTTCACAGACGCCGCGAGCGCACAGTCGTCGATCACGGCATTCTTGATGGCCGCGAGCCCGCCCGCGCGCAGGAGAGCATCGCGGTGGATCAATACGCAGCCCCCAGCCGCCGCAGCGGTCTTGGAACGATCATCGTTCACGGCGCGGAACGGGTAGAGCATTTGAAAAAAGTAGATGAACGCCGGGATGACCAGCTTCTCCCAGAAACTCTCGCAGCGCAGACGCACCATGAGCGAGGTGAGATCGCGGCCACTGTTCAGCGCATGCCCCACTAAATGCTGCAACGCGTATGGCCCATGCACGATGTCGGCGTCCGTGAACCACAGGAACGGACTGTCGCCCGAGGCGGCCACACCGGCGTTGAGCGCGGAGAGCTTACCGGTCCATCCGGGAACCAGCGGCGGCGCGGTCATGACGGTCACGCGCTCGTCGTCGATGGCACGCACGATCTCCGCCGTGCCGTCCGTGCTGGCGTCATCGACGACGATGATGCGGAGGTTGCCGGGGTATTCCTGGGCGCACAGGGCTTCGACGCATGCGCCGATGCTGGCTGCTTCGTCCCGCGCCGGCACCACCGCCGTCACATCGGGCCATGCGTCGGGCTCGGGAATCACGTTGGGCAGGCGCTGATCGTTCTTCCAGAAGCCGTGATGCAGCACGGCCAAGTAGATCCACGCCAGACAAGCGATGACGCCCAGCGTCAGCATGTTACGTCCAGAGGCGGATCAGACCGCCAAGCGCGGTGCGTGCCGCCTCGAACTTGCCGAGTTCCACGCGGGTGGCGATGGGGTCCTCCACGCGCAGGCGCGCGGTGAGGCGTTCCGCGATCGCTACGATGACCGCGGTCTCCGCCGCGAGCCGGCCGTGGATAAGATTGCGCGGCAGGCGGCGCGCTTCCACCAGCAGCGTATCGACGCGCTCAAGCGCGCGATCCAGCACGCGGCGCACACGCGGCGACAACGTCGGCCGCAGCAGGAAATCCGAGTTCGCACTTTCCCCGCGCAGCCACGCCTGGGGCAGGTAGACGCGCTTCAGATCGCGGTAGTCCTTCGCGCAGTCCTGCAGGTGATTGATCACTTGCAGCGCGGCGCACAGGGCGTCGGAGAATGGATAGAGGCTCGGATGCTCGCCGTGGAGATCGAGCAGAAAGCGCCCGACCGGGGAGGCGGATCGGTCGCAATAGTCCAACAACTCCGCCCAGCTTTCGTACTCGTGCTTCACCGCGTCCTGCTTGAACGCGGAGATGAGATCGAGGGCGTGCTTGATGGTGATCCCTCGTTCCGCGAAGGACCGACGGACGGCTTCGGCTTTGGCCAAGCCGGGATCCTTGCTGCCGTTCAGCAGGGCATCGGCGAAGGTATCGAGACGCGTGACCTTCTCGTTGGAGCCCAACGCAGGATTATCCGCGATGTCGTCGATGGCGCGGGCATAGGCATAGAACACGGCCACGTGGGGCCGCAGTTCCCGGGGGATCAGGAACGACCCCACCGGGAAGTTCTCGTCCCCTGCCCCCTTGCCGGACGGGGTTTCCAAAGCCGCATCATCCTGGTTCATGGGGCCTTCGATACGACGCCAGGGCTGGGCTTGCAACGTCGGGCGAAATTCAGCAGAAGTACGACATGAATTCGATGTCGAAGATCGAAAGCAGCGTGCCGACCACCTGGACCTTTGCCCTGGGCGGACCGATTCCGGTCGGCTCGCCGGCGCACAGGGACATGTTCTGCCGCATGCTCCTGGACACCTTCGATCCCTACAAGCCGGAAGTGATCGACTGGCCGAAGCTGGCGCCGGACGCACTTGCGCGGCTGACCTCCCTGCCGTTCTGGACGATCGCGGTCGAAACCGAGGATCGGGCGTCCGCCAATATCGCCGCCTTTGCCAAGACCATCACCGACCCGCTGCTGCGCGAGGCCGTTGAGTTGATCGCCTATGAAGAAGCGCGTCACCGGCGCGTGCTGTCCGCGCTGGTGGACAGCTACGGCATCAAGCTCGACCCGGTGGAGCCCTATGTGCATCGCGGAAGTGCCGAGTGGAATTTCATGTCCACCGGCTACGGCGAGTGCCTGGACTCCTTCTTCGCCTTCGGCCTGTTCGAACTCGCCAAGCGCTCGGGATTTTTCCCGATCGAGTTGGTGGAGACCTTCGAGCCGGTGATCCAGGAAGAAGCGCGCCACATCGTGTTCTTCGTCAATTGGGCCGCCTACATGCAGGCCAACACGCCCCTGCTCGCCAAGCCATGGTTCGCGGCGAAGCGACTGGCGCATCTCGGGCTCAACGGGATTTCCCGCGCGGGCATCGCCACGGACTCCGACGAGCAGTTCGCCACCCAAGGCAAGGACGCGGTCGGCGTGGATATCGAGATCGGCCCGTTCATGGACATGTGCCTTAACGAGAACGACCGCCGCATGGGGCATCTCGATGCGCGCCTGCTGCGCCCCACGATCATGCCGACCATGGTGCGCTTCGCGCGCCGTTTCATGCCCGGCTAAATCCAGAGAGTTCTTATGACGCTGCCGCTGGTGCCGCCGACCCGGATCGATTTCGATGCGGAAGACCGCGCGTGGATCACGGAGCGGATGAATGAAGTGCTGGGCAACGGGCAGCTCACGCTCGGCAAGTACGGCATGGAACTCGAACAGAAATTCGCTGCCCTGCACAACGCCAAGCACGGCGTGGTGGTGAACAGCGGCACGGCGTCGCTGGAAATCATGCTGCGCATCGCCAATGTGTCGGGCAAGGACGTGCTGGTGCCGGCGAATACCTTTTTCGCCACGGCATCGGCCGTGATCTCCGCCGGCGGCAACCCGGTGTTGATGGACACGGACCCGACGACGCTCTCCACCACCGCCGCCGAGATCGAACGCCGCCTCACGCCCAAGACCGTGGGCGTGATGATCGTGCACATCGCCGGCTTCGTGACCCCCGAGATGCCCGCCATTGTCGACCTGCTGAAGCGCAAAGGCCTGTGGCTGATGGAAGACGCGGCGCATGCGCATCTGGCCACCCTCGACGGCAAGCATGCGGGCACCTTCGGCTGGGCCGGTTCGTTCAGCTTCTACCCGACCAAGGTGATGACCAGCGGCGAAGGCGGCATTATCATCACCGACGATCAGACCATGGCCGACGAGGCACGGCTGTATCGCGACCAGGGCAAGGCGAGCTTCTTCCAGAACAGCCACATCCGCATGGGCTACAACTGGCGCATGTCGGAGCCCCACGCGATCATCGGGCTGCGGCATTTGCATCGCCTGCCGGGCATGGTGGATGCGCGCCGCCGCATCGGTGCGAAGTACGACGCGGCGCTGGGCAAGGCGAACAGCGGCGTGCGACCGATGCCGGCGCCGAAGGGCTGCGCACCGAACTACTACAAATACGTGGTGATGCTGCCCGAGGGCGTGGACCGCGCGAAGCTGAAGGCCTGGCTGAAGACCGAGCACGGCGTGCAGTGCTCCGGCGAGGTCTACGAGTTCCCTCTCCACAAGCACCCGGTGCTGAGCCACCTGGACCCGGGCAACCTGCCGGGCGCGGAGATCGCCTGTGGCCGGCAGATGTGCCTGCCGATCTTCGCCAGCATGACCGACGCGGAAGCCGACCGCGTGATCGCCGCGCTTGCGGCGGCGCAACAGGCGGGGTTCGTTTAGCGCTCCGCCTTCCCGAAAACGACTCGGATATCGCTGAAATTTCGCTCCAAACGCCCGCGCACAGCATCGCGCAAAATACGCGTGGGTGATTCCGAGCGCAGGAGCGGCAAGATTCGACACAGCGGTGACCAAAAAACCAACTGCGACCGATACCGCCGCAACCGCGGTTCGTCAAACGTCACGGTGTGTGCAGTTTTTCGACCGATTGTCATCCCGGACAAGGCGCGTCAGCGCCGCGTTCCGGGATCCACTCATCAACGTGCACGAGCTGCGCGATCCGTGCCGCTTGGTGCACATTGATGAGTGGACCCCGGCCTTCGCCGGGGTGACAGCCTGAGTGCGGGCGAGGTCGTGCTCCTTCGGGAGCTAAGCCACTTGCGCGGCCGGGTGATATTTCTTCACCGCCAAATAGCCCATCGCGATGACCACGAGCAGCAGCGCGCCTTGCGCCGCTTGGAACGGCGGTTCGGATTGCGTCGGCGCGAGGCCCTTGAGCGGTTCCAGTTTCAGGAACGCCTGCACCACGGCGACGAAGGCGTTCAGGTAGAACGCGATCACGGCGGTGACGATGTAGGTCGCGCGCCAGCGGCCGACCATCTTGAATTGGTAGAACGCCAGGTAGGCGATCGCGAGCACCACGAGCGAGATCACGCCGGTGATGTGCGACGGCAGCACCTTGCCTTCGAACGGGAAGAGAAAGCCGGTGACGCTGATGGTGGTGGTGATGGCGAGGAAAACGTGCGTCCAGCCACCGGGCTCCTTGCCCGCCGCCATGGCCGCGACCACCGCGATGCCAATCGCCAATGCGATCAGCGACAGAACCACGTGCACGGCCGTGAACGTGGCAAGTGACAATCCCAGAACCATTGAGAACCCCCGCTGCGTTACTGAACCTTTCCCGGATAGACAATATAGAAATTGTCGCGATTGGGCATCTTCACTTTCGGCAAAGTCTTGGCATTCATCACGGCCTTCTCGCCGATGATGCCGTTGAGATGCAGGATGTAAGCGGAGACCGCATAGGTCTCGTCGGCGGTGAGGGTCTGCGGTTCCGTGAGCGGCATGGCGCGGCGCACGTAGTCGAACAGCGTTGTCGCGTACGGCCAATAGCTGCCGACCGTACGCACGGCGGGTTCCGGCCCCTTGATCGTGCCGATGCCGCCGACGAGACGGTCGCTCGGTTTGCCCTCGCCCTTCTCGCCGTGACAGGCCAGGCACTTCTCCGCATAGACCTTCGCGCCCTCGACCGCCGTGCCTTTGCCCGGCGGTAAACCCGCGCCGTCGGGGGCGATGCTCAGGTCCCAGGCGGCAATGTCCTTGGGGTTCGCGGGCACGCCGAGATGCGGGCTCTCGGCGGCCAGCACCGGCGCGGCGATCAACAGCAGCGCGAGGACTTCACGCGTAAACATGGGTCACCTCGCCCTTGGCCGAGATGCCCCAGCTGGTGATGACGTTGCAGTGATATGCGCCGCGGGTGCCGCGCAAGGCGATCTGCGCTTCCCGCGTCGGCTGGATGTAGCCGGTGTCGTCGGTGGTGCGCGCTTGCAGTACCGCAGGCCCGCCATCCCACCGCCAGGGGATGCGGAAGCGCGTGACGGCCTTGGACAGAACGGGTTCGGACAGCGCCGCCGGCGCCCAGCTCTTGCCGCCATCGGCGGAGACGTCGACGCGCGCGACCTTGCCTTCGCCCGACCAGGCCATGCCGGAGATCTCGTAGAGGCCGGGCCCGGTCATCTTGAAGCCCGGCGACGGCTTGGTGATGACCGACTTCGCCTGCATCGGGAAATGGAACTGGGCAACGCGGCCGTCCTTCATGAGAATGGAATACTTCGAGGTCTCGTCCTTGGTCATGGTCGGGCCGGCGGTCAGCTTGATTCGCCGCAGCCATTTGACGCTCATGTTGCCCTGATAGCCCGGCAACAGGAGGCGCATGGGATAGCCGTTGCCGGGCCGGATGCGTTCGCCGTTCTGGTACAGCGCGACCATGGCGTCATCCATGGCTTTGGCGAGCGGCACGCTGCGGCTCATGGCGGCGGCGTCCGCGCCTTCCGCGAGCAGCCAGGTGGCCTTGGGATCGATGCCGGCTTCCTCAAGCAGGATCGCCAGCGGAACGCCGGTCCATTCGGAGCAGGACACCAGGCCGTGCAGCTGCTGGGCCGTGGCTTGCGCCGGGGTCGCCCCCATCAGGCGCCCGCTGTTGCCGGCGCATTCGACGAAGGCGATGCGCGAGGTCATCGGGTAGCGCGCGAGCGCGTCCAGCGTGAACGTCAGCGGCTGCTTCACGAGCCCATGGATGAGAAGCCGGTGCGCATCCGGATCGATCTCGGGGATCCCGTTGTGGTGGCGCTCAAAGTGCAAACCGCTGGGGGTGATCGTGCCTTCGAGCATGTGCAGCGGCGTAGAGACTGAACCGCCGCCGATGCCGTTCAAGCTGCCTTGCGAAACCGGGCCGCGGTTGATCTTTTCCTCGAACTTGGAGGGCTGGCTGTAGGGCACCATCCACGCGCCCGGCTCCTTGGTCCAGACCGGGACCGCGAGTGTCTCGGCGTGGGCGGCGGTCGCGCCAAGCGTTGCCGCCGCGAGACCGCCACCGCGCAAGAACAAGCGCCGGTCCAACAGGCCGTTTCCCGCCGCCGGTGTGAAATCCGTACTCATGGTTGGGCTCCCCTCGCGTGGCTGGTCGGGAGAAGTCTACCACCGTCAATTGCGGCGAAAATGCCCAATTCCCGTCCCAGGAAACCCGTAATCCAGGCGTTGAATCGGTATGCCTGAGAAGGGGCTACCGCGATGATGACCTTGGACCGATTTTTCGACAGTTATGAACGCTTCGTGCCGTGCTGGCTCAGCGATGCGCTGGTGCCGGCCGTAATCCTCGGCGTCCTGCTGCTGATCCTGTTCTAGGACGCAGCCGCCGCACTTGGACGCAGGCCGAACCAGGCGCCCAGGGATAGGCCGAAGCACGACGTGATTAGCTCGCGCCCGCGCCTGATGAGCGCCACGGCGAGGCCGAGTTCCGGCGAGCCGGTGATCGCGCCGACCACCAGCACCAGCACCGCATCCTGCCCGCCCATGTGCCCCGGCACGAAGAACGTGGCGTTGCGCACCAGCACGACCGCGGCTTCCAGCAGCCATACGTCCTGCCACGTCACGTCCGCGCCGAGGAAGTGCAGGACGACGTACATCTCCACCGCCCCCGCCACCCACATGATGAACGACAGGAACAGCGCGGTGGCGAAGCGCGCGGGCTGACGGCGCACGAACGTGAACAGGTGCTCCTCGACCTCGCGGAAAGCGGCGAGCCCCCGCGTGAGCTTCTCGCCCCAGCTGCGTTTCGCCAGGCGGCGCTCCAAGGACGCCAGCAGGCGCAAGTGCAGCACCGACAGGACGAACACCATGAACCCGGCGACGCAGGCGCCGCCGATGACCATGGCGGTTTCCGCCCAGGCCGGGAGCACGTGACGCTGCGCCATGATGGTGAGGCCGACGGCGACGAAGGGCACTTCGGCGAGCGTGTTCACGGTCTGCGCCAGAACTAGGGTAGCGGTGGCCTCGCGATAGGTGACGCCGTGGCGCTTCTTCAACAGCATCGCCTTCACCGGCTCGCCCCCGAGGGAGCCGAAGGGCATCAGGGTGCTGACCGCCTCGCCCACCATATGCACCAGCATCAACCGGCCCCAGGCGCCGAGCGTGAGCGGGATGGTGGTGAACATTGTCTGCCACGCGACGACGTCCAGACAGAAGCCGACCGCGAACACGAGCAGCACACAGAGGCTACCGAGCCAGCCCAGACGCGCGAGATCGGCGGCGACGGCGGCGAGGTCGGTGGTTGAGGCGATCCATCCGACGACTGCGAGGCCGAGGAGGAAGACCGCCCACTTGAACAGGGTGGTCATGTCAGAGCTGGGTCCGGACCCAGGCCAAGGTCTGCGCAAGCCCGTCGGCGAATCCCACCCTGGGCTCGAACTTCAGCAGCCGCCGTGCCTTGTCCATGGTGGTGACGGAGCGGCGGATATCGCCGGGCCGCGCGGGCGAATAGTTGATGACGGACTTCGACCCGGCAAGCTCGAGCGCGAGCTTCGCGAGGGTGTTGATGGTCACCTCTTCGCCGGTGCCGATGTTGATGACCTCGCCGTGCGCGGCGTCGTCCAGGCAGGCTTTGACCACGGCAGCGGCCACGTCCGTGACGAACACGAAGTCGCGGGTTTGCTCGCCATCGTCGAAGATGGTGATCGGCGTGTTGCTGGCGGCGCGGTCGAGGAAGATCGAGATGACGCCGGAGTACCAGGACTTGGAATCCTGCCGGGGGCCGTAGACGTTCATGAACCGCAGCGCCGTGTACTTCAGGCCAAAGAGCCGGGCGTAGTAGTCGAGGTAGAACTCGACCACCAGCTTGTCGATTCCATACGGTGAACTCGGGCGGACGGATGATTTCTCATCGACCGGCACGGGCGCATCGTCGTCGTAGACGGCCGACGAGGACGCGAAGGCCACCTTCGCCACCTTGTTGCGCCGGGCGTATTCCAGAAGCTTCACGGAGCCGATGACATTGGCGCGCACGTCGCTGGCGGGATCGTCCATCGACAACGGCACGGCGGTTTGGGCGGCGTAGTGGATGATGCGGTCGATCGGGCCGACGATGGCGGCGACCTGATCCAGCGTTTCCGCGAGTTCGCCGGCGACATCGGCCTTCACGAAATGGAAGCGCGGATTTCCCTCGCACTGCTTCAGGTTCGCCATCAGGCCGGTGCTGAGGTCGTCCAGCACCGTCACCTTGTGGCCTTGGCTCAGGAGAAGGTCGACCGTATGGCTGCCGATGAAGCCGGCGCCGCCGGTGACGAGAACGTGTGTCATGACGCGTGGGTATCCCGGGGAACGATTCGTCCGTCGCGAGTCAAACCGAACCGATGCCCGCGCCAGACGAAACTACGCCGCGTGAGCGCCACATACCAGGAGCCGAACGCGATGAAGTCGCGCAGCGGCAACAGCCACAGCGCCGCGAGGCCTTCCCGGTCCTCCAGGTAGTCGCGGGCGAAGATGCGGGCCGTGGCCAACCGCAGGGTCAAGGCCGCCAGGAACACCAACAACCCCAAGATCTGGAACCCGCCGACGATCCAGAACAGCAGGGCGAAGGGCACGGCGCGAGTGAGGATGGTGAGCGCGAAGCCGGTCGGGTTGGCGGCCCAGGTGTTCTGATCCCAATAAACCTGGTGGTTCCACCACTGGCGGAAGGTGCCGTAGTCCGCGAGCAAGTCGACCACATGGGGAATGACGACGTAGCGGCGGCGCAGGCTCACAAGGCGGCGGCCGAGTTCGTAATCCTCAACGAGGTAGTCGCCGAGGTCGGCCATGCCGCCGACGGCGTCCATGTCCTGGCGGCGGAAGGCGAGCGTCGCGCCGGTGCAGAACAGGGCGGCCTTTGCCTCTTCGGAGAACACCACGCTGGGGATGAAGTCGGCGTTCATGCTGAGGAGTTCGAGTTTCTCGAACCAGCTATCGGCTTTGCAGGAGCGATAGAGCGAACACACGTAGCCCACCGACGGATCGTGCAGCGGCGTGACGATGTCGCGCACATAGGTGGGCTTCGCGCGCACGTCGCTGTCGCTGATGATGAGGATGTCGTGCTTCGCGGCGGTGAGGCCATTGACGAGGTTCTGCACCTTGCCGTTCACGACGGGCTCGCTCGGCTTGATGACCACGGTCACGCGGTCGGGAAATTCCGCCGCGAGTTTGTGGATGATCGGCAGGGCGGGATCGTCCGTGCGCTGGACGGAGATGACGACTTGGAGGTCCGGGTAGTCCTGGACGCAGAAGCTGCGGAGGTTTTCCTCCAGGCCCTTATCGAGCCCGTAGATCGGCTTCAGGATCGTCACCGGCGGCGTGAAGTTCACCTGGGTGGAAAACGGGCGCAGGAAGAACCGCCGCGCCGCCCACAAGCAAAGCAAGCTGAACACGGAGCCGCCGATCACGGGGATCAGAAGGAGGAGTTGGATGAGGGTGAGAAGCAAAGGCCGGTCCCTGGATATCTGCCCCTCGCGTACCCCACCTTGTCACCCCGGACAAGCGGCGAAGCCGCGCGATCCGGGGTCCAGGGTAACGACAAAGACTGTTGCGGGGTCGTGCGCGCCACCCTGGATCCCGGCTCTCGCTGTCGCTCGGCCGGGATGACAGCCTGAGGAGGATCGCGCGCAGTGTGCCCTAAGCGACCTTGGCCTCTTTGTCTTCGCGCTCGTAGAGGAATTGGAAGAACTCGACGCCTTCGCGCAGGCGGCGCTTCATGAGTTCCCAGTCGGTCAGCATCTCAGAGGTGAGTTCCAGGATCTTGCCGGGGCGGAAGTAGAATTTCTTGTAGAACTCGCCGAGGGATTCGAAAATCTCCTCGCTCGAGAGGTGCGGGTAGCTGATGGAGCTGACCTGAATGCCCTCGTCCGCCACCAGACGTCCGTTGCTTTCGTCCATCAGCCAGCCGCTCTGCTTGGCTTGATTGTAGAGGTACGTGCCCGGATAGGCGGCCGCGAGAGACACCTGGACCGTGGTCGGGTTGCACTCCTTGGCGAACTGGATGGTCTCCTGGATCGTCTCTTTCGTCTCGCCGGGCAGACCGACGATGAAGGTGCCGTGGATCTTGATGCCGAGCTTGCGGCAGTCGCTGGAGAACTCGCGCAGGCGCGGGATCAGCATGCCCTTCTTGATGTTGTGCAGGATCTGCTGGTTGCCGGACTCATAGCCGCAGACGAACAGTTGCAGGCCGTTGTCCTTGAGTATCTTCAAGGTCTCGTAGGGCACGTTGCCCTTGGCGTTGCACGACCACTTGATGCCGAGCTTGCCCAGCCCTTTGGCGATCTCGACCGCGCGCGGGAGATCGTCGGTGAAGGTGTCGTCGTCGAAGAAGTATTCGCGCACCTGGGGGAAATATTCCTTCGCCTTGGCCATCTCCGCAACAACGTGTTCGACCGAACGCGTGCGGTAGACGTGGCCGCCGATGGTCTGCGGCCATAGGCAGAAGGTGCAACGGGATTTGCAGCCGCGGCCGGTGTAGACCGACAGATAAGGGTGCGGCAGATAGCCGATGAAGTAGTCCTCGATCGTCAGGTCGCGCTTGTACACGTCGACCACGTGGGGCAGCAGGTCCATGTTCTCCAGGATGGCGCGCGGCTTGTTGCGCACGATCTCGCCATTGGGACGGCGCCAGGCGAGACCATCGATATTCTCCAGCGCATGACCGTCGGCGACTTCCTGCACCGTGAAGTCGAACTCGTTACCGGCCACCCAATCGACCGAGGGGCCGAGCTTCATGGACTGATAGGAGTCCACGGCGACGTGGGCGCCGACCATGCCGACCTTCAGTTTGGGGTTCTTCTCCTTCAAGGCCGCGGCGACCTTGGCATCGGAGCGGAACGACGGCGTGGAGGTGTGCAGCACGGCGAGCTCGTAGTCGTTCGCCATGGGCAGGACGTCGTCGAGGGTCAGTCCGCGCGCGGGCGCGTCGACGAGCTTGCTGTCGGGGACCAGGGCCGCCGGCTGGGCGAGCCACGTGGGATACCAGAACGATTTGATCTCGCGCTTGGCCTGATAGCGCGATCCGGCGCCGCCATCAAAGCCATCGAAGGAGGGCGGATTGAGAAACAGCGTTTTCATCATGGCGCGAAACCCCAGAATTCAGACGTCAGGTTTATCAGAAACGGAGCAACCAGGGCAGTTCTTCCAGGACCGAACCGATGGACCCGAGGTTGCCGGTGCGGGTGAGCGCTTTCAGCCCCTCCCCCACATTGCCCTTGCGGAAGGCCTGGTAGCTGTCGTGCACGGACACGGCGATATGCTGCATGACGCTGGAATCGCGGTAGCAATCGATCATGCACTTGGTGCAGCCATCGCGGACGAGCTTGGTCTCGTTGAAGTCACGGATGTGACACATGGGCTCCGCCCAGTTGTGGCAGCGCCACAGCATCAGATCCCAATCGAGGTAGAAATAGGTGTAGCCGCCGAGGCAGGGGAACTTCTGCTTATCGCCGGTGAGGAAGCGCTTCATCTCGTCGATCGACGCCGACGGGTTCACGACCTGGAAGCGGCCCTTCATGGCCTTCACTTTGTCGAAGGCCTCCATCAACTCGTCCTTGGAATAGGTGACGAGGTCCGATGTCGAGAAGCTGAGAAAGTTGGAATCCAGTGACGTGAGCGGATACGAGAACGTGACCGCGGTGAAGCCCAGCGATTCCAGGAAGGCCGGGAGCTTGTCGTAGTCGACCAGTCGACTCATGGTCACGGACGCGGTCGACTGCACACCGAGTTCCTTGAAGGTCTTATTGGCCTCGACGATCTTCTCGCACACGCCGGGCAAGCCGCGATTGGCCTCGTGCTTCTCAACGTCCGCCGCATCGACGGAGATGATGAAGCTGGAGATGCCGGCGGCATGCAACTCGCGGATCTTGTGCGGCTTGAACAGGCCGGCGTTGGACACCAGCATCACCTTCATGCCGAGGCCATGGGCGTGGGCGGTGAATTCCAGGATGTCCGGATGCAGGGTCGGCTCGCCGCCGGTGAACAGCAGGTAGCGCGTGCCCTGGCGGTAGAGGATGTCGATGGCCTCAAGACCGCCTTCCCGCTCGACGAATTTCCACTTGTCCTTCGGGAAGGTGTCGCGAGCGAAACCGCAGAACCCGCAATTGGCGTTGCAGGCGTTGTTCAGGGCGAACTGCGTGAAGGACGGGCCGCCCTGATCGCGTACGAGACGCAGGGTGTCGAGGCTGCGCGCGACCGTTCCCATTTTCGGGAAAACGGGCTCGCCAGAACGGCGCTCCAAGACCTCAGACACGGTGGATTTGACCCCTGGGCTTACAGCCATACAGATGACAAGATTTCACGGTGGGGTGCCATACCCCATGGAGGCTCCAGTATGATCCGCTTTGCCGCTTGTTTCCTATTCCTTTTCAGCATCTTGTCCGCTCCGGTGCGGGCGGCGGACGCGCCGACGGCGGTGGTCGAGAAGCTTCATGGCGCGCTGCTTCAGTCCATGAAGGGCGGCGCCAAGATGGGCTTCGGCGGCCGCAAGGCGCTGCTCGATCCGGTGGTGCGCGAGGTCTATGACCTGTCCGCCATGGCGCGGGTCGCGACCGGGACCGCCTGGGCGAAGATGAGCGACGACGAGAAGAAGGCGGTGACCGAGGCCTTCGCCGACTGGACGGTCGCCACCTATGCCAGCCAGTTCAAGTCTTTCGACGGTGAAACCTTCGCCACCAAGCGCGAGGTGGATGCGGCGCGCGAGCGCAAGTCCGTGGAGACAACGCTGACCCCGAAAGGCGAGGAACCGGTGGTGCTGAATTATCAGCTGCGGGAGAACGGCGGCGCATGGAAGATCATCGACGTGTATCTCGACGGTTCCGTCAGCCAACTCGCGATCCGGCGCAATGAGTTCGCAGGCGTGCTCGGCAAGGGCGGCGTGCCGGCGCTGATTGAGTCGATGAAGGCCAATGCCGCTTCGTTGGCGAAGCAGGGATGAAGACGCCCATCGCCACCATGCGCTGGCGCCGCCTCGACACATCGGGGCACGACGACTGCACCCTCGAGCGGACGGACCACGGTCACGCGCTGCATGGGACGGCGGTGTATCACCATGCCGAAGGGACGGCGCATCTCGGCTACAGCGTCTATTACGACCATGACTGGGCGAGCCTGTCGGGCAGCGTCGGTGGCGTGATCGGCGAGCGGCAGGTCGAGTTCGACTTGCGACGTGATGGCGTGTGGCACATCAACGGCGTCGCGCAGCCGGGCCTATCCCATCCCGACCTGGACTTCGGTTTCACGCCGGCGACGAATCTGGCGCCGCTTCACCGCGTTGGGATGAAGATCGGCGGCGAGCGGGTCGCCATGCCCGCCGCGTGGCTGGATGTGGACACAGGCACGTTGACGGAGCTGCCGCAATTTTATCAGCGCCGCAGCGATGCGGAATACTGGTACGAAGCGCCGAGCGTGGACTACCGCGCGCTGCTGGAATTCGCGCCCAATGGGTTCGTGGCGCGCTACCCGGAACTGTGGGAAGCGGAGATTACGCCGCAGCCATAGTGCGGTGCTTCTTCCCGCGCCACCGGCGACCGAAACGGCGGCGCTCGGGGATATGGGGTGCCGGGCCCAGCTGGGCCGGCAGTACGATCAGCGTCATCAGCAACGTGAAGGCAAGCGCCATCGAGAGAAGGATGCCGAGCCCCGCGGTGCCCGGATGACCTGACAGCGCGAGGCTGCCGAATGCACCCGCCGTGGTGAGCGCGCTGAAGATCACCGCGCGGGCCGCGGGCGATGTGAGCAGCATATCCTCCCCGTCCCGCCAGGCCGAGACCATGTAGATCGGGAAGGTCACGCCCACGCCGAGCAGCAACGGCAGGCCGATGATGTTGGCGAAGTTGAGCGACAGGCCGGTGGCGGCGCAGGTGGCCAAGGTGAACAGCGCCGCCAACAGCAACGGCGTGAGCACGCGGATCACGTCGCCGATGCGGCGCAGAACGACGAATAGAAGAATGGTGATGCTCACCAGCGCCAGGGTCGCGGCGCGCTCGAAGGCATCCGTGACGATGCGGCCGGTCTCATAGATGATCACCGGCGGGCCGATGGCATCCGGCGCCACGGCGCGCACGGCTTTCACGAAGTTCTCGATGACGTGGATGTCGCGGGCGTCGCCCCTTGGGTATATCTGCACGCGATAGCGTCCGTCGGCGGCGATCCAACTGGCGAGGATATCTTCCGGCAGGTTGTCGATGGTGACCTTCTGCGGGCTGAGTGCATTCTTGAGCGGCATCAGCGCTTCGTCGAGGTTACCCACCAGCGCGCGGGACAGGCGTTCCATCACCCCCGGCGTCGGATTGGCGAGCAGGCCGTTCAAGGCCGCGACGTATTTCTCGGCGGCGGTCTTGAGGGGCGCCATCTCCGGCGCCGTGCCGCCGGTCGCGAGGAAGGCTTGCGCCTTGCGGCGGCTGTCCTCGGCGGCGGCGATAGTTTCCTCAGGCTTGGGCGGCGCGCCCGGCTGGGATTCGAACGCCGGCCCGAGCAGCAAGGCGAGATCGTCCAGCGCCTGGATCTTGGCGTCCTGATCCTCGGGGATCATGGAGAACACGGTCAGCGTCTCGCGCACTTCCGGCAGTGCGCCAAGCTTGTCGGCCATGGCGACGGCGGCTTCCGGCGACGGCGTGAGAATGCTGAGTGTGTTGGGGGTCGCCCAGGTGTCGTCCATGATCTCCAGCACGGCGGACATGGATTCGCTGGTCGGGTCCTTCAGCTTGAGGGGATCGAAATCGAAGGTCAGGCGCGGCAGCACGATCACCGCGGCGAGGGTCAGCACGCCGGTGCCGACGGCGACCCAGCGCCGGTGCGTGATCAGCCACGTGTTGAGCGGCAGCGCCCAGGCATAGCCGATGGGCGCGCGTTCCGGTCCGGCCCTGAAGGTGCGCAGCAGGGCAGGCAGGACGGTGAACGTGAGCAGCAACGCGATCAGCATGCCGCCGCCGGCGATGATGCCCAGCTGCGCCACGCCGCGGTAGGCCGTCGGCAGGAAGGAGAAGAACCCGACCGCGGTCGCCACGGCGGCGAGCAGCAGGGGTTGCGCCATGGCGCCGCCGGTGGCGATCACCGCCTCGCGCAGCGCCTGGCCGTCATGTCGTTCTGCGCGATAGCGCATCAGGAACTGGATGGCGAAATCGACCGCGATACCGACGAACATCACCGCGAACGCCACGGAGATGAGATTGAGTTCGCCGACCGAAAGAGACGCCCAGGCGAGCGTATAGACCAGCCCGATCATCAGCATGACGACCGCCGCGAACACCACGGAGAGAGAACCGAGCGCGGCATAGAGCAGCCCCGCTACGAACAGGATCGCCAACACGCCGGAGATGCCCGTGCCTTTGGCCACGGTGGAGAACTCGTCGTCGTCCAGCGGCACCTGGCCCGTGAGCCGCACACGATAGCCGTGCTCGGGTGTGAGCCCGATCTCCGTCGCCATGCTGCGGATGGCGTCGGACGCGGCGCCGCCTTGCGCCAGGGCTTCGCTGTCGAGGTGGGGCTGCACCAGCACGAACGAGCGCGCCGCCTGGTCCGGCGGCGAGAGACCGGCCAGCAGTGCGGTCCAATCGATGGCGGCGGTGTTGCCATCGCGGGTGCCGGTGATGACATCGGCCGCCTGCTGCGCGGCGGGGACAAGACCGAGCGCCGCCGGGTTCCCCTCGCCCGCCGCTTCGAACGCCAGGCCGAGAAGCCGGAACAAGCCCCGCGCGTTGCGATCCGCGGCGATGGCGCCCAGCAGCGGCTGAGCCTTGGCGAGATTGGCGCTCAAGTCGTCGAGTTCGGCGGGCGTGAGATAGAGCAGGCCATTGTGCGCGAAGAACGGGCCGCCCTCCGGCGTGCGCACGTCCTTGAACAACTCCGTGCGCGGCGCGAGTTTGGCCGCCAAACGATCCGCCGCCTGCGTCGCCTGCATCTTCGACGGTGCATTGATCAGGGCGATGATCAGATCCTGGTCGGCGGGGAATTGCTTGTCGTAGGCCTTCTCGATCCGGCGGAAATCCAGATCGTCGTCGAACAGGGCGTCGGTGTTGGTGTTCATGCCGAGGTTGGCCATCACCTCGGTGAGCGACAGGGCCACCAGCAGGACGGCCGCGGCCAACACAGGCCAACGCCGGCCGTGGCTCAGAGTGACGAGCCGTCGGGCGAGGGTGTTCAGCATGTGAGCCTAACGCGCGAGGCGGCTTAGTAGCCGTCGTCCGCCGACCAATCGTTATCCCAGCGCGGGTCCTTGGGGCCGTCCTGGCGCCGGAAACGGATGTCGGCGGAGACGCGAACGCCGGTGGTGGCGTCGAGAGTGGCGTGAATGATGGCGGGCGAATGAACCACCACGTCGCCGGCGGCGAAGTCGGCGGCGAGCCAGCGGCGGTTGGTGAGGTCCGCGAGCCACTTCAGGTCATGGGTGATCGGGCGCACATCGCTGGTGCGATCCAGCGGCGCGCCGGGACGCACCTTGCGTTCCAGATCCGCGTCGGTGTGCGAGCCCTCAAGGTACATCAAGCTGCCGCCGCGATGGGCGCAGTCGCCCAGCGGCGTCCACACGGTCACCACCTCGGTCGGCGTGCCGTCGATATAGGTGCCGTCGATATGGGCGCGGGACGCAACCGGAACACCCGGGACGAAGTGGCGCAGCGGCGTGCGGCGGATCGGCGCCGCGGCCTTGCCGGTCAGGCGCTCCGCCAGGGTCTGGAAGGTCGGCTGTTCGACGAAGGCGCGGAAGGCAGTCTCGCGCACGAAATCATAGGCCGGGTGGCCTTTGGTGCCGTGGGACGCGGTGACCGGCTTCCCGCCGAACTTGGCGAGATAAGCATCGCGCAGGGTGTTCACGTCCGCCGCCGGCAGGAAATTGCGCAGGAGAACGTAACCGTCCGCGGCATACCGGGCGCGGAGCTCGGCATCGTCCACGACGTTCAAATCCGTCTCCCGCAGGGCGCCGAAATAGCGCGGCGTGAACGGGATCGGGGCGCCGTTGGAGGTGACGGTGATGGTTTCGGAACTCAAGAAAGGCTCACAAGCTGCGGGGATATCGCACTGCGGCGAAATCCTATCGGTAAAGTTGAGGATTGCAAGGCTAGGTTCCGGCCGTGCGGGCGGCGTCTTACCTAAAGGTCCCGAAAGGCCGATGGCCTCAACCCTAGGCTCTCGATGCGCGCCTTTACCCGTAGGCTCGTCAATGCCGCAAGCTCTCCGGCGCGGTCGTAGTCCGGCGCTTCCGCGGCCAGGGCCTCGGTCTCCCAGGTTGCCGGGTGGAAATACAGTTCCGTGCTCCCCTCTCCCACGGCCTCGAGCAGCGCGAGCACGCGCGCTTCCGTCATGTGGCCGGTATGCGCGAGGCCGGCGAGCCAGTCATTGCAGATGAAGCCGTGCGCGCGGAGACGGGCGCGCATCAGCGCGGTCCAAGGGGCCAGCGCGAGGTGACCCGGCTCGCGCGGCAGGCGGACGTGTTTGATCCGGCGAGGCTTCGCTTCGTCCATGATCAACGACAGGACCGTCGGGTGCAGGTGCATGTGGTTGTGGGCGTTGACGTGATCGCAGGCGAGCCCGGTATCCTCGAAGGCGGCGAACTGGGCGGCGATCTCCTGGGCGAGTTGCGCGCGGACGCGCGGCAGGAAGAACATACGCGCGCCGGCGACGGCGAGATCGCCGCGCAGGCGGCCACGGCTGTCCACCAGATCGGGGATTTGCGCCGGCGGCAATATCGGAACCCCGTCCGCCACGACGACATGCAGGCCGACGGCCAAGTTGGGCAGTGCGCGCGCGAGCGCCACGGCTTCAGGCGCGGCGGGCGCGCCGATCATCAGGCTCGCGCAGGTCAACACGCCGTCGCGGTGCGCCTGCGCGACCGCGGCGTTCACCTCCGGCGCGATGCCGAAATCGTCGGCGGTGAAGATGATGCGTTTCAAGGGACCCATTTCAGGGCGGAGTATAAGTGCCGGCGCAAAATGGTCTATGGTGCGCGCCGCGAAGGGGAAAGCCGGCAATGACGGTCCTGGTGACAGGCGCGACGGGATTTATCGGTTCGGCGGTGTTGCGCCAGCTGATTCTGCGGGGCGAGGCCGTGCGCGTGCTTGCGCGTCGGGGCAGTGACCGGCGCAATCTCGCTGGGCTCGAGGTCGAAACGGTCGAGGGCGATCTGAACGATCCGGACGCCCGCGCCCGCGCCACGCGCGGAATCGCGGGGCTGTTTCATGTCGCGGCGGACTATCGACTCTGGGTGCCGGACCCGGCGGCGATGTACGGCACCAATGTGGACTCCACCGTGGACCTGTTGCGCCGGGCCGCCGACGCGGGCGCGAGCCGCATCGTTTACACCAGTTCGGTCGCGACACTCGGCCTCCACGCCGACGCAAGCCCGTCCGACGAGGACACGCCGGTGGATCTGGCCGACATGATCGGACCGTACAAGCGTTCCAAATTCATGGCGGAGGAAGCGGTGCGTAAGCTCACCGCTTCAGGCCTGCCCGTCGTGATCGTCAACCCGACCGCGCCCGTGGGACCGCGCGATATCAAGCCCACGCCGACGGGACGCATGGTGATCGAAGCGGCGGCGGGACGGATGCCGGCCTTCGTCGACACCGGCCTCAACATCGTGCATGTGGACGATGTGGCGCGCGGCCATTTGCTGGCGCGCGACAAGGGCGTGGTCGGTCAGCGCTACATCCTCGGCGGCGAGAACATGAGCCTCGCGGAGATTTTGGCGCGCATCGCCGCCCTGACCGGGGGCAAAGCGCCGACCATCAAACTGCCGACGGCGGCGATCCTTCCGATCGCCTATCTCGCCGAAGCCTGGGCGCGCCTGTCGGGCCGCGAACCGTTCGTGACCGTGGACGGCGTGAAACTCGCCCGCAAGCGGATGTACTTCTCATCCGCGAAGGCGATCCGCGACCTCGGCTACGCCGCGCGCCCGGCGGACGACGGCTTGAGCGACGCTATCGCCTGGTTCCGCGCCCACGCGATGCTGTGAGCGCGGCCGGATCGGGCTAGGCTCGTTCCGAGGCGAGTTCCTGGGCCGCGAAGCCATCCCGTGCCGCATCCGCCGCGGCAGAACGATCCGTCACGGACAGCACCCACGCCACCACAGTCGTACCGATCATGGCGAAGAGCGTCGGGTTGGCGATGCTGATGATCGATTCTTTCATCCCGAGAGAGCCGATCATCACCAGGGGGCCGATCGCGATCAGGCCGATGGACATGAACAGTCCGGTAAGGATGCCCCATGTGGCGCCACGCGGCGTCAGGCCTTTCCAATACAGCGCCAGGAACAGCACCGGCACGTTGGCCGCCGCGGCGGTGCCGAGCGCGAGTGAGCCCAGGAAGGCGATGTTCTCTTTCTCGAACAGGATCGCCAACCCAAGCGCAATGGCGCTGACCAAGACCGCACCGATCCGCGACACCAGGATCTCGTCCTTCTCGGTCGCCACCAATTTCGGCGCGACGATGCGGGCGAGATCGTGCGACAGGGTTGCCGCGCCGGAGATCGCAAGGCCCGCCACAACCGCGAGAATTGTGGCGAAAGTGACCGCCGCCATGAAGCCGAAGAACGCCTCGCCGCCGACCAGGCGCGTGAGGTGCATTACGATCATGTTCGTCCCGCCGGCGGGCATCCCGCCCGGTCCGATCGCCGGATCGGCCATGACCAGGGCGACCGCGCCGTAGCCGATGAAGATCAGCATTACGTAGAATGCGCCGGCGAACACAGTCGCCCAGAACACCGAGGATCGGGCTTCCTTCGCCGTCGGCGCGGTGAAGAAGCGCATCACCACATGCGGCATGCCGAGCGCACCGAAGACGAGTGCGACGCTGAGGGAGACACTCGACAGGGGATCGGCGAAGTAGCTGAGGCCCGGCTTCAGGATCGCTTCCGCCTTGGGATGGATCGCAACCGCGGACCCGACCAATTGATCGAGGCTGAAGCCGAACTTGCTGAGGATCAGCAAGCACATCACCGCGCCGCCGAGGAGCAGCAGTGTCGCCTTGATCATTTGGATCCACGTGGTGATGAGCATTCCGCCCATGATCACGTAAACCGCCATGAGCGCGGTGACGACGATGAGCGACGGCACGTAGCCGAAGCCCAGCAGCAGCGAGAGCAATTGCCCCGCGCCGACAAGCTGCACCACGGCGTACATGGTGTTGATGCACAGGGCCGTCAGCGCGGCGGAGACCCGGATGCCGTTGCCCTGCAGGCGATAGGCCAACACGTCGATGAAGGTATAGCGGCCGAGATTGCGCATGCGGTCGGCGAAAACCATCAGCATGAGCGGCCAGCCCGTCAGCACCCCGATGGGCAGCAGCAGCCCCTCGAAGCCCGCGCCGTACATCACGCCGGTCACGCCGAGGAAGGAGGCCGCGGACACGAAGTCACCGGCGATCGCGAGGCCGTTCTGCATGCCGCCGATGTTGTGGCCCGCCGCATAGAACTCGGAGGCCTTGCCGGCACGGCGCGATGCGACGATGGCGAGCCCGAAGGTCGCCACCACGAAGAGCATGAAAAAGGTGACGGCGAGGGTCATGGACGCGCTCCGCTATCGACGCCGCGCAGGTAGACCGCCGCGATGAAGATCGGCCAGGCAAAGAGGAAGAACGCGAGGTAGATCGCCAGCGACACGGCGCCGCCGAAGGGACGTTCGCCCATGGTCGCGGGACTGACGATCAGCAGGATCACGAAGGCGATGTACGGCAACGACGCCGCGGCGCTATAGGCGCTCACGCGCCGCAAACGGCGCGCGATGATTGAACGATCCATTGGGCCCCTCCCCTAGAGGCCCAAACAAGGCCATGGGGTTCCGGGAAGGTCAAGTCGCGGGCCCGCGAGGGTTCACTCTATGACAGCTAAAAGCCGCCCTCGGTGACGCAGGTGACCTGCCCGCCCTCGATATGCACCACCCGTGCCGCCAAGCGCGCGATCTCGGCGCGTTCGTGGCTGACGTAGATCATGGGCACGCGCACCGAATCCCGCAGCCGTTCCAGGTAGGGCATGATCTCCGCCTTGCGGCCGGCATCCAGCGACGACAAGGGCTCGTCCAGCAACAAGATGCGCGGGCTGGTGAGCAGCGCCCGACCGATGGCGACGCGCTGCTGTTCGCCACCGGAGAGTGTGTCGGGCCGGCGCTCAAGCAGACCGCCAAGCCCAAGCAACGCGATCACCTCCGGCGGTTCCACGTAACGTTTGTCCGCTGGAACCAGGCGATAGCCGTAGGTGAGATTGTGCAGCACGGAGAGATGGGGAAAGAGCCGGCCGTCCTGGAAGACATAACCCACACGGCGTTCGTGGGCCGGCAGCGAGATGCCCGCCGCCCTATCGAACAACACCGCGTCTTCCGCGACGATGCGACCTTCCGTGGGCGACAGCACGCCGGCGATCATGTTGAGCACGGAGGTCTTGCCCGCGCCCGACGCGCCGAACAGCGCGGTCACGCCCACCGCAGCGGTGAAGTTCACCGCGATATTGAGGGTGCTGCGCCGCAGCGCGATGTCGACGTCCAGCGTCATCGCACGTCCTGCCGGCGGGCGATGCGCCGCTCCACCGCTTCCGCACCCAAGATCGCACCGACGGAGACGAGCACCGACAGCACCGCCAGACGCAGCGCGGGCGCATCGCCGGTGGGCGATTGCAGCAGGCTGTAGATCGCGATCGGCAGGGTCTGGGTTTCGCCGGGGATATTGGACACGAAGGTGATGGTCGCGCCGAACTCACCGAAGCTTTTCGCAAAGGACAGGATCGCACCGGCGACGATGCCCGGCAGCGACAGGGGCAGAGTGATCGTGAGGAACGTGCGCCACCTCCCCGCGCCCAGGGTCGAGGCGGCGGTCTCGAGACGGCGGTCGACCGCATCGATGGAGAGGCGCATCGCGCGCACCATGAGCGGCAGGCCCATGACGGCTGCGGCGAGCGCGGCGCCGGTCCAGCGGAAAGCGATGGTGATGCCGAAGACATCGTGGAGGAAACGTCCGCCCGGCCCCTGGGTGCCGAACAGCAATAACAGACCGAACCCGGTGACCACCGGCGGCAGCACCAGCGGCATATGCACGAACGCGTTCACGAGCGCCTTGCCAGGGAATGTCGTGCGCGCAAGAAGGTAGGCGAACGCGAAGCCGACGGGCAGGCTCACGATCACGCTCCAGAATCCGACCTTCAGACTCAGCCGGACGGCGTCCCACTCGGCAGGGGAGAATTCAAACATGCCACTCGATATATTCGATTGGAGCGTTCGAGGCTACCGCAGATGATCCGCAAGCGCCGCGAGGTCCGCTTTGATGGCCTTGGTGGACTTGGCCTCCATGGCGCGGTAGCGCTTCATGACCTGCATGCCCAGGGGCGTCAGCACCGCGCTTCCGCCCCCACCCTTGCCGCCCTTGGCGGTCTCCACAATGGGCTCGCGGAAGCAGGTGTTGAGTTCGTCGATCAGCAACCAAGCGCGGCGATAGCTCATCTTCATGGCGCGCGCGGCGGCGGAGATGGAACCGGTCTCGGCCACATACTCCAGCAGCGCGGCCTTCCCCGGGCCGAGGTTCACGTCCTTGGTGAGCTTGACGCGGAGGAAGATGGGCGGGAGGGACATGGGCGGAAAGTGACATGGCCCTGTTCCACGGACAAACAAAAACCCCCGCCTTTGGGGCGGGGGTTTTGGGTGGGCTATTTCACCTGCACCGGTTGCTTGGGCGAATCTTCGCCGGTTTCGTCTTCCTCGCCTTCTTCCTTGGGCTTCGCACCTTTGGAAGCGGTGATCACGAAGGTCGGCTTGCCATCGACGACATCAACCTTCACATGGCCACCGGTGATCAGGTCGCCGAACAGCAGATGGTCCGCCAGCGGCTTCTTGATCTCCTGCTGGATGACGCGACCCAGGGGTCGCGCACCCATGCGCTTGTCGTAGCCGCGCTTGGCGAGCCATTCGCGCGCCGCCGTGGTGAGTTCGATGGTGACGTTGCGGTCGGAGAGCTGGCCTTCCAACTGCATGACGAACTTGTCGACCACCTTGCCGATGACTTCGGTGCTGAGCGCGCCGAAGGGAATGGTCGCATCGAGACGGTTACGGAACTCGGGCGTGAACATCCGCTCGATGGCCTCCTTGTCGTCGCCTTCGCGTTCTTCACGCTCAAAGCCGATAGCGTTCTTCGACATCTCGAAGGCACCGGCGTTGGTCGTCATGATCAGAATGACGTTGCGGAAGTCGACGCTCTTGCCGTGGTGGTCGGTCAGTTTGCCGTGGTCCATCACCTGCAACAGGATGTTGAACAAGTCCGGATGGGCCTTCTCGATTTCGTCGAGCAGCAACACGCAGTGCGGATGCTGGTCGACCGCATCGGTGAGCAGGCCGCCCTGGTCGAAGCCGACATAGCCCGGCGGCGCGCCGATCAGGCGCGAGACGGAATGCCGCTCCATGTACTCGGACATGTCGAAGCGGTGGATCTGGATGCCGAGCGCGGCGGCGAGCTGACGGGCGACTTCGGTCTTACCGACACCGGTCGGTCCGGAGAACAGATAGCTGCCAATCGGCTTCTCGGCATCGCGCAGACCCGCGCGGGCCAGCTTGATGGAACTCGTCAGGGCCGTGATGGCGGCATCCTGGCCGAACACCATCCGCTGCAGGTCGCGCTCAAGGTTCTGCAGCGACTTCTTGTCGTCGCGGCTGACGCTCTTGGCGGGAATGCGCGCGATCTTCGCCACGACCTCCTCGACGTCCTTCACGGTCACGACTTTGCGCCGCTTGCCCTCGGGCAACAGCATGCGCGAGGCGCCGACTTCATCGATCACGTCGATCGCCTTGTCCGGCAGCTTGCGGTCGTTGATGTACTTCGCCGCCAGCTCCACGGCCGTGCGGATGGCTTCGGTCGTGTAGCGGACCTTGTGGTGTTCCTCGTAGTAGGGCTTGAGGCCCTTGAGGATCTTGATGGTGTCCTCGATGGACGGTTCCAGCACGTCGATCTTCTGGAAGCGGCGCACCAGCGCGCGGTCCTTCTCGAAGTAGCCGCGGTATTCCTTGTAAGTGGTCGAGCCCATGCAGCGCAGGGAACCCGAAGCCAAGGCGGGCTTCAGCAGGTTGGACGCATCCATCGCGCCGCCGGAGGTCGCGCCGGCGCCGATGACAGTATGAATCTCGTCGATGAACAGGATCGCGCCCTTGGTCGCTTCCAGTTCGGACACGACCGCCTTCAAGCGCTCCTCGAAGTCGCCGCGATAGCGCGTCCCGGCCAACAGCGCGCCCATGTCGAGCGCGAAGATGGTGCAATCGTGCAGGACTTCGGGCACCTGCTTGTCATTGATACGGCGCGCCAAGCCTTCGGCAATCGCCGTCTTGCCCACGCCCGAATCACCGACATAGAGCGGGTTGTTCTTGGTGCGGCGGCACAGGATCTGGATGGTGCGATCGACTTCGTGATCGCGCCCGATCAACGGATCGATCTTTCCGGCCTTGGCCTTCTCGTTGAGGTTCACGCAGTAGGCGGTGAGCGCCTCCTGGCCCTTCTTCACGTTTTCTTCGCCATCCTTGCCACGGCCGCCCTCCTGGTCGGCGCCGTGCGCGGTGCGGCGCTCCTGCGTCCCGCCGCTGCGTTTGGCGATGCCGTGGGAAATGTAGTTCACCGCGTCGAGGCGGCTCATGTCCTGGGTCTGGAGGAAGTAGACCGCGTGGCTCTCGCGCTCGGAGAACAGGGCGACCAGCACGTTCGCGCCGGTGACCTCCTCGCGGCCCGAAGACTGCACATGGATGGCGGCGCGCTGAATCACGCGCTGGAAGCCGGCCGTGGGTTTGGGATCGTCGCCGGAGGTGGTGGCGAGGTCGGAGAGTTCCTCGTCGAGGAACTCCTTCACCGACGCTTTGAGCTTTTCGACCTCGACGTTGCAGGCGCGCATGACCGCCATGGCATCCTGATCGTCACAGAGAGCGAGCAGCAGATGTTCAAGTGTCGCATATTCGTGGCGGCGCTCCGTAGCTTGGGCGAGCGCCCGATGTAACGTCTTCTCCAAGTTCTGCGACAACATCGACAACGGAGTATGTCCTTTTTCTAAGTGACGTAACGCTTCAAGTAGGTGTCGGGTTATTCCTTCTCAAGCGTGCATTGCAGCGGATGTTGATTCTTACGGGCGAGGTCCATGACCTGGGTGACCTTGGTCTCGGCGACCTCGAACGTGAACACGCCGCACACGCCCACCCCTTTCTGATGGACGTGCAGCATGATGCGCGTGGCCTCCTCGGTCGACTTGCTGAAGAACCGCTGGAGGACGTGCACCACGAATTCCATCGGAGTGTAGTCGTCGTTCAGCATCAAGACCTTGTACATCGAAGGCTTCTTCACCTTCGGCCGGGTCTTGATGACCACCCCGGTGCGGGGATCGTCGCCCCCGCCGCGTTGATTGTCCCCCGCCATGGCAATCACGGCCGGACCGCGGGGGGTGGAAATTCCTGAAGTCATGGACCCGTAAAAACCCTCAACTGACACGGCACCATCATGGGGCCAAGATTAGCATACGACACGTTAAAAGCGCCCCCGCGCGCCGGTCGAAGCGCTTCAACCCTGACGGATATGTGAGCGCGGAGCCGCCCGCGCAAGAAGGCCGTCTTAACCGACGCGTGCAGGATAGATTCGACTCACGTCCGAAAATTGCGTGATTCAATAGCCGATTCAACGGGATGCGAACCGCGCAATAGACAGCGCGACTCGAAACACGTATCCTTTCCCGTAAGGCAACACGCCAGTGGGCACTGGCGTAGGTGTCCGGGCGCGCACCCACCCAGCGGAGCGATCCGTTGCGGGCGCAGGTAAAAAAACAACGGGTGTACGCTCCGCACGCAAAACACGACGCGTTCTTGGGGGTTTTACTCGTAATGATAATGGCCCACGCCCGGTCCGGTCCCTTGCACACTCAGCGCGCGTCATGGCTGTCCCGGTCCATCCTGTTCAGCGCTATCTTCGCGCTGGTGGCGGGCTTGAGCCTTGCCCCCGCCCCAGCGGAAGCCGCCACCAAAGCCAAGGCCAAGCGCGTCGCGGTGGCCAAGGTCGACCCGAACCGTCCGCCGGCAACCGCGCGGCCGATCTATGAATCCATCGTCATCGATGCCGACAGCGGTCAGGTGCTGCATCAGGTGAACGCCGACACCCAGGCGTACCCTGCGTCGCTCACGAAGATGATGACCCTCTACATGCTGTTCGACGCCCTCGAGAAGGGCAAAGTCCGGCTCGATACGCCGTTGAAGGTGTCGAAGAAGGCGACGACGCCGGGCCCCTCGAAGCTTTACGTGAAGGCCGGCACGACGATCTCCGTCGAACAGGCGATCTACGCCGTCGTGGTCCTGTCGGCCAACGATGTCGCCCTGGTGATCGCCGAGAACCTCGGCGGCTCGGAAGAAAAGTTCTGCGGTTTGATGACCGCAAAGGCGCGCGCCCTTGGCATGACACGCACGCAGTTCAAGAACCCGCACGGCCTGCCTCACAAGGGACAGATCTCCACCGCGCGCGACATGGCGATCCTCGCGCGCCGCCTGATGCAGGATTTCCCCGACAAGTTCGCGTACTTCTCCAAGACCGAGTTCCCGTACAACGGCGTCATGATCAAGGGCCACAACCGCTTCATGGAGCGCTATGACGGCGCCGATGGCCTCAAGACCGGCTACACCTTCGCGTCGGGCTTCAACCTCGCCGCGTCCGCGCGCCGGGGCGATCAGCGCCTGATCACCGTTGTCTTCGGCGGCGCCACCGCGAAGGTTCGCGACGAGCATGTCGCCCAGTTGATGGATGCGGGCTTCATGGTGGCTATGAATACGCGCCCCGACGTCGCCGTAGCCCAGGCGGTCGATCCGTTCCCCGCCTCCCCGCCGCAGGTCGCCCCCACGACCGCGCAGCTGGCGCAGGAAGCCACCGTGCCCCAGTCTGACGTGGAGCCCACGTCGGTCGCAGCCGGCGACACAGACGACGCCATCGGCCGCCAGATCGCCGCCGATGAGGTCGCCCCGCCCCTCGCGGAAATGGCGGCCCTGGTGCCGCCGCCGAGCATCGGCGCGCCCAAGGCCAAGGCCGCGGCGGCTGCCGCCGCCCGCAAGGCGGCGAATGCCATCGCGCCCCTCGCCCCCCCCGCACCGACGAACACATGGGGGATCCAGATCGGCGCTTACACGAACCGCCTGCAGGCCGAAACCCAAGCCGATAGCGCCGCCGCGAAGGTGAGCACGGTGTTCGACAGCGCGTCCGCCCGCGTGGTGCCCGTGAAACTCGCTCCGACCAAGATCCTGTATCGCGCCCAGGTGATCGGCCTCGGCCAGAAGGACATGGCCCGCGCGTGCAAGCTCGCGGGCCTGAAGGCCGTCAAGAACGGCTGCAAGCCGGTCGCACCGGACCAAAAGACGGTTGCGTCGCGCTAAGCGCGGTCTATCCAAACAAAAGCCCCGTCCTCGCGGACGGGGCTCTTTCATTTCCAGCGTTTGCCGTTAGTGCCCGACGGATTCCGTCGGCAGGTCCAGGCCGCTTTGCTTGAGCTGGGCGGCGAGCTTTGCCTTGAGTTCCTCGAGCCGCGCGGGTGAATCGGCTTCGGCGCGGGCGACGAGCACGGCTTGCGTGTTAGACGCGCGCAGCAGCCACCAGCCGCCCTTCTCGTTCACGCGCACCCCGTCGGTGTCGGACACGTCCGCGCCGCTCTTGGCCAGGCGCGCCTTGACCTCGTCGATCACCGCGAACTTGCGGTCGTCGGCGCAGGGGAACCGCAGTTCCGGCGTGTTGACCATCTTCGGCATGCGGTCGTAGCGCGCGGCGAGATCGTAATTCGCGTCGTGCGCCATGATGTCGAGGAGCCGCACGGCGGCGTACACCGCGTCGTCGAATCCGTAATAGCGGTCGGCGAAGAAGATGTGGCCGCTCATCTCGCCGGCGAGCGGCGACTTGGTTTCCGCCATCTTGTTCTTGATGAGCGAGTGGCCGGTCTTCCACATCACCGGCTGGCCGCCCATGCGCTTCACTTCGTCGAACAGAGCCTGGCTGGCCTTCACGTCGGCGATGATCGGCGCGCCCGGATGCGTCTTCAAAACGTCTTCCGCCAGGATCTGCAGGATCTGATCGCCCCAGAGGATGCGGCCCTTGCCGTCGATGACGCCGATGCGGTCCGCGTCGCCGTCGAAGGCGAAACCGACGTCGGCCTTCTGCTTGGCGACTTCGGCCTGGAGCTGTACGAGGTTCTTCGGTTCCGTCGGGTCCGGATGGTGCGCGGGGAACGTGCCGTCGATCACACCGTTGAGCACGGTGTGCTTGCCGGGCAGCAGCTTCACCAGTGCCTCGACGATTTCGCCGCCGGCGCCGTTGCCCGCATCCCACACCGCCGTGAGCGCGCGGGTGCCGGTGAAATCCTGGCGCAGGCGCGCGAGGTATTTGTCGAACGCCGGCGCGTCGGTCACCTTGCCGGTACCAGTTTCGACGTTGCCCTCACCGGCTTCCCGGCCGAGCTTCTTGATGTCCTCGCCGAAGAACGGCTTCTTGGCGATCATCATCTTGAAGCCGTTGTGGGTCGGCGGATTGTGCGAGCCGGTGATCATCAAGCCGCCGTCGGCCTTTGAGTCGACCGTCGCGAAGTACAGCATCGGCGTCGGACCGCGGCCGACGCGTTCCACATTCACGCCGGTGGAAAGAAGACCCTTCACCACCGCCGCTTCCATCTCCGGCGAGCTGATGCGCCCGTCGTAGCCCACGCACACCCGCGTGCCGCCGTTACGGCGCACGGCGGAACCGAACCCACGGCCTACGGCTTCCGCGTCCTTGGCGAACAGAGTGTCGCCGACGATGCCGCGGATGTCGTATTCGCGCAGGATGGACGGATGGAAGGTGTGCTTGGTCATGGAACCCCGGGGGAATTGGGCCAGAAAGACATAGGCAAAAAAGAAGGGGGCTTATCGCCCAAGCCGGGCCGAAAGGAAAGCCGCTACGCCTGATGGTCGCTAATGCGCTGAGAGGGCTTTGGGTTCCCCTGCCGTCTCCCAGGTGACCGCGGCCAGACTGCGCCCGTACGCGGCTCGACCCCATAGCAGAAGTCCCACCCCGACCACCCCGGTCCCGAACACCAGGATCGCCAGGGACTGACCGATGGCCTTGGGGTCGTGGAAGACCGAGTCCGTGATCACACCCACCATGAGTGGGCCCATGCCTTGCGCGAACAGGCCGGTCAGGATGACGTAGAGCGAGACGACAAATCCGCGATGTTGATTCGGGGTAATCTCAGCCAATGCGGTGAGCGCGCCAACCGGCGCGAAGTTCGTGACCAGCGCCTTCAGCATGAACAGGCCGATCGCCAACGCCGGGATCGGCATCAGTGGCGCGAGGCCGCCGAAAATCGTGCAGCCGACCGCGCCTATGAGCACCAGCACCCACGCCGCGTCCTTGACGCCGCGGCTCTTCATCCAGTTAACGACATACCCGCTTGCGAATGCGCCAATGACGCCGCAGGGACTTTGCAAAAGGGCGAGATACAATCCGGTCTTCGCCGGCGACCAGCCGAAGGTGCGCAGGAAATAGGTCGGCGCCCACTGCACCGTCGCATAGACCTCCAGGATGATGAGGGACGCGCCTACCATCAGGCAGATCAGCGTGACGCGGTTGGTGCGGAGGAAGTCCGACGTGCCCGCTGCCACGGTCTGCGCGGCGGAGGCGATGCCGCGGCGCACCGGCTCGCGCACCGTGAACGCGAATAGCGCCGTCGGCACGAGACCCAGCACCCCGAGAACAATGAACACCACTTGCCAGGGCTGACGCTCCCCGAACAGCGGCAGATCGATGACCGGATAGCGCCCGAGCCAAGCGAGCAGCAGGCTGGCCATGAGATAGCTGATGATCCCCGCGAGCGCGGTGGCCATGGTGTAAAATCCAAAAGCCTTGGCGCGTTTCTCCGGCGGAAACCAATCGGCGATGAGGGAGGACGCGCAGGGGCTCAGCGTTGCCTCGCCCACGCCCACGCCCACGCGCGCGGCGAACAGGGGCCAAAAGGTGGTGGGCAGGCCGCAGGCGGCCGTCATCACGCTCCACACGGTCATGCCCACGGAGAGAATGCGCTGGCGGTTCCAGCGATCCGCAAGCCAGCCCAGGGGAATGCCGAACACGGTGTAGAACAGGGCGAAGGCGATGCCCTGCAGCAGGCCCATCTCGGTATCGGTGAGGTGCAGGCTCTTGATGATGTCGGGCGTGAGCATCCCGATCACGATGCGGTCGATGAAGGCGAAGATGTAGCCAATCGAGATGACGGCCAGCGCGTACCAGGCATACGCCGGTTTCGGCCAATCCTGTTGGTCAGCGCCTCGCATCGCCGTGCCCCCTGCCCCGTGCGGGCCAGATTAGCCGCTCGTCCGGACCGCGCTACGAATATCCGCGTGAGGCGTTGTATTGCGTCCACCTGTCGGGATTGCTACAGCGGTGCCCATGATCGAACGTATGTACCGCTGGGTGCTCGGCCTCGCCGGGCGCAAGGACGCCGAAGCGGCCCTGGGCGTCGTCTCCTTCGCGGAGAGCTCGTTCTTTCCGATCCCGCCGGACCTGATGCTGATCCCCATGGTGATCGCGCGGCCGGACCGCGCCTGGCGGATCGCGACCATCTGCACGGTGGCCTCGGTGCTGGGCGGCATACTCGGCTATTTCATCGGCGCGGTGCTGTACGACACCGTCGGCCAGTGGCTGATCGGCATCTACGGCCTGCAGGACAAAGCCGCCGAGTTCAACACGCTCTATGGCGAGTACGGGTTGTGGGTGATCCTGATCAAAGGGCTGACGCCGATCCCCTACAAGCTGGTGACCATCGTCAGCGGCATCGCCCACTTCAATCTGGCGATGTTCATCGCGGCGTCGGTCGTGACGCGCGGGCTTCGCTTCTTCATCGTCGCCGGCTTGCTGCGCCACTTCGGTCCGCCGATCCAGGCGTTCATCGAGAAGCGGCTGACGCTGGTGTTCCTGGTGATCCTGCTATTTGTCGTCGGCGGCTACGCGTCGCTGAAATATCTCTAGGCCGCGCGCCGCTGGGCGAATAGGCGATCCGCGTTCGCCCAGTTGATCGCGCCCATGAAGGCGCTCACGTAGTCCGCCGCCTTCGCACCGAAATCCATGTGATAGGCGTGCTCGTACATGTCGAGCGCCAACAGCGGCTCGCCGCCCGCAATGGTCATGGTGTGATCGGCGGCCCAACTGTTCACGAGGCGTTTGTCGCGGGGACTGTAGGTAAGCAGGACCCACCCTGAGCCACCGCCCTCCGCCTTGCCCATCGCGGTGAACTCGGCCCGCCAGCGGTCGAGGCTGCCGAAGTCCCGCGAAATTGCCTCCGACAGGGCTTTGCCCGGCTGGTTGGGCTCGCCGAGGCTGGCGAAATGCACTTCATGCAGGAGCATGGAGTTCATGGCGATGAGTTCCTCGCGCTTGAGTCCGTTCACCGTGAACACCGGCGCCTTGTCGTAGTCGAGGGCGGCGATCTGCTCGCTGATCGCGTTCAAGCGCCTCACGGCGCCCATGTAGTTGTTCTCGTAGTGACTTGTGAGGATTTTCTCGGAGAAGCCCTTCACCTTCTTCGGATCGAAGGCCAGGGGCTTAGGGTCGTATTTCGGTGCCGGACGCGCGGACTGTGCCATCGCGGGAGCGGCCGTCAACGCGGCGGCGACGCCTGAGACTTTGAGCAAATCTCGCCGGGATGAATGCATATGTGCCTCCTGTCGTGGGATTGGACGAGCGTACCACGCACGCAGGCATTTCGAGCATTGGGATACCGCAACGCCGGACCGCAAGCCCCGCGCAAGAAGGATGCGTCAGCAGCACCCGAAGCGACCGTTGCCGTAGCGCGCGTCCTGGCGGCTGCGGAAGAAAGCCTCGTAGCTCAGCACCGCCTCGTCCGGATGGGTCGCGGTGCGGTGGGACACATAGGCCTCGTAGTCGCCGATCCCGCAGGCCAGTCGCGCGGTACGGCCCGCCACGCGCCACGCGGCCTGCGCCCGCAGCACGATGTTGGAAACGCCGCTCTTGAGTTGGGCCTGGGTCATGCGCGTGCCGGAGCCGATGCGGTTTCCGCGCTCGGCAGCTTGCCGATGATGGCGCGGATGCCCAGCACGACGATGGCGATCACCACGCCGGCGAACAGCGCGCACATGGACGCATCGACGATGTCGTTCACCAAGAGCTGCGACATCTGCCCCATGTCCTTCGCGGGCGCGACCAGCACGCCGTCGGCGATGCCTTTACGGATGATGTTCGCATGGGCGAGGAAGCTGATCTTCGGATCGGGATGCATCAGCTTCTGAAGCGCGGCCACCAGGGTGCAGATCAACAGCCAGCACAAGGGCACGACGGTGACGAGCACCGCCGGACGCATGCCCTTCTTACAGAACACCACAGTGGCCAGCGTGAGCGCGATCGCCGCGAGCATCTGGTTGGCGATGCCGAACAGCGGCCACAGGGTGTTGATGCCGCCAAGTGGGTCGACCACGCCCTGATAGAGGAAGTAGCCCCAGGCCGCGACGCAGATCGCCGTCGCCGCCACGTTACCGGCATAGGACTTGGTATTGGCAAGCTTGGGCGCGACGAGGCCGAACAAGTCCTGCGCCATGAAACGTGCCACGCGCGTGCCGGCGTCGAGCGCCGTAAGCACGAACAACGCCTCGAACAGGATCGCGAAGTGGTACCAGAAGCCCATCAGCGCCTTGCCGCCGGCGAAGTCCGAGAGGATCGCCGCCATGCCGACTGCCAACGTCGGCGCGCCGCCGGTGCGTGAGAGGATCGTCGTCTCGCCGACGTCCTTGGCCATCTGCGTGAGCGCCTCCGGCGTGATGACGAAGCCCCACGATGAAATCACTTGAGCGGCCTGCTCGACCGTGCCGCCGATCAGCGCGGGCGGGGCGTTCAGGGCGAAGTAGATGCCGGGCTCGAGCGTGCAGGCCGCCGCGATCGCCATGATGGCGACCATGGACTCAACTGCCATGCCGCCATACCCGATGAAGCGCGTGGCACTCTCCCGCTCCACCATCTTCGGCGTCGTCCCGGAGGACACCAACGAGTGGAAGCCGGACACGGCGCCGCAGGCGATGGTGATGAACAGGAACGGGAACAGGTTGCCCGCGAACACCGGACCGCTGCCGTCGATGAAGCGGCTGACCGGGGGCATCTTAAGCTCCGGCGCGACGATGACGATGCCGATCGCGAGCAAGATGATGGTGCCGATCTTGAGGAACGTGGAGAGGTAGTCGCGCGGCGCCAGCAGGAGCCACACCGGTAATACCGCGGCCACGAAGCCGTAAATCATCAGACCCCAGGCGAGCGCCGGCCCCTCGAAGGTAAACCGCGGCCCCCACACCGGATCGTTCGCGACGCCGGCCCCGGCCCAGAGCGCCAGCATCAGCAGCACGAAGCCGATGATCGACACTTCCCCGATCCGGCCCGGACGGATGAATCGCAGATACACGCCCATGAACAGGGCGATGGGAATCGTCATGGCGATGGCGAAGGTGCCCCACGGGCTGAGCGCAAGCGCCTTCACCACGATGAGCGCGAGCACCGCGAGCAGGATGATCATGATCGCCAGCACGCCGACCAGCGCCACCACGCCGGCGGCGGCACCGAGTTCATCGCGGATCATCTGGCCGAGGCTTTTTCCGTCCCGGCGCACGGACATCACCAGCACGACGAAGTCCTGCACGCAGCCGGCGAACACCGCGCCCACCAGGATCCAGATCGTGCCGGGCAGATAGCCCATCTGCGCGGCCAACACCGGACCGATCAGCGGGCCCGCGCCGGCGATGGCGGCGAAGTGATGGCCGAACAGGATCGGCGTCGGGGTCGGCACGTAATCGAGCCCGTCCGGGTGACGCATGGCGGGCGTAGCCCGGCTGTCGTCGAGCCGCAGCAGGTTCTTGGCAATGTAGAGACTGTAGAACCGGTAGCCCAGCGCGTAGCTCGCGAGCGCGGCGGTCAGCAGCCAGATGGCGCTGACGGACTCACCGCGGCCGAGCGCGAGGAACCCGAACGCCACCGCTCCCGCGAGCGCGACCGCGATCCAGAGAACGACGTGTGTCGGTTTCATCCGTGCCTCATGCAGCTTTGGTGACATGCGCCGCGCGCGCCAGGCTCGCACGATAGGGCTTGCGGCCGTAGAAGAGCAGCAGAACACCGGGCACGCCGGCGACGATGCTCACGAGCGCCATCGATTTGTCGATCGCCCCCTTGTCGGCGAACACCACGTCGGTGACGACGCCCACCGCAAGGGGACCTAGCCCGGCGGCTACGAGTCCGATGATCAGCATATAGATCGCGGTGATGATGCCGCGCATTTCGTTCGGCACGATCTCGGCGATCGCCGACAGGCCCCCGACAGAGGGGTAGTTCGCGAAGACGCCGGTGATGATGTAAACGAACAGCGCCAGTTCTGGCGTCGGCATCAACGGCGCAGCCGTGCCGCCAATCACGCAACCGGCGCACCCCAGCGCGCAGGCATAGAACGTTCCGTCGACATAACCGCGATCCTTCAACCACGTCGCCAGCCAGCCGGAGGAGATCGCGCTGAAAATTCCGGCGAACATGCCGTACACGCCGTAGGTGACGGAGAACTTTTCCGGCTGCCAGTCGTGAACGCGCACGAAGAAACTCGGCATCCACGCGACCCAGGCGTAAATGACGATCAGAGTGAGCGCGATGCCGGCGTGATGACAGATCAGCGTCGCCTTGTTGGCCGACATGAAGGCGCCGATGTCCTTCGGCGAAGCCTTGGCCGTCGAAGTGGCGACTTCGCGGCGCGGCGGTTCCTTGACCGTGAAGGCGAGCATCAGCGCTGGAATCAGGCCCGGCAGCCCAACCAGAACGAACACGGCCTGCCACGGTTTCAAATGGCCAAGCACCGGAAGGTCAAGGCCGCCCCGCGCATTCAGCCATCCCAGAAGCGCGCCGCCGATGATGAAGGTGGCGCCAGTCCCCATGGCGGTGCCCATGACGTAGATGCCGAAAGCGCGCGAACGGGTGCGCGGCGGGAAGTAGTCAGCGATGAGCGAGGTGGCACAGGGATTGAGACATCCCTCGCCCATGCCGACGCCCAGGCGCGCAAAGAACAAGACGCCGAAGCCCTTCGCGAGGCCACACAGCGCTGTCATGACGCTCCAGACCGACATGCCGATGGTGAGGAGCCATTTACGGTTCCAGCGATCCGTCAGCCAGCCCAGGGGGATGCCGAACAGCGTGTAGAACACACCGAAGGCGAGCCCCTGCAAAAGAGCGACCTGCGTGTCGCTGATGGCGAGGTCGGCCTGGATCGCCGGCGTCAGAACGCCGACGATGATCCGGTCGATGAAGGCGAACATGTACCCGAGGAAGATGACGAACACGACGTACCAGGCGTACGCCGGTTTCGGGAACGCCGCTTCGGATGCGGATATGGTCGCAGAAGTCGTCATGTAATCCCCTTCCCCAAGAGCATGACCACTCTAGCCAGAAATGAGGGGGGTGCGAGGGTCAATTCCCCGCGCGCCCGCGAGGTAAACCGACGTTTTGAGGGGACTTAGGTGGCGCTGCGGATTTGCTGGTCCGCGCCGCCGAACACAACCCGGAATTTCTGGCGCATGGTCGCCGGGTTGCCGTTGATCGTGCCGGGGGTGAGACGCCAGGTCTTGGCTTCCTTGAGCGCGGCCTGATCCAGCAGATCATGACCGCTCGACGTGTCGAGCGACGCATCGATCACGCGGCCGTTCTCGGCGACCGTCAGCAGCATCGTCACGGTGCCGGTCTCGCCCAAGCGCCGCGAGGCCGGCGGGTACGCCGGCTGGGAGACAGGCCGCTTCGGATCGACCCGCGGTGGGACACGCTTCTCCGTCGCCGCGGGGACGGGCATCACCATCGTCTTGGCGACGCGGGCTTCCTGTGCGCGGAAATTGAAGTCGGGTCCCTTGTCCGCCTGCTTCAGGTGCCACAGGGGCACCGCCGCCATGCAGATGAGCACCAGCACCGGCCCGAGAAGGCCGGAGCCGGGGCCGCTGGTGATCGGCGGAGCTTGGCTATCCTGCGCGTCGGTCGGCATCGCAAGCCGCCCTTCTACGGACCCTGCAATTCAGGGCCCGTTAGGCTAAACCGACTGGGGTCCGGCAGCAATCCTACCGACGACCCGCCACAGCCGCATGCGCCTCAGCGCCGGATTCCGTGGCGGAGGTGTCCGGACGGCCGACGCAACTATAGCGGAAGCCGGCCGCCGTCATGTCCGCCGGGCTGTAGATGTTGCGCAGGTCCACCATGATCGGCGACTTAAGCAGCGTCTTCGCGCGGGTGAAGTCGAGATTGCGGAACTGGTTCCACTCGGTCACCAGCGTCACCGCGTCCGCGCCCTTCATGGCGTCGTAGGCGTCCGTGCAGAAGTGCACATCGGACATCATCTTCTTCGCCTCGTGCATGCCTTCCGGATCGTAGGCGCGCACGGTCGCACCCGCTTTTTGCAAAGCCGGCACGATGGCGAGGCTGGGGGAGTCCCGCATGTCGTCGGTGTTCGGCTTGAAGGTCAGGCCGAGCACGGCGATGGTCTTGCCCTTCACGCTGCCGCCACAGGCGTCGATGATCTTGTCGGCCATCTTGGCCTTGCGCTTGTCGTTGACGTCCACGACCGTCTCGATCATGCGCAGGGGGGCGCCATAATCCTGCGCGGTCTTCACAAGCGCGAGGGTGTCCTTCGGAAAGCACGAACCGCCGTAGCCCGGACCGGGGTGCAGGAATTTCTTGCCGATGCGGCCGTCCAGCCCGATGCCGCGCGCGACGTCGTGCACGTCCGCGCCGACCTTTTCGCACAGGTCCGCGATCTCGTTGATGAAGGTGATCTTGGCCGCGAGGAAGGTGTTGGCGGCGTACTTGATGAGCTCGGAGGTTTCCAAGCGCGTGAACAGGATCGGCGTCTCGATCAGGTACAGCACGCGGTAGAGTTGGCGCATCACCTTCTGCGCGCGTTCGGTCTCCGCGCCAATGACGACGCGGTCCGGGCGCATGAAGTCGTTAATCGCCGAACCCTCGCGCAGGAATTCCGGATTTGAGACCACGTCGAACTCAAGCTCGGGCCGAACCTTCTTGATGATGCGCGCGACCTCGCGGCCCGTGCCCACCGGCACCGTCGACTTGGTCACCACGACGGCATAGCCGTTGAGCGCGCGGCCGATCTCTTCCGCCGCGCCGTAGACGTAGGACAGGTCCGCGTGACCGTCGCCGCGGCGGCTGGGCGTGCCAACGGCGATGAACACCGCATCCGCGCCCTTCACGGCTTCGCTGAGATCGGTGGTGAACGTGAGGCGTCCCGCTTCCGCGTTGTTGCGGACGAGGTCCTCGAGGCCCGGCTCATAGATCGGAATTTCGCCCTTCTTCAGGCGGGCGATCTTGTTCGCGTCCTTGTCGACGCATACGACGTCGACACCGAACTCGGAGAAACACGCTCCCGAGACGAGGCCAACGTAGCCGGTTCCGATCATAGCAACGCGCATGGGTAGCTCCTTAAGTGGCGACGCCCCCCAGCGCCGGCGGTTATTTCTTCAATAGACGTTCAACAAGGGGGCGCAGCCGATCCCGCATCTCGGGATGGGCAAGGCCGAAAGCAACATTGGCTTCGACGAAGCCGACGCGGGTTCCGCAATCATACCGCTTCCCCGCGAAGCGATAGCCGTGGAAGGGCACCGCGCCGAGCGTGCGGCTCAACGCGTCGGTCAGCTGGATCTCGTTGCCCGCACCGGTGAGCTTCTTGTCGAGTTCGACGAAGACGATCGGATCGAGAATATAGCGGCCGATGATGGCCAGCGTGGACGGTGCCACGTCCGGCGCGGGCTTCTCCACCAGGCCCTTGGCCTTGGCGAGGCGCCCGTCTTCCGACAGCACGTCGAGGATGCCGTAGCGGTTGGTCTGGTCCTTCGCCACGTCCTCGACCGCGACCACATGGCCGCCGACCTTGGCGTGGGCGTCGATCAGCTGCTTCAGGCAGGGCACATCCGACAGGACCATGTCGTCCGGCAGGATCACCGCGAACGGCTCGTTGCCGACCAGTTCCTTTGCGCACCAAACCGCATGACCGAGGCCGAGCGGGTTGTGCTGAATGACGGTATGGATCTTGCCCGGAGCAATGGTCGCGTCGCGCACCAGCGCGAGTTCCGCGTCCTTGTGCTTTTCCTCGAGCTGCCGTTCCAACGTGGGCTGCGCCGAGAAATGCCGGGCGATAGCCTCCTTGCCTTCGGCCGAGACGAAGATGAACTCCTCGATCCCGGCGGCGCGGGCCTCTTCGATCGCGTATTGCACGACCGGCTTGTCGATCACCGGGATCATTTCCTTGGGGATCACCTTGGTCGCGGGCAAAAACCGCGTGCCCAGGCCTGCCACCGGCAGCACCGCCTTCCGCACACGTTGAGCCATGAAACTTCCCTTGCTGATAGTGGCCGGCGAGCATCGGCCAAACTTCCACCCGGATGGGCGCGGGGAAGTCTTGCCACGCCCGCCAGAGCCTTGCAACCGCGGGAGGAAACGGCCCGTAAGCGCTTTAGTTGCGGGCCTCAGGATGACCGGCGACGGCTAGGCGCGGCCCCGCAAGAGAACGTCCTTGGCCGCGTTCACCTTCGCCGCCAGATAGTCCGACCCGCCCCGATCCGGGTGGAGTTGGGACATCAGCTTCCGGTATGCCGCCTTGATATCATCCGCCGACGCTCCTGCCGGCAGCCCCAGGACACGCAGCGCCTCTGCCTCGTCCATCGCCGTGGCGGGCGTGCGGGCCGCGGACTGCGCATCGGGCTGCTCCCGCCACTCCGGCCAACGGCGGTCGAGATAGGCCTCGAGCAGACTGCGAGAGTCCGGATCGCCGCCCGCTTCGGTCAATAGGGCCAGCAGTTCGCTCTCGCTCAAAGTGCCAAGTTGGCGTCCGGCGAAGCGGCCCTTCACCACCCGGCCGTCCATCTGTCCGGTGGCATGGTCGAGTTCCATCTCCACGAAGGCCGCCGCCGCGCCGGAGTTCTGTGCCTGCCCTGCCGCACCGCGGCCGAACCCGAACCCGCCGAACATGCCTTTCATCTGTCGCGCCATCTGCCACACGCCGAAGACGCGATAAATCCAGGCAACCATGGCGACGACGCCGCCGAGCGCGATGTTGAGCCGCCCGGTCGCCGCCAGGAAGATGATGAGGAGCAAGCCGATGAGCAGGCCCGTCCATTTGAACGACGCCTTGATCTGCTTGACGTCCGCGTCGCCATACCACTTGAGCATCAGTACGACGCCGACGAGAAGAGCGAGGCCAACGAGGATGGGCATGATCTAGCGCTGCGTGTCAAAGCGGTGGGTGAGTTGCAAGGCCGCGCCGCCGGTGCGCTTGCCGTAGTCCGTGAGCGCCTTGCGCCCGCCGGCGGCGAACACCGCGACCGCCGTGAGCAGATCGCGCAGTTCCTTCGCACTCCCGGCATTGAACTGGCAATAGGCGCCGTGGGTCATCGTGGCGATCCTGCGGAAGACCGACCCCGCGGGCTCTTCGCCACCCTCATGGAAGATGAACGCGGGAACCCCGCGCAGCGCGAGTTCGCCCGCCGCGCCGATGAGCGCATCCGCGCTTTCTTCCATCGCATCGCCGATGAACACGAACGCATTCACCTTCCCGCGCTTGGCTTCCTCCGCCGTGTGCCGCATGACGCGCAGGATCTGCGTCTGGCCTTCCAGCACGCTCACGCTGCGCATGAGATTGATCATCGACTCAGCATTCTGGAGCCAGGGGCTCGCTCCGAAATCCAGCAGGCCGCGATAGTAGACAAGCTGCACGTCCAGTGCGCCGACAGTGGCCGCCTCGCGGAACATCTCCGCCTGGATGGCGATCGCCTGGTTCCAACTGGGACCGCGGCTCGCGGTCGCATCCATGGCGAACACCAACCGCCCGCGCGTGCCGGAGGCCACGACCGGCGTTTTTGCGACCTTGTCGAGAAACGCCGCCACTGCCCCGCTGGCCGGGCGCGCGACAGGCGTCTTATCCGCCGGTGCCATGACGGCGCCCTCCCACGGTCTCATCGTCCACATAGGTGAACATGCCAAGAGAACTCACAAGGGTGCGCAATTCCTGGCGCGCGGCGACGTGGCTAACGGCGAGGCGCTCGCTTGCCGCCAAGGCCGGCATATCGTCGACCGTCAGTCCATCGAGGAACAACTCGCGAAAGATCACGCGCTCCGCGATGCCATTGGAGACGCGAAAACCGATGCGCTTGGCGAGATCGTCGAGCAGCTTGGCGACAAGCCGCTTGTTGCGCGCATCCAAGTGACCGACCCGGTTGCGTAAGACCACCCAGTCGATCTTGCCGCCGTCGCGGCGTGCGCGCAGCTGCTTCGCTTTCCAGATGCGTTCGGCGTAGTGGCTGGGGCGCGCGATGGCGCGGCGCACGGGATCCACATCGGCGATCACGTCGAGGTCGATCAAGCTGTCGTTGAGCGGCGTCACGATCACGTCAGCGAAGGTATGCCCCGCCAGCGACAACTCGGTGTCCGCGCCGGGCGTATCCATGACCAACACATCGCATTCGCTCGCCGCGGCGATGGCCTTCGTCAGTTCCGCCTCGTCCGCGCCCGGCACGTTCGACGGCAGGATCGAGGCATGGTGCGGATGCGTCAGCGCGGTCTTGGTGCGCTCGGCGTAGCGGCGGCGGTTGGTGACGTAGCGCGACAACGTGCCCTGGCGCGCGTCGAGGTCGAGCGTCGCCACCTTCAAGCCATGATTGAGCAGGGCGACGGTCACATGCATCGCCAGGGTCGACTTGCCGGTGCCGCCCTTGGCGTTGCCGAAAACAATGATCCGCGTCATGGCGGGACCATAAAGGCGCGGCGGACTCGCTGCAACTTACGAGCCGGTCGGCTTGACCGCACAGGTCCCCGCGCTCACACTTGTGACGGGTAAAGCGGGGAAACGTGCTCATGGAAACGGCCGATTGTGTGGTCATCGGCGCCGGCGTCGTCGGGCTCGCGGTGGCGCGCGCCATGGCGCGCAAGGGGCGCGAGGTTCTGATCCTGGAAGCCGAAGACGCCTTCGGCACCGTCACGTCGGCCCGCAACAGCGAAGTCATTCACGCCGGCATCCACTATCCGCACGCAAGCTTGAAAGAGCACCTCTGCGTGATGGGCCGCGACATGATGTATTCGTTCTGCGACGCCTACGCGATCTCCTATAACCGCTGCACCAAGCTGGTGATCGCGTCGAACGAGGCCGAGGTTCCGCGTCTGAGGAATCTTCAGGCCCACGCCGCGGCCGGTGGCGTCTACATGACTTGGCTGACCGGCGAGGATGCGAACCGGATCGAGCCCAACCTCCACTGCGCCGCGGCGCTGCACTCGCCGCTGACAGGCATCATCGACAGCCATGGCTACATGCTGGCGATCCTGGGGGACGCGGAGGCCCATGGGGCGACCCTGGCGGTGAAGGCGCCCGTCACCGGCGGCCGGGCGGAAGGCGACAAGGTGGTGATCGAGGTCGGCGGGGACGCCGCGATGACCCTGTCGTGCACGACGGTGATCAACTGCGCCGGCCTGGGGGCCCAGGGGGTCAGCCAGTCCATCGTAGGCGTGAAGCCCGGCAGCATCCCGCCCCAGCACTTCGCCAAGGGGAACTACTTCTTCCTGTCGGGCAAGGCGCCCTTCGAGCGGCTGATCTACCCCCTGCCGGATTCCGCCAGCCTGGGGCTGCACTACACCCGGGACATGGGGGGCCAGGGCCGCTTCGGACCCGACCTCCAGTGGGTGCCGGCGATCGATTATGTGGTCGACGAGAGCCGGGAGGCCTCTTTCTACGCCGCCATCCGTAAATATTGGCCGGGCCTGCCAGACGGGGCCCTGCGGCCCGGCTACGCGGGCATTCGGCCGAAGATTCAAGCCCCTGGGGAGGCAGCCTCGGACTTCTCCATCCAGACCCCGGCGGACACAGGTGTTAACGGTTTGCTTGCTCTCTACGGCATAGAATCGCCCGGGCTCACCTCGAGCCTTGCCATCGCTGCGTATGTAGCTGAACGGGTACCGTGACCCACTTCCGATCTATCGGGCGATGCCCTGGGCGCCCAGCCGTGGCTTCGCTAGTCGCGACGCTTGCGCTGCTGGCCGCTCTGGCCACGGGTGCCCCGGCCCATGCCCAGCCGCGCCAGCTTGGGCCGCCGACCGGGGTCGACCTGGAGGGCACCGAGAGCGAGCCGAGCGAGCAATCCACCAAGACCGTCGAAATTCCGGTGCCCTCGCCGACCGCGAAGAAGCCGAGCGCGGCGGAAGCCGCCGGCACGGAAGTTGACGGCAAGAACGGCAAGGACGGCCTGACCATCGACAAGGCCAAGGCCGGCAACGGCACCGCGTCGGACGCCGACATCATTCTCGATATCCCGCTCGACCAGATCCCGAACTACCGCGGCATGATGCGCGACATCGTCGAGGAGATGGCGAAGTACGCCCGCAGCCGCGATCCGAAATTCCAGATCGTCGCCCGCCCCGGCTTCGATCTCTTGAACTTCTCACAGCGCGAATACGACCTCGCCGAGATCAAGCGCGATCCCAGCAAGATCATCGCGATCGAGACCATCCGTCAGGTCGGCACGCCGATGCGGCGCTACATGCAGGCGATCGACGGATTCATTCTCGACGGCCAATACTGCTCCGCCCTGCGCGTGCCCCGCGCCGACCTCGCGGCGGCGCGCAAGGAAGGCCTGCGCGCGCTGGCCATCGACACTTGCCCGGAAGACGGCGCAGTCGTGCGCGCCCTGCAGACCGCGGCGCGCGACGGCATCGTCACCTATGCGACCACCACCAACGACCCTTCATTCTCCACCCTGCCCAAGTATCGCCCCATCCCGGAGAACCCGGGCAATGTGGAGAACCTGAGCACGGCGCGGAACATGATGGTGCTATTGAGCGCGCGGTCATTCAGCTCGCGCGAGGACTGGATCAACGCCATGTCCACCAACAACTACGACATCCTGTTGATCGACGCCTTCGACCGCAACGACAAGCCGCTGACCAAGAGCGAAGTGCATTCGCTCAAGTTCAAGCAGATCGGCGCGCGGCGGTTGGTGCTGGCGCATATCGACATCGGCCGGGCCGACGACAGCCGCTACTACTGGCAGAAGGATTGGGTGCCGGGGAATCCGTCCTGGATCGGCGGTATGACGCCGGAGGTGCCGGGACAGTATTTCGTGGAGTTCTGGAACCCGGCCTGGAAGGCGATCATCGGCAAGTATTTCGCCGGCATCCTGGACCTGGGCTTCGACGGCGTGGTGCTGGACGGCGTTGAGTCCTATCGCCGCTGGGAAGCCAAGACGCCGGTCACTTTGGCTCGTTAAGCGCCTCTGACGCGGCGCGGGCGCGCGCTAAGGCGGCCAGCGCTCACATTCCATTGAAGTCGGAGAATTAGGGGGCCGGTGTAGAGCCGGTGACCTTCTTGATCACCAGGCCGAGGCCGGTCAGCAGCTGCTTGCCGACGGCGCCGCCGTCGCCTTCCATCTTCTGCTGCACGACAAGGCGCATGGCCTCGATGTGCATCTTCACGACCTCGAGCTGCGCCGTGGATACGCCGTCACTGCCGGCCGTCGGGAAGACGTGGTCCTCGAGGTAGTGATCCATCTGCGTGGCCAGAGCGGTCATCAGGGCATAACCGAAGCTGGTCCCCTGCCCGGCGATGGACTGTCCGAGCGCGTGGATTTCCTCGATCTGGACGGCGCGGCTTTCCGGGTCGCGGGCCGCCTCCTCATACCGTTTGGTGAGTTTCGTGAGGTCTTCGTTGATGCTGACGAAATAATCCTCGGTCGAGCGGCGGATCACCGCCTCGGCCTGATCCAGCACCTTGCTGTCGAGCGACATAGAGACGCCCGCCTTCTTCTGCTTATCGCGCAGATTATTAGGCGGCGTAATGAACTCTATTTTAGCGGGAGTATTCATTAGGTTCCCCGAGAGCCTAGGTAACAGAGTGTAATGGGACGCCCTGCCAGGGGGAAGCGCTTAGAGCAGGATCCAGGTCGCCAGGCTGAGGAACGAAAAGAAGCCCACAACGTCGGTAACCGTTGTCAGGAACACTACGGCTGAATCGGCCGGGTCGGCGCCCATTTTAGCAAGCACCACGGGAATCATCATCCCGGCAATACCTGCGGCGATCATGTTCACAACCATCGCCCCGCCGATCACCAGGCTCAGCAACACGTCTTGGAACCAGGCATAGGCGATAAGGCCGGTGAGGGCCGCGAACAGGATGCCGTTGATCAGGCCCACCGCCGCTTCGCGCCAGCCCACCCGCCAGACGTTGCTGGGGTTGAGCTCGCGGGTGGCAAGCGACCGCACGACCGTCGCGAGGGTCTGGGTGCCCGCGTTGCCGCCCATCGAGGCACAGATCGGCATGAGCACTGCTAGGGCGGCGAGTTTCTCGATCGAGTGCTCGAACAGCCCGATCACCGAGGACGCCAAGAAGGCCGTGGCGAGGTTAATCACCAGCCACCACAGCCGCGATTGGGCCGTGGCCATGATCGTGCGGTAGAGGTCGGTGTCCTCCGCGCCGCGCACACCGGCCATTTTCAAGATATCTTCGCTCGCCTCTTCGTCGATCACGTCCACCACGTCGTCGATGGTGATCTGGCCGACGAGGCGCCCGGAACGATCCACCACCGGGGCGGCGGCGATGTTGCGCTGCCGGAAGAGGAAGGCCACGTCTTCCCGGTCCATGTCGACGGGGATGTTCTCGACCTCCGGGTCGATGATGTCGCGCATGCGGACCGGGCGGCGGGAGCGCAGGATCGTCGCGAGTTCCGCCACGCCTTGGGGCCGGTGCCGCGGATCGACCACAAACACCGCGAAGAAGCGTTCCGGCAGGTTCTGGGCCGAACGGAGGTAGTCGATGGTCTCACCGACGGTCCAGTAGTTTGGGACGGCCACCAATTCGCGTTGCATCAGACGTCCGGCGCTGGTCTCGCCGTGGGCCAGGCCTTGCTCGATCGACATGCGGCTGGCCTGGGGCATGCGCGTGAGCACCAGCGCCCGCTCTTCCGAATCGAGCTTGCCGGCGACGTAGACCGCGTCGTCCGATTCCAGCTCGGCGAGGGCGGCGGCGAAATCCTCGAATCCCAGGGCGTCCATGACCTCGTCGCGGACCTCCTGGGCCAGTTCCGGCAGAACGTCGGCGTTGAAATCCTCGCGGATGGCTTCCACCAGGAGCCGGCGGTCCTCCGCGTCCAGGCGTTCGAGCAGGTCCGCCATGTCGGCATAGTGCAGGTCGTGCACCAATTCGCGGGCCTGGGCGCGATCGTCCGTGCGCAGCGCGGCGGCCACCTCGGCGACGAAATCCGGCGACAAGCCGAAGCGATCGTCGGCGGAATCGACTTCGGGCGCCCCACGGCGGTGAACCACCGAATGGGCGCCAGACTCAGGCTTAGGCTCTTGCGTCTCTGACATGAGACGTCTCCGAAGCGCCGCGTGGGACGCGGGTTAAAAAGGTCTCTTCGTGACGTCGCCCCCGAACCGTCCCAAATGGACGGCTGGGGAGAAGAAAGAAAGTGGTGCGGTCGAGAAGACTCGAACTTCCACGGGTTGCCCCACAGCGACCTCAACGCTGCGCGTCTACCAATTCCGCCACGACCGCACGTGCTGGAGAGGACCTGCGAAACAGGGCCTCGGATCAAAGCGCGCGTGGGATAGCAAATCGGGTCGGGTATTGCAAGGAACCGCGCCGTACAACAGGTTAGCCAGGATGAGCCCCCCGCCCGCCCCGCCGATCGCACTCAAGATTGAGCCCGGACTGCTGCCGTACCCGGACGCCGTGGCGGCCATGGACGCCCGCGCCAATGCGATTCATGCGGGCGAAGCGGCGGAAATGGTGTGGTTTGTGGAACATCCGCCGCTCTACACGGGCGGGACCAGCGCCAAAGAGACCGATTTGATCGCTCCGGACCGTTTCCCGGTGTTCAAGACCGGCCGCGGCGGCCAATACACCTATCATGGCCCCGGCCAGCGGGTGGTCTACGTGATGCTGGACCTCGCCCATCACGGGAAGGACGTGCGCCGCTTCGTGCACGACTTGGAGGAGTGGGCGATCCGGGCGCTGGCGACCTTCGCTGTGACGGCGGAGCGGCGCGAAGGCCGCGTTGGCCTGTGGGTTGCCCGGGGGGCTCTGCGTGAAGACAAGATCGCCGCCATCGGCGTACGTATCCGCCACTGGGTGTCGTTCCATGGCATGGCGATCAACGTAGCGCCGAATCTGTCCCACTACACCGGCATCGTGCCCTGCGGCGTGACCCAGCACGGGGTGACGTCCCTCGCGGACCTGGGCAAGACCGCCGACATGGCGGCGATGGATGAGGCGCTAATCGCGACGTTTCCGGAAGTGTTTGGCAGGTCGCTCAGTCGAACTTGATTTTCGACAGCACGCCGAGCGGATCGGCGATCGCTTCGGGGTAGTGCTTCTTGGTCAGCGCGACGTAGTCCGGCGGGAAGTCCTCGATCTTGTCGATGTGTTTGCCGCTGCCGTCGCAGACAAGGTTGCCCTTCAGATCGCCCATTTCCAGCCACGGACGCCACGTGACGGCGACGGCGTAGTGCACCTCCGACGGCGCCCGCGCCGCGCCCGGGGCGCTCAGGGCTTTGTGGCTCGCACGATAGGTGGTGACTTCGTTGTAAGCGAATGCGGGCGTTTTACCGTCGGTCTCGCGTGACACGAAGTTCTCCTCCACCAGCCACACATCGTCACCGACGACACGGGCCGGCAGGAAGCGGTGATTGAACGCCGTGCCCGCGGGGAACGATGTCGTCACCGGCTTTATCGCGTCCGGCGTGAGCAGAATACGGCCCGGCGCCGAGCGCGTGATCGGCACCTTCACCGTCTTGCCGGTGAAGGGGTTGACGTAGGTCTCCAGCAATTCGCCGGTATTCCAATCTGTGAAGTACGCCACCTCGAACGTCGCACCGTCGTAGTTGCCGTCGTTGCGCTTCTGGAACCGGCTGAACGTGCCGGCGAGGACGCAATAGAGCGGCGTCAACTTGTTATCGACCAAGCCGTAGTAGTTGCCCTTCAGAAAGCCCATGCAGAGACGCGTGTCCTTGGACCCGCGCACCTGCATGACGGCGTCGAAGTGATCCACCGGATTGCTGAAGTCGAGCAGCTTCACCGATCCGCGACGCGTGGGGCCGGCCATCAGTCGAACTTGATCTTCGACAGCACGCCGAGCGGATCGTTGATCGCGTCCGGATGGAGTTTCTTGGTCAGCGCCACGTACTCCGGCGGCAGATCCTCGATGCGGTCGACGTGACGGCCGGTGCCGTTGCCGATCATGTTACCCTTCGCATCGCCCATCTCCAGCCACGGGCGCCACGTAATCGCGACGCTGAAATGCACGTCGGTCGGCGCGCGCATTTCCTTCGGATTGCTGAGCGCCTTGTGGCTCGTGTGATAGGTCGTCACTTCGTTGTAGAAGAACGGAGGACCCTTGAAGTCCGGCGGCGTGGAGACGAAGTTCTCTTCCACGATCCACACGTCGTCGCCGACAACGCGGGCCGGCTGGAACTTGTGATCCATCTTGATGCCCGGCGGCAGAGAGCTGGACACCGGCGTCATATGATCCGGCTGCAGCAGTATGCGGCTGGGTCCCATGCGCGTGATCGGCACTTTCACGGTCTTGCCGTTGAACGGATTGTTGTAGGTCTCCAGCAGCTCGTGGGTGTTCCAGTCCGTGAAGTAGGCCACCTCGAACGTGGCGCCGTCATAGTTGCCGTCGGCGCGCTTCTGGTAGCGGCTGAAGGTGCCAGCGAGCACATGGTACATCGGCTGAAGCTTGTTATCGATCAGGGCGTAGTAGTTGCCCTTGATGAAGCCCATGCACAGACGATTGTCCTTCGACCCCTTCACCTGCATCTGGGCACTGAAGCGGTCTTCGGGCTTCGAGAAGTCGAGCAGCTTGGGCGTGGCGGCCGAGGCGGCATGCGGCGCGACGAGTGCGCCCGTCATAAGGCCAAGCGATCCGCGGCGTGAAATGGTCGTCATTGATGTCCCCTCCCTGCGAGGCGGCCATCAAACCGCAATTCGAGCACCCTGTCGAAGGGGAGACACCGAATTGTGAGGCTAAGGTCGCTTAGTGGCCAACTGGTGGAAGCCCGGTGGCAGGGCCGCGGCCTCGTCCGCCGGGACGTTCTCGTGCTTCACTTCGCGCACCCGCGAGCTTTCGGGGCCCGCGTGGGCGGCGGCGAAGAACACCTCGAGCACCGCCTTCGGCCCCTTGGCGACCACTTCCACGGAGCCGTCGGACACGTTGCGGATCCAGCCGGTGAGGCCGAGGCCTTGCGCACGCTCGATCGCCCAGGCGCGATAGCCCACGCCCTGGACCTTGCCCTTGATCTTGAAGCGAACAGCGATGTCGTCAGCGGCCATTACGCGAACTCGAGGATGATCTGGTCGACGGCGAGGCTCGCGCCCGCTTTCTCGGAGACCTTTTTCACCACGCCATCGCGCTCGGCCTTCAAGACGTTCTCCATCTTCATGGCCTCAACGACGGCGAGCGTTTCGCCCGCCTTCACTTCCTGGCCTTCCTTCACCGCCACGGACACCAGCAGGCCCGGCATCGGCGAGAGAAGATAGCGGGACATATCCGGCGGCGGCTTATGCGGCATGAGCTTGGCGAGTTCCGCCTCGCGCGCAGTGTAGACGTTGACGTCCATCTGGGCGCCGGCATTGGACAAGCGGTAGCCGATGCGGCGGCGGTCGACCTGAACCACGACGGATTGCGCACCGGACTTCACGACCTCCACGTCGGCCTTGAACAAGGGATCGCCGAAGGTCCAAGCGCTCGAGATGTGGAGAATGGTCTCGCCGATCTTGGCCGTGCCGCTGGCGACGCCCATTGCGCCGCTCGCGGGCGGCGCGACCCAGACGCTGTGCTGGCGGCCGCCCTCGGCGACGATCCATGTCTCGGGCAGCTCGCGGCCATGGCCGGGAATCTGGCCGGAGATGCCCGCGGCGCGGCGCGCATAGGCAGCGTGCACGAGTGCTGCAATCGCCAGAAGGCGGGTCGGGTCCTTCGCCGGCAGGTCCTTTTCCGAGAACCCGTCCGGATATTCCTCAGCGATAAAGTTGGTCGTCAGGCGGCCTTCTTCAAAGCGCGCCTTGCCCATCAGGGAGGCGAGGAACGGAATGTTGTGGCTGACGCCGCGGATGTAATACGAGTCCAGGGCGGCGCGCATGTGCTCGGTGGCTTCCTTGCGGGTGGCGCCGTAGGTGCACAGCTTGGCGATCATGGGGTCGTAGAACACGCTGATTTCGCCACCTTCCTGCACGCCCGTATCGACGCGCACGTGCCTGCTCTCGGCCGGCGGGATGTAGCGCACCAGACGACCCGTGGACGGCAGGAAGTTGCGGTACGGGTCCTCGGCATAGACGCGGGACTCAAGCGCCCAGCCCGTCAGCTTGATGTCGCTCTGCTTGATCGGCAGCTTCTCGCCGTCGGCGACGCGGATCATCAGTTCCACGAGATCGAGGCCGGTGACGAGTTCCGTGACCGGATGCTCCACCTGGAGGCGGGTGTTCATTTCGAGGAAGTAGAAGTTGCGGTTACCGTCGACGATGAACTCGACGGTGCCGGCGCTGACGTAGTTCACGGCGCGGGCAAGCGCGACCGCCTGCTCGCCCATGGCTTTCCGCGTCTTCTCGTCCAGGAACGGGCTCGGCGCTTCTTCGATGACCTTCTGGTGGCGGCGCTGGATCGAGCACTCGCGTTCGCCGACGTACAGGGTGTTGCCGTGGCGATCGGCGATGATCTGGATTTCGATGTGGCGCGGCTGATCGACGTACTTCTCGATGAACATGCGGTCGTCGCCGAAGGACGACTTGGCTTCGGACATCGCCCGCTCAAAGCCTTCCTGCACTTCGCCTTCGCTGCGGGCGATGCGCATACCTTTGCCGCCGCCGCCGGCGGAGGCCTTCATCATCACCGGGTAGCCGATCTTGCCGGCGATCTCTTTGGCGTGCGCCACATCCTTGATGATGTCGTTGAAGCCGGGGACCGTCGAAACATTGGCCTTCTGCGCCAACTTCTTCGATGCGATCTTGTCGCCCATGGCCTCGATGGCTTCGGCATCCGGGCCGATGAAGATGATCTTGTTCTTCGCCAGCGCTTCCTGGAACGCCTTGTTCTCCGACAGGAAGCCGTAGCCCGGATGCACCGCTTCCGCGCCGGTCTTCTTGCAGGCCTCAACAATGCGGTCGATGAGCAAGTAGCTCTTCGCGGTCGGGCTTTCGCCGATGTGCACGGCCTCGTCGGCCATCTCCACATGGAGCGCGCTGCGGTCCGCGTCGGAGTAAACGGCGACGGTGGCGATGCCCATCTTCTTGCAGGTCTTGATGACCCGGCAGGCGATCTCGCCGCGATTGGCAATCAGGATTTTCTTGAACATCAGAGGCCCAACCCAACTGAAGTGAGACGGCTGCCGCCTGTTTGATGCGCGCCTTCGCGCGCGGGCAGGATTTTCTTGAACATGACCCAGCGGCCCTACAGCGGAATGTTGTCGTGCTTCTTCCAAGGATTCTTTTGATCCTTGTTCTTCAGCATCTGCAAAGAGCGGCAAATCCGGCCGCGGGTGGCGTGGGGCATGATCACGTCGTCGATGAAGCCGAGGTTCGCCGCGCGGAACGGGTTGGCGAAGCGGTCTTCGTATTCCTTGGTGCGCGCGGCGATCTTGGCGGGATCGCCGATGTCCTGGCGGAAGATGATCTCCACCGCGCCCTTCGCGCCCATCACAGCGATCTCGGCGGTCGGCCAGGCGAAGTTCACGTCGCCGCGGATGTGCTTGGAACTCATCACGTCATATGCGCCGCCGTAGGCCTTGCGCGTGATGACCGTGATCTTCGGCACCGTGGCTTCGGCATAGGCGAACAGCAGCTTCGCGCCGTGCTTGATGATCGCGCCGTATTCCTGCGCCGTGCCCGGCAGGAAGCCCGGCACGTCGACGAAGGTGACGATCGGGATGTTGAAGCAATCGCAGAAGCGCACGAAGCGCGCGGCCTTGCGGCTTGAGTCGATGTCGAGACAGCCCGCCAGCACCATCGGCTGATTGGCGACCACGCCCACGGTCTGCCCTTCCATGCGCGCGAAGCCGGTGATGATGTTGCGCGCGAACAGGTCCGCGACCTCGAAGAAATCGCCCTCGTCGACGACCTTCGCGATCAGCTCCTTCATGTCGTAGGGCTTGTTGGCGTTATCGGGCACCAGCGTGTCGAGCGAGAAGTCCTCTCGGTCCGCGGGATCGCTCGAGACGATCACCGGCGGCTTCTCTTTGTTGCTGAGCGGCAGGAAGTCCATCAAACGGCGGATTTGCAGCAACGCTTCCACGTCGTTCTCGAACGCGCCGTCGGAGACGCCGGACTTGGAGGAGTGGGTGATCGCGCCGCCGAGTTGTTCCTGGGTCACCGTTTCGTGGGTGACGGTCTTCACCACGTCCGGGCCGGTGACGAACATGTAGGAGCTGTCCTTCACCATAAAGATGAAGTCGGTCATGGCGGGCGAATACACCGCGCCGCCGGCGCAGGGACCCATCACCATGCTGATCTGCGGGACCACGCCGCTCGCGAGCACGTTCTGCAGGAACACGTCGGCATAGCCGGCGAGCGAGGCGACGCCCTCCTGGATGCGCGCGCCGCCGGAGTCATTGATGCCGATGACGGGCGCGCCGACCTGCACGGCCTTTTCCATGATCTTCAGGATCTTCTTGGCATGCGATTCCGAAAGCGAACCGCCGAACACCGTGAAATCCTGGCTGAAGACGAACATCGGCCGGCCGTTGATGGTGCCGTAGCCGGTCACCACGCCGTCGCCGGGCACGCGCTGTTCGCCCATGCCGAAATCCTCGCAGCGGTGCTCGACGAACATGTCCCATTCCTCGAAGGACCCTTCGTCGAACAAAAGCTCGATACGTTCCCGGGCGGAGAGCTTGCCCTTGGCGTGCTGCGCGTCGACGCGCTTCTGTCCGCCGCCGAGGCGGGCGGCCGCGCGCTTTGCTTCGAGCTGCTGGATGATCTGACTCATGCGTTGTCCCTAAAGTCCCCTGGGGCGGCACGGGAAGGCTGGGGCCGCCCGGCGCGCCTCGGGATTATCACAGCCATGCGGTGGAGACAGCAATATTTCGAGCGTTTTCGCGGGGTTGGCCCGGGTGTCAGGGCCTGAAAAGGTACCTTCCAGTGCTAGCGCGGGCGGAGTGCACCGGCTATAAACCCCGCCCATGGCAAACACCCCTAAGCCCCTGAGTCCGTTTCTAAAGCTGGTGCTGGAGATGGGCCCGCTGGTGGTCTTCTTCGTGGCCAACAGCAAGCTCGGCATCCTGCAAGGCACGCTGGTGTTCATGGTCGCCACGGCGATCGCACTGGCGGTGTCATACGCCATCGCACGCACGGTGCCGGTCATGCCGCTGGTGAGCGGTGTGTTTGTGATGCTGTTCGGCGGGCTCACGGTTTTTCTGCAGGACGACCTGTTCATCAAGCTGAAGCCGACCATCGTGAACCTGTGCTTCGCCGGCATCTTGCTGGTGGGCCTGGCGATGCGTCGCATCTTCATCAAAATTGTGCTCGGGGCCGCGCTTAACCTGACCGACCGGGGATGGCTGCTGCTGACGCGCGCGTGGATCTGCTTTTTTGTGACGCTGGCGGTGTTGAATGAGATTGTGTGGCGCAATTTCTCGACCGACCTGTGGGTAGATTACAAAGTCTTTGTCGTGATGCCGCTCACGGTGGTGTTCAGCCTTGCGCTGATCCCCACGATCATGAAACACACCGTGCCGGAAACGCTCGCGGGCGAAGCCGACCGCATCTAGGAATGTTCATGCCCCCTTCCCGTCCGCTGCCCCGCGCCGTGCCGCCGCCGAGAGTGGCAAGGCCGACGCCGTTCACGATCCGCCGCGGGATCAAGGCACCCCCCGTGCTCGCCGTGGCCGTCGCCGCCGTAAAGGTCTCAGCCGCCGAGTAGCGTTAGATATCGGCTGACCGCCTCGACCTCCGCGGCCAGACGATCGCTGCGGCGCATCGCCTCCGCATCCTCGCCCCAGGTTTCATTCTGAAAAGTCTCGTCGAGCTGCGCGGCGGCGAAAGCTTCCGCGCTGGTGATCCGTCCGTGGACGAGCGCCAGGGCCAGCGCCAGCGAGCCCGTGGTCGCGACCGCTGCTTGCAGGGCCGTCAGCTTCTCAACCGACAGAGCGTCCAGCGCCGCCGCCGCCGCGTCGAGGGCGGCTGGGGCGTGGTTGGCCGGCTGGATGCCGTGAACGACCGTCAGCGCGATGCCGTGCTGGGCGTCCAGCCAATCGAGAATCGGCTGCCAGAGCGCGGCCTGACGCGCCGTGAGCGGCGCGGGATACGGCGCGCGGTAACACAAGAGATCGGTCTGCGCGTAGGGGAGCAGGTTGCCGAGAATGGCGTCGCGTTCCGGGCCGACGCGATCGAGCGCCGTGGCGGCCAGGCGCGTGATGGGCATGGTGTGCGGGTCGATCTCCGCCCCCTGCTCCCGCCATTCCTGTGCGATGGCTTCGGCGAGCGCGGGTGACGTGGTCTCCAGCACGCGCCTCAGCGGTGTCTTCATCGGGCGACCATCAAGCAGCACGCGATGCAGCGCGCCGGCGGCGGCAACGCTGACTTCTTTGTAGAAGCGCTTGGCCTTGGGCGGTGGTGGTTCGCGCACGGGAATGCGCGACAGGTCCGGGCCCGCCGGTCCCCCGTTCTCGGTCATTGAACTTATCCTACGACTTGCGGCCCCAGGCGCGCGCGACGGCGCAGATGTCGCCGCTGGGTGCGGCGACCGCGGCCGGTTTGGTTCCGCCGGCGGCTTGTGTTTTGGCGCCACCGCCGAACAGACCGCCGGCAATGCCGCCAAGGATGTTGCCCCCAGCGCCCGCCGCGCCGCCCGCGATGCCGGTGGCGAGACCCGCCACGCCCGCGACGGCGCCGGCGGCGTCGATGCCGATATTCGGCGAGGTCATCGGGCCGCTCACCTTCACTTGTGAGACGATCTTGGTGATGCCGCTGCCGACCAGACTCTTCGCGTCTGGCTTCACGATCATGTCGATGCGCTCTTGCGCGAGATCGATCTTACCGCTGGCGGTAAAGGACATCTTGTCGGTGACCATCGCGACGCCGTTCACGGTGTTGGCGACGCCGTTGGCGAGCTGGAAGTTGGTCACCCCGCAGCGCGCGACCGCATAGGGGTCCTTGTTGCCCATCGGATTGATGGCCGCGAGGATCTGCGCCGCCGCCGGACCCATCGCGCTGGTGCGGATGCGGCTTTCGCCCATGGTTGCGAGGAACGAACCGTTGAGTGTGCCGACGATAGCCTTCGGCGAAGCGCCGGCGCCGCGCACATCAACATCGACGTCGAGCGGGCCGTTGGTGATGAGGTCGGTGACCTTGTAGGCCTTGGCGAGGGATTCCGCGCTCAAGCCCTTCACGGTACCCTTGATCGCCACTGTCTTGTTCGCGGCGTTGGCATCGACGTCGCCCGCGACCTTGCCGCCCAACAGATCGAGGCTGGCGTCATTCAGGACCAGATGGCCCTTGGCGAGCTTGATCGGCAGGGAGACGTTGGTGACGGACTGGCCGTTCGCGAGCTTCACCGTGCCGACGGTGACCTTCACGTCCGCATCGGCGGTGTTGAGCATGTCCCACGGCAGCGGCGCGGTGGAGAACATCCCACCGGACTGCGACGCGGGGGCTGCGGTGCGCGCGGGGGCCGGAGCGGACGACGGAGCAGGCGCCGCGGCGGGCTTGGCCGCGCCGGTGCTGGCCGGGGCCGGCGGCGGCGCGAGCTTCGTCAGATCGACTTCGGGAATGTTGATCGTGCCTTTGGCGAACGGCGGCGTGGCGGTGGCATCGACGACCACGTCCACATCGCCCTTCAGGCCCATGCCTTCCAGGGCGAGCTTCATCGGCACAGCCTTGTCGCCCTTCTTCATGGACGCAATGCCGAGCGTGCCCTTGGCGGTGATGTCGCCGCCGTTGTACCTGGCGGCCATCTCAAACGCGCCCTTCTCGTCGAGGGACACCTTGCTCACCTCGGCGTCGATCGGTTGACCGGCGCTCTTGCCGCTGACCTTGATGTCGGCCACGTCGATCTTCTTGAAGCCCATGTTCATGATCGGGCCGGAGGATTCCATCGCCAGCTTTCCGATGGCGGCCGTCACCACGTCCTGACCGTCGCGGCGGTTCACCGTCGCGCCGTCGATGGTCATGCTGGAGATGTTCATCTGCTGCATGGCGCCGGTGATCCGCAACGTGACGGACTTCACCGCCACATCCATGTCGCCGTCGGCCTTGGCGTCCTTGATCGCGATTTTCATGTTGGTGGCGTCGATCGCGGAAACATTCACGGCTTGCTGCTCGCCGGCAGACGCGGCGTTCTGCGGCGGGGCGGCGGTCTGGAAGACCCAGTTCTGCTGGCCGGCTTTGTTGGTCTCAAGCAGCATGTCCGCGCCGTCGACGGCGATCTTGGTGATGTTCACCTGATTCGAAAGCAACGGCAGCAGTTCGACCTTCGCCTCGAGCTTCTTGACGATCATCATCTGCGGACGGCTGCCCCACGGCGCATTGCCCAGCACCACGTCGGTCAGGACGATGGTGGGGGTGAGCGAAATCCCCATCCGGATATCGCCGATGGTGATATCTCGCCCGGTCGCCGCCTTGGTTTGGGCTTCGATCGTGCCCTTGTACTTGGCGATGTCGAAGGTCATCGCGAAGATGACGACGCCGACAATGACGAGGACGACGATTCCGCCGACGATCTTCAGAGCTTTCATGGGGTCTCTCCTGAAGCAGCAGGGCCTGGGGCCACGGGGGCGGCTTCGCCTAGGCGTTGCACAATGAGACGATCCACAGCCTGATGCAGATCGGTCATGCGATCAATGAGGGTGTGGGCGCCGGCGGCGGTGAGTTCGTGGCCGGCGTGATTGCCCCAGGACACGCCGATGGCTCCGGCCTTCGCGGCGCGTGCCATCACTATGTCGTAGGTCGTGTCGCCAATCATCACAGTGGCTTCGGGGCTGGCCCCGGTTTCCGCCATGGCCTGCAGCACCATGCCGGGGTGCGGCTTTCCGGGCGCGGAGTCCGGCGTCTGAATGGATACGAAACGCTCGATCAGGCCGTGGCGATCCAGAAAATAATCGACGCCGCGCCGCGCCTTGCCGGTGGCGATGGCCAGCACGAAGCCGGCGGCGCTGAGCGTCTCGAACACGTCGAGCGCGCCTTCGAACAACGGCTCGCGATAGTCGGATTCCGTTCGATACCGCACGAAACATTCGCCGAATGCGGTACGGACCGGGAGGATGTCCGCCGGGGCGACTTCGGGAAACAAGGTCAGCAGGGCTTCATCGAGTTCCAGGCCGATGACGCGGGGCATCATTTCCCGCGTCGGGACGGTGAGGCCGCAGAGCTTCGCCGTGTCCGCCACCGCGCGCATGATGTTGTCGCGGCTGTCGATGATGGTGCCGTCGAGGTCGAAGATGGCGAGACGCAGCGGTGGGCTCAATCGTCCGCCTCCGATTCCTCGAAGCCAAGCTGGCGGAAGGCGTGTTCCATGTGCTCGGGCAGCGGCGCCTTCACGACGATCGGCTTTTTCTTGCCCTCTTGCGGGATCGTGATCATGCGGGCGTGAAGGCACAGCCTGTCGCCGATCTCCGCCAGAAGGCCTGTGTCCGGCGTGGTGCGCGAGTGGCCGGCGTACTTGCCGTCACCCAGGATCGGCGTATTCAGCAGCGCACAATGCGCGCGGAGCTGGTGCGTGCGGCCCGTCCGGGGGCTGAGTTCAAGCCATGTGACCTTGCCGCCCGCGCCGGCGACGGTGAGATAGTCGGTGACGGCCTTCTTCCCCTCCTCGTCGTCCCATTCCATCTTCTGCTTGCCGTGTTCGCCAACTTTTGCGAGCGCGGCGGAGATGGTGCCGGCCGCATGCTTCGGCTGGCCGACCACCAACGCCCAGTAGATCTTCTCCATGTCCCGGCTTTGGAACAGACGGCCGAGGCGCGTCGCGGCGGCGGGCGTGCGCGCGAGGATCAGCGCGCCGGAGGTGTCGCGGTCAAGGCGGTGGACGAGGCGTGGCCGGTGTTCCGACCCGAAGCGCAGGGCATCGAGCATGCCGTCGAGGTGGCGCTCGGTCTTGGTGCCGCCCTGCACCGCCAGCCCGGCGGGCTTGTTGAGGACGATGATGTCATCGTCTTTGTAGAGCACCGCTTCCTGGACGAGAGCAGCATCGCGCGCCTTCACCGGACGCTCGCCCGGCTTCGCCTTCACGCCGGCGTCGCCCAAGGGCGGCACGCGGATGATCTGGCCGGGCTCGAGACGGTGATTGGCTTTCACGCGGCCACCGTCGACGCGCACCTGGCCGGTGCGGCACAGTTTCTCCAAGCGGCCGTGGTTGACCGTCGGGAAGTGGCGCTTGAACCAGCGGTCCAGGCGGAGGGTGCCGTCGTCCGCGGAGACGGTGATCTGTTGAACGCCGCTCAAGACGCACCGCCGTAATTAGACTCGGGGATATGTGAGCAGGTGCGAAGCGTATGGCGGCGAATACGCGGTGGAATTTTCGCGCTCAGGGGGGAGCGGATGCAGCATGGGTGGGGGATTTGTATGGTCATGGTGACTTCATTTTAGCGGGGGAATGGGACTCACGCCGCTGTTCATTTCGGGTGTGAATGTCACCCCGGCCGCCGGCCCAGGCCGGCTTCTTATCTAGAAGCGCGCCTTCGCGCGCGTGGCCGGGGTCCACTTTTCAAGGCGCAAGAGGCCCAGTGGAAGAATCGTGCCCTCTGATGAGTGGACCCCGGCCTTCGCCGGGGTGACGAAAAGTGCGGGGCTTGCAGCCCTTCACCGCCGCCGGTTTTCTTCTCGCGGCGAAGTTCGTCCTCGTCGTCGTGTTCTTTGGCGGCATGCCCCACGGCGATCGGCACGTCGGCGATTTTTGCCATCACGACGTCCGGGGACTTGAGAGATTCAAATTCGGCGGTGTCGCGGTGTGCGCGCACGTCGATCGTTTTCGCTCGCACCGAGTTGCGAAGATTCGGACGACACGAAGCGTGTCATCTCAACCGCGCGCATCCTTGGGTTGCTCCACGGCGGCTTTCCGACTTTTGATTCCGATCAATGCTCGCTTTGCCGGTGTTGTCACTGTAACCCTCTGCAAATCGCGAAGGAGATAGAAGCTGTCTCAAGTTTTTGGTTGGTTGTTGACGTGCATTCTTGGGGATCGACCCCCGCATTATCCAGCGCCGCTTCTCCGCAAAATCACATCCCGCGTTACTGACGATCGTGGCCAAACGCTGCTGATCGTTGCCGGCGTAATGGTCGGCGTTGCCTTCGCCGCAGCCACCGCGTTTCTGACTCTCAACGAGGGGCAGCGGCTTCTTGCAAGACTCAAGTCCGGCAACGCCAGCCAGGGGTCGACGCAATCCGCGGTGCTCGCGCATTACTACAGCACCGTCCCTCACACCGGCACCACGGCCACAGGCCCCGGGACGATTCCGTGTCCGGACACCGCGAGTCCTCCCACCGGCGACGAGGCGGCAACTTGCGACGGCGTCGCGACGCCAAATGCCGGGGTGTTGCCGTGGAAGACTCTCGGTCTCAGCCGCGATCAAGCCATCGACGGCAACGGGAACTTCTACACCTATGTGGTCTCCCCGGACGCGCGGGCGATTTGCGACAGCGTCGGCAACGATCATACCGGCGGCAGCGAGATCACCGGCACGCTCAAGGCGTCATCGCTCCGGGTGACGAACGCGCTGGGAACGACGACGAGCATTCCCTTCGCGACCATCGGGCACGGCAAGAACGGGCTTGGCGCGCGGTCGAGCAGCAATGTGGCTTCGACGGCGCCGGAGTCCGCCAACGAACTCGCGAACTGCGATCCGATCGTCGGCACCTGCGCACACGGCACGGTGATGGGCACCACGACGGCGCTGGTCTCAGGCCCGTTCACGGGCTCGACGAGTTCCACGGCATTCGACGACCAGGTCTTCGTTCCGACGAATGCCTCGCTCCTGTCGCTGTGTCAAAGCTTGACGCCCGGCGGCGCCCTCAATGCGACGCTGTCCGACAATTTCGCCGCCGGCGACACGAGCACCACCGTCGATTCCACAAAGTTCACCGCGTCGAACGTGACGCGCGCAGCGGAACTGGAAACCAGCGCGACAGCGTCCAAGACCAACGGAAACCAGGTCGCGCGGTTCGGCGCGCCCGGCGCGGCCCTTGCCACCAATCCCACCAACTACAACCTCGACCCGCGCGTACGGCCGCTGTTTATCTCTGCCCTGTGGTCGCCGAATGCGGGCGACGTGAGCGGCGGCGTGGGCCTCTGCGGCACCGGCGGCGCCACCCACGATCAAGCCGGAATGTCGATCGTCACGCGCGCGACCGCGGGCACGCAGACACCCGGCACCGACGATTTCGCGGCCGGCGGCGGCCTCACGATTCGTTACTACGACGGCGCCTTGGCAACGGCGATCGACGCGACGACGACCGGGGTCGCGAATACGATCGAGATCCGCGCGCATGGCGCGACGCTGGCAACGTCCACCGCGGATACGTTCAATCTAATCTGCTACAAAAAATATTTGATCGAGGCTTACGACGATGGCAGCTACGTCTGGGGACGCGTCACCCAGACCGACAATAGCAGCAACACCGCGATCGTCGGCCCCTTCGCCACGAGCGGGACCGTCGGCGATCAGCACGACGATCTTTACGGTGCGAACCAGGCGGCCTTCGTCAGCGGCCCCAACATCAACGATCTCGATGACGCCGTCGCCGGCGTGGGCATGCTGACCATGACGGCGGACGGCACGAACGACTACGTCACCGCATCAAACCTGGGCCTCACGGGCAGCCTCACCCTGGAGGCATGGATCCGCCCCGTGGCGCTGCCGACCACGAACACAACATCCGCGGTCATCGCGTCCTGGGATGCCGGCGCGGCTCTCCCGGGCAATAATTCATTCCGGCTATCGATCGCCGGCACGGCCACTGCGAGTTCCGGCACGCAGATCTCTTTGGACCTGTCCGGCGTCAACAGCGCAGCCGCGAGCATCAACACGAATCATCTCGCGGCCTACACTCCGACACTGGGGAAATGGGCGCACATCGCGGCGACCTACGATGCGGCGGCGGGCGTGGTCACTTTTTACGTCAATGGAGAGGCGGTCGGCACGGCCCGGACCACGATCAACAGCGCCGGTATCGTGGGCGGCTCGCAACCCTTCACGGTCGGCGGCGATGCGGCCGGGACCGCGAGCTTCTTCCAGGGCGATATCTCCGACGTGCGCGTGTGGAATACCGCACGGACGGCGGCGAGTATCCTGAGCAGCTACAACACCCGCCTGTCGTATTCGACCGCGACCGCCGTTTCCAATCTGACTCTGAATTGGAAGTTGGACAGGGAATCGGGCGGGATCGCCGCGGCGAACGTCACCGCGGTGTCCACCGGCGAGACGACCGGCGCCGCCCACAACGGCACCCTCACCAACGGCGCGAAATACACCGCGGCGCTGGCAAACTATTTCCGGCCGTTCGCCGGCACCGTCAATAGCGTGGCGGGCGTGTGCCCATCCGGCACAGCCGGACATTCGTACGAATGCGATTTCCGCTCGAACGCGCAGTCCAGCACGTTCACCTTCGCCGCGAATCTCTACAATGTGTACGCCAAGCTGTGGGGCGGCGGCGGCGGCGGCTACAGCAGCGGAAGCGCGAGCACTGGGGGCGGCGGCGGCTTCTCGGCGGGCGCGCTGCGCAGCATCAACGCGACAACCATTCACGGGCAAAACGTCGACGTGATCGTCGGCAGCGGCGGGACCGGCAGCACCACCCTGCTCAACGGCGCGGGCGGCGGCGGCGCTTCCGCGATCAGGCTGACAAGCGGTACGGTGCCCGGCCTGGTGGCGGGCGGCGGCGGCGGCGCGAGCCTGAGCAACAACACCGTGTATCCGCTTTGCAGTTCGCTGGTGGGCGATTCCGGCAATCAATGCGGACTTGGCGGCGCCGGCGGCGGCGCGGACACAGCCGTCACCTCCAGCCGCGCGCCCGACGGCGCCACCGCGGTCTGCGGCGGCCGCGGCGGGCACGGCACCAACGCCTATAGCTCGGGTTCTCCGGCCGATCCGCCCAACGCCTACTGCCTAGCAGGCGGCGGCAACCCGACGACATCGGCGGGAGGGAGCGGTGCGGGCACCGCAACCGGAGGCCCCTCCGCGGCGGGCGCAGGCGGCGCCGGATACAATGCGAGCGCGGCCCAGGGCGGCGCAGGCGGCGGCGGCGGCGGCGGCGGAATCAGCAATGCGGCATTCACCGCCGGCGGCGGCGAGGCCGGCGGATACGAACGGGCCGCCTACAACACGCTCACGGTATCCGGCACGCCGAGGACCGGCGACATCGTGACTCTTACTTTTACCAATCCCGCAGCCACGGTGACCTACACCGTTCAGGCGAGCGACACGACGGCGGCGCTACTTGCGGGCCATTTGCTGACGTCGATCCAAGCCAATGCCACCCTCACGGCATCGAACTTTATCGCCTACGCGCAGACCAGCACGGTCATTGAACTCGTGGAGCCGGGCGCAAACGCCACGGCGACCACGCTCTCAACATCGGTGACGAGCGGCGGCACTGAAACCAATACGGTCGTGAACGGTGTGGTGGCGTTTGCCAACGGTTCCAATACGCCCCGCCAGAGCAGGGTGACCATCGGCGGAACGCCCCACTCGGGCGATACGATCCGCCTTGTCTTCACCGGAACGAACACGCCCAGCACCGGCAACCTGTTTTTCGCGTCGCCATACACGTTCAACTACGTCGTACAGGCCAGCGATACGACCAACGCGATCCTCGCCACGAGCATCAGGGCCGCCATCATCGCGAACACGACGCTGGGCGGCGCCCGCAACGTCCCAAGATACGTCTACGCCTGCAACAGCGGCAACACCGTGCGGTGCAACGGCAATAACCTTGCCTGCGGGAGCCCCAACACCTCGGTCGTCACCGTCCTCCAGTGCAACAACGCGAGTAGACCCAACCAAACGACCATCACCGGGTCGGTGATCGCTGCGACGCCTACCGAGGCGGTCACGGCGGGGGCGCTGAATTTCGTCTCCGCGGGCACCAGCAACGGCTTCGGCGGCGGCGGCGGTGCGGGATATCGGGATGCCTCCGGTGTCACGGGCGCATTGGGTCAGAATGGCGTTGTGGCGTCCATCGCGACCGTGTCGACGGCGACGCACACCACCGCCTCGATCCTCCTCACCAACACGGCCCTGTCTCTGTCGACCACCATCAGCACTCCCGTGGTCAACGGCACGGACACGACAACGACGGTTGCGGCAAGGCTCGCCACGCTGATCAACGGAAATGCGACGCTGAACACGGCCGGCATCTTGGCTTCGGCTTCCGGGGCGACGATGACAATCCTGCAGCAGGGAACCACCGGGGCAACGACGGTTCTGAGCAGCACGGGAACCGACACGATCACCTTCAGCCCGGTCAGCGGGACGTTGGCGAGCGGGGCCGCGGGCGGGCGGCGGGATTACCACTACGCGCCGACGTGCACGACCAATTGCAACGCAACGCCCGGCAATGGCGGCGGATACGACATCAGCGCCGGGGGCGTCGGCACCGCCGGCGCATCCGGCAGCGCCGGCGCGGCGATGCTGTTTTGGTAGCGGAGGAGACGGTGTTCGCACCGTTCCGGGGTGGTTGAATAAGACGCACGCCGCCTTTCATTTCAACCACTCATCGTCACCCCGGACAAGCGGCGCGATAGCGCCGCGCGATCCGGGGTCCAGGGTTTCAGGGTGCGAGCCCAGTCGCGAAATCGACGGATGTTGGAGAGCACGAGCCTGGTCACCCTGGATCCCGGCTCGTGCCCGCCAGTCGATACCGACTGTCGGGCGTGGCCGGGATGACAGCCGCGCAAAGCGGCGCAACCTTGGCGCTTGTCGCACGACCCCACCCCTTCCCCTCCCCACAAGGGGGAGGGGTTAGGAAGGACTCACGGCTCTTCCCCGCCGCCGCTCTTCTTCTCCCGCAGCTTTTGCCAGTAAGCGAGGCGCTTGCTGACCTCGCGTTCGAAGCCGCGTTCGACGGGGCGGTAGAACTGCGTGCGGGGCATGCCGTCGGGGAAGTAGTTCTGGCCGGAGAAGCCGTCCTCGGCGCTGTGATCGTAGGCGTAGCCCTTGCCGTAGCCGATGTCCTTCATCATGCGCGTGGGCGCGTTGAGGATGTGCATGGGCGGCATGAGGGAGCCGGTTTCCTTCGCCGCGCGTAACGCCTCGTTGTGGGCCATGTAGGCCGCGTTCGATTTCGGTGCAGTGCCGAGATAGATCACCAGCATGGCGATGGCGAGGTCGCCTTCCGGCGAGCCCAGGCGGTCATATGTTTCCCAAGTGGCGATCGCGGTTTGCAGGGCCTGCGGGTCGGCCATGCCGATGTCCTCCACGGCGAAGCGTGTGAGGCGGCGCAGGAGAAAGGCGGGAGACTCGCCCGCATCGAGCATGCGGCTGGTCCAATAGAGCGCGGCGTCCGCGTCGGAGCCGCGCAGGGATTTGTGGACCGCGCTGATGAGGTTGTAGTGGCCCTCGCGGTCCTTGTCGTAGACCGGCGCGCGGCGCTGCACGACCGCGGACATGCCCGCCGCGTCGAGTAGCGTCGCGGGCGCGGGCGAGAGCATGTGAATCTCTTCCGCCAGCGTGAGGATGTGGCGGCCGTCGCCATCGGCCATGGCGCGCAAGGCGGCGCGGGCGTCCGCATCGAGCGGCAATGGCTTTCCGGCATCGGCTTCCGTGCGCTGGAGGAGTTGTTCCAGGGCCGCGTCGTCGAGACGGCGCAGCACCATCACCTGACAGCGCGACAGAAGCGCGGCGTTGAGTTCGAAGGAGGGATTCTCCGTGGTCGCGCCGACGAGGATGACGGTGCCGTCCTCGACATAAGGCAGGAAGCCATCCTGCTGGGCGCGGTTGAAGCGGTGGATCTCGTCCACGAACAGCAGCGTCCCCTGCCCGGCCTTGCGGCGCTTGGCGGCGATGTCGAACGCCTTGCGCAGGTCCGCCACGCCGGAGAACACGGCGGAGAGCGGCTGGAAGGCGAGCTTGGTGCCTTTCGCCAGCAGGCGCGCGATGGTGGTCTTCCCGCAGCCCGGCGGGCCCCACAGGATCATCGACGACATGCGCCCGGCGGCGAGCATGCGGCCGATGGGACCAGCGGCACCGAGCAAGTGATCCTGACCAACGACCTCCGACAGATCGCGCGGGCGCAGGCGGTCCGCGAGCGGGCGCGGGCCGTCGTTTGAAGACCGTTCGTCGTCCTGCGGCGGCTCGGCTCCGGCGAAGAGATCGGACATATCAGTTGTTCGGGACGGACATCTTGAGCGCCTGGCCGTTGCGGTTGATGGTGATGTTCCAGCCGGGCACCTTCTCGTTCAGCGCCGTCTGCACCTGATCGACCGTCTTCACGGGGCGCTCGTTGATGTCCCAGATCTTGTCGCCGGGCTGCACGCCGAGGCGGGCGGCGATGCTGTTGGACTCAACCTTCAGCACGATCACCCAGGATTCGTCCTCCGGCTCGCGGCCGAGTTCTTCCGCGAGCGCGGGATTGAGGTTGGCGACGGTGGCGCCGGTGAAGGGATGGCGGCCCGCGAGCGTGGTGGTCTTGCGCGCCGGCACATCGGGCGGCGCCTGCAGCGCGACCTTGAGCTTCACGGGTGTCGTGTCCCGCATCACGTCGATGTCCACCGAGCCGCCAACGGGCAGCGTGGCGATCATGTAGCGCAGTTCCTGGTCCTCGTTGACCTCGCGGCCGTTCACGCGCGTGACGATGTCGCCGGCCTTCAAGCCGCCGCGCGCCGCGGGGCCGTTGGGCGACACACGGGTGATCGCCACGCCTTGCGGGCGCGAGAGGCCGAGGTTGCGGGCGAGATCGGCGGTGACGGTGGCGCCGGTGGCGCCGAACCAGGCACGCACCGCGTGGCCTTCCTTCAGGATACTCCCCACGACCGTCCGCACCATGTCCGCCGGGATGGCGAAACCGATGCCGATGCTGCCGCCGTTGCTGGAGACGATCTGGGAGTTGATGCCGATGAGGCGGCCGTCGGAGGTAATGAGGGCGCCGCCGGAATTGCCCTGGTTGATGGCGGCGTCGGTCTGGATGAAGGAGCTGAAATCCCCGGTGCCGGTGCTGCGCGCCAGCGCGGAGACGATGCCGGAGGTAACGCTCTGACCCACGCCAAAGGGATTGCCGATGGCGAGGACGAGGTCGCCGACCTCGAGGTTCTGCGTGCTGCCGAGTTCGAGGAAAGGCAACGCGCCGGTGACCCCTTGGAGCTTCAACACCGCGATGTCGGAGCGTTGATCGGATCCGACGACCTTGGCCTCGAACTCGCGGCGGTCGGACAGGACGACGCGGATCTCGCTCGCGTCCGCCGCGACGTGGTGGTTGGTGACGACGGTGCCGTCGGCGCGCACCAGCACGCCGGAGCCGAGGGATTGCTCCACGCGTTCCCGCGACAGGCCGAGCGCGTTGGGGTTGCCGAAGAACTGGCGGAAGAACGGGTCGTCGAACATGGGCATGCGCTGCTGGACGACGCGCTTGGTGAAGATGTTCACCACCGCGGGGACGGCCTGTTTCACGACAGGCGCGAAGGTGAGCGTGACCTGCTGCTTGGAGCCGGGCACGGCTTTGTCTTGGGCGGCGGCCGGGGCGGCCCAGAGGCCGAGGCACAGAAGAGCGGAAAGGGGGCGAATCACGGGGCTCTCGACAGGTTGGAAACGGGCCCCGGATATGGGGCGCCGGGGGCGTTTCGGGAAGGGGCTGGGCGGCATTCTAATAGGGTCGACAGGGAGCCAGAAGTCCCTGAAACTCCCATAAAATTGGGGCTGTTTGGGGGTTCCGGTGTCAATCGAGCGCTGTTTCAACGTGGCCGACTTCCGGGCTCTGGCGAAGCGCAAGCTTCCCGCCCCCATGTTCCACTACATCGACGGCGGCTCGGACGACGAGATCGCCTTGCGCCGGAGCACGGAGGCGTTCGGCGATTACGAGTTGATGCCCCGGTTCCTGGTGGACGTGAGCAAGATCGACACCAAGACCAAGGTGCTGGGCACGACGCTGGACTGGCCGGTGTTCCTGTCGCCCACGGGCATGTCGCGGCTGTTCCATCACGAAAAGGAGCCGGCGGTGGCGCGGGCGGCGGCGAATGCGGGCACGCTGTATTCGTTGTCGACACTCGGGACCACCAGCATCGAGGACGTGGCCAAGGCGAGCGCCGGGCCGAAGATGTTCCAGATCTACATCCTGAAAGACCGCAGCCTGACGGAGGAATTCGTCGCGCGCTGCAAGGCGGCGAAGTTCCAGGCCATCTGCCTGACCGTGGACGCGCCCATGTCTGGCAACCGGGAACGCGACTTCGTGCACGGCATGACCATGCCGCCGAAGTTCGGGCTCGCCGACCTGGCGAGTTTCGCGACGCGGTTCTCGTGGTCGTACAATTTCATGCGCGATCCGGATTTCCGCATCGCCAATGTGGTGCACAAGGTCGACGCCATCGGCGGCGGCACCATGCCGCTGATGGAATACATGAACAGCCAGTTCGACCGCACGGTCACCTGGAAGGATGTGGAGTGGCTGCGCAGCAAGTGGGACGGGCCGCTGCTGATCAAGGGCCTGCAATCGCCGGAGGACGCGAAGCTGGCGGTGAAGGCGGGCGCGAGCGGGATCATGATCTCCAACCACGGCGGGCGGCAGCTGGAGACCGCGCCGGCGCCGGTGGATTGCATCGCGCCCATGCGCGACGCGGTGGGCGATGCGTTGGAGCTGATCTGCGACGGCGGCATCCGGCGCGGCACGCATGTGATGAAGGCCCTGGCGCTGGGCGCGAACGCCTGTTCGATCGGGCGCGGGTATCTCTATTCGCTCGCGGCGGGCGGCCAGAAAGGCGTGGAGCGGCAGCTGAAGCTGCTGCGCACGGAAGTGGAGCGCGACATGATCATCATGGGCGCGGCGAAGATCGCGGATATCGACAAGAGCTTTTTGGTCAAACGGAGATAAGGCGCAATGGCATATTTCAAGTCCACGCTGACGGTAGTTCTCCTAGGTGCCGCGCTGGCGGTGTCGGGGCCGGCTGTTGCCGCCGCGCCGAAAGCGGAAGCAGGCAAGGTGACGGCGACGTTGAAAGCGCTCGAGGTTGCGCTAAAAGCCGGCGACAAGGACAAGGTCGTCGCGCTGTTCGCGGACGATGCCACCATCGAGGACCCGGCGGGTTCGCCGCTAAAGACCGGTAAGGCGGCGATCGATAAGTTCTACGCCAATGCGGTCGACAAGAAGATCTGGATCGAGCTCTCCAATTTCGACGTGCAGGCGAATGGAGAAACCAACGTGGACGCCGCGGTGCACGTGGGCGAGCGGACGGTTCAATCCAAAGAAATCTATACCTTCAAGCCCGACGGCAAGATCGCGAGCATGAAGGCGATTCCGCCAGCGAAGAAGGAGTAGGCGCGCCGACGCACGCCTTTGGTCACCCCGGACAAGCCGCGCAGCGGCGCGATCCGGGGTCCAGGGCGGTGAAACTCAGGTTGAGCGTTTGACCCTGGATCCCGGATCTCGCTCCGCTCGTCCGGGATGACGGCTTGTGGTTACGCAACGGACTGTGGGTTACGCACAGACTATGGGTTACGCGGTGGCAGGTGCTTCTTCCCGCGCCTGCGGCTTCATCCGCGCGAACTTGATGGCGGCGGCGATCAAGGCGGCGTTGAAGATCGGTTCGCCGGCGTTGCCGAGGATCGGACCGACCAGGCTTTGCGGGGTCGCGGCGGCGGCGAACATGACCGCGCAGCCGAGCGCGAGCCAAGGGTAGCGGTGTTTCCACCACAGGCCGAAGCCGATCAGCATCAGAACGAGGTTGACGGAGATTGCCGCCGCCGGTGACACGTTGATACCGAGGCCCGCGTCCGCCGGGTTGCAGGCTTGGCTCGGCGAGACTTTCGTGACCAAGCGCAGGGTCTCCGCGAAGCACGCGGGGCGGAACTCGACCTGCCAGATGTACGGCAGGTCCTCATAGATGAAATACACCGCCGCGATACAGAACAGGGCCATCACCGCTTTCGGCTGCGCCCAGCGGAAGCCGGCGCGGCGCGCGATCATGCCGGCGACGATCAACAGGAGCGGCAACGTCGCCCAGTGCCAGCTGTAGCGGATGTAGGTCATGGCCGTGAGGATCGGCCCCTCGCCCACGAAACGCCCGGCAGCGACGGCGAAAGAGTCGAACCACAGGACGATCAGCGGGATCAGCGTAAGGAGCAGCAGGGTGCTCGGCTCTGCGCGATACGCGCGCCAGCACCAGACGAGACAGGCGAACGCCGCCGCCGAGATGATGAGATAGCCGATGGTGATCATGTGCCGCCTCCCCTGCCGCCAGTTTCGCCGGGGGAGCGACGAAGAACACCTCACCGTTTGTGAGCAACCGCGCTGCGGCGGAAAAAGCAAAAAGGGGCAGCCGTGAGGGGCTGCCCCTTTGCGATCGTCGGTGTTCGCGAACGATCAGGAGTTGGCGATCAGACGTTGAGGACAGGAACCGCCTTGATGGTCGGCCGCGCGACGGGCTGACCCGGTTGCTGGGCCTGCTGCGGCGCCTGGGCGCCGCGCGGCTTCACGGCGATGGCGATCTTCTTCTGGGAACGGATCGGCAGCCCATCCACCAGCTGCGGCGCGAGTTTCAGGTGACGGGCGTGGTCGATGGCGGCGAAATCGGCGGCCTCGGTGCCGCTGCTCTTTTCCACCGTGGCGTTGCTGATGGAGCCGTCGGTCTCGACGATCACCGCGAGGATGACGATCTTGGACGGCATTTGGGGTTGGGTCTGCGGAGCAACCGCGACTTGTTCGGCGGCTGCGGGGAGCGCGGCCGTGGCCGCCAGCGCGCCGGAGAGCAGAATTCCTAGCAAATTCAAGCGCATAACGGGGGCCTCGCGTTGGGGGAAAGCATCACATCTGCTCCCTCAACGCGCGTACCCCAAAGAAAGTTAGGCCAAATATTTCCTCAGGACTTGGGATCAATCAGCCGGGATAGTGCATCCAGCCTGGGAGCGCGGGCGTCCGGATGGGCGGTGGCGCCCTGGAGCGTGAACTCCATGAGTTGCTGGCCATCGTAGCGCGGCCACTCTGGAAGGCCGGCGCCGTTGGGGTTACCGGTAATCGCGAACGTGCGCCACTGCGCATTCATCAGCTTGGCGGCCTTCGATTCCGCGTCGCCGGTGGCGGGCTTGTCGCCGGTGTGCAGGGTGTCGAACACGAAGCGCAACTCCGAGCCGTGACGGGCGTGCGGATACTTCGCGGCATCCACCGTGGCGACGGTGTCGAACAGATAGACGTAGACCGGATGACCGTTCTTCTGATGCATGCGCGCGAGCGCGCGGGCCTGCTGGGTGAACAGTATGTCGCTGACGAGATCGAACGCGCGGGCCGGACGCGGGCCGTAGGTGGGTTCGAGTTGCGCCTCCTCCGCCTCTGAGATGTATTTGCGGATGGTGCGGTCCGCGTTGGCGTTGTCCGGGAACTCGAGGCCGGTGGAGCCGATCATGAACGGCACGGGCGCTTCCTTGCCGGCGCGGAACGCGGCCCAGAGTTCTTGGTCGATGATCTTGCCGTCGAGATAGAGATCGAGGCTCGCGCCGAACGTGGGCGACTTGTCGGCGATGGTGGCGGCGGGCAGCGCGCGCAAGGCGGCGAGATCCGCTGACTCAAGGCCCCATTGCTTCGCGAGCGCGGCGCCTTCGGTTTCGCCCGAGGCCTGACCGTTGGGCGCGGTGTCCTTGATGCGGATGTGATAGGCGCGGCCGTAGCCCGACTGGGAGATCGCCTTGTGGAACAGGCCGCGCGCCGGCGGGGAGATCATCAGCGCGTCGACGGATTGGCCGCCGGCGGATTCACCGAAGATGGTGACGTTGTTAGGATCGCCGCCGAAGGCCGCGATGTTGCGCTTCACCCATTGAAGGGCGGCGATCTGATCCATCAGGCCGTAGTTGCTGAGGCGGCCGCCGTCGGCATTCTCCTTGCTCAGCGCCGCGTGGGCGAAGAAGCCGAGACGACCGACGCGATAATTGATCGACACCAGCACGACGCCGCCCTTGGCGAAGGCCGTGCCGTCATAGGTCGGCAGTGAGTTCGCGCCGGCGGTGAGGCCGCCGCCGTGGATCCACACCATCACGGGAAGCTGCTTCGCGTTTACCGGCCGGAAGACGTTGAGGGTGAGGCAGTCCTCGCTCTGGGTTTCGCGGGGGATCACCGTTTGCGGCGGCTTCTTCACTTCCTGCATGCAAGTGGCGCCGTAATTGTCGGCGGCGCGCACGCCTTTCCACTCTTCCGCCGGCTGCGGCGCGCGCCAGCGCAAGGGCCCCACGGGCGGCGCGGCGAACGGAATGCCTTTAAACACATCGACGCCGCTGTCGGAGACACCGAGGACGAGGCCTTTGTCCGTGGGCACTTTCTGCGTGCTCACGGCGGCCTGCGCCAAGCCAGAGGCGACGAGGAACGCGGCGATCAGAGCGATACGCATGGCGGCGGCTCCCTACGATTTCGGATCGACGACGGCGGACAGGGCGTCGAGGCGGCCCTCGCGGGGATCGACGCTGAGGTAATGCGGCTTGTCGCGCATGAAGGACATGATGCCGTGGCCGTCGTACTTCGGCCACGCGGTGCGGTCCGGCACGGACGGATCAGCTTTGATCGCGAACTCGCGCCAGAAGCGGTTCAGGGCACGGGCGGCGTTCTTCTGGGAATCGTCGGTGATGGGGTTCGCGCCGCGGTCGAGAGTGTTGAACACATAGCGCAGTTCCGCCGCGTGGGGAGCGCCCTTACCCAGCACCGTATCCTGCGGCGAGACGACGCCGAAGACGTAGAGGAAGGTGGGATGACCGTTCTGCTGGTGCATGCGCGCGAGGGCGCGGGCTTGCTGGGTGAAGGTCACGTCGCTGCTGACGTGAAGAGCGTAGTACCCCTCGCCGCCGTAAGCCTTGATCAGGGCCGCGTCGTTCGAGGCCGGCACGGTCTTGCGGAAGCGCGGGTCGTTGAGATTGGCGCCGTAGGGACCTTCCTGGCTGTTGGAGCCGATCAAGAAGGGTACCGGCGCTTCCTTGTTTTTGCGGAAGGTCTCCCACATGTCCTCGACGATCGTCTTGCCGTCCTGGATGAAGTAGACAAATCCGTCTTTGCTGGTCGCCACCAGTTCGTCCGCCGGGACCTTGCGCAAGGTCGCGAGATCGGCGTTCTCCTTGCCGACGGCTTTCGCCACCGCGAGCCCTTCGGCTTCGGCGGAGAGATCGCTGTTGGATGTGGGTTCCTTCAAGTGGAAGAACTGGCCGCGCCCATAACCCGATTGCGAGATCGCCTTGTGGAACAGGCCGCGCGCTTCCGGGGAAACCATGAGGCCGTTCACCGACAGGCCGCCGGCGCTTTCGCCGAAGATGGTGACGTTGCCGGGATCGCCGCCGAACGCCGTGATGTTGCGCTTCACCCATTGCAGGGCGGCGATCTGGTCCATGAGGCCGTAGTTGCCCAGGCGGCCCTTGTCCGCATTGGCCTTGGTGAGGGCGGGATGGGCGAAGAAGCCGAGGCGGCCCATGCGGTAGTTGATGCTGACCAGGATCACGCCGCCCTTGGCGAAGGCGGTGCCGTCGTAGACTGAGAGGGACGAGGAACCGGTGAGCAGCGCGCCGCCGTGGATCCAGACCATCACCGGCAGCTTGGTGGCGCCAACCGGGCGATAGATATTGAGCGAGAGGCAATCCTCGCTCTGAACCTCGCGCTTTGCGCCGGCACCCGGATTGTCGCTAACGCTCTGCATGCAGACCTTGCCGAACGTGTCAGCGGCCTTCACGCCCTGCCATTTCGCCGCCGGCTGCGGCGCGCGCCAACGCAAGTTTCCGACCGGCGGGGCGGCATAGGGAATGCCCTTGAAGCTTTCCACACCGTCGGCGGTCACGCCGGAGACGAGGCCGGTGTCGATCTTCACCGGGTCTGCGGCAGCGGTCGACGCAGCGAGAAACAGAGCGAAGGCAAAAATACGCATGGGGGCTCCTTACGACTTCGGGCCGACGATTTTCGTCAGCGCGTCGAGACGGGCGTTGCGCGGATCGGGGATCGCGTTGGCACCGTCGCGGGTGAACAGCATGACGGTCTTGCCGTCGTACTTGGGCCAGGAGACGTTGGGGGTGCCGGTGGCGGCGAAGGCGCGCCAATAGCCGTTGATGGTCTTGGCCACCGCGGGAACCGGATCGACCACCGGCTTCGGCTGCGACGGCAGGGTGTCGAAGACGTAGCGGATATCGGTGGCGTGGCGCGCCCCCTTTCCTTCCGCCACATCCGCCGCCGACACCACGCCGAAGCTGTACAGATAGGTCGGATGGCCCTTGGCGGCGTGGATGCGCGCCATGCTGCGGGCCTGTTCGGCGAACCCAAGATCGCCGCCAATGTTGGCCAGCAAGGCTGCCCGCCCGCCGTAAGCGTCCTCCAGAGTGGGCACATCGGATGCGGCGACCATGCCGCGGAAGGTGGACTCGTTCAATTCCGTCGCCGCTGGGGCTTCCTGGCTGTTGGCGCCGATGATCAGCGGCACCGGCGCTGCCGTGCCCTGGCGGAATGCATCCCACATGTCCACGGCGATCGTCTTGTCGTCGCGCGTGAACGTGGGGAAGCTGTCGATACCCTCGTACCTGGCGATGACCTTCTCCGCCGGCAGTGCGCGCAAGTCTGCGGCGGTCGCGTCCTTGAGGCCGGCGGCTTCCGCCATGCGCGCGCCGTTCTTGGCCGCCTCGGACACGCGTGGGTACGGGCCACGGCCGTAGCCCGACTGGGAGATCGCCTTGTGGAACAGGCCGCGCGCTTCCTGGGCGACCATGAGCGTCAAGACCGAGTAGGCACCGGCGGATTCGCCGAAGATGGTGACGTTGTTCGGGTCGCCGCCGAAGGCCGCGATGTTCTTCTGCACCCACTTGAGGGCCGCGATCTGATCAAGCAGGCCGTAGTTGCCGAAGCGGCCGCCGTCCGCGTTCTCCGCGACCAGTGCCGGATGCGCGAAGAAACCAAGGCGCCCGAGGCGATAGTTGAAGTGCACCAGGATCACGCCGCCCTTGGCGAACGCGGCACCCTCATGGACCGGCAATCCACCCGCCCCGCCGGAGAGTCCGCCGCCGTAAATCCACACCATCACCGGCAGGTTCTTCGCCGCGCCCGCCGGGCGGAAGACGTTGAGGGTGAGGCAATCCTCGCTGATGCTGTCGGGATTACCGGTCAGGCTGCCGTCACGCAGAATCTGCATGCAGCCAGCGCCATATTTATCGGCGGCCTTCATGCCCTTCCAGGCTTCCGCCGGCTGCGGCGCGCGCCAGCGCAAGTCGCCCACGGGCGGCGCGGCGAAGGGAATGCCCTTGAAGCTTTCCACGCCGTCGGCGGCAACGCCGGTGACGAGACCCTTGTCGGTCGGCACCTTGTTGGTGATGACGGCCGCCTGTGCAAGCCCCGACAGGGTCAGGACAGCAACGAGCAGAATGGCGCGCATGGCAGTTCTCCTTAGGAACGCGGGTCGAGCAACGCGTGAAGCGCGTCGAGGCGTGGATTGCGCGGGTCCGGCGCGACCTTCGCACCGTCGCGGGTAAAGTGCATGACGCGGACGCCGTCGTAGGCAGGCCATGGGATATTCGGCGCGGAGGGATTGCCCGATACGGCGAAGGCGCGCCACATATGGCTCATGGTCTGGGCGATCTTCACGTTCGCCGGATCGGCGATCGGCTTCTTGCCGAGGCGCAAGGTCTCGAACACGTAGCGCAGTTCCGTGCCATGGCCCGCGCCCTTGCCGGCGGCGGCGTCTTCCGCCGTTACCGCGCCGAACACGTAGAGGTAGGCCGGGTGACCGTTCTTTCGATGCAGGTTCGCCAGGGACCGCGCCTGTTCGGTGAAGGAGATATCGCTGCCGATGTGATCGTTGTACGCGGCCTGCCCGCCGTAAGCCGCGATCAGCGACGAGACATCCAAGCCCTTCAGGGGGCGCTTCTGGCGCTCCGCGACCGCGTCACCCGCCGGCGTCTCATGGGTGTTGGAACCGATGACGAACGGCACCGGCGCTTCTTCGCCACGGCGGAAGGCGTCCCAGAGATCGCGCGTCAGCGTCTTGCCGTCGAGCATGAAGGTGAAGATCGTCTCGGACATGATCGGCACGGCGACGATCTTGTCCGCCGGTGCGACGCGCAAGGCGGCGAGGTCCGTGTCCTTCAATCCAATGGCCGCGGCGAGATCGAGACCGTCCGCCTCGCCCGAGCGGTAACCTTGCGGGCTGGTGGCGGAGACACGCTGATAATCCCCGCGGCCGTAGCCGGACTGCGAGATGGCCTTGTGGAACAGGCCGCGCGCGTCCGGCGCGATCATCAAAGCATCCACCGAGGCAGCGCCGGCGGAGTTGCCGAAAATGGTGACCTGATCCGGATCGCCACCGAAGGCCGCGATATTGCGCTTCACCCATTGCAGCGCCGCGATCTGATCCATGAGGCCGTAGTTGGCCAAGCGTCCGCCGTCGGCATTTTCCTTCGTCAGCGCCGGATGCGCGAAGATGCCCAGGCGGCCGAGGCGATAATTGAAAGACACGAACACGAGGCCGCCCTTGGCGAGCGCCGTGCCGTCGTAGATCGGTTTGGACGACGAGCCTTCGGTGAATCCGCCACCGTGAATCCAGACGAGCACCGGCAACTTCTTGGCCGCCGACATCTTTTCGGGGCGCCACACATTGATGGTGAGGCAATCCTCGCTCATGTCCTCGGGCCGCAGGGCGAACCCGAGTTCGTCCGCGCGGGGCTTCTGCGGGCACGCCTTCCCGAACTCCTCCATCAAGCGCTCGCCTTTCCAGGCCGCAGCGGGCTGGGGGGCGCGCCAGCGCAAGGACCCCACGGGCGGGGCGGCGTAAGGGATGCCTTTGAAGAATTCGACGCCGTTGTGCTCGAGCCCGATCACGAGGCCGGTCTCGAGTTTTACCGGCGCGGTAGGGCTATGCGCCTGCGCGGCGGGAAACCCCGCCACAGCCATCAGAACGGCGATCAGGCAAGCGCGCATGCATCCCTCCCCGGACCAGAGAGAGCGTAGCAAAAAGGGGCAGCCTGGCGGCTGCCCCTTTTGGGTGAGTTCGGAGCGTGGCGTCTTTAGATTTAGACGCTGTTGATCTAGACGGGCGCTTCGTCGGCCTGCTTCGGCTCGGGCTTCGGACCGGAGTCCAGACCCTTAGCGTCAAGGTCGCGGTCAACCAGTTCGATGACCGCCATCGGGGCGGCGTCGCCATGGCGGAAGCCGGCCTTCAGGATGCGGGTGTAGCCGCCGGAGCGATCCTTGTAGCGCGGACCGATCACGCTGAAGAGCTTCGCCACCACCGCGTCATCGCGCAGCTTCGACGCGGCCTGACGGCGGGCGTGGAGCGAGCCGGTCTTGCCCAGGGTGATCAGCTTCTCGACGTAGGGACGCAGGTCCTTCGCCTTCGGCAGAGTGGTGGAGATCTGCTCGTGCTTGAGCAGAGCGTTGGCGAGGTTCGCGAACAAGGCGCGGCGGTGTGCCTTGGTGCGATTGAGCTTACGAGTACCCATTCCGTGACGCATCTTAAGTCTCCTATCACTCTGGCCTCGCGCACGAGGACCGATTGCGGTTCGCTGACGCCGCGGTTCAAAGAACCAGGATCGTCGGCGGGTGGGCCACCGTGGCCCGGTATCAACTTAAATCTAGAACGGCTCTTCGAGCTTCTTGGCCAGCTCTTCGATGTTCTCAGGCGGCCAATTGGCGATTTCCATGCCGAGGTGCAGGCCCATCTGGGCGAGCACTTCCTTGATCTCGTTGAGCGACTTGCGGCCGAAGTTCGGCGTGCGCAGCATCTCGGCTTCCGTCTTCTGGACCAGGTCGCCGATGTAGATGATGTTGTCGTTCTTGAGGCAGTTGGCGGAACGCACCGACAACTCGAGCTCATCGACCTTGCGCAACAGGTTCTTGTTGAACGGCAGTTCGTCGTCCACGCGCTCGGTGAGCGCGGCCTGCGGCTCGTCGAAGTTGATGAACAGCTTCAGCTGGTCCTGGACGATGCGGGCGGCGAGCGCCACCGCGTCTTCCGGCTTCACCGCGCCGTTGGTCTCGACGGTCATCGACAGACGGTCGTAGTCGGTCTGCTGACCGACGCGGGTGTTGTCGACCTTGTAGGCCACGCGACGCACCGGCGAGAAGATCGCGTCCACCGGGATCAGCCCGATCGGATCGTCTTCCTTGCGGTTGTTCACGGCGGCGACGTAACCCTTGCCGGTGTTGACCTCGAACTCGATCGAGAGGTTCGCACCTTCGTCGAGGTGGCAGATCACGAGATCCGGATTCATGATTTCGATGTCGGCCGGGGTCTGGATCTGACCGGCGGTGACCGCACCCGGACCCTTGGCCTTCAGCGTCATGCGCTTCGGGCCGTCGCCATGCAGCGTGAGCGCCAGCTGCTTGATGTTCAGGATCAGGTCGGTGACGTCTTCGCGCACGCCCGGCACGGAGGAGAATTCGTGCAACACGCCATCGATGCGGATCGACGTGACGGCCGCACCCTGCAGCGAGGACAGGAGCACGCGGCGAAGCGCGTTGCCCAGCGTCACGCCGAAGCCGCGCTCGAGCGGTTCAGCGACGATGGTGGCCAAACGGCGGTGGTCGTCGCCCGTCTCAACGTTGAGCTTCGACGGCTTGATCATTTCTTGCCAGTTTTTCTGGATCACGGCAGCTGTCCCCAATACTCGGGTTTAGTTCTGATACGCATCAGCCGGCGTTGCGCGAAAAAGGTCCGCGACCGCCAGCGTTGCGCAAACTGAAATCAGACGCGACGGCGCTTCCGCGGACGGCAGCCGTTGTGCGGCACCGGGGTCACGTCCTGGATGGACGTCACGGTGAAGCCGACCGCCTGCAGCGCGCGCAGCGCCGACTCACGGCCCGTGCCTGGGCCCTTTACGAGCACCGACAGCACCTTCATGCCATGTTCCATCGCCTTGCGGCCCGCACCTTCCGCGGCAACCTGCGCGGCGTACGGCGTCGACTTGCGCGAGCCCTTGAAGCCCTGCGCGCCGGCGGAGGCCCACGCGATGGTGTTGCCCTGCACGTCGGTGATGGTGATCATCGTGTTGTTGAAGGTCGCGTTCACGTGCGCGATGCCCGAGCTGATGTTCTTGCGCTCGCGCTTGCGGGCGCGCGGCGCGCCACCAGCGGCGGGAGCGTTTGCTGCAGGAGCGGAGGTTTCTGCTTTAGCCATGGGATCGTCTTCTCTCGTGCCAGGTGCTTCGGGTCGTGGGCCGCGCGGATCGCGGCCGCACTCCTCGCGTTACTTCGTGACTTTCTTCTTGCCAGCGATCGGCTTCGCCGGACCCTTGCGGGTGCGGGCGTTGGTGTGCGTACGCTGGCCGTGAACCGGCAGGCCCTTGCGGTGACGCAGGCCCTTGTAGCAGCCGAGGTCCATCAAGCGCTTGATGTTCATCGCCACTTCGCGGCGCAGGTCGCCCTCGACGGAGAAGTCGCGGTCGATCGCATCGCGAATACGAATGATCTCGTCTTCGGTCAGCTGATTCACGCGACGCGTCGGGTCGATGCCAACACGCTCGATGATCTGCGCGGCATTGGTCGGGCCGATGCCGTAGATGTAGCGGAGGGCGATCACCACCCGCTTGTTTGTTGCTAAATTAACGCCAGCGATACGTGCCAAGGCGCGTACTCCTTGTTGATCTCTAAAGTTGTAAGTTGGGGGCCTCGGCAACCCGAAAAGCGCGCCATTATAGGCAGTTAGCTTTCCGAGTCAACGCACCCTCAACGACCTAAAATGGCCTCCAAATCGGCCGTAACCACGTTCATATCCCGGTCGCCGTCCACCACCTTCAGAAGCCCCTGGCCCTCGTAGTAGGGCAGTAATGGGGCCGTCTGGGCGTGGTAAGCCGCCAGCCGGGCCTTAACCGTCTCCGCGTTGTCATCGGCCCGCCGGGTGAACTCGGCACTGCCGCAAACATCGCAAACCCCCGCGTTCTTGGGGGTCTTGAAAGTGTCGTGGTAACCCTCGCCGCACTTCTTGCAGGTGAAGCGCCCGGTGATACGGGTGACCAACTTTTCGTCCGGGACTTGAACCTCGATCACGGAATCGAGCTTAATTCCCTTAGATTTCAGCAGCTTATCCAGAGCTTCCGCCTGCGGAATGGTCCGCGGGAAGCCGTCCAGGATAAACCCCGTCTTGCAGTCCGCCTGATCGATCCGTTCGGAGATCAGACCCACCATAATGTCGTCGGACACCAGCTTGCCGGCATCCATCACCGCCTTGGCCTGCTTCCCGATCGGCGTCCCGGCGCCAACCGCGGCGCGCAGCATGTCGCCGGTGGACAGCTGCGGGATCCCGTAGCGGTCCTGGATCTTCTTCGCCTGGGTCCCCTTACCGCCCCCGGGCGGACCCATCAGGATGAGCCGTTTCGCCATCGCCCCCTACTTGCGGCCCCGCAGCCGCGACTTCTTCAGCAGGCCCTCATACTGGTGGGCAAGAAGGTGCCCCTGGATCTGCTGCATCGTGTTGAGCACGACGTTGACCACGATCATGAGACTGGTGCCGCCGAAGTAGAACGGCACGGACATCTTTGAGATCAGAATTTCAGGCAACAGACAGACGACGATGAGGTAAATGCTGCCGACGGTGGAGAGGCGGGTGAGCACGTAGTCGAGATGTTCCGCGGTATTCGCGCCGGGGCGGATCCCCGGAATGAAGCCGCCGAACTTGCGCAAGGATTCCGCGGTCTCTTTCGGATTGAACATCACGGCGGTGTAGAAGAACGCGAAGAACACGATCAGCAAGGAATACAGAACGAGGTAGAGCGGCTGGCCGCGACCGAGCAGCACGCCGATGGTGTTCAGGATGCCTTCGCCCGAGCCCTTCGATTGAAAGCCCGCGATGGTGAGCGGCAGAAGGAGCATGGAACTCGCGAAGATCGGCGGGATGACGCCGGCGGTGTTGAGCTTCAGCGGCAGGTGCGAGCTTTCGCCGCCGAACACCTTGTTGCCTTGCTGTCGCTTCGGATACTGAACCAGGATGCGCCGCTGGGCGAGTTCGACGAACACGATGAAGGCGATCACAGCGATCGAACCGACGCCGAGGAAGACGATGACGAACGGCGAGATGGCGCCGGTACGGCCGAGTTCGAGGGTCTGCGCGATCGCGCCCGGAAGGCCCGCGACGATACCGGCGAAAATCAGGAGCGAGATGCCCTGGCCGATGCCGCGTTCACTGATTTGCTCGCCCAGCCACACCAGGAACATGGTGCCGCCGACGAGCGTGATGATCGTCGTGAACTTGAAGAAGACGCCCGGCGCCATCACGGCGGCCGCGCCGGTGGAGCCCGTGGCGGACTCTAGGCCCGATGCGATGCCGAGCGCTTGCAGGCCGGTGATCGCGACGGTGAGATAGCGGGTGTACTGGTTGAGCTTGATGCGGCCCGCGACCCCCTCTTTCTTCATGTTCTCAAGGGTGGGATTCACCGACGACATGAGCTGGATGATGATCGACGCCGAGATGTACGGCATGATGTTCAGCGCGAAGATGCTCATGCGCGACAACGCGCCGCCGGCGAGCACGTCGAACATGCCCAGCACGCCCGCGCTCTGCGTCTTGATGATGTCGGCCATGACGGCCGGATCGATGCCGGGCAGCGTGATGAACGTGCCCATGCGGTAAACGATCAGCATTCCGAGCGTGTACCAGATACGGCGCTTCAGCTCCGTCGCCTTGGAAAAGACGCCGAGATTGATATTCGCAGCTAACTGGTCGGCAGCAGAAGCCATACCCGTCTCCAAAATGCGCACAAGCCGCGAGAAACGCCCCACTTCGGGAGCCTTCCTTACCGCGGCTCGCGGCCTAACATTTTAACTCCTGCGTTCCCGCCGTGAGGCGGCAACGCAAACCCCGCTTACGCGCGCGAGGCCTTCTTCTCAGCCGCCGCCTTCGCGCGCGCGGCGCGCTTGGTCGGGGCCTTCTTACCCTTCAACGGAGCAGCCGCGTGCTTGGCGGCCTTTTCAGCTTCGAGCAGCTTCACGCTGCCGCCGGCCTTCTCAACCGCGGCCAGGGCGGTCTTGGTCGCGCCGGCGACTTCGATGGTGAGCTTCGTCTTCAGTTCGCCGTCGCCGAGCAGGCGCACGCCGTCGTGCGCGCGGCGCAGGATGCCGGCTTCGACCAGGCTTTCCGCCGTGACGGTCTTGGACGGATCGAGGCGCTTGCTGTCGATGGCGGACTGCAAGTTACCGACGTTGATCGGCACGAATTTCTTGCGCGCGATCGGGCTGAAGCCGCGCTTCGGCAGGCGGCGAAACAGCGGCATTTGGCCGCCTTCGAACCCGTTCACGGCGACGCCGGTACGCGCCTTCTGACCCTTTACGCCGCGGCCCGAGGTCTTGCCGAGGCCGGAACCGATACCGCGACCGAGCAGTTTCGGGGTCTTGGTCGAGCCCGCGCGCGGGCGCAATTCATTGAGTTTCATTTGCTTCGTCCTTCACGCCGCACCCTGTCCTGCGGCGCCCCCTTTCGGAAGCTCCGCCCGTACATGGGGTGTGGATCAGCCTTCGTCCACAGTGACGAGGTGCTTTACCGCATTGATCATGCCGCGCACCGCCGGGGTATCTTCCAGGGTGGAGGTGCGACGGATCTTGTTCAGACCGAGGCCGATCAGGGTCCCGCGCTGAGCCTGGTAGCGGCCCGCAGCGCTGTGCACCTGAGTCACGGTGACGGTCTTCTTCTCAGAAGTCTTCTTCTTGGCAGCCATAGGACCTAGGCCTCCTTAGCGGCTTCTTTGGCCGGTTCTTCACGGCGGCCGACGATTTCCGCGACCTTCTTGCCGCGCTTGGCGGCAACGGCACGCGGGCTGGTCATGGACTTCAGCGCCACGAGGGTGGCCTTCACCATGTTGTGCGGATTGTTGGAACCGACGCTCTTCGAGACGATGTCCTGAATGCCCATGGTCTCGAACACGGCGCGCATCGGACCGCCGGCGATGATGCCGGTACCGGCCGGAGCCGCGCGCAGGATGACCTTGCCGGCGCCGAAGCGGCCGTAGAGATCGTGATGCAGCGTGCGACCTTCGCGCAGCGGCACCTTGAACATCTGGCGCTTCGCGGACTCGGTGGCCTTGCGGATCGCTTCCGGCACTTCGCGGGCCTTGCCCGAACCGAAGCCGACGCGGCCCTTGGCGTCGCCCACCACGACCAGGGCTGCGAATGCGAAACGACGTCCGCCCTTCACCACCTTGGCGACGCGGTTGATGTGGACGAGCTTGTCGATGAACTCGTCGCCGCCGCGATCGTCGCGACCGCCGCGCTCACCGCCACGATTGTCGCGTTCGCCGCCGCGTCCGCGACCGCGACCGCCTTCGCGTTCGCCACCGCGACCACCGTCGCGCTCGTTACCGCCTGTCGGAGTGCGTGCCATATATCTATTCCCTTAGAACTGCAGTCCGCCCTCACGGGCGGCATCGGCCAGAGCCTTGATACGGCCGTGGAACATGTAGGAGCCGCGATCGAACACGACCGCGGTCACGCCGGCTTTCTTCGCGCGCTCCGCCACCAACTTACCGACGGCAGCCGCGGTTTCCTTCGTGAGGCCCTTCACCTTGCCCTTCAGCTCGGAATCGATGCTGGAGGCGGCGGCGAGGGTCTTGCCTTCGTCGTCGGCGATGACCTGGGCATAGATGTGCTTGCCCGAACGATGCACCGAGAGGCGCGGACGACCGTGCGCCGCGGCCTTGACCGCAAAACGCGTGCGCGCGCGACGGCGGCTGGTGGATTTATATGTGCTGGACATGACGGGCCCTTACTTCTTCTTGCCTTCTTTGCGCAGGATCGTCTCATCCGAGTACTTGATGCCCTTGCCCTTGTAAGGCTCAGGACCCTTGTAACCGCGGATGTTCGCCGCAACCTGACCGACGCGCTGACGGTCGGCGCCAGTGATTTCGATGGAGGTCGGGGTCGGCGTCTTGACCTCGACGCCTTCCGGGATCGCGAAGTTCACGTCGTGAGAGAAGCCCAGCGCCAGGTTGAGCTTCTTGCCCTGGGCCGCAGCCTTCAGGCCGACGCCGTTGAGCTCGAGCGTCTTCTTGTAGCCCTGGCTGACGCCCTTCACCATGTTGTTGATGAGCGCGCGCGTGGTGCCCCACTGCGCGCGGGCGCGCTTGGTCTCGGACCGCGGCTTCACCGACACCTTGCCATCCGCGACCGAAGTTTCCACTTCGTCAGAGATGTTCAGCTTCAGCTCGCCGAGCTTGCCCTTCACGACGAGCAGCTTGCCGTTCAGAGTGGCGGTGACGCCTGACGGGATGGCCACCGGGTTTTTACCTACGCGCGACATATTTCGCTTCCTTGATCGCCCCGGCCCACCGGCCGGGTTTGAATTAGAAGATCTGGCAGAGCACTTCGCCGCCGACGTTCGCCTGACGGGCCTCTTGGTCCGACATGACGCCGCGCGGCGTGGACAGGATCGAGATGCCCAGGCCGTTGTAGACCTTCGGCAGGTCCTTGATCTTCGCGTACACGCGACGTCCCGGCTTGGAGACGCGGGTGATCTCGTTGATCACGGGCTCGCCTTCATTGTACTTGAGCTCGATCTTGATCTCCGCGATGCCGGCGCGCACGTCGTAGCGCTCGAAGCTACGGATGTAGCCTTCGCGCTCCAGCACCTTCAGGAGGTTCTCGCGCAGCTTGGAAGCCGGCGTGGTGATGACGGATTTGCCGGCTCGCTGTCCATTGCGGATGCGAGTTAGCAAATCGCCCAAGGGATCTGACATAGACATTGGGGCGGTGTCTCCTTACCAGCTCGACTTGACCATGCCGGGGATCTGACCCTTGGAGGCCAGCTCCCGCAGCTTGTTGCGGGCCATTTTGAATTTGCGATACACGGCGCGCGGACGGCCGGTGAGTTCGCAGCGATTGCGGATCCGCACCTTCGCGGAATTGCGCGGAACCTGGGCCAGCTTCAGAACGGCGGAGAAACGATCTTCATCGTTCGTCTCCTTGTTCATGATGACGGCCTTGAGCTTCGCGCGCTTGTTGCCCAACGACTTCGCCATGCGGCGGCGTTTGACGTTGCGTTGAACGGTGGATGTTTTTGCCATGGGATCCTGCTCCCGCTATTTCTGGAACGGCATGTCGAAACCTTCGAGGAGCGCGCGGGCTTCCTCGTCGGTCTTAGCCGTGGTGCAAATCGTAATGTTCATGCCGCGGACCTTGTCGACCTTGTCGTAATTGATCTCCGGGAACACCAACTGTTCCTTGAGGCCCATGTTGTAATTGCCCGCGCCGTCGAAGCTCTTGCCCGACACGCCGCGGAAGTCGCGGATGCGCGGCATGGCGATATTGATCAGGCGGTCGAGGAACTCGTACATCCGCTGCTTGCGCAGGGTGACGGTGCAGCCGACGATCTGGTTCTCGCGCAGCTTGAAGTTCGCGATCGCCTTGCGGGACTTGGTGATCACCGGCTTCTGGCCGGCGATGGCGGTGAGGTTATCGACCGCGCCTTCGATCTTCTTCTTGTCCTGCGAAGCTTCGCCCACGCCCATGTTGATGACGATCTTCGTCAGGCGCGGGACCTGCATCGGATTGCCGTAGCTGAACTTCTCCGTCAGCGACTTCCGGACCACTTCGTCGAAATGCTTGTGCAAACGCGCCATTGCCGTCGTCCTTACTGGTCGATCTCTACGCCGGACCGGCGCGCCACGCGCACCTTGCGGCCGTCTTCGAGAACCTTGAACCCGATCCGGGTCGCCTTGTTATCCTTCGGGTCGATGTGAGCGACGTTGGAGACGTGGATCGACGCCTCCTTCTCGATGATGCCGCCATTCGACGCCTGCGAAGCTTTGGTATGACGCTTCACGACATTCACGCCCTGCACGATCACGCGGTTTTCGCGCGGCAGCGCCTTCACGACTTCGCCGGTACGGCCCTTGTCGCGACCGGTGAGGACGATGACCTTATCGCCCTTCTTGATCTTGAGCTTAGCGGCCATCACAACACCTCCGGCGCGAGCGAAACGATCTTCATGAACTTCTTGCCGCGCAGTTCGCGAGTGACCGGTCCAAAGATACGCGTGCCGATCGGTTCGCCCTGCTTGTTGATCAGCACGGCGGCGTTGCGGTCGAAGCGGATGGAGGTGCCGTCCTGGCGGCGCAGCTCCTTCGCGGTGCGCACGATCACGGCGCGGTGCACGTCACCCTTCTTCACGCGGCCGCGCGGGATCGCATCCTTCACGGACACGACGATGATGTCACCGATGGCGGCGAAACGGCGCTTCGAGCCGCCCAGCACCTTAATGCACATCACGCGCTTGGCGCCGGAGTTGTCGGCGACGTCCAAGTTACTCTGCATCTGAATCATGACTTACGTCCTTCTGTGAGTGTCGATGACGGAACGGCTTCTCAGCCTTCTTCCTTCACCAGCTCCCAGGTCTTGTTCTTGGAAATCGGGCGGCATTCGCGGATACGCACCACGTCGCCGATCTTGCTGACATTGGCTTCGTCATGCGCCGCGTACTTCTTCGAGCGACGAATGAACTTCTTGTAGATCGGGTGCATCAGGCGGCGTTCGACGCGCACGACAATGGTCTTGTCTTGTTTGTCGGAGACGACGACGCCCTGGAGGATTCGTTTCGGCATTTTTCCGTTTCCTTACGCTTGGGCGCGCTTTTCGGTGAGGATCGTCTTGATCTGGGCGATCTCGCGACGCACGACGCTCACCTGAGCGGTGTTCGCAAGCTGCCCCGAAGCCTTCTGGAAGCGCAGGTTGAACTGCTCTTTCTTCAGCTCGGCGAGACGGCCTTCGAGTTCGTCGTTGCTCTTGCCGCGCAGGTCTTGTGCTTTAGCCATGACGTTTTCCTCTTAACCGACGCGCGCGATCATCTTGGTCTTGATCGGCAGCTTGGCGGCGGCGAGCGTGAAACCTTCACGCGCGGTCGCTTCGTTCACGCCGTCGACCTCGAACATGATGCGGCCAGGCTTCACCCGGCAGATCCAGAATTCCGGCGTGCCCTTGCCCTTACCCTGGCGGACTTCGGCGGGCTTCTTCGACACCGGCACATCCGGGAAAATCCGGATCCACACGCGGCCCTGGCGCTTCATGAAGCGGGTGAGCGCGCGGCGGGCGGCCTCGATCTGGCGCGCGGTGACGCGCTCCGGCTCAAGCGCCTTCAGCCCGAAAGAGCCGAAGTTGAGCGTGGAGCCGCCCTTGGCGGTGCCGTGAATCCGGCCCTTGAAGGCCTTCCGGTATTTCGTACGTTTTGGCTGCAACATGGTCGTTCAATCCATTCCGGGTCGCGTGGGCCTTACTAAGAGCGCGGCTCGCGCGACGGCTGCGCGGTCTGAGTCTGGTCGCCGAGACGTTTATCCTGGGCCATCGGGTCGTGCTCGAGGATCTCGCCCTTGAACACCCACACCTTCACGCCGCAGGTGCCGTAGGTGGTCTTGGCGGTGCCCTCGCCGTAGTCCACGTCCGCGCGCAGGGTGTGCAACGGCACGCGGCCTTCGCGATACCACTCCGTGCGGGCGATTTCCGCGCCGCCCAAACGGCCGGCGCAGGTGATGCGGATGCCTTCGGCGCCCAGACGCATCGCGGCCTGCACGGCGCGCTTCATGGCGCGGCGGAAAGCCACGCGGCGCTCGAGCTGCTGGGCGATGTTTTCGGCCACCAGGGTCGCGTCGATTTCCGGCTTACGGATTTCGACGATGTTCAGGTTCACTTCGCTTCCGGTCATCTTGGAGAGATCCTTGCGGATCACTTCGATGTCGGCGCCCTTCTTTCCGATCACCACGCCCGGACGGGCGGTGTGAATGGTCACGCGGGCCTTCTTCGCCGGGCGCTCGATGATGATCTTCGAGACGCCGGCCTGGGCCAGCTTGCTCTTCAGGTATTCGCGGATCGCCAGGTCTTCGTGCAGCAGCTTGCCGTACTGAGCCTTCGTCGCGTACCAGCGGGAGTCCCAGGTCCGGTTGATACCGAGCCGCAGACCGACAGGATTTACTTTTTGACCCATTAGGCGGTCTCCCCCTTCTCACTCTTCTCACGCACGATGATGGTGAGATTGCTGAACGGCTTCGCGATGCGGCCGACGCGGCCACGGGCGCGCGGACGCCAGCGCTTCATGACGATACCCTTGCCGACATAGGCTTCCGACACGACAAGCTGGTCGACGTCGAGCTGATGGTTGTTCTCGGCATTGGCGATCGCGGACTCGAGAACCTTGCGGACGTCTTCGGCGATACGCTTCGGCGAGAACGACAGCTGAGCGAGCGCGGCTTCGGCGCTCTTGCCGCGGATCGACTGGGCCAGGAGGTTGAGCTTGCGCGGGCTGACGCGGATCGACCGGGAGAAGGACCGGGCTTCCGTATCGGCGAGGCGGCGCGGGGCGGCTTTCTTGCTCATGGCTTAACCCTTCGCCGAAGCGGTAGTGGCCTTCTTGTCGCCGGAGTGGCCATGGAAGGTGCGGGTCGGCGCGAATTCACCGAACTTGTGACCGACCATGTTCTCCGTGACCATCACGGGCATGTGCTTGTGGCCGTTGTGCACGCCGAACGTCAGGCCGACGAATTGCGGCAGGATGGTGGAACGGCGCGACCAGATCTTGATCACTTCGTTGCGGCCCGACGCGCGGACGGTTTCTGCCTTCTTGAGCAGATACCCATCGACGAAAGGACCCTTCCAAACGGAACGTGCCATGTGCGTTTCCCTTAGGCTTTCTTGGCGAGATGACGGCTGCGCATGATCAAGCGCTGCGTCTTCTTGTTGGTACGGGTGCGCTTACCCTTGGTCGGCTTGCCCCACGGGGTGACCGGGTGACGGCCGCCGGAGGTCTTGCCTTCGCCGCCGCCCAACGGGTGGTCGACCGGGTTCATCGACACGCCGCGCTGATGGGGTTTGAAGCCCATCCACCGCATGCGGCCGGCCTTGCCGAAATTGATGTTCTGGTTGTCCGGGTTGGACACCGCACCGATGGTGGCGACACATTCGCCGCGCACGATGCGCACTTCGCCGGACGACAGACGCACCTGAGCGTAACCGGAGTCCTTACCGACGAGCTGGGCGTAGCAGCCGGCGGAACGGGCGATCTGGCCGCCGCGGCCGAGCTTCAGCTCGATGTTATGCACGATCGTGCCGACCGGCATGTTCTTCAGGGGCATGGTGTTGCCCGGCTTGATGTCGGCGGTATCGGTCGCGGAAATGACCTTGTCGCCGGCCTTCAGGCGCTGCGGCGCCAGGATGTAGGCCTGCTCGCCATCTTCGTACTTGATCAGCGCGATGAACGCGGTGCGGTACGGGTCGTACTCGAGGCGCTCGACCGTCGCGGACATGTCGCGCTTCTTGCGCTTGAAGTCGACGATGCGATAGCGGCGCTTGTGACCGCCACCCATGAAACGGCTGGTGATCTTGCCCGAGTGATTACGCCCACCGGTGGAGTGCATGCCCTCAGTCAATTGCTTGAGCGGCTTGCCCTTGTGCAGGTCCGAACGGTCCACGAGGACCGTGCCGCGCAGAGACGGCGTGATCGGATTGAATGTCTTCAATGCCATAGCTTAAAGCCCCGTCGTAACGTCGATCGACTGACCTTCGGCCAGCGTCACGAACGCCTTCTTTATGTCGCTGCGACGGCCCGGACGGCCGCGGAAGCGCTTCAGCTTGCCCTTCGAGATGAGCGTGTTCACCGCCAGCACGTTGACGCTGAACAGCTTTTCGATGGCCGTCTTGATCTCCGGCTTGGTGGCCGACAGCGGCACGCGGAACACCACCTGATTGAATTCGGACACCATCGTGCCCTTTTCGGTGATGAGCGGGGCGCGGATCAGGTCGTACATCGCCGGATCGACGGCGGCGGACTTGTCGGCCTTCTTGGTCTTCTTCGGCGCTTTGCTCATTTCAGGCGCTCCTCAAGATTCGCCACCGCATCCTTGGTCAGCACCAGGGTGTCGCGGCGGAGGATGTCGTACACGTTCGCGCCCTGACTGGGCAGCACGTCGACATTCATGATGTTGCGGGCGGCCTTCGCGAAACCCTCGTTCACGTCGGCGCCGTCGATGATCAGGACGCGGCCCCAGCCGAGCTTCTTGAACTGAACGGCGAGGTCCTTGGTCTTCGTGGTCTTGCCGACGCTGTCGATCACGACCAGCTTGCCGTCCTTCGCCTTGGACGACAGCGCGCTGATCAAACCGAGACGACGGATCTTCTTCGGCAGGTCATGGGCATGGCTGCGCACGACCGGTCCGAAGATGATGCCGCCACCGCGATGCTGGGTGGACTTCTTCGAACCCTGACGGGCCGAACCGGTGCCCTTCTGACGGAACGGCTTCTTGGTCGTGCCGTGCACTTCCGGACGGATCTTCACCTTGTGGGTGCCGGCCTGGCGCTTGGCGAGCTGCCAGCGCACGACGCGCTGCAGGATATCGCCACGCACTTCGGCACCGAAGATGTCGTCGGAGAGGTCGAGATTGCCGACGCTCTTGGCGTCGAGAGAGATGATGTCCGCTTTCATGACGGCGCTATTCCTTCTTGGCCTTCAGGCCGGCCGGAACCGGCGCGTCCTTGTGGGCTTTTTGCTTCACCGCGTCGCGCACGAGCACATAAGCGCCATCGTGACCCGGGACCGCGCCCTTGATGAAGATGTAGCCCTTGTCGTCGTCGACCGAGACGACTTCCAGGTTCTGGGTGGTCACGCGCTCGACGCCGAGATGGCCAGCCATCTTTTTGCCTTTGAACACGCGGCCCGGATCCTGACGCTGACCGGTCGAGCCGTGGCTGCGGTGCGAAACCGACACGCCGTGCGTGGCTTCAAGACCGGCGAAGTTCCAGCGCTTCATAACGCCGGCAAAACCCTTACCGATCGTGGTGCCGGTGACGTCGACCTTCTGGCCGGCGACGAAGTGCGACGCCGCGAGCTCTGCGCCCACGTCGATCAAACCCTTCTCGTCGACGCGGAACTCAACGACCTTGCGCTTCGGCTCGATCTTGACCTTCGCATACTGCCCCTTGAGCGGGCGGCTGGTGCGCTTGGCCTTGCGGGTGCCGAGGCCGAGCTGGAGGGCGACGTAGCCGTCCTTTTCCTTGGTGCGCTGACCAACGACCTGCAAACCGTCCACCTTCAATACGGTGACGGGCACGTGGTTGCCTTCCGCGGTGAACACGCGGGTCATCCCAACTTTTGTAGCGACTAATCCGGTACGCATGACAGTGACCTTCGTTTCAGGCTTTGTCGCTTAGAGCTTGATCTCGACGTCGACGCCGGCGGCCAGGTCGAGCTTCATCAAAGCGTCGACGGTCTGCGGCGTCGGATCGACGATGTCGAGCAGACGGCGGTGAGTGCGGATCTCGAACTGTTCGCGCGACTTCTTGTCGACGTGCGGCGAACGGTTAACGGTGAACTTCTCGATCCGCGTCGGCAGCGGAATCGGGCCCCGCACCTGCGCGCCCGTGCGCTTCGCAGTGCTGACGATCTCCTTCGTGGACTGATCCAGCACACGATGGTCGAACGCCTTCAGGCGGATGCGGATGTTTTGGCTATCGATCATGGCCCAATACCCTGTTTAGCGCGGTCTCAAAAGGAACCGGCATCCCTCCCAAGAGGGATGCCGGCTTAATACTCTATCTACTCGACGATTTTCGCGACGACGCCCGATCCGACGGTCCGGCCGCCTTCACGGATGGCGAAGCGCAGGCCTTCGTCCATGGCGATCGGGGCGATCAGGTTGACCTGCATCTGGATGTTGTCGCCCGGCATGACCATTTCCGTACCCGCCGGCAGCTCGATCGTGCCGGTCACGTCCGTGGTGCGGAAGTAGAACTGCGGACGGTAGTTGGAGAAGAACGGCGTGTGACGGCCGCCCTCGTCCTTGGTCAGGATGTAGCAGTTGCAGGCGAACTTCGTGTGCGGGGTGATCGAACCCGGCTTGGCCAGAACCTGGCCGCGCTCGACGTCTTCACGCTTCGTGCCGCGCAGCAGCGCGCCGATGTTGTCGCCCGCCTCGCCCTGGTCGAGCAGCTTGCGGAACATTTCCACGCCCGTGACGATCGTCTTCACGGTGTCCTTCAGGCCAACGATCTCGATTTCTTCGCCGACCTTCACGATCCCGCGCTCGACACGGCCCGTCACCACGGTGCCGCGGCCCGAGATCGAGAACACGTCTTCGATCGGCATCAGGAACGGCTTGTCCTTCGGACGTTCCGGCTGCGGGATGTAGCTGTCCACCGCCTTCATCAGTTCCAGGATCGCGTCGTGACCGATCTTGGGGTCCTTGCCTTCGAGCGCGGCCAGGGCCGAGCCCTTGATGATCGGGATCTTGTCGCCCGGGAATTCGTACTTGCTCAGAAGTTCGCGCACTTCCAGCTCAACCAGTTCCAGCAGTTCCGGATCGTCGACCTGGTCGACCTTGTTCAGGAACACGACCATCGACGGCACGCCGACCTGGCGGGCCAGAAGGATGTGTTCGCGCGTCTGCGGCATCGGGCCGTCGGCGGCCGACACAACCAGGATCGCGCCGTCCATCTGCGCGGCTCCCGTGATCATGTTCTTCACGTAGTCGGCGTGGCCAGGGCAATCGACGTGCGCGTAGTGACGGTTCGCCGTCTCGTACTCAACGTGCGCCGTCGAGATCGTGATACCGCGCGCCTTCTCTTCAGGCGCCTTGTCGATCTGGTCGTACGCCGTGAACGTCGCGCCGCCCGTCTCCGCGAGCACCTTCGTGATCGCTGCCGTCAGCGAGGTCTTGCCATGGTCAACGTGACCAATGGTGCCGATGTTGCAGTGCGGCTTGTTGCGTTGGAATTTCTCTTTACCCATGACTCACTCCGTTAGCAGCAGCTGTGTTTCCAAGAACGGGCGTTAGCCCGCCATCTTCGCTTTGATTTCGTCGGACACGTTGTTCGGCACTTGCTCGTAGTGATCGAACTCCATCGTGAACTGGGCGCGGCCCTGGCTCATGGAGCGCAACGTGTTGACGTAACCGAACATGTTGGCGAGCGGCACCATCGCGTTGATCACGCGCGCATTACCGCGGCTATCCATGCCACTGACTTGCCCGCGGCGGCTGTTCAAGTCGCCGATGACGTCGCCCATGTAGTCTTCCGGGGTCACGACTTCGACCTTCATGACCGGCTCAAGCAGCTTCGGGCCGGCCTTCGGCAGACCTTCGCGCACCGCCGCACGGGCGGCGATTTCGAAGGCGAGCGCCGAAGAGTCGACGTCGTGGAACGCGCCGTCATACAGCACGGCCTTCAGGTCGGTGATCGGGAAGCCGGCGATGACGCCGCTGTTCATCGAACCAGCGAGGCCCTTGACGACGCCCGGGACGTATTCCTTCGGCACCGAACCGCCGATGACTTCGTTCTCGAACGAGTAGCCCGAACCCGGGGGCTGCGGCTCGAAGCGGATTTTCACGCGGGCGTACTGGCCCGAACCGCCCGACTGCTTCTTGTGGGTGTAATCGATGTCCGCGACCTTGGAGATGGTCTCGCGATAGGCCACCTGCGGCGCGCCGACGTTGGCTTCGACTTTGAATTCGCGACGCATACGGTCGACGATGATTTCAAGGTGAAGTTCGCCCATGCCCTTGAGGATGGTTTGACCGCTTTCGTGATCGGTCGAGATCCGCAAGGACGGGTCTTCGGCGGCGAGGCGCGCGAGCGCCATGCCCATCTTCTCGACGTCCGGCTTGGACTTCGGCTCGACGGCGACTTCGATGACGGGCTCAGGGAAGATCATCCGCTCGAGGATGATCGGCTTCACCGGATCGCACAGCGTTTCACCGGTGGTGGTGTCCTTCATGCCGACCAACGCGACGATGTCGCCGGCCGAGGCCGACTTGATTTCTTCGCGGTTGTTGGCATGCATCAGCAACATGCGGCCGATGCGTTCCTTCTTGTCCTTCACGCTGTTCTGCACGCCGGTGCCGCTCTCGAGGGTGCCCGAGTAGATGCGCACGAAGGTGAGCGAACCGACGAACGGATCGTTCATGATCTTGAAGGCGATGCCGGAGAACGGCTCGCTCGGCAGACGCTTACGGGACGCCGGGGTCTCGTCCTTGCCGGGCAGAACGCCCTTCACGTCCGGCAGATCGAGCGGAGACGGCAGATAGCGGATGACGCAGTCGAGAAGGACCTGCACGCCCTTGTTCTTGAACGCGGAGCCGCAGATCACCGGCACGAACTTCTGGGCGATGGTGCCCTTGCGGATGCACTCATGGAGCAGTTCCTCATCCGGCTCTTTGCCTTCGAGGTAAGCTTCCATCGCCGCGTCGTCCATTTCGACGGCGGTTTCGAGCAGCGCGTGGCGGTATTCTTTGGCCTTCTCAGCCAAGTCGGCCGGAATTTCGGCCTCTTCGAACTTCGCGCCGAGGTCTTCGCTCTTCCAGATCAGAGCCTTCATCTTGACCAGGTCGACGACGCCGACGAAGTCGGCTTCGATGCCGATCGGCAGCGTCAGCACCAGCGGCTTCGCGCCGAGGCGGTCGACGATCATGTCAACGCAGCGATAGAAGTTCGCGCCCATGCGGTCCATCTTGTTGACGAAGCACATCCGCGGAACGTTGTACTTGTCAGCCTGACGCCACACGGTTTCGGACTGCGGCTCAACACCAGCAACACCGTCGAAGCAAGTGACGGCGCCATCGAGCACGCGCAGCGAACGTTCGACTTCGATGGTGAAGTCGACGTGGCCCGGGGTGTCGATGATGTTGATGCGGTGCTCTTTCCAGAAGCACGTCGTGGCGGCGGAGGTGATGGTGATGCCGCGCTCTTGTTCCTGCTCCATCCAGTCCATCGTGGCCATGCCATCGTGGACTTCGCCGATCTTATGCGAGCGGCCGGTGTAATAGAGGATGCGTTCCGTAGTCGTGGTCTTACCGGCATCAATGTGAGCCATGATGCCGATATTACGGTAGCGCTCGATCGGGGTGATTTCGTTAGCCATTCAAAACTCTCTTGGACGCAGCCCCGTGGCCGCGTCGCGAAATCGGGTTACCAGCGATAGTGCGAGAAGGCGCGGTTGGCTTCCGCCATCCGGTGCGTGTCTTCGCGCTTCTTCACCGCGCCGCCACGATTGGAGGCTGCGTCGAGAAGCTCGGCGGACAGGCGGTCGATCATCGTGGATTCGTTACGGCCGCGGGCATTGGTCACGAGCCAACGGAACGCCAGCGCCTGACGGCGCTCGGGGCGGACTTCGACGGGCACCTGGTAGGTGGCGCCGCCGACGCGACGCGACCGCACTTCGACGGTCGGCTTCACGTTCTCGATCGCGTCATGGAACACGCGAACCGCATCCTGGCTGACCTTCTTGGAGATCTTCTCCAGGGCGCCATAGACGATGCGCTCGGCAACGCCCTTCTTGCCGTGTTCCATCACGGAGTTGATGAACTTGGCCAGGACCGTGTCACCGAACTTTGCGTCCGGAATGACTTCCCGCTTATCTGCTGCGCGACGACGCGACATGTGCGTTCCCTCGTTCCTGCTGTCTTACTTCGGACGCTTCGCGCCGTACTTCGAGCGGCGCTGACGGCGGTCACCGACGCCTTGCGTGTCGAGCGTGCCGCGGATGATGTGATAGCGAACACCGGGCAAATCCTTCACGCGGCCGCCGCGGATCATGACGACGGAGTGTTCCTGAAGGTTGTGGCCTTCACCCGGGATGTAGCTGGTGACTTCGAAGCCATTGGTCAGACGGACGCGGGCGACCTTACGAAGCGCGGAGTTCGGCTTCTTCGGGGTCGTCGTGTAGACGCGCGTGCAAACGCCGCGCTTCTGGGGGCAGCTGTTCAGCGCCGGCACCTTGTTACGGTTGACCGGGCTCTGGCGGCCCTTTCGGACCATCTGGTTAATCGTCGGCATCGACCGAACTCTCCGTCCTAGTTCGCGTTAATTCTCGCGCTCGTCTCGCCGGGTCGCGGATGGGGATAAACATCCGAACACCAACATGGCCCGCTGGGGCCTCGCCTAATCCCGCGCTTAAGTCTGACGCGAAAAAAACCGGTGCATCGGTCCCGTCTGGGTCCGCGCCCGTTCTGGCAAAATCGGCACTGCGGTAAGAACCGGTGAGGTGCCGCTATATTGTTGGTGTTCGACTGCTATCCGCGTTTAGAGCGCCTGCTTCACGCTTTGGCTCTACCACCGGACGCCTTCAAGAACGGCGCGGAATATACGTATGGGGGTACCCCCGGTCAAGCGACGAATACGCGCTATTTTTGCCTATTTTCCGGGGGTTTGCGGGGTGTCGGGCGAATTCACCCCTCCTGGATTTCGCCGCCGCTTTGTGCGGTGCGGCATAAAGAAGGTCGCGAGCCGAATCGCAGGCCATTCCCCCGCAGACACAAAAAAGGGGGCCTAAGCCCCCTTTTTCACACCATATGTAGAGCGGCCTACTCCGCGGCGGGCGGCGTTTCGACCGGAGTCGCCGCCGGCGGCAGGGCCGCAGTCTCCTTGGCCGACTGGAGCTCCTGGTCGCGCGCGGCGGCCAGGGCCTTCAGGCGGTTCATCAGAGCGCCCGTACCGGCCGGGATGAGGCGGCCGACGATGACGTTCTCCTTGAGGCCCACGAGGCTGTCGACCTTGCCGGTGACGGCCGCTTCCGTGAGGACGCGGGTGGTCTCCTGGAACGACGCCGCCGAGACGAACGACTGGGTCTGCAGCGAGGCCTTGGTGATGCCCTGCAGCACCGGCAGGCCACGCGCGGGCTTGCCGCCGTCCGCTTTGGTCTTCGCGTTCTCTTCGTCGTACTCGAGTCGGTCGGGCAGTTCGCCGACCAGGAACGTGGTATCGCCCGGATCGACGATCTCGACCTTCTGCAGCATCTGGCGAACGATCACTTCGATGTGCTTGTCGTTGATCTTCACGCCCTGGAGTCGATAGACGTCCTGGATTTCCTTGATGAGGTAATCGGCGAGCGCTTCGACACCCAACACGCGCAGGATGTCGTGCGGCACCGGGCTGCCGTCCATCAGGGAATCGCCCTTGCGGACGTAGTCGCCTTCCTGGACCGCGAGGTGCTTGCCCTTGGGCACCAGGTACTCGACCGCATTGCCCTTCTCCGGCTTCACGACGATGCGGCGCTTGGACTTGTAGTCCTTGCCGAATTCGACGCGGCCTTCGGCTTCCGCGATGATCGCGAAGTCCTTCGGCTTGCGGGCCTCGAACAGTTCCGCGACGCGCGGCAGACCGCCGGTGATGTCGCGAGTCTTGGAGCCTTCGCGCGGGATACGCGCCAGCACGTCGCCGGCGTGGACCTTCGCACCGTTCTCGACCGACAGGATGGCGTCGACGGAGAGGAAGTAGCGCGCTTCGGCGCCGTTATCCAACAGGATGACCTTGCCGCCCTGCTCGATCGGCTTGTCGCGCAGCGTCACACGCGGCTTCAGATCCGCACCCTTGGGCTGCTGCTTCCAGTCGATGACGACCTTGGACGCGATGCCGGTGGCTTCATCCATGGTCTCGCGGACGGAGAAGCCTTCGACGAGGTCCATGTAGTGAACGATACCGGCCTTCTCGGTGATGATCGGCAAGGTATACGGATCCCACTCGGCCAGCTTCTGGGCCTTCTTGACCATCTGCTTGTCGTCGACGAGCAGCTTGGCGCCGTACGGGATACGGTGGCGGGCCTTCTCGCGGCCTTGCGCGTCTTCCAGCACGAGTTCGCAGTTGCGCGCCATGACGATCGACACTTTGTCGCTGTTCTTCACAACGGCCTTGTTGATCATCTTCACGCGCGCATCGAACGCGGCTTCGACGTTGGACACTTCAGCGCCACGCTGCGCAGCGCCGCCGATGTGGAACGTGCGCATGGTGAGCTGGGTGCCCGGCTCGCCGATCGACTGCGCCGCGATGACGCCCACCGCTTCGCCGACGTTGACCGAGGTACCGCGCGCGAGATCGCGCCCGTAGCACTTGCCGCACACGCCGCCGACCGTTTCGCAGGTCAGCGCCGAACGCACTTTCAGCTTCTGCACGCCGGACTTCTCGACCTTCTCGAGGTCGGCTTCGTCCAGCATACGACCGCGCTTGATCAGGACCTTACCAGTCTCCGAATCAACCAGGTCTTCGTTGGTGACACGGCCCAGCACGCGCTCGCCGAGCGGCAGCACGACTTCTCCGCCTTCGACCAGCGGCACCACGGTGATGCCTTCGTGAGTTTCGCAATCTTCCTCGATGATGATCGCGTCCTGGGCGACGTCGACGAGACGACGCGTCAGGTAACCGGAGTTCGCGGTCTTCAGCGCGGTGTCGGCGAGGCCCTTACGAGCGCCGTGGGTGGAGTTGAAGTACTCCAACACCGACAGGCCTTCCTTGAAGTTTGAGATGATCGGCGTCTCGATGATTTCACCCGACGGCTTGGCCATCAGGCCGCGCATGCCGGCGAGCTGCTTCATCTGCGCCGCGGAACCGCGGGCGCCTGAGTGCGCCATCATGTAGACCGAGTTGACCTTCGCGCCGGACTGGATCTTCGAGATCTCCTTCATCATCGCTTCCGCGACTTCTTCGGTGCAGTGAGACCAGGCGTCGACCACCTTGTTGTACTTTTCGCCCTGGGTGATCAGGCCGTCTTGGTACTGCTGCTCGAATTCCTTCACCTGGCCTTCAGTGCGCTTCACCATGCCTTCCTTCGCCTTCGGGATGATCAGGTCATCCTTGCCGAAGGAGATGCCGGCCTTGGCGGCGTTGCGGAAGCCGAGAACCATGATGTGATCGCAGAAGATCACGGTCTGCTTCTGACCGCAGTGACGGTAGACGATGTCGATGACTTCCGTGATTTCCTTCTTACGAAGGAGGCGGTTGATCAGCGAGAACGGCACGTTCGGGTGACGCGGCAGCTCTTCCGCCAAGAGCATGCGGCCCGGAGTCGTTTCCACGACCAGGGTCACCGGCTTGTTGTCGGCGTCGACGGTCTTGTAGCGGGCCTTGATCTTGGTGTGCAGCGTCACGGCCTTGGCGTTGAGGGCGTGCTCGATTTCGGCGACGTTGCCGAACAGCATGCCTTCGCCCTTCTCGCCGGGGTTCTCCATGGTCGCGTAGTACAGACCCAGGATCATGTCCTGCGTCGGCACGATGATCGGCTTGCCGTTGGCGGGGCTGAGGATGTTGTTGGTGGACATCATCAGCACGCGGGCTTCCAACTGCGCTTCCAGCGACAGCGGCACGTGCACGGCCATCTGGTCGCCGTCGAAGTCGGCGTTGAACGCGGTGCAGACCAGCGGGTGCAGCTGGATCGCCTTGCCTTCGATCAGCACCGGCTCGAACGCCTGGATGCCCAGGCGGTGGAGCGTCGGCGCGCGGTTCAAGAGAACCGGATGCTCGCGGATGACTTCTTCCAGGATGTCCCACACTTCGGGACGTTCCTTTTCCACCATGCGCTTCGCGGCCTTGATGGTGGTGGCCATGCCGTACAGTTCGAGCTTCGAGTAGACGAACGGCTTGAACAGCTCGAGCGCCATCTTCTTCGGGATGCCGCACTGGTGCAGCTTCAGTTCCGGACCGACGACGATGACGGAACGGCCGGAGTAGTCGACGCGCTTGCCGAGCAGGTTCTGGCGGAAGCGGCCCTGCTTACCCTTCAGCATGTCGGACAGCGACTTCAGCGGACGCTTGTTGGCGCCGGTGATCGCCCGGCCCCGGCGGCCGTTGTCGAACAGGGCGTCAACCGACTCCTGCAACATGCGCTTTTCGTTACGGATGATGATCTCGGGCGCGCGCAGTTCGATCAGCCGCTTCAGACGGTTGTTGCGGTTGATGACGCGGCGGTAGAGGTCGTTCAGGTCCGAGGTGGCGAAGCGGCCGCCGTCGAGCGGCACCAGCGGACGCAGTTCGGGCGGGATCACGGGAATCACTTCCAGGATCATCCACTCCGGACGCGCGCCGGACATCATGAAGCTCTCGACGAGCTTTAGGCGCTTCACGAGCTTCTTGCGCTTGGCTTCGGACCCGGTCTCCTTCAGGTCGACGCGCATTTCCTGCTTCAGCTCTTCGAGATCGATCGTGGACAGGATCTCGCGGATCGCTTCCGCGCCGATGCCGGAGCGGAACGAATCCTCGCCGTACTCTTCAACGGCGTGGGCGTATTGGTCTTCCGACAGCAGCTCAAGGCGCTGCAGCGGGGTCATGCCCGGCTCGATCACGACGTAATTCTCGAAGTAGAGAACCCGTTCGAGATCCTTCAGAGTCATGTCCAGCAGCAAGCCGATGCGGCTCGGCAGGGACTTCATGAACCAGATGTGAGCGACCGGCGCGGCCAACTCGATGTGGCCCATGCGCTCGCGGCGCACCTTCGAGAGCGTGACTTCGACACCGCACTTCTCGCAGATGATGCCCTTGTACTTCATGCGCTTGTACTTGCCGCACAAGCACTCGTAATCCTTGATCGGCCCAAAGATGCGGGCGCAGAACAGGCCATCCCGCTCCGGCTTGAAGGTGCGGTAGTTGATCGTCTCAGGCTTCTTGATTTCGCCGTAGGACCAGGAGCGGATCTTCTCCGGGCTGGCGATCGAGATGCGGATCTGGTCGAAGGATTCGGTACCGGAAACCTGGCCAAAAATCTTCGTCAGTTCATTCATGCCTAACTCTCCTTGAGGAGGTGCGGTGCGCCGAGGGAAAGCGCACCGCCGTATTCAAAATGTGTTCGTCGTACGGTTCGGGACGCGATCAGGTTTCGCCGTGGCTCAATTCCACGTCGAGGCCGAGCGAGCGCATTTCCTTCACCAGCACGTTGAACGATTCCGGAATGCCGGCCTCGAAGGTGTCGTCGCCGCGGACGATCGCTTCGTAGACCTTGGTGCGGCCGGACACGTCGTCCGACTTCACGGTGAGCATTTCCTGCAGGGTGTAGGCCGCGCCGTAAGCTTCGAGGGCCCAGACTTCCATTTCGCCGAAGCGCTGGCCGCCGAACTGCGCCTTACCACCCAACGGCTGCTGGGTGACGAGCGAGTACGGACCGATCGAACGCGCGTGGATCTTGTCGTCCACAAGGTGATGGAGCTTGAGCATGTAGATGTAGCCCACAGTCACCGAGCGATCGAACGGTTCGCCCGTGGTGCCGTCGTGCAGCGTCACCTGGCCGGAACTCTGCAAGCCGGCCATGGCCAGCATCTCGACGATGTCGGCTTCGTGGGCGCCGTCGAATACCGGCGTCGCGATCGGGATGCCGTTGCGGAGCGGTTCCGCGAGTTCGGCAAGCTGATCGTCCGGCAGCGACTGGAACTCGTGCGCGTAGGTCTTCTCGCCGTAGATCTTCTTCAGCAGACTGCGCATATCGCGCTCGGAACGTCCGGCACGGTGGGCATCCAGCATGGCGCCGACCTGGCGGCCGAGGCCGTGACAGGCCCAGCCCAGGTGGGTCTCGAGAATCTGACCGACGTTCATGCGGCTCGGCACGCCCAACGGATTGAGCACGATGTCCACATGGGTGCCGTCGTCCAGGTACGGCATGTCTTCGATCGGGAGGATCTTCGAGATCACGCCCTTGTTGCCGTGACGGCCGGCCATCTTGTCGCCTGGCTGCAGCTTGCGCTTCACCGCGACGAACACCTTGACCATCTTCAGCACACCCGGCGGCAGTTCGTCACCGCGCTGGAGCTTCTCGACCTTGTCCTCGAAGCGCTTGTCGATAAGCGACAGGCTGGTATCGAGAGACTTCTTCATCTCCTCGATTTCCTTCATGGACTTGTCGTGCTCGACGACGAGTTGCTTCCACTGGCCCGGGGGCACTTCGGCGAGAAGCTCGTCCGAAACCTTGCCGCCGGCCTTGAAGCCCTTCGGACCGGAGACCGTCTTCTTGCCCATGATCAGGCCCTTGAGGCGCTCGTTGAACGAACGCTCCAGGATCGCCTTTTCGTCGTCGCGGTCCTTCGCGAGACGCTCGATCTCCATGCGCTCGATGGCGAGCGCGCGTTCGTCCTTATCGACGCCGCGGCGGTTGAACACGCGCACTTCGACGATCGTGCCCTGGGCACCCGGCGGAACGCGCAAGCTGGTGTCGCGCACGTCGGAGGCCTTTTCGCCGAAGATGGCGCGGAGCAGCTTCTCTTCCGGCGTGACCGGCGATTCACCCTTCGGCGTAACCTTGCCGACCAGGATGTCGCCCGCCTTCACTTCGGCGCCCACGTACACGATGCCGGCTTCGTCGAGGTTCTTCAGGGCCTCTTCGCCGACGTTCGGGATGTCGCGGGTGATTTCTTCCTGGCCGAGTTTGGTGTCGCGGGCCATGACTTCGAACTCTTCGATGTGGATCGAAGTGAACACGTCATCACGCACGATGCGCTCGGAGATCAGGATCGAGTCTTCGAAGTTGTAGCCATTCCACGGCATGAACGCGACGAGCACGTTACGGCCGAGGGCCAACTCGCCCAGTTCGGTCGACGGGCCGTCGGCGATGATGTCGCCCTTCGCCACAACGTCGCCCACCTTCACCAGCGGCTTTTGCGTGATGCAGGTGTTCTGGTTGGAACGCTGGAACTTCAACAGACGATAGATGTCCACGCCCGGCGCGGTGGCCGAAGCGTCTTCAGTCGCGCGCACGACGATACGCGTGGCGTCGACCTGCTGCACGATACCGGTGCGGCGGGCGACGGTGGCGGCGCCGGAGTCACGGGCAACGGCTTCTTCCACGCCGGTGCCGACCAGCGGCGCTTCGGCGCGCAGCAACGGCACGGCCTGACGCTGCATGTTCGAGCCCATGAGCGCCCGGTTCGCGTCGTCGTTCTCGAGGAACGGGATGAGCGCGGCGGCGACGGACACGAGCTGCTTCGGCGAGACGTCCATGAACTGGATGTCGGCCGGACCGACCAAGTGGGTGTCGCCGGCGCGGCGCACGTTGATCAGATCGTGCACGAGGTGGTTCTTCGCATCGATCGTTTCGTTGGCCTGCGCGATGTTGTAGCGGCCCTCTTCCATGGCGGAGAGGTACACGACATCGCTGGTCACCTTGCCGTCGATCACTTTGCGGTACGGGCTTTCGATGAAGCCGTACTGGTTGACGCGGGCATAGGTCGCCAGGCTGTTGATCAGACCGATGTTCGGGCCTTCCGGCGTTTCAATCGGGCAGATGCGGCCGTAGTGGGTCGGGTGCACGTCGCGCACTTCGAAGCCGGCGCGCTCGCGGGTCAGACCGCCCGGCCCGAGGGCCGAGAGGCGACGCTTGTGGGTGATTTCAGACAGCGGGTTGGTCTGGTCCATGAACTGCGACAGCTGCGAGGAGCCGAAGAATTCACGCACCGCCGCTGCGGCGGGCTTCGCGTTGATGAGATCGTGCGGCATCACCGTGTCGATGTCGACGGAGCTCATGCGCTCGCGGATGGCGCGCTCCATGCGGAGCAGGCCGACGCGGTACTGGTTCTCCATCAACTCGCCGACGGAACGGACGCGACGGTTGCCGAGGTGATCGATGTCGTCGATTTCGCCGCGGCCGTCCTTCAGTTCGGTAAGCACCTTGATGATGCGCAGGATATCGTCCTTGCGCAGGTGGCGGACGGTGTCCGGCACGTCTTCGTTGGTGAGGTTCAGGCGGGCGTTCATCTTCACGCGGCCGACGGCCGAGAGATCGTAGCGCTCGGAGTCGAAGAACAAGCCCTGGAACAACGCTTCCGCGGTCTCCAAAGTGGGCGGCTCGCCCGGGCGCATCACGCGATAGATGTCCACCAGCGCTTCGTCGCGGTTGGTGTTCTTGTCGAGCGCGAGGGTGTTGCGGATGTACGGGCCGATGTTCACGCCGTCGATGAACAGCGTGCGGAACTCGTCGATCTTGTTGTCCTCGAACACCTGCAGGGTGTCCGCGGTGATCTCGTCGCCAGCCTCGATGTAGATCTCACCGGTGGAAGTGTTGACCACGTCCTCGGCGATGAACTTGCCGACCATTTCTTCCGGCTGCAGACGCAGTTCCTTCAGGCCGTCCTTCTCGAGCTTGGCGGCGATACGCGGCGAGAGCTTCTCGCCGGCTTCCAGGCGGGTGCGGCCGGTCTTGGCGTCGACCAGGTCGTACATGAGCTTCACGCCGCGCAGCTTGGTGGGCAGGAAGGCTGTGTTCCAGCCCTTCTTGTCGCGGGTGAAGGTCTGCGTTTCGTAGAAGTAGTTGAGGATCTCGTCGGCCGACATCCCCTGCACTTCCTGCGGGTCCACCGGCTTCTGCGCCTTGGCGCGCTTCGCGCGCGTGGCTTCGGTCTCTTTGCTGTCTAGCGCATAGAGCAGCGTGGTGACCGGCAGCTTGCGGCGGCGGTCGATACGCACATACACGAGGTCCTTGGCGTCGAATTCGAAGTCGAGCCAAGAGCCGCGGTACGGGATCACACGCGCGGCGAACAGATACTTGCCCGAGGAGTGCGTCTTGCCCTTGTCGTGGTCGAAGAACACGCCCGGCGAACGGTGCATCTGGGAGACGATGACACGTTCGGTGCCGTTGATGATGAAGGTGCCGTGGTCCGTCATCAGGGGCATGTCGCCCATGTAGACGTCCTGCTCCTTGATGTCGCGCACGGAGCGCGCGCCGGTGTCCTCATCGATGTCCCACACGACGAGGCGGAGCGTAACCTTCAGCGGCGCGGAGAAGGTCATGCCGCGCTGTTGGCACTCTTCCACGTCGTACTTCGGCGCTTCGAGTTCGTAGGCCACGAACTCCAACTCACCTTTGCCGGAGAAGTCCTTGATCGGGAAAACGGACTTGAACACGTCCCACAATCCCGACTTTTGACGCACGTCGAGCGGAGACATCGCCTGCAGGAACTTGTCGTACGAGCTCTTTTGAACCTCGATCAGGTTCGGCATCGGGGCGACTACGGGAATGCGCCCGAAGTCCTTGCGAACACGCTTCCGACCGGTGAGAGATTTGGCCATTCGTTCGTCCTTATCCGATCCGGCCACGGGCACGGGGAGCGCCCGGCGGCCTCAACTTCAGAAAACTGTCCGGCGGAGCCGCCTCATATAAGGACGGGGTCGCGAGTTTGCCCGTCCGGCTCCGTCGGTATCGTCTGCACTCATGTCGGCGGCGAATTCCGGCCGCCGCCGGCATGAAGGCACACGGGACGCTGGGTGATGCATCGGGCCGGACCGCAGAGATTGCGGTCCGGCCTTGAGGCATTTCAGCGTTAGCTGAGACTACTTCACGGTCACTTTGGCGCCGGCGTCCTCGAGCTTCTTCTTGATCTGCTCGGCTTCGTCCTTGTTCACGCCTTCCTTCACGGCTTTCGGAGCGCCTTCGACGAGGTCTTTGGCTTCCTTCAGGCCGAGGTTGGTGATCGCACGCACTTCCTTGATCACGTTGATCTTGTTGGCGCCGGCGTCGGCGAGGATCACGTCGAACGTGTCCTTCACTTCAGCGGCCGGGCCAGCAGCGGCGCCAGCGGCGGCAGCGGCCACCGGAGCGGCGGCGGACACGCCCCACTTCTCTTCGAGCAGCTTCGAGAGTTCGGCCGCTTCGATCACGGTCAAGGCAGACAGTTGGTCAACGATTTTGGCAAGATCGGTCATTTTAGTACTCCTGGATGGGGTCTGTTGGTTTGGTTGCTATCGGGCTCTATGCGGCTTCGCCTTGCTTGGCCTTAGCGGCCAGGACACGTGCGATCTGGGCGCCGGGGGCAGCGAGCACCCCAGCGATCCGCGTGGCCGGCGTCTGAATCATGCCGACCAGCTTGGCGCGCAGTTCGTCCAGAGACGGCATGGTCGCGAGGTTCTCGATCCCCGCCACGTCCATCGTCTGTCCGTCAAATGACCCGCCAAGGATCACAAACTTCTTATTGTCCTTCGCGAACTTCGCAGCGACTTTGGCCGGGGCCACAGCGTCCTTCGAGAATGCAATTCCCGTCGGACCCTTCAGCAGGTCGGTCAAGCCTTCGAACTTCGTGCCGGCAAGGGCGAGACGTGCGAGCCGATTCTTAGCGACTTTGAAGCTGGCACCAGCGGCGCGCATTTGCTTACGCAGCGACTGAGTCTCCGCAACCGTCATCCCAAGATTGTGGGTGACGACGACAGTGACCTGGTCTGCGAGCATTGCGTTCAAGCTGGTGATCAGCTCCTGCTTTTGCTCTCGGTTCACCTTAATCTCCGCTCCTGAGGTCCGCCCCCAACGCGGCGACTGCCACGCGAAGGATCGGACCGGTTTCAACACCATCGGGGACTTGCGTCCCTTCAGGCTTACTCCTGCCCCAGAAGCCGAAGGCGTCCCGAGTTCGCCGCTGTATCAGCAACAAAACCCTGAGCGTCTTGCCACTCCCGTCTGTGATGGCGGCTAACCCTTTATGCCGCGGCTGCCGAAGCAGCTTTGGCACCATCAGTCTCGGACAGGTCTCCCGTTGCGATCTCCTGCAACGGTCTCGTTGCCGACCTAGCGCGTGAGCGCGTCGGTCGGATTCACCTTCACACCAGGCCCCATGGTGGAGCTGATGGAAATCTTGTTGATGTAGGTGCCCTTCGCGCCGGCGGGCTTGGCCTTCATGATGGCGTCAACGAACGCCTTCACGTTGTCCTGCAGCTGCTGCGCGGAGAAGCTCGCCTTGCCGATGCCGGCGTGGACGATGCCCGCCTTCTCGACACGGAACTGCACTTCGCCGGCCTTGGCGTTCTTCACGGCGGTCTTCACGTCCGCGGTGACGGTGCCGAGCTTCGGGTTCGGCATCAGGCCGCGGGGGCCGAGCACCTTACCGAGACGACCCACCACACCCATCATGTCCGGGGTGGCGATGACGCGGTCGAAGTTCATTTCGCCGGCCGTGATCTTTTCAGCGAGGTCTTCCGCGCCGACGAGATCGGCGCCGGCGTCGGTGGCTTCCTTCGCCTTGTCGCCTTTCGCGAACACGGCGACGCGCATGGTCTTGCCCGTGCCGTGCGGCAGCGCGATCACGCCACGAACCATCTGGTCCGCGTGCTTCGGATCGACGCCGAGGTTGATCGCGAGTTCGATGGTCTCGTCGAACTTCGCCTTGGCGGCGTCCTTCACGAGCTTCACGGCGTCGACGACGGTGTAGGTCGTCTCACGATCGACGGTGGCCAGGCCGGCCTTCAAACGCTTTCCGATTGCCATGACTAGTTCTCCACCACTTCGAGGCCCATCGAGCGGGCGGAGCCGGCAATTTGCGCCATCGCCGATTCAACGGTCGCGCAGTTCAGGTCTGGCATCTTCTTCTCCGCGATCTCGCGGATCTGGGTCTTGGTAACCTTGCCCGCGGTGCCGCGGCCGGTCGTGCCCGAACCCTTTTCGATCTTCGCGGCGCGCTTCAGGAAGAAGCTGACCGGCGGGGTCTTGGTGACGAACGTAAACGTACGGTCGGAATAGACGGTGATCACAACCGGCGTCGGAACGCCGATCTCACCGCCCTGTGTCGCCGCGTTGAACTCCTTGCAGAACTGCATGATGTTCACGCCGCGCTGACCGAGCGCCGGACCTACCGGCGGCGAGGGGTTCGCCTTTCCGGCTGGAATTTCCAGCTTCACATATCCTTCGATTTTCTTTGCCATCGTATCCTCAAGCCGTGTTGCGCCGGATGACCCTCCGACGGGCTGGGTCCCGTGGTGCGGCGGCCCTTGGTCTTTGGGGCCTTACCTCCCACAGAAAACGCCTGCTCCGGATCCCTCCGGGGCAGGTAACAAGCCGGGTCTTAAAGCTTCTCGACCTGGCTGTACTCGAGCTCCACCGGAGTGGAGCGCCCGAAGATCGACACCGACACCTTGAGCCGGGCCTTCTCCTCGTCGACGTCCTCGACCACGCCGTTGAACGACGCGAACGGACCGTCGCTGACTTTGACCTGTTCGCCGACTTCGAAGATGATCGAGGGCTTGGGCCGCTCGATGCCTTCCTGCACCTGCTTCATGATGCGATCGGCTTCCGCCTCGGACATCGGCCGCGGCTTGTTGCCGCCAAGGAAGCCGGTGACCTTCGGCGTGTTCTTCACCAAGTGCCAAGCCTGGTCCGTGAGATCGATCTTGATCAGCACATAGCCGGGGAAAAACTTCCGCTCGGCATTGACCTTGGCGCCGCGGCGGACTTCCACCACCTCTTCCATCGGCACCAGCACTTCTTGAATCTTATCGGCCATCCCATGCTGAGCGGCCTGCTCACGAATCGACGTGGCGACCTTGTTCTCAAAGCCGGAATAGACGTGCAGCACGTACCACTTAGCCGCCATGGCAATCGCCCCTTAGCCGAAGATCAGCGACACGCCCCAGGTCAGGAGCTTGTCGACGACCAGGAAGTAGGTGGCGAGAATCGCGCTGAACACAAAGATCAGCACGACGGAAACCGTGGTCTCACGGCGGCTGGGCCATGTGACCTTGTCGAGTTCCTGCCGGACCTGGCGGACGAAGAGACCTGGAGACGGGTTTGCCATCAGTCGAATTCACGCATCCAAATTTTGTATCGAGACTTTCGTAGGCGGGCGGTTAACCCATTTCAGGGCCGTACTCGGGTTCCAAGGTGGCAGGGGCGATAGGGGTCGAACCTACAACCCCCGGTTTTGGAGACCGGTGCTCTACCAGTTGAGCTACACCCCTAAGACCTTGATTCCGCTGTTTTTAGAATGAAATGGAGAGAATGATCCCTTGCGCTATGGGTCATTCTTCACGTCACGCCTGCCACCGCTTTTGCTAGCCGTCGCCATTAGGCAACACGAAAGTACCGGTCGACGCGTGGGCGCCGACCGGCGAGGGGGTATACCCCGCGCCGATCAGCGGAATCAAGTACCAAGTACCGAGATTGTAAGTACGAAGTACCCAGTGACAGGGGTCTTCGGACCCCCGCCAATTACGCGTAACGGTAGAGTTGAGTTGCGGCCCGAAAGCCCTTTCCCAGCCCCCTCACCGGCCTGTGATCGCGGAGCAAGGCCCCTTACGGGACCAGCCCTACTCGACGATTTTCGCGACGACGCCCGATCCGACGGTCCGGCCGCCTTCACGGATGGCGAAGCGCAGGCCTTCGTCCATGGCGATCGGGGCGATCAGGTTGACCTGCATTTGGATGTTGTCGCCCGGCATGACCATTTCCGTACCCGCCGGCAGCTCGATCGTGCCGGTCACGTCCGTGGTGCGGAAGTAGAACTGCGGACGGTAGTTGGAGAAGAACGGCGTGTGACGGCCGCCCTCGTCCTTGGTCAGGATGTAGCAGTTGCAGGCGAACTTCGTGTGCGGGGTGATCGAACCCGGCTTGGCCAGAACCTGGCCGCGCTCGACGTCTTCACGCTTCGTGCCGCGCAGCAGCGCGCCGATGTTGTCGCCCGCCTCGCCCTGGTCGAGCAGCTTGCGGAACATTTCCACGCCCGTGACGATCGTCTTCACGGTGTCCTTCAGGCCAACGATCTCGATTTCTTCGCCGACCTTCACGATCCCGCGCTCGACACGGCCCGTCACCACGGTGCCGCGGCCCGAGATCGAGAACACGTCTTCGATCGGCATCAGGAACGGCTTGTCCTTCGGACGTTCCGGCTGCGGGATGTAGCTGTCCACCGCCTTCATCAGTTCCAGGATCGCGTCGTGACCGATCTTGGGGTCCTTGCCTTCGAGCGCGGCCAGGGCCGAGCCCTTGATGATCGGGATCTTGTCGCCCGGGAATTCGTACTTGCTCAGAAGTTCGCGCACTTCCAGCTCAACCAGTTCCAGCAGTTCCGGATCGTCGACCTGGTCGACCTTGTTCAGGAACACGACCATCGACGGCACGCCGACCTGGCGGGCCAGAAGGATGTGTTCGCGCGTCTGCGGCATCGGGCCGTCGGCGGCCGACACAACCAGGATCGCGCCGTCCATCTGCGCGGCTCCCGTGATCATGTTCTTCACGTAGTCGGCGTGGCCAGGGCAATCGACGTGCGCGTAGTGACGGTTCGCCGTCTCGTACTCAACGTGCGCCGTCGAGATCGTGATACCGCGCGCCTTCTCTTCAGGCGCCTTGTCGATCTGGTCGTACGCCGTGAACGTCGCGCCGCCCGTCTCCGCGAGCACCTTCGTGATCGCTGCCGTCAGCGAGGTCTTGCCATGGTCAACGTGACCAATGGTGCCGATGTTGCAGTGCGGCTTGTTGCGTTGGAATTTCTCTTTACCCATGGCGCTCGGATTCCGGTGCTGGAGGCGATGAAACGAAGTCGCGAACCACGGAAAATCCGCCCCTTGGCCCGCAACGGCGCAAGGCGTGTACCCTCAAAAATGAGGCGCATCAAGCCCGCCCAGAGGGTCCGCAGGGCCTCCCATGCACGACCGGCATAGGCCCGAGCCTGAAACGACCGCACGCGAAGTCTGGTCATTCGTTTCAGAACGGTGCCATGCTCGATTCGCTATTTTTGGGGATAAGGGGACTACCGATGATCACGAACCGCCGCCGTCTCGTCCAAGGCGCTCTCGGCCTGTCGAGTCTGCTGGGTCTAAGCAAATTCGCCATCGCCGCCGACACGCCCTCGCTTGCGCCGTTGAAGGCCGCGGGGCTGGACCCGGTGGACGTCTATATCCGGATGTTCGGTTCCAAGACCAAGGGCGAGGAAGTCGCCTGGTGGTTCATGGGGGGGATTCCGATCGACGTCGAGAACATCGGCCCGCTCGACACCTTTCAGGAAGAAACCGTGCGGATTCATCGCACCGACAACGTCAGCGCGACCGAGGCCACCTTCAGCTGGACCGAGGCCGGCGTGTTCCGGGAGATCGTGACGGGCGAGGTGCCGACGACGGGCTTCGACCCGGCGACCGGACAAATCAAACCGCACGGATCCACCCTCGCCGGCCAAGGCATGACGGCCACGGTCACCGCGAAGAAGGCCGGCGACGGCCTGACGGTGATCACCGACATCCCGGGCGTGAAATTCGGACCGACCACCATCGACGCCAAGATCGTGGGCACCCGTGTCTGTCTGACGCATATCGAGCAAAAGGGCCGGCCCAACGCGCAAGGCCAGGTCAATCCGAACCAGACCGTGTTCAAGATCTACGCCAGCCTCGCGGACCTGGAGAATAAAGACCCCAACGTGAAAGCCAGCGGCTATTACGGTGTGCGCAATGTCGCGACGGGGAAGGTCGGAGTGAACGGGCTGATGCATAAGGCGGCGATGAACGAAAAGGTCAACCCGATCGCCTTCGAGCGTCTCAAGAAACATCATCCGAATTTCGTCACCGGCGACCGCTTCACGCCGAAATGGAGCAAGTGAGAGGAATGATCGCCATGCGCACCAACCGCCGTCATCTCGTTCAAGGCGCCCTCGGCCTGTCGGCTGCCCTGGGTTTCGGTAAGCTCTCCGCCGCGCTCGCCGCCGATGCTCCCTCCGTCGCGGCGCTGAAAGCCGTCGGCGTCGATCCGCTCGAGGCGTTCACGAGGATGTTCTGCTCCACGACCAAGGGCGCGGAAGTCGCCTGGTGGTTCGAGGGCGCCCTCCCACGGGACATCGAAGATGTCGGCCCCGTCGACACGATTCAGGAGGAAACCGTGCGGATCCACCGCACCGAATCCTACGGATCGGGCAAGCTCGAGTTCATCTGGAAGGAAGTCGGCGTTTTCCGCGATATCCGCACCGGTGAGAATCCGCCGGAGCGCTACGACCCGGTGAGCGGCGCGACCAGCAAGGCCGGCACATTACTCGGCGGCGGCGCGCACGTGGCAAGGGTGACGGTGACGAAGTCCGGCGACACCCTGACCCCCGCGCTTGAGCCCAACGGAACGACCAAGGTGAGCAACGAAATCATCAAGGCGTCGACCGATGGCAACCGAGTGTGCTTCACGCACTTCGAGGACAAGACGCGGACCAACCCGCAAGGCGGCATGGCGCCGACTAACACCACCGTCTTCAAGATCTACGCCAATGTCAGCGATCTGAAGGGCAAGGAGCCCTCGGTGCCCGCGAGCGGCTTCTACGGCGTGAAGGCGAAGGCGACCGGCAAGGTGTTCGTCAACGGCCTGATGCACAAAGCTGCCATGGACGAGAAGCTGAACCCCATCGCGTTCGCACGGATCAAAGCGGCGTTTCCCGCCTTTTTCAACGGCGACAAGTTCGCCCCGGATTGGAATGCGAAGTAGCGGTTCAGGCTTGGTGCTAGACCTGCCTTAGCCCTTTGGGCTTCGGCAGGTCGCTAGCTTTCGAAAGCTCGCCCTGATCGCCAACGATAGCGAAGCGTGGAGCGGGTGAAGGGAATCGAACCCTCGTCGTAAGCTTGGAAGGCTTCTGCTCTACCATTGAGCTACACCCGCGTACCGCTTTTGTACGCAGTCTCGGCGGCCGCCATCAAGGGGATATCGGCCCGCTTTACTGAGCGTCAGGTGCCCGCAGGTAAGGCTCGACCTTACCGCTCAGCTTGATCGTCATCGGATTCCCGAACCGGTCGAGGCTCTTACCGGCCGCGACCCGGACCCAGCCCTCGCTCACGCAATATTCCTCGACGTTGGTCTTCTCGACACCGTTGAAACGGATGCCGATGCCGCGCTCCAGAAGCTCAGCATTGTGATGCGGGCTGCGCGGGTTAGTGGACAGGCGGTCGGGCAAGGTGTCGGTCATGGGCGTTCATTTACGAGGAAAATGATGGAAGGGGAAGGCTTCAGCTGTACCCGACTACGGCTTTCAACGTGGGCCTGCGCACTCATGTCTTCCTCAACACGCGCGGGGGGAAGAAGCGCCCCGTCCATCACGACAGTTTACTAGCCAAGCGTTATCTGCAATCCAAGTGAGATTGCACGCCTTCGGAGCGCTGGATGGCCGTCCGCACCAAATTTCCCTTGCAAGAGAGCGACTTCGCCGATTTGCGGGAGGTGATGCGCAAGTATGTCATTCCCGGCTATGCGCCGAGGGAGCCGTTCCTCGACCGCACGGGCGCTGTGATCTCGATGGGATCCTGCTTTGCGCAAAACATCCATCGGACGCTGACAGCGGCATCGATTCCATCGGCCTGGCTGAACCTCTCCGAGACGATCAATACGCCGCCCTTCGCTCTGGTGACCATGCAGGCACTGCGCGGCTTGGACACGAGCCTCATTGGGCATATGCCGCCCAACGTGCTGACCGACGAAGGCCTCGCCGCCGCGCGTGCTCTGTTGCCGACGGCGCAAGCCTTCATCCTCACCCTCGGCGTGGCGATGCAGCCGTTTCACGAGGACGGGAAACCGACCTTCCACATCAGTAAGAGCGGCTATCACGGCACGAACTGGCGTCTGCTGACCGTCGATGAAGTGCTCAACTATACGCGCTCCATCATCCACAGCATCCGTGCGATGAAGCCTGGAATTCCGGTTGTCGTCACCCTGTCGCCGATTCCCGTGACCAACTCGGTCGGCCATGAATCCGTCTTCGGCCAGGATTGCGAATCAAAAAGCATCCTGCGCGTGGCGATCATGCATCTGATGGAAGAGGCAATTCCGGACGTCTACTACTGGCCGTCCTTCGAGGTCGTCCGTTGGGTCAGTGGGCATATGCGCCCGTTCTTCGGCGGGATTGGTGCGCTCGACATGCGCCATATCCCCTCCACGCTCCTGGCCACGATCATGGAAGTGTTCATCGAGGCGTATTTCAAGCCGTAGCGACGCGCGCCGGTAGCTTCCCCCGACGGCGCGTTCTCGGATTCTGACCCGGCAACGAGTCCGACCTCCTTGAAGAGGTCAGGTCCTGGCAGGCGGAAAATGGTGGAGGGGGAAGGATTCGAACCTTCGTAGACATAAGTCGGCAGATTTACAGTCTGCTGCCATTGACCGCTCGGCCACCCCTCCCCGATCCAAGGCACCGCGACATGAAACATGCTTGGTGAGGGAGCTTCCTTTCGGAAGGTGCTCCGAGTAAGGGGTGGACCCCGCCTTGTCAACGTGAAAAAAGCCCGGTACGCCAAGGGGAAAGGCGCATTTTCGCGAGGTATCCCATGAGTCGAAATAAGGGCCGTCCCCCAGGCGGAGCAAAGCAGCACTCCCGGCCGGAGCGCGGCGCGGAGCGTCGTCCCGAACGCAAACCGGAACGTAAGGCGGAGCGCGGGGCCGAACGCAAATCGGAACGCGCGCCTGACCGCGGAGCTGAACGCCGACCGGAGCGCAAACCGGAACGTGCGCCCGAGCGCAAACTGGAACGCGCGCCTGAGCGCAAGCCGGAACGCGCGCCCGAACGGAAACCGGAGCGCGAGACTGAACGCCGCCCCGAACGCGCGCGCGGCGAAACACGCCGCGAGTACGTGCCGCGCGGCGAAGTATGGATCTACGGCCTGCACCCTGTGGCGGCGGCCTTGCGGAATCCCGCCCGGAAAATCCTGCGCGTGCTCGGCACGGCAGAAGCACTCGGCAAACTGCGCGAGGATCGCGACATCGACTCTCCCGCCCTTGCCCAAGCGCATGCGGCCGGACGCAACGAACTCGATACCGTGCTCGGCGCGAATGCGGTGCATCAGGGCATCGCGGTGCTCGCGCGCAACCTCGAACCTGATCTCACGGACGTATTGGCGGAGCACGGCGACGCGGAGAACATCTGCGTCATGGTGCTCGACCAAGTGACCGATCCGCACAATGTCGGCGCGATCCTGCGCTCGGCTGCGGCATTCGGCGCGGCGGCGGTGATCGCACCGGATCGCGGCGCGCCGGAAGAGACCGGCACCATGGCGAAGGCGGCGTCCGGTGCATTGGACGTGGTGCCCTATATCAAGGGCGGCAATCTCGTGCGTGTGCTCGAAGAACTGAAGGAACAGCGCTTCTGGTTGGTGGGACTGGAAGCGGAGGGCGAAAAAGAACTCAGCGCGGTGGATCTCAGGGGCCGTGTGGCCCTGGTCGTCGGCGCCGAAGGCGAAGGCCTGCGCCGGCTCGTGCGGGAGACTTGCGATCACCTCGCGCGCCTGCCGATGCGCGGCGCGATGGAAAGCCTCAACGTCTCCAACGCGGCGGCAGTGGCCCTTTATGAATGGACGCGCCAAACGCAAAAGGATGCGTGACCGTGACGCCAACGGATGCAGCGTGCGAGCTCACGATCCTCATGCCTTGCCTCGATGAGGCGGAGACGCTCGAACGCTGCATCGTGAAGGCGCAACGTTACCTTTCAACAGCCGGCATTCGCGGCGAAGTCGTGATCGCCGACAACGGCAGCACCGACGGTTCGCAAGCGATCGCCGAACGCCTGGGCGCGCGGGTGATCGCAATTCCCGCACGGGGCTATGGCGCGGCGTTGATTGGCGGGATCGACGCCGGGCGCGGAACCTACGTCATCATGGGTGACAGTGACGACAGCTACGACTTCAGCGCACTCGACGGCTTCATCACGCGCCTGCGGGCCGGCGATCAGCTGGTCATGGGCAACCGCTTCAAAGGTGAAGTGAAGCCCGGTGCGATGCCGCCGCTGCATCGCTATTTGGGAAATCCTGTCCTCACGTTCATCGGCCGACTCTTCTTCAAGAGCCCGGTCGGCGATTTCCACTGCGGCCTGCGCGGCTTCAACCGCGCCGCCATCCTCGGCCTCCATCTGCAGGCGCAAGGAATGGAGTTCGCCAGCGAGATGGTGGTGAAAGCGACTCTTCACGGCCTGCGGATGTCTGAAGTGCCGATCACGCTCTACCCGGACGGCCGCAGCCGGGCGCCGCACTTGCGGAGCTGGCGGGATGGATGGCGGCATTTGCGCTTCTTGCTGCTGTTCAGCCCGCGTTGGCTGTTCCTCTATCCCGGCTTGTGCATTACCGCTCTGGGCTTGGCTGCAATGACTTGGCTATTGCCGGAGGCGCGCGTCGTCGGGGCGGTGACCTTCGATATCCATAGCCTTTATTACGCCGCTCTCGCCGTGGTGATCGGCTATCAGTCGGTTCAATTCTGGATGTTCGCCACCATCTACGGCGTGAATGAGGGCCTCCTTCCGCCACCCGGGAGCTATCGGAAGATCGCCCGAATGATGTCGGTGGAAGCCGGGCTCATCGGTGGGACATTCCTGATCGTGCTGGGGCTCGCACTTGGCGCCTACGCCTTCGGGTCTTGGGAGCAGGAATCCTTCGGTGCGTTGATCCCCTCCCGCACGTTGCGCTACGTGGTCTCGTCCGGCACCGCGATCCTCCTCGGCCTTCAGACGATCTACGGTGCGTTCTTCGTGAGCATCCTCGCGATCCGTTCCGTTCGGGGACAACCCGCCTTGGGTGGGCGATGAGCGGCGTCAACGCGCAATACAATGTTGCTGCGCCGGATTCCTTACCCGTGCGGATCGCGGCACATCAGCGCCGCAAGATGTACGCCGCCCTGCTGGCGGCTTTCCCGCCCATAGCCGAGCAGACGGTCGTCGATGTGGGCGTCACCAGCGACCGCACCTACGATCATTCCAACTATCTGGTGGCGTGGTATCCGCACAAAGCGCGCGTGACCGCCGTGGGTCTGGACGATGCACGCTTCCTGGAAACGGAACATCCCGGGGTGCGCTTCGTCCACGCCGATGGCCGCAACCTACCGTTCGAGGCGAACAGCTACGATGTCGCCCACTCGAGCGCCGTCCTGGAGCATGTCGGCAACGCCGCGCAGCAGACCCAGTTCCTAAGGGAGCTTTGGCGCGTGGCCCGGCGGGGGATCTTCGTCACTACGCCGAATCGTTGGTTCCCGGTCGAATTCCACACGGTGCTGCCCCTCATCCACTGGCTGCCCAAAACGGCTTTTCGCCGCACCCTGCGGATGATGGGACGCGCGTTCTTTGCCGAAGAGAGCAATCTCAATCTCTTGGGAGCGCGTGATTTGAGTCGGCTGGCGGTGGATGCCGGCCTTCAGAACGTCACGATCACCAGCGTTTCACTGGGCGGTTGGCCCACCAACTTACTGCTGACCGCGCGCAAGCACGTCGCGGGCTAGGCGGCGCTGCTTCAGCGCGGATACGAGGCTGAGGATCGCGGCAGCCCCGAACAGCAACAGCGCGGGATATGCCGGCGCGAGATAAAGCGTATTGATCGATGGAAACGAGGTCGCGTCCAGGTAGGCGAGCAACCCGGCCCGCAGCAGGACAACGATCGCAGCGCCCGTCGCGATCCCCAGGAGCGGCGTCACGGATCGATGCGCAACGCTCAGCGCCGCGCTCGCGACATAGGCGACGACAGCGAGCCCGATGAGATACGGCACCAGCAGCCGGTATATCGAGATGACCCCTTCCAGAATGCGTGCGATCAATTCCGCCCGAAGCTGAAGCGGCAAGAGTGAGCGCGGCTTCTTGAGTTCACGGTAGTCGTCCGGGACTGAAATCGAGGCGTTGTCCGCGATGCGCGACATCCCTGGCGGCAGGTCCGGGCCCGTGAACAGTGCGGACGAATGCACAAGATCGAGAAACGTCGGCCAGATCGGCGCTGAACCGCAATCGTCCACCACACAGGAATGCGCCGGCCGCGGGACGCCGAGGCCGTCCTGCATGGCCATGTATCCCAACGCGCGCGCCGTCGTGCGCAAGGCCGCCGGAACGAATGCCCATTCGAAAGGCGGCGCAAGCGTGCGACGCGGAGACGCACAGGAGAGGCGTCCGTCCCGACAGGCGGTGTCGATCTCCTTGGCAATCTGCGCATAGAATCGGCGTGCTTCGGTAGCGGTGTCGTAGTGACCGGCGTTCGAGGCCGCCTCACGCAGCGCCCAGACGAACCAGCCGGTCCGCAACTCACCGTCACAGGGTGCGATGGCATAGGCCTGACAGCCTGATCGGACGAGACCGTCCATCATAGGACCATCAAGATTAGGCCGCAGTTCCGCTGCGGCCGGACTCATCGCGTAAGCACGCTCGCGCTGTGCGCGCGATACGATCATATATGGCGTCGGCGATTGATCGACGCGGATACGGACGAAGGCGCCGTAGGCATCCAAGAACTCCGCCTGCTTCAGTTCCACGACGTCGGCTACGCCGTAGTGCGCGCGATTGGTGAGCGCCACGCAGGCAACTACCGCGCCTGCGACGGCGGCAACGGCGAAACCCAGCACGGCTTCGCGCATCAATGCGTTCCGCCGCGCGCGCATGCGTTGCATCACCGGCCCTGACGCAGCGGCGACCAAGGCGACGCACGGCACCGCCCAAGTCATCAACAGCAGCGGTAAGATCCAGAGGCCTTCCTCGCGCGTGCACCAATAGGCGCCAAGCAGAAGGCCGATGCCGATCGCCTGGGCACCGCGACGCCTCGTAGACTCCTCCCGTGCGCGCACCCAGCCTATGGACAGGGCAAGAAGCAGGATCGTCAACGAGGTATAGACCCCGTCGCGCACGACCCGCAGGAGCGGCTCGCTATAGGCGACGGGATTGAACAGCAGCACACAAAACACGGCGTAGGCGGCCGGTTCGGACGGCAGCCATGGCCGCACCGCACGGACGAGCGCCAGGCAACAGATCGCATAGAGAATGGCCTGACTGACTAGGAGCGGCAGGCCGCTGACCCAGGAGGCCGCAATCCAGATGGAATAGAGCGGCCCTTTCGACAGCATCGTCGGCCCATACGGACCGAGCCATTTTCCCGCGAGGAGGAAACCCGCACTGCGGACGAACAGGCCATCGTCGTTGCCGGCGTAGGGCATCGCCACCAACGGCACATTCGACATCAGCCAGACGTATGCCGCCATGACGACAATCGTGGCGAGGAACGCCTTACGTCCCAGTCGATTGTCCGAAGACACTCGCATGCAAAATATTCCCTGCTCACCCCAATGGCGGCTGCGCACTGTATCGAAGCCGCCATCGCCGCGCTGGCAAAATTGCCACAAAATCCAGCCAAGCCCCCGTCTTGCTTGCCCTTTTCAGGGCCCAGACATATGTTCCGCCGAACGTCCGGGCCGGCTTAGCTCAGTTGGTAGAGCACCTGATTTGTAATCAGGGGGTCACAGGTTCAAATCCTGTAGCCGGCACCATTTTCCGCAGATTGGGCCTGTCCGCGGGTGTACCCTGAACGCCCATGCACGAGGCGGAGGTTTCCATGAGCAGGAACACCAAAGTTGTATTGGCCTGCGCGCTGTTGTTTTGCATCGGCGTTATGATCGCGTGGCGGCTGCTTGGATCGGCCGGTCCGATCCCGCGGCTCTCGGATCCAACACCAGCCGGGGTCGGCGAAGCACACCGCGCGCTCAGCAATCAGCCGAGCGACGGGGGGATGGCACCCGGCAGCGGGTTTGCGGCGCCCCCACCCGATGCCCCGTCCGCGGCGGCGGAAGGGGCGAACTAGCGTGGTCGCGCGCCGCCCCTTTCTGATCGCGGCACTCGCAGCACTCGGCGGGCGGTCGGGACTGGCCGGAGCCGCGCAAACGGAAGGCGGAAAGAGAATGGCGATTGAGCCGGGCATAACTTGCAAGCGCATCGACCTCCGCATCAGCTTCGTCACGCAAAAGAACGGCGCCGACGTCGTGCGCGGTGAAGAGGTCGTTTCCTACGACTGGAACGACGATGGACTGATCACCTATCGGGCGATCAGCCGCAGCTTTGACCCCAAGATCACGCGGGACGCCGTCTACACCCTGGACAAGGACTATCGGCCTCGTGATGCGTACACGCGCATCCAGGTAAACGGACAATATGAGGGCGCGGGCTGGTTCCGGTTCGACGACGGCGCGATTCACGCGACCACGCACAATCGGATTCATGGCGACCGTCATTCAACAACGAAGATCGACGGAAGGGTCGGCGCGTTCTGTGCCCATCCGGTTTCCACCGATGTGATGTTCGCGGCGGCGTTCGATCGCTCGCGCGGCACACAGAAGCAGGCGCTCAAGAATATCTTCCTCTCGTCGCCCGATCCCTTCGGCAGGACGGGGCCTGAACTTGCGCCGGCGCATTCCGCGATGACCTATGCCGGCCGCGAAGTTGTGAAGACCTCCGTTGGGGCGTTCGAGACCGACCACTACCGCCTTTTCTCGACGGAAAAGGCTGAAGAGCCGATCGAGTACCTCTGGGTCCTTCCCGGCACGTGCGTCTTCATCCAGGCGCGCGCCGGCGGTGGATTCAACACGAGGTATGAACTCGTCGAACTCAGTGCTGTCTGAAATTATTCGGCAGACGCTCGCGCTACTCTTCCGCGACCCGCAATTCCTCGAGCACTGTGGCGATCAGCTTTTGACGTCGCGGATCGCTGGCGTCGTGGGTTCTGCCATATAACTCGAGGAGATAGCGCGCCTTGGTCGCGACCTCCGCCATCGTCGTGGCAGGCGCGGCGAGCAGAAATTTCTCGAACTCCTCCTGCCGCGCGCGCACGAGAGCTTGATCGGCCTGGACTTCCTGCAGCCGCCGGCGAATCTCCGTGGACTTTTGCGCGGCCATGCCGCGATGACTGTCGAGATCGATGGGTTCGTCGTTCATGCTTCAATCAATCGGGACGCGATCGGCGGAGACGCAGCCGCGCTGGGTCGCAAGCACGGTTTCGCGATCCACCATTTCCGGAAGTGCGAATGTCAGCTGAAAGCCCTGATCGCCGTACTTGAACGTGGCAACCGCGCCGCCGGGCAGATGCACCGGTGATGGGTTGTCGATCCGAAAGCCAAACTTGCGTGAGAGGTCAGCCACGAGAGTGGAGTATTCCGATGTCCCGGGCCGCACCGTGAACACCCGCGCCACGGTTTTGACGCCGAGTTGCGCATCCTCGCCCGCCTTGAACATATCGAACTCGACGGCGGTCGCATGGCCGCTGGCGGACGTGAACATGGCCGCGAAGGGCGCAATGGGTGCACAGACCGCCGCGACGCCGAGAAAGATCCGCAAGGTCTGGGCGTCCACCAGGAAGCGGCCATCGGGTCCGACGCGCTTCGCCAGAAGACGGCGATCGTCTTCTCCAACGCCGGGCAAGGCGGCCTTCAAGTCCACGGGACGCGGCCGCTTCTCGGCGATGCTGGAGAGATCCCGCAGCGGAATGGTTTCAAGCACGCGCGGCGGGTCGCCAAGGCAAATGTCGGAGAAGCAATAAAGCCGTTCGGCGGAGTGAGCGGGATGCCATATCAGCAAGCCGCACAAGATCGCGCCCAAAGTAGCGCCGCGTGCCATTGCCTTATTGGAGTGCGCTCTCATTTAAATCCTGTGGTGGTGGCGCATCGCTGACCGCGCTGTCAGCAAGCGAATCCTCAAGCGCGCCCCAACGTGGGGGGCGGTGAATGTCCGCATTCACCTTGGAAAGACTGTCGGATCGCGTGCTGTTCGGGCCGGCGTCGAAGGAACGCAAGGGCCGCGCACCGGCCCGCCTGCATGGGCCCAATCAGGCGGTGACACAAGTTAAAAGGCCGCACCCCTTCAGCACCGCCAGAATCCACGTTTCGGCCCCAGCGGCGTTAGACCGTTGTTAACCATTGCCCGCCAGAGTGGATGATCGCCAGAATTCTAGGACTTGACCGCGATGGGCGACAATCCGCCAAACGGCATTTCACTCGGCTCAGCGACACGCTCGAATCTGCTGTCGCTGCAGACCACGACGAAACTGATCGGCCGCACGCAAGAGCGGCTGGCCACGGGTTTGAAGGTCAACAACGCGCTCGACGACGCGTTGGCGTTCTTCCGTGCGCGCAACCTGAACAGCCGCGCCGGCGACCTGTCCGCCATCAAGGATCAGATCAACGGGTCGATCAGCGTTCTGAGGGCGGCCACGCAGGGCCTCGAATCGATTGAAGCCACCCTGAAGCAGATGAAGGCGCTCGCGCAGTCCGCGGTCGCCTCGCCGGAAAGCTCCACGCGCGCGAAGCTCGCCAGCCAGTTCAACGAACTGCGCAGCCAGGTCGATAACATCGCCGAAGACGCCAGCTTCAACGGCGTCAACCTGCTGAAGAACAGCATCGGCGCGTTCCGCGCTGGCGCCGACTATCTCACGGTGAAGTTCAACGAGCGCACCGAGAACAAGATGATCAATCAGTTGGTCGTCTCGGGCCTCAAATCGGCCGATTTCAATTCCATCATGGCCACCTCCGCCCAGGCCACCGGCACCGCCGGCGTCACCACCGTGTGGGGCCAGACCGGGACCGCCGCCATCTTCGCCATCAATGCGTCGATCAAGGCAATCGATTCCGCACTGGTCACCGTGCGTCAGTCCTCGCAAAGCTTCGGCACCAATGCCTCGATGCTGGGCATCCGCGAGGAATTCACCAGCGAGCTCATCAACACGCTGAAGGGCGGCGCGTCGGATCTGGTTAATGCCGACCTCAACGAAGAGTCGGCCAACCTGCTCTCGATGCAGACCCGTCAGCAGCTGGGCACCATCTCCCTATCCATCGCGCAGAAGTCCGAGCAGTCGGTCCTGCGCCTGTTCTAGGCTGACGGCCGCGCCCGGGCACCATCACCTCGCGCACCCGTGAGGACGATTGCCGTATAATGACAGTCGCCCAGTCTCGCTGGGTAATGTCACGGTAACATTGCGCTCGCGCGGCGACGCTTTTCCCGTCAGACTTTTGGGCGATTCGGGGGTCGGTTTCGCGGGTCGGGAGGGGACAGCGCAATGATCGCGGCACTTCTTATTATTCACGGCCTGTTGGCCATCGGCCTGTTGGGAGCCATCACCCACCAGGGCCTCAGCGTCTGGCGCAAACCCGCCCCGGCGCGTGTGTTCATCGACCGGTTCCGGGCCGTGAACCCCGGCGGCTACGCGACCGCCGTCGCGGTGCTCTATGTGCTCACCTTCGCGATGGGCGCCTACATCTACCCGACGTTCGTGCTCGATGTGAAAGCTTCGGTGGCGGATGCAGGCATGCGCTCCACCATCGGCGTGTTCCAGATCAAGGAACACGTGGCGGTGATCGGCCTCGGCCTGCTGCCGGCGTATTGGCACTTTTGGAAGCGCAGCCCCTTGGCTGAGAACGTACTCGCACGCCGCATGCTGACCACCGTGATTCTGATTTGCACATGGTGGAGCCTGCTTATCGGACATGTCCTCAACAATGTGCGGGGGCTGATATGAGCCGCCTCTTCTCCTTGCGGATCTTCTCCATCGGCTTCGCCCTGGTTTATGCCTGGGCGACGATCCAGAACGTGCCGGCCTTCCGGTACTATCCGCTGATCAACAGGTTCTCGCTGACCGACCTTGCCGACAGGACCATCGGCCCGGCGATGAGCTGGTACGGGTGGATCGCCTACGGGGTCATCGGCGGCGTGCTCGCCTCCGTGATCATCTCGCTCGCGGTGCCGCGGCGTTTGATCGACAAGATCTGGCCTGGCGTCTACTGGCTGATCGTCCCAGCGGTGATCATGTGGGCCTGCTGGGTGCGCGAGAGCGAGTGGTTCCTGAAGTAGGCTCTCCTACTCCTCATTGAGAAGGTTCGCCGGCGAGTATTGGTCGGTGAGCAAGCGCACGTCCGATGGGCTCCGTTCGGATACGGCGAATTTCGGCATCAGAAAAGCTTTGCCGGTGCCGAAGGGCTGCAAGCGCTCCTCGATCGCGTCGGCATTGCGCGCGATTTCGGCCTGGTCCGGCAGCCCGCCCAAACGCATCAGGATCACGCGGCTGGCGCTGGCCATATTGAAGTAGCGACCGAAGACGGCGTGATAGGTCGCCGACTCTGAATCATAGAGACGGCTGGTAGCGAAGGTGTTCGCCGCCAGCACGCCGTTGGGCGCCAGCACGCCCTTCACTTCCCGCAGGAACTCGACCGTCAGCAGATGCTCGGGGATGTACTGGTGGTCGAACGCGTCGAGGATCACGAGATCGTAGGTCTTGCCTGCCTGGAGCGCGCGCTTCACGAACACGCGCCCGTCCTGCTCGCTCACTTGCGTGCCGCTTGCCGGCACAAAGCTGAAGTATTTCTTAGCCATGCGGGTCACGGCCGGATCGATTTCGACGATGTCCATGACCACATCGGGGAAGAGCTTCTGAAACGTGCGCGGGAGTGTGCCGCCGCCGAGGCCGATGATGAGGACGCGTTGCGGCGCCGGATTGAGGTAGAGCGCGCCCATTACCATCTTGGTGTACTCGAACACCATGGTGTCCGGATCGGACAACGTAATGCAGCTTTGACGCAGCAGGCCGTTGCGGCCGAAACGCATGCAGCGCTGGCCGCCCTCCTCGTGCACGGTGATGTTTCGGTACAGCGACCGCTCGGTGTGAAGGACTTCCGCTCGCGCCGGCGTGGCACCGACGACGATCGCAACAATGAGGGCGAATAGCGAGGTCATGGCGCGCGGCGACCAATGAGAATGGTGACAAGGCCGATTGCCGCAGTCGTGGCGATCAGTCCCAGGTAGAGCTGGTTCAACTCGAATAGCAAGACGAGATAGAACGAGGTCGCCAGCGTTCCGGCCGCGCTGCCGAAAGTCGAGACAAAATACAGCACCCCGGCGGACTTGCCGCTGACGCGTGCGTCGGACGCAAGCAATCGGATGGAATACGGCGCGACAATGCCCAGGATCACGGTCGGCATGAAGAACAGCGCCGAAGACCCCAGCAGCGAGCCGTAGCGGGGATCGTTTACATTGTCGAAAATCCAGTTCAGGACCGGCTCGCCGAGGAACAGGACCGGTGCAAGCGCCGCGGCAGCGGCGAGCAAGATCACGCCCAGCTTCGTCAGACTCGGCGATAGCAGGGAAAGCTGACCTCCGACGAGGTAGCCCACCGACAGCGCCAGCATGAACACGGTAATTACCGCGCCCCACACATAGATGCTGTTGCCGAAGTCAGGCGCGAGAGTGCGCCCACTCAACAGTTCGATCGCCATGACCGCAAAACCAGACCACCCGGCAACCACATAGACCCAGCGCCGTCCTTGCATCGATTCTCCCCCGAACATCCGCACCACCATACCTGCCCGGATGCGTAATGTCCCAGATGGGTCCGATCACACTTTCAGGCTCATGATGCAAGCCAGCCCACCCGGTGCGAAGGACATCTCAATCGATCCTTGCAGATCGCCGGTGACACAGCGCTCAATGAATTGCGTGCCGAAACCCTTCTGGGCCGGCGGTACGACGGAGGGGCCGCCTCGCTCGCGCCAGGACAGCACCATCTCGCCGCTCTTGGGGGCAAACCAACGCAGTTCGATTTCGCCCGCAGCGGTTTGCAGGGCACCGTACTTTGCCGCATTGGTCACAAGCTCGTTGAGCACCAAGGCGATCACCACGGACACCCGCGGCGACAACTTGACCTCCGGCCCCTCCAGCCTCACGCGCGCTTCGCCCAACAAATATGGCTGCAGGACGAGTTCGGCGGTCTCGCGCAGGCTCGCACCCTGCCAGTTGCGGTCGCTCAACACGTCGTGCGCCCGGGCCAGGGCAACGATCCGCGTGTCCAACGCTTTCTGGATCGTGGCAGCATCGGCGCGCGTGCGGAACGTCTGGTTCACGATCGCCTGCACGACACTGAGGGTGTTCTTCACGCGATGGTTCAATTCGGCGATCAGGCTTTCGCGATCTAGCTCGGCACGCGCGAGCCATCCGGCCATCTGCGTCGCAAAACCGAAGCTCACAAAGATGAGGCCGGCACAGAGCACGATTGCGACGAGGATGCCGCGCCGTGCGGGACCTGAGAGTTCGTCTGCCGGTAAGCCGATCGCCACGCTCCAGGAAGACTCGTCGGAACGCGAGAACGCCGTGAGCAGGGGCGTCCCTTCCAAAGAGACCGTATCCGCCACACCTTCTGCGCGCTGATTCAACTCCGCACTCAATGACACGGCCGCCGATGTTATCTCGTCTCCGGACAATGCCGGAATACGTGCGACGTGATGCAGGTCACGGTCGAAGATCGAGACGACCCATCCCTCCGGCAGGGCGAGCCGCGTCAGAATGTCGGCGAAGATCGGCAGGGGTGGCTGAAAGAACAGATCATAAAGCACCTTGCCGTCGCGCATCACGGGCACATCGACGCTCACGCCGCGCTGCTTGCGAATCGCTCCAATGTAAACATTGGAAACGGCGGGTTTGCCGGTGCGGAAGACCGCGTCCAACGTCAGCATTGCGGTCCGGCGCGGGATCTGCTGGCCGGGCGCGGCAAGGGTATTGAAGACTTGCTGGCCGGACGCGTCAGCCACCCCAACACCGACGTCAGGCCCGTATCGCATGGCAAAACGCTCGGCTTCGCCACGGAATGCCTCGAAGTCCCCGCGCTGCAAAGCCGGCGAAAGCGCCAGAACGTGAAGGCCGGAGATCTGGTTTTGGAGTTCCCGGTCCACTGCGGCGATCGCACTGCGCGTGCTCTGCAGCACGCGCTCGGACGCATCAGCGCGGTCCGCGCGGTAGTTGAGGACGATAATGGAGATGGAAAGCACGATCAGCGGCAGCATCGAGCCGACCACCAGCATGATCAGCCGGCGCCGCACGGCGCGGATGTTTGAGGATACTGCGGACACGCCGATCAAGCTCCCTGCACGCGGCGCGGGCCGCAGGCCGAACGGGAGCTAGTTTGCGGAAAATACCCGTTCCGACAAGCCCGTTACGCTCGCGTCGCGCTCCTTGATCAGCTGACCTCACGGATTGGGTAACTTTACGCTGCTCCAAGTGGCGGCATCGGCGCCTGGATCGGGCGGAGTGGTGGCATGCCACGCCCTTGCGCCAGTGCGCGATCACGCGAATGCGAGTACCTCACCGGAAAGGCGTTGGCTTCCCGCAACGCCGACAGGATGGAAGTCCATCGCGCGCCGCGATGTGTCCCCGCAAAAAATGTGGACACAAAATCTTGAGCCGACATCGCGCGGCGAGCGGCTGCTATTGCGCTGGCGTGATATCAATTGCCGCGAAGGCGAAGCGATGTCCCGCTGCGGAGAAGGCGACTCGCAAGGATCGCCCAGCGGGACCCGCTCTAGCGTGATGTGGGTTGCGGCCCGACGCCTGCACGGGGCGGCGGCGCGGCTTCTCCGTCCTGCGGAATCGGATTCACCGTGACCTCGCCGGTCGGGTCGGCCTTGGCCGACGGATTGATCGGCGGTGGCGAGAGCGGAACCCGCGCGATGGTCTGGCGCTCGCGCTGGTCCGGCACCGGCCGATCCGGCAGGGAGCCGTTCGGCATCGGCGCACCCTTCATAGTGCCGTCGCAGCCGGTGGGCGACCCGGGCGCCACGCAAGGGCGACGCTCGATTCCCGAGCCTTGGGCTTGCGCCGCACCAGGCGCCGCCAGCACCAGACAGCCGGCCATGAAAGCACCGAAATGGGGAATCATCGAAAGGTCCTTTGCAGCAAATGCGCGTATTGATTCAACGGGCCGACCACCTCGAAGTTGCTGTGTAAACAAGGCTTTTCCACGGCAGTGGTGCGGAGTTTTGATGCCCGTTTAAGATGTTCTTCACATTCGTTACCTATGGTTTGATTGAGCTTTCTTCCACCCGCCACATCAAGGTGGGGGACCAGCAGGGCGACCATGGCCAAGGTCAAAGAGGACTACCGGAGTCTCACCGGACCGCAGCGTGCGGCCATGATGCTGCTGTGCTTGCCGCCGGACCAGTCAGGAAAGCTGATCGCCCTGATGGAAGACGACGAGATCCGGGAAGTGTCCCAGATCATGTCGAACCTCGGCACCATCAGCGCCAACCTGCTCGAACGCCTGTTCGTCGATTTCGCCGACGCGATCTCCAATACCGGCTCGCTCGTCGGCACCTATCAGACCACCGAACGCCTCCTCATCAAGAGCTTGGATAAGGATCGCGTCGCCAAGATCATGGAAGAAATCCGCGGCCCGGCGGGCCGCACCATGTGGGACAAACTCGCCAACGTGCACGAGCAGGTTCTGGCGAACTACCTGAAGAACGAATACCCGCAGACCGTCGGCGTGATCCTGTCGAAAATTCGTCCCGACCACTCCAGCCGCGTCCTGGCGCTGCTGCCGGAAGGCTTCGCGATGGAAGTGGTCATGCGCATGCTGCACATGGAAGCGGTGCAGAAAGAAGTGCTGGAAAGCGTCGAGAAGACGCTGCGCACGGAATTCATGTCCAATCTGGCGCGCACCGCGCGCGTGGACAGCCACGAACTCATGGCCGAGATCTTCAACAACCTCGACCGCAACACCGAATCGCGTTTCCTTACCGCGCTGGAAGAACGCAATCGCGAGTCCGCGGAGAAGATCCGCGCGCTCATGTTCACATTCGAGGACCTTATCCGCCTCGATCCGGCCGGCGCGCAGACCCTGCTGCGCCATGCGGAGAAGGAAAAGCTGGCGCTGGCCCTCAAGGGCGCGTCCGAGCCGATCAAAGACCTGTTCTTCCAGAACATGTCCGAGCGCGCCGGCAAGATGCTGCGCGACGACATGGACGGCCTCGGCCCCGTGCGTCTCAAGGACGTCGAAGAGGCGCAGAACATCATCGTCGCCCTCACCAAAGAGCTGTCGAACTCCGGCCAGATCACGATCTCCGAAGGCAAGGAAGACAGCGAGCTGGTGTACTAGGCGCGCGCTGACGCGTTTTCGCGCGAAGCCTCGGGAACACCAAGCCACCGCCAGAGTTCTCTTACGCGTCGCGCGACCCAGCACGTCGCGCGAACTGCGGACGCTTGACACCGTCGAAATTCTTGACGGTGGGGCGCCTGAATCCGCCACAACCGCTTGAAATAATTGAAGCGGTGTTTTGGCATGTTGCTTGCATTTCTCTCCGCGGCTCCAAGTTGGAGCAACCATTCGGAGAGTACATGCTATGAAATTCAAGACCTTGTTCACCGCCGCTGCGATCGCCGTGGGGGCGTTCTGCGGCACCGCGCAGGCAGCCCCCGTTCTCGGCAGCCATGTCGACAGCGCCGTCTTCGCGTCCACCATCGGCAGCACCGCCGGCTGGAGTTACCTTGGCCTGAGCACGTCGCCATTCATCGGCGCGGGCGTCGGCGAACTCGAAATCCGCGGCGGCAATTTCCTCAATTCCTTCGGCTACGCGCGCACCAACCACACCGGCGCTGTCGAAGTGTTCGGCCCGACGGCGACGATCGGCTCCACCGCATCCATCGCCGGATACAGCCCTGGCTATATCTTCTATCTGCAGGGCGATGCACCGATCGATTTGATCGACAGCAGCCGCCAGTGGACCGATGGCGCCAACGTCGGCGGCGTCCTCGGCTTCGTGCAGGGAAATCTGGACATCTTCCAGAACGCATCGAGCAACAGCTGGGCGTTCTTCTTCGACGATGGCGGGCCGTCCGGCTTCCGCGACGACAACGACTACGACGATCTGGTCGTCACCTTCCGACAAGTTCCGGCACCGGGCGCACTCAGCCTGCTCGTGCTCGGACTCGTCGGCCTCGGCGCCGGTCTGCGCCGCCGCAAGGCCTAACGCGTCCTTATTGGCTTGAGCAAGAGAGCGGCAGCCTCGCGCTGCCGCTCTACTTATTTTGCGCGCCGGGATTTCGCTTTGGCGGGCGTGCTGTCGTTCGCCGGCGCAAGTCGCGCGCTTTTGCGCAGAGCATCTTTCAAATCCGTCGGGCGATTGTGCTTCCGCAGCAGATCGGCGAACGCTTCGTCCGCCAGTTCCTGCACGGACTTCATGCTGTCGCGTGCGAGCTGATCCAGCGCCAGCCACGTGGCGCGGTCGAACGCAATCAGCTTGCGCCGCTCCTCGGATGTCTGCTTTGCCACAGCGCCGCTCCCAGCTTTAGTCCCGGTTTCAACGCCTAGGACGGGACCTTGGTCGCGCTATTTCTTCTTCAACGGCACCGCTGCCCGGACGTTCACTTCCATCTTGAGTTCGGGGATCGCGAGCGCCGAGACGCCGATCACCATGGAGACCGGCTTGAACCCGGGTGGAAATGCATCGCGCACCGCTTGGTAGGCGGGGTTCGGATCGATCTTCTGTAGGTCGACGATGAAGATCTGCAGTTCGACCACATCGTTCATCGTGCCGCCTTCGGCTTCCAATGCACGCTTGATGTTCTCGAACGTGAGCTTTGCCTGTTCGCCCAGAGTCGGCGGGATCTTGCCGTCGGCGGTGAGCCCCGCTTTCCCCCCCAGCAGAACCTGCTTGTGCTCGCCGGTGATCGTGACGACCTGGACATAGCCGGCGGGCTGACTGAAGCCGGGCGGATTCCAGCGTTTGACTTCGAGATCCGCCATCGCCGCTCCTCCGTGAAACAGGACAGCCGCCAGACCGGCCGCCGCTAAAACCGCGCGCATGTGCCCCTCCTCGTCTGCGAAGATGAACACTGTGGCTCCGGCACCCAGCACTGACAAGGTGAGCGGTAAGCCTATTCAGGACTTTTGTGCCGGTTCAGGCCACGGGGCCGGCAACCGTGAGCGGGCGGAAATAGCTGGCGATCTTGTGGCCGTTTTTCCACAGCTCGTAGCCAATCGCCTGCTTGGCGTTGTGGCTCAGGCGCGCGGCCTCGGCCATTGCCGAATTGTCTTCGGCCGCCTGAATTTTTTCGATCGAGCGCACATGGTTCGCGCCATCGAACAGGAGACACATGTAGGTCTGCACGCGCGTTCCCCCGCCCCTCCACGCGATCACCGATCACGCGCTTGCGGCCCCTGAAGTGTGCCAGAGGCGACCTGCAATAGCGAGTCGCAACTAGGACGGCTAATGTTTGACCGGCACCGCCTGTCGCGAGACCACGCGATGGCCATTCGCCCAAAGCTGATAAGCCCAGACATGTGGCCAGGCGCTGAGCAGACGGAGAGCCGTGTTTTCCGCTTCCCCCTTATTCCCGGCCAGGATCACCTCTACCCCATCGATCTGCCCCTGAGGGGACAGCAGGACGAGGGTGTAGGCCGTCATGACCGGGCTCCAGAAGGCAAGGCTATGATACCAACGCGCAAGGCCACGCGACGGATGCATCTCTAACCCGCTCTGAAGACTGGTTGTTTTGCTATGCCGCCGTGCACGGCCTGCGTGTGGCGGGATTGGGACCCGCCGCGCGGGCGGGTCCCCTCCGGTTAGGCGTTCTGGTCGGTCCGGTCGAGGGGCGCTTGCCCCCCCTGCTGCTGTTGCCGAACACTGGCCTGCTGTTGCTGCTGCTGCCCGCGGGCCTGCCCGCCCGCAGAGCCGGCTTGGGCCGCCCGCTCAGGGTCGTGTTTGAAATTTCCGCCGCTTACTTGGCCGCCTTTGGCGCCCGCGACGGCAGCCCGGGTCGGGTCATTCTTAAAATTACCGCCGCTCGCCTGGCCGCCCTTGCTCGCGATTTCCCGCTGCTTCGCTGGGTCCATGCTCGCAAAGCCACGCTTCGAGGTGTCTCCCGGGTTCGCCATTACAAAATCTCCTAAAAGAAAAAACAGCTCCGCGGCGATCGCCTGCCGTCCCCACGTGAACGCATGGCGGCGACGGATGGTTCTGAATTGCGCCCGTTGCGCGACATCAAAGAGGTAACGCCCAAAACGCGAAAAGCGCCCCTCACAACGCGTGAGAGAGGCGCATTGTTTCGACCGATCCGCGCAAAAGGCGCGTATGGCGCGATCTGTCGCGGAAATAGCACGCTCGCCGATTTGCACCTTTCACATTGCATTGTTGCAACGTGGGCCGGTCAGTTGGCCGCCAACATCTCTTCCTTGTTGGCCAGCGAGCACGCGAGATTGCGCAAGCGGCGCCGGACGCGCCCGTCGGTGATCAGGTAGTAAGCGCGCACCAGTTCCCAGGTTTCGCGGCGGATCATCAGTGAATCGGTGCTCTCTTCATCGTGCCCTGCGCTGCCGCCCGCTCCGTTGGACGACGCGGCGGCGACGAGTGGCACGGGCCGATCGCTGTTCTCATCAAGACCTTCGAAGAAGAACGCCACGTCGCAACCGAGCACCTGGGCGAGATCCCATAGGCGGCTGGCGCCGACACGGTTCGTGCCGTTCTCGTATTTTTGGATTTGCTGCAGCGTGAGACCGATCGCCGCGGCCACGCTTTCCTGACTCATGCCGAGGAGCATGCGCCGCTGCCGGAGGCGATGACCGACGTAGGTGTCTGCGACGCGCGGCTTACCGTCCGGCGTGCGGCGGCGGGTAACCTTGGTGTCGATCGCGGTTTCGGTGACGGGCGTTGCCATGTGGACCCTGCTGGAAAAAGACTCATCCATTGCTGGACCTGTCCTTTTCAAACGCAGAGCGTGTGAAACTGTTCCGCGCGGAAACCAGAAGCACCGCTCGTAGCAGGCGACTGAGTCGAAAAGATAAGCCGGCCGGGCATTTCCACCCGGCCGGCTGTGAGTGATCAGCGAAGCGGACGCCTACAGTCCGGAGCCGAGCCGCCATTTATATGCGGTTTTCCAGCCCTTGCTCCGGATCTGGTTTGTCGCCCAAGTGAGATTATCCCCCATTGGCGTGCCCAACTTGTTCGCGAACACAAGCGCCCCGCGGGAGTAGCTGAGATAGGTCGCGTCGGCATCAACCCAGCTGTTCGGGTCCGTAAACGGGAGCTTGGCGATATAGAGCGTCTTCGCCCAACCTTCCGCCCAGGACCGCGCCACCGGTGACGTCGCTGAATCGCGCAGGATCATGCGGTACGGCGTGGCGCGGGCGCGCACCCAGCCGCTTGTCGTGCCCGTGCGGGCGAGCGTGGAGCCGATTTTCCAATCGAACGCCGTACGCCATTCCGGGAAACCCATGCTGACAATCCAACCCAACACCGAGGCGAGGAACTCTTCCTGCCACGGGTCGACCCAGCTCCCGCCCGGCGCGGTCGCGCCTTCGTCACGCCCCGCGGTGATATCGCCCGTCGAGCGGAACACGGCTTTCACCGGGTCGGAGCTGTTGACGTAGTTCGCTTCCACGAACGCCCGGTTTTGGTCGAGGAACCCCGCCCAGTAGGAGCGCGGCAAGAGCCACGACGGCACCGTGGCCGGTGTGACGCGCACACATTGCGCCAACGACCGCAGATACCAAGCGTACTGACGCGATTGGGCGATGGTCGGCCGGTACTTCGGCGGCAGGGAACCCCAGCACCAGTTCGCCATGAACTGCAGATCCTCGAGGTGATACGGATCGCCCGTCAGCAGGTACGGCACATAGGCAACGGCGGGCATATGCGCGGCATCCAACGTCACCGGCGATATCGTCTGCCTGATGTAGGGATTCGAGACGCTCTGCGAATACCAACTCGCATCCGGATAGCTCCTGAAGTTCAGCGGCGCGTTGGTGTTCTCGTCGCGCAAATGCCACGGACAGGTTCCCGCCCCTTCGGCGTGCGCGCGCAATTGCGCGAGCGCCGTTTGGTTGCCGGTGCAGATGTACTGGGCCTGGGATTCCGTGACGAGACCGATGTCATCGCGTTCCCCGGTGTTGGGCATGGAGGCCTGAAGCCCGGCGAGACCCATCGTGGCGTAGGTGATGACGCTGCTGAGGAGCGCGGGCGCGGTGGCCGACAACGCCGACAAGGCAGTCGTGGTCGTGCAGGTCGTCACCCCACCGCCCGGACGGCCCGGGTTCGTGGTCGTGCAGGTCTGCGTCGTGCCGCCGGTGACGGCAGAACGATCGTACGGCGGCAGAAGATTCTGCGAGATCAAGGCAGCGACGTCCGCGACCACCGGGCGCGGCGCTGATTGCCACCGCCAGCGCGAGAACCAATAGTGCGCCGGCACCTCGACATTCGCGAGCAGCACGCCGCTGCGATAGATCTTGACGTTGTAGGCGCCGAGGTTGGTTGCGCTGCCGGTGAAACACGCGCCGAGTTCGAACACCACTTCGACGCGCTCGGAATTTCGGTCCGGGCGAAAGTAGACAGCGAGCGGGCAATTGGCGGCAGAGCTGCGAACGCAGCGCTGCGTGAAGCCGCCAATGGAGGAAATGAAGTCGCCGAGATCGCGACCCGATGACTCAGTGAATGAAAATGTTTGCCCGTTGAGCGTGACGACAGCAGAGAGAGTTGATGTTTGAGCGAATACAGAGCTGCTGCTTGCGATTGCGATGCCGGCAGAAGCTCCCCCAAGAATCTTTCTCCGAGTGAGCATTACGTGCGGTGTCCCCTAATGTTGACGTGAGTTCGCAGTCCCTCAGGTACGCAGTTGCGCACCCGAGGTTGCCACTCGCCATCATCTTTGCGTTGAACACCGTGCTGTGCGTGCAATGACGTCGATCACACGCGCCGTCAGGTTTTGTGGGCCTCCCCAAGAGCAGCCCTACGCGGTCTACGCGTATGTACTTCGTATAGTCAGACTCCCCGATGAGTTGTCGCTTGCTTCTAGAGACCCGTGCCGATGCGCCACTTGTAGGCGGTACGCCAGCCCGCGTTGCGCAGCTGCGACGTGGCCCACAATAGGTTTTCATCGACGCCAAACGTGCCGATCGACTTCGCCATCGCGAGCGCGCCGCGCGTGTAGGCAAGATAAGTCATGTCGGGATCGACCCACTTGTCGGGATCTGCGACGGATGGAATCCCCGTTACGCTCTGCGTGAGGCTCCACGCTTCGCTCCAAGTACGCGCGAGGGAAGCCGTGCGCTCCGGACGCAAGATGACCCGATACGGCGTCGCATACGCGCGCACCCATCCGCTGGTGGTGCTGGTTCGGGCGACGTCCGTGCCCATTTTCCAGTCGTAGGCATACTGCCAGTCGTTGAAGCCCATCGAAAGGATCCAGCCCATCACGCTGGCGACGAACTCGTCTTGCCACGGATCGATCCACGTGCCGCCCGGCGCGGCCGCACCTTCGTCGCGGCTTGACTCGATGTCGGCGGTGGAGCGGAACATGGAGCGGACCGGAGAACTCGCGCCGACGTACACGGTCTCCAGCATGACGCGATTTTCGTCGAGGAAACCGCGCCAATAGGACTGCGGCAACAGCCACGACGGCACATTCGACGGCGTGACGCGCGCAAGTTGGGCGAGTGTGCGCATCGACCAGGCGAAGGAACGCGACTGGGGAATGCCAGGCCGATAGTTCGGCGGAATGGTGCCCCAGTTGAAGGTGGAAGCGAACTGCATTTCCTCGAGGAAGTACGGATCGCCGGTGAGCATGTAGGGAACATAGGCGAGCGCCGGCTGGTGGGCGGAATCCGGCGTGATCGGCGATTCGACAGTCTTCACCCACGGTGAGCCGACGCGGCTGTCCCAGTACCAGTTGGCGCGCGGATAAGTGCGGAAGTTGATGGGCGCGCCGGTGTTCTCATCGCGCATATGCCACGGAACCGTACCGGAGGCTTCCGCCTGAGCCATCGTCGCATTCAGCGGAGCCGACGCGCCGGTGCAGATGTATTGCGCCTGGGACTCGGTCACCAAGCCGATGTCCGGCCGCTCGCCGGTGCGCGGCATGTAGGGTTCCACGCCAGCAAGACCCATCACCGTGTACGGCGTATGCGTGGTCATCACCGAAGGCATGGTGGTCGACGGCACCCAGATCGGCTGGTTGGTGGTAGTGCAGACCAGCTTCTTGCTCGGCGGGCGACCCGGATTCGGCGGCAGCGGTACACAAGTGCTGACGAGATTGTCCTTCAGCACGCCGCCCGCGCGATCATAAGGAGGCAAAAGGCGCTGCCCGATCAGGTTGCCGACGTCGGCGACGACCGGACGCGGGGCAGACTGCCAGCGCCAGCGCGAAAACCAATAGTGTGTAGGCACTTCGACGCGGGCGATCTGCTGGTCGCCGCGGAAGATGGTGACGGTGTAGGCACCCAGATGCGTGGGCGTCGTGACGTTGAACAGGCGGCCGAGTTCGAACACGATCTCGGCGCGTTCGCTGTCGCGGTCGGGGCGGAAGAACACAGACAAGGGCGACCCGGCCAGATCGGTGCGCACGCAGCGCTGCGTGAAGCCGCCGATGGGCGAGACGAAGTCTCCCAGATCGGTGCCGTCGGCCTCACGATAGGCGAAATTCTGACCATTGATCGTGACGACAACGGAAAGTGGCGCGACATCGGCCACTGCGCGACGGGAGTGAACCATCGCAATGCCCGCGGCGGAAACGCCGCTGAGCACGCTTCTACGCGTAAGCATGAGAGACCCCTTAGAACGGTACGTGCAACCCCATGCACATACGCGTTAGGTGTGGGGCCGTTGCGGATCGATACGTCCTAACCGTTGTATCTTTAGGAGTAGGTATTTTCCGATGTTCCAAAGAAACCCAATGAAACCGGGCGTTGCCGCAGAAGTATTACGCGCGATACGTGCTATGCGTCGGTATAGATGTACAAGTCTGTAGCTTCCCGTAAGTATCTCGCGCTGCAAGAATTGCAGCTGTCACGAGAAATGCTTCGGGCGGCGCCCTCTCCGGCGCCGCCCGAACCATGTCTGCAATAAAACGATGAACGTTAGGTCGCCAGGCCGCTGCCGAGACGCCATTTGTAAGCGGTCTTCCAGCCTTTGCGGTTCAACTGACTTGTCGCCCAGTTGAGATTATCAGCCGCGCCGACGACGCCGAGATTGTTCGCGAACATCAGCGCGCCACGGCTGTAGGCGAGATAGGTCATGTCGCGGTCGATCCACGTATCGAGATCGAGAAGCGACAGTAGGCCCTGCGCCTGTTTGGTCAGCGCCCATGCGTCCGCCCAGGAACGGACGAGCGATGCTGAACGGTCCGCGCGCAGGAGCATACGGTAAGGCGTGGCGGAAGCCCGCGCCCAGCCGCTGGTGACGCCGGTCCGCGCGAGCGTCGAGCCGATCTTCCAGTCGAATGCCAGGCGCCATTCGGGGAAGCCCATGCTTACGATCCATCCGAGCACGGAAGCCAGGAATTCCTCCTGCCACGGATCGACCCAACTTCCGCCCGGCGCGCTCGCGCCTTCGTCGCGGCCGTTGTCGAGGTCGCCGGTGGAGCGGAACACCGAGCGCACGGGGTTCGGATTGTTCACGAAGTTGGCTTCAAAGAAGAAGCGATTGTCTTCCAACAATCCGCGCCAGTAGTTCTGCGGCAACAGCCATGACGGCACGCTCGCCGGGGTGATCCGGGCGGTCTGCGCGAGATTGCGCAGGAACCAGGCGAAGGCGCGGCTTTGCGGGATGCCAGGACGATAGTTCGGCGGCAGGCTGCCCCAAGACCAAGTGGTGCTGAACTGCAGTTCTTCGAGATAGTAAGGATCGCCGGTGAGCAGGTACGGCACATAGGCGAGATCAGGCATATGGGCCGTGTCCGGCGTGATCGGCGACGTCGGCATCTTGATGTATGGATCGCCCGCGCGCGGGTCGGGATACCAGGTCGCACGCGGATAGGTGCGGAAATTCAGCGGCGCGTTGGTGTTCACGTCGCGCATGTGCCACGGCACCGTGCCCGACGCTTCGGCCTGCGCGCGCAAGCTTCCCAACGCGTCGTTGGCGCCGGTGCAGATGTAGCGCGCCTGCGGCTCCGTCAGCAGGCCGATGTCGTCGCGCTCGCCGGTCTGCGGCATGTAGGCGTTCACGCCCGCAAGACCCATGACGGAATACGCGTCCGCAGCTTGCGTCACGGCGAAGTCCGGGGTTTCAGCGCCATTTGCGGAACTGGCCTGAAACGCCTTGGCCGCGAGCGCCCCGATTGCCGTGCCGATGGCGGCGCTCTCCAGCAGTCCCGGCTTGCGGTCGCCGGCGGAGAGAAACCAGAAGCCACCGGCGAACATCGTGCGGATCTCGTCGATCATCGCCTGGACGAAGTCCGGATTGGCGTATTCGCTCCCCCCGGCTTGGCGCGACACACTCACATCGGCTGGCGGCGGGGCCGGCGGCGCTGCCGGGGGCGCAACCTCAACCGGCGTTGTGGGCGTCGGGGTGTTGGGTGGCGAGGGGGCCGGAGTCTCTGGCCCCGGTGTCTCGGGCGCCGGTGGCGGACCGGCCGGAGCTGCGGAGCGATCGTAAGGCGGCAGGAGCCCCTGGGCGATCAGCTGATCGATGTTGGCCACCACGGGGCGCGGCGCGGACTGCCAGCGCCAGCGCGAGAGATTGTAGTGCGCGGGCACGTCGACCGCGGCCAGCAACTGTTCGCCGCGATAGATGCTCACATTGTATGCGCCGAGATTGGCCTGCGGAGTGGCGAACACACCGCCGAATTCGAACACCACTTCGGTGCGGTCGCCGGCGAGATCGGGGCGGAAGAACACGGTCAGCGGCGAACCAGCCGCATCGGCGCGCACGCAGCGCTGGGTGAAGTTGCCGATTGTGGAGACGAAATCGCCGAGGTCGCGACCTTGATCTTCGCGATGCTCGAACGTGCGCCCGTCGATGGCGACGACGGCACGCATGGGGATACCCGCGGCCCGCGCGCTCCGAACCAGAGTACCGCCGACCATCGCGCCGACGCTCACGCCGACGATATTACGCCGGGAAATTCTTTTCCCGGAAACCGAAGCCACCTGCACAGCTCGTCCCCCAACCGCTTCCGTCCGGCGAGCACCGGCACGGAAGAATCACGCAAGAATTGTCAGGGCAAACCTGCAGTCGCACGGTGCGAAAAAGTCGTCTTGCGGCTGTTGCCGGAAGCCCCCAATCGCTTCAGCAACGCATCGGCGAATTATGCCGTTGCCGGTCGTCGGATGAGTTCGATGAAAATTTGTTCCCGTTCTCGGGAAATAAAGATCGAGGCGCGATTTAGGCGTCGCGCACTACCGCTTCAAGGCGAGTAGCGGCGTCTTGTATCGCGTCCATGTCGGCGGGGGACGCAGCGAGCTGTTTGGAAACTCGCATGATGAGGCGTTCAAGTTCCCCGGCGACGGCGCCGATCCGATCGAAGCCGAACAGTCCGGCGGAACCGGCAAGGCTGTGGACCTCATTCTTGAGTTCTTCGCGTATTACGCTGTCCCACGATCCGGGCAACAGGGTGCCGAGACGCTGTTGGATGGCTTCCATACGCTGGGGCAGAACTGCCTTGAACCGATTGCGCAGTTCCGTCAGGCGCGCATCGAGCGCTGGATCTAGGGGGAGATCGGAGGGTTCAGGGGTCGCCATGCCTACCTTTAACGGCCTCAGCGGCGAAATGACCCCTAGCCTAATAAGCTCGACCGGGGGTTGTCCATCGATCCCGGAAGGGACCTATCCCGGGTAAGGGAACCCCTCCACCTTCGCCTGAGTTTGCTCTAAGCTACGAGTGCTCTAGCCCGGTCGGGGGTGTTTGATTTTGACCCCCGGTTGGGACAGATGCCATCAACCAACGGTGTGCCACGCGTGATGTCGGAAGCGGCCAATCAGCACATTCTGGTCGTTGAAGATGATGACTTCGTTCGGGGCGTGGTCGGAATCTATCTCAACGACGAAGGATATCGCGTCACGTCCGTCACGAACGGACGTGAGATGCGCGTGGCGTTGGCCGGCGAACCCATCGATCTCGTGCTCATGGACCTGCGCCTGCCCGGCGAAGACGGCTTCATGCTGACGCGCTATCTGCGCGAACACCACGACTGCGGCATCATCATCCTGACGACGCGCAGCGAAACCACCGACCGCGTGGCCGGTCTCGAGTGCGGCGCAGACGACTACATCGTAAAACCCTTCGCCGAGCGCGAGTTGCTGGCGCGCATCCGCAGCGTTCTGCGCCGGACGCGCACACGCCGTGTGGTCAGCGCGAGCGACAACGGCGTCAGCGCGCAACCGCCGATCAGTTTCCACGGATGTTTGCTGGATGTCGGGGCGGGCAAGTTCCGTTCCCCCACCGGCGCGGAGATTCCGCTCACCAACAACGAAGCGCGCCTGCTGGAACACTTGGTGCGCAACATCGGGACGGTGATGAGCCGCGAAGACCTCATGGCCGCAGTACTTCAACGCGGGTGGGACCCCTGCGACCGCAGTATCGACGTGCTCGTGACACGGCTGCGTCAGAAGATCGAGCTTGATCCAAAGCGGCCGACCATGATCCGCACCATGCGCGGTACGGGGTACGTGCTGTCGCCGGAGACGCAGGACCGGCGCGCACCGCCGCTGGCCGAACAGCGGCGCGGCGCCATCCTCAACTAATCAGAACGGAAACAGCGGCACCAGGCAGCGGGCGATGAAGCCCGTCGGCTTGAGTGGCCGACGCGTGACCACCAGGCACAGGCACGGCCCGTCCTCGTCCGCCACCGGCTGATGCTTCACCTCTTCATCGGCGAACTCGACATCGCCGCGGGCGAAGGCGCCGAACTCGCTCGAATAACCGCCGGACAGGACCATGGTGAGTTCGTCATCCGAGTGGCCGTGATGGGGCACGCGCACCCCGGCCGCGACCCGGAGCAATCCGAGCTTGTTGCCCGACGGATCGGTCAGCAGTGGCGCGTATTGCACGCCGAAGCCTTTCCATTGCCACGTCACGTTTGCAAGTTCACCCTTCACGTAGTCGCGCAAGGGCTGCGGCAACAGTTCATCCACCGCTTTCGCCGCGATACGCGACACGGCTTTCGCCGGCGCATCGAGCTGCGCAAGGGCGGAGTCGAGCGCCATACTTCCCAGGGGGGCTGGCGTCAGGTCTTCCATCAGCTCACCGGCTACAGCCTCCGCGTGTGCCACGCTTTTGCGGCACATCGGGCATAGCGCCAGGTGGGTGGCCACCAGCACCGATGAGGCTTCGTCGAGAGATCCGGCCGCGTAGGCCAGCAACAGGTCTTCAGGGGGATGATAGGACGACATTATCACTCTCCAAGCGAAGTTCTGATCCGGCGCATCGCCAGCCGCAACCGCGACTTAACTGTGCCGAGTGGAAGCCCAAGCTGTTCGGCGATCTCGCCGTGAGGTTTATCTTCAAAGAACGAGAGTCGGATCACCGTCGCCTGTTCCTCGGGCAATTCAGCCATGGCGTTTCGAATGAGTACGCGGGTTTGGTCCGCTTGGATCGCTGCGTCCGGCGGTTCTGCCGCGTCCGGCACGAACGCCGGGTCGGTGGGGTCGAACTCGGGCCGACGCCCCTTCCGCAACGCATCGATGCGTAGATTGCGGGCGACCGTGAATATCCATGTACCGGCAGAGGCCTTTGTCGGATCGAATCGGTCAGCCTTGCGCCAAGCAGTCAACAGGGCTTCCTGCGCCAACTCTTCCGCCGTGCCGTCGTCCGCGCCCTGGCGGTAAAGGTAGGCCTTCACCCGGGGGGCGTAGTAGGCGAACAGCGCGGCAAAGGCTTCTTTGTCGCGGTGGCGGGCGATCTTCACCAGAAGATCGGTCATGGCGGCGGCGTCGGGCGACGCGACAAAAGTCATGACGCGCACCCGGGGCCGCTGCGGGACGGAGGAGAGAGATGCACGCGCAAAACCGACGTTCGGCTCGGGTTGGAACAGGACAGCTGTGGCGGGCACGGAAACCTCGGCTCGCGGCTTGGTTTGAGAGCTTTACGCGCCCAAACGAACCTTGGATCACCGCAGAGACTTGCGCGCCGGCAAGCGTTCTTGTTCCGCCACTGAACCAGTGAAAGGATATCTACGTACACAGAGGACCCAGGCAAAGTAGGGGAAACGGGTCCACTATCATACAGCGCCTGGAATTTTGTAAACAAATTCAACGTCCTATGAATTGGGGCGTTGCGGCGCGGGGGTTGCGACTAACCACAATGAATAACCGGAAGCGTATTGCCGTCGTCGGAACCGGCGTCTCGGGCATGGCCGCCGCATGGCTGTTGAACCGGCGGCACGACATTACCGTCTTCGAGCAGGCCGGCTGGGTCGGCGGACATTGCAACACGATCGACGTAGATGCGGGCGATGGACGGCGCTTGCCGGTCGATACCGGCTTCATCGTCTACAACGAGCGCACATACCCGAACCTGACGGCGATGTTCCACCACCTCGGCGTGGCGACGGAACTCAGCGACATGTCGTTTTCCGCGTCGGTGAACAACGGCCACTTCGAGTATTCCGGCACGTCCTTGCGCACCATGCTGTCGCAGAAGCGCAATCTGGTGCGGCCGCGCTTCTGGAACATGGTGCTCGACATCATCCGCTTCTATCGCGACGCGGTGGTGGATGCGGCACTGCCGGCGAACATCGGCTTGACGCTCGGCCAATATCTCGCCCGCGAAGGCTACAGTGAGGGGTTCCTACGCGATCACCTGCTGCCCATCGGCAGTTCGATCTGGTCGGCCTCGCTGAAGGACATGCGCGCTTATCCCCTCGCCGCCTTCGTGCGCTTCTTCAAGAATCACGGCCTGCTCGAGACGCGCAACAGCAAGCGCCCCCAATGGCGCACGGTCACCGGCGGCAGCCGGGCCTATGTCCAACGCCTGACCGCCGACTTCGCGGACCGTATTCGGCTGAATTCTCCCGTCATCGGTGTGCGCCGCTTCCCCAATCGGGTGGAAGTCACCCTCGCCGGCGGGCAAACGGAAACCTTCGACGACGTGGTAATCGCGGCCCACAGCGACCAAGCCCTGGCGATGCTGAGCGATGCCAGCCACCAGGAGCGGAAGTTGCTCGGCGCGATTCGCTACGAGCGGAACGTCGCCGTTCTGCACCGTGATGTCGCCTTCATGCCCAAGCGGCGGTCCGCCTGGGCGAGTTGGAACTACATGTCCGCATCGGGCGATACGGATTCGCGCCTGGTGTGTTTGACCTACTGGATGAATATGCTGCAAAACATCGCGCCGGAGACTCAGCTGTTCGTCACACTGAATCCACATACGGCACCGGCCAAGCCGATCGCGTCATTCGAATACGACCATCCGATATTCGACATGGCGGCGCTGGATTCCCAACAATCACTATGGTCGCTGCAAGGCGTCAACCGGACCTGGTTCTGCGGCGCTTACTTCGGCCATGGCTTCCACGAGGACGGACTGCAAGCCGGCCTCGCCGTCGGTGAAGCGCTGGGCAATGCGCGGCGGCCGTGGGACGTCGCCGATGAGTCGGGACGCATTAACATCCATCCGGCGATCGAGACAGCGGCGTGACACACGCCGCAACCTGGGCATCGGGTGTCTATGCCGGGACCGTCATGCATCGGCGGACGCGACCGCGCCGCCATAAGCTCAGCTATAACGTCTATTCGTTCCTGCTGGATCTCGATGAACTTCCCACGCTTGGGCGCCATCTAACGGGCTTCGGCTACAATCGGTTCAATCTGCTGAGTTTCCACGACCGCGACCACGGCCCCGGCACGGACGCGCCTCTGCGGCCATGGGTGGAGCACCATCTCGCGCAAGCGGGGATCGACCTCGCCGGCGGCCCGATCCGTCTGATGTGCTATCCGCGTGTCGCCGGTTACGTGTTCAATCCGCTCAGCGTGTTCTTCTGCTATCGGCGGAACGAGGGACGCGAGGAGTTGGTGGCGGTGCTCTACGAGGTCACCAACACCTTCAAAGAGCGCCACACCTATCTGATCCCCGTGAGCGATATCATAGAGGGAACGGTGCGGCAGACCTGCACCAAGAGGCTGTATGTCTCCCCGTTCATCGCCATGGATATGACCTACCATTTCCGCGTCCGTCCGCCGGGCGACACGCTCAGTGTCGCGATCCACGAGACCGATGAAGACGGCACACTACTATTTGCGTCCTTCAGCGGTACACGACGCGAGCTATCGCGTGCCTCCACACTCGGCACCTTCCTTGGCTTTCCTTTTCTGACGTTAAAGGTCATTGGCGGAATTCATTGGGAGGCCCTAAAATTGTGGCTCAAGGGGGTGCCGCTGGTGCACCGGCCCAGTCCGCCGACGGAGCCGGTCAGCGTCATCGCAGGGCAACGAAAAGCCAGCGCGTGACGCATATCAGCAGATTGAGTGCCTGGAGTGCCCGATGACCGACATTGCCATGACATCCGCGCCGCGCCGCGGCAATCGCTTGATCCAAGCGTTCCTGAATGTCCTCAGCCACCTCGTCGCGGGGCGCGTGACGGTGGCGCTGCCGGATCAGTCGACCTACGACATTGCCGGCGATGGCTCTGAGGGTCCGCACGCGCACATTCACATTCGGAATTGGCGCGCCGTGCGCCGTCTGATGACCGAGGGCGATCTCGGTTTCGTCGAGAGCTATCTCGACGGTGACTGGGAAAGTCCCGACCTGTCCGACGTGGTGGAACTCGCCGCGCGCAATCACGCCAGCTGGAACTTGTCCAAGCTGCAGGGAATGCTGCCGCGCTTGATCCATCGCTTCGCGCATCTTCTGCGCGACAATTCCAAGCGCGGCAGCCGGCGCAACATCGCGGCGCATTATGACCTTGGCAACGAGTTCTATCGCCAGTGGCTCGACCCGACGATGACTTACTCGTCGGCCTATTTCGACAAGCCCGACCAATCCCTAAGCGAGGGGCAGGTCGAGAAATACAAGCGTATTGCGCAACTCCTCGACCTGAAGCCCGAGCATCATCTGCTCGAAGTGGGCTTCGGCTGGGGCGGGTTCGCGGAGTATGCCGTGAAGAACCACGGCTGCCGCGTGACCGGCCTGACGCTCTCTACCGAGCAACTTAAATTCGCCGGCGCCCGCATGCAGCGGGAAGGCATCGCGGACAAGGTGGATCTGCGCCTGCAGGACTACCGCGACGTCCAGGGCGCCTTCGATCGCATCGCATCCATCGAAATGTTCGAGGCGGTCGGCGAATCGCATTGGCCGCGCTATTTCGACATGATTCGAGACCGATTGGTGCAAGGCGGTGCGGCGGCGCTGCAGATCATCACGATTGCCGAAAGCCGCTTCGAGTCCTACCGCAAGGGCGCGGACTTCATTCAGCGTTACATCTTCCCCGGCGGCATGCTGCCGTCGGTGGAGGTGCTGAAGACGCAGGTCGCGAACGCGCGGCTGCATCTGTCCGACGCGGATTTGTTCGGCCTGAGCTACGCCCGCACCTTGCGCCAGTGGCGTGACCGCTTCCTGGGCGCGTGGAGCCAGATCGAGCCGCTGGGCTTCGACGATCGGTTCCGCCGCATGTGGGAGATGTACCTGGCCTACTGCGAGGGCGGCTTCCGCGCGAACGCCATCAATGTCGGCCAGTTCAAGCTGGTGAAGAGCTGACACCGCGCCTCCCCCTTTCGCTGCTGATCCTGTACGGCCTGCCCGGCTTCGCGCTCGCGATGCCGACCATCCCGGCTTATGTCTTCCTGCCGGCGGTCTATGGCGCAGCCCTCGGACTCAATGCCGCCGGACTCGCGCTGCTGGCCTCGCGTAGCCTCGACGTGGTGATCGATCCGATCATCGGCGCTCTCAGCGATCGGTTTCCGACCCGGTGGGGCCGACGCAAGCCGTGGATCGCGGTGGGCGCAGCCATCGGCGGCTTCGCGTTGATTAAGCTGTTCCAGCCCCCGCCGGATGTGACCGTCGCCTATCTCGTCATCTGGTCGCTGTTGCTCTATTTCGGGTGGACGCTGGTGACGATCCCCTACACCGCCTGGGGCGCGGAACTCTCCCGCGACTATCACGAGCGCGCGCGCATCACCGGCATCCGTGAAGGCATCATGCTGCTCGGCATTGTCGTCGCCGGCGCGATCCCGGCGATCGCGGCGAACATGGGGCGGCCGGAGAGCGATGCACTCGCGGCGATCTCCTGGACGGCGGCCTTCCTCGGTCTACCGTTCTTTGCGCTTCTGCTATGGCGCGTGCCCGAAGGCAAGGTTGCGACGATCGCGCCGGACGCGCGCCTGCCCTTCTCCGAATTGATGCGAGCCTTGCGCGATAATCGTCCGTTCCTGCGGCTGCTGCTGGCGTGGTTCGTGAACGGACTCGCGAACGGAATTCCAGCCGCCCTGTTCCTGCTCTACCTCGAACATGCGCTGCGCGCCGATCAGGGCCAGCGCAGCGCCATGATCCTGATCTATTTCATCGCCGCGGTGGCAGCGATTCCGCTGTGGCTACGGGTGAGCGCGCGGTGGAGCAAACATCGCGCCTGGTGCGCCGCGATGCTCCTCACCTGTGTCGCCTTTGCCTTCGTGCCGCTCCTGGCGCCAGGACAAATCTGGGCGTTCGGCGTGGTCTGCCTCCTGACCGGCATCGGGCTCGGCGCGGATCTCGCCTTGCCGCCGGCCCTTCAGGCCGACGTGGTGGACTACGATACCTTCCGCCACGGCCAGCACCGGGCGGGGTTGTTCTTTGCCTTGTGGAGCATGTCCACCAAGCTGGCCCTCGCTTTTGCCGTGGGAATTGCCTTCCCGGTCCTGGCTGCCTTCGGCTTCAAGACCGGCGTCGTGAACGCCGACCGCGCAGTGGTTGCACTTGCTGTGATCTATGCTTGGGTACCGGTCGTATTGAAGGTGATTGCGGTGTCGCTCGTGTGGGCCTTCCCCCTTACCCCTACGCGCCAACGGGCCATCCGCAAGCGACTGGAGAGGCGGGCGCAATTATGGCGGTCAGATTTGGTCTAGCCGTGGTGGCCCTGCTGATCCTCAGTGGATGCAGCACAATGAAACCGGAAGACTTCGCCCACACCCAGCCGCGTTTTGCGCTGGAAGACTATTTCGCCGGCAGAACGACGGCCTGGGGCATGTTCGTCGACCGCTTCGGCAAAGTGCGCAGCCAATTCGTCGTCGATATCGACGGCACCTGGGACGGCACGACCCTGACCCTCGATGAGCGCTTCACATACGCGACCGGCGAGCGGGATCGACGCGTGTGGAAGATCACGAAACAGGACGCCAACACCTATACCGGCACGGCCGGTGACGTCATCGGCGTCGCCCGCGGACGCAGCTTCGGCAACGCGCTGAACTGGACCTATCGCATGAATTTGAAAGTCGGCGACGGCACCTGGAAGGTGCAATTCGATGACTGGATGTTCCTGCAGCCACAGGGCGTGATGCTGAATCGCGCGGTGGTGAGCAAGTGGGGCATCGAACTCGGCCAGGTGCAACTGGCATTCCGAAAGGCTGAGGCGCGCGTCGCGCAGGACAACACGCCGCAGCAGCAGGCGGCGGAGTAGCTACACGCCGCATTTCACGCAGCGGAACTCCACTACCGAGCCATCCTTCTTGTTGGTGAATTTCATCTGCACCCACCGGCCACCGGCATACCATACCTCGGTGTTGCTGAGGTCGCCGAGATAGCGGTAGCGCTGCGCCTCCATGGGTATGCCGGCAACAATCAACCTGTCGCGACCGAGCTTTGTCGCGGGTCCCTCGCGCAATACACCGTCGAGTGTGTCGAGCGTGTCGCGTGCGAGCGGCTGATCCGGATTCCAGTGAGTCGTCGGCACGATGCTCCCCGGCGCGGTCACCGGTCCCTTCTTGCCGCCTGTCACTTTGATCGTGTCGCCTTCGCGGCGCGCCGAAACGGAACTCCTCTTACCGTCGTCGTTCACCTTTGAATCGATTGCCCACAACGTCCCGTTCGACCACATCTCCACGGCTTCGTAGTGGTAGCGGTAGCCAACGATGAACGCGACTTTCACCGCCAGGTCCATCCGGCTTTCGATCACCAAGGCGGTATCACGCCGGGTGAAGGTTGCCTGATATTGGCCGATGCGCGCGCCCTTGCGGTACACATCGAACTGGAGCGAATCACCGTACATCGCGAACGGATCGTGGGGCGTGTGCCGCGGCGCCTCCTGCGCGCGCGCGCTCCCTACGAGCAAGACCAGAAACAGCATAAAAAGGCGCATGGAACCTCAATGGCCGCGCGACAAGCTGACGGCGAGAATACGCTAGACTAAAGTGATGGCCATGACGAACTCCCCCGACTCGCGTATGAACGCTGTTCTCTCGTTTTGGTTCGGTCCCAATCCCGCGAGCGCACGTCCGCAGTGGTTCAAGACCGATCCGGCGTTCGACCGCGCAATCACGCAGTTGTTCGGGACCGACTACGACCAAGCGCGCGCGGGCAAGCGCGCGGTCTGGGAGCAATCGGCGCGGGGTGCGCTCGCGCTGACCATCTTGCTCGACCAATTCCCGCGCAACTTGTTCCGCAAGACCGCTCGCGCCTTCGAAAGCGATGCCCTGGCGCTGCGCGTCGCCAAGCAGGCGCTCGCCGTCGGCTTCGACCAGAAGGTAACGCCGGTCCAACGGATGTTCTTCTATCTGCCGTTCGAACACAGCGAGAGTATGGCGGACCAGGAGTGCAGCCTGGAACTCATCAAGGTGTTGAACGATGCGCGCTCATTGGATTACGCCGAGCAACATGCGGCAATCATTCGGCGATTCGGCCGCTTCCCACACCGCAACGCCGTGCTCGGGCGGCAAAGCACGCCTGAGGAAATCGCATACCTAAAGGCGACCCCACCCTCCTTCGGGTGAGTATACTGCGCACGCTCATCCACAAGAGGAGTCCGCCATGCCCGCCCCGCCCGTTGTCGCCGCGATCATGCGTGGCCTCTCCGGCCGTTGCCCGGCTTGCGGCGAAGGCCGGATGTTCCGCAAATTCTTAAAAGTCGCGGATGCCTGCGAGGCCTGCGGCGAGGAACTCCACCATCACCGCGCCGACGACTTCCCCGCCTATATCGTGGTCTCGATCGTGGGCCACATCATGTTGTCGGCGGCCTACTGGGTCGAAGTCACCCTCGCGCCGGCGATCTGGATTCAGATGGTTTCGTTGCTGCCGGCCGGCGCGATCATGACGCTCGCACTGATCCAGCCGATCAAGGGTGCCGTGGTCGCGATCCAGTGGCACATCGGGATGGACGGCTTCGGCGCCGCCAAAGCCGTCCGCGTGCAGGTTCGCTCCTAACTACTTCTGCGGGGCGCGATTGGCGGCCCGCGCCGCGGCATCGTTGGATGCACCGACCGCGGTCCCCGTTGGGGCCGTGAGCGTGTAGCCCATCTGGCGCATCATCCCGAGCACGTCATAGTCGCCCCACTGCTCGACCATCATGCCGTCCTTGTAGCGGTAGATGTCGATGCCGGTGAACTTCATCGACTTGCCGGTCGGCGGTTGGCCCATGTAGGCGCCGTCGTTCGTCGCCTCGATCGTTTGGCTGGCGATGAGCATGTCGTCTTTGCACACGATCAGGTCGTTGGTGAGCTTGCGCTTGGGAAACGCCTTCGCGGTCGCGGCCACGAAGGACTTGGTCGCCTCCGGTCCATGCGGCGCGGTTGGCGGCGCGTAGCGGCTCTTGAATTCCGGTGAGACGTACTTGTCGACCAGGCTCAGGTCGCGGCCGTTGAACACCTTGTCGAACATTTCGAGGTAGGCCTTGAGATTGGCCTCGTTGCCCTCGCAATGGATCTCGGTCGCGGCGGCGGCAGGCGCGGCGAAAAGCAGCGCGGCGGCGAAAAGCGTCAGGCGTGCGGTCATGGTGTCCTCCCCGAATGGAGAGGACAGTTTGCCCGGGTCCGTTGGTTGGATTCCAGCGCCCCGCGAAGGGTGACCGCTGGTTAGAGGCCGAAGGTCGCCAGGGAGATGTGGCGGTCGAGCACGATCGCCAGGAACACGCCCGCCAGGTACTGCATGGAGAACAGGAAGTTCCGCCGCGCATTGTCGCGGCTCGGGTCCTGCACCAGTTGCCAGTTCAGCCACAGGAAGCGAACGCCGAAGGCCGTAGAGATCACGCCGTAGAGCAGGCCGAGTTGGCTGAACATCACTGGCAACAGCGCCGAGATCACGAGCAGCGCGGTATTCCCGAAAATCCACCAGGCGCAGGCCTTGTCGCCCGCGACCACCGGCAGCATGGGCACGCCGGCGGCGGCGTAGTCGTCTTTGATGAGGATGGCGAGCGACCAGAAGTGCGACGGCGTCCACAGGAACAAGGTGATCGCCATCAGCATCGGCAGAAGCCAGATGTGCGGATCGACCGCGGCGCCACCGCCGAGCACGGCGAAGCTGCCCGCCGCGCCGCCGATGATGATGTTGGTCCAGTGCCGGCGCTTCAGCCAGACGGTGTAGACGATGCCGTAGACAAACGCGCCGAGGAACAAGTGCGTCGCAACCAGCCAGTTGAAGGCCAGCACCGCGATGACGCAGCCAGACAGCAGCAACGCTCCGGCGAACCAGAGCACATGGTACGGATCGCCGAGCGTGCCGGCGGCGAGCGGGCGTTTGGCCGTGCGCGGGCTCAACCTGTCGAGGTCGCGATCGTAGAACTGGTTGAAGACCGCCGAACCGGACGACCCAAGCAGCATCGCCAGGAAGAGCAGCGCCAACTTGCGCGGGTCAACGTCGGGCGCAATCGCCGCATAGCCGGCCATCGCCGAAACGGCGATGAGGAAGCCGATCCGCAGCTTCATCAGCGTCAAATAGCTTCGGATTTGCAATGTCATAAGGGCCTGGCACCGATTTCAGGCGCTGCAGTAGCATCGCGGGTGGGCTTCGCCAACAGCATTTTCCCCGCAAGCACGATGAAGATGACCCCACCAATGACGGCGACGCCACCGCCTCCCGCATTGAGAATCAAAGAGATTTTCTTCTCAACACTGTCGAGTCCCTGGGCCGCGCCGGCGGTCTTTCGGGCCACCCCGAACACCCCGGCGATGAAAAGGCCGACGGTTTGCACCAGGGTCCCGAGGCCGAGGGTCAGGTACATGGTGGTGCGCAGCCGCTTGCGCTCGATACGCTTATCCAGCACCGGCAGGAACACGCCGAAGGTGAGCGCCATGAATAGCAGCGTCACGGCGATCAGCATGGCGTGGTAGTGCGCCGGCGTACGGGTATCGACCGAACTCTCGAAGAATCCAATTACGCCGCCCCAGGCGAACAGCACCAGCGCCGCCGCCATGCCGCGCACTTCCGGCGCCCCGTCCCAGATGTCGTGCCAGCGCCGGCCGAGAAGCATCACCACGCTGAGCACGACCACGGCCGTCGGCCACGGCAGCACGAACCGATACATATCGGTGAACATGAGACGCTGGGCGGGATCGCCGCTTTGATAAGTCAGATAGAGCAGTGGGCCCGCCGCGGCCCCCGCGAGCAACAGCAGGACCATCGCCTTGAATACGCGTCCCGACAGGGGCGTCTCGCCGAAGGTGACGCGGCTCAGCAGATAGAGTGCGCACAGGAACAGCGTGGTGTTCGCAAATTGCAGTACGTGGCCGCCACCCCACATCAGGAAGTCGTTGAGCCCCTCCGCATCGAACCCGTCTGGACGGCGTAGCCACGCGAGTGCGAAGCAGACCAGAGCAATGAGATGGATCACGCCGGCGCAGGCGACACCGAATGTCGTCGGTTCGGCGCGCCGCGACCGCCACAAAGCGGCCAATAGGCGCAGGATCGGTAACGCCAAGCTCAATCCCAACGCGCCCAGACCCGCGTAGTAGATCGGATCGGTCATGACAGGGATGTAGTTATTGGGTGAGGCGCTTCCGCGGCCGAGAACCAACGGAATCAGAAGGAGGAGAAAGCTGGTCGCCGCACCGCCCAGAGCGAGGCGCCCGCTCACCAGGCCACCGAGAGACATTGGCCCTGCCGCGGCATGCAAGCGACCGGTGACCAGAACGGTTAGCGCCCCCTGCACGGCGACGTACCACACCACGAATGCGAACGTGACGTGCGCGACGAGACCACGCTGGAAGAACGCTTGATTGAGGAATGGCAACGCTTTCTCGACACCGGGGATGCGCGCGACAGCGAGCACCAGCGCGAGCAGACCCGCCAGACCGAGGGCTGCGACCGAGATCGCCGACCAGCCTTGCAACTCAAGACGGAGATCGTCCGTCAGTTTTCCCGCGAAGTGTCCGTCGACCGCCACATCGACGGGTGCCGGCATGGCGCGAGCGAAGATAACCTTATCGTCCATTGATCTCGCGGCGGGTCATGGCGTCGATGCTCAACCTGGCGGCGCGTACACGTGATAGAGAGTGGCATAGATCAACACCCCGGTCACCGCGACATACAGCCAGATGGGAAACGTCCAGCGGGCGATGGCGCGATGGCGCGCAAACACTGGCGCGGGTGCCGATGCGCCTCCGTTGCGCCAAGCCTTGATCGCGCGCCACGCGGTCACCGCGATCATCGGCGTCGCCACCGCGGCCAGGATCACGTGACTGATGAGCATCGCGTAGTAGACCGGCACAACCCATCCGGTGCCGGGGAACACGAACACCGGCGCGGTGAAGTGGTAGATGAGATAACAGACGAGGAAGACCGCGGAGACGCTCAACGCGGCGATCATCACCCGGCGATGGGCCTCGCGGCGGCCGGCCCGGATCAACGCATAAGCGGTGATCAGCAGCACCACGGACGTGGAATTGAGTGCCGCATTCACATGCGGCAGGACGGCCGTTAACTCCATGTGGCGAAAAGCCCCTAAAATGCGCAGTGAAGGCCGGTTACGGGCCCTGCAGCGCGGTCTTGACGATAATGCTGACGAACATGAACGCAGAGATACCGAGCAAAATCAGGCCGAACTTGCGCAAGCGCGGGTCGCCGGGCTGAGGCGTGTTGTTCGGCATTTCTCGGCCTCCGAGTACGTAAGGAAGGGGGCTTGTAGCGCACGCAGGTCCTGGGGAAAACCCCAAGCGCCATTGGCGGCCAAAACCGCCGTGGTTTCAAGGCGCTCGCGCCTTTACGCGTAACCCGCCTTGGGCTAGTCTCCGCCGCAACCCGCAAGCGTCGCTCGCGGGGCTCTGGCGGGGGCGCCGGATACCCGGCAAAAATATTGAAAAGCCTGGGAAAATTCAGTTGAACCCATGGGTCCGCCCGCTTAAACGGGGGGCGCTCATGGGGTTGCAATGGAGACAGATGTGAACCGTCTGACACTGGCCGTTCTAGGCGTATTTATCCCTCTTTCGACGGCTGTGGCGCAGACCGCTGACCAGTTGCCGCAACCCTCGTTCCCGCATCGATGGCAGCTCAACCTCCAAACGCCGGCCAGCCCGGTGATGGAGAAGATGGTCGATTTTCACAATCTGCTGTTGTGGATCTGCACGATCATCTCGGTGTTCGTCCTGGCCCTGCTGCTGTACGTGGCCATGAAGTTCAACGAGCGCACCAACCCGGTGCCCTCCAAAACCACCCACAACACGCTGCTGGAAGTGATCTGGACCGGTATCCCGGTGCTGATCCTCGCGGCGGTCGCGATCCCGTCCTACCGGCTGCTGTTCTTCGCCGACCGGATCGAGAACCCGGAAATGACCCTGAAAATCACGGGCAACCAGTGGTACTGGACTTATGAGTACCCGGACACCGAGGTCTCCTTCGACTCCATCGCCCGTCCCGACGACAAGATCGACGTGAGCAAGGGCGAGCACCGCATGCTGGAAGTCGACAACGAGGTTTACCTGCCGATCGACACCTCGGTTCGGCTGCTTTTCAACGCCACCGACGTGATCCACGCCTGGACCATCCCCGCGTTCGGCGTGAAGAACGACGCGATGCCTGGCCGCACCAACGAGAGCTGGGTGCGCGCCACCAAGATCGGCAAGTTCTACGGGCAGTGCTCGGAACTCTGCGGCGTCGACCATTCGTTCATGCCGATTGTCGTGAACGTGGTCAGCAAAGAGCGTTATCAGGCCTGGGTGGCCTCAAAGAAGCAGAGCGCGTCGGCTGAGCCGACCACCAAAGCGGCGTCGGCAGAACCGGCGACCCAGCTCGCTTCCGCGCAAAATTAAGTTAGGGAAGACACGTCCATGAGCGCAGCCCATTCCCACGGCCACGACGCCCACGATCACAGCCACGATCATCACACCCCGACCGGCATCAAGCGCTGGCTGTTCTCCACGAACCATAAGGACATCGGCACGATGTACCTGACGTTCGCGCTGATCGCCTCGATCGTCGGCGGCGCCATGTCGATCATGATCCGCGGTGAGCTCGCTCACCCGGGCATGCAGTATTTCACCGATAAGCACTTCTACAACGTGATCGTCACCGCGCACGCGCTGCTGATGGTGTTCTTCGTCGTGATGCCGGCCACCTTCGGCGGCTTCGGCAACTGGATGGTGCCGATGATGATCGGCGCCCCGGACATGGCGTTCCCGCGCATGAACAACATCTCGTTCTGGCTGATGCCGCCGGCTTTGATCCTTTTGGTGCTGTCGATGATTGCCGGCACGGGCGTCGGCACGGGCTGGACGTTGTATCCGCCCCTCGCCGGTATCGCCGGCCAGCCGGACATGTCGGTCGACTTCGCGATCCTGTCGCTCCACCTCGCCGGCGCGTCATCGATCCTGGGCGCCACCAACTTCATCACGACCGTTCTGAACATGCGCGCGCCGGGCATGACCTTCCATAAGATGCCGCTGTTCGTGTGGGCGAGCCTGCTGACCGCGATCCTGCTGCTGCTCGCCATGCCGGTGCTCGCCGGCGCGCTGACCATGCTGCTGTGCGACCGCAACTTCGGCACCGCGTTCTTCGATCCGCGCGGCGGCGGCGATCCGCTGCTGTGGCAGCACCTGTTCTGGTTCTTCGGCCACCCCGAAGTGTACATCATGATCCTGCCGGGCTTCGGCATCGTCAGCCACATCGTGTCGACCTTCTCGCGCAAGCCGGTGTTCGGCTACCTCGGCATGGCGTACGCGATGGCCTCGATCGGCGTGGTCGGCTTCGTCGTGTGGGCGCACCACATGTACACGGTGGGCATGGGCGTGAACTATCGCGCCTACTTCATCGCTGTGACCATGGCGATCGCGGTGCCGACCGGCATCAAGATCTTCAGCTGGATCGCCACGATGTGGGGCGGTTCCATCCAGTTCAAGACGCCGATGCTCTGGGCGATCGGGTTCATCTTCCTGTTCACGGTCGGCGGCGTCACCGGCGTCGTGCTCGCCAACGCGGGCCTCGATATCGTGCTGCAGGATACCTATTACGTCGTCGCGCACTTCCACTACGTGCTGTCGCTGGGCGCGGTGTTCTCGATCTTCGCGGCGTTCTACTACTGGTTCCCGAAGATGACCGGGCACGAATATCCCGAGTGGGCGGGCAAGACGCACTTCTGGCTCACCTTCATCGGCGTGAACGTGACCTTCTTCCCGCAGCACTTCCTGGGCCTGGCAGGCATGCCGCGCCGCTACATCGACTATCCGGATATCTTCGCGGAGTGGAACCTGGTCTCGAGCTACGGCTCTTACCTTGGCGCCGCCGCGACGGTGTTCTTCATGGTCATGACCGTGAAGACCGTGTTCTGGGGCAAGAAGGCCGCCGGCAATCCGTGGGGCGAAGGCGCCACGACGCTGGAGTGGACTGTGCCCTCGCCCGCGCCGTTCCACACCTTCGAGGAGCCGCCTGTGATCGGCGGCAACCTGCACCCGCATCCGGCCGAGTAACCGCCAGCTTTCGGACTGAGGATGGCCGACGAGAAGACATTGGAGCGCCGCAAGGCCACGACCGCGATCATCGCCGTAACGGTGGTCGCCGGCATGGTCGGGTTCGCGTTCGCGTCGGCGCCACTCTACCGAATGGTGTGTAAGACTTTAGGCATCGGCGGCACCACGCAGGTCGCTGCCCAAGCACCAAGCTCGATTTCGCAAGAGCCGGTGACGATACGGTTCGACTCCAATATCGACCCGCAGCTGCCGTGGGAGTTCAAGCCCGAGCAGAAGGCCGTCACGGTGAAGTTCGGCGAGACCGCGACCGTCAAGTACCGCGCGAAGAACATTTCCGACCATACGATCGTGGGCACCGCTACCTTCAACGTCACACCGGAAAAGGTGGGGATTTACTTCAACAAGCTCGCCTGTTTCTGCTTCCAGGAAACCACCCTGAAGCCGGGCGAAGAAGTCGAACTACCGGTGACGTTCTTCGTCGATCCCGATTTGCTGCAAGACGAATACGCCAACGAAGTGCGTACGCTGACACTGTCCTACACGTTCTTTCCGTCGCTCAATGCCGTCGCCAGCGCGCCGGCCACGACGGTTTCCAAATAGCCAAAGCATAGAGGACCTCATTCCATGAGCGCCCACGCCAAACATCCCTATCACATGGTCAATCCGAGCCCGTGGCCCGCGCTGGGCTCGTTAGCGGGTCTCGTCACCGCCGTGGGCGCGGTGATGTACATGCACAAGCAGCCGATCCTCGGCATCACAGGCGTCGCGACGATCCTGCCGGGCCTGTCCCTGCTGGTCCTCACCATGATCTTGTGGTGGCGCGATGTGATCAAAGAGTCGGTGAAGGATCACGCGCACACCCACGAAGTGGCCCATGGCCTGCGCATGGGCATGGTGTTGTTCATCGCCTCGGAAGTGATGTTCTTCTTCGCCTTCTTCTGGGCGTTCTTCCACAACGCGCTGGGCTTCTCGACCGCCACCCTGCAGTGGCCGCCCGAGGGCATCGCCGTTCTGAATGCCTGGGACATCCCCTTCGTCAACACGGTGATCCTGCTCACCTCCGGCGGCACGGTCACCCGCGCGCACATCTACGTCGAGGAAGGCAACAACAAGCTCGCCGCTCGCTGGCTTTTCATCACAGCCGCCTTGGGCGCGATCTTCCTGAGCGCGCAGGTGTACGAATACGTCCACGCCACCTACAAGCTGTCGGACGGCATCTATCCGTCGACCTTCTATCTGGCGACCGGCTTCCACGGCTTCCACGTGTTCGTCGGCACGGTGTTCCTGACCGTCTGCGGCTTCCGCGCGGCGAAGGGCCACTTCACAGCGCACAAGCACATCGGCTTCCAGGCAGCCGCCTGGTACTGGCACTTCGTCGACGTGGTGTGGCTGTTCCTGTTCGTCTGGGTCTACTGGATCCTGGGCCTGCCGATCCGTCATTTCGCGCCAGCCGTCGGCGGCTGATCAACAAAGGGCCGGGGGAAACCCCGGCCCTTCTGCTTTGTGGGATATGCCAACATGACCAAACCCGCCGCCCCGTTGATCTCCACCGCTCTGCGGGGCCGCTGCCCTCGCTGCGGCGAAGGCTCACTGTTCGAGGGCTATATCAAGGTCGCGCCCAAGTGCCCGGTGTGCGGTCTGGGTTTCGGCAACAACGACACGGGCGACGGGCCGGCCTTCTTCGTGATGATGCCCCTGTGCATCCTGGTGGCTGTCAGCGCCCTGGTATTCGACCAAATGGTCGCGCCGCCGATGTGGGTGCACCTGCTGGTATGGCCGACCTTCATCGCGCTGGCGGTCGGTTTCTCACTACGGCCCGTGAAGGCGATCATGGTCGGGCTGCAGTACCGCTATCGCGACGTGGAGCGGCAAACCCCAGAGTAGCGGGAGCTAGCCGTTCAGGCCCCGCGGCGAATTGAGAATCGAACATCTTTCTTGTCGTCGACCGTGTCCAGCACCTGATGCCCATGCGCCGCGCAGAATGCCGGCACATCCCGCAACGCCACCCGGTCCGTCGCCAGCAGATGTACGACCGTGCCCGGCGCGAGGTCCGTCAATGCCTTGCGCAGTTTGAGCACCGGTAGCGGACAGGCCAATCCGCGCGCGTCGATCGCCGGGACGTCGGTCTCGTGATTGTTTGCCATGCCGGACATATATAACGTGGCGCATCAACCTGTGGGAATTCTACGTGAACACTGTCCTCGGGTTCGCCCTGGCCGGCCTCGCCCTCGGTGCCGCGATCGGCGCCATCGCGCAGGTGACGGCCTTCTGCTCCGTGGGCGCCGTGGCGGACATCGTGCTCGCCAAGGATTGGCGGCGCATGCGCAGCTGGCTGATGGCCGCCGGCGTGGCCCTGATCGGAACCCAAGCCTTGAGCGCCCTCGGTTGGGCAGACCTGACCGGAACGCCCTATGGCCTTCCCATGGGAACCTGGCCCTTTGTTCTGCTCGGCAGCATCGCCTTCGGCTACGGCATGGCGCTCGCTGGCGGCTGCGTGCAGCGGGCCCTGGTGCGGGTCGGCAGCGGCTCGGTGAAGTCCGCCGCCACGCTGTTCCTGGTCGCGATCACCGCCGCGGCAACGCTTGTGGTGGCGCCACGCGCGGTGCCGGTGTCGGTCACCCTGCCCCATGCCATGGCGCTGGCGATCAGCCTTGGCCTCGGCGGCGCGCTGATCGTGTTCGCCGTGGCGGACCCATGGTTCCGGAAATCGCCTGAACACCTGTGGGGCGGCGCCGCCATCGGCGCGGCCATTGCGCTGGCCTGGGTGTTCGCCGACGGCCACCGGGGGTTCAATCTACTCATGGACCTTGGCGCGGCGAGCGCCATCCCCCTGGGTTTGTCCGAGCCGTTGCCGGTGTTCGGCCTCGCGGCTCTGGGCGGGATGGTGATCGGCGCGGCGATCAGCGCCGCCGTGCGCGGCGACCTCTCCCGTGATCGCTTCGTCGACGGCGAGGACGTTAAACGCCACGTCATCGGCGGCGTCCTGATGGGGCTCGGCGGCGCGCTCGCCTACGGCTGTACTTTCGGCCAGGGGCTGGCGGGCCTCTCGACCCTGTCCATGAGCTCGGTGATCGCCATCGCGGGCATGGGGATCGGCTGCCTCTGGGGCATCCGGGTGCTGGAAGCCGGCACCGCCTGGGGCGGCCTCAAGCTGATGTTTGGAACTCGCTAGAGCTTCCCGATCATGGTCAGCACGTTGCCCGCCGTGTCGCGGAAATGGGCAGCCCCACCCCCGGCGGCCTGGGGCTGCGGTGGCGCGAGGAACGTGACACCCATGGCGGACAGACGACCGTAGGTCGCGGCCAGATCAGCCACCACGAAACTGAGGCCCGTGAAGCGGCCGACCATGTCCGCATGCGCCGGGTGCCCATGCGGCAGGCCCTCGACCGTGAGCTGCGCCACGCCGGTGTCGAACACGGCGGCGTTGCCCGCCTGCTTGAGGAGCGTCAGCCCGATCAGGTCCCGATAGAACAGCACCGCCTGTTCGAGATCGCCGCAATAGATGCGGGCCGCCTGAAGCCGCAAGGGCGGCGCGGGATGATGGTGGTGATGCCCATGGGCGTGGTCATGGTCGTGCCCGTGGTCATGCTCGTGATCGTCGTGCGGTGCCATGCCCGGAGTGTGCCGGGCTGATTTGCAGGGGACAAGGGTTCCGGCCTAATCTTCTCGCCACGCAATCACATGAGGACGTCGCGATGCCGATGCCGCCGGAACAGGTGTTTTACGTCTCCCCGGAGCAGATCAACGCCTGGCGCGATGAGGACAACGCGGTCATCGTGGACGTACGGGAAGACAACGAGTGGGCCGACTCCCACATCCCCGGCGCGATCTTGATGCCGCTGTCCACCTTCGATCCGGCCAAGATCCCCAATCCCGGCGGCAAGCACCTGGTCTTTCACTGCCGGAGCGGCCGGCGCTGCGGCATGGCCGCGGAGAAGGCCGTCGATGCGGGCTACAAAGGCGTCATTGAACGCATGGAAGGCGGCTTCCTCGCCTGGCAGGCCGCCGGCTACGACCAGGAACCCGGCTAGAGGGCTCATATGGCGCCAGCGGAAACCGAGGCTGGGATCGGTCGCGAGGAAAAGCGGGTCTTCCTGCTGGTTGTCGACGAGACCGAGGAACTGGGTTCCGCCATCCGCTACGCCTGCAATCGTGCCCGCAGCACCGGTGGCCGGCTCGCCCTGCTTTACGTCTATCAGCTCGACACCGAGTTCCAGCACTTCAGCTCGGTTGGACGTCTGATGGAAAAAGAGGCCGAGGCCGAAGGCGAAGCCATCCTCAAACGTCATGCCCTGGATATCGCCCGGGAATCGGGGCGCGTGCCCGACATGTTCGTCCGTCGCGGCGCGCGGCGAGATGAACTGTTCAAGTTGGTCAAAGACCATCCGGAGATGTCGATTCTCGTCCTGGCCGCCGCACCGGGCGCCAAGCCCGGCCCACTGGTCGAGGCCGTGACAGGAAAATTTGCCGGCAAGATCGGAATTCCCGTCACCGTCGTACCTGGCGACTTGACGCCACCCGAGATTGACCGTTTGACTGCGGTGTGACCGCAGGGACCAACCTCGTCGCAATCCCGTCGAAGACCCCGCGCAGCTTTGCCTGCGGTCGGAGGCGCGCGCCATGACCTTCGAGGATCCACACGAGCCGGACGGCGTGGACACATCACCCGTCGTCGCGGACGAGGTGAAGACCACAACCTGCTACATGTGCGCCTGCCGCTGCGGCATCCGCGTCTTCGTCAAAGACGGCAAGATTCGCTACATCCAGGGCAACCGGGATCACCCGGTGAACAAGGGCGTGCTGTGCGGCAAGGGAGCGGCCGGCATCATGCAGCACAACTCCCCCGCCCGCTTGCGCAAGCCCCTCAAGCGCGTTGGCGAACGCGGCCGCGGTGAATTCGTCGAGATCGAATGGGACGAGGCGCTCAAGATCGCTACCGATTGGCTGGGGCACATCCGCCGCACGGACCCCAAGAAACTCGCCTTCTTCACCGGCCGCGACCAAAGCCAGTCCCTGACGGGCTGGTGGGCGGCCATGTTCGGAACGCCCAACTACGCGGCCCATGGCGGGTTCTGTTCGGTCAACATGGCCGCGGCGGGCCTCTACACCATCGGCGGTTCGTTCTGGGAATTCGGCGAGCCGGATTGGGAACACACCAAGTACTTCATGATGTTCGGCGTCGCCGAGGACCATGATTCCAATCCGATCAAGATCGGGCTCGGCAAGCTCAAGGGCCGCGGGGCGAAGTTCATCTCGGTCAATCCCGCCAAGACCGGCTATTCGGCCATCGCCGACGAGTGGATCGGTATCCGCCCCGGCACGGACGGCCTGTTCGTGATGGCACTGATCCATGAGCTGCTGCGCGCCGGGCAGGTCGATCTCGAATATCTCGTGCGCTACACCAATGCGCCGTGGTTGGTGATACAGACGCCGGACACGGCGGATGACGGATTGATTGCGCGCGATGGCACCGGCGCGCCGCTGTGCTGGGATCGCACAAGCAACACGGCTGCGTCCGCCTTGCGCGCGGACGTCACGCCGATGATGCATGGCAGTTTCACTGTCGATGGCAAGACCTGCGTGCCCGCGTTCCAACTGCTGGCGGATCGCTACGCCGACACAAAGTATGCACCCGACGCCATCGCCGAGACCTGCGGCATCCCCGCCGCCACCATCAAGCGCATCGCGGCGGAACTGGCCCACGTCGCATTCAAAGAGACCATTGAGATCCCGGTGCCCTGGACCGATTGGGCGGGCCGCCGCCACGAGAGCATGATCGGCCGGCCCGTGGCGATGCATGCCATGCGCGGCATCTCCGCTCACTCCAACGGGTTCCACACCTGCCGCGCCTTGCACGTGTTGCAGATGCTGCTGGGCAGCGTCGATGTGCCGGGCGGCTTCCGCTACAAGCCGCCGTTTCCCAAGCCGGTGCCGCCGGGCCCGAAGCCCGCCGGAAAGGCGGGCGCGAAACCGGACACGCCCATGCCGGGCCTGCCGCTCGGGTTCGTGACATCGCCGGACGATCTGCTGCTCGATCCGGAAGGCCGCGCGATCCGCATCGACAAGGCCTACACCTGGGACTTCCCCATGGCGGCACACGGCGCCCTGCACATGGTGTTGCAGAACGCCGCCGCCGGCGATCCCTACCGTATAGACACCTTGTTCCTCTATATGGCGAACCTCGCCTGGAATTCGTCGATGAGCGCGACGGCGGCAATCGAAGCGCTGACAGCCAAGGACGCAGACGGAGCCTACAAGATTCCGCATTTCATCTATGTCGACGCCTACGCCTCCGAGACCGTGGCCTATGCGGATCTGGTATTGCCGGACACGACCTATCTCGAACGTTGGGACTGCATCTCGCTGCTGGATCGCCCGATCTCCGATGCGGACGGCGCGTGCGACGCCATACGCCAGCCGGTCGTGGAGCCCGATCGCGATGTGCGCGCTTTCCAGTCCGTGTTGCTCGACCTCGGCGCGCGGCTGCGCCTTCCCGGCATGATCACCTATGACGGACGGCCCGCGTATCCCGGCGGCTTCGCGGACTACATGGTCAATCACCAGCGCGCGCAAGGGCTCGGCCCTCTCGCCGGATGGCGCGGCTATGAAGGCGGAGAAGCAGGACGCGGCGCGCCGAACGCTTGGCAACTCGAAAGCTACATCGCGAACGGCTGCTTCTGGCGCGGCGAAATCCCCGCCGGCGCGCGCTATTTCAAGATGGCCAATGCCGGCTATCTCACCTGGGCGACCCATATGGGATTCATCGCCGGCCCCGAACAGATCGTGCTGCAACTCTACAGCGAACCCATGCAGCGCTTCCGCAATGCGGCGCGCGGCCATGGCGCGATGCAGCCGCCGGAAAGCCATCGCGCACGCGTCGAGGCGGCGTTCGATCCTCTGCCGGTGTGGTATCCACCTTTCGAGGAAGCGGCGATCGATCGCGATGAATTTCCGCTCCATGCGCTGACCCAACGGCCCATGCAGCACTATCATTCATGGGGATCGCAGAACGCGTGGCTGCGCCAGATCACAGCCGCCAACCGCCTGTTCGTGCATCGCGCGACAGCGGCGAAACTCGGCATCGCCGATGACGATTGGGTCTGGGTGATCAGCAGCGCCGGTCGCGTCAAAGGCCAGGTGCGGTTGGTGGAAGGTGTGAACCCGGACACGGTCTGGACGTGGAACGCTATCGGTAAGCGCAAAGGCGCCTGGGCGCTGAAGCCCGATGCGCCGGAGGCGAACGAGGGCTTCCTGCTCAATCATGCGATTTCCGAATGGCTGCCGGGCGGCGATCGCCGCCCGAACTGCGACCCGGTGACCGGCCAGGCTGCATGGTTCGATCTGCGCGTGCGCATCGAAAAAGCCGAGGCCGGTGCCTGGCCGCAGTTCGACGCCGCCGCATCGCCGCCCGGCATTGCGCCGGGGCCGGAAGTGCTGCGTTACGGCGCGGACTTCAAGGTGCGGCCATGACCAGCCTGCCAGAGAAGACCGATAAGAAGCTCGGCCTCGTCATCGATCTCGATACCTGCGTCGGCTGTCACGCCTGCGTCACCAACTGTAAGGAATGGAACACCGGCGGACACATGGCGCCCCTGACCGACCTCAATGCCTACGGCAAGGGCGCGGACGGCGTGTGGTTCAACCGCGTGCATACATACGAGGTGGATGACTCGCCGGGTTGCAGCCGCACGGTGCATTTCCCGAAGTCGTGCCTGCACTGCGAGACGCCGGCCTGCGTGACCGTGTGCCCCACCGGAGCATCTTACAAACGGACGTCCGATGGCATCGTGCTCGTAAACGAGGACCTGTGCATCGGCTGCAAGCTGTGTTCCTGGGCCTGCCCCTACGGCGCGCGCGAGTTCGACGTGTTCGAGGGCGTGATGAAGAAATGCACGCTCTGCGTCGACCGCATCTACAACACGAACCTCGATGAAGCCGACCGGGCGCCGGCCTGTGTGCTGACCTGCCCCACTGGCGCGCGGCACTTCGGCGATCTCGGCGATCCGACCTCGGATGTATCGCAGCTGGTCGCCGCGCGCGGCGGCGTCGATCTGATGCCCGAGCTTGGCTACAAGCCGGTGAACAAATACCTCCCGCCCCGCCCGCGCAAAACCGCGGCGGCCGACGTGGGCGCGCCGGCGGAATTGATCTCCGCGCCGGGCGGATTCCTCGGCTGGGTCGATCGGTTGTTGTCGCGCTAATGCATCCCGCCGCGTCGATCATCTTCTTCACCACCGCCTCCGGGCTTGGCTACGGCCTGATGGCCTGGGTGGGGGTTCTGACCGCGTTCGAACAGATGCCGCTGCATCGTGGTCTGGGCGTCGGCGTGATGGGCACAGCGCTCGTGCTCGTGTCTGCGGGCTTGCTGAGTTCCCTGCTCCACCTTGGCCGGCCCGAGCGCGCTTGGCGCGCGCTGAGTCAATGGCGCTCCAGCTGGCTCTCGCGTGAGGGGGTGATGGCCATCCTCACCTTTGTCCCCGCGACCGCTTTCGCCGCCGCGTGGATCTTGCTCGAACGCTTCTCGCGCAGCGCCAGCCTGCTCATGGCGATCTGCGCGCTCGTCACCGTGTACTGCACGGCGATGATCTATCGCAGCCTGACGCCGATCAAACAGTGGAGCAATGAGACAACGGTACCGGTGTACATGGCGCTCGCGCTCATGACGGGCGCGACATGGCTCCACGCCTTCATGTTGGCCTTCGGCGCGGGATCGGCGCGCACCGTGCTTCTCACCGGCGCGATTGCCGTGCTCAGTATCCCTGCCGGCTACACCCTGAAACGCCGCGCATGGAATTATGACCCGAGCCCTGCGACGACGATCCAAAGCGCCACGGGCCTCGGCGGCACGGACATCCGTTCCGTCGAATGGCCGCACACAGAAGAGAACTTCCTGCTGAAGGAAATGGGCTATCGCGTCGCCCGCAAGCATGCGGAGCGCCTGCGCCAAATCGCCACGGGCGCTGGTTTCGTCGCCCCGCTCCTCCTCCTGGTGTCGACCGCTGGCCGGCAGGATTGGATCGCCATCGCCGCCGCAATCCTCGCCGCCCTCGTAATGGCCGCCGGAATTACTGTCGAACGCTGGCTGTTCTTCGCAGAAGCGAAACATACAGTGGCGCTGTACTACGGGCGCTAGCCGGATTTCCGGATTTCCGATACCCTTCCGGACATTGCGGTCTTGAGGGGGTTCGCATGGGGTTCTTTCGTACGCTGCTAATCGGCACGATGGCGGTCGCAATGCTGGCCAGCGGAGCCAGCGCCGCGGATCGCGGCCGCAAGAAGGCTGAGCCGCCACCGCCGCTCCAACCCGCCATCCAACCCGGACAAGCCGCGAAGATTCTCGGCTTCGAGCGCATCGTCGTGCAAATTCCGATTGGCGCGTCTATTGGCTCGGTCTCATGCAGTATGTTTAGCAACCGTCCGGTCTATATGACCGGAGCGATGACCGACATGGATCCCACGAGCTATCGCGACGTGTTCGTGAGAGAGGCCGCCGCGGCCGGATACCCCGTCGACAATCCCGCTGCGCTGCTTTTCAAAGAGACCAACAGAAACGGCGCGCAATTGGCCATTGGCACGGCGATCCTTCAGCAAAATCTCAGGGTTTGTGAAGCCGGCCCCGTTCCGCCAAACACAATCATGTTGGGTGAGACAAATTTTGCCAGGGGCACCGCGACATTTGAATGGCAGGTGTTCGATGTCCTGGAGCGAAGGGTGATATGGAAAGGGACCTTTGAAGGCGAAGGTTCTGCCAAAGGTATCTCAAGCCAAAGCGTTCCGGCAGCCATGCACGTCGCTTTCCAAAGCTCTGCACAGAAGATGCTGCGCGATCCCGGCTTCATCGCGGCAGCCACGTCAGCGTTGCCCGCCGTGGCATCCGCGCCGGAACCTCAAGATGAGCTTAAGCCACCGCCGCATCGCATTCCTCATCGACCGCTTTCGACCGTCGCTTTTTCCCAGGACGTAACGGCTGCACGGGACCAGGTCGTGACGATCTTCGCCGGACAGGGCATGGGGACCGGTTTTTACATCACTCCGGAATTGTTGCTCACGAACGATCACGTCGTCGGCAATTCAAGACTGGTGAAGATCAAGACAATCCATGGCAAGGAGCATGTGGGCGAGGTTCTGCGCAGCAACAAGCGCCGCGACGTGGCCCTGGTGCGGACCGAGCCCCTCGCCTTGCCGGGCGTGCCGATACGCCCGGAAGATCCCGCGATTGGCAGCCAAGTCTATGTCATCGGCAGCCCGGCAGATCAGGCGCTGCAGGGAACCGTGACCGCCGGCATCGTTAGCAGCATTCGCCAATTCAAACCGAGCGGTAGCCTGTTCACCGGCAAGTTCATCCAGAGCGACGTCGCCATCAATCACGGCAACAGCGGCGGCCCCATGTTTGACGAGCGCGGCAACGTCATTGGCATCTCGGACCTCGGCATCAGCAACGACGGCAATCAGGGACTGAATTTCTTCATCCCCATCGCCGAGGCGCTTGATGTGCTGAACATCCAGGTCGATGCGCCGGTCTCCGCCGCTGCGACGCCGAAGCCGACGAAGGCTTCGACGAAGCCCTAGCTGCGCGGCATCGCCGCGACACGCTGCTGCGCGTCGCGGGCAAGGCACCTGTCGAGCCAGCCTTTCACAGTCGGATACTTCGCGCCGACGTCGAAATTGATGCGCGGCAGGCTCGAGAGCACACAGGCGATGTTGAGATCGCCGACGCTGAAGCTGTCGCCGCACAGGTACGGCGTCTTGCTCAAGACCTTTTCGAGCAGCGCAAGCTCCCCATGGAGCTTTTCCTCCGCCGCATCGTAGACAGCCTGGCTGCGTTTCTCCTCAGGCGTGAAGATCTTCTGCACGATCATGGTGATCGCGTAGGGCTCCAGCCCCGTGGCGCACCACATGGTCCACTGGGTGCACTTCGCCTGTTCCGGCTTGTTCTTCGGCCAGAGGGTGCCTTTGCCGTACTTTTCCGCGAGATACAGGTTAATGCCGAGGGATTCGAACATGATCGCATCGCCGTCCTTCAAGGACGGGATGAAGCCCGACGGATTGATCGCGAGATATTCCGGCGTGCGGATGGACGGATCGCGCGTCTTCACCTTCTCATGCACGTAAGGAAGGTTCAGTTCTTCCAGAACCCACAGGTTCCGGGCGGCGCGGGAGGCAGTGTAGCCGTACAGGGTGATGGACATGATGTGCGCTCCTGCTACGGGTTTGCTTGAACGAAGGCGGCGCGAAGATCCATGATCTTCTTGTAGGCGGGCCGCGCTTGGCACGCTTGGTGCCACGCCTGCACCTTTGGCCACGGCGCCAGGCTGAAGTTCGCGCGGCCGGCGTAGTCGAGCACGCACGCGACCTGCAGATCGGCCAGCGTGAACGCGTCACCGATCAGGTTCTTGTGGCGATCGAGATAGACCGTGAGCAGTTCCATGCGCGGCTTCAACCGTTCACCCAGGGCCGCCATGGTCTCCGGCTTGCGGTTCTCCGCCGGCGTGAAGACCTGATCGAACAGCATGCCGTAGGTGATCGGCTCCAGCTCGTTGCCGGCCCACACGGTCCACTGGATGATCTTGGCGTGGGCGTCATCACCGGCGGGCCACAGCTTGCCCTGCCCGTAGGTCTGGCCGATGTAAAGGTTGATGGCGAGGGATTCGCTCATCACGACATCGCCGTCGACGAGCGCCGGAACTTTGCCCGACGGATTGATCGCGAGATATTCCGGCGTCTTGTTGTCGCCGTTCTTGGGGATGATCCGCACGATCTCGTAGGGCAGGCCTAGTTCCTCCAGCGCCCACATATTGCGGAGACCGCGAGACGCCGGCGAGCCGTAGAGCTTGATCATGGGAGACCTCATCTGGAATGCGGAGATGACTTAATCGGCATCCGCGGTTTCGATCAAGGCCCGATGGGGGTGAACCGGAAAAGTGGGTACCGGTTTTCCGTGAGTTCACGTCCCAAATCAAAAATCTAGAGCGCGAAAGCGCTCTAGCGCTTGCCGATGCCCCAATCCCTGGCCCAGCCGAGACCCACCACCGTATCCCCGCGCGGGACATACTCCGCCCCCACCCAGCCGGGGTACCCATGGGAATCCAGGAGATCGAAGATATAGCGCCAGTTCACTTCGCCCAGCTGATCCGGCTCGTGACGGTCGGGTACGCCGGCAACTTGCACATGGGCGATGATGTCGAGATTGTTTTCGAGAAATTCCGTGAGGCCCCCCTGGGTCATTTGCGCATGGTATAGATCGTACTGCAGGCGCAAGTTCTTGCGTTCGACCTGTTGGATGATCTCCAGCGCCTGATCCGGCCGCTGGATCAGATAGTCTTCCATCAAGATCGGTTCTACGAGCACGCGTATCCCTGCCGCGTCGGCTTCGTCGGCGGCGTAGGCCAGGTTTCCGGTCAGCGCGTCGAGGGCGGCGGGGATGTCGTCCTCCGCCACCTTCCCCGCCATGACATGGATCTGCGCGCAATCCACCTCGCCCGCGTATTCCAGCGCGACCTGAAAACTGTCGCGGAATTCCGCTTCGCGCCCGGGCAGCGCGGCGAGCCCGCGTTCGCCGTTGACGAAGTCGCCCGGCGGGGCGTTCATCAACACCAGCGGAATCCCGCACGCGAGGAGCTTGTCGGACAGCGCTTCGGCGTCCACGTGGTACGGGAACATGCACTCCACGCCGGGAAACCCCGCCTTTGCCGCCGCATCAACGCGGTCGAGAAACGGCAGGTCGGCGAACAGCATGGAGATGTTGGCGGCGAAACGCGGCATCAGGCGATCAACTTTGCAAGGGCCGCGGCGACGTCGCTGGCGGCGTTGAGGGGTGGGTGCGTGGCTTGAGCATACGCGCCATCGAAGGCGCGCGCATATCCCGCGGCGATCAGTTCGCGATGCAGCCGCTCGTGCTTGGGCACCGCGAGGCCGGGTGGCGCATAGATGAACACCGTGGCCGGCGTGGCGCAGGCCTCGGAACACATGGAAACGGAATCGCCGGTGACGACGATGGCATCCGCCAGGCCGAGGAAACCGAGGTAGGGGTTGTCCCCGCCCTTGCCCCACTGGAACAGATGGCGCGGCTCCGGCAGTTCGCGTTCCAGAATCGCTTCCGCCTCCACACCCGTCCGACGCGACGTCAGTGCGAGGACCGATCCACCACTGCTGCGCGCCATCGCGCCGACCTTAGCGGCGAGATCCTTGGCGGTATCCGCCGGGAATGGACGTTGGCGCGTCGCGCCACCGACCAGGAGTGCAATGTAAGGCCGCGGCAGTCGGCTCACCCGTTCACGCCAGGCATCCGCCGCCGCCTCGAGTTTGGCGGCCGTGATGCGATGGGGGGCGCCGGTGATCCGCAGCACATTGGTCTCATCGCCGCCGGGCACGGCGCAGTCGTGATGCGGCAAGGCGATCAGGTCGAAGTCCTCCGCCCCGCGGCGGCCGGGGTTCATGATATGCGCCAGCACCACACGCTTGCCGGCTTGCGCCTTGATCCAGCGCGCCACGGGCGCTGCCCGGCGGCCGGCGGCGATCACCACATCCGGCCATGGCGGCGCGAGTCGCGCCTTGGTGTCGGCACCCACGCCGATCAGGCTCGCCCCCCGCAGGAAATTGGGCAGCTTCGCCAACCCGTCGTAGACCAGCGGTTGCTCGATGAACGGAAGACCCAACGCCTCGGCCACGCCCAAGGCCTGGGCGGCGGTGCCGGGGCGGTTGTCGCGCAAGACCCAGATGACGGGCGCGTTCATGCGTATTTCGCGGTTGAGGTTCCGCCACGCACGCCATAAACAGAGGGAACAACCCCTCGCTCAGCGGACATCGCCATGGCTCCCACTTCCCGCAGCGCCCGGCAACAGGCGCAAGGCCGCATCGTCGCGGACATCCTGCTCGAAATCAAAGCGGTGAATTTCCGTCCCGAGCAGCCCTATACCCTCACGGCCGGCTGGGCGAGCCCGGTTTATATCGATGGTCGCAAACTCATTTCATACCCCCGGGCCCGGCGCAAGGTCACGGAACTGGCGCGCCATGAGATCGAGGAAAGCGTCGGCCACGAAAGCATCGATGCGGTGGCCGGGGGCGAGACCGCCGGCATCCCCTACGCCGCCTGGATCGCGGACGCCCTGATGCTGCCCATGCAATACATCCGCAAGAAGCCCAAGGGCTTCGGCCGCAACGCCCAGATCGAGGGCGACATCCACGACGGCCAGCGCGTGATCCTGGTGGAGGACCTCGCCAGCGACGGCGGCTCGAAGCTGCTGTTCGTGAAGGCGCTGCGCGACGCCGGCGCCAAGTGCGACCACTGCTTTGTCATGTTCTTCTACGGCGCCTTCCCGGGCGCGATCGAGAGCATGGCGAAGGAAGGAATCGCCCTGCACTACCTGTGCACCTGGCACGACGTGCTCGCCGCGGCGGAAGCGGGGAACTACTTCACTCCCGCCGCCATTGCCGGCGTGCGCGAGTTCCTGAAGGACCCCGTCGGATGGTCGGCCGCCCACGGCGGTCGGAGCAGCTAAGAAGCCCATGGCCGTCAGCGGCGCCGACGCCTCGGGGACGGATGCCTTCCAGAAGGCGGTCGCGCTCTACGGCGCACAGCGCTTCGACGAAGCCGAGGCGCTATGCCTGGGCATCCTCGCGGTCGATCCGCGTTCCGTCGCCGCGAAGAATCTCGTGGGCGCCATGGCCATGGCGCGCGGCACCTATGAACGCGCAGCGGAATTGTTCGGGGAAGCGGCCAAGCTCGCCCCCGATGTCCCCGAAATTCAGGTGAATCGGGGCGATGCACTGCAGGCGCTCGGCCGTTCCGAAGCGGCGCTGAAGTGCTACGAGACCGCGCTCAAACGCGATGCCGCCAAGCCGGAAGTTCACCTGAAGCGCGGCATGGTGCTGCATAGCCTTGGCAGGTCCGCCGACGCCGAAAACGCTCTCACGCAAGCCCTGACGCTGCAGCCGGACATGCCTGAAGGATGGCACACGCGCGGTTTGATCCGCTTCGCCCTGGGCCGTGCCGAGGACGCACTCACAGACTATGACCGCGCGATTGCCTTGAAGCACGACCAAGCGGATATCCATGTCGCCCGGGCCGAAGCGCTTGAGGCTGTCGATCGCCGGGAAGAAGCGCGCGCGGCCCTGGAGACGACGCTCGCCCTCGCACCAAATCGGGACGATACGCGCGAACAGCTGTTCAATCTTCATCTCTCGGAGACGACCTACTCCGCCGAACTCGACCGACTGGGCGCGGAGGTCACGCAAATCGCTGCCGCGCGCGACACGGACCACCTTCTGCACGACCGCGCCACCTACGATTTCCGTTTGCTGCACGACCTCGAACAGACTGCCTACATGATCGCACGCGGGATCGCGGTCGATGGCCTCCGTGAGGCACATACGGCCCTCGCCGCCGCTTACGAGCGCTTGCCCGGAACGCCGACGGGAAAAAGCTTTGCCCTGAACGATGCGGAGATTACCGCCATTGCCGCGGGCCGGAAGCTGAGCATCCGCCATCCCGTGCCCAAACTATCCGGCAGCGCCCTTAATCCCGACAAGGATTGGGCTGCGATTGAGGAAGCCTACTTTGGTCAGAGCACGGAACTTGTGGTCATCGACGAATTTCTGTCCGGCGAGGCGCTGACCCAATTGCGCGACTTTTCGTTGCTCTCGACGATCTGGCGGCGCGAGTACGAGAACCAGTATATCGGTGCCTTTGCCCAACAGGGTTTCGTCGGGCCGCTCCATTTGCAGATCGCCGAGGAACTGCAACAGAAGATGCCCCGCATCTTCGCGCAACATCGGCTGCATCAGCTATGGGGATTCAAGTACGCATCCACCCGCGCCGCGAAAGGCATTGGCGTGCATGCGGATTTTGCGCGCGTGAATCTGAATTTCTGGATTACCCCCGACGACGCAAACCTCGATCCGCAGTCCGGCGGCATGGTCGTCTATGACGTGCCCGCGCCGAAGACGTGGGGATTCAAGGAATACAACGTCGATCAGAAGCGGATTTACGCGTTCCTCAAGAAGAACCGGGCGACGGCGCAAACTGTGCCTCATCGCTGCAACCGCGCCGTGCTGTTCAATTCAACGCTCTTCCACGAGACCGACACGATCCGATTCAAGGAAGGCTACGAGAATCGCCGCGTGAACATGACGTACTTGTTCGGGCGGGGACTGAAGCTCTAGGGCTACTCCGCCGCGATCCGCTCGATTGCGATCGTCGGCAGGGTGACCCGCACCCGCAAGCCGCCATCGACCCGCGACAGCAACTCGACATCGCCGCCCATACCGCGGATGGTATTGCGCGCAATCGTCAGACCTAACCCCACCCCGCCGGTTTCGCGGGAGCGCGAAGCTTCGAGCCGCACGAACGGGAGGAACACCCGCTCCCGGTCCCGGTCCGGAATTCCCGGGCCGTTGTCGTCGACCAGAATCTCCACATGCTCATCGGCACGATGCACACTGATTCGCGCGCGATGACCATATTTGATCGCGTTCTCGACCAAGTTTGTGAGAGCGCGCTTGAGCGCCAGGGGCCGCGCCGCTACGTCCAACACCGCGGGGCCGCTGTACTCTGCGTCTTGGCCGATGGAACGGCTGTCGGCGGCGATACCGCTCAACAACGCCGCGACATTCATCATCGCGACCGGCTCGTTCGCCGCGTCGTCGCGCGAGAACGCCATTGTCGCGGCGATCATTTGCTCCATCTCCTCGAGATCCTTCAGCATCTTCGCGCGCTGATCGGAATCATCGACGAACTCGGCCCGCAAACGAAGCCGTGTGATCGGCGTGCGCAGATCGTGGGAGATTGCCGCCAGCATCTGGGTGCGGTCCTGGATGAACCGCTTCAGGCGGTTCTGCATGGTATTGAATGCCCGCGCCGCGCGGCGCACCTCACCCGGACCGTCCTCCGGCAAGGGTTCGACATTCACGTCCACACCCAGCCGCTCGGCGGCGCTAGCGAACAGGGCGAGCGGTTTGAACGCGCGGTGCACGCCCCACAGCGCGGCGATGGCGATCAACAGCGACACGATGCTTTGAAAGATCAACGGCTGCAGGCGCGCCTGAGCGTCATCGCCCACCGTCAAGAGAACGCGGGCGTTGAACCAGGTGTTCTCGGCGAATTTCACCGACACGCGGAACATGCCCTGCGAGTCCACCAGGGCAGGCCCACCGAGCTGCAAAAACCGCTTCACCCGCGCTTCGCGTTCGTCGGGAGAGACGATGCGCTCCTGACGATCCTGAAACCCACGCGGCTGGCTGTCCGGCGGACGCGGCGGGTCGCGCTCTTCGAATCCCGGCGGCGGCTCCGGCGGCGGAATCTCGATCTGCTCCGGCGGCCGCAGTTCTTCCTCGGCGCGCTGCTCCATCTCCCTGGGGCGTTCGATCAGGCTGTCGACACGAATGTCCGTACCCGGCGCGAACTCCCGCGCGAGCTTGCGCAACACGACACGCGACGTCACCGAGTCGTCGGACTTTTCGACCACCGGCGTGCGGGTGATGACCACGCGCATGACCGGGGAACTCAGGCGGCGCACCAGCATGGCGCGGTCCTGCGGTCGATCGCGCTCGATCATGCGCTTGAGGACGATCACCTGGTCGCCGGCCTGGCTGGCGGCGGCGAGGATCCCGGTCGTATTCCGGTTCAGGAAAATGAACGCGAGCGTCGTGAGCGACATCAAGATCACGACGCCCGCCAGCACCGTGAAGGTCCACCAGGCCAGCGTATCGGGCAGAAGACGCGTGCGGAGCCGACTAACCACGCACGACCTCTGCGGTGAACATGTATCCGCCGCCGCGCACCGTCTTGATCAGCGCGGGATTCTTTGCGTCGAGTTCGATCTTCTTCCGCAGTCGGCCGACCTGCACGTCGATGGAACGGTCGAAGGGGATGGCCGCGCGGCCGCGCGCCATATCGAGCAGCTGGTCGCGGTTCAGCACACGGCGTGGATGTTCCACGAACGCCACCAGCAGGTCGTACTCCCCGGCGGTGAGCGGGATTGCTTCCTGAGCGCGCCGCAACGTGCGGGTGGATTGCTCGAGTTCAAAGCCCGCGAAGCTCAGCTTCTCCGCTTCCGCATCCGCCGCGGTCGGCACCGGCGGCGCCGACACGCGGCGCAGCACGGCCTTGATGCGCGCGGCGAGTTCGCGCGGATTGAACGGCTTGGGCAAATAGTCGTCCGCGCCGACCTCGAGGCCGATAATGCGGTCCACATCTTCCGCCATAGCCGTCAGCATGATGATCGGCACGAAGGAGTCCGCGCGAATGCGCCGGCACAACGTCAGCCCATCGTCGCCGGGCAGCATGAGATCGAGGACGATCAGATCGATCGCCCAATCCTTCAGCGCCTGCTCCATCTCTCGCCCGTCTTTCGCGGTGGTGACGCGAAAGTCGTGCTTGGACAGAAAGCGGCTCAGGAGATCGCGGATTTCCGAATCGTCGTCGACGATGAGGATATGCGGCTTCGGTGTTTCAGAGGTGGTCGACAAAATTCGGGTTCCTACATCGGTAGCTTGCGGGCGGAGTGTATCAACCGAGATAGGGAGGAGAAAGGAACCCGCGCGGTTATTCGGCAACACGTTGTAAACACGGGCCCTGAGGTTACTGGGCGTTACACTTATCTCTGACGCTGGACATGCCGCGACATGCGGAGGTTACAGGCGGGGCCCTAAATACGCTCCATCGGCTGGACGCTGGGTCTGGCCGGAAAGACGAGGTTCCCATGTCACTCTTAATGCTTCCGATCATCATTATCACCGCGCTTTTCGCCGGCTGGTCCACCACCTGCGAGCGCTAACCTCCAAAGGAGCTCCAAGCGATGCACGCCTTCTCCCTGAAACGTACCCCCGCCCGCGCCCTCTTGGCCGGCCTGGGTCTAACCTGTGCGAGCGTCTTCGCCGTGCACGCGGAGGAAGGCTTGCAGGTCGCGCAGATGCAAGGCGGCCCCCAGATGCAAAGAAGCGGGGCTGACGGTCCTCGCAACGGCGGCGATCGCTGCGCGCGGCTTGCCGAGCGACTTGAAAAGACCGACCGGAACCTGAGCGCCGATCAGGTCCGCGACATTCTTGCCGGCCGTCTGGCGCAAAGCGGCGAACCGAATTTGAAGGTCGGTAAGCCTCGCACCAAAGGAGACGTCGTCGAACTCGACATCGTCACCACTTCCGGCTCTCTCGTCGCCACCCGCGAAATCTCCATGAAGACCGGGCTTGCGGCGAACCTGCTTGAACGCTGCCAAGAACGGCAAGCGCAACGCACATCGCAGGGCGAGAGCGCGCGTGACGGCGGACGTCGCGGCGGACGGTCTTTCCAGATGCGCGGCGGGCCGGACGGCATGCGCGGCGGCATGGGCATGGGCGGCATGGGCGGCGAACGCCGCGGCGGCGGGATCACGGGCGCGCTCGCCATGATCGCCGGCGAACCCGGCCGCGACCTCAAGCTGACGCCCGACCAGGGCAAGAAACTCGCCGAAGCTGCCCTCGTCATGGTCGGCAATGCGCGCCTCAAGGTGGGTGCGGTGAAGGAGAAGGACGCCGACACCCTGACCGTGGACATCGTCACCCAGGACAACGCCCTGGTGATTCGCCGCGAGATGAACCGCCACACAGGCCGCGCCCACAAGCCGGCCTAGAGCACAGGAGCGCCAGACCCGGCCGCACGGAACCGAAGCCCCTCTCGTTCCGGCATCCCTCCCCTCGAGATGCAGGCCGGGTTCAAGCCCCGGGCGGGTCCCCCGTGCCCGCCCGGGGCTTTTCCTTTCTGGAACCAATCGGCGACTTTAGAGTTCTTGTTTTGTTCTCTTTATTGCCGTATGGTCCACCCATGCCTGGAAATGTCGCCCAACAGCCCCCTGGCCCCGCCTGGGAAGGCACCACCCGTCCCCACCCCGAAGCCCGTCGCGGGCGTGGGGCGGTCAGCAACGCCGTTGGCCGCTACGAGCCGGAGGTCCGGGAATATGCCGACGACGGCTGGGACAACATGGACCTGCCGGCCCCGCCCCTCCGCACCATGGTCCAGGTGGACGCGACGCGCACGATCATCGCCCGGAATACCTCCCCCGATATCGGCTTCGACCGTTCGATCAACCCGTATCGGGGCTGCGAGCACGGCTGCATCTATTGTTTCGCCAGGCCGACCCACGCCTACCTCGGCATGTCGCCGGGGCTGGATTTCGAGAGCCGCCTGTTCGCCAAACCCGAGGCCGCGGCTTTGCTCGACAAGGCCCTCCGGGCTCCGAAGTACCAGGCACGCACCATGGCGATGGGCACCAACACCGACCCCTATCAGCCGATCGAACGGCAGTACCAGATCACGCGCAGCGTTCTCGAAGTGCTGGCGCGCTTCAATCACCCGGTGAGCATCGTCACCAAGTCCGCGCTGGTGACACGCGATATCGACATCCTGGCGCCGATGGCCGCCAAGGGGCTGGCGCGCGTGGCGCTGTCGGTTACCTCGCTGGACGCCCATTTGTCGCGCAAGATGGAACCTCGCGCGTCGACGCCCACACGCCGGCTCGCCGCCCTGAAGGAACTACATGAGGCCGGCATCCCCACCGCCGTGATGTTCGCGCCCACCATCCCCGGCCTGAACGATCATGAGATGGAAAGCGTGCTGACCGCGGCGCGCGACATGGGTGTGACGGAAGCCGGCTACGTCATGCTGCGCCTACCGATCGAGGTGAAGGATCTGTTCCGCGAATGGCTGGACGCGGCAGTGCCCGAACGCGCCACCCGCGTCATGAGCCTGGTGCGCACCATGCGTGGAGGCAAGGACTACGACCCGGAATGGGGCACGCGCATGCACGGCGTCGGACCTATCGCCGAGATGATCCGGGACCGCTTCCGCATTGCCTGCAACAAGCTCGGCCTGAACAAGACAGCGCGGTCCTTCGCCCTGGATACGACGCAGTTCCGGGTGCCCCACACGACCGGGACGCAACTGTCGCTTTTTGCCTCTTGAGATAACGGGCGCGTCGCACGGCGCCCCGCTATACTCCACGCGCCTGATCGCCGACATTTGGCGTCTTCGGCGAACGGATAAGGTGTGCGGTGGCGGGCGAGGCTGGGAGGACCGAAGCTGATATTTGCGCCGATGCGCGCAAGCTCCTGGACGGCGGCCGCCCGGCGGAAGCCATCGCGCTGCTGACGGCGGCGCTGCAGAATAGCCCGCACGCGCAGGCGCTGCTGGCCGCGCTTGGTGAAGTCCTGTGCCGCAACGGACGTTTTGCCGAGGCCGCGCAGCATCTCGCGAAGGTAGTCGCGGCCGATTCGAACAATGCCGCGAACCTGTTCTACTACGGAGTGGCGCTGCAGGGCCTCGGCAGCCTCAAGCCCGCGATCGTCCATCTGCGCCGCGCGCTCGATCTTCAGCCGCACCTGACCGAAGCCTACCGCGCGCTGTCGATGGCGCTGTGGGCCGTGGCCCCGGAACACGCGATCGCCACGCTGGATGAGGCACGGCGCAAGAATGCGGCGACAGGCCAAACAGAAGGCCTGTGCTTCTTTTTCCGCCAAACGCTCGCGGATTGGTCGGTCTTCGACGCGAGCATCAACTGGCTGCGAACGCAGCTCGATGCCGGCGCGACCGACCTGGAACCGGCAATCTGCTGCATCGTGCCTGGCTTCGGTCCCGTCGAACAACGGCGTGTGGCGGAGGCCTATGGCCGCATGATCGGCGGCGCCGGCACACCGCCGACATTGGATGCGCGTGAAGGCGACAAGATTCGCATCGGCTATCTGTCTGCGGACCTCGGCGAACATCCGGTCGGACGCCTGATGGCGGGAATATTCGAACACCACGACCGAAGCCGATTCGAAGTCTTCGCCTATTCCACGCGGCCCGGCGGTGAACTTCCCACGACACGCCGCCTGCGCGCCGCGGCTGAACACTTCATCGACGTCCATCAACTGTCGGATGCCGACGCGGTAGCGCGCATCCGCAGCGACAGGATCGAACTTCTCGTCGATCTCAGCTGCTACACCGAGGGCGGACGTCCACGGATCGTGGCGCAACGCCCGGCGCCGATTCAGATCAACTATCTCGGCATGGGCGGGACGACCGGACATCCCTCCTACGACTACATTCTGACCGACGAAGTGCTGACCCCACCGACCCTCCTTGCGCACTACTCGGAGACGCCCGCGTTCCTTCCCGAGGTCTATCTCAACATCGATCAGGCCGCCGCTCCCCCGCGGCGCAAACAGGATCGCGCGCGATGGTCGCTGCCCGAAAAGGGCTTCGTGTTCTGCGCGTTCAACAACACTGTGAAAATCACGCCTTCCCACTTCCACCTCTGGATGGAGATTCTGCAAGCCGTTCCCGACAGCGTGTTATGGCTGCGCGATTATCATCCCGGCGCCAGGCAACGCATCGCTGGCGAGGCCGAACGGGCCGGGGTGAACCCTCAGCGCATTCTCTTCGCGCCGGGGGCGGAACGCGCCGAGCACCTGATGCGGTTGGCAGACGCCGATCTGTTGCTGGATTGCTTTCCCTACAACGGCGGCTCAACGACGGCGGATGCGCTGTGGTCGGGACTGCCCGTGTTGACCCAGGTTGGCGACACATATGTCTCGCGCATGAGTGCCAGTATGGTGCGCGCTCTAGACTTGCACGAGTTGGCGGTCGACGACCGCGAGGCCTACAAGGCCCAGGCAATCCGTCTCGCGACGCGGCCCGAAACGATCGCGGAATTACGTGCCCGCCTCACGATGCGGCGCACGACATCCGCTCTGTTCGACAGCGCTCGCTTCACGGGCCAACTCGAGACGATCTTCGAGGAGATGGCGCGGCGGTCACGTAGGGGATTGCCGGCCACCACGCCTATCCGCTGAGATTCTGGTCGCGCATTTGCGCTTAATTGGAAACACCGGCGCAACACAGTGCAGGCATTTTTCACAAGGTGGGCGATTTCTGTGCCGGGCGCGCCACACAACGGCGAATAACGAATTCTTGTCACGGTTTTGAGTCGCTAGCCCGTTGCCTTGGCATGGTTCTAAGGTACTTTTCTCGTAGGGCGGGTGGTCATGGCGCGTATTCCCCTCATCTATCGGGGGTATTTGATCTGGCGCCGCGTCCGAACGCAGAGTTGCTGAACCGGGGAGTCCACTGATGAAGATCGGATTTAAGTCCGCCTTGAGCTTGGCGGCGAGCACGCTCGTATTGGCCGCGTCGCCGGCCATCGCGCAAATGGAAGAGATTATCGTGACGGCGCGCCAACGCTCTGAGTCGCTGGAGAAAGTTCCGGCGTCGATCACCGCGTTCACCACTGAGACTCTGCAGAACGCTGGCATTCGTCGCGCGCAGGATTTCGTCGCCATGACGCCGGGTGTCACAATCGTCGTCAACACCGACGAAATCGGCAGCAGCCAGGTCAACATCCGCGGCATCAACGGCGCACGCGACGCCGAAAACAGCTTCGCCTACATCGTCGACGGCGTGCTGATGACCAATCCCGCGGCCGTGAACCGCGAGTATCTGAACCTTCAACAGCTCGAAATCCTGAAGGGACCGCAGGGCGCGCTCTACGGTCGCAACGCGGCGGCCGGTGCCATCATCGTCACCACCAAGAAGCCGGGCGACACATTCGAGACCGAAATTCGCGGCACGGCGGCGTCCGACAGCACCTACAACGTCTCCGGCGGCATCAGCGGCCCGCTCAGCGAAAAGGTCGGCGGCGGCTTGTATGCCAACTACCGCACCACGGACGGCTTCTTCCGCAACAAGTTCTTGAACGCCAAAGTGGTCGACGACCAGAAGGAATACGGTGTCAACGGCCGCTTCGTGTTTACCCCGGACGATGCCACAACCATCGACGTGAAGGCGCGCTATGGATTTGTCGAAGGCGCCTCGATCGCTTTCAATGCAGCCTTCGCGCTGCCGGCGCTCGCGACGATCCTAAGCCAACCGCTCTTCTATGAAGACGTAAACACGCATCAATTCGTGTTCGAGAACAACATCCGTCCGCAGAATTTCCAGAAGACCTGGGAAGTCTCCGCCAAGCTCGATCGCGAAACCAACGCCGGCACGCTGACCGCGTGGGTTCTGTACACCGACATGAAGAACAGCTTCACCGCCGACGGCACCTCGGGTGCGTTCGGCTTCTTCAATGCGGATCCGGTCTGCGTCTCGAGCGTATCGACCCTATTCGCGCGCGGCTACACGCTCGCTCCCCCGCAAGGTCTGGGCCCAAACCCAGGCTCCTCACTGTTCGGGCCTTACACGCCGACGGCGTGCGACGGCACCCAGTTCCAGGTTCGTAACCAGTCCGATATCTCCGGCGAAATCCGATTCGCCTCTCCGGCGGACAATCGCACCCGTTGGCTGCTGGGCGCATACGGCCTGCACATCAGCCGCGAAGTCGGCGTGAATACCGGTATCGACAAGGGCCAGGGCGTTGTGCAGCAACTCTACGTGCCAGCCAATGGCGCGAACCCCACCGAACAGCTGTATGACGACAAATACACCAGCAACGTTTTCGCTGTGTTTGGCTCTGTCGCGTACGACCTGCAGGACAACCTCGAAGCCGCGCTCGCACTGCGCTACGACAGCGAGAGCCGCAAAGTACGCAGCCTTGTGCCCTTCAATGCCCGCTCGACCTACATGGATTTCAATCCGGCCGACGGCTTCACCGGCGGTGCTCCGATCAATCCGGCGCTAAATCCGGCGATCAATGCTAGCGGCCAGATCGCGCCGCAGCAGAAGACCTTCAGCCAGATCGAGCCGAAGGTCAGCTTGACCTTCAAGCCGACCGATGACTTCACGCTGTATGGCAACTGGGGCATCGGCTTCAAGTCCGGCGGCTTCAACAGCCAGGGCGCGCAGGCCACCGTGAACCTGTTCATCAACGGCCCGCTCGGGGCCGGAGTGGGCATCCAGGATCAGTTCCGTAAGGAATGGTCGAGCGCATTCGAGGTCGGCGCGAAGGCCCGCGGTTTCGACAACCGCGTGCAGTTCACCCTCGCCGGTTACTACACCGACGTGCACAACATGCAGGTGTTCGAGTTCGTGGTCGGTCCGTTCGGCCTGCTGCGCGTCGTCGAAAACCTGGACAAGGTGCGCATCTACGGCGCCGAAGCCAGCGCGAACGTGCAACTCACCAAGGAACTGTCGGTGTTCGCCGGCGGCAACTTGCTGCATAGCCGCATCCAGAAGGCGACCGTGCGTCCGGACGCGGTGGGCAACAAGTCGCCCTACACGGCCGACTACACGATCAACGGCGGCGCGCAGTTCCTGACGCCGGTCTATGGCGACGTCAACGTGATGGCGCGCGTGGACTTCAACCTCGTCGGCCCGACTTGGTTCTCGCCGATCCAGTGCCAGAACCGCCCGACCCTGTTCGGTCTGCCCGGCAGCGGCTGCAAGCAGCAACGCAGCACCTACGCCGTGGTGGATGCGCGACTGGGCGTGCAGACCGATACTTGGTCGATCACCGGTTGGGTGACCAACCTGGCGAACGACAAGCATCTGGCGGAAGTGATTCCGGCGCCGGAATTCGGCGGTTCGTTCATCTCGCCGGGCGCCCTGCGCCGCTACGGTGTGGACGTCTCGCTGAAGTTCTAATCCTACGAACGAAGATGGCGCTCGGGCGGAAACGCTCGGGCGCCATTTCTATTTCTGGCTCGGCGATCCGATCGCGAACCAGTCGTCCGGACCTCGCCCCTCATCCAGGAACGTGACGGTAAACTGCTCCGGCAGCAGGTCCGACGAGAAATCCAACAAGCAGGCCTCGCGGCACAGCGGGAGCACCCCGCTAACCGTGCCTCGTGGCGCCTCCACGCGATAGCGAAGGCCGTTCGCCCGGTCGCTGGTCAAGACGACGACGTGATCGCCGCGCTTCATGGAAGTCGTGAGCGTGCTCGCCTCATCGCCGGTCGATGACTGCAGGTACTCAACGCCGTCGATGCTCCGGGATTCGATCGCGGTCTGAGCGGCGATGACGGGCGGGCGCGCGGCAGGCGCCGGCGGTGTGAGCATGCGTACGGTAAACAGGAATAGATCCGGTTCATCGAGCTCGCTCGCCTCGCCCCCCAGCACCCGACACTGTTCGCGCGTATAGGTGTGGTACCAGAAGTTGGCGCTGCCATCGAATTGGATCGGCATGCTGTAGTCGGTGAAATGCACGCAACTGGCCAGGTTGCGCGTCCACTGGATGTCCGCGTGGTCTCGCGACCAGCCGGATGTCACGGCATTCACAAATCCGAAAACCAACAGGACGGCGGGAAGGGCGCGAGCCCACCAACGGCCCGGAGCACAGACTGCCGCCACCAGAAGCCAGGCGATAAGGACGTACGGATAGAAGAAGTAGCGCGGACCCGTCGCCGCCGGCTGAAGGGGCGCGATTCCGATACGGGTGATGGACATATAGATGTTGCCCGCGATCAGGAACAACATCCCCCAGGCCAGGTACGGATTGCGCGTGCGCCACGCGGCATATGCCAAGGCGGCGATCAAAATGCCTCCCGCGATCAGGACATAGGAGAGGCCATCGCTTCCGGGGTACCACCGTGTGTCCCAGACGAACCAACCGAAGAACTTCCTGATCACCTGGACGAAGCCGTCTGGCGTCACGGCGTTTCCCAATGACACGCGACGGGACATGACCGCGACCGCGCCTTGGATCGCCGCGCACGCGACCGCCAATCCTGCGAGGGCAATGTCGGTTCGCGTGCGCCGGAGTGCCGCGCGCACCAGGAGAAGCGGCGTGATCAAGACAATCTCCGGAGAGGAGAGCCCGCCGATCAGCAGGACGCCGCAGCGGAGCACGAAGTGTCGCGGGCTATCTTCCCAAAACGGTAGGAGCAGAATGGCCAGACCCGCCCACCAGGAAACGTAGAGGACCGTTCCAAACACTTCCGGATCCGTGGGGACGAGCAAGCACGCAAATGCCAGCAACAGGCCGCCCCGCAGCGTCGTCGGCGCGGCGGCGATGAACGCCACCGTCGCGGCGATAAACAACCACGCGAGGGTGGTGGCCACGAGCGGGTAGTCGTGCGGCGCGAGTGTGACAACCGCGTTGATGAACACGCGCGGGAGCGTCATGACATAGGCCTGATAAGGCTCGAACAGGACGGACCAACCGCGCGCAAGGAAATCGGGGATCAGCATGACCCCCTCCTCATCCCACACCTGTGGATTCGTGAGGGCCGTGCGGCGGCGCAGGAAGAGCACAGTCAGTGCCGCCAGGAAGGCGGCAGCCGGAGAGGTAAAGGCGCGTGTCATGGTCGGGTTATAACGCGCAGAACCGCCTTGGGCGATACTTCGGGCATTTTCACGCGGCGTGTCGCCAGCGCATACTGCGGTCCTGGCGGCCGATTCCCCGGGGGACAGGGTCATGATCGCGATACCTCATCACAACGAACAACTCGCCGCCGAGGTCGCGAACGCGGTCAGGCGTGTCGCCTTCAAGGAACTGCCCGACAGCGACCAGGCCTTGATCCGCGCCGCGCTCGAGATCACGCGCGCGTCCTATTCCCCCTATTCCGGCTTCGCCGTGGGCGCCGCTGTGAAGGGCCGTTCGGGGCGCGTCCATGTCGGCACCAACTTCGAGAACGCGTCCTACGGCATCACCATGTGTGCCGAAGTGTCGGCGATCACCGCGGCCAACACCGCCGGCGAACACGTCGTCGATACCATCGCCGTGATCGGTCACAAGTACACGCCGCCCGAGAGCATCGATCAGCCGGTGACCCCGTGCGGGCGCTGCCGCCAGATGATCGCGGAAATCGCCCAGTCCGGCGGCACCAATGTCCGCGTTCTAAGCTGCAGCGGCGACCTCTCGACCATCCTCGAAACGACCATCGGCGAGCTTTTGCCTGAGGCCTTTGGGCCGGCCAGCATGGGCATGGTCGACACCTGGGTCCGGACGCGGCCAAAGCTCGCGGCCGCTGTCGAAAAATTGAAGAGACAAGCCCGCTAATGGGGCGACCCCTTTGGCGCTTCTCCCCGGAAGGTGATATGCTCTTTCATACGTTTCCGGTGAACCTAGGGAGAGGTACGCCATGAAGCTTCATCACATCCTGTTAGCGGCACTCGTGTTTGCCGCGCCGACACATGCGCAGATGTTCTCGCCAGGCAACGGCTGGGTGAACGACTCTGCCTACGCGCTCGACCGCAAACTGTGGGATCGGGGCACCGATCTCGCGGAGCGCGCACTCAAGAGCGGCGAAGTGAGCACGGACAATCTGCCCGCGGCTTACAACAACTACTGCATCGGTCTCACCGGTCAGCGGAAGTTCGATGCGGCGATCGCGGCGTGCAACAAGGCGGTGGAGATGCGGCCGCGCGAATGGCGTTTCTACAACAATCGCGCCAACATCTATTTCTATCTGAACCAGTTCGATAAGGCGCTCGCCGAGTACTACAAGGCGATGACGTTCAATCCGAGCGGGACCGTGCTGATGAACAACATCGGCATCTCGCTGAAGCAGCGCCGCGTGTTCGGAAACGGACCCGGCGGCTCACGCGACATCGAGAAGCAGAGCTAGGCACGCGCCACCCGTTTCAGTCGCGACTTGGCGGGCGCGCGGATCTTGTCGATGCGCGTTGTCACGGACTTGCTGCCGTACTTTTTCTCCAGCCGCAGCACGATGAAGTGGCCGCGCGCGATGTCCTGGAAATAATCGGTGAAGGCGACGTTGATCAACGCACCGGTCGCGGCGCCGAGAACCGGCACCGCCTGCGCGGCAAGCTTTTCGCCGACAATCACGCCGTAGCGGCCGGCGATCACGGCGAGATACTTGCTCAAGACCTTGCTCACGACGACCAACTGCTTCTTGCCGAGGCCCTTGGCGAGATAGGCCGCCGCCTCCTTGGTGAATTCCGCGAGCCCTGCCCTGACGCCGAGGTAGCTAGTGTCGGTGGCATCGTCGTCCGCGGATGGGCTGCCGAGCGCGAAGACGTTGAGGCATTCGGTGCGGATTTCACCTTGGGAAATATCCGCGCCTTCGCTGCGGGCGATGTCCAGGATGGAGCGGAACATCACGGTCGTGGTGATGGGGATTTCGGCGAGCGCGCCGGCGGTGCCGAAGAAACCGCCGACGGCGCCGGTTACTGCCGTACCGACGAGGTGGAGCTTGTCCCAGCTCTTCTGGCGCTCCGCGGAGCGGGTGGTTTGGGCGGCGACGGTCAGGGCGCCGCGGAGGGCTTTTTCGGTGGCGCCCTGGATCGCGCGGCCCACGACGGAAGGGGCATTTCGCACCAGGGCCTCGATCGGGGTGCCGACGACGGAGGCGAGGCGGATCAGAAAATTCTCGGCGTAGAGCAGCTCGACCGCATGGGCGAGAGCGTCAGCATCGGCGCGGGACCACTTCGAGACCGGCATCTGTCACCTCAGTGACAGAGCAATACCGGCAGGATCGCCTGCTCCATCACATAGCCAGTAACGCTGCCGAGGATAAGTTGGCGCAGCTTGGAGCGGGTATAGGCGCCCATCACCATCATGTCCGCCCCGACCTCGCCGGCGGCGAACAGCAGCGAGCGGCCGGTGCGGCCCTCGCGCGGCAGAACCTTGGACACCATCGTCCGCACACCGTGGCGTGTGAGATAGGCTTCCAGGTCTTCTGTCGGCGCGAACCATTCCTCTTCCTCGACGCGCAGCACCGTCACCTGTTCGGCGGCGAGGAAGAACGGCAGGGCGGCGGCGACGGCACGGGTGGCTTCCGACGAACCGTTCCAGAACACCGCGATGCGGGCGAACGGCGCATCGTGCGGCACGCCTTCGCGCGCGGGCGGCGCCGCCAGCACGGGACGGCCGCTTTGCATGAGGGCCGAGTTGAGGGTCATCAGCGCCGCGGTCTCGTTGCCGCCGGTCGGGCGGGAGAGCACCACGAGATCCGCGCGGCAGGCCCGCAGGGCGACGACCTGCTCCTCGATGCCGGCGTCCTCCAGCCAGTTCGCGGAGAATCCTTCCTCGGGCCGCGCGGGACCTTGCGACTGGGGCACTTTGTGGAGGCCGAGCAGATCCTGGTAAACCGCGCGGGTCTTGTCGGCGCGGGTCGCCGCTTCGCGTTCGGCCACGCCCATCATCTCATCGACCATAGCGCCCGACATCGCCTCCCCCACAAGGGGGAGAGCCGCGGCGGGATCGGAGCGCACGTGGAGCGCGTCGACGTGGCAATTGAGATGGCGCGCGGCGCGGAACGCCGTGTCGAGCGTCGCGCGGCCGCTTGCGGCGTCGCTCACGACTGCGAGAATATTGCGTACCGTCGGCATCGTCGTAACTCCCTCGGGAGGCGTCACTTTAGCGAGTGCGCGCGGGCGTGAACAGGCGCGGCGGAGGCTAGAATCCCGTTCCGACCCGCGGGTGGTATTCCGGCACACCCTCCGGATCCTGGTGAATGATGATATCCGCGTTGGGGAAGTCGGCTTGGACCGCCGCCTCCACCTCGTCCGAGATGTAGTGGGCGTCGAGCAGACTGAGAGACTTGTCCAGGACGATGTGCATCTGGATGAATTGCTGGAGTCCGGACGACCGCGTCCGGAGCTCATGTACGTTCAGCACGCGCGGGTGAAGCTTGGCGGTGGCGATGATCTTCTGGCGGTCGTCCTCGGGCAGTTCATGGTCCATCAAGGCTGCGACGGCGGTGAAGGCGATCCGCACCGCGTTCAAGAAGAGGAACAGGGCAATGCCGATGCCGAAAATCGGATCGGCCCAGGGCATCTCGAAACGCGTCGCCAGCACCAGGGCGACGATCACGCTCACATTGAGCAACACGTCGCCGGTGTAGTGGAGGCTATCCGCGCCGATGGCGAGGGAATTGGATCGCTTCACCACGAAGCGTTGGAATCCCACCAAGGCGAAGGTCACGAGCGTGGACAGCGCCATGACGGCGATCGCCATATCGCCGTTGACCACGGGTTCCGGTTTGCTGACGCGGGATCCGGCCTCGACGATCAGCAACACCGCCGAGCCGGCGATGAACGCCGCCTGGGCCAGGGCGGACAACGGTTCCGCCTTCCCGTGACCGAAACGATGGTCATCATCCGCAGGCGTGAGCGACTGGCGCACGGCGAAGAGGTTCACGGCCGACGCCATCAGGTCGAGCACAGAATCCGCCAAGCTCGAGAGCAGCGCCACCGAGTGCGTGTTGAAATACGCGAAGGTCTTCACGGCCACCAATAGCGTCGCCGCGGCGATCGCCGCATAGGTGGCAAGACGCATCAGCCGCGACGGCGGCGCGCCGCCTAGGGGTATAGCCGGCGCGACGTCCAAGGCCCTGTCCCTTCCCGCTCGAAAACCAACCGGTCGTGCAGCCTGTTGGGCACATCCTGCCAGAACTCGATCATGTCCGGCACGAGGCGATAGCCCGTCCAATGGGGCGGCCGCGGCACGGATGCACCGGCGTACTTGGCCTCAACCTCCTTGTAGCGCGCGATCAAATCCCCGCGCTGCGGCAGGGTTTCGGACTGGAGCGACGCCCAGGCGCCGAGTTGGCTCTCCCGCACGCGGCTGGCGAAATAGGCGTCGGCCTCGGCGTTCGTCACCGGGCCGAACTCCCCTTCGATGCGGATCTGGCGATTGACGGACTTCCAGTGCAACAGCAGAGCGCCGTAGGGATTGCCCCCGATCTCCAGACCCTTGCGGCTGCGGCTGTTGGTGTAGAACACGAACCCCGCCGGCCCGTGATCCTTCAGGAGCACCATGCGCGCGGCCGGCCGCCCCGCGGCTGTCACGGTGGCAAGGCTCATCGCCTCCGCCATGCCCTCGCCGGCGGCGGCGGCGCTAAACCATTCGGCAAAAAGGGCGAAGGGGTTCTCCGCCGGGCCGATCAACGGCGCGTGATCCATAACATTATGCTTTCAGAAGCTGGGCGGGACCCGGGCAAATTGCGCCCAAGCCGTTACAAACACTGGCAAAGACGCCCTCATTTCGCCACCATTCTGGGGCCTAATCCTGTGACAGTGAATGGAAAAGTCGGCGATACTGGAGCGGTTTCGCGCGACGTCATATTGGACCTTGGACCTGTTGAACACGATGAGAATGAACATGCGCACGAATTTCGCCGCCAAGCTGCTCGCCATCCCCGCCCTCGCCAGCATGCTGATGGTGACCGGCTGCGCCAACGACGGACGCGGCGGCAATGAGACCGGCGGCACTTTGATGGGCGCGGCCTTGGGCGGCCTTGTCGGTTCCCAGTTCGGACGTGGTGACGGCCGCCTCGCCGCCGTCGCCGCGGGCACCTTGCTGGGCGCCTATGTCGGCAACTCGATCGGCCGCCGTCTGGATGCGGAAGACCGCCAGCGGATGCGCGACGCGGAGATGCGCGCCTACAACTCGCCGATCAATCAGCCGATCGTGTGGAACAACCCGCGCAACGGTACCTCGGGCTCCGTGACGCCGCTGCGCGACGGCAGATCCTCGAGCGGCAAGTACTGCCGCGAGTTCCAATCCGAAGTGATCGTCGGCGGCGAACGCCAGAACGCCCACGGTACCGCGTGCCAGGAGCCGGATGGCTCGTGGCGGATTGTGAACGGGTAAACCCGCACACACAGGTTTTCGCGAAACGGCCCTGCGCAGGTGGGGCCGTTTTTGTTTGTGGCGTGCGTGAACGCGGGCGGAAAATAGGCGACGCGGCCACCGCATATTTTGGCGGTGAATAGGCGGTGGAGATTCGGGCCGGAGAGGGCCGCGAACGCGCGGCCGTTTGCGCACAGGTACGCGCCAAATACGCGCGGGGGATTTCGGGTTAAGCGGGCCACTGGGCTGCACTGCGCGCTCTCAAAAAGAACAAAATGAGAACTTACTATTTGCACGCCGGCCCGTCAAAACTCGCGGCGTGTGCAGTCGACGGCCGCGGCGCTTGCCGCTGTATGCTGGACCCGTTCGCCGTCCCGGCGAACCATAGGGGAGGCACGCCATGGCTAAGGCTAAAGCTGCAACCATCTACCGCGTCACCGAGATCATCGGCACAAGTCCGACATCCTGGGAAGAAGCGGCGCGCACGGCCGTCGAGACCGCCGGGAAGTCGCTTCGCGACTTACGCGTCGCGGAAGTCACCAAGCTCGACATGAAGGTCGAGAACGGAAAGGTCGTTGCCTACCGGGCGCGGATCTCGCTGTCGTTCAAGTACGACGCCTGACGCACCAGCGTCAAAGGCATGGGCGCCACCTGGTGCCCGCGCGCGGACTGAAGCCGGTCGCTTACTTCGCCGGCTTCTTGCCGCAGAAGGATTGGATCGTCAGCTGGATCGCGCCCTCGTTCGCGGGCGGGATCGGCATGTCCTTCTTGATCCGGGCGACGCATTTCTCCCACGCGGCCGCGGACGTGGCTTCGGCGGCGGAACCTTGCGTGGACGCGCCCGTTATCAAGAGCGCCACCAAAACGGCCAAGGACTTCGTCATGAATTTCCTCCCCTACTTACGTGCGAACGGAACAGAGGAGCTATTCGCGGCCTCTGACAGTCACAGGATAAATACCCGGACAGGCGCTTCGCAATATTGTCGTTGGGCGGCCCGGCCTGTGGGTGGTCTCGCGCCCGGCCTCGAGCGAAGTGGCCCGCCGCCGGAGAGATCTGGTGAAATCTCCCCAATGACCGGGATATGATGCACCAGTTCCATTGGTGCGGACGTTTTTATGGAATTGATCCCCCGGCATCAGTGCCTGATCTATTCAGGCGCCCCTTCGCGCCACTTGCCCGCCTTGGCGGCGCTCATTCGCGACAAGCTCGCGGCGAATTACCGGTGCCTGTACCTGAACAGTCCGCCCATGGTAGCGGGCATACGGCCGTATCTGGAGGCGGCAGGCGTGGACGTGCGCACCGAAATCGCCCGCGCGGCGCTCGTGCTCTCCTCGGATCGCGGGCACCTGGTGGATAGCCGCTTCGATTCCCGGCGGATGCTGAACCTGTTGCGGGATAACTATTCCCAGGCGATCAGCGACGGCTATGAGAGCCTGTGGGCGTCGGGAGATATGAGCTGGGAGTTCGGGCCCGCACAGGATTTCGCCGAACTCGTGGAATATGAAAGAGGCCTCGAGGATTTCTTCAAGACCCATCCGAAGATGGCGGGCGTGTGCCAATACCACGCCGATACGCTGCCGTCGGAAGTTGTGGAGCACGGCCGCGCGCTGCATCCGGCGGAGTTCGTCAACGAGACTCTCTCGCGGATCAATCCGGCCTACCGCCCCGAGCACCCGCACGCTTAACGACGATTGGGCGTTCGGATCTGCGGCACCAGCGTGAGCGCCGCGGCTTCCGCCACGGCGCCTTCCGCCGGCCGCTTGGCGTTTCTAGAAGGAAGGACGTCCGGCCGTGTTCGACGTATGCGCGGCGTCCTCGGCGCGCGTGCGCTTGCGCATTTCGCGATAGGCCACCCACACGATCAGCACGAGCCCAATGACAAGGCCGGTATCGACCAGGGTCGAATACTGCAGGTATTCCATGATCATCCTCCTCGAAGTGGCGACCGCCGCGGACCGACAGTGGCTCCACGGGTCGCCGCACTTACGCTTTCCCGGCGAAGATGGTTGCGGCCCTTAACCTATTAGTAGACGTGGCCAGCCCGTGCGAGCCGTGCACGGGCCGCTAAGTCCTTCAAGACACCGGGTTTGCAAAAGTGTCGGCGCGGCCCGTTAACCGGGCTTGCGTTCTTTCGCGCCGAAGTTCTCATGCGAGAGAAGATCGGACAGGCAGATGCTGAGCAGCTTCTTCTCCGCCGCCGCGGCCGGCTCGAGATAGGGATTGATGCGCGCGCCCAGCGCGGTGCCCTTCAACTCCAAGGCCGCCGGGCCGACGCCCATCCCGAAGCGGTGGACGAGGTCGACCAGCGGCGTCTCGAACAGATCTCGCGACACGACCCACAGGGCTTCCTTGGTCACGGACACGTATTCGGCGGCGCGCAACTCCTCCAGCACGGGCAGCACGGCGTTCGCGGGAACCGAGATGGCCTGGCTGATTTCCTCCGGCGCCACGCCCCGCATGCGCACGCCCGAACGGTCCGCGAGCACGTCGAGGATGGCGAGCGCGATGGAGAGCTTCTGGCCGGGGCCGGCGCCGAGACCCGCATGCAGGAGCCGCCAATCCGGCAAGGCGGCGGTGAGGACCGCGCCCGCCATCACGCCGATCCACAGGGAGTACACCCACAGCAGGAAGACCGGCACCGCCGCCACGGCGCCGTAGATGGCGCCGTAGTTGGTGTTGTTGACGTAGTACGCGAAGCCGAGACGCAAGGCTTCCAACAGCAGCGCCGCCAGGGCCGCGCCAATGCAGGCGTCGGTGAGCGAGACGGGACGATGCGGGACGATGCGGTAGAGGAACGTGAGCGTGAGCCACGACAGCATGGTCGGCAGCACGTGGGCCAAAACGATTCCCTCCGTGTCGCCCTTGGCATTCGTGGCGAAGTAGCCGAGCAAGCCCATGGTGACCGCCACCATGAACGGGCCGAGGATGAACGCGGTCCACAGGACCACGAGACGGCGGAACCACGGGCGCGGATGCGCCACACGGAAGGTGCGGTTGAAGGCGCCCTCGATCGTGAGCAGCAGCAGGATCGAGGTGACGAGCAGGCCGATCACGCCGAACAAGGTGAGATCTCCGGCGGCCGCGACGAACTGGCTGAGTTGCGCCGACATCTTCAGGCCCAGGTCCGGCACCAAACTGGACATGATGAATTCCTGAAACAGCACCCGCACGCGGCGGAACTCCGGGAATGCCGCAAGGACGCCGAAAGTGAGCGCGAGCGCAGGCACCACCGCCAAGACCGTCGAGAAACACAGGGCGGCGGCGGTGTTGAAGACGTCGTCCTGGACCGTGCGATTCACCAAGAAGCGTACGGTTTCGTACGGCCGATGCAGGCGTGCCGCCCACCGCCCGGCGCGCGCCTGCCGCGCCCGAACCGGAACCGCCGGCGGCGGCGGGGCCGCGGGCGCGGATGCGGTGTCCGCCGGATGATCGAGGTTGTTCATGGACTTACCCCCGTCCAGGTGGGTATTCCCCTCGGCTTGCCCCTCAAAACGTTTCGTGTAGGATGCCGCAAGTCCTTGGTTAACCGTAAATTTTCGATTTTGTCCGCGGCGGGGTGGCGGTGGGAATGAGCGAAGCGAAGCGTCTGATGGACGGCAAGAAGGGTCTGATCCTGGGCCTGGCGAACGACCGTTCCCTCGCCTGGGGAATCACGAAGCAAGTCGCCGATCACGGGGCCGAGCTCGCGTTCACCTTCCAGGGTGAGGCGCTGGAGAAGCGCGTGCGCCCCCTGGCCGAGAGCGTGAAGTCGCAGATCATCATGCCGGCCGACGTGACCGACGCGGCCTCCCTCGATGCCGTGTTCGCCGAGATCAAGGCCAAGTGGGGCCGGTTGGATTTCGTGCTGCACGCGGTGGCGTTCTCCGACAAGGAGGAACTCAAGGGCCGCTACATCGACAATCTTACCCGCGAGAACTTCCTGCGGACCATGGATATCTCCTGCTACTCGTTCACGGACATCTGCCGGCGCGCGGAACCGCTGATGACCGAGGGCGGCAGCCTGGTGACCCTGAGCTATCTGGGCGCGGAACGCACGATCCCGCACTACAACGTCATGGGTGTGGCCAAGGCGGCGCTGGAAGCCAGCGTGCGCTATCTGGCGGTGGACCTGGGCCCGAAGAACATCCGCGTGAACGCGATCTCGGCCGGGCCGATCAAGACGCTTGCCGCCTCGGGCATCGGCGACTTCCGCTACATCATGCGCTGGAACGAACTGAATTCCCCCCTGCACCGCAACGTCTCCATCGAGGACGTGGGCAAGAGCGGGCTGTATTTCCTGAGCGACCTGGCGAGCGGCGTCACGGGCGAAGTTCACCATGTCGACGCGGGCTACCACGTCGTCGGCATGATGGCGGTGGAGTCCGCGGGCGAAATCTCCGAACTTCTCGCCGGCGCGAAACTGGCGAAGTAGCGCGGCCGCCATGTCCACCAACACCTTCGGCACGCTGTTCCGGTTCTCGACCTTCGGCGAAAGCCACGGGCCGGCGATCGGCTGCATGGTCGACGGCGTGCCGCCGCGCATTCCGTTGTCCGAGGCGGACTTCACGCCGTGGATGGACAAGCGCAAGCCCGGCACCTCCAAGTACACGACGCAGCGGCAAGAACCGGACACGGTGAAAATCCTCTCGGGCGTTTTCGAGGGCGTGACCACCGGGACGGCGATCGGCCTGCTCATCGAGAACGTCGACGCGCGGTCAAAGGACTACGGCGAGATCGCGGAAAAATTCCGGCCCGGTCACGCGGACTACACCTACTGGAAGAAATACGGCATCCGCGACTATCGCGGCGGCGGGCGGCAGTCCGCGCGCGAGACCGCGATGCGCGTGGCCGCCGGCGTGATCGCGCGCAAGGTACTGGCCGCGCGCGTGGGCGCGAACGTGACTATCCGGGGCGCGCTGACGCAGATCGGCCCGCACGCCATCGACCGCGCCAACTGGGATTGGGCGGAGGTGGAGCGGAACCTGTTCTTCTCGCCGGATGCCAAGGCCGCGGCGACGTGGGCGGACTATCTCGACGGCGTGCGCAAGAACGGCTCCTCCGCCGGCGCCATTCTGGAAGTTGTCGCCGAAGGCCTGCCGGCGGGCCTGGGGGCGCCGATCTACGGCAAGCTGGATGCGGATATCGCGAGCGCGCTGATGAGCATCAACGCCGTGAAGGGCGTGGAGATCGGCGCCGGGTTCGCGGCGGCCGCACTCACCGGCGAAGAGAACGCCGACGAGATGCGCATGGGCAAGGACGGCCAGGTGGAGTTCCTGTCGAACAAGGCGGGCGGCATCCTGGGCGGGATCTCGACCGGACAACCCATCGTCGCGCGCCTGGCGATCAAGCCGACCAGTTCGATCCTGAGCCCGCGAAAAACCGTGGATATCCACGGCAAGGATACGGAAATCGTCACCAAGGGCCGCCACGACCCGTGTGTCGGCATTCGCGGCGTGCCGGTGGCCGAAGCGATGGTGGCGATCGTGCTCGCCGATCATGTGCTGCGCCACGCGGCGCAATGCGGGTAAGTTAGCCGCCTCCGCCCTTCTCCCTTTCTTTCGGAAAGGCCATCCATGCGTACCCTGAGCCGCGTTCTGATCGGCACCCTGGCGTTCATCGGCGCGATTGTCGTGCTGGCGTTCGGCATCGGCATCTATGCCGCCACAAAATACGAGGGCCGCGCCGCCAACGCGGTGCCTGACAAGTTCATCCTCACGCTCAACCTCGACCGGGACTACCAGGAGAGCAACGCGCGACCGCGATTGTCGTCGCTGAAGCTGGGCGCGCAGACCTCAATGCAGGACGTGCTGTTCGCGCTGCGCCGGGCGAAGGACGATCCGCGCGTGACGGCGATCGCCGCGACGCTGAACGAGCAGCACTTCGGCATCGCGCAGATCCAGGAACTGCGCACGGCCATCGCGGACATCCGCGCGGCGGGGAAGCCGGCCTATGTGTTCTCCGAAACCATCGGCGAAAGCGTCGGCGCCTTGCAGACCTATTACCTCGCCGCCGCATTCGAGAATGTGTGGGTGCAGCCGACGGGCAGCGTGGGCGTGGCCGGCATCGGCACGGAACAGCCTTTCCTGCGCAAGACTCTCGAACGGCTTGGCGTGAAGGCCAATGTGGTCAAGCGCAAGGAATACAAGAGCGCGATGGAGATGTTCACCGAGGAGCACGCATCGCCCGCCAACAAGGAAGAGCTCACCGCGCTGCTGGGCGGCTGGTTCGAACAGATGGTCGACGGCATCGCCGCGGACCGCAAGCTCGACAAGGCGGCGGTGAAGGCGCTGATCGACAAGGGCCCGCTCATGGCCGACGAGGCCAAGGAGGCCAAGCTGGTCGACACGCTGGGCTATCGCGACCAGTTCGAGACCATGCTGAACGAGAAGGTCGGCAGGATGGCCCACGTGACGCTGCGGCGTTACGTCGATCTGCCGGTGTGGAGCGGCCGCCCGGCGCCGAAGAAGTCCATCGCCGTGGTGAGCGCGATCGGCGAGATCAGCCGCGGCGGCGCGGAGGAGAACCCGTTCTCCGGCGACGAGGGCATCAAGTCCGCCGTGACGGCCAAGGCCATCCGCGATGCGGTGGCGAACAATGACGTGGAAGCCATCGTGCTGCGCATCGACAGCCCCGGCGGGTCGGCCATCGCGTCGGATACGATCTGGCGCGAAGTGGTGCGCGCGAAGGAAAAGAAGAAGCCGATCGTCGTGAGCATGGGCAACGTGGCGGCATCCGGCGGGTATTTTATCGCCATGGGCGCGGATCGGATTTTCGCCGATCCGGGCACGATCACGGGATCCATCGGGGTCATCATGGGCAAGATGGTGATCGCCGGCACGTCGGAGAAACTCGACGTGAACTGGGACCGCATTTCGTTCGGCGAATCAGCGGGCCTGTTCAGCTCCCAGTCGGAATGGAACCAGCGCGAGCTGGCGCGATTGAATCAGGTCATCGACGCGATCTATGCGGACTTCACTACCAAGGCGGCGCAAGGGCGCGGGAAGCCGGTGGAGGAACTGGAGAAATACGCGCGCGGGCGCGTGTGGACCGGGACGGACGCGCTGAAAGTCGGACTGGTGGACGAACTCGGCGGGCTGAACGCCGCCATCGATCACGCCAAGACCATTATCGGGCTGAAGCCTGAGGACACGGTGAAGCTGGTCCCCTACCCCAAGCCGGAAGATCCCCTGGACGCGATCCTGAAGGCCATGACCGACAGCGATGCCCCGACGGACATCATGACCGGCGTGAAGGCGATCAGCGCGTTCGGGAAGATCGCCGGGCCGCTGCTGGAAACCTTGCAAGGCGCGCAGACCAAGGGCCCGCAGCTTTATATGGAGCCCGTGGAAGTGGAATAACCACCTTCCGGGAACTCTCCCCCCATCTGCACGGTTCGTCTCTAGCACCGCTGCCATCAAGGCCGCGAGAGGGAGATGTCCGATATGAAACCGTTGGTATGGGTTGTTCTGGGTGCGGCGGCGATGTGCGCGGCCCCCGCATGGGCCGCGGAAAAGCCCGCGATCAAGACTGACTCCAACACGCCGGCCGCGCCCGTGGCGGGCAAGAACAGCTTCACCGCCGGCGAGGCCAAGAGCCGCATGGAGAAGGCGGGCTTCAAGGTCACCAGCGATCCGGTGAAGGACAAGGACGGCATCTGGCATGCGGATGCATCCAAGACCGGCACCGCGTTGCAGAAGCTGATGATGGATTATCAGGGCAACGTGTTCGTCGCCAACAAGCCGGCCAAGCCGCTGAGCGGCGAGACCAAGCTGAAGTCGGATGAAGCGCGCACACTGATGGAAAAGCGCGGCTACAACGTCACCAGCATCCCCATCAAGGACGACCAGGGCATCTGGTATGCCCAGGGCCGCTTGAAGGAAGACAACCCCGTGCAGGTGATGGTGGACCACGAGGGCAACGTGTTCGAGACGGCGGAGTACTACGGGCACCCGACGTCAGCGCCGGGCGCGCCCATCATGCCGGACAATCCGATCAAGGCGGCTCCGCCGCAGCAAACGCCGGTGAAGAAGTAGAGCCTGCGGCTCGTGTTGCACGACCCCCACCCCTACCCCTCCCCGCAAGGGGGAGGGGTTTTGGGCACGGGTTCCCTCCCCCTTGCGGGGAGGGATCAAGGGTGGGGGTCCTACAGCGTGCGCAAAACTTCGACCAAACGCGCGTAGTCGCCGATCTCGTTGTAGGCCTGGGCTGCCAACCGCAGCCACAAGCTGCCTTTCTGCGCGCTGATAACTGCTTCGATGCGGTGGTCGTCGGAGAGTGTGCGGCGCAGGACCGCGGCATCGGCGTCGGTGGTGCCGAAGCGCGCCGGCAGCGCGACCGTGCCCATGCTGGCGAATTGATCGGGCGTCGCGCCGAGCGGTGTCTGGAACGCGGCGGCGACCAAATCCAGGGCTTCGCGCAGCAGGGCCGCGTTGCGCTGCATCAGCGCAGGCCCACCCAGCTTCTGGTGGAAGGCAATGGCCGCCGGCACGCACAGGATCGACGTCGGATCGTGGGTGCCGGTCCAGTCGAACTCCGCGATCAGGCCCTGTTCGTAGCCATGGGAGATCGCGAGCGGATGGATCTGGTGGCGCGCGGCGCCGTTGGCCCACAGGAAGCCGCAAGCGCGCGGCACGAACAGCCACTTGTGCAGGTTGCCGACATACCAATCGCCGCCCGTCTCCGCCATGACGAGGGGGATCTGTCCCGGCGCGTGGGCGCCGTCGATCAGCACTTGCGCACCAACCGCATGGGCGGCGTCGGCGATGGCGCGCACGGGCAGGATGAAGCCCGTGGGCGAGACGATGTGATCGACGAGCACCAGCTTTGTACGCGGCGACAGCGCGGACTTCACGGCGTCGATTGCGGCCTGGGGGCGCGGCAAGGGGAATGGGATTTCCGGCGTGATCAGCTTCGCGCCGGTGCGCGTCGCCACGTAACGCGCGGCCTTCATGATCGCGCCATAGGCGAGCGTGGGGATCACGATCTCGTCGCCCGGCTGGAAATCGAGGGAGCGCAGCACCGCATTGAGGCCCGAGGTCGCGTTCTCGGTGAACACGATCTCGTCGGCCTTCGCGCCGAGGAATTCCCCGAGCGCGGCCGCGGAGGCGCGGACGGCGGCGGGAAACTCCCCGGTCATGAAGCGCATCGGGTTGGCTTCGACGTGCGCGCGGAATTCCGCCTGGAGCGTTCCGATCTCGCGCGGCGTCACGCCAAAGCCGCCGTGATTGAGATAGGTGATCGCCGGATCGAGCGGCCAGAGATCGCGCAAACCCGCGCCGTAGGTTGTCACGGGGTGGGGGCCTGGAAGAATTCGATCATGCCGCCGTTGGGATCGCGCACGCCGAACACCTTCACGGTGCCGTAGGGTTCCATGCGCACGTCGTCGCGCTGGTATTCGATCTTCACGCCCTTGGCCGAAATTTCGGCGGCGCGGGCGGCGGCGTCGCTGACCGGAAAGCGCAGCATCAGGAAGCCCAGGTTCGGCACTTTGTCGCGTTCGGCGAAATCATCGCCGCGCAAGCCGTAGTAACTCGCCAGGGCGATGGCGCCGCGCGCCTCGTTGCCCGCCGCCGCGGGGATCACGACCTTTTCGCGGCGGTAGATATTGCCGAACATGTTCTGGGGCAGGCCGAAGGAATTGCGCCCGCCGCCCGGCAAAGGCCCCTCGACCGTCGAGACGACCTTGAAGCCCAGCTTCTCGACATAGTATGCCGCGACGGCGTCGACGTCCTTTACGGACGCCGTCACCAGCGCGGGGAAGTTCATGTCCTTCGCGCCCTCGCCGCTGCGCTCACGCAGGGTAAGGGTTTCGCCGCCATAACCCATCATCACGGCTTCGACGCCGGAGATCTTGTCGGTCTTGAATTCCACCGGCGCGGAAAAGCCGTGCCAGCCGTAAGTGCGCAGTTGCTTGTACTTCGCCTTCGCGTCCTTCACGCGCACGACGATGCTGGCCCAGCCGCCGGTCTCCCACGGCTTGGCGGCGGGCCGCACTTCTTCCTGCTGCACGCCCTTGAAGGAGATCAGCCGCAGAATGCCTTGCGGGTCGCCGGCGTTGCGCAGGATCGCCTCGATGACCTTGGTGCCTTCGGGCAGTCCCCAGGCGGTGACCAACTCCGGCGCGGCGTTGCCGCGATAGAGCATCCGCCAACCGGCGGCGCGTTGATAGAAGACGGTCGCCTGATCGAGGTCCGGCACGCTGACGACGACTTCCTGGAACCCGCCGTCGCGCTGGAGGTTGGACAGCGTCGCGGTGTCCGCGAGCACCGGTTTAAAGAGGGCCGGCACCGACAGGGACAGAGCGACCAGAAGGGCAACACCAAGTCTCATACCCTCTTCCCTACCAATCAGACCCGCTCCGCGCCAATCAGGAATTCGATATTGCCCTCCGGACCCGTGATCGGGCTCTGGGCGATGCCCCTCACCTGCCAGCCGGGCTGGGCTCCGAGCCAGGCGGAAATCTCCTCGCAAACCCGGGCGTGCTGGGCCGGATCGCGCACCACGCCCTTTTTGCCGACGTTCTCCCGGCCGACCTCGAACTGGGGCTTGATGAGCGCGATCATCCACGCCCCGGTTGCCGTAAGGGCCATGCCCGCCGGCAGCACGGTGCGCAGGCCGATGAAGCTTGCGTCGCAGACCACCGCGCCGATGGGATCGGGAACCTCGGCGGCGGTGAGATGGCGCGCGTTGGTGCGCTCCAGCACCACCACGCGCGGATCGATGCGGAGCTTGTGGGCGAATTGGCCGTAGCCGACGTCCACTGCATAGACCTTGGCCGCGCCGTTGGTGAGCAGGACGTCCGTGAAGCCGCCGGTGGAAGCGCCCACATCGAGCGCGATGCGGTCCGTCGCGGCGAAGCCGAAGTGCTCGAGACCGTGCGCGAGTTTCATGCCGCCGCGCGAGACCCAGGGGTGTTCCTGGCCGCGCACGGTGATGGCGGTGTCGTCGGGGATTTGCGCACCGGCGGTGTCGAGGCGGCGTTCGCCGGAAAAGACCAGCCCGGCCATGATGAGGGCCTGCGCCTTGGTGCGGCTCTCAGCGAGGCCGCGTTCGACGAGGAGTTGGTCGAGGCGTTGTTTGGGCACCGCTTACGCGCGGCCGCTCGCCTGGGCGAGGCCGCGGCTGTCCTGGCCGAGCGCCTTGAGCACGGTCGCGGCGATGCCCGCCGCGTCGAGATGGGCGGCGGCAATCTGATCCTCGGGCTTGGCGTGCTCGAAGAACTTGTCAGGCATGGTCATGGTGCGGACCTTCAAGCCCTTGTCGAGATGGCCGCTCCAGGCGAGGTGATGGAGCACCGCCGCGCCGAAGCCACCGGCGGCACCCTCTTCCACGGTCACCAATACTTCATGGGTGGCGGCGAGCTTTTCGATCATCGCCGTGTCGAGGGGTTTGGCGAAACGGGCATCGGCCACGGTCGCGGGCAGACCGCGCGCGGCGAGGTCGTCAGCCGCCTTCAAGGCATCGGCCAGACGTGTGCCGAGGCTGAGGATCGCCACCTTGCCGCCTTCGCGCACGATGCGGCCCTTGCCGATTTCCAGCGGCGTGCCGCGCTCCGGCAGGGCCACGCCGACGCCTTCGCCGCGCGGATAGCGCACGGCGATCGGGCCGGTATCGTGGGCGGCGGCGGTCGCCACCATGTGCATGAGTTCCGCCTCGTCGGCGGCGGCCATGACGACGAAATTCGGCAGGCACAGGAGATAGGGCAGATCGAACGAGCCCGCGTGGGTCGCGCCGTCCGCGCCGACATAGCCGGCGCGGTCGAGCCCGAAGCGCACCGGCAGGTTCTGCACGGCAACGTCGTGCACCACCTGGTCATACGCACGCTGCAGAAAGGTGGAATAGATCGCGCAGAACGGCTTGAAGCCTTCGGTCGCGAGACCGGCGGCGAAGGTGACCGCGTGCTGTTCCGCGATGCCGACATCGAAGCAGCGGTTCGGGAACTTCTCGGCGAACTTGTTGAGGCCCGTGCCGTCCGGCATGGCGGCATTGATGGCGACGATCTTCTCGTCGGCCTCTGCTTCCGCAATCAGGCCCTTGGCGAACACGGCGGTGTAGGACGGCGCCTTCGCCGTCGCTTTCGTTTGGGTGCCGGACACCACATCGAACTTGGTGACGCCGTGGTACTTGTCGGCGGAAGCTTCCGCTGGCGGATACCCGCGACCCTTCTTGGTGACGACGTGTATCAAGAACGGGCCGGTCGCCTCGGAATCGCGCACGTTGCGCAACACCGGCACCAGCTGCTCGATGGAATGACCGTCGATGGGGCCGACGTAGTACATGCCCAGTTCTTCGAACAGCGTGCCGCCGCCGGAGACCATGCCGCGGGTGTATTCCTCGGCGCGGCGGGCGACGTCTTCCAGGGACTTCGGCAGATAGTGCGCGATCTGCTTCGCCACCTGACGCAACGACAGATAGGACTTCGACGACAGCAGGCGAGAGAGGTAGGCGCTCATCGCGCCGACCGGCGGCGCGATCGACATGTCGTTGTCGTTGAGGATGACGATCAAGCGGCTGCGCAGGGCACCGGCGTTGTTCATCGCCTCATAGGCCATGCCGGCGCTCATGGCGCCGTCGCCGATCACGGCGATGACGTTGTTGTCCTTGCCGGCGAGATCGCGCGCGACCGCCATGCCGAGGCCGGCGGAGATCGACGTGGAGCTATGGCCCGCGCCGAAGGGGTCGTATTCGCTCTCGCTGCGCAGGGTGAAGCCCGAGAGACCATCCTTCTGGCGGATGGTCGACATGCGCTCGCGGCGGCCCGTGAGAATCTTGTGCGGATAGCACTGGTGTCCCACGTCCCAGATCAGCCGATCCTTCGGCGTCTCGAACACGTGGTGCAGGGCGACCGTCAGTTCCACCACGCCCAGGCCGGCGCCAAGGTGGCCGCCGGTACGGGAGACGTTTTGGATGGTGTCCGCGCGCAGTTCGTCCGCCAACTGGGTGAGTTGGGCGATGGACAGATTGCGCAGATCGGAAGGCTGCGAAACGCGGTCGAGCAAAGGCGTACGGGGGGTGCCGTCAGGGGTCGTCATGACACACCGCCCTCAGGTTTGGCGGCGGATAACGAACGCGGCCGCGGCACGGAGCGGATCGGCGGCAGCACCGAAAATCTCAATCTGTTCAATGGCCTGCTCCACCAAGGCGCGAGCCTGACTCTTAGCACCTTCAAGCCCGAGCCGGGAGACAAAAGTCGCCTTGCCGGCGGCGGCGTCCTTTCCGGTCGCCTTGCCAGTGACTTGCGCGGAACTTTCCACATCCAGCACGTCATCGGCGATCTGGAACGCGAGGCCGATTTTTTGTCCGTAATTGCCCAGCGCCGCCTTGGTCTGTTCGGGCGCGCCCGCCAGCACCGCGCCAAAGCGGCAGGCGCAGGCGATCAGGGCGCCGGTCTTGAGGGACTGGAGGCGCACAAGCCCAGCCTCATCGAGGGATAGGTTCGGCGCCTGGAGATCGATCATCTGGCCGCCCACCATGCCCGCAGCCCCCGACGCCTTGGCAAGCTCGGTGACGAGCGCGGCGCGGATGGCGCCATCCGGATGGGTGGCCGGATCGGCGAGCACTTCGAACGCCATCGTGAGCAAGCCGTCGCCGGCGAGGATCGCGGTGGCTTCGTCATAGGCCTTGTGGACCGTGGGCCGGCCGCGACGGAGATCGTCGTCGTCCATCGCCGGCAGGTCGTCGTGCACGAGCGAGTAGCAGTGGATCATCTCGAGTGCCGCGGCGGCGCGGAGCGCCTGCACACTGGGCACGTTGAAGAGATCGGCGCTGGCGCACACCAGGAACGGGCGCAGGCGCTTGCCGCCGTCGAGGGCGGCATAGCGCATGGCGTCGACCACGCGGCCTTCGGCTTCCTTCACCGGCGGCATCAAGCTGTCGAGCATGGCATTGGTCGCCGCCGCGGTCCGCGTCAGCGCGTGATTGAACGCCGTTGAGTCGGTCATTTGTCTGTATCGAAGGGTTCAGTGCCTTTGCCGCCGCCGGTGATCTTCTCCACCTTCATGCGGGCATCGGCGAGTTTGGATTCGCAGTGTTTGCGGAGGGCTGCCCCGCGCTCATAGGCCTTCACGGCCTCGTCGAGCTTCACGTTGCCGGACTCGAGGGCCTTCACGATCCCTTCGAGTTCCTTCATGGCTTCCTCGAAGCCGAGCTTCTGGATATCCGCCGGCGGGGCGTCAGCCATGTCTCACGTCCTCTATGCGGCGCCTTGCAGAACGTCGACGTGAGCCACCGCACTCGCCGCCAACGCATCGAGGTTGTAACCGCCTTCGAGGACCGATACCAGCCTGCCGCCGCAGAGGATTTTGGCCGCCTTGGCGAGTTCATGGGTCGCCCAGGCAAAGTCGTTTTCCGTCAATTTCAGGTCGGCCAAGGGGTCGTCGCGATGAGCGTCGAACCCTGCGGAAATAAAGATGAAATCCGGCTTGAAGGCCATGAGCGCGGGCAGGACGTCCTCGGTCATGCCGGCGCGGAACACGTCGCCGCCGCTGCCGGGATCTATGGGCACATTGACCACGTTGTTGTGCGCCCCCCGCTCCGACCGGCGGCCGGTGCCGGGGTAGTTCGGGAACTGATGCGTGGAAGCGTAGAACGCGTCCGCATCATTCCAGAAAATCTCCTGGGTGCCGTTGCCGTGATGGACGTCGAAATCCACGACGGCGACGCGCTTGTACCCATGGGCCGCGCGGGCGTGGAGCGCGCCGACGGCGACGTTGTTGATCAGGCAGAAGCCCATCGCGCGGTTGGACTCCGCGTGATGGCCCGGCGGACGTACGGCGCAAAAAGCGTTGTGTGCTTCGCCCTTCGCCACCGCGTCCACGGCGGCGATGAGGCCACCCGCCGCTTCGATGATCGCGGGACCGGAGCCCGGCGACAGCACCGTATCCGGATCGACGCGCGCGTAGCCGCGACCCGGCACCGCGGCGAGGATCTGTTCCACGAACTTTTGCGGATGCGCGCGCGCCATTTGCGCGACCGTGGCGTCCGGCGCGGTCATGCGCTTCAGGCCCTTGAAGGAGTCCTGCTCCAGGGCCTTCACCACCGCGCGGATGCGATCCGGACTTTCCGGATGGCCGGGACCGGTGTCGTGCTCGACCGCATGGGTCGAGGTGACGAGAAGCGTGGTCATGGCTTCGCCATTCCATTTGTTTGGCGCGAGATCTTATCCAAAATCCGGGCCCCACTTTTTGTGATCACGCGCTCAGAACTTGTCGAGCGGGATCTTCAGGTATGAGACGCCGTTGGATTCCGGCGCGGGCGTATTGCCCGCCCGGATGTTGACCTGCACGGCCGGGAGGATCAAGGCCGGCAGCGGGAGCATTTTATCGCGGGACGTGCGCATGGCGACATAGTCCGCCTGGCTGACGCCGCCGATGTGGACGTTCTCCCGCTGGGCCTTGACGGTGGTTTCCCATGCGACCTGCCGGCCGTTGGGCGCGTAATCGTGGCACACGAACACGCGGGTTTCCTCGGGCAAACTCAGGAGCTTCTGGATCGAGGTGTAGAGTTCCGCCGCGTTGCCGCCGGGGAAATCGCACCGCGCCGTGCCGTAGTCCGGCATGAACAGTGTGTCGCCCACGAACAGCGCATCGCCGATGAGGTAGCTCATGCAGGCGGGCGTGTGGCCGGGCGTGTGCATGGCCGTGGCGGCGATGTTGCCGATCTGGAATGTCTCGCCGTCGCGGAACAGGTGATCGAAATCGCCGCCGTTCGGCGCGATGGCGCCATCAAGATGGAACAGCGTACTGAAGTAGGACTGCACGTGCGTCACCTCCGCGCCGATGGCGACCCTGGCGCCGGTGGTCCGGCGGAGGACCGCCGCAGCGGACAGGTGATCCGCGTGCACGTGGGTTTCGAGAATCCAGGTGACTTTCAGCCCGCGCGCGCCGACCGCGGCGAGGATCATCTCCGCGGAGCGCGTGCCGGTGCGACCGCCGTTGGGGTCGTAGGCCAGCACCGCGTCGATGATGGCGCAGCACCGCGTCTCCGGGTCCGCGACGAGATAGCTCACGGAGCTGGTGGCGGTATCAAAGAATCCAGTGACGTCCGGTGGACTAGGCATCCGCTGGAGGCATCCGTGCTTGATTGGTCGCGAGCATGGTAGCGCAAGCGGGCGCGGCGCGGCTACTCTGCGCGCGGATTGGGCCAAGGGACTTTGGATATCCAATGGCGGCTGCGGCAAAAATCCGGATCGGGATCGATCTGGGCGGGACAAAGATCGAGGCGGTCGCGCTCGCGCGCGACGGCAGCATTCCGTTCCGGCACCGCGTGCCGACGCCGCCGGACCCTTATGAGAATACGGTGAAGGCCATCGCCGGGCTGGTGCGCGCGGCGGAGCAGGCGACGGGGACATCGGTCGCCGCCGGGACCGCGACGGTCGGTGTGGGGATTCCCGGAACAATCTCGCCCGCAACGGGTCTCATCAAGAACGCCAATTCCGTGCGGCTGATCGGACACGCACTCGACAAGGACCTCTCCGTCGCGATCGGCGGGCCAGCGCGGCTGGGCAACGATGCGGACTGCTTCGCCCTGTCGGAAGCGTCGGACGGCGCGGGCGCAGGTGCTACGAGTGTGTGGGGCATCATCCTCGGCACCGGGTGCGGTAGCGGCCTAGTGCGCGACGGCAAGGTGATCCAGGGGCCGAATTCCATCGCCGGCGAATGGGGCCACAATCCCCTGCCCTGGCCGCGGGACGAAGAGCGCCCGGGGCCGAAGTGCTACTGCGGCAAGTTCGGCTGCACGGAGCAGTTCCTGTCCGGCCCGGGACTGAGCGCGGACGACGGGCGCGACATGAAAGCCACGGACATCGCGGACGCCGCCCTCAATGGCGACCCGGTCGCACAGGCGACCATGACGCGCTGGCTCGACCGGCTCGCGCGGGCGAGTGCGACGATCATCAACATCTTCGATCCGGATGTGATCGTGGTGGGCGGCGGGCTGTCGAAGATCGAGCAGATCTACGACGCGATGCCGAAGCTGTGGCCGCTGTATGTGTTCTCGGACACGGTGGTGACGAAGATCGTGCCGCCGAAGCACGGGGACTCCAGCGGCGTGCGCGGCGCCGCGTGGTTGTGGCCGTAAGGCACGGCGATCGCCGATACCCAGATTGTCATCCCGGAGGAGCGGAGCGACATCCGGGATCCAGGGTAACGCGCGCTGGAGTCTGTAACCCTGGACCCCGGATCGCGGCGCGAAGACGCGCCTTGTCCGGGGTGACAATAATAGAAACACGAGTCTTGGAAGCGTCAGCTGCGCGCGCAGTCGCGCTTCGGCAGGGGCTTTAGCCGCGTGAGATGCGCGGAGATGCTGAAGTCGGAGAAGGTCTGCTTGATCTCATCGGCGACACCGGACTCGTGCTGGCGCATCGCGGTTTCGAACACCGGTGAGTCGCTTTTCTCGAACAGCTTGAAGAACGCGAGGCTCATGGGCCAGCCGGCGCCGAGCAATTTCGGGTCGACGCCGCCATCATGCGCGGCCTTGAAATCCGCTTCCTTCGGGCCGATGGCGGTGGACAGCACGCGTGGGCCGTCGGTGGAGGAGCCGTTCAGCACCACGCCGCTGAACAGCACTTCACCCTGCGCGGCGCGCTGCAACACCGCCTGCTGATAAGCGACCGGCAGGAAGGTGTCGCGCGGCAAGGGCACCTTGAGCTTCTGTCCGTTCTCCACGGTGGCCTCGTAGGTCGCCTCGCCGCCCCGCTTGCCGAGCTTGGCCGCGCCCTTGACGGATTCCACCATCACGCCGTTCTTGCTGGTCTGCACCGCGAAGCGGTACTGGGTGCCGTCGTCGGACTCCCACGAGGTGAAGATGCGCTCGTTGGCGCTGGTGGTGTCGTCGCGGAACACCGCGTTGACCACCACGCGCGAGCGCGTTTCCCAGCCGCCGGCGCAGGCGCGCGCGACGCGGTATTCGAGAATGCCGTCCATCGACCGCGGGCCGGTGGTGCCGCTCGCCACCGTCAGTTCAAGATCGTAGTGAGCGTCATAGGGCGTGATGGCGGCGGATGCGGGCGTTGCGACGAGAGCGGCAAGGAGAAGCGCTTTTATTGACATGATGGGCCTGCGATTGGTTCCGCGCTCGTCAGTTCGAACGCAAGGGTGAACCCCCCAAAGTCCTGCACGAGATGATGGGCGACCCCGTTCGCGCCCACGCTCATGAGCAGTTCGTAGTCCGGCGTATCCTTTTCCGCGTCGTCGGGAAAATAGGCGAGCGCCAGGGGCCAGGCCGGGCCGGCGGCGAGATCGCCGGATTGCTTCGCGGCCATGACCGCGTTGCGCTGCGGGCCGACCACGGCATTGACGCGATAGGGGCCGTCGTCGAAGGAACCGTCCATGACCGAGCGATTGACGATCTTCTCGCCCTTCACCGCCGCGTCGAGCAGCGCGATGAGGTGATTGGTCGACAGAAGCGTGCCTTCGGGCAGGTCGAATGTGATGTCCTGCTCGCCGTTGTATGTCGCGGTGCCCTTGCCCTTCGCATCGAGCGTGGCGGAGCCGTGATAGGAGTCCTTCAGCTTGCCGTTCTCGCGCACCAGCATGCGGAAACTGGCCGAGCGGTTGTCCTTGGCTTCCCAGGCCGCGTAGCGCTGATCGAGTTCGCTGTCGGCGCCGCTGGCCAGCCCCATGTCGAGATGCATTTGGGTCTCGATGGTGTAGCCATCGCAGCGGTCGGTGATCGTGTAGGTCATGGTGCCGCGCGCGCCGCGCACGCCGTCGCGCTGGCTGGCCCGGACAAGCGACACGTCATACACCGCGCGATGCGACGCGACGGTGACACTGGGAGACGGCGCCGCCGTCGGCGTGGGGGCGACAGCGGCCGCGCCGAGTTGCTGCGCGCCGGCGGGTGCCGCAATGCTCGCGCAAAGGACGATCGCGACGCCGCGAGTCGCATGCTTTAGTTTTGACAACAAACTTAATTCCATCATTCACACAGCCTGAAGGCCTTGAGGCGACGCCGCAAGGACGCCGCCGAATTATTGTGTAAGCCCGGTAGTTTAGCACCGAACGGCCTACATCCGAGGAGTTCGCTTTATCAACCGGCGCAATCCCTTATGCCGATTTGAAAATTAGCGCCGCGGGCTTCTCCTTGCTGGATATAGGGGCGTATTTCCACCTGCGGGCGACGCGGCAAAAGTCAAAAATATCCCCGTAATTACTGACTGTTGACCGGGGGCCTCCTCACCAACAGAGTACCGTCCAGAGGGGATGGGAGTCACCACGATGTCAGGCGTTCAGCCTGCAGAAGCGCGCGATCAAGAGTCGGCGCCCGACGAGCCGCACGGCGGTGAACCGCATGAGGGTATCGTCACGAAACTGACGCAGCTGGTGCGCATCGCCGAAGCCGCGCCCGCCGAACTCCCGTCTTCGAAGTCGATCCGCCAGATCTCCCAACTCGCGCATACGTTGGTGGAGGAAATCTCCAACCACCTGCGCCAACAGGACCGCCGGATCGCGGAACTCGAGAACCTCGCGACCACGGACGCGCTGACCCACGTGCTGAATCGCCGCGGGTTCGTTGAGCGCCTGACGCATGAACTCTCCGTCGCCCGCCGTCACGGTGTCGGCGGCGTGCTGATCTTCGTCGATCTCGACGGCTTCAAGGCGATCAACGACACCTTGGGCCACGCGGCCGGCGACCAGGTGCTGCTGACCGTCGGCAACCTGCTGCGCGGCCATATCCGCACCACCGACTACATCGGCCGCCTGGGCGGAGATGAATTCTCGATCCTCCTGCCGCGCTCCAACAAGCGCAACGGCCTGCGCCGCGCGGAAGAGCTCGACCGCAAGCTCAACAACGCTTATGCGGCCTGGGACGGACAGCAGATCCCGATCAAGGCGAGCTGCGGCGTGCACATGTACTCGTCGCAAGCCGAAGTGAACGAGCTGCTCGAGGCGGCCGATGCCGCCATGTACAAGATCAAGCAAGAGCGGAAGCTCAAGCTCGGCATCCCGGCGCGCTAAGCGCCGCGCCCTCACCACGATAACGATCCACCAGCACGCACGTGTAGTGCACGCGTTGCGATGCCAATCGCGCTTGCACACACGGCGCAGTTGGTTCTGCGACGATTCACACCCGGGAGCGTTTCAAGGAGAGCGTGCATTGCAGGGAATCCCTGATGAACCGTTCTTCGCCCCTTATCGGCATCCTGGTTTTGGTCATCACGGTCTTCGCGCTCGCACCGCGTCCCGCGCGCGCGCAGATCGGTGCGTGCCCGACCGAATTCTCGACCTTGCCGCTGCTCGTCGGCACGCAAAGCGTGAACGATGTCGCCATTAACGACGCGTGCACGCGATATTACCTGAGTGTGACGCAATCCAACGGGGTGGCAGTGGGAATCGTGGCGGCGCAATGCCCTCGCGAAACGCCTAGTTCGCCGGCTGTTTGCCCTTCCGGGCGTCGCGGCATCGTAACCGGTCCCGACCCATTTGGTTTGGATACCACACCCGACGGGAACACGCTGTATGTGGCAAACAGCGGCGAGAGTTCGCTCTCAGTCGTCGACCTGCGCGACGAGTCGACATGGGACGCCCCGCCGAAGATCTTCCCGTCTCCCACCGGAGCCCCGCAGTATGTCGCGGTGGCGTCGACTGGCGATGTGCTGATCACGGTCAACACAGTGGCGTCGGGTATTCGGCTGCTTCAATACACCCCCGTGACGGGCCGCTTCCGCGACCGCACCGGTGACCTTCCGAGCCCCATCACCAGCGCCGTCCTCAAGCACAACGGTGCGCGGAGCGAGATCAGCGGCATCCTCGCGGGCGGGCAGTACTACAAGTACCTCTCCGCGACCGACCAATTCACGCCGGGGAGCCCGATGCTGACGGTCGGCACCGACGGCACGCTCACCTACGTCGATGCCGAGCGGAGACAGAAGTTCACCACGACACCGCGTGCCGACCTGCAGACGCAAGCTGTCGCGTTGACGAACCTTCAGACCGGCGCGGCGATGGCGCGCTTCCGGGTCGGCGGACCAACCTCCTCCCGGCCAAATGCCGTCACCCTCAGCGCAGACGGGACAGTCGCCATCTTCCTAAGGGCACAGTACCCTTATCTCCTCAGCCTCGTTCCCACGCACCAAGTCAAGTTCATGACTCTGTCCTCCGACAGCGCGCTCTTCGGGCTGGGGTTTGTGCGTGTCCACAATACCGGCGTGAAGGACGCGGCGGTGACGATCGATGTTGTCGATTCGACGACAGGTGCATCCAAGGGCCAATGGACAAGCCCGGTCGTTCCGAGCGGGGCAGAGCCGCAATTCGCCGTCAGCGAGATCGAGGCGGCCTTGGGGATCGGACAGAAGCCCGCCCGCTACGACATGTATCTGTCCGCGCCGAGCGGCTTCTTCGGCTATGTGCAGAACGTCGTCTGGATGCCGAACCCGGGGACGATCACCAACTACTCCACCTGCTACAGAAAGACCGCGCAGGATTCCGTCGCCACGGATACGCGCCAACTCGGCGGCGTGCATTCCTCGGTGCTGAGCGCCGGATACCCCAGCTCGGTCATCGTGACGAGCACGGATGTGGCGGGCGCATCGCCGCAAACGGTGGCTTTGACCCTGTACGATGCGCGCAACGGCACGCGGTTGGGCCAGTACACCACGCCCCCAATCGCGGCCGGGGCGCAACTTGTGCTGTCAGCGGAAACCTTGGAAGCGGCCCTGCAACTCGCGCCCGATCCCGGCATGATTCGCTATGTGGTTTTGGCGGCGCCCTTCAAGGGCCTCCTGCAGCACCACGTGAACAACAGGGGCCCCGGCGTGATCACCGACATGACCGCGACGTGCCTGATCAACAGCCCCCTACAGCCTACAGACGCGCTGGAAGCCTCCGGAGGGCCGGCGTTCGACACCGTAGCGCTGGGAGGAGTGTATTCGAGCCGGCAGACAGATACGCAGTCATACTTGCGGTTCATCAACGAGGGCACATCGCCTCTCACGGCGACCGTGACGCTGAAGTTTATGGACGGCGTCACGCCCGTGACACGCACGTGGACGTCGCCTCAAATTCCCGCGCGCGCAAACGTGCAATTCTATATCGGGACGATCGAGGACGGTTCAGGGCCGGCCTTCACCAAACCGGACTCTTATACGGTTTCGGCGAATATCCCGGGCGGATTGGTACAGCACGTGATTTGGCGTCCTGTCGCCGGGACACTGACCGACTTAAGCACATGCGACGCCAACGGCGCCGAAGCGAAGTCGCCCACCAGTTCCACCTGGGTACACGGCGTACATTCGTCCGTGATCGATCGCTACCCCAGTCACCTCGATATTCACAACAACACACCATTTCCCGCGCAGGCGCGGTTAATCGTCTACGACTCGGATTCGGGCAACAACCTGGGCACCTACGTCACGCCGGCGATCACCGGCGATATCGTGCTGCCGATGGCGCAGATCGAAGCAGCGATGAGCCTGCAGCCCACCAGCATCCGCTACGACATCCTTGTGCGGCTCGACGCATTCAATCCGATCTTCGCGACGGACGGTCCGCTCTACGTGCAGCACTTCGTGCAGAACCTGCAGACCGGGTTGCTGGAGGACCTGACGAAGGTGTGCCGGCCGTTCACACGGCCGGCCCAATAGCCCCGACCGTTAGGTCGCCGGCTTCGCCTCGCCCTCTTTCGCGGGTTCCTTCGGCTTGGGCAGGTCGAGCTTGATGTGGAGCTCGCGCAGCTGCTTGGCGCTGACGACGTTCGGGGCCTGCATGAGCAGGTCCTCGGCCTTGCCGTTCATCGGGAAGATGATGACCTCGCGGATGTTCGGCTCTTCCGCCAACAGCATGACGATGCGGTCGATGCCCGGGGCGGAGCCTCCGTGCGGGGGCGCGCCGTACTTGAACGCATTCAGCATGCCGCCGAAGCGGGCTTCGACGTCGGCGTTGGTGTAGCCGGCGATCTCGAACGCCTTGTACATGATGTCCGGGCGATGGTTCCGGATCGCGCCCGACGACAGTTCCACGCCGTTGCAGACGATGTCGTACTGGAACGCGTTGATAGTGAGCGGATCCTTGGTGAGGAGCGCTTCCATGCCGCCCTGGGGCATCGAGAACGGGTTGTGGCTGAACTCGATCTGGCCGGTGTCTTCGTTGCGCTCGTACATCGGAAAATCGACGATCCAGCAGAACTTGAAGACGTCTTTCTCGAGCAGGCCGAGTTCGTCGCACAGACGCGTGCGCACGAGGCCGGAGAACTTCGCCGCCGGCAGTTCCTTGTCGCAAGCGAAGAACACGCTGTCGCCGTCCTTCACGCCGGTGGCGGCCTTGATGGCGGCGACGCGGTCCGCGTCAAGATTCTTCGCGATCGGTCCCTGCGCCTGGCCGTCCTTGTACTGGATGTAGCCCAGGCCGCCGGCGCCATTCTCGCGCGCCCATTCGTTGAGCTTGTCGAAAAAGCTGCGCGGGCGATCGGCGGAGCCCGGCGCGGGGATCGCGCGCACGACCGCGCCCTTCTCGATGTTCTTGGCGAACAGGCCGAAGCTGGAGCCGCGGAAGACTTCCGTCACATCGGAGACGATCAACGGGTTGCGGAGGTCGGGCTTGTCGCTGCCGTATTTCAGCATCGATTCCGCGAACGGGATGCGCACGAATGGCGGCTTGGTGACGACGCGGCCGCGGCTGAATTCCTCGAACAGGCCGGCGAGCACGGGCTCGATGGTGTTGAACACATCATCCTGCGTCACGAACGCCATCTCGAAATCGAGCTGGTAGAACTCGCCGGGCGAACGGTCGGCGCGGCTGTCCTCGTCGCGGAAGCACGGCGCGATCTGAAAGTAGCGATCGAACCCGGAGGTCATGATCAGCTGCTTGAACTGCTGCGGCGCCTGCGGGAGCGCGTAGAACTTGCCCGGATGGATGCGCGACGGCACCAGGAAGTCGCGCGCGCCTTCCGGCGAAGAGGCGGTAAGGATCGGCGTCTGGAATTCGACGAAGCCCGCATCCCACATGCGCCGGCGCACGGAGGCAATCACCTTCGAGCGCAGGAGGATGTTGTCGCGCATCTTCTCGCGGCGCAGATCGAGGAAACGGTACGACAGGCGCTGCTCTTCCGAATACTCCTGATCGCCCGCGACCTGGATCGGCAGCACGGCGGCCTCGGAGAGGATCTCCACCGATGCCACGACGAGTTCGATCTGACCGGTGGCCAGCTTGTCATTGATCGTCTCGGCGCTGCGCGGGACCACCTTGCCGGTGATGGACACGACGCTTTCGGGACGGGCCCCTTCCAGGGTCTTGAACACCGGTGCGGAGATATCCACCACGCACTGGGTCAGGCCATGCATGTCGCGCAGGTCGACGAACAGCAGATTGCCGTGGTCGCGCTTGCGGTGGACCCAGCCGGCGATGCGGACCTCTTGGCCAGCGTGCTCCTTACGGAGCGCGCCGCAGGTATGTGTCCGGTAGGCATGCATGGCAAAATTCGATCTGGCTATTGGGGGGCTTGAAGCGGCGGTGAAACCACACTGAACCGCCTATTTTGTCAAGCTTTCGGCCCCCGAAAGCCAGCCCGGGGCGCAGGTTACCTGGGATTGCGGCCCCCAGCCCCAGCCGCTATGACTGCCCCATGATCCTGATCACCGACACGGCGACCCTGGCGGCCTTTTGCGACCGACTGCGCGGCACCGAATTCATCACCGTCGACACCGAGTTCATGCGGGAAACCACCTACTGGGCCAAATTGTGCCTGGTTCAGGTGGCGGGGCCGGACGAGGCCCATTGCATCGACCCGCTCGCCCCGGGGATCGATCTGGCGCCCCTGTATGCCCTTCTGGACGACCCGAAGGTCCTGAAGGTCTTCCACGCCGGGCGCCAGGACCTGGAAATCTTCTGCACCGCCATGGGCAAGGTGCCGCATCCGGTGTTCGACACCCAGGTGGCCGCCATGGTCTGCGGCTTCGGCGACCAGGTGGGCTACGAGACCCTGGTGGCCAAACTGGCGGGGGCCAAGCTCGACAAGTCCCAGCGCTTCACGGATTGGTCGTTGCGTCCCCTTACGGAGCGGCAGGTCAAATACGCGTTGGACGACGTCACGCACCTGCGCAAGGCCTACGGCGCGCTGCGTAAGATGCTGGAGAAGAGCGGCCGCTCGGTGTGGCTGGAGGAAGAACTCGCCACCCTGACGGACCTCAAGACCTACAAGAACGACCCCAAGGACTCCTGGAAGCGCATCAAGGCCCGCACCCGCAGCCCGCGCATGCTGGCGGTGCTGCAAGCGCTGGCGGCGTGGCGGGAGACCACCGCCCAGGCCCTGGACATGCCGCGCCAGCGCGTGGCCAAGGACGACGCCATCCTTGAACTGGCCGCCAGCCACCCGGCGAATGTGGAAGACATCAAGCGCTCACGGCTCGCCAAGCCTCTGGCCAGCGGCAAGTACGTCGACGGCGTGCTGGCGGCGGTGAAAGCCGGCATGGCCATCCCGGAGAACGAATGCCCCAAGGTCGAGCGCAACGATGATTATGATAACCAAGCGCCCCGGGCGCTGGTGGAACTGCTCAAACTGCTGCTCAAGACCAAGAGCGAATCCCACAATGTCGCCCAGCGGCTGATCGCCACCAGCGAGGACATCGAAGACCTCGCGCAATCCGATACGGCGGAGATCCCCGCCCTCCACGGCTGGCGCCGCGAGTTGTTCGGCAACGATGCGCTGAAGCTGAAGCACGGCAAACTGGCGATCGGCCTGACAGCCGATGGGCAGAAAGTGGAAGTGTTCGAGCGGTAGGGCCGTAAGGCACGCCGCCGTATTCCCACAGTACCGTCACCCCGGACAAGGCGCGCGCTTGCGCGCCACGATCCGGGGTCCAGAGCCACGGACAACAGCGCTCATTACCGTGGATCCCGGATCTCGCTTTGCTCGTCCGGGATGACGATTTGGAATGTGGCCCTGCTGGGGGTTACCCCACCTGCCCCAAGAACGCATCGTGCGTCATCGGATGTGAGAACATCGGGTAGTTCTTCTCCACGGCCAGCTTCTGTTCTTCCGCGCTGACGGTCGCGGTGCAGTCCGTGAGGGTCACGACGTCGTAACCTTTTTCGTAAGCCGTCCGCATGGTCGATTCCACACAGCAGTTGGTGAGGAATCCGCCCAGCGCGATCGTAGTGATGCCCCGGCTGCGCAGGATGAAATCCAGATTCGTGCTGGCGAAGGCGCACAGGCCGCGCTTGCCCTCGATCACGATGTCGTTGTCCGCGGGTTTCAGGCTGTCGACGATCTCACCGCCCCATGTCCCCTTCCGGAACGACTTGGTTGCGACCACATTCGCGAGGATGCCGTAAGGCGTGGCACTGAGTTCGTGGTAGTCGGGCGTGAAGGTGATCGGCGCGTGGATGATGGCCACGCCCTTCTCGCGGGCGCGTTTCACGAGATCGAGGGTGTTGGGCAGCATCTTGGTGCTGTCCATCACCGGCTTCACGGCTTCGTGCAGCGTGCCGCCCGGTGAGGTGAAATCGTTCTGATACTCGATGAGAACGACGGCGGTGGTCTTCGGATTCATGATAGCTCCTGAATTCCCCCGCTCCCGCGCGGACTATCCCAGGTCGCGCAGCGACAAGCAAACCCTGTCTCCCATCCCTCAAATGCGGGAGACGACGCTACTTCGCCGCGATGGGGCTGCTAGGGGCTGAGGTAAAACAGGCCGTTATCCTTGAACTCGCCCAGCTGCATGTTCTGCAAACCGATGAGTTTGTTGATCCGGCGCGCCGTATCCACGAAGTCCTGCAGCGGGACATTGAACTTATCCAGCGTTGCCTTCGCTTCATTCCAGATCTTCATGGGCGGCAAGGTCACGGCCGTTCCCGTGGGCTTGGGTAAGGTCCGCATCAAAGCCGCCGCGAGCGCCGGCGCGCTGATTGCGTCGCCAATGTTCCAGACAATTCGCGCCGCTTCCGAATCCGTCATGCGACTACGCACGGGCATTTCGCCGCCGTCGAGACACGCCTCGGCGGCACCCACCGCGTCCCTCGGATCGGAGAAGAGAGGATTGAGATAGTTCGAGATAAATGAATCGCTGATCCAATTCGGCTTCGCGACAAGACTGATGGCCGGCGTGCCCGCGACGTGCGCCTCGAAGCCCGTCGTGCAGGATGTATGAAGGAGCATGCGACAGGCCAGGGTCCACGGAACGTGGGCCCCTTCGCGGACAATCGAGACGTTCGGAAAATCCGCGAAGACCCCGTCCCAGCGCGCGACGGATTCGGCGGGATGAGGCCTGAGGACAATCTTGAGGCCCCGCCGGCGGGCGGAGAGTTCCCTTATGGCCGTTAAGACGGCCTCTCGGTTCAGGCGCTCGAATTCTATCTGATCGTCCCACGCCTGAACCGAAGATGGATCATCCGGTTTTATGAAGCCGCCCCTGATGTGAATGTCCGTGACGGTCTTGAGGTCGTTGAACGTGGAATTGATGATTCCGAAATTGGTGTTGACCAGGACGAAATCCCCGAACCGCGCCCGGATGGCAGCGATCTCGCCTTTGAAGAAGCCGCGAAAGGATGGCTTGAGAAGGTCTACGCGACTGTTGCCGACAACTTCGATCGGCACTTTGCCGCCGCTGAACTCGGACAGCACATCCTTCTCAAGGTCGCCGTTTGCGTAGATCGCGTCTGAAAGGTCGAAAATGCCGCGCGCACAGTAATTGCGGATCGCTTTGCACTCCATGTGCGCAAGCAGTTCCTCTTCCTGCACGCCGACATGATGGCCGGCCCGCCGGGCTTCCTGCATGTAGCCGTGCCACAGGGAGTTGAAGCTTTTGAACAGCACGGCGCCGGGCGGAAGTTGCGCTAGATTGAAATAGATCGCCTTTTGGCGGCCGATGAGAACGCTGTAGCCCCGCTGGACGAGAACGCACGCCAGCAACATCTTGCTGTCAAATTCGCGGGATCGAAATTCGATGGGCAGGTAGACGATGGGCCGCCGCTCTACCATGCGCTCAGGCCACCATCGATCATGATGTTCTGTCCCGTGACGTAGGACGACGCGTCCGACGCCAGCCAGACGAGCGCATTGACCATTTCGTCGCCACGCGCCATGCGGCCAAGGGGAACGCGCGCGCCATAGCGTTGCTTGAAGGCCTCGTTCTGACCGCTTTCGACGCCGCCCGGCGTGATGCAGTTCACGCGGATGCCCTTCTCGGCCCAATAGGTCGCGAGATATTGCGTCAACCCCACCACCGCCGCCTTCGATGCCGAGTACACCGCCGGCGTATTGATGGCCCGGCCAAGATATTCCGAACCTTCGTAAATACGCTGGTCGGGAGCCAGCACGCCATAAATCGACGCGGTGTGAATGATGCTGCCGCCCTTACACTGTTTCACCATCTGCCGACCGATCGCCTGGTCGACCAGGAATACGCCGTCGATGTTGACCGCCATGACACGTCGCCATTCACTGAGCTGGTAGTCCTCGAACGCGGCGAAATAGGCATCGAGACCGGGCGTCTTGCCGCCGACATTGTTGTGCAGGATGTGAATCTCGCCGAAAGCCTTCACGATGGCGGCGGTCGCGTCCGTCACCGCCTTGGGATCGGTAATGTCGCATCCGATGCCGATGGCTTTGACGCCGTGGCGCGCGGCAAGTTCGGCGGCGACGTCCTTTGCCGCAGCCTCCTCCAGATCGACCACCGCGATATTGGCGCCGAACTCGGCCAGCCCGTTGCAGAAGCGCCGGCCCAGGATGCCGATGGCGCCGGTGATGACCGCGTTCCGGCCGGTCAGCTCGAACTTCTGGCGATATGAGGGCGAGGTGTCGTTCATGCCTGTCTTCCCTGCATGATCATTTCGACAATCCGGAAGTCGAGCTCGGAATCGATGTCGATCGAGCGTTCTTCGGGCATGACATGGAGCGCCGTGCCGGGTTTGAAGAGTGAGGTTTCCTCAAACAGGCTATCACGCCGCCACACATAGATGGATGCATTCATGTCGTAGCATGCCGGCGCATCCTGCCGCCGCACGACGGACGTCGCCAACGGCTTCGCCACGTTGACCGCCCCGCTGCTATCCATCTCAATCAGGTTGAAATACGGAGTACGCCGGGCGGGCATGGCGGTGATCACATTCGGAGCGCCGCGCGCGCGCAAGAGGGCCACCGCATCGACGATGTCCGCCGGAAGGCGCAGGGGGGACGTCGCGTCCAGATCGACCACGATGTCGCTGCGCTTGTTCAAGCGGGCTTCCGCGGCCTCCACACAGTGACGGATCGCGGGAACCTTCGCGGCCTGATCGGTCGCCAACTCCGCCGGACGCTCGATCAAGATGTCCGCGCCGGCGTCCTTCGCGGCGTCGAGGATCGCTTGAGAATCGCTGCTGATCGCGATTGCGGCAAAGATGCCGGCCTCGCGCGCCTGCGCGATGGTCCAGGCGATCAGCGGCTTGCCCAGAAGCGGCCGGAGATTCTTGTTTGCAATGCCTTTGGAGCCGCCGCGGGCACAGATGGTGCAGAGGATCGTCATGTCGAGTTGTGCACCCATATTCTTTCCGCGTTCGCGCGCTCCGTCGCGGCAATCACATCCAACACGGCCAAGCCCTCTGCGAGGCTGCATAGACGCTGCGTATCGCCGGCGATCATCGCCTGATGCTGGGCGGTATAGAGTGCATCCGGCGTCGTGTCGTAGCGCGCCAGCACGGCTCCGTCCTTCTCCAGGACCCCCGTGAAAAGGTCGCCACTGTAGGTCGCGCGCTGGGTGTTGACGACAATGGCGCGGCGTTTGGGGCGATCGAGATAGTTCAGCGTGACCGTCACGGACGGACAGCGCTGTGTCTGCATGAGGAGTGCGTAACTGTCTTCCGTATCGATCTCGAGATCGCTGAGATGGCCGCCCAAGGCCGTGAGCCGCTGCCAGGAACCGAACAAATGCAGCGCGAGATCGAGTTCATGCGAGATGTCGCGAAGGACTCCACCGCCCTTTGCCTTCTGCGCATAGGACGTTTGCCGATAGTCGCGATCCGGTTGCCAAACAGGCAGCCATTGGCCGACATGCACGCGCGCCTCGATGAGCTTCTCGCCCTCAAGGTGGCGCGCGAGGTCGACCACCAACGGATGGCAGCGGAATTGATAGGCGACTGCCGCATGCGAAAAGCGTGTGTCGAACCGCGCCTGCGGCGCATCGAACACGGGCTTTTCGACGAGAACGCGGCCGGTATATGCGCCATCGGCCAGTTCCTTCAGGACCGCACGGTGCGCCGCCGTCTCATTGGCGACGACGACATAGCCGGGCTGCCACGCGTGAAGCGCGGATTTCAACGTCGTGTAGCGGCGGGGGTGTTCGATATCGCGGCGACTGACGACGGCGGTCTCGCAACCGAGGTCTTCAAGCAGGCGCACGTGCCGCGCGCCGAAACCGAAGCCGACGACCAGGACTTTCATCGGAGCACCTGCGTCGGCGCAAGGACGTTGCGAAGAAGCGTGACGCCGTTGCTTTGGCTCTTCTCGGGATGAAACTGCACGCCCCCGACCCGTCCGTTGTCCACGGCCGCGACGAACGACGTCGAGCCGTGTTTGCACGTGCCGACCCAGCACCCCTGCGGCGCGGAGGTCACGGCGAAACCGTGCGTAAAATAGAAGTCCGTGCCGTCGGCGAGACCCGTCATGACGGACGACGGCCGGTCAAAGTGCACGGCGTCGAACCCCACATGGGGCACCCGTGCATCCGGTTCGGAAACGAGCTTATGCGCCCAGCCGGGCAGCAGCCCCAATCCCGGCACGTCCGGCGCCTCATCGCTACCCTCGAACAGGAGTTGCATGCCAACACATATGCCGAACAAACGCCCCCCTTGGGTGCCGACGTAGTCCCGGATCGCGCTGTCGAATCCGCGCTTCGCGAGTTCCTGCATCCCGCTCCCGAAATTGCCCACGCCGATCAGCACGGCCAGAGGCGCATTCTTGATATCCGCGGGATTTGCCGAAACCACGAACGGTAAGGACAAATGTGACAGCGCCTTGGTGAAGGATGCAAGGTTGCCCGCTCCGTAGTCGATCACCAGGACCATCGCGGGGGCGCCTATTCGATCTCGAAAAGAGGAGTCCAGCGGCCATCGCGCTTCTCGAACAGCGCGCGATTTGTGTGCCGATCCAGTGCGTCGTCGAACTCCGCGCGCGTCATTCGGTAGTAATCCAAATACTCCCCGACGTGCCGCTCCGGATACTGATTGTCGTAAAGTTGGATCAGCGGCTTGGCCTGTTCGCGCGTCAGAGCACCGCGCCGGATCTCGATGTTCGCATCCTGCGTCGCACGGCCGAAGCCGAATTTGAGATACATCAGGTACGTGTGCAGGGCGTAGAGCGAGGAATCGTTCTGGGAAAAGTTCGTGAAGGTGCCGGAATTGCTTTCTTCATACTCTTTCAATCCAGAATGCTCTTTGGCGACGAGGTAGTTGCGATAGGAGTCCCACGGCTCGAAGTAGGACCAGTGCGTCTTGAAAACGCCGATCCGCGCGAGGTCTTCCTCGTCGGGAAAGGTCCACTGATGGATCTTGTTCTTCGGCAGTTGGCCGAATGTGGATTCATATTCGCCCGACAAATACACGCGCTTGATATATTCGACATCGAAGTACGGCGTGAATTTCGTTTCGGTCGAGCCGCCGTACTCAATCTCTCCGTCCTCGCCGTAAAAGATCGGCGCAATGCGATGCAAAGCGGCGGTCCGTATCACGGCGGCGAGAATGCCGGTCGTCCAGCCGAAGAGCGGGCGGCCCTGCTCGATGAAGCCGATGCGGTTCAGGGTGCGCATCGTCTCCGTATCGAGGGTGACATGCACGTGGTCGTAGCCTGAATGAACGAACTGATGCAGGTTCTCATTACCGATGCCGAGTTCCAAGGGCGGCCGTATCGTGACGCACAACGGCGTCATCCCGTAGGCGTGCTTCAGCTGGTAGGAGACGTATGAGCCGTCCTTGCCGCCGGACACCGGCACCAGCACATCGTATTGGCCGTCGTTGCGGCGATGCTTGTCGAGGAGCGCGCTCAACTCGGCCTTTCGGGCGGCCCAGTCAAAGGTCTTCTTTTCCTCCGACCACTGGCACGCATTGCAAACGCCGTCCGCGCTGAACTCGATGCGCGGGCGCGTCGACATGTTGAAGCACTTGCTGCACCAGAAGAGATTTCTCATTTCGCCAGACCATGGAATATACGGGAGAGGAAGACGGGGACGTTCGCGTTGTCCGGCTTGACCGATGTGCCGGCCACCAAGGCGCCCCCCGGCACTTGCGCGTTGACGACCGAACTCCCCGCGGCAAGCACCACGTTATTGCCGATGCTCGATTTGCCGATGATCATCGACTTCGCGTACAGCAGCACCCCCTCCCCCAACACCGGATAGTCGAGGTCGCCGTCGCGCGGACTGCCGCCGATCGAGCAGTTCTGATAGATGCACAGGAAATTGCCCAATTGCGCGCGGCCTATCACCGTGCCGACCGGGTGAACAAACACGAAGACCTCCGGCAGTTGGACCTCGTGATAAAGGTCGAGGCCGTGGAGCGCTTTGTTGAGGAGATAGACGCGGGTCGCGATATCGCGATGCCCGCCCTGCGACAATTCACGCGCGAGGAGCGCGAGAAGCGCTGCGTAACGATCTCCGTGCAAGTGGGACAGCACCGCCTCGCCATCCCGCGTGTATCCGCCAATGGCGATCCGCTTCCAACCGCGGGCGATCTTGGCCAGGGCACGCGCGGTGGCATCCTCGATGATGTCCCGCGGCACGTCATAGCCGTCGGGAAAAATCGCCGCCATCTGGCGCTGAGCGTAGAGCGCCAGGGCCCTGGGCTCCAAGCTGCTCCACATCCGTCCGGCAGCAGTGTCTATCGCCAGGTAATCCACGTCAGGCCCACGATGCCAAATTCATACCAGCTTCTAGCAGGTGAACCCGTGAGGCGGACAGGCCTTGGCCAATAAAGGCGAAAAGATTTGAGGTCGCCACACCCGAAACGTGCGGAAGCTCAAAGCCCGGCTGGAAATGATCCGTCCGGCCGACGCCGCCCATCATCACAATGGGCAGGTGTATGTGGTCCGGAACAAGATCCATCACGCTTAAATCCAGGCCCATACCCGTGCCGTCGCGGTCGACAGAGTTCAGCAGGATTTCACCAACACCCACGGAGGCGACGCGGCTAATCCAGGCGCTTAAGCCCCCGACCGTGGGTTCGGGACTTAGGCGGACATAGGGCGTGCGCGGTCCGCTCAGCCCACGATAGTCGATCGAGGCGACCAAAGCCTGCTCGCCATAGACCCGGGCGATCTCGTTCACAACCGCCGGGTTCTGCGCCAGGAGCGTGTTGACCACGACCTTGTCGGCGCCATTGCGGAAATATGCCTCCGCATCGCCGAGCGCGCGGATCGCGCCGCCGAGCGCGACGGGAACGAATACTTCCGCGGCAATGCTGGATGCCGTGGCGAGAAACGCTTCCTGATCGATGGAATCAGCCTCGGTATTGAGAATGATCAGCTCGTCGATAAAGTGCGAAACCTTGGAGAAGTTGTAGTTTCGCTTCAGCCATTCCGCGTTGCCCACTTTCTGCAGGCGAAAGTTCCTGCTGATGCAAAACTGTCCATTGCGATACAGCAGGACGAAGATGAGCCGATTCTTAGTCACGCAGGCTTTCCCGGATACGCACCGATTGTCGAACTGGCTCTACAATTTCTCAAAATCGCTCGGCTGACCCACGTCCACCCATGCTTCATGCATCGGATAAACGATGGTGCGCAAAGCGCCGTCCTTCAGACGACCGAACAAGGTCGGCATATCGCAGGCTTCGTTTGGTTTCAGATATGCGAGGGCTTGCGGCTCGAGTGCATAGATGCCCGCATTCACGTGCGTGCGAGAGATCGGCTTCTCCTCGAAGCCGATAATGTCGACGCCCTTTGTGAAGACCACGCCGAAAGGATGCTGCCATTCGTGAAGCCTCACGGCCATGGTCGCTGTTGTTGCCGAATTTTGGTGAAAATTCAGCAGTTCGCTGTAACGAATGTCCGTTAGGACATCGCCATTGGTGATGACCAAGGTATCGACCGGCCGCGGATCCAGGAGACTCAGCGATCCCGCGGTGCCGAGCGGCTGAGTTTCCCGCAGATAGGAAATAGAGACATCCCAGGCGCTGCCGTCACCGAAATATTCCTCGATCATGTGCCCGAGGTAGTTCACCGAGATTGCGAAGCGATGGAAACCCTCTGACTTGGCGCGCTCGATGATATGTTCGAGCAAAGGCTTACCGTTCACCGGCAAGAGCGGCTTTGGACAGTTCTCCGTATGCGGGCGCAGCCGCGTGCCCAGCCCCCCGGCCATGATGACCACGGTATTGTCGTGCCGCGTCGGCGACAACAAATCCTGCAGAAGGTGAAGCCCGGCCACGCGCCGCTTGTCATCGACAATCGGCAACGCCCTGATCTGATTCGCCTTCATCAGCCTCAGCACGGACTCTCTGGACATTTCCACGGGTGCCGCCATCGCGTCGCGACGCGTGACGGATTCGACTGGGCTTTTCAAATCTAGGCCGCGAAGAAGGCCGCGACGAATGTCGCCGTCGGTGACGGTGCCGATGAGGGTTCCATCAGACGCGACAACGAGCACAATCTGCAGCGCAGAATCGTTGAGATTCTTGGCGGCTTCATGAACCGTCGCATCCGCGCGCAGCAAGGCACTGCGCCAGGACGGCACCGTCGGGTTGCCGGAGTCAGGAAGGGGGGGGTCAGCCATGCGCCTCGGTACCGTCCAACTCGTCATTCGCCTCTGTTCGTGACACCGGCGGAGGCCGGAACCACGCCGCGTATCGGCGATCGGACCCAACCCAGCCGGACACTCGGATAGCCTCTCGCTGCCCTCGATGCACAGTTAAGATCGAGCCAGGCGGGCGACCGAAATTTCCAGCATGCGAGCAAAGATACTATATCCTGTTGGAACAATTAAAGAAATCAGTGTCGTGCCCGCGTGGAACTGCGATTGCGCAGTACACGTCCACGTCGTGAGGGTGTCCGTGGCAGGTCATTAGTGAGCCGCGCGCATTGAACGGCGGCTCCGGCCGCCCCGTGTCGGCGCCCGCGCCGCGGAGCGGGGAATAAGTGATTGATGGCAATGTATTTACTAGCTAAGTCTGGTTCGGCTGATGTAAGCCGCGCGTGACCCGAGAGCGCTTATTCCGAGGCCCGCGGGCCGAAGCTGCGATCAAGGGTTCGGGAACTTCCATGGGCAATCGCAAGATCCTGGTAACCGGTGCCGATGGGTTCATCGGTTCGCATCTGACCGAGGAATTGGTCAGGCGGGGCCACGATGTGTGCGCGTTCGTCCTCTACAATTCCTTCAATTCATGGGGATGGCTGGATCGCAGCGACCCCAAGGTGAAGGCGAACCTCCAGGTCGTCGCCGGCGACGTGCGAGACTTCCAGTCGATCAGGGACGCGATGGTGGGGCGCGATACGGTGCTTCACCTCGCGGCCCTCATCGCCATTCCCTATTCCTATCAGGCAGCCGCGTCCTACATCGACACCAACATCAAAGGCACGCTGCATGTGGTGCAAGCGGCGCGGGAACTCGGCCTCGCCAAAGTTGTGCACACCTCCACCAGTGAGGTGTACGGCACGGCGCGGTTCGTACCGATCACCGAAGATCACCCATTGCAGGGACAATCGCCTTACTCGGCTTCAAAAATCGGCGCGGACCAAATCGCCCTGTCTTACTTCAACTCCTTCCAGACGCCGGTGGCGGTGCTGCGTCCTTTCAACACCTACGGCCCGCGGCAATCCGCCCGCGCCGTCATCCCGACGGTGATTACGCAGATCGCGAGCGGCATGCGCGCCCTGAAGCTCGGGGCGCTGACGCCGACGCGAGACTTCTCGTTCGTCGAGGATACGGTGGAGGCCTTTATCGCCGCGATGGAGAGCGATGAGATCGTTGGCTCCGTCACCAATGTCGGCAGTGGTTTCGAGATCTCGATCGGCGATACGGTGAAGGCCATCGCCGAGATCATGGGATCCGAGATCACGATCGAAACGGATACCCAGCGCGTTCGCCCAAAAGACAGTGAAGTCGAGCGACTATTCGCAAGCCATGACAGGGCTACCAAGTTGATGAAGTGGCGGCCCAGGTACGGCGGACTGGAGGGCTTCAAGCAAGGACTGCGGCGCACGATTGACTGGTTCGTACGAGACGAAAATCTCGCGCTCTACAAGAGCGATCAATACAACGTGTGAAAACCGTCTTGAGCGCAGACATCCAGACCATCCTTCAGGCCATACGGTCCGTTCTTCCACCGGAACGGCGTCCCATCCCCCTTCATGAGCCCGAGTTCCACGCGCAGGACCGCGCCTATGTGGTCGATTGCATCGATTCGACGTTTGTCTCGTCCGTCGGCCCATACGTTGACCGCTTTGAGCAGGCCTTGGCCGAATTCACCGGCGCCGCGCGCGCGGTCGCGGTGGTGAACGGCACCGCCGCGCTGCAGGTCGCACTGGAAGTAGCAGGCGTGGACGTGGGCGACGAAGTCCTCATCCCCAGCCTGACGTTCGTCGCGACGGCGAACGCGGTCAGCTATTGCGGCGCTGTCCCTCATTTTGTCGATAGCTGCCCAAGCACCCTTGGCATCGACCCCGAAAAGGTCGATCGCTGGCTCACAGAAACCGCGATTCTCTCCGCCGATCACTGCCGCAATCGCAAGACCGGTGCGCGTATCAGCGCACTCGTACCGATGCATACCTTCGGTCACCCGGTCGACATGGATCGACTCATGGACGTCGCCGCGCGATGGAAGCTGGCCGTGGTCGAAGACGCCGCCGAGGGGCTCGGTTCTTTCTACAGAGGAAAACATGTTGGCCGCTTCGGTCTGATGGGGACCTTGAGCTTTAACGGCAACAAGATCATCACGACCGGCGGCGGCGGCGCGATCATCACCGACGACACCAAGCTCGCCGACCGGCTGAAGCATCTCACCACCACGGCGAAGGTAAAACACCCCTGGGGATTCAGCCATGACGCCGTGGGATACAATTATCGTCTTCCCAATCTGAACGCGGCGCTCGGCTGCGCGCAGATGGAGCACCTGGAGGCATTGCTGAACGACAAGCGCCGCCTCGCGGAACGCTATAAGTCGGCGTTTTCGGGGATTTCCGGCATAAGGTTCGTCGACGAACCCGCCGGCACACGCAGCAACTTCTGGATCAACGCCCTTGTTCTCGAGGATGGAAAGCCGGAGGTGCTGGCCTCCCTGTTGGAGCATACCAACGCAGAAGGAATCGGTACGCGGCCGGTCTGGACGCCGATGCACAAGCTCGCCATGTACCGCGACTGCCCGCGGATGGAACTTTCCACCGTGGAGAATCTCGAAACGCGCGTTATTAATCTTCCGTCCAGCGCATACCTAGGGCGTGGCCATGGCGCGTAAGATAAAAATCTGCGCAGTGACGAGCACGCGCGCCGATTGGGGGTTGCTGTTGCCGCTGTTGCGGGCGATCCGAGACGATGAAAACTTCGACTTGAAACTGGCCGTCACCGGCCAGCACCTCGATCCGAAGGCCGGCGCGACCAACCGCGCCATTCGCGCCGACGGATTCAAGATCGACGCCAAGGTCGATATGAAGATGACTGACGACACGCCCGCCGCGGTCAATGCAGCCCTCGGGAGGGCAGTCGCGGGGTTCGGCAAGGTGCTTGCGAAGATGAAGCCGGACCTCCTGTTCGTCCTCGGCGACCGATACGAAATCCTGGGCGCGGTCACGGCCGCGACGATCGCGCGCGTTCCCGTGGTTCACAACTGCGGCGGCGACCTGACGGAAGGCGCGGTAGACGAAGGCATCCGCCACGCGATCAGCAAGTTGTCCCACATCCACTTCGTGACCAACGCCGATTCCCGGCGTCGCGTGTGCCAGATGGGCGAGAATCCACGTCATGTCGTCACGGTCGGCAGCAGCGGAATTGAACTGCTGCGCACGACGCGGCTCATGACCCGCGCGGAATTCTTCGCGTCTGTCGGCCTCGACCCGACACAAAAAGCCGTCATCGTGACATTCCATCCGGAGACACTGGCACCCGGCGCGACGGTGGCCCATTGCCGCGAAATGCTGGCCGCGCTGGAACGGCTCGGCCCCGATATCGGGCTGCTGTTTTGCGGCACGAATGCAGACATGGAGGGGCGGGACATCGACGCCCTCGTCAAACGCTTCGTCAGCCGGCGCGACAATGCGGTATTTCATGCATCGCTTGGGTCGCGACGCTACCTGAGTGCGCTCAAGCACTGCGATGTGGTGGTTGGGAATTCCTCGAGCGGACTCTATGAGGCTCCCAGTCTGGCCACGCCGACCGTCAACATCGGCGATCGGCAGAAAGGGCGTCTGCGCGCAGCGTCGGTCATTGATGTGGCTCCCGACCACAGCGCCATCCATAAGGCGATTGTCCGGGCACTTGCCATGGATTGTCGCGGCGTGAAAAACCCATACGGCAACGGCAAAGCCTCCGCCAAGATGACCGTGGCCCTGAAGAAAATAATGGGCGACATCCAATGGGACACGACGCGCCTGTTGCGGAAGCCCTTCTTTTTTCCGGTAGGCGAGCGATGAAGACACCGCATACCCTCGTCATCGCCGAAGCGGGCGTGAATCACAACGGCTCCATCGCGATGGCCATGCGCCTCGTGGATGCCGCGGCGGAAGCCGGTGCGGATTTCGTGAAGTTCCAGAGCTTCAATGCGGCCAACCTCGCCACGACCACCGCACCGAAGGCGAAGTATCAACGGGGAACGACCGGCACGGCGCAGAGTCAGCTGGAGATGCTCCGTCAACTCGAACTCAGCCGGAGCGATCATGAGAAGATTATCGCTCGCTGCCAGAAGCGCCGGATCAAATTCCTGTCCACACCGTTCGACAGCGAAAGCCTGCGGTTTCTCCATCACGACCTACGGCTGCCCACCATAAAATTGCCCTCCGGCGAACTGACAAACCCGCTGCTGCTGCTCGATGCGGCGCGGACCGGACGGCAGATCATCCTTTCCACAGGCATGGCCACCTTGGCCGAAATTGAACTCGCCCTCGGTGTCTTGGCGTTCGGGTATTTGAAAGTCTCCGGCGCGCCGTCGCGTACCGCGTTCAAGCGCGCCTATGCCCATCGTCGCGCGCACGAGGTTCTGGCACGCCATGTGGTGCTCCTGCATTGCACCACCGAGTACCCCGCACCCTTCGCGGACGTGGACCTGCGGGCCATGGACACCATGCGCGACCGTTTTGGCCTGCTGGTCGGTTACTCCGACCACACGCCGGGGATCGCCATCAGCGTCGCCGCGGCGGCGCGGGGCGCGGTCGTCATCGAGAAGCATTTGACCCTCGACCGGACATTGCCGGGCCCTGACCACCGCGCGTCGATCGAACCGGATGACTTCGCGCGACTCGTGACATCGATCCGTGAAGTCGAGGTCGCCTTGGGCGACGGGCGCAAAATATGCCGACCCTCGGAAGCAAAAAATCGGGCAATTGCGCGGAAAAGTCTGGTCGCGGCGCACGAGATTGCCCGCGGCGAACCGCTGTCCGCGGAAAACGTCACCGCGAAACGCCCGGGCACCGGCAGGCCGATCTATGACTACTGGAAATTGCTGGGTAAGCGCGCCCCGCGCAACTACCGCAAGGACGAACCGCTTTAGGAGACCGCGCGCGGGTGCGGCGGCTCGAGCTAGATTCGGTCGATCTCCGCGTCCAAGCCGATATGCTCGGCAAGGCGTTCCAGGCGGCGCTGAAACGAGCCGCCGCGGAAGAGCGAATCATTGTCCGGCACACTCAGCACCAGACGGCCGGCGACAATCTCCAACGTCGTGCGCTCTAGCACGCCGGGGGCCCCCGCCGAGAGGGCGTAGGCCAGCCGCAGCGCGAGGCCGATGGTGCGCACGCGGTGCAGGCGTGAGTTCTCCAACAGAGCCTGCGCCTGTTTGACCGTGGGTTCGTCCGGGCTGTTGCCGTAGCGGTAGAACAGGGCGAGCGCCAGGCCAGCGCGATCCTCGTGGCCCAGACCCAGGAACGGCAGGCGCAGCACGCGCAGGAAGGCCTGTTCGCCGCGATAGTCCGGATGTTCGCTCCACCACACGTCACGCAGCAGGCAGGCGGCGAGGCGCAGCCGCTTTTGGGAGGTGGCCTCGTCCTTGAACAAGGTCGACATCCAGGCGAACGTTTCGTAGCCCGAGGCGGTGGGGCGGCCCGCGTTGCGCGCGATCTCTTCCGCCAGGCTGATCAGGGGGTCCTGCTTGCGCACGTTGTCCGGCAGGGACTTGAAGAATTGCCCCTCGCGCATGCCGTAGATCGAGAACACCAGGGTCTTCGGCCGTGTGATCTCCAAAAGCCGCTCCAGCACCGCCGCCGCGAGCGGCAGGGTGGCGGTGCGGCTGCGGGACACGCCGGTGATCTGCTCCAGGCTCTTCGCGCCCAAGCGGCTGATGACGTCGAACAGGGCGATGGCCTGGCCGCGCTCGATGGCGAAGTTGTCCAGGACGTGCAGGGGATAGTTCATCTGGGCGATGCACACGCGCGCGAGCGCGCGCCAGGCGCCGCCGACGGCGTAGACCGTCTCGTCCTTGTTCTTGGCGACCCATTTGTGCTCGGCCAGGGCCTTGTTGATGATCTGCAAGGCGCGACCGCGGTCGCCGTCCGAGGCTTCGGTGAGACGCAGCAGGCCGAGCGGCAGGGTGGTGTGCTCGCTCATCTCGCCGCCACCGACGTGGACGAGTTCGAGGGAACCGCCGCCCAGATCCGCCACGACGCCGCGCGCGTCCGGAATGCCGCACAGCACGCCCAAGGCCGAGCGCCGCGCCTCCTGCTTGCCGGTGAGAATCTGCACTTTGATGTCGCAGCGCTTCTCCAGCGCCTTCGCAAAGGCCTCCCCGTCCCTGGCGTCGCGCACGGCAGCGGTGGCGAGTGCGTCGATGCGTTCCACGCCCAGCGACCGGGCGATATCGACGAAACGGGCCACGGTGTCGAAAGCCAGCTTTACGCCCTGGGAATTCAGCGCGCCGGATTTCTCCAGCCCCTTGCCGAGCGCGCAGATGGCTTTTTCGTTGTGGAGCGGGATCGGCGTGCGGATCTCGCCGGTGTAGACGACGAGCCGGACCGAATTGGAGCCGATGTCGATGACGGCGACAGGACGGCGGCGGCTGCCATTCTCGGCAGCGCGTACGACGTCGTTACCTTTAGCAGCCATGCGCGGCAAACCGGTCCCTGTCGGAGCGCGAAATTCGCCCCGAAGCCGCGCGTTAGATATCAGCTTTGGCGGCGGCTGGGAACCAGCTTGGCCACGCGCTTCTTCGCGCGTTCCACCGCGCTGCCCTGACCGGACAGGCTTGGGTTGGTCATGAAGTATTCGTGCGCCGAGAACGGGGCGGCGTCGGACGCCGTGCGGACATAGCTGCCGTCCGCCTGCAGATTCCAGCTCTGCAGGTTGTCGTTGAAATTCGCGACCATGATCTGGTCGAGGATTTGCTGGTGGACCGTGGGATTTTCCACGGGCACGAAGGATTCCACCCGGGCCAACAGATTGCGCGGCATCCAGTCGGCGGAGGAGATGAACACCTTCGCCTTGGCGGACGGCAGGCCGTGACCGTCGCTGAACGCCATGATGCGGGAGTGTTCGAGGAAGCGCCCGACGATGCTTTTGACCGTGATGTTCTCCGACAGCCCCGGCACGCCGGGCCGCAGGCAGCAGATGCCGCGGATCACCAGTTCGATCTTCACGCCGGCGCCGGAGGCGCGATAGAGCGCATCGATGATGGTGGGATCGACCAGCGCATTCATCTTCGCCCAGATGGTCGCAGGCTTGCCGGCGCGCGCGTGCTCCGCCTCATTCGCGATCATGTCCAGGAGCTTCTCGCGCAGGCCGAGCGGCGCGATGGCGAGCTTTTCAAGCATGTCCGGCTTGGCGTAGCCGGTCATGTAATTGAACACCTTTGCGGCGTCCCGGCACAGCAGCGGGTCCGAGGTGAAGAACGAAATGTCGGTGTAAATCTTGGCGGTGACGGTGTGGTAATTGCCGGTGCCGAAGTGCACGTAGGACCGGGTATCGGTTCCCTCGCGGCGGATCACCAGCGAGATCTTGGCGTGGGTTTTCAGATCGACAAAGCCGAACACCACGTTGGCGCCGGCGCGCTCCAGGTCGCGCGCCCAGCGGATGTTGGCTTCCTCGTCGAAGCGGGCCTTCAATTCCACCATCGCCGTGACGGATTTGCCCGCTTCGGCGGCCTCGACCAGTGCCTTCACGATCGGGCTGTCTTTCGAGGTGCGGTACAGCGTCTGCTTGATCGAGACCACATTCGGATCGCGCGCGGCCTGGCGCAGGAACTGCACCACCACATCGAAGGATTCGAACGGGTGATGGACGACGATGTCCTTCTTGCGGATGGCGGCGAAACAATCGCCGCCGAAATCGCGGATGCGCTCCGGGAAGCGCGCGTTGTAGGGCGGGAACAGCAGATCTGGCCGGTCATCGACGATCAGCTGGCGCAGATCGGTCTGGCCGATCATGCCTTCGATCTGGAAGACGTCTTCCGACGATACTTCCAGTTCGTCACAGATGATCTTCACCTGATCCGGTGACATCTTGCCGGCGACGGCGAGACGGATGCATGTGCCGCGGCGGCGGCGCTTGAGTGCCGATTCGAAGCTGGTCACCAGGTCCTGGGCTTCTTCGTCCACTTCCATTTCGGAGTCGCGGATGATGCGGAAGTGGCCGCCTTGCTGCACTTTGTAGCCGGGGAAGAGCATGTGCATGAACATCATGAGCACGTCTTCCAGCAGGATAAAGCGCGCGCCCTCGCCCTTGAGGCGGACAAAGCGCTCCAACTGCGGCGGAATCGGCACCAGCGCGCGCATCGCTTCGCCGTCGGCGATGCGCACGAGTTGCAGCACCAACGCGTGGCCGAGATTGGGGATGAAGGGGAACGGGTGCGCGGGATCGATGGCCAGCGGCGTCAGGACCGGAAAGAAGTGCTCGAGGAAGCGGTCCTGGAGCGTTTGACGATCGGTCGTCGAGAGGTTCTCCGGCTCCACCACCGAGATGCCTTCCGCGGCGAGCAGGACCTGCAGTTCGACCCAGCAGTTGTCCTGCAGCTTGAACAGGCCGCGCACGCGTTCATTGATCTGGTCGAGTTGCTCCTGGGGCGTGAGCCCGTCGGCGGAGGCTTGCACGATGCCGGCGTTCACCTGGCCCTTCAGGCCGGCGACGCGCACCATGTAGAACTCGTCCAGGTTCGAGGCGGAGATCGACAGGAAGCGCACCCGCTCCAGCAGCGGATGGCGCGGATTGCAGGCTTCCTCAAGGACACGGGTATTGAACGCCAGCCACGACAGCTCGCGATTGATGAAGCGTTCCCGCGCCGGGATCGCGTCGATCTCGACGGTGCCCGGGACGACCGTGGGGGCGGTCGCAGGGGCGGCGGCGGGTTGAACGGGCGCGGATACCCGGTTCATCAAAGGTCTCTCCGTGTGGGCGCGAATGAGCCAGTGTGCGGGCCCGGAAGGGTAGATGTAAGTCCGCTGGCTGAGGAATTCATGAAATTGCCATGGACCCAGCGGGCCGGAGCGTATCATGATCCCGCCCGATCCGTCGAACATCCGTTGTTTTATAAGGACTTAGAGACATGGGCGCGGCAACGGCGGCGAAGGTGAAAATGATTCACCTGCTGCGGCACGCCAAGGCGGAGCCGGCCGGCGCGCGCGACACCGTCCCCCAGGACCACGCCCGCCCCCTCGCCAAGCGCGGCGAGAAGGCCGCCGCAGCCCTGGCGGCGCATATGAAGGACACCGGCTTCACCGTGGACCGCATCTACTGCTCCACGGCCGTGCGGGCCCGCCAGACCCTGGAGCCCATCCGCGCGGTGCAGGCCGGCGTGCCGACCACGTTTCGAGATTCGCTGTACATGGTCGACACCGACACCCTGCTCGCGTTCCTGCAAAGCCTGCCGGATACCATCGGCTCGGTGCTGATCGTCGGCCACAACCCAACCTCCCACCACGCCGCCTTGACGCTGGCCGACAAGGCGGCACCCGGACAGGGCGATGCGATGCGCGAATTGAAAAACAAGTTCCCGACCGGGGCCTTGGCTTCCATCGAATGTAAGGTGTCGAAGTGGGCGTCGCTGGCGCCGAAGACCGGGACCCTCACCGGCTTCCTGCGGCCGAAAGACATCAACGACTGAGCAAGGTCTTTACGAGCGGCACCGTGACCGCGCGCTGACCGGCAAGCGACGCGGCATCCGCCCGGCTGACAAGATCGCGCATGGCGTCGAAGCTGCGGTCGACGTTCTTGAGCGCGTAGGCGATCACATCCGGCCCCACCTCAAGCTGGCGGTCCGCGAACATCTTCACCAGCACCGCCTCGAGCATCGCGTCGTCGGCTGCGGCGATGCGCGCGACGGGCAATGCGGCGAGCCGCGAGGCCAGATCGGGCAGCGCGATGCGCCAGCGCGCCGGCGCCTCGCGGGCGGTCAGCAGGATATGGGCGCCCTGCTCCTTCGCCGCGTTCAGGAAGTGGAACATCGCGCGTTCGTCCAGCGCGCTGCCGTCGTGTTCGATCACATAGGCTGCGTGCGGCGCGATCGCCTGCGGCTGGAGGTCGGATTGATCAATCGTAGTGGCGTTCGTGCGCGCGATGAACACCTGGGCGAGATGGGTCTTGCCGCAGCCGGCGGGGCCGATCAGTGCGAGCGCGTAGCTGGGCCACGCGGGGAAGCGATCTATCCAACCGACCGCCTCCTCATTCCCCGGTCCGACCAGAAAATCATCGCGTCCGAAGGCGGGGCGATGCCCGAGATCGAGGGCCAGTTGTGTCACTGGACCGCGTTGGGGGCGGCGGGCGGCGCCGTTTCGGCCTTGCGGCCGGCGGCGCCCAGGATCCAAACCCCGCCCTGCTGGCTGAGGGTGAGCGACTGCTGCGCGAGCGCGCTTTCGAGGCGCGGCTGATCGCCGGCGTAGCGGATGGTGACTTGGGCACGGTCGCGGGTCATGGCTTGCACATCGACGTGCTGCACCAGCGGCACGTCCTTCAAGCGCTCGCGCATGCGCACCCAATCCTTGAGGTCCTTGATCGGCGCGAGCGCGGTGATTTGAGCCGTGACTGTGACATCGAAGCGGTTGTTCTTCTTCCACGCATCCGCAACGGCGGCGGCGACGCTGGTGGCCGCCGCGGTCAGCATGTCCTCGCGGCTTTGGCCCGCTTGCGGCGCGAACCCGACCGCAGCATCGACCGCCGGCGCGGCGCCGCGCAGATCGGAGTACACGAGCGAAACCGTTGCGCCGTTCTCTGTCGCGCGCGCGATGATCACGCCAGCGGCGTCGTAGCGGGTGGCGAGGTCTTGCAGGGCGTCGCGATCCTTGGCGAGGACTTGTGCGACGGTGATGTCGGTGTCGCCGCTCGGGAGCACCAGGGGCACCAGGGCGCTGCGGTCTTTCACGCGCAGCCACGCCTCGCGCCACGGATTGGAGTCTTCCCACAACTGTGCCTTGCCGCCCTCGATGTAGACCGGCAGCAGCACCATCGGCTTGGACAGGAACTCCGTGAACGGGATCTTGGACGCGCGCAGCAGACGCCGCACCGCATCCGGATCGAACCGCACATTCATCTCCGCCATATACCTGACTGCAGAGGTGCGCTCATTGGCGAGGGAGAATTCCCGGACCATCTCGATGATCTGGTTTGCCTGGAGCGGCGGCAGCTTGGTGGCCTCTTCCGGCGTGGCGAGATGCTCGACCATCACCTTCAGGGCCTCGACACGGCCCTGGGTCAGGGCGCGCTCGCGCGCCTCGGTGACCGTGGCGGCGGTGACGTCAACCGGGATGCCCCGGGCCTCGAATAGGTTGCGGCTCTCGCCGCCGATGAAGATGCCTTTCTCGCGGGTTTGCGCCGCCACGGGCGCGGACAGCACCGCGACCCACAGCGCCGCCACCGCCACCGCCAGGGCGAGAAGACCTCGCGCACAGCTTGCAATGCGGGGTCGAATCAGTATGTTCGCAGCCGCTGGGCTGAAGGCGTGAATTCGGTCATTCATTTGTTCCGTCATGGGCAACGGTTTAGCCTACAAAAACGCCCCGGTCGACAGCCGGTGACCGGCCCATTATCAAAAAGCGAATGAGCAACAAACCCATCGATTACAAGGCTGCCGGGGTCGATTACAGCAAGATCGACCCGCTCAAGATCGATGCCCAGCGCGCCGCGCGGGAGACCGCCGGGAATCTCAAACACACCGGGTTCACCGAGATCGCCGCCTCCCGCGGCGAATCCGCCTACGTGATCGATATGGGCGACATTCTGCTCGCCACCATCACCGAATGCCTCGGCACGAAGGTGCTGATCGCCGACGCCATGCGGCCGATCACCGGAAAGACCTATTTCGACGCCCTCGCCCAGGACACCCTGGCCATGGCGATCAACGACATCATCACCGTGGGCGCGACGCCCGTGTCCGTGCACGCCTACTGGGCCGCCGGATCGAGCAACTGGTTCGACGACGCGGAGCGGTCCGCCGATCTGGTGCGCGGGTGGAAAGCCGCCTGTGACATTTGTGGCGTGTCGTGGGGCGGCGGCGAAACGCCGAGCCTCGTGGGCGTCGTCAACCCGGACACCATCGACCTCGCGGCCTCGTGCATCGGCATCGTGCGTCCGCGCGAGCGCCTGACCATCGCGGACAAGCTTGCCGCCGGCGATGCCATCGTGATGCTCGCCGCGAGCGGCATTCACGCCAACGGCGTCTCGCTGGCCCGCAAGGTCGCGGCGGATTCCGCGCAAGGGTATCGCGCGAAGCTCAGCGACGGGCGGCTCTTCGGCGATGCGCTGATGGATCCGACCGTGCTGTATTCGCCGGTGACGGAAGCGCTGTTCGCCGCCGGAATCATTCCGCACTACTGCGCCAACATCACCGGCCATGGCTGGCGCAAAGTGATGCGCCATCCCGGCGCATTCACCTATCGGTTCGACACGCTCGCGCCGGTGCCGCCGGTGCTGGCCTACCTGCAACAGGCCGCGCGCCTGAGCGACGCGGAAGCCTACGGTACCTTCAACATGGGCGCGGGCTTTGCGTTGTTCGTGGAAGCGAAGGACGCGGAGAAAACCGTTGCCGTCGCCCAAAAGGCCGGCGTCGGCGCCTGGATCGCAGGCAAAGTCGAGGCGGGTCCGAAGCGCGTGATCATTGAACCGATCGGCGTGACGTACGCCGACGCCGATCTCCATCTCCGCGCCTGATGACTCGGCTTCGCGCCGACCTCCTGCTTCTTCTGACCGCGATTATCTGGGGCACGGCGTTCGTCGCGCAGAAGGCCGCCAACGAGACGATGGGGCCGATCACCTTTGTCGGCGCGCGGTTCCTGTTCTCCGCCCTTGCGATCCTGCCGCTCGCGCTGCTGGAAGCGCGCAAGCCGCACCCGCCGCTGCTACCGCGCGACTGGCGTCTCGCGAGTTTGGTCGGCCTGTGTCTGTTCATCGGCTCGGTGCTGCAACAGACCGCGCTCCTGACCACCAGCGTCACCAACGGCGGCTTCCTGACGGCGCTTTATGTGGTGATGGTGCCCTTCACCACCTGGCTGCTCACACGCGACCGCATCAGCCGCACCGTCCTGCTGGCCTGCGCGATCTCGCTGGTCGGCGCGTATCTTTTGAGCGCCCACGGCGGCATGCAGCCGTTCGCCATGGGCGACTTCCTGCTGATCGTGTCCGACGTTGCCTGGGCCTTCGGCATCAGTCTCGTCGGCCTGTTCTTGATGCAGTCCCCGCGCGTCTTCTTCTTATCCCTGGTGCAGTACAGCTTGACCGCGGTGCTGGGACTCGCTGTCGGCTTCGCGGTCGAGCCCGTGAATTGGAGCGGCATCCACGCCGCCCTGCCGGCGATCCTCTACGCCGGGCTGATCTCCGGCGGAATTGCGTTCACGATGCAGAACATTGCCCAACGTCATACGCCGGCGCCGGAGGCCGCCCTGATCATGTCGCTGGAGGCTGTCGCCGCCGCCGTTGCCGGCGCGATCCTGCTGGGTGAACGTTTGGGATCGATTGCCCTGCTGGGCTGCGGCTTGGTCATGGCCGGGGTGATCGTCGCGGAAGCGGGCCCCGCCCTCATCCGCAAACGCTCATAACCGGTCGAGATCGAGCTCGCCGGAAAAAATGCGCGTGAGGGTGTCCACGTAGAGCGTCTGCTCCCGCGCCTGCACGCGGGCGGCCAGCGTCTCGGCGGTGTCGCCGGGTTCCACCGCCACACGGCCTTGCGCGACCACGGGGCCGTGATCGTATTCGTCATCGACGATGTGAATGGTGCAGCCGGTTTCCGCGTCGCCGGACTTCAGCACAGCGGTGTGAACGTGTGCGCCGTACATGCCGTGGCCGCCGAACTTCGGCAGCAGCGCCGGGTGCACGTTGAGGATGCGGCGGTGGAAGACCTTGAGTGTTTGCGGCCCGAGCTTGCGCATGTAGCCGGCCAGGATCACCAGATCGGCGCCGACCCTGGAGAGTTCCGCGGCGATAGCCTCGTCCGCCGCGGCGTCGGAGCCGGCGGTCTTGGCGCTGATGTGGCGCGTGTCGACATGGTTCTGCTTGGCCCAGGCGATGGCACCGCTATCGCCGTTGTTGCTGATCAGCAGGACGGGCTGGGCGCTTAACACGCCGGACTGACACGCCGCGGCGATGGCGCGCATGTTCGTCCCATTGTGGGACGCGAGGAACGCAAGCTTGGGACGGGCGGGGAGATGCGACATCGCCCCGCCCTTTTCTCAATTAGCCGACGATTTCGCTGCCGGCGAAGAAGTAGGCGATCTCAATGGCCGCGTTCTCCGGCGAGTCAGAGCCGTGCACGGAGTTGGCTTCGATCGACTCAGCGACTTCCTTGCGGATCGTGCCCGCGTCGGCGTTCGCCGGGTTGGTCGCGCCCATGATCTCGCGGTTGCGGGCGACGGCGTTCTCGCCTTCGAGGACCTGAACGATCACGGGACCGGAGGTCATGAAGTCGCACAGGCTCTTGAAGAACGGACGCTCCTTGTGGACGCCGTAGAAGCTCTCGGCCTGGGCGGTGGTCATCTGGATGCGCTTCTGGGCGACGATGCGCAGGCCACCGGCTTCCAGCATGGAATTCACCTTGCCGGTCAGGTTGCGGCGAGTGGCGTCGGGCTTGATGATCGAGAAAGTGCGTTGGACGGCCATGGAACTGTTCTTTCGTCGGGAAAAGGGCGGAAAACCGCGCGGGTTATAGACAACCGGGCCCTAGCAGGCAATGCCGGGGCTAAATCAGGCCTAGGTGGCCTTTTCCTGCCAGCCGGTCTGGGTCTGCTGCCAATAGTGGAGTTCGTGGCCGGCGGCCTTGACGACCTTCCAGCGCTCCCGCGCCCCCGCGGTGGCGGTCTCGTTCGTCCCGTCGAACAGGTCGAGGCAGCGGTCGAATTCACCCAAACGCGATGAGGACATGCCGTCCGTGAGCACCAGGAGCTTCGCCCCGTTGGGGTTCTCCTCGTCCGTGGTCAGCCAGATCGGCTGCTCCGCCGCGAATCCGTCCTTGGTGGTGCCGTGGGGCAGCCAGGAATCGGCGTTGTAGGTCCAGAGCATGCCGGACAGCGCTTCGAGCCGATCGTCGGAGGCCGCCATCACCACCGCGCGCAAGCCCGCCTGCATGGCCCGCTCCAGCAGAATGGGCAGCGCCCGCTCCAGCGGGGAGTCTTGCAGGTGGTAGAAGTCGACCCGCATCGGGATTCTCTAGTTGGGCATGATCTGATCGGAAAACCGGAGTCCACTTTTCCGGATCATGCCGTCAGCCTTCGATCTTCACGCCCAGGAAGCGCACATTGTCGCCCGAGACGACGCGCAGCAGCACGCTCTTGCGGCCGGCCTTCTTGGCGGTATCGATGAGGGTTTGCGCTTCGGCCGGCGTGGCGACCGACGCCTGCTGGATTTCATCAATGACGTCGCCGCGCTTCAGGCCCTTGGTGGCCGCGTCCGCGTCCTCGTCCACGTCCACCACGACGAGCCCGTGAATATCGTTCGGAATGTCGTAGCGTTCGCGGGACTTGTCGCTGATCTCGGCGACGCCGATGCCCAGGGACTTCAGCTCCGTGCGCGTGATCTGAACCGGGGTTTTCTTCTGTTCGATCGACGCCAGCGCGGGCGCGCCGTCGTCCTTCAACTCGTCGACCTTCATCTTGAAGGTCATCTGTTTGCCGCGGCGCCAGACCACCACGTCGATCGTCTTGCCGACGGTCGTGGCGGCGACCAGGCGCGGCAGGTCGCGCATCTTGTCGACGTTCTTGCCGTCATACGTGAGGATCACGTCGCTCTGCTGCACGCCCGCTTTCGCCGCCGGACCGCCCGGATCGGCTTGCGACACCAGCGCGCCACGGCCGCGGTCGAGCCCGAGGCTTTCCGCGATCTCGGGATTGACCGTCTGGATCTTCACACCCAACCAGCCGCGACGGGTGCGGCCGAACTTGCGCAAGTCGTCGAGGATCGGGCGGACGAGATTGGCGGAGGCCGCGAAGCCGACGCCGGCATTGCCGCCGGTGACGGAGTAGATCGCGGTGTTGATGCCGATCACCTGGCCTTCGAGGTTGAGCAGCGGGCCGCCCGAGTTGCCGCGGTTGATCGCCGCATCGGTCTGCAGGAAGTCGTCGTATTGGCCGGCGTTGATGTCGCGCGCACGGGCCGAGATGATGCCGGCGCTGACGGAGCCGCCGAGCCCGAAGGGATTGCCGATGGCGATCACCCACTCGCCCACCCGCGCCTGATCCGAGTTGCCCCAGGCGAGCGGCTTGAGATCGACCTTGGTCTCGACCTTCAGCAGCGCCACATCGACCTTGGAATCGCGGCCGATCAACTTGGCATCGAGGACCGTATCGTCGTGCAAGATGACGGAAATCTTGTCGGCATTCTCGATGACGTGGTTGTTGGTGACGATGTAGCCGGTCTTGTCGATGATGAAACCGGAGCCCAGCGACGTCTGACGCCGTTTGGTCGGCTTGCGGCCGCTGTCCTCTTCCCCGCGCCGCTTGTCGAAATAGTCGCGGAACCACTCCTCGAGGGGCGCCTCGCCGGCTTCCTCATCGGCTTTCTTGCGGTCGACCAGCTGGGTCGTGGAGATGTTCACCACCGACGGCAGAAGCTTCTCGGCGATCTCGGAAAAGTTATCCGGACCTCGCGCGCTGGCACCCAGCGGCGCCGCGAGCGTGAGCACCATGGCCGCGAGGCATGCTGTCGCGCGAATGAGGGCTTTCACGTCAGGCTCCATGGTTCAAAAAAGCGAAGGGCGCGTAGGTTAACACCTACGCGCCCCACATCCGAGCGGTTCCCGGCTATTTGCCGGGGGTCTTGTTGAAGTAGCGGAAGAACTCCGAATCCGGGCTCAGGACCATGGTCGTGCCAGCACCCATGGATGCGCGGTAGGCCTCGAGCGACCGGAAGAACGCATAGAACTCGGTGTCCTTGCCTTGCGCAGCGTTCAGGATCTTGCGGCTTTCGGCTTCGCCGTCACCCAGCAGGATCTGCGCCTCGCGCTCTGCTTCGGCGATGATGATGGTCCGATCCCTGTCCGCTTCGGCTTCGATTCGGGACTTCTGCTCCTGTCCCAAACCGCGCTTCTCGGCCGCTTCGGCGATACGGTCAGACCGCATGCGGCCGTAGGTGGCTTGGGTGGTGTCCTGGGTGAGATCGGTACGGCCGATCCGGACTTCGACGACTTCAATCCCGAACTCGGGCGCACGGCGGCGCACGGCGTCGGTGATTTCGCGCATGACGAAGTTGCGCTTGTCGCCAAGCACGTCAGCGAGTTCGGCGCGACCCAACGCGTCGCGCACGCTGCCGTTCAGGATAGAGCCAAAGCGGTCACGGAACGCGGTCTCGGTCTGCACCGCCTGGAAGAACGTGAGCGGGTCGACGATCTTGTAGCGCGCGAAGGCATCGACGTTGATACGCCGCTGGTCGATCAGCGACATATCCTGCCCCGGCGGATCGAGATCGAGGACGCGACTGTCGTAATAGAACACGTCCTGCACCATCGGCAGTTTCACGTGCAGGCCGGGTTCGGTGACCACCCGCTTGGGCTCGCCGAACTGCAGCACCAGCGCCTGATGGGTCTGGTGCACGGTGAACAACGAACCGCTGAGAATCATCAGCGCGACGACCGCGCCGACGATCAGTCCAATCTGACGAACGGAGATCATTGTGGCGCCTCCTTGGCTTGACGGCGCTGGACTTCAGGCAGCGGCAAGTACGGCACGACGCCGTTCCCCCTCCCCTTCTCGTCGAGCAGGATCTTGTCGGTCTTGGACAGGATTTCCTGCATGGCTTCGAGATACATGCGCCGCGCGGTGATGTCCTTGTTGGCGGCATAGGTCTGGTAGAACGCGGTGAAACGCGCCGCCTGACCTTCCGCTTCCTTCACCAGCCGCGACTTCTGCGCTTCCGCCGCCTGCACCATGCGGGCCGCGTCACCCTTGGCACGGGGAACGATGTCGTTGCGGTAGGCGAGCGCTTCGTTGCGCAGGCGTTCTTCGTCCTGCTTGGCGCGCTGGACGTCGTTGAAGGCGTCGATGACTTCCTTCGGCGGATCCGCGTTCTGGATGCGCAAGTCGAGGATCGTCACGCCGGCCTTGTAGCTGTCCATGATCTGCTGGAGCAGTTCGCGCCCCTGCTGCGCAATCGCATCGCGCTGGTTGGTCAGCACGGACTGCAGCGGATTACGGCCGATGATCTCGCGCAGGGCGCTTTCGGCGGCGACCTTCACGGTGACTTCCGGATCACGCATGTTGAACAGGAATTCGCCGGCGCTGCGGATACGCCACTGCACCACGAACTTCACGTCGACGATGTTCTGATCGCCGGTGAGCACCAGGGATTCTTGCGGCACGTCGCGCAAATTGGTCCCCGACCCCCGGAACCCGATGGTGATCTGGTTGGTCTGGGTGACTTTCGGCTTCACCACTTCGCCCATCGGGCCGGGGAACCAGTAACGCAGGCCCGCCTGGGTGGTCTTCACATACTTGCCGAACAGGAGTTCGACACCCTGCTCGTCCGGCTGGACGCGGTAGAAGCCGCTCAGGCCCCACAACAGCAGGATCAGGCCGGCCACGGCCCAAAGGGTCCGCCCGCCGCCAAAGCCGCCCGGCAGCCAGCGCCGCACGCGTTCCTGGCTGCGCCGGAGCAATTCTTCCAGATCCGGGGCACCTGAGTTGCCACCCCCGCCGCTGCGATTGCCACCGCCCCAGGGGTTATTATTGCCCCCGCCGCCGCCGCCCCACGGGCCACTGCCCCAGGGTCCGCCGCCTTGTTGTTTGTAAAACAATGGATTAATCCTTCGCCTGCCGCGACATCCGAGGGCTGGACGGGGCTGAAACCGACCGTCGCGTTATAGGACATCGGCCCCCCAGTCGCAAATCAACCAGCTTCGATCCTGGCTGCCCCGGTTGTCCTCACTGAGACGTTACCTGGTTAGATTCCTGGAGATTTCCAGCCCATGCCGATCACCCAAGCCGAAGTGCTGTCCGCCCTGAAGACCGTCGATTCCGGTACGGGGGGGCTCGATGTGGTGAGCCGGGGCTGGGCCAAGGACGTTTTGGTGAAGGACGGACACGTCACTTTCGCCCTCGAAGTCCCCCGCGAAATGGGGCCGAAACTGGAGCCGGTACGCGCCGCCGCCGAGAAAGCGGTGCATGCGCTCAAAGGCGTTTTGTCGGTGACGGCGGTCCTGACCGCCGCCGCGGCGCCCGCGCCGCAGTCGCCCGCCAAGGGCAGCGGCCGCCTCGAACTGCCGACGGTGAAATTCCTGGTGGCGGTCGCCTCCGGCAAGGGCGGCGTCGGCAAATCCACGACGGCGGCGAACCTTGCGGTGGCGCTGGCGCGGCAGGGCCGCAAGGTGGCGCTGTTCGACGCCGACATCTTCGGGCCCTCCCAGCCGCGCATGCTCGGCCTCGCCGGACAGAAACCGCAGTCCGACGGCAAGAAGGTCACGCCGCTTTCGAACCACGGCATCAAGGTCATGTCGATCGGCTTCATGGTGAAGGAAGACGATCCGATCATCTGGCGTGGGCCGATGGTGATGGGCGCCCTCGAACAGATGCTGCGCGACGTCGAGTGGGGCGAGATCGATGTGATGATCATCGACATGCCGCCGGGCACCGGCGACACGCAGCTCACCATGTCGCAACGTGTGCCGTTGTCGGGCGCGGTGATCGTGTCGACGCCGCAGGACATCGCGCTGCTCGATGCGCGCAAGGGCCTCAACATGTTCCGCAAGGTCGAGGTGCCGATTCTCGGCGTGATTGAGAATATGAGCTACCACTTATGCGTGAAGTGCGGGCATCGCGAGGACATCTTCGCCCACGGGGGCGCGCACCGCACCGCGGACGAACTGGGCGCGGAATTCCTGGGTGAGATCCCGCTCGACCTCAAAATCCGCGAAACCTCCGATGGTGGTCACCCAATCGTCGATGCTGAGCCCGACAGCCCCCACGCGCAGGCTTACATGAAGATCGCGGAACGGCTGTGGGACAAGCTGAATGGCAAGCAACGCGCCGCCCCAAAGATCAGTTTGGGCAACCTGTTCAAGCGTCAGACGTAAGTAAAGCGGCCGACAGAAAGCGCGCCACTGGGGCGCGCGAGACGGGAGATCAGCTGGGGCGATAACCCACGACGGCCATCGCAGCGCTTACGCGCTGCGGAAGGGGGATACGTCGTGTCAGGTTCGTCCGCCACATCCGGTGGCAAATTGCTCTCCGTCGTTTTCCTTGGCGCGTTCATCGCGATGCCGGCGCTGGCGCAGCCCCGCGCGCAAGCAACCAAGCTGCCCGATCTCACCGCGTATAATTGCGGCTACACGTCCGCACCGCCGCCCAACTACAGCCTGACCACCATGCACATCGGGCAGGTGATCAAGGGCCATTACGCGGAGTGGAATGAATTCTATCTGTCGAACGCCGACGCCCCCAACGCGCTCAAGCTCGCCTGCATCAGCCAGATGGTGCCGAAGGCGCGGCAGCTGAGCGCGGAGGAAGCCAAAGGCTTCCTGACCGACAGTCTCGCCATCGGCGCGCCATCGGGCGCCGTGGAGAAGGCGCTCGCCGCGCCGGGCGACGAGATGCCGGAAGACGTGAAGGTCGAGCCGCTGAAGCGTCCGATCGACCCGCGTTCGGATGTGGCGCGCGCGCAAAGCTTCAGCAGCGAGGCGCCGCCGGTGCCGGTCACCAAATCGTCCGACCCCAATTCGGCCGATACGACGCCACTCGCAAAGTCGAATGCGGTGATCGTCGCGGAGCCGGAAACGTTCGTGGCGACGCCGCAGACCGCGGGCGTGGAAGACCGTACGCGCGTCGCCAACACCACCGCCTATCCGTGGAACACCATCGGCTATCTTTTGGTGACCTACCCCAACGGCGAGAGCTATCGCTGCTCCGGCACGCTGGTCAGCCCCTACACGGTGCTGACTGCCGGGCACTGCATCCACAACAATCCCCGCGGCGGTTTTGTCGTGCAGGCGCGGTTCTATCCGGGACAGTACCAGCCGAGCGGCAGTTCGTCGGTCGTGCGTCCCTATGCGAGCCATGCGGATTGGCAAAACCTGAAAACCACCCAGCGCTGGATCCAGATTTCCGGCAGCGAGTCCTATCCGGTGACGGACTATCAGAGCGACTTCGCGGCCATTCAGTTCAAGACGCCATTCACGCATACGTCCACGTTCATGCCGGTGGTCTATTCCTCCACCACCAGCCCGGGGATCAGCGGGGGCTATCCGGCCTACGTCGCCGGCTCTCCGACTTTCACGGCATGGACACACACCGGCAACGAGCGCTCGTTGTCGCTGCGCAATAGCCACGTGCGTGAGTTCGCCATCGATTCCAGCGGCGGCAACTCGGGCGGTCCGTTCTGGATCAACGAGCCCGCGACCGGACGCCCGGTGCTGGTCGGCTCGCTTTCCTACGGCGACGATCTCAACGACCGCGCCGGCGGCCCCTGGTACGACGGTTGGAACCAGGCACTGTTGAAGGATTGGATGGCCTACGGCGTGAACACGATCGAAGTCGCGCAGAACCTCTCGAGCGGCCTGCGCGTGGCGTCGGTGTTCTCCTCCGCCCAGCGGCAGTCGCAATCCTTCGTGCGGCTGTACAACCCGAGCAGCGTGCCCGGCACGGTGAATATCACCCTCGCCGACTACGCCACGGGCACCATGCTCAGCACCTGGACCAGTCCGGTCATTCAACCGGGCGCATCGGCGCAATACTCGATCTGGGATCTGGAATTGAGCGGATCGGTGCGCATCACCAATCCGCCGGCATTCTATTCCCTATCGGTCCGCCCCACGTTTACCGGCTATTTCCAGCACGTGCTGTGGCAGATGACCGACGGCGCGGTGACCAACATCACGACCTGCGACACACGGACGACAAGCGATCCGAACCTGTTGCTGAACGTGCATTCGAGCACGATCTTCAACGAGTATCCCAGCACCGTCGTGATCGAGAACACCGGCAGCGTGCCGACCACCGTGCTGTTGGGGATTTATGACGCCCGCAACGGCCAGCGGCTTGGCGGCGTGGGCACCGGACAGATCCCGGCGAACGGACAGTCCATGTCCTCGATGCTGTCGATGCAGAACGCCATCGGCTACAACGCACCCGCCGACATGTTCCATTTTATCGTAAAGGCCGAGAGCCCCTTCACTGGCTATCTGCAGCACCTGGTGCGGAACATGAAGACCGGCGTAGTCACCGACATGAGCCAAGTCTGCGCCATGAACCCCTAGGGGAATCCTTAAGCCCCGGCGCGCTCGAGCGTCACGAAGCTGTAGGCCGGCTGGCCGTCCGATTCGGGATGCCGCTCCCGCGCGGTTTCCCGCCAGCCTTCCAGAGGTAAATCGAACCGCGCGTCGCCCGCGTAGGCCCGGTGCACTTCGGTCAGGTAGATGACCTGAACCTGCTGCAGCATTTGGCGATACAACTCGGCGCCGCCGATAACGGAGACTTCGTCGACACCGACGCGAAGGGCTTCTTCGTAGGCCATTGCGAGCGCCGTGGGGATGTCGTGGGCGATCATCACGCCGTCGGCGCGCCAGGCCGTATCGCGGGTGATCACGATGTTGGTCCGCCGCGGCAAGGGCCGGCCAATGGACTCATAGGTCTTGCGGCCCATGAGGACGGGCTTGCCCAGGGTCAGGCGCTTGAAGTGCTGAAGATCGGCGGGCAGATGCCACGGCAACTTGCCGTCCTGGCCGATCACTCCGTTCTCCGCCCGCGCGACGACGAAGGCGATACGGATGCGCGCCACGCTCAGACCGCCACCTTGCCGGCGATGTGCGGCATGGGGTTGTAATTCTCGATGGCGATGTCTTCGAAAGCGAAGCCGAAGATGTCCGTGATCGCCGGGTTGAGCTTCAAGGTCGGCAACGCGCGGGGCTTGCGCTGCAATTGCTCGCGAACCTGCTCAAGGTGATTCAGATAGATATGCGCATCGCCAAGCGCATGAATGAACTCACCGGACTTCAAGCCGACGACTTGGGCCATCATGGCCGTGAGTAACGCATAGGACGCGATGTTGAACGGCACGCCGAGGAAAATGTCCGCGCTGCGCTGATACATCAGGCAGGAGAGCTTTCCGTCGGCGACGTAGAACTGGAAGAAGGCGTGGCAGGGCGGCAGGGCCATGCTGCCCACGTCCGCCGGATTCCACGCCGTGACGATGTGCCGCCGCGAATCGGGGTTCTTTTTCAGGCTGTCGACCACCTGGGAAATTTGGTCGATTGTGCCGCCGCCGGGGGTCGCCCAGCTGCGCCACTGCTTGCCGTAGACGGGCCCGAGTTCGCCGTTCGCGTCCGCCCATTCGTTCCAGATCGAGACGCCATGGTCCTTCAGAAAGCGGACATTGGTGTCGCCCTTCAGGAGCCACAGGAGTTCATAGACGATCGACTTGAGGTGAAGCTTCTTGGTGGTGAGCAGCGGGAAGCCCTGCGCCAGATCGAAGCGCATCTGATAACCGAACACGGACAGCGTGCCGGTCCCCGTCCGGTCGGTCTTGCGGACACCGGTGGTCAGGACGCGGTCGAGAAGGTCGAGATACTGCTGCATCGGGGCGCTCAGAGAATCCGTTTTGGCGTTTTAGCCTATCCGCTTTTGGTGAAGGCGAGAAACGCTCTGGTTATTCAATCGCTTGGCGGGCGTTCATTTGCAATATCGCCAAGACGCCCTATATTAGGGGTGCCGTGGCAACACGGCTATGGCGCTAAACCTTTTGTGGAATAAGCGTAGCGGACCCGGGGGCAGTGCCCGGCGTCTCCACCATCTTCCTCCCGTTGCCGATGTTGTCCTCGGCCGTGCGGAGTCTTTGGGGACGAAACAGGCTCGACGTGCGCAGTAAAGACAAAAGTTGTTCCCGGCATGGTTCCGCCGTCATCGGGCCGATCCTAAAAGTGCCAACGACAACGTTGCACTCGTTGAGGACGTCCGTCTCGCTGCCTAACGGCCGCTAGATTATATGTCCAAAGCGCGGTTCGGGGGGGCACCGGGCAACAGAAGCCCCCTCACTTTCTTCCGCAGCCGCCCACCGTATTCCGCGCATTTCTTGTGGTGTGCTTACCCCATTGAACCGGGGCGGCTTCCCGTACGACAATGTTTTCTTGTGCCGTCGCCTGAAAGCGCGGCATGTATTTTTTTGTCGGAAGCTTTTGTTCGGAAGTCATAGTTCGGAAGTCATGGACGTCACGAAACTCAGCTACGAGAAGATGGTCGAGGATGCGCTGCGCGGCGTGCTGCGCCAGGCGCTGAAGATCACCGAGGCGCAAGGCCTGCCCGGCTCGCACCATTTCTACATCACGTTCGACACGACCCATCCGGGCGTGAAGATCGCGGACACGCTGAAGACGCAGCACCCGAATGAGATGACGATTGTGCTGCAGCACCAGTTCTGGGACCTGAAAGTGTCTCAGGAGTCCTTCGAGATCAGCTTGAGCTTCTCCGGCGTCACGCAGCGCCTGTTCATCCCCTTCGCCGCCGTCACGGCGTTCGCGGATCCCCACGCCAAATTCGGTCTGCAGTTCCACGTCGAGTTCGAGGAACGGACCGCGGCGGACGAAGAACTGGACATGGAAGACGACGACGCCGGCGATCCGCCGCTGCACGACGACGACGAACCGCGGGAAGACGCGGTGCCGCTCGATTCGGCCAAGGTCACCCGCCAGGCCAAGGGCAGCCGCAAAGTGCCGCAGCTGCGGCCGGTGGCGAGCACCCCGGAAACCGCCGAAGGCGCCAGCAAGGTCGTGACTCTGGACGCTTTTCGGAAGAAATAGCCGCCCGGTCTGGGCTCAGCCCCTATCCACGATATAATCCCCGCAGCGGCCGGGCCGCCATCCTGCTTCCTTGGTGGCCCCGGCGTCCCCTTGCCATTTTGAATGACGGATACCGCCATGCTCGACGCCGACTTCTCCGAGATCTTCCCGCTCGCCAAGGACGCGACGCCTTACCGCAAGCTGGGGACCGAGGGCGTCACCGTGGAGAAGTTCCGCGGTCAGGACATGCTGGTAATCGACCCGAAGGCCATCGCCAAGCTCACGGCGGAAGCTTTCAAGGACCTGTCGCACCTGCTGCGGCCCGGCCACCTGCAACAGCTGCGCAACATCATGGACGACCCGGAGGCGTCGCCGAACGACCGCTTCGTCGCGCTTGAGCTTCTGAAGAACGCCAATATCGCCGCCGGCATGATCCTGCCCATGTGCCAGGACACCGGCACGGCGATTGTCATGGGTAAGAAGGGCCAGCAGGTGTTCACCACCGGCGACGACGCCCAAGCCATCAGCGAAGGCGTGGCCGAGGCGTACCTCAAATTAAACCTGCGCTATTCGCAGATGTCGCCCACGTCCCTGTTCGACGAGAAGAACACCGGCAACAACCTTCCGGCGCAGATCGACCTCTACGCGACCGAAGGCGATGCCTACAAGTTCCTGTTCATGGCCAAGGGCGGCGGGTCGGCCAACAAGACCTTCCTGTTCCAGAAGACCAAGGCGGTGCTCAATCCCGCCGGCCTGAAGAAGTTCCTCAATGAGGAACTCAAGCACCTCGGCACGTCCGCCTGCCCGCCCTATCACCTGAGCATCGTGATCGGTGGCACCTCCGCCGAGATGAACCTCAAGACCGTGAAGCTGGGCTCGGCGCGCTATCTCGACGGCTTACCGACCAGTGGCGGCACCAAGGGCCAGGCCTTCCGCGACGTCGCGATGGAGAAGGAAGTGTTGGAGATGACGCGCCAGTTCGGCATCGGCGCGCAGTTCGGCGGCAAATACTTCTGCCACGACGTGCGCGTGATCCGCCTGCCGCGCCATGGTGCGTCGTGCCCGGTGGGCATCGGCGTGTCCTGCTCCGCGGACCGGCAAATCCTCGGCAAGATCACCAAGGACGGTATCTATCTCGAGCAGCTGGAGACCGATCCCGCGCACTACCTGCCGGAGATCAAAGCCGAGAAGCTGCCCGACGAGGTGGTGAAGATCGACCTCACCAAGCCGATGAGCGAGATCCGCGCTATTCTGAGCAAGTATCCGACCAAGACCCGCGTGTCGCTCACCGGCCCGATGGTGGTGGCGCGCGATATCGCGCACGCGAAGCTGCAAGAACGGCTGGATCGCGGCGAAGGCCTGCCGGACTACATGTTGCAGCACCCGGTCTACTACGCCGGCCCCGCCAAGACGCCGACAGGCTATGCCTCGGGCGCGTTTGGACCGACCACGGCGGGCCGCATGGATTCTTACGTCGATGCGCTGCAGGCCGCCGGCGGCTCGCTCGTGATGTTGGCGAAGGGCAACCGGTCCAAGGCGGTCACGGAAGCCTGCAAGAAGCACGGCGGCTTCTACCTCGGCTCCATCGGCGGCGCGGCCGCCATGCTGGCCGAGAAGTCGATCAAGAAGGTCGAAGTGATCGAGTACGCGGAACTCGGGATGGAAGCGATCTGGAAGATCGAAGTGGAAGACTTCCCCGCCTTCATCGTCGTCGACGACAAGGGCAACGACTTCTTCGCGCAGCTCACCTAGCGCTTTGGACTTCATTCACGACGGCCCAAAGAAAGCGCCGCTGACGGTCGTGCTCGCGCACGGCGCGGGAGCGCCGATGGATACGCCATTCATGACGTTCTTCGCCGAGGGCATCGCGAAGGCGAAATTCCGCGTGACGCGGTTTGAATTTCAATACATGGCGGCGCGGCGGACGACGGGAAAGAAGAAGCCGCCGGACCGTGCGCCGGTGCTGCTGCAAACCTGGCGCGATGTGATCGCGGAGATCAAAGGCCCGGTCGTCATCGGCGGGAAGTCGATGGGCGGGCGGATGGCGAGCCTGATTGCCGCGGAGGAACCGCCGCCGGAGTCCGTCATCGGTCTCCTGTGTCTCGGCTATCCATTCTATGGGGCGGGGCGTAAGGACAAGCCGCGTACGGCGCACCTTGCCGATATCGCCGTGCCGACGCTGATCTGCCAGGGCGCGCGCGACCCCATGGGGGACAAAGACTCAATCGGCGCGCTGCGGCTGCGTAAGAACATCCGTCTGCAGTGGGCCGAGGACGGCGACCACGATCTGAAGCCCCGGAAGGCTTCGGGACGGACTCAAGACGACAACTGGCGCGAAGCCCTTGACGCCGCGACGGCGTTCCTCGCACGCTTGGCGCAATGACCGCCACCCGCACCGAAACCGATACCATGGGCGCCGTCGAGGTCCCCGCCGACCGCTATTGGGGCGCTCAGACCCAGCGCAGCCTGGAGAACTTCAAGATCGGCGGCCAGCGCATGCCGCTGCCGGTGGTGCGCGCGCTGGGATACCAGAAGAAAGCCGCGGCGCTGGCGAATGCCGCCCTGGGCGAACTCGATCCCAAGCTGGCGGAAGCGATCGCGACTGCCGCCCAGGAGGTCATCGACGGCAAGCTGGACGCGGAATTCCCGCTGGTGGTCTGGCAAACCGGCTCCGGCACCCAGACCAACATGAACGCGAACGAAGTGATCGCGGGACGCGCGAACGAAATTCTCGGCAAGGGCCGTGGCGGAAAGTCGCCGGTGCACCCCAACGATCACGTCAATCGCGGCCAATCCTCCAACGACAGTTTCCCGACGGTGATGCATGTCGCCACGGTGCAAGAACTTGTCCATCGGCTTGTGCCCGCGCTTGAGGGCTTGCGCGATGCGCTGCAAACGAAAGCGAAGGACTTCCACGGCATCGTGAAGATCGGCCGCACGCATCTGCAGGACGCCACGCCGCTGACGCTCGGCCAGGAATTTTCCGGCTACGCCACGCAGGCCGCGTTCGCCGTGGAGCGCGCGCGCGCCACCCTGCCCCGCCTGCTAATGCTCGCCCAGGGCGGCACGGCGGTCGGCACGGGGCTGAACGCGAAAAAGGGCTTCGCGGACCGTTTCGCGGCGGAGCTGAACAAGCTGACGGGCCAGACATTCCAGCCGGCGCCGAACTTCTTCGAAGCGCTGGCCGCCCACGACGCCATGGTGGAGTGCGCCGGCGCCCTCACCACCATCGCCGTGTCGCTGATGAAGATCGCCAACGACATCCGACTCTTGGCTTCGGGCCCCCGCTCAGGCCTTGGCGAGCTCGACCTGCCTGAGAACGAACCGGGCTCCTCGATCATGCCGGGCAAAGTGAACCCGACCCAGGCGGAAGCACTCACCATGGTCTGCGCGCAGGTGATGGGCAACGGCACCACGGTGACCATTGCCGGATCCTTCGGCCACCTTGAACTCAACGTGTTCAAGCCGGTGATCGTGCGCAACGTACTGGAATCGATTCAACTGCTGGCGGATGCGTCGGAAAGCTTCACCGAACACTGCATCGCGGGCTTGAAGCCCAACCTGAAAACCATCGCTATGCATGTCGAACGCTCGCTGATGCTGGTGACCGCGCTCGCGCCGCACATCGGCTACGACAAATCCGCCGAGATCGCCAAGACCGCCCACAAACACGACCTCACGCTGCGCGAGGCCGCGCTTCGCCTCGGCTATGTCACCGGGGATCAGTTCGACTTGTGGGTGCGCCCCTCGGACATGACCGGGCCCTCTACTTGATCCGCAAGCGCTCCGTCGAGATCGCCGGGCATCGCACAAGCGTCTCCATCGAGGCGCCCTTCTGGGACGCACTCAAGGAACTCGCCGATCGCGAGGGCTTGTCCCTCAATGAGCTGATCACAAAAATTGACGACAGCCGCGCGGGCAATCTGTCGAGCGCGATACGGGTCTACGTGCTCAAGGCCTTTAAGGCTTGAGTTCTGGGCACGATCTAGTCGGAAAACCGGTGTCCACTTTTCCGGATCGTGCTTAAGACGCCCAGCCGCTGCTCTGCAGCCCGAGCAGGACCGACATCACGTCGCTCGACATCGGCGAGGGCATGCCCGTCTGGGCTACGGTCGGATCAACCGGGATCGGCTGAACCGGCGCGGGCGCCCGGACGCTCATCATGCCATTGGCGTTGATGTCGATCGGCGGCAGGTTTGCCACGAATTGATCCATGGTGATGCCTCCCGTGTTCTCGGGATCGAGTTGCTCATACAGCGCGGACGCGTCCTCGCTGCTACCACCGGCCGTGGCGACGGCATTCATCACGTCACTAGCGTCGACAGTGCCGTCCGCGTCTCCGTCGAGGCCACTAAACAATTCACGCGCCGCGACTCGTTCAGGCGCGTTCTCGACAGACATGGCGCCGAACAGCGCCTGCAGCCCGGCTTGGGCATTCATGTCGACCGTCGAAATGTAGGACTCCGTCTCGAACAGCGGGTTCGACTGCAGGTGGAGATGGGCAAGGGAGTCGAAGGTCATGCCATCGCCGTTGGGATCGGCATAGGACGCCACGGACTGCGCCATCTGCGCGGTGCCGCCGCCGCGTTGGACGGCAGCCATCAACTCATGCAGCTGCAGCGAGCCGTTGCGGTCGATGTCGAAGGGCGACAACACGCCGGCAGAGGGCGCCCGCGCCGCCGGGCGTTCGACCTGCGTGGCCGACACGCCGCTCATGTAGAGCGCCGCGGCAGCCTCGCCCGCCGTATTGCCGGGCATGGACATGGGATTGCCGGACTCGAAATCGATCTGCTGGAACCAGGGGTCCGGCAGATTGTCGACGAACTGCTGTTGCGTGATGGTACCCGAGTCCGAGGGATCGAGCTGCGCGCGCAGCGCTTCGGCCTCGGCCGCGTTGCCGCCGCCCTTGCCGACCGCCGCGGTGAGTTCACTCGCGGCAATCGAGCCGTCGCGGTCGGTATCGATGCCGCCGAAGAGTTGCCGCTTGGATTGAAGCACCGGATCGACGGAATCATTGCGCGCCTTGACCAGCGCGCTCAGCGCGGTCCGTGCGGGTGTGGTGGCCGGCGGCGCGGGCGGCAGAACCACCGGCGGCTGCAGGACCGGCGGCGCGACGACGACTGGAGGCGCGTCGACGACCGGAGGTACGTCTACCGGCGGAGGCGTGACAACATCCGGCATCGGCGCGGGGGTAGGCGCGGGCTCGACCGGCATTTCCGGCGTGGGATCGACTTCGCCCGGATCTTCGGACCCCGGATCGACCTCACCCGGATCGACTTCGCCTGGGTCTGCCATCCCTGGATCGATTTCGCCTTCGCCCTCGCCTTCCGTACCGTCGGATTCCTCGGCGTCGGCCTGGGCTTCAATCAGCTGGCGGGCGACCTGCTCATCCAGTTGCACGCCGGCGGACCGCCAGCGTTCAGCCGCCGGCGTCGGCGCGGACTCGGCCGTCATCGCGTTCGCTGCGACACCCATGGCGCGCCAGCGGCTCATGCCCTGGCCGAGCTGCTCCACCGCCTGGCGATAGCGGGTGTAGATGTCGCCGTTGATATTGCCGTTGATGTGGCCGCCCATCGTCGTCGTCCCTTGTCCACGCCATCTAGGCGCGATGATTCAGAATGGACGATGCAGGAAGCGTGCCAGGCCGCGCTGACAAAAAAGCAAGGCGGGAGAAAGGCTTAGTCTCGTGCGGGCAAAAGCGATGCGCGCCGCATACGGCAAATATTGCCGAGGCGCCTCAGCCGGTGAGGATCGCTACTTGCGCGGCAGACATGACGGCGATCTGGTCCGACGTGAACGCGGCCTTCTGCAGGGAGTTCAGCGCCTTCAGATCGACGGTCGAGAATGCGACCACCTGGGTCGTGCTGAAGGAGCCGATGTCGGTGGAGTTGAGGCCCGCCATCTGCGTCGGCTTCAAGGCCGCGATCCCCGTCGTCGTGATGGCATTGAGCTGCGTGGTATCGAGCGCGATGATCTGCCGGGTGGAGAAGCCCTGAATCTGCGTCGGCCTCAGCACATCGATCTGCTCGGTGGTGAGGCTGGAGATCTGTGACGTCGTCAGCGCCATGATTTGCGCACGGCTGAGCCCGCCGAATTGCACCGTCGTCAGGCTCGAGATCACGCTGGTGCTGAGCTGCGTCAATTGTTGCGTCGACAGACCCGCGATACGGGTCTGCGAGATGCCCGCCATCTGCACCGTCGAGAGAACCGCGAGCTGCGTGCCTGCAAGACCCTTGAGCTGCGTGGCCGTCAAAATCCCCACCTGCGTCGACGTCATCTCGCTCAAGCTGGTCGTCGTCAGCGCGGCGATGTGGGTGACCTTTAACGCCGCGATCTGCGTGGTCGCGAGCTGGAAAAGGTTTCCCCCTGGGATCGCGCGGACCTGCGGGGCCGTGAGGCCACCGATTTGATAGGCCGTCAGGCCGCCAAGTTGGGTCGTTGTCATCGCGGCGATGTTGGTCGTCGAGATATAACGAATCTGATTCACCAGAAGGTTGGGAATCGCGCCGGGGTCGATCGCCTGGAGTTGGGTATCGGCGATATCGGCAAATTCGGTAGTCGACAATCCCTTCAATTGAGCGGTGTTGAGGGTGTTGATGATCGTCGTGGTGAGGCCCGCGAAGTTCGCGCTGCTCAGGTAGAAAAGCTGCGTGCCGCTGAGGGCCAGAACTTGGGTCGTAGTCAAGGACGAGAACGCGGTGGTATCCAACGACTTGATTTGGGCGGTGCTCAATCCACGCAAGGTCGCCGTGGAGAGCGCCTGCAGGATCGTGGCGGCGAGCGAACTGACCTGGGTGCCCGCCAGCGCGCTGATCTTGTCGGCAGGCAATGCGCCGAGCTGCGTCGTGGACAGGACCGCGAGCGCGTTCGTGCCGAGGGCGCGCAACTGCGAGGCGGCGAATTGATTGAGTTCAGTGGTGTCCATACCCGCGACCTGCGTGGTCGATAGCGAGGACACGAAGGTGCTGTTCAGGCCTTTAAGCTGGCTGGTCACCAGCGCGTTGATCTGCGTGGTGCTGAAGGTCGTGACTTGGGTCGTGCTCAGGTAGCCGAGCTCGATCGCGCTGAACTGCTGGAACTGCGTGGTCGTGAGCGCGCTCAAGACCGTCGTGGTCAGCGCATTTACTTGGGTTGAAGTCAGCGACATCTTTTAACTCTGGCGCTCCGCCTGTGACCGGTCGCGGTCGTCCTTCTGGACGTCCCTGCGTGCGAGCCGATCCCTACCCCCAATGGTTTAGCGGTTGACCGGTTAATCCGCAATTAAACGTCTGGGGTAGCCCCCCCGTTGCCTTACCCCGGGTTGTGGCGGGAACCATTGGCTTTGCTTGGCGTTCCCCGAGTAACGCAACGGTCCGTGCTTGCCTTCTAAGACCATATCACAAACAGGGAGTAACCACATGGCGGACAATTCTGGCGACGGCGGTAACGGCGGCCTCTACTTCATCGTGGGCGGATTGGTCGTGATTGTCGGTCTGGGCATGTTCCTGTTCTTCGGCGGAAGCGGCGGCAGCGGCACCAATTCGTCCGCGGGCGGCGCCTCGAGCAAGACCACGATCGAGCGTAGCACCACCACGACGACGCCCCCGACGTTGGTCACACCGGGCCGCTCGAGCACGACGGAGACCACGACCCAAACCGAAAGCCGCTAGAGCTTTCTCCGCAGACTCACACGCGCCGGTCGTGACCGGCGCGTGATGAGTCCCGAACACTGCTGCGCGCATCGCATCCAAGCGACGTGACCACGCGTCCCTTGGTCGGATGAAAGCTCTCGGCGTTCTACGGTGGTAAGAATGATCCGCCGCTGTGGTTGCCGCTGTGGTTCACAAACTTGCCTACTAACTAAAATGCCGCTTCGGCCAGCGACATCAACGGCGCGCTGCCGCTACGCATGACTGCATCGACCGCAGCGGTCTGCGGCAACACCCGCGACATGAAATAGCGGCCGACGTGCAGCTTGGTTTCATAGTAGGGATCGCCGGAATCCGTTTTCGCCGCAGCGACCGCGGCCATGCGCACCCACATCCACCCCAACACCGTCAGCGCGAACAGACGCAGGTACTCATTGGCGGCGGCGCCCCGCGCGTTAGGATCCGAGGCGGCGGCTTCGTTCAGCCACTGGGTCGCGCCTTTCAATCGCGCAACCGCATCCTCGAACGGCGCGACGAACTCGCGCAAGTCGTTGCGGCCCTTCAGACCCGCAAGGGACTGATCCACTTCCTTCAACCAGCCGGTGAACAGCCGCCCGCCCGCGATGCCGAGCTTGCGGCCCACCAGGTCGAGAGCCTGGATGCCGTTGGTGCCTTCGTAAATCGCGGTGATGCGGACGTCACGCACCAGCTGCTCCATGCCGTGTTCGCCGATGTAGCCGTGGCCGCCGAGAACCTGAAGGCAGCTGTTGGTGATGTCGGACCCAAAGTCGGTGCCGGACGCCTTGAGGATTGGCGTCATAAGGCCGGCCATATCGTCGGCGTGCTCGCGCACTTTCGCATCCGGGTGCTTGTGGGAGATGTCGACCTGCAGATGCGCCCACACGCCGAGCGCACGCAGTGCCTCCGTGATGCTGCGCGCGTGCAGGAGTTTGTTGCGGATATCCGGATGCACGATGATCGGATCGGCCGCCTTGTCGGGACGCGCCGCGCCGGTGGCCGCGCGGCCCTGAATGCGATCCTTCGCGTAGGCCGCCGCGCTTTGATAGGCGGTCTCCGCCTGGCTGATGCCCTGGCCGCCGACGAACATGCGCTCCTTGTTCATCATGGTGAACATGCCCGCGAGACCCTTGTGCGGAGCACCAACCAGCCAGCCGGTGGCGCCGTCGAAGTTCATCACACACGTGACGGACGCTTTCATGCCCATCTTGTGTTCGATTGAGCCACACGCGACCGCGTTGCGCTTGCCGGGTGCACCGTCGGCGTCCAGCAGGAATTTCGGAACCAGGAACATGGAAATGCCGCGGCTGCCTTCCGGCGCGTCCGGCAGGCGCGCGAGCACGAGATGCACGTGGTTCGCGGTCATGTCGTGTTCGCCGGCGGAGATGAAGATCTTCGTGCCGGTGACGGCGTAGCTGCCGTCGCCGTTCGGCACCGCCTTCGTGCGCAAGAGCCCGAGATCGGAGCCGGCGTGGGATTCGGTCAGGCACATGGTGCCCTGCCACTCGCCGCTGACGAGCTTCGGCAGATAGCGCGCCTTCTGGTCATCGCTGCCGTGGGCAGAGAGCGCGAGGATCGTGCCCTGCGTCAAACCCGGATAGAGCCCGAACGAAAGATTGGCGGAGCCGACCATTTCCGCGACCAGGTAGTCGACGGTTTCCGGCAGACCTTGTCCGCCGTAGTCGGGGCTCGCGGTCAGGCCGCACCAGCCGCCGTCGACGTATTGGCGATAGGCTTCCTTGAAGCCTTTCGGCGTAGTGACGTTACCGTCCTTGAAGGTGCAGCCCTCCTTGTCGCCGCTCTGATTGAGCGGCAAGAGCACGCCCTCGCACAGCTTGGCGCATTCCTCGAGCACCGCGTCCATCAGGTCCGGCGACACTTCTTCGTAGCCCGGCAGCGCGCTCAAGGTGTCGGCGGCATTGCACACGTCGTGCAGCACGAAGCGCATGTCGCGCAACGGAACGGTGTAGGTGGTCATGTCTGCAAACCCCGGTTCAAGGGCGCCGCATTCCATCCCCGCGGCGCAGCCGAAAAATGAGCCGTTTGCAGAAGTCCGTCAACTCAGGCTAGCGCCCGGAAACGCCGGCATAGGGCGGCCGCGGAATCGCCTGATGCGTGGCGCGCAGCGCCTCCGACCACCGCTGGCGCAGATTGGAGAAGTACTCGTCGCCCTGTTCTATGCGGTAGGACAGTTCGATCTTCAGCGCATCCCGCGGCAGGATAGCCAGATCGATCGGCAGCCCGACCGCCAGATTGGACCGCATGGTCGAATCCATCGAGATCAGCCCGATCTTCAGGGCCGCGTAGAGTTCGGTCTCGAAGGTGACGGCGCGGTCCAGGATGGGCTTTCCGTACTTGTGCTCGCCGATCTGCAGAAACGGGGTGTCGCTGGAGGCCTCGATGAAATTGCCGGCCGGGTAAATCAGGAACAGGCGCAGGCGGCGATCCTTCAGCTGGCCGCCCAGCAGGATCTGCGCGTCGAAGTGCGCGCCGTGGCGCTCCATGTTGTCGCCGTCCTGGTTGGAGACCGCGCGCATCGCGCGGCCCACCAATTGCGCAGCCTTGAACATGCTGGTGACGCCGAGAAGCGTTTCGACCTCGCCGGTCTCCGGATCTTTCAGGCCCTCGGTGACCATGTTGACGACGGATTGCGTGACCGAGAGGTTCCCCGACACTGCCAGCGCCATCGCCGCTTCGCCCGGATGCTCGAACAAGTGGAGCTTGCGGAAGGTGTTGATGTTGTCGATCCCCGCGTTCGTACGGCTGTCGGAGATCATGACGAGCCCTTGCCGCACCAGCATCGCTACACAATAGGTCACGCGGCGCCTCCTTTTACTTATCCCTGCCGTTGCGACATGGCCTGCTCGACCTGCACGCTGACCGTCAGGTTCTCGCTCTCGCCCCCGAAGCGCGTGCCGCGCACCGGCGCGGCGCCGAGATAGTCGAGCCCCGCGCTGACGCGGACATGCGCATCGGTAATGCAGATGCCGTTGGCGGGATCGAACCCGACCCACCCCAGGCCACTGACATAAGCTTCCGCCCAGGCATGGCCGGCGGGCTGCTGCGTCGCGCCGTCGATGCGCCACAGGTGGCCGCCGACATAGCGCGCCGGAATATCGAGTTCCCGCGCGCAGACGACGAAGATGTGCGCCAAGTCCTGACAGACGCCGCGCTTCATCGCGAAGGATTCCGCCGCCGTGGTCGTGGTGGTGGTGATCGAGGTGTCGAACATGACATCGCGATGGATCGCCGCCAGCAGCGCATGCAGCTGCTCGAGCGGCTCGGCGATTCCGCCAACGGCGGTGCGGGCGTAGTCGACGAGCACCGGGTTGGGCATGGTCAACGGCGTCTGGCGCAAATAGAGACGCACGGGGAAACGTTCGATGGCGTCGCGCACGATGCCGTTGGTGTCGGCGGTCTCCACTGTGCCTTCGAGCGTGATCGTGAGCGTATCGATCGGCCCCGTCAGCGAGATCATGTGGGTGATGTTGCCGAAGGAATCCTCGCCGGCGCGCAACACCGCGTCCTCGTCCACCTCCAGCCGCCAGGCGCGGATGAATTGGCCTTCGTGATTGCGCGGTGTCATGCGCAGGACCTGCAGCACGGACTTGGCCGGCTCGTCGTAGGTGTAGCGCGTGCGATGGCGAACGTTGATCTGCATATCAGGCCAAATACTGCGCGGTGATCTCGGCGCCGATACGGGCATTCTGCGCGATGAAATCGGTGATGAATTCATGCAGGCCCGTCTGGAAGATGCGCTCGATGCGTTCGTTGCTGAGTTTACGGTAGGCCGCATGTGCGGTGCGTTGTGCGGCGGCGCGGCGCCCCCCGGCGGCGCCCAGCAGGTCAAGGTTGGTGACAATCTCGCGGTAGCAGGCGGCAAGCGAGCGCGGCATCTGCTCCTTGAGGATCAGAAGATCGGCGACCAGCCATGGCTGCAGGCTCTCGCGGTAGACCCAGTGATAGCTGGTGGCGGCCGACACCGCGCGCAGGATCGCGGTCCATTGGGTGTAGTCCACGCCGCCGCCGACGGTGGAATTCTCCGGCAGCAGGAAGTGGAACTTCACGTCGAGGATGCGCGCGGTGGAATCGGCGCGTTCGAGAAAGATGCCCAGGCGGGTGAACCAGAACGCGTCGTTGCGCAGCATGGTGCGATAGCCGCTGCCGTCGAAGCGCAAGGAGACCTCTTTCACCCATTCCAGGAAGCGCGGGATCTCCTCCATGGGGAACTTCTCGGGCCTGAACTCCTGCATCTCGAGCCAGGCGCCGTTGATGGTCTCCCACATCTCGGTCGTGAGCGCGGTGCGCACGGCTCGGGCGTTGAAGCGCGCGGTTTCCAGGCTCCGGCAGATCGACGATGGGTTGTCGCCGGAGAACGCCAGGAAATGCGTGACCGCCTCCGGCGTCGCCGCGTCGTGATGCTGCGCGAACGCCTCGGCGCAGCCGGCGGTAGCCAGCGCGCTCTCCCACTCGTTGCCATGACCGATGTAGCTGGTGGGCAGCGAAGCCAGGCGGTTGGCGGTCTCGAGGATGCGCGCCACGAAGTCGGCACGCTCGACGTAGCGCGAAAGCCAGAAGAGACTATCGGCGGTGCGACTCAGCATTCCACCACCCAGGTGTCCTTGGTACCGCCGCCCTGGCTTGAATTCACCACCAGCGATCCCTCGCGCAGGGCAACGCGCGTCAATCCGCCGGGGACGGTGCGGATACCATCCGCGCCGGTGAGCACGAACGGCCGCAGATCGACGTGGCGCGGCGCGATGCCGTTCTCGACGTAGGCGGGACAGGTCGAGAGCGACAACGTCGGCTGCGCGATATAGCGCTCCGGATGTGCACGGAGCTGTACGGCGAAGTCTTCGATCTGCGCCCGCGTCGCATGGGGGCCGACGAGCATGCCGTAGCCGCCCGACCCGTCGACGCGCTTGACCACGAGTTCCGGCAGATGATCGAGCACATAGGCAAGGCCTTCACGCTCCCGGCAACGCCACGTCGGAACGGTCTTGAGGATCGGCTCCTCACCGAGGAGGAAGCGGATCACCTCCGGCATGTAGGAATAGATGTCCTTGTCGTCCGCCGCGCCGGTGCCGATGGCGTTGGCGAGCGTGACGTTGCCCGCCACGTAAGCGCTGAACAGACCCGACACGCCGAGCATGGAATCGGGCTGGAACACCAAGGGATCGATGAAGTCGTCGTCGATGCGCCGGTAAATCACGTCGACGCGGCGCGGACCTTCGGTGGTGCGCATGTAGACCACGTCGTCGCGCACAAACAGGTCGCGGCCCTCGACCAACTCGACGCCCATGCGGTCGGCGAGGAACGAATGCTCGTAGTAGGCGGAATTGAATTGGCCCGGCGTAAGCAGAACGACTGTGGGCGCCGTGCCCCCGCGCGGCGCGACCGAGCGCAACGCGGCCAGGAGCTCGTTGGCGTAGTTTTCGATCGGCGCGACGCGGTGCGCGGCGAACAGCTCCGGCATCAGGCGCATGGAGATCTCACGCCCGCCCAGCATGTAGGAGACGCCCGACGGCGTGCGCGCGTTGTCCTCGAGCACGTAGAAGTCGTCGGCGTCGATGCGCACTACGTCGATGCCGGCGACATGAACGTACACGCCATGGGGGACGCGGAAGCCCACCATCTCCGGCCGGAACGCGGGATTGCGCCACACGAGGTCTTCCGGCACGACGCCGGCCCGCAGCGTTTCCTGCGCGCCGTAGATGTCGGCGAGATACAGATTCAGCGCGCGTACCCGCTGCTCGAGACCGCTGGCGAGGCGCGTCCATTCCGCGCTCGACAGAACGCGCGGCACGATGTCGTGCGGAATGATGCGCTCTTCGCCCTGGGCGTCGCCGTAGACCGCGAAAGTAATGCCGCCGCGGCGATAGAACAGTTCCGCCTCGGCGCGCCGCCGCGCGAGCTGATCGGGGGAGACGGCGTCGAGCCACCGCGCTACGCCTGCGTATGGCAGGCGCACCCCTCCGTCGTCACCGCGCATCTCGTCGAAGGCCATGCTTCGACTCCCCCTCTGTAGAGTCGATTCATGACGCGCCGAGCACTATCTGCTCAAGATAAAAGCAAAAAAATATCGCGCTTAAATTTTAGGCGCTTCGTGACCGCGGATTAAGCGGTTCAACCTTAGCGCTCTGACGCCCGTAGGGCGGCGCCGGAATGGCTTGGTGCGTGGCCCGCAGGGCCTCGGACCAACGCCGCCGCAGGTCCTCAAAGTAGGGCTCCCCCGCCTCGATCCGGTTGGCAAGTTCGAGTTGGAGGGTACTGCGGCGCTGGATCATGCAATCGATCGGCGGGCCAACGGCAAGATTGGAGCGCATGGTCGAATCCATGGAGATGAGGCCGATCTTGAGCGCCTCATAGAGTTCGGTGTCGTAGGTGATGGCGCGGTCGAGGATCGGCTTGCCGTACTTATGTTCGCCGATTTGCAGGAACGGCGTATCGCTCGACGCTTCGATGAAATTGCCGGCCGAATACACCATGAACAGCCGCATGCGGCGATCGCCCACTTCGCCGCCGACCAGGATCGAGGCATCGAACCGGCCGCCGTGTTTCTCCAGACTTTCGCCGTCCAGGCGGTACACCTCGCGCATCGCACGGCCGACCAGCTGGGCGGCCTTGAACATGGTGGGCGCGCGCAGGAGCGTCTCCACTTCGCCGGTCTCCGGGTTCGGCAAGCCCTCGGTCATCATGCTGACGACCGATTGGGTGATCGACAGGTTGCCCGATGTCGCGAGCGTGATGACGGCTTCGCCCGGCTTCTCGAAGACGTGCAGCTTGCGGAACGAGTTGATGTTGTCGATGCCCGCATTGGTGCGGGAATCGCCGATCATCACCAAACCGTCGCGCAGACACAGACCGACGCAATACGTCATCGCAAGATCCTAAGGGCGCGCCCACAAGCGCAACGTGGATATTTGATTGTAACGGCGTGGGCCCGACAGTCGATCCCATAACATGAGCCGTGGTAGCTTGTGACGTGACCCAGACCACACTTTCACTTGTCCACACGCATCAATCGCCGAATAGCGGGGCTCGCTTGCCCGTGGAGGGCCACGTAGGGGTGCGCCACCTCGTTTTTCATTACACCGGCATGGAGACCGGACCCGCGGCGTTGGCACGGCTTTGCGATGCCGCGGCGGAAGTCAGCGCCCATTACCTGATCGAAGAGGATGGACGGATCTTTGCCCTGGTGGATGAGGATCGCCGCGCCTGGCACGCGGGCCGCGCGTTCTGGCGCGGGACGCGCGACATCAACAGCACCTCGATCGGCATCGAGTTGGTGAATCCGGGCCATACCTTCGGCTATCGCGCATTCCCGCAGGCACAGGTCGACGCGCTGATCGCGCTGTCGCGGGAGATCCTGGCGCGCCACCCGATCGCCGCGCACGACGTGGTGGGACACTCGGACATCGCCCCCGGGCGCAAGCAGGACCCCGGTGAACTGTTCCCGTGGGCCGTGCTCGCCAAAGCCCGCATCGGCTTCTGGCCCATGGCCGGCGGTGGCACCGTTGAAAGCCCGTGGCGGGCGCTTTCCGCCATTGGATACGCGGTTCCTGACGATGCCGGGGGCGACATGCTCGACCCACTGACCGGCGCGAAGGATGTGATTACCGCATTCCAGCAGCGGTTCCGGCCCGCGCGCGCCGATGGACTGCTCGATTCCGAAACCGAAAGCTTGATCGCCGCTGTTGCGGCCCAAATCCCCGCCGCTTGACCCCAGTGCCCCGGGCGACCATGGTCCGCCGGCCAGATGGTTGGATGACCGCGGTGTCGGCTTGCCGGCATCGAGGAAAGTCCGGGCTCCATGAAGATAAGGTGCCGGATAACGTCCGGCGGGGGCGACCCCAGGGAAAGTGCCACAGAAAACAAACCGCCTGGGCTTCGGCCCCGGTAAGGGTGAAAAGGTGCGGTAAGAGCGCACCGCGCTTCCGGTAACGGCGGCGGCAGGGCAAACCCCACCTGGAGCAAGACCAAATAGGGACGGCCGTCCGGGGGTTCGCCTGCCGGAAGACGTGTCTTCACGTCGTCGTCCGGGTCGGTCGCGTGAGGCGCGGGGTAACCCGCGTCCCAGAGGAATGGTCATCCAGCTGTGTTCGCACAGTGGACAAAACCCGGCTTACAGACCATCTGGCATCTTTTCCCGTCGGCCCCTAGGGCCCCGCACCCCCCTACTCTACCACTGCTTGAATCACACTTAGCGGACCGGGCTGTCGCCAACAGCCTGTGACCGCTGGCTTTTTTGGGATGGCGGCCCCAAAAATGGTTAACGGTCCCATTGACACCCATAAAATCCCATGAGATACCATTGGCAGGTCGGTTAACGCCGGCGGCGATCCATTGCGTCTGGGCGGACGCGATCGAGGGGCCAGGGTGAAAGCCTTTACGGGCACATTTATTAACAAGATCGACGCCAAGGGGCGGATTTCGGTCCCGGCGTCGTTCCGCGCGGTCGTGTCAGCCCGAGGGCTGACGGGCGTCGCCCTCTATCCGTCCCTGCTCGACCCCTGCATCGAAGGCTGCGGCATGGACCGCATCGAAGCCCTGGTCGATGCGCAGCCCGATTCCGCCTTACCGAGCGTTCAGGAGGACGAAGTCACCCACCTGATCATCGGCGCCGCGCGCGACATCCTGTTCGACGGCGGCGGCCGGATCGTCCTGCCGGAAGATTTCATGGCGCAAGCCAAGCTCAGCGATAAGGGCGCGTTCGTCGGGAAGGGCCGCACGTTCCAGATCTGGGAGCCCGCCGCGCTCGCCGAAGCCCAAGCCCAGATGATGCAGCGGATCATCGCGCGCCGCCGCGCCGAACGAGAAGGCAGCGGTTCATGAGCGGTGCTGAGCGCCCGGGACCCGTGAAGGCCGAACAACAACACATCCCGGTATTGCTCAAGGAAGTGGTCGAAGCTCTTTCGCCGATTGACGGCGGCGTCTACGTCGACGGCACGTTCGGGGGCGGCGGGTATACCACCGCGCTCCTCGAGGCCGCGCAGAGCGTGGTGTGGGCGATCGACCGCGATCCCCACGCGCTCGAGAACGGCCAAAAGCTGGCCGAAAAGTATCCCGCTCGCCTGCATCTCGTCGCCGGCCGCTTCGGCGATATGGCCGACCTTCTGACGAGCCGGGGCGTGAGCACGGTGGACGGCGTCGCCCTCGATATCGGCGTGTCCTCGATGCAAATCGACGACCGCGCCCGCGGGTTCTCCTTCCTGCGCGACGGCCCCCTCGACATGCGCATGGAGGCCAGCGGCCGTTCCGCCGCCGATATCGTCAACGACATGTCGGAAAAGGAACTGTCCGACATCATCTTCACCTACGGCGAAGAGCGCCACGCCCGGCGCGTCGCCCGCGCCATCGTCATCGCGCGGCGGGAACGCCCGATCTCCCGCACGCTTCGCCTGGCCGATGTCATCCGTGCCGCCGTCCGTCGCGCCCACGACGGGATCGATCCTGCGACGCGGACTTTTCAAGCGTTGCGCATCTACGTGAACGACGAGCTCGGCGAACTCGAGCGCGGCTTGTCCGCCGCCGAGCGGCTGCTCAAGCCGGGCGGTCGTCTCGCGGTCGTGTCTTTCCACTCGCTCGAAGACCGGATCGTGAAAACCTTCCTGCGCACCCGCTCGATCTCCGCCGATCAACCTTCGCGCCACGCGGCCGCGTCCCTCACCCCGCAAAGCCCTGTGCGCGCCACTTTCAAGCCGCTGAGCCGGCGCCCTGTCGGCCCGAGCGAGACTGAAATCGCCCATAACCCCCGCGCCCGCTCGGCCCGTATGCGAGTGGCGGAACGCACCGCCGCGACGGCGCTGACCGCCATCGCCGGAGGCCGCGCATGAAGGGCGGGATTTTCACCGGCATCCTGATGTGGCTCTCGCTCGCCATCATGGTCGGCGTCGGCATGTTCCTGGTGAAGTACAAGGTCCAGGCGCTGGAAGACGAGTTGCTCGCCAAGCAGGAGCAGATCGTGCGCGACCGCGGCTCCATCCGCGTGCTCGAAGCGGAGTGGACCTACCTCAACGATCCCAACCGCCTGCGCCGCTTGAGCGCGCAGCATCTCGGCTTCGGCCCATCCGTGCCGCAGAACGTCACCAATCTCAGCGAGTTGCCGATGCGCGATGCCGCCGGCGCCCGCGTGGACACCCCTGCCCCGCCGATGCTTCCGGCAGGCACCGCAATCCGTGCCGATGCCGCGCCGAGTCTGGCGCAGCCGGCCTTTGAACGCCCCGCCGGTTTGCCGGTGTTTCTTGCCCGTCTTCAGCGCATGCTGTTGCCGGAGGCCGTCGGGGCGACCACATCCGATGCGGGGTCGCGATGATCCGCGGTGTCCGAGCGCCCAAGCGCAGCAATTTTCTGTACCCCGGCGAGGAAGTGCGTCCGAGCGCGCAGCCGAAAGTGCGGCTCCAGGGCGTGACCAAGCACGCCATCGAGACGGGCCGCGTGCGTCTCGCCGTGACCGCCGGACTGTTCTGTCTGGCCTTCGCAGGCATCGGCGTGCGGTTGATCGACTTGATGCTCTTCAAAGAGCACACGGCAGCGCCTGGCCTTCGCACCGCAAGCGCCGTCGGCAAAGTGAGTCTCGCCCGGGCGGACATTGTCGACCGCAATGGCGTGATCATCGCCACCAATCTGCCGACGGTGAACCTCTACGCGGACTCCGCGAAAATCGGCGATGCCAAAGCAGCCGCCACCAAACTGGTCGCCGCCCTGCCCGACATCAAATACGACGACCTGTTCCGCCGCTTGAGCTCGGGCCAGCGCTTCATTTATCTGCGCCGCCATCTCACGCCCGCCGAACAGGTGGCGGTGAACCGCCTCGGCATTCCCGGCGTGTACTTCGAGGACTCCGAGCGGCGCATCTATCCGCAAGGCTCGTTGTTCGCCCACGCCGTTGGGACAACGGACACGGACAACCGCGGCAGCGCCGGCGTCGAGAAGACGTTCGACCAATCGCTCTCGCAGAGCCGCACGCCGCTTAAGCTGTCCCTGGACGTGCGCGCGCAGCACGCCGTGCACGAGACGCTGGCCGCCGGCATCGCCCGCTTCCATGCAGAAGCCGGCAGCGCGGTCGTCATGGACGTGAACACGGGCGAACTCGTCGCCATGGTGTCGCTGCCGGATTTCGATCCCAAGGGTGGCGGCGACGTGGACGCGGATGCGCGTTTCAACCGCACCACGCTCGGCCTCTACGAGATGGGTTCCACTTTCAAGCTGTTCACCGCCGCCATGGCGCTGGACGCGGGCACCGCGAAGCTGACGTCCACTTACGACGCCTCGCAACCGATCAAGATCGGCCGCTTCACCATCAAGGACTTCCACGGTCTCAATCGTATCGTGACGGTGCCGGAAATCCTGATCCACTCGTCCAACCTCGGCGCCGCGCGCATGGGGCTGGAAGCAGGTACGGAAACGCAGAAGCGCTACTTCCGCAGTTTCGGTCTGCTATCGCCCCTCAGCCTCGAGTTGCCTGAAGTCGGCACGCCGCAGTTCCCCTCGACGTGGCGCGAGATCAACACCATTACGATTTCATACGGGCATGGCATTTCCGTGACGCCGGTGCATGTCGTCTCGGGCGTCAGCGCCCTGGTGAATGGCGGCATCCTGCGTCCGCCCACGGTCATCAAGCGCGCGCCGGAAGACATTCCGGAAGGCAAGCGTGTCATTTCACCCGCCACGTCGGACTCCATGCGCGCCCTGATGCGCATGATCGTCATGGAAGGTTCCGGCAAGCAGGCCGATGTCACCGGCTATGAAGTCGGCGGCAAAACCGGCTCGGCGGAAAAGGTCGGCCGCCGCGGCGGCTATTCGGAGCACTCGCTGCGGACGTCGTTTGTCGCCGCGTTCCCGGCGGATGCGCCGCGCTACGTGGTGCTGGTTGTGCTCGACGAGCCGCACGGCTCGAAAGAAACCTATGGCTTCGCGACCGCCGGCTGGAACGCCGCGCCGACCGCCGGAACGATCATTGCGAAAATCGCCCCGATGCTGGGCGTGTTCCCGCTCGGCCACTCGGATCAGTTCCAGCCGCTGCAGACGCTGATGGCGATGAATGCCGGCGACGGCAGCAAGAACGAATACGCGAAGAAGTCCGGCAGCTCGGTGCCCGCCATGATGATGGACGAGCTCGCGCGCCCGACCATCACGATGGCGCCGATGCCCTCAAGCCGCCCTGATTCCATCGCAACTTTGATTAAAGCGGACGCTGCCGAGGTCACTGTCGATGACGGAGATCTCGGTGCGATTGAGTGAGCTCCTTGAAGAACGCGGTATGGATCCGAAGGCGTTGAAGGACCTGAACATCACCGGCTTGACCGCGGACAGCCGCGCCGTGAAGCCGGGATATCTTTTCGCCGCCCTGCCGGGTGTGGCTGCGGACGGCCGCGCCTTCATCGGCGAAGCGGTGTCGCGTGGCGCCGCCGCCGTGCTTGCCCCGCCGGGCACGGAACTCGGCCCGGCAACCGTCGGCGACGGCGGCCCGGTACGGCTGATCACCGATTCCAACCCGCGCCGGCGTTTCTCGCTGATGGCCGCGCGCTATTTCAACGTTCAGCCCGACACGGTCGCGGCGGTCACCGGCACGAACGGCAAGACCTCGGTCGCACACTTCACGCAGCAGATCTGGTCCGCCCTCGGCCGCAAGGCCGGCTACATGGGCACGCTCGGCGCTTGGGCGCCGGGGATGCACGTGGACGGCAGCCTGACGACACCGGATCCGGTGCGCCTGCACAGCCTGCTCGCCGAGATGTCGCAGCACGGCACGACTCATCTGGCGATGGAGGCTTCCAGCCACGGCCTGCACCAGTTCCGCATGGACGGTGTGAAGGTCGCAGTCGGCGCCTTCACCAACCTGACGCGCGATCATCTCGACTATCACGGCTCCATGGCCGCCTATTTCGCCGCCAAGCTGCGCCTGTTCAGCGATCTGATGATCAGCGGCGGTGTCGCGGTGTTGAACGCGGACGCCGGCGAGTTCCATGCTGTCGAGGCCGCCTGCAAACTGCGCGGCCACATGATCATGAGCTTTGGCCGCGGCGGCGGGGCCATCCAGCTGACCGATCACATCGTCGACGGCGACGCGCAGCGCCTGACCATCCTGGTCTTCGGCAAGAAGTACGACGTGCGCTTGCCGCTGGCCGGCGCGTTCCAAGTGAGCAATGCGTTGTGTGCGCTCGGCTGCGTGCTCGGCAGTGGCGCCGAACCGGATCGCGCCATCGCGGCGCTGGAAAACCTGCACGGCGTGCCGGGCCGCATGGAACAGGCCGGACGTCATTCCTCCGGTGCGCCTGTGTATGTGGACTACGCTCACACGCCGGACGCCCTGGAGACCGTTTTGTCGAACCTTCGCCCCCATGTGGGCGGCGGTGGACGGCTCGTGGTCGTGTTCGGGTGCGGCGGCGACCGCGACAAGGGCAAGCGCCGCCTCATGGGCGAGCGCGCCCAGACCCTCGCCGACTTGGTTTATGTCACCGACGACAATCCCCGCACGGAAGCGGCGGCGGACATCCGCGCGCAAGTGATGCAAGGCTGCCCGAGCGCGACGGAGATCGCTGACCGCGCAGATGCGATCGCCACGGCGATTGCCTCGCTCCAAAGCGGCGACGTGCTGTTGATCGCCGGCAAAGGCCACGAGAGCGGCCAGATCGTCGGCACGAACGTGCTGCCGTTCAACGACGCGGACGTGGCGCGCGCGGCGTTGGGGGCGCGCACATGACGCCCCTTTGGACCTCTCAGGAAATCGCGAATGCGACCGGCGGCACCTGCAGCGGCGCGTGGGATGCGAGCGGCATCTCGATCGATACACGCACGGTGCAGAAGGGCGATCTGTTCGTGGCGTTGAAGGGTCCGACCTTCGACGGCCATGAATTTGTCGGCGCGGCCCTCAAGGCCGGCGCGGCTGGCGTTCTTGTACATCAGCCCGTGTCGGATCTGGATTCCGACAATTCGCATACTCGCGCAGTAGTAGTTAAGGATACGTTTGCAGCGCTCGAAAATCTTGGACGCGCGGCGCGGGCGCGCACCAAAGCCAAAATCGTCGCGGTTACGGGCAGCGTCGGCAAGACCAGCACCAAAGAAGCACTGCGCGCCGCACTGAGCGCGCAAGGGCCCACCTCCGCGACTCTCGGCAATCTCAACAATCACTGGGGCGTGCCGGTCTCCCTCGCGCGCATGCCGCGCGAGACCGCCTTCGGCGTGTTCGAGCTGGGCATGAATCATCCGGGCGAGATCGCACCGTTGTCCAAGCAAGTGCGCCCGCATGTGGCGGTGATCACCGCCGTCGAGGCGGTGCATCTGGAGCATTTCGAGTCCGTCGACGGCATCGCGCATGAGAAGGCCGAGATCATGGCGGGCCTGGAGCCCGCCGGCACGGTGGTGCTGCCGCGCGACAGCGCGCAGTTCGATGTACTCGCGCAGGCCGCAACGGGTTACGGCGCGAAGATCGTCTCCTTCGGCTCTGACGACGGCACCAGCGATGCGCTGCTGGTGTCATGGACGCTCACACCCTCGGGCACGCAAGTCGCCGCCGATATCGCCGGCCATCGACACACTTACGAGATCGGCGCCCACGGCCGCCATTGGGCGCTGAACAGCGTCGCGGTGCTGGCCGCCGTGCACGCACTCGGCGCCGATGTCGGCCGCGCTGCGGCGGCCTTCGCCAATCTGAATGCGCCGACAGGGCGCGGGGCGCGCCGCGAGGTGCATGGCCCCAACGGTGTCTTCACGCTGATCGACGAGAGCTACAACGGCAGCCCGGCGTCCGTGCGCGCCATGGCGGACACGGTCGGCGCGATGGCGCTCGACGGCCGCAAGATCCTCGCCCTCGGCGACATGCTGGAACTCGGCGACGCGGCCGGTGATCTGCACGCGGGCCTAGCCCCTGCGTTACGCAACGCCGGTATCGATCTCGTGTTCACCGCAGGCCCGATGATGGAACGCCTGCACGACGCGCTGCCGCGCGAGATGCGCGCCGGCCACGCGAAGGATGCAGCCAGCCTCGTGCCGATGATCACGGGCGCCATGCGCGACGGCGACGTCGTCGCCGTGAAGGGTTCGAACGGAAGCCGCATGTCGGTGGTGGTCAAAGCGTTGGGAGCGCTCGACCCCGCACCAGGCCCACGCGCGGCGAACGGACACTGAGGGGAACCGATGCTGTATTTCCTTTCCGAGCTTTCCGGCCAGGTGAACGTCCTCAACGTTTTCCGCTACCAGACCTTCCGCGCCGGCGGCGCGGTGGTTACGGCGCTGATCGTGGCCCTGCTGTGCGGCCCGTCGATCATCCGCTGGCTGAAGACCAAGCAGCCCATGGGCCAACCGATCCGTCAGGACGGCCCGGAGAGTCACATCATCACCAAGGCCGGCACGCCGACCATGGGCGGCATGATGATCCTGCTGGGTATCGCGGTGGCGACGCTGCTGTGGGCGGATCTGCGCAACGAATATGTGTGGATCTCCCTGTTCGTCACCATGGGCTACGGGCTGGTCGGCTCGTTCGACGACTACCGCAAGGTCACCAAGCGGTCCTCCGGCGGTCTGCCGGGCAAGGTGAAGCTGATCCTCGAGATCGTCATCGCATTGGCCGCCGCGGCCTGGATCTACCAGGTCACGACGCCGGCGCTGGCCGACGGCCTCGCGATCCCGTTCCTGAAGGACGTAACGCTGAAGCTCGGCGTGCTGTATCTGCCGTTCGCCGTGTTCGTGATGGTGGGTGCGAGCAACGCCGTCAACCTCACCGACGGTCTCGACGGTCTGGCCATCGTGCCGGTGATGATCGCGGCCTCCGTGCTCGGCATCATCACCTATCTCATCGGCAACACGGTGTTCGCCGGCTATCTGCAGGAACACTACATCGCCGGCGCGGGTGAACTCGCCGTGTTCTGCGCCGCCGTGGTGGGCGCGGGTCTCGGCTTCCTGTGGTTCAACGCGCCGCCCGCGATGATCTTCATGGGCGACACCGGTTCGCTCGCCATGGGCGGCGCGCTGGGTACCGTCGCGGTGATCTCCAAGCATGAGATCGTTTTCGGCATCGTCGGCGGCCTGTTCGTGCTCGAGACCGTGTCGGTCATCGTGCAGGTGATCTCCTTCAAGACCACCGGCAAGCGCGTCTTCCGCATGGCGCCGCTGCATCATCACTACGAGAAGAAAGGCTGGGCGGAACCGACCATCGTCATCCGCTTCTGGATCATCGCCGTCATCCTGGCCATCGCCGGCCTCAGCACATTGAAGTTGAGGTAGGGATGGTCCCAGTCCCCCGTTTCGCGGGCGAGTGCGTGTTGGTGATGGGTCTCGGCAAGTCCGGGCTCAGCGCCGCCGCGGCTTTGCGCGCGGGCGGTGCCCAGGTGATCGTGTGGGACGACAACACCGCCGCGCGGTCCGCAGCGGCGACACAAGGCTGGACCGCGATGGCGAGCGGCGAACGCGCGCTGGACGGCGTGAAGGCCGTCATCTGGAGTCCCGGCGTCCCCCATACGCACCCGAAACCGCATCCATTGGCGCTGCAAGCGTGCGCTGCGAACATTCCCCTCGTGTGCGACGTGGATCTGCTGCTGGAATCCCAGCCCGACGCGACGGTTGTCGCGATCACCGGCACCAACGGCAAATCCACCACCACCGCGCTCACGGCGCATCTTTTCAAGCACGCGGGTCGCAAGTGCGCGGTCGGCGGCAATCTCGGCATTCCGGCGCTGGAACTCGACCCGCTCGGCCTGGGCGGCATCTACGTGCTGGAGCTGTCGTCCTACCAATTGGAATTGGTGCCGCACCTGGCGGCGGAGACGTCGGTGCTGCTCAACATCACGCCGGACCATCTGGACCGGCACGGCGGCATGGACGGCTACATCGCCGCCAAGCGCCGCATCTTCGACAACCAGCGCATCCCCCGCACGGCGGTAATCGGCATCGACGATCCGATCTGCGCCGCGATGGCCGCCGAGCTGAAGCGCGACGGCGTGCACAAGATGACGCCGATCTCCGTCAACATGGCGGCCCCAGGGGGTGTCTATGTGGATCGTGGCCAGCTGATCGACGCCACGGACACGCGCCCTTCCAAGATCATCGACCTGCGCGAGTTGCCCCGCCTGCCGGGCGTGCACAACTGGCAGAACGCGGCGGCGGCCACGGCCGTGGCGCGTAGCCAGGGCTTGAGCGGCGGCGAAATCGCCGCGGGTCTGCGGACCTTCGGCGGATTGGCGCATCGCCAGGAGTTGGTGGCGCAGATCGCCAATGTGTCGTTCGTCAATGACAGCAAGGCGACCAACGCCGACGCCACCGAAAAGGCGCTCGCCTGCTACCAGAACATCTATTGGATCGCCGGCGGGGTGGCGAAGGAAGGCGGCATCGGACCGCTGAAGCCCTACTTCCCGCGGATCAAACATGCGTTCCTGATCGGCGATGCGGCGGACGACTTCGCCGACACGCTCGAAGGCCACGTCCCCATCGCGCTCTACGAGGATCTCGAGAGCGCGGTTGAGGAAGCGGGCGAAATGGCGCTGAAGGACAAGCTGCCGGGCGCCACGGTGCTGCTCTCTCCTGCCTGCGCCTCTTTCGACATGTTCAAGAACTTCGAGGAGCGCGGCGAGGCGTTCCGGGCCGAGGTGCACGCCTTGTGGCCCGAGACCAACGGGAGCGCCGCATGACGACCCATACGCTGTCCCGCAACGATACGAGCATCGTCGGCCGCTGGTGGTGGACCGTGGACCGGTGGTTGATCGCCGCCGTCGCGGGGCTTCTGCTGATCGGCATCTACCTCACCTTCGCCGCCGATCCGCCGGCGGCGGGCCGCATCGGTGCGGACACCTATCACTTCGTGAAGCGGCAACTGACCTTCCTGCCGGTCGCCGTGGTCGTCATGTTCCTGATTTCGCTGTTTTCGCCGCGGGGCGTGCGCCGCTTCGCCGTCATCGGCTTCGCGGTCACCTTCATCCTCATGGTGCTGACGCTGATTGTCGGCGCCGAAGTGAAGGGGGCGCGCCGCTGGCTCTACCTCGGACCGCTGTCGCTGCAGCCCTCGGAATTCATCAAGCCGTTCCTGGCGGTCACCGCCGCATGGATGTTCTCCGAAGACCGCATGAAGGAGAACTTCCCCGGCAAGGTCTTCGCCATCGGCCTGTTGGTCGCGGTGGTCGGCGTGCTGCTGAGCCAGCCGGACATCGGCATGACGCTGGTGGTTTCCGCCGTGTGGTGCGCGCAGTTCTTCATGGCCGGCCTGCCGATGTACTGGGTGATCCTGTTCGTCGTGATCGGCGTCTCCGGCTTTGTCGGCGCCTACTTCATGTTCCCGCACGTCGCCAGCCGCGTGGACCGATTCCTCGACCCCACAACCGGCGACAGCTATCAGGTGACGCAAGCCATGCGCGCCTTCCAACAGGGCGGCCTGTTCGGCCGCGGGCCCGGCGAGGGTCGCGTGAAAGAAGCGCTGCCGGATGCGCACACGGATTTCATCTTCGCCGTCGCGGGCGAGGAGTTCGGCATCTTCCTGTGTCTCGCCATTGTCGCGCTGTTCACCTTCCTGGTCCTGCGCGCGCTGACCAAGGCGATGAAGGAAGAGAACCTGTTCGTACTGCTCGCCACCGGCGGGCTCACGGTGCAATTCGGCTTGCAGGCCATGATCAACATGGCTTCGTCGCTGCGCATGATGCCCACCAAGGGCATGACACTTCCGTTCATCTCCTACGGCGGGTCGTCGCTGCTGGCGCTCGGCGTCGGCATGGGCATGATCTTCGCGCTCACCCGGCGTCGCCGTGACTCGGAGGGCTTGTCGGCATGATGGTCGCCAAGCACAACGCCGGGCATCTGATCGCGCTTGCCGCCGGAGGGACCGGCGGCCACGTATTTCCCGCCGAGGCTCTCGCGCAGGAACTGCAAGCGCAGGGCCATCGCCTCATGCTGATCACCGATCGGCGCGGCGCGATTTTCGGCGGCACCCTCGGCCAGATCGAGACCCAGCGCATCAACGCAGGCGCGCTCGCGGGCCGCGGCCTGCTGGATCGCGCCGGCGGCATGGCGAATCTCGCTCTCGGGTATTTCCAGGCGCGGCAGATCCTGCAGCGCACGCGTCCATCCGTTGTCGTCGGCTTCGGCGGCTATGCGGCGGCGCCGAGCGTGCTGGCGGCAACCAACCTGCGCCTGCCCACCGTGATCCACGAACAGAACGCCGTCCTCGGCCGTGCCAACCGGATGCTGGCCCCCCGGGTGCAGACCGTGTGCACCTCCTTCGCGGATGTGGACATCCCGTCCGGCCCCCATGTGGAACGCACGGGCATGCCTGTGCGCCCGTCGATCGCCGCCGTGCGCGACATCGCCTACAACGCGCCAGAACAGAACGGCCCCTTCCGCCTGCTGATCATTGGCGGGAGTCAGGGCGCGCGCGTGTTCTCCGACGTCATCCCGGCGGCCATTGCGAAGTTGCCGCGTGGGCTCGCCCGTCGTTTGGAGATTTTCCAGCAGTGCCGCCCGGAAGATTTGGAGCGCGTGCAGGCGGTCTACGCCGAGATCAGCGTGCATGCCCATCTGCAGCCGTTCTTCGAGAACATGCCGCAGTTGCTGGCCACCACGCATTTGATGATCGCCCGCTCCGGTTCCTCGACCGTCGCGGAAGTGGCGGTCGCCGGCCGCCCGTCCGTGCTGGTCCCCTACCCCTACGCCGCCGACGATCATCAAACCGGCAATGCCAAAGCCATCGCGGCTGCGGGCGGCGCTTGGCTGATGCCGCAGGACGAGTTCACCGTCGAGGCGGTCGCCACGCGCTTGAGCCAGTTCTTGGCCGCGCCACAGGTGCTGACCGTCGCCGCCACAGCCGCCGCCGCTTTCGCCATTCCCGATGCCGCCGCGCGTCTCGCGACCGTGGTGGCGTCCATCATTCGAGTGAAGAACGCCATGTCCACACCCACGATTTCCAACACGACCAACGGAGCGGTCTGATGCAATCCATGCCGCTCGATATCGGCACCATCCACTTCGTCGGCATCGGCGGGATCGGCATGTCCGGGATCGCCGAGGTGATGCACAACCTCGGCTACCAGGTGCAGGGCAGCGACATCGCCCAGAATGCGAACGTGGATCGCCTGCGCGCGCTCGGCATCAAGGTCGAGGTGGGCCATCGCGCCGAGAATCTGGGCGAAGCCCGCGTGATCGTCATCTCCTCCGCCGTGAAGCCCGATAACCCCGAAGTGCTCGCCGCCCGCAAGGCGATGATGCCGGTGGTGCGCCGCGCCGAAATGCTCGCGGAGCTGATGCGCCTGAAGTGGTCCATCGCCATCGGCGGCACCCACGGCAAGACCACCACCACATCCCTGGTCGCCAGCGTGCTCGACGCCGCGGCCCTCGATCCCACGGTCATCAACGGCGGCATCATCAACGCATACGGCACCAATGCGCGCCTGGGTGCGGGCGAATGGATGGTGGTGGAAGCCGATGAGTCCGACGGCACCTTCACGCGCCTGCCCGCCACCATCGCCGTGGTCACCAACATCGACCCCGAGCACATGGAGTTCTACGGCGAGTTCTCCAAAGTGAAGGCGGCGTTCCGCACCTTCGTGGAGTCCATCCCGTTCTACGGCTACGCGGTGATGTGTATCGACCATCCGGAAGTGCAGTCGCTGCTGCCCTTGCTGACGGACCGCAAGATCATCACCTACGGCCTGAGCCCGCTCGCGCAGGTGCGCGGCACCAACGTGGTGCTCGACTCCCAGGGCGTGCGCTTCGACGCGCAGATCTCCGACCGGGTCACCGGCGGCGAACGCACTATCCAGGGCATCCGCCTCACCATGTTCGGCCAGCACAACGTGCTGAACGCGCTGGCCGCCGTGTCGGTGGGCGCGGAGATGGGCATCGCCGACGCGGTGATCCGCGAAGGTCTGGCGAAGTTCGGCGGCGTGAAGCGCCGCTTCACCAAGGTCGGCGAAGTCAACGGCATCACGATTATCGACGACTACGGCCATCACCCGGTGGAAATCTCCGCGGTGCTGAAGGCTGCGCGCACCACCACCAAGAACCGCGTCATCGCCGTGGTGCAGCCGCATCGCTACAGCCGCCTGCAATCGCTCTTCGAGGAATTCTGCACCTGCTTCAACGACGCCGACCATGTGGTCGTGGCGGACGTGTATCCCGCCGGCGAAGCGCCGATCGAGGGCATCAACCGCGATGCGCTCGTCAACGGCCTGCACGCGCACGGCCATCCGCAAGTCACCGCGCTGATGTCGCACAAGCATCTCGCCGCCGTCATCGATGACGTCTCCCTGCCGGGCGACGTGGTGGTGTGCCTCGGCGCCGGAAACATCACCGCGTGGGCCCACGCACTGCCCGCTGAACTCGCCACGATCGCCCAGACCAAGGGAGCGAAGGGATGATGGCTGCGCAACGCGCAACCGCTGACCTGATTGCCCGGCTGCCGAAAGTGCGCGGCCGGTACGAAGCTATGGCCGACCTGGGCAAGCTGACGTGGTTCCGCGTCGGCGGTCCGGCGGAAGTGTTGTTCACGCCCGCCGATGTCGCCGATTTGCAAACTTTCCTTGCGGAACGTCCCACGGACGTGCCGCTGACAATGCTCGGGTTGGGTTCAAACCTGCTCGTGCGCGACGGTGGTGTCGCAGGCGTGGTGATCCGTCTAGGCCGCGCCTTCGCCACCATCGTCACCGAAGGCCTGATCGTGCGGGCAGGCGCGGGCGCGGCGGATGCCGCCGTTGCCACGGCCGCGCGCGACGCCGGCATCGCAGGGCTTGAGTTCCTCACCGGCATCCCCGGCACCATCGGTGGCGCCCTGCGCATGAACGCCGGGTGCTACGGGCGCGAGATCAAAGATGTGTTCGTCAGCGCCACGGGCCTGAACCGCGCCGGAGAAATCGTGCGCCTCGACGCCGCACAGATGGGCTTTGCCTATCGCCATGTCGATATCGGCGAGGACTGGATCTTCCTCGGCGCCGAATTGATCGGCGCGCCGGGCGATCAGGAGGCCATCACCGCGCGCATCCGCGAGATCCGCGCCGAGCGCGAAGACAGCCAGCCGACACAAGCGCGCACGGGTGGATCCACTTTCGCCAATCCGCCGGGTCACAGCGCCTGGAAGCTGGTCGACGAAGCCGGCTGCCGTGGCCTGACCCGCGGCGGCGCGCAAGTGTCGCCCAAGCACACCAATTTCCTGATCAACACCGGCAGCGCCACCGCGACCGAGCTGGAAGGCTTGGGCGAAGACGTGCGCGCGCGGGTGAAGGCCAACAGCGGCATCGATCTCCACTGGGAAATCCGCCGCATCGGCTTCGCGCTCGACCACCCCAAAGCCTTGGTGGGGGCGTCATGACCGCCAAAGCAAAACGCATCGCCGTGTTGATGGGCGGTTACTCCAAGGAGCGCGAGGTCTCGCTCGTCTCCGGCAAGGCCGCGAGCAAAGCCCTGCGTGCGCGTGGCTTCGACGTGCATGAGATCGACGTACCGCGCGACGTGACCAAGCTGGTGACTGCCTTGCAGGCCGCGCAGCCGGACGTTGTGTTCAACGCACTGCATGGCCGCTTCGGCGAGGACGGCTGCATCCAGGGCCTGCTGGACATCATGGGCCTGCCCTACACTGCCTCCGGCCGCATGGCCTCCGCCGTCGCCATGGACAAGCCCATGGCGAAGCGCGTGTTCGCCAGCGCGGGCATTGCCGTCGCGGCGGAAAAAGTCGTGACCTTGCGCGAGGCCAAGGGCGGCGACGTGCTGCCGCGCCCCTATGTGCTGAAGCCCACCAACGAAGGCTCCAGCGTCGGCGTGAAGATCGTGCGCGCCGGCTCGAACCACCCGCCGCTCGACGACCTCGACCTCGGCGACGACGACCTGATCATGGCGGAAGCCTTCATCCCCGGCCGCGAAGTGACGGTGGCTGTGTTGGGCGATCGCGCGCTTGCCGTGACGGAGATCACCACCGCCAACGACTTCTACGACTACGACGCGAAGTATTCCGCCGGCGGCTCGAAACACATCCTGCCCGCGCCCTTGCCCGCCGAGATCACCAAACGGGCGATGGAACTGTCCGTCCGCGCGCATCAGGCGCTGGGTTGCCGCGGCGCGAGCCGCGCGGATTTCCGTCTCGACGGCGACAGGCTCGTCATCCTCGAGGTCAACACGCAGCCGGGTCTGACGCCCACGTCGCTGGTGCCGGAGCAAGCGGCCCATGTCGGCATGAGTTTCGAGGACTTGTGTGTGTGGATGGTGGAGGCCGCGCAATGCGACGCGTAAAGCGCGCCATAGAGATTCCGCCGCAGCTGATCCGCGCGGGCGTACTCGCGCTGGGCACCTTCGCGCTCGCCGGCGTGATGACCGTCGCCGCGGTGAAGTATGCGCCCCCGCCGCGCGCGCTCCTGCCGCTGAAAGAGCGCGCCGTGCGCCTGTTCGTGAACTCCACCGTGCTGGCGGGCTTGCGCCTAGAAACCCTCACCGTCGAAGGCCGCAGCATGACTGCGGCGGATGACGTGCTAGCGGCACTCGATGTCGCGCGCGGCACGCCTATCCTGTCCATCGATGTGGCGGAAGCCCGCGCCGCCCTGGAAGCCTTGCCCTGGGTGAAGGCCGCGCAGGTGGAACGCCGCCTGCCCAACACATTGCACGTGGTGATCCACGAGCGTCAGGCCTATGCGCTCTGGCAGCAGGGCAACCGCTACACGCTGGTGGACCGCGACGGCCACCCGATCGTGACGGTGCCCGATGCGGATCGGACCATGCGCGTGATCGTCGGCGCGGACGCACCCCAGCACGCCGCGAAGCTGTTCGCGGAACTCGACAAGGTGCCGGACCTCAGCAAACGCGTGCGCGCGGCCGTGCGCGTGAGCGCCCGGCGCTGGAATGTCTACCTCGACACCTTCGAAGGCGGCATCGCGGTACGCCTGCCTGAGGATGATTTACCCGCTGCCTGGGCGCGGCTCGCGGAACTGGAGCGCAGTTCCAAGATTCTCGAGCGCGATCTGGCCTTTATCGATTTGCGGCTGCCGGACCGGTTGATCGTGCGCCTGCGCAGCGATCCAAACGCGGCGCCGGAGAAACCGCTGGCGAAAAAGAAATCGAGCCCTGCGGCCGTGGTCCGACAGACCGGACCGGCGAAGACGACCTGATGAGCACTTAGGGGGACACTGTGGCGAAACCCATTCCACGCAACACGACCATAGCCGCGCTCGACATTGGCACGACCAAGGTCGCCTGCTTCATCGCCAACGTCGGCGATGTCCGCGGCGAAGGCGGCGAAGGACCGGACTTCCATGTCGTCGGCGTGGGACATCACCGCTCGCGTGGCATGCGCAACGGCCAGGTCGCCAATCTTGACGAGGTCGAGGCGTCAGTGCGCGCCGCCGTCGATGCCGCCGAGCAGATGGCGAACGCGCGCGTCGACACCGTGTTCGTGAACATGTCTTGCGGCGGTCCGCGGTCGACGCGGGTCGAGGTGGAGCTTGCGATCTCCGGCCACCAGATCCGCGACACGGACGTGCGCCGCGTGCTCGATCAGGGCAGCGCCATGTACGACGCGGACGACCGCGAACTCATCCACTGCATCCCGACCGGCTACTCCATCGACGGCGGCAACGGCATCCTCGATCCCCGCGGCATGTATGGCGACCGGCTGGGCGTCAATGTCCACCTCGTCACCGCCGCCATCGGGCCGACCAAGAACCTCTCCACCGTGATCGACCGCTGCCACCTCGACATCGAGGACCGCGTCGTCAGCCCCTACGCCTCCGGCCTCGCGTGCCTGGTGGAGGACGAGAAGGAATTGGGCGTCACCGTCATCGACATGGGCGGCGGCACCACCTCCATGGCCGTGTTCATGGAAAGCCAGGTTGTCTTCGTGGATTCGCTGCCGATCGGCGGCAACCACGTCACCAACGACGTCGCCAAAGGACTCTCCACACCGGTGGCAAAGGCAGAACGCCTTAAGACGGTCTACGGCAGCGTCATGCAGATGCCGTCCGACTCCCGCGAGATGCTGAAGGTGCCCGTCGTCGGCGAGGAAGACGAAGCCTCCGCCAACGAAGTGCCCAAGTCGATGCTGGTCCAGATCATCCAGCCGCGGCTGGAGGAAACCTTCGAGCTCGTGCGCGGCCAACTGGAAGCGTCGGGCTTCGGCAAGCTCTCCGGACGGCGCGTGGTGCTCACCGGCGGCGGCAGCCAGCTCGAGGGCGTGCGCGACCTCGCGGAGATGGTGCTCGACCGCCAGGTCCGCCTGGGGCGCCCCAAAGCGATCCGCGGTCTGCCTGAGTCCGTCTCAGGCCCGGCCTTCGCCACCTGCGGCGGCCTCTTGCGCTACGGCCTGCGCGAACACGTGTCGCGCCCAGATTTCGGCGCCATGAGCGCGGCCAAGAACAAACGCGGCTTCGGCCGGTTCGGCCAGTGGCTGAAGGAGAACTTCTGACCATGAGGCATACACACAACGCGGCGACCGCAAGCACGGGACCGCCGACCAGAAGAAAACCAGAGGGCTGGGACCGAGGGCGGACCGGCCAGCCCCACCGAAGACGATGTCGCCCACACGTGAGCGAACAGTTGCACAGACTCAAAGAACAAGATTCCAAGCGGAGGGAAATATGACCATCAACATCAGCGTTCCGAGAACTTCCATCGAAGCCCAGCTGAAGCCGCGGATCAGCGTCATCGGCGTGGGCGGTGCCGGCGGCAACGCCGTCAACAACATGATCCAAAGCGCCATGGACGGTTGCGACTTCGTCGTCGCCAACACCGATGCCCAGGCGCTCTCCCTGTCGCGCACCGACCGGCGTATCCAGCTCGGCCGCGACACGACCCAAGGCCTTGGCGCCGGGGCACGCCCTGAGATCGGCCGCAACTCGGCGGAAGAAGCGCTTGAGCTGATCGCCCGCGAGCTGGAGGGCTCGCACATGGCGTTCATCACCGCCGGCATGGGCGGCGGCACCGGCACGGGCGCTGCGCCGGTCATCGCCCGGGCGGCACGCGAGATGGGCGTGCTGACCGTCGGCGTCGTCACCAAGCCGTTCCACTTCGAGGGCGCGCACCGCATGCGCCTCGCCGAAGCCGGCATCGACGAACTGGCCGGATTTGTCGATACCCTGATCGTGATCCCGAACCAGAACCTGTTCCGGGTCGCGAACGAGAAGACGACCTTTGCCGACGCCTTCAAGATGGCCGACGACGTGCTTCATGCGGGCGTGCGCAGCGTCACCGACCTGATGATGATGCCGGGCCTTATCAACCTGGACTTCGCCGACGTGCGTACCGTCATGGCGGCGATGGGCCGGGCGATGATGGGCACCGGCGAGGCCTGCGGCGATCGTCGCGCGCTCGACGCCGCCGAAGCCGCGATCGCCAACCCGCTGCTGGAAGACACCTCCATGCGCGGCGCCAAGGGTGTGCTGATCAACATCACCGGCGGCTCCGACATCACACTGTTCGAGGTGGACGAAGCGGCGAATCGGATCCGCGACGAAGTGGAGACGGACGCGCACATCATCTTCGGCTCGTGCTTCGACGAGAGCATGGAGGGCAAGATCCGCGTCTCCGTGGTCGCGACCGGCATCGAGTCCGAGGCCGGCGTGCAGCCGCGGCCGATGCCGCAGCGGGAGACCCGCGCGATCAGCAAGATCGTCCCGGAGATCCGCACCTCCGCCGCGCCTGCCCCGGCGCCGATCCCACCGATCGTCGCCGCGGCTCCTGCACCGGTCGTCGCCCCGCCCGCACCGCCGATCGCGGCGCGGGTTGCCCATCCGACGTTCACCCAGCCGTCCTTCGCCCAACCTTCCTTCTCCCAGCCTTCCTTCTCAATGGGCGGCGGCACCTTGGCGCCGGCGCTCGGCACCACGGACCTGGCGGTGGAAGAGCAGATGCTCGCCGATATGGCGGCAGCTGCGCGGATGGAACCGGTCGCGGAGGACAACGAGCCGCTCGATCTCGCCTCCATCGCGGATGCGTCCGTGAGCGAGCCGATGGACGTGATGCCGGCGCCGATCGCGCCGCCGCCGCCCCCGGCTCCTCTGCCGCAGCCAGTCGCCGTCGCGCCGGTCATGGTGGCTCCGGCGGCCCCGGCCCCGGTCGCTGCTCAGGCCGCCGCGGTGATGGAAGCCATGGCAAGGGCCCCGGCGATGCGCGCACCCATGATGGCGCCCCGTCTGGCCGAGCCGCAGTTCAAGCCGCAGACGTTGCCGCTGGGTGAGCCGGTGAAGCCGGTCGCCGCCGCGGCCCCGGCTCCGGTTGCCCCGGCACCCGCGCCGGTCCCGGAGGCTCCCAAAGCCGAAAGTCGTTTGAGTCTGTTTACCCGCTATCGCAGCCTCACGGCCCGCAAGGACCCGGCCCCGCCCAAAGCTCCCGAGCCCCAGGCGAAGGTCGATCCCCGGCCCGGCATGGCCATCTCCATGTCGCCGCAAGATCGGGGTGGCGTGACCTCTCATGACGAGGACGAACTGGAAATTCCGGCCTTCCTGCGCCGGCAAGCCAACTAGCCCTACATAAAGTTGCGCAACCTTCACCGGTTGCGCGCGTTAGAGGCCCGCAGGTCCCCTGCGGGCCTCTCTCTTTATGCTTTGATGTCGAGGCGACAACTTTTCGCCGCAAACGCTCGTTATGGTCCCGGCGATCTAACCACCGCGTCTGAGGCAGGAATTGTGTTAAAATGTTGGCCTGCCGTAACTTTTCCTTGCGAAATGCGGTCGATTTGCAACAATGCCGCGACTTTGTAGCTCTCGGGGGAGCTGCATTCGCGGCCATCGTCCTGGCGCAGACTTGCGTCTCCTAACGGCCTAAACTTAAGAGTCGGTGACGTATGAAGTTTGACGCGAGAACCCCCGGGGCGCTGCATGGCAGCGCCGCCTCACAACATATGGGCAGCGGCCGTCAGCCCATCCTGCAAAAGACTCTGAAGACCAGCATCGGTTGCGCCGGCATTGGGCTTCACTCCGGCGTGCGCGTCAGCATGAAGCTGTACCCAGCCGAACCGGACACCGGCATCGTTTTCCGCCGTGTCGACTTGGTCGGCGGCGGGGCCGAGATCCGGGCCACCTGGGCGAACGTGACCGACTCCCGCATGTGCACCGTGCTGGCTGACCAGAACGGCGTGAGCGTCGCCACGGTCGAACACCTGATGTCCGCCTTCTGCGGCCTGGAAATCGACAACGCCATTGTCGAGATCAACGGGCCGGAAGTGCCGGCGATGGACGGCAGCGCCGCCCCTTTCGCTTTCCTGATCGAGTGCGCCGGTGCGGTCGAGCAAGACGCCGTCCGCAAGGCCCTGCGCATCACAAAGTCCTTTTCCCACGCGTCCGGCGACAAGATGGTCGCCCTGGGCTCCTGGTCCGGCGGCCTGCGGGTCGACTTCACCATCGATTTCCGCGCCGCGGCGATCGGCCGCCAATCCTGCTCTTTCATGGTCGAACGCGACATCTTCAAGGCCGAGATCGCGCGCGCGCGCACCTTCGGTCTCCTCTCCGACGTCACTGCCTTGCGTGAGGCCGGCCTGGCCCGCGGCGGCAACCTGGATAACGCCATCGTGGTCGACGGCAGCCGGATCCTGAACGAGGAAGGCCTGCGGCACGCCCACGAATTCGTGCACCACAAGGCCCTGGACGCCATCGGCGACCTGTACCTGTCGGGCCATCCCATCATCGGCCACTTTGTCGGCCGCTGCTCCAGCCACGCCGATACCGCGACCCTGATGCGCAAAGTGCTGGCCGACCCGACCGGCTGGGAACTGATCGACCTTTACGAGGACGATACCTCCCTCGCCGCCTGGGCCGAACGCGACGCCATGGTTGCGTTCGGGTAAGGGTTCCCGAGGGTCCTTGGGCCGTTTCGCCGGCCCAAAGTGCCGCTGGTGACTCCCGCCCCCCGCCTGCCTATACTCCGCCGCGCCCGGGCCAAAACCTGGGTCATTCCCTTGAGATTCCAGGCAGATCGTTGATGTCCTTCCGGCTGATGATCCCCCGCCTTCTGGCGATTCTGGCGGTGTGCGTGCTCGCCGTGTCCTTGGGCGCTTGCTCCAAGAACAAGGAGCTCGATTACCAGGAGCAGTCCGTCTACGAGATTTACAGTCAGGCGCTCGGCTATCTCGAGGAAGGCCGCTACAAAGAAGCCGCGGCGTATTTCGACGAAGTCGAACGTCAGCACCCCTATTCCGTCTGGGCGACCAAGGCCAAGCTGATGTCGGCCTACGCCCAGTATCAGAACAACAAGTACGACGACGCGATCACCGCGCTCGACCGTTTCATCGCCGTGCACCCAGGCAACCGCGACATCGCCTACGCCTATTACCTCAAGGCGCTGTGCTACTACGAACAGATCGCCGACGTGCAGCGCGACCAGACGCAGACCCGCAAGGCGCTCGACGCGCTGCAGGAAATCCTCACGCGTTTCCCCGGCACCAACTATTCCCGCGACGCGCGGCTGAAGATCGATCTGACGCGCGATCACTTGGCCGGCAAGGAAATGGCGATTGGCCGCTTCTATGAGCGCCGCGCCCAGTTCCTCGCCGCCATCAACCGCTTCAAGGTCGTGGTCGACCAATACGGCGACACCACGCACTCGCCGGAAGCGCTGGAGCGCCTGACGGAGAGCTTCATGGCGCTCGGCCTCGTCGAAGAAGCGCAGAAGACCGCCGCCGTCCTCGGCTATAACTACCCGGGCAGCGACTGGTATCGTGACGCCTACGCCATTGTCGAAGGCAAGCCCATGCCGGCGGCCGCCAGCGGCAACAAGTCATGGTTCAAGTTCTGGTAAAACCCGAGCGGGGGAAACGAGCCCAGCGATGCTGACCCACCTCTCCATTCGTGACGTGGTGCTGGTCGACAAGCTGGACATCGACTTCGCGAGTGGGCTGTGCGTCCTCACCGGTGAGACCGGCGCCGGTAAATCCATCGTCCTCGATGCCTTGGGACTAGCGCTCGGCGGCCGTGCCGAAGCGAGCCTGATCCGCGCCGGCGCCGATGGACTCAATGTCAGCGCCGTGTTCTCCCTGCCCCGCAGCCATCCCGTCTTCGCGCTTCTCTCCGAGCAGGGCCTGTCCAGCGACGACGACGCCCTCGTGCTCCGCCGCAGCGTCGGCCGCGACGGCCGCAGCCGCGCCTTCGTCAACGACCAGCCGGTCAGCGTCGGCTTCCTGCGCACGCTCGGTGCGGCGCTGGTGGAAGTGCATGGCCAATTCGACACCCACGGCCTGCTCGATCCCGCCAATCACATCGCCGCCCTGGACGCCTATCGCCGCGCGACGACGGGAACGTCCGCCGATGATGCGGTGGGCAGCGCGTGGGAGACCTGGCGCAGCGCCGCCGATGCGCTGAAGACGGCCCAGGAAACCCTGGCCGCGGCGATGGCGGAGGAGGATTTCATCCGCCACAACGTGGCCGAACTGGATCGCCTCGCGCCGAAACCCGACGAGGAGACCAAGCTCGCCGGCGCCCGCGCGCTGTTGCGCCACTCCGAGCAGATCATGGCCGCCGTGACGGAGGCGCGCGGCGCGATTGTCGAGAACGCCGATGTGGAAGCGGCCATCCGGATCGCCACCAACAAACTCTCCCGCGTGTCGGGCCAGGCCGCCGGGCGGCTGGATGCGGCGATGGCCGCGCTGGAGCGCGCCGCCATCGAGGTGAGCGACGCGGCGAACGAACTGGACCGCATCGTTGCCGGGTTCGAGGTCGACCCCGCCGAATTGGAACGGGCCGAGGAACGCCTCTTCGCCCTCAAGGCTGCCGCGCGCAAATACGGCTGCACGGTTGCAGACCTGCCGGCCCATGCCGACATGCTGCGCACGCGACTGTCCGCCATCGACGGCGGCGCGGCGCGGATGCAAGGCCTCGCGGCGGCAGAGAAGACCGCCCGCACGGCGTTTGAGTCCGCGGCCAAGGTGCTGAGCGCCACCCGCGCCAAGGCCGCCAAGCAACTCGACGACAAGGTCGCGAAGGAACTGGCGCCCTTGAAACTGGAGAAGGCGAGCTTCCGCACGCTCGTCGCCGCCAAGCCCGAAGGCCATTGGAACGCTACGGGCGTGGATCAAGTCGCCTTCGAGATCGCCACCAACCCCGGCCAGCCGCCGGGCCCCTTGGCCAAAATCGCCTCCGGCGGCGAACTGGCGCGCTTCATGCTGGCGCTCAAGGTGGTGTTGGCGGGCACGCAGGCGCGCGCCACGCTGATCTTCGACGAGGTCGACGCCGGCATCAGCGGCGCGACGGCCAACGCGGTGGGCGAGCGTCTGGCGCGGTTGGCGAAGTCCGTGCAGGTGCTGGTCGTGACCCATGCGCCGCAGGTCGCGGCCCGGGGCGATGCCCATTGGCGCGTGGCGAAATCCACCCGCGCGGGCCACACCACCACCAAGATCGAACGATTGACCGATACCGCGCGCCGCGAGGAAGTGGCGCGCATGTTGGCGGGCGAGAAGGTCACCGACGAAGCCCGCGCCGCCGCCGACAGCCTGTTGAGCGGACCGCTATCGTAGGTAACGACAATTGAAGAATCGGAAGACCACTGACATCGCCGTAGACGAGCTTTCAGAGAAACAAGCAATAAAAGAGCTCGACCATCTAACACCCGAACTGCATCGGCATCAGGATCTCTATGAGAAGAAGACTCCTGAGATCACTGACGCTGAGTTTGATCGGATCAAGCGTCGTGCCGCAGATATTGAGCGTCGATTCCCCTCGTTAAAGACACTCGACAGCTTTTCAAATCGCGTTGGCTCTGCGCCAGCATCAGGATTTCGAAAGGTGCGGCACAACACGCCGATGCTTTCGCTTGAGAATGCGTTCACGACCACCGAGGTGGAGGAATTTTGGGAACGTGCAGCGCGCGCCTTATCATTGAAGAGCGAGCCGTTGCAAATGATTGCGGAGCAGAAGATCGATGGACTTTCCTTTTCTGCCACCTATCGGAACCGCCACTTCGTCCTCGGAGCAACTCGCGGCGACGGTACCCAGGGTGAAGACGTTACCGAAAATCTGCTCACAATCGCCTCGCTTCCCCGCGCTCTGCCGCGTTCGGCACCGGCGGACATTGAGATTCGGGGCGAGGCCTACATGCCTCAGAAGGCGTTTGAGCGGCTAAATGAAGAGCAGAAGAAAAAGAATGATCCACTTTTCGCAAACCCACGCAACGCTGCGGCCGGGGCACTTAGGCAACTCGACTCAAAAGTAACGGCGAGTCGAGGGCTTAGGGTCTTTGCTTATGGCTCGGGCGCAATCGACGCCAAGAGATGGCCAACACACAGCGCATTTCTGGAACAGTTACGTGAGTGGAACTTTGACGTACCTGATTTCAAAAAGTGTAATTCCGTGGCGGAATTGCTCAACTATTATGAGTCTATCGGAGCAAGACGGTCTGGCTTGGGCTACGACATTGATGGCGTGGTTTACAAAGTTGATCGACTGGATTGGCAACAATCACTCGGCTTCGCAACGACTGCGCCTCGCTGGGCCATCGCTCACAAGTTTCCTGCGGAAAGAGCCGAAACGATACTAACCGAAATAACGGTTCAGGTTGGACGAACAGGAAGCCTGACGCCAGTTGCCAACCTACAGCCAATCAATGTGGGAGGCGTATTGGTAGCTAGAGCCACCCTGCACAATGCAGAAGACCTCACTAGAAAGGATATAAGAGAGAAAGACACTGTCGTTATTCAACGAGCTGGCGACGTAATTCCGCAAATTGTCAGGGTATTAATTCATAAACGACCTCCGGAATCCGAACCCTTTCGTTTCTCGGTGAGGTATCCAGATTGCCCCGTCTGCCACAGTCGCGTTATTCGTGAAGAAGGCGAGGCTGTATGGCGTTGCACCGGTGGCCTTTACTGCGACGCACAGGCGCTGGAGCACCTGAGTCACTTTGTATCGCGTGACGCGTTTGACATCGAGGGGCTGGGTGAAAAGCAACTTGAGGAATTGAGAAACGAGAAGATCGTCCGGAATCCAGTTGAGATATTTACTCTTGAAACCCGCAACGGCAGGAGCTTTCAGCTTGAGAGCCGGCAAGGGTGGGGTAAGAAATCTGTAGAAAATCTTTTCAAGGCAATCAACGACCGTCGGATCATTTCCCTTGAGCGCTTCATCGTGTCTCTTGGCATTCCGAAGGTCGGCCAAGCCAATGCTCGATTGTTTGCGTCAGCGTTCGGAACCTATGAGTCTTGGCTCTCTACTATGCTTAAGTCCCGAGACAAGAAGCCGGAATGGCTCGTGCAAGAGATTCGGGAACAACTCGGAAAAGAATCAGATGAGGGAACTGGAATTGGCCCTCTGATTGCCGGCGAAGTTATTTCTTTCTTTTCCGAAGGTCACAACGTCGAAGTTGTCGAGGGTCTGAAAGATCAGCTTACTAAAATTACGCCCTTCGAAAAACCCAAGCCCGGCAAGGCCACACTCGCCGATGAGACAATTGTTTTTACAGGCGAACTCAAGTCATTGACCCGAAGCGACGCAGAGAAACGAGCTCTCGCGCTAGGGGCAAAGGTCACCTCCTCGGTGTCTAAGAAAACGACACTTCTTGTTGCCGGGCCTAATGCGGGGTCCAAACTCGCGGACGCCACGAAACTCAAAATCAAAGTGATCAATGAAGAGGCGTTTTTAGCTCGGATTAGAGATCCCTAGTTCCGCAAGGAAATGCAACATGAGCTCTGTCACATTTCAGGTGCGTGGTAGCCGCGGAGACATATACGACCTAAACTTCCGCCTCTCCGGCACCAATTTGAATGCATCATGCTCGTGCCAAGCAGGGCAAAATCGACTCTATTGCAAGCACCGCTTCGCTCTTATGGATGGTGATGTGACGGCCTTGCACAGCAACAACCTCGAAGACGTGAAAAATCTTCAAAACATGATGAAAGGAACGGACTTAGAAGCGGCGTATCAAGACGTGAGAGAAGCGGAAGCCGTCTATGATGTTGCGAAACAGAGATTTGATTCCGCGAAAAAGGCATTAGCACTGGCGATGTATCGATGAGTGATGTCGAGAGTACGGCCGAGGAACCCAGCAAGGGCAAACGGCGTCGACGAACGCCCGATACCGGAATAGATTTTTCTGATGGAAATGCCGCCGGGTGGACGTTTGGTGTGCCTACAGCATTCCGCGACGCGCTCGATATCAAATATTTGTCGTACGTAGAGAAAGCGTCGGATTCAAATAAGAAAAGCGTGCGCCGAGAGGCGTGGACTCGAGCAATTCCACCTGCACGTAGCTTTTCAGAAGGTCACGTTTTCTATGATCCTCCGCGCTGTCGCGACCTTGGATGGGACAAAGCACTAAAAATAGTGCGCCGAATCGCACAAGTTCACGCAGCGGCACCTGACCAAGAGGACGGAACATTCGGGTGGGTGGAATTTGAACTTTCCACCTACGAACAGGGCAAGCTCAAGACGACCGATAAGCATCGTGTCGCGCAAGGCGACTTTGAAGAATTTCTTCGGACCGGCTCTCTGAAGAGTTAATCCTACCCTTCCGCCTTCGGCAGATAGTCCTTCGTCACCTCTTCCGACACGCTCCACAGCTTCGTGGCCAGCGCATCGTTCTCCATCTGATACCCCGGCACGATCGGGTTGCAGTCCATGAAGAACAGCCCGCGCGTCTTGGCCAGCGCGGGCGCGGTGGCAACATAGCAACTCGTCGCAGCCCCCTCTTCCGGCGTCTTCATGAAGGTCCAGCCGATCACCTTTGCCGACGCCTTGGTGTACCAAGGCAGATGGCGCCCCAGCGGCGTGTTGATCACGCCGGGCGTGATCGTATTGGCGGTGACCGGCGTGTCCGCCAGGCGCCGCGCAAGTTCGCGGGTGAACAGGTGGTTCGCCAGCTTCGACTGCCCGTACATCTTGCCGGGATCGTAGCCGCGCTTGCCGTCGAGATTGTCGAACTCGATGCCGTCCGCCGGCGCATTGCGATAATTGCGCGAACCGACGACGACCACACGGCCCTGCGGCGCGGCCTTTACAGCCTCTAGCAGCCGGTTCACGAGCACAAAGTGGCTGAGGTGATTCACGAACAGGTGCTTCTCGATGCCGTTCACCTGCTCCAGGTCCGGCAAGGCCATGATACCGGCATTACAGATCAGCATGTCGATCGGCACGCCGAGGGCTTTCACCGCATCGGCCGCGGCGGCGACGGAGGCGAGATCGGTCTGCTCGCAGCCGAACGGCGTGGTCTTGCCAGAGATTCCCGCGCAGGCCTCGGCTGCCTTGTCCTTCGTGCGGCCGAACGCCAGCACGTGCGCCCCCCGCAGCGCGAGCACGCGCATGGTCTCGTAACCGATCCCGGACGTGCAGCCGGTGATCAGAACGGTCTTCCCCTGAAGATTGAGTCCCTCGGTGACCTGCTCGGCTGTTGCGTGCTTGCCGAAGGTGCTGCGCGGTGCGCCTGGAACCGGCTCAGCGGGCGCGCAGGCCGCCAGCGGAATGGCGGCGGCGCCCAACAGCACGGTCCTTCGAGATAGGAAATTGCTCACGCGGCGTCCCCCCGGTTGCAGGGGTAGTTTCCCGCTTTCGCAACACTTGCGCAAATCCCGCTAAGGCGGGGAACCACTGTGAAAACAACCCCTTGGTGCGCAACAACTCGGGGCGACCACGGTTTTACATGCTCCCATAACAACGAGTGAGCTTCATGGCACCTCAATCGACCTTCCATCAGATGCTCGTCGATGCTCTGCCGCGCCTGCGCGCCTACGCGATGATCCTCACGCGCAGCCGTTCCCACGCCGACGATCTGCTGCAGCAGACGGCCTATCGCGCGCTGCGGTCCGAGGTTCAGTTCACGATGGGCACGAACTTCCTGGGCTGGATGTATCGGATCCTGCGGAACGAATACATCAGCTCCCTGCGCCGGGCGAAGCGCAGCCCGAGCTGCATCGACGACGTTCCTGAGGATCTGTTCGCCCGCATGGGCGATCAAGAAGACAAGCTGCTGACCAACGAGGTCATTGCCGCGATGGATAACCTTCCGCCGTCGCAGCGCGAAGTCCTGGTGCTGGTCTGCGCCGGCGGGCTTTCCTATGACGAGGCCGCCGCCTCCATCGGCTGCTCGGTCGGCACGGTGAAAAGCCGGCTTTGGCGTGCCCGGCAGCATATGCAGGAGTTGGTGCTTGGACGCGCCTCGCCGGAGGTGTCCGGGGACATCGGCGATTCAGCCCCCCAACGGGCGGTCGAACACGTCTCCGGCCCGTAACAAGCCTCTCGATCCCTACTGTTGGAGGGGGAAATGGCGCCAGAAGCGCTATTTCCCCCTTCGGCGTTACGAATTCGAGGCCGGGGCCCTGGACAATCTCCGGTCCGGCACGGCATAAACCCGCCTCGAATTGTTACCCCTTTAGGTGGAATGGATGAAGGAACCTACGTTCTCGGATCGCGCTGCTGCCTCGGCCAAGGCCAAGCAGGCGCTGTTGGAAAAGGCCAAGGCCAAAGCCCCCGTTTTCACGCCCGAACAGCAAGCCGAACGCATCCAGGCCGCCGCCGATCGCGACGCCAAGGAAGCCGCACGCCAGGCTGCCTACAGGCAGCGCAAGGCAGACGAAGCCGCCACCAAGGAAGCGACCAAGCAGGCCCGTCGCGAGGCTGAAGAAGCCGCCAAGCGCGCCGCTGAAGAACTCGCGCGCCAGAAGGTGATGGAAAAGGCCCAAGCGGAGGCGCTGCAAAAAGCCCGCCGCGACGCCAAGTACGCCGCGCGCAAGATGCGCCAGACGCCGCAAGGCAAGCGCAACATGAAGAAGGGCTGAGAAGCCCAGATCGAAAAGGCCGGGTGAACCCCGGCCTTTTTCATTTCAGATCGGCGCCGTGGCTGTGTCGAGCCAGGCCCGCGTACCCAAATCAACCAGCGGCCCGACCGTCGCGCGCACGCGCGCATGATAGGCGTCGAGCCAAGCCTTCTCCTCAGTGGAGAGCAGGGACGCCTCGATCATGTTGCGGTCGATCGGCGCCAGCGTCAGCGTCTCGAACTCGAGCAGCTTCTTCTCGGCGCCCGTCGGCGCGGCGGCCTCGCGCACGGCCACCAGGTTCTCGATGCGGATGCCATAGGCGCCGGTCTTGTAGTAGCCGGGCTCGTTGGAGATCACCATGCCGGGCTCCAGCGCCACCGTGTTGCCCACCTTGCTGATGCGCTGCGGGCCTTCGTGCACGCCCAGGAACGTGCCGACGCCATGGCCGGTGCCGTGATCGTAGTCGAGCCCCGCCTCCCACAGCGGCGCGCGCGCCAGCATGTCGAGTTGGCTGCCCGTGGTGCCCTTCACGAAGCGCGCGCGGCCGAGCGCGATATGGCCTTTGAGCACCAACGTGAAGCGGTGCTTCTGTTCGGCCGTCGCCGTTCCGATGGCGACCGTGCGCGTCACGTCCGTGGTGCCGTCGAGATATTGCCCGCCGGAATCGAGCAGCAGCACCATGTCCGGCGCGATGCGCGCGTTCGATTGCTCCGTGGCGCGGTAGTGCACGATGGCGCCGTTGCCGGCGGCACCCGCGATCGTCGGGAAGCTGGGTCCGCGGAACAGATTGGTCTCGGCGCGGAACGCCTGCAGGCGGTCCGATGCGCTGATCTCCGTCAGCGCGCCCTTGGGCGCCTCGCCCGCGAGCCACGCCAAAAAGCGCGTGAGCGCCGCGCCGTCGCGGATATGGGCCTGGCGCACGCCTTCGAGTTCCGCCGGATGCTTGCGCGCCTTCACCGCCTGGATCGGGTCCGCCACGCTCTTGAGCGTGCGGCCGGCGGCGGTGACTTGATCGTGCAGCCAGCGCGAACCCGTGTCGCGATCCACCGCCACCACCTTCGCGGCTTCCGGCAAGGCCTGGAGCACCTCCGGCAGCACGTCATAGGGCGAGATGGTCACGTCCGGGCCAAGATGATCGCGCACCTCTGGCGTGATCTTGCGCGCATCCACACACAAGGTGGCCCGTCCGTCGCTTGCGAGCACCGCGTAGGCCAGCAGCAGCGGCGAAAACTCCACATCGTCGCCGCGAATGTTGAACAGCCATGCCACATCGTCCAGCGCCGAGATCACCAGCGCGTCGTGACCGTCCGCCTTCAGCAGCTTGGCGATCTCGGCGCGCTTCTCCGCCGAGGTGCGGCCGGCGAACTTGTCCGGGTACACGATGGCCGGCGTGCACGGATGCGGCGGCTGGCCGACCCAGACCTTGTCGATCAGGTTGCCGTGAATGGGGACGAGCGTCGCTTTCGCGCGCGCCGCTGCCTCCTCGATCTTGTGCAGGCCGGCGGGCGTATGCAGCTTCGGGTCGTAGCCGACGCGCGTGCCCGTCTCCAGCTTGGTCGCAAGCCACGCCGCCGGCGGTTCCTCGATCAGGTGCTTATAGGCGTACAGAGCGCCGTCCACCTGATCGCGCACTTGGATCGTGTAGCGGCCGTCGACGAAGATCGCCGCGGAGTCCTTCAGCACCACTGCCGCGCCGGCGGAGCCGGTGAAGCCCGTGAGCCACTGCAGCCGCTCGGCGAAGGCCGGCACGTATTCCGCCTGATGCTCGTCGGCGCGCGGGATCAGGTAGGCATCCACGCCCGCGGCGGCCATGGCGGCGCGCAAGGAGCCAAGGCGTTCGGCGACGGTGGGGTGGGGCATGTCCATGGCTAAAACCTAAGGGCCCCTGCCCTAGCTTTCAAACGGGAAGGCGCGCTGGAACATCAGGATGCTCCAGGGCCGCCGGACGATACGGCGCACCAGCCGCAACCCTTGGGCGCGATAGGCCGTGGTGACCAGGGCCTCCTGCTTTTGGAGGAGACCGGCCATGATCAAGTGCCCGCCCGGCGTGAGCAGGCGCGCGAGCGGGGCCGACATGGCCCGCAGGGGGCGCGCGAGGATATTCGCGCAGATGACGGCGTAAGGCCCGTTGCGGCGGACGGTCGCGTCGCCGGTGCCTTCGCTCACCACCGCGTGGATCGCCGCCCCCACGCCGTTGCGGGCGGCATTCAGCCGCGTCACCCGGACCGCTTCCGGGTCCACATCCGCCGCCAGGACGCCCCGCGCCCACAGCTTCGCCATGGCCAGCGCCAGGATGCCCGAGCCGCAGCCCATATCGAGCGTTCCGTGGGCCGCCACGGCGCGGCCGACCGCACGGCGACGCCCAAGCCCGTCCAGCGCCAGGAGGCAGCCGTAGGTGCTCGCGTGCTCACCGGAGCCGAAGGCGGTCGCGGCATTGATGCGCAGCGGGATCGTGCCCGCCGGCGGCGCGGCGGTGACGTGATCGCCGTAGATGTAGAACTGCCCGGCGCTGAGCGGCGGGAAGCTGGCCACGTTCTCCGTGAGCCAGTCCTTCTCAGGCACCTTGGCGACGACCACCGGCGGCTCAGCCACGCCTTCGGTGGCGGCGATCACGGCGGCCCGGGCGGCGATTTCGCCCTTGGGTGGGGCGCCGGTGAACATGCCCTCCACGCACCAGGTCAGGGAGGTGCCGTCGGGGCTCTCCTCCACCTCGAACAGGCTGACCACGTCCGTGAGGCCGGTGAAGACCGCCTCGAAGGCCATGACCGTGGCCGCCGGGACGATGATCCGGGCGCTCCATGCGAGCGGCAATTGTGGCAATTTAGTGAACACTCCCAAAAGGTTGCCGCAAGCGACATGCAGCGAAGTCGGGGCAGGCCTGCGACCTCTGCAGTGGTGCTTTCGCACCTGCGAGATACCCTACGGCCTATCAGATTGCGAGAAGACAGATGGACGCCAGCACCTATACCCCCGAAATCGCCGCCGATGAACGTCCCGCGGAAGACATCTGCGAGACCGAAACCACCCGCGTGTTCCGCAAGACCTCGCCGCAGCTGCAGCGCCGCTTGAACCTGCTCGCCCTGGCGAACACCGTCCGCGCGGTAAGCAAAGCGGGTCGCTAACCTCTCTGAGTCGTCCTCGGGCTTGACCCGAGGACCCAGAGCAAAAATTCACCCCCGCGTTTGTCACCCTGGATCCTCGGGTCAAGCCCGAGGATGACGGGTGAGTTTGGTTACACCGTAATGGTGCGATGACTGGTCTCGTTGATCTGTTCCGAGCCGCGCTCGGTGATCAGCGTCAGATCCTCCAGATGATGTGACCCGCCCGCTCCTGCTTCCAGCAGTGGGCAATCGACACTCATGGTCATGCCGGGCTCGAGCGCCACGTCGCCGAGCGGCGGCAGACCCGTGTCGCCCGCATTGTCGGCGTGATACAGCCCGACGCTGTGGGGCGTGAACGAGATGCCATAGTCCACGCCGAGACCCTTCAGCGCGGTCTTGCCCATGGCGATGATCTCCGAATAGCGCACGCCCGGCTTCATGTTGGCGCGGATCGCATCCCACGCCACGGCGGCGGCCTTGGTGACGCCCTTCATGCTGTTGGCGGGTTCACCGACGAATACCGAGCGGGCGAAGTCGCCGTGATAGCCCATGTACTCGCTCACGCAATCGATGGCGAAGCACTGGCCGTCCTGGAACTTGGCGGAATAGGTCGGCGAGCTGACGCGGTTGATCACCATGAACACCGGCCTCATGCCGCGCTTGCCGACCGCGCCGAAGTAGGCCGCGCGCAAGTCGCGCACATCGCCGCCGGCGCGCACCACCTGCACCGCCTCCAGCGCCGCGTCCATGTTGGCCTGCGCCGCATAGCGCATCAGCGTGATCTCCATGGGCGACTTCACCGGACGGATGCGGCGCAGCGCATCGTCCGCATCCACGATCTTCGCGTCGGGCACGGCGGCGGCGACTTCCCGTTTCACGGACTCCACGTCGACGGCGATGCGGCCCTTGTCGACCCCGAGATCCTTCAGCGCCTTGCGCAAAGCGAAGACCGCGTTGGCGCGCGGGGCTTGCGCCTTCATGGTGTCCATCACGACCTTGTCGCGCATGACCTCGATGTCATCGAGCGGCGCTTCCTTGCGATCCTTGAACAGCGCCAGCGGCACGGCGGCGGGCTCGCTCGCGCCACCCGCCACGCCCTGTTCGCGACTTCGGATGTCGACGATGCCCTGCGCCTGTTCGCCCTCTTTCGCCGGCGCGGTGAACACATAGGTCGGGATGTCCTGGCCGCGAACATCTTGCGCGATGGTGTAGTAGTACAGGAACGCCGGCGCGATCAGCGCGATGCGCCGGTCCGCGTGGCGCGTGACGACGGCATACACGCTCGGCGCATGGCCCATGCGTGTCGTCGTCAGGTCGAGGCCGAGCGCGTGATAGACGTTGGTGCCGCTGCCGACCACCAGCGCATCGATCCCGAGCTGGTTCATGATCTTCTCGGCCTGCGCGAAGTTCATGCGCGGACCGATCTGCGGCGGCGGCAATTTCACCGCCGGCACTTTGATGATGGATTTCGTGGCCGCGAGCGCCTCACCGCTCAGTGTTGTGAGGGCGGCAAGGCCGCCAAGCGCAGTGCGACGTCCGATCATGGTGAATTTCCTTGGTCCCCGGAGGAGATTCGAACCTAGCACCGCACCGGCACAGGACGCACGAAAGGTCTAGTTCGTCTTGCCGACATGGCGATCCATGAAAGCAATGGAACGTTCCCAGGCGAGATCGCCGGCGGCGGCGTGGTGGTTCGCCTGCTCCGCGTTCTCGAACGCGTGGCCAGCGCCGGGATAGACATGGAGTTCGACTTCGGGATGGCGCGCGCGGATCTTGTCGATCTCCGCCACCGGAACGATGCCGTCCTTGTCGCCGTAGTGCAGGATGGTCGGACAGCGCGGCGTCAGGTTCAGGAAAGCCGGGATGTGGCTGCCGTAGAAGTTCACCTGCGCCGGAAAGTCGAGCGCCGCGGATGCGCGCCACGCCCAGGTGCCGCCGGTGCAGAAGCCGGAGATGGCCGTGCGCGCACCAGCCGCTTTGGCGGCGGCTTGGATGTCGGCGAAGATCTGCGCCTCAGTGAGCGTGTTGTAGTCCGCTGTGCCGTCGTTGGGACGGTCGTAGGGATGCACGCGGTTCGGCACGATGCGGTCGAACAGCGCCGGCGCGAGGGCGGTGTAGCCCGCCGCCGCCCAGCGCGCGCAGACGTCGCCCATGTGCCTGGTCGCGCCGTAGACCGCATGCAGCACGACGATGCCGCCCCTGGGCGTGCCGGTTGGATCGGCGCGCCACGCGGTGAGCTGGTGCCCATCGGCGGCGGTGATGTGGACGATCTGCGCGGTCATGCTGCACCGCCACGATACGACTCGCATTGCTGTGAGCAGGTGCGAAGCGTTTCGCGCCAAATACGCGGTGGAAAATTCGCGCCCCTGTGTGAGCGCGTGCAGCAGGGATACAGCGTTTTTGGAGTCATCATCGCCGCATTTTAGCAGCGGAACGAGACTCACGCCGCTGGCATTTTCAGGCGCCGGAACTGCACACGCCGCGAGTCTCGCCAATGCGGCGAATCCGACGTAGATCACAAATGCAATCCTGACATCGCCGCGCCTGAACACCCGCCCGTGCGTCCGCATCGGTGGTGTTTCCGCGCGCCCTTCCCCCATTGGAGACATTCGATGAGCAAGCAACACGACCGGGATTTCGACCGTGGCACGGTGCGCTATCTCGCGGCCGAACTGGAAATCCCCGCACAATTGGCCGAGGCCGGTGGCGTACGCGCAGCAGCAGCTATGGACGACCTGAAGAAAGCGCACATCGCCGGCGGCGGCATGATGCGCGCAATCCATGTTGCCGAAGCGCAGAAGCACATCGCAGCCATCGACCCGCAGAAGCACCCCGAGTTGTTGCAGCATTTGCAGGCCGTCGTGCTAACTCTGGGCGGTAAGCCGCAGCGCACAGAATTGGCTCATGTGACGCCGGGCGAGATCGTGATCCCGGCGGAACTGCACACACCGGAACTCATGGCGGCGTTGCAGGCAGCGGCGAAAGTGCAAGGTATAGATCTATCGCGCTTCGAGGTCGGGAACCGGCGCAATTCGGTGAACCCGTGGACAGGTAAGGAAGAATTCTTCGACCCATCCGATACCGCCACATTGGATCAGCGGAAATTGTGCCAACTGCCCGACGGACGAATCGTCCCCTATTCCGAGCTGCCTTTGGGATACGCGACTGTCGGGGCTGGCGGTGCGAATACGGACATGGGCGTCGGCGTAACCGCCGGACATGTCATAGCCAATTCCAATCAGCCTACGCTGCCCAAACCGGGTGGACTGGCCGGCGGCGGCAAGAGCGGACCTGTGACGTCTCCTGCTTCGACTGTGCTCCGGGATGTCACGGGATCAGCTCGCGTCAATATGCCGGCACCCATCTCCAGAACAATTAGTGTTGGCGGCGGCCTTGCCAAGACATTGCCTGTTATAGGCACCGGCATGAGTTTGCTAGACTATCTCAAGACAAAGGACGCGTTGGAAAACGCGCCCGATTGCGATCCCATCACCTGAGGAGGAAGTATGTCGCCGTCTGAGCGGGACATTCTCCGCGGAATAGTCGTGAAGTTCACCGGCTGTCGGGAATCCGCATTGAACGATGAAACCCTCTTACTTGATGATCTTGGGCTTCATGGCGACGATGTCGATGAACTCCTTCAGGAAATCCACAAAGCCTTCGGCACTTCGTTCCGGGAACTTGATTTCGGCATGTATTTTCCGAACGAAACTGAAGGCGGATGGACTTATCGCATTGATACCTTCTTGAGGCCTTCCCGAAAGAAGAAGCCGCTGACTTTCGGTCACCTATCGGCAGTCGTTGAGCGCGGCCACTGGTTTGAGCCAGCCGAATAGTTTTCGTCGACTCTGTGGCCGTTTGGGCGGCGGCCGTAGCGCTAGAAAACCGCCGCGAACTTCAGCGCCAGTTCGTTGCCCGGTTTGACGACGCCCAAGACCGCTTCCAGGAACACCACGACCCAAATCGACAAAACCCAGGGCCGCGCGCCTTTGAGGCCGTTGGCCATGAGGACATTTTCTTCCTCGGAGATGGCGCCCTTGGCGAGTGCCGTCAGGCCTACGATGAAACCCGGCAGGTGCCGGCGGATCATGACGCCGGCAAAGATCAGGTAGGCGAACAGGGCGACTTTCGCGGTGAGCCACGGGGTCGTATCGAGGCGGCCGGTCGCGATCGTGTAGATCACGGACACGGCGATGCCCGTAATCAGGATCCGGCGCAGCCAATAGTCGACCTTCGCCAGGATTTTCGAAAGCGCGCTGCCGTGGCTGAAGTGCATGTACAACACCATGAACGTCCAAACAGGCGCGAGAATCCAGAGGGCGAGAAGCTGCCCGGGGTAGTGGTCCACACCCTGCATGGCGGCCAACGTGCCGCCGATCGTCAGCATCAGCGTCATGCAGACGCGCGGGATCATGTCGAGATTCATCATGATGGTCGCCGCGACCCGCCGCGTTTCCACCGAATACTTGGGGTTGATGGTGAAACCGCTGGAGTAGAACACGCCGACGTCGCCGCCGAGCCAATACACGAAGCCCAGCAGATGCAGAATGAGAAAGAGTTCGTAGGCAAATTCGGTCATCGGTTTTCCCCCAAGGCGCGCCGGCATCATGCGCCATGCCCCGCCGGATCGAAATGAGCGGGTGCGATCATGACGCGGCATCCTAGCAGCGCAAGGAGACTCCCGCCGCTGTCCATTTCCGTTGGCCGCGGGGACCGCGGTCGGAACCACGTGACGCGGGTCAATTCGCTAACGTACCTTGCCTAGTCGACCGGATTGTATTGCTCCCCGCAGCAATCACGCCCGACGCAAAGGACAGGCCATGAAGATGGTACTCGCGTTGCTCTGGTTCGTGTCGGCGTTGTCCCTGCCGGCGACGGCCGCCCCATTCCAGTCGGAGATGGATGTCCTGGACATGGGAACCTTGGACACCGGCCGGTTGTCCAAGATCAACATCTGGTATCCGCGAGGCGCGTGCCCCAAGAATACGGCGCGGCTGTGTCTCGCGGACGAGGCCGTGGCCAGCAAGGTCATCGTGTTTTCCCCTGGCGCCATGGGCGACGCCGACAACTACGCCTGGCTGGGCGAGAGTCTCGCGGGGGCGGGATTTGTCGTGGTGGGGGTCAATCACTATGGCGAGTCACACATCTACGGGGAAAGCACGCAGAACCCCCGCAGCAGCGCGTTCATCTGGCAACGCGCGCAGGATATTTCGGCTCTTCTGACTCGGCTGGCGAGCGAAAAGCTTTTCCAACGCGATGTCGATTGGAACAACGTCGTCGCCATTGGGCATTCCGCCGGCGGTCAGACGGCGGCCATGCTGGCAGGCGTCAGATACGACCTGCGCCAGCTCGCACCCTACTGCGACTCTCCCGGCGCCAAGGCGGATCTTTCCTGCAGCTACAGCCGCAACAGCGCGAACGCACCGGAACAATTCATCGCCCTGTTCAACGGCAGTTACCAGGATACCCGCGTGAAAAAGATCGTGCTGCTGGATCCGGCCCAGGGCTCCGCCTTGCAGCAAGAGACTTTGAGCAACGTCGCCTTGCCCAGCCTCGTCGTCGGCGCAATCCACAACGATTTTTTGCCCTGGGAAACTCATGGCGCGCGATATGCCGCGGGCATCCCGAACGCCCAAACCATTTCTCTGGACGGACAACAAGGGCACTTCGTCTTCCTGACGCCCTGCCGGCATAAAGCCGAGGTCATGGGCGTGCGCCTGTGCGAAGATCGGCCCGGTGTAGACCGCACCGCCGTGCAGTTGGAATTGGCGCCGCGCATTGTCGCATTCGTGAGGCTGGACAACGAGCCCGCGTCGGTGGCACGGCAAGCGGGGGCAACATCCCCGGTCAGCGCCGCATCCATGCACAGCAGCAGCGTCATTCAGATTCTGCTCTATACCCCGCGCTGGGTGTTCGGCTTGCTGGCGGGCTTGTGCGTGTTCGGAGTGATGCAAGCGCGCACACGCCGTGTGGCCGTATGGTTGGCGCTGCTGTTGCCGGCCGCCATGCCGGTGCTTTCCCTCAGCGGCGTGCTGCTCTACGTGGGTGCGTGGTTGCCCGCCCTGGCGGCCTGGGCAGTGGCACTCAGCGCGGTTGCGATGATTGGCCTGAAAGGCATGAACCCGGCAACCGCGCGATACGATACGGAAAGCCGCAAATTGATCGTCGCCGGCAGCTGGATTCCCTTGCTGGTGATCCTTGGAATCTTCTTTGTGCGATACGCCATGGGTGTGGCCCGCGGCATGGAACTCGACATTGTACGAGACCGGAATGCCCAGCTCGCCGCGAGCCTTCTTCTCGGGGCTTTCAGTGGATTCTTTGTCGCGCGCGGGCTTCTGGTCTGGCGCACCTACACAGCGCGCGCTGCGGAGCAGCTGCCCTAGGTCCCTGGATGCTCGCGGTCCTGCGGACCGCAAGCATGACGCCGTGAGGGCTCTGGCCTTCCCGGCGGGTTCAGGAGAGGATGCGCCCCGGAGGTCGAGATGCGGAGTCTCCTTCGGTTCGTCTTATTGCTGAGCGCTTGCCTCCTGGCGCGCCCCGCGTTCGCCGCCGATCCGATCGTGGCCGTGGACGCCGGCAAGCTGCGCGGTGTGGCGGATGGCGACATCGCCATTTTCACCGCCGTGCCTTTCGCCGCGCCGCCGGTGAGCGACTTGCGCTGGCGCGCACCGCAACCCCCCAAGGCCTGGGACGGCGTTCGCGATGCGCGCGCCGTCGGCCCGCGATGCCCGCAAGAGAAGCGGTGGGCGACCGCTGCGCCCGGCCCGATGTCGGAAGATTGCCTGTACCTGAACATCTGGGCGCCGCGCGGCGGGGCCAAGCTGCCCGTGATGGTTTGGATCCATGGCGGCGGCTACGCCACCGGCTCCGGCACGATGAAGCTTTACGACGGAAAGGCGCTCGCCAAAAAGGGCGTCATCCTGATCACCATCAACTACCGGATCGGCCGGCTGGGGTTCTTCGCGCATCCGGCCCTCAAGGCCGATCGCGACGCGCACTATCCCGACGAGCCCATGGGCCTGTACGGCATCCTGGATCAAATCGCGGCCCTCCAGTGGGTCAACCGCAACATCGCGGCCTTCGGCGGCGATCCCCGCAACGTCACCGTGTTTGGTGAGTCGGCGGGCGGCGGTTCGATCAGCATGCTGATGGTCTCTCCGCTCGCGACGGGATTATTCGCGCGCGCGATCAGCCAATCCGGCGGCGGCATCGCCAGTTCGCTCGACAACCACATGGAAACCTCGTTCGCGAACCGGCCGTCGGCGATGCTGTTGGCGCAGGCCTTCCTGAAGATGGAAGGCAAGCCGGACACGATCGACGCCAAGGGCCTGCGCGCGCTGCCCGTGGACATGCTTCTCAAACGGCAACTGGCCGGTCAGGGATGGACCTTCGTCGACGGCACAATCGTGCCCGAGCCGGTCGCGAAGATGTTCGCCGAAGGCCGCCAGCAAGCAGTGCCGTTCCTGCTCGGCGCCAACGACCTCGAAGGCGCCATGGGGCGCGCCGGGACGGACGTGCTGGAGCGGATCGCGCCCGACGTCCCGCGCGAACAACTCGAGGCGCTGTACGGCGACAAGCCCGAGACCTGGATCGCGCAGCGATGGATGGGCGATCAGCGCGCCCTCGCCGGCGCCAAATTCCAGGCCGTCGCCATGGCGCGGGCCGGCGGCGGCGCGGGCGCGCCGGCCTATCTCTATTACCTGTCGTACGTGACCCAGAAGTGGCGCGAGGACTATCAAGGCGTGCGCCATGGCGACGACTTGCCGTATGTGTTTCTGGCCTTGCGGAAGTTCGAGCCGGGAGCGGTCGCGGCCGACTACAGGGTCAGCGAGCAGATGGCGTCGTACTGGACGAACTTCGCCAAGACCGGTGACCCGAACGGCGACGGCCTGCCAAGGTGGGAGCCCTATCGCGCGAGCGAGGATAACTGGTTCGAGATCGGCTACACGATCGGGCACAAGCCCGGATTGCTCGCCGCGCGGATGGATTTTCACATCGCAAGATTCAAGGAGAAGGCGGGGATACGGTGATCGGCGCGTGAGCGAAAAGCCCGCCTTTATCGCCGAGCATGCGCCTCACGTGGGCTTTGCGGTCGCGCCAGGCGCCGCCGTGGCCTGGCTCGGGAGAAAGGCGTCCACGAAGATGTGCTTGGAGGCCAATCCGCCCAGGAAGGCTTTGCGCTTAAGCGCGTTGACCATTTCCGGCGCGCCGCAGAGGAACATCCGCGTGCGCGTCTTTTCGGCCGGGATGGCGGCCAACACGATCTCTTCGATATTGCCGGGCCGGTAGAACTGTCCCGCGTCGCCCTGCAGGACACACGGCACATAGCGGAAATTGGGATGCTGCCGGGCAAGCGCCTGCAGTTGCTTGACGAGGTACAGGTCCACGTCCTTCAGGGCGCCGTGAAACAGCTGCACCTCACCCTTGTGGCCGAGCGCCAGCGCCTGCTTCGTGATGCCGTAAAGCGGGGCGAGGCCGGTCCCGGTACCGGCGAGCACGATGGGATAGGCGTCGTCTTCCTCGCGCACATAGAAGCAGCTTCCGGCCGGGCCGCGGACGGTCAGGAACTCGCCCATCTCAGCCCTGTCCTTGAGGAAATTGCTCATTTGGCCGTCCTTCAACAGCCGTATGTGCAACTCGATGCGGCCATCCTTCATCGGATCGTTCGCGATCGAATAGCTGCGCGCGAGGCCGTCGCCGTTAATGAGCGTGATGTACTGGCCGGGCTCGCAGGCGAAGCTTCCTTCGCCGCGCAATTCCAGGCGCATCACGTTGTGATTGAGCATGTCCTTGCCGACGATCAGCGCCCGCGTGTCGAGGCCGGCGCCGTCGGGAAGCCTGACGGCGATATCGTGTTCAGGCTTGCATTGGCAGGCCAGGAACAGGTTCTGCTTCTTGTAGGTCGGCTTCAGGCCTTTCTGCGCGGCCTCCGGTACTTCGCCATCCGTGACCTGCATCAAACAGGATTGGCAGACGCCGGATTTGCAGGCGTGCGGCACGCTGACCCCATTGCGCGACAAGCAATCGAGTACCGTTTCGTTGCTTTCGGAAGCAAAGCACTCGTCGCCAATGGAAATGCGTACCGTCACGTCTGCTGCTCCTGTAGCGGGACCCTTAGCGGCCCAGGACGTCGTTGCGCGCGCCTTCGGCGATGGCCGCGACCTCGGCGATGTCGGCCGCCGCGACGCCCAACTCCGCCAACGTGTTGCCCAGGTGCTCGATGACGACATCGACGTGCGAGCTGTTCAAGCCGCGCGCCACGAGGTGCTTGTGGCCCTCGCGCATATCCTTGCCGGTGTATTTGTTGGGTCCGCCGAAGGCCATCGTGAGAAACGCCTTCTGCTTGGCGATCTGACGATCCATGTCGGTGCCGTCGAAGAATCCGCTCACGCGGTCGTCGGCGAGCATCTTGCGATAGAAGATGTCGACCGCCGCGTCCACGGCGCCCGCGCCGCCCAGTCTCTCGTACAAAGAAGTCACGATGGTTTCCTTTTTTTGGTGGGTGATTGATTCAGCGGGAAGAGGCGAGGGATTTCAGCGTGTGCCCCTCAAGCGCCTTCAGAAAAGATTGCGTTGCGCCGTGGAGCACGTGTTTCAATTTGCAGCTTCGGGTAATCCGGCATGTGTTCGTCGCCTTGTCGAAGCACTCCACGACGTCGAGCGGTTCGGTTTGCCGCACCAGCGCGGCGACATTGATCTTTTCCGGCGGCTTGGCGAGACGCAGCCCGCCGCCCTTGCCCTGGATGGACCGCACGTACCCGAGCTTCACCAGGTTGTGGGCGACCTTGACCAAGTGCGCCTTTGACACGCCATACCACTGCGCGATCTCGCCAATGGTGCAGGACGCATCGGGCCGTTCGGCGAGATAGAGCAACAGCCGGAGGGAGTAGTCGGAGAATTGGGTCAGTCGCATCGGGACGTCCGCCGCTAGAACATATATTTGAAATAGATGTTATGGTCCGGCCGGTCAATGCGGCTTATTTTTCGACACGATTGATCTAGATCAATGCCGTCGGGGGCGGTGGCGCGGTTCGCGCCGCGACAGGTTGGGCTCGCCTGTGGTCCGAGAGCGCATACGCCGGGACATCGCGCGCAACCTTATGATCGCGCTCAAGCGCCGCTGGCCGGCCTAGCGCGTGGGCTTCGCGGAATCAAGAAACTGCCGGACTGTCGCGGCGAATTGCGGCGCGCTGTTGAAATAGTATTCAGGCTTTAAATCCGGCAAATCCGCCAAATTTCCATTCTTCACGAATTTTGTCGCTTCGAGGGTCGGCGCCCGCATTTCGTTCCCCGGGATCACCAACAACACCGGCTGGGCAATCAGCGGCAAGCGGTCGCGCACGCGCCCGCCATAGGCATAGGCCGCATGGTGCCCGTGCTCTCGCCGGAATGTCGCCTGGAGGCTAGCGACGCGCACCTTGCCCCAATCTTCGTCGTTGAGATATTGGCGTGACGGACTCTTGAGCCATCGCGGCATCGAATCGACCACATAATTCACGAAGTCCACGGAGTTGTTGAGCTTGGGGATGGAGGCAATGGCCTGAAGGCGAACGTCTTCAGGAACTACCCACACACCCACCAACACGACGCGACGCACGATCTCCGGATGCCTGACCGCGAGTTCGATCGCGATAAAGGCCCCCGTTTTATTGCCGAGCAAATCGACGGGATTCTTGGGCCCATATCCCATCTTGCTTAAGCCGCTCGCCATCGCATCGGCATAGTCTTCGATGGTGGGAATTTCCTTGGGACCTTCAGAGTTGCCATACCCCGGCGTATCCATCCCGAGTGTGACGCGGTCCCGGCCCAACTCCGGAATCAGGTTTCCGAATTCCACGGCGGAGTTCGACGTCTGGTGAAAAAGAACGACCGGCGTTTTGTCGACTGCGCCGCCGACCGGCTTCGAAATCGAATAGTGCAATTCGCCGTAGGGAGACTCGGTGTAGCCGTGCCTCACTTTTGGAAGTTCGGCGGCATCAGCGGTGGCGGAAACGGCACACCCCATCAGCAATGCCGTGAGCACGATGCGACCAAATTTATCCAGCTTGGAAGATGCGTGTCGCATGGGTCTTCACCTGTCCTGCGTGGGGCGTTTCCGTCGTCACCTATATCGGACAGTAGGAGATGTCGCGCGCCCGGGACACAGGGAAAACCGGGCCGAATTTCAGCGCGATCTAATGTGCCAGGGTCACGAAGCTGTCCATCACGCGCTTCACGCCGGCTTTCTCGAAGTTGATCTCGAGCTTTGAGTCATCCACCTCGGTGACGATGCCGTAGCCGAACTTCTGGTGGAACACGCGGTCGCCGACGTCGATGCCGCCCTGGGATTGGCGCGGGGCCACTTCCCACTTGGTATCCACGACCGGCGGGCGGCGCTGGGAGGAGAAGCTGCCGGGCGCGGCATTCCCCCACTTCGAGGTCATGCTCTGCCAACCTTCGGAGAAGCCGCGATTGCCGTATTGGCCCGCATCCGACTGCAGGCGGACGTTTTCCTTCGGCAGTTCGTCGATGAAACGCGACGGCAGGCTCGACTGCCATTGCGCGAACACACGGCGATTGGCGGCGAAGGAAATGAACACCCGCTGGCGCGCGCGGGTGATGCCGACATAGGCGAGCCGCCGCTCCTCCTCCAAGGCCGCCTGGCCGTTCTCGTCGAGGGACCGGCGATTGGGGAAGATCTCTTCCTCCCAGCCCGGCAGGAACACGGCGTCGAACTCCAGCCCCTTCGCGCCGTGCAGCGTCATCAATGACACCGCATCGTCGCTGGCGTTAGCGTCGTTCTCCATCACGAGGCTGACGTGATCGAGGAAGCCGGCGAGACTGTCCCATTCCGTCAGGCCGGTGGCGAATTCGCGCAAGTTGTCCAGCCGCCCCGGCGCTTCCGGCGACTTGTCGTTCTTCCACATCTCCAGGTAGCCCGCGTCCTCGAGCACCAGGGCGGTGAGCTCCGTGAGCGGCAGCGTCTCGCGCATGGTGCGCCAGCGGGCGAAGTTCGCCATGAGGTCGCGCAGGGTGCTGCGTACCTGGGGCCGCAGTTCGTCGGTCTCGATCATGCGCAGGGTCGCTTCCATCAGCGACACGCCCTGCGCCCGGCCGAGCACATGGAGCTTTTGTACGGTGGACTCGCCGATGCCGCGCTTGGGCTTGTTGACGATGCGCTCGAACGCGAGGTCGTCTTCCGGCTGATTGATGAGGCGCAGGTAGGCAAGCGCGTCGCGGATTTCGAGACGCTCATAAAAGCGCGGACCGCCGATGACGCGATACGGCACGCCGGTCTGGATCAGGCGTTCTTCGAACTCCAGCATCTGGAAGCCGGCGCGCACCAGGATGGCGATCTGGTTGAGCTTCTGGCCGCGGCGCTGGAGGGTTTCGATCTCCTCCACCACCCAGCGCGCTTCCTCCGCGCCATCCCACAGGCCGCGCGCTTCGATCTGCTCGCCGTCGTCGATATTCGCGTGCCCGGTGCGCAGGGTCTTGCCGAGGCGATCCTCGTTGTGGGCGATCAGGTGCGACGCGGCGGCGAGGATGGTGGGCGTGGAGCGGTAGTTGCTCTCCAGGCGAATGACCTTCGCGTTCGGGAAATCCTTCTCGAAGCGCAGGATGTTGCCCACCTCCGCGCCGCGCCAGGAATAGATCGACTGGTCGTCGTCGCCCACGCAGCACAGGTTCTTCTGCTTTTGGCTGAGCAGCCGCAGCCACAGGTACTGGGCCACGTTGGTGTCCTGATACTCGTCCACCAGGATGTAGCGGAACTGATCCTGGTATTGCGCGAGCACGTCGGCGTGGGATTGGAAGATCGTGAGCCCGTGCAGAAGCAGATCGCCGAAGTCCGCGGCGTTCAGGGCCTTCAGCCGGTCTTGATACGCGGTGTAGAGCGCGAGCGCGCGGCCCGCGGCGAACTCGCTCTTCTCTCCGCCGGTGACCTTGTCCGGCGTGAGCCCGCGATCCTTCCAGCGCTGGATCACGCCCATGAGCGCCTGCGCCGGCCACTTCTTGGAATCGACGCCGTCGGCTTCCATCACCTGTTTGAGCAGACGGATCTGGTCGTCGGAATCGAGGATGGTGAAATTCGATTTCAGCCCGACCGCTTCCGCGTGGCGGCGCAGGATGCGCACGCCGATGGCATGAAAAGTACCGAGCCACAGGGCTTCCGCCACGGGGCCGACCAGGGCACTCACCCGCTCGCGCATCTCGCGCGCGGCGCGGTTGGTGAAGGTGACGGACAGCACCTGCCAGGGCTTCGCCAGCCCCTTCGCCAGAATGTTGGCGAGGCGCGCGGTGAGCACGCGGGTCTTGCCGGTGCCCGCACCCGACAGCACGAGTACCGGGCCTTCGGTAGCCTCCACCGCTTCGCGCTGTTCGGGATTGAGGCTGGTGATCCAGGCCGGCGGCGGGCCCATGGAAGCAGGCGCGGCGGTGGGGCCACGCGTCGGGGTGAACGGTGCGGGGATCGGGTCTTCGTCGAGCGCGAATGGGTCGGACATCACCGCGTCAGACTTTGGTCCGGAGACCCAGCATGTGGCAGATGGCGTAGGTCAAATCGGCCCGGTTCAAGGTGTAGAAATGGAAATCCTTCACGCCTTCGCGTTCCAGCGTGCGCACCAGTTCGGCGATCTGCGTCGCGGCCAGCAGCTTGCGGGTCTCGACATCTTCTTCCAGCCCGGCGAAGAGATCGAACATGCGCTGCGGCACCTTGGTGCCCATCTTGATGCAGGACTTCAGGGTCGCGGTATTGGTGGCGACGATGATGCCCGGCACCAGCGGCACGCCCAGGCCCGCGGCCTTGTCGCGAAAGCGCAAGAACGCCTCGGGGTCGAAGAACGACTGGGTGATGGCGCGCGACGCCCCGGCGCCGACTTTCCGTTTGAGGTTTTCGAGATCGTCCTCGGGGCTACGCGCCTCGGGATGCACTTCCGGATAGGCGGCGACGCTGATCTCGAAGTCGGCGACCTTCTTCAGGCCGGCGATCAAATCCGCCGCATAGGCGTAGCCGCCGGGGTGCGGCGCGTACTTCGTCTGGCCTTCGGGCGGATCGCCGCGCAGGGCGACAATGTGACGGATGCCGGACTGCCAGTAATGCTTGGCGACGTCGTCGATCTCGGCGCGGGTGGCGCCGACACAGGTGAGGTGAGCGGCGGCCTGGATACCCCGCTCGCGCTGAATGCGGGTGACGGTGTCGTGGGTGCGTTCCCGGGTGGACCCGCCGGCGCCATAGGTCACCGACATGAAAGCGGGCCGTAGCGGCGCGAGCCGTTCGATCGACGCCCACAGCTGTTCGTGCATCTTCTCCGTCTTTGGCGGGAAGAACTCGAAGGACACGGAGATCGGGGCGGGCGCAGGGGCGGCAGTCACGGTCGGCACTTTCTAATGAGTATCCAAGGGGAGCGGAACAAACCACGATCACCCGGGGTTTGTACACCCCGTCTGGCGCGACCGCGGGATTCCATGTTAACCCTGGGTTCCCGCCCTGCTTTCGCAATGTTTTCCGCCGCTTAGGCGGATCGACCGAGGCCTCGCCGTGACCATTGCCGCCACCCGCCTGCTCGCCATCGCCGCTGTCCTTGTGCTGGGCGGTTGCGCCACCGCCAAGCCGCCCGCCAACGATCCGGCGGCGCTGCGGGCCTTCCAACAGATCAACGACCCGTACGAGCCGACCAACCGGGTGATGTTCAAGATCGACCAGGGCCTCGACGCGGTGCTGATCCGGCCGATCACGAAGACCTATGACTTCGTGGTGCCGAAGCCGGCGCGCAACGGCGTGACCAACGCGATCGCCAACCTGCGTTCGCCGATCACCTTCGTAAACGACGGGCTGCAGGCCCAAGCCAACCGGGCCGGGATTACCCTCTGGCGCCTGATCATCAACAGCACGTTGGGCATCGGCGGTCTGTTCGACGTGGCAGACAAGCTGGGCGTGCCCGGACATACCGAGGACTTCGGCCAGACGCTGGCCGTGTGGGGCGCGGGCGAAGGCGCGTACATCTACCTCCCGATCCTCGGGCCGTCCGGCGTGCGCGACGGCATCGGGCTGGGCGTGGACAACTTCGGCCTCGATCCGGTCGCCTGGTATTCTTACAACCCCCACAACATCCAGTGGATCCAGTGGGCCTATCTCGGCGCCGAACTGATCGACGCCAAATCCACCACCATGGCGACCACGGACGAGTTGAAGAAATCCTCGATCGACTACTACGCCGCGCTGCGTTCGGCCTATCGCCAGTACCGGGCGAAGGAAATCCGCAACGGCGCGGCTCCGCCGGCCGGCTCCATGCCCAGCTTCGACGACGAAGACGGCGACCCCTTTGCCCCGGAAAAGCCGTAAGCACCCGTTAAGTGACGCCCTCCGTCTGAGGTGATTCGATGAACCGTCGCCGCTTTATCCTGACGTCCGCCACCGCGCTGACGTTCCCGACGCTCCTGCTCGCGCAGGACTGGAAGACCGATCCGTCGGCTTTCGTCAGCCACTTCGCGCAGGTCGGCATCGTCGACGTGCTGGAAGCCAAGATCAGCGCCGCGGAAAAGGCGCAGCGGTTCCGCACGCTGTTCAAGTCCCTGTTCGACATTCCGGCCATCGCGCGCTTTGTGGTCGGGCGCTTCTGGCGCACGGCGCAGCCGGCGGAGCAGGAGAAGTTCCTCAAGGTGTTCGAGGACGTGATCGTCTACACCTGGAACCGGCGCTTCTCCGAGTACAGCGGCCAGACGCTGAAGGTTGAATCCACCGCGCCCGACGGGGCGGACGGCAGCGTCGTAAACTCCCGCATCGTCGGCAAGAGCTCCAGCGATTCCTTCGCGGTGCAGTGGCGCCTGCGCAAACGGGACGACAGCCTGCGGGTGGTGGACGTGATCATCGAAGGCGTGAGCATGGCGATCACCTATCGCCAGGAATACGCCACCATCATCTCCCAGCAAGGCGGTCTGCCGGGCCTGATCAGCGCCCTCGAAATCCGCGCGCAAGAATTGGCCAAGCAACAGGCGGGCTAGACGCGAGGCCGCCTCCGGTGCTTCCCTGTAGGCATGGACGCGCCCACCGAAACCCACGACGCCAGCCCAAAAGACGAACCGCTCCGGTATGACATCCGGCTGCTGGGGCGCATCCTGGGCGACACCGTGCGCACGCACGAAGGCGAAGATACCTTCAACGCCATCGAGGCCATCCGCCAACTGGCGGTGCGCTTCCACCGCGACGACGACAAGAATGCGCAAGGCGAACTGGAAGCGTTGATCCGCGAGCTTGCCGGCGAACGCGCCATCAAGATCGTCCGCGCCTTCGGCTATTTCTCGCACCTAGCCAACATCGCCGAGGACCAGCACCACATCCGCCGCAGCCGCGCGCACGCCATCGCCGGCGCGGCCCCGCGCGAAGGCTCCATGCCCTATGCGCTGGGGCGCGGCAAGGAGACGGGACTTTCGCGCGACTCACTGGCCGCGTTCTTTGCACAAGCCTTGTGCGCGCCGGTGCTGACCGCGCACCCGACCGAGATCCGCCGCCGCAGTTCCATCGACCGGGAGATCGAGATCGCCCATCTGCTCGACGCGCGCGACCGGATTCCGTTCACGCCGGAAGAGCTGACGGCCAATCGCGATGCGTTGCAGCGCGCGGTGGTCACCCTGTGGCAGACCAGCATCCTGCGCGACACCCGCCTGCGGGTGATCGACGAGGTCACCAACGGGCTGGCGTATTTCGATCAGACCTTCCTGCGGGAACTGCCGCGGTTCTACGCGGACCTTGAGGATCAATTGGGCGCCATCGACCCGGCCTGGAGCGGAATGGCGGTGCCGTCGTTCCTGCGTATCGGCAGCTGGATCGGCGGCGACCGGGACGGGAATCCGTTCGTCACGGCGGACGTGCTGCGCGACACCCTGCGCATGCAGAGCACACGGGCGCTGCAATTCTATCTCGCGGAGCTGCATCGGCTTGGCGGGGAACTTTCCCTCGACGGCCGCACCGTGCCGGTGTCCGACGACCTGCGCGCCCTGGTCGCGGCGTCGCCGGACACGGCGGCGCAGCGCAAGGATGAGCCCTACCGCCTGGCCCTCACCGGCATGTACGCGCGCTTGGCGGCGACGGCGTGGAAGCTCGACCAGCTCGAATCGCCCCTGCATGCGGTGGCGGACGCAGCCCCCTACGCCCATGCCGGCGAACTGCTGCGCGATCTCGACGTGATCTGCGCGTCGCTGGCCGAGAACGGCTCGCCGGAATTGGCGCGCGGCCGCGTGCGGCATTTGCGCCGGGCCGTGGACCTGTTCGGGTTCTATCTGGCGGAACTCGATCTGCGCCAGAACGCCGATATCCATGAACGCGTCATGGGCGAGTTGCTCAAGGCCGCTGGCGTCTCCGCCAACTTCACCGCGATGGAGGAGAACACCCGCATCGACGTGCTGGCGCGCGAGCTTGAAAGCGCGCGGCCCCTCGCCTCGTCCCACCTCGCCTATGGCGACGAGACCAAGGGCGAGCTTGCGATCCATCGTGTGGCGGCGGAAGGCCGCGCGCGCTACGGCGCGGCGGCGGTGCCGCACTACGTCATCTCCAAATGCGCGCGGGCGTCGGACATCCTCGCCGTCGCGGTGTTCATGAAGGAAGTCGGCCTGTGTCGGCCCAGCGAACAGGCGCTCGATGTCGATGTGGTGCCGCTGTTCGAGACCATCGACGACCTGCGGCGCTGCCCCGCGATCATGGAGCGCCTGTTCAGCCTGCCGGTCTATCGCGCGTTCCTGAAGTCGCGCGGCGATGTGCAGGAAGTGATGCTGGGCTATTCCGACAGCAACAAGGACGGCGGCTACACCACGTCCACGTGGGAACTCTACAAGGCCGAGGTGGCGCTGATCGCCGTGTTCCGCAAACACGGCGTGCGGCTGCGCCTGTTCCATGGACGCGGCGGCTCCGTCGGGCGCGGCGGAGGCCCGAGCTATCAGGCGATTCTCGCCCAGCCGGAAGGCGCGGTGAACGGCGCGATCCGCATCACCGAACAGGGCGAAGTGATCGCGGCGAAGTATTCCAACCCGGAAGTCGGCCGCCGCAATCTCGAGACCCTGGCCGCTGCCACGCTGGAAGCGACGTTGCTGCCGCATCCCGACGGCGCGGTGAAGCCGGAGTTCCTGGCGGTGATGGACGAACTCTCCGCCACCGCCTTCAAAGCCTATCGCGGGTTGGTGTACGAGACCGATGGCTTCGAGACGTTCTTCCGCGAGTCCACGGTCGTTGGCGAAATCGCGGCCCTGAACATCGGCAGCCGGCCGTCGTCGCGCACCAAGTCGAGCAAGATCGAAGACCTGCGCGCAATCCCCTGGGTGTTCAGCTGGTCGCAATGCCGGTTGATGCTGCCGGGCTGGTACGGCTTCGGCGCGGGTGTGGAGGCGTATCTCAAGGCGCATCCGGATGGCCTGAAGACGCTGCAGGCGATGAATGCGGAATGGCCGTTCTTCACCACCATGCTGTCGAACATGGACATGGTGCTGGCCAAGAGCGACATCGGCATCGCGGCGCGTTACGCAGCACTCGTTGAAGACGCCGCGTTGCGCGACACCGTGTTCACGCGCCTGCGTGCCGAATGGAAAGCTTGCATCGATGCGGTGTTGAAGATCAGCGGGCAGACGTCATTGCTCGAACGCAATCCGCTGCTGGCGCGCTCGATGCGCAACCGCTTCCCCTACATCGATCCGTTGAACCACATTCAGGTGGAACTGCTGCGCCGCCACCGCGCCGGCGATACGGACGCGCGGGTGGTGGAAGGCATTCACCTGTCCATCAACGGGATCGCGGCGGGACTGCGAAATAGCGGTTAGTGGTCGCCGCCGGGCTTGCCCTTGAGGGCGGCGCCGAACTTGCGGCGGAAGATATCGATGATTAGCGCGAACGGCGTGAAGGCGAACATGATGATGCCGATCTTCATGCTGCCGTTGGGCCGCAGGATGCACAGCGATGCGGCGACGATGACCCACCACGTCGTGATGATAAACGGGTTGCGCTTCTTCATCATCCCCCCAGGCTTCCCAGGGATGATAACGCAAATGGCGTCCTATTCCTATCGGCTCGCTACGTTTCAGGCGAGCCGCCGGAGATCAACCCGCGCGGGTTGCGTCGCGCTTCGTGTCGGCGACGGTCAGGCCGGACAAACGTAAGGGCATCTTGCGCAGGCGCTGGCCGGTGGCGGCGAAGATCGCGTTGCCGACCGCCGGTGCGATGGCCGGTACGCCGGCTTCGCCGACGCCGGTGGGGTTCTCGCCGCCCGGGATGAGTTCGACTTCCATGTCCGGCGCGTTGCGCAGGGTGACCATGCCGAAGTCGTTGAAGTTGGATTGGGCGATGCCGCCCTTTTCGATCGTGATCTCGCCGAACAACGCCGCCGACAGACCGAAGATGATGCCGCCTTCGACCTGCGCGATGGTCGCGCCCGGATCCATCACCAGACCGCAATCGAGCGCGCACCACACCTTGTGCACGCGCAGTTCGTTGTTCGTCACGGAGACTTCGGCGACCTGCGCATAGGCGGAACGGAAGCCTTCACCGAAGGCGATGCCGAGGCCATGACCCTGCGGCAGCTTGCGGCCCCAGCCGGACATCTTGGCGACGGTGTCGAGCACCTTCAGTTCGCGCGGCTTGTCCTTCAGCAGCTCCTGGCGGAGCTGATACGGATCGCGGCCGGCGAGATGCGCCAGTTCATCGATCGCGCCTTCGGAGAAGAACAGGTTCTGCGACAAGCCGACGCTGCGCCAGAAGCCCACAGGCAGGTAGTAGCCCGCGTCGGTCCATTCGGCGAGGAAGTTCGCGAACCCATACTTCGGGCCGACGAGCCCTTCCACTGCCGTGAAATCGAAGCCCGGCTTCGGGAACATCTTCTTGTAGTTGACGATCGACTGGGCCGCCGCGCGGCCGTGGAACGCGGTGACGTTGCCTTGCGCATCGACGGCGCCACGGATGCGCACCGCCGCCGCCGGACGATAGTAGTCGTTCTGGATGTCCTGCTCGCGGGTCCACTGCAGACACACGGGACGGCCCTCGGCCGCCATGGCGAGTTGGAGCACCTGCGTGGGGTAATCCATCTCCCACTTGCGGCCGAAACCGCCGCCGAGGAACACGGTCTGCACCGTCACTTTCTCACGCGGCAGGCCGGTGAGATCGCACGCGGTCTTGCGCAGGACGTCTGGCTGCTGCGTCGGCGCCCAGACCATGCAGGCGCCGTCCTTCACCTGGGCGGTGATGACCATCGGCTCCATGCAGGCGTGCGCCAGGTAAGGCGCTTCGTAGATGACATCGATGGTCTTCGCGCCCGGGGCCTTCATCGCGGCCTCGACATCGCCGGCCTTGCCGCCGCGCGGTGCCGACTGCGCCTTGCTGTCGTCTTTCAGCAGTTCCCGCATCGACGCTGAGATCTTCGCGGAGGACAGCGTCGCGTCACCGCCCGTCCAAACGATATGCACGGCATCGGCCGCGCGACGCGCTTGCCAATAGGTCTCGGCGAGCACGCCGATCGAGGAGATTTGCCCGGCCGCATCCTTCAACGCCATCACCTTGATGACGCCGGACAGGCCCTTCGTGGGCGTCTCGTCGAACGACTCAACAGTCGCGCCGGCGCGCGGCGCCATCACGACGGCCGCGCCGAGGAGCCCCGGCAGCTTCACGTCGGCGGCGAACTGCGCGGAGCCGTCGACCTTCGGCGGCGTGTCCTTGCGCGGGGTCGTGTGGCCGATCAGCTTGAAGTCCGCGGCATCTTTGAGCTTGGGATTCTGCGGCACCGGCAGCTTCGCCGCCGCCTTCGCGACCTGACCGTAAGTCAGCACGCGCTCGGAGATGTCGTGAATGATGCGGCCCTGCACCGTGCGGCACTGTTCGACCGGAACCTTCCATTGCGCGGCAGCGGCGGTCACCAGCATCTCGCGGGCGGCGGCGCCGGCTTTGCGCATGACGGGGTAGTACCCGAGCGTCGAAGTCGAACCGCCGATGGTCTGACGGCCACCGATGCCCAGCGCCTTCGCGTCGCCGTAGGGAAGCTTGCACTCGACTTTGTCGAAATCGACGTCGAGTTCTTCGGCGAGCAGCTTCGGCAGGTTGGTGAAGATGCCCTGCCCCAGTTCCGCGCCACCGCAGTAGATGGCGATGGTGTCGTCCGTGCCGACCTGCAGAAAGGCAGCGAACGGCGACGCCATGGGGGCCGCGTCCGCGGCTCGGCCGGCGCCCGGGATGTTGAACGACAGGATCAGACCTGCGGCACCGGCGCCTTTGAGGAGCGCGCGGCGGCTGGGGGCGATGTGGGTCAGTTCAGACATGAGCGTTTCCGTTCATTCCAGGGACTTAGACCCTAACACGCCACAAGGGCCAGCGGGGCCGACCGGTGTAGTCAGCCCGATATATGGTCACCCGCCCCAATGCTCAATAAGTGAGCGCATATTGGGTCAAGGAGGCGGGCCGAAATAACGCCCTTACCGCGAGATCGGCTTGAACTTGATCTGATGCGGGTCGACGGCATGGACGCCGAGGCGGCGCTTCTTGTCTTCCTCATAGGACGCAAAGTTGCCCTCGAACCACTCCACGTGGCTGTCGCCCTCAAAGGCGAGGATGTGGGTGGCAATGCGGTCCAGGAACCAGCGGTCGTGCGAGATCACCACGGCGCAGCCGGCGAATTCCAGCAGCGCTTCTTCGAGCGCGCGCAGGGTATCGACGTCCAAATCGTTGGTCGGTTCGTCGAGCAGGATGACGTTGGCGCCGGTCTTGAGCATCTTGGCGAGGTGGACGCGGTTGCGTTCACCGCCGGAGAGCTGGCCGACCTTCTTCTGCTGGTCCGCGCCCTTGAAGTTGAAGCGGCCGACATAAGCGCGGCTCGGGACCGGGAACTTGCCGAGCATGATTTCGTCGTGACCGTTGGAGATTTCCTGCCACACGGTGTTCGTGGCCACCAGCGTGTCGCGCGACTGGTCGACATAGCCCAGGTGAACCGTGTCGCCGATCTTGATAGTGCCTGAGTCCGGCTTGTCCTGACCGGTGATCATGCGGAACAGCGTCGTCTTGCCGGCGCCGTTCGGGCCGATGACGCCGACGATGCCGCCGGGCGGCAGGCTGAATTCCAGATTCTCGATCAGCAGCTTGTCGCCGTAGCCCTTCGTGAGGCCCTTGGCATCGATGACGTTGCCGCCAAGACGGTCGGAGACGGGAATGACGATCTGCACTTGATCGGGTTTGCGTTTCTCGGCCTCGGCGACCAGGTTCTCGAACGCCTGAATACGGGCTTTGCTCTTCGTCTGGCGCGCCTTCGCGCCCTGACGGATCCATTCCAATTCGCGCTCGATGGTCTTGTCGCGGGCTTCTTCCTCGCGCTCTTCCTGCTCCAGGCGCTTGCGCTTCTGTTCCAGCCACGAAGAGTAATTGCCCTCGTACGGGATCGCGCGGCCGTGGGCGAGTTCGAGAATCCAGCCGGTGACGTTGTCGAGGAAGTAGCGGTCGTGGGTCACGGCCACGACGCAGCCGGGATAGTTCTCCAGGAAGTTCTCGAGCCACGCGACGGATTCAGCGTCCAAGTGGTTGGTCGGTTCGTCGAGCAGCAGCATGTCGGGCTTGGACAGCAGCAAGCGGCACAGCGCGACGCGGCGGCGTTCACCGCCCGAGAGCTTGGTCACTTCGGAGTCCGCCGGCGGACAGCGAAGTGCGTCCATGGCGATCTCGCACTGACGCTGCAAATCCCACGCGTCGGCGGCGTCGATCTTCTCCTGCAACTCCGCCTGTTCGGCGATCGTGGCATTCATCTCGTCGTCGGAGAGTTCCTCGGCGAACTTCGCCGACACGACCTCGAAGCGGTCCAGCAGGGCCTTGGTCTCGGCGACGCCGTCCATGACGTTGCCGAGCACGGTCTTCTTCGGATCGAGTTCGGGTTCCTGGGCGAGATAGCCGACCTTGGCGCCTTCGGCGGCCCAGGCTTCGCCGTTATAGGTCTTGTCGATCCCGGCCATGATCTTGAGCAGGGTGGACTTACCCGAGCCGTTGGCTCCCAGCACCCCAATCTTGGCGCCCGGCAGGAAGGACAGGAATACGTCCTTCACGACCTCACGGCCGCCGGGGTAGGCCTTCGAGAGGCCCTTCATCACGTAAATGTACTGGTAGCTGGCCATAGAGACGTCCTGCGGGGATGGGAGGAGACCGGCCCGGTTTCTACCCGAGGCGGGGCGGGTCCACAATGCCGCGAAAATGAGAAAACCCGTGGAATTCCGGGCTTTGGCGGGCGTGGGGCAGGCCTGAGGCTGGGTATCTGTGCAGGGGGCCGATTCCCGGCGTACGATTGCTGCGGATTCGGGAGCCATACGTGATCAACCCACGCGAGTATGCCGCCTCCACCCAGGCCGGTTTGACGGTCGAGCAGCGCATCGCCCTGGCGCGCAAAGCCCTGGCTGCCCCGGCGGGCGCCAGCGTCGGCGATGCATACGGCATCGCCCAGAAGCTGATCATCCAGACGATCCTGGAGGACGCAGAGGTTCGCGTCCGGCAGGCGCTGGCGGAAACGCTGGCCAACCGGCCCGACGCGCCGCGCGACGTCATCCTGGCGCTCGCCAACGACGTCGACCTGGTCGCCGTGCCGGTGCTGTCGGCAAGCGAGGTGCTGACGCCGGAGGAACTCGTTGCCATCATCGACGGCTCCGAAAGCCTGCAGAAGTTCGCGGCCATCGCGAGCCGCGTCGAGGTTCCCGGCGCGGTCTCCCTCGGCCTGATCGAGAAAGGCAACGCGGATACAGCAGGTATCCTGCTGGGCAATGCGGGCGCTGACATTCCCGAGGCGGGCCTGCATCGCATCATCGACCTGCACGGCAGCGAGAATGCGATCAAGGCCGCCCTGGTGGACCGCGACGTGCTGCCCGCCACGGTGATCGAGCGGATGGTGTCGCTGGTGTCGTCGAACCTGATGGCGCGGCTGATCAATCGCCACCGCCTGCCGATCGCGATCGCCGCGCGCGTCGCGCTCGAAACCCGCGACCGCGCGACCGTCGGCCTCGCCACCGGATTGGATTCGGAATCCCTTGAGGCGCTGGCCGAGCAGCTGTTCGAGAACGAGCGCATCACCCCGTCCCTGCTCATGCGCAGCCTGTGCATGGGCAACCTCGAACTGGTGATCCACGGCCTCGCGGTGCGCTGCCGCGTGAGCGTGGAATACGTGCGCAAGCGCGTGCTCAGCCAAACCATGGCGGACCTCAACGAACTGTGGCGCCGGGCCGATCTGCCGATGATGTACCTGCCCGTGGTGAGCGCCGCCGTCGGCGTGCTGCAGGAGACGCAAGCCGAAAGCACGGGCTGGCGCATCGACCACTACAAGGGAAAGATCGTCGAACGCATGCTGGCGCGCTGCGAAAAGCTGGGCGTGAAGCTGGCCAAGGCCGACCTCGAGTACATGATCGCCCAGTCCCAGGACACAGGTCCCGAACTCATGGACCTGCTGGCCTCCGCCACGCCGCAGCGGACGCTGAACCTCTGACGCCCCGCCCGTTGGGGCAACCTCATCCCTGCCTTGGCAGGCCTCATCGGCCTTGCTAGAGAAGCCCCGCTTTTGCAGGGGTAATGCGCCATGACGACCGCGACCAAGACGATGTCCGACTTCAGCAACGGCCCGCTGACGGGCCTGCGCGTGATCGAGATGGGGCAGCTGATCGCGGGCCCCTTCTGCGCGCAGCTGATGGGCGACTTCGGCGCCGAGGTCATCAAGGTCGAGGACCCGGACAAGGGCGACCCGATGCGCGGCTGGGGCCAGGTCAAGAAGGACGGGCAGAGCCTGTGGTGGCCGGTGATCGCGCGGAACAAGAAATCCGTGACGCTCAACCTGCGCGACCCGAAGGGCCAGCAGATGGCGCGCGACCTGATCGCGAAGTCCGACGTGCTGATCGAGAACTTCCGTCCCGGGACGATGGAGAAATGGGGCCTAGGTTACGACGCGCTGAGCGCGATCAATCCCGGCCTCGTGATGATCCGCATGTCCGGCTACGGCCAGACCGGGCCTTACGCGACGCGCGCGGGTTACGGCGGCATCGGTGAAGCGATGGGCGGCATGCGTTACGTGGTCGGCGATCCGGACCGGCCGCCGCCGCGCGTGGGCATCAGCATCGGTGATTCCCTCGCCGCGACCTACGGCTGTCTCGGCGGAATCATGGCGCTGCTGGTGAAGGAAAAGACCGGCCGGGGCCAGGTGGTGGATTCCGCGTTGTATGAAGCGGTGCTGGCGGTGATGGAATCGCTCGTCTCCGAATACGACCAGACGGGCTACGTGCGCGAACGTTCGGGACCGATCCTGCCGGGGCTGGCGCCGTCGAGCATCTATCCGACCAAGGACGGCCAGCTCGTGCTGATCGCGGCGAACCAGGACACGGTGTTCAAGCGTCTCGCCGAGGCGATGGGCAAGCCGGAGATGGCGACCGACCCGAAGTACGCCACCCACAACGCGCGCGCCGACGTGCAGCTGCCGCTGGACAAGATGGTGGGCGAATGGTCGCAGCAATTCGACGCGGACCCGCTGCTGGAACTGCTGGAGAAGCACGGCGTGCCGGCGGGCAAAACGTATCGCGCGCCGGAAATGCTGGCGGACGCGCACTTCAAGGCGCGCGAGAGCATCACCCGCATCGCGCACCCGCTGTTCGGCAACATCGCCATGCAGAACGTGGCGCCGCGCCTGTCGGAGACGCCGGGCAAGATCAACGCCTGCGGCCCGCTGCTGGGCGAGCACAACGCGGAGATCTACGGCAAGGTGCTCGGCCTCGACGCCGCGAAGCTCGCGGACCTGAAGGCCGCGAAGCTGATCTAAGGCGCGGCTCATATCCGGCTCTTGAAGGTGTGGTGGATCACGACCACCTTCGCATCCGCCGGGATCGGGCCGTGCGTGCGCTTGTGGGCGGCGAGCGCCTTCGCTTCCGTCATCCCGGGGAACATGTGAACGATCCGCACCAACGGCGATGCGGATTGTTCCAGCTTCTCCGTCCGCTTTGAGATGCGGCCGATCATCTGGTCTCACGGGCCCGTCGCTCGAGTGCGCCGAGGCGTCGTTCGATGTCGACGTGTTCGTGCATCTTGCGGAAGGTGTCGACGAGGGTGGAGAGATCGCGCGCCTCCGCGGCGGTGATCGCACCGGCGCCGACCGCGGTGGTGATCGCGCCCATGGCGGCGAGGGCGTCGGCCGCGGTGTTGATCGCGGGCAGCGTCACGCCATCGATGGGGCGGCCGTGGCGCGCGGGCATGGCGCGATCGAGGATCAGCTTCACGCAGCCGACGCGGCCTTCCTCCGCGAGTTCGATCGCGCGGCGGCCGATCCGCTCCGCCTCGCCCTCGAACATGGCGGCGAGCGTGGTGGTGACCTTGTTACGGGCCCCTTTGGGACGGCCGGAATGGCCGGGCGGGAATGGCTTTCCAGGGTTGCCGGGACCGAACTGCCCTCGCCGCATGTTTTGGCGGTGAATAGGCGGTGGAGATTTCGCGGATGGTGGGTCCGAAACGGGGCGATCTGCCATAGCTGGCCTCCTGTGTAAAGAACAAAACAGGAACATATCGCCAAAGCGGTCGGGCGTCAAAACTCACGGTGTGTGCACTTCCGACAATTGGAAGGCGACCGCACGACCATGTTCAACCCGAGGCCGCTGACGGTTAGGCTTGGCGCGCGCGCCCCGCGCCAGCACGTGCCACCGGCGGGGCCGCGGCATCGGGGGGTGCCATCATGAAAGCAAGACAAGCGCTACAGAACGCCAAGGAGATCTTGGACGAGAACCGGATCGTGATTGTCGTGATCCTGGCCGCGATCGTGACGCCGCTGGCGGTCGCGTTCCTTTCTAAATTCGTGGGCGACAGCAAGTACACGAATTCCATCAGCGCCTATTACTACAGCATCGCGCGGGATCTGTTCGTGATGGCGCTGACCGCCGGCGGGCTGTTGCTGATCAGCTATCCCGGCCGCGAGAAGCGGCTTTCGCTGCCGTGGGTCCAGCGATTGGAATATTGGTTTTCCACCGTCGCCGGTGGAATGGCGTTTTTCATCATCTTGTTCCCGATGAGCCGGCAAGCCGCGCTCGATGAGCTGAAGATGCCGGACCCGTACCAACCGACAAACACGTTCATCGAGATGCTGTATGGGTGGCACGATATTGTTCACATCATCAGCGCCATCACGTTCTTCGCGCTGGTGTGCGGGCTGTGCTTCCTGTTCTCACGGGAAAAGGTCGATGAGCGCAGGACGACCTTGATTGGGTACTACGTCGCGCAGTTCGTGGAGGGTGTCTGCACAGGGTGGTCGCCGCGCCACCCCGGATTCCCTTACAAGGTCTGGGGCATGACCATCGTACTCGGCCTGGCATGGGCGGCCTTCAACCTCATCACCGGTCCGCAAATCTATTGGCCCGAAGTGATGATGCTGGTCGGGTTCAGCGGGATGTGGTTGTCGAAGCTGGTCGTCAAACTCGAACTGCATCGCTAGGCCACCGGCCCGCCTATCCGAACCGCGCCCCGACCGACCCACCTTTGGGCTTCCGCACGGCGGCGAAAAACCGGGACTACGTGTTCACCGAATACGCCAGGCGGTGAGCGCGCGGTCTACTTCATCCGCTCTTTTGCGATAGCAAGCGGGCGTTCGTAGGAAGGGTCACGCTTGTCGCGGCGCGGAGGCCCGGCGGCGTTGATCATGTCCGGCGTGATTCCGGTGGCGCCGCCGTCGGTCGGCATCCACCAATCGAGCACGAGCTTGCGGACCGCGATGCGCCACACGCCGCCGCGCTTCTCGAGGCGGTCGATGTAGCGGCCGGCGCTGAGCTTCATAGGCATCGACGCGGTGAGCACATAGGTTTCGGCATGGGCCACGTCGCCGTCGATCTCGCAGGAATGATTGGTGATCATGTGCGAGGAGCTTTGGATCTTGCCCGCGGCGCTCAGCAGCCAGTCCGTGAAGTCTTCACGTCCGCCGACGAAGATGCCGTGATCGTCGACGGCGTCGGGATGATAGGCGGACAGGATGAGGTCCCGGTCCAACCGATCCACGCCGCGGCAGAAGCGCGTGATGCAGTCGAGGATATCCTGACGGTCTTGAAGCTGCGACATGCCTTAGTCCCCCACGCGTCACTCCTGGGGACAAAGGATACACGCGCGGCGCACGGGCGGAAGCCCTCAGCCGTCGCCCTCATTCTCCGCGCTACCCTTCAAAGGTGATCTTCACCGAGGACGCGGAGCGGTGGGCTTCGCCGTGGAAAACCGCTTCGACATTGTTGCCGGCGGGGTCCAGGACGAAGGCGGCGTAATAGCCGGGATGATACGGCCGCTCGCCGGGCGCGCCGTTGTCGCGCCCGCCCGCGGCCAGCGCGGCCTTGTGGAAGGCGTTCACCTGATCGCGGTTCTTGGCCTGAAACGCGAAGTGCGCGGCGCCGGTGAGGTGGCCTTGCGCGGCCGGGCTGTCCTTGCTGGAAACGACGAATTCATCCGCCCAGAAGAAGCCTTCGCCTTCCCCGCCGATGGGGATGTCGAGGGTTTTCAATACGGCCTGATAGAAGCGCCTGGCGGCGGCGAGGTCGGCCACCACGAGCTGAAGATGATCGAGCAATCGTCCACGATGCAGTTCCTGCGCAGCCATGCCGGCTCTCCCGAACCCTTGCGAAAACACAATCGGCATAACTCAGCAATGTGCGCGGGTGTTCCGGACACGTTTTGGTGGAACGCGCGCCCCGGCGGGGCGGACCGCTCATGCGGTCTCGGCGGCCAGGACCTTTTGCAATTCGGCGCGGGGGACCGGCTTGGGGAGCGCGGCAATCAGCGACAATTGCCATGCGCGGGCGAGCGTGACCGCCATGCGCAGCACCTCGTCGTCCGCCGAAAGCAGCAGCAGCTTGGGCGGCCGCACGGTCTCGCTGATCCAATACAGCAGCTCGTACCAGGGCATGTCCGTGAGCTGAAGATCGAGCGCGACGACGGAAGGGTCGAAGGGGACGAACGCCGACTTGAATTCGCCGGCCGAGGACGTCAGCTTGACCTCCAGACCGACGTCCGTCGCGGCTTCGTGGACAACCTCGGTCAGCTCTGCCGAAGCACCCGACACCAGGAGGATGCGACGCGGGGCGGCGTTCATCCTAATGACGGGTTGGACGGGGGACGTCGGCGTCGCCGTATCTTTCCGTCACCGTCTTGGCGATCTCGACAAACAACTCGTCGATCGTCATTCCCGCTTGCACCGCGGCGAGCCGCAGGCGAGCGGCGAGATCGGCGGGAATCCGCACCGAGATGTAGACCTCGTCTGTGACTTGGGTGCGGGCCCGAGGCTTTTGCATCATTGGCGCTCGCAAGGTTGTGTGGGACGAAAAGCGCGCACAAAACAGCGCCGCGAAGAGTCGCGCCCCCATCAGAAGGAGACGCTGGTTTTTTTTCAGCAGGATGTGCGAGGGCGCCGGACCTGCTCACGCCACCGCACACTGTACGATAACGTACACAAGATTCGCACGAAAACGTACAGAACCCTAGGTAAATTCCGTGTACCTCGGTGCGCTTGGGAAAGATCGCCCCCATATAGGGGGATCGGCCGCAGAGTCTTCGGACGCGGCTGAGTAGGAGAGACCTGTGCTCTTGCCCGACATTGGGGGCGGCACATGGCAATACCTTCTGCGGATCTCGCGCGAAATCATTTGCTCGCGACACTCAGTGCCACAGCTTTGGCGCCGCTCAGGCCGCATTGCGAAATCGTGGACATGTGCCTGAGTGAGTCCCTCACCCAGGCCGGCAAGCCGATCCGCCACGTGTACTTTCCCGTGAGCGGCATGATCTCGCTCGTGCAGACCTTCTCGGACGGAACCACGACGGAAGTGGGGTTGATCGGACGCGAGGGGTTTTGGGGATCGCCCTTGATCCTGGGTGCGAAGACGTCTCCGGCGGAAGCGATGGTCCAGGGCGCCGGCGAAGCCGTGCGCATCCCCACGGGCGCGTTCCTCGCCGCGGCCGAAGCCAACCCCGATTTGCGCGCGCGGCTGCTGCAGTATGCGCAGGTGCTGCATGTGCAGGTGTCCCTAACCGCGGCCTGCAACGGGCGTCATAAGGTGCGCCAACGGCTCGCGCGATGGCTGCTGGAGGCGCAAGACCGTCTGGGCGGGAGCGAGGTTCCGCTGAGTCATGAGTTCCTGTCGTTCATGCTGGGGATTCGCCGCGCCGGCGTAACGGCGGCGCTGAGCGGCCTGCGCACGCGCGGCATCATCACCACAAACCGCGGACTCATTGGCATTCGCAACCGCAGGGCCGTCGAGGCGGAAGCGTGCGAATGCTACCGCATCGTGAAGACCGAGACCGGACGGCTGTTGCCGAAGCCGGCGCGCGCAGGGAGTTAGCGCGCGTGTAAAGTCCGCCGCGGACACGCCGCGGCAGCTATACAGTCACGACAAGTCAAAGACGCTGCATCGGCAGTCGCGATGCAGTACTGGCGTGGCAAAGCTGTCTTTTCGGTAATGTCGCAATCTTATAACGCTCGCGACTTATCAGCCCGTTGCAGCATTACACATGCACCCCAGCGCAACCCCTGCGCGCCGGGTAGAATCCGAGGCTTAACGACCTCTTGCAACGCGCGCATGGTCCTCACGGTGATCGCGCTCGCCCATTGCGAACCCAAAGTTTTGTTGCACCCAACGCATTCGAGGAGGCCAAACGCACCGTGCATCTTCAGACGCTCCCAGCGCATGCAATCGACGCGGACACTTCGCTCCACGCGCAACCCCGCCTGCAGATTCTCGTCGTTGAGGACAATGCGCTGATCGCGATGCACTTCGAGGACATCCTGCTTCACCTCGGATGCAGCGTGGTTCTGGCCGCGCAGAGCCCGGCCGGACTGAAGTTCATCGACACGCAGCACCTCGACGGCGCCTTTCTCGATATCGATACCGGCGATGACTCAATCCTGCCGATCGCAGAGCGCCTCGCGGCGCTGGCGATTCCTTTCGCGATCGTCACGGGCAGCGCGGGAAACAGCGTTCCCGTCGGCTTTCGTCATCTCCCCGTTCTCTCCAAGCCGGTCGCGGACTCCCGGTTCGCCGACGCACTGGCGACCTTCGCCGCGAACCCGCCACATTGATAGCCGATCAAGACGTTGTGCCTCGGAAAGCCCCCTCCCCCCGCTCACCGAAATCAGGACCCCCCATGCCCGCGAAAGACTCCTTCGAGACCATGCTGATTGCCCAACTTCCCCGGCTGCGGGGTTTCGCGATGATGCTGTCGCGCAGCCGCAGCTTGGCGGACGACCTGGTCCAGGAAACCGCCTGCCGTGCGCTGCGCAAACGGCATCAGTTCATTCCCGGCACCAGCTTCACCGCCTGGACCTACTGCATCCTGCGCAACGAATTCATCAGCACGTTGCGCCGCTCGAAGCGGAACGTCTGCCTGGATGACGTCACCATGGAACTCGCCGCGAAGCGCGGCGACCAGGAAGACACCGTTCTGACCGGCGAAGTCCTGCGCGCGATGGGGACATTGCGCATGACGGAACAGGAAGTGCTCACCCTGATTGCCGCGGCCGGCCTGACCTACGACGAGGCCGCCGCGCACTTGAAGGTTTCCGTCGGGACCGTGAAGAGCCGGCTTTGGCGTGCCCGCAAGAACTTGGCCGCGCTTCTGCTGCCGGACGAAACGCCTGCGGTCTCCGGGCTTGCCAAGACCGTCACGCCGCGCCGCCTGGTGCTTCAAGAGGGCCTCACATGAGTCCGGTCGGGACGGGGTACGTTTCCGGCGCTCCCGCCGATTGCAGCCGCGTCGTCTTGCGCGAGACGTGGCAGGTCAACTATTGGCGCCGCAGGTTCCGCTGCACACTGGCGCAGCTGCGTGGCGCGGTTGCCGCCGTGGGCAACGCCGCGACGGACGTCGCGCGCTTCATGAAGCTCTAGATCGCTTTCCTTCCGGCGGGACTTCCGGCGGCAGCGGCGGAAAAGATAACGACGGCCCCTTCACAGGGGCCGTCGTCATTTCGGCGTTCAGCTTAGACCGTGCGGTTGGCGAGTGAGGTCGCCTTCCGGCCACGGGTCAGGCCGAGCCCGACGATGCCCAGGCCGAGCAGGCCGAGGCTCAACGGCTCCGGCACGCCCTGGTTCGGGATCGTGGGGTTGTACGCCACGTTGTCGAACTCGAAGGCGTAGTCGGTGCTGGTCGCCACGACACGATCGAAGCCGAGGGTCGAGGTGATGTTGGCGTAGAACGTGCCGAACATGCCCTGGTCACCGGTCGCGAGCGGCTGGACGGACAGGCCGTTGACCGAGCCCACCAACGTCGCGCCGTTGTAGAAGTCGAGGTTGTTGTAGTTGTCGACCGACCCCCACAGGAGGCCCATGTACATTTCAAGACCCGGGAAGGTGATCGTGACGCTGCCGGGGATCCTGCCGGTGCTCATGTACTGGGTGGTATCCGGGCCGGACACGGTCGCGTCGCCGAACAAGGCACCGTTGCTGCCCGAGATGTACGGCGGGGCATAGAGCCCGCCCGCTGCACCGGAGACGACGCCGCCGTCAGCGGTGATCGTGACCGTCACGCCGCCGCTGGAGCCGCCCGCGCCGCCGAGGGGCAGGTTGTCGAAGTTGACGTAGCTAACCCCAGTCGGCGCGCCGCCGACCGCGGCCGAGACGAACAGAGCGGCATTGGCCGCGCCTGCAAAGCCGAAGAGCATCGTGGATGCAACCAGTGCGAGCCGCAAGTTCCTGTGAATCATTTTCGTTATTCCTTTGAGTGACTACGTACAAACCCGCATTGGGCCATGAGAGACTTGTCTGAGAACCCCACGTCGGGCCGCCCCTAATATTTTCGCGCGGAGCTGACATCCCGAAGAGGTGCAATATCGAGGCCGTTTTTTTCCGCTGCGAAACGCCGCGATTTCCACGCTTTGCGGAGGCCGCCGTTTCATCAGGTGTAAGAAAACGCGTCGCCACGGCAATTTCTTTAACGCCGTGCCGCAAGCGACTGCGTACTTGTACGTAGCGAGATACCGCGCGCCGCGCTGCAACGTGCGCGTCGATCGCGGGTTAGCGATGTGGGGAGACGAGAACAGGAATCGAAATGAGCTACCTGCTGTACCGCGAGTATTCGTCCTATCGCCACGAGTTGGTCGACGATGCGGAGAGCGAAGCGCAAGCGCGATCGCTCGCGTGCGTACATTCGCGGGTCGGCCCCTGGATTGTATCGGTGCACGAATTCACGCCGGCGAGCAGCGAGAACGTGTCGGTGTGTTCGTTCCTCCACGGACGGCCGTATACCGCCGCGAACCCGTAATCACGGCATTCATCAGCGTGCGCGCATGCCCAAGCACATCGCGCACGCATGCGCGACGCAGCAGCGGTTGAACGCGAATCATTCTGCGGCACAGCAACTCTGATAGCGCGGGTCCGTTACCCAACAGTGGCAGGCCGGCGTAGACGAGCCGCTACTCCATCCCCAACATCAAGGAACTGAAGCCATGACAAATCAGAATTCCGATTCGAAGCTTCCGCAAGACAATGCCGCGGACTCCGCGAAGAACCAGCAGAGCCAGGGCACGGAGAAAAGCGGCGAGCAGAAGCAGCAGCAAGGCCAGCAGCCCGAAACGAACCCGTCCGACAAGGACAAGGCATCGAAGGACAAGGCCGCGCAGCAGGGCGACAACGACAAGTCGTCCGGCCAGCAGAGTCAGTCAGGTTCGGGCAAAGAGTCGGGCAAAGACTCGCAGCAGAAGTAGCATCCGGTACGGCGTCTCAATCCCCCCGCCGCGTCACGCGCGACGTGGCGGGGGGACCTTCCGGGGGGGATAACGATACGTCAGGGGTGGCGCAGCACCAGCTGCACGAGGCGCGCCACGGACGGGGCGCCCATTTTCTTCATGATCTTGGCGCGATGCGCCTCGACCGTGCGGCGCGAGATCTGGAGATGGTGCGCGATGACCTTATTGGTTTGTCCGGCAACCACCATGTCCATGATCTGCTGTTCGCGCGGCGTCAAAGGCCTGCTTCCCGCAGGCGCCGGAGTCGACCGGTCGTGGGCGGATTTTGCCTTTTTGAGCGCGCAGGCGAGGACGTCGAGAAGAACCGACTTTACGATCGGCTTGAGAAGCACTTGTTCCGCGCCCGCCTGCATGGCTTCCACGACCGGCGGAGCCCCGGTCCAGTGGGTGAGGACAATCGCGCACACGTCCGGATCGCTTTCCCGCAGGCGCGCGACGAACTCAATGCCGCTTATGCCCGGCAGTTGGATGTCGATCAGGAAGCATGCGGCGCGGCTGGGCTCAACGTCGGCAAGAAACGCTTCCGCGCTCTCGTAAGATTCGGCGATGTAGTTCGCGGCGCGCAACTCATTGCGGAGGTATTCGTCCATCTCAGCGTCGTTCGTGATCACACATACGACAGCCGCCGCCGGGCGCGCATCCTTCGCGAAGGCAAGCGGAACATCCGCGCCATGCGATTCATGCGGCGCGTCGCGTTCGATCGTCTGCCATGGGGACGCCGGGAGTTCGTGCCCGTTCTCGAAATTGGTTTCTTTTGTCATGGTGGTGCGTCCCTAAACACGCTTGCCAGGACTACGTTGCGATGCGGCACGCGCTATCGGCGGGCTGCATTCCGCGAGAATGGCAGATGCGGTGCATGTCGCTGTACGCTGGCGGACAGGCCAACATGAAGATTTTGAATTGTGAACGGCGCGCGTCAGGCTGCGCGGTGAGCGCATCCGCAGGACTGGGCGACGCGGATCACCGCCCCTGCAACGACGAGGCGGTTTCCTTCTTTGAGGCTGCGTAGCAGTCGCATGTCGCCGCTTCGAGGGCGCCGCGGTCGCGAATCCTGACGACGCCGACGCCCATCTCGATCACCCCCTTGCGGCGCAGGGTGCCGAGCGCGCCGGTGACCCCGGCCCGGCGGATGCCGAGCATCATGGCCACGAATTCGTGACTGAGGTTGAGCGGATTCGGCCGCATCCGGTCGTCGGCTTCCAACAGCCAGCGCATCAGCCGCTTGCCCAACGGGTGCCGCACGTTGCACGCGGCGATCTGGGCCGTTTGCAAGTGGATGGCTTCCGCATAGCGCAACAGCAGGGTGCGCAGCGTCTCGCTGCGCGCGACTTCGGCGATCAGGTCTTTCGCCCGGATGCGCAGCGCCGTGCCTTCCACCTGCACCATCGCTTCGATGGGGGAGCGCTTCACGCCGTGCAGCAAGGGAACGCCGAAGAAGCCCTCGCGTCCGACCAGGCCGACCTCGGTCGTGCTGCCTTCGGCGAGCGGTTGCACCAGGGAAATCATCCCGTCCTCCGGGAAGTAGGCATAGTCGATGGGCCGCGTGGAGACCGACAGCATGGCTTTCAGACGCAACGGGACGCGCTTGAGCAACGGCTGTAGCCGCAGCAGATCCCGCGGAGAGAGAGCGGCCAAAAGGCCGTTTGTCGTTGGGGTGATCTGGGGCTGTGCCATGCGACCTCAAAGGGCTTGGCCGGCGCGAAAAGGCGCCGTGCCGCCGCCCTGCGGTCCCGGGACGGGCGCAGATCAAACAGGTAGACCATGGTGAAGGTGTGCAAGCTGTACGATTGCGCACACGGATCGCGCTTTAATTGCGCGGCGACAGCTCTATTTTTCGGGGACGCTCGATTTTTCCTGAAACACCGAGGGGCCGAGCAAGCGGCGGAACTCGGATCGGACCTGTCCATAGCACTCGCAAGCGGCATCCTGCAGGCCGCGGGAATTGATGACGCGCACGCCGCCTTTTTCAGCGGCGATGAAGCCGGCTTTCTTCAGCACGTTGAGATCTTCCGTCACGCCGCTGCGGCGGACACCGAGCATCGTCGCCAGCAATTCGTGGGTGAGCGCGAGGTGGTCCGATTCCACGCAGTCCGCGCCCATCGCCAGCCAGCGCGCGAGCCGCTGGCGCACCGTATGCTGGCCGTTGCAGACGACGGACTGGGCGACTTGGGAGAACAGCGCCTGGACGTAGCGGAACAACAGGTCGCGCAGCGCGGGACGCAAGGCCACCTCGATGCGCAAGGTTTCGGCTTTCATGCGCAAGCTCATCCCGGAGATCTGCACGATCGCTTCATGGGAGAACGCCGATGCGCCGAGCGGGACCATGGCGCCCACCATGCCCTCGCGCCCGATGATGCCGGTCTCGGTGTATTTGCCGTTCGCGAGCAGCTGGACGAGGGAGACGAGTCCCTCGGAGACGAAGTAGACGTACTTCACCGGCACGTTGGGGCGCAGCAACGTGACGCCCTTCTTGAGCGGATAGGGTTCGAGGTGCGGCTCCAATGCCGCGTAATCCGCTTCCATCAGCAATGCCAGGAGGCGATTGCCGGGAGTACGGGGGGGCCGGGCCAGTCGCGTTGTCGAAATACGGCGGGGTGAGCGCGGCATGATGATGCACCTACTGCCCCGATTCTAAGCGAAGCCAACATACGAGGATGTACGGTTGCGTACAACGTCGGGTGAGGTTTCCCGGATTTTGTGCGCTACCGTACAGTCCGTTCCGGCTTGTCGCGCGAGGCTTTCGTTGCGAGTCGATGTCCCGTCCGGGACGCTGCAAGGGGTCACGTTTTTCTCTAGGGGGCGCGCCGCGCGGGTAAGGCAGACGACTGCGATCTGCCATCGCGTTACGTCTCGCCGCTGACGGCGCCGCGCGTCGTATTCGAAGTGCGCTTGAGGAAATAGCCGATGCTTAAGGTCCTGATCGCAGAGGACGACCTGCAGATCGCCGACATGATCGAAGACGTGCTCACGGAGAACGGCTACGACGTGTGCGGAATCGCGACCACCGTCGCCGCCGCGGTCGCCCTGATTCAGGTGTGCAAACCGGATCTCGCGGTCGTCGACGTGCGGCTCGCCGACGGTGGACTCGGCACCGAAATCGCCACCCAAATAGGCGGGCTCGGCACGCTGGGCGTCTTGTATGCCACGGGCAATCGCGCGCAGGTCGTACTGTCGGCGGCCAACGGTCACGCGAGCATCACCAAGCCGTACCGCGAGACCGACCTGTTGCGCGGCCTTCAACTGGTCTCGGAAATTCTCGCCTCCGGCACGGCATCCCCGCCGTATCCGCGCGGGTTCCAGGTGCTGCCCGGCGTCCTGAAGGTCAAAGGGAACGGCACACATGGGTAGCGACGCCGCCATGGTCCGGAAGCTTCTGCGGCAGCAGGCGGCGGTCGCCAGCTTCGGCAGCTTCGCGCTGCGCGAAAACGATCTGATGACAATCCTGACGGAAGCGGCACGGGTTTGCGCCGATGGTCTCGACGTGCCGTTCTCGAAGGTGTGCCGATACCGCGCCGCCGAGAACGACCTCCTGATCGAAGCCGGATACGGCTGGAAGGCGGGCGTCGTCGGGCACGTGGTTTCACGGGCCGACGATAGTTCGCCCCAAGGCCTCGCCTTCATCACCGGCAAGCCGTCGATCTGCGACGACTTGCGCGATGAAGCACGCTTCAAGCTGCCGGCCTTCTATGCCGAGCATGGGATCATCTCGACCATCGATGTCGTGATCAATGGCAACGGTCGGCCCTATGGCGTGCTGGAGATCGACAGCGACAAGCAGCACAACTACGACCAGCACGATATCGATTTCCTGACCGGCTTCGCCAATGTCCTGGCCGAAGCGGTCGCGACATCCGTGCGGACGTTGGCGCTCGAGACCATGAACGCGGAAAAAGATCGGCTGCTGGAGGAGAAGGATCGGCTGCTGGACCAAAAGAAGGTTCTGGCGGAAGAACTCCAGCACCGGGTGCGCAATAATCTTCAGCTGGTCTACAGCATGCTGCGCAAACAACTCCGCGACACCCCGGATGAATCCGGGCAACGGGGCCTCAAGGCGATTGGCCGGAGGGTTTCGGCCCTCGCGCAGGTTTACGATCACTTGCTTGGCACCGAGATGAATCGCATGAGCGATTTCGGGAGCTATGTGAAATCGTTGTGCGCCCACCTCGCGGAGATGCAGGGACTGGCGGGCGGCGAGATCACGCTGCGGTGCGAGACCGACTCACTCGTCCTCGACCTCGATACGGTGACCGCGCTGGGAATCGTGCTGACGGAACTTGTCACCAATAGCTATGACCACGCGTTCCCATCCGGTAAAGGTGCGACGACGGTGTCCGTGCGCAACGCCGTGGGAGACGACCCGATGGCGACAATGACGATCAGCGACAACGGCAAGGGCTTCATCGCGCAGGCGAACAGCAAGCGGCATGGCCTCGGCCTGGTGCAGCGGCTGATGGAGCAAATCCACGGCAACGCGAGGGTCGCGTCCGATCAGGGTACGGTGTGGACCATTCGGTTCCCCGTCGCGGCGGCCGCGGCGTAGCCAGCCATGACGGATACGCTGCCCGAAGGTCTCACGGCCTATAAGCGGACGCCTGAATTCGATCAGGAGAGCGTACCGGCCGGACTGCGGCGCGAGCACCGCACCAAAGCGGGTGTGTGGGGACTCATCCGCGTGCTGGAAGGCAAATTGCTCTACCGGATTCTGTCGCCCCCGCGCGAACAGGTGCTGACACCGGACACCCCGGGCGTGGTGCATCCGCAGCAGCCGCACGAAGTGGAGCCGCTGGGCCCGGTCCGGTTCTACGTGGAGTTCTATGCAGCCACGCCTGACGCTGCGCAGCAGCGCCCCGACGGCGCAGAGGAAGTCCCCAGCATCAGCTGAGGACTCCCATGGAACGGCCGCGCTATTTCTTGCTGGCTTTGGGCGCGGAGTGACTGCCCTTCTGGCGCGAGCGGTTCTCGTCCGCGCGCGCGGCGAGATTGCCGGCCCGCCGGGCTTTCTTCGCATCCTTGGCTTCCGCCTTGGCCTTGCCGCCGATGCCGCCGCCGGTCTTGTGGGCTTCTTGACTCTTGGCCATGTCGCTTCGTTCCTAAATGTGTGGATGCGCGCGTGATCGCGGGATGGTGATCCATCCCGGTCAGGTTCGCGTTTTGTGTGGGGGCGTGAGTGTCGGAGCGGCCGGTGGCGGGCTATCCAAGCCTGTACCGGCGTTTTGAAACCGCCGCTAAGCCGCTGCGGGCACCATAGGGCCTAACGGCCGTGCCGCCTATGACCTTCCCGCCGCGATCGCCGCGTCGGCGACCTCTTTCAGCACCGCACCGAGGCGTTTGAAGTCCTCGCCGCGCGTGGTGGTGGGACGCCACACCAGCGCAATCGTGCGCGCCGGACCGCTGGGGTGAAGCGGGCGGATCACCACGCCCTTCTTGCCGCGCGCTTCGACCGGAACGGCCATGCGCGGGAGCAATGTGACACCGAGACCCGCGGCAACCATCTGCACCACGGTGGGCAAGCTGGTGGCCTGAAAGACTTCGTTGGCGCGGCGGCCGCCGAGGCGGCACGCGGCCCATGCGTGTTCACGCAAGCAGTGGCCGCTCTCCAACGTCAGCAGCGGCGCCTTGGCGATGTTCGCGGGCGTGATGGTCTTGTGAGCGGCGAGTGCGTGGTCCGCCGGGAGACAGGCCACCACGTCCTCGTCCGCCAGCTCCAGGCTTTCCAGCTCGCCGAGATCGTAGGGCAGCGCGATCAGCGCGAGATCGATGTCGCCCCGGCGCAGGCGGGCGAGCAAGGGGTCGGTCTGTTCCTCGCGCAGGAACAGCTGGAGATCCGGGAAGGCCTTCTTCGCGCGCACCATCGCTTGCGGCATGAGGTAGGGCGCGATGGTGGGGATGACGCCGAGGCTCAAGGGCCCGGCGAGACGCCCGCTGCGGCCGGCGGCGAGATCGGTGAGGTCTTCCAGATATTGCAGCACTTCGCGCCCACGCGCCGCGAGCGTACGGCCAAGCGGCGTCATCACCACTTTGCGCTTGGTGCGCTCCACGAGGGAGACGCCGAGCAGAGTCTCCAACTCCTTCAGGCCCGCGCTGAGGGTGGACTGGGTGACATTGCAGCGTTCCGCCGCGCGGCCGAAGTGGCCGGTTTCGCTGAGGCCGATCAGGTACTGGAGCTGGCGGGGGGACGGCAGAGCCTTCATCGACACTCCTCTGATCGATTTTTGCGATCAGTCTAAGGACTATTAATCGTTAGATTATGGGGAGGCCGAGGCCTAAATCAAGGGACCAACAACGCGCACTTCCCCCCAACAGAAAGGTCCCCCCGATGATTACGATTGGTCAAAAGTTCCCCAGCTTCAGCCTGAAGGCCTCCAACCCCGGCAGCGCCGACTTCCCGGTGCTCACCGAGAAGAGCTATGCCGACAAGTGGAAGGTGTTCGTGTTCTGGCCGAAGGATTTCACCTTCGTGTGCCCGACGGAGATCGTGGGCTTCGATCAGGTGGCCGGCGATTTCGCCGACCGCGACACCCAGTTGATCGGCGCCTCCACCGACTCTGAGTTCGTGCACAACGCCTGGCGCGCGAGCCGCGAGGACTTGGGCCGGGTCAGCTATCCGTGGCTGGCGGACATCAAGAAGGAGCTGTCGACCGCGCTCGGCATCGTCGATCCGGAAGAAGGTGTCGCCAACCGCGCCACGGTGATCGTCGATCCCAATGGTGTGGTGCAGTACGTGTCGGTCAACGCGCTGAGCGTCGGGCGCAATCCGCAGGAAGTGCTGCGGGTGCTCGATGCGCTCCAGACCGATGAGCTTTGCCCCTGCAATTGGAAGAAGGGCGAAGAGACCCTGAAGGCCGCGTAGCCCCCGTCATCCTTGCGGCCGCAAGGCCGCGAGGATCCAGAGGTTTATGGTTTCTGCTTCAAAAACAGAAATCCAAAAACCTCTGGGTCCTCGGCCCTTCGGGCCAAGGACGACGGCTTTCTCAAATGCGCGAGCCCTGCCCTAAAGGAAAGGAAGACGAATATGTCGATCGAAGCCCTCAAGGACGCACTTCCCGAGTACGCCAAGGACCTGAAGCTGAACCTGACCGCGTTGCCGCGCGATGGCGCGCTGACGCCGCAGCAGACCTACGGCGGATTGCTCGCGGCCGCCCTCGCCTCGCGCAATGCAACGGTGATCAAGGCGATCAGCGCCGAAGCGGCGGCGAACCTGTCGCCGGAAGCGCTGACCGCGGCGAAAGCGGCGGCGGCGATCATGGGCATGAACAACATCTACTATCGCTCCGTCCATCTCATGTCGGATCAGGACTACGGCACGCTGCCCGCACGATTGAGAATGAACATCATGGCCAATCCGGGCGTCGACAAACTCGACTTCGAGATCTGGTCGCTGATCGTCTCCGCTGTGAACGGCTGCGGCATGTGTCTCGACAGCCATGAGAAGACGCTGCGCAAGGCGAACGTGACGAAGGAAGCCGTGCAGCAAGGCTTGCGCATCGCCTCGGTCATCCACGCGGTCGCCGTGACGCTCGAGGCGGAACAGGTGCTCGCCGCCGCGTAGCGTACGCAAGCGTACCGGGCTGGCGACTCCACCCCTGCCGGGAGACCGGCAGGGGTTTTCGTTTGTCCAGTCACGACGCACCCGGGATTGTCGAAAAAAGAACCACTTAGGCGCAAAAAAAGTGACAGCCGCCCGGAACAAAAGTGGGACCAAGGCGTTTATCAACTTCTAGGAGAGGCTCGAATCTCTGCCGGCGGTGACCAACCGTTCGTATGGCGAGGGAGCGGGCCCACAATTCCTAGGCGCAACACGACTGTTTGCGCGCCTGTGGGGGCAAAATGCCGCGGTCAGTGCTGGACGTTTTTCACGCCCCCGTTGCTGGGCCCGGCACGTCCGGGTTGATAGTCTGCCTGCGTGCGGACGCGCACGTGCCTGGGCGCTGCTCGGGCGCGCCGTCCTGCCCCCCAATCATCGCCTCAACGCCAACCCCCCGCTGAGAGTTCGCCATGACACCCAATAGCGACGCCGCCATCGCCGCCAACGGCACCAACGGTCAAGCTTCCGAAGGCGCACCGCAGCGCTGGAGCGCCCAGTCGGGACCGGAGCTTTACGATCTGCTGAACGCGCTGGAAGCCATGCGCGCCGGCGACTTCTCGGTGCGGCTGTCGAGCGACCATGAGGGCGTGGGCGGAAAGATCGCCACCCTGTTCAACGACATCGTCGGCGCCAACCAGAACATGGCGCAGCAGCTTGAGCGGATCGGCCAGGTGGTGGGTCAGGAAGGCCGCACGCGCCAGCGCGTGAAGTTCGGCAATTCCGGCGGCGCCTGGGGCGAGATGGAGAACTCGGTCAACACCCTGATCGACGACCTGGTGTGGCCGACGACGGAAGTGACGCGCGTGATCTCCGCCGTGGCGCAGGGCGACCTGTTGCAGACCGTGCGATTGGACGTGGACGGCCGCCCGCTGCAGGGCGAGTTCCTGCGCTCCGCCACCATCGTCAACACCATGATCAAGCAGCTCTCGGTGTTCACCTCCGAAGTGACGCGCGTGGCGCGCGAAGTGGGCACAGACGGCAAGCTCGGCGGCCAGGCGCAGGTGTCGGAAGTGACCGGCGTGTGGAAGGAACTGACCGAGTCCGTGAACTCGATGGCGTCCAACTTGACGGCGCAGGTGCGTAACATCGCCGACGTGACGATCGCGGTGGCCAACGGCGACTTGTCGAAGAAGATCACCGTCGACGTGCGCGGCGAAATCCTTCAGCTGAAGGAAGCCATCAACACCATGGTGGACCAGCTGCGCTCGTTCGCCTCGGAAGTGACGCGCGTGGCGCGCGAAGTCGGCACCGACGGCAAGCTGGGCGGCCAGGCGATCGTGCCGGGCGTGGCGGGCACGTGGAAAGACTTGACCGACTCCGTGAACGCGATGTGCGGCAACTTGACCGACCAGGTGCGCAACATCGCGCAGGTGACCACGGCCGTGGCGCGCGGCGACTTGAGCCGCAAGATCACCGTGGACGTGAAGGGCGAAATCCTCGAACTGAAGAACACCATCAACACGATGGTGGACCAATTGAACGCGTTCGCCGGCGAAGTGACGCGCGTGGCGCGCGAAGTGGGAACCGAAGGAAAGCTGGGCGGCCAGGCCCAGGTGCCGGGTGTCGCCGGTACGTGGAAAGACTTGACCGACAACGTGAACTTCATGGCGTCCAATCTTACAGGACAGGTGCGTAACATCGCCGAAGTGACGACCGCCATCGCCGGCGGCGACTTGTCCAAGAAAATCACCGTGAACGTGTCGGGCGAAATCCTGCAGCTCAAAGAAACCATCAACACCATGGTGGACCAGCTGAACGCGTTCGCGGGCGAAGTGACCCGCGTGGCGCGCGAAGTGGGTACGGAAGGCAAGCTCGGCGGTCAGGCCCAGGTGCCGGGCGTCGCGGGTACGTGGAAGGATTTGACCGACAACGTGAACTTCATGGCGGGCAACTTGACCGCCCAGGTGCGTAACATCGCCGACGTGGCGACCGCCATCGCCAACGGCGACTTGTCCAAGAAGATCACCGTGGACGTGTCGGGCGAAATCCTGGAACTGAAGAACACGCTCAACACCACCGTCGACCAGCTGAACGCCTTCGCCGCGGAAGTGACGCGCGTGGCGCGCGAAGTGGGCACCGACGGCAAGCTCGGCGGCCAGGCGGTCGTGAAGGGCGTGGCGGGCACGTGGAAGGACTTGACGGACTCCGTGAACTCCATGGCCGGCAACTTGACCGCCCAGGTGCGCAACATCGCCGAAGTGGCCACCGCCGTGGCCTCCGGCGACTTGTCGCGCAAGATCACGGTGAACGTGTCGGGCGAAATCCTTCTGCTCAAAGACACTTTGAACACCATGGTCGACCAGCTGAATGCGTTCGCGGGCGAAGTGACCCGCGTGGCGCGCGAAGTGGGTACCGACGGCAAGCTGGGCGGTCAGGCCGCGGTGCCGGGCGTCGCGGGCACGTGGAAGGATTTGACCGACAACGTGAACTCCATGGCGTCCAACTTGACGGCGCAAGTGCGTAACATCGCCGAAGTGGCGACCGCGGTGGCCGGCGGCGACTTGTCCAAGAAGATCACCGTGGACGTGAAGGGCGAAATCCTCGAGTTGAAGAACACGCTCAACACCATGGTCGACCAGCTGAACGCCTTCGCCGGCGAAGTGACGCGCGTGGCGCGCGAAGTGGGCACGGACGGCAAGCTCGGCGGTCAGGCGCAGGTGCCCGGCGTGGCGGGCACGTGGAAGGATCTCACCGACAACGTGAACTTCATGGCGTCGAACCTGACCGGCCAGGTGCGTAACATCGCCGAAGTGGCGACCGCCATCGCCGGCGGCGACTTGTCCAAGAAGATCACCGTCGACGTGCGCGGTGAAATCCTGCAGCTGAAAGAGACCATGAACACCATGGTCGACCAATTGAATGCGTTTGCCCGCGAAGTGACGCGCGTGGCGCGTGAAGTGGGTACGGACGGTAAGCTCGGCGGTCAGGCGCAGGTGCCGGGGGTGGCGGGCACGTGGAAGGATTTGACGGACTCCGTGAACTCCATGGCCGGCAACTTGACCGGCCAGGTGCGCAACATCGCCGAAGTGACCACCGCCGTGGCCCGCGGTGACTTGAGCCGCAAGATCACCGTGGACGTGAAGGGCGAAATTCTGGAGCTCAAGAACACCATCAATACCATGGTGGACCAATTGAACGCGTTCGCCGGCGAAGTGACCCGCGTGGCGCGCGAAGTGGGTACGGACGGCAAGCTCGGCGGTCAGGCGGCGGTTCCGGGTGTGGCGGGTACGTGGAAGGACTTGACCGACAACGTCAACTCCATGGCGTCCAACTTGACCGCCCAGGTGCGTAACATCGCCGAAGTGACGACCGCCGTGGCCCGCGGCGACTTGAGCCGCAAGATCACCGTGGACGTGAAGGGCGAAATCCTGGAGCTGAAGAACACGCTCAACACCATGGTGGACCAGCTGAACGCCTTCGCGGGCGAAGTGACCCGCGTGGCGCGCGAAGTGGGTACGGAAGGAAAGCTCGGCGGTCAGGCGCAGGTGCCCGGCGTCGCCGGCACGTGGAAGGACTTGACCGACAACGTCAACTTCATGGCGTCGAACTTGACGGCGCAGGTGCGCAACATCGCCGACGTGGCCACCGCCATCGCCGGCGGCGACTTGTCCAAGAAGATCACCGTGGACGTGCGCGGCGAAATCCTTCTGCTGAAGGAAACGCTGAACACCATGGTCGACCAGTTGAACGCCTTCGCGCGCGAAGTGACGCGCGTGGCGCGCGAAGTGGGCACCGACGGCAAGCTCGGCGGTCAGGCGCAGGTGCCCGGCGTCGCCGGCACGTGGAAGGATTTGACCGACAACGTGAACCTGCTGGCGGCGAACCTGACGACCCAGGTGCGTAACGTCGCCGAAGTGACCACGGCCGTGGCGCGCGGCGACTTGAGCCGCAAGATCACCGTGGACGTGAAGGGCGAAATCCTGGAGCTGAAGAACACCATCAATACGATGGTGGACCAATTGAACGCCTTCGCCGGCGAAGTGACCCGCGTGGCGCGCGAAGTGGGCACCGACGGTAAGCTGGGCGGTCAGGCCCAGGTGCCCGGCGTGGCCGGCACGTGGAAGGATTTGACCGACACCGTGAACGTGATGGCCGCCAACCTGACGGAACAGGTGCGCGGCATCGTGAAGGTGGTGACAGCGGTCGCCAACGGCGACTTGAAGCAGAACCTGACCGTGAAATCGAAGGGCGAAGTGGCCGCGCTGGCCGAAACCATCAACAACATGACCGACACGCTGGCCACGTTCGCCGATCAGGTGACCACCGTGGCGCGCGAAGTGGGCGTGGAAGGCCGCCTCGGCGGCCAGGCCTACGTGCCGGGCGCCGCCGGTACGTGGAAGGACTTGACCGGTAACGTGAACCTGCTGGCCGCGAACCTGACCACCCAGGTGCGCGCGATCGCCGAAGTGGCGACCGCCGTGACCAAGGGCGACTTGACGCGATCCGTGCAGGTCGATGCGCGCGGCGAAGTCGCCGAGCTCAAAGACAACATCAACACCATGATCGACAACCTGCGCCTGACCACGGAGCGCAACACGGAACAGGATTGGCTGAAGACCAACCTGGCGCAGTTCACCAACATGCTCCAGGGCCAGCGCGACCTGTCGACCGTGGGCCGCTTGATGCTGTCGGAACTGACCCCGCTGGTGGGCGCGCACCAGGGCATCATCTATCAGCTGGAAAGCGAAGACTCCCCTACCCTGCGCCTGCTGTCGCGCTATGCCGACGGCGGCTCGGGCGGACATCCGGAGCGCGTACAGATCGGCGAAGGACTGATCGGCCAGTGCGCCGCGGACAAGCGCCGCATCCTGCTGTCGCAGATGCCCGACACCGTGGTGCCCATCACATCCGGCCTGTTCCAGGCCCCGCCGAAGAGCATCATCGTGCTGCCGGTGTTGTTCGAGGGCCAAGTGAAGGCGGTGATCGAGCTGGCCTCGCTCAGCCACTTCACGACCCTGCAGATCACCTTCCTCGAGCAGCTGACCGCCTCCATCGGCATCCTGCTGAACTCGATCGAAGCGACCATGCAGACCGAAGGCCTGTTGAAGCAGAGCCAGCAGCTCGCCTCCGAGCTTCAGACACAGCAGCGCGAATTGCAGCAGACCAACGAACAGCTGGAACAGAAGGCCCAGCAGCTCGCCGAACGTAACGTCGAAGTGGAACGCAAGAACCAGGAAATCGAACAGGCCCGCCGCGCGCTCGAAGAAAAGGCGACGGAGCTTGCGCTCACCTCGAAGTACAAGTCCGAGTTCTTGGCCAACATGAGCCACGAGTTGCGCACGCCGCTGAACTCGATCCTGATCCTCGGCCAGCAGCTTTCCGAGAATCCAGATGGCAACCTGAAGCCCAAGCAGGTCGAATTCGCCCGCACCATCCACGGCGCCGGCACCGACCTTCTGAACCTGATCTCGGACATTCTCGATCTGTCGAAGATCGAATCCGGCACGGTCAGCGTCGACGCGGAAGAACTGTTCTTCGCCAACGTGCTCGAGGTCGTGGCGCGGCCGTTCCGCCACCAGGCGGAAAACCAGGGCCTGTCGTTCGAGGTGCAGATCGACCAAGCGCTTGGCCGCAGCATGGTGACGGACTCCAAGCGCCTGCAGCAGGTCTTGAAGAACCTGATGTCCAACGCGCTGAAGTTCACCGCCCACGGCGGCATCCGCCTGAAGGCTTTCGCCGCGACGTCCGGGTGGAGCCCGAACAACGGCGCGCTGGCCGCGGCCAGCGGCGTGGTGGCGTTCGAGGTGTCGGACTCCGGCATCGGCATCCCGCCGGAAAAGCAGAAGATCATCTTCGAAGCGTTCCAGCAGGCCGACGCGTCTACCAACCGCAAGTACGGCGGCACCGGCTTGGGACTGGCCATCAGCCGCGAGCTCGCCACCCTGCTGGGCGGTGAGATCCAGCTGCGGTCCACCCCGGGCGTGGGCTCGACCTTCACGCTGTTCCTGCCGATCAAGTACACCGGCCCACAAACCGCCATGGTCCGGCCGAGCACGCACGGCGGCCTGCAACACCTGCCGCCGTCCGCCCTGCAACACGTGCCGAAGCCGGAGCTGGTGCTCGACCAGATCCCGGACGACCGTCATCAAGTGGAGCCGGGCGACGCGGTACTGCTGATCGTCGAGGACGATCCGCACTACGCGCGCATCATGATCGACCTGGCGCACGAGACCGGATTCAAGGTGCTGGTCGCCACCCGCGGCACCGACGCGCTGGCGCTGGCGCTCGAGTACGTGCCGACGGCCGTGTCGCTCGACGTGTTCCTGCCCGACATGCTCGGCTGGAACGTGCTGAGCCAGCTCAAGCGCACGCCGGAGACGCGCCACATCCCCGTGCAGATCGTCACGATGGACGAGGATCGCCAGCATGGCCTGTCGCGCGGCGCGTTCTCCTACATCTCCAAGCCGACCACGGTCGAAGGCCTCAACGCGGCGCTCTCGCGCATCCAGGAATACGCCAAGCCGCGCAAGAAGAAGCTGCTGATCGTCGAGGACAACGAAGCCGAGCAGTTCAGCATCAAGACCCTGCTGCATCACGACGACATCCAGATCGATGTGGCGCCGACGGGCCGCGATGCGCTCGCCACGCTGCACGACGGCGGCTACGACTGCATGGTGCTCGACCTGCGCCTGCCCGACATGTCGGGCTTCGAGGTGCTGGAAGAGGTCCAGCGCGACAGCGCGCTCGCCGATCTCCCGGTCGTGGTCTTCACCGGCCGTCAGCTGTCGGCGGAGGAAGACGCCAAGCTGCACACCATGGCGCGCAGCATCGTGGTGAAAGGCGCGGAATCGCCCGAACGCCTGCTCGACGAGACAGCGCTGTTCCTGCACCGCGTGGTCGGCCAGCTGCCGCCGGAAAAGCAGAAGATGCTCGAACGGCTGCACAGCTCGGACGAGGATCTCATCGGCCAGACCGTCCTGCTGGTGGACGACGACGCCCGCAACATCTTCGCGCTGTCGAGCGCGCTTGAACGGCGCGGCATGAAGGTGCTGACGGCAACCACCGGGCGAGAAGCGATATCGCTGCTTGAATCCACCGCCGAAGTCGCGTTGGTGCTGATGGATATCATGATGCCGGAGATGGACGGCTACGAAACCATACGGGTCATCCGCGAGAAGGGTATCTTCCGCCGGTTGCCGATCATTGCCTTGACCGCCAAGGCCATGAAGGGCGACCGTGAGAAGTGCCTCGAAGCGGGCGCGTCGGATTACCTGGCGAAGCCGGTCAACACCGAACAGCTGTTGTCCGCGCTGCGCCTGTGGCTGCACCGCTAGAGCGTAAGATCGGTAGGGTATTGCTGTGAGCGCCGACGAGAAAGTGAACATCCTGCTGGTCGACGACCAGCCGGGAAAGCTATTGAGCTATGAGGTGATCCTCGCCGAGCTTGGCGAGAATCTCATCAAGGCTCAAAACGCGACGGAAGCGCTCGCCCATCTGCTCAAGACCGACATCGCCGTCGTGCTGATCGACGTGGTGATGCCGGACCTGGACGGGTTCCAGCTCGCCGCCATGATCCGCGAGCATCCGCGGTTCCAGAAGATGGCGATCATCTTCGTCTCCGCGGTTCAGTTCGCAGAGACCGATCACTTGCGCGGCTACGGCGTGGGCGGCGTGGACTACGTCTCGGTCCCCGTCATTCCCGAAGTGCTGCGCGCCAAAGTGAAGGTGTTCGTCGAGCTGTACCGCAAGACGCGCGCGCTCGAACGCATGAACGACGAACTCGAGCGCCGGGTCATCGAGCGCACGGCGGAGCTGGAGGCGTCCACTGAACGCCTGCGGCAGAGCGAAGAACGCCGCACGCTGGCGCTGACCGCCGGCGACATGGGCTCCTGGGACTTCGACGTGGAGACCGGGCATTATCTCTGGGACGAGGGCCAATACCGCATCTTCGGCGTGGAGCACGCTTCGTTCGACCCGACATGGAAGAACATTCGCGCGCTGTATCATCCGGAGGACCGCGATCATCTTCCCGTGGCCGTGAAGGCGCGCGGCTTGACCGAACGCTATCAGCACGAGTTCCGCGTCATCCGTCCGAATGGGGATGTGCGCTGGTGCTTCGGGTCTGTGGCCCCCACCTTCGACGAGAAAGGCGCGACCGTGCGTCTGTCGGGCGTGACGGTGGACATCACAGACCGCAAACGCGCCGAGGAGCAGCAAGCCCTGCTGGCCCGCGAGGTCGACCATCGCGCAAAGAACGCGCTCGCGGTGGTCCAGTCGATCCTGCGCTTGAGCAAAGCCCCGAGCACCAAGGATTTCGTGACCGTGGTCGAGGGCCGTATTCGCGCCCTGGCCGCCACCCACAACCTGCTGTCCTCCACCCGCTGGGAAGGCGCCAACTTCCTCCAGATCGTGGACGAGGAAATGGAACCCTATCGCAACGGGAACGACGACCGGATCATCGTCGACGGTCCGGCGATCATGCTGCGCCCGTCCACCGCGCAAGCCGTGGCGCTGGCGCTGCACGAGTTGGCGACCAATGCCGCCAAATACGGCGCGCTGTCCACGCCGGCGGGCAAGCTGCGGCTGACCTGGAGCTTCCTCGACGATCTCGATTTCGAGTGGATCGAGACGAACGGCCCGGCGGTGAGCGAACCGTCCAAGCCCGGCTTCGGCCTGACGATCGTGCGCTCCAGCATCGAGCATCAACTGGGCGGCAAGGTTTCCTGCACCTGGGCGCCGGCGGGCCTGCGGTGGAAGCTTTCGATCCCCGGCACGCAGGTGGTGCAGACCGCGCCGCCGAAGCCCCCCGCACCGAAGCAGCCGGAGTTCAACGGCCACGCGGCCGCGGGATCCCTCGCCGGCCGCCGCATCCTGGTGGTGGAGGACGAGGTGCTGATCAGCATGTTCATCGAGAACGTGCTGGCCGATCTCGGCGCGGAAGTGATTGGCCCGGTGAATACACTCGCCGACGGCCTGGCGCTGGGCGGCAGCGAGCGCCTGGACGGCGCCGTGCTCGATCTGAATCTCAACGGCGAGCAGACGTATCCGCTGGCGGATGCGCTGATCGCGCGCGGCGTGCCGTTCGTGTTCATCACCGGTTACGACCGGGATTCGCTCGACCGGCGTTACAGCCGCGTGCCGATCCTGCAAAAGCCGATCGAGGCGGATACGCTGGAGAAGATCCTGCTGAACGACTTCGCCCCGGCGGCGGTGGCGTAAAAAGCAATCGGCGCCGGCACTTCGTGCACGGCGCCGATGAATTGGCCTTAGACGACGACTACTTGGGCTTGCCAGCGTCAGCCGGCGGCATGCCCGGCGGCATGTTGCCTGCTGGACGGGCCATCGCGGCCATCGCCTGCTTGCATCCGGGCGAGACCTTCTCGCGGTTCTTCTGCATGCACATCATCCGCTGTTGGCCCTGAACGTCGCCGCACAGACTTGTCATATCGGCGGCGCATGCCTCGCGCATCCCGGACATATTGTGATTTGCCGGCGCGTCCGCGGCCAAGGCCGACGACGTTACGGCGATGCCGAGCGCCAACACCGCATATCCAATCGCTTTCATGAATGCCCTCCCCTGGTTGGTCGAGACGGCGATCATAACGCGCGTCACGGGCGCGGCGGAATCACGTTTCCATATTTGGCGAAATCGAGCCGGACGGGCCGGGCGCGACCTTTGATAATGGCCGTCTCGATGGATTTTGGCGTCACGGGCTTCACGAGATAGCCATTCACGTCCAGCTGCGCCGCCGCTTCCACCACCGTCGGCTCGCCGGTGCCCGTGACCAGGATGAAGCAGGCATCGGGCCGGATCACTTTGATCCTGCCGGTGCGCACGGCTTGCAGAAGCTGCAGGCCATTGCCGCCGCTCATGCCGAAGTCGCACAGGATGCAATCGATCACTTTGTCGGTCGACACGAGCTTCTGGTAGGCGTCGCTGCCATTGGCGGCCGTGGTGATCTGGGTGACCCCGAGCGAGCCCAGCATCGCCTGCATCATGGACAGGAACGTCTGATCGTCGTCGACGACCAGAACATGCAGCGGTGCGACTTCGGAGGGGGTTTTCGGCGTGTCGGGCATGGGCACGTGCGGCAGCTGTCCGGAGGACAATCGATATGCGTAAAACCCCCGATTGTCGAGGGGCATGCGACCGATCGGTTCGGTTCAAAACCTATAAGATATTGTTAAATAACAAAAATATAGCGTATCAGGCGAAATACCACCTCCACCGCAGCGTTGGTCAGACCATGAAATTACGGTCGCCGATGTCGTTGATCTGCACCGCGCCGTCCTTGGTGATGAGGGTGAGATCCTCCAGATGGGCCGAACCGCCCAGCCCGCTCGCCTTGATGGGCATGTCGATGCTCAACACCATGTTCTCCTCGAGCGTGATGTTGTCCTTCAGCCAGAACGTGGAGGACCCGCCGGGGCCCGGCTCGTCGGTATGGGAAAGACCGATGCTGTGCGGCGTGAAGGGCACGTCGAAATCGTAGCCGGCTTTCTTCAGGGCCTCGGTGCCCATGCGCTTGATGTCGGCGTAGGTGACGCCGGGCTTGAGCTTCTCGCGCACCGCGTCCCAGCCGAAGGAGATGCAGTCCGCCGCGCGCTTCATGGCCTTGGTGGGCTCGCCCACGAAGACCGTGCGGCCGTAGTCGCCGAAATAGTGGAACCCGAGACTCACGCAATCGATCATGAAGGCGGAGCCGTTCTTGAATTCCCGGTTATCCGTCTCCGGGATGATGCCGTCGATCTGCATGAACATGGCGTCGGTGCCGCGCTTGGCGCATTCCGACCAGAAAGCCTGACGCAGTTCGCGATGGGTCGCACCCGCCCGCGCGGTCTTGGCCGCGGCAAGGGCTGATTCCGCGTTGGCGCGGATGGCGAGCTTCATCAGGTCGAGTTCGCGGGCCGACTTGATCATGCGGATGCGGCGGATGGTGCGGTCCGCGTAGACCATGGTGGCGGGCAATCCGGCCATGTCATAGGAGCCGGCCACGACGGCGTGGTCGTACCCGATGCGCCCTTTGTCGAGGCCCATTTCCCGCGCGGCCTTGGCGAGCGCGCGCTCCGCGCTGGCTTCGGGGGCGCGCTTGTCCGTGCTGGATTTGAGCTTGGCGCGGCGGCGCTGCTCCAGATCTCCCAGAGGCGCCTGCTTGAGGTCCTCGAAGATCGTCGCGCTGAGCGCCTTGGCTTCGGGTGCGCGGGTCGCCGCGACCAGATCGGCGACACGGCCGTCCCAGCCTGTGAACAGGAAGGTCTGCAGCGGCGCTTCCGACGGCGCGTCGGAGAAGCTGTAGTAGTAGAGGAACTGGGGCATCACCAAGCCGGGCGCCTGCTTCGAATCCCGCGACAGGAGCACGAAGGAATTCGGCGCGTCGTGGCGGATGGAGACGTGATCCCAATAGCCGGTGAGATGATAGACGTTGGTCGGCAGCGCCATCACTAGGCCGTCGAGCTTTTCCTCTTCCATGACGCGATAGGCCCGCGCCAAGTTCATCAACGTGCCGCCGCGCAAGATCTCCGCGCCCTTGGCCAGGATGTTATTCACCGATGGCTCCGCTGCTGTACTGGGGGCCGCCGCCAGTCCGACACCGGCGACCAAAGCGGAGGAAAGAGCGTCTCGGCGCGTGACCATGGCGGACCCCGTTTTCAAGCTTCCGCCAGACTTTAGAGTGCCCGCCCGCCCGCCGCAAAGCTCGGCGCGCATCCGTTCGGATGGCGTACAACCGTTTGGCGCAGTGTAAAAATCTGTTGGAGCGCATGCGCAACTTTACGGTTTTTCGGCTCCTAAGCGTTGTAAAGGCCGCTAAGGCACTGAAATGGCGGCCGGCTGATTTCGGCATCGATCTTGCAATTCCTCCTGCAGGGGGCGTTTTTGCCCACCGTGTTGGAGAAGTGATTGATGCTCAATTTTAGGAATATGGCGCTTGCGACGGTTGCCGCGGTCGCCAGCCTGACATTCGTGAATAGCGCGCAGGCGGCCACCTACGACACCACGCTGATCGATCCGCCGGGTGTGTATTTCGGCAACGGCAATGTGAACGCCCACTTCGTCACGAACGTGGCGAGCAACATCGAACTCGGTCTCGGCACGGTCGAACGCTTCGTCGGCCCGGTCATCCCGGACGCCGGCACCAGCGTCTATCATGTCAACACCGGCACCACCTCCGAGCCCGGCAAGACCGGCACCGATTGGGGCTTCGTGTTCTCGATCAACACCAATGCGAACGGCGCGGGCAGCCTGACACTGGCCGACATCGTCCCCAGCATCTGCATCCAGGACATCGGCCAGGGTGTGACCAACTGCTTCAATCCGTTCGCGATCTTCGACAACGCGCATGCGGCCAGCTCGCCGACGACGACCGCGCAGAATTCCGAGGCGCTGCAGTTCAGCACCTTGGCGACGCGCTTCTTCCTGCCGAACTTCGACATCGATGCCAACGATACCTACATCTTCACCCTGAACGCCTCGATTGGCGGGAACGTGGTGAACAGCGTGCAGATGACGGACATCGCCGGAACCGGCGCCAGCAATGGCGTGCCGGAACCGTTGTCGCTCGGGTTGCTTGGCATGGGCCTGTTCGGCCTTGCTGCCGCCCGCCGCAAGAGGAACCAAACCGCCTAAACCACGCCTTTTCGGATACGGAGACAAGGCCGGCGGACAACCGCCGGCCTTTGCTTTTGGCCGCCTTGCAACCGGTGCGAAAAACCGCCAAAACCACCGGACCATGAGCGATTTACGCCTCCAGCAAGCCAACAAGCTGCACCAAGAGAACAAGCTGGACGATGCCGAGATGCTGTACCGCGAGGTGATCGCGGGCGCGCCGGAGCATGCCGAAGCCTTGTACCTGCTGGGCACGCTGCTGACCCAGCGCGGCGCGGACGACGAGGCCATGCGTCTGTTCGACCGGGCGCTCGCCGCCAACCCCGGCCACGTGGTCGCCCGCATCAGCCGCGGCAACGCCCTGCTTGCCGGCGATCGCCCGAAGGAAGCCTTGGCGGACTTCGACGAGGCCTTGGGTCTGATGACGCCGTTCCTGGCGGCGCTCAACAGCCGTGGCGGCGCCTTGCGGCAACTCGGACGGCTGGACGAGGCATTGTCGAGTTTCGATCTGGCCCTCTCAATCCAACCGAACAGCGCGATGGTGCACTCCAACCGGGGCGTGGTGCTGCGCGAACTGGGACGGCTGGAAGAGTCGCTCGCCGCGGTCGACGAAGCGGTCCGCTTGCAACCGGACTCCCCTGCGTTCATCTACAATCGCAGCGATACGCTGCGGGAACTGGAGCGGTATCCGGAAGCGATCGCGGGATACGACCGCGCACTCGTCCTCCAACCCAACTTCGCGGACGCCTTGATCGGCCGAGGGCTTGCGCTGATGAACGCGCGCAAACTCGACCAGGCGCAGACAAACTTTCAATCCGCGCTCGCGCTGCAGCCCAACGACCCGAAGGCGCGCTTCGACGCAAGCGTGTGCAGTCTGTTGGCCGGCGATCTTGCGCAAGGCTTCGCCAACTACGAGGCGCGGTGGCTCAATCCGCCGAATAGCGGATGGAAGCGCGACTTCGCGCAACCGCTCTGGTTGGGCAAAGAGGATATCGCCGGCAAGACGATCCTCCTCCACGGCGAACAGGGCTTGGGCGATTCCATCCAGTTCTGCCGCTACGCGACGCTTGCGGCAGAGCGCGGTGCGCGCGTCATCCTTGAGGTGCAAGCGCCCTTGACGCGCTTAATGAAGAGCCTCGCCGGACCGGCGGAGGTGATCGCCTATGGCGAAACGCTGCCGCCGTTCGACCTTCACTGCCCGCTCATGAGTCTGCCGCTCGCGTTCGGCACGACGGCGGTGAATATCCCAGCGGCCATTCCCTATCTTTCGCCGGAGGCCCAATTGGCGCGGCGCTGGCAAGAACGCCTCGGCACCCCGGAAAAACGCCGCGTCGGCCTGGTGTGGAGCGGTGGCCGCCTGCTCAAGAACGACCGGAACCGCTCCATTCCCCTGCCGCGCCTGGCGCCCCTGCTGACCCACGATGCGCAGTTCGTGAGCCTGCAGAAGGAGTTGCGACCCGGCGACGCGGAATGGATGGCCGCCTCGGCCCGGATTTCGCACTTCGCGGGGGAGCAACAGGATTTCGCCGATACGGCAGCACTCCTTAGCTGTATGGACGTGGTAGTTTCCGTCGACACGGCGGTGGCACACTTGGCCGGGGCGATGGGCAAGCCGGTGTATTTGCTGTTGCCGCATGTCGGCGTGGATTGGCGCTGGCGGCTTGAGGGCGAGGAGTCGCCCTGGTATCCGACGGCGCGGCTGTTCCGCCAACCGTCGGCGGGGGATTGGGATAGCGCGATTGCGCGTGCCGGTGCGGCTTTGGCCGCGCCCTAGGCACGCGAACGAGACGGGGTGGAGATAAAAGTTTGACGGACCAGAAAAATCCGAAGCGAAAGCGGATCAATCTCGCTTTGCAAGGCGGCGGGTCGCACGGGGCGTTCACCTGGGGCGTGCTCGACCGGCTGATCAGCGACCGCAACATCTTCATCGATGGCCTGAGCGGCACGAGCGCCGGCGCCATCAACGCGACGGTGTTCGCCAACGGCTTCATCAAGGATGGACGCCAGGGCGCGATCGATGCGCTCGAAAAACTGTGGACCGCGGTGAGCGACCGCGGCGTCAGCTCGCCCCTGCATTCCATGGCGCGCTGGTTCACCCATGAAGGCAAGCACACGTGGAACGTCGACCACTCGCCGATGTTCATGATGATGGACCACCTGACCCGCGCCTTCACGCCGCAGCAGCTCAACCCGCTCGATCTCAATCCGCTGCGCGAGATCCTGGCGGACCTGGTGGACTTCGAGGCGCTGCGCCGCCGCCCCGACATCAAACTGTTCGTCGCGGCCACGAACGTGCGCACCTGCAAGCTGCGCATCTTCCGTACGGGCGATATGCATGTGGAATCCCTGCTCGCTTCGGCCTGCCTGCCGACGGTGTTCCGGCCGGTCGAGTTCGAGGGCGAGTTCTATTGGGACGGCGGCTATCTCGCCAATCCGCCGATCTCACCGCTGATTCATGAGTGTGTCAGCAAGGACGTGGTGATCGTGCAGATCAACCCCATGAACCGGCCGGATGTGCCGCAGACTTCGCGCGAGATCCTGAACCGGATCAACGAGGTCAGCTTCAACTCCACGCTCGCCCGCGAGATGGCGGGAATCGCCACCATTTCCAAGCTGATCGACGAGGGCAAGCTGCGCGACACGCCGTTCCACCGGGTCAACTTCCACATGATCGTGGCGGAAGAGGAAATGAGCCACCTGGGCGCGTCGTCGAAATTCAATTCCGATTGGCACTTCCTGAAGCACCTGCACGATCTGGGCTTCGCCACCACGGACAAGTGGCTGGCCGAGAACTTCGACCGGCTCGAGGTGGAATCCACCCTCGATATGGAAAAGGCCTATATTTAGGCCCGCGTGTCAGGTCAGACCGCGCCGGATCATGTCCAGGCCGAGCACGATCAAGAGAAACAGGATCAGCTTGCGGTAGCGCGCTTCATCGATGCGGTGACGGATTTTGCGCGCGAGCACCATCATGCCGCCGACGACCAGGGCACCAAAGGCCGAGACGAGCAGCACGGGGCCGGTCAGGACGCCGTGCGCGGCCAAGGTGCTGTAGAGCGTGATCGAGCCCAGGAAGTACATGAGCGAGATCGCGGCGACGAACTCCTCCTTCGGCAGGCGCAGCGCGACCAGATACACGATCAGCGGCGGTCCGTAGACGCCCGAAATTCCCGACATCGCACCCGCGGCCAGGCCGACCAAGGGCGCCAGCCATTTCTCCTGATGCGGATGCACGACGAGATGGGTCGGGAATAGCTGTACCAAGGCGAAGATCACCGAGACGACACCCAACACCAGCAGGCCCGTTTCCTGCGAGGCCGTGACCAGCCACTGCACCGCGATTGGTGTTGTCACAGCAAGCACGAGCAGCAGCGGCCAGAAGCGGCGGATGTTGGGCAGCAGGCGCCCGCCGGAGAGGGCTTGTTGCAGGTTGGAGGTGAAGGTCGGCACCGCGAAGATGGCGATAGCGGTCTGGAATGAAATCGCCGCGACCATCACCGGCACACCGATGAGCGGCAATCCGAGGCCGAACACGCCCTTGGTCAAGCCGCCGAGCACAAAGCCGAGTGTAACAATGGCGATGGTGAACGGATCGAACGACACAAAAGCCCCCGCGAATACGCACCCTGTTTAGCAGGGAAATGCGCGGAGTCACCCGACCGTTCGCGGGATCGGTCCGCTGCGCGGGACAGGCGGGTCAGTTGCGCGGCGGATTTATCCGGACTATCACCGTAGCCGCATTCCTGCTGAAACAATGGCGCGCCGCACCGATGGGACCTGAAAACCCCGTAATCGACTTTCCCATCATGACCCAGACGGGCAAGGGGGACCGGGCATTCATCCTCCAATGCCGGGAGTTGGTGCGTGCCCACTGCGGCACTTACAACTATCTCGAAGTCGGCTCGTTTCTCGGCGGAACGCTGACGCCGTTCCTTCAGGACCCCGCCTGCCGGATGGTGTTCTCCATCGACGACCGCGACAAGCAACATCCGGACGAACGCGGGATCAAGTACGACTATCGCGGCATCACCAGCGGCCACATGCTCCAGTTCCTGCTGCAGAACGGCATTCCGATCGACAAGCTGCAGACCCATGACTTTTCCATAGAGACCTTGACCGATCGGCCAGAGAGGTACGATCTCGCATTCGTCGACGGCGAACACACCGACGTCGCCTGCTTCCGTGATTTCATACACGTCCTCGGCCTGATGAATCCGACGAGCGTCGTCATGTTTCACGACAGCGCGCTGGTGTACAAAGGTCTTCAAGTCGTCAAAGTCTATGTCGAGAAGCTGAAACTGCGTCATACACTGCTCAAGAAGGCGGGCTCGGACATGTCCGCGCTCCTGCTCGGAGATCTTGCCGGCACCGATGTGAGCACGTGGGGCGATTTCGAGGACTTCGCGGAATTTTGCGCCGCCGCCGAAACCCAGCGCCTCGAGAACCTGCTGAAAAATCGGGTGGCGTCGGACTCTCCGATGACCATCGTGCCCGCACCCGTGCATCGGGGATTCTGAGCCACCCGGAAAAGCTTACTCCGGCTGTGGCGTCTCCGGAACGCCGCCGCGCCGGTCGGCGTCGAAGCTTTGCGCTTCGATGAAAACGCGCGTGACGTCGGGATGCGCCTCTTTGATCGCGCGCTCTATGCGCGTCACGATGCGCTCCACTTCCCCGGCCGGGAGTGAATCCTCGAAGTCGAGACTGAGGGCGACAAACACCTCGTTGGGGCCGAAGTGCATGGTGAGGGCCTGGTTCAGGCCCACCACACCGGGCGCGGCGCGCGCGATGCGGTTGATGCCGAGGCGCGTGTCGTGACTAGCGGCTTCACCCGTCAGCAGGCTGCGGCTCTTCAAGGCCAGGAAGGACGCAGTGACCGCCAAGATGGCCCCGATCGCGAAGGAGGCCAGGCCGTCGAGGATGGGCATATCCAGCACTTCACTGAGGTAAACCCCCAAAAACGCAGCCAGAAGCCCAAGCATGGCGGCGGTGTCCTCGAACAGGACGGTGAAGACGGTCGGGTCTTTGCTTGAACGGATCGCCGCCAGCCAGGATTGGCCGGCGCGCTCCCGATTGAACGCCACGAACGCGACGTACCAGACCACGCCTTCGAATACCGCGCTGATGCCGAGCACGAGATAGTTGATCCAGGCATCGTCCACGCTGGTGGGGTGATTGAGTTTCTCGAACCCGCGCGAAATCGACGCGACAGCGCCGCCGCCGAAAATCAGGACGGCGACAACAAACGTGTAGAAATAGAGCTGAAGCCCGTAGCCGAAAGGATGGTGGGCGCTGGGCGGGCGCGCGGCGGCCCGGATTCCCATGAGCAAGACGAGTTGATTCCCCGTATCGACGACGGAGTGCACGGCCTCGCTGATCATGGCGGCGCTGCCGGTCGTGGCCCCCGCGGCGAACTTCATCGCCGCGATGGCCGCGTTACCAAACAACGCGGCGTAGATAACAGTCTTGGAAGTATGAGAGGCCATCGGTGAACGCCGCACTTTAGCAGCCGGCGAAGGCCCCTCAAAGCCGCCGTTTTCCCCGCAAATTAAGGAAGTTGCGGGGAAAAAGTCGGCTTAAGATCGTGCACCGGCGGGGTGTGGCCGGAACGTGCGGGGGAGGTTCGATGTTCCATCAGCCTATCAGTCCGGTCGGCGACAGCCTGTATCTGTCATTCACCGTCGCCGCGATCCCGATCGCGGTCGTCCTGATCCTCCTGGGCGTCGTGCGGCGGCCGGCCTGGCAGGCGTCGAGCGCCGGCTTGATTGTCGCGATCGGTCTGGCGATCGGCGTGTGGCAGATGCCCGCCGGTCTGGCGCTGAACAGCGTCGCCGCCGGCGCCACCTTCGCGGTCTGGCCGGTGATGTGGATCGTGCTGAATGCCCTGCTGCTCTACAACATCACCGTCGTCTCGGGACACTTCGAGGCGTTCCGCGCGTGGATGCTGGCAAACCTGCCCAACGACACGCGTGTGGTGCTGGTGGTGATCGGGTTCTCCTTCGGCTGCCTGCTCGAAGGCATCGCGGGCTTCGGCACACCGGTGGCGATCACCTGCGCCCTGCTCACCGCGCTCGGGTTCCGCGCGATCGATGCCCTGGTGGCGGCCTTGATCTTCAATACCGCGCCGGTCGCCTTCGGGGCGCTCGGCGCGCCCATCACGACGCTGGGCGCCGTCACCCAACTCTCCGACGTTTCGCTCGGCGCCATGGTCGGGCGGCAGCTGCCATTGATCGCGCTGCTGCTGCCGTTCTACGTGACCGCGGTCACCGGCGGTGTGCAAGCGTTGCGGGGCGTGTGGCCCACGCTGCTCGTGGCCGGCGGATCGTTCGCCGTCGTGCAGTTCATCTCGTCGAACTATCTGGCGTATGCCCTGACCGATGTCCTGTCTTCGCTCACGTCGCTGGGCCTGACGCTGATCTTCGTCAGGTACTGGCCGCTGCCGGCGGACCCCACGTTTGCGCTGCGCGTTCCGGAAGCGAGCCGCCTGCCGTCCATGACAATGTCGGCGTGGCAAGCGTGGCTGCCTTGGGCGGTGCTGTCGGCGACGGTGATCGCGTGGGTGCATTTCAAGATCAACGCGATGTGGCAGCAGAATATCCAGTGGCCCGGGCTGCACGAGGCGGTGTTCATCACCGCCTATGACAAGCCATATGCCGCTGTGTGGAGTTTCCAGCCCTTGGCGACCGGCACCGCCATCCTGGCCGCCATGATCGCGACGGCCGCCGCGATCCGGCTTTCGCCGTCGCAATTCGCCACCGCGATGACGCGCACGCTTCAGCAAATCAAACTGCCGCTGGTCACGACCATGCTGATCGTGGGGCTGGCCTATCTGATGAACTATTCCGGCATGGCCTACACCCTTGGCCTCGGCGTGGCCGGGGCCGGCATTTTGTTTCCGTTGTTCTCGGCCTTCCTCGGATGGCTCGCCGTCTTTCTCTCCGGTAGCGATACGTCGGGCAATGCGCTGTTCGGCAATCTGCAGGTGGTCGCGGCGCGCGAACTCGGGTTCAACCCCATCCTGATGGCGGCGACGAATGCGTCGGGCGGCGTCATGGGCAAGATGATCTCCCCGCAGAACATCTGTACGGGAACCGCCACGACGGAACTCAAGGGCCGCGAGGGCGAGGTGCTGGCGCGCACCCTCAAGCATAGTCTCGTGCTGACGTTCCTGCTGGGCGTGCTGGTAATGCTCCAGCAGCACGTGTTTCCGGAGATGATTCCGAAGTAGGGGCTTCTCCTGGGCCACGAAATACGTGGTCATCACTGACCCCTTGGCAGGGACCACGGCGGATCGTGTACGCTGCCCTGCCCTTTCCCCTTTCGGCAAGGAACCCCTCATGGTCCGCCTCCTGTCCTTATCTTCCGCCGGCGCCGCGCTTTTGGCGGCGGCGTTGATGGCCTCGCCCGCGCTCGCGCAATCCGCCAAATCGAAGCCCGGCACCAAGTTCAAGGATTGCCGCGATTGCCCCGAGATGGTGGTGGTGCCGGCGGGATCGTTCACCATGGGCTCGACCGACGCGGAGACGACCCCGGAGGGCATGGATGCCGAGGCGCGCAAGCGCGAGCAGCCGACTCATAAGGTGACGATCAGCAAGCCGTTCGCCATCGGCCGCTTCGAGGTGACGCGTCAGCAGTACGCCGCCTTCGTGAAGGAAACCAAGCAGCCCGGCAGCAAGGTTTGCACGACCTGGAACCAGGAGAAGAATGCGTGGTTGGACGTCGAGGGCGCGACCTGGGACAAAACCAACTTCCCGCAGACAAACAAGGATCCGGTGGCCTGCGTCTCGCTCGACGACGCGACGGCCTACGCGGCCTGGCTTTCGGAAAAGACCAAGAAGAAGTACCGCGTCCCCAGCGAGGCGGAGTGGGAATACGCCGCCCGCGGCGGCACGGCCACATCGCGCTATTGGGGCAACGACGCGAGCACCGTTTGCACCTACGGCAACATCTCGGATGCCGCAGCGGCTGAGCCCCATCCGGATCTCAAGAAGGACCCCACGCGCCTGATGGCGTGCCGCGACGGCTACGTCTACACCGCCCCGGTCGGGAAGTTCAAACCCAACGGCTACGGCTTGTATGACGTGATCGGCAATGTGTGGGAATGGACCGCCGACTGCTACACGCCGCAGTACGAGGGCGCGCCCACGGACGGTTCAGCGTGGAAGAAAGATTGCGAACGCCATGTTGTGAAGGGCGGTGGCTGGTACGCGCGGAACTGGTTCAACCGCGCCGCGGCGCGCAGCCGCGAATTCGCCAACGCCTCGATGGGCACGCTCGGCATCCGGGTCGTCCGCGACCTCGAATAGCGAGAAGGCCCGATTGGCGCGGACAGGTTCACTGTCCGCGCCAATCGGCTACGTTCCTTAGAGATCGCGCGCGAGGCGGAAGCCGAACTGGTGCGAGGCGGTGTTTTCCGGGTCGGCGCCGCGGAAACTCGGGCGATGACGATCCATGCGGGTGTACCAGGCGGCGCCGCGGACCGAGCGCTTCTCACAGAGGCCGTTCTTCTGCGCGACGGCCGTTCCGTCGGTCGGCTGCGCCGGATACGGGTTGGCCACGCAGTCCTGCACCCACTCCCAGGCGTTACCCAACATGTCTTTCAGACCGAAAGGGTTGGCCTTATAGATGCCGACCGGCGAGAGCATCGCCTGCCCGTCGCTGCAATTCACCGGCTCATAGTTGAGCTTCCGACCGTCGGGCGGATTCGGGTTCGCCTTGCCATCGAGATCGAACAGGTTTTCGTATTGGCAACCTTGCTCATCGGCGTCGCCCCACGGCCATTTGGTCTTGGCATTGGCCTTGGCGGCGTATTCCCACTCGGCTTCCGACGGCAAGCGATACTTCTTGCCGGTCTTGCCCGACAGCCAGGCGGCGTAGGCGATGCCATCCACCCAGCTGACGCACGTCACCGGCTGCTTCGGATCGGGAGTCTTGCCGTTGATCGGACCGCGGAAGGTAAGCGGGATATCGGTGCCGTTGCTGGTATTGCAAAAGTCCGACGGATAGTAGCCGGTCGCATCCACGAACGCGGCGAACTCCGCGACAGTGATCTCGTACTTCCCCAGCGCGAAGGCATTCTTGAGCGTGATCTCGCGGATCGGCCCTTCACCGCGGGAACCGTCCTTCATTTCGCTCTTCACATCCGAGCCCATCATGAACTTGCCGGGCGGGATCACCACCATCTCAGGGCAATCCTTGCAGTCCTTGAAGGTGCTGCCGGGCTTGCCCGGACTTGCCGCGTGGCTTTGAGCCGCGGCCAGCAACAACGCCAGTCCCGCGAGCCCGATGAAATTCATCCTCATAGCTTTCCTCCCGAGTTGTCTTCAAATTCGCTAGAGCAGCGCCATCGCCTGTAGCGCCGCTTGTTCGCCGGTTTCCATGGCGCCTTCCATGCCGCGGTTGGACACCGCGACATGTTCGCCACAGAAATGAATCCGCCCCGCCGTTTCGCGCAGCGCCGGCAGGCATTCGTGAATCTGTCCCGGCTTCCAGATGACCCACACGCCGCCGGCGTAAGGATCGCTCTGCCAGGATTTGAAGGCGACGCCTTTCAGCTGACCCTTGGCCGCGGGGCGCAGACGTTCGTATTCGGCGATGACCCGCGCAATCGCGGCCTTCTCGCCCAGCGCGTCCCAGCGCTCCGCCAGGAAGCCGCGGCCCCAGGCCAGGAGGCAATTGATCCGGTTCGGATCCTTGCCTTCGCGCATGGCGCGCACATCGCCGGCGTCCGTGTCCGTCCACATGGCCGGAGACAGTCCGTCTTCGCGCCAAAACGGCTTCTTGGGAACCAACACGATCTTGGTAGCCTTCTGGAACGGCACGGTCGCGATTGCTTTGGTTTTCGCCGGCGGCAGCACGGGATCGAACTTCACGCCACGCATGGCCGGAATCGGCAGGGAGCAGATGACCTGCTTCGCCGACACCGTCGTTCCATCGTCGCAGCGGACAGTGACGCGCGCACCGTCCTGTTGAAAGCCGACGACGCGCTTGTTCAACCGCACATCGCCCACCGCCGCCGCCATCGCCTGCGGCACCCGCTGATTGCCGCCGTCCGCCTTGAACGACACCCGCGCGATATCGGACTGAAGCTTGAACCACGCCTGGGAGTAGTACCACATGAGGATGGACACCTCGTGCGCCGATGTCCCATAGGATGTGTTGGTGTTGTAGTTCAGGTCGATCGCGGCATCGCTCCAGCCCTGCTTCTTCAGGAACTCGAAGACCGAACCGTCGAACTTGCGGCTGTCGGGATCGGCCCAGTCTTCCGCCGAACGCAGGGGGTTGTTCTTGTCGACGACGCTCTCGAAGAAGGCGCGCCCCGGAAAACGGTTCTTGGCGCCCTCGGGCATCACGTTCAGCGCGTGGGTGGGCCAGGCATCGCGCCGGATGACTTGTCCACCGATCGCGAATTCCACGGTCGTTGGATCCTGCTGCGAGCCCGGCGATGAATCCCGCCGCGTCGCGAAGTCGATCAGCTTCACGCCCAGGCGGCGCGCCGTATCCTGCATGCGGCCGTAGCCGCCGAGGATGCTGTCGCCGCCGAGCTCGGGATTGCCCTCCACACCCTGTAGCGACAACAGACGCCCGCCGACGCGGTCGCGCGCTTCGAGCACGGCAACCTTGAAGCCCTGATCCTTGACCAGCAGCGCGGCATTGAGGCCCGACAGGCCCGCGCCGATCACAACGACGTCAAGTTCGGCGCTTTGCGCGACGCCCGGCGTTGCCACCAGCGTGGCGCCGAGGCCGGCGAGCGCGGCACGTCTGTCGATACGGAACCCGGGACGCATCCACTTTCCTCATTGAAGAACGGTACTATGCCGATTGGCGCGACGTTCGACGAGCCGGAATATCTCATTCATATCGTGGGGTTTGCCCGCACCAGCGCATCGCGCGCGAATTGGATCACCTATCAGGTAGCCTAGAGTACACACCTCGCCAAATTCGCCTGTAACCGCGCGCGCGACCCTTGACGCCGCGCGCTTGCGCACGGACTCTGATTGCGAGGGAATTTGCGCAGCGCCTCTGGGGCCGCGCACCACATATTCAGATCTTTTCGGGGGACTCTTCGATGACGCGCCGCCTTCAATCCATGCTTTTGAGCACGACCGCAGGCCTGATCGGCCTGACCGCCGCCGCGCCGACGCCGGTGTTCGCGCAGCAGACCGCCCAGGTCCTGGGGCTCGAGGAAATCGTCGTCACCACGCGTAAGCGCGAAGAGAAACTGCTCGACATCCCCATCGCGATCACCGCCTTCACCGCGGCAGACATTCAGAAGGCGCAGCTGTTCGACGTGCGCCAGATCGCGGCCCAGTCCCCCGGATTGACGTTCATCTCCGTCGGCAGCAACAGCGGCGGCGGCCGCTACTCGCCGATGTTCATCATGCGCGGCATGACCTACGCGTCGCCGCTTCCCCGGAATCAAACCGGCGCGGTGTTCGTCGACGGCATCTATGTGCTGGGCGGCATCACCTCCGTGAACACGGCCGACGTGGAACGCGTCGAAGTGATCAAGGGACCACAGAACGCCTATTACGGTCGCAACACCTTCGGCGGCGCGCTCAACTTCATCACGCGCACGCCGGGGCAGGAATTCAAAGGCGAGGTGTCGGCCGAAGGCACCGCGCGCGGCTCATACGATTTTGGCACCAGCGTCGAAGGTCCAATCATCGCCGACAAGGTCTCCGCGCGCTTGTCATTGCTGAAACACCGTCAGGCCCCCACGTACAAGGCCACGGACGGCGGCAGCCTCGGCGAAGAAACCACGCACTCCGTGACCGGCACGCTCTACATCACGCCGTCGGACAATTTCTCCATCCGACTGCGCGGCTCGTATCAGAAGGACAGCGACGGTCCCGCCACCTGGGCCTACCTGAGGGGCTCGCAATACGGCGGCACGTCCTGCAACGGCGTCACCGTGTCCGGTCAGGACGAGAACGGCGCCACCCGTCAATTCGCGATCACCCAGCAGTATTTCTGCGGCCACGTCCCGACTATCGAGGAACTGGGCGAAGGCGTCGTGACCTCGAACACCCTGATCAACAGCCGCTACTTCGCGAGCATCGGACAACCGAATGCTCTGCGGGCCGCGCTGGTCGACAACGCGCTGAACGACCCCATTGTCGCCCGCGCGCCCAAGCTCGATCATTTCGGCATGATCCGCCTGACGCAGCGCTATAGCGGCGTGTTTCAGTATGAATTCCCGAACGAGATCACCGCGACAGTAAACCTGGCTTACAATCAGACCCACACCAACCTGATCGTCGACGCGGACATCTCCGATGTCGAAAACGCCTATGCCGTGGCGCCGGGCCTGTTCCACGACTACACCGCCGAAGCGCGACTGCAGTCGGGCCAGAACCAGCGCCTTCGCTGGCTGATCGGCACCAACTACTACGCCGGGTCGTTCGATCTGCACTCCAACGGTTCGATACAGTACCGCCTACGCACGACACCGACGTCGCCGCAGCTGGGCTTCGTCGCGGGCACGCCGGTCAATCGCGACGGCGAGCGCGCGAAGGTCTACGCCGGCTTCATGTCCCTGGACTACGACCTCACGGACCGGCTGAAGCTCACCGGCGAAGTCCGCTATCAGGTCGACAAGTCGCTGCTGCAACCGTCCAACCCCGCGTCGATCCAGTCGAAGTTCAAGGACTGGTTGCCGCGCATCATCGTCAACTTCAAGCCGACCCCGGACTGGACGCTGTACGGCAGCTGGGCACGCGGCGCGTTGCCCGGCCAGTTCAACAGCCAGTACGCCAACGCCAGCGAGTTCCAGCGGACCTACATCCGCAGCATCCTGCCCAACAGCCAGGACATCCTGAACTCGCAGCGTGTCGACAGTTACGAGCTCGGCTCCAAGCAGCAGCTGTTCGACAACCGCCTGAACTACACGCTGGCGGCCTACTACATGAAGTGGAACAACCTGCCGTCCAGCTCGGCCCTGCCGGTGCCGATCTCGGCAACCAACCCCACACCCTCGACGGCTTTCACCGGCCTGTTGAGCGCGGGTAACGCCAAGCTGCACGGCATCGAGTTCGAGGCCACCGGTATCGTGACGGACCACTGGGACATCAACTTCCGCGCCAACTACCAGAAGGGCACGTATCAGAACTACATCCAGGGCCTGGTCTCCACCTCGCTGGTCCTGGGCTTGCGCGGCTTCACTGGAAAGAGCCTGGCCCGCGTGCCGACCTATAGCGGCTCTCTCTCGACCACCTATCGCGATGAGTTGTCGGGCGAGTGGACTTGGTACGTGCGCGGTGACGCGAACTACACCGGCTCGGCTTGGGATAGCGAAGCCAACATCGTGCGCAGCGATGCCTACGTCCGCGTGCATGCCCGCCTGGGCGTGGAGCGCGGCGAGAGTCTGATGATCGAAGTGTTCGCCAAGAACCTGCTGAACGACAAGCACTGGAACTCGATCAACCGCCAGGTCTCGTTCTCCGAACCCGGCTCCTTGCAGAAGATCGTGCCGGGCACGACGAGCTTCAACTTCAACAACGGCTTGACCGTAACGGCGCCGGAAAAGCGCGAAGTCGGCATCCGCGCGAAGTACAAGTTCTAGGAAATACCCACACGCAACGGAAAGGGCCCGACTTCGCAGTCGGGCCCTTTTCGATTCCGCACCGCGCGCGTTAGGCGTCGCGCAAGTTCTTGATCTTGGCATCGTCCACGAACTCGATGCCGTACTCGTAATCCTCGGTGCGGAAATAGGACGTGGTGTGGAGGAATGCGCGTTCGCGTGCGTCGAAGTGCGTCGCCCGGAAGCGCAGGACGGCCTCGTTGCCTTTCAGCAGCAACACCTTTGCGGTCGTAGCGTCGGCGATCTGCGCGCCGATGCGCTGCAAGATGCGCTTGGATTCATAGCCTTTCGCGATCAGCGAACTGCGCAAGTGGAAGTTCTCGGTGAACTCGATGGGACCGATCAGCTTCGCGATCGGATCCGCCACACGGCACACGAAGTACCCCAGGGGCTCGCGGTTGCGGGAGCGCAGGAAGCGGAATTCGTGGACCGGCTGATCGCGCTCGATCCCCAGCGCCGTCTTGACGTCCTGGGTCGGCAGCACCTTCGACCATCCGAGAAACGCCACGGAATAGCCGTCGCCGCGCTGCATGACCTGGCGCAGGGACTGGCTCAATGGCGTGACCACCGGCGGCAACAGCGCGTTGTCGGCGACGAAGGTGCCCCGGCGACCGGCGCGGCAGATGAGCGCGCGCGCCTCAAGCACGTCGAGGGCGCGGCGCACGGTCAGACGCGTGACGTCGAAATGACGCGAGAGTTCGAGTTCGGCGGGCAAGCGGTCACCGGGACGGTAACGGCCTTCCTTGATCCATGACTGGATCACGCTGCCGATCTGCCGGTAGCCGCTGACAGAACTCTCGGCATTGCCGGTCCCGTCGAGGTGATTCAGCACGATACGGTTCATATCTCTCTCGCGCGCGTATTCCAGAAAGCGTGCAGCGCGGAGGATATCAGAGTCACCGGCTCGCCATCATGTGTTCAAAGGGCCGCTCGGAAGGAGAGCGGATGGCGCTAAGTCATTGATCTAGAAGAAATATATACCCGGTCGACAACCGCGCTCTGTCCACATGCCGGGACTATTTCCCCGTCAAGAAACCCGGGTGATTCTTTGCGACCCAATCGATCAGGCGCGGCGGGGCCTCGGACACATTTGCGAGTTTCGTCGCGAACCGCCTCATACTCGACGTTCCTGGCCGCTGTCCCATCTTGAGCCAGGAATACCAGGGCGCCCCTCCAAACGTCTGGCCATGACAGGCGAGGAAGCCGTCCTTCGGTTCGACAAAATCTCCGGCATTCGCGCTGAAACTCGACCAAATACCGCTCCACCAGCGCTGATCGGCGCGATGATCCTTTTGGTCGTCAAGAGCAGATGCCGTGAACGTCGCAAATTGCTCGTGGGCAATCGTCAAGACATCGCCCTGCAAGAACGGGGACTGCAAATTTCCGCGACGGTCGATCTTGACGTAGCTGCTCCGCTCTTCCGCTTTCATGACGCTGTTTTCGATAAGCGTCGTTGTCGTGATTTGCGGTCGCGTCAGGTCGAGCGTTTCTTCAGTGAAGATATTTCGCCACTTCGTCAGAACCTTCCCCGACTCAAGATCTTGAAAATAGGTCACCTTATTCGTGACCTCGGTCAAACGATCCGATCCGTTGTAGTCGATGGTGACGAGATTGAGTTCTTCGGCCCCAAGAATCGGCACCGGCGCGCGATCGGCAAGCTGTCCGTAGTAGACCGCCTTTCCGTACCAGATTGACGGCTTGCCGGGCTTAGACCCGTGCATGCGCGCGTAGACCGCCATTGGCGCGAACGGGACGTCCAATTTCAGTTGCTCGCGAGAAACCGCGGCATGCGCGTCCCGCGAAGCTGCTGCGGACGCCAGTGACGTTGCGGCCCCGGTTATGAATGAACGCCGGTGCGTGCGATTCGGTTCAGTCATTGACGTGTCCGTTCATGCGGCGTGCGTGCGACAGGAATTGTCCGGAAATGTGCCCGATCCACTGCGCGCGTGACAGGGTGCGCAAAGCCCTGTGAAACCGCGCGGTGTGCGGACTAGCGATCCCCGCATAGACCATTGAAATCAATGGATAATATTGGTGGGCCCGGCAGGACTTGAACCTGCAACCAGACCGTTATGAGCGGCCTGCTCTAACCAGTTGAGCTACAGGCCCACCGTGGGCGGGACAGTAGCGGGCACGCGCGCGGGGTCAAGGTTGGCCCGCTGATGCATTGAGCGCGGCTAGGGTGCGTTGCTTTCGGCAGCAGGCTGAGCCGCGGGCACAGCAGCGCCCGGCTCCATCGGTTGCGCAAGGACGTGCTCCGGCGGCGGAAGCGCAGTCTCATGTGCCGCGACAGGCTGAATGGTCACCGGCACCACGACGCCCTCCGGCGGCGGCGGTTGTGCGATGGTCTGCGCAGCCGCGGCCTGGACGGAAACGCCCGGCGGCAGGGTGAGCACGACTTCAACTTTCACCGGGGCTTCGGGCTTTGCCGTTTCGGCCTTTTCCTTCGTCACCGGAGCCGTCGGCGGCTTTTCCTCGGCCATGGAATAGTCCGGCACGACGCGCGCCTGCGGGCCCATGATCACCAAGACCTTCTGGCCAAGCGCCAAGGGCTGCTTCTCGCGCTGGGTCACCGACAACATGTCGCTGTTGTTCTTTCGGATAATGTATTCCCAGCCGGTGGTATCGCTCGTGACGTGCTCGAGGGTGTTGCCTACCAGCGCGCCGACCGTGCTGCCGCCCAGCGCCGCGAATGCGGAGTTGCCGTATTCAGATCCCAGCAGACCGCCTGCTGCGCCGCCGGCAACGGCACCCACCGTACCGTTGGCACTGATACGGACCTCGCGGTAGCCGACGATGGCGCCGGCCTCGACCCTATTGGCGAGTTGTACGGCGTTGCCCGCATACGTGTTGGGTGAATAGGCCGGCGTGGTGCACGCCGCGACGGGCAGGAGAACAACCGTCGCCAGAGCCACGTACGTAGAGAGCCGGACGTGATCCATATTCAAATCTCGCGAAAACACTGGTGCTATGTGCAGCATTGTTTGGCGAAAAATGATGTCAACATTGGGGCGACTACGTCTTTCAACGCGAGCCGCGCCGATACGCCTGCAACCAGGCCGCTATGAGCGGCCTTCGCTATACCGAAAGAATAGGTCTCGCGCGTCTAGTCGGCCTTTCGCAGCATCAGGAAACGCTGGCCGTCCTTCGAATCCCAACTCGCGCGGGTGCCGGGGCTTTGAACGTAGTCCTTCTCGAACATCAGGCGCGGCGTGCCCACCTTTGCGTCCTGAATTGTCGCGCCGGTGATAACTTCCACGACCATGCGCTTGTTGTTCTCTCGGTAGAAGATCTCGTTGGTCCCGCGCGGCCAGATCGCCTCCAGACCGCCGTCGGTGGTGATCTGGCGGTTCGGGGCCGTATCGGGGAAGCCGCGCAGCATGACTTGGTATTTTCCCGTTTGATTGGACGTGTGGACCATCCACTTTCCGTCCTTCGAATATTCGACGCCGCCCTCAAGGAAGGGCGTGCGCAGGAGCGGCCACGGCTTCCGGTCGCCGTCGATCGGCAGCATCCACACATCGCGGTACGTCACCGGGTGAATCTCGGCGAAAGAGAGCTGCTTGCCGTCCGGCGTCCAGCTCTGCGGCGCGTTCTCATGTTCGCCGAAGGTCAGCTGCTCCGCTGTTCCCGTCCCGTCCGCGGCCTGCCAGAAAATCTTCGGCTTACCGCCGGTGCGATCCGAACTGTAGAGGACGCGCTTTCCATCGGGGCTCCACGCGGGGTAGCGGTTGATCCCATCCTTCGTGATCTGCCGCATGGCGCCGCTGGCGACGTCGACGACATAAATGTCCGGCTTGTCGATGTGCACTTCGACAACGATCTGCTTTCCGTCCGGCGAAATGCGGGGCAGGTAGTAGTGACGCGGCGGCGATGGGACGACGGTCTCCTTGCCTTGACGATCCACCCAGACCATCAGCCGCTGTTCTTTCCCGATCGCGCCCACGGTAGGTGTGAATTCGAAGCTGACATCCTTGAGCTTCGGCGAGGTCGCCGTCAGCGCCGTGGTGCCGGCGGGGAAGCCGTTGCGTTGCAACATATAGGTGAGAATCAAGAGCTGATCGTCGGGGGTCAGCGCCTGCCGCGCCTGCGGCGTCGGCGGCATGGTGGCGATGTTGTCGGCCAGGATCTCGCCGATCTTGAGGCCGCGCCACGTCTTGCTTCCCGGGGCTGTGGGCTTCGCGCCCCACTTTTCGATGTATTCGTTCCCAACCATGTGGGACGACGTGCGCGGCCCATTCATGAGCGCGGCGCCGTGACAAATGGAGCAGTTCTTTTCGTACAGCGCCTTGCCGGCCGCGGCCTGCTGTTCGGTGTAGATGCCTTGCGCGTCCGCGCCCTGCGCAACGTGCGCGAAAAGGAACGGGATCAGAAGCCCCGCCAAGAATCCTTTGCCGGCCATTCTGCCCTCACCTTCACGATTCAAGAAAATCCCGGCGCGAGAATACCGCGCCGGGAGCCGTTTTCTCTAGACTAGAACTCGTACGACGCGCGAATGCCCATCGCCCGCTTGCGCGGCGCGGTGAGGAAGGCGGTCGGATACTGCGTCGACACCGCGGGACGCGGATCGATCACGGACGATCCGCGGCGGCCACCGACCCATTGGTTCTGGTCGAAGACGTTGGTGACGTAGGCTTCGATACGCTTACCTTGGCCGGAAATGCCGGTCCGCAGGTTCAGGTTATAGGCCGCGCCGATCCAAGCTTGGTTGAACTCATCCACGTAGGTCTTGCCGGTGTATGTGCCTTCACCGCGGACATACCAGGTCAGTTCGTCGTTGATCGGAATGCGGTAGGTCGACGACAGCGACGCGGACGCCACCGGATACTCGAAGATCTTGAGGTTCGTGCCTTGCGTCAGGCCGGTGCCGGCGAACGCCGTGGGCGAGGCGAAGGAGTTGAACCGCGAACCGATGAGTTCCAGGGTCGCATCGACGTCCCAGTTGTCGGTGACTGCCGCATTCACTTCAGCCTCGAGGCCTTTCAGCGTGCCCTGGCGGACCGTGAAGAGCGTGGCGAAGTTCGCGACGAAGCCCGGGCCGCAGATGTTTCCGGGACAGGCGAACGCAACCTGGTTCTTCAGGTTGTTCCACTTGCCGTAGTAGATCGCGACGGCGTAACGCAGCCAGTTGATCTGCTGCTTCAAGCCGATCTCGAAGCTGTCCAGAGTCTCGGCACCGGTGCGCTCGACAAAGCCCGGGTCCGCGCGGACGGTGGCCGCCATGGCGGGGCTGAGCAGCGCGAAAGCGGCGTTGTTGAACCCGGGGTTCACCCCGCGCGCCCAACTGCCGTACAGCGTCATATCCTGCATCGGGTGATAGGTCAGGATCACGCGCGGCGCGAAGGCGTTGAACGATTGCGAGGTTTCGCTGGTCGTCTGGAAGGCGTTGGTGACCTTGTCGCGCTGGAAGCGCCCTTCAAGGTCGAGCTTCAGGTTGTCGAGGATGCTGTAGTGCGCACCGGCGAAAATGCCCCAATAATTGACCTTGTTCTGCGAGGCGTAGAAAGCCGGGATGTTGTAGACGATGTTGTTGTTCGTATCGACGCGCACGGCGAGACCGCCGGTCGGCTGTCCCAACTCCGCCTGCCGGAAGACGTTCGCGCCGATCAGCCACGTAAATCGCTGATCCTGCGGCGAGGAAATCCGCATTTCGCCTTCGATATTCTCCCACATGACGGGAATGACGTTGACCGCCGCGCCGTCCACCATGGACGAGCCCGCGGAGGTGATCTTCGACGTCGAATCGCCAAAGGCCGCGCGGAAATTGTAACCGTCGCCGAAATCGTAGGAGAGATCGGCCGTGATCCAATCGAACTTGCCGTGCAGCCCCATGTGGTCGAGGTCCGGCAGCTGGTTGTGCAGGGGATAATCGCGGATAACGCGCGGATTTGCCTGATTGAAGTTCAGGATGTCGGGAATGATGTTCGGCAAGTTCGAGCGCGCGAAAGACGGCGTGATGAAGCTTGTCGACGTATCGATGACGCTGGTCGGGACGCCGGGATCGCCCATCTTCGGCAATTCGCCGCACCAATACTTCAGGGTGCCCCTCAGACACTCCGCCGAACTTCCTTCGATGTTCGGCTTGCTGGCGTTGAGGTCCACGAAGGCGGGATGCGAGTCATCGTCCACCGCGTGCGTGTAGCGCACGCGCACCGTCAAGCCGTCGATCGGCTTCGCCACGAGCGTGGCGTTGATGGAATCCGTCCGCTGCCGTCCGATCTTTCCGCCGTCCGACGCCGTGTAGCCGGCGCCGATCTGATTGGACTCTCCGGACACCCGAAACAACAGCTTCTCGCGAATGATCGGGCCTTCCGCGCTCAGAGAGAAGTTGCGGCCGCCGTATGATTCCGCGGACATCCCGACGCGGGCCGAGTACTCGTCCTTGGGTTCCCGCGTGATGAAGTTGATCGCGCCGCCGAAGGTGCTGCGGCCGAAGTAGGCGCTCTGCGGTCCCTTGATAACTTCGACCCGCTCGACATCCTCGAACGTCATCGATTGGGCGCCGCCGAGGAGGTAGAGACCATCCACGAACACCGCCCCAAGCTGCGAGAGCGATCCGCCGACGCCGGCATTCATGCCGCGGAAGCGATAGGACGGCAGGATGCGGCCGCCGTTCCCGGTGTTCTGCTGGCGATAGGTGAAGCCGGGCGTGAACTTCGCCAGTTCGCTCATGTCGCGGATTTGGGACTGTTCGATGCTCGCGGCGGTGAGCGTGGTGATGGCGAGCGGAATGTCGGTCAGGTTTTCCTGGCGTTGCCGGGCCGTCACGACGATCTCTTCCAGGCCCGCGCTCGATTGCGCGACGGCGGCGGATGCCGGGACGACGAGCAGCAGTGCCGCGTAAGTGAGACGACGACGCAAGTCCTTGAAGCGCATGTGTTTCCCCCTGGTACGTTATGCAACTCAGCGCAGGGTGGATGATCCGGTTGCCGACCGCCACCCGCAAACGACATTTGAAGCGCTCACCACTCCGTGAGCACCACCTCGAGGGTGCAACCGACGGCCTCTGACCGGAAATGGCGATCCATGTCCAAGACTATCGACGTACGGCTGCCGCGGCGCGGCACCTCCGCGATCTGGCGACGACCTGCGCATGCGCCACGGGAGATTCACGCCGGTCATTCGGCGACGCGGCAGCGTCCGACGGGCATCCGCCATTTCGATTGACCTGGAAAATATCCCATGCAACCGTCAAATTAGTTGACGAAATATCTCGGCATTGACCGGTGCGCGATGGGTCTCGGACGGAAACCCCTGTACGCGATTTTCTGCCTGATGGCGGCCTACGTGCTCGCCTTCGTGGATCGCACGATCCTGAGTCTCATGCTCGACCCGATCCGCAAGGAATTCCAACTCTCGGATGCGGAAGTGAGCCTGCTCGCGGGCTTCGCATTTGCGCTGCTGTATGCCGTCCTCGGCCTGCCGATGGGGCGCATCGCGGACACGTCGAGCCGAAAGCGGCTCATCATCTGGGGCATTGTCGGCTGGAGCATCGCGACCGCCTTGTGCGGCGCCGCACGCAACGTCACGCAGCTGTTCCTGGCACGTGTGGGCGTCGGGGTCGGTGAGGCCTCGTTGACGCCGGCATCGTACTCGATGATCGGCGACCTGGTCCCCCGGGAACGCTTGGGCTTCGCCATGAGTCTCTACGGCATCGGCGCCACGCTCGGCGTCGGCCTGGCGATGGCCCTGGGCGGCGCAATCGTGCAATGGGCGATGACCGCCCCGCCGATGGACCTGCCGTTGTTCGGCCAACTCTCCGGCTGGCGGGCGGCGTTCGTGCTCGCCGGCGTGCCCGGCATTCCGCTGGCGATCCTGTTCTGGCTCACGGTGCCTGAACCCGCGCGGAAGGTCGCGGGCGGCGCGCAAGAGGCCACGTTCGGCCAGCTGTTGGCGCACATGCGCAAACACGCAGGAGCCTTCAGCGCAGCGCTGCTGAGCTATTCCCTCGCCGCGATCACCATCTACGCCTTCGTCGTCTGGGCGCCGTCCTATTTCTTCCGGGTTCACGGCCTGAAGCCGGTCCAGGTCGGGCTGGGGCTTGCCGTCATCCTGGGCCTGGGCAGTTCGATCGGCGCGATCGTCGGCGGCTTCGTCTCCGACGCCCTGCAGCGGCGCGGACGCAATGACGCCCCGGCTTTGGTCATCATGGTGACTCAGCTGATCTGCGTGCCGTTTCTCGTGACGGGCTACCTGGCGTCCGATGCCACCACGGCCATGGTCCTGCTGGGGACGGGAATGCTCATCCTGGGGGCCTTCGGCGGCTGTCAGCATGTGACGTTCCAGACGATGACCCCGACCCGCCTGCGCGGCCAGATCGGGGCGGTCTATCTGCTGGCGACGAGCATGATCGGCCTCAGCCTGGGGCCGTTCATCATCGGGTTGCTCACCGGGATGTTGGGTGGACCGGAGAAGATCGCTCAGTCCCTCGCCATCCTGGCCGCGTTGGTCGGGCCGATCGCGGCGGGCCTGCTGGCGCTGGCCCTGAGATCGATCCGGACAGCGGTTGCGGAGACCACCGCCGGCACGGCATAAGTGGCTCAATGCGCAGCATCGACTACCTCATCATTCCCCTGTGGGAAGCGTTCGGCTGGTTCGACGAGGGCCTGCAAAGCTCGTTGAAGCTGCGCGGCTGGCAGACCATGACCCGGCCGGAATCGGCCGTGATGATTCATGTGATTTTGGGCATCAATCGACCGTCGGATATCGCGCGCAATCTCGGCCTGACCCGGCAGGCAATCCACATCACCATCAGCAAGATGGTCGAGAAAGGCGTGTTGGAACTGCACAGCGATCCGTTGGACGCGCGCGTGAGCGTTGTCGGCCTGACAAAGGTCGGCAAGGAGATGCGCCGAGATGCCAAGACGATCGTGCAATACATCGAAAGCGTTCTGACCGAGCGGATCGGCGCGCAGCGTGTACGCAGCCTGAAGGCCGCGCTGGCGCCGGACTGGGGCGCGCCGGTGCTCTACACCGGGCAGCTGCAGTCCAAGCGTTCCAAGAAGAAGGCCGCGCCCGCGAAGCGCAAGACCAGGTAGCTAGCGCGGCGCGCCTTGCGCGGCGTAGTGATTGCGCAATTCCGTCTTGAGGATCTTGCCGGCGGCGTTGCGCGGCAGCGGCGCACGCCGCACCTCGAACGTCTTCGGACACTTATAGGCGGCGATGCGCTCGCGCATGAATGCCGTGACGCTCTCGAGATCCACGGCGTCCTTGTCCTTCGGCACGATGATGCCATGGACGCGTTCGCCCCATTGGCTGTCGGGCACGCCGATGATCGCGCATTCGTCGACCAGCGGGTGCGTCGAGAGAACACTTTCGACCTCGATGGAATAGACGTTCTCGCCGCCGGTGATGATCATGTCTTTCAAGCGGTCGGTGATGTAGATGAAGCCCTGTTCGTCGATGTATCCGCCGTCCTGGGTGTGCATCCAGCCGTCGCGCAGGGCCGCGGCGGTTTCCGCGGGCCGGTTCCAGTAGCCGAGCATGACGTTGTCGCCGCGCCCGACAATCTCGCCCATTTGACCCGGCGGCACTTCCTGTCCCTCCGGATCGACGATGCGCAGCTCGTAGCCGTAGATGACCTTGCCGACGGAATTGAGCTTCGCCGGATCCGCGCCCGGACGATGACACTCCGGCCCGAGCAAGGTGCTCGCGGCCATCTCGGTCATACCGTAGCCCTGCACGAAGTCGGTTTGCGGGAAGCGCGCGCGTGCCGCGACATAGGTGCCCATCGGCATGGGCGCCCCGCCGTAACCCAGCACCATGAGGGACGATAACTCCGTGGTCGCGGCGCGCGGATGCTTGGCAAGCCGGTCGATCACCGCCGGGACCGTGAAGATATGCGTGATCCCCCAACGCGCGATCAGGTCGAGGATGAGGTCCTCCGACAGTTTGCGCGTGAGGACATGCTGGCCGGCGACCATGGTGGTCATGAACAGGCCGATGTCGGCGAGATGGAACATGGGGGCGGCATGAAGGTTCACGCAGCGCTCATCCACTTTCAGCGCCATGATCAGGCTCGACGCCATGCAGTGCAGATTGTTGTGCGACAGCATCACGCCCTTCGGCAGACCCGTGGTGCCGCCGGTATAGAAGATGCCCGCCAGATCGTTCGACGAGCCGCTGACCTCTCCCATCGGCTCGGATGCCGCGATCAGGCTCGCGATGTCACGCCCCCCCGGGACACCCTCTTCGTCCATGGCGACGTACACGCGGTCGCTTGGCCCGTTCTGGCGCAGGATTGCGACCATGGGGATGTATTCGCGGCCGAAGCACACGACCCGCACGCCCGCATCCTCGAGCTGGAAGGCGATCTCCTTGGCGGCAAGGCGGGTATTGAGCGGAACGACGACGGCGCCCATCCAGACGACGGCGTAGTAGAGTTCCAGGAAGGTGTCGCAGTTGTTCGCCAGGATGGCGACACGGTCACCGGTGTTCACCCCAAGGCCGGCGAGCCCCGAAGCCAGGCGCGTGACGCGGTCCGCCAGCGTGCGGTAGTCACGCACGCGTTCGCCGTCGATGGTGGCGCGCCCGGTCGGGTTGACGCGCACCGCACGGCACAGGGGTTGGCTCAAGCGCATGTTCTATGCTCGGCGCGTTGGGTCTGCATGCCTTGCTGGCAATGATGACGCCATCATACCGCAGCCGGGCGCGAGCAGCGATCCCGGCTTATCGGCGCTAGGGCGCATTGGCGACGACGCGAAAACCCATGACGTTAAGGCGGGTTTCAGGCTTGTGGTCCGCGCCGCGCGCCGTGGAATGCATCCAGTAAGCCACCGACATGGAACCGCCGCCGCGGGTGCGCGGGCAATCGGTGGCGGTGTCCTTGCGCACGCCGTCGCGCGGGTAGTCGGCGAGGCTTTCCGGGCCACCGCAGTCATTCACCCATTCCCAGGTGTTGCCGATCAGATCGCTCAGGCCGAACGCGTTCGGCGGATAGGAGGCGACCGGGGCCATGGAGGCAAAGCCGTCGTCGCAATGTAGCTCCCGCGAGGTCTTGGAGAGATCGGTGTAGCGGATGTCGCCGACGTTGACGTGCTTGCAGGCCTCGTCCGGACCGCCGGCCCACGGATATGGACCGGTGGTGCCCGCGCGCGTGGCGTATTCGTACTGCGCCTCGTTGGGCAGGGCGTACTTGCGATTCGGCGCCTTCTTATTCAGCCAGGCGACGTAGGCCTGTATGTCAGGGAAGGTCACACAGACGACCGGGTCGTTATCGACGGGGGCGCGGCCGTCTTCCCACTGGGGTTGTTCCCAGGTGGCTTCGGGCTTGCCTTCGGGGAGCTTCCAGTAGGATTTGCAGCCGCCGCCCACTTTGTAGCCGGTCTCTTTCACGAAGGCGCGCCACTGGGCGATGGTGACTTCCGTTTTGCCCATCGCGAACGGCTTCTCGAACTTGACCGTGATCGCCGGCGAACCGAAGCCCATCTTCTTGCCGTTGGGCTGCGTGCCCGCCTCGCCCATGACGAAGGAGCCCACGGGCAAGACCACCAACTCGGGGCACTCCGCGCAGTCTTTGATGACGCGCATCTTGTCGGCCGCGTGCGCGGCTTGAAGGCCGCCGAGCAGAATGGCTACCGATGCGAGGATGCGGAGGGGCGAGAGACCGTCGGACATTGTGCGATCCTTCAGATGAGTGCCGCAAAAAAGAGACCGGCCCACAGCGGTGACGCCATGAGCCGGTCGGTATCGGACTTTAGAACTTCACACCGAACTCAAGCGCGATGGTGCGCGGGGGTTCGGAGTTGAAGGTGTAGTAGCCTGCCCGCAACGGGGTCGCCGGACAGCCGGTCCAGGTTCCCTTGTCGCCCAGGTTGCGGCCACGGAGTGCGGCACGCCATTTGCCGTCCGCCGCTTCGACCCCGAGACGGCCGTCGATCTTGGCGTAGGCCGCAAGCGCGCAGCGTGGATTGCCGTAACGGAAGGTGTTGCTCTGATAGTTCATGCCGACGCCGATCAGGAGGTTGAGGCTGTCGGTGATCGGGGTGGTGTAGTCGGCCCGCATCGAACCGGTCCAGGTCGGCGTGTCGAACGGCGTGTTGGAGCGATCCTGCACGCAGCCTGGGATGGTATCGCGCGGGTACAAGCAGTTGCCGTTCGGATAGAAGACGTACTTCGCTTTGAGGTACGCGCCGGAGGCGTTGATCGTCAGGCCTTCGAGCGGACTCCACGCACCTTCCACTTCCACGCCCTCGGACTGCGCGACGCCGACGTTCTTCGTCTCGAAGATCGGGGCATCGGGACGCAACACCGTCACCTGCTGGTTCTTGTAGCGGGTGTGGAACACTGTGACGAACAGACGGGTCTTCGAGCCGTTCAGCTTGAAGCCGCCTTCATACGAGTACGAAGACTCAGGTTCGAAACCCCAGTTCGCCGCGGTGACGGTCGAGGAGTCACCGGTGAAGCCGCCGCCCTTCGAGCCGTGCGCATAAGAAGCGAAGGCCATGAAGCTCGGGGTGAACTGGTATTGGACGCTCGCGCCCGGATCCCATTGGTTTTCAACCCGGCGGCCGTCGATCGGCGTGATCAAGTTCGTGACGGCGACGGTGCCCGTGCGGGCGCGCGTGACGTGCCCTTCTTTGGGTTCATGGGTGTAACGCAGAGAGCCTTTGGCGCTCAGCTTGTCCGTCAGGTTCAAGGTGACCTGACCGAACGTCGACAGGGTCTTGGTGTCCTGATTGTAGTCGCGGACCGTCGTACCGAACTGCGTACCGACATTCAGCAAGCTGATGCGGGTCGTGTGCTGCCAGTTCTTGTGGAAATAGACGCCGGCCACGTATTCCACGAACTTGCCGGTGGGCGACAACAGGCGGAGTTCCTCGGAGAACTGATGGAAGTTCTCCTTGAAACGCGCGCCGCTGAACGACACTTCGCTGAAATCGCCGTCCGTGAACTTGCTCCAATCGAATGCGGAGTAGGCGGTGATCGACGTGAGGTTGAATCCGCCGCCGAGTTGCAGGTCCGCGGTCAGCGTACCGTTGTAGGACTTGGTGTAGTCGTACTCCTTGTCGCCGGTGAACGGGAAGCCGTTACAGGCGTTCACGCGCGTCATGACGATCGGATCGGTCGGCGCCTTGGTTTCGTAGAAGCAGCCGTCTTCTTTGACCTGCGAGAATTCGGCCTTGCCGGTGAGGGTCAGGTTGTCGCTCGCATCGAGAACACCGGTAAAGCGGCCGGCGTAACGCGATGCCGACGGCTCCATCTTGTTGGCGTTGCTCGGGTTCCGCACCCAGCCATCCGTATCCTCAAAGCGCGCGGCGACGCGGGCCTTGAACTTCTCCGTCAGAGGCCCGGAGATAACGCCGGTGAGCTCCTTGCCCTTCAGCTCGAATTCGTAGGACGCGTTGACCGAAGCCTCGAACACGTCCGTCGGCTTGGCGGTGATCAGGTTCACCGCGCCCGACGTGGTGTTCTTGCCGGCCAAGCCGCCTTGCGGACCACGCAGGATTTCGATGCGCTCGAGATCCAGGAACGGGGCTTGGAACTGGTGGCTGCGGCCGCCGTACACGCCGTCGACGAAGAGCGCGACCGACTGTTCGAAGTTGAGCGAGCCGGCTCCCGATCCAATGCCTCGGATCGAAATACCGTCGGAGGCGGCACTCTTACCGACCGAGAAGTTCGGGATGTAGTGCGCGACATCGCGGAATTCGGTCATCTTGTAGTCGGCCAGCGTTTGACCGGTGATGACGTTGATGGAGATCGGAACCGTGCCCAACGATTCGGAGCGCTTCTGCGCGGTCACGACGATCTCTTCGAGCCCGCCTGACTGCGCGGTTTGCTGCTGCGCGAATGCGCCGGAGCTCGTGACCAATGCGGTGCAGACACAAAGAATTGCGCGTCGCGACGTGACGGCGAATGCCATAGCTCCCTCCCCAATGCTTAGGCAATGACGCGCAAGGGTAAAGCCATCGCGCGATGCTGGGGGCACTCCCATACCACCCAGCACGCTAAACGGTAGGCGCGCAGACCTAAGTCGTCAAGCTGTCTTACAAATCATTCGTCAAAAGATTTGACGTTCTCGGAGCGATCACGCGTACGCAATGATGCGCCGCAGCATTCCCGCTGCGGGCACGGCGCGCTTGGTCCGCGCGCAGCTACGGCCCGGGGCTACGGACTGACCCGTGCCGGTGTCCAATCGCCGCCGTCCGCGCCGGCCGGCGTCTTGAGCGCTGTGTACAGCGGTGCGCCGTCGAGCGCCCACTGACGGATTCCGTCATCCCGATCGACGATTGTCCAAGTCCCGATAGGGCGCGCCACGGCGGGCGCTTGCACGGGCTTCCAGGCGGCGCGGCATTGCGCGTCGCACGTGGAGCCTTTCCCCTTGGCCGGCGCATAGACCACCCGCCCCTCGAAGTCTGCGTAGTACCAGGCCCCTTCCCCAATAGAGACCTGGAAGCCCGCCGGCATCACCGGCTTGGGCGTCACGTGCTTGGCGACCACCGCGTGCCACCGCCCGCCGCCGGCGTTGTCACCCGAGAGGGAACGCGGCGTGAGATCGTCGAGATAGGTGTAGAGCGGTCGACCCTTGTAGGCCCACTGGGCGCCGCCTTCCGGCCGCGCGACGATGCTCCAGTCGCCGTCCGCCTTGGCATCGGCGGGCGCGAGCAACGGAGGCCAGCGGTTCTGGCAATGGCGATGGTAGGTGCAGGTCGTCTTGCCGGGCGACGCTAAGTCCTGATCGAACACGTAAAGCGTCATGCCCTTCTGGTCGGCCAGGGCGAAGCCTTCCTTCACTTCCTGAAGGGTCACTTCCGCAGGGTGCGTTCGTAAGTTGGCAGGAGGTTCGCCCAGGGCAAACGCATGCGCGGCGGTAAGGATGAGTGCCGCGACACCGATCAGGCCGGCGGTTGGGTGTCTCATGTCCTAGACCATCAGTTCGGCGACGGGCTTGGAGGTCTGCATGCGACCCGTGCCCCACTTGTCGACAGACACACCCATCGCCTGCATCAACGTGAGGCCGACCGCGCTGACCGGCGCGCCCTTGCCCTCGATGTGAACGCCGGAGCGGATACGCCCGCCGCCCTTGCCCGCCACCATCATCGGGATTCCGTCGATGGTGTGCTGCTTGGCGAAGCGCGTTTCGCTGTGGGCGAGCACGATGCAATTGTCGAGCAACGTGCCGTCGCCTTCCTTCACCTTGGCCAGAGCGCCGATGAAGGTGGCCCAGGAGTCCATGCACTTTTCGACGAACCAGGTGGCGCCGGGCTGATAGCCGAGCTTGTCGTCGAACACTTCTTCATGCGTGAGCTGGTGATGGGCGATGGTGCTGCCCACGCGCGTCAAGGACGACGCAGGGTTGTTGAAGTTCATATTGAAGATCTTGGTCTGATTGCACGCGAGCGCCATCGCCAGCAGATCGCTCATCATGGCGTGGTTCTCGATCACGTGTTCGATCTGGTTGCCGGCCTCCTTCGCCGAGATTGCACCGGGTTTCACGCAGGCCTTGTTTGGGGCGGGCTTCTCCAGCAGGAGCGCCAACTGGCTCTCGGCCTGACGCACGGCGGTGAAGTATTGATCGAGACGCGCGCGGTCCGACGCGTCCACAGCCCGTTCGAGCGCCTTGCGCTGTTCGGTCACCGCGGACAGCACGCTTTGGCGCGACATGATCTTCGGATCCGGCGTGAACTCGCCGGAGTTCGGGTCCTTGAACTCAGGACCGAATAGGCGGGCGTAGAGTCCCGCCACCGAGCCTTCGCTCGGGTTCATGTTGCCGTTACCGCGGCCGCTGAGGCTGTTGCGCGGATCGCCGTTGGCGGTGAGCTCGATGGAACGGAAACGCGTGCCGGTGCCGACGGCATCGCCGATCAGCACGTCCAGCGAGGGGGACGGCAGCGCTTCGATGGTCGGCGCGGAGCCGGAGCGCGTGCCGATCCAGCCGCTGATGTGCGGGAAGTTGGGCTGGCCATCGAGCAGCACGTCATAGCCGCTCAGGATCGATATCTGGTTCTTGTAGGGCGCGATGACCTTCAACTCCGCGCCGAGATCGTAGTCCGCGCCGAGCTTCTTCGGGATCCAACGCGCGGAATTGACGCCCAGGCCCCAGAACCAGGTGCCGAAGCGCGTCGGCAGCGGTGCGCCGGAGGCCAACGCGGTGCCGTTGGTGTTGAGGAAACAATCGAGGAACGGGAGCGCCACGGTGACGGCCGCGCCGTTGAGAAGTCCGCGCAATGCCGTGCGGCGGGGGATCGATTTGCTCATGGTCTCACACTCCCAAATTCAATCGGGCCATCTCAATCCTGACGTAAGGATGCGGCCTTCGCTTCGCTGGCGCGCACCGCGAAAAACGCATCGCCGGCCGCGATCGTGCGCATCAGGGTCTTTATGCTGTAGTTGCCGCTCGCGAAGCGCTTATTCAGGTATCCCATCAGTTCCTGCTCGGGCTGCCCCTGTTCTCGCCCCGCGGCGTATTCGAACATGCGCTTCACCAGGCACGAGGTGGTGGCCGGGTTGTCGTGGATGGCGCGGCCGAGGCTGGCGCCGTCCTTGAACGCCACGCCATCGAGATCGCCGCTGGTATCGATGACCTCGCCATTCTCCGTGGCCCGGAACTCGCCCAGGCCGTCGAAGTTCTCCAGGCTCAAGCCGATCGGATCGACCAGCTTGTGGCAACCGGCGCAGGTGGCGTTGCTGCGGTGGGCGGTCAGGCGGCTGCGCGCGGTCTTGAACTCCGAATTGTCAGTGTCCTGCACCACGGTGAAGTCCACATCGCCCGGCGGATCGGGCACCTTCTGACACAGCAGAACCTCGCGCAGGGCCTTGCCGCGCAACGTGGGCGAGCTGCGGCCAGCGTGGGAGTTCACCGCGAGGAAGCCGAGGTAGGTCACGATTCCGGCGCGGGCGCTGTCTTGCGGCAGCTCGACGGGTTCCCAGCCGGAGACCGTGCGCACGGGCATCTGGTAGACCACACCCAACGGGCGGGTCATGAATGTCTGACGCGTGGTGAACAGGTCGCGGTAGTCGCCGTCCTTATCGACGAGATGGCTCACGGCGGTGCGCAGAATCTGTTCCTGGGAATCGCGCGCGATCTCGCGGTTGAACTTGGGATAGATCACCGGATCCTTGGCGAGTTCGTCGAACTTCTCGAACTCCAGCATGTCGGCGAAGAACGCGCGCACGCCGCTTTCCAGACGCGGCGAGCGCAGCATACGATCGATCTGCGCATCGAGACCTTTCTGCGTCGCCAACTCGCCGCGTTCGGCGGCGGCCAGCAGCTTTTCGTCCGGCGTCGTGTTCCACAGGAAGTAGCTGAGCCGGGCGGCTTTGGAATAACCGTCGAACCGCAGTTGGCCCGCGCGCGCCGGATCGTTCTCGACCGCCTCCACCCGGAACAGGAAATGGGGCGAGGACAGGATGCCGGCGAGGCCCATGGCCGCGCCCGCATAAAAGTCACCCATGTTCTTGGTGGAGACCTCGGCCACTTTCAGCAGTGCGTCGGTCTCGTCGTCCTTCAAGGGCCGACGGAACAATTGGCGGCCGATCGTGGTGAAAATCAAACGGGCGCAATCGGCATCCGCGGCCTTGGCATCTTTCGGCGCGCACGGCAGCAGCGTGGCGCGATGCGCTTCGTCGACCACTTGCTCCGCGATGCCGCGGCCCATGGAATCGTATTGCTCGAAGCCCGCCGGCGAGATCGCCGCAAGAGATGTGCCCACCGCGACGAGTTCCATGCGCGGGCGGACAATGGGCTCGAACCGCCCGGCGACCTTGACGTCCGCGCCGAAGATGTCCGCGATACTGTTGCGGTACTGCGTCTCCGTGAGTCGGCGCAACTGCCGCGGCGCGCCCTCGGTCTTCGGCTCGGGCGGCGAGCATGCCACGATCAATCCCGCGATCAGGCACGCGCCAAAGGCACGGAGCGGTTTAGAGATACGGACGGCGGACACAGGGGGCATCGTGAGGGTTCTGCCTAGTTCTGCGCCGTGCGCGCGGGTTTCGCGGGCTTGGGGTCCGGATGGATGATGAAGGCCGGCACGCCCTTCACTTCGTAAGCGAGCGAGATCGCCGTGCATTGGCCGGTGACCGGGTCCGGATATCCGTCCGCGTGTTCCTGCAGTGCGTTGTACTCGGCGGCGCATTCAATACCGGCGACCGCGGAGGTGCCGGCCCCGACGATGCGGAAGATCGACATGGAGTTCAGCAGGGGCTGATAGGCCCCCATGAAACCATCGAGTTCACCATTGGCGAGGATGCGTAGCTTGAAGCGGGAGCGCCGCAGGTCGTACTCCTCCTTCGCGCCGCGCTCGCCGCCGACGGACCATTCCATGTTGAGGGTCAAGTCGCGCACCTCGGTGACGATCTCGCCGTTGACGATCTTGCCTTTGAACACGTGCTGCCAGCGCGGGTTCTCCGTGATCGTGAGGCTGGCGTTGGGGATCAGCGCCTGACCCGCCATGACCGGCTTGTCGTGGCTGGAATAGATACCGACCTCGACGGCGTCATCGTTGATCGGATCGTCAACGCCGCGCACTTCCATCACGATGGTGTGGAGGCCTTCCTTGAGCAGGCGGTTGAAGTAGTCCGCGCCCGGCAGGATATTTGGATCCGTCAGGCTGGGGCGGAAGTATGGCTGGCAGCCTTCGGCGCGGAACAGTTGGTTGTCGATGCCCTTCTCGCCGGTTGGGCCCTCGAAGTTGCCGTGCTTGCAGATGCCCTGCGGCGGCGCGCCAGAGCCGTCGTCGCCGTCGAGGTTCATGCCGTAGGAAAGCTTCCCTTTGATGGAATGCTGCGGCGGATGCTTGTAGTTGTTCTTGAAGATCTCGGGGGTGCGGCACATCTCCAGGCCTTTTTCCCCGCTCGCGAACTCATACTTGTATTTCTCTTCGTATTCCTTGGCGTTCTCCGGGCGCTCGAGGCGCGCGCGTTCCGCCGGCGTGATCTGGGAGAGGAAGCTTTGCTGCGGCGTGAAGGACTGACCGTCGGGGCAATTGTCCTCGTTGCGGTAGATCGCCGGATAGAAGCGATAGAGCACGAAGCCGTAAGTCTTGCCGCCCTTGGCGTCGGCGGATAACGCAGGCACGCTCAAGGTCGTGAGGCACAGTCCCAGCCCAAGCGCGCGAAACAGGGTCTTGGATGTCCACGGATTCATTGCTTTGCCTCGCCGTCATGACGCCGCGCCCGATGCTTCGACCTTGCGACCGCACGGCGCATACTGTCAAGTTAGTTGATCGTTTTCCGCCGAGCACCCACACGTACATTTCGCAGTGCAGCATGCATGCTCCGCGCGAAACGCCTTATTTCCTGGGTGTTTCGGTGGTCTACCTCCCGCAGTTGCGTTCAAAATATTCGACAAATTATTTGACGATCTCCGTGGCGCTATGCCGCAGGCGCTTTGCCGTCGACCAACACGGCGAACAGCAGCACCGGTTCCTTGCCGCGGTTGCTCCAGGCGTGTTTGGTGCCGCGCTGGATGACGCAATCGCCGGCGCGCAACACAACCTCGCTGCGATCCTCCATGATCATGGTCATCTCGCCTTTGAGGATGATCAGGTAATCGATGCTCTTGGTGGCGTGCATCATCGGGTGGATGTTCTTCCAGTCATCTTCCGTCGCGCCGCCGAGGCCCAGCATCTTGCCGCAGTCCGCCGGCATGTTGGCGTCGGTCGGGAACTCGTAGAACCGGAAGATCGTGCCGCCCGGCGGCGGATCGTGGCCGACCATCTGGTTGCCCGCATCCTCGCGCCCGGCGTTGGGCGCGGGCGTTTCGTTCGTCACCCACAGAGATGTGAGCGCCAGACCGGGCCAGAACGGCACGCTCAGGGCGTTGGGCGCGGGCCCGTCGGAAATCACGGTGGATCGTCCGTCCGGCGCGAGACCGGTGACAACACGGCGGCAAGCGTGCATCTCAACTCCCCTATCAGTTTGTCGCGCTGGTCCGTTGAATCTCGATGGTGTGCCAATCTCCGGCCCGCTTCTTCGCCGCACCGGGACCGTCGGCTGGAATGTAAAGCGGATCGCCCTCGAACGCCCATTGGCGGGACCCGTCGGGCCGCATGATCGGAGCCCATGCACCGACCGGGCGCGCGAGCATCGGCGCCGTGACCGGCGCCCAGGACAGCAGGCATTCACCCGCGCAGGCACCCGCCTGGTTCTTGCGGCCCTTCGCCCAGACGGGGCGGCCCTCGAAATCGGCGACAAACCAGAGGTCACCCTCTCGGACGACCTTGAAGCCCGCGGGCGCCACCAGGGACGGCCCCGGAAAGATCACCGTGAGCGCATGCCAAGCGCCGGCGCCGCCGTTGTCACCGGACAAGGCGCCGGGCGAGAGATCGTCGCGATAGGTGTAGACGGGACGGCCCTTGAACGCCCACTGGCGGCTCTTGTCGGGCCGGGTGATCACGCTCCATTCGCCGACCGGTTTCGCGCCGTCGGGCGCAACCACCGGCGGCCAACGCCAGGAGCAGGATTTGTCGAAGGTGCAGACAGACGTGCCGGGCGCTTTCTGATCGGGATCGTAGACGTAGAGCGTCAGCCCCGCACGATCACCAAAGGCAAAGCCGCCGTCGATCTTCTGCAGCGTGAGCCCCTCGGGCATGACCGGCGTTTCCGTCTCCTCGGCCCACGCAAGATTTCCGCAGATCAGTCCGACAAAGAGACAAAGTGCGGCACGTCCTTGCATTGTCTTACGCCAGCAACTCGGCGACGGGCTTCGACGTCTGCATGCGGCCCGTGCCCCAGCGGTCGATAGGCACGCCCATGACCTGCATCATGGTCAGGCCGACACTGCTGATCGGCGCGCCTTTGCCTTCGATATGGATGCCTGCCTTGATGCGGCCACCGGCCTTGCCGGCGGTCATGACCGGGATGCCGTCGATGGTGTGATATTTGGCGAAGCGCGTCTCGCTGTGGGCCATGACAAGCGTGTTGTCGAGCAACGTCCCGTCGCCCTCTTTCACTTTCGCGAGCGTGCCGACGAAGGTCGCCCAGGCTTCCATGCAGCGCTCGACGAACCAGGTCGCTCCCGGCTGATAGCCGAGGCGTTCGTCGAAGGACTCCTCGTGGGTGAGTTGATGGTGCGCGATGGTGCTACCGACCTTTGTCAGCGACGACGCCGGGTTGTTGAAGTTGACGTTGAACACTTTGGTCTGATTGCACGCCAGCGCCATGGCGAGGAGTTCGCTCATCAACTTGTGATTCTCGATCACGTGTTCGATCTGGTTGCCGGTGGCGTGCTCGGCGACTTTGGTGGGGATCACGCAGGCCTTGTTGGGCTCCGGCTTTTGCAGCAGCAAGGCGAGCTGACCTTCGGTCTGGCGCAACGCGGTGTAGTACTGATCGAGACGTGCGCGGTCCGCAGCGCCGACCTTCTTTTCGAGGTCTTTGCGCTGCTCGCTGACTGCCGACAGGACGCTTTGGCGTGTCATCACCACCGGATCCGGCGTGAATTCCCCGGCATTCGGGTCCTTGAACTCCGGGCCGAAAACACGCGCGTAGAAATTGGCCGCCGAACCTTCGCTCGGGTTCATGTTGCCGTTGCCGCGGCCGCTCAGGCTGTTGCGCGGGTCGCCGTTGGCGGTGAGTTCCAGGGACCGGAAACGCGTGGTGCCGCCGATCGCGTCCGCGATCAGCACGTCGAACGACGGAGACGGCAACGCCTCGATCGTCGGCGCCGATCCCGAGCGCGTGCCGATCCAGCCGCTGATGTGCGGGAAGTTGGGCTGGCCGTCGAGCAGCACATCGAAGCCGCTGAGCACGGAGATCCAATCGCGATAGGGCTCGATCATCTTCAACTCGACGCCGAGATCGTATTTGGGCCCGACTTTGGTCGGGATCCAGCGCGGCGGATTGACGCCAAGGCCCCAGAACCAGGTGCCGAACCGCTGCGGCAGCGGCGCGCCGGAGGCGAGCGCGGTGCCGTTGGTGTTCAGGAAGCAATCGAGGAACGGCAGCGCCACGGTCACGGCGGCGCCGTTGAGCAGGCCGCGCAAGGCCGTTCTGCGTGTGAGGCGTGTGGTCATGGCGTTGCGACCTCCTTGCCGCTCGCTTGCGCCGTCTTCGCACTGGGTGCATCCGGCGCGACTGCGAAGAAGACTTCGCTGTCGGCGATTTGCCGCATCAGGCTGCGGACCTTGTAGCCGCTCGCCGCGAAACGCTGTTCCAGGAACGTGATCCACGCCTGCTCGCCGCTGATGGCGGGCCGCGCGGCGGCGTATTCGTACATCTTGCGCACAAGGCATGCCGGCACGGCCGGACTGTCGTGCAGCGCCTTGCCCAGACCGGCGGCGTCGTTGAACGGGATACCGTCGAGATCGCCGGAGGCGTCGATGGCTTCACCGTTCTCATCGTGACGATAGGCGCCGATGCTGTCGAAGTTCTCCAGGCTCAAGCCGATCGGATCGACCAGCTTGTGGCAGCCGGCACACGTTGGATCGCTGCGATGGGCGGTCAATCGGCTGCGTGAGGTCCTGAAGTTCGGATTGTTGGTGTCCTGCGCAACCGTGAAGTCCACGTCGCCCGGCGGATCGGGCACGGGCTGACACAACAGCGTCTCGCGCAGCGCTTTACCGCGCAGTGTGGGCGAACTGCGGCCGGCATGGGAATTCACCGCGAGGAAGGCCACCTGGCTAGCGATACCGGCGCGGCCGCTGCCCTCGGGCCATTGATAGGGTTGCCACCCGGTCTCCGCCGTCACCGGGATGCGGTAGACCATGCCGAGCATGCGGGTGACATAGGTGTCGCGGGTGGTGAACAGGTCGCGGTAGTCGCCGTCTTTCACCACAATGACGTCCAGCGCGGTGCGGAGAAGTTGCTCCTGCGCCTGGACCGAGACCTCGCGATTGAACTTGGGATAGATCACAGGGTCCTTCGCGAGTTCCTCGAACTTCTCGAGTTCGAACATGTCGGCCAGGAAGGCGCGCACACCGACGGCGAGTTTCGGCGACGCCATCATGCGATCGATCTGCTTGGCGATTCCCTTCGACGTGAACAACTCGCCCGCCTCCGCCGCCGCAAGCAATTGCTCGTCGGGGGTCGAGTTCCACAGGAAGTAACTGAGCCGCGCCGCGCGGCTTGATGCATCCAGCCGCACTTTTTCGCCCGCGGCAGGGTCGGGCTCCAGGCCTTCGACGCGGAACAGGAATTCCGGTGACGTAAGCGCGCCCGCGAGGCCGAACGCCAAACCGTTATAAAAGCCGCCGATGTTCTTCGTGCCCTGGGCGGCGACTTTGACCAGATCGTCGACTTCTTGATCGCGCAACGGCCGGCGGAACAGCATATGTCCGACTTGCCGGTAGACCTGCGCCGCGCAGGCGTCGTCGGCGGCCTTGTCCGATGCGGGCGTGCACGGCAGCAGGGTTGCGCGATGGGACTCATCGACAACCTGCGCCGCGACGGTCCGCGCGATCTTCTCGTATTCCTCGAACCCAGCCGGCGAGATCGCCACCAGTGCCGCGCCAGTCGCCATCATGCCGCGCCGGGGCCGCATGATCGGCTCGAAGCGGCCGGCGACCTTGATGTCCGCACCGAAGATATCGGCGATTGTGTTGCGGTACTGAGCCTCCGTGAGGCGCTTCATTTGTGCCGGGGCGCTGGGCACCGCGGGTTCCGACGGCGAGCAGGCCGCGACCGCGCAGCCCATGGCCACCATCATCCAGAGCGCAACGGGTTTGGGGAACACGGCCACGTTGAAGCTCAGTGCCGAGATTCGGCGGTCTTGGTCTGTGCCAGCGGATCCGTTTCCGGATGAATCACGAACGCAGGAACAGCTTCGACTTCATAGGCCAGTGACACGGCGGTGCACCTGCCCGTCTTGGGATCGGGGTACCCATCCGCCATGGCTTCCAGGGCCTTGTACTCAGCGGCGCAATCCACGCTCGCCACGGCGGACACACCGGCGCCGACGGTGCGGAACAGTGAATAGACGTTGTAAATGTCCTGATAGGCACCCATCAGGCCCTTGAGCTCGCCGTTGGGCTGCACCGCGAGCCGGAAGCGCGCGCGGCGCATGTCGTATTCTTCCGTAGCGCCACGCTCGCCGCCAACGGCCCACTCCATGTTCAGGGTGAGGTCGATCGGATCGGTGATCACGGCGCCGTTGACGATCTTGCCCTTCACCGTGTGGCGCCAGCGCGGATTGGATGTGACGGTGAAGCTGGAATCGTGCATCAGGTTCTTGCCGACCAGCAGCGGCTTGTCCTTGCTGGAATAGATTCCGACCGTGACGTCGGGATCGTTCTTCATGTCGTCGATGCCCTTCACCTCGATCAGGATCGTGTGGAGGCCCTCGTTGATCATGCGGTTGTAGTAGGCGACGATCGCGCCCTCGACGTTGGGATCGATGCCATTGCCCCGGTAGTAACCGAGGCAGCCTTCGGCGCGGAACAGCTGGTTGTCGATGCCGGCCTCGCCCTCGGGGCTGACGAAATTCTCGTGCGCGCAAATGCCCTGCGGCGGCGCGCCGGTGCCGTCATGGCCGTCGAGGTTCATGCCGTAGGAGGTCTTGCCCTGGATCATCCGCTGGATCGGATGTTCATACTGGTTCTTGAAACCGCGCGGTTCCTTGCACATCTCCCCGCCGTCGGGGCCGATGCCGAAGTCCCACTTGTATTTCTGAGCGAACTCGTCGGCGTTTTCCGGCTTCTGCAAGCGCGCGGCTTCGGCCGGCGTTTGCTGCTTGAGGAAGCTTTGCTGCGGTGTGAGCGCCAAGCCGTCCGGACAGCTGTTCTCGCCCTTGTAGACCGCCGGTGAAAAACGGGAGACGACCCAGCCTAAGGTCTTGCCCTTCTCGGGCGACGCGGCGGAGGCCGGCGCAACGGCCAGCGCAGCCAGAACTCCAGCAATCACAAACCTCTGAAGATCAAGCCGCCGAGGCATCTTTCGACCTCCATAGGCGATCCATCCACCCGCGTGGGAACTTGCCCCACGCCCCCAAGACAGTCAAGCTGGTTGACGGATTTGCGGGCTGCGCAAATTCGTTCGCTACTGCAGCATCACTGCAAGGAACACGAGCAAGAACAGCATGGCAATTGCGTTCACCCACACAAGGGCTCGATGAAGTCTCGGCATGGTTCGCTCCATCACGATTGGTTGACCCAATGAAAGCCGTCGCGACGTTCGCCTCTGACTGGCTTCCCTACATCAAGTTCGTGCACGTGGTGTGTGCGTTCCTGTGGGGCGTGACGGTACCGCCCGCCTACAGCGTCTATGTGAAACGCGCGCTGGCGGAAGCACAACGCGCGCCGGACGACCGCCTCGCGCGGGAACGCGTGTTGTGGGCGTGGGATCGGCTCGACGGGCTGGTGGCGCTGGAGCACATCATGTGGCCGATCGTCCTGATCACCGGTCCGTTGCTGGTCCTGGGCACCGGCTGGGCGGTGACGGACACATGGCTCGCGCTGAAACTGGCGATCGTCGTGTTCGTCTTCATCCCAATCGAAGTGTTCGACGTTTGGTTCGCGCACTTCTACGGCGCGGGAGTGGAAAGCCGCCGGGACACGGAACCGGCGGGTGTGGTGGAGATGCGGGAGAAACAGCGCCGGTTCTATGTGTTCATTTCGCCGATCGTGCGGCTGAGCATGGTTGCCGTGTTCTTCCTGGCGATCGTCAAACCCGGCTGACGCGCCCGGCCAGTGGTATTGCTGCGATGCGGCAGGTACACTGATGCGGACGCCGCAGACGGAGGCCGCAAACCCGGCATGAGTGACGTACGACCGCAGGACCAACTGGTCCGCCTCCATCACATGATGCGTTGGACCTTGCGCGCGTTCTATTGGCTCGACGAGAGCTTGCAGAACCTTCTTGCGCAAGACGGATGGGAACGCGGCTCCCACACCGAGACCATGGTGATCCTGGCGATTGGCGAAGGCCACACCAAGCCGTCCGACCTCGGACGCCTGCTGGGGATCAGCCGGCAAGCCATCCATCAGGTCATCAACACCCTGCAGCGCAAGGGCCTGGTCTCCCTCAAAGAGGATCCAGACGACCGACGCTCGAAGATCGTCTACTTCAATCCGCGCGCGGTGAAGATCCGCCAGAGCGCCATCAAGGCCGTCGCCACCATCGAGCGCGAGGTGGCGAAGCGGATCGGTCAGAAGGCCTATCACAACATGGTCTCCGGCTTGAGCCAGGACTGGGGCGAAGCCATCGGCGGCAAGACCGCTACGCCGTCCCGCGCCCAACCGCGGGCGAAAGCGCGCTAACGGCGCATCAGCGCGAAACACCGAACACCGAAACGGCGGCGACGCTGGCGTGGGCCGGCCCACCGAGATTGTGCGTGAGCGCCAAGGACGCCTTCTTGAGTTGGCGTTCGCCGGCGCGGCCTTGCAGCTGGTTGTAAGCCTCGTACGCCATACGCAGACCGGATGCGCCAATGGGATGGCCGAAGCATTTCAAGCCGCCGTCGATCTGGCAGGGCAAATCGCCGCTCGCGTCGAAAGCGCCGTCCAACACGTCGGCAATGGCGCGGCCTTCTTTCGAGACGCCGAGATCCTCCATAGTCACCAGCTCGGTGATGGAAAAGCAGTCGTGCACCTCCATCATGTCGAGTTCCGCGCGCGGATCGCGGAGGCCGGCTTCGTCATAGGCGCGGCGTGAGGCGATGCGGGTCATGCGCAGCTGGCTGGCATCCCACTCCTTGTAGGCGGCTTCGTAGCCGTTGCTGGCGGCAAGCTGGATCGCCTTGATGGTCACGAACTCCTTGCGGCCAAGGCCGCGGGCGATGTCGGGCGTGCAGACGATGGCGCAGGCGGCCCCGTCGCTGACGCCGCAACAATCGTAGAGGCCCAGCGGATCGGCGATGATGGGTGCGTTGAGGATGGTTTCTATCGTGACCGCGTTGCGCAGGTGCGCCTTCTCGTTGCGCGCGCCGTTCTGGTGGCTCTTCCAGGAGATATGGGCCATGGCGCGCTTCAAGTCCTCGCGCGTCACGCCGCGCGCCGACATGTAAGCGTTCGCGACTTGCGCGAAGCCACCCGGCGCGGAGATGTTCGGCGCCCAGAGATCGCGCAGCGTGCCTTGGGTGCGGTTGGGCAGGCCGCCGTAGCCGGTGTCCTTGAGCTTCTCCACGCCCATGGCGAGCGCGATGTCGCAAGCACCGGCCGCCACGGCATAGACCGCGCCACGCAAGGCCTCCGTGCCCGAGGCACAGAGATTCTCGACGCGCGTCACTGGGATTTCGTTGAGGCGCAGGGCTGTCGACAGCGTGACGCCGGACTTGCCGATGCTGAGTTCTTCCGTGCTGATGCCGATCCACGCCGCTTCGATCTGATTGGTCTCGATGCCCGCGTCGGCCTTCGCTTCCAGGTACGCTTCGACCATGAGATCGTCCGCGCCAGCGTCCCAACGTTCGCCGAAGTGGGTGCAGCCCATGCCGACGATGGCGACGCGGTCTCGAATGCCTGAGGCCATAGGGTCGATCCTACTTGGGTGTCGCTTTCCAGAAGTAGCGCCGATAGCCGCGCTTCGTGTCGAAATCCTTGATACGGAAGACCATGCGCAGCGGCATGCCGACGTCGAGCGGTTCGCCGCAGTCGACATATTCCATCAGCACGCGCGCCCCGTTGTCGAATTGGACATGGCCGTAACGAAATGGCGGCGCGGGTGTGTAGGAGAGCCAATCATCCGCGTGGGTGAGAATTTTTGCGGGCTCACCCGCCAAGGGGTAATCCTCGAAGCTGTCGACCGTGTGATGTCCCGGCTCCACCGACACGCGCGTCTTGGGGAACTGGACGACGCCGGTTTGGCGGCTACGCCCGGCCATGAAACCCGTGATCATCGCGTCGTTGCGGTATTGGGACGTGAGCGCGGTGCGCTGATCAAGCTCTGCGCGCATGCCGAGTTCGTAAGGAAGTTCGGCATTGAAGGACAGGAATCGGAGGTAACTGTCCTCGGTGATCGTCTTATCGGAGGCGATCGGCGCTGGCCGGCGGGCGGTGAGCAATGCTGTCGCCTCAAGCAGGATCACATCCGCGCCCTGCCCGAAACCGGCAACCAGGATCAACTCGCCCGGCTGGGCGCGGCCGAGCACGTCGACCAGCATCAGCAGGCTATGGGAGGTGCCGGTCAGGCCGATCTCGGCGGAGAGCGTGTCGCTGGTGGCCGATGCCGGAAGGCCGCAATCCTTGGCGATCACCTGCGCCGTCTTGAGATCGGCGAGCGGGAAGATGGCGTGGGCGATGCAGTCAGGCGCAATACCGGTGTCCCGGCACAGCGCTTTCACAGCCTCCGGAAAGATCTTGCGATAGCCCTCGTCGCGCAGCCACCGCTCCTCCCAAACGTAATCGTAGTCCGCGCCGGCCTCGCGGAAATGATCGACGAAGTCCACGGCGAGCGAAGTGTGGCCGATGCAGCGGGCGATCAAATCGCCCGCGCCCACCACGAGCGCGGCGGCCGCATCGCCCCAGGCGAGTTCCTGGGTGCTCGCGGGCCGGGCTTTGCGGCGATCCGCGGCGGCGACGACGCAGGTGCCGGTTCCGCGCAACGCAGCACAAAGCGCCGACGTACCGGCGCGCAGGCTGCCGCCGATGTCGAGGGAATGAATCCGCTCCGGCAGATTCAGCGCGGTGCGGGCGACACCCGCGTTGTGGCGATCGGCGAACGGTAGTGTGGTGGAGGCAAGATAGAGGGCGTCGATCGTGGCGCGCTGGGCTTGCGGCACCGCGCGGCGGATGGCTTCCACAGCAAGCGTGATGCTGTCCTCATCCCAATTGGCAAAGGCGCGGGTACCCTTGGCGCGCCCAACGAGATCGGGCGTCAGCCATCCATGCGCAGCGGCGATGGTCGCGCGTGCGATCCGGCGGGGCGGAACGTAGGCCGCGGCTGAGCTGATGCCGACGTCCGCCACCCGTCCCTACTCCTTGATCTTCACACCCGCCGCCGCCATGGCCTTGGCGAACGCGGGTTGGCGCAGAGAGTCGGCTTGCAGGCGGAATTCGCGCTCGGCGATTTCGGCGTGAGATTGCGTTTCCGACAGGCGCAGGGATTCCTTGCTGGCGATGAGCAGATCGCGCGGGTAGTCGGCGGTTTTCTTGGCGAGCGCGATGGCAGCAGCAACCACGTCCTCGCCCGCGGCGACACAGGCGTTCACCAGGCCGATGCGCTCCGCCTCCACACCCGAGACCGCTTTTCCAAGCAGCAGCAAGGATGCGGCGGCGCTGGGTCCCACGGCGCGCGTGAGCATCCAGGAATGCCCGCCGCCGGAATGCAAGCCGATCTTCAGGAACCGTGTCTCGAACCGCGCCTCCGGAGTGGCGAGGCGCACATCGCAGGCCAGCGCGAGATTCAGGCCCGCCCCCACGGCGGGGCCGTTCACCGCCGCGATGGTCGGCAGCGGACAGCGCAACACTCTTAGGAAGCCTTCGTAGATGCGCTTCAGCCGCGCCGCGTCGCCCTCGCGTGCCGCGACGAGATCGGCGAGATCGCCGCCCGCGCTGAAGGCCGGGGATGCGCCGGTGATGACGATGGCTTTGATGTCGGTGTTCTGCTCGAGGCTGCCGACAGCGTCCGCCAGTTGCTCGGACGTGGCGAGGCTGATGGCGTTGCGCTTCGCCGGCGCATTCAGCGTGATGAGCCCGACGCAGCCGTCGGTCGTGGTGAGGATGTCTTGTGTCATGCCCTATCAGATGACGCGGTCGCGCCCCTGCCAATATTTGTCCCGGATTTCGCGCTTCAATATCTTCCCGGCGGCGCTTTTGGGCAATGCGTCCCAGAACTCGACGGTCTTTGGAGCCTTGATGCTGCCCAGGGCGGTCTTGCAGAACGCGATCAGGTCAGCCCCGGCGACAGTTTGGCCAGGGCGCAGCATGACGATCGCCCGGACTTCTTCACCCCATTTCTCATGGGGAACGCCGATCACGGCGCATTCCTGGACGGCGGCGTGGGAGAGCAGCACTTGCTCGATCTCTCCGGGGTAGACGTTGAAGCCACCGCTGATAATCAGGTCCTTCTTGCGATCGACGATATAGAGGAAGCCGTCGGCGTCGAAATGGCCGATGTCGCCGGTATGATGCCAGCCGTGGGCGCTGGCCTCCCGGGTGGCGGCTTCGTTCTTGAAGTAGCCTTTCATGACGAGATTGCCGCGGGTGACGATTTCGCCGCATTCGCCGGGGGGCAGCAGGTTCCCCGCATCGTCCATGATGGCGACGCGGCAGAACGGCGTTGGACGGCCGGCGCTGAGCAAGCGCTTCTCTTTTTCCACGTCGCCCAGCACGTCGTGGTCCTCCGGCGTGAGGATGGTGACGTACATCGGACATTCCGCTTGGCCATACATCTGCATCATCACGGGGCCGAAGATCTCAATGGCCGACTTCAGCTTGGCCGCCGACATGGGCGACGCGCCGTAGATGAAGGCCTGGAGCGATGAATAGTCGAACGACCGCACCTTCTCATGGGCAAGCATCATGTAGATGACGGTGGGCGGCAGGTAGAGGTGCGTCACCCTCTCCCGTTGAATCGTCTCCATGATCTCCAGCGGATCGGACTTACCGAGCAGCACGAGGCGCGCGCCGCGGCTCATGAGGCCATAGCCGATCGTCGAGGCCGCGTGAGTCATCGCCGAGGCGACGAGATAGACCGGGCGGCCCTCGCACGGCATGAGGCTGAGTTGGGCGGCGACGGCAGTCTCGAAGTTCAGGTCGGTGAGCATCACCAGCTTGGGCAAGGCCGTGGTGCCGCCGGTGCTGGCGAGCATGACGATATGGTCGCGATCCTCTTCCAGAGACGGGGCACGGCCGCTGTGCTTGCTGAGAAAATCCATCAACCCCTCGAACCCGAGATCGTCGCGGTCAATGCAGATGAAGTGACGCAAACTCGGCACGGCGGCACGGATCGCTTCCACGTGCGCGATTGCCGCGCTGTGAAAGAACAGCCACTCCGCTTCGGACGTGCGCAGGATGTGCAAACTCTCTTCGAGTGCGCTGCGGAAGTTCAAACGGGCATAGACGCCGCCGAGCCGCTGAATGCCGTAAACGCACACGAGCCCGCGGGTGTCGTTGGGCGTGAGGATAGCGATGGGGGTGCGCTCGCCCGCGCCACGGGCGCGCAAGCCAAGGGCGAAGCGGTGGGTAAGGTCGATCAACGCTTCAAAGGTGAAGCGGCCGCCCTCGCCGTCCAGCGCCACCGCTTGCGGGGCAATGGACGCGCCACGGTCCAGGAAGTGGATGAGACGCATGACGCGGCTGCGCCTACCTGCCTTTGAAGTCGATATGGAAGTCGCCGAAGGTGCGTGGATCAGGGTTCTCGATCGCGTCGACCGCGGCGATGGCGATCTTAGCGTCCTCGGAATTGACGACCTTGGCGTATTCCACCATTTCGTGGCGCATGCCCTGCTTGAACGTGAGGTCGGGCGCCATGCGCACCAGCTTCTTCACCCCGCGCAACGCGAGCGGCGCACGACCGGCGAGATTGTTGGCGAACTTATCGACCTCGGCGTAGTAGGTCTCTTTGGGGTAAACCCGACTCACCAAGCCGACCTTGAGCGCTTCTTCCGGCGACAGAAGCGTGCCATGCAGCAGAAGATCGAGCGTCTTCGCCGTGCCGAGCATGCGCACATAGCGCACGGACTGGCCGCCGCAGGTGGTGATGCCGAAAGTCGTCTGCGGCGCGCCGAACATGAAGCGGTCATCGCCAGTCATCATCAGCCGAAAGTCGAAACAGAGTGTCAGTCCGCAGGCGCCGCCGGCGGCGAAGCCGTTGATGGCGGCGATGGTGACCTGGGGCAGTTCCTCGATGCGGTTGCCCAGGGTCTGGATAATGGTGAGCTCGGGGTCTTCGTCGGGCCCGACCATCTGGACGTTCTGGGTCTGCTTGCCGATCTGCTCGATCTCGGACAATTCGAACCAGCGCAGGAAGACGCCTTCCGCAGCCCCGGTGAAGACGACCACACGGATCGATTCATCGCCCGGCAGGCTGTCGAGAAGGTCGTGGAGTTCGTGCAGCATCGCCACATTCAAGGTGTGACGTGGCGGATTGGACAGCTTAACGGTGAGGACAAAGCCGCGCTTTTCCAGAAGCAGATGCTTGTACTGCGCCATACGGACTCGCTTGGCTTGAGGTCAGGAATGACCGGCGGTGGAAGAAGGAGACGCGAACGCTCCCACGCAATCAGAGCGGCGGAAGTTCGGCGGAAAGGTGTGAGCGGCTTGCCACGGTGCCGGCGCCCAGGCGCTTGTCTTTCAGGGCGCGGGTCTGCTCGGTCCAGGCGGCGACGGCGGCATGCGCAGAGTTGCGCTCCTCGGCCATGTGCTTGTCGTAGTCCTTGGTCTTGCACGTGATCTCGACGCGGATACCGTTCGGATCGTAGCAATAGATCGAATGCAGAAAGCCGTGGTCGATGGTGTCGAAGCTAATGCCGGCCTTGCGATACCGCTCTTCCCAGACGCGCAAGCTGTCCATGTCATGGGTTTCGAAAGCGACGTGGAGGTCGAAGCCGTGCTTCTTATCGAAGTCACTCGGCTCGGCGTGATCCGGTTCGTCGAAGAAGGCGATGCAATTGCCGTCACCCATCTCGAAGAAGATATGCATGCAGGTGACCTGTTCGCCGTTGCCTTCGCTGCGGGCGACGGCGAGCGCCGACACAAGCGGCAGGCCCAGGATATCCTCGTAGAACCAACGCGTCTGTTCCGCGTCGCGGCAGCGATAGGCGGAATGCTGGATGTTGTTGATCCGCGGCGCCCCGGAAGATGCGGAGCTGTCGCGGGCGAGATCCGCACGGCTCATTACGCTCACGCCCTTGTTCCTTGTCTTGCGCGCCGACATGTCAAGTCGATTGACAAATAGTAGCCGCCGCTCCAAGGAGAGTCAACGCGGGCCGGGACAAGCCGTTTGACAGGGGCGCCGGCTGCAGGAACTCTTCCCGCAGAGCGCGAATGACCGGACCCGACGTGGAGATCGGCGATGACAAGCAGCACCAAAGATGCGGCCCGCATCGCCGCCGAACTGCGGGACTTCCGCGACACATATATCTATCCGAACGAAGCGCTGTTCTTCGCCCAAACCTCGACCGACGCCCGTTGGGCGCCCGTCCCTATTCTTGAGGAGCTACGGCAGAAGGCAAAAGCGCAAGGCTTGTGGAATCTGTTCATGAACGACACGCGCTATGGCCCCGGGTTCAACAATCTGGAGTACGCGCCGCTGGCCGAGATCATGGGCTGCAATGAATGGGCGCCGGAGGTGTTCAACTGCAACCCGCCCGACACGGGCAACATGGGCATGTTGGCGGCCTACGCGTCGGATGCCCAAAAAGAGCAATGGCTGAAGCCATTGCTGGCTGGAGAGATCCGCTCGTGCTTCGCGATGACCGAGCCGGGCGTGGCATCATCCGATGCGACCAACATTTCAACGCGCGCCGAAGTGGATGGCGATAGCTGGGTGATCAACGGCGAGAAGTGGTTCATCTCCGGCCCGGGCAATCCGTTGTGCAAGATCGCCATCGCGCTCTGCCGCTCTGACCCGAACGCGGAGAAGCACAAGCAGCATTCGATGATCCTCGTGCCCATGGACACGCCGGGCATCACGATCAAGCGGCAACTGACGGTGATGGGTTTCGATTTCGCGCCCCGCGGTCACTCGCACTTGATCTTCAAGGACGTGCGCGTCCCGCGCGATAACGTGCTGCTCGGCCCCGGGCGCGGATTCGAGATCGCCCAAGGACGCCTAGGACCGGGCCGCGTGCATCATGCCATGCGCTGCATCGGCGCGGCGGAGCGGGCGCTGGACTTGATGTGCGAACGCGGATTGTCTCGGAAGGCGTTTGGGAAGGAGATCGCCACCCTCGGCGGCAATCTCGAAGCCATTGCCCGTTCGCGGACGGAGATCGAGATGTTGCGGGCGTTCGTGCTGCAAACGGCGGGATTGCTGGACCGGGTGGGAGCCGCCGCGGCGCGCAGCGAAATCTCGCAAATCAAGGTGGCCGCTCCGGAGATCGCCCTTCGCGTGGTGGATCGGGCCATTCAGCTGCACGGTGCGGCGGGCTTGTCGCAGGACACACCGCTGGCGGCGCTGTACGCGCGGCTGCGGACCTTACGCATTGTCGATGGTCCGGACGAAGTACACCTGCGGGTGATCGCCAAACAGGAGCTTGCCCGCCATCAGCCGCGCGAGGCGTGACGTGCTGACCGACCAGCCCACCGCCCTGACCGACCGCGCGCTCGATACCGCAAAGCTCATCGGTTACCTCCGCGACAACGTCAGCGGGATCGACGGCGATATCGAAGTCCTGCAGTTCCCGGGCGGGCACTCCAATCTGACCTATCTCGCCAAGGCGGGACCGCGCGAATTCGTCATCAAGCGCGCGCCGCCGGGACCCAAAGCGAAGTCCGCCCATGACATGGGCCGGGAATACGCCGTGCTCTCGAAGCTGCCCGCGCACTTCCCCTATGCACCGCACGCGTATGCTTACTGTGAGGATGAATCGATTCTGGGCAGCGGCTTCTGCGTGATGGAGCGGCTCACGGGCGTCATCGTCCGCCGCGCCTACGATGCCGATGTGCCGCCGGCGATCATCCGCGCGCAGTTCTTCGGACTGATCGACGCGCTGGCCGATCTCCACGCCGTCGATGTCACGGCTGCCGGTCTCGGCGGCTTGGGCCGCCCGGAGGGCTATGCCAAGCGCCAGGTCGAGGGCTGGATCAAACGGATGGATGCGGCGAAAACCGACGATCAGGCTGACTTCGCCGAGGTCACCACTTGGCTGATGGCGCATTTGCCGGCCGAGGCGACGCGCGCGTCGGTCGTTCACAATGATTTCAAGCTCGATAATCTCGTGTGGCACGAGGACGATATCGCCAAGCTACGCGGAGTACTCGACTGGGAAATGTCCACGATCGGCGATCCGTTGATGGATCTCGCCTGCACGCTCAGCTTCTGGCTGCAGAAAGACGACCCGGCGGAATTGCAATCCATTCGCGCCATGCCGACGCTCAGCCCCGGCGCGCCGACGCGGGCCGAAGCCATTGCGCGCTATGAGACGCGCACGGGAGCACGCATCGCCGACATCAATTTCTATACGACGTTCGGCTACTTCCGCCGCGCGGTGATCGAGCAACAGAAATATGCACGCTATGTCCGCGGCCAGACCGACGATGCGCGCTTCGCGACACTGCAGGACGCCATCGTCGTTCTGCGCGACGTTTGCCAGGACACGTTAGGTCGGCGTTAGGCCTTCACACCCACCACGATCTTGCCCATCGCCTTGCGGTCGAGGAGTGCGCGCATCGCTTTGCCGGTGTCGCCCAGCGTGACGATTTCACTGATGACGGGTTTCAGGCGCCCCTGTGCCACCCATTCCATCATCTTGAGCGTGTTGGCTTTGTTGGCTTCGGGTTCGCGTTGAATGAACTCACCGGTGAAGACGCCAACGATGGAGCAACCTTTCAGCAGCGGCAGATTGGCCTTGAACGCCGGAATCCCGCCGGCGGCGAAGCCGATGACCAGGTATCGTCCGTTCCACGCCATGCACCGCAGCGCCGGCTCCGCGTAGTCGCCACCCACGGGGTCATAGACCACGTCCACGCCGCCGGCACCCCGCGAGGCCCGGACCGCGTCCTTGATGGTGGTCGTTGTATAATTGAAGCCTTCGTCCGCGCCGCACTTCAAAGCGAAGGCAAGCTTCTCCTCGCTGCCAACCGCCGCGATGACATAGGCGCCCATCAGCTTGGCGATTTGTACAGCGGCGGCGCCACTGCCGCCGGCGGCGCCCAGCACCAACACCGACTCCCCGGCCTTCAAATGCGCGCGCTGCGCGAATGCATGCACGGCAGTGCCATATGTGCCCGCGAGACAACAGGCCTGCGCCATATCAACGCCGGGCGGCAGGCGATAGACGCGCTCGGCCGGCACCACGACCTCTTCCGCAAAACCGCCCGTGAAGGAAAGCCCTGTCACTGCGTCGCCAACCGCGAAGCCCTGCACATCTGCGCCGAGTTCGCTGATGACGCCGGAGACTTCACCCCCAGGAATGAACGGCGGCGCGAATTTGTACTGATGCTGGCCCTGCACCATCAGCGCATCGGGAAAGTTGACGCTGCAATAGTGCACGTCGACGCGCACGTGCGCCGGCTTGATCGCCGGACGCTCCGTGTCTTTGACGACGAGCGACTCAGGCGGACCGAGAACTTCGCAAACGACCGCTTTCAATCGCCGACCTCGCTCGATATGTTGTTGATCATGACTCACGCACTTTCGTGAACGGAGAAGAGAGGGTGTCGCAGAGAAAGGCTGTCAAACGTATCAGCGACGACACGGCGTGGGCTTTCGATCGCGATCAGCAGTTTCAGAAGAAGCTCGAACTGATCCTGAAAACCGCCGCGGGTTGCTTCAATCAAAAAGGGTTTGGCGGAACCTCGCTGCGTGACGTGGCCGATCGCCTCAACATTACCGACGCTGCGCTGTACTACTACGTCAAGAACAAGGAGGAACTCGTCTTCCTGTGCTACCAGCGCGCGCTCGATCTCGGCGAACACGCCATGAAGCGCGCCGCGGACGAAGGAAAGAACGGGCTGGAGAAAGTTCAGCTCTACATCCGCTACCAGGTCGACGCCATGTGCGGCAGCGACGGACCGGTTGCAATCTTGAGCGAAATAGCCTCCCTGAAAACCGCGCACCGCACTCAAATTCTCGAACGCTCCCGCCAGGACAGCAAGACCCTGGCTGGCTTCATTCAGACCGGCATCGCCGACGGATCGGTCCGTCCGTGCAATCCCGTGCTCACGTGCTCCGCGATCTTCGGCGCCCTGAATTGGGTTCCGAAGTGGTACAAATTCGACGGTCGGCACGGCGCGGACGAAACCGCGGATACCTTCGTCAACGTCCTGACCCAGGGCCTGCGGACCCCGGCTTGAACCAGGCACCTGAACCGGGGGAAATGCGCGAAAACTCGTGGTGTTCCTGAGCCGTTTTCTATTTTAGTTTATATTAGAATTTTCTACTCTCTTCAAGATCGGCCTTCCATCCGGAGGGCTCCGCATGGCGGGGGAACCGGTGCAGCGTACGATCTATAGCGAAGACCATGAGATCTTCCGGCAATCGGTTCGCCGCTTCCTGGAGGCGGAAGCCGTTCCCCACTACGAGTCGTGGGAACAGGACGGCAAGACGCCGGATTCGTTCTGGCTGGCCGCCGGCGCGCATGGCCTGCTGTGCCCGCAAGTGCCCGAACAATACGGCGGACCCGGCGGCGACTATCGCCACTTGTGCATCGTTACGGAGGAAATGTCCGGCCTCGGCCTGACGGCGCCGAACCTGCAGGTCCATTCGGACATCGTCTCGGGCTACATCCTCAATCACGGCACCGAAGAGCAAAAGCAGACGTGGCTGCCGAAGATGGTGTCCGGCGAGGTGCGTGGCGCCATCGCCATGTCGGAGCCCGACACCGGCAGCGATCTGCAAGCCATCCGCACCACGGCGGTGCGGAAGGGAAACGGCTACCTGCTCAACGGGTCGAAGACATTCATCTCCAACGGCTACCAGGCCGGGGTGACCATCGTCGTCGCCAAGACCGATCCGACCAAAGGCAGCAAGGGCATCAGCCTGTTCCTGGTCCCCCGCGACGCGGAAGGGTTCACGCGCGGCAAGAAGCTGAGCAAGCTGGGCCTGCGCGCGCAGGACACGGCGGAACTCTCATTCAACGACGTGCACCTGCCCCCCACCGCTCTGCTTGGCGAAGAGGGGAAGGGTTTCGCTCATCTGATGACGGAACTCCCGCAAGAACGTCTCGCGATTGCTGTGATGGCCGTGGCCTGCGCGCAGCGGGCGTTCGATCTGGCCCTGACCTATTGCCGCGAGCGCCATGCGTTCGGAAAGCAGATCCTGGATTTCCAGAACACCCGCTTCAAGCTGGCGGAGATCCGCACGGAGCTTGAGGTCGGATGGGCCTTTGTCGACAAATGCATCGCAGCGCATTGCGACGGCAAACTGACGGTAACCGAAGTCGCCATGGCGAAACTGTGGACAACGGAGATGCAGGGGCGCGTGGTGGACGCTTGCCTCCAACTCTTCGGCGGCTACGGCTACATCATGGAGTATCCGATCACCAAGATGTACGCCGACGCGCGCGTCACCCGGATTTATGGCGGCACGTCCGAGATCATGAAAGAAATCATCGGACGCTCCTTCGATCCGAAGAAGTAGAGGCACAGCCCATGGGATACCAGACGCTCGGCTTCGAAACACAGGACGGCGTCGGCGTCATAACGCTGAACCGGCCGGACGTGTTGAATGCGTTCGACATTCCCATGGCGCGGGAGCTTGAGATCCTGTCCGCGGACCTCCGCTATCGGTCCACGGCGCGCGCGGTGGTCATCACCGGCGCCGGGCGCGCGTTCTCCGCGGGCGGCGACCTCAGCAGCTTCAAACAGCCGCGCGAGAAGATGAAGGAGCATTCCCTCGAGATCACCGGGCGTCTTCATGCGGCGATCGTGAACTTCGCGCGCATGGATACGCCGGTGATCGCGGCGGTGAACGGCGTGGCGGCTGGCGCGGGATTCGCGCTGGTCTGCGCCTGTGATGCGGCGATCGCGGAGAATTCCGCCACCTTCATGGCGGCTTACACCCTCGCCGGGCTTTCGCCGGACTTGGGACTGACCCACTTCCTGCCGCGAATCGTCGGCCTCTCCGCCGCCAAGACGATCCTGCTCACCAATCGGAAGCTCAAAGCAACCGAAGCGGAAAGCCTGGGCATTGTTGCGCAGGTCGTGCCCCATGGCGAAACCGTAGCCGCCGCCAAGACCATGTGCGCGCAGATCCTGAAGGGCACCGCGGCCGGGATCGGCGCAACGAAGAGGTTACTGTCCGAGAGCTTTTCCAGCAGCCTGGAGCAGCAGCTGCAGCACGAGAGCGAGACGCTCTCCGACCTATCGGCAACGGAAGAGGTCTATCAACGCTGCCAGCGCTTCGCGAAGTAGGCGGGATGGGCGAGCAGTTCCCGCTGCTTCTCTCGCCCGGCCGTGTCGGCGACCTGACGTTGCCGAACAGGATGCTGATGAGCCCGATGACGCGTTTCCGCGTCGACACATCGGGCGTACCCACGGACCTCAACCCGATCTACTACAGCCAACGCGCGTCAGCCGGGCTGATCGTCAGCGAAAGCGTCTATGTCACCCCCTACGGGCGGTGGTCGCCGCGGGCCGCCGGCTTGCATACGGAGTCGCAGGTTGCCGCGTGGCGCGGTGTGACGGATGCGGTCCACGGCAAGGGCGGGCGCATGTTCGCGCAGATCGCCCATGGCGGACGGCTCTCGCACCCTGCCCTTCGCCCCGATGGTACCGACTCCGTCGCGCCCTCGCCCCGGCCGCAGAAAAAGAAAGTGCGAATCGAGGAAGACGCGGGCACCGGCGTGAAGTACGCGGACCCGGTGGTGCCCCGGTCTCTCACGGTTTCTGAAATTCAGGACATCGTCGCCGAGTTCAAGCGCACCGCCGCGCGCGCGGTCACCGCCGGCTTTGAGGGCGTGGAGGTGCACAGCGGCAGCGGCTTCCTGCATCACCAGTTCCTGGCGACCTGCGTGAACCAGCGCACGGACGCCTACGGCGGCGCGGTCGGCAATCGCTGCCGGTTCCTGATCGAAACATTGGAAGCGTTGTCCGAGGTGCGCGGCAGCAAGCGCGTGGGCGTCAAGATCGCGCCGAACTTCGCGTACAACGACATCGAGTCCAGCGAAGCCGAGATCCACGAAACCTATGCATACTTGGCGCGTGCACTTTCGGCACTGAACCTTGCCTACGTTCACGTACAGTATCCACCGTGGGGCCTGTTCACGGGGCCGAAGTCTCTCAATCCGATTGATCTCGTGCGACCGCACTACAAGGGCACGCTGATCGGCGCCGGTGAGTTCAATCGCCACACGGCGGAAGCGGCATTGGCCGACCGACGCTGCGATCTGATCGCCTTCGGCCGGCGATTCATCGCCAACCCGGACCTGCCGGAACGTTTTCGAAGGAACGCGCCGGAGAACACCTGGGACGAAACCAAGCTGTATACGCCCACGCTTGAGGGCTTCACGGACTACCCGACGCTCGACGCCACACCATAGAGGTGCGCCATGGACCAAAGGATCGCCGATCTGTTGGCCAAGCAAGAGATCACCGAGGTCCTGTACCGCTACAGCCGCGCGACGGACCGGGCCGATCTGGACTTGCTGCGATCTGTGTTCCATCCAAACGCACATGACGATCACGGCATGTATGTCGGACCCATCGAAGGCCTGATCGAACGCTGGAAAACGCCGAGCCGGGCGTATCCGATCACGCAACACGCCATTTCCAACATTCTGATCGATTTGGATGGCGCTGCGGCCAATGTGGAGAGCTACTTCAACGCCGTACACCGCAAGAAGGACGCTACCGGGGCATGGGACGAATTGCTGCGCGGGCGATACCTCGACCGATTCGAGCAACGTGACGGCGTGTGGCGGATCGCTAAACGCGTGGTTATTTACGATTGGTCGCGCGTCGTCCCGGCGCAGGAGCACGAGTGGTGGGAGCAGTTTTCGGGGGACTTCAAGCGCGGCGTGCGCGGACCGAACGACCCCAGCTACGCCGAGGGCGTCAGACGCGGGACGTAAAGCGGCCATGCCGAAAGTCAAACTCATCGCCTTGATCGACCGCCGGCGGGATTTGGACCTTGCCGCCTTCAGCCAGCATTGGCGTACGACACACCGCGCCCTGATCATGCGGCTGGTAGCGACCGGGATCATCAAGGGTTACGTGCAGAACCATCGCTCCGAACCCCAGCTGGACGGCCTTACCCTCGTCGGCGACGGCAGCCCTGAGCTGTGGCTTGAGTCCGTCACGGACATGCCGCGCATCCGCCAGTCGTCGGAGTATATGGAGGGTGCCTACCTGGACGAACCCAATTTTATGGAAGGCCGCTCGCGCATCCTCGTGGCGGAGGAGCACGTGGTGATTCCGGGACCGGGACAGCAGGCTGCGGCGGCGGGCCTGAAGCTGATGCTGTTCTTCAAGCGGACTGGAGCAGTCGCGGTTACGGACGGGTGCCTGCTCATGGAGGGCGCGGTACCGCTTCGCGTGACGCGGCAAGTGCCGATCGTAGGATTTTCCTCGCCCGACGCGCCGCCGCTGTACGATCTCGCGGAGTTCTCTTGGTGGCCGGACCGAACGAGCCTTGAAGCTGCTTGGCGGGAACGCGCAGCTCCGTCTTGGATCGATGCGGACGCCACTTGCGGCATGCTGGTGCGCGAAGAGCCTTGCCTATGGCCATAGGGTCAGCGGGCGGCAAGGTCCTTCAGGGCGCGCACCGGCGCGGTGACTCCATCCCAAGAGCGATGCGCATCCAACATCCCCTCGAACAATGCTATGAGTTCTGGCGGCTGATCCATCACTTCGACTAATCCGCCGACAATAGAACTTGCATCGATCATGGCGCAGCGGACGCCTGTCGGCAGCCGCGCCGTGTAGATGACCTCGCACCCTTGCCCCGCCAAGCGGCGAAGTTCCACCTCGTAGCTTTCGGTCCGGAACATGAGATGGTGGAACCGCGGGCCGATGCTGGTTCTGATGAAAGGCGACGCCGCGTCATTGTTCTGGCGGACGAATTCGATCAACACCCCGCCGGCCCATCCAAGGGCAACCGAGATGGAGGAATCCGTCGGCCGGCCGCGATACACCTGATCGAGCAACCGGTAATCGCCGGTAAAAAAAGGGCCGGCGCCGAAAGCGCCGACCCAATGATTTATCGCCGTCTCAATGTCGTTCACCACATAGGCGACCTCGAGGAGGCCGCCTATGGGTGGAAGCGAAATCGATCGCGACACGCGGGCCTGTTTAGAAGCGCGCGTGCGCTTCGATCACGACCGTGCGTGTTTCTTCAATGCTGACGACACCCGTGGGCGGCGTGGTGAACGGCCACTGATAGCCGAACGACTTGGTCACTTTATTGCCGAGGTTCTTGCCGACGATCGCGAGGCTCCAGCGGTCATTGCGATCGCCCAGTTCGGCGCGGAGGTCGAACTTGGAGTAGCCGGGCTGGTAGCCGTAGGTGGGGCTTTGGTCGCCGGACACGAAGTAGGCGCTGCGGAAGTACAACACACCCATCAAGCGCAGCTGGAGCGAGTCGGAGATCGGCTGGGTGGCATCGAAGTTGAAGCTACCCTGCCACTTCGAGGCGCCGAGAATGGTTGTGCCCTTCAAGTTGTTGGTCGCGGCGACGCAAGTGGTCGGCGCACCGATCACACACGCCGCGCCGGGGAAATCGTCGTACTTGCCGTGCAGGTAAGCGCCCGATCCGCCGATCTTGATGCCGTCGGTGAGCGCCCAGGTCAGCTCGTACTCCACGCCCTTCGAAGTCGCGCGTGCGGCGTTCTTGGTGATAAACGTCACTTGCGTGGAGTCGAAGGTCGAGACCTGGAGGTCCTTGAACTTGGTCATGTAGAGCGTGACGTTCGCCAGCACGGAGCCGTCGAAGAGCTTGCTCTTCAAGCCCAGTTCATAGTTATCGGCTTTTTCCGGACCGTAGCGGAACTGGCCGGGCCGCACGGTACGCGTATTGCTGACGAAGCCGCCGCCTTTCGAGCCCCGGCCGTAGGTTCCATAGACCATGACGTCAGGCGCGACGTCATACTGCAGTGTGGCCGAGGGATCGAAATTGTTGTTCGTTTGCGCGTCGCTGAGGTTCGGCGCGGTCGCGAGCGGCACGCCGAAGTCGGTAGTTTCATTGAAGCGCGCGTCCTTCTTGGAGGAGGTGTAGCGAGCGCTGACGAGCAGGCGCAACGCATCCGTCGCGTTGTATGTTCCTTGGCCGAAAGCCGAGTACGAGTGCGAATTCTGGAAGTAGTGCGTCGTCACCTGGCCGTTCACCGCGCCGCCGAGGATGTTGTAGCGCGAGGCGTTCTCGGTCTGGAAATAGGCTTTATCGTAGTACGCGCCGACGATGTACTCGAACGTCTGGTTCGACGGCGACAGGAGACGGACCTCCTCCGAGAACTGATGGAACTTCGAGCGGAAACCGACAAGGAAGGTTTCGGGGTTGCCCGCGCCTGCGCCGGAAAAGTACTTGTTCTTGTAGGCGGAGTAGGCCGTGATCGACGTGAGCGTGTGATCGCCGATGCCGATATTGGTATTCAAGGACGTGTTGTAGGAAACCGTGCGGTCGAGTTCCTGCTGCCCGAACGGCGGAGACTCGGTCTTGTCCGTCCGCAGCGTCAGAACCGTCGTCGGCACCTGGACCGTCGGTACGCCAACGAGGTTCACGTCCGCGTAGTCGAACTTGGCCGTCAGGTCGACGGTGTCGGACGCCTTCAGGGTGAAGGTCGGTCGGACTTGCCGGGAGACATAATTGGGATCCGAAACGCCGGTCGCATTGTTCTTGATGTAGCCGCCAATATCGACGGACTTTGCCGCGATGCGCGCGCTCAGTTTGTCCGTGAGCGGACCGGACACGTAGCCATAGACGTCCGCGCCTTTGCGCGTGAGGTTGTAGCTGGCGGTAGCCGAGCCCTCGAAAGTGTCGGTCGGCTTGCCCGTGACAATGCTGATGGCGCCGGCAGCCGTGTTCTTACCGAGCAACGCCCCTTGCGGACCGCGCATCACTTCAATGCGTTCGACGTCGAGGAACGGCGTCATGAACTGGCGATTGCGCGCGCCGTAAACGCCGTCGACATACACGCTGACCGACTGTTCAAAAGAGTCATTGGCGGAGGGCGAGCCGAAGCCGCGGATGAAGAACTGGTTGGGGCCCGGCGTCGCCTGCACCAGCAGGTTTGGGATGTAATTCTGCAGAGAGCGGAAATCGCGGGTGTCGAGTTCGCGGATGCTGTCGCCGCTGAGGGACGTCATCGAGATCGGAACGTCTTGGATGTTCTGCTCGCGCTTGAGCGCCGTGACGACGATGGTGTCGATCACCGGCCCGCCCGTTGTGTCGGCGGCGAAAGCGCCACCCGTGCAAGAAACGCCGGCAACGATTGAAGTGATGAGCAGATTCTTCCGGAATGAATGCGTCACGATTCCCCTCCCCTGGTCGTTCGCGGTGCTGTTCACGCGGCCTCCGGCACTCTCCCTACCAGTAAATCCGCGATCGAACGCACGCGTCAATGTAGTCAACATTATTGACGGTTGTCAAACCGCCGGACGTTGCGCACGGCGCAAGCGAACTTTCGCAGTGCAGCATTTTCGTAAAGTATATTTACCATTTTATCGTGCTTTGTTTGGCGCGATTCAGGATCGCGCCGAGTGCACCGCAGCAAGCCGCTTGGTTCAGCGAATCACCGCGTTCGTCCCCACCACGGGCGAGATGCCCTGCGCGACGAGATCGTCGTAGTGCACCTTCATGGGATCGCCGCGGTCGTCGACCAGCACGGCCTCCGCGCGGTCGCGCTTGTCGTAGAGATCGATGTAGGTCTCTGCGATCCTGTCGGGGTCGCCTTGCGGATGTCCGGGGCGGATGAGAATGCCGATGCAAACGGTGCCCGCATACACACCGCTGCCCACGAGGGCTTGGTTGAGGCAATAGGCGTATTGCCGCGTGGCCGCCATCGCCATGCCGATGGGTGTGAGAATCTCGATTGGGTACAGGCCCGAACCGCTGGTGGTGATGAGGATCGCGCCGCGTTTGCGCGCCAACATCCCCGGCATCACCTGGCGCACGCAACTCATGGCCCCCAGCGCGAGGCGGCGATACTGACGCTCCGCCATCTCGATGGTCGTGCCCAGGGCGCTCATGAGGTTCTGGTCCCGACCCATGCCGGGCAACGGGCTGTACTCCAGCACTTCGATCGGGCCGTAGTCGGCATCGATCTTCGCGAGCGTGGCGGTGATGGAGGCCGGGTCGTCGACATTGCCGGTGAAGGCGCGGGCGTCGATGCCTTCGGCCTTCAGTGTGGCGACAAGGCCGTCCAGCTTTTCCTGTTTGCGCGAGACCAGCGCGACCCGCATCCCGCGCCTGCCGAACGCGCGTCCGATGCTGAGCCCGAGCCCCGGGCCTGCGCCAACGACAACTGCGGTGTGCACCGGCTGCCCCTGCGTGGAGGAAGGAAACGCTCGCTTGAGTCTAACCTAGAAGCGCAAGGGCTCGATAGGCAGACCCAGCATCTGGCGGCCATAAGATTCCGTCGCGTCCTCCAGATCGAACACCACGTGGGTGCGAATGGTATGGACGTCGCGCTGAATGAGTTGAAAGACCGAACTCTCGTGCTGGCCACGAGATCCGGCGGCGGAAATGAGGTAGTCGACGATCTTGGCGCATTCATCGCCGACGTAAGCGGCGTCGCGGCGGTTCCGCATTCGCTGTTCCGCGGAGACCTTGCGGCCCGCGGCGACATCCGCGCCCATTTCCTCGAAAATTCCCCGCACGACCCGCTGCATCGCGTCGAAACGCGCCTGGGCGTAACCCAGTTTCATCTGCGTACTGGAGCGATTGACGTGGCTGACTCCGCCGATTCCGGCGCGGGTCTTCGTATAGTTGGTGAATTCCTCGATGGTGCGCGCCGTCAAGCCCAGCAACGGGCCGAGCACGGCCGACAGAAGCACTGTGAAATAGGGCGAGGCCATGCCGGTGTACTCCGCCAGCGCCTTGCGCCCGGGCGACTTCCCCGTCTGCAGTTCGTACATGGAGAGGATACGGTGGGCCGGAACGAACACGTCCTTCACGCGGAAGTCGCGGCTGCCGGTGCCGCGCATGCCCGCCGTGAACCACGTGTCCAACACTTCCGACTCGGACTTCGGCATCAGGAAATTCAAGCGATCATGCAGGGGATGCGGGTTCTCCTTATCGAGAGTCGCGGTGCCGCTGACCCAATCGGAGAAATCGATGCCGGTGGAGAATGCCCACTGGCCGCTGATGATGTAGCCGCCATCGACCGGCTTGGCGATGCCGCCTTTGCCCGACACGGTCTGCGGGAAGAAGGCGTGGTTCGTACTGTCGTAGACCTCTTTCTGCGCTTCGAGCGGGAAGTGGCCGAGGATCCAGTGGTGATTGCACAGCAGCGAGAACAACCACGCGGTCGAGCCGCACCCGCGGCCGATTTCGGTACCGACCTCCACCAGCGTGGAGAAACCCGCCTCGAATCCGCCGAATCGCCGCGGCGCGACAATCCGGAAGAGCTCGGCGTCCATGAGTTCGCGAATGGTTTCGTCGGAGATGCGGCGGTCCACATCTGCCTTCGCGGCGCGCGCGCGCAGGTTCGGGACGAGCGCACGGGCCCTCTCAATCAACTCCAGAGCCGACGGCTCCGACGCCGAGGGGACGCGACTGATGCTCCCGGACATGGACAACTCCCTTTCTGGGGTCTCAATCAACTATATGCCCCCCTACTTGTCAACAATGTTGACAATATGGCGCATGGCTTAGGCGTCCTTCTTCCCGGCCGCAGCGCTACGCAGGCGGCCCCATTGGACGAGTGATCCCCCGTCGATAACAAGGGTTTCGCCGGTGATCCAGGACGAATCGTCGCTGACGAGGAAGCGGCAGGCGTTCGCGATATCCTCCGCCTTGCCGAAACGCTGCATCGGCAGGCGCGCCGCCATTGCCGGCCCGCCCCCGGCGATGAAGTCCGCGGTGGCATCCGTGGCGATGATGCCGGGCGCGATCGCGTTGACCCGTACCTTGGGCCCGAGTTCAGCCGCGAGGCTGCGCGTCATGTGCAACAACGCGGCTTTGCAGAGGCTGTAGGCACCCATGCCGGATTGCAGGGTGATCCCGCCAAGCGAGGAGATATTCAGGACGACGCCGCCGTGCTCCTTCATCGAACGATGCCATGCGGAGCGAATCCACAGGTAGGGACCGCGGAGATTGAAGGCCCACGTCGCGTCGAGCACTTCAACCTTCTGTTCCAGGAGAGGCGCGAATTCGAGCGGGCCACCGGCATTGTTCACCAAGATATCGATGCGGCCGTAACGGCTCATGACTTGATCGACGCACGCCTCGATATCGGCGTCTTTCGATGCGTCGCCGGCGAAGGTCATCCCATCCTTGCCGAGAACACTCTGCGCGGCCGCAAGCGACTTACCGTCGCGGCCGGTGATGATCACCTTGGCGCCGTTGTTGGTCAGTTCCGCGGCACAAGCCAAGCCGATGCCGCGCGAGCCGCCGGTGATGATTGCCACGCGCCCCGCGAGGCCGCCTTGCGATGGTGAAGCCATAGACCGATCTCCCGTTGAGTCCGCGCACGCGGCACCCTAGACCCGGCGCAGCATCCGACGGGCCCGTCACGTTGGTCAAGTTTCTTTACTTTGTCGCGAAACGTATTCGCCGCAGTGCAGCATCAGGCGACGACTTCGGTCGCCTCAATCTCGGGCGGCGCGGACAGGGTCTTGAGGACGTCTGGGTTGGCTTTCTGGATATAGGGCGCGCCCAGGTGAACCTTGAAAGCATCCTTGGACCGATAGATCTCCACGACGCGGTACTTGGTGGGCTCATTGCGCACACGCAGGATGTGATAGGCGACGTTGTCGGGCTCGTTCGCGTGAACGTTTTCCGCGAGGCCCTTCATCAAAGCCTCGAAGGTCGCTTCCTGGCCCGGCTGAACCGACATGGTTACGGTGACACTGTACACGCGAGTCTCCTCACTTCCTCAGGGCCTGGACATAGGTGGCGTACTTGGGATTGTCGATCGACATCTTTCCCATGGTCGTCTTCGTCAGATGATCCATCAGCCGCGCATCGCGATAGGTTAGCTTGCCCGCGCGGATACCTTCGCAAAGGGCGTGATTCAGTTCGTCGCGTGTACCCGTTGTGCCGAGCAGCGCGGAGAGGCGTTCGGCTTCCGCGCTATCGAGTTGCGGCGCAGTGGCTGCTTCCCGCTCCAAGATGGACAGCGCGTTCATCGCCACGCGGAGATGATAGGCCTCACTCCCGGTCAGCTTGGGTAGCACGTCGTCCTTGAGGAAGCCGCTGACGGCCGCGAACAGCTCGGCATTGTCGGGGCGATTGCTCGGCATGGGCTCAGTCCCCCTTCATCAGCTGCAGGAGATCGAGTTCCGTCTCCGACGTGCGGCGACCGATCACCGCGCGCTCGATAGAGCGCACGTCGCCATTGAGGTGCTGGAAGGCGAAGAACAAACAGACCAGTCCCCACTTGAGGCACCCGAGCACCTGCCAGAATTGCACTGCCGCCGGATCGACGCGACGGCCGCCGGCAGCCTCATAGATGGCGTATATTTCCTTCAGCGTGCCAAAGCCGCCGACTTCTTTGTCCAGATTGCCGTAGCGCCAGGACGGCACGGAGAGCCAGCCGAAGTCTTCCATCGGGTCGCCGACGTGAGCCATTTCCCAATCCAGCACCGCGCGCACGCCGTCCGCGCCGACGATGAGATTGCCAAGGCGGAAATCGCCATGGACGAGCGTAGGCGTTGCCGGCGCGGGCAGGTGATCCTTCAACCACTGCAGCGCCAGCTCGAACACCGGGAGTTCAACATTGGTGCGACGATAGATCGCGTCCATGGTGGCAAGGCTGTCGGCCGCCGAGCGGCGCGGCAGTTCCGGCAGATTGGAGGGGTCGATCGTATGAATGCGCGCGAGGATCTCGCCGCACTGGCGGGTCATGATCCCGCGCGCGCCGGCGAATTCTTCCTGCTTCAAGACGCGCGGGCCGAGGGTTTCGCCCTCAAGTCGCGCCATGACATAGCCATTGCCGAGGTCGTCCTGCTCGTCGAGCACAAAGGCCACGTCCGCGACCGGCACACCGCCCTTCCCCGCCGCGATCTGTACCTTGGCCTGCGACGCACGGTCGAGGCTCGCCTCGAACTGCTGCGCGCCGGCCATGCGCTGCATGATCAGGGGAATCGGTCCGGCGGATTCTGCGACATCGAAGCGGCAGGTCTCCGCCGACGCGCCGCCGGACAACGCCACGAAATTCTCAACGCCCGCAGCCGCGCCGTAGCGGCGCTGCACCGCGCGCGCGAGCTTGCCCTGAAAGTCATCGGATGAGGAAGGCTTCGACGTCATGAAAGCGGCGGCTCACCGTCAAGAATGTTTACAGCATAGGCGGTTCGTTCTAGAAGGCCAAGATCACCGCGCACCGATGGAGACGTCGCATGTTCGACCTGACAGGCCGCACCGCCCTGGTCACCGGTGCGAGTTCTGGCATCGGAAAACATTTCGCCGGCATCCTGGCGGCGCACGGTGCGACGGTCGTGGTGGCGGCGCGGCGCAAAGAAAAACTTGAAAGCACGGCCGAGGACATCCGCGCCAAGGGCGGCAAGGCGGCCGTCGTCGAGATGGACGTGGCGGACGGCGCCAGCATCATCGCCGCGGTCGATGCGGCGGAAAAGTCGGTCGGCACGATCGACATCCTCATCAATAACGCCGGCATTGTCGGCACCACGTCCGCCGTGGACATGCCGGAGAGCGAATGGGACGCGGTGGTCGGCACCAACCTGCGCGGCGCGTGGCTGTGCGCGCGCGAGATCGCGCGCCGCCTCATCGCGGCGAAGAAGCCGGGCACGGTCCTGAACGTCGCGTCGGTCCTGGGCCTCGCGGTCCAGAAAGGCACGGCGCCGTATGGGAGTTCGAAAGCCGGTCTGATCCACTTGACCCGCATCCTTGCCGCCGAGTGGATGCGTTACGGCATTCGGGTGAACAGCCTGGCGCCGGGTTATATCGCGACCGACATGGCGGACGATTTCTTCACCACGCCCTATGGGCAGAAGGTCATGCAGGCGATCCCCATGCGCCGCGTCGGCACGGTGGACGACCTGACCGGACCCATGCTGCTCCTGGTGAGCAACGCATCTGCTTATATGACGGGCTCCGTCATCACGGTGGACGGCGGCTTGGCGCTCGGCAATCTCTGAGGCCATCGCTAGACGATAGCGCCGGCGGTGCGCAGCGCCGCGATCTCCGCGGCCGTGCAGCCCCAATCCGTTAACGCTTCAACCGTGTGACTCCCCGGCGCGGCCGGTGCGCGTTGCACCGCACTCGGCGTGCGGCTGAAGCGCGGCGCCGGGGCGGGCTGTGCGATGCCGCCGACTTCGACAAAGGCATCGCGGGCCGTGGCGTGGCTTGCGCCCACGGCTTCCGTCGCCGTAAGGACCGGGGCAACGCAGGCATCCGTGCCGGCGAAGATCGCCGTCCATTCGGCGCGCGTCTTGCCGCGGAAGATATGTGCCACTTTTTCACGATACCGATCCCACAGCATGGGATTCTCGCGGTCGGGGAAATCCTCAACGGCGAGGCCGATGCCCTTCACGAATTCCGCGAAGAAACGCGGCTCGAGCGCACCGACCGACATGTAGTGCCGGTCGGAGGTCATGTAGGTGTCGTAGTAGAACGCGCCGGAATCGAGGATGTTGACCCCGCGCTCCGGACGCCATGCGCCCATGGCCATCAGTCCGTAAAATACGGCATTCAGCTGCGACGCGCCGTCGATCATCGCCGCATCGACCACTTGTCCCTGCCCCGAGCGGCCCGCATTCACCAACGCCGCGAGCACGCCGACAGCCAGCAACATGCCGCCGCCGCCATAGTCGCCGACGAGATTGAGCGGCGGCACGGGCCGCCCGTCCTTATGGCCAATGCCGTGCAGCACGCCCGCCATGGCGAGATAGTTGATGTCGTGCCCCGCGGTATGCGCAAGCGGCCCGGTCTGCCCCCATCCGGTGGCGCGGCCGTAGACCAGCTTCGGATTCCGCGCCATGCACGCATCAGGCCCAAGGCCGAGGCGTTCCATGACGCCGGGACGATAGCCCTCCAGGATCACGTCGGCTTTGGCGCACAGAGCCAACACCGCGTCCCGCCCTTGTGGGTTCTTGAGATCTATCCCGGCGGAGCGGCGGCCCCGGCCAACCGTGTCCAGGCTGGGATCGATGGGAAATGCGTTTTGCGCATCCCCCAGCCGATCGATGCGCAGGACGTCCGCGCCCATGTCGGAGAGCAACATCCCGCAGAACGGCAAGGGGCCGATCGCGGCGATCTCAAGGACCCGGACTCCGTCAAGCGCGCCCATGGCGCAACCCTAACGCCTCAGTGCGGCGCTGGATAGAAGCGCTCATCTTTCTTCGCCATAGTCCGCAGCATGTCCGGCGGCGAGAAACTCGACCCGTAGGCCTGCGCCATGCGGTCGCATTCCTTGACGAAGTTCGCCACGCCGATGGTATCGATCATGCAGAACGGACCGCCGGAATACTGCGCAAACCCCCATCCCAGGACGGCGCCGAGATCGCCGTCGGCCGGTTTGGTGATGACGTTCTCCTCGAGACAGCGCACGGCCTCCAGCGCCTGACGGTAGAGAATGCGCTTCTTCACCTCCTCGACGTCCGGCTGCTGTTCCGCCGGTGGGAAGTGCTCCGCAATTCCCTGCCAGAGAACCTTTTTGCCGTCGGGCGGATAGTCGTAGAACCCGGCCTTGGCCTTACGGCCAAGACGCCCGAGCTTCTTGACCAGCAGATTCACGACGACTTCGGAGGGGTCCTCTTGATAGGCCGCGCCGAGATCCGCGCGCTCCGCGGCCCGCACGAGATACATCAATTCCATGCTGACTTCGTCCGACACGGCCAAGGAGCCAACGGGCATTCCCGCCATCCGGCCAGCGTTCTCGATCAAGGCGGGCTTCACGCCCTGCCGCAGCATGGTGATGCCTTCCTCGGTGAACGTGCGGAAGCATCGGCTGGTGAAGAAGCCCCGGCTGTCGTTCACGACAATCGGCGTCTTGCGCATCTGCTTCACAAGGTCGAGTGCCTTCGCGATGGTTTCTTGTGAGGTCTTCGCGCCGAGGATCACTTCGACCAACTGCATCCGATCTACCGGCGAGAAGAAGTGCATACCAATGAACTGATTCGGGCGGGCGAAGGTTTCCGCGAGACCAGAAATCGGCAGCGTGGATGTATTGGAAGCGAACACTACATCGGGCCGGATGACAGCCTGCGCCTTCGCCGTCGCTTCAGCTTTCACAGCGCGATCCTCGAACACCGCTTCGATGATCATATCGACGTCTTTCAACGCCGCGAAATCCGTCACGGGTGTGATGCGCGCGAGCAGCGCATCGCCATTGGCCTGCGTTTCCGTGCCGCGTGCGATGCCCTTCTCGACGAGAGTGCGGGAGTAGCCCTTGCCTTTCTCGGCCAGTTCCTGGGTGCGCTCAAGCATAACCACCTCGATCCCGGCCTTTGCCGCCACGTAGGTGATGCCCTGCCCCATCATGCCACCCCCGAGAACGCCAAGGCGCTTCACGGATGACGGCGGCACGTTCTTTGGGCGCGCTTCGAGCTTGTCGGCGGCCTGCTTGTTCACGAACATCGTGCGAACGATGTTACCGGCCACCGGATTGCGCAGCAGGCTGGCGAAGTAGCGCACCTCGATGCCGAGGGCGACATCCATCGGCACTTGCGCGCCTTCGTAAACGCACGACAAGATCGCCGCCGGCGCGGGATAGTTGTGCATGGTCTTCTTTTGCAGCATGCCGGACGCGCCGGCGTAGAAGCCGGCGGCCTCGTCGCTTTTCTGGCCCACGGGCCCAGGCGTCACGAAGCCGTCCTGATCCCACGGCTGCTTGGCCGTTGGGTTGTCCAGCAGCCAGGCTTTCGCCGCGCCGAGAAGCTGATCCGCCGGAACGACCGCGTTCACGAAGCCCGCCTTCAACGCATCTTTCGGCGAAAGCGGCGTGCCTTCCAAGAGCAGCGGCAGCGCCGCTTTCACGCCGATGAGACGCGGCATCCGCTGGGTGCCGCCGGCGCCGGGCAACAGGCCGACTTTCACTTCCGGCAGACCGAGCTGCGCCTTGGGATTATCGGCGGCGACGCGATAGTGGCATGAGAGGCAAAGTTCAAGCCCACCACCCAGGGCGGTGCCGGTGATGGCGGCGACGAATGGCTTACCGCTCGTCTCCATCTTCCGGAACTGCTTGGTCATGGTGGAAACATGGTCGAGCAGCTTTTGTGGATCTTCCTTCAGAGGCCCAAACGCGAGCAGTTCAAGCTCGCGCAAATCCGCACCGGCGATGAACGACGTCTTGCCGGAGGTGATGATCGCCCCCTTCACGGCCGGATCGGCCACGACCTTGTCGACCAGCGCGGCGAGTTCGACGGCCAACGCGTCCGAGAGGACGTTCATCGACCGGTCTTTCATGTCTATGGTCAGGGTGGCGATGCCGTCCTTGTCGACGGCATAGGCGATATCGGAGCTCATCTGGATATCCTGTCTTAGAGACGTTCGATGATCGTCGCGGTGCCCATGCCGGCGCCGACGCACAGCACGGCGAGAGCCGTCTTGAGATTGCGCCGTTCCAGTTCGTCCAGCACCGTGCCGAGGATCATGGCACCGGTCGCGCCGAGCGGATGGCCCATGGCGATCGCGCCGCCGTTCACGTTGATGCGGTCGCGCGGGACGTTCATCTTGTCCATGAACAGCATCACGACCGATGCGAAGGCTTCGTTCAGCTCCCAAAGGTCGATGTCCGACGCCTTCATGCCGGCCTTCTTCAACACCTTCTCTGCCGCGAAGCTGGGGCCGGTGAGCATGATCGACGGTTCGGAACCGATCGAGGCGAACGCCCGGATGCGTGCCCGCGGCTTCTTGCCCAGTTTGGCGCCGATTTCCTTGTTGCCGACCAGCACGACGCCAGCGCCATCGACGATGCCGCTGGAATTGCCGCCGTGATGGACGTGATCGATCTGCTCCACTTCCGGATAGCGCTGGATGAGGATGCTGTCGAAGCCCAGCTTGTCGCCCATGCCGGTGAACGCGGCCTTCAGCGCGCCGAGCGATTCGACCGTGGTATTGGGGCGCATGTGCTCGTCATGATCGAGCAGCGTGAGGCCGAGCGGATCGCGGATCGGCGCGATGGAATTCTTGAAGCGCCCTTCCTTCCACGCTGCGGCGGCGAGCTGTTGGCTTTCCATCGCGTAGGTGTCCACATCCTTGCGCGAATAGCCGGACATGGTGGCGATGAGATCCGCACCGATACCCTGCGGCGCGAAGTAGGTCTTGAAGGCGACGCGCGGATCGTTCGCCCAAGCGCCGCGATCCGAGCCCATCGCCACCCGCGACATGGATTCCACGCCGCCCGCCACGATCAGGTCCGATGCGCCGGCCATGACCTTGGCCGCGCTCATGTTCACCGCCTCAAGCCCGGAGGCGCAGAAACGGTTGATCTGAACGCCCGGCACACTCTGGTCGTAGTCGGCGTTGATCACGGCGACGCGGGCGATATTCGCGCCCTGCTCCTCATGCGGCGCGACGCAGCCGAGGATCACGTCGTCGACGAGGGACGTGTCGAGTTCGTTGCGGTCCCGCACCGCCTTGAGCACCTGCGTCGCCAGTTCCATCGGCGTGACGGAATGGAGGCTGCCGTTCGGCCGGCCACGGCCGCGGGGGCTGCGGACATGGTCATAAATGAATGCTTCTGCCATGACGGAATCCTTCAGACGGTAAAATCTAGGCGGTGAAGTCGAGCCCCTGGCGGGTCAGCCAATCCACGCAGACACGTGCCGATTCCGCCGCCTTGTCGGGCTGGCCGAAATAGTAGTGGTTGGCGCCCTTGATCGAAACCGCCTCTTTGCGGTCGTGCTTGATGGCGCCGTACATGCGTTGGCTGTGGCTAGGCGTGACCGCATCGTCCGCCGTATTGGTGACCGAGAGGATCGGCGCACTCACGCGGGCGATGCACTTCAGACCGTCGGCGTTGGAATCGTCGTAGCTCCACTGCGACAGCCAGCTGCGCAGGGAGCAGAAACGGCCGAGGCCAATCGGGCTCATGTTGACCACCTGCGGGTCGCCCAACATGCACCAGCGCGGCTTGCGGTCGCTGGGGTCGACGGCCGGATCGAGCCAGCGCGGATCGGCCATTGTGCCGTGGACGACGAAATTGAATTCGTCGTTCGGGCGTCCTGCATCCTTCAGGCTCTTTAGCTTGGCTTTGACCCACGCGGTGATTTTCCGGTTCCGCGCGATCTGCGCGGCGCGATACTTTTCCAGGAACGCCGGGCTGTAGGGCGGCTGGTTCTTGTTCGCGGGATCATAAAGGTCGAGTTCCGGGTCGCGCTTGGACGGATCGAGTTCGTCGGTGATCGACGGATCGAGCCATTCCGTGAGCGTGCGGTTGCGGCTCATGTGCGCGGCCAGCAGAATCACGCCGTCGGCCGGGATCAAGCCTGCCTTAGTGAGATCGGGTCCGTCGCCGGCCGGCGTTTCCGTGACAGTCGGGCTCTCGGCCTGAGACTGATAGAACAGCGTCATGGAGCCGCCGCCGCTCCAGCCGCCGAGGATCACCTTCTCGTAACCCAGACGCTCTTTCGCGTCTTTGATGCAGGCACCGAGGTCGGTCACCACCTTTTCCATGATCAGCGCGTAGTCCGCGCCGCGATAGCGCGTGTTCAGATAGATGGTGTGAATGCCGTGCTTCGCCAACGTCGCCGGCATCGGCAGGTACTGTCCGCCACCGATCGGGTGGGTGATGATCATCACCGTCTTGGACGGCCGGCCGCGCGGCACCAGCAGATGCGCTTCCAGCGTAACGCGTCCCATTTCGCCGCCGTAGGTGTCCTTGAAGGCCGCCTTCTCGTCGAAGATGACGAGGTACGGCGTGCGGTCGTACTTATATGCAGGCGCTTCGCTGGACATGGTGACGGCGCTCCCCGAGGGACGATGCCCGGCCTCCCAGCCGGTCTGCGATTTTAATCTCGCCTAAGTAAGTCTAGCGACTTCTTAGGAGCAGTCAATTGACCGGCACCCACCCCTTGCCGCCGGCGCGCAACCCAACGATCATCGTTCTTTCACATCACGGTAGCGCAACATGCTGACATTCGATACGCCCGCCGATCTCGCCGCCTTCGGCACCCGCGAGATGGGGACGAGCGGGTGGCTGCCGGTGCCGCAGGACCTGATCCTGCGCTTCGCCGAACTCACCGGCGACATGACCTGGATCCATACCGATCCGGCGCGGGCGGCGCGCGAGATGCCCGGCGGCAAGACGATTGCGCATGGTTATCTGACGCTCTCCCTCGCGCCGTCGCTGATGGCGCAAGTCTACGAAGTAAAGCGCTTCGGACGCGTGTTTAACTACGGTGCGGATCGCCTGCGATTCATGGCGCCCGTACCGAGCGAAGGCCGCATCCGGCTACGACTCGGGATGAAGACAATTGAGGCGCGGCCCGACGGCGGGTTCAAGTTCACGTTCACTAACACCGTCGAAGTGGAGGGCAGCGAGAAGCCCGCGGCGGCCTACGAGATGTTGGTGGTGATGTACCCGCCGGGGTCCTAGCTCTGGGGCGCGTGGTGCGCTCGCGTCGTCCCGCCTAGCCCTTCCAATAGAAGAGTCTTGTGGCCCAATGGCATAGCCCTTGGCCGCCAATTCCGGTCGCAATTCGATTGATCTATCTAAAATACCACCTATTCTATCTATATACTGAGCCCCTGGAGGCACCACGCGTGGCGACCGCGAAAACCCGCAAGAAGGCGTCGGCCCGCAAAGTTCCGCAGCCGAAGGTCGGCAGCGCCGACCGCATTCTGGAAGCCGCGATCGAACTGTTCGCGCGCAACGGATTCGACGGCGCGTCGACCACCGAAATCGCGCTCGCCGCCGGCGTGGCGCAGTCGGTGGTGCTGTACCACTACACCACCAAGGACGAACTCTGGTACGCGGCGATGGATCGTCTGTTCGACCGCGTGCACTCCGAATTCCGCCGCGACCACAACGTACTGCAGGACCTGAGCAGCATCGACCGGCTCAAGGTCTGGATTCGTCAGTTCGTGCTGACGTCGGCGGCGCATCCGGAACTCGGGCGCGTCGTCATGCGCGAAGGCACCTCCGGCGGCCCGCGCCTGAAGTGGCTGATCAGCCGTCATCTCGGCGCCGATTACGATCTCTATGAGATGCATTTCCGCAAGGCGATGGACGAAGGAAGGATCCGGCAGTACCCGACCCTTCCCCTCACCATCCTGGTCCATGCCGCCGCCTCCATGCTGTTCAACCTGACGCCCCTGGTCGAAGCGGTCTACGGCCGCTCGCCGTTCGACGACGAGGTGGTGACGGATCAGGCGGACATGGTGCTCGACATCATCTTCAACGGCCTCATGACCAGGCCGACATCCAAGTAGGGAGACAATGTCATGAACAAGATCAGCCCGATCGCGACGAAGACCCCGCCCGGCAAGGCGCCAACGGTGCTTGGCGTCCATCACGCCGCATACTTGTGCTTCGACGCCGCGGAGACGCGGGAATTCTACGAGAAGGTCTGCGGCCTGAAGACCGTCGCGGCCTTCACGTTCGACGGCATCGTCGATACGTCGATCGATATCCGCTACATGCACATCTTCTTCGAGATGGCGGACGGCAACTGCATCGCCTTCTTCGACCTGCCGACCAAGCTGCGGCCCAACGACTTCAAGCGTAACAGCGGGTTCAAGCAACACATCGCCATGCTGGTGGCGACAGAAGAGGAAATGTTGGCCTTCAAGAAGCGCTGGGAAGACGCGGGTTACCACGTCGACGGCCCGCTCGATCACCACTTCGTGAAATCGATCTACACCTTCGATCCCAACGGGATTCAGGTGGAAGTGACGATCAAGGCCAAAGAGTACGGCGCCATCATGGCCCGCGAGCAGGCGATCGTGGAAGAAAACCTGGCGGCCTGGGAAAAGGAAACGCGCCCGGCAAAGGAGGCCTATCTGAAGCGCATGAAGGAACTGGAAGCCGAGAGGGCTGTCGAGAAAAAGGCAGGCTAGCTCAACGGGATTTCAGCACGGGGAGCTTGACGGTCACTTCCTTGAGCTCCCACGCGGACCCTTTGCCGTAGCGCGCATCCAGCCGCATCATCCAGCGGAAATGCAGGATCGCGACAAACACCGCCGATGCCGCGAGCGCGGCCGGCAACTGCCAGACGTTCAGCCAATTCTCGCCTTGACCGATGTACTTGGTGGCAACGAAGAACACGTAGATCCAGAGATGGATCGCGCCCGAGAGGATAATCGCGAACCGCTTGTAGCGTGGTGCAGTACCGCTGAAAGGGATGTTCATTTTCAGCTCCCGATCAGAACGGTTTCACAACGGCGAGAAAGACGATCAGAAATCCGCCGATCATGACGGCCGATGTCGTCTGCAGGAAGAACCACCAATGGAACTGGATGGCGCGTTCGTACGCCTCCCCATCGCCGGTGCTGCGGATGCGGTGCTTGTTGCCGCCGAAGTGCGACAGGTAATAGTCCATGATCTCGATGGGGATGAACACGCCCACGATGATGGCGAGCTTCAACACCAGCCAGCTCTCCGCGGTGCTGTGAGCGCCGCCGATATAGAGCAGGGGTCCGGTAATCATAATGATCGGGAACGCCACGTGTTCGTAGATCACGCCGTGATCGAAGCGCTCCATCACCCAATTGCGCAGTTCGATCAGGCGCTCATCGCTGGGATTGCGCCGCCAAGCCTTGAACACCGGCACGAGATAGTAGGAGTACGCAACCGCCGTGCTCCAGATCCACACCATCACCGCCATGATGTGGAAGTACTTGATGTACAGGTAGTACGGCTCGATGGCGTTCGCCAACCAATCCATAGGTACGTTCACCCTTCCCTAAGCCACAATAGCCAAGCCACGCCATTGGTCAATAAAGTTGACGTTCACGCCGCCCCCGCGACCACGTTGACCATGCGCGCGCGATCACCCGCCAGGTAGGCGCGCATATTCGCCTCCAGGATCGGCAGCACATCGTCGATCCACCGGCTGTGAAGCCCGCCCAGGTGCGGCGAGACAATGACATTGGGCAGCGACCAGAGCGGGCTGTCCGCCGGGAGAGGCTCAGCCGCGAAAACATCAAGGGCGGCGCCGGCGATGCGACGCTCCCGCAGTGCGGCAATCAGGGCGCCCTCGTCCACCGTGCCGCCGCGCCCCAGGTTGAGAAAGTGGGCCGAAGGCTTCATAGCCGCGAACACGTCCGCATTCACCAGCCCCTTCGTGTCGTCCCGCAGCGGCGCAAGGTCTATGAGGAAATCGGCCTCCGAGGCGGCCTGTCTCAATTGCGCCCGGCCCACCACCTGCTCGAATCCCGGTGCCTGGGTGCGGCTGTCGCTGACGCCAACGGTGCGCATCCCTAGGGCTTGGCAGCATGCACCCAGGGCCTCGGCAATCGCCCCGACGCCGATGATCGTGACGGTCAATCCATGCAGCAGCGAGGGTGCGAAGCGTTGCCATGCGCCCGCGGCTTGGTTCCGGCTGAGCCGCGGGACATCCCGTGCGAGCGCGAACATCAACGCCAGGGCCGCCTCCGCCACCGCAATGGAATGGGTGCCGCGGCTGTTGGTCACCAGCACGTCGGGCCGCAGCGTGGGACGATCCGTCAGGCCGTCGAGGCCGGACCCGAGGCCGTGGATCCATCGCAGCTTCGCCGCATCCCGCAGAACCTGATCCGTCAGCAACTGGCCGAAGGTAATGAGGACCTCGGCGCCCGCGATATGAGGCCCCACGTCTCCATGATGCTCGACCCGCATCACGTCACCTTCCGGAAATGCGCGCGCAAGGCTCGATCGCAGCCGGTCTTCCGGATCGTTTGCCGAAGACAGGAGAATGAGGGCGCGCGGCACTAAGCGCCCAACAGGCGCGCCGCGTTTCCGGAGGCGATGGCGCGGTGGGCCGCGGCGTCGAGCCCCGTAAAGGAATCCAAATTCGCGGTGGTGGATTGCACGAAATTGAACGGCGCGTGGGGGATATCGCTGCCGAAGACAATGCGGTCGGACCCGACGAGTTCGAGCGTCGCCTTAAGGCTGCCCGGCGCCGCGGATACCGCTGTGTCGTAATAGAGCGTCTTCAGGTAATCGCGCACGGTGCGGCCGCGCTCGCGGAAAGCGGCGTAGGCCCCGCGCGGGGACGCCTCGACCAGGCTCAAGCGCCATGCGATGAACGGCAGTGCGCCGCCGAGGTGAGAGATCACCCACCGGATATTTGGATATTTGTCGAACAGACCGGTGAACACCATATCGCCGATGGTCCGCGTCGTATCGAACACGAATTCCAAGATCGGCGGCGGCAACGTGAGATTGAGGTTATCGACCCCGGGCGGAAGGTGCGGATGCACAAAAACCAGGGCCTTCTGCTTATTCAATTCGCTCAACAGCGGCGCATAGTCCGCGTGACCGAGATACTTACCGCCATAGTTTGTGAGCAGGATCACGCCGTCGAGTTTGAGCTTCGTGCGGATGCGCTCGTACTCGGCGAGCGACTTGTCGACGTCGGGCAACGGGAGGGAGCCGAACCCGCCGACACGCGTGGGATGCGCCGTGCGCAGTTCCACGATGGCATCGTTGCTGCGCACGGCAAGATCGGCCGCGAACTTCACGTCCCCAAAGTAGACCCCCGGCGAGGACACCGAGACCAGGGCCTTGGCGATGCCCAGCGTGTCCATGTTCCGTAGCATCTGTTCGGGGGTCCACTCCGGCAGCGGAACCCGGCCCACTTCCGCGACGCCGATCGTGGCGAGCATCTGCCGATAGATCGGCGGCACAACATGGTGGTGAAAATCGACGCGACCCGTGGTTGCCATATCCGCAGCCTCCGCCGCGGAATTGACGGCCGCCACGGCCGTCATCCCGCTCATCTTCAAGATATCACGACGTGAGGCGGGCACGTTCGTCCCCCGAGATTAAAAGCGAACCTTGGCCTGCAGAACCACGGTACGCGGCGGATCGATTGCCTTTTGGCGCGCGTCAACCGCCAGACCGACCGCCGGATTGGGGTTCGACGCAAGCGCCGCGGTGCCGCTGAAGGTCGTATTACGCACATCGGTCAAGTTGCGGCCCAGCACCGCGAGCTCCCACCGATCGTCGACGTCACTCAAGGCCAATCGCGCTTCAACCTTGGTGAAGCCGGCCTGAATGGCGCCGGGGTCGTTCGCCTGGTCCATGCGGGCTGAGCTCTGGAACAACGCCGTGCCGGCGAGACCGAGTTTCAGTCCCGACGAGATCGGCGTTGTGAAGCGGGCCGTCAGCGTACCTTTGAACTCCGGAATGAAGCCGAGCCGAGCCCCCGTTAGGTTACACGAGTTGGAGACAGGGTTCGTAGGCGCTTGGCCCGTGGCGCAGGGCCCCGCGGGGTACGCGGAGAACTTCGCCGTGGGCGTGTAGGCCATGCTGCCCTCGACGCGGAACTGGTCCGTGATCGCGAACGATCCATCGGCCTCGACGCCCCGCGCCTTCGCCGACGCCGCGTTGCCGGTGTAAAACGCGAACGAGGTGACCGACGTCGTCTGGATGGCAACCGAGACTTGCAGGTTCTTATACTCGGTATCGAACACCGCGACGTTCAACGTGGCGCGGTTGCCGAACCGCATCTTGGCGCCGGCCTCGAAAGACCGGGACGTCTCCGGCGCGAACTTGAAGCTGGCGGCGACGGCGTTGGAAATCGCGCCTTGGAAGCCGCCGACCTTTGAGCCATGCGAGTAGCTTCCGTACAGCATCACCTCGTCGCTCGGTTTGTATTGCAGCGTGAACGCGGGGTCTGTGTGATTCTCGCTGATCGACTGATTGATCGCGGATGTCTGCGTACCGATCTGGCGGGTCAGCGCAAACGGACCCGTCAGGATGCGCCAATCGCCGGTCTTATTTTCATGCGTGTAGCGCAAACTGCCGACGGCGCTGAGTCTGTCGATGACGTTGAAGGTCACCTGACCGTAGGCGGAATAGACAGTGCTGTCCTGCGCGAACGGACGGTACGAACTGGCGGCCGGTGTCGCGATGATGCCTGTGGTGCGCCGCTCCAGCAGATGGCTGTCGTGCCAGTAGGCACCGCCCACGAATTCGACAGTCTTGCCGGTCGGCGAGAGCACGCGGAATTCCTGCGAAACCTGGCGGAACCCCTCCTGGAACGTCGAATACGCCAGATCGCGTTCGAAGAAATCGGCGTCTTCGCGCTGATCGCTCTTGTACCGCGAGTAGCCCGTAATCGAGGCAAGCGTGAACTCGCCGAGTTTCACGGAGACATTTCCGGCCCAATTGTCCGTGGTGACCTTGTCGAAGTCGGGTCCCAGGCTGCTGAGCGTTTCCTTGGTCAAATCAGGCGGGCGATTGGCAATCACCGACACGATGGCGAACGGGTTGCCGCTGACGTTCACATAGCCGTGCTCGTACTTAAGCGTCGCGCTCACGTTGTCGGTATCGTAGGCGACCGTGCCGCGCACGACGTTCTCCCGGCGCCGGGGCTCGTACTTCCGGCTCAACGAGTTGTACAGCCAGCCGTGATAGTCCTCGTGCAGGGCCGCGACGCGGACGCGGAAAGCTTCCGTGATCGGAATGGTTCCCGCCGCTTCGGCCTTGTAGCCGCCAATCTCGGCATCCCACTCCGCCGCGGCATAGCCTTCCAGCGTTGTGCCCGGACGCCTGGAGAGAATATTGATGGCGCCGGCGCTGGTGTTCTTGCCGACCAGCGCACCTTGCGGGCCGCGCAGGATTTCCAAGCGCTCGATGTCCAGGAACGGCGCTGTGAACTGGCGCGAGTTGCCGGCGAACACCCCATCGAGGAACATCACCACGGATTGATCGAGCGACGGGCTTCCCGGCGGCGAACCGATGCCGCGCATGATGATCATGTCCGCACCCGGCGTCTTGGTGACGAACAGGCTCGGCACGTATTGCGTCAGGTCTTGGAAGCTCTTCAAGGAGCGTTCCGACAGGAGTTCGCCCTCGACGACGGCGATGGAGATCGGAACATCCTGCAGGCGCTGCTCACGCTTTTGCGCCGTGACGATGATCTCTTCGAGTTCCGCGGCTGCGGCATATGTCGTGGATGCCGCGAGTGCGGCGGTGCCAAGTAGAAATGTCCGAAAATAGCGCTTCGTCATTGTCGCCTCCCCTGCCGCTACGTTCAGCGGTCGTTTCCCCCGGCAATATTGGTAAGCCCGCGCATTCGTTGCAGTCAACAATGTTGACAATGTCTTGTGCGCCCATCCGTCGTATGGTTGCATATTGGTCGCAGTGAACGTGAGTGATGCTGCACTGCGAAAGGAACGCGCAACGCGCGTTGGGGACTGCCGCATGACGGTCGAACAGCGACTGAATTGTCCGATTTCGTCGGCGGAGCTTGAGCGCCGCTGGGCCGCGGTGCGCCGCGCCATGGCGGCGCACAACATCGACGTTCTGCTGATGCAGAACACCAACGATTTCCTAGGCGGCTATGTGAAGTGGTTCACGGATCTCCCCGCGACGACGGGCTATCCCGTGATTGTGATCTTTCCGCGCAGCGAGCCCATGACCTACATCTCCCAAGGGCACTTCGGCCTGGACCGTCGGATCGCGCCCGAAGGCGCGCAGCAATATCGCGGCGTCGGCCGGATCATGGGGGCGCCGGGTTATGCGTCGGCGCGCTACACGGCCGCCTACGAAGCAGACGCGGCCGATGAAGCGATGAAGCCCTTTGCCGGCAGCACGGTGGGTCTGGTGGGATCGAGCCATTCGGCGACACTGCTGGATCGGCTCCGCTCCGGTTCATTGAAAGCCGCGCGACTGGTCGACACCTCCGACCTGGTTGATTCCATCAAGGCCGTCAAGAGTGCGGAAGAGATTGCGATGATTCGCGCCACCGCGCGCATGCAAGACGCCTGTATCCAGGCGGTGGTGGAAGCCATTCGCCCCGGCATGCGCGACATCGAGGTAGGCTTGCTCGCCGAAGATGTCGGCCGGCGGCAAGGCAGCGAGCAAGGCATCTTCCTCGTCGCCTCCGGCCCGCCCGGCACCGCCGCCACCTACGGCATCAGGCATTACCAAAATCGCACCATCGAACGCGGCGACGTCGTCAATCTCCTGGTCGAGAACAGCGGCCCCGGCGGAATGTACACCGAGATCGGCCGCACATTTGTGCTGGGGAAAGCGACCACGGAAATGAAAGACGATTTCGCCTTCGTGCGCGACGCCCAAGCCTTCACCGCGAGACTCTTGGCGAAGCACGGCTCCCCGACGGAGATCTGGGAGAGCTACAACCGGCACCTCGAAAAGCACGACAAGCCGAAAGAAGCGCGGCTGCATTGTCACAGCCAGGGCTATGATCTGGTGGAACGGCCGCTGGTGCGCCACGATGAGCCGATGGCTGTCGCCGCGAACATGAACTTCGCCTGCCATCCCACCACGATCACGGCGACGTCCTTCGCTTCGTGCTGCGACAATTACCTGCTGCACCAAGATCGTGCCGAGCGTCTGCATACCTTCCCGCAAGAGATCATCGAGATCACCTGATGGCCAGGACCGCGCCCCTCACCCGCAAGGCCTTCTTGCAACTCGCCGCGGCCGCCGGCGCCAATGCCGCCCACGCCCAATCCACGCGCAGCGACAAGCGCCCGAACGTGCTGTTCATCACCACCGACCAAGAGCAGCCATGGTCGCGTATTCCCGGCAAGCTGGGATTGCGCCATCACGAACGGCTGCTGGAACGGTCAACGCATTTTACAAACTGGATGACGAACACATCGCCGTGCACGCCCGCGCGCTCCGTGCTCTACACCGGCCAACACCTGCAGCACACAAAGGTCGTGGACAATCCGGGCGTGCCGCCCTTTCCGAACTCCATGAGCACATCGATCCCGACCCTCGGCACGTATTTTCAGGAGGCCGGGTACCGCACCGTCTACAAGGGCAAGTGGCATCTCTCCGTGATCCAGCCGGACGGTCAGAAGAACTTTCGGCGTGGACTTCAGGCGTATGGCTTCGAGGACTACCAAACCGGTCCGGAGGCAGTCGGTCTGGCCTGGGACGGCTACGACCATGATCCGGAGATCGCCGCGGATGCCGTCAACTGGCTGATGACCGAAGGCAAGTCCGCGGACCGGCCGTGGCTGCTGACGGTCAACTTCCTCAATCCGCACGACATCATGTTCTTCGACGCCACCGGCAAGATGAACGAGACGCGCCTGCCGATGGGCGGCTCACGCTCGCCCTTGAAACCGCGGCCGACGACGAAGCCTTATGGTACGGGCAAGCCGCTCGACTTGCCGGCGAACTTCACGCTCGACCGCACTGGCGAGTTGGAATGCCACCGCGTGTTCCGCATCGACAACGAGATGTTCCTAGGCGCCATCGCCGACGACGACAGGCGCGGCTGGCTGAATTTCGTCAACTACTACGCCGACTGCCTGCGCGACGTGGATCGGCACCTGGGCACTGTGCTGGATGGTCTGGAGAAGGCCGGTCTCGCCGGTAATACGATTGTTGTGTTCACAGCCGACCATGGCGAGATGGCCGGCGCGCACGGCCAGCGCCAGAAGGGCCCGTTCATCTATAAGGAAAATCTCGGCGTCCCGATGATCGTGCGCCATCCCGACCTGCGGAAAGGCGGCGCGCAATCCGCAGCGCTGGGCTCCGCCGTGGACGTCGTGCCGACGCTGCTCGGCTTGGCCGGGATCGATGTGGAAGCCGTGCGCGGTCGTCATCCCGGCATGGTCGGGTACGATCTATCGGGCGCCACGGCATCTCCCAACGCCCCCGGGCTGCGCGGAGAGAAGGCCGGCGGCGTGCTGATGGCGTACAGCTCGTTGTATTCCGGCAGCCCGGACGTACGGACGAAGCGTTCGCACGCATCGATGGAAGCGGACCCGGTGAAGCGCGCCGGTATCGAAACCAAGCCGCCTTTTGATGTCGACTGGCAGTACCGCACCTTCATGCGCGGCATTTATGACGGCCGCTACCGCTTCGCCCGCTACTTCAGCCCGCGCGATCACCACGCGCCGACGGATTGGGCCAACCTCGCGGGGCGTAACGATTTGGAACTGTACGACACCGCCACCGACCAATGGGAGATGTGCAATCTCGCGCGCGATCCCGAAGCCCATCGCGACACGATCTTACGGCTGAACGCTCATCTCAACCGCCTGGTCCAGGCGGAAGTGGGCATCGACGACGGTTCTCACATGCCCTCTTCCTCATTCCTGTGGCGGATCTGATCATGAACATCGCAACCGAGAGCTATCCCTCGCCCGCCCGCGCCTGGTGGGCGATGACAGTGTTGTTCCTCGCCTACACCGTCTCGTTCATCGATCGAACGATCCTCGCCCTGCTGGTCGAGCCGTTGCGGCGGGACCTGGGGCTTTCGGATACGGAGATCAGTCTTCTGCAAGGCCTTGCCTTCGCGATCTTCTATTGCACCGCCAGTATCCCGATCGCGGCGATATCCGACCGGAAATCGCGGCGCGGCATCATCGCCATCGGCATCTTTTTCTGGAGCCTGGCGACGGCCGCGTGCGGCTTGGCCACGAGTTTCTGGAAGTTGTTCGCCGCGCGCCTGTGCGTCGGCATCGGTGAAGCGACCCTGAGCCCGGCGACATTCTCGTTGGTAGGTGACCTGTTCCCCGAACGCCTGCGTGGACGGGCTCTCGGCTTCTTCGCCTCCGGCATTCACATCGGCGCCGGATTGGCGCTGATCGTCGGCGGCGCCGTGGTCGGCCTTGCCTCCAGCATGGGTTCGATCGACACCCCCGTTGGCGAGTTGCGCAGCTGGCAGGTCGTCTTCCTGGTTGTCGGCCTGCCCGGTGTCCTTGTCGCCGCCTTGGCCATGACGATCCCGGAGCCGCGCCGAACCGCCGCCGCGGGTCCGATCGTTGTTCCGCCGTTCTGGCCCTTTGCGCGCACGCGAAAGGCGGCCATCGCCGCGCATTTTATCGGCTTCTCGGTTTGCGGCCTGTTGTTCAGTGGCATGAGCGCCTGGGCCCCGACGTTCATGATCCGGCATCACCACCTGACCCCGGCGCAATCCGGTCTTTACCTCGGCCTTGGCGTGCTCGTCCTCGGCACACTGGGCGCGTTGGCCGGCGGCGCGTTGACGGACAAATGGCGCGACAAGCCGGACGCAGGCCTGCGTGTCGGGATCATCGGCCTGTTCATGCAGATCATCATGGGGGTGACCGCACCGTTCGTGGGCGACGCGATCTTCTCCGCGACCCTGTTCTCGATCTTGGCGTTCTTCGGCGGCTTCGCCTATCCCGCGGGCGCTACGTCCCTGCAACGCCTCACCCCGGGACCGCTGCGCGCGCGCATGACGGCCGTCTATCTGCTGGTCGTCTCCGTCATCGGCGCGGCCTTCGGTCCGACCACCATCGCCTTGATCACGGATAGGGTGTTCAAGGATCCGGCCGCGGTGGGGTCGTCCATGGCGCTGGCGGCGATCATCATCGGACCGATCGGTATCCTGATCCTCAGCATCGGATTGCGTCCCTTCGGGCGCGCCGTGCTGCGTCAGATGGAGCCGATTGGCGCTACAGCCTGATCACGCCGCCATCGACGGCGATGGTCTGGCCGGTGAGGAAGCTCGCTTCCTCGCTGGCCAGGAACGACACCGCGCCGGCGATGTCGGTCGGCACGATCGTCTGCTTGATGGATTGGCCGGCCTTGTACTTCTCGTAGACGTCGAAGGTGAGGCCGAGCGTCTTGGCATCCTCCTCGAAGCGCTGGGTGGCGCCGGGCGTGCGCACCAGGCCGGGTGCGACGGCGTTCACCGTGATGCCGGCGGACCCCAGCGCCGTGGCCAGCGCGCGCGTGAGGCCGATCAGGCCCATCTTACTGGTGATGTAGTGGGCCGACCCAGGACCGGCCATGGCGACCGTGGCCGAGGTGATGTTGATGATCCGGCCCCAGCGGCGTTCCTTCATGCCCTTGGAGAGGTCGCGGCTGAGCAGGAATGGCGCGTCCAGATTGACCGCCATCACGCGCCGCCAGTCCTCCGCGGTGATCTGGGAGACGGACTGACTAGGGAACACGCCCGCGTTGTTCACCAGGATATCGCAGCGTTCGATCTGCGCGGTGAATTTGGCGACGCCGCCGTCCTGCGCGAGATCGCACACGACCGATTCCGCCGTTCCGCCCTGCTCTTTGATTTTCGCGCAGGTCTCCGTGCACGCATTCCGATCCGCGGCGATCACCCGCGCGCCGTCCGCCGCGAGTTTGAGCGCGAAGGCCTGGCCTAGGCCCTGTGCGGCGCCGGTGACGACGGCGATCCTTCCCGCGTGCCTGCCCGTCATGGATGCCTCTTCAGCAGGCGCTATGCCTGCGACGGATTGAACCGGAGCCGCAGTTCCCGCCGCAGGATCTTGCCCATGGCGTTGCGGGGCATGGCGGAGATGAACTCCACACGGCGCGGACATTTGTAGTGCGCCAAGCGGTCGCGCGTGAAGGCAATCAACTCATCCGGCACGGCCGTCATGCCGGGCTTCGCGACAACGCCCGCGCAGATGGTCTCACCCCACGTCGGGTCCATGATGGCGAACACAGCAGCTTCGGAGACCGCCGGATGCTGGATGAGGACGTTTTCCACCTCCGACGGCATCACGTTCTCGCCACCGGTGATGATCATGTCGTTGATGCGGTCGGCCAGGAACAGATAGCCCTCGGCGTCCATATAGGCGCCGTCGCCGGTACGGAACCAGCCGTCCTTGGTAAAGGCCGCGGCCGTGAGTTCGGGCTGATTGCGGTAGCCCAACATGATCCAGGGCGAATTGATCTGCACCTCGCCGATCTCGCCCGGCTTACAGGGGACACCCGCATCGGTGTTGAAAACCCGCACCTTGATCTCGAGATAGTCCCGGCCGACCGAGTTGAGCTTCGACTTCGGCCCTTCGAGCGCGTGATCGTCGGGCGCGAGGAAAGTCACCGGACTGTTGGTTTCCGTCAGACCATAGCCTTGCACGAACCTGCAGTTCGGGAAGCGCACCAGGGCTTCCCGCAACAGCGCGACCGGCATGGGCGCGCCGCCGTAGGTGATGGTCCTGAGCGTATCGACGGACTGGCCGCTGGCGATCATCTCGTTCATCACCATGTGGATCATGGTGGGCACCAACACGGTATGCGTGACGCGCCACCGCTGGATGGCGGACAGGATCAGCGCCGCCGATGTCGCCGCGCTGACGACCTGTTGCGCACCCAGATACAGGCTCGAATGCACCCAAGACGCGCCGGTGAGATGGAAGACGGGCGCGACGATCAACGTGACGGACGTCGCATCCCATCCGAAGTGAATGCCATGCCGCGCCGCCGCGTCATCCGCCTGAAAGCGGCCTTGCAGCACGCCCTTGGGCTTTCCGGTGGTGCCGGAGGTGTAATAGAGAAACAGCGGATCGTACGGTTCCGGCGTCAGGGGCGGCAGCGCCTCGCCGCCGCGCGACATCAGATCCGAGAACGACTGCTTGCCGGCGACCGCATCGAGGTAGACAAGGCGCGGATCGTTCGGGTCGGGGATCACGCCCGCCACGAGCGGAGCGAATTCACTTTCGAGAAGAACGATCTTCGGTTCGCAATCCGCGACGATGGTCGCGGTTTCGGCCGGTGACAAACGCCAGTTGAGGCTGACGATGATCAGTCGCGCGCGTCGCGCCGCCAGCGCAAGGATGACGAACTCGAAGCGATTGCGGCCCAGCCAACCGATGTGATTGCCCGGCTTGAGGCCGGCGTGGCGCAGGGCATAGGTCAGCGTATCCGCGCGGCGATCGAGATCGGCCCAGGTCAGAAGGCATTGATCCGACAGAACGGCGAGATCGAGAGGTCGTGTTCGCGCATGTTTGCGCACGGCTTGATCTATGTCGGTGGCGTAAGTGCCATCGCGCCCCGGCAGTACGGCGGAGGTCATCCTGGCCTCGTTCACTTCATGCGCGGCGTGTAGGGCGCGAAGGCCGGAAGCACGAGGATGCCTGGCGGCGCCTTACAGACCGAGGGAATTGCCCGGATGACCGGGCCGGCGACGCAGTATTGCATGGCCTTGGACCGGTCGGGCAAGCCTTCCGGTTCCACCAAGTCGATGCGCATCTTCACGCCCGGCGCGCCCTTGATCTCGATCTCCCAACCGTCTTTGTGGTCCCAGCCCGGCAGCTTGGCGTCGCCGATCCACAGCATCTGATAGGTGAAGAATGGCTTGCCCTTCACCATGCCCTGCCAACGCCAGCGGAAATTGATGACGCCGTTGGGCGGCACCTCGCCCGCCTTCATGTGAGAGCCAAGCGGCGTCACGGCGAATTCGTGATTCGGCACAATGTCGTCGAATTCGATCTCCATCGCGTGACCCACATAAGCGATCGTCTCGCGGAAGATATGCTCGAACACTTCGTGCAGCTTGGTGCGTCCCTCGGTGAAGTCGGACTGCGGTTTGCCGATCCCCATGAGATCGAACACGAAGGCCGGCGAGAGAACTTCGGACACGTCGTAGATCTCGGTGACCTGAACCTCGTCGACTTTGACGCAGGTGCCGGTCATCGCCACGGCGATACGCTCGACGATAAAGCCCGGATTGATGCCGGTGCCGAACAGGGTCGACTTGCCCTCGCGGCATGCTTCCTCGAAGCCCGCCGCATAGGCCTCGCCGATGCCCTTCGGATAGACATGCGCGACCGTGGTGATGACGTTCTTGCCGGAGCGCAGAAGACGCTTGATCGTCTCGTCGTGGGATTTCACATCGCCGGCATTGAGCGGGATGTAGAGCACGCAGTCCGCCTTCGTCGCGACGATCTCATCCACGGAGCGCGTGGCGATGACGCCGGTCTTCGGTCGCCGGGCGATGTCGCCCGCGTCCTGTCCGGCTTTCTTTTCCGAATGGACGTAGAGGCCGACAAGTTCCAGATCGGGATGGTCGATAATCGCGCGCAGACAAGTCTTTCCGATCGCTCCCGTCGCCCATTGAATGATGCGGTAGGTCATGCGGAGTCCTCCCCAGGGCGTGCGCCAGATCGCGCGAGAACGCGCATCGCTGCGGTAACACGCCGCGCGGAAATTAGTCAATTATCTTGAGTATTTCAAACGGGCCGGGCGCCGCGCATATCGCAATTGCGAACGGGGACGGCGGGCGATCAGTCGTCGAGCAGCGGCGGGCCCCAGTCGAGGTCCAGCGCCTTACGCAGCGCATCGACGTGCTTGGGGCCGATCCGGCGTTCGAGTTCCCGCTCGAGCCGCGCCAGGATCGTCATAGCGGCATCGCGGATGTCCTGGGACTGCTCGCTGAACGTGACGATCTGCGCGCGCTTGTCGCTCTCGTCGGCCTTGATGGTGATCAAGCCCCGCTTCTTCATGGAGGCAAGCATCTGGCTCATGGCCTGGCGGCTGACGCCCAGATTCGTGGCCAACAAGGCCGCACGCCGCTCGCCCATGGCTACATTCAACAGAATCAGGGATTGCGTACGGGTGACGCTCTTGAAGCCCTTCTTCTTGAGGCGTGCTTGGAGGGCGTTATCGAACCAATACACCCCCATCAGCATGCTCATATGGAGCTTCCAATGCCTCGCCATCGCGCGCCCGCGTTCCCCTGCTGAATCCAGGTACCTGCATAGGGTGCAAACCCCGCCTAGTCAAACGCGCGGGTGAATGGCGCTACTTCTTGGGGGTCTTGATTTTTCGAGGTCCCGCGAAGCCGAACAGCCAGCTGGCAACCCGGCGCATCTGGATTTCCTCCGCCCCCTCGGTGATGCGGTAGCGGCGGTGGTGGCGATAGATGTGTTCGAAGGGCTTGTGACGGGAATAGCCGATGCCGCCGTGGACCTGCATGGCGCGGTCCGCCGCCTCGCACACCAGCCGGTTGGCCCAGTAGTTGCACATGGAAACCTTGTCCGACAGGTGCAGCGCCACGTCCGCCTTCGACATGCGGTCCATTTCCCAGGCGGTCTTGTAGATCAGCAGCCGCAGCATCTCGACTTGAGTCGCGAGTTCCACCAGGGGCCATTGGATCGCCTGGTTCTTGGCAAGGGCCTCGCCGAACGGCTTACGCTCGCGCGCGTACTTCACGCTTTCGGTGATGCAGTAGTGTGCGGCACCCAGGCTGGATGCCGCCTGCCGGATGCGGTTCTCGTGGACGAAATGCTGCGCGAGTTCCAACCCGTGCCCGAGCTTTCCGAGGATCGCCTCCTCCGGCACCCAAACATTGGTGAACGACATGCGCGGATGATCCGTCGGCATGTTGAACGTCCACATGTACTCCTCGATCACCATTCCCGGCGTCGGGTTGGGTACGATGAGGCAGGTGATGCCGATGTGGTCGCCGTCTTCGCCGGCGGTGCGCGCGAACAGGAGACAGTGGCTGGCGACATGCATGCCGGTGATCCACATCTTCTCGCCGTCGATGCGCCAACCCGGCTTGCCGTCGCGCGTCTCCGGCACGGCGCGGGTTTCCATATGGGTCGCATCCGACCCATGGTTCGGCTCCGTCAGGCCGAACGCATAGGACTGCGTCCCGTTCAGCGCACCGGGAATGTACGTCTCGCGTTGCGCCGGCGTACCGAAGTCGCGGAACATCAGTATCGTCGGGAAATTGCCGACGATGGAATGCTCGTTCTGCAAATCGTTATGAAGCCCGAGCCCCTTGGCGGCGAGGTGCTCGCGGATCACCGCCATGCCGAGATTGGTGCCATCCTTGCCGCCGAACTTTTTCGGTAGGGCATAGCGGAGATGCCCCGCCTTGTCGGCGCGGCGTTTGGCCTGCGTGAGCAGTTCTTCCCACTCCTTGCGCGGCAGGCCGCCATGATCCCAATCGGTCCGCGCCCATTCGCGGCGATGATCGAAGTAGCGGATGTTGTCGTCGGCCCCCTCAAGCGGCTTGATCTCCGCATCGATGAAGCGGTCGAGCACGCCGAGGTAGTCGCGCAATTCTGCGGGTAGATCGAAATCCATGGAACGTGGCCCCTGACCTTCAGCCTCGCAACGGCTTCAATGCCGCCGCCACTTGCGCCACGCGGCGCCCCTGGTACCGCGCGACATCCAGAACCTCGGCGCTGGGTTTGGCGTCGGGCTTGCCGCCGCTCACGGCCGAGGCGCCATACGGTGTGCCAGCCTTGAACATCGCGGGATCGCCATATCCCGGCGGCACAATCACCATACCGAAATGCGTCAGGGGTGCAAACATCGTGAACGCCGTGGTCTCGTTGCCGCCGTGGAGAGTCTGGCTCGCGGTGATCACCGAGCCCACCTTCAAGTTCAGCTTCCCGCGAAACCACAAGGCGCCAAGGCTGTCGATGTAGGCTTTGAGTTCCGAACTCACCATACCGAAGCGCGTGGGACTGCCGAAAACGATGGCGTCCGCCCATTTCGCGTCGTCTTCCGTCGGCGCCGGATAGAGCGCGTTCATGCGTGCCGCGGCGTCGGCCCAACCAGGCGCGGCCTTCATCACCTCTTCGCTGACGACTTCGCGGCAACGGCGGAGACGGATTTCCGCGCCGACGCCCATGGCGCCTTCCGCCACTGCATTCGCAAGTCCCTCCGTCATACCTCCACGGGAATAGAAGGCGATCAGCACATTGGTCATGGACGGCAATCCTTCAGTGAAGTTTCACGTCCAGGGATTTCATGCCCAGGACAAAGTTACTGGCGAGGTAAGTCGGCTCGCTCACCGCCTCGACGTTGGGGAAACGGTGCAAGAGCGCCGCCAACATCGCGCGGAGTTGGAGTGTGGCGAGGCGCGCGCCGAGGCAATGGTGAATGCCGATCCCGAACGCGAGATGCTTCTTCGCGTTCTCCCGCGTCGGATCGAGGATATGCGGATCGGTGAACATCGCGGGGTCGTGGTTGGCCGCGCCATACAGCATGACCACCCGCTCGCCGGCTTTGATGGTCTGCCCGCCGACCTCGACATCCTCGGTCGCCGTACGCATCATTTGGATGACCGGAGTCACGTAGCGCAGGAATTCCTCGACCGCGCCGGGGATCAGGTCCGGCTGGGCCAGCAGCTTGCGGCGCGCGTCCGGATGCTTGGTCAGCGCCCAGATCGCGCCGGTCAGCGAATTGCGCGTGGTCTCGTTGCCGGCGGCAACCAAGAGAATGCAGAACCCGTCCCGGGCGGCGGGGTCGATCGGCTGCCCGTCGATCTCCGCATTGGCCACGACGCTCATGAGATCGTTCGCCGGATTGGCGCGGCGCTGCTCCATCAGCCAGCGGCCGTACTCGAACACCTCGCTGTACGTGCGGTTGGTTTCTTCCAGCGACGGCGCGTACTCGGGATCGTCGGCCCCGACGAGGCGATTGGTCCAATCGAAAATCTTGCCTTCGTCCGCCGCGGGAATGCCCAGGAGCTTGCAGATCGACTTGATCGGGATGACGGCGGCGACGTCCTCGACAAACTCAACAGTGCTGCCGGGCTTCAGCCGGTCCATCAGCTCCGCGATATAGGCCTGAACCCCCTGCTCCAGCAGGCTCAAGGCGGCGGGCATGAAGCTGGGATTGAGCAGCTTGCGGATCTTCATGTGATCCGGCGGGTCCATGGCCAGGACCTGGCGCATCAAGGCCGTCTGGATGGCGGGATCGAGGCTCAGCTTGCGGTCCGTCGGCAGGCGGAAACCCCGCGTCGAGGTGAATTGCTTGTTGTTGCGGGACACGGCCTCGACGTCGGCATAGCGGGTCAGCAGCCAGAACGGCGGCTGCTTCTCGGTCCCGCCATGGCGGTAGACCGGCGCTTCGGCTCGCAACGCGTCATAGACGCCATGCGGATGACCCGACAGATAGGTCGCCGTGTCGAAGAGGTTGATACTTTCGGCCATGCGCTCGCGTTATCGGCCCAGGTGGACCGGGAGGGATTTGATCGATGCGACGAAATTCGTGGCGATATAGGCGGGCTCGCCCGTGACCTCGAACTTTGGAAAGCGTTTCAGGAATTCATCCAGAATGATGCGCAACTGCAAAGCCGCGAGTCGCGAGCCGACGCAGTGATGCGGACCCATGCCGAAGGTGAGATGGCGCGCGGCGTTGGCGCGGGTGATGTCCAGCCGGTGCGGATCCGGGAACATCGCCGCATCGTGATTGCCGGCCCCGTAAAGCATGACGACCCGCTCGCCGGCCTTCACCGCTTGATCGCCGACCACGACATCTTCCTTGGCGGTGCGCATCATTTGGAAGACCGGGCTGTAGAAACGCAGCAACTCGTTGACCGCGCCGCCGATCAAGGATGGATCGTCGATCAGGCGCTGACGTTCGCCCGGGTGCTTCGATAGCGCCCATATGGAGCCCGCCAACGAACTCCGCGTGGTTTCGTTGCCGGCGGCCAACATGTTGGAGAAGAAGCTCGTCTGCGCGGCCTCTTCCAGCGGTTTTCCGTCGATCTCCGCGTGGGCCACCATGGTCATGAGATCGTCGCGCGGCTCGCGCCGCCGTTCCGCGAGCAGCCAGCGCCCATAGTCGAAAATCTCGAGATAATTGCGATTGGATTCCTCGAGGCTCAGGGCGAAATCGGGGTCGTCCGTACCGAAGATGCCGTTGGTCCAGTGGAACACCCGGGGCTCGTCCGCGGACGGCACGCCGAGCATGGCGCAAATCGTCTTGATCGGAACGATCGCCGCCACCTCGGAAACGAACTCGACATCCGCCGCATCCCCGAACCGATCGAGCAGATCGGAGACCGCCTTTTGCACCAGCGGCGCGAGCGGCGCCAAGGCGGAGCTGGTGAACGCGGGATTCATCAGCGCGCGATGGCCCGAATGTTCCGGCGGATCCATCGCGATCACGAATCGGCTGAGGATACGCCCGATCTCCGGCGCCATGCTCATGCGCTTGTCCGTCGCCAGACGAAACCCCTTGGTCGAAGTGAAGTTCTTGGAATCGCGGGAGACCGCGCTGATATCGTCGTAGCGTGTCAGCGCCCAAAATCCCGGCTGCACGGCGGAACCCGGGTGTCGATAGACCGGGGCGTGCTCCCGCAGATGGTCATACGCCGCGTGCGGATGGCCGTTCTTGAATGTCGCGGGATCGAGGAGATTGGGGGCCGCAGATATCGCGGCGTTCTGCACGTCCATGGCGCCTCCCGGGGTTCGGATGAGCCTCGGAAACAATCGGGGGACTTGTCAAGATTATTTACCAACCTGGCGACAGGGCGCGCCCCGAAATGCGCGGCCGGACTGTTCAAATCCACCGTCTTCGTTGATACTGATCACGGCCAAGACGTGCCGCGCCGCCGATAGCCACTTGCCCGCTTCCGTTTCAACGCCACCGCCACGGCTTGTTTGAGGATCGCGATTTCATGGCTCATCCTTTGAATGTCACTTCCTCCCGTTTCAATCGGCGTGCGCTGCTGCGCGGCGTCATCGGCGTCGCGGCGGCTTCGGCCTCGCCTTGGCGCACGGCACAGGCCGCGCCGGCCCTCGCAAGCGGCGGCGCCAAGATCGAGCTGTCCGACGCGGCCGTGTCGGATCTGCAGAAGAGCATCAAGGGCACGGTGATCCTACCGGCGAGCCCCGACTACGAACGCGCACGCAGGGTGTGGAGCCCGGTCTACGACCGCAAGCCGGCGCTGATCGCCAACTGCACGTCCCTTGACGACATTAAAGCGACGCTACAATTCGCGCGAAAGAACGACCTGCTGACGGCAATCCGCTGCGGCGGGCACAGTTCGTCGGGTTATTCGACGGTCGACGGCGGCCTGATCATGGATATCTCGGGCTTCAACGGCGTCGAGGTCGACCCGGCAAAGAAGATCGCGCGCGTGAAGGGCGGCTCATTCCTGGGCCACCTCGACCGCGCCACGGCGCCACACAAACTGGCCACCACCGCGGGGACCGTGTCCCACACCGGCGTGGGCGGGCTGGCGACGGGCGGCGGCCAAGGGCGGCTGGCGCGCAAGTTCGGCCTGACCATCGACAACTTCCTCGAGGCCGAGGTGCTGCTGGCCGATGGACGCCTGGTGCGCGCCAACACGAAGGAAAATCCGGACCTGTTCTGGGCGGTACGCGGCGGCGGCGGCAACTTCGGCATCGTCACCGAGTTCGTGTTTCAGCTGCACGACTTCGAGCAGGTGATCAGCTCGTTCTCCTATACCTTCCCCGTCGACAAGGTGAAGGACACACTCAAGCTGTACTTGGAGATGTGCGCCGCCGCACCGCCGGAGCTGAGCCTCAGCGCCAACATGCGCATCTCCGATCGGGGCACGGTGACCGCGGGGATTTCAGGCAATTTCCTCGGACCGAAGGCGGCCGCGGAAAAGGCGGTCGCGGCGCTGCAGGTGCTGGGCACGCCGGTCGCCTATCGCATGGATGAGATGGCTTACGTGAGGCAACAATCGGTTGGCGACGGGCCGGTGCTGTCGGACCGGTTCGCGTACGGGCGGAACAGCTTCTTCAGCAAGCTCGACGCAAAGACGATCGACATGCTGGTCGACGAGATGATGCGCGCCGCCGTGCCGCGGACCAGCATCCGGTTCGCCTACCAAGGCGGCGCGATCAGCAAAGTGGCGGCGAGCGCGACCGCGTTCGCCCAGCGCGACGGCCTATTCTCCTGCAGCGTGGACGTGGACTGGGCGGCGGGCGTTGACCCGGCGCCCGGCATCAAGCACGTGCGCGACTTCCATAAGCAGTTCGAATCGCTGACCACAGGCGGGCCGTACGTCAACGCGATCTACGACGATCCGGAGGATCGCATCCGCCAGGCCTATCGCGGCAACTACAAGCGCCTGGTGGACATCAAGACGAAGGTGGACCCCACCAACTTCTTCCACATGAACGCCAACATCAAACCGAAGACGCAGCCGGTCTAAGCGCCGACTTTGCTCAACTGAGCCCTCGGACAGACTTGATGTCCGTCCGAGGGATGTTGGCGATCTACATCGACGCTCGGACGCGCAGACCGAAGGTACGGCGCTTCGGCAGGCCGAGGATGATGTCGTTCACACCGGGACGGAACACGTCGGTGCTCCGCTGGACACCGCTCCAGCTCGTGTCGTCGAACAGGTTCGTGACATAGCCTTCGGCGGTGAGGTTGCCGCGTGTGACGCCGACGCGCACGGCGGTTTTGCTGCTCGCGGGGATCCAGGCGAGATTGGTCTCGTCTTCCCAGATCTTGCCCTGGTAGTTCCAGTCGACACGGAGGTAGCCGTCGATATCGTCGGTCAGGGCGCGCGTGTACTGCGCGCCGAGGCTGCCCGTGGTGGCGGCGACCGCCGGCAGGTGCTTGCCGGTGACGTCATTGCTGCCCGTCACTTGGAGTCGGCAGATCGTGCAGATGTATTTCTTGATGGTGCTCGGGTTGTAGGCGAAGGACCCGTTGACCGTCAGCTCCTCCGTGACCCGGAACGTACCTTCCACCTCGACGCCGCTGAAGTTCGTCTGACCGCCATTGGTGCTCAAGGTAAACAAGGAGGTCGGCAGGATTCCGGGAATGTTGGTGATCGCGATTTGCGACGAGATGACCTGGTTGATCCACTGCGCGTGGTAGACGTCGGCGGTGATCTGGGCGCGATTATCGAGGAACGTGCCTTTCACGCCGAGTTCCCAGCTCTTGATCTTCTCGGGCAGGATTTCCAGCTGAACGCCGTAAAAATCCTTCAGCATCTGCTGCTGAGAGGCGTTGTACTGGATCAGGTTGGCATTGAAGCCGCCGGGGTTACCGCCTTCGGCATAGCTGGCGTAGACCATCACATCTTCGGTCGGATGCCACTGGATCAGGGCACGCGGCTTGAAGGTGTTCTGGCTGATCGTGATCAACGGATTGAAGGCCACAGCCGGCGTGACGTAGGGCGTGAAGGTCGTCGGCACGATGTAGCTGAACGCGGAAATCTTATCGTTCTGATAGCGGCCTTCGACCGAGATCGTGAGGTTGGGGAGGATGTCGTAGCCAAGTGATGCGTAGACGCCCTTGGTTTTCGTCGTCGACAAGTTCGGCGTGCCGGAAACGACAGGACCGGTCTGCTGCAGCGACCCCAGCGAACCGGAGGTCGATTGCCTGTAATAGCTGCCGCCGATCGTCCAGTGGATGCGGCTCTGCGCGCCGCCCTGCAGGCGGACATCCTGCGACCAGCCCCATGCGTGGCTCGGGCTGTACAACATGTAGCCCCGGAACGGCTGCAGGCTCGCAACCGTGCTCGCATTGTAATTCGGATTGGGGACATTGCTCATGTCCTCCGAGCCGACGTTGAATAGGATCACGGACTTGGCGTCGTCGTAGGACGTGGTCGAGGAGAACGTCGCATCGAGGGGCGCGATGTCGTAACTGATGATGCCATGCGTATGGACGACGTGGCGCTCCAGTCCGGCATGATCGGTGAACGTCGAAGGAATGCCCTCGGGCCAGTACAGGCGGCCGGTCGAGTTGTACAAGATGACGTTCCGCACCGGCACGTCGATCTGGTCGTTGGCGGCGAGGCGGCTCAGGCTGAATTTCGGGATCTCGCCGCAGCGATAGTTCAGCGCAGCGCCCGTGGAACCCGCGGCGCAGTTGAAGTCAGCGGAGGTAGATTTGAATGGTCCGCCCGGGCCGTCGCCGATCGTGTAGTAGCTGCCGAACCACTTGACGGAAAGATTGTCGGCCGGCGTCGCGCGCAGCGCGAGGGTGTACGAATCCGTTGCTTGGGCGCCAAACCTTTCCGAGGGCAGCGCCTGGTTCACATAGGTGCCATCCGTGCGAAAATTGCGCGCGTTGAAGCGAAAGGCCAGCTTGTCGCGGATGATCGGCCCTTCGATGCCGCCGTGGATGTCGTGGCCGTCGTGCGTCATGACCTCGGCGGAGACACTGCCGTGATAGTCGGTCGCCGACGGATCCTTGGTCACGAGATTGATGGCGCCGGCGAACACCGAGCGTCCGAACGTCGCGCTCTGCGGCCCCTTGATGACTTCGACGCGCGCCAGGTCTTCAATGCCTTCGGCGAAGCCCGAGCCGATGATCGGCGCGCCGTCGATGAAGACCGAGACGTTGCCGCCGAAGGTCGGCGTCATGCCGCGGATGATCATCGATTGCTGCGAGCGGTCGTTGCGGCTGTTCAAGGTGCCGTTCAGCTTGAGCCCGGGGGTGTACTCGGCGATGCCGTAGAGGTCGGTGATGTTGCGCGTTTCCATCGCCTCGGAGGTCATCACCGCGACCGTCACCGGAACGTCGAGCAAACTTTCGTTCGTACGGCGGGCCGTGACGGTGATTTCTTCGAGACCGCCGACTTGATTGCCGGTCTGTGCGAAGGCCGGCGTGATGACGACGGCGGCAGTGCACAGCAAGCTGCCGACCATTGAGCCAAAGCAGCCACGAACGATGACGTTGCGCATGGTTGTCCCCCCGTAAAATTCAACTGCGGCACGATAGGCCATGCTTGGGCATGCCCCCAGATGTGAAATCGGCTTTCCACGCGCTATGCCATGCGCATCTCACTGCGTGGACCGGTCGGGCGTTTTCGAAGCGCGGGCGTGAGGTCTCATAGCGCTGTCAGCTAATGACAGTGGTTGCGGAGGCTGTGCAACGGCTGGCACCCGGTAAGGCCTCACAGTAACCTCATGGCGGGATGCATATCTCGATGCCCTGCGTCGCAGGGCTACGGGTGATGGGGAGAACAATCATGCGCATGTGGTTTCTCGCAGCGGTAACGACGGGCGCCCTCTTGTCCGGCTGCACGCCGAAGACTCATGAGATCGCTGCCTGCACAGCAAGCGACAACGTGTTTTGCGGCATCAATGGCCCGGAAGACATGGAGATCGTCCCGGGCACGCGCTGGCTCCTGACGACCGGCGCGCACGACAAGGTGCGCTTGGTGCTGATCGATCCCAAGACGCGCGAGATCAAGCCCCTGCTCACCACCCCGCCCGTGCCGACCGAGACCGAGACCTTTCCGCGCTGCGGCGATCCGCCGGCGACGATCGGCACCGGCGCGATCCACTTGAGCACGGTCGAGGACGGCTCGCTGCGCCTGCTAGTGTCTAACCGCGGACGCGTGGAGCGTTACCGGATGACGGTCAATGGCGACGACATCGCGGTCGGCTGGGAAGGCTGCGTGAAGATGCCCGAGGAGTTGTCGCCGAACGACATTGCAGCGCTCGGCGACAAAGGCTTCGTCGTCAGCCATACGTTTCCCAAGCCCCGCACGTTCTGGACCGACGTACAGCTGTTCCTCGGTCAGGGTATCGGCGGTGCCTATCGCTGGACGCGGGACGGCGGCTGGGCGCGCATCCCCAACAGCGATGCGGCCTTCGCCAACGGCATCCAGGTCGATCAGAAGACCGGGCGCATCTACATCGCGTCGATGTACAATTCACGCATCATCGTCATCAACGCGGACGGCTCGAACCGCCAGGAGAGCCCGCCGGTCCCGCACCAGAACGACAATCTGACCTGGAGCGACGACGGCAAACTGATCGGCGTGGGCCACACTGGCATCAAGATCCTCGGCACACGGCTGTGCCGCACGCTCAACGGCCCACCCTGCACATTCCCGTTCGCAGTGGTCGAAATGGATCCGAAAACGCTCGCCTTCAAGGTGCTTTACGAGCACCAGGATGAGACGATCCCCGGCGCATCGGTCGCGCTCGTCAAGGACGGCACGATCTACCTCGGCAGCACCTGGGGCGACCGCATCACGATGGTGAAGCCCCAGAAATAATGAAACGTCCACGCACCGGCTTCGCGGTGCGCGGACGCCGATTTCAACGTTGAATCACTGATCTTCGAGCTGCCGTGCGGGTGCTTGATTGCCTTGGGCGCCCACTTTGCGCGTCTTGCCGACGGTCAGATCGGTGTAATCCACCTTGTTCTGCGCGCCAGGCTTCGTCGTCTTCACGACACCCTTCACCGGCGTGAACGGCCCCTTGTATTTGGAGATGTAGTTGTTGCTCAGATTGGGGCCCGGAATGGCGCGCAGCGTCTTGATCGCATCCTTGTCCGGATAGAGGACGCTGGCAGAGCTGCCGTAGCCAGCGCCACCCGCGGTGCGCGGCGCGTACCAGATCGCGCCGTCGCGTGTCGGTTCGATCTTGGGCGCGTCCGTGCGTTCAGCCATCGGATAGACGGTGAACTTCTCGGTCTTTGGATCGAACTTTGTCAGGTAATTCATCGACGAGATCCACACGTTGTCCTGCTCGTCGGGCTTCGCGTCGTAAGGCTGTGAATACTCGATCGGCACGTCGCGTTCGGTCACCTGACCGGTTTTCGCGTCGATGCGACCGAGCTTGCCGTAGTAGTGGATCTTGCCCTGTGCGTCGTACTTGCCCATGTAGCCGTAGACGCCGAACCAGAAGTTATCCTTTGAATCGGGGCCGCCGCGCCGCAGGCTGTTGGGCCAAGTTGGAACCTTGAAGCGCGTAAACTTCTCGGTTTTCGGGTCGAAGCGCGTGAAGGCACCGGTGAAGTACTCGGCATACCAGAAGTTGCCTTGGTGATCGATGTCCGCGCCGTAGGGCGCCGCGCCGGCAACGGGGCTCTCCCAGTACTTGATTGAGTCCGTGGCGCGGTCCCACTGACCGATCTTGTTGCCGAGCAGCTGGGTGAACCAAATATTGCCCTTCTGGTCGAACACCGGCGTATTGCCGTGCAGCCCCATCTGAACATCCTGGTACTGGTCGAACAGACCCGTCTTGGGATCGAGATGCGTGACAAAATTTCCGGAGCCCGAAAACCAGACTGTTCCATCGCCATCGACCGTGATGCCGTGCGTGGCGTTCTTATCCGGCACCTTGTAGTCCTTGGTCTCGCCTGTTGCCGGATCGACACGCACGATCCGGTTCCCGCCGGAATCGCTGATGTACACAATGCCGTCCAGGCTGAAGTGCACATCATGCGAGGTGCGCTTCCCCTGCCCTGGCGTGTTGGGAACGCGATATTCGATGTACTGCGCTTTGGCCAAAGCCGGGCCGTCGAGGGTCGGCCACACATTCTGCATCACGGCGCGCTGCTCGGCCTCGGGGCCAAAATTCGCCGCGAGATAATCCAGCAGGACGGGGATTTCATCGCGGGGCAGACGCTCTTCGCCGAAGATCGGCGGTCCGTCGGCAATCGAGGCCTGGAACAAGCCGCCCTCGGATTGCCGATCGATCATCAGATGGAGAAGACTTTCCCAGGTCTCGCGCGCGCCGGTCTTGCTCGGCAGGAAGTTGACGCCATGGCACACGATGCAGGTCTTCTCTGCGATCTTGCGTCCCGGCCCCGGCGGATAAATCTCTTCGTAGGTCTTCACCACCACGCCATCGCGGTAAATCTCGCGTCCGGTGTAGTTGTGCGTCGGCGGCGCGGTTTTTGGCGCGAGATTGGCCGTGGCGTGGCCGCCCGCCGTGACAGCGACCGGCACCGGGTCCATGACCAGATCGACTTTGCTCGGCATATAGAAGTTCTGCACGGTGATGGTGTAGCGGCCGGGAAACATATTGGTGGCGCGGTACGTGCCGTTGACGGCGAACACCCCGTAACCCACGTGCTTTTCTTCGTTGTAAAGGTAGACCGGAACGATCTCAGTCTTGGGCCCGGCCACAGTGCCCGTGACTTCGCCGAGACCGGGCAAAGAAGCCGCGTGTGCCGTCGAGAACCCCGCGAGGAGTGTCACCAGGAAGCCGCCGGAGATGAGATACGCTTTAAGCATCGGACTGTCCTTCCAAGATCGTCTAATCGGGAGCTTTGCGGATATGCGCGCCCCGCGTCAATCCAGCCCGGTCCCCTTCAACGCCGGGTGTCAGAAGTTGACAGTCCCGAGAGCGCTCGCGTCAGTTGTCGACCTTCTTCATGACAAAGTCGATTTCACGCATGGGCTGACCGGCGCGACTGCGATCCAGACGGCGAATCTGCTTGTACCCTGCCTTCGAAACGCCCACCAACGTGACGTCCTCGGCCTTCACCGCGACCTGGGCGCCGCTGATCACGGACACCATGTCGTCGACGCTGAGGGTCCGATAGCGTCCTATGTTGTTGGTGAATGATTTGAAGGTGACTTCGATGGGGCTGTCATCAGCCTCGTCAACGCTGGGCGCTTTGACGACGACGGTGAGCATCGCGCTGCTCAGGTAATTGCCCTTGTCGTCCTTCACGCTGCCCACAAAACCGTTCTTCGTCCCTTCGTTATTGCCGAGCTGAAAGGCGAAAAAGTCATCGCCATCGGCATTCACCGGGGCAGCGCCGAGTACGAACGCGAACATCACGACGCCGGAGAGCGAAATAATTTTCAGCAGGCGGCGCATGGCGGGCGTTACTCTCCTCCAGGGGCTGGGCCGACTCCGGACTCTGCCAAAAACTTAGAATAGCCGCATCGCTACCGTAACCCCCAAAACGCCGGCACCGCCGGGGCGAGAGTATGGAGATCGACACAATGCGCAAAATCGCGTGGGTGGCATTGTTCTTCGTGGCCCGCGTATCGATCACGAGCGCGTGCGCCGCCGAACCTTACTCGGTTCAGGAACTGCGGGATGATTGCGATCCATTGGGGGATACGGGTCTATCGCGGTGCATTGCTTATCTCACCGCGATCGATGACCTCGCGATCTCCTGGGCCACCCTCGTCCGGCACGAGCCTCGTAACGTGCGCTATGCCGGCGGATACCGTTGGTGCCCGCCAGCGGACCTCGACTTCGCGCAGTGGGCGAAGCTCTCGTTTGAGGAAATGGGGCACATCTCGGGCTTGGTGGACCGCCCCGCCTATCTATACGTAGCCATCGCCGCCCAAAGGGCTTGGCCTTGTCCCATTCCGCCGGCGAAGTGACGCGCGCTCAACCGCCCCCATAGGCTGGTCCGTCGCCCGCCTTGGGCTTCTTCACATACTTCGGCGAGATCAAACCCGCCTGAACCATGTTCTGCAGCGACGTCACCAGGTTTTCCGGATTCCGACCCGGGTCGATACCGGCGGTCATCACCGTGCCTTCCTTATAGGTGTCGGCCGGATACAACGTGACGGCGTCGTACACCTCGCGATACGCCTCGATGCGCAGACGGCTGAGATAATTGGCCCCCAGGAAACCACGTGACTGCGGCGACACGGTGTCCGGGTCCGAGCGGCGGCGGCGCAGGCCTTCGATATCGATCGTCGCTTGGCAGGTCCCGTCCACGCCCTCGTTCAGCCCGGCCATCACCTCGCCCTCAAAGTCGATGATCTTCGAGCCCACCTCCATGGACTTCTGGCCGCGCATCGAAGGCCCATTGGCGGACATCACGTACATCATGTTCTCCGTCGCCCGTGTGCGTTTGGTGCACACGTCCACGATGTTCTCCGATGTCGTGTGCAGAAGAGTCTCACAGCCGCGCAGCGCGAAGATGCGAGACAATTCCGGGAACATGAAGTCCATGCTCGGCAGCATCGAAATATTGCCCAACTCCGTCCGCGCGACCGGAAACGCGCCTTCGATGCCGACCTTATCCAGGAAGCGTTGCCAGAAATCGTGCGGCGAGTTCGAGTGGTAGGTGTGCAGCCGATAAGAGACCAGAACCACATCGCCGGATTTGTTGATCAGCAGCGACGTATTGAGATAGCGCCCTGGAAAATCCTTGCTGCGCGCGTAGACGTTGGTGCCGATGTACGTCTTGTATGCTTGCGCGATCTTCTGGACCTTCTCGATTTCCGGCCCCGGGTAGTCGAGCACGCCTTTCAGGTCATTGCCGGCCGAGCCGAGCGAAAATTCAGGGAACAGCACCAGATCGGACCCCCGATCGGCGGCGTTGCGGATCACGCCTTCCATTTTCGGCATATGCTTGGCGAGGGCCTCGCGCGCGTCTTCCTTGCTCTTTGCCTGCCCGAAGTTTGGTGACGGGACCTGGGCGCAGGTGCCCAGCCACGGCTTGATGTCCGCCGTGCTCATGGGCGGCGGCGCCACCTTACGTGTATTCTTCTTGGACGCCGCAGCTTCAGCGGCGGAGGCCGCCGTCAGCGGAATGGCGGGAACGGCCGCCACCGCACCCATGAACGAACGGCGCGACGACTTGCCCTGAGCCATGGTGAAAAACCTCCCGGGTGAATATGCCGATACTTTACCGGTTGCGACGCGCCAGTCACGCGGAGTCACGCATCTGAACTCACCGCGTTCGCAAAGACACGCAAGGACATGCGGCTGGCGATTTGGCGGGCCCGGCAGGTGAAGGCCATCGGCTCCCTGCAATATTGAACGTACTTAACCAGTTCTGGTCGTCTTGATCACGGTCAATGCTGAGAAAGACCGAGATCGGCAAGTGTGACAACGTATGCCATGCTGGGGAGAACTCTGATGTCGGACGCCGACAAGAAGGCGCGAACAGAACGTGTTGGGGATGTCCACGCATTACACGGTGGCGGCGTACTGCTCGCGAGCTACGCGCACGAGGCAATCCTCTTCGCGACAATGCTTGATGGGCGAAAACGGCCGCTGCCTTAACATTTTGCGCGGTTGCTCGGTTCAACCGCGCATGAGTGGACTGACATGCCTCCCGGCTCCAATGCAGTAATTCAGGTTCGGATCGAGAAGCTCGCCCAGCTATTCAGCTCGCTCGATCCATTTCCCTTTCGCGAGCGCGACCTCGATAAGGATGCAGAAGAATTCATTGTCGATTGGGCGCGCGAATTGCGGGGCGCTCACCCGATAGAAATCGTCATTCACATTCCAGCCGCGGAAGCGGCCACCGCCAACGCCGCGGAGGTGTGCGCAGCGCTCAATCGCTACTTCGACTACAGAGCCGGGATCATCAGCCTCGATCTCAACGAACTCTTTCGCATCGGGCGACGATCTCTCGGCATCGGCCTCACGGTTCTCGCCGGATGTTTTATCGCCAATCACTTTATCTCTGCTTTCGTTCAGAACAGCGAACTTGGCCGATTTTTTGAGGAAGGTCTGATTATTCTCGGCTGGGTCGCGAACTGGAAGCCAATCGAGATTTTTCTTTACGATTGGTGGCCGCTTGCCAAGCGTCGCGATCTCTATCGAAGCCTTGCGCGCGCCTCGGTTCAATTGAAGCCTGACTCTACGCCGCGCGCCCAATGATGTCGCCGAAGGCTCAGAGAGACCGACACGCCAATGCGAAGTATCGGATAGCGAAGGTCCTTGCCAGGCGCCGGGGGCCTCTCAATGAAATCTGAGACATTTCGCGCTGAAGGCATCTCGAAGGTTTACGAGACCGGGGAAACGCAGGTACAGGCCTTGCGCGGGGTCGATCTGCTTATGACCGAAGGCGAACTCCTGGTCCTCTTGGGCCCGTCGGGCAGCGGCAAGTCCACGCTTCTCAATATCCTCGGCGGCTTGGATCAGCCCACGGCCGGCAAGCTCTATTTCAAGGGCGCGGAGGTCACCGCGTTCAGCCAGGATCAACTGACCCGCTTTCGCCGTGATCACATCGGATTCGTCTTCCAGTTCTACAATCTGATTCCGAGCCTCACGGCGCGCGAAAACGTGGCCCTGGTCACCGAGATCGCGAAGAACCCCATGCGTCCCGAAGAGGCCTTGGAACTGGTCGGCCTGGGTCAGCGGCTCGACCACTTCCCGGCACAACTTTCCGGCGGCGAGCAGCAGCGTGTCGCGGTTGCGCGCGCAATCGCCAAGCGACCTGCGGTCCTGCTGTGCGACGAACCGACCGGCGCGCTCGACAGCAAGACGGGCATTCTTGTGCTGCAGGCTATCGCCCGCGCCAACGAGGAACTCAATACGGCGACGGCTGTCATTACCCATAACGCCGGAATCGCCGGCATGGCTGACCGCGTGATCCGATTTGCCGATGGGCGGATCGCGAGCGTCCACGAAAACAAGACACGCGTGCGGCCAGAGGCATTGTCGTGGTAAATTTCATATCGCGCAGATTACTGGCCTGGTCCAAATCGGCCGACATCACGCCGCTCAATCGCAAGCTGCTGCGCGATCTTTGGCGCATACGCGGGCAGATCCTCGCGATCGCCGCGGTGGTTGCCGCGGGCATTGGCTTGCTTGTCGCCACGTTCGGCTGCATGGCGTCATTGAATGCGAGCAAAGACGCGTTCTACGAACGGTATCGGTTTGCCGACGTATTCATTTCGCTCAAGCGCGCTCCGAACACTCTCGCCGAACGGCTTCAGACAATTCCCGGCATCGCCACGCTGGAGACGCGCATCGCGGTTAGCGTGATGATGGACATCCCCGGCATGGTCGAGCCGGCGGTAGGCCACATGATGTCGATCCCCGAGGGCGGCCGGCCGATGTTGAATGACGTTGATATGCGGCGGGGCCGCCTGGTCGCCGCCGGTCGTCCGTCGGAGGTGATCGTCAACGAAGCCTTCGCCAAAGCTCAATCACTTGATGTCGGTGACCACATTTCGGCCACCATTAACGGAAAGCGGCGCACACTCGACATCGTCGGCATCGCGTTGACTCCGGAGTATGTGTACGCGCTCGCGCCGGGCCAGATTATGCCTGACGACAAGCGCTTCGGCGTGCTGTGGATGGGCCGCAATTCCCTGGCGGCCGCCTTCGACCTTGAGAATGCCTTCAATAATGTCACCGCGACACTTCAGCACGGAGCGCCCGTGGACGCGGTGCTCGAACGGCTGGACGACATACTGCGGCCCTACGGCGGCATCGGCGCGTACAGCCGGAAAGACCAGATTTCAAACTTCTTCTTGTCCAACGAACTCGAACAAATGGCCACGACGGGCAGTATTGCGCCGCCAATATTTTTGGGCGTCGCTGCGTTCCTGCTCAATATCGTGATATCGCGCATGGTGGCGACAGAACGCGAAGAGATCGGACTCTTGAAAGCGTTCGGATACACCGATTGGGAGGTGGGCTGGCAGTATATCAAATTGGTTCTTGCCCTCACTATCCTTGGCCTGGTGTTAGGACTTGGGTTCGGCGTCAAGCTCGGACGCGCCATGACCGACCTCTACGCGGCCTACTACAAACTTCCCCTGCTGACCTATCGCATCGATACCGGTGTGTTTCTCCTCGCCGCGCTTGTGAGCCTGCTCGCGGGACTCATCGGCGGCGTGAATGCAGTGCGCCGGGCAATCCAGCTGTCACCGGCAGTCGCCATGGCTCCCCCGATGCCCACGACCTACCGGCGCTCGGGTTTCGCGCGCTTCTTCGAGCGGTACCGCATTAGCCAACCGACCCGCATGATGTTCCGCCACGTCGCCCGCTGGCCGTTGCGCACGGGTATGACCGTCATCGGCATCGCCCTTTCCGGGGGCATCCTGGTCGCGTCCATGTTCTTCACCGACACCGTGAATCACGTCATCAACGTCGTCTTCTTCCAGGCGGAACGGCAAACATTGACGATGACGTTTACCGAGCCGCGATCCGCCAATATCGAAGAAGAGGTGCGCCATCTGCCGGGCGTACTGGCGACCCAGCCGGTACGCGTTGTGTCGGTCCGCCTCGTGCACGGCCAATACTCAAAGCGCACGGTTATTACGGGAATGGCCACGCACGCCAACCTCAGTCGATTGCTCGACACCGCGCTGAAGCCGATTGATCCCCCGCCCGGAGGTCTGGCCGTATCGACTCATATGGCCCGGGAACTCCACCTTGCGCTGGGCGATACGGTAACGGTCGAGGTGATGCAGGAGCGACGGCCCACCGTGGATTTGCAGGTCACGGAGATTGTCGAGCAGTACATGGGCTTTTCCGGCTACATGAATCTAGAGGCTTTGAATCGCCTCATGCGAGAGGGCCCAACGGTAACCGGCATCTACGCGCTGGCCGATAAGAGCCAGCTCGACGCCCTCTATAAGGCGATCAAGAGCACGCCGGCCACAGCGGGAGTTGCGCTGCGGGACGCAACCCTCATCGGCTTCAGGACCACCATGGAAAGCACGATGTATGTGATGATCGGCATCCTTGTCTCTTTTGCCGTGCTGATTGCCTTCGGGGTTTCCTACAGCAGCGCGCGCATCGCGCTGTCGGAGAGATCGCGCGCGTTAGCAAGTCTTCGGGTCATCGGCTTCACTCGGGCGGAAGTCGCCTACATTCTGCTGGGTGAGTTGGCGATTGTGACGCTGGTTGCGCTGCCATTCGGCTGTTTGCTCGGTTTTGGACTGGCGTGGCTGATGTCCCCCATGCTGACGACGAGCATGTACAGTTTCCCTATGATCATCAGCAAATCCACCTTCGGCCTCGCGGTGATCGTGGTTGTCATGTCCGCGATCGGCTGCGGGTTTTTGATTCGGCGACGAGTCTATAACCTTGACCTCATCGGCGTCCTCAAGACGCGGGAATAAGTAATGGCGAATACGGACTCTTTCACGACAGGTTGGCGCGCTCGCTTGAAGGGCTGGAGCCGGCGCGCAACCGTGATCGCGCTGATGAGCGTCGGCATCCTGGCCTTTGTGGCCTGGTCGCTCCGATCGCAGCCGGTTGCGGTGGACATCGCGAGCGTGGTGCGCGGTGACCTGATCGTATCGGTGGACGACGAAGGCGAAACGCGCGTGCAGAATGCCTACGTCGTTTCGGCACCGGTCGCGGGTCGCGTGGAGCGCATCACGCTGGAGGCGGGCGACCCGGTCGTCGCCGAAGAAACCGTACTGGCTCTGTTTCAGCCCCAGGACCCTGCGTTACTGGATGCGCGGGCCAGGTCGGAGGCCGAGGCCGGCGTCGGACTGGCTGAAGCCGAGCAGGCGCGCGCACGCGCGGAGTTGGCGTTCGCCCGATCGGAACTGCGCCGCGCGGAACAACTTCATAAGAACGCCACCATCTCTGAGTCAGGCCTTGACAAGGCACGACTGTCTGAAAGGACCGCACAAGCAGCGTTGGATCAAGCGACCACCACGCTCGCCCAACGGCAGAGGGATTTGGAGCACGCGCGATCTGCCATCGCCCGGGCGAGCAGCGGGCGCGCGCCGGTCTCGAAAGGAGCCCTGGTCGCGGTGCGAGCCCCTGTAAGCGGCCGCATCCTGCGTCGCCTGCAACAGAGCGAAGGCTTGCTGCCTGCCGGCACCCCGCTCCTGGAAATTGGCGATCCCGCGAGCCTGGAGATTGTCTCTGATTTTTTATCGGCCGACGCGGTGAAAGTCCACGTGGGCGACGGTGTCGTGATCGAGGAATGGGGTGGCCCGGCGCCGCTCTTGGGGACGGTGAAGCGCGTGGAGCCGTTTGGATTTACCAAGGTCTCGGCCCTGGGTATCGAGGAGCAGCGCGTCAACATAATTACGGATTTCGCGTCGCCACCGGATCAATGGAAATCGTTGGGCCATGGCTACCGCGTGATGACCCGCATCATCATCGAACGCAGGTCCAAGGTGCTCAAGGTCCCAGTAGGTGCCCTCTTCCGCACGGGCCAGGACTGGTCGGTGTTCGTCAATGACGGCGGCGCCAAGAGTGGTGTGGCGCTGTTACGTCGGGTGACCCTGGGCGTGCGCAATAGTCTCGAGGCCGAAGTTGTCGAAGGCCTGAAGGACGACGAACGGGTCGTTGTGCACCCAAGCGATCAAGTTGCAGACCGTGTGCCGGTAGAACCCCGAGAAATGTGAGGTTGGCTTGCTTCGACAACTCGCTTCATAAGTCATTGAAAAGTTGGTGGGCCCGGCAGGACTTGAACCTGCAACCAGACCGTTATGAGCGGCCTGCTCTAACCAATTGAGCTACAGGCCCACCGTGGGCGGGACAGTAGTGGGCGCGGGCGCAGGGTCAAGCAATTGCACCCGCCATGTTGGGCGTAGACGCCGCGGATGGAACCTACAAACCCTGCGCTTGGGCCGAACGGTCGAGGACCTTGAGTACCGCGTCGATGCGGGTCTTCAGATCGTTCACAGAGACCGGCTTCACCATATAGCCGTTGACGTGGAATTCCTTCGCGAACGCCACGGTGTCCGGGTTGGCATCGGCGGTGAGGAAGATGATCGGGATGTTCTTCACCCAGTCCACCTTCGTGGTGCGAACCATCTTGAGGAACTGGCGGCCGTCCACAGGCTTCATGTGCACATCGCACAGGACCAGCGTGGGCCGCGTGCGTGCGAGTTCGTTCAGCCCGGCCTTGCCGTCGGCGGCATCGAGGATCGTTTGGATGCCGATCTGCCGCAGCTGGCTGCGGATGCTCGCGCGCGTCGTTTCCTCGTCCTCGACAATGAGAACAGAGACGCCTTTGTAGCGGTCTTCATCGCCGGCCATCAGCCTTCTATCCCTTAGCGAGCAGCGGTTGAACCGCCTGCGTCACTTCATCGACCGTTGTTTCCAGCCCCCCGACGAACAAGTGTGCCGACGTGGGGTCGTCGCCGTCCAGGCAATCCTGCACGTCGCCGGCCAATTGGCCAAGCCTTACCGCGCCGATCGAACTGCTGGCGCCTTTGAGCGCGTGGGCGTGGTGGCGCGCATCGCTCCAGTGTTCCGCGTCCATGGCCGCGTTGACGGCCTGGGCCATCTTCCGGGCATCGGCAAGGAACCGCCCCAGGATATCGCGGGTCTCTTCCGTTGCCGGGCCGAATGTGTCCGTAAAGCGGACGAGATCGAAAATCTGGGGGTCGATCTGGGGTGACGCGGCCTTTCTCGCGCCGCGGGCGGCCGGTTGACGCAAGGCCGCCGCGTTCGGCAACCACGCCTCGAGCGCCGCCGTCAGGGCCCGTGAGTCGATGGGCTTGGTGAGATAGCCGTCCATCCCGGCCGCGATGCAGCGCTGTTCTGTCCCCGGCAAGGCGTCGGCGGTGAGTGCGACGATCGGCAGTCGAGCACCGCCGCTACCCTCGCGTCTGCGGATTTCCGCCGTGAGGGCGAACCCGTCCATTTCCGGCATGTGAAAATCCGTCAGCAGAAGACCATAGGACGCGTGGGCCTCGATCTTCCGCAAGGCCTCAACGCCGTTTTCGACGATCTCGGCTGCGTAACCGCGCTGCGACAGCATTCGCCGGATGACGATCTGGTTGGTGGCGTTGTCCTCGGCCACCAGGATCAGAACGCCAGCCTTGCGGGCGTCCTCCACCGGCGGCGGCTCGAACTTCGCGGCTTCGTCCGCCATCGCCGTGCGCTGACCGAGGTCGGCACGGCCCAAAGCGGCGGCGATGATCTGAGCGACGCGCGCGCGGCGCAACGGCAAGGTCACGGTCGCGAAGAAGCCGGCGCTCTCCGCCTCGTTCAACGTCGATGCCAGGGCGCGCGGGGCGACCAGCACGACGCGCGCAGCAGCGCCCGCCCGCTTCACCAGGGCGTAGCCGGTACCGAGCGCGTTCGTATCGCCGCCCTGCACGGACACAAATACAATTGGGCGATCGGCATTCCCTGCGAGCGCGGCAAGCGCCCACTCATCGCCGAGATCGAGCCAGGTCACACCGGAGACCGCATGAACCTGGAGGATGTTCGCCATGGCCTCACGCGTATTGCCGTGGAAGCCGACAAGCGTCACATGCGCATCGGCGATCTCGACGGCGGGCGGCGTGACATCGGCGACAGCGAACGGCAGTTCCAGCCAGAAGGTCGAGCCGTGGTCGATCTCCGACGTCACGCCCATAGTCCCGTGCATGAGTTCGCATAGGCGCTGGGAAATCGACAGCCCGAGGCCGGTGCCGCCGTATTTGCGCGAGGTGGAGACGTCGGCCTGAGCGAAGGCCTTGAACAAGCGCCCCTGCTGTTCGGGCGTCAGGCCGATGCCGGTATCCGACACGGCGAAGCGGACCACTGGAGCCTGGGCGTTCGCCCCGGACGTCAAGCCGACGGACACAGTCACCGCGCCGGATTCGGTGAACTTGATCGCATTGCCGATGAGATTGAGCAGGATCTGACGCACCCGCGCCGGATCGCCGTTCACCATCACAGGCACCGCGGGATCGACAATCGTCGCCAGGGCCAGCCCCTTGTCGTCGGCCCGCTGGCTCATCAGTTCACCGGCGCTCTCGACAACCTCCACAAGCGAGAACGCCGTATTCTCGATATCGAGCTTGCCGGCCTCGATCTTCGAGAAATCGAGGATGTCGTTGATGATGGTCAGGAGGGCGGAGGCCGAGCCGCGGATCACCGACGACATGCTGCGCTGATCGTCGGACAGGTCGGTCTGGTCGAGCATCTCCGCCATGGACATGACGCCGTTCATCGGCGTGCGGATTTCGTGGCTCATCATCGCCAGGAACGAGGATTTGGCCCGTGTCGCCTCCTCCGCCTGATTTTTGGCTGCCAACAATTCGCCGGCGACGCGGCGGCGCCACTCCAGGAAGCCCAGAAGCGACAAGACCGCGAGGAAGATGATGAACTCGACCGCGGACCGCCGCAGCACCTGGACATAAACGTCAGTGCGCGGCGCCATGGCGACCAGCACGAACGGCAATGCCTGGATCGTCTGGGCCGTGAGGATTTGCGCTTGGGTTTCCCCGACATGGGGATCGTGATCGGCGCGCGCGGCAGCCACCAGAGCGCCGATCTCGGGTGAAGGCGGCAGCGTCACCGCTTCCTTGGAATCCGTGCGGCGCGAGTAGCCGATGACGGCTTCCTTCGGATCGATCAGAAAGACCTCGCCGGCGCTGCGTGGATACCGCGCCAGCACGGTGTCCAAGGTGCTTAGCGTGAAGTCGAGCGCCACGATGCCGGTGAACCGCCCGCCGTCGTACACCGGCCGGCCCATGGTGATCATCAGGCCCTTGCCGAAATCGTCCTCGTAGATATCGGTGTGATAAGACGTGCGCGCGGGGTTGTTTTCCGGCAGGCCGCGCTGGAAGTACTCCATCTTGAGGTCGTTATCCTTGTAGGCCGCCTGGCTCGACGGCACCCACGGATAGACGTGTTCGAAACGGCTGGCGGAGACATAGTAGACCCAGGCGACATTCGGCAGGGTCTGGATGATCTTGGTGAACGCCGAGCGCAGCGAAAGCGCTACTTCCAATTCCTTGCGGAAGTAGTCGTCCCGCCCCTTCAGGCCGCCGAAGCCCGTCAGGTTGCCCACCTCGTCCTTGCCGATGGACGGCGGCAGTTGGTCCAGGGCATAGACCCCGGCGGCGTCGGCCCTCAAGGCTTCGAGCAGCAGCGACGGTGGGGCGACTTTCGGCCTGACGGCGAGTTCGTTTTGCACGCTGGTCTGCAGAAGCTCCACATAGCTCTGCGCCGCGACCATCGACAACGACAGTTGGGTCTGAACGGACTCCAGCGCCGCGAGACGCTCCTGCTGGAGTTCGGACGACACACTCTGCAATTTGGCGGCAAGAAACCAGCCGGCGCCGCTGACGGCAATCGCATAAAAGGCGAGCCAGCCGGCACGCTTCATCAAACCCGTCACGGAACGCCCCAAAGATCAATCCGGTCACGCTCAGCCGGTCGCCCCATCGTAGGGACACCAATGCCGGCAACAAGCGATTAAATCAGGCTGGCCTGTGCCGCACCCGGCTTGCGTGCCCTCCGTGTCCGCCCCATTCTCCCTGTCGCGCGGGGGTCTTCCATGACGGATTACGTATTGCTGGCGGTGGCGGGGTTCATCGCCGGCATCATGAACGCGATCGCCGGCGGCGGCACGTTCGTCACCTTTCCTGCCCTGGTGTTCACCGGCGTACCGTCGGTGGTGGCAAATGCCTCCAACGCCGTCGCCCTGTTCCCCGCGAGCTTTGCCAGCGCCTGGGCCTATCGCCGCGATTTCCAGCACGTCGAGAACGTGCCGTTCAAAGCCATGGTGGCGGTGAGTCTGGTCGGCGCGGTGATCGGCGCCGTGCTGCTGCTATACACACCAGACAAGACCTTTGACGTCATTGTGCCCTGGCTGCTGCTCGCCGCGACCCTGATCTTCGCCTTCGGGCCCCAAATCACGCCGCGCCTGCAGACGCTGTTCCGGATCGGACCGGCGGCCTTGCTGTTCATCCAGTTCCTGATCGGCATCTACGGCGGCTATTTCGGCGGCGCGATGGGCATCGTCATGCTGGCGCTCTACGGCCTTTTCGGCCTGACCAACCTGAACGCCATGAACGCCACAAAGACGATCCTCGCGGGCGCCATCAATGGAATCACCATCATCGTGTTCGCGGCCGGCGGCAAGGTGTGGTGGCCGCAGGCCCTGGTGGTGATGGCCGGCGCATTGCTGGGCGGCTATTTCGGTGCCCATGTCGCGCGGGGCATGAACCCCAAGCACCTGCGCGCGGCGATCACCGCCGTGTGCGTGACGGTGACGATCGTCTTCTTCTTGCGGACCTAAAAAGAAAAAGGCCGCCGCGAGGTTTTCGCGGCGGCCCTGTCCGTCGAAAGATCGATCCGCCTAGTAGTGGACCTTCAGGGTCACACCGGCCGTGCGGCGGTCACCCATGTTGCCGTTGTAGGCGACGTTCGGCTGCTGGATGCCCGCGACCGCCAGGTACTTGCGGTCGAACACGTTGCGAATCCAGAACATGACGTCGAAGTTCTCATGCGTGACGCCGAAGTTGGCGTTGACGAGGACGCGCGGGTCCACGTAGGCCAAGTTCATTTCGTCGGCATAGGCCTTCGACTGCCACGCCAAATCGCCGCGGACGTAGTAGTCGAGCGAGCCGGTCAGGCCACCCTTCAACTCCGCACCCACGGTACCCATCCACTTCGGCGCGCGCGGCGACTGCTTGCCGCCAATATAGCCGTTGGTGGGACACACGATGTTGTCGCAGATCGCCGGGGTACGGGCGTAGTTCAAGTGATAGGTGCCCGTGTCGTAAGTCGAGCTGCCGTAGTAGACCGTGCTGTTGATCGAGAAGTTGTCGTTGAACGCATAGGCCGCCTCAGCCTCGAAACCCTTCGAGGTGAAGTTACCCAGGTTCAGGGTGATCACGATCGGCAGAGCCGCCGGGTTGCCGGGGTCGGCAGCCGGAATCTGCATGTTGGTCCACTTGATCAGGAACACATCCGCATTCAGACGCAGGGCGCCGAACGTGTTCTTGGTCCCGATCTCGTAGGTCCAGTTCTTGTCGCCGCCATAGATGCGGTTCGAGGGCAAGAACGAGGTGGTGTTGAAACCACCCGACTTCACGCCCTTCGCAACCGAGGCGTAGACCAGGTGGTCGGGCGCCCAGTCGTAGTCCACCGTGAATCGCGGCGTGAAGAACTTGTAGGTCGCGGTGTAGGAGGCGCCGCCGAAGGCCAGGATGCCGCCGGAGCCGCCCGACGCCAGGGCCTGCTGGTAGCGCTCCTCCTGAGTCCAACGGCCTTCCACGCCGATTCGCAGGCGCTTGTCCATCAAGGACAACTGAACTTCGCCGAACGGGGACTTGATCTTGTTCTTGGTCAGGGATTGGCCAAGAACCACGTAGGTGGCGCCGTAATCGCTCCGCACATCGGGACGCAACGGAGAGGTCGGCACCGAGGTGAGGATCGGAGCCGATGCGAACGCGTTGAAGCTGTTGTCGCGCGACGGTGAGTACAGAAATCCGATGGCGCCGGTCAGGATGCCGTCGTCGTCGTATGACACGCGAATGTCGTGCGATTCCGTGCGGTGACCGCTGACGCCGACCGTAGAGAACACGCAGCCCAACGGATCCGTGAAGTACGGGCAGCCGGGCAGCTGGTCGTTGTAGATATTCACGCGGTTTTCCGCCTGCACGCGGCCGAACGTGTAGTCGAGCCGGATCGCGTCGGTGATTTCGTAGCCGATGCCGACGCGCATGAAGTTCGCGCCCATCTGGCTGGCATAGCCGCGCGGATCGATCGGGATCAGGTTGAACGGGATCGAGCCGCAATACAGACGGCGCCAATTGCCGGCCGAGGCATTCGGCGGCGGACGGACGACGTTGTTATCCGTGCCGCAGTTCAGAAGGTCGCTGCGGGAGTTGAGTTCGCCGAAGTAGGAGAGCTGCGCTTCTTCGCGCTTGCTCTTGAAGTTGAAGTAGGTGAGGTCCAGCGTCAGCTTGTCCGTCGGCGTGACGGTGACCCCGAAGTTGTAGGTGGTCTTGTCGTAGCCGCCGACGCGGCAGTTCGTGCCGGGGCGGATGTAGCTGTCGCAGAACGGATGCAGGTTCTTCCAGCTGCCGTCGAAGGTCGACTTATAGACGCCGCCGAGCACGGCCACTTTGTCCGCAACGATCGGCCCGCTGACGAGCACGGCGCCGTCCAGACGTTTGTAAATGCCGGCGGTGCCTTCCGCCTCGACATGCCAGCGGTCCTGGGCGGGCTTCCTGGTCACGTAGTTCACGGCGCCGGTGAAAGCGTTGCGGCCGTAACGGGCGCTCTGCGGGCCCTTCACGACTTCGATGCGCTCGATGCCCCAGAAGCCGACGTCGGTGACGTAGGCGCGCGGCAGGTAGACGCCGTCGAGGAAGAACGAGACCGGCTGCTCGGTCGAGCCGGCGATCTGGGTGGCGCCGCGGATGACGGGCGCGGTGTTGCCGGTGCCGCCAAAGTCTTCGAAGCTGAAGCCCGGGGTCAGGCGCGCGATGTCGCTCATGCCCGATGCGGTGCGCTTGGCGAGGTCGTCGCTGGTGAATGCGGTGATCGCCAGCGGAACCGTTTGCAGCGCTTCTTCGCGCTTACGGGCCGTGACGACGATTTCCTCGAGTTGCGCCCAGGCTTGCCCGACGTCGACCGCGACGACCGTCGCGGCGACCGCGAGGCTGATCGCGGCTCCTTTTAAAGTTCGGCGTAGCATGTGTGTCCCCTCTGACAGTGGCTGCGCAATCGACCACCGAGGTTCACGATATGAACCTAGATTCGTCCTCTTGCGCGCGAGAGCCCCTCGGCCCACCGATGCATGGATAACATCTGCGCGACGTTCATTCCAAGATACGAACCGACGGACACGTGACCGCATACTGAGGAGCGGCGTCGATTTTTGAGGCCCTGCGGCTTTGCTGCAACGCCCTCTCGGCCAAATGCACGCGGGCCGTTAACATCGCACTGCGGGATGTGTTTCAGGGAGTGAGTCGTGCGCAAGATTGTGAAGTCCTACGTGGATCTGCCCGCCGGCCAGATGCATGTGCTGGCGGTCAAGGGCAGTGCGCCGCCGATCGTGTTCTTGCACCAGACCGCGTGCTCGGCCGATTCTTTCGTCGACGTGATGGCGCACCTGCGCCTGCCCAATCAGCTCATCGCGCTCGACACGCCGGGCTTCGGCGCTTCGTTCCGTCCGGCCGGCTGGCCGTCGATGGCGAAGTACGCCGCCTGGACCGTGGCGACGCTCGACAAGCTGAAGGTGAAGCAGTTCCACCTGTTCGGGCATCACACCGGGTCCAGCCTCGCGGCGGAGATCGCCACGCGGCACCCCAAGCGCGTGCGCAGCGTGATGATGCTCGGGCCGGTCCCGATGACCAAACAGGAGCGCGAGGCGTTCCGCGGCCACTACGACAAGCCGATCGCGCCCCGCGCCGACGGCACGCATCTGCTCGACAACTGGAACTACTGCGCCAAGTTCAACCCGAACGCCGATCTCGCCGTCGTACACGACGAGGTCGCCAGCATGATCCGCAACTGGCGCGCACGCCCGCAGGCCTACCGCGCCGTCTCGTTCCATGACTCCATGGCGCTGGTGAAGAAACTGAAGTGCCCCCTGCTCTTCATGACCACGCCGGAGGATTTCTTCTATCCGCGCTTCGCCGAGGTCTGCGCCCTGCGGCCCGACGCGAAAGTCTCCATCGTCGGCGGCGAGAATTTGCCGACACTCTCCGACCCCAAGGGCGTGGCCGCCGGCATCGCGAAGTTCGTGAAGGGGCTCTAGGCGCGCGATCAGGAGAAGTGGGCTTCCGGTTTTCCGTCCGATCGCGCGCCAAATATTTGAATCAGTATCCGCGCTTGGGATCGACCACCGAGAACACCTTCTCGCCCGCGACATAGCGGCGCAAGTTCTCGCGCGCGATGGCCCACTGCGGTTCCCCGGCTCCGCCCGAGATCGTCACGCCCGCGTCGTCGGTCGCGTGCGCCGAGATATGCGGCGTGATGATCGTGTTCGGCGCGCCGAACAACGGGTGACCCGGCGGCAAACGCTCCGGTTCCGTGGCGTCGAGCCCCGCGCCGAGCAGATGGCCGGATTTCAGCGCGGCGATCAGGTCCTCGTTCACCACTTGCTCGCCGCGACCGAGGTTGATGAACAGCGCGCCCTTCTTCATGCGGGCGAACATCGCCGCGTCGAACAGCTTTTCTGTCGCCGGCGTCAGCGGTGCCGCCATCACCACCACGTCGGCTTCGCCGATCAGCTTGGGCAATTCGTCCGACAGGCCCACGTAGGACACGAAGTCGGGTTTTTCCCGGCTGGAATTGCGCGTGGCGATCACCCGCATCCCCAACGCCGCGGCATATTTCGCCGTCGGCGTGCCGATCCCGCCGAGGCCCACCACCAGCATGGTGCGATCCTCAATGGAGCGCAGCCGGTCCGGCGGGATGCCCGCTTCACCGCCGGGTCCGAATTTGGCGTCCTTCCCCTGAAGCACGTAGAGATCGAGCCCGCGATACAGCGCCATCATTAATGCAATGCCATGCTGCGCCATGACCGGACCGTGCACCCGCTGTGCGTTGGTGATCAGGAACCGGCCGCTCATGAACTCGGTATTCTCGTAGCAGCGGTCCAGGCCGCCGTGGGGATAGTGCAGATATCGCAGCTTCGGCGCGGCCTTCAGCATCGCCGCGGGATTGCAGGTGCCGATCAGGATCTCGGCATCGGCGATCTCCGCCGTCGCATCCTTGGCGTTGCGCACGCCGACGACCTTCACGCCGGGCACGACCTTCTGCAGCCATGCGGTGCGGTCCGGGCGATCGATAAAGACGACGGCCTTCTTCGGCTTTGTCCATCCCGGCAGGTCCCGCATGGGGCGCGCGCTTTCGATCAACCCGAAATCGCGCACGAACTTGGCGACATCGGGCTCCGGCAACGGTGCCGCGGCCTGTGCGAGGCCCGCGACGAAGACGGCAATGACGCAAACGAGGCGCATGTGGATGTCCTCCCCGCCCCGCAGCCTAAAGCAAAACGGCCAGACTGTGAGGTCTGGCCGTCTGCATCTTGTTATGCCGAAAACGCTAGTTATCGAGGAAGCTGCGCAGTTTGCGCGAACGGCTCGGGTGCTTGAGCTTGCGCAGCGCCTTGGCTTCGATCTGGCGGATACGTTCGCGGGTCACCGAGAACTGCTGGCCGACTTCTTCCAGCGTGTGGTCGGTGTTCATGCCGATGCCGAAGCGCATGCGCAGCACGCGTTCTTCACGGGCCGTGAGGCTCGCCAGGACTCGCGTACACGTTTCGCGCAGGTTGCCCTGGATCGCCGCGTCGAGCGGCTGCACGGCATTCTTGTCTTCGATGAAGTCGCCCAGGTGGCTGTCTTCCTCGTCGCCGATCGGCGTCTCGAGGGAGATCGGCTCTTTCGCGATCTTGAGGACCTTGCGCACCTTCTCCAGCGGCATCTGCAGCTTTTCCGCCAGCTCTTCCGGGGTCGGCTCGCGGCCGATCTCGTGGAGCATCTGACGGCTGGTGCGCACCAGCTTGTTGATGGTCTCGATCATGTGCACCGGGATACGGATGGTGCGCGCCTGGTCGGCGATCGAACGGGTGATCGCCTGACGGATCCACCACGTCGCATAGGTCGAGAACTTGTAGCCGCGGCGATACTCGAACTTATCGACCGCCTTCATCAGGCCGATGTTGCCTTCCTGAATGAGGTCGAGGAACTGCAGGCCGCGGTTGGTGTACTTCTTGGCGATCGAGATCACGAGGCGCAGGTTGGCTTCGATCATCTCGCGCTTGGCGCGTGAAGCTTCGCGTTCGCCCTTCTGCACCGTGTTGACGATGCGGCGGAACTCGGTGATCGACAGGCCGGCTTCCTCGGAGATCTGGCCGATCTGCGCGCGCAGGGTCTCGACTTCCTTGACGTAGCGGACGCCGAAATCTTTCCAACCCTTGGTGGTCAACTTGCCGACGCGCTTCATCCACTTGGGATCGAGCTCGCTGCCGTAGTGCTCCTGCAGGAACTCCTCGCGCTTGATCTTGCACTTCAACGCGTAGCGCAGGATCTGGCCTTCGATCCCCAACATCTTCCGGTTCAGTTCGTTCATCTGCTCGACGAGCGCTTCGATGCGCGCGTTGTTCAGATGCACGTTCTCCATCAGCTCCACGAGCTCTTGCTTGAGCTTCTGGAACTTGCGCTCGACCGCCTTGTCGATTTCCTGACCCTTGGTGAGGGTCTGCAGGCGCGTGTCCTGCTGCTTCTTGAGCTTGTTGTAGGTCGAGGCCACCTGCTCGAGCGCTTCGAGCACCTGCGGCATCAGCGAGGCTTCCATCGCCGCGAGGGACACAGCCCCCTCTTCGCCTTCTTCGCCTTCACCCTGCGGCGCACCGCTGGGCACGCCGGGGATCCCGGGCGCGGCGACGGTCGGCGCGGCCACGGCAGCGGGCGCCGCCGGACGCGGCTCGGGCTTGCGCGCCGGCTTCGCGACGCCGTCTTCGTCCACATCCGCCGGCTCGGACACGACATCGACTTCCAGCTCCTGGTCGGAAGCGGTGTCGGACGCGCCGGCGCCGTAGGTGGCGTCGAGATCGATGATGTCGCGCAGCAGCATCTTTCCGTTCTGCAACGCGTCGTGCCACGACAGCAGCGAGCGGATGGTGATCGGGCTTTCGCAGATGCCGCCGATCATCATTTCACGGCCGGCTTCGATGCGCTTGGCGATGGCGATTTCGCCCTCGCGCGAAAGCAGTTCCACCGAACCCATCTCGCGCAGGTACATGCGCACCGGGTCGTCGGTACGGCCGACGTCGTCTTCGTCGATATTGCCGCCGGAATAGGCTTCGGACTTGCCTTCGCCGCCTTCCTTCTCCGCGGCTTCCTCGGTGTCGTCCTGCTCTTCGCCTTCGACGACGTTGATGCCCATCTCGGAGAGCATCGACATGGTGTCTTCGATCTGCTCGGAGGTCATTTCCTCCGACGGCAGGGCTGCGTTCAGTTCGTCATACGTGATGTAGCCGCGCTCTTTGGCCTTCGCGATCAGCTTTTTGATTGAGGCATTGGTGGAATCGAGCAGCGGCGAGTCACCGGACGGCGCGGGCGGCGCGCCGTCTTCGGCAGTGGCGGCGTTGCCCTTGCCGCCGGCGGCCTTCAGCGCCTTCAGCGTGGCGGCGACGATCTTGGGATCGGTCTTGGCGGGGGCGGGCGCGGGCGTGGCCGGCTTCGCGGCGGCCTTCACCGCGGGCGCGGGCGCAGCCTTCGCGGCCGGCTTGGCGGTCGGCTTGGCGGTCGGCGCGGGCTTCGCGGCGGGCTTGGCCGGAGCGGCAGTCTTGCTTTTCGCTGCTGGGGCGGGCGCCTTCTTATGGCTGGCCGCCGGCGCCTTCTTATTCACGCGCGCGTTTGATGGCATGGATTATGACCGTCTCTTCAAAAACAGTGTTCAGTCGAAGTCGTTAAACTTCGCCGCGATCCTCATCCCCCACCCCGGAGGCTTGCGCTTGCTCACGCAGCGCTTTGAAGACGGCAAAGGCTTGTTCAGTTGGATTTTCCGCCAGCTCCTGCTCCGCCCGCTTGAGATCGGCCTCAAGTCCCGCTCGCTGACATAGAGCGAACGTGTGATCCCAGCCGACGGTTGCTTGCTCCAGTGGAGCATCCGGGCGGGCGAATCCCGCGTGAAGATAAACGTCCGGATGCAAGAGTGAAGCGATTTCCGCAGCAAACCCAAGGCCCTGCAAGTGGGTAGCCAACGCGCCGAATTCAAGGTCTGGGTTCTGAGCGACGTGGATTAGTGCGGTTTGTCGCAGCGAGTCAAGGCGATGGTCCGAAAACATCATGCCCCCGAGGCGTTCCTCGACCAGGTCATGCATTTGGGGATGGTTCAGCAGGGTCGCGAGCAAGATTCTTTCGCGGGTCTGCTCCGAGTGCTCGATCGCATTGGACCTGATAGGCCCGGACGGGGGGAACGCCGGCTGCGGCTTCGTCCGCCAGTCTTTCCCCCTCCCCTTTGACCACCGGGGCGGCTGGCCGCCCTGGGGCGCCCGCGGCGGCCGGAAATGGGTGAACAGCCGGTCGCGGAACATCCGCAGGTACTGGTTCTGGACCGACCCCTCGCCGATCGCGCGCGCCTTGGCCTCGGCGGCCTTCTCCAGCGCGGCGCGCCGTTCCGGGGTGTCGGAGGGGTGCTCGGACAGCAGCTGGCGCCACAGCACCTCCGAAAGCGGCAGGGCGTCGGCCAGCAATGTTCCCATCGCTTCCGGTCCGTCGCGGCGGCAGATGTCGTCCGGGTCCTTGCCCGCCGGCATCATGGCGAAGCGCAGCGACAGGCCCGGCTTGAGCAGCGGCAGCGCCCGTTCGGCGGCGCGCAGCGCGGCCTTTTGGCCGGCGCGGTCGCCGTCGAAACACAAGGTGGGCTCCGGCGCGATTCGCCACAGCAGCTCGATCTGGGTTTCCGTCATGGCCGTGCCCAGCGGCGCGACCGCATGGGTGAACCCGGCCTGGGCGAGCGCGATCACGTCCATGTAGCCCTCGGCGACGATGATCTCGCGCTTGGACGAGGCGGCTTCGCGGGCCAAGGACAGCCCGTAGACGATCTGGCCCTTGTGGAAGAGCGGCGTGTCCGGCGAGTTCAGGTACTTCGGTTCCCCCTCGCCCATCACGCGCCCACCGAACGCCACCGGCCGTCCGCGCAGATCGAAGATCGGGAACATCACCCGGTCGCGGAAGAAATCGAAACTGTCGCGGCCCTCTTTGCCCGGCGAGATCAGGCGCGCCTCCATCAGGATATCCTCGGGGATTCCCTTCTTGAGGAGCGTCGGCTTGAGCCCGCTGCCGGCCGCATAGCCCAAGCGGAAACGGTGGATGGTCTCGTCCGTCAGGCCGCGGTCCTTGAGATAGGCCAGCGCCTTCTTGCCTTCCGGCGCCCACAGCGCCTTCTCGAACAGGACGCAGCCCGCTTCGACCGCGTCGCGCAAGGTGGCGGAGCGGGCGATCTCGCGGGATTCCTCCGCCGACTGGCGCGGCATTTCCACGCCCGCCTCTTCCGCCAGCCGCTCCACGGCTTCGGGGAAAGTCAGGTTCTGGGTCTTCATCACGAAGCCGAAGATGTCGCCGTGCTCCCCGGTCGAGAAGCAGTGGTAGAAGCCCTTGTCGTCGTTGACCGTGAACGAGGGCGACTTCTCGTTCGAGAACGGGCTCAGGCCGACATACTCCCGGCCCCGGCGGATCAACTTCACGCGCCGGCCGACCACGCCCGACACCGAGAGTCGGGCGCGGATTTCATCCAGGAATTGGGGTGAGAAGCTCGCCATCGAGGGCCCCGGCATCCCCACACGTCCAGAATCTCTGGCGCGGGGATTCGGAAAATCCTACGCCGAGAGTTGCTGCTTCACCACGCCGGACACGGCGCCGAAGTCCATCTTGCCCGCGTGCTGCTCTTTCAGCTTGGCGATGACCTTGCCCATGTCCTTCATGCTGGCGGCCCCGGTCTCGGCGATGGCGGCTTTCACCGCCGCGGCGACCTCCGCCTCCCCCATTTGCTGGGGCATGTAGGACGCGATGACGTCGATCTCGTCCTGCTCCTTCTGGGCCAGCTCCGGGCGATTGCCCTGCTGATATAGGGCGATGGAGTCCTTGCGGCTTTTGATCATGTTGTTCATGAGCGCCAGGATACCGGCGTCGTCGATGCCCCCGGCATTGCCCGCCGGGCGCGCCGCGATGTCCTTGTCCTTGATAGCCGCCAGAACCAGCCGCACCGTATGGAGGACCTTCTCGTTCTTGGCCCGCATGGCCGTCTTCATGTCTTCGGTCAATTTGGCGCGGATACTCATCGTTCTGTCACCTTCGGGCGCGGAAATTTGGGTTAGGTAGTCTACACGGGTCGGCTCCAAAATTGGGGGCCGAGATTGTGGATAAGTCTGTGGCGGATCAGCGCCTTGACTCACCGGGATCGAATGCTTACACCGCGCCTTTAACGCACATCATCGAGACGCGCGAGGCTGCTTTCGCGGCGGGGAACCACAAGCCCTAGCCGAGAGCGGTCCGGGCGGATGCGGCCAAACTCCTCCAGGAGTGGGGCCCATATAGGCAGAGGAACGCGAGAAACAAATGACCACGTCGCCCTCCCTCCTCTCCTCTTTCTGCGGCACGTGACGATGGCCGCCAACACCAGTCCTCCCGCTGCTTCTTCTTCCAAGGTGGGGCAGCCCGCTGGTGCGACAGCCGTTTTGGTATTGGACGATGGATCGGTCTATTGGGGCCGTGGCGCCGGCGCGACCGGCTCCAAGGTCGGCGAGGTGTGCTTCAACACCTCCATGACCGGCTACCAGGAGGTGATGACCGATCCCTCCTACGCCGGCCAGATCATCAATTTCACGTTCCCGCATATCGGCAACGTCGGCACCAATCCGGAAGACCTGGAAGCGACCACGGTCGCGGCGCGCGGCTGCATCATGCGTGACGACATCACCGCGCCGTCGAACTACCGCTCCGCCCAGCACCTGGACGCGTGGCTCAAGTCCAACGACATGATCGCGCTCACCGGCATCGACACGCGCAGGCTGACCCGCCGCATCCGCGACAAGGGTCCGCCCAACGGCGTGATCTGCCACGAACCCTCCGGCAAGTTCGACATCCCGATGCTGCTGTCGGTGGCGAAGGCGTGGCCCGGCCTCGACGGCATGGACCTCGCGAAGGACGTCACCTGCCGCCAGACCTACACCTGGGACCAGGGCATGTGGAGCCGCACCGGCGGCTTCGCAAAGATGTCCGATCCGAAGTTCCACGTGGTCGCCATGGACTTCGGCGCCAAGCGCAACATCCTGCGTTCGCTCGCCGACGTCGGCTGCAAGGTGACCGTGGTGCCGGCGACGGCCACCGCCGAGGAAATCCTGCGCCACAATCCGGACGGCGTGTTCCTGTCCAACGGCCCCGGCGATCCGGCGGCCACCGGCAAGTACGCGGTGCCGGTCTTGCGCGAACTCATCAAGACCGAGAAGCCGATCTTCGGCATCTGTCTCGGCCACCAACTGCTGTCGCTCGCCGTCGGCGCGATGACCTACAAATTGCCCATGGGCCATCGCGGCGCGAACCAGCCCGTGAAGGACCTGGAGACCGGCAAGGTCGAGATCACCTCCCAGAACCACGGCTTCGCCGTGGATCGCGCGACGCTGCCGAAGAACGCGGTCGAGACCCACAAGTCCCTGTTCGACGGCATCGTCGAGGGCATGAAGCTCACCGACAAGCCGGTGTTCTCCGTGCAGTACCACCCTGAGGCCTCGCCGGGCCCGCAGGACAGCCACTATCTGTTCCACCGTTTTGCCGACTTGATGAAGGCGCGGAAGAAGTAGTCATGCCGAAGCGCACCGACATCAAGAGCATCCTGATCATCGGCGCCGGGCCGATCGTCATCGGCCAGGCCTGCGAGTTCGATTACTCGGGCGCGCAAGCGTGCAAGGCGCTGCGCGAGGAAGGCTATCGCGTCATCCTGGTGAACTCGAACCCCGCCACGATCATGACCGATCCGGAAATGGCGGACGCGACGTACATCGAGCCCATCACGCCCGAGACGGTCACCAAGATTCTCGAGAAGGAACGCCCCGACGCGCTGCTGCCCACCATGGGCGGCCAGACCGCGCTCAACTGCGCGATGAAGCTCGCGGACTCAGGCGTGCTGGAACGTCTCGGCGTGGAGATGATCGCCGCCAAGCGCGACGTCATCATGAAGGCCGAAGACCGCGAACTGTTCCGCGACGCCATGTCGAAGATCGGCCTGGAAAGCCCGAAAAGCGTGATGGTGAAGAGCCTCGAGGAAGCCCGCGAGGCCATCAAGTACGTCGGCCTGCCGACGATCATCCGCCCGTCCTTCACCCTCGGCGGCGAAGGCGGCGGCATCGCCTACAACACCGAAGAGTTCGAGCACTTCGTCGGCACGGGCCTCGCGGCCTCGCCGGTGAAGACCGTGCTCGTCGAAGAGTCCGTGCTCGGCTGGAAAGAGTTCGAGATGGAAGTTGTCCGCGACAAGAAGGACAACTGCATCATCATCTGCTCCATCGAGAACGTGGACCCGATGGGCATCCACACCGGTGACTCCATCACCGTCGCCCCGGCGCTGACGTTGACCGACAAGGAATACCAGATCATGCGCAACGCCTCGCTGGCGTGCCTGCGCGAGATCGGCGTGGATACCGGCGGGTCGAACGTGCAGTTCGCCATCAATCCGGCGGACGGACGCATGGTCGTCATCGAGATGAACCCGCGTGTGTCGCGGTCGTCTGCACTAGCTTCGAAGGCCACTGGCTTCCCGATCGCGAAGATCGCGGCGAAGCTGGCTGTCGGCTACACCCTCGACGAACTCACCAACGACATCACCGGCGCCACGCCGGCGTCGTTCGAGCCGACCATCGATTACGTCGTCACCAAGATCCCGCGCTTCACCTTCGAGAAGTTCCCCGAAGCCAACCCCATGCTGACCACCAGCATGAAGTCGGTCGGCGAGGCGATGTCCGTCGGCCGCACGTTCGCGGAGAGCCTTCAGAAGGGCCTGCGCTCCATGGAGACCGGCTTGACCGGCCTCAACGAGATCGACGTCGACGACGGCGGCGTGCCGACCATGGACAAGGACAAGCTGCGCGTCGTGCTGACCCAGCCGCGTCCCGACCGTCTGCTCATCATGGCGCAAGCGCTGCGCGCCGGCCTCACGGTCGAGGAGATCCACAACGCGGCGAAATACGATCCGTGGTTCATCCGCGAAGTGAAGAACATCGTCGATGCCGAGGCGCGCATCCGCAAGGCCGGCCTGCCGACCGATCACCAGGGCCTGCTCGCCATCAAGAAGATGGGCTTCTCCGACAAGCGCCTCGCCGAACTCACCGGCAAGAAGGAAGCCGAGGTCTCCGCCGCGCGCCGCGCCGCCAAGGTGCGCCCGGTGTTCAAGCGCATCGACTCTTGCGGCGCCGAGTTCTACGCCCGCACGCCGTACATGTACTCCTGCTACGAGGGCGACGGCCTCAACCCGGCGGAATGTGAATCGGACCCGTCGGACGCCACCAAGGTCATCATCCTCGGCGGCGGCCCGAACCGCATCGGCCAGGGCATCGAGTTCGATTACTGCTGCGTCCACGCGGCGTTCTCCCTGCGCGACGTCGGGTTCGAGACCATCATGGTCAACTGCAACCCGGAGACCGTCTCCACCGACTACGACACCTCCAGCCGCCTCTACTTCGAGCCCCTGACCGCCGAGGACGTGATCGAGCTGATCACCACCGAGCAGCAGAACGGCAAGGTGCTCGGCGTCATCGTCCAGCTCGGCGGCCAGACGCCGCTGAAGCTGTCGCAAGCCCTCGAAGATGCCGGCATCCCCATCCTCGGCACTTCGCCGGACGCCATTGACCTCGCCGAAGACCGAGAGCGCTTCCAGAAGCTCCTGCACGACCTGAAGCTCCGCCAGCCCGCCAACGGCACGGCGATGACGGTGGAACAGGCGCGCGCGGCGGCGGCGAAAGTCGGCTACCCGGTCGTGATCCGTCCGTCCTACGTGCTCGGCGGCCGCGCCATGCGCATCGTCCATGACGAAGCGGGCTTGAACGCCTACATGCGCGACGCGGTGAAGGTCACCGGCGACAACCCGGTGCTGATCGACAGCTATCTCTCCGGCGCCATCGAGGTCGACGTCGACGCGCTCGCCGACGGCACCGACGTCTACATCGCCGGCATCATGCAGCACATCGAGGAAGCCGGCATCCACTCCGGCGATTCCGCCTGCTCCCTGCCGCCGTACTCCCTCGACAAGAAGATCGTCGCCGAGATCAAGCGCCAGACCATCGCCATGGCCAAGGCGCTGAACGTCGTCGGCCTGATGAACGTGCAGTACGCGGTGAAGGACGGCGACATCTACGTCCTCGAGGTCAACCCGCGCGCCAGCCGCACTGTGCCGTTCGTGGCGAAAGCCACCGGCGTACAGGTCGCCAAGATCGCGGCCCGCGTCATGGCCGGCGAGAAGATCGCCTCCTTCAAGCTCCCCGTGGACTTCGAGGGCCTGCCCGACGCCGGCCAGCACATCGCGGTCAAAGAGGCCGTGTTCCCCTTCAACCGCTTCCCGGGCGTCGACATCGTGCTCGGACCGGAAATGAAATCCACCGGCGAGGTCATGGGGCTCGACCGCGACTTCCCCCGCGCCTACGCCAAGGCCCAGCTCGGCGCCGGCGTGGTGCTGCCGCTCAAGGGCACCGCGTTCATTTCCTTGCGCGACGGCGACAAGGACGCCGCCGTGCCGATCGCGAAGGGCCTGCAGAGCCTCGGCTTCAAGATCATCGCCACCAGCGGCACGCAGAAGGCCCTCGCCGCGCATGGAATCGCCGTGGAGCGGGTCAACAAGGTGGCCGAGGGGCGGCCGCACTGCGTCGATGCCATGATTTCAGGCAACGTCCAGCTGGTCGTGAACACCACCACCAGCGGGCAGTCCTTGAAAGATAGTTTCGACATCCGCCGCACGGCGTTAACCCGCAACATCAGCCACTACACCACCCTGTCCGGGGCGGACGCGGCCGTGGCCGCGATTCGGGCCCTGACCGACGGGGCCCTTGATGTTGCCCCCCTCCAGTCATACTTTAAGCGGTAGCGACACTTACTGCCGGGTTTGGTCAGGCCCCGCCTCACGGCGAGGGCTATTTCTTTCTGTTCGCTGAGTTGGAAGCAGGATTAAGAGCGTCATGGAAAAAGTTCCAATGACGGCGGAGGGTTTGGCTCCGCTTGAAGCCGAGTTGAGGCAGCTGCGCACGGTGGATCGTCACGCCGTGATCAAGGCTATCTCCGAAGCGCGTGAGCACGGCGATCTCTCGGAGAACGCCGAGTACCATGCCGCGCGCGAGAAGCAGAGCTTCATCGAGGGCCGCATCAGCGAGCTCGAGGACATCATCAGCCGCGCCGACGTGATCGACATTTCCAAGATGTCGGGCACCACCGTGCGCTTCGGCGCCTTTGTCACGCTCGCCGACGACGATACCGACGAGGAAAACACCTATCAGGTGGTCGGCCCCTACGAAGCGAACCTGGCGAAGGGAAAGATCTCCGTGCAGTCCCCCCTCGGCCGCGCCCTCATCGGCAAGACGACGGGCGACAGCGTCGAGGTGATCACCCCGGGCGGCGGGAAGGCTTACGAAGTCATGGGCGTGAAGTTCAAGTAACGCGCGCCGGCGTTCGCCACCCCCACTAACCGTCACCCCGGCGAAGGCCGGGGCCCACTTATCCGCACACTCGATCCTCTCGAGACGCTCTTGCGCCCTGAGGAGTGGATCCCGGCCTTCGCCGGGATGACGACTGCGCGCGCGCCCGGCCCTACCCCTCCGCCGCCGCTTCCGGCTTCGGTTCCACCATGATCGGCACCCCCGGCAGGTTCTTCGCGCTGCGAATCGCGAGCGCCGATTTGACGTTGGCCACCTTCGGCGCGGCGGTCAGCTTTTCGGTCACGAAGCGCTGATAGGCATCCCAGTCTTTCGCGACCACGCGCAGGAGAAAATCCGTCTCCCCCGCCAGCATGTGGCACTCCCGCACCTCGTCCCATTCCCGCACCAGGTTCTCGAACGCCACCAGGTCCGCCTCCGCCTGGCTGTTCAGCCCCACATGGGCGAACACCGTCACCGTGTAGCCCAGGGCCGCCTGGTCGAGCTGGGCGTGGTAGCCCTTGATGTAGCCGGCCTCTTCCAGCGCGCGCACGCGCCGCAGGCACGGCGGTGCCGAGATCCCCGCCCGGGCCGCCAGGTCCACGTTGGTCATCCGGCCGTCCGCCTGCAGGTCGCGCAGGATCTGCCGGTCGATCCGGTCCAATTTCACTCGTTGCATACGTTCCCCGCCCCGTCCCCACACGTAATATAATTACAAGCTAGCCTAACCAGACGCGCCGTTGCAATCGCGCCTTCTTCTTCCCTCCCCTTGATGGGGAGGGCCAGGGTCCGCGCAAAGCGCGCGGCCCCTACCAAAAAGTTCGCGGCGAAGCCGCGGGGTGGGGTGGCGGCGCGGCAGCGCCGAACACCAGCACACCCCCACCCCAACCCCTCCCCACAAGGGGGAGGGGCTTAAGTGAAGCGAACGGTCACGGGCGCTTTGCTTGAACCCCCATCCCCTCCCCCCTATGTTCCTGCACTTGTTGCAGCGCAACGCCGGGGAGCCAGGGGGGCGAGCCGGTCCTACCTAAGGTTTCCGACCCTTCATGGCTGAACATCGTACCAAGGTGCTGATCCTGGGCTCCGGCCCGGCCGGACTCACGGCCGCGATCTATGCGGCGCGCGCCAACCTCGCGCCCATCGTCGTCGCCGGCATGCAGCCCGGCGGCCAGATGACCATCACCACCGACGTCGAGAACTACCCCGGCTTCCCGGACGTGATCCAAGGCCCCTGGCTGATGGAGCAGATGACCAAGCAGGCCGAGCACGTCGGCACCCGCTTCATCCACGACCTCGTCACCGCCATCGACTTCACGAAGCGCCCCTACGTGGCGACCGGTGACTCGGGCGACACCTTCATCGGCGACAGCATCATCATCGCTACCGGCGCCTCGGCCCGCTGGCTCGGCATCCCCACCGAGAAGCAGTTCCAGGGCTTCGGCGTCTCGGCTTGCGCCACCTGCGACGGCTTCTTCTTCCGCGGCAAGGAAGTCGCCGTGGTCGGCGGCGGCAACACCGCCGTGGAGGAAGCGCTCTACCTCACCAACCACGCCACCAAGGTGACCCTCATCCACCGCCGCGATTCCCTGCGCGCGGAGAAGATGCTCCAGCAGCGCCTGTTCGCGCATCCCAAGATCAAGGTGGTCTGGGATTCGGCCGTGGACGAGGTCGTCGGCAAGTCATCCCCGCCGGGCGTCACCGGCGTGAAGCTGCGCAACGTCAAAACCGGCAAGGTCGAGGACCTGCCCGTGGACGGCCTGTTCGTCGCCATCGGCCACACCCCGAACACGGACCTGTTCAAGGGCGTGCTCGACATGGACGAGAACGGCTACCTGCTCACCAACCCGGATTCCACCGGCACCAAGCTCGACGGCGTCTTCGCCTGCGGCGACGTGCAGGACCACGTCTATCGGCAGGCGGTGACCGCGGCGGGCACCGGCTGCATGGCGGCCCTGGAAGCGGACCGCTTCCTGGCGGCGAACGGATGATGCCCGTTACCCTGGGTTTTTTGAGTTGTCACCCTCGGGCTTGACCCGAGGGTCCAGGGTAGCGGGAGCCGACCTGAGTTAAGCGGAAGGAGCGACCATGGTGACCAGCGCCTCACGCAACAGCGGCCGTCTCGATTGGGACAAGCTGCGGGTGTTCCACGCGGTCGCCGAGGCCGGCAGTTTCACCCACGCCAGCGAGACGCTGAACCTCTCCCAGTCCGCCGTGTCGCGCCAGATCAGCGCGCTGGAGGAATCGCTCGGCGTCTCCCTGTTCCACCGCCACGCCCGCGGCCTCATCCTCACCGAGCAGGGCGACCTGCTCTACAAGACCGTGCACGACGTGTTCTCCAAGCTGAACAACGTCGAGAACCTGCTCACCGAGACCAAGGAGAACCCGGAAGGCGTGCTGCGCGTCACCACCACGGTCGCGTTTGGATCGGTGTGGCTGGTCGCCCGCCTGAAGGAGTTCACCCGCGCCTATCCGCAGATCGAGGTGCAGGTGCAGCTCGACGACCGCGAACTCGACCTCGCCATGCGCGAGGCCGACGTGGCCATCCGCTTCAACGAGCCCACCCAGCCGGACCTGATCCAGCGCCACATCGGCAGCATGCGCGCCAACCTCTACGCCTCGCCGGAGTACCTGAAGGAACGCGGCGTGCCGCAGGACCTCACCGAGCTGAAGGACCACGACATCATCCAGTTCGGCCAGGGCACCGCGCCCATCCAGCACATCAACTGGGTGGTGGAGGAACTGGAGAAGGAAGGCCTGGAAGCGCACACGGCGCTGAAGGTGAACAACATCTACGGCATCTACCGCGCCATCAAGGCCGGCATCGGCATCGGCTCCTTGCCGGAATACTTCGGCCGCGAGGGCACCGGCATCGTGCAGGTGCTGCCGGAACTGCAAGGCACGCAGATCGACGCGTATTTCGTCTACGCGGCGGAATTGCGCAACTCCACCCGCGTGTCGGTGTTCCGCGACTACCTCGTGCGCGAGATCGGCCGGGCGAAGAGCCAGCTCACCGTGGTGGCCCAGAAGGCGGAGACGTTGAGCAAGGCGGGGTAGGAGACTATCTTGGCAACGGCAGCGACGCCTTCTTGTCGCGTGCCGGTCGGTCCCGCACTTGCTTTTGAGAACCGTGCAACTGCGTCATTGTGTTGCCGTCGATCCTGTTAAATAGTTCGTCGCGCCATTCAACCACATTGAGATCAATCGAATCCTTCGGCTCGATTTGGCTTCCCATGAAGTAGCGGCGACCGCGATATATGGATCCGATGCAATCGGCACAAGTCGCGTCGCGCCGGATACTAACCAGCTGAGGCGCTCCGCCAGTTTGAGTATCCTCCTCCAGCTGCAATGCGTCGCACAGAGCGCTGTAGATCGTCCGGCTCGTGCCACTTTGTCCAGAACGGAACCACTTGTCGTATGCACTACGGATCGCGCCTTCACCGGTTCCCCATGCGCCGATCAGATTAGACCTGTCGTAGAAGATGGTGATCTCAACATCTCGCCAACTCAAACCGTCGAAAGAAAGTTGCCAAATTCTGAAGCGAGAATAGTTCCCGCGCACCGTCCGTATGGCGTGAAGAATCGACACCTTGCGGGGCGCTATTCCAAATCCACTGGCATGCATTCCCTTGATAGCTTCTGCGACCCTTTGATGTTGAATCTCCGAAGAATCGCCGGGACTGAAGACCAAACCGTGGTCGATCAGATTTAGGACTTGATCAATGACGTGGGTGGCAAACGGGACATCGCCGTAGAAGCCTATGGCGTGCGGGTGCGCGCGGGACGCAAACACCTTTCGGCATGAATTTTCGCGCGTACTGCCCCCACTCCAACTTACTTTGCTGTCGCTTGCAAAGTAGAGGGCTGAGGGCCCTCGGCTGTCCAAAGCAATCCAAGCAATCAGCGTCGTCATCCACTGACAATATAGCAATAGACGTCACAACTCTAGAATGAGTACCCTGGCAGTATAGGCAGCGATAGTTGCCAAAATGAGCGACTCCCAGGCTCTCCACCATCTTGAGGGGAGCGAGGTCGGAGGACCTGCCCCGTCACGTCATGTGACGGGGCGGCTGGGTCCGGTAAAACACTTCGTGCGCGAGATCGGCCGCGCCCCGAGCCCGCTCACCGTGGTGGCCCGAAGGCGGAGACGCTGAGCAATGTGGGGTAGGAAGCAAGCGGTGACATGGCCAAAGCCGATTGGGAAGAGCAAGCAATAGGGCGATTCATCGCCCATCTCGACAAGCGCTGCGGGACTACCCACGCGATAATTGGACGCGACGTGCGTCCCAACGATCTTTCTTTGAAAGACTTCGATTATCAGCTGCAGAGTGCTGCTGGCAGCAGGATCGCCGTTGAAATATTTCGACTGGTCGAGGACGAGCGAGACATTGCTCGCAGCAACACTTGGTCGAACGTTGCAAGACTTCTGAGGGAGGCCTTGCGCAAACGAAAGGTAAGCGGATTTCTAATTTCCGCCCCTCACTTTGTTGTCAAGAAGCACGCTATCCCGGCATTCGTCGATCGTGTTGCTGACGAACTCGAAGCGGCGATTAGAAGCAATGCGGACAAGGATTATTTCGAGTTAGATGAATACGAATTCCGTCGAGTGGCGTCATTTGACTCGATTTCTTTCATGCTTTCGGGCGATGCGCGATGGCTCGACCCGACTGGAATGGCCGTTCTTGGCTTTCAAAGGAAGCTCCCCACAAAAAATGAGCAGGTTGACATCTCCTGTCACGAGCGAATCCTGCTGGTGCTGAACTGGGGTACGTTTGTTGAGCCCTCCGACGCCATTCATGCACTGACGCGGATCGATTTTGCCCCGTTCAAGAATATCGACAAGATCGTCTTTGAACAGCGCCCCGACGACTTCCGCGATGCCTTTGACCGACGCGTGCTCAATGCCATCAGGACTCGCAACTTGGGAATTTCGGTCGATTCCCTTCTCTCGGAAACTCTCAGGTATGGGTTGGAAAACAACGACCCCGAAGCATTTGCCTATGTGAGAGTTCGGACCGCGGCAGTCGGCAACGTCTCTTGGCTGAGCGACAATGGCGTGAGGGAGAACTTAGTTCGTTACGCCACAAATGCACTCAAGGGTGGGAGCAAAGCGGAAGCTCTTTGGACGATCCGATATTTGCACAATGACTTGGACCCGCCACCAGACGGCGCAAATGACGCCGACGATACCGAAGGTAAGTTCAACTATCATCGACAGATACTGGCCGGGGAAAAAGTTTCCATCATTACGACCGTCCGTGGTCACCTCTGCGGCCTCATGTGCCAAGTGATTGGCCAAAACGATCCGTGCGATTACGCCGAAATTATCTCTATTCTTAGCCGATACCTGTCTGAGCCGAATCTATATATCCGAACTCAAGCAGCGTATCCTCTGTGCGAGTTGGTTCGGCGACGCAACGCCACTCGAAACGAAGATGGCTCTGCGTTTTTGTGGGCGCCCGAAGAGCGAGCTCAGTCAACCTCCTTGGCTTTTCGGCTGCTTCGCGAGAATACCAAGTTCCCTCGTGTCTTGCGCGCCGCTCTTCACGTCTTTGCCTACTACCGTGATCTCTCTGAGCACGAAGCCGCCGAGGTGCTTGATACATTTATTGAGAGCAATGACGAGGACATCCTTAGCGACGTGGCGTCACTACTAATCTACTTTGCCGTTTTTAGAAGCGGCCAATACGATGATCGCGGTCCGTTTGACGACTCTCGTTTCAAGCGGCTCCTCACTGAGAAAATCACTCGCGGTCCTTCTGCGGTCAGGTCTTCGTTGACTTGGCACATGTGGAAAATTCTGAAAGAGAACGAGACCGAGTACGCGAAGGTGAGGCCTCACATTCTGGCAATTTGGGATGGTGGTTACGATTGTGGGGTAGCGTCCATGTTTAACAACCTTCTACTGGAGCAATTGGCAGATAACGCTCCTTCCGACGCCAAAGCGCTCTTCGAGCAGATGTTGATAAAGTTGACAGAGACACTTCGCGCAGATCCAGAGAATTTATACGCCTACTGGCTTAGAGGTACCGAGCGCGTCCTGCCGCTATTCGCAAAGGATGCTGATGACCTTCTTCGCGTCGTTTCCCAACTAAGGGACGCCTCGCTAGCTGGATGTCCATCCATAGGTGACATTCCGGCAATATTTGAAACATACATGCTTGTGCCTAAGCCCGATAAAGAGCGCGCCGTGCGTGGCTTGCAGAAACTCTACGGCGAACTCAAGGCGGCCTTACCCAACCTTCCGTCGGTGGATTGGGATCGATAGCGGTAGCTACATGACATCCCCCAATCCCACCCTCTCCTTCTACGCCCGCGAAGCCGCCGCCTATGCCGCGCGGGAACGCTTCGCGCCCGGCCGTTCGCGCGGGGCGGATGACGATGCGCGGCGCATGGATGCGTTCCTCGCCGCCCTTCCGCCCGGCGGGGCGATCCTCGAACTCGGCTGCGGCGCGGGCGCGGATACGCTAGCCATGCGCGGGCGCGGCTTCACCGTGCGGCCGACGGACGGCGCGCCGGAGATGGCGGCGGAAGCGGCCAAGCGGCTCGGCCATCCGGTCGACACGCTGCTGTTCACCGACCTCACCAATGATCCCGCCGAGATCGCCGCCTATGACGGCATCTGGGCGAGCGCGTGCCTGCTGCATTGCCCGCGCGACGTATTCGCCGATGTGCTGGCGCGCATCCACGCCGCGCTGAAACCCGGCGGCGCGCTCTACGCCAGCTTCAAGGCGGGCACGGCTGCCAATGGGAATACAGGCGGGCTCGACAAGCTGGGGCGCTATTACAACTACCCGGACGAAGGCTGGCTGGTGTCCATGTTCGCGGGCAGCGGCCAGCCGCGTGAACCGCGTTGGGCGCACGTGGAGATCGACAAGGCCGACGGCCTGGACGGCGAAACGGATTGGCTGCACGTGCTGGCGCGGAAGGGCTGAAGCCCTGTAATTCCCTCCCCACAAGGGGGAGGGAAAGTGGAGCTACGACGCTGTGCCGCTCCGCCGCAGCGCGCTCGCCGCATACGGCCCCTTCGCCATCGCGAACAGCGCCACCGCCACCAGCAGCGCCGCCGCCGGCACGACGCTGAGCGAATACCTGATCAGGCTTTCGTCCTTCAGCACGTAGTCCGTCACCAGGGCGATGGCCGTCGGCCCTAAGCCCATGCCCACCAATCCCACCACCAGCAGCGCCAGCGAGGCCGTGAGCCCGCGCAGTTCGTTGGGCACGATGTCCTGCAGCGACGCAGGCGCAATCGCGACGATGATAGTGATGAAGAACGACGTCGGCGCGAACAGGGCCAGCGACAGGCGCGGGTTCTCCAGCAACGGCGCGATACCCGCGCAGATCGCGGCCCCGAACGCGGCGCACATCATCGCGATCACCCGGCCGCCGGGCACGCGCCGCGCGGTCAGCCAGTCGCCGATCATGCCGCCGAAGATCACGCCCGCCGTGCCGGCGGTCAGGTTGATCAGCCCGTAACTGCCGCCGATCTCGATGGCGGTCCACTGATGCGTGCGGATGAAGTAGCTCGGCACCCAGGCCATCAGCCCGTAGGACGCCAGCGACCCGAACGAGAACCCGAACGTCAGGCACAGCAGCACCCGCCTGTTCTGGCGGAAGAACGCCATCACCTGCGGCATGGGCAGTTCGCCGGCCCCGGTTTCAGGCAGCGCGTGCATCCGCTCCGTGCGCGGCGGTTCCCGCAGGGTCGACACCCACAGGGCGATCAACAGGCCCGGCAGGCCGACGATGACGAACAGCGCCTGCCACGGGCGCAGAGGGCCCACGAAGGGCAGCGTCACCGTATCGCCCAGCACCGCCAGCACCGCCGCGCCGGTCATCAGCGCGAGGCCCGAGCCGAAGTACACCCCCAGGCTATAGACCCCCAGCGCCAGGCCGCGCCGCTGCGGCGGGTGATAGTCGCCGATGATCGAATAGGCCGCCGGGGTCAGGCTCGCCTCGCCCACCGCCACGCCCATGCGGCACAGCATCAGCGGAATGAACCCGCCCGCCAGCCCGCACGCCGCCGTCATCACGCTCCAGAACGCCACGCCCGCGGTGATGATGGACACGCGCCGCCCCCGATCCACCCACCGCCCGATCGGCACGCCGCAGATGCTGATCAACAGCGCGAAGCTGGCGCCCTGCAACAAACTGATCTGCGTATCGCTGAGTCCCAGATCCCGCTTGATCGGCTCCACCAGCAGATTCAACACCTGCCGATCCAGGAACGAGCACGTGTAGGTCAAAGCGAGCACGAGAACGACGTACCAGCTGTACGCCGTACTGTGCGTTGTCCGATCGCTGCTCATGAAAGTCCCCCCGCCCGCCACCTTACCCGCTGCCGGTGCCCGCACGAGTCACGATTGCTAGTTCCCTCGCCCTCGCCCTCGCCTCTTAGCCCCTCCCCCTTGTGGGGAGGGGTTGGGGTGGGGGTCATGCGCCACACGCTCACGACTGCGTTCGCCTCCACCCCCACCCGCGCGGCTTCGCCGCCAAATCTTAAGTGGGGCAGCGCGCTTCGCGCGGCCCCATGTCCCTCCCCACAAGGGGGAGGGAAGAAGGTGCGCGCGCGCAAACTGCACACACCCCAACCCTTTGACGGTTCACCGTCGCGCGGCTAGCGTTTTCAATTTGAGTTTTTGGAACGCGGCCCGTGCAAAATTCGACACCCCTCGGGCGGAAATTTTCACCGCCTATCCATCGCCTAAACATGCGGTGGACCCCCGCGCGTAAATTCGCGCCCGCGCCCGAGTCGTTTTTCGCACTGTTCCCCTCCCCCTCACCTCTAAACCCCTCCCCCTTGTGGGGAGGGGAAGGGGTGGGGGTCGCGCCTCACACGCTGACGTCCGCGTTCGTCGCAACCGCCCCGGCCTCCGGCGAAGGGCGCCTAGCCCTTCTTCCACTTCTCGGTCCAGCGCCACACGTCCGCCGCGGGCATGGGGCGCGCGACGAAGTAGCCTTGCACCATGTCGACGCCGGCCTCGGCCAGCACGTCCCAGTCGGCTTTGTCCTCCGCCCCTTCGGCCACTGTGGTCAACCCCAGGCTCTTCGCGAGCCCGGCGCTGGATTGCAGGATCGCCTTGGACTTCTTGTTGAGCGCCGCCCCGTTGACGAACGCGCGGTCGATCTTCAGTTCCGAGAACGGCACCCGGCGCAACTGCTCCATCGACGAGTACCCGGTGCCGAAGTCGTCGATCGACAGCGGAAAGCCCTTCATGTGCAGCCGCGCGAGAATGTCGAGCGTGTCGCCCGCGTCCTGGAACACACCGGTCTCGGTGATCTCCAGCACGATCTGCGCCGGATCGACGCGATGCTGCTCCGCTTCGCGCGCGATGCGGTCGGGCAACTTCAAGTCCACCAGCATGTGCGCCGAGATGTTGACGCTGACCTTCGTGGCAAGCCCCGCGTCGTTCCAGTTCGCCGCCTGCCGCAACGCAAGCTGCATGACCCTGTCGGTGAGCGGGCCGATCAACGCGGACTCTTCCGCCATGGCGATGAACTGGCCGGGCGGGATCAGGCCGTGACTCGGATGCTGCCAACGGGCCAGCGATTCGTAGCCGATGACCGTTCTCGTCCGTACATCCACCTTCGGCTGGAAGTGCAGAACGATCTGGCCGGCATCGAGCGCGCGGGCGAGATCGTCGATGGTGAGCGGCACATCCTCACGCGGCGGGCGCGGCGCCGGCGCGTTCGCGAGCTTGTTGAGCATCGTCTGCACGATTTCGCGGCGGATCGGCTTCTCGATCGCCCCGAGCACGTTGAGCCCGCGGGCGCGCGCCATGTCCACGGCGGTGGTCAGCAAGGACGCGCTCTGGCCGCTGATGAAAATGAACGCGGGCTTGTGCGGCAGATCGGCGGCATAGCGCACCACCTCCACGCCATCCATATCCGGCATGACCAGGTCGCAAATCACCACGTCGATCAACGGGTCCGCGCGCTCGATGGTCGCGATCGCGGCGCGACCGTCGGCGGCATACTCGATCTCGGTGACGCCGATATCCTGCAGGATGCGGCCGGTGACGGTGCGCACGAAGGCCTTGTCGTCGACCACGAGCACGCGCGGCATCTGCTTGACCGAATTTTCGCTCATCACCCCACCGTCAACCGACACTCGGCTCGCCGACAACCACATGGACGTCCCGGCCGATGTCCTGGGCGATATGCGACAGTTCCATGATCAACGAAGACGACAGGATCGTCCCCGCGCCCAGCAGGACGCGCCCCGCCGGGTCGTATATGTCCTCCGCGACGATCATCCCCGCCGCCGCTTCCGTGCTGCTGATCGTGCGCTGTTTGCGAAGCTCGTCCGTGCAGCCGCCATGCGCCAAGGCCGCGCCGACGACGGCGCGCCGCAGGGACCGAAGCCGCTCGAGGAAGTCCGCGCGCTTCTGGGATTGCACCATCGACAGCACCCACTCCGGCGGCGGCTTGCGCCCCTCGCCCGCGACCGTCAGCGCGCCGGCGTACTCCATCGGCGACTTGAGCTTGATGGTGCGGGAGAACGCCGCCTCCACCGCGGCGCCGAGCAGCGCGCGCGAGATCGGCTTGGACAAGCAGGCATGCACATCCAGCTGCGCCGCGGCTTTGACCGCGGAGGCATTGGCGAACCCGGTGAGCAGCAGAAAGGGCAATTCCGCGCGCACGCCTTCCACATCGTCGCTCCGCACGGCCTGCAGAAGTTCCAGCCCGTTGATCGGGGTCATACTGAGATCGCTGATGACACAATCGACCCGGTTTCTATGCGTCGCCATCGTGCGCAAAGCTTCGGCGCCGTTGGATGCTTGCATGACCTCACGGCCGCCCATGCCCAACAACAAATTCTGCACGGTCAGCCGAACAAATGACTTGTCGTCCACGACCAGGAAACGCCAGTCGCCGGACATCTTCTCTAACGTTGCCACGCGCTCTAACCCAGACTTTCACTCTCGATGTACGCCAACACGCGACCGATCTCGCGGCGCGCTGCTTCACCCATCACACGCGCCCGCGGGAGATTCTGCAGACGTGCTGCTTCTTCCATCTTCTGGTAGGCATCGACGAGACCTGTCGCGCCCGCGGTGCGCGCCTCGCCCTTGGCGCCATGGGCGGCGCGCTCGATCTGGATCGAATCGATCCCCGACAAGGCGCGTTCGACCTCGCGCCACGATTCCTGGGCCGCCACCCCGAAGGCGTCCAGCATGTCGCGCACCGCGCCATCGCCGCCTTCTCCCAGCACGTCGCGGAGGATGGCGAGATCGATCGGCTCGGTGCTGTCGCGTCCGGACGCTTGCGGATCGCCTTGGATCGCCGGCGCGGCGCCGCCAACCCACTGGGCGAGCACAGTCGCCAGGCGCTGCAGCGTGACCGGCTTGGCGATGAAATCGTCCATGCCCGCCGCGAAGCACTTTTCCATGTCCTCGCGAAAAGCGTTCGCGGTCATGGCGATGATCGGCGTGCGCGCGTCGGTGGGATTGGCGCGCTCGCGTTCGCGCACCGCCCGCGTGAAGTCGTATCCGTTCATCACCGGCATCGAGCAATCGCACAAGATGGCGTCGAACTGCGTATTGAAGGCAAGCCGCGCCAAACCCTCCGCCCCGTCTCCGGCAATGGTGCAGGCGACGCCGAGACTCCTGAGCTGCCGCTGAATGATGGTTTGGTTCACGAGCCGGTCTTCCAGCACGAGCACGCGCTTTCCGGCAAACGCGCGGGCATCGATCGCCGCGGCAAGCGCGCGTTCCGGCGCGGCGACCGGCTGGCCACCGCCGATGATGGGACGGATATTCCGATCGAGTTCGCTCACCTCGAACTCTGCGGTCATCGCATAGGCCGCGCCCGCACGAAGGGCCGGGCGCCAATCCGGAATGCGCTTGTGTTCGTCCTGATAGATGACGGTCACGGCATCGAGGGCGCGCAAGCGGCCCAACTCCTCGGGGATCGGCCATGCATCGCCGGCACGCATGACCCAAATAACGAGGTTCACTTCCCTGCCAGCCTCGCCCGCGGCTCGCACCGCGGCGACCGCGCCTTGGGAATCGTCGATCACCGTGATGGAGGCATGGCGCTCTTCCAGGTACGCCATCAACGGAATGGGCGCGCCGTGGCCCGGCGGCGTGACAAACATCACATTGCGGCGGCGGAGGTCCGGCCCCTTGGGCACTTCAGCAGGGACAATAATCTCCGTCGGCACGGTGAACCAAAACGAAGCGCCGTGGCCCGGCTCGCCGACGCAGCCGATGTCGCCGCCGAAGGCGTGCACAAGGCTGCGCGAGATCGACAGTCCCAGACCGGTTCCTTCATGGCTCTCATGGCCGGACTTGAAGTCCTGGATGAACGGCAGGAACAGTTCGTGCGCCTTGTTCTGTGCGAAGCCCCGGCCGGTGTCGATCACGGTGTAGAGCAGGTGGCAGGCCTGCGATGTCTCATGCTTGATCTCGATGCGCACGTGCACGCCGCCGTCGGAAGTGAACTTGACGGCATTGCCCACGAGATTGAGCAGGATCTGGCGCAGGCGATCGGGATCGCCGCGCACACGCTCGGGCACGCGGCTGGAGACGGACGCCGTGATCTGGATGCCCTTCTGACGGGCGCGGCTCTGCAGGATGTCGACGGCTTCCTGCACGACCAGGACCGGGTTGATCTCCACAGCCTCGATCGAGAGCTGCTCCGCCTCGATCTTGGCGAAGTCGAGCACGTTGCCGATCAAGGCGAGGAGCGACTTGGCGGCCTTGTCCGCGTCGATGACGAGATGGTGCTGTTCGTCCCGCAGCTCTGTTTGTGCAAGAAGTTCGAGATTGCCGATCATGCCGTTGAGCGGCGTGCGGATCTCGTGGCTCATGCTCATGAGGAAATTGGACTTGGCGCGGTTGGCCGCCTCCGCGGCGGCGGCCGAGGCTCGCTCGGACTCGTGCGCGTGCCACTGCGCCTCCACGGCGCGGCGGGTCTGGCGGATCGCCGTCAAGATGCCGATCAGCAAGGCTAGGGCAGCGGCGATCTGCGCCGAGCGAGCGATGAAGGCGGTGCGTTGCTGGAGATCGCGCTGCTGCACGAGAATGACGCGCTCCTCCTCCTCCACGGTGGAGAGAAGACTGCGAATCTCCTCCATCAGCGTGAGCCCGACGTCGGTCTTCACGATCTCCAGCGCCTGCGCGCGGTTGCCCTCCGACTGGAGCTGGATGGTGCGCGCAAGCTCTTCGAGCTTCGCGTGCATCATGCGTTCGAGCGCGTTCACCCGGGCAAGTTGCCGTGGATAGTCGAGGCTCACGCTTCTCAGTTCCGCGAAAGCCGGCTCAATCTCCCCAATCACGCGGTTATATGGCGCGAGGTATTTCGCGTCCTCGGTGAGCAAGTAGCCGCGTTGCGCGGTTTGTGCTTGCTCGATCAGCGAGAGCTGGATGCGGCCCCGCAGCTGGATGCGTTGGCTCGCGACGATGGTGCGAAGGGATTTTTCGGCCTGCAGCTCCGCCCACACGGCGCCACCGATGATGACGCCGAGCAGCACAAGCCCAGCGGCCAAACGCGGCACGGTGAGCGGAGATTGGAACTTCGTCCGATCCAACTCTGGCAACTGACCCCCCAAACTCAGCAGGAGCGGTCACTTCCTGCTGACCCTAAGTTGTAAAGCGTAACGTTTCAATCGAGCTTTACTTGTACCGGCATTATATTAGGTGTCGAAACTAAATCCGGACAAGCATTGAGCCGCATCTGATCAGAACGGTCCGGAATGCATGAAACAACCCGCGAAAACTGACAGGTGCGCGCGGTTCGGTGCGCTTAGCTATGCGGGAGGCGCATGGCGGGTTTTCGACATTGGCCGTGGCCCGCTTTGGCGCTCGCCAGTATTTTCTATCCCAGCTGCTGCACCGCAGCATCTGGTTGGCATCCTCCCCCCTCCCCTTGCCGCCGGGTGCTGCCGGTGCAGTAAGCGTCTAGAGCCAAATCCGCCTCCCCGGATTTGGCTCTTTGCTTTTCGACGCGCGCGAAATGAAAAGGCCGGCTCCCTTGCGAGAGCCGGCCTGTCTCCGTACGTGCAGCGACGAGGTTACTTGAGTCCGGCGCAGAAGCGCTGGATTCGTGTGCAGGCATCCTTCAGCACGTCGGTGGACGTGGCGTAAGAGATGCGGAAATAGGGCGACAAGCCGAATGCCGTGCCCTGCACAGCGGCGACACCTTCGTCCTCCAGCAGGAGCGTGACGAAGTCGGTATCGGTGGCGATCTTCTTGCCGTTGGCCGTGGTCTTGCCGATCGTGCCCGCGCAGGACGGATAGACGTAGAACGCGCCTTCCGGCGTCAAGCAGCTGATGCCCTTCGCCTCGTTCAACATCTTCACCACCATATCGCGACGTTCCTTGAACACCGCATTGCGTTCCGCGAGGAACCCCAGCGGACCGTTGAGGGCGGCAACCGTGCCGGCCTGAACGAAGGACGTCGGGTGGGTCGCGCTCTGCGACTGGATCATGTTCATCGCCTTGATCAGCGAGACGGGGCCGCAAGCGTAACCCATGCGCCAACCGGTCATGGAATAGGCCTTCGACACACCGTTCATGGTCAGCGTGCGGTCGATCAGTTTCGGTTCGATTTGGGCGATCGTGGTGTACTTGAAGCCGTCGTAGGTGATGTGTTCGTACATGTCGTCGGTCATCACCCACACGTGGGGATGCTTCAGCAGAACGTCGGCAAGCTTGCGCAGATCGTCCGCCGTGTAAGCAGCACCTGTCGGATTGTTCGGCGAGTTGAGCACAACCCACTTGGTCTTCGGCGTGATCGCCTTCTCGAGACCTTCGGCATCGAGCTTGAAGCCCGAATTCTCACCGCAGGCCACGAACACCGGCGTGCCCCCGCACATCAGCACGATGTCCGGATAACTGACCCAGTACGGCGCCGGCACGATCACTTCGTCGCCTTCCTGCACGGTGGCGAAGAACGCATTGAAGATCACCTGCTTGCCGCCGACGCCGAGAGTCACCTGGTCGGGGGTGTAGGTGAGTTCATTCTCGCGCTTGAACTTGTCGACGATGGCCTTGCGCAACGCAGGCGTGCCGTTGGCGGGCGTATACCGCGTCTCGCCGCGATCGAGCGCCGCCTTGGCCTCGTTCCGGATGTGCTCAGGCGTATCGAAGTCCGGCTCGCCGGCGGAAAGACCGATGATGTTCTTGCCCGAGGCCTTCAGCTCCTGCGCCTTCGTCGTGATGGCGATGGTGGGAGACGGCTTAACGGCGGACAGGCGCTTGGCGAGGATCGACACGGGAGTACTCCGAGGGTTGGGGTTTGCGGACAAAAAGAACCCGCAAAAGCGGGCGTAAACTACTGTCGTACCCCCTGCCCCGCAACCGGGAACATGGGCCGAAAACCGAGATCATTCGAGAGAAATGCACCCTTCCATGACTGTCACACAGGCGCCGCCGATACGGGCTTCGACGACCCGGCCTTCGCGCTTGGCCGCGGTCGCCCGCAAGCGGCTGGGACGTCCCATTTCAACGCCTTGGCGAATGTCCAGGGTCAGGTCGGCGGACGCATTCGGGTCCAGGGACGCCAGATAAGCGGCCAGCGCCACATTCGCGGAGCCGGTCGCGGCGTCCTCAACAACCCCCGAAGCAGCGCCGAACATGCGGCAGCGGATTGCCGTGCGGACCGGACGTGCGTAGACCAGAACCCCGCGCGCCGCGGACGGCAATGCAAGGAGGCGGGCGGTGTCAGGGGTGCAACGGGTGACCGCCGCCTCGTCCACGACCTGCACCATGAGAAACGCGGTGCCCACGGAGGCGATGGTGGCGGCATGGAGCGCTGTCGCGATGTCGCGCGCTTCCAAGCCCACGGCCGCGGCAACGAGTTTCGTCGCCACGGGATCCGCGATGACCTGGAGCGGCTGCGGCGCCGTGAGCGTCGCGCCGGTGGCGTCGATGGTCATGGGCACCAGGCCGGCAGCCTCCTCGAAGACCAAAGTCGCACCAACTGTCTTGCCGAACACCGCACCGGCCCGCGCAAGAACGAACGCCGTGCCGACGTTGGGGTGCCCCGCGAATCCGAGTTCCTGCTTCGGCGTGAAGATGCGCACATGAGCGGTGTTCGCCGCGTCCCGTGGCGGCAGCACGAACGTGGTTTCGGAGTAGCCGAACTCGCCGGCGATCGATTGCATCGTGTCGGTATCGAGCCCGCGCGCGTCGGTGACGACGGCAAGCTGGTTGCCGCCGAAGCGTTGGTCCGTGAACACATCGACAGTGACGTATGGATAGGTGCTCATGCTGTGTGGCGCTCCAATCGCCATAAGAGTTGTGCGCGCGCCGCCGGCCATTCGCTCGGCAGGATGCTGTAGACGCAGGTGTCGCGAATTGAGCCGTCGCGATGACGGCTGTGGTTGCGCAGGATCCCGTCCGGTCGAGCGCCCAGGGCTTCGATCGCCCGGCGACTTTGCTGGTTCATGAACGACGTGCGGAGTTCCACTGCGATGCAGTCCAAAGAATCGAACGCGTGGCCGAGCAGCAGGAGCTTGCAGGTCGTGTTGACGGCGCTGCGCTGGACACGCTTGCGGTACCAGGTCGATCCAATCTCCACGCGCTTTGCGACCGCGTCGACGTTCATGTAGGTCGTCATGCCGACCGGTTCGTTGGTGGCGGTTTCGATCACCGTGAACGGCAGCATCGCGCCGTTGGCCTGAAGCTGGAGCCGACGGTCGATTTCCGCCGCCATGCCCTCCACCGTCGGCACGTTCGTGTACCAGAGCTTCCACAACTCGCCGTCCGCGACCGCTGCCTGTAGCGGCTCAACGTGCTCCATCGACAGCGGCACAAGGCGCGCGGCCGCGCCGGACAGTTCGACCGGTTGCAGCCAAGTTGATTCCGCTTTGTTCATCGGGTCTCTCCTGCGGTCTGCCGCATCGGGAGGGGCCCTGAAATGCAAAGGCCCCGTCCGATCCGGCGGGGCCTTTGGCATTTTGCGTTTGCGATCAGATGCTCACGCGCAAAACCTTGGCGCCCCGCCGGGGAGCGTCATGTTCGTAGCTTTGCGCATGGTCCAAATCGAGCACATGGGCCGAGCGTATATCGCGCGGGCCGGCGCAAGTAAAGCCGTTGGTTGCATTCGATAAATGAATGCACGCCCGTGGCATCCGTGCCGAGGAGCGCCTACATTGGGGCTCCCCCGGATTGAGACTGCCATGAACGTCGTCCCCATTCCCATGTACGCCCGTCCGCCCGGCGGAGCGCCGGCCAACTTCAAGCTGACGAGCGAATACACGCCCGCGGGCGATCAGCCGCGCGCGATCGGCGAACTCATGGACGGCCTGGGCCGCCAGGAGAAAGACCAAGTGCTGCTCGGCGTCACGGGCTCCGGCAAGACGTTCACGATGGCGCAGGTGATCGCCAAGTCTGGCCGGCCGGCGCTGATCCTCGCGCCCAATAAGACGCTGGCCGCCCAGCTGTATGGAGAAATGAAGAACTTCTTCCCGGACAACGCGGTCGAGTACTTCGTGTCCTACTACGACTACTACCAGCCGGAAGCCTATGTGCCCCGCACGGACACCTATATCGAGAAGGACTCCAGCATCAACGAGCAGATCGACCGCATGCGCCATGCGGCGACGCGTTCGATCCTTGAACGGCGCGACGTCATCATCGTCGCCTCGGTGAGCTGCATCTACGGCCTGGGCTCGGTCGAGAGCTATTCGCGCATGACCTTCAAGATCCAGGAAGGGACGCAATTTCCGCGCCAGGAATTGCTCAAACAGCTCGTCGCCCTGCAATACAAGCGCAACGACATGTCGTTCGTGCGCGGGACGTTCCGCGTGCGCGGCGACGTGGTGGAGATTTTCCCGGCGCACTTGGAAGACCGCGCCTGGCGCGTCTCCCTGTTCGGCGACGACGTGGAAGGCATCCAGGAGTTCGATCCCCTGACCGGCGAGAAGACCGACAATCTGCCGGAAGTGTCCGTATACCCGTCGAGCCACTATGTGACGCCGCGCCCGGCCCTGTCGCAGGCGATCAAGGGCATCAAGGCGGAACTGAAAGTGCGGCTGGAGGAATTCCACCAGCAAGGCAAGCTGCTGGAGGCGCAACGCCTGGAGCAGCGGACCATGTTCGATCTCGAGATGCTCGAGACCACGGGCCACTGCAAGAGCATCGAGAACTATTCGCGCTTCCTCACCGGCCGCAAGCCGGGGGAACCGCCGCCGACGCTGTTCGAGTACCTGCCCCAGGACGCACTGCTGTTCGTGGACGAAAGCCATGTGACGGTTCCGCAGATCGGCGGCATGTATCGCGGCGACTTCAATCGCAAATGGACCCTGTCGGAATTCGGCTTCCGCCTGCCGTCGTGCATCGACAATCGCCCCCTCAAGTTCGAGGAGTGGGAATCCATGCGGCCCGACACCGTGTTCGTGTCGGCCACGCCGGGCGACTGGGAGATGGAGCGCACGGGCGGCGTGTTCGCGGAGCAGGTGATCCGTCCGACCGGCCTGATCGATCCGATCATCACCATCCGACCGGCCGACAAGCAGGTCGACGACTTGCTGGCCGAGGTGAAAGCTGTGGCGGCGAAGGGCATGCGGACTCTGGTGACCACACTCACCAAGCGCATGGCGGAAGACCTGACGGAATACCTGCATGAACACGGCGTGCGCGTGCGCTACATGCACTCCGATATCGAAACCCTCGAACGCATCGAGATCATTCGTGACCTGCGGCTGGGCGCGTTTGACGTGCTCGTGGGCATCAACCTGCTGCGCGAAGGCCTCGATATTCCGGAATGCGCCCTCGTTGCGATCCTGGATGCGGACAAGGAAGGTTTCCTGCGCTCGGCGCGCTCCCTGATCCAGACCATCGGCCGCGCGGCACGCAATGTCGACGGACGCGTGCTGCTGTATGCCGACAGGATGACGAACTCCATGAACATCGCCATCGGCGAGACCAACCGCCGCCGCGAGAAGCAGCAGGCGTTCAACGCCGCCAACGGCATCACGCCGGAGTCCATCCGCAGCCGCATCAACGACATCATCGACAGCGTCTACGAGCAGGACCGGGTGACAGTGGACACGGGGCTCGCGGAAGAGCCGCACATGCTCGGCCATAATCTGCGCGCCACCATCGCGGATCTGGAGGGCAAGATGCGGGCGGCCGCCGCGGATCTGGAATTCGAGGACGCCGCGCGCTTGCGCGACGAGATCAAGCGTCTGGAACAGATGGAACTGGAATACGGCGGCGACGGGTCCTCGCCCGTCGGCGGCGAGGGCGAGGATGGGCCAAAGGTCGGTAGCGGGGCCGTACCGGCCTCCGCCCCCTCCCAAGCCGCCGCCCGCAAGGCGCTCAAGGGGATGGCCTCCAAGGCCAAGAGCGGCCGGCCCAAGGGATTCGGCCCGGGACGCGGGATGGGACGGCGGTCGTAAGGCTCAGCGCCGATAACTTTTGCGATAACTCATTGATATCACAATAAATATTCCCGCTGAAATGACTACCCCAGCAACTGCGAATCATTTGCAATTGCATCCGAGTCATGGCATCTCTATGTGCACGGCGACAGTCGCCGTGAAGCACAGGGAACCCGCGCCGCCATGTACGTTTGCCTCTGCAATGGTCTTAGCGACCGCGACATCCGGCGCGCTGCCGACCAGGGTCACTGCAACGTCAAGGGCGCCTATCGCGCCCTCGAAGCGGAAGTGAACTGCGGTCGCTGCGTGCCGATGGCGCAGGAAATGATCAGCGAGCACCGTCGCCTGTGCGCCATGGGGCCGGCCGAAGCGGCGGAATAGCGCTTTCAGCTCTCCGCCGGCTTGCTCTGCATCTGGATGTAGTTCGGCAGGCCGATCTTCTCGATCATCTGCAGCTGCGTCTCGAGGAAGTCGACGTGCTCCTCCTCTGATTCGAGGATGTCCTCGAACAGTTCGCGGCTGATGTAATCCTGCACTTTTTCACAGTGCGCGATCGCTTCGCGCAGCACGGGCATCGCCAGCATCTCGATCTTAAGATCGCAGCTGAGGATTTCCTTCACGTCCTCGCCGATCAGCAGCTTGCCGAGATCCTGCAGGTTCGGAAGGCCTTCGAGAAACAGCACGCGCTCGATCAGCTTGTCCGCGTGCTTCATCTCGTCGATGGATTCTTCATATTCCTTCTTGGCGAGGCGCGACACGCCCCAGTTCTTCAGCATGCGCGAGTGCAGAAAGTACTGATTGATCGCCGTCAATTCGTTCCTCAGAACAGAATTGAGATAGGTGATGACCTGCTTGTCGCCCTTCATGACGCGCGTCCTTCTACGTTGCTGCGTGCGAATTTAGCGGTTGGCGCACCTGTGTCCAGCATCATACTTCGCGCAAGTGATTTGCAGATAATGGCAAAAGCCGCACGCGCGCTTGAATCGCGCGTGCGGCTTTTTGTTTCGCGAAGAGCTAGACGGTCGGTTGATCGTGTTCCAGCTGAATGCCCTTCATGGAGCGGGTGCGCGGCTTCGGCATGCCGTTCTTCTTGTAGTCTTCCATGAGTTCCTTTTTGCGCGCGATCATCTGCTCCCCGAGGTACTTCATATCGACGTCGCTATCACGCGCCTGTGAGAAGATGCCGCCGCGCTGTTCTTCTTCCTTCACGTGGTGCTTGATCTCTTCGGACAGGACTTTGACTTTGGCGTCGTAGTAGTGGTCGTCCGGAGAACCGGCCTCGATTTCGGCGATCAGGACCTTGGCGCCGTCGTGTTCGACCTGGGCTTCGTCCAGCATGTCGTGTTCGACCGCCTCGAGGCAGGCCGGATAGAAAATCTCTTCCTCAATGGCCGTATGGATGGTCAATTCCATACAGATCTGTCGTGCAATCTCGGCTTTCTTGCCGCGGGATTTTTCGTACTTTTTGAAAAGCTCTTCCACCTTGCGGTGATCGGCCTTGAGAAGGGCGATGGCGTCCATCGTCGCTTTTGGCATGACACGGTCCTATGTGATTTGATGGTGGGATTCCGTGGGTTGAACGCCGTAAGGCGGGATAAAGGTCCCGCCCGGCGCGCCCGCACGAAAAACGAGAGGTGATGCCATGCTGCTTCCGGTTCCGTTCGAAAAGGTGCGTTTGGGATGAGTCTGCCGCGGGTTCTGGTCTACAAATCATCTTATGCACGGGTCGGAGCCGAGATGACCGGCGCCGACTGCGTCGTCATGGACGAAGCGGGCGCGATCACCCTGAACGGCGAGACGCTTACGCCGGAGACTGCCGCGCTCGACGCGGCGTGGATCAATTTCGACGTCTTCGGCTCCCCAGCGTCGCGCGCGTTCTTCGGCGCCATCATGACGTCGCCGACTATCCGCTGGGCCCATACAGCGGCGGCCGGCCTCGACCACCCGATGTTCGCGAAGCTCGTCGAAAAAGGCGTGACGCTGAGCACGACCCATGTGCAATCGCTCGGCATCGCCGAGTTCGTGATATGGGGCGTGTTGGACGCGCTTCAGCGCGGACCGGAACAGCGCAAGCGGCAGGCGGAGCGGCGGTGGGACCGGCTCCGGAACCGGGAAGTCGCACAGACCACATGGTTGATCGTCGGCTTCGGCGCCATCGGGCAGGATGTCGCCAAGCGCGCGCGGGCCTTCGGCGCGCGCATCGTCGGCGTGCGGCGCAGCGCCGGCTCGCATCCGCTGGCGGACACGATGATCAGCGATTGGCGCCAGGGATTGGCGGACGCCGATGTAATCGTGCTGTCCTTGCCCTTGAGCCCCGCGACCAAGAACATGGCGGACGCGAGTGCATTCGCCGCGATGAAGCCGGGATCAATTCTGGTCAACGTCGCGCGCGGCGGGCTGGTGAACGAACCGGATCTGCTTGCCGCCCTGGACCAGGGCCGGCCTCAACATGCGGTGTTGGACGTGTTCGTGCAGGAGCCGTTGCCGGCGGACAGTCCGTTCTGGACCCATCCGAACGTGATGTTGAGCCCGCATGATTCGCCCAGCACGGAAGGCTACGCGCGCCGGGCCGACGAATGGTTTCTGGGCAATCTGCAGCTGTTCCTCGCGGGCAAACCAGTGCGCGACGTGGTCAAGGCAGCCGAGGTGATCGCGGGCGTCACACCCAATCCGGCGGCGCACCGCCTCATTCCTGAGGCAACTCGAACCAAGTAATCAGATGTCGAGTTTCGGCGCAGGCAGCGGCGGAAACACTTTCCCGAACGCCGTCCCGAGGCCCAGCAGCGTGCCGTCGGACATCGACGGACCGATGAACAGCCCACCCATGGGCATGCCGGACGGTGTCAACGCGAGCGGCACGCTGAGACCCGGCAACTGCGCCGTAGTGGGCGGCAAGGTGTAGCGCGCGTAGGCGAGGGCCGACTCCGACGTTCCATTCACCATTACACTGCCGTCGTCATCGACGGTCTTGGCGACCACCGGCGACGCGGGTGTGAACATCGCGGTCACGCGATGGGTCTCGAAGTAGGATGCGTAAGCCTGACGCAGCTTCGGCTGTTCGACCTCGATGATATGGCGGTACTCGGCGGAAGAGGTCTTCTCGCCTTCCATCAGTCGCTGGCGCGTGGTGCGCATCGCCGGCGATACCGCGGCGTCATAGACATCCAGAATGGTGCGCTTCGCCCCATGGCTGGCGAGATAGATCGCGAGATCACGCGGCCGCTCGTAGTGGCCGAGCGCCATGTAGATGTCCGCCAATTGCGGCAATCCGGGCAAGTCCGCCTCGACGAACTCCACCCCGGCCTTCTTCAGGCGGGAGACGGCATCGGCGAACACGCCCGCCACATCGCTTTCGATGTTCTCTTGGAAGAACGCACGCGGCAGGCCCAGGCGGAGACCTTCGAGATTTCCAAACGTCACCTCGGCGCGCGCATCGGCGTGCAGTTGATCCATGAAAATCAAATCGACGGGATCGCGCGCGAACCAGCCCGCCGTGTCGCGGCTGTTGGACAGTGGAATGATCCCGCGCTGGCTGACGCGCCCGACCGTGGGACGGAATCCCCAGATGCCGCACACCGCCGCCGGCAACATCACCGAGCCGCCGGTATCCGTGCCGAGACCCGCCGGCAGGATGCGCGCGGCGACAGCCGCGGCTGACCCGCCGCTGGACCCGCCGCTGATGGCTTGCGGATTGTAGGGATTGCCCGTGTCGCCGAAGGTCTTGTTGGCGCCGGTGATGCCCAAGGCGAGTTCATGCAGGTTAGTCTTGCCGGCGATCAACCCGCCCGCGGCGCGCAACTTCTTCACCACGTCGGCGTCGCGCACAGGATGCCAGTCCGTCAAACCCGGCGTGCCGCCGGTGGTGATGTAGTCGACCGTATCGAGATTGTCCTTCACGGCAATCGGCGCGCCGGCGAGCGGTTTGGTGCGATCCGCCGCGCGCGCATCGGCCAGGAACTTTTCGCCCGGGGCAGTGATGAAGGCGTTGAGGTGCTTCAGAGCCTGCGCTTTGACCACCACCTTGGCGGCCACATCCTCCGGCGTGAACACGCCTTTAGACAGCGCCGCGCAGAGCGCCGTCAGGGAGAGATCGAGCGGATCGTCCCCCGTATTGGCCATCAGTGACCAGTCACTGAATGTCCTCGTGGACCTCGTCGGCGGCTTCCGCCGCCACGGCCGCCTGAGTCGCGACGGGCGCGCGCTTCAATTTGCGGAATTTGAAGAATGCGACCGGGATGCTGAGGAGATACGCGATCCCGAGCACGCTGAGAGTGGCCCAGGTATCCGTGACAAGGAACGCGACTGTCACAACGATGAGAAGCATAAGCGGCGGCACCCACTGCGGCTTCAACCGCACATGTTTGCCGGAGAAGGTCGGAAGCCGGCTGACCATCAGCAAAGCGACGCCGAGCAGCACCACACCTTGGAGTATCGGTGAACGGAAGAAGTCATTCTCGGTGTAGAGCCACAGGATCATCGGCATGATCGCAAGGCCCGCGCCCGCCGGCGCCGGTACGCCGGTGAAGTAATTGTGCGCCCACGGCGGCAAGTCGGGCTGACCGACCATGGTGTTGAAGCGCGCAAGACGGAGCACACAGCACGCGGCGTAGAGCAGGCACAGCGCCCAACCGACGCTTGAATAGGTGCTCATGGTCCAGACGTAGAGCACTAGCGCCGGGCAGACTCCGAAGCTGATGCCGTCGGCGAGGGAGTCCAGTTCCTGCCCGAACTTGCTGGTGGCGCGCAGCAGCCTGGCAACCCGGCCATCTACCCCGTCAAGCACGGCGGAGATGACCTGCGCCGTGACCGCCTGCTCGAACTTGCCGGCCATCGCGTAGCGGATCGCGGTCAGGCCGGCGCATAACGCCAGCAGCGTGATGATGTTCGGGAAGATCCGGTTGAACGAGAGCGTGTTGATCTTCAGCCCACGGCCGCCGCGGAATCGGCCGCGGAAGCCCGTGCGTGAGGGGACTTCGTCGGGACGGTCGTCTGTGTCTGGCGGACCGTCTTGCGACATCAGCGCACCTCGCCCTCGCGCTGCGGCTCATCGGAGGTGAGATCGGCGATCACGGTCTCTCCGGCCACCGCGTGCTGACCGACACACACCAACGGCGATACGCCGGGCGGCAGATAGACGTCGAGACGGCTGCCGAAGCGGATCATGCCGAAGCGCTGGCCGGTCACGAGTTGCTGGCCGGCACGCACATCACACCGGATGCGGCGCGCGACGAGGCCCGCGATCTGCACCACACCGACATCCTTGTTGTCGGAGGTGCGGATGTGCAGCGCCTGACGCTCGTTGTCGGCGCTCGCTTTATCGAGCGTGGCGTTGAGGAACTTGCCGGGGATGTACTGCTCTTTGACGATGGTGCCGGCGATGGGCGCGCGGTTCACATGGCAATCGAACACGCTCATGAACACGGAGACGCGGGTTACCGGCGCGGGCGGCATGTCGAGTTCCGGCGGTGGCACCACCGGTCCGATCATCTGCACGATCCCATCGGCCGGGCTGATCACCAGGCCGGGACGCACCGGTGTCGTGCGGTCGGGATCACGGAAGAAATAGAAGCACCAGATCGTCAGGCCGAGGCCGACGGCGCCCAGCGGCGTCCAGATCCAGTAGAGGATGAGCGTCGCTACAAAGAACAGCGCGACGAACCCGGGGCCCTCCGGATGGAGTGGCGGCAGGAGGTAGTTCTTCCAGGTGATATGGGTGGACTTGGTTTCGAGCGCACTCACGGGCGGATTGTCCTCTGTCCGGGGGTTCGCGCAAGTCTTAGCACCGATCCGGGGCCTACGTCAGGCTCTCCGGTCAAAACGCTCCAGAGCATAATTAGGTCAGTTGAAACAACCTGACCTAAATTATGCTCTGATTCTTAATGTTAGCGCGCGATGGCCGGGCTGCGCGCAAAGGCGCGCCTCTGTCTAAGGCCGGCCTTCGGCCGGTGGGCGGATTCCACTTTTCCTTATCGCGCGCTGCCGGCCGGTTGGTTAGCGCCGGCTCACTTGCCTTTTTTCTGGGACGGCAGGGCGAAGACCTGGCCCGGGTAGATCAGGTTCGGATCCTTGATGCGCTCGCGGTTGGCGTCGTAGATCACGGTATAGAGCTCACCCTCGCCATAAGCCCGGCGCGCGATGCGCCACAGGCTGTTGCCCTTAATAATGGTGACATCCCCGGGCGCGAGCTTGGCCTGGGCGGGGTCGAGGGTAAACGGGTTCTCAACGCGCGCGAGGATGTTGTTGCCACTGCCGAGCTGATCGGCGCGCAGGTTGTGGGCCCCTTCGGCGATGCGGGCGGTCGGCGCCAAGCTCCAAGCGCCATCTTCGCCGGCGGTGGTTTTGCCGACCAGTTGGTTGTCGAGATAGACCTGCACGGTCGCGCCGGGATCGGCCTTACCACTGACGCTGAACTTCCCGAAGGCGTCGTAGTCGACCGCTTCGATCGCGAGCGTAGACACGCTGGGGTCGGCGTTCACGCCCTGCAGGACGCGGCTATTCCCGCCGTTACGGGACTGTTCGACGATCAGGACTTCGCCGTTGCGCTCCGGCACCTGCATCACGACAACCTTCTCCGACAGCATCTCCTTGCCGTCAGGTCCCTTGGCGCGAAGTGAGAACTGGCGCGTGCCGGCTGCGACCGGCTGGTTTGGCACGTAAATCCATTCGCCGCGGCCGTCGGCCTGCACGCGGCCGATTTCCTTGTCGCCGTCGAGAATGAACACCGTTGCGTTGGGCGCGGCGCGACCGGCCATCACCAGACTGCCCTTGGGATCGATGCGCACGACATCGAAGCTGGGCCCGCCCGGCGCGACAGCCGTAGCGCCGCCGCGGCGCGCGGCGCTCTGCGGGTTGGTCTGGAGGGTGAAGTTGAACACCAGCGCGGCGATCACAACGACGATGCCGGCCACCGCAATGATAAGGGGACGATTCACGCAACCCGCCGTCGTTTGGATAAAACCTGAGGTCGATTCTGCATATCGGAGCGGTCCATGGGAACCCGGGAGCGCCCCTCAGATTACAAAATATTTGTAATCAATCGGTTACTTCGCCGCTGGGTGCATGACGAGGGTCAGGATGGCACCCAGACCGAGCGGAATTGTGGCGACGCCAGCCAAAACGAGCGGCGCCAAAAGGCGGCTGATTCCCGCCTTGGGCAGCGGGATGCGGTTGGCGGTACCGTCGGCGAACAGGATCAGCCCGGTCAGGACCAGGCCGCCGCCGGTAAATGGCGAGCGCTCGAACAACGCCCAGGCGATCGCCAATTGGGCCATGGCGGCGCTGAGCGCGACAGTCGCGCCGACGACCTCCTGACGCGACAGCCAAGACCAGAGGCCAGCGCCGAGCAGCGCGGCCGTCAGCACAGCGGCACTGAGCCGCAGGGGCCGGTCGTCCGCGGCCGCAGCCACGGCGAGCAGCGACAACGCAGCCATCACACTCACTACGAGCCAGACACCTACCGGCGGCATAAAGGGGTGCGCCGTCGTGCGCAGACGGTCGAGGCGCCAGAGTACGAGCACGCCGATGGCGGCAGCCAAAGCGAACTCCACGAGCATCGCAAGGCTCGGCATCTGGCGAGGCATGACGCCGCCGTTCACCTCGGCCCAAGCGGAAACGATCAGTGCGCCCAAGGCGCCGATGACAAGGAAACCGCGGCGCGTGAGCCAGGCGTCGCACACCAAACCCACAAGCATGGCGCCCAACACGATGTGCCCGACCCGGCCCAGGGCGTCATGGGCGAACCAGCCCGGCTTCACGATCAGCCCCCAGCCGACCAGGAACGCGATCGGCAGGGCGAGGCCGCCGAAACGCGCCGCGCGCTCCGGCCCGGCGCCCAGACGGATGCCGGCGGATATCGCGAAGGCGAGCAGAAGCGGAATCAGGAGGGCGAGCGAGGATTGCAGCATCGCCGCACCTTATGGGCCCTTTGCCGCGAAAATCAACGCTGTGCGGCGACCTGGGCGGCGGTGACCGGCGGCGCCTTGTTGCCCCAGCTGCCGCGGATGTAGTTGGACACGGCGGCGACATCGGCGTCGCTCAGCACATCGCCGTAGAGCTTCATCGTTTCCCACGCACCGTAGTCCACGCTCTTGGGTGTCTGCGGTCCGTAGAGGATGACATTGATCAGCGAAGCGGGATCGGCCGTCTGCACGATCACGCTGCCGGCCAGCGGCGGACCGGCGAAGAGACCGCCGTCGCCACCGCTTTGGTGACACTCGCTGCAGCGCTTCTCGTAGATCGCCTTGCCGGCCTGCGCGACTTCAGCGGTGACGGGCTGTCCCTCCTGCTCTTGCACGGGCAGGGCCTTCAGATACACCGCCATCGCCTGCACATCCGCATCGGTGAGCTGACTGAGGCTGTTGACGATCACGTCGTTCATGGGACCGAAGGTGCCCGCGACGGAACTCACACCGGTCTTGAGATACGATTTCAGTTCGTCCACGGGCCATGACGCCAGGCCGGTCTTGGCCGGCGTCAGGTTGGGCGCGGACCACTTGCGCGACTTGCCTTCCGCGACGTGATCCATGATGACCCCGCCGGCATAGGCGCGTTCGGCGACTTCAGCCTGGAAGATATTGCGCGGCGAGTGACACGCGCTGCAGTGTCCGAGACCTTCGACGAGATAGGCGCCGGTGTTCCATTCGACCGGCTTCGACGTGTCCGGCTTGTACCGGCCCGGTTCGAAGAACAGCGCATTCCAGAACATCATCGGCCAGCGCATGGTGAACAGGATGCCGTTCTCGGGCGGCTGGTAACGCTCGGCTTTCAGCGTGCGCAGATAGGCAAAGATCGCGTCGACGTCCTGATCGCTGACTTTGGTGAAGGCGGTATAGGGAAACGCGGGGAACAGATGCTTGCCCCCGGGCGCGACACCTTCATGCATCGCCTTGCGCAGGTCAGCTGCCGTCCACTTTCCGATGCCGGTGTCATCGTCCGGCGTGATGTTCGAGGAATAGATCGACCCGAACGGCGTCTCGAAGCCCACGCCTCCGGTGAACGGCGCACCGCCCGGACGGGTGTGACAGCTGATGCAATCGCCAGCGGCGGCAAGGTATTTGCCGCGCGCGACAATAGGATCGACCGGAGTTTCAGGAGGAGCAGCGGCTTCCGCCGGTGCGCCCGGCGCAGAAACGTTCGGCGGCGCGCCCTCTGCCGCGAGGGTCGCGCCGCCGGAGATCAGGCAGGAAACAAGGAAGAACCCACGCAGATCGAGCATGGGTCTCAGCGTCCTACTTCGTACGATAGGTGTCGTGGCAGCTCTTGCAGCTCAGCGCGGCCATCACTTCCTTCGCGTCGACCGGGCCAGCCTTTGCCTTCTTCGCCAGGGCCGTCATGTCGGTGTCGAGCTTCGTCAGGCGAGCGGAGAAGTCTTTCCAGTTCGTCCACACGTCTTCTTTCGCGGTGCCGCCGACCATTTTGGTCTCGAAGCCCTTCTGCGCGGCGCGAGCGCCGAGCGCGATGCCTTCGAGATGAATGGCGAGGTTCTGATCGTAGGCGACTTTCTTCTGGAGGATCGCGCCCATGGCGGCGGAGTTATCCCCCATGCTCTTCATGACCGCGCTGCGATAGGCCAGCACCGGATCCTTCGGCGCTTCGGCCGGGGCCTGAGCCGATACCGCGAGCGGCAGGGCAATCGCGGCGGCCAGTGACAGGCCGCCAATCATCTGCTTCAAACGAGTCACGAAATCCTCCCCTATGGGACTGAATTGCAAGGCACATCAGCTGTACAAAGAACCCGGTAGCGTGGCAAGAGCGCTAGCCCCCATGCCCGAAATCCGCGACCATGACGACCGCCATGCCCCAGCCCCCCGCCCTTCGCGCCCTCTGTGTGTTCTGCGGTTCCCAGGCGGGGACCGACCCGTCACATAAAGCAGCTGCTACGGCCCTTGGCGCCCAGCTGGCGGCCCACGGCGCCGCCTTGGTTTATGGCGGCGGACGGACCGGCCTGATGGGTGCGGTGGCGGACGCCGTTCTGGCGGATCGCGGGACCGTGATCGGCATCATCCCTGACTTTCTCAAGGATAAGGAACTCGCGCACACCGGCGCGACCGAGCTGGTGATTGTTGGGGACATGCACACCCGCAAGCGGCTGATGGCCGAACGGTCCGACGCCTTTTGCATCCTGCCCGGCGGCGTGGGCACCCTCGAGGAGTTCTTCGAGATCGTCACCTGGCGGCAGTTGCATCGTCACAACAAGCCGATCGTGCTGCTCAATGCGAGCGGGTACTGGGACCATGTGGTGGCGCTGTTCGCCAACATGATCGCCTACGGCTACGCCCATCGCGGACACGACGCCCTGATCACGGTCGTCGACCGGCCCGAGGACGTGATCCCGACCGTGGAAGCGGAGTTGGCCAACCCCAAAACCCCGCTGTCCTTCGAAATCGAGGGGATCAAGGCCTTCAGCCCGCCCTAAACCGGCGCAAACCCTCAGATTCCGGGCGGATTCACGGCTTGGCGTCCGCCCGGGGATGCCTTAATTTCCGCCGCAACCGCGCTCAGAGCCTTTGCGGTTGCTCACAACACGTGCTGGTCCTCGGTCGCCGGAGCCCTTTCGGGGGGTGGGTGCCGGAAACCGGCTTAATCCCCAGAGGATCACATGCCCAAAATTCAGGTGAAGAACCCGGTCGTCGACCTCGACGGCGACGAGATGACGCGCATCATCTGGCAGTTCATCAAAGAGAAGCTGATCCTGCCGTATCTCGACATCAACATTCTCTATTACGACCTGGGGATGGAGAGCCGCGACAAGACCGACGACAAAATCACCGTCGACGCGGCCAACGCGATCAAGAAGCACGGCATCGGCGTCAAGTGCGCCACCATCACCCCGGATGAAGCGCGGGTGAAGGAATTCAATCTCAAGAAGATGTGGAAGTCGCCCAACGGCACGATCCGCAACATCCTCGGCGGCACCATCTTCCGCGAGCCGATCATCTGCAAGAACGTGCCGCGCCTGGTGCCAAGTTGGACCCAGCCGATCGTCATCGGCCGTCACGGCTTCGGCGACCAGTACAAGGCGACCGACTTCAAGGTGCCCGGCAAGGGCAAGCTGACCATGACGTTCACGCCGGAAGGCGGTGGCGCGCCGGTCAACTACGACGTATTCGATTTCCCCGGCGCCGGCGTCGCCATGGGCATGTACAACCTGGATGACTCGATCGCCGACTTCGCGCGGTCGTGCATGAACTACGCCCTGGCCCGCGGCTGGCCACTGTACCTGTCGACCAAGAACACGATCCTCAAAGCCTACGACGGACGCTTCAAGGACATCTTCCAAGAGATCTTCGATAAAGAGTTCAAGGCACTGTACGATGCGAAGAAGATCACCTACGAGCATCGCCTGATCGACGACATGGTCGCCTCGGCGCTCAAGTGGTCCGGCAGCTTCGTGTGGGCGTGCAAGAACTACGACGGCGACGTGCAGTCCGACACGGTCGCGCAGGGCTTTGGCTCGCTCGGCATGATGACTTCGGTGCTGCTCACCGCCGACGGCAAGACTGTGGAAGCGGAAGCCGCCCACGGCACCGTGACGCGCCACTACCGCCTGCATCAGCAGGGCAAGGAAACGTCGACCAATCCGGTCGCGTCGATCTTCGCCTGGACGCAGGGCCTGAAGTACCGCGGCCAGTTCGACGGCACGCCGGACGTGGTGAAGTTCGCCGACTCCCTGGAAAAGGTCTGCATCCAGGCGATCGAAGCCGGCCACATGACCAAGGACCTCGCGATCCTGGTCGGCCCGGAACAGCGCTGGATGACCACCAACGGCTTCCTCGACAAGCTCGACGAGATGCTGAAAGTGGAAATGAAATAAGCGACGTCTCAGTCGTTACGCGGAAAACCCCACCGGACAACCGGTGGGGTTTTTTCATATGATCGTGGCGTTCGCGTGTGAGGTGGGGCGAAACGATGGCGCCGAAAAATCCGAATAAGAAGATCGGGAAGAGGGCGCCCGCCAAACGTGCGCTCGCGAAGAAGCCGAAGTTGCTCGCCGGGGGCAATCCGCAGATCGCGAAAGGGGACGGTGACGCGCCTGTGCAGGCATATATTGCCGCCATCCCTGGATGGAAGCAGGATACCGCACGCCGTCTCGATACGCTGATCGCACGCGCCGTTCCGCACGTACGGAAGGCCGTCAAATGGAACTCGCCTATGTACGGGATGGAAGGCCAGGGCTGGTTCCTGAGCTTTCACTGTTTCGCCAAGTACCTAAAGGTCGCGTTCTTCAAGGGCGCATTGCTGGACCCGGCCCCACCTGAGGAGTCTAAGGACCCACAAGTGCGCTATCTCCACCTCCACGAGGACGACGAACTGGACGAAAAGCGCATCGCGCGTTGGATCAAGCAGGCCGCGAAACTGCCCGGCTGGCTCGCTTAGCCCCCTTCCCGCTCCGGCAGCCTGCGCTACACTCACGCCCATGAGCATCAGCAATTCCATCATCGACCGTGGCAAGCTCGGCAACACGCCGGCGATGACAACCCGTGCCGACGAAGCGTTCCTCGACTTCATGTGCGACGCGCGCAACATCATCATGCACGCGCACTACCGGCCGATCTCCGAACTCGGTAACAAGGCGATTGCGGCGGCCGGCCTGAAGCCCGTGCACACCCATGAGAACGTGGCCAAGATTCGCGACGTGATCGCCGCGACACCGGACCTCGCCGCCTTCCTGCGATTCAAACGCAGTGCCCAGGAGCGCTACAAGCAGCGCATCATCGAATCCTACGGCGCGCGAGAAGAGGAACTGACGCGCTGGCTGGACGACGCGATGAAGCGCGGCCCCGGCTCGGTGACACTCGATCCCGATCTTGCCGTGCCCGATTACGCGAAAGTCGAGATCCATATCCAGCCGCATGGCTACAGCGATCACGCGCTGGCGGGTTTCTACTACGACTATGGCACCAGTATCTTTTTTGGCGGCGCGAACGCGGGCGACGTCATGCACGCCGGCCACGTCGCGCGCGTGTCGTTGCCGCTGGACGGCAAGCCCGTCGCACGCACCCTGGACCTTGCCTCCTCCGCCGGGCAAATGGTCAGCGAAACCAAGAAGCGGTTTCCCAACGCCGATGTGTTCGGCATCGACATCAGCGCGCCGATGGTGAAGTACGCCCACTGGCGCGCCATGCAGCAGAACCTGGATGTGCATTTCGTCCAGATGCCGGCGGAAGAAATGAACTTCCCGGATGGGCATTTCGATATCGTCACGTCCTACCTGCTGTTCCACGAGATCCCGTTGCCGGTGATCAAGAAGGTGCTGGCTGAGGTGAGGCGGGTTCTGCGGCCCGGCGGCACGTTCACCATGCTCGACTTCCCATCGGCGCGCCCCGAGGAGCCGGGCTACGGCGGGCTCATTGGCCTGATGGACGCGACCGACAATGGCGAGCCGTACGCCCATGGCTTCGTGAACTGCGGCATCGAGAAGCTCATCGAGGAGGCCGGCTTCAAGCTGCGCTACACCTCGGCCAAGGACATACTCAAGCACGGGCGGGTGTGCGACAAACCGGCCTAGGCGCCCAAACGTTATCGATTAGCATCCTGGCGTCAGGAAAACTGCGTATTGGCAGGTCATGCGGCAGATTGCTTAAGTAGGGTTCGAATATCACAAGGCACTCCCCATGGCCCGCAATCCCACCCATGAGATGCTGTCGCCGCTCGCTCACGACGAGCGGGCCCGCCAGCAGTATGTGCTCGGCCTGAAGACCCACATCGGCCGCAAGGTGCGCAGCGGAAACCGCGCGGTGTTCGAGAAGAAGGCTAAGCCGGCGTTCGAGAAGCAACACGGCCGCGCGCCACAAAGCCCCGACGAGATCGGCGAGGCCATGTGGAAGGAGCCCGACTACCTGATGTTCTCCGCGCTCAACCGCAATGCCCAGGAGTTGATGTGGGACGCGGTGTGCGATCCGATCTATCGGCAGGAGGAACGTCTCGCCGCGACTTATGATCGGCTGCACTGCAGCGCCAAGGGTTCTCTGACGCTCGATCCGAAATTCAAGGTTCCTGCCGGTATCCGCGAGATCAACATTCATCTGCAGCCGGGCGGCTATGCGCAAGACCTGAGCGCGCACGACGTGATCGCCGGCGCGCTGTATGAGGGCGGCGGCAATCTCTACTCCATGGGCGGCGGCATCGGCACCACGGAGAGCAAAGCCGAAGTGATCCAGCGCTTCCTGAAGGAGCGCTTCGCGGATTTTACGCCGACCAAAATTCTCGACATGGGGTGTTCCGCCGGATCGTCCTCGACGCCCTGGGCGCTCGCGTTCCCCAATGCCGAGGTGCACGCGGTCGACGTCGGCGCGGCGCTGCTGCGCTACGCCCACGCACGTGCGGAAGCGTTGGGCGCCAAAGTGCACTTCCACCAGATGGACGCGGGCGCCACGACCTTCCCCGATACCTCGTTCGACCTCGTGGTGTCCCACAACGCCATGCACGAGATGTCGCAGAAGACCCAAGCGGCGATGTTCAAGGAGAGCTATCGCCTGTTGAAATCCGGCGGCATCGCGATCCACCAGGACGTTCCGTTGCGCTATGCGGAAAAAGACGCATTTGGCCAGTTCGAATCAAGTTGGGACCTGAAGAACAACAACGAGCCCTATTGGGAAGCCTACGCCACGAACGATCCGCTGCAGATGTTCCTAGACGCGGGCTTCCCGCGCGAGACGATCTGGACGGGCAAGTTCGACCAACTGGACAAGACCGTCGCCTGGTTTGTGAGCTGTGCGCGGAAGCCCTAGCGCTTCGTGCTCTTCAAATACGCGATCATCGTCTCCGGGTCGGTGACCTCGTAAGGATCCTGATCCGTGCCGTCATCGTTGATGCCGGGTTCCTCGAACCATTTCTCCACCACACTGTCCGTGACCACCATCGAATAGCGCCAGCTGCGGTAGCCGAAGCCGAGATGCTCCTTGTTCACCAGCATGCCCATGCGGCGGGTGAAAGTGCCGGAGCCGTCCGGGATCAGCTTCACGTTCTTCACCGCCAGCGACTTACCCCATTGGTACATGACGAAGGCGTCGTTGACCCCAATGCAATACACCTCGTCGATCCCGAGCTTCAGGATTTCATGGTAGGCAAGATCGTAGGACGGACACTGCTTGTTGGAACAGGTGGGCGTGAAGGCGCCGGGCAAGGAGAACACCACCACCCGCTTGCCGCCGAAGTACTCGGCCGTCGTGCGGTCCTGCCAGCGGAACGGGTTCGGGCCTTCGATCGTCGCGTCATGGACACGGGTCTTGAAGATCACGTCCGGCAGGCGGCGATTGATCATGAGGGCGGCTCCTGTGCGCTCGGGTCACCCCCTTAACGCACGGGACGCACGTAAGTAGCCCGGGCCACAAGCGATTTCCGGATGTTGCGCTCCCGCCCCCCACCCGTTACACAGCGCTGCGGCATCGGCAGCACTAAAGGCCCACGGCGTTGCAGAAGTTTCTCGAAGGCTACAAGGGTTTCCGCGCGAACTATTACAGCCAGCACCGGCCCATGCTGGAGCGGCTGATGAAGCGCGGGCAGGACCCGAAGGCGATGATGATCGCCTGTTCCGACAGCCGGATCGATCCGTCACTGAAGTTCGGCGCCGATCCGGGCGACATCTTCATGGTGCGCAACGTCGCCAATCTCGTGCCGCCTTACAACCCGGACGGCGATTATCACGGCACGTCCGCGGCGGTGGAATTCGCCGTGCAGGTATTGCACGTGGAAAACATCATCGTCATGGGCCACGCCAAGTGTGGCGGCATCGGCGCACTGATACGTCACGAAGAAGAGGCGGCGACCGACTTCGTCGCGGCCTGGATGAAGATGGTGGCGCCGGCGCGTGACCGCGCCATTGCCGTGGCCGGCAGCGCTTCCGAAGAGGACATTCAGCGGCTGGTGGAACAGGAAGCGGTGAAGGAGTCCCTCACCAACCTCATGACCTTCCCGTGGGTGAAGGAAGCGGTGCTCGCCAGCAAGTGCACATTGCACGGATGGTACTTCGATCTCGGCACCGGCACCCTGCACATCATGGATGCCACCGGCGCTTTCAAGCCGGCGGAAGCGTAAGCGCTACTCCGCCGCGAGCTTGTTGCTCACGCCCCAGCCGTTCCCGCCCTGCACGTAACCCTTTGGCAGGCCCGCGTCCGGCGTGAAGCCGTACATCGCATCCGGAACGGCGGCCTTCACGATCTCACGTACCTTGAGCAGCTTCTCAAGGTCGATGCCGGTCTTCAGGCCCATGGAATCGAGCATGAACACCAGATCTTCGGTGACGATATTGCCAGACGCGCCCGGTGCGAACGGGCAGCCGCCGAGGCCGCCGAGAGAACTATCGAACGTGGTCAGCCCGAGATCGAGCGCGGCGAGCACGTTGGCGAGCCCGAGGCCGCGCGTGTTGTGCACGTGGATGCCGGTAAGCTTGTCGCGGCCGACCGCGGCCCAGATCGCCTTGATCATGCTCTTCACTTGCGCGGGGTTGGCGTAGCCCGTCGTATCGGCCAGGCCGACTTCGTCGCACCCGAGCGCGATCAACTTCTCCGCCACTTCCACCACTTTGCGTTCCGGCACGTCGCCCTCGATGGTGCAGCCGAAGGCGGTCGACAACGAACCCTCGAAATGCGGTCGCACGTCCGCCGGCAGGCCCTTGATGAGCGCGACGATGTTGCGGATCTCCTCGAACACCTGCTCGTGGGTCTTCCGCAGGTTCTTGAGGCTGTGGGTCTCGCTCACGGAGAGCGGAATGGTGATCTTGTGCGCGCCGGCGCCGATCGCCCCCTCCGCGCCCTTCAGGTTCGGCACCAGGACCGCCACCTGCAGCCCAGCGATGCTGCGCGCGTAGTGCACGATGTCCGCCGTATCGGCCAGCTGCGGCAAGAGTTTCGGCGGCACGAAGGAGCCGACCTCGATCTCGCGCACGCCCGCTTCGGCCTCAGCCTTGATCCAGGCCTTCTTGGCTTCGGTCGACATGACCGCGGAAATGCTCTGGAGGCCGTCGCGCGGGCCCACCTCGCTGACCAGTACGTCGATACCTTGCATAACGTCGTGCATGACTGAGCCCGCCCGGATGGGGAAAAGGGCGCTCGGGTAACATGACCGGACGCCCTGGAGAAGGGTTCCCAATATATAAGATCGGCGGTAGGTTCCGCCACCGATCGGCGGCTGTGCACACGGCCCGAACCGGGCGCTAAGTCGTTCTATACCAAGGGGTTTTCCATGTCGGGTGCAAAGCTGCCGCTGGCCGGGTTGAAGGTCGTCGAGTTCACCCACATGGTCATGGGGCCCACCGTGGGCGTCGTGATGGGCGACATGGGCGCCGACGTGATCAAGATCGAGCCCATGGGCGGGGACAATACGCGCCGCCTCAAGGGCTCCGGCGCCGGCTATTTCCCCATGTACAACCGCAACAAGCGCTCCATCTGCCTGGACCTGAAGTCGGCGGAAGGAAAGAAGGCCGCCCTCGACCTCATCAACCGCGCCGACGTGCTGGTGGAGAACTTCCGCCCCGGCGCCATGGACAAGCTGGGCTTCGGCTACGAGGCCCTCAGCAAGACGAACCCGCGCCTCATCTATTGCTCCGAGAAAGGCTTCCTGACCGGTCCGTACGAGCACCGCACGGCGCTCGACGAAGTGGCGCAGATGATGGGCGGGCTTGCCTATATGACCGGCCCGCCGGGCCGCCCCTTGCGCGCGGGCGCGTCGGTCATCGACGTGACCGGCGGCATGTTCGGCGTGATCGCGGTGCTCGCCGCCCTCCATGAGCGCCAGAGCACCGGCAAGGGACAGATGGTCACCGCGTCCCTGTTCGAGACCACCATCTACCTCGTCGGCCAGCACATGGCGCAGTTCGCCGTGACCGGATCGCCGGCGAACCCGATGCCGGCGCGCATCTCCGCCTGGGCGATCTATGACGTGTTCGACACCAAGGACGAGGACAAGGTGTTCGTCGGTGTCGTGTCCGACACGCAGTGGAAGCAGTTCTGCGAGGCGTTCGGCCTGAAGGAACTCGGCGCGGATCAAACACTCGCCGCCAACAACGGCCGCGTCGCCGCGCGCGATCGCCTGAAGCCCGAGATCGAGAAGCTGTTCAAGACCTTCACCAAGGCCGAGTTGATGGCGAAGCTGGAACACATCGGCCTGCCGTTCGCGCCCATCGCCAAGCCGCACGAGATGTTCGAGGACCCGCACCTGAACGCCGCCGGCGGCCTGGTGCCGCTCACCGTGGTGGACGGCGAGAAGAAGGGCGCGAAGATGAAACTCCCGGCCCTGCCCGTCGAAATGGGCGGCAAGCGCTTTGGCGTCACCCACGACATTCCGCGCCAGGGCCAGCACACCCGCGAGGTTCTGACGGAACTCGGGTACAGCGCCGCAGTCGTCGACGCGATGATGAAGGCGGCGCAGGCGGAGGGGGAGTAGCCTCCGCTACCTTTCATTCTCTTCACGTGTACCGCGCGGGGGCTCCGCTAGAGTTCCCGCATGCGCCGCATCTATGAAGAGCTGAAATCCATCTTCTGGGGCCTCGCCCTCGCCTTCGTCGTGAACACCACGTGTTTCGCGAGTTACTACATTCCTTCCGAGTCCATGGTGCCGACGCTGCTGGTCGGCGACCGGCTGTTCATCAGCAAGTGGCCGTACGGCTACAGCCATTTCTCCATGATGGGCAATCCGCCCCTGTTCGAGGGGCGCGTGTTCGAGCATGCCATCGCGCGCGGCGACGTCGTGGTGTTCAAGAAGCCGAGCGACGGCGAGACCGACGTGATCAAGCGCATCCTCGGCATGCCGGGCGACACCATCCAGATGCGCCACGACCTGCTGTACATCAACGGCACGGCAGTGCCACGCGAGCGCATCGCCGATCTCACCTATCGCGCGCCGGAGGGCGACATGCGCACGGTGCGGCGCTATCGCGAGACGCTACCCGACGGCCGCACCTACGTGACACTCGACCTCCGCAAGGACGGCGTGGCCGACAACATGGGCCCCTACATCGTGCCCGCGGGGCATTATTTCGCCCTGGGCGACAACCGCGACAACTCGCTCGACAGCCGTTGGCCCAAGGATGTGGGCATGGGCTTCATCCCGGCGGAGAACGTCCTCGGTCGGGCGGAGTTCATCGCCTGGTCCCTCACCGGCTTGGCGGACGCGCTCCAACCCGCGACCTGGATACACGCCTTGCGGGGCGAGCGGGCGCTCACGTCCCTGCGCTAGCCGCCGAGGAAGCCGATCACGCTGTCGAAGACGCGATCGGGCGTATCCTGATGCGCCCAGTGGCCCGACTTGGCGATCACGATCATGCGTGCGCGCAGCGTCTGCGCCAGCCGGTCGCCGTCCTTCACCGGGACTTCGCGGTCATTGCCGCCCCAGATCACCAACGTCGGGGTAGCGATCTTGCCGACCCGGTCGCCGAGCGTGGGATCGAGCGCGCCGCTGATGAGGCCGGCCACCATGCCGTCCGTCATCCCCTTCACCCGCGCGAGGCGTAGCGAGGGGCAGGCGTCAGGCTGTAGACCGGCCGCGACACAGCGATTGTAGGTGACCCCGTACGGCGCTCCGCCCCAGAGGTAGAAGCTGATGGCGCGGCCCACCAAGGGCAGATCCATCACCGGCGGCATCTTCGGGATGTAGATTGCCGCGCCGATGAACACGAGTTTGCGCAGGCGATCCGGCGCATCCAACGCCACTTGCGCCGCGATATGGCCACCGAAGGAGAACCCGACGAGATCGAATTGCGTGATCCCGAGTTGATCGGCGACGGCGACGACATCCTTCGCCCGCGCCTGCATCGACATATCCGGCCCCGGTGTCGTCGGACGCTCGGAATGGCCGAACCCGATCTGGTCGATCATCACGACGCTGCGCTTGCCGCGAAAGCGTTCCACCCAGCCCGACCAGGTGAGCATCCCCCCCGGCTCGGCGCCGTGGATCAGGACCATCGGGGCGCCGGTGGGATCGGCCTTGGGGTCGCCGATGCTCACCACATGGAGCTTCTTGCCGTTGACGGTAAGAAAGGCGCCGGGGGCGCCATCCTCCGGCGCGGACGTTTCGAGCTGCGCGATCTGCCACTGCGTGAACGCCAGCGCGCCGACCACCAGCACAAGAAGCGCAAGAAGAGCCCCTCCGATCCATTTCAGGATGCGCATGACTTTCCCATCTCCCCCTATCGCGCCATCACCACCAGCAAAATTCCGGCGACGGTCACGAGGATGCCCGCAAGCTCATTGCGATGCGCGCGTTCCTTGAACAGGATATGCGAGGCGACAAAAGCGAACACCAATTCGATTTGGCCGACCGCGAGCACATAGCCGGTCTTCTGGAGGGCGAAGGCGCACAGCCAGCACGCGGAGGCGGAGACGCCGGTGATGCCGATCCACACGATATAGCGCCACTCCCGCAACACTTCCGCCGGCACGGGCGATCGCTGCCACCAGAGATAAATGCCCCCGGCGACCGCCTGGATGCCCGTGGCCCACGCCAGCAGGGTAATACCCTGCATCGCGAAGCCCACGTCGCCGACCTCGAAGGCCGCCGCGCGGTAGGCCGTCGAAGTGACGGCGTAGACCGCCCCGACGAGAAGGCCTTGTGACGCGGGCGGCCGCAGGCACGCGCCGACGAAGGCTTTGAAACTGCTCGCGCCGCGCGCCGAAGCCAGCAGCATCACCCCAAGGAATGCCACGACGATTCCCGCCATGCCGGCGGCGCTCAGCCGGTCGTCCAGCAGGAAGAACGAAAGCACCGGCGACAGCACCGTTTCCATCTTGGAGTAGGTGGTCATGACGGTGAAATTACTGGTGCGCGCCAAACGCACGAACATCGCGTTGCCGAGGCTCTGGCTCAGCGCGCCGATGGCGGCCAAGGCGAGGAAGTTGAGCGTCGGCGCCGGCGGCGCGCGGCCGTCAACCGTGCAGACCGCGAGCAGAAAGAGGAGCGTCAGCGGGAAACCGTAGAAGAAGCGGCCATACGCCGCCGCCCCGACGCTCACGCGGCCCAGAAGCCAGCGCTGACCGACGGCGCGGAGATTCTGGATCACCGTGGCGGCGATTGTGATCGGGATCCAAAGATCCAACCGGCACTCCCCCGACTAAACGGAGGCGGGTATCTCCGGATAGCCCTTCTTCAGCTTTTCAACATCCGCCTGCTTGGCGGGCACCATCTTGCCACCGGAGTGCGGCAGGACCCAATACTGGTTGCCGTCGCGATGGAGGATCAGGAATTTCTTCCGGCGGCGTGAGTACACACGGCGCATATAAGCGGAGTGGTTCTCATAGGTCTCGAGCCAATCCTTGTCATTGGCGAACAGATATTCGTGGGAGTCGATCATCTCCTTCACGAACTGCGCATCGACCACATGGGGATTATGGATCACCCAGCACTGGCCTTCGAAGTTCCAGTAATGCGCCAGACCGACCATTTTCTTATCCGCATCGAAATACGGGAAGTACGGGAACGCGCGGCAGGCGAGCGAGCGGTTATCGCGTTCGCAATGGGCCACGCCCTTGCACGTCACGGCGCAGGAATCCGAGTCTTCCAGATCCATCACTTCCTTGCGCTGCGACGGCGACTTGGGCCGCAGGCGGGTCCACATATCCGTGCGCGACTTGAGGAGCTTGAACTCACCCTTGTCGACAATGGGAATCGCGTTGTCGATGTCGCAACAGAAGGGCACCCCGCCGTTCAGCGGCGCGCACTTCTTTCCGCAATCGACCTTCTTGGAGAGGGGCGCCTGGAAGCGCCGATAGACTTCGGCGAACTGTTTTACTGTGGCGGACACGAACTACCTACCTGACGAATAGATTACTGCGGTGCAATATACACCCAAGGACGCCGCGCGCGATCTTTTGCTTCGAACGCCGCAATTGCCGGCTCGCGCTTCAAGGTGAGCCCGATGGGGTCCAACCCCTCGAGCAGCATCTCTTTGTCTGCCGTGCCGACGTCAAATTTGTGAACCGCACCCGGCGGACCGCTGACGGTCTGATTCGGCAGGTCGATGGTGATCTGATTCTTGGCCGGATCGGCCTCGACCCACTTGGCCAGGGCCTCGACCGCCGTGTCCGGCAACACCACCGGCAGGATGCCGTTGACCACGCAGTTGCCGTAGTAGATCGCGCCGAAACTGGGGGCGATGACCGCGCGGAAGCCGTATTCCGCCATGGCCCACACGGCGTGTTCGCGGCTGGAGCCGCAACCGAAGTTGGATCCGGCCAATAGTATCTTAGCGTGACGGGTCGGCTCCTTGTTGAGCACAAAGTCGGGATTCTCGACCCGGGCGACGGGATCGCTGTAACGCCAGTTGGCGAACATGCCGACCGAAAGCCCGGTCTTGGTCACACCTTTCATCTCCTTGCTGGGGATGATGACGTCCGTATCGATATTCACGCGCATCAGGGGTGCGGCGACGGACGTCAGGGTGGTGAACTTTTCCATCGGCTAGCCCTGCCCCAGCTTGCGCACGTCGGCGATCTTGCCGGCGATGGCGGACGCCGCGACCGTGGTCGGGCTGGCCAGATGGGTGCGGGTCTTGGGGCCCTGACGGTTCTCGAAATTGCGGTTTGTGGAGCTGATCACGCGCTCGCGCTCGCCCATGGCCTCGCCGCCCGCGAAGAAGCACATGGAGCAACCGGACTCACGCCACTGGAAGCCGGCCTCGATCAAAACCTTGTCGATGCCTTCCGCTTCGGCCGCCTTCTTCACCGAGGTCGCCCCCGGAACAACGATCGCGTTCACGCCGGGCGCGACGTGCTTGCCCTTCACCAGGGCGGCGACGGCGCGCAGGTCCTCGAGCCGCGAATTGGTGCAGGAGCCGATGAAAGCCGAGGTGATCGGCAAGCCCTCGAGGGCCATGCCCGGCTTCACGTCCATATACTCCTGCGCCTTCTGCCACGAGGTACGCACGGTGGGTTCGCTGACGCTGGCGGGGTCCGGCACGACACCGGTGATCGGCGCGGTATGACCGGGGCTGGTGCCCCAGGTCACTGTCGGAACGATGTCGGCGCAATCGACCACGATCTCCTTGTCGAAGGTCGCGTCGGGATCGCTCTTCAGCGTACGCCAATAGGCGACGGCCTTGTCCCAATCCGCGCCCTTCGGCGCATAGGGCCGGCCCTTGATCCAGGCGAAGGTCGCCTCGTCCGGCGGGATCAGACCGCTGAACGCGCCGAACTCCACCGCCATGTTGCAGATGGTGAACCTGTTCTCCTGCGGCAGGGCGGCGACCGCCGGGCCGGTGAACTCGATGGCATAGCCAGAGCCGCCCGACGCCGTGTACTTGCCGATCAGGTGCAGGATCATGTCTTTCGACGTCACTCCCGTGCCGAGCTTGCCGGTGAAGGTGACGCGCATGGTCTTCGGCTTCTTCACCGCGAGCGTCTTTGTGGCGAGCGCGTGCTCGCCCTCGGTTGAGCCGATGCCCCACGCCAAGGCCCCCAACGCACCCAGCGTGCAGGTATGGCTGTCCGGGCAGACCTGGGTGAAGCCGGGCAGCGTGATCCCCTGCTCCGCCGAGGTCACGTGCACAATGCCCTGGCGGGGATCGTTCAGGTCGAACAGGTTGATGCCCGCCTCCAGCGCCGCGGCGCGGGTGGTGGTGATGAAGTCCTTGCCCGAGGGCATCCTGGTGTTGTCGGTGCGGCCGGGGAAGGTGTCGACGATGTGGTCCATCGTCGCGAACACCTGCTCCTTGTGGCGCACAGGGCGGCCGGCGGCTTTCAGTTCTTTCAGCGACACAGAACCCGTGCGCTCATGGAGGAAAATGCGGTCGATATAGAGCAGGGTCGCGCCATCGCCGAGATCGGCGACCGCGTGTTCGTCCCAGAGCTTGTCGACTAGCGTGCGGGCCATTGCGACCTAAGACAGGGTATGCGAGGAGCGAGGGATATAGCGTTTAGGCGGCGGCTTGGAAAGGCCGGCGGGGGCATGCGAGAGTTGCCTGCGTCACATATCCAAGGGGTGTTGCATGGCCGACGTTTCCACCATGGTGCGGACCGCTCTGATGGTCTCGGACCTGGAGCGCTCCACCGCCTTCTACAAGGAGATGTTCGGGCTTACGGAGCTCTACAACGAAGGTGAGCTGGTCCATGAGACCGCCCCGAAGCTCCTGGGCATGCCGCCGGGCACCCGCACCCGCTATCGCATCCTGAAGGCCGAAAAGGGCCTCAACCGGGGGATGGTCGGCCTGTTCGAGCTGAGCAACCCCAAGCCGCCCAAGCTCGAGGTGGACAAAACGTCCGCCCACATCGGCCAGACCTGCCTCGTGTTCTATTGCGCGGACCTGGAGGCGGTGACCAAGAAGCTGAAGGCCGGCGGCCATACCATTCTGTGCCCCCCCATGCACCTCCAGGTGAACGAGAAGAAGGGCCAGCCCGAGATGACCTTCTTCGATCCCGACGGCATCATGATCAACCTGATTCAGCGCGATCCAAGCGATCCAAACTAGTGACCCGAACCGGGGACCGCCATGACCGAGACCAATCGCCACGCGCCGCCGATCGCAGCAACAGACGTTCCGCCGCCGAACCGGTCCTGGGTCGGCTTCTACCCGGAGCAGTTTCGCCTCGACGTGAGCCGCATTACGGCACGGCGCCTCGGTGACGCCTTCGGGCTGAAGAACTTCGGCATCAACATGGTCACCCTCCAGCCGGGCGGCGTCTCCGCCCAGCGCCATTGGCACGCGGCGCAGGACGAATTCGTGTACCTGCTCGAGGGTGAACTGGTTCTCCGCACGGACGCAGGCGAAACCACCATGCGTGCCGGAGACTGCGTCGGCTTCCGGGCGAATGTTGCGGATGGTCATTGCCTGGAGAACCGGGGCAGCGCGCCGGCCACCTACCTCGCCGTTGGCGACCGCGCCGCGCCGGAGAAGGTCGAGTATTCGGACGTTGATCTCTTGCTCGAGGTCGGACCGGAGGTGCCGCGCGGCTTCCGCTTCACCCGCAAGGATGGGACACCTTACTGATGGGCGCGTACCTGTGGATCGGCCTCGGCGGGGCGCTCGGCAGCATGGGGCGCCATTGGAGCAACGGGCTTGTGGCGCGCTTCGCGGGGGTGGACTTCCCCTGGGGCACGCTGGCGATCAACGTGATCGGCTCCTTCATCATCGGCATCGCCGCGGCGACCATGGGCTCGGAAGGCCGCTTCGACAGTGGCCCGACGGCGCAGCAATTCGTGATGGTGGGCATCTGCGGCGGCTACACCACCTTCTCCGCCTTCAGCCTGCAAACCTTGGCCCTGATTCAGGGCAACCAGTGGAATATGGCGGTCCTCAATATCGTCTTATCCGTCGTTGCGTGCCTGGCGGCCGTGTGGGTGGGCTACATGGCGGGCACGTTCTTCAACGCAGGCTGACGAGAGAACCGATGACATTGAAGTGCCCCGCGCTCGACCCCATGACCGTGCCGACCACGTCAGGCTCGGGTTATCCGGCGCATTTGCGTGCGATCACGGAAGGGCGCTTCAAGCGCCGCCTGACCAATGTGCTGGGGCTGACGAACTTCGGCGTCAATCTCACAACGCTAGAACCCGGCGCCGGCTCGGCCCTACGTCATTGGCACGAGGCGCAGGACGAATTCATCTTTATCGTCGACGGCGAGGCGACACTGGTCACCGACGAAGGCGAACAGGTGCTGACAGCCGGCATGTGCGCCGGTTTCCCGAAGGGCAAAGCCGATGGTCACTGCCTGCTCAACAAGTCGTCGAAGCCAGTGACGTTCCTGGAGGTCGGCGATCGCAGTTGGCCGGAGGTCGCGCACTACCCGGATGACGATCTCGTCGCAAAGCCGAAGAGCGAGCGCCCCATGGACATCGGCTTCTTCCGCAAGGACGGAACGGCGTACTAGTCCTTGTCGATCTTCGCCTGATCGAGAGTCCGTTGCGCGCGATCCCCCGTCTTTTCATCCCGCGCCTTCTCCGCCTTGGTGCGGCCGAACCTGGCGCGGTTCTGCTCGGCGTGCTGGTCCTTGGCGGAGCGGGCTCTCGCCTTGCGGGCTTGGCGGAGATTAACGACGTCGGCCATCACTCGTGCCCCACTACTCGTGCCTAAGCGCTTCGATGGGATCGAGGCGCGCGGCGCGGCGCGCGGGCATATAGCCGAACACCACACCCACCATGGCCGAGAAGCTAAAGGCGATCAGGATCGTGCTCGGCTGCCAGACGAAAGGCACGTTCAGCGCCGGCGCGATCGCCGCCGCCGCGAGCAGGCCGAGCGTGATCCCCAACAGCCCCCCAAAGGCGGACAACATCGCCGCTTCCACCAGGAACTGAAGCATCACTTCTTTCTCGAGAGCGCCGATCGCGAGACGGATGCCGATCTCCCGGGTGCGCTCGGTCACCGACACCAGCATGATGTTCATGATCCCGATGCCGCCGACCAGCAGGCTGACGGCGGCGATGGCGCCGAGGAACCCCGTGAGAACGCCGGTGGTGCTCTGCATCATGGAGCTGACTTCGGTCATGTCGCGGATATTGAAATCATCCTGCGCGCCCGGCGCGATCTTGCGGCGCTCGCGCATGATGCGCTCCACCTCTTCCTTGAGCTCCTGAATGCCCGCGACATCCTGAGCCGAGAGATAGATCTGGCTGATCTTCGTGGATCCCGCGAGCCGTCGCTGGAAGGCGCGAAGCGGCAGCACCACGACCTCGTCCTGGTCGCCGCCGAACATCGCCTGACCCTTCGCTTCCAGCACGCCGATCACCTCGCACGTGACTTTTCCGATGCGGATGACGCTACCGAGCGGGTTCTGATCACGAAACATCTCGGCCTTGATGGTATTGCCGACGATGCAGACCGCCTTGCCCGCGCGCACCTCACTGTCCGTGAAAAGGCGCCCCTCCACCACGGCCCAATTGCGCACGATGGAGAACGCGCTGTCCGTCCCCATCACGTTCACGCGGCGATTGTCGTTTCCGATAATGACTTGCATGGGACGCAGGGAAACCGGCGCGATCGCACCGATACTGCTGGCTTCGCGCTTCAAGGCATTGAGGTCCGCCATCTCGAAGGGCGGCGACGACTGGGCAGAACCGCCCATGCGCATGCCGCCGCCGGGCATGATGGTGATCATGTTGGACCCCATCTTGGAGATCTCATCTTGCACCTGACGGGTGGTGCCGGCGCCGAGGGTGACAATCACGATCACGGCGGCGACGCCGATGATGATTCCCAGCACGGTGAGGCTGGAGCGCAGCACGTTGCGCTGAATCTCGCGAACGGCCATGAGGACGGTATTGGCGAACATCGTTCAGGCCGCCTGCTTGGTATCGGTTTCGCGCACGAGCTTGCCGTCGCGGAAATCCATACGGCGGCCGGCATAGCGGGCGATGTCGTCTTCGTGCGTGATAAGGACGACCGTGAGACCACGCTCCCGATTGAGCCGAATCAAGAGTTCCATGATCTCGTGACTACGGGCGGAATCGAGGTTGCCCGTGGGTTCGTCGGCGAGCAACACGGAGGGATTGGTGACGATCGCGCGCGCGATCGCGACGCGCTGCTGCTGCCCGCCCGAGAGCTCGGCGGGCGTATGATTTTCGCGCCCCTTCAGGCCGACGATCTCCAAGGCATCGAGCGCCATGCGGCGGCGCGTGTCCTTGTCCAGACGGCGATAAATCAAAGGTAGCTCGAGATTCTCAAGCGCGGTGGTGCGCGCGAGCAGATTGAAGCCCTGGAAGACGAAGCCCAAGTAGTGGCGCCGCAATAGCGCGCGTTGATCGCGGGTCAGACTGCTGACATCGACGCCCCGGAAGAGGTAGCGGCCCGCCGTGGGCGTATCCAGGCATCCAAGGATATTCATGGCCGTGGACTTGCCGGACCCGGAGGGGCCCATCACCGCGACGAATTCGCCGGCATTGATGGCAAAACTGACTCCGTCCAGAGCGCGCACTTCCGTGTCGCCCTTGCCGTAGATCTTGTAGACCTGATCGAAGGCGATGACCGGCGCGGCCATGGCGTGGCTCACCGCCCCGTCTTCTGAAGGCCCACCACGACTGCATCGCCGGGCTTCAGAGGGCCTTCAACGATTTCCGTGCGCTGGCCGTCGCTCAAGCCCACTTTGATGTCGAGCGGCACCAGGTCGCCACCGCTCAACGTCCAGACTCGTTGCACTGCGCCGGCCGACTTCGAAGTGAGCTTTGGATTGTTCGACTGCCCCATTCCGCGAGGCATGAACATCCGGAATAGGCCCGGCGGTTGGCCTTGCCCACCGTCGTTAGCGCGCGCGGCCACCGGCGGCTGGAAGCGCAGCGCCGCGTTTGGCATCACGGCGGCATCCTCGCGGGTGGCGGTGGTGATGCTGGCGGTGGCCGTCATGCCGGGACGCAGCGTGAGCTCGCTGTTGTCGACCGCGAGCACCGCTTGATAGGTCACCACGCTGTCGACCGTCTTGGGAGAGAAGCGCACCTGGGTGATCGTCGCGGGGAACAGGCGATCCTGGAAGGCATCCACCGTGAAGCTCGCCTTCTGGCCCTCCTGCACATGGCCGATGTCGGCCTCGTCCACGTCGACCAGCAACTCCATTTTGGTGAGGTCTTCGGCGAGCTTGAACAGCACCGGCGTCTGGAAAGTCGCAGCCACCACCTGCCCGGGCTCGACCGTGCGGGACATGACGATGCCGTTGATGGGAGATTTGATTTCCGTCTTGGTCAGCGTGGTTTCATCCGACGAGAGATTCGCCGACGCCACATCCACTTGCGCCTGGGCGCTGTGCAACGCGGCACGGGCACGCCCTTCAGCGGCGACAGCGTTGTCGAGTTCCTGCTTGGACGCGTTGCCGCGCGCGTTGAGGTCCTTGACCCGGGCAAGCTTCATTTGCGCCTCCGCGATGGTGGCGCGGGTGTCCTCGACCTTGGCACGGGCGGAGACCAGCGAGGCACGTGACTGCAACACGCGCGCGCGCAGGGTGTCGGTATCCATCACCGCGAGCATCTGCCCGGCGGTGACCTTGTCGTTGAAGTCGACCAGCACCTTGGAGATTTGGCCGGAGATCTCCGGGCCGATGTCGACGGTATTCACCGGCTGTAGCGTTCCGGTGGCGGTCACCGTGGCGACGATGGCACCCCGGGTGACCTCGGCGGTCTGATACTTCGGGCCGGCGGGGCCGCCCATCGAGCGCACGATGAAGAACAGCGCGACCACGCCGACGACGCCCAGCACGATCCATTTGCGTTTGATCGACGGCAGGCGGAAGCGTTGGGCGCTCGGCTTGTCGAGGCCCAGCACCGACGCCATGTCGTCTTGCGGTGCAACGTCGTCTTTCATGCGCGTGAAGTCCCCATCACTCTGCGAGAGGTTCGCAGGCTGTTTGGCATAGTACCCTTGTGCTGTATCTGACCGATGTCAACAGCACGGACGCAGCCGCCTCGTGGGTAATCGAGCCGTAACCACCATACAATGGAGCTCGAAAATGTTTGCTAGTGCGTCAACTCGGACACGGCCTCGTCGAGACCCGCCAGCGTGAGCGGAAACATGCGGTTGTCCATCGCCTTGCGCACCATGGAGATGGAGTCTGTGTACGGCCACTGCTGCTTGGGCACTGGGTTGATCCACGCCGCGCGACGCCACGTGGCAAGGAAGCGCTGCAGCCATACCACGCCCGGCTCCGGATTGAAGTGCTCCACCGCGCCGCCCGGCTGCACCAGCTCGTAAGGGCTCATCGACGCGTCGCCGACGAAGATCAACTTGTAGTCGGGCCCATAGGCATTGAGCACCTGAGCGGTGGGTATCCGTTCCGCGTGGCGGCGGCGATTGTCGCGCCACACGGTCTCATAGACGCAATTGTGGAAGTAGTAGGCTTCGAGATGTTTGAATTCCGCGCGCACGGCGGAGAACAGCTCGGCGCAAGTCTTCACGTGATCGTCCATGGATCCGCCTGCGTCGAGCATCAGCAGAACCTTCACGGCGTTGTGCCGCTCCGGAACCATGTGCAGGTCGAGGAGCCCACCCTGATGCGCGGTCGCCTGGATCGTGCCGTCGAGATCGAGTTCTTCCGGCGCACCCAAGCGCGCGAACTTCCGCAGGCGGCGCAATGCGAGCTTCATATTGCGCGTGCCGATCTCCACCGTGTCGTCGAGATTGGCGAATTCGCGCTTGTCCCACACCTTCACGGCGCGGCGATGCCGGCTTTCGGATTGACCGATGCGCACGCCTTCCGGGTTGTAGCCGTCGGCCCCGAAGGGCGACGTGCCGCCAGTGCCGATCCACTTCGAGCCGCCCTGGTGCTTGCCCTTCTGTTCCTCCAGACGCTTCTTCAGCGTCTCCATCAGCTTTTCCCAGCCGCCGAGCGCTTCGACCTTGGCCTTCTCTTCCTCCGTCAGCACCCGCTGTCCGAGGCTTTTCAGCCACTCCTCGGGAATGTTGGCGAAGATCGCGTCGATCGAGGCGTCGCTCTCAAGCCCCTTGAACACCTGCGCGAACACCTGATCGAAACGATCCAGGTGGCGCTCGTCCTTCACGAGGGAGGCGCGGGCGAGATAGTAGAACTGCTCCACGTCCGTGCCGGCGACGCCTTCCTTCACGGCGCCGATGAGGCCCAGGTACTCGCCCACCGAAACGGGCAAGCCGGCCCTCTTCAATCCCGTGAGGAGATTGAAGAACATGGCGCTACCGCTGTTCGCGCCGCGCGAGGAACGCGAGCCGCTCCAGCATGTGCACGTCCTGCTCGTTCTTGAGCAGGGCGCCGTAGAGCGGCGGGATCGCGGTCTTCACATCCTTGGAGCGCAACGCCTCCGGCGAGATGTCGTCGGCCATCAGAAGCTTGATCCAATCGAGCAGTTCCGACGTCGACGGCCGCTTCTTCAAACCAGGTACTTCGCGCAATTCGAAGAACACCGTGAGCGCCTCGCGCACCAGGTTCTTCTGCACGTCCGGGTGATGCACGGCGACGATGCGCTCCATGGTCTCCCGGTCGGGGAAGCGAATGTAGTGGAAGAAGCAGCGGCGCAGGAATGCGTCCGGCAGTTCCTTCTCATTGTTCGAGGTGATGATCACCACAGGCCGGTTCACCGCCTTGATGGTCTGTCCGGTCTCGGTGACATGGAACTCCATGCGGTCGAGTTCGAGCAGAAGATCGTTCGGGAACTCGATGTCCGCCTTGTCGATCTCGTCGATCAGCAGAACGGTACGCTTCTCCGGCGAGGTGAATGCCTGCCACATGCGGCCGGGCTTGATGTAGTTGGCGATGTCCTTGACCTTGGCGTCGCCGAGTTGGGAGTCCCGCAGGCGCGATACGGCGTCGTACTCATACAGGCCGTGGGTCGCCTTGGTGGTGGACTTGATGTGCCAGGTGATCAGCGGGAGATCGAGCGCTTCGGCGATCTCGTCGGCCAATACGGTCTTGCCGGTGCCGGGCTCGCCCTTGATTAGCAGGGGCCGCTGCAACGTGATGGCCGCGTTCACCGCCACCATCAGGTCGGGGGTGGCGATGTAGGACTTTGTGCCGGAAAACCTCATGGGACCTCGGGATTTGGGGCGGTCCCGACATGGTGGCACGGTTGGTTCGAAAGGCGAAAGGCCCGGTGTGGGAGGACACCGGGCCTTTCAAAACTGCCTAGGGATCGGGGAGGATTTAGGCAGCCTGTTTGGTCGCGCGGGTCACGTTGCTGACCACGACGTTCGCGGCGTTCTGGGCAACGGCGGCGCCGTTGGCGACAGTGGCCTTGAAGCGTTCGGTGAGCGGGCCGGTGACTTCCTTCACGAGGGAGGTCGACAGGTCCTGCACCTTCTTGCCTTCGGAGATCAGGGATTCGATCGAGTCAGTCGCGAAGCGGGTCTGGAGTTCGAGGGCTTCCGCGACCGACTTCGAGCCGGCGATCTTCTTGCCGGCTTCGACGGCGTCTTCCACCGACTTGGTGGCGAGCGCGACGAAGTTCTTCGAGATCTGCTCGAAGCCGCGGGTGAAGGCAGCGTTGGCGCGGACGAACGCGTCGATGTTGTCCTGACCGAAGGTGACGAAGTCGTTGTAAGCTTTTTCCATGGTGGCTCTTCCTTTTTGAATCTGAGACAGAACTGGCAGCTCTGTCGAAATCGGCGTCGGTATCAGCGTCTCGACCGGCGTGTTGACCGGGGTCTCGGCCGGAGGCTGGGTCCGGGTTCGGATCGGTGTGACGATCGGCGCCTGAGTACGGGTCTCGGTCCGTGCTTGGGTCCGGGTCGCTTTCTTGTTCTTCATTTCGATCCCTCCAGCGGGGTCGTCGGCTTCCGAAACCGGGCACCTACTGATCAAACATTGCCGGCTACAGTGCTCAGGCGCGAAACTCACAGCGCCTATGTTGCAGTGCACAAAATAAGCGCGACCGCGGCGGTCGTCAAGGAAAAATGGTGCGGTGCAGCAAAAATTTAACGGCTCGAGGCCTTGGCCGTTAATTAATTGATATTGCTACGCTAATTGGCTATCTTTGCGAGCTCTTGCTCGATCGCCGCCAGGGCATTTGCCGCATTGCCCCCGTCCGGTCCGCCTGCCTGGGCCATGTCTGGACGGCCGCCGCCGCCCTTGCCGCCAACAGCCGCCGCGCCCGCGCGCACCAGATCCACGGCGCTGAGCTTGGCCGTCAGGTCGTCGGTGACGGCCACGACCACGTTGGCCTTGCCGTCCATGGTGCTGATCAGCGCGATCACGCCCGAGCCGACCTGCTTCTTCATCTCGTCGGCGATGCCCTTTAGGTCCTTGCCCGGCACATCCGCCAGCACGCGACCCATGAAGGCGACGCTGCCGATGTTTTTCTTGTCCGCCGCGGCGCCATTGGCGGCCCCGCCACCACCGGTGGCGAGCTTCTTGCGCAAGTCGGCGATCTCGCGCTCGAGCTTGCGGCGTTCCTCCACCAGGCCGGCGATGCGCCCCGGCAGTTCCGCCGGCGCGACACGCAGCACATTGGCGGCTTCCTTGAGGATACGGTCTTCCTCCGCGACCCAGGCTTCGGCGGCAGCGCCCGTCACCGCCTCGATGCGGCGCACGCCCGCGGCGACCGCGGATTCACCGACGATCTTGAACAGGCCGATATCACCCGTACGGCGCACGTGGGTGCCGCCGCAGAGCTCGACGGAGAAATTGATGTTGCTGTCGCCAGGCGTGCCCATGGCGACGACACGAACCTCATCGCCGTACTTCTCACCAAACAAGGCCATGGCGCCGGCCTTTTGTGCGGACTCCGGATCCATCAGGCGCGTGGTCACAACTTCGTTGTTGCGCACTTCCGCATTCACGAGGTTCTCGACGATGCGGATCTCGTCCGCCGACAAGGGCTTCGGGTGGCTGACGTCGAAGCGCAGGCGCTCCCCGCTCACCAATGACCCCTTCTGGGTGACGTGGGTGCCCAGCGTCCGGCGCAGGGCGCTGTGCAGCAAATGCGTGGCGGAGTGATGACCGCGCACCGCGGAGCGATGCGGGCCGTCCACCAGGAATCGCGCTTCGTCGCCGACTTTCACGGTGCCGGCGACGACCTTGCCGTGATGCACGTGCAGCGCGTCGAGCTTCTTATGGGTATCGGTGATTTGGATGCTGGCTTTGCCGCCCATGACCTCGATCACGCCGGTGTCGCCGATCTGGCCGCCGGACTCGCCGTAGAACGGCGATTGATTGGCGAGGATCATGACTTCCTGGCCGGCCTTGGCTTCTTCCACGGACGCGCCGTTCACCGCGATCGCGGTGATGCGGCCTTCTGCGGTTTCGGTGGCGTATCCCAGGAAGTCCGTGGCGCCGACCTTGTCGCGCAGTTCGAACCAGAGCTTTTCAGTGGCGGCATCGCCTGAGCCGGACCAAGCCTTGCGCGCTTCCGCGCGCTGCTTCTGCATCGCGGCGTCGAAGGCGACGGTATCCACGCCTATATTGCGTGCACGCAGGGCATCCTGTGTCAGATCGAGGGGGAAGCCATAGGTATCGTAGAGTTTGAAAGCGACATCGCCGGACAGCTTGCCGTCTTGAATATTGGGGATTTCCTCGTCCAGCAATTTCAGGCCGCGGTCGAGCAGCGATTTGAAGCGGGTCTCTTCGAGCGAAAGCGTTTCAGTGATCAGCGCCTGGGCACGTTCCAGTTCGGGATACTGGCCGCCCATCTGCGCGATCAGCGCCGGTACGAGCTTGTAGAGCAGCGTGTCCTGCACACCCATCATCGTGGCGTGGCGCATGGCGCGGCGCATGATCCGGCGCAGCACGTAGCCGCGGCCTTCGTTGGAGGGCAGCACACCGTCGGCGATCAGGAAGCCCGACGCGCGCAGGTGGTCGGCGATCACGCGATGCGAGGCCTTGTGCGGACCCTTCGGGTCCGTCCCGCCGGCCTGGGCGATCGCCGAGATCAGCGCCTGGAAAAGGTCGATATCGTAATTGTCGGTGACGCCCTGGAGCACGGCGGCGATGCGCTCCAAACCCATGCCGGTGTCCACGGAAGGCTTGGGCAGATTGACGCGCGTGTTCGCATCGACCTGCTCGAACTGCATGAAGACGTTGTTCCAGATCTCGACGAAGCGATCGCCGTCCGCATCCGCGCTGCCCGGCGGGCCGCCGGGGATCTTGTCGCCGTGGTCCCAGAAAATTTCCGTGCACGGGCCGCAGGGGCCAGTCTCGCCCATGGACCAGAAGTTGTCCGACGTCGGAATGCGGACGATCTTGTCATCGGAGAAGCCCGCGATCTTCTTCCAAAGGGCCGCCGCTTCTTCGTCGGACGAGTGCACCGTGACCATCAGGCGCTTCTTGTCGAGCGCATAGTCCTTCGTCATCAAGTCCCAAGCGAACTTGATCGCGCCTTCCTTGAAGTAGTCGCCGAAGGAGAAGTTCCCCAGCATCTCGAAGAAGGTGTGGTGGCGCGCGGTGTAGCCGACGTTGTCCAGGTCGTTGTGCTTGCCGCCGGCGCGCACGCATTTCTGCGAGGTGGCCGCGCGCACGTAAGGTCGCGTTTCCGCGCCGGTGAACACGTTCTTAAACTGCACCATCCCGGCGTTGGTGAACATCAGGGAGGGGTCGTTGCGCGGCACAAGCGGGCTCGACGCCACAACCTCATGGGCGTTCTTGGCAAAGAAGCCGAGGAACGCGGTGCGGATTTCCTGGGTCGTGCTCATCGGTTCGGCGGGCTCGCCTTAAAAAGTTAACAATCGAGCGGAGGGCGGTTTGTACCCCGCCCGCCCGATCCAAGTCCAGAAAACCCACCCAGCCAAAAAGCCACCCCCGGGGTGATGACCCGGATCACGGGCAGATTGTCGCTGTCATGGGGCCGTCACGCGTCTCTCACGCCACCGTCACACCTCAACCTTAGAAAGGCCCCGACCGGCGTCCGCAAGCGTCGGCATTTTTTCATTGTTCAAATAGGGGGTTTCGGGATGTCCCGATACAGGTTCGGCGGGTTCAAGTCGCGGCTTCAGGCGGGCATTGCCGCCACGGCACTGCTCTGGGCGACGGCAGCCGCGGCGGCGCCGACCACCATCGTGGGGAACAACACCGTCAATGTCGCGGGATCGACGTCGGTGGTCTTCGGCGGCCAGACCTTCGTCAACCAAGGCCTGCAGGGCGTGGCGCGGCTCGACGCCACGACCACGCGGGACTTCAACGGCGACACCTTCGGCGCTTTCTCCAGCCTGGACCTCAACCTGGCGAACTGGCGCAAGACCGCCACGGGCTACACCGGCACGCTCTACTCGTTGCCCGACCGCGGCCCGAACGGCATCGGCTCCGTGAGCTTCAGCGACTACGCCGGCCGCACGAGCATCTTCGGGATGACTTTTACGCCCTACACCAGCACGGCCGCGCTGCCGACGAGCGAGGCATCCCAGCATCAGTTGCAACTGGTTCAGACCGGCGGCTTCTTCTTCCGCGACGGCAACGGCAATGTCACGACCGGCCTCGATCCGGGCACCGGCAGCACGGCCTTCGTTACCCAGTTCGGTAAGCAGCTGCCCGGCTCCACTGTGGGTGTCGCCGCCGGCAAGATCGCGCTCGACGCCGAAGCGCTGCGCTTCCTCAACGACGGCTCGTTCTATGTCGGCGATGAGTACGGCGCGAATGTGTATTACTTCGACGCCACCGGCCGTATGCAGGGCGTCGTTCAACCGCCGCCGGCGCTGATCCCGCGCAATGCGGACGGCAGCCTGTCGTTCACCTCTTTGAGCGACGCCACGACCGGTCGCCGCCTCAATCAGGGCATCGAAGGCATGGCGGTAACGCCAGACAACAAGAAGCTGGTGACACTGCTGCAGAGCGCCGCGATGCAGGACTCGACCACCGATCAGTCGACCCGCACCAACACTCGGCTGATGATCTACGACATTTCGACGAACAAGACGCCGGGCGCGCCCGTCGCCGACTATGTCCTGCAATTGCCGATCTTCAATGCGACCGGCAGCACGACCGCGGCGCCGAACCGCGCCGCGGCCCAGTCGGAGATCCTTGCGTTGAATGACACCCAGTTCCTGGTGCTGTCGCGCGACGGCAACGGCCTGGGACTCACGCAGACCAACCCGGTCTACAAGAGCGTTCTGCTGGTCGACATCACCGGCGCCACGAATATCGCCGGTACGGCGTTCGAGACCACCAACGCGCCGATCGCCACCAACGGCGTGCTCAACAGCACCATCACGCCGGTGCGCCAGCAGGAAGTAGTGAACATCCTGAATGCGACCCAGCTTAGCAAGTTCGGGATCAATCTCACCAACACCGCGCCCAATCGTCTGACTCTCACGGAAAAGTGGGAAGGTATGGCGCTGGCGCCGGTGCTGGAGGAAGGCGCGCCACAGGACTTCTTCCTGTTCGTCGGTAACGACAACGACTTCCTGGCGACCAACTGCCGCGTCGGCGGCCAGGACTGCGCGCAGGCCGTCACCAGCGACGGTGTGGTGCTGATCTATCGCCTCACGCTGCCGACTTACGTCGATCCGCAGTACCTGCAGTCCATGATCACCAGCGGCCCGGTGTCGGTGGAACTCACAGACCAATCGGGTCTGTCTGTGGCGGGAGTAAACAGCGGCAATGCGGTGGCTCAGCTCAACGCGCAGCGCCGTCTTGGCATCAAGTCGGCCGGTGTCGGCGCATGGGCCCAGGGCACCTATGTCAGCCGCAAGTGGGACTCCCTGTCCGCGCCGGGCACGTCCGTGAAGCACGACGGTTTCGAGGGCACGCTGGGTCTCGATGTCGGCTTGAACGATCAGTTCTCGGTCGGCGCCATGCTCGGCTATGGAAGCCAGGGCGGCCGCCGCGGCGGCTTCGGCATTGATACCAAGGGCTATAGCTTCGGCGGCTATCTGCGCTTCACCGGCGGAAACTTCTCGGTAGTGACCGGGTACTCGCGCGGTCACGTTGACCTCGACCGTATTGAGCGCCCGGCGGCCTATGGCCTAACGGCGACCGCAACCACCGACGGGCTTGGCCAAAGCTTCTTTGCTGAAGCTGCGTATATGACCGACGTTGGTCGCTGGAAGGCGGGTCCGGTCGTTGGCGTCTACAACGACTCCGTCCGGGTGAACGCCTACACCGAGACCGGCGCGGCCGGCGGCAATATACTCGTGCCGCGGCACACGCTCAGCTCTCTCGTGATGGGCATCGGGGGCGAGATATATGGCGACATGGGCAGCGTGACGCCGAATCTGCGGGTTACCTATAACCGCGACTTCCGCGACACGGCCCGCACCCTGCCCCTCACCCTGGCGAGCGCACAGGCCGCGATGGGAACGCAGGTTTTGACGGTCTCGCCCGGCAATGGGAACTACGTCGAAGTGGGGGCGGGCGTACAAGGCCTGATCGGCACGCGCACAAACTGGAACCTGGGCTACAGCGCCCAGATCGGCACCCGCGATCGGTTCACACATGTGATCCGGGGCGGCGTTGGCTTCGCATTCTGAGGCCGTCACCTCGGAACGATGCAGTGGGCGGCGATCCGAAAGGGTCGCCGCCTTTTGCTTTGGGCAGCTTGCGCGCGGCACCAAAAGAAAAAGGCGGCGGTCCTTCATGGGGACCGCCGCCGAAAGTGGGTCGCAGGGGAAAAATCAGGGTAGATACAAGAAGTCAGTAGGCTTTAGGCGGTGTCGGCGGTGGGCGCCGCCGACGGTCTCCGTTAGGCAGGGTCGAATTACTCGGCGTCGGCCAGCTCCTCTTCTGTCGGAGCTGCGGTCATGGCGTTGGCGAGCAGGCCGGCGTTGACGCGAATCTGGTTCTCGATCTCCGCCGCCGTATCCTTGTGTTCCTTCAGGAACGCCTTGGCGTTCTCGCGGCCTTGGCCGATGCGCTCGGACTTGTAGGAGAACCAAGAGCCGGACTTCTCGATCAATCCGGCCTTCACGCCGAGATCGAGCAACTCACCGGTCTTGGACACGCCCTCGCCGTACATGATGTCGAACTCGACCACCTTGAACGGAGGTGCGACCTTGTTCTTCACGACCTTCACGCGGGTCTGGTTGCCGACAACCTCTTCCTTGTCCTTGATCTGGCCGATGCGGCGGATATCGAGGCGGACCGAGGCGTAGAACTTCAGCGCGTTGCCGCCGGTGGTGGTTTCCGGGTTGCCGAACATCACGCCGATCTTCATGCGGATCTGGTTGATGAAGATGATCATGGTGTTGGACTTGGAGACCGAGGCGGTCAGCTTGCGCAAAGCCTGGCTCATGAGGCGGGCATGGAGACCCATGTGGTTGTCGCCCATCTCGCCTTCAAGTTCGGCGCGCGGGGTCAGCGCCGCGACGCTGTCCACCACCAGCACGTCGATCGCGCCGGAACGGACGAGGGTATCGGCGATCTCAAGGGCCTGTTCACCGGCGTCCGGCTGCGAGATGAGCAGGCCGTCCAGATCGACGCCCAGCTTGCGGGCATAGCCCGGATCGAGCGCATGCTCGGCGTCGATGAAGGCGCAGGTGCCGCCCTTCTTCTGGGCTTCGGCGATCACATGAAGCGAAAGGGTGGTCTTGCCGGAGCTTTCCGGCCCGTAGATTTCGATGATGCGGCCGCGGGGCAAGCCGCCGATGCCGAGCGCCAAGTCGAGGCCCAAGGAGCCCGTCGGAATGGAGGCGATATCGACCGCCGCGCCCGACTGTCCCATGCGCATGATGGAGCCCTTGCCGAACGCCCGCTCGATCTGGGTGAGCGCGGCATCGAGGGCCTTGGTCTTGTCCATATTGTCTCTTTCGACCAGTCGGAGGGCGGGTTCGGCCATAGGGCGCTCCTTGTCTATTCAGGTTGGGCGGTGGGTTCAATCGCCACCCGTCCGCCATCAGGTGTTCCTCATCTCGTGCGCCGAATGTGCCCGGTATGTTCTCAAAAAACAAGATCAAAAAGAGAACAAACACAAAACAAATGGAACCAGGGCTTGAGTCCGCCCTTGCCCGGCCCCCTAGCCCTAGGGCCACGCCCCCTCGGTCGGCGCGGAAGGAGTCCGACCGAACCAAAAAAGGGAATCGTCCAAGGCGCCGCCAACGATGTTCGAGATCCCGAGCATCGAGCACATCCGCAGGAGACGCGCGGACACCTCATCGAGGGTCGCCGAGAATTTCTCGATCTCCACGGGCTGGCGCGGCGTCCTCGCCCACGCCGTCACAGGCAAGCTCTCGATCGCGCGTGCCGCGATCTCGGCGGTCACGCGCGCCGGCGCATTCTCCGGAAAATGCGGAAGCCAGGCCGTGTCGCGCGGCACCGCTTCCCCGGCCAATGTGCGCCGCACCGCGTGGAAAGCGTCCTCGGGTGTGGATGCCTGAAACGGGGCGTTGTTCGTCACAAAGCTCCGCGAGAGCGTCGCGTGCGGGTCGGGGTTGAGATTGAGACACGGGCATCCCAGCAGCGCCGCCTCAAGGCCGGTCGTGCTGTTGGTATGTACGGTCAGGGCCGCGCCCATGATCCACGGCGCCGGGTTGGAGCCGACGACGATCTCCGCGCCGCCGCCGACATGTCGCCACATGTCCTGGTTCTCGGCGGGATGAGGCCGGATGACGAGACGAAGTCCTCCGAGCCGCGGAACGAGCAGCCGGAGGAAGCCGATCATCGCATCGAAATTGCGCTGCTCCGTGGCAGGCCAACTTTCCATGTAGTCCCGTACCGCCGGCACGGTCATGTCCGGCTGCATCGTCTTCACAGCGATATCGAGCATTTGCTCAGACGAACCCCAGACACTGTTCGACAGCGTGTAGTTCGTATTGATCAGCACATAAGGGCCAGCCGCAGCGCATTGCGCGGCCTCCGCTTCGTACAGCGCGCGCATTGTACGCAGCAGTTCGACGCGGGCGCTTCCCACAATCGGGCCTTGCCGTTTGAATATCGCGCGATGTTGTTCGTTTTGAAACAGGAACGCATCGGCGGACGTGAACACGCCGGGATCGGTTGCGAGCTCAATCGCGACGGCATCGCTCAAAGCCAAAGCTTCCTCATCCATCGCGACCGCGACGTGTCCCTTGGCGCGCACATAGTTCATGTTGTGCGCCTGGATCCGATTTGCGGTCTTGAAGAGGAAAACACCTTTCGGCGCGACACTCGCGTTCTCGAACATCGACCATTGCTGGCCGATCACTACATCGAGTCCGGCGTTCAGGAGGTGCGCGGCGATGAGGAGCCGTGAATCCAAGTCCCGGCTCTTGAGTTCGCACGTGAGGTAAGCGGTCCGCGCCATGACACCTACGCTCCGGGCGCGCCGTCCTTCAACACGTCCTTCACCTTGCTGACGAGTTGGCCCAGGCTGAAAGGCTTGGGCAGGAAATGGAAATCCTCGGTGTCGACGATGTCGCCGCGCGCGACCTCTTCGGAGTATCCCGAGATGAGCAGGATCTTGATTTCCGGCCGCTCTGCCCGGATCAGGCGCGCGAGTGTACCGCCGTCCATGCCCGGCATCATCATGTCGGTGACCATGAGATCGACCGCCGACTGTTCTTGAAGGATCTCCAGCGCCTGTTCGCCGGTGCGCGCCTCGAACACCTTGTAGCCTTTGCTCTTCAGGGCCCGCGCGGCGAAAACACGCACGGCGTCCTCGTCCTCCACCAGCAGCACATTCGCGGGCCGGCTGAAGTCCAACGGCACGGAGTCATCTGAAACAGGCGCGACCTTCGGCGGCGCCTTGACGCGGCCGTCGCCTTCTTCCGGTTCCGGCGCGTAGCGCGGCAAGTAGATGGTGAAGCGCGCGCCTTCACTCGGGGCTGAGTCCACCAGGATGAAGCCGCCGGTTTGGCGGACAATGCCGTACACGGTCGCGAGGCCCAGGCCCGTCCCGGCGCCGGGAATTTCCTTCTTGGTGGAGAAGAACGGCTCGAAAATTCGTCCCAGGTTCTCTGGGGCGATGCCCTTACCGGTGTCGGCCACTTGAATACGGATGTAGCGCCCCGCCGGCACCTGCTCGGCGCCGACCTGGGTCGGTTGATCGAAGGTTTCCACGCCGGTGGAGATGGTGAGCGTACCGCCGCCGACCATTGCGTCGCGCGCATTGACCGCAAGGTTGATGATCATCTGGTCGAACTGGCCCGGGTCGACGCGGATCAGTCCGAGCTCGCGGCCGTGCACCAGGCGGAAGTCGATGGACTCGCCGATCAGCCGCGTCAGCAAATGCGAAAGTTCCGTGAGTTCGTCGGTGACGTTGAGTTCTTTCGGCTGCAGAGGCTGCTTGCGGGAGAATGCCAGCAGCTGACGCACGAGATTCGCCGCGCGGTTGGCGTTCTGCTTGATCTGCATGATGTCGGCGAAAGATGGGTCACCCGCCGCATGGCGCTGCAGCAGAAGATCGCAGAACCCGATCATCGCCGTCAGAAGATTGTTGAAGTCGTGGGCCACGCCGCCGGCGAGTTGGCCCATGGCCTGCATCTTCTGGGCTTGCGCGAACTGAACCTCGAGATTCTTTTGCTCGGTGACGTCGATGAAATGTGCCACCGCTCCCTCAACCTCGCCGCCCGGGCCCGCCGCGAGCGGGCCGAGGAAGATCGATGCCTGCGCGGTCCCGTCGCCGCGACCAGGCGCCGTGCCGGGTGCGGCGATGATGCTCACATCCAGCCGCATGTCTTCGCTCTCGCCCGCCAACACCTTCTCGACATCGGCGGAGAAACCGGACCGGTCCTGCTCCACCAAACGGTCGGCGAGCGGCGTACCGGTCAGCACCGCCCGCGATTGGCCGACCAGACGCTCGAAGGCCAGGTTGCAATCCGCGATATGGGCCTCCGCATCCGTCAACGCGATCGCCACGGGCGCCGCGTCGAAGAGGATGCGGAAACGTTCGAACGTGGCGCGGCTCTCGCCGGTCGTTGCCCGCGCCATGCCGCGCACGACCGTGGTGCGCGTTCGCGTCACGCCCGCGTCGTCATAGGTCGATTGCAGGACGGTGGCGGGGATCACCTCGCCGTTGCGCCCCCGGAACTGAACGGCACCCTGCCACTCGCCTTCGATCTGCGGCCGCGTCGGCCCGACCATCAGATCGTCGAGCTTCATGCCGGTGAGGTCCTCGGAGGCATAGCCGAGCCATTCCGCCAGACGCTGATTCACGTACCCGAAGGTCCCGTCGACGTCGGTGGAATAGACGCCCATGGGTAGGAAGTAGAGGAAGTCGGAGACGTCCTGTCGCTCCTGGCCGATGATCTCGGTGATGGTGCGCTGGGCGGTGATGTCTTCCGCCGTCCACAGCACCAGGCGATCACCGAGTTCCAGCGGCCGGACCGAGACCTTGTACCATTCGGGCTCCTCGCCCGCGGTAGCGCTCGGGGCGGAGATGGGCACATCGGCGGTGGCGGACAGACGGGCCTGGGCGGCCTGCAGAAGGCGGGGAACGCCGTCGTCTCCGTCCAAGTCGCAGGGCCCGTGCGCTTAGGAACGCGGCGGGGGCCTGCGCGCCCAGCCATTCGCGCGCGCGCACATTGGTGTACACGGCCGCGCCTTCGAGATTGGTGACGATGCAGGCCCGCGGGGCGCCGTCGAGCACCCCGGCCAGGGTTGCAGCGACGGGCGTCTTGGGCTTGCGCCGCGCCATCGCCACGGCAATCGCCAACGCCACGGCAAGAACACCGGCGGCGATCAGGCCGAACAGCTGAGACGGGAGCGCATCGGTCAAGTGCGGCGTTTACTTCGCTTAATGGCGGGTGATGCCCTTCCCCTTAAGGCGCATCACGTAGCCGATGACTTCGGCCACCGCTTTATAGTGCTCCTGGGGAATCTCTTGATCAACCTCGACCGTGGCGTACAGGGCACGCGCGAGCGGCGCGTTCTCCACAATCGGCACCTCGTGGGTTTCGGCGATCTGGCGGATGCGCTTGGCGATGTAGTCCGCGCCTTTTGCGACCACCACGGGCGCGGCCATGCCGTCGATCTCGTACCGAAGGGCTACCGCGTAGTGGGTCGGGTTGGTGATGATCACGCTGGCCTTGGGCACGTTGGCCATCATCCGCTTGCGGTGACGCTCCATCCGCAATTGCCGGATGCGGCCCTTGACCTTGGGATCGCCTTCGGACTCCTTGTGCTCGTCCTTGACCTCCTGCTTGGTCATCTTGAGTTTCTCTTTGTGCGACCAGCGTTGGTAGAACAAGTCGCCCGCGGCAATCACCGACATCACGAGCACGACGATCATCAGGATCATCACGATCAGCCAATGGATCTGCTGCATCGTGGTGCGGATGTCCTGATCGATGATCAGGTCGGGATGATTGATCGCAGGGACAATGAAAACCGCGACTACGATCGATACGATCGCGATCTTCACAACGCTCTTGCCGGCTTCCAGCAACGACTGCATGGAAAGCAGCTGTTTGGCCCCCGCGATTGGATTGAGCGAGGACAGCTTGGGTTCGAGCTTGTTCGGCGTGAACGCCAGCCCGACCTGTCCGATGTTGGAGACGAGCGCCGCGATCGTCAGTACGAACATCGGGAACGCGAGAAGGACTCCCACCTTCCAAACCATCTGCGCGAGCAACTGCCGCAGCGCAAGAACATCGAGGGCGATCGTGTGCGGCCGTTCGACGAAGCCGCGCATGTAGCTGGTCAGCTCCTTCGCCACCCATGGCGCGAGCGTGCCGACGACGATAAGGCCGCCGATCAGCATGACGACGCTTTTGACTTCCTGGGAGACGGGGATATCGCCGTCGGTGCGCGCTTTGCTTAGGCGTTTTCCCGTAGGCTCTTCCGTCCTGGCGTCTTTGTCCTCCGACATGCGCTACATCCTCACGGGCGGATGATGTTGCGCAGGGTTTCGTCGAAGAAACGCAGGAAGAAGAGCATCATGGTGGGCATCGTGATCATGAGAATGCCAAGCCCGAGGGCGATCTGAGCCGGCATCGCCACGAAGTAGACATTCAGCTGCGGTGACAACCGCGCGAGGATCCCCGACGTGATTTGGAACACCAGCTGAAACACCAGAAACGGAGCCGCGAGCCGTATGCCCATGGAAAAGGCCTGATTGATGAGCGTCGAGCCCATCGCCAGCATGTCGCCGGTGAACAGATCCTGACCCGCGCGCATCAGACCGAAACTGTCCACGGCGGCGGAGATCAGGAGCTGGTGAGACCCGGTGATGAAGATTAACAGTACCGCGACGATGTCGAGCAGGCCGATAACGATGGCGCTCTGTTCCTGGGTGACCGGATCGTCGATCAGGGCATTGGTCAGGCCGCTCGCCATGGCGATGACTTCACCGGCGAGCTGAAGGCAGCTCATGATGGTCTGCACCAACATGCCGATGAAGCCGCCGATCAGAAATTCCTTCACGATCAGCCAGATAAGATCGGCCACATTGTTCGGCTGCCCCGGCAATTGGTCCGCCACCAGCGGCAGGGCGACCAGGGCCACCATCACCGCGACCACCAACCGGACGCGCACCGGCACGTAGGACGCGGAAATGCCCGGAAACAGCACAAATAGGATCGAGAGCCGGCTGAAGACCAGCAGGAACTGGAAGACGTTGAGGGCGAGTATGTCTTGCAGCATCCGCGCTTCTTATTTCCTGGGCCGCGCCGTCGATCGGCATGACACCGGCCCCACGCGGCGTCAGCCGAGCGCGACGATCTTGTCCATGAGCCGCTCGGTGAACTCGGTCAGCTGACGCAGCATCCAAGGCAACGTGAAGATCGCGACGGCGCACACCGCCGTGATTTTCGGAATGAAGGTGAGCGTCATTTCCTGAATATGGGTCAGCGTTTGGAAGACGGAAATGATCAATCCAACCGCCAGGCCGACCAGCAAAATCGGCGCCGAGACGACGAGCATCGTCATCATGGCGTCGCGCGCGATATCGAGGACTTCCATCTCGTTCATGGAGGCGCCCCGATCCCGCCGTTAGATCGGCATCTTGAGGATTTCGTTGTAGGCGCTGAGAACCTTGTCGCGCACGGCGACAACGGTCTCGAGGGTCTGCTCGGCGTTGGCGACGGCGGTGATGACGTCCTTCAAGTCCGCCTCGCCGGAGATCTGCTTGATCGACAGCGTTTCCGCCTCGCGGCCGGCCTGCACCGCCTGCTGTAAGCTGTCGCCGACCATATTTGCAAAAGTGTCCTGTCCCGGTCCGACCGCATTCACGCCGCCCATCGGGGCTGCGGCCGCGGCCTTCTTGTACGCGTTGACTGCACTTGAGAAGTCGATCGCCATGGCCTATCCCCTACCCTAGCTACTACTTCAGGAGCTCGAGCGTTTTCGCCACCATCTGACGCGAGGTGGAGATCACGTTCATGTTCGCTTCGTACGTACGCTGCGCTTCGCGCATATCCATCATCTCGACCAGCGGATTGACGTTGGGCACGAGCACATAGCCCTTCTCGTCGGCGCCGGGATGGGTCGGATCGTACTTCGACTGCAGTTTGCCCTGGTCGTTGTGGATCTTCTTCACTTTCACGGTCTCCGCCTCCAGGGCGCGATCGAGTTGGTTCCGGAAGGTCACGAGTTTGCGGCGATACGGTTCCATGCCCGGCCTCTCCGCGGTCGAGTCCGCGTTCGCCAGGTTTTCGGAGATGACGCGCAGGCGCGTGGCCTGGGCCTTCATGCCTTGGGACGCAATCTGTGAGCTGATTTTCAAATCATCCATGGTGCGTACCTAATTCAGGGATTTCAGCCGCCCTTGTTGAGGGCGGTTTTGAACATGCGCATCTGCGCCTGCATCAATGTCACGGCGGTGGCGTAGTCGCTGCGCGTATCGCCGACCTTCTGCATCTGCTCTTCCACCACGACCTTGTTGCCGTCGGGCGACTCTTCAAACGTGCGCTGCTCGCGCTTGGCGTTGAAGCGCTGCTGCTCCGGGATCGTGCCTTGCAGATGGGCCGGATTGGTGCGCGCCACGTGGACCGGCGCGGTCTCGCGCAGCACTTGCTTGAAGTTCACCGGCTTGAGGTCTCTTTCCTTGTAGTCCGGCGTATCGGCGTTCGCGACGTTCTGGGACAGGACCTTCTGGCGCGCGGAGGCCCAGTCCATCTTGGTCATGGCCATCTGGAAGAGCTTTAGATTGTTCAGGTCCATGGCGCCCGCCCGGATCGATTGATTGGTGGGCAAAATTGACCCAGGAACCTTAACAACGAGTGAATCTTGGTTAACGCGCCAGGAACCCTGAAAAATCCGTGGGTTAGAGCCAATCGGGGGTCCGGGGACTTAAGCAAATTTTAAACGGCCTAAGGCAATTCTTGCCGGACTCGGAGGGTGCCTGTGGCCACTCCGCAACGCGCCCATAATAAGGCCCAACCGCCTGTGACCGCCCGCCCCCCCTCTCAGCCGCCTGAAAAAGGCCCGCCGCCCGCCGTGGCCGTGGCGCTGTCGGATGCACCGGGTGCGGCGCCGCCGACGGTGTTGGCGACCGGCCGTGGCGCGCTCGCCGAACAGATCCTCAACATCGCCTTCGCGAACGGCATCAAGGTGCGTCAGGACGCGGACCTTGTGCAGATTCTCGCGGCGATCGACGTGGACTCGCCCATCCCGACGGAGGCCTACGCCGCCGTCGCCGAAATTCTCAGCTACGTCTATCGCGCCAACGGCCAAGCCCCCGACGGCTTTGCCGACCAGCATCATGGAGCTGCCCGATGAGCGACCCCGGCACGACACTCTTTGCGGCCGTCGAGGCCGCCGCGACCGAGTTGTCCAAGCTTGAGGCCCTGATCGCGGGGGCGCACCGCTTGCTCGCGGAGGGCCGCGTGATCGAATTGTCGGCGCTCGACAATCGGACCCGGACGTTGTGCAAGGCCGTGCTCGACCTGCCCGGCCCCGAAGGCCGGGCGATGATCGCCAAGCTCGAGAAGGTGCTCGACAGTCTCGATGGTTTGAGTGCCGCGATGCAGGAAAAGTTCGGCGACATGCCCGTGATGCCGAGCCACGGCAATGCGGCAGCCGCCTACGCCTCGCTGCTCAAGCATTTCCCGTAAGGACTGAGCGCGCCCGCCATGGACGCCATCACCTACATCAAATTCTTGCTCGCGCTCATCCTCGTGCTGGGCCTGATCATGGGCCTCGCCTGGGCACTCAAGCGCTTGGGGCTCGGCGATGGCGCGCGTGGGCCCCTCTCCCGCCGGCGCCGTCTGCGCACGGTCGAGTCCACGATGATCGACGCCCGTCACAAGGCGGTACTGATCCGCCGTGACGATGTCGAACACCTGGTTCTCGTCGGTCCGAACACAAGCCAAATCATCGAGCGCGGCATCCCCGCTGTATCGGACGCCGCCGGTGCCGAACCAGTTCCCGCCGGCATCAGCTTCCGCTCGCTGCTCTCGAAGGATCCGCAGCCATGACGATCGCGCCGCGCATCCGCAAAGTGTTGGCCTTCACGGCCATCGTCGCCGGCCTTGCGCTCGCCGCCGCGCCGGCTTGGGCGCAATCGCTGAACATCGACTTCGGCGCCAAGGGCGACTCCTCCACCACCAACCGCATCGTGCAGCTGTTCCTGCTGATGACGGTGCTCAGCGTCGCACCGGCGATCCTGATGATGGTGACGGCGTTCACGCGCATCGTGGTAGTGCTGTCGATCCTGCGTCGTGCGCTGGGCACCAACACCGCGCCGCCGAATACCGTTATCATGTCGCTGGCGATCTTCATGACCGCCTTCATCATGGCGCCCACGTTTGAAGCGTCCTGGGAAAACGGCGTGCAGCCCTACGTCAACGGCCGCCTCAACGAGACCGACGGATTCAACCGCAGCGCAGCACCCTTCCACGACTTCATGATGAAGCACGTGCGCGAGAAGGACCTGAACCTGTTCATGAACATGGCCAAGACGCCGACCGTGGAAAGGCCCGAAGACACGCCGCTCAAGGCGCTGATCCCGGCGTTCATGATCTCCGAGCTGCGCCGTTCCTTCGAGATCGGCTTCTTGATCTACATCCCCTTCATCATCATCGACATGGTGATCGCATCGGTATTGATGTCGATGGGCATGATGATGCTGCCACCGACGATGCTGGCATTACCGTTCAAACTCATCTTCTTCGTGTTGGTGGACGGGTGGTTCCTGCTGGTAGGCAGCCTGGTGCAGAGCTTCCAGGGGCCATAGCCTCTAGTTGCCGTCGCGCGCCCGCGATGCCAGGATCGCCCGTTCGCGCTTCACAATCAGAACATGCCCGCCATCGACATTCCCGCCCTGCTCGACCAGGCGATGACTCTGCATCGCGCGGGACGCCTGGCCGACGCCCAGGCGCTCTATCGGCAGGTGCTCGCCGCCGCTCCTCAGCATTTCGACGCCCGCCACCTGCTCGGCGCGACCTATCTCCAGCTCGGCGACGCAGCGGCCGCAGCCGAGAACATCACCGCAGCCCTTGCGCTCAGGGAGGAGCCGGCGGCGCTGACCAATCTAGCCCTCGCGCAGGCAAGCCTTGGCGATCGGGAGGCCGCGCTCGCGAGCCTTGACCGGGCGCTGGCCCTGCAACCCGACAGCGCCGAGGCGCTCAACAATCGGGGCAGCCTCCTGCAGGCGCTGAAGCGGACGACGGAGGCCCTCGACAGCTTCGACCGCGCCTTGCGGATCCGCCCCGACTACGCCGAAGCGCTCAACAACCGTGGAACCGCGCTGCGCCAGCTGAAGCGTTTCGACGAAGCGTTGGAAAGCGCGGATCGATCCCTGCGCGTGCGCCCGGGCGACGTGCAAACATTGCACAACCGCGCACTGGCGTTGAAAGAGATTGGCCGCCTGGATGAAGCCCTGCGCGTGTTCGACCATATCCTCGCGCAAAGGCCCGACTACGTTCCTGCCTTGACCGACCGCGGCGCCGTGCACGAAGCGCGCGGCAATCCTATGGGAGCACTCGCCGATTATGACGCAGCGATCGCGCGCGATCCGAACTATGCGCCCGCCCAATGGAACCGCAGCGTCGTCTTACTGCGCACCGGGGACTACGCGGCCGGTTGGCCGGCGTACGAGTGGCGCTTCAAGCAGACTTGGGCCGAACAGTTGAGGACGTTCGTCGAGCCACAATGGCGCGGCGAAGACATTGCCGGGAGAACCATCCTGTTGCACGCGGAACAAGGCTTCGGCGACGCCATCCAATTCGCGCGTTTCGCCAAATTGGTGGCCGCCCGCGGCGCACGCGTGCTGCTCGAGGTGCGCCGCCCGTTGGTCCCGCTGATGCGATCGCTGGCCGGCGTCGACACCTTGATCGAACACGGCAACCCCCTGCCGCCCTTCGACGTGCAATGCGCACTCATGAGTCTCCCGCTGGCACTCGGCACGCGGGCGGAAACAATCCCGGCCGAAGTGCCCTATCTCCATGCCGAACCGGACCGCAGCGCCGCCTGGGCCGCCCGGCTCGGGCCGCGGACCAAGCCACGGGTCGGCGTGGTCTGGTCCGGCAGCGCCGGCCTCAGTAGCGACCGCCTCAGATCGCTGACGTTGGAGACATTCTTGAACGCGATTCCGCCAGGAGTCGAAGTTCACACGCTGCAAAAGGACGTGCGACCCGCCGACGCGGCGACGCTGAAGACACGCCCCGAAATCTTCGATCATACCGAGGCCCAGACCAGCTTCGGCGAAGCGGCCGCGCTGATCGACCACCTCGACCTCGTCGTCTCTGTGGATACATCGCTCGCGCATCTGACCGGAGCGATGGGCAAACAAGCCTGGATACTTCTATCTCATGTCGCGGACTGGCGGTGGCTGACCGACCGCAGCGACAGCCCGTGGTACCCCACCATGCGACTCTTCCGGCAACCGACACCGGGGGATTGGACGACCGTCTTGGCGAAGGTTCGCGGCGAGATCGAGCGCGAACTGTTGACGGCCGGTTAGGCGACCTTGATGACGATCTTGCCGATCTTCTCGCCGGTTTCCATGTAGCGCACGGCATCCAGCGCCTTCTCGAACGGGAACACGCGGTCGATCACCGGCGCGATACGGCCGTCGACGCAAGCGCGCGTCAGGTCCTCCAACATCTTGCGGCTGCCGACGATGGTGCCTTTGATGGTGAGCCCGCGCATGATCATGTTGCGGGGAAAGTCCTTCAGCCCAACCATCTCGGTCGAAGTCCCGGTACGGCGTACCGGGTTGGCGCCGATCAGGCAGATGCGCCCGTTGGAGGCGCAGGCATTGATGCAGCGCTCCATTTCGCCGATGCCCACCGTGTTCAGCACCACGTCCGCACCACGCCCGTGGGTGAGGCGCAGCACTTCCAGATGCCAGTCCGGAGTGTTGCGGTAGTTGATCGTCATGTCCGCGCCGAGACCGCGCATCTTGGCCAGCTTCTCATCGCTCGAAGACGTCACCGCCACCCGCGCCCCACGGAATTTGGCGAATTGAAAGCCGAACATGGACACGCCGCCCGTCCCCAGCGTCACCACGGTCTCGCCGGGCTTCACCTCGGCGTCGCCCACCACCGCATGCCAGGCGGTGAGCGCCGGATTGGGCAGGGTCGAGGCGGCCTCGTAGCTCAGCGCGTCGGGGATCTTCACCAAGGCCTCCGCGCCAACCACGGCGTATTCCGCCAGGAACCCGTCGCGGTTCACGGAGAAGTCGATCTTGGACATGTCGTCGTTCCAAGGGCCGTCGACCCATAGGGGGAAATGGGTGGCCATGACCCGGTCGCCCTTTTGGACGCGAGTCACGCCCGGCCCCAGGGCCACGACCTCGCAGCCGTTGTCATCGAGTGGGATCAGCGACGTGCTGTCCCCGGCGCCGCCATAGATGCGCACCCGCCGCAGAAGACTCAGATCGCGCGCATTCAGACCGGTCGCGTGAACCTTCAGGAGCACCTCGCCGGGGCCCGGCTGGGGGATGGGCCGCTTCACCAGATGCATGGTGACCTGGCCGTCCTTGGCGTCCCCCACCTCGTAGGCGCGCATTTGGCCCCCCACCCTTGACGGAGTCTTGGCGGCGGCATGGGCGGCGCTCGGTACGGCAACGGCGGCTAGGGACGTGGCAAGCCAGTTCCGGCGGGAGATGGGGAAGGTTGTCATGAGGCGCGCTCCTAGGGGATGCGCCAGCCTACTGCGGCCCTTTGTGGGGCGCTAGGCGATCGCGCCTAGTTGATCGCGCTGAGAGGCTTCTGGCCGAGCATGTCTTTGTACTCGACCATGAAGGACTTGAAGTGCTCGGCCTGCTCGATCTGGGAGCGTACGGCCTTGACGTCGAGCATGCCGCGCTCTTTCGGCGTGGTGATCAGCGCGAAAGCATCGCGGTAGGGCGTGGCCTGCATGGGTGCCGTGTAGCGCTGGCGCACGCGGGTAATGGTGCGGTCGTCGCCGGCCAGGGTCAGCGCCGTGGCCCAATCCAGGACCGACCGGGCGTTTTCCTTGGTGACTTGCTCCGCTTCCGGCACCAGTTCGGCGATCGACTTGGCGGCGTTGGCCCAATCTTGGGCGCGCCAATAGATCTCCGCCCGCAACTGCCGGGATTCGATCGAGGTGTCGGCCCCCAGCAGCAGAATCGCCTCGTCGACCTTGCCCATATCGGTGAGCGCGCGCGCCTCCAGCCGGCGGCGCATGGCGTTGAGCTCGCGGCCGGCCTCGCCGACCTGGCTGTCGCGCAACGTATCCAGCGCCTTCTGGGGCTGGCGGTCGAGCAGGTAGACCAGCGCCAACCGCGCGCCGATGCGCGCTTTCTCCGCACCGGTGACGCGGAACTGCACTTGGCGCTCAAGCAGGATCGCCGCTGACTCCAACAGATCCACGGACACGAGACGGTCGGCGAGCTTGCGCACCATCTCGTCGCCCTTCTCGCCCGGCGGCACCAAGCTGCGGAATTCGTCGAACAGACCGATGGCCGTGACCGGCGACAGTTTCTCGCTGGCGCCGTTCAGATAAAGTTCCTCGAACATCTCGGACATCTTGACCGCGGCAGTCTCGACGCGCGGGTCATCGCGGAAATATTCCGTGGCGAGCTTGAGCGTGCGCAGCGCGGTGCCGTAGTCCTTCTGGTCGGCGTAGAGCTCAGCCAGACGCAGCAGGAAGCCGAGTTCGACATCGTCGCCGCGCCAACGGTAGCGCAGCTTCTCCAGGCCCTCGATCAGTTCCGGGGTCTGCAGCGTCCCGAGTTGATGCTCGAGCTCCATGCGGTCGCGTTGGGCGAGCACGGCATACATCAGGTTCGCGCCGGCTTCAGCCTTGCGGAACTGCGAGAGCGCTACCTGCTGCTCGCCGAACTTTTGGTTCAGCTTGCCGTCCAGGTAATCGATCATCGGCTGCTGGCTGAGGTCGGCCAATTCCTTGCGCAGGATATCGAGGAAGCCGCGCGCGCCGAATTCGTCGCCCGAGGCGGTCGCCGCCTCGAGCGCGATGAGCGCCAGCGTGTTGCGCACCTTGAGCGGATAGTCGCGGATCGACGAGCCGGTCTGGATCATCGTGGCGGCCTGCGCTTCCGGCTTGCCCATCTTCGCGCGGGCAGCGGCGAGCCAAAAACGGTCTTCTTCGTCATTGGCGAGGCTGAGGTGATTGAGGTCCTCCGCCGCTTCTTGCCAACGACGCATCATCATCTCGGTCGCGCCCTTCAAGGCACGATACTGCGCGGTATTCTCGGAGTTCGGATCGGTGCCCCTCATGACTTCAAGGATGCCGAGGACTTCCGGATAGAACCCGTTCGCGAACTCGAAGCGGGCGAGGCGGAAGCGGGCTTCCTGCTTCACCTCGGGGCGTTCGTCCGTGAGCGCGGCCTCAAGGGCTTGCTTGTTGCGGACGTAGTCGTCCGCGCGGCCGATCTGCCAGTCTGAGATGTTGAAGACGCGATTGGTGTCCGCTTGGACCACCATGGACTCGCCTTTCTCGGCGATCTCCTTGGACATAACCAAACCGCCATCGACTTCAACCTCGACGCCGTTGCGGGAGGCTTGCGCGCGCACACTGTCGCTCTTGGGGACGACAACAACGCCTTGAGCGGTGACGAGCAAATCGAGATCGGTGAAGCTGCGCTCCGGGAAGACACCGGAGCTGATCGGGATCACCGGCACGACCAGCAGCATGTCGCCGACCTCGGGGTCTTCGATCGGCACCGTGCGGCCGGCTTCGCTGACGGCGAGGTACAGGCTGGCCTCGTTATTCCTCAGCTGCGGACGGATTTCGATGGCGCGCGTCGGGCGGGGCGGCATGGCGCGGAAGTCGAGCACCCAGGAAAGTCCGTCGCGGCGCACGGCGGGATTGATGTCGGGCGGCGTGACCATGCGCAGGATCGTGTTGTTTCGCACCGGCATCTGCTCGATGAACGAGATATGCGGTGCGCCGGCCTTCTGCAGGGCGGCGGTATCGATCTGCTTGTAGCGGTCGAAAACGACCCAGGTGTATTCGGCGCGGCGGAATACGGCAGCCGCGGCCGGTTCTTCCCACGGGATCGTGACGGTCACCACGCCCGGAGGCGGCGGCGGCTCTTCAGCTTTCGGCGGCGCCTTGCCACGCTGCGCAGGCGCAGCCCTTGCGTCGGCGACCTTCTTGTCGGCAGCGGCCTTATCCGCCGCTGCTTTCGCTTCCGCCGCCTTGTCGGCGGGCTTAGCCGCAGCATTCGCGGTCTTGGTATCGGGTGGCGGTGTGGGCGTCTTCGGGGTCGCCTGCGGCAGCAGATCGACAACGACCGTATTGCCCGAAGTGAAGTCGCGGATCTGGGCGTCGCCCTGCATGGGCACGGTCACGACCGTACGGCCGTTCTCCACGCCGACAGTGGCGGGACGGTTGGCCGCCGGCAGGCCGCGATTCAGCGCATCCGGGTCCACGGGGGCGGCGCGATCGAAGGTGATGACGATGCGGTCGCCGCGGCGCTCGACCGAATACTTGGTCTTGCCGGGCCAATCGAACGCGAGACGGAAGTAATCCGGATGGGTGCCGGTGCGCACGCCCACGGTGCTCGAGAGCGCGGGCAGCGCCGGGCCCAAGGACTCGGCGCGATTGGTTGCGGCAGGCGTCGCGGTGGATGCGGCCGGCGTGGTGGCGGCGGGTGCGGGAGATGCCGGACGCGGCGCGGGCGTCGCCGCGGCTTGGCGCGCGGGCGCGGCGGCCGGCTGCGGCGCGGCTTGCGCGGCCGCCGGCGCGGTCGTCGGACTGAGATCGATCACCACCGCATTGCCCACCGGGAAGGTGCGCATGTTGATGTTCGGCTTCAGCATGTAGGTGAGCGTACGGCCATCGGGGCTGAGGCGGCCGGGGCCGGTGACGTAGTCAGCCAGCGCCGGATCGGCTGCGGCGGAGCCGCCGGCGATGGCGCGCTCGAACTGCACGACCAGTTGGCCGTTCAGGACTTCCGCCGAATAGCGCACCGCGGAGTCCCAATCGAACACGAGGCGGGCATAGCCATCGCGCTGCGCGGCGCGCAGACCTTCTGCGTGCGCGGGGGCACTGAGCGCGGAAACAAGTCCGACAATGAGGAGCATGTTCCTCATGGTGCGTCACCCGCTTCGATCGGGGTGTCGGGCATCACGAGGATGCGGCTCGGCGGCGCAACGGACTCACCGCGCGCATCATCGGCGCCGCGGGCAAGGACGGCGAAGTCACGCGGATATCCCGAGGCGACCAGCGCATCGCGGATCGCGGCGGCATGCGCGCGCGCGGCAGACCACGCAGCTGTGTCGCCCTTGGCGGGCGTCTGCACGAGCACGGCAATTCGGTTCGGGAGATTGCTCAGCACGCCCCCGATTTCGAACACCCGCCGCTGTGTCATCGCGTCCAGCACTTGGATCGCGTCTCCCGGTTGGCTTCCGCCGACGGCCGGCGGCAACTCTAGAATAAGGTATTGCGCGGTGAGTCGGAACCCGACGCCGTCCAGGGACGGGCTGCGGGAGAAGGCGGACTTTAGCACGGTTTCCAGGTAGGCGAGGTCATCCCCCGGCGCCCGCTCCCACGCAGGCAGCCGTTGCGGGCCGATGGTCGCCTCTTCAACCCCTCCGAGTGCATGGAAAGCAGCGGCATAGCCATTGGCGATCGCGGCATAGCGGCCCTTGTCCGGGGTACTCATGGAGAACATCAGCACGAAGAAGGCGAGCAGCAGCATCACCAGATCGACGAAGGTGATGAGCCACAGGCGCTTAGTCGGCGTGGCGGTCATTTGCGCGGGCGCGAGCGAGGTCATGGGCGCCCGCCCGCCGCCAACGTGGCGACCGTATCGGCATCGTTGTCGAGCAGCAGAAATGCGAAGCGGATATCCGCACCGTCGGCGGAGTTCGGACCGACCATCAGCGCCGTCGCCGGCACGTCGCGCGCGATCAACTCTTCCGCCATGCGGATCGCATCGTCGCCGGCGCCGCCGTCGATGATCATTTCGTAGCGCAAACCGGCGGGCGCGGAGCGCAGCAGTTTCGCGATGGCCTCCGGCGCATCGCCGCCGGCGGCGCGCAACGTCTCGCCGGAGACGGAGAGATCGACGCGATCTTTGTTCGAGATGTTCACGTGGCCGCTCGGCGGCAGCAGGCTTGCGACGGCATCGGAGACGCCGGCTTGGAAGGCTTGACGTGCGGTGAGGCTGACTTTCGTGCCTTCGTCCGCATCGGACTTCGGTTCGGCGAACACGAGTTGCAGACTCTTCGTGACCGATGCGGCGCGCGGCGCATCGACCGACGCGGTGGTGCCGAGCACGACGAAGAATGCGAGCAGCATGAAGTTGAGCGACAGCAGCGTGACGAACACGCGATCGCCTTCCTCACCGACGCGCGGGAGCAAACCCGGCTTGCGCGGTTTGGTCGTGCGCGAGAGCGCACGCAGATCAGCATCGGGCGTCGCCGCCGTCATGCGGACACCTGGTTGCGGTCAGCGGAGAGATCGCATTTGGCCACGGTTCCATCCCGGCGGTTCGCACCGCCGACACGTGTTTTCCGCAGCCTAGTGGGAGAGGAGCTAACGAGGGGTTAAGGCCCTGATAGCGTTAGCGAAGCGATCAGCCGCCGCCGGCAGAAATCTGCTTCTTGGTCGACAACTCCTCGGTGAGGAGGCGGGCCTTCTCGCGGCTCATGATGGCCATGATCGGGGCCACCTTGGCGGTCGGCATGGTCTGCACGACCGACACGAGGATGGGCATGTCCAGGGTGTCGAAAATCCCAGCCGCGTCGCGGGGCTTCATGGCCCCATAGATCTTCACCAGTTGGTCGATCTCGGTCTGCTTCTGCTTGTCGTACTTCGTGAGGAGGCCCTGGATCGTCTTCTCCAGCTCCTGGAGCTGGGCAATCTTGCCGTCGATGCGGGACTCGCCGGCCTTCATGAGGCCTTCGCGGGCCGCGACATCCTGCTCGCGCTTTTCGATCTGCCCGCGCCGTTCAGACAGGCGCTGCAAGGTATCGATCTCGGATTTGGTCAGAGCCGAGGCGTTGAAGGTCGTGCCGGCTGCCGGCTCGCCCTCCGCCTTAGGTTCTTCTGCACCCTCGGCCTTTTCCTCGGGCTGCGCCCCTGCGGCCGGTGCGGCCGCGGGCTTGGGCGGCGTGGCCTGCGTGGTCTGCGCCTGCGCCACCGGCGGGATCAACTGCAACGACGCACGGCGTGCGTTGGCGATGGTCTCGACGACGACTTCGATGCGCAGTCCGAGCATGAACACGGCAGCGACGATCACCACCGGCAGCAGGCGCAGCGCCGGCATGCCCCGGCCCGATTTTTCAGGCTCGGGGGCAGCGCGACGGCGCAAACCGGGAAGATCGGAAGGAGTCATGACCAACTTGATTTACCGCGCCGCCTGCAAGGCCTTCAAGAGTTCCCGTTCGGCCTCGGAACGCTCTTCCGCGATCGCGGTATCATCGTGATTGATCGACCGTTCGGCGACGGCGCCGCCACGGCGGCCACGGGCAGACGCGCCCACGGCGGCGCCGGGGACCTTCGCCTCGGCACGGGCGGCCCCCAGGGCGGAGCGCAATTCGGCGGCGGTTTCGGCAAGGGCGGACGGCGCGGCGGCAGCCGCCAAGGTGCGCGGCGGCGGCTCGGCGGCCAAGCCGCGGATCGGCGCGGGGGTCGCGGCACCGTAAGTAGAAGCAGAGGCGTAAGTAGAAGCAGAGGCAGCGGGCGCGGCGGGCGCGGCGCTGGCATCGACACGCGCGGACTTCACGCTGGCTTCGAGACGGTTAGCGAGTTCCTCGGCGCGCTGGACCATGAAGGCCAGGTCGTCGCGCAGAGTCTGGGCCTTATCGACGCGGTCTTTCAGCGTCTGATTGGCTTCGGTGGTCGCCTTCTTGAGTTTCGGAATGCCGGCTTCGGCGCGCATGGTGGCGTCGTTGAAGCTGGCCACGATCCGGCCGAGTTCGTCACGGGACCGGCGCAGGGCGACCAGACGGCGATTCAGGATAATCGCGTAAACGATCGTCGGGACCAGAAGCAGGATCACGACCAGGTCGAGAATAGTCTGTGTCGTCATCTGGCCCTCCCGCCCGCCTTCGGCGCCATCTTAGCCGAAGTCCGGTTCACGTCATCCAACGCCAGTTGTGCCGCAGCGCACATAAAAATCAGTTAACTCTTGCTCGAAGACGCATCCGGCCGGCGACGGTGGTCGACGCGGATGGCGATGTGGTTGCCCTTGCGGCCCATTTTCCCGGTCAGCATCGGCTGATCGCCGCACCGCAGGACGATCGGGCTTTCGGGGCCGGCATTGAGCAGCAGCTTGGAACCGACCTTGAAGGACAGGGCGCGGCTCAGGGACATGATCTGCGTGTCGAGCACCGCTTCCAGGTCGACTTCGGTGATCCACATCTCCTCCGCCAAGTGGGTTTCCCAGATCGAGTCACGGCCGAACTTTTCGCCCATGAACATCTGCAGGAGGAGTTCGCGGACCGGTTCGAGGGTCGCGAAGGGGATCAGGATCTCCAAGCGCCCGCCGCGGTCTTCCATATCGATGCGCAGGCGCGCGACGATGGCGGCGTTGGACGGCTGTGAAATGGTGGCGAAACGCGGGTTGGTCTCGAGGCGGTCGAAGCGGAACGTGACCGGCGACAATGGATCGAACGCGGCCGAGAGGTCCGCCAGCACCACGTGGATCATGCGTTCCACGAGGGTGCGCTCGATGGTGGTGTACGGACGCCCTTCGACGCGCATCGCCGCGGTGCCGCGGCGACCGCCGAGAAGCACGTCGACGATCGAGTAGATCATCGAGGAGTCGACCGTCATCAGGCCGAAGTTGTCCCACTCTTCCGCCTTGAACACGGTGAGCATGGCGGGCAGCGGGATCGAGTTCAGGTAGTCGCCGAACCGCTGGGACAGAATGTCGTCGAGCGAGACTTCGACGTTGTCGGACGTGAAGTTACGCAAAGAAGTCGTCATCATGCGGACCAATCGGTCGAAGACGACTTCGAGCATCGGCAGGCGTTCGTAGGACACCAGCGCCGAGTTGAGGATCGCTTGAATGCCGGCCCGGTCGGAGCCGGTGTCGCCGGCTTCGTCGAAGCCGAGCAGACTGTCAATTTCATCCTGGTTCAGGACGCGGGTGGATTCGCGGCCACCGCCGCCGCCCATACCGCCACCGCCATCGTCATCGCCGCCGCCGAGCATCGCTTCCCACTCGGCCGCCATCGCGTCCGCATCGGGATCGGCAGCCGCCGGCGGCGCCGAATCGGTGCCGGCATCCGCGAGTGCCGCGGCGAGATCGTCGTCTTTGGTGTCGCTCGGAGGTGCCATGAACCTATACCGCCCTTATTGGACGATCATTTCCTTGAAGAGCACGTCTTTGATCTGGACGGGACGAACGGCCGCGTTGACGCGGGTCAGCAGTTCCTCGCGCAGGCGATACATGCCCGCCGCGCCCTGGAGATCCTCCAGGCGAAGCTCGCGCAGGTAGACCTGGAAATTGTCGACGATGCGCGGCTGGACGTTCTCGACCTTCGCCACATCCTGTTCGTTCGAGAGTTCGATGCTCACGCGGATCTTGAGGAAGTTCCGCTTCCGGCCGGCGGTGTTGATGTTCACCAGCATTTCCGGCAGGTCGTAGAACACGGCCGTCGCCGCCGGCTCGCCTTCGGTCGGCGCCTTTGCTGCCTCGACCTTCTTGTCCTTGCCGTCTTCGGCGTGCTCCGCGCCTTCTTCGGCGGCCGCTTCCGTCTTCTTGCCGGTGATCATCGCCACCAGCGGATCGGCCAGGCCGGTGAAGTACGCCGCGGCACCGCCGCCGACCACCAGCAGGAGCGGCAACACGACCAGCAGAAGAAGCTTCTTCTTGCCGCCGCCGCCGCCACCTTCGAATTCAGGTTCGGCATCGCCTTCGAAATCTTCTTCGTCCGCCATGGCGCTCTACCTTTAAAGCCGCGGGCCGCACTCGACCCCGCGGGCGTTCGCCGCAATTGCAGCGTAAGCCCTTTTAAGGCCTTCGTCCGATGAGGCTACCGGTGACCTGTTAACAATACCTTGCGTCATATCCGGCCACCGGCGGCGGCCAGCCGAAGAGCGACTCGTCCAAGGCCCAATTTCCGGGCCGTTCCGCCGCGCACAGCATCGCGCCAAATACGCGCGAGAGATTTTGGCCCCAAATCCCATTATTTCGGCCCGGCGCGCGCTCAAAAGAACAAACGAGGAACATATCGCTCCTTAGGCCACCCGTCAAAGGTCGCCGCGTGTGCACCGGTTCGCCCCACCCTGCCCGCTGTCGGCGATTCTTGTTGTCATCCTTGCGGCCGCCAGGCCGCGAGGATCCAGGGGCTTATGGATTTAGCTTCGCAAAACAGAAATCAGTAACCCCTGGGTCCTCGGCCCTGCGGGCCAAGGACGACGGCTTTGGTGGGTGAGGGTTTGCCTGCCCGCCTAGGAAAGAGTTGCCCGGCAGAACAGCGCCGAAAGGGCCGCCTGCGCGTGCCCGTACCGGGCCGAATGTCACTAAGCTTCTGAATACACGTGCGATTTCTGTTTGGCACGGCGGGTGCATATGACTGGCCAAACTAGCTGCGCATAAGCGCGGGATGAGGCCATGGATAACACAACGTATATCGCGCTTTCGCGCCAGCAGGCGCTATGGAACCAACTCGAGGTTGTCGCCAACAACCTCGCGAACGTGAACACGACCGGATTCAAAGGGTCGGACACGTTGTTCACCCAATACTTGACGAAGTCGCGCAGCGACGAGCGCACCTTCCAAGACAAGGTCGCGTTCACCCACGACTTCGGCCTGGTGCGCAACCTGGCCCAGGGCACGTTCAACTACACCGGCAACACCTTCGATCTCTCCCTGCAGGGCGAAGGGTACTTCGTCATTCAGAAGCCCGCGGTCGGCCAAGCAGCGCCGGAAGAGTTCTACACCCGCGCCGGCACCTTCACGGTCGACGGTGACGCGCATCTCGTCACGCAATCCGGCATGAAAGTGATCGGCACCGACGGCCAGCCCATTACCATCGCCCCCACCAACGGCGAAATCACGGTCCAGGGCGACGGCGCCATCAAGTCCAGGGAAGGCCGCACCCTCGGCACGCTGCGCGTCGTGCGCTTCGACCGGGAGCGCGAGCTCAAGGCCGTCGACGGCACCGCGTTCCGCGCCGACAGCCAAACCCCCATCGACATGCCCCAGCCCAAAGTGGCCCAGGGCGTGCTGGAAGACTCCAACGTCAACTCCATCGCCGAGATGACGCGCATGATCAACATCAACCGCTCCTACGCGGATATCGCAAAGATGGTCGACGAAGAACATCAGCGGAAGCGTCAAGCCGCCGACACGTTTACCCGTCAAGTCAACGCTTAAGACCGACAGAGAAGAAGAGGACCAACGTCATGGCCATTCGCGCTCTCACCATCGCCGCCACCGGTATGCAAGCTCAGCAGACCAACGTCGAAGTGATCTCGAACAACATCGCGAACATGAACACGACGGCGTACACGCGCCGCCGGACAGAGTTCAACGACTTGTTGTACCAGGATCTGCGCCGCGTCGGCTCGACCTCGTCGGACACCGGCACGATCGTTCCCGCGGGCGTGCAGCTCGGCCTGGGCGTGAAGACCGCCGCCGTGTACCGCATCAACGAGCAAGGCAGCTTGCAGTCGACCGACAACTCCCTCGACGTCGCGTTGCAGGGCAAGGGTTACTTCCAGGTCCTGCTGCCCTCGGGCGAGACCGCCTACACCCGTGACGGTTCGTTCCAGCTCTCGCCGACCGGCCAGGTCGTCACGCACGACGGCTTCACCGTCGGCGGTATCGGCGCGATCCCGGTGGATGCGACCAGCATCACCATCAACCCGCAGGGCCAGGTGTTCTACAAGCAGGACGGCGTGGTGACGCCGACCGCCGCCGGCCAGGTGCAGCTCGCGACGTTCCCGAACGAAGCCGGCCTCGACGCGATCGGCAACAACTTGCTGCTGCAGACGCCGGCCTCCGGCCAGCCGTCGATCTCCACGCCGGGCAAGCCGGGCTACGGCTCGCTGCTGCAAGGCTTCCTGGAAAGCTCGAACGTGAACGTGGTCTCCGAGATCACCAACCTGATCAGCGCACAGCGCGCCTATGAAATGAACTCGAAGGTCGTGAGCGCGGCCGACGAGATGTCGTCCACCCTGTCCCGCCTCGGCGGCTAACGGTAGCGGCTAACGCAGCAACGTTGATTTCGGTGGTGATCGTCATGTTCCGCTTCCTCGCAACCACGGCCCTGGCCCTCGGCGTTCTCGCAACGCCGGCGGCCGCGGCTCCGAACCTCGGGCCCGAGCCGGGCACGGTGATGCCGATTTCCTCGGTCACCGTCACGTCCGCGAACGTTCGCCTCGGCGATCTGTTCAGCGGTCATCCGATGGGCGAGGAACGGATCGTCATGCGCGCGCCCGCCCCGGGCCAACGCACGACCGTCACCGCCGAGCAGCTTGCCGCGCTCGCCCGCAACTACGGACTCGAGTGGCGTCCCGCCGACACGATGGACCGTTCGGTGATCTTCCGCGCCGGGCAGACCATCAGCCCCAACGACATCCTCTCCGCCATCAAGGCCGAGCTCTCGCTCAAAGGACTGCCGGAACATTACGGCCTGCGTCCCGCCGGCGTGCTGCCGACATTGACGGTGCCGATGGATGTGGCCGCGCCCATCACGGTTCGCGAAAGCGTCTACGACACGGCATCCAAAGGTTTTAGCGCGATCGTCGAGGTCGCCGGTCCCCAGTACATCCAGCTGCGCGGCGTCGCCCTGCCGACCATGACCGTGCCGGTGCTGAAGGTCGACGTCGGCCGCACGCAGGTCATCACCGAAGCCATGATCGAGGAACGCGACGTTCCCGAAGCCGAAATGAAGGGCGAGTTCATCACCGACGCCACACTGCTGATCGGCAAGTCGCCGCGCGGCATCCTGCGCGCCGGCCGCCCGATCCGGAACGGCGAAGTCGCCCGCATGACGCTGGTGGAAGTGCCGGTGCTGCGCGCCGAACTGCGCCGCGATACGGTGATCCACGAATCCCACCTTGCCTGGGTGACCTTCAACAGCGCCGACCTGCCGCAGGATGCGGTGACCGATGCCGCTTATCTGATCGGCAAGGCGCCGCGCAGCTTTGTCGCCGCCAATGCGCCGATCCGCCGCGCCGATGTCACCGCGATCCATCAGGTGACAATGGCTGTGGTGACGCGCGACCTCGCCCGTGGCGAAGCGCTCGGAAAGAATGACATCAACTGGGTCTCCGTCACCGATAACGACGTGGCCTACGGCGCGATCCTCGACCCGGCACTGGTGCAGGGCCGCATCACGACGCGCCCGATCCGCTCCGGACAAGCGCTGCGCAATGTCGACCTCACCCGGCAGACCGTGATCGCGCGCGGCAAGCTCATCACGATCATCTACGCGACCAACACGATGAAGCTGACGGTCCAGGGCGAAGCCATGGAAGACGGCGGGATTTCAGAAGTGATCCGCGTCGCGAATGCGAAGAGCAAGACAACGGTGACCGCTGAAGTCATCGATGCGAACACGGTGCGTGTCGTGTCGCAGCAAAGCGCGATGCAGTAAGCAAAAAAGCCGAAGCTAAGGAATAGTGCCATGAAGAAATCATCCCGCCTCGTCCTCGCCTTGCTCGCCGCCAGCACGCTGGCCGGCTGCAGCGCGGCCGAGAAGCTGTCGCGCATCGGCCAGGCGCCGGCGATCAGCCCGATCATGAATCCGACCGAGCAGAAGGATTATCGCCCGGTCAGCATGCCGATGCCGACTCCGTCGGTGCTGGATGCGAGCCCGAATTCCCTGTGGCGCCCCGGCGCGCGCGCGTTCTTCAAGGATCAGCGCGCGAAGCAGGTGGGCGACGTGTTGACCGTGCAGGTCAACATCCAGAACGAAACCGCCCAGCTTGCCAACGCCACCAACCGCGCGCGCACGAGCAGCGAAGAAGCCGCCCTCCCGAACTTGCTGGGCGTCGCCTCCAGCATGCTCGGCACCAACGCCGCGACCGGCGGCCGCGCCGGCGAGAACGCCATCGAGGCGACAACGTCCAGCAGCTCATCGGGCACGGGCGGGATCCAGCGCAGTGAGACGGTGAACATCCAGCTCGCCGCGGTCGTGCTCCAGACTCTGCCGAACGGCAATCTCGCCATCGCGGGCCGTCAGGAAGTGCGCGTGAACGCCGAACTGCGCGAACTGCAGGTCGCAGGCGTCATCCGTCCGGAAGACATCGCCTCCGACAACACCATTCCCTGGAACAAGATCGCCGAAGCCCGGATCTCCTACGGCGGCCGCGGCACGATTTCCGACGTGCAGCAGCCCCGTTACGGCCAGCAGGTCTTCGACGTGATCTTCCCGTTCTAAAGCCTTTCCTTTCGGCGGGGCCGACTCGTCTTCTGGGCGAGTCTTAACCGCCGGCCCTTCTGCATCGCCGCACTCCATGGCCGCGGCACAGAAGCAAACTCGAGCCGGTGGGTTCTCCCACCGGCTCTTTTTTTATGTGTATTTTCAGTTTGTTAAGGGGGCCTGGGGGACCCTGTGGGCTGCAACTTGAACGATTCAGAAAATCGAAAAGCCCGTATTCGTAAAACCCTTTGTTAACCATTGCCGGTCAGAGTGGCAGCTGTGGAAAGCGGAATTAACGACCTCCGCCCCACACAACGGTAAGTTCACAGCAGGGGAATAAACGGATGAACATGATGTCTCAGAGCTGGAATCAAGAACTGACGGTCTTCGAAGAAGACGCGCTCGCCTTGACCCAGGCGGCCCTCGAAATTTCGCGCTCCTTCGAGTCGAAGGACGAGAAGCGCCTCGCCGCGGCGCTCGATCACAATCTTCAGGTTTGGGTCGGTATCCGCACCCTCGTTTCGCAAGCGGACAACCCGCTCCCGATCTCGATCAAGGACAACTTGATCCGCCTGTCCAGCTTCGTGGCCCAGAAGACCTTCGAGATGCAGAACGGCGCCAGCGCGAAAGTCATCGACGCGCTGACCAACGCCAACCTGCAGATCTCCGAAGGCCTGTTGGAAAAGCGCAGCGCCTAACGGCGCAGCGCGCAACGAACTTACCGTTCAGCAGAGGGCGCTTCCGAAAGGAGGCGCCCTTTCGCATTTTCAAAGCGCGGCGCATTTTCAAAGCGCGGCGCATTTTCAAGCGGCCCGCTTCAGCTCGCCGAATTCTGATTCCGTCCCGGAAAATATGTGTGCACACGCTCGCCTTCGAGCCACAGCTCGAAACCGGCGGCATGCGGATGCTCCTCGAGCAATGCACACGCCTTGGTCACCGCGTCGGACTTGGCGATCGCATTGACGATCGCGGCCCCCACCACGACCGCGTCATCGGCATTGAAGATCAAACATACGTACAAGTGCATCCGCCATCGTCCCCCCGCGCCAATCCGCGACAATCAATTGTTCAGGCGCACCCGTGGACGTGACTCGATCTTCGCTTCGGCCGGAAACGGCATCGCGACGCGCGCGCCGACCGTTCTGACGGCGCTGACTCCATCGTCCCAGTCGAAGAGAAGAAGCGTGTCGTAATCCAAGGTGCCCGACCGTGAACTGTCGGCCCCAGCGTGGAACGCTCGCACCAAGATATTGTTCCGCACGCCACCACGATTCCTAGTTGCAGGCGCGCGGAAGCGCCGTCTCTGCTAGGGCGCTGAGAAACTTGGATTCAGGGAAGCGTCGCCGCAAATGGCGCGGCTTTTAGTCGGAACGGTGCGTGCGTTCCATGCGCTCGTGGCGCTCTTGGGCTTCCAGGCTCAAGGTGGCGATCGGCCGGGCCTCGAGGCGCTTCAAGCTGATCGGTTCACCGGTCTCTTCGCAGTAACCGTAGGTGCCGTCTTCGATGCGGGCGAGGGCCGCGTCGATCTTGGAGATGAGCTTGCGCGCGCGATCACGCGTACGCAGTTCGAGCGAGCGTTCCATCTCCGCCGAGGCACGGTCCGCAATATCAGGCTCTTGCAGGCCGCCTTCTTGCAGGCTTTCGAGGGTATCTTCGGATTCCTTCAGCAGCTCCGCGCGCCACGCCAGCAGCTTCCGACGGAAGTACTCCTGCTGCTTCGCGTTCATGAACGGTTCCTTCTCGGAAGGACGGTAATCCGGTGCAACCGTGATGTTCATCGGCGAGCTGACCCCTCGGGCGGTCTTCAAAGCGCGCGGAATATATGGTGAGTGCCCCTGCGCCGCAAGCACGCCTTTCCCCGCCGCGTGGTTTCGCGGAGACCTCGTAACTTATTGTAACACAACAAAAAGATTATGAGGACGCCAGCCTACCCAACCGGGAGGCCGAGCTTGGCCAGCTCGACCGAGGCGCGCAGCTCGATCTCGTCGAGCAGGCGCGAGATCATGGGGTCAGCGCCCCGCTCGCGCTTCTCACGCACCATGCGCGCCAGATCGGCCAGGCGGTCCTTGGGAATGGTGCCCAAGAGGAGCCCGCGCCGCACCTCTTCCAGCTTATCGAGGATGTCGATGCCCCGCTGGGCCCGGCGGCGGCGTTCCTGGGGGCTTGAATCCTGATCGTTGACGTTCTGGGCGGCGAAGATCCCGCCGACCCCTGCGATGCCGCCGCCGCCTTCCACGGCGGGCGCGGCATCCTCCTCGGCGCCGGTGACCTTATCCAGTTCGGACGCGAAGGCGCCGGCCGAGGACGGCCCGGAGGGGCCTTTGGCCTTACCGACCTGACCCGCCCTCGCTGAGGACTTGGGACCTTCGACTTTCACTGACCCTGGGCCTTCCGAAACAAAGCGCCGCAACTGCCTGCAAGCACATAGGAATCATCGCCCAGGGGCGCACCCGGCGCAACCGGGCAAGAATTGCCGGGACAGGCGTGTTCTGCCGAAACGGCGCCCGCCCCGCCGCCGACGGGGCCAAAAATATATATATAAATCAAATACATAGTGCGGAGGCCGCTTGGCACGCTTTTGGCATACCTAGCTTCGGAACTGTGCGCGCACGGGGTGTCTTTTCGTGTCCCCGCGTCGTTCGAGATGAGGTTTTGTCAGATGAGCCGTCCGTTCACCGCCCTTTCGTCCTCTGCGAGCCGGATCGACCGCCTGTGGTTCGTGAGCATCCATGTGGTGATGCTCGCGGTGCTGCTGGCGTTCTCCAGCCAGGCGCACGCGACCTCGCGCATCAAGGATCTCGCGGGCTTCGAGGGCGTGCGCGACAACACGCTGGTCGGCTACGGCCTGGTGACGGGCTTGCGCAACACCGGCGACGACCTGAAGAAGATCGCGCCGACGAAAGAAAGCCTCATCGGCATGCTCGAGCGCCTGGGCATCAACGTGCGCTCCGACATTCTCGATACCTCCAACGTGGCCGCCGTGATCGTCACCGCCACCTTGCCGCCGTTCGCGCGCAACGGCAGCCGCGTCGACATCACCATCAGCTCGCTCGGCAACGCGACATCGCTGCAGGGCGGCACCCTGGCCGTCACGCCCCTGCTGGGCGCCGACGGCGAAGTCTACGCCGTTGCCCAAGGCCAGGTGCAGATCGGCGGCTTCGCCGCACAAGGGGCCGCGGCGCAGATCGTGCGCGGCGTGCCGACCTCGGGCCGCATTCCTTCGGGCGGCATCGTCGAACGCGAGATCGACTTCAAGCTCATGGACCTCAAGACCATGAACATGGCGCTGCGCAATCCGGACCTCACCACCGCGCGCCGCATCGCCGACGCGGTGAATGCCTTTCTCGGCACGTCCGCGGCGATGCCGACGGACCCGGGCACCGTGAAACTGGTCGTGCCGGAAGGCTACGAGGGTTCCAACGTGGACCTGATGACCAAGATCGAACAGCTCAAGGTCGAACCCGATCATGTAGCGCGCGTGGTGATCGACGAGAACACCGGCGTGGTGGTGATCGGCGACGATGTGCGCATCTCCACCGTTGCCATTGCTCAGGGCAATCTGACCATCCGCGTCACCGAGACGCCGCAGGTGTCCCAGCCGGCGCCGTTCTCCGAAACCGGCACGACGCAAGTTGTGCCGCGCACGGAGATCGAAGTCGACGAAGGCCAGGACAAGAAGCTCACCGTCGTGAACACCGGCGTGAGCTTGCAGGAACTCGTCAACGGGCTGAATGCACTCGGTGTCGGCCCGCGCGACATGATCTCGATCCTGCAGGCCATCAAAGCCTCGGGCTCGCTGCAAGCCGAATTGCAGGTGATGTAATGAACTCGTCCCTCATCACCGCCGTTTCGCAAGACACCGCGCAGGCCGCCACGGCCGCGGCGCTGCAGTCGCGCGCGTCGAAGCTCGCGAACAGCCAATCCCCGGAGAAGGTCCGCGAGACCGCGGGCAAGTTCGAGGCGTTCTTCGTCGGCCAGATGATGGAATACATGTCCGCCGGCATCAAAGCCGACGACACCTTCGGCGGCGGACACGCAGAAGAAACCTGGCGCAGCATGCTGAACCAGGAATACGGCAAGGAAATCGCCAAGTCCGGCCGCCTGGGCATCTCCGACATGATCGCCAAGGACATGTTCAAGATGCAGGAGCAGCGCAGCAAGGCCGCCGCGCTTCTCGGGGACGCTGGCGCCGGTGAAGTGCCCGCCGCGTCGAAAGCCGAGACCACCGAACCCACCGCCAGCCATCGCGCCGCCGTTGCGGCGAGCGTGGCGCGTTATGCCCAAGCGGCGGCCCGCGGACAGGCAATGTAAGGGGCGATGCCATGAACATGATGAACCGCCCCCCCTTCCCCCGCGGCGTCACCGGCGCGGCGCCCACGCGTCCCAGCGCCAACGTGCCCGGCCGGCCCCCAGCGGTGCCGGCGTCCGCGCTGAAGGGTGTTTCGCCCAACGCCGCGCAACGTCCGCCGGTGCAGGCGCCTGCGCCGATGTCGGCCAAGACCGCCGGCGCGAAGGCCGACGACATGTTCATGATCATGCGTCAGCTGTGCGAGTTGCTGACGAAAGAGAACGCCGCCCTGAAGCGCTATCGCGTGGAAGAGGTCAGGTCCATGACCGAGCGCAAGGAGCAGCTCGCGGCGCTCTACCAGGCCCATATGAGCGCGCTGCAGCGCGACCCCGCGGCCATGAAGGGCCTCGATACCGCCAAGCGCACGGCGCTGATGCAGCTGGCGGCGCGGCTCGCCGACCTGATGCGCGACAACGCCAGCATGCTGAAGGCGAACATTCGCTCGATCGATACCTTCTTCCAGTCCGTCACGGATGCCGTGCGCGACCGGGAGGAAAAGAAGTCCGCGTCCTATTCGCGCGCGGGCGTGCTGAACGGTTACGCGACGGTGAAGCGCAATCTCGCCGTGAGCTACAACCGAACCACCTGAACGTCGCCTACCTGACGTTGGAGTTACTGTTATGTCGTTGACCTTGGCACTGAATGCGGCGGTAACCGGTCTGAGCACGGCTCAGGCGGGCCTGGACGTCATTTCCAGCAACATCGCCAACGTCAACACCGAGGGCTATACCCGCAAGGTATTCGACCAGAACACCCTGGTGCTCGCCGGCCAGGGCGCCGGCGTCGATATCGCCGAGATCCGCAACAACGTCGACCAGAACCTGCTTGCCAGCGTGCGCAAGGAGCGCAGCGGCCTGGGCGTGCTGACGGTGACCAACAACTACCTGCAGCAGGTACAGGACACGTTCGGGTCGACCACGTCCAACAGCTCGATCGCCAACCGCATCAACCAGCTGGCGGAAGACTTCACCACCCTGTCGACCGATCCCGACAAGGCGACCGCGCAGCTGCAGGTCCTCCAGGCCGCCAAGGCGCTGACGAACAGCCTTTCCACCGTCGGCAATACCCTGCAGCAGCTGCGCCTGAACGCCGACCGCGAGATCGCCCAGTCCACGACGCAGATGAACGCGATGCTGGAGCAGATCTCCAAGCTGAACGATCAGATCGCGCTGAACAGCGCGACCCATCGCGGCGTGGCCGACCTCGAGGACAAGCGCGACAACGCGTTGTCGGCGCTCGCCGACATGATCGACATCCGCTACTTCAAGAACACCAACGGCTCGGTCACCGTGTTCACCACGGACGGCACAACCCTGGTCGACAGTTCGCCGACCACCATGAGCCACGTACCGCTGACGTTCGTGAATCCGACGGACTCCTACGCGGGCGGCAACTTCAACGCCATCACCGCGGGCGTGCGCGACATCACGACCTCGATCCGTTCCGGCAAGCTCAAGGGCCTGATCGACCTGCGCGACAAGACCCTGCCCGACATGCAGGCCCAGGTGGACGAACTCGCCCGGTCCTTGCAGGAACAGGTCAACCTGGTTCACAACCGCGGCACGTCGTATCCGACGCTGGTCAACAACGTGACCGGCACGCAGCAATTCATCGACCCGAACCTCGAGACCGTCACGTTCTCCAGCGGCGAACCCAGCATCGTGCTGGTGGACTCCGAGGGCAAGGAATTCGCCTCGAGCCGCGTGCTGGATGCGGCCGGCATCAACTTCACCAACGGCGGCACGCTCGCAGGCCTGGCCAGCGCGGTGCAGACCTGGGTGCAGGCGCAAGATCCGCAGCTCGCCAACGCCAGCGTCGCGTTCAACGCCGACGGCAAGCTCGCCATCAACCTCGGCACCGACGGCTTCGGGCTGGCGTTCCGCGACGAGCAGACCACGATCAAGGGCAGCGCGCAGACCGACGTAACGGCGGGCCTGGATATCGACGGCGACGGCACCGTCGACCGCAACGCCAAGGGCTTCTCGAACCTGTTCGGCTTGAACGACTTCTTCGTGACCACGCCGAAGCTGTCGCAGTGGACCTCGGGCTTCAAACCCGGCAACTACACGCTGACGACCACCGCGGCGCAGACGCTGTCGTTCATCGACTCCGCGAACTCCGGGGGCATCCCGGGCGGCACCATCACCGTCAATCCGGGCGACACGCTCACGTCGATCGCCGACAAGATCAACGCCAACGCCTCGCTCAAAGGCATCATCTCCGCCAGCGTCGTGCCGGAAGCGGGTGGCCAACGCCTGCGCATCACCAGCGTGCTCGGCCGGCAGATCGCCGTGACCCAGCAGGGCGGCACCGATGCCATCAACGCGCTGGACCTCGGCCCCTCCGCCGCCGGCTTCTCGCAGTCGCTCGCTGTAAACCCAACCATCGCCGACGATTCGTCGCGCATGAGCCGCGGTGCGCTGCAGCTCGACCCGCTGGAAGGCACCTATTTCATGGCCACGGGCGACAACGACGTCGCCCTGCAGCTGGCCGCCCTGATGACCAACCAGGCGCCGGTGAAAGCCGCCGGGTCGCTGGCCGCCGGCAGCATCACCTTCGCGGACTACGGCGCCCAGATCGTGGCGCGCAGTTCGAGCCAGTCCGCCACCTACAAGACCGACCTGCAGCTGCAGTCGGACCTCAAGTCGTCGCTCGAGCTGAAGCAGAGCCAAGTTTCGGGCGTCAACCTGGACGAAGAGATGAGCCAGCTGATGGTTTATCAGAACAGCTACGCGGCGTCGGCGAAGGTGATCGCCACGACGAAGAATCTGTTCGACATCCTCAACAACCTGATCGATTAGGCGGCTGAGGCTCAAGGAAACACGCCATGGTCACACGTATCTCAACCGCTGCGAATACCAACGCCATCGTCCAGCGCATGCTGGAGCAGCAACAGCGCGTCAACGACCTGCAGATGCAGGCGTCGACCGGCGTCAAGTCGCAGGACTACGTCGGCATCGCGCAGGATGTCTCGCGCCTGCTGTCGGTCGAGAACGAGCGCGACCGCATCCAGAACTACGCCAACAACAATGCCAGCGTCGCCACGACACTGAGCACGCAGTTGACCGCGGTGAAGAGCATCGACGATTCGGCGCGCGGCATGCGGTCCGAACTGCTGACCTTCACCGGCCACGACCTGACCTCGCAGTCGCCGATCACCCAGACCCAGGTCCAGGATATCCAGGAGAAGGCGTTCGCCGCCCTGTCCAACATCTCCTATTTCCTGAACCAGAAGGTCGACGGGAAATACGTGTTCGGCGGCGGCCGCTCGGATGTGCCGCCGATCGACTTCCCCTACGACAGCCTGAACCAGTTCCAGCAGACCTTCGACGGCATCGGCAAGGTGTTCCCGTCGACCCGCGTGGCGAACCTGGTGGACATGTCGTTCCAGAACCAGACGGTGAACTACCAGCCGAAAACGTTCGGCAGCAACACCTACACCGAGATGTCCGCCGCCGCCGGGACGTTCACCACGCAGACCCTGACGGGCTCGCAGTTCGGCTCCATGGTGTTCACCAACGTGGGCGCCAACGGCAAGATCACGGCGACCACCCCGGGCGCGTTCAAGGCCCTGCAGGTAGGACAGACTTTCTTCGTCAACAACACCGATGCGGGCCAGGGCGGTACGACCGGCAACAACGGCGTGTACACCATTACCGCGGTGTCCGCCGACGGGAACACCATCACCCTCGACCAGAACGTCAATGCCGGTGTCGAACCCGCGGGTGCGGCCAACATTGCCCTGACGGTGCCGAACGGCACGACCATGGCGATGACCGGCTCGACCGCCGGCAACAACGGCGCGTACACGATGAAGTGGCCGTCCAACGCGGAACTGACCGCGGCGGGCTACAACCTGGGCAGCGGCCAGGTGGTCGACGGCTCAATCTTGCTGACCAGCCCCCAGGTGGTCTCGACCGCGGTCGAGGTCATCTCGCTGGACTCGACGTCGTTCCTGCAAGGCTCGGCGCTGACCACCAAGCAGAAGATCAGCGACACCCAGTTCATCAATCTGGACGTCACAGGCCTCGACCCGGCGTTCGAGAAACTGATCCGTGGCCTGGGCGTGCTCGCCCAAGGCGATCTGATCAACAACGCCACCCGGGCCGGCGACGCCCTGACGTTCATCAACGACGCGATCGAGCATTCAACCCTGCAGCCGACGGAAATGCGCAGCGATCTGCAGTTCGTGCAGGACCGCATTAGCCTGAACCTGAAGCAGCTGAACGACACCAAGGATCAGCAGGCCGAATTCCTGACGTTCCTGGAGAACCGCAAGAGCCAGATCGAGAACGTGGATCCGACGGAGACGGCGGTGCGGCTGAACTCGGAATCGAACAGCCTCCAGGTGTCCTACGCCACGCTGTCGCGCATCTCCAAGCTCAGCCTGCTCGATTACATCTAGACCGGCGCGAGTGCCGTCTGGGGCCCTGCGGGCAGTTCAATCGCGATGGGATCGGTCGGATAGACGTCGCCGTCGGCAAGCACGATGGCCATCACGCCGGCCTTTCGTATGAGCCCGCCGTCCGCGCCGCGCGCGAAAGTCGCGTTCATCAATCCGTGCTGAAACCGATCCATCTGGATGCAGGGGTTGCGCAAGCCCGTCAGTTCGACAACGGCGGTCTTGCCCAGCAGCAATCGCGCACCTCGGGGAAGATCGAGCAATCGAACGCCTGCTGTGGTGATGTTCTCGCCCATCTGTCCGGGCGCGATATCGAAGCCTGCATCGCGAAGCTCATCAAATAGCTCCACATGCATTAAATGCACCTGACGCAGATTGGGGGCGTTTGGCGTGCGCGCGAACCGCGATCTGTGCCTCACGGTGGCACCGGCGTGAGCATCCCCCTCCACACCGAGGCCCTTCACCAGCCGAATGCTCAGCTGCCGGGTCTTGCTGAAAGAATGGCGCTGACCTCGACTGACAGAAGCCACAACGGGCGGATCGGCGGCGGCCATCATTCCCTATTTAACCCTGGGCGCGCTTGACGCCGAAGGTGTGGATCACGAACACGCCGAAGTTGACGCGGTTGGTGTTGCCGCGGCGTTCGGCGATGGGGCTGTTGGCCGGCCCACCCACCAGACGCACGTACTGCGCCGCGCCCAGCAAGTTCCAGCTCTGGGAGAACTTGTATTCCGTGAAGAGACCGAAGCTCACGTCCTTGAAGCCCGCGCCGGGCGTGTAGGTGCGCAGGCCCGCCGCAGCACCCTGGGTCGGCGTGACGCCGTAGAAGGCATTGATGTAGTTCCGGCTGCCCCAGACCGTCGCCACCTGGACGCCGGCGCCCAGCGCCCCCTTGCGGAACAGCCCCGAGCGGAATTCGAGTTCGGCGACCGTGCCATGGTGGCCGCCCGCCAGGTCCTCGCGCAGGCGCAGCCTTACGCGCGCCGGCCCCACTGAATAGGCGACATAGCCGCCGCCCTCGAGGCTGACAGGCACCTTGTTGAGGCCCGGGATGCCGGGCCGGCTGACGTTGCCGCGGCCCGGATCGATCCGCAGCATGGGGCCGGCCTTGAACCCGGCCCGGCCCAGGGCGGACTGCGGCGGAATCAGGTTCACCCGCACCTGGGTCTCATCGACCGACAGGACGTCCTTGTACTGGAGCGACAGATAAGGAAGCGGGTAGACCCGCACGTTCGGCGCATCGTCGAGGCGCGAGGTGAGCACCCCGCCCACGCCTAAGCGCAGTTGAAGGGCACTGGGCGCGGTCTGGTCCAAGTGGGAATCGAGGACGCCGAGCAAGTCGGTGACCGGCCGCACGTAGGTCTGGGCCTTGGCGGATCGCGGCGGTAGCGCGACCACCAAGCCAAAGGCGAGAACACCGGCCGCGAGGTCTCGTCCGATCCTGCACCCGGCAGGCACCCAACTGGCCACCTGAACACTCCCCCACCGAAGAAGACGACGTCCTTCGGGACGAGGCCTCTTCTCGGAAACTCTACGAGAGGCGCCAGGATGTTGCGAGCATACAAAAGAAGCATTCAAAAGTAGCGGGCGGCCTTACACCCTGCGGGTGAAGACCACCGGAGCGCCGCCCCGCCCCGGTTTCTCGATTCGGCGGGCGGAGGGCATCTCCTCGCCTCAGGGTTAATTCTGCGACAGGCCGGGCACTTAATTTGGGCCGCGCCGGGGCATCCGGTGGCCGTTTGGACATCCGCGCTTGACGGTTTAGGCCCCTGGGGCCTAATGCCCTGTAAGGGAATAATCCCGGGGGGGACCCGTCTTTGGCGGCGGACGAAAAATTTCGGATCTGGGATGCCTATTGGCATGAAAACCGGATCTATTCCGCGGGCGTCGATGCGGATCCAGCCATCTCTCAGAGCCTCGACCAGCAATGGGGCATGCTCGCCCGGGTGATGCCCGAAGGCAGCCGCATCCTCGACCTCGCGTGCGGGAACGGTGCCGTCGGCCTCGCGATGGCGCGCGCCAATAAGGACGGTGGGCCAAGCCTCAACATCACCGGCATCGATTCCGCCGCCATCGATCCGCCGCGCTTCGTGCCCGATCATGCCGAGCTTCTGCGCACCATCGAGTTCAAGCCGATGGTGAAGATGGAATCCCTGCCCTTCCCTGACGATTCCTTCGACGTGGTGGTCAGCCAATACGGATTGGAATACGGCAGCCCGCGCGAAGCCCTGGCCGAAGCCGCGCGCATCCTGCGCTCGCACGGTCTGCTGACCCTGCTGTGCATGCCGGCACGCAGCGCCACTGTTCACGCCGCCAACAAGGGCTTGAAGCAGTGCAAACACCTGCTGCGCGACGCCCCGCTGTTCGACATCGCCATCAACACCACCCAACAGCTTCATCAAGCTATGGCCGCAGGCTTCGACGACGGCGGGCCCATTCAGGCGCCGTTCAACATGGAAGTCGAGCGCATCGTGCGCAAGTTCGGCAACGACGAATGCGACGTGGTGTTCGCGATCGTGCTGGGCCTGCAGAAGGTGTTCATCGACCGCAAGAATGCGACCCTCGAAGAACAGATCGCCGCCATCCAGTTGCTGCGCACCCGTCTCGCCGAATATGCGGCGCGCGCGCAGGCCCTGACACGGGCAGCGCTTTCCGACGCGGATCTCGAGGACGTGAAGCGCGTTATCGGATCGGTGGGTTTCAAACTCACCGAGGTGAAGCCGATTCTGGTGGGGGCCTACGGGACCGTCGCCTGGCGCTTGAGCGCCGAGCGTGTCGCCCGTCCTGTCCTTCCGACCTGACCTGGCTACATGGCCCGGTACGCCGCTTCCACCGCCGCGGCGTAGCCCGCCCCATCACACAACGGCGAACTCGCCACCCGATCCCGCAGCTCGGCGCGCAGGGTGGCCAGCATCGTGAAGTCCGCCGACAGCGCGGCGCGGGCGACGAACGCCTCGGGGGTTTCGCAAATCCAGTCGGTGAGGCCCACCGTCGTGAGCAGACTCGCGCTCACGCGGCTCGCGTGGGTGGCCCCGGCCAACGTGAGCACCGGAACGCCCATCCACAACGCCTCGCAGGTGGTGGTCGTGCCGCTGTAGGGGAAGGTATCGAGCGCGATGTCGATCCGGGCGTAGGTGGCTAAGTGGCCCGCGTCCTCCGGCACCCAGCCGAACAGCGTGAGCCGGTCGGGTGTGATGCCGTGGGCGCCGAATCGCGCGATGGTGAGCGCGCGCGTGCCCTCTTCCGCCAAGGCCTTGCTCTTGAGGAACAGGCGCGATTTCGGGACCGCCTGCAACGCACGCGACCACAGGGCAATCGTCTCGTCCGAAACCTTGCCGAGCTTATTGAAAGACCCGAAGGTGACAAACCCGGCTGCCTGCGCAGGCGCGGGGGCCACCGGCGGCGCGTTTTCGTCCGGGCGATAGCAATGCAGGCGCGGCAGGCGCAGCAACCGTTCCGTCGCGAAGATGTCGCTGCCGGACGGATCGGTGATGCCGTCGACGAGGCGATAGTCGATTTGGCTGAGGCCGGTGGTGCCGGGATAGCCGATGGCGCTCACCTGGATCGGCGCGGCGCGGCGGGCGAGCGCACCGAGACTGTTCCCTTGGGTGTGCCCCGCCAATTCCACCAGGACGTCCAGATTGTCGACGCGAATACGGTTGCACAGCGCTTCGGCTCTCAACCCGCCGACATCGGCCCAATGTTCCGCAGCGTCCTTGAGACGGGCGGTGACGGCATCGCGGCGTTCGCCGGTCGCGTAACAGAAGACTTCTACGCGCGTGCGATTGTGGGCGGCGAGCAGCGGCTCGAAGAAGTAGGCGACCGAGTGACGCCGGAAGTCCTGCGACAGATAGCCGACGCGCAAGCGGCGGCCTTCGGTCGGTAATCGCGCGAGGGAACCGGCGACAGGCGCACCCGCACCCCAGGCGCGATGGGCCGCCACCACGCCCGCGGGGTCGTTACTGCGGTAGTGGTGCAGATAAAGCGCCGTATCCGCCGCTTCCGGCCGGTCGGAGATGGGCGCGAGAATCTCCGCCGCATCGCCGTGGCGGGCTTGTTCGATCAGCGCCGCCGCCAAGTTGACCCGCGTCGGGACGTGATCCGGATCGGTCTTCAGGGCGGCCTTGCAGACCTCGGCGGCTGCGGCATAGCGGCCGGCGGCGGCATAGAGGGCACCGAGATTCGCCCTGGCGGGTGTGAATGTGGGGCCACGCTGGATCGCCGTCTCGAAGGCGGCGACCGCCTCACCCGCCTGCCCCGCATCCTCGAGCGCCAGGCCCAGGTTGTTCCACAACTCGGCGGATGTGGGTGCGATCTTAAGCGCGTCGCGATAAGCCGAGACGGCGTCTTGCGCACGACCCAAGCCCTGCAAGGCAAGGCCACGTTGAGCCAGCAACGGCACGTCCGACGGCGTGTCGGCGAGCCCGCGATCGGCAAACATCAATGCGCCGGCCGCATCGCCGAGAACCGAACGCAAGTGCGACGCCAAGCGCAAGGCGCTCGCGGGGGCGTCCACAGCCGTTGCGATGTCGCGCAGCAGTTCCCACGCTTCCGTCGCCAGATCGTCCTGGGCATATTTCAGGGCAAGCGCGATACGCCCATCGCGGTCGCCGGGTGCGTGCGGGCTCACAGGGTCTTCACCAAGACGCCTTGGATGGAATCCTCCGGACGCAGATCCGGCGGCGACTTGAACATGGCGGTCTCGGGGCCTTCGCACCAACGGCGCCAGAGGGTGCGATAGGTCGCTTCCAGATCGCGGGTGAAGCCGACCTCGTCGCACAAGGGCGAGGCCGCCATCCGCTGACGCAAGGTCGGCCGCAAAGCCGCCAGGCGCGCTGGGTCTTTCGCGAAGGCCACGGCGCGGCGGACATAGTCGTCGACATCGGCCGCGACAAAGTCCTCCGCGATCCCGACCGCGTGCAACAGGCTCGCGCCCACACGGCTGCGGTGATTGTCGCCGCGGATCGACAGCACCGGTACGCCCATCCACAGGGCTTCGCAGGTGGTGGTGGTGCCGTTGTAGGGAAACGGATCGAGCGCCAGATCGACGGCGGCGTACTTATTCAAATGCTCCGCGACCGAGGGCACGAAGGCCTGCATCTCGATGCGCTCAGGCGCGATGCCGGCGGCGGCGAATCCGGCCAGCACCAGGGCCTGCACGCGTTCGTCCCGCAGCTGCTTGCACTTGAGATAGAACCGAGAATTCGGCACCTGGGACATGATCTTCGCCCAGGTCGCGATCACTTCGTCCGTCACTTTGGGCAGCACGTTGAACGACGTGAAGGTGAAGTGGCCCTTCTGAGCATGCGGGGCGGGCGCGACATCCGGCGCCTTGCCGTGCGGGCGATAGCAGTGGAAGCAGTGCGGAAGGTGCACCAGTTCCTCCGTGCACCAGCGTTCCGCGTCGCCGGCGGGATCCGCGTGGTTGTCCGAAAGGCGATACTGCATCGCCGGCACGCCGCTGGTTTCCGGATAGCCGAGGTATTCGATCTGCACCGGCGCGGGCTTGAGCGCGCACACGGGCAAACGATTGCCGGAGGTATGGCCGCCGAGGTTGACCAGGATATCGACCTTGTCCTCGACCAGGCGTCGCGCGAAGACGTCGGTGGTCAGGCCGCCGGTCTCGGTCCAGGCGTCGGCGGCGGCCTTCATGGACGACGTGACCGTATCCTTGCGGGTGGTGTCCGAATACAGCAGAACTTCGAACCGGCTGCGGTCGTGCTTCTCGAGCAGCGCCTCGAAGAAATACGCCACCGAGTGGGCGCGGAAGTCGGGCGAGAGATAGGCCAGGCGCAGCTTGCGCTCGGGCTCGCGGAGGTTGCGGTGCGGCTTGGACCGGTCCGGCACGTCGGTGGCGAACCGGCGGCCGAACTCCTTGTGGATCTCCAGGATCTGCGCGTTCGACAGATCGGCTTCGTAGAGACTGGCAAAGGCGTAGTTGCTGTAGAACACCGGCGCCGAGGCCGTGTTCACGTCCGCCGCCGCGCGCATGGCAGCGCGCGCCGCGGTCACCTGGTGTTGATCGAGCAGCAGGACGCCCAGCGTGTTCTGCGCCAACGCGTTGTTCGGATCGAGTTCCAGGGCGCGTTTGATTTCGACCTCGGCCTCGGCAAGACGCTGGTCCTCGAGGTAGGCGACGCCCAGGCTGTAGTGGGCGAAGCTGGAGTCCGGATTGCGTTCGAGCACGCGCTTGTAGGTGGCGATCGCCGCATCCGCGTTGCCCAGCATGTAATGACAAATGCCGAGATTGGTGAGCGCCTCGTCATAGGCGGGATCGTGGCGGAGCGCGTTCTCCAGCGCCGCGATCGCGTCCTCGAAGCGGAACATGCGCAGCAGGAGCGCGCCGTGGTTGTTGCTGATGACCGCGGAATCAGGCTTCAGGGCGGCTGCACGGCCGAGATGCGCCGCGGCCGCATCCAACTTGTATTTCAGGGCAAGCGCCAGGCCGAGATTGTTGTGGGCCTCCGCGGACGTCGGATCGGCCGCGATAGCTTGTTCCAAGACGTCGATGGCCTCGTCGAGCTTGCCGGATTGCCGCAACGTGTTGCCGTAGGCATTGAGCAAGGCCGCGTGGCCGGGATGCTGCGCCACGGCGTGCGCCAGGCCGGCGAGCGCCTCCTCCCCCCGGCCGTATTCGCGCAGGGCGATCCCGAGATTGATCTTGGCCTCGACATAGCCGGGATCGATGTCCAGCGCGGCGCGGAACGCATCCAGCGCCTCGTCCTTGCGTCCCAGCGTGGACAGCAGGTTCGCGAGGTTGTTGTGGATGATCGGATCGGACGGTGAGAGGCCGAGCGCGCGGCGATAGCTCGCCTCCGCTTCTTTGTATTGCGCCAGGTCCTTCTGCACCACGCCGGTGTTGATCCAGGCTTCGGCATAGTCCGGTTCGAGGCGGGTCGCCTCCCGAAAGGCGTCCAACGCTTCCGCGCGCTCGCCCGACTTGAACAGCGCCAGGCCCAGCGCGTGACGCGCGCGGGCATGATCGCGATTGAAGGCGACGGCCATGCGGGCCGTGGCGACAGCCTCGTCGCGGCGGCCGAGACGCTGCAGGACGTGCACGCGCGCGAGCAGCGCATCCGGCTGGCCGGGGCTTGTGCGCAGCGGCTGTTCGACCGCGGTCAACGCGGCGCTTCCCTCGCCCAGATCAACCAGCGCATGGGCGAGATTGACGATGAAGCTGATCTCTTGCGGCGCCAGGGCGACGGCACGCTCCGCATGCGTGCGCGCGGCGCCCGCATCGCCGAGCTGGCGCTTGGCGACGCCGGCGAGATTTTGCGCGTCCGCATCGTCGGGCGCGGTGGCCAGATACGTCTGGAGCAGAAAATCCGCGCCGGCGGCGTCGCCGGCTTCGAGGAACTTCAAGCCATTGACGAGCAGCGGTGAGCGCATCGCGCGGGAAGATCCCGTCGATGGCGCGTCAGCCGTGGTGTCGGAGGATGTCATCGTCATGCCGGGCGCCGGCGGATTGCGCGCTCGGCCACGCCCGGGCCGAACGGCGTCAGGTCGCGGCGGTGGTCGTCACCGGCGCGGCCGGTGCGGCCCCCGGCGCCGAGCGCAGGCCGGCGGCGAGATTGCGGTTGATGTTGATGAGCACGTCGAGATCGGTCGGGACGCTGGAGCGCAGCGCCTTCGTGGTCTGCTTGTCGACGAAGATCGACAGGCTCATCACGTTCGCCTTGATCTCAGGCGGCAGCTGGTTCTCAGGATCCGTCAAGTCGGCCTGGATGATCGTCCATAGCAAGTGATTGAAGCGCAGCGCCTTGGAGTACTCGTTGATGTTGTTGGCGACCTTCTTCGCGTCCTCAAGCATCAGCGCAGCCTTGGTGAAGGCCATCGCTTCCACTTCGCGCGGCGACAAGTTGCGCTTCTGCTGCTGCGCATAGGCTGCAACTTTATCTTTTGACATTCGCCAAGGCCTCCGCCTCGAACTTTATCAGCTGTCGGCACAATTTGAGTGCCCGGTAATGGTCGCTGGCAAGAATGTTCTGGGACATCTCCACCATCAACTCCACGGCACGGGCATCTACGGGTAAGAGGATCATTTCTCTCATTAAAGCGAAGTAAATACCGTGATAATCCTTTTCACGGGCCGGATTGATATACATGTTGAGGATCGTCACATAGAGCTTCTTGCCGACCGTATCGGCCTGCTCCTCCGTGATGATGTCCTTCTCCCGGACCACCGGAACGCGATTCAGCACCACAAATTCGGTTTTGGCAGGCCCATTGGCGATCACGGAGGTCCCGATCAGGACCTTCTCGTTGGGCTTCAGGGTCAACTTCAGCGGCATTGATCGCCTACTATACGTACGGTTGTGGCTGAGCTTGCGTTGCCCAGACCCTGGCACGCGACGAACGGAACGGCTGAAACACTTTATCCCCCACTGGGCGCACCCGGCTCGTCCGGCGCGCGCAGGCAGCAGTATGAATCGAAACAGCTACCCCGTGAAGCCCGGCGACGGAAGGCCCGCTAAAGCCTTTAGAACAGACGTAGGATGGCTTCCTCGGACTTCTGGGCGATCTGCAGGGAGATCGTGCCGAGCTGCTGGCGGGTCTGCAGAGACAAGAGGTTGGCCGATTCTTCGTTGAGGTCGGCGTTGACCAGGTCCGACGCGCCGCCTTTGAGGGTATTCACGAGGTTGTCCGTGAACGACCGGCGGATTTCGAGCAGCGCCGAACGGGTACCGAAGCCGACCGCGGCTTGGCGGACGATGACGAGCGCGGAATCCAGCGCGCGAATCGAGGCGCTGATGGCGTTGAGCGCGGCCACGCCGGTCTGGCCCCACACGGTGGTGGTGCCGGCGGTGCCGGTGGCTTGCGCGGAGGTGGCGAGCATCGTGGTGAAGTCCACGCCGCGCAGACCGCTGACGACCAGCTGGTTGACGGCCTTGGCTTCCGTACGCTCGTTGAATTTGACGGTGAGGTAGTCAGCACCAGGGGCGAAGCCGCCGGTGGAGTTCTTCAGCAGGTTGACGCCGTTGAAGCTGGAGTCTTCGGCGAGATTGTCGACTTGGCTGCGCAGTTCGTTGAACTGGCTGGCGAGCTTCGCGCGCGTCGAGCTTTCCGGCGAGGAGATCGCCGAGGACGCCAGCGCCTTCATCTGCTTGATCGTCTGTTCGATCGATTCGAGACCTTGGATCGCGGCTTTGATGACGTTGATGCCGTCGGTGATACCGCTCTTGATCGACGCAAGGTCCGAGGCGCGGCTGTTGAGGTTTCGCGCCTTGAAGAATGCAAGCGCGTCATCGAGCGCGCTGTTGACCTTCAATCCGGTCGCGAGACGTTCCTGCGTGCGGCCGATCAGACCCGTCGTGTTCTGCAGCGACAGCAGGTTCGTGCGCGTCGCAGCTGAAAGATTGATCTCGTTCGCCATAGGCGGACCCCAATCTGTGTACCGTGCTCGAGCTTCGCCGAGCGTTCTCGGTTCGCGTTTGCGACCGCATTAACGGCGACCGCAGACGGGCACTTCTGCTCGTCCGTTACGAGCAATAAAGGGGCAAGGCAAATAAATGGTTAACAGTGAAGACGCGAAAGCGACTCATTTGTGTAATCGCCCAAATAACACAAAGAAAAAGGGCGGCCGTACATTCGGGCCGCCCTTTGAGTCAGTCGGAGGAGTTTATTCTTAGAACAGACGCAGGACCGACTGCTCGGACTTCTGCGCGATCGACAGCGAGATCGTGCCGAGCTGCTGGCGAGTCTGCAGCGAAAGCAGATTGGCCGATTCTTCGTTGAGGTCGGCGTTGACCAGATCCGACGCACCACCCTTGAGGGTGTTGATCAGGTTCTGGGTGAATTCTTCGCGGATGCCCAGCATCGAGGCGTTCGTACCGAACGCTTGGCTGGACTGACGCACGGTGACCAGCGCCGAGTCGATGGCCTTGATCGACGCGTTGATGGCGAAGATCGCGGCGGTACCGGTCTGGCCCCACACCGTGGTGACGCCGGCGGTGCCGGTCGCCGTAGCGGAAGTGGCCATGATGGAGTCGAAGTCGGAGGACTTGAGGCCCGAGACGACCAACTGATTGATCATCTTGTTCTCGGTGCGCTCGTTGAACTTCACCGTCAGGAAGTCGGCGCCGGAGCGGAACGCACCGATGCTGTTCTTCAAGAGGTTCACGCCGTTGAAGCTGGCGTCTTCGGCGAGGTTGTCGACCTGGCTGCGCAGTTCGTTGAACTGGCTGGCGAGCTTCGCGCGAGTCGAGCTTTCCGGGGAGGCGACGGCGGACTGCGCGAGCGCCTTCATCTGCTTCAGCGTCGACTCGATCGATTCGAGGCCCTGCGTGGCCGCCTTCAGAACGCTGATCGATCCGCTGATGCCGTCTTTGATGGCGGCCAAATCGCCGGCGCGGCTATTGAGGTTACGCGCGCGGAAGAACGCGAGCGCGTCGTCGAGCGCGTTGTTGACTTTGAGACCCGTGGCCAGACGCTCTTGCGTGCGGCCGATCAAGCCTGTCGTGGTCTGCAGCGACAGCAAATTCGTGCGTGTCGCTGAACCAAGAGAAATATCACTCGCCATGCTGTCACCCTTTCTAGGATCAGAAACAATCCCCGCTCAGCTTCAAATCCGCTCACATGGAAGATTGGCACCCTGTGAGCGGCGGGGTTTGGTGCTGCCTGTCTAAGTCGCAAAAGCAAAAGAAAAGTTAATGCGCGAAAGAATCGTGTAACAGACCCTAAAAAGTTGTGGCGGACCCGCGAGGATCCGCCACATCGCAAAAACTTCAGCGCCGCGATTAGAAGAGGCGCAGTACCGACTGTTCGGACTTCTGCGCGATCGACAGCGAGATCGTGCCGAGCTGCTGGCGAGTCTGCAGCGAAAGCAGGTTGGCCGATTCTTCGTTGAGGTCGGCGTTGACGAGTTCGCCGGCGCCGCCCTTCAGCGTGTTGATCAGGTTCTGCGTGAATTCCTGACGGATGCCGAGCAGCGAAGCATTGGTACCGAAGGCTTGGCCGGCCTGACGCACGGTGACCAGCGCCGAGTCGAGCGCCTTAATCGATGCGTTGATCGCGAACACCGCGGCGGTGCCGGTCTGGCCCCACACGGTGGTGACGCCCGCGGTGCCAGTGGCCTGCGCGGAGGTGGCGAGGATGGTGCCGAAGTCCGCGGCCTTGAGGCCCGACACGACCAACTGGTTGATGGCTTTGGTCTCGGTGCGTTCGTTGAACTTCACCGTGAGGTAGTCGGCGCCCTGTGCGAACGCGCCGATGGTGTTCTTGAGCAGGTTGACGCCGTTGAAGCTGGCGTCTTCGGCGAGGTTGTCGACCTGGCTGCGCAGTTCGTTGAACTGGCTGGCGAGCTTGGAGCGAGTCGTGCTTTCCGGCGAAGAGATCGCGGACTGCGCGATCGCCTTCATCTGTTTCAGGGTCGATTCGATGGCTTCAAGGCCCTGCGTCGCGGCGCGGAGAACGCTGATCGCACCCGCGATTTGGTCCTTGATCGCGCTCAAGTCGCCGGCGCGGCTGTTCAAGTTGCGCGCTTTGAAGAACGCGAGCGCGTCATCGAGAGCGTTGTTGACCTTCAAACCCGTGGCCAAGCGGCCCTGGGTGCGGTCGATCAAGCTTTGCGTGCTCTGGAGCGACAGGAGGTTCGTCCGAGTCGCTGAGCCTAGCGAAATGCCGCCCGGCGGATTGTCACCCATGGTCCAAAATCCTCTTCAAGATGCGTTTGCTTTCTGCGCTCGCGCCCGAATACGGCTCGCTAGCAGTCGCACTTGATCCGAAATTCCTTAAGAGACGGTTTATCGAAGGCGCGAAGCCCCTCATTTGGGGGAGGTTACGAATTCCCAACAAAAAACGGCGGGCTTTGCGGCCCGCCGTTAAAAACTCAATCAAAATCGCGGGTTAGAACAGGCGCAGCACCGATTGTTCGGACTTCTGCGCGATCGACAGCGAGATGGTGCCGAGCTGCTGGCGGGTTTGCAGCGAAAGCAGGTTGGCCGATTCTTCGTTCAAATCGGCGTTAACCAGTTCGCCGGCGCCGCCCTTCAGGGTGTTGATCAGGTTCTGCGTGAATTCCTGACGGATGCCGAGCAGCGAAGCGTTGGTACCAAAGGCTTGGCCGGCTTGGCGCACCGTCACCAGCGCCGAGTCGAGCGCCTTGATCGAAGCGTTGATCGCGGTGATCGCGGCGGTGCCGGTCTGACCCCACACAGTCGTGACGCCCGAGGTGCCGGTGGCCTGCGCGGATGACGCCAGGAGGGTGGTGAAGTCAGCCGATCTCAGACCCGACACGACGAGTTCATTGACCGCGCCGTCGGTACGCTCGTTGAACTTGACGGTCAGGTAGTCCGCGCCAGCCTTGAAGTTGCTGGTCGAGTTCTTCAGCAGATTCACGCCGTTGAAGCTTGCGTCTTCCGCAAGATTGTCGACCTGGCTGCGCAGTTCATTGAACTGGCTGGCCAGCTTCGCGCGGGTCATGCTTTCCGGCGAGGAGATCGCGGACTGTGCCAGCGCCTTGAGCTGTTTCAGGGTGGATTCGATCGCCTCAAGACCCTGCGTCGCGGACTTGAGCACGCTGATCGCACCGGCGATCGTGTCCTTCACGCCGCTGAGATCGCCGGCGCGGCTGTTCAGGTTGCGCGCCTTGAAGAACGCGAGCGCGTCGTCGAGCGCGTTGTTGACCTTCAAACCCGTGGCCAAACGGCCTTGGGTACGGTCGATGAGATTCTGTGTACTTTGCAGGGAGAGCAGGTTGGTCCGCGTCGCGGAACCAAGCGTAATGTCGGCCATGAATTTCTAGCCCCCTATTTTAGACTCCGCGTGCGACCGGTTGATCCGGTTCTGCGACGCAAGCCTAGTCTGATCCCAACGGGTTAAGGATGCCTGTCTTCGCGGCTTCGCGCGAGAACAGAAAACGGCGGACCCTGTGAGGAGCCCGCCGCCTTCTATTCCGTATACGCGATGGCCTACTAGAAGAGGCGCAGCACGGACTGTTCGGACTTCTGCGCGATCGACAGCGAGATCGTGCCCAACTGCTGACGAGTCTGGAGCGACAGCAGGTTGGCCGATTCTTCGTTGAGGTCGGCGTTCACCAGTTCGCCCGCACCACCCTTCAGGGTGTTGATCAGGTTAGCGGTGAAGTCCTGACGGATGCCGAGCAGCGAGGCGTTGGTACCGAAGGCCTGCGAGGCCTGGCGGACCGTGACCAGCGCGGAGTCCAGCGCCTTGATCGAGGCGTTGATCGCGGTGATCGCGGCGGTTCCCGTCTGGCCCCACACGGTGGTGGCGCCGGCGGTGCCGGTGGCCTGGGCCGAGGTCGCCAGGATGGTCGTGAAGTCGGCCGAACGGAGGCCCGACACGACCAACTGGTTGACGGCTTTGGTTTCCGTACGCTCGTTGAACTTGACGGTCAGGTAGTCCGCGCCAGCCTTGAAGTTGCTGGTCGAGTTCTTCAACAGGTTCACACCGTTGAAGCTGGCGTCTTCGGCGAGGTTGTCGACCTGGCTGCGCAGTTCGTTGAACTGGCTGGCCAGCTTTGCGCGGGTCGTGGATTCCGGCGAGGAAATCGCGGACTGCGCAAGCGCCTTGAGTTGCTTCAGGGTGGATTCAATTGCTTCGAGGCCCTGGGTGGCGGCCTTCAACACGCTGATCGCGCCGGCGATCTGGTCTTTGATCGCGCCCAAGTCGGCGGCACGGCTGTTGAGGTTACGGGCTTTGAAGAACGCGAGCGCGTCGTCGAGGGCGTTGTTGACCTTCAGACCCGTGGCCAAGCGGCCCTGAGTCCGGTCAATCAGCGTCTGCGTGCTTTGAAGGGAGAGGAGGTTGGTTCGGGTTGCCGAACCAAGCGTAATATCGGCCATCGTGTAGCTCCTTTTCTAGGACGTTTCTTTGGACGTTTCTGTCCAGCCAGTGCAGCACTATGCCAACTCCATTCTGGAGAGACACTGGCAGCAGAATTTATACAGGCGGCTTGGCAGCGATGTCAATTTTTCCCTTAAGAGAAAATTAACCTCGTTTTATCAGTACGTTAGAAGATTGGCGCTTTAGTGGGCCCCTGCGCCCACCCACCCAACGGCGTTTCGAGTCGAAAGGATTTAGGCGGTATGGACGAGGGCTACCTGGCCATTGCCCTGGACGACCGCCGGTATTTTGACCTGGCGGTGAACCTCGCCCTGTCTTTGCACCGGTGTGAAACCCGCCCGGTCAGCGTCATCGTCGATCCTGCGCTCCAACCGACCGCGGCCGAAGCCGCCCTCTTCCACCGCGTCATCCCGGCCGCCCCCGATCCGGTCTTGCGGGGCGCCATGAACAAGGCGCGCCTGCTCGATCTGACCCCTTATGACCGCACGCTGTATGTCGATGCGGATTGTTTGCTGTTCAGCCCGCGCATCGAATTGTTCTGGCACCGCTACCGCGGCCAACCTTTTGTGGTCGAAGGCCACCGACAAAGCACCGGGCCGGCGTTCGCCTGCTCCCTCGGCGAGAAAGATGCCGCGGTGCTCTGCCGCGACTACGGCCTGCCGTACCTCACCGTATTCAACGCAGGCGTGATGTACTTCGAGCGCGGCGAAAAAGCCCAAGCCGTCTTCGACAAGGTGAAGGCGCTGCATGCGGGACCGGACCGGGACCGCGTGAGCTACACCTACAAACACGCCGGCGAGTATGCCGATGAGCCGTACTTCGCCGTGGCGCTGGCGAGCCTGGGCATTCCGCCCGCAGAGCCGCCGATCACTGCGCGTTTGCAAGTGACGACGCCGAATGTGATCGAGGCGGCGATGGATCTCGATACCGGCGATCTGCGCCTGGTGAAGCAGCCCTCCGGCGGCACCCCGCAGCTCTGGTCGGGCGTGCTGTGCCATTTCTGCGGCCTCGCGCCGATGGAAACCTACTTCGACCTTGCCGATCGGCTGCGCACCGAGGCCGGATTCCCGAAAATGGACCGGACGCAATTTCGCCCCGTGGTGCTCACCGCGACCCAACACCGCGAAGGCCACGCAGGGTAGACTGACCGCACCATGCCCGCTTTCCTCGCCACCAGCCTCGCGCCCGGACGCGACATTGCGCGCCAGCGCACCGCGGTCGCTTCCTGGCGGGACGCGGGCTTCACCGTGCTGTCGGTGAATGCCCCCGCCGAGGTCCCAGAACTCACGCGCGATCATCCCGACGTGAAGGTCATTGCCGCAGCGGCCACCGGGGAGAAGGTGGCCGGCAAGCCGGTTCCCTATATCCGCGACCTCATGAGGGCCCTGCGCAGCGCTTGTGCCGACTCCGGCGCGTCACTGTCGGATTGCACCGTCGGCATCATCAACGACGATATCCACCTCCGGATCAGCCCCACGCAAATGCGCGACATGCAGCGCGCCGCGCGAGGCAGCGTGATCCTCGGCGCGCGCGTCGACGTCGCGACCGACGACGACATCGGGCGGTTCAAGGCCACCGGCGAGGAGACCTATTCCGTCGGCTACGACTACTTCCTCATGTCGGGCGAGGTATTGGATGACTTCGCGGATGGTCCGTTCTGCCTGGGCATGCCGTTCTGGGACTACTGGCTGCCGTTGATGGCCTTGCTGAAAGGCCGGCCGCTGAAGGCACTGACGTCACCCGTCGCGCTGCATGTCGCCCACGAAACGCGGTGGGACGACACCATCTATTTCTACTTCCACGCACTCATCGCCTCCGTCATGGAAGCGAGCACGGCCTCGCGCGGGCGCGGACCGACACCGGAAGCGCGGCAGTTCGATCTCCTGCTCGACATCCTGGGCCACGTCTACGCCGATGTGTTCGAACGCGGCACGCGCGAGGGCGCCGCGCAAGCCGGCGCCGTGGAAGCGCTCGCCGCGTTCTATGACCGTTTTCAGGAAGTTGCCGTGCATCACATCAAGGCGAATGCGACGCCCTTCACCGTATGAGCGATAGCGCCGCCCTCACCCGTCGCGCCCGCGAGGCCCACAGCAAAGGTGACCTCGCCACCGCGGCGGAAGACTACCAACAGGCCATCGCGCTCGATCCGCGCAACATCGAAGCCCTGCACCTTCTCGGCGTGCTCGCCCATCAAGTCGGCGACAATGAGAGCGCGGAGCAGCTCATCGAGCGCGCGATTGCGATCGATCCGCGCTTCGTCGATGCGCTGAGCAATCTCGGCACCGTGTTCCAGGCGCAGGGCAAGAATGACCAGGCCGCGGACGTCTTGTGGCGGGCCGCGACGCTGGCGCCGCAGTCGCCGGCGATCCAGTTCAATCTCGGCAATGCGCTCTCCGCCACACAAGATTTCACGGGTGCGTTGCGGGCCTACGACGCCGCCATCACGTTGCAGCCGCAAGCGCCGGCGGCCCACTCAAATCGCGGCATCGTGCTGCGGGACTTGGAGGAGGTCGAAGGCGCGATGGCGGCATTCGCCACGGCCGTCGCGCAGGATCCCGAGTTCGTCGAAGCCCGCTATAACCTCGCCAACTGCTATCGCGATCTCGGCAGCTTGTCGGACGCCGAGGCCGAGTTGCGCGAAGTTCTGCGACGGCGCGAGGCCTACGCCAAAGCGCATAATGCGCTCGGCAATGTCCTCAGCGACCAAGGCCGCGCGCTGGAAGCAACGAGCGCATTCGAGGCCGCGGTAAAGGCCGACCCCGACAACATGGCCGCAGCCAGCAATTGGCTGAGCGCGCTTCAGTACATGCCGAGCATCAACGAGACGCACCTGGCCGCCGCGCATCGGGATTGGCATACGCTGCACACGGCCGGGACGCCGCCGCGCACGACACATGCGAATTCCCGCGATCCGGAACGGCCCTTGGTGGTGGGGTTCGTCTCGCCCGACCTTGGCCGCCACCCCGCCGGGATCATGTCGGTGCGGATGTTCGAGAACCTGGACCGTTCCCAGGTGCGCCCGGTCGTGTTCAGCACGCGTCCGCAAGCGCGTGAAGACGACATCAGCGCGCGCATCCGGGCCGTGACCGACTGGCGCCGCGTCGACGGCTGGGACGACGACCGGCTGTCCGCGTCGATCACGGCGGCGGAAGTGGATATCCTGTTCGATCTGTCCGGTCACACCGCGGGGCATCGCCTGCGGGTGTTCGCGCGCAAACCGGCACCGATTCAGATCAGCTGGTTCGGCTATGTCGGCACGACCGGCTTGCCCACCATGGACTACATCCTCGCCGATCCCATCGAAGCGCCGGCGGGGACGGACGCGAATTACGTCGAGCGCATCCTGCGTCTGCCCGGATGCTATGCGTGCTTCGATCCGCCCGCCGCCGCGCCCGCCGTTGGCCCATTGCCCGCCCTGCGCAACGGGCACGTCACCTTCGGCTGCCTGAACAATCCGGCAAAGCTGAACGACGCCGTCGTCGCATCCTTCGCCTACATCATGAAAGGCGTCCCCGACAGCCGCCTGGTGTTGAAATTCCGGGGGCTCGACGACGCCGGGGTGCAGGCGCGCCTGCGCGCGGCCTTTGGCGCCCATGACATCGCACCGACGCGGCTCGAGATCTCCGGCGCAGCGCCGCCGGCGGAATTCCTCGACGCCTACAACAAGATCGATATCGCGCTCGACCCGTTTCCTTACGGCGGCGGGCTGACGACCTGCGAAGCCTTGTGGATGGGTTGTCCTGTCGTGACCGCGCCCGGCGAGACCTTCGCCGGACGACACGCAGCGACGTATTTGATCAATGCAGGTTTGGGCGCTTGGGTCGCCGAGGATCGCGCGTCCGCGGAAAATATGGCGATTGAACAGGCCGCCGACATCGAAGCCTTGAGCCATAAGCGCAGTGGTTTGCGGGCGCAATTCGCGGCGTCGCGGGTGTGCGATGGCGTCGCCTTCGCGCGCGATTTCACCGCCGCGCTCCGCGTCGCGTGGCGAACCTACTGCGCTAGCAAAGCGGCGTGATCGTCGCGACCAGCCGGTCGACCTGGCTCGACCAATCCCACGACTTCATGAACGCGGCGCCGGCGTCGCCACGGGCGCGCGCATCGGCACGGTCGTCGTAGGCCTTCTCCATGTGCATCACCAACTCGTCGATGGAGGACTCGCCCCAGCCGTCCAGATCGGGGCGGTTGGTGACGGCGCCCATGGGGATCTGGAGTTCCAGCGGATAGCAGTTGCCCTCCTGGATCAGATCCAGGTGACCCGTGTTGCGCGAGAGCACGACCGGCACGCCGCAGCCCATGCATTCCATCGCAACGAGATTGGTGCCGCCCTCGCAGCGGTTGGGGAACACCGCCAGATCGAGTTCGCGCAGCAGCGGCGGTGTCGCGGCATTGGCGAGCATGCCCGGATCGAAGTGCGCTTCGTCAGGGATGCCGTTCGCGCGCAGCCAGTTCTTGACGTCGAGTTGGCCCTCCGGTGTTAGTCCCGGCGCCGCCGTGGTGTAGGGCGACTTGCTCAAGCCCGCCGCCGCCAGTTCCGGCCATGGGCTATGCCACGCGGTCACCAGCAGCGCGTCCGGGTGACGTTCGTAGAACCGCTTGAAGGCGGCCACCACCAGGTCCTGGCCCTTGCGGTATTCGAGCTTGCCGCCGGTGAAGATCGCGAAGCGGTCCTTGAAGAAGCCGTTCCGCGGGCCCGGGTGGAACAAGGTGGGATCGATCCCTTGCGGGCAATAGGCCACGCGATCGAAGCCATGCCGGCGCAGAATCTCCGAGTTCCAGGACGATCCGGTGATGATCAGGGGGAAGCGTTCCGCCGCCGTCAGGTTGATTTTCGGGATCACCGCGGATTCAAAGAATACCACGCCGAAATCCGGCTTTCCCTTGATCCGGGAGTATTCCGGAATGTGGTCGAGCATGTCGCTGAGGGCGTGGAGGATCGGGAAATCGAACACCCCGGACCCCGTCTTGGCCTCCGGGCCGTAGGTCGTCTGAAAGCGCGTCAGGTGTGGGACCAGGATGTCGGCCTGTTCCTTGGTCAGGGACGGCCGCTTGCTCATGAACAGAAAGGCCGGCTCGATCCCCTTCTGGGCCAGCTGGAGGGACAGGTTGGTCCCATAGGTGCCCCAGCCGCTAGGAACGCCCACGTGCCAGCCGATACCGAGTGTTTTGATCATTGCGACCGCGTTTTAACGCTACTGCAGAAAAAAGCTGCTTAAAATGTTATTTACCAATGGGCCGTACCTGTGGCGAGACTGGTGTGGCACGGGTTGGCCACGGCCGAGCCGAATCTCGCGGGGAAGGACACGTCATGTCGGATTTCATGTTGATCCAGGTCCAGGGGCTTTTGACCCGGGTAGGCGACGACCTCGAGAAGATGGGCCGCCAGCATAACGCGCAGATGGACACCGTCCTCGGCGCCATCGATGATCTGGCCGCCAACCTGTTCGCGACCCAGGCTATCCTGTGCATGATGCTCAAAGACAAGCCGGTCGATGCCGCCGCCGCGAAGGCGTGGATCACCAAGCAGTCCGGCGGTGCGTCGAACACACCCAAGGCCATCGAACTGGTCGATTTGTTGCTGAATTCAAAGTAACCGCGCGCGGCCGCGAAGCCGCGTATCGTCGCGCGCGTTCGGTTCCATGACGCGCCCCCCCACCCGCCCCTTGACGCTTCGCCTTTACGGCGCGGCAACCCGCGCCCTCACCACGGCCGTACCGGCGTGGCTGGAGCGGCGCGTTCGTCGCGGCAAGGAAGACCCGCGCCGTCTTCCGGAACGCACCGGCCTTGCCGCCACACCGCGACCGGCGGGCCGCGTGGTGTGGTGCCATGCCGCCAGCGTGGGTGAATCCCTGGCCCTCCTCAGCCTGATCGGAGCGCTGCGCGCCCGCGGTCTCGCGGTGGTCCTGACCACCGGCACGCTGACGTCCGCCGCCCTCATGGCGGAACGCCTGCCCGCCGGCGCGATCCATCAGTTCGTTCCGCTGGACCATGCGGCGTGGGCACAGCGTTTCCTGGACCACTGGCGGCCCGAGTTGGTGCTGTGGAGTGAATCCGAGCTGTGGCCGAACATCCTGGGCGTCATCGCCGCGCGCGCAATCCCTGCTTTCCTGGTGAATGCGCGCATTTCGGATAAAGCGTTCCGCGGCTGGTCCCGATGGCCGCGCACGGCCCGCGCCGTCCTGTCGGCCTTCAAGACCGTGATCGCCCAAAGCTCCGAGGACGCGCGGCGGTTTGCGTTGCTGGGGGCCGAACACGTCGTAGCCTCGGGCAACCTGAAGCTCGCATCCGAACCGCTGCCCAATGACGTCGAAGCCACGTCGGCTCTGAGAAGCGAGATCGGGACGCGGCCGGCGTGGCTGGCGGCGAGCATCCATCCCGGCGAAGACGCGGTGGTGGCGCAAGTTCATCAGGCCCTCATCGCGACGCATCCGGGCCTGTTGAGTCTGGTCGCGCCGCGACACCCGGAGAAAGCCGACGCCATGGCGGAGACCTTCGCCGCCGCGGGCCTCGCGGTCGCCCGGCGCGGCGCGCGCCAAGCCATCACGCCCACGACGCACATCTATCTTGCCGACACGCTCGGCGAACTCGGCGTGCTCTATCGCGCCTGCGATCTCGTGGTCATGGGCAAGTCCTTTGCCGTCGGCGGCGGTCAGAACCCGGCGGAACCGGCGAAACTGGGCTGCGCGGTGATCTGCGGGCCGTATATGAGCAATTTCCGCGAGCTGACGGCGGACTTGAGCGCGGCCGGGGCGGTGAGCGCCGTGGCGAATGCAACCCAACTCGCCGAACGGCTCTCCGCGCTGCTCGCCGATCCGGCGGCGCGGCGTGCGCAGGGCGAAAACGGCGCCCGTTTCATGGCGGCCGGTGCCGCGGCCCTGGCGGAGACGCTGGCGATCCTGGAACCCACGCTCGCAAATCCGTTAGATTGCCGGTGATGGACGAAACCTCCGAAGCCCGCTTACGCGATCTCAGGCTCAACCTGGCGGAAATATGCCTGGAAGGCCGGGTCGAGCGCATCGCCCAGCTGTGCCGCAATCCGGCCGGCGACGCGCTGATGACCATGATCAATTCCGGCGTGCGCCACTTGGCCATGACCAAGAACGATCAGGCGGTGGCGGAACGCTGTCACCGCATCCTGAGCGTGGAACATGACGTGGGCCGGAAGGTCTGCGCCTATCTCGCGCTCAACCTGTTCACCTTCCCGCACACCATCGACAGATCGTTCGACATCGTGGATGTGCCCACGCCGCTGATCGCCACCGTGGTGAAGACGCAGCTGGCCGTGCCGATGTTCTTCATCCGTGATGGGGCGCGGCGGCGCGCGCTCGCGCATGTGGAAGCGACGGTGCAGGAGATCCACAAGGCCGCGACGGTGATCGACGAACGGGATTTCCGCGAGGAGATCCTCACCGGATTCATGGACGGCTATAGCGCCATGTCGATCTACGCCGAGGACGTGCCGCTGAAGAACCTGGCGACGAAGCGCGCCGGCTTGATCCGCCTCTACATCGATACCTTCGGCCTGGCGCGCGACGTCGTGCCGCAACGGCGCGACCACGGCATCATCCGGCTGGGCGTGTTGTGCCCCGGCGCCTTCAGCGAGACGGCGGCCTTGCGCGGGCACCTCAAGGGGATCGACCGCAAGGCGTTCCAGGTGACCGCGTTTGTGCCTGACGAGGCCGAGGCGTCCGTCAGCGCCGGCTTCGAGGATCTGGCGGACGACTTCGTGGCATTGCCGGTCGCGGATATCCCGCGGGCGGCGCAGATCATCGTGGCGCAGGAACTCGACATCCTGATGGCGGGCGCGAACCTGACCAATGTGTGCCGGTTCCCGTGGACGCTGTTGATGGCGCAGCGGCTCGCGCCGCTGCAGGCTGTGATGCACTCGAGCAATATCACCACCGGCTTCGCGACCGTGGACGTGTACCTGAACGGCGTGCTGAACGAACCGGAAGACGCCCAGAGCGACTACACCGAGGAACTGCTGCTGTTCTCGGGCTCGTCCAACCACTATGTGCTGGCCGGCCCGAAGGTGACGCCCACCGCGATCACGCGCGAGCAGATCGGCGTGCCTGATGCGGCGGTGCTCGCGGTGTCGGGCGCGAACTTCTTCAAGATCGGACCGGACCTGATCGACGCCTGGGCGAAGATTCTCGCGGGCGCGCCGGCGGCGCATCTGATGCTCTATCCGTTCAATCCCAATTGGACCACGCACTATCCGCACAAGGACGGCTTCCTGCGCTTCGTGCAGGAGCGATTCGCCGTGCACGAGGTGAGCGTGGATCGGCTACATGTGCTGGAGGCGCAGCCGAGCCGCGCGCCGATCCTGGGCGTGCTGGCCCTCGCCGATCTCTACCTCGACAGTTTTCCCTATTCGGGCGCGGTGTCGCTGATCGATCCGCTGACCGTGGGCTGCCCGCCGATCGTGCGCGAGGGCAATACCGCGCGCTGCCGGCAGAGTTCCGGATTGTTGCGGGACCTGGGCCTGGACGTGATGGTGACGCGCACCACGGATCACTACATCACCCTCGCCACCCGCCTGCTGAAAGACGACACCCTGCGCCGCGAGATGCGCGAAGCGGTGACCGACGTGATGCGCCAGTTCGGCGCGGCCATCGACGAAGGCATCGGCGATGTGGTGGGCGATGCCCTCAAGGCGGCCCTGAAACGGAAAACGGGGCGCTGAAATTTGGCGCGCTAGCGCTGGTGCACCATGAGGGCGTCTTCCAGCCGCGCGATGTGATCGCCGCGCACCGCGTGGCTCACGCGCAAATCGGCGATGCGCCGCTCTTCACCGACATAGAGCCGCGCGACCGTAAGCAGCGTGCGGATCAGCTCGGCATCCTTGGTGGCGATGAGATTGAGATGCTTCCAATCCGGCGCGCCGAAGGCCGACAGCCGCTCGATGCGCGAAAGGCTTCTGAGGGCATACGTGTTGTCGGCCCGCCAATGGCAGCCGATGAGATCGTATCCCTCGGCCGCAAGCGCGCGGACAGCGGCCTCGCCGACCAGCGCGTTGTCGCCGTGAAAAGCGCCGTTGAGTTTGATGATACGCGGCTGCCAACGACCCAGCGATGCCGCGGATCTTGTCCATGTCGGTGCCTCCAGCGAGACAAGGTCGGCGCTGCGTGCCTGATCTTCCGATGCTTGCGTGGCCGGCACCGCCGCGAGATCGACCCCCGCCGCACTCTCGAAGCCCGGGCCGGCGGACACCTGCCAGCCGCCGGTGGCGTACTGCTGCATCTGCGGCAGGGACATCGCCGAGAGGAACACGGCATGGCGCGCCGCGGCCGTGGGCCGGGCGAGTTCGTCGGCGAACAGAAGGGCGATGTCGTCGCTCACGGCGGCAGGGTGACGGAGCCCGCGAGTCCGCGCAAGGCCTCGGTCATGTCCGCCACGGTCGGCCCCCAATTGCGCGGATGGCGCTGGCGGAATAGGCGCATGGACGGATACCACGGACTGTCGTCGCGGCCGTGCAGCCAACGCCAGTCGTTGCCCTGGGGCAGCAGCGTCCACACCGGCTTGTTGAGCGCGCCCGCGAGATGGGCGCTGGCCGTGTCCACGGAGATGATCAGGTCCAGCTTTTCCATCGCCGCCGCGGTGATCGCGAAATCGGTGAGATACGGCCAGAGCATGGCCATGCGCGATTCGAACGGCGTGCCCTTCGGATCATCCAAGCCGTTCTGTGTCTGGAGCCCGTACCAGGAGATGCCCGGCACCTCGGCGAGGGGCGACAGCAGCGCGAGCGGCACGGAGCGGTGCCGATCGTTGTCGTGCATCGGGTTGCCGCGCCAGACCACCCCGACCTTGAGCCCTTTGCCGACAATCGGCGGCGCCTTCGTGCCGGGCGGCACGCTTATATAAGGCGTCTGCGCCGGCAGCGTGTCCAATGTCGTGCCCAGCATGTGCGCCGCGCTCAAGATCGGCAGCACGAAATCCACATCCGCCGGCACTTGACCCCACGGCGTCACGCCGGTCACACCGGGCACCGTGGCAAAAATCTTTGCCAGTCCGACCGGCGCCTCGAGGATGACCTTCGCGCCTTTCGCCGCGAGCGGTGCGGCGAACCGCGCGAAATGAATCGCATCGCCCAAGCCCTGTTCCGCGGTGAGCAGCAGGGTGCGCCCGGAAAGGTCCTCGCCCTGCCAGCGCGGTGCCGCGAAAGCGCGGCCGGAGAACTCCGCGCGCCGGAAGCGCCATTCGTAGCCGGCGAAACCCTGCGCGAGATCGCCCATGACCAGACAGGTGTTCGCCAGATTCCATTGCACTTCGGGCAGTTCGGGCGCCAGGTGCGCGGCGTGTTCGAGGCAACCGAGCGCCTGCGGCAGGTAGCCCCACGTGCGATAGATCATCGCCAGGTTGATCAGGGGGCGCGGGTCCTTTGGATCGACGCGCGCGGCGGCGTGGAACCAGCGTTCCGCCGCCAGCAGATTGTCTTGATGGAACAGCACCACGGCGCGATTGAAAAGTGCGCCGAAGTGACTGCCGTGGACATCGGCCAGGCGCCTGAAGAATTCGGCCGCGCCTTTGAGATCTCCGCGTTTCTCCAGCAGCTTCGCGCGGTCATGGAGCGCCGGCGCATGGCGCGGGTCGGCCCGCAAGGCGCCCTCGTAGCCGAGCAGCGCCTCCTCCTCCTGGCCCAGCAGCCGCAACGCCGTGCCGACGCCGTGATAGAGGTCCGGATCGCGCGGGTCTTGCGTCACGGCATGGCGGAACAGTTCCGCCGCCGAACGGGGATCGCCGAATTCGATGGCCAGGGCCGCGAGTTGGCGCAAGGCGACGACATGGTCGGGGTCGAGCGCCAGGATGCCGCGATAGACCGCTGACGCCTTGACCAGGGCGCCTTGCGCGATCGCGCCCTCCGCGTCGCTGAGGAGGCCCGCGATGATCTCGCCTTCGTGGCTGTTCTTCGGCATGCTGCGCGATCATTATGCCGCCGACCGCCCCTTCAGCAAGCTCGCCGTCCGTCCACGCCGTCCTGGCGGAGGCGTCCGTGCTTCATCGCGCGGGACGGCTGACCGAGGCCGGCGAGGCCTATCGCGGCTTGGCCACGGCCAACCCGAACTTCCTGCCCGCCATACATGGACTGGCCCTGGTCACCAGCGACCTCGGTTATCCGGCACGGGCCATACCGCTGATTGCCCGGTGCGTGGCGGCGGAACCCGATAACCTGGCCTATCGCTGCGCTTTCGGTCTGATCGCGCTCGCCCTTGGCAAGCCCGACGCCGCGGCGACGGCGCTGCTGCCGGCGGCGAATGCCTCGCCGATGCACGCCGAGCCGCGCCTGCTGTTGTCGCGGGCCATGGGCGCGCTGGGCCGCTGGGAGGAAGCGCATCGGATCATGGTGGAAACCACCGTCGTGTTCGCCGACAGCGCGGAACTGTGGGCGTGGCAAGGACGGTGCGCGCAGACACGCGGCGATCTCGAGGCCGCGCAAACGGCGTGGATGCAGGCTGCCAAGCTCGCGCCGCACGATCCCGAGCTCATGAACAATCTCGGCGTGCTCCTGCGCAGCTGCGGCCGCATCGACGAGGCGGTCACCGCATACCGCACTGCGCTCGCCCATGCGCCCGAGAGCGCGGTGATCCACAGCAATCTCGGCAACCTGCTCGATCTTCTCGGCGACGAAAACGCGGCGGAGATTCACCTGCGCCGCGCCGTGGCGCTCGATCCGACGTTCATCGACGGGCACTACAATCTCGGCGCGCACATGGTGCGCATCCATCAGCCGGAGGCGGCGATCCCTCATCTGCGCCGCGTGGTGACGGCGCATCCGCATCGCTGGGATGCGCTGACCAATCTGGGCGTGGCGCTGGTGGCCTGTGGCGAATTGGCCGATGCGGAAGCCTGCTACCGCGCTGCCCTCGCCGTGAAGCCGGGCAATCCGGAAGCGCACTACGATCTCGCTTGGCTCCTGCTGCTCTCGGGGCGCTGGACCGAAGGCTGGACGGAGTACGAGTGGCGTTGGGATATGCCATCGTTCAGTTCGGGGCGCCGCGACTTCGCGAGCCCGCTGTGGGACGGCAACCCGATCAAGGGCACGTTGCTCATGCACGCAGAGCAAGGCATGGGCGATGGGATTCAGTTCGTGCGCTATGCCAAGCTCGCCGCGGAACGGTGTGGACGACTTGTGATCGAGGCACCGGCTCCACTTGCTAAGTTATTTGCCGCTGCTGTCGCCGCCGGATTGCTGCCCGGCGCGGTGGTGACGGACGGAACGCAAGTGTCCGATGTCGCCGCGCACATCCCCTTTATGTCCCTGCCGCGCGTGTTCGCCACCACGCCGGAGACGATTCCCGCTTTCCCGCGCTATCTCGTCGCGCCGAAGCCGACCGCCGCGTTGACGCTTCCCGCGCGCCGCCGGCGCATCGGCCTGGTGTGGGCCGGGTCCCCAGACAACCGCATCGATCAGGAGCGATCCATGCCGGCGGCAATGCTGGCGCCCCTGTGCGACGCGACCGACGCGGATTTCGTAAGTCTGCAGGTTGGACCTGGCGCCGCGCAGGCGGCGGACCTTCCCGCGGAGCGGATCGCCTTCGCCTGCCACGGGATGGTGCGCGATTTCGCCGACACCGCCGCCGTGGTCGACCAACTCGATTTGGTCATAGGAGTCGATACGGCGGTCATCCACTTGGCGGGGGCGCTGGGTAAGCCGGTCTGGCTGCTGCTGCCCACCGCGCCCGATTACCGCTGGTTGGCGGACGGTGCAACCACTGGGTGGTATCCCTCCATCCGCCTGTTCCGTCAGCCCAATCGGGGCGATTGGCCCTCGGCCGTGGCGGCCGCGGCGAAAGTATTAACCGATTGGTAAGATCGTCTTGCCAGAGTGCAAGTTTGGAAAACCGCGCAAGCGGTGATACAGCTATCCCGCTGGCCGACGCCTTTCCAAGGCGAGAGCCGGCTCTCCCGTCCGAACGACGGGTTGGCTCATAAGAGACGAATGTCTCTTTCGGAGGCGGAATTGGTTTCCGTTCTAGGCGCCTATACCGGCAACACCAGCCTGTTCCCGACGTTCGCGTCGGAACAGGATCAGATGATTCAACGCATCCAGAATCAGACCGCCGCGCGCTTCGCCGAGAAGAAGGCGACGATCGACGAAACCTTCAAGCAGAAGCAGGCAAACGTCGAAACGGAAAGTAACCGTTGGATCACGGTGAAAGCCGACATCTTCAATGCCAAGGCGGCCGTCGATTCGAGCAAGGACGCGATAAAAGCGATCTCCAACCTGCTGCTCGAAATGCGCACGCCGGTGAGTCTGGCCGGGACTGCGGGCGAAGATCGCAATGCGCAGGTCGAAATCTTCAACAACAAGCTGTTGTCGATCAACGGCGAGGCCGACCGCATGAGCCGGGCCTTCAACCTGATCGGCAGCATCAACCGGGTCGACTACTCGCCGAATACGGTCGAGTACCGCAACGACTTGGGTGTCGGAAAAACCACCCTGCAGGGCGGTTATGCCGGCAGCGACTACCGGATCGAAGTATCCGACGGCACCGTCTGGATCCCCGATCTCGGCAGCAATTCCCTCACTCAGTATTCTGAGCTGCAGGGCCAGAAGCAGACGGTGAGCATCAGCGACAGCAACGGTACCGTTACCATCGACAAGACAGCCTCCTATTCCAACGGTCTGTCGGTCACGAGCTATGACGCGGCGACCGGCGCCATCACTTTGAGCGTCACCATCGTCCCGGAATCAGGGCCGATCACGGTCAACGGCACCCTAAAGAAAAACGGCATTGGATTGATGCCGGCTTGGTTCTACGACGGGCTCGGCACCGCGGCCGGTCGTAACCGCGCCTCCACGGACATCAACGAAGCCGAATCCCAGCTGACCCTCGCCAGCGCGAAGGTGGAGATGGCCGCGGGCCAAGTGGGCATCGACACCCGCCGCGCCGACAACGCGCTCGATACCCTGAACAAGCAGAACACCAAGGCCCTGGTCAGTCAGCTCGAAGAAAGCCAGAAGCTACAGACGGAGTACGTCCAGCAGGTCCAGGCGATGCAGAACAATCTCGACCAGCTGTCACGCCAACAGCAGAACTACCTGCAGGCCTTTTCCAGCCAGATCGCCGAAGGCGGCTTCCTGGACATCATCCTCTAGAGGCGGAATCAGTTGCCGGGATTGACCCGGCAATTCTTGCCTCTCTGGCCCACCTGGCCAGCCGGCCCCACGCGGGCCTCTGAAAATAACAATATAAATCAATAAGTTACCTGCGCGACCCGTTTGGCACGGGCCTTGCTACCCATTCACTCGGATGAGTGTGCGACCCGCCCGCTTTGGGCATTCGCGATTGGAGACACGAATGGGCACGATTACGAACCTCACTGCGACGGCCGCCACCACACAGGGCGCCAAGGTCGCCACCGCCGGTACGCCGACACAGGCCGAGAAGGATTCGGCCACGAACGCGTTCGAGCTTCTGATGCGCAACATGTCGGCCCGCTTCAAGGGCACCGCCAGTCCGCTCGACGCCAACATTGTGCGCGATCCGGCCAATCGTCCCGAGCCCAAGCAGGCCGAGCCGCGCGACGACCGTCGCGTGGAGAAGAACGACAAGACCGACACAAAAACCGACAAGGCCGCGGACCGCAAAGACGCGAACGATGCCAAGGACGACGCCGCGGACGCCGATGCCGCCAACGATCAGGCCGCGGACGCGGGCGACGCCCAGGAAGCCACCCAGACGGTGCAGATGGCCGCCCTTCAGGCGCAGCTGATGAGCACCACTACCATCACGCCGGTCGCCATCGTGGCCCAGGCCGTGACCGAAGGTCCGGTCTTCGAGGCGCAGCTCGCCGACAACACGCAGATCGTGCAGGTCGATCCGACCGCGCAGGTCGCGGCGGTCGCTACCGTCACTGCCACGCAGCAGGCTGCCGCCGCGCCGGTCGTGGCGCAGCAGATCGCGCAGGCCGTGACCGACGATGACTCCGATGCTCCGGTGGTCGCGCAGACCGAGGAAGTGGTCGACACGAGCGCCGAAACCGTCGTCGCCGACAAGGTCGTCAAGGCGCAAGGCCCGGTGCAGACCGTTGCCGGCCCGCAGGCCGAACAGATCGAGGACGACGCCCCGAAGGCGGATGCCGATGGCGAGGCGAAGGCCCAACAGACCCCCGCCGCCAAGGCGCAGTCCGACGCGCTGTCGCGCCTGCTCGGCAATTCCGATCAGATCAAGGTCGCGGTGACCGTGGAACAGCCCAAGGCCGCGACGCCGTCGATCAACCCGTACAACCACTTCACCGGCTACTCGATGGCCGCCAATGCCGGCGGCTCGCTGGCGAATGGCGGACACAACCAGGCCGAGGCCACCAACGCCCTCGTCGCCGACGACACCGCCGCCGCGCAGCCCCAAGTGGCCGCCGTGGCGGTTGCCCCGACCACCGCTGTAAACGCCCCGGCCCCGGTCGCCGCGACCGCCGATACCGGCGTGTCCGCGATCAGCAGCACCAGCGCCTCGCAGGGCTCTGCGCACTCTCAGGGTGATGCGGGCCAGAGCGGTCTCGGCCAGTCGAACCTCAACAACGCCAACGGCACCAATGAGGCGAACGGCACGAAGAACGCCGAGGGCGCCAAGCAGCCCACGCCGTCTCAAGTGTTCGAACAGATCAAGGTGCACATCACCCGCGCCACCAAGGCCGGGCTCGATCAGGTCACCATTCAGCTGCGCCCGGACGATCTCGGCCGCATCGAGGTGAAGCTCGAGATGGCCCACGACGGCAAGGTGAAGGCGATGGTGATCGCCGACAATCCGCAGACCCTGCAGCTGATGCAGCAGGACGCCCACGGCCTCGAGCGCGCGTTGACCGATGCCGGCCTGCGCGCCGATGCCAACAACCTCGAATTCTCCCTGCGTGGTGACAGCAACAACGGTCTGGCCAAGTCCGAAGGCGGCAATGCCGCCGGCGGCAACGGCGGGACCGAAGCTGACGTCGCGGAAGACGAATCCTTTGACTACGGCCGCGCGGCATACCTGCGCGGCGGCATCGATACCTACGCCTAAGGACCAAGACGATGGCTGACGCCAGCGCCATTAACGCAGCAGCAGGCTCGAACGCCGCCAAGAAGTCGGCGGCGGACCAGGCCAAGCTGACGGCTGACAAGACCCAGTTCCTCACGCTGCTGACCGCGCAGCTGAAGAACCAGGATCCGTTGTCGCCGATGGACTCGACCGAGTTCACCAATCAGCTGGTGCAGTACTCGGCGGTGGAACAGCAGATCACCATGAACGCCAACCTGTCGACGTTGATCACGCTGACCCAGCAGAGCGTTCTGTCGGCCTCGTCGAACTACGTCGGCAAGGCGATCCAGGCGACCAACGACATTGCGCCGCTGCAGAACAGCGAGCTGCATACGTCCTACACGCTCAGCGGCAACAGCTCGAGCACGACGGTCGTCGTCCGCGACGCGGACGGCAATGTCGTCCACACCGAGATCGGCGAAACCAAGGCCGGCACCTACACCATGGCGTGGGACGGCAAGACCAGCGGCGGCCAGCAGATGCCGGACGGCGCGTACTCGGTCACGGTCACGGCACTGGGCAAGGACAACGCGCCGGTGGAAGTCAAACAGACGGTCTATGGCCAGGTCACGAGCGTGACCACGGACCCGGATACCAACGAAACACTCTTGCGGATGGGCCAGGTATCCGTGCCGATCAGCAAGGTCGTCGCCGTAGGCTAGACGGCAACTCGAATTTAACTCGCGCCCTGTATCAAACCAGGACCCTACCCAGGGCGCGTACGACGAAGGAGACGGAAGATGTCACTGTTCGGTGCTTTGTTTTCGGGCGTTTCGGGACTGCAATCGCAGTCGAGCGCTATGGGCGCCATCGCCGACAACGTGACCAACGTCAGTACGATTGGTTACAAGAACACCAACGTCAACTTCAAGACGTTGATCACGGCGCAAACCTCCAGCACCCAGTACTCGCCGGGCGGTGTGCAGTCCGCACCGCGCCAGGCGGTGGACTTGCAGGGCCTGCTGCAGGCGACGACATCCGGTACGGACGTCGCGATCTCGGGCAACGGCTTCTTCGTGACCAATCAGGTCGCCGAACCGGGCAACAACGGCCTGTTCACCTACACCCGCGCCGGCTCGTTCAAGGTCGATCGCGAAGGTTTCCTGCAGAACTCCGCCGGCTCGTACATGCAGGGCTGGCCGCTCACCGTGTATGACGGCAGCGCCGGCGCTTCGACCATCGAAGTCGGCCAGAACACTTTCATGCGCGCCTACATCAAGGGCGACGGCGAAAAGGTGCTGATCAACAACAACGTGATCAGCAGCAACGACCTTCGCCCGCTGAACCTGCAGACCATCGGCGGCACCGCGTCGCCGACCACCACTCTGTCGATCGGCGCCAATCTTCCGTCGGGCGCACCCACCAACACCACAAATCAGGTGAACGGCCTGATCTTCGACAGCTTGGGCAATCCGCACAACATCGGCATCACCTACACCAAGACCGCAGCCAACACCTGGGACAGCGTGCTCGAGCCGCCGGCGGACGCCGCGACGGTGGTGCAATACACCCAAGCCTCGCAGAACCCGGAAGTGTACCAGGCAACCGGCCGTCTCGACTTCCGTGACACCGCCGTGGGCGCCATCACCGGCACCATCCACGTCAACGCCGCGGGTCAGGATTTCGTCATCAACCTGGATCCCGTTAACGCGAGCTCGACCGCGCCGTTCACACCGGGCGGCAACACGACCGTGTTGACCAACGGCAAGACGATCAGCCAGATCATCGACGAGATCGCCGACCAGATTAACGGCATCATGAGCGACGATACGGTCTACGGCCCTCCCTTGACCCCGCCGGGAACATGGGCGCGCCGCGTCGCCGGTGAAAACGGCATCACCTTCGACCAGGCGTCCAACGTCGACACGTTGACGTTCGAGGCCAACGCGGTGGACAGCCAGGGCACGCAGTTGATCTCGCAGAACGCGCCGTTCCCCGGCTACACCCTTCCGGCCCTGGATGTCACTTACGGCGCGATGGACTTGGTTGTCGGCCCGCCGAACGTCACCTCGCGCAAGACGCCGGCTATCGAATTCAACGGCAACGGTACGCCGCTGAAGTTCTTCGGCCGCGACGCGGCCGAGGCGCCGAACCCGAGGAACACCGTCGAGATCGTGTGGGCCAACGGCGCGGAACCGATGCAGCAGGGCAATACCAACAGCCCGGCGATCATCCTGAGCCAGGGCAACTACAACACCCCGGACGGCATCACCCAGCTCTCGGGCGACTTCCAGCTGAACTTCCTGCAGCAGAACGGTGCCAAGTTCGGCAACTTCTCCGGCGTGTCGATCGGCAAGGACGGCGTCGTGACGGCCCTGTTCGACAACGGCGTGACGCGCCCGGTGTACCAGATCCCGCTCGCGACCTTCACCAACCCGAACGGCCTCCAGTCGCTGTCGGGCAACGTGTGGATCTCGACCGACTTCTCCGGCAACCCGACCTTGCGTCAGCCCGGCGATGCCGGCGCGGGCGAAGTCAACTCCGCCGCCCTGGAAGCCTCGACCGTCGACCTCGGTACCGAGTTCACGCGCATGATCACCACCCAGCGCGCCTACTCTTCGTCGGCCAAGGTCATCACCACGGCCGACCAGATGCTCGACGAACTCCTGCAGATCAAGCGCTAAGCCTAGCGACTGAGGTAACGAAGAACCCGGTCCCAACGCGGCCGGATCAGGTTGACCTGATCCGGCCGCGTTTTGATTCAAATAGGTCGCGCGCGATTCCACGGAAAACCGGTTCCCACTTTTCCTATCGCGCGCGCGACCGGGTTTTTTGTTTTGCGGGAACCGAATTCTGATTTATCCCTGAGCCATGATCGCCACGAACATCGTCGCCAAGAATGCCGCCGGTTCCGCGCTCGCCGCGGCGACCGACGCGGCGCTGGCGGCGGCGGTTCGGCGCACCGACCTCACGCACCACAACGGCATCTACGCGGTCGATGGCATGTCGGGCCTGAAGTACCGCTATTTCATCAACACGCTTGTCGGTGCGGTGCCGAACGCGCGCTATCTGGAGATCGGCAGTTGGGCCGGCTCCACCCTGTGCGCCGCGATCCATGGCAACAAAGTCACTGCGGTGGCGGTGGACGACTGGTCCCAATTCGGCGGGCCGAAGGACAGCTTCATCCAGAACGTGCTTGCGTTGCGCACGCCCGGCGCGGAGGTGACGTTCATCGAGGCGGATTTCCGCAAGGTCGATTACACCCTGATGAACACCTACAACATCTACTTGTTCGACGGTCCTCATAAGGAGCAAGACCAGTACGACGGCTTGGCGATGGCGCTCCCGTGCTTGGACCCGGAGTTCGTATTCATCGTCGACGACTGGAACTGGTCGCCGGTCCGTCACGGCACCATGCGGGCGATCGAGCGGTGCGGCTTGGAAATTCGCTACGCCGCCGAAATCCGCACGTCGCTCGACGACACACATCCGGTGCTGGTGGGCAAATACAGCGACTGGCACAACGGATACTTCATTTCGGTCCTGGCCAAGCCTTAGAGCAGGATAGGGCGCGCGCCGATTCACGTAGTTGGCGCGCGATTCCACGGAAAACCGGTTCCCACTTTTCCTATCGCGCGCCGGCTCGCAAAGCCTGCGTAAGCGCGGCGATGCCGCCGCCGTCGCCGAGCGCGCGGCAGGCCGCCAAAATCTTCTCAGCGCCGTCCGAGCCGTAGAGGCGCGCGAGCAGACGTTGCGCCTTCTCGCGGCGCTCGGCCTCGCTGGCCGGCACCTCGAACGTGCCGCGCGGAAAGATCACTTCCCGCACGGCCTTACGCCCATCGCGGAATTGCACCGTCACGCGGCCGGGGCGGCCGGCGGGGATATGGCGATCCATCGTCGGATCGTGCCGCACGGCGATGCGCGCCATCACGGGCGCCAGCGCGGCGAGATCGGTGAGACCGGGATCGTCGAGGCGTCCGTGAACGATGGCCGCGGCGACGGTGGCCCGCGCGCTGAAGCGTGCCGCGAGGTCGTTGTGGGGGGCGTGGGCATCGATCTCCATGGCCTCGCCGAAGGTCTCCACGTCGATGGCGGCGAAGCTGTCCGGCGTGAGATGTTCTTGCGCGATCAGCTGATCGACCGCGTCGTTCACCCCGTGCAGATGCGCGCAGCTCGGGTGGAGCTTGAAATAGCCGTTGAGGACTTCAAAGGCGGTCCAGCCATCGGGGCCAATTCCGGAGCGCAGCAGATCGGCATTGAAAGCAGTTCCGAAGCGCGGGCCGTAGAAGGCTTCCAGTGCACCGGGCCGCGGCACCAAGCCCGCCACCGCGCCTTCCGCGGCTGTGAGCGCGTCGGTGGTGGCCATCGCCGGGTAGAGGTGATGGATGGTCGCGCCGCTCGCCGTCGTGAAGCGATCAAATGCCAGGCCGAGGGAGGACGCGCCGTCGATGGCCGCGGCGATGCGCGCTTCATCACCGCCGGTGAGCAGATGCGCGGCGGCGGCGGACACGCCGATCAGCGCCCAGTTGCCGTTGTCGTGCAGCCACGGCGGCACGCCGCCGAGAGCACGGCCAACCCGGGCGGCCACCTCATAGCCGGCCACGAAAGCGGTCAGCATCTCCGTCGCGGATTTCCCGCGCGCCTCGGCGAGCGCGAGCAGCAGCGGCACCAGCTGACTGGCCGGATGCCCCTTGGCGTGGGCGTAGCCGTCCTGACGTTGAAGCACGGTGGTGGTGGCGGCGTTGAGCAGCACGGCTTCCCGCAGGGTGACGCCGCGCTGTTCGCCGATCAAAGTCGCGGGGCCATCGCTGGGGGCGACCTGTCGTGCCAGCGCGCGCATGTCGTCGTGCACGCTGCCGGCGGCGATGATGCCGAGCGCATCGGCGAAGAGGTCGAGCGCCATCGCCCGGACAGGCGCGGGCAATACGGCCCAGCGGGTCTGCGCGGCCGCGCGGGCGAGGACGGAAGCGGCGTTTGGCGACTCGGTCATGACGCGCTTTTCGCGGTGCAGCGCCCGCGCGTTTTATCGCGGGAAATACGCGGTGAAATTTTTGAACCCATTGCGATCAAGGCGGACATCGCGCGACCACGCACAAAAAAGAAAAACGATAGGGCCGAATTCGGCCTCCCGTCAAACGTCGCGGTGTGCTCCCAAATTCCGTAGGGTCTCTTGCGCAAAATGGCGGACCACCTCACCCTGCCTGTGACCATCCGCGTTGTTCACACGGAGCGTGCCGATGACCCCCACCATTACCGCTTTTGAAAAGTCGCCCGATCGCGGCCAGGGATTGGCGCGGGACACGCGCGTTCGCTGGGCGCTGGAAGAAGTCGACCAGCGTTACGATGTTCGTCTTGTCTCGTTCAGCGCGATGAAGGAGCCCGCACATCTGGCGCTTCATCCTTTCGGCCAGATTCCAACCTATGAGGAAGGCGATCTCGCCCTGTTCGAGACGGGATCCATTGTGTTCCATATCGCGGAGCACCATCCAGGCCTGCTGCCCACTGATGCGAATGCCCGGGCGCGCGCGATCACATGGATGTTTGCGGCGATCAACACGGTGGAGCCGCCGATCCTCGAACTCGCAAACACCAAGCTTCTCGAGGGCGACAAGCCCTGGACGAAGGAGCGTCTGCCTCTGGTCGAGAGCCGCCTCCGCGACCGGCTGAGCCAACTTTCCACACGCCTCGGCGATGCCGACTGGCTCGAGGACGGGTTCAGCGCGGGCGATTTGATGATGGTGTCGGTGCTGCTCAGGTTGAAGCCATCGGGCATCCTGAACGGATACCCGAACCTCGCGGCCTATATCGCCCGTGGCGAAGCGCGGCCCGCCTATAAGCGAGCCTTCGCCGATCAATTAGCGGTTTTCACGTCCGCGCAGGGCTAGGGCGGGACCCTAGTTCGTCCCCGACCAGAGCCGGTTGTCGCGGTGGACGAAGATCGATTCCGCCTTGGCGGCAAGCGCCTTGCGGTACATCCCCAGATAATCCGGCACCGTCATCATGTCGACCTCGTCCTTGTCGAGTTCGATGCCGACCTCGTTGTAGATGTCGAGGTTGGTGAGATCGGGGATCGGCAGCTTGCCGGAGGCGTAGTCCGCCCACATCTCGGCGAAAAGGTCTTCCATCTTCCTGACCAGAAGCGGCGTGTCGAACAGCACGCAGGTATCGCGGTTGGCGAGGAGTCTCGCGCGCAGCGCCTTGCAGCGCGCCGGATCGTTGGCGAGCGCCACGGCTTCACGCACATATTCATCGGGCGTCTTGACGATCGTCTCTTCCACACCGGCGGACTTGATCAGGCTGCCGCAGACGCGGGAGGCAAACGAGCGGCCCGGCACGGTCAGGAGCGGCACGCCCATGTACAACGCATCCGAGCACGTGGTGTGGGCGCCGTAGGGCGCCGTATCGAGGAACAGATCCGCCAGCGGGTAGCGCGCCAGGTGATCGGGATTGCGCAGCTTGTTCGCGAAGATCAGGCGATCCGGCGCGACACCGGCTTGCTGGGCGAGTTCCTTCAGGCGGTCCTTGGTGGTCTGCGGGCCGTCGAGGAGCCAGATCACGCTGGTCGGCACCTGTGTGAGGATGCTCATCCACCGCGCCCAGGTGAAGCGTGAAATCTTGTGCAGGCCGTTGAAGCAGCAAAACACGAAGGCGTTTTCCGGCAGCCCGGCTTCGGCGCGGGTCTGACCGCGTTCTGACACTTTCCGCTTCCTGTCGTTCGACTGATAGCACGGCAAGCGCAGCACTTTTTCGGAGTAGAATATCTCGTGCGACGGGGGGATGATGAAATCGTCGGCGATGATGTAGTTGTGGTAGGCGGTGCCGAGCGTTCCGGGATAGCCGAGCCAGTTGACGATGATGGGCGCGGGGCGGCTGGCCAAGAGCTTACTGCGCTGGCCGTTGGTGTAGCCGTTGACGTCGATCAGGATCTCGATCCCGTCCTCGATCATCTTCGCCGCGGCTTGTTCATCGGTCATGTCGGAGATATCGACCCAGTGCTCCACCGCGTTCTTCACGCGCTGCTGCAGCTGGTCCGGCGACTTGATGCCGCAATAGTAGGCGAAAATCTCCACCTTGCTGCGGTCGTGCAGTTCGTAGACCTCACTGGTGAGGTAGCCGATGGCGTGTTCGCGCAGATCCGACGATAGGTAAGCGACGCGGCGGCGCGGCGGCGGGTTTGCGAGCAATCTGGCGTGCGTGGAAACGTAGGTCTTGGGCGCGCAGCCGGTGACGTAGCGCGCATACATGTAGGCGTTGCCGAGCTGCAGGATGGGATCGTCCGTGTAAGCGCCCAACGAGAGAGCGGAGATGCCGCCGAGCAGGGTTTTACGTTCAATCTGGCCCGAGGGCGCGATGATCGGCCATTTGCATTGGCGTTGGCGCAGGCTGACGTAGTGCTGCACCACGTCGGGCTGATGGGAATTCAGATCCAGGCACTGGCGCAAAGAGTCTTCGGCGTGCAGATCGAGGTTGCCGCGTTCCAGCACACGGCCGATCTGCTTCAGGACGGTGGTCTTGTAGCTGAGGTTCTCGCCGTTGATGGAGGGCAGGCGCGCGGCCATCTGGTACCAGAGCTGCACGGCCTCGCCGCCGGCGCCAATGCGATCCAGCAAGCCGCCGAGATTGACGTAGGGCGGATAGAAGTCCGGATTGACGCGAATGGCGTTCTCGAAGGCGGCCTTCGCCCCGGCCACGTCGTTGGCGTCGCTGAGCACCACGCCGTAATTGAAGTAGATCGCCGGTGCGAGGGCGTTGTCCGAATTGTGCTCAAGCCAGGTCTGGTAGAGGGAGACGACCAGATTTCGTTGCCCGTCCGCCGTCAGCTGGCCGACGACACTGAGGAGTTCCATGCCCGAGAGTTGCTTCTCGATGGCGCGGTTGGTGGCATTGGAGAACAGTTCGCCGTGCATCCGGGAGGCCTTGAAGACGCGATAAAGGATCAGCATCGAGACCTAGCCCGACTTCCTTAAGCTCCCGTTACGCGGCGCCCGTGGGCGACGGGGCGCGAAGTGCAGCGATAACGATGGGTTAAGCACGCGTCGCTATCGTCCGGAAGGTTCGCCGGCTGGCATGCGCGCCGTCCCTGGGGAGCCTCTATAAGTCATTGATAATGCAATGATTTATCGTGAACGCCCGAAACGTCACTGGACCGCGAAGCCCCATGTCTCACCCGCTTTACTTCCAATGGGGCGTTTCCGCCGTGTTCGGCTGGGGCGTCTATGGGCTGAACCTCCTCTACAATTGGCCGAAAGCGGCTGGCGGCGCGAAGGCCGTCTGCGGCTCACAGATCCACATCGAGAGCCTGACCGGGATGGACGTGCTGCGGCTGAATGCCCTGGCGCCGATCCTGGTCGCCTCGGACCAGGACCGCCCGCGCCTCAACGCCATGGCCGAAGCCGGCGAACGCTTCGATGGCTTTGCCCTGCATTCCATGGGTAACAACTTCTCCGGCTCCGCACAGCCGGGCGCCACCTACCTCAAGGGCAACGTGACCGCCGGCGTGACCTTCTTCGAGGACACGACCCTGCACAACGCCAAAGCCTATTGCAGCGACTTCTCCGTCATCGTCACGGGGTCCACCTGGGGCGAGGAAATCCTGCGCAGCAAGGGCGTGGAAAATGTCGCGACCGTGATCCAGGGGATCGATCCATCCCTGTTCCATCCGGCGCCGCGCTTCGGCAGCATGTCCAACCGCTTCACGATCTTCAGCGGCGGCAAGATGGAGTTCCGCAAAGGGCAAGACCTCGTCGTCCAGGCCTTCCGCATCTTCGCGGCGCGCCATCCGGAAGCGATGCTGATCACGGCCTGGAACTCGCCTTGGCAGCACGGCGCAGTCAGCCTCAACCACAGCGGCAAGCTCGCACCGATCGTGCTGGAGGACGACGCCAAGGTGAACCTTCCCAAGTGGCTGACGGCGAACGGCCTGCAGCCCGGCCAGTTCTTCGACCTCGGCAGCGTGTCCAACCATTTCATGGGCCGCATCCTGCGCGAGATGGACGTGGCGGTGTTCCCGAACCGCTGCGAAGGCGGCACGAACCTGGTCGCCATGGAATGCCTTGCATCGGGCGTGCCGACCATCGTGTCCGACAACACGGGACACAAGGATTTGGTCGCCACCGGCGCCCCCTATATCCTGAACCGGCAAGGGCCGGTCGCGGCTGCCGGCATGGGCACCGAAGGATGGGGCGAGAGCGACGTGGACGAGATCGTCGAGGCGCTCGAACAAGCCTACACCGACCGCGCGGAAGCCCGCCGCCGCGGCGCCGCCGGTGTCGCGGCGATGGCGTCCCTTACCTGGGAAGGCCAGATCGCCGAGCTTCACCGCACGCTCGCTTCGTACTGCCCGTAACCTCAATTTCAGCAGATATGCCCATGGCCCGCCACAAACGGAATCAAGTGCAGCACCCGCCACAGAAGGCGGCGCAGCGGCCCCCGAGCGAGAAATTCGTCGCCACCTTCAACAAGGCCATAGCGGCACATCAGCAGGGACGCCTGGACGACGCAATCGCAGCCTTCCGGGAAGCCATCGTCCTCAACCCGACGGAAGCGATCACTTACAACAATCTCGGCGCGGTCCTGAAGACCCAGGGCAAAGCAGCAGAAGCGGTGGAAGTCCTCCAGAAGGCCATCGCGCTCGACCCGAAAGGGGCCATGGCCTACAGCAATCTCGGAAGCGCGCTCACGGCGGCGCGGCGTTACGACGATGCAGTTGTGGCGTTGCGCCAAGCACTCACCCTGCAGCCTGAATACCCGGAAGCGAAGAACAACCTCTGCAGCGCCCTTATGGAACTGTCGCAGCTGGACGAGGCCGAATCACTCGTTCGCAGGGCCCTTGCCCTGAAGCCCGACTATCCAGAAGCGCACAGCAATCTGGGTGCGGTGCTGTCTGCCGCCGGACGCACCGCCGAAGCGATTGCCGCTTTCGAGGCATGCATTGCGCTCGCGCCGACCATCCCGATGCCCCACAAGAACCTCGGTCTCGCGCAATTGCGCAATGGCGACTACGCTGTCGGCTGGCAGAACTATGAGTGGCGCTGGAAGGCCGACGGCCTTCCGCCGCGGGCGTATGCCAAGCCCCTGTGGCAAGGCGGACCCGTCAAGGGCAAGACCATTCTGCTCTACACCGAACAGGGGCTGGGCGATGCGATCCAGTTCGCACGGTTTGTGCCGGTGCTCGTTGCCATGGGCGCGCGCGTGGTGCTCGAGGTGCACGAGCCGCTGATCCCGCTGATGCGTACCCTGCCCGGCGTCTCGGACGTCATTCCGCTCGGCGGCGACCTTCCGCACTTCGACATGTTCCAGGCGATCATGACCGTGCCGAGCCTGCTGTCCGTGCGACCGGACAATGTGCCCTGCCCCGTTCCCTATCTGCGCGCGGAACAGGCACGCGTCTCGACATGGCGCGAGCGCCTGGGCACGCAAGGCTTCAAGGTCGGCATCGTGTGGGAAGGCAAAGGCGAGACGCCGAGCCAGCGCAGCCGCTCCGCCCCGCTGGAGAAGTTCGCGGCCCTCGCCGCGATCCCCAACGTGCGCCTGATCAGCCTGCAGAAGGGCGGCGACGTCAGCGGCGTGTCGTTCCCGGTAGAATCACTCGGCTCCGATTTCGACAGCAGCGGCGGGGCGTTCCTGGACAGCGCCGCGGTGATGATGAACATGGACCTGGTGGTGTCGATCGACACCTCGATGGTCCACCTCTCCGGCGCCTTGGACGTGCCGACCTGGATTCCGCTCAAGCACGCGCCGGATTGGCGCTTCGGCGACAAAGGATCGGATTGGAACTGGTACCCGAACGCGCGCCTGTACCGGCAGCCCGCCGTCGGCCAATGGGACGAACCCTTCGCGCGTATCGCCGCCGACCTGCGCACGGCCGTCGCGAACGGCAGCGTGCCGAAAGTGGCGCCCAAGGAAGTCGTGCTGACGCCGGTGGCCGCGCCCGCGGTTGCGCCGGGGACCGCCCCGACGAGCGCGACGTCCAAATCGTTTGGCCGCGATTACAGCCGTCTCGACCGGTTCCTCGACAGCCTTGCGACTGACGTCTATCCGGAGATGTCGTCGGAGATCCACGACCAGATCATCAAGAACACCATCGCGAGCTTGCACAAGGACGGCATCCTGAAGCCCGGCCAACGCGTGCTGGACGTCGGCTGCGGCCAGGGTTTGGCGCTGGAGGAACTGAGCAAGATTGGCATGAAAGCCACGGGCGTCACGCTCGGCTCCGACGCGGGCGTCTGCCGGGCCAAGGGCCTCGACGTCCGGGAGATGGACCAGAGCTTCATGGACTTCGCGGACGCGTCGTTCGACGTGCTGTGGTGCCGCCATGTGCTGGAACACAGCATCATGCCGATGTTCACGCTTTCGGAATACAAGCGCTTGTGCAAACCCGGCGGGCATATCTACGTCGAGGTGCCCGGGGCGGATACGCCGATTCACCACGAAGCGGGCGAGAACCACTACAGCATCTTCCCGATGTCGTCCTGGGCCGCCCTGTTCGCCAAGAACGGCCTGGCGATTGAAAAGACTTGGATCGTCGGGTTCACCGCCCTCGCCGGCGAGGACAAGTATTGGTCTTTCCTGCTGCGGCGGCCCGCCTAGGGCGTGCCGAGAATGACGATCGGGCGCGCTAGATAATCCGCCGGTCGCGCAGGGCGCGGATGATCGCGTCCGCCGCCGCTTCCGGCGATTCCCGCTCGGTGTGGACATGCACCTCGGGTGCTTCTGGCACTTCGTAGGCGCTGTCGATGCCCGTGAAATGCGCGAGTTCGCCGGCGCGGGCCTTCTTGTAGAGCCCCTTCACGTCGCGGGCTTCGGCGACCGCCAGCGGCGCGTCGATGTAGACCTCCAGGAACTCCCCTTCGGGCAGCAGGTCGCGCGCCATCCGCCGTTCGGCGCGGAACGGCGAGATGAACGACACGATCACCACAAGGCCGGCATCGGCCATGAGCTTGGCCACCTCGGCGACGCGGCGGACGTTTTCCACGCGGTCGGCATTGGTGAAGCCGAGGTCGCGATTGAGGCCGTGGCGCACGTTGTCGCCGTCCAGGATGTAGGTGTGGCGGCCTTCGGCGTGGAGCTTCTTCTCGAGGACGTTGGCCACGGTCGACTTGCCGGCGCCGGACAGGCCGGTGAACCACAATACGGCGGGCTTCTGGTTCTTGGCCGCGGCGCGGGCCTGGCGGGTGAGATCGAGGGTCTGCCAATGCAGGTTATGGGCGCGGCGCAGGCCATAACGGATCATCCCGGCGCCGACGGTCGCATTGGTCATGCGGTCGATGAGGATGAAGCCGCCGAGGTCCTTGTTCTCGGCGTAGGGCGCGAACACCAGGGGCTGGTCGGTGGAGAGATTGCACTCGGCGATCTCGTTCAGCTCGAGGGTCTTGCCCGCGAGATGTTCGAGTGTATTCACATTGATCTTGAACTTGATGTCGGTGATCTGGGCGGCCACTGACTTGGCGCCGATCTTCAGCCAGTACTGGCGGCCGGGAAGCAGCGCCTCATCGCTGAACCACACGACATGGGCCTCGAACTGGTCGGCGACTTCGAGCGGCTTGTCGGCCGCGACCAACACGTCGCCGCGGGAGACATCGATTTCGTCGGTGAGCGTGAGGGTGACGGATTGGCCCGCGATGCCCGCTTTCAAATCGCCGTCATAGGTGACGACACGGGCGACTTTCGACACCCGGTTCGACGGCAGCGCGCGAATCTCTTGGCCCGGCTTCACGGTGCCCGACACGATCGCACCGGCAAAGCCGCGGAAGTTCAGGTCCGGACGGTTGACCCACTGCACCGGCAGCCGGAACGGCTGGTCGCGCAGGAAGTCGTCGTCGATCTGGACGTTCTCGAGATGCGCCATCAACGATGGCCCCGTGTACCAGGGCGTCTTCGCGCTCACCTCGGTGATGTTCTCGCCCTTCAGGGCGGACATGGGGATGGGCTGGATGTTCTTCAGGCCGATCTTGTCGGCGAAGGCGAGGTACTCCGCGACGATGGCGTCGTATTTCTCTTTGGACCAATCGATCAGATCCATCTTGTTGACCGCCAGCACCACATGCCGGATGCCGAGCAGTGAGGCGAGGAAGCTGTGGCGGCGGGTCTGGATCAGCACGCCTTTGCGGGCATCGATCAGCACGATGGCAAGGTCGGCGGTGGAGGCACCGGTGACCATGTTGCGGGTGTACTGCTCGTGGCCGGGCGTATCGGCGACGATGAACTTGCGCTTTTCCGTCGAGAAATAGCGGTAGGCCACGTCGATGGTGATGCCCTGCTCCCGCTCCGCGGCGAGGCCGTCCACCAGCAGCGCGAAATCGATGTCGCCGCCCTGGGTGCCGACCTTCTTGGAATCCGCTTCCAGCGCCGAGAGCTGGTCCTCGAACACCATCTTCGAGTCGTAGAGCAGCCGGCCGATGAGGGTCGACTTGCCGTCGTCCACGGACCCGCAGGTCAGGAAGCGCAGCAGCGTCTTGTGCTGGTGCTTCTCGAGGTATGACCCGATATCGGTCGCGATGAGCTTGTCGATGTGGGCCATTAGAAATAGCCCTCTTGCTTCTTCTTCTCCATGGACGCGGCGCCGTCATGATCGATCATGCGGCCCTGGCGCTCGGAGCTGGTGGTCAGAAGCATCTCCTGGATGATGCCCGTCAGCGTGTCGGCGGTGCTTTCGATCGCGCCGGACAGCGGGTAGCAGCCCAGCGTGCGGAAGCGCACGTTCTTGGTGACCGGCGTCTCGCCCGGCCGGAAGCGCATGCGCTCGTCGTCGGCCATGATCCAGGTGCCGTCGCGGTTGACCACGGGCCTTTCGGCGGCGAAGTACAACGGCACGATCGGGATTTCCTCGAGCAGGATGTATTGCCAGATGTCGAGCTCGGTCCAGTTCGACAATGGGAACACGCGGATCGATTCACCGGCATGCTTGCGGGCGTTGTAGAGGCGCCAGAGTTCGGGGCGCTGGTTCTTGGGGTCCCAGCGGTGATTGGCGCTGCGGAAGGAGAAGATGCGCTCCTTGGCGCGGCTCTTCTCTTCGTCGCGGCGCGCGCCGCCGAAGGCGGCGTCGAACTTGTAGTAGTCCAGCGCCTGCTTGAGGCCTTGGGTCTTCATGATGTCGGTATGGACCGCTGAGCCGTGATCGAAGGGGTTGATGCCCTTCTCCACGCCTTCCGGGTTCATGTGGACCAGCAGTTCCATGCCGGTCTCGCGCGCCATGCGGTCGCGCATCTCGTACATGGCCTTGAACTTCCAGCCGGTATCCACGTGCAGCAGCGGAAACGGCGGCTTGGCGGGATAGAACGCCTTCATCGCCAGCCGCAGCATCACCGCGGAGTCCTTGCCGATGGAATAGAGCATGACCGGGCGTTCGCACTCGGCGGCGACCTCCCGGAAGATATGGATGCTCTCGGCCTCCAGCCGCTGGAGGTGGGTCAGGCGCTCGGGCGAGATGGGATCGATGGAAGGGGTCACGTCCTAGAGTCTCTCGAAAATGACGGCCCTTGAGGACGCGCCAGGGGCCGTTCGGACCGAAACGGCGGTCCCTCTAGCCGATGGGCACTTCCTCTTCGAGGAAGCGGAGAAGATCGTACTCTCTGTAGCGGGCTTCGTATTGCATGAAGAGCAGCCACGAAACGACCTTCTGGAAGAGTTTGTCCTGTTCGGTGAGCAGGAAGATATTTTCTCCTTCCGTACGCAGCTCCTGTGGCATGACCTTCTCCGGGTCGAAGCCGACCCACACCAGCCGCCGGTAGGCGTTGATCAGCTCCAGGTGGAGCCGCTTTACCCGGTCCATATTCGGGTCTTCCTTGCCGTAGGGGGCCGAGCTCTCATCCGCATGGATCGACGGCGCCGTCAGGAATGGGATGGTCACCAAACCCTTGAGCGTGCGGTAGTACAGCAGACCGCGCAGGCACAGGTCGAAGGGGATATCCAGCTTGCCGCTCGCGTGAGCAACCGTTTCATCCAAACATTCGAGGAACTTCCGCTTGGACTTGCGATTGACGATGTAGGAGCCCGAACCGGCGTAAGCGTACGGAAAATCGCCCAGGTCGATCAGGCGCACCTTGTTGCGGTAATTCGTGTTGCGACGCAGCTTGTAGAAGCGTGGGAACTCCACCGCGCTCATGAGCGAGACCTCAGGATGGATGATATCCCACGTGTCCTCACCGAGGGTGTCGATCACCTTTTCCAACAGCGGCCCGGTCTTGTCGCAGAACTGGATGTCGTCTTCGGCGATGTACAGATGGCGATCCGTGTCGACCTGCCGCCGCAGACAGCCGATGTGGCTGAGGAAGTTGCCCTTGTAGGCGCCGTTGAGGGTGCCGGGCGCCGCGAGGACCGGCGGCGACGTGGCGTCCACAGCCGCGAAGCGGGTCAACGTCCAGCGAGAGGAGAAGTTGCTTTCCGCGAAGCTCTGCTCGACCTTCGCGCGCCGATCGGGGGAGCGATCGAGATTGATGTAGTGGATATCGATGTCGGTCATGGAATGCGGCCTAGCGGCTTATTTCTTCGCGAAGGCCCAGACCATCAACGGCACGTCAGGCTCGTTTTCGAGGGAATGTTGGGTGGCGTCGTAGGGTTCGCCGCGATAGACCGAGCCCTTGAAGTTGCCGTTCACGCACGCACGGTTGCCCCAGGAGCCGGTGTGAACGTTCTGCGGCGCGAAGCCGCCGTATTCAAGCAGGTTGATGAGGCCGTTTTCCGTCCAGCGCGTGTAGTCGTTGGGATGACCGTGGACGCGGATGAAGAACGGCACGGTGATCAGGAGATACCCGCCGGGCGCGAGGCTGCGGTACATGCTCTGAGCCGCGATCCAGGGCATGGGCACGTGTTCCATCACCTGTTCGGCGATCACGACATCGAACAGACCGCCGCCGTTCTTGACCGCGATCTGTTTCGAGACGTCGAACGCCGGGTAAGCGGCGACGGCGTATTCCTTGAAGCCGAAGTCGTGCCAGGCAGTGCCGGAAATCTCGAGCGCGCACATATCCGCATAATTGATCTGACGCATCAGACGCCGCGTTTCGCGGTCCATCACAATGCGGCACCAATGCGTGGCGGGAGCGGTGATGTCGCTGACGACTTCAGACACAGACAGGATCCTCCGGCGCGACCGCGCCCGGCATCCGGGGACTAAGTCGGCAGACTAGGAGTTTCCTGCGGAAATGGTGAAGAAAGCATTGCCTTTGGCGAATGCATCGGTCCAGTTCTGCTTCATACCCGGAAAGGTATGAGCGAACTGGTCGATGTGCCATCCGGTGCTTTCGAACAGGGACCACCACCACTGCACGCTCTTGGCCGTCACGTGGGTGACGTCCTTGTCGTATTCCGGCACAACGAACTTTCCGCAAGTGTCGTCCGCCGCCACGGGAATGGCCGCGAAGATCTTCTTGCAGGATTTACGCGCCGTCGGCAGCAGATCGCGCAGGTCGTCTTCGGCGATGTGCTCGAGCACGTCTTTGGCGATCATCAGGTCGTACTCGGCGCGGAAGCAGGCTTCGTCACCGTGTCCGGTGATGTGCCGGCACTGCTGCTTCACAGCCGCATCGACAAAGTCGATGGCATAGCGGGACACGTCCACGCCTTCGGCATTGATGCCGAGGATACGGAAGGCCTTCACCAGGTAGCCCTTCGCGCAGCCGTAATCGAGCACGCGGTCGTTGCGAGAAATGCCAAGATTCATGATCATGAAGTGGGCCATGCGGATGGTGAGTTCGGGCATCCAGCTGTAGTTCATATAGCCCGACTTGCCGACGATGGCGCCGCGTTCGTAGTAATCCTCGTCGTAGATATCGATCGACACGCGCCGTGAGGACACGGGTGCGCCATCGGCCACAAGGCGAAGCTTCTCGCTCATGGGAAATTCTCATGCTGGAGGTTGGCCGGCACCTTGATGTCGTCGTAGCTCTCGCGCGTCGCCAACGCCTTCACTTGCGCATTATTCCGCATGAAGAGGCAGGAGTGACAGATGTCGCGCGGGTCGAAGAACGGATGCAGCTTCTCGTTGAACAGCCGCGACACTTGGGTATTCGGGACGGTGCCCCACTTGGAGGAATTGAAGCGGCGCTCGGAATTCGTGCGTGTGACTTCCATGCTGTCGTCGGCGAGCACGGTGACGGAATCGCACGGATAGCAGTAAGAGTGGCCGTTCTCTTCGTGGCCGGTCGTGTCCCAGAACACGTTGTAGGACTGAAGCATGCATTGGCCCTTGTCCCACAAGGTCTGCGCCTCGTCTTCCGTGCCGTGATACTTCAGCTGCTGGAAGACGCGCGACGTTGCCACGCCGGAATCATTGATGAGGCCGAGGCCATGCAGTTTTTCCGCCAGATTGTGGTGCGCCTGAAGCTGGGCAGAGCGGCCGAGATTGCAGTCGGTCAAGACACGCGCGTACTCGAAGCCGTTCTCCCTGGCCGAGGCGTCGATCCGGCTCAGGATGTCGTCCTCCGCCCACGGGCCGTCCACGTAGGAGTATCCGACGGTGATCTTGGGATTGTTCTTGAGGATCGCCGGGATGTACTGCCGTTCGAACTTCCCGTCCGGATAGAACGACGACGCTTCCGCCGGCGTGACGGAAATGCGCACCCACTTGAAGTTCTGGTAGACGTCCTCCGGGATCTTCTCCGGAAAGCCGTTGGTGATCAGGCCGAGATCGATGTCGCGCTCGGAGAGCCAGCGGACGAACTCGGTGAAATGCGGCCACAGGTTTGGCTGCCCGCCGCCCGACAGGATCAGCCCGCGCAGGCGAATGTCTTGTCCCGTGAGCTTCTTGTAGGCCTCGTTGTACTTCGGAAAATGCGTGCGGTTGTATTCGGCCTGATCGTCGTACAACGCGGTGATGAAAGCCTTGGCCTCGTCGAGAGTCACGGAGTCCCGCTTGTTGCGCGAGATCGTGGAGCAGAAATGGCAGCGCGAGGAACAGACTTGGTGATTGGTCAACGTCGCGCGGATGATGCTGCCGAAGCCTGTGTCGCGCAGCTTCTGGAAGATCGGCCAGTGTGCGTTGAGCTTCGCGCCGGTGGCGGTGAAACTGTTCTCGGTGTTGCCGAGTTTGTGACGCACGCTCTCGGGCGTTGGCGCGGCGCGGCGCGGCGCCAGACGCCCCTGCTCCAGGTCACGCGCGAAAATGTTGAAGGATTCGGTGTGTCCGCGGCGCTCGAAGTTCTCGAAGATGAACTTGGCCACGTCGGGCGTGATCGGCGGCCGGTCGAGGACGTTGCCGTTTTCGTCGAGCTTGACGTAGTGCGTGTGACTGGCGCGATGGCCGGTGGACGACGTCAGGACCAACTCCGCGCGCCCCAGGCGCTTCTGCAGCGCATAGGAAAGGCGGAAACCGCCGGTTTCTTGCAGGCCCGCGGGGCCCGCACCGCTGGCGGCATCGATGAAGGATTGCAGCTCGGAGCCCGCCCCGGTCGCCGGAATCGCCCCCTGATCGGTACGGAGCATTGGATTTCCATTCCTCGGGGCACGTCCGCCCCCAACCGCGAGTGGTTCAAGAGAGCTTAATACGACGGCGGTCTTAATTTTTGGTTTCCGGCCGGGGCCGAGGCTAACTCTAACGTACCGACAAGAGGGCCGCCACCTGCGCCACGCTCATGGAACTGATCTGGGTGGTTGTGATACCCGCCAACTGTACCTGCGCCAGACCGGAGATTTCCGTGGTTGTCAGGCCCTGCACCTGCGTCGTGCTGAGAGCCGAGAGCTGGGTGGTCTTCAGACCCCGGATTTGGGCCACGGACAGCACGGACAGATCGGTGGAGGTCAAGGATGTGATCTGTGTCGTCGTGAAGGAGCCGATCTGGGATGCCGTGAGGCCAGTGACGGCCGTGGTTGTCAGCGAGGCGATGGTCGTGGTGCTCAGGTTCACGATCTGGCCGGTCGTCAGCGCGGCGAGTTGAGACCCCGTCAACGCGCCCAGCTGGGTCACCGTCAGCGATCCCGCGGATGTCGAGTTAAGGTTCGCGAATTGGGTGGGCGTGAGCGCGCCGATCTGCGTGGAGCTCAGGATGCCCACGTCCGTGGAATCCAGGTTGGACAGCTGCAATATGGACAGTGCCGCCAACTGAGCGCCCGTCAGCGAGGCTACCTGGGTCGACGTCAGGGCGCGGACATTGGTGGTGTTGAGACCCTTCATCTGCTGCGTCGTGAGCCCACCCAACTGGGTGGTTTGTATTGCCACGATATCGGCCGTGGTCAGCGCATTCAGCTGCATGGCGGTGAGCACCGCCACCTGGGTTGTCGTCAGGGTCGTTACCTGGGTGGTGGTGAGGGAATGCATCACCGTGGAGTTGAGCCCCCGCACCTGAGTCGATGTGAGCGCGGCCAGGTTTGTCGTGGTGAGCAGCGAAAGCTGCGTGGTGTTCAATCCAGCGATCTGGCTCAGGGTGAACCCCAGGATCTCGGTGGTCGTCAGACCATTGATATTGGTGGTGCTCAAAGCGCCGATTTGCGAGCCCGTGAGGGCGGAGATCTGCGTACCCGAGAAGACCGTCAGCTGGGTCGTGGTCAACTGCCTGATGGCGGTCGTGTTCAGGCCCTGGAGTTGGGTCGGCGTCAACGCCGCGATCTCGGTTGTCGTGAAGACACCGATGGCTGTTGTTGTGAGCGAATTCAGCTGTCTGGCCGTTAGCGCCGCAAACTGGGTCCCCTCCAGCGCGGTGACTTGGGTCGTGGTCAGGGCGCCCAAGACTGTCGCATTGAGGCTGCGCAGCTGAGAGGTCGTCAACGCGCCGATCTCGGTCGTGGTCAGGGCCACAACGCTCGTCGTGGCGAGGGCGTTGATCTGCGAACCGAGGAGGGCCGCGACTTGCTGCGTGGTGAGACTGGTGATCTGGGTCGTGTTCAGCGCCCGCAGGAAGGATGTGCTGACCCCCTTCACCTGCGTCACGGTCAAGGCGGCAACGTTGGTGGTGTCGAGCGCCGCCACCCCGGTCGTCGTCAGGGCGCCGAGCTGAAGCCCCGTCAATGCGGCGATAGCGGACGTCGTCAATGACGCCACTTGAGGCCCGTTGAGCACGCGAACTTCCGTTGTCGTCAAACCCTGGACTTGGGTCGACTGCAGGGCCGATATCTGAGTGGTGGTCAGGGCGGAGATGATCGAGGTGCCGAGGGACGCGATCTGCGACGAACGCAGACTGGCGATCCCCGTGGTCGTCAGGACTGTGATGTTGGTGGTGGTCAGGGCGTTGAACTGAGTCGTCGTCAGCGCCGCGAACTGGGTGGTCGAGAACGACGTCAGCTGGGTGGTATCCAGCGCCCGAATGCCGGAGGTGGTCAGCGCCTTGATTTGTAAGGCTGAAAGGGCGCTGATTTCCGTGGTCGTCAGGGCAGCGACGTTGGTGGAGTTCAGCGCCGCCAATTGTGCAGCGGTCAATGCACCAACCTGACCCGTGCTCAGCGCGGCGACCTGGGTGGTGGTCAACCCGGAAATGCCGGATGTGCTGATGCCCTTGATCTGCGCTGAGGTCAGGACCTCAAGCTCGGTCGTCGTGAGGACAGAGATCTGAGTCCTGTCAAACGTCACCAACTGAGCGGCCGACAGCGCTCCGATCTGGGTTGTGGTGAGGATCGCCACCTCTGTCGTCGTCAGGTTGTCGATCTGGGTGGAGTTCAGCACAGCCATCTGGGCCGACGTCAACGCGACGACCTGGGTCGAATTGAGCAGACCGAACGTCGTGCTATTGAGGCCCTTGATCTGGGCGACGGTCAGCGCGGCGACGGCCGTGGTCGAGAGTGCGTCGACATTGGTCGAGCCCAGGGCATTGAGCTGAGTGGCCGTGAACGCGGTGATCTGCGTGGTGGACAGCGACGTGATGATCGTCGTGGTCAGCGCCGCGCCCGGTCCGCCGACCAGGGCCCCCAGGGAGGTGGACGAGAGGGCGCCGATTTGCGTGGTGCTAAGGACGGCAACGTCCGTGGTCTCCAGACCCGACACTTGGGTGGACGACAGCGCCGTGAACTGTGTGGCCGTCAGACTGGAGACCTGGGTCGTGTCCAGTGTCCTCAGGAATGTCGTCGAGAGACCTTTGATCTGACTGCTGACCAGGCCCGCGACCTGCGTGGTCGACAAGGTGGAGATCGACGTCGTCGTGAAAAAGCCGAGCTCGACGGCGTCGAACGCCGCGATCTCGGTGGTTGTCAGGCTGGCGATCTGGGTCGTCGTGATCGCGAGGATTGCGGTTGAACTCAGACTCATGGCGCGGCCGCCTCAAGCAAGCGCTGCGCGACGCCGCGGAGGTCTTTCGCGTACCCGGTCCAGTTCCAGCGTGATGCGGTCAAAACCATACACGTACGCATAACCACTCCTGTCTTGCAGGAGAATACGAAAGGGGCCGAACCATTACTAGGTCCGGCCCCTTCACGATCTTTCTACCTACGCCCTCGGTTAGGTCACCGTGAGCAGAGCCGTGATCTGAGCGCCGGTCATGACGCCAATCTGGGTGGCCGTAATCGCGGACACCTGGACTGAGGACAGCGCGCCGATCTCGGTGGTGGTCAGACCCGTGATCTGCGTCGTCGTCAGCGCCGGGATCGCCGCCGTCGACAGACCTTTGATCTGGGTCGTCGTCAGCGAGGAAATCTCGGTGGTGTCGAAGAGCACGATCTGGGTGCTGGTCAGAGAATTGACCTGCGCCGAGGTCAGGCCGCCGATTTGCGTGGTGGTAAGCGCATCGACGTCCGTGGTCTCGAGGCTTGCGACCTGAGCCGTGGTCAGAGCCGCGATTTGGGTCGTCGACAGTGACAGGACCTGGGTCGTGCTCAGGAGTTGGACCGCGGTCGTTGTCAGCGCTTTCACCTGAACGCCGCTCAGGGCGCCGACTTCCGTCGTCGTCAGAGCTGCGATGTTCGTCGTGCTCAGGCCGGCGACCTGGCCAGTCGTCAGCGCCACAATCTGCGTCGTGCTGAGCGACGTGATCTGGGTCGTCGAGAGCACGCCGAGGTTGGTCGAGCTGAGACCCGCAATCTGGCCGGCCGTCAGCGCGCCGATCTCGGTCGTGGTCAAGGCGACCAAGTCCGTGGTCTCGAGCCTGTTCAGCTGGGCGGCCGTCAGCGCCGCGACCTGCGTGGTCGTGAGCGCGGTGACCTGCGTGGTCGTCAGAGCGGCGAGGTTGGTCGAGCTCAGACCATTGAGCTGGGCCGCAGTCAGCGCGGTGACCTCCGTCGTGTCCAGGGCAACGACGTTGGTGGTCGACAGCCTGTTCAACGTCGTTGTGGTCAGCGCCGCGACCTGCGTGGTCGAGAGCGAAGTGACCTGGGTGGTGGTGATCGCACCGAGGGTCGTCGACGTCAGGCCGTTGAACTGGGCGGCCGTGAGCGCGTTGATCTCGGTCGTGGTCAGCGCGACCAGGTCCGTGGTCTCGAGCGCGTTCAACTGGCCGGTGCTCAGGCCGGCGACCTGCGTGGTCGTGAGCGAGGTCACCTGCGTGGTCGTCAGAGCGCCGAGGTTGGTCGTGTTCAGACCGTTCAGCTGTGCGACCGTCAGCGCGTTGACCTCGGTCGTGGTCAGAGCGACCAGGTCCGTAGTCTCGAGCCTGTTGAGCGCGGTGGAACTCAGGCCCGCGACCTGCGTGGTCGTGAGCGCGGTCACCTGCGTCGTGGTCAGAGCGGCGATGTTGGTCGTGTTCAGACCGTTCAGCTGCGCCGCCGTCAGGGCACCGACCTGGGTGGTGGTCAGAGCCACGATGTCGGTGGTCTCGATCCGGTTCAGCGCGGTGGTGGTCAGGCCCGCGACCTGCGTGGTCGAGAGCGCGGTCACCTGCGTCGTGGTCAGGGCGCCGAATGTCGTCGAGGTCAGGCCATTGAGCTGGGCCGCCGTGAGCGCGTCGATCTCGGTCGTGGTCAGCGCGACCAAGTCCGTGGTTTCGAGCGTGTTCAGCGCAGTCGTGCTCAGGCCCGCGACCTGCGTGGTCGTGAGCGCGGTCACCTGCGTGGTGCTCAAAGCGCCGAGGTTGGTGGTGTTCAGACCGTTCAGCTGGGCAGCCGTCAGGGCACCGACCTGCGTCGTGGTGAGCGCCACGACGTCCGTGGTCTCGATCCGGTTCAGCGTGGTCGTGGTCAGACCGACAATCTGTGTGGTCGTGAGCGAGGTCACCTGCGTCGTGGTGAGGGCACCGAACGTCGTCGTGGTCAGGCCGTTCAGCTGGGCGACCGTGAGCGCGCCGATCTCGGTCGTGGTCAGCGCGACCAGGTCCGTGGTCTCAAGCACGTTCAGCTGGCCGGTGCTCAGGCCCGCGACCTGCGTGGTCGTGAGCGCGGTCACCTGCGTGGTCGTCAGAGCGCCGAGGTTGGTGGTGTTCAGACCGTTCAGCTGCGCCGCCGTCAGAGCCCCGACCTGCGTGGTGGTCAGAACCACGATGTCGGTGGTCTCGATCCGGTTCAGCGCGGTGGTGGTCAGGCCCGCGACCTGCGTGGTCGAGAGCGCGGTCACCTGCGTCGTGGTCAGGGCGCCGAACGTCGTCGAGGTCAGGCCATTGAGCTGGGCCGCGGTGAGCGCGTCGATCTCGGTCGTGGTCAGCGCGACCAAGTCCGTGGTTTCGAGCGTGTTCAGCGTGGTGGTGCTCAGGCCGGCGACCTGCGTCGTGCCCAGCGACGTGATTTGCGTCGTGGTCAGGGCGCCGAGGTTGGTCGTGTTCAGACCGTTCAGCTGCGCCGCGGTCAGAGCCCCGATCTGCGTCGTGGTGAGCGCCACGACGTCCGTGGTCTCGATCCGGTTCAGCGTGGTCGCGGTCAGACCGGCGACCTGCGTGGTCGTGAGCGAGGTCACCTGCGTCGTGGTCAGAGCGCCGAACGTCGTCGAGGTGAGGCCGTTCAGCTGGGCGACCGTGAGCGCACCGATCTCGGTCGTGGTCAGAGCGACCAGGTCCGTGGTCTCGAGCACGTTCAGCTGGCTGGTGCTCAGGCCCGCGACCTGCGTGGTCGAGAGCGCGGTCACCTGCGTGGTCGTCAGGGCGCCGAGCGTCGTGGAGTTCAGACCGTTCAGCTGGGCAGCCGTCAGGGCACCGACCTGCGTGGTGGTCAGGGCCACGACGTCCGTGGTCTCGATCCGGTTCAACGTGGTCGTGGTGAGCCCGGCGATCTGCGTGGTCGTGATCGAGGTCACCTGCGTCGTGGTCAGAGCGCCGAACGTCGTCGTGTTCAGGCCGTTCAGCTGCGCCGCCGTGAGCGCACCGACTTCGGTCGTGGTCAGCGCGACCAAGTCCGTGGTTTCGAGATTGTTGAGCGCGACGGTGCTCAGGCCCGCGACCTGCGTGGTCGTGAGCGAGGTCACCTGCGTCGTGGTCAGAGCGCCGAGTGTCGTCGTGTTCAGGCCGTTCAGCTGGGCGACCGTCAGCGCGCTAACCTCAGTCGTGGTCAGGGCCACGACGTCGGTGGTCTCAAGCGCGTTCAGCGCGACGGTGGTCAGGCCGGCCACCTGCGTGGTGCTCAGAGAGGTGACTTGCGTCGTGGTCAGAGCAGCGATGTTGGTCGTGTTCAGACCGCTGAGCTGCACCGCCGTCAGGGCGCCGATCTGCGTTGTCGTCAGGGCCACGACGTCCGTGGTCTCGATCCGGTTCAGCGCAGTCGTGGTCAGGCCGGCGACCTGTGTGGTCGTGAGCGAGGTCACCTGCGTTGTGGTCAGAGCGCCGAACGTCGTCGAGGTCAGACCGTTCAGCTGCGCGATTGTGAGCGCACCGATCTCGGTCGTGGTCAGAGCGACCAAGTCCGTCGTCTCGAGGGCGCCGAGCTGACCGGTGGTCAGGCCCGCGACCTGCGTGGTCGTGAACGAGGTCACCTGCGTGGTCGTCAGAGCGCCCAGGTTGGTGGTGTTCAGGCCATTGAGCTGGGCCACAGTCAGCGCGGAGATCTGCGTCGTGGTCAGGGCTACGACGTCCGTGGTCTCGATCCGGTTCAACGTGGTCGTGGTGAGCCCGGCGACCTGTGTGGTCGTGAGCGAGGTCACCTGCGTGGTGGTGAGCACACCGAGCGTCGTCGAGTTCAGGCCGTTCAGCTGAGCCGCCGTGAGCGCACCGACTTCGGTCGTGGTCAGCGCGACCAAGTCCGTGGTTTCGAGATTGTTCAGCGCGACGGTGCTCAGGCCCGCGACCTGCGTGGTCGAGAGCGAGGTCACCTGCGTCGTGGTCAGAGCGCCGAGTGTCGTCGTGTTCAGGCCGTTCAACTGGGCGGCCGTGAGCGCGTTGACCTCGGTCGTGGTCAGGGCGACCAAGTCCGTGGTTTCGAGATTGTTCAGCGCGACGGTGCTCAGGCCGGCCACCTGCGTGGTCGTGAGCGAGGTCACCTGCGTGGTCGTCAGAGCCTGCAGGTTGGTCGAGCTGAGACCGTTCAGCTGAGCAGCCGTAAAGACACCGACCTGGGTCGTGGTCAGGGCCACGACGTCCGTGGTCTCAAGCCGGTTCAGCGTGGTCGTGGTCAAGCCTGCAACCTGCGTCGTGCCCAGCGACACGACTTGCGTCGTGGTCAAAGCGCCAAGGGTCGTCGAGTTCAGGCCGTTCAGCTGCGCGACCGTGAGCGCACCGATCTCAGTGGTGGTAAGGGCCACGACGTCCGTGGTTTCGAGATTGTTCAGCTGGACAGTGGTGAGGCCGGCCACCTGCGTGGTCGACAGCGAGGTGACCTGCGTGGTCGTCAGGGCCTGCAGGTTGGTCGAGTTCAGACCGTTCAGCTGCGCCGCCGTGAGCGCACCGACCTCGGTCGTGGTCAGGGCCACGACGTTGGTGGTCGACAGACGGTTCAACGTGGTCGTGGTCAGACCTGCGACCTGCGTCGTGCCCAGCGAGGTGATCTGCGTCGTGGTGATCACGCCGAGGGTTGTCGAGGTCAGGCCATTCAACTGCGCCGCCGTGAGCGCGCCGATCTCGGTCGTGGTCAGGGCGACCAGGTCCGTGGTCTCGAGCGTGTTCAGCGCAGTCGTGCTCAGGCCCGCGACCTGCGTGGTCGAGAGAGAGGTGACCTGCGTGGTGCTCAAAGCGCCGAGGTTGGTGGAATTCAGGCCGTTGAGCTGCGCCGCCGTCAGGGCGGAAACCTGCGTCGTGGTCAGAGCCACCACGTCCGTGGTCTCGATCCGGTTCAGCGTGGTCGTGGTCAGCCCGGCGATCTGCGTCGTCGCGAGAGAAGTGACCTGCGTGGTGGTCAGGGCGCCGAACGTCGTCGAGGTCAGGCCGTTGAGCTGGGCCACTGTCAGCGCGTTGATCTCGGTCGTGGTCAGGGCGACCAAGTCCGTGGTTTCGAGATTGTTCAGCGCGACGGTGCTCAGGCCCGCGACCTGCGTGGTCGTGAGCGAGGTCACCTGCGTCGTGGTCAGGGCGCCGAGGGTCGTCGTGTTCAGGCCGTTCAACTGGGCCGCCGTGAGCGCGTTGATCTCGGTCGTGGTCAAGGCCACGACGTCCGTGGTCTCAAGCCGGTTCAGCTGGGTGCTGCTCAGGCCGGCCACCTGCGTGGTCGTGAACGAAGTCACCTGGGTAGTCGTCAGAGCCTGCAGGTTGGTCGAGCTCAGACCATTCAGCTGCGCCGCCGTGAGCGCGGCGACCTGCGTCGTGGTCAGCGCCACGACGTCCGTGGTCTCGATTCGGTTCAACGTGGTCGTGGTCAGACCGGCGACCTGCGTGGTCGTGAGCGTGGTCACCTGCGTCGTGGTGAGGACGCCGAGGGTCGTGGAGTTCAGGCCGTTCAATTGCGCGGCCGTCAGCGCTTCGATCTCGGTCGTGGTCAGCGCGACCAGGTCCGTGGTTTCGAGATTGTTCAGCGCGGTGGCACTCAGGCCCGCGACCTGCGTGGTCGTGAGCGATGTCACCTGCGTGGTGGTCAAAGCGCCGAGGTTGGTCGTGTTCAGACCGTTCAGCTGCGCCGCGGTCAGGGCGCTGACCTGCGTCGTGGTCAGGGCCACGACATCCGTGGTCTCGATCCGGTTCAGGGTGGTCGTGGTCAGACCGGCGACCTGCGTCGTGCCCAGCGACGTGATTTGCGTCGTGGTCAGAGCGCCAAGGGTCGTCGAGTTCATGCCGTTCAGCTGCGCGACCGTGAGCGCACCGATCTCGGTGGTGGTCAGGGCCACGACGTCCGTGGTCTCAAGATTGTTCAGCTGGACAGTCGTCAGCGCCGCAACTTGCGTCGTGCTCAGAGAGGTGACCTGCGTGGTCGTCAGAGCCTGCAGGTTGGTCGAGTTCAGACCGTTCAACTGCGCCGCCGTGAGCGCGCTGATTTCGGTCGTGGTCAAGGCCACGACGTTGGTGGTCGACAGGCGGTTCAACGTGGTCGTGTTCAGACCCGCAACCTGGGTGGTCGAGAGCGAAGTGATCTGCGTCGTGGTGATCACGCCGAGGGTCGTCGAGGTCAGGCCATTCAACTGCAAGGCCGTGAGCGCACCGACTTCGGTCGTGGTCAGCGCGACCAAGTCCGTGGTCTCGAGCGCGTTCAGCTGGCCGGTGCTCAGGCCCGCGACCTGCGTGGTCGTGAGAGAGGTCACCTGCGTGGTCGTCAGAGCGCCGAGCGCGGTCGTGTTCAGACCGTTCAGCTGGGCAGCCGTCAGCGCACCGACCTGCGTCGTGGTCAGGGCCACGACATCCGTGGTCTCGAGCCGGTTCAGCTGGATTGTGGTGAGGCCGGCGACCTGCGTGGTCGAGAGCGCGGTGACCTGCGTGGTCGTCAGAGCCTGCAGGTTGGTCGAGTTCAAGCCGTTCAGCTGCAAGGCCGTGAGCGCACCGATTTCGGTGGTGGTCAGAGCCACGACGTCCGTGGTCTCGATCCGGTTCAGCGTGGTCGTGGTCAGACCCGCGACCTGCGTGGTCGAGAACGATGTGACTTGGGTCGTGGTCAGGGCGCCGAGGGTCGTCGAGTTCAGACCGTTCAGCTGCGCCACCGTCAGCGCTTCGATCTGCGTGGTGGTGAGCGCCACGACGTCCGTGGTCTCGAGATTGTTCAGGGCAACCGTGCTCAGGCCCGAGACCTGCGTGGTCGTCAGCGAGGTGACCTGCGTCGTGCTCAAGGCGCCGAGGTTGGTCGTGTTCAAGCCGTTCAGCTGCGCAGCCGTCAGCGCGCTCACTTCGGTCGTGGTCAAGGCCACGAGGTCGGTGGTCTCGATCCGGTTCAGCGTGGTCGTGGTCAGGCCGGCAACTTGAGTCGTGCTCAGGGCCGTGACCTGGGTCGTGTTCAGAGCGCCGAGAGTCGTGGAGTTCAGCGAGTTCAGCTGCGCGACGGTAAGACCGACAACTTGTGTCGTGGTCAGCACCGCAACGTCCGTCGTCTCCAAGTAGTTCAGCTGCGCCGTGGAGAGCAAGCTGAGCTCGGTGGTGGAGAGGAACGTGATCTGCGTGGTGTTGAGGCCGGTGATGAAGGTGCTGTTGAGGCCCTTCACCTGCGTGTTCGTCAGCTCACTGATGTCGGTTGTGCTGATCGCGTTAACTTGGGTCGTCGAGAAATACCCAAGCTCTGTCGTGTCGAACGCCCGAATTTCCGTCGTCGTCAACGCAGCGATCGTTGTCGTCGAGATGCCAGCAATGGCAGTTGAGCTGAGACTCATGGCGTGGCACTCCCAGAGAGGGCGCTAAAAACAGATGTGTTTTTCGGGGCGTCTCCGGAGGGGAGATTCGCAAGCCAAGCGCTCGATAGCGCTTTCCGGCTTTTCCGCAGTGAAGCGAACGATGCACACAACAGCATCTGGCTATCCCCATTCTAGAGACGTACTTGGTGGGCATTCAGCCCACTGTCACACGTAACGGTTTAACTTATGTAACTTCCAGCGACAAGTGAAATTGGGCGGAAATTCGGCATAAGGCTTCAATAGTTTACCGGCCGTTCTTCCACTGCACGCTAGATCTCTGATTTTACAACCTATTGCTGGTCTGACTCGCTTCGCACACTTCATGTTGTAGTGCATCCACGGCGAAGATTATCGGACCAGGTACACTTATTGGTTTATCGGCTCGAACTGCTTTCTGTCGGTGCCATACGGAGTCGCGCGCTTTAGGGCTCGCGGATGCTCTCTCCGAAGACACGGGTGATCGGATTCAGGAAGAAGGACAACACGCTCCGTTTGCCCACTTTGATCTCGGCGCGCAGGGTCATGCCCGGGATCAACCGCGACCCCGCCGGCAAGTCTTCCAGCTGCGTGCTCTCGAATGAAACCCGGCCGCGGTGGAATGCGCCGGACTGGGTGCTGCCCATCGGCATGGTCGGGACCGCGCCGTCGGCGGTGCCGTTGCTGGAGGAGAAGGACTCCTCGCTCACGCTCACCAGCTTGCCGTGCAAGTAACCATGGCGCTGATAGGGGAATGCGTCGACCTTCACGATGACCGGATCCCCCGCCTGGACATAACCGATGTCGGCGGAGTTGATGGTGATCTCGCCCTCGAGGGTCGCATTGGACTGTACGACGGTAATGATCGGCTCCGCCTCGCGGACAACCGAGCCCACGCCGCGGCGAATGACCTCAAGCACCACGCCGTCCTCAGGCGCGGTCAGCACCACGAGGTCCTTCAGCAAGGAGGCCTTGGACTGGCCCTCGCTGGCCTTGGTCGATTCCGTGCGCGCGGCGATGAGCTGGTCCAGGATCTGGTGGCGCCATTCGTCGATGAAGGCCTGGCGCTCGGCTTCCTTGGACTGGAGGTCGTGGTTGGACTCGGTGCCGCGGTTGACCGTGTCTGTGAGGTCCTGCTCGATGCGCAGGCGCTGAGACTGAGCTTCCAGCAGGTTCAGACGTGAGCCGACCTGCTTCTGGGCCATCTCGGAGCGCATCTTCTCGACATCCTTGGCGATATCGAGCTGCTTGGCCTGCGAGGCACGATGATCCTCGGTGGTCCGCAAGTTGGCCTTACGGCGGGCGATTTCCTCATCGAAGATGCGCAGGCGCGAGGCGTATTGGGCTTGGCGCTGGTCGTAGAGCGACTTCTGCAAAACTTCGTCGGCATTCGCCGACGCATCGATCTCGTACGGCTTACCGGCCTCTTCGGCCTCCAGACGCTTCACTTGCGCCTGATAGGAATTCGCTTGCGCGGTCAGGCTGGACAGATCGGCTTGCGCGAAGGTCGGGTCGAGGGTGGCCAGAACCTGGCCTTTCGTCACTACGTCGCCGGCCTTCACCGTCATCTCGCGGATGATCGCCCGCTCGATCGCCTGCATCACGATCGGCGGCGTTACCGTGGCAATACGGCCGGAGCCGGATACCACCACGTCGACCTTCACGACCGCCGTCACGAACAGCAGCGAAAGGAACATCGCGACCACAATATAGTGCGCGCCGCGCAACACTTGCGGCGGCGCTTCCTCGACGATCTCATCGATCGGATCGAGGAACGGCACCGCTTCGGGCGTGACGGTCGGCTGCGAGACGCCCACGAGACTCTTGTGAGTCTCCTGCACGCGGCGTTGGATATCGCGCGCTGTCTGTTGGACCCTGGCTGGGAGCAGATTAAGCACTGTGCAAATGCCCCGTCTGCTGATCCCACAGATGGCGGTAGACGTTGCAACGCTCGAGCAGTTCCGAATGCGGCGCGAAGTCGAGCACCTGGCCGCGCTCCAGCACTAGAATCAGGTCGGATTGCACAAGCGAAGACAGGCGGTGCGACACAATCACCATCGTGCGGCCACGTGCGATCTCGGTGAGGTTCTGGTGGACGATGGCTTCGCTCTCCGGATCGAGGGCGCTGGTCGCCTCATCGAACAGCAACAGGCGCGGACGCAGCAGCAGGGCGCGCGCAATCGCGAGGCGCTGGCGCTGGCCGCCGGAGAAGTTGGTGGCGCCTTCTTCGACAAACGTCTCGTAGGACATCGGCAAGCGATCGACGAATTCGTCGGCGCCGGCGAGACGCGCGGCTTCCATCACTTCGTGCAGCGAGGCGTCCGGTTTACCGGCCGCGATGTTGTCGCGAATGGTGCCGCGGAAAAGCAAGTTGTCCTGGAGAACGACGCCGATGCTGCGGCGCAGGTGCGTCAGGTCGATGTGGCGGATGTCGGTGCCGCTCAAGCGGATCAGGCCCTGCTGCGCGGTGTGGATGCCCTGGATCAGGCGCGTGATGGTGGTCTTGCCGGAGCCGGAACGGCCGACGATGCCGATCACCTGGCCCTCTTCCACGGAGAAGCTCACGTCCTTCAGGGCCGGCGTCGCGCCGCCGTCGTATTGGAACGTGACGCCGTCGAGTTCGAGCGAGCCGGTCAGCGCCGGGCGCACGCCGCGCTGGTTCGGATCGCGTTCCGGCGGGTGGTTCATCACCTGACCCAGCATCTTCAGCGAGATCTCGGTCTGTTGATATTCGTTGATCAGGCCGACCAGGGCCACCAGCGGACCGGTGACGCGGCCGGACAGCATGTTGAAGGCGATCAGCGCGCCCATGCTGATTTCGCCGTCGAACAGCGCAAAGGCGCCGATGAACAGCACGGTCATCGTCATGATGCTCTGGATCGAGCCGGTCAGCGTTACGGCAATGGCGCTGAAGTAGCCGACGGTGGCGCGGCGACGGATCGAATTCGCGACCTTCTGATCCCACGACTTCATGCGCAGGCCTTCGAGGGCCAGCGACTTCACAGTGCGCATGCCATGAATGGTCTCGACCAGATCGGCTTGTTTCGAGCCTTCGGCGGCGTAGAGCTGTTCGAGATAACTGCGGAACGTCGGCACCATGATGGCGATGATGCCCGCAAGGACCAGCGTAAAGCCGAGCACCACGAAGGTCAGCTTCACGGAATAGAGGAACAGGCCCACCAGCAGGATCGGCATGGTGAGGCAGTCGAGGAAGGTGTGGAACAGCCGCCCGGTGAGGAAGTTACGGATGGTCTCGGTCTGCTGCATGTGACGCAGGAGAACGCCGGCGGTGTGGGTCTCGAAGAACGTCATCGGCAGGCGCAGCATGTGCGCGAACGTGCGCGAGGCAAGGCGCGCGTCGATCTTGTTCGTCGCGAACAGCATCAAGTACTGGCGCACATAGGAAAAGACCGTGTCGAAGGTCATGATCACGACGAAGGCGATCGCCACGGCCATCAATGTCTGTTGGCTGCGGTGCGGGATCACCTTGTCGATCATGATCTGGAACAACAGCGGCATGCCGAAACTGATCAGCGTGCCCATGATCGCGGCGATGGCGACGTCGCGGAAATAGCGGCCCTGCTGGATGATGTCGGGCAAGAACCAGCGGAAACCGAAGGGCTGGCCTTGGTCGACGAGTGTGAAGCGGCGCTTGCACAGAATGAGGCGGCCGCTCCAGCGCTCCTGGAATGCATCGCGCGCCACCAGCGCCACGCCGGCCTTCTCGTTGCGCGGATCGAGCACGGCGAGGGCTAGCTGACCATCGGCGCCCGGCATCGCGCCGGCGATAATGACCCAACAGCCGTCGGTCTGCTCCGCCATCGCCGGATAGGCCGTGCCCATGCGGGTGACCTGATCCCAGGTGCGATTGCGCAGCAATTTTCCGGTGAGCCCAACTTCCTTCATGAGGCGCAGCACGGAGCCGATGGTGTCGGCTTCGTCGGCTGACGCAAACGCTTCGGGCGGAAGTTGCACGCCATGATGCAGCGCGACCAGGAACAGGCCACGCAGCGCAGCGAGATGCGCCGACATCTGCATTTCAGGGACGTGGTTCATGGTCGCAGGTATGATTTATAGAAGTTAACGAGCTACAAATTTTGCCCGTACGAGTTGTGAAAATTGGCCCTGGAAGTGGCGGGCGCGTGCTCTCCAGCGCGACGGGACTCTACCCCCGTGCGGGCGCACTCAAAAGGCGTGGTAGTGTTAAGAGGTCTGCTACCGCAAGACGTTGAAAACACACACTGTGGCTGCGAATCAGGCCTGATTTGTTAAAGCGGCGAGTGCGTCGGCAGCATACTTTAGACTAATGGCCCATGGCTCACCGGGACGCTGGCGGATGATGCGCGCCACCGGATACCAGACCGGCACCTCGACCTTCTCGGTTCCCCAATACCAGAGCTTGCCGCCGCCGGACGCGACCAGGATCCACACCGGTGTCCCAATCGCCCCCGCGACGTGCGCGGTGGTGTTGGAAACGGTGATCACCAGATCGCACGCGGCGACAAGGGCCGCGACGCCGTCGAGATCCTCGCGCAGGTCCAAACCCTCGACGTGAAGCAGTTCGACTCCGTGCTGGCGCGCAAGCGCCTGCCGCTCCACCGCGGTGTCGCCGTACTGGAGATCGACGAATCGGCAGCCGGGGGTGCGCAGGATGTCGGCCCACTCCGCCAGCGCCGTGCTCTTTTTCTCGCCGAACGCCACGTTCTTGCTCAGCCAGGAAATGCCCACGAGCTTTTCCTCGGGCTTGACCCCGAGCTTGTTGCGAAACCCCAGCACGCGCGGCGCATCCGGCGCCAAATACGCCCGCCGCTGGCTGGGAAAGCGCGAGATGTCGTGGCGGACCACATGACCGACGCTGCCGGCCGGCAGGTGCGCCTTGATGTTCTCGCCGAGCAGGGTCTGCGGCGTACGCCGCGGAATCACGCGCACGGTGGGATAGGACCGCTGGAACAGCGGCGCCAAGCGCGGATCGCATTCCCACACCACGCGAATTCCGGCCGCGACAAGATCGCCGATCATGCTGGCGTAGAGGATCTCGTCGCCGGGTCCCTGTTCGCCCCAGATCAGGACTTCGCCGTCGATCGGCCGTCCCGTCCACAGCGGATAAATGAAACGCAGAAGGATTCCGTCGGCGGTCCAACGGTAGTCGTACTGCTGCCAGCCTTCCGTGAACTGACCGCACATCAACAGCACGCTGCCGAGGTTCTTCCGCGCCATGGCGAGATTGGGGTTGAGTTCCAGCGATTTGCGCAGCGCGGCGATCGCTTCGTCCAGCTTCCCCAGGCCCCAGTAGGCCATGCCAAGATTGCTGTAGGCCTCCGCGTAGGTCGGCCGGATCGCCAGCGCCTTAAGGAGCTGCGGCACGGACTCCGCATAACGGCCCGCGTTCGTCAGCGAGTCGCCATAGTTGCTGAGCGTGCGCTCGTTCTCCGGATCGAGCGCGACGGCTTTCGCGTAGGCCTCGACCGCTTCCGGGTAGCGATACAACGCGTTCAGCGCCACGCCGAGATTGTTGAAGGCAATCCCCGCGTTGGGGTCGATGGCGATGGCTTTCCGGTGCAGCTTGATCGATTCCTCGGCGCGGCCCTGTTCGTAGACCACGGCCCCCAAGTTTGTGAGCGCGATCGGATCTTTCGGATTGAAGGTGAGCGCCTTGCGGAATTCGGCTTCGGCGGGCTCGCGCAAGCCCGCGGCATGGAATTTCACGGCCGCCGAAAAATGCGCGATGAAGGACTCGATCTTCTGCGCCGACGCGTTGCCGCCCTGCCCTCGCCGCGTCATGGACCGTTCCTAAATATCGCTCGCTGAAACCAGCTTCTACCCGCGCAGCATTGCGGGCGCATTAATACGTCATCTAGGCGTCAGACATAAGCGCGTTCAACTCTGCGCCATTTGCGGCTTGAGCGAAGTTTTCGAACGTCCCATGGACGGCGATCTCCTTCGCGGCGGCCATGAACCCGCCCCAGGCGGCGCGCGCCATCGCACCACCGACACTGATCCGCCGCACACCGAGGGCGGCGAGGCCGACTGCTGTGAATCCCGGCTTCCCAGCCAACACGTTCACGGGCTTCGGCGCGACCGCGCGCACCACCGCCGCGACTTGATCTTCTGTCGTGAGGCCGGGCGCGTAGAGGCAATCGGCCCCCGCCTCCGCGAAAGCTGAGAGGCGACGCAGAACGTCGTCTAGGTCCGGACGTCCGGTGATGAAACCCTCGGCACGTGCGACCAGCAGTACATCGCCGCCTTCTGCATCGACGGCTTTGCGCGCCGCGCGGATGCGAGTCACGCTGTCGTCGAAGTCACGCACGCGCCTCGCGGGGAGAGTTTGCTTGTCTTCGATGGACAGGCCCGCAATTCCTGTCCGACACGCGCGCCGCACGTTGGCCATCAGACCGTCGATGTCCTCCGCGTGGCCGTCCTCGAAGTCAGCGTTTACCGGAAGGTCTGTCGCCTGAACCATCGTCGCGAGATGAGTGAATATCTTCTCCACATCGCCCTGCTCGTCGGGCCGCCCCTCACTCCAGGCGAAGCCGGAACTCGTCGTCGCGAGAGCCTTGAAGCCGAGATGCGCGAGATACCGCGCGCTCCCGACGTCCCAGGGATTAGGGAGAATGAAGCACCCGGCACGATGCAGATCTCTGAAGGACTGGCGCTTGGCTTCTGTCGACTTCGCTGTCGTCATTTCAACGCCGCGCTAGAGGAAATCGAGACCCACATCGAGGCAGGGCGCGGAGTGCGTGATCCAGCCCGCGGACAAGAGGTCGACGCCGGCTTCGGCGATGGCGGGGGCGGTCGCCTTCGTGATCGATCCGGACGCCTCGGTCACCGCGCGGCCGTCCACGCGGCGCACGGCCTCTTTCAAGGTGGTGGGGTCCATGTTGTCGAGCAGCACCACGTCGGCCTTGGCGGCCAGGGCCAGATCGAGCTGATCCAGCGTGTCGACCTCGACCTCGATCTTCACCATATGGCCCGCGCCTTTGCGCGCCGCCGCGATGGATTCCGTCACGCCGCCGGCGGCGGCGATGTGGTTGTCCTTGATGAGGATGGCGTCGTAGAGACCGAAGCGGTGGTTCATCCCGCCGCCGCAGCGCACGGCATACTTCTCCAGCGCGCGCAGGCCCGGCGTGGTTTTCCGCGTGCAGCAGACGTGGGTCTTGGTGTGGGCGATGGCCTTGGCGATCTCCGCCGTCGCGGTGGCGACACCGGAAAGATGGCCGAGGAAATTCAGCGCGACACGTTCCGCCGTGGTGATGCCGCGCGCGGGCCCGGAGAGTTCCAATAGCACGGCGCCGGCGGCCACCGTATCGCCGTCATGGGCGCGCTGTTTCACGACAATCGCGGGATCGACGATCTGGAAAGCGTGTGTCGCCACACGCAGCCCGGCGATCACGCCCGGCTTGCGCGCGGCGATGACGGCCTTGGCTTGGCAATCCGCGGGGATGACCGCATTGGACGTGATGTCGCCGGCGTCGCCGAGGTCCTCCGCCAATGCGCGGCGGACCGCCTCATCGACGAGATTGAACGGCGGCGGCGCGGGCATCATGGCGGCGGCTTACGTGCCGTATTTCCAGCCCGTGATCATGCGCTCGACCGACACGCGCGCCTTCGCGGCGATCGCCGGATCGATGTGCACTTCGACCGTTTCATTCTCGAGCGCGTACAGGATGTTCTGCAGCTCGATCTTCTTCATGAACGGGCACAGGTTGCATGGCTTCACGAAGTCGACTTCCGGGAAATCGGCCGCGACGTTGTCGCTCATGGAGCACTCGGTGACGAGCACGACCTTGGCCGGCTTGTTCTTGGCGACGTAGTCGATCATGCCGGCGGTCGAGCCGGTGAAATCACACTCGGCCACCACTTCCGGCGAACACTCCGGGTGCGCCAGAACGATGACGCCCGGATTGCTTTCGCGATAGCCGCGAATGTCTTCCGGCGTGAACTGTTCATGGACCACGCAACGGCCCTTCCAGGTGATGACTTCGCACGACACCTGCTTGGCCGTGTTCAGGGCGAGGTATTCATCCGGCAGCATGATCACGCGGGGCACACCGAGGCCTTCGACGATCTGCGCGGCATTCGCGGAGGTGCAGCAGATATCGGATTCCGCCTTCACATCGGCGGAGGTGTTCACATAGGTGACGACCGGCACGCCCGGGTACTGCGCCTTGAGCTTGCGCACGTCTTCGGCGGTGATCGCTTCGGCCAGGGTGCAGCCGGCGCCCATGTCGGGGATCAGAACCTTCTTGCTCGGGTTCATGATCTTCGAGGTCTCGGCCATGAAGTGCACGCCCGCCATGACGATGATGTCGGCCGTGGTGTTGGCGGCGCTGCGCGCGAGCGCCAATGAGTCACCGGTGATGTCGGCGACGCAGTGGAAGATCTCCGGGGTCATGTAGTTGTGGCCCAGGATGACGGCGTTCTTCTCCGCCTTGAGCTGATTGATCCGGTGGATCAACGGCGCGAACACCGGCCATTCCACTTCCGGAATGACCTTGCGCACCTTCTCGTACAGGTGCGCCGTGCTCTTCTCGACCTCGGACGTGTAGCGGAGGTCCGGAGCGTTCGGGTTAACGACGTTCATACCAACCAGCCTTTCCGAGGGCGTCTTGATGACGCATCCGTGTACTTGTGCTAACTTTGAGCATATGTGGGACCTGAAAAAAGCACGGTTCCCACGTGCACAGCGGAAAACTAGGGTCTAGGGATGCTCAAGTCAAGCACAACGGTCCGGGGGCGCCGCCCACAGCGCGCGACGATGAGAGATAAATCTATTTTAATTCAATAACTTGAACGGCCATGGCCAACAGGGCCTGACCGTTCTTTGGGTACTGCCGGAAAATCGTGATCGAGAAGAGGGGCCGGCTTACGCGACCGCTTCTTCCTCGCCCAGGGTCGTTTCCAGCTCGAAGCGGTCGAGCTTGGTCGGGCACATGCCGCAGTAATCGACTTCCTCTTGCGCGAAGAACGCAGCGATTTCCGCATCGGTGGCATCGAGGGAAAGGCCGTCGACCGCGAGGTAGGGCTTCCACTCCGGAACGCCGTGCAAGTCGAACCGGTCGGCCACTTGGCCGAGGTAGGCGATCGACGGGCACTTCCAAAGCTTGTTCTCATGCAGCTGCGGACAAGCCTTCTCCGCGCACACTTCCCACGCCTTACGCGGATTGCCGTCCGCGAACGGCTTCATGCTCTTCCCCTCGCCGACATAAGGGTCGTACCAATTCTCGTTCGAATTGTAGACGAACACCTTGGCGCCCTTCTGCTGCCAGGAGCCGAGCAGCGGCATGATCTTGTTCATGCGCGCGACGTACTCGGGTTCTTTGCCGTGAATGCTCACCACCAGCGACGCGTCGGTGGCGATCAACGCCTCATCGAGGGTCGGGTGACGGCCGAGCAGCAGGCCGTTTGAAAAGATGCGCAGCTCCGTTTCCGGGAACAGCTCCTTCGTCAGGTAGATGTAATCCTTGAAGCGCGGGTTGATCGCGGGTTCGCCGCCGAGAAGATGGAACGTGCGGGGCTTGATGCGCTTCGACCACGCGGTCAGCCATTCCTTGCCCGTCTCGAAGGGCATGATGCCACCGGGCGCGGACGCTGATTTCACGCCATAATTGCTGTAATGGCTGCAGCCTTTGCAATGCAGATTACATGCATGCGCAAGGTGAAACTGGATGTCGTTGATCTGCACGGCCATTGGCGGAACCCTCATTTGGGGCGGGCAGCCCACGCAGCATACTCCCTCCTTCGACTTAAAGATGGGTTAAAAGCGATCCGTGCGATGTCGGCGGTTTGCTTGACGAATCCTGCAATGATTCGCGCCCGTTACCGAGCCCCGCGTCGCACGCGTAACGGCAGCCGCACGCCCGGCGCTTGACGCTCCAAGATCACGCCGCGACGGAATCGAAACAGTTCAGCGGGCCTGCCGCCGGTCTGGGCGGAGATCTGGCCGGTCGGTTCCACGAGGCCTTCATGCGCGACCAGGCGCCGGAAGTTCTGCTTGTGCAGGCGGCCGCCGGCGAGCGCCTCTACCGCGCGCTGCAACTGCAGCAGCGTGAACGCCGGCGGCATCAATTCGAAGATCACGGGACGGTATTTTATCTTGGCGCGCAGACGGCCCATGGCGGTCGCCAGGATGCGGCGATGATCCTTGATCAGCGGCGAGCCGGTGATGGTGGCATGCGCGTTCTGCTGGAGGGAACGGCCGTCGCGGGCGCTTTCCGCCACCATGCCGGCCTCATAGAGCAGCTCATAGCGTTCCAGCACCCGCTCGTTGTCCCAAGGCGCATCTCCGAGGGCGAACGTCAGGTCGGCCCGGTCGCGCCGTTGCTTGAGTTCGGCCTTCGTTGTGGCGGCGTCGCACCAGGCCTTCAGACGCGGAATGATCATGGCATCCAGGATGGCGGGCACCCCTGTCCGCCAGTCCTCCCACGGGAAGGACCGGTACCAATCCGTCCAGACCCCCTCGCCCGGCGGCTTGCCTTCGGTCTGTCCCAGTAGGGCGAGGTAGCCGACCGACACCGGACGCGGGCCGCCGGCGCGTTCCTGCGGATCGCGGAACCGGTCGCCGAAAGTGTACAGCTGCTCCACATAACCCAGCGGCAGGCCGGTTTGCTGATCGACCCAGGTGCGCAGGCCCTCTTCCAGGGTGCGGTGGCCGGTGGGATCGAACGGGCCGCAGGGCAGCCCGAGTCCAGGCTCGCCGCCCATGCTGACGAGCAAAATCTTCGGCGCGTCGTCGCTGACGGCGACGATCACCGCGGATAGCTCGATCATGACCCCAGCGATGGCCGCCACCGGCTTGATGCTCCATGAGGAATTGATGGATGAGGGTAGTATCAACTTTGCCACAGCGCCCGGCAAAAATTTCCGAGTGTTAACGAGTTCTTCAGCGCGCGCCCCTAGCGTCCGGCCCAGGCGTCAAAGCGACCAAATCCAGTTCAGGGGACCGGGGCGATGAACCCTTTCGTTCAGCAGATGAAGAACCTCGGCCCGGCCCGATTGGCCGCCATGGCCGGCGTCGGCGTCGGCTTGATCGCCTTCATTATCTTCTTCGCCACACGCTTCTCCGCGCCCCAGATGGAGACGCTGTACGCCAATCTGTCTGCGACTGACAGCCGCGAGATCATGAAACAGCTGGAACTGACCGGCGTTCAGTTCCGCGCCGCCAACAACAATGCCGAAATCCTGGTTCCCGCCGAAAAGGTGCCGGGCCTGCGCATGCAGATGGCCGAACAGGGCCTGCCGTCCGGCGGCTCGGTCGGGTACGAACTCTTCGACACGCAGGATGCGCTGTCGACCACCAACTTCATGCAGAACGTCAACTTGGTGCGCGCCATCGAAGGCGAACTCGCCCGCACCATCAAGTCGATCGAGGGCGTGCAGAACGCCCGCGTGCATCTGGTGATGCCGCAGCGGGAGATGTTCACCCGCGAAGCGCAGGAACCGACCGCCTCGGTCTACATCAAGATGAAGGGCGGCCGCCTGGCTGAGAACCAAGTCACCGCGATCCAGCACCTGATCGCCGCCGCCGTGCCGAAGCTGAAGCCCACCAACATCTCGATCGTGGATGAGCGCGGCACGCTGCTCTCCCGCTCTTATCAGAACGACGCGCAGATGGTCGTCGCGCAGCAAGACGACGCCCGCACCAAGCTCGAGCACCGCCTGTCGCAGGCCATCATGTCGATGGTGGAAAGCTCCCTCGGGCCGGGCCGCGTGCGCGCCGAAGTCCGCGCCGAAATGGAATTCGACAAGATCGTCACGGCGGAAGAGATCTTCGATCCGGAAAAGTCGGCGCCGCGTTCGACGGTGACGGTCGACGAGTCGAACAATCAATCCGAAGCCGAACCGGACAACGTCTCGGTTTCCAATAACCTGCCCGACGCCCGCCAGAATGCCGGCGGCGGCGCCAAGTCCCAGACCGCCGAGAAGCGCACGGAAGAAACGGTCAACTACGAGATCTCGAAGAAGACCGTGAACTCGGTGCGCGAGAACGGCAGCTTGAAGCGCCTGTCGGTCGCGGTACTGGTGGACGGCAACTACACCACCGCCGAAGACGGCAAGAGGACCTACAACCAGCTGCCCGAAGAGACCCTCACCAAGATCGAGTCCCTGGTGAAGTCCGCGATCGGCTACGACGGCAACCGCGGCGACCAGGTCGACGTCGTGAACATGCAGTTCACCAACTTCGACGATCTCGCCGGCGGACCGGAACCGTTCAACTTCCTCGGCTTCACCAAGGAAGAGATCATGCGCATGGCCGAGGGTCTCGGCGTGGCGGTGGTCGCGGTGCTGGTCATCCTGCTGGTCGTCCGCCCGCTCGTCACCCGCGCGTTCGAGTCCATGCCCTCCGGCGAAGATGCGCTCATGTCCACCGAAGGCGGCATGGCGCAGCTCACCGGCCCCGGCGGCGTGCCGATGCCGATGCCCAGTGGAGGCGAGGAAGAAGAGGATCTCGACGAGCTTATCGACATCGACAAAGTCGAAGGCCGCGTCAAAGCCTCCAGCTTGCGCAAGATCAGCGACATCGTCGACAAGCATCCGGAAGAGGCGCTCGCGATCATCCGGACCTGGCTCTATCAGGAAGCGTGATAAGCTCGTCACCGGTGGGATAGCAGGCGAGCCTCATGGCCCAACGCTCCAAGAAATTTCTGTTCGAGCGATCCTTCGACGACCCGAACCGGCTGTACATGCCGGGCGAGCGCCGTCGCGCCGAACGCGAGGCGGAGGCCGCCGCCGAGGCCGCGGCAGCCGCCATGAGCAAAGACCTTCCGCCCGTGCCGGCAAAGCCGGCCGAACCGGAAGGTCCGTCGCCGGAAGAGATCCGCCAAGCCCAGATCGAGGCGGCGCGCGAGGAAGGCTATGTCCAGGGCCACACCGCCGCCCTGGAAGAAGCCGAGACCGCGCGCGAGCACTACATCGCCGACGCGATGAACCTGCTCGGGCAAGGCATCGACAAACTCGGCGACCAGCAGCGCGAGGCCTATGCCGAACTCGCCAATGACGCGATGCGCATGGTTTTCGCGGTGGTGCGCAAGCTGTTGCCGCCCGTAGCCCATCACCACGCCGCCGAAGCGATCGGCGAATTCGTGCGCGAGGTGCTTCCACTCGCCGCGTCCGAGCCCAAACTGGTGGTGCGCGCCCACAACATGATCACGGCGGATCTCGAAGCCCGCCTCGCGCCCATCGCCAACCGGGCCGGCTTCCGCGGCTCCCTTGTGGTTGTGCCCGACTACGAACTCCAACCCGGCGATTCCCGCATCGAGTGGGACGGCGGCGGCGCGGAACGGGATGAAGCCCGCATCTGGCGGGAAATCCGGGGCGTTCTCGCGGCGACCCTGGGTGACATGGATACCGAAGCCCTCGACACGGCGGCGGATAAAGCGCCGGATGTGGCGGCAGCGTCGCCAGCCGAACCCGAGGCCGCCGAGGTGGACGAAGAGAAGGTCAAGCCTGCCTAAGCTCTTAACCTCTTAAGAGGGGATTAGGGACTTTTGTGGGATAGGTAACGCTTCCAGGAATGCGTGCAGGGCGTGATCCGCCCGCCGGAGAGTGCGATGTCAGAGCAAGACGACACAGAGCGCAAGAAAAGGGACGTCAGCCCTTTGGCGCTCAATGAAATCGAAGGCGATAACCGTCCGAAGAAGAACGACGGCGAGGATGACTCGTGGGACGATCCGCCCGCGGACATCCCCGACAAGCCGCGTTCCGCGCAAGACCTCGAAGCCGTCTACGACATTCCCGTGCGCGTCTCCGCCGTGCTCGGCAAATCCTCCATGCAGGTGAACGAGTTGTTGAAACTCGGACGCGGCGCGGTGGTGGAACTTGATCGGAAAGTCGGCGAAGCCATCGACATCTATGTCAACGACCGCCTGGTCGCCCGCGGCGAAGTCGTGGTGGTCGATGACCGCCTCGGCATCACCATGACTGAAATCATCAAGACGCAGAAGAATTAGCCGTGAACGCGTCCAACCGTCCGACCGTCGTTTCAACGGGTAGCAGCATGTCCGAGTACAGCGACGCGATGGGCGGGGCGCGGCGCGCCCGCTTCGACGGCGCGACCATCATCGGCCTTGCCGCCGCCATCGGCCTTGTCAGCCTGGCGATCGTGTTCGGCGGCTCCGCCGGTGCGTTCTTCGACCTGCCCTCGCTCATGATCGTGCTCGGCGGCACTTTCGCCGTCACCACCATCTGTTTCAGCTTCAAGGACGTGGCGCATACCGTCAGCGTGATCGGCTCCACGGTCGTTCACCGCGAACGCAACGCCCACGACGTCGCCTTCACCATGCTCGAGCTCGCGGATTACTGCCGCAAGCACGGCGTGCTCGGCCTCCAGGGCGTGGGCCTCGCCCGCTTCGCCGCGGAGCCGTTCCTGCATAAGGGGCTGGGCCTCGTGATCGACGGCCTGCCGGAAAAAGAGATCGGCGACATCCTGGACGAGGAACAGGCGGGCACAACGGCGCGCGTCTACCGTTCCGCCGGCGTCCTGCGCAAAGCCGCGGAGATCGCCCCGGCCATGGGCCTGATCGGCACGCTCATCGGCCTTGTCCATATGCTCGGCCACCTGGGCGATCCCAAGACCATCGGCCCGGCCATGGCGCTGGCGCTGCTCACCACCTTCTACGGGGCCGTGCTGGCCAACATGGTGTTCAACCCGCTCGCCTCGAAGTTCGAGCGCAACGCGGCGGAAGAACACCTGATCCAGCACCTTCAGGCGCTGGGCGTCCTGTCCATCGCACGGAAGGAGAATCCGCGCCGGCTGGAGATGCTGCTCAACAGCGCCCTGCCGCCGGACGGCAAGGTTCATTTCTTCGACTAGGGGCGTATCCCCCCGTCACCGTTGACGCGGACGTCTGCCCAGTCGATAACACCAGAGCTAGTTCCTAGGGTGGGTCTAACCGCATGCGGTTGTTGATCATCGGGTCTCTGCAGGGCCAGATCGGCGCCGCCAGCCGCATTGTCATGGCGCGCGGCGCGAAGGTCAGCCACGCCGAAACCATCGAACGCGGAATGGAAGTGCTCCGGGGAGGCCAAGGCGCCGACCTGGTGATGATCGACGTGCGTCTGGATCTGGACGCCTTTTTCGCCGGCCTGAAGGCCGAGCGTATCCATACTCCGGTCGTGGCTTGCGGCGTCGAAACCGACAGCCGCGCCGCCGTGGCCGCCATCAAATCCGGCGCCAAGGAATACATCCCGCTGCCGCCGGACGCGGAACTGATCGCCGCCGTGCTGGAGGCGGTCGCCGCCGACAACGATGCGCTGCTGTTCCAAGACCCGGCAATGGAACGGGTCGTGACCATGGCCAAGCGCGTCGCGGGCAGCCCCGCGTCGGTGCTGGTGGTTGGCGAGTCCGGCACCGGTAAAGAACTGATCGCGCGCTTCCTGCATCGCAACAGCCCGCGCAAGGACAAGCCCTTCGTCGCCGTGAACTGCGCGGCGATCCCCGGCGAGTTGTTGGAATCAGAACTGTTCGGCCATGAGCGCGGTGCGTTTACCGGTGCGGTGGCGCGGCGCGTCGGCAAGTTCGAGGAAGCCACCGGCGGCACCCTGCTGCTGGACGAGATCAGCGAGATGGATCTCAAGCTCCAGGCCAAGCTGCTGCGCGCCATTCAGGAAAAAGAGATCGTCCGCGTCGGCTCCAACACGCCGGTGAAGGTGGACGCGCGCATCATCGCCACCTCCAACCGCGTCATGGAAGAAGCGGTGAAGGCGGGCCAGTTCCGCGAGGATCTGTTCTTCCGCCTGAACGTTGTAAAACTGATCCTGCCGCCCCTGCGCGAGCGCCCGAAGGACATCGAGTATTTGGCCGCGCATTTCGCGCGCGTCTACGCCGAAGAGAACGGCGTGCCGATCCGCCCTCTGACCGCCGCCGCGTTCGCGGCGCTCCGGACCCACAGCTGGCCAGGCAACGTGCGCGAGCTGGAGAACGTCATCCACCGCGCCGTCTTGCTGTCGTCGGGTGACGAGATCGACGCCGAGGCGGTGAGCACCGGCGGCCCGACCACCAACGGCCCCGGCAACACCGGCACCCTCGTCGGCCGCACCGTCGCCGACGTGGAGCGCGACCTGATCATCGACACCCTCAAGCACACCTTGGGCAACCGCACCCACGCCGCCAAGATCCTCGGCATCTCGATCCGCACATTGCGGAACAAGCTGAACATCTACGTGGATCAGGGTGTCCCCGTGCCCTCGCCGGGCGCCGGAGATACGGCGTAATTAGTCCGTCCAATCGTCACCCTTGACCCGCGGAGCGGGTCGAGGGTCCAGAGGTTTGTGGTTTCTGTTTTCTAGCCTGAAAACATGCCCAAGGCGTTTCACGTTTACATCTTGGCAAGCAAGCAAAATGGAACGCTTTACGTCGGCGTCACCAGCAACCTTGCCCAGCGTATTCACCAGCACCGGACAGGCGCCGTTGAGGGGTTCACTAAGAAATATGGCGTCCATCGCTTGGTCTATTTCGAGCCCTACGAAGATTCGCTTACCGCTATCGGTCGCGAGAAAACCATCAAGCACTGGCCGCGAAAGAAAAAGCTGCAAGCTATTGAAGCCGGTAATCCGCTATGGCGCGATTTATTCGAAACGCTGCAATAGCTCTCTACGTGGCTATCCGTCACCCTTGACCCGCGGAGCGGGTCGAGGGTCCAGGGGTTTGTGTTTTCCGTTGTGTGTGCGAGAAACAAAAACCTCTGGATGCTCGCGGCCCTTCGGCCCGCAAGCATGACGAACTTTGATTTCAAAATGTTGGGTTTGCTCTAGTGCCCCGCCCCTCCCTCGTCATTTTCGATTGCGACGGTGTGCTCGTGGATTCCGAGCGCATCGGCCATGGCGCGCTGGTCGAGATGGCCAACGAGCACGGCTACGCCATCACCATCGCGGACAGCTATCGCCAGTACATGGGCTGGCGGATGCCGGATGTGATCGCGCATATCGAAACGGAGATCGGCAAATCGCTGCCGACGGGGTGGCTCGACGAGTTCACACGCCGCCGGGATGCCGTCCTCGAGAAGGAACTGACGCCGGTCGCCGGGATCGAGGGCGTGCTCGATGCCCTGGCCGCCGCCCGCATCGACACCTGCGTCGCCTCCTCCGGCTCCGTGCGGAAGATGCGCTTCACCCTGGGCCTCACGAACCTCGCCCGGTATTTCGGCGACCGGCTCTATTCCACCTGGGACCTGGAACGGGGGAAGCCGTTCCCGGACATCTTCCTCCATGCCGCCGCGTCCCAGAACACGCCGCCCGAGGCTTGCGTGGTGATCGAGGATTCACCCGCCGGCGCCCAAGCCGCCAAAGCCGCCGGGATGCCCTGCTTCGGCTATGCCGCCGATAGCGACTCCCAGGCCCTCGAGGCCCATGGCGCGACCGTGTTCCTGCGGATGGCGGACCTGCCCGGCCTGCTCGGGCTCTAACCTGCACAGACCGTGAAGGTCGACGCGGTCGGCAAACGGCGTTATGTTCACTTTTTGTTCTTTTACATCGTATATCCCGAACCGCGGTGGGCCGCGCGTATTTCGCGCGTAAAAATGCCGGGCGCCGGAAATTTCGCTGCGGATTCAACGCGGCGGGAGGTCCCCCGAAAATTCCGCGCGTATTTCGCGCGATAAAACGCGCGAAAATCCGTGCTGCGCCCTGGTGCCGAAGGGCACCACTCCCCCGGCAAAATTTGCCGATCTAAACGCGCCGTTAACCAGCCCGGCAGCACTTTCAGGGTGCGCGCAATAGGGGTGGGTCGCCCCGAAAAAGTTTAGAGGGATCAGGGGCATGGCCGATACGGCCGAATCCACGGCAGCATCCGTTCCGGCCACCACATCGGCGCCGATGCAGGTGTCCGCGCCCGTGAACTACGGCGCGTTCTTCGATCGCGCGTCGGACTCACTGAAGCGCGGCGACCTCGGCTTCGCCATCGGCCTCGTGCTGATCATGGTCGTACTGATCATGCCGCTGCCGGCGTGGCTGCTCGACATCGCACTCGCTCTCTCGATCACCCTCGCGGTGCTCATCCTGATGACCATCGTGTTCATCCGCAAAGCGCTCGAGTTCAATTCTTTCCCGGTGGTGCTGCTGATCGCCACCCTGCTGCGCCTCGCGCTGAACCTTGCCTCGACCCGCCTGATCCTGTCGCACGGCCACGAAGGCACCCACGCCGCCGGTCACGTCATTCAGGCGTTCGGCGGCTTCATCATGGGCGACAACTTCGTCATCGGCGTGATCGTGTTCTCGATCCTGACGTTGGTGAACTTCATGGTCATCACCAAGGGTTCGACGCGTATCGCCGAAGTGACCGCGCGCTTCACCTTGGACGCCATGCCCGGCAAGCAGATGGCGATCGACGCGGACCTGTCCGCCGGCCTGATCGACGAGAAAGACGCCCGCACCCGCCGCGAAGAACTGCAGAAAGAAAGCGACTTCTTCGGTGCCATGGACGGTGCGTCGAAGTTCGTGCGCGGCGACGCGGTCGCCGGCATCATCATCACCGCGATCAACGTGATCGGCGGCATGATCATCGGCATGATCCAGCGCGACCTGCCGTTCGCGAAGGCCGCCGACATCTACACGCGCCTCACGGTCGGTGACGGCCTGGTCACCCAGATCCCCGCGCTGATCGTCTCCACCGCCGCCGGTATCATGGTCTCCAAGGGCGGCCTGACCGAGACGATGGACGCCGCCATCGGCAAGCAGTTCACCCGATACCCGAAAGCGCTCGGCATGAGCGCGGTGTTGGCGGTCGCGATGGCGATGCTGCCGGGCGTGCCGCTGCTCCCCTTCATGATGATCGCCGTCGGATGCGGCGGCGCCGCGGCCTACCTGAGCTTCGTCACGAGCACCGAACAAGCCAAGGCGGCCGAAGCCAACGCCATGCAGTCGCAGCACAACGTGCCTGTGGCGGAAGAGCCGATTTCGCAAGCGATGAAGATCGATCAGGTCCGCCTCGAGCTGGGCTACGGCCTGCTGTCGCTGATCAACAACGAGAACCATCGCCTCACGGACCAGATCAAGTCGCTGCGCCGCGCGCTTGCCACCGACATGGGCTTCGTCATGCCGGCGGTGCGCATCCAGGACAACATGCAGTTGCCCGCGAACTCCTACGCCGTGTTCGTCAAGGAAGTCGAAGCCGGCAAGGGCGACCTGCGCCCGAACATGCTGCTGGTCATGGACCCGCGCGGCGAGGACATCTCCCTGCCGGGCGAACGCACCCGCGAACCCACGTTTGGCCTTCCTGCTCTGTGGATCGACGCCTCCAACCGCGAAGAAGCGCTGTTCCGCGGCTACACCGTCGTCGATCCGCCCACCGTCATCACCACGCACCTTACCGAGGTCGTGCGCGATCACATGTCCGAACTGCTCTCCTACACGGAGACGCAGAAACTCATGGCGGAACTCGACAAGGAACAACAAAAGCTCGTCGCCGAAATCGTGCCCACGCAGATCTCCGTCGCCGGGATCCAGCGCGTGCTGCAGAACCTGCTCAACGAGCGCATCTCGATCCGCGACCTGCCGACCATCCTCGAGGGCGTGTCGGAAGCCTGCGCCATTACCCGCAACGTCCTGCTCATCTCCGAGCATGTGCGCGCGCGCCTGGCCCGGCAGTTGTCCGACACCAATGTCGACGAGAACGGGGTCATCCCGCTCGTCACGCTGTCGCCGGAATGGGAGCAGGAGTTCGCCGAGGCGCTCATGGGCCAAGGCGAGGACCGCCAGTTGTCCATGGCGCCGTCCAAGCTCCAGGAATTCATTGCGGCGGTCCGCCAGAGCTTCGAGCGCTTCGCCATGCAGGGCGAAACGCCGGTTCTGCTGACCTCGCCGACCGTACGGCCCTATGTCCGCTCGATCATCGACCGCTTCCGTCCTATGACGGTGGTGATGTCGCAGAACGAAATCCACCCGAAGGCCAAGATCCGCACCGTTGGACAGGTGTAGACCGGCCTGAAGGCGGGATAGAATAAGCAGCGCGGCCACTGCAGGGCGCCGCGCCCGGGGAAGTCGATGCGGCTCAAATCCTACAACGCTCCGACCATGGCGGAAGCCATGCGGCTGGTGCGCGAGGAACTCGGGGAGGACGCGATCATCGTGTCCACCCAGCGTTCCTCCGACGGCCAGGGCGTGCGCATTACCGCCGCATTGGACGACCCCTCCGAAGACGAAGCCGTCGACCGCGCGCTGACGGGGCGCAACGCCACGCCGTTCTCCGACAAGGTGCGCGAGGCGCTGAGCTATCACGGCACGCCGGCGCGCCTGCTCGAGAAGCTGGTGACCGCCGCCCAAGCCGTGGAAGTGGGCTCGCCGACCATGGCCTGCGCCGCCGCCCTTGAGGACCATTTCGACTTCGCGCCCCTGCCGGAGCGCAAGGCCCCGCGCCCGTTCATGCTGGTGGGACCGCCGGGCACGGGCAAGACCATCACCACCGCCAAGCTGGCCGCGCGCGCGCGTCTCGCCGGACGGCCCGTGGGCGTGATCACCGCCGACACCATCCGCGCCGGCGCGATCGAACAGCTCGCCGCGTTTACCTCGATCCTCGAAGTCGATCTGCGCCAAGTGCGCGGCCCCGACGCGCTGGGCCATGTCGTGAAGGACATGATGGCCGTGAACGATCTGGTGTTCATCGACAGCCCCGGCCTCAATCCCTTCAGCCATCACGACATGGATTACCTGAAGGGCCTGGTGAACGCCGCCGACGTGGAGCCGATCCTGGTGCTGGCCGCCGGCGGCGACGCCGGCGAAGCGGCCGATATCGGCGAAGCGTTTGGCACGGCGGGCGCCACGCGATTGCTCGCGACGCGTCTTGATATGACCCGGCGTTTGGGCGCAATTCTCTCCGCCGCCGACGGCGGTCAGCTTATGTTCAGTGAGGTTAGCCTGAATCCGCACGTTGCCACCGGCCTGTGCGCCATCAATCCGGTCTCGATGGCGCGGCTGATCCTGCCGCCCGAAGAAGACCTGCAACCCAAGCCTGAGCAGACGACCGCGCAAGTGCTGCGCGCCACCGGCATTCGCTCCGAGGTAAAACGATGAGCGACATGCGAATGGCGGGAAAGCCGGTCTCCGCGAAGCGCGGCAAGATCATTGCCGTGGCGTCCGGCAAGGGCGGCGTCGGCAAGACCTTCATCTCGATCACCCTGAGTCACGCGTTCGCGCGGCGCAATCAGCGCACGCTGCTGTTCGACGGCGATTTGGGCCTGGCGAATATCGACATCCAGCTGGGATTGATGCCCAAGTACGATCTCGGCAGCGTGATCGCGGGCAAGCTGTCGCTCAACCAAGCGGCCATGCCGTATGAGGCGGGCGGCTTCCACGTGATCGCGGGGCGCTCCGGCTCCGGCAGTCTCGCCAATATTCCCCTGTCGCGCCTTCAGCTGCTCGGCGAGGACCTGAGCTTGGTCGCATCGCGCTATGACCGCATCGTGCTCGACCTCGGCGCCGGCGTAGAGAAATCCGTGCGCCAACTCGCCAAGGCCGCCGACACGATCCTGGTGGTCACGAGCGACGAACCCACAGCGCTGACGGACGCCTATGCCTTCATCAAGATCACGGTGATGGAACGGCCGACCACGGACATCCGCATCATCGTCAACGCGTCGAACTCCGCGCGCGAAGGCGACCGCACCTATCAGACCCTGCACAAGGCCTGTCAGAGCTTCCTGAAGATCTCGCCGCCGCTGGCGGGTGTGGTGCGCCGTGACGCGCGCGTGCGCGAGGCCATCCGCAACCAGACGCCGATCCTGACACGCTCGCCGACCTCGGAAGCCGCTGTCGATATCGAGGCCATCGCCGAGCGGCTGATCGCCGGCTGATCACGGCCTCGCGGGCACGCCATGACCACGGTCCCGCCGTCAAGTTCACCTTTGCCGCAGATGCTTGCGGCCGCCGCCGCTGCGCAGCCGGTGGCGACGGTGGCTGCCCCACCGCCGGCGCTCGCCTTGCTGCAAGCCGGCGCGCAGTTCGAAGGCATCGCGACACCGACCCCCGATCCGCGCGTGACCCTGCTCGCCACCGCCGCCGGCGACGTTTCCCTGCGCACGCCGAATCCCGCGCCCGTGCCGGACGGCGCGAAACTGACGGTGGAGGTAGTGCGCGCCACAGCGCAGCAACTCACCGTGAAATTCACCGCCGTGGACGGGCAACCGATCCAACAAGCTCCGACGCCGCGAGCGGCACCGGCCCCGATTGCAACCGTCGTTGATCCGACCCCCGCGCTGGCCGCGACGCCTGTCGGCACCAAGATCGTCGGGACGATCGAGCGCGGGCCCGATCCGCGCGTGCCGCTGCTGGCGACGCCGAAAGGCGACATCCCGCTGCGCACCGCCATGACGCTGCCCGAAGGCGCACGGCTTGAGGTCGAGGTCGCGCGCACATCGCCGCAGCAAGTGACCGTACGCTTGATCGCGCTGAATGGTCAGCCCTTGCAGCCGACCCCGCCGCCGCGTCCCGCGCCGGTCGTCGCCACAGTGCCGTCGCCGCCGCCGGCCGCGGCCGCCTTGCCGGTCGGCACGCGGATCGTCGGCACCGTCGAGCGCGGACCGGATCCACGGATGCCGGTGCTGGCGACACCGAAGGGCGACCTTCCGCTGCGCACCGACGTGCCCTTGCCGGAAGGCGCGACCCTCGAGGTGGAGGTGACTGCCAAATCGCCGCAGCAACTCACCGTGCGTCTGGTCGCGCTCAACGGTCAGCCGCTGCAACAAGCCCGCACACCGGCGCCGCAAGTCCAGACACCGCCGCCACCGCCCGGCGCGCCGGGAACACCGCCGCCAATTCCGACAGGGCAAGCATGGTGGCCGGGCGGCTCGCAACCGGTGACCGCCCTGCCGACGATTTCCGCTTTCGTGTTGAGCGCGCCACCGGTGCCGGACGGCGTTCTCCTGACGGGCGTCACGATTCCGACACTGCCGGGCACGACGCCACTGATCGCGCCGGTGGTCGCGTCGAGCGTCACGCCAGCGCAGCCGCAGCCGGCCCCGCAAACGGGAACAGCACTTGCCGTTCCCGCTGCGCCGCCCGCACCGACCGCGCCGGTTTTCGCCACAGGCGCCGATCTGGCGCTGAAGATCACCGCGATCACGCTGCCGACGGCCGCGCCCATCGCACCATCACCGCCGCCTGCCGTCGCCGCGTTGAGCGGTCTGCCGCCGGTGATCGATGTGGTGCCCACCGTGGTCACGAATATGCCGACGCAGCCGAATGCCACGCCTGCGATGACACAAGCTCCGGCGCAACCGGTGTCTATCCCGATCGATGCCGCAGAACCCGCGCCCGGCCTTCAGCTGCCACGCAGCGCCGGTTGGCCGGCCGCCACACCGCAACCGCCCGCGACCGTGCAGACTCCCGCGCCCGCCGCAGTGGTGACCGGCACCGTCATCCGCATCGCTGATGGCGTGCCGGTGGTGCGCATCGCCGATGCGGATGTGCAGTTCAACATTCGCGCCAACCTGCCCATCGGCACGACCGTTACGATGGACGTGCGCGCCCAAGTGCCGACTGTGTTACCGGTGCCCGCACCGCCGGCCGCGTTGGTGCCGCTGTCCGTCGCGCAGCCGGGGTGGTCGACGCTGGCCGATGCGGTGCAGCTGTTGCAGCGGATCGATCCACAAGCGGCGCAGCAATTGCTGAATGCGATACCCGACGGGGGCCCACGCACCGCCGTCGCCATGATGTCGTTCGCCCAGGCCCTACGGACCGGGGAAGCACGGCAGTGGCCGGGCGATGCGACGTTGCGCGCGCTGGAACGGGCGGGCCCGCGCGGCGCGCATCTGGCGGGACAGCTTGCGGCGGAAGTCGCCGATCTCGGCCGTCAGGCGCGCGATGTCGGCAGCGAGTGGCGCACTTTGCCGATGCCCTGGCAGGCGGACGGCCGGGTCGAGCGCATCCGCCTGCTGATGCGCGAGACCGATCCGGACGCGGAAGCGGAAAAGCGCAAACGCGGCGGTGGCACGCGCTTTGTCATCGACCTCGATCTGTCCCGCCTCGGCCCCTTGCAGGTCGACGGTATGTTCAAGAAGGACTCGCGCAATTTCGACGTAATGATCCGCACCAAGGCGCCCTTGCCGGAGCAAATGCAGCGCGACCTCGTCGGCATTCTCGCCAGTTCCAACGCGGCGATGAATCTGGTCGGCGGATTAACCTTTCAGGTCGTGAAAAAATTCCCCGATCCCAGCACCTTGCGGGTAAGCCAAGACAAGAGTGGGCTTTGGGTTTGAGGCGGGGGGTGTGAAAATACGGCCATGACTGGACCCTCCTCTCCGCGTGATCGCTTGCGCACAACGCCCGCGCCCGCCGGTGACCATCCGACGACTGTCACTCTGAGTTTGCCGTTCTCGGGGGGCGTGTTGACCGTCGAGTACGCGCCGGAGCGTTATTTGCTCGAACGCGAGAGCTTCAAGGACTACCTGAAGGTCGTCCCCGGCGCGGGGGTCGAACAACTCGTCGCCACCATCGTCGACGACCTCGCCAACGAGATTGTCGCGAGGTCCTTACGCGTGACGTTCGCGACCGATGACGCTGGCGTGCAGTATACCGTGACAATGGAAGACAGCATTATTAACTCTGGGCCCAAGTGGTTTGCACCCAGTCCGCGTTCAAAACGACGTCTCGATCCGTCATGAGCGGCCGCGATCCCAAGGGTTACTACGTCGCGCTGGGCGTCGAGGTGGAATGCGACATCACCACGATCAAGTCGGCGTTCCGCGCCAAGGCGAAGCGTCTGCATCCGGACTTCAATCCATCGCCGATCGCGGCAAAGCAATTCCACCGGCTGCATGAAGCCTATGCCACGCTGATAGATCCGAAAAAGCGCGCGGCCTACGACCGCCCCTGGAAGGATGCGCCGAGCGCCGCGGATAAGCCACGTGCCGCCGAACCACCGCCCCGGACTGAGCCCAAGGCCGAACCGCGCAATCCCGATCCGCCGCGCGCAGAACCCAGAACAGAAGCCCGTCCGCCCGAGCCACCACCGAAGCGCGCGCCTGCCGACGCGCCGGTGCTGTGCCAGTGCGGACAACTCACGGCGCAGCCGCGCTATGTGTTGTTCGACATGGTCTGGGGACGTTTGAAGCGCGTTCAACGGCGGACCCTCGGCGGCGTCTACTGCCGGGATTGCGCCGACAAGGCCGCTATCCGCGCCTCGCTCGTGAGCTGGATCGCCGGTTGGTGGGCTTGGCCCGACGGACCGCGCGAAACCGTGCGCGCGCTGCTCAACAACATCCGCGGCGGGCGAAAGCCGGCGGACCGCAATGCGCGGCTGCTCCTGCGCCAGGCCCGCGCATTCAGGTCCCGCGGCGAACTGGAACTGGCACGCAACGCCGCCCTGCAAGCGCGGGGCTATGCGCAGGCGGCGGACGTGCGCGGCGATGTTGAGAGGATGATTGCCGGCATCGGCTTGCCCACCGGCCGCGTGCTCAAGGATCGATGGGCACAGCCCGGCTGGGCGCCGACCATCCAGCTCCTGCCGCTCGCCCTGTTCGGCGCGATCCTCGCCATGAGCACCACCATCGCGCTGCGCACATCGGGACCGCCGACACCCATCGCCGTCAAGCCTGCGCCGACCGTGGTTGAGACGCTGACGCTCAAGCTTCCGCCGCAGAAATTCAACGTGGTCGCCGACGGCGCGGTATTGCGCAACGGCCCCGGCGACGTTTTCGATGTCGTGGCGATGCTCGATAAGGGTGATCAGGTCACGGCGTTCGAGACAGATCCCAGCGGCGCGTGGGTACGTGTGACGTTGGATGACGGACGCACCATGGGATTTGTGGCGTCCGCAAGCCTCAGTCTCGGAAAATAGACGCTTCCGGTCAGAATCCGGCTTGCTTGCGCCGATGGAGCGTCAGGCCCATCTCGTCGAGCTCCATCTGCTCGAGGCGGGTCTCTTCCGCCTCTTCCTTCGTTTCGCGCGCTTCCTGCGTGACCTCGAAAGTCTTCAGGTTCCGATAGGACTCGGCAAGCTCATCGCGGGCGGCGTCGATTGCGCGGCGGACTTCCACCAGCAGCGACGCCATGACCTTCTTGCGGTCTTCGCAGCGATCGAGATAAGGCACAAGCGTATAGCGCTCGGTGGGATTGGTCTGGGAGGCGAGCGCCATTTCGCGCTTCATTTCCTCGTCCAGCGCCGTTTGATTCTCCAAAATGGATTCTTCCCGCCGCAGGAGCGCGCCGACGGCACGTTGCTTCTCGTCCACATCCCATTTCCGGATGCGGATCAGCGTATGGAGATCTTTTGGGGCCACCGGTTATCCCTCAGCGCCGCGCGGGCCTGGCGGGCGCGGCTTCCATGACCGGCATGGGCGCCGGGGGCGCCAGCGCTTCGGCGAGCAGCTTGTAGCAGGTGGCGAGATCGGTCTTGTCGGTCTTCAATTGCCGCAGGATCGCTTCGATGCGCGGGAAGTAGTAGATCGCCTCGTCCACTTCCGCGTTCGATCCCTTGCGATAGGCGCCCAAGCGGATCAGTTCCGCCATGTCCTCGTAAGTCGAGATGATCTTGCGCGCGCGCGCGATCAACTCGTTCTGGTCGTCCTCGTTGCACGCCGGCATGGTGCGGGAGATCGAGCGCAGGATGTTCAGCGCCGGATAGCGGCCGCGTTCGGCGATCGCGCGATCGAGCACGATGTGGCCGTCGAGGATGCCGCGCACCGCGTCCGAAATCGGTTCGTTGTGGTCGTCGCCTTCGACGAGCACGGTGAACAGGCCCGTGATATTGCCGCTCTTCTTGCGTCCCGGCCCCGCGCGTTCCAACAGCTTCGGCAGTTCCGCGAACACTGTGGGCGTGTAGCCCTTAGCGGCGGGCGGTTCACCGGCGGAGAGCGAGATCTCGCGCTGCGCCATGGAAAAGCGAGTCACCGAGTCCATCAGGCACAGCACGTTCTTGCCCTGGTCGCGGAAGTACTCCGCCACCGCGAGCGTCACGTAGGCCGCTTGGCGGCGCATCAAGGGCGGTTCGTCGGAGGTGGCGACCACCACGACGCTGCGGGCGAGACCCTCGGGCCCGAGATCGTCTTCGATGAATTCGCGCGCCTCGCGGCCGCGCTCACCCACCAGGCCGACCACGGTGATGTCCGCGTTGGTGTAGCGCGCCATCATGGACAGGATGGTCGACTTACCGACGCCGGAGCCGGCGAAGATTCCCATGCGCTGCCCTTGGCAGCAGGTGGTGAACAGATTGATGGCGCGAATACCCAGGTCGAGCTTGCCGCCCACCCGCTTGCGCTGGTGCGCCGGCGGCGGCGGCGCCTTGATGAGGTACGGCACAGTGCCGTCGACCAGCGGACCTTCGTCGTCGATCGGCCGGCCCATGGCGTCGATCACCCGGCCGAGCCACCGGTCGCTTGGGTACACAGCAGGTGCCGCATCGGCGATCTCGGCCCGGCACCCCAACCCAATCCCTTCGAGGGGACCGAACGGCATGGCCAAGGCCCGGCCCTCCCGGAAACCCACAACTTCACAGGGGACAATCCGGCCGTCGCGGGAGATGATGTTGCAGCGGTCGCCGATGGACAGATTGTTCTGAACGCCAGCCACCTCGATCAGCAGCCCCTGCACAGCCGCGACCTTGCCGAAGACCTGATGGGTCGGCAGACGGTCGAGGTTGGAAACAAATGCGGTCAGGGCAGCCGTCATAGAGGCTCCGGACGTGAGGGATAGCCAAGCCTACTTTGTTAACGAAACCTCGTTAATGCGCGGTAAACCCGATGGTTTTTTCAACCAACCGCAGGCTGATTTTGACGTGAATCCGGCGCGACTCGCAGGTTTTGTTAGAAATCGCGATTCAGCCATGTTAATATCTTTAATAAGTCGTAGTGGGCCGGTATCAGCGGGGCACAATATCATGCGTATCCTGTTAGTTGAGGACGATCCCTCAACCGCGCAAGCCATCACCACCATGCTCCGCAAGGAAGCATGGGTGATCGACTCTACCGATCTCGGCGAAGACGGCCTCGATCTCGGAAAAATTTACGATTACGACCTGATCATTCTCGATCTGATGTTGCCGGACATGGACGGGATGGATGTCATCCGCCAGCTGCGCAGCTCGAAGATCGCCACTCCGGTGCTGATCCTGTCGGGTCTCACGGAGGCCGATAAGAAGGTGCAGGGCTTCGGCGTCGGCGCCGACGACTACCTCACCAAGCCGTTCAATCGCGAAGAACTGGTCGCGCGCATTCAGGCGATCGTCCGCCGCTCCAAGGGCCATGCCCAGCCGAAAGTCACTGTGGGACGCCTCACCGTGAACCTCGAGGCGCGCACCGCGGAAGTCGACAACGCGCCACTGCACCTCACCGGCAAGGAATACGGCATCCTCGAGCTGCTCGCGCTGCGCAAGGGCACGACGCTCACGAAGGAGCAGTTCCTGAACCACCTTTACGGCGGAATGGACGAGCCGGAACTCAAGATCATCGACGTCTTCATCTGCAAACTCCGCAAGAAGCTCGCGACCGCCACGGGCGGCGAGAGCTACATCGAGACCGTGTGGGGCCGCGGCTACGTGTTGCGCGAAGCCGAAGAAGCGGAAGGCACCGCGGGCGGCGTGACAAAGAAGGCCGCTGTCGCCTAGCTCGACCGACGCAACGGTTGAAAAGTTCAAACGGCGGGGGTCACTCCCCGCCGTTTTTCATTTCACCGCCGCTCGCTTTTTCTTAGAGATGTGCGGCCATGGAATGCGCCGGCGGCACGCCTTCGCGCTGGGCCGCATAAATCCCGAGGTTGGAGGCAATCACCCGGAAGGCGCCCGATACGCCGGTGATGCTCTCGTTCACCCCGACATAGAGGACGCCGTCGTCGCTCAAGAGGCGTGCAAGCTTCTGCAAGGTCGCGACCTTGGTCTGTTGATCGAATGCGATGAGCACATTTCGGCACAGCACCACGTCGAAGCGCCCGAGCGGGAAAACGTCTTCAAGCAGGTTTCCGACGCGGAATAAGACCATGCGCCGGAGGTTGTCGTTGATCTTCCAACCGGTGCCGTCCTTGGTGAAATGCCGCAGCAGGCGACGGATCGGCAGGCCGCGTTGGACCTCGAACTGGTTGTAGGCGCCGCGCTCCGCCGACGCGATGGCGGATGCGGAAAGATCAATCCCGACGATCTCCACGCGCCAACCCGCGAAATGCTGCGCTTCCTCCACGATCTGCATCGCGACGGAGTAAGCTTCCTGCCCGGTGGCACACCCCGCGCACAAGATGCGGAACGTGCGCTTCGCCATCCGGGCGCGGCGCAAGTTCGGCAGCACGACTTCGGCGAGATGTTTGAACGGCTTCCAGTCGCGGAAGAAACCCGTATCCTTGGACATCATCGCGTCGATGAGATCGGTCGTCGCGGTGGGATTCCCACCGCGCACTTCCGCCATGAGTTCGGTCAGATCGGCGAAACGATGCTCGCGCACCACGGCCTGGAGGCGGTTCTCGACCAGATACGCCTTGTCGCGGGTCAGCACGAGACCCGTCTGATCCTTCAAGAGTCGCGCAACAAAGGTGAAGTCTTCTGGCGTCATCGGCGTCAGAGGATGTCGAGCAGCAGAAACTTGGAGCGGACAATATCGCTGTCGAATGGCTTCATGATGAACTCGCTCGCGCCGGCGGCGAGTCCCAGTTCGATCAAAGGCGCATCCGCATCCGTGGTGCAGAAGATCGCCACCACCTTGTCGCCCCCCGGCAGGTTGCGCAGTTCGCGCAAATACGAACGTCCGTCCATCACGGGCATGTCCATGTCGATCAGCGCCAGGTCCGGCATGCGCGCGCGGCACGCCTCCAGCGCCTTCTTCCCGTTTTCGGCTTCTTCAACCTCGAAGCCGAGATCCTGAATGATCTTCGCGGCGACGCGCCGAATGACACGCGAATCATCCACGATCAAACAGCGCTTCATTTTGAATCTGCGCCCGACTACGGCCGGCGCCTCGCCGGTCTTTGGCCCCAATTCTGCAAACGTTACCGTGCGAAGGTTAACGGATTCAATGCACGCGCGTTAGCGCGCGACATTTCATTGGTATGAGACACCGGCAAGGGTCCGGCGCACGCGTCTCTGCACGTGTTACGGGCTTGAAAAGGCAGCCTGAAGGGTCGATCCATTCGACTCGATCAAGACTCGCCCGCCGGCCTGTGCCGCGATGGCGTAAAGCAGGTGAATCTGGATGCTCTTGGCGGTGGGTGCGACTGCACCTCCGTTAAGGATTTCGCCCACATCGGAGCGCCACGCGCTGGGGCGGGATGCGTCGCCTTCGGCGATCACCGTGATGCCTCCATCGACCGTCAGCGTGAGGCTGCGGCACATAGGCTGGGCTTCCAGGACCAAGAGACACAGGTTGAGGATAATCGGCACCGCGTTCGTGCCGACGCGCGTGGCGGCAGTCGCGACCGCCGCGGAGTCAGGCCAATGCAATGCGGCGGGACCACTGCGTCCGGCCGTCGCATGCAGGAACCCTTCCACCAAGCCCGGCAGATCGCCGATGGCGCCGCTGTGGCCCGCTGGAACGCCCATGGCGGAGCGCAGGAACTTGAGCTTGCGCGAGGCCGCAGCGGAGCTGTTGCCGATGAGGCCGAGCGTTTCCGCATCAACTTGTGCCGGGTCGCCAGCGGTCAGTTCGACGCCGGCCGCGACCGCGCCGATCGGACCAGCCAGATCGTGGGCCAACCGCGTGCACAGGAGCTGCGCGAGCAGCAGCGGATCGACTGTGGAAACTGATTCAGACATGGAACTCAAACATGGAAATTCTTCCCAACTCTCATGCCGTCTTGGCACGCCCCGATGGCGGAGCAATCTAGCAGGGGGTCATTTAGGCTGAAAACCCACGACCAGGAAGCTTGGGCGCGCCGGCCGGCCCGAATAGACTTGGTCCATGCCGCATGAACTCGCGCCTGGGATGTGGGTGGTCAACCCGGCCCAGCCGGACTGGGGCCTGGGTCAGGTCCAGTCCGCCGTGGGGGACCGGGTCACGGTGAACTTCGAAAACACGGGCAAGATGCTGATCAATGCCGGCGTCGTTGACCTAGAGGTGGTTGACGATCCCGATGCCCGGCGTCCGAAACCGCGCTAATGGGGCCCTATGGCCTTGGAATGCCGGGAAAAACCCCTATATTTCCGGGATCATGATCGACCCATTTGGCCGCGCCATCAGTTACTTGCGCGTTTCGGTCACCGACCGATGCGACCTTCGCTGCGTCTACTGCATGTCGGAGGACATGACCTTTGTGCCGCGCGCCGAGCTCCTGTCCCTGGAGGAGCTCGATCGGGTGTGCAGCACCTTCGTCGGCCTGGGAGTGAAAAAGCTCCGCCTGACCGGAGGCGAGCCCCTGGTCCGCAAGAATGTCTTGAGCTTGGTCGAGAGCCTCGGGCGTCATCTGAAGACCGGCGCCCTCGAGGAACTGACCCTCACGACCAACGGCACCCAACTCGCCGGGGCCGCGGAGCGCTTGCGCGCCGCCGGGGTGCGGCGCGTGAATATCTCTTTGGACTCCCTGGACGCGGATCGCTTCAAGACGATCACCCGGTGGGGCAACCACGCCCAGGTGATGGACGGCATCAAGGCCGCTCAAGCGGCGGGCTTGAAAGTGAAGATCAACATCGTCGCGTTGCGAGACGTCAACGAGGACGAGTTCGATGAGATGGTCGCCTGGTGCGGACGCGAGGGCTTCGACCTCGTGTTCATCGAGACCATGCCGATGGGCGACATCGACGGCGACCGGACGGATCAGTATCTACCGCTCTCCGTCGTGCGCGCGCGGCTGGCCAAGCGCTGGACGATGACGTCGATCCCGGACAACACCGGCGGACCGGCGCGCTACATGCGCGTTGCCGAGACCGGCGGCCGCGTCGGCTTCATCACGCCGATGACCCACAATTTCTGCGAGGCCTGCAATCGCGTCCGGCTTACCTGCACCGGCACCTTATATATGTGCCTGGGCCAGGAGGACGCGGCCGACCTGCGCAAGCCATTGCGGCAGAGCGAGAGCGATGAGCCGCTGATCGCGGCGATTCACGAAGCCATCGGCCGCAAGCCGAAGGGGCACGACTTCGTCATCGACCGCCGCCACAGCCGCCCCGCGGTGGGGCGCCACATGAGTGTCACCGGCGGCTAGGCCGCCTCGTCCGAACGGAAAGAACGCTGCATGGCTTTCGAGCGGACACCAACCCGCATCGCCTTCGTCGCGAGCGAAACCGAGGCCGCGAGCGCCGCCCTGCGCGACCTGACGGCGCGCTATGGCCAAACCCCGCCGGACAAGGCGGAGGTGATCGTGGCGCTCGGCGGCGACGGCTTCATGCTGGAAGCGCTGCATACCTACATGGCGCTTGGGCGGCCCATCTTCGGCATGCATCGCGGCACGGTCGGGTTCCTGATGAACGCGTACAAGGACGACGACCTGCCGACACGCATCTCCAAAAGCGACCAGGTGATGCTGCATCCGTTGCGCATGTCGGCGCAGACCGCGGACGGGCGCGTGGTGGAAGCCCTCGCGATCAACGAAGTCTCCATGCTGCGGCAGACGCGCCAGGCGGCGAAGATCAAGATCTTCGTCGACGGCCGCGAACGCCTCAGCGAGTTGTCCTGCGACGGCGTGCTGATCTCCACGCCAGCGGGCTCCGGTGCCTATAATCTTTCCGCCCACGGCCCGGTGCTGCCGCTGGACTCCAATGTGCTCGCGCTGACGCCGATCAGCGCGTTCCGACCGCGGCGTTGGCGCGGTGCGGTACTGCCCCATCGGGCGACCGTGAGGTTCGTGATCATGGAGCAGGACAAGCGCCCGGTGAGCGCCGTGGCGGACCGTGACGAAGTGCGCGATGTCGCGGAAGTGACTGTGCGCGAAGATCGCAGCATCGCTATCCCGCTGCTGTTCGACAGCGAGCACAATCTCCAAGAGCGCATTCTGGACGAGCAGTTCTCGTTCTAGACCGCAATCGCGGTCTACATTGTTGTTTGGTCGCATTCTCTACGGCGAACCGGAAGTCCACGTCGCCGGAGAATGCTCCGCCTACCAGAAGAATCCCGGAATGATGTACGCCGGGCTGTAGCCTTCCTTGGCCGCGAGCGCGATTGCCTTCGCCGGGTCGGCAGCGACACCATAGGAAACGCCCAATGCCGCCGCGTGAATGCCGCCGGTACACCAGATCGCCGGCACGCCGACGCTCGCCGCCCCCTTGATATCGGTTTCCAAGGCGTCGCCCACGACGGCCACGCGCGCGCGGTCCGCGATGCCGAGCTGCTTGATCGCCAATTCGTAGATCACCGGATCGGGCTTGCCGCGATAAGCAGCGCGGCCACCCATGTCTTCGTATCGCTTGGCCATCGCGCCGGCGCAGACCACGCGCTCGCCTGCACGGATCACCACGATGTCCGGGTTCGCGCAGACCATGGGCAGATTGTGCTTCCGGGCCGCGGCCAGAATGGGATCGGCTTTCTCCAGCGGGTCCGACAGGTCGTAAGGACCCGTGTTCACCACGAAGGTGGCCTTTGCCATATCGTCGACTATTTCAACGCCGGTATCCTCGAAGACCGTGCGGTCCCGCTCCGGCCCGAGGTGGAAGGCGCGATTGCCGAGGGCTGCGAAGAACGGATCGTCGCGCGCGATCAGGGCGTCGCGCGTCGCCTCACCGGACGACAGCACCTCGCCATAGCTGTCGCGCGGGATTCCCATGCCGCTCATCGTCGTCACGAGTGCGTGGGCGCGCCGGGGCGCGTTGGACAGCAGCAGCGTTTTTTTCCCGGCGGCCGTGAGCTTGCGCAGCGTTTCCGGCGCGGGCGGATAGGGCGTTTGACCATCATGGATGACGCCCCACAGGTCCAGGATGAAACCGTCGAAGCGATCGGCGATCTCGGACAAGCCGGCGATGGGCCGCGGACTCATCGGTCGGCCCCCACGGCGGCAGCGACCTTGGCGAATCCATCCGTGGCCAACAACGCAACGAGTTCATCCTTGATGCGCTGCACGAGGGCGGGCCCTTCGAATACCAAGGCTGTGTAAAGCTGTACGAGCGACGCTCCGGCCCGGATCTTGGCGTAAGCATCCGCGCCGGAGGCGATACCGCCGACGCCGATCAAGGGCAGACGGCCACCGCTCGCCCGCGCGGCATGGCGCAAGACGTCGAGGGATAGCCCGAGCAGCGGTCGCCCGCTCAAGCCGCCGGTCTCGGCGCGACGCGGCGATTGCAGCGTCGCGGGCCGGCTGATGGTGGTGTTGCTGACCACCAGGCCGTCGAGTCCTTGCGCGAGGGCGAGATCCACAATCGCACTGACGTCATCCAACGCGAGGTCCGGCGCGATCTTTAGGAGCAACGGCGGCGTCGCGCCGCTTTCGTCGCGGGCAGCACGCACCGCCGCCAGGATCGCGCGCAAGGGTGCGATGTCCTGAAGCATCCGCAGCCCCGGCGTGTTTGGCGACGACACGTTCACGACCAGGAAATCCGCATGGGGGGCGAAACGGCGCGCACCGTCCGCGTAGTCGGCGACCGCGTCGGTGCTGTCCTTGTTCTTCCCGAGGTTCACGCCCACCGGGCCGCGTCTGTCCCGGCAGGCGGACAGGCGCGCCGCGACCGCCTCCATACCGTCATTGTTGAAGCCCATGCGGTTGATAACGGCACGGTCCTCATTCAACCTGAACACGCGTGGCCGCGGATTACCCGGCTGCGGGCGCGGCGTGACGCCGCCGACTTCCACAAAGCCAAAGCCAAGTTTCAGCAGTTCCGCAGGTGCTCTCGCGTTCTTGTCGAATCCGGCGGCGAGACCGATCGGATTTTGGAAGTCCCTGTCCCACAGGCGTTGCCGCAAGCAGGCAGGGTCCGGCGCGGCGCGATATAGAGCTCCCGCGAGGCCCGTTCGCAGAAATCGGATCGCCAGACCATGGGCCGTCTCGGCGTCGAGACGCCGCAGGAACGGCGCGGCTATCATGTAGGGGTCAAGGAACATGTCGGTGAACGGCACTTGCGACGATTTCGGATGCGGCGGCACGGCGGGATCGGGCTGCCGACCCCGCGACAAGGAATAGAGACAATCTCCTTCATGTCGCTGATTTGTGAAGATATACTACCGCCCGTGTGGGGAGAACTCCTCGTGAAATACGACCCGATTATCCGTGCGTAACGATCCAAAACTTTCCGTGCGGGGACTCGCGCGGCTCATCGAGCAGGTCGGCAAAGCCGCCTACAATCTCGGTTATACGCCTGGGCTCAATCCTGCCCAGTGGGCGGCGCTGCGCTATTTCGATGAGGCCACGATCGAGCGCCGCACCGTGACGGGCTTTGCCCAGTTCCAGGGCACGACCAAGGGCACAGCCTCGCAAACTGTCGCGGCGCTTGTGCGCAAAGGCTACTTGCGTCGCGTCAGCGACAAACAAGATCGCCGCGTGCATCGCCTGATGATCACCGATGAAGGCCAGAACCTTCTGCGCGTCGATCCGCTGCAGGAACTCGGCAAGGCGCTTGAATCGCTCGAGCAAGAAGAGCGCTGGGCCTTGGCGGTCAGTATGGAAAAGGTTCTACGCCAGTTGATCCGGGCGTAGCGTCCAAAGGACGCTTAGGCCGCCAGGGCAGCCGTCACCGCGTTCAACAACTCGTCCTTCTCGAACGGCTTGTAGATCACTTCGTTCGCGCCGAACGTGGCCGCGAGCGGTGCGGTATAGGTCAGCGGCGCATTGGGGGCGCCGCCGGAAATCACGATGACCGGCACCCGGTTGCCCGAACCCCGGACTTCCTTAAGAAGGGCGATGCCGTCCATTCCGGGCATCCAGATATCGCTGACGATGAGATCGAAGCCGCGCTCCTTGAGCTTGTCCATGGCTTCGTTGCCAGTCCCGGCGGAAACCACGGTATGACCCGCGCCCACGAGAATCTCGCGCACGGTCATGCTCACTTCCGGCGAATCTTCGACCAAGAGAATGTCGGCCATACGCTCTCCAGAACCCCCGCGCAACTCCGGTGCAGGTTCAAACCGTGTCGGAATCGGCGGGAATGTATACCATCGCGGTCGTTCCCTTATCAACTTCGCTGTCGATCCGCACGGTTCCGCCCCATCCGGTGACGATACTGTAGACCACGGACAGGCCAAGGCCTGTCCCCTTCCCTACCGGCTTTGTGGTGAAGAACGGCTCGAAGATGCGGTCACGTGTTTCACGACTAATTCCACAACCGTGATCCGTGACCGAAAGCCTAACCCACATGCCGGGCTCAAGACTGAGCGCGCCGGCCGCGCCTTCGTCCAGGTCGACCCGTTCCAGACTGACAGTCACCTCGCCGCGGCCATCCATCGCGTCGGCCGCGTTCTTCACCAGATTCAGGATGATCTGGGATACCTGCGTCGGATTGACCGTTGCCAGCGCTTCGCGCGACATCAACTGGCGGGTGAGCGTGATCCCCGGCGGTAGTGCGTTGTTCACAAGATCTAGGGCGTCGGCGGTGAGCGCGGCGATCGGATGGGATGCCACGTGCACCGGATCGCGGCGTGCGAACGTCAGCACCTGGCGCACCACATCTCGCGCCTTGCGACCACTGCCGCCAATGACGTCGAAGTAACGCCGGACCTTGGCGGGATCCGTCTCGGCGACAGCAGCCCCCAGTTCCGACAGGGCGATTACCGGCTGCAGCAGGTTGTTGATCTCGTGCGCCACGCCGCCGGAGAGCTGGCCGAGCGCCTCCATCTTCTGCGATTGCAACAGAGCCTCGGCGCGTTGGCGGTCGATGGTGATGTCACGCAGGTTGATCACGTAGGCGATGGCTTCGCGCCCGGGAAAATCGCGCACCGGCGCGATCTCAAGCTGGGCGAGGAACGAAGAACCGTCGCGGCGCACGCAGGTCAATTCGAATGATCCCGATGCCGAGGCTTGCAGGGCGGCGCTGGCGGCGCGCCAGCCCGCACTGGAGTCCTCGGCCGGACGCAGCGCTTCGAGCATCTGACCCCGTAGAGAAAAACCGTTGTGCAGCGTCAAGCGCTGGAACTCGGCATTCAGGTAGAAGAACCCGGGCGGGCCGTCTTCCGGCGTGAGCACTGCCACGCCGATGGGTGACGCTTCGAGCGCTTCGTACAGAGTGGCATTGCGTCGCAGAAGATCGTTCAGCTCCTGCTCGCGATTCTTCGTGTCCGTGATGTCCTGACAAATGCCGAAGGAGCCGTAGGGGGCGCCATCGGAATCGAAGAGAACGCGGCCGTCGACACGAATCCAGCGCACGGTCTTGTCGCGGTGCAGTAGGCGGTACTCCGTGCCCGACAGGGGCTTGCCGGACATGGCATCCTTCTTGATGCGATCCGCGATCTCGCGGTCTTCCGGGTGCACCAGGCCAAGATAGTCGTCTCGGCTCGGATCGAAGGTGTCCGTCGACACCTCATGCAGGATGTACATATGCGGCGACCACTGCATCGCGCCGCTGTCCCACATCAGCTTGAACGTGCCGAGTTGGGCGATACGCGTGGCTTCTTCAAGCCGACCTTCGTTCTCGCGAATCTCGAACTCGTCCGCCTTGCGTTTGGAAACGTCCGTGGCGGCAATGCACCGCAGGTCGCCGCTGATCGGGAACACCTGTACAACGTACCAGGTGCCATTGAAGTAATGCTCAAAGGTCGGTTCATCGCCGACAGCCTGCAGACGCTCCGCCCGTTCAAGGCAGACGCGCAGCACACCCTCCGCGGGACGTCCGACCGCAACCTTGGGATCGTGGCCGATGAACTCCGCCGCGCGCCGGTTCACGGCGACGATCATCGCCGCCCGGTCGACGACGATCGTGGTGGACGGCAGCGCTTCGAGGAACGCTTGCGGCGTGATCTGGCCGAGGGCGCCGGAAGCCCACCAGTCTTGTGCGGGTTCGGAGCCGTGCACCGGCGACCTCAACTCAGTGGAAAAACGCGAAGACCGCTCACCGGGTCAGACGAACGCGGAAGGGCTTGATCATCTGCTTGATCTCGTCCTCCGGCGACAGCGGAATGCGCTCAGGCTCCGGGAACAGCGGCTTGCCGTATCCGAGTTCCGCCTCATAGATGATGCTCTCGAGATAGTCGGCGACGCTCTCGAGTTCGGCGCGGCGCTTCTTGTCGATGCCTGCGGCTTTCCGCAGTTCGCCCGCAGCCTTCATGATCAGAATTGCAGAGTCCGTACTTGCCATGCCCGTGTTCCCCAACCCCCCGCCTTTCTGGCCGGGGTGCTCCCTGTCCTTATAGTCCGGACGGGCCTTCCAAACAATGAGGGGACTGCTAACACCTTGGTTTAACAGGGCTGAGTTTAGCTCCCGGTGCGTCTTACAACTACCCGTGGGGTAGGACCAAGATCGCCCGCAAGTCGTTGACGTTGGTCATTGTTGGCCCCGTCTGCAGGAGGTCGCCCAGCCGGTCCAGCAGGCCCGCGGAATCGTTTTCCGACAGGGCCGCCGGCACAGACAGACCCGCGGCTTGTGCGCGCGCCAAGGTTTCCGGGCCGCACAGCGCACCGGCCGCGCCGGAGTTCCCGTCCATGCCGTCCGTATCCCCGGCCAGAGCCCAAACGCCCGGCAAACCGTTGAACGCGGCCGCAAGTGCCAGCGCATATTCCGTATTCGGACCGCCGCGTCCGCTCCCCCGGACGCGCACGGTGAGTTCGCCACCGGAGAGAATCACGCAAGGCGTGCTGACCGGGCCACGACCGGCGCGGATTTGTGCGACCAGTTCAGCGTGTTGCGCGGCGACCGCGACAGCTTCCCCTTCACAGGCGTCGCCCAAATCGAGCACAGAGAGACCGGCGGCGCGTACCGCGGCGGCGGCGGCGGCAAGGGCATCCTTTGGCCGTGCCGCCATGATGATTTCAGCCGGCGGAAACAATTGTTTCGGCGTTTCGAGGACTCCGCTTTGCAGTGCGGTCCGGACCGACTCCGCGACCGCGATGTCATAGGTCCGCAAGACGGCGAGGGCATCGGCGCACGTGGTTGGATCAGGCACCGTGGGACCCGAGGCGATGACCGATGGATCGTCTCCGACCACATCTGAAATGAGAATCGTCACCACGTGCGCCGGTGTTGCGGCGGCGAGACGCCCACCCTTGATCGCCGAGAGATGTTTGCGCACGCAGTTGATCTCGTTGATGGTGGCACCGGACTTCAGAAGTTGGCGCGTGATGTCGCGCTTGTCCGCGAGCGTGATGCCGGGGGCCGGCACCGCGAGCAGCGATGACGCACCGCCGGAGATGAGCGCAATCACCAGATCGTCCGCCGTCGCGTGCCTGGCCAGATCGAGAACGCGGGCGGCGCCCGCGGCACCGCGCGCATCGGGCACCGGATGTGCCGCCTCGACCACCTCGATCGCGCGGGTCGCGGCGCCATAGCCGTCGCGGGTCACGACCAAACCCGACAACGGCGCGGTCCAATGGGCCTCGACCGCGACTGCCATCGCACCCGCCGCTTTGCCACCGCCCAGCACGATGGTGCGTCCGCGGTTACCCGGCGGCTGGGGTAGTGCTGGTGCAATGCAGCGCGCAGGCTGAACGGCCGCCACGCCGGCGTCGAACACCGCGCGCAGGAATCCGCGCGGATCGCTTGAATAATCTTTGGGTGGAGGCGTGGGCATCGGTTGGCGGGAGGGCGCGGATTGCGTAGAACTATCTACCATGATCCCCCGTCCTGTACCGCAATTGTCGTCGCCGCGCATCGTCCGCGAACTGATGGAGACCGGGCGCCGCGCGCGCATCGAGAGCGGCGCCACGCTGTTCCGCGAAGGCGACCCAGTGACCGACGTGTTCTGCATCGCCGCGGGAAACGTCATCGTCACCCGCCACGCGGAAAACGGCGGACGGCAGATCATCGCCTTCCTGTTCCCCGGCGATTTCCTCGGCATGACCTTCGCGGAAGCGCACCTCACCGGTGCGGAGGCCCTGACCAATGCTGAGGTGTGGGCTCTGCCCCAGGCCACGCTCAAGCGCGGTCTGGAGAGTCGTGCCGAACTCGGCTTCGCCTTTGCCGAGATGGCGACGCGTATCATCAACAGCGAGATGGACGTGATCTTCACCCTCGGCCGTAAGAACGCCCGCGCCCGGGTGGCATCGTTCATCCTTTACCTGCGGGGGCGGCAGGAGTTGCTTGGACGGCCGACCGACCCGGTACAAATGCCCATGACGCGGCAGGACATCGCCGATTTCCTCGGCTTGACTATGGAGACCGTGAGCCGCTCGTTCTCCCAACTTCGTGCGAGCGGCTGTATTGCCGCCGACAATCCGCCCGATGTTCATATCGCCGACCTCCCCGCTCTGCGGCAGGCCGCGGACCTCGCGCCCTAGCAGGCGACGCAAGCCTTTCGGTTTGCGGAGGGTAGCCATGCGCAGATTTTTGACCCGACCAGCGGCTGAACGGGGCATGAAGGTCGTTCAACGCGAGGACCGCCATGACCGACGTCTATCTGGAAGATCTCCACCCCGGCCAATCGTTCACGACGACGACCTATAAGGTTAGCGCCGACGACATAAAGGCATTCGCCCGTCAGTTCGACCCGCAGCGATTTCACCTGGATGAAGCTACGGCGGCGGACACGTTCTTCGGCGGCCTTGCCGCCAGCGGCTGGCATACCGCGGCCATCACCATGCGTCTGCTGGTCAGCAGCGAGACTCGCCCCGCGCACGGATTCATCGGCGCGGGTGTCGAGCAATTGGCGTGGCCCAAGCCCGTGCGGCCGGGCGACGAATTACGCGTGCATTGGGAAATCCTGGAAACGCGCCCTTCGCGCAGCCGGCCCACGCAAGGACTGGCACGCGCGCGCATCACTACCCTCGATCAGGACAACGCGACGGTGCAGACGATGATCGTGAATATGGTGGTGCCCCGACGGGCCGCCGCCGCCTAAATCAAGGCGCGCGATCAGACGGAAAACCGGAAGCCCACTTTTCCTGATCGCGCGTTTAGGTCGGGCGCCAGTCGGTCCGATCCGGGCCGACGTGGAGAACGGCCGCGATCGCCTGCTCCGCCCGCGAGCGCGACGCGACGATAGCGCGTCCGTCCGGCGAATGGATGGCCGTCGTCAGGCCGATGTTCTCGGGATACCAGGCATCCGCCCCACAGGCGACCGCGCGATAGGTGCCGTGACGCGTACGCAGCGTCAGCACCGAGGCATCATGCCGAACCGCATGCTCCAGCCGGACTTCGCCGGTCGGGGCAATCGTGATGGTGAGGCGGCCGCCTCTGCTCGCCGTTCCCTCGATGCCGAACACGAGGGTGCAGTTGTAACGCCGGGCCGCCTGGACCAAGACCGGCAGCGCATCCCCCGGCAACGCGACCGCGGGAAACAGGCAGATGTCCTTGTGGCCGCCGTAGGTCTGAACTTTGTCGAGCAAAGCCAGCATGGTCGCGAGATTATCCGCGCCCGCGCTGCTGCCGAGAGATTGGATGCTGGTCTGGACCGCCGCAATGGCGAGTACCGATTTCCGCAGCGGAAGTTTGCGGAGAAACGCCGCGACTGATGTGCACGGCGAAGACTCGGGCTTGGCGGCGCCGCGTCGCGGCAGCGGCCGGCGTTGCCTGAAAAAAAATGGCATCGGATTCCCCCCGGAAGCCGCAACTCGTGAATCCAAGGTACGGTGATCGGCGCGCCGACTCAATGTCCACGACGATGCACGCGAGATTCATGATCGTTTTATTATACCAACGGTCAATGAAACCGGTGCAGATAGCACACCGGCGGTTCGCCCATCCCAACCTGCGCGAAAGATGTGGCGACTCTATTGCGCGGCCAGCATCTGCGGGCGCGCCGACGGCATGTAGACCGCGAACACGGTTCCGGTCGACGTGCTGTCCACGGTCGCGACGCCACCCCAACTCTTGGCGTGTCCCGCAACAACCGACAACCCGAGGCCGGTGCCCTTGCCTTGGGGCTTTGTGGTGAAGAATGGATCGAACACTTTGCCGATCTCCTCCGCCGGAATTCCGGGCCCCGTATCAGCCACCGCAAGGCGGCCGTACGGGCCGGGCGAAAGACCAAGCGCCTGCGCGCGATCCGCTTCGAGATAGAGTTCGTCGACCGCAATGGTGATCACGCCACCCATCGGCATGGCTTCCACGGCGTTGGTGAGGAGGTTGGTGAGCACCTGCCCGAACCCACTGCGGTCGATCGTGACCGCACAGCCTTCGGCGGCCGGCTTCACGACACGGGAAATCCCAGCCGGCATCGCATCGCCGACCAAATCCAAGGTCTCCTGGATCGCGGCCGCGACGGCGACGCGTTCGCGATGCGGCGGCCTTTCGCGCGCGAAAGACAAGACGTTGCGCACAATCTGCGTGGCGGTTTCCGCGGCACGGCTGATCCGCGAGAAGTAGCGCTTCTGGCCGGACGTCGCGCCTTCGTCACCGCTGCCGAAAGTGGCGTAGATAATGATCGGCTGGAGCAAATTGTTGATCTCGTGCGCGATGCCGCTGGCAAGCCGGCCGAGCGCTTCGGCTTTGCGACGGTCTTCATCGATTTGCCGCTGCCGCCGCGTTTCCGTCACGTCGGCGCCCGCGCCGCGAAAGCCGAGGAATGCGCCGCCGGCTGCGTACACCGGTTTCGCACTCGTACGGACCCAGCGCACGTCTCCCTGGACACCCCGAAGCGGCACCACAAGATTGCGGAACGATTCACGCTTGGCCACCGCGGCATGAAAGGCATCGAGATCGCCTCTGCCGCCGGCCGCGTCCCAGGCTTCCGCCTCCGAACCATGGTGCCCGATCGGGTCCACAAACCGCTCGATGTCCTGGCCGGCGAACAGCGTGAGCACGCCCTTATCGTCCGTCTCCCAGATGAAATCGCTCGACACGTCCAGCAAGTCCTGGAGGCGCTGTTCATTGGTACGGAGTGCTGCCTCGGCCTGCCGGATCACGGTGACGTCCTGCGCGACGCCGAACATGCGAAGATGGCCGGCCTCGAGGCCGGGGATCACGCGCCATTGATAGCGAACGTGGCGGATCTCGCCGTCTGGCCGGAGGATGCGATACTCCGCGGTGCCGGGTTGCATGCCCTTGCCCCAATTCTCCTGCAACCGTCCGCGCACCTCGGCCAGTTCGTCCGGATGGAGCACCGAAAGCAAAGCGTCGCGGCCGTCCGGATACCGGGCGGGATCGACACCGTGCAGGACATACATGTTGGGCGACCAGTACGTCAGCGGAGAAGACAGGTCGCGCTCGAAGTGGCCCACGGCGGCCATGCGCTGGGAGTCCTCCAGGCGGCGTTCGTTGTCCTGCAGGGTATTCTGTGCGCGTTCCTCCGCGGCGATCTGCCGCAAGAGCCACCACGTCAGGGCGAGGATCATCAGCACGCCGAGCAGCGCCGCACCGACAAGGGCCGCACTCTCGCGATGCCATGGAATCAGCAGAGTGTGCGTGGCAACGCTAAATGCAATCGCGAAGGGATAGCGCGGCGACGCGCGGAAGGCGACGAGACGGTCCACCTCCTCCGGATCGTCTTTGAGGCGATAGGTGCCCGCAGCCTGACCGGCGAATATCCGCTGGAACATGCCGATCTTGCTGAAGCCCTGCCCCACCCGGTCGTTGGAGGGCATGCTGAACAACATCGTCCCGTCTGACTTGAACAAGGCGAGGCCGGTGAAGGCCTCCGGCACCATGCCGGAGAAGATGCGCGCGAATGTTTCCAGACGCAGGGTGACGATCGCGACCCCGACGAGGCGACCCTCACGATCACGCACGCCCTTGCTTACCGCGACCAGCCAGATGCCCGACAACTGCCCGGGAAACGGATTGGTGATGTAGACCGATCCGGGCGCGACGAGGCCATCGCGATGGACGGTGAAGATGGCGTCGTGGGAGCGGTCGATCTCCGCCACCTGCGCATGATGATGGCCGTCTTCCTCCCGGCGACTTAGCTCACGCAGGATTCCGTGTTCGTCGGCAGAGGTCAGCCCGAAGATGAAATCCCACGGTTCAGCGATACCAACGAAGCGCTCGCCCAGATTGCCCACCGTGCGCTGATGTGCGTCGCGCGCCAGGACTTCCGAAGCAGTGCGTTCGAGGACGATTTCGACCGATTGGAACGTCGCCTCGGTGCTGGCCTCCAACAGGCGCACGGCGTTCATCTGGGTGCGGGCAGCGTTGTCGAACGCTATGCCGTAGCCGTTCCAGATACGATAGGCGACAATCCCGACGATAACCGCAATCGCGATCCCCGCCAGAATCATCGCTCGCTGCGCAAGATTGGGGCCTTCGCGGACCATTGTCTCCCCCACCGGACAGGCCAACCTATCGTATACGGCACGCACCCGGGATGCCACGCCCGAGGCCACGGTGCGGGCGCGACGTCCGATGGCGAATCAAGGCGCATTCCCGCGGGTTTCCCCCAACGCTAGACTTTCCCGGCGGGGATCGTGGGGGACCAATCATGACGCAGCACAGCCGGCATACGCCCGGCGGCGGCGAAGAAGCGCCTTATCCGGCGCCCGCCTATGCCTGGTACACCGCGTTCGTCCTCATGCTCGCCTACATGCTGGCGTTCCTGGATCGCCAGATTCTCTCCCTGATGGTCGCGCCGATTAAACGCGACCTCGGCATCAGCGATACGGGCATGAGCCTGATCCTGGGACTCGCCTTCGCCATCTTCTACACGGTGCTCGGAATCCCCATCGGCTGGCTCGGCGACCGCGCCAACCGCCGCAGCCTGATTGCCGGCGGCATCGCGATCTGGAGCCTGATGACCGCCGCGTGCGGATTGGCGCGCAGCTACGGCCAATTGTTCTTCGCCCGCATCGGCGTGGGCTTCGGCGAGGCGACGCTGCAGCCGTGCGCCCTCTCCCTGCTCAGCGATTATTTTCCGCGCGAGAAGCGCGGGCTCGCGGTGAGCGTGTATTCCATGGGCCTCGGCCTGGGCGCCGGCATGGCGTTGATGCTGGGCGGGCAAGTTGTCGCGGCGGCCTCGAACGCACCGCCCGTCACGCTGCCGATCGTCGGCCAGCTGTTTGCGTGGCAGACTGTGTTCATTGTGATCGGCCTTCCCGGACTGATCGTGTCGTTGCTGATGCTCACCGTACGAGAGCCCGTGCGAAGAGACCGCACCAGCAGCACAGCGGGCGGCGCGCCGTTCGGTACCGTCGTGACCTATTTGTGGGCTCGGCGCGCGACCTACCTCAGCCACTTCGTGGGTCTGTCGGTGATGACCGTGATCGGCAACGCCGTGCTCGCGTGGATGCCGATGGTGTTCGTGCGCGGTCATGGCTGGGACATCGGCCGACTGAGCCTGCCCTATGGACTCGTGCTCGGTCTGGGCGGACCGGTGGGCGCAATCCTCGGCGGATGGATCGGCGATCGCCTGTACCGGCGGGGCGTCAAAGACGGCCACATGCGCGCCGCCCTCTACGGCACGCTAGTGCTGGTCCCGGCCGCTGTGCTTGCACCGCTGATGCCCTCGCCGGAATTGACGATCTTGATGCTGATCCCGTTCTCCATCGGCTCCGGCGTGGCGACCGCCGCGGGGCCGGCGTCCTTGATGGTGATCGCGCCCAGCGAAATGCGCGCGCAGATCTCGGCGATCTATTGGTTCGTGATCAGCACCTTGGGTCTGGCAATCGGCCCGTTCGCCGTCGGGTTCCTGACGGATCGCGTTTTTCAGAGCGAGGCCGCGGTTGGGTCCTCGATCGCCACCGTCGCCGGCGTGTTCGGTGTCGTGGTCGCGGGCTTGCTGATCTACGTCTTGAAGCCCTATCGGGAGACGGTCGCGGAGGCTGAAGCCCGGAGCGCCGCAGCCTAGCCCGCGTATCTCTTCGCCCCTTCCAGGAAGGCCGGCGTCTCCAGCGCGGCGTTCAAACCCTTGGCGTCGAAGTTGTTCGCCCGCAACGCCGCCGTACTGCCGTCCCCCTTGAGATGTTTCATGGCCGCTGCCACGCCCGTTGCCGCTGCCTGGACGGCCGCGCCGGGAAACAGCACAACGGCATAGCCCAGCGCCTCGGCTTCCGCCGCGGTCTGCACAGGCGAGCCCGCGCCGTCGACAATATTGTGCAACAGCGACACGCGTGCGCCGAGTTCGGAGGTTAGACGCTTCATCATGGCGATATCGCTCAGCCCTTCGACGAACACCATATCAGCGCCGGCTTCAGCGAAGGCATGGGCGCGGCGCAATCCTTCGTCAGCGCCCAACGTATAGGTCGCATCGGTGCGCGCGCTGATGATCGTGCCGGGGTCGAGCCGCGCATCCAGCGCCGCCTTGATCTTGCCGACCATTTCCGCGCTCGACACCAGCGGACGCGAAGCCAGGGCGGACGCGGGCTTGTGATTGAGCTGGTCCTCGATCTGCACCGCCGCGGCGCCGGCGCGCTCGAACAGCCGCACTGTGCGTTGGACGTTGAGCGCATTGCCATGGCCGGAATCCGCATCCACCAGGATCGGCACTTCGACCCGCTCGCGGATGCGGGCGACCGCATCGGCGACCTCGGAGACCGTGAGCAGGTTAACATCCGGTCGCGCCAGGCGCGTGTAGGCAAGCGCCGAACCCGAGACGAACACGGCCGAGAAACCGGCCTGGACCGCGAACAATGCCGACATGGCGTCGTACACCCCGGGGGCAACGACGATTCCGGGGCCTTTCATACGTTGCCGTAAGGCTTGGCCGAGCGAGCGCGATGTCATGACGCCGATGATCCCCCAATCGAAGCGAGCGATTTTGGCAAGACGGAGCGCCACCGCGCCAATATAATCGCGCACCATGAAACGCCATGCCCTCCTCCTCGCGCTGCTGCTCGCGGCCTGTTCCACCACGCCCGATCCCCGGTTTCGCGATCCCACCCTGTCGGAATGGGACGCGGCCACCTTTGGGGAATCGCCCGGAAACTACGATGCCGCAATCCGCACCTATATGGAGGGGCTGTTGCAGGACCCGCGCAGCGCAGCTCTCACCGTGCAGGGCGGCCCCACCAAGACCTGGATCGGCGAAGCGCCGAATTTCCAGTATGGATGGGGCGTCTGCGTCGAGGTGAAGGAGCGCGGCGTGTATGCAACAGACACCAGTTTTGGCCGCACATTCTTCCTGTTCGTGAGCGACCGCGTCGTGCAGATGCGGGAGGGGTCCGACGGTGAGCGCCTGTGCGCGCGCCTCGGCCGGATGCCGGAAGGCGTCGCGCCGCCTTAGTCGACGTAATTCGCGCAGTTCTGATGCGATGTTCGCGCCGCGCTCCGTATGCGGGCGGCAAACACTGTCAGCGGATTTTACAGCACCGTTAAGTGCTTGCATGCGCACGCGTTAGACGCGATGTCGTCTCTGGCGCGCGGCTCGCTCCGCCATGGCAATTTACGCGTCGACTGTGATTTTTTTAAGCACCGCTTGAAAATGCTGCCAAAACGTGATTGGCACGACTCTTGCTCTTCCTAAGGCAGCACGGCTCCCCACCCGTGCAGTTTGAAGCTTCGACCTTAGGAGAAACCCCAATGGGCTTTACCAAAAGACTGATGGCAGCAGTAGCTACCGCCGCCGTCATCGTCGCAGCAGGTGCCGGCACCGCGTCAGCGGCCAGCATCAGCTACACCGCGACGGCGCCGAATACGTCGACGGACTGGAGCACCACTTTGACCGTGCCCCTGTTCAACACCGCTCTCGGCGCGCTGCAATCGATCGACTTCGCTCTCGCCGGCGACGTGCTCGGCACGGCCCGCGTGGAGAGCACCGACAATGCCGCCAACATCATTACCTCGAACCTGGGGGCGAGCATCACGCTGACCCGTCCCGACGGCTCGACGATCGTCGTGACCATGCCGTCGGTCATTTCAGTCGATAGCTTCACTGCTTTCGACGGAACGCTCGACTTTGGCGGCACATCCGGCGCAACGCACACCGGCTTAAGTGCGGGCACCGTCACCTCTATCACTTCGTCCTCCCCCGGCGACATCGCCACGTTCAGCGGTGGCGGTGGCGGTGGCGGTGGCGGTGGCGGCGGTGGTCCGACGACGATCGCCTTGCCGATCACCGCGACCGGCACTTGCACCGCGAGCGGCCCCGGCAACATGACGGTCGGATGTCAGGCCTCGGCGAGCGCCGAAGTGACCGTCACCTACACCTACGACGCCGCAGAACAGGGCGTGCCGGAACCGGGTTCCCTCGCGCTCATCGGCCTCGGGTTCGCAGCCCTCGGTGCTGTTGGACGTCGTCGTCGCGGTCAATAAAACAGACGGGGCGGATCGCGCCTCGAATCTCCACATACGTTCTCGAACTTGGGCCTGCACACGCGTGCAGGCCTTTTTTCGTGCTGACGCGCCGCGTGTATTTCCGTCAAGGGTATCTCACGTACGCGCGCAATTTCAGCGAATTGCTTTGATAAACGGGACCTTTTGCACGCGATGCACGTTGGGTGAGCACGGAGCTGTTGTGACATTTGTGAGCCGATCCCACACGTGCGGCACGCATTCAGCGCTCTTTTGCCGCCAGTACGCCGACACAAGGAGAAGATTCATATGAAACGGATTGCCGTGCTTCTGGCAGCCTTCGGCGCGTTGCTCGCGCCCACTTTGGCTGCGGCGGAAGTCGACAACGTGGTGAGCGTCACGCTCCCCGCTCAGTACCGCTCGGGCGTCGCGCCCGCAGGCATGATCGGACTGAAACCGCAACCGCCCGCAGAAGCGAAAGCAGCGCCGACCGAAGGCTTTGCGCGCTCCGCTGCCGGCATTCCGCGCCAGTACACCGTGGTCACGCCGATCTTCACGAAAGGCGACACCATCTCCTACATGCGCTTCTTCAACGGACAGACGACGCCGATCACGACCAACATCACCGTCGTCGGGGCACAGTCCGGCACCATTCTTGGCACGGCGAATGTCACTGTCCCTGTTTACGCCGCGCCCCAATATTCGATCTTCCAGATATTGCAGGCCGCGAACGTTCCCAATCCGCAGTTGGAGCCGGATAACGGCGTCGTGCTGTACCTGTCGGATCCGCAGAATTTGGGCAACAACGGCTTCCAGCACGTCATCTACAACATCAACAACGGCTTCTTCGAAAACTCCAGCATGTGCACGTACCTCAACAATGAGCGGTACGAGGGCCTCAATCAGATCCTCATTGGGGTGCACACGTCGACGCTGCCGCTGTTCCCCGTCACCATCTATCTGCACAACTACTATGAGGCCACGGTGACCTACGAAGTGCTGGTAACCGATGCGCTTGACGGCACGCCGATCGGCAAGGTGAGGCTGACGAACATTCCGGGCAATACGTCCTATGAGATTCCGTTCGCGTTCTTCGAGCAGGTGCTCGGTTGGAAGCCGCGGGTGAACCAGGAACGCGCCAACATGATCTTCTCCGCCACGACGCCCGGTTACCACGCCGTCGTCGCGCAGATGGTAACGAACACCCGCTTCGGCAGCTTCGTGAACCTGACGCACTTCTGCGCCATCAATCACATCACGCCGCAGCAGGTTGTTCCGTAGATCTCTGGAACTGCAGACTACTCGGCCGGGGAGCCGCTCGTGGGCCGCGGCCCGCGGTCGGCTTCGCCGCCGGAGTGCCGGAACATGATCCGGAGGCGGGCGCGCAGGCGATCCTTGATGTCGTCGAGATAGGTGAAGGCCACCGGTACGAACACCAGGCTCAAGGCGGTGGACGTCAGTAGCCCGCCGATCACGCAGATCGCCATCGGTGCCCGGAACTCGGCGTCCTCGCCAATCTTAAGCGCGATGGGCAGCATGCCGGCGACCATGGCGATGGTCGTCATCACGATCGGCCGGGCGCGCTTGTGGGCGGCGTCGATCAACGCATCCCGACGGGACAGGCCGCGGTCGCGCATCGCAACCACCGCGTACTCCACCAGCAGGATCGAGTTCTTGGCGACGATGCCCATGAGCATCAGCGTGCCGATCAAAGCGGGCAGAGAGAAGCCCGTGCGCGTGAGCAGCATCAGGGTCACCGCGCCGCCCAGCGACAACGGCAGCGCGGTCATGATCGTCAGCGGCTGAATGAAGCTGCCGAACAGGATCACCAGCACCGCGTAGACCATGAAAATGCCGGTGACGAGCGCAATGCCGATGCTGCCGAACAGCTGGGCCATCTGCTCCGCGTCGCCGTATTTCAGTTCGGTCACGCTGGCCGGCAGCGTCTTGAAGACGGGCAGGTCATGGATCTGCTTACTTGCGGTGCCGAGCGGAATGCCGCCCGTTTCCGCTTCCACCGCGGCATAACGCTGGCGGTCCAAGCGGTCGATCTGGGCCGGACCGCTGCCAAAGCTAATCTCCGCGATCGACCCTAGCGGCACGAAGGTTCCCGCGGGCCCGGAGACTTGCAGGTTTTCAAGCGTGCGCACGTCGTCGCGCGCGCGGTCCGTCAGCTGCACGAGGATGGGGATCTGGCGGTCCGCGAGGTTGAATTTCGCGAGGTTCGCATCGATGTCGCCCAAGGTCGCGATCTTGGCGATGGTGGAGATCGCCTCCACCGAAATTCCGAGTTCGGCCGCCCGGTCCAGGTTCGGTTTGATCTGGATTTCCGGACGCCGCAGGCTCGACGAGGACCCGACATTCGCGAAGGTCGGCAGCGTCATCATCTGGCGCGTGAGTTCCTGGGTCGCCTTCTCGAGTGCCACGGGGTCGTTGCTAGCCAGGGTGACGGTGGCTTTCGCAACGCCGTTCCCGGCGCCGAATTTCATGCGAATGCCGGGGATCTGCTGCAAGGCCGGACGGATGTCGTTCTCGAATTCCTGCTGCGAGAGTTTCCGGTCGCCCTTCGGCACCAAATTGATCGTCAGGTTCGCCTTGCGGATATCGCCTGACATGGTCATGCCCATGCCGGCCATCCCGGCGGACGTCGGCGAGCCGATCGATGCGTAGACACTCGCCACTTCCGAGCGGCTGCGCAGGATGCGGGTCGCGGCCACGGCGACGGCGTCGGTCTCCTGCAAGGTCGCGCCCGGCGGGAGTTCGAGGGCAAGCGTGGTCATGGACCTGTCGCCGGCGGGAATGAAGTCCCTGGGCACCAGCGGCACCAACAGCACCGAGACGACGAAGAAGGCGACACCGGCGGCGACGGTCTTGCGGCGATGATCCAGTGCCCAGTTCAGGAGCGCGAGATACCGGATCATGAGCGGGCCATCTACGTTGTGCTCGCCGTGGCTCTTCAAGAGGTAGGCCGCCATCAGCGGCGTCAGCAGGCGGGCCACGACCAGCGAGAAGAACACCGCCGCTGCCACCGTCAAGCCGAACTGGGCAAAGTACTGCCCCGGAATGCCGCCAATGAAGGCCACCGGCACAAACACCGCCATGATGGTCAGGGTGGTGGCGACCACCGCGAGGCCGATTTCGTCCGCCGCCTCGAGCGAGGCAAAGTAGGGTTTCTTCCCCATGCGCATGTGGCGCACGATATTCTCGATCTCGACGATGGCATCGTCCACCAGGACGCCTACAACGAGCGACAGCCCCAACATGACGATGTTGTTGAGAGTGAAGCCCGAGATCTGCATCACCAGGAACGTGGGGAGGATCGCGAGCGGCATCGCCGCGGCGGAGATCAAGGTCGCGCGCGTGTCGCGCAAGAACCACCACACCACAAGAACGGCAAGCACCGCGCCGATGAGCAGGGCCTCGATCGCGGCCTTATAGGATTTGTGCGCGAATATCGTCTGAGAAGAGACCAGTTTGATCTCGACGTCGTTGTGCTCCTTGACGAAGTCCTTGAGCTTCGCGTCCACCTGATCGGCAACGTCCACTTCGCTCGCGCCCATGGAGCGCACGACCCCGAAGGCCACGACGGGTTCGCCGTTAAGACGCGCCATCTGACGTACCTCGCCCGCACCGTCGTCAACGGCGCCAAGGTCGGCCAGCCGCGCGGTGCGCCCGCCGGAAAGCACAATCCGCGTGTCCCGCAATTCCTCGACCGTGTGTGCGGAGCCCAGCGTGCGGATCGATTGCTCCGCCGTGCCGATCGTGCCGCGGCCGCCGGGGCGGTTCACGTTGATCATCTTCAGCTGCTTGTTGACCTCGTCGGCGGTGATGCCAAGGGCCATCAACCGATCAGGGTCGAGATTCACGCGGATCATGCGGTTCACGCCGCCGGAGCGGGTGACTTGGCTTACGCCATGGACCGACAGGAGCAGTCGGCCGATGTCGTTGTCCACCAACCAGGAGATTTCCTCGTCGGTCATCGTCTTGGAAGTAATGGCGTAGTTCACGATCGGCGCGCCGATGCCGTCGATGCGCGAAATAGTGGGTTCTTGGATTCCGCCGGGCAGGTCGGAGCGGATCTTGGTGACAGCGTCGCGCACGTCGTTGACGGCACGGTCGACGTTCTTGCCGAACTCAAACTCGATGGTGGTGGTGGACAGGCCGTCGCTGACGTTCGAGCGGATGTGGATCACATTCCCCAGGCCCGCGACCGAATCCTCGATCTTACGGGTGATCTGAGTTTCCATCTCCGAGGGCGCGGCACCGGGCTGCGTTACGGTGACCATCACGGCCGGGATATCGAGATCCGGCCCGTTGTTGATGCGCAGGTTGACGAAGCTCACCCAGCCGGCGGCGGTCAGAAAGATGAACAGGACGATGATGGGGATCGGATTGCGGATCGCCCACGCCGAGATATTGCCGTTCATGGCTAGCGTCCCAACCTATCGACCCTTAGGCGCGGCGGCCGTGCCCTCGGTGCCCGCGTTATTCACGCGCACGCGGTCGCCGTCGTGCAAGAAGCCCGCGCCTGCGGAGACCACCATGTCAGCCGGGAGGAGGCCTTTGCGCACTTCTATCAAGTTGCCTTGGCGCGCACCCACTTCGATCGCGCGCTCAGCGATCACGCCTTCGGGTCCCACCACAAACACCACCGGCTTCTCGTCACGCCAGATGACGGCGGATTCCGGCAGGGTCGCAACGGACTTGTTGGCGAGCGTGATCTCGCCGCGCGCGTACATGCCGACCTTCAGACCGGAATTCTGGGGCAGGGAGATATACACCGTACCGAGACGGCTTTTCGCGTCGACGATCGGCGCGATGAGGCGCACCGTGCCTGTGGCTGGCGCGGTGCCTTCGTGAAGCACCTGCGCTTCCTGTCCCGGCGCGATGGCGCCGAGATCGGTTTCGCTGATCTGTGCGCTGAGTTCGAGCTTGTTGTCGCGGATCAGGCGGAAGGCTTCTGTGCCCGACGCGACCACGTCACCGATCAGCACCGCGCGCTTCGAGATGTGACCGGCCGCCGGCGCGACGATATTTGTTTGCGCGACCTTGGAGGCGAGTTCGTCACGGGTCGCGAGCGCTTGCGCAAGGCGCGCTGCCGCCGTGTCCGCCGCTGACTTCCGATCGTCCAAGGTGGCGCCGCTGACCACGCCGCGTGCGACGAGGTCCTGAGCGCGCTTCAAATTGTTGTCGGCTACGACCACGTTGGCCCTGGCTTCGGCCACACGGGCATCCTGCGCGCGCAGCTGCGCTCCGAGAACACGCCCATCGAGCCGGGCAAGCACCTGCCCCGCCGCCACGTCGTCACCTTCGTCAGCCAGCACCTCGACCACGCGCAAGCCCGCTGCTTCCGCACCGATGGCAAGTTCTTGCCAAGCCACGATCGAGCCGAGGCCGGAAATGGTCGTGCGCATCTCGCGCTGGACAACTGGTGTTGTCGTGACGGTGAGCGCCGCGGCGGGCCCTTGATTCGGCACCGGCCCACTACCCCCGCGAAAGACGACGAACCCAGCGGCCACGACAGCCAACGCCACCCCGGCTGCGATCCACGGCTTGCGCTGAATTTGCCGCGGCGCCTCACGCCAAAACTGGGCGAGACCCGGCTGGCCGGACTCACTGTCGAAAGGGGACATCATCAAAGCCGTTGCGTCGTTCCTGTGGAGGCCTATATAAACTGACTAACGGGTCAGTCAACGACAAGTCCGTAACAATTCGATGCAGCATGTAACTGATATCCATACGCAATCCGGGGCCGGCCGAATTAGGGACCAGCTCAAGATGCGGCGCCCAGGAGAGATCCTGGCGGCCGCGTTTGAGGAATTCAAACTCCGCGGATATGCCGCCACCCGGCTGGAGGACGTTGCCAAGCGCGTCGGCGTCTCCAAGGGAACGATCTATATCTATTTCCAAAACAAGGAAGAGTTGTTCCGGGCGGTGGTCCAGAACACGGTCACGCCCACACTCGAACGTGTCCGCGAGTTGGCCGTGGGATTCGAGGGACCGACCGAGGACCTGCTCCGCCGATACCTCGAAACGATCTATCGCCAAGTCTGCGGTGATCCCCAAGGCCGGGGATTGTTGCGGCTGTTGATCGCCGAGAGCGAGACATTCCCTGAATTGACTGAGGTCTATCACCGGGAAGTGATGTCGCGCGGACATGCCGTCATCACCCAGATTCTGAAGCGCGGCGTCGAAAGCGGCGAATTCCGCGCCGATGCACCGGTGGATTCGCCCCAGATCGTCATCGCGCCGGTGATGATGCTGGCGATGCACCGCATGCTGTTCGGCGAGCGCCATCCCATCGCCATCGAGCCATACATGGATGCGCACATCGCCATGGTCTTGGCCGGATTGCGCCGTCAGGCGTAGGCGATTTTTCTAGCTCGCGGCAAAGAACACGCCCTCATCCTAGAGCGCGATTGACCCTGTGGCGTCGGGTCATTAATCAATTGATAAATGAGCCCGCCGAAATCATCGCGCACCAAAGCCCGCGTGTCCGTGCCTAAGGCGCGGCGCATAGAGCGGCCACAGCCACGGCGACGCCTTGCCGCGGCCGAGCGCGAACAGCAGATCCTCGATGCTGCGGTACGCTTCTTCGCGGAGGTCGGTTTCGCCGGTCAGACGCGCGAACTCGCTCAACGTCTCGGCGTCACCCAGCCCCTGCTCTATCGCTACTTCCCGACCAAGCAGGATCTGATCGAGCGGGTGTTCGAGGAGATCTATCTGAAACGGATAGATCCCAACTGGCGCAAACTGCTGACCGACAGACGCCGGCCGCTGCACGAACGGCTGTGCGAGTTCTATACGCGCTACGCCGAGGCCACCTACCGCTACGAATGGATCCGCATCTACATGTTCTCCGGCCTCATGGGCGAGGAGATCAACCGCCGTTACATCCAGGTAGTGGAAGAGAAGATCCTGCGGCCCGTCTGCATGGAGCTGCGTCACCATTGCGGCTTGAATGAGCGCGGTGTGACGGATCTGGATCTGGAACAGGTTTGGGTCATGCACGGCGGCCTGTTCTATTACGCTGTGCGCAAGCACATCTATCATAGCCGTGTGGCGGAAGACTTCTCCGCCGTCGTCGCGCGCACGGTGGACGTCGTGCTCGAGGGCTGGAAAGCCGTAGCCAAGAAAATTCCATGACGACTGTCGGTGTCATCGGCCTTGGCATCATGGGCGGTGCGATCGCGCGCAACCTCGCCAAGGCGGGACATGCGGTCGTCGGTTACGACGTCGATGCTGAGCGCGCGGCGGCTGTCGGCGTCTCGTCCGCGCCTTCGGTGGCCGCGCTCACCGCCGAAGCAAAGATCGTCTTGCTCTGCCTGCCGAATGTTTCCGCGCTCGTACAAACCACCGACGCGCTTTCGACGCGCGGCGTGATCGTCGCGGAGTTGAGCACGCTGCCTCTGGACGCGAAGGCGGCGGCGCATGAGCGTCTGGCCGCCAAGGGCATCACCCTGCTCGACTGCCCGTTGAGCGGCACCGGCGCACAAGCCGCGACCGGCGATCTCTCCGTGTTCGCCAGCGGCGATGTGAATGCGTGGAAAATCTGCGCGCCGCTGTTCAAGGACTTCTCGCGCACGTCGCATTACCTCGGCGCATTCGGCAACGGCACCAAGATGAAGTTCGTCGCCAATCTGCTTGTGGCGATCCACAACGTCGCCGCGGCGGAAGCGGTGCTGCTGGGATTGAAGGCCGGCCTCGATCCCGCATCCCTGGTGGCGGTCGCAGGCTCCGGCGCCGGCGCGTCCCGCATGCTGGAAATGCGCGGGCCGATGATGGTGCAGGATCAATTCACCCCCGCCACCATGAAGCTCGACGTGTGGCGAAAGGACATGTCGCTGATCGCGGAATTTGCCGCCCAATTGGGCGTGCAGACGCCTGTGTTCGACGCGACGGCGCCGCTCTACGAAAAAGCAGTCGCCATGGGACTGGGTGAGTCAGACACCGCGGCGGTATTTGACGTGCTTAAGAACCTAGCGCGCGATTAACTTTGGGCATCACTTCGGTCGCCATCAACTCCATGGAACGGCGGCCGAGCTTCTCATCCACCCAATCGTGGCCGGCATACAGCAACGTGCCGAAGTCGCCGGTCTTCTCCCGGAACGCCAGGATCTGATCCACGACACTGTTCACGGTGCCGCAAATCACGAGAGAATCGAGCACGTATTCCAGAGTGATCGCATCATCCGGCATGCTGCGCTCGTGCTTGAATAGTTCCGGCCGGCCGTTGCCGATGAGCTTGCGCATCATCTGCTTGAAGTAGAAGGCGTAAGGACCGTCGGGCCCCTTGCCGTATTTCTGCGCGGTTGCTTCGTCGTCGGCAACGAAGATGCTTTTTGCCACACGCCAATCGCTCGGCCGCGCGGGCAACCCACCCTGCTCGCACCCTTGCTTGTACATCGGCCAATGGGATGCGACCCAAGGCGGCTGCAGGAAGTTCGCCGAGATCGGCGTCCAGCCACGTGCCGCGGCCGACACGATGCCCTTGGAAAACGGCGCCACCACGGTGACAACGATGGGCGGATGCGGCTTCTGAAACGGCACCGGCATGATGCCCTGACCGGTCTCGGTCACCAGAGTCTTCTCGGTGGTCACGGACCAGTACTTGCCCTTGATGTTGTAGGGCGCCGGGGTGGTCCAGATTTTTAGAATGGTGTCGATGGACTCGACGAACATCTCAGTGCGGTCGGCGTCGAGATTGCCGAACACTTCCATGTCCGAGCGCAAGCCCCCCGGGCTGATGCCGAACAGCAACCGGCCTTCCATCAGGTGATCGACCATAGCCACCTGGGCCGCCACCTGGGCCGGATGATTGTTCGGCAGGTTCACCGTGCCGGTGCCGAGCTTGATGGTCTTGGTGACGTCGATCAGGCTGGTGATGAACGTGAGGCTGGAGGTAATGCCTTCGGCCTTGTCGGTGACGTGCTCGCCAACAAAGGCTTCCACATAGCCGAGTTTGTCCGCCAGGATGATCGACGCGCGATCCTCCTTCAGCGTCTCGGTGTAGTCGCGCCCCGGCGGATGCAGGGGCATGGTGAAGTAACCCAGCTTCATGGGGCCATCTAAGCATTTTTATCAGGTGATCAACAAGTGTCCGCGGGGGCACAAAATTGAGCGGTCCGTCGCTTGACTCATCGCGGGCGCGAATGCTTGTCTTGATCGCGTGATAATCAACCAATTGCGCCAGGCAAACCGGCGCGGGAGATCACCATGGCGGCAGGCAAGAACGGACTTGAGGGCATCTGGCCGGGGCTGGCGAGCGGCGTCCCCAAACCCCTGATGCCCTATAGCCCGGCGATCAAGGCCGGCGGCTGGGTGTTCATCGCCGGAACGATCGCGTCGGATTTCGCCACAGGCCTCGCGCCCGAAGTGAAGCAGCCCAATGCGACCCTGGAGAGCGAACTCGCAGTCCAGGCACGTTATGTGTTGCGTAACCTCGCCAACACCATCAAGGCCTGCGGCGTCGATCCCCACAAGGACATGGTGCGCATCTGGCAATGGCCGGTGGATGCGAAGAACCCGCCGGAGGATTTCGCCGGCGGCGACAACACCACCGGGCTCGACCTTTCGCCTTACCTGCCGGTCCGCCGCGATTTCTTCAACGGCACCATCCCCGCCTCCTCCACCCTTGGCGTCCGTGAACTGCTTTGTCTCGGCACTAAGCTCGAAGTGGAGATGTTGTGCTTCGACGACGGCGGCAAGAACGAATACTTCGGCACGGTCGATGCCATTGGCGGCCATGCGCCCGCCACACGCCGCGGCGATTGGGTATTCCTGTCCGCACAGGACGCGAGCGACATGAAGACCCTCGAGATCGGCGAATGGCATGAGTCGGCGGTGGAAGCACAGGTCGACCACGTGCTCGCCAAACTCGAGAAGGCCGCGAAGGCAGCGGGCAGTTCCTTGGCGCGCACGGTGAAGGCAGAAGTCTACATCGGCCATCCGCGCGATTTCGCCGCTATGGACCGCGCGTGGAAGCGCTGGTTCCCGAATAATCCCCCGGCGCGCGTGGTGGTGCCGTACATGGGCATGGGCAAGCGCGGCACCCGTGTTGAAGTGGCGCTGACGCTGCTCACCGATGCCTCCAAGCTCAAGATCGAAACCATCACCGCCAATGACGCCCCCAAGCCGCTCGGCCATGAACCGCAGGCGGTGAAAGCCGGGCACTTCCTGTTCTTCTCCACGCAGATGGCGTTCGATTCCTCCGGCAACCTCGCCGCCGGCATGGTGCGCAATCCGAACTTCCCCTGGTACGGTTCTCCGGGCCAGGCGCAGATGCGCTACATGATGAAGAACGTCAGCGCGATCTGTCAGGCTGCGGGTACCACGGTGGACCGCATTTGCCGGCGCTTGTGCCTGCACAGCGACTTCCAATGGTTCGCGGAATCGATCGAAGAGTGGGCGCGCTATTTCCCCGAGGACAAACCCGCCTCCACCACGCTGCGCATCGGCAACCCGCTGGTCGTGCCCGGCGCCAATTGCCTCCTCGATCTGATCGCCTACGTGCCCTGATGCATGTCGGGTTTGCCGGCCTGGGGAAGATGGGCGCCGTCATGGCGCCGCGCTTCCTCGACGCCGGCCATGAACTGATTGTCTGGAATCGCACGCCCGCGAAAGCCGAAGCGCTAAAGGTGCGCGGCGCGCAGGTAGCCGCCACGCCCGCGGATCTCGCGCGGGCGGAGATCGTCGTTTCTGTGTTGAGCGACGATGTCTCGGTCAGCGGCTTCTACGACAAGCTTCTGACAGGTGACGTCGCGGGCAAACTGTTCATCGACATGAGCACCATCCGCCCCGCGACGACCAAGCAGGTCGCCGCGGCAGTAGCCGCGAAAGGCGCGGCCTTCATCGATGCGCCGGTGTCGGGCACCGTCGGACCGGCGAAGGATGGAAAGCTGCTGATCCTCGCCGGCGGCAGCGAGGCGGATCTCGTCCGCGCGAAGCCGGTATTCGATATCCTGGGTCGTAAGGTCATTCACTGCGGCCCAGTCGGCACCGGCGCGCTCATGAAGTTGGTCTTCAATCTACCGCTGGCGGTTTACTGGGCCGCCCTGGCGGAGGCGCTCGCCATGGGCCGTGAAGGCGGGCTGGCGCCGGCGGCGATGATCGAGGCGCTAATAGACAGTCCGGTCGCGCTCGGCGCTTTGCCGATCAAAGCCGCGGCCATATTGGGCGAACCGGGCCCTGTCGCCTTCGACGTGGCCAGCATGCACAAGGATCTGCTGGCGATCCTGGAAACCGGCGGCAACGCCGGCGTGCCGATGCCGACAGCCCAAGCAGCATTGTCCACCTATGCGGCGACCATCGCCGGCGGGTGGAAGGACGAGGACTCCGTCGCCATCGTGCGGTTCCTTGCCGAGAAAATGGTGAGCGGAAAGAAGTCATGAGCAACAGTGAAACCCGGGACGGCATGCGCATCGACTGGGATGTGCCGATCACGGCGGATGACGGCGTCGTGCTGCGCGCGGACGTGTTTCGACCGCTCGCCGAAGGCCGTTATCCCGTGATCCTTACCTATGGACCCTATGCCAAGGGTCTGTCGTTCCAGGAAGGCTATCCCAGCGCGTGGAATCGCATGGCGGAACGGCATCCGGACGTTACCGAGGGCTCCACGAACAAATACCAGAACTGGGAAGTGATCGATCCCGAGAAGTGGGTGCCGGACGGATATGTCTGCGTCCGCGTGGACTCGCGCGGCTGCGGCCGCTCGCCCGGATATATCCAACATTTCTCACCGCGGGAGACCGACGACTTCGTCCAATGTATCGCCTGGGCCGGCGAACAGCCCTGGAGCAACGGCAAGGTCGGGCTGAACGGCGTGTCCTACTTCGGTATCAACCAGTGGCAGGTGGCTTCGCGCCAACCGAAGCACCTCGCCGCCATGTGCATCTGGGAAGGCGCGGCTGATTGGTATCGCGACATGACGCATCACGGCGGCATCCTATCGACGTTCTGGGCCAATTGGTCCGACATGCAAGTAAAGACCGTGCAGCACGGGCTGGGCACGCGCGGACCGAAGAGCGCCGTCACCGGCGAACTGGTGTGCGGCCCACCGACCTTGAGCGAGGAAGAACTCGCGAAAAACCGATGCAACTTCGGAGATGAAATTCTCGGCCACCCGCTGGACGATACCTATCACCGCGAACGCTCCGCCGCCTGGGACAAGATCACCGTGCCGTTCCTGACCGCCGCCAACTGGGGCGGACAGGGTTTGCATTTGCGCGGCAACTTCGAGGGTTACGTGCGCGCCGCGTCCCAGGACAAGTGGCTGGAGTCCCATGGCCTGGAGCACTGGACCGAGTTCTACACGGCTTACGGCGTGAAGATTCAGAAGCAGTTCTTCGACCATTTCCTGAAGGGCGAGAACAACGGGTGGGAGAAGCGCCCAAAGGTTCAGCTGCAGGTGCGCCACACCGACAAATTCGTCGAGCGATTCGAGCAGGATTGGCCCATCCCGCGCACGCAGTGGACCAAAATGTTCCTCGCGCCGACCGGCACGGCGCTGCAGGACAACCCCTCGAGCACCACGGCGGCGCTCCCCTTTCCCGCCATGGGGGACGGCCTCACATTCCTGTCGGAGCCGTTGAAGGCCGACATGGAACTCACCGGCCCATCGGCGGTGAAGCTGTGGGTGTCGTCTTCAACAACGGATGCGGACATTTTCGTGGTGCTGCGCGTGTTCCGTCCCGACGGCGAAGAAGTTGCGTTCCAAGGCGCGATCGATCCGCATACGCCGATCGGCCAAGGCTGGCTGCGCGCATCCCACCGCAAGCTTGATGCCAAGCTCAGCAAGCCGTGGCGGCCCTATCACACCCACGACGAAGCCCAGTCGCTGACCCCGGATCAGGTCGTGGAACTCGATATCGAGATCTGGCCGACGTCCCTTGTCGTCCCCGCCGGTTGTCGCGTCGGCCTGACGGTGCGCGGGCGCGATTATGAGACCGCCAAACCGACCGGCGCGCGGCTGTCCAACTTCAAGAACGAACTGCGCGGCTGCGGCCCGTTCCTGCACGACGATCCGCGCGACCGTCCACCGGCGATCTTCGGCGGCACGACCAAGATTCATCTCGGGCCCGACATGGCCGCGCACATTCTCCTGCCGGTCATTCCGCCCACATGAAGGCGCCGCACATTGTGCTCATCCACGCCCTGAAGGAATCCCAGGTTCCCATCTGGGACGCCTTCGCGGCGCAATGGCCGGAAGCGCGCACAACCAATCTTCTCGACGACTCGCTTTCGGAAGATCTCGCCGAGGAAGGCGAGTTGACTGCGGAAATGATGGGCCGATTCCTGACGCTGGGCCGCTACGCCGCGCGCAACGGTGCTGACGCGATCCTGTTCACGTGCTCCGCCTTCGGCCTCGCCATCGCGGCCGTGAAACAGGACCTGAAGATTCCCGTGCTGACTCCCAACGAAGCGGCGTTCGAAGAAGCTGTCTCTTACGGGTCACATATCGGCTTGCTGGTCACGTTCCCGCCCTCGCTCGGGACATTGCAGGCGGAACTCGAATCCGCGCAGCCGGATGTGCGCGCCGATGCGCGGCTAGTGGACGGCGCACTGACCGCGCTTCAAGCCGGCGACGCCATCACGCATGACCGGCTGATCGGCGCCGCGGTGGCGGACATGAAGAACTGCGACGCCGTCGTCCTCGGCCAGTTCTCCATGGCCCGCGCGGCACGCGGCCACGCCGGCGCACCGCCCCTGCTCACCACGCCCGGCAGCGCGGTGACCAAGCTGCGCCGCCTTTTAGCCGCCTAGCGCAACAGCAACAGTTTGGGCGCCTCGTCCGGCGCGATCCAGACGATCGCGTTCTGACGGAACGCCCGTCCCAGCGACATTGCCTCTTCGTCGGAAATTCCCAGCACCAGCAACCCCGGCTCCGGCGGCCATGCACCGGTGGGATCGATCGCGCGTGTCGGCAGGGTCGCGTACCCCACGGTGGCATTGAGCAGGTTTTCGTGGGCGGCGCGATTCTCCGCCTCGCACAACGACGCGCTTTCGGGATTGTAGGCCGTGACGATGGCGGCGCTTGTCACGTTCTCATCACGCAGGCGCGAAGACACGGCGTCGTTCATCTCGCCGATCCGCAGCCGAATCGATTCGATTTCATAAATGGTCGCGCGATAGGCGGCGATGGTTGCGGCAGGGACCCGTGTCACACGAACTGTTCCCGACGATCCGGCGCGCAATAGGCGAACCTGAACAAACATATCAGCCTGGCGTTGGTTTGCCATTGAAGTCCCCACGGGGACTTTCCGCCATGCATCAGCGAGGACCAAATCATGAATAAGTTCGTTCTCACCGCCCTTGCTTGTACCGCACTCGGCGCGGGCACTGTATGGGCCCAGCAGAGCCCGGCACTTCCGGCCCAGCAGACTGCGCCCGCCTTGCCCAGCACCCAGACGACGCCGGACGCGGCCATCGACAGCAGCGCAAGCTACACCGCCCCGGCTAACAGCGTCGGCACGACCGCGCGCACGGAGCAAAAGGGCATGGACACGAGCGCCAGCGGCACCATTCGCAGCGGCGGCTCCGCGCCCACGCCCCAGCAATATGACCTGAACGACAAATCCGAGAACAAAGCCGGCAACGCAGCGATCAATACCAATAAGGGCGAATCGCGCACCGCTGCGGCCCCGGTCCCCGGTCGCAATAGCTTCACGGAAGGCGAAGCGCGCAATCGGATCGAGAAGTTCGGCTACGCGAACGTCTCCAACCTAACGAAGGATGCCAATGGCATCTGGCGCGGCACCGCAACGAAGAACGGCACGACCGGCGACGTTGCCCTCGACTATCAAGGCAACATCGTGATGGGCAAGTAACGCATAAACCCTGGAAAAGAGGATTCACCCAATGACTACCGTAACGGCGCTTTTCGACACTTACGAGGATGCCTCGCGCACCTTGCACGATTTGCAGGCCGCGGGCATCGCGTCCACTGACCTGAGCCTCATCTCGCACCGCGGCGACACGTCCCACGAGGTGATCGTCGACGGCGAAGATAAGACAGCCTCAGGCGCCGGTACGGGCGCGGGCATCGGCACCGTGCTGGGCGGCGGCGCCGGATTGCTCGCTGGCCTGGGCATCATGGCGATCCCCGGAATCGGTCCGGTCGTGGCAGCGGGCTGGCTTGTCGCCACTGCTGTCGGCGCGGTCGCCGGCGCGACCGCGGGCGGTCTGATCGGCGCACTGACGGGTGCCGGCGTCAGCGAAGAGCACGCCCACGTCTATGCCGAAGGCATTCGGCGCGGGGGCACGCTGCTGGTGGCCCGCACCGATCCGTCCAACGTGGCCCGCGTCCGCGGGATCATGTTGAGCGATCGGGCTGTGAACGTCGATGTTCGACGCGACGCTTACCGCGAGGAAGGCTGGGAGCGGTTCGACCATACGGCCGAACCGATCACGGCGAGCGACATCCGCCGGCGCACCGACGAACCGAGCGTGCGCCTATAGGACATTGCGCGCGGCGGCGGTCACAATTCCTTCCGTCGGCCGCGCGCAACCTTCTCCGCCGCTGGCCATTCTCATGCCAAGCAGTTGCGGAGATTCCATGTCAGCTCTCGACAAGCGTGTCGGTCAAAACCTCCAGCGGTTGCGCCGTCGGATTGGCCTATCCACCGTGGCTGTCGCGACAGCCCTCAAAATCAACCCCGCCGAACTGCGCCGCTTTGAGACTGGGGACAAGCGCGTCGGGCCGCGCCGCCTCTGGCAACTAAGCCAAATCCTCCACTGCCCGCTTGCAGCGTTCTTCGTGCGCGCACCGCGCGCTTACCCGTCGACAGCTTTGCCACCCATCGACGTCGCCGATCGCATGCGTGACCAAGTCGTCGCATTGGCGCGCGCTTACTACGTTCTCGGCGATTGGAGCGCAGCGCGCTCCTAGCGGTCCTGCTGATAGCCTTGATTGCGGGTATTCTGGGCGATATTGCCCTGGTGGCCCTGTTCCTTAAGATTCCGATCCCGCGGGTCGTGGCCCGTGACTTTGGCGGTTTCCGCACGATCCTCGGCGCGCTTCATCACCTGCGGGCTGCGCTTCGCGCGGCTCGGGGGAACGGTCGAACGACGCTTGGTCATGGCGCTTCCTCCTGCTTCTAGAGTCCAACCGGCCACGAGACCTTTCGTTCCCCCACTACCAGCGGACGATTATCGGCGTTTGCATGCCAGCCTTCCGGGCGATATCGTTTTTCCATGCAACGTGTCCGTCCCGCACTTGCTGCCATCGCGGCGCTCGTTGTCAGCGGCTGCGCGAGCATGCCGACGTGCGGCGCCGGCCTTCGCCCCGCGAGCCGGATCGATCTCTATTTCGGATTGAATATTCCGGGGGGAGGGTCGGTTAGCGCGCAGGAATGGCGGCGGTTTTCTGACACGGTCCTCGCGGTCGCCTTCCCGGATGGTTTCACAGTTGCCGACGCCTTCGGCACCTGGCGTAGTCCCAAGACCAACGAAATCGGGCACGAAGGCGCGCGCGTGGTCACAGCCATCTACGGAAGCCTGGCTGCGGCACAAAAGGTCGCCAGCGTTTATCGCGCGCAATTCCGACAGGAAACAGTCGGCATCACACAGATGAATGTGTGCGCCGCGTTCTAAGCGGCGCGCTTGCGCTTGGCTTTCGGCTTCACCCCCGCCGCTTTGGCCGGGGCGCTCAAGTGGCCATCCCGGAACACGGCAAGCTCATGCTTCGGCAATTCCGCCCAGGGCTCATCCCGCGTTAGCGGCCGCGTCGCGACAATGGTCACCACATCCGTGTGATTGGTCTCCCGCGCGAAGTCGACGGTCAGGTCCTCGTCGATCAGGGTCGCGGCACCGAAAGGCGCGCGGCGGGTAAGGACGACGAGATTTGTGGCGCGGTGGACATAGAGCGCGCGGCTGTCGCTCATGAGCATGTTGAACACGCCCAATGGCGCAAGCTTCGCCACGAGCGCGCGGATCGCCGCATCCAGCTCAGCGGCAGGGGGCTGCTTCGGCCACCGGCCACGCAGTTGATCGAGAATCCAGCAGAACGCGTGTTCGCTGTCGGTCGTGCCCACCGGCAGATGGAATTTCAGCGGCCACTTTTTGATGCCGCGCAGCTGGCCGTTGTGGGCGAACGCCCAGTTGCGGCCCCAGAGTTCGCGTACAAACGGGTGCGTATTCTCCAGCATCACCCGGCCGCGATTGGCGCGGCGGATATGGGCGATGACGATGCGGCTCTTGATCGGATACCCCCGGATCATGCGGGCGATCTCCGAATCGCTGCTCGGGTGGGTATCCTGGAAGGTGCGGCAGCCCTTGTCCTCGTAGAACGCCACGCCCCAACCGTCGCGATGGGGGCCGGTCTGGCCGCCACGGCGCATCAACCCGGCGAAACTGAACCGGATGTCGGTCGGGACGTTGGCGCTCATGCCAAGCAGTTCGCACATGGGCTCGGGTCTTCCTTTGCTGGCGCGGGATATAGGAGACTTCCTTTGCGGCGGACACAAGGTAGCGCGCGCTTGCGGCCCAACGGGTATCCTGAAGAGAAGAATTTTCTGCCGTAGACCCGCGGGCGGGACCACAGCTACCTTTCGCCCATGCTGCAGGACGCTCCCACCCAGAAAGCCGCGGAAGAACTGGTAGAGGTCGGCCGGCTGTTGTCCGCGCGCGGCTGGGTGCCAGCGACCGCCGGCAACTTCTCCCGCCGCGTCGACCGGGAACGCATCGCCATCACCGCCTCTGGCCTCGACAAAGGCGAGTTGGCCGTGACGGATATCCGCGTCATCCCGCTGGCTGGTCCCGTTCCGGCGGATGTGTCGGCGGAGACGCCCCTGCACCTTTCCCTTTACCGGCGCGATCCGGAGATCGGTGCCGTGCTGCACACGCACTCCCTCGCCGCGACCGTGGTGGGCCGCGCCCATACCGGCGAACGGGGGATCGTGTTCCGCGACTATGAACTCCAGAAGGGCATGCGGGGGCGAACCACCCATGAGATGCCGCTCCACCTGCCGCTATTTGCCAATTCGCAGGACATGACGGCATTGACCGCCGAGGTCGAAGGCCGCCTGAGCGCCGACGACCATGGTTATGTTCTCGCAGGCCACGGCCTCTATGCCTGGGGACGCGACATGGCGGAAGCACGGCGGCATCTCGAGGCGTTGGAATTCCTGCTCGCGTGTGAACTCGAACAGGGGCGCTACCGCCGATGAGCAAGATTGCGGTCTGGCGGGAAGGCCATCCGGAGGCAACGGAGCGCGTCACCGAGGACGGCGCCGAAATCGCGGCAATCCTGAAGGCTATCGGCGTGACGTTCGAGCGGTGGCCGAACCGCGCGCTGCCCAGCGACGCCACACCGGACGCGGTGCTGGCCGCCTACACGGATGAGATCGGACGGCTTAGCCGCGACGGTGGGTACAAATCCGCCGATGTGATTCGCCTGGCCAAGGGCACGCCGAACACCGATGCCATGCGGCAGAAGTTCCTGGACGAACATGTTCATGCGGAGGACGAAGTGCGTTTTTTCGTCGAGGGCTCCGGCGCGTTCTACCTGCACGCCGGGGGCAAGGTGCATCAATGCATCTGTACCACCGGCGACCTCATCCGCGTGCCGGCCAACACACGCCACTGGTTCGACATGGGGCCGACGCCGGCGTTCACCGCTATTCGCTTGTTCACCAACCCCGAGGGTTGGGTGGCGCAGTTCACAGGCGATACGATCGCCCGGCGCTTTCCGTTCTACGCCTCATGATCGTCCGGGTGGCGAAGCCGCGCGTGGTGCTCACGGACATCGAAGGCACCACCACGCCGATCAGTTTCGTAAAGGAAATCTTGTTTCCGTTCGCCCGCGCGCGGATCGCGGACTATATACGCGCGCGCCGTACTGATCCGGCGGTCGTGCAGATCATCGCGGACGCGAGCGAAGGCACGGGCGATGTGGAGCGGGCGATTTCTGCGCTGATTGCCTGGAGCGATACAGACACCAAGATTGGTCCCCTGAAAAGCCTGCAGGGCCTGATCTGGGAAGACGGCTACCGCGAAAACGTGCTGAAGGCGCCGGTGTTTGCGGACGCTGCCGCGGCCCTCCGCGCATGGCATGCCGATAGCATCAGGCTGGCGGTCTATTCCTCCGGGTCCGTGCTGGCCCAGAAGCGTCTGTTCACATCGTCCGACCGGGGCAATCTGACCTCCCTGTTCAGCGGCTTCTTCGATACCGCCGTCGGTGCGAAACGCGAAGCCGCGGCCTACACCCGAATCGCTCAGGATCTCGGCGTCGCACCAGGCGAAATTCTTTTCCTGTCCGATGTGCCGGAAGAACTGGATGCCGCCAAAGCGGCCGGATTCGGCGCACTCCATCTGGTGCGGCCCAGCGAAGGATCGCAGGCCACGACACGCCACGGGCACGTCGCATCGTTCGCGGAGATCGCCTGGGCGTAACCCTAATCGTGCCCGTGATGCTTATGCGCGCGCGGCGTGCGCGTGAGGAGGTGGACGAGGAACGCCACCAGCCCAGCGAGACCGACGACCCAGTGTCCCCAGGACGTGAGTTCGCGCCAAAAATCACTGCCGATGTAGTAGAGCGCGAGGCCCGTCAGCGACAGCCATGCGGTGACGCCGAAGAGTGTACCGCCGCTGCCGCGGCGGACCACGGCATTCCAGCTGCGTTTCACGTGCGCAGGCCACAGCACTCCGAACAGCCACATGGCGTAGAACGCAAACGCAGCGTGAGCGATCAGCACCCACTTCTCGGCTGGGCTTGAATTCTCGAAGCCGAACTGATCGGTCTGGCGAACGAAATAGTGGAAGATCAGCCACACCGCGCCCGTCAGCCACACGCCGATGCTGATGAAATAGACGCTGTAGCGGCGGCGCTTGGTGAGATGGCCCACGCGGCCTTTGATGTCGACCGCCTTTGTCACGACTCAGCTCCTAGCGTGCGCCAACCGCGGCCGGCGTTCAGATAAGCAACCGCGCCGAACTGACGCAACACCGCATCGCTGCGCGCGCCGAGCGCCAGCACAACTTTCGTCAGCGCATCCGCATCGAGGCAATTGGGTGCGATCACGGAGACGAAACTCCGTGTGCCCATGGCGCGACCATGCTGCGTGTCCACATGCGGGCCAACGAACTTCTTCCCCTGCTTCTTGCGGCTCTCTCGGCCGCTGCTGCTGGCAATGCTGCCATTCTCGATCTCCACCACCGGCACCATGCCATCTGTCGGCGCCACCCGCAGCAACACGCGTTCCGCGCGGGGACCGACGATCCTGAGGTCTCCGCCCGCATTGACGCAACACTGGACTTTAGGGTTGAGCGCCATCCGGGCAATGGCGCGGTCGACCGCATATCCCTTCGCGATCCCACCCAGGTCAATCCACAGCGGCCGATGAAACCTGACTTTGTCCGGCAGGATCAATTCAATATCGCGCCAGCTGGCACGCGGCGCAGGCTTCGGCGCACCGACCGGCGCAGGCAGGAACCCCCACGACACGAGCCGCCCGCCGATGGTTGGATCGAAGACACCGTCCGAGGCCGCCGCCATCTCAACGGCGCGGCGCAGGACCGCAAACGTATCCGAATGTATCCGGACCGCGCGCGTCGCGGCGGTGCGGTTGAGCCGGCTCACGTCGCTTTTCGCTTCATGGAAACTCATCAACGCATGGATATGGGCCACTTCCGCGAAGCCCGCGTCGATCGCCTGATTGGCGCGCTTCTCCGGCAAGCCCTCGACCCGAATCGAGACCAATGTCCCCAAAATCGGACGGGCGCGTTCGACCGGTATATGAGTGGCAGACATGGCCAAAGGACTGCCATGATTCCAACCAAAAGGCAGTCGAAAATCGCACCGCAATGACCGCATGTTGAAAGCGAACGGCTTCGCGATTGACCCACCGCCGGGGACCCTATATCCGCCCTGGCGCGACTGACATAAGCTCTGACTTCACCCTGGGGGATTCTTCCTATGCGTTCGCAGCTGCTTCTGGTGCCCGCCGCCCTCGTCCTGGCGGCCGCCCCTGCCATCGGCCTGGATTTCCAGACCTTGGAAGCCGGCCAGAAGAATCTGTTCCCGAACGCGACCTTCGTGCCGCTCGGCTTCACCCTGTCGGAAGATCAGCTGGAAAAGCTCAAGACCGATTACGAAGTGCCGGTCATGCACCGTGAGGTCAAAGCTTGGAAGGTCTCCACCGGCGGCTGGCTTTTCCTCGACCAAGTTTATGGCCTGAACGACACCATCTCCTACCTCATCGCGATCACCGACAAGGGCGTTGTCAGCGGGATCGAAGTCCTGGTGTGCGTCGAAGGCTTCTGCGACGTCGCCGCGCCGGAGTGGCACCGCCAGTTCGTCGGCAAGAAGGAAGGCAAGTGGGTACCGAAGGCCGACATCAAGAACATCTCCGGATCCACCCTCTCGGCCATGCATATCGCCGAAGGCGTGAAGAAGACCCTGGCGATCCACGCCAAATTCATGCCCAAGAAGTAAGCGCCGCAAAGAGGCGCATCGCAGCCATGCGCACGAAAGGGTTGCGCTAGGCCAAATCCTCGGACAACGATGGCGGATGCCGAGCGCTCCTCCATCCGGTCCGACTTCTCACAGCTATTTCTCGCAGCGCCTGCGCCTGCACTATGTCGACTGGGGCAACCCGGGCGCGCCGCCGCTCCTCATGGTGCATGGCGGCCGCGACCATTGCCGCAACTGGGATTGGGTCGCCCACGCCCTCAAGGACGCCTACCACATCATCGCGGTGGACCTGCGCGGGCACGGCGATTCAGCCTGGTGCATGGGATCGAGCTATCCGCTGTCGGACTTCGTCTACGACATTGAGCAGCTGATTCGGCAGAAGCATCTCGCTCCGGTGACGATCATGGCGCACTCCATGGGCGGTGCGATCAGCCTGCTCTATGCCGGCGCGTTCCCCGAGACTGTGTCGAAGCTGATCGCCGTCGAGGGTGTGATCTGGTCGATCGACGACATGAAGAAGCGCGACACGACGCCGGCCGCCAAGCGCATCGGCGGCTGGGTGGAACAGCTTCACAAGCTGTCGGCGCGCCTGCCCCGCCGTTACGAGAGCATCGAAACGGCCACCGCGCGCATGCAGGAAGAGAACCCGCGCCTGACGCCGGACCAGGCGCGACATCTGACTGTGCACGGCCTCATTCAGAATGAGGATGGCACCTTCAGTTGGAAGTTCGACAACTACATGCGCGCTCACGCGCCCTTCGCCCCCAGGAGCGAGGACGTGAAGGAGCTCACGGGCCGTCTCACCTGCCCCACACTTCTGGTCGGAGGCGATCAAAGCTTTGTGCCCGACCCCGCCAAGACCGGCGCGCTCACCCTGTTTCCCAATGCCAAGAACGTGATCATCCCCGGGGCGGGCCACTGGGTGCATCACGACAAACTGGCGGAATTCCTCGCGGTCGTGCGCGACTTCCTCAAATAGTGACATTCCCGGCAAATTGACGGCGCACCCGCGCAGGGGTCTTGGCTACACTTTGGTCGAGCCATCGCGGAGGGGAAGTTCGTTGCGCGGCCGCTTGATGCATCTCTGTTTGAACGTCGCGGACATGGATCGCGCGGTCGCGTTCTATTGCGGTCTGCTCGGCATGACCGTGCAAGCGGACCGTTCCGGACAACGTCCCGGGCGGCGCAATCTATTTCTCGGTTACGGTCCGGAAACGACGACATCGCTGCTCGAATTGTGCAGCGAGGCGGATGGGCGCACCTACGAAAAGGGAAATGCCTATGAACACCTGGCAATCGCGGTCGATGACGTGACCAAGATTTGCGCCGATCTCGCCGCCGCGGGAATCGAGATCGTCCGGCCGGCCAAGAAGGCGATGTCCGGCGCACAGATCGCCATGGTGCGCGACCCTGACGGCTACCTGCTCGAGCTCATCCAGCCGGCGCCATGACCCTGAAAGCCGACTTCTTCGCCCACGACGGCTTGCGCTTCCGGACATTCGAGGCAGGCCGCGGCACGCCGATCGTGTTCCTGCACGGCGGTGGATCGCGCGCGAGTAACTTCCATCAGGTGATGGAACGGCTCGCGCCGCGGTTCCACGTGATAGCCTTCGACCTGCGCGGCTTCGGCGACACAGGCGCCGATTTGGAGCGACCAATCACCCATCAGATCTGGGCGGAGGACGTGGGGGCCTGTCTCGATCATTTCGGCATCGAGAAAACCAATCTGGTGGGGTGGTCCCTAGGCGCGACCGTCGCCCTCAACTTCGCCAGCCAGTTCGGCGTGCATGTGGATCGTATGGCGCTCCTAGGCGCGCCGCACCCGGACCGGCAAATGAACCGCGCGCTGTTTGAGAAGCGATTGAGCATTATAACGGGCGGCGGCACCGCTGCGGACGTGGTTGCCGCGACGTTCGCGGGCATCGCCGGAGCCTTCAGCCCATGGGTGCAGGCGCACCGGCCAGAGGCGGTCGAACAGGTGCGGCAAGAGCACCTCTCCCACGACGTGAATCTCGCCGGCAAAGTGATCGATGGTGTATTCACGCGCCCGAACCTGAACGTGCTGCTGCCAAAAGTACTCTGCCCCGTGACGCTCATCGTCGGCGACGCGGACCGCACCTGCGATCTTGCCGGTGCCAAGGAACTGGAGCGTCGGCTGGGCCACGCGACGGTGAAGATCGTGCCGGATTGCGGCCACTACTACGGCGTCGAGCAACCAGATACGGTGGCGCGCCTGATCGCCGAAGCTTTTGGAGCGCCCAATGTCTGATCGCCCCGCCGCGACCACCCTGTCGACGCGCCTGTGCCTCGGCTTCGGCGTCGGCACCGTCGGCGTATCGATCCTCACCAACACCATCGCCGTCTACTTCCCCACTTTCATGGTTACGGTGCTGGGCCAATCGGCCGCCCTCGCCGGCGGTCTTGTCATGTTCTCGAAGATCTACGACATCTTCGCCGACATCTTCATCGGCGCCATGAGCGATCGCACCAAATCCCGCTGGGGACGGCGGCGGCCCTACCTGTTCATTGGCGCCTTCGCGTCCGCACTCTCGCTACTGCTTGTGTTCTGGGTGCGCGGCCTTGAGGGCTGGGTGCTCACCGGCTACATAGCCTTCGCGCTGGTGTTTTATTCGACCGCCTATTCACTCTTCAACGTGCCGTACTTCGCCATGCCCGGCGAAATGACCGACGGCTACCACGAGCGCCTGCGCCTGATGTCGTTCCGCACCGCCTTTGTCGGGGTCGGACAACTCGTGAGTCTCGCCCTCACCGCGTGGCTCATCAAGGCCGGTGGTGGTGGCTCCGCCGGGTTTCACCTCATGGGCGGCGTGGTGGCGGCGATCGCGCTGGCGACCATGCTGCTGTCCTTCTTCGGCACGGCCAGCGCGAAACGCGTGGACGCGAATCCGACAAAGCACGCATTCTCGATGCACGATGTGACGACGATCTTCACCAACCGCCCGCTCATCCTGCTGATGGGCGCGAAGCTGACCCAGTACCTCGCCTTCGGCATGGTCCAGCCGGCGAACCTCCTGTTCATGCTCAACGTGCTGCACCTCGGCTACACGGGCCAGATCAACCTGGCGGTGGCGCAGAACGTCGCCGTATTCGCCTCGCAGCCGATCTGGGCGCGTCTCGGCAAACGCTTCGGCAAGCGGAACTGCTACATCGGCGGCGTCATGATCATGGCCTGCGCCGGATTGAGCTGGCTGCTGGCCGAGCCGAACCCGCCAATGTGGGAAGTGTGGCTCCGTGGCGTTATCATCGGCTTCGGTTCCGGCGGATCGTTGCTGATGTCGGCGTCGATGCTGCCGGATGCGATGCAGTACGACTACCTGCGCACGGGCCAACGGCGCGAGGGGGTGTTCTCGAGCTTCTACGCGATCGTTGAGAAAGGCGGGTTCGCGATCAGTGTGGGAACGACCGGCTTCCTACTTGCCGCCGCAGGATATGTGCCGACGCTCGAGGGCAACCTGGTGACGCAGTCGGACTCGACCGTGCGCGCGCTCTACTTCTTGGTTGGGGTGTTCCCAGCGATCATGTTCGTCACCGGCGTGGTCCTGATCCTGTTCTACAATTTGGATCAGGAGAAGCTGCAGCGTATGGCCGCCGAGCGCCCGAGCGCGATCGGATAACGATCGCGCTCTATCTATTGAATCTGGGCGCGATCTTTGATCGTGCCCTAGGCTACAGAGGGCGCGTGACGCGCTTTCAAGCTGACCTGTAGGTCCTCGAACGTCACCATCTGCAGGCGCGGGTCTTTCTTGCGCTCGATGCCCGCGTTGGGATCGGTAATGACATTCAACACCGTGCTCTGATCGGACGCGAAAGCGCGCTGCAGCGCCGGACGCAGTTCTTCCTCGCGCACCACCTTCTCGCCGCGGCACCCGAACACGTCACCCATGAGGTGGTAGTCACAAAAGCCGAGCTCGCAGTTGACCGTCATGCCACGGCTATTGAGTTGCGCATTCTTCTCCGTACCCCAAGCGCCGTCATTGGCGACGATGCAGATCACCTTCAGACCGGCCAGCACGAAGGAATTGAGTTCCGCTGGATAGAATCCGAAGGACCCGTCCCCGGTAATGAGCACCACCGTGCGCATGGGCTTCCCAGTCTTCTGGGAGTCTTCCCGCACGGCGGCCGCGGCCCCAAGGGCCAGGGGCGTGCCCACGCCCATCGAGCCGAGCGGATAGTGATCCATATAGCTGCGCGGTCGGTGCACACGCAGGATCGACGACATCCAGTTGTAGATATCCGCGCCATCGACCACCAGGATGGCATCCTCCGGCATCAAGTCTTTCAATTCCGCGCCGATGCGCAAGGGATGGAGCGGCCCATCCGCCTTTGCCTCGGAGAGTTCCGAAATGCGCTCTTTGCGCCCAGCCGTTGCCGCATTCACCCACGCCGAAGATCTCTTTGGCGCTTTGGCCGCCGTCAACGCGTGGTGCAGTTTCGTCAGAGACGCCGCGGCATCGCCCACGAGGCCGATATCGACGGGACGGTTGCGACCCAATTCCTCCGCCGCGATGTCGATCTGGATGAATTTCGCGTCCTTGTTGAAGCGCGGCGGCATTCCGAAGCCGATGCGCTGGGTCAGGCGCATGCCCGCGACCACCACCACGTCCGCTTCCTTTGCCGCGACTTGCGCGAAGGCCCATGGGAAACCGATCGCCATATCTTCCGATACAAGACCGCGACCCAGCGCGTGGCCGAATACCGGAAGGCCAAAGTCCTGCGCCAACGCCCGCAGCGGCGCGCCGGCACCGGACAGCGCAGCACCGCTGCCGGCGAGGATCAGAGGGCGTTCCGCCTTGGCGAGAAGCGCCACTGCGTCAGCAATGCCCTCGCTTGAGGCTTCCGCCGGCCTCGCCAACGTTGGCGCAATCGCTGTGACCTTGGATGGGTCAACCTGCGCGGCCTCCTGGCTTTGGGAGATTCCGAGCACGGCAACGCCCGGCCTGCCAGATGTCGCCGCGCGGATCGCCGCGTTCAGGTATTCCTCAATGCGGTCGGCGGCGGGCACGGCTTTCGCCCATTTCACGAACGGCTTGATCATGTCGAGGCCGTCGTTGGTCTCTTCGTCGCCCGACTCCGCGACTTGCGCGGCGGTCAAGCCAACCAGCAACACTACCGGCGAGCAGGCGAGTTGCGCGGTGCGGATGCCGCCGAGCACGTTGGGCATGCCCTGGTAGCCGACGATCATCGCCACGCCGACCTTGCCGGACACGCGCGCATAGCCATCCGCCGCCGCGACCGTCGCCGTCTCATTGCGGCTGGAGACGATGTTGAAGCCGTCATCGTGCAGCGCATACAGCACCTGTGCGTGCGCCACGCCCGCCAGGCTGAATGCCGTGTTGATACCATGGGCCTTCAAGACCCGGCTGACCACTTGGCCGCCGGTCAGGAGATTGGTGGTGGTGGACATGGGGAACCCTTCAGCGCGCCGGCTCGGCCCAGCGGCGGGTGGATAGTCCGGCGATCAGGTCCGGCCCGGCGTCGCCCAGCATCTTGGGCGACGGCAATTCCGCGGGCCCGGAATTGCGCGGCTTCAGGAACGGCTTGGCTTCCGCCGGCGCATTGGCGACGTCCCTCGCATCCCATTCTTCGACCTGGCCGGTACAACGCGCCCAGGCGGGGCGATAGGCGTATTCCAGCATGGCCCGTCGGCGCGGGCCGGTGTTGGGATGAGTGCCGTGAAACGCGCGCACATTGAACGCAATAGCGCTGCCCGCTTCCAGGCATACGGTCACCATGTCCGGGTGGTTGTCGAACCGCAGATAAGGATCGCTGGCTTGGTGGATCGACAAATGCGAGCGCGGGAGGATCGTGAATGGCGCGCAGTCGGCCGTGAGGTCGTCGAGATAGATCAGCACGCGCACCGTCGCGGGCGAACTCTCGTTCCAGCCCTTCATCTTCGAGCCGTAAGGCTGATAGTCGGAATGCAGTTGCAGGCCGGGCACGCCGGGGCCGCTGCAAATGTAGTGGCCGAGCATGAACACCAGGTCATCGCCCATGGCCTGCTGCAGGAACTTGATCATCGGCGGATGACCGATCAGCTTGGCGAAGGTGGGACTGTGCCATTGGGGCGGCGTGCGCGCGAAGGTCTGCTCGTCGCTGTAGGGCGCCTTGTCCATGGGCAGGTCGGCGCAATCCGCCTTGACCCGCGCGATCGTCGCCGCGTCGATCAGGTTCGGCAAAACGACATAGCCTTCGATCTCGAAGTGCTTGAGCCGTTCCGCATCGGTCATGGCGCGCCAATCCGTGCGCACCACGTTCATCGGCCCACGAACCGTTGCTGCCGGAGGGGCGTCGTTAGATGGCGTAGAACTTGCGGGCGTTTGTAGAGAGGATGGCATCGACCGTTCCCTTGCCGATTTCCGGCTTTGCACGCAACACGTCGAAGGCGTCGATTTCCGCGGCGGGATCGAGGTGCCCGAAGTCCGTGCCGAGCATGAGCACGCCCTGGCCTGTATAGCGCAGGACGTATTCTAGGTCGTCATCCGTGCGGGCTGTCACCCAAATTCTGTTTTCGGCGAGGAAGGTGGAGAAATCCTCCACCTTGCCCTTGGTCTTGATTTTCTCATGCCGGCGCGCGGCCTCGCGCACAAGGTAGGGAATCCACTGGGACCCCGCCTCGATAAACCCAAAGCGCAGGGTCTTGTAGCTCTTCTGCAGGCCGGAACTTGCTAGCGCATTGAAGCCCGCCAGGATCGGCGTGATCCCGAAGAAATAGAGGTCCTTGCGGAAAAGCACGTCTTTGAATTGCTGATTGCCGTTGCCGGCGTGCACACCGATGGCGAGATCGAGTTCCTCGGCCTTCTTGTAGAGCGGCGCGAGATACGGATCGTGCAGCAGCCATTCGCCTTCGATGCCGCGCAGGAACACCGCGCGCGCGCCGTTCTTCTTGCCGAACTCCAACTCTGCAAGGCTTGCCTGCATGTCGAGCAGTGGCGGGACGACCGCCCAATAAAAGCGATTGTCACCGTTCCAGATATCCGCGAGCCAACGATTGTAGCTGCGGCACAGCGCGACCTGAATCTCAGGCCGCTTGGACGGCATGCCTTGGAGGAACAGGGTGGGATACAACACCTGCGCCTCGATGCCCGAACGGGACATGATTTCAGCGCGGGTCTTCAAATCGTCGAGTTGGCGCACCGCGATCGGCAGTTCCAGATCGCCGGCCTCGCGCGAGAACAACTGCCCGTCGACCAGCCAGAACTTCTCGTCGCCATCGCCATCCAGGGCGACGGGGCGATACTTCTTCTCGTGGGGCTCAAGGTAATCCCACGTCCGGTCGGACTCGATGACGTGGGCGTCCGCGTCGATGATCATGGGGGCGGTCTGCCATCTCACTGCGTGTACAGAGGGCTTATCCGTCACCATTCATCTGTGTCAACTTGTAACGCCTGATGTATCATTATTTGGGCGTCACTCGGGGAAAGGGGCGGAACTTCCATGGCGCGACGACCTTCAGCCCTCACAGCGGCGGACGGCCCCTCGCAGACCCTGGCGAAGGGTTTGCGGATTCTGGATCTCCTGGCGCAATCGCCGGAGCCTTTGCGCGCGACCGATGTGGCGCGGCGATTTGATCTCAACCTCAACACCGCAGGTCGCTTGCTCGCAACCCTGGAAGCCTCGGGCTTCGCGAGCCGCAATCCGCGCGGGGAGTACGCGTTGGGCGCGAAGGTCATCGCCGCGGCGGTGCGCCGGCTGAACATCCCCAATCTCGCCAACTTCGCACACCCCTATCTGGTGGCGTTACGCGATGCGACCTCGGAGACCGCGCTGCTGGTCTCGCGAGTCGGCACTGCGCTGGTCCTGCTGGACGTGGTGGAAGCCAAGCACGATCTGCGCGTCGTGCACGCCCCCGGCTCGATGGTGCCGCTGTTCCCGGCGCCGACGGGATTCGCGCTCACCGCGGACATGCCCGCGAGGGAAGCGGTGGAGTTGTCGCGCAAGATCGGCGATCCGCTGCGCATCGTGAAAGAGACCGACGTTCTGGCGGCGCGCAACGAGATCCAGAAGAACGGCTATCTCATCCGTCATTCGGCCCTGAGTTCCGCCGGCACCTGTACGGTCGCGCTCACCGTGCGCAATCACGGCGCGGCGATTGCCGCGATCGGCATCGCCGGACCGTCGCAGCGCTGGAACGAAAAGGTCGCACGCCCGCACGCGAAGCTGTTCCGCCAGATTGCCCACGACCTTACCCATGCCCTCGACCGGGCGTGAGCTGATGGGATCAATGCTCGTTCAGCAAACGGCCCTTGCCGGGGATCTTATCGGTGATCTTGTGGGCGCGCAGGGCATGCCAGTAGGTCGCTGGATTGATGGCGATGACCGGCTTACCGACCACAGGCTCCAAGCGCACACAGAGATCACCACCGGCCAGATTGGTACCGAGCTGCACCAGGGCTTGCACGTCCGGACCATCGAGTTCCTTGAGGTTCTTCTCGATCTCCGCGATCGGCACTTGGGCAATCGCGCGCGGATTCGGGCACTTCAGGCCGCGAATACGCTTCACGTCGAAGCCGGACTGCACGAAATAGGCCTTAATTTCATCGTCGCCGGCCGGCATGTGCGGCGTCAGGATCGCGATCGACGTCACGCCGTACGCGCGCAGCGCATCGCGCACCGCGGTGGATCCAATGGTCACCGGCACGCCCGACTCCTCGGACAGCTTCTTCTCCAGGTCCGCCGCCCCTGCCGCGCCACCCCAGAATGCTTCCAGCGCCACGCCCATGATCATGTGGTTGGCGCCGCAGGTCATCACGTCCGCCATGGCCTTGCCGATGCCGGCGCGCATGGCGGCAACGTGATCGAGGTAGTCTTGATCGCTGCCCGCGATGTTCTTTTGCTGGATCGGAATGCGGCCCGTATGGAGCGTGATGCCCGGAAGGCGCAGGGAATCGATTTCCGGCTGCGCCGTGGTATTGGTGGATGGAATCACCAAGCCAATTTTCAGACGGTAACCAAGGGCATCGGGAGCTTCAGCCATGTCGCGGGACCTTTCAGAATCGAACCGCTGGAACATATAGCGCGATCCGCGCGGCGTGTTGATACGCGTTTCTGCGTATGTCGCTATTCCGGCTCAGCAGCCGGACGTAAGAGGCCCCAATGAAATTCGGCTTGCGATTGGCGGGCGCGCTCTGGGTCTACTATGGCCTCACGCTTGGCATGAAAGCCGGCGCCTGGGGCTTCTTCGCGCCGGAACTGCAAAGGGACCTCGGGCTGACCGCAGGCGACATCGGCCTCGTGGCCGGCGTGGTGTTCGGCGGCACGGCCTTGTTTGTGCCCATCGCCGGTTTCTTCATCGCCCGGTTCGGCACGCGCAAGAGCATGTGCCTCGGACTCGCGCTGGGCGTGTTCGGCATCCTCCTCACCGCGGCCGGCACGACCCTGTGGCATTTCATTGTCGGCGGCATCCTCCTTGCCGCCAGCACGAGTTTCGGTGGCGTGGTGCCGATCCAGACGTTGGTCACCCACTGGTTCAAGCGCCTGCGCTCGCGGGTGATGGCGGTGGTGTTCACGGCCACACCCCTTTGGGGCGCGATGTCATTCCAACTCTACGCTTTCCTGCTGCAGCACATGAGTTGGCGGGCGGCGGTGGCGTGGATCACGCTGATCTTCCCGCTCGGCCTTCTGCTCGTGGTGTTCTTCTTCCGCGACCGTCCCCAAGAGATCGGCGAGGAAGCGGATGGCTTGCCCATGGGCACGACGGCCGCGGAGACCGCTAAGATCCAGCGCGACGAACTCGACCCCGCAGTGCTGCGGAAAGCTTTCCTGTCGCCACTGTTCGCCTTCATCACCCTGTCGGTCGCGATCTCCACCCTGCCCTACCTCTTCTTCACGACCTACGGCCGCATCCTGCTGGAATCCCTCCAGCTCCCGACCGATGTTGCGGTGAATGCGCTGTCGCTGATCACCCTCGCCACCGTCATTGGGCGGCTGGGTGTGGCCGTCGCCGACTTCGTCGAGCCGGCGATCCTGATCATCTTGACCATGATCGCCAACATCATCGGCCTCCTGATCCTGTGGTTCGCACCGACGCCGCTCCTGGTGCATGCGTCGTCCCTGCTGCTGGGCATCGGCTTCGGACTGGGATTCCTACTGGCTCCGATCTTGCTTGGCCGCTATTTCCATGAGCGCCTGTTCACCACCCTGGAAGGCGTTCGCATGTCGCTGGTTGTCGGCTTCAACGCCATTATGACGCCGCTGATCGGGTACATGGTTGATGCCTCCGGCTCCTTCCGCACCTCCATCATCCTGATGGTTGTGGTGCAGACCGTCGCGCTCGTCGGCACGACGGGGTTCATCGTTCGCCGCCGCCTCATCGCCGCCCGCCTGAGTTAAGGAGTATTGCCATGGCGCGTCATTTCCAGGGCCGGATCGACTACATGTCCGAGGAGAAGGGCAACGTTGGGCGTGAGTTCTTTTCCGTCTCCGTTGAAACCGACGGTACCCGCACCCTGCGGTGTGTGTGCGAGATGGACCTCGTGAACCTGATCCGCGACGTCACCTACACGGTCGACAAGGATTTCCGGGCGCTGGATTGCTTCGTGCGGGTGACCAACGAGCACAAATTCGTAGGCACCGGTTGGTTTCTGTTCGGCGACAATTGGGTGGAAGGCGAAGCCTTCACGGCCGCCGAAGGCCGCGTGTCCCAGCGCCTCGAGACCAACGGCCGCGTTCGCTTGTTCGGCACACACCCGATCGCCGTGGATATCTGGAAATGCATCCATGTGAAGGCCGCGAACCCGGGCGAGGTGCAAGTTCTGGACAACTGCGTGAACTCGTCTTCCGTCCTCAACGGCGCGTCCGGACCGCTGCTCGGGCGCAAGAGCTACGACATGGTCTATCGCGGCAAGGAGAAGGTGACCGTGCCGGCCGGCACCTTCGACTGCGAATACTTCGATTGGCACACGGGCACGGGCCGCACGCTGCAGCTCTACACCACGCCCGGCGACTGGCTGCCGATCAAGACCGTCGTGCCGGAAGGCAAACGCTGGTACGAGCTCGCCGAGTTTCGCGAACTGCGCAAGTAACCATGGCCATCACCGTCATCTTCACCGGACCGGACGGACACACGCACTTCCGCGACGAATCGTTCGGGCCCGGCAACACGGAGGCGCGCGCGATGGTGTTTCCACGTCATCCCGCCGTGGGCTGGGAAATCACGGAATCGCCGGCCGGCTTCAAGAGCGCCATCGTCACCCCCAGAGTGCCGCGCACGCTGGTGGTGCTGGAGGGCGAACTCGAAATACGGGCGAGCGACGGCGATGCGCGCATTTTCCGCGCGGGCGACGTGCTTCATGCCACCGACACGGATGGCAAGGGCCACAGTTCCGCGGTACCGGGAACGCGCCCGGCGCGCGTGCTGAATATCGTCTCCCAGGACTATTAGGCCCCGCCCCAAGCGCGAGCAGGCCGGCTGATCGCCGGCATCAGGCCAAGAAGAAGGCCTAGATGCCGTACAGCCGCGCCGGATTGTCGGTGACGAGCTTGCGGTGGAACGCCGCGTCGATCTGGCCCCGGGCCTGAAGGTTGTTCAACGTCGCCAATTCGGTAGACGCATCGGCGTGACCGAAGTCGGTGCCGATCATCAGGTTATCGGCGCAGCCCCACTCCAGCAGGCGCGGCAGATCGTTGTCCGTGCGCGCCGTGACGAACAGGCGCTTGTCCTTCATCGCGGTCTTCACGTCCGCGATCTTACCTTCCGTCGGCATGGTCTCGATGCGCCGGATCGCTTCGCCCAGCATGTAAGGCACCCATTCCGCGCCCGCCTCGACGAAAGCGAAACGTAACTGAGGGAATTTCTCCGGAAGACCGGCGACGATGATCAGATGGAAAGCCGCCAGCACCGGCATGTTGGCGGTGAAGAACACGTCCAGCTTCCGGAAATTGCGGTCGCCATACAGAATGTCGCGCACGGGGATGCTGCCGTTGCCGACGTGGATACAGATCGGCATGTCGAGGGCGATCGCCTTCTCGTAAAGCGGATAGAAATACGGGTCGGACAACACGCGATCGCCTTCGATGCCGCGCAGGGAAACGCCGCATGCGCCGTTCTTCTTGCCGAACTCCATTTCGGCGAGACTCTCGGCCATGTCGAGCACCGGCGGCACGATCACCCAGCGGAAGTCGCCGCCGCCGCGCTTGTACACATCGGCGAGCCAGCGGTTGTAGCTACGGCTGAGCGCGATCTGGATTTCGGGCCGATTGGTCGGCGGCGCGATGAAGAACGTCGGATACAGCACCTGCAGATCGAAGCCGGTCTTGGCCATGATCTCCTTGCGGCCCTTCAGGTCGCGCAGCGTACGGACATCGAGCGGAATCGTCTCATCGCCGATCTCGCGGTCGATGATGTGGCCGTCCACCAGCCAATAGGGCGTGTTCTTGCCGTCCTCGGACGTGACGGCAATCGGCCGGTAACGTTTGTCGTTGCCTTCCAGGAAGTCCCACGTGTCACTGGTCTCGATGACATGGGTATCGGCATCAATCACGGCCATTAGCTGCGTCCCCAACGATGCGGCGACATGCCGCTTGGTACTTCCTCCACGGCGGCGCGCTTGGTGTCGAACTCCCAACGGAAGTCGAACGCATTGCGGCCCTTCAACAACGGCTTCACCGCCTCCGGCGTCGGGAACGGCGTCGCCGGCCATTCCTCCAGCGGCCCATAGGGGCGCGACCACAGGGGACGATAATCGTACTCCAGCATGCCGCGCGTCCCGTCGGAGGTATTGGGACCCACGCCATGGAACATGCGCACGGCGAACACAAACGCGTCGCCCGCGCGCATCGGGAACAGAAGTTCATCCGGGTGGCTGCGGTAGCGCTTGTAGGGATTGGCGTCCTGATGGAAGCAGATATGCGAGCGCGGCACGATCCGCAGGGGCGCTTTGTCCGTGCCCGTATCATCGAGGTAGTGCAACACGCGGATGCGCACGGGCGAGGTTTCCAGCCAGCCGGAATAGGTGGACCCAAACGGTTGGAAATCGCTGTGCACTTCCAAGGGCGGCTGCGCCGGCTGGCTAAGGATGTAGTGGCTGTAGATGAACACCAGATCCTCGCCCATCAGCGCTCGCAGGAATGTGAGGACCGCGTCGTTGGCGATGAGGTCCGTGCAGGCCGGGCTATGGAGGTGCGGCATCTTGGCCGCGAAGGTCGGCTTATCGCTGTAGAACGACGGCCGCATCGGCAGGTCAGACAGTTCGGATTTGATGCGCGCGATCTCCTCCGCCGGGATGGCATTGGGGATGACGACAAATCCCTCGGTCTCGAGGTGTCTAATGCGCGCCGCCTGATCCATAGCGGCGAAGGGAATGGTGGGCTGGTGCATGTTCATGGGCCACCTATTGGTCTGGTCGCTAAGCGACATGTAACACGCCGGCCACAGCCGAGAGGACTCTGCGCTGAATCGCTGTCAAATGATGATATTCGGAGCTTGGTGAGTTGACAGCATCAGCCCGCAATCAAACACTGTTTACCATCTGATCACTAAGCCTCCGGGGGGACGCATGAGTAAGGCACATCGGTCGATTTCGCTGCGGTTTTTGGGGGTTAGCGCGCTGGCGCTCGTCGCGTTCGATACCGCTGCATCGGCGCAAGTCGAAGAAATCATCGTGACCGCCCGCAAGCGCGATGAAAACCTGATCGAAGTGCCCGTCTCGGTGGCAGCCTTCAGCACAGAGCAGCTTCGCAACGCCGGCATCGACAATCCGCAGGATCTGGCAAAGTACGTGCCGGGCGTGGACTTCCAGAACGCGGCGTCCGGCGTCGACGGACGCGGCAGCAATCCTGACATTCGTATTCGCGGCGTGTTCCAGCAACTCGCCACGCCGTCCACGCAGGTCGGCGCGATTTTCTACGACGGCTCTTACATGGGCGCGGGCGCCGCGCTGGTGCCCATCGACGACCTGCAGCGCGTGGAAGTGATCAAGGGACCGCAGACGGCTTACTTCGGCCGCAATACGTTCTCCGGCGCGATCAACTACATCCCCAACGTCCCCGGCGACAAGTACGCCGGCAAAGCAGAAGTGATGTATTCGCCGACCGACGACGACAGCTGGAAGGTCGCCGTGTCCGGCGGCGGACCGTTGACCGATAAGGTCGGCATGCGCCTGAGCGGAACCTGGAAGCGCGACGGCGGCGACTATCGGTATGGCGACGGCACACCGCTAGCCCGCTACAACAGCAAGGCTCTCAGCGGCGTAGTGACAGTCAACCCGGTCGACAGCGTCCGCCTGAAGATTTCGGGCTACTACGTCAACGCCGACGACACCTACGTGAATGCGGGCGTCAATTGGACCGTCGGACCGGGCCAGTGCCGCAAGACCTTCACCGGCAACTACATCAACACCGCTACGGGTGTGAAAACGCCGTTCACGCGCGATTTGTCCACCCTCACCCAGGGCGAGTTCTGCGGCACGTTCCCACGTGGCGGCAACATCATTACCCCGGCGGTACGCATTCCGACCCCGGCGACTTCCACCGGCGGCACGCTCAATCTTCCGGCGGCGACCACCAGCAACATCAACATGGCGAAGTATCTCGACTCCGGCCTGCCCAACATGCCGGGCGCCTTCGGCGGCGAATACAACGCGTACCGCTATCAGCTGTCGGGTGAAATCGATCTCCCGGGCGAGCATCTCATCAGCTTCATCGCGTCTCGCGCCGTAACCGGTTCGAGCGTGGCGTTCGACAACAACTTCGGCATCGCCGTGGGCAACCTCGTGTTCCCCCGCGGCAACCAGACGTGGGTGCGCGAGGCTTACTATGAGGCGCGCATCAGTTCGCCCCAGAAGCAACGCTTTCGCTACATGTTGGGGGTGACCGACTACACCCAGCACTACCGCAACGGACAGACGGGCACGGTGCTGAACGTCAACTTCGAGAACAACGGATCGACCGCCGTGTTCGGGTCGCTCGATTTCGACATCCTCGAGAACCTGACGGCTTCGGCGGAAGGTCGTTACACCAAGGACGACTCCTTCGTCCGCATCAACGGCGATCCGACGTTGCCGGCCGGCAACATCACCGTGACGCGCAACGCCTCGAACTCCTTCAAGAAGTTCATTCCGCGCGCCATCCTGACCTACAAGCCGTGGGACCGCGGCAGCATTTACGCCAGCTGGTCGCGCAGCGCCTTGATCGGCTCTCAGACCAATGCCCGCGTGGTGTCCGGCCTCGATCCCGTGCTGGTGCCCAATCCGGCGATCTTCGGCGACTTCACCGCGCCCCAGCAGAACACCGCCTATGAACTCGGCTGGAAGCAGCAGTACGACAAGTTCGCCTTCACAGCGGCCCTTTACTACATGAGCTGGAAGAATCAGGTATTCCAGACAACCGTCCTCGCCGGCGCGGCCACAACCCAGCTCAGCCTCTCGGGCGAATCAAAGTACAAAGGCATCGACGTGTCGGTGTTCGCCGATCCGACGTCGTGGCTGAGCCTTACGGGCGGATTCAACTATGTCGATGCGCAACTGGTCCGCTTCGCCTCGCGTTCGTCGTTCGAGTCCGTCATCCTCAACTCCGGCAGCCTCGCGGTTGTCTCCGACGGCTACCGTCCGCGCGGCGTGCCGGCGATTACCGGCAATCTCGGCGTCACGGTCCATGGCGAATTGGCGAATGAGAACGCCTGGTATGTCCGCACAGACGTGCTCTACACCGGCGACCTCTACGGCGATAACGAAGAGTTCAACCGCGATCCCGGTGCGGCGACGGTCAACCTCCGGGCCGGCGTCGACCTGCGTAAAGGCCTGACGCTTGAGGTCTTCAGCACGAACCTGTTGAACCTGAAGCGTCTGCCGCCCATCGCCTTCACGACCCCGGGCATCGGCGGCCGCAAGATCTTCACCCCGGTCCCGAAGCTGCGGGACGTGGGCATGCGCTTGCTGGCGGAGTTCTAACCGCCTATCCACTCTGCGCAGACCACCGCATAAAGCCTTTCCCGCCACCGCGGGAAAGGCTTTATGTTTTCCGCCCCTTGGAATGTGGAACTGAGTGATGACGGCACAGCCGCGATTGATGCTTATTGATGGTGCCCTGGTGGAAAGCACCGGCGGCGCGTGGATCGAGTCCACCAGCCCGGCGACCGAAGAGAACCTCGGCCGCGTGCCCGCGGGAACCGCCGAGGATGTGAACCGCGCCGTCGCGGCCGCGGCGAAGGCCCAGCCCAAGTGGAACGCGCTGTCGATCTGGGAGCGCGGCAATCTCCTGCGCAAGCTTGCGGGCGCAATCCGCGAGCGGCGCGCCGAGATCAAGGAACTCGAGGCGGCGGATTCCGGCAATACCATCGCGAGCCTCGATGGCGACATGCACAAGGCCTCGAACCAGTTCGAGTATTTCGCCGGTCTCGCGACCGAGATGAAGGGCTTCACCTCTCCGGCATCCCCCACCGGCATCCATATGACCTTGCGCGAACCTTATGGGGTGGTCGGCCGCATCGTGCCGTTCAATCATCCCTTCATGTTCGCCACCGCCAGCCTTGCCGCACCCCTGGTCGCGGGAAATACGGTGGTTTTGAAATCTCCCGAGACCAGTCCCTTGAGCGCCAGCATCGTGGGCGAGCTTTGCCGCGATGTCCTGCCGCCGGGCGTGGTGAACATCGTGTCCGGCTATGGCCTGCCGGTGGGAGACACCATCGCCCGCCATCCGCTCGTGCGCCGCATCGGCTTCACCGGCTCCATCGGCACGGGGCTCGCGATCCAACGCGCCGTGGCGGAATCCGCCGTGAAGCACGTCTCCCTTGAACTGGGCGGCAAGAACCCGTTGGTGATCTGCGCCGCGGCGGACTTGGATGCCGCCGTCAACGCCGCCATCTTCGGCATGAACTTCGCCTGGGCCGGCCAATCCTGCGGCTCCACCAGCCGTATCCTGGTGCACGAGAGCCTGTATGACCGCGCCGTCGAGATGGCCAAGGCGAAGGTCGAGAAGATCCGCGTGGGCAACCCGCTCGATATGAGTTCGCAGATGGGCCCCCTTAACTCCGCCGGTCACTACGAACGCGTCTGCGGCCATGTCGCGACGGCGCGAAAGGAAGGCGCGAAGCTGGTCACCGGCGGCGAACGCCCCGCCGGCGGCGACTTCAAGAAGGGGTACTGGCTGCAACCGACGATCTTCGCCGACGTCACGCCGAACCATCGCATCGGCCGCGACGAAGTATTCGGGCCGGTCATGGCCTTCCTCAAATGGAAGACGGACGAAGAGGTGATCGCCCTCGCCAACGACTCCCGCTATGCGCTGACGGCCTCTGTGTTCAGTCGCGACATCACGCAAGCCCTGACCATGGCGCGGAAGATCGAAGCGGGCGTCGTGTGCGTGAATGGCGCGAAGATGCACTTCGTCGGCATGCCCTTCGGCGGTGTAAAGGACTCCGGCCTCGGCAACGAGGAGTCCATCGACGAATTGCTGAGCTACACGCGCACCAAAGCTGTCCACATTCTGATGGACTAACCCTGTGTGGCCGACCGTCAGCCAAGCCACACTGGAGGCGCGTTACAAGCGCCGCACGTCGCGTTTTGCCTCGGTCGACGGCGTCTCGATGCACTTCCTGGACGAAGGCCCGGCCGACGGCCCGGTCGTCGTCATGGCGTCGGCCCAGTGGGCATGCTTCAGCCAGTGGGATAGTTGGCTGCCGGCCCTGTCGGATCGCTACCGCGTCATCCGCATAGACTTGCCGGGCCACGGCCTCACCGGCGAAATCCCATCCGGCGACTATTCCTTCGACAATTACGAACGGCTCTTGCTGGGCACGCTCGATGCGATCGGGGTCGATCGCTTTGCCCTGATCGGCACGTCCTTCAGCGGGACCATCGCCTTCCGCTATGCGGCCAAGCCGGGCAATCGACTGACGGCGCTGGTGCTGGCCAATGCCAGCGGTCTGCCGCGCCTGCCCGGCAAGGTGCCCAACGAACCGCCGCCGCAGTGGCTGTATCGGGTACTGATGCCCCACGTGCGCACCCGTGGGTTCATGCGCTGGAAGCTGAGAAGCCTCATCCTCAACCACGCCTTGATCACGCCGGCCCTGGTGCGGGAGTTCGCCGACATGAACAATCGCCGCAACCGGCTGAAGGAAGCGCAGGCCCGCGCGGCGACATATAAAGTCGGCGACCCTCAGAGCGTGCTGGCGCAGATCACTGCGCCGACGCTGGTCTTGGGGTCCACCGGTTCTACATATTTGGCGGCATCGGATGCAGACCGCTACGAAGCCTGGCTCACAAACGCCCCAGCGCGGAAAGTGGTCTATCCCAACGTCGGCCATCTGATCGCCTTCGACGCCGGCCCCGCGGCGGCGGCCGAAGTCCGGTCCTTCCTGGATGGCGTCGTTGGTCGCTGAACCGTCATGGCACGGCCCGTGCCGTTTGCTAAAGTGCCCGCATGACCGAGTCCTTCATCAGACCCATCTCCATCGCCCGGGCCGAGCCCGATCCTGATCGCTTTGCGCAGGAGCTTGGAAAGTCTTTCGCCGAAACCGGTTTCGCGGTGATCTCCGATCACGGCATCACGCAGGGCACCATCGATCGCGTGTTCAACGCCACGCGCGACTTCTTCGCCCTGCCTGAGGAGACCAAGCGCCACTACTTCGTCAAAGGCGGCAAAGGCCAGCGGGGCTACACGCCGTTCGGAATCGAGGCCGCCAAGGGCGAGGCACGTGCCGACCTGAAGGAATTCTGGCACACGGGCCGCGACCTGCCGCCCGGCCATCCGCTCTCCTCGTCCATGCCGCCCAATCTGAATGTGCGCGAGATCGCGGCGTTCGACACGGCCACGCGCGAGCTCTTTACCGCCTTCGACACTCTCGGTCTGCGCATCCTGCGCGCCGTCGCCCGTTACCTCGGTCTCGCGTCCGACTACTTCCAAGACAAGGTGGAGGTCGGCAACAGCATCCTGCGCCTGCTGCACTATCCGCCAATGAAGCCCGGCGCGCAGGGCATCCGCGCGGGCGCCCATGAGGACATCAACGTCATCACGCTCCTGCTCGGCGCGGAAGAAGCCGGCCTGGAACTCAAGGATCGCGGCGGCCAGTGGCGCGCGGTCGACCCGCCGCCGGGCAGCGTGGTGGTGAACATCGGCGACATGTTGCAGCGGCTGACCAACCACGTCCTGCCCTCCACCACCCACCGCGTCGTCAATCCGACGCCGGAGCGTGCCGGCAAGCCGCGCTATTCCATGCCGTTCTTCCAGCACTTCAATTCCGATTTTCCCATCGCGACGCTGCCGTCGTGCATCACACCGAACAATCCCAACCGCTACCCGGTGCCCATCAGCGCGGACGACTACCTGCAAGAGCGTCTGGCCGAGATAAATCTCAAATAGGTTGTGCCTTGGCCAAGCGGGCCGCCAAGGAAGCTGACGGCCCGTCCCGCCGCGGACGCCAAACACCGAAATCCCGCGCTTTCAGACGCTTGTACCGCACCGCGCCTTGTCGTTAGCGCGCCGGTGTGTCGATGGATTTGACGTTCGCGTCTTGCGAGCGGCCACGACAATTGGAATTCACCCAGCATTTCCAACCCTTCCGGTGGGCTGGCATGGGTATTGCTACGTAGAGCCTGCGGAGGAGGAAGAGGGCGCGTCCATTCGCGAAGCGATACAACTTGCAGGAGCTGATGATGACCCTACTTCGTAACATTCTCGCCGCCGGCGTTCTCACGGCGGCCTGTACCGTAGCGGCGCAATCCGCCAACGCCTCGCTGATCGTCAACGCCTTGGTCGGCGGCGCACCGTCGGGTGCGAACTATGCCAATTTCGATAATCTCCCCTTGGGCAGCGCCGGCGGCATGAGCGGCGGGATCGGCGTGAGCTTCACCACCGGGGACGGTCAGGTTGTGACGGGTGCGGCGGCGAGCTTGTATGCAGCGCCGTATATCTCGAACAGCAATGGCGCGCCGTTCGGCGATGCGACCGTGTCGGGACCGGACGCCACACAGTACCTCAGCACCGGCATCGGCAGCGTGACGCTGACCCTGCCCGGAACCGAGAGTTATTTCGGGCTGCTGTGGGGATCGGTCGATTCCTACAACAGTCTGCAGTTCTACAGCGGCGCCACCCTTGTCGGCACCGTGACCGGTACGGACGTCGTGGCCGGCGCCAACGGTGACCAGGGCGTGAACGGCACCTATTACGTCAACATCCTCTCCACCCTCGGCTTCGATCGCGTGGTCGCGCTCAGCACCAGCTATGCGTTTGAGTTCGACAATGTCGCGTTCAATCCGACGGACCCGAACAACCCCGTTCCGGAACCCTTGACCCTCGGTCTTCTCGGTCTCGGTATCCTCGGTCTCGGGGCGGTTCGTAAACTGCGATAGTCCATCCCCATTTCTAGGGGTCCAAACGGCGGTCCACCTTTCGGGCCGCCGTTTGTGCGTTCTGCTTTCCATCCATATGGAACGGTTACGGTTACGCCTTCTCCCGCGACGACGGAGGCGACAAAGTGCAGACCATGAGCACACAAGATCTCTTCATCCCCGGCAAAGCCGGTCGCCTCTCCGTTCGCATCAAGCGCCCCGCAGGAACAGCACAGCAAGCCGTTGTCCTGGTGCAGGGCTCGAATTTGAGCGGCCAGGGAATCTTCGACTTTCCCTACCGCGGCGAGGGCGCGACCTATTCGGTGATGGACGCGCTGGTCGCGCGAGGGTTCGCCGCTATCACCTTCTCTATCCGCGGGTATGGCCAATCGGAAGAGCCTGCGGACCCGTTCTCCGTCCGCACCGAACAAGCGATGGAAGACCTGAACACGGTGGTGGACTGGACGATCGCGCAGGGCTTTGCCCGACCGCATGTGCTGTCGTTTTCCTGGGGCGGGCGTATCGCCGGACGGTATGCCGAAACCCATGGCGCGAAGATCGACCGGCTGGTGCTGTACGATCCGGCCCGCGGCGGCGGTCAGCTCGTACTCCCCTGCCCGACGCCCGATCAAGGCTGGTGGACCAACCTGCCGAAGCACTACCGCGACAAGCTTCTGCCGCAGTTCACCGAGCCCGGCCTGCTGGATGCATTGGACAACTATGTGCTCAAGGTGGAGCCGCGTTCCCCCAACGGGATCCGGTGGGAGAACGCGCACCCGGTGATCGCCGTGGTGCCGGACCGCATCACGCGGCCGACGCTCATGGTCTATGGCGTGGAAGCCGCCAAGGCGAACTACATGCAGGGCGGCTTGGACCGTGCAGCCTTCTTCGAGCAGCTGGCGACGGACGACAAAGCGTTTGTGATCCTGCCCTGCGGCGACGACTTCATCCACCTGCAGGCCGGCCGCGAACGCTTCCAGGCCTGCGTGGCGGACTTCCTGGAACGTCGCTGACCCGACCGGTAGCTACGACGGATCGTAGGAATAGGACTCCATTGGCTCCACAAAGCGCGGGGCCATTTCGTCCACCGTCTTCTCCTGCCACTGCCACGACGGGATGTCGGCCATGATCCGCGCGGCATTTGCCTGAAGTGCGCCGAGCAATGCCTCTTCATCGAGACCGGGAATGCGCCCGTCGCGCACGACGACTTTGCCGTCCACAATGACGTGACGGACATCCTGTGCGGTGGCGCACAGCACGATGTCCTGGACCGGATCACGCAACGGCACCGCACCGAAGCGGTTGAGATCGACAACCTGAATATCGGCCTTCGCGCCAGGAAAGAGGCGGCCGAGATCGGGACGGCGTAGGGCGTCGGCTCCACCAATGGTCGCCGCGTTGAACACGTCCATCGAGGTGATGGCGTCGGGCGACTCATCCGCAAGCTTGGCCATGATGTTGGCCATGCGCATCTCGTAGACCATGTCGCGCGGAAAATGATCCGTGCCGATGGCGATGTTCATGCCCGCCGCGCGATAGCGCGCCAGGGAGCGCAACATATGACCGCGGCGGCCGATCGTCGTCGGACTGTGCGCGAGATGTACGCCGTTCTTGCCGAGCAGCATCAGATCCTCATCGCCGGGCAGATTCGTCGCCGAATGCCCGGTGATGAACGGGCAATGGGCGATGATGAAATGCGGCCCGAGGAACCCCAGCTCGGCGAAGTGCTGCACGGTGGTGCGGCCGGTTCGTCCCAACATCTCGTTCAGCTCGTAGAGGCTTTGCGCCGCATGCATCTGCACCTGCACCCCGAGCCTTTTCGCGGCGGCCTGTGTCTCCAGCAACAGGCGGTCGCTGGTCGTGTCGCCCTGGTAGGCAAGCAACATGCCTTGGATGCGCCCGTCGTATTTCCCCGCATGCTGCTCGATGAACCCGATCGCCTTGTCGAGATCGCCCAGGCCTTCGTCCGCGAGCCAGCGAATCTCGAGCTTCCCGTCCGTATCGAACTGGTGATAGCCGGAACGGAAGCCACGCCCGCAATAGGCGCGAATGCCGAAGCGGCCAAACACGTCCACCATCTCGTCGTAGTCACAGCCCTGGCCGAGATCGACGACAGTGGTCGTTCCGCCCTTAAGCAACTCCACCACCGACGCCGCGCCGCCGACGGCGGCCTGTTCGAAACGCCCGACGCCGGCCGAACCGACGCGGGGCGAGAACGCGAGATAGCCGGCATTGGCGAGTTCGGGATAGGCGCGTTCTGTCACCAGCCGCGTGGCGACAGTTGACCCAGTGTGCGTGTGGATATTGACGTAGCCCGGCAGCACGATTTGGCGCGAAGCATCGATCGTCTCATCGACCGCATCGTGGGGCGTCGCGCCAATGGAGATGACTCTGTCGTTCTCGATCAGAAGATGTGTGTCGCGCATCAACCGATGACGCCGGCCATCGAACGCGATCAAGGAACCGCAACGGATCAGCGTGCGCGTCATGGGACTCCTGATGGTCTTGGCAACCGCGCTACCTATACTTCAAGAAGGCTGGGGGAACCATTCATGTCACGTCTCATCTCATTTTCACTGGCGTGCGCCATGCTGCTGACGGCATGCGACAACGGGCCGGCGAACAAGAAAGTCTGGTCTGACAAGAGCGCGGCTCCCGAGCAACGCGCCGTGGCGTTGATCGCCGACATGACGCGCGACGAGAAGATTTCGCTCGTGCACGGTCACTTTCCCAAGCTGATGCCGAACCGGCCCGCCGACGTGATCATCGCCGCCGGTCATGTGCCCGGTGTTCCACGCCTTGGCATTCCGCCTTTGCGCGAGACCGATGCCAGCCTGGGAGTCGCGAACACCACAAACTCCCGCATCGGCGACGTCGCCACACCCCTGCCCTCCAGCCTGATGCTCGCGGCGACATGGGATCCGCAGATCGCTTTCGCCGGCGGCGCGATGATCGGCGGCGAAGCGCGCGCCAAGCGTTTCAACATGATGCTGGCGGGCGGCGTGAACCTGGGGCGCGAACCGCGCAACGGCCGCCTGTTCGAATACCTCGGCGAGGACCCACTGCTGGCAGGCGCGCTCGCGGGCGAGCATGTGCGCGGCATCCAGAGCAGCGGGACGCTATCGACCGTGAAGCACTTCGCGTTGAACAATCAGGAGACCGGCCGTCGCGTGCTGACCGTGAAGATCGACGAAGCCGCGGCGCGCGAGTCCGAGTTGCTCGCGTTCCAGATCGCCATCGAACGCGGGAAGCCGGCATCGGTGATGACCGCCTACAACCGCGTGCATGGCGAATTCGCGAGCGAGAGCGATTGGCTGTTGAACAAGGTGCTGAAGGGCGATTGGGGATATCGCGGTTGGGTGATGTCCGATTGGGGCAACGTGCACAGCGCCGCGAAGGCGGCCAACGCGGGGCTCGACCAGGAATCCGGCGAAGAGGTCGACATCATCTTCAACAAGCAGGTCTTCTTCAACGACCAACTCAAAGCGGCAGTGCAGAACAACGAGGTGTCGCAGGCGCGCCTGGACGACATGGTGAAGCGCTACCTCACCGCTCTGATCGCCGGCGGCGTTTACGACCGCGCCGAAGAAGCGTTGAAGGAGATCGACTACGCCGCCAACGCCTTGGTCGCGCAACGTGAGGCGGAGCAAGGGATCGTGCTCTTGCGCAATCAGGGCAATCTGCTGCCCCTCGCGCCGCCGAAGAGTATCGCTCTCATCGGCGGCCACGCGGACATCGGCGTGCTGTCCGGCGGCGGTTCGTCGCAGGTGCGGCCGTATCCCGAACCCGCGCTTGTGATGAAGATGACCAACGGCTCCGGCGCAAGCTTCGTGGAGCGGCTGTATCATCCATCGTCGCCGCTGAAGGCGCTACAGGCTGCATTCCCCGGCGCGGCCATAACCTACAACGACGGCGCGGATCGCACGGCTGCGACGGCCCTCGCCAAGAGCGCGGACGTTGCCGTGGTTTTCGCCGAGGAGTGGCGGGCGGAGGCGCGCGATGCCCCGTCGCTGTCCCTGCCCGACGATCAGGATGCGTTGATCGCCGCTATTGCTGCAGCGAACAAAAAGACCATCGTCGTGTTGGAGTCCGGCGGGCCGGTGTTGATGCCGTGGCTGGACTCGGTCGATGCCGTGCTGGCCGCCTGGTATCCCGGCGCGCGCGGCGGTGAAGCGATCGCCGGTGTGATCGCGGGGACGGTCAATCCGTCCGGACGGCTGCCGATCACCTTCCCCGCCTCGGAGGCGCAACTGCCGCGTCCGGTGCTTGACGGGCTGGCGCCCGTGAAAGCGGATCCGAAAGCGGATCACGACTCCAGCAATGAACAAGCGCCGTTCGAGGTCGACTACGATATCGAGGGCGCGGACGTGGGCTACAAGTGGTTCGCGGCGAAGAACCTGAAGCCGCTGTTCCCGTTCGGTTACGGCCTCTCCTACACAACGTTCGACTACGGCGGACTTCAAGTCAGCGGCGGCGAGACCGTCACCGCGAAGGTGGAAGTGCGCAACATCGGCACACGCGCGGGCATCGCGACGCCGCAGGTGTATGCGACCCTGCCCGTGCGCGGTGCGCCGACCGTGCGGCTGATCGGCTGGGAACGTGTCCCCCTCGCGCCGGGCGAGAGCAAGGAGATCACCATCACCGCCGATCCGCGCCTGCTCGCGGCGTTCGACGGAGGGTGGAAGATCGTCGCCGGGGACATCGCGTTCACCGTCGGTGAGTTCGCGGGCGATGCGAAGCTCACCAGTCGCGCCACGATAACCGAACGAACGCTGAAGCCTTAGCTACTTCAACGTCTCGGCGATCTTCTTCGCCTCAGCGACCGTATGCTCGCCGCCGATCGCTTGACCCGGGATCGTAAACTTGCTCTTGGCAGAGCAGGTGCCGATCATCACCGGGCCGAAGCCGATCTCCTTGATCAGGCTTTCCGCGAGCGCCACGGCCTTGGAATCGTCGCCGCACAGGGGCGCAGCTACCTCGCCCTTTCGCGCGGAGAACTCCGCCAGCTTGCCGTAGTTGATGGCATTGAAGGCGCGCACGATCTTCACGCCGGGAAGGAGTTTCGCGAGATAGGGTCCCGCACCTTCTTCCCGCCCAATCCTGCCAGGTTCGCCGTCCCTTTCGGGGTAGGGATTGCTGACGTCCAACACCAGCGGCTTCGTGGCGAGTGCCTTGCCGTGCTCCTTCGCCAGATCCGGCATGGCGCTATAGGGCACGAGGAGAATGATCACTTCGCCGAAAGCCACCGCGTCGGCCACCGTGCCGGCCCGCGCCTTTGGTCCGAGACCGTCGACCAACGACTTGAGATTTTCCGGATGCCGCGAAGAGAACATCACCTCGTGACCTGCCTTCGCGAACAAGGACCCCAGCGGGGCGCCCATCTTCCCCGCGCCGATCGTGGCGATCTTCAACGGCGCTGACGCCGCGAATGCTTTGGTTCCGAGAACGGGCATCACGCCAAGAAGCCCGAGAGCGGTACGACGCGATGCTCTGTTCATGGCGCGCTCCCTACACCAGCGCTTTTTTCAGATGGACGAGCAGCCGGGCCCAGGCCTTCTCCGCCGCGGCCTCGTTGTAGACGGCGCTGCCGGGCACGCACCAACCGTGATTGGCGCCCGCGTACACTTCGATCTCCGCCGCCAGTTTGGCCGCGGCGAATGCACCCTTCAGCGTGTCCTTCACCACCGGTTCACGCTTGTCGTCGTTGTCGGCGACGCAGATCAGGAAGTCCGCCTTCATCTTCGGGATGCTCAGGTGCGGGCTGTCCGGCTTGTCGGTGGCGAGACCGCCGCCATGGAAGGAATTCACCGACCCGATGCGGGTCGGGATCGTCGCCGCCGTGCGCATGACCAGCGGACCGCCCATGCAATAGCCAGTGGTGCCGATCTTGGCGGTCTTCTTCACCGCCGCTTGGGCGTCGAGCCAGGCGACATAGGCCGTCGCGTCACGCTCCGCCGCACCGGCCGCCTGAAGCGGACCGGCGGCGGCCATCGCCTGCGCGCGGCCTTCCGGCTTCTGGAAATCGAAATCGGGGCCGAAGGTCGGCGCCTTGCCGTTGCGATAGAACGGGTTCGGGCACAGCACGGCGTAACCCTCGCCGGCCAGGCGCTTCGCCATGTCACGGAACACGGGGCGCAGGCCCATGATGTCGGTCCAGATCAGCACGGCCGGTGCCGGGCCGGAGGTCGGGTGCACGAACACCGCGTCGGCGTTGCCGTCCGGTGTCTTGATGCTGACGTCGTTTTCCTTCACCGCCACGGCGGCGTGGGCGCCGGTCGCGGCCATCAGGCCTGCGCCAAGTGCGAGCGCGCCGAATTCACGGCGGCCGAGGTCATGGGTGAAGCAATCGTCGTCGCAGGAAATCTCAAAATTGTTCGGATCGGTCATGGTCTGTCCTCCTCCCTAGGGGCGCGGTATCGGACCACATCCGGGGGGGACGCCGGAAGTGTCTTGTGCGTGATTTCATTGGAATCATCCCTCTTTGAACACCTTTGGGAGAGGCCTAGAGTCTCGGTTCCCGTCCCCCGCCGGAGCCGCCCATGAGCACCCTCACCCTGTTGCGCCGCCGGTTCCTGGTCGGCGTTTCCTCCGCCGCCTTGGGACTGGCCGCCGGAACGTCGCGGGCGGCTTCGCTTCCCAAGGATTGGGACGTGATCATTGTCGGCGGCGGCACGGCTGGCCTTCCCGCCGCCATCTTCTCCGCGCGGCGCGGCGCGCGCGTGCTGGTGATCGAAGCCTCCAAGCAGATCGGCGGCACCTTGTTCCTGTCCACCGGCCAGATGAGCGCCGCGGGCACGGAGATGCAGAAGCGTCAGAGCATCCATGACACGCCGCAGATGCACTACGACGACGTCATGCGCATCAGCCACAACACCGCCGATCCAGCGCTGGTGAAGCTGGCGGTGTTCAATGCGGCGGACACCTTCGACTGGCTCACCACGAACGGACTGAAGCCCCTGCCGGAGCATCCGGTGCTGGGCGTCGCGCACGAACCGTACAGCGCGCGGCGCTACGCCTGGGGCAAGGACGGCGGCATGTCGATCCTGGAAGTGATCGAACCGATGGCGCTGGCGGAGGAGAAGGCCGGACGCCTCACCATTCAGCGCGGCACGCGCGTGCGGTCGTTGATCCAGAAGGACGGCGCCGTGGTCGGTGTGCGCGCGGAGGACGACGGCGGCAAGATGGTGGAATTCACCGGCCGCACCATTCTGCTGACCAGCGGCGGCTACGCCTCGAACCCGAAGATGTTCTACGAACTCTCCGGCCACAAGCAGTACGGCAATGCGTCCTACCCCTACAGCCAGGGTGACGGCTACACCATGGCGGTGGCCGTCGGCGCCTACACGCGCGGTGCGCAGAACTACGTTTGCGGCGCGCCGCGCATCATGGCGGAGACCGACGAACCCTCGCCGCCGGACACGCGCTGGCAGACCTACCCCGAGCGCCGGGCGCCGTGGGAAATCCAGGTGAACGTGCACGGCAAGCGTTACCTCGCCGAAGACAATCTCAGTGTGGACGAGCGCGAGCACCTGCTGACCAAACAGCCGGACATGCGCACGTGGCTGATCTTCGACCAGGCGATCTTCGATGCCGCGCCGAAAGGCATCGACGACTGGGACAAGCAGAAGATCGTCGAGGCCTTCAATCGTCACCCGATGTTCAAGAAGGCCGACACGCTGGCGGAGCTGGCGACCAAGGCCGGCATCGATGGCGCGAACTTGGCCGCGACCGTCGCGGCGTACAACGCGGCGCAGAAGAGCGGCAAGGATGAGTTCGGCCGCAAGCACATGCCGCTGCCGATCGCCAAAGGGCCGTTCTACTCGATCCGTCAGCAGGGCTTCTCCATCACCTCCGTTGTCGGCATCGCGGTGAACGACAAGCTGCAGGTGATCCGCAAGGACGCCAGCGTGATTCCGGGCCTATACGCCGCCGGTGAAATCCTCGGCTCCGGCCAGACCATGGGCAGTTCCGCCGTCGGCGGCATGATGGTGACGCCGGCGCTGACGTTCGGTCGCCTGCTCGGACAGCAACTCGTTCCGCTTAAAGCCTAGAACGGGAGACTCACATGCGCGATCTGATCCTCGCCGCGTTCGCGGCGCTGCTAATGCCTTCCCTCGTGCTGGCCGCCGGCGCCCCCGCCAAGGAGGAACACCCCGGTGAGGTCGCGCTGATGCAAGACGGCGATGCGTGGATGTACAAACACTTTCCCACGAACCTGCGTCTGTATGTGTTCGACGGCGACAAAGCGGATGAATCGAATTGCTATCAGGCGTGTCGCGCCGTGTGGCCGCCGCTGATCGCCCTGCAGGCCAATCAAAAGCCGATGGGCGATTGGTCCCTGGTGAAGCGCACCGACGGAAGCGCGCAGTGGGCCTACAAGCATCGCCCTGTGTACGTGCGCTATCACGACAGCCCGGAGGTGCCGACCGGCAACGGCGCCGAAGACAACAAGTGGCATTTCTTGGAGCCGTAAGGCCCATCTTGGGGGGATATCGATGAAGCTGTTGACGACGTGCGTGGTCGTGGGTCTTTGCGCGAACGCGGTTCAGGCCGCGGAGTTTTCCGTGGTCGAAGCCACCATCCCGGAGATGCAGGCCGCGCTGAAGGACGGGCGTGTCACATCGCGCGAGTTGGTCACGCAGTATCTGGCGCGCATCGGGGTCTATGAGAACGTCATCAACCCGACGCTGGCGGTGAACAAGCAGGCCCTGGCGGAAGCCGATGCGCTGGATCGCGAGCGCGCGGCGGGCAAGCTGCGCGGGCCGCTGCACGGCATCCCGATCGCGCTGAAGGACAACATTCACACCACCAACATGCCCACCACGGCGGGCGCGCTCGCGTTTGCCAACCTGATCCCGCCCTATGAGGCGACGCTGACCACCAACCTGCGCGGCGCCGGCGCGATCATCATCGCCAAGACGGTGCTCACCGAGATGGCGAACTGGATGGTGATCGGCATGCCGAACAACTACTCGTCCATCGGCGGCTTCAGCTTCAATCCTTACGACGTGCAGCGCGATCCGCGTCCCGGCCTGAACGACGGGCGCGGCGTGATGGGCACCGGCAGTTCCTCCTCCGGCGGAGGCACGGCGATGAGCCTGTGGGCCGCGAACGTCGGCACGGAAACGACGGTCTCGATCATAAATCCCGCGTCGAACGCGATGCTGGTCGGCATCAAGCCGACGCTGGGCCGCGTGAGCCGGTATGGAATCGTGCCGGTCAGCATGGACCAGGACACGGCGGGGCCGATGACTCGCAGCGTCACGGATGCCGCGATCATGCTCGGGGCGATGGAAAGCGCGTCGCCCGATCCGCACGACGCCATGACCAAGCGTTGCACGCCGCCGGCGGGACGCGACTACACGCAGTTCCTCAAAGCCGATGCCCTGAAGGGTGTGCGCATCGGCGTGCCGCGCGCCTACTTCATCGAGTCCACGCAAGTGCCCGGCGCGCCCAAGCCGAGCGATGCTATCCCGGAGGATCAGCGGGCGATGATGACTGAAGCCATCGCCGTGCTGCGCGCGCAGGGTGCGATCGTAACGGACCCCGCCGATCCGCCGAGCGTGCTCGCCAAGGACCCGGCGAAGAACATGCTGGTGAAGGGTTCGTGCACGGGCTCGGCGAACAGCCGGGACGGCAACTGCTCGGTGGTGCTGAAGTACAGCTTCAAGCGCGACTTCAAACTGTGGCTCGACAGCCTCGGCGCGAAAGCACCGTTCACGTCGCTGGCCGCGTTCCGTCAGTGGAACACGGACCACGCGGGCATGGGCACGCTGAAGTATCGCCAGGACACGCTGGATATGTCCGATGAGATGGACCTGGAGAAGGACCGCGCGCGCTATGAGGCGGATCGCGCGCAGGACATGGGACTGACCGGGCCGGAAGGCTTCGACAAGTTGTTCAAGCAGAAGAAGCTCGACGCCGTGATCTTCGCGGGCAGCCGTGGGTCGAGCCACCTCGCCAAGTCGGGCTATCCCTCGGTGGTCGTGCCGTTTGGGATGGTGGCGAACGGCACCGGATTTCCGGCGGGATTCACACCCAAACCCATGCCGATGGGGATCGCATTCTCCGGCCTGGCGTGCAGCGAGCCGAAGCTGCTGGCGATTGCTTATGCGTTCGAGCAGGCCACCAAGAAGCGGCGCCCGCCGGAGCTGTAAGGGGCTGAGTCCTTTCGCGCGTTTTATCGCGCGAAATACGCGCGAAAATTTCCGTGTTCCGGCGCGACTCGCTGGGCCGCGCGGGTTTGGGCCGTTGCCGACGGCAAATAACGCGCGAAATACGCGCGGGATTTATCCCGGCGTCGGAATGGCTTTCACGATGGCAAAGAGCCGACGCTCACGCCTATCGCGGAAACGGCGGTTCGTCAAAGCTCACGGTGTGTGCAGTTTCCCAACTTCCCTCCCCCTTGTGGGGAGGGATTGAGGGTGGGGGTGGTTGCAGCGGAACGCAGATGGACGAAGCGACTGTGCGCGTCGCGCGACCCCCACCCCTACCCCTCCCCACAGGGGGGAGGGGTTTTAGGTCGGCGATCGGTTTCGCCCTACATCAACTGCGGCACGGGGACGTGGGGGTCGAGGCACTTCTTGAAGGCTTCTTCCGGGGTCGCGGCGGCGTTGTCCCAGTTCTTGGCGACGACGCGTTCGCCGGTCATGCCGTTCGTGGCGTCCGTGCACAGCCACACGGCGGCGGGCACGATGACATCGCCGGGCAGCAGGCGGCCGTTCGCCGCGCGATCGCCGACAGCGCCGGCGACGACGTTCTGTTTGATGAAGGACGTGTCGGACGCGCCGCCCGGCAGGACGATGTTCACGTCCACGCCGGTGCCCTTCATTTCGAGCGCCCAGCACTTGTGCATCACTTCCAGCGCGGCCTTCGCGGGGCCGTAGATGGAGTTGCCGGCGCGCGCCATGTTGCCGGCGCTGGTAGAGACGGAAATGATCTTGCCGAACTTCTGCTTCACGAGGTGGGGCGCGGCAGCCTTGGACATGTACCACACGCCCTTGAGATTGGTGTCGTAGATGGTGTTCAGCGCGTCGTCCGGGGTGGTGTAGAACTTCTGGCTGTCGCTCGCGCTGGCGCCGCCCGAGCCGAAATCCTGCGGACTGCGGCCGGCGTTGTTGAACATGACGTCGATACGGCCGAAGCCCGCGACCGTCGCCTCGACGGCGCGTGCGCAATCGGCCGGGTTGCTGACATCCCCTGCGACGGTGAGGCAACGGCCCTTGCCGTACTTCTTCTCGACTTCGGCAGCGACCTTCTTGAGAGCTTCTTCGCCGCGACCGGTGAGCACGACTTTCGCACCGCCGTTCAAGAGTTCCTGCGCGATGAACCAGCCGAAGCCACGGCTGCCGCCGGTGATGAGCACGACGCGGTTCTTGAGGGACGGATGACGCAGGCTCTTGATGGTCTTGTCGGGCCAAGTGCTCTTGTAAGCTTCCTCGGCAGCGGAGGCTTGTCCCGCCGCGGCGATCACCGTCGCGGCAGCGCCGGCGCGCAGGAATTGAGCCCGGTCGATCTTGAAGGTCATGGTCGTTCCCCTGTCCCGAATTGGATGGGCAAGAGTGCGACGGCGGCCCGCCCGCCACAAGGGAGGGCGAGCCCCGGATTCACGCGGTGAGCCGCGCTTGGAGCCGCCTCTCCGGCCCGTTAGACTTACACATTGCAGTGAGGGACCCAGACATGCCGCTGAAATCGTCGATGGATATGGTGAAAGAGGCCGAGGCCCAGATCGAGACGTGGTCTGTGGACGAAGCCATCAAACACGTGGGCGACCCCAACGTGGTGTTCGTGGATTTGCGCGATGTGCGCGAGTTGTGGCGCGAGGGCACCGTGCCCGGCTCCACCCATGCGCCGCGCGGGATGTTGGAATTCTGGGTCGACCCCGCGAGCCCGTATGCGCGGCCGGTGTTCCAGGAGAAGAAGAAGTTCGTGTTCTTCTGCGCGGCGGGCTGGCGTTCGGCGCTGGCGACGAAAGAGATGCAAGACATGGGGCTGACGCCGGTGTGCCACATCGAAGGCGGCTTCGGCGCGTGGCAGAAAGCGGGCGGGCCCGTGGCGAAGGTGGAGAAGAAGTGAGGGGCGGCACGCCGTGAGCGACCAAGATGTTCGAATCGTACTGACGGTCATCGGCCTGATCATACTCATGCCGCTGCTTCGCTCGCTCTATGACGCGATCGGGCGCCGGAGCGATGAGACTGAGGACGGGTCGGTGACGAAGGTGGAGAAGAAGTAGCTGCGGCCATGCGGCGTCCACGATGAACAACATACGAATTGCCGCTGCGCAAACGGTCGAATTTCGCGAAGACATGGACGGCGCGTTGCGTTGCCTCGCCGAGGTGACCGCCCGCGCGGAGGCGCAGAAGGTGGAATTGCTGTGCTTTCCAGAGTGCTTTCTACAGGGATACCTTCTGGACAACGCGGGCGCGCTGCGAAACGCCGTCGACTTGTCATCGTCCAATTTCAAAGAGACGCTCGAGCGCTTCCCCAAGAATGGGCCCATAATTGTTGTGGGTCTTATTGAGATAGAGGGACAGCGGCTCTTTAACACCGCCATTGTCGTAAATCAGGGCGCATTGGTTGGGCGCTACCGAAAGACGCACCTTCTCGAAGGCGAAAAGAAAGTATTCGCCGCAGGAGATGAGAGTGTTGCGTTCGAAGCGGGATGTCTTCGTTTCGGAATAAACATTTGTTACGATACCAACTTTTCAAGCGCTGCGAAAAACGCTGCCGAGCTTGGCGCGTCGTTGATCGTGTGCCCTGCAAACAACATGCTGCCGCGAAAGACTGCCGAAACCTTCAAAGACATTCACAATGCGGTGCGAGGCGAGCGATGCCGTGAAACCGGCTGCTGGCTCGTGTCGGCCGATGTTGTAGGACAGCGCGCAGGCTGTGTTTCTTGGGGACCGACCGCGGTCTTGGATCCACGAGGAATAGTAGTCGCCCAATTACCCTTGGAAGAGCCGGGGCTGCTGGTCTACGACCTGCCGTGCAGATAAGTATGGTCGTCCTTGGCCCGCAGGGCCGAGGACCCAGAGGTTTCTGTTCACCAGAAGCAAAAACTCTGGATGCTCGCGGTCCTGTGGACCGCAAGCATGACGGTGTAGGGTTGGCACAACTAGTGCGCCTAACCCTGGGTCCTCGGGTCAAGCCCGAGGACGACTCAGCGTGAAATTACAATTTCTTCGCCTGCTCTCTCAGCGCGAATTTCTGAATCTTTCCGGTCGAGGTCTTCGGCAGATCGCTGAAGATGATCGTCTTGGGTGCCTTGAAGTGGGCCATGTTGGCGCGGCAGAAGGCGATGATTTCTTCGGCGGTGGCGGTCTGGTCGCGTTTGAGGGTGACGAAGGCGCAAGGGGTTTCGCCCCAGTGGCTGTCGGGGCGGGCGACGACGGCGGCTTCGAGGATCGCGGGGTGCTTGAACAGCACGCTTTCGATCTCGATGGTGGAGATGTTCTCGCCGCCGGAGATGATGATGTCTTTCGAGCGGTCCTTCAGTTCGATGTAGCCGTTGGGGTGCATCACCCCGAGATCGCCGGAGTGGAACCAGCCGCCACGGAAGGCTTCGTCGGTGGCCTTTTGATTCTTGAGATACCCCGACATGACCACGTTGCCGCGGAACATGACCTCGCCGATGGTCATGCCGTCGGCGGGCACGTCTTCCATCGTCTCCGGGTTCATGATGGCGAGGCCTTCGAGCATCGGGTTGGGCACGCCCTGGCGCGCCTTGAGCCGCGCGCGTTCCTCGAGCGGCAGCGGATCCCATTCCGGATGCCAGGCGCAGATCGTCGCGGGGCCGTAAGTCTCGGACAGACCGTAGCCATGGGCGACGCTCATGCCCATCTCCTCCATCGCGGCGATTACCGTCGCGGGCGGCGCGGCCCCGGCCGTGAGCACGGAGATGCCCTTGGGCAAGCCCGCCTTCATCTCCGGCGGCGCGTTGATGAGCATGTTGAGCACCGTGGGCGCGCCGTTGAAGTAGGTCACGCCTTCGTTCTTCAAGGCGGCGAAGATGGCGCCCGGATCCACTTTCCGCAGGCACACGTGCGTGCCCGCGAGCATCGTGACGCTCCAGGTGAAGCACCAGCCGTTGCAGTGGAACATCGGCAACGTCCACAGATAGATCGGGTTCGGCTGCATCGGCCACGCCAGCAGATTGCCGAGCGCGTTGAGATAGGCGCCGCGATGATGGCACACGACGCCCTTGGGATTACCCGTCGTGCCTGAGGTGTAGTTGAGCGCGACCGCGTCCCATTCGTCGGGCGGGCCGGGAAACGGCTTCGCCGGATCGGCGGCGGCGATCCAGCTTTCGTAGTCGGTCTTGCCCAGGCGCGCGCCGGTGGTCACGGCGGGATCGACGATATCGATCACCAGCGGCTTCACTTTGCACAGCTTCAGCGCCTGGCTCATGGTCGGCGAGAGTTCCGTGTCCGTGAGCAGGAGCTTGGTTTCGCCGTGGTCGAGGATGAAGGCGATGGCCGGTGCGTCGAGGCGTGTGTTGATCGCGTTCAACATGCAGCCCGCCATGCCGACGCCGTAGTGGGCTTCAAGATGGGCCGGGATGTTCGGCGCGACGATGGCGACCGTGTCGCCGCGGGTGAGGCCGGCGTCAGCGACCGCAGCCGCCAGACGGCGGCAGCGCTCATGGAGCGTGCGGTAGCTGTAGCGCCACGACCCATGCACCACGGCGATGCGCTCCGGATAGACGTGCGCGGCACGCTTCAAGAAGGAGATGGGCGTCAACGGCTCGTAGTTGGCCTCGACCTTGGGGAGTTGGCTGGCAGCGGACATATGGGCATCTCGCGGGGTGAAACGGCGTGGAGTTTGGCGAAGTTTGCCAGGGAGTTCACCCCTTTTTGCGCAAGATGCAACGGGTTAGTCTCGCGGCCATGAATCCCACCGATCAGAGCGACGTCGCGCAATCCTGCATGCGCAAAGTGGCTTGGCGCATCGTACCGTTGTGCGCGGCGCTGTATCTGCTGGCCTACCTCGACCGGGTGAACGTGGGGTTCGCGGCACTGACCATGAACGCGGACCTGGGCCTGAGCGCCACCGCCTACGGGACCGCGGCGGGCATCTTCTTCGTCGGCTATGTGCTGTTCGAGGTGCCGAGCAACATCCTGCTCGCCAAGGTCGGCGCGCGCATTTGGCTGGCGCGCATCATCGTCACCTGGGGGCTGATGTCCGCCGCCATGGCGCTGGCGCAAGGACCGCTGTCGCTGTCGACTTTGCGCTTCTTCCTGGGCGTGGCGGAAGCGGGCCTGCTGCCGGGCGTGCTGTACTACATGGCGCAGTGGTTCCCAGCGAAACGGCGCACGGCCATCCTGAGCAGCTTCTTCATCGCCCTGCCGACGGCGTTCATCATCGGCGCGCCGGTCTCCACCGCGTTCCTGTCGCTCGACTGGTGGGGCCTGCGCGGCTGGCAGTGGATGTTCATTATCGAAGGGCTGTTCACCGCCGTGGTGGGCGTGGGCGTGTTCTTCATGATGATCGACCGGCCGGACCAGGCAAAGTGGCTGAACGACGCGGAGCGCAACTGGCTGAGCAAGACCCTGGCGGACGAATACGCGGCGCGCGGCGGGGAGAAGGTGGCGGGCGTGAAGCACGGCCTGATGAACCCGCAGGTGTGGCTGCTGGGCGTGACCTACGCGGGCGTGATCGCGACCTCCGGCTGCTTCGGGTTCTGGCTGCCGCTGATCATCAAGAGCACCGGCACGCACACCAACTTCGAGATCGGGTTGCTGACGGCGGCGCCGTACGCGGTGTCGATCTTCGCGATCCTGGCGTGGTCGCGCCATTCGGCGAAGACGCAGGAGCTGACGTGGCACATCTGCCTGCCGATCATCCTGGCGGCGCTCGGGTTCGCGTGGAGCGCGTTCGCCGCCAACCCACAGCTGATGATGCTGCTGGTGTTCACCAATGTGGTGCTGGTGTACCTCGTGCCGCCGCTGTTCTGGTCGCTGGCGACGCGGAAGATGAACGGCCCCGCAGCGGCGGCGGGCATCGCGCTGATCAACTGCATCGCCAGCACCGGCTCGTATTTCGGGCCGCAGCTGATGGGGTACTTGCGCGACCGCACGGGCGGGTTTTCCGCCGGTCTGTTGATGCTGTGCGGATTCCTGACGGTGGCGGCGGCGCTGACGTTCATGATGGGGCGCCGGGTGGAGGCGCGCGCGTGAGCGAGAATCCGTTGGTTGGAACGTGGCGGCTGAACGTGGAGAAGTCGAGCTTCGAGCCGGGGCCGGCGCATGCGAAGCAGACGATTAAGTTCGTGCAGGTGGAGAATGGACTGCACGTGACGACGACGATCCACAACGCCGACGGCACCACGACGGATCAGCACTACACGTCCTATTACGACGGCAAGGCCTATCCGATGGAGGGGCTGAACAACACGACGCATGTGGCGATGAAGCGCATCAATGAATTAGCCGACGAACGCATCGACACCAACAACGGGGTGTTCGTGGGGCATCGGCTGCGGACGGTCGCGGCGGATCGGCAGAGCTACTACGTGCACGGCTCGGGCGTGAACACGCGCGGGCAGTTCTATGTGAACAAAATGCTCTACGAGAAGATTTCGCCCACATGACTGCGATCTACAAAATCCTGACGCGCGGCGAATGGCAGGGCGCGCAGATTGTGGGCGTGTTCACGGGCTCGGATGTGGATGTGAAAGACGGTTACATCCATTTCTCGACCGCGGCGCAGGCGCAGGAAACGGCGGCGAAGCATTTTCGCGGGGCGGCGGATCTGGTCGTGCTGGAAATCGACAGCGCGGCATTGGGCGCGGCGCTGAAGTGGGAACCCTCGCGCGGCGGGGCGCTGTTCCCGCATCTCTATGAGCCGCTGGATGTGACGCTCGTGCGCGCGGTGCATGAAGCGCCGCTGGTCGACGGCGTGCCCCATATCAAAATATGATTCAGCGTGTGATCAGCACGGCGGCGAGCGCGATCAACACGATGCAACCCCACTCCGCCATCAGGTGACCCCGCACGACGCGCACCTTGCGCGGCTCCGGACGGAACGCCGGATCGGCGGCGAGGCCTTTGCGCCATTTCAGGAACTGGATGGTCGGCGGGAGAGACGCGAGGGCGGCGAGCACGAAGAATCCCATCTTGATCAGGAATGCCGTGTTGCTCAGATAGAAGTCCGCGCCCTTGAGGCCGTAGAAGACACGGCACACGCCGGCGGCGAGGATCAACATCGCCCCGGCGCCGACACCGGCATCGATGCGCGCGAGACGGATGATGCGCTCCGGCGTCATCTCGTCGCGGATGAGCGCGGTCTCCATGGCGAGGAAAGCGATCAGCAATCCGATGCCGAGGAAATGGCCGTAGGTGAACAGGCCGTCGAGGAACAGCGGTGACATGCGTTTCACCCAAGCAGTGGAACCATTAGTCTAGTGTGGCGAAAATCGAAGGACCGCGCCATGACCGCCGAGCCGCCCCTCATCTCCAAGCGCGACGTGGTGTTCGAGACACCGTGGCTGCGCGTGGTCGCCAAGACCGTCTCGTTCCTGCCGACGCCGTACTACGCGGTGGAAGTGCCGGACTATGTGGCGGTTTGCGCGCGGGTGCCGGACGGACGCATCGTCCTCGTGCGGCAATACCGCCCGACGATCGAAAAGCTGGTGTGGGAGTTCTGCGCCGGCGCGGTGGATCCCGGCGAGGCGCCCGATGTCAGCGTGGCGCGCGAACTGGAAGAGGAGACCGGCCATCGCGTCACACGGCTGGTGCCGCTGGGCAGCTTCTGCGCGGACACAGGGCGCTTGAGCAATCGCGCGCATCAGTATTTCTGCGAGGCCGAAGCGATCGAGGGATGGGTGCAGCAGGAAGCCGACGTCACGGCGCATCTCGTCGCGCCGGAAGAGGTGGACCGGCTGATTGCCGGCGGGGAATTCCCGACCCTGCAGCACGTCGCGCTATGGCTGCAGGTGAAGGCGGCACACTTAATCCCCTAGTCCGCTCGCGACTTTGTGAGGCGGATCACAGAGTTGTCCGCGATTTGGGCTATTCGGGACAGCGCCGTTCAGGCCCCCCTTAAAGCTGGTATCCTGGCGCCGACTCATTGGGTGGGGATGGCCTTAGGCAGTTCAGCCAAAGGCCGCAGGCTACAGGTAGAAATGAAGCAACTATTTGGAATTATTGCGATTTTTGGCATGCTGGCGTCCGCGCCGGCGATGGCCCAGGGCGCGCGGGATTTTCACGCCGACATGGCGGCGGAATGGGAGACCAAATACACGGAGAGCCCAGGGGTGGGCACGGCGTCGTTCCACCTGGATCTGACCGACCTGACGTTCAGCTGGAACATCACGTTCAAGGACCTCTCTGGGCCGATTGTAACAGCCGCGGTGTATGGCCCTGCCCAGCCCGGGGCCACCGGCGGCAAGTTCCTGGACCTCGCGCCCAAGGGCGCCGGAAGCCCGCTGAAAGGGTCCGCCAAGATCACCGAAGCCCAGGTGCAGTACCTGCTGTACGGCTGGGTCTATGTGAACATCACAACCGCGAAGTTTCCCTTGGGCGAAATTCGCGGACAGCTCGATGTGAAAGCCCCGGAGGTCACACAATGATGAACCGTTTTCTCCGCACCCCCCTGTTGCTTGGCGCGCCGCTGATCGCCATCGCCGCGCTCGCGTTCCCGACCGCCGCCGCCGCGCCCAAGAAGACGCTGGGCTTCGTGATCGTCGACTACAACCTGGCCGGCTACGAGACCAAGTACTTCGAGGAGTGCCCGGACGGCCTGGCGCTGGGCAACGACGAACTGTGGTGGAAGGCCCTGTCGCCGAAGGATCGCGACAAGCTGACCAACGGCGGCCTGATCGAGCCGGTCGACCCGCCGCGCCGCCCGACGGCGGCCTTGCGCGGACCGAACAAGGAAGATGTCTGCTGGAACCCGACCATCGTGAAGGATCCGCCGCTGCGCGTGATCAAAGGCAAGATCGGGCTCGGCATGAATCTCGACGGCACACAGGACGGCGCCGCCACCGCGAACACCTGCAAGCACGAGAAGTTCACCACGCCGGACGGCAAGACCAAGGTCGACAACCAGATGTACCGCATCCTCGGCTGCATCTACGGCTGGCGCCGCGGCAACTACATGGAAGGCCACGCCAACCGCGAGCGGCGCGATTCCAGCCAGGGCATCATCCTGGTGGAGGTGTCGGACGTGGATAACGAGAAGAACGACGACAGCGTGACGGTCACCTATCACTCGACGCTGGACCTGCTGCAGAAGGATTCCAGCGGCGGCATCCTGCCGTGGTCGAGCTATCGCCCGAGCGAAACGCCGCACTACGGCGCCAAGGCCAAGGGCAAGATCGTCGATGGCCATGTGATCGCCGAGCCGGTGGACGCGAAGCTGCCGCTGTTCGGCAACAACACCGTCGGCGACATGATCTACAAGGGCCTGCGTCTCGACCTCGATCTCACCAAGGCGGCGCCGGACGGTTCCTACAGCGGCATGCTCGCCGGCTATCGCGATTGGGAGAACTGGTGGGATTACATCCGCAAGATCGAGTTCCTGACCGTCACCGGCCAATGGAGCTGCCCGGCGATCTGGGTCGCCTCGCAGGAACTGGCGGACGGTTATCCGGATCCGAAGACGGGCAAGTGCACCGCGATCTCCGAAGCCATGGACATCCAGGCCGTTCCGGCCTTCGTCGTGCCGCGCGAAGCGCGCACGGCAAACGCGCAAGGAAAGTAACAGATGCGTCGTATCCTTTTAGCCCTTACCGCGCTCACGGCGCTCACGGCCTGCGGGCCGAAGGAGCCCGTGGTTGAGGCAGCGCCGCCGACGATGCGGCGACTGACCGAAGACCAGTACCGCCAAGTGATCGCCGACGTGTTCGGCGAGGACCTGGTGATCGGTGGACGCTTCGACCCGATCAACCGCAACAACGGCCTGCTCGCCGTCGGCGCGAGCAGCACGGCGATCAACGGCTCCGCGTTTGAGCGCTATGACGGCCTCGCGCGTTCGGTCGCGAGCCAGGTGGTCGACAAAGCCAATCGCGACGTGCTGATCCCGTGCAAGCCCGCCGACGCCGCCGCGGCGGACGACGCCTGCGCCACCAAATTCTTCAAGAACACCGGGCGGCTTCTGTACCGCCGCGCGCTGACGGAGGCGGAAGTCGCGCAGCAGGTGAAGCTCGCCAACGTGGGCGCGACCAAACTGAAGGACTTCTATGCCGGGATCTCGTCTTCGCTGTCGGCGATGCTGGTGCGGCCGGAGTTCCTGTTCATCACCGATAGCCTGGAAGCCGACCCGGCGCAGCCCGGCAGCTTCCGCCTGACGCCCTATGCCAAGGCCGCGCGCATCAGCTTCCTGTTGTGGAACACCACGCCGGACGACGCGCTGCTGACGGCGGCGGAGAAGGGCGAGCTGAACACCGAGAAGGGCCTGAAGAAGCAGGTCGACCGCCTGATCGCCTCTCCGCGGCTGGAGATCGGCACGCGCGCCTTCTTCAACGACATGCTGGCCTTCGACGCCTTTGAAAACCTGCAGAAAGACCCGGTGATCTATCCGGCGTTCGGTCTCTCGGCGGCGGAACTCGCCCGCGAGCAGATCCTGCGCACCATCATCGATCAGACCATCACCAAGCAGGGCGACTATCGCGACCTGTTCACCACCCGCAAGACGGTGATGGCCGCACCCTTGGGCCTGGTCTATCGCGTGCCGGTGCCGCAGCCGGACGGTTGGGTGCCGTTTGAGTTCCCCCAGGGCGACGAGCACGTGGGCATCCAGTCCCTCGCCGGCTTCGTCGCGCTGTACTCGCACCCGGGCCGCAGCTCCGCGACGTTGCGCGGCAAGGCGGTGCGCGAGAAGCTGATGTGCCAAATCGTGCCGGACCCGCCGTCGGGCGTGGACTTCACGCTGATCTCCGACAGCCACAACCCGACCTACAAGACCGCGCGCCAGCGCCTCGATGCGCACAGCACCGATCCGACCTGCGCCGGTTGCCACCGCATCATGGATCCGATCGGTCTGACGCTGGAGCACTTCGACGGCGCCGGCCAATACCGTGACGACGAGAACGGGGCTGCGATCGACACCAGCGGCGAACTCGACGGCGTGCCCTACAAGGACGCCGCCGGCCTGGGCGCCGCGCTGGCGAAGAATGCAGCCGTGCCGGCCTGCGTGGTGAAGCGGCTTTACGGCTACGGCACCGGCCGCGTGAACGGCGCCAGCGAGAAGCCGATCCTGACCTATCTCGAGGAGCGCTTCGCGAAGGAAGGCTACAAACTCCCCGAGCTCCTGCGCGATATCGCCCTCACCGACGCGTTCTACCGGGTTGCGCCGGCCGTGGACGCACCCAAATCAGCTGCAGCCCCATCCGAAGGAGGCAAGTCGTGACCAACATGCTGTCCCGCCGCCGCGCCCTGAAGGGCCTGATGAATGGCACCGCCGTCACGGTGGCCCTGCCGTTCCTAGATTGCTTCCTGAACAACAGCGGCACGGCGCTCGCGAGCGGCGCGCCGATCCCGGTGCGTTTCGGCACCTGGTTCTGGGGCCTGGGCTTCACCCCCGGCCGCGGCGTGAACCTGGCCAAGACCGGCCAGGGCATCGAGTTCCTGGAAGAGTGCCAGGCGCTGGTGCCGTACAAGGATCAGCTGTCCTACTTCTCGAACTTCAACACGCCGCTCGACGGTAAGGCGACCACGGTGCATTTCACCGGCTGGGTCGCGGCGCGCACCGGCACCGTGCCCCTCTCGGGCCAGGACATCCCGGCGCCGACCATCGACGTGCTGGCGAGCGATCACTTCGGCGGGGGCACGCGCTTCCGCTCCATCGACCTCACCTCCACCGGCAATGCCCGCGACAGCTACACCGCGCGCAACACCGGCAGCCGCAATGCGGCGGAAGTCTCGCCGCTGGGCATGTACACGAAGGTTTTCGGTCCGGAGTTCGCCGATCCCAACGCCGCCGTGTTCACGCCGGACCCGAACGTCATGGTGCGCCAGTCCGTGCTGTCCGCCGTGGGCGAGCAGCGCCAGGACCTGGTGAAGCAGCTGGGCGCCGCCGACAAGGCGCGCATGGATGAGTACTTCACCTCCGTGCGTCAGCTCGAACAGCGCCTGGAACTGCAGCTGCAGCCGCCGCCGAAGGCGGACGCCTGCCGCATCGTGAAGTCCCCCAGCGAAGCGCCGATGGGCACGGAGCTGGAAAGCGTGCTCGTGAACCACGAGCTGATGAGCAACATGCTCGCCATGGCGGTGGCCTGTAACCAGACCCGCGTGTTCAACATGCTTTACAGCCAGGCGCTGTCGTCCTTGCACCGCCGCGGCGAAGCGTTCATCCACCACACCCTCACCCATGAGGAGCCGCTGGATCCGAAGCTCGGCTATCAGGCGGAAGTGGCCTGGTACAACCTGCGCAGCTTCGAAGCGATGGCGACGTTCATCAAAGCCTTCGCCAGCATCAAGGAAGGCGACGGCACCCTGCTCGACAACACGCTGATCTATGCCAACAGCGACACCAACTTCGCCAAGCTGCACGCGCTGGACGGCATCCCCGTGTTCCTGATCGGCAAGGGCGGCGGCAAGATCAAGCCGGGCTTCCACATCCCCGGCGGCGGCGATCCGATTTCCCGCATCGGTCTGACGGTCCAGCACGCGCTGGGCATCCAGATCGACAAGTGGGGCACCCAGTCCATGCAGACCTCCAAGCCGATCTCGGAGATCTTGGTCTAATCATGCGCGCCCTGATCGTTGCCGCTTGCCTCGCCGCATTTCCGGCGATGGCCGCCGCGCTGCCGCCGGACATCTCTGCCCAAGAGACCGGCATCGGTACCGTGTTCCGCACCAAGGCGGGCCTGTCCCTGTACACCTATGACAAGGACATCAAACCCGACGTGTCGGATTGCACGGCGGCGTGCGCGCAAGCCTGGCCGCCGTACCTGGCGTCGGACGATGCGAAGCCTGAGGGCGAGTGGACCTTGGCGACCCGCGCCGACGGCAAGAAGCAATGGTCGTTCCGCGGCAAGCCGCTCTACCTGTTCGCGCGCGATGGTGCCCCCGGCACCACGCTCGGCGACGGCGTGCAGGCGATCTGGCATGTGGCCGTGGCGCTGGCGCCGCGTCCGAAGGGCGTGAAGTTCCAGGGCTCGAAGTCCGGCCGCGTCGCGGCCACCACCAAGGGCCTGACGCTCTATGCCCACGACAAGAACTGCACGGACAAGTGCTTGTCCTCCTGGACGCCGTTCCGCGCGGCCTGGACCGCCAACCCGACCGGCGACTGGAGCATTATCGCGCGCAAGGACGACGGCACGGCCCAGTGGGCGTACCGCGGCAAGCCGGTCTACAGCTACAACAGCGACTTCCAACCGGGACAATTGAATGGCGACGGCAAGGACGGCGCCCGCGCCGTCCTGTTGCAGCCGACACCGCCGCTGCCGGCCTTCGTGAAGGTGCATCCGTCCGACTTCGGCCCGATCTTCACCGATAGCAAAGGCATGACGCTCTACGGCATCCAGAGCGTGAGCGACATCCAGAAGGCCATCTGCATCGGCAGCTGCATGCAGGACAATTTCATCCCGGTGGTCGCGGATGCAAATGCCACGTCGAGCGGCAACTGGACGGTCGTCGACGTGGACGGCGTGAAGCAGTGGCACTATCGCGCCCAGCCGCTCTTCCTGTTCAAGGGCGACCGCAATCCCGGCGAAATCAACGGCGACCGTTTCGCCACCGGCGCCGGCAACGGCGGCTCCAAGGCACTCCCGACAAAGTCGCTGATCGAGGAAGCGCTTTAAAGGTGGGTCGCGCGACCGGACGGAAAACCGGAAGCCACTTTTCCTGGTCGCGCGCTAAGCAGGTCCGTCACGCGGCGCGGGACCGCGCCGGGGCTCGCCAGGACGCGCGGTTGGTGCGAACGTAACTGTCCGCTTCGGAGCTTCTGATCATGCGTTTCCTGGTCGTCACCGCCTGCCTTATCGCCGCGCCTGCTCTGGCCGCGCCGCCCGCGGACATCGTCGGGACGCCGTCGGGCATCGGCACGGTGTTCACCACCAAGGCCGGTTTGTCGCTGTACACCTACGACAAGGACATCAAGCCGAACGTGTCGGATTGCGTGGCCGCCTGCGCGCAGGCCTGGCCGCCGTTCCTGGCGCCGGACGATGCCAAGGCCGAGGGCGACTGGACGTTGACCCCCCGCGCCGACGGCAAGAAGCAATGGTCGTTCCGCGGCAAGCCGCTCTACACCTTCGCGCGCGACACCGCGCCGGGGGCGACGCTCGGCAGCGGCGTGCAGGACATTTGGCATATCGCGGTCGACTTCGCGCCGCGCCCCAAGGGCGTGAAATTCCAGGGCAGCATCAAGGGCCGCGTGGCCGCGACCGCCAAGGCGCTCACGCTTTACACCCTCGACAAAGACTGTTCCGGCAAATGCCTCGCCGACTGGACGCCGTTCCGCGCGGCGTGGACGGCCAACACCACCGGCGACTGGACCGTGGTGCCGCGCAAGGACGACGGCACCGCGCAGTGGGCCTACAAGGGCAAACCGACCTACACCTACGGCAAGGATTTCGCGCGCGGCCACGTGAACGGTGACGGCAAGGACGGCGCGAAGGCCATCCTGCTGCAGCCCACGCCGCCGCTGCCGGCGTTCGTGAAAGTCGGCGTGTCCGACTACGGCCCGATCTTCACCGATGCCAACGGCATGACGCTGTATGCGGTGGGCAATCTCAAGGAAATCCAAGAGCTGTTCTGCAAGGGCGATTGCCTGAACGAGAACTGGACACCGGTGACGCCGGCGGCCGATGCGAAGCCCGCGGGTAACTGGACGATCGCCGACAACCTTGGCGCCAAGCAGTGGCACTATCGCGCCCAGCCGGTCTATCTCTACAAGGGCGACCGCAAGCCGAGCGACATCAAGGGCGACCGCTTCGCCGTCGGCAACGGCTTCGGAAGCGGCTTCCTGGTGCTGCAAGTGAAGTCGTTGATCGAGGAAGCGCTGTAGGGGCGCGACCTACCCCATTTGTCACCCCGGGCAAGCGGCGCGCATGCGCCTTGTCCGGGGTGACGACAGGGCGTGTGGCTATGTCCCCGTCGCCGCCAGAGCCGGCACAGCCACGTTCTTCGGCACGCGGCCTTTCACGCGGTCGCGGAGCATGGGGATGACGGTGCGGCCGAGCTCCGTCGGGTCGTTCTCGTAGTCGAAGCCGGACATGAGGAAGTGCGACACGCCGATGTCGTAGTAGCGCACGAGTTCGTCCACCACCTGCTCCGCCGTGCCGACGAGACTTGTGACCGCCTTGGTGCCGTTAGTGACCTTGGTGATGCCCGTCCACAGGCGGGTGTCGAGGCGGTCGTCGAGCTTGAGCAACTCGGCGTAGCGATCTGTGGGCTTGGTGTTGATCGCGGTCATCTGCCCGGCCTGGAGATTGGCGACGACGCCTTCCAGGATTTGATGCGCCTTGTCCCAGGCCTCCTGCTCCGTCTCGCCGATCAGCAGACGCAGCGACAACAGGAACTTCGGGCAGCGATTGTGCGGGACAGCGTGCGCGCGGACCTGATTGAAGATCGCACTGGTGCGCTCGAGTGAATCGATGCCCATGGCGTAGACGTCGGCGCAGCGGCCGGCGTGCAGGAGTGACTCGGGCGAGGAGCCGCCCCAGAATACGGGAATGCCTTCGGGGCGATGCGGCTTGAGCGCGGAGAACGCGCCGTTGAATTTGTAGTGCTCGCCTTCGTGGTTGAAGGGCTTGTCGCTCGTCCACATCTTGCGCAGCACGTCGACATATTCGGCGCTGCGGGCATAGCGGTCGGCCTTCATGGTGAAATCGCCGTCGGCTTGCATTTCCTTGTCGTTCGCGCCGGTGATGATGTGCACGGCGCAGCGCCCGTTGCTGACGCGATCGATCGTCGCCAGCATGCGCGCCGCCATAGTCGGCGGCACGAAGCCGGGCCGGTGCGCGATCATGAAAGCGAGCTTCTTGGTGATGCCGGCGATGTAGGCGGCAAAAGGGATGCTATCGGGCCAGGTGGCCGCGTTGGCGACGAGCATGCGGTCATAGCCGTTGGTGTCGTAGTCCTGAACCAATTTTGTCAGGAACGGCAGGTCGAAGTCCGACATCGGCTTGGGCTTGTGCTCCGCCCCGTTGCGATGGGCGAACAGCCCGAGGATCTCGATGCTCATAGACGGCTCCATTCTACGGGCTGACATTACTCCACCGGCGCCGTCGATGGAGACGGGAATAGCCCCTGATCGGTATCCGAGCGACAGCACGAAGCCCACACACCGTCATGCTTGCGATCCGCCAGGACCGCGAGCATCCAGGGCTTTTTGGAAGTTCACAAAAACGGAAACCTCTGGGTCCTCGGCCCTACGGGCCAAGGACGACAGCCTGTATTGAATTCAGGCCTTAACGCGCGGGGTTTGTAGCCTTCAACGTCGCGACATACGCGGCGAGTTGGGCGATTTCCGCGTCCGTCAGGACCTGGGCGAAGGGCGGCATGTCGCCCTTGCCGTTGCGGATGACGGCGGCGTTCTTCGCCGCGTCCTTCGACGCCGCCAGAGGAATGCCGTTCCCGGTGCCCTCGCCCGCCGGACCGTGGCAGCCGCCGCAGGCTGTCACGAACACCTTGCGCGCATCGATGGCCGCGCCGGCATGGCTTTCCGGCGGCGGTGCGGCGGGCGCTGCCGCTTGCGTACCCGCCGGCGCGACGGGTTCCATTTTTCCGTCGAGGGCGAACAGCCACAGGCTGTCTCCCTTTGGCGAGCGGGCGAACAGATTGCCGGCGGAGAGCACCACAACGTATTGCTTGCCTTCATATTCGAACACGCTGGGCGGCGCGTTGACGCCGGCCCCGGTCTGGAACTCCCACAGGAGCTTGCCGTCGGAGGCGTCGAGCGCGGTCATGCGGCCGTCGCCGCGGCCGACGAACACGAGGCCGCCGGCGGTCACCGCCGAGCCCGAGTAGCAGATCTCCTTCCACCGCTGCTGCCAGACGATGCGGTTGGTCGACAGGTCCATGGCCGTGAAGATGCCGAAGGTCGGGAATCCCAACTGCGTGAATGCACCGCCGGTGAAGTTTTGTCCGCTGACCCAGGGGCCGTTGTCGCGATCACCTCCGGCGAAGACCTGCAGCTTGTCGGCTGAGCAGATGAACATGCGGTTGGTTTTCGGATCGAAGGACGACGGCGGCCAGCCCGTGCCGCCGATGGGCGCGGGTTTGATGGGGACGGGATCAGTCCAGAAGGGCGTGAAGATGCGGCCCTTGTTCACCAGGCTGTAGCCTTCCGGCGGGATGTCGATCTCCTGCGGAACGAAGGCGTCGCCGACGGGGTAAGGCTGGGTCGCGGCGGTTTTCTGGCGCGGCTCCTGCGGTACGGCGCGTTCTTCGATGCCGAGCAGCGGTTGGCCGGTGACGCGATCGAGAATGTAGACGAAGCCGGTCTTGCCGGCCAAAGCGATGGCCTTGCGCGGCATGCCGTTGATCGTGGGCTCGTAGATGATCGGTGGATTTGCCAGGGAGTAATCCCAGATGTCGTGATGGACGGTTTGATAGTGCCAGCGGTATTTGCCGGTCTTCACATCCAACGCGATGACGGAGTTGTTGTAGAGGTTGTCGCCCTCGCGGATGGAGCCGTTGAAATCGCCACCGGGGTTGCTGGTGCCGAAGTAGATGAGGCCGAGGGCGGGATCGATCGCCGGTGTCATCCAAATCGCGCCGCCGCCAACTTTCCAGACATCGCTGCCTTTGGGCCACGTCTCCGCGCCGGGCTCACCGGGCGCGGGGATGGTGTGGAACGTCCAAACCAGCTTGCCGGTCTTGGCGTTGAAGGCGCGCAGGCGGCCGCGAATCGCCTTCTCCGAGCCGCCCGCGCCGACGATGACGAGGCCGTTGTAGTAGAGCGGCGCACCGGTGATGGTGTAGCCCTCTTGCCACTTCTCCGACTGCACGGACCAAACGACTTTGCCGGTGCGGGCGTCGAGGGCGACGAGCTTGCCGTCGAGCTGACCAACGAAGATCTTGCCCTCGCCCATCGCCACGCCCCGGCTGGTCCAGCCGCAGCAGACCGTCGTGATCTCGGGCAGATTGGCCTGATACTTCCAGAGGATCGCGCCGGTCTTCACGCTGACGGCGAAGACATCGTCCGCGCCGGTGACGACGTAGATCACGCCCTTGTGGACCAGCGGCTGGGCTTCGCCGGAATACTGCGGGCCGAGGCCCGAGCCGTCGAGATGCGTGCGCCAGGCCGCGCGGAGCTGGCCGACGTTGGCGGTGTTGATCTGTGTGAGCGGCGCGTAGCGGTGGTTGGAGAGGTTGCCGCCGTTGGTGAGCCAACTCTCGCGCGGGGGCGGCGTGAGATCGGCGGCGGAGAACGCAGGCACCTGGGCGAGTGCCGCAGGCCCCAACAACAGCCCCAGAATAGCAATAAGCACCAGCCGCATGTGTCCTCCCCTGAGGGCGGCGATTATGGTCCCGCTCGCTGGTCAGGCAAGAGAAAGGCGCGCGTCGCCCGGCCCCTGGGGAGGCGGTAATGTCTTCGAACGACAACTCGGGGAGACAGCCATGCGCTTGACGCGACGCGACGCCATGATCGCAACCGCCGCCACGGCGGCCATGCCCGCGTCTGTTCCGGGCGCCCAGGCCGCGCAACCGATCGCGCCATATAAGGCGGCGTGCGTGCATACGCGGGTGATCCCGACCATCACGGAGGCGGGCGCCGACGCGGATGCCTTGAAAGCCAACGTCGATACGACGGTCGCGGCCGTCGAGAAGGGCACCGGGGAGATCGATGCGCGGCTGTATGTGTTCTCGGAATTCAATTTACAGTTCGCCGCACGGGCCGCGCCGGTGCAGGCGTGGGTAGATGGGGCCATTTCCATCCCCGGTCCCGAGACCGACCGGATCGGCAAGGCCGCGCAGGCGGCGCGGTGTTATGTGGCGATCAATCCGGTCGAGAAGATCGCGGCGTTCCCCGGACGGTATTTCCTCTCGGGCGTCGTGATCGGGCCGAGCGGCGACGTGCTGGTGAACTATCGCAAGCTCTACGACCTCAGCAACAAGACGCGACCGACGGATATCCTCGACCAGTGGCTGGCGAAGTTCGGGCCGCAATCCCTGTTCCCTGTGGCGGACACGGACATCGGCCGCATCGGCGCGGCAGTGGCGCTGGACGTGAACTGGCCGGAGATGATCCGCAGCCTGGTCTTCAACGGCGCGGAGATCATCGTGAATTCCACCGCGTCGCCGATGAACGCGCGCGGGTATACCTTGCCGGAGACGCCGGGCAGCGTGGACATCCGCACCATGGTGCGGCGCGTGCGGGCATTCGAGAACCTGGTGTACATGCTGACCACCAACCTGGGGCCGACGGGCCGCGACCGGAACGCGCCGCTATCGCAGATGCTGCCGTCGGAGATCGTGGACTATCGCGGCCGGGCCCTGGCGACGGCGAAGGACAGCGCCGAGGGCTATCTCACCGCGACCATCGATATCGAAGCCCTGCGGAAAGCGCGCGTGGCGACGGAGCCGCTGAACAGCCTCGCGCAGCTGCAGGCGGAAGTGCACCGGCGCGGGTACGACGCGGCGCACTTCGCGCGCATGAACGCGTTCGCCAAAAAGCCCATCAATAGCGCGGAGGAGCATCAGCCCTTGTTCCGCAGCGATATTGACGCTTTGATCCGGCGCGGCGTCCTCAAAGCACCCGCTGGTTAGTTCCTGGAGATCGACATGACCCTTTCGCGACGCACCTTCACCACGCTGGTTCCCGCCGCCGCTCTGGCGGGAAGCGCGCACGCCGCGGAAAAGAAAGTCGACACGATCTCCAGTTCGGGCATCCGCGAAGTGGTGTTCAGCACCTTCGACATCCAGCGTGTCGCGAAACCATTCGTCGAGGCTGCGGGGTTCAAGCTCACCAAATTGCCCGATGCGCCGAAGGACCAGTTCACGCAATGGCACGTACCCGCCGCTTGCACGCGCATCGAGCAGGCCTTGCTGGTGGCGCCGGATGCGGTGAACGGGCGCGGCGCCCTGCGGCTGGTGAAGTTCCACGGCGTGGCGCAGAAGGTGATGCGCTCCAGCCAGCGCACCTGGGACACCGGCGGCATCTTCGACATCGACGTCTATTCGACGGATGTGGAGGCGATCTATCGCAAGCTGCAGCGCCATGGCTGGACGGCGTTCGGCGATCCAGTGGAATACACCGAGGCGAATTTTCACGTACGCCAGGTGGTGGCGGTGGGGCCGGACGGCATGATGGTGGCGATCATCGAGCGGCTGTCGCCGCCGGTGGAGGGCCAGCCCAAGAGCCAGCCCATGTCGCCGATATTCAACTCCACGCAGCTGGTGGCCGATATCGGCAAGGCGATCGAATTCTACACCAAGACTCTCGCATTCGAGACGCGCATCACCTTCGACATCACCAACCAGGACGAGCCGGGCGTGGATGTGCTCGGCCTGCCCTCGCCGGCGGCCAAGACCGCGATCCGCAAGCTGGGCATGTTCAAGTCCGCCAATGGCAACGGCGCGGTGGAGCTGATTGAGAACGCCACCATGCGCGGGCGGGATTTCTCGAAAGACTGCGTGGCGCCGAACGTGGGCATCCTCTGCCTGCGCATCCCCGTGCCGGATGCGACGAGGTATGCCGCGGAGATCACGAGCCGTGGCGGGACGTTGTATTCCCAGCCGAAGAAGATCGAGATCGCGCCCTATGGACAGGCGACCATCTTCGCCGTGCGCTCGCCGGAAGGCGCGATCATCGAGTTCTTCGATGGCGCGTTCGAGAAAATGTAGATTGGAACGCGCGCTCGCACGACCCTCACGCCGTCATGCTTGCGGTCCGAAGGACCGCGAGCATCCAGGGATTTTTCGCTTCCCGCCCGCGAACAGAAAACTCTGGGTCCTCGGCCCTGACGGGCCAAGGACGACGACAAAGGTTGAAGCGTCTGCCGGCTCTATCCCGCCACCACCAACGCCGGGCCCGTGGTGTGCATGGGCTCGTAACCGGTCTTGGTGATGCGGATCAGGTCCTCGTGGTGGCCGACGTGCCCGCCGATCTCGATGTGGGGCATGTCGATGGTGATCACCATGTTCTCCTCGAGCGCGATGTCCTCGACCTGGCCGTAGGGCGTGTCCAAGCGGCCCGGGTTGTCGCCGTGCTCCAGGCCGACGCCATGCGGCGTGCAGGAGATGAAGCCTTCCGGCATGCCGGCCTTGATCTCCGCATCCAGCACGATCTTGCGGACCTCGGAGAGTTTCATTCCGGCTTTCACCACGGAATAGATCGCGTCGTGGCCGGCCATGTGGGCCTTCTCGCGCGCGATCAGATCCTTCGACGGCTCGCCCACCACGATCGTGCGGCCGAAATCGCCGTGGTACTGCTTGTAGTGGCTGACGGCATCGATGGCGAAGGACTTGCCCGGTTCCACGACCTTGTTCGGGAAGTGGCCCTGGACGGTGCCCACCAGGAACTCCATCACCTCGTTGCCGCGCGCGGCGCATTCCACCAGGAAGCGGTGCTCAATCTCGTCATAGGTCATGCCCTTGACGCAGGACTTCGCCACCGCCATGGCGGCTTCGGCATTGTTGCGCCCGGCGATCCGCTGCAGTTCGAGCTCCGGCTCGGTCTTCACGACGCGGATCCTGCGGAACACCTGTTCGCCCGGAATGAAGGTGATGCCGTCCATGCCGATTTTTTGGAGCATCAGGGCAACGCGCATGTCGTCCACGGCGATGCGCGACTTCTTGTCGTAGCCGTACTGCTTGAGCGCCTTCGCCATGGCCCAGGCGGGACCGGGCGCCGCGGTGGAGGAGTACTTCTGCTGCGCCGTCATCCAGCCCTGCTCGCGCGGCGTCAGCTTCGTGGTTGGCAAGGGTTGCCAGCCGCGGCCGCGGCCCGGCGTGGGCTCGACCTTCATCTTCTCCGGCGTGGCGTTGATGTAGTCCTGCCAATTGGCGGCGCCGCCGAAGGTGATCATCTCCGGCAGTTCGCGCTCGGCGTTGGCGTAGTCGAAGGTTTCAGCGCCGCCGGTAATCAGGAAGATCGGGTCTTTCGGATTGCGCGAGAAGGTGGCGAAGGCCGCGTTGTCCGTGCGGAACTTGGTCATCAACGGCCAGGTGTTCGTAAGGTAGTAGACGTTGATGGGGTTGAACGCGATCAGGCCGTCGAGCTTGAGTTCCTCCAGGACGGCGTAAGCGCGCGGCTTGTTCACGAGCATCTTGCCGCTGGTCTTGGGGGGCGGCTGCATGGTCACGGTTGGCTGCGCGGCGAACGCCGGCCCCGCCGAAACAGCCGCCATTGTCAGGCCTGCGCCCTTGAGAAGATCGCGACGTTCCATGAGAATGCCTCCCCGATGTCATGAGATGGCCAATCCTCGGCCCATGGACGGGGACCGCGCAAGCCCTCCTGACCCGCCTGCCGAGAGGGTGTGCAAAGAAAGCGGCGGGACTGTCAGCGATTGACGACAAACCCCTGCCGGCCGCGATGATGTTGCGGAGCAGCAATTGCTGGAACTGCTACTTGTCCTCGTAGGCTCTCTTGATCGCCGCTTCGTCGAGTTTCACCATCTTCAGAACGGCTTGCATGACGCGTCTGGCTTTGGCGCGGTCGGGGTCCCGCATCATGGCGCCGAGGGCCTTCGGCGCGATCTGCCAGCAGACACCGTACTTATCCTTGATCCACCCGCATTGCTCTTCCCTCCCGCCCTTGCCGAGCGCCGCCCAGAGGCGGTCGATCTCCGCCTGATCGTCGCAGGCGACATAGAGGGAAATGGCGTGGTTGAACGGATCGAGCGGACCCGCGCCGATGGCGAGGAACGACTGCCCCGCCAGGGTGAACTCCACCACGTTGACGGAACCGGCGGGACCGCTGGGCGTATCGGCCTCGATGGGCGTGACGCTATCGACGCGCGAGTTCGGAAACAGCGTGACGTAGAACGCAGCCGCCTCTTCGGCCTTTTCCGTGTACCAGAGATGGGGCGAGATTTTCTGCAGCATGGATCTTCTCCGTCATGGGCAGCAACGCGCTCCAATGCATTCCGTTCGGCGCGCTTCGCCTATTTGTGGAAAACGGCGACCAGTTCGACGTGATGCGACCAGGTGAACTGGTCGACGACCTGCACGCTTTCCAGCCCATAGCCACCTTCACTGAGAATGCGCGCATCGCGCGCGAAGGTGCGGGGATCGCAGGAGACGCCGACGATGGTCGGGACGTCGCTTGTGGCGAGTTCCCGCGCCTGCGCTTCCGCGCCGGCGCGCGGCGGATCGAACACCACCGCGTCGAAGGCATTGGCTTCGTCGCGGGTCAATGGCTCCTTGTAGAGATCGCGGCGGTGAGCGTGCAGCGGCTTCGGACCCTTGGCTTTTTCGAGGGTGCGGATGGCCGGCTCAACCGTATCGAACGCATGCACGGATCCACGATCCAGCATTGGGCCGCTGAACGTCCCGCTGCCGCAGAACAGATCGGCGAAGGTGCCTTTCTGCGGAAGGTGCGCCATCACGGCGGCGGCCAGGGCCGCCTCTCCTGCTTGGGTCGGCTGCAGGAAGGCCAGCGGCGGCAAGTTGACCTCGAGCGCGCCGAAACGGGCGCGCATCGGATTGACCTCGAGGAGAATTTCCGGCTCGTCGCGATCCTTGGCGCGCCATGAGACGCGGGCGAGCCTGAGCGTTTGCGCCAGATCGGCGACGGCCTCGTGCACCTGCAGCCCTTGCTTGCCGATCGGCCCCGTGATGACGAGTTCGGTCTGGCCGTTGACGGACTGCAGGAAGATGTCTGTCGTCTTGCCTTCGATGAGGAGCGGCGCGAGCGCGGTCGTGAGCTTGCCGCGCAGGTCCATGATCGCCGGATCGGCCACAAGACAGGCGGCAATGTCGGTCACCATGTGGGTACGGCGGCGGAAGTAGCCGAGGGTGACGCGTGCGCCCTTCTTATAGGCCGCGAAGGTTACGCGGCGACGGGTACCCGGCGGGACGAACACCGGATCGTGCCAAACCGCCGGCGTGACATCCTCGCGGGCGAGCGCATCGCGGACGATGCCGATTTTCCAGTCGCGATAGAATGCCTCCGTCGCGTGTTGCAGGGTGCAGCCGCCGCAGACGTCGAAGTTCGGACACGGCGCGGTGACACGATGGGGCGACGGCGTGACCACACGCGTGATGTCGCCGCGCAAAACGCCGCCGGTGCCGCGCTGGACCTTGGCCTGCACCACGTCGCCGGGCAGCGCGCGGTCCACATAGATGCGGCCGCTGTCGGCGTTGTGGATGCCGTCGCCCTTGGGGCCGAGGGCGTGGATGGGGAGATCGCTGGACATGGGCCTGGAATAGCCGCTTAGGGCGCCTGTGTCATGACGATATCCAACACGACCGCGCCGAATTGGTTCTTTGGCGCGGTCAGGTGCACCGTCGCGTATCCGTCCTTCTCACAGCGGATTTCCAACGCGCCGAAGTCGATCCGCCCGCCAAGCTGATCGATATACAAGCCGATGTCGGGCGCCTTGTAGCCGCCGTCGGGAAAGGACGTGGCGCGCATGAGGATCCGGGGCTGCTTGATCTCAAAGATGATCGCCGCCCCGCCGACCGGCTTGCCGGCCGCGTCCTTGACGTGCCCGTAGTAGCGCAACAGGGGAGTCGGATCGTCGTCCCGCAGGAAGTAGTCATCGCCGTCCGCCAAGACGGGCGCGGCCATGAGAATGAGAGCGGCAAGGAAGACGCGGCGCATCCTAGCGCTGGGCGGACTTTACGGGCCCCACAGGCCGTTCGACACGCACCACGGTGTTGTGCGTCCAACCGAAGAATACGAACCACATGTTGCCGCGCTCGTCCGGCCAGATGTCGCGCACGATGCCGCCGGGGCTCGGCCACGGGTATTCGGTCATCTTGCCGCTGTCGGGATCGAGCTGGATCATGCTGCCGCGCTCGTAGGACGCGACCCACACCTGATCGCGATCGTCGACGTGAATGGCATAAGCGCTGCCGCGATAGGGCAGCACGAAGTCCTTCAGCGTCATGGTCTTCGGATCGATCATGCCCACCGCGCCGCCTTCGTAGTAGCCGAAGAACACGCGGCCCTTGGAATCGATGCGCGGACGCTTCGGCCCCGGCAGATTGGTGTGCAGGATGTTGGACTCACCGGTCTTGATGTTGATGTAGCCGGCGCGGTTCTGGCCTTCGACGCACAGCCAAATGATGTCTTCGTTCTCCTGGCTTTGCACGAGCGCATAAGGTGAGGCCATGGCGGGATCGACCACGATGGCGCCGAACTGACGCGTCTTCGGATCGAAGGTGGCGATGCCGCCGGGCGCCGCGTACAGCACCATACCGTTGCGCGCGACGATCACATTCAGACCGGCGGGAATGCCCTTCGGCGGCACGAACTCCTCGACCTTGCCGGTGGTCGGATCGACACGGCCCAGATTGCCGCCCGGGATGGTGTACCAGACCACGCCATCGGCCCCGACGGTGATGCCGTGGGGATTGCCGAATTCGGTCGTGACCTTGTAGGCGGTGTACTTGCCGGTGGAGATCTCGAATTTGCCGATCTGGCCGACGCCGTATTCGGTGACCCACACATTGCCGCGCTTGTCCGGCACGGCCGTATGCGGCATCGACTTTTCCGTCGGCACCGGCCACTCGGTGTAGACCACGCCGGAACCGACGGGAATTTCATCCGTGTAGCTCTTCTTCGCCGCCTGCTCGAGCATGGGCGTGGCGGGCTTGTCCGGCCCCATGTGCTTGGCGAGATAATCGATGATCCGGGCCTTCACGGCGGGGTTATTCGTCAGCCCATACCCGACGGGATTCTTCGAACCCACGGGATAGGTGCCCATACGGGTGACGACCTCTTCCCACTCCGCCTTTGTGCGCCCCTGCGCCATCACAAGGCCGAGGGAGTGGCAGCGGATGCAACGGTCGCGCACGAGCGTCTTGGCGGACTGTTCGGCGACGGGCACTTGGACACCGCCGCCACCACCGCGCGCGGTGCGGGCGGGATTGTCGTCGGGCATGTGGCGGATGATGTCGATGTCCCGCATCTGGTCGATGGGGATCGTCGGCAGTTCTTTGATCGATGCCTGATAAGGTTTCGCCAGCGGGAGTTGCTCCGTGGAGACAGCGGATTCAAAACCTTCCTTTGAGACGATAATCTCGTGCGGACCCGCCGCGAGGTGCGGGACCGTGAAGGTGCCGCGGTCATCGGAGATCGCGACCGTGAACATCTCGGACCCTTTGGCCTGGGCCCGGACCAGCGCGGCCTTCACCGGCTTGCCGGCGGCATCGCTGACGCTGCCGCGCAGGGCGATCGCCGGGTCCGCCGCGCCCGCGCCTTCGGCAAGCGCCGTGAAAACCACGAGACCCGAAGCCAACGCGATCCAACGACGCACGCTCGTCATAGCAGCCTCCGTAAAGGTCAGCGGGGTTTGGCGATTAGAACATAAGTGGTGGACGCCACCACATAGGCATCGGCACGTGGAGTCAGCCAGCGATCCAGTGGGCGTACGAACAGGTTGCCGATCACATACCAAGCCGCCCGCGCGGGCCAATGGAGCAGCCGCGGCGTGTACTGGAAGACGAACGCCGAGATGATGGTCGCCACCGCCCACGCGGGGCCAACACAGACGCCGCATTCGTCCACCCGGAATCCGGCACGCTCAAACAGGCGCTTGTGGCCCAGGTGCGTGAAGTTCTGGAAATGCGACGGGTAGCCGTGGAAGGGCTGGATGAAGGGCGTGCAGACATAGGCGATGGCGCCGGGCTTCATGGTGCGGAAGAGTTCCGACGCAGCCGCGTTCGGGTCCTCCAGGTGTTCGAACACCGCTTCGCAGTGCACCCCGTCGAGGCAATCGTCCGGCAGGGGCAGACGGTGAGCATCGCCGACCACATTCACGTTCTCATTGGGCGCGATATTGAGGTTGATGATGCGCGGATGGGCCTGGGACGGGCCTCCGCCGAGGCCGAGCACGACAGCGCCTTGATCGCACAAGCTAACCACGCGCGTCTCCGCCGCGCGGCTGGCGGCGGTCCGGCGATCGTTTCGAATTGACTGACGTTTTGCCATGTCCGCTCAGCGCCCCCGTCCGCTCTTTCGGCCCTGGGAGACTACCACGCGTTGACTCCATGACGGTTTTATGACGAAAAGATGACAGGCGGTCGGGGGACCGTCCATGTCTCAATTCCGAGGTCCCGATGCTCCGTTGGTTTCACGCCCTGATGCCGCGCGAGGACCGATTCTTCGCGCTTTTCAACCAGCACGCGGCGGTCGTCGTGGACGGCGCGACGGCACTGAGCAAGCTGCTGGCGGGCGGCCCGGGTGTCGCCGCGGCGGCCAAGGAAGTCTACGATCATGAGACCCGGGCCGACGCGATCACCCGGGACGTGCTGCAACTCGTCCGGCGCTCCTTCATCACGCCGTTCGACCGCAGTGACATCAAGGACCTGGTCACCTCCCTCGACGACACCATCGATCAGATGCGCAAGACCGCCAAGGCGGTGCTGATGTTCGAGGTCGAGACCATGGAACCCGAAATGGCGCAGATGGGCGAGCGGATCCAGCAGGCCGCGAAGCTCACCGTCGAAGCCGTGGGCTTGCTGGCGCATCTGCGGCAGAACAGCGCGCGCCTTCACACCATCACGGAAACCATCGTTCAGCTCGAGGAAGACAGCGACACGCTCAACGACAACGGCATCAAGGCGCTGTTTAAGCGCCATCGCGACGGCAACGCCATAAGCTACATCGTCGGCATCGAGATCTACGACCACCTCGAGAAGGTCATGGACCGGTTCGAGGATGTGGCCAACCGCATCGGCGGCATCGTGATCGAGCAGATGTAATGCTGCTGCTCGGTAGCCTGCTGCTCATCGCGCTGGCCTTCGACTTCATGAATGGCCGCAACGATGCGGCCAATTCCATCGCCACAATCGTCTCGACGCGGGTCCTGTCTCCGCGCGCCGCCGTTGCGTGGGCCGCGTTCTTCAATTTCATCGCGTTCGCCGTCTTCGGCTTGAGCGTGGCAAGCACCGTCGGCAAAGGCATCATCTCGCCCGAGGCGATCACCGATCACGTAATCTTCGGTGCATTGATCGGGGCGATCTCCTGGCAGGTGTTCACCGGCTATGTCGGCATCCCCTCGTCCAGTTCCCATGCGCTCATCGGCGGCTTGGTCGGCGCCGGCGTGACACACGCGGGCTTCGACGCGATCGTCTGGCAGGGCTTGGGCAAGACCGCGTTCGGGATCGTGCTTTCCCCGGTGACGGGTCTTGCGATCGCGCTGCTGCTCGTATTGATCGTGTCCTGGGCTTTCATCAAAGTGCCGCCGGGACCCGCGGACAGCATCTTCCGCAAGGTCCAGTTCGTATCGGCGTCCCTGTACGCCCTGGGCCACGGCGGCAACGATGCCCAGAAAACCATGGGCATCATGACGGCCCTGCTGTACGCCCACGGCGAATTGTCGGGGGAATTCCACGTCCCATTCTGGGTGGTGCTGAGCTGCAATGCCGCGATGGCGCTCGGCACGCTGTTCGGCGGATGGAAGATCATCCACACCATGGGCTCACGCATCACGCGACTCAGCCCCATGCAGGGCGTTTGTGCTGAAACCGCGGGGTCCATCACATTGTTCATGGCCACATATCTCGGCGTACCGGTCTCCACCACCCAAACCATCACGGGCGCGATTGTCGGCGTCGGCGCCGCGCGGCGGATGTCCGCCGTGCGCTGGAGCCTGGCGCGGCGCATCCTGATCGCGTGGGTCATCACCATGCCGGCGGCGGCCTTGGTCGGGGCCGCGTTCTACGAATTCGCGAGCTTGCTGTGGTAGCCGCCCCGGCCCGCACCGCACGCACACCCAAGCTGCAATACGCCTGCCTGCCCTGGCGCAAGTCGAAGCGCGGGCTTGAAATCCTGCTGGTGACGACCCTCACCACGCGACGTTGGATCGTCCCCAAGGGGTGGCCGCTCAAGAATTGCAGCCCGAACGAATGCGCCGCATACGAAGCGCTGGAAGAAGCCGGCGTGATCGGCACGGTCGCCACCAAGTCCCTGGGGAGCTTCCGCTACGACAAGCGCCGCAAGTCCGGGAAGCTCATACCGTGCAAGGTTGAGGTCTTCCCCATGGAAGTGGTGACCCAACGGCGCAAGTGGGCGGAACGTGGCGCACGAGAGGTGCGCTGGTGCACCTGCGCCGAGGCCCTCAGTCTCATCGGTGATGCCGGACTGCTGCAGCTCGTCGCCAAATTCGCGCGGCTCGCCGGGGCGTCTTAAGAGCTCTTGGCCGTGGCCGATTCGAACACGGGCGGCTTGCCGAGCGCCAGGAATGCGATGGCGCCGATGAGCACCAGCGGGATATCGATCCACAAGCCGAGATCGTAGCCGCCGGTGGTGTCGTAGACCCGGCCCATGAGGATCGGCGCCAAGCCGGAGCCTGTATAGAGCATCACGAACTGCAAGCCGTAGATCTTGCCGAAGGCCTTGAGGCCGAAATAGTGCGAGACGAAATACGGCAGCAAGTCGATCTGCGCGCCGGCCGTGATCCCGATCGCAAGGGTGGCGACCACGATGGCGCCAAAGCTGAGGGAGTCGGCCTGCAGGATCGCGCAGGCGATCGCCGGCACCGCGAGGAAGATTCCGGCGACGAGCGGCGGATGGACACGGTCTACCAGATAGCCCGGCAGCAAGCGGCCGGTGATGATCGCAATGCCCATCAGGCTGGTGAGGTTGACCGCCGTGTCGCGCGCCACGCCGGCATCCGTCAGCATCGCGACTTGGTGCACGGTGAGCGTGGCGACCACGCCCGCCACCAGCATGATGCCGATGCCGATGAACCAGAACCGGTAGGAGCGAATCGCCGTCGCCACGTCGATGCCGCTGTCCACGATGTCGGGGCGAACGAGGTTCTTGACGCCCTGCCCGCGGTTCTCGTGGAAGAACAGCGAGATGGGAATCAGCGCGAGCGCGGATACCAGCGCCATGCCGACGTAGGCGCCCCGCCAATCGAACGCGTGCAGCCACGCATTGAGATAGAACGGGGTGATCACCCAGGATACGCCGGTGCCGCAGGTCATGAGTGCGATGGCGAGCCCACGGCGCTGTACGAACCACGTGGCCACGCCGCGCGACCACACCAACGGCGTGGTGCCGCAGCCGCACACCGACATCAAGAAGACCGCGAACGCGAAGACTTTGACGCTGCCGGACAGTTGGGTCATCGCCAGAGCCGCGAACGCAAGCACGATCATGGACACGATGCCGATGCGCCGGGCGCCGATCCGGTCGACCAACCGGCCCACGAATGGGGCGGTGACAATGGTGCCGGCCATGAGCGCGGAGAGCGCGGTGGATACTTCCGTGCGGTTCCAATCGAAGGCGTCCGCCAGCGGGTTGAGCAGGATGCCGCGGCTGTTGGTGAGCATGCCTGTGATGCCGGCGAGGCCGCCGATGGCGCCGGCCATCACTACTTTCCAGCCGTCATGAAATTCGGCGTAAGAGCGGTTCATGGGCTAGCGATCCATCGTGCGGGCAATGCGCAAGCCCAGCCCGATGCCGCGATAGGGCAAGGGATCGGAACTGCGCGCCGCCGCACGCGGAAGCGTTTGCGAAGCGACCCATCCGCCGCCGCGCACGCCGTGCACATTGCACGCCGGGTCGTCGACCCAGGCGGATCCATCGGTCGGCGCGCCGTCATAAGAGGGATGCATGCAGTCCTCCACCCATTCCCAGACATTGCCGAGCATATCGTGGAGGCCGAATGTGTTGGGCTTGAACGAGCCCACCGGCGCGATCTCCGCGATGCCGTCCTGGCAGGCGAAATCGGTGGCGGCCGGATTGGACGCCGCATCTGACGCGGCATTGGGCATGTTGCCCCACGCGCAGGCGGCGTTACGGTCCGTGCCCCAGAACCACGGCGTCGTGGTGCCGGCGCGGGCGGCGTATTCCCATTCCGCTTCCGTGAGCAGGCGATAAGCCTTGCCCGTGCGCTGGCTCAGCCAAGCGACATAGGCCTTCGCATCGGGCCAGCCGATACAGATGACGGGATGCTTGTCGGTCTGCGCGGGACCGGGATTACGCCAATTCGCTTCGGCGATGTATTTGCGCGTGCCGGCGGCGTCGCGGCTGTAGCAGTTGCCGGGGTCATGATGACCGCTCGCCTTCATGAAGGCGGCATACTCACCGACGGTCACTTCATAGACGCCAATCGCGAAGCGGCCCACCTTCACCTGATGCGCCGGATGCTCCCGCGCGGCGAGCGCGTCCGGGACTTTCAGGTCCGCGGTCTCGGACTCCGGCGAGCCCATCATGAACGTGCCGCCCGGCAGGACGATCATCTGCGGGCATTCGGGGCAATCGCGAAAAGGTTTGTCGGCGGCGCCGGCGGGTGCGCACAGCGCGAGGAGCAGAAGGACGGCAGTGCGGATCATGGACGCACCGGCGGAGCCGGCATGGGCATCGCGGGCGCTTGGCCCGCATCGAGTTGCTGGTCGACGACTGTCAGCATGCCTGCGGTCATGACGTAGTAGCCGATCAGCACCGTCAGTTCGACGAGTTTCTGGCGGCCGAACTGCTTGAGGGCGCGGGCATAGAGTTCCGACGACACAGCGCGGGTGACAAAGGCGCCGCGGGCGAGATCGATGATGACCGCATCGGCGGCGTCGAGCCCGGTGGTGGGCGCGTTGTTCTTGATGACGTCGATGGCCGCCTGGGGCACACCTTCCTTCAGGGCCTCCTTCTCGTGGGCCACCCACTCGAACTGGCTGTCGCAGGCGCGCGCGGCGGCGAGGATGGCGATTTCGCGCACCCGGCCGCTGAAGCCCGCCTGGTTGCGCAAATAGGCGTTCACGGGGCGCAGCGCTTCGGAGATGCGCGGGCTGTGGAGATAGATGCCGCTGGGCCCCTTCAGGCCCCGCAGCAGGTTGGCCTTCGGATCGACGATCTGGTCGTACATGCGCTGGCCCAACTCATCGAGTTCCTCCCGGCGGGGAAGCGGGAAGCGGGAGCCGGAGGCGGGATCGATGTCGTTGGGGTCGATGGGCATGGTCACCTTCGGTGGGCGCAGCGGACAGGTAAGAATCGCAGAAGCTTAGCAGGGGAGACGCGCCGGCCCGGCATGGGTGAAAGGCCCCACCGCCAGCCGACCCGCACGCCGTCCATGGTTAGAATAATTCTATTTATCATATACTTAGAACCAAATCCGGACGAAAACCCAGGTCCCTTCCAAAGTATTCCAGTCGATTTTCGTTAAGGACTCACAGATACTACTTTTGCGCGTGAGAGCGACTGCCTGCACTAAGACGGGCGGCGCGTTGAGGGGATATCACGCAGGCGGCCGAGGTAAGTTTTGTTTCCGAATTTCGTGGGCAAATGTTTCGCGCCGGACCGCAAGCTCGGTCGCGCGCTCCTCGCCCTTTCCTTCCTGACGTGTTTCAGCGGCGACGCATCGGCGGCGTACGACTACCTCGCGCTGGGCGCGCCGAAGTTCGTCAACACGAACTACATCGATATGACGAAGATCACGCGGATCACCAAGTACCGCTCGCTGGCCGGCCACAATTACTCGGACCAGACCCAGTTCGGTCAGGACGGGATCAAAAGCAACGGCAACTTCGGCGTCGTCGAGAACTGCAGCTCGATGAAGAACTATTTCGTCGCGCCGGATACCAGTGTGAAGATCTACGCGATGGTGAGCGGCACCATCGGCGGGCTGCGCGACGGCAATATGGGCATCAGCCTGGAGATCACCGCGGACGAATACCCCGACTTCCATTTTGGCATCTTCCACATGGTGCCCGCCGCACCGCTTGCGGTGGGCGATCACGTCACCGAAGGGCAACTCCTCGGAACCCACGCCAGCACCGAGACTTGGTCGGACATCTCCCTCTGGGTGCAAACGCCGGCGGGCAAGCATCTCATTTCCTATTTCGAGGTGCTGACCGACAGCGCGTTCGATGCGTTCAAGGCGCGCGGTGTCACCAGCCGCGAGTCCCTGATCCGCACCAAAGCCGAGCGCGCGGCCGATCCGCGGGTGTGCACTTTCACGGGCGAGGATCGCGACTTCGTGAATCTGACCGGCGGAGCTACCCAGACGCAGAGCGTGTCGCTGCAAACGCGGATGAGCGATGGGATGAACGTCGGCGATGCGCCGGTGACCGTCGCGGCCAGCGCGAGTTCCGGTCTGCCGGTGGTGTTCGTCTCGGCGACACCGCGGATATGCACCGTCGACGGCAGCACCGTCACCCCGCGCCGCGCGGGCGTGTGCAAGGTACAGGCAACGCAACCGGGCAATGACGAGACCATCGAAGCCCGCCCGGTGACAATGCGCAGCACAGTGTGGCCGCGCGGCGTGACGGCCAAATCGCCGCGCCTCGGCGCCGTGTACCCGCCCACGGGCGCCGGACCGGATTCTTACGTCCGCTTCTACAACACCGGCACGAAGACAGGCACGGTCACCGCCGCGTTGATCAACGGGGCCGACGGCCAGACGGTAACGACGTGGCAGAGCCCGTCGATTGTGCCCGGATCTGCTCCGCAGTTTTCCGTGCGCGACATCGAGGGAGCGCTGCCGGCTGGGTATGTGCGCCCGCATACCTACAGCTTGAAGATCGAACCCGAGACCACCGTGACCGGCTACATGCAGCACGTGCTGTTCGATGCCGCAACCGAGGCGATCACCAACGCCAGCACTTGCGACGTCGGCACGACCACTGCGTCGTACCGGCTCATGAACGTCCATTCCTCGAAGCTGGAGAGCGGCTATCCCAGCACAATCGTGATGTTCAACCACGGCCTCAGCACGACCGGCATGAACCTGACGGTGCGTGACGCCCCCACCGGCACGGACATCGGCCGCTTCTATTCGTCAAATCTACCCATACAATACCCTGTCAACTTCATGGCCTATCCCAATATCCAGCTGAATTTCAGCGAATCCGCGTTGGAGGCCGCGAGCGTTTTGCCGACAGGCCCGAGCGTACGCGGGCCCCTCAATCCACCGTCGCATCATCTCAATCTCACCGACGAGGGCGGCCTTAGCTTTTCCGCCGACGGTGCGATTGTTCGGTACTTCTACCAGCACCTCGTCACCAACCGCCGCCCCGGCGTGGTGGCGGATTTCACCGCCATGTGCGCGTTGAACGGCAATAGCACCGCGACCGCCAATGTTGACATGCGTGCCGGCGGGTTGTTGTCGAGCCTGCAGCCGTTGGCGCGCTCCACCTTGCGCTTTTACAATGCCGGCACGACCGCCGGACCCGTGCGACTCTGGCTCTACGGCAATACGGACGATCAGCCGCTGGGCGCATGGGTAAGCCCGGAAGTCCCAGCGGGCGCGGTGCGTGAGTTCGACATCGCCACCATCGAACGCGAAGCAACGCCGCATCGCACGAACGAGTACATTCCGCTCGCATTCCTTAAACAGAACTTCTACGGCCTCAAGATCGACGCTCCGTTCGAGGGCCTGTATCAGAACGTCGTGCAGCAGACGTCCGGCGGCGCCTATTCGAACGCCAGCACCTGCTTCGAGGCGACGGGCGTGGATGCGAAGACCTCGATCGCGGTGGCTTCGTCCGCCCGCGAGGCCGAGGGATACGTCAGCACCGTCGTGATCACCAACACCGGCGCGACGTCCGCCGCCGCGAAGTTGGATGTCTACGACGCCCGCGACGGCACCGCGCTCGGCAGTTTCCAGACCGGCACCATACCGGCGAATGGCTTGCTCAAACTCGACGGCCGCGCGATCGAGACCGCGGCGAGCATCCCCGCGGACCCCGCGCGGACGCAGTACGTCATCAAGGCGGACGAGAGCTTTACGGGCTTTCTGCAGCACCTGCTCAACAACAGGAACCAGGGCGTGGTCAGCGATATGACCGCCGTCTGCTTGATGTAGCGGCTTCGCTTCGGGCGGCTTCCGAATATTCAATTTTCCTGGGAATACCGCGCCCGGAATTGATCCTTGACTTACATACCAACCGGTTGGTATGTACGCTTCATGGCACGCACGAACCGCGCAGACCCGCCCAAGACTTCCGCCCGCGAGAAGTTGCTGAACGCCGCACTCACGGTGATCCGGACCAAGGGCTACGAAGCCACGACGGTCGATGACCTCTGCGCCGCGGCGGGCGTGACCAAGGGCGCGTTTTTCCATCACTTCGCCAGCAAGGAAGCCCTGGGGGTTGCCGCGGCGAACCATTGGTCCGAACTGACCGGCGCGTTCTTCGCCGCAGCGCCCTACCACGGCCACGCGGATCCGTTGGACCGGGTATTGGGTTACATCGACTTCCGCCGGGATTTGCTGAAGGGCGAGGTGCCGGAATTCACCTGCCTCGTCGGGACCATGGTGCAGGAAATCTACGACTCCAGCCCCGCGATCCGCGACGCCTGCAGCGCGAGCGTGCGCGATCACGCCGCGAAGGTGGAAGTGGATATCGCCGCGGCCATCAAGCAGCGCGGCCTGCGGCCTACCTGGACCGCCAAGAGCCTCGCCTTGCACACGCAAGCGGTGCTGCAGGGCGCGTTCATCCTCGCCAAAGCCACGGGCGGCCCGGAGATCGCGGCGGAGTCCGTTGATCATCTGCGCCGTTACATCGAATTTCTTTTCCGCACCCCAGACCAGAAGGAAGCCTGATCATGCATGGAACCATGTCGCCCCAAAGGCTCACCGTCGAAACCGACGTGTCAGCGCCGGTTGCGGATGTGTGGCGCGCCTACACAACGCCCGCGGATATCATTCAGTGGAATGCGGCCTCCGACGATTGGCACACCACCGCGGCGACGGTCGACTTGCGCGTCGGCGGCGCCTTCTCATCGCGGATGGAAGCGAAGGACGGCAGCTTCGGCTTCGACTTCGCGGGAACCTACACCCGGGTCGAGCCGCACAAACTGATCGAATACGCGTTTGGCGATCGGAAGGGGGAAGTCGAATTCCTCGCGCGGAACGACGGGACACGCGTGCGCGTGACCTTCGACACGGAGGACACCCATCCCATCGAACAGCAGCGACAGGGGTGGCAGGCGATCCTCGACAAGTTCGCGCGCCACGTCGCCGCCAAGTAACGCAACTCCCGCAGCATCGAAAGGATTCCCCATGACCGCAACGAACACCTACCTCGCCATCTTCCTCGGCAGCAAAACCAACGCGCGCGCGACGGCATGGTTCGCCCTGCCTGAAGCGGAGCGACGCAAGAAGGAAATGGAAGGCATGAAGGCCTGGCATGCCTGGGTGGAGAAGTACAAGGACGCGGTCTTGGAAACCGGCGGACCGCTCGGCAAGACCAAGAAGGTCAGCGCGACGGGCATCGATGACATCAGCAACGAGTTGGGCGCATTCTCGGTGGTGCGCGCGGAGTCACACGAGGCGGCGGCCAAGATGTTCATCGATCATCCGCATTTCAGCATCTTCCCCGGCGACCGCGTCGAGGTGATGCCGATCATGCCGATCCCGCAGCTCTAGGGCGGGAGAAAGGCCGTGCGCCGCATCATTTCATCCACCTTCATCAGCATGGACGGGGTCATGCAGGCCCCGGGCGGGCCGGAAGAAGACCCCGTCGGCGGGTTTACCTTCGGCGGTTGGACCGCGCCCCACTGGGACGATGTGATGGGCAAGGTGATGGGCGAAGCCTTCACAAAGCCGTTCGACTTGCTGCTCGGCCGGAAGACCTACGAGATATTCGCCGCGCATTGGCCCTATCAGGCGCCCGACGATTTCGTGCGCAAGATGTTCGACGCGGCGAAGAAATATGTCGCCACGCGGACGCTGAAGACATTCGATTGGGTGAACACGGTATCGCTCGGCGACGATCCGGTCGCGTCCCTGAAGAAGATCAAGTCCGAGAACGGCCCCAACTTGCTCATCCAGGGTTCAAGCGATTTCGTGCAGACCTTGCTGGCCAACGATCTGATCGACCAAATCGGCCTCTGGACTTTCCCCGTCGTCCTCGGCAACGGCAAGCGCCTGTTCGGCAATGGCGCGATGCCGGCGGCGTTCAAGCTCGCGTCGTCGCAGGCCTCGACCACGGGCGTCGTCATGTCGACGTATGTGCGCGACGGCGCGGTGAAGACCGGCAGTTTCCAGGACCGGAACCCGAGCGAAGCCGAACTGAATCGCCGGGCGAAGCTGACCTAGGAGGCCGCGGCCGCGTCGGCGGTCACGGTCACCGGGATCGCCTTGGAACTGGGCGTGCCGGAGCGCGGGCCGTGGCTTTGCAGCGGTACCAGGACGTTGGCTTCCGGGAAGTAGGCGCCCACGCAGCCGCGCGGCATATCGTGCGGGATCGGCAGCAATCCGCCCAAGGTGCGCGCGCGCCCGTCACCGGCGATGGTCGATAACGTGACGCGCTGATCCGGCGACAGCTTCAATCCGGCGATATCGTCCGCGTTCATGAACACGACGCGGCGTGTGCCGCGGATGCCGCGATAGCGGTCGTTCCGGGAGTATACGGTCGTGTTGTACTGATCGTGGGCGCGGAAGGTCGTGAGGACGAACGCTTGCGCGCCGTGGGTGCGGACCGCGGCCTCATGCGTCGTTTCGGCCGGCAGCGCACAAGTGGTGAAGTTCGCCTTGCCGGTGGCGGTGCTCCACACGCGGTCGCGCGCGCTGTTGCCGAGGTGGAAGCCGCCGGCGCGCATGATGCGTTCGTTGAAGTCCTCGAAGTTCTCGAATACCGCCTCGATCTTCTCGCGGATGAAGCGATAGTCGTCGCGGAAGCGCGCCCACGGCACGCCGCTGTTCGGCAGGGTCGCCAGGGCGATGCCGGATACGATCCAAGGCTCCGAGCGCAGCATGTCCGAGGCGGGGTGGTTCATGCCCTGGGAGGCATGCACCATGCTCATGGAATCCTCGACCGTGATCGCTTGCTTGCCGGTCTTTTGGACGTCGATCTCGGTGCGGCCCAAGGCCGGCAGAATGAGTGCGTTGCGACCGTGGACGAGATGGCTGCGGTTGAGCTTGGTGGACACGTGGACCGTCAAGTTGAGTCGCTGCATCGCCGCCCAGGTCAGCGAGGAGTCCGGCGCGGCGGCGGCAAGATTTCCGCCCATGGCGAGCAGCACTTTCGCCTGCCCTTCGTGCATGGCCTTGATGGCTTCGACCGTGTTCACGCCCGGCTTGCGCGGTGCTGAGAACCCGAACACACGTTCGAGGGTGTCGAGGAACGCCGCACTCGGCAGTTCGGTGATGCCCATGGTGCGATCGCCCTGCACATTCGAATGCCCGCGCACGGGGCACGGGCCGGTGCCGGGACGCCCGATGTTCCCACGCAGCAGCAGCAGATTGATGATGTGCTGGATCGTCTCCACGGCGCCGACGTGCTGGGTGAGGCCCATGGCCCAGGTGCAGATCACCGCCTTGGCGTTCATGTAGATCGCCGCGGCATGTTCGATCTCCGCCCGCGTGAGGCCGGAATGCCTGAGGATGGCATCCCAGTTCTCCGCCGCGAGATCGGCCGCGAGGGCCTCGAAGCCGAGCGTGTGCTCCGCCAGGAATGCATGATCGATCACCGCCGGGCGGCCTTCGGAACGAGCCGCGGTGTCGGCCTCGAGGATCAGTTTCATCATCCCCTTGAGCAGCGCGAGATCGCCGCCGACATGGGGCTGGAGATAGAGATGCGTCAGCTCCGACCCGCCGCCGGTGAGGCCGTTGACGATCATATCGGACGGGCTCTTCGGGTGGGCGAAGCGCAGCAGGCCGCGTTCCTTCAGGGGATTGACCGCCACGATCTTGGCGCCGCGGCGCGCCGCCTCACGCAGGTCGCCCAGCATGCGCGGATGATTGGTGCCGGGATTCTGACCGAAGATGAAGATCGCATCGGCGAGTTGCATGTCCTCCAGCAGGATCGTGCCCTTGCCGATGCCGATGGATTCCTTCAGGGCGACGCCGCTCGCCTCGTGGCACATGTTGGAGCAATCCGGCAGGTTGTTGGTGCCGAACTCGCGCACGAACAGCTGCCACAGGAAGGCCGCCTCGTTCGAGGTGCGGCCCGAGGTGTAGAACAGCGCCTCGTCGGGGGAGCCCAGCGCGTTCAACTCGCGGGCGATCAGCTTGAACGCATCTTCCCAATCGATCGGGCGATAGTGATCGGTCGCCGCGTCGTAGACCATCGGATGGGTAAGGCGGCCACAGGCTTCGAGCGTGTGGTCGTCCTGGGCGTTCAACCACGACACACTGTGTGTCGCGAACACCGCCGGGGTGCAGCGCTTGGCGGTCGCCTCCCACGAGACGGCTTTGACGCCGTTCTCGCAGAACTCGAATGACGAAGTGTGCTTGGGGTCTCCCCAGGCGCAGCCCGGGCAGTCGAAGCCTTCGGGCTGGTTGACCGACAGCAACGTCTTGGCGGCCTCCACCGGATTGCCGGCGGAGACCATCGCCTCGGCGCTCGCCTTCAGGGCGCCCCAGCCGCCCGCGGCCGCCGGCTGCGCCTTGGATGATGGATGCTCGGACATGACGGGATATTACCGCTATTTGCGGCGGATGAACTGCTATGATCGCGCCCATGGCGACCGGCCGGAGGTGGCCGGTCCAACGTTTCCAGGCGACCCTCGTGTCCAATCCCCGCAATGAGATCCGGCTTCGTCTCGCCGCGCAAAGCTTGGCCGCCGACAATGTCCATGCGGCGTGCGCCCTCTGCCAGCTGATCTTCGTCACCGAGCCCGATCATCCGCGAGCGCGCGCCTTGATGGACCAGGTCGGCACGCGCATCGGCGCGGCGGCGCTAGCCCACCGGCCGGTCGAGACCTCCCTGCCCCGCTTCCTCGTCATCAAGTCCTGGGGATTCGGGTTCTGGGCGGAGATGTGCCACGTGCTCGGCGGCGTCCTGCTCGCCGAGATCACCGGCCGCGCGCCGGTGGTTCACCTGGGTGAGGTCTCACGGTTCGGCGGTAGCGCGGCCCAGGATGCTTTCACGCACTTCTTCGAGCCGGTCTCGCAATGGACGCTGGCAGACATCGCCAAACTCGATCCCGCCGAGCGGTTCCCCGCCAAGCAACGCGGCAGGGACATCTGGAGCGAGACTCGAAGCAGCGGCGACGCCGCCTCGGGCGGGCCACTCCTTTTCCTGAATGCCCAAGAACGCGTCGCGGTCATCGATGACTTCATCGGCATACCGACGATCGCGTCCTGGATTCCGCCCTGGCATCGGATGTTCGGCAAATCGATCGAAGAGGTATTCCGCGATCTGCTCGTGCGGTACCTGCGTCCGAATGCGGAGATGAAAGCCGTTGTCGAGAGGTATGCCGAGCGTCACTTGCCGGTCGCGCCGTTCGCCGCGGTTCATTTGCGGGGCCACGACAAGCAGGGGGAAGTCGACATCCACGGCCACCTCAATGAACTCATCATGGGGCTGGCCACCGAGGTGCCTCCGGATAGGAAGATGCTTATCCTGACCGACAATACCCGATGGCTGGAGCGCTTTCGTGCGCAGTTCGGCGATCGCGTCATCGTACCCGAAGCCGCACGCGATGACGGCAGCGCCGAATTGCATTTCTGCCTGACGGGCGAAGGCAATCCGCGGCTCAACGGCGTCGAGGTGTTGCGCGACGTGCTGCTGGCGACCCACGCCGAGAGTTTTATCGGCAGCGGCGTCTCGAATGTCTCGGCCATGGTGGCGCTGCTGCGCCGCTGGCCGCCGGGCACCTGTACGCTCGTGAGCGCGCCCTACATCATGCAGCCGATGCCCTATTTCTATCTCGATCCGCAGTTTCACGGCGATCATGCCCGGCTCAACGCGGATGAGTTCGTCGACCTCGACGCCGAGTTCTAGCGGCACTGGAGAATGCTGAGTTTCCGTGCGTCCCTGCCGCCGACGGCGTCCCGTGGTGCAGACTCGGGCATGGCGCGATTTGGCGCTGCCACCTGCGGATGAACTGCTATGATCGGAGACATGGCAACCGGCCCGAGGTGGCCGACACAATGTTTCCAGGCGACCCGTGCCCAATCGACGCAATGAGATCCGTCTTCGTACTGCCGCCGAAAGGCTAGCCGACGGCGATGTCCATTCCGCGTGCTGCCTGTGCCAGTTGATCTTAGTCACCGAGCCGGATGACCCGGACGTCCTGTGCCTCATGGGCGAGGTTGGGCTCCGCATCGGCGCCGTGGGAGCCGCGCGCACCTTCCTTGACCGCGCGGGCGTCCAGGGCAACCAACGCGCCGCCGAACTCCTGACCGCATCAGAACGTTTGCCGGCCGACGCCCTGCCGGCGGCGAAGGACGATACGCCTCGCTTCCTCGTCATCAAGTCCTGGGGTTACGGATTCTGGTCGGATATGTCCCATGTGCTGGGGGCCCTTCTCCTCGCCGAGATCACCGGCCGCGAGCCCGTGATCCATCTGGGCGCGGTAAACCGCTTCGGCGGCAGTGCGACCCGAGATGCGTTCACACTCTACTTCGAGCCGGTTTCACCGTGGACCTTGAAGGACGTCGCCCTGATTGATCCCGCGCAGCGGTATCCCGCCAAATGGCGCAGTAAGTACATCTCGACGGAAGTCCTCAGCAGGCACAACCCCGAGCCGCCGGCGCTTCCGTTGTTCTTCATACAGGCCCAGGAACGTGTGGCCGTCACCGATGAGTATGCCGGGGTCCCGACCCTCGTGTCATGGATCCCCCCGGACCATCGATTGGCGGGCCAATCGAGCGAAGAGGTTTTTCGCGACCTGTTGACACGATATCTTCGCCCGAACGCTGCGATGAAAGCCCTGGTCGATCAATTTCATGACGACCATCTGCGGCAGACGCCGTACGTCGCGGTTCACCTCCGAGGCACCGACAAGCAGGGCGAGTTCGACGCACATGGACACCTCAATGAACTGATCATGCAGATAGCGGAGGATGTTCCGTCGGACAGGAACATCTTCCTCATGACCGACAACACGCGCTGGCTGGAGAGATTTCGTGCGCGCTTCGGCGACCGCGTCATTGTTCCCGAGGCAACACGGGAGGACGGCAGCAGCAAAGATCATTTCAACGTGAGGGGCGTTGGCGACCCGCACCTCAACGGCATCGAGGTCCTACGCGACATCATGCTGGCGCTTCGCGCCGAAAGCTTCATCGGCAGCGGCATTACGAACGTTGCCGCGATTGTTGCGTTGATGCGGCGTTGGCCGCCGGGAACTTGCACGCTCGTCAGCGCGCCTTATCCCTTACAGCCGATGCCCTACTTCTATCTCGCGCCGGAGTTTAAGGCCGGTCATCCACCGCTCACCGCCGATGAATTCGTTGAACTGAGCGACGCATGAGTTCCCTCCCAGAACAGCTCGCCGAGATCGACGCGGCCATAGCGCACAAGGACTATACGAGTGCGCAACGCCTGGCCCTGAGCGCGCTGGCTCAGGCACCCAGCGATTCCGAACTGCTCGTCCGCGCCGCGAGCGCGAGCCATAAGATTCGGGATTGGCATGCGACCGGAGCCTGTGTGCGCGGGCTATTGGAACGCGACCGCCTCACCCCTCCGGAGCTTGTGCGCGCCGTGGAGTTGGGATGCATCGCCGCCTACATGCTGGGCGGTGCGACCGCGGTTCACCCGCTCTATAAGCGATACGGCGCTGACGTGCTGCGCATCACGTCCGAGCAGCCCGACCAGTCCTGGTATGTTCAGGCCGCCCTGAGATGCGCGATTCTCGCCGGAGACCGCGCCGCGCCCTTCAATCTATTCCTACGGCTGTTCGGTACGCGGTGGGAAGGCGTCAGCATGGCGGTCACGCGGATGCGGACGCTGCAAGACTGGTGCAACGCGCACGGCGTGCCGATCACCGTGATGGAGCCCGCGCGGCTGGTCACCAGCGCCGACAGCCCCGATCCCTGCGGCGCGTGGTCGTACGTCACCAAGACCGCACGACACGCCGTCATCCCGCAGGCGGAAGTGCTGCTCGGATGGGACTTCATCATGGCGCCGAGCGGCGAAGTCATCAGCGACAGCGGTTACTCACCGATCGACGTGTCTTACGCATGGTTCTCGAACCACGTGATCGAGGGCACGGACTTGGTCGTGCACTTCTGGGGTCCGACGGTTCAAACCCTGGATGTCGACGTGCTCGTCTTCGCGGGCCCGGCCAACTTCCACATCGGCCACTGGATCGTGGACTTCATGCCGCAACTCCGCGCGCTCGATCCCACTTCGGCGCGGAAGATCGTCGTGCCGGCGTCGGCGCCGAAAAAGGTGTTCGAACTGCTGGCCCTGTTCGGCGTGGGCGAGCACCGCATCCTCCGTTGTGATCTTGCGAAGCGATACCGTTTCCGCAGCGCGCTGGTCGTGCAGCATGGGGCGTCTTCGCAACCCAGCCCGGACAGCGCGCGATTCATCGGCCGATCCCTGATCAAATCGCCGGCGCCGGGCGCGCCGCGACGGCGCCTGTTCCTCGACCGGGATGCGCCGACTCGCCGTATCGCCAATCGCGATGAGTTCGACCGCGCCATCGCGGAGCTCGGCTTCGAGACCGTGTCGCTGGCAAAGATGTCCATTGCCGAACAGCGCGACGCCCTGGGTGCCGCAGACATCGCATTGGGAACACACGGGTCCGAGATGCTCGCGTGTTTCTTCATGCCCAAAGGCTCTCACCTCATCGAGCTGAACTACGGATTCGAAGGCCTGAAGTGGGAGAACGCGGCGACCAGCAGCTTTTTGGGAGTCCGGCACCACCTTTTGACTTGTCGCGCCGCCGAACAGATCGGCGAAAAGGTTCAGAAGAAAGATTCCGACTTTTACGTCGATACGGCCGCGCTGCGCGCGCTCATTGCCACCATCGCGGCGAAGTAGAGCCTTCAACCCGCCGCGGTTCTCAGCACCAGTTCTTCCAGCTTTCCGGCGGCATCGTCCCAATCGAAGGTTCGGGCCTGCTCCAAGCCACGGGCGACGAGCACTTGCCGCGCCTTCGGTTGAGAGAGCGTGGTCAACGCCTTGATAAGGTGGTCGGCCTGCCCGGGATCGATCATCAGCGCGGCTTCGCCGGCGACTTCGCGCAAGCTCGATGTGCCGGCACAGATCACCGGGCAACCGCAGGCCATCGCTTCCGCCACGGGCAAACCGAAGCCTTCGTAGAACGATGGATATACCAAGGCGTATGCGCAGCCATAGGCGAGCCGCAGGTCCGCCTCGCCCAAGTGTTCGCAATGCACGATCAGGTTGGGGATGGCGCGCAGCTGTTCGGCTTCGAGTGATGGCTTCGTCAGCAGAACGGCCACATTCGTGCAATCCATCCTGGACAGCGCCTCCACCAGCAACCGCCCGTTCTTGTAGCCGTGGGCGTGTCCCGGCATGAAGATGTACGGACGACCGCCGAGCTTCGGATTGACGAAGGTGTCGTGGAACTGCCGGGCTTCCGCGTCATTGAGCGGATGAAGCGTCGTCGACACGCCGCAGCCGGCGACCACGGCCGGTTTGGGCGCCGCGGCAGGAACGAGCGCGCGCAAATCCTTCAGCGTGTGGGAGGACGAGCATGCATAGGCCGAGGCCTGCGCGATCGCGGCATGCTTTTGCCGCCACACCGCCTTTCCCAGATCAAACCCCATGCGTTCCGGGATCATATCGTGCACCCACAGCACAGACGGGCACGATTGCGGATGCGTGTAATAGGTCGAGATGAAAAGCGCCGCGTTCAATTCCTCGCACACGGCTTGGACGATTGGCGGATCATCCTCCCACCGCGCGGCGACAGGAGGGATATCGCGAACGCGCAGCCCCTCCAGCCCTGGGGTCAACTGCCCGCGATTCAGCAGCACTATCCGGCGGCCGATCTCGCGCTGGGCCCAGCGTTTGAGGATTTCGCCCCAGAGTCTGCCGATTCCGGAAACGGCATCCCCCTGCAGGAAAACGCCGTCGATGACGATGGGTCTGAGCTCGTTCATGGTTCGCGAAGCTGGTGGCGTCGCCCAACCCTACAGTCAGAACGACCCACCGGCGAAGAGCTTAACCGACCGGCCCCGACTGCTCGCCTTCGACCGGCGAAATCTCGCCCTCGCCGGCGACGCGCTCATGGCCCGTCGCGGTGTTCTTGACCCTATACTGGTGCTCAAAGCCTGAGTCCGGCAGCAGCCGGCTGATGACGAACGCCGCCGCGAACACCGACTTCTGCATCTCACGGGAGGCATGGTCGACGGGTCCGCTCACGAAACGCACCGTCTGACCGATCGTGTACTTGTGCGTCGGCACGACCCCTCGCGAGGTGCCTATCCTGGGGGCGGAATCATTCCGCGGCAGGTAGACGCGCTTTCTACGTTGCATCATCGGCGCTTCACGAAGGGACGACGCTTCGCGGGGCCCCGATTCTGTTCGGCGTTGTCTTTGTGACGGAAGGTCAACCGACCCTTATCGAGGTCATATTGCGACACCTCGACGGTGACCCGGTCGCCGACCAGCGTCCGGATTCGGTTCTTCTTCATGCGGCCAGCCGTATAGGCGATCAGCTCATGATCGTTGGCCAGGCGGACACGGTAACGTCCTTCAGGCAGGACATCCGTGACGACGCCTTCGAACTCCAAGAGTTCCTCTTTAGACACGCGCGCCTCCTTCTCAAAGAGAGTGACCGCGCTTGCCAGACGCTAAGGTGCTTAGGCAGGTGCCGGGGCGGTTGAACCCGCCCCGTACCAGTCTCAGAGCATCTTCAGATTGCCGGCGGAAGTCTTTCCGCGTTCCGTCTGGAGGTCGTAGCTGACCTTTTGCCCGTCATTCAGGCCGGAGAGTCCAGCGCGCTCGACGGCGGAGATGTGCACGAACACATCCTTCGAGCCGTCTTCAGGCTGAATGAAACCGTAGCCCTTTTGAGCGTTGAACCACTTCACACTTCCGATCGCCATTTTCTCTATCTCCAATGGTTTATGCCGTCGTGCAAGGGCATGACGGGCCGTACGTCAACATTGGATAGGACAGGTTAGCTCTCGGAGAGCGGACGAGACCGAGCCATATTGAGCGGGCAACGCACTCTTATCGTCATTTCGCGAAACTGGCAATCCGGGCCGGCTTCGGAGGACCTCCCGTCACGGGCGGCCATTTTCCCATAAATCACTGTTTCCATGGGGCAAATCCCAGCCTGGGGAGGCCGAAATCGCCGCCGTCTCGCCGTCTGTCCGCCTGGCAACAGCCAGGCGCCCCTCGAGATCCGCGGCGACAAGGCCATACTCGAACACGTCTGTCGCAGCTCAAGAGGGGGCCGCCTAGCTCCGAACCGACGCGGTATATCCGTATGCGGTCAGCACCACGATTGCCCCGGCGAGACTGGCCCCGAGAGAGCCGACGATGAAGTAGGCCGCATCCGCGGGGACTGAATTTCCATGCAGCCAGCCGCCCAGGACCGCGCCGACGATGCCGGCCGCCACTCCTTGGATGACGTTCCATTGAACGCGTTGATGAGGAACAAAACCGGCGATTGCGCCGAGGACGACCCAAGCAACGATCATCACGATATCCATGATCCGACCCTAACCGACTTTTGCCGCACTTCTCTTGCGCGCGGGCTTGGGTTCAGGCGCCGCGGCGCGGTCGATTTCCTGTTTCTTGAGGCGCTGCGATTTGAGTTCCAGCGTCCGCGCGATATTGGCGGCCTCGCGCGCCTTGCGTTCCTTGAGAAAATTATTTGAGTAGCGCTCACTCGCGGCGAACTTGGCAGATGCCGACTGGCGGGGCGAAACGGCGCGATTGCGATTGTTCATTTTCAAACTCCTGGGGCGGACGATCTTCCGATCTCTTCGCTCTTGGTCCCACGCGGGACCAAAAGGCGTTGATCGGAAACTCTCGCCGCGCCGACTCCCGCGAGGGAGGCGACAATGGTTGCAAATTGAGAGGCTGAACGACTGCGAGCGGTAAGCGACGAGAAGCACGATGGCGCCGATGGTTGCCGTGGAAACGGCTGCAACAATCAGGTCGGGTCGAACGCCTACTTCATCGACGGTTCGAGAAGCGTAATTTCAACGCGACGGTCGCGAGCCCTGCCTGGGACCGCAGCGCCGCGCGCGCCCGGCTTAGCCGGGCCTGCGCCGAAGCTCTCAACAGCGTTTCGTGTGCTGCTGCTGACCTTGAGAACGCGTTCGACGTATTGCGCGCGATCGAGCGAGAGTTGCTGATTGCGGTCGGACGATCCGCCGTCATTGGCAAATCCCTCGATCTTCACCCGCGTGTTTGGACTGGCGCGGAGGTAGGCGATCAGGGGATCGAGCCGGGCGATCGCTTCGCTGGACAAGAACCAACTGGTTTCATCAAACACGATATCCGCGAGAACCAGTTGTCCGTTCACCTCGGTCATCTTCAGATCGCCGACCCGCAAATCCGAGCGTAGTTCCGCCCGCTTTTGGTCGGCCATCTGGGATGGCGATGATGTGGGCGTTTCGGCGATTCTCGCTGGTACGTCAGCGCGCAGCGCGGGCTCAGCGCAACCTGACAGCATCGCGAGCAAAGCCGTTGCAAAGACTGCAGCGGCAGCGCGCTTCTTCTCGAGACGTCTTGGATGGGGACTCATCGACTACCTCCTGGAAAGGGGTCACGTGCCGGATGGCCAAGTCGAGGGGTCGTCCTCCGATCGGAACAAAAAAGCCCGGCATTTGTGTGCCGGGCTTGATGTTGCGTCCGCCTAAAGGCTTAGGAAACCTTCAGGTTGGCGGCTGCGCTCTTGCCGCGCTCGTTCACGACTTCGTACGAAACCTTCTGCCCTTCGTTGAGGGTCGACAGGCCAGCGCGCTCAACGGCGCTGATGTGTACGAAAACGTCTTTGCTGCCATCGGAGGGCTGGATGAAACCAAAGCCCTTCTGACCGTTAAACCACTTTACTGTTCCGTCAGCCATTTCGGCCTCCTTTAGAAAAACGCATGAACGCGTCGGTGCGGCCAAGCACGTGCCCGGCCGTGTCATCTGAACTCAGCGTTGTCTTGGGATGGCCCGCGAAGGCGAATAGCAAGGCAGTCGGTGAACTCGACAAAATACCTCGTAGACGATTTGGGGGCTTTAATCAAGGACCCAAACGCGTGAACCATGAATCGCACCCGCCCGGCTCAAGCCAGCAAGCCGTTGTAATATAATCATAAAGCCTCCCTGAAACGCCCCGTGGGCGAGCGCGAACCATCGCATTGGTGATCGAGCAGACGGGTTGCCGCGAGCCTTGCGTATCCCGCCACAACCCAGAACTTCTGGGTGTGGAGGTCGCGCGAATCGCCTCGTCAGCGCGACCGAGCTTGATCTTCCATCGCTCGGCGCGTGTCGCGGGAGGAAGCACGCAACCTGACCGGTATGCTGATCGCATCGGTGACGATGCGCTTCCTTTATAGCGACAGCCCCACTTCGCGGGCATTCACAAACTAATCGTCCAGCACACCACATGGCGGTCCATATCCTCCGCCCGTTGCAGGGATTTGGGGGATTTCGTCCACCAATCGAAAACGACGGCACTGGGCTGCGAGCGCAGATCAGGCACGCCGGGTCTTGCTCAATAGAGGGGAAAAAACATGTCAGTCAGAAAGCTTCTGCTATCCGCCAGCGGTTTCGCGGCGATCGCGGGGATGATGCCGCAGGCACACGCCCAGCAACTCGAAGAGATCACGGTCACGGCCCGCAAGGTCGAAGAAAACCTGATGCAGGTGCCGATCGCGATCACGGCGTTCAGCGCCAAGGATCTCAATTCCATGGGCGTGACGGTCCTGAACGACATCGCGCGTTTCACGCCCGGGTTCAACTTCGTGAACCAGACCGGCGGATCGGGACGCAATGACCGTTCGGCGGTGGCCCTGACATTCCGCGGCTTGTTCATCAACGTCGCCCAGGTCGGCACCGCCGGCGGCGGCGCGGTATTCATCGACGGCGCGCCGGTCATCAGCGCGCAAGGTCCGAGCGCGAACGACGTGGAACGCATCGAAGTCCTGAAAGGACCGCAGAGCGTTTTCTTCGGACGCAGCACCTTCAGCGGCGCGATCAATTACGTCACCCGCGACCCGAGCGACGAATTCAAGGGCCGCATCACCGCCGAATACGGCAGCTACGGCTCGAACGAAGAGACCATCAGCGTCGAAGGTCCGATCATCGCGGACAAGCTGAACATGCGCTTGAGCGGCCGGTATTGGAACCGCGGCGGGCAGTGGACCAACAACGCCAACACTTCGGAGAAGCTCGGGCAGCAGTCGACCAAGTCGGTCTCGCACTCCATGGTGTTCAAGCCCACCGACTCCCTGAAGATCAAGACCTTCATCAACTACTTCGAGGACCGTGACGGCGCGCCGGCGCAAGGCGCGCTCCTGGCCGAATCGTTCAATTGCCGATTCACCTCGCCCAATCCGGGAGCCCTGTCGGCCGCGGCCCTGAACCTGGTGAACAGGGGCTACATCTGCGGTGTTGCTCCGAACGCGAACGACCTTTCCAAAGCGCTCATCGCAGTGGATTCGACCATCACGCCGTTCCTGCGGCAGCAGTTGATCGACAACGCGGGTGCGCAGCAGTGGACCTACGCCTTCGATCCGCATTTCAACCAGTCCATCGGCCTGCGCCGCCAAGCTATCCAGGCCCATGCCAAGATCGACTACGAGACCCAGGGCGGCTACGCGCTCAGCTCCCTGACCGCGTTCCATAAGGACAAGTCCCAGACCATCACCGACCTGCTGTACCGGTGGTCGCAAGACATGCCGAACCCGCTCTATACGCCGACCAACGGCCGCTTGCCGTACACGGCGTTCCACACGGTCGTGCAGGCCTATCCGCGCGACTGGAGCCAGGAACTGCGCATCGCATCGCCGGTGCAGAACCGCTTCCGCTGGACGGTCGGCGGTAACTTCATCGACGTGTACAACCCGGGCTCGGGCACGTTCAGCCACGGCAACTCGGGCATCCTCGCCGCCGGCGGCAGGACCACGACGACAGTCAAGACGACCGGCGTCTTCGCCGGCGCTTACTACGACTTCACGCCGGAACTGACCCTCACGGCGGAAGGCCGCTACCAGTGGGATAAGATTCACGTGCAGCCGATCGGCGGCGCGGTCGGCGGCGCTCCCGCTCCGTTGACCGGCCTGGCCGCCAATCCGCTGGATGCGACCTACAAGAGCTTCTCGCCGCGCGTTTCGCTCGACTGGAAGTACGCCGCGAATTCGACGGCGTACGCGCTGTTCTCCCGCGGCTATCGTCCGGGCGGCTTCAACACCGCCTTGTCGACCAACACCCCGGCCGTCGTGGCGGCTCTCATCGCCCTTCAGCCGGCCGCGAAGCTCGCGTACGAGCAGGAGAAGCTCGACAACTGGGAAATCGGCTTGAAGTCGTCGTTCCTCGACGGTCGGGCGCGCACCACCATCGCGCTCTACTATGACCGCTGGAGCGCGGGCCAGGCCGGCACGTCGGTCACGATCCCCAACGTCAACATCTTCAACATCGTCGTGAACAGCGGCCTGGTGGAGATCAAGGGTGCGGAGTTCGAAGGTCAGTTCCAGGCGACCGAGCAGCTGAAATTGGCGGCCACGGTCGGCTTCAACGACAGCAAGATCAAGACGACGAACCCGGGCGCCTACATCTGCGCCGACTGTAACGTCATCCTCGGCGATCCGAAGGCCGGCCTTGGCAATCGCCTGCCGACGACGCCGAAGTGGACGTTCACCGTCAGCGCCGAATACTCGGATCGCTTCGCTGGCGACTATGACTGGTATACGCGCGTTGATGCCTCTCACCGCTCGTCGAACTTCACGGACTACACCAACGTGCTGCGCATCCGTCCGTCGACGAACGTCAACCTGCGGCTCGGCGTGCGGAACGAGGTTCTGTCGATCGAAGCCTTCGCCACGAACCTCTTGCGGAACGACGTGCTGCAGTCCGCCCTCTACGGCACGGACGTGCGGTTCTTCGTCGGGCCGGTCCTGACCACCAATGCGGTCCGGTTCTCGCTTCCGCTCAAGCGCATGTTCGGCATCCGCGCGTCCTACAACTTCTAAGACACGCGCGTCCAAACAAGCTCACGACTGAACGCCTCCGCTGGAAACAGCGGGGGCGTTTTTCTTTGTTGGGAGGAAAACAGCTCCATCCGCAGTGTCGAAAGAGCGGCGGTTTAGAGCGGGGCGGACATTTCGTAGCGGACGCCGTCGGCCAAGAAGTCGAGCTTCGCGGTCCCGTGCAGATCGCGAAGAAGCCCCGCCTCGAGCAGGCGGCTGCCAAACCCGCGCCGCGTCGGATGCGTGACCTTAGGGCCGTTGCTTTCCTGCCACTGCAGATACAACCGGCCGTCGCGAACGTGCCATCCAACATGAACTCGGCCGAACGGACTGGAGAACGCGCCGTACTTGGCGGCATTGGTCGAGAGTTCGTGCAGCGCCATCGAGAGCGCGAGTGCGTGTTTTGGCGAGACATGGACGGGCGGACCCGCGAGGCCCGTTTTTGCGGCTCCGAACGGTTCGACCGCGCGCGTGACGACGTCGCCAAGATCGGCGCCAATTCCGTTGTGCTTGATCAGCAGGTCGTGCGCCCGGGCGAGGGAATGGATGCGGGCCTCGAGAGCCTTGCGCCCTGAGTCCAGGTCCGACGCACCCCGCAGCGATTGAGAGGCGAGAGATTGAACGATGGTGAGTGTATTTTTGACTCTGTGGTTCAACTCGGAGATGAGGAGGTGTTCGACCTCCTCCGCTTTCTTTCGTTCCGTCAGGTCGCGGCTTGCGCCGGCGATGGCCACCGGCTTGCGTTCTGACCCTTGTCCCTCGAATTCCACCAGCCCCCAGGCGCTCAGCCACCGCCAACTGCCGTCGAGTTGCTTCACGCGGTATTCGACCTCATAGCGGCCGTCGCCCGTTGGATCGAGCGCCACCCCGACGCGTTTCCACATGAGATCCATGTCGTCGGGATGGAACTTGTCTTTGACTCCGGCTTCGTCGTGAAGAAAGCGCGCTTCTGTCAGTCCGTATAGGCGCTGGGCATTATCGTCGTAGATGCAAATATTGTCCGCGATCGTGTAGCGCCATGTACCCATCTGTGAGGCGATCATCGCCAGATCGAAGGTGCGTTGCTGGCGCGCCGACGCCTGGCGCAACTCATGCTCGGCGGTCACGTCCTGGAAGCAGTTGATCGCGCCGATCAGAAGGCCTTGAGCATCGCGCAGCGGTTCCACATCGACGCGCGCGATCCATCGCCGTCCGTCGGAATTTTGCACCACGGCTTCAACGCCCCTGGCGCCCTCGCCAAGGAGAACGGCCCGGGCCATGGGAAGCTGATCCGGTGGAATGACCTGGCCATCGAGACTCTCGACGCGGAACGAACCGCAGAACCGGTCCGCCGAATCCTGGAGACGAGGCGTGCGGCCCCAAAGCTCCGTCGCTTTGCGATTGACGCGGAGGATCAAACCATCCGCATCGCAGGCGTAGATCCCTAGCGGCACCGCATCCAAGATCTCTTGGTCGAGCCCCAACAAGGAACCCAGGAATGGGATGGCGGGGGCGCTTTCGATTTTACGGAGCTGGGTCACGGTACGCCGGAAACGACCTGAAATTTTTCGAGTGTAAAACCCTACTCCAAGCCTGCATTCGGGCCAATCCCCCACGCGCCGGAGGGGATCGGACGCACAGCGAAGCGCACCGCATCTCGGAAGTATCATGATACTAGCGAGATTGAACTCCCCCGAAATGACTGCGGGGCTGCTTCAAAAAAGCAGCCCCGCGCCATCGCGTGTCCGCCGAAGCGGACGCCGTGCCTTTAGAACTTCACGGAGCCTTTCACGCCGACAGTGCGCTTCTCACGCAGCTGCACGACGAGCGAGGACGACGTTCCGAAGTGCGAGAAGGACGGATCGACGAGAACGCCGTCGATCGCGCTGTAGTAGGCCTTGTTGTTGAACACGTTCGTCATGAACGCCTGCAGCATGTACTTCTCGTTCTGCACGCCGAGAGTCAGATTGACGTTGGACACGGACGGCGTCTTCACGATGTTAGCCATGTTGGTATAGGCGCCGGTCTTGAAGCTGGCGTCGATACGAACGAGGCCTTCAAGGCCGTTTTCCCCGAGCGGCGCGATGTATTGCAATGCCGCCGTGCCGGACCACTTCGAGGTCAGCGGGCTGTCTTTGCCCGTGTAGTTCGACAGGTTGTTGAGCGGCAGGCCCATCAGGGTAGATGTCGCCGCATTGGCGCCCTGCTTGATCTTCGCATCGGTCAAAGCGCCGCCGAGATCGAGGGTGAGGCCTTCAGCAAGGCTGAAGCCCAAGTTCGCTTCGAGGCCCTTGATGTTGACCGCGCCGGTGTTCGTGGAAGCGGTCAGCTGCTGCACGATGCCGACAGAGTCGATGTAGAAGAAGTTCTGCTGGTTGATCTGGTCGCGCCACTGCATGTAGTACGCGGCCAACTCGTAGCGGATCTTCTTGTCGGCCAAGAGGCCCTTGGCGCCGATTTCGTAGTTGTTCAGCTTCTCGGGCTTCACCACGACGGTCAGATTGTTCGCCGCGACGAGCGCCGCGGCTTGATTGACGCCGTTCGCCGGCGGGCTCAGGAACCCGGTGTTGAAGATGCCGGGATTGATGCCCTTCGAGAACGACGCGTACACCATGTTATCCGGGTCCAATTTGTACTGGCCGATAACGCGGGGCATGAAGTTCTTGTACTTCGCCTCGAACACCTTGCTGAACGGTGCATAGAATCCCGGGGCGACACCGAGGTTCGCGGCGGTCACGCTGGTGCCGGCGGCACCTGCGTAGGAGAGGTTGCGGTCTTCCTGATAGCGGGCGTCGAAGTTCAAGCTGAACTGATCGGTGATGTCGTAGCCCAGGCCGCCGAACACGCCGACGGTCTTGGAGATGGTCGGGCCGCCGATGGTCGTGCCGAGCGGCGCGTTATAGGAAGCGCCGTTGCCGCCGCTGGAACCCTGAGTCCGGGCATAGAGGTAGCTGACGCCGACCGTTCCGTGGAGGCGGCCGCTGGTGTAGCTCGCGCGCAGTTCCTGCGAGAAGTCCTTCGAGATGCTGTCGATCAGGAAGTAGAAGTTGTAGCCCGCCAGCGATCCAAAGAACGATTGGTTGGTCGAAGACAGATTGTCCAGGTCGGCCAGTTCGCTCCAGCGTCCTTTGTTGAAACCGGTCAGCGACGACAAGGTGATGTCACCCAATTGATAGTCCATCGCGAGATGCAGGTGATAGTCGCGCGCCTTCAAGCCCAGGCCGGTCGTCGGACCGTCCAACGGATTCAGTACGCGGCCCGCCGGGTCGCGCAAGTCGTTCAGCAGCACCTGGGGCAGCGCGGTAGTCTGCGTCGGGGTGCGGTTGGTCAGCTTCGGCGTGACGCCGCAGAAGAACGGATTGCCCGCCGGATTGGCCGTCGTTCTGCCCACAATGCAGTTGGACTGGTTGTAAGCCTGCACAACGCCGCCGGCATCCACCACGGGGTAGGCCGAGATGAGACCTTGCGCCGGAGCGCCGTCGTTCTTGTCGGTCAGGAAGCCGAACGCCTTGACGGTGAAGTCGTCCGACGGCTTTGCCACCAGCAGCAGTGAGCCGGTCTTGGTCGATTGATCGCCCACCGTCGAGCCCGGCGCGAAGGCATTCGCGTACGACCCGTGCTTGCCGCTCGCGCCGCCGGTCACGCGGAAGCCCAAGACGTCGCCGGCCAAGGGGCCGCTCAATTCGGCGGTCACGTCATAGTTATGACGCGTCGCGGCCATTCCGGTGATGGTGCCGCTGAATTCCTGTGCCGGCATCTTGTTCACGATGTTGATCGCGCCGGCGAAGGTCTGGCGGCCGAAGTAGGCCGACTGCGGCCCTTTCAACACTTCCACGCGCTCCGGGGAGGTGATGGTCTGCACGGCGGAGGACGAAGCGACGGGCACGCCGTCGATGAAGATCGAGGCCGTCTGCAGGGCGGAAGACGACGGCGCAACGCCGCGCACGACGACCGCCTGGAAGGAGCGATCCGACCGCGCGCCGTTGGAGGCCTGGTTCACCACGTTGGTGCCCGGCACGTTCTGCGCCAAATCCTGCAGGTTGACGATGTGACGCGCCGCCAGGTCGTCGCCCGTGATCGCGGCGATGGCGATCGGCGTATCGAGCAGCCTTTCTTCAACCTTACGCGCCGTGACCGTAATTTCTTCCATTTGCGCCAAGGCCGGCGCGGCAACCGCGACCACTGCGATGGCGGTAGAGCAGATCAATCGTGTGCGGAACATCGTGATGATTCCCCCTTGTGAGAATGACGCGGCGACAATCGGGGTGCGGCGCATCCCGATTTCACTGCACCGTCGGCATCGTTCACGACGAATTGAAGAGGTCGCCCGCGAAAGCGGGGCTACCTACGCGTCGTCGTGCCTGACACGACGCCACTATTGATCAGGCACTGGTCGGAGCCATTTTTGTTCGGGGAAAAGCTCAAGGTACGGGGCATGTACCGATAGAACTTGCATGATACCTGAGCGACACAATAGATATTCTTGATCGGCGATAGATTTCGCCGGTGTTGGCGTTCTTAAGTAATACAGCGCTCGAATATTTAATTCTGCTCTCGCGGCCTGAGAGCGCCGTGAAGGCATCCGCAGTCGTTTTCGAGAGCTGCGACGCCATTCTCAACGCTTTAACAGCGTGCTTGGCCCCGGCTGGGCTCCTGCAAGTCAATCAGATCAACAGGTTAGCCCTGAGCGCAACCCTGCTGCCCGTTAATCGGGTGGTAGCGGAGGCGCGAATTGGACTATACCACCGCCCATATCACGGGCGCGGCCCACCGTTGGCCGCCTTCCCGTATCAAGCCCATATCTAAGGTAAGTCTTTTGGCATTCCCCGTTACGATTCCTTCGCTCGCGCGCGCGCTGACCGAACGCGACTACACCGAGCCCACGGCGGTTCAAACCGCGGTTCTAGCGCCCGAGGCCGCCAACCGCGACCTGCTGGTCTCGGCGCAAACCGGATCGGGGAAGACCGTGGCGTTCGGGCTATCGATCGCCGGCACGTTCCTCGACGGCGCGGAGACGTTGGGCAAGGCGGAAAACCCGATGGCGCTGATCGTCGCGCCGACGCGGGAGCTGGCCTTGCAGGTCCAGCGCGAACTCGTCTGGCTTTATCAGCATATCGGTGCGCGGATCGTGGCCTGCGTCGGCGGCATGGACCCGCGCGCCGAGAAGCACCAACTCTACGCCGGCTGCCACGTCGTCGTCGGCACGCCCGGCCGCCTGCGCGACCATCTGGAACGCGGCAGCCTCAAGATCGCGGACCTGAAGGCCGTGGTTCTGGACGAAGCGGACGAGATGCTCGATCTCGGCTTCCGCGAGGATCTCGAGTTCATTCTTGAGACCACGCCGAAGGAACGCCGCACACTCCTATTCTCGGCCACGCTGCCGCGTGATATCGCGAACCTGGCGCGCCAGTATCAAAACAACGCGCTTCGCATCGAGGCCACGGGTGGCGCGCGCGCGCACGCCGATATCGAATACCGGGCCATGCGCATCGCGCCGCAAGACGCCGTGCATGCGGTCGTCAACGTCGTGCGTTTCGTGGACTCTCCGGCGACGCTGGTGTTCTGCAACACGCGCGACGGCGTACGTCATCTTCACGCGTCCCTGGTCGAACGCGGCTTCTCGGCCGTATCCTTGTCGGGCGAGTTCAGCCAGACGGAACGCAACCACGCCCTCCAGGCGCTGCGCGATGGCCGCGCCCGCGTCTGCGTCGCCACCGACGTGGCCGCACGCGGGCTCGATTTGCCGAACCTCGATCTGGTCATTCATGCCGATCTGCCGAACGACATAGAGACGCTGCAGCACCGCAGCGGACGCACCGGGCGCGCGGGCCGCAAGGGTGTCAGCGTCATGCTGGTCGTGCCCAAGAACCACAGGAAGGCCGAGCGCCTGCTGGGGCAGGCCAGAATCACGGCCACCTGGATCAATCCGCCGACGCCCGATGCGATCCGCAAGATCGACAACGAGCGCCTGCTGCAAAGCATGCTAACCGCCGAAGCTGGCGATGCCGACGATTTGGCACTCGCCAAGGAACTCCTGGCGCAGCGGTCGCCGGAAGATATCGCGGCAGCGCTGGTGCGCATCTATCGCGCGCGGTTGCCTGCGCCGGAAGACGTCGTCGAGACGGGCATGCCCGGCCCACGCGCGCCGCAAAGCGGCCTGGCGAGCGCGGTATGGTTCCGCCTCAATGTCGGGCGGCATCGCAAGGCCGATCCCAAGTGGCTGATCCCCGAGATCTGCCGTCAGGGCAAGATCACCAAGCGTGAGATCGGCGCGATCCGCATCTTCGACGATGAAACCAAGTTCGAGATCGATGCCACTGTGGCCGACGAGTTCGCGGCGCGTGTGGGAAGTGTGAAGCAGGGCGATATCTTCATCGGCCCAACAGACGCCCCCGCGGATGGCGGTCACGTCCGCCGCCCGCCGGCGCATCACGCCGGCAAGAAAGAGTGGAAGCCGAAGCACACGCCCGCGCGTGACAATCAAGCGGGCGAGCGACCTTCAGAACAGCCGGGCGAACGAGCAAATGAACGGGGTGGCGAGAAACCCCGATGGGCGGGCAAGCCCAAGCACCAGGGCGGCAAGCCCTTTGGGAAAGCGGCGTTCGGGGGGAAACCGCATGGCGGCAAACCGCACGACGGCGAGCGCAGCGGAAAGCCCGGCGGCAAGCCCTTTGGGAAAGCAGCATTCGGCGGCAAGCCGCATGGCGGCAAACCTCACGGCGGCGAACACAGCGGAAAACCGAGTGGAAAACCTGGCGGAAAGCCGGGCGGATTTCACAAGGGGCCGAAAAAGCAAAAGTTCGGGAAGTGATTTAACGAGCGGTCAACCTGGGGAGGCGGATCTCGCTACTTCCGCCTCTTCGACTGCTCGTCGTCCGGACCCGGGCGCGGCTGCCGGCCGATGATCTCCTGATAGGTCGCAATCACCCGCTCGCGCTGGATGATGGCATCCGCCGTGATGTCTTCCCAATCCTTGCCATGGAGCCGCTGGCGCAGCTTCAAGTCTCCGGACTTGAGTTGCTCCAGGGTCTCGCGCTCTTCCTTGATCATGCGCTCCAGGCGCTCGACCAGGTCACGGGGTAGGGTCATGTGCGGCTCCTGGTGCCGGATATTGCAAAGTCGTTCTTGGTCCGCGCTCCACGTGGAAGCCGCGCTTCTCGTACATCTTCGCCAGCCGTTCGTAGTCCTGTCGCGACGCCTGAGGGGCTTGATGCGGCCTCTGCGGCGAAACGACACCGACGACGGTCAATCTGTATCGATCGCAGAGTGTCTTGATCAAGTTCAAGCTCGTTTGGCCGGCGCCGCGCGGTCCATCGCTCAGAATGTTCTCGAGCGAAAATCGATCGCTCGGTCCTTCCCATTCCAGCCAAACGCTGACGGTCCCCAACCGGCGCCAGTTCTGAACGCCACCGAGAGGAGACTCCTGCGGATCGGGCTGGGTGAGTGATTCCCATTCTTGCTGCGCCGCGGCTTTCGCCAAACCTGCCGTCGGCACTATCGACCGCCCCTGCTCGTGGGGCCGCCGGTCGACTTGGGCCCTGACTTCTGAGCGCCCGCGGTCGTCCTGCCACCGGCGATGTTGCCGGGCCTGCCGGGCGGGTTGGGCTTGTGGGCAATTGGCGCCTTCTTATCAGACTTCTCAGGAGTCGGCATGGGGACTGATCCTTCGGTGGTCGCCTATTGCGAGGGGCGCTCGCACGCTTCGTGAGCTTGGTCTTCGGCCGCGCGGTCGGCACGCAGTAGCGTGCCCTATGTTTCCAGAAGTGATGCGGGTCGTTTGCGCGCGCTTCGCAAAGCGCGGTCAAGTGGCCATTGGCCTTCGGAAAGAATTGCCCAAGGACGGGCCGCAGCGTTTTAGCTGAATCAAAGGCTTAATGAAAGGTGGCCATTTAGTCGCGCCAAACCGTCGAGGAGGCCCGTTTGCGCAACACCCACGCGGCACAGCCTCATGTCGAGACCTCGGGCGCCGTTAGTTTGCCCGCTGCATAACAAAATCGATCTCGACCGCGCCCCGCTTCCGGCGCAGGGAATCGCGATTGAACCGCCGCATCAGAACGTAGCCGGGAGCGGAAACGGTGACTGTGACCTGGGCCGGGTCAACTTCGTAACCGAGATCGATAACCGCACGCCCAATATCCACGGTACGGAACCGTCCGAGGATGGTTGTCGGTGCCTCGTAGATGAGAACAGGGTCCGCGACCTTAGCCGTCACGACTGCAGTGGAAATGTAATTGCCGCGGTCATCCTTGACGCTGCCGAACACGACATATTCCGGCTTTCCGGGAATCTCTTCCGGCAGGAAGAAATCATCTCCATCCGCGCGCGCGCCCATCTCCGGCGCCAACACCGCCAGGAAGGCTCCTGCTAAAAGCCACAGACAGCGTTTCTTTCCGTGCAAAACGAACTTCGCCGAATATCCGGTGCGCTCAACCCTAGCCAAGTCAGTGCGCGAGAGGATCGGGACGCACTTGGAACTTCATGGCCCGCCCGGAAGACCCCTCACCGCTCTCCAGCTGATATATCGGAATCGCTTCGTCCGCGCTCCACACGGCCCGTCCCTTCCAACCCGCTTTCGGGTCGTCAATCCGCCCGTCGAGTCCGCGGGCATAAAATCCGAGCGGATAGGGCCTGCGCATCACGACCCACTTTTCCTGACCGGGCAGGAATGCAAGCAGCGAGTCCGAGTTCGTGCCCGCGACGATGGGGACGTCGTTCCCCAAGCCAAGGGTATTGTGAATGTCGACCCAGATCAGATAGTGAAAATCTCCACTCACGTCCGTGCCGGTGATTTTCGGACCGGGCGTCTCGTAGATTTTCCAACCCTCCGGGCACTGTTGGCCGGTGGCTGTGGGGCCGTTCAGCACTTTGCATTTGCTGCGATCGAATTTTCCCAGATGACCGCTGGAGAAGGCAGCCCACGCGACGCCTTTCGAATCCAGATCCATACCCTGGTCGAAGAAGGCTTTGGACGTGCCGTCCGGATTTTTGGGCGGCTGATAGTATTCGGTCACACAGGTCTCAGGCGGGTTCTTGCCTAAACTGAGCCGACCGATTCCTCCCGGATGGGGGGAGCTGGGTGCGCCGAACCAAATGCTCCCATCCACTTTCGAGATTGAGATGGAGTAGCTTCCGAAAGTGTATTGGGTGTCGCCGCCGGCCGGCGCTTTGCCCTTCTGAGGCCCGGCTTCCGCGGCATCCTCTCTCCCTTCGGAGGCGCCCTTCACCTCTGCCGTCAAGCGCGTCCATTTTGTGCGGTCAGGATCGATCTTGCCGTCGCCGCTGGTATCCAGAACGAGCGGGCACCATCCCATGGCTTTCACGGGGTCGCGGGTTTCATCGTAAACGCGCGTGTTCAGCCAGCCGATGGCATCCCGGCTTTGAATACTGCTGAGGAAAAGTGTGTTGTCCGTATCGTAAGCGAACCTGAGGTGATGGCTCATGAAACAGACCGGAATCGACTTTTGTTCTCCCGTCTTCGGATCATACACAGCCACATACGCCGTCGACGTGGCCGCCTGGGCGCGGAGGCTCTCGATCGGAAAATACTTCGCATACTTGTTGTTGGGATCGAAGCAGTCGACCGGGCTGGGCGTCGACTCTTTCGTGACGGACGTCACCCAAACCCGGCCCTTTTGATCCAGCATGGGCGTGTGCAACGACCACTCAATACCGGACGGCGGCCTGGTTTGAGATTTCGGATCGATCCGCTGTGCCGGAATCAATTTCGTTTCATGGGACATGGGATCCACGACGGAAATGGCGCCAAAGCCGGGCCCTTCGCCATAGAGGCCGATCGCTCCGTACATAGGACCGTTGGCGTTCACCGTCGGATTGCGCTGATCGGTGGTGACCTGATCATGAACAACGCGCTGCGCGGCCCAATCCCACATCGTCAGCACGACATTTCGTTCCACGCCTGCGGGCCGCGGCGGCGCGGGAGGAACGGCGCCATTCCGGATTGCGACTGACCAGTCGGCGAACATCTTGAAGGCGCGCTCGCGTCCGAAAGAGGTCATGCCGTTGCTCATCGTATTCTTGTAGTCGTTGGCACTGTTGCTGAGCGTGACGTCGCCCGGTTCGCGAACCTTATCTAGCTTCTGGTGCCAGGCCTCGATGGCATCATCCAGCAGGACTTCGCGCGTCACTTCCGTTCCAAACTGATGGCAGGACGCGCAGCGGGACTTGAGATTGAGGAGCCAATGCTCCTGCGTCTTGAAAGCCGGGTTTATCCCGTTGCCTTTGGGCCCTGTACCGGGGAATTCGCTTTTGCCCGGAATGTTGAGGAGCGACGACCAATAGTTGGCGGGATAAATCTTTGCCGCGGCTTGCGCATTCGCGGCGTTCGCGACTTTGACATCGACGACTTGGCCCGGAGCGCCGTCAACCGGCTTGCTATCCGACAAGCCATAGCCACGCACCCATATCTTGTATTTCGCCTTCGGCAATTCCGGCAGGACGTAGCGCCCCTTATCGTCCGTCACGACAACCTTGGTGAAAGGTGTTTTGAGGTCATTGGTCTCCGCGATCACCCATACGCCTGCCTCGGGGCCGGCGACGCCGGTGACGACGCCGCGGATGAAGTCGTTCTCGGATCGCGTGACTTCGGCCGATTGTCCTCGATCTGCGCTGAACGCCATCAAGAACACTGTCGCGTAGAGTGCCGACTTCAATTGCTTCGCGGACATCGTATCCTCCCCACCTTGTCGTCAACGGCAGCTTTCGTTGAGTATCGTATGGACTGAGCGTCGGTCCGAGCTATTTTTGACGGGTCTTGCATCGCCCCTTGAACGGCCTTGGCACGGTTCAACCGCAGCCGCGCATTGCCCCGGCAAGGGCGACCGGCATGTATCTCTGCAGGATCAAGAGCCCAAGAGCCGACTCCCGCCTTTCAAGTCCGAAAGCGGCGGCGGGAGTCCTAGCGCCAAAAATCGGTAACGATTTCAAAGCGCGCTTTGGAAAATGGTGTCCCCGGACGGGGGCTTCGATGTGACCTAGTCAACGGGTCGGCGGGGAAGTGCGCCAAGACAGTCTTCCATGACTTCCAAAGCTCCAGTGCATTTTGTCGCACCCGAAACCGCTTGATACCGCGCGACCTCACCCGACCGCCTATTCGCCATCGGTGAGAAGCACCTTTCTAAGCGCGCCGCACAGTGTCTCCATGACTTTGATCCGGGCGTGCTTCTTGCAGTTGCCCTCGACAATCGTCCATGGGCACGATGACGTACTGGTCCGCTCGACCATTTCGTGAACCGCGCGCCCATACTCATCCCATTTCGCCCGATTTCTCCAGTCCTCGGGGGTCAGCTTCCAGGATTTTAGCGAGCTTTTTTCCCGCTCCTTGAACCGGCGGTATTGCTCATCCTTATCGATGTGAACCCAGAACTTCACCACCACCAAACCGCTCGCAGCCAACTGTTCCTCGAACTCACGAATCTCGGTGAAGGCGCGTTGCCATTCTTCGGGCTGCGCGAAGTTTTCAACACGCTCGACGAGAACACGCCCGTACCAGCTGCGATCAAATATCGCAATTCGACCCGCCCTGGGCAGTTGGCGCCAAAAGCGCCAGAGGTAGTGCCGGGCCCGCTCCTCATCCGTGGGAGCCGCGATTGGGACCACGCGGTAGTCGCGAGCATCCATTGATGCCGTCAGGCGGCGAATGGCACCCCCTTTTCCGGCGGCGTCCGGCCCCTCGAACAGCACCAGCGCGGACTTACCGGCGAAATGAAGCTTCCTGCAAAGGTCACCCAATTCGGCGCGCGAATCCTGTAGGGCCGCGCGGTAGGACTTGTCGGTCAGCGAGAGCGACATATCAAGCTTGTCGAGGATGGTGCGCTGCCGGGCGGCACCTCGCCGCGACGCTGTTGTCGTCGTTCCCACCCGCGCACCCTGCGCATTCTTGCTGCTCGCAGGAGCATTTTCTTCGGCGGAGGTCGCCTGCAACTCGGTGTCGCGGACCCGATCGGATTGCTTCCTCGCCTTTTCGACCAGCTTGCGCCTGTTCGAACGGAGCCGGATGTGAGCTTTCAGCGCGTCGCGAATGGTGCTCAGAATTTCAAGCGTCCGATATCGAGCATCCAGGCCATCGACAATCACCCAGGGTGACGCGTCGACATTTGTCTTTTCGATCGCGATCGCGTTTGCGCGCGTGAAGGCCCGATTGTGCTTGAAATGCTTCCAGTCGCTCTTGCTGATCCGCCAAGCTTCGTTCTTGCTCTTCTGCAGCTTCTTCATCCGCTTCTTCTGGTCTGCCTCATTCATGTGCATCCAGAATTTCAGAAGCAGTACGCCGTCGTCAGTCAGTGTGCGTTCGAACGCGGCAATGCGCTTCAACGTCTGCAAATAGGCCGGCTTGCCGATTCGACCGTACACAAAGTCTTGCACCCCCTGGTGGTACCAACTCCCGAGCGTTAGCCCGATGCGGCCCCGGGGCGGCAGGTCGCGCCAGTAGCGCCAATACTCTGGACGTTCGCGCTCTTCGTCGGAAGGCGGGCCATAGGCATGGGTCTCGATCCAGCGCGGGTCCATCCATTCATTGATTGTATTCAGCGCCTCGGTCTTGCCGGCAACTGCGGCGCCCGCAAATAGCAGGACGACAGGAAAGTCCTGGGATTTAAGTTGATCCTGAAGCTGAAGAAGTTCGGTGCGCAGACCTTCGGCCACGCTATCGAACTCGTCCTTTGAAACCTTGTGCTCAACCTTGGTCGCCCGAGTCATGTCATTCCCCTACCGCGGCCACGACGGCGGGCCTGATCCTGCCTTTCGTAGCCAAGAATCATCGCATCCCAGCCAGCATCGAACCCGCACGCCCCTTCATGCGGCCATGCTAAGGCGCAGGTGAGTCGGCAATCTGACATAGGTCAAAAGTTGACTCGCTCGAACTGCCTGTTCTGCCAATCCGCGTATTTGAAGCGGGGCATTTCAAGACGCCGCATGGCGATAATTTTTCGCGGGCAATTTGATCAGGGAGTAGCCGCGATCAGCCTTGCTCTGGTTGCCTGGGGAAAGAGGGTAGGCAGCCTGCAATATGCGCGCGAATTCGAAAAGACCCGCTTCTGGCCCTGCAGCAAGTTCCAACTCAACCTCTGCCAACGGCGCACTGCGATCGAGTGTCTCAATGCGCCCCACATCAAGGGACATCGTCAGAATCGTCGGCGCCTTTGAGGGGGGCTGTGTGAATGCGACCTCGTACGTGGTGCGTTGAAAGCGAGTGACGAAGACCCTGCTGATCGTGGCGAATGCCTCACGAACCGCTTCAAAGGTGGGCCCGTCCGGGAGCGCCGTCACGTCCGGAACGCCAGAATTTACGGGGCGCTCCCATTCCTCACGCCGAAAGAGCCCATCGACCGCATGCTTGCGGACCTTAAGGCATTGTATCCAGCACTCGCCATCCCAACGCACGCGCAGTGTGTAGCCGGCTTTCTTGAGCGCTGAGCCGGGCGTATCGAAGTAGTAGTTAACGAGCTCGCGTGGCTCCTGGGCGCTGTTCGTGTATCGCCGAAGCAGCGTTCCGCCGGCGATCGCCGAGAGAACCTCAGGCGAGGCCAACATCTTGAACTCGATCTCAATGGCAGGACCGGTCCGGCCGGTCGGTTGTTCGGGTTCGCTCATCAGGTGGAACACAGGAATTGCCTACGCGCTCCGCCGGCTTCCACAAATGCAAATGAGAGGCAGTTGCCGAACAACAGCAAACCAGCCCGGGGCGGTCGGGATAAGGAGCGAGAAAGAGCGTGCAACTGGTTCAAGGTAGGCAGGACTGGACTTCGGGACAGGCACCGACTCAGAGAAGCGCAACTCGCACCGAGCCACGTGCTCAACGGCAAGGCTAACGCCCAGATCTGCTGTCGGCTTTGCTCCAGATCAATCCGACAAGAAATCTGCGACCTAAACTGAAAGCGGGAACCGAATGCGGTGAGGGCTATTTGACGAACACGCGAACACATCGCCACCTTGTGGCGACCATCGTATTCACTGTCGGCCTATTGAGCATGATTGCCCTTGCCCTGGGCAACACACGGCCGGGCATCGCGCTGGCTGCACTGCTCAGCGTCATGGCTTTGGCCGTGGCGTTTCATTTCTTGTTGCCCGGCAGCGACTTCTTCTCTGCCGTGTTCGCAAATTCGATCGGCGTCTATGCCTTCATATACGCTTTCTTTCTAGGCGAGAATTTCTCTGGAACGCAGGCCTTCGCCCAGGAACTCGGCTTCGCTTTGCCGCTTGCGGGATTTCTCGCTGGTGTCGTGTGGCACCGCGGTGAAATCGTCAGGCGCGTTGCGTCCGACAGCGAGGATATAAAAATCGACCTGGCGAACGCGGTCATCTGGGGTTCACCCATAATGGTTGTCGGAGCGACATCGTTCATTCTTCCAATCAACGAACTGGAGCCCACTGAGCAAAACGCCGCGCTCCTCATCGCGATGTTGATCATAGCGCTGACCGCCTCACTGACAGCGAGGTCGATCGCGGCATTCCTTCTCGATACCGCAATCCTTTTCGAGGACTTTTTTATCAATGCCGGGCGGCTGGTAAAGCCGGCGTTCGCCTTTCTGACGTGTTACTCGCTATTGGCGATAGTCTACGGATGCCTGTACGCCATTATCGATCGCTTTTCGGCGACGCCGAATTTCACCGCTGCGGGCGTAGCCCGCGCCATCACCCTAGACGAGGGCCTGTACCTCTCTGTCGTGACGCTGAGCACGGTGGGCTATGGCGACCTGACCGCGACGTCGGGCATCGCGCGCCTCTTCATCGCCTCGGAGATCATCGTCGGCGTCTTGCTTCTCCTTTTCGGAGTGCAGGCGATTCTCTCCTCGGATAAGCGCTGAAGGAAAACACGAATGACCCGGCCCTCCGTCGGCGACTTCTGGGGCGGCTTCGCCGCGATGCTTGTGGCGTTACCGTCCGCCATCGCATTCGGCGTCACCATCTTCTCCCCACTCGGGGGGACCTATCCCGCGTACGGCGCGCTTGCGGGAATTCTGGGAGTCACCGCACTCGGGGTTGTCGCGTCGGCGCTAGGCGGCACAAATCGATTGATCACGGCGCCGTGCGCCCCGGCCGTCGCGGTACTGTCGGGATTTGCAGCGAACTTTGTGCATGACGGCGCGTCTCCGGAATCGATCTTATTCCTTCTGATGGCCATCGCGCTGCTGTCCAGCCTCCTGCAGATCGCGTACGGCGCCGTGGGCCTCGGCCGCCTGATCAAGTACATGCCATTCCCAGTCGTCAGCGGCTATCTGACGGGCGTTGGCCTCATCATCATCGGCAGCCAGGTTCCTAAACTTCTTGGCACGCCCAGTGATCTTCAGTTGTGGACATCGATCCTCACGCCGACCGCTTGGCGATGGCAGAGCATCGTCGTTGGATTCGTCACAGCCGCAGTCATGCTTGGCTCTCCGAAGGTCACCACGAAAGTCCCAGCGGCCATCCTCGCGCTTGGCAGCGGCATACTGACCTATTTTGGCCTTGGTCTGATCGACAAGACTTTGCTTGTCGTTGAAGGCAATCGCCTGATCGTGGGGCCTATGGTCGCTGGTGCCGGTGGCGGCGGCGACTTCCTCAGCGCGATACTGGCACGCGTCCATGAGATACGGACCTTCGACGCGGCAACGCTGAGCATGCTCGTAGTGCCCGCGCTGACATTGTCCGTACTGCTCTCGATCGACACGTTGAAGACGTGCGTGGTGCTCGATGCAATGACGCGCTCCCGTCACAATTCCAACCGCGAACTGGTCGGTCAAGGCCTCGGAAATCTTGCTTCCTCTCTGATCGGAGGAATTCCCGGCGCCGGGCAGATGGGCGCGACGATGGTCAACTTGTCGAGCGGAGGAACAAGTCGGTTCTCGGGCATACTCGAGGGCGTCCTCGCGCTCGCCGCGTTTCTATTGCTGGGGAAGTTCATTAGTTGGATTCCGATCGGAGCCCTGGCCGCGATCCTTATCGTCGTCGGCGCACGAATGATCGATCGTCATGCGCTGACGCTGATCAAATCGCGGCAGACGATCATCGATTTCTTGGTCATCCTCGCGGTGGTCCTGGTCGCCCTGTTCATTGGCCTGATTCCCGCGTCCGGCACGGGCATCGTGCTGGCAATCCTGCTTTTCACGCGCGAACAACTCAAGGGCTCCATTCTTCGGCGAAAGATCTCGGGCAGCGAAAGCTTTTCGCGGCGGCCGCGTCCCGAAGGTCACGTGGAGATCCTGAAGGCGCAGGGCGATCAGTCGGTGATCCTCGAGCTGCAAGGCAGCCTTTTCTTTGGCACAGCCGATCAGCTGTACTCCATTCTCGAGCCGGAGATTAAGTCGCGCAAATACGTCATCTTGGACATGTATCGCGTTCAAACGATCGATTTCACTGTGGCCCACGTTCTGGAGCAGTTTCGCGATGTCATGGCCGAGAAGAACGGCTTTCTGGTCTATAGCCGCCTGCCGACGAACCTGCCCTCGGGCCGCAATTTGGACCAATACGTCGATAAGACGGGAATAGCGCCGTACAAGAGCGCGGCGCGCGTATTCGACGACCTCGATGAGGCCAAGGCCTGGATCGAGAATCGCATCCTGAAGGAAGCCGCCGGGACGCTCAAGGAGAGCCGGGATAGAGACGATCCGGAAACGCCTCTTGAGCTTGAGGAGCTTGATATCTTCAAAGGGCGCAAGAAGGAAACGCTCGACACCCTCAATACCTATTTGGTCAAAGCGCAGTTTCCAGCGGGCACCAAGCTATTCTCTCGTGGCGATGCTGGCTCTGAACTGTTCTTTGTGCGCAAAGGCCTTGTCGTCCTTCTGCTTCCTATCGAGGGCAACCGCACGCGCCGCATCAACACCTGCGGCCGCGGATCGTTCTTTGGGGAGGCCGGTTTTCTGGAGAGCAAGGATCACACAACAGATGCGATTGCCCTGTCCGACGTCGAGGTTTTCGTCCTCTCTCGCAGCAATCTGGATGAGTTTGCCGAGAAGCATAAGAGGGCCGCTTTGAATCTGATGGCGGGATTGGCCAGCATCGTCGCCAACCGTGTTCGCGTTCTAACGAACGAACTGCTCTCGACCGAAGCATAGTGTGCTTCACAGGAACTTCGTCCAGTCCACTTTACTTGAGGACCCGTCGTGCTCATCGCTCTCGCAAAACTGCCCGCCGCGGCCGCTAGGCTTCATCAGGACCACTTCAATTTTTTGAAGCTACTGAATATTTTGAAGCATCAGCAGAGGCTATTGGCGGCCGGGACCCCGGTAAACTGGGACATTGAGCGCGGCGTCGTCAGCTTCTACCGACGATACATTGAGAAATTTCACCACCGGCTCGAGGACGTTATTTACGAAACGCTCAAGAAGCGCGATTCGGCGGCAGCGGCCCAGGTCGAGGAAGTTCATCGCGAGCACAAAGACTGCTCTCAACTTCTCCAAAGTTTCGAGGGAGCGCTCAATCTGATTTCAGGCTCGAAGCCGATGGTCCGGAAATCGGCTGAGCATCGCACGGAAATCTACGACCAGAAGCTGTACGACTACTATTGCTTCCAATTGGACGAGTTCGTCACTCGCGAACGCCGGCACATGTCTGATGAGGAAGCCCTCTTGGGATTGGCCGTCGAGCACCTGTCCGCCGATGATTGGCACTTGATCAGCCGCGACCTGGCGGATGGGAATGACGAGCTGTTCGGCGAGAAGCCAGTGGCGCGCTTTGACCGGCTGCGCGAAGCCATCTTCGCCGCAGATCGGCGCCCGATCGCCTAGGGTTGACCGGTCGGGCTACCACGCCCGGACAATCGAGATGAAGAAATCACCCGCAGATTCCAGAATTGCAAATCGCGTTGTGGCCCCGGACTGGGGGTTGGCTGCGAAGCGAATGCTTTCTGGAAAAAATGGTGCCCGGGGACGGAGTTGAACCGCCGACACGCGGATTTTCAATCCGCTGCTCTACCAACTGAGCTACCCGGGCACGGGCCGAACGGCCTTCGAGAGAGGCGGTCTTATAAGAGAGAACCGGGGGGCTGTCCAGCGGGCCAGATTTTGCCCCAAGGCCTTGGCGGAGCAGGGCGATTCGGCCCTGCTCCGCCGTTGGGCTTAGCGCTGTTTGGCGACTTCGGCGGCGGTGACCGCGCCGGCCTTGTTGCCCCAGGTGTTGCGCACATAGGACGCCACGGCCGCGACCTCTTCGTCGCGCATTTCGTCGGCGAACGGCGTCATGGCCTTACGCGGGCTGACGAAGGCCGGCGGCGGCGGCAACTTCGGGCCATACAGGATGATGTTGATGAGCGTGGACGCGCTCGGCGCCTGCGCCACCGCGCTGCCGACAATCGACGGCCCCAGCGTCTCGGAGCCGAGCCCCGTGGGCAGGTGACAGGTGCCGCAGCGGATGGTGTAGACGGTCTCGCCCTGCGTCAGCTGTTCCTTGCTGGGCGTGCCGCCGGCGCTGCTGCCTTCCTTCGCCGCCACCTGTTTCAGATAGGTGGCCATCGCCTTCACGTCTTCGTCGGTCAGCTTCTTGGTGCTGTTCATCACCACTTCGTTCATGGGACCGAACACGGTGGCGCGCTTGCTCAGGCCGGTCTTGAGGTAAGCGGTGATCGCTTCCAGATCCCAGCCGCCGAGGCCGGTGGAATGCTGCGTGAGGTTGGTGGCGGACCACTGACGGATCGCCCCGCCCTGGCTCTTGTCGTTGAACACGCCGCCGGTCAGCAGCGCGTCTTCCTTCTCGGCCCCGAGGAAGTTACGCGGGCTGTGGCAGGCGCTGCAGTGGCCGAGGCCTTCCACGAGATAGGCGCCGCGGTTGATCTCCGGCGACTTCGCGGCGTCCGCCTTGAACACGCCTTCCTTGAAGAACAGCGACTTCCACACGCCCATCAAGGCGCGCTGGTTGTAGGGGAACTTGAGGGTGTTCGCCTTCGCGGGGGCAGCTTCGGCACCCAGCGTCTTCATATACGCGTAGATCGCCGCCACATCCTCGTCGGTCAGCTTGGTGAACGACGTGTAGGGGAACGCGGGGTACAGATGCACGCCGTCGGGGCGCACGCCCTGGCGCATCGCCTTCTTGAAATCGTCGAGGCTCCACTTGCCGATGCCGGTCTCCGCATCCTGCGTGATGTTGGTGGAGTAGATCGTGCCGAAGTCGGTCGGGAACGCCACGCCGCCGGTGAACGGCTTGCCGCCTTCGGCCGTGTGGCAGGTCATGCAGTTGCCGGCGATGGCGAGATAGCGGCCCTTCGCGGCTTCCGGCGGCAGTGCCGGTTCGGCGGCCGCGGCGTCGGCCGCGGGCTCGACCTGCGCGGGCGCAGCTGCCGGCTGGTCTTGGGCTATCGCCAATCCGCACATGGACAGGGCGGCCAGGACGGACCCGGCAAGGATGGACGTACGCAATGTCATGGGGGTTCCTATCGGTGTTCGTGTCTCAGGAGGCGTCTTCGTCGTCGGCCGGTCCGGCGGCTGGCTCCGCGGTGGCAATCCGATACCCGCCCGAAGCCCATTGGCCAAGGTCTATCTCGGCACAACGCTGTGAACAGAACGGGCGGAACCGGGCCTGAACCGGGGAACCGCACCGCGCGCACTTGGCGGCGGTGACGCGGATTGCGGTCAGGTCGGCCGGATCGCCCTTGGGGGAGCGGGGGTCGGAAGCCATGGGGCGGGATATTGCCCCGGCCGTTTAACCCGTCAAGCCAAAGGGTTGGGAGGATTCAGGCGATGGGCTTAGTCCCGGCCGACCCCGGGCTCACCCGTTGGGCCTGACGGGAGCCGGTTTTTGGGTCGCGGCATAGACTTCCAGGCTCGAAAGGTTCGGCTTGGACCAGGACTCCCGGGGCGGGGCCTCCAGCATATGGGGATGGTTCTTTTCCAGGAACTCCCGGACCGGCTTCTTGATGCTCGCGATGTCCGGGTAGGAATTGCTCATCGACATATATTGGACGTGGCCGGGCTGGTTTTGACCCATCAGCATCCAGGGCAGCCACGGCGTCACCCGCGACCAGGTACCGTAGCTCCGCACGGCCGTCTTCTCCGGGTTCTGAGCATCGGCAAGGTTGACCAGGTAAGTGTAGCACTCGCTCACCTGGGTCATGGCGCCTGCGCTTTCGCGCGGCCATTTGTCCGGCTGTAGCGCGGACTTATAGAACAGGTGGATGTTGCGCATGGCGGAGATCATACCGCCGCCGGCGTCGCGCCAGTTCATGATGAACGGCTTGCGCTCGGTCGCGTCGACCTTGTTGAGCCCGCCGTAGTTCGGCGGCAAGGGCTGGAACTCCTCGAAGTACTCGTTCCACGGATCGTTGATGACGTGGACGACCTTCACCCGCTCCTGGGTGAACGGGTTGACGTAGTCGTTCAGGATCTGCCCGGTGGCGAGGTCGGTGTAGAGGATCACTTCGCGATGATAGACCCGATAGCTGCCGTCCGGCTGCTTCTCGGCACGGCTGACGCCCAGCACCTCGAACCCCATCAGGTCCTGCATCTTCTCGTTCGGCCGCACCGCCGTGACAATGCCGGTGGTGCCGCCACGCTTGGTCTTGGTCTCGTCGAGATCGGCCGCCATGCGCACACGCAAGAGCATGTTGCCCTTGCCGGTGGTCAGATCCACATACGGCCCGCGCAAGGACGGGGCCTCGGCGGCGGATGCGGATGATCCGGCGACAGCGCCAGCGGTGGCGGCGGCTGACAAGAATTGACGGCGATCCATGAGAACCTCCGGGTGTGAGATGTCCGAAAAGGAAACGGCGGACAGGTGGGTCGTTGGCCCAGCCTGCCCGCCGTGACGTTGAGCTAACGCAGGCTAGATCTTCGGCTTCGCCGGCTGCGGCTTCTCGGTCTCGGCGTAGACTTCGAGGCTCGACAGGTTCTTCTTTTCCCAAGAGGACTTCGGCGGCGCCTCCAGCATTTCGGGTCTGTGCTTGCCGATATAGTCACGCACGTTCTTCTTCACGTTGTTGAAGTCGTCGAAATGCGCAACGGTCGACTGATAGAGCACATGTCCCGGCGCCTGGCCCATCAGCATCCAGGGCAGCCACGGCGTAACGCGGCTCCAGGTACCGGTGTTCTCCAGCGAGGTCAGCTTCGGGTTCTGCGCATCCTCGATGCGGCAGACATAGGTGTAGCACTCGCTGACCTGGTTCATCTTGCCGGTGCTTTCGCGCGGCCATTTGTCCGGCTGCAGCGCGGACGGATAGAACAGGTTGATGTGGCGCTCCGAGATGATCATGCCGCCGCCGATCACACGCCAGTTCTGGATGAACGGCTTGCGTGGGCTGGTGGTGTCGACTTTGTTGAGCCCGCCGTAGGAGGGCGGACGCGGCTCGAACTCCTCGAAGTATTCGTTCCACGGATCGTTATAGACATGCACCACCCTCACGCGCTCGCTGGTGTAGGGGTTCATGTAGTCGTCGATGATGTTGCCGGTGGCGAGATCGGTGTAGAGGATGGTTTCGCGGTGATAGACGCGATAGCTGCCGTCCGGCTGCTTCTCCGCTTTGCCGACGCCGAACACCTCGAACCCGAACAGGTCCTGCACTTTCTCGCCGGCGCGCACGGCGGAGATAAAGCCCGTGGCAGTGCCGTACTTGGTCTTGGTCTCGTCGAGGTTGCCGTTCATGCGCGCCTGCATGAGCATGCAGCCCTTGCCGGTCGTGAGATCGAGATACGGGCCCTTCAGGCTCGGGGCCTCGGCGGCGGAGGCCGTTCCGATGCTGGTGGTGGCGGCTGCGGCGGCAGCGCTCGTTGTGAAGAATTGACGGCGATCCATGATGATCCTCCCTGATCGATCAAACTTGGTCAGACGGCGTAAACGTCCACGGAAGGTGGCGCGCGGCCGGGCTTCGCCTCAAGGATAATCTCGCAGGGGCCCATGGCTTGAGCGTCGGAAAGCGCTGCCCGCAAGGTGGTTTGACAAAACGCAACAACTTCAGGGCTTGCCGCGATCGCGACACGGGCGGTGGTGGCCTGCACCGCGGTCAACACCGCTTGCCGCAGGGCCTTATAGGCCGCTGTTGCCACTGTGTCGGACAACGTATCAGCGAGCGAGAGTCCCTCGCGCTTGCGGGTGAGTTCGACCATGCCGAGCGGCGTGACGCCGGCGATTTGCGACGGCACGGGATCGTGATCGAGTTCTGCCGCCAAGGCGGTCGCAAAAGTTCGTGCCGCGCCCTTCGTCGTGGGGATGACGTCGACCAGGATATGACCCGCCAGATTGCGCAAGCGCAGCTCCCGCGCGATCGCCGGCAGCGCGGCAGCGTTCGCGGCGGCAGGGGACAGCGCGCCCGCGTCGATGTCGATCACCGTCGCCGCCGCAGCGGCATCGATGATGAGACGTCCGCCGCCCGCAAGCGGAACGTCGCGCAGAAGCGCCGCGTCGATCACATCGTCAATGCCGAAATCGGCGAAAGGATTTGCCGCGCGCACGTACGGCGCATCGCCGATCAGTGCCCGCAGGCGGCGTTCCTCCTGGGCGGAGGAAATCACCACTTGCTCGATTGCTGAGTTATAGCGCTTCCACCAGCCCGCCGCGGGATCGGGCGCGGCAGACACAGCATCGGCGCGCTTCAGTTCCGCGCCTTTGTCGCCGCGCGGCGGCACCGCGACGCGCACGATCACCGCGCTGCCTTCCACCAACGGTTCGCGCACCTTCAGCACGCCGGGCTGCGCCGCACCTATATCGATGAATGCAAGGCCAGGCGCATGACCGACCACCCGACCTTCTACGTTCGCGCCGACGGTCACGTCGATGTCGCGGCGATGCACGATCTCGATAACCGTATCCTGCGCCAACAACGCAAAGCGCGTCTCGCCGGGCCCTCGTTGCGCGACAATGATGTCGGGCGCGTTCACAGCCCCGCCGCGCGCAGGAGCTTCGCGGCTTCGTAGAGATCGAGGCCGACGATATTGGTGTAGGAACCACCGATTTCAGCGACGAACGCGGCGGCCTTGCCCTGGATACCGTAGGCACCGGCCTTGCCGCGCCATTCGTCGCTGGCGATGTAGGCGTCGATCTCCGCCGGCGAGATCCGCGCCAGACGCACCATGGTCATCACGCAGCGCGACCATACCTTGCCGTCCGCGGCGATCACGGCGATGCCGCCATAAACGCGATGGCGGCGGCCAGACAAGAGTTCGAGGAAGCGGCGCGCTTCCGCCGGATCTTCCGTCTTGGACAACTCGCGGCGACCGCAAGCGACGACCGTGTCGGCGGCAAGGACGATCGCGCCGGGATTCTTCTCCGCCACCACGCGCGCCTTGGCGAGCGCCAGACGCTGGGCTGTCTGGCGCGGCATCTCGTTTTTGAGCGGCGTTTCATCGACGTCCGCCGGCGCGACGCGCGTCGGCGTCACGCCGATCTGCGCGAGCAGCGCGAGACGCCGCGGCGAAGCCGAAGCCAGAATAAGCACGGGGGCCGTCATGACGTCATATCCGAACTAGTCCGATCCCGGCGGGAACAGATCGAGGATCTTCTGCTGCAACTGATTGCGGACCTGGCGATAGGCCGTCAAGCGGGTTTCGCGCGTGCCTTCCGCCAGGGTGGGATCGAAGGTGTTCCAGAAACGTACATCGCAGTGCATGTAGCGCACCAGATCGACGGCCTTGTGCTGGGCGTGGGGGGATAGAGCGATGACCTGATCGAAGGATTCATCCTCAAGGGATTCAAAGGTTTTCGGCTTGTGCTTGCGCATGTCGACGCCGATCTCGGCCATCACCTCGACCATGAATGGATCGAGCTTGCCGACGTGCACCCCGACCGACTGCACGAACACGCGTTTGCCGTGGAAACGCTTCATGATGCCCTCGGCCATGGGCGAGCGCACTTCGTTCATGGTGCAGCAGAACAGCACCGAAGAGGGCAGAACGTCCGGCATGCCCTACCCGCGCATGTGGAGGACGCAGAGCAGCGTGAAGAACCGCCGCGCCGTGAGATGATCGATCTCCGCATGCTCCGCGATGCGTTCGCGCAGAAGCATGGCACCTTCGTTGTGCAATGCGCGGCGGCCCATGTCGATCGCTTCGATCTGGGACGGCGACGACGCCTTGATGGCGTCGTAATAGCTTTCGCACACCATGAAGTAGTCTTTGATGATGGAGCGGAAAGCGCGCGCCACCATCACGATCTCGCGCTGGAAAACGTCGGCGGTGTCGCACACCTCGAACACCAACCGGTCATCGGCGAGGCGCAAAACCAGATGATACGGACCCGGGTGCGCGCTCTCACCCTTGAGCACGAACTGATTGTCTTCGAGCAGATCGAACAGCGCGACCTCGCGTTCGTGCTCTACCTCGGGACGGCGGCGCAGAAACGACGTTTCGTCGAGCCGGATGCGGACGATGGACTTGCGGCGCCCAGGGTCCGCGGCGGTCATGCTGCCCCGCCTTGATCGCGCCCCATATTGAGGCGCACCGCGATGGACGATGCGTGCGCATCCAAGGCTTCGGCTTCCGCCATCATCACCGCATCCCTGCCGATGGCGCGCAGGCCTTCGACCGTGCAATTGATCAGCGACGTGCGCTTCAGGAAGTCGAACACGCCGAGGCCCGAGGAGAACCGCGCCGAGCCGGAGGTGGGCAGCACGTGGCTCGGCCCGGCGATGTAATCGCCGACGGCTTCCGGCGTGTAGCGGCCGATGAAGATCGCGCCGGCGTGGCGCACGGCTTTCAAGAGTGGCTGCGGATCGGCGACCGCGAGTTCCAGGTGCTCCGGCGCGATGCGGTCGATCAGCGGCGCTACGTCGTTGAGCTTATCCACCACCACGATCAACCCGTGATCCGCCCAGCTCTTCGCGGCGATTTCACCGCGCGGCAAGGTCTTGAGCGCGCTGTCCACGGCGGCGGAGACCCGGTCCGCGAACGCCGCGTCGTCGGTGATCAAAATGGATTGCGCGGCGGTGTCGTGTTCTGCTTGCGCGAGCAGGTCAGCCGCGATCCACGCCGGATCGTTGGCGGCATCCGCCACCACGGTCACCTCGGATGGACCTGCCACCATGTCGATGCCGACCGTGCCGAACACCTGCTTCTTGGCGGACGCCACATAGGCATTGCCGGGACCGACGATCTTATCGACCGGCTTGATCGTCGCCGTGCCGTAAGCGAGCGCGGCAATCGCCTGCGCACCGCCCACCCGATAGACCTCGTCCACGCCGGCGATGGCACAGGCGGCCAGCATCAGCGGATGCGTCTTGCCGTCCGGCATGGGCATGCACACGACCAGCCGCTTCACGCCGGCGACCTTCGCCGGCACGGCATTCATCAGAACGGAGGAGAACAGCGCCGCCGTGCCGCCCGGCACATAAAGGCCGGCGGAATCCACCGACGTCCAGCGCCAGCCGAGCGACACGCCCTTACCGTCGTCGAAAGACGCGTCGGCGGGCATCTGGCGGGCGTGATAGTCGCGGATGCGCTCCGCCGCGGTCTTCAACGCGGCCAACGTTTCCGGCTGGCAATTCTTGGTGGCCGCCGCGATCTCTTCCGCCGTCACGCGCAGATGGGCCGCGCCGAGGTTCACGCGGTCGAAACGGTTGGTGTATTCCAGGAGCGCCGCATCGCCGCGCGTTTTCACATCGGCCAGGATGCCGGCGACCACGCCGTCCACATCCAGCTTCTGCTCGCGCGTTTGCGCGATCAGGCTCGCGAAGCGGCCTTCAAAATCGGCGTCGCGGGTGGAAAGACGGAACGCCATGGGGTCAGGCCGCGCTTTGCGCAGCCGTGACGGCGCCGCGGAAACGCTCGATCCAGCCGCCAATCTCCGCCGGGCGCACTTTCAGCGCCGTGCGGTTCACGATCAGGCGCGAGCTGATCTCGGCGATGGTCTTCACTTCCGTGAGCCCATTGGCGCGCAGAGTGGACCCGGTCGAGACCAAGTCGACGATGCGCGGGCACAGGCCCAACGCAGGTGCGAGTTCCATGGCGCCGTTGAGCTTCACGCACTCCGCCTGGATGCCGTGTTCGGCGAACCACTTGGACGTGATGTTCGGATACTTGGTCGCGATGCGCACGTGACTGAGGCGGTCGAGCTCCAGCGCACCGCCGGCGGTCGCGACTTGCGCGATCGACAGCCGGCACTTCCCAATGCCGAGATCGAGCGGCGCGTAGATGTCCGGGTAGTCGAATTCCATCAGCACGTCGTTGCCGGCGATGCCGAGGTGCGCCGCGCCGAACGCCACGAAGGTGGCGACGTCGAAGGAGCGCACGCGGATCAGGCTGATGTGCGGATGATTGGTCGCGAAGCGCAGCTTACGGCTGCGCTCGTCGCCGAAGTCCGCTTCGGGCACGATGCCGGCCGCCCGGATGATCGGCAGGGCCTCATCCAGGATCCGGCCTTTCGGCACGGCGACGACCAAGGGCTCAGCGGCGGCGGACATTTTCGGCTCAGGTTGGGGTTAACGGGCGGGTTCTACATGGTTTTTCCGGGACGGACCACCCACGGCGGCATAGGCCAGCATTGCACCGCCCGACGACCCCCGCGCTGTCCGGGGCTTCCTAACCCGTTGTAAGTATTGCAATCTGTGGCGATGACGTCACCCCTCGCCCGCCGCGCCTACCGGGGCCTCGCGCAACTCGTCTTTATCATGGGGGCGCTGATCTTCGTCGCCGCCGGCACGCTGGCGTACTGGCAGGCGTGGGTGTTCGTCGTTCTCTATGGGCTGGTGTCCCTGGCGATCACCGTCGATCTCGTGGACCGGGACCCGGCGCTGCTGGAACGGCGCATGACCGGCGGTCCGTGGGCGGAAAAGGAACCCGCGCAGAAGATCATCATGGCGATCGCCACCTTGGGCTTCTTCGGTCTGCTGGTGGTGCCGGGGCTCGATCACCGCTTCGGCTGGTCGCAGGTGCCGGCGGCGGCCGTGATGATCGGCGAGGCGCTGACGCTGCTGGGGTGGTGGATGATCTTCCACGTGTTCCGGGCGAACACCTACACCGCCGCCATCGTCGAAGTGGCGCCGGACCACCGCGTCGTCTCCGTCGGACCCTACGCCGTGGTGCGTCACCCGATGTACGCGGGCGGGCTCGTGATGCTGAGCGGCGTTCCGATCGCCCTGGGATCCTGGTGGGGCGTGGCCGTGATGGCGCTGGTCGTGCCGATGATCGTCTGGCGCGTGATCGAGGAGGAAGGCTTCCTTATCGAAAACCTTCCCGGCTACGACGACTATTGCGACGACGTGCGCTGGCGGCTGATGCCGGGCGTTTGGTGATCAGGCGCCGCTGATCCGCTCGATCCGCGCCCCGCAGGCGCCGAGCTTTTCTTCCAGCCGTTCATAACCGCGGTCGAGGTGGTAGACACGGTTCACCAGCGTCTCGCCTTTCGCGGCAAGCCCGGCCAGCACCAGCGACACGGACGCGCGCAGGTCCGTCGCCATCACCGGCGCGCCGGTGAGGTCCTTGCGTCCGCGCACGATCGCCGATCCGCCGTGCACATTCACGTCCGCGCCGAGACGCCGCAGTTCCGGCACGTGCATGAAACGGTTCTCGAAGATCGTCTCGGTGATCATCGAAGCGCCGTCGGCGGTGGCCATGAGCGCCATCCACTGCGCCTGCATGTCGGTGGGGAAGCCTGGGAACGGCTCGGTCACCGCGTCCACACCGTTCAGGCCGTTCGGCGCCGAGACCGTGATGGTATCGTCCGTGGCCTCGACGGTCACACCGGCTTTGCGCATCGCGGCGAACACCGATTCAAGCAGATCATAGCGCGTGCCCTTCAGGACAATGCGCCCGCGCGTGATCGCCGCGGCGATCGCATAGGTGCCGGTCTCGATACGATCCGGGATCACGGCAACGCGCGCGCCGTGAAGCGTCGGCACGCCCATCACGCGCAGCGTGCCGGAGCCGATGCCCGTGATCTGCGCGCCCATGGCGTTCAGACAGTCCGCGAGGTTGCCGATCTCCGGCTCGCGCGCGGCGTTTTCGATGATCGTCTCGCCCTCGGCCAGCGTGGCGGCCATCAGCAGATTCTCGGTCCCGCCGACGGTGACCATCGGGAACGTGACCTTCGTGCCCTTCAGGCGGCCGCGCGTGGAGGCGTAGACGTAGCCTTCCTTCACCTCGATCTTCGCGCCGATCTCTTCGAGCGCCTTCAAGTGCAGGTCGACGCCGCGCGTGCCGATGGCGCAGCCGCCGGGCAGCGACACCTTCGCCTCGCCCATGCGCGCGAGCAGCGGCCCCAACACGAAAAAGCCCGCGCGCATGCGGCGCACCAGGTCATAGGGCGCGGTCACGCTGGTCAGACGATCGGCGGTGAGCGTGGTGGTGCGGCCGGTCGGCCCGGCTTCCACCGCCGCGCGGCCCGCGCCGAAGGCTTCCTGACTGATGTGCACGCCATGTTGGCGCAGCAGATTGCCCATGGTGGTGATGTCCACCAGCTCGGGCATGTTGACCAGGGTGAGCGGCTGGTCGCTCAAGAGGCTGGCGGCCATCAGCGGCAGCGCCGCATTCTTCGCGCCGCCGATGACGATCTCGCCGTTGAGCGGCACGCCGCCGTTAATCCGAATTGCGTCCAACAGATGTGTCCTTGTGGGGCGGCGTTAAAGGCGCGGCAACGTCACGCCCTTCTGGCCTTGATACTTGCCTTTGCGGTCCGCGTAGGACGTCTCGCACAGGCTGTCGGCCTTCAGGAAAATGAACTGGCAAGCGCCTTCATTGGCGTAAATGCGCGCGGGCAGCGGCGTGGTGTTGGAGAATTCGAGCGTCACGTGCCCCTCCCACTCGGGCTCGAGCGGCGTGACGTTCACGATGATGCCGCATCGCGCATAGGTCGACTTGCCAAGGCAGATCACCAGCACATCGCGCGGAATCTTGAAGTACTCGACCGTGCGCGCAAGCGCGAAGCTGTTCGGCGGGATGACGCAGGTCGGGCCCTTACGGTCGACGAAACCGGCGTTGGAGAAGTCCTTCGGGTCCACCACCGCGGAATCGACGTTGGTGAATATCTTGAAGTCGTCGGACACGCGCGCGTCATAGCCGTAGGACGACACGCCGTAGGAGATCACGCCATCGCGCTTCAGGTTTTCGGTGAACGGCGAGATCATGCCGTGCTCCGTCGCCATCTTGCGGATCCAGGTATCGGGCATCACGGACATGCCGGTCGCTCTCCCGCGGGGATTTCTCAGAATAGCTGTGGAACAAGGCGGGATTTTGTAGCCGAGCGATAGAGAGGCCACAAGCGATTGCGCCTGCCTACTCGCCTTCGGGTTCGGGCTTGGCGTTGCGCGCGGCCGCTTGCGCTTTGCGGCGGCGCAGGTTCTCGCGCAACGCCGCGGCAAGTTTCTCCTGGCGCGCCGGGCCGTGTGTCCCGGCGGTCGGCGGATTCTTCTTCGGGGGGACGGGCGGCGCATCGGCGGGCATGCGCGCAACCTATGAGCCGCGCCGCGTCGGGTCAATTGCGTGGCGCCGCCGCGCCGCCTCGTTGGAAATGCAGTGATTTCCGCGCTTTTCCACTGGTTGCCTCGCCAAATGCCTTGTGGCATGTTCCGCGCCTCTCGCGGGGGGCCACCCCCACGATTTCGGGCCCTGCCCCGACGCTGCCGTAGCTCAGTGGTAGAGCACCCCCTTGGTAAGGGGGAGGTCCGCAGTTCAATCCTGCGCGGCAGCACCATCTCCGGATCGCCCTTGGAAACCGCGCCGCGCACGGATAGGCAGCGGTATGACCGGTCGGGGCCAATGACTGAAGCGTTGAACGTCGTCGGAGGATGGGTGCAAGGCGCACAGTTGCGGCTGCGCGCCTACCACGCCAATCTGTCCGGCCGGTCAGCGGGGCCCCTCGTGATCGTGTTGCCGGGATTGAATCGCACCGTGCAATCCCTCGCTGCCTGGGTCGACGCGGCCTCCGGGGTCTTTGAGACCGTGCTGCTGGAGCAACCCGGACAAGGCGGGAGCGAGACGCCCGCCACCGCCAGCTTGGAGACATTGGTGACGGAGCTTCGCGCGGCAGTGGCCAACGTCACCGCCTTGCCGGTGATCTTGGTCGGCGAGTCCCTCGGCGGCCTGGTGGCGCTTGCCATCGCCGCGGATCCCCCCGCAAACGTGCTGGCGGTGATGGCGGTCGATCCACCCCTCACGCCCGCATCCCAGCCACACCTTGTCGCAAACGTGCGCATCGCGTTGAAGGAACGTCCCAACGACGCGTATTTGGCGGCGATCTCGAAAGCGGTGTTGGGGATCGGCCCGGACGGGGACCGCGCGGTGCCACGCACGCATGTGCCTCTGGTGATGGCCGCGAAAGCGCCAACCCTTCTCGTGAGCGGCGATATCGGCCCGGTCGATCCCCGCGCGACCGCCGTGTTCGCGCGCGCGATCGACGATGCGGAACTCCGGCACCTGCAAGCGGCCGCGCCGAAGAACGTGGCCGGCGCGTGATCGCTGGCGCGGGCCATGCCGTCCTGTCGGATCAGTCGGCGGCGACGCTGGACCTGCTGCGGGCGTTTGTCGCCCCCATGACGAAGCCGATGGCGCCGCCATGACGACGGTCCGCATCGCCGCGGTGATGCGCGTTCAGATCACGCGCTCCGGGACCGTCAGGTTGGCATACTTCGCGGGATCGACCGGAAGGATACGGCTGCGCGCTTTGGTGATCGCGTCCCTGAGCTTGTCCGCCGTCACGGGCTTGATGAGATAGCCGTTGGCGTCGAGCTTGCCCGCGAGCGCGATCAGCGCCGACGACGCAAACGCCGTCAGCACGATGAAAGAGCAATTCGGCCGCACGTTGCGGATCTGGCCGGCGCGGATGGCATGCAGCAGTTGCAAGCCGTTGCCGTTGGGCATGTCGAGGTCGCAGATCGTCACATCCACCACCTGCATCGTCGTCGTCAGCACGGCGACAGCCTCCGTGCCGTCCGATGCGGTCGAGATCTTGGTGATGCCGATGGCGCGGAGCAGGCTCTCGATCATGACCACGATTTCGCGGTCGTCGTCCACGATCAGGCAGTGAAGCCCATCAAGTAGGTCAGCCATCCAGCCGCGCGTCCTCTTGTTCCGGCGGGAGTTGAATCTGCCACCCGCCCCAGCGTGATGCTAGTCTCTAGGTTGCGACGAAACGTGGGATGTCACGCTCGGTCGAAGGCCGGCCAGTCGTGGGAAGCTTACCGGATAGGCAGTTGCTTGGGCGGAGGCAGTCCCCCGCTTTTCAGGCAGTCTTGCATGGACCTGAAGGGAATGAATCCCGGGAGTTTGCGATAGTCGCCGTGATCTGCGGGGAAACAGAAGCCCTTATACTTTCGCACAGGCGGGTCCTGCGCGGCGACTTGCGCTTGTGCGCCCGTTGAGGCCGCAAGCACGAGCACGAAGATGAGGATGAACCCGCGCATCGCTTATGGGTTCAGCGCTTGCCAACCGGCTTCCGCGCCGGCTAGCTTCAAGCCCTCGGCGAAGACATAGACCGGCCGGCCTTTGTAGGCCCACTGCTTGCCGTCCTTGCGGGTCACCACCGTCCAATCGCCGACCGGACGCGCGGCGCCCTTCAAGTAAATCGGCGTCCATTTCTTGGCGCACGCCCCTTCACACATGGACTGACCGGGCTTGTCCGCGTCCGACACATAGACCCAGTGGCCGTCATCGGTGCGAAACACGAGCTTGCCGTTTTCCACCAGGACCGACACTTCCGTCGGTGTCAGCGGTGCGGATTGCAGATTTGGGGTCGCCATGACTCACTCCATCTTACTTATGCGCGGTCAGCTTAGCACTTTCTTGATCGTGTCTTGCACCGTCGCGGCGAGGCGCGGCTTGGCCCCCGCCCACCAGGCGTGACAGGCGCCGCGCAGGTGTTCCACCGTGCCGGCCGCCTGCCAGCTTCGGATCAGCACCGGGGCTTCGTCCCACGCGAAAATCGTGGGCATCGGGTGCGGTCCCAGAAGCTCGGTGAAATAATCGAAGCCGGGACGCTTCTCGATGATCGGAATACAACCCGCCTCCAGCGCCTCATAGACACGGAACGTCTCGAGGTTCGACCAGCCGCTGGGACAAGGCACGATCACACTCTCATCCAGCAGCGCGCGGTAGTCGGCCGTGGCCAGGCTATCGGGCGTTCCGAAGCCGTCGATGGCATGGCACGCGCCGGGGCCCGCCTGCTCCATCGCCGTGCGCATGGCGGCGCGCGTGAGTTTCTTGAAGTCGCCGGCGAAACTCCACAAATGACGGCGCGCCGCCGCCGGTTTGGGCGCGGCGCCCGCGCGCACGAAGCCGGCCTTGCAGCCCAGCGGGATCGTCAGCACGCGGCGATCCTGGAACAGCGGCGAGTGATAGTTGCGGATCACCGCCTCGCAATAGCGATAGATCCCGCGGTCGTCGTGGAAGGCTTCGTCGCTCAGGTGCACGAGGATGATCCGCGCGCCGCGCTCGAAGGCGTCGCGATAGTACTGGGTCTTTTCCGGCACCAGGCGATTGTCCACGACGATCATCGGATCGGCGACCTGTGCCCAATCGGTGTCGACGACTTCGCCTGCGATCGCATCGCCGAGAAGCGCGCGCAGCCAATCGGCTTCCCACGCGCGGCTCGGATCGAACTGCCAGATCAGGGGCGGGCGACCGGCGGGCTTGGGCCTGACACGCCGGCGGCAGAGATGCAGGAAATAGCGCGCCTCCGCATCGTTCGGATCGTCCTCGAGCGCCTTCAAAAAAAGCTGATGCGCGTTCTCGAAGAGGCCGAGCGCGAAACGCCGCACACCATTTTGGAGGTAGTCCGACTGATCCATGCCCACGCCCCGTGATCGCGCAGTCCGACCATAGGGCGCACGCGCAACTTGCGCTAGACGCGCGCGATTGGGAAAAGTGGGTCCCGGTTTTGCCGGCTATCGCGCGCCAATCATACGAATGAGAGCACTATCGGCGCGCAAGGTGCCCGCAAGGGTGTGGCTGTAGAGTGCACCCGCGCACGCTCTCTGCCCCGAGGCGCGTTCGCATGCCGCCGGCTCCGTCCCCTCATTGGAGCCGGCGGTGCCTTTTCGAAGGCACCGAGCGGTCTAGTGAATTGCTGTGCTGGCGCCGCGGCCCGATGTCCGCAAGACCGCGGTCATTTCACCGGCGATCCCCGACACCTTGCGGTCCCGCGTCGACCAGGCGGAGCGCTTCCCGTAGAAGCACGCGACCTTGCGCATGCCGGACCACACCTCGAACGCCGCGCCGTTGCGCGTGGTGAGTTGGAGCAGGATGCCCTGGTCGCGGGCACACTGATCGGTTGCGGCGTCGAAGGGATCTACCCGCAACACGTTTCCCGCGACGTCGAACACCGTGCAAATGAAGCGCAGCATGGACCCTCACAAACTTGCCCTAGCTACGCGTCAGGCCGCCTCAAGGTTGCCGTCGAAACAATTTTATGCTGCCTTTACAACGGTTAACGGGTCAGTTTGACCGGCAGTCCGCTGCGCTCCCACCGCGCAGAATCGAGGGTTTTGAGGTCCGGGACGACCTTCCTACGCCGCGCCTCGCGGGCGACTTTCGCGCGCAGTTCGGTGGTGATCGTGCGGCTCACCGTACTGACGGGAATCAGGGCGCGTCCCTGCTCCTCGTTCGGATAGATCTGGGCGATCAACGCGCCCTTCACCCAGGCGACCGCCACATCCTGGCGCACGGTGCGCACCTGCGTGCCCACCGGCACGATGCGGAACAAGGTGACGATGTCTTCGGGATACAGGCTCAGGCACCCGTAACTGCCGGAGCGGCCGATGCCCTCCGGCATATTGGTGCCGTGGATGAGATAGGCCGGCCAGCCAAGATAGAGGGCGGCGGACCCGAGCGGATTGCGCGGCCCCGGCGGCACGGCTTCGCCGAGCCAGGGCTGATCGGCGCGAATGGTCGGCGTCGGCCGCCACACCGGATCGCGCTGCTTGTCGACGATCTGCGTCACACCCATGGGCGTCTCATGGCCGGCCAGCGCCACGCCAACCGGAAACGTGATCACGCGGTCGCCGACGGAATCGCGCGTGAAATAGAACAGGCGCTGGGCGGCCAGGTTGACGACGATGCCGGTTCGCGGTGCATCGGGAAGGATGTGAAACGCAGGCAGGGTGACTTCCGCGCCGGAGATCGACCCTTCCGGATCCAACTGCGGATTGGCGGCCATGACCTCGGTGAAGCCCAGATCGTGCCGCCGCGCGATGGAGGCGACCGTGTCGCCGGGGCGCGCCGTGGCATGGATCACGCTGCCGATGGCAACTTGCCCCAGTTCCAGGCGGTATTCCCGCGCATCGGCGCCCCCGAAGAACAGCGGGCAAGACAGCGCGCAGGCAATTGCAACCGGAACGCCAAAACGCACGCGCACTGCTCCACTGCCGCTTTGTCCCGTAGAGGAACGCGGCAGCGGAGATATCGGTTCACGTGATTATCTTTGGACCGGGGAGCTCATCGGCGCGGAGGGCGGCTGACTTGCCGCCTGCGCACGCGATCCGGCGGCCGGCGACGTCGGCCGCGCGGCGTTGGCCGTACCGGGCGAAACCACCATGTCGACGCGGGTGTTGCCGCCCAGTGCACCGCCGCGCTCGATGTGGATGGTCGCCACGCGGTTGGTGTTGTTGGACGCGAAGCTGATGAGGCTGACGTCGGAACGCATGGCCGTGGTCTCGGTCCAACCGAAGTTGGGCATCTCCCGATGCAGGAAGTCGAAGACGTCATCGGCGGCGGTGCTGGTCGTATAGGACAACCGGCCGGTCCAGGTCTCGTCGGTGCCGAAGATCAGGGTGCGCCCGGCATCGACCTTGTAGCCCGCGGGCAAGGCGGTGCCGGCGGCCACCACGGGGGTCACCGCAAGCTCCTGCGGCGAGGCGGTGGACGACATCACCGGCCCCTTCTTGTCGCCGCCGCCGCAACTGGCCAGACCCACCGCCAGGGCTACCCCAATCGCCGCCAAAATCCGTATCTGTAGAGCCATACCCCTGCTCTCCCCACTAGAGCTTGTGGGACCACTCTACATCAGTCGAGGGCGGAAATGGTTAAAGGAAGTGGGTTGGCACGGGGAACACCAGTCCGCACCAACCCAACTTCCCGTCGCAACGCGGATCCGGCTTCCGGCAACACCGGCATCCGGATGCGCTGCGCACGATCGCCACCGATCCGTAGCAATGCGCATGCCAAGACCGTGTGCGTGATTCTTCAGCGGGTTACGCGGCGCGCGCTGTGACAAATGTAAGCCGCGCTGACGGCGCGCCGATTATCCACGCGCCGCGTGCGCGCGTGATGCTTGCGGAAACGCGCGGGCGAGCCGTGCCAGGGCTTCCGTCAGCATCGCCGTGTCCTTGCAGAACGCGAAGCGAATGAACGATCGCGGGGCATCGCCCTCGTAGAAGATGCTGATCGGGATCGCCGCGACCCCGGCATCGATGGTCAAGCGGCGGCAGAACGCCGCGTCGTCGTCGCCGGACAACGCCGTGAAGTCGGCGCAGATGAAATAGGTCCCGGCCGTCGGCAGCACCATGAAGCCGAGATCCGCCAGCCCCGCCGCGAGCACATCGCGCTTGGCCGACAGGTCCGTGGCCAGCCCTGCGAAATAGGCGTCGTCCTTGCCGAGGCCGTACGCAACCGCGCGCTGCAGGTTCGGCGCGGTGGTGAAGGTCAGGAACTGGTGGGCCTTGGCGACCGGCTGCATGAGTTCCGCCGGGCCGGTGACGTAGCCGACCTTCCATCCGGTGAGCGAGAAAGTCTTTCCCGCCGAGCCGATGCGCAAACACCGCTCTCGCATGCCTGGCAGCGTCATGAGCGGGACGTGCATACGACCGTCGAACACGAGATGTTCATAGACCTCGTCGCACACCGCATAGGCATCGTGCTTCGCCAACAGGCCGGCGATGAAACCGAGTTCGTCCGCGTCGAAGACCTTGCCGGTGGGATTCATTGGCGAGTTCAGGATGATGAGTTTGGTCTTGGCGGAGAACGCGGCGGCAAGCTCCGCGCGCGGCAGCGACCAGCCGGGCGGCTGCAAGCGGACCAGTTTAGGAATGCCGCCGGCTTGGCGCACGATCGGCAGGTAGCTGTCGTACAGTGGCTCGATCAGCACCACCTCGTCGCCCGGCGCGATCAAGCCGAACAGGCAACTCGCCAACGCTTCTGTCGCGCCCGAAGTGACCAGCACCTCGCGCAGGGGATCGACGCTGAGGCCGTAAAATCTTTTGTTATGCGCGGCGACCGCTTCGCGCAGTTCCGGCACGCCCCACATGGATGGATATTGATTGGGCCTGTCAGCGAGGAACGCCTGGGCCTTCGCCCGGACGTCGTCGGGGCCGTTCCCGTCAGGAAAACCCTGCCCGAGGTTCATCGCGCCATGCTCCGCCGCCAGACGCGACATCACCTCGAAGATGGTGGTGCCCATATCGGCAAAGATCGGATTGGCGCCAATCATCGGGGAAGGCTCATCGGGATAAGGTCCTTGTAACCTTGAGTATCCCCGATTGCGCTGCAGTGCGAAAGCAGCCCCGCGCCGGCTCTCTCCGGCCTCACTTTCGCCGCACAGACCGACTAACTTGGCACCATCCGGGGATTGGCCCGGGAAGAGGACCTACCATGACCCGCATCGGGCGTTGTGTGACCACCCTGGCCTGCTCGGCACTGCTGGCGCTCGGCGCCTGGAGCGCCGCCGCGCAGGACGCCAACGACGATGGGGAGCCGCCGCCGCGCGCCGGCCGCATCAGCGTCATCGAAGGCCGCATAACATTCAAGAATCCGGACGACGCCGATTGGTCGGACGCGGAGATCAACTATCCGGTCGGCCCGGGCCAGTCTTTCGCCACGGCGCCGGGCACCCGCGGCGAATTCGAGCTCGGCGGCACGACGTTGCGCCTCGACGGGCGCACGACCCTCACCATGCTCTCGCTCGACGACGTGTCCACCTCCGCCCGGATCGAGGACGGCACGGTCGCGGTGCATGTCTCCATGATCTTCGATGGAGAAGCGGTCGAACTCGAAACCCCGGACGGCCGCGTCACTTTCGTGGAGCCGGGCAGCTATCGCGTCGATGCCGGCGTGGGCACGCTGCCGACACGTGTGGTTGCTTTCTCCGGCCGCGCGGAAATCGAAACCGCCCGCGGCCGTCAGAACATCGCCGGCGGCAGTGCGTACGACGTGAACGATGCCGGCCAGGTGCGGGCGGCCTCCACCGAACTAACGTCGATCGACGATTGGTCGCGCAGCCGCGATCGTATTATCGCGACGAGCACCTCGAACCGCTACGTCAGCGACGGCACGCCGGGCTATCAGGATCTCGACACCAATGGCGCGTGGCAGGACACCGTGGAATACGGGCAGGTCTGGTATCCGAGTTCCGTCCCGAACGACTGGGCGCCTTACACCATCGGCAATTGGGTGTGGGTGAGCCCGTGGGGTTGGACCTGGGTCGATGCGCAGCCTTGGGGCTTCGCGCCGTTCCACTACGGCCGCTGGGCCTACATCGGCGGCCGCTGGGGCTGGAGCCCGGGGGAGCGCATTCGCCGCCGTCCGGTGTTCGCGCCCGCCGTCGTCGGCTTCGGCCTGAACGACGGCCGCCGCTTCCGGTCGCGTCATGATCGGCCGACCCAATGGGTCCCGCTCGCGCCCGGCGAAACGTTCCGCCCCTGGTACACGCGCAATGCCAACTATGCGCGCAATCTCAATCGCGGCAACATCGGCCGCGGCGGGATCTCGATCACCATAAACAACGGTGACCGTCCCAACTTCGCCAATGCGCGTCCGTTCGACGAAAATCGCGGACGCTGGGCGCGCGGCAACGATCGCGGTCTCGACCGTAGCCCGGGCCGCGACAACGATCCGCGCTGGCGCAACGACGGCAACCGCATCGTCATCACCGATCCGCCGCGCACCGCGCCGCAAGCGCCGGGGCAACCCGTCGTTCAGCAGCCGCAGGACAACGGCCGTGGCGGCCGCCAATGGACCGGCCGCGACTTCCGTCGCCCGAATGGCGGCCAGAACAACGGGCAAAACGGCGGCGCGCCGTTGCTGATCGCACCCACACTTCAGCCGCCCAACGCCGTGACGCCGCCGCCGAACCCGGTGACGCCGGCGCCGCAATTGGGCGCGCCGTCGATCGCCACGCCCGAGAGCGACGCGGCGCGCATGGAACGCCGCAATCGCTGGCGCGGCGGCAACGGGAATGACGGCGACGGTCGTGGTGGCCGCCCGCGTCCGCCGCAAACGCAGCAGCCCGATCCGAATGCGAGCCTTCCGCGCTTCCGGCCGGGCTTGCGCGATCAGTCCGCCGAGACCCTGCTGCATCGTGACCGCGCGCTGCAACAGCCGCCCACCATTCAAAACAACCTGGGCCAAGGGAACGTCGGTCAGGACAACACCGGCCAAGGCAATGTTGGACAACCAAATGTGAACGGCGACCCGAACGCGCAGCCTCCTGGTGGTGGTGGACGCGGGCAAGGTCGCGGTGGTTTCGGCCGCGGCCGCGATAGCAACTAAGCCCTGTCGCATAAGGCGAAATTGCGGTCGCGTCGTCTGAAGTCGTAGCGACTTCAGACAAACCCGCGCGCTTATTCCAAACATTCGTGAAAGTGAATGTTCTCACATTTGGATAGCGCGGCGGCGTGCACGCGCGCATCATTTCGGACAACGATGTTTTCCGAATTTTCGCGCTGGAGGCCCTCATGTTCGCCCGTCTCTATCGGCCGCCGTTCCTCGGCGCCCTCGCCTTCTTGCTCGTGCTGCTCGTGCAAGCCCTCGGCCACACGCAGATGGTCCTGATGGAACGCATGTTCGGGCAGGAGTACGTCTATCACGTTGCGACCTTCATGGGCGTGCTCGGCTGCGTGCTTGTGTATCTGGGCGTGCGCTACGGCAGCAACGAAGTCGCCGCGACCTGGCTCGGCTTCTTCGGCGGCACGTATATCTGGTGCGGCTGGGTGGAATTCGCCTTCGTGTTCTACGCCAACCACCTCGGCGTCGAGGCGCGCGACCTGTCCGGCAACGGCGCCATCACCAAGCCGGAATACCTGGTGATGATGTCATCCGTCGGCGTGCTCATGTCGACGATGGCGTTCTTCTTCTTCAACCGCGAGACCCGCTGCAACGCGTTTCGCTGGATGCACAAGAACCTGAATATCCCGGTCGGCAAGCCGACTCTCAACTATCAACGCAACATCGCGACCATCACGGCGATGGAAGTGATCTACATCACCTGGTTCTGCTACCTCATGCTGCTGGCGATCTACGACAACACGATCCTCGGCGACAAACATCCGGTGACCTACGCCATCTTCCTCCTGAACACCTTCTGGGGCGTCTACCTCATGGCGCGGCTCGCAAAGTTTTCGCGCATGACCTCCGCGCTGCGCTACGCCATCCCCACGGCCATCATCGTGTGGAACTCCATCGAACTCCTGGTGCGCTGGCGCACCTTCAAGGAAATCTGGATTCACCCGCAGGACCACGCCGTCGAACTGCTCGTGATGCTGGTGGCGCTTGTGCTCGCGACGGCGGCGATCGTGTTCTTCCCCGGCTCGAAGACCGCGCCCGAGGAACAACCGGCCTAACCGCGTGGCGAAGGCATAAACTGCGCAACGGTTGAGCGCGGCGAGCCGTAAGTGCCCGTAAAGGCCGCGATCGCCGCGCCTGCAGGGAACACGCACATGCCTTATCCTTTCGCATATCGCGCGCTGGCCGTGGTTGCGCTTTTCGCCGCCCCGCCGGCGTTCGCGGACTCATCCCGCGCCGAGACCGGCGCTTTGAGTCTGGCGGCCACCGTCGCCCGCGCAGCACCCGCGACCTGGCTATCCCTGGGCGCACCGGCGAGTGCCGGCACCACCTACCTGCGCTTCACCAATGCGGGCAGCGCCACGGGCACCGCGGCGGTGACGCTGTACAACGCCTCCACCGGCGCGGAGCTCGGCGTCTACACCTCCGCCAGCGTCGCGCCCTTCGCCTCCGTGCAGGTGGACGTGGCGAGCATCGTCGCCGGCGCGACGCCCTCCATCACCGCATCGCAGACCGGCAGCGGCCTGACCGCCGCCGTGCGCGCGGGCTTCCGCGGCAACGTGCAAACGCTCGCGCTGACCAACGGCGTGCTCAGCAATCTCACGACCTGCCCCGGCGTCGACGCCGTGATCGGCGGCGTGCCCGGTCCCGACCATCTCGATTTCACCGGCGCCGTGCGCGTGTTCAACGCCGGCACCCAGGCGCGCACCGCGACACTGACGCTCTACAAGACGACCGACGGCAGTAAGATCGGCACCTGGACGTCGCCGAGCGTACCGGCGCACGGGAGCGTCACGGTTTCCTCCACCGGCCTGTTCGCCGCGATCTCTCTCGCGGCCGGCACCGCCGTGCCGTCGCTGACCCTCCAGATGGGACGCCTGAATCCCGGCATCCAGGTCGACGTGTTCGCCCAGCCCAAGGCCGGCGGCGCCGCCACCAGCCTGGAGCCGCGCTGCGCCCTGATCGGCGGGTTCGCGGTGGGCCGCAGCCGGGCGGCGGCCGAAGATGACGCGGCGGACGCCCCCGATCCCGTCAGCCCCGAGTAATCTGAGGGGTTGATTTGGACGGCGCTTTGGCCGATCAGCTTCGGCCATGGACGCCGTCCCGACCCTGACGACCCCGGAGGCTCTCGCCGCCGCGGGCTTCATCGACGCCGCGCAAGTGAAGGCGCTTCGGGCGGTCGCTGAGCGCTATGCCATCGCCGTGCCGCCCGCGCTGCATCACCTCATCCGCCAGAGCGACGCGCTGGCCAATCAGTTCATCCCGTCGGCGCTCGAACTCACCACCGCGCCGGAAGAGCGCAGCGATCCCATCGGCGACCACACCCATTCGCCCCTGCCCGGCATCGTGCATCGTTATCCGGACCGCGTGCTGCTGCTGCCCACCCACGCCTGCGCCGTGTACTGCCGCTTCTGCTTCCGCCGCGAAGTCGTGGGGCCGGAGGGCGGCACGCTCTCGTCGACCGATCTCGAAAACGCGCTCGCCTACATCGCCAACACACCGGCGATCTTCGAGGTGATCCTCACCGGCGGCGATCCGCTGGTGCTGTCGCCGCGCCGATTGGGCGACATCGTCGCGCGGCTCGATGCGATCCCGCACGTCCAGGTGATCCGCGTGCACACGCGCATCCCCATCGCGGCGCCGGAGCGCATCACCGACGAATGCATCGCCGCCTTGAGGCGCACCAAGAAAGCCGTCTACGTCGGCGTCCACTGCAATCATGCGAGCGAGCTCACCGCCGAAGTGCGTGCCGCCTGCGCCCGTCTCGCCGACGCGGGCTTGGCGCTCATCAGCCAGAGCGTGCTGCTGCGCGGCGTAAACGATTCCGTGGAAGCCTTGGAAGCGCTCATGCGCTCGCTGCTCGCCGCGCGCATCAAGCCCTACTACCTGCACCAGCTCGATCTCGCGCCCGGCACCAGCCACTTCCGCGTGCCGCTGGACGAAGGCCAGGCCCTGGTGAAGGCCTTGCGCGGCCGCCTCTCCGGTCTCGCGCAGCCGACCTACATTCTCGACATCCCCGGCGGCGCGGGCAAAGTGCCGGTCGGCACGCCCTGGCTCGGACAGGACGCCGACGGCAGAACGGTCGTCTCCGATCCGTCCGGCCGGGAGCATGTTTATCCGCCGCCGGGTGCAGCGGAAACGTAATCCCCCGAGGCCTTGTCCGCCTGCCGTCGAGATGGTCTGATGCGCCCCGCGAAGGCGCGAGGAGGGACCCATGGCAAGCACACATCATCAGATCCTGATCGTCGGCGGCGGCGCCGCCGGCATCACCGTAGCGGCGGAATTGCGTCGGCAGGATCACCACGACGTCCTCAACATCGCCATCGTCGAGCCCTCCGACGTGCACTACTACCAGCCGGCGTTCACCCTGGTCGGCGCGGGCGCCTACGACCTGAAGAAGACCCGCCGCAATGAGCGCGACCTGATCCCGAACGGCGTCACCTGGATCCGCGACACGGCCTCCACCTTCGCGCCCGACAACAACCGCGTGATCCTCGCCTCGGGCGATACCGTCACCTACGACTACCTCGTCGTCTGCCCGGGCCTGGTCCTGAACTGGGACGGCGTGAAGGGCCTGCGCGAGAGCCTTGGTAAGAACGGCGTGTGCAGCAACTACGCGCCGGAGACGGTCGAATACACGTGGGAAACGCTGAAGAAGATGGGCGCGGGTTCCAAACTCTTGTTCACCCAGCCGCCCATGCCGATCAAATGCCCGGGCGCGCCCCAGAAGATCGCCTATCTCGCCGCGGATTCCTTGCGCCGCCGCGGTATCCGCCATTCCTGCGAAGTGCGCTTCCTGACCCAGACACCCGCGATCTTTGGCGTGCCGTTCTACGCGCGCGAACTCGTGAAGATCGCGGCGGCCCACGACATCATCGTCCAGTATCAGCACAACCTGGTGGAAGTGGACGGCGCGGCCAAGACCGCGACATTCGAGATCGGCGGCGGCGACAAGCAAGGCACCCGCGTGACTCTGCCCTTCGACATGCTGCATGTGACGCCGCCGCAGTCCACGCCCTCGCAACTCAAGGCGAGCCCGCTCGCGAACGCCGCGGGCTTCACCGACGTGCACGCGAACTCGCTGCAGCACGTGAAGTACAAGAACGTGTTCGGCCTGGGCGACGCGGCCTCGACCGCCAACTCCAAGACCGCTGCCGCCGTGCGCAAGCAGGCGCCGGTGGTGGTGCGCAATCTCCTGCATCTGCTCGCCGGTGGCGCGGTGGAGGAAGCCTACGACGGCTACGCGTCGTGCCCGCTCACCACCGCCTACGGCAAGACCCTGATGGCGGAATTCATCTACGGCGGCAAACCGACGCCGACGCTGCCGCTGAATCCGGCGAAAGAAAATCACATCAACTGGCTGATCAAGACGACCGGCCTGCCGATCATGTATTGGAACTACATGCTGAAAGGCTTCACGGCCTTCCCGAAGCACAACACGGACTTCGTCGATCCGGGCGCCTAGCGCGCGTCCGTCCGGTCGCGCGCCAATTTGTATCAGGGCAAAACGCGCGCCGGCGGCCGCGGGTAGTAGGCCGTCGCGATCTGAGTCGCGAAGGCGCGCAGCAGCTCGAGTTTCCCGTCCGCGCTCCACGCGACCGCGACCCCGCGCGACACATCCGTCACCGGCTCTTCGCGCGCGATCAACAGATCGCCCGTCCAGGGCGCGATCGGCATCCTGATCTCAATGCGCGCGCCGTCCATTGTCGCGACGACATGGCAGTGCGACGGCATCGCGCCCGACCGCGGCACGATCTTCGCCTCGGCAATCTCCGCCGGGAATGTCTGCAGGATCAACCCGACACACGCCGCTTCGTCGATGGCCTCGGCGGGATTGGCGGTCGGCCCGAACGCCATGGCGGTGCCGACGTAAAAGGAAACCAGCGCGGCGATCACGGGACGTAGCGCACGCGGGCATGCAACGTCGGCAGTTCCTCCGCGAAGCCCGACGCCAACCCATCCGTGTCCACATACAGTTCACGATCCACCCGCTGATAGAGCGGGTAGGACAGCGTGACGCGATATTGCACATAGCGCGGACGCCCGGCGGCGTCGACCTGACAGGCCTTGCCGGGAATCTCGCCTTCCCAGAACTCGCCCTCATTGTTGCGCCAGATCACATCGCAGCCCGCCATGGGCGAAAGGTCGTCCGCCGTCAGCTTCGCGAGTTTGTCCGGCGCGCGGAACGCACCGCGCATCTTCGCCGCGTCCTTCAACGTGAATTGCGCCATGCGCACCGTGTCGCCGTCCGCCGCGAAGCGGACCACCCGTTGGCGCACCACTTTCTTCGGATCCGCGTCGCGGAATTCCTCCACGTAGAACGTGTTCGGCCCCAGCGGCGAATTCGGGATCAAGGTGTGGATGGCCATGACCCACGGATGCCGGTCGCGCTCGAGCAGGTTGGCGCCGTCCTCCATGTCCCACTGCATCTTGCTGTCGAAGTTGCCGTTGAAGGACGTCAGCAAGTCGTCGATGCCCGGCGCGGCGGCGAATGCCGACGCGGAGAACAGACACGCGGCGGCGAACGCCGACGCGGAGAACAGACATCCAAGCAGGAAAAGCATTCGCCTCATGGCGCACCTCATCGGTGTTCGCAGTCTAGCGCAAGGTGCGAGCCGCAACCAACCGTGGGGTTGGCAGCGTTGCGCGTGGTGGCTACGTTTGCACACCGCGCCGCAAAAGAGCGAGCCAGACGAATAACTCGGGGTTTTGGAATGGAGCTTGCGAAGATACGCCGTGCCTATGTGAATGGGCCCTTCGGCCAGATGCATGTCCGGATCGCCGGCGGCGGCCGGGCTCACCGGCCCCTGATCTGCTTTCACCTGAGTCCCTTGTCCGGCGTCGTGTATGAGGCGTGGCTCCGCGAGATGGGCCGCGACCGCATGGCCGTGGCGATCGACACACCCGGGTTCGGCATGTCGGAGCACCCGCCGCAGCCGCCCACCATCGCCGACTATGCCGAAGCCATGGCGGAAGCGATCGAGTCCCTCGACCTCAATGAGGTCGACGTCATGGGCTACCACACCGGTTCGAAGATCTGCGTGGAACTGGCGCGTCGCCGCAAGCGCATGGTGAAGCATCTCGTCATGGTGTCCGCCCCGGTCTATGCGCCGGAAGACATGACGATGATGGAAGAGGACAACGCCGCCCCCGACGCGGACTTGGACGGCAGCCATCTCATGAGGCAGTGGAACGGCTTCGTGAAATTCCGCGGGCCCGGCCAGACCGCCGAGATGATCATGAATCACTTCCCGGATGCCATAAAAGGCGGACCGCGCCGGCATTGGGGCCACGGCGCCGCGTTCTCCTATTCCTATCCCGACAACATCGGCGATGTGGCGGCGCCCATCCTGGTGCTGAACCCCAACGACGACCTGACGAAGTTCACGGCGCGCATCCTGCCGCATCTCAAGAACGGCCGCGTGCTGGATCTTCCGGCGTGGGGCCATGGGTTCCTGGACTTGCACACACAGGAAGCAGCCCTGTTCATCCGCGCCTTCCTGGACGAGGATCGCTGGCCACAAGGCAGCAGGTCGAACGCATGAGCATCACGCGCTATCGCAGCGGTACCATCGCCTACCTCAGCGACAAGGCGGAGGACAAGGGCCGCAAGCGCGGGTTCGAGACCTTCACCATCACCGAGGACAGCGACGGCACGCTGATGCAGCGCGCGCTGTGCGAAATCCAGGATCCGCCGTTCGTTCAGCGCGACATCACCCAGTACGGCACGAAGGACATGCGCCCGCGCGATTGCTATGTGCGCATCCGCACCGGCGAGAACCCGCCCTTCGTCACCGGCGGCAGCTGGTTCCGCTTCGGCGACAAGGTGGCTGAATGCGAAGGCAACACCACCGCCGACGGCCGCATCAGCCAGCGCCATCCCTTGAGCGGCGGCCCGGTGGGGTTCTGCAATCACGCCATCGTCGGCGACGCGTGGATGATCGCGAACTATCCGCTCGCCCAAGGCCCCGGCGAATTCCTGGTGAAGGACTTCATCCTGCCGACCTTGAACAAGCAGGGTGCTACGGGCCCGAAGCTCGCCCACGCCCATCTCGCCATCAAGTTCCTCGGCCGCGAAACCATCACCGTGCAGGCGGGCACGTTCAACTGCCTGCACTTCACCACGAGCTCCTTCCCGCCCGGCGGCACGCTTGGCGACGCGGAATACAAATATCAAATGTGGTGCACGGACGACGGCCTCTTCATGGCCGTCCTCTCCGGCTACATGGGCGAGCGGCGGTATGAGTTGGTGAGCCTGAGCGACAAGCTGCCGTAGGCACAGCGCCGCAACACCACAGTCTGTCACCCCGGCGAAGGCCGGGGCCCACTTCTCAAGGCGCAGGAACCCATCAACTGGCCTTTGCCCCGCAGATGAGTGGATCCCGGCCACGCGCGCGAAGGCGCGCTTCTAGATAAAGGCCGACCTCTGGTCGGCGGGCGGGATGACGACGGAGTTTAGGAACTCCGCCGCGCCTCACTGAGCCCATGGGTCTTCAGCAAATTCCGATACTGGTGATACGTCAGCCCCAACCGCTGCGCCGCGGCGCGTTGGTTGTGCCGCGCCTCGGCGAGCGCGCGTGACAGGAGGTCGCGCCCGACCGCCCGGATCGCGCTGCGGAAATCATCCGGCAGTGCGTCGGGGGTGCCGCCCTCTTGTACAAAGGTGGACGCCGCGACGGGGGGCGTGACCTCCTCTGACGACTTGTGAGTTTGCATCCGATGCGGCGACGCGAAGGGATCGAACTGCACACTCTCGATGGCACGGGTGGGGTCGGCGCAATGCGCCACCGCGCGCTCGACGACGTTCTTCAACTCGCGCACATTGCCCGGCCAGCTGTAGCGCACCAGGCGCTCCGCGGCGGCGGGCGTGAACCCCGGGAACGCATCCCATCCGAGCTCCGCCGCCATCGCGCGGCCGAAGTGATCCGCGAGTGCCGCCACGTCGCCTTCGCGCGCGCGCAGCGGCGGCAGCGTGAGCACATCGAACGCCAAGCGATCGAGCAGGTCCTCGCGGAACTTCCCCGCGCGCGCCATTCCGGGCAGGTCCGCATTGGTCGCGCCGATCACCCGCACGGACACGGTCAGCGTCTCCGATGCGCCGAGACGTTCCAATTCGCCGTACTCGATCACCCGCAGGATTTTTTCCTGCACCGCCAACGGCGCATTGCCGATCTCGTCCAGCAGCAGCGTGCCGCCGTCGGCGAGTTCGAACCGGCCCAGGCGCCGTTTGCTCGCGCCGGTGAATGCGCCGGGCTCCACGCCGAACAACTCGGCTTCCAACAGATTCTCCGGCAACGCCGCGCAATTCAGCTTCACGAACGGGCCGGACCAGCGCTTCGACAGGAAGTGCACCCGCGCCGCCGACAGTTCCTTGCCGGTGCCGCGCTCACCGATCAGCAACACGGGCCGGTCGAGCGGCGCCACCCGGGAGAGATGGTCGATATGGGCGTGGAACGCGGGCGATTGCCCCAAAGGCGGCGGAAGGTGAGCCATGCTCCACTTTATGACAACTTCTGCCGATTTACGCTAACTATTCGCCCTTTAACTTAATCGCCCTCACGTCATTTTATTGAAAATCAATGAGTTAGCGATTGGCACGGTGGTTGCAATTCTTACGGGCGAGGCCGCCAGGGGGCGCGCCAGATCGAAGGGGCACCAAGCCATGCACCAGAGCCAGATTTTCGGGACGACCGACGCCATCCTGCAGCACGCGGCGGCGGCCTTGTTCGCCATCGTCATGACCGCCGCGAGCGTGGCGACCCTCACCGTGCCGACGCTCGCGCCGCTCGCCGCCTAACGTCTGAATCGAAATCGTCAGAACCACATCGGAGAACCGCCATGGGAATTTTTTCCCGCCTCAGCGACATCGTGAACTCCAACATCAACGCGCTGCTGGATAAGGCCGAGGACCCGGCCAAGCTGATCCGGCTGATCGTCCAGGAGATGGAGGACACATTGGTCGACGTGCGCTCCGATGCGGCGCGCGTGATCGCGGACCGCAAGGAAATCGCGCGGCGCCTGGACCGTTTGGCCGAAACCGCCGAGGAATGGCAGAAGCGCGCCGAGCTCGCGCTTGAGAAAAACCGCGAGGATCTCGCCCGCGCCGCCCTGGTGGAAAAAACCAAGATTCTCGATCTCGCCAAGATGATCGACGCGGACGACGGCGTGCTGAAAGACCGCCTGGCCGAGCTGGACACGGATATCGGCCGCCTGCAGGCGAAGCTCTCGGAAGCCAAGGCAAAGCAGGCCACCCTTCTGGCCCGCGCCACCACCGCCGGCGCGCGGCTGTCCGTGCGCACGACGCTGCACGACGGCCGCGTCGACGATGCCTTGGGCCGCTTCGGCAGCTTCGAGAAGAAGCTGGACGACCTGGAAGGCCGCGTGGAAGCCTTCGACCTCGGCAAGGGCGCGAAGACCCTCGCTGACGAGATCGCCGATCTGCAGACGCAGACGCAGATCGACGAGGAGCTGCAGCGCCTGAAGGACAGCTTGGGCAAGCGCAGCGCGTAAACCGCGGAGCGATCCGGGGCGCGAGGTTGGGGAGATACGAACGTGGATTTGACAGCCGTCTTGGTGTCGTTCTTCAGCATGCTGAAGGTGCCCACCATCCTGTTCATGTGCATCGTGGCGCCGGTCTGGATCGGCGCGCACTACCGCAATCGGAAACAGGAGAACGCGAAGCTCAGCGTGGATGAGCAAGGCGCGCTCGAAGCACTGACTCGTGCCGCCGAGCGCATGGAAACGCGCATCAACGCGCTCGAGAGAATTCTCGACGTTGAAGCGCCGAATTGGAAAGAGCGCTGGAAGGACCGCACGCCATGATTTTCCCGCGACGCCTTTATCTCGACAAAGACCGCGCCAAGATCGCCGGCGTGTGCGCCGGCTTGGCCGACTACATGGGCTGGGACGTGAAAGCCGTGCGCATCTGCTGGATTGTCGCCACCCTGTTCTGGGCGCCGGTGATGATCGTCACGTATCTCGTCGCCGCTTGGATGCTGGACCCCAAGCCCGGCAGCCGGATGGCCCGCGAGCGCGTGCGCACCGAGGACTGGCCGACCCATGAGTCGGTCACACCCTCCTACCGCTTCGCCGACGCCAAGGCGCGCTTCGAACGCATGGAACAGCGCCTGCGCGCCATGGAGACCGTGGTCACCAGCCGTGAATTCCAAATGGACCGCGAACTGCGCGGCACGGGCCGGCCGTAATGTGGGTCCTGATCCCGCTCACCGCTCTTGCGATCCCCATCGTCGCGATCATCGGCGCGTTCGCCTACAAGATCGCCAAGCTCTACCGCACCACGCCCTCCCCCGGGGACGATCAGGCAGCAGGTGAGATGGTCGCGGCGATGGAACGCATGGAAGCCCGGATCGCGACCCTGGAAAGCATCCTCGACGCGGAAGCTCCCAAGTGGCGCAATCGCGCGTGACCCCTCTCGCGCGAATGCACCACACCCCGCCCGGTATCTTGTTCTGCAAAGTACCGGGCGGCCCCTTTCGCGGCGAATACTGCGGAAGACCTGAACGCGAGACCGCATACGTGGCCCAACCGGAACGGGTTGGTTTTTCCCTAAGGCGTTGATGCCCCCTGCTTCCTTGGTATCAGCCGCCGAATTAGTCGCGACGCCGAATAATTGGCGCTGTATCTTTCGGCCTTGAATGATACTTTTCCATGCGCGGAAAGGTTGAAAATCCCCCATACGTGGGGGCGCTCAAGGCTCTGGGAAGGCGTTCGCGGTTTGGGTCTCAAGAACTTCGACAAGAACGGGCTCAGCGACGTCGATATCTACATCGGCGACCCGAATGAGCAGATCCGCGAAAGCATGCGCTCGATGATGCGCGCCGAGGGCTTGCGCCGTGCGCGCACCTTCAACCGCATCGACGACCTGACGTCGGCGATCAAGGAAGTCACGCCCGACCTCCTGGTGCTGGCCGACGACGTCGCGCCCAACATCTTCGAGATCGTGCGCGATATCCGCCAGTATCGCCTGGGGCGCAATCCGTTCGTGATGATCACGATGATGGTGAGCGCGGACAGCGACGTCAGCACCCGCAAAGCGATCCTCGCCGGCTGCGACGACGTGATGATCAAGCCGGTCTCACCCGGACGTCTGCTCGAACGCGTGAGTCACTTCACCTTCAACCGGCTGCCGTTCATCGCGACCACGGACTACCTCGGTCCGGAACGGCGCCGTCAGGGCGACGCGCGCCCGTCGGCGATCAAGCAGCTCAAGGTCGTGAATTCGCTGAAGGCCAAGGCCGAGGGCAAGAAGCTCAGCCAGGCCGATCTCGTGCGGCAGGTCGAGGGCTGCATGAACGACGTCATGTCTGCCCGGCTCGACAGCCATGGCCTCAAGCTCGGTTACATCTGCAATCTCATCCTCAAGGCCTACGAGGAAAAGCGCATCGACAAATCCGTGGAGGAGCACCTGCTCATCCTGGTCAGCGTGCTGGAGGATGCGGGCCGGACCGCGAAAGGCATCGGCGAACCTGAACTGGCGAATATCTGCACCCAGCTTGCACGCCAGGTTGAGGAAACCGCGGAACACTACGAGAATCCGACCGACAACGAGCTCGGTACGATCCGAAAGCTCACCAAGGCGTTCGAACTGGCGAAAACCGCCAAGGCCGCCCAGCAAAACGCTGGCTAATCGCCACTTTTAACAAAACTTCCCGGCCGCCCGCCTTGCGGGGGGTCTGCCGATGGCGGACAATGCGCCACGGCCTGTAGCTGTGTGGGACGCGAAGAATTTCAACTCCTGCCGGTACCCGCCTGGGGGACGACCGCGCTTTCCGGCGCGGCAACGATCGCGCCTGTTCTCCGGCGGTACCAACGCTGCAGCCCTGAATGTGCTGGGGAACGTGTGATGGCCCGCCTTGATGGCAGCGCCCTTAAAAAGGTCACTGTCTACGTCGGCGAAAAGAACTACTACGAGCGCCAGCAACTGCGCGACATGTTCATTGCACAGGGCATCAAGGCGGTGGTGTGTCACGCCACGGCGGATGCGCTGAAGCAGATGCTCCTTGAGAGCCCGCCCGACATGCTCGTGCTGTCGGATGATTTCGATCCTTTGGTGTTCGAGATCATCAAAGAGATTCGCCACCAGAAGCTCGGCGAAAATCCGTTCATGCTGATCACCATGCTGGTAGATCCCACCCGCCGGAAGTCGCTGGGCGATGCGATGAAGGCGGGCGTCGACGACATCGTGGTGAAGCCGGTGACGTCGGAGCGGGTGCGCGAGCGCATCAACCTGATCGCCTTCCACCGCCAGCCGTTCATCGCCCATGGCGAATACGTCGGGCCCGACCGCCGCACCGAACCTCATACGTCGGCGAAGAAGATTCCGGTGCTGAACACCTTGCTCGAGAAGGCCAATGGCAAGGACTTCGACAAGGACCAATTGCGGGCGGCGATCCACAGCTCGCTCGAAAAGGTCCTGGAAGCCCAACTCGACTCCCAGAGCTCGAAACTGGGCGAAGTCTGCGGCCGCGCGATCCGCGCCTACGACAGCAAATTCATCACGATCGAACTGCAGAACGACCTGTTGATGCTGGCCGACGTGCTGCAGGAAGCCTCTCTCGTGGCCGCGCGCCTGCGCGACGTGCAACTCGGCGCCCTGTGCCGCAACTTGTCCGACAGCATCGTGAAAATGGCGGATCACTACGACGAACCGGGCGTGAGCGAGATCGATCTGCTCCGCAAGATCACCCAGGCGTTCCAGATGGCGATGGTCGCGAAAGAGCGCATGCCCCTGGAGGCAGCGCCGGCGGCGGCCGTGCAATTGCCCTTGGACGAACCGCTGCCCCTCGACGGCAGCCTCGACCTGTCGGTTTACGCCACGGCGACCACCTAAAGAAAAACGCCCGCCCCTTGCGAGGCGGGCGTTTCGGTTTCAGGCCGAGGGCCTAAACCGCGCCGTGGGCCTTGAACCAATCCTGCAACTTCTTCCAGCCGTCCTTGGCGGACACCTCGTCGTAGCTGGGACGATAGTCGGCATGGAAGCCGTGCTGGGCTTCCGGATACACGTCGATGCGCGCGCCGGTGTCATTGGCGGCCTTGAGCTTTTCGCGCATCGTATCGACCTGGGTCAGCGGAATGCCGCCGTCCTTGCCGGCATAAAGACCAAGCACGCGGCCCTTGATCTTGTCGGCGACGTCGGCCGGGTTCTTCACGCCGTCCTTCGGCGCCGGCGACAGCGGGCCGTACCATGCCACGCCCGCCTTCACGTTCGGATTATGCGCGGTGTACATCCACGTCTGGCGGCCGCCCCAGCAGAAGCCGGTGACGCCGAGCTTCGTGGTGTCGGCCTTCTCGGTCTTGGCGAAGGCGACGGCGGAATCGAGGTCGCTCCACACCTGTGCGTCCGGCACCGTTCCGACGATCTTCAGAATCTCCGGGATGTCGGAGAGCTTGGAGACGTCGCCCTGGCGCGCATAGAGTTCCGGCGCGATGGCGTAGAAGCCGAGCTTCGCGAAGCGGCGGCAGATATCCTTGATGTGCTCGTGCACGCCGAAGATTTCCTGGATCACCAGAACCGTCGGCGCATTGGTCTTGCCCGTGGGCATCGCGCGGTAGGCCGGGATCTTGCCGTCCTTCACAGGCAGCTGCACTTCACCGGCGGTGATGCCCGTGGCGTCGGTCGTGATCGTCGCGGCGTTCACCGGGCGCACCGCCATGGCGAAGCCGGCGGCCAGCGAGGTCACCGCGAAGCGGCGGCCGATGTTCGGATTGATCTTGGGGTCCAGGCTCGCGACTTGGTCGGCGAGATGGGAAATATCGTTCTCAGGCAATACGCGATCGTCCATGGCAATCCTCCCGGGGGGTTAACTAGGCCGGGGACGGTAGCGGGGCCGCCTGCGGAGTGCCAGAGACTCTTCGTGGTCGGACTCAGCCGCCGGGCTAGAACGGTTTCGCCGCGCCGAGGTAGCCCGCGATGAAGGCGAACACCCACAGGCCCACGATCACCCAGGTCGCGCCGCGGATGCCGGACATCAGGCCCTTCTCGATCTCCGGGTTCGAAATGCCCGCCTGCGAATAGGCCGGCATCACCGCGTAGACCATGCGCACGAAATGGCGGATCGAGATGCCGCACGCGATCGTGAGCCCATAGAACACCAGCTTGGCCGAGAGCCATCCGGCGCCGAAGGGCGTGCCGCGCGCGAGGCTGAAGAGCCCGAGCCCGATGAAGAACACGGCCACCGCCGTGCGCACCCACAGATCGAGATCGCGCCAGAGCTTGCCCGACGGCTTTTTCAGCGTGAGGTGGGACATCCACATCAACGCGAACCACGCCAGCGAAGCGATCCACACCGCCGTCAGGCCGTCGCCCTTCACCGGGGAGAGATCGAGTTCCGCGGCGAGCTGGAACCCGAACGGCATGATGAGGATGAGCGCGTTGCGGACATGCTGATCGGTCTCGATCACCATCTCCCAGATTTCCATGCGCTGCGAATACGTCAGGTGCTTGGCGCGCGCGAAGTACCAGCTCCAGGCGTTGATCACGAACTCGGCGCCGAGCCAGTAGCCCATGATGAGGACATGGAACCACCGGGCGAAATCGTACGTGCTGATCATGGATGGCCCCTCCCCGAGCGCCGGCAGTGTCGGTCACCCGGCCCGAATCGGCCATCGATTCCCGCCGGAGCGGCGGAATTCCGGGTTCTCAATCTAAAGTAAGCCCGCCTCGTGGCCTCCCCCTATTGTTGCAGGTCAGCCTTAGGTAAGCTGGGGGTAAGATGCCGGGGCGCCTGGGGGGAAGCCCAAGTGAATCATAAGGCTAACCTGCTCGATCAGCTCAAGATCGAACGGCCGGCTGAGACGGCGCGCGGCGGGATTCCGCGCGCGTGGGTGCTCGGCGGCGGCGCGGCCATTCTGCTCCTCCTGATCGTCATCAGCCTAACCCTGTTCGGGTCGAAAGGAATTCCGGTCCAAGCCGCGACCGCGCGCGCCGCGGCACCCGCGTCCGCGAGCGGCGGCGCGTCGCTGCTCGACGCCTCGGGCTATGTCGTCGCGCGGCGTCAGGCGACCGTCTCGGCGAAAGTCCTCGGCAAGGTCGTCGAGGTGCCGATCCAGGAAGGCCAGCGCGTCGAGGCCAATCAGATCATCGCGCGGCTGGATGATTCCAACGCGCAGGCCGCCCTCGCCCAGTCGCGTGCGCAAGTCGAGCAGGCCGAAGCCAACCTCGCCGCCGCGCAAGTCGCCTACAACAACGCCCGGCCCACCTTTGAGCGCAACACGGCCTTGCGCCAGCGCGGCGTGATCAGCGACACGGCCTTCGAGACCTCCAAGACCAACCACGACGCCGCCCAAGCCGCCCTCGCGGTGATGACGCGCACGCGCGACGTGGCCCGCTCCTCCCGCGCCATGGCGGAACGCCTGGTCGAGGACATGACCGTGCGCGCGCCCTTCGCCGGCATCGTCACCGCCCGCGCAGCGCAGCCCGGCGAGATGGTCTCGCCCAACTCCGCCGGCGGCGGCTTCACCCGCACCGGCCTGTGCACCATCGTCGACATGGACTCCCTCGAGGTCGAGGTCGACGTCAGCGAGAACTTCATCAGCCGCGTGCACTCCGGCCAGCCCGCCACCATCAAGCTCAACGCCTATCCGGATTGGCTGATCCCGGCGGAGATCATCACCGTCATCCCGACCGCGGACCGCGCCAAGGCCACGGTGAAAGTGCGCGTGGCGTTCAAGGAAAAGGACGACCGCGTGGTGCCCGAGATGGGCGCGCGCGTCTCTTTCCTCAGCGAACAGAAGGCCGGCGAACAGAAGAAGCCCGCCACACCTGGCGTCTTGGTACCGGTGGACGCGGTCAACGCGAACGGCGACACCGGAGTCGTGTTCGTGATTCATGGCAATGAAGTCGAGCGGCGCACGGTGCGGCTAGGCGCACGCACGCCGGAGGGGCAAACTCTGCTGTCGGGCGTCACCGCCGGAGAGCAGCTCGCCACCGGAGACCTGTCCAAACTGACCGATAAGGCGCGCATCCGCGTCGAGGAACCGACCGCGCCTTAGCAACCCCATCCGAAGAGTGAGGAGCCGCCGATGTCCCCGCCGACGAACGTCGTATCCCTACGCAATGTGGTGAAGCACTATACGCGCGGCAAGGAGCGCATCGAGGTTCTGCACAGCATCAACCTCGACATCGCGCCGGGCGAGTTCCTCGCCCTCATGGGCCCCTCGGGCTCCGGCAAGACCACCCTGCTCAACCTGATCGGCGGGCTCGATCGGCCGAGCGCCGGCGAGGTGACCGTCGGCGGTGAGCGCGTGGATGCGCTCTCGGGCGGCGCGCTCTCCAAATGGCGCGCGCGCCACGTCGGCTTCATCTTCCAGTTCTACAATTTGATGCCGATGCTGTCGGCGGAGCGGAACGTCGAACTGCCCTTGCTGCTGACGTCGCTGAACAGCGAGCAGCGCATGCGCAATGTCGGCGCCGCCCTGGAACTCGTCGGCTTGGCGGACCGCGCCAAGCACAAGCCGGGCGAACTGTCCGGCGGCCAGCAGCAGCGCGTCGCCATCGCCCGCGCGCTGATCTCCGATCCTACCTTGCTGGTCTGCGACGAGCCCACCGGCGACCTCGACCGCGAGACCGCCGAGGAGATCATGGGCCTGCTGCAGATGCTGAATAAGCAGCAGGGCAAGACCATCATCATGGTCACGCACGATCCGAAGGCCGCGGCCTATGCGTCGCGCCAGCTGCACATGGACAAGGGCCGCCTGGTCGAGGGCGACGCGCGCAACGCGGCGTAGGATGATGAAGTCATGAAATACCTGCCGCTGATCTGGGCCGGAATTTGGCGCAAGCGCACGCGCACCGCCTTCACCGTGCTCTCGGTGATGACGGCCTTCCTGCTGTTCGGGATGCTGCAGGGCGTGAACTCCGCCTTCACCCAGTCGGTGCGCAGCGCGAACATCAACCGCCTCTACGTCGCCAGCAAGTTCAGCATGATCGAGCCCCTGCCGCTGTCGATGCTGCAGCAGATCGAACAGGTGCCCGGCGTGACGCTGGCCACCTACGGCGTGTGGTTCGGCGGCTATTACCGTGAGCGCAAGAACTTCCTGTTGTCCTATCCCGTCGACGTGCGGCGCTACTTCGAGATGTTCCCGGAGATCCAAGTCTCCAAGGAGTTGATCGAAACGCTGGCCAACACCCGCACCGGCGCGGTGATCGGCGTCGAACTCGCCAACAAGTACGGCTGGAAGGTGGGCGACAAGATCACCATCCCGTCGGGCATCTGGACCAAGGCCGACGGCACGCGGGAATGGACGTTCGACATCGTCGGCATCTTCAACGACACCAGCGACTCCAGCCGCACGAACTCCCTGTTCTTCAACTATGAATACTTTGACGAGGCGCGCACGATCACCCCCGGCACCGTGGCGTGGTACATCGTGCGCATCGCCGATCCGGCCCAATCCGTGCGCGTGGCCGAGGCGATCGACGCCACCTTCGCCAACAGCCCCCAGGAAACCCAGACCCAGAACGAGAAGGAATACGCCCAGGCCTATTTCAAGCAGTTCGGGGACATCAACCTCATCGTCAGCGCCATCATCGGCGCGGTGTTCTTCGCGCTCCTGTTCCTCACCGGCAACTCGATGATGCAGGCCATGCGCGAACGCATCCCGGAGATCGCGATCATGAAGACGTTGGGGCTTTCCGACATGGGCGTGGTCGGCCTGCTCGCCGCCGAAGCCCTGATCCTGTGCCTGGGGGCCGCGGCCATCGGCATGGCGCTCGCCTACTTCAGCTTCGGCCTGATCAAGAACATGGTCTACGCGTCCGGCATGCCGTCGATCGTCATCTTCATGGGGTTCGGCTGCGCCATAGCCCTTGCCATCATCACTGTTCTGCCGCCGGCCTGGCGGGCGAAGCAGCTCTCCATCGTCGACGGGTTGCGCAAGCACTGATCATGAGCAGCCTCACCCAATTCGTCGCCGTGTCGGGAATGAATTTCCGCAACCTGCCGCAGCGGGTCGGCACCTCGCTGGTCGTCGTCATCGGCGTCGCCGGCGTAGTGGCGGTGCTGATCTCGGTACTCGCCATGGCGACGGGCTTTTCGCACACGGTCGCCAGCACGGCGCGCAACGACCGGGTGCTGATCTTCCGCGGCGGGTCGCAATCGGAGCTGTCCTCGAGCCTGTCGCGGCGCGCCGCCGCGGTGATCGCCGACAGTCCGGGCATCCGGGTCGAGAACAATCAGCCGCTCGCTTCACCTGAAGCCATCGTGATGGTCAATGTCCCGAAGAAGGGCGACAAGAACGGCGCCAACGTGGCCTTGCGCGGCGTCAACCCCGTGGCGTTCGCGGTGCGTCCCGAAATCAAGCTCGTCAGCGGCCGCATGTTCCAGCCCGGCCTCGACGAACTCATCGTCGGCACCGCGGCGCAGATCCAGTTCCAGGGCTTGGACGTCGGCAAGAAGATCGCCATCCGCGGCACCGAGTGGACGATCGTCGGCAATTTCACCAGCGCCGGCGACTCCCACGAATCCGAGATGCTGGCGGACGTGGAAGCGGTGATCACCGCCTATCGCCGCGAAGGTTTCCAGGCCGTGACCGCCCTGGTGGACGACTTCACCAAGCTCAAGGACACCCTCACCAGCAACCCGGAACTCGGCATCGAGGTGGTGCGCGAGCCGGACTACTACCGCGAACAGAGCCGCCAGGTCGACGCGATCCTGTACTTCGTCGCCTATGTCGTGGGCGGCATCATGGCCATCGGCGCGATCTTCGCCGCGCTGAACACCATGTATGCCGCCGTCAGCGCGCGCACCCTCGAGATCGCCACCCTGCGCGCCATCGGCTTCGGGCCGCTGCCCATCGTCGCCTCGATCCTGTGCGAGTCCATGCTGCTGGCGGTCCTCGGCGGCCTCCTGGGCGTGGCCGTGGCCTGGAGCGTGTTCAACGGCAGCGCCGTGAGCACGCTCGGCGGCAACTTCACGCAGATCGTGTTCCCCATCAGCGTCGATGCGCCCGTCATGATCACCGGCCTGATCTGGGCCGCCGTCGTCGGCCTGATCGGCGGCGTGTTCCCCGCCATCCGCGCCGCGCGCCTGCCCGTGGCGGCGGCGCTGCAGGGGCAGTGAGGGCGCATGAACACAGTCGCCCAGATCAAGGTCGTCACGGCCATGAATCTCCGGGCGATTCCCCAACGTAAAGGGGCGTCCGCGGTCATCGTCATCGGCATGGCCTGCGTCGTGGGCGTGGTGCTGTCGGTCTTGTCCCTGTCCGAGGGTTTCGTGGAAGCGATGGGCGCGGTGGCACCCGCGGACCAGGCCGTCGTCATGATGGAAGGCGCGCTCTTTCCGTCCTCCAGCCAGATCACCCGCGAGAACGCGGTCACCGCCATGGACGCTGAGGGCATCCGCAAGACCGCGGACGGCAAGCCCATCGCCTCGGCGGAGTTCTACGCGAACGTCCCGGTGACGAAGAAGAAGGACGGCTTCGACACCGTCGTGACCCTGGTCGGCATGAGCGCCCAAGGGTCCGTGCTCAACGCGCAGAACAAGATCGTGGCCGGCCGCATGTTCGAGCCGGCGGTGCATGAGCTGATCGTGGGTCGCTCGCTCCAGACCCAGTTCGAAGGGCTGGAATTGGGACAGATCATCCCATTGCCGGAAGGCAACTGGAGCATCGTCGGCGTCTACGCCGCGACCCACCCGATGGCGGAATCCGCCGTGATCGGCGATACCGACACCCTGAGTTCCGCCTTCCGGCGTCAGAACTACAACGCCGTCAGAGTGCAATTGGAATCCCCGGACGCTTTCGATCGCTTCAAGGCATCCCTGACGACCAACCCAAGTTTGTCGGTCCAGGTGCGCCGGCAGAGCGAGGTCATCGCCGAACAGGGCAAGCCCCTCGCCGACCTTTTGCGCTTCATCGGGATCACCCTGGGCATCATCATGGGCGCGGGCGCGGTGTTCGGGGCGCTCAACACGATGTACACCGCCGTCAGCACGCGGCGGCGTGAGATCGCGACCCTGCGGGCGATCGGTTTCGGCGCCACTCCGGTGGTGATCTCGGTCCTGGCGGAAGCGCTCATGCTCGCGCTCGTTGGCGCGGTCATTGGCGGCGCCGTCGCCTGGGCCGCCTTCAACGGCAACACCCACACCGCCGGCGGCGGTGTGTTCTATCTGCGGATTTCGGGAGGCCTTCTGGTAGTGGGAGTGGTCATCGCACTCGTCATCGGCTTCTTCGGCGGCCTGTTCCCGGCCATCCGCGCCGCGCGCTTGCCGATCATCGACGCCCTGCGGGCCCGGTGAAAAACCCATGATGAAATTCCTTCCCCTCGTCTGGTCCGGGCTGTGGCGCAAGCCGAGCCGAACGATCCTCACCGCGCTCGCGGTCCTGGCCGCCTTCGCGCTGGTGGGGGCCCTCGGCGCCGTCGACGCGGGCTTCCGCCAAATCCGCGAGACCTCTCTCATGGACCGTCTGTACGTGGACGCACGGTTCGGGAGAACCATGCCGCGCGCCTATGAGGAACAGATCGCGGCGATTCCGGGCGTGACCTTGGTCGCGCCGCGGAGCCAATTGTTCGGCACCTACCAGGGGCCGCGGAATTTTTTGAATATCAACGCGACCGACGATCGCTTCTTCGACGCATACCCCCAGATCGTCATCACGCCGGAGCAACGCCGTACCTTGGCGAACACCCCCAACGGCGTCGTCCTTGGGGGCGGCATCGCCAAGAAATACGGCATTAAGGCCGGCGACACGATCCCGCTGGAATCGCCCGTGCTCCGCGTGGACGGCGACAAGGTGTGGAAGCTGGAAGTCATCGCCATCGTCGGAACCACCACCGAGCCGCCCGAGATGAACTATTGGCAGGTCATGAACTGGCGTTACTACGACGAGGCGCGGCTGCGCGACAAAAGCACCATCAGCCGTTACCTGCTGCGCATCGGCAACCCGGAAGATGCGGCGCGCATCATCCGCGAGATCGACGGGCTCTTCGCCAGTTCCTCGGCGCCGACGCGCACCATGACCGAGCGCAGCAGCACGGAGAACAACTTGCAATCGCTCGGCGACATCAACTTCTTCGTCGATGCGATCGTCGCGGCGGTTCTGTTCATGCTCATGTTCCTGACCGGGAACACCATGACCCAGTCCGTACACGAACGCATGACCGAGTTGGCGGTGATGAAGACGCTGGGATTCACCGACGCCGGCGTCGCTGGACTTCTGATCGCGGAAGCGGCGCTCCAGATCCTGCCCGTCGCCGTTGCGGGCCTTTTCCTGGGAACGCAAGCGGTCGCGTTCTCGCCGCAGAATTTCCCCAGGAGCATGGGCATGCCCTGGGCGGCGATCGCCGCCGGTTTCGCCGCCGCCCTGGTCGTGGCGTGCGTGAGCAGCTTCCTCCCGGCCTGGCAGCAAGGCCGCCGCCCCGTCGTGGATGCCCTGGCCGACCGATGAAATTCCTCCCCCTTATCTGGGCCGGGCTGTGGCGCAAGCGGATGCGGACGGTGCTGACGTTGCTCGCCACCGTCACCGCGTTCATGCTGTTCGGCTTGCTGGAGAACGTCTCTGACGGGTTCCGTCAGATCGAGGCGACATCGCATGAAGATATGCTGTTGGTCATCGGCGCCTACAGCAAGCGCATTACGATCGCCGCGGTCGATCAGGTGCAGCGCGTGCCCGGCGTGGTGAAGACGTCATACCAATCCGGAATTTTTGGAACTTATAAGGACCCCAAGACGGTGCGCGGCGTCAATTTCGTCGACGACGGCTACTTCGACGTGATGGACGACGTCATCATCACCCGCGCCCAGCGTGACGAGCTTGCCCGCACGCGCGACGGCATCGTGGTCATGCGGGCGATGGCGAAGGAGTTCGACCTGAAGATTGGCGATAGGTTCAATCTCACGGCCCCGCCCTCCATCAAGGTCAAGGATGGCACCAGCGTCTGGAGCTTCCAGATCGTCGGCATTGTCGATCACGTGCAGCCCGATGCGCGCTTCGCGATCGGCAACTATGCCTTTTACAGCGAGAACCGTCCCGCGCCGAGCTTGAGCGCGATCTTCGCCAAGATTTCCGATCCCAAAGATGCCGTGCGCATCGGCAAGGAGATCGACAAGATCTTCCAGAACTCCGACACCCCCACGCGCACCGGCTCTCAACGCTCGTTTTTTCAATCCGGCCTCAGCAGCCTCGGCAACGTGCATTTCATGGTCAACGCGGTGGCGTTGGGCGTGATGACCATGCTTCTATTCCTCACCGCCAATGTGTTGATGCAGAGCGTGCGTGAGCGCGCGCCGGAATTCGCCGTCCTTTCCATCCTGGGCTTCTCCCAGGAGGGCGTGTTGGCCGTGGTCATCGCCGAAGCTATCGGCCTGTGCCTGATGGGTGCGGTCATCGGGATGATCGCCGCCGCCGTTGCCGCGCCCTTGATCTCCCTCACCGGGGCGCCCCACGCACCCACGCTCACGCTGCGATCCATCGGCTTGGCCGCCTTTGCCGCGATCCTTGTCGGCGCTCTGGGTTGCGTGATGCCCTTGTGGCGCATGCGCCGCATGAGCATCGTCGACGTGCTGGCGGGGCGTTGATCATGAACCTTCTCGCGCAAATCGCCGCTGTCCTGCGCCTGAGCGTCGGCACGCTCGCCCAGCGTCTCGGTCCGTCGTCGGTGATCGTCACCGGCATGGCCCTGGTGGTCGCGATCTTCATCTCGCTGCAATCTCTCGCGGTGGGTTTTCGCGTCATCCTCGACCTAGGCTCGCGGCCAGACCGGGTGATGGTGGTCACGAAAGGCGCGCTCGGCACCTTGGGCAGTATCATCAGCCGAACCGATGCGCCCACGATCATCGACACGCCCGGCGTCAAACGCGATAGCGATGGACAGCCCATCGCCTCGGCCAGCGTGTTCGCGGATTTTCCATTGGTCAAAAAATCGGACGGCTTGCTCGCCTTTACGATGATTCACGGCGTCGGGCCCAAATCGATGCAGGTGTGGCCCGAACGGCGCCTGATCGCGGGCCGCATGTTCGAGCCGGGCCTACGCGAAGTGATCGTGGGCAGAAGCGCGCAAGCCCAGTTTGAGGGGCTCGACCTCGGCGCGCAGATCATCCTTCCGGGCGGCGATTGGACGGTGGTGGGCGTATTCTCCACCGACGGCGGCATCGGCGATTCCATGGTCGTCGGCGATGTCGAGACCCTGATGGCGGCGCTGTCGCAGCCCAACTTCAGCGCCGTGAACCTGAAAATGGACTCACCTGCGGACTACGCGCGGGTGAGCGAAGCCATCGGGACCAACCCGTCGCTCACCGTTGACGCCCTTCGCGAAAGGGATTTTTACACCAAGCGTTACGAGTTCGTGATTCAGCTGCTGCAGACAACTGCGATTGTCTTGGGCGCGTTGATGGCCGCCGGCGCGATCTTTGGCGCACTCAACACCATGTACTCCGCGGTAAGCGACCGGCGCCGCGAAATCGGCACCTTGCGCGCGCTTGGCTTCGGCGGTCTGCCGGTCGTCATCTCCGTGCTGGTGGAGGCGCTGCTGCTCTGCGCGATCGGAGCGGTCATAGGCACGTTGATCGCTTGGATCGCCTTCGACGGCAGCGAACACGTCATCCAGGGCGCCGTCATTACGCTGCGCGTCACCCCCGGCGTCGTGGCGATGGGCATCGCCCTTGCCAGCCTCGTCGCCCTGCTCGGCGGCCTCTTCCCCGCCATCCGCGCCGCGCGGATGCCGATTGTGGAAGCGCTGCGGGCGACCTGATCAAACTGCACACACCGTGAGCTTTGACGAATCGTCGCCGGGCCGCTATGTCCCCAGTTTGTTCTTTGCCATTGTGAACACCTTCTATGGACGACGCGCGGCCCGACATTTCGCGCGTAAATCCCGCCCGTGCGCGAAATTTTCCTAGCCGATTCAACGCGGTCGGTCTTGTGCGGAAATTTTCCGCGCGTATTTCGCGCGATAAAACGCGCGGGGACCCGGAAATTTCTCCGCGTATTCGCCGCGTAAACGCGGGCGACCTGACGGAATTTTCGTTGCTTATCCGCCGCTTGCGCCGAGGGCCGGAAAAATCACCGCGTATTCACCGCGTTAAAACGCGGTGGGAACCGCCGCCTACCCCACCACCACCAGCGGGTCCTTCGGATCGTTCAGGATCTCGTAGCCGGCCTTGGTGATGCGCAGCATGTCCTCGTTGTGGCCGCCGCCTTGGCCCACCTGCAGGTACGGCAGGTCGAGCGTGACGGCCATGTTCTCCGCCAGCACCAGGTCCGCGCGCACCGCGTACGGCGTGTCCGTGCGGCCCGGATCGTCGCCGTGCTGCAGGCCGATGGAATGCAGGCTGATGGTCGGGATGTCCTTGGGCATGCCGGCCTTGATCATCGCGTCGCGCGCCACCTGTTCCACCTTCGTGAACGGCACGCCCGCCTTGATGATCGAGAACGCTTCCTCGCGCGCGATCTGCTGCGCTTTGAAGCGGCGCATGTTCTCGGCCGTCGGTTCGCCGATCATGACCGTGCGCGCGAAGTCGCCCTGGTAATGTTTGAAGTGCACGGAGCAGTCCATCATGTAGGACTCGCCCTTCTTGATCACGCCGCTGGGCAACAGCCCTTGCGTCATGCCCAGCAGCAGGAAGCCCGCGTTGCCGCCGCGGCTGGCGGCTTCGGCGAAGAAGCGCAGCCGCGCTTCCTCGTAGGTCATGCCCGGCTCGAGCGCGCGCGCCATCGTCATCGCCGAGTCTTGCGTGAGCTTCTGCGCGACGCGCAGCAGCGCGATCTCGTTGTCGGTTTTGACGTGGCGGATCTGGCGGAAGATGTTGTCGCCGTCGACGAACGTCACGCCTTCGATGCCGATGGCCTGCAGCATCAACGCGATGCGCATGTCGTCGACCGCGATCTTGCCCTGCATCATGCCGGACTGCTTCATGGCATGCACCAGCGCCCAGGCCGGCGAGGCGCCGGAGTTCGCACCGTACATTTGCTGCGCGCGCTGCCAGCCTTTCTCCTTCTCCGTCAGCACCGCGCCTTCGCGCATGGCGAAGCGCCCGCCCTGGCGGCCGGCGGACTCCGGCTCGACCTTCATCTTCTCCTTGGTGGGATTGACGTAGTCCTGCCAGTTCTTGGGCGCGGACATGGTGATCACCTGCGGCACGTCGCGCGCCGCGTTGATGGTCTCCCAGGTGTTGCCGATGCTGGAGATCAGGAACGACGGCTGATCCGGCTTGCGCGGGAATGTCCCGAAGCCCGGATACTCGGCGCCGAAGGCCGTCAGGTTGGTGACCGTGTTCGTCAGGTAGTAGACGTTATGCGGACGCAGCGCGATCAGGCCGCTCAGGCCGTGCTCGTCCATCACCTGGTAGGCGCGGTCCTTGTTGACCGGGATGCTCTTGCCGAGCTTCGGATCTTTGACGTAGGTCGCGTCCAGCTGCAGCGTCGCCGGCTTCGGTGCTGCGGCCGATGCCGCGCCCGTGATGCCGGCCACCGCCGTCCCCGCCGCCGCCCCGAAGAAATGCCTGCGCTTCATGGCCCGCTTCATGGATCGTCCCTCCCCTGCGAAAATCGCGTGCAAGCCTATCGCGCCGGCCACGATATTCGCAGGAAAGACTAACGACAGCGGTGTCCGAAGATGGGTCGGCTCAAGGAATGGGCGGAAGGGGGACCGGGCGTCAGGACGACTTCTTCAGGTCCATGGCCCACTTGCAGCCCAGCGCATCGTCCACCGCGCCGGCGCTCAGGGTCATCACGCCGTTGATCTCCTCGGCGCGGCCTTCGATGGGCAGCTGACGCCCGTCCGGACGCCGCAACTGCCCGGTGATGAAGCCTTTGACGTTCACGTTGCCGCGCACGGCCGGGTTCTTGGTGGCATCCGTATCGAACGTGCCGTTCTTCACGATCACGGCGATCGCCTGGGACTCGCCGCAATCGGGCTTGGGCACATCCATGTTGGCGCGGATGGTGCCGCCGTAGATGCCGTCGAAATTCGCCACCGGCTGCATGTCCGCGGCCATCAAAGGAAACGCAAATCCCAACGGGAGAATCAGGAACGGAAGAACACGCATGACGTCGCTCCGGGCTATGAGGAAACCAGCCGTCGGGACACAACGCGCGAACGCAGGGATACGCTCCGCTGCGCTACTTCTTTTTCAGTTCCATCGTCCAGGCGCAGTTGGTCTTGTCGTCGATCAGGCCTGCGCGGATGTGCTGACCGTCGGGCTCCTCGGTCGCGCGGCCCTGGACCGGTACCTTGGTCGCGTCCGGCTGCACCATGTTGCCGGACAGGAAGCCTTCCGCGGTGATGTTGCCTTCGAACGTGGTCAGGCCCGGCGTGGGGAGCACCTTGCCGCGATCGATCACGAAGTCCGGCACGGACATCAGGCCGCAACCGCCCTTGTTGAGGGCGGGCGCGGGCACCAGGACGCCGCGATAGTGGCCGTCGTAGATCGTGGGCTGCGCGACCACTTTGCGCTTGGCGGGCGCCTTCTTGGCGGCGGGTGCCTTGGCGGCGGGCTCGGCCGCATGGGCATGCATGCCCACGAGGGCAAGACTGACCACGGCGATCAAGGGAACGATCCGGCGCATGACCCAGCTTAGCGCGTCGGCGGTCATGGGCAAATCTTACTGCAGGCTCGCGCCGATCTCAGCGCGGACTTGCTGGCGGAACAAGTCGATGGCGACCAATTCCTTGCCCATACGTACGTGCCAGAAGGTCCAGCCATTGCACGCCGGCGCGCCCTGCACGGCGGCGCCGACCTGATGGATCGAACCACGGTGATCGCCACGGGAGTCGGAGGAAACCAGCGTGCCATCCGCGCGGACGCGGGCGGTGAAGCGGCCCGACGGGTCGGACAACACCGCACCCGGCAACAACATGCCGCGCTCGACGACGGTGCCAAACGGAATGCGCGGCTCGGAACGTTTGCTGGGAGTCATCAAGAGAGTCTCATCCTCTACGGGTTTCACTTTGGCGATACGGGCTTTGGCGCCCGCGATATACGAGGGGTCGCGCTCGAGGCCGATGTACTTGCGGCCGAGGAGCTTGGCGACGGCGCCGGTGGTGCCGGTGCCGAAGAACGGATCGAGCACCACGTCGCCCGGCTTCGAGGCGGCGAGCATGACGCGGTACAGCAGGGATTCCGGCTTCTGGGTCGGATGCAACTTGTTGCCGTCCTCGCCCTTCAGGCGTTCGTCGCCGGTGCACAGCGGCAGCGTCCAGTCGCTGCGCATCTGAAGGCCCTCGTTGAGGTTCTTCATGGCATCGTAGTTGAAGGTGTAGCGCGCATCCTTGGACTTCGCGCACCAGATCATCGTTTCGTGCGCGTTGGTGAAGCGCGTGCCGCGGAAGTTCGGCATCGGGTTCGACTTGCGCCACACGATGTCATTCAACATCCAGTAGCCGATGTCCTGGAGCGTCGCGCCGACGCGGAAGATGTTGTGATAGGACCCGATCACCCACAGGGATCCGGTGTCCTTCAGCACACGGCGCGCGGCGGTGAGCCATTCGCGCGTGAATTTGTCGTAGGCGGCGAAGTTGTCGAACTTGTCCCAGTCGTCATCAACGCCGTCGACGCGGCTGTTGTCCGGGCGGTTCAGTTCGCCGCCGAGCTGCATGTTGTAGGGCGGATCGGCGAAGATGAGATCGACGCTGCCGGCGGGCAGCGAATTCATCGCGTCGACGCAGTCACCCGAGATGATCACATTGGTTTTCATCGCGCCTGTTCCTGTGTCCGACCGATTCATTCGCCCCACACCGACGCCAAGCCAGCGTCTCCGCAGATCTTTCGTTCGCGAGAGATGCGCGTCCCTGAAACGCGGGGCCTTCCTGGCCCCACTTTTCTTCACCGCGGCATATGGCGCCGCCGTGTCCCCAAGATTTTGGGCTCCTCAATTTCCGCACCGCCACTCAGGACAGTGAGAGGAGCCCTTGGAAAGAATCATACGAATCAACGCCTTATAGACAGTTAACGTTGCAGGCCTCCCGAGTCGCTTCCACCACCACATGTGGTGGGCTGTGAATCACGGGGACTCAATGTGTGGGAGTCGGCGAAATCCCACGCAAAGATTTCGATGCATTTTTGCACCTCGCCACGATGCCGCAGCGCGCGGCGAGTCCGCTTCGCGTTGAAAACTGTAACGGGACCGTTCCGAACACTCCGACGTTCACCCCACATGAATCGCGTAGATATCGCCGTCATCGGGATGGGCGCGGCCGGCTTGGGTGCGCTGAAGACGTTGAACTCCGCCGCCGTGACCACGCTCGGGATCGAAGCGCGCAATCGCGCCGGCGGGCGCGCGCATACGTTCATGGCGGGCCCGACAACCGATGCGCGCTGGCCTGTGGACTTAGGCGCGGGCTGGCTGCATTCGGCCAACCGCAATCCGCTTGTTGCCGTGCTGAAGAGCCTGGGCTTCACCATCGACCGCACACCCGCACCTTGGGAGAAGCAATCCTGCGACCAGGGAATGACCGCTGAGGAGCGAAGCGATTTCGGCAAGGCACTGAAGGGTGCCTACGACCTGATGGACCAAGCCGCGAAACTCGGCGATGCCGCAGCGGGGGCGTTTCTGCCGCCGGGCGCGAAATGGAATGCACTGATCGACGCCTACTCGAGCTACTTCAGCGGCGCGGAGTTGGCCGAGATTTCCATTCGCGATCTCCAGGCCTACCAGGACACGGAAATCGATTATCGGGTCAGCGAAGGCTACGGCACCGCCATCGCCGCGCTCGCACGCAATCGACTCATTGTCTACGGCTGCATGGCGCGATTGATCGACCACACCGGCGCGGACATCCGCATCGCCACCACGCAGGGCGATGTGGTCGCGCGCAAGGTCATCGTGACAGTCCCGACGCCCTTGATCGCTTCCGGCGAGATCGCCTTCGATCCGCCCTTGCCGGACAAGCAGACCGTGGCGGATCACTTGCCGCTCGGGCTCTCGAACAAGTACATGCTGCACCTGGCGGAAGCGGAGCAGTTCCCCGCGGATGGTCACTTGTTCGGCAATCCCGCCCGTACCGATACCGGCAGCTATCACCTGCGCCCGTTTGGCAGACCGCTAATCGAAGTCTATCTCGGCGGTCGCCTGGCACGCGCGATGGAGGGCACCGGCCCCCAAGCAGCTTTTCACTTTTTTGTCGAAGAGCTGGTGAGTCTTGTTGGCTCCCACATCCGTAAGCAGCTCTCGCAGATCGCGCACTCCGCGTGGGGCGCGGACCCGCTGGCGCGTGGGTCATACTCTTACGCAGTGCCCGGACACGCAGACGACCGCAAAGTGCTCGCCGCACCGGTGGAGAACCGGCTGTTCTTTGCGGGCGAAGCGTGTTCAGCGAACTGGTTCTCGACCGCACACGGCGCATATGAAAGCGGCTGCAGCGCGGCGAAAGCCGCGCTGGCGAATCTGGAACCGCGGAGCCTGCGCTACTCCGCCGCCGCGATATCGCTGAACAATTCCGGCTGAATCTGCTCGCCCGCCAACACGGCGCGCACCGGCGCGAAGGAGCGGCGATGGTGGGGCGTGACACCAAGCGAGGTCAGCGCCGCGTAGTGCTCGCGGGTGCCGTACCCCATGTTGGTGATCCAGCCATAGCCGGGGTACTCCTCATGCAGCGCGCACATGATGCGATCCCGCGTCACCTTGGCGATGATCGATGCCGCCGCGATCGACAGACTCAGCCCGTCGCCACCGATGATCGGGTCCACTTGGATGTGCGCCGGCAACGGCGGCTTGCCGTTGCCGTCCACGAGCGCGATGTCGATGCCGAGGTTCAACATCTCAATCGCGCGGCCCATGGCGCGGTAGGTCGCCTGGAGGATATTGATGCTGTCGATCTCGCTCACCTCGGCACGGCCCACGCCGATCACCGCACCCTCGCACCCGAGCAACAGCTCGTAGAGTTCTTCGCGCTTTTCAGCGCTCAGCTTCTTGGAATCGTCCAGACCGTTGCGGAGCGCCTTAGGACACTTCTCGATCGGCAGGATCACCGCCCCGGCCACGACCGGCCCGGCGAGCGGTCCGCGCCCGGCTTCATCCACGCCCGCGATCACCGCGCCCGCGCGCTCACGCAGCCACGCTTTCTCTTTGCGGAAGCCGCAGATCCGTCGCTTGGCTGTGGTCCCCCCCGGCGCCACGGCTATTCCGCCGCTTTGGTCCGGTTCGGCCACAGATGCTCCTTCAGGCGTGGCATGAGTTCGACGAAGTTGCAGGGCTTGTGCCGCACATCGAGCTGATACTTCAGGATTTCGTCCCAGCCGTCCTTCACAGCGCCGTTCGAGCCCGGCAGCGCAAACATATAAGTGCCGTTGGCGACGCCGGCGCAGGCGCGGCTTTGTACCGTGGAGGTGCCGATGGACTTGATGCTGATGTAACGGAACAGTTCGCCGAAGCCGGGGATGTCTTTCTCCCACACTTGGGCGAAGGCTTCCGGTGTCACGTCGCGGCCCGTCACGCCCGTGCCGCCGGTGGTGATGATGCAGTCCACGCCCGGGTCGTTCACCCAGGATTTCAATTGCGCGACGATCAGCGGCACTTCGTCCTTGATGACAAGGCGCGCGGCAACCTTATGTCCCATGGCGGCAATGCGGTCGGTAAGAAGCTGACCGGAGGTGTCGGTCTCCAGCGTGCGCGTGTCCGACACCGTCATCACGGCGATGTTGATGGCGAGGAACGGTTTGGTCTCGTCGATCTTGCCGCCCACGGCTTCTACCCCTGTGTCGCGTCCAGCTTCTGTTTTACCGCCAAGAGATCGCGCCAGGCGAGGCGCTTCTGCTGCGGGGTGCGCAAAAGATAGGCCGGGTGAAAGGTGGGCATCGCCGGCACTGGGCGCGGGAGTCCGGGCACGTTGAACTCATACCAGCGACCGCGCAGTTTCGTGATGCCTTGCGGATTGGCCAGCAGCGTTGAAGCGGCCAACCCGCCAACGAACAGCAGCACCGCCGGATCCACCAATGCGATATGCCGTTCCACGAACGGCAGGCAGAGCGCGACCTCTTCCGTGGTCGGCTTGCGGTTGCCGGGCGGGCGCCAGAACATCACGTTGGTGATGTAGAAATTATCCCGAGTGTAGCCGATGGATTTCAACATCCTATCGAGCAGCTTGCCCGACACCCCCACGAACGGTTTGCCTTGGCGGTCTTCGTCCTCGCCGGGTGCTTCGCCGATGACCATCAACCGCGACTGGGGATTGCCGTCGGAGAACACGGTCCGGCTGGCGAATTGCTTCAGGCTGCAGCCGTCGTAGGCTTCGACCGCGGCGCGCAACTCATCGACGGTGTTGGCGGCACTCGCGAGATGCGCGGCGGTCGCGCCGCTTGCCGTGGGAATTGCAGGTGGTAAGGCAGCGGCGCGGGCGATGGCCGGCGCGGGCCGCTCGACCGGCGCCCCGACTGGCGCGCGGACCGACGCAGGTGCCGTGGCGGGCACGGCAAAGCGATCGATCGGCTCTTCGCCGATGCATTCGTCCACACCGGCATCGACATACCAGCGCAGGATTTCAATAGGCGACGAGAGCGCGTCCGGGTTCATCCGGAAAGTATGGCAGAGCGGGGCTGCTTAAGCAGCCGGCTTGGCGGCTTCGTAGGCCTGCATCTTGATCTCGGCGGCGCGGGCTTTCTTGAAAAACCACACGCTGCACCACACCACGACCGGCGCGGAAATCGCCGCCGCCAGTTGCACCAGGATCAACAGGTTGTTCTCGCCCCAGCGGGCCGGCAGGAAGCCGAGCGCTTCCATCATTTCCTCGCATACGCGGATGACGCCGAAGCCCGCCACCACGAGTAGCAGCCCGAGGGTGCCGACGAACACGGTGGTGGCGACGGCGGAAATCAGGGTGGGCGAAGCGTTGCGCACGGGAGCGTCCTTTAAGAACTAACAGCCAGGGGGTTGTGCCCAATGTGGGGGCCGGGCGCAAGGTGCCCCAGAATTCATGAAAAAAAGCTAATGATATCCGTGGGATGAACCGACCTTCCCGCGGAAGACCCGGTACACATAGGCGGTATAGCCCAGCACTGCCGGCAGGCAGATGGCCGCACCGACCAATGTAAACACGAGGGTGCGCGGGGCGGCCGCCGCGTCCCAGATCGTGAGGGACGGCGGAACCACGAAGGGCCAGCGGCTCACACCGAGCCCGAGATAGCCGAGCCCGAACAGCGTCATGGCGAAAAGGAAGGGGCGACTGTCGGGGCCGCGATCAAGCCCGCGCCACAGCAGCCATGCTGCGGTGGGCGTCGCGAGCGGGACCGGAGCGAGGAACAGGATGTTCGGCATGACGAACCAGCGTTCGCGGACATCGGGATGGAACACCACCATCCACAGGCTGATCGCGCCCATCGCGACCATCACTCCGATCAATGCGAGTCTTGCCGCGCGGCGGGCGTGATCGCGCAGAGGCCCCTCGGTCTTGCCAAACAGCCAGCACGCGCCGAGCAGCGCGTAGCCGGGCAGCAACGCAACGCCAACCAACAAGCTGAACGGTGTCAGCCAATCGAACGCCCCGCCGGCGTACGCGCCATCCTCCACCTTGATGCCTTGCACGAACGCGCCGAGCACCACGCCCTGGGCGAAGGCCGCGACAGTCGATCCCGCGCAGAAGGCGATGTCCCAGAGGTATTGGGAGCGTTCCGCCTTGAAGCGGAACTCGAAGGCTACGCCGCGGAAGATCAGCGCGATCAGCATCACCGTGATCGGCAGGTACGCCGCCGGCAGGATGATGCCGTAGGCGCGCGGGAACGCCGCCAGCAGACCCGCGCCGCCGATCACCAGCCACGTCTCGTTGCCGTCCCAGTAGGGCGCGACCGCCGTCATCATGGTGTCGCGCGCGGCGCGATCTGGATGGGTCAGAAACAGCATGCCGACGCCGAGATCGAAGCCGTCCAGCAGCACGTACATGAATACGCCGCCGGCGATGATCGCGGCCCAGACGACGGGAAGGAGTTCCGCTTCGCTCATGTGGATGCCGCCATCGGACGAGCGCCCAGGGCCGGGCCTTCAGGCTCCGGTGCGGCATCGGGACCGCGCCGCACGAGCTTGAGGATGTAGTAGATGCCCGCACCGAAGATGATGACGTAGGCGATGACGAACAGCGTCAACGATGTCGCCACTTGATGCGCTTGCAGCGGCGATGCCGCATCCGCCGTGCGCATCAAGCCCTGCACCACATAGGGTTGCCGCCCGGTCTCGGCGACGAACCAACCGCCCAGGACGGCGATGAAGCCCGCCGGCGTCATGGCGACACAGGCCTTCAGAAACCAACGCGACGTGTAAACGCGTCCACCGCGATGCAGCATCGCACCGACGACCGCAACGGCGATCATCAGCAAGCCGAGCCCCACCATCACGCGAAATCCGAAGAACGGGATGGGCGCATAGGGCCGATCCTCAGGCGCGAAATCCTTGAGGCCTTGCACCACCCCGTCCCAGCTGTGAGTCAGAACCAGACTTCCGAGCTTCGGAATCGCGATCTCGAAGCGGTTCTCTTCTGCCTTCATATCCGGCCAGGCAAACAGGATCAGCGGGACGGACCCGCCGGTTTCCCAATGCGCCTCCAGCGCGGCGAGTTTCGCCGGCTGATATTCGCGCACCTCCAGGCCGTGGAAGTCGCCAATCACCGCTTGGGCCGGCGCGAACAGCACCGCGAACCACAGGCCCATGGAGAGCATCACCTTCGCCGGTTCCACATGGACGCGCTTGAGCAAGTACCACGCGGCCGTGCCGATCACGGCGAAGGCAGTGGTGAGGTAAGCCGCGGACACCATATGCGCGAAGCGATAGGGGAACGACGGATTGAACACGATCGCCCACCAGTCCTCCGGATAGAAGATTCCGTCGCGGATCGAGTATCCGGCGGGCGTGTGCATCCAGCTATTGGCGGAGACGATCCAGAAGGCAGAGATCAAGGTGCCGACGGCCACCGCACACGTGGCGAAGAAGTGCAGCTTCTTGCCGACCTTCTGCCAGCCGAACAGCATGATGCCGAGGAAGGAGGCCTCGAGGAAAAACGCGCTCATCACCTCGAAGGCCATCAACGGCCCGATGACGTTGCCGACGGCCTGGGAGAAGCGCGACCAGTTCGTGCCGAACTCGTAGGACAGCACCACCCCCGAGACGACGCCCATGCCGAAGGACACGGCGAAGATCGTCAGCCAGAAGCGGTAGATGCGCCGGAACACGTCCTTTCCCGTGCGCAGCCACAGGAACTCGAGCATGGCGAGATAGCTCGCCAGCCCGATGGTGAATGCCGGGAAAATGATATGGAACGAGATCGTAAAGGCGAACTGCCAGCGCGACAGAAGAAGAGCGGTGTCCACGGCGGCCCCATCTCCAAATGTCATCACGGCCAAGCGAAGCGCGAGCCGGAACCCAGGGCAACGGGCACGGCGCGAGCCGCCCTGGACCCCGGATCGGCGCCACGCTAACGCGTGGCTTGTCCGGGGTGACAGCCCTAGTTTGGGGCGTCAGCCATGCACGCCCGACTCTTTCCCGCATCCTCCAGGCAGAGTATACCTAACCCCTTGGGGATACGGCGGGATTGGGGTCATCCATGAGCCAACGCGAAGCAATGGAGTTCGACGTCGTGATCGTCGGCGCCGGGCCGGCGGGCCTGTCGGCGGCGATCCGCCTCAAGCAGCTTGCCGCGGCCGCCGAGCAGGACATCGGCGTGTGCGTCATCGAGAAGGGCTCGGAGGTCGGCGCGCATATCTTGTCGGGCGCCGTGATCGATCCGATCGCGCTCAACGAATTGATCCCGGACTGGAAAGAGAAGGGCGCGCCGCTCAATACCCCTGTCAGCGACGACCGCTTCCTGTTCCTGACTGAAGGCGGCTCGGTCCAGGTGCCCAACATGCTGATGCCGCCGCTGATGAACAATCACGGCAACTACGTCGTCAGCCTCGGCAATGTGTGCCGCTGGCTGGCGCAGCAGGCCGAAGCCATGGGTGTGGAGTTGTATCCCGGCTTCGCGGCGTCCGAAGTGCTGTTCGACGACAACGGCGCGGTGGTCGGCGTCGCCACGGGCGACATGGGCATCGGCCGCGACGGTGAGAAGACCTCCGCGTACGAACCCGGCATCGAACTGCGCGCGAAGTACACGATGATCGCCGAAGGCGTGCGCGGCTCGCTGGCGAAGGAACTCATCGCGCGCTTCGACCTGTCCAAGGACTCCGACTTCCCGAAGTTCGGCATCGGCCTGAAGGAGTTGTGGGAGATCGACCCGGCGCAGCACAAGCCCGGCCAGGTGACGCACACCATGGGCTGGCCGCTCGACGGCTCCACCGGCGGCGGATCGTTCATGTATCACCTGGAGAACAATCAGGTGTCGATCGGCTTCGTGGTGCACCTGAACTACAAGAATCCATACCTGTCGCCGTTCGATGAGTTCCAACGCTTCAAGCTCCACCCGGCGATCAAGCCTGTGCTGGAAGGCGGCCGGCGCATTTCTTACGGCGCGCGCGCGATCACCGAAGGCGGATTGCAGTCCGTGCCCAAACTCACGTTCCCCGGCGGCGCGCTGATCGGCTGCGCCGCGGGCTTCGTGAACCTGCCGCGCATCAAAGGCAGCCACAACGCCATGAAGACCGGCATGCTGGCGGCGGAAGCGGCGTTCGGCGCGCTGAAAGAAGGCCGCGCGCAGGATGAACTCACCGCCTATCCGGCGGCGTGGAAGAAGAGCTGGTCCTACAAGGACCTCTATCGCGTGCGCAACGTGAAGCCCCTGTGGAGCAGGTTCGGGTTGATCGGCCTGGGCGTGGCGGGCATCGACATGTGGATGAACAATCTCGGCATCGGCCTGCCCTTCACCTTGGGCCACGGCAAGCCGGACTCCGCGACGCTCAAACCCGCGAACAAATCCAAGCCGATCGCCTACCCCAAACCCGATGGGAAGATCTCGTTCGACAAGCTGTCGTCGGTGTTCATCTCGAACACAAACCACGAAGAGAACCAGCCCATCCACCTGCTGTTGATCGACCCGTCGATCCCGATCGGCCGCAACCTGCCGCTGTGGGCGGAACCGGCCCAGCGCTATTGCCCGGCGGGCGTGTACGAGGTGGTGGACGGCGAAATGGGAACGAAGAAGTTCCAGATCAACGCCCAGAACTGCGTCCACTGCAAAACCTGCGATATCAAGGACCCGAGCCAGAACATCACCTGGACCGTACCCCAGGGTGGTGGCGGTCCGAATTACCCCAACATGTGAGCGGTTCCCGGGCGCATCGGAGCCGAACCTCTCGGTTTTGTCAGGATTCCGGCGACCCTAGGCAGGTCTAAAGAGCATTCCGGAATCCCTTCGCCCCGGTATGATGGCCCCAGGCCCGCGCCCCAGGCGCAGCCAACCATCTGCGGCAACTTTCCGGGTATCATGACCGTCCGCCTCGTTTCCCTCGCGCTCGCCGGCGTGCTGACCGCCGCCCTTACCGCCCCTGCCTGCGCGGCCTCCGCCAAGCAAAGCGTCACGCCACAAGTCGTGAAGAGTAAGACCCTGAGCGGCGCTTACCTTTCCGCGCGGCATGCGGAGGCCAACGCCGACAACGAAGGCGCTACCCAGTTCTTCAATCGCGCATTGCAGCTCGATCCGGAAAACCAGGAGTTGTTGCGCCAGGCGTTTTTCCTCGCCGCCCAGGTGGGCGACTTCAACACGGCCATCCCGGCGGCCCAGAAGTCCTACGACGGCTCGCAGCAGCTCTCGATGGCGCCGCTGATCTTGGCGGTCGCGCACTTCAAGAAGGGCGAGTACGACCAGACGAACGCACTTCTGCGCAAGATCTCCGGCCAGAGCCCGGTCGGCTTCTCTCTGCCGATGCTGCGCGCTTGGGCTTTGGCGCCAAAGGAATCCGTGGACAAGGCGCTCGGGGAACTCGCCCCCCTTCAAGGCCCGAAGGGTGCGATCGATCTCTACAACGTCATGGCCGGGATGCTGAACGAGCACTACGGCCGCGGCGCAGAGGCGTTGGCGAATTACGAGCCGGTCGCCGGACATATCGAAAACCAGGCGCTGTCGATGGTGCGACTGGTAACTGCCGGCTATATGCGCCAGGGCAAGGTGGCGGAAGCCAAAGCCCTCGTCGCGAAATATCGCGCCGCCCGCGGCGGCAGCCCGATGACCGACGGATACCTCGACGCGTTCGTCGATCCGCAGCGTGTGGCGAAAAAGGTCACCGCGCAGGACGGCATGGCGGAAGCGCTGTTCGCGTCGTCGCAGATCTTGCTGCAGGCGGCGAACACCGCGTTCAGCGCGCAACTGGCCGTGGTGTACGGGCAGAGCGCGCTTTACCTCAATCCCGAGATGAGCTTCGTGCGGCGCATCATCGGAATCACGCTCGCGGGCTCGAACCGGTTCGAAGAATCCAACGCGATGCTGGCCACGATCAAGAAGAGCGAGCCGGGCTATCTCGCCGTGCAAATGCAGATGGCGGAGAACCTGGAGCGTCTGGAGAAGCCGGCCGAAGCACTCGTGATGCTGCAGGCCATCGCCAAGGAAAAGGCGGATTGGCCGGACGCGCAGGTCGCGATCGGCGATCACTATCGCCGCGAGAAGAAGTTCGCCGAGGCCGTGGACGCCTACGACAAGGCCTTCAAGCTGTGGCCAAAGGGAGAATCGGGGTCCTGGCAGGCCTACTACGCGCGCGGCATCGCCCTGGAACGCATCAAGCAGTTTGACCGCGCCGACAAGGACTTCCGCAAGGCGATCTCGCTGAACGGCGAGGACGCGGGCCTGCTCAACTATCTCGGCTACTCGTTGATCGAGCGCGGCGTGAACGTTCAAGAAGGCCGCGCCCTGATCGAGAAGGCCTACAAGCTGCGCCCCGGCGACGGCTACATCACGGATAGCCTCGGATGGGCGATGTACCTGATGGGCGAAACCGAGGGCGCGGTGAAGAACCTCGAGAAGGCGGTCGAGAGCACCCCGGCCGACCCGACCATCAACGAGCATCTTGGCGATGCCTATTGGAAGATCGGCCGCCGCCAGGAAGCGATGTTCCAATGGCGCCGGGCGCTCAGCCTCGATCCGGACGACACCCAGCGCTCGGCCCTGCAGAAGAAGGTCGCGCAGGGGCTCGCCAGCAACGAGGCGCAGCAGTCCCGTTGACGCGCGCGGCCGAAACCTTGCGCGAAGCAGCGCCGGCGAAGATCAATCTCTTCCTCCAAATCTGCGGTAAGCGCGCCGACGGCTATCACCTGCTCGACTCCCTGGTGGTGTTCGCCGCCGTCGGCGATGAGATCGCCGCGGAGGATTCCGAGCAATGGTCGCTCGACATCGACGGACCGTTCGCCGGCAGCTTGAGCGCGGGCGACGACAACCTGGTGCTGCGTGCGGCGCGCTATCTCGCCGCGCGGCGCGGCGGGCCCGCGGGCGCGGCCCTGCGTCTGACGAAAAACCTCCCGGTTGCCTCGGGCATCGGCGGCGGATCGTCCGATGCAGCCGCCGCGATCCGCGCCTGCGCGAGACTCTGGGATCTTGAAGTCGAACGGCTCGACGCCGGCGACGTGGCGCAAGCCTTGGGCGCGGACGTGCCCGTGTGCCTGGCCCGCAAGCCCACGCGCATGACCGGCATCGGCGAGACGCTGTCGCCGGCGCCGCCCTTGCCGCCCTTCGCGCTGGTACTCGCCAATCCGCGCATCGCGCTGTCCACGGCGACGGTGTTCAAGGCCCTGGGCGGACGGCACAGCGGCAAGGCGGCCGCGCTGCCCGACAGTTTCGCCGACGTACGCGATTTCGCCGTATGGCTGAACGGCTGCACCAACGATCTGATGGCGCCGGCGCGGGAGCAATTGCCCGTCATTCGCGACGTGATCGCCGCCCTGACCGGCACCAACGACTGTCTGCTGGCGCGTCTTTCGGGGAGCGGGCCGACGTGCTTCGGGCTCTATCCCACCCTGCGCGCTGCGGAGAATGCCGCGGCTTTTCTGCAGAAATCACGGCCCGATTGGTGGGTTGCAGCCGCGGCCCAATTTGCATAATGTCCGGCCACTTTTGCTGGCCTTATTGGGGCGTCGCCAAGCGGTAAGGCATCGGTTTTTGGTACCGACATCCCAGGTTCGATCCCTGGCGCCCCAGCCACCTTTCAATAGCTTATCCCGACAGCGCGATCGCGCTAGGTCATCCGGTTTGACCAGAGCAGGGACAGCACCATTGCGATCAACAGCAGAATAAGCGCGGGCGCGGCGATGAAGGCCGTGAGCTCGGTGCGCTTGGTCTCTGCGACAAACTGGGTCGTCAGCGTCTTGTAGATTTCCTTCAGCTCGGTCGCGGACTGCGCGTTGTAGTGGGCGGCCTTCGTGATGGCCGCGATCTCCTTGAGGGTTTCCGCATCCGGCTGCATGCGCATGAAGCCGCCGCCGAAGTCCGATACCGAGCCTTGCGGCGCGCCGAAGCCGATGGTGAAAACCCGCACGCCGCGATCCGCCGCGATGCGCGCCGCATCCAGCGGCGGAACCCCGGCGTTGGTCCGTCCGTCGGAGAGAAGGACGATCACGGCCGACGTATAGCTGCCCGGAGGGACAGGTGGTGGCGCGGTGGACTTCGTCTCCGGCGGCTTGCCGAGTTCGCGGGACCGCGGCTCGCGCGCGCTCACGGAAGACAGTGACTGACCCAATTCCAATTCGGGAAAGATCGCCTGCAGGGACGCGACGATCCCGCTGCCGACGGCCGTGTAGCGTTGCGGATGCAAGCGCTCCAGCGCATCGAGAACATCCTGATGGATCAGTGTGGGCATCTGCGCCAGCATCGCGTTTCCCGAGAACGCGACCAAGCCGATGCGGACACCGCGCGGCTGTTCGGCCACGAAGGTCCGCGCGGCGGCTTGCGCGGCGGCCATGCGCGTGGGCGGAACGTCCTGTGCGCGCATGCTGCCGGACACGTCGATCGCCAGCACGATGGTCGCCCGGTCAGACGGGAGCGTGATGACCGCCGTGGGCCGCGCGAGCGCGAAGACCATCAGAACCAACGCCGCGAAGAACAACAGAGGCGGCACGTGGCGGCGGAAGCTGGCCTTGCCCGCGATGGCCTCGCGGATCAGGCCAAGGTCCGAGAACGCGATCGCACGCTTACGGCGGCGCAGCAGCCACACATAGGCAAAGGGCAGCACGACAAGAGCCGGCGCCAGCCAAAGCCCTAACGGCCAAAGGAAATCCATGACGGCCCGCCTCTTCACCGGCCCTGAAGCGAAGGAACTATCGCAGGAATCCGCTCAGGAGCCCATCTCGCAATGCCTGTTCTCAGACCCCTCGAACCACCCTAGGCTTGTAGTCTCGCCGGGGGGCGATAAGCGAAGGGGGGTGGGCATGGCCTACAAGATTCTCAGCCTGGATGGTGGCGGCACCTGGGCCATGCTCGAGGCCATGGCGTTGAGGGACCTCTATGGGTCAGCGACCAGGGGGCACGAGGTCCTCGGCAAGTTCGACCTCGTCGCGGCCAACTCAGGCGGCGCCTTCATCCTCGGCGCGTTACGCGAGAACTGGACCCTGCAAGAGACCTTTGATTTCTTCTTCACCGAGGCGACGCGAAAGAGGGTGTTTGCCAGTCGCGGCTTCAGCTTCGTGTGGCCGTTCGAGAAACTGCTCGGGATCGGCTACAGGTACGACACGGCGAAAAAATTCACGGCGCTTCAGGGCATGTTCCCGGTGGAGGGAACCAAGCCGATGTCCACGCGCGGCGGTTCCTTCGGCGGCTCGGCGCGGCACACCGATCTCCTGATCGTGGGCTTCAACTACGATACAGTGCGCGCGGCCTATTTCCGCTCAAACTCCGCGAGCCTTGCCTCCAGCGGCGGGGGCGGTGCCAATCCGACCCTAAACGAGGCCATCCACATCTCCTCCACGGCGCCGGTGAACTATTTCGATGCCCCCGCCGCCGTTTCCGGCTGCCGCTACTGGGACGGGGCGGTCGCGGGCATCAACAACCCCGCACTGGCCGGCGTGATCGAAGCCCTGCGCAACAAAAAGGCCGCCGACACGATCCATGTGCTCAGTCTGGGGTCGGGCGCGATGCGCCTACCTCTTGCGTCCAACGCGTCCGGAACCGACGCGACGCTCGTGCAAGATCTGCCGGACTACAGTGTCAAGCGCGACATCAAGAAGATCGCTCACGCTATCCTGGACGATCCGCCTGATGCCGCCACATTCGTCGCGCACGTCTCCATGGGCGGCGTGGACGCGACACCGCGCATCATTCGCATGAACCCGATCCTGCGTCCGGTGCGGGATGCTGTCGGCAAATGGCAGGCGCCGCCGGGATTGACCCTGTCGGAGTTCAGGAAGTTGCGCGATCTGGACTTCGACGTCCTGAAGCAGAAGGACGCCATTTTCATCGAGACCTTCGGCAAAGCATGGCTCGCGGACGCGGTTCCCAACCAGCCGATCCAGATGGACGGCGGCACGTTCGCGCAGACCATCCCCTATGAATCCTATTCGCAGGCCAAGGCGGCCTGGATCGCCTTGCCGCCCTAAGAGATTGTCACGATGATCTTGCCGAGCGCCTTGCGGTCGGCGAGCGCCCTGATTGCCTCCGCACCGCGTTCCAGCGGAAAACGCGCGGAGATATGCGGCTTGAGCGCGCCGCGGCGGAATAGCTCCATCAGCGCGTTGTGATTGACCAGCGCCGCCGCCGGATCGCGAATGGCGAACGCGCCGAAAGCGACGCCGACGATGGCGCAGTTCTTCAACAGCGGCAGATTGAGGGGAACTTTCGCTACGCCCGCCGGGAAGCCGATCACCAGAAAGCGCCCATTCCACGCCGCCGCGCGCAGGGCAGGCTCGGAATACGGGCCACCGACCGGATCGTAGATCACATCCGCCGTGCCTTGCGGCGCGCAGGCCGCCTTGAAGGCATCGGCGAGCTTCTTGCTCGCTTCGGGGCCATCGATCTCGCGCGGATAGATAAAGCCACCATCGGCACCGTGGGCGAGCGCGGCATCAAGTTTGTCCTGCGACGATACCGCGGCGATCACCCGTGCGCCCATCGCCTTGCCGATCTCCACCGCGGCGATCCCAACCCCGCCGCCGGCGCCGAGCACCAGCAGCGTTTCGGCGGGCTTGAGCTGACCGCGATCATGCAGGGCGTGATACGAGGTGCCGTATGTCAGCGCCGATCCCGCCGCGTCTTCGAATGACACCCACTCGGGCAGCGGCATCGCATCCACCGCGCGCAGGCGGATACGCTCCGCCATACCGCCCGAGGTGGAGAATGCGCTCACACGATCACCCACTTTGGGCGAAGTGACGTCCGGCCCGACGCTCACCACGACACCGGCGATCTCCGCCCCCGGCGCGAAGGGCCGCGGCGGCTTGCGCTGATACATGTCCTGGATGATCAGCACGTCCGGGAAATTCACGCCGCAGGCTTTGACCGCCACCACGATCTCGCCGGAGCCCGCAACCGGGTCCGGCAGCTCTCCGACCTCAAGAGTCTCCGGTCCGCCCGCTGCCTTGCTGATCAACGCGCGCATGAAATCACCTACGATGCGGTGGCGGACATGGAAACAGCGCCGTCGCAGCGGATCGCCTCAACCGCCCCGGGCTCTTTGCCGGGCGTAAGCCGTATTGCCGGGCCCACGAACAGAGGCGCGACCGCGCGGAACACATACGTCTTCAGATCGCGGCCCGCGCGCTTGCGCGCATAGCCGTGGAGTTTGCAGGCCGTGAACGGCCCATGCACCAGCAGGCCCGGATAGCCCTCTTCCTTCGCCGTGTAAGCTTCGTCGTAGTGAATGCGATGGCAGTTGAAGGTAACCGCCGAGAAGCGGAACAGATGCGGTGTGCCGGGCTGCCACACTTCATCTTCCGGCCCCGCGGACTGCGGCACCGGCGCCACGGGCGGCGTCGGTTCGCCCACGTCACGAAAAACGATCGTCTGACGCTCGGTCACGGCGACCGCGCCGTCCTGCGTGACCGTGTGATCGACCTCCACGAATACAAGATCGCCGGTCTTGCCGGCCTTGTGCGTCACCGAGGCGATCTTCGCTTCACGGGTCGCCGGCTTGCCGAGCTTGAGCGGCGCGGTGAAGGTGATCTTCGAGCCCGCGAACATGCGCCGGGGCAAGGTGATGGCCGGCATGAACCCGCCGCGGCGGGGATGACCGTCGGCGCCCATCTCGTTGTCCGGGAACAGCGGCAGGAAATAGGCCCAATGCCCCAGCGATGGCTGGATCCGCTCCACGTCCAGGTCCTGACCTATCGCTGCGGCGAACCGGCGCAGCGGCTCGACGCTGAGGGTCTCGGTGCGGGATTCGCCTTGACCAACGGATGCCTGCCAAGCCTGCACATCCTCGGGACGGACGCGTTCAGCCATGAACGGAAACTCCTTTAAACGACGCGGCAGAATATCGCCCCGCGCGAAATTTGCTATGGTCCCGGCATGACCTCTGATTCGCCGACGTCGCATAGCTTCATCTCGCAGCGGCTGCGCCTCAACTATGTCGACTGGGGCAACCCATCCGCGCCGCCGCTGGTCCTTGTGCATGGCGGCGAAGACCATTGCCGCAATTGGGATTGGGTTGCGGAGCATCTGCGTCACGACTGGCACGTCATCGCGCCGGACCTGCGCGGCCACGGCGACAGCGAATGGTCGTCCGACGGCAACTATTTCGACGCGGGCCTGATCTTCGACTTGGCGGAACTCATCCGTCAGCTGGACATCTCACCGATTACGCTCATCGGCCATTCCTACGGCGGCCACATCGCGCTGCGTTACACGGGCCTCTATCCCGAACTGGTGCGTCGGATTGTCGCCATCGAGGGCGTTGGACCCTCGCCGAAGGAGATAGAAGAAGAGAAGAAGGTCTCCATGACCGAGCGCATGCACAAGTGGATTGAGCAACAGCGCAAGCTGGCGGTACGCGGACCGCGCATCTATGCCTCGGTCGAGGAAGCCGCCGCGCGGATGCGCGCCAACAACAAGCATCTATCGCCGGAACAGGCGCTGCACCTGACGGAACATGGCGTGCGGCAAAACACGGACGGCACCTACACGTGGAAATTCGATCCGGCCGTGCGGAATTGGCCGCCATATGACATCCCGCGCGAAGCGATCATAGCGGACTTCGGGCGCATCCTTTGCCCAACACTCTTGGTCTACGGCAAGGAGAGCTGGGCCTCGAATCCCGCGGAAGACGGCCGGGTGAATTACTTCCGCGACGCGACGGTCGTGGAGCTAGAGGATGCGGGCCACTGGGTACACCACGACCGCCTCGACGAATTCGTCAGGCTGGTGAAGGACTTTCTCTAGGCCGCCTTGGTCGCCGAAATCACGGTCCAGGGAAACCGCCAGCTGTCGGGGGGCACGTGATCGGCTTCCGTGAACGGTGCGATGGTCACATCTGTAAAGCCCTGCTTGCGCAGCACCGCGGCGATATCCATCTCCGCCCAGGGCTCCATATAGACCTCGTTATTGCGCGCGGCATGGCCGTAGTGGATGAAGCGCGTGAACGCATCCGGCAGCATATGGAAATCGAGATGCACCATGCGTCCGCCGGGGGCGAGCACCCGCGCGGCTTCCGCCATCGTCGCCTCGATCTTGTCCGTCGGCATCTCATGCAACAGCATGGTGGATGTGACGAGATCGAAGGACCCGGCAGGCAGGCCGGTCTCATAAGCGTTCTTTTGCAGAAAGCGCACGTTGCGCGCCTGGTCCTGCGAGGCCTGCACACCGGCGACATTCAAGCACGGTGCGGCAAGATCCACGGCGGTGATATCCGCATCCGGCAGGTCGCGGTAGAACGGCCGCGTGCTCTTCCCGAAGCCGCAGCCCATGTCGAGAATGCGCTTGGGCTTGCCTTCGGACACGATCAGATCGGTGAAGCGCTGATGCAGGTCCGCGTGTTTCACGCCCATCGCCGGCGTGGTCGAGCGTGCGCCTTCCTCGTAGACGAAGCCCCCAAGCTCATCGGACCAAACGCCGCCGGGATGCTGATGCACATCCACGGCGCTGTAGTAGTCGGGCATCGGCAACTTGGAATCGAGATTCACCAGAGACGCATTTCCATCGAGACGCGCGAGCAGTTCGCGCCGCAGGCCGTCCGCATGAGGCACCAGGCCGTAACGGCCGGAATACTTCATCTTCTGCAGATGCCGCTCAAGCCAGGCGAAAAAACGGTAAGTGGTGCTCGGCGCGAGAACCCTCGCCACGTCCGCCACAGCCTTGGGCGGCGGCGACGCGGCGCGCACCTCGTCCTTCACGGCCACGAACAGCGCGTGAGTCCAGAACAGCTTGGTGGACAGCAGGAACGCCTGTCCGGCGGAGAACGATCGCTCATCCATGGGAGGTCTTCTGTGCCAGCAGCGGCGTCAACAAGGCGCCGACGAATTCCTTGAGGTCTTCCTGACGCGTCCGAACCTCGGCCTCGTTCGGGGCGCGGTCGAGGGCGGCGGGGGCGACAACGCCCTTCTCCGCCAGCAAAGTTTCGAGCCCACGCAGGCGGTCGCGCGTGACGTAAAGCTCCTGCGCCATCGCCATCACCACACCCATCATCCGATCGAGAGCGGGATCCGCGAAAAACTGCTGTTCCGGGCCAAGGGACGAAGGATCGCTCACGTGTTCGCCTCTGCTGTCTGCACGTTCAGCAGGTTGGCACATTCCGCGGATCGCGCCAAAGCGCGCCGCCGGCCTGCTCGCAATACGAGGAGTTTACTGCGTGAGCGCGGGCTTGGGCTCGGGCTTGCCGCGCAGGCGCGTGACCTGGCAGCGCAATTCCCCGTCCTTGTACTTGGGCGTGACGATGTTCACGTACATCCGGCCGGTGACGAGGTACTGGAGTTCGCCGTCATTGAGGACTTTGGCGCCGATCAGCGGGCTTTTCAGCCCCTTGGGCGCCAAGTCGACCTGGAAACCCGCATTTCCGCCGGGGCGATCCGGACCATAGAGGCCGGCGGAGGTGGCCGGGCCGGTCAGGCCTTCATAAGTCACATTCCAGCTGAGCTTCAGGGTATCCCGCTCCAGGACGAGCGCCGCATGGCCCTTCCCGGGGCTATAGACCTCGTGGCTCTCCTCGTCCGCCGACAGATCGCAGGCGTAGTAAATGTCATCCGCCGCAGCCAGCGCGGGCTGTAACCCGGCAAGCGTAGGCCCCCACCAAATGGACAGCGCCAGAAGCGCGACTTGCGGCCAAGATGGGGTTTCTAGAGCTTTCATAGACTCACTGCGCGGACAGTATAATGGGCGCTTGGATGGGCCCACCCATTCGCCGGTGTACACTAACCTCTGATGTTGTCGTCGGAATTTTGCGGCCGTGTCCACGGCCTGACCTGGAACCCGCCATGACCCAAACCTCGCGCAAGCTTCCCCTGGCGAAACTGGCCATCGCCGGCCTTGCCGGCCTCTTGATGGTCGGCCCCACGGCGGCAGCGCCGACCAAGCCCAAGACCTTGGGCTTCGTGGTGACCACGTGGTTCACCTCGATCCATGAGTCGAAGTTCCTGGATGAGTGCCCGGAAGGGCTGACGCGGGGGTATGACGAGATCTGGTGGCGCGGCCTGTCGAAGCCGGAACGCGCGAAGTTGACCAATAACGGTCTGGTCAGCCGCCTCGACCGGTTCTTCATCGCCGTGCGCCGCGGACCGAACAACACCGACGTGTGCCTGAACCCCACGTCGATCCCCGATCCCGGCTACACCACCATCGAGGGCAAGCTCGGCACGGGCATGGACCTCGACGGCACGGATTCCAGCGAGCCCTCGTCCAAGACATGCAAGCACGACAACTTCGAGACGCCCGACGGCAAGACCAAGGGCATCGACAACCAGATGTATCGCCTGCTCGGTTGCACCTACGGTTTCCATACGTTCGGACAATACGAGGTCAACGCCAACGAGAACCGCAAGTCCAACGGCAACGGCATGACGCTGATCGAGATTGAGGGCGTGGACGACGCGAAGAACGACAACGACGTCACGGTGAACTTCTATCGCGCGGTCGATCAGTACACGCTGGACGGCACCGGCAAGTTCGTGCCGTTCGCGAGCTATCGCATCGATGCGCCGGAAGGCAAGCCGCGCTACGCCAGCACGGTGAAAGGCAAGATCACCGACGGCGTGCTCACCACCGAGTCCGGCGACGTGCATGTGCCGTTCTACGGCAACTACACTTATATGAACTACTTGATCAAAGACCTGCGCCTGCGCCTGGAGATGGCGCCGGACGGCGCTTCGGCCAAGGGCATGGTGGGCGGATACACCAGTGTCGATCAGTTCCTCTACTACATCACCAGCATCGGCCCGATCCATTCCACGGGCCAAATCGACTGCCCGGGCATCTGGTACGCCGCCCATCGCTTGGCGGACGGTTACCCTGACAAGGACGGCAAGTGCACGCACCTGTCGTCGGCGTTCGATATCAAGGCCGTGGCCGCTTACGTCGTGCATCCGGAAGCCAAGACGGCCGGTGACGAAGGCGCATTCGACAAGCTGCTGCGCCTCATCAAGTTGAAAGGCTAAGCACGCGTGTTCAAGTCCAAGTTCTTTAGCGTTGTTGCCATCGGCCTCGCGCTGTCCGCCTGCGGGCCGCAGGAGCCGGAGGGCATCGCCAGCCAGCCGAATGTGCGGCGTCTGACGGAAGCGCAGTACCGCAATGTCATCGCCGACGTGTTCGGCAACCGCGTCTCCATCGGCGGCCAGTTCGATCCGCTGGTGCGCACGGGCGGCCTGTATGCCCTCGGTGCGCAGAGCGCGCGCATCACACCGGCGGGGCTAGAGCAGTACGACCGCATGGCGACGTCCATCGCGGCGCAAGTGACCACGCCGGAGAATCGGGAACTGCTGCTGCCGTGCGTGCCGGCGGACGTGAAGGCCGCCGACGACGCTTGCGCCACAAAGGTCTTCAGCCAGCTCGGCCGCATCCTCTATCGCCACAAGCTCACGGACGCGGAACTGAAGAGCAAAGTCGACGAAGCCCATCGGGCCGCCGAGATCGCCGGCAACTTCTACGCCGGCATCACGTCGGGGATCGCCGGCATGCTGGTGTCGCCGCAGTTCCTGTTCATCGTCGACACAACGCAGAGGGACAAGGCGGGCAACCTGGCGCTCACGCCCTACGCCAAGGCCTCGCGCCTGTCGTTCTTCCTGTGGAACTCCACGCCGAACGACGAACTGCTGACGGCGGCGGAGAAGGGTGAACTAGACAACGACAGCGGATTGTCCCGCCAGGCCGAAAAGATGGTCGACTCCCCGCGCCTGCAGAACGGCGTGCGCGCATTCTTCTCCGACATGCTGGCGCTCGACGACTTCGACAGCGTCGAGAAGGACTCGATCATCTACCCGGCTTACAGCCTAGCGGTGGCGAACGACGCCCGCGAACAGACCCTGCGCACCATCGTTGACCTGCTGGTGACCCGCAAAGGCGACTATCGCGACCTCTTCACCACCCGCGACACTTTCATGACCGGCGCCCTAGGGCGTGTGTATCGCATTGCCGTCGACCGGCCCGATGCGGGCTGGATGAAGTACACGTTCAGCCCCGAGGACAATCGCGCGGGCATCCTCACTTTCGTCAGCTTCGACTCACAGTATGCCCATCCGGGCCGCAGCTCGCCGACGTTGCGCGGCCGGGCGATCCGCGAATCCCTGTTGTGTCAGAAGGTGCCGGACCCGCCGGGCGATGTGGACTTCTCGAAATTCAACGACCCCACCTCGCCGATCAAGACCGCGCGCCAGCGTCTTGAAGCGCACAGCACGTTTCCGGCCTGCGCCGGCTGCCACAAGGTGACGGATCCGATCGGGCTCGCGCTGGAGCATTTCGACGGCGCCGGCCAGCTGCGCACGCACGAGAACGGCGAACCCATCGACACGACCGGCGATCTCGACGGCGTGAAGTATTCGGACGCCACGGGTCTGGGCAAGGCGATGCGCGACAATCCGGCGGTGCCGGCCTGCGTGGTGCAGCGTCAGCTGTCCTACGCGCTCGGTCGCCAGGTCGGTCCCGACGACCGGCCGCTGACGCAATACCTCGAGAAGCAGTTCACCAAAGAAGGTTATCGCGTCACCGACCTGATGCGTCGCATCGCCGTCAGCGACGCGTTCGTCACCGTGAAAGAAGCTCCGGCCAAGGCGGCGGGCGACAAATCCGCACACAACTCATCCCCGAACGAAAAGGAGAAGGGTTCATGACCTTCCTCATTCGCAAGAAGATCGCGCGTCGTCAATGGCTGCGCGGCACCATCGGCGGCGCGGCCGTCGGCGTGGCCCTGCCCTTCCTGGACGCCTTCCTGAACGAAAGCGGCACGGCGCTCGCCGCCACCGGCGCGCCGCTGCCGGTGCGCTTCGGCACATGGTTCTGGGGTCTGGGCCACACGCCCGGTTACGCCATCAAGACCAAGACGACGAGCGGCCCCGGCATCACCTTCCTGCAGGAATGCGAAGCGCTCATCCCTTACGAGAAGGAGATGAACTACTTCGGCGGCTTCAACATGCCGCTGGACGGGCGCTCCAACTACACCCACTTCTCCGGCTGGGTGGCCTCGCGCACCGGTTCGGCGCCGTCGAGCAGCGTGGAGATCCCCGCGCCGACGCTGGACCTGTTGATCTCCGACCACATCAGCCCCGGCACGCGGTTCCCCAACATCGATCTGTGCGCCATGAACATGGCACGCGCGAACTACTCGGCGCGCTCCACCAACGCCCGCGCCGCCGCCGAAGGCAATGCGATCAACCTGTATCAGCGCGTGTTCGGGCCGCAGTTCGCCGATCCCAACATGGCGGAGTTCAAACCGAACCCGCAGGTGATGATCCACAAGAGCGTACTGTCGGCGGTGAGCGAGGAGAGCAAGGCGTTCGCCAACTCCCTCGGCGCCAACGACAAGGCCCGGCTAGACGAATACTTCACCTCCATCCGCCAGCTCGAGAACCAGCTCGCTGTGCAGCTCGAGAAGCCCGCCCCGAACCAGGCGTGCAAAGTGGTACCGGAGCCAAAGCCCGTCGCGGGCGTCGACGAGCATCTGCGCGAGGGCCTTGAGGTCTTCACGGTGATCGAGAACCACAAGCTGATGGCCAAGATCCTCGCCATGGCCGTGGCCTGCAATCAGACGAAGGTCTTCAACATGACCTTCAGCGACGAGCAGTCGCACATGCGCAAACCCGGCCAGACCTACACGCACCATCTGCTGACGCACGAAGAGCCGCTGGACAAGGTGCTGGGCTATCAGCAGACCGCGTTCTGGTTCAACTGCCGCAGCATGGAAGGACTGGCCACGTTCATCCAGTCCTTCAAGGACATCAAGGAAGGCGACGGCACGTTGCTCGACAACATGATGATCTTCGCGGCGACCGAGACCAACTACGCCCGCGTGCACACCGTCGACGGCGTGCCGATCATGATGATCGGCAAGGCCGGCGGACGCTTGAAGACCGGCAACTACATCGTCGGCAACGGCGATCCAATCACCCGCGTCGGCCTGACGGCCATGCAGGCGATGGGTCTGCCGCTGGAGAAGTGGGGCACACGGTCCCTGCAAACCTCCAAGACCATCACCGACATCCTGGCCTAACCATGCGTCTCGCAGCCTCTCTTGCCGTTCTTGTCCTGACAGCTTCGGCCGCTTTCGCCGATCCGGCGGTGCCGGCCGGCGTCGCCCTGAAGCCGCGCGGCGACGGATGGTGGTTCGTCACCGACAAGGGCCTGGTGATCTACACCTACGAGCGCGACGAACGCGTGCCTGGCAAGTCGGACTGCAATGCCGACTGCGCCCAGGCGTGGCCGCCCCTGCTGGCGCCGGCGGATGTGAAGCCCGTGGGCGACTGGTCCACCATCACACGCGTCGATAACAAGCAGCAGTGGGCCTACAAAGGCCGCCCGCTGTACACCTATGCGCTCGAAGGCGGTCCCGGCACGAGCTACGGCGATGGCCAGGGCGAACTGTGGTACGCCGCCTATCAACCGATCCCGCTGCCGATGGAAGTCACCATCGCCCGCACGCTGCTCGGCCGCGTTCTGGCGGACCCGCGCGGCATGACGATCTACACCTCCGACAGGGACAAGCCGGGAAAGTCGAACTGCAAGGACGAGTGCCTGAACACCTGGCATCCGGTGGAGGCGCCGATCGCCGCGTCCACGCGCGGCGACTGGTCGACGGTCACCCGCGAGGACGGAACAAAGCAGTGGGCCTACAAGGGCAAGCCCTTGTACCGCTACGGCCCCGAAGACGGTCCGTCGGAGGCCGCCGGCGAAGGGAAGGGCTGGCACGCGGCGGTGCTGGAACCGGCCCCGGGCTATCCGGCGTGGGTCACGATCCAGCAGTCCGACGCGGGGGCTCTGCTCGGCACCCGCACCGGACAGACGATTTACACCCGCAACACCACCGGCAGCCGCCGCGGCTTCGGCGCGATCGCGATGTGCGGCGATGAGCCGTGCCTGGCGCCGCAGTGGAAGCCGATCATGGCCGATGCCGAAGCCAAGGGCGAAGGCAACTGGTCGATCGCGACGAACAAGGACGGCACCAAGCAGTGGGCCTATCGCGGGATGAAGCTCTATACGAACGACTTCGACAAATCGCCCGGTGACTTCAAGGGCATTCAGTTCGGCGGCGACCGGGCGTGGGCGGCGATCATGCGCTCCGGCTTGCCGATGCAAGGGGTGAGCGTGGGCGGCGACTACAAACGCTGAGGCCCGCGATCTAACGATAACGGAGTTCGACGCCGCAAATACAGCTTTGCGGCGAAGGAGAGAGTGCGTCCCGGATTTGGGGCGTGGGGTATCAGCAGAGAGGGGAATTCACATGAAGAAGTCGATCCTGCATGCCGCCGTATCGCCGCTCGCGATGCTGGCGTTCTCACTCACCGTTCCCGCGGCGCCGTCGTTCGCCCAGCAGTCGAGCTTCGGTCTCGAGGAGATCGTGGTTACCGCCCGCCGGCGCGAAGAAAGTTTGATGGAGGTGCCGCTCGCCATCGCCGCGGTGAGCGCCCAGAACATCGAATCCGCCGGCATCAAGGACCTCAATACGCTGGCGCAGTACACGCCGGGCCTGTGGGCCGAAGGCGGCGTGAACTCCCGCAACCAGCGTCAGCTGACCTTCCGCGGCCTGTCGGTCTCCACCGGTCAGGTGTTCATCGACGGCGCGCCGTACGCCGGCAACGGCCAGCCGAATCTCGGCGATGTGGCCCGCGTGGAAGTGCTGGTCGGTCCGCAGAGCGTGTACTTTGGCCGCTCCACCTTTCAGGGCGCGGTGAACTTCGTCACCAAGGACCCCGGCCAGGAGTTCAGGGGCAAGATCAACGTCGAGTACGGCTCCTACGGCACGACCGACAACCAGATCAGCCTCGAGGGCCCGATCATCGCCGACAGGCTCGCCGCGCGCATCACCGGCCGCGCCTACTCCACCGCCGGCCAGTGGGTGAACCAAGGCAACCCGAGCAACCGTCTCGGACAGCAATCGAGCAAGTCGCTTACCGGCACCTTGCTGTTCACGCCCAACGACAAGCTGAAAGTGAAGGCGCTGTTCGACGTCCTGCTCGACGAGGACGGCGCGCCGCCGGACATCGCGCTCAAGGGCGACAAGGAAATCTTCTGCCAGCTGGGCGGCACGCAGGGCGCCTACTACTGCGGCGCGCTGCCGAGCGCGAAGAACATCGACCCGAGCATCATCTCCGGCAACGACGTCGTCTCCGGCCGGCTGAAGGACCTGCTGCTCGGCAACACCAACAACTATCCGCTCAACTTCCCGACCAGCTTCGAGGAACACTTCGGCTTCAAGCAGCTGGTCTACATGGGCCACTTGAACATCGATTACACGACGCCGTCGGGCTGGAATTTCAGCTCGATCACCGCGATCCACCGCACGCAATCGCAGACCATCATCTCGCCGGTGTACCGCAACTCGCAGAATCTGCGGAACCCGGCGCTCGATCTGCGCACGCCCACCGGTGCGGTGCAGTTCCCGCTCGCCCCGCAAGACCGCTGCGTGTGCTTGCTGACGCAGACGCTCGGCTATGACGGCAGCGAAGAACTGCGCATCACCTCGCCGCAGGATCAGCGGCTGCGTGGGACGGCGGGCGCGAACTACCTCTACGTCCGCAACAAAGGCAACCTCGGGCCGTACGGCATGCTGCAGGTGGGACCGGCCTTCACCGGCATCTGGACGCGCACCGTATCGTCCACGCCGGCGCTGTTCGGCGGCCTGTACTACGACCTGGCGGAGAAGTTCACCATCGGCGCCGAGGCGCGCTATCAGTGGGACAAGATCAAGGCCCAGGCGAAGTATCCCACCAGCGGCCCGTACCTGAGCAACACGTACAAGAGCTTCTCGCCGCGCGTGACGCTCGACTACAAGTACGCGCCCGACTCGCTGATCTATGCGCTGTGGTCGCGCGGCTATCGTCCGGGCGGGTTCAATTCGGCACTGGTCGGCCAGACCCCGGCGGTGCTCGCCCAGCTCGCGGCGAACAATGCGCAGATCAACTACTCACAAGAGAAGCTCGACAACTGGGAAGCGGGCATCAAGTCCACCTGGATGGACGGCCGCCTGCGCACGCGCTTCGACGTCTACTTCGACAAGTGGCAGAACGGCCAGGTGCCGAACACGCTGTTCTACGCCAACGCCAACAACACCATCGTGCAGATCACGCTCGTCACCAATATCGGCAGCGTGGACATGAAGGGCTTCGAGTCCGAGGCGGAGTTCGCCGTAACCGAGAAGCTGACGGTGTCCGCGACGGCGAATTACCAGACCTCCAAGATCAAGGCCTACGTCTACACCCCGGAGGGCAACAACATCCGCGGCTCGACCAACGTGACCGGCAACCGCTTCCCGGGCGCGCCGGATTGGACGTGGACGGTGTCGGGCACCTACACCGATCAACTCGTCGGCGATTGGGAGTGGTACACCCGCGCCGACTACCGCCACCGCGGCAAGTACATGATCGATCCGACCAACGTGGCCTGGATCGGCGGCACGGACATCATCGATCTGCACCTAGGCGTGAAGAACGGGGCGATCCTGGTGGAAGGGTTCGTGAAGAACCTGACCAACAACCAGAACTTCACCAACGGCGTGAAGGGCAACGACTCCCTGTCCAACGTGATCGCGCCGAACCGGAACGAAATCCGCCTGTGGCTGCCGCAGAAGCGCACGTTCGGCCTGCGCGGGTCGTACAGCTTCTAAGACTCTCGAAAACGATGGAGACGAAGGGCGGGGCCGCGAGGTTCCGCCCTTTTACTTTGGAGGGCGCGACTCGGGAGACAACAGCCAAAACCGCGCAAAGGCCCGCGCACAGTTACGCGCCAAATACGCGCGGGAAATTTCCGCCCAATCCCACGCCTGACGACCAATTTCACGATGTCAAAGACCAACAGAGGATTATAGCGCCGCGACGGAAATCCGTCGAAGGTCACGGTGTGTGCAGTCTCGGCACCGCGCTTATGGCGACTGATTGAATGGCCGACCTCTCACGCCGTCATACACGCGATCAAACTCTTGAAGCGCCTGGATACTGGGGACGACATCCGGTCTTACGCGCTGGCCTAACCGCTGCACGCGCTCGCCGTCCTTAAATGGAAACCAGCGCGGTTGCCGCTTGTCGTTGGGGTCCCCGGATCGCACAAAATTCGCCCAATAGCTCGCCATCGTCTCGGCAAGCGCGCGGTCCGTCTGCGTCCACGTCCATTCTTCTTGGTCAAGATGGTCGAACATGTACCAGAGCTCTGAAAAGTGACCTGCGCCCCAGCCTGCATATACCGAGGAATCCGGAAACGAGGGCGTGTGATCGAAGCTGTAGTAATAGACCTCGCTTTTGGAACGCGTCGCGTGAAGGCGCGCCCACGCCCACATATCCCAACCAAAGCGAAGATCACGCTCAAATGCCAGCATCGAAGATCGCGCCTCGGCATCGGAGGCGTGTGGGTAGATGTCCAGCAACGCCTGCGGCAACGGGCCCCACTTCTTCCGAATGTATTCGCCGAAAGTGGACGCGCTCACCTGATCGATGTTGGTTATCAACGACTTCGCCTCATCCGCATTCGACCCAATCAGGATGGGCACGTCCGCGTATTCGTTCCGCACGTACGCATCATAGGGCGAGAGCGGAAGCACATAAGGGTCGATCACGAAGTGAGCCGTTGAGAGCATCTTTCCGCCCATGATCTCGTTTGCGGGTTTAGCCCGCAAATCGGCAAGCGAGTGCGCCCCGATCGCTTCGGCTGCGGCGAGCCCGTCCTTCTCCGCCTGCGCCAACATGAACCGGGGCGCGAGTTGCATCGGCTCAAATACGCCGCCACTCTGTGCAATCGCGCGGGCGAAGAGACCGCGTGACAATGGTGACGCCATTAGGAGGCTTACCGACATGCCCCCAGCAGATTGGCCCGCGATTGTGACGCGAGTCGGATCACCGCCAAACGCGTCTATGTTCTTCTGCACCCACTGCAAGGCCGCAATCTGGTCCAAGAGGCCGTAGTTCCCAGAGGTGCTATGTGGCGAGCCGGCGGTCAATTCAGGGTGGGCGAGAAACCCGAGCGGACCCACGCGATAAGCGATGGTGACGACGACAATCCCTTTCTTCGCCAGTTGATCGCCCCAATACAGCGGCATTGAGGCGGAACCGTTGGTGAAACCGCCGCCGTATATCCACACAAGCACGGGCAGCTTCTTGGCTTTGAGCGGCGTCCAGATATTCAGATAGAGGCAGTCCTCGCTGACGTGCGAGAGCGTTTCACCGGGCATCGACACGCCGACCTGTGTGCAAGCCGGTGCGAATTGCGCCGCCGGCCTTACACCGGTCCAGGAGTCGACCGGACGAGGCTCCCGCCACCTCAGATCGCCGATAGGAGGCGCCGCGAAAGGGATGCCTCGATAGACGGCAATTTGACCTTGCCGATTCCCGGCGACCACGCCGCTCTGCACAGTCGCCAGTTCGCGTGCGCACACGGGCGAGCACGACAGCGTTCCAACAATCAACGCCACAATGAATATTCGGAGCACTACCATCCCGATCTCCCAACGCTTTGTAACCCCCGTAACCTTGTGTACGACCTTGCGGTCTGACAACCTGGGAGCCTCTCCATTCGCGTCAGGAGCGGCGCGATTCGTCACTAATCGGGCCATTCGTCATGAAATTGATCCCCGCTCTGTGTCACACAGATTCAACGACTTCTGATTACGTCGAGCAAATGATCTGCGGGTTCGGGTATTGGCTGCTGGTGCTGCTCCTGTTGGAGCCGGGCAACGTGTGGCGCGCCGCAGCGGGTGGATACGCCCTGAGACTGGATCAGGAGGCAATTCGCATCAGCGGGGCGGCCATTCTGGGGAGTCTCAGCACACCTATTGTCTACGCCCTTATGCGGCGCTTTCCCTTGAGCGGAAGTCGGCTGCCTAATAACGCCGCCATACAAGTGGTCTCGTTCATGTTGATCGCGGCTGCGCTCATTGTTGCCTCCTGCCCTCTGGCGCTGTGGATACTCGTTGCCGAGACGCGCCCGCTCTCCGTCGCCGTTCCAAAACAGTTGGCGGACAATTGGCCTTTACTGTTCTTTGTGATCGCCACTTTCGCCGCGATCCTTCAATCACCGCGCGGTGCGCGCCGGCTCAACAAGCAGGGGCCGGGATGGCTGAAGGAATTCGCGATAAAGACCCGGAGCGGCCTCAAGCTTTTGCCCATCCATCAGGTCGAGTGGATCGAGGCTCAAGGCAACTACGTTGCCCTTCACACGGGGACAGAGACGCACCTGATCCGAGATACGCTTAACCGAATTGAGCAAAACCTGGATCCAAACGCATTTTGTCGCGTGCACAGGTCTGCCATGGTCGCCGTTTCTCGCGTGATGGCTCTAGAAAGCGCTGGCAGCGGAGATGCGATCGCTCGGCTCGTGAGTGGGATGGAAGTCCGCGTTAGCCGCAGATATCGGGAGAGGGTCGCAGACGTTCGGCTAAGGTCTGCAAGTACCGACCGATAGGCGGCGCAACTACTCGGAAGGTCGGCGAGACAAGGCCACGAAGCGCGCTACGGCACGGCAGGCTTGCAAAGCTCGCCATTCTTCCCGGACTCGCGCGAACAAATTCCGAGATGCGGCGTTGTATATGGGACCGTCGCGTCCCCCCACGACAGTCAATTCCACGCCCAGTCTCCGTCCCCCCCCGGAACTGGGCGTGATGCTTTTCAGGGTGCCGAAGCGGTCGGCGCGGAGCCGCCGTCAGTTCCGGTTTTTCTTCATGACGAAGTCGATCTCGCGCACGGCCTGCCCGGGTTTGCTGCGATCAAACCGCCGGACCTGCGTGTAGCCGTCCTTCGCGACGCCGACGAGCGTCACGTCCTCCGGCTTCAAGACCACGTCGATGTCCCGGATGAGGCCGACGACGTCCACGGGGTCGAGCGTGCGATAGCGCCCGAGCATGTTGGTGTAGGACTTGTACGTCACGTCCGTCGGCCCACCCTCACCGGGCGCCTTGACCAGAACCGTGACGATCGCGTCCGGCAGAAGGCGGCCCTCGTCGTCCTTTACGTTGCCCATGAAGCCGTTCTTGGCGCCTTCGCCGGCTTGGCGCAGGACCGAGGCGAAGAACTCGTCGCCATCCGCATGCGCGCGCGACACGCCGAAGGCGAGTATCAAGGCGAAGACGAGTGTTGAGCGGCGTAACACGAGGACCTGACCGAAAAAGGCTGGGGCGTTGATGATAGCGCGGCGGCACCATAGCGCGACACAGCTTACCGTTGGGGGACCCGCCGAAGCTTGCATGTTCGCATGTCGCATATCGATCCCAATTCGCTTGCGCGGTGGGGTGAAGCGTCCCAAGATTTACGACGTCCGCGCGCGCGACATCTATTTCGTCGGGGGGCGGGCGATTGGGAGGTAGCCGCCATGCGTTCACTCGGAACTTGGTCTTTGGGAACATGGACGGGCGCGCTGGCCATCGGATTGGCGGCGGCCTTTCCCTTGCAGGCCAAGACGCTGCCGGGACTGGCGGAAATCTCCGGGGCGGTGGCCGGCGCGAAGTCCGACATCGTGCCGGTGTACATCTACAACACCGACAAACACGTCGGTTATTCCGTGTTCGCCGTGGACGGGCAATACCGCGCGGTCGATCTGTTCCCCGGAAAGTACGAGATCACCGTGCGCAAAGACGGTCTCGACATGGCGCCGGTGACCCTGAACATCGCCGCGAATGCCCAGGCGAAGGCGGACCTGACGCCGAAGGCCGTCGCGAAGAAGCCGAACTACGTCGGCGGGCGGCTCATGGAAGACTACGACGTCGAGCCCTACGACAAGATCTATCCGCCCGGCCCGGGCCGCGCGGAGGTCGAGCGCACCTGCATGGTGTGCCACGGCGTGAACTTCCTGCAGAACCGGTTCCTGGACCGCGACGGCTGGGATCTGATGATCACCTACATGACCGAAGGCGCCGCGTTCCGGAAATACGGCATCGACAAGGGCCCGTCGATGTTTCCGCCCGAATGGCTGAGCGCCGCGGACCGCAAGCTGGTGCTCGATTACCTGGCCACCAACTTCGGCGCCGATGCGAAGCCGCGCGTGACGCAGATGCCGAGCGAGCCGACGCTCGATCCGGCGGCGCTGGCGAAGGCGCAGTACATTGAATACCGGTTCGTGAACACCAAGGACAATCCGAAGCGCTGGACGCAGGAGGTCCACTTCGACCGCAACGGCAATGTGTATGCCACCGATCGCGGGCACAAGCCGACGGCGGCGATCGTGCAGGTCGATCCGCGCACGGGCGTGACGAAAGACATCCCGATGCCGGAAAAGGGCAATTTGCCGCACGGCATCACGGTGGATTTCGACGGCACGGTGTGGTGGGCCGGCGACGATGTGCTGCTCGGCCATACCGATCCCAAGACCGGCCTCACCGACCTTTACAAAGCGCCCACGCAAGGCGTGTACGGCCACACGCCCGTGTTCGATTCCAAAGGCAATTTGTGGTTCTCGCTGCTGCTCGGCAACCGGATCGGCTACTGGGACCGCGCCACCGACAAGATCACATACTATGAGGAGCCCGAGGGGCGCGCGCGGCCGTACGGCCTGACGGTCGACAGCAAGGACCGGCCGTGGTGGGTGGAATACCACACCGGATTCATCGGCACGTTCGACCCCGCGACCAAGCAGTTCAAGCGCTATCCGATCAAGTCGCAGCCGGCGCAGATGCGCCGCCTGGGCATCGATGGCAACGACATCGTCTGGTACGGCGTGTATGGGTCCACGGGTAAGAAGGGCAAGCTCGGCCGCCTCGATCCCAAGACCGGCGAGACGATCGAGCGCGACCTGCCGATCGACTTCTCGAACCCCTACGATGCGTGGCCCGACGACAAGGGCAACATCTGGGCGAGCACCGACAACTACATGGTGCGCTTCAACGAGGCGACGGAGAAGATGACGCTCTATCCGGTGCCGGCGCGCAGCGATCAGCCGAAGGTGACGATCACCCGCGACGGCGCGGTGTGGTACGCGCCGCGCGGGGCCGGCAGCGGCGGTTACGGCGGTGTCGCCGCCGTGCTGTACCCGGACAAGGACAACATCACCACGCTGGGTGCGTTCTACGGGCCGCTGAGCAGCCATAACCGCGACGCCAAGTTCAACGGCAAGTCGGTGAAGGTGACGGGTGTTGTGAAGATGGCCCCGGACAAGGCGGAGAATCACGAGGTGACCGTCGCCCACGGGTTCGTCGGCAAGCCACTGTCAGCCCCGGTGAGGCGAGCGGACCCGAGCGCGGAACCCGCGCTGGCGGATTAAGCGCGGGGCGTTACCCGACCTTCTGCGCCTGACGCCACGCGAGTTCAGCGATCGCCGGCAGCGCTTCCACGCGCTGCTGGGCGTTCGCGGACGCCGCGGTGCCGCGCACGACGCGGCCCTTGATGCCGTGGAAGATGGCAGCCAGCCGGAACAGGTTGTAGGCCATGTAGAAGTCGAGGTCGGGGATGCCGTCCCTGCCCGTGCGCTTGCAATAGGCCGCGACGTATTCCGCTTCGCTGGGGATGTTGAGCGCGCGTAAGTCAGCGCCGACGAGGCCGGCGATCACCTCGGGGCGCATGTGATACATCATGAGCTGGTAGGTGAGATCCGCGAGGGGATGGCCGAGCGTCGCGAGTTCCCAATCGAGCACCGCGACGACGCGCGGCTCGGTCGGATGGAAGATCATGTTGTCGACGCGGAAGTCGCCGTGCACAAGCGTGGTCTCGTCGCCGGGCGGGATGCGGGCGGGCAGCCATTCCACCAGCTTGTCGAGATGCGGATCGCGGCCGGCTTCGGTATCGGCGAGATACTGCTTCGACCAGCGGCCGATCTGGCGGGCGAAATAGTTCCCCGGTTTACCGAAATCCGATAGGCCGATGGCGGCGTAGTCGACCTTGTGAAGCCGCGCGAGCGTGTCGTTCATGGCGTCGAAATACGCCGGGCGCGCCTCGCGCGTGACGTCGGGGAAGGTCGCGTCCCACACGATGCGGCCGTCGACCATGTCCATGACGTAGAACCAGGTGCCGATGATCGCATCATCGGTGCAGAGGCCGAAGATGCGGGGAACGGGGTAGCCGGCCTTCGCGAGCGCCATCTGCACGCGCGCCTCGCGGTCCACCGCGTGGGCGCCGGGCAGCAGCTGCCCCGGCGGTTTGCGGCGCAGGACGTAGGTCTTGCCCGGGGTGACGAGCTTGTAGGTGGGATTGGATTGGCCGCCCTTGAACTGCTCGACGGTGAGCGGACCCGCGTAGCCGGCGACATTGGCATCCATCCAGCGTGCGAGGGCCGCCTCGTCGAACCGATGGGCCGCGCGCACCGCGCTGGTGCCGAGATTGTCGTCGGCGTCGGTCACGCGGGCTTCTTCGGCAAGAGCTGGCGCTTGATCTTCTTGGCGAGCGACCACTTGTGGACTTCGGTGGGGCCGTCGTAGATGCGGAAGGCGCGCAGTTCGCGGAACACCTTCTCGACGATCGTATCGCCCGTGACGCCGGTGCCGCCCATGCATTGGACGCAGCGGTCGACGATCTTGAACAGGGCTTCCGACACGGCCACCTTGGTCATGGAGCTTTCGGTGCCGCCGGACGCGCCGCTATCCAGCACAGCCGCGCACCAGTCGATCATCAACTCCGCCTGCTTCAGCTCGATCATGTTGTCGGCCAGCATGAAGCCGACGCCTTCATGGTCGATCAAAGGTTTCCCGAACGCGTGGCGCTTCACCGCGTAATCCGACGCGATCTCTTGGCAGCGGGTCGCGGCGCCATGCCAGCGCATGCAGTGGGTGAGGCGCGCGGGCGCGAGGCGGATCTGGGCGAGCTTGAAGCCGTCGCCGCTGTTGCCGAGCATCTGATCCGCCGGCACGCGCAGGTTCTCCAGGGCGACGACGGAATGGCCGCCGGGGGATGCGCTGTCGATGGTGTCGAGCACGCGTTCGATGCGGATGCCAGGGCTTGGCAATTCCACCAGGAACATGGTGGCGCCTTCACCGGTCTTGGCCATGACGATGCCGACACCGGCGCCGTCGAGCCCGGTGATGAAGGCCTTGCGGCCGTTGATGACCCAGTGGTTGCCGTCCAAGACGGCTGTCGTCTTCAGCATTGAGGGATCGGAGCCCGCGCCGTTGTCGGCGGCGGGCTCGGTCATGAAGAAGGCGGAGCGTTTGCGGCCGCTGGTGATCGGCTCGAGGAAGCGCGCCTTCTGCTCCGGGCTCGCGGCCTGGTGGAGCAGGAACATGTTGCCTTCATCGGGGGCGGCGACGTTCACCGCGAGCGGTCCCAGAGGCGACAGACCCGAAGCGCGCAGGATCAGCGCGCAGTCCTGATGGCTGAGGTGATTGCCGTCCGGAAGGATGTGCGGCGTGAGCACGCCGGCGGCTTTGGCGAGACCGCGCAGTTCCTGTACGAGTTCCTCGGACGGCCCATGGGGGTCCCAACGGGCGTCCTTCTCGAAGCCGATGACCGTGCCGCGCACGAAGGCTTCGACTTGGCGCGCCAGATCGCGGCCGCGGTCGGTGACAGTACCCGTCATGAAGACTCCCCGGGTTGCAATTCAAGACTGTTCGCCCGCGCGGGCCAGGGTGTCAAGAACCGGGGACTTAAGTTCCAGGGGGCAGGCGGCCGACCATGGCGGAGGCGACCCGGGCCAGATCGGTGAGGATGCCGACCTCCATCTCCGTATAGCTGGCCGTCAGCCGCCGCCAGATCTGGAGGGTGGCCACAGCGCTGTTTTGTCCATGGTCCTGCCCGCCGAGGCGCACGCCCAACCAGGCGCTGCCGGAAGGCACGATGACGTCCGCCGGCACCTTGGACAGGGGCTGGCCGGGGGGCCGGCCGGCGAGCGTGCCGTCGAGCAGTTCCCACGGCACGGCCGGAAGCGCAGCGCCCTCGGTGCGTTGGGACAACACCACGGCCGGCAGCTCCTTGCCGTGACCGAAGGACACGCGCGCCACGTCGGAGATGGACAGGCGGCGGGCATGATCGGCCACGATCTTGGCGATCTCCGGTAGGGTGTTCGCTTGCGCGAGCGTCAGCATCGCCTCGGCGAGACGCGCCGCCATGGTGGCCTGGTGCTCGGCGCGGCGTGCGACGCGGCGGATCTCGAGTTCGCGCACCACAAGGCGCGCGAGCAAGGTGAGCACCGTGCGCAATTCCTCGCTCGGCGCCTCGCGCGGCGTGTTGTCGATCACGCAGAGGGAGCCCAGATGCTGGTTGTCCGGCGTGATGAGCGGCGCGCCGACGTAGTAACGGATACCGAGATCGCCGGTGACCAAGGGGTTGGCGGAGAACCGCGTATCCTTGGTGGCGTCTTCGACGACGAACACACCGTCGCCCTTGATGGTGTGGTTGCAGAAGGCCTGCTCGCGCGGCGTCTCGCTCGCGCCGATGCCGTAGCGCGCCTTGAACCACTGGCGGTCGCGGTCGATCAGGGAGACGGCCGCCATGGGCACATTGAACAGGCGGGCGACCGCGACGGTGATGTCGTCGAACTCCCGTTCCGGCGGGGTATCAAGGATCTGGTAGTCGAACAGCTTCGCCAAGCGCGCCGTTTCGGATGTTTCAGTCAGCTGCACGAATCGACCCCTCTTGAAGCGGGCGTACGGTGCGTTGGGATATGCGTCAGGTCAATCGTTAGGTACGAAATCGTCCTTTGCGGGTCGTGCCGCCAGGCGCGCTGAAATTCCGCTGTCGTAAGTCGGAAATAATTCCACGCCGCAGGTTCTCGACCGTCTCGTGGACGTGTAGGTTTGCGGGATTGGGGGGGCCGGATGAGCGATCTGAAGGTGCTGGGGCGGACCACGTCCAGCAACGTCATGAAGGTCCTGTGGACCCTGACGGAGCTCGACCTGCCATTCGTGCGCGAGGACGTGGGCGGGCCGTTCGGCGGCAACGACACGCCGGCGTATCGCGCGCTGAATCCCAACGGGCTGATCCCGACCCTGGTCGACGCGGGCGTGGCGGTGTGGGAGTCCAACACCATCTGCCGCTATCTGTGCAACCGGGTGGGCGCCACGCCGCTATATCCCGCCGCCCCGGCCGCGCGCAGCCAGTGCGAGCGCTGGATGGATTGGCAGCTGAGCACGCTCGCTGTGCATTCCACGCCGTTCTTTCTCATGCGTGTACGCACGCCGAAGGATCAGCAGGATCCGGGCGCGATCGCGGCCAATCGCGAAAGCATGGCGAAGACGCTAACCATCCTCGAGGCGGTGCTCGGCGCCCAACCGTTCGTCGCCGGAGCGCATCTGACGCTGGCCGACATCGCGCTGGGGGCGGTTGGCCATCGCTGGTTCGCGCTCGGCGGCGACAATGGACAGTTCCCCAACATGGCCGCGTGGTACGCGCGGTTGAACACCCGCCCCGGCTATCAAACCCATGTCGTGAAGGTTCCCCTGGTATGAGCACCCCAAGTTCGAGTTCCGGGACTTCGAGTTCCGCCACACCCTGGCGCGCTTGGGGCGCGGTGGCGCTGCTGACGCTGGCTTACATCCTGTCGTTCATCGACCGGCAGATCCTGGGGCTGTTGATCACGCCGATCAAAAGCTCCCTGCAGCTGACAGACACGCAGATCGGCCTGCTGATGGGGCCGGCGTTCGCGATCTTCTACGTGACCCTGGGATGGCCGATCGGCTGGCTGGCGGATCGCGCCAACCGGCGCAACATCATCGCGGTCGGGATCGCGCTGTGGTCGATCATGACCGCGTTTTGCGGATTGAGCCGCTCGTTCACGCAACTGTTCTTCTCCCGCATCGGCGTGGGCGTGGGCGAAGCGACGCTGACCCCGAGCGTGCTGTCGCTGATCGGCGACATGTTCCCCAAGGGCAGCCGCGCGCGGGCGACGGCGATCTACATGGGCGGCGTGCAGGTCGGCACCGGCTTGGCGTATCTCGTCGGCGGCAAAGTGTCGGGCGCGTTGAGCAAGGCGGGCACCGTGGAGGTGCCGCTGTTCGGCCAGATCGAAGGATGGCAGGCGGCGTTCCTGGCGGTGGGCCTGCCGGGTCTGCTGGTGGCGATCGCGGTCATGTTCATCCGGGAGCCGGCGCGGCAAAAGGTCGTGGGGGAAGCCAGCGAGGCGTATTCCCTGTGGGACGCCTTGCGCTACTTCGGTTCGCGCTGGACGTCCTATCTGCCGGTGGGTCTGGGCATGTGCGCCGTGACGACCGCCGCTTACGCGGGCGGCTGGAGTGCCGCGCTGTTCCAACGCACGTGGCAATGGGACGTGGCCACCATGGGCGCATGGCTCGGCCTCGCCTACATCGTATTCGGACCGTTGGGCGCGGTGGCGGGCGGCATGATCAACGATGCGCTGGTCGCGCGCGGCGTGAACGCGCCGACCTATCGCACGTGCTGGATGGGCGTGGCGTTCACCAGCGTGGCGGCGACGATCTATCCGCTGATGCCCACACCGGAACTCGCGCTGGTGTTCATCGCCTGCTCCATCTTCGGCAACGCGGTTGCGACCGGCATGGGCTCAGCCTCCATGGTGGTGCTGGCGCCCAGCAACCTGCGCGCACAAGCCGGCGCCTTGTACCTCATGACCATCAACTTCCTCGGCCTCCTGTATGGGCCGACCATGGTGGGCGTGTTGACCGACCATGTGTTCACGGACGCAAGCGGCGTCGGCCCGGCCATGTCGACGGTGCAGATCGGGATCGCCATCCCGGCGCTGCTGATCCTGTGGCTCGGACTGAAACCTTTCGTGCGCGAAATGGAAGCGAATGCGCGCTAGGCCGCACTGGGCCTAGACCCGTTCCATCACGCGGTGCGGGATCGGCACGGTGTCGAAGGCGACCGTGGCGACCGAGCCCTTGCCGTTCTCGCCGGCGCCGAGGGACAGCCGCGCGCCGTGGCGCTTTGCGATCTCGCTGGCGATGGCCAGGCCCAGGCCGCTGCCGGTGCCCTTGCTGGCGGGGGAGCGATAGAACCGCTCCAGCACACGTTCGCGTTCCGCCGGCGCGATGCCGGGGCCGGTGTCTTCCACCGTGAGCACGACCGGATCGGTGCTCAGGCGCAGGGTGACCTGACCGTTGGCGTCGCTGTAGCGGATGGCGTTGTCGACCAGGTTGGCGACAAGATCCGTGAGCAGCTGGGGATCGCCGAGAATCTGCGGACCGATGGCCGGACCGTCGTAGCCGAGGTCGATGCCGCGAGCGACGGCGGCGTCCGCCCAATGTTCGAGTTCCTGGCGCGCCAAGGCGGCGAGATCGACCGGCTGCAGGTTGGCGCCGTTGCCGCTGCCGGGCTCGGCGCGAGCGAGCGTGAGCAGCTGCTGGGTGACGCGGGTGAGGCGCACCATGGCTTTGTCCACGGCCGTCAGTGCTTCCTGGCGCCGGGCCGCGTCCGTCTCGCGCAGGGCGCGTTGCACCTGGATCTGCATGGCGGCAAGCGGCGTGCGCAATTGGTGCGCCGCGTTGGCGACGAAGCGCCGCACCGCGTCGCGCGCTTCCGCCAAGCGATCCATGACGCCGTTGAGGGCTTCCGCGAGTGGGCGAATCTCCGCCGGCAGCACGTCCACCTCGGCCAGAGGCCGCAGGTCGTCGGTTTGAATATGGGCAAGCTCAACGGCCAACCGGTTGACGCGCCGCAATGCGGACGTGACCGCGAACCAGATCAACACACCGGCGATCACCAGCAGCGCGATCTCGATCGGCAGGATGCCCGCGAGGATCTGGGTGACGATTCCGCTGCGCTTGGTCAGCGTTTCCGCCACGATCACGATGTCGCCCACGGCCGCGGGCGAGGTCGCGGCGACGGCCGTCAGCCGCACCGGATCGCCATCGACCGTGCCGTCGTAGAACACCGGGCGTTTGCCGGGCGCCCACGGCGGCGCCGGAAGCTGGTGATTGCCGAAGACGTGTTCGCCGGAAGCCGAGACCACGTCGTAGAGCACGCGGTCGGTCTTGTCGTATTCCAGCATCTCCACCGCCGAGGTCGGCAGCGTGACGGAAGGACCATCGCCGTCGCTCTTGATCTGCGACGCCAAAGCCATCGCGGAGTCGTACAGCCACTCGTCGTAGACGCGCGTGGCGAAATACTGGGCGGCGGTGAGCGTGAGCGCCCCGCCGACCAGCATGAGCGCGGCCAGCGGCCCGCACAGCCGGATGAGAAGCTGCCGGCGGAGCGAACTCGCGGGCGCCGTGCGGATCACGCAGAGGCTTCCAGCCGGTAGCCAAGTCCGCGCAGCGCGCGGATCGACACGTTGCTGTTCGCGCCGGTGAGTTTGCGGCGCAGGCGGCTGATGTGAACCTCCACCGCCGCCGTGCTGGTGTCGCTCTCCGCGTCATAGATGCCGTCGAAGATGCGTTCCTTGGCGACGATGCGGCCTTGGGCACGCACCAGCACCTCGAGGATGGCGTATTCCTTAGCGGTGCAGTCGAGCGCCTTGCCGTCGACGATGGCCTGGCGATGGACCGCGTCCAGGCCTACCGCGGCGAAGCGCAGGGTGAACGGTTCCGCCTGCTGGCGGCGCAGCTGAACGCGGATGCGGGCCTCCAGTTCGGAGAGCGCGATGGGCTTCACCAGGTAATCGTCCGCGCCGCCGTCGAGGCCGCGCACGCGGTCGCTCAGTTGATCGCGAGCGGTGATGATGATGACCGGCGAGCGCACGCCGCGCTCACGCAGGCGTTTGAGCAGATCGACGCCGTCGCCGTCGGGCAGGCCGAGGTCGAGCACGATCACGTCGTAGTTCTGGACGGTTGCGGCCGCGAAAGCGAGTTCGGCGGTGGGATAGGTATCGACCGCATAGGACGATTGGGCGAGCGAACTGGCGAGACCGTCGGCCAGTTCCTGATCATCTTCGACGACGAGTAAGCGCATGGGATTTGTCCTCCGGGGGGCCCCGAGTCATGCCACGAGTCGCGCATCGATTCCATGCTTCCACGCACGGAGAAGTGCTGACTTTTGTGACATGAAACGCGCTATAGTTACGGTTCGTGCCTAATTCCGGGGAGGAGCGCGCCGTGCGAGTAACACCGTCACTGACCGTTACACTTTTTTCCGCGTTGCTGGCGCTGAGCGTGCCCGCGCAGGCCCAAAACGCAGGGCCGACGACAACCGACGATCCCGTGATGGCCGCGCTTGGCGATGCCGCGCAGAAGGCGGCGGTCGCGCGGCAGAAAGACTTATTGTCCGATCCGGCTTCGCCCGTGATCGGCAATCCCAACGGCAACGTCACCATCGTCGAGTTCACCGACTATCAGTGCTCATACTGCAAGGCCGCGGAGCCGCGACTGCAAGCTTTGCTTAAGGAAGACCCGAACGTGCGGCTGGTGGTGAAGGAATTCCCGATCTTGACGAAGGAGTCGGTCACCGCGTCCCGCGCGGCGCTGGCGTCCGTGAAGCAGGGCAAGTACACGGCCTTCCATCAGGCAATGATGGGACACAAGGGTCAGCTCACGGTCGAGGCCGTGTTCGAGTACGCCAAGAAGGTCGGGCTGAATGTGGATCAGCTCAAGAAGGACATGAACGCGCCGGAAATCGGCGACCAGATCATCGAGAACCTGAAGCTCGCGCGCGCGATGAAGATTTCCGTCGTGCCGGGACTGGTCGTGGACACCAAGATTCTCTCCGGCGTCTCCAACAAGACCTCGACCGCCGCCATCGACTTCAAGCAGGAAGTCGCGTTGGCGCGCGCGGTGAAGAAGTGACGAACGCAGTTCGTCATCCCGGACGAGCGAAGCGAGATCCGGGATCCAGGGTAACAAGCGCCGGATGATGTAACCCTGGATCCCGCATCGCGGCGATCCAAGCTTCGCATGGCTCGCCTTGTGCGGGATGACGGGCGGAGTTTATTTTGCCTGTTCCCACGTCGCAGCGTCGTTGACGTCGCCTTGGCCGGTCCAGCGGGCAGCAGTGGGATAGGGATAGACCGGCCGCGTGCGGTCGATGCGCGCGGGGTCCACCGGATAGCGCAGGCGCGGCAGGCCGAGGTAGGCCTGCTGTTCCTTCAGGTGGCCGACGATCATCTTGTCGGGCGCCTGGCCCTTCTCCACCCAGTTCTCCAGCGCCGTGATCCAATCGATGGCGTCGCCGCCGGGGCCGCGGCGGCAGTGCGCCATGCCGGGGATCATGAACATGCGGAAGAAATCCATCGTCTTGTCAGGCCCGCCCATCGTGCGCGTGGCGGTCTCGTAGTAGTCGACGGTGGCTTCCGGCGGAATCTCGTTGTCGTCCCAGCCGTGATAGAGGATCAGCTTCGCGCCGTGATCCTTCAGCGCACGCAGGTCCGGGTTGCGCGCATCGAAGAAGGGTTCGAGCATGCCGAGACGCGGCGGATCGCGGTCATAGTCGAACTCCGCGTACGTCGGGCTCGGCTCGTACCAGAAGGAATAGGCCGACCCGAGCGCGGTGGCGCGGGTGCCGAGTTGGCCGTTCGCGCCGATGAAGGCCGGGGTCCAGTAGTATTCGGAGCCGCGCGACATGCCCCAGTAAAGCTTCTTGCCCTTGGAGTTCACCGCGCCGGTGTAGATCTTGCGGATCACATCCGCTTCGGCCTCGGTCACGCAGGCTTCGCCCCGCCCCTTGTCGCCTTGGCCCTTCTTGCAAACAATCGCGCCGGGGTCCCAGGTGCATTTGCGCGGATCTTGCAGCAGTCCGTCGGTGACGCCATCCAGCGCATCGCATGCGGCGAGCACGGTCTTGTGGATCATCGGCAGCTTCTTGGCGTCCAGGATCGGCTTGCCGTCCTTGTCCTTGTTGACGATCGCGCTCCAGCGCAGGAACAGCGGCGTGTCGCCGCTTTGGAAGTAGACCGGCGCACCGGCGATGATGCCGTCGAAGTCTTCCGGGAAGCGCTGCGCTTCCACCATGCCCTGACGGCCGCCCGTGGAGCACCCTTGGTAGTAGTTCCGCGATGCCGGTTTGCCGTAGAACGCCTCGATGATCGCCTTGGCCGCCACCACGGTGATGTGGGTCGCGCGATAGCCGAAGTCGATCATGCCGGGGATATTGTTGAAGGTGTAGATGGTGCCGATGCCGCGATGGCCCATGTCGGTGACCGCCACCGCATAACCGCGCGCCAGCACCTCTTCCGCGTGCTCGCGGTACAATTGCCCGCACGGACCGCCGCAGCCGTACATCATGAACTTGCCGTTCCAGGCCTTGGTCGGCATGCGCACCTGGAAGCCGACGGCGGGCGGCAGGTAACCATCCACCTGGCACACTTCCGGTAGGTCGCGCTCCGCCGGCGCGATGATGGCGGCGGTGATGGCGGTGGGTGCGTCGGGCAATTCGGCGAAGGTCTTGGCGAAATTCCGCGGCGCGCCCACGGTCTGCGGCGCACCGAAGGCGAGTTGCTCGCACGCGGCCTTCAGGTTGGATTGCGCGGACGCGGACGTCGCGAACGCGATGACGAGAACAAGGCCTGCGAGAATGGATTTCATGACGTGCCCCCCGAGCCCGAACCCTAGCCGAGGCCGCCAACGCGCGCCAATGGGGCGCGGACCTTCTCCATGATGCTGGAAGGGCGGGACTGGGAAAGAGCTAGCGCGCGAGTTCGCTGCCGAGGCCGGATGCAGGCGCGCCGCCCGTGCGCGCGGGCTCCGTCAGCTCCTCGATTGCCGCCGCCAGGAGGTCCGGATCCACGGGCTTTTGGAGCGTGCGGGTCTGGACATATTCGCGCTCCAGCCCCCGGGAGCCGTAGCCGGTCACGAACACCAGCGGGATACCGCGCGCGCGCAGCGCGTCGGCCACGGGGAAGGAACGTTCGCCGTCGAGATTGACGTCGAGGATCGCGAAATCCGCATCGATGGTCTGCACGGCCGCCAGCGCTTCCGCCACGCGGAGCGCCGTGCCGGCGACCGTATGACCGAGATCGGCAATCATGTCCTCAAGCATCATCAGGAGAATCACTTCATCCTCAACGAGGAAGATGCGCAGCGGTCGACGGTTCATGGGTGTCCTCTCAATTCACCAGCGGCGCATCGACGGTACAGATCACGCCTTCCGGCGCGTAATCGACTTCCACCGTGCCGCCGAGTTGCATCGCCAGCCCTTGCTCGATCAGCCGCGAGCCGAAGCCTCTGCGTGTCGGCTTGACCACCATCGGCCCACCGTGTTCGCGCCAGACCATGTGAAGCCGTGCCTTGGGCGGCGGCGCAACATCCCAATGCACGTCCACGCCGCCAAGCTCCGACGTGAGGGCCCCATACTTCAGGGCGTTTGTGGCAAGTTCATGGAGGGCGATGGCAATGGCGAGCGCCATCTTCGGCGGCACTTTCAACTCCGGTCCGCTGACGACGAACCGCCGTTCCCGCGCGATGGCGTGGGGGTTGATGGCGCGGGTGACAATCTCGCGCAGGTAGCCGCCTTCCCAATTCTCGGTGGTGAGCGTGTCGTGGGCACGCGCCAGCACCATCAGGCGGCCCATGAAGACCTCGCGCGCTTCGAGCAGAGAGCTCGCGTTGCGGAAGGATTGCGCGGCGATGGCCTGCACCATCGCCAGAGAATTCTTCACGCGATGGTTCAACTCGTTGACCATCAGGAGCATGTGCTCTTCGGAGCGCTTGCGGTCGTGGATGTCCTCGGTCGCGCCGTACCATAGCAGTATCGAACCATTCTCGCGGCGGCGCGGCCGGGCGTGGGAGCGGAACCAGCGGTAGGTCCCGTCGGCCAACCTGGTGCGGTGTTCGATGTCCAGCGGCGTGCCCTGCGCGAAGGCGCGTCGGTACGCCGCGCTGACCCCGGCGCGGTCGTCCGGATGCAGCAATTGCAGCCAGCCGTCCATGGCGTCCGTACGTGTGAGACCTGTGAGTTCCAGCCACCGCTCATGGACGTGATGCATCCGCCCGTCGGGGTTGGCGGTCCAAGGAATCTGCGGATTGAGTTCGACGGTATGGCGATGATGTTCCTCGCTCTCGCGCAGGGCCGCGTCGGCGGCGCGGCGGGCCGTGACGTCGAGGGAAACGCCGGCGATCGTCACCGCGCGCCCTTCGGTATCGAGCAAGGTCCGGCCGCGCGCCTCGATCCAACGTATCGAACCATCGGGCCGGCGAATGCGATAGTCGATCTCGAAGTCGCCGCCTTCGCGCAACGACTTCTTGATCGACGCCTTGTGCCGCGCGAGGTCCTCGGGGAAGACGGCCGATTCCCAGAGCGCGGCGGTGAACGGCGCGTTTGGCGCGAGGCCGAATTGGGCCCGACATTCGATCGATGCGATTACTTCCCGCGTCGCCAACGTGTACTCCCACGAGCCAAGCCGTCCGGCCGCCAAGGCAAGACGCAGCCGCGCCTCGCTTTCGGCAAGGGCCGCGGCACCGGCCTCGCGCAGGGCAATCTGATCGCGGATCTGCAGTTGCCGGATGCGCGCCCGCAGCGCGCTGCGCACGGCGCTGAGAAGCGTCATGTCGTTGAACGGCCGTTCAAGGAACACCACGTTGCCCAGCAGCAACGGCAGTTGGAGCCGCGCGTGGGAGCGGGTTCCGTTGGTGCCTTGATGGGTAAGCACGATGAACGGCAGGTCCGACCACGTGGGCTGTTGGGCGGCCAGGGATGAGAGTTCCGCGAGATCCGCGCCCGGAAGCGCCTCTTCGGCGATGAGGACCGCGCCGAGGTGCGACAGATCCGCCGCGCAATCCTCGCTGATCAGTTCGACATCCAGGCAGGCGCGGCACGCAATGCCGTCGGCGGCGAGAAGTTGTTCGGCGGCGACGGCCTCGGCCCGCGTGGCGGCGACCACCAGCACTGGACCCGGACTGCGCTGGAGCACGCTATCTGGCACATCGGCTCCGAGGGTTGAGAATAGGCGCGCACGCGCTTTGCCTGAGGGGCACAGACCCATGGCGGCGAAACAACGCGAGCGGAAAGGGAAAGTTCCGCGGGGAACACCCGTAAGCGGCGAAAGCCCCAAATGAAACGAGCGGAGCACCGAATGGTGCTCCGCTCGTTGCGGAAAGACTGCTGCTTAGCGGCGGCGGGGCGGCGGGCGGCGTTGCGGCCCTTGGCCCGACGGGTTCGCCGCGGGATCCTTGTGGCGGAACGTGAGACGTCCCTTGTCCAGATCGTATGGCGACACTTCGACGGTGACGCGGTCTCCCACCAAGGTGCGGATGCGGTTCTTCTTCATCCGGCCCGCGGTGTAGGCGATCAACTCATGATCGTTACTGAGCTTAACCCTGTAGCGGCCTTCAGGCAGGACGTCGGTGACGACGCCCTCGAACTCCATCAACTCTTCTTTCGCCATCGGATCTTAAATGGCCTTGAGATTGCCAGCGGCAGTCTTGCCGCGTTCGGAGACGAGGTCGAAGCTGACCTTCTGGCCTTCATTGAGGGTGGTCAATCCGGCTTTCTGAACGGCGGAGATGTGCACGAACACATCCTTGGAGCCGTCTTGCGGCTGGATGAAACCAAAGCCCTTCTGAGTGTTGAACCATTTTACGGTGCCGGCAGGCATGGGCGCTTCCTGAGAAAGTTGGTTTTCGCCGGCTAGCGGGTCCAACGGATCTCGGTCGCAAATGCATGCGAAAAAGAGCCACGGGCCCTCGCCGGCTTGCCGCTTTAACTATGCGTATTCGCGATTTTTCGCAATGGGCGGCTATCAAACGACGGAAATTGGCCGATTTTCGCGCTGCAGCGTTATAGCCCCGGGAGAGCCGGGCGCCAGACCCGGACGGGGCGCCACCGTGATGGAGATCGCTATGACCGAGACGCCCAAGCAGGCACCGCCGCGCCGCGCCAACGCGGAGGAAAAGCTGGAAGAACACCGCCGCCGCGACGAAGCCTATTTCGCCGAGATGCAGCACCTCCGGGCGGCCAACGAGGCCAAGACCGCGCGCTTGCGCGCCCAGCGGCTTGCCAAGGAAGAAGCCGAGCGGGTGACCCGCATGAATGCGCCCCCGCCCCCGCCCAAGGGCCGCTCGCCGCGCAGCTAACCGTGACGGCCTGAGTCCTCCAGGCGGCGAAAGGCCTGTAACATCATAGGAATAATACAATTCCCATTGCCTGCCGGCGGTGGATGGCGCGAGAGTCCCGACCGGAGCTGATAGCGCGGGCGGGGGCTTGATGATCGGCAGCGTCGTGATCGCCTTGGTCGTTTGGGTTGGCGCCTGGGCCGGCGCATGGCAAGCAACCCCAGCCGCCGCGCAGACCATCCCCGCCGCACCCCCGGCCGGTCCTGCCCGCTACGTTCTCCTGCAGGCCGGCACCCTCCTCGCCGTGCCGGGTCAACCGGCCCAGCGCGAGATGACGGTGGTTGTGAAGAACGACCGTATCGAGCGAATCGCCCCGGGCTATATCGACGATGTGCCCCACGGAGCCGCCGATACGGTGCGCGTGGTCGACCTGAAAAGCCGCTTCGTACTTCCGGGCCTGATGGACGCGCACGTCCATCTGCACATGCAATCCGGCGACGGCACGCGCGGACAATCCGCGCGGCGCGGGCGGGCCGCCCCCCTGCTGTCGGACCGCGCCGTGAACGCCGTGGTCTACGGACGCCGCACGCTGGCCGCGGGGTTCACCACGGTGCGCGACCTCGGTTCGGACGAAGAGAGCATCTTCGCCGTGCGCGACCTTTTTTCGAGTGGACGCGTGATCGGCCCGCGCATCCTCGTTTCCGGCAGCCCGATCTCCGCCACCGGCGGACACGGCGACGACACGAGCGTGGACGGCGACCTCAACAACAAGCGCCTGATGAACGGCGTGTGCGACGGCCCGGCGTCGTGCATGACGGCCGTGCGCATGCAGCACAAGCTGGGGGCAAACGTCATCAAGGCGACGGCAACCGGCGGCTTCAGCGGCGAGCAAAGCTTCGAGAGCCAGTTCACGCTGGAGGAACTCACCGCGATCGTAACCGCCGCGCATCAACTCGACATGCGGGTGGCCGTCCATGCCTATACGCCCAAGGCGATCGCCGAGGTGGTGAAGTCCGGCGCGAACTCGATTGAACACGGATTCTTCGTCGACGACGCGACGCTCAAAGAGATGAAGAAGAAGGGCGTGTTCCTGGTGCCGACCCTGTCGGCCGCCTTCCCGCCCCCGTTCCTGGGCGTGCGCAATCCGCCATCGCTCAAGATGCGCGACGATGCGAAGGCCTTCGAGCGCGCCTATGCCATGGGCGTGAAGATCGCGTTCGGGACCGATGCGGGCACCTTCAATCACGGGGAGAACGCCAAGGAGTTCGACCTGATGGTCGGCTACGGCATGAAGCCGATGGATGCGATTGCGGCGGCCACCATGGGAACGGCGGACTTGTTCGGGTTATCCGAACACGTCGGCACGCTGGAGTCCGGGAAAGTCGCCGACGTGATTGCCGTGACCGGCAATCCGCTGGACAATATCGCCGCCCTGCACGCCATCGACTTCGTGATGAAGTCCGGCGTCGTCGCCAAGGAGAACGGCGTCATGCACGACGGGATCACCTACTTGCCGTTCGGCTCCGACGGGCCGCGGCGGGGACGCTAGGGAGGGACACGCTCATGTTCATCAATTTCTGGTACGTCGCCGGCATGGCGGAGAGCGTGACCTCAACGCCCGTCAAAGTACGGATGCTGGGACAGAACTTCGTGGTGTTTCGCGACACCGCCGGCAAGGCGCAGTGTTTGTCGAACGTGTGCACCCATCGCGGCGGATCGCTCGCCAACGGCAAGGTGATCGGCGACACGGTCGCTTGCCCCTATCACGGCTGGCAGTTCAACGGCGCGGGGCAGTGCGTGAAGATCCCGTCCATCGGCAAGGACGGCAAGATCCCGCCGCGCACGCGCATCGACGCCTATCCGGTCGAGGAGAAGTACGGGCTGATCTTCGTGTTCCTCGGCGATCTGCCGGAGAGCGAACGGCCGCCGATTCAGGACATCCCCGAGTACGGCCAGGACGGATGGCGCGCCACGCGCCAGCAGCGCACGCGCAACGTCAACCTTCAGCGCGCCATCGAGAACGGCCTCGATCCCGCGCACAACGCCTTCGTGCACGACACCCACATCACCGAAACGCAAAGCGACGAGTGGGCGAAGGTCGGCGCGCTGGATATGCGCGAGACGCCTTGGGGCACCGGCTTCTACAACAAGGTGCTCGCGCCGCCGCTCGCGGAAGGGCGCATGCGCGAGGCTTCCGGCCGCACGGAGGCGGCGATGATCGATGTCGGCACCGGGCATCACGGCTACAACGCGGTGTGGACCTACATCCATCCGACGCCGAAAGTGTTCATCCGCCAGTATTCCTGGCAGACGCCGGTGGATGAAGGTGTGACGGCGGGCTATCTCGTCACCATGCGCAACTTCCTGCTGGAGGAGGCACACGACGCGCGCATCATCGAGCGGAACTTCTACGTCTCGAACCAGGACGACGCGGTGCTGTCGCAGGTCGAACCGGTGATCACGCCGGAAGACAACACCCATGAGAACTTCACGCCCGCCGATGGGCCGCTCGCGCGCTATCGCGAGCACTGCAAAGCGTGGCAGGCCAAGGGCTGGCGCATCGACACGGCGAAAGTGGCGGAAAACGTGGGCCGCGTAGCCTATGCCATCCCCTCGCCGCAGCGGCGTCAGCACAAGGGCTGGGCGCTGGACGCGATTCCGCTGATGGACGTGGGCCGCGCAGCACAGGCTGCAGCGGAGTAGGCGCCTACTGCACGCCGGGCGGCATGCCCAGGCTCTCGTCGACGGCGTGATAGATCTTGTTGAAGCAGGCCTTGTTGCCCACGCACTCCGCCGTCAACCGGCCGAGTTCCGTGCGCGTGACGATTCCGAACTTGGCGTGCCCCTCGTAGAGCTTCGCGTTGTCGGGTTCGCCGGGCTTGGCGTTGCGCAGGACGGCGTTGCGGATGATCGTGTAGGGCACGCCGCTGTCGGTCACGTGCTTCTCGCCCGCACCCTTGGCGTCGAGCACCGGCTGCATGGCCGCGAGGCGGGACAGGGGATAGGCCTTGCGGCTTTCGCCGGCGCCGACGGAGCTGTGCAGGATCACCTGCTGGACACGCGCGGCCTTCGCCGCCTTGGAGATGTATCGCTCGCTGACTTCGTAGAAATCGCCGTCGCTGCGGGTGTTATCGAATGAGCGGCCTCCTTCCGTGCGGCCGCGCGCGAGCGCATCGACCACGACGGTGAACTTCGCCGACTTGAAAGCCTTGGTCACGTCCGCTTCCACCAGCACGTCACCTTGCACGGTGCCGTAGGTGAGCCCTTCCAGGCGGTCCATCTTCGACGATGGGCGGACGAACACGGTCACCTTGTGACCGCGCGCGACCAGAGCGCGCACGATCTCGGAGCCGAGTTGGCCCGAGCCGCCGAACACCAGCACGGTTTCGGACTTGGCGAACGCCGGCGCCGCAAACGCCAGGGCGCAGATCGCCAACGACAACGACAAAACGCGAAACAGTCTCATGTATCCCCCCATGCCTCGTGCCGCGGCAGCGTAGCCAATTGCGACTGCGGGGAACATTCGTTTTCAAGCATCCGTTGTTCAAGGAGCCGCCCGCTGTAGGGTCTTTTGGGAGTTCGTCATGAACATGCGCGCGTGCCTTGTGCTGGCGCTCGGCGTCCTGGGCGCCAATGGCGCGATGGGGGCCGATAGCCTTGTCGCGCCCGGCGCGCGTCCACTCTGCAGCTCTCCGGGCGTGCCGGCGGGATGCGCCCCCCCGATGGTTGACCCGTCGCCAGTGCCGGTTCCGCCACCGGTCCCCGGTTCGGTGGAAGAAGCGCGCCCGCCGGTCCCGCCCGGCGGCGCGATCCCGCCGCCGCCGACGGGCGATGCGGAGATGGAGAAGCCGGCGCCCGCCACGGGACCCAATTCCATGCCCGTGGTTACCCCGCCGCGCTGACGAAAAATCGGCTCTCGCGAGCCGCCGATTTCCGTTCCGTCGCCGGATTCAGTGCGACTTACCGCCGGACTTATCCTTGTCTTTGTCGGGACGCGCGCCGGAGGACACACTGCCCGCGCCTTCGGCGTCGGAGGTCCCACTGCGGGAGCCCACATCGCTCGCGCTCGCGTGCGTGCCGGCATTGCCCGCAGGTTCGACGCCCGAGGCGGTCTTCGGCATGTGGCCTTGGTTCTCCTTGCGCCAGTCCTCGAAGCGGCCGGTGAACTCCGAATGACGCTGCTGGCTGTAGTGGTGATAGTCCTCGTCGTATTGACGCGCTTGATTACCGCGCCACGTGGCGTAGTCCCGATCGTGACTGCTCAGCTGCGCATGACGCCAGCGGCGATATTCCGGATCGTGTTGCGTGGCGCCCGTGCTCTCATGGCCCTCCACGCTCTGACCGTAGTTCGTGTGTCCATAGCCACCGTGTTGATAACCGCTCCGATCGAAGCCGGAGGACGGCTCCTGGCTTGGCTGATAGGTGTTTTGCACGAAGCCGGCGGCCGATTGGCCCAGACTTTGATTGGCCTGCGACCAGCCGCCCGTTTCGGCGCCAGTATTTCCCTGACCGCCGTATTGAGAGCTGCCGTAGTGCGTTGCGCCGTAGTGCGGCTGTTGCGCGAAACCTCCCCCGGAATAGGGCGATGATGGTCGATCCGGCTGTGCATATTGCGCCTGCCCATATTGGCCGTAGGTCCTTGGCGACGTGCCCTGCTGATGCTGCGGCTGATTCCAGGACGGAATCGCGCGCGGGACGCCGCCATAATTCGGCTGGCCGTATCCCGGCTCGAAGTGGCGACCGATATCGACACCGCCCGGCTCACCCCAGGACACCGCCGTCTGTGTATCGCCGCCGGTGAAGGCGCTGGCGGGCCCGCCCTGCCATCCCGAGCCGCCCATCGTGCCGCGATAGGCGTGCTGCCGCGCCGGATTGAACGACGGCTCGAAACTTGGCGGATTGTGACCGTACCGCTGAGGTCCATAGCTCTCGGATGACAGTTCCCCGTAACGACGCGGCGGCGCGGCACCCGGCGGCAACCAATCCGACGGCGGAACACCCTCGCCGGCGTGACGCATGCCTTCAACGCTGCGGCTGCCGCTGAAACGACTTTCGCCGCGATCGTCGTCGCGGTCGTCGTCGTCACCATAGGTCCGATAGGGATCGTCGTAGCGGTACGGGGCACGGTCCTGGCTTCTACTGCCATACATTCGGCGTTGCGCCATCTGAACTCTCCTTTTTCCTTTTTTGCGAGATGAGCGAGTGGATAGCCGCGCGGGAGCGTGGCTTCTTTTTCACAACGACATGAATTTTCATGCGGTTCCGCAGCGTCGCCGCGCGCCGTCACTTTGCATCGACCGCGTGAGGAGGACGCGAAAAGGATCGCGGAACGGCTGTAGGCGGCCGCGGGCGCTCCGGGAAGCCGCACCGCGTGTCTTGAGCGGCGGGATTCTTCCCGCATGCGCAACTTCGAACTTATGCCCGCGTTGCTCGATCAGTGCGGTGCATTGAAGACGCCGCCTCTGTTGGGAATTGACCATGCGTATGTTGATCGGACTCGGCGTTCTCCTGGTGTCGCTCTCTGCCGCCGTTGCGGAAGAGCCACCCGTTGTGTCCGCCGCCCCCCTGGGGGGCCCCGTCGGCTCCCCCATGCGGATCGCCCCGGCGATCATCGGGCAACCGATGAACGCGCCCAGCACACTGGAAGCGCAGCGCACCGGGGCCGAAGCCCCGCCGCAGCTGCTCATCGCCCCTCCCACCGCAGCCGTTGCCCAAGCGACGCCCCCGGTGCAGGTCGCCGCCTCCAACCAATAAACACCATCCCCAGTCACGGGGGCGTGAAGCGATCCGTCTGACTGTTGCGATATCGCAACAGCATGACGGGCATCGTGCGCACGTGCGGCACGCCCAGGAACCTTTTGATCCAGGGCTCGTTACATCCGCGCGACTTGCAACCGTAAGGCTAAGGCATCTCCGCGCGCCCACTTGCAGCGTGTGGGCCGTGTTGCGTCCCCGGGGCTGCAAATACATCCAATCCGAGTAAGGAGAACTACCGTGAGATTTTCAAAAAATTCGCTCGCGTTCGCGGGGCTGCTGAGCAGCATCGCATTCGCTGGCGGCGCAGCGGCTCAAACCATGCCGGGCACCGGGCCATACTTGAGCCTGAGCGTCGGCGCGACCCGTTCAACGCCGGACCGTAACGCGTTCATCGTGCCACAAACGACCACTGCGGCGAATATCCCCACGAAGATCTCCTTGAAGACCGGCTACCTGATCAACGGCGCCGCGGGTTACAAGTGGGACTCCGGCCTCCGCGCCGAACTCGAACTCGGTTACCGCAGCGCCGCGGTCAACCGCGTCAACTCGCTCCTGTGGTCCGGGCGGCAAAAGACCGTCAGCGTCATGGGCAACGCGTACTATGATTTCAACACCGGCGACGGCCGCGTACAGCCGTACGTCGGTGCCGGCCTTGGCGTCGGCCGCTTGCGCTTCGACGACGTGACGGGCGCGGGTTCGGGCAATTCGGTCGGTCAGCCGCAGGCGATCTACACCGGCCACGACACCAAGTTCCAATGGCAGTTGATCGGCGGCTTGAACATTCCGCTCGCCGACAGCGTGACGATGTTCGGTGAATACCGTTACATCGCCCTCAACAACAATGACATCTCCAGCGTCACCAATCGTCGTTCGACCATCCTGAGCCACGACGATCGCAGCCACAACCTGCTGGTCGGCGTGCGCATCTCGCTCGGCCACAAGGAGAAGGTTGTAGAGCAGACGCAGACGCGGGCTTCGGCACCGCCGCCGCCGCCCCCGCCGCCGCCGCCGCCCCCGCCGCCGCCGCCCCCGCCGCAGCCTGCCAAGATCCTGGTGTTCTTCGACTTCGATAAGTCGAGCCTGCGCTCGGATGCACAGCAGATCGTGCGAGAAGCGTCGGAACGTGCAAAGCGCGAGAACAAGACGGTCCTGATGGTTACCGGCCACGCCGATACCTCGGGCACCAACGAGTACAACCTCGCGCTGTCCAAGCGTCGTGCCGAGACTGTGCGCCGTGAACTCGTCCGCCTGGGCATCCCGATGAATGAGATCCGCGTCTCGTTCAAGGGCGAAGCCGAGCCGCTGGTGCAAACCGGCGACGGCGTGAAAGAGCCGCAGAACCGCCGCGTCGAGATCGTCTACGAATAAGACCGGCTGAGTAACGAAAGAAGACGGCGGCGCAGAAATGCGCCGCCGTTTTTTTTGTTGAGCCGCGCTGAAACGCGCGGTGGGGGCGTCTTAAGACACCGCCGTTTCTAATTGCTCAAACCGCGCGGTAAAGAACCGCGCGCAACCTGACGATGGGATGATTAGGCCGCGTTCGCCGCTTCTTCGCTGAGCAGCAGGGCTTGCGCGATGACCGCCTTCACGCTTTCGGGGATGAAGGGCTTGGTCACCAGAAAAGCCGGCTCGGGCCGTTCACCGGTGAGCAGGCGTTCCGGATAGGCGGTGATAAAGATCACCGGGCAGTTCATCTCGGCCAGGATATCGTTGACGGCATCGATGCCGGAACTGTCGTCGGCCAATTGAATGTCGGCAAGCACGAGACCGGGGCGATGCTGCCGCGCCGCCGCCACCGCTTCCGTGCGGGTGGTGGCAATGGCCGCGACCGTGTGCCCCATCTCCTCGACGATATTCGCGAGATCGAGGGAGATGACGGGTTCGTCTTCGATGATCAGCACATTCGCGGGCGTCTGCGCGACGAGATCAAGCAGCGCGTCGCGCACCATCTGATCCACGTCATCGACGGAGCATTGCAGGATCGCCGCCGCATCGGCATGGGAGAAGTCTTCCATCGCGGTCAGCAGCAGGGCTTGGCGGCGGATCGGGTTCAAGGCCCGCAGACGCGCGCCGATATCCGGTGTGGATGCACCGGCGTGGCTTTCCTTGTCGGTGCCGCCTTGCAGGCCCGACCAGATGCGGTGGAAGACGCGATACAGCGCCACGCGCGGACGCAGATTGCGGTCGTATTGGTCCGGATTGGCGACGATGGATTCCAGAGTCGCCTTCACCAACGCGTCGCCGGGCCGCTGGGCGCCCGTAAGCGCGCGGGCGTAGCGCCGCAAATAGGGGAGCTGTTGAGCGACTTCCTTGGAGAGGGACATGGGGCCCAGAGCGTCTTTCAGGCGACAACCGTGTCCGAGGCGGGCACGGGGACGCGGCTCCGGTCACAATAACCAGGGGCCGATAATGCGAGCCAGCGAAAAACGCATGGGTTGGGCATCGCGTTGCCGCGTTCGCACCGACGAGTCATCAACGCCGCCAGTTGCGTGTAGGTTCCTCAGCCCGTTTCGCTTGCGCCCGGCGAGGCCACGGTCGGGGTGTCTTGGTCGCCCGGCGAATAGGGCTCCGGCGTGCGGGGTGAATCGGGTTCCGGCACCGGGGTCTGGTTCGGGGTTTCCGGCTCGGACGGTCCGTCAGGCCCCCGCCCGGGCGCGTATTCCGGGGCCTCCCCGGGTTTGCCCGGGGCGTAGTCCGGCCCGCGGCCCGGCTGGCCGGGCGCGTATTCGGGGTTAGGGGGCGAATCAGGCCCGGGTTCGCGACCCGGCGCTTCCGCGGCCACTAGGACGGCTTCGACGGCTTGTGGTTTTCGTCGTCCAGGGCAATCAGGGCGCTGACAACGGCGCCCAAACGGCTGCCTTCACCACCGGTCATGTTTTCGTTCTCGGCTTCGGACAGGAGGCGGGCGTCAGTCTCCCAGGCGCGCAGGATCTCGATCTTGGTTTCCCGCGACAGTTCCGGGTGGGTCAGGACGTCGGTGGGATGCCCGAAGATCTTGCTCGGGTTCGACTTTGCCTGTTTCACATCAATTGCTTGCATCGCCCGGGACTCTTTCTTGTTGACGGTACAGGAGCCAAACGCGCCATCCCCCCTTCCGTTCCGGGAAATAAGGCCGCCGAACCAGCGCGTTACGCCTCGAGTCCGTGAAACTATTATAGCGATAGGGCGTTCTGCCCTCTGACCGGCCCTTCTACGGGGCGCCGGGGACACCCCATTCTGGGGGGATTTGAGGCTGGGTTTGGACCGCAAGATGCGTATCCCACCGCTACCGCCAGGCCTGTATCGGACGAGCGCCGAGGAGACCCTCGACGGTGACGTTCCGGGCAAGGGATTCGAGAGCCCGCTGGAACGGGATGCGGCCGCGATTCTGCGCCAACAACGGCTTCGGCAAAGCGATCCCACGTTTACCGCCTGGGTCGGGCAGACCCTGCACGACACCTACGATTCGGTGTCGGAGGAACCTCTTCCAGCGGATCTGGCCGCCCTGATCCGGCAACTGGAACGTCTTCCGCCGGTCGGACGTCAATAACGCAGCCAAGCTTTGCCTACTCGTAAGGTTTGACGAGGGGGGCCTGCGTGCTAAGTCCTCCGCCCCATGCTGCAAATCAACCAACTCACCTACCGGATCGGCGGGCGCGTTCTGCTCGATTCGACCAGTGCGTCGATCAATGCCGGCCATCGTGTCGGCCTGGTCGGCCGTAACGGTACCGGCAAAACCACGCTTCTGAAATTGCTCACGGGCGAACTGCAGCCCGATGGCGGCAGTATCGAGATGCCGACGCGTTGGACTGTGGGCGTCACCAGCCAGGAAGCCCCGTCCGGAGCCGCGAGCCTGATCGAGACGGTGATCGCCGCGGATCGCGAACTGGTCGCCCTACAGGCCGAAGCCGAGACGGCGCAGGACGCCGACCGGATCGGCGAGATCCATGCGCGCCTGCAAGACAAGCAAGTGCACACCGCGACGTCGCGCGCCGCCCGCATCCTCGCCGGCCTCGGCTTCGATCACGCCGCGCAGCAGCGGCCGTGCAGCGATTATTCCGGCGGCTGGCGCATGCGCGTGGCGCTGGCGGGCCTGCTGTTCACACAGCCGGACCTGCTGCTGCTCGACGAGCCCACCAACCACCTCGACCTCGAGGCGACGATGTGGCTCGAGGATTACCTGCGCACGTATCCCGGCACCATCCTGATGGTGAGCCACGACCGCGAACTGCTCAATCGCGCGGTGGACGAGATCCTGCATCTCGAAGTGTGCAAGCTGACCCTGTACCAGGGCGGCTACGACCGCTTCGCCGCGACGCGCCGTATGCGCATCGAACAATCCGAGAAGGCCAAGGCGAAGCAGGATCAGAAAAAAGCCGAGGTGATGAAGTTCGTCGACCGCTTCCGCGCGAAGGCAACGAAGGCGAAGCAGGCGCAATCCCGGCTGAAGATGCTTGAGAAAATGGACACGATTTCCGTGATCGAGCAGGAATCCGGCATCTCGTTCTCGTTCCCGGAAGCAGATGAGTTACCGCCGCCGCTGGTCACGTTCGACGACGTGTCCGTGGGCTACAACGGCAAGCCGGTGCTGCAAGGCATCCAAATGCGCCTGGACGCAGACGACCGCATCGCCATGCTCGGCGCCAACGGCAACGGCAAATCCACGCTGATCAAGCTGCTGGCGGGAAAGCTGGCGCCGCTGACGGGATCGATGAACAAGTCCGGCAAATTGCGGATCGGCTATTTCGCCCAGCACCAGACCGACGAACTCGACATGTCCGCCACGCCGATCCTGGAAATGAGCCGACGTCACCCGCATGCCAGCGAACGCGAAGTGCGCAGTCAGCTCGGGCGGTTCGGCTTCAGCCAAGAGCGCGGCGAGACGAAGGTGGCGAACCTGTCCGGCGGCGAGAAGGCGCGATTGCTGTTCGCGCTGATGACCGCGACCAAGCCGCACCTGCTGCTGCTCGACGAACCGACCAACCACTTGGACATCGACAGCCGCGAGGCGCTGGTGCACGCGATTAACGGTTTCGGCGGCGCAGTGATCCTCATCAGCCACGACCCGCACATCATCGAGTTGACGGCCGATACCTTCTGGCTGGTGGAAAACGGACGCGTGCAGAATTTCGACGGCGACATGGAGGACTATCGCGAGCGCCTGCTGGCGAAACGCCCCCTGTCGGCCGAGGAACCGCGCAAGGCCAAGACCAAGCCGGCGGCGGCCGCGCCGAAGCCGCAACGCCCATCCAAGAAGCAGCTGCAGCAGGCCGAAGTGTTGGTGACGCGCTTGACCGACGAAGTGGCCGCTTTGCAAAAGCAGATGGCCAGCCCGAACCTGTATCGCGGCGACCCGGTCCAGTTGATCGGCATTCAGAAAAACCTGCGCGAGAAGGAAAAAGCGCTGGCCGAGGCCGAGGAGTCCTGGCTGATGCTGCAAGAGCAGTGGGACGCAGCTGTACAGGCGGTGGGCTAGACGGGCGTTCCGCCTGGACTTGACGCCCGCCGCATGCTTTTTCCGGCACACCATGGATCCATCGAACAAACGCGCGCAGACGCTGGTGCTTATCGCCTGCATGGGCTGCATGTTCATGACGGCGGTGGAGAGCACCATCGTCGCGACCGCCATGCCGACGGTCGCGGGTGAACTGGGCGGCTATGCCCTGTTCGGCTGGACTTTCGCCGCCTATCTGCTGACGCAAGCCACGATCATCCCGATCTATGGACGCCTGGCCGATCTCTACGGCCGCAAGCCGATGTTCTATTTCGGCGCCTTTGCGTTCATCGTCGGCTCCGCGATCTGCGGTGCGGCGGAGAGCATGCCGATGCTGATCTTCGGCCGCGCGGTGCAAGGCATCGGTGCGGGCGGCATCGTGCCGGTGGCGCAGACCATCATCGGCGACACCTTCACGCCGATCGAACGCGCGCGGATCCAACCTTGGCTCTCCAGCGTGTGGGGCATCTCCGCGATCTTCGGCCCCGTGCTGGGCGCGTTCATGATCCATCGCTTCCCGTGGCCAGTGATTTTTTGGTTCAACATCCCGATCGCCATCGCCGTGATCGCGCTGATCGCCGTGCTGTTCAAGGAAACCCATCACCGCATGGAGCATCGCCTCGACGTGATCGGCGCGATCCTCCTGGTGATCTCCGCCGGCGGCCTGCTGCTGTGCCTGATGCAGGCGGGGCACCTGGGAGACCTGCTGGTGCCGATCATGGCCGTGACCGCAATCGCTGGCGCGGTTTTCTTCTGGCACGAGCGGCGCACGCCCGAGCCGCTGCTGCCGATCGCCCTGTGGAGCAACAAGGTGATCCGCATCTGCAACCTGGGCAGCCTCGCCATCGGCGCATCGTCCATGGGCGTGACCGTCTATCTGCCGACCTACATCCAGGGTGTGCTCGGAAAGGATGCCTATGCCGCCGGTGCGTCGCTGTCGTTCATGTCGATCGGCTGGCCGGTGGCATCGGCCATCGCGGGACGCCTGATGATCCGCACCTCCTACCGGCTGACGGCGACTGTGGGCGGCTTTTTCCTGGTCGGCGGCAGCGTGATGCTGGCAATGATCGATCCGGCCAAGGGCGTGGCCTGGGGCTCCGCGGCCGCGTTCCTGGTGGGTGCGGGCTTGGGCTTCGTGAACTCGCCGTTCATGGTGGCGCTGCAAGACGCGGCCCCGTGGAATGTGCGCGGCGTGGCGACGGCCTCCAACGCCTTCAACCGCATCTTCGGCGCGGCGTTGGGCACCGCGATCCTGGGCGCGGCGATGAACTGGAGCCTGGCGCGCAGTTTGCCGGAGATGGCCGATCCCGTGTTGAGCCTGGTGGACCCGGCCTTGCGCGAAGCCTTGGCGCCGGACGCGCTTGCGCGCATCAGCGGCGCGGTAACGGATGCGCTGATCCTCGCGTTCGTGGCGGGCATCGTGATCGCGGGGGCCGCGTTCCTGGTGGGCCGCATGCTGCCGCCCGGCATGAAGCCGACCGACACACCGCGTCGGCCGGCATCCGAGCAACAGGCGCGCTAGCACACGTTAGGCGGCGACTTCGTCCGCCTCGTTATCGGACACCGAGAGCGCGTGACCGATGACGGTCTTCACGTTCTGCGGCACGAAGGGCTTGGTGATCAGGTAAGCGGGCTCATGCCCGTCGCCAGTCAGCAGCCGTTCGGGATAGGCGGTGATGAACACCGTCGGCACATCGAACATCTCCAGGATCTCGGCAACGGCTTCGATGCCGGAGCTGTCATCGGCGAGATGGACATCCGCCAGGATGAGGGCCGGGCGCGATTCCTTCACCGCCGCGACAGCTTCCTTGTGGGTGCGCGCGACCGCGAGCACCGTGTGACCCATCTCGCCGATCAATTGGGCGAGATCGAGGGAGATAACGGGTTCGTCCTCGATGATGAGGATGGAGGCGGGCACAGGCGCGCGCAGTTCCGTCAACGCGGCCTCGACGAGTTCCACCACGTCCTGCACGGCGCAGCCGAGGATGTGAGCGGCATCTTCCGGCGAGAAGCCTTCCATCATGGTGAGCAGCAGCGCTTCGCGCGGCACGACGCCCAAGGCGGCGAGGCGGCGGCCGAGGGCGGCGCGCGTGGAATGGCGCGCGACCTTGCCCTTCATCCGGGTTTCGCTCGCCGCCCAGATGACGTGGAACACGCGATAGAGATCCGTGCGCTCATGGCCGCGGCGGCTGACGAGTTCCGGATCCTGGATCACGGCTTCAAGGGTGGCGCGCACCGCGGCGTCGCCGCTGACCTGCGAGCCCGTCAACGCGCGCGCATAGCGGCGGAGGAATGGCAGGTGCTGAGCAACGGGATGGGTCGAGGGCATATGGGCGAGCCTTTCAATCTGTGGACCGTACAGCCAGCCCCCGAAACTGCGACCCCAGGCTGTTCCCGCGGTTTGGCAAAGTTAAGGCGCGCATACGTAGCAACGGCTGTGACGTCTTAACGCCGCTACAGGCATTAAGGGTCCGTGCGATGCGAAATAATTCCTCAACCGCTGCTAAAGCCCCCGATTTGCACTGGAAATGGCGACGGAGGGAAAGAGGGCAAGAAAAAGCCCGGCAAGAGATTGCCGGGCTTTTCCCTAGTCATGCGCCGTATTAGTCGCGGCGCGGGTTGTTAGGACTGTCGTCACGGCGGTTGGGGGTGCCGTCGCCGTCACGGTCCCGGTCGACGCGGTTGGGGATGCCGTCACGGTCCTGATCGCCGCCGCGCGGACGGGCGTTCGGGTTATTAGGGTTCGGATCGACCCGGTTCGCAATACCGTCGCCGTCGCGGTCGCGGTCAGCGCGGTTCGGGATGCCGTCACGGTCCTGATCGCCGCCGCGCGGGCCGGCGTTCGGGTTGTTCGGGTTCCGATCGAAGCGATTGGGGACGCCGTCGCCGTCGCGGTCACGGTCCATGCGATTCGGGATTCCGTCACGGTCACGGTCCGCGAAGGCGCGGAAGCGGTCGCGATCGCGATAGAACGGGCGGCCGCGATAATGATCGTTCCAATAGTTGTCGAAGCGGAACGAGATCAGCGGCAGCGACAGGCGCGGACCGTATTCCATGACCCGCACACGACGGCCCTGCCACGGCACGAACAGGTTATCGCCATTCACCCAGCCGCGGACGCGGCCGAAGCGGACGTCGCACCAGTCGAAGCGGTCGACGCAGCCGTAGAGTTCGACGCGTGCGTTCGGCGGCAGGCGGTCGAGACGCGGGAAATCGCCGCCCGGGCCGGCACGCAAGGCGGTCGGGGACTTCAGGTAAGCGACGGCGGCGTTGGCCGCGGCGGGCACCAACAGCGCCGCTCCAAGAACGGTGGCGATGAACATCTTTTTCATAGGAGCATCTCCTGATGCAGTGAACGTACGCGCCTATAACGTCAGGCGAGCCGTAGCGTTACGCAATCGGTGTGGCGGCGGTGTGATATTCGCGCCCAAATCCTGCCGCAATGGAACGCAAAACGGCGGAACCTGGGGGTTCCGCCGCTGCTTGTCGCAATGCGTTACGCGTTAGAAGTTATAGCTGCCGCGGATGCCGAATTGACGTTTGTCGGGCAGCAGCGCCAAAGCGGCGCTGGGCGCCTGGGTCGCGAGTGGTGTACGGCCGCTGTTGGTGAGATACGCAAGGCTCCAGTTCTGCACAGACACCGCGCTCGCTTTCATCGTGTCGTCGTCGAACAGGTTGTTGACGTAGCCCGTGATGGTGAACTTTCCGGTCTTAACGCCAGCGCGCAGGTCGACGATCCAATACGGCTCCATGTAGAGGTAGTTCTCGAACGAGGTGAAGCGCTTGGAAGTGTAGCGAAGATCGGTATCGACGAACCAACCAAGGTTGTCGGTGATATCGCCGCGGACCTCGCCGCCGATCTGGAGCGAGTGCTTCGGCGAACCTTCGAGCTGATTGCCCTTGTAGCTGATCTGGCAGCGGTTCTGCGCCGGTGTGCCGACCGCCACCACCGTACAGGAGTTCGGGTTGTTGATGGCGGCGCGCGAGATCGCCGACACGCCGCTCTGCAGGTCGATGAACTCGTCGTACTTGCCGTCGTTGTAGGTATAGCCAAGATTGAAGGAGACGTTGGCGGTCAGCGCCGCATTGACGTCGAGCTCGAGGCCTTTCACCGAAGCCTTGGCGGCATTCACGGTCTTGAGTTCAAGCTGTTGCGTGGTCGGATTGACAACCGTCAACGACACCTGCTTGGCGCTGTAGTCCTGGTAGTAGAGCGCGCCGTTTATCTGCAGGCGATTGTCGAGCCAGCTGGTCTTGGCGCCGATCTCGTAGACCCACATGGATTCCGGTTCGTAGCGGTTGCCGTTCACGACCGCGCCCGGCGTGGTCGACGACTGAGGCGCGTCCAGGGTGAAGCGCCGGCCCGCCGCATTCGGGGCCGCGATTACACCGCTCAAGCTCGAGTTGCCACCCGGCTTCTTGCCGAGCGCGGCGGAAGCATAGACCAACGCTTCCGGCGTGAACTTATAGTCTACCGTAAAACGCGGCACCCAAAACTTGGACGGCACGATGACGTAGTTATATGCGGCGTTGTTGTTGAGCAGCGCCGCAGCGCCCACCAGCGCACCGGGGGTGACGCAACTCACCGTGCCGTTGGCAGCTTGGGTACGGCCGGTCGCCGTGACGCCGGGGCAACCGAGCGTGTTGGCGAAGGCCGGGAAGCCGTTGGTGCGTTCCTTTTCCGAGGTGTAGCGCACTTCGGCTTCAAGGGTGAGATTGGTGAATATCTCATAGGACGCCGAACCGAACGCCGACAGGTGGCGCGTATTGCGCTTGATCACGGTGTTCGGGTTGAAGAAGACGCTGTCGTTGATCGCGGCGAAGATGGTCGCGCAGCCGCCGGTGTTGGCGGCGCAACGCAGGTTGCGCTCGAACTGCTCGAGTTGCTCGTACCAATACAGGCCGCCGACGGTCCATTTGAAGCGCGTGTCGCCGTTGGACTGGGCGCGGAGTTCCTGGCTCGAGAGCTTGATGGTGCTCTTGATGTAGGTTTCCTGGCCGCCGCTGGTCTGCGTGAGATCGCCTACCTGCAGCGCATCGTTGTACTGGAACTCGCGATTGTCACCGTAGTGGGAGATCGAGGTAAAGGTCGCGAGGTTGGTCTCCAGTTCCATGCGCACGGTATTGCGGAACAGAGTGCGGTTGGTACCAAGATAGTCCTGACCGGTGCGCGGGTTCAGGCTCGGTCGCGGTGCGCCGAAGGAGGACGCATGGCCCATGCTGCCGGAGTTCTGCGGAAAGAACGCGTTCGCCGGATTGGCCGCAACCGCGGCACCGACCGCGGCGGGCAATCCGTTGGCGGGCTGCAGCGCCACAGCCGGCAGGGGCACCAGGCCGGGGTTCAACATAGTACGCGCTTCCGGCGCGAAGTTGTCTTTCGAGTATTCAGAACGCGCGGTGAGCGTGAACTTGTCGCTGGGCGTGAACACCGCAGTGCCGGCGATGCCCGAGCCGTCGCCGCCGCCGATGCTCTTGCCGCTGACGGCGCTTTTGTAGAAGCCGTTGAAGTTCCACGCCTCGGCATTCACGCCGATCGCGAGCTTCCCATCGACCACGGGGCCGGACACGCTGCCGCGGCCTTCCATCTTGCCGTAGGAACCGAAGTCGGCTTGGACATTTGCCTCGAACGCGTCGCCCGGCTTCTTGGTGATGTAGTTGATCGCGCCGGCGAAGGCGGAACGGCCGTAGAGGGCCGCGTGCGGGCCCTTCACCACTTCGATGCGCTCGATATCCAGCAGACGCGGATTGATGATGAAGCTGCCGCCGCCGGTGGTCTGGGCCAGCGAGGAGATGTCGACTTCATCCTGCAGGATGGCGACGTTCTGGCGGCCGCGGGTCGGCGACAGGCCGCGCAGCACGACGCGCGTATCCTGTTTGGAGAATCCTTCGTCTAGGAACAGGCCGGAGGTGTACTTGGCGACGTCGGAGAGATCGGCAATGCCTTTGCGCTCGATGGCGGCGGCGGTGAACGCCGTCACGACGATCGGAACGCTTTGCAGATTCTCTTCGCGCTTACGGGTGGTGACGACGATCTCTTCGATCTGCGCCTGGGCGGTGTCGATCGTCACGAGACACGTCGACAGCGCGAGCGCGAACAGCGGCAGCTTCTTCATGTTGGTCCCCCACGAGCAAACCGCAGTCCCCAACGACCTTGCGGCGCCGTGGATCAAGCGTACGTGAGTGGGACCGCCAGGCGCAATCGACGCGAGACACCCGCCGCACTCTCACCGCGGAGTGTGGCCGGTTAGTCATACCTTTTGCGGTCTTAGGCTTGGCGCAACGTGGCCAGATTGCGCACCGGCAAACTCCGGATGCGTTTGCCGGTGGTGGCGAAGATCGCGTTGCAGATCGCCGGCGCCGTGGGCGCGGAGCCCGGCTCGCCGATTCCGCCCCACTTTTCGCCGCCGGACAGGGCGAAATGCACTTCGATCTCCGGGGTCTCCGACAGCGTGGCGATGCGGAAGTCGTTGAAGTTCGCCTGCACCACGCGGCCGTCCTTCACCGTGATCTCGCTGAACAGAGCCGCCGAAAGGCCCCAAATCGCCCCACCCTGGATCTGGGATTCCACAATCTTGGGGTTCACGACATGGCCGCTGTCGACAACCGCAACGATCCGTTCAACTTTCACTTCGCCAAGGTCATTCACCGACACCTCGGCGGTCTGGCCGACGATGGAGCCGTAGCATTCGTGGATCGCGATGCCGCGCCCCTTGCCCTTGGGCATCGGCGTTGCCCAGCTGCTCTTCTCGATCAGCATGTCGAGCACGGCGAGGAAGTCGGGGCGGGTAATGAGGCTGCGGCGGAATTGCGCCGGATCTTTCCCCGCCGCGTAGGCGAGTTCGTCGACGAAGCTCTCGATCGCGAAGGCGTTCTGCGAACTGCCGACGGAGCGCCAGAAGGCGACGGGGATGTGCGTGTTCTTGAGGTGGCAGCCGACGCGCTGATTGGGAATGTTGTAGGGATTGTCGATCAGCCCTTCGACCGCCATCGGCTCGACGCCTTTCTCCACCTTGTCGCGGCCAAGCGATCGCAGGAGCGAGCCAACGGCCGTTTTGATCTCCAGGCCCACCGGCATCCCGTCAGCGCCGAGGGCGGCCTTGAACGAGATCGCCGCTTGCGGGCGGAAGCGATCGTGCTGGATGTCCTGTTCGCGCGACCAGATCATCTTCACGGGACGCTTCACGACCTTCGCGACATTGATCGCGTGCACGAGTTCATCGTTCATGCTCTTGCGGCCGAACCCGCCGCCGACGAAGTGGTTGTGGATGAAGATCTTGTCCTTCGCCAATCCCGACGCGTCCGCCGCGAGACCGAGCGCCGTCATCGGGTTCTGCGTGCCCACCCAGCAATCGAGACGATCGTCCTGCAGATGCACGGTGGCGTTCATGGGTTCCATCGCCGCGTGGGAGAGAAACGGCACTTCGTAGACCGCCTCGAGGGTCTTCTTGGGCGCTACGAACGCATCGGCGAGCTTGCCCTTTTCCTCGGCGGTGACGCCGTCGCCCTTCAGTGTGTCGCGGTAGAGCTTCTTGAATTGCGCCGTGTCGGTGCCCGTCTCGGTGCCGAAGTCCCATTCGATCGGCAACGCATCGAGGGCCTGTTTCGCCTGCCAGTAGCCTTCCGCCGCGACGGCGACGGCATCGGCCATGGGCACAACGGCGATGACACCTTTACGGCCGAGCACTGCCTTCGCGTCGACGCTCTTCAACTTGCCGCCGGGCACGGGGCACATGGCAACCGTGGCCACCACCATGCCGGGGACTTTCGCATCCATGGCGAACTGCGCCGAGCCGTCGACCTTCAAGGCCGTATCGGTACGGGGATAGGACTGTCCGATGACCTTGAACTCCGCCGGCGCCTTCACGCGCGGTTCTTCGGTGAGCTTCACCTTCACCGCATCGGCGGCGAGCGCGCCAAACGTGTAGGAGCGCCCGGTGGCGCCGTGGGTCACTTTGCTGTCGGCGACGTCGCACTCCGCCGGCACGACCCCCCATCGCTTCGCCGCCGCCGCCACGAGACGTACGCGCGCGTTCGCGCCGGCTTTCTGCAAGGACGCAAGCGAGCCGCGGGTGCCGCGGCTGCCGACGGTGGCCATGTTGCCGTAGATGCTGTTCTCCCGGAAATTGCGGGTGCCGGAGGCGTACTCGACCTTCACCTTGCTCCAATCGCAGCCCAGCTCCTCCGCCACGATCTGCGGGAGGGCGGTGGCTGCCCCCTGCCCGATCTCCGCGTGCGGCAGCCGGATCGTCACGGTGTCGTCCGGATTTATCACGACCCAGGCATTGATCTCCCCCGGCGGGCTCTTTTCGCCACTCGCCAGCGCGGCGCCGACCTCGGCAGCCTGCGCACCGTCGGCGAAACCGACCGCCATACCGCCGCCGGCGGACAGGGTGGCGACAAAGGAACGGCGGCTGAGCGAAAGGGCGGTCATGGGAGTCCTCCTGGATCGAGCCCCATCATACCCCGGGCTAAAGACCTTGCACATAAAAGGCCCGCTAGATGGGCTCACATCCACGCCCATTTTGTGGGCTTACCCTGCGAACCTAAAATGGCCCCATGCAAACCTCCTCCATCCAGTCTTTGCAGCGGGGCTTGGCGGTTCTCGAATGCGTGAACCGCCGCAACGGCGCGGGCATCAACGAAATCGCCGCCATGGTCGGGCTCGCCCGCGGCACCACCTATCGCATTCTCGAGACCCTGCGGCGCGAAGGCTACTTGGTGAAGCCGGAGGCGCGCGGCCCCTACTGGCTCTCCTCCCGCGTGAGCGGCCTGAGCGACGGCTATCACGCCGAGGCCTGGGTGCAGACCATCACGCCGATGGTGGAGGAGTTGTCGCGCAAGTTCCTGTGGCCCGTCACGGTCGCGACACCGGACGGCATCGACATGAACCTGCGTCTCACCACGGACTATATGAGCCCGCTATCGAAGCGGCGTTTCTCCGCCGGGCATCGCCACCCGCTGTGGGAGATGTCCACCGGCCGCGTTTACCTGGCCTATTGCACGCCGGAACAGCAGGAGACCCTCATCGGCGTGATCGCGGCCGCGGTTGGCGCGAAGAGCCAGGTGGTCGGCAAGGACGGCAAAAACCTGCTGCGGCTGGTGCAGGCGATCCGGAAAGTCGGCTACGCGTTCTATGAACACGAGTCGACGAAGGTGACACAAATCGCCGTGCCGATCTTCGTGCGCAAACAGGTGTTCGGCGCGATCACGATCCGCTACTTCAGCTCGGTGGTGTCGCGGCCCCAGGCGCTGGAGAAATTCCTTGAGCCGTTGCGCAAGGTCGCCGCAGACATCGGGACGGCGGTTGAGGCTACCCAGCGCCCACATTCGGGTCTGCCTGCCATTTCGGATAAGGCCCGAGGGTCATAAACAAGAGACCGCAGATGAGCCATCCGGCGGCGGCGACCAGCATCGCCGGCGTGTAGGACTTCGCCATATCGTAGGCCATCCCCGATAAGGGCGCGGTGATGGCGATCGCCGCGATGAACGCCACGAAGATGCCGGAGAAGATCTGGCCGTAGGCCTTGATCCCGAAATAGCGCGTGACGATGTAGGACAGCAGATCGCCTTCCGCGCCGGTGCCGAGGCCGAGGATGGCGATCAGCAGCAGCGCGATCGGCACATTAAGCGGGATGGTCACCAGCAGCACTGTCGCGACAGCCGATGGCACCAGCACCGCCAAGGCGATCGGCGGTGCCCAGAATTTGTCGGCCAGCATGCCGACGATGATGCGGCCCGCGATCACGGCGAGGCCATAGATGCCCGCCAGGTTGGCGGCGGTTTGCGCCTCGAAGCCGCGGCCGATCAGGAGCGGAACGGCATTCGCCGACACAACGGTGGCGGAGGCGGAGGCGACGAAGAACGCGACCACCATCACCCAATAGCGCCAGGTGCGCACGGCCTCCGCGACGGTCATGCCGTAGGACGCGACCGGCGACCCGGTTTGCGCCACCGGTGCGGCGCGGCGCAGGAAGAGCAGCGTGAGCGGCATGGCGAGAATCATCGGGAAGGCCGCAACGGCCAGGTAGCCGGCGCGCCAACCATAGGTGTTCACGAAGTAGCCGACGATCGGCGGCACGAGGAACCCGGACAAGCCGGTGCCGGCGAGCGTGAGCCCGATGGCGAGCCCGCGATGACGTTCGAACCGCGAAGCGACGATCTTGGTGAAGGTGATCGGCAACGTGCCGCCGGCGAAGAACGCCATGGAGAGATAGATGCCGTAGAACACCGTCAGGCTGTCAGTGAACGCGGCGAGCGCGCAGAACGCGAGCCCGAACATCACTTGCGACACGGCGATCAGACGCCAGATGTTGAAGCGGTCGGCCAGCCAGCCGGCGACAAAACTGGTCAACAGCGCGCCGGTGCTGACGAAGGTTGTGGCCAGCATGATGTCGCGCCGCGCCCAGCCGAACTCGTTGGTGAGCGGCACGACGAAAACGCCGAGGCTGTAGTTCACCAAGGTGATGCAGCTCGCCATCACGCCGATGGTGGACGCAAGTACCGTGCCCCAGTCGCGCTTGAATTCGGGATGCATCATTCGGCCCGCGCCTCCGCCTTCAGCCGCGCCGCGTCCAAATGGTAGAAGCGCAGGAACACCAAGCCCAGCATCGCCATACCGGCGGGCACCAAAGCCATCCCGAGCCTGATGCCGAGGATCGCGTCCGGCGGTTGCTCGAGCGTGCCGCCTTTGCCCTGCACATAGCCGGTGAGTTTCAGGAGGATGCCTGTGACCAGCGGGGTGAAAGCGTAGGCCATCTTTTCGACGAAGGCGAACACCGCCGACAGCAAGCCTTCGCGACGGAGCCCTGTGCGGTTGAAGTCGTGCTCGATCACGTCCGGCAGCATGGAGAGGATCATCAACACCAGGCCGGCGTAGCCGACGCCGACGAGGCTGGAGCGGATGACGAAGATCACGGTCGATTCTTCCGGGGTGGCGAGGATCCAGGAGAACATGGCCGCGGCGTAGATGGTAGTCGCCAGGATCAGCATGCGTTGCTTCACCTTGCCTTTGACGAAGCGCACCCAGATCGGGATCGTCAGCAGGGTGACGCCGTTCATCAGGCCGCCGAACAGGGCCTGGCCGGGCTCACCGCGATGGAGCGCGCTAGTCATGAAGAACAAGCCAAGCCCCGCCTGGATCGAGACGGCGAAATAGATGAACAGCTTCGCCGCCAACAGCGCCATCATCGGCCCGTTGCCGAATACCGAAGCGATCCATTCCTTCGCCGGATAGCGCATTGTCGTCGGTTCCGTGTGGCGCGCGCGTCCGGTCGACAGGAGTGAGACGAGCATCGCCGCGACAATGATCGCCGCGACTATGGCGCCGGTGGTGGCGTAGGCCTCGCGCGTGCGGCCGAGATACGCCACCAGCATGGGCGCGAGTGCCGTCGCCACCATGCCGCCGGCGCCGCTGGAGAAGGTGCGGTAGGACATGATCGACGTGCGCTCGTCGTAGTCCCGCGTCATCTCCGCCGGCATGGCCATGAACGGGATGTAGAACATGGTGTAGCCGGAGAAGTAGAGCACCAGCACCAGGAACATATAGCCCGGCAGCGCGAATGTCGGCTCAAGCGCCGGCGGATTGAAGGCGGCGACGGAAGCGACACCGCTGATGATGGCGGCGAGCAGCATCCACGGCCGCCGCCGGCCCCAGCGGGTGCGCACCCGGTCGCTGAGCCAGCCCATCGCCGGGTCGAACACCATGTCGTAAAGGCGCGTGGCGAACACCACACCGCCGGCCAGCGCCGGATCGATGCCGAGGTAGTTCACCATGAAATACATGATGAGCACGTTGACCATGACCAACATGCACACCGCGCCCACGGCGCCGATGGACCAGCCGAATTTCAGGCCGATCGGAAGGCGTTCCCCGGTGTTCAATCCGTCCCCTCGCTCCCTAAAGGCCAAGGACAAGCTGACGGAGGCGGCCTGTCAATCGCCGCCTTGGGGCTGGCCGCGCGGCGACATGCCTATAGAAGGGGCCTAGGCCGCCAGCGAACGGTAAAGATCCACGCCGCCGTTGTCCTCACGGGTCATTTCGCCGGTGCCGATTAGATAATTGAGGTGCGCCAGGGTCTCGCCGATGGCGAAGAACGTCTGGTGCGCATCGAATTGGCGGGAGAACAAGGCGGCCATCACTTCGGCGGCCGTGGCGCCCTTCGCCGTGGCGTCTCGCGCGATTGTGAGACGGGTGCCGTGATGCGCGACAATCTCGTCGATGCGCGTGCGCAACCCATAGAACGGCAACTTATGGGATGGCAGCACGAACGTGTCCTCCGGCAATTGCCGGAAATCCTGCAGGGTGGTGAGGAACAGTTTGAGCGGATCCGCATCGGGGGCGTAGGGATGCACGCTGACGTTCGGCGTGATCTGCGGCAGCACCTGGTCGCCGGCGATCAGGACGCCGCGTTCATCCGAATAGAGTGCGCCCAGTTCCGGCGAATGGCCGCGACCGATCACAAGACGCCAGGTTGTGCCGCCGGCTTTGATCCGCGCGGTGGGCTCGAGAATGTTGGCGTGCGCCGGCAGATCGACACTGTCGGTGCGTCGTTTCGCGCGGAAATTCAAGAACTGCTCGGCGAGTTCGCGCGGCAGGTCCGCGCGGCGGTATTCGGTGTACACCTGCGCATCGACGCGTTCGTCCGGAGCCTCGAACAACATGCGCGCGGTCTCCCACTCGGCGCGCGGGGTATGGAACGGCGCGCCGGTGCGCTTCACCAGCCAGCCGGAGGCACCCATGTGGTCGGGGTGGTAGTGCGTGGAAATGACTTGCTTGACCGGCACGCCCTTGAGAACGCCCTCGAACACCGAGTCCCACGCGGCGTAGGTCCGGCTGCCGGCAATGCCGGTATCGACCAGGGTCGCGCCGTCGTCGTCGCGCAAGATCCAGACGTTGATGTGGTTGAGCGCAAAGGGCAGAGGCAGGCGCAGCCAGAGGACGCCCGGGGCGACCTCGCGCGGCTCGCCGAACGCGGGCGGCTCCGCGAACGGAAATCGCAAGGCGCTGTCAGCGGCGGCGGACTGGGCTTCGCTCATGCCTTCGTTGTAGGCGGATCGGACCCACCCGCCAACTCCATATCGCTGCAAATGCCTGGCCGCGTGCATACAGCGATGCATCGGCACTCTATAAGAGAACCATCATGGCCCGCGATCTGTTCGATGCTTATCGCCGCATCCTTGCCACCACCGGCTCCGACGAGGTGTGGTGGTGGTACTTCGGCACGTTGACGGTGGAGGCCGACGGCCTGCCGCCGGTGCCGCTGCTCGAGGCGGAAACCATTATGGCCTATCGCACGCAGGAGCTTTCGCCCGACAGCTTCCGCATCCACTGGCGCGAGATCGGCTATTTCCGCGATCCGCGCACAGGCGAGATCGCCGCGCCATTCGTGAACCCGATCACCGGTCAGCTGCTGACGCCGCCGCGTGCATTCCTGGAGGGACCGGGCCACTACACCATCACGCGCACGGCCGACGGCGTGCGCCTGGACATCATGCAGCCCCACGCGAACATCCAGGGCGCGGACGTGACCGTGCGCGAACTGCCCAATGGCCGCGTGCTGCTGCAGCAGACCGAGCGCAAGATTCGCGGCCTGCCGTTGCCGGACGGAACCATGCCAAAAGAAGGCGTGCAGGCGCGTACGGTGCTGTCGTTCTTCGCCAATGCCGCCGACCTCGACAAACCCTCGGCGCCGGCGGAAGGTTCCTATTCATTCACACTCGACGGCTTGGCACCTTGGCTCGGCCTCGGCGCATACACCGGACGCAGCGCGGTGCAGGGCATCCTGACCAAGAGCACGCCCGCGGAAAATCAGAACGCAACGGCACAGGCGCGGCTGCTGGATCTGTTCCCGCAGTTCCGCAAAGAACGCCTCGCGCCGATCGTGTGATGAACGCACCGGACACCTCGCCCTACCCGCGCCCCGCCACAGCCTGGTACGTGGTGGCGGTTTTCGTGATCGCTTACACCTTCTCCTACATCGACCGCACGATTCTCACGCTGATGGTCGGACCGATCCGCGCCTCGCTGCAGATCAGCGACACGCAGGTGAGCCTGCTGCACGGATTGGCGTTCGCGATCTTCTACACGCTGCTAGGGATTCCCATCGGGCGGCTCGCGGATCGGCGTAACCGCGTGCGCATCATGGCAATCGGCGTGTTCTTCTGGAGTCTGATGACCGCCCTGTGCGGCTTCGCACGCAACTTCACGCAAATGTTCCTGTTCCGCATCGGCGTGGGCGTGGGAGAGGCGGCGCTGTCGCCGTCCGCCTACTCCATCCTCGCGGACTATTTCCCGCCGCAACGGCTGCCGTTCGCGATGAGCGTGTACACGGCGGCCATGTATGTCGGCTCGGGCCTCGCGCTGATCGCCGGCGGCACGCTGATCGGCATGGTGCAACCGATGGAGATGCCGTTCGTCGGGCATATGGAGCCATGGCAACTCGTGTTCCTCTGGGTCGGTCTGCCGGGCCTTCTCGTGGTGCTGCTGCTCGGCACCGTGAAGGAGCCTGTGCGGCGCGGCGTGCTAAAACGCGAGGGTGACCCGGTCATGCCGCTGCGCGCGGTGATGCGCTATCTCATCGACCGACGCGGCGCGTACGGCTTGATGATGGCGGGATACTCCTGCTTGAGCCTCGCCTACAACGGCGTGAATGCTTGGATCCCGACTTATTTCATCCGCGTCCATCATTGGTCGGCGAAGGAGGCCGGGCTGAATTACGGCCTCGTGCTCGCCGTCGTCGGCACTGTTTCGATCCTCAGCGGCGGCGCGCTGGCGGCGTGGCTAAAAGGACGCGGACATCGCAGCGGCAACGTCATGGTCGCCGTTGTCGCCGCGTTGATTGCCTTCCCTGCCGGAACAATCGCGCCGCTCATTGGCGATGCGCAGCTGTCCTTGCTCGTTTACGGCGTCTTCGTGTTCGGCGCGAGCTTGCCTTACGGCGCAGCTGCCGCGGCGTTCCAGGAACTGACGCCGAACCAGATGCGCGGCCAAGTGACGGCGATCTATTTCTTCTGCATCAATCTTGCCGGGATCGGGATCGGCCCGACGGTGGTCGCGACGTTCACTGACCGGGTGTTCGGCGGCGACACGTCAGTCTATCTCTCATGCGCGATCGTTCCGGCGATCATGACGCCGATTGCCGCGTTGCTGCTGTGGCTGTCGCTGAAGCCCTTCGCGCGGCACACCGCGGAAGCAGATTTCTAGTCCAGATATTCCCGCAAGAACGCGCCGAACTCCTGTGTCTGCGTGCGGAAGGCGTCGGCGCGGAACTGCGGCACGTCCACGAACGTCTCGTTCTTGAAAGCACCTTTCGCGGCGAGCGTGGATGCGCGCATGAAGCTGCCCGTGGCGAGCAGGATGACCGGCACGGTCACGAGGCTCATGCGCTCGCGCTTACGGTATCCGTAGTTATAAGCGGCGACGTGTATCGTTTCCCGCTTGGCGACAGGGCGCAAGGAGTCCGCGATCATCTCGCCCCAGATGCGATCGCCTTCCGCGTCCGCCGGTGCATCCTTGGCATAACGTGGCAGCAAGGTGGCGCTGAACTCCTCGAAGAACTTCACGGAGGATTCCGGGAACGACAGATCGGCCAGGGATTTGCGGATCTGTTCTTCGGTTGAGATCAGCACGCCCGGCAGAATGAGGTGACGCACCATCTTCGGTTGGGCGATGGCGATTTCCGTGGCGATGGAGCTGCCGGTGAGATTGCCGAGCAGGTCGATTTGCTTGTTCGGGCCATAGCCCAGCAGGTTGATTCCGCCGGCGACGACACCTGCGTACTCCTCGAGCGTCACATCCTTGCCGGGTCCATCGGAGCCGCCGGCGCCGGGATTGTCGAAAGCGATGGCCACGCGATCCCGGCCCATTTCCGGCAGCAGCGCCGCGTATTCCTTGGATGAGAATGGGCTGCCGTGGAGCATCACCAGCGGCGTGCGGGCCGTCGGCCGAGACGGCGTCGCCTGGGTGTAGTGGAGTTGCCCCCACGGGCTATTCACGTAACCGCGACGAAGGGTCGGCTGATCGGACATCGCTGTTCCTAGGCTGCGAATTCGGCGCGGATCGCGGCGGAGTGCTCGCCGATCGCCGGCACCGGGCCGAGCTGCTTCGGCGTGCCGTCGATCACCGGCGGCGTGACGATGGAAGCTGTGCCGCCGGGGACGCCCACTTCGGTTCGTCGCAGGGCCGGGTGATGCGCGAGGGAGGCGAGATCGTTGACGAAGCCGAAGGCCGTCTTCGCCGTATTGAGCAGCGCGGTGACCTCGGCGCGATCCAGCGTCTTCATCTTCGCGCCGACAAGCGCGTCCACATCGGTCCGATTCTTCACGCGCGCGGTGTTGTTCTCGAAGCCCGGCTGCTTGGGTAGATCCGGTTGACCGAGGAAATGCGTGCACAGGTCCTGCCACTCGCGCTCGTTCTGGATGCTGATGAGCACCAAGGAGCCGTCGTTCAGTTCGAACGCGCCATAGGGGCAGATGGTGGGATGGGCGAGGCCGACGCGCGCTTGCGCTTTGCCGGTGCCCTCGAAATACAGAAGCGGCTGGGTCATCCAATCCGCCACGCCATCGAACAGGCTGATCTTGAGGCCCTTGCCCTTGCCCGTGATGCCGCGCTCGATCAGCGCCTCAAGGATGCCGGCGTAGGACACCATGCCGCAGGAGATGTCGCACACGGACACGCCGACGCGGCCCGGACCTTCCGGGCGGCCGGTGATCATGGCCAGCCCGCTTTCCGCCTGCACAAGCAGGTCGTAGGCCTTCATGTCGGCGTAATCGTTGCCTTCGCCGTAACCGCTGATGTCGACGGTGATGAGGCGGGGATATTTCTCACGCAGCTGCTCTGAGCCGAAGCCGGAGCGCGCGGCGGCGCCCGGCGCGAGGTTCTGGATGAACACATCGGCCTTGGACAGGAGGCGGTGCATAAGCGCCGCGTCGCCCGGCTCCTTGATGTCCGCAACGAGACTCTGCTTGCCGCGATTGAGCCAGACGAAATAGCTCGAGAGTCCGTGGACGGCCTTGTCGTATCCCCGGGCGAAGTCGCCCTCGGGCCGCTCGATCTTGATCACGCGCGCGCCGGCATCCGCCAGCCGCGAGCTGCAATAGGGCGCGGCCACCGCCTGCTCGATGGAAACAACCAGCAGCCCGTCGAGGGGGCCTTTGCGCTTTACGTCTGCCATATCAGCTCAACATTAGATCCAGCGTGGCTTTCGCCGTCTCGCGCGGCAAGGCGCGTCCGGCGAAAGCGAAATACTTCCGTTCCATCCCGGCTTCATCCAGGGAGGTCGCGGGAGTGCAATAAGGCGTGAACCAGCCGGCTTCAAGCGGGAGATCGAAATCCAGGCGCCGTTCGGCGGAAAGCGTGCCCCGGTCCGTGTCCACTTCCACCCGCGCACCCGGCTGACGGTTGCCGCCGGGGGTGAACTCGTCGGAGGCGTGCACGGTGATTCGTTCCATAGTATCCACGACGGCCGGCTCGTTCGGACCGTGGCCGAGATTGGCCAACCCATAGTCGCCGTGCACCAGGGTACTCGCCACCTGCCAGCGATAGGACATCAGCCGATCATACAACCCGAACGGCGCGCCGTTGGTGTGATCGAAAGCGACCGTGCGCGGATCGGTGACGATGCGGACCGCGCGCACATCCGAGCCGACGTTCTGCTCGGTCACGAGACCGATGGCGGCTTTGACGATGGCCTGATTGCGCGCGCAAGCCGGGAGGTCCTTGAAGAAAACCTGATCGATCGTCTCCAAGTTCCAAGTTTCGGGCGCGAAGGCCGCGAGCGCGTCTTGCGCCGCCACGCCGCCGAGGAATTCGACGAAGCCAGGCTGGCCCCAGCGATTGCCTTCGAACACGTGGGGGCCGGTATCGAGGCCCGCTTTCGCCATCATCGCCGCTTCGTACCCTGCGCGCGCCGCAAGGCCGTTGTGCAACGGCGCGGCGGTGGCGTGTTCCCGCAAAGGTCCGACGGACGTGAGCGGCGCATAGACGGCGGCGTTGGAGAGCGCGGCGGCGGTGGTCTTCTTGTCGAAGTTCATCAGCCGCGATACGGCTGCCGCCGCGCCGACCGCGCCCATGGTGGAAGTGCCCGCCGCACCGGGTGCGGTGTTGGTTGAACACAACAACCCGAGACGGTTGGTGATCTCGTAGCCGGCGGCAATGGCGGCGAGCAGTTCGGGGACGGACCGCCGATCCCATGTCAGCCAGGCGGCGGGAACGATGACCGACGAACCATGCAGGCCCGCGGGTTTGTACCAATCATGCGCCTGGAGAAGCGCGCCCACCGTGCCCATGGCGAGAATGGCGCTGTCGCGGGTGTAGGTGTTCTTGAGGCCGGGCACGGCCACGTCGCCGGGATGGGCGAGAACGTCGGCCAGCCAGGCATCCTCGGTCGCGGCGCCGGCGGCGGTGAGCGCGTAGAAATCGGCGGCGGCCCAACGGATGCGCTTTTGCCGCAAGGGCGCGATGCGGCCCCAGTCGAGATCGACGACAAATCCCGCAAGGCGTGCCGCGAGGCTCATGCCCGCTTCAGGAATGGCACGATGTATTGGGCGGCTTTCTCGGGCTGCTCGATGACGAGATAGTGACCGCACTGTTCGAGAATCACCATCTCCCACTCGGGGCGCATTTCTTTGATCTGCGCGAAGCCGATGCCGGAGGCCGCGGGCTTGTACGGCGTCATGTTGTCTTCGTCGCCGCCGATCAGGAAGGTCGGCACCTTGATCTGCGGGATGTAAGGCGACAGGTCCGCGCGCTCGATGCTCTCGGTGCCGCGGATCATGGCTTCCGGCGTGTTCTTGGAAAACGCCTCGCGCATCGCCTGCAGTTGCGCTTGCGCGCCGGGGCGTTCGTAGAAGCTGCGGGCGAAGCCGGCGACGGAGGTGAGGTCGGCGACCGCGTCCATGCCGGACTCCCGTGCCGCGCGCTTCCAGGTCGCGCGCATCTCGCGTGCCGCCTGGTCGTATCGGCACATGAAGCAAGACAGCACGAGTTTATCCACCACTTCCGGATGGCGCGCGGTCATGGCGAGCGCGACCATGGCGCCGAAAGACGTGCCGTGCACGTGCACTTTCTTGTAGCCGAACGCAACGATGGTCTCCGCCACCTGATCGGCAATACCGACGATGCCACCCTCGCGCGGACCGCTGGGGGCGAGCTTACTTTCGCCGTAGCCCGGCAGGTCGATGTCGATTGTCTCGAAGTGCGGCGCCATGTGCGGCGTCATCTTTTCGAAGTTGCGCCATCCGAAGGCGGAGCCATGGATATGCAACAGCGGCGCGCCTGAGCCGGTCTTTTTGTACCAGATGGATTCCCCACCGGGGATGTTCACGGTCGGCATGGTCAGGCTCCTGTGCGCGCGAGCGCCATCATGCCGCGAATGTCCGGCGCCTTGTCCAGGCTCCAGATGGCGGCGAGCAGGTCTTCGATGCGCTGCTTGGGCATGTGATCGGCGGCGGTGACGCGGAAGAGATTGGAGAGTTGATCGTCGGACATGGGATTGCCCGGCGTTCCGAGGAAATCCTCCACGTTCAGCTTTTCCTTCGAGCCATCGGTAAAGGTGACCTCCATCGACGCGCCGTTGAAGGTGGCGCGATGGTCTTCGGCCACCAGCTCGATCATGTCGCGGATGGCGAGCACCTTCGGATCGGTGAACGCGGGCTCGGCCATTTCGGCCAGCGTGAACTTGCCGCGCTCCCAAGCGGCGGCGGCGCAGTAACGCAGATCGAACCGCGCCTCGAGGTCGCTTTTGGGCAGGCCGAAGCGTTCGTTGCGCTCCTTCACGATGGTCACCACGATCGGCGAGACGCCGAACACGATCTTCGCTGGCGCGCGGCCCTTCACCTTCGGCAGCACTGCGAGCACGAGTTCGATGGGTGCATGGGTAATGGTTTCCGTCGGAACCGTCTTGTAGCTCTGACCGAAGATGCGCCACTCGCCCTGACCCAGGGTATCGAGCACGGTATCGATCTTCTCCGGCTTCTCGTCCGTATGGGTGACCAGCATGCCCTTCTCGCCTTCGAATGCCGTGACCGGCGCGGTCATGCCGCGGCCGGCGAGTTCGAAGGCGGTATAGCCGGAGCGCGCGGTGGCGCCGGTGATATAGGCGAGCGTGTCGCTGCCCACCGAGACATACAGCCCGAACGCCGTGCACATGGCGATACCGATGGCATTGCGCATCTTCTCGTCGTCGTAGCCGGCCAGCGCAGCGCAGGCCGCCGCCGCGCCGACGCCGCCGAACAGGCCGCAGGGCACATAGCCGCGGAAATAGCCGGTTGGGGTGAGGATGGTGGAGACCGCGAGTTCCGCTTCCAGCCCTAGCGCGAGCGCGGTGATGAAGCGCTCGCCGCTCTGGCCGCCGACTTCCGCCGCCGCGAGGGCCGACGGCAGCACGCCGGACACCGCATGCATGAAGCACGGGATGTAGGTGTCGTGAAAATCCAGCACTTCGAACAGCGCGCCGTTCACCACGGTGGCTTGGGCGGGATTCACCTGCGTGCCGCGCCACAGCACCGTTCCGGTCTTGGCAGGCTTGCCTTGTTCGACCGCCCAATCGTGCATCAGCGCGACAGCGGGATGATCGCCGGCGCCGACCGAAGCCTTGAACTGGTTGAGCAGGAGGCGCTTTGCCTCATTGGCGACCTTGTCCGGCACGCCGGTCTTCAAGCCGTTCTGAATGAACGCGACCAAGCGTTCGGAAACGCTCTTGCTCATGATGAAGCTCCATCGACCGGGCCTTGGCCGACGATATCGCCGTACATCCAGGAGAGGATTTCGATCTGCTTCTGCTTCGGATTCCCGCCGAGCGCTTGCAGCGCCTCCACAGCCGGATAGCCGCGCAAGCCCGCGAGCGTCGGGCGATCCTCATAGACGAAGCAGTGATAGGCGATGATGGGATAAGCGTGAGCGTCCTTGATGAACGCCGCGTCGTCGGCGGTGAACAGCGTGCTCATCACGCCCTTGTCCTTCACCCACAGCTCGATCCAGGCTTGGTACTGCTGCTCGACCGGATGGGTCTTGATCGGATAGCCCGCCTTGCGCTCCGCCTCCATGTCCGGCGCTTCGCAGAGCGACAGGCGCAGTCGCGCGACGCCAGGGCTTTTCGCCCAGCGCTCCGCTAGCTTGCGCAAGCCCGCGAAGAAGCTGGCTTCATCGGCTTTCTGGCGCAGGAAGATGGAATAGGCCGGCATCGCCGGCGCGCCTTGCGGCGTTGCGTTTCCGGTGCTGTCGATATAGGTGCGCGCACGATCGCCCACGCATTTATATGTGGTGCTGCGGTCGACGATCAGATCGATGTCGCCGAGGAGCTGCGCCTTGGCGACATCGCCGGGATCGCTGCCGAAAGCGGCGAGTGCCGCGTCGTCGCGATAGCGCACGTCGGAGGTCCACATCACCTGCGCGTCCAGCGGGGCGGCGGTGTCGATGCCGTCGACCTTACCGAAGACCTTCGCGTCGACCGGGTCGTACTGCAGATGGACGTAGTGATAGATGCCCTTCCGCCGCGAGATCGCGGGGCTATGCACGTCGCGCCAGTAACGGCGCACCCATTCCCAGGGCAGATCTTTCTTCTTCCACCCCGCGGTAATGCGGCAGATGCCGGCCCGATTCTCGATATCCGCTAGGTTCATAGTTCCTCCAAGGCGCGTGAGCGCGGGAACCCTAGAAAGCGGTCCCAAGGCTTGTCGACGGTTTTATAGATTGCTTGTATATGCAAAGAACCGCTGCCGGAAAGGGAACTCCATGGCCCAAGCTAAGTCGTCCGAACGCCGCATCGGCGTGTTGGTGCCGGACAGCAACATCGTTCACGAATTCGAGTTCGCCAAGCTGCGGCCCGAGGGCGTGCGCTTCGCGTTCCGCCCGTTCGGGTTTCCGCCGGCGGACGCGGCGAACTATTGCGACGACCTCGCCGCCCTGATGGCCGACCCCGCGAAGGAACTGAAGGCCTGGGGCGCGGAAGTGATCCTGATCGGCTGCACCACGGCGTCGATGAAGTGCGGCCAGCCGGAGCACATCGCGCGCATGGAGCAGCTCGCGGGCGTGCCGCTGGTGACCGCCGCCAGCGCGGTGCGGGAGGCCATGAAGGCCCTGGGGCTCAAATCCCTGACCATCGCGACGCCCTACGGAGATCGCAGCAACGGCATCGTCCGCAATTTCATCAATAGCTGCGGCGTGGATGTGAGCGCCATAGCCGGGTTCGCCTATGACGCCAACATGACGATGTTCAAGGAGAAGGCCACCACGCTGACGCCGGCGGAGGTGACCAAGTTCATCACCGATATCGACCAGCCGACGGCCGACGGCCTGTTCATGCCCTGCACGGGCGTGCGGTCGGTCGAATCCCTGGCCCGGCTGGAAAAAGAGCGCGGCAAGGCGGCGATCAGTTCGGTCTCCGCCGGCTTTTGGGCGGCCCTGCGCCGCGTCGGCATCGATGGCCGCCAGGAGGGCTACGGCCGCCTTCTGTCGACCTGGGACTTCGCCAAGGCTTGAGCTCTAGCCCTCTATATCCCTAGAATAAATCTCTAGGGATATAGAACCATGGCAACATCGATCAGTAAGTCCGTCGCGCGCGCGTTCGAGGTCCTCGAATGCTTTCGCGATGCGCGCACGCCGTTTTCGGCGACCGAGCTGCGCAAGCGCTTGAACCATCCGCACTCCAGCGTGGTGGCTGTGCTGAAGAACCTCACCGAGATCGGCTACCTCAGTTACGACAGCATCAAGCGCACGTATTTCCCGACGCAGAAGCTGCAGCGGCTGGGCACCTGGGTGCAGACCGCCCTGATGGGCACCGCCGGGTTCCAGGATGTCGCGGACGCCATCAGCCTGGCCACCAACGAGACCGCGTCGCTGATCACCCGCAGCTTCATCTTCAACCACATCTTCTATGTGAAGCGTTCGGACCACCCGCTGGCGCATCACCTGCCCGTGGGCATCGGCATCACCCTGTGCAACTCGGTTGTCGGCCGGGTTGTGCTGAGCCAGATGACCGACGAGGAGATCGAGCGCATCTACAAGTATTCGGTCCACTGGTCGCGCAGCCAGCATACCGAACCCATGCGGCCGTTCGACGAGATCGAGAAGGCGGTGAGTTCCGTGCGCAAGAACGGCTATCTGATCGGATATGACGTGTGGTTGAAAGGGATCGGCGCGGTCGCCTACGCCCTGAAGGCGCCGTTCGACGGGTTCCCGCTGGCGGTGTCCGTGTCGGGCCCGACCGCGCGCATCAAGACCATGGAGAAATCCATCCGCAAGTCGGTCGAACGCTGCCTGTCACTCGCAGCGAGTACGAACAAAAGCGGCAAAGCCGCCTAGAAATCCCGGGCGGCGTTGACTTAACGGACCCCCGCCCCCTAAGACATTCCACCGCTTCGCCGAGGAGATCGCCCGTGTCCGGATATATCGACATCGTCTGCAACCTCTATACGCCCGAGGTCGTGCAAGCGAAGCAGATCGGCATCGACGATACCTTCAAGACCCAGGTGCGCATGGCCGACGACATGCGGATCGGCGTCACCATCCCCGAATACATCAAGAAGATGGATCGCGCGGGCATCGAGCGCTCGCTGCTGATCGCCACGCGCTGCGGCGACATGCGCATGAAGGGCAGCCACGAACTGCCGTATGAGACCGTCGCCGAGATTTGCGCGAAATATCCGGACCGCTTCTCCGGACTCGCGGGCATCGACACCACGCGCGGCATGCAGCAGCTCCGCGACTTGGAAGTGGCGGTGAAGCAGTATGGCTTCGTCGGCGCGCATTGGTATCCGCATTGGTTCGGCATTCCGCCGGACGCGCCGCAGATCTATCCCACCTACGCCAAGTGCTGCGAGCTCGACATCCCGATCATGATGCAGGTCGGCCACAACCTGGTGTACAGCCGCGACCGCAAGCTGCCCTCGGTGGCCAAGCCGATCCTGCTCGACCAGGTGGCGATCGATTTCCCGGACCTGATCCTCATCGGAATCCACATCGGCGTGCCGTGGACCGAGGAAATGATCTCCATGTGCTGGAAGCACGACAACATCTACACCGCGGGCGACGCCTATGCGCCGAAGCACTGGCCGAAGTCCTATGTGCACTACGCCAATTCGTACGGATCGCACAAAGTGCTGTTCGGCACCGACTTCCCGGTCATCGACCCGGAGCGCGCGGTGAAGGAAGTGGCGGAGTTCAACATGCGTCCCGACGCGCACAAGAAGCTGATGCGCGAGAACGCCCTGCGCATCTTCAAGAAGATTCCCCGCTAGGATTTCCATGGCGTCGTTCAGTCGCCGCGATCTCGACTTCCTGCTGTACGAGTTCCTGCAGGTCGAGAAGCTGTGTGCACGGCCCCGCTACGCCGAGCATGATCGCGGCACCTTCGACGGCATCCTCGACGTCGCGGAGGCCATGGCGGAGGCGGAATTCGCGCCGCACGCCGCCAAGGGTGACGCGCACGAGCCGGAGTTCGACGGCCAGGGCGTGAGGATCATTCCCGAGACGAAAGCCGCGTTGGACTCGTATGTCGCCGCCGGCTTGATGGGCGCCACTTTCGATGCGGAATGGGGCGGAATGCAGTTGCCCGTGGCCGTCGGCCAGGCGGCAACCGCGATGTTCTATGCCGCCAACATCGGCACCGCGGCGTATCCGATGTTGACGGGCGGCGCGGCCAATCTGCTCGCGACGTTCGGATCGCAAGCCCAGAAGGAAAAATTCCTGCGGCCGATGGTGTCGGGGAAATGGTTCGGCACCATGTGCCTCTCCGAGCCACAGGCCGGTTCATCCCTCTCCGACATCGTCACCAAGGCGACGCCGACCGAGCAAGGTCACTATCTCATCACCGGCCGCAAGATGTGGATTTCCGGCGGCGAGCACGATCTGTCCGAAAACATTGTGCATATGGTGCTGGCGAAGATTCCCGGCGGCGGGCCGGGCGTGAAGGGCATTTCCCTGTTCATCGTGCCGAAGTTGCGTGTGAACGAGGACGGCAGCTTGGGCCCGCGCAACGGTGTGACGCTGGCCGGCATCAATCACAAGATGGGTTATCGCGGCACGGTCAATACGCTGCTGAACTTCGGCGAAAGCACGGAGTGTCACGGTTATCTGGTCGGCCAAGCGCATCGCGGCCTGGGTTACATGTTCCATATGATGAACGAGGCACGCATCGGTGTCGGCCTCGGCGCGACAATGCTGGCCGCGGCCGCGTATCAGGCGAGCCTGCAATACGCGAAGGAACGGCCGCAGGGACGCCCGATCGACGCGAAAGACCCGCTTGCACCCCAAGTGCGGATCATCCAGCACGCCGACATCCGCCGCCTGCTGCTGACGCAAAAAGCCTACGTGGAGGGCGCGCTCGCCTTGCTGCTGCGCTGCGCGGCGCTGGTCGACGAACAGCGCACGGAGACCGACAAGGCCAAGCTCGCGCGCGTCACGCTGCTGCTGGAAATCCTGACACCAATCGCCAAGGCCTGGCCGTCGGAGTTCTGCCTGGAGGCGAACAAGCACGCCATCCAGGTGCTCGGCGGCTATGGCTATACCCGCGACTTCCCGGTCGAGCGGCTGTATCGCGATAACCGGCTCAATTCCATCCACGAGGGCACGCACGGTATCCAGGGGCTCGACCTCCTGGGCCGCAAGGTGTCCATGGAAGATGGTGCCGCCATGGGCGCGCTGGGCGTCGAGATCGCGGCAACGGCGCGGGGCGCAGCGAAGGAACCCTCGCTCGCCGGGTATAGCGAAGCCTTGGACGCTGCATGGCGGCGCACGGCCGCACTCACCGACATGCTGGTGGCTGCGCGCAAGAGCGCCCCGGCGCAAGCCTTGGCGAATGCCACCATGTATCTCGACATGTTCGGCCATATCGTGATCGCCTGGATCTGGCTGCAGCAAGCGCAAGTCGCCACGGCGATGCTGGCCAAGGGCGCGGGCGACACATCCTTCTACGAAGGCAAGCTTGCCGCCTGCCGCTTCTTCTTCCGTTATGAACTCCCCAAAACCGAGATCCAGGCACGCCTGCTCGGCACCGTGGACGACACGGCCCTCCTTATCGACGAAGCAGCGTTCTGAAGCACAATGGCCACGGTTAAGCGTACGACAATCCCCGCCGCGCACGGCGCGATCCCGGTTGAGGTTCACCTGCCGGAGAAACTCGCGCGCCGGACCGTGATCCTCCACTTTCAGGGCGGCGGGTTCATGTATCACTTCGCCGCGCAGAACGACGGACTGTGTTCGCGCCTGGCGGAGGCCTGCGGTTGCGCGGTGGCGAGCGTGATCTATCGACTGGCGCCCGACCATCCCTTTCCCGCCGCCACTGATGATGCCCTTGTGGCGCTGCAGTGGGCGGCGACAATGACCAAGGATCTTGTGATCTTCGGCGAAAGCGCCGGGGGCGCGTTGGCGGCGGCGGCGACTCTTCTCGCGCGTACGCGCGGCGGCCCGGCCATCGCGCAGCAATGGCTGGTCTATCCCATGCTCGCCGGCGGACTGGAGACCGAGTCACGCAAGGCCTTCGGCGACGAACAGCCCATGGCGAATATCCGCGCCGGGTGGCACGCCTATACGGAGGGCAATGTCGGAATGACCGATCCGATGGCCGCACCCCTTCATGCGAACGACGTGTCAGGCCTGCCGCCGGCGCTGATCGTCGTCGGCGAGAACGATCCGCTGCGGGACGAAGCCATGCTCTACGCGGGAAGACTGCACAGGGCCGGGGTGCCGGTGGATCTGCATCGCTTCCCCGATGCGCCGCACGGGTTCCTCACGTCCAGCAAAACCCAAGGCCAACGGGAAGAGGCCTTCGAGTTGATGCGGAACCGTCTGACCTAGCGCTGCGGATTGTGCGTGCCGGTGCCGGGCCACATGGCCCAGAGGACGCCGTCGCGGCGCACCAGATGGTGCCAAAACGCGCCGATCAGGTGCAGTACGAACACGCCACTGCCGATATAGAACAGAGTGACATGCAGCCCACCGAAGCGGCTGTAGCCGTTGGGGTCGCTGGGGCCCAGCGGCGTGATGAACGGCAGACGCGGGAAGCTATCGGTGCCGAAGAACCAGATCGCCGTCTTGCCGAACTGTTCGCTGTCGGCCAGCACGCTGAGCGCCGCCCAGCCCGAGAACGGCAGCGCGACCATGAGCGCATAGAGCAGCCCTTGCGTTAGACGCGCGAGGCCGCGCTGGTAAGCCGCGAGACCGGCGGGCAACTCCGGCGCCGGATGTTTCGCACGCCAACCCAGACGGAACAGCACCAGCGCCAGAATGACGAGGCCGGTGGTGTGATGCAGCTGAGAGAACAGGTGATGCAGCGCCTCGATCCGAGGGCTGTTGCGGCCGGGAGCATAGCTGTGGGCCATAAAGTACCCGACCGGCGCTTCCAGCAGGATCATGATCGCCATGATCCAGTGGAACACCTTCGCACCCGTCCCCCAGGATTGCGCCGTATTTTCCGACATATGCAAAGCCCCCTCGCCCGCCGGAGCCAAGCTTGTCGCAGGCGGGGGCTCATGCCAACAATGACGCTTCCTTGCGCCGAGGCGTGGGCATGCAGTGGCGGCCTCTGGTCATAGCGGCATTGGTATGTGCGGCGGCGACGCCGGCTTCGGCGCGCCTGACGCACCTCAATATCGCACGCACCGAAATCATCGACCTGCCGGCGTTCGGCGCCACGGGCGCTTACGAGAAGCTAGTCGGCACGTTCGACGGCGAGATCGATCCCACGAACCCGCGCAATGCGGTGATCGTGGACCTCGACCTCGCGCCCACCATCAACGGCAAAGCTCGCTACAGCGCTACCTTCACAATCCTCAAGCCGCGCGACGCGACGAAGGCGAACGGCAAGCTGTTCTACATGTTCAACAACCGCGGCTCGAAGCTGGAGCTGCGCATCAATGACGCCACCGAAGGCTCGAACGATCCGGCGACGGCGGTGCACTTCGGCAACGGGTGGCTGAACCGGCAGGGATACGCGCTTGCCTGGAGCGGCTGGGACGGCAACGTGAAACCGGGCCCGAACATGGAATCGATCGCGCTGCCGGTCGTGCGCAATCGCGATGGGTCGGAGATCACCAGCCGTGTCGCAGCGGAACTGATTCCCACATCGCCCGCCGATAGCGCGTTCACGCTGATCTATCGCGCCGCGCCGGCGGAGCCCGCGAACGGCGCGATGACCGTGCGCGAACACGTGGACGATCCGAAGACGGCGCTGGCCGGCTGGAGCTACGACGGTGACGGACGCGTGCGCCTGCCCGGTCCGGCGAAGCCCAATTGGATCTATGAGTTTGTCTACACCGCCAAGGATCCGGTGCCGATGACCATCGGCTATGCCGCGACACGGGATTTCATCGATTTCCTGCGCACGGCCGCGGCGGATGACATCGGCACGCCCAATCCCCTCGCCCGGCCCAAAGGGTTGGACGCGGTGTATGCCTTCGGCCGGTCCCAGGGCGGTCGCGTGCAGCGCGACTTCGTCTATTGGGGTTTCAATGAAGACGAGGCCGGCACGAAGCGCCGCGTGATCGACGGCATGATGCCTTATGCCACCGGCATCGGCTTGATGTGGACCAACTTCCGCTTCGCCGAACCGACGCGGAGCTCGCAGCAGCATATCCGGGCGCGTATCCGGGAGAAGGAAGGTCCGCATACTTTCGCGGTGCGCACCGATCCCCTGACCGGGCGCACCGACGGCATCTTCAAGCGCTGCCACGCCCGTGACGTCTGTCCCAAAGTGATGAACGTCGATAGCGCCAACGAGTATTGGAACAAGAGCAGCGCGCTCAATCACACGGACGCCTTCGGGCGCGACCTCGACGACAAGGCGGCGCCGGAGGTGCGCCTGTACGCCACCGCGAGCCAGCAGCACTCCACCGCCTTTGGGGATCGGCCGTTGCCGCTGCCCGGCTGCGTGCAGCTGTCCAATCCCCTGTATCAGGGGCCGCTGTTCCGCGCGTTGCTGGCGGCGATGGATGCCTGGGTGACGCGCGGCGTGCGGCCACCGGACTCCCAGGTGCCGCGCGCGCGCGATCGCACGCTGGTGGCGGCCAAGGACGTGCGTTTCCCGGCGATCCCGTCGACGTCCTACGCGGGCTGGCCGCCTTTGCCCGCGGCCGCCTATCACCCGGAATCCTTGGGCGAACTGCGCGTGCTCGACTTCGATGTCGTGCCGCCGGCGGATGTGCCGGGGAAGATCTACGTCACCCTGGTGTCCCAGGTGGATGCGGACGGCAACGAGCGCGGCGGCGTGCGCGTGCCGCTGCTGCAGGCCCCACTGGGCACCTACACCGGCTGGGCATTGTTGAAACCGGGCGAAGGCGGGCCCGACCTGTGCGGGCAGAACGGCCAGTTCTTCCCCTTCGCCGCAACCGAAGCGGAGCGGCTGGCCGCGGGCGATCCCCGTCCGTCGCTGGAGAAGCGGTATGGCTCCGCCGAGGACTATCGCGCGCGGGTCAGTGCGGCGATCACCGCCCAGGTGAAGGCGCGTCTCATGCTGGCGGAGGACGGCCCGGCGGTGCTGGCGGACGCCATGGACCAATATGCCAACCATCGCTTCCGCGGCCCTCAGGCCCCAACCGACCACTGATCGCGGCGCAAACGCCGGAATTTCAGCGCGTTATCCCGGTTCACGCATGGGTGAAGCGTGTCTGCCATCTAGGACCTTGGCAGGACCTACTTGTATTTTCTACAATACAAGCTGTCGCGAGTTCCTTTTGGATCCGGCCCATGTCCCGCAGCGAGCGTGTCATCATCATCGGCGCAGGCCTCGGCGGGCTGACCGCCGGCCTGAGCTTGCAACGCGCCGGCTATCGCATCGCGGTCTACGAACAGGCGCCCGAATTTGGCGAGATCGGCGCGGGCATCATGCTGACGCCGAATGCCACCCGCGTTCTTTTGGACCTCGGCCTCGAGCAGGGCCTGATGGCGAAGGGCGACCGCCCGACGGCGTCGCTCTATCGCAAATTCGACACCGCCGAAGTCATGCAGAGCACGCCCCTGGATGACCGCCTGGCCACCTACGGCGCGCCGCAAGTTCACATCCATCGCGCCGACCTGCACCGCGTCCTGCTGAATGCGGTCGCCGCCAACGACCCGGATTGCCTTCACACCTCGCACCACTGCGAGCGCGTGGAGCAGGACGCCAACGGCGTGCGCGCGGTGTTCGCCAACGGCGCCGTCGCCGAGGGCAGCGTACTGATCGGCTGTGACGGCTCACGCTCGATCGTGCGCGCAACCTTGTTCGGCCGCGAAAACCCCCGCTTCACCGGTCAGGTTGCCTGGCGCGGGCTCGTGCCCGCCGCCGGCCTGCCGGACACGGTGAATGGCCCAAGCTCGACGGTGTGGATCGGCCCCGACCGCCATGTCGTCCAATACGGTGTGCGCCACGGCACCTATGTGAACTACGTGGCGGTCGCGCGCGCCGAATGGGAAGAGGAAGGCTGGAATATCCCGGCGCAAGTCGGCGATCTGTTGCGGGAATTCGACGGCTGGCATCCGGACCTGCGCGCGCTGTTGGCGGCGACGCCAGCGGGCACGTGCTTCAAATGGGGCTTGTTCGACCGCGAGCCGGCATCCGTGTGGACGCAAGGCCGCATTACTTTGCTGGGCGATGCGGCGCATCCGATGCTGCCGCTGATGGCGCAAGGGTCCGCCATGGCGATCGAGGATGGCTGCCTGCTGGCGCGCTGCCTGAACCATCTGCCCGCGGAGGAAGCGCTGCAGCGCTATGAGCGCCTGCGCGCGCCGCGCGCAGGGGGAATCATACTGCGGTCACGGGCCGCCGCGGGCCTTTATCAGAACGTCGGCGGCGACAAGTCCGCCGAACGCCAGTCGTTCGTCGACAGTATCTATGCGTATGACGCCACGGCCGTGGCGGTTTGAGAGTTCGGGAAAACGCCGCGGGCGACGTCCCGCGCAAGGGGAGGACTAGATGATGACCATGCAACGCTGTTCCAAACGCGCTCGCCTCCTGGCCAGCGTCGCGCTGATCGGCGCGACCGCCTTCGGGCCGGGCCAGATCGCACCCTCGCACGCCCAAGTGCGCGCCGAACTGGAAGAGATCACCGTCGTCGCCCGCAAGCGCGAGGAAAATCTCCAGTCGGTGCCGGAAGTCATCAATGCCTTCACCGAGAAGAGCATGGAGCGCCTCCAGATCCGCGAACTGCGCGACGTGGCGATGTACACGCCGGGCTTCACCTTCGAGGGCTACGCCAACGGCGCATCCTCGACGCCCGTGATCCGCGGTTTGGCGGAACTGAACCTGAACGACCTGGAGAACAACGTCTCCACCTTCTTCGACGGCGTCTACCTGCCGCGCAACTACATGACCGATCCCGGCGCGATCGGCCTGGAACGCATCGAAATCCTGAAAGGTCCGCAGAGCGCGACCTACGGCCGCAACGCCTTCGCCGGCGCCATCAACTACGTGACGCGCAAACCCAACATGGAGAAGTTCGAGGCCAACGTCGAAGCGACGGCGGGCACCTATCAGCTCTACAAGTTCACCGGCGACGTGAACGTGCCGGTGGTCAAAGACCGGCTGGCGCTGCGGGCCGGCGGCAGCCATGCGCAGTTCAACGGCACCTGGAAGAGCGTGCACCCGAACCGCCGTGCCGGGATCGACCCGGGCACCAAGAGCAATCTCGGCGGTTACGACAATGACGCGTACTACATCGCTGCGCAGGCCACACCGACCGACGGCCTGACCATCGAGGGTAGCTACTACCGCTTCGAGACCGACAAGGAACTGGAAGCGGCGTACACGCTGGAAGAATTCGCCAACGGACTGAATTGTGCGCCCATCGCCGGTGTGAACCAACTCTTCTGCGGCCGCGTCCCCATCAACACGTCGCTGCAGATGGATCCGCGGTCCTACGGCTTGCAGTCGAAGAGTGACTTCTACCGCGCCAATGTGAACTGGAAGATCAACGACCACTTCACCTTCAACTACCTGTTCGGCAACGTGAAGACATTCGCCTCGGCGTTCGGCGCCAGCAATCAATTCTATACGATCCCCGGATCCACCATCACCTTCCTGGGCACGCCCAACGGCGACATCAAAGCCAGCTCCCACGAAGTACGCTTGTCCTACGACAGCGGCGACAACCTGAAGGCCATGGCCGGCTTGTTCCACTTCAAGACCACGGACGTGCTCGACATCCGTACCGCCGCGGTCCCGGCGCTGGGAACCACGCCGATCACGATCGCGAACAGCCTCCCGGCCGGCGGGCGGCAGCAGCAGGTCGTGTCTGACTGGGCGGGCTTCGGGGAAATCAGCCTCGACATGCTCGACCAGCGCTTCAACATCAACGTGCAAGGCCGCTATTCGGAGGAGAGTAAGGAGGTGCGCAGCGCCTCCACGGTCAACGTCTACCGCACCAAGTTCAAGACGTTCTCACCGCGCATTACGGCACAGTACAAGTTCACGCCGGATTCGCAGGTGTACGTGTCGGCGGCGAAAGGCACCAAGAGCGGCGGCTTCAATGCCACCGTGTTCACCGAAACCGAACGCTCCTACGGTCCGGACACCAACTGGACCTATGAGATTGGCAGCAAGAACCAGTTCTTCGACAAGCGCCTGCAGGTGAACGGTGCCCTGTACTACACGAAGTGGGCGAACCTGCAGCTGAACTCCTTCCCGTCCAACATCCCGGCGGGCGCCACGGTCGCGACGATCATCTTGAACAGCGGCTCGGCACGCGCCTACGGCGCGGAACTCGAGGTCATCTGGATCGCGACCGACAACCTGACCCTGAACTTCGGCGGCTCCGTCGCCGATCCGCGGTTCAGCAAGGGCCAGTTCGTCCAGGGCGGCATCACGGGCCTGTGCAACAACGTGGTCTGCGCCTCGAACGGCGCCGTGGGCGGCAACCTCCTGCCGCGCCAATCGAAGAACCAGTTCAACGGCGGCTTCATCTATGAACAGGAAATCGCCAATGAGATAACCGGCTATATCCGCGGCGACGTGGCGTGGCAGTCCTCGCAGGCCCTTGAGCCGCAGAACTTGGCGTCCATCGGCTCGCGCACCGTCGCCAACGGCTCAATCGGCGTGAACTTCCGGCAGTACGAATTGCAGCTGTGGGCGAAGAACCTGTTCAACCGGACCTATATCTCCGGCTCGAACGTGGATACGGGCCGCAACGACACCCGCTACACGCCGACGCTGGGACCTCGCCGCACCATCGGCCTCACGGCACGGGCGAAGTTCTAGAACTGGAGTTTCTTCATATCCTCCGCGGCCCGGGCGCGGTCCAGGGACAAGTGGTACCTGAACCGGTCCGGACGCGAGTAGGACTCGGAGAACTCGAGCGGTTCGCCTTCATCGCCGATTGAGATGCGCTGGATATGGATCAGCGGCGAACCGCCGGCGACGTCCAGCTTGCGCGCCACGTCGAGATCGGCTGAGGCGGCGGAGATAAAGACGTCGGTGTGCAAAATGCGCATCCCACCCGCCTCCAATATTTCCACCATCGTCCGCTTGGTGCATTGCGCCTCGCTGACGAGATGCGCGAAGTCGCCGGGGATGTAGCTGGTGAGGAGATGCACCGGCGCGGTCCTGAGGCTGCTGAGGCGCGTGACCTTCAAGACACGGCGCCCGAATTTCAGCCCGCGGTGCGCCAGGAACGCCGGCGTCTTGATAAATTCGAATCCCAGCAGCGCGAGCCGATAAGGTTTCGAGCTCTCCGCCAAGAACGCCGGATAGTTGGTCCCCGAGAACGGAAAATCGCCCGCGCCGACATTCTTGGTCGGGAACGTACCGATGCCGCGACGTTTGGCGATCCAGCCGTCGGTTACGAGCTGTTCCAGCGCCCGGCGGATGGTGACGCGCGAGACGCCGAATTCCTCGACCAGGGCGGGTTCGCTCGGCAGCGGTTCGCCAGCAGGAAACGCCCCGCCGCGCAGCCGCTCGCGCAGGATCATGTACACGTTGTGATGCAGGGTGGCGGTGGCACCCTGGCGCAGGACGTCACGGGTTTTCATCAGCGCGCGAGTTGTCTGTTTCGTGAGACAACGTGGCGAACAGGCTTCCGCGAGTCAACCGCGCCTGGGGTGCGGTCCGCCTCACCCCGCGGCGGTCTTGAACCGGCGCTTGCCGCCTTTCTCGCTGACGATCTTGCCCGCGGTGGGCCCGCCGAAGTGGGCGGCGAAAACGGTGATGTCCTGATCGGTGTGGGAATCCACCAGGCGCTTGCGCGCCGCCTTGCCGCCTTCCTTGTCCGCATCGAACAGCACTTCCCATTCGGGATACATCACCTCGATCGGGTTATGCAGGGCATCGCCGACGAGGATCGCGCGGCGTCCACGGGAGTTGATGGTCAGCGTCTGATGGCCGGGCGTATGCCCTGGCATCGGCACCACTTTCACGCCGTCGCCAATGTCGAACTCGCCGTCGATGATGTCGGCGTTGCCCGCGTCGATCACGGGCTTGATGCTGTCTTCATAGGCGATCTTGGTGCCCGGATCGGGACCGAGGCCGCCGCGCGTCAGGCCGTCCAGCTCGGCCTTGTTGAACAGGTAGCGCGCCTTCGAGAAGGTCGGCACCCAGCGGCCATCGGCGAGCTTGGTGTTCCAGCCGACGTGGTCGGTGTGGAAGTGGCTGCACAGCACAAAATCCACCTTGTCGGTCTGGATTCCGGCCGCGGCGAGATTCTGGAGATACGGACCCTTGCGCAAATTCGCTGTCGGGCTGCCGCGCGGCTTGTCGTTGCCGTAACCGCATTCCATGACCACCGTGCGCCGCGGCGTTTTCACGACATAGGACTGGTAATTGAACAGGATGTTCTTCGTGGCCGGATCGTAGAAGTGCGGCGCCAGCCAGGAGAGGTTGGCGTCCATCTCTTCCAATGGTGCGCCCGGAAACGCCCGCGCGGCGGAGAAGGGACCCTGCATGTCGATGACGCGCGTGACCGTGACGTCGCCGAATTTCCACACCGTGGGAAATTCCGCCGCGCGCGCGGACTGTGTGAATGCGGCAGCACCGCCGCCGGCGAACACACCGAAGGCGGCGCGGCGCGAAATTGAGTTGTGCATCATGGAGGCTCCCCTTGTTCCCGCCAGGATAGGCGCGCTGCGCGGCCAGCTTCATGGAAACTTCATCCCCTGTCCGCCCCGTGTGCGGCACATCCGGCGGATGTGGTCAGGGAATCTTGAGCGTTCCGCGCAGGACCAGCGCCGAGGCAGCGGCTGCCATGCGCTCGACCGGCAGATTCGACGCCCCCAAAAGGCCGCCGCGAATGACGCCGATCAACATCGGCGCGGTCGCTTCCTCGTCCAGGTCGCGAAACACGCCGCTTTCCCGGCCGCGCCGCAGGACCTGGCGCAGCAGGTCGATCAAGCTTTGCCGCTTCTGGCCGAACAACCGGCGGGTGCGATCCGCCAATCCCAACTGTTCGCCGCCGAGCAAGCCGAGCGAGGCGAGTTGCGTGGAGAACCGCGCCACGATGAGTCGAATCATCTCGGCGAGGGTTTCCTCCGCCGGACGTTCCGCGGCGATGGCAGCGTTGAGTTCGCTCTCCAGTTCCGCCAACACGTGATCCGTCGATGCGAGAAACAACGCATCTTTGGTGGCGAAATAGCGATACAGGGTGGGTTTACCTACGCCGGCGCGGCGCGCGATCTCATCCATCTGCACCCCCGCGTAGGGCTCGCGGCCGAACAATTCCATGGCCGCCGAAACGATTCGGGCGCGCCGTTCCTGTCGCCAAGTTGGCGTTTCCTCGGCCTCGTCGACAATGCGCAACGCGTTACGATGGGACACAGGAATTCCGTTGAAAACGTAACTTCCGAGTTCTATTTATGCCCCCACCCAAGGTAGAATCAAGCCACATCGACGCGGGGACTTACGGCCATACTTGCGGGCATCCCCTACGTTCCGGTGAGCGTCGTGTTCGAGGCAATTGAATGAGCGAAGGCTCCTACAAACCGGCATCGAGGGAGCCGTTGGCCGCGGTGAAGCCCATGGATATGCGCTCCGCCGGGAAGTCCGGGATCGCGCTCGGTGTCCTTGTGGCCGCGGCGATCGCTTGGTCGCAGTTTGGTGGCTCATCCAGCAAAGCCCCGGCCGAACGCGCCGTACCGGTGACGGTCGCGAGTTCCTACACCAAGGCCATGCCGGTGGAGATCACCACCTTCGGCCGCGTGCAGGCGATCGCCAGCGTGGCGCTGCGCACGCGCGTCGACGGCGTGATCGCGAGCGTGCCGGTGAAAGAGGGACAGGACGTCAAGGAAGGCGACGTGCTTTTCACGCTCGACGACCGGCAGGCGCGCGCGAGCCTCAAACAAGCCGAGGGCGCGCTGGCGCGGGACCGCGCGCAACTCGAGAAGGCCAAACGCGACCTCGCGCGACTGACGCCCCTGGAGGCGAAGAGCTTCGTCTCCAAGCAGCAATTCGACCTCGTGCAAAGCAATTTGGCGGCGCTCGAAGGTTCCGTCGCGGCGGATGAGGCTATGGCGGAGAATGCCCGCGTGCAACTGAGCTACACCGTGATGCGCGCGCCGATCAGCGGCCGCATCGGTGGCGTATCCTCCAAGACCGGCAGTACGGTAAGGGTGGCGGATGCAGCGCCGATGCTGACCATCAACCAGCTCAAGCCGATCTATGTTTCCTTCTCCTTGCCGCAGTCGAGCTTTCCGCCACTGCAGGAGGCCATGGCAGCAGGCCCGGTGAAGGTGCGCGTGAGCATCGCCGGCCAGGCCGACGCCGCCAATACCGGCGAGATCACGTTCGTCGAGAACGCGGTCGACGCCATGACGAATACCGTCGGGGTGAAGGCCACGGTGGCGAATGAAAATCTCCGCCTCTGGCCAGGGCAGTTTGTCGATGTGCTGATCACCCTCAAGGTAGAGGACAAGGCTACGGTCGTGCCGAGCGAAGCGGTACAGACGGGGCCGGCCGGTACGTTTGTGTTTGTGGTCGGCGCGGACGATAAGGCGCTCATGCGCCCGGTTGACGTCAGCCGCAGCCTCGGGGCGGAGATCGTGATCGCCAAGGGGCTCGCGCCGGGCGAGAAGGTCGTCACCCTCGGTCAGCTCGCACTTGAGCCCGGGGTGAAGGTGCGCGTGAAGGCGCCAGACGACAAAGCCGCGGCGGCCGCGGGAGGCCGCCCGTGAGTCTGCCGGAGATCTGCATCCGTCGGCCGGTGATGACCAGCCTGCTGATGATCTCCTTCATCATGTTCGGGCTGTTCGCATACCGGCTGTTGCCGGCGGCCGCGCTGCCGAAGGTGGATTTCCCGACCATTGAGATTCGCGCCAACTTGCCGGGCGCGAGCCCGGAAACGATGGCCTCATCCGTCGCCATGCAGATCGAGCGGCAGCTGAGTTCGGTGGCCGGCATCGAGACCATCACCTCGGTCAACGCCGAAGGCTCTTCGCGCATCGCCATCCAGTTCGCGCTGGACCGCGATATCGACGGCGCGGCGCTCGATGTCCAGACCGTGCTGAGCCAAGTGACCTCACGCCTGCCCAAGGAAATGCCTACGCCGCCAACGCTGGAGAAGGTGAACCCGGCGGACTTCCCGGTGATTTCGCTGAACTTGAGTTCGAAGACGCTGCCGCTTTCCACGGTGAACGACTACGCGGAGAACATCATCGCGCCGCGGCTCGCCACCGTGAAGGGCGTCGGGCAGATCAATATCGGCGGCGGCACCAAGTACGCGTTGCGCATCCAACTCAATCCGGCCGCCCTGGCCGCGGCCGGGATCGCCACGGACGAAGTGCGCGCGGCGGTGACGAACGCGACATCGAACAAGCCGGTCGGCAGCATCAACGGCGAGCGCCAGAGCCTCTCGCTGCAGGCCGCAAGCCTGAGCCGAAACGCAGTGGACTACCGCAACATCATCGTTGCCGTGCGCAACGGCAACCCCGTGCGCTTGAGCGAAGTGGCGACGGTAAGCGATTCGATTGAGAACCCGCGCAAGAGCGACTGGTACAACGGCAAGCAAGCCGTGCAGGTCATGGTCCTGCGTCAGCCGGACGCCAACATCGTCGAGGTGGTCGATGGCGTGAAGGACATGATCCCCCGCCTCAAAGCCGATTTGCCCGCCTCCGTCCAACTCGACGTCGGCATGGACCGCTCCATCGTCATTCGCGCCTCGCTGCAGGACGTGAAGTTCACCCTGATGCTGACCATCAGCCTGGTGATCATGATCATCTTCCTCTCGCTGCGTAACCTGAGCGCGACGATGATTCCCGCTATGGCGCTGCCGGTCGCCCTGATCGGGACGTTCGCCGGCATGTACCTGATGGGCTTCAGCATCGACAACCTGTCACTGCTTGCCATCGCGCTGTCGGTCGGCTTCGTGGTGGACGATGCCATCGTCATGCTCGAGAACATCGTGCGCCACCTGGAAGCGGGCGAGACCCCCATGCAGGCCGCGCTGCGTGGATCGCGCGAGATTGCCTTCACGATCGTCTCGATCACCCTTTCCCTCGTGGCTGTGTTCATTCCCGTGCTGTTCATGGGCGGCGTCGTGGGACGACTGTTCCGCGAATTCGCCGTCACCATCAGCATGACCATCTTGATCTCCTCTCTGGTGTCGCTGACGCTGACGCCGATGCTGTGCAGCCGCATCCTGCGCGGCGGGCTGGAGCACAGCACCAATCCGGTCCTGAAGGCTTCCGAAGCGGCCTTCGATTGGATGCGGCGCGTTTATGAGACCACGCTGGACAAAGCACTCAAGCATCCCCGGTTCATTCTGGGCGTGACCCTCGCCTGTCTCGTGTTGAGCGGCATTCTTTACGCCATGGTTCCCAAGGGCTTTTTCCCCAACGAGGACACGGGCTTCATCGTCGTCTCCATCGAAGCCAATGAAGACATCGGCTACGAAGCCATGCTCAAGCTGCAGCAGACCGCCGTCGACATTATCGCCGCCGATCCGGACGTCGAGATGACTGTGTCGAGCGTCGGCGCGAACGGTCCCAACGCCGGCAGCAACCTCGGGCGGGTGTTCACCGGACTCAAACCGTTGGACGAACGCCGCAGCTCCGCCGAAGAGATCATCAACCGCCTGCGGCCGAAGCTCGCGCAGGTGCCGGGCTTGCGCATCTTCCCCCGCAACGTGACCAACATGACCGTCGGAGGAAGACCTTCGAACAGCATGTACCAGTACACAATCCAGGGCACCGACTTCGGCGAGTTGCAGCGCATCTCGCTCGATATGGACAAGCGGCTGCGGCAGATCCCCGGGCTGATCGACCTCTCCAGCGATTTGAAGATCAAACGCCCGATGGGCCTGGTCGACATCGATATGGATCGCGCGTCGGCGCTCGGGATTTCCGCTGACCGCATCCGCGACACGCTCTACACCGCCTACGGAAATCGCCAAATCTCGACCATCTATACCGCGAACAACGCGTATCAGGTCATCATGGAGGTCGATCCGGCCTATCAGAAGGACCTGAGCAACCTATCCGCGGTTTACGTACGCTCGGATCGCGGCGACATCGTGCCCTTGAGCGCGGTGACGCGGGTGGACACACGCGCGTCCGTGATGACCGTGAACCACCAAGCGCAGATGCCCGCGGTGACACTGTCGTTCAATCTGGCAGCGGGCACATCTCTGGGCGAAGTGGTCGACAAGATCAACGCGATCGAAGACGAGATGAATCTCCCCGCCAGCATCTCGACCGGATTCCAAGGCAACGCGGCGGTGTTCCAGGACTCGCTCAAGGGTCAGGGGTTGTTGCTGCTGGCGGCGGTGTTCGTGATCTATGTGGTGCTGGGCATCCTCTACGAAAGCTACATTCACCCGGTCACGATCCTCTCCGGGCTGCCCTGCGCGGGCCTGGGCGCGCTGTTGACCCTGGTCCTGTTCCGTATGGATCTGAGCGTGATCTCGATGATCGGCGTGGTGATGCTGATCGGCATCGTCAAGAAGAACGCCATCATGATGCTCGACTTCGCGCTCGAACGTCAGCGCGCGGATGCGAACGTGGCGCCCGAGGAGGCCATCCGCGAAGCCTGCTTGATGCGCTTCCGGCCCATCATGATGACAACCCTGGCCGGCATCTTCGGCCTGTTGCCGATTGCTTTGGGAGGTGGCGCCGGCGCGGAGCTGCGCCGCCCGCTGGGGGTTGCCGTGGTCGGCGGGCTGATCTTCTCCCAACTGCTGACGCTCTACATCACGCCGGTGATCTACATCTACATGGAGCGGCTGCGGCGCCGCTTCGGCGGCAAGGGCGGCGTGCCGGTGAAGGTGGCGGAGATCCGCCCCTTCGTGCACGCAGGCGAATGACGCCGTGAACGAACTTCCCGCCCTTCAGAAAGCCGTGGCGACCCTGGAACGCGCGGCCAAGGAGGCGGACGCGTCCCTGAAGGCGGACTTAGCGGCGAAGGACGCGGCGAAGAAGGAACGCAGCCCGTTCGACAAGCTGGAAGACAAGATCACGGCGTCGAACGCTGTGGCAGCAGCGGCCGCCGGAAGCCCGGAGCAGGCGCGCGCCATGCTGGCCTCGGCGCGGGGCAAGTTGATGCAGGCCGCGGCCGATGGCGCGGACACCACGGCACTCGAAGCCATGGTCCGGGACCTGGAACGGCTCGCAAAGGTCGCCGAGGAAAAGCGCGATCAGAAGAAGCAAGGCGGTGGCAGCGACGAAGCAAACGACGATAGGGGGGCCGCCGCGATCCCGACGCTCGTGGCGATCACCAAGTCCTAGGTCCTACTCGTCCTCGACCTCGAGGCCGAGTTCGGAGAGACCTCCTTCGAGATCCTCCGCCAGCAGCGGCAGGGTCAGAAGGTATTCCGCCGCACCTTTGGGGTGTTCCTCTAAGGCGGATTCCACGGCCTCGTCCCAGTCTTCGCCGGTGAAGGTGCCGTGGCCGATCCAAGCCAAGGCAACCAGTTCCGCCTGTTCGTCCTCGCCGAGAGCGTCGATGTATTCGCGCAGTTCGTCGACTTCCGGAGAACTTGCGAACGCCGAGGCTTCCTCGTCATCGTCGTCGCCGCTGTCGCGTTCCTCGATCACGAGTTCCCGCGCCTTGCCGATCACAAAGCTCACTGTGTCCAGTGCGATATCCATCAATTCCCCCGTCGTGCGGCCGCAGGGGCGGCCGCCGTGTTGTCCCGTGGCGAGTTCCCCGGGACATTTCACAAGATTCGGCGGGGGCTTTCAACGCTCTAGCGAAGCGATCGGCACCGGCAAGACGGGAAATCACCGCCCTGTGCACGTCTCTAGTGCCGGTACAGATGTTGGACGCCGAAGGACTGGACGTGCGCCGGCGACGGCACCTCGTCGGCCACCACCGGCCCATCGATGTAGGTGAAGCCGGCGCCGATGGCCGCGACCGCGAGGCTCGTGGTCCGCAGGCCGTGGATGTAGGAGTGCAGCCCCTGCGCTTGCGCCGCCGCGGCATACTGATCTAGCACGGGAATGAGTTGTTCCTCCTCCCCGAGGTAGCGGCCGATATCCAGACCGACCGCGTGCAGATTCAGGTCCTTCAGGGATTCCAAGTTGGGCAGCTCCGGGCCGGTGCGCGCCAGGACCGCCCGGCATCGCCCGCGCAGGCGTTCGGCCGCGTCCCGGAGACGGTAGCGCGACGCTTCGGTGGCCACGTCCAGGAGTTCGAACACGATCAGCCGGCTCGCTTCCGGTGTCAGGGATCCATCCTGCTGCTGGAGGGCCGCGGCAAAGCGGGGATGGCTGACCGATGCCAGGTGGATCGGCGCAATCACCAGGGCCCGCAAGCCGCGCTGCAGGAGGGTCCGCAGGCCGGCGACCGCGTGGGCAAAGACCGCCGCGTCGTGGCGGGCGTCGGCCATGGGGTCGTCGGACAGGCCGCCGAGAATACAGCGGTAGCCGGTGATGACGTTGTTCTGCACATGCCAGACCGGCTGGAAACGCGCCTGCGTTCCGGCACCCGTCGGTTCGTTCCGGAAGGGGGCTTCGTGAAACGATGGGGCCGACGCCATGGCCGGGGACAGAGGCCCGGGAGTGAAAGGGAGCGCAGATCCCGGAAGCGGCATCTGGGTCGCGGTGGACGTGGATGTGGGCCCGGCGCGGCGCGACGGCGGGCGCTTGGCAGGACGCTGTGACGACGCCTCCGGCTTGCGGCGCTTCTCCAGGGCGATCGTGGTGGGGTTGAGACGGCGGATCTCGCGCATCAGCTTCTCGGCGATCAGAGCACAGCGCAGATCGCCCGCCTCGGGCGTGAGCCGCGTCAGCACGATCTCGTAAACCCCGGCCTCGAGCGTCCGGAACGTCTCACCCGAGCGCAGTTCACCGGGAATGATCGTGCGCGCGATCTGTTCGGCTTTCTTCAGCAACGCCTCGATGTCGGCGTAGCGATGGACGATCAACTCCCGCAGATCGATGCGGTGCGTGCGGCGTCCGACGCCGGCCGATCGCGTGGAAAGGGCCATATACGTGCTACTCCCCCTTTGGATCGAAAAGATAGCCGTTGCCGTGCACGGTCTTGATGAAGCGCGGATGGCGCGCATTCATCTCGACTTTGCGGCGCAGGCGCGTGACCGTGACGTCGATGCTGCGGTCGAAAGGCGTATCGCTGTTGATCGGGTGCAGAAATTCCAACAGCCGATCGCGGCTGAGGATCATGTTGGGGTGTTCGATGAAAATGTGCAGAAGGCGCGCTTCCTGCGCGGTCAGCTTCTCGACTCTCCCGCCGATGTGGGACACTTGGTTGATATTCGCGTCGTAGGACCAGCCGGGAAAATGCAAACCCCGGACGGGCTCCGGGCGCCTTTCCTTGACGCGCGCGAGTTGGCGCAGCACGCGGCGCACGCGGGCCACGAACTCGCGGGGTTCGAACGGCTTGGTGACGTAGTCATCCGCCCCAAGCTCGAGCCCCAAAACAACATCCACCGTCTGCGCGCGCGCACTCAACACAATCACACCGAACTCACGATCGGCAGACATTCCCTTCAGCAGGTCGAACCCACTGATGTCGGGCAGACACAAATCGACGATCGCCAGATCGATCGGTGCGCTGCCGATTATTTTCGCGGCTTCCACGCCACTCGCGGTGCACGTCACCGCGAAACCTTCCGCGATTAGGGTTTCCTTGATCGAGAACGCCACATCCGGGTCGTCCTCGATCACAAGGACGGACTTAGGTAACTTCTGCATGATTCCGGCGACAAGCTGCGACGCCGATCAGCAGGTCATCACCCTCAGACCGACCTCACCGCTCAATTCCCCCAAAAGCTTTTTTGTTGTTGGGTATGCGGTAACACCCAACTGTTTCCGGGATTTGTCGCGCGGAGCGCGGAGGTTGCAATATTTGGGAAATATAAGCGCTTTACTTGTATTTGCTGAGGACAACTCGCGTGGAGACTGCGCGTTGCACCTCTAAAGACTCAGAAAAGCGGCCGCGATGTTTTGGTGTTTTGTTTTCGCGCGCGTTACGGCGCTGTTGTTGGTGCGCCATGAATAGTTCGGCCTTCTCGGGCGAACCAGCCCGCAAGCCGTTTACCGTGCTGGTCGTGGACGACGATCCGGTCTTCCGCAACTTGCTCACGGCGATCCTGGTGCAAGCCGGCGCCCACGTGACAACCGCAGCGAACGGCGACGAATGCCTGCAACTTGTGGCGGAGCAGCCGTTCGATCTCATCTTCATGGACATAATCATGCCGGGCAAAGACGGCATCGAGACCATCATCGCCCTGCGCAAGGGCGGCAACACGAGTTGGATTATCGCCATCTCCTCGCAGCAGAAGCTTGGCGATCAGATGCTCACGGACGCCGCGTGCGCGCTGGGCGCCAACGACTTCATGAGCAAGCCGCTGAATCCGATGGTGGTGCTGACGAAGGTCAAGGCCGTGGCGGAACGCACGCGCGCGGCGCGGCCTGGAGGATAACGTGCAGCCGTTCGGGACTCTGATCTTCGACCGCGACCACCGCACCCTGAAGGCGGGCACCATCGATGCGCCCAATGTCTTCGTCGCCATCGGCGCCGCGGCAAAGTTGATGACCGCGATGCCCGGCGCCGCGAGTTTCGCGGTGATCAGTCACGGCGCGGTGGTCTACACCTCGCCGTTGCGCAAAGCGCCGGAGATCCTGAGTTAGTTCGGGCGCGACGGAGCGTCTGCCAGACGCATGGACGTGCGCCAATGAAGCGCGCGCAGGCCGAATTGGCGGTTAGCCGCCTCCAGGTCGATCTCCCAGCCCCAAGGCGAGGAGTGATCGCCGTATGCATTCCAGTTGATCAGGTTGCCGTAGTCGTCGCGGCGGAAGGCGTCCGCATCGAACGCGGGTACGGGCCAAGCCTTTTGCCACGCGGTGTATCGGCGGACCCAATCCTTGTCGCCGCTGACGACGGTGCCGCTCATGTGCCCCCTCCGCGCTAGATTTCGATCAGGCGTTCCCCGAGGCGGCCTTGCGGCCGGCGACCATCTTGTCGAAATGCTTCCACACGCCTTCGGCGCCGTGCCAGTTCCCCTTCGTCGCGGCCTTGGAGTATTCCGTGGACCGCGTCTCGAAGAAGTTGGCGTGTTCGACGCCGTTCAGGATCTGCTGCAGCCACGGCAGCGGATGCTCCTGGACGTTGTAGACCGCCGGCAGGCCGAGTTGCCCCAGGCGCCAATCGGCGACATAGCGGATGTAGCTCTGGATGCCCTCCGGGGTCATGCCGTTGACCGGACCCATGGAGAAGGCGAGCTCGATGAACTTGTCTTCCAGGCTGACGACGGTTTTGCAGCAATCGACGATGTCGTCCTTCACGCCCTGGGTGAGGCAGCCGGTTTCCTTGGCGAAGGTGTGGAACAGGCGGATGATCGCCTCGCAGTGCAGGGACTCATCGCGCACCGACCAGGACACGATCTGCCCCATGCCCTTCATCTTGTTCTGGCGCGGGAAGTTCAGCAGCATCGCGAAGCTCGCGAACAACTGCAGGCCTTCGGTGAAGCCGCCGAACATGGCGAGCGTGCGGGCGATGTCGGCATTGGTCTCGACGCCGAACTTCTGCATGTAGCTGTGCTTATCGGCCATCTCACGGTACTGCATGAACGCGCCGAACTCGGTGTCCGGCATGCCGATCGTCTCCAGCAGCAGCGCATAGGCCGCGATGTGGATCGTCTCCATGTTGGAGAACGACGCCAGCATCATCTTCACTTCCGTCGGCTTGAAGACGCGCGCGTAGCGCTCCATGTAGTTGTCGTTCACCTCGATGTCGGACTGGGTGAAGAAGCGGAAGATCTGGCTGAGGAGATTGCGCTCGTTGTCGGTCAGCCGCGACGCCCAATCCTTGCAGTCCTCGCCCAACGGAACTTCTTCCGGCATCCAGTGAATCTGCTGCTGGCGCTTCCAATAGTCGTGCGCCCACGGATAACGGAACGGCTTGTAGCCATGCGACGGCGTCATCAGACCCGGCAGGTCGCTGCCGAGCGCGGACACTTCGGACGTGGTGATGATCTTGTTCATGGCGGCTCTTGCGGCAGGAGGAGGTTAGATCAGGGAGCGGCTAAGGGTCTTCGTGGGGCTACTCAGCTGCCCCAGAGCCGTCTTGGCGCGATCAAGCCGAAGACGAAGATCGGCACGTCGTCGGACCCATGCATCCGCCTCATTCTGATCGTGCGGACGAGCGCCCATATCGATGAGAGCGTCCTGGGTCTGATCCAAAGCTTTTTGCAGATCTTCACGCGTCGCCATGGCGGCCTCGTCAGCTCGTTCGCTCGCAGGTCCGAAAATGCGTTTGCCTATTGGCAGGCGAGGCATTCCTCGTAGTCGGTCTTGTTCTCGTTGAGCATGCGTTCCGGCCAGGCACGGGTGTTGTCGGCCTCGACACCGGCGAAGGCCGCGCGCTGCACGGACTTGGAACGCAGGTAGTACAGGCTCTTCACGCCCGACTCCCAGGCCTTCCAGTGCAGCATCATCAGGTCCCATTTATCGATGTCGGAGGGCAGGAACAGGTTGATGGACTGGCCTTGGCAGATGTACGGCGAGCGGTCGGCGGCGAATTCCACCACCCAGCGCTGATCGATCTCGAAAGCGGTCTTGTAGACGGCCTTCTCTTCCTCGGTCAGTCCGTTGAGGTGCTGCACCGAACCTTCATGCTCGAGGATCGAGTTCCAGGTCGCGGAGTTGTCGAGGCCCTTGGACGCGAGCAGCTTCTCCAGGTACGGGTTCTTCACCGCGAACGAGCCGGACAGGGTCTTGTGGGTGTAGATGTTCGCCGGGATCGGCTCGACGCAGGGGCTGGTGCCGCCGCAAATGATGCTGATCGACGCCGTCGGGGCGATCGCGAGCTTGTGGGTGAAGCGCGCGTTCACGCCGGTTTCCGCCGCATCCGGGCAGGCGCCGCGTTCTTCGGCGAGCTTCACCGAGGCCGCATCCGCGCCCATGCGGATGTGTTTGAACATGCGGATGTTCCACGCTTTCGCCATCGCGCTCTCGAACGGAATGCCCTTGGCCTGCAGGAACGAGTGATAGCCCATGATGCCGAGGCCGACCGAACGCTCGCGCAAGGCGGAGTACTTCGCCCGCTCCATGGCGTCCGGCGCGCGATCGATGAAGTCCTGAAGGACATTGTCGAGGAAGCGCATCACGTCGTCGATGAAGCCCTCGCAGGTGTTCCACTCGTCCCACGTCTCGACATTGAGAGAGGACAGGCAGCACACGGCGGTGCGGTCCACGCCGAGATGGTCCGGGCCCGTGTGCAGCATGATCTCGCTGCACAGGTTGGACGTCGTGACCTTGAGGCCGAGATCGCGCTGATGCTTGGGCATCTGGCGGTTCACGGTGTCGGCGAAGATCAGGTACGGCTCGCCGGTGTTGAGGCGGGTCTCGAGGATCTTCTGCCACAACTCGCGGGCATTGACCTCTTTCATCACTTCGCCGGTCTTCGGGCTGCGCAGACCGAAGGTCGCGTCTTCGCGCACGGCTTCCATGAACTCGTCGGTGATGTTCAGGCCGTGATGAAGGTTCAGACTCTTGCGGTTGAAGTCGCCGGACGGCTTGCGGATCTCGAGGAACTCTTCGATTTCGGGGTGATGCACATCGAGATACACAGCGGCGGAGCCGCGCCGGAGCGAGCCCTGGCTGATGGCGAGCGTCAGGCTGTCCATCACGCGCACGAACGGAATGATGCCCGAGGTCTGGCCGGCGTTCTTCACCTTCTCGCCGATGGAGCGGACCTTGCCCCAATAAGTGCCGATGCCGCCGCCGTTGGAGGCGAGCCACACGTTCTCGGTCCAGGTGCCGACGATGCCTTCGAGGTCGTCGTTCACGGAGTTCAGGAAGCACGAGATCGGCAGGCCGCGGTCCGCGCCGCCGTTGGACAGCACCGGGGTCGCCGGCATGAACCAGAGCTTGGAGATGTAATCGTAGATGCGCTGGGCGTGCTCAAGGTCGTCGGAATAGGCCGTGGCGACCCGGGCGAACATGTCCTGGTAGGATTCGCCCTTGAGCAGGTAGCGGTCTTCCAGCGTCGCCTTGCCGAAGTCGGTCAGCAGCGCATCGCGGGCGCGGTCGATGACGATGGACGGCACCAGCGCGAGCGCATCGCGCTTGGGTTTGGATGGCGTGGAGTTCGGGATTCGCGACTTGGGCTTTTGGACAACAGCGACAGAATCAGCTTCAAGCGCGTACGCCATGTAAACCCCTACCCCGTTAACCGCCCGCCCAGGCGGAACTACGACCAGAACCCGTCGCGCGGGATCTCGCAGGGGAAAGCTCACCTGTACCCCGCCGAGGACCCTTCAGAATCAAAGGGTTACGGACGTGGCTGGCGGCAGCCGTTGCCGGCTGCGGTTTCTCTCATGAGTCGAAGGCTCGCGCGGGATTTAGGCTCCGCGTTCTAGCTCTCTACTCGTCAAGATCCCTATATTTCCCCAGTGAGACCGAAGCTAGATGCTGTGATCTAGTCCGGCCGCGCTACGAGATATGGTGTCTTCCGGGACTCCAACCGTCAATACGTGAAATCTGCCGGAACCCCCGGTTTCCACAACATTTTGTGCTTGATTTCCGGAATCGGTCAACATCTAGGCAAAGTCCGACGCGGACTCAACGACGTGCTGCAACGCACTGGAATCGCAACCTGATTCGGACTGTCCCCGCGCCGTCCACAGGTACTGTGGATGACGTGATTCCGAGTGTGCACAACCATCAAGAAGGCCCAATCCATCGGCGCATTTTGTGTGGATAACTTCTGGCCGGGATTATTCCGGACGGTCATGCAGACGTAACAATGCTGCATTGCACAAAATTGCATTGCCGGATGAGGGGGCCGCGATCATTGTCCCGCCGCCAACGAATTTTGGCGGTTCGGCGCGACCCTGGTCGCCTGGTCGGTGCCGAGACTGAAAGTGGGATGCCGGGGCGGCGTATTTCGTGTTTGGAGACCGCCTGTGACCGACCATACCAATCTCGTCGCCTTCCTCACCGACAGCGCCAAGGAAGCCGTCGTCGCTTTCCGCCACGACGAAGCCGAGGAACTCATCGCCCTGCGCGACCGCCTGGTCGCCCGCGCGTTCGACCGCAACCAGCTGAAGCTGCCGCTGGAGCTCAAGCAGGCCGCCTAACGACAAGACCAAGAATGAGCTAGAAAAGCCCGGGCAAACCCCGGGCTTTTTTATTGCCATGTTTTATTTCGCGTACGGCTCGAACCTCAATAAGCGCGGCATGCTGACGCGCTGCCCGAAGGCGCGGCCCCACCTCGCCGCGACGCTACCGGGCCACCGGCTCCAATTCCAAGGCTATGCGAACGTCGTGGAGGATCCCGCCGCCGCGGTGAGCGGTGCGGTGTATCGCGTCACCCCGGCCTGCCTGCGGGTGCTGGATGCTTATGAGGACGCGCCGCGCCTTTATGTGCGCAAGGACGTGACGGTGGAGACCGCCCAGGGCCCGCTAGCCTGCTTCACCTACGCGCTGACGGTCCGCTCGCCGAACGCTCCCGGGGCCGCGGCTGCTCCGGAGGCCGCCTACTATGGTGAGATCGCCCGGGGCTATGACGATTGGAAGCTGGACCAGACGCAATTGCGGAAGGCCCGGGCATTGGAGCCGAGGCGGCGGGATGGAGCACCCGCCGCACGTGGATGAAGGTGAACGCGCCCATCGCCACGAACACCGCGATGCTTGCGAGCAGGCCGGCCGCCCCGGCGCCATACGCGCCATAGGCCGGCGTCAGCACCGCCAGCACCGGCAGATAGAGCACCACGGCCGCGGTATTCACCTGCAAGGGGATCGCCGGCCGCCCCATGGCATAGAGCGCGGGGTCGAAGGCAAAGCCGGCGATGGTGAGCGTCGCCGCGGCACCCAACAGCAGCATCGGTCCCTGCGCGGCGATGAAATCCGGCCCGAAGAACGCCCCGAGGAACGCGGGGCCGATGAACAGCGCCATGACGATCAGCAGCGTCCCCGCTCCCGCCGCCATGCTGCCGCCGCGCAGGATCAGCCGCGGGAAGGCGCGCCACTGGCCCTGGCTCGCCAGGCGCGCGAACTCCGGATAGACCGAGTTGTTCAACAGTTCCGCCGGCTTTGTGATCGCGGTGGCGACGTCGCGGGCGATCTTGAACAGGCCCGCCTGCGCCGGACCTGCAAGCGCGCCGACCAACACCGGCGTCAGATATCCGGTCACCGTCTGCACCGTGACGTGCAAGTTCGACAGAATCGCGAAGCGCCACAAGCCCGGATGTCGCGCTGGGGGCGCGAACCACGTCACAAACCGGATGTCGAAGCCGGCGAGTTGGCCGGACTTCCACGCTTGGTGCCAACCCATCGCGATGAGCACGAGCCCCGCGACGGCGCCGCCGACGAACCACACGGCGAGATAGGCAGCCAGGGACCAGCCGAAGAACGCGGCCAAGGCGACGCCGACGAGGCGCAGCGCCGGCGACACCACGGACTGGATCGATAACAGGTCGAAGCGGTCGTGCAGACGCAACAGACCGGTGGGCGTGGCAGTGATGGCGAACAACGTCACCAGGGCATAGGGCCGCGCCGCCGCCATTACCTCGGCGTTCCATCCAAGCAACGGCCCGACCAGCGGCACCACGGCGACGGCAACGACAGTGGCGAGGATCGCACCCGCCACGTCCAGAACCGTGCAGAATCGCAACAACGCGTGGAAGGCGGTCATATCCTTCTTCTCGAGGTCGAGCGCGCCGTAGCGGATCACCGCCTGCCAGGATTGGAACGTGGCAACGGCGGTGATGGTCTGCACATAGGTCTGCACAAGCACGATCAGCCCGAACTCCTCCGCGCCGAGGGCGCGGGCGGCGATCGATAGAATCGCGAGGTTCAGGACGCCGGTGGCGACGCGGCCGGTGAGCAACAGCCCGGCATTGCGCAGGACGCGCGCCATGATGCCGTCGGAAACCCAACGGCGCAGCAGGCGCACGGGAAGATGGAACAAGCGGAGCAACGCCATCGGCTGCGATTATGTATTGAGCCGGCGTGCGAAGTCGAAGGACAATCGCGCATGCCTGACACGCATGTGCCTTTAGAAGCCCAAGTCACTGGGTCGGTCGCCGCGTCCCTCGCCGCTTGGGCCGCGGGCGCGAATGCATTCCCGGACGCCGCGCGGCGCATCGCGGGTCGCGCGCTTGTCGATATCACTGGGTGCATGGTGGCAGGCGCGGCCGATCCGGCGGCGCAAATCGTGCGCAAGACCCTCGCCGGCTGGGGAAGCGGCAACGTGACGGTGGTCGGCCAACGCGCGACGTTCGCCGCCCCGTGGGCAGCCTTCGCCAACGGCACCGCCGCGCACGCACTGGACTTCGACGACAACTTCGATCCCGCGAAGGCGCATATCACGGCGGTGCTGGCGCCGGCCCTGCTGGCGTTGGCCGAAGCCAAGGACCTGTCGGGCCGCGCGGTGATCGACAGCTATATCGTCGGCGCCGAAATCGCCGGACGCCTCGGCGCGATGTTCAACCCCGCTCATCGTGACGCGGGCTGGCACGCCACATCGACCCTTGGCGCGATTGCCGCCGCGGGAGCCTGCGCGCATCTTCTCGGGTTGGAAGCGCCCCGCATCGCGCACGCGCTAAACGCAGCCACATCTTTCGCTGCCGGGACCACGGCACAGTTCGGCAGCATGACAAAGGCGGTCCACGCCGGAAGCGCGGCCATGGCCGGCGTGATGGCGGCAAGTCTGGCGGCCAACGGGCTCGACGCGGGCGCGGAGGCGATCGAGATCTTCGGCGTGGTCGCCCATGCCGACGGTGCCGCGCCGGACACGAGCACCCTCGCTCTTGTTCAACACGGCCTCAAAGTGAAGCTCTACCCCTGCTGCGCCTCGGCCCACCGCGCCATCGACGGTGTGCGCGCGTTGCGTGCGGAACATGGAATTGAGCCGGAACAGATCGCGCGCATCGACGTCCATGCGCCGGCGAGCCACCTCGCCAATTTGATGCACATTGTGCCTCGAACACCGCGCGAAGCCCGCTTCTCCCTGGGCTACTGTCTCGCCATCGCCGCCCATCGCGACATGGTGACGTTGGCGGATTTTGTGACGCTTGATGCCGCGCTTCTCACCTTTGCGGCACGCGTGCACGGTCATGCCGTGGCGGCGCCAGAGACCACCTTTCCAACCCGCGTCGAGATAGCCTGCACGGACGGTCGGATTCTGAAGGCGTCGATAGACGCACCGAAGGGCCGCGCGGATAACCCGCTCAGCGACGACGAATTATGGGCGAAGCTTCAGAATTGCTGCCCACACCGAAGCCACGAGATCGCCGCCGCCCTGCATGTATTCGATCGCGGCATTCCGGCCGCGGCGCTCATGACGCTTCTGCGCGTATGAAAGTCACCGCGCTGGTGCTGGCCGCCAGCCGCCGCGGCGATGCCGACCCGGTGGCGAAGGCGGCGGGCGTCGCCCAGAAAAGCCTCGCGCCCGTGCTGGGCGTGCCGATGCTCACCCGCGTGATCGACGCGCTGCGCGCGACCCATGCTATCGGCCCCATCTATGTCTCGATTGAGCAAGAAGAACTGCTCCCGGATCGCACCGCCGCCCGGTTCGTGCCCAGCCGGGCGACGCTGGCTGAGAGCGTCCTGAGTGCCGTGGCGACGATGAAGCCGAAGCCCGAGGCGCTGTTGATCACGACATCCGACAACGCGCTTCACACGCCGGAGATGATGGCGCACTTCTGTGGAGCCATTCATTCAGCTGATGCGACCGTGGCGATGACGCCCGCCGCGACCATCCTTGCACGCTATCCGAACGCCGTGCGCGCGTTTCATCGGTTCAAGGACGGCGATGCGTCGGGCTGCAATCTCTATGGCCTGCGCGGCGACCGCGCACTGGCGGCGGTGCAGGCATTCGCGGGGGGAGGCCAATTCGGCAAGAAGCCTTGGCGCATCCTGCGCGCGTTCGGGGTCGGCACCTTCGTGCTGCATATGCTGCGGCGCCTGACGCTGAACGAAGCCATGGCGCGCATCGGTCGCGGCTTCGGCGTGCATATCGCCGCCGTGGAGATGCCATTTCCGGAAGCGCCGATCGATATCGACAGCGTTGAGGACTTGCGCCTGGCGGAGGAGATCCTCAGGGCCCGCCACTGAACCACTGCTCTTGTCACCCCGGCCGAGCGCAGCGAGAGCCGGGGTCCAGGGTAACAAGCTCAGTGCGGGTGGCCCTGGATCCCGGCTGGCAGCGCTTCGCGCCTTGGTCGGGATGACGCCTATGGCGTCACTTGTTGACGTCGACCACGATTCGGCCGCGCGTTTCGCCGCGCAGGATCATCTCGCCGAGCGTCTTGATCTTCGACAGCGGCTCAACCGTGGTCATGGCATCGAGCTTGGCGATATCGAGGTCCGTGGCAAGCCGCGCCCAAGCCTGCTCGCGCCGGGCGGCAGAAGCCGTAACCGAGTTGATGCCGAGCAATTTCACGCCGCGCAGGATGAACGGCATCACGCTGGTCGGCAGATCGGTGCCGCCGGCCAAGCCGCAGGCTGCCACCGCGCCTTCCTCTTTGGTCTGGGCGAGCACTGTCGCGAGCGTCTGCGAGCCCACGGAATCCACCGCCCCCGCCCAGCGCGCCTTGTCGAGCGGGCGGCCAGCCTTTTCCAGATCGGCGCGCGCGATAAAGTCCGCAGCGCCGAGCGATTTGAGATATTCGTGCGTTGCGGGGCGGCCTGTGGACGCGATGACGCGATAGCCAAGTTTTGCCAGGATCGCGATCGCGACCGAACCGACGCCGCCGGCAGCACCCGTCACGACGATGTCGCCGCTGCCGGGCTTCACGCCCGATTGCTCAAGCGCAATCACGCTTAACATCGCGGTGTAGCCCGCGGTGCCGATAGCCATCGCTTGCTTGGCCGTGAAGGCTTTCGGGATACGCGTGAGGAAATTCGGGTTCACCCGCTGCTTCTGGGTGTAGCCGCCGCTTTCGGATTCAGACAGGCCCCATCCGTTCACCAGCACCGCGTCGCCGGCCTTGAAGTTGGGATCGCTCGACTCAGCCACCGTGCCGGCGAGATCGATGCCGCACACCAGCGGGAACTTGCGCACGATCTTGCCCTTGCCGGTGACCGCGAGGCCGTCCTTGTAGTTGACCGTGGAGTAGGCCACGTCCACCAGCACGCCCTGCGCCGGAAGATCCGCAACCGTCATATCGCGGAAATCGGCGGCATACTTGCCGTCTTTCTCGTCGGCGACGAAAGCGCGGAACGTATCGGCCATGGCGGTGTCCTTTGCGGTCGGGTCGGAAGAGGCCGGACTATCGCGGCGTCGGCGCCCCTGGGTCAACCGACAAGAATCGGCTCAGGTGGATTGCGGACGGATTGGGTTGCCACCCTTTGACACGGGGTGAAACGAGTTCCCGATTCACGCCAGTATAGAGAGGAATCATCGGCTGATCCTGAATCATCATCAGTTCCGCCTCACGCAACAGCGCGAGCCGCGCGGCCGGCTCCGCCGTGGCCGCGGCCTTGTTGATCAGCGCATCGTAGGCCGGGTTATTGTAGCGGCTGTAGTTGCCGACAACATTGGTGCTCAGCAAGGGTGTGAGGAAGCTCGCGGCATCCGGATAGTCAGCCTGCCAGCCGACATACGCCGTCTCGAAGTTGCCTTCGCGCAAGTTCCCGAACATCACTTTGCCCTCGAGACCCTCGAGGGAGACGATGACGCCGAGCGGCTTCCACATGGCGGCAATGGCCACGGCGATACGTTTGCGGTCCGACGTGTTGCCGTGGGTGTAAGTGAGGCGCAGCGGCGAGGCCGGGGTGATGCCGGCTTCGGTTAGCAGCGCACGCGCCTTGGCGAGCCGCTCCAGCATCGTCGCGGGCAGATCGGGAATCGTGACCGGCGTGTAGCCCGGTATGGATGGCGGAACATAAGTATAGGCCGGCTGTTCGCCGCTGCGGGTCACCTTGCTCACCAGCAGGTCGCGATCCACCGCCAGCGATAGCGCGCGCCGCACGCGCACGTCCTTGAGCTTCGGGTTGTTGAGATTCAGCGGCAGATAGAAAGTGAGTTGGCCGGGCACGACCCTGGTCTGCGTGGCCATGTCGCGCCGTAGGATGTCGGTCTGCGTGCTTGGGAATTCAAACTGGATATCGAGCCCGCCCGCCTTGAACCGGGTCAACGCCGCGTCCAAGTCCTCCGTCGGCTCATAGACGACCTGATCGAGGCTCGCCGGCTCGCGGTAGTTGGGATTGCGCACGAGCGTGATGCCGCCGTTGGGGATCCATTCCTTCAGCATGAAGGCGCCGTTACTCACCGCGTTGCCCGGCTTGATCCAATCATCGCCGCGCTTCGTGATGACGTGCTTTGGCACGATGGACGATGTGCCGTTCGCGAGCAGCGCCGCAAGATACGGCGCGGGATACTCCAGCGTGAACACGATCGTATCAGGCTTGGGTGCGGCGACGCCAAGTTGCTCCACCGGCAGCTTGCCTGTGTTCACCAGCCGCGCGTTCTTGATCGCGTACATGGTCGAGGCGAGTTCGCCCGCCGTCTTCGGATCGAGGAAGCGGCGGAACGAGAACACCACATCGTCCACCGTGATCGGCGCACCGTCGGACCACTTCAGGCCCGTTCGCAGAATGAAAGTCCACGTCTTGCCGTCGGGACTCACGGTCCAGGACTGCGCGACACCGGGCCGTGGCTGTTCGTCCGGGCCCGGCTCCGTCAGGCCCTCGAACAAATCCTGAACGATGAAGCGTTCATAGACCGTGCTGATCTTGTGCGGATCGAGGCTCGCTGGCTCGAAATGATTGCCGCGGGTAAGCGTGCCGGCGGCCTGCGCGGACGCCGCGATGCAGACATAGACAACAGCAAGAAGCAGCGCGCGCATCAGCCCGTGCGCGCCTTTTCCACTTGGGCGTCGATGACCGCGAGGGCTGCGAGGTTCACCAAGCCGCGCGCGGTTACGGACGGCGTGGTGATATGCGCGGGCTTGCCGATGCCCAGCAGGATCGGACCGACCGGCAAGCCGCCCGAGAGGGAGCGCACAAGATTGAAAGCGATGTTCGCTGCTTCAAGCGTCGGCATCACAAGGAGGTTAGCCTTACCCTTGAGCTTGGAATTCGGAAAGATGCGGGAGCGCAAAGCTTCGTCGAGCGCCACGTCGGCCTGCATCTCGCCTTCGACTTCCAGCTCCGGTTTCATGTCCATGAGCATCTTCACGGTGCGGCGCATCTTGCGATTGCTGGGCGTGCTGCGGGAGCCGAAGTTGGAGGTGGCGATCAGCGCCACTTTCGGCGTGATGCCGAAATCCTGCACCTTCGCGGCGGCGCGCACGGTGATGTCGGCGAGATCCTCGTAGTCGGGATCTTCGGCGACGAAGGTGTCGCACATGAACACCGGGCCGTCGTCCAGCACCAGGAGGCTGAGGCCCGCCGCGCGATGCACGCCCTTCTCGAGCCCGAGGATGTCCATGAGATAGCGCAAGTGCCACTGGTATTCGCCGTAGGTGCCGCAGATCATCGCGTCCGCGTCGTCGCGGGCGACCATCAATGCGGCGATGACGGTGCTGTTGGTGCGCACGATCGTACGCGCGGAATCCGGGGAGACGCCTTTTCGTTCCATCAAACGATGGAGGTGGCGCCAGTAGTCGTTATAGCGGGCATCGTCCTCGGGATTGACGATGTCGAAGTCGCGGCCGGGCTCGAGGCCGAGGCTGAGCTTGCGGCAGCGGTGGGCGATCACCAACGGACGCCCGACCAGGATCGGGCGCGCGATGCCTTCGTCGAGCAGCGTCTTGGCGGCGAACAGCACGCGCTCGTCCTCGCCCTCGGCAAAGGCGACGCGCTTCGGGTTCGCGCGCGCCTTGTCGAACACCGGCTTCATCACGAAGGCCGAGCGATAGACGAACTGATGCAAGCGCTCGCGATAAGCATCCAGGTCCGCGATGGGACGCGTCGCCACGCCGGAGTCCATCGCCGCCTTCGCCACCGCCGGCGCGATCTCAGACACCAGCCGCGGATCGAACGGCTTGGGGATCAGGTAGTCGGCGCCGAAGCGCAGCTGATCGCCGCCGTAGGCTGCGGAAACGACATCCGAGGACGCGCCGCGCGCGAGCCGTGCGATGGCTTCCACGCAGGCGGTCTTCATTTCCTCGTTGATCGTGGTCGCACCGCAATCGAGCGCGCCGCGGAAGATGTAGGGGAAGCAGAGGACGTTGTTCACCTGGTTGGGATAGTCGGACCGGCCGGTCGCGATGATCGCATCCGGCACGGCGGCGCGCGCGACCTCGGGACGGATCTCCGGTTCCGGATTGGCGAGCGCCAGGATGAACGGCTGCTTCGCCATGGTCTTCACCATCTCCGGCGTCAGCACGCCGGGGGCGGACAGGCCGAGGAACACATCCGCGCCGGGGATCGCTTCCGCCAGGGTGCGCGCCTTGGTGTCGGCGGCGTACTCGGCTTTCTGGGCGGTCATGTCCTCGTTGCGGCCCTTGAACACCACGCCCTTGTGGTCGCAGAGGATGACGTTCTCGCGCTTCAGGCCGAGGGAGATGAGTTGGTTGAGGCAGGCGATGCCCGCCGCGCCACCGCCGGTGGACACCACCTTCACCTTACCGATGTCCTTCTTGATGAAGGCGAGGCCGTTGAGAACGGCGGCCGCGACGACGATGGCGGTGCCGTGCTGGTCGTCGTGGAACACCGGGATCTTCATGCGCTTGCGCAGCGCGCTTTCGACGATGAAGCAATCCGGAGCCTTGATGTCCTCGAGATTGATCGCACCGAACGTGGGCTCCAGCGCCGCGATCACTTCGATCAGCTTCAGCGGATCGAGCTCGGCGATCTCGATGTCGAAGACATCGATGCCGGCGAATTTCTTGAACAGGACCGCTTTGCCTTCCATGACCGGCTTGGCGGCGAGCGGGCCGATGGGGCCGAGACCGAGCACGGCGGTGCCGTTGGTGACCACGGCCACAAGATTAGCGCGGCCGGTGACGGTGTAGGCCTCGGCCGGATCGGCGACGATGGCTTCGCAGGCGGCGGCGACACCGGGCGAATAGGCCAGCGCCAAGTCGCGTTGGTTGGCGAGGGGTTTGGTGGCGACGACCGCGAGTTTTCCCGGCGTGGGGTGGCGATGATAGTGAAGCGCCGCCTGCTTCAGCTCGGCGGCGGCGGGATCGGGGCGTTCGCTGTCAGGCATCGGCTGAGGGGTTCCCCTGTGAGATGGACATTGTTGCAGAGGCTTGCCGGTTAATCCATGTGCCGCAGGGCATGTTTCGCGATCTTTGCCATCACGCTGGGCAGACCTGCGGCGCCGATCTCGGTCACCGGCACCCATGCGGCGGTGCCATCCTTCACGCCGTGGCGCGCGGGGAGCTGGCCCGTGAGCACCTTCAGCTCGAGATGGAAGTGGGTGAAGGTGTGGCTGACGCCGCCGGGCAGCAGCGTCCATGCCGTGTTCGCCGGGGCTGCGGGAGTCGCTTCGTCGACCGTCCATTTCTCCGCGCGCCAGGGCGTGGAGGGCACTTCCATCATGCCGCCCAGCAGGCCCTTCGGCGGACGCCGCCGCAGGAGCACCGCGCCGTCCTTGCGCACCATCCAGAACGCGATGCCGTGGCGGGTCGGCACTTTGATCTTCGACGCCTTCGCCGGCAGAGTCTCCTGAATGCCCTTGCGGCGCGCGAGGCACGGATCGGACCACGGGCAGATCGCACAGGCCGGCGAGCGCGGCGTGCAGATGGTGGCGCCCAGGTCCATCACCGCTTGCGCGTAGTCGCCGCTGCGCTTTGCCGGTGTGAGCGACGCGGCGTGTTCCTTCAGTGTCGCCTTCGATCCCGGCAGCGGCTCAAGCACGGCGAAGATGCGCGACATCACGCGCTCCACATTGCCGTCCACCACGGTCGCCTTGCGGCCGAAGGCGATGGCGGCGATGGCGGCGGCGGTATACGGACCCACACCCGGCAACGTGAGCAGACCTTCTTCCGTGTCGGGGAACACACTGCCATGCTCGTTGGCGACGACCTTCGCGCAGGCATGCAGATTGCGCGCGCGTGCGTAGTAGCCGAGCCCCGCCCACGCGGCCATGACCTCGCCTGTCGGCGCGGCGGCGAGGTCGGCGACCGTCGGCCAGCGGGCGAGAAAGGCCTCGTAGTAGCTCTTCACCGCCGCGACCGTGGTCTGCTGGAGCATTATCTCCGACAGCCACACCGCGTAGGGATCCGGCGTCTCACCCGGCAGGGCGCGCCAGGGCAGACGCCGGCGATGGCGGTCGTACCAGTGCAGAAGGCTGCGCGCGGTCGGAGCGGGTTTGGCGTCAGGCATGAGCTTTGCGATGGGACAAGCGTGCTAAGGTGGGATGCAGAGCACAGCGAAGGCAAGGCCATCGACGTGGCGACGAAGAAAGACTTCACTCCGGACGAGCCGCCGCCGCGCATCGCGCGCGGGCCCATCCGTGTCTCGTCCCTGATCGGCCGCCTGACGCGCCCCGCGCTGGGCGCACGCGGACTGGCGGGTGCGGACATCCTGTCGCAGTGGTCCGTGATCGTCGGGCCTGAGCTGGCCGCGCTGGCAACCCCCCAGAGCCTGAAGGGCGATCGGCCCGGCCGCAGCACGGAAGGCCAGGGCGGCACACTTACTCTACGTGTGGCGAGCAGCGCCGCGGCGACGATTTTGCAACTAAAAGGTCCACAAATCGTTGAACGGGTGAATCGCTTCTTCGGCTATCGTGCCGTGGCGCGCCTGCAGGTTGTTCCCGGAGCGCCTTCCGGACCGACCAAGCCGGCGCCCAAGGCCGATCCGCCGTTATCGCCGGATGCTCTTGTCGAAATCGAACGCACGGTCGCCACGATCGGCGAACCGGAGCTGAAGGCGGCGCTTGCGAGGCTGGGTGCGGCGGTGCGGCGACGGCGGCAAGCGGAAAGCGAAAAATGACTGCGCGGGAGAGGGTTTCCATGACATCGACGCGACACGCCCCGGCTTACATCGCCGGCGCCATGGCCATGGCCCTCGCCACACCGGCGCGTGCGGAGACGTTCAACTTCAACACCATGCTCGACAACGTGCTCGGCCGCGCGATGGAGATGATGCCCATGACGGGCGTAAAGAACGTGCGGATCGGCCTTGGGCCTTCGTACGGTCCGCGCTTCCTCGGCGACAAGGGCGGCTCCGTCGGGGTCGCGCCCGTGGTGTCCCTGCGCTATCGCAACCTGGTCGCCGTGGACAACAATTCGGTGCGGGTGAACTTCCTGGGCAACTGGGGCCGCGACGCAACATCGCCCTGGTCCGCCGGACCTGCCGTGAAGATCGACTTCGGCCGCAGCGAGGACGACAGCCCGAAACTGCGCGGCCTGGGCGACGTCGGCACATCGGTCGAACTCGGCGCCTTCGTCGGCTATCGCAGCGGGACCTCGCAGTTCCGCCTGCGCGCGCGCCGCGATGTGGTGGGCTCGACCAGCGGCATCCTGATCGACGCGGAGGCCAGCACCGCGTTGATCGAGACCGATCGCCTGTTCGCCCGCGCGGGCGCGCAACTCGTGTGGGCGAATTCCAAATACACCAACGCCTACTTCGGCGTGACCCCGGCCAAGTCGATTGCCTCCGGCCTGCCGGTGTACGGCGCCAAGTCGGGCCTGTACGACGCCTCGGTGACCCTCAGCCTCGAGTACCTTCTCACCGACCGGTGGTCCGCCCTCGCCGTGCTCGGCTACACCCGCATGCTCGGCAGCGCGAAGGACAGCCCGCTGGTGCGCCTGCGCGGCTCGCCGAACCAGGCCAACGTGGCGGCCTTCGCGATCTACGCGTTCTAAGCGCGCCCGCTCCCGCCTCCGACTCGTCGCGGCGGCATCTCCGCCCGCGCACAGCTACGCGCCAAATACGCGCGGGCGATTCCGCGCACAGACTGCCGCCGTTGAAGATTCACACTGTCAAAGAACAAACAGTGAACTGTGGGGCCGTTTAGCCCGTTCGTCAAATGTCGCGGTGCGCACAGGCTCAAGGACTCCGCGTGCAAAGATTTTTTGGGGATAACGGGGATAACTCCGAGTCTCTCCAAACCCCTGGCTTGACACCCAAAACCGAGCCCGGGTGTCACATTCGAAAGCCCAAAAACCCGTCATTTACTTGGGCTTCCGAGGCACTGCCTAAAAACCTCCACAAATGGTGGCGACCTTGCTAAGCACACCCACCATGTTGTGCCTGTGTGGCACGACGGGGGGCTGGGACGGAGCCATACATGCGCTTGATCACACGACGGTTTTTCGGAACTGCGGCGGCCAGCTTGGCTATCGCCGGTACAAGCCTGCCCAACGGGGCGGCGGCGCAGTCGGCGCCGGTCTATAAGGAATTCATCCACGGCGACGCGAAGGCCAAGCTGACGGTCATCGAGTACGCCTCCCTCACCTGCCCGCACTGCGCGGACTTCGCCATCTCCGTCTGGCCGCAGGTGAAGAAGAACTACATCGACACCGGCAAGATCAGATTCGTGTTCCGCGACTATCCGCTCGATCAGCTCGCCATGGCGGGCGCGATGCTGGCGCGCTGCGCGCCCGGCGACCGCGGCAAGAACATGATCGAGTTGATGTTCAAGAAGCAGCAGGACTGGGTGCGCGCCCCGCAGCCGCTGGAACCCTTGAAGCAGTACGCGCTGCTGTCGGGCATGAGCGCCGCGGACGTCGACGTCTGCCTGAAAAACGACGCCCTGCTCAAGATCATCAAGGAAGAGCAGAACAAGGCGACGTCGCTCTACAAGGTGCAGGCGACGCCCACATTCTACATCGGCGACGAAAAGCTCGACGGGCTCGCGCCCGGCGAAGCCGGCTACGCGCAGATCGCCAAGGTCATCGACAAGCAACTCGCGAAGGCGAAGTAGCTTCATTCACGTTTGGGGACCCGCGGCGCAGCATCGCCACGGGTTAGACGACAAGAGGGGTCCCGTTGGTCGAGTTCAGTAAGTTGCGGCTTTCCGGCTTCAAGTCCTTCGTCGATGCGACGGAGCTTGTCATTGAACCGGGACTCACCGGCGTCGTCGGCCCGAACGGCTGCGGCAAATCCAATCTCGTCGAAGCGCTGCGCTGGGTGATGGGCGAGACCTCCGCCAAGCAGATGCGCGGCGGCGAAATGGACGAGGTGATCTTCGGCGGCACCCGCGACCGGCCCGCGCGCAACATCGCCGAGGTGTCGGTGATCCTGGGCAACGAGGACCGCAAGGCCACCGCCCAGTTCAACGAACACGACGAACTGGAAATCACGCGCCGCATCGAGCGCGAGAAGGGCTCGTTGTACCGCGTGAACGGCCGCGAAGTGCGCGCGCGCGACGTGCAGCTGCTGTTCGCCGACGTGGCGACCGGTCCGCGCTCCACCGCGCTGGTGAGCCAGGGCAAGATCGCCGGCATCATCAGCGGCAAGCCGCAACAGCGCCGCCACCTGCTGGAAGAAGCCGCCGGCATCACGGGCCTGCACAGCCGCCGCCATGAGGCGGAACTGCGCCTGAACGCCGCCGAAACCAACCTCACCCGCCTGAACGACGTCATCGCGCAGCTGGACGTCCAGCTGGAAGCGTTGAAGAAGCAGGCGCGCCAGGCCGTTCGATACAGAACCGTGAGCGAAAGCATCCGCGCCGCCGACGCGCTGGTGCTGACCATCAAGCGCGATGCGGCCATCACCGAACTGGCCCAGGCGCGCGAAGTGCTGGCCCTGGTCGAAGCCGCCGTGGCGGAACGTACCGGGCTGGCCGCGAGTGCCGCGACGGCGCAAGCCGAAGCCGCCGCCGCGATGCCGGAATTGCGCAAGGCGGAAGCGGAAGCCGCCGCCAAGCGCCAGGTGCTGGCGATTGCCCGCGACAAGCTGGACGAGGAACTGGAGCGCGTCGCGCGCGCCCGCGAAGCCGCGGAAATGCGCCTTGCCCAGATCAAGGAAGATATCAGCCGCGAAACCGCGCGCCTTGCCGACGCCGACGAAGCGATCGGACGCCTGGGCGAAGAGCGCGGCGAATTGGAAGCGGCTTCCGCCGCAGAAGCCGACCAGCGCGAGAGTTCCCGCGAAGCCCTGAAGAATGCCGCCAAGGCCGTCGAGGCGGTTGAAGAGGAACTCACGCTGCTGAACAAGCGGGTGGCGGAAGGCGAGACCAACCGCGCGCGCGTGCGCCAGCAGTTGAGCGAAGCGGACCTGCGCCGCCAGCGCGCCGAGCGCCGCATCAGCGACCTGGGCCAGCAGATCGAAACGGCGAAGCAGTCCGCCCTCGCCCCGGAAGTGGTGGAAGCGGAAGAGAACCAGGCCGCCGAAGCGGAAGCCGCCGCCGAAGCCGCCCGCGCCGCATGGGAAGAAGCCGAACAGACCCGCACCACAACGCAGAGCGCCTACGAAGCCGCGCGCGATGTGCAGCAGAGCGCTGCCTCCACCCACACCAAGCTGCAGGCGGAAGCCGTCGCGCTGGAAGAATTGCTGGCGGGCGAGAAGACCAAGGGCGCCTGGGCGCCGATCATCGACAACATCACCGTCGAACCCGGCTTCGAAGCCGCGCTCGGTGCGGCGTTGGGCGACGATCTGTCCGCCGCCAACGATGACTCTTCGCCGCTGCGCTGGAACCTGCTGCCGCCGTTCCTGGAGCCGTCGGCGTTGCCGGAAGGCACGCGGCCCCTGAGCGACGTGGTGCAGGCGCCGCCGCGCCTGTCCCGCCGCCTGTCGCAGGTCGGCGTCGTGACCGACGCCGCCATGGCGGCATCCCTGCAAGAACAGCTGAAGCCCGGCCAGCGCATCGTCACCACCGGCGGCGATCTGTTCCGTTGGGACGGCTTCGTCTCCGCCAGTGGCGCGCCAACCGCCGCGGCGACCCGCCTGAAGCAGCGCAATCGCCTGACCGACGTGCGCGACCAGATGGAAGGCACGCGCGCGGCACTCGAGGAAGCCGACGCGGCGACCGAGAGCACCAAGCGCGCGGTGAGCGAAGCGCAGAGCAACGAAGGCACGGCGCGCGCGGCGTTCCGCACCGTCGAAATCGAGCGCAACAGGGCGCGGGATTCCCTCGGCGTGTTACGCCAGAAGGTCGCCGCGCTGCAATCGCGCCTGCAAGGCCTGGAGGACAACCGCAACCAGCTGCAGACGGAAAACGACGACGCGCTTGCACAAATGGAAGCCGCGAATGCGCGGCTGGTCGAGCTTGGCGACGGCGCGGACCTCCGTGAGGAAGTCGACGCCAAGGGGCGCGGCCTCGGCGCCCTACGCCAGGAACTGATGGACGCCCGCGCTGTGTACGACGCGCTCTCGCGCCAGGCCGAAGAACGGGCACGGCGCCTGTCGGCCCTCGTCAACGAAGTGAACTCGTGGATGTCGCGCCGCGAGGAAGCGGTGCGTCAATCCGACTCCCTGGCCCAGCGCCAGACCGGCGTGGAAGGCGAGATCGGCGAACTCGCCGGCCGTCCGGCCGAGATCGAGGCCCAGCGCTCCGCCTTGATGGATCAGCTGACCATCGCCGAAGCCGAACGCGCCGAGGCCGCCGATGCGCTGCAGACCGGCGAGACGCTTCTCGCCAAAGCCGACAAGGCGCTGCGGGATGCGGAACACGGTCTGTCCGAAGTGCGCGAGGACCGCGTGCGCCGCGAGTCCGCCGTCACCCAGGGCGAACAACTCCTGGCCGTGGTGGACTCCGCCATCGGCGAAAAGGTCGGCTGCGCGCCGGACGAAGTGCGCAACCACACCCGCCTGGAAGAAGGCGAGGAAGCACCGGGCCTGGAACAGGCCGAGAAGCGCCTGCAGCGTCTGGTGAGCGAGCGCGACAACCTGGGCGCCATCAACCTGCGCGCCGAACAGGAGAGCAACGAACTCGCCGAGCGCATCACCGGCCTGACGACCGAGCGCGACGATCTCGTCGCCGCCATCGAGCGCCTGCGCGAAGGCATCGCCAAGCTGAACAAGGAAGGCCGCGAGCGCCTGGTGAAGTCGTTCAACGAAGTGAACGGCCACTTCGCCAGCCTGTTCGCCAAGCTGTTCGGCGGCGGCCGCGCGCACCTGACGCTGACCGACGCGGACGATCCGCTCGAAGCCGGCCTTGAGATCATGGCGAGCCCGCCGGGCAAGCGCCTGGGCAACCTCGGCCTGCTGTCGGGCGGCGAGCAGACCCTGACCGCGCTGGCGCTGCTGTTCGCGGTGTTCATGACCAACCCGGCGCCGATCTGCGTGCTGGACGAAGCGGACGCACCGCTGGACGACGCCAACGTCGACCGGTTCTGCACGCTTTTGGCCGACATCACCGCCCAGACCGGCACGCGCGCGCTGGTCGTCACCCACCACCGCATGACCATGGCCCGCATGGACCGCCTGTTCGGCGTGACCATGGCGGAGCGCGGGGTTTCGCGGCTGGTGTCGGTCGACCTGAAAGCGGCCGAAGTGCTGGTCGAAACCGCGGCGTGATTTTTCACACTTTGTTGTGACGGATCAGAGGGTTGGCCCGGGGCCGATAGCGCTTGACGTGGCCCTTGCGCGCACGTATTTTCCGCCCGCTTTCGCGCCGCAACACGCGGATTTCCTCGGTTTTTTCGGCCTTAACGCCTTCAATGACCGACCGCGAGCCAACGCCAGGCCGTCCGCCGCCGTCCCTTGAGGACGTTTCGGCACGCTTGGCAGCGGCCCAGGCGCGGGAAGCACAAGAGACCGCGGCAGACAGCCGCCGAAAGGGGAAGGCCGAGGGTATCAGTATCGGAATGAGGGTCGGCATCGAGCTGCTTGCTTCGGTGCTGGTCGGCGGGGGCCTCGGCTGGTTCTTCGACGACAAGCTGGGCACGTCCCCGATCTTCCTCCTCGCGCTGGTCTCCCTGGGGTTCACCGCCGGCGTCTTGAACGTGATCCGCCTGACCAAACGCATGGACCTCGCCCAGGGGATCGTGCATGGAAAGGCCAACGACAACAGCCAACGTCCGAAGGCGCCCGAAAAGCCCTTCGATGACGACGACGAGTAGGAGAGACAGCCTTGGCTGAAGAACACGGAGCTGAGCACGCCGGTGCCGAGAGCCACGGCCCGATGCATCAGTTCGAGATCAAGCCGTTGTTCGACATTCATGTCGGCGGCTACGACATCTCCTTCACCAATTCATCGCTGATGATGTGCCTGGTGGTGCTGCTGACGTTCGCGCTGTTCTCCGGCGCGACGCGCAAGCGCACCATGGTGCCGAGCCGCTGGCAGTCGATCGCGGAGATCCTCTACGAATTCAACGCGACCATGGTGAAGGACAACATCGGCAAGCAGGGCCTGAAATACCTGCCGTTCGTGTTCACCCTGTTCCTGTTCGTGCTGCTGTCCAACGTGCTGGGCTTGATGCCCTACAGCTTCACCATCACCTCCCACATCGTCGTGACCGCCACGCTGGCGCTGATGATCTGGATCGGCGCGACAGTGATCGGCTTCGCCCGCCACGGCTTCCACTACTTCTCGCTGCTGCTGCCGAAGGGCACGCCGATGGCGGTGGCACCCTTCCTGGTGCTGATCGAGACCATGTCCTACTTCATCCGCCCGGTGAGCCTGTCCTTGCGTCTGTTCGCCAACATGATGGCGGGCCACGTGCTCCTGAAGGTGCTCGCGGGCTTCATCGTGACGCTCGGACTGCTGTTCGGCTGGATCCCGCTGGTGGCGGTGTTCGGCATCACGCTTCTCGAGATCATGGTGGCGCTGATCCAGGCTTACGTGTTCGCGCTGCTCACCTGCATTTACCTCAACGACGCCGTGAACCTGCACTAGCAGACGCGGTAAGGCTTCACCTGTTCCAGTTCCATCACGAAAGGATACGACTATGGATGTAGTTTCAGCGAAGATGATCGGCGCCGGCCTCGCGGCAATCGGCGTGATCGGCGGCGGTATCGGCGTCGGCCAGGTGTGGGCCCAGTACATGAACGCGGTTGCCCGCAACCCGTCGATGGAAGATCGCCTGCGTACCCCGGCGTTCCTGGGCTTCGCGCTGTCGGAAGCGACCTCGCTGTTCGCGCTCGTCATCGCGCTCATCATCCTGTTCACCTAAATCTCTCTCTGACCGTTCTTCCTGGCGGGTGCGCCCGCCGGGACTGAAGGACCGACGCGCCATGCCGCAATTTGACCCATCTTCATTCCCGTCCCAGATCTTCTGGCTGGTGGTGAGCTTCATCGCTCTCTACCTGGTGGTGTCCAAAATCGCGGTACCGCGCATCGCCGAGGTGCTGGAACAACGTCATCGCCTGGTTCAGGACGATATCGACCGCGCCGCCGCCTTGAAGGCGGAGACCGACGCGGCGATCGCCGGCTACGAACAGGCGATGGCGGAAGCCCGCTCCCAGGCGCAAGACCATGTCCGCGCCATCTCCGCGGAAGTGAAAGCCATTGCCGACAAGAAGACCGCGGAAGTGACCGCGGCGGTGGGCGAGCAGATCACCGCCGCCGAGGCCCGGATCGCCAAGGCGCGGAACGACGCCCTCGACGGCATGAAGCAGCTGGCCGCCGAAAGCGCCCGCGACGTGGTGGCGAAGCTCGCCGCCATTACGCCGGATGCCGGCAAGGTCGACGCCGCCGTGGCGGCGGCCCTGAAGGAGGCCCGTTAAATGTCCGAACTTCAAAATCCGGAATTTTGGGTCGCCGTTGCCTTCGTGGTGATCGTGATCGCCGCGTTCCGGCCGATCATGAAGAAAGTGGGCGCCGGTCTCGACGAACGCGCCGACAAGATCCGCGTGCAGATCGAGGAAGCCCGCAAGCTGCGCGAAGACGCGCAAGCCCTGCTGGCGCAGTACCAGAAGAAGCAGCGTGAGGCGATGGCGGAAGCCGAAGCCATCATCGCCCAGGCCAAGACCGACGCGGCGCGTATGCGCACGGAAGCCGAGGCCGACCTCGCCAACGCCATCGAACGCCGCAAGCAGCAGGCGCTGGACCGCATCGCCCAGAGCGAGGCGCAGGCCCTGAAGGACGTGCGCAACACCGCCGTCGACGTGGCGCTGGCCGCCGCCGAGACGCTGATCCGCGAGAACGTGGGCCAGGCCCAGCAGCAAGCCCTGGCCGACAAGGCGATCGCGGAACTGCCCAAGCGCCTTAACTAGGCGCCGCGGCGGACCGGTGGATATCGCGGGCACGCTGCAAGCAGGCGCCGCGGCTCACCAGGCCGGCAATCTCGCGCAAGCCGAGAAACTTTACCAAGACGTACTCGCCGCATCACCGCAGGACATCAACGCCCTGCACCTGCTCGGCGTGGTCCACCTGCAGCAGAACCGCGCCGCCGAGGCGGTGGCCTTCCTGCAGCGCGCGGTGGCGCTGAATCCCAATCTCTCCGCCGTGCAGTTCAATCTCGGCCTGGCGCTGGGGGCGTATGGCCAGCCGGCGGAAGCGTTGGCGGCGTTCGATGCGGCGGTGGCGGCGGACCCCAATGCCGCGGCGGCGTGGGCCACCGCCGGCCAGCTGCTGCTGCAAATGGGGCGCCATGAGGACGCGTTGCGCTATCTCGCGCGGGCGCTTGCGATCGACCCGACGCCGGCGTCCGCGCTGAAGGACGTCACCACCTGCACAAGCGAGATGGGGCGGCCCGCCGAGGCCTTGCCGTACATCGACGCGGCGCTCGAGCACACGCCCGAGAACGCCGAACTGCTGTATGCGCGCGGCCGCATTCTCTTGGCTGACCCAAAGAACGCCGGCGAGGTTTCTGAGACTCTCGAAGCCGCGCTGCAATTCGATCCGGATCGGACCGACCTTCTGGCCGATGTGATTCGCTTGCGGCAGTACACCTGCAACTGGGTGGACGACGACGCCATGGATCGCCTGCGGGCGAAGATCGTATCGGGCGATCCCATCAGCCCGGCCATCGCGCTGGAGATCCTGTTCGAGCCGGATATCCTTCTGGCGAACGCCCGCGCCCATGCGGCGCAGACCTATCCGGCGTTGCCGCCGGCGATGTGCCGGCAAAGCGGTTACGCCCACGACCGTATCCGCGTGGCCTACCTGTCCGCCGACTTCCGCAACCATGTCGTGGGGTCGGCATCGATCGAATTGATCGAGCGGCACGACCGCGGCGCTTTCGAGGTCATCGGGGTTTCGTTCGGGCCGGAAAATATCGGACGGACGCGGCCGCGCTTCCTCAAGGCCTTTGATACCTTCCACGACGCGCGGGGATCGGGCGACGCCGACGTGGCGCAGTGGCTGGTGGATCGCGAGGTGGATATCGCGGTCGACCTCAGCGGCTATTGCGAGCACGGGCGGCCCGACGTCTTCGCTTATCGCGGCGCGCCCGTGCAGATCAGCTATCTCGGGTACCCGCATACGCGCGGCGTGCCGTTCGTGGACTATCTTCTCGGCGATGTCATCGCGACACCTCTGGAAGACCAGGCCAACTATGTCGAGAAGGTCGCGGCCCTGCCCGACTGCTACCTGATGAGCGACTCACTCCCGCTCGCCGTGCCGTCGCCGCCGACGCGCCGGGCCGCGGGCTTGCCGGATACAGGATTTGTCTTCTGTGCGTTCAACCAGTGGCGAAAGATCACGTCTGCGGTATTCGACGTTTGGATGCGCATCTTGAAACAGGTGCCCGGGAGCATCCTGTGGCTACGGTGCGACGATGCGACGGCACAGCGCAATCTGCGCGCCCGCGCCCTCGCCGGCGGAGTCGATCGCGGGCGTTTGATCTTCGCGCCGGAAGTCTCGCTCGAACTCCATCTCGCACGCCATCCGCTCGGCGATCTCCTGCTGGATACGCAAGACTACAACGCGCACACCACCGCGACGGACTCGCTGCGCGCCGGCTTGCCCATCCTGACCTGCATGGGGCGCACAAGCGTCGGGCGGTTGGGCGCAAGCATCCTGCATGCCGCGGGGCTTTCGGAACTCGTGACCACGTCGTTGGAAGAGTACGAATCCCTGGCCGTTGCGTTGGCGGCGGACCCGCCAAGGCTTGCGGCCATCAGGGCGCGTCTGCGGGCCGGCCTTCCGAAGAGCAAGTTGCTCGACCTCGACCGGACGGCGCGCCATATCGAATCCGCGTATCGCACGATGGTCGAGATTGCCCGCGCCGGCGAGAAGCCGCGTCCGTTCACGGTGCCGCGCCAATGACGCCTGCGGAAACCTTGCAGGCCGGCACAGCGGCGCACCAGGCGGGAGACCTGGCGCAGGCGGAGACGCTTTATCGGCAGGTGTTGGATGTCGCGCCACAGGAGTTCAACGCCCTGCATCTGCTGGGCGTGGTGTACCTGCAGCAGAACCGCCTGACCGAGGCGCTCGATTTCCTGAAACGCGCGGTGGCGCAGAATCCCTCCGCTGCCCCGGCGCAATTCAATCTTGGCCTGGCGCTGTCGGCCGACAATCAGCCGGCGGAAGCGCTGGCCGCCTTCGACATGGTGGTGAAGGCCGACCCGCGCGCCGCGGAGGCCTGGGAAGCCCGCGGCAATGCTTGCGCGCAACTCGCGCGCCTGCCCGAGGCGATCGAAGCGTGGAAGAAGGCCGCGGGCCTGAATCCGCAGGCGGTGGCTTGTTTCGCCAAGATCGGCCAGGCGCTGGTGACATTGAACCGCCACGACGAAGCGCTGGCGCCTTTGCGCCGCGCGCTCGAGATCGACCCGCTGCTGACTTCCGCCTTGCGGGACATGACGACCAGCCTCGGGATCCTCAACCGCTTCGGCGAGATGCTGCCGATCGTGGATCGTGCGATCGCGCGCAACCCGTCCAACGCGGACCTGCATTGCGCGCGCGCGCTGGCGCTGAATGCCCTGCACCGATTCGGCGAGGCGCAAAAGAGCTTCGAACACGCGTTGACGCTCGCGCCGGATCACGTGCCGGTGCTGTTCGAGGTGCTGCAGGGGCGCCGCTTCGCCTGCGACTGGCGCACGCCCGACGTGGACCTCAAGCGCCTGCTCGCGGCGATTGACCGCGGCGCGGGGGTGGAACCCCTGACCGGCTTCATCCTGCTGACCGATCCGGCCGTGCAGCAGAAGAACGCGCGCGCGTTCATGGCCAATCGCTACGGCAAAGGCCCGGCGCCGGTTTGGCGGGGGCGCCGCTATACCAATCCCAAGATCCGCGTCGCCTACGTCACGGCGGATTTCCGGCAGCACCCGGTCGCGTCGCTGATCGCCGAACTGCTGGAGCGCCACGACCGCGGCGCCTTCGACATCCACGGACTCTCCTATGGCCCGGATGACGGCGGACCTTTGCGCAAGCGCATCTCGGCGGCGCTGGGCGGCCTGCAGGACATGCGCCGGCGCAGCGACGAGGACGTGGCGACATGGCTGGCCGCCAACGAGATCGATATCGCCGTCGACCTGACCGGCCATTGCGAATACGGCCGCCCCGGAATCTTCGCCTGGCGCGGCGCGCCGGTGCAGGCGATCTACCTGGGCTTCACCGGCACCATGGGCGCGTTCTACGACTACGTGATCGCCGATGAGATCGCGCTGCCGCGCGGCGATGCGGCGCTGTACGAGGAGAAGATCGCCTATCTGCCGGACTGCTATCAGCCGGCGGATTCGAAACGTCCGATCGCGGGACCGGCCCTGACGCGGGCGCAAGCGGGCCTGCCCGAGACGGGCTTCGTGTTCTGCTGCTTCAATCAGGCGTTCAAGATCACGACCGAGATCTTCGATACGTGGATGAAGATCCTGCGGCGGGTGAACGGCAGCGTTCTGTGGCTGCGCTGCGACCGCGATGGCGCGAAGGCGAATCTGCAAGCGCGGGCGAAGGAGCGCGGCATCGATCCGGCGCGCATCGTGTTCGCGGCGCGGGCGGACGAGGACGTGCACTTCGCGCGCCATGCGCTGGCGGGCCTGTTCCTCGACACCATCGACTACAACGCCCACACCACCGCCAACGATGCCTTGTGGGCGGGCCTTCCGGTGATCACCCATCCGCGCCGGACCTTCGTCGCGCGCGTCGGCGCGAGCATGCTGCGGGCGGCGGGGCTTCCCGACCTCGTGACCGGCTCGCTGCAGGAATACGAAGACCTTGCCGCGGCGCTCGCCACCGATCCGCAACGGCTCGCCGCCGTGCGGGCGCGCGTTGCCGCCGCGCGGACGGACAGCGCGTTCTTCGATGCGGATCGTTTCCGCCGCGGCATCGAGGCGGCTTATCGCACCATGGCGGAGACCGCCCGCGCCGGAGAGCCGGCGCGCACGTTCGTGGCGACACCGACATGAACCTCGCGGAAGTTCTTCAGGCCGGCAGCGCGGCCCATCAGGCCGGGAACCTCGCGCAGGCCGAGACGCACTATCAGGCCGTGCTGCGCGCCATGCCGGCGGAGTTCAACGCGCTGCACCTGATGGGCGTGGTGCGCCTGCAGCAGAACCGGCTGGCGGAAGCGGTCGATTTCCTGCGCAAGGCGGTGGCGCAAAATCCCACAGTACCCGTCGCGCAATTCAATCTGGGCCTCGCGCTGGCGGGCGCCGAACGGCACGCCGAGGCGCTGGCGGCCTTCGACGCGGCGATTGCCGCCGATCCCAATGCCGGCGAGGCCCACGAGGCGCGCGGCAATGCGTTCGCCCAACTGGGACGCCAGCAGGACGCGCTGGCGGCCTGGCAAACCGCGCTGAGGTTCGCGCCGCAGTCCACGCCGCTCTTGACCAAGGCCGGCCGCGGCTTTGTGACATTGAACAGGCATGCGGAGGCGATCGATCTTCTGGGGCGCGCGCTCACGCTTGACCCCAAGGCCACCGAAACCCTGCGCGACTTCATGGCGTGCGTGGCGACGCTGGGACGTTTCGCCGACGCGCTGCCCGTGCTCGACCGGGTCATCGCGGCGAACCCCGGCGATGCGGACGCCCACTGCGCGCGCGGCCTGATGCTCGAGGCGCTGGGCCGTCACGAGGAAGCGATGGTCAGCCTGCGAAAGTCCCTCGCGCTGGCGCCCGACAGCACCTCGGTGCTGACGGAAATCCTGCGCACCCGCGCCTTCAACTGCGATTGGCGCGACGACGGCGCGTTCGCGCGGCTGAGCGCCAACCTCGCGGCGGGCGACTTCATCGAGCCCATGACCGCGTTGGAGTTGTTCGACGATCCCGCGATCCTGCTTCGCAACGCCGTGCGCTTCAGCGACCGGCGGTTTCCGCCGGCGGAACCGCGACGCCACAACAAGCCCGCGCGCGGCGACAAGATCCGCCTGGCCTATCTGTCCGCCGACTATGGCGCCCACGTCGTCTCCGTCGTGTCGGTGGACCTGATCGAACGCCACGACCGCTCCCGGTTCGAGGTGATCGGCCTTTCCTACGGACCGGAGGATCGCAGTCCGCTGCGCGCGCGGATCGCCAAGGCCTTCGATGCATTTCATGACGTCGCGGCGTGGAGCGACGAGGCCATCGCCCAATGGCTGGCGGATCATGAGATCGACGTGGCGATCGACCTGACAGGGCACTGCGCCCATGGGCGGCCGGGCATTTATGCGTACCGCGGCGCGCCGGTGCAGGTGAGCTATCTCGGCTACTCCGGGCCCCATGGCGCCGCGTCGGTCGATTACATCCTGTGCGACCGGTTCGTGACACCCTTGGCGCTGCAGGAGCACTACCGCGAAAAGATCGCCGCTATTCCTGAATGTTATCTCGTGCCGGATTCCCGCCGCGATCCGCCGCCCGCCGCACCCGGCCGACTTGATGCCGGCCTGCCCGCGCGGGGCGTCGTGTTCTGCTGCTTCAACAGCGCCTTCAAGATCACCGCCGAGATCTTCGCCTTGTGGATGCGCTTGCTGAAACGCGTGGACGGAAGCGTGCTGTGGCTGCGCAACGACCGGCAGGTGTCGCGCGACAATCTCATCGCCGCCGCGCGGGCGCATGGCGTGGCGCCGGAGCGCCTGATCTTCGCGCCGCGCGCCTCCGACGCGGCGCATGTGGCGCGGCTGGGCGCCGCCGACCTGTTTCTCGACACGCCCCATTACAATGCGCACGTGACGGCGATCGACGCCCTATGGGCCGGGTTGCCGCTGCTCACTTGCCCCGGCCAGTCGTTCTCGTCTCGCGTCGCGGCCAGCGCGCTGCGGGCGGCGGGGTTGCCGGAGCTGATCGCGGAGTCCCTGCCGGACTACGAGGAGCGCGCCGTGGCGCTGGCGAACGACCCGGCACGTTTGGCGGACTTGCGCGCCCGGACGGCTACGGCGCGCACATCAAGCGCGCTTTTCGACAGCGCGCGCACGGTTCGTCATATCGAGGCCGCCTACGGACGCATGGTGGAGATCGCAGAGGCCGGGGGCCCGCCGCGGCCGTTCGATTTGGGCCCCATACCCTCATAGTTCAGAGGGAGATAAATCCACCGGCCTTTTTGAGCCGTATCAAAGCCAAATCAGCCCGCATTGATACGGTCCGACATGCACATCGCAGAACGCCCCCGCCCGGACACCACGCCCTCCAGCGCCGAGGACCAGTCCTTGTTATTCCTGGCGATTCCGCCCCATCGGGCCCGCCGCCGGGGACTGCTTTGGCTGGGCGCGGCGGCGGTCCTCGCCCTCGGCGCAGGACTGATCCTGCCCCGCGCGTTCGCCCTTCCGGAGGTGTCGGTGGTGTCCGTGACGCCGAAAGCCGGGGAACGCGTCTTGGCCGTCACGGGACGAATCCGGTCGCGTGAAAGCGTGCAGATCGTGCCCCGTGTGGCCGGCCAGATTCGCAGCCTGAGCCGCCGCGAAGGCGAGATGGTCGCCAGCGGCGAAGTGCTGGGCGTCATCGACGACGCCAAGACCCGCGCCGCTTTGGCGCAGGCCACCGCGGCGGTGCAATCGCAGACGCGCGCCCTGGATCAGGCGCGCCGTGACCTTGACCGCGCCGAGACCTTGCGCGCGCGCGGCACCGTGACGCAAGCCGCGGTGGAGAACGCCACGCTGGCGACGGCCCGCGGCACCGAAGACCTGCGGCGCCTTCAAGCCGCCGCGGAAGAAGCGCGGCTGCGCGTGGAGGAAAATCGCATCGTCGCGCCGTTCGCCGGCCGCCTGCTCACGCGCCCGGTCGACCCCGGCCAGGTAGTCGATACCCGCACCACGATTTTCGAACTCGCCCCGACGCTGGACCGCGAAGTCGAGACGGAAGTGGATGAGACCTATAGCACCGAGGTCGCCCTGGGACAGCCGGCGCGCCTCGCGTTCCCCGGTTCCGGCGGGACCGTGGAGGGCCGTGTGTCCTATCTGTCGCCGCGCATCGACACGACCACGGGCGGCCGGGTGGTGCGCATTGCCTACCCGGAGACGACGCAGGAACTGCCGGTGGGCCTGACCGTGGACGTGAACATCGTCGTCGAGCGGCGCGAAGACGCGTTGATGGTGCCGCGCACGGCGATCCGCGACGCCGCCGGCGATGCGGCCGTGCAGGTGGTGCGCGACGGCAAGATCGCGCGTCAACCTATCGTCTTCAAAGATTGGCCGTCCCCCTTGGTCATGGTGACCGACGGCCTGCGGCCCAACGATCAAGTCGTCACCAGCGCCCCGCAAGCGGAAGGCACGAAGGTGAAGACCACCCAAGCGCCGCGCCGCGGCGGACGCGGCGACGCCAAGTAGAGGCCTTTATGCCGTTTCGCCTGAAGATCGCGGCGCGCTATCTGTTCAGCAATCGGGCGCAATCGGCATTGCTGCTGACCGGCGTTGCTATCGGCGTGCTCGTGTTTTGCTTCATGTCGGCCCTGATCAACGGCCTCACCCAGTATCAGATCACCCAAACCGTCGGCGCCATCCCGCACCTCACCTTCGAGCCGCGCGAGCGCGAACCGAAGGTCTTGGCCGGCGACGGAACCGCCACGATCCTGCCGGCGGTCGTGAATGGGAACTTGCAGCGGAGCCAAATTCGCGCCTGGCAGCCGCTGCTGGAAAGCCTCGCGGCGGACCCGTCGGTCAGGGTGTCCGTGCCCATCGTGTCGGGCAACGCGCTGCTGACGCGCGGGCAGACGGTGAGCTCGGTCGCGATCACCGGCGTGAAGCCCGAGCAGCTTTCGGATATCGCCGACATTGCCCCCAACATCATCGACGGGAGCGCCGAACTCGATCTCGACGGCATCCTGATCGGGGCGCGGCTGGCGAAGAATCTCTCCGTTTCCGTTGGCCAGCCGATCGTGATGCGCTCCGACCGCGGACGCGAGCGCACGGTGAAGGTGCGCGGCATCTTCCGCCTGGGCATTGAAAGCCTGGACGAGCGCGTGGCGTACATGAACTTCAAGTCGGCGCGCGCGCTGCTCGATCTGGAGAACGGCGTGTCGCGCGTCGAGGTGAAGCTGTTCGATCTCTACCAAGCGCAGACGCTGGCGGGGGTTTATGCCGCCGCGACGGGATTGAAGGTCACGGGATGGGTGGAGAAGAACAAGCGCTTGTTCGACGCGATCCAGGGACAAGGCACCACGGGCACGCTCATCAAGATGTTCAGCATCATAACGATCGTCATCGGCGTGGCGTCGGCGCTGTTGCTCACCACCATGCGGCGCCGGGGCGAGATCGGCATCATGCGGTCGATGGGCGTGAGCAAGGAGTTCGTCACGACCGTGTTCGTGGCCCAGGGCGTATTGATCGGCTTGGCCGGCGCGATCCTGGGCGCCGGGCTGGGCTATGGGGCGTGCTGGGCGCTGGCGGAATTCGCAAAGCGCCCCGACGGGCGGGCACTGTTCACCATCGACGTGGCGGGCGGCAACTACCTCTACGGCATCGTCCTCGCGACGGTGGCGAGCGCGCTGGCCGCCATTCTGCCGGCGCGGGCCGCGGCCAAGATCGATCCGCTGGAAGCGATCAGCCAATGACCGAGCCGCGCGCCATCCTGGAGGTCAACGACATCCGGAAGACCTACGTCAACGGCGACGCCGTGGCGCAGGTGCTCAAAGGCTTGACCTTTTCGGTTCATGCCGGGGAATTCCTCGCGCTGCTCGGTCCGAGCGGCAGCGGCAAGAGCACGCTTCTGTCGATCATGGGAACGCTGCTAAGACCGACGTCGGGCTCCATGACGATGCTCGGACAGGAACTGACGACCGCCAGCGACGCGGAGCTCACGTCCTTCCGCAGCCGCAACATTGGGTTCGTGTTCCAGTACCACCATCTCTTGCCCGACTTCAGCGCGCTCGAGAACGTGGCGTTTCCCGCCGCCGCGGTGATGGGGCGGGAAACCGATGCGATACTGCTGCGGGCGGCGAAATTGCTCGACTGGGTGGGTTTACGCGACCGCATGCACTACAAGGCCACCAAGCTCTCCGGCGGTCAGAAGCAGCGTGTTGCGATTGCCCGCGCCCTGATGATGAATCCGGCCCTGGTCCTGGCCGACGAGCCCACCGGCAATCTCGACCGTGAGAACGCGGACCAGGTGATGGCCTTGCTGGCGCGCATCAACGCCGAGAGCGGGACGACCTTCCTGATCTCGACCCACGACCCGGATATCGCCCGGCGGTGCAATCGCCGGCTTACGGTCATCGATGGCAGCTTGGCCGGGATCGAGGAGAGGGCCGGTCCAGGTGACGGCGAACGCCGGCAAACGTTAGCCGCGGAATAATCAGCGAAATGGCGGCCGTGGTGCACCTTGCACGTCGCCGCGCTTTCGCTCGGACCGCTGATCCGCATAACTGCTCATCTTGAAGTCGAAGCCGCCGAGAACGCTCGCGGCCACGCAGATGACATCGATGCCGCCGTTGATGCAGGGCAGGAGTACCGGCGCTTCCTGCACCGCGTGCTGGTGCTCAAGCTCCCTGGCAAGGCGACGCTCCTGCTCCGATGGTGGCCGCGACGGCAAACTTTTCTCAAAGGAGCGCCGGAGATCCGCGCAACGTTGCCGTTCGGCGGGGGTGCGAGACAGGTCTGAGCCCAAGCCACACCAAGCATAGGCTTGAAGCCCCGATGTCGGCGGCGTAAGGGGTACGATGGCCTTTGGCGTGGAAGCAGGCGCGGATTTAGCCGACACGGCACGGCGTGATTTCGGCGGCAGGGCGCGCAATGGTGCATCGCCCCCGCTGATAAGCGGCGCGGGCCGGGCCGTGTCGAACGCAATCCACGTAATGTGATCGCGCCTTTCAGCCGCCGGCGTGGCCGGCGCATTGCGGAGCACGGTCCGCAGCATCTGAAATGCAGCGATATGAAGCGTCAAAATGACGACCGCGACGACAAGGCGGCGTGGCGCACATCGCCGTGCCACCGGCCGGGGCCGCCGCGCAGACAAGCCACATCAACCGTAGGCCAAGTGTTCCCGCCGATTGCGCGTATGCCAGAACAGATACGGCCCCGCGGTCAGCACGAGATTGAGGGCCGTGCGGATGTCGCTGTGTTGCGTGGAAAACTCTCCCCACCAGCCCCAGCCGATCCGCAGTTCACCGTGCTCGCCCGCGACTTTGGGAAAGCTCACCCCGATGTCGAATGTGCCCGTGACCGCAGCGAACACGACAAGTCCAACGATCGGCCACATCGGCGCGAGACGTCGTTCGATCGCCATCAGACTCACGGCCCAACCGATCAGGATCGGAGCCATGTAGACGAGAAAATAGGTGGCGGCATGAGCGGTGTATTGCAGCCACATGGGTTCAATTCCGCGGGGAGCATTGGGCGGCTGCATCGCCAAGAAGATCGCGCCATAGGCGACGAACGGGAGACACACGGCGGCTGTGGCCGCCACCATGGCGAGGATCGGACCGCCGATCAGCGTCATCCACGGTGCCCGCGCGGTCCAAGAGCGGAATTCGGGCCGATCCAACATGGGCTGCGCCAAGGTATCGAGGTCGCCCAGCCGCGCGGCGGCGGCGGCCTCGTTCGGGGCCTCGCGGCGCAGATCGGCCAAATGATCTTCGAGTTCGGCGATATAGCGGCGGATGTGCCGCGGCGCGACGCCGGCAACCAGCAAACGCCGGCGAAGTTCCTCAAACAGCTTCGGCATGACGTGCTCCCGTCAAAACACCTTGGATCGCTTCGGATACTTTCAGCCATGTGGCGGTGAGATCGCCCAGCCGGCGGCGGCCGACGGCGGTGAGACTGTAGTAGACCCGGCTGCGCCCGTTGACGGTCTTGCGCCGGGATTTCAGCGCACCGTCTTTCTCCAGCCCGTGAAGCACCGGGTAGACCACGCCCTCGCCGAACTGAACCGCATCCTTGGTTTCATCCCGGATCGCCTGAACCAGTTCGTAGCCGTACATCTCGCGGGCTTGCAGCAGCCGCAGGAGCAAGAGTTCGGGAACGCCGTTCATGAAACTGGTCGCGGTGTCGGCCTTGGCCATGACTTGCCCTTATACCTCGAGTCGCAAGGTATAATACCTCGCAACGAAAGGTATGACAAGGCGGGCGCTGAAACGCTCTGGATCGGCGTTCAAGAACCTGATGTTATTGGCGTCAACCTCAGGGCACCGACCTCATCTCCATGCGCTACGCCTACCTCACGTGCGAACTCCTTGGACGCGACCTCGACTCCCGACTGCTGATCGCCGCGAATCTGATCAAGCGCGGCGTTGCATGTATCGTCGGACAGCAGTGGTCGATGTTCGCCAATGCCGCGAACACTCCCGGGGGCGTCTTCCTTTTCAAGACAGCTAACGCCGTTCAGGGCGTGAACGCCGCGCTGTGCCGGAAGCACGGGCATAGGGTCATCATGTCCGACGAGGAGGTCTTGGCGATGTCGAGACCGGACATGATCGCGAGCATCACGGCCCGGGCGTCGGTTGAAGCCGCCGACCGCTTCCTCGTCATGGACCAACGGCATCGCGATGTGGTCGACCGCATCATGCCGGGAAAGGCGACGATTGCCGGAAGCGTCCGCGTCGATCTGCTGATGAACCACGCGTCGATCTATCGGGTCGAAGCGGATCAAGCGCGCGAGGCGGGGCCGTATATCCTGTTCAACACAAGCTTCGCGACGCTCAACAGCGTTTGGGGCAGCGCCGAGACGGCGCTGGGCGTGTCGGGCCTCACGATGGCGTCCGCCGTCGGGGTGGAGAAATTCAACACGATTGCCGGCGACACGCTTGATTTCGAACGCGCGGCTTTCGGCGCCATCAAAGAACTTCTGGCATGGACAAGGGCGAGCTTTCCACAGCGGATCGTGCTGCGCCCTCACCCCGCGGAGAAGACCGACCCATGGCGGTCCCTTCCCGGCGTCGAAGTCGTCGAGAAGACCAACCCCATTCCGTGGCTCATGGGCGCGGACCTGATGATCCACGCCAACAGCACGACCGGGTTGGAAGGCGCATTGATCGGGACGCCTTGCTTGAACATGGTCGCCGCAGAGGCGCGGGCTCTCAGCGAGAGCTTCGCAATCAACGACGTGAACTACACGGCCGGAACCGTGGAAGAAGCAAAATCGGCAATTGAGAACTTTCTGAAGTTCAAGTCAGGTCCGATTGCGGCGCAATCCCGTCCGGCGTTCGTTTCCAACGGCGCGGAGACCTCCGCCGAACAGATTGCTTCGCTGACGATCGACGGTCCCGAAATCAAATCCTGGAAACGGTACGAGCCACAGGAGCGTCAGGTCGAGAAGTTCAGCATCTCGGCCGAGGACTTCCTCGCACGCATGAAGCGTGTATTCGATGAGGCCAAGGTGACGTCCGTTCAGGTCGCGCAGCTCGATCGCGCTCTGTTCCTCGTAGTTCCAGCGTAGCCGAAGCGGGCGGTTAGGCCTCCGGCGGTTGGAAGTAATAGACCTTGAAGAACTGGGCGATGATGCCCACCAGGTCGTTCTTGACGTGACGCATGTCTCCGTCGACCCCGCCGAAGGCGGACGCGACGTGCGCGCCGAACCAATCGACGAAATCGTACGACGGCCAGTAGTGGACATCCTTCAGCTTGCGCGCGGTCACATTGGCGAGCGCGACGCGCAAGGTCGACTTGGAGATGATGTTGGCCGGGATCGGCGATACGTCCGTCAGCGCCGCCTGCAGGGGGACCGGCGAGAGGGTCAGCACGATCTTCGCCTCCGGCCGCACTTTGCGGATCAGATCGATGCAGCGCAGAATCTCGCGCTCATTGTCCGCAACGGTGGTCTGGCGCATCTCGAACGTGGACAGGGCGCGCTTGAGGCCGGTGATCGTGTGCGTATCGCCCGGCTCGAGTATGAGTTGGTCGGTCGCCTTCTCGAACCAGCACAAGGACAGACCGAAGGTGAGGATGAACATATCCGCGGCGAGGAACTGCGCGATGGTTTCCGGAGGCATCTCCGGTGAGTCTGCTTCGCCCAGGAAACCGGGCGGAATGGGTGTGCCGAACAGAGCGTTGTCGAGGATCTTCGCCAGCGCGAACGCCGAGTTCCAGCGTTCGCTCATGAAGATGTAGCCGACCTCGAGGCCCTGTGCCCGCAGGGACTTGGAGATCTCTTCGGCAAAACAGGAACCGATGGACGCGATCCGCGCGTTCGGCGGCATGATCGGGGCGGGCGGCGCATCGCTTCGGGCGATATGGGTGTGAAACACGCCCATGATGGCGTCTTTGATCGGCAGATCATCGGCGAACTTATGCGGGAAGAAGCTTTGGCGCGCTTTCGCGACGGCCTCGGCGCGCGCGAGGGGCTCCGGCTCGCTCACCGTTCGTCCTTTGGGCTGTTTCGTCATTCTGGTCTCCGATGCGCGGGCAATTTAGCGCATTGGGGCACCGAGGAACCGGAAAAACACCACGGGCGGGGATTTCCCGGTCGACCATTTTCTGGCCGATGGGGCCTGAGTCCGCCTATGCTGCCGCGATGCCGCTCAAGTCGCTCGATCACGTCACCATCTGCTGCGCGGACCTCGCGAAGTCGCGCGCGTTTTACGCGCAGATTCTCGGAATGACCAATGAAGACCGGCCGGGATTCGCGTTTCCCGGCGCATGGCTCTACGTGAATGGGCATCCGGTGGTGCACCTGATCGGCGGACGCAGGGACGCGGTGCCGCCGACCACCGGCAATTTCGACCACGTGGCGTTCGATGCGACCGATCTGGCCGCAGTGCGCGCCACCCTCGCCAAGGCAGGGATCCCGTACGAGGAGGCGTCGGTGCCCGGCCGGCCTCTGCACCAGGTGTTCCTGCACGACCCCGACGGCGTGAAGGTCGAACTGAATTTCCGGGGCGAAAGTCCGTAGCGGGCGCTTGCGCACGCGCTGATGACGGCGCGCGCCTACGCGCGCCGGTCGCCGATCCAGACGTGATAGCTCTCGCCGTGGCCTTGCGCCACGACGTTGAGCTTCTCGATCAGCACCGCGGTCAGCTCGGCGCCGGTCTTGAGGAGGAGTTGGCCGTCTTTGTCCTTCAGATCGCGGGTAAGCACCGCGCCGGGCTTGGCCTCATCCAGCGTGCACATGCGCACGTTGACGAATTCGGATTGCTTCTGCGGAACGGCGGACTTCTTCTTCGCATCGCTTTCGAGGGCGTTGACGATGGGGTTCACCGGGTCCTTGCTCATGCGCTCGGACATGGCCTTGGGCAGATCGACGGCGGGCACGGCCAGATAGGCTTCCGGATCGCGCAGCTTCAGCGGGCGCTGGATGGCCTGGGTGAGCGTTTTGATGAGCTTATCCAGCGACAGCGGCGCGACCGCGAAGCCATTCACGTCGAGCTGCATCGCCGCCTTTACCGCGGCGGCGTTGGGTTCGGCGGTGAGGATGACGACGCAGGTGTCGCGCGGCGTGCGCGGGAGTTTGCCGGCGCGGATCATGCGCAGGAGTTCGAGACCGCCGACCGGCGTCATGTCCCAATCGCACACGATGCCGCCGATGTGCTGGCCGAAGCGCTTGAGCACCTCGCGCGCCTGTTCGACGCCGGAGGCGTACTTCACGTCCTTGGCGCGGCACTTGTTCAGCGCGTTGTGGGCGATGTCGCGGAAGTACGGCTTGTCGTCCACCACCAGGAACATGGTGCGTGAGAAATCAGCGTCCGCATTCAGGGAGGTGACGACGTTCATGACCCCCTCCTTCCGGAGATCGAGCGCCGCTTAGTCTACATGATTTCGACCATGAACGATAAGGGTAAAAACCCTTATCATTCATGGTATTATGATGTGGATAAATTACTCCGCCGCTTGCCGGGCGACGGTGGGGGCCGCGGCCCCGCCCTCGATCGGCTTCCAGCGCAGGACCGGCTTGCGGGCGGCCTTGGTCTCGTCGAGACGGCGGCGCGGGGCGAGCAAGGGGCGGGCGCGGAATTCGTCCGCCGCGGTGCCGGTCTTGGCTTTGACGGCCAAAGCCAGAACCGCATCGATGAACTGATCGAGGCTCGCCTTGCTCTCGGTCTCGGTCGGCTCGATCAGGAGCGCGCCGTGGACCACCAGCGGGAAGTACATGGTGGGCGGATGGAACCCCTCGTCGATGAGCGCCTTGGCGAAGTCCAGCGTCGAGACGCCGGTGCCCTTCAAGAAGCGGTCGTCGAACACGCACTCATGCATGCACGGACCCGCGAAGGCCGGGGTGAGTTCCGCCGACAGGCGCGCCATGATGTAATTGGCGTTGAGCACGGCGTCGCCCGAGGCCTGGTGCAGGCCGTTACCGCCGAGCGCCATCATGTAGGACACGGCGCGCACGAACACGCCGAACTGGCCGTGATAGCCCTTCATGCGGCCGAAGGCCTGCGGCGCGCGCTTATCGCCGGCAAGTTCCACGGCGTCGAACTTGTCGCCGATTTTCACCACCTGCGGCACGGGCGCGAACGGGGCAAGCTTCGCCGACAGCACGGTGGGGCCCGCACCGGGACCGCCGCCGCCGTGGGGCGTGGAGAAGGTCTTGTGCAGGTTGATGTGCATGGCGTCGACACCGAGGTCGGCGATCTTCAGACGGCCGACGATGGCGTTGTAGTTGGCGCCGTCCATGTAGAAATAGGCGCCCGCCGCGTGCACCGCCTCGGCGATGGCGATGGCTTCCTTCTCGAACAGGCCGCAGGTGTTCGGGTTGGTGATCATCACCGCAGCGACGTGATCGGAGAGCTTGGTCTTCAGGGCGGCGAGATTGACGTGGCCGTCTTCCGTCGCCGGCACCGCTTCCACGGTGTAGCCGGCGAGCGAAGCGGTGGCGGGGTTGGTGCCGTGGGCGGACTCCGGCACCAGCACGACCTTGCGATGGCCTTGATTATTCGCCTCGTGCGCGGCGCGGATGCAGAGCAGACCGCAGAGTTCGCCGTGCGCGCCGGCGGCGGGCGACATGGCCACCGCCGTCATGCCGGTGAGTTCCTTCAGCCAGGCGGCGCAGGTGTCGATGAGTTCGAACGCGCCCTGGATGGTGGACACGGGCTGGAACGGATGGATCTCCGCGAAGCCCGGCAGGCGCGCCATCTTCTCGTTGAGGCGCGGGTTGTGCTTCATCGTGCAGGAGCCGAGCGGATAGAAGCCCGTGTCGATGGAGTAGTTCTTCTGCGACAGGCGCGTGTAGTGGCGCACCACTTCCGGCTCAGACAATCCCGGGAGGCCGATGCGGCCTTGGCGCTGCATCGTGCCGAGGCGCGAGCGCACTTCCGGGATCGGCGGCAGATCGACCGCCGTGTCGCCCTTGGTGTTCTGCTCGAAGATCAGCGGCTGTTCGATCTGCAGCCCGCGATTGCCGCTCGTTGTCGTGACGGTCATTAGAGGACCTCCTTCAGGCCGGCGACAAGCGCATCCATGTCCGAGTCCGTGTTGGTCTCCGTGGCGCTGAGCAGCAGCAGGTTCGCGAGTTCCGGATAGGTCGGATAGAAGCGCGAGGCCGGGACACCGCCGAGGATGTTCATGGCGGCGAGTTCTTCGACGATCGTCGCGGCGGGCTTGCCGATGTCGACGGCGATCTCGTTGAAGAAGGCGGTGGGGATAACCTTCACGCCCTTCAGCTTCTCCAGCCGCTCCGCCAGCAGGACGGTGTTGGCGTGATTGAGTTCGGCGAGACGCACGAAGCCGGCTTCGCCCAACAGCGTCATGTGGATGGAGAACGCGAGCGCGATCAGGCCGGAGTTGGTGCAGATGTTGGAGGTCGCCTTCTCGCGGCGGATATGCTGCTCGCGCGTGGACAACGTGAGCACCCAGCCGCGGCGGCCTTCCTCGTCCGTGGTTTCGCCGGCCAAGCGGCCCGGCATCTGGCGCAGGAATTTCTCGCGCGTCGCGAACAGGCCGACGCCGGGACCGCCGAAGCTCATGGGGCCCGCGAGCGATTGCCCTTCGCCGACGACGATGTCCGCGCCGATCGCACCCGGCGGGGTGATGAGCCCGAGCGCCACCGGTTCGGGAACGCACACCACCAGCAGCGCACCGGCGGCGTGGCAGGCATCGGCGAGGGCCGCGTAGTCCTTCAAGGAGCCGAAGAAACCCGGGGTCTGCACGACCACGCAGGCAAGCTCGTTGTCGATGCGGCCGATCAAGTCCTCGACGCCGTAGGGGTCGGGTGCGAGCAGGTCCACATCGATATCGAGGAAGCGCATGGAGGTGGCGGTGACATCGCGGTAGTGCGGGTGCACGGTGCCGGACACGAGCGCCTTCGAGCGCTTGGTGACGCGGGCGGCCATGGCGACGGCTTCGGCGCAAGCGGTGGCGCCGTCGTACATGGAGGCGTTCGCCACTTCCATGCCGGTGATGAGCGCGACCTGCGTTTGGAACTCGAAGATCGCCTGGAGCGTGCCCTGGCTGATCTCCGGCTGGTACGGCGTGTAAGCGGTGAGGAATTCACCGCGCTGGATCAGGTAATCCAGGCTCGCCGGCGTGTGGTGGCGATAATTGCCGGCACCGAGAAAGGCCGGGGCTTTCGTGCAATCGAGGTTCTTCGCCGCCATCTTGGACAGGGCGCGCTCTACCTCGATCTCGCTCGCCGTGTTCGGCAGCTTGAAATTCGCGGACGCCAGCGCGCTCCTGGGCAAATCGCGGAACAGATCGTCGACGCTGTTCACCCCGATGGCCGCGAGCATGTCGCGGCGGTTGGCTTCACTTAAGGGCAGATAGCGCATAGGCGATGCTCCTTAGCTCAATTCCGCGACGTATTTGTCGTAGGCGGCCTGATCCATCAGGGCGCTGACTTCCGCCGGATTGCTCAGCGTCATCTTGAAGAACCAGCCTTTGCCCTGGGGGTCCTGGTTCACGGTCTCGGGCGCATCCGGGAGGGCTGTGTTGCCTTCGACGACTTTGCCGGTGAGCGGCGCGTAGACTTCGCTGGCGGCTTTCACGGACTCAACGACGGCCGCTTCGCCGCCGGCCTTCAGATCCTTGCCGGCCGCGGGCACTTCCACGAACACGATGTCGCCGAGCTGGCCTTGGGCGAAGTCGGTGATGCCGACGACGGCGGTGGCGCCTTCAATGCGCACCCACTCGTGGTCCTTCGTGTAGCGAACTTCGGTCATGACTAACTCCTAAGCTTTTTGTTTTCGGCGTGATCTTTTCGGAAAACCGGTTCCCACTTTTCCGGATCACGCCTTGAAATAGCGGTGCGAGACGAACGGCAGGGTGCAGACTTCCGCCGGTTGGCTTTGGCCGCGCACGATGAGTTGCAGCGGCGTGCCGGGCTTGGCGTAGGCGGCCTCGACGTAGCCCATGGCGACGGGGCCGTTGTAGCTGGGGCCGAAGCCGCCGGAGGTGATCTCGCCGATCTTCTTGCCGTCGGCGTTTTGGATCTCCGTGTGTCCGCGCGCGGGCGCGCGGCCAAGCGGCTTCACGCCGACACGGCGGCGCGGCGCGCCGTCCTTGAGGTGATGAAGAATCTTCGCCGCACCCGGGAAGCCGCCTTCCGCGCGGCGGCGCTTGCCGATGACCCAGGCGAGCGAGCCTTCGATCGGCGTGGTGACCGTGTCGATGTCGCTGCCGTAGAGGCACAAGCCCGCTTCGAGGCGGAGAGAGTCGCGCGCACCGAGGCCGATGAGTTCGACTTCAGGGGCGGAGAGCAGCTTCTCCGTGACCGCAACGACAGAGTCATTCGGCACGGAAATCTCGTAGCCGTCTTCACCGGTGTACCCGGAGCGCGAAAGGCGAACGGGCACGTCGCCGAATTTGCCGGTCGCACTGGTCATGAAGCCCATGGTCGCGGCGGCGGGGACGAAGCGCGCGAGCACCTCGGCGGCCTTCGGGCCTTGCAGGGCGATCAACGCCGCGTCTTCGTGGCGGGTGAGCACGGCACGGCCGCCAAGCCGCGCGGCGATGTGGGCGAAGTCGCGGTCTTTGCAGGCGGCGTTGACGACGAGATACAGCACGCCGTCGCTGACCTTGGTGATCATCAGATCGTCGATGATTCCGCCGTCCTCGTTGGTGAGCACGGAGTAGCGGATCTGCCCAGGCGCGAGGCTCGCGAGATCGCCCGGCACCAGGCTTTCCATCGCGGCGATGACCTCATCGCCGGCGAGCGTTCCCTGCCCCATGTGGGACACGTCGAACAGGCCGGCGGCATTGCGGGTGTGGAGATGTTCCTTGAGGACGCCGAGCGGATAGTTCACCGGCATGCGATAACCGGCGAAGCCGACCATCTTGCCGCCGCGCGCGATGTGCAGCGCCTCGAGCGGCGTCGTCTTCAGTGTCTCAGATGATTGATCGGCCAAGGATACGCTCCGACAGGGTGAATCGCGCACCATAAGTCGGACTCAGAGTCCGAATCGTGGCGCGCCCTCCTCTGTCGGAATGACCTGAAAGATTCACCAGCCCGCAGTCTGGCTTACTTCTTCGGTGAGACGGACTGTTGCGGCGCCGTCTCGTTTCCAGAGTACCAAACCCCCGCGGTCCGGTTGCCTGAGAGGTTCCGAGGGCGGTTGCTCCTTCGGCGCCGATCTCCACAAGATTTAGTGGGATCGAACTCTTCCACGGGGATATCAGGTAGGCGGAATGTGGGGTGATTCGCCTGTGTGGTCAAAGGCGAAGTTATCCACAGCCCACTTGGGTTTTTAGCGCTGCGGCGTCGCCTGCTGGATGCGCCGGCTTTCGTTGTAAGCGGCGTCCGCTTCGCTGATCTGCAGGCCCACGTAGACGTCGTAGGCCGCACCCGGCTCATCCTTGTCGAGCGGGATGAACACGTGCACCCCATTGTCCTGCACGCGCTGGCGTGCGCCGGCGGACTTCGGAAGCGAGGCTTCCAGGGTCATCACCCGCTTGCCTTCCGGCTTGGGGTAGAACTGCGGAATGGCGATGAAGTAGTTCACCGGCACCTTGCCGCCCTTCGCCGCGGGGCCGGCCACCACGTCGAACACCAGGTCCATGGTGAGATCGACGCCGTTCTTGGAGAATTTGCACTGGCCGTCATAGCCGACCATCTCGATGGCGTAGTCGATCTGCGTCAGGTCCTTGGAGGTGTCCTGGAACTTGACGTAGCGGGCCGTATTGCTGTCGACCCTGACCTGGGGGCACGGCGGCACGGGCTTGTTGCTGCAGCCCGCCAGGGCGAGCGCAGCCAGCACCGGCAGGGCGACCCATGCGGAAGCGGTTCGGACGAACGAATTCAAGGTCATGAGCGGCCGGGGAAAGGGGGAATGCGGGCCAGCCTTTGCTTTCGCGGGCCCACGGGATTTGCTATCGATGCGCCGGTCCGGCGCGGGAGCGGCAGTCTATAGGCAGCCCGTGCAAGACTCTAGATGGAAGTGGGCCACCCCCCGGGGCCCCCAAGTATCTGATGAAAAAGCCTGAACTGACGATTCTCCTGGCCGCCCCCCGCGGCTTTTGCGCGGGCGTGGAGCGTGCCATCGCCGTGGTGGAGCGCACCCTGGACAAGTTCGGGGCGCCGGTCTTCGTGCGCCACGAGATCGTCCACAACCGGCATGTCGTGGAGAGCCTCAAAGCCCGGGGCGCTGTGTTCGTCGATGAACTGACCGAGGTGCCCGCGGGCCGCCCGGTGGTGTTTTCCGCCCACGGCGTGCCGAAGTCCGTGCCCGCCGACGCCGAGGCGCGGAACATGGTCTACATCGACGCCACCTGCCCCTTGGTCAGCAAGGTGCACATGGAAGCAGAGCGCCATGACCGGGCCGGCCGGGAAATCATTCTCGTCGGCCACGCCAATCATCCCGAGGTGATCGGCACCATGGGCCAAGTGCCCGACGGCCGCATGCTGCTGGTCGAGACCGTGGAACAGGCCGAGCGCGTGATGCCCGCCGATCCCACGCGGCTGGCCTATGTCACCCAGACCACATTGTCGGTGGACGAGACCGAGACCATCGTCGCCGCGCTCAAGCGCCGGTTCCCGGAGATCGTGGGACCGCGCCGCGAAGACATCTGCTACGCCACCACCAACCGCCAGTCCGCGGTGAAGGCGATCGCGCCGCGGTGCGATGCGTTCCTGGTGGTCGGCGCGCCCGCGTCTTCCAACGCCAATCGCCTGGTCGAAGTGGCCCAGAAATGCGGCTGCACCTACGCCAAGCTGATCGAGTCCGCCGATGCGATCCGCTGGGACGAGATTCCCGGCGGCACATTGGGCGTGACCGCGGGCGCCTCCGCGCCGGACGTGCTGGTCGAAGGCGTGATCGCCGCCGCGAAAGCACGCTACAATGTGACCGTGGAAGAAGTGGCGGTCACCGAAGAAAAGATTGTCTTCAGCCTGCCGCGCCTTCTGAGCGCTTGAGGAGCCGGCTGGGGGCATGGCGGTCTATACCGAGATTTCCGACGACGAGCTGATGGCCTTCGTCGCCGAGTACGCCATCGGCGACGTGGTGGGCTGCAAGGGCATCGCCGAAGGGGTGGAGAATTCCAACTTCCTTCTGCAGACCACGCAGGGCTCGTTCATCCTCACGCTCTATGAGCGCCGCGTGAATCCGGCGGACCTGCCATTCTTCGTCGGGTTGATGGAGCATCTGTCGCGCTCGGGCGTGCGCTGCCCGGTGCCGGTGAAAGACCGCAAGGGCCGCGACCTCAAGACTCTCTGCGGCAAGCCGGCCGCGATCGTGAGCTTCCTGCAAGGCATGTGGCCGCGCCGGATCGCGCCATGGCATTGCGGCGACTTGGGCCGTGCGCAGGCCGAGATGCATCTCGCCGGCATGAGCTTCGACATGCGGCGCGACAATGCGCTGTCGGTGAACGGCTGGAGCGCGTTGTTCGCCACGATCGAACCGCGCGCGGCGGAGGATGTGCAGAAGGGCCTGCACAAGGATCTGGCGGCGGAACTCGAGGGTTTGGCGAAGACGTGGCCGAAGCTGTCGCCCGACGCGGAGTTGCCGGCGGGCGTGATCCACGCCGACCTGTTCCCGGACAACGTCTTCTTCCTCGACAACAAGTTCTCGGGGCTGATCGACTTCTATTTCGCCTGCACGGATTTCCTAGCCTACGACCTGGCGATCTGCCTCAACGCGTGGTGCTTCGAACCGGGCGGCGATTTCAACACCACCAAGGCGCACCGGCTGCTGTCCAGCTATGAGAGCGTGCGGCCCCTGTCGCAGGCCGAACGCGACGCCCTGCCTTTGCTCTGCCGGGGTGCAGCGATGCGCTTCCTGCTGACGCGCCTGTACGACTGGGTGAACACCCCGCCGGGCGCGATGGTGAAGCCGAAAGACCCGCGCGAGTACCTGCACAAGCTGCACTTCCATCGCGGGGTGAACAGCATCGCCGCTTATGGATTATCGTGAGCGACGCCTCCACAGACGTCGAGATTTTCTGCGACGGCGCCTGCCTCGGCAATCCGGGCCCGGGCGGCTGGGGCGCGTTGCTGCGCTTCAAGGGCAACGAGAAGGAAATCTCCGGCGGCGAGGCGCACACCACTAACAACCGCATGGAACTTCAGGCGGCGATCGAAGGCCTGAACGCCCTGTCGCGGCCCTGCCGCGTGGCGGTGACCACCGACAGCCAGTACGTGAAGAACGGGATCACCGCGTGGATTCACGGTTGGAAAAAGAAGGGCTGGAAGACAGCCGACAAGAAGGACGTGAAGAACGCCGACCTATGGCAGGCCCTCGACGCCGCCCAAGCGCGCCACGCCCACGTGAGCTGGCACTGGGTGCGCGGGCATGATGGCCATGCGGAGAATGAGCGGGTGGACGTGCTGGCGCGAAATGAGGCGGAGAAGTTTAGGGGCTAACACGAGCGGTCGCGTCCGCCACCCTGGACTCCGCTATTACTGATACCGTTCGGCTGATTTCTGATCGCGTTCGTCAGCGGCAATCTTCGCAGCACCGCCATAACCCGTAATGCGGTCCGCCACGAACGGATTGGTCTGGCGCTCTTGCCCGAAAGTCGAGGGCGGGCCATGGCCGGGGATGAAGGTGATGTCATCGCCCAGCGGCCACAGCCGTTCCGTAATGGAGCGGATCAGCTGTTCGTGATTGCCGCGCGGAAAATCGGTGCGGCCGATGGCGCCGGCGAAAAGCACATCCCCCACGAAGGCAAGCTTCAGCTCGGCATTGTGGATGACGACGTGACCCGGTGTGTGGCCGGGCGTGTGCGTGACAGTGAAGTGCATGCCTTCGAACGTGAGTTGTTCGCCATCCTCAAAATAGCGATCCGGCGTGACGTTGCGGCCGCCGACGATGCCGTAGCGTTTTCCGCCGGACTCGATCTGGTCGAGCCAGAACTGATCCTCGCGGTGCGGGCCTTCGACGGCGACGCCGGTGCGTTCGCGCAAGTCCGCTGCGGCGCCGGCGTGATCGAGATGGCCGTGCGTGAGCCAGATGCGTTTGAGCGTGAGACCGAACTGATCGAGCGCGCCCATGAGCTTGTCGATGTCGCCGCCGGGGTCGACCATGAGCGCGTGCTTGGTCTCCGTGTCCCACAGCAAGGAACAGTTCTGCTGAAGCGGCGTGACGGGCACGAGGCGGAGCTGCAGCTTGGACTCGGGTGGCGCTTCGGTCATGAAATCTGTCTCGAACCTTACAGGTGCGCCAACACGTACGAGGCCGCGGACACCTCGAACGCGCCGGGCTCGTCGACAAACAAATGCGTCACGCGGCCCTGCGCGGCAACCATTGCGTAGCGGTGGGATCGTTCCCCCATGCCGAACGGCCGCGCATCGGTGGCCAGCCCCATGGCGCGGGTGAAGCCGCCGTTCCCATCCCCCAAAAGGAGGATGCGTTTGCCCACGCTGTTGGCCGCGCCCCAGGCGGCCATCACGAAGGCATCGTTGGTGGCGATGCACGCCAAGGTGTCCACACCCTTTGCTTTGAACGCGTCAGCCGCCTCGATGAAGCCCGGCAGATGCCGCGCGGAACAGGCCGGGGTGAACGCTCCGGGAACGGCGAACAGAACCAGTCGGCCATTCTGCGCGAGACGGGCGACCGAAATGTCGCGAATTGCGTTGTCCTCAATGGTCTGGACGGGAATGTCCGGGACTGGATCGCCAATGCGGACGATTTCGGTCACAGGCTTACTCTTCCGGCTGCCGCGGAATGCCGTCCGCTTCGTTTCGGTTTTATGGTAAAGGATTCCGTTATGGCAGGCACCGGTCGCATCGTTTCCTCAAGCTACCTCGTGGGACAGTTCTTGGTATCGATGCCGGGCATGGCCGATCCGCGTTTCGAGAGCACCGTGATCTACATGTGCCACCATGCAGCCGATGGCGCCATGGGGCTGATCATCAACCGCCCGATCGAAGACCTGGTGTTCAACGATATCCTGTCGCAGCTCGACATCAAGCCGGGCCGAGGATGCGAGGAGATCCGGGTGCATCGTGGCGGCCCGGTCGAGACCTCGCGCGGGTTCGTTCTGCACAGCACCGACTACAATCGCGAAGGCACGTTGAAGGTGAGCGACGACATCGCGCTGTCCGCCACTACGGAAATCCTGCGCGCCGTCGCGACCGGCGACGGCCCGATGCGCAGCCTGATGGCGCTCGGATACGCGGGCTGGGGCGAAGGCCAGCTCGACGAAGAGATCAAGCGCAATGCCTGGTTGTCCGTGCCGGCGGATTCGGAACTGCTGTTCTCCGAGGACGTGAGCAACAAGTGGTCCCGCGCGCTCGGCAAGCTGGGGATCAACCCCGCGATGCTGTCGGCGAGCGCGGGGCACGCGTAGAGGCATCGCGTCTCAAGTCCTCTCAGGCTGTCATCCCGGCGAAGGCCGGGATCCACTGGTCAAAGAGCACGACTCTCTCGATGGGATTTTGCGTCCTGAGGAGTGGGCCCCGGCCTACGCCGGGGTGACGATCGGTGGGGAGGGGCAGCACAGTGCCCCGCCCTACTGCGCGGTCCAGCCGCCGTCGACTTTGATGCAGGAGCCGGTGATGAGGCCGGCGGCATCCGATGCCAGGAACACCACCGCCCCGGAGACATCCGACAGGTCGCCGATGCGCCCGAGCGGGATGTTCTTCAGCACCGCATCCTTGAACGCCGCATTCTCGAAGAACGGCTTGGTCATGGGCGTTTCGATGAATGTCGGCGCGACCGTGTTCACGCGGATGCCTTCGGGCGCCAGCTCCACACCCATCGCCTTGGTGAGCCCTTCAAGCGCGTGCTTGGAGGCGCAATAGACCGTGCGGTTGGGCGAGCCAACATGCCCCATTTGGGAGGACATGTTGATGATGCTGCCCTTCACCTTGCCGGCGCGCATCTTCGCCACCACGGCTTGCGCCACGAAGAAAGCGGCGCGCACGTTGATGTCGAAAATCGTGTCGTAGTGTTCTTCCGTCACCGCGGCGAACGGCTCGGGAATATTGGTGCCGGCGTTATTGACGAGGATGTGGATCGCGGGGAGCGTGGCGAGCGCGGCCTTGAAGCCGGCGGGATCGGTGACGTCGCACGCCAAGGCCGAGGCGCGCGGGCCGATGCCTTTCACGGCGGTTTCGAGATCGGCGGCGGTCCGGCCAACGAGGACCACGTCCGCGCCGGCATCGGCGAGTGCCTGCGCGCACCCGAGGCCGAGGCCGCGTGATGCGCCGGTGATGAGCGCACGCTTGCCGGTGAGATCGAACGTATTCGCCACGCGAACCCCCTAGCGTATTTTCTTCGCCGCTTTCGCTTTGTGCACCGCCAGCGCCATGAGGCGCCGGTCGCGCCAGCCGCGGCGTTCGTCGAGCTTATCCGCCCCGAGCACGTCGCGTCGCTGCTTCTCGACGTCGCCGATCAATTTCGCGTCCCAGGCTTGCGGGTTTGCGCGGCTGACGGCGACGGAATGATAGAGCGGCCCCAGGCGCGCGGCGTAGTCGGCCACGCCCTTGGGCGCGTTGAGGTCGATGGTCTCGAAAGGGCCCATGAAGGACCAGCGCAGGCCCAGGCCCGCGGAGATGGTCTTGTCGATGTCGGCGGTGGAGGCGACGCCATCGCGCGCGAGCGCCCAGGCTTCGTTGAGCAGCGCGCCCTGCAGGCGGTTGAGGACGAAGCCCTCGATCTCCTTGTTGACGCGGATCGGTTCCTGGCCGACGGCGATCATGAGATCGCTTGTCGCATCGACCGCGCTGGTGTCGGTCCACGGCGCGGGAACGAGTTCCACCAGCGGCACGAGGTACGGCGGATTCACCGGGTGCGCGATGAGCATGCGGTTGCGAGTCGCGCAGCCTTCGGTGAAGGCGGAGGCCGGAATGCCCGAGGAGGAACTGCCGATGGGGGCGGCCTTCGGCGTGAGCGTGTCGAGGGCGGCATAGACCGGCGTTTTCGCCGCTACGGTCTCGAACACGGACTCTTGCACGTACGCCACGCCGTCCACCGCCGCGCCGAGATCGTCGGTGACGGAGATGCGGCCCATGACTGCATCGGCGTCGTCGATCAGGTCGAAGTGCTTGAGGTCGGCGACATTGGCGGCGATGCCCGTGAGGACCTTGGCGCGCACATCGGCGACCGCATCGTAAATCCGTACCGGATATCCGGCGCGGGCGAAGACGATCGCCCAGCCGGCGCCGACGAGGCCGGCGCCGACGACGGCGACAGGGGCCGGCATCTTATTCCGCCGCCTGCTTGCTGTAGCGGCGGACGCGGATGTCGGCCTGTTCCTTGTGGCCGGCAAAGCCTTCGATGGCGCACAGGCGCGAGCAGTACTCGCCCACCATCACGGAAGCCGCCGGAGTCAGGACGCGCTGATAGGTGCAGGTCTTGAGGAACTTGCCGACCCACAGGCCGCCGGTGTAGCGCGCGGCCTTCTTGGTGGGCAGGGTGTGATTGGTGCCGATGACCTTGTCGCCGTAGGAGACGTTCGTCTCCGGACCCAGGAACAGCGCGCCGTAGTTGGTCATGTTGTTGAGGAAGTAGTTCGGGTCCTTGGTCATGACCTGGACGTGTTCCGAGGCGAGGTGGTCGGCAACCTTGACCATCTCCTCATAGGAATCCGCCACGATCACCTGGCCGTAGTCTTCCCAGGCCTTGCGCGCGATCTCGCCGGTGGGGAGGACCTTCAGCTGGCGTTCCACTTCCAGCATCGTCGCCTTCGCGAGCGCCTCGGAATTGGTGAGCAGCACGGCCGGAGAGTTCGGGCCGTGTTCGGCCTGACCCAAGAGATCGGCCGCGCAGAGTTCACCGTCCACGGTGTCGTCGGCGATGATGAGGGTTTCGGTGGGGCCCGCGAACAGGTCGATGCCGACGCGGCCGAACAGCTGGCGCTTGGCTTCGGCGACGAAGGCGTTGCCGGGGCCGACGATCATGTCGACCGACGCGATGGTTTCCGTGCCCAGCGCCATGGCGCCGATGGCCTGGATGCCGCCGAGGCAATAGATCTCGTCCGCGCCCGCCATATCCATGGCGACGACGATGGCCGGGGCAACTTTGCCGCCGAACGGCGGCGCCGCGGCGATCACGCGCTTCACGCCTGCGACCTTCGCGGTCACGACGCTCATGTGCGCGGAGGCAACAAGCGGATACTTGCCGCCCGGCACGTAGCAGCCGACGCTGTTCACCGGCACGTTCTTGTGGCCGAGGATCACGCCCGGCAGCGTTTCGACCTCGACGTCCTTCATCGAATCGCGCTGGATTTGCGCGAAATTGCGCACCTGCTCTTGCGCGAACTTGATGTCCGAGATGTTCTGCGGGGTGAGTTCCTTGTAGGCCGCCGCGATATCTTCCTTGCTCAGGCGGAACGACGTCGGCGACCACTTGTCGAACTTCTGCGAGTACTCGCGCACCGCCGCGTCGCCGCGGGTGCGGATGTCCTTCAGGACGTCCTCGACGATCTGACGCACCTTCGCGTCTTCGGTCTCGACCAGTTCGACGTCTGCGCCGTTCTTGAGGTAGCGGGCCATGGGGAACTCCTTCGCAAATCGTGTGCGCGATTCGGGCGCAATATAATCCAAGCGCCGCGAAAGACAGCGCGCCGATTTATCCCGTCCGTTCAGTGGGCTAGGTGGTTTCTTCGCGTTAGTTGAAGCGGGCGCGCAGGGCTTGGAAGTCCTCAAGCTGGCTCAGGTCGCCCAGCGCGGCAATGGTCGGCGCGCCGGTGAGGACGCGGGCGGCGGCGCGGGCGATGCCGGCCCGGTCCACTTCCTCCACATGGGCGATGATCTCCGCCACCGTCATGGTGCGACCGTGAACCATCAATTGGCGCGCACGCTGCGCGCAGCGGCTGGAGGGGCTTTCGAGGGACATCAGCAAACCGGCCTTCAGCTGCGCGCGGGCCCGGTGCACTTCTTCCTCCGTCACGGTCTCTCCGACGCGCTTGATCTCATCGCACAGCACCGGCACCAGCTTCGGCACGTCGTCCGGCCCGGTGCCGGCGTAGATGGTGAACAGGCCGGTATCGGCAAACGACTGCGTGCTGGAGAACACCGAGTACGCGAGGCCGCGCTTCTCGCGGATTTCCTGGAACAGGCGCGAGGACAGCCCCTCGCCCAACAGGGTGGAGAGAGCGGACAGGTTGTAGAAATCCGGATCGTTGTGGGCGAGGCCGGCGAAGCCGAGCACGAGATGCGCCTGCTCCAGATCGCGGTCTTCGCGGAAGTCGCCGCCGGTATAGGCGCCGGGCACCGTCTCGGGACGCTCGCGCCGCGCAAGGCCGCCGAAGGCCGCCTCGACCATGCGCACAAAGGTGTCGTGCTGGATCGCGCCCGAGGCGGAGACCACGGTGGCGTCCGGCGCGTAGTAGCGCGCCATATGGGTCTTCAGATTCTCCGGCGTGATGCTGCAGACGATCTTTTCCTGACCCAGCACCGGCCAGCCGAGCGGCTGGTTCGGGAACGCGGCGGCCTGGAGGTGATCGAAAATGATGTCGTCGGGCGTGTCGACCGCCTGATTGATCTCCTGCACCACCACATGCTGTTCGCGGGCGAGTTCTTCCGCATCCATGGTGGAGTTGAGCAGGATGTCGGCGACGATATCGGTCGCGACACCGACGTCCTCTTTGAGGACCTTCGCGAAATAGGCGGTGTGGTCGCGGCTGGTGTAGGCGTTCAACTGCCCGCCGACGTTGTCCATCTCTTCGGCGATGGCCTGGGCGCTGCGCCGGGCGGTGCCCTTGAAGGCCATGTGCTCAAGCAGATGCGAGATGCCGTTCACGTCGGCGGTCTCATGGCGCGTGCCGGCGTCCACCCACACGCCCAGCGCCACCGTCTCCACCGAGGTCATCGGGTCGGTGACGATGCGAAGGCCGTTGGACAGGGTCGTGAGCTGGACCGTCATTGATGCCTTGTCATGTAAGGAGGCGAGCCGCGGGAAACCATAGGCCCGGAACGAGGATCAAACGTGGCTGCGGATCAGGCGTTTCACGGCGTCGAGATCGTTCTCGAGCACCTGGAACCGCTCGGTCCGGTTGAAGATATCGGCCATGGCCGGGGGCAACGGCGAAGCCTCGCCGGTGGCGGCTTTCACCGCATCCGGGAACTTGGCCGGGTGGGCCGTGGCGAGTGCGATGCGCGGGATGGCGGGATCGAGACCGTCGGCGCGCGCGGCGTAGATGCCGACAGCGGTGTGCGGGTCAATGAGTTCGCCGGTGGCGGCGCGGACGTCGCGCATCATCTTCTTCGTGCCTTCGTCATCCAAGCGACGGCCGCCGAACAGCGCCGCGATCTTCGCGTGCGCGGGCGCGGCGACGGTGTAGGCGGCGCTTTGCTTGAACTGATCCATCAGGCGCGCGACCGCCGCGCCATCGCGATCGTAAGCCTCGAACAAGAGGCGTTCGAAGTTGGAGGACACCTGGATGTCCATGGACGGGCTGAGCGACGGCTGCACGCCCTCGACGGTCATGGAGCCGGTCTCGAAGTAGCGCGTGAGGATGTCGTTGCGGTTGGAGCCGACCAGAAAGCGCGCGACCGGAAGACCCATGCGCGTGGCGCAGTAGCCGGCGAACACATTGCCGAAATTGCCGGTCGGCACCGCGAAGGCGACCTTGCGCGCCGGCGCGCCGAGGCGCACCGCCGCCCAGATGTAGTAGACGATCTGGGCCATGATGCGGGCCCAGTTGATGGAGTTCACCGCGGAGAGATTGAGTTCGCTGCGGAAGGTCGTGTCCGCGAACAGCGCCTTTACGATGTCCTGGCAATCGTCGAAGGTGCCCTTGAGCGCGATGTTGTGGACATTGGGCGCATCTACCGTGGTCATCTGGCGGCGCTGCACTTCGGACGTGCGGCCTTCCGGATGCAGGATGAAGATCTCGATATTGGCGCGGCCCTTGGTCGCCTCGATCGCGGCGGAGCCGGTGTCGCCCGAGGTAGCGCCGACGATCGTGATCTTCTGCTTGCGCGCCTTGAGCACTTCCTCGAACAGCAAGCCCACGAGCTGCAGGGCGAAGTCCTTGAAGGCGAGCGTGGGGCCGTGGAACAGCTCCATCACCCATTCGTTCGCGCTGAGTTGCTTGAGCGGCGCGACGGCGGAATGCGTGAAGCGGCCGTATGCTTGCTTGGTCAGGCGCGGCAGTTCTTTTTCGATCACCGAGCCGGCGACAAAGGGCGCCATCACAGTGGCGGCGAGTTCCGCGTAGTCGAGGCCCGCGAACGCGGTGAGGTCGGCGGCGCTGAACTGGGGCCAGGTTTCCGGCACGTAGAGACCGCCGTCGGTGGCGAGGCCAGCCAACAGAACATCGTCAAAGCCGAGCGTCGGCGCCCGGCCGCGGGTGGAGACGTAGCGCAAGGGGATCGGAACCTCGAAATAAGGGCCCGCGGGGGATACACCGCGAGTCCCGGAGAGGCAATACAAGGGTCCGGTTTCGCTCGGCCGCGCGAGTCCTCACGTGGTCGAGAGCATGCGGGCCGTATTATTAATTTTTGATGCAATTACATATACTTAGCGGAATATCGCCAGGAGATTTCGGTGACTCTTCCGTTAAATCCCGCCCCTGAAATCCCTTAACGGTTGCGGCATTTTTCCGCCTGCGGGATGGGTGACGCACCGCGCGGGGCAATAGCGCGGGTTTGGGGTTTGCTATGAACATCGCGTCCGCCGCCGTGCCCGACGACTCATTCGAAGCGACGCCGGTGGATACTCCGTGTCCGGAACACGCGGTAGCCGCAGGTCTCGATATCGCCTTCCAGCCCATTGTCGACATCCACACCGGGCGGGTCTTCGGCTACGAAGCGCTGATGCGCAATTTCCAGCGCGCCGGCCATGGGTCGCCGGTGGCGCTGATGGACGCGCGCGCGGAGATCGGCGATCTGCCGGAGTTCGAGGCAGCGGTGGTCGCGCGCGCCTTCGCCAAGTTCACCGAGATTCCCGGCCATGCCAACTTCAAGCTGTTCATCAACCTGGACGGCCGCACCATCGCGGCGGGCGAGCCGATCCGTTCCACGCTGGCGTCGCTGAAGCGGCGTCACAATCTGTCCAACGCCAACCTCGCGATCGAAGTGTCGGAGCGTTACGACTTCCACAACCACGCGGCAGGATTCAAAGCTTTGTTGGATCTGCGCACGGAGTTTGGAAGCCTGACGCTCGACGACTTCGGCGCGGGGCACGCGAACCTGCAGATGTTCTATCACGTCGAGCCGAACATCCTGAAACTCGACCGCTTCATCATTTCCTCCATCGGGACTGACCCGAAGAAAGTGGTGTTCCTGCAGCACATCGTGAACATGGCGCACCTGCTCGGCAGCCTGGTTGTCGCCGAGGGCGTGGAAACGCCGCAGGAATACTTCGTCTGCCGCGAACTCGGCTGCGACCTTGTGCAGGGCTACGCGGTGGCGCGGCCAACCACGGACATCGCCGCGCTGGAACTCAGCTATGCCAGCGTGGTGGGCCTGCTCAACCGCGACCGGCGCAAGAAGGACACGGACCTCGACCTGGTGATGAGCCAGCTGGAGTCGATCGAGCCGATCCGCGTGGCGCAAAGCCTGGATTCCGTGTTCGAGCGATTCCGCCGCGACCCGGCGCGCACGTTCTTTCCGGTGGTGGACGAGATCGGCATGCCCGTGGGCCTGATCCACGAACGCGATCTGAAGGCCATTCTCTATTCCAAGTACGGCCGCGACCTGCTGCAGAACCGCCACCGCCGCCGTCAGTGGCCGCTGCGGGACTTCATCAAGCCCTGCGCGGTGGCAACGGTGAACGCCTCCGCCGAGAAAATCCTGGAGGTCTTCGCCTCGCAGCCGGACCAGCAAGGCGTGGTGATCGCCGCGGATTCGCGCTATCGCGGCTTCCTGCACGCGCGGTCGTTGCTGAAGATCATCAACGAGAAAAACCTGTCGCTCGCCCGCGACCAAAATCCGCTGACCAAGCTGCCGGGGAATATCCTGATCCAGGAATACCTGGCCTCGGCGAGCGATCCGGCGGCGACCTACCACTTCGCCTACCTCGACTTCGACTACTTCAAACCGTTCAACGACACCTACGGATTCCGCACCGGCGACCGCGCCATCCTGATGTTCGCCGACATCCTGCGCGGCGCCTTCAGCCGCGCCGGGCGGTTCGTCGGTCATGTCGGCGGCGATGACTTCTTCGTCGGCTTCGCGGAGGTGAGCGGCGAGGACGCCGTGGCGGAACTGCGCACGGTGCTGGCGAAGTTCAAGAACGACGTGGAAAGCCTGTATGCGCCAGAGGATCGCCTGAAGGGCTATATCCTCGCCAAGTCCCGCGCCGGCAAGAAGACGCGCTTCCCGCTACTCACCATCAGCGGCGCCATGCTTCACAAACCGTCGGGACAGCCGCTGCCGCCCATCGATCACTTGAGCGCGACCATCGCCGACGCCAAGAAGGCGGCGAAAGAGTCCGAAGAAAAAATTGTGCGCGTGGCGCTCTAGCGCGGAAACAAGCGCCCCCTCACCCTACCCTCTCCCCCCGTGAGTACAGGGGAGAGGGATACGGAGGGTTGGCGCGCGACCGCGCGCCTTACCCGAAGTTGGGTGAGGAGGGAGCAATCGCTCGAAAGAATGCTACGTCTGCGGCAGCGGCTGGACGTTGCCCAGGTCGGCGATGAAGTTCGTCCAGATCGTGCTGACGGCCGTGGAAAAGGCCGACACGACGCTCGACATGTCCGCGTCCGCCGCGACGGATGCTTCCTGGGTGTAGGTCTTGAACAGCAGCGGCGCGCCGGTGCGCGGGTTGCGCAGGAGCAGTTCCAACTCCACCGACACCGCGGAGGGCCCGCGCTCCAGGCGGCGAATGTGGCCGACGATTTCGTAGGTGCGGTTGAGCCGGAGCTCCGGCGTTGTCACCGTATCGAAAGCATTCGCTTTGCGCAGAGTATCGACGAGGCTCTGCTCGAGCATGACCGTCGGGGCCATCCACCAGAAGTGATAGCTGTAGCCCGACAACGTGTTCGCGGCTTGGCGGTAGAGGATGGCGCGGTCGTTCAAAAGACCGTCGGCGCGGAAGTGCGGCACTTCGACGGCGCCCTTCAGCGGACCGCCGGCCCGGGCGCTGACATCACCGGGCGGCGACAGGCGATAGTAGGCTTCCTGCGGCGTGGAACCGCCGCCGCAAGCGGCGAGCAGCACGAGCGCAAGTGCCGCGGCGAATTGACGGAAGGCACCAAACTTGGAAGCTGGGGATGGGCGCATGATCTCGCTCACTTCTTCGGCTTGGCTTCATCGGGCGGCGAGGAACCGCGGATCAACAGGCCCGGATTGTCGCGGATCTGCTGGCTGAACTCGGCGAAGTTGCGCGTGGTGGTGGCGGCGTTCTGGGCGATGTCGTCGACATAGCGCGACATCGTTCCCATCGTGTAGCGCAAGTCCCGGATGGTCTCGTCGATATTGCCGGCGTTGTTCTGCACGACCTTGTCGATCTCGAGCGTCGCCTTGTGGATGACCTGGCGCGTCTCCTCGAGCTGCGCAGAGAGCTTCGCAAGGTTCTGCGTCGTCTCCTCGACATTGGCGATGGTGGCATCGATGCGCTGGATATTCTGCGGCTTGAGCAGATCCTTCTCCAGAATCTGCGCGGAGCGCTTGATGCTGCTCGAAATCTCCGGACCGTCCTTGGCGAGGTTGCCCATCAACAGCTGCACGTCGCGCAGGATGACCGGCAGATTGTCCTGCACGTTCTTGTCGAGCGTGAGGATCAAGTGGTTGAGGCTGCCCAGCATGGGCTTGAGGGATTCATTGCTGAGATCGCCGAACTGCGCGCCGAGTTCCGACAGGGTGGCGAAGAAGTTCGAGGCCGAGAGGCCGCGGATCTGGCTGCCGGGTGCCAGCATCTTGTCGCTCTGGCCGCCTTTGATATCGACGGTCATGGCGGACAGGAGGCCAGACACCGTCGCCCGCGCGAGGCTGTCCTCCGGAATGCGCCAACCCTTGCGCACCTTCAGGGTGACTTTGAACAGCAGGCCCCTTGAACTCATCTGAGCGCTGGCCTGCGGCCCAGAGGGCGGAGAGCCGGTGCCGCTGTTGGCGGTGGGCTCGATCATATCCACCTGACCGATCTGATAGCCCTCGTAGAGCACCTGCGTGCCGTATTTGATGCCCGTGACGTTATCGTAGACCGTGAAATAAGTGTCCGTGGCGCCGGTGCGGCCCGACAGAATGGTCAGCGCCACGACCAGGGCTGCCAGCATCGCCGTAATGAAGGCGCCGACGATGACGTAGTTGATGCGGCTGTCTTGCATGCGTTCCCCGTCCCCGCCCTAAGGCCGGAACTGCCCCTTCCCGCTCACCCCTGACAGAACCTTAGTCATGGGCCGCCGTCAACCGGCGCAGATACTCTTCCGGATCCAAAACTTCATCTTCCGTTCGCCGGTTGAGGAGGTTCTGGACCCGCTCGTTGTCGCAATTCTTCACCTCTTCCACGGTGCCGACGATCACGATCTTGCCCTTATCCAGGACGCAGATCCGGTCGGCGATGCGGAAGGCGCTTTCAAGCTCGTGGGTGACCACGACAATGGACATGCCCATGGCTTCCCGCAGGTTCAGGATCAACTCGTCGATGGCCGAGGCCACGACCGGATCAAGACCCGCGGAGGGCTCGTCGCAGAACAGGATGCGGGGGTCCATGACCACGGCCCGCGCGAAGGCGGCGCGCTTGATCATGCCACCCGAGAGTTCCGCCGGCATCAGGTCCTCGAAGCCCGACAGGTTGACCACCTGCAGCTTCAGCCGCGCCATGATGCGCATCGTATGGACGTCGAGCTTGGTGTGCTCCCGCAGGGGCAGCATGATGTTCTCGAGCACCGACATGGAGCTGAACAGGGCGCCCCCCTGGAACGCGACGCCCATCTTCTGGCGCAGATGGGTGCGCTCGACATCGGTGATGGCGTTCAGGTCTTGCCCGAGGATACGCACGGTGCCGGACGTGGGACGCAGCAGGCCGAGCAGCGTGTTGAGCATCGTGCTCTTACCGGACCCGGAGCCGCCCATGATGACGAGGATTTCGCCCTGGCGAACCTCCAGGTCGACCTCGTTGAGGATCTTGCGTGTCCCGTAGTGGGTGACGAGCTTGTGCACCTCGATCACGGGCGCGTTGCCGGTCTCGCCTTCGGGGCGCTGTGTGTCCAGGTCTTGTTTGCGCGCGGGTTCCGCCATGGCTTTACCGCGTCGTGATGAAAGCGAAGATCATGTCGGTGACGATGATCGCGCTGATGGACAGCACCACGGAGCGCGTCGTCATGCGGCCCACGCCCTCGGCGCCGCCTTGCACGTTCGCGCCATTTATGACGCCGACGAGCGTGATCTCGACGCCGAACAGCAGGCTCTTCCAGATGCCGTGCATGATGTCGGTGGGGCGCAGGATCGAGCGGAGCTGATCGATGTATGCGCCCATGCTCATGCCGAGTTCCATGGAAACGTACCAGCCCGCGCCGGCAAGCATGATGATGTCAGCCCAGAACGTCAGCAGCGGCACCATGATCGTCATGGCGATCAGCGCGGGTGCGACAATGAAGCGGATCGGGTCGATGCCCATGACCTGCAGGGCGTCGATCTCCTGGCTGATGCGCATGGTGCCGATACGCGCCGCCAGCGATGAGCCGGTACGGCCCGCCACCAGGATGCCCGTGATGAGCGGCCCGAATTCACGCGCGACGGAGAACGCCACGCCGATCGTGACCTGATCCTCGGCGCCGAAGATGCGCAGCGAGTAGATGCCCTGAATGGCCAACATCATGCCAACAGTGACCGACATCATGGTGACGATCGGCAGGGCGCGGATGCCGACCTCCATGGCGCGCTCGAAGGTGGCGGGGATGCGCACGGGTTGGGCGCGGCCGCGGCCCACGACAATGAAGAACATGACTTGGAACAGGAGCCAGGCGCCGAGCCCGACTTCGGCGACGGCCGAGACGGCCGCGCTGCCGACGCGTTCGCAGAAGGCCTTCGCGCGCGCGAGAAAAGCCTCAACGCCGCCGAGAGTCTGCTGTTCTCCCCCGGCTTCGGCCATGGCCGTCAGCCTTGCGCCGCGGTGGCCGCTTCAATCGTGGGATGGATGGTGAAGACCCGGTCGAGGCGGGCGAGACTCAAGACGCGCATTACGGCGGAGGATACGCTCACCAGGCTGAACGTGCCGTTCTTCTTGCGCGCGACTTGGAAGGCCTCGACCAACGAGGCAACACCGGACGAATCGATGTAGGTGACGCCGGAGAGATCGACGACGACGCGGGTGTTCTTCTCGAAGCAGGCCAACAGCTGCTGGCGCACCGCCGGCGAGCTTTGCAGGTCGACGTCGCCTTCCAGGGCGACAACGCTCACCCCGTTGACCTCGCGTACTTCCAGCGCCATCGCCCGTCTCCTTATCGGCCTTTTATCTGTGTTCCCAAACGTTTGGTCAACTTGAATAGATTGCCGACACCGGCCGGCGGCGGAACGAATCGGGCATCGTCGCAGACCGAGCGTATGAGGTGGACGCCAAGCCCCCCGGGACGCACATCCGACAGATCCCGCGGCTTGATGTTGGCTGGATCGACGGGGGGCGCGAAGTCCATCAAATCGACTTCCAAGGCGTCGCTGGTCGCTACAAAGTCGATCACGATATCGCCCGCGTCCGGCCGTCCGCCGTAGGCATGGCGGATGATGTTCTGGCAGGCCTCGTCCACCGCCATCACCAGGTCCGCGGTCCAGGCGGATTCCGCGCCACAGAACTTCGCGGCCTGTTCCGTGGCGGTGCGAATGAGTTTGAGGCGATCGGCGCGGGCCGGCACGCGCAAGCGCATGATCTCGCCGGCCGCCGTTGCGTTCTCCGCCACATCCGCGACGCTGGGCGGGCGCACCGGACCGTTGTCTTCCACGACCAGCAACGTGAGGTCGTCGCGCAGGGATTGACCGGGCAGTTTCACGGCACCGGCGATCAGTTTAAGGCGCAGTTCCGGCGCCACCTCGGCGTGATCGCGGATCAGGGCGCGCACGCCGTCGATCCCCAACATGCCGCCGCCGAAGGTGGTCGCCTCCGTCAATCCATCGGTGAAGATGTAGAGCGCGCCGGAATTGAGATCGAGATCGGTGTTGGGAAAACCATCGGGACCGGCAATGCCCGCGGCGATGCCCAACGGCGGCGCATCCGCCGCGATCGCGGTGAAACGCTGATCGGCGAGATGGAACAGCAAGGGCGGTTCGTGGCCCGCATTGGAGAGCCGCACCTTGCCGGTCGCCGGATTGAACAAGCCGCCGACCATGGTGACGAACATGCCGTGGGAGTTGGTTTCGCACAGCTCGTTGTTGATGGCGCCGAGCAATTGGCCCGGATGCTCCGCGCTTTTCGCGAGGCAGCGGAACAGGCTCGACGTCTTGGCCATCAAAAGCGCGGCGTTCATGCCCTTGCCCGACACGTCGGCGCAATTGAACCAGATGCGCCCATCGGGCAGCGTCAGGATGTCGTAGAAGTCGCCGGACACCGCGCGCGCCGGGATATTGATGCCGTGGATCGGGAAGTCATGCGCCCCGGCACCCGGCAGCAAGTCGCGCTGAATCTCCGCGGCCAGTTCGAGTTCGTGGCGTTCGCGTTCCTGCGCGACAAGGCGCTCGGTCAAACGCGTATTGTGGATCGCCAGCGCGGCCGCGCGGCCCAGCGTTTCAAGCAGCGTGAGATCGTCCGGCGAGAACAGGCCGTCGCCGCTGGCCTTGTTGATGATCTCGATGGCGCCGAGTTGATCGCGACCGACACTGAGCGGTGTGACCAGGATCGAGCGCGTCGTGAACCCGGTCTTGGCATCGACGGCGCTGCCGAAATCCGCGTCGGCGCGCACGTCGCGGATGATCTGTCCTTCCTGGGCGAGCACCGCGCGGCCGACGATGCCGACCGTGGCGCCGATGCGCAGGCCGGTGATGTCGACCGGGCCATAGCACGAGGTGCACACCAACGTTTCGCTGTCGTCGGTGAGCAGGAACAGCGAAGCGGCTTCGGCGCCCACGTGGAGCGTGATGCGCTCGAGCGCGGTGGCGGCGACGGTTTGGGCGTCGTGGGACGCAGCGAATACGCGCGTCATCTCGGCGATCAGGCCAAGATGATCCTTGATCGGCTCGGGCGGCAGCGCCTCCTGGGGCGCCGCGCGCCGGGCCGCTGAAGCGGCGTCGCGCAAGGGCATGGGGCAAGTCTAGCCCGGCCCGGCGGGCGGCGACAATTGTCGCAAATCCGAAAAATTGGCTTGGATCAGCTATTTAGGGGTGGACCCCGGCGAAAGCATCGAAATGTTGTCGAGTCCGAGTCGGCGAGCCTCGTTAGCCTTGGGGCTTTTCGAGTTCGGCCTCGACAATCTTCGCGAGCCCCGTGACGCCCTTCCGCCGGGCGCTGTCGAGCCAGAATCGCGCGGTGCGGGGGTCGCGCGCCGTGCCGATCCCCCGCGCGTGATAGAGAGCGAGCACGCTTTGAGCGAGGCCGACACGATTTCGGCGTTCAAACGACGATATCTTGGCAATGCGTTCGAGTTGGGCGAGTGCGAAGCTGATGCGGTGCGGCGCGACGGAAGGATCGTCTGCGAGTTTGACCGCCAGGCCGATAAGCCTGTCATCGTCCCCGGAGACGGCCGCCGCGAAATCCGATTCGATTGCATTGGCACGGTCGAGGTAAGCCGGTGCGTCAACGTTGCCGATGCGACCTTCCCAGTTGATGTCAGCCATCTTTGCCGCGGAGGGTTTGTCGCCGTCCACGGCCGCTTTCCGGTACAAGGCGACAGCTTGATCAAGCGCGGCCGCGCCGTTTCTTGCGAGAAGACCGTTCGCCGCCAGCCCGCTCGCCTGCGCATTCCCAGCGGCGGCTTCTTTCAGGAAGTGCTTCAAGTTGAGGCTGCGCGCGACGGCAAGATACGTTAGCTCGCCGAGCACGACCACGATGGCGATGAGCGCGAGCGTCAAACGCCCGATCAGCAAAGCACGTTTGGCGTCATCCTGACGGAATGCGAATTCTTGGCGTTCCGATTCCGAAACCTTGCGCGGAACGAGCGCCGCCGCGTTCGCGTACGTCGCGATAATACCGAAGCGATGCAGCGTCAAACTGAGCACGGCTCCCATCGCGAATCCGCCCAGATGCGCGGCATAGCCAACCCCCGCGTGGAGACGCGGATCGAACCAAAAAGATAGTCCCTGCGATATCGCCCAGAAGCCAATCCACAACCAGGCGGGAAGTTCGAAGGTCACACGGACAGTGAAGATTGAGAGCTTCGCGTTCGGGAATAGGACGATGTAGGCGCCCATGATCCCGGAGATAAATCCGCTTGCGCCGATGCTGGCGCGCAGAACGTCGGGGCCGAGAACGATGTGGGTAAAATTGGCCGCCGCCTCACAGATGATGACGAAGAACGCCATCCAAAGCCGACCGAAGGAATCTTCGACGTTGTTGCCGAAAATCCAGAGGAAAATCATGTTGCCGACGAGATGCATCTCGTTGCCGTGCAGGAATCCCGACGTGAATAGGGTGATCCAGCCGTTATTCTGATGCGGAAATTCGGGTACGGCGCCGGTGATGAGCGCAGGAATCACACCGAAGCGTTGGGATGCGTCGGGAAGGGCACCGCCAATCTGCGCCAGATACACCACCGTGCAGACGGTGATGAGGCCGATCGTGAGCCAGGGCGTCTCATGCTGGGGTTGATCGTCGCCGAGAAGCATGAGGTCCAGCGGGCGTTGGGGCTTTCAACACTATAGCGTGCCTGGCACGGCCTCCAAAGCTACGGCCTCAAGCTCTGGAATATCTCCAGATATCGCCCGACCACGGCGGCTTCGGAGAATTCCGCCGCGGCCCGGATCGTGCCTTCGGCGATCAGGTGCTGGGCCAAGGCCCGATCGGCAATCACCCGGCGGGCGGCCTCGGCCAACGCGTGGGGGTCGTCGACCGGCACCAGCAGGCCATCCTCGCCGTCGCGCACCAGATAGCCCGGCCCTTCGCTGCGGGTGGCCACCAGGGGCACGCCATGGGCCCAGGCGTTCACCACCACATTGCCGAAGGGCTCATGCCGCGACGGCACCAGGACCGCCGTGGCTGCTTTCAGCAAGGCGGAGCGGTCATCGCGCCAGCCGAGGAAGCGGACCCGATCCGCGACGCGGGACTCCTGCGCGAGCTTGCGCAGAGGCGCCTCCAACAGGCCGTCGCCGGCGATCCACATCACCGCCTCGGGGATTTCGGCGAGCGCGCGGATGGCCGTGTCGATGCCCTTCTGCGGCTGCAGGCGCGCGAGCACCAACAGGATGGGCGCACCCACCGGCGTGCGGATCATGTCGGGATGGATCGCGGGGCCCGGCGCGACGGCGCAGAAGTTGGGGATGTAGTGCACGGCGGAGGCAGGCTTGCCCTGACGCACCACGTAGTCCGCGATGTCCGGCGTGTTGCAGATGAACACGCGGCAGCGGCGGTAGTACTTGAGGTCGTAGTAACCTCCGAGACGGCCGACGTTGATCCACGGACCCTCGGGCAGCGACGCGCACGCCCGGTTCATCCAGCCCATGACGATGTCGGGCTTGAAGGCCCGGGCATGGGCCTGGAGCTTCCAGGGGGAGACGAGATCGAACGGGCCGCCGAAACGCAACATCTGCGACGGAATACCCGCCGCGGCCAGCTTTGCGGCCCGGGTGGGATAGCGGCGGATGACGGCGCTTTGCGTGATCCTGGGGGTGAGCCCGGCCTGACCGAGGGCCGGCAGCAGGTCCTCGAAGAACAGCTCGGCGCCGCCGTGCAGCCCGCTCGCCATGACTTGAAGGACGCGCAAGCGATTGTCTCCCTTTCGGCGCAAAGCCGCTATAACGACGTCATCCCATGACCGCAACCCCGCCCCGTCTGAAACATCGGATCGAAGCCGCCGCGGCACGCATGCTGTTGGGCGCGGTGGCGCGAACGGATATCGACGCGGCGTCGGATTTCGGGGCGCGCTTGGCGCGCACTGTCGGGCCCTTGAGCGGCGCCCATCGCACCGCGCAAGACAATCTGTGGCATGCGTTCCCGAATCTCAGCGACGAGAGCCGCGCGGAAATCCTGCGCCAGGCGTGGGACAACTTCGGCCGCACCATGACGGAGTACGCGGTGCTGCCGCGGCTGTGGCCGAACGCCTGGAAAGGCCGCGTGACCGTGAAAGGCCACGAGCGCCTGGTGGAACATGCGGCGAGCGGCAAGCCGTCGATCCTGTTCTCCGGCCATCTCGGCAATTGGGAGATGATCCCGCTGGCGCTGGCGCAAACCGCCAAGCCGCTGCTGATTGTCTATCGCCCGCCCAACAATCGGCTGGTCGATGCAATGATCGGCGACGTGCGGCGCGAATACACCTCCGCCATGGCGCCGAAGGGGGCCGCGGGCGCGCGCATGATCCTGAAGGGCCTCGCCAAGGACGAACAGGTGTTCATGGTGGTGGATCAGAAGATCAACGCCGGCCTGCCGATCCCCTTCTTCGGACGCGAGGCCTTCACCGGCACGGCGGTCGCGCAGTTCGCCATGAAGTTCGCCTGCCCGGTGTTCCCGGTGCGCTGTGTCCGCCTCGCCGGATGCAAGTTCGAGGTGCGCGTGGAAGACCCGTGGACGTTCGAAGGCAGCGAGGACGACACCGACGCGGTGCGCGCCGCCCTCGTGCGCATCAACAAGCGCCTCGAGGAATGGATCCGCGAGTATCCCGGCGAGTGGCTGTGGATGCACCGCCGCTGGCCGCGGGCGTTTTAGAGATCGCGCGCGACGCGGAGACCGAAGAACGAGACCTTCATCGTTTCCTTGTCGCGGCCGCGCCAGGCGGCGCGCTGACGATCGGCCCGCGTCACCCAGCCGCCGCCGCGATTGGAGCGCAGGTCGCAGTGCTCCGCCGGCAGATAGGCGCCGCCGTCCACCGGTGCCGGCGGATAGTTGAGCGCATAGCAATCGCCCATCCACTCCCACACGTTGCCGATCATGTCGTAAAGGCCGTAGGCATTCGGCTTGAACTTCGCGACCGGCGACAAATCCGGATAGCCGTCGTCGCATGAGGCCGGGCCCCATTCCGGCGTCGGCCATTTCTTCGCGGCGGATTGATCGTAGACGTTGGCGTCCTTGCAGGCGGCCTGTCCGTCTTCGCCCCAGACATAGGTGGTCTTGGTGCCGGCGCGGGCGCTGTACTCCCATTCCGATTCGCTCGGCAGGCGGAACGGCTTGCCCGACGTCTTGGCGAGCCATTCGACATAGGCCTTCGCATCCAGCCACCCGACGCACACCACCGGTTCGTCGTCGGCGATCTTGCGCTTCAGGCCCGGGTTCTCCCACGTACGGGGCTCCGGAGATTGGGCGGAGAACACCCACATGCCGCAGGTGCCCTCGGAGATCTTGTGGTTGGTGGCTTTCATGAAAGCACGGAACTGGCCCACGGTGACTTCCGTACGGCCCATGGCGAACGCTTTCGCGAACGTGATTGTACGGATCGGCGTCTCCGGGCGATCAGGATCGCCCAAGTTCGAACCCATCTGGAAGCTGCCTTTGGGAATGACCACCACCTCCGGGCAGTCCGCGCAGTCCTTCAAGACCGCGCCAGGCTTGGGTTCCGCTGCCTGCAGTGAGCAGGCGCTTACCAAGACCACGAGCAATCCGACAACATTACCGATACGCATTGTACGTCCCACTCCCCGAAAGGCTGGCGCAAACCCTAGCAAAGAATTGGCCGACACGGTGTACCGTATTGGGGGTTTCCCCTATGGTGCCCGCCGCGCGAGCAAGGCGTTTGGCCTGACACTGCGACTGCGACCATGAACAAAGTCCCCACCGAAGCCATCAGCGACGGCACGCGACTGCCACGGTACTACCAGGTGTACCTGACGATCCGCGACTGGATCTTCAACGGTAACTACAGCCGCGGCGCGCAGCTGCCCACCGAGACCGAGTTGTGCGACACCTTCGGCGTGTCGCGCATCACCGTGCGCAAGGCGGTGGATCTGCTCGCGGAAGACAAATTGATCAGCCGCGAACAAGGCCGCGGCACGTTCGTCACCGGCGCCTCCGCCACGGCGCCGCCGCCGCTCACCGGCGACATGGATCAGCTGATCAAGCGCCTCGACGCCATGGCGACGCGCTCGGAGCTGAAGGACGTGAAGATCGACGAGGTCGAGCCGGACGAAGAGACCCGGGCCGATCTACGTCTGCACACCGGCGCGAAAGTCCAGCGCATCACGCTGGCGCGCAATTTGCGCGGCCGGCGCGTCGGCTACAGTTCCACCTACATCCCCGCGGACTTGAATGTGCAGATCTCCGCCGAGGAGCTGTCGTCGTTCTCGCTGATCAGCATCCTGGAGAAGAAGGGCATCGACATCCTGAGCGCCGACCAGCTCATCGGCGGCACGCTGGCGGACATGCAGGACGCCAATATGCTCGCCTGCGCCGTCGGCACGCCGCTGCTGCGCCTGCGGCTGGTGGTGTTCGATTCCGCCTATCGTCCGGTGGAGCGCCACGTCGCCACCTACCTCGCCGACTTCTACCAGCACCGGATCCACCTCGTGCGCCGGCCGAGCGAGATCGGCTTCCGATGGGCGCACGAGCAGAAGGCCGACGAAGCGAGCTGATGGCAACCGATCCGGTTCCATCCTTGTTGGCGATCGCGAAACAAACGCCCGATCCGCGCGCGGTGATGAAGTGGCTCGATGCCTATCTCGGCACGCGGCCGCATGATGCAAAAGTCTCGGCGCTGAAGGGCCTGGAGCAAACCTTCACCGCGCTCGCGAGCGGCGCGGATGCGAAGGCGGCGAGCCTGGTGCTGCGCATGATTCAGCGCACGCAGGGCGATCTGGCGAGCAAGGGTGGGCGCAGAAAGTGACCTCACGCCGCCTCGTCCTGTTCGGCCTTCTCGGTGCGGTGTCGCATCAAGCCGCTGCGGCCCAGGGCCGGCGCGTGCAATTGAACATCGCCTCCGACGGCGACGAGCTACTGTTCAAGCCGGACCGCCTCGCTTGCCCCGCCGGCGCGCGCGTGCGCCTGACCCTGCGGCACACCGGCGAGATCATCCACGACCCGCACAACTGGGTGCTGCTCAAACCCGGCGTCGAGGCCGCGTTTGTGGCGGATGCCGACCGGCAGGCGGAAGATGTGACGATCCCGCCCGGCGACGAACATATGGTGCTGGCCGCGACACCGCTCTGCCCCATGGGCAAGACGGTATCCACGGAGTTCACAGCGCCCGCGCCGGGCAGCTATACTTTTGTGTGTTCGATTCCCGGGCATGGCGGGACCATGCGCGGCATCCTGACCGTAACGCCGTCATAGGAGTGAAATCGCCATGCGCTTTCTGAAGACGCTCGCTATTTGCCTTGCCGCCACTCTGGCGCTCTCGTCAGGCGCATTCGCCGCGGACGCACCCCTGAAGGCGCCGGCGGATGTGAAGAAAGCGCTTGGCACGCTGAACCGCGTGGTGGGCCACATGGGGCGGCTGATCGACGCCAAGAATTTCGACCGTCTCTCCCATGAGAACGAAGAGATCGTGGAAGGCGCCGAGGCCTTGGAGAAGGCCATCGCCAACGAACCGGCCGCATTCAAGACGAAGGTGCAGGCCCTGGTGAAGAAGGCCGAAGCGCAGTCGGCCGAGGTCGCGCGCGTGGGCAAGGCAGATCGCGACGAAGCCAAAGCGCGCGGCGCGCTCGCCACCTTGGCCGCCAACGTCAAAGAGGTTGTCGCAGTGTTCCCGGCCGACGTTCAGCCAGCGCCCTAGGCAGGGGCCGGCCTACTTCTTGACGCTGATGTTTTCGTAGATCGGCGCGCGGTTGGCGATGGCGAAGCCTTCGAGCTTCTTGGTCACGCCGAATACGTCGAACTGCTCGCCCAGGTAAATCGCGGGAGCCGCGTCGTGGAACAGCTTGGCGAGTTCGCCCAGCTGCGCGAGGCGTTTGTCGGCGTTGGTTTCCTCGTTGCTGGTCACGAGTTTCGCGGTGACCGCCTTGTCGCAGAAGAAGCCGTTGGGCCGCAGGCAGGAGTAGATCTCCATCGGCCGCGCCACGTCGTTATAGGGCGCCGCATTGAACGACAGAACGAAGCCGTCGGTCTCCTTATCCCAGGTGCCGCCGAGGTAGGATTCCATCCAGCTGCCGAAGGTGATGATCTTCATCGTCGTCGGCACGCCGATCTTGCCCAACTGGCTGGCGATGCTCTCGAAGACTCCGCGATCGCCGGGTGTGCGGTCGACCATCACCTCGAAGTTCATGGGAAACCCATTCGGGTAACCCGCTTCCGCGAGCAGCGCCTTGGCTTTCGCCGGGTCGTAGGGATAGGGCTTCACATCCGGGTTGTAGCCGACGACATCGCGCGCGGCCGGCTGACCCGACGGCGGGCTCAAGCCCCGCAACAGCGCCTGGTTGATCGCGGCCTTGTCGATGGCGTAGTTCAGCGCCTGGCGCACGCGCACATCCTTCAGCGCCGGATTGATCCCGCCCTCGACGCGCAGGCCCATCGACATGACCGACATGGCGGGGCCCACGGCGCTGATCATCCCGGCAGCTTCGAGGGTGTCGATATCGTCCACGCCGATATTGCCGGCGATGTCGATCTGGCCCGATTGCAGCGCCTGCACGCGGGTGGAGTTGTCCGGCAGGTTGATGATGATCAGCCGGTCGACTTTGGGCTTGCGCCACGACTGGGCGAACGCCTCAAGGGTGATCTTCGCGGTGCCGCCCCAATCCTTCACGTGGAACGGGCCGGTGCCGCTGGGCGACTTCGCGAATTCGTCCACGCCGAGTTCGCGCCACGCGGTCGGCGCGGGAATCATCATGGACGACAAGCGCGCCGGCAGGATGGGGTCGGGCCGCGTGGTGTGAATGATCACCGCGCCGTCTTCGCCGGGCTCGGCCTTGCTGATGCCGCGGATCTCGTTGGCGACAATCGCGCCCTTGATGTTGGCCTCGGGCGACTTCAGCCAATTGATCGCGGCGATCACGGCGGCGGCATCGAACGGCTCGCCGTTCGAGAACGTCACGTTCTTGCGCAGCGTGAACTGCCAGGCGGTGGGCGAAAGGGATTTCCAGCTGGTGGCGAGCGCGGGCGCGATGGCGCCGTTCTTGTCGAGACGGGTGAGCCCGTCATACATCGCCGACCAGAGATAGATGCCGGGCGAGCCGTTGCCGGTGTAGGGATTGCCGAAGGACGTCGGCAGACCTTTGCTGCCGTAGCGCAAGTCCACCGCGCCGGCCGGGAACGCCGCCATCGCGAATACAAGCGCAAAACCGAAAGACCGCAAGAACATGCCACACCCGTGCTGAATCGCAGGCTCGGGTTGTAACGGGTCTGAGAGGGGGGGTAAATCGACCCGCCGACCAGTGACGCAGACGTTACTCTTCGGGGGCCACTGTCACCGTGATGCCGTCCAACGCGTCGGAGAGCTTGATCTGGCAGGACAGGCGCGAGTTGTCCGGGCGGTAGCTCTCGGTCTCTTCCACCAGTTCCTGCTCGTCCGGAGAGCGGGGCGGGAGCTTCGCCGCCCAGGCGCCGTCGATGAACACATGGCAGGTGGCGCAGGAGCAGCAACCGCCGCAGATTGCCTCCACGTCCATATTCGCGTCCCGGAGGACTTCCATGAGGGTCGCGCCACTTTGGCCTTGAAGGGTATGGGCCTGGCCGGCGCGGTTGGTGACGTGAATAGCGACCATGGTTTCCTCAGGATGGGTGGAAGCGCGACGGTGGGTATCTCAGGTGCTGCCGCGTCGGCAAGGAATTTTCGCCGCGAGCGATCACGGTCTTTCTACTGTCCGCTAGGGGAAATCCCTTATTTCCGCTTCCGATGGGGATAAAATACTGTGATCCGGAGGCCCGCACGGCGCGGGCGCGAAGGTAAGGAACTGGTTCATGGCTCCCCCCCTACCCCCCACCTATGACCGGGTTGCCCCCAACGCCCTGGGCGCCACCGTCAGCCACGACGAAACCGCGCGATTCAACTTCCTGACCAGCATGAACGTCCACCTGGGCGGGAACGTGTTTCCAGGCACCAAGCTGGCGTTCGAGCAGCGGGTGAAGCCGGTGTTCAAGAAAACCCATCACCGCGAGATCGCGACGCGGGTGGAAGTGCGCGACGCCATGCGCACCGATCCCCTATATCAGGCATGGGCGGCGCTGCGGCGGAACAACATGGAGATGCGCCAGCAGGCGGGGCGTTCGGTCGTGTTCCGCCAACTCGACGGGCTTATCGATCGCGCGCGCGAATTGAACGATGCCAAGCCGACCCTGAAGCTGAATCCCGATACCAAGATCCCGCGCTACATTTCCGAAGTCGACAATCACTGTATGCCCGGCAGCTATACCGGCGAGGTCGTGCCGGAAGATGTGAGCGGTCCGGCGAACTATGATCTGGGCGTGTTCGTCACCGGCGCCGGCTCTATGTCGGCGCGCAACGACGGCGGCGGCCGCGCGATCGCGAAATTCGTGCGTGAGCGCTGGCCCGACTTCAAACCGAAGCGGATCATGGATCTCGGCGGCGGCATCGGCACCAACACCCTGCCGATCGCCGCAGCCTTCCCCGAAGCGGAAGTGATCGTGGTCGACGTGGGCGCGCCGCTGCTGCGCTACGGCCACGCGCGGGCGCAGGCCATGGGCTACGACAAGGTGAAGTTCGTCCAGGCCGCTCTGGAAGACCTTCCCTTCGAGCCGAATAGCTTCGACTGGATTCAGTCAACCATGTTCTGGCACGAGACATCGACGCTCGCGATTACCGACGGCATGAAGCGCATTCATGAACTGCTGGCGCCCGGCGGCATGACCCTCCATGCGGAACAGCCGAACTTTACCGAGAGCACGCCGCTGTGGGAGCAGTTCACCAAGGATTGGGACGCCTGGTACAATAACGAGCCGTTCTGGTCGAAATTGCATACCATGAACGTGCTCGACGTCATGACCGACGCGGGCTTTGACAGCGACAACCTGATCGAAGGCGGCGCAACATCCGACGTAGAGCCCGGTTTTTATCAACCGTGGTCGAGTTCGCTGGCGCGTCATGCGCCGGAAAAGCAGGAAGCGGCGAAATCCAACCGCGGCTATAGCGGCAAGGGTTGGTATATGTTCGGCGCCTGGAAGTAGGAGCGCACCCATGAGCACACTCGACGTCAACACGCTGGCCAACGCGAAAGCCAAGGGTAAGCGCCCCTACTTCTTCGACGACCCGGCGGTGGAGCGCGTGCTGTCCATCACCATGGCGGTAGCCGGCGAACTCGCCGTCACCCGCGAGCGCCTCGACACCGTGGAGCGTCTATTGGAAGCTGGCACGCCGGTGAACAAGGCGAATATCGACGCCTACAAGCCGGACGACGAGGCGGCGCGCCAGCGGCAGGCTTGGCATGCGGAATACATCTCCCGCATCCTGCGCATCGTGCACCAGGAACTGGAAGCGTTGCAGGCGACCGACGACGTGAGCCCGGAAGAACTCGCCGACAAGATCGCGGCGGCTTAAGTCTCGCGCACGGTTTGCAAACGCCGCTCCAGGATCACCGCCAGTACCAAGCCGATGCAAAGACCGGCCGCGCCCACCGCGAAGGGCGCGGTGATGCCGACATGCGCGTAAATCGTGCCCGCCACGGCGGGGCCGAGGAACCGCCCGAAGCTCGCCGCGCCCTGATAGGCGCCGAGCACCAGCCCCCGCTCATCCGGCGGCGCGAGTTTTGAGGCTACGGTCGGCAAAGTGATCGACAGCACCGCCGTGCCATAGGCGTTGAAGGTGGTCCCCACGATCAACAACGGAATGCCGTCCGTCACCACAAGACAAAGCAAGCCGATGATGTAGACCACGATACCGGAGATCAGCACCTTGCCGTCACCGATCCGGCGGCTCAGGCGGGCGAGCGCGGTGCCCTGGAAAATGGTGATCAGAAGGCCGACGTAAGCGAACACATAGCCTAGCTCGCGCGGCGACAGGCCGAAGAAGTCATGCAGCCAGAGCGCCACGGTGGTTTCGCGCTGCGCGACCGCGGTGAAACAGATCGCGCCGAGAATCAGGACCATGGCGAGATTGCGGTTGCGCATGACGACGCGCACGGGCGCCAGGGGATGCGCGGGCACCCGGCGCGCCCCCGGGTTCGGCGCCTTGCTTTCCTTCAGGAAGAAGATGGTGCCGAGCAGCGCGATGATCGCCAGCGCGGCGGAGGCGAGCGCCGGCCGGGCAAAGTTGGCGTCGACGAGGGAATCGCCGCCGGCGAGAAAGCCGCTGATCGCCGGGCCGACCACGAACCCGAAACCGAACGCCGCGCCGATCTTGCCCATGCCCGCCGCGCGCGTCTCCGAGGTGGTGATGTCGCTCACATAGGCGTAGGCGGTCGAGAGGTTGCCCGCCGCAAACCCGCCGACCACGCGCGCGAGCAGTAGCAGCCAGATGGAGTCCGCGAACGCGAGGATGATGAAACCGATCGCCGTTCCCGCGACCGTGCCGATGAGCACGGGCTTGCGCCCGACACTGTCGCTGATGCGGCCCCAGATCGGCGCGCCGATGAATTGGAAGATCGAGAAGACCGCCGCGAGGATCGTGATGTATTCCGGCGTGACCCCAAGGCGCAACGCATAGAACGGAATCAACGGCGCCAGCACGCTGTTGCCGAGCATGCTGACGAACACGATCAGGACCAGGACGGGCATGGTGCGGCGATCTTAGCGCATATCGAAATGCGCGACGGGGCTAAGTTTTAGTTTGGGCCCATAATCGCCGACGTTCTCATTAGCCGATCGCGAGCAGCATCTCCGACAGTTCTTTCGGCTGGGTGACCATCACATCGTGGCCGGTGTCCATCGTCTTCCACGTCCATTCCGGCGTGCCCTTCGCGATGGCCTCCACCGGATCGGGGGCGCCGGTGTTGCGGCGCTGCGTGCAGCGGATGAACGTCTTCGGAATGCCCGCGATGCCGCCGTTCTTGTAGTGCACCGGCTCCGCGAGCGCTGGGAGGAAATGCGGCGTGAGATGCCGTTTGACCCACGGCAAGTCCGGATGGTCCGCCGGAATGCCGAACGATGCGGGATCCGGAATCGCCACGAGGTAACCGTCCTTCGCGGTCTTGGCCCACTCCTGGCTGACCTCCGGCGCGAGGAAGGGCTTCCCGTCCACGGGAATCATCGCATCGAGAAAAACGAGGTGACGCAAACGCGGCTTGATCTGATCCGCCACGCGGGAAATCACAAGGCCCGCGTAGGAGTGGCCGACCAAGATCACATCGTCCAACTCTTCAAACGCGATCAGATTCACCAGGTCGGTGGCGTGGGTGGAACAATTGATCGACGGGTTCGCGAGATGGGACTTCTCGCCAAAGCCGGTCAACGTCGGCACGAACACAGCATGTCCCGCGGCGCGCAATCGCGGCGTCACGTGCTTCCAACACCAGCCTCCGTGCCACGCGCCGTGTACGAGAACGTACGTTTTCGGCTTCGCGGCCGCCCCTACATCCGAAGAGGCCATTGCAACCCCCGCTGCTGCAGCGCCGAACAGTTCCCGTCTTTTCAAGGTCGATCCCCTATGAATTCCGACGCCTTGGGCGACATTTGTCCAATACTACGCAAGGTTCGCCTCCATGTCAGTTTGTCATGACTTTGCGACGGCAAGTGCACTTGCCGGAACCGTTTCCGCCCCCTAGCCTCCCTGCCACTTGGGGACCAGCAAGGTAGGGGTGTTGGATATGAGCGCTGCGCAACCGGTGCCATCGGAGGCGGAACGAGTCCGCGCCGACGGCACGTATCCGACGGTCCCATTGCGTTCGGACAGCGTCACGGTCGCTGTCGTGCAGACCCGCGTGCACGGCGTGGACGGCGACAACCCGGCGCCGGACATCAAGAACAACCTCGACTACTTCATCGAATGCATCGATGCGGCGCAAGGCTACGGCGGCCGCTCCGACTTGCTGTTGTTCCACGAATTCCCGATCACCGGCTTCAAGCGCTGGACCCGCGAGCAGCACTACAATCTCGCCCTCGAAGTGGCCGGTCCGGAGATCGAACGTGTGGGCGCGAAGGCCAAGCAGTACAACTGCTACATCGCCTTCGGCACCTATGCGAAGGACCCGGTGAATTGGCCCGGCCACATCCTGCACCTGATGATCCTGATGGGCCCGGACGGAAACGTGCGCGCCCAGCATTGGAAGCAGCGCAACGTGCGCGGCATGTTCCCGGGCTCGGAACAGTACACCTCGGTGATCTACGACGTGTACGACCGGTTCGTGGAAATGTACGGCATCGACGCCGTCATCCCCGTGGAGCGCACCGACATCGGCAACATCGCCATGTCCGCCGTGCAATTCGAGCCGGAGTTGTTCCGCTGTTTCGCCATGAAGGGCGCGGAGATCATCTGCCGCACGGCGACGGGCGGATTTGAATCCGACGACATGAAACTCACGTCGTATCACAATAGCCTGTACACGATGATCACCAACAACTCGATCAACGTCGGCCGTCGCGGCACGGGCTTCCTCGAGGACACGAACTATGGCGGCCCCGGCCGGTCGGCGATCTACGGGCCGCGCGGCGTGGAACTGGCGATGGCCGGCGCGTTCGAGACCAAGCGCATCGCGGCGATCCCCATGAAGGACTTCCGCGCCAAGCATCGCATCCCGGATGTGCATATGCGGCTGTATCGCCCGGTGATGGACCAGTACCAGGAGCGTTACGATCCAGGCATGTTCCTGGATAACCTTCCCGCGAGCGGGCAAGATGCTTTCCGCCTGTTCAAGGAGAAGTCACGGTGGACGCACTATTGGTGATCGCGCGGCGCGGGTTCGTTCTCGCAGGTCTTCTGAGCGCACTGTTCTTCGCCGCGCCCTCGGCTTCTTGGGCGGCCGACGGAAAGATGGTGTTCAACCGCGGAACCGCGAGCGATCCGGATTCGCTGGATCCCCATGTATCCGGCGGCAATTCCGCCGCCTCGATCAACTACGATCTCTATCTCGGCTTGATGACCGCCGATGCCAAAGGCGACATCGTCTACGGCGCGGCGGAGAGCCATACGGTTTCCGCCGACGGGCTGACCTACACGTTCAAGCTTCGACCCAACCTTGTTTGGTCCGACGGATCGCTCCTCACCTCCGAGGATTTCGTCTACTCGCTGCGCCGCGTGCAAGACCCGGAAACGCTGTCGCGCTATGCTCAGTGGTTCTGGTCGATCAAGAACGCCGAAGCGGTTCACAGCAAGAAGGCAGCGCCGGAGACCATGGGCGTGAAAGCCGTGGATGCGCGCACGATCCAGATCACGCTGTCGTCGCCCTCGCCGGTGTTCCTGGAGACCATGGCGTCGTTCCAGGCCCTGCCGGTGCCGCGCAAGGCCATCGAGAAGTTCGGCCGCGCGTGGACGGAAGCCGGGAACATCGTCACCAACGGCCCGTACCTGTTGAAGGAGCGCGTGCCGCAGACCCGGGTGACGCTCGTGAAGAACCCGAAGTTCTACGACGCCGCCAATGTGAAGATCGACGAAGTGAACTACTTCCCGACGGAGAACCTGGGCACGGTGCTGAACCGCTTCCGCGCGAAGGAACTCGACATCGCCCTCAACTTCCCGCCGGACCAGATCGACTTCATCCGCCAGAACCTAGCCAAGGAACTGCACATCGCGCCGAACCTGGGCATCTACTACTTCGTCATCAACAACGCCAAGCCGCCGTTCACCGATATCCGCGTGCGCAAGGCGCTCTCCATGGCGATCGACCGCGAGGGCATGGTCACCAAGCTGTTCAATACCGGCGTGACGCCCGCGTATAGTTTCGTGCCGCCGTCGGTTCCGGGGTACACCGCCAGCAAGGCCGGCATCGCCGGACAGCCCCAGGCCGCGCGCGTGGCGGAGGCGAAGAAGCTGCTGGCCGAGGCCGGTTTCACGCCCGCCACTCCGCTCAAGTTCAAGCTGCAGTTCAATACGCTGGAGGAAGACCGCAAGATGGCGGTGGCGCTGGCGTCCATGTGGCGTCCGCTGGGCGTGGAGGCAGAACTGGTCAACGTGGAGTTCCGCGAGTTGCAGCGGCAAGTGCGCGTGGGGAATTACGACGTGGCGCGCTGGGCCTATTTCGCGCCCTTCGCCGATCCCGCCGCGTTCCTCAACCTTGTCCGCACCGGCGACATGAGCAATTTCGCCAAGTTCAGCAACGCCGACTTCGACAAGCTGATGAACGACGCCAACACCACCGCCGACATCGCCAAGCGCGGCGGCGCCATGCAGGCGGCGGAGAAGATCCTGATGGAGAGCTATGCGGTCATCCCCATCTATCACTATGCGGGCCGGCGGCTGGTGCACCAGTATGTGAAGGGGTGGACCGACAATGTGCGTAACGTGAACCTTTCACGCTACCTCACCGTCGAACGCCCCCATTAATCAGGCGAATTAATCCAACTGGTGATCATGTTGCTTTTGCGCCCCTTGTGGCCGGGGATGGCGTAGGCTGTCTTCCACCGATGACTGCCTATGCCCTGCGCCGCTTGCTGATTGCGATTCCGACGGTCGTTTTGATCGTCGGCCTGTCGTTCGTGCTCATGCACACGGCCCCGGGCGGTCCGTTCGATACCGACGCGGCCCTCGAACCCGCGGTGATCGCAAACCTGCGGGCCGCCTACGACCTCGATAAGCCGATTCTCGAACAGTTCGTGATCTACGCCGGCCGCGCCATCCGCGGCGAGTTCGGGCCGTCGATCGTCTATCCGGACCGCACCGTCACCCAGATCATCGCCACCGGCCTGCCGGTGAGCCTGCGCCTCGGGCTATCGGCGCTCACACTCGCGACCTTGATCGGCGGCACGCTGGGCATCGTCGCGGCGCTCAAGCGCAATTCCGGAGCCGACTACGCCGTGATGACCGTCGCCATGACCGGCATCGCGGTCCCGAGTTTCGTGATGGCGCCGCTGCTGACGTTGCTGTTCGGTGTGACCCTGCGCCTGCTCCCCATCGCAACCTTGGAGCCGAGCGGGTCCCTCGCCCGCGATGTCCCATGGCTCGCGCCGATCGTGCCCTACATCATGCCGGTGATCGCACTGATGCTGCCCCAGATTGCGGTGATCTCGCGGCTGTCGCGCGCCGCCATGATCGAGGTGCTGAACCAGGCCTACATCCGCACCGCCCGCGCCAAGGGACTCACGGAGCAACGGGTGGTCACGCGCCACGCCCTGCGCGCGGCCCTGTTGCCGGTGGTGAGCTATCTCGGCCCGGCGGTCGCCAGCGTGGTGACGGGGGCGGTGGTGGTGGAGCAGATCTTTCAGCTACCCGGCATGGGGCGGTTCTTTATCCAGGGCGCGCTCAACCGCGACTATCCCGTGGTGCTGGGCATCGTGATCGTGTTCGCCGTCGCCGTGGTGCTGCTGAATCTGCTCGTCGACTTGCTCTACGGCTTGCTCGATCCCAAAGTGCGGGTCGACCAATGACCCTGTTCGCCGCTCAAACCGCCGCGCAAGAAAAGCTCATGGGCGCCGCCGCGCGCGTGCAGGGGCGTTCCCTGTGGGCGGATGCGCGCCGGCGGTTCTTCAGGAACCGCGCCGCCATGGTGGGTGTGTGCACGCTCGGCTTCATCACGCTGATGGCCGTGATCGGACCGATGATGAGCCCGCACACCCTGGAAGACCTGGCGTGGGATGCGATCTCCCAGGCCCCGAGCTTCACCGACAAGCGCTGGTTCGGCACCGACGATACCGGCCGCGACCTGTGGGTGTCCGTGTGGAGCGGCGCGCGGGTATCCCTGACCATCGGGCTGCTGACCACGCTCGTCTCGCTGTCCATTGGCGTGACGTATGGCGCAACCGCGGGCTTTCTGGGCGGACGCGTCGATATGGCGATGATGAGGTTCGTGGACGTGCTCTACGCCCTACCGCTGCTGTTCTTCATCATCATCCTGGTGACCGTGTTCGGCCGGAACATCTATCTGGTGTTCCTCGCCATCGGCTGTGTGGAATGGCTCACGATGGCGCGCATTGTGCGCGGCCAGACGCTGGCGGTGAAGAAGAAGGAATACGTCGAGGCGGCCCATGCCGCCGGGGTCGGCACCCCGGCGATCCTGCGGCGGCATATCATCCCCAACGTGATCGGCCCGGTGATCGTCTATGTGACACTGCTGGTGCCGATCAACATCCTGGTGGAGAGCTATCTCAGCTTCCTCGGGTTGGGCGTTCAGGAGCCGCTGACCAGTTGGGGCGTGTTGATTTCGCGCGGGGCGAACACACTCGAGACCGCGCCATGGATGCTGATTATCCCGGCGGTGTTGCTGGCGCTCACCATGTTCTCCTTCAATTTCATCGGCGACGGCCTGCGCGACGCCCTCGACCCGAAGGAGCGGTGATGACGCCGCTCCTGCAAGTCGAGGCCCTGAACGTGCGGTTCGCAAGCGACGACGGCGTGATCGCCGCCGTCAGCGATGTGTCGTTCACGCTCAATCGCGGTGAATGCTTAGGGATTGTCGGCGAGTCGGGCTCGGGCAAGAGCCAGACATTCATGGCGGCCTTGGGGCTGACCGCATCCAACGGCCGCGTCACGGGCCGTGCGGTGTTCGACGGGCAGGACCTGCTGACGATGCCCGCGCCCTCCCTGCGGCGCCTGCGCGGCGACCGGCTGGCGATGATCTTCCAGGACTCCACCACCTCTCTCACGCCGCACATGAAAGTCGGCAAGCAGCTGATGGAAGTGCTGATGGTCCATCGCGGCGTGGATGCGAAGGCGGCGCGTGCGCAGGTACTTGAGATGCTCACCACCGTACGCATGCCGGAAGCGGAGCGGCGTTTCGAGATGTATCCGCACGAGTTCTCCGGCGGCATGCGGCAGCGGGCGATGATCGCCATGGCATTGTTGTGCAAGCCCGATGTGCTGATCGCCGACGAACCCACGACCGCGTTGGACGTCACCGTGCAAGCGCAGATCCTAAGCGTGCTGCGCAGCTATAAGGAGACCAGCAACGCGGCCCTCGTGCTCATCACCCACGATCTCGGCGTGGTTGCGGGGCTGGCGGACCGGGTGATGGTGATGTACGGCGGACGCGTGGTGGAAGACGCACCCACCGCGCAGATCTTCGCCACGCCGCGCCATCCCTATACCGCCGCGTTGCTGCACTGCCGCCCGAGCCTCGCGCACGATCCGGAGCAGGACCTGGCGGCGATCCCCGGCGCGCCGCCGGACCCGCGCCACCTGCCGCAGGGCTGCACCTTCGGACCGCGTTGCGAGAAAGCCGTGGCGCGCTGCGGTGCGCTGCCGCACCTCAAGCCGGTGGGTCCAACGCACCAGGCCGCATGTCATCTGGCGGAGATGGTGTGATGGGCACGCCGCTGCTCGACGTGCGCGACCTGAAGGTGCACTTCCCCGTGCGAGGCGGCATGTTCAGCCGCAAGCGTCTGACCCTCAAAGCCGTGGACGGCGTGAGCTTCCAGGTCATCGCCGGCGAGACGCTGGGCATCGTCGGCGAGTCCGGCTGCGGCAAATCCACCCTGGGCCGCGCGGTGCTGCAACTCATTCCGGCGACGGCGGGACAGGTGGTGTGGCTCGGCCAAGACCTCGGCACCCTTGACGCCGCCCAGATGCGGGAACGGCGCAGCGATCTGCAGGTGGTGTTCCAAGACCCCATCTCCAGCCTGAACCCGCGCATGACCGTGGGCGACAGCATCGCCGAGCCCCTGGCCACCGCGCATCCGGAGATGGACCGCAACAGCTTGCGCAAGCGGGTGCTGGAAGCGCTCGGCCAGGTGGGCCTGCCGCTCGACTCCTACTCCCGCTATCCGCACGAATTCTCCGGCGGCCAGGCCCAGCGCATCGCCATCGCGCGGGCGATCATCGTGCGGCCCAAACTGGTGGTGTGCGACGAACCCGTCAGCGCGCTCGACGTTTCCATCCAAGCGCAGATCGTGGGTTTGTTGAAGCGTCTGCAGCGCGACACCGGCATGGCGCTGATCTTCATCAGCCACGATCTCAGCGTGGTGCGCTATCTGTGCCACCGGGTCATGGTGCTCTACCTCGGACGGAAGATGGAGGAAGCGGATCGCGACAGCCTGTTCGCCCGGCCGGCGCATCCCTATACCCGCGCCCTGATCGCCGCGGTGCCCGTGGCCGACCCCGTTCTCGCCAAGGCGCGCGCGCCCGACGTGCTGCCGGGCGATCTGCCCTCGCCGCTCAATCCGCCGTCCGGCTGCGTATTCCGGACCCGCTGCCCAAAGGCGCAAGACTTGTGCGCCGCGGAAATCCCGGCGTGGCGCGAGCTGGCGCCAGGCCGCGGGGTCGCCTGCCACTTCCCGGAATCGTGAGCGTGTGAGGCCGCGCAGCGGGTAGCCAGCGCGCATGACTTTGGGCGGCCCGGGGGCCGTGCCATCGTCATGCCCTCAACCGTTCGAGGGGGCTTCCATGACCGAGACCACACGCCGCGCGATTCTCGCCGGCAGCGCCGCTGCTGCAGCCGCCAGCATCAAGGGCGCGTCCGCGCAAACGCCTGCCCAATCTTCTCCCGCAAAGAACAACGACATTACCGTCACCGTGAACGGCAAGTATCCGGTGGTGCCGCTGCGGAATGACGTGGTGCGGGTCACGGCGGTGCAGTCGCCGCAGAAGTCGGTGAGTGCCGCGAACCCGAAGCCGGGCATCAAGGCGAACCTCGATCGCATGCTGAACGAGATCGACGCGGCCTGCGGCTATTTCGGCACCCGCGATCTGGTTTGCTTCCACGAATTCCCGATCACGGGCTGGGCGCCGTGGAATCGCGCCGACAATCTGAAGGTCGCCATCGAAGTGCCCGGTGAGGAATGCGAAGCCATCGGCAAGAAGGCGAAGCAGTACAACACCTACATCGCCTTCGGGACTTTCGCGAAGGACAAGGATTGGCCGGGCCACGTGCTCAGCCTGACCGTATTGATCGGGCCCGACGGCAAGGTCGCAGCGAAGCACTGGAAGCCCTATTGCATGCGCGACTTGCGCCCGGGCTACGACCTCTACACCACCGGCATCTACGAAGTACTGCCGCGCTATATCGAAATGTACGGCGCCGACGAAGTGCTGCCGGTGGCGCGCACGGATATCGGCAACCTGAGCCTTTCCTCCTGCCCCGCGGCGGTGGATTACAACCGCGCGCTCGCCATCAAGGGCGTGGAGATGTTCATCCGCACATCCACGGGCGGCTTCCCCGAGTCCGACAATCCGTCGATCTCCCTGTTCAATCGCTGCTACACGGTGATCGTGAACAACTCGGTCTCGGAGGGAAACCCCGGCTTTGTCGCCTACGCCGGCGGCGGCAATACGGCGATCTTCGGACCGGGCGGCGCACCGCTGGCGACGGCGAAGTCCATGGTCGAGGAACTGATCAGCGCCAATATCCCCATGGGCAACCATCGCCGGGGCGTGGCGCGGCCGCCCGAGTTCCCGCTTGAGATGGTGCTGCCGGTCTACAACAAGTACGTCACCCGCTACCCCGCCGGAATGAACCTCGACTACATCCCCGCCGACAACGCGGACGCCAACCGCCACTACATTTCCAAGCGCCGCTGGTAGACTCTAAACCGTTGCGATTATCGCGCGGGGGCTGACCGCTCCCGCGACTTTTCGCCGATTCCGCGCGTTGGGATGGCAACTCCGTCCCTTCGCTGGTGATTTCATGAAGCTCGCCCTAGCTGCCGCGACCGCCCTTGTATTGGCCCTGACGATTCGCGTCGCCGCGGCCGCGCCGATCGTGATCTTGGACACCGTTGATGTGGCGGCGACTCGCGGCGGTGGCGACTACGGCAGCTTCTCCAGCGCCAACTTCGCCAATCAGGTCCGTAACGGTCGCCATTGGGGCGACGAGATCGCGGGCAACCCCCGGTTCGACACCACCAGCATCACCGTCGACCGGAACTATTCCACCAACACGGTGGACATCGTCATGCGCACGATGTTCAACGGCAACGATACGAACGCCGGCGTGAAGTACGCGGACCTGTTCATCAGCACCAACTCTCTGGCTTTCGGCGCGACGCCCAATTACGCCATCGCGCTGGGGTCGCAGGCCATGGGTCCCGGCGTGTACGAGGTCGGCAGCTTCCAGACCTCGAACGACATCTGGGCGCCACGCACCCAATGGGTCTATGGCGGTTATGCCCAGCCCAAGACCACGGCGGCCGACTACAACACGGCCATCGCCTATGCCTCGCCGACGCGGCTCACCAGCGGCACGCAGCTGTCGGACATGACGGTCACGGTCACGCGCACAGTGGTCGACCCGAACTTCTTCGACGTCGGCGTGCGCATCACGTCCACCGACAGCATCGCTCTGTTCGACAACTTCGCCATCTTCTGGGGCACGGGCGATTGCAGCAACGACGCCATCGCCGGCATCGTGGGAGCGCCGGTGAGCGCGCCGGGCACAGCATCCCTGTTCGGGTTGGGGTTCCTGACGTTGACGCTTGCGCCTTTCGTCCGCCGGCGGCGTTAGGCCGACGCGGGGTCCTGGTTGTACCCAATCCGGGCAACCGTCAGGGGCCCCAATGCGATCCAGCCGCCCAGCATCCAGCCAGGGCTGAGCAGAAAGCCAATCAACAAACCGCCACCGAAGTAGAGAGCGCAACCTGCGGCGATTCCGGCCACCGACCAGCGGCGGCCCTCGCGGCGGCGGCGGCGTTCCATATGGGCACGGAACTTGTCGCGGACGAACCTACGCATGTTTGCGACTCCGCAGGAGATCTCGAACTGCGATCCAGACCTTCTTCACTTCGCCTGTTTCGCGGCCGCCCGAGGCTTCGACCCGCCGCGATGCGGCTTCATCCGCGTGCTCGCCATACGTCGTCTCGAGAAATTTGACGAGAACCGGTGCCGCACAAGACAGAGCCGGCGCTGACGTGTCCATGATCAGCTCCCGTTGTCCTTCTCCGCGACAGGCACACATGCCGCTGCGGAACACAGGCTCACCCGGCCGGTCAGCGTATCGATTCTGTATGCCAAAGCATTCTCGCTGCGTGGCGCGGCGATAAGCTCATAGCGGTGACCCACCAGCAGCGGTGTCAACACCACGACGCCCAGGATCACCGATCCCAGCACGATCGCACGCGACAATCCGGTGGGCAGAAATCCAGTCTTGGGCGGCGTCATGTCCGCCTTGGGCTCATCATCCGGCTCCGGCTTCGCGGAGCGCTTCATGGCCAGTAGCTTCGATTCTAAGCTCATCACGTCCTCCTCTTTTCTAGAAGTGGCCTAATGAGGATACGAATACACGGGCCAGACGGAGCGGGGTCATTCAGCACCCCAGCCATGCACCTACCGGAGCGCCCGCGACCGGACGTTGAAGCGAATCAATCGGGCGTTGGTGAAAATCGCTCATGATTTCAAGGGATCGATAGGTGCTATCGACGGATGGCCCGGTGTGGAATTCGACTAACATCCGAATGACGATTGGGAGCGGGACTGTGACATCCAGTTTGGAGGTTTCCAGCGCCGGGCCTGCGAACAATCGCTGGGCCGTGACCGTCGCGATTGCGCTTGCGGCGGCATTGGGAGCGGTGTCGCTCTGGTGAGCCGCGCCGCGATGACCCAATCAGCGCGTACATCTGCTCGCATGATCGCGGTTGTCGTGCTGGCAGGCGCGCATATGGCGCTCAACAGCCCGCTGATCGGCAGCTGGTTCTAGCTAGACGGTCGGGGCGAGGCTGTTCAGGTCGAGCGAGCCGACCATATGCGGCATGATCGCCGCGTACTTCGCGAAGTTCACTTGCACCGCGCGGAAGCGCCCCTTCTCCACGGCGTTGCTCAACGCTTCTGCACTGAACGGCTTGGCGAGATAGCCGTTGGCGTCGAACTTCTGCGCCGCGCGCACATAGTCGGGCACGGTCATACCGCTCATCAGGATCACGCAGGTATCCGGACGCACGCCACGGATTTCGCCCAGACGGATCGAGCGCAGCAGCTGGAAGCCGTTGCCGTCGACCATATGGATGTCGCACAGGATGCAGTCGACGGTGGGCCCCGTCACGAGACGGCGGAACGCCTCGGAACCGCTGCGCACGCACTCGGTGTTGCCGACGCCCATGCTCACGAGCAGCGCCTCGGCGATCATCAGGGTCGACGGGTCGTCATCGACCACGAGGACGCTGAGCCCCGAAATGAAGGCTTGGCGCTTCGACTTGAGTTGCATATCCACGAATCCCGAAATTTCCTTGACGCCACAGTGGCGTGGGAAACCTTCCAGACTCGTTAACGCGTGAGCGGCTCGCCCCGCTGCTTATGCTGAAGCGCTACAGCTTGGGGGCGAGCTCAGATCACGATACTAGCGCGGTGGTAGATCAGTCGCCTTGCTGGGATCGATTGGACCCGAACCTTTCGGCAAAGCGCTAGTGGTGACGAAGGTGCCGCCGTCTACATGTTCCCAGCGGTGCTGCTGTCCGGCCTCTTCCCAGATGAAATCGCCGGCGACGACATCGTGCACTTCATCGCCTTCGAAAAAGCGCACGTGGCCTTCTTTCAGATAGATCAGCGAATCGGTTTTCGCGCTGGCGGGCCCGTTCTTGCCGCCCTTGAGCATGCTGGCAACGCGAATCGAGTTGCCCGGGAATTCGTAGCGCTTCACGCCGACCATCGCGTCCTTCGCCGGATCCTTCACGTCGGCGCCGCGCACGACGGTGGACGCCTTCTTGCCGTCGAGACTGTCGACGTTCCAGGTGACGAGGACGGCCGCTTCCTTACCAGTCAGGTTGCCCGTGGGGCGCACGGCAACGTCGCCGGCCTTCAGCACCGTCTGCGCGCCGCCGATGTTGGCGGTGATGGAGCCGGACTTCACATAGATCTGGGTCTCGTCGGCGATCGGGTAGAACACGCCGCCCTTGGAGAACGTGATCTCCTTCACCGTCCCGGACGGCCATGCCACCGACTTCACGGAATACTTCACGGCCTTCGCAGGGGCCTTGGCGATCTGGCCCTTGCCGGTGGCGATCTGCGCCTTGCCGTTCGCGTCTTCCCACGCGGCCATCGGCACGGCCTGGAGCGTCTTGCCCTTCACGATGAACTTGGCGGGCAGCGCGGGCGATTTTTCAGCGGCCATCACCGGCGCGGTGGACAGCATGAGAGCGGCAATCAAGGCAAGCGTGCGCATGGCGGATTTCCTTCCCCGAGAAATGGATGGGCCGAGTCTGCGCGGGCGGGGCGAGAAGCGCAACGCGCCTTTCACCCCGTGTCCAGCATGTGAAACGGCCCTAACGCTTCTTGAGGGCGCGGATGACCGTATTGGGGATGTAGGATTCATCGAACTCGATGGCCGGCTGGCTGCCGAAGCGCGCCACGACCAGATCCATCGACGGCACGATCCACACCCGCACCTTGCCGCCGCCGTCCATGAAGAACAGATCGTCCGCCGCGAAGGGTTCCGAGTGGACGTTCGGCGCCCCGTCGGGCTGATAGAAGCGCTTGGCCGTGTAGGGCGCGCCGTTCCAGATCTGCATGCCGTAGCCGGGATACACGCTGGAGCCTTTGCGCATTTCCGCGACCCAGCCCTTCGGCATCACGCGCGTGCCGTCCGGCAATACGCCGTCGTGCATCAGCAGGTGACCGATGCGGATCCAATCCGACGGCGACGTCTCCGAGCAGCAATAGCCGACCACGTTGCCGCCGAGGCGATCAAGCCGAAGCCCCGCGCGGATGTTGCCGACGGGACGCCACAGCTTCTCGGAGAGATACTCGTTGTACTTCCGTTTCGTGGCGCGCTCGATGATGAGCGTGATGAGCTGCGTGACCGGATTGTTATGAACGAACTTGGTCCCCGGCTCCGTCACCAAGTCGTAGGACAGCGCCGCCTTGTTGACGTCCTGTCCTTCGATCAGCTGCATCACCTTGTTGTCGGGATCGGTGAGCTGCGGCGGCGTCTCAAGCCCGGCAACATTGTGCAGAAGCTGATTGATCGTGATGCGCCCGCGCCGGTCGCCTTTCCATTCGTGCAGGTAATTCTCCACCGGCTCCTCGAGCGACTTGATCGCCCCTTCCTGAAGCGCGAAGCCCATGAGAATTCCCGAGAGCGTCTTGGTCATGGAGTGACCGCCCACCACGCCGGCGTCGTCCAGGCCCGGCACGTAGCGGGCGTACTGAATCTTGCCTTTGTGAAGCACCACGATGCCCTTGGTCCGGCGCTCCTGGCCCCACGCCCAGACCGGCTCCATAACGGCGGGATTGAGCGTGCGTTCCTTCGCGCTCGCCTCCGGGAAATACGGACGCAAGCCGCCGACCACCACGGCGGACGGGTGATACCAATCGTCCGGCCGGTCGAACGGATCGCCGAAGGGATGCTCGTCGTACAGGAACCAGCGACGCCAGAAGTAATAGTCGTTCGCCTCCACGTCCTTTACCCAGGCGCGCTTGGCTTCGATGTCGGCTTTGGTCACCGGCTTCATCGGCGACGGTGTGTTGGTGAGCTTCGCGGGTGCATCGGCCGCACTCGCGGAGAAGGCAGCCAGGAATGAGAGAGCGACGAGGCGCATAGTGTGTCCTTTTTTCCGGGGCCTTACTTATTCAAACTTTGCTGCAGGGTCTCTTGCTTGATCTCGGCGAAAGCAACGCGGACGCAATTGGGATCGAACACAGTCACCGCATCGGTGGGCCCGCGCGACTTGTCGTAGGACACCGGCTTGGCGAGGAAGCGCACTTTCGCCGCCTCGAGGCGCGCGATCAGGCCGGCGAGATTGTCGGTGAGAATGAGCATAAACGTTTCGCCGCCGCGGGCGCGAGGCTCGCACGTTTTCGCTTTCAGATCCGGCGACCAGAACAAGCCGACGGAACCGCCGAATTTCTTGTTCTGCACAAGAGCGATGGCGCGGCCGACTTTGGCGCCTGGGGAATACAGATCGAGTTGGCGGCCTTCCACCGGCTGATCGTAGGCCACCGAAAAGCCGAGCAGGTCGCGATAGAAATGCAGCGAGGCGTCGACGTCGGCGGTCGCGATGGTGACGCGGCGCACCTCGGTGAGGGTCACCGCATCGTCGGCGCGCGCGACGCTGGCCATGCCCACCAAGACGACGATCGCTGTAAAGAATCGCATCCGCCACTTCCCTCACCCGGGGCGAAGCCTAACGAAAGCCGCGCGGCGGCACAGGCCCGAAATCGCGCCAATGCCCATAGGCTGGGCAAGGAGTTGGCCCTTGTCAGCGAGCGTTACGCCATCCAGGTGCGGATCGCACTGGCCAGCAAAACCGTGCCGGAGATAACCAAGAGAACGAGCACAATGCGGCGAAACGTCAGGTCGTTGATGGCGTGGTAGAGCCGCGCACCCAGAAGCACCGGGATCACAACCGCGACAGCCAGGATCGGGAAGAGCCGCACCGCCTCCGCGTTCAACAGGCCAGAGGCGAGATAAGCCGTCAGCGTCATCACGTGCATGGCGATATTGAAGGCCTGGAGCACGGCACGCTGCGTGTCGCGTTCCCAGGCGCGCAGGATGCACCACAGGGCCGGGATCGCCCCCGTCATCCCCGCGAGCCCGCCGAGCACACCACCAGAAAGGCCGATGCCGGCGTCGGCGGCGGGGCCGACACGGTCCAGCCGCGGGAACTTCGCCACGAACAGCATCGCCGGCGACCACACCAGCAGCAGGATGCCGACGGCAGCCTTGAAGGTCGCCTGATCCACGTGGGGCAACAGCGCGGTGCCGATGGGCACGCCGACGGCGCCGCCGAGGATCAAGGGCGCGGCTTTCTTCAGCTCGAAGCCTTTGCGCACTTTATGGATGGCGATGAGTTGGCCGAGCAGAGAGCCGAATACGGCGAGCGGGCCGGCCACTTGCGGCGGAATCGCCCAGGCCCAGAACGTCAAGGCGACGAGCGCGAAAGCGAAGCCCGAAAGGCCCTGCACAAAGCCGGCGACGCAACCGCCGACGATGACGACGATGGTGGCGGTGTCCATCGGCCCGGCTATTCCGCCGCCTTGCCTTTGGACTTCGCATCGCGGGCGGCGACTTCGGCGGCGTGGCGGTCGATCTGCATCTTCGTCGCCGCTTGGTTGGTGGCCTTGAAGTCCACCTGACGCGCCTTGGTCCACTCATAGGACGCTTCCCGCGCCGTGTTTTGCCCATTCACCTTCGGGAAGACGTAGCGCGCGATCAGTTCATAGGACTTCAGCTTCTTCTCGAAGGGCGCCCAGTTCTGATCTGTGATGAGGTAGCAGCCGAACCCGCCGCTCGCCTTCTGCAAATTCTGGATCTGCGCGAGGCAGTCGTCCGGCGTGCCGATGACGGCGCGGCCGCTGTCGATCATATGCGCGACCGGATCGCCCTTGCGGTCCGGCGGCACCATCGGCAGCACGGCGACGTTTTCGAAGTACTCGATCCAGTCGCGGATCCCGAACTGCACGTCGGCGCGCGCCTGCTCGCGGGTTTCGGCGACATGCACCAGGCCGACCATGCGCCAGTCCGTGCGGCTGACGTGCCGACCGCTCTGCGCGGCCATATCGGCGCAGATGTCCCAGTTCTTGCCGGCGGCGGCGAGCGCTTCCGGCGCGGTGGCGGAGAGCGACAGCAAGCCGGTGCCGAGCTTGCCGGCGGCGCGCGGCCCCGACGGCGACACCATGCACGCCGTGCAGACATCGATGGGCTTGTCGTCATAGGGACGCAGCTGCAGGCGCGCCTCTTTCAACTCGAACCAGTCGGTTTTGTGGGTAACGGTCTCGCCCCGGAACAGGGCCAGCACGCAGGCGAGCGCCTCTTCCATCATGTCGCGCTGTTTGGCGGGCCTGATGCCCATCATCATCGCATCGGAAATGAGCGCGCCCGGACCGGCGCCGAACATGAATCGCCCACGGGTGAGGTGATGCAGCTGCATCATCCGGTCCGCGAGGATCAGCGGATGATGGTAGGGCAGAGAACTGACGCCGGTGCCGAGGCGTATGTGCTTGGTGCGCTCCGACAGAATGGCGATCAGCAGTTCCGGCGAGGCGGACAACTCCGCGCCGGCAGAGTGATGCTCCCCCAGCCAGGCTTCGTGATAGCCGAGCTTATCGAGATGCTGCACGAGCTCCATGTCGCGCTCCATGCAGAGCGTCGGGTTCTCGTTGAGCGGATGGATCGGCGGAATGAACGTGCCGAAGCGTAAGCCGGGCATGATGGTCTCCGGAACAAGGCCCGCGAGTGTGCCCCGGCCCACACCCTATTGTCACCCCGCACGAGGCGCGCTTGCGCCGAGATGCGGGGTCCACGGCAACAGACACCTTGCGCGTTACCCTGGACCCCGGCTCGCGCTTCGCTTGGCCGGGGTGACAGTTAGTGTGTGTGATGCCCGTTACCCGTTCAGGGCACTCAAGCTGTCCGCATAGCCCGCGCTTTGCAGGCAGTAGCGGCGCAGCAGTTCGGGATCGTCGGCGATCTTGCGCAAGGCCGCCGCAGACGTGGCGATGATCGCCGGATCGCGGGCGTCCATCTGTTCGCCGCGGGCGTGGTTATCCGCCAGCACCTTGTCGACCGCGGGCTTGGTGCCGCTTTCGTAGGCGCGCAGGCGCTTGGAGATCGTCTCGGGATTGGCGAAGTCAGCCGGGTCCGGCAGCAGATCGACCAAACGCGCCAGGCAGCGGATCGCCACGTTCATCCCCTGCCCCCGCGCCGGATGCATGGCATGGCAGGCATCGCCCAACAGCACCGTGTTGCCGCGCGTCCATTGATCGGTGTTCAGCAGCTTCACGGGATAAAATCCGCCGACTTCCGCGGCGAAACCTTCCAACTCCGGCGCGCGGGCGGCAATCGCTTGCTGGCGCATCTTGAGGGTCGCGGTCTTCCAGAACGCGATGTCCTCCTTGCCGATGCTCATGCCGACTTTCCAATGCCCGCCCGTGCGCGGAATGCGCGACAGCGTGCCTTGCGGCCCCATGAAGCTTTTCACCTCATGCTCGGGATCATCGAACAGCGCCGGGCCGAACAGCACAACCAGCGGCGAGGAATATTCGTGGGTGTGGGCGGTGTACTTCATCTCCTCCCGCACGCGGCTGCCACGGCCGTCCGCCCCGACCACAAGACGCGGTGAGATCACGACGTCCTGGCCCGGCGCAAAACCGTCCGGCGCCGGTGCGGATTCATCCAGCCGAATCGTGAGCGATGCGATGCCGCCGCCGTTGGGCAGGAAATCGAAGTCGCGCGCGCGCGCCGGCTTGAACAGGGTGTAACGCGGGTTCTCGCGCGCCAGGCCGATGAAGGTTTCGGCGATGGTCTCGTGGTTGAGGTAGAGATAATACGGATGCGGGATCGGCAGGCCCTGATAGGTGACCGGCATGATCACGTCGCCCGTCGGCGTGACATAGCGCGCGCTATGGCGCTTTTCCGCCCCCGCCGCCCAGAACGCGGGCAGCATGCCCCAGTGGTCCAACTGCTCCACCACGACGCACGAGAGGTGATCGCCGCGGGCGGTGTCGAGGGGCTGCTTGGACATTTCCACCTGGACGACCGACAGGCCGCGGGCGCGGATGGCGGCGGCAAAGGCCGTGCCGGCAATCCCGGCGCCGACGATCAGGACGTCGCAGTCGATCGTAGCGGTCTCAGCCATTCACCGGCCCCCTTGGCATAACGGCTTGATAGCGCGAATATTTCACGCCCTGACCTTGCCTTCAACCTATCGGAAATATCGAACCCATGACCAATCTAAATTCTGTTGCCGGGGAACTGGCCCCGTGGAAAATGGGCCCAGGAGATTGGGGAATGCGCAAACAAGCACATCAGTTCGGCAGCAAGGGTTGGCTGTGCGCGATTGCCTTCGCAATCGTGGCCGCCGCCGGTCCGGCGCACGCTGTCGACATCGTCAACAACGACAAAGTGCTGCGCGTGGTGGTGCTCAACGAGGACACCGGCGATTCCAACGTCGTCACCCTGCCGCCGAAGCAGAAGTTCGAGAAGGTCTGCCGGTCGTGCGTTGTCCTGCTGGGCGACATGACCGTCGAAGCGGAAGGCGATGCGCTTGTCGTCATCGAACGCGGGAAGCTTTCGCTCGCCAAGAAGAAGTAGCGCGCGCGACTTCCCTCCCCCGCTACTTCCCTTCCAGCGTGAAGGCCACCGTCGCGTCGCCGAGCGCGGTCTCGGCGCGGCTGTTGCCGCCGGCGGAGATCACGACGTACTGCTTGCCGTTGACCATGTAGGTGATCGGCACGCTCATGCCCGGATAGGGCAGTTTGGCCTGCCACAGCTCCTTACCGGTCGCCGCCTCGAGCGCGCGCAGCTTGCTGTCCAAGGCCGCGGCGATGAACACCACGCCGCCGGCGGTCACGATCGGACCGCCGATGTTGGGCGAACCCCAGCCGAACGACGCGGGAATCGTGATGCCCCACTTGTGGCTCTGACCCAGCGGCACTTGCCACTTCACTTTACCGGTGCCGAGGTCGATGGCCGTCAAGGTGCCCCAAGGCGTGGGTGAACACGGAACGCCCAGCGGCGAGAGGAAGACTTCGCCGACGGACTTGAACGGCACGCCGCGCAAGGGATGCGTGAGATAGTCGATCGCGGGAATGCCCTCGTCCTTTTCGTCCGGCCCCTTCGGCTTGAGCGCGAGCCGGGTGGCGAGGTTCTCCGCCTTGATGATGAGCGTGTTGCTGGTGGCGTCGAACGCCGCACCGCCCCAGTTGCCGCCGCCGAGCGCCGACGGGAACAGGAGCGAACCCTTGTCGCTGGGCGGCGTGTACATGCCGTCGTAGCGCATCTTGTCGAACTCGCGCCGACACCAGGCGCGGTCCAGCGGTGTGAGGCCGAACAGATCCTCACGCGTCAGAGTTTGGCGCGCGAACGGGGCGATGCCTTCCGGCACCGGCTGTGTGGGTGAGGACTCCTCGGTCGCCAGATCCGATTTCGGAACCGGCATTTCCTTGATGGGATAGATCGGCGCGCCGGTCTCGCGGTCATAGACGAACAGCCAGCCCATCTTGGTCTGCTGGATCGCGACGGGAATCTCGCGGCCGTCCTTCTGAATGGTGACCAGCAGCGGATGGCCGACGAGGTCGTAGTCGAAGATGTCGTGATGCACGGCCTGCGCGGACCAGCGCACCGCGCCCGTGGTCGCGTCGAGCGCCACCGTCGCCGTGGTGTTGGGCATCTCGAACTTGCGTGCGCCGCCGTAATAGTCCGTGGACGGGCTGGTGGTGGGCAGGAAGACGAGACCGCGCGCCGGATCGGCGCTCATGGTCGACCAGACATTCGCCGCGCCGGTGTCGTTGACATGCTCTGGGGGAATGGGATCGAACTCCCATTTCATCTCGCCCGTGCGCGTATCGAACGCGCGCACCATCCCGTCGTTGGCCGTCTGCACCTGATCGTTGGAAGAGATCCCCACGACGACCGTGTCCCCGATGATCACCGGTGGCGATCCCCAGCCAAATGAACCGTCGCCGTGATTTTCGTAGTCGCGATGGGTGACGTAACCGGGATGGCCCTTGGCGGCACCGAAGTCGGCGCAGGACTTACCGGTGTCCGCGTCGATGGCGTACACGTTCCCGCCGCTGTCCGGCTTGTAAATGCGTTTGCTGCAGACCTGACCCGCCGCCGCATCCACCGCCTGCCAATAGGACACGCCGCGGCAGGTGGAGGCGCGCCGCGGCCGCGGATAGACCGCGTTGTCGCCGGTGTAGGGATCGAACGCCCACTTCTCCGCGCCTGTGGCGGGATCGAGCGCGAGCACGCGGCCGAAAGAGGTGCAGGTGTACATCATGCCGTTGGTGACGATCGGCACGGACTCCAGATTGGTCGGCCCGGTGGCGGAACCCGGCAAGCCGATGTCGCCGGAGCGGTGAATCCAGACCTGCTTGAGCTTGCCGACATTGGCGGCGGTGATCTGGTCGAGGGCGGAGAACTGGCTGCCGCCGGGATCGTTGCCGAACACGGGCCAATCCTGGGCAACAGCACTTCCGGCCCACGCGGCAACCGCCAACATCAGAATCGTTCGCATAATCCCTCCCCCGCTTAACGCGCCGCGATCTTAGCGTATCGCTGCGGCAGGTCCCGTGGAATCTCCGGGGGTTGTTCGGCGCGCGAGCAGCACCGCCACGGCGATGATCGCCCCCGTGACAAGCAGCAGCAGTGTCGCAAGCGCGTTGATCTTGGGGCTCACCCCCAATCGGATGGCGGAGAAGATGACCATCGGCAGAGTGGTGGATTGCGGACCGGCGACGAAACTCGCCACCACCAAGTCATCAAATGACAGCACGAACGCCAGCAGCCAGCCCGCAATCACGGCGGGGCGCAGGAGCGGCAGCGTGACGGACCAGAACACCCGCGCCGGCGACGCGCCCAGGTCGGCGGCGGCTTCCTCGATGGCGCGGTCCTGCGCCACCGCGCGGGCTTGCACCACGACCGTCACATACGCGAGGCCCATCGTGGCGTGCGCCATGACGATGGTGCCGATGCCGCGGCCGGGAAAGCCGAGGAGCTGCTGCATCGCGACGAACAAGAGCAGTAGCGAAAGGCCGGTGATGATCTCGGGCATCACCAAGGGCGCGGCGATCAAGCCGGTCAGCGCCGTCCGGCCACGGAAGCGGCCGAAGCGCGCAAGCGCGATGCCCGCCGCCGTGCCGAGAATGGTGGCCAGCGTCGCCGCCATGGCCGCGATGCCGAGACTTAAGCCCGCGGCGCGCATGATCTGCGGATCGTTCAACAGCTCGCCGTACCATTGCGTGGAGACACCGGTCCACACGGTCACAAGCCGCGAGGCGTTGAAGGAATACAGCGCGACGACGGCCAGCGGCAGATAGAGGAACACGAGCCCGGCGATGAGCACGGCGCGTCTCATGCGCGCTCCTCCGCGCGGGCGGTGAGGGCTTGCAAGGCCATGATCGGCACGACGAGCAGACCGAGCAGCAACACGGTCGCCGCCGCGCTCAGCGGCCAGTCGCGGTTGGAGAAGAATTCCGCCCACATGATCTTGCCGACCATCAGCGTGTCTGGCCCGCCCAACAGTTCCGGGATCACAAACTCGCCCAGGGCCGGAATGAACACGAGCAGGCACCCGGCGGCGATGCCTGGCAGGGACCAAGGCACGGTGATCGACCAGAAGGCGCGCCAGGGCGTGGCGCCGAGATCGGCGGCGGCCTCCAGCAATGCCGGATCGAGCTTGTCGAGACGCGCATAGAGCGGGAGCACCATGAATGGCAGGTAGGCGTAGACGATGCCGAAGACCGCCGCCGCTTCCGTGTTGATGAGCTTCAGCGGTTCATCGATCAGGCCCAGAGACAGGAGCGCGGTGTTGATCATGCCCGTGGGGCGCAACAGCCCGATCCAGGCGTAGATGCGCACCAGGAACGATGTCCAGAACGGCGCGACCAACAGCAACAGCAGGACCGGACGCCACCGCGCCGGCGAGCACGCCACCGCGTAAGCGAGCGGATAACCGATCAACAAAGCGAGCGCCGTCGCGATCGCGGCGATGCGCAGGGAGCCGAAATAGGCCTTCACATAGATCGCGTCGGTGAACAGCAGCTTGTAGTTCGCCCAATCGATCTGGATCTGGCCGTCCGCATCAAACAGCGGCGTATAGGGCGGCACGCTGACTTGCACCTGGGCGATGCTGATCTTCGCCACCAGCACGAAGGGGGCGAGGAAGAAGATCGCGAGCCACACCCACGGCAACGCGAGCGTGAGGCGGCGGCCCCAACTCATGGCAGCACCAGCACGGCGGCGCGGCGCCAGCCGACCGTCACGCGCTCCCCCACTGGCGGCGTTGTGCCGAGGTTGGGCCGCACGATGCGGATCAAACCGCCCGCCGGCGTGCGCACCAGCACGGTGGAGACCGCGCCACGATAGATGATCTCTTCCACGAGACCGCCGACGGCGATCTCTTCGTCCGGATCGAACGCGAGCTGTTCCGGACGCACGGCGATGGCCACGTTGGAGCCGACCGGCAGACTGCAGGATACCGGCAACGTCATCCCGAGCGCGGCGCAGTCCACGCCGTGCGCGGTGACAACCCCGTCCCACAAGTTCACGTCGCCGAAGAACGCCGCCACGGCGCGGGACGCCGGCGCGGCATAGAGTTCCTGGGGCGTCGCGGATTGGAGGATGCGTCCCTTGTCCATGACCGCGACCCGCGTGGCCATGGTCATGGCTTCGTCCTGATCGTGCGTGACGACAATGAAGGAGATGCCAAGCCGGCGGCGCAGCGCCATCAGTTCGAGTTGCGTGCGCTCGCGCAACCCCTTGTCGAGCGCCGCGAGCGGTTCGTCGAGCAGCAGCGCCTTGGGGCGTTTCGCCAGGCAGCGCGCCAACGCCACGCGCTGCTGCTGTCCGCCGGAGAGCTGGTGCGGCTTGCGGCCGGCGTAGGCGGTCATCTCTAGCAGCGCGAGGGATTCATCGACTCGTGCACGCTGTGCGTTGGCGTCGATGCGCTCCTGCTTCAAGCCGAAGGCGACGTTCTCCGCCACGGTCATGTGCGGGAACAGGGCGTAGGACTGGAACATCATGTTCACGGGCCGCAGGTAGGGTGGCGTCGCGGTCATGTCCACGCCCGCGATGCGCACGCGGCCCTGATCGGGCTGCTCCAGCCCCGCGATCATGCGCAGCAGTGTGGTCTTGCCGCAGCCGGACGGGCCGAGGAGCGCGAGGAATTCGCTGTCGCCCACCTCGAGGGAAACATTGTCGACGGCGACCGCCGCGCCGAAGCGCTTGGAAACGCCCTCGACGGCGATGACGCTCATGTGCCGGATTTGATCCGGTTCCACAGACGTGTCCGCAGCCGCTCGATCTCCTGCGGCGGCGCGATCTCCGGGAACAGGCGGGTCATGGTCGCAGCGTCCGGATACACCGCCTTGTCGTTGCGGACCTCCGCGCTTAGGAACGGCTGCGCTTTGCTGTTGGCGTTGGCGTAGTGGACGGTGTTGGAGATCGGCCCAATCACCTCCGGCTTCAGGATGTAGTCGAGGAACGCATGGGCCGCCGCCGGATGCGGCGCGTCTTTCGGAATCGCCATGAGGTCGAACCACATGACCGCGCCTTCCTTCGGAATCACATAGGCGATGTCGTTGCCGTTCTTGGCCTCGCGCGCGCGATCGCGGGCCTGGAAGACGTCGCCGGAAAAACCCATGGCGATGCAGATATCGCCGTTGGCGAGTGCGGCGATGTATTCCGAGTTGTGGAACTTGGTGATGAAGGGCCGCACCTTCTGCCACACGGCAGCGGCGGCTTCGTAGTCCTTCGGGTCGGTCGAGTGCGGATCCTTGCCGAGATACTTCAGCGTCGCCGGGAAGATGTCGGTCTGGGCGTCGAACACGTAGATGCCGCACTTGGCGAGCTTCTGCGCATTGGCGGGATCGAAGATCAGCGACCAACTGTCGAGCGGCACGTCCTTGCCGAGCGCCGCGCGCACCTTGGCGACGTTCATGCCCAGGCCCGAAGTGCCCCACATGTAAACGATGCCGTTCGCATCCGCGCCGGCGGCACGCGCGAGGATGGCAGGATCCTGCGTGCCGATGTTGGTGAGCTTCGTCTTGTCGAGCGGCGCGACCACGCCGGCTTTGGCGAGCCGCGAGAGTGTCGGCGCGTTGGGCACGATGACATCGTAGCCGCTGCTGCCCGCGACCATCTTCCCTTCCAGCATCTCGCCGGAATCGAACACGTCCACGTTCACCTTGATGCCCGTGGCCTTGGTGAAATTGGCGAGCGTGTCCGGTGCGAGATAGTCGGACCAGATGTAAAGGTTCAGCGTCTGCTCGGCAGCGCGCGCGGGAAGAACGAGGACGAGTGCGAGAAACAGCGTGCGGATCATGGCAACGATCTTACTTCACCGCCCGCTTGCGGGGACGCTTTTTCAGCAAACCAAGTTCGTCGATCACCTCCCGGGCGACCGGAAAGGCGGACACGATCGGCGGGATGCCGGCGTAGAGAGCCGTGTGCAACAGGACCTCGCGGATGTCATCGGGCGTGCAGCCGTTGTTCTCGAGCGCGCCGCGGATATGGAACTTGAGCTCATGGGTCTGGCCGGTCGCGGCCAGCAGGGCGATGCTCAGCATACTGCGCACCTTCAGCGGCAGGCCGGGCCGAGCCCAGGTCTCGCCCCAGACCCACTTGTTGAGCATCCCCTGGAAGTCGCGATTGAAGTCGTCGACATTCGCCATGGAGCGCGCGACATGGGCCTTGCCGAGGATGCGGCTGCGCAGGGCGATGCCCTTGCGGGTCGACGCATCAGATTTCGATCTCGTCTTCCTCTTCGTCGCCATCGCCGCACGCTCCGATCTCGATGAGTTCTATCAATTCCTCGGCGGCGCCCCGAACGCAAGCGCTGCGGCTGCCGGCATAGGGGGCGAAGGAGATTTCCTGGGGTGGCGATAGGAGGGGGGCTTTCACATCCTCCAGGCGATCCACCAGGAAGGTGATCATGGCGATGCCCGGGGGCAGCTTGGCCGGCGCAGTCGGCCGCTTGGCCGCGCCGGCGGGCATCTGGTCAATCTGCACCGCCGGGCGCTTGCCGGATTTCACCATGGTGAACTGCTGCGGGGTGTCCACCGGCAGTCCCATGCACTTGTTCAGGCTGGTGTAGGCCATCTCGTAGTCCGCCACGAAGGGGAACCCGAGCGCATGCTCGTAGAACGCTTGCGCGGCGCGGCGGTCGGGGGTGGACAGGATGGCGATGAACAACTGGTCCACGAAACTCAACGGGCGCGGATAGAAGTAGTGCTTCGCGTCGCCGCGGATCTCCGTTAGGAAGAACATCTCCCCGCCAAGGCCCGCGACCTGCATCGGCTTCACGGGTCCGGAGAACTGGCGGTCCGCCGGCACGCCGACGATGCGGAAGCCCGCCGCCGCAACGGCGTCGTTCACCTCCATCACGTTCAGCACGGCCATCTCCAACGCGCCCCAGCCGTAGGTGCGCAAGGGCGCGTAGCCTTCGGGCAGCGGGTCGCCTTCGACGATGCGGATGGAGGTGGACTGTGGATTGTCGGGGGCCATCAGCACCCAGCGCTTGCCGGCCATGGCGGGTGCGCCCCACAGGGCCGCGAGTTCGGGCGTCACGCGGCCTTGGGTGACGACGTGGAACCGCAGGCCCTTTGCATAGCTGTCCACCATCGCATCCACGTCGGGCGCGGAGACGGTGGCGAGCTGGATGCGCCCGTGGACGGCCCAGGGGGTGGAATAGTCGGTTTCAGGCAGCAAGGTCGGCGTCGGCGAACAGGTCGCGCTTCTTGAACATGGAGCCGAGGAAACGGCCGAGCAGTTTTCCGCCGGTCATCCATTGGATGTGGGTGCCGTGCCCCTCGTCGGCGAGGATGCGTTCGGCGATCCAGGGCGTGGTGGTCTCCACCTTGTCGCCAATGATGGAGATGATCTTCATATTTCCCTTGCGGCGCTCCGGCGGCAGGGAGCGCATCTCGCGCATCATGCCTTCGGTGATGTTCATGCCGGGACTGATCATGCCGACTTTCACCGGACCATCTTTCAGCTCCTTCACCATGCTGTCGGTGAAGTAGCGCAGCGCGCGCTTGGTCGTACCGTAGCCGATCATGCCCGGCAGCACGCGCCCGTCCTGACCGCCGCCCAGGGTGTTGTAGATGTGGCCGTGCTTCTGCGCCTGCATGCCGGCGGTGGCGATCTGGCTGCCGTTGATGGTGCCGATGATGTTGGACTGAATCATGGTTTCGATCTCGGCGCTGGTGAGATCGGCGAGCTTCACGCCCGTGCGGGCGAACCCGGCGTTGTTGATCCAGATGTCGATCTGACCGAACGCGTTCTTGGTGTGATCCCAGAGCACCTGCAACTCGCCGGCCTTCGCGACGTCGCAGACGAAGGCCTGTACCTTCGCGCCGCCCGTGGCCGCGGCGCGCAACTCTTCGGCGGCGGCTTCCACATCGGCGGCGGTGCGGCCGGAGATGCAGACGTTATGCCCGCGCTGGACGAATTCGCGCGCCAGCCCAAACCCAATGCCCTTGCTGCCGCCCGTAATGACGATGCTCTTCATCGCGCCCTTCCCTTGCTACCTAAATCAAGCATAGCGCAATTTCGGTCCGACACGCGGCCATCCATTCTAGCGCAGCCGCCCGGCCCCGCGATGCGCCTATAATGCCGATGGTAGGCAGGGGGACCTTTCCATGAAGACCGTCGTCATCACCGGCTCGACCCGCGGTATCGGCAAGGGCATGGCACGGGAGTTCCTCAAGCGCGGCCACAACGTCGTGGTGAGCGGGCGCAGCCAGGCCGTCACGCTGCTGGCGGCGTCGGAACTGGAGAAGGCCGCCACCGGCGGGGCGAAGGTGCTGGCCGTGGGCTGCGACGTGACCGACGCCAATCAGGTCCAAGGCCTGTGGGACCAAGCGAAGGGCAATTTCGGCACGGTCGATATTTGGATCAACAATGCGGGACTGTCGAACACCCGCTTCCCCATCGGCCGCCTGCCGCAGGACGAAGTGGAATCCGTGATCCGCACCAACATGCTCGGCACGATGTACGGATCGAAGACCGCCCTGGCCGGGATGCGCGAGCAAGGACACGGGGCGATCTACAATTTCGAGGGCTTCGGCTCCAACGGGTTCAAGAACCCGGGCATGAGCCTGTACGGCGCCACCAAGTTCGCCATCACCTACTTCACCAAAGCGCTGATCAAGGAGACCCAGGGCGGCCCGGTGCGCGTGGGCTACATGAGCCCCGGCATCGTGATCACCGACCTGTCGACGCGCGACAAGACCAAGATGCCGCCGCAGCGCTGGGCGTTCGTGGTGAAGGTCTACAACATCCTCGCCGACCGGGTTGAGACCGTGACTCCGTGGCTGGTGGAGAAGGTGCTGGCGGATCGGGGCCACGGCAGCCGCATCGCCTGGCTGACGCGGGGGAAGAGCCTGCGCCGATTCCTCGGCGCGCGCTTCAAGCCGCCGGGCAACCGGTTCCCGGAACTGCTGCAGGCGGGGTAGCCCCCCGTCCCGCCCGCGCACAGCTACGCGCCAAATACGCGCGGGAGATTCCGGCCCGCACCGCATGTTTAGGCGGCGAATAGGCGGTCGAAATTTCGCGACACGACCCGGCATTTGCATGGCGCGATCCATGGCTGCGCACAATCCCCGCCGGAGCATGGGAGCGATTCGGGAATCCGTCAAAGCTCACGGTGTGTGCAGATACTTCATCCCTCCCCCTTGCGGGGAGGGACCGAGGGTGGGGGTGGTTGCGACGAACTGGAACCACGTTGAACGAGATGGCCGTGCGATCCTCGCGACCCCCACCCCTTCCCCGCCCCTCAAGGGGGAGGGGTAAGAAGACGGCGGAGCATGGGACGCTAGTGCGTCTGGCCGCCGCCGGCGGGGCCGCGCCAGACGAAGGAGCCCTTGGGGGCGCCGTAGAGATACTCCACGGCGAATTCCTGGATGCTCGACGGCATCTCGGTCGGGCCTGAGATCGCCGGGCCGTCGATGTACGTAAAGCCGGCGCTGATCGCGGCCACCGCCCAGCGCGGCGCGCCGATGCCGTGCACGAACGAGTGCAGGCGGTGGGACTGGGCCGTATTCACGAACTTCTCGAACACCGGAAGAAGCGTTTCCTCCGTCAGCGGCGTTTCGGCGAGATCGAATCCCACACTATGAAAGTTGAGTTGGCGGTAGAGCTCGAAGTCCGTGGTGTCGAGCCCGGTGAGCGCCACGAGGGCGCGCGAGCGGCCGCGCAGGTGCGCGATCGGATCGCGCAGCGGGATGCGCGAGACCCCCGGCGGCGCGCCGACGATCTCGAACACGATCAACTGGCGGGCTTCTTCCGGCATGTTGCCGCCGATGGCGACAAACGCGTTGATGAAACGCGGATGGCTGATGGTGATGAAGTTCAGCGGCACGATCAGCAGCGCCTTCAGGCCGCGCTGCAGCAGCGCGTGCACCGCCTGGATGGCCTGCGAATAGGCCTCCAGATCGCGATGCGTCACATCCATGGTCCCGGCGGAGGCGGCGTTCAGCAAGCAGCGGTAGCCGGTGATCATGTTGGTCTGGATGTTCCAGACCGGATGGAATTCGAGCCGCGGCACCGTCCACTGCTGCAATTGCGGATTTGGGGTCGACAGCGTTTCCGGCTGCGGCTGCACCGGCGGCGCGACCCGCGGCTGTTCGCTTTGCGGCGGCGCGGCGGGCGCGGCGGCCGTGCGCCGATCGCCGCCCTTCTTGGCGTTGGGATCGAAGTGCGCCAGTTCCCGGCGCAGGAAGGTTTTGAGTTCGGTGGCCCGGTCCAGCCCGGCTTTCGGCGTGAGGTTCGGAAACAGCACGTGATACATGCCGGGCTCGATCACGCGGAAGACCTCGCCGGCGTGCATCTCGCGGCTGAGCACCTGACGCGCGGCGCGGTCGGCCTTGCGCAACAAGGTCGCGGTTTCGGACGTACGCTGGAACAGGATCTCTTCGAGACTGATTCTGTGAACGTGCGCGGCCATGTGCGCGCTTACTCCCCCTTGGGATCGAAGAAATATCCGTCGCCGTGGGCGGTCTTGATGAATCGGGGCCGCCGCGCGTCGATTTCGATTTTGCGTCGAAGGCGCGTCACCGTCACGTCGATACTGCGGTCATAGGGCAGGTCGCTATGGGTCGGGTGCAATAGATCTAAGATACGATCGCGGCTTAGTATCACATTCGGACTGCCGATCAGGACCTTGAGCAAACGGCTCTCGGAGGCCGTGAGCTTCTGCTTCTTCTCGCCCGCCCGCGCGACGCTGCGGGTGGCATCGTCGTAGGTCCAGCCGCGGAAGGCGATGGTGGCGCGATCGGGCATGGCCGGCACGCGCCGCCGGGCGCAGCGGCGCAACACGCTGCGCACGCGGGCCATGAATATGCGAGGCTCGAACGGTTTGGTGATGTAGTCATCCGCCCCGAGCTCAAGGCCGAGCACGGTGTCGATCACGTCGGTACGTCCGGTGAGCACGATCACCCCGAAGGGCCGGCCGGCATCGAGGGTCTTCAAGATGTCCAAGCCATTCAGGTCCGGCAGGTTGATATCGACCACCGCGAGATCAAGTTCGGCTTTTTGAAGGATCGGAAGTGCGTCTCGACCGTTAGGAGAGATGGTCACGTCAAAGCCGTCCGTTGCCAGGACCTCTTTCACCGAGTACGCGACGTCCTGATCATCTTCGATGACGAGAACGGACTTGCCCATGAGGTCCTCGACCGCCAAAAAAACGCATGATGCGGGGGCTCTCTCATCCCACGCGTAACAGTTGCCTATTTCCGGAGTTTGTCAGGTCTCCTAGCAGTAGAAACATACTAGAAATATTCTCGTTATAGGAGAGTTCTATGAAGTCTTGTAATCCCAAGGACCTACGCGAGCGATTTTAATCAGGTTGCTAAATTGCGTCATGTTTTCCGGTACTTATACGAAAGGCTAACACGTACGGCATCCCATGAGCGAAGCGTCGGGAACCTCCTCGGGACGGTTGCGGGCCTTGGTCGTCGATGACGACCCGGCGGTGCGACGCATCCTGACCGAGTGCCTTGTGCTTCAGGACATCGAGGTGGCGGAGGCCGGCAACGGACTCCAGGCCCTGGACGCGGTCGCGGCCGGCACCTTCGACGTGATCTTCATGGACATCGTGATGCCCGAGAAGGATGGCATCGAGACCATCATCGACCTGCGCAAGCTCAAGGTCCCCAGCCGGATCATCGCTATCTCCGCGCACACCAAGTTCGGCGACATGCTGTTGCTGGAGGCCGCGCGCTCCGTCGGCGCCGACGACTTCATCCAAAAGCCCTTCAAGCCGCACGAACTCGTGCTCGCCACCAAGAAAATGCTGAGCGACGCGCGGGCGGCGAAGGGCGTCTAACGAGAATACGGGGCGTCCGATCGGCACGCCCCCTCACCCTGCCCTCTCCCACTCGCGGGGGAGAGGGGGTCTTGTTTGCGGGTGGTCGCTCTAGTGCATCTCTTCGCCGCCGGAGACGTTCATGGCCTCGGCGGTGATGTAATCCGCTTCGTCCGACGCCAGGAAGAGACAGGCGTTCGCCGTGTCCTGCGCGAGGCCGACGCGGCCGAGCGGGATCTTGGCTTTGCGGAATTCGAACACGCCTTCGAGATCCTTGCCCAGCACCTGGCCGCGGAACGCGTTCTGCTTCGCGCCCAGGCCGGTGGTGACGTGGTTGGGGCACACCGCGTTGACCGTGATGTTGTGCTTGCCGAGCTCGACGGCGCACACGCGCGTCAGACCGATCAGGCCGTGCTTGGATGAGGTGTAGGCGACGAGCTGGGGGGCGGCGGATTTCGCGGCCTGGCTGGCGATGTTGATGATGCGCCCGCCTTTCCCTTTACCAGCCTCGTTCTGTTTGACCATCTGCGCGGCGGCGTGTTTGGTGAACAGGAACGGCCCGCGCAGGTTCACGTCCAGCACGATGTCCCACTCTTCGATGGAGAACTCCATCATCGGCTTCATGATGAAGCCGATGCCGGCGTTGTTCACGACGATATCGAGGCGGCCGAGCTTCGCGACCGTTTCGGCGATGCAGCGCTTGATATCGTCCTCGCTGCGCACGTCGCAGGTCATGGTGAGGACCTTGCCTTTCGCGCCTTCGCGGATACCGGCGGCGACGCTTTCCATCTCGGCGGATGTGCCGATGTTGTCGGCGCTGAGGTGGGGACCGGAGGGCGCGCCGATGTCGGTGATCACCACATCGCAGCCTTCTTCGGCATAGCGCTTGGCGATCGCCTCGCCCAGGCCCTTGTGGCGCCCGGCGCCGGTGATGATCGCGACCTTACCCTGCAAACGTCCCATCTTCTTTTCCTTATAGGCCAGCGGCGCGGCGGCTGAGAGCCGCCACGTCGGTCAAAGTTTCAAGCACGGACACCGCCCGTGCAAGCGCCGCAGCGTCTACCCGTGCCGCCGCCGCGGCACAAGCATTCTCGAGCTTGGCGCGGTTCTGCGCTTCGGTCATGGGATCGTCCGGATGGCCGAGCAGCACCGGCACGGGCATGTCCAGCGCGCGGCCCGATTTGAGCACAACGCGCACATGCACCGGCGACAGCGCGTTCACGTCGGGGTTCTTGTCGATGACGACGCGCACGCGACCCGCCAGTTCGTGCACCGCCGGGTCGTTCAGGTTCTCGGCGCGGTAGGTGCGCACATCGACGAAGCCGTCGCGCAAGTAGGATGCCGCGAGGAACGGGATGCACAGCCGCGCGTAGGCGGGATCCATCGGCTGGACGGCGGGGCGTCCCCCCAGTCTGTGCACGAACGGCGGCACATCCAGGATCACTTCTGCGACGTCCTCGGCGGTGAAGCCGTGCTCCGCGCGCAGGCGCGTCAGCGCATCGAGCACGCCGTGAGAGGCGCGGCCCGAGGGGAACGGCTTGAACGACAGTTCCGCCGTGCGCCAGGCCGTGCCGAGCTCGGCGAGGAACGGGCGCGCATCGCCGTCGCGTTCGAACAGGGCGAAGTAGCCGAACTTGCCGTCGAAGACATCGTGCGGGCCGGTGAGCCCGGCGCGCACGAGATCGAGCGCGGTGAGGACATTGCGCGTGCTGAAGGCGATCTGCAGGCCGAGCGCCATGCTGGCTTCCGTATGGGCCTGCATGGTGCCGGAGAGTTGGCTGTAGGCGAGGCCGAACAGGTTCATGGTTTGCGCGCGATCGAGTTTGGCGAGCTTCGCGATTGCCGCCGTCGCGCCCATGGCGCCGCAGACACCGGGCCGGAAGAAGCGGGGACCTTGCGTGGCGGCAAGGCCGAGCAGACAGGCGATATCGTTGCCGATGTTGATGGCAGCGATCAGGTCCTTGCCGGAGACAGTGCCGGTCATGTCGGCGTAGGCCATCACGGTCGGGAAGATCGCCGACATGGAATGCACGGTCGCGCGCTCGTGGACGGCGGCGTATTCGAGGCCGTGCACCTGATAGGCGTTGGTCATGGCGGCGGCGAAAGCGGGCGCGGAAATCCCGCGCCCCCAGATCGGGAGTTGTTGGCCACCATGGCGCGCTTGCGCCGTGGGCAGCAGCTTCCCGGCCACCGGATCGGTCGCCCCGGCGATACCGCAGGCGAAGGTGTCCAGGATCACCGCCTTGGTGGCCGTCACAACGTTTGACGGCAACACCGCGAAGTCGGTGCGCGCGATGTGATCCAGGATGGCGTCGCGAACTGGCGAATTCATGCAAACGTTCTACAGCCCGCGCGCGCTGGTATCCACCCGTGCGCGCGGCTATCTTTTGGGAGCCGAGAAGGATGAAAAATGCCGGACGCGCTGAGGAGTCTCATAACAATTTTGAGTGTGATGAGCGCGTTTGTCTTGAGCATTCTCGCCGGCTTCGCAGCCTTATTCGGGGATTTCACGTTCAGGGGCGACGAACCGACGATTTGGACGGTGGGAATTAAATTGCCGCTCCTCTTGTGGATTTTCGTGCTGACCTATGTCTGGTTTCGTCGCGTCAGCCTTGTTGCGTACTTTCTCACCCTAGCGCTTAGTTTAGTCCTGCTAGCCGATCTGTTCGATTTTCCGGATAGAGGATGGAGCGCGTGGGCTACGGCCGCCCGATATTTCACTATCCCGCTTATTGGCGGCGGTCTGCTGCTATTGGATTTTCTCCTCGCGCGCTTCTGGAAGCCGCCACATTCGGACGAATTGGCGAGGTGATTTCCCGCCAGCCGCTGCTATCATTCGCCCATGAAAGACAGCGATCAGCATGATCCGACCCATGGTGGAACGCAGGTCTCCGACCTGGTCCTGCCGTCGGTGCGCGGCTCCGATCTGTTCCGGGACCTGCCGGACCGGATGCTCGCCCATCTGAAGCAACTCGACGACCCTGCGCCCCTGAAGGGCCAATTCGGGCGCGTGACGCGGCTGGAGCACAGCCTGCAATCGGCCACCCTCGCCCACCAGGCCGGTGAGAACGACGAATACGTGGTGGTGGCGTTGCTGCACGACATCGGCGACCTGCTGGCGCCCTATCACCACGGCATCTTCGCGGCGGCGCTGCTGGAACCGTTCATCACCGAAGCGAACCGTTGGATGCTGGCGCACCATCATGCGTTCCAGGGCCACTATTACTTCGAGCACCTGGGGCTGGACCCCAACATGCGCGACCAGTGGCGCGGCCACGAGCATTTCGAATACACCCTGAAGTTCTGCGAGACGTACGACATGCCGGCGTTCGATCCGGACCTGAAGTACATGCCGCTGGCGGAGTTCGAGCCGGTGGTGCGCCGCATCCTCTACAACCCGAAAAAGTCGGTCTACGTGCCTAATCCACCCACGGCGTAAGGTCGTATTGGGCTTGATTGTCCGCGCTTTGGTCGAGTCCGCGCGCGTGATCCTGCCCGGGTCCCGCATGCCGTGACTTAGCCGCCCCGCGTTGGCACATTCGCACGTCGAAGGGGAGACGACCGATGTTCATGAATTTCTGGTACGCGGCCATCGAGACCAAGGACGTGGCCGACAAGCCGGTGCCGTTGCGCATGCTGGGGCAGGACTTCGTTCTGTTCCGCGACACGACCGGCAAGGTGCAGTGCCTGAGCAACACCTGCGTGCATCGCGGTGCGTCGCTGGGGCACGGCAAGGTGCGCGGCGACACGGTCGAGTGCCCCTATCACGGCTGGCGGTTCCGCGGCAGCGACGGCGCGTGCACGAAAATCCCCTCACTCGGCAACGACGGCAAGATCCCCGCGCGCGCGAAAGTCGACCGCTATCCGACGGAAGAACGCTATGGCCTCGTGTTCTGCTTCCTGGGCGATCTGCCGGAAGCCGAGCGCCCGCCGTTGATGGAACTGAAAGAGTGGGACGATCCCAACTGGCGCTTCACGACGATGAAGTACGAATGGCGCGCGGACTGGCAGCGGGCGATGGAGAACTCCCTCGACCCGGCGCATACGGAATTCGTGCATCCGTCCATGGGCTATCAGGGCGACCGCGAGGACTACGTGGTGCCCGATCTGCAAGTGAACGAACACGCCTGGGGCGTGGGCTCCATGACCACGTTCGTGTCGCCGGACCTGCCGCACGAGAAGATGAAGGGCCTGAAGGGCGCGGGGCAGATGGAAGCGGGCTCGACCACCCATGGCGTGGGGCAATCGGCGACGTACCTGCACTTCAGCCCGGCGGCGTGGGCGCACCAGTACACCTACACCACGCCGATCGACGAGTATCACATCCGCCGGTTCTTCCTGCAGGGCCGCAATTTCCGAACCGCGCCGGAGATGGATGCGCCGGTGGATGAGCGGAACTTGGTCGTCGTGGATCAGGATAAAGAGGTTGTGACTCGCCTGGCGCCGTTTTTCACGCCTGAATCCAACACCGAGGAAGTGATGGTGAAGGCGGACACGGTGATCGGCCGCTTCCGCGAGAAGTTGAAGATGTGGGAAGGCATGGGCTGGCGCATCGACACGGACAAGGTGAATGCCCAGCGCGACAAGAAGGCCTTCGCCATTCCGAGCCCGGCGCGCCGCGAGATGAAGGGCTGGGCGCTCGACCCGGTGCCGACCGTGAGTGTCGGCAGTTCCGAGCAGGCCGCCGCCGAATAGGACGCCGCGTTCTTCGCGGTGGGGGATTAAGGGGAAGCGATGGCGTTTTCAGGACCGACCAGCGTAGGCCGCAACGCCGCGCCCGATACATCGGGCATGAGCTGGGGCATCGGCGCGTGGCGCATCTACTGGTTCACACCGGGAATCAGCAGCGGAAACGCCGTCACACTGCTCTACATGCTGTTCGCGTCGCTCGCACTCATGACCTTCATGAACTTCGCGCAGCCGTTCGTGCTGACCGAAGTGATGCACATCCCCCGCGAGGACCACGGCAAGGTCACCGGCAATCTCGCTGCTCTGCAGGAGGTTGTCGTCATCCTGCTGATGGGCATTGTCGGCGCGGTCTCCGACAAGGTGGGACGCCGGATCATCTTCGCCGGGGGCTTTGTCGTCCTGGGCCTGGGATACTTGGTGTATCCACTGGCGGACAGCATCACGCAGCTCGCCATCTACCGCCTGCTGTTCGCCACCGGGACGGCGATGATCCCCGTGATGATGTCGGCTTGCAGCCAAGATTATGCGCAGGAATGCAGCCGCGGAAAGTGGACCGGACTGACCTCGGTGCTCAACGGGCTCGGCGTGATCTTCATGTCGATGGTCCTGTCGAAAATCCCGGGATGGCTCGAGAAAGGAATGGGCGTCGATTCAGAGCATGCGGTGATCTACGCGTTCTGGACTCTGTCGGCGTTGTCCTTCTTCACGGCCGGCATCGCGATGCTGGGCTTGGCCCGCATCACCGGCGCGCCGCGCGCGCGCCAGCCGATCGCGAAGCTGCTGCGCGAAGGCCTCTCGGCGATGAAGGGCAATTCGCGTATCACGCTGTCTTACTTCTCCGCCTTCGCGACCCGCGGCGACGTGGTGATCATCGGCACCTTCTTCTCCCTGTGGATGGTGGCGGAAGGCCGCGCGCAGGGACTGTCGACCGGCCAAGCCATGGCAAAAGCCGGAATCCTGTTCGGGCTCGTGATTCAGATGTCGGCGTTCTTGTCGGCACCGCTCATGGGCTGGATTTGCGACCGGGTGAATCGCGTGACCGCCATGATCATCGCCTTCGGCACATCGGCCGTCGGATACGCGGGCATGGGCCTGATCGGCGATCCCTATCACAGCGTCATGCTGATCCCGATCTGCATCATCCTCGGCTGCGGCGAGACCTGGAACGTGGTCGCCGGCGGCACGCTCATCGGCCAGGAAGCGCCGGCGCGCATCCGCGGCTCGATCCTCGGCGTGTTCAATCTGTTCGGCGCGGTGGGGATCGCGGTGTGCGTGGGTGCGGCCGGCTACCTGTTCGATCACTGGTACCGCAATGCGCCGTTCCTGATGATGGGGCTGATCAACGCCTGCATCATGCTATTCGCGGTATACGTGCGCCTCACCGCGGGCGCGCCGGGTGCGCAAGGCGCGGCGGGCGAGAACCAAACGCGCGCGGACGCGGCGGCGGCGCAACCCGCGCAGTAGTTATTTGTTCAGGTCGAACGCCTCTTTCTTGCCGAGTGCTTCGTAGACGCCGGTGCGCAAGGCCGTGAGCACCGGCGCGCCTTCGTCGGTGCCGACCAGTTGGCTCATGGCGACGGCGGCGATCTCGTTCTTCGGGTCGACGAAGAACCAGGTGTTGGTGAAGCCCGCCCAGCCGGCGTCGCCGCTGACGCCGGGCATCTGGTGCGGCACGCCGTCGACGCGCACGCCAATGGCATAGCCCCAGGCGTAACCCTTCACGGACTGATAACGCTCCGGGTCGTACCAATAGGTCATGCCCTGTTCCGGCGTGGTCTGGCGCGTGATCATCGCCTTCACGGTTTCCGCCTTCATCACGCGCTTGCCGTCGAGGGTGCCGCCGTTCACCAGCAGCTGCGCGAAACGCAAGTACTCCGGCACCGTGCCGGCGAGGCCGCCGCTGGCGCTCATCTGCTTCGTCGGACGCGTGAAGCCGGAGAGGCGATCGACGTTGGTGAGTTCAAGCTTGCCGGCCTTGTCGGTGGTGTAGACCGCCGCGAGGCGTTCGGGCTGCGTCGTCCAGAAGCCCATGTCCTTCAGGCCGAGCTTGTCGAAGAAGCGCTCCTTCAGGAACACGTCGAGCGGCTGGCCGGAGGCGACCTCGGCGACGCGGCCGAGCACATCGCCGGGCGTTCCGTAGCGCCACTTGTCGCCCGGATGCGTGAGCAGCGGATAGGACGCGAGCTTGGCGATGCCGTCCTTGAGGGACACGTCGGGCGCCAGGACTTCGCCTTGCTTCACGACAATGTCCTTCGGCCAATTGGGCGCGGACCCGAAACCGGGCGTGTAGGTGAACAGATGCCGCACCGTCATCGGGCGCTTCTGCGGTTCCAGGATCGCCTTGCCGTCCTTGATCTCCTTGACGACCTGCGTGTTCGCGAACTCCGGAATGTACTTGGACACCGGATCGTCCATCTTGAGCTTGCCTTCGTCGACCAGCGTCAGGATCGCGGCGGCGGTGATGACGCGCGTGAGCGAGGCGAGATGGAAGATGGTATCCACCTCCATCGGCAGGTTCTTCTCGAGGTCGCGTTTGCCGACCGCCTCCATCACCACGATCTTGTTCTTGTGGGCGATGGCATAGACGATTCCGGCGCGCTTGCCGTTGTCGACCAGGGCCTTCATGGACGCGCGCATCTTATTGATGGCGGCGGCGTCCATGCCGGTGCTTTGCGGCGTGGCGCGTTCGAGGTCTTTCGCAAGGACCGGTGAAACGAAAAGTGAAGCGGCGAGGAGCGCGGCGCGGATTTTCATGATGTCACCTACTTGTCGAGCTTGAGTGCGTCGGGCTTGCCGAGCGCGAGATAGATGCCTTCACGCAGGGTCTTGAGCACGGGCGCGCCGGGATCGGTGCCGACCAGCTGGCTCATCGCCACGCCGACGATCTCGTTCTTCGGATCGACGAAGAACCAGGTGTTGGTGAAGCCGGCCCAGCCCGCGTCACCGGTCGAACCCGGCATCTGGTGCGGCACGCCGTCGACGCGCACGCCGATGGCGTAGCCCCAGGCGTAGCCCTTCACGGACTGATAGCGCTCCGGATCGTACCAATACGTCATCCCCTGCTCCGGCGTGGTCTGGCGCGAGAGCATGGCTTTCACCGTCTCCGCCTTGAGCACGCGCTTGCCGTCGAGGGTGCCGCCATTCACCAGCATCTGGCCGAAGCGGATGTAGTCCGGCACCGTCGAGACCATGCCGCCGCCGCCGGAGTGGAACTTTGCCGGCGCGGTGAAGTTCTGGAGCTGATTGACGTTGGTGAGCTTCAGCTTTCCGGTGGCCGCATCGGGCGTATAGACCGCGGCGAGGCGCGACGGATCCTTGGCGTAGAAGCCCGTGTCCTTCATGCCGATCTTGTCGGTGAGATGGGTGCGCATGAATTCGTCGAGCTGTTGGCCCGAGGCGACTTCCGCGACGCGCCCGAGCACGTCGCCGGAGAATCCGTAGTGCCATTTCGCGCCGGGCTGGTTGACCAGCGGGAACTTCGCGAGATTGCGGATGCCGTCGGCGAGCGTACCGTTCACCTGGATGACGTCGGACTGCTTCAGGCCGAGGCTCTTGGGCAAGCCATCGCCGTAGCTGAAGCCGCCGGTGTAGGTGAACAGATGCCGCACGGTCAGCGGGGTGGCTTGCGGCTCCGTGACGACCTTGTCGCCGTCGACGGACTTAAGAACGGGAGTCTGTGCGAATTCCGGAATGTACTTGGACACCGGATCGTCCATCTTGAGTTTGCCCTCGTCCACCAGGGACAGGATGGTGCCGCCCGAGAGCACGCGGCTCAACGAGGCGAGATGGAACTGGGTGTCCACCTCCATCGGCAGGTTCTTCTCGAGGTCGCGCTTGCCGATCGCCTCCAGGGCGACGAGCTTGCCCTTGTGGGCGACGGCATAAACGATGCCGGCGCGCTGGCCGTCGGCGACGATCTTCGCCATCGCCGCCTTGAGCTTGTCCATCTCGACCTTGGAGAGGCCGGTGCTTTCCGGCGTAGCGCGCTCCAGGTCTTTCGCCAGCACAGGCTGGGCGATCAGGAATGCGGCGGCGGCGAATGCGGCAAGGCGAAGAGTCATGAATGCCCCTCCCGGGCGGAAAAATTCCGCCCGATTGGTAGCACTCAAGGCACCTTGGCTAGAAGGGTCTCCGGAGACGTTTCGCATGCCGGGCGCGAATAGCACCCGGCATATAACAAGCGAAACTAGCCCTTGTATTCCGCCACGCCCGCCAGCGAGCGCTGCGCCGGAACCTGGCACTGGCCGACGATCTCGCCGGAGGCCTTGTTCACCTTGATGCAGGTGCCGTTGAAGAAGCTGGTGACGAACACATGCTGAGCGTCGTTGGATTCCCTGATGCTCGCCCAACCCGGTCCTTCGAGCGGATAGGTGCGCAGCACCTTGCCCTCCATGTCGATGTGTTCCCACTTGGCCCCACGCGTCACGGCGATGGTGCCGTCCTGGCACATGCCGATGCAGAACATGAACTCACGCGCTTCCTGCGGCAGCACCATCAAATCGGGCATTTGCTTGTTGTTGACGATGTCGTAGCGCATCAGGCGCTTCGAGGTCTCCGTCGTGTAGATCAGATACTTCTCGCTCGGGTGCATCACGCAGCTCGTGACGCCGAGGAAGCCGGCGAAGCTGGTGGACGTTTCGGTGTTGTAGGTGTCGAGCAGTTTGTCGTCCGGGCTGAACTTGTAGACCTTGCCGTCGCCGACGCGGTCCGTTCCGGGCATCTTCTGCATCAAGATCCGGTACTTTTCCGGGATCGCCTCCCATGACGAGTTGAGGTGCTCGTGCAGGTAGGTGTTGCCGGCCTTGTCGAAGAACCCACTGGACCAGGGCTTCGCCGGGAATTTGTGCTTGGACGGAACCTGCTTGCCGGTCTTCGGATCGACGAAGATCACGGCATGCTCGGCGCTATCGAACGCCCACAGCAATCCGTCCGGACCGAACGTGAGCCCCTTCACCAGATGCGTCGTACCCGTGGTGTAGAGCACGCCCTTGAGGTGGAAGTTCTTGTCGAACTGGAAGATGCGGCCATCGCCGGCGTGGTCGTCCGTCGGATTGTTGAGATCGGTTGCTCCCAATAGAATGTCGCCGGGCGCGAACGGCACAATGGTGGATTCTTTGACGGTCGCGGGGGCAGTGGCCGGGGCGGAACTCATTGGGTCTCTCCTGAATTGCGAGCGGCGATCTTCTGCCGCGGGGGCGTGGTTCTAAATATGTCGTGGGCGGCGCGACCGTGCCTTGGTCAGCGTGGCGCCGCCGGCCCACGCGGGTTGTAACCGTCGCGGATTGGATTGCCTTCATAATTCGCCGGCGATCCCATATCCTTGGTCACATGATCACCCCGCAGCACATCGTCGTTTCCACCTTCTGCCAGACACCCAGCCTCGCGGAAGCCCTGCAGGTCACCATGCCGCATGGGACGTTCTATACGGTGGCCAGCAAGACCCTCAAAGGCGCCGCGGAGGTCCTCAAAAAGGCCGATACCTGGATCAACTGCGAGACCGGCCTTCCAGAGGCCATTCTGGCCCAACATCGAGCGATGTTCAGCGGCCGGTATCTACGGGTGCCCCTACTGCAGTTCGACGCGTTCCACCCGGATATGAGCGACGCGATCAATACCAGGACCGGCGTGAGTTCACGGCAGAAGTACAATTCGAAGATCGGCGTTTGCGCGTTCCGCCGCGGTCTCAGCCCCGCGGGAGGTGCGCGCCTCTTCCGCAAGGACGTCTTCGGGCGCCTGGGATACTTCGACTATTGGGACGACAGCGTACTCGAACTGAAGTCGCGCTTTGACGCGTCGGATCTGGCCGGTGATTTCGAGACCTTTTACCGCAAGGTCAAGCGGACAGGGCTGTTCATGCACACACCCAGCCATCCGACAGCGCTGGCGCTTTCCATCCTGGCGAAACTGATCGCGCGACGGCTCGGCGCGCAGGTCGATCTCGACCAGCAGATCAACACCCAGGACTTCTTGATCAAACTCCGATGGCCGACCTATCCCGAGATTGCGGAAGCCCTCGCGGTACCGACCACGGGATATCTGTGGAAGATCAGCCAATCATCGCTGCCCGAGGAGGTCACGTTGGGAAGCGTGGAAGACTTCCTCGCCTATTGCTACCGTCACTATCAGCTGCAGGGCATCAGTCCGCGCGACATCGGCATGTCCGACGGAACCACGGTCGTCGTCGATCACTTGATCGGATCATAAGCCTCGTGCGTCACCCATACGAAGATCGTCCCAGTTATACGTTCTGGTACGAGGCAATAAGTAACAGCGCGCCCGGCGCGGTCGACCCGGTGACGCGGAGGGAACCCATTTCGCCGCATGAGAAAGTCGCGACCTTGGGAAGCTGCTTCGCACAGCATATTTCGCGATTTCTCGCCAACTCCGGTTTTGCTTACTTCGTACCGGAGGAAGGTCCGCCGGGACTGACCGCCGCAGAGAGACTAAAGGCCAATTACGGTGTGTTTTCGGCGCGCTACGGTAACGTCTACACGCCGAGGCAAGCCCTGCAACTGTTCACCCGCGCGTTCGGCACGTTTACGCCGCAAGACGACGTATGGGAGAAAAGCGGATGCTACGTAGATGCCTTTCGGCCGCGCATCGCGGAAGCAGGCTTTGCGACAGAGCAAGAAGTGCGCGACGCTGCGGCGAAACACCTCGGCTTCGTGCGGCAGGTTTTCACGGACTCGCAATGGATCATGTTCACCCTCGGGCTCACCGAAAGCTGGGAGTCCCGCCTCGACGGCGCGGTGTATCCGTTGGCGCCGGGGGTAGCCGGCGGGGCGTTCGACCCCGCGCGCCACGCCTTCCGAAACTTGACCTTCCAGGAAACGACCGCCGACCTTCACGCTTTCATCCGCGCGGTGCGCGAGGTCAATCCCGCGGTCAAGATACTGCTGACGGTCTCACCCGTCGCGCTTGTCGCAACGTATGAGGACCGGCACGTGCTGTCGTCGACCGCGTGCAGCAAGGCGATCTTGCGCGCCGCCGCCGATGAGATGGAACGGGCGTACGCCAACGTGATCTATTTTCCATCGTATGAGATCGTAACATCGCCGTCGACGGAAGGGCGTTATCTCGCCGATGACCTTCGCGAAGTGAATTCCTTAGGGGTCGGCCATGTCATGCGCCTGTTCGAGAAGCATTTCATGCTGCCGCCGGCGGCCGAACAGGATGGTGATGCCGGCACATCCCTGGCCCCGCCGCACACAACTGGCCCGGTTGTGTGCGATGAGGAAGAAATACAATCCGTCATGAACCGCCGCTAGACGACGGCGGAGCTTTCACGCCCGACCCACCCGCGCGACCAAGTCCTTAGGATCTGTCTGATTCTTCGCATTCCACGGCAGTTCCGCCAAGGGACGCGCCGTGTATGACTGCTCAAGCCGCGCGATCTCGGCCGACGAGAGGGTGAGCGCGCCGGCGGCGGCGGCATCGTCGATGTGTTTCGGCTTCGTGGCGCCCACCACAGGAACAATGCCTTTGCCGACGATCCAGCCGAGCGCCACTTGCGCGGGGGCTGCGTGGCGCGCCTGTGCCACGGCGGCGAGATCGCCGAGGATCGGATCGTCCGCCGGGCCGTAGAGGGTGTCCGCCACATCGTCGATCGCGCCGCGCGCGGTGGAGTCACCGTGCGGTCTTCCGAGGCGGCCGCGCGCAAGCGGGCTCCAGCACATGAGGCCGATGTTCTGGTCGCGGCAGAACGGGATCAGATCGCGCTCGTCCTCGCGATAGAGCAGGTTGTAGTGGTTCTGCATGGTTGCGTAGCCGCCCCACCTCATCCCCTGTGGGCCGATCGCCTGCGCGGCCATCTGCGACTTGGCGAGATGCCAGGTGCGCATGTTGGACGCGCCGGCGAACCGCGCCTTCCCCGCCGTCACGATCTCCGCCAACGCCGCCATGGTCTCTTCCACCGGCGTCTGGTCGTCCCAGCGATGGACCTGGAAGATGTCGATATAGTCGAAGCCGAGACGGCGCAGGGATTGATCGACCGTGTCGACGATGTTGGCGCGGCTCAAGCCCGTGCGGGAGCTTTCCGTCGTGGGATAGAACCCCTTGGTGGAGACCACCACCTTGTCTCGCGCCACGGCGCCCTTCAGGAACTTGCCGAGCACACGTTCGCTATGGCCGCCGGAATAGACGTTCGCGGTATCGAAGAAGGTGATGCCGCCGTCCAGCGCGCGGCCGAGGAGCGACAGACTTTCCGGCTCGTCCAGCACCCAACCGCGCCAGGCGCTCGACCCGAAGCTCATGCAGCCGAGGCAGACGGCGGAAACCGACAGGCCCGTGCGGCCAAGGGTGATCGTTCGCATGCGCGCAGTGTAGGCGCGCGCGATCCGGAGTATAACAACTCTTCAGCACCAATAGTGAGGATTGGTTGTCATGGAATTCCGCCAGCTTCAGCACTTCCTCGCCGTGGCGGAGGAAGGCAATTTCCATCGCGCGGCAGCGCGGGTGCACCTGACCCAGCAGGCGGTGAGCAAGAGTTTGGCGCAGTTGGAGGCCAAGCTGGGCGTACGCCTGCTCGACCGCGACCGGCAGAGCGTGGTCCTGACCGCATTCGGCGAATTGTTGTTGCCGCACGCGCGCACCGTCACGGCGGAGGTGCGTCAATTCGACGACAGCCTGGCGGCGATGCTGGGCACGCGCACCGGCGCCTTGCGGATCGGGGCGACGCCGACGCCGATGAGCCACCTGTTGCCGGCGGCGCTGCGGCGGCTTCGCCTTTCGAAGCCCAAGCTCAAGATCGCCGTGGAGCAAGGCGACTTCACGCGTCTGTCCGGCCTGTTGCTGCAGGGTCAACTCGAGGCCGTGCTCTCGAGCGAACCGCCGCAGCCGTGGGACGAACTGTTGAAGATCGAACAAGTGGGCGAAGACCATAATGTCGTGGCCCTTCGCGCCGGCCACCCCCTGACGGCGTTGCGAAAGCCGAGCCCCGCGCAGCTGAACGACTTTCCCTGGCTCGCGATCACCAATTTCCCAAAGGCCGAAGCGGATGTGCGCGGCCTGTTCAGCGGCAGCGGCATCAAGCCCATCGCGCCGACCATGACCACCAGTTCCGTGAACTTCGCCACCACCTGGATCGCCGGCAGCGATTTCATCTGCGTGCTGCCGCGCCGGCTGGTGGAGCGTGAACTCGCCGAAGGCCGGCTCACCACGCTCGACCTCAAACTCAAGCCGCGCCGTTGGCCTCTGGTGCTGGCGACCCGGGGCAATGCCACCCGTACGCCTGCGACATTGGCGTTCATCGAGGCGGTCAAGGCCGTGGCCGCCAAGGGGTCGTCAGCCAGTGATCCGTCGCCCGGATCGTAGCGTAAGGATACTCTGAGGCCCTGATCGGGAAGGACCACCGCCATGACACGCTTCGCCACACTGATCGCCGCCGCTGTCCTGATGACTTCGCCGGCCTGGGCAATGCTGAAGCCGGGCGCGCCCGCGCCGGATTTCGATACGCAAGCGTCCCTCGGCGGGAAGGAGTTCACCTTCTCCCTGAAAGAGGCGCTGAAGAAGGGCCCGGTGGTGCTGTACTTCTATCCGGCGGCTTTCACCAAGGGCTGCACGGCGGAAGCGCACAACTTCGCCGAGGCCACCGACACCTTCGCCAGCATGGGGGCCACGGTGATCGGCGTGTCGAACGACAAGATCGAAACACTCCATAAGTTCTCCGTTAGCGAATGCCGCAACAAGTTCGCGGTCGCCGCGGACGGCGAGAAGAAGGTGATGAAGGCCTATGACGCGGTGCTGTTCGGCTTCCTGCCCATGGCGGACCGCACGTCGTACGTGATCACACCCGACAACAAGATTCTCTACGCCTATTCCGCGATGGACCCGAACGGCCATGTGGACAACACGCTGGACGCCGTGAAGAAGTGGCGTGCGGAGCACCCGATGCCGGCAGCGGAACCGGCTCCGGCCGCGGCGAACTAATCACTGTCACCCTCGGACTTGATCCGAGGGTCCAGGGCCCAAACCGCTGCTATCGCGTTTACCCTGGGTCCTCGGGTCAAGCCCGAGGAAGACAGAAAATAGCTAAGGCGTCCGCATTCCCAATTTGCGGAGCGTCGCGACAATCTGCTCCGGATAGTAAGGCTTGGCGACGACGGCGACCTTGGGGTCGTCGCGGAATTTCTCGCGCATGCGCGGATCGGTGTAGCCAGTGGCAACGATCACCGGCACGTCCGGACATCTCGTACGGATTTTCCCGGCGAAGTCATCGCCGCGGCCATCCGGCAGGCCGATGTCGGTCACGATGGCCGACAGCGACGGCGCGCCCTCTTGCAGATGCCGCTCCGCGTCCGCGAGCGAGACCGCCTCCACCGCGTCGAAGCCCAATTCCTGGAGACTGTCGACCAGATCGAGACGAATCATGGCTTCGTCTTCGATCACCAGAATACGGGGCCGCTCAGTCTCTGCGTCCAGGAGTGCGGCGAGCTTGTGCGCCAGAGATTCGTAGGTGAACGGCTTGCTGACGATCGCGTCGGCCGATGTCAATCCTTCCGCCTCCAACCGGTCGGTGGCATAGGCGGTTGTGTAGAGGACCTTCAGTTCCGGGCGGCGCTCAAGCGCTGCACGCGCCAAGTGCGGTCCCGACATTCCGCCGGGGAGTCCGATATCGGTGAACAGCAATGAGATGTCGGCATGCTTGTCCAGGAGCGCCAAAGCCTCGCGCCCGCTCCCGGCGTCGACGACGCGATACCCCATTTCCTGCAGGGCGCCGATGGTGTGCTGCCGCACCGGATCGTCGTCTTCCACCACCAGAATGCAGCGATCACGGCCGGAATGCGCCGCGGCGGCCGGCGCGGCGGGTTCGGCGGCCGGGATCGGCCCCGCATGACGCGGGATGAGGAGCGTGACTTTGGTGCCGCGGCCAATGCCGCTTTCGATGATCACGCGTCCGCCGGATTGGTTGACGAATCCATGCACCTGGGAAAGGCCGAGACCGGTACCCGCGCCGACGTCCTTGGTGGTGAAGAACGGTTCGAAGGCTTGCCGCAGCACTTCCTCACCCATGCCGATGCCGGTATCGCCGACGGCCAGGGAAACCAGATCGGCGCCACCGTCCGTCACATTGCGCGTCTCGATCGAGATGCATCCGTTTTCGGGCATGGCATCCCGGGCATTCAGGCAAAGATTGAGGATCGCGGTCTCTAGCTGGTCGGGATCGACATTCACGGGCCACGTCCCGGGCTCCAGCTTCGTCTCGAGTTCGATGCGCTCGCCGATCACCTGTTTGAGCATGCTCACCAGATTGGTGACCGTGGTGTTGATGTCGATCACTTCCGGCGACAAGGCCTGTCGACGCGAGAACGCGAGCAGCTGCCGGGTCACGCCGAGGGCGCGCTTGGCGCCGAGGATCGCTTGATCGGTGAACGTCTGCAGCTTACCGAGGTCCGGCGCGGGCTTGGCAAGCTGTCGGCGCATGGACTCGAGGTTTCCGAAGACGATCGCCAGCACGTTATTGAAGTCGTGGGCGATACCGCCGGTGAGCTGGCCGAGGACGTCGAGCTTTTGCGCATGGCGCAGCGCGGCCTCAGCATACGTGCGCTGATCGATTTCCTGACGCAGCCGCGCGCCCATTCCGGCGAGTGCCTGGTCGTGGGCAGCGACTTTGCGCGAAAGGTCGGCGTGTTCCTGACGCAAAGCGTCTTCGGCGCGGCGGCGGCGGAGCAGCGCTTCCGCCGTGGCCTGCAATTCCTCCGGTTCGATCGGCTCGACCATGTAGGCATCCGCGCCGCCGGCCAAGCCCGCGGCCCTGTCCGCGCCGCCGGTGAACGCCGCGGAGGTCTGAAGCACCAGGATAGACGGGTCGAACGCCTTGATCTGGGCGCACACGTCGAGGCCGCTGATGTCGGGCAGCTGTACGTCCAGCAGCACCAGGGCGTAGGCCCCGCCCCTTGTCAGATTCAGCGCCTTCTTCCCGGTGTCTGCTTCGGCGACGTCGAACCCGGCCCGGCGGAGAATATGGGCCTTGAGATAGCGCCCACCGGCGTCGTCATCGACGACAAGAATGTGCTCCGACGCCATCACGCGACCAGTTGCGGTTCAAGGGCAGCGCGAATCACACTGACCAGCGATTCTGTCGTGAGGTCGAATTTCGAGAGAATTTTCGTAGCACCTTGCAGTTTTGTGCGGTGAGACGGGGCGAGCACCATGGAACTGACGATGATGACGGGAACAGAGGGCGCGCCGGTCACGCCTTGCAGTCTTTCAAGAATCTCGAAGCCATCGGCGCCGGGCATGTTGAGGTCGAGGAGTATGATTTCCGGCCGTTCCACGGCAACCGCGCGAAGGCCTTCCTCTCCGGAGGTTGCTTCCCGCAGGTCGAATGCGCCGCGGGGCAACAACTGCCGAATGAGATAACGCGAGACCTCTTCATCATCGATCAACAAAACGCGCGTGACGGAATTGCGCCCCGTGAGCGTATCCATGACCTCGATGATGCGCGCCGCGGTGACGGGCTTGTCGAGGTATTCGTCGGCGCCGAAGCTGCGCGCTTTACGTTCCTCCTGGCTGGTGGAGAGTACCACGATGGGGATATGCGCCGTCTTCTCGTTCTGCTTGAGGTCGATCAGGAGGCGCCAGCTTTCCTCGCCCTCGAGAACCACGTCAAGGACGACCGCGGCCGGCATGAATTGTGCGAGCGCCCGCTTTCCTTCCAGGATCGATGGAACGGTGAACACCTGATAGTTGGACGCGGCCAGGCTGCGCTCGAAGCTGAAAGCGTCGGCCGGATTGTCTTCCACGACCAGGATCGGGATCCGTCCCGGCTCCAGCTGGAAGATGCGGGAACTTTCTTCCTGCGCGTTCGCGAACACCCGAGGCACCACCAGTCGAAAGATCGATCCTTCTCCGGTGACGCTTTCGGCTTCGACGCTGCCGCCGAGCAAGGCGGAGAGTTTGCGCGTCAGGGGAAGGCCAAGGCCGGTGCCTTTGACCTTGTGTTGAAGTCTGTTCGGCGCTTGGCCGAACTCTTCCCAGATGATCGCGATATCCTCCGCGGCGATCCCAATGCCGGTATCGCGCACTTGGAATGTCACCGTGCCGTCGTCGGGGTGATAAGACGCCCAAATCCGGATCTCGCCCTTCTCGGTGAACTTGATCGCATTCGAGATGAAGTTGCGCAGGATCTGGGAAATCTTGCCCTCGTCATTGACCATGGGCGGCACGTCTTGCGCATCCTCAAACACCAGATCGACGGCATCGCCGACGAGTATGGGACGCAGCATGCCGCGCAAAGCGCCGAACAGGTCGTTGACCGTGAACTCCTTCGGCGCGACGACGGTCTTGCCCGCCTCCACGCGCGCCAGGTCGAGCAGGTCATTCACCAATTCGGTCAGGTTTTCGGCCGCGGCGCGGATGAATTTGACCTGTTTCTCCTGCTCCGCCCCGAGCGGGCCATCCACGCGCGCGAGCAACAAGCGCGACAGAGAAAGGATCGAGTTCAGCGGCGTGCGGAACTCGTGGCTCATGTTGGAGAGGAAGCGCGTCTTGAGCTGATCGGCGCGGCGCAGGTGGTCGGCGCGTTCTTCCAATTCCGCATACAGGGCCACGACACCGCGGTTGGTGTCCGACAGTTCCTGGTTCAGAAGTTCCAGTTCTTCTTGGCGCTGGGCGATTTCCTGCAGTTGCAGCATCATTTCCTGGTTTTGGGCCCGCACCTCGGCCACGGGGTCGAGCTTGTTCTGCCGGGCCATCACCGACGTGATTCGGTCGATGATCGTCGGCGTGACCGGCTTGGCTTTGTCGCCGAGCCGCTTGCGCAGGGTCACCGTGGTGCCCTTGCCCGTCGCGGAAACGATGTCGAAGCCATCCATCAAGCGCCGCGCGCCGATCAGGCCGACGCCCATGCCGTTCACGGATTTATAGCGGCCCTCGAGGATCGCGGGGACGTCGGCAATGCCGGGACCGGTGTCGGTCACGACGATTTCCAGCTCACGCGAGGAGGGGCCGATCAGGCGATACTCGATGCGCCCGCCACCGGCGTACTCGAGCGCATTGCGCACGACTTCGGAGACCGCCGTGGTGATGCGCGTCTGGTCCTGCCGGTCGAATCCCATGCCTTCGGCGATCGCCCGCGTGCGCTGGCGCGCCTGGATAATGTCGGTCTCGCCTTCGATGGCGATCGCAAGGAGGCGCTTGTCCATGTCAGCCGCCACGAAGTACGGCCACGGACGCATCATCGCGACCGCGGCGGAAATCGCGAAACAGAACGCCGGCCACGAGACTTGGATGCGCGACCAATAACCCCGGATAGGCTCCAATATCCCATTTGCTCGTCAGGCCATCGGAGTGAAGGAGGACCGTGGGGGTAGCCGCGAAGGGATACTCGAACGCCCGTATACGGGGCGCGAGATGACCCGCGGTACCGTTATGGGACACGAGCCGTTTGACCTCGGCACCCATGATAGCGGCGCCGGTGATATTGCCCACGCCGATGAACCGCACCAGCCGCGCGGCGTGATCGATCTCGGCGATCGCGACCGCAGCGCCACGCGTGGGCTTTAGAGCGCCGTGAATACGCTGCATGATATCGACACAGGACTCACCGGCATTCTCACGGAACACCTCCACCGCAAGGCCGGCAGCCGTGGCCGCAAGCGGGCCGTGGCCTGAACCATCGGCCATGATGATTTTGGGACCGCCAGGGGTGGAAACGTAGGTCCAGGCATCACCGCAAACCTGCTCGCCCGGGTATGGGTCGACGATGGCGCCGACTTTCATGGCCGACTCGGTCGGCTTCGCACGGGTGACCCTGATCATCAGCACTGTGCCGAGGCCGGGACGAGAAAACACCTCGAACGTGTCGGACTGTCGGACGATGGCGCCGAGACCGCCGCCCGGGGTGCCCGCCGTCGAGAATCCGTCCTGCATGGCACGGGCCATATCGGCGATGCCACCGCCCTTGTCCATGGCGATCACTTCCACGCCCCTGCCGGAAGGATCGTCGTAGGTGTGAATGGCGAGTTCGCCGCCGCTGGCGTGCTTTAGAATATTGGTGGCGAGCTCCGTGACGACCAGCGCGAGACGCCCGCGTTCTGTTTCATCCAGCAGTTCCGCCGCACCAAACGCCATGGCGGCACGCCGCGCCTGGGCAATCTGCGACGAATCCGAAATCGCGAATGCCATATTATTTCCAGCGGATCAGCGTGATGACCGTCCCGTCCCCAGGTTTCGTCTTGATATCGAATTCGTTGACGAGACGTTTCGCGCCGCTCAGGCCCAAACCCAAGCCGCCGCCGGTGGTATAACCATCCGTCAGCGCGCGCTGGAGATCCGGGATCCCCGGCCCCTTGTCGCTGAACACGACGCGCACGCCCTTGCGGCCGTTGAACTTGACGAGATCAACCGTGACGTCGCCGCCGCCGCCGTAGTCGATGGTGTTGCGGGCGATCTCGCTGGCCGCCGTGATGATCTTGGTCTGATCGACGAGGCTTAGGCCGGTGCTGACGGCTTCCGTGCGGACGATCTGCCGTACGCGGACGACGTCCTCACCCACGCGAACGGGAAGCGTCGTGGTTTTTTCAACGATCAAGGCCGTTCGCTTCGTCGATGATTCCGCGGATGAGCGCGAGACCTCGATCTACGTTCAGCGCGGTCTTTACGCCGGTCAAGGTTAAGCCGAGCTCGACCAACGTGATCGCCACGGCGGGGCGCATGCCCACCACCACGGTTACCGCGTCGAGTACACGCGACATGGAAGCGATGTTGTTGAGCATGCGGCCGATGAAGGAATCGACGATCTCCAGCGCGGAAATATCGATCATCACGCCGCGGGCATTGGTCGCGACGATGCGGTTGGTGAGATCATCCTGCAGCGTCATGGCCATGCGGTCGTGCATGTCCACTTGGATGCTCACCAACAGACAATCGCCGATCTTCATGATCGGGATTTGTTCCATGACGGACTACTCCGTCACGGCGGAAGGTGCATCCTGCGTCCGCGCGGGGACGGCCTTGGCGCGGTCAACGACGGCCCTATTGGTACGGCGTAACGCGAGGGCAAAGGCGTCGGCCATGGTGGCCTTGGAGATCACGTTCAGTTCCACGCCGAGGTGGACAAGGGTTTGTGCGATCTGCGGGCGGATGCCGCTGATGATGCAATCCGCGCCCATCAGACGCGCGGCGGAAACCGTCTTCAGGAGGTGTTGTGCGACCAGGGTATCGACGGTGGGCACGCCGGTGATGTCGATGATGGCGATCTCGGCTTCCGTCTTCACGATCTCCTGGAGAAGATTCTCCATCACCACCTGGGTGCGGGCGCTATCGAGGGTGCCGATCAGCGGCAAGGCAAGGATGCCCTTCCACAGTTGCACCACGGGCGTGGACATTTCCAGCATGTCTTCCTGCTGGCGGCGGATGACCTCTTCGCGGCTTTTTTGGAAGATCTCCATGGTGTGCATGGCGAGCTTGTCGAGCAGGACCGTCGTCGTCCAAATTTCCTGCGAAAGCTTCTCCGCGTCCTTGCCGGTTTCGCGGCGCAAGAGGTCGAACAGCGGCCCCTTCAAGGACAACACGAAGGTCGCGGTTTCGCTGGGAGAGCCGCCGGCGAGCGCGCGCGCGTGGGAAACGTCCTCGAGCACCTCGCGGGCCGGGCCCCATACGGCGGCGTTGATATCCAGAAGGTCACCAGTCTGCGCGCCCTGCTGAAGGGCGGTGACGAAGCGACGCGATTGCTCGCCATGTTCGGCGGTGACCGCCCCGGCGCCCAGCACGTCGCGCTGCGACTGGGTCCATTCCGTGAGGAGGTTCGCCTGATGCTGCGCCAGCAGCTTCGGGAGGATGCTTGTTGCCATGGTCATTCCTGTGGGAAGTGGCGCGGTAGAGCCACTATTGGAAGAGATTCGAACCGAGCCGGCCCCTTGCTGCCGCCTCAGACAAATGCCGAAAAGTTGGCAAGCAGCGGTTGAATAACGAAACGAACCGTTGAAAGGTTCCCGTCGAAGGGCAAATAGTTTAATAGCTCGGCATCCCGTAGATCGACCCGCGTTGGACAGTTGCTGATGACCAAGGTTCTCGTTGTCGAGGATGAACCGACCGCCCGATATAGTATGGCGCGGGTGCTGACTCAGGCCGGCCTCGAGGTCCAGGCGGCGAGCGATTCCGCCGGCGCGATGCGGGTGCTCGAACAGGATCGGATGGATATCATCATAAGTGATATCCGCTTGCCCAACGGGTTGGACGGCTTCGCGCTGGTGAATTTGGCGCGCAAGCAACAGCCGGATTTGAAGGTGCTTTACGTTACCGCCTTCGACGTCCCCGACGGCACCGTCCAGGACAAAGTGCTGCGGAAACCCTTTAGCGACCGTATTTTGTTGGACGAGATCGCCGCGGCGGTCGAGCTTTGATAAGTGGCGCGCGATCGGACGGAAAACCGGTCGCCACTTTTCCTGATCGCGCGCTAAACCTGCGTCCCCAGCATCGCCCGTGTGGCCGCGCCGGTGGTCGGGGCGCCGCCGTCGATCATGGGATCACCCGTCTTTAAGCCGAGCGCGAACTTGCCGCTGGGGGTCATGGAATGATCCCAGTTCAGCTCGATATGAGTGGAAATGGTGCGGCAATCGCGGAACAGACGCTGCACCGGGTTCTTCGCGGTCTGGCCGGTGACGCCCATCATGCCCGACAGCCGCGTGGTGGCTTGAAGGCATAGTCGTGCGCCGAGCGCCATTGTGCGCTTCGCGCGCAGGAGGTCTTCGCCGCGAATCTCCGCGCCCGCCGCGCCGCGTTCGTGCAGGACGTTGAGAAAGTTCTCGAACATCAGTGTCGCCGCTTCGATCTCCGCGATGGTCTCGCCGATGCGGATCTGTACCGGCTCCTGTCCGGCGATGGACTCCCCGAACAACTGCCCAACGCGCTCCTTGGTCTGTGTGAGATACGACGCGAGCGCGCCGCGGGCCGTGCCGATCAACGGGCCGGCGAACCAGCTCTTCTGATAGGGCGCTGGGCGCAGGCGATACACGTAGCTGTTATGCAACTTCGCGCCGGGCGGCTCGGTGGAGAGGAACGCATCGCGGGGCGCGGCACGACGGGCCGGCACGAACTGGTCCTTCACGCGGATGTGGTGGCTACCGGTACCGCGCAGGCCTTCCGCATCCCAAGTGTCCTCGATCTCGTATTCGCCCGGCAGCAACAGAACGAAGTGGGAGAACAGTTTGTCCGCTTCGGTCTTGGCCACCACCATCGCGCCCCCGGCGTGGCTGATGCCCGACACGAAGCCCCAACGGCCGGTGAGGCGAAAGCCGCCGTCCACCGGTACCAGCAAGCCGCCCCCGGCGGAGCCGGTGCCGAGGATGGGATCGGGACTGCGGGCGAAGAATTCTTCCTGCGCCGCCGCACCGAAACGCCCAACCCACATGATGTGAGAGAACACGAGCGAGGTCATCCAGGCGCAGGCGCCGCAAGCCTCGCCGACTTCCCGCGACACGGCGAAGTGCGCGCCCCAATCCATTTCATAGCCGCCGAAGCGCCTGGGCATGTAGAGACGGTGGAAGCCGGCGTCTTTCAGGAGCGCGACGGTGGCGGCCGGAAGGTCGCGCGCGCGCTCGGCGTCTTCAGCTTGCGCGGCGAGCGCGGGCTTGAGCGCCACGGCGGCGGCGGCGAGGTCGGAAACGGTCGGCGCGGTTTGGGCCATGACGTCAGTCTGACGCGACTGGCCAGTCACGCGCTAACAACTCCGGAGATGCAGTGACGAGCGGTGGCTGTCAGAGCCGCCCGATGCGGTCCTGCCAGCCGTTGAACAGCGGATGCGGACCTGCCGCCTTGGGCAGCTTCAGGATTTCGTTCACCTGCCAGGCGAGGCAGAGATTGGTGCCGAGCGTCGGCAGGCCGGTGGTTTCGCCCACGGCCTTGATCGCGCGCAAGCTGGGCATGCCGCTGCCGGTGAACACCACGCAGTCCGCGGTGCTCATGTCGAGTTCTTCGGCGGCGGCGATGGCGTCGTCGCTGCAGAGTTCATAGATCGTGCGGGTATCGGTGGAGCGGGTGACGATCTGCTTCATCGCCACGATCTCGAAGCCGGCGGAGGTGTAATAGGCGCGACAGGCATCGAGCACCCAGGCCGGGTACGGCGCGCCGATGGCGAGGCGCTTCACCTTCAGCGCACGCAGGGCCGCGACGATCGCCTGGCCGCCGGTGACGATGGGATAGCCGCGCTTTTTGGAGAGCGCGGCGATTTCCGTGTTCTCCCGTTCCAGCCCGACGAGATAGGACGACGCCGTACACGCAAATGCCAAAGCATCCAGCGGCATGGTGTCGTAGGCGTTCAGCGTGTGGTCCAGCCGATCGTAGTAATCCTCCATCCGCTGGCGGGGATCCGGCGAGGTGCTGGTGAGACGTGCGGTGAGCATGGTGATGCCCTCCGGCAGGCACACGCCCATTTCCGCTTCGACCGTGGGATTGGCCTGGGGCGGACATACGCCGACCCACCCCTTGCTGCCGTATTCGCGCGCCATCCGGACCCCTCACATTCTGCGGGCGCATTCTTGAAGCCCATCCGCGCGGTGGTCAACACGCGACAGGAAGCCAGCACCCCGCAATCTCATCCCCTATCGTGCGGCCCTATTCACGGGGGGCGTGACCCGCCCCCGTCAGATTAGGGCGGGTCCAGCCAGGGGCATTCATGCGGATTTTGTTCGTCGTTATCCTGCTCGACTTAATGGGCGTGGGGATTTTCAACCCCGTTTTCCCGTACTTCAGCAAATCTCTCGGCGCGCCCGATTCCGTGGTGACGATCATCGCCGCGCTATACGCGCTGGGCTCCTTCATCATGGCGCCGGTGTGGGGCCGCCTCAGCGACAAGTGGGGCCGCCGCCCGATCCTGATCATCAGCCAGATCGGCGCCGTCATCACCTGGGTCGTCATCGCCTTCACCACGGACCTCGCCTGGCTGGCGGTGGTGCGGTTTGTCGGCGGCCTGTTCGCCGGCAACCTGGGCGCGGCCTTCGCCTACATCACCGACATCACCACGCCGCAGAACCGCACCAAGGGCATGGGCATGGTGGGCGCGGCCCTTTCGCTGGGCTTCATTATCGGACCGCTGGTGGGCGGCTTTCTTGCCGGCACCGACAAGACCAACGCGAACTTCGAGTTCATCGCGCTGTTCTGCGCGGGCATGAATTTCCTGGCGCTGATGGCGACCGTGTTCTTCCTGCCGGAATCCCTCACCGCCGAAGCGCGGGAGAAGATCAAGAACCGTCCGTCGAAGTCGCGCTGGGAGCAGTTCGGCTCCGTGCGCGCGCGCCGCGGCTTGTTGCTGCTGTTCGTCGCCGCGATGGTGTTCACCACCGGCGGCGTGGTGTTCGAATCCACTTTCGCGTTGTGGACCATGCACACCCTCGACTTCGGCCCGCGCCAAGTCGGCACCATGCTGGCCTTCGCCGCGGTGATCATGGTGCTGATGCAGATGTTCGTGGTCGGACGGCTCGCGAAGCGCTTCGGCGAGTTGAAGTTGACCATCGCCGGCTGCGCCCTCTACGCGCTGGGCCTCGCGTTGGTGATCACCAGCATCTACACGCCCTCGATCACCATCCCCGGCTTGATCACCGCGCCGATCGGTCTGTTCATCGCGCAGATCTTCCTGCCGATGGGGCTGGCGACGTTCAATCCGAGTGTGTCGAGCCTCGTCTCCAAGGAAGCCGCCGACACCGAACGCGGCATGGTGATGGGCCTGTACCAATCCGTCGGCAGCCTGGGCCGCGCGATCGGCCCGCTGTTCTCGGGGTTCCTCATTACCTTCCTGCTGCCGGGACCGTTCCTGTACGGCATCGGGGCGATGGTAGTGGCGGCCATGTTGGTGCTGGTGGTGCGGGCCAAGGCAGCAGTGCCCGCTACGGCTGTGCCGGCTTCAGCCCCGCAATAAGCGGATTGATGACCTTCGCGTCGTCCCAGGTGAAGTCGATTTTGCCGACGCGGATCACCGCGATGTTCTTCGACGGGATCCAGAGCGTGCGCTGACCGCCGCGGCCCTCGAGGTAGTAGACATCCGGAACGGCGAACGGTTCGGTGGCGCGGGTCTGCTGCGCGCGCGCCGTGGTGGTGCGGCGCGGGGCCGGCTGGCCGATCAGCACATGGAAGCCGGCATTGGGATTGAGCGCGCCGGGCGTGGTGGCCTGCGCGATCCATTCCGGCGAGATGACTTGGCGGTCGCCGACCTTGCCGCCGTCGAGCAGCATCTGGGCGAGGCGCGCCCAGGAGCGCGGCTGCGTTTGCATGCAGCAGATGACGCGCGCGGAGCCGCCTTCGCGGTCCAGCCGGACTTGCGCCGCGCCGTTGCCGAGCGGCGTCCACATTTTTTCGCGGATGAAATCCACGTAGGTCTTCCCGGTCGCCCGCGTCAGGATGACGTGCAGGATCTGGCTGTTCACGTGATTGAAGGCGTAGCGCGTGCGCGGCGGTTCGGCGGCGGGCACGCCCAGCACCAGGCGGTCGATGTGCGAGCCCAGGAACATGCGGTAGGCATCGGACCAGGGCTTCTCCGAGAACGGCGGCTCGGCGAGGCCGCTGACATTGGCGAGCAGGTCGCGGATGGTGATGGCGGAGCGCGCGTCGTTGCGCCATTCGGGCAGGTAAGTCGCGGCGGGCACGTCGATGGACGGGATGGTGCCCGCGTCCACCGCCGCGCCGAAGACGAGGCCGAACAGGCCCTTGTGCATCGACTGGCTGTCGAACAGGGTCTCCGGACCGAATCCGTCCTTATAAATCTCGGCCTCGATGCGGCCGTTGGCGAGCACCAGGAAAGCGTAGGAGTCCTTGGACTTCGCATAATCCACCACGGCGGCAAGCGCCTGGGGATCGAGGCTGGAATCTTCCGCCGTCGCGCGCGGGATGTCGCGGCCCATGCCCTCGGCGATGCGGGCCCGCGGGTTGTACCAGTCGATGTCGTAGAGCAGCGTCTCGTCGCCGGGGCTGCGGAAGTGGCGCACCCAGAATTGCCAGTCCCACGCAAGGTAGGCGGCGGTCAACGCCAGGAAGCCGAGTAGTCCGCCTTGAAGAATCCGCGCGCGCATCATGGGCAGAGGCTACCACGCGCGGCGCATAAGGCCTTGCGGGCCTAGGAAGCCGCCCGGCCCTCGGCCATACTGTGCCCGCAATACAAGGAGGAGCTTTCGATGGGCCGCAATACCGTGTTGATCGCGCTTGCCGTTGTCCTGGCCGCTGTGGCCGGGGTGATCCTGTTGAAGGCGCCGCCGGAGTTGCCGGGGGCGAAGAAGGCCGCACTGCGCGGCCCGGAGATGAGCGGCCCCGGGCCGACCGCGGATTTCGATACGCAGCCCAAGCCGCCGGCACCCGATTATGCCAAGGCGGACTCCTGGGCCGCCTGGCCGGGCCGCAAGGACCTCGCCGATCTCGTGCCCGCCAACAATCCGTTCCCGGATGCGCAGGACAAGGCCGCGTTCGACGTCTTCTATATTCACCCGACGACGTTCCGGAACAACACCGACTGGGTGCAGGACATCGCCGACAAGCAGGTCAACGATTGGACCGATGCGAGTGTGGTGGCCCGTCAGGCCGCGATCTTCAATGCCTGCTGCCGGGTGTTCGCGCCGCGCTATCGCCAGGCGACCTTCGGTTCCACCGGCCCTTCGCCGAGCGGTCCGAAGGCCTATGCCTTCGCGCTGGAAGACGTGAAGCGCGCCTTTGCCTACTACATTGAACATGAGAACAAGGGCCGCCCGTTCATCCTCGTCGGCCACAGCCAGGGCACGTTCCACCTGCTGCCGCTGCTGGAACAGATGATCGACCAGACCGAGTTGAAGGACCGGTTCGTCGCCGGCTATGCGATCGGTATCGGCGTGCCGGCGGGTACGTTCGGGCGTCAGTTCAAGAACATCGTGGCCTGCGAGAAGCCCGACCAGACCGGCTGCGTCGTGACTTGGAATACGTTCGGCCGCAACGGGAGTGCGAGCGCTGGCAACAAGCGGAACGAAGACCGCTACATCGCCAAGTACAACACCGAGGAAGGCAAGCAGGTCCTGTGCATCAATCCGCTGACCTTCGATATCGCGCAGCCCGATGCGCCGAAGACCAGCAACCTCGGCGCCTTGCCCGGACTCACCGGCGATGACCCGCTGCCGGCCGTGAAGCCGGGGATCGTCGGCGCGACCTGCCGCGACGGCGCACTGTATGCGGATATCCCCACCGATCCGGACTTCGTGCTCAACGTGCTGCCGGGCGAAGTGCTGCACATGCACGACATGGACTTGTTCTTCCAGAACATCCGCGCCAACGCGGTGCTGCGCACGGAAGCCTGGGCCAAGGCGCACGCGCCGGCGCAATGATCGCGGCCCTCGCCGCAGCGCTTCTCCTTCTCACCGGCACAGCTCACGCCGGAACGTCGCTGCGCCCGTTGCAGCAGGAGCGCCTGCGCGCGGATGCGTCGGCCGCCGCCGCGGACAGCGAGCACGACACCCAGCGGCGCAACGTGCGCGAACGGTCGACTGACCTCGATGCCGCGACGGCGCAGTTGGCCGCCGCCCGGACACCGGACGGGCTCGACGAGAAAAAGCTCGCCGCGGCCATGGATGCGCTCGCCCGCGCCAAAGCAGCGTACGACGCAACGGTTGCCCGCGAACGGGCCACGATGGTCGGCGCGGTGCAGGCCGAGGCCGCCGCACGCGCGGCACGCCAGACGCTGACCGATGCGGTGACGCAATGGAGCGCAGAGGGAGAGGCCCTGGTGCGCGCGGCGGTTCATGCGGCGGCGGGCGACATCGTGCGCTCGCCACGCGATCACGCGGCCTGTCTCGATCAGGATTGCAGCCCGATCTCGGCGCGTGAGCACGCGGCCCTCGTCCTCATCGGCGCTGTCGGACCGGCGTTCGATCCGAAGGCGTGGCCAGCGGAGGCCGGGCAGGACATGACGCTGCTGCCGCCCGCGATAGCACAGCGGACGCTCATGCGGACTTTGCGCGACGCGGTGGCGACGGCGACAAAAGCCGCGCAGGAGGCAAAGGACGCTGCTGCCCAACAGCAAGCATCCGTCGCCGCGATGCAATCGGACAGAAGCGCCGCGCTGCAGGCGCTGCTGGATGCCTATTTCCGGCCCACACCGGGCGGTCATGCGCAGGAAGTCATCGCGCAGGCCGCGGACGCCTATACCGCAGCAGCGCGGAAGGCAGAGCCCCCCACGGACGCGATCACGGACAAGCCTTCCACGGCGAAGAAGGCAGCGGAAGAGCATCGCGACACTCTGCTCGCCTTCTTCGGCGATGCGGGTCGCGCGACACAGCGTGCGGCCTTGTTGGCGGGCCGCGGGGCCGTGCTGACGGCAAGCGGTACGGCACTCGCCGTCTGTCGCGCCAAGGCTTGCGCGCCCACGTCGGGATTGGAGGCGGCCGCGTTCGTGGTGATCGGCGCCGCGATGCCGGGCGCCGAGAAGCCCCTCGCGGATGTGGTGGACCTCACCGCCGACCGGCGGTGGGTGTTCCGTCTGCCGCAGTAAATCTTAGAAGTGGTTCTCAGCTCGCGTCGAGGAACGCCTCGATCGCGCGCACCCGTGCCGTCGGTGCGTCGCCCTGCTTGATGAGCGTCCTCTGCGCGCCCGGCAGCAATGCCGCGGCTTCATCGAGGTATTGGGTGAGCGGATCCGGCTCCACCGCCATGAACATCAGGGGCCGCAGCTTCACCAAGGGCAAACGGCCCTTGGTGTCGTGCTTGAACACGGCACGATAGCCGTTGTGATAGGTGGTGAGACCCTTCAACACCTCCAGCGCCCAGCCATGCAGGTACGCCGGCGGGGGCATGCTGTTGGTCCTCATGCGATGGTCGGGGTCACGCAAGAAGTAGGGGAAGTGCACCATCTGGTCGCGCACGAACTGGAAGGCCCAGATCAAATGGCGGCCGAATTCGTCCGGCTGCACGGCAGGCGCATAGCGCGCGAACATCTCGCGTTTGAGATCGTCCGGAAAAATGCCGATGCCGTCGAAGATCGCGCAGCGGATGCGGTGGGGGTATTTGATCAGCAGTTCGATGCCGATGTGCGCGCCGGTGTGGGTGCCGAAATAATCCACCCGCTCCAATCCCAGGGCGTCCATCACCCGGATGACGCTGTCGGCGTAATAGATCAGGTCCGGTTCCGGTTGCGCGGGCGCGACGGAATCCCCATTCCCCAGTGTGTCCGGGGCGATCACCCGGCGCTTGTCGGCCAGGGCCGCGATCAACGGCGCAAGGCCGGCCGACGATCCCGGGCCGGCATGCACCATGTAGAGCGGCAGCGTGCCCGCATCGCCGGTGCCGGCGTGGCGGTACTGCACCAAGCCTTCCGCCAGGCGCACAAAGGCGCGGTCGATCTGTGCGACATCCATGGCGCAAGCTTACCTTGTCCGGGCACGCGGGCTAGAGTGCGCCTGAAATTCGATGGGACGCCATGAACGCCAACTCAATCGCTGACCGCGCCACGGTGCGGCGCGCCTATGCCATGGGACGCTTCGGCCAAATCCACTTCCGCCGCGCCGGACCGGCCGGGGGCACGAGCCCGCTTCTTCTGCTGCATCCCAGCCCACTCTCCAGCTATGTGTTCGAGAATTTCGCCGCGGAGATGGGGCGCGATCATACGGTGGTGGCGCCGGACACGCCGGGTTTCGGCCTGTCGGACCCGCCGCAATCGCCGCCGGAAATCGCCGACTACGCGGCGGAGATGCTCGATCTGATGGCCACGCTCGGTTTCGGCATGGTCGATGTGATGGGCTATCACACCGGTTCATTGACGGCCGTGGAGATGGCGCGCCAGCAACCGAGGACCGTGCGCAAGATCGTGATGATCTCCGCCACCGTGTTCACGCCGGAAGAGCTTGCGGCGTTCCGCAAGCAGTACACGCCCGAGACGATCGACCAGCGCATCGGCGGCATGGGGGCGAAGTGGGCGCACTTCCGCGATGAGTTCTGGCCGATGGAGACAAACCCGGCGCGGCGCGCGAACATCTTCCTCGAAAGCCGCCGCAATCCCGACATAGCGCCCTGGGGCCATCGCGCGGCGTTCAATTACGATCTGGCAAGCGTGCTGCCGCAGATCACCCAGCCGGTGCTGGTGCTCAATCCGGAAGACGATCTGTGGGCCTATACGCCGCGCGTGGCGCCGCATCTCAAGAACGGCCGTGTTCACGACCTTCCCGGCTGGAACCACGGCTTCCTCGATGCTAAGACCGCGGAAACCGCGGCCATCGTGCGCCAATTCCTGAACAGCTGAGCGATCATGAACACACGCCTTATTACTTTTTCCTTCGCCGCCGTGCTTCTCGCGGGCGGCACCGCGCGGGCCGCCGACATGGCCGATCCGACGGCGACGTACATGGACAATTGCGTCGAATGCCACGGGGCGGATGCCAAGGGCGTCAAGGACTCAGGCCTCGATCTCACGAAGTCGGCCTTCCTCAAGGGAACGGACTCGGCGTTCATGGAATTCCTGAAGGTCGGCCGCGCCGCCGCGGACCGCAAGTCAAAGACCGGCCTGTTGATGCCCGCCTTCGACTACCTCTCCGACACGGAGATGCGCGCCATCATCACCTTCCTAGATGGGAAGAAGGCGAAGTAGCTCACTCCCACGCGAATTCCATGCGGAGCGGGATGTGGTCGGAGCTGACCACATGGGCGAGCGGGCGCGCTTCGATCAGTTTCAAGCCGCGCGTGAAAACATGATCGAGCTGCTGGCCCAAGTGCCGCCAGCGGCGCGGGACAGTGACGGGCACGCGGGTGAGACCGGCCTTCTCCATCGCGCTCATGACGAGGCGGACGCGCGAGGGGTTCCAGGTATTGAAGTCGCCGCCGATCAGCAGCGGCCCCTGCTCCGCTTCCACCAACTGGCTCACCTGCGCGATCTGGCGCGCGAACTTGGCGAGCGGCACGAAGTTCATGGCATGCACATTGACCACCGTGAGCGTACCGTTTGCCGTGGCATAGCGCGTGAGCAGCGAAGCCTTGGGTGTGCGGACGATGGGCTCGTGATCGAGGGTGCGCAGGGAAATCACCTCCAGCGCAGGCGCACGGCAGCCGGTTTTCGGTCCGGTGGTGATGGCGCGGGTGGCGTGGCCGGCGGTCTGCGCCATGACCCATTCCAGCCCGCCGGTGAGATGCAGCGCGTGAGGCTGCGCGCCGTGCAGCACTGCTTCTTGCAGCAACACAAGGTCCGCTTCCGAGGAGAGGGTCGCCAGGTCGGCCAGCGCGCCGGCCCGCACCACCTTGAAGACGTTCCAGCAGATCACCCGCACGCGGTCGCCCAGCACAGGCAGGCTGGCCGTGCCCAGTTTAAGGGCCTGGCCATCGGGCAACGTGCGATAGACTTGCGGGCTGGTGAACCGACGGTAAGACTCGAACGCCATGCGGGTGATTATACGCTTCCGCCGAGAGGATTGAGAACGTTCCAATGACTTTATACGAAACGCTCAAAGGCCTCGCGCTGCTTCCCGCGATTATCGTGCTGGGCCTCGCCTTCGGACTTGTCCTCAGCCTGTGGCGGCGCTGGACCGGGTATTTCGTGCTCTGGCTGGTGACGATTGCTTTCTATCTCGCCAGCGCGCCGTACTTCGCGAACCGCTTCAGCGCCTGGGTGGAAACCGAACCACCACTGGCCGATCTGGAGAAGGCCAAGTCGGCCCAGGCCATCGTGGTGCTGTCCGCCGGTGCATCGCCGGGCGCGGTGGAATACGGCGGCGTGCGGCTGGATGAGTATTCGTTGGTGCGCATTCGCTATGCCGCGCATCTCCATCGCCTGCTCAATCTGCCGATCCTGGCGAGCGGCGGCCCGGTGCGGGACACCAACACCACCTATTCCGCGACGATGAAGGCGGCACTGGAGCAGGACTTCGGCGTACCGGTGCAGTGGATCGAGGAGAAATCCCGCGATACCCGCGAGAACGCATCGGAAAGTGCCGCGATCCTGAAAGCCGCAGGCGTGCAGAAGATCGTGCTGGTGACCCATGCGTCGCACATGCCGCGCTCCACGGCCCTGTTCCGGGCCACGGGACTTGTGGTGATTCCGGCGGGAACCGACTTCACCCGCGCGGCCGACAACATCCCGCGCGACTTGGTGCCGCGGATGTCCGCCCTGTCCACCACCTACATGGCGTTCTACGAGTGGCTGGGCCAAGTCTGGTACGCCGTCCGCCCGGCACCATAGTTCCAGAAGCTTATAAGACGGAACCGGCGGGCCATCCGTGCCCTTCAGACGTTATACTGTTGCGGGTGGCACGAACGGCCCGCGCCCTTGACGCGTCCGGAGACTGCCATGACCTCTCTTCCCCGCCGTTCCGTACTTCTGGGCGCCAGCGCCGCGGGTCTGGCCGCCTGCGCGCCGCAAACGCGCCAGCTTGAGGCACAGCCCAGCCTGTGGGTGCCGCGTATCGCGCCCGACCGCGAAGACTTCGCGATCATGCCCGGCGGCAAGATCTGGTATCGCGCCACGGGATCGGGCAACGGGCTTCCGGTGATCGTGGTGCACGGCGGGCCCGCCGCCACAAGCCGGGCGATGTTCCCGTTCGGCGCCCTGGCGGATGAACGGGTGGTGGTGTTCTACGACGCGCTCGGCTGCGGCAAGTCCGATGCGCCGGACGCGCCGGATCATTACTCCCTCGATCGCGCCCGCGACGATCTCGAAGCCCTGCAGACCAAGCTCAGCTTGCCGCGCGTGATCCTGATCGGCCACGGCACCGGCGGCTGGACCGTGCTCAATCACACCCTGCGCAATCCGACCCGCGTCGCTGGCGTGGTGTTATGCGGCAGCAGTCCGGCGGCGTCCGTGCAACAGGCTTCCGAAGCCGCGAACCTGGCGGCGCTGGATGGGATCGACGCCCGCGCGGTGCGCGAAGGCCTTGTCGGCACGCCGGAGCGCATGGCGGCGCTGAACGCTTACTTCAAGGCCCACATGTGCCGCTTGCCGGAGCCGCCGGATTGGCTGGCGCCATTGGAGCAGGAGACGATGAACAACCGCGCGCATCGCGCGATGGTCGGATCGGACCGGTTTCAAGTGCAAGGATCGTGGGCGACCTTCGACGTGCGGCGGCGCTTACGCGAGATCGCGGTGCCGGTGATGGTCACCTGCGGCGCGCACGACATCAACGGCCCGTCGGTCGCACGCGCGATGGCGCACGGCATTCCGAAGCCGCAGCTGAAAATCTTCGCCGGATTGTCGCATCACGCGCAGATCGAAGACCCGGCGTTGGTGACAGGAACGGTGCGCACGTTCCTGCGGCGGTTGGATCCGCTCACCTAAAGTGAGTTAGCGGCGGCGGCCGCTACCGCCCAAGGTCAGGCCGGCCACGAGGGCGGCCAGCAGGATCGGCAGCTTGTTCTCGCCCAACAAGCGCTTGAGGTCCGAGTCGGGGCCGTTGCCGAGCAGGTCGGCGATCGCTTCCAACGGATCGTGGTCGGCCTTTTTCTCATGGTCACGGCCTTCGGTGATCCGCGCCCGCGCCATCAACCACATGATCGCGGACAGAATGAAGAAGCATGCACCGGCGATCAGCGCGGCGCTGACCGCGCCCACCAGCGGAACAAGGGCGATCCACGCCGCGGTGATCAGACAGCCGAAGCCGATGACAAGCGCCATGACCGCGCCTACGGTGAACAGGGCCGTGGTCGTGATGCGGCTCGCGCCGGCGCTCAAGCGCTCGGCGGGCCGCAACACGTTCAGGGCCAAGAGGGCGAGGCGGAGCATGCCTTCCATGGGATGATCTCTAGCGGGTGACGCGGCTGACGATGTAGCCGACGCAGAACGCGAGCAGCACCGAGGTGATCGGCTGTTCCTCGACCTTCGCGCCCAGGGCCTCGGTCGCCTTCGCGCCGCGGTCGGCGACTTCGCGGTAGAGGGCACTCGCCTCATCGCCGAGTTGCTGTGCGATGCCCGAGACCGCGCCCTTCGCATCGCGCAGGTCCGCCACAGCGTTGGCGAGATCGCGCTTGAGCGCCGCCAGGTCTTCCTTGATCGCGTCGATGTCTTTTTGCGTGAGTGTCTCAGCCATGTCGGGCCCTCCTGGAGTTTCGGAACGCAGCGGCGGAACCTGGACGCACCTAAGGGTGCGCGCTACCGGGCCGCCACCGTCGGCGAATAGAACCGCCTAGGACGGGTAGTTGTTCCCCGGATTACACGCTCTTTCGGGCAGAGTCACGCTTTGGGGCTTAGGAAGCACGCTTGCGCGGGGACAGGGGCGTGGATTCGCTCTCCGAGTCGGGGATGACCTTGCCGCTCAGCCAGAAATTCACCGCCACGCGGGCGACCGCGAACGCGGGCACCGCGACGAACACCCCGAGCACCCCCATCAGCTTTCCGCCGATCAAGACGGCGAAGATGACGAGGACCGGCGGCAACTTGACCTGGTCGCCGACGATGCGCGGATAAGTGACGTTCTCAATAATTTCGACCACGAGGAACGTGAGCCCGATGCCGGCCATCTGCCAGCCGTCCCAGCCGGTTTGGCCCAAGGACACGCCCATGGTCAGCACAAGGCCGATCGCCGCGCCGACATAGGGCAGAAATTTGAGCGCGCCGGCGACAATACCGATGACGATGGCGTACTGCACGCCGGCGATCATCAAGCCGGCGGAATACAACACCGCGTCGATCGCACACACCCACGCCTGTCCGTGAAGGAATGCGGAGAGCACCTTGTGCATTTCATCGGCGAGTGCGCGCATATCGGCGCGGCGGCGCGCCGGTACGAGGCTGAAGGCGTGCGCGGTCATCGCCGGCCAATCCTTCAGCAGATAGAACATGATCATGGGGGACAGCAGCGCGAGCCCCAGGAAGCCGGCGAAGGCCACGCCGCCGGACAACACGCGCGCGGCGATCGGGCCGGCGAGCGTGCCGACCGGTTGCTCCGGTCGCTGGAACATGGCGGCGAGGCCATTGTTCTTCAACGACGGGAAGTAAGGCGAAAGGAACGCGTCGACCCGTGTGGCGAACGCCGTGGCGACACCCCGCAGGCTCTGGAACATCTCCTTCGCCTGATCATAAAGAAGCGGGCCGACCAACGACACGGCGCCCGCGACGATCACCACCAGCGCGGTGACGATCAATAAGGCAGCGAGCCACCGCGGCATTCCGCGGCGGGTGAGCCGCGCCGCCAGGGGATCGAAGGCATAGGCGAGAAAGAATGAGATCAAGAACAGCGTGAAGATATCGCCGGCCAGCCAGACGAAACCAGCCAGCAGAATCGCGCCGGCGATCAGGAGCGGCGCGGCGAAGTTGTTCACGGTGAGCGCAGGTTCTGGGGCGGGTTTGTCTGTCACGGCATCACCCAAACGAACGGGACGGCCGAAGGGTCCACCAATAGGCGAATAAGTTATCGCACCCTAACCCGTGGCAGCGGCGACCTCGCCCATGAGTTCCTGCATGTGGCGCCCCAGTTCCGCGCGGCGATAAGGCTTGTTGAGCACCCGTGCCGCCGCCGGCAACGTGCCGTCTTCCGCCAGGGTCTCGAGGGCATAGCCGGAGGTGTAGAGCACCTTCAGCCGAGGCCGCTGTACCAGCGCCTGCTCCGCCAGCTGCCACCCGTTCACGCCGCCGGGCATGACAATGTCCGTGAAGAGGATGTCCGGGTTGAGGCCCTTGTCGAGATGGCCAAGGGCGTCGCGGCCGTCCACCGCGGCGATGACGCGATATCCCAAGCTTTCAAGGCAGGCGACCGCGTAGGAGCGCACGAAGGGGTCGTCCTCGGCGACGAGCACCAGCCCCGAACGCGCCGCGGCCGCCGCGCTGACGGCCGGTGCGGCCGCGGCCTTTGCGGCCTCAGCCGCCGGCAAATAAAGGCGCACAACGTTGCCGGACCCCGGATGCGCCGTGTCGAGAAAGCCGTTGCTTGCCTCCACGAGACTCCGCGCCGCCTCCAGTCCTTCGTCGCCCGGCTTCGCAGCACCATTATCCGTGAACACAATGGCGACGAATTGGCGCGCATCGACGTTCGGATGCGCGGCTGCGAAGGTTTCATCTTCTGTCGCGCCGCTCGTGCTGACGGTCAGGCGCCCGCCCGCGGACATGGCGTTTTGCGCCCGCCGCACGGCGCCGATCACGCCCGTTTCGAACTGCACGGCGTCGACCAGCACGGCGTCGACCTCTTCCGACAACGAGAACCGCAATTCCACATCTTCGCGCAGCGTGCGGCGGAGAAGCTGGCGCATGGCGCGCAGGACCTGGTTGCAATCCACCCGCGCCGGCGTTGCAGTATTCTGGCGACTATAGGCGAGCAAACGTTGCGTCAGTTCCGCGGCGCGTTCCGCGGCGGATCGCACCGAGTCAGCGTGGCGCTTGAGATCGGGCCGGCTTTCCAAGGACGCGACCAGATCCTCCGCGCCGCCGAGAACCACCGTCAGCAGATTGTTGAAGTCGTGCGCGATGCCGCCGGCGAGATCGCCCACGGCCTCGCCTTTGCGCGCCTGGACAAGTTGCGCCCGCAGACGCGCCGTCTCGCTGACGTCGCGAATGACGCCGACAAAGGTTGCCTCGCCGCCGACGGTCGCTTGGCCGAACGCGATCTCGATCGGAAAATGCGAGCCGTCGTCGCGCAGGCCGGCGACGGCCCGCGCGGCGCGTGCCGCGGGACCGCCCACGTGCACGTCGCGCAGATGGCGGTCGATGTGGTCGTGGAAGTCCGGCGCGATCAGGGTCTTGATGTTCTTGCCGATGACCGTGTCGGCGTTACGCGCGAACAGCTTCTCGAACGCGGCGTTGACGGATTGGATCGCGCCGCTTTCGGTCACGGTCAGCACCGCGTCGCTGACGGTGGCGACGAGCGTATCCACAAGCGAGCGGTGTTGCGCTTCGCGTGCCTGGAGCTGTTCCTTGGCCTCGATACGGCGGGAGACATCGCGCAGGACCTGCACGAAGCCCATCAGACGCCCGTTCCCATCGCGCATCGGCGCGAGGCTGATCAGCGCGCGGAAGCGCGCGCCGTCCTTGCGCACCCGATACGCGCTATCCTCGAATCGCCCCTTTTGGAGTGTGGCTTCGAGATCGCGCGCCGGCTTTCCGAGCGCCGCATCCTCCGGGGTGTAGAGCTGGGCGACGGGCTGGCCGAGGATGTCGGCAGCCCCATAGCCCGTAATGTCTTCCGCATCGCCGTCCCAGCTGAGGACCTGTCCGCGGGGATCGAGCATGGCGACCGCGTAGTCGCGGATGGCCGCGAGCATCAGCGGCGGCGTTGGCGATGCATCGGAGAATTCGGGCGAGGCAGGCGCGTCAGACACGTCGAAATCCTGAGCGATTCGAGGGCGTTACCTGCTTCGCCCCGGGACGGCCCTGGGCGCGGCATGATGGAGCGGTGGTTGCGGCCCTAGCAAGACGAAAAGCCCCTCGCTTCGGTTGCGTTTTAACCTGAAATTCCCTTGACAGCTGGTGAGTGAACACTTACTTCCGCCGCCCATGTCACAGCGCCTCCCCCCCGCGGCGCGTCGGGACTCAATCGTCGCCGCCGCCGTCCCCCTGTTCGCCCGTAAAGGATTCGCGGGCACGACCACGCGCGAGATCGCCGAAGTGGCGGGCGTGTCCGAGGCGCTGGTGTTCAAGCATTTCGCCACCAAGACCGCGTTGTATGACGCGATCCTTGAATCCTGCGAAGCGCCGGACCCGGAGCTCGAGCGCCTGGCGCACCTGCCGCCTTCGACCGGGACGCTGATCGAGATCGTGTGGGGCGTGACGTCGTATTTCGCGGCAATGCCGGACGAAGCCAGCCGGGCGCGGCATCGCCTCTTCCTGCGGAGCTTGCTGGAGGACGGTGAGTTCGCCCGCGTGGGCTTGCGCGCGTTCGCCGACTGCGTGTTGCCGGTGTTCGGCGCGTCGTTTGACGCCGCCCGAGCGAGCGGGGACGTGGTGTCCACCACCACCGCCGAACAGGCCTTCTGGGTGATGGCGCAGATGCAACTGATGATCGGCTCGCTTGCGCTCACCGGTGTCGGTGATGAAATGGCGGCGACACTGGATTCCAACGTGCACGCCATGTTGCGTGCGATCGGCCTGCGCGACGAACTGATCGCGCGCGCGCCTGAACAGCCGGCGGCACGCATGCCCGCCGTCGCTGCCGAGTGATTCAAGGGACTTGCAGATGAATTATCAGGACCATCAGACCCCGAGCTCCACCGCAACGCCGCCGCGCACGCTGACGCCCGGCCAGCGCCGCAAGGTGCTCATCATCACTGCTTCCGCCGTGGGAGCGGTGCTCGCTCTGCTGGTCGGGTGGAATCTCTTCACCGGCATCATGATGAAGCAGTTCTTCGCGAACAATAAGCCGCCGCCGCTGGCGGTGAGCACGGAAGTGGTGCAGCCGAGCAGTATCGAGCAGTCCATGACGGCGATCGGTTCGGTCGCGGCCGTGCATCAGGTCGTGATCTCGGCGGAAGTCGGCGGCCAGGTTTCGCAGATCGTGTTCCAAGCGGGGACCGCGGTGAAGAAGGGCGACCTTCTGGTCCGCATGAACGACGCGCCGGAACAGGCCGACCTCGCCTCCGCCCGCGCCCAGCAAAAGCTCGCCAAGGTCGCGCTGGAACGTTCCACTCAGTTGAAGGCCAAAGGCTTCGTCGCCCAGTCCCAGTTGGATCAGGCGCAGAGCCAGTATGACGCCGCGTCGGCGACGATCGCGCGCGCCAGCGCCCTCATCGCCCAGAAGCAGATCCGCGCGCCGTTCGACGGCACGCTCGGCGTGCGGCAGATCGAAGTCGGCCAGTACCTCGAGCCGGGCAAGGCGATGGTGGTGCTGACGGACACATCGTTCTTGTATGTCGATTTCACGATGCCCGAACAGGCGCGCCCGCAGCTCAGGATGGAGCAGGACCTGAGCATCACGGTCGATGCCTATCCCGGCGAAACGTTTCAGGGACGCATCTACGTGCTCGACCCGCAGATCACGACCGATACGCGCACCGTCAAGCTGCAGGCGGTCGTGCAGAACCGCGACAACAAGCTCATGCCCGGCATGTTCGCCAATGTGAAGATCGCGCTTCCGGCGCGCGCCGACATGCTCACCGTCGCCGAGATCGCGCTCGACCACACGATCTACGGCGATTCCGTCTACGTCGTGCGCCCGGGCGATGCCGGTGCCGACGGCAAGCCCACGCTGAAGGCGGTCCGCACGCCCGTGGTGGCGGGCCAGCATGTTGGTGACCGGGTCGTGGTGACCGGCCTGAAAGCCGGCGACCGCGTCGTCACGGCAGGCCAGTCCAAATTGTTTGAAGGGGCCGCCGTGACCTTGAGCACCGATCCGGTCCTGAAGACGCCAGCCGCGATCCCGCGCGAATAAGAACGCGAGAACGACTGTGAACAAAGACATGAAATTCACCGATATGTTCATCCGCCGCCCGGTGTTGGCGGTGGTGGTCAGTCTGCTCATCCTGCTGGTCGGCATGCGGGCGATCTTCGACTTGCCCCTGCGGCAATTCCCCACGGTCACCAACACGGCGATTACGATCACGACCGCCTATCCGGGCGCGCCGGCGGACCTGATGCAGGGCTTCATCACGACGCCGATCGAGCAGGCGATCGCGAGCGTGGACGGCATCGACTACGTCACCTCGAACTCGGTGCAGAGCATGAGCACCGTGACGGTCACGTTGAAACTGAACGTCGATCCAGGCGCGGCCATGACCGAGGTGTTGGCGAAGGTGCAGCAGGTGAAGTTCCAGCTGCCGCGGGAAGCCAATGACCCGATCGTGACCAAGACCACCGGTCAGCAGATCGGCATCCTTTACTTGGCATTCATGAGCGAAGGCGTCTCGGCCGCCGCCATGACCGATTACATCAACCGCGTCGCCAAGCCGATGTTGATGACAGTCGAAGGCGTCGGCGAAGCGACGGCGGTCGGCGGTCAGACGTTCGCGATGCGCTTGTGGATCGATCCGGCCCGGATGGCGGCGCGCGGCGTGACCGCGGCCGAAGTCGCGGCCGTGATACGCGCGAACAACTTCCAGTCGGCGCCAGGCCAGGCGAAGGGCCTGTTCGTGGTCACCAACGTCACGGCGGATACCGGCCTGACCGACGTGGAGGCGTTCCAGAACCTCGTCATCAAGTCCGCCAACGGCGCGCTCGTCCGTCTGCGGGAAATCGCCGACGTCGAGCTGGGCGGCAAGGACTACAACACGAGCGCGTCAGTAGACGGCAAGACGTCCGTGCTCGTCGAAATCAAACCGACCCCGGGCGGCAACCCGATCACCATCGCCAAGGGCATCCGTGCGTTGCAGCCGGAGTTGGAACGGGGCATGCCACCAGGCATCACGTTGGAACTCGTGTACGACGTTTCTCAGTTCATCGTCTCCGCCATCGAGGAAGTGATCGTGACGCTGAGCGAGGCGCTCATCATCGTGATCATCGTGATCTTCCTGTTCTTGGGCACCTTCCGATCCGTCATCATCCCGGTCGTGACGATTCCGCTGTCCATGGTCGGCGTGGCGATGTTCATGCTTGTGATGGGCTTCAGCCTCAACCTGCTGACTCTTCTGGCCCTGGTGCTCGCGATCGGCCTCGTGGTCGACGACGCGATCGTGGTGGTGGAGAACGTCTACCGCCATATTGAGGAAGGACAGGCGCCGTTCCAGGCAGCCTTGAACGGCGCCCGCGAAATCGTCGGCCCCGTGATCGCCATGACCATCACGCTGGCGGCGGTCTATGCGCCGATCGGCTTCCTCGGCGGCCTCACCGGTGCGCTGTTCCGCGAGTTCGCCTTCACGCTGGCGGGGGCGGTGATCATCTCAGGCGTGATCGCATTGACGCTTTCGCCGATGATGGCTTCGAAGCTGCTGGACTCGCACATGCACGACAGCGGGTTCGGAAAAATGGTCGATCGGACCTTCACCCGCGTCACCGAATGGTACGGCCGCCGGCTGTCCCGGACCCTCGACTACCCCTTGGCCATGGGCGTCTTCGTCGTCGGCGTGCTGTTCTCGGTCGGCTTCCTGTACATGCACACCCGCGCCGAGCTTGCGCCGGCGGAAGATCAGGGTTTCGTCATGGCGATGGTGAAAGCGCCACAGATCGCGAACCTCGACTACACCGACACCTATACGCGCAAGCTCGCCGAGTCCCTGAAGGCCATTCCCGAAAGCATGGGCCGATTCACGTTCACCGGTCAGGGTGGCGCCAACATCGGCATGGCCGGGATGCAGCTGACGCCGTGGGAGGACCGCGACCGGTCCGTCAATGATTTGATCGCGGTGCTGCAAGAGCAGATTAATACGTTGGACGGCGTCAGCGGCTTTGCCTTCACGCTGCCCTCGCTGCCCGGCTCATTCGGCAACCTGCCGGTGTCCATGGTGATCACCAGCCCGGACTCCTACCAATCCGTTTTCGAGACGATGGAGAAGCTGAAGGGCGCCGCGCGCGCCAGCGGCCGCTTCATGGTGCTCGACAGCGATCTCACCTACAACAACCCGGTCATCAAGCTGAACATCGACCGGTCCAAGGCTCAGGACCTCGGCATCTCGATGCAGGCCATCGGCGATACGCTGGCCACCCTCGTCGGTGAGAATTACATCAATCGCTTCAGCCTAGAGGGACGATCCTACGAAGTGATCTCGCAGGTGCCGCGCGCGCAGCGTCTTTCCGCCGAAGAGTTGACGAAGTTCTATGTCCGCACCGCGAGTGGCCAGCAGATTCCGCTGTCGACGGTGGTGAGCGCGTCCACCGCCGTCGAGCCCAACGCCCTGACACGATACAACCAGCTCAATTCCGCCACCCTGAGCGCAATGGCGATGCCCGGGGTCTCCATGGGCGAAGCAGTGGCGTTCCTTCGCGAACAGGCCAAGGAACTGCCGCGCAACTACACCACGGCCTTCCTGTCCGACAGCCGGCAATACGTCGAGGAAGGCAACCAGTTGATGTACACCTTCGGCTTCGCGCTGATCATCATCTTCCTGGTGTTGGCGGCGCAGTTCGAGAGCATGCGGGATCCGCTCGTGATTCTGGTCAGCGTGCCGATGTCGGTGTGCGGCGCTCTGATCCCCCTGTTCTTCGGCCTGTCGACCATGAACATCTACACACAGATCGGTCTCATCACGCTCATCGGCCTGATCACCAAGCACGGCATCTTGATGGTGTCGTTCGCGCGCGACATGCAGATCACCGAAGGCGTCGACCGGCGTACCGCGATCGAGCACGCGGCGCGGGTGCGGTTGCGGCCAATTCTTATGACCACCGCGGCCATGGTCGCGGGCCTCTTGCCGCTTCTGTTCGCCTCCGGCGCCGGCGCGGCCAGCCGCTTCGCGCTGGGCCTGGTCGTGGTCTCCGGCATGTCGATCGGAACATTGTTCACGATCTTCGTCCTCCCGGGCGTGTACGTGTTCGTCGCCACGGACCACCGGGAACAGGCCCGCAAGGCGCGCTTGCGTGAGGCAGCCCAGCCCGCGGAGTAACCGTTTCGTGGCGGCGACGTTATAGTTGCCGAGCCTTCCACAAAGTTCGGTGATACGTGTCCGACGAGAAGCCTGGGAACACGCCCGCGGAGGTTAAGCAGCCGCCGCGGCCGCCCTTGATCCAGATCATGGGGCCCGGGCTTATCACCGGTGCGTCGGACGACGACCCTTCCGGTATCGCCACCTATTCTCAAGCCGGCGCGCAGTTCGGCTACGACCTCGGCTGGACACTGATTTTCAGCTACCCGCTGATGTCGGCGATACAGCAGATCAGCGCGCGCATCGGCCGAGTCACCGGACGCGGGCTTGCGGGAAACCTACGCCATCATTTTCCCAAGCCCGTCCTCCTGGGGCTGGTGGCGCTGCTGCTGTTCGCCAATATCATCAATCTCGGCGCCGATCTCGGCGCGATGGCCGAGGCGCTGCGGCTGCTGATCGGAGGATCGCAACTCACTTATGTGGTGCTATTCGCCCTGATCTCCGTGCTGCTCGAAGTGTTCGTGCGCTACAGCCGCTATGTCAGCGTGCTGAAGTGGCTGACGCTCTCGCTGTTCGCCTATGTGGCGACGGTGCTGGTGGTGGACGTGCCCTGGGGCGAGGTGGCGCATCATCTGGTCGTGCCGCAGATCCAATGGACGCGGGAATACATGCTGGCGATTGTCGGCCTGCTCGGCACCACGATCAGCCCCTACCTGTTCTTCTGGCAGGCGAGCCAGGAGGTCGAGGAAGAGCGCGAGAACCCCAATGCGCATCCCTTGAAGACGGCGCCGAAGGAGGCACCGGCCGAACTCGCCCGTATCCGCCTCGACACGGACATCGGCATGGCCTTCTCCAACTTGATCGCGCTGTTCATCCTGCTGACCGCGGCGGCGACCCTGCACCAGAAAGGCATCACCGAGATCGGCAGCGCCGCCCAGGCGGCCGAGGCCCTGCGGCCGTTGGCCGGAGAGTTCGCCTTCGCCGTGTTCGCCCTGGGCATCATCGGCACGGGCCTGCTGGCGCTGCCGGTGCTGGCGGGTTCCGCCGCCTTCGCCGTGGGGGAAGCGTTCAAATGGCGTGTGGGCCTTGCCAACAAGCCCCTGAGGGCCAAAGCCTTCTATGGCACCATCGCTGTCGCCACCCTGGCTGGGGTGGCCCTCAACCTCACCGGCATCGACCCCATGAAAGCCCTGGTGTGGGCGGCCGTCGTGAACGGCATCGTGGCCGTGCCCGTCATGGCCATGACCATGATAATCGCGAGCCGGACCAAGGTGATGGGCCAGTTTCAGCTCACAGGATACCTGCGGACGGTCGGCTGGCTGGCGACCGCCGTGATGGCCGCCGCCGTGGCCGGCCTTGCCGTCCTCTAGAGCGCAATTGCGCTCTAGCTCTTTGATTTGGGCATGATCTCAACGGAGAACCGGTCCCCACTTCTCCGGATCACGCCCGAAGTTGAACTTTCGCGCGTGAAACAGCGTTGTTCCACGCCGGGTGCTTGTGGGACGTTGGGCGATGGATTCTCTGATCGATAAGCTCGGCGACGAGTCGCCCCCGCAAACCGTCGGCAAGCCGCTGCAGGAGCCGGCCGGCAAGGCACAAGCCGGCCTGCTGGCCTATCTGGCGATTCTCGCGACCGGCTACACCTTCTACTTCGCCAGCGACATCTTCATCCCGTTGTTCCTGGCCGTGTTGCTGAAGCTGCTGCTGGCGCCGGTCATGCGGCTGCTCATGCGCATGCGGCTGCCGCAAAGCGTCGCGGCGTTGATGACGGTGGTGCTGCTTGTGGGCGGCGTGGGCGGCGTGGTCTCGGTGGTGGAACCCTCTGCGGAGAAATGGGTCTCCCGCATCCCGAAGGAACTGCCCAAGATGCGCGCGCGGCTGAAGGATGTGATCAATCCCATCCAGCAGATGCAGCAGGCCACGCGCAAGGTGGAAGAGGTCGCGCAATCGACTCAGCCGACGACGACGGCCACCACCGTCGTGATGAAAGAACCGAGCCTCAGCGAATACCTGTTCGCCGGCACGCGCAGCTTCCTGACGGTGACGGCGACGGTTCTGCTGCTTCTGTTCGCATTGCTGGCGAGCGGCGATCATTTCCTCAGACGCGTGGTCGAGGGATTGCCGCGCTTCAGCGACAAGAAGCACGCGGTGGAAGTGGCGCGCACCGTGGAACACGACATTTCGCTCTATCTCGTCGCAATCACGGCCATCAACATCATCATGGGCGTGTTGTGCGCGGTCGTGGCCTGGAAAGCCGGCCTGCCGGATCCGTTGCTGTGGGGCGTGCTGGCGGGAATGCTGAACTACATCCCCTACCTCGGACCGTTGATCACCGTGGCGATCCTCTCCTTCGTCGGCATGATGACATTCGACAAGGTTACCGATGCGGCGATCGCGCCGACGATCTATGCCGGCGTGACGCTGATCGAGGGTAATCTGCTCACCCCGCTGCTTTTGTCGCACCGGCTGCAGATCAACGCGGTGTGCGTGTTTGTCGGCTTGATGGTATTCGCCTTCATCTGGGGCATTCCCGGCATGCTGCTGGCGGTGCCGATCCTGGCGATGGTGCGCGTGATCTGTGATCACGTGGAGCCCCTGATCCCCATCGGTCGCCTGTTGGGCGACGGGCGCACGCCGCTGCCGGAGCTAGTCCAGAACGGCGCCGCGCACAAAGGGTAGCGCGCTGCCGAGCAGGAACAGGGCGCTGCCGATCAAGGCGCCCACGATGGTGCCGTTGACGCGGATGTATTGCAGATCGCGGCCCACCTGCAATTCGATCACTTCGGCGACCTTTTGGCCGTCCCAGCTCGCGACGATGTCCGCGATGTAGCCGCCGATGCTCGCTCGCCACGGCGCGATGGAACTGATCAAAGCACCCTCGAGCGCCGTGTTGAAATGCTCCTGCACGGTGGGGGATTCCCGGAGCAGGCGCCCGACGGTGCGTACCAGTTGTTCGGCGAGCGACGCCAACTTGGGCGTGGGCCGCGCCGCATCGGCCAAGAGCTCGCCCTTCAGTTCGTCCCAGATGGCGCCGAGGGACCGGGTCAGCGCCGGGTGATTGACCAATGCGGCTTGCGCGCGCGCCATCAACGCCGCGTAGTCGGGTGCGGCACGCATGTCGGCGATCCAAGTCAGCAGCCAGGCTTCCAGGTGCTTGCGTTCATCGCTGCCGGGCGTACGCGCGTCGTGTAGCCACGTCGAGAAGCCTTGCACCAACTCCTCGGCGATCTTGCGGTCGAAATAGCGCGGGAAGAAACGCCCCGTGCGCGCGGCGATGCGGGCGATCAGGGGCTCGCGCAAACCTAAGATGGTGGGATCGAGAATCTCGATGACCGCGTCGGCCAGTGTCATGTGTCGCCCTTGGCGCAACAGCGCGTCGACAATGGAGTCGAACGTCGGGCGGAGATCGACGCGCTGAAGTCCCTCTTGCGCCACGGTCGCGAAGAAGCGGCGCAGGTCGGCATCGTTCGCGCCGCTGACCGCCGCCGGCACGAGGGCGGCGATCCGCGCGCCGATGAAGGCGGCGATGGAGGGCTTCTCCAGCCATTGGGCAACTTGAAGCGCGCGGTTTTTCTGGCGCAGTCGCGCCATCAGCAATTCCGGCGCCAGGAACTGCTCACTGACGAAATGACCGAGGGAACGGCCGATCTCGTCCTTGCGCGCGGGAATCAAACCCGTGTGCGGAATGGGAAGGCCGAGCGGCCGGCGGAACAGGGCGGTGACCGCGAACCAATCCGCCAGTCCGCCGACGATGGCGGCCTCCGCCGCCGCGCGCGCCAGAGCCGCGAAGAAGGACGGCTCCGGATAGAGACGCGCCGCGATGAGCACGGCCAAGGCGGCGATGAGCAGTGCGCCCGCGCCGGCCTTCGCGCGGCGCAGGCGGGCGCGACGTTCGGCGATGTCGGTCATCGTGGGCGCGCCCGGCAGGGTCATGGACGGCCTAACGGGCGAACGGCCCGCTGCGTTCCCGGATCGGCTATTTCTTCTTCGCCGGCGCCTTCAGCTGGGCGTCGAGGATCGCCTGAAATTGCTCATAGGGCGCATCGCCCTGCAGGTTCTCATCGCCGATGAAGAACGCGGGCGTGGCGTCAATTTTGTAAGTGTTCACTGAACGCTCGCGCTCATCCATGATGCTGCTGACGAGTTCCTTCTTGTCGAGGCACTTGTCGACCTCTTCTTCCGGAATGCCGGCACTCTTCGCCAGCGCGCGCAAGGGCTCGAGCGGGTTCTGCGCCGCGGCCCATTCCTCCTGCTTGGCGAACAGGATCTGCACGAACGGGTAGCCCTTCTCCGGCGCCACGCAGCGCGCGATCACCGAACCGGCGAGCGCGCGGGTGTCGAGCGGGAAGTCGCGGTAGAGCAACCGCACCTTGCCGGTGTCGATGTAGTCCTTCTTGAGCTTGGGATAGGTCTCGGTCTGGAAGTGCGCGCAATGGGGGCAGCTCAAGGACGCGTATTCGATGATCGTCACCTTGGCCTTCGGGCTGCCGATCACGAATTCGCGAAAGCCCTTGGTATCGGCCGCCTTCGCGGCGGGGGCCTCCGCGGGCTTGGCGGCATCGGCCGCGAACGCGGCGCCGCCCCAGCACAGGGACAGCAGGACGGCGGTACGGGCGAAAGCGGCGATCATGGGCAACCTGTCATTGCGAGTGGAGGCGCGAGAGTGTCTGCCGGAGGGGCAATTATCAAGCTTTGTATGGCTTTTTTGGGGGACCTTTGCACCGGACAGCCTGTCAGGCCCGGGCGTCTGCGGTATATTGGCAGACATTCAGGAGGCAATTCATGGCCCTTTCCCTCGCGCCCAAACCGTCCCGTGTCCGCGACCGGGTGACCGCCGAAGAATGGCAGATGCGGGTGGACCTCGCCGCCTGTTACCGGCTGTGCAATCTCCAGGGCTGGGAAGACCTGATCTTCACCCACATGTCCGCGCGCGTGCCGGGCAGCGAGGGTCACTACCTCATCAATCCGTATGGCGCGCTGTTCGACGAAGTGACCGCGTCCAATCTCGTAAAGATCGCCGCCGACGGCACGATCCTCGAGGACGAACTGGGCATGGGCTACAACCCCGGCGGCTTCACCATTCACGGCGCCGTTCATGAGGGCCGCGCGGATGCACACTGCGTGATCCATCTGCACACCGTCGCCGGTGTCGCCGTGTCGTGCCAGAAGGACGGCCTGCTGCCGCTGCAGCAAGGCTCGCTGATGATCGCCGCCGATCTTGCCTATCACGACTATGAAGGCATCGCGCTGGACCTAGACGAGCGCGAGCACCTGATCAAGAACCTGGGCCACAAGAACAACATGATCTTGAAGAATCACGGGCTGCTGACGGTGGGCGAGACCGTGGGCCAGGCGTTCGCGCGCATGTATGCGTTGAACCGGGTGTGCGAAATCCAGATCGCGGCGCAGGCCGGGGGGAATGCCGACCTAGCACCGTTGAGCATCGGCATGCAGCAGCGCGTGACCGGCCAGGGCCGGCCCGCCGGCCGCATGGAGACATCGAACAAGGCGTGGGCCGCCTACCTGCGGCGCCTCGATAAGCTCGACACGTCCTACAAGGACTGATCGCGGTCTGGGTGAAGCCCGTCTCTCGTAAATCACTGCCGGCAGACACGCTGACCCTTGCGCGGTGGCTGATCGGCAAGGTCGTGGTGCGCGGCGCCACCAGCGGCCGCATCGTCGAGACCGAGGCCTACCTACACGACGACGCGGCGGCGCACAGCTTCATCGGCGAGACCAAGCGCAACCGCTCCCTGTTCTTGCGGCGCGGGCATGCCTACGTCTACATCGCCTACGGAACGTCCTACATGCTCAACGTGTCGAGCGAACACGCGGGACATGGCGCCGGCGTGCTGATCCGCGCGCTCGAGCCGTTGACCGGGATCAAGCAGATGACGCGGCGGCGCGGCACCGAGACGCTGCGCGATCTGACGCGCGGGCCTGGGCGTTTGGCGCAGGCACTGAACATCGATCTCAAACTCGATGGGATCGATCTGTGCGAATCGGGCGTGCTGTTCCTCGCCAACGACCGCGTGCCCGTGGGGGAGATCGGCATGAGTCCTCGCATCGGCATCACCAAGAACGCCGAACCCCACTTCCGCTTCTATCTGAAAGGCAGCCCGTTCGTGAGCGGACCGAAGCGTCTCAACGCTTAACGCATCCGGTTCGACCAGATCAGCGACAACACGACCGCCAGCAGCAGCAGGATCATGGCGGGCGCCGCGATCATGGCCGTGAGCTCCGTGCGCTTGGTCTCGGCGACCAGTTGCGCCGTCAGGGACTTATAGATTTCCTTCAGGTCGTTCTCGGTGACCGCGTGGAAGTAGCGCGCGTGAGTCATCTCGGCGACGGCCTTCAAGGTCTCCTCGTCGAGCTGCACGCGCATCGTGCCACCACCAAAATCCACCAGGCCGCCGCCGGGCGTCCCGAAGCCGACCGTGAAGACGCGCACGCCCTTGTCGGCGGCCATGCGTGCCGCATCCAGGGGGTTCACACCGGCGTTGGTCTGGCCGTCCGTGAGCAGGATGACGACAGCGGACGCGTAGCTGCCGGGGGCCACAGGCGCAGGGGTGTTCGGCTTGGGTTCGGGCTTCTGCTCGAGGACACGGGCACCGCCGCGAAACCGGATCGAACTGGAGGACGACGTCATCGCGAAATCGGCTTCGGATTCCGGAAAGATACCCTGGAGCGACGCGACGATGCCGCTGCCCACGGCGGTGTAACGCTGGGGACGCAGGCGATCGATGGCGGCGTAGAGATCGTCGCGGCTGAGGGTCGGCGCCTGGGCGATCATGGCGTTGGAGGAGAACGCCACCAGGCCGATGCGTACGCTGCGCGGTTGATCGGCGACAAATGAGCGCGCGGCGGCTTGCGCGGCGGCCATGCGGCTGGGCTGGACATCCTGCGCACGCATGCTGGCGGACACGTCGATGGCCATCATGATGGTGGCGCGCTCCGACGGCAGCGTGATCACCGCGGCGGGCCGGGCAACAGCCAACGTCATCAGCCCGAGCGCCAAGAAGAACAGCAGCGGCGGCACATGGCGGCGGAAGCTGGGCTTGCCGGCGACCGCGGCCTTGACCAGCGCGATATCGGCGAATTTCAGACCGACCTTGGGCCGGCGCAGCAGCCAGAAATAGAACGGCGGCAGCAGGGCGATCAGCGCGAACAGCAACAGCGCTTCGGGCCAGAAGAACGACATTAAGGCGACGTCCTCCCTTCCCTATGCGATCCGGTGGAACCACAGGAGCGACAGCGCCGCGCCCAACAGCGCGCTCACGGCGGCGAAGGCGACAAAGAACACGCTGACCTCGATCTCCTTGGTCTCGGTCACCATGCGCGCATTCAGGTCGCGATAGATCTGCCGGAGATCGGTCTCCGTGCTCGCGAGGAAGTACCGTGCGCGGGTGATGTCGGCGATCTTCTTGAGGGAGTCTTCGTCGAGTTGCACGCGCATGGAGATACCGTTCTCCTTCACCACTTCGCCCTTGGTGGTGCCAAGGCCGACGGTGAAGACGCGCACGCCGTGTTCCGCCGCCAGCTTCGCCGCTTCGATCGGATCCGGCGCGGCGGTGGCCTGACCGTCCGTGAGCAGGACGATGGCGGAGGATTGTTCCGACCCCGGCGCCGCCGGCGCTTTCGGCGGGTCCTTCGGCGGGCCCATCACCTGGTCGCGCTCTTTCTTGTCGCGGGGATCGAGCAGTTCGATCTCTTCCTTCGGGAACAGGGTCTGCAAGCTGACGACGATAGCGCCGCCGACCGTGGTGCCTTCCTGGGGCTTCAATCGATCGACCGCTTCCAGCAAATCCTCGCGGTTGGCCGTCGGCCGTTGCACCACCAACGCCGTGTTGGCGAAGGCGACGATGCCGATCTGGGTGTTCTTGGGCTGGCGGCCGATGAAGTCTTTGGCGGCGGCCTGCGCGGCGGCAAGGCGCGTGGGCGTCATGTCGGTCGCCTTCATGCTCCCGGAGACGTCGATCGCCAGGATCACCGTGTCGCGCCGCGACGGCAGGGTCAGCACCGCATTGGGCCGCGCCATGGCGCCGATCAGCGAGACGATCGAGAGGAGCAGCAGGACCGCCGGCAGGTGTTCCGCGATGCGGTTGCGGCGCGGCGCATCGGCGCGGTTAGGCATCCAGGCAGCGTAGCGTTCCGCCGTGCGGCGCTTGCGGTCGACAAGATAGATGTAACCAGCGATCAGCAGGGGCACGACCGCCAAAGCCCACAGCACCATCGGCCATACGAAGATCACGACACCACCTCCAGATGCGGCGGCATGTTGGTGGTCGCGAAGGCGCGGCGCTTGCGCAGTTCCGCGAAACGCAGCAGCGAATCCAGCAGATCGTCATCGGTCCACAGTTCCAGGCAATCGACCTGGCATTGCGTCAAGGCCGTGTGCAGATCTGCCTCGCGGCGCTCCGCGGCCAACGCGAAGCGCTTGCGCACGCCGCGATCGCCGGTGTCGATGAACATCTGCTCGCCGGTCTCGGCATCCTGCACCACGGCGAGACCGATCTCGGGCAATTCCTGCTCCGCCGGATCGGACAGACGCACGGCAATGGTTTCGTGACGGCGCGAGAGCTGCGACAGCGCCCTGCCCCAGCCGGGCGTGCTGATGAAATCAGACACCAAGAAAACCAGCGAGCGCCGCGCGAGGATCGCCGCGGAGGTGCTGAGGAATTCCCCCAGGTCCGTGGCCGGGGTCTTGGATTGCGCCTTGAAGTTCATCAGTGTGTTGAGCATGTGAAGCACGTGCGGCCGCCCGGTGCGCGGCGGGATCACCAACTCCACACCATCGCTGTAGAAGATGGCGCCGACCGGATTGCCGTGACGCGTCAGCACGCGGGTCAGCACCGTGACGAAGCCCGCCAGCACCGACAGCTTGGTGGCGCCGGATCCGAACGCCACCGACGGGCTGGTGTCGAGCAGGAACCAGGCGGTGACGTCGCGGTCTTCGTTGAATTGCCGGACGTAGGGTTCCTGCAGCCGCGCGGTCACGTTCCAATCGATGTGGCGCACGTCGTCATGGAGTTGATACTCGCGCAAATCCGCGAGATCGAGCCCCTGCCCCCGGAAAAGGGTGCGGTAGCTGCCGTGCAACAGACCATCGAGGCGGCGAAGGACCGTCCACTCCAGCCGGCGCAGGACCGCTTCAGGCGTTTGCGGCGAGACGGACATGGCTCTCCAGGGGCTTCGCCGGTGGCGGGATGCTCTTCATCAAGCGCGCGACGATCTGGTCGGGCGATTGACCGTCGGAGAGGGCCTCGTAGGACAGGACAAGGCGGTGGCGGAGCACGTCAGGCGCGAGATCGGCCACGTCCTCCGGCAGCACATAGTCGCGGCCGCGCAGGTAGGCGAGCGCTCGGCCGCCTTCGATCAGATTGATCGATGCGCGCGGGCTCGCGCCGTACGTGATGTAGCGCGCCAAGTCCTTGATGCCGTGCTTCTCCGGATCGCGCGTGGCACTGACCAGCCGCACGACATATTGAATCAGCGCCGGGTCGACGTAGACATTGCGCGCCTGCTTCTGGAGGTCCAGCAACTGCTCCGTGTTGGCGACGGCGGACACGGCGGTTGCGATGCCCGTGACGCGTTCGACGATGACGAATTCTTCTTCCGGGGTAGGATAACCCACCAGGACCTTCATCATGAAGCGGTCGACCTGTGCTTCCGGCAGCGGATAGGTGCCTTCGCTTTCGATCGGGTTCTGGGTCGCCATCACCAGGAACGGCTGGGGGACCTTGTACGTCTCGCCGGCGATGGTGACCTGATACTCCTGCATCACTTCGAGCAGCGCGCTCTGCACCTTTGCCGGGGCGCGGTTGATTTCGTCGGCAAGCAACAGGTTGGCGAACACCGGCCCCAGGGACACGCTGAAGTCGCCGCTCTTCTGATTGTAGATGCGCGTGCCGACCAGATCGGCGGGCACGAGGTCGGGCGTGAACTGGATGCGCTTGAAGCTGCCGGTGATCGAGCGGGCGAGCGTTTTGACGGTCAGCGTCTTGGCCAGCCCCGGCACACCTTCCACCAGCAAGTGACCCTGCGCCAGAATGGCGACCATGACGCGCTCCAGGAAATGGTCCTGGCCGACCACCACCTTTTTCACTTCATAGAGCACCCGCTGCATGAGCGTGGTGACTTCGGTGGCGTCATTGGCCATACGGCGTCCTCAGTCAGAAAATGGGATCAGAAGGGCGAAAGTCCTGCGGCTGTGGCGGCGTTCTCGATCGGCACGGCGAAAGCGATGCCGACGAAGAAGCCCTTGTCGGTGGGATTGAGGATCGAGGTGACGATGCCGACCACGTCGCCATCCGTGGTCACAAGCGGACCGCCGGAATTGCCGGGATTGGCCGCCGCGTCGAACTGGATCAGGTCGATCAGCTTGCGCCGGCCTTCCTGGGAATCATGCTCGCGCCGCAAGCCCGACACCACGCCGAAGGTGGTGGAAGGCCCAAGGCCGAAGGGAAAGCCGACAGCAACGACTTCGTCGCCCACCTTCAGCCCCCTGGTGGAGCGCAAGGTGGCGGGCACAAGGTCATCGGGCACGATCTTGGCCTTAAGCACCGCGAGATCGTTCTCGGGCTGCACGGAGACGATCTCCGCATCGGATTCGGAGCCGTCGGCGAACACCAGTCCGATGCGCTCCGCGCCGACGATCACGTGCAGGCAGGTCATCACCAACCCTTCGTCGGAAATCACGACGCCGGTGCCGAGGCCCTTGGTGCTGCGTTCTTTCTCGCCGCGCTTGTCCGTTCCCCCGGGCGCATCCTTGTTGGCCTGATCCTTGGGCGCGGGAAGAAGCTTCCGCGGTTTGTCGCTTTTCCCCGGCGCGGGCGTCAGAGCCTTGGGATCGGGCTTGTCCTTTTCCTTGCCCTCCTCCTCGCCTTCCTTGCCGAGGCGGCGCACCAGCACCACGGATGGGCCGATCACGTCGGTCGCAACGGAGGCCTTGGAAGGATCGGGCGGACGGGTCTTCAAGGTATGCAGCACCGCCGCGTCGATGTCGGTCTGGGTGTATTCCCGCGGCTTGGGTGTGACGGCGGCGAAGATGGCAAAGGCCAACAGGGCACCGAGCACCCCCCCGGTCAGCAGGAGGGGTTTTTCAAACCGTTGGCCGAAACGCTTCAGGGCCGCGCCGCGCTTGGCCCAGAATCCGGGCTCCGGCGGCGGCAGGGCGGCGGCCTGCCGGCCCTGAGGCCGTCTGGATCTGCTGTAGAGGGCTGCCCGCGTCATTATCCTTCGCCGTCGTCCCCCGCTTCTGAATATTCGCCCCCCCTGCCGGGGAAACGCAAGCGGCGCGGTAGAGGCTGCCCACAATCGGCCCGCAACGCCATATGGCCCGGTTGTGGGCCGCGCGCAGCGAGCATTAAGTTTTCGCCACACCCGCCCGGTTGTTCACAATCCGGTGGTGGGACTTGCTATAAGGCTGCCGGTTTGCGAGGGGCACAGAATGAACCTGACTACCGACGAGACCGCGAAGGCGCGCCTGGAACTGGTCTCGATCATTTTAGCCGTCCTTGCCCTGCTGACGCTCCTGAAACTCGGACTTCTGACGGCCCTTCTGGCTGGGTTGCTGATCTATCACCTGGTCCATCTGGTGACCCCGGCGCTGGGCAATATGGGCGTGACCCATAGCCTGCGTAAGACGGTGGCCCTGACCATCCTTGTGGGCCTGATCACCCTGCTGCTTGCCCTGGGCGTCATCAAGCTGATGAACACCTTCAACGCCGGCCTCGACGGCATCGTCGAACTGTTGAAGCGCATGGCCGAAGTGGTCGATACCGCAAAGGCGCGCCTGCCCGCCTGGGTTCAGGCTTATCTGCCCGACAACACAGCCGACATGCAGACGGCCGTGGCCGGTTGGCTGCGCAGCCACGCCAGCGAACTGGGCACCATGGGTGTCGGCGCCGGCCGGTTCGTGTTCTATCTCATCATCGGCATCGTGATCGGCGGCTTGATCGCGATCCAGACGACCGGCGGACGCCCACCGCCGGGCCCGCTCGCGCTGGCATTCATCCGCCGAGCCCGTTTTCTCAGCATCGCGTTCCGCAACATCGTGTTCTCGCAGATCCGCATCTCGGCCCTGAACACGACGTTTACCGCGCTCTATTTGGCGGTGGTGCTGCCGCTGTTCGACGTGCACCTGCCGCTGGTGAAGACCATGATCGCGGTCACGTTCATCGCTGGCTTGCTGCCGGTGCTGGGCAACCTGATCTCCAATACGGTGATCTTCATCGTCAGCATGAGCGTGTCGCCGGCGGTCGCGATCGCGGCTCTCACCTACCTGGTCGTGATCCACAAGCTCGAGTACTTCCTGAACGCCCGCATCATCGGCGGCCGCATCAACGCCCGCGCCTGGGAGTTGTTGATCGCGATGATGAGCATGGAGGCGGCCTTCGGCGTTCCCGGCCTGGTCGCGGCGCCGATCTACTACGCCTATCTCAAGGAAGAGCTTTACGCGCGCAGCCTGATCTAGGCTGCGACCCGCGCGAAGTTCGCGAGCGTGCCGTCGGCGCTGATCGCAAGGCCGATGCCGCGCGCCTTGTTCTCGTCGCCCAGCGACTGGAAGCCATAATAGTAGAGATACAGCTTGCCCTGATGGGGCACGAGCCGCGTGGCCGCCACGCCGAAATCGTCCCACGCGCCCGGTTCGCCGATGCGGAAGATCGGGCCCGGCGCCGCCGGATGCCATGTCTTCATATCGTCAGACTCCGCCGCACCGATGGCGCGCCGGTGCGCCGCATCCGTGCCGGTATAGACCATCAGCCAGCGCCGGCCGCCGTGGAGCGGGTTGGCGAGCACGTGGCGGGTGATGATGCCGGTGGAAGCGTGATCGGGCGCGCCATTGGCCCACTGCATGTCCCCGCGCTTGGTCCAGGTGCGGCCGTCCGGCGACGTCGCGATGCGCGTGCGCGCGAATTTCATGTCGCGGGATGGCGCGGTGTATTGGAGCACCCACTGCGTGCCATCGTGCACGGCATTCGGCCAGGCCGCATACACCGCGTCGGCGTCGATCTCGAACAATGGTCCACCGATGCGGGTCCAGGTGACGCCGTCGGTGCTGCGCGCAAGGCCGCTGCGCATCGCCAGCCCCTTCACGCCGACAAACGCAGGCGCCTCGGTGGTGCTGACGCCGCGGTCGCCGCCGAAGCACCACATCCACCAAGCGCCATCGTAGCGCGTGACATCCGTCAGGCCGACGTGCAGAGAGTCGAATGCCGCGAGATTGGGGTTGGGATCGAGCACGGCCCCGGCCGTTGCCGGCCCCGTCACGCGCTCCCATCGAATGCCGTCCTTGGACGTGGCCAACGCCACGCGTCCGCTGCCCAAGGTGGGCGGCGCATCGCGATCAAACGCGCGATCACGGCAATAGTACCACATGCGCCATGGACCACCTTCTCCATCGCCAGCATGCACCACCGCGCCGCCGACACGATAGTCGTCGCAGCGGCCCGCGGGCCCGGACGTAAGGACGAGGCCGGTGGTGATCACTTTGTTTGCACGGTGACTTTGGTGATGCGGTCGCCGAAGGCGGTGCCGAGGTAGAGCGCATTGCCCAGGCGGACCGCAACGGAGGCGCCGGGAATCGTCGGCTTTTCGTTCGCGAACAGCGTCTCGAACGCCAATGTACTTGGATCAATCTGCACAATCGAGAACGGGAAGCCGCACGGCGCGCCGCCGAGATCCCGGCATTTGGCCGTGCCGCGGACCGGAAAACCACTGTGGCCCGAACCGATGAGCTTGCCGTCCGCGGACCAGGAGAGGTTATCGTTCTGGATCGGCAGACGCGGCGTTTCCTGGCGATTACCGCCGTCCTTGTCGATGGCGACGATGCGTTGGGCGTACATGGAGGCGATGTAGATACGTTGCGTCTTAGGATCGACCTGGATGCCGTTGCCGAAGGACACATCGCTATTCGGAATGCGCTTCCAGCCGGCGTCTTTGGTCCAGGCGTAGGCCGCACCGGTGTTGAAGCCGAGAATGAATTTCCAATCGGTCATGGAGGTGCGCGGCGGCGTGAACATGTGACTGACGACGAGGCCGTCGTCGCCCAGCGCCGCCACATCGTTGGCGGAAATCTCCTTGTCGATGGTGACGCAGCCATCCCAGGCGAACGCGACGTCGTCTTCCTCCGCCTTGCCTTTGAAGCGCTCGATACGGGTGCCGCTGATGACCAGCAATCGCAGGCCGCCGTCGGCAGCCGTGCTCAAGTGAAATCCGCGCGGACTGAGTTTCTCCGGCGGCGGGCCGCAACTCAGGATGCTCTCGCCCTCGGCGACCTGCGGTTTCCCCTCGATGAGGATGCGTTTTTCCTTGGTATCCGGATCGACCAGCACGATGCGCCCAGGCCTGTCGGCGCCGTTGCCGAGTTCGCTCACCAAGAGCCAGCGGCTGCCCGGGATCGGCTCGATATCCTCAGGCTTGACGATGTCGCAGATCACATCCACGCCCGCGACGCAGGTGGGCAGTTGAACCGCCTCGCCGCAGCCGGCCAAGAACAAGCAGGCCGCAATCGCCAAACGCGCGCGCATGTGAGTCCCTCCCGAAGTCCCCCGGAACGCTAGGCCGGGCTCATCCCGCCCTCAAACGAAAAGTGCGGCCCCTGTCACGCGGCGAGAGTGGATTTGCCGCATTTCCAGCCCTCGCGTATCGTCCGGCGATGCAGCGCATCGTCTACCTTCTGTGCGAACTGAAGGCGCGGGATTTCGAGCCGCGCCTTTTGATTGCCGCCGCCCTGCTGAAGGCAGGCTGCACGGTGGTCGTGGGCCAGCGCTGGGGCATGGCCCACAATGGGCCGACCGCGCAGCAAGGCTGCTATCTGTTCCCAACCGCCAACGCGATCCAGGCGGCGACCATGGCGACCGTGGCGCGCGGCGGGCACATCATCGCGGCAGCCGACGAGGAAGCGCTGGCGCTGGCGGGCCCGGCGATGCTGGAGATCCTGGCGCCGGAAAGCCTGAAGCAAGCGGTGTTCTTCGCCCACAGCGACCTTCACGCCCGCACGGTTTCAACGGCGTTCCCGGGATCGAACATCACCGTCACCGGCAGCGCGCGCATCGACCTGTGCGCGGCGCAAGGCGCGGCGGCGCGGAAGCCGAAAACGCCCTATGTGCTGGTGAACACCAACTTCCCCCTCACCAACAGCCTGTGGGGCAGCGCCGAAGACGCCCAGGCGCAGCTCAACACCGGCGGCCTGAAGGACGCGGCACAGCGCGTCGCTTGGGAGACCGGCCGCCGCGAGAAATTCATGCCGGTGCTGACGTGGATGCTGAGCAATTTCGCCGGCGAGATCGTGATCCGTCCTCACCCGGCGGAAAATCCCGCATTTTGGCAAAGCTTCGCCGCCCAAAATCCCAATGCGCGGATTGTGATCGGTGAAAGCCCCGTGCCGTGGCTCGCCGGTGCGAGCCTGGTCGTCCACACCGACAGCACCACGGGTTTGGAGGCGGCGGTGATGGGACGGCCGGTGCTGAACATCAGCACGGAGCCAGACTGGGGCGAAAAGTTCGTGATGCGGCTGGTGAATACAACCGTGACGTCCGCGGACGCGGCAATCGCCGCGCTCTCCGACTTCCGCGCCTCGGGCACCTTGCCGCCGCCATCCAAGGCGATCACCGACATGTATCCTGCTGGTGGCGCGCAGCGCACGGCGGATGCGATCTTGCGGCTGCTTGAGGCACGCGAAGCCAAGTCCGTGGGCGGCGACTTCCGCTGGCAGCCGGTCGACCGGCCGGAGGTGCTGAAGCAGAAGATCACGGTCGCGAAGGCCGAAGTGGCGGAGAGCCCGCACATCAAGCTGACAGGCGCAGCGGTGCACCAGATCGATGAGTCACTGTTCCTGCTGGTACCAAGCAAGCGCTAGTCGTACTTGATCGCGACCACTTCGATCTCGTCCGCGCCGCCCGGGGTGCGTATCGAGACCGTGTCGCCCACTTCGGCTTTCATCAGCGCCTTGGCGATCGGCGCGATCCAACTCACCAGACCCTTTTCCAGGTCCGCCTCGTCGACACCGACGATGGTGATGGTGTGTTCCTTATCCTTGCTGTCGGCATAGGTAACTGTGGCGCCGAAGAACACCTTGTCGCGGATTTTTTGCTGCGCCGGGTCCACGATCTCGGCGGCATCGAGCCGCTTGCCAAGATAGCGCGTGCGCCGGTCGATCTCCCGCAGGCGCTTCTTGCCGTAAATATAATCGCCATTCTCCGAGCGGTCGCCGTTGCCGGCCGCCCAGGAGACGACCTCCACGACCTTGGGACGCTCCACCCGGCGCAGGGTCAGGAGTTCGTCCAACAGCAATTTGTGGCCGCGGGGCGTCACGTAGTTCTTCGGCAAGGGCGCCGACGTATCGACGTCGTCGTCCCCAAGGCCGTCTGGGTCCGCGTCGCCGTCCGGCTCGCGTGTGAAGGCTTTGCTCATGCGGTTGTAACGCTAGATCACGATCAATGGGTCGCTCAAGCTGGCGAGCGGCTCGACCCCGGTCTTGGTAACCGTGATCAAATCCTCGAAGTGGATCGCGCCCCAACCCACCTCCACCGTGGGCAGGTCCACAGTGAGCGTCATGCCGACCTCGAAGGTCAGGTCGTCCGCGATCACGAACGGCAGGCCGTCGCGATAGGGCTGATCCGTGTGCTGCAATCCCACCGAGTGCGGGCCCGCGCCGAAGCGCACGTCCATGCCGCCCTTGTAGGACTTCTGCATCGCATCCTGCACGGTTTTGCTGAGCTGGGAATACTTCATGCCGGGCTTGATGGTCGAGAACGCAACATCGCGCCCGAGCTTCAGGATGCGCATGCGTTCCGCGAGTTCCTTCGACGGTTCGCCCAAGCAGAACGTGCGGCCGAAGTCACCGTGATAGAAATTATACTGGCTGACAGAGTCCACCATCATCGCGCGGCCTTCCGTCAACGCGCCGTCCGGGAACCCGCCGAGCGCGCCGATCCCGATCCACATCGCCTTGGCGCCGCGGTTCGCGGCTTCCTGCATGAACATCCCGTCAATCTCGGCCTGGGTCGTGCCCTTCTTCACCCGCTTGAGCATGGCCATGCAGGCGTCCTGATTCATGCGCGCGATGGTGCGCATGTGCTTCAGCTCCGCGTCCGACTTGATCATGCGGATCTTGCGGAAGGTGTTGTCGCCGGGCACGCATTTGACGTCGTTCTGGCCGAGCATCTTCAGGATGTCGGCGATGCGGGCATCGTCGACCGCGATCTTGCCTTTGGTCAGCCCGCACTCCTGCAGCGCCTTCACCAAGCCCCACTCCGGCGTGGCCGCCCGGCGCGGGTTGACCTTCTTCACCAAGCCTTCCCAGTGCTTCTCGCTGACCGTGAGCGTTTCCGGGTGCTTCGCGCCGGGCACATCGCGTGCCGCCGGTTCCTTGCCCCAATTTGCCGTGTCCTTGTAAGGCTCCCAATCCACCGGCGAGGTGTAGGGGATCACCTCGGGATATTCGCGGCCGCCATTGGCGATGTACGCCAAGTCGGACGCGGCGACGATGAGAAAGCTCGGCAGCTTCTCGTTGCGCGGCATGACCGCGAAGCTGGGGATCGCGCGCAGCTTCTGGAGTTCGTACGAGAAGTAGTTGCCGAGATAGAATACGTTCACCGGATTGAGAGCGACGATGGCGTCGACGCCCTCGCGATCCATGATCTCGTAGGCGCGCGCCTTGTTGACCAGCAGGCGCTTGTCGAAGTCCGCCGGCGGTACCGGGCCGGGCGCGACCTGCCCCCAATTCGCTTCCGCCGGCGCAGGCCCAAAGCCGGCGGCCAAAGACCCAAGCGTCAAGCTGCCGAGAAGATCGCGACGTTCCATGAAGTCCTCCCACGAATTCTGTGGCGCCAGTCTGCGCCTAACCGCCAAGGCCGGCAAATACCGGCCTTAGGCGTTGAGAAACGCCTCGATCGCCGAAGCTTTGCCTTCGAGGCCGCCGGCGCGCGGGATGAGCACCTTCTTCGCGCCGGGCACGAGCGATGCCGCCTCGTCGAGATACTGGCTCAACGGATCGGAATCGGAGGCCATGCAAAGGACCGGGATCTTGAGCTGCGGCAAGAGAGGGCGGATGTCGTGACGGAACACCGCGTGATAGCCCATGTGATAAGTGGTGAGGTTCTTCAGCACCTCCACCGCGCTGCGATGGATGACCTCCGCCGCCGGCACGGCGTTGCGCATGCGATGCGCCTCGTCGCGCGCGTAGTGCGGAAAGAACAATCCCATGTCGCGGATGAACTGCCACGCCCAGGGGAAATGCCCGCCCGCATCGTCCGCCGCCTTGGGCGGGGCGTATTTCACCAAGAGTTCCTTCTTGAGCTCGTCGGGGAACAGGGCAACGCCGTCCAGGATCAAGCGCCGCACGCGGCCCGGCGCGCGCAACGCGAGTTCCGTGCCGATATGCGCGCCGGTGTGGGCGCCGCAGTAGTCGATCTGCTCGATGCCAAGCGCGTCGAGAATCCGCAGGATGCTATCGGCGTAGTAGGACACCTCCGGCTGCGCGACGTCCGGCTTCGCTGAGTCGCCGGCACCGAGCGTGTCGGGCGCGATGCACGACCGCTGGCCGGAAAGCCGCAGCAGCATCGGCGGATAGGCGGCCGATGAGCCCGGCCCGGCATGGGCGAGATACAGTGGCAAGGCTTTGGTGCTGCGCTTCTTGCCGAGTTGGCCGACAGAGCGGTAGTGCACCAGCCCTTCGCGCAGGCGCACGAAACCGCGGTCCACGTCGGTCGGCGGCGTGGGCATGGCGGCTTGCGCTTCCGGCATTTCGGCCGCTGCGGCGACGGCCGCGCTCGATATGAAATTGCGGCGTGAAACGGACATGGGCCTCTCCCTGTTCGAACTTTTTGACCACTGTTTGAGGCCAAAATCCCCGCTTTCAGAATAGCACGCTGGGCTCGGGCCGCAGCGCCTTCCATCGCCCTGTACACGCACCGTACGGCACCCCGCCAACCCTTGACTTCGCACGCCCGAGGGCGTCCGTATCGGGGTTCGATCGCCAGTTTTCAGGGAGGGCAACATGGCCAAATCAAAGACCCCGCGCGCGATGCGCACCGTTTCCAAACGCGATGTACTGAAGCTTGCCGGATTGAGCGCCGGCGTGGGCGCACTCGGGCTTTCGGGCTGTTCGCAGGCCGAAGCGGGCTACGACGTGATCGTGGTCGGCGGCGGCAATTCCGGCTTGCCAGTGGCGATCTTCGCCGGGCAGCGCGGCGCCAAGGTGCTGGTGGTGGAAGCGGCGGATATCGTGGGCGGCACGCTGCACCTGTCGTCCGGCCAGATGAGCGCGGCGGGCACCAAGCTGCAGCTTTCCAAGGGCATCGAAGACACGGCGCAGTCGCACTATGACGACGTGATGCGCATCAGCAAGAACACCGCCGATCCCACCCTGGTCAAAATGGCCACCTTCAATGCCGCGGCCACCTTCGACTGGCTCACCGACAACGGCTTCGTCGTGCGCGAGGGTCACCCGGTGACGGGCACGACGCACGAGCCCTACAGCCACGCGCGCTATGCCTGGGGCCCGGAGGGCGGCCGGTCGATCCTGGAAGTGCTCAACAAGCAGCTGAAGCCCCTGATCGACAGCGGCAAGGTCACCGTGATGACCGGCACGCAAGTAACCGAACTCATCACCGACAAGAACGGCGCGATCACCGGCGTCGTCTGCAAGGACGACAAGGGCACCTCGCGCCAGACGGGCAAGAACGTCGTGCTCACCTGCGGCGGGTACACCTACAACCCGGAAATGTTCAAGCAGATGGAAGGCGCGCCCATTTACTCACGGATGACTTACGAGCACAGCATGGGCGCCGGCTACAAGCTCGCCACGGCCGTGGGCGGCTATATCCGCGGCGGTCAGCACCACACGCCGCTGTTCGGCGCGATCTATGAAGACGAGGATTTCCCGACGGGGACCAGCGGCATGGCGCGCCATTTCCCGGGCGATCGTCCGCCCTGGGAAATCATCGTCAATGCCGAGGGCAAGCGGTTCCTGCAGGAAGACATTCTGAGTCACGACGCTTACGAACAGACCCTGCGGGCGCAGCCGGACGAGCGTTGCTGGGCCGTGTGGGATGCGGAGATCTTCGCCAAGGCGCCACCCTTTGTACGTGCTGGCGGCTTCGGCGCCGGGGGCGGCGGTCCGGATAAGGTTGCGAAAGCCTTCGATGAGGGCAAGGCGCACTTCTATAAGGCCGCGACCCTCAAAGAGTTGGCGGAGAAGATGAAGGTGAATGCCGCGGGTCTTGAAGAGACCGTGGCGGCCTACAACAAAGCGCAGGCCGGTGGTGGTCCGGATGCGCTCGGCCGCAAGAGCATGCCGCTGCCCATCGCAAAAGGGCCGTTCTATGCCGTCGAACTCCGCAGCTGGGGCCTGCTCTCATACGCCGGCGTCGCGGTGAACGAAAATCTGGAAGTGATCAAGCAGGACGGAAAGCCGATCGGCAATCTTTACGTCGCCGGCGAGCTGCTGGGCATGGGCCAGATGATGGGCAACTCCGCCTGCGGCGGCATGAGCGTCACGCCGGCCTTGACCCTGGGGCGCTTGCTGGGTCAGCAGATCCTGAAGTTCAAGAACGCCTAAGCTTGCCGACATCTTGAGCGAATGAAGGGCGGGCGCCGCGAGGCTCCCGCCCTTTCTATTTGCGCGCTTGCGGACATCCCGCGAACGCGCAAAGTTTCGGGCCGCAGAATTGAGGTCCCACCATGGGCATGACCATCATCGAGAAGATCCTCGCCCGCGCCGGCGGTCAGGCGAAGATCGCGCCCGGCGACCTGGCGGTGGTGGACGTCGACACGGTGATGATGCTGGACACCAATTTCCAGCCGGAGATCCGCCGCGAGATCCTGAAAGTGCACGATCCGGAAAAGATCGTGCTGATCTACGATCACTTCGTGCCGGCGCCGGATCGCGCCGCCGCCGACGCGCAAGCCGCAGGCCGCGACTTCGTCAAGCGCTTCGGCATCAAGCGTTTCCACGACGTGGGTCCCGACCAGGGCATCAGCCATGTGGTCGCCTCGGAACGCGCCTATGCCCTCCCGGGAACCACGCTCGTGTGTTCGGACTCCCACGCCTGCGCCGCCGGTGCGCTGAACTGCGCGGGACGCGGCGTGGGCTATCCGGACCTGGTCTACGCCGTCACCACCGGCAAGGCCTGGTTCAGGGTCGGCGAGACCGTGCGCTACGATCTCACCGGCAAGCTGCAGCCCGGCGTGTTCGCCAAGGACCTGTTCCTGCACATCTCGGGCACCTATGGCGACCACGCGAACCAGAATGTCGAGTTCGGCGGCAGCGGTCTGGGAAACCTTTCGGTCGACGCCCGCCGGACCATGGCGACCATGGGCGCCGAACTGAGCGCGGAGTTCGCCACCTTCGAGGCGGACGATGTTCTGATCGATTACGTGCGCGCGCGGACATCCCTGCCCTTCGAGCCCCAGGCGCCGGATGCGGACGCAAAGTACGGCGCGCGCCACACCATCGATCTCAGCGCGCTGGAACCCCTCGTCGCGCGGCCGGACTCGGTGCTCAACAACTCCGTGCCCGTGGGCCAAGCGGCGGGCGTGGCGATCAACCAAGCCTTCATTGGATCTTGCGCCAACGGCACGATCGAGGACATCGCCGAAGCCGCGAAGATCGTGAACGGACGTAAGGTGGCCAATGGTGTGCGCTTCATCGTCACGCCTGCCTCTCAGGCGATCTATCGCCAAGCGTTGAAGGCGGGCTACGTGCAGGTGCTGATGGATGCCGGCGCGGTGGTGACGGCGGCCACCTGCGGCGCCTGCTTCGGCGGCCACATGGGCGTGCTGGGCCCCAATGAAACCTGTATCACCTCCAGCACGCGTAACTTCAAGGGCCGCATGGGAGATCCGACCGCGCGCATCTATATGGGCTCCTCGGCCACGGTCGCGGCGTCCGCGATCGCGGGCACCATCGTGCATCCCGGCGAATTGGTGCGCGCATGATCACGGGCAAGGTCTGGTGCTTCGGCGACAACATCAACTCGGACCTGATGGTGCCGGGGCCGGTGGTCTATGCCAGTCCGGCGGAGCAAGCCCGCGCCGTTTTCTCCGCCAATCGGCCCGGCTGGGTCGACGAAGTGAAACCCGGCGACATCATCATCGGCGGGCAGAACTTCGGCATGGGCTCGAGCCGTCCCGGGGCGCGGTCCTTGCGCAACTTAGGGCTCGCCTGCCTGCTGGCGGATACGCTGAATGGCCTGTTCTTCCGCAATGCCGTGAACTTCGGGTTCCTCGCCCTGCATTGCCCCGGCGTGAGCAAAGCCTTCACCGAGGGGCAGACGGCTGAGGTGTCCGTGGCGGACTGGCGCGTGCGCAATGTGCAGACCGGCGCGACGCTCGCCTGCGAGCCGATTCCGCCGGCGCTGCTGAAACTCATGCAGGAAGGCGGGGTCTTCCCGTCGCTGGAACGGGCCGGCTTGATCGCACCGAAAGCCGCGAAGAAGTAGCTACTTCACTTTCTCGATGAGGGCCATCGCGGCAGCCGGATCGCGCACCTTGGCGCCGGAGATGAAATAGACGAAGGCATCGCTCTTCTTCGCCCAGTCCTTCGCCATCTTGGCGAAGCGATCCAGGTCCTTCTTGGCGTAGCCGGTGGCGATCTCATCCTTCGTGCCCATGAGGCGCGCGTACCTGAACCCACCGGTGTCCTCGTCGATGGTCGGCACGTCATCGCCTTCGGCATAAACGATGGCGGCTTTATACTTGCGCGCGAGGTCGTAGAACTGCTCGGACTCGAACGTGGGGCTGCGCACCTCGAGCACATGACGCAGGCGCACGCCCTTCACCTCCTTGGGCAACAGCTTTAGGAAGCCCTCGAAGTCCTTCGGGTCGAACTTCTTCGTCGCCATGAATTGCCAGTTGATCGGCCCAAGCTTGTCGCCGAGTTCCGAAAGGCCTTGATTGATGAATCGGTCAATCGACTCTTCGTTCTCGGACAACACGCGGCGATTGGTGCAGTAGCGCGACGCCTTGACGGAGAACACGAAGCCCTTGGGCGTTTCCTCGCGCCACTTGATCCAGCTGTCGGGCTTGAAGGTGGAATAGTAGGTGCCGTTGATCTCGATGGAGGTCACATGCTCCGCCGCGTAAGCGAGTTCCTTCTTCTGGGAGAGCTTGTCGGGATAGAACACGCCGCGCCACGGCTCGAACGTCCAGCCGCCCATCCCGACGCGAATCTTCCCAGGCATGGAACGCTCCTAACCGAGGACGCCATCGCGGCGCAGGTCCGCGATCTGGGCGTCGGTGTAGCCCAACTCATCCAGCAAGGCGGGCGCATCCTCCCCCAACGCCGGGGCGTGGAAATCGATCTGGGCCGGCTCCTCCACGAAGCGGATCGGATTTCCGACGTGCTTGCGGCCGCCATCGTCCGTCAACAGCATGCCGCGTGCCGCCATGTGGGGATGCGCGAACGCTTCCGCCATGTCCAGCACCGGCGCCCAGCCCACGTCCAACTTCGAGAGGGCCTCGCTCCATTCGGCCTGCGTGCGCTGCTTGAACGTGTCGCGCAGGAACGCCTTCACCGGATCCTGCGCGATGCAATCGTCCGTCGCGCACAAGGGCGCGAGATCGAGCCGGCCGAGATAGCCGAGAAAATTCTCCACGAATTTCATTTCGCGGCCTGTGAGGGCGATATAGCGCCCGTCCTTCGTGGCATAGACGTTGTAGAACGCCGCGCCGCCGATGGAGCGGCCCGTGCGCGTCTCGGGCGCCTTGCCGCCGCTCAGCACCTGACCATTCAAATGGGCGGTGAACGACAGGATGGTGTCGTACATGGTGGCATCGACGTGATCGCCCTGCCCGGTGATGGTGCGCCGGTAGAGCGCCATCAGCACACCGATCAGTCCCGCCATACCGGATGCCATGTCCGCGCCCGGCAGGCCCGGCACCACCGGCACGCCGTCGCCGTTGTCGTTCAACGCAAGCGTTCCGGTGAGCGCCTGCGCGCCCATGTCGTGGGTGGCCTTGCTGGACAGCGGACCCGTGTAGCCGAAGGCCGAGACCGAGCAATAGATGATGCGCGGATTGCGCGCCTTGACGGCGGCATACCCCAGCCCGAGCCGGTCCATGACGCCCGGGCGGAAAGCTTCGATGAAGACGTCCGCCGTTTCGGCGAGCTTGAGCAGGATCTCCATGCCCGCGGGCGTTTTCAGATTGAGCACAATGCTTTTCTTGCCGCGATGGAGGTTGCGGAACCAGATCGACTGCTCGCGGCCTGCATCATCGGTTTCGAACGGACCGTAGTGCCGGGAGGGCTCACCGCCGGGCGCCTCGACGCGGATCACCTCGGCGCCATGGTCGGACATCATCAGGCTGAGATGGGGTCCGGGCAGGTACATCGACAGATCGATGACGCGCAGGCCTTCGAGTTTCATCAGACGATCACCTTTGCATCGCGCAGCGCGGCAATCTGCGCGTCCGTCCGGCCGATCTCCCGTAGGATCGCGGCCGTGTCCGCGCCGAGCTTGGGCGCGTGTTTCGCCGGCAGCCGTTCGCCATCGAGCTTGATGGGGTTCGCCAGCGCGCGCATGTCCGTACGATCCGGATGCGGCACGGTCTTCACCATCCCGGTCTCGTCCAGGAACGGATTCTCCAGCGCCTGCGCCATGTCATAGACCGGACCGACCGGCACGACGCCCTTCAGCCGGTCGATCCATTCCGCCGTGGTTCGGGTCGAGAACACCGCATCGAGTTCCTTAGTCAGCGCATCGCGATTGGCGAGCCTCGCGGCGAGGTCGACAAAGCGCGGATCGGCGGCGAGGTCCGGTCGATCAATGGCCTTCGCCAGCAAGTCCCAGAACTTGGGATTCTGCGCCATCACGAAGATCCAGCCGTCCTTGGTTTTCAGAAGCTGGCTGGGTGTCACCGACGGATGCGCCCCGCGTGGCGCGCGGCCCGTGACGTGGCCTTCATTGAGATACCAGATGCCGGGATAGGTGAGTTGGTGGAGCGCTGTGTCCATCAAACTCAGATCGACGTCGCAGCCTTCACGCAGGACGCCGCTCTTCACGCCGTGGATCGCGGAGACGAGCGCGAACGCCATGGTCATGCCGGTCATGTAGTCGACCATCGACAGGCCGAAGCGCGCGGGCGGGCCATCCGGCTCGCCCGTGAGCGAGAGAAAGCCGGCCTCCGCCTGCATGAGGTAGTCATAGCCCGGCCAGTCGCCACGGCTGTTGTCGCGGCCATAGGCGGACAGGTGCGCGCAGACAATGCGCGGGTTGATCGCCTTCAGCGACGCGTAGTCGATGCCGAGCTTGGCCGGCTGACTGCCGCGCAGGTTATTCAGCACCGCATCGACACCCTTGACCAAGTCGTGGAACACCGCGCGGCCTTCCGAGTGCTTGATGTCCAGCGCGAGACTGCGCTTGTTGAGATTAAGCGACTGGTAGAACTGGCTGTCGTCTGTCCCCAGGAAATACGGGCCGGTCTGGCGCGTGAAATCACCCCCGTTGGGGTTCTCGATCTTGATCACGTCCGCGCCCAGGTCGGCGAAGAACATGGAGCCGTAGGGGCCCGCTCCGAACGCCTCGAACGTCAAAATGCGGACGCCGGAGAGCGGCAGCACGGTCATGCCGGGTTCCGCTCGATCAGCTGGCGCGCGATGATGATGCGCTGCATCTCGTTGGTGCCCTCGCCGATGGTCATCAGCGGGGCATCTCGATACAGCCGCTCGATGATGAATTCTTTCGAGTAGCCATAGCCGCCATGGATGCGCATGGCCTCGAGGGAGTTTTCCACCGCCGCTTCGGACGCGAAATACTTCGCCATGCCGGCTTCCATGTCGCAGCGGCGGCCTTCGTCATAGGCGCGGGCCGCACTTTCGACCAATAAACGCGCCGCCTCGGTGCGCGTCGCCATTTCGCCGAGCTTCAGCTGGATGGCCTGGTGCTGCGCGATGGGCTTGCCGAAGGTCTTGCGCTGCTGGGCATAGCGCACGGATTCCATCAATGCGCGGCTGGCGATGCCGACGCCGCGCGCGGCGACATTGATGCGCCCCAGTTCCAGCCCGCCGACGGTCTGATGAAAGCCCTTGCCCTCCACCCCGCCGATCAGGTTCGCCGCAGGAACGCGATAGTTGTCGAACACCAGTTCGGCGGAATCGATGCCCTTGTAGCCAAGCTTCTCGAGCTTGCGCGAGACCGTGAACCCGGGCCCCTTCTCGACGATGAACAGGCTCATGCCCCGCCGGGGCGGATCGGCGCTTGGGTCGGTCTTCACCAGGAGCGAGAAGCAATTGCCTTCGATGCCGTTGGTGATCCAGGTCTTGGTGCCGTTGATGACGTAGTGGTCGCCATCCTTCACCGCGCGGGTACGGATGCCTTGCAGGTCGGTGCCGGCGTCCGGCTCCGTGAGGCCGACGCCGCCGCGCAGTTCGCCGGTACAGAAGCGCGGCAGGAACTGCTTCTTCTGGGCCTCGGTGCCGAACTTCTCGACGCACATCGCCATCATCAAATGCGAGTTGAAGATGCCGGTGAGCGACATCCACTCCTCGGAGATCATGGTCACGATCCGGGCATAGAGGCTGGCGGACAATCCCAACCCGCCCCACTCCGGCGCGATCACGGCGCCGAACAGGCCCAACTCCTTCATCTGCGCCACCATGTCGGTGGGATAGATGTCGTCGTGCTCCAGGCGCATGGCATGGGGCGCCACGTCGCGCGCGAGCCACTTGGCGATGGAATCGAGGATGATCTGGTCTTCGTTATTTGACGTCATGGCGGCACCGGTGTCTGAGGTGCCGCAGGGTTGGTCAGGATCGCGTGAGCGTCAAGGCTTCACAATTGCCCCGCGATGAACAGGGTGGACAAGCCCCGCGCCACCTCGTTTATTGCCGGGAACCCAAAATAGGAGCGCGTGGGTGTCGGCCTTTATCACGATGTTTCTGACGGTCCTGGCGCTCGGAAACCTGTACGCCGGCTGGCGGGTGATCGCCCGCTGGCCCTGGGCGGCGCAACATCCGGTGCTGGCCTATGGCGTGGTGCTGATCGTCTTCCTGCTGCAACTGGTGGGGCCTTTCGGCGACCGCCTGTGGTTCCCGCGCTGGCGCGACGAACTGGGCCTGGGCGCGCTGGCCGAGGCCTTGGACTGGATTTCCTACACCACCCTCGGCGCGGTCTCGACGTTGATCCTTGTCGCGGTCTCGGCGGATGCCGTCACCTGGGTATGGAAGCTGATCGCCCCGCCGGCGAACGTCGTGGACTTCAACCGCCGCACGGTGCTGGCGATGGGTGCGGCGACCTTGGGCGCGACCGTTCTCGGTGTGGCGCAGGCGCGGATCGGTCTGCAGGTGAAGCAGGTACAGATACCGTTGAAGAACCTCCCCGCGCGCTTCGAGGGATTCACCATCGCCCAGATCTCCGACCTTCACGTCGGCCCCACCATCAGGCGCGGCTTTGTGCAGCAGGTCGTGAACAAGGTGGCGGCGCTGAAGGCGGATATGATCGCGCTCACCGGCGACTTCTCCGACGGACGTGTCGAAGAACTCGCGGAGCACATGGCGCCGATCGGCCAGCTGACCGCGCCGCACGGCATGTACTTCATCACCGGCAACCACGAGTACTTCTGGGACCCGCAAGGGTGGATCGACCACTTCCGCACGCTTGGCGCGCGGGTGCTGCTCAACGAGCACGAGGTTATACGTCGGGACGACGAGGCCATCCTGCTCGCGGGCGTGACGGATTATTCCACCCGCTCCGGACGCGGACCCCATGCATCGAGCGCGGCGCGCGCGCTTGAGGGTGCGCCGGAGGGGTTGACCAAGATCATGCTAGCGCACCAACCGGCGAGCTACGAGGACACCCATGCGGCGGGTTTTGACCTGCAGCTCTCGGGGCATACGCACTCGGGACAGTACTTCCCCTTCACACTGCTGATCGGGCTCTTCCACCGGTACGCCGCCGGCTTGAACCGCCACAAGGACATGTGGATCTACGTCAATCGCGGCACCGCCTACTGGGGCCCGCCGCTGCGCACGGCCAATGCGCCGGAGATCACCCTGCTCAAACTGACGCGCGCTTGAGGTCTGCCGCGGCGAAATACGCCATCTGATCGGCATGCGCCTTCTTGAAGGCCGGGCGTGCGGTGGCACGAGCGACATATTGGCGGCAAGCGGGAAAGTCCGCGAGCCCGTCGAACCGATCGACCAGGCGCAACACATCCGCCATGAGAATGTCGGCGATGGAGAACGCTCCGGCCAACCATTCGCGCCCCGCCAGTACCGGCTCCAGATGCTTGAGTCGGGAGTCCTTGAGGAACCCGTCGAAGAATTTGAAGCCCGGCGTATCGCCCGTGTTCCCGGTGAAGTGAAACAGGGACCAGGGCAGGCCCGCCATCTCGACGGAATTGAGCGCGGCGAATACCCATTCCTGTACCTCGCTGCGCCCACGCGCGTCGGTCGGCATCAGTTTTGCGCTGCGTTGGCCGAGATGAAGGAGAATCGCGCCGCTCTCGAAGATCGATAAGTCTCCGTCGGTCAAATACGGCACCTGACCGAACGGCTGGTGCGCAAAATGCTCGGCATTGCGGGCCTCAAACGGTACCCCTTGAACGCGATAGGGCAGCCCCGCCTCTTCCAAGGCCCAACACACGCGTATGTCCCGCACAAAACCCCGCGGGGCTTCCGGAACCCAATCGAAGGTCGTGACGATCAGTTCGCCCATCAGGCTGCTCCTGCAAAATGACGTTCCAGCTTATCGAGCGCGCCGGTCCAGCCGTGTTTGTGGCTGGCACGGGTCTCTTCATTGGCGAGCAGCGCGTGCGTGAACGTGAGCTCGGTGCCCTGGGGGATTGGCCGCAGCGTGACTTCGACACGGCTCTCGCCCGGATCCTCGCCGTCCTTCCAGCGCCACGTCATGACGAGGCGGTCGGGCTTCGCGATCTCGAGATAGGTCCCGAAGCATTCGTGCTCGCTGTTGTCGAGCATGCGGAAGCGCACGCGAAACGCGCCGCCGACACGCGCGTCCGCTTCGGCGATCAACACAGGCCCGGCATCCGGCCCCATCCAACTGCGCAGGCCCTCGGGCGTGATCAACGCGTCGAAGACGATCGACGGCCGTGCCGCGATCTTGCGAACGAGCGTAACGCTGGTCATCGGGTCTACTTCCTTGCTTCAGCTTCCTTGCGCTCCGCGTAGGCCGCGAGACGATCCAGACTCGCCGACCAGAAGCGTTCGTAGCGGTGAAGCCATTCCATCGCGGCCCTCATGGGATCGGGGGAAAGACGCACCGTGACCGTGCGCCCGGCCTTGGTGCGGGTGATCAGGCCCGCGTCGTTCAGCACGTCCAGGTGCTTCATCACCGCCGGCAGCTTGATATCGAAGGGAGCCGCGAGGTCGCTGATGGAGGCCCCCTCCTCGACCCGCTCCAGCCGCGCGAGAATGGCCCGCCGGGTGGGATCGGCGAGGGCCGCGAAGGTACGGTCGAGGCGTTCTGAATACTTCACCATATAGTGAAGTATATGGGAGGCCGGTCTGGGGAGTCAATCCCCGCCGCTATGATTTATTTCTGCGCGAAGCTGAAGTGCTTATGGCCGAGATAACTGGTGAAGATCGGCGCGGCGACGCCGATGACGTGGGCCACATCCTCCGGGTGCCAAGCGAAGCCGACCGCGGGGAACAGATAATCCGCCAAGCCGACGGAGATCACGAACACCTGGATCACGCCGGCTACGTTCACGAGTGCGAAACGGCCATACTCCTCGGCGCGGCTGCGGCCGGATTTCTGGAACACGAATAGCCGCGCCAGTGTCCAGGCGGTCGTCATCCCGATGAGATAGGCGACCACGATCGCCGCCTCGTACGGCATGGCGCGAGACAGCAGATAGCGGCTGAGAATGTTCACGCCCGCGGCGATGCCGCCGGTGAGCAGGAAGGCCCAGAACTGGCGATCCTTGAACGGCACTAGGCCACCCGCGCGGCCATTTCCGCGGCGATGCGTACGCCTTCGGAAATGCCGCGATCCTCGGGGTAGTACGTGGATGTGTCGGCGATCTGCAGGCCTTGCACGATGCCGTGGGTCGCCGGCAGCATGTCGAGGAAGCCCGGCGGGCAGATCGGCTGCGCATACTTGAGCCGCCCGAGGGAGGACGCGATGCGATCCGAATCTTGCAGCGTCGGATTGAGCCGCTTGAGATAGCCGAAGGATTCCTCGATCAGCGCCGCGTCGGACCAGGCGAACTTCGGATGAGTCACCGGCATGTAGTACGGCACGAAGACCACATGGGCGTCGCCGACCGGGCGCAGATTGGAGAATGCGACGATGCCCGGAACGGAGATGGCATCGTCATTGATGTTCACCCAGAAGTGCGGCGTGACGGCCTTCTTGAGTTTGTGCACCACACAGACCACGCCGATGTTCTCGAGCTTGGTGTAAGCCGCCTTCACATCCGCCGGCAGGCCGGGGATGAGGCGCGGCACCAGCGGCATCGGCACGGTTGAGATCACGGCATCGAACGGGCGTCTTTCGCCGCCGGCGGTCACGGCGGTCACCGCGTTGCCCTCGATATGCACCTCGCTCGCCGGGCAGCCGAGATGGATGCGGCCGTTCATCGTCGTGATGCGCTCCACCAAGCGCTTCACCAACGTCTCGGAACCGCCCTCGATGTAGCCCAGTTCCTCTTGGAACAGATTGCGCCGCGACGTGCCGACCCGCTTCAGGCGCGTCCACATCCAGGCGGCGGAAACCTTGTGACTGTATTCGAAGAACTTCAGTGCGAGCAGCTTTTCCCAAAGCACCTTCCAGCCGTGCTCGCCGCACCAGCCCTTAAGCCATTCCTCCGCTGTGATCTTGTCGAGCTTCGACCAGTCGTTGCGCTTGGTGGCGAGGAAGGCCATCAGGCCGTAGCGGAACTTGTCGATCAGCCCGAGGTGCGGAAACGTCAGCAGCGAGATGGGATCGCCCCAGGGGTAGTGCTTGCCGTGATAGAAGTAGCCCATGGACGTGGGCACCCAGCGCATGGCGTCGCCGAGGCCCAACTCGGCCAACAGCGCGAATGTCGGGGCATCGGCTTTGCAGACGAAATGGTAGAAGCGCTCGATGCTGAGGCCGTCCAGATCGAAGTGCGCGGCCATGCCGCCGGCCACGGTGTCCGCCTCAAACACCTCCACCGCATGCCCGCGCTTGGTGAGGAAGTACGCCGCCGCGAGGCCCATGGCCCCGGCGCCGATAACGGCCACGCGGCTCATCGCTTAGAACTCGAGGACGACATTGGCGTAGGGACCGGTGCTGTAGGTCTGGTGGATGGCTTCAGTAAAGGGCGTCGACGGCACGCCGAAGATGTCCCACCAAGGGATGAGATCGAACGTGTCGGGGGTCACAAGGGCTTTGAGCTGCTTGGTGGTGAACGGCGGATTGCGGTCGAACCACCCGTACACCGTCAGGAGCAGCCAGAATAAACTATAGGGGATGTGCACGATGGCAGCGCCGGCCTTGGTCTCTTGCTTGATGGCGCGGACGATATCGACGTAGTCCACCTTCTCGCGGCCGGTGATGTCGTAGGTGCCCGTCATGCGCTTCTCGAGGCATGCCTGGATGATACGGCAGAAGTCGAGTTCGAACAGCGGTTGACGCAGGTAGCGGCCGGAGCCCGGGATCGGAAAGACCGGCGACCGCTTCATGAAGCGCGCCAGCCAACCCAGGTGCTTGCGGTCGAACCAGCCGAACATGAGGGTCGGGCGCAGGATCACGTGGGGGATGGGGCTGGCGGCGACGAGCGCCTCCTGCGCCTTCTTGGTCTCCGTGTACCAATCCCGCGCGAGCGAGTTCACCACGGACGAACTGATATGCACGATGTGGGGAACGCCGTGGCGTTCGCAGGCCGCGAGCGCGCGCTTGGTTGAGTCGACGGAGTTGCGGATGAACTCCGCCTCGACCAGGCCCCCAATATGGGCTTGCAGCATCACAACTGCCTGCGCACCGGCAATCGCATCTTCCCACCCGCCCGGGTCCGCCATATCGGCGAGGAGGACGGACACATCCGGATGCAAGCGGTGCAGCACCTCTACGTTGGCGGCATGCTTATCGATCACCAGCAGGTTCGAATAGCCGCGTTCCTTCAGAAGCACGACGAGGTTTTGGCCCACCAGGCCGGCGCCGCCGAACAGAACGACTTTGTCGCTGCGGGAAAGTGGCTGGGTCATCACAGGCGGGTGCGGCGGAAGATGAAATCAGGTACCGAGCGGATGATCAGCATGATCCAACGCCAGAACCACGGCGTGTAGACCACCGCCGCGCCGCGCTCCATGGCGGCGCGGATGTCGCGCGCCACTTGCCCCGGCGAGGCCCACAGCGCGCCTTTCGGAAACGCCGCCGTCATCGGCGTATCGACGAACCCGGGCTTCACGAGGGTTACGGAGATGCCGTCCTTGGTGAGCCGGTGGCGCAGGCCCAGCACGAACGCGCCGAGGCCGGCCTTCGCGCTGCCGTAGATGTAGTTGCTCTGGCGGCCGCGGTCGCCGGCGACGGAGCCGATCACCGCGATCCTGCCGGCCTTCTGCGGGATCATCGCGTCGGCCAGATGGCTGAGCAGCGACGCGGCACTGACGAAGTTTACGTTCAATTCGCGCACCATCACCGCCGTGTCCCCCTGCCCGGCCTGCTGATCGCCCAGCGTGCCGTAGGCAATCAACACGCGGTCGATGCTGCCAAGCGCGGCCTTTACCTGGGCAATCAGAGCCGCGTGTCGCGCGGTGTCGGCGAGATCGGCGACAGCCGTCGTCACGGCCGCCGCGCCACGGGCCTTGAGATCGCAGGCGACGGTGTCCAGCCGCTCACCGTTGCGGCCGACGAGGAAGCAAGCCGCACCCTCGGCGGCATAAAGCCGCGCGAGTTCTTGGGCTATCGCCGAGGCGGCCCCGAAAATGGCAATACCGGTCATACTGGGCCTTCCGTCACGCGCCGCCAGAAGCTGGACGAGAAATGCGGGTCCACATGGCGCGCGAATGTTTGCCACATCGGATAGCCCTGCTGAAACGCTTTCGCGCTCATGCGGCCGTCTTTCGCGGCGTAGATCCGCCCGCCCGCGCCGATAACGATGTCGTCCAATCGGGCGAGGAGCGCATGGGTGCGCGCACCGGTATTCGGAAAATCGAGGGCCAGCGTCGTACCCGGCATGGGGAAGGACATCATTCCCGGCGAGGGGCGGTCGCCGAAAGTTTTCAACACGGCCAGGAACGACCCCATTCCCGCGCGCGCGATCTCGGTCAGCACGGCGCGGATTGCATCCTTGTCCTGCGGCGAAGGCACCACGAACTGGTACTGAAAGAATCCGCGCGAACCATAGAGACGGTTCCACTGGCCGATAGCGTCGAGCGGATAGAACGCGGGATCGAAGGGCACCACCTGCCGCACCGGTCGGTCGGGCCGCGATCGCCAGCGATAGTTATTGTAGGCCTTCACGGTGGCATTGGTGAGGGCGAAGGACGGGAGATCGAGCGGCAAGCCAATGCGCGGCTCACCTGTCGCGGCGGGCGCTTTTGCCTTCCTGGCGTCGGCATGACGGGAGCGCGAGAAGATCCCCCGGCCAAGCTCAGCTCCGCTCGCCAGGCAATCGATCCACGCGACGGTGTATTCCCAATCCGCCAACGATTCTTCCGCCAGGCGATAAAAGTTGTCGAGATCGCCGTAGCGGAACTCTTCATACTCCAGCCACGGCCCAGGAACCGGTTTCAGGTTGAGGCGCGCGGAGACGATGAGGCCCGTCAGCCCGAGGCCACCGATGGTGGCTTTAAACAATTCCGCGTTCTCGTGCGGTGAGCATGCGGTGATGGTGCCGTCGGAGCGCAGCAGACGCAACGACTGCAGATGGTTGCCGACGCAACCGGCGCCATGATGATTCTTGCCGTGCACGTCGCTGGCGATGGCGCCACCGAGACTCACGAACTTTGTTCCGGGGGTGACGGGTAAGAACCACGTCCCCGCCCCGTTCGCGGGCCGTGCTAGTAGTTCAAGAATGCCGGCGAGCGTGATTCCCGCTTCGGCTTCCAGCACGCCCGTCGCCGGATCGAAAGCGATGGCATGATCCAGCCCGCGCATGTCGATCAGCGCATTGTCGGCGTTAAGTCCGCTGTCGCCGTAGGAGCGCCGTGCGCCCGAACCGAGCACCGACATGGCGCCGCGGGCCGCCAGAATGCCGGGCAGTTCGTCCGCGAACGCGGGCCGCGCCACTTGATGCGTGAACCGATGCGTGCGGCCCCAGGCGAGATAGTCTTGCCGCGGGTGGAACAGTTGCATCGCGCAGCTCAGGCCGTGGCCAGCACGGCGAGCAACACGCAGGCGGCGGCAAGGAACAGCGACGTGCGGTCACGCAGCGCGAACGCGACCGGATCGTCATGCATCTCGCCGCGCCCGGCCAGCAGCCACACACGCCCCAGCCAGTAGGCCAGGATCACGCAGACACACCACAGCATCGCGGGATGCGAGTAGCGCGCGCTGGGTGACGCCGGATCGACCAGATAGAGGAAGAACACCAGGCTTGCGCAGAATCCGCTGGCGATGCCGATCGACATCAGCACCGGTCCGTCGCCGGCGCGATAGCCGCGACCGGCGAGTTGGGTCTTATTCTCCGCTGCCGCGACCAGGCATTCGCTGTAGCGCTTCACCGCCGCAAGGCTCGTGAAGAAGAACATCGCGAACACCAAAAGCCACGGCGACAACACCGACAAAGAGGCAACCATGCCGGCGACGATACGCACCGAATACAGCATCGCGAGGCACAGCAGATCGAGGATCGGCCGGCGCTTCAAGGCAAAGGAATAGCTGAGCGTGACGACGAGATAGAGCAGCGCCACCAAAGCGAACATCATCGGCAATTGCGTCAGCAGCCCGGCAACCGCAAAGACGAGCACCGGCAGGGCCAGGAAAGCGCTGCGCAGCGACAGCTCGCCGGACGCCAAGGGCCGCTGAGACTTCGAGCGGTGCTGCCGGTCGGCGGCAAGATCGGAGAGATCGTTGAGCAGATAGGTGGCCGAAGTCATCAGGCCGAAGGCGGCGAAGCCAAGCAGCACCTGCATGAGACGCGGCGCATCCCATCCATGACCGCTGAGCAGAAGTGGCACGAACAGCAGCAGGTTCTTTGCCCATTGCTTCACGCGCAGAGCCCGCAACCAAGTCGAGGCCCGCGCGGATGGACTGGCGAATTCCGCCGCCACATTCACCTGGGGCGAGAGTTGTGTACGCAAACCGCAGCCGGCGCCTGCAAGCACCGCGGAGCGGCAGTCTTCCCAGATCGCGATATCCCGTCGCTCGTCGCCCGCATAACAGAAGTCGGTGCCGATATGCGCGCGGATGAAGGCGAGCTTCTTGGCGCCCGCCAGGTTTGTCTTGCCGTCGCTACCGTAGGCACCGTCGAACAGGGGCCCGAACCTTGCCGCCAGGCGCTGCACGACGATCTCATCGGATGCCGAGACGAGATAAACCGCCCGCCCCCGCGCCTTCTCGGCTTGCAGCCAAGCCACCAGGGGTTCGTTTACCGGCAGGGCGCTCACGTCGACTTGGACGGCTTCGTTCAGCTTGCGCTTCAACCCCGCCTTGCCGCCGAGCAGCCAGAACGGCAGAAGCGGAACCAACCAGGGTTTGCGAAATAGAAGAGACGCCGCCGCCTCGTAGAGCAGATCGGTGCGCAGGAGCGTCCCATCCACGTCTACGATCAGCGGCGATAAGGTCTGCGTTGAACGCGCGAATTCATCCATCGACGGCAGGTCTACGTCCTGAGGCTCTGTTCGGCAAGTGCCTCAGAATATGGCGAAAAACGAGCCTGCGGTACTGCTGTTTCCCGGCGACGACGCCCTGATCAGCGCCGGAAATCGATCTCCGCGACGCCCCCGGCATCCGGCTGGGAATTGGTGAGGTTGGCCTTTGCCACCTCGAATACAAACCGCAGCAGGCCGGCCTTGGCGACCCAAACCTGCCCCTCCGACGGCGTGAAGCGGAGGAGGACCAGATGCGGGTCATTCTTGCCTTCCGGATACCAAGCCGAGACCACCGGCCCCCAGTATTTCTCGATTCGCGCACGGTCGTGCCGCGCCACGAGCGTTCCGCGAACGTCGGCGAAGACCTCTTCGTCTTTTGAGGCATAGATCAGACGCGCCTCCGGGATCGATGCGGCATCCTTTGCCAGATCGAGGTCATCCCGCGTGAAGAACCAAACCTGATTGTTCTCCGGTTCGGCGAAGGCCGTCATCGGCTGGCTATGTTGCTCCGGCGCGTTGAGGCCGAGCATCACGGTCACGTTCGTGCCCTTCAGATGCTTCCACAGTGCCTGCTCGGCTTCCGCCGGCGTCAATGTCTTGTCGGTCATGGATGATCCTTCCGCGTTGTGATGAAGTGACAACGCGGCAGCGAAGCCGATAGGTTCATGCCCCGCCGAGGCGTGGGGTTATGACCGCAGCAAAGCGCACACTTCGTCGAACCAATAACTCAAGGTGAGTTTGCGCAAGTCCCACGTGCGTGCGCGAAATTCATCGCGCACCTTGAGCAAGGCGGCCTCGTCCGCGGCTTGCGCCCAGTCATCGACAAAGAAAATCGGCAGGTCGGCGAAATCTTTGAGGGCCAGGGACCGCTGCACAATCGGGATGCAACCGGCATAGAGCGCCTCCCACATACGGTGAGTGTCGATGCCGTTGCCACGCGGCGCGAGACAGAACGTATGACTTCGCAGGGCACGCACGTACGCCACGTAGCCGTTCTCGTCGGCGGTATACGCGGCGGTCGACACGAAAGGCTTTGCCTCAAAGAGCGCCCGCACGGCGGGCCGGCTTTCGTGGGTGCCATCCTTGAAATTCAGCAACACGAGCCCCCGATCAGACCGCGGCGTCGTGTCGATCAAAGCCTTGAACTTCGCCGTGTCGCCAATGACCGCGTGATAGGGGGAGTAGCCGCAGTAGTCGGTGATGCCGATCGGGAAAGCACGGACGCGGTCGTTCGCCAGGTTGGCGTTGGTCGTGAACCACATCACCATTTGCCGTGCGAGCCGCGGCGCCACGCGTTGGTACATGGCATCGTTGATTTCCTGGTCGTACTCGCAGCGCGTCACCGCGACTTTGCAATTCACATGCGCCGACAGGACCGCGCCCAGGAACGCTTCTGTCTGCATCGCCTCCACGTCATACCCCGCCGGCCGAATGGCGTAGATGAGGCTCTGCAGGCGCCGGAACTGAATGAATTCATGCTCCGGGATCGTGGTGCCGAAAGGCGCGGCCTTGAGACTCGCGAGAAGCGGATAGTCGGGATAGTTCGAGCGCAGGATCCGCTCGAGGCGCGGGGCGACCATCACACATTGCCTTTCAGGATGACGGCGTTGCGCACGTTCTCGTACGCCGGAACCGTGAGATAGCGCACCTGAGATCCCGGCATCTCGAAGATGCCTTGGCCGTTGAAGTCGACCCCCGCCTGCGTCACCTCGCCCACATTGCCCTGCGCCACCGCGTCGCGCAGCGCCGTCGTGAACATGGCGGTGCCGGTGAGCATGACGATGCCGATCTTGGGAACGTCGATCACCTTGCCCGCATACTGCTCCGCGTTTGCGCAAATATTGTCGATCATGCATCGGAGGATTGCGTGGCCCTTTTCGAATCCGAATCCCCACTGCAATGCGAAGTTGTTCGGATGCGTGAACCAGGGGGCGATGGAGGGCGCGGGCGAATCTTGGCAGGTGTGGGATTCGTAGGCGATCAATGCGGACGCGGTGCGCGGGTGCAAGGAGACCAGCGGCACGGCGCAGCCTTTGGAGATATCGAAGTAGTAACCGCCGCGCTCGAACAGGATGCAGTAGCGGAATACATCCGCCTGAGAGGCGCCGAAGGTGAGGCGCTGATAAATACTGTGGATCGGATGGCTGCCCCAGTGATCGCGCATGTATGCATCGCGCTGCGGGTGGGTGAATAGGGTGAAGGAGAGTTCCGGATTCAGGTCGCGGAATTTGGCGATCTCCCGCGCGTGGGTCTTGCCGACCTCGTCGTTCACCCAGGTCTGATAGACCACCGACGGGATGCGCTGCACGACCTCTTTGGCGGCTGCGCGGTCCGGCACCTTCTGGAGCGGGAACTCGGTGGGCGGAATAACGTAGGTCTGGACATTGGCCATCGACATATCCGTTACGGCCCTTCGCGCGCACCCGTCAAGAGGCGGACATTGTGGTAGGATCAACCCGTTCGCACCAAGACGGGGGACTCAGATGCTCGTTTCGCGCCGGCACGTCATCGCCATGGGAAGCATGGCCGCCGTAGGCGAACTCGCCGCCGCACCGCCCCCGACGCGCATCGAACAGTTCGATCCGGGTCTGGGCAGGATCCTGGACAAATCCCAGCCCATCCAGGACCTGGTCACCGGCCTCGGCGGCGACATGGGCCCGACCGAGGGGCCGGTGTGGATCAAGGAAAGCCGGCATCTGCTGTTCCACGACATCAGCAACAACAAGCGGCTCAAGTACGAGTCCGGCAAGGGCGTCACCACGGTCAAGGAGCAGGCCAATCACAGCAACGGACTCACCCGCGACCCGCAAGGGCGGTTGGTGGTCTGCGACCAGGACGGCCGGCGGGTAGTACGTGAGGAACTCGACGGCGGTCTGACGGTGATCGCGAACAACTTCCAGGCCAAGCGATTGAACCGGCCGAATGACGTGGTGGTCAGATCGGACGGCAGCACATACTTCACGGACCCGAGCAGCTTCGTGGTGCCGGAGCCGTGGGATCTGTCGCACACCGGCGTGTACCGCGTGAGCGCCGATCTTGGCAGCACCGCGCTGCTGACGGATACGTTCGTCGTGCCCAACGGACTGGCGTTCTCGCCTGATGAATCCATTCTGTACATCAACGACACGCGGCGTGGGCATATCCGGGCGTTCGACATCGATGCGCGCGGGCTGCTGAAGAAGGAAACCGATCGGGTGTTCGCAGACCTCCGTGGTGCTGAACCGGGCGTGCCGGACGGGATGAAGGTGGACAGCCTCGGCAATGTTTACTGCGGCGGCAGCGGTGGCTTGTGGATCTTCGATCCGAGCGGAAAGAAGCTCGGCCGTATCGTGCATGGGTATCCGTCGACGACCAATGTCGCGTTCGGCGGCGACGACTGGACGACGCTGTACTTCACGACCAGCCGGACACTGGGTGCCGTGAATCTCAAGATTCCCGGCATCCCAGTCCCGACACGGAAGAAGTAGCTACTTGTAGTCGCCCTCCAGCTCCGCCAACTCGAAGATCTTCGTCGGCGCGTCCGGCCAGATGTGCTCCTGGTAGCAGGGGATGGCGTCCTCACCCATTGCCCAGATGTCCATCTGGTCGCCGACGTTGAACAGCGTGCGGGTATGCTCGGCGTTGAACGTGCCGGCGGCGGTCTTCTTCACTTCCTTGCCGAGGTAGGTGTTGGTCGACCGGCTGCCGCGGCCCCGGTTCTGGAACACGCCGCCGCCGCCGTTGGACTGGATCGAGGTGCTGAAGCCCGGCCCGGTGGTGAGCCCTTGGTTGCGCTGACGCCAGCCGATGATGCCCCAGGAATCGCCGTGCAGCAGATGCGCGCCGCTGCCGCGCGGGCGTTCCGTCGTGTCGTGATGTTGACTGACGCGGCCTTGGGCGAAGGAGTAGCCCTCCATGTCGGCGCCGCGATCCGTGTAGTAGTTCCAGGAGGCGCCGACGAAGTTCTCCTCCGTGAGCAGCCGGATATAGGAATCCTGCCCGCGCCAATCGGCGTCCACCGTCACGACCACGTCGCGCAGCAGGCGGAAGTCGTCCATCTCCGCCATCCCGCGCAGGGTGCGGATGCCGTCGGGCTGGATGGTGACGGTGAAGAACTCGCGGCCGATCTCCTTGCGCTTGGAATCGAGGTAGTCGACGCGGCCGGTGTAGCGGCGCTGACGCATGCCGGTCTTGTTGGGCGCGGGCGCTTTCACCTTGGAGCCGGGCGCGGCGGAGATGAACGGCGGCAGCACGCCTTCCTGCCACTTCGGCTTGGGCGCGTAGGGCACCTCCGGCAACGGCGCGTCCTGCGGCGCGACGGCGGCGAAGACTTTGTTCGTCCAGGACAGCAGGCTGGCTCCGAGGAAGCCGCTCAAGATGTTTCGGCGATGCATGTGGTTCTCCTCCCAAAGATGCGACGTCGAAGCTTAGGCGAAGTGGACAACCGTTCGGCGCACGAAATCGCGACCGCTCATAAGGGGAGCAAGCGCTGGCACGGTGGGGGAATTTGTCGTATTGCAGCGTGACCCCGCTCCGCCGTGGAAAGCCGTGCCGATGCCTGCCGAGACCGCCGCGACGCAGCTTGCGCATGCCGCCGCCTTGCACGCGCAGGGCCGGATGGAAGACGCCTACAAAGCGTACCTGGCGATCGCGCAGAGCCATCCTCAGCTCGCGCCGGCGCATGCCGGCCTCGGAACCGTGCTGTATGACGTCGTGCAGTTGGACATGGCCGCGGCGGCGTTCCGCGCGGCCATCCAGATCGACCCGAACGACGCCGAGACGCACTTCAAGCTGGGGAACACCCTGAAGGAACAGGGCAACTTCGCCCCGGCCATCGCCGCCTACGAAGCAGCCATTCGGGCGAAGCCCGATCTCTTCGCGGCGTGGCAGCGGATGATCTACTGCCACTCGTTCAGCCAGCTGGTGAGCCCGCAGGAACAACTGGCCATTGCGCGGCAGTACGACGCCGCCGTGCGGAAGGGCCGGCCGGTGTCGCGGATCGACGTTCATGGACCGGACGCGCAAGGGAGGCTACGCATCGGCGTCCTGTCCGCCGAGATCGGCGCCCATGGGGTGGGCTACTTCCTGGAGAGCTACCTCAAGAACCATGACCGCGCGAAGATCCATTTGACGATCTATTCCACGGCGGTGCGCAAGGAACCGCAGCATGCGGCGCTGCGCGGCCTCGCGGATGCGTCGCGGGATGTGCACCACCTGTCCGACGACGCGCTGCGCGACGCGATCATGGCCGACGGCATCGACGTGCTGATCGAGACCACCAGCCACATGCTGCACAGCCGCCTGTCGATGCTGGCGCTGCGCTGCGCGCCGGTGCAATGCCACTACATCGGCTATCACGGATCGAGCGGCGTGGAGGCGATGGATTATTTCATCGGCAACGCCAGCGTGACCCCGCCGGAGATCGACGATCACTTCTCCGAAAAGGTCTGGCGCCTGCCGCGCCTGTGGCTGGCCTATAGCCCGCCGCCGGATCTGCCCACGCCGCAACCGCGCGCGGTGAGCGAGCGCCTGATGCTGGGATCGTTCAACAATCTCGGCAAGTCGCAGGACGCTTGCCTGGACGTGTGGATCAAGGTTCTCCAGGCGGTGCCGGAGGCGACGTTGATGCTCAAGGATGCGTTCGACCTGGACGACTATTCGAAGAAGCGGGTGGCGGCGACGCTGCGACGCCACGGCATCGGCGCAGAGCGGGTCATCTTCGGCGGGCGCGTGGACAAGTGGCGCGATCATATGGAGCAGTACAACAAGATCGACATCGCGCTCGACACGTTCCCGCTGAACAGCTGCACGACCGGGTTCGACGCCTTGCTGATGGGCACGCCGCTGGTAGCGCTGGAGGGCACGTGGATGGGCGGTCGCATGTCGACGACCATCTTGAAGGCCCTCGGTCGTCCCGAATGGTGCGCGTGCAACGCCGACGACTACGTCGCCCTCATCCGGCGGATGGCGGCGGACAAGGCGGCCCTGCGGCGCCACAAGACGACGCTGCGCCAGGAGGTGCTGACGAGCGAACTGTGCGACGGCGCCGGCCTGGCGCGGGCGCTGGACGCGGCGTTCCAAGAGATGGTGGCCCTCAAGACGCGCCCCTGAACGCCTAGAGGAAGTTGTTCGGCCAGATCATGCTGCGCCACATGTGCGCGACGGGGCTTCCGTCGAATCCCAGCCCCTCCTTCGGCTGCTTGAAATGGCGGCCGATGATGTCGGTGAACGCATCGACCGAGACCTTCACGTTGGGATCGAAGGCATACAGATCGTTCACCGTGATCATGCGGGACGTCATGTACCACTTGTGTGCGCGGGCCTTCTCATAGGCCTCAACGATGTAGGGCTCGGGCTTGTAGTCGGCGCCGAAGTTGCGGATGTAGCTGGCCGGATAGGCATAGCCGACGGACGGGTCGGGGAAGAACCGCAGCGCCTGATGCGCCCGGATCGCCCACGTCACTTCCGGATCGACATAGGGCTCCACCAATTGCGCCCCCCAATAGCCGTGATCGGAGCGCAGCAGGGCCGCGTTGGAGATGTCGTGCAGCAGGCAGGCAAGTACGACCTTCTCCGGCTGGCCGTTCTTCACCGCCAGATTGGCGCTTTGGAGGAGATGGCCCGCGGGCGCGAAGCGGAGCTTGAAGAAATCCACCAACGTCGGCGCGGCGGGCATCTTCGGCAGACGCGCATCCTCGCCCATGAGGACGCGGCCGCCATCCTGCGCAAGGGCCTCGCGGTTGGTGCGCAAGCGCTCCCCCACCGCGTCGATATCGCACATCCACGGCTCGCGGATCTTGCGGTCGAGTTCCTTACTCATAGCGGCCTCAAACGCGTCGGCCTTTTCGGAGAGCGTCATGCTCGCGGCGGCGGCCGTGGCGGCGCCGGTGAGGAAGATGCGTCGATCCATCTGCTTAAGCTCCTCGACCGCGGAACGGGGCGGCCATCGCATGTTTAGGCGGCGAATAGGCGGTGGAAATTTCGGGCCGCCGCCGCCGCCGTATCGCGCGACCGTTCGCGCACAGTTACGCGCCAAATACGCGCGGGTGATTCCACGGCGAGGATGGCCCAAGTGTGCATGACGCGCGTCCTTTGAAGGGAACAAACCATGAATTGTACCGCCGCGGCGGCGGGCGGTCAAAACTCACGGTGTGTGCAGTTTGCACACCGAATGCGTTGCCGTAATGCACGGGCAGAGCATTTGGGCCATGTTGCGTCGGTTTCATTGAAGAGAGCGACGAGATGGACCGACAGGGGACGAGCGCCGGAAATGCCGTGCCGGCGATGATCGCGGGCGCACGCACGCTCATCAACCAAGCCCGCAATACCGAAGCCGCTGCTGTTTTGACCGATGCCTTGCCCGCAATGGGCCACATCGGCGCGGTCCGGGCCCTCCTTGGCGAAGCGCTCTACCGGCTCGGCCACTACGCCGATGCGATCCCGCATCTCGATGCGGCCATCGCCCAAGACCCCAATGACGCGCTCAGCCATTTCTATCTCGGCGCCGCGTTTCACGGGACCGCGCAGCCCAAGAAGGCGATCCCCGCGCTTCAGCGCGCGATTGGGCTCGCGCCGAAAATGACCGAGGCCTACCGGGTCTTCGCCGCGGTTCTGCTGGCGATGAAAGCATTTCCGGATGCGATCGCCGTGCTGGATGCCGCCCGCGCCAACGGCGCCGCGTCCGGGCTGACGGAAGGGCTGTGCCATCACCTTCGGCAGATGCTTGCGGACTGGTCGGGGTTCGATGAGAGCATCGAACGGCTGCGCGCATTGAAGGCCGAGAATTATTCCGGACTGGATGCGGCCATCGCGCTGACAGTGCCGGGACTCACCCCAGCCGAGCAGCGAGAGATTGCCCATGCGCATGGCCGGCGGTTCGCCGGCGCGGCTTTGCCGCCGGCGGCTCAGATGGCGGACCCCGGCCGCAAGATTCGGCTCGGATATCTCTCGGCGGATTTCTACGATCATCCCGTCGGCAGGCATATGCTCGGACTCCTGGAAAACCACGACCGGTCGCGGTTCGAGGTTTCCGCCTATTCGGTGGGTGAGGGCCAGGAGGACGCGGTGGCACGCCGGTTGCGCGCCGCCGCGCAGCGGTTCGTGGATGTGCGGTCGTCCACGGACGACGAAGCCGCCGCCATGATTCGGCGTGACGAAATCGAAATTCTGATCGATCTCGGCGGTTACACCGAAGGGGCGCGCCCCGGTGTGCCGGCGCGACGGCCGGCGCCCGTACAGGCGTCATATCTGGGTTTCAGCGGCACGACGGGGCACCGCTTTCACGACTATATCATCGCCGATCCGGTGGTTTGCCCGGCGGAGATGGAGCCGCAGTACGCGGAAACGTTCGCCTGGCTGCCCGCGACGCTGTTCAACGCGGACCACGGGGCCGCTTATCCCGCGCGGGAAACCGACCGTAGCCGGTGGGGATTGCCGGCCGGCGCCGTTGTGTTTTGTTCCTTCAACAACACTTGGAAACTGACGCCGCACGTCTTCAGGATCTGGATGGATATCCTGCACGCGGTTCCGAACAGCGTGCTCTGGATCCGGAAATACTATCCAACCACCAGCCAACGGATGCACGCCGCGGCGGCGGCGCAAGGCATCGACCCCGCGCGGCTCGTGTTCTGTGGGACGTCGAGCCGCGAGGAACATCTGGTGCGTCTCGCCAACGCCGACCTGCTGCTCGATTCCCATCCCTATGGCGCGGGCTCCACCGCCGCCGATGCGCTCTGGACGGGGCTACCCATCCTGACCTGCGTGGGCGATAGCTATGTTTCGCGGATGTGCGCGAGCCAGGTCAGGGCGCTTGGCCTTCCGGAACTCGTCGTCCCCGACCTGGAAGCCTATCGGGCCATGGCGATCGATCTCGGACTTCACCCGGAAGACCTCGCCGCACTGCGCGGGCGGCTTGTGGAGAACCGGCGAACCGCGATTCTGTTCGACAGCAAGCGGTTCACGCGACAGTTCGAGGACGTCTTGCAGGAAATGTCGCGGCGGCACCGCGGCGGCGTTCCCCACGCGACGCCGATCGCGACGTGAGGGTTCAGACGCTTTGGCCGGTGCGACTGCAAGTATTCTGAAAATGGTGGGCGCACCAGGACTCGAACCTGGGACCCGCTGATTAAGAGTCAGCTGCTCTACCAACTGAGCTATGCGCCCCCGTGTGGGTCCCCGCGCTTGAGCCCGGCGGGTTTCCCGTAGGAAGGCGGCCCTTATAGAGGCTCACACCGGCGCTGACAAGCGCGCGACGCGCTGTGGAAAACCCAGGGATTCCAGGAGGTGACTAGGGTGCGCGGGCCCAACCCCGGGGATGCGGCGGCGGCGAATCCGCAGGCGTACCCGCACGCTGGGACAGTGCGGAGACACTGGCGGGTCAGGCGGCGCCGGGGGCGGCCGCGCCGTCCCCCTCGAAGGCGGCGTGGACGTAGTGATCGACGAACCGCTCGACACGCACGGCCGCGGGTTCGTCCGGATCATAGAGGATATGGTGCTGCACGATGGCCAGCCGGCCCGCCTGATCCTGCGGCGGCAGCGTGCCGTCCGCCGCCGCGCGAGAAGAGTTGGGTGTCGGGATCGCCGGCGGCGCCGCCCCACTGCGGCACGATGACGAACGCGTCGGACAGGAGGCCTTCGAACAAGCCCATGGTGTTGTAGCCGATGACGCAGCGGGCCCGGTCGAGGACCGTGTGCAAGGCGACCAGTACCACGCCTTTGACGGGCGTATCGGGCTTCAGCCGTGCTTGAACATAGGCCCAGCTGGCTTCGTCCTTGCACTTGACGACAAATTCCAGGGGCTTGCCGCGATGACGTTCCGCGGCGGCTTCGAACTCCGCCAGCGCTTCGTCGAAGCTGTTCACTTCCAGGTATTGCAGCGTGTAGCCCAGGAGGACAATGCGATCGCGCGGACCGGCGGGCGGGTTGCGGCGCAGGTCCAACCAGGGATCCAGCCGCGGGAATCCCGTGATGCGGATATTTTCAGGGTCCAGCCCGTCCCAGGCGTCGAGAAGATCCTTCGTGGACCGGCCCGCGACGGCGACGCCTTGCACCAAGGGACGATAGGAGCCGGGCCTATAGTACGCGCGACCAATCTCGATCTCGGAGGGCCATTGATAGTGTTCACGCAGCAGCACGAGGAACGGGATCCCCAACTTGGCGCAGGCCAAGCGGAAGCCGTGGTCCTGCCCGTAGTCGAAATTGGCGGACATCACGGCGACCAGGCCGTCCTGCACAAGGGCCAGGAGAATGCGTTCCGCCAGGGCCTGACACTTGTTCCAGCCGGGGCGGTAGCGTTCGTCCCCATGGGTCCAGTGGGTGTCCTGGTCCATCGCGCCGGGGATCAGCCACGGGCGCTGTACGCGATCGAGATCGGTCATCGAGACGCGCAGCCAGTTGTACTTGGCGGTGTATTTGTTGAGGGCGTGAATATCGACGATGAACTGCGCGCGGCTGATGCACAGCACGGAGGCGCCGCGCTCGGGATGGCGGTTCTTGGCGCGGATGAGATCGAGCAGATCCGCGGCGGCTTTTGAGACGTCGAGGAAGTCATCGGAGGCCATCGATACTCTCGTCGAATCTGGCGGAAGGACGGGCCTGGGGGATTAGCATATCGGGACGCTAGAAGTCCCCGAAGCCGCCGCGCATGGCCATCTGGACGTCGCGGTGGACCCAGACGTTCATCAACAGGCCCATGCAGAACATGAGGTTGAGCAGCGCGGTGCCGCCGTAGGAAATGAGCGGCAGCGGCACGCCGACCACGGGAATCAGGCCGGTCACCATGGCGATGTTGATGAAGAAATAGAGGAAGAAGGTGGTGGTGATGCCCATCGCCACCAGCCGGCCGAACTGGTGGCGGCAGGAGAAGGCGATGGCGTAGCCGTAGATCAGCACCAGGCAATAAAGGCCGATCAGGACAATCGCGCCGATCATGCCGAGTTCCTCGGCCAGGAGCGCGAGGATGAAGTCGGTTTGGTGCTCCGGCAGGAAGTTCAACTGGCTCTGGGTGCCGCCCATGAGACCCTTGCCGAACAGCCCGCCCGACCCCAGCGCGATCTTGGACTGGATGATGTGATAGCCGGTGCCCAGCGGATCGGCTTCGGGGTTGAACAGCGTCCGCACGCGGTTGCGCTGGTACTCGTGCATCAGGCTCCAAGCAACCGGGCTGGCGGCCAATCCGATGACGGCGACGAGGACGAACTTCCACAAGCGCACGCCGGCCATGAACAAGACGGCGGTCGACCCCATGACAATCACCATGCCGGTGCCGAGATCCGGCTGCAGGAGAATAAGCGCCACGGGCACGAGGATGAGCATCAGCGGGACCAGCAGCGCGAACGGCGAGGCGATCTGATCCAAGGCCCGTCCATGGAAATAGCGCGCCAGCGCCAGCACGAGCGCGGGCTTCATCAGTTCGGACGGCTGCAGGTTGACGACGCCGAAGTCGATCCAGCGCTGCGCGCCGCCGCCGATGACGCCCTTCACCTCGACGAAGATCAGCAGCAGCACGACGATTGCCCAGAGGGGGTAGGCGAAGCGCATGATGAGGCGGATATCGATGACCGCGACCGCGGCCAGCAGGCCGACGCCGATGACGAAGCGTATCAGTTGCGGCTCTGCCCAAGGCATCAACTTGCCGCCGCCGGCGGAGTACAGCGCTGCGAAGCCAAAGGCGAAGATGCAGCACAGCCACAACACCATCGACCAGGAAATCTGCGACAGCTTCTCGGCCGCGGATATATCGCCGCGGCGCAGGCGCGACGACATGAAGTTCGGTTCGCTCATGTCGGCGGACCTGCGGCGGGGCCGGTTTCGCCGCGCGGGGCGCTGGCGATCTGGTCCTCGACGCGAGGCTTATGCGACGGATCGAGGCGCAGCAGTTCTTCCACGATCTCGCGCGCGATCGGCGCGGCCGCGGTCGCGCCGCCGAGACCTTCCAGGATATGCTCGCGCGCCACGGCGACGGCGTATCGCGGCGCGTCCGCCGGCGCGTAGCACACGAAGAACGCGTTGCTGCGATGTGCATAGGGCTCGGCTTGAGGATTGCGCTTGTATAACTCGCGCTCGGCGTCGGTTCGACCGCGCACCTGCGCGGTGCCGGTCTTTCCCGCCATCTGCCACAGCTTCCCGTTGGCGTCTTTGGTGCGCAACGTCCCGAATTGGCGGGCGGTGGTGGCGCCGTCCGGTCCGTTGATCACATCGAAAAGGCCGCGCTTGAGGATCTCCATGTGCGCCGCCGGAATGTCGAGTGACTCGAATGTGCCCGCGACACCGTCGTCGGGCAGCACCGCGCCGGTTTGCACCGTCGCGCCGGGCCGGACCAAACGCGGCTTCACCGCGACCTGGCCATTGGCGACGCGCGCGATCATGGTCGCGAGTTGCATGGGCGTGACGCTGACATAGCCCTGGCCGATTCCCATGTTCATGCTATCGCCGTCGCGCCACCGGTCCTTGCGCGCCGCTTTTTTCCACGCTTCGGTCGGGATGAGCCCTACTTTTTCATTCGGCAAGCCGACGCCCGAGAGTTGCCCAAGACCCAATCGTTTGGCCATCGCGGCGATCTTGTCCGGGCCGAGGCGCCGGGCCACTTCGTAGAAGTAGATGTCGCAGGAGGTCGAGATGGCCCGCTGCATGTTCACGGTGCCGTGCACCTTGTGACATTGGAATGCCGGAATTTTCGGATCGCGGCCGTTGCAGTGGCAGGTCGCCTCGGGCGAGATCACGTTGTGCTCCAGCGCCGCCAGCGTCACCACCATCTTGAAGGTCGAGCCGGGCGAATACGTCGCGGAGACCATCTTGTTGAATAGCGGCTTGTGTTCATCGGTCAACAGCGCCTTGTATTCGGCGCTGGTGAGGCCGCGGCTGAAGGCGTTCGAATCGAAAGCCGGATTGGACACCATCGCCAGCAAATCGCCGTTGTGCACGTCGATGACGATGACCGAGCCGCTCTCCTCGCCCAGGGTCTTCGCCGCGAGTGTCTGGATGCGCTCGTCGATGGTCAGGACGAGGTCGGTGCCGGACTCGCCTTCCTGACGCTCAAGCTCGCGGATGGCACGGCCATAGGCGTTGACTTCCACCCGACGCGTGCCGCCCTTGCCGCGCAGTTCCTTGTCGTAAATTTTCTCGATGCCGTCCTTGCCGATGCGGAAGCCGGGCAACTGCAGTAGCGGGTCGCCGGTCAGTTCCGCCTCGTCGACGCTCGAGACATAGCCGAGGACGTGGGCGACGGCGTCCTTCAGCGGATAATACCGTGTCAGCGCCTGTTCGATGGTGACGCCCGGCAGGTCGGGGGCGTTCACCTGGACGCGCGCCATTTCCTCCCAGGTGAGGTTTTCCTTCACCATGATCGGCACGAAGCCGCGGCGGCGACCGATCTCCTTTTTCACCCGCTCGCGTTCATAGTCGGCAAGGTCGATGAGCGTGGCCAGCGTCGCCAGCGTGTCCGAGACGCGATTGTGAGTCTGCTCGGGAATGATCAGCACGCGGAACTGCTGGCTGTTCAGCGCGAGGAGCTGGCCGAACCGATCGAGGATGCGGCCGCGCGGCGGCGCAAGCAGCTCCACGTTGATGCGGTTTCCGTCCGCCATCACTTTGTAGCGGTCGCTCTCGATCACTTGCAGGTAATACAGCCGGCCGATCAACGCCGAGACCAGAGCCCCTTGCGCGCCGCCGAGCACCATGGCCCGCCGGCTGAACATCTTTGCCCAATCGCCGTCGCGCGTCAGGTTCATGGCGCGACCAACAGCTTGAGTTGGGTCTGCGCGAGCACCCAGGCGATCAGCGGATAGAAAGCCGCGGTCATCGCCGCCGAGATCAGCACATCGCCGATCGGCGTGAAGCCGCTGGTGGCGAACATCCCGACGCACAGCCACCTGAGCAAGCCCGCGCCCAGAGCCAGCGTCGCGAAAGCGGTCCAAAAGATGCCAAACGGCTTGGCGTTGAAGAATTTCTGCTGATGCAGCACCACCTGTTGGCAGACCAGCATCACGAGCGCCGTGCAGCCCAGGGGTGTGCCGGTGAGCAAATCTTCCAGCACGCCGATGCCAAACGCGGTGCCATAGCCGACGAGATCGGGGCGATAGATCGTCCAGAAATAGATCGCCGCCAGCGCGTACATCGGCGTGACGCGCGACATGCCGGGGATCTGCGTCGGCGTCAGCGCCAGTAACATGAAGATGAGCGTGAGCCCGAACGGGACGAAGCTGCGCGCTGCCTGATTCACACGTTGAAGCGGCGTGGGCTGCAGCACGGCCGCCTACTCCGCCCGGTCCAACGGCGCCGCGGGCTGATCCCCGTTCGTCGGCAGCGTGGCGGCCGGCGGCGTGTACGCCGGCGGTGTGATCACGGCCGTCGGCGGAACCGCCGAAGGCTTGGCCGTCTGACTGGAACTCGCCTGGGCCGTTGCCGCGGGCGCCGGTTTCGTGCTGGCGATTGTATTGGCCAGGCCGAAGTCATAGATGCGCACAAACTGCAGCGTCTCGCTCGACATGTATGGTTCGATTTCCGTGATGCCTTCGCCGAGGCGCGCGATCTGTCCCACCGGCAAGCCGACCGGAAAGGCTTCCGCATCGCCGGATGTGACGATCTTGTCGCCCGATGCCACACCGGTCTTCTCGGTCAGGTACAGCAGCCGCGGCCGGCCGCCGTTGTTTCCGGCCATGATGGCGCGCGCACCGGAATCACCCACCAGCACCGGCAGCCGCGAATTGATGTCCGTGATCAGCAGGACGCGCGCGGAGTGCGATCCGACTTCCGTCACCCGGCCAACCAGACCCTCGCCGCTCATGACGATCTGGCCCTTGGCGATGCCGTCGGCGCTGCCGGCATTGACGATGATGGACTGGGCGAAGGCCCCGCCGGTATCGGCAACAACCCGCGCGGAGACAAACCGCCCGGCAGGTTCCGGCACCAGCGCCACCAGACCGCGCAGATCGCGGTTCTCGGATTCAAGGCGTTGGGCGATGTATTGCCACTGCATCAGCCGCGCATTGGCTTCGCGCAGGGCCGCGTTCTCTTTGCGGATGGCGCCGAGTTCGCGGATGTTGGAGATGGTGCTGGCAATGGCGCTGGCGGGTTCGGACATGACGCGCAGCAGCGGCGTGACCGCATCGGTGACGGCAATGCGGGCGCGTTCCACGAGAACGGTGTCGGCCTTGCCGATGAGCATCAGGGCAAACGTCACCCCGATCAGCGCCAGGAAGGCAAAGCGCTGCAGCAGGGACTTGAGGGTCCCAAAACGGGAAATTTGTCCCGTCGGCTGGCGCACTTAAACCTCCCACTTCGGCGCGGCCCGCGAGGACCGCGCAGTTTTGCCTAGTACATCGTCGTTAGGACGTTGCGGAGCTTCTTCATTTCCTCGAGCGCCTTGCCGGTGCCGAGTGCGACGCACGACAGCGGATCGTCGGCGATGGAAACCGGCAGGCCCGTGGCGTGGCGCAGAACGAAATCGAGATTGTGCAGCATCGCGCCGCCGCCGGTGAGCACGATGCCCTTGTCGACGATGTCGGCGGCGAGTTCGGGCGCGGTGTGTTCGAGCGCGACTTTGACCGCGTCGATGATGGCGGTGACGGGTTCGGCCAAACTCTCGGCGATCTGGCGCTGGCTGATGACGATTTCCTTCGGCACGCCGTTCATCAGATCGCGGCCCTTGATCTCCATGGTCTCGCCGTCGCCCTGTTCGGGCGGGCAGGCGCAGCCGATTTCCTTCTTGATGCGCTCGGCGGAGCCTTCGCCGACCAGAAGGTTATGGTGACGGCGGATGTAGTTGATGATCGCTTCGTCCATCATGTCGCCGCCCACGCGAACGGAGCGCGCATAGACGATGCCGCCCAGCGACAGCACGGCGACTTCCGTCGTACCGCCGCCGATATCCACCACCATGCTACCGGTCGGTTCCGTCACGGGGAGGCCGGCGCCGATCGCTGCCGCCATGGGTTCCTCGATCAGATAGACTTTGCGCGCGCCGGCGGCTTCAGCGGATTCCTGAATGGCGCGGCGTTCCACGGCGGTCGACCCGGAGGGCACGCACACGATCACCAGGGGGCTCGCGAAGCTGCGGCGGTTATGCACCTTACGGATGAAGTGCTTGATCATCTCTTCAGCCACTTCGAAGTCCGCGATGACGCCATCACGTAACGGTCGAATGGCGTGAATGTTTCCCGGGGTACGGCCCAGCATCTGCTTGGCTTCGTTGCCCACGGCGAGGACCTGCTTGCGGCCCCGTACCTCGGCCAAGGCGACCACGGACGGCTCGTTCAGGACAATGCCGCGGCCTTTGACATAGACCAGCGTATTGGCGGTCCCGAGATCGATGGCCATGTCGTTGGACAGCCATCCGGTCAATCTTGAAAACATGAAGCTTGGTACCCTTCTCGACGGCAGCCCCGGAGGACCGGCCTGGTGGAATTTGAAGTCCCCGGATGGCCCCTTATGCCGCGCGCACGCTCGAGGTCTTCGGGGCCGGGGTCGGCACCACGAAGGGGTATTGAAGATCGAGACGCATCGGAATCATGGCTTCGCTCACGAGGAGGGCCATTACAGCCCCGCTGTCGACCCTGTGGATAACTCACGGGGTGTCGGTCAGCCTCCGGGCGCACAGACTTTTCGCGCCGAGCCGCGCAAAAACGCGAGCAAAATCAACGGCTAAGTGTAAAGTCTTAACGCCCCGAGCGAACGAACTCCCGCCACCACGATATTCGGGCCGCGTCACTTAATTTCTCATGAAGGCGTGGCGAAGGGAAGGCCCGCAAGCGCCTCTGAGGCAAACAAAAAATAGCGAGGCGGGCGGCACATTCCCGCAACCGGACGCAGGGGAGAAGCGTCGGTTAGCCCCCCAAACGAAAACCGCCCCTTCCCGTCCCGGCGGCGGGACGAAAAAGGGGCGGTGTATTCGGGACTCTGGGACGGACTAGTTGCGGGCCTTGTCGACCAGCTTCTTGTCCTTGAGCCAGGGCATCATCGCGCGGAGCTTGCCGCCGACTTCCTCAATCGGATGATCCGCCCAATTCCGGCGCGTGGCCTTGAAGGTCGGCTGGCCGGCTTTGCATTCCTGCATCCAGCCCGACACGAAGCGGCCGCTCTGAATGTCGGCGAGGACCCTCTTCATCTCCGCCTTGGTCTCGTCGGTGACGATGCGCGGGCCGGTGACGTAGTCGCCCCACTCCGCGGTGTTGGAGATGGAGTAGCGCATGTCGGCGAGACCGCCTTCGTAGATCAGATCGACGATCAGCTTCACTTCATGCAGGCATTCGAAGTAGGCCATCTCCGGCGCGTAGCCGGCTTCGACCAAGGTTTCGAAACCCGCGCGGATCAGGTTGGACACGCCGCCGCAGAGCACGGCTTGCTCGCCGAACAAGTCGGTCTCGCACTCTTCCTTGAACGTGGTCTCGATGATGCCCGCGCGGCCGCCGCCGATGGCCGACGCGTACGACAGCGCGAGATCCATCGCGTTGCCCGAGGAGTTCTGCGCGATCGCCACCAGGCAGGGAACGCCTGCGCCACGGGCATATTCGCCACGCACGGTGTGGCCGGGGCCCTTCGGCGCGATCATGAACACGTCGAGATCCGGACGCGGCTCGATCAGCTTGAAGTGGATGTTGAGGCCGTGCGCAAAAGCCAACGCGCCGCCCTTCTTGAGATTGTCCTTGATGTCCTTCGTGTAGAGATCCGCTTGCAGTTCGTCCGGCGTCAGGATCATCATCACGTCGGCCCACTTCGCGGCGTCCGCCGGCGTCATGACCTTCAGGCCTTCCTTCTCCGCCTTCGCGCGGGTCGGAGAGCCTTCCTTCAGGGCGACGACAACGTCCTTCACCCCGGAATCGCGCATGTTGAGCACGTGGGCATGGCCCTGGCTGCCGTAACCGACCACGGCAATCTTCTTGCCCTTGATCAGGTTCACGTCGGCGTCGCGATCGTAATAGACACGCATGGTCGTAGCCTTTCTGTTCGTCTTCGTTTGTTAGTGCGCTTCCAATCGAAGCGCGGAAATCATTCGATGCCCGCGGCGCCGCGCGCGATCGCGGCGACACCGGTGCGGGACACTTCAATCAGGCCCAAGGGCTTCATGAGTTCGATGAAGGCATCCACCTTTTCGGTGTTGCCCACCACCTCGAACACGAAGGACTGAACCGTCGAATCCACCACGTTGGCCCGGAAGATATCGCCGATCCGCAGCGCTTCGACGCGCTTGTCGCCGACCCCGGCCACTTTGACAAGGGCAAGTTCGCGGGCCACGGACGGGCCGTCATCGGTCAGATCGCGGACCGTGTGGATCGGCACCAACCGCTTGAGCTGGGCCTTGATCTGCTCCACCACCTGGCGCGTGCCCGACGTAACGAGGTTGATCCGGCTCAACTGCCGGTCCCGGTCGACTTCAGACACGGTCAGGCTCTCGATGTTGTAGCCGCGGCCCGAGAACAGGCCGGTGACGCGCGCGAGCACGCCGGCCTCGTTATCGACCAGGGCCGACAGCACGTGACGGTAGATGTCTTTGTCCTTCAGGCGCGCGACCGGGACCGAGCCTTCGTACAGGTTCGTGCTCTGCTCTTCCGGCGCGGGCTTCGCCGCCACTTTCGGGGCGGACTTCGCGGGTGTCTTCTTCGCCATAGCTTCCTCTTACACCAGCGCCAAGCCGGCGCCGCTGATCGCTTTGTCGGCGCGGTCGTCCGATCCAAGGATCATCTGGTTGTGCGCCTTGCCCGACGGGATCATCGGGAAGCAATTCTCTTTCTGATCGACGATCACGTCGACGACCACGGGCTTCTTGATCGACATCATCTCCTTGATGGTGTCATCAACCTTGCTCGGGTCGCTCACGCGAAGACCGGCGCATCCGAACGCTTCGGCCAGCTTCACGAAGTCCGGCAGGGATTCCGAATAGCTTTCCGAGTAGCGGCCGCCATGCAGCAACTCTTGCCACTGGCGCACCATGCCCATGTACTGGTTGTTCACGATGAACACCTTCACCGGCAGACGGTACTGAACCGCGGTGGAGAGTTCCTGAATGTTCATCAGGATCGAGGCTTCGCCCGCGACATCGACCACCAGCGCATCGGGATGCGCGAGCTGCGTGCCGATGGCCGCCGGCAGGCCATAACCCATGGTGCCGAGACCGCCGGAGGTCATCCACCGGTTCGGTTCGTTGAAACGCAGGAATTGCGCCGCCCACATCTGGTGCTGACCGACTTCGGTCGTGAAATAGGTTTCACGCTTCTTCGTCAGCTCATACAGACGCTGAATCGCGTACTGCGGCTTGATGATCTTGCCTTTCTGCTCGTAGCTCAGGCAGTTCTTCGCGCGCCAGCCTTCGATGTCGCGCCACCAAGACTTCAGCGCGGCCTGATCGGCGGCCAGCTTCTGCTTCTTCCACTTGGCCAGCATCTCTTCGAGCACGTTGGCGGAATCGCCGATGATCGGCACTTCGACGATCACGTTCTTGTTGACCGAAGAGGCGTCGATATCGACGTGGATCTTCTTCGAGGCCGGCGCGAAGAAGTTGAGATTGCCGGTGACGCGATCGTCGAAGCGCGCGCCGATGTTGATCATCACATCGCAGCCGTGCATCGCGAGATTGGCTTCATAGAGCCCGTGCATGCCCAGCATGCCGAGCCATTGCTCGTCGTCGGCGGGGAATGCACCCAGACCCATCAGCGTCGAGGTGATCGGGAAGCCGGTGAGTTTCACGAGCTCGCGCAACGCCTTCACGGCGCGCGGGCCGCCGTTGATGACGCCGCCGCCGGTGTAGAAGATCGGCTTCTTCGCGCCCGCCATCAGCTTCAGCGCGGCATCCACCGCGCCGCTGTCGGGCAGCAGCTGCGGACGATAGGTCTTGTGCTTCTGCTGAAGACCGCTGGGCGCGCGTTGATACGTACCCTCGGTCATCACCACGTCTTTCGGCAGATCGATCACCACCGGACCGGGACGGCCGGTGCGCGCCACGTAAAAGGCTTCGTGCACGATGCGCGCCAGCTGCTCCACGTCCTTCACCAGGTAATTGTGCTTGGTGCAGGGACGCGTGATGCCGACCGTGTCGGCTTCCTGGAAGGCGTCGTTGCCGATGAGGTGCGTGGGCACCTGGCCGGTGAGACACACGATCGGGATGGAATCCATCAGCGCGTCGGTAAGGCCGGTGACCGCATTGGTCGCGCCGGGACCGGAGGTCACCAGCACGCATCCCACTTTACCGGTCGAGCGCGCGTAGCCTTCGGCGGCGTGCACCGCGCCCTGCTCGTGGCGCACCAGGATGTGGCGGATGCGGTTCTGCTTAAAAATCTCGTCGTAGATCGGCAGCACCGCGCCGCCCGGATAGCCGAACACGACCTCGACGCCTTGCTCCGCCAGCGCCTTGAGGACGATGCGCGCGCCCAGCATGCGTTCGCCCGGCTTGGCGGGGGTGTCGTCGATATCGGAGGCAAAGGCGCGGTTGGACATGGCGGTGGCTCTCTACGATCGAGTCTTGGCAAATCAAAACCCGCCCAGACGGAGGGCCGGGCGGGCAAATGCGGGCGGAACCTAGTCGCCGGACCGGGGTCGGTCAACCCCAATTCCGAATTTTTGCAAAGATTTCCGGCAATAATCTTTCCGAAAATTGCTCATGAATGGTTAATGACGCAGGAAACTGATGTCGGAACCAGGTGGATTGCCGTTTGGCGTACTGCCGAGTCGCGATTTTCCCCAGGTCCACCGCCGTCGGTAGGCCGATCTCGCCGGCCAGATGCGCCGCCAGGGGCTTGGCGCCGAGCGCGCGCATGACGGGGGCCGTCGGCGCGATGCCGGTCGCGAGCAAAGCGCGCAGTTCCTCAAGGGCGCCCGACGCGATCATCCGGTCGAAGCGGGCGTCGCCGGCGGCGATGACCGCGGCGCGCGGCGGAAGAATGAGGAACGGGAGAAAGGTGGCGGCGACAGCCGGCCGGGGCGGGTCGGTTTGCCAGGCGGAGAGCGGACGGCCCGTGGCTTCCACGACTTCCCACGCGCGCAGGATGCGCTGTGTGTCGCCGACCTTCAGGCGCGCGGCGAGCGACGGATCGCGCTGGGCGAGACGCGCGTGAAAGGCGTCATGGCCGATATCATTGAGAAGCGCTTTGGCCGCTGTGCGAAATTCCGGCGCGATCTCCGGCATCTCCGGCAGACCGACCATCAGCGACTGCAGATAGAGACCGCTGCCGCCGACAAGAACCGAGACGCGATCCGCATTGGCGGCGATCTCCTGCGCCGCGCGGCGCGCCCATGCGGGGCCTGAGTCTTTCTCCGTCGGGCCGAGCGTGCCGAACAGACGGTGCGGCACGCGCGCTTCTTCCTCCGGCGTCGGCCGCGCGGTGAGGAGCGGCAGATCGCGGTAGCACTGCTGGCTGTCGGCGTTGATGACGACGGCGTTGAATTCTTCCGCGAGGCTAAGCGCCAGCGCCGACTTGCCCGACGCGGTGGGGCCGGCAACGACGATGACTTTGGGGAGGGTTGAGGGCACGCGGCCGCAGTCCTGCACAACTGTCATCCCGGCGAAGGCCGGGATCCACAGCACAATAAGCACGGTCCGTGCAGTTTGAGGAGTGGACCCCGGATCAAGTCCGGGGTGACGGCCTGTGGGGAGGCGACAGCCTGCCCCACTCTTCCCCAGTTAGAGAGGCGGAACAGCCTCACATTCCAGGCGTTCGACGTTGCCGCCGGAGAGGCGGAAGATTGCGTCTTGGGGCACGTCTTGCTGCATGGTGTCGTGGCGAGAAAGGCCGGCGTAGGCGCCGCGCAGCAGTCGGCCCGCGACGCCGTGGCTGACGACGATGAGGCGGCGGTGTGCCTCCGCTTCCTGCTCAAGCAGCCAGGCCCGCACGCGCTGCATCACGTCCTCATAGGTTTCGCCGCCGGGACTGCGGAAGAACCACTCGCGGTCGGTCAGGAACGTCGGGTCTTCTTTGGCGATCTCCGCGTAGAGCAGTCCTTCCCACGCACCGACCGAGACTTCCGCGAGACGCGGATCGTATTCGACCGCGCGGCCGAGACGCGACGCAATGATCTCGGCGGTCCTCTTCGCCCGGCGCTGCGGGCTGGCGATGATACGCCAGGGGGTTTGGGCGTCGTGTCCGATCAGGCGATGCAGAAGGTCGCCCATGGCCGCGGCCTGCCGCTCGCCAAGCGCATTCAAGGCGGTCTCGAACCGGCCTTGAATGCGGCGTTCCCGGTTGTAATCCGTTTCGCCGTGACGGCAGAGATAGATCAGGCGCGGCGTCCCTAATCCAACACGTGGCTGACGAGGCCGTCGGCCAGCTTGGGCTCGAACCAGGTGGACTTGGGCGGCATGACTTCGTTCGCGTCCGCGACGGCCATCAACTGATCGAGCCGTGTCGGGTGGAGCGAGAACGCGACCTTCATCTCGCCGGAGTTCACCCGCTTCTCGAGTTCGCCGAGACCGCGGATGCCGCCGACGAAATCGATGCGCTTGTCGCGGCGCGGATCGGCGATGCCGAGCACCGGATCGATGAGGAACTTCTGCAAGAGGCTCACGTCGAGCTGGCCGACCGGATCGTTCTTCGGGATCAGGGTCTCGTTGATGTCGAGCTGGTACCAGCTGCCGCCGAGATACATGCCGAAGCGCGTCGGCTTCTCCGGCTTCACCTGGGCGGACGCCTTCGTCACGGTGAAGTTGGCCTTCACCTTGTCGAGGAAAGCTTCCGGCGTGAGGCCGTTGAGGTCCTTGATCACGCGATTGTAGTCGAAGATGCGCATCTGATCGTGCGGGAAGGCGACGGTCAGGAAGTAGTTGTGGCTGTCGGTCGACGTCTTTTCTTTCCGCGCAGCCGCGATGCGCGAGGCCGCGGCGGAGCGATGATGCCCGTCGGCGATGTAGAGCGCCGGCATGGCGTCCACCAGCGCGGTGATGTCGGCAATGGCCGTGTCGCTGTCGATCAGCCACAGGGTATGCACGATGCCGTCGTCGGCCGTGACGTCGTACAGCGCCGGGGTCTTGGCGATGCCGTCGAGGAGGGCTTGCAACTGCGCATTGGCGCGATAGGCCAGCAGCACCGGGCCGGTCTGCGCGTTGAGCGCGTCGATCTGGCGGACGCGGTCGTCTTCCTTGTCGGGGCGCGTGAATTCATGCTTGCGCACACGGTTGGTGTCGTAGTCCGCCACGGACGCCGTGCCGACAAAGCCGGTCTGCACGTGATTGCCCATCTTCAGGCGATAGACGTAGTAGCGCGGGGCGGCGTCGCGGATCAGCACGCCTTGCTGGACGAGGCGCGCGAGGTTCTCCGCGCCCTTGGCATAGACCGCCGGCGCGTAGGGATCGGTGTCCTTCGGCAGATCGATCTCCGGCTTGGAGATGTGCAGGAAGCTGTTGGGCTTGCCGTCGGCGCGCGCGCGCGCTTCTTCCGTGTTCAACACATCGTACGGCGGGGCGGCAACATCGGATGCCCGTTCGGGAACGGGACGCAGGCCGCGGAAGGGACGGATCAAAGTGGTCACGAGCACTAACCTTCGTAGTTGTCGGCAATGAAGCGGTTGAGCAGGCGCACGCCGTAGCCGGTGGCGCCGGGGGCCGCGAGCGCCGTGCCCTTCTCGTTCCACACGACGCCGGCGATATCCAGATGGGCCCAGGGCACATCCTTGTTGATGAAGCGCTGGAGGAACTGCGCGGCGGTGATGCTGCCCGCGCGCGGGCCGCCGATGTTCTTCATGTCGGCGATGAGCGACTTCAGTTCGCGGTCGTATTCCTCGCCCATGGGGAAGCGCCACAAGCGCTCGCCGACTTTCTTGCCGGCGGCGGTGAGGGTGTCGGCAAGTTCGTCGTTGTTGGAGAACAGGCCCGCGTAGTGTTCCGACAGCGAGGCGATGATCGCCCCGGTGAGCGTGGCGAGATCGACGATGGCGCGCGGCTTGAAGCGCTGCTGCACATAGGTGAGCACATCGCACAGCACGAGGCGGCCTTCGGCGTCGGTGTTCTGGACTTCGATGGTCTGGCCGGACATGGAGGTGACGACGTCGCCGGGGCGCTGCGCCTTCGCATCGGGCATGTTCTCGACCAGGCCGCACAGGCCGATCACGTTCACCTTGGCCTTGCGGCGCGCGAGCGCCTGCATGGTGCCAACCACGACGCCGGCGCCGGCCATGTCCCACTTCATGTCCCACATGCCGCCGGGCTGCTTCAGGCTGATGCCGCCGGTGTCGAACGTCACGCCCTTGCCGACGATGGCGAGCGGCGCCGCGGACTTGTCTTTCGCGCCGTTCCATCGCGCGATCAGCACGCGCGATTCCTGCTTCGACCCTTGGCCGACGCCGAGCAGCGCGCCCATGCCGAGCTTGCGCAAGGCGGCTTCGTTGAGAATTTCGATCTGCACGCCGTCCTTGGACAGCGCGGCCTTCGCGCGCTGGGCAAACGAGTCCGGGAAGATCACGTTGGCCGGTTCGCTGACCAGATCGCGCGTGAGGAAGATGCCGGCGTTCACGGCGGCGAGGCCGGTGTAGACCTTGCCCGTTTCCGCCGGGGACACGGACTGCACGCTGATCTCTTTGAGCTTCGGCTTGGCGTCCTTGTCTTCCTTGGTGCGATACTTGTCGAAGCGGTAGGACTTCAGCACCACGCCGGCGGCGACATGGGCCGCCAAGGTCGCCGTGCCGACGTCCTCGAGGATCAAGGTGGCCGCCGCTTCGCGCTCCGTCGCGGCGTAGATCGCGGCACCGATGCGCTCGGCCACGGAACCGTCCAGCGTCTTCGGATCGCCCAGGCCGACCACGACGACGCGGGCGATGCGCCCGGAGCCCGGCGACAAGATCTGCAGGATCTTCTCGCGCTTGCCGTTGAACTCACCGGCGCGGATCGCACGCACGATCGCGCCGCCCAGAACCTTGTCCAGCGCGGCGGCGGTTTTGCCGAGCGCGGGCGGCGCGGTTTTCACCGGGGTCGCGGCCTTGCCCTTGGGGGCTTCCGGCACAGCGATCACCACCACCCCCTGGGCTGGCGCGGACAGTTTCGCGAAGGTGACTTTCATGGGCGGAAATCTCGGCATCTAGGGGGTGGGAAGCGGGGCCGTAACCTACCAGCGCCCCTCGCTGAATCAACATGCGCGGTGCGCATCCGAGCTATGCCTGCCGCCGGTGGACAAAGGCCCGCCGGTCGGTATGTTGGCCGCCGGCCACCCACCGAGCCTTGGTGCGGGGCATTTCCTTCGTGAGGCGTTGAAGCCATGGGCAATTTTGGCGTCGGGCAGTCCATTCGGCGGGTGGAGGACCAGCGGTTCCTCACCGGCATGGGTCAGTACACCGACGACGTCAACGTCCCGGGTCAGGCTTACCTTTACGTGCTGCGCTCGGCCTATGCCCATGCGGACTTGCGCAAGATCGACGTGAGCGCGGTCATGAGCGCGCCCGGCGTGCTCGCGGTGCTGACGGGAGCGGATCTGGACGCGCTGGGCATCGGCGCGATCCCCTGCGAAGCGATTCCGCCCGGCATCGACGGCAAGAAGAACAAGGCGCCGCGCCGGCCCGTGCTGGCGACCGGCAAGGTGCGCTATGTCGGCGAACCGGTGGCGGCGGTGATCGCCGACACATTGGCGAACGCGCGCGACGCGGCAGAGCTGATCGACGTGGATTACGCCGAGCTGACCGCCCTGCCGACGATGCCGGCGGCGATCGCGCCGGGCGCGCCGCAGTTCCACGGTGACGGCGCGCCGAACAACATGCTGGTGCATTGGCACCTGGGCGACGCGGCGGCGACGGAAGCGGCGTTCGCCAAGGCGCACAAGGTGGTGAGCATCGACCTCGTCAACTCGCGCATCGCGCCGACGGCGCTGGAGCCGCGCGCGGCACTCGCCGAGTTCGACACCAAGACCCAACGCTACACCCTGACGCAGGGCAGCCAAGGCGGCCATAAGCTGAAGGATTGGCTGTCGCGGATCATCTTCAAGGTCCCCGCCGAAGAGATCCGCGTGATCAGCCCGGATGTGGGCGGCGCGTTCGGCATGAAGAACTTCCTGTTCAACGAGCCGATCCTTTGCATGATCGCCGCGAAGCAGATCGGCCAGCCGGTGAAGTGGTGCGCGGACCGCTCGGAGAGCTTCTTGAGCGACGCCCACGGGCGCGATCAGATCAACCACGCGGAGATGGCGCTGGATAAGGACGGCACGTTCCTCGCCATCCGCGTATCCTCTCTGGGCAATGTCGGCGCGTATCTCTCGCAGTTCGGCGCGTACATCCCGACCATGGCCGGCTGCGCGATGCTGTGCGGGGCGTACAAGTTCCAGGCCGCCCATGTGGACGTGAAGGTGGTGTTCACCAACACGGCGCCATTGGACGCCTATCGCGGCGCGGGCCGGCCGGAAGCGGCCTATCTGGTCGAGCGGCTGGTGGAAAAGGCGGCGCGGGAGATGAACATCCCGTCGACGGAATTACGCCGACGCAATTTCATCCGCACCGAGGATTTCCCGTACAAGACCGCCCTGGGCCACACATATGATTCCGGGCGCTATGCGGAGCTGATGGATGCGGCGCTGAAGCGTGCCGATGTGGCGGGGATCGCAGCCCGCCGTGTCGAAGCCGCCAAGCGCGGCAAGCTGCGCGGTCTGGGCATCAGCTACTACGTGGAAGCCTGCGCGGGCGGCGGCGGCGAGAAGCCGATCGTGAATTTCGAGGCCGACGGACGCCTGACGGTGCGCATCGGCACGCAATCCAACGGCCAGGGGCACGAGACGGTCTATGCGCAGATCGCGGCGGACGGCTTCGGCATTCCGTTGGAGAAGGTAAGCGTGCGCCAGGGCGACACGGACGATATTCCGCAGGGCGGCGGCACTGGCGGCTCGCGCTCCATTCCCATCGGGGGCAGCGCGATCCGGCACAATATTTTGAAAATGATCGACCAGGGCAAAGGCATCGCCGCCGATCTGCTGGAAGCGGCCGCGGTGGATATCGAGTTCACTGAGGGCGCGTTCAAGATCGCGGGCACGGACCGCAGTGTGGCGTTGAAGGATGTGATCGCCGCATCGTTCGACGACAAGAAGCGCCCGGAGGGCGTGGAAGCCGGCTTGCGCGTGTCGGAAAACTGGAACCCGTCGGGCTCGACGTTCCCTAACGGCTGCCATGTGTGCGAGGTCGACGTCGACCAGGACACGGGTGAGGTTGAGTTCGTGCGCTACACCATCCAGGACGATCTCGGCGTGGCGGTGAATCCGCTGACCATGGCGGGCCAGATTTACGGCGGCGCGGTGCAGGGCCTGGGTCAGGCGATGTTCGAGGAAGCGATCTACGATGAATCCGGCCAGTTGCTGACCGGCTCGTTCATGGACTACTGCATGCCGCGCGCGGACAACACGCCGAGCTTCGACTTCGCCTACACCGAAGTTCCGACGCCACGAAACGCGCTGGGCGCGAAGGGCGCGGGCGAGGCCGGCACCATCGGCGCGACGCCGGCGGTGACGAACGCGGTGCTGGATGCGCTGCTGCCGCTGGGCATCACCCATCTCGACATGCCGCTGACGCCCTTGAAGATCTGGCAAGCCATCGACGCGGCCAAGACGAAGGCGGCGTGAGCACGCCGAACTTCCGCGCCTGGGCGGACGCCCTCGTTCCGGTCGCCGAGGAAGCCGGCCGCGCGATCCTGGAAATCCAGCGCAGCGCGTTCACGGTCGACGCCAAGGCGGACAACTCGCCGGTGACGGCCGCGGACCGCGCGGCGGAAGAGATCATCCTGCGCGTGCTCAAGACGTTGACGCCGGCGAAGCCGATTGTCGCGGAAGAGAGCGTTGCCGCCGATGGCGTGCCGCAATTCGACGGTGACGACTTCTGGCTGATCGACGCGCTCGACGGCACGAAGGAGTTCATCCAGCGCCGCCCCGACTTCACGGTGAACATCGGCTACATCCACAACGGCGTGCCCGCACTGGGTATCGTGCATGCGCCCGCGCGCGGCGAGACCTTTGTCGGCGTGGTGCCGGAGCAATACGCGACACGCAGCAAGGACGGCGCGGCGACCCGCATCGCCGTGCGCAAGCGCCCGGCGCGCGTGACCATTTGCGGCAGCAAGTCGCACGAGGTGCCGGAACTGATGGAGCCGTTCCTCGCCAAGTACGATGTGGCGGACCGTATCGTCGTCGGGTCGTCGATGAAATTCTGCATGGTGGCGACGGGCGATGCGGACCTCTATCCCCGCTTCGGGCCCACCTGCGAGTGGGACACGGCGGCGGGCGACGCGGTGCTGCGCGCCGCGGGAGGCTTGGTGCACGACTTCACCGGTGCGGCGCTGGCTTATAAGAAGCCCAAGTTCCTGAACGGCCGCTTTCTCGCGGAGAACAAGCCGTGACGGTGCGCGCCGCATCGCCGGAGGCCATCGCGGAAGCGGCTGACCTTTTGCGCGCGGGCAAGCTGGTCGCGTTCCCGACGGAGACCGTCTACGGCCTCGGCGGCGATGCGACGAGTGCGCAAGCGGTCGCGCAGATTTACGCGGCGAAGGGGCGGCCATCGTTCAATCCGCTGATCGTGCATGTGGCGGCACCGCTTTGGGTCGCGGGGCTGGCGCTGCCGGATGGCCGCTTCGACAAGCTCACGCGCAAGTTTTGGCCCGGGCCGCTGACGCTGGTGATGAAGCGCCGGCCCGATACGACGGTCGCGGAGTTGCTGTCGGGCGGGCTGGACACAATCGCCGTGCGCGCGCCCGATCATCCGTTGGCGCAGGCGTTATTGCAGGCGGTGAAGCGGCCCCTCGCCGCGCCGAGCGCAAATCCCTCGGGACGCTTGAGCCCAACCACGGCGGCGCATGTGCATGAGTCACTCGGAAGCAAGGTCGATCTGATCCTCGATGGCGGCGCGTGCCGCATCGGGCTGGAGTCCACGGTGCTCGACATCAGCGGCGACGTGGCGACGATCCTGCGCCCCGGCAGCCTTACCGCGTCAGAGATCAGCGCCGTGATCGGGCCGGTCGCCGTGTCGACGCACGATCCGGAACGTCCTGCCGCGCCGGGCCAACTCGCAAGCCACTATGCACCGGGCCTGCCGGTGCGCCTGGGCGCGGAGACCGCACGCACCGGTGAGGCCTTGCTCGGCTTCGGCGACACCAAAGGCGCGGTGATGAACCTGAGCGCGAAGGGCGATCCGGTGGAAGCCGCCGCCAATCTGTTCGCGATGTTGCGGGCACTTGATGACCCGCGACGCTTTGAGGCCATCGCCGTCGCGCCGATCCCCGAAGCCGGCATCGGCGCGGCCATCAACGACCGCCTGCGCCGCGCAGCGGCGCCCAGATACTAAGTTGGCGGGCGACGGCGCCGCGGTATTAAAGCCTTTGGTCGGTTGAAATCGGCCCGCCTTTAGCCCATTTTCCCGGCTCCAATTTATATAGATAGCGCGCGCTAGACCCGGAGTTTCCCGTGCCCCTGGACCAAGCCCTGTTCGACCGGATTGCCGCGATTGTCGGTCCGAACGCCTGCATCAGCGATGCGGCGGGCATGGCGCCGTACCTGCACGAGGAGCGCGGGCTTTATCACGGCAAGGCGGCGTTGGTGGTGCGGCCGGGATCGACGGCGGAAGTCGCGGAACTGGTGCGCGTGTGCGTCGCCGCCGGAATCCCGATCATCCCGCAAGGCGGCAACACCGGCCTGTGCGGCGGGGCCGCTGCCGGCGAGGACGCGAGCGAAGTCATCCTCAACCTCGGCCGCATGAATAAGGTGCGCGGTTTCGACCCCACCAACTTCACCATGACGGTGGAAGCGGGCTGCATCCTCGCCGAGATCCAAGCGAAGGCCGCCGCGGAGGATTGCCTGTTCCCCTTGAGCCTGGCGGCGGAAGGCAGCTGCCAGATCGGCGGCAACCTTGCCACCAACGCCGGCGGCATCAACGTGCTGCGCTACGGCAGCGCGCGCGATCTTGTGCTGGGCCTCGAGGTGGTGCTGCCGGACGGGCGCATCTGGAACGGCCTGCGCGCGCTGAGCAAGGACAACACCGGCTATGCGCTGCGTCAGTTGTTTGTCGGCGCGGAAGGCACGCTGGGCATCATCACCGCCGCCGTGCTGAAACTCTATCCGCGACCCAAGGAAACCGCGACGGCCCTGTGCGCGCTGACCAACATCGAGGCGGTGACAAAACTGCTCAACCGCGCGCGCGCGATTTCCGGCGACGCGGTGACGGCCTTCGAGTTGCTGCCGCGCATCGGCATCGAGATGTGCGTGAAGCACATCGCCGGCTGCACCGATCCCTTGAGCGAGCCGCATCCGTGGTACGCGCTGATCGAGTTCTCCACCTCGCGCCCGGACTCAGGCCTGCGCGCGACGTTCGACAAACTGCTGGAGACCGCCTTCGAGGAAGGCATCATCGCCGATGCGGTGATCGCGGAAAGTCTGGAGCAGGCGAAGAACCTGTGGCGCTTGCGGGAGTCCCTGCCGGAAGCGCAGAAGCACGAAGGCGGCAGCATCAAGCACGACATCGCCGTGCCGGTGTCCCTGGTGCCGGAGTTCCTGAACCGCGGCATGGCGCTGATCTCGGCGAACTTCCCCGGCGCGCGTTGCGTGCCGTTCGGGCACGTCGGCGACGGCAATGTGCATTTCAATGTGTCCCAGCCGATCGCCGCCGACAAAGCCGCCTATCTCGCCCAATGGGGCGAGATGAACCGGCAGGTCCACGACCTGGTGGTCGCCATGAACGGCTCGATCTCCGCCGAACACGGCATCGGCCGCCTCAAGGTCGAGGAGATGGAGCATTACAAGGACCCGGTGGAATTGGACCTAATCCGGCGCATCAAACACACCTTCGACCCCGCCTACCTGCTGAACCCGGGCAAGGTCGTGGCGGTCCCCACATCGAAATAATCAATAAATTTCAAATACTTATAGTATAAATACCTATGGCATTGCGGCAACACTCCGTGATTGTTTTGTCGGCATAACGCCGCCGCCTCTTGAACCGCGCGTTGCGCTTGGCCATGGTGCGCCCCGGCGGGGACTTTTCAGGAGAATACAATGCGATTCACACGCTTACCGATGCTGGCCTTGGGTCTTGCCCTGGCCGCGAGCACCGCATCCGCGGCCGATTCCACCGCGGCGGTGAATCCGCCGGACGGCTGGTACGTGGGCGCCGGCGCCGGCATGGCGTTCGGATCGCAGCGCTTCATGTTCTTGAACAACGCGGCCCCGCTGCCGATCGTGGCCCAGAACGTGAAGATCAAATTCCGCAGCGGCTTCGCGGCGATGCTGTACGGCGGCTACAAGTTCGCGGACACGCCGTTCCGTACCGAACTCGAGTTCAGCTACGCCTCGCAAAATGCGAAGGACGTCGGCGGCTCCGTGAACCCGTGGACGGGCTCGCAGCGCGACCCGTCGCTGATGGGCAACCTGCTGTTCGACATCAACACCGGCACGAATTGGACGCCGTACATCGGCGGCGGCGTCGGCGTGAGCTTCCTCAGCTGGAAGGACGTGAAGGGTCAGACCCCGCCGATCTACAACAGCTCCAACACCAAGCTGTCCTTCCAAGGCATCGTCGGCGTGGCCGTCACCGTGTCTCCGCAAACGCAGGTGACCCTCGACTTCCGCTACAAGGGCTCGAACAATAACGCCTTCGACAGCCAGTTGCCGCCGAATCTGGTGCGCGACTACGACGCGCGTTCCAACCGCGTGATGCTGGGCATCCGTTATGCCCTCGGCCAGCCGGCGCAGAAGGCCACGACGACGCGCACCACGACTGCCGCTCCGCCGCCGCCCCCGCCGCCGGCCGCTGCGACCCGTCCGGCCCCGCCGCCGGTGGAGCAGAAGTTCCTGGTGTTCTTCGACTTCGACCGCTCGAACCTGCGCGCCGATGCGACGCGTATCGTGACGGAAGCTGCGGACTACGCGAAGCGCAACGGCAAGGCGCGCATCACCGCGACCGGTCACACCGACACCTCCGGCACGCCGGCTTACAACCTGGCGCTGTCTGAGCGTCGTGCGAAGGCGGTGCAGGCCGAACTCGTGCGGCTCGGCATTCCGGCGGGCAGCATCGTGGTTCTGTTCAAGGGCGAAAGCACGCCGCTGGTCGCGACCGGCGATGAAGTGAAAGAGCCGCAGAACCGCCGCGTCGAGATCGTCCTCGAGTAAGAGGACGCCTCAGCGGAGCTATCGGATCGCCGCCTCTCTATCCAGGGGGGCGGCGGTTCTATTTGGGACAGGGCGGCGCGCGGGCGCCGTCGCCGGACAGGACTGCGGCATGGCCATGGCGGTCATCTGATTCTCGGCCGCGTATTCGACCAGCCGTTCCGGCTCCTGTTGCAGATCCCAGAACAGCTGCCATGTCGCTTCGCAATAGCGCGGGTTGGCCGCACGGCTAAGGCCCGCTGCGTTGGCGATTTCGGTGACATGGCTGTTGAGCGCCGGCGTGCCGAGCCCCGTGCGCGTGAAGTACGAAGCGAACGCTTTGCCGTTGTACGTGAGCTCGGGCATGAAGCGCTGCATGAAGGTGTTGTAGGCATCGCGCTGATTGCACGACAGCGCGGCGACCATCAGCTTGCTTTGAAGGTGACGCATGACGAAGCCGCGGGCCTCCTCGTCGGACGCGCACGGCATCGCCGCCGCGGCGGCCATGGCCGAAGACCCAAGCACCGCGGCGAAGCTCGCGGCCGCCAGCAGCATCCGTCCTCGAAACATGCGATCCCCTTCGGATTGGGCTTACGTGAGGCTATCAGTGTACCGATGCGGCCCACGGGCCGAAAGGGGCGTAAAGGCCCGTGCCAGCGACGTAAGCTTCGGTATAGTCGGGGTTTGATAGTCGAGGCGGCCATTCGTGACCGGGATCACCCGCTATATTTTGCGCCAACTTGTCGTCGGTACCATTGTGGTCGCCGGCGCGCTCGCGTGCATTGTGTGGCTGACTCAATCCCTGCAGTTCCTGCAGTACGTGGTGAACAAGGGACTGGCGGTCGGCGCGTGGCTGCGGCTCACGCTCTACCTGATGCCGGGGTTCCTGGTGGTGGTAATTCCACCGGCTTTGTTCTTCGTGGCGTTGTTCATCTACAACCGCTTGGCTCTCGATCGTGAACTGGTGGTCGCGCAAGCCGCCGGCGTCAGCCGCCTGGCGCTGACACGACCCGCGCTGCTTGCGGCCGTGATCGCGGCGCTGGTGTGTTACCTGCTGACCCTCGTCGTGATCCCAACCTCGACCCGCGCGTTCCGCGAGCTGCAATTCTCCATCCGTAACGACGCCTCGCAGGTGCTGCTGCGCGAGGGCACGTTCAATCAGATCGTCCAGGGCCTCACGGTCTATGTGCGCGGCCGCGGCGGCGCGGGCGAACTGATCGGCATCATGGTACACGACACCCGCAAGCCCGATGCGGCGATGACGCTGCTGGCCGAGCGGGGGGTGCTGTCGGGCGGCGAGAACGGCCCGCATGTGCTGCTGTTCAACGGCAGCCGCCAACAGCTCGACAGGACCGGGCGCGACCTCTCGGTCCTTTACTTCGACAGCTACACGGTCGATTTCGGAACCGCCGGCGGCGAGAATACCGACCGCACGGCCGACTACCGGGAACGGGCCGTATTCGAGCTGCTCACGCTCAAGGCCGAGGACGGGTTCACGCCCCGTGAAGTGGGCCGGATGCGGGCCGAGGCACATCAGCGCCTGGTGGGACCCCTCACCTGCTTTTCGTTCGTGCTGGCCGCCCTGAGCTTCCTGTTGACCGGCAACTTCGACAAACGGGGCCAGTTTCTGCGGGTGTGCGGCGCAGTGGCGGCCCTGGTGGGCCTGGAAGCCGCCGGGTTGGCCGCCGGGGATTTTGTCGGCCGGAATCCGGACAGCGCCGCTTTGATGTACCTCGTGGGATTGCTGCCGACGGCGGTGGGCTTGTATATCATCGCCTGGCCGGTGTCCTTCCACCCGGTGGAGCGACGTCGCGAGCCGATCCCCGCGACGCCGACATGACTTTTTTCTTGAGTAACGTTCCGTTCGACATCCAGTGAGCATGCGCCGAGGACCCACCCCAGCCGCTTCCGCGTATGCCCGCCCTGCCGCGCGCCTGCGCGCGCACCTGTTCGGCGCGCTGTCGTTCGCCGGCCTGTTGCTCGGCGCCACGGCCCTCAGCCCCGCGATCGCCCCATCACTCGCCCAAGCCGCGGAGCCCAACTCGCTGCTGCAGGCGGACGAAGTCTCCTACGACCGGGACAACGACATCGTTACCGCGTCGGGGCATGTGGAGATCGCGCGCGCGGGCAACGTCCTGCTCGCCGACAAGGTGGTGTACGACCGCAACAAGGACATCGCCACCGCCACCGGTCACGTGAGCCTGACCGAGGCCAGCGGCTCGGTGATGTATGTCGAGCAGATCGAGATCACCAGCGACCTGAAACAGGCGCTGGCCAGCGAACTGCGCGTGATGCTGGCCGACAAGTCGCGCATGGCCAGCCGCGCGTTCCGCCGCGTCAACGAGACGACGGACGAACTCTACGAAGCTGCCTACACCGCCTGCGATGTGTGCGAAGGCAAATCGCCGATCTGGCAGGTCAACGCCGACAAAGTGCGCCGCGATACCGAGAAGCGCATGGTTTACTACAACAACGTCAGCATCGATCTGCTGGGCGTGCCGGTGTTTTACACGCCCTATCTGGCGCATCCGGACCCGACCGCGGGCCGCAAGAGCGGCTTCCTGCTGCCGGTGGTGGGCGTGGGCAGCAACCTGGGTCTTTCCTACACCCAGCCCTATTACATCAATATCGCGCCGGACAAAGACGCGACCGTCGCGCCGCTGCTCACCACCATGGCCGGCAAAGGCGCGACCGCCGAATACCGCCAGGACTTCCAGCACGGCCGGTTTTTCTTCTTCGGCAGCGCGGTCACGGACGATCCCGCGATCAAGGAACAGTTCCGCGGCCATGTCGCGAGCTGGGCGCGCTGGGACATGGACGACAACTGGCGCTCGGGCGCGAACGTCAACCTCGCCAGCGACCAGACGTACCTGCGCCGTTACAACTTCGACCGCACGTCGTCCACCTGGCTGACGACGAATGCGTTCGTCGAACGCTTCGGCAGCAATTCCTATTTCTCGGCCAACAGCTACTACTTCCAGCGCCAACGCGACGTGATCGCCTTGCCTTCGCCGGTGATCACCCCGCTGATGAGCTACAACTACACCAGCGATCCGATGTCCTGGGGCGGCTATCTCGCGGTGGATGCGAGCGGCGTGGTGCTGACGCGCGTGAACGGCTCCGACGCGCATCGCCTGTCGACCACGGTGTCCTACACGCTGCCCTTCACCACCGGCGGCGGCCACGTGTTCACGGCGCGCGCGGCCTACCGCGCCGACGGCTACTACATAAACAAGTACAACGTGCCCACGACCGGCCGGCAATTCACCGGAACGGTCGGCCGCACGGTGCCCGAGGCCTCGCTGGAATGGCGGTTCCCGCTGTCCAACCACGGCGCGCAATTCACCCAGGTGATCGAGCCGATCGTGAAGGCGTTCATCAGCCCGGTCGGCAACAACGATCCGCGCATCCCGAACGAGGACAGCCTCGACTTCGAATTCGACGACACCAACCTGTTCGCCGAACAGCGCTTCGCGGGCTATGACCGTGTCGAGGGCGGCCCGCGCGTGAGCTACGCGCTGCAGTGGTCGGCCTATAACCGCAAAGGCGGCGTGATCTCGGCGTTGATCGGGCAGAGCTATCGCTTCGCGCGCTCCAATCCGTTCGCGCTCCTGTCGGGCCTTGAGAAAAAGCTGTCGGACTACGTCGGCCGCATCGACGTGAGCCCGAACCAGTACGTGAGCCTGCAGTACCGCTTCCGGCTCGACAAAGACTCTTTCGCCAACCGCCGCAGCGAGATCAACAGCCTGTTGGGCCCGGACGTGCTGCGCGTCGGCGTGAGCTACATCGACATCCGGTCCACCGATCCCCTGGCGCTGCCGACCGACCAGCGCAAGGAGCTCTACACCTCGATTTCCACGCGGCTCTCGCAATACTGGCGCGTCAGCGCCGGCCACCGCGAAAACCTGGCCCGGGGCGGCGGCAGCATCCGGACCGACATGGTCATCTCGTACGAGGACGAATGTTTCGCCCTTGACCTGAATCTGGCCCGGGACAACACCTCGGACCGCGATTTCAAGAGCGGAATCGGCGTTCTGCTGCGTTTCAGCCTCAAAACCATCGGCGACCTCCGCCTCAACACGGACGTGGGCGGCCGCCGCTAGGCCGATTTTCCCTAAAGATCACGCCCAGTTAACCCCCACCCTGGCGGTCTGGTTTTCGCCATGTTTTCCGCCTATGGTGCCCCGCGCCAGGGCCCTGGCTTCCCCAGGACGGCTCGTACCAACCTTGCATACCGGGTGTAGATGCTTTTGCTCGAACACATGCCGTTCCGCGGCACGACGCTGACCGTGATCGCCTTGATCGCGCCCCTGCTGCTCGGCCAGGCGCAGGCGCAGATGCCGGCGATGCAGATGCAGTCGACCCAACCGCAGCAGCAAAGCGCGCCGCCGGGACTGCCGTCGAACGCCATGGCGATCGCCGCGGTGGTGAACGAAGACGTCATCACCGTGTACGACGTCCAATCGCGCACGTCGGTGTTCATCGCCACCTCCGGCCTCGACAACACGCCCGAGATGCAGCGCCGCCTCCTGCCCCAGGTCGTGCAGGCCCTGATCGACGAGCACCTGAAGCTGCAGGAAGCCCGGCGTCTCAAGATGGAGACCAACGAGACCGAAGTGCGTCAGGCGATCGACCAGATCGAGCAGGGCAACGGCATGCAGCCGGGCACCTTCCGCAAGATGCTCGACGCCCAGGGCGTCGACATGGGCTCGCTCTATTCCCAAATCGAAGCCGACCTGGCGTGGATGAAGGTCGTGCGCCAGGAACTGCGCCGCGACGTCAATATCGCGCCGGAAGAAGTGAAGAGCGTGATCGCGCGCCTGAAGGCCAACCAGGGCAAGCCGGAGAACCAAGTCTCCGAAATTTTCCTGCCCATCAACGTGACGACGCGGGATGCCGATGTGCGCACGCTGGCGGAGCGCCTTGTGCAGCAGGCGCGCACCGGAACGCCGTTCGCAGCGCTCGCGCAGCAGTTCTCCCAGAGCCCGACCGCGGCCGTGGGCGGCGACCTGGGCTGGGTGCTGCGCGGCGAACTCGAGGATGAAGTGGATTCCGTCATCGCGCGCATGGAGCCCAATGAAATCTCCGAGCCGATCCGCACGGCCGCCGGTTATCACATCGTGCAACTCAAGGGGCGCCGCTCATCGGGTGAATCCGATCCGCTGATGGCCGTCATTGCCATGAGCCAGCTGTACATCCCGACCGTCGGCGGCCGCGCGCCGGATGCGGCGAAAGCACAACAGATCGCCGAGACCGTGGCCACCAAGGTCGCGAACTGCGAAGACATGAACAAGGTCGCCACGGAAATGGGCGGGCCCGGTTCCGGGCCGGTGTTGGAACCGCTGCGCATCGGCATGCTGCCGGACAAGATTCGTGACGTGGTGGTCAACCTGCCGCCGAACCGCGTGAGTCCGCCGATCGAGATCCCCGGCGCCAAGCTGTTCGTCATCGTGTGCCAGCGTCAGGACGACAGCGGTTTGCCGTCCGAGGATCAGGTCTACGCCAAGCTGGAAGGCGACAAGCTCGAGAACGTCGCGCGGCAGCGCCTGCGCGACTTGCGCCGCCAGGCGCTGATCGACGTCCGCCTCTAAGGTCCCTCGGATGCCCGCACCGCTCGCAGTGACCATGGGCGAGCCGGCGGGGATCGGCGGGGAAATCCTGCTGAAGGCCTGGGCCCGGCGCACCGATCGCACGCCGGTCTTCTTCGCCATCGACAGCGCCGCGCGGCTTGAAAGCATCGCCGTGCGTTTCGGCATCCCCTGCCCGGTCGCCCCGATCAAGGATCCCAAGGACGCCGCCGCGATATTCAATCGCGCCCTGCCGGTGCTGGACCTCGGGATGGATCTGTCGGCAGCGGCGCTCGGCACACCCACGCCCCAGACGGCGTCCGCCGTGATCGCAGCGATCGATCGCGCGGTGGCATTGGTCAAGGCGGGCGCGGCCAGCGGGTTCGTGACCAACCCCATCCAGAAGTCCGTGCTGCAAGGCGCGGGATTCGCCTACCCCGGCCACACGGAATATCTCGGGCACTTGGCGAACGCGATGCCGGTGATGATGCTAGCGGTGCCGGGCTTGCGCGTGATTCCGGTCACGATCCACCTGCCGATTGCCGCCGTTCCCGCGGCGCTGACGACGAAAGCGATTGTGCAGCACGGACGCATCGCCGCCGCCGCCCTTCGCCGTGATTTTGGAATCGCGAAGCCGCGCATCGCCGTGGCGGCGCTGAACCCGCACGGCGGCGAGGCCGGCACCATGGGGACCGAAGAACAGACCGTTATCGTTCCGGCGATTGAAGAGCTGCGCGCGGAAGGCATCGCGGTGACGGGGCCCGCGCCGGCGGACACCTTGTTCCACGCCGGGGCGCGAGAGCATTTCGATCTGGCCCTGTGCATGTATCACGACCAGGCCTTGATCCCGCTGAAGACCATCGACTTCGCCGGCGGCGTGAACGTGACCCTGGGCCTGCCGTTCGTGCGCACCTCGCCGGATCACGGCACGGCGTTGGACATCGCCGCCAAGGGCGCCGCCGACCCGTCGAGCGTGATCGCCGCCATCGCCATGGCCGCGGAGATGAGCGCGCGGCGCGCGGGTGCTGTCCGTTGACAGACACCCTGAAAGACTTGCCGCCCCTGCGCGATGTGATCGCGCGCCATGGGCTCGGCGCCGACAAATCGCTCGGCCAGCACTTCCTGCTCGACCTCAATCTGTGCGCGCGCATCGTCCGCGCCGCCGGCGATGTCACGCAGGGAACATGTCTCGAGATCGGCCCTGGGCCGGGCGGATTGACGCGGGCGCTGCTGGAAGCAGGGGCCCATGTCATCGCGGTGGAGAAAGACGCGCGCTGCATCCCGCTGCTGAGTGAGCTTGCGGCAGCCGCGCCGGGTCGACTGCAAATCATCCACGGCGATGCCTTGAAGATCGACCTCGCCACCCTCGGCAGTGGACCGCGGCGGATCGTCGCCAATCTGCCCTACAACGTGGCCACCGAACTGCTGTTCAAATGGCTGGAAACCCCCACCGCCTTTGAATCCATGACCCTCATGTTCCAGCGCGAAGTGGCGTTGCGCATCGCCGCCGAACCCGGCAGCAAGACCTATGGCCGCGTGAGCATCATGAGCCAGTGGCTGTGCGAGGTGGCGATCGCCTTCGACGTCAATCCGCGCGCCTTCACGCCGCCGCCGCAGGTGGACTCAACCGTGATTTCGCTCACGCCGCGCAAGGAACCGTTGGCGCCCGCGAACGCGGCAACGCTGGAACGCGTGACGGCCGCCGCGTTCGGTCAGCGGCGCAAGATGCTCCGGCAAAGCTTGAAGTCCCTCGGCGGCGATCCGATTGCGCTGTGCGCAGCCTGCGGTGTGGACCCGACGGCGCGGGCGGAAACGCTCTCCGTCGAAAAGTTCTGCGCGCTCGCGCGGGCGGTCGACGAAGCTTAAATTTTGGGGCGTGCTCTTTCGGAAAACCGGAGCCCACTTTTCCGGATCACGCCCTAGTTGACGCCGCGCAAGTCGTTTACGAAATCGATCAGGCCGGAGGCGCGGCGCGTTTGCCGCAAGCGTTCCGCGTGAAGGATCGCCTTGGCCTCGGCGATACTTTTGTCTACGTCGCGATTGACGATGACGTAATCGTATTCCTGCCAGTGACTCATTTCGTCCGCGGCCCGCGCCATGCGGTTGCGCACGACCTCATCTGAATCCTGCGCGCGGGCTCGAAGACGGCGCTCCAGCTCGTCGTGAGACGGGGGGAGCACGAAGATGGTCGCGAGGTCCGGGGCGGCGGTCGCTTTGAGCTTCTGCGTGCCCTGCCAATCGATGTCGAACAGGATGTCGCGGCCGGCGGCAAGCGTGCGCTCCACATGGACGCGCGGCGTGCCGTAGAGGTTGTCGAACACACGGGCGTGTTCCAAAAGCTCGCCGTCGCGCACCATGCGTTCGTATTCCGGCACGCTGACGAAATAGTAGTCCTTCCCGTCCTGCTCGCCGGGACGCGGCTTGCGCGTGGTGACGGACACGGACATGGAGAGGTTCGGATCCGCCTCCAGCAGCGCGCGGGAGATCGTGGTTTTGCCGGCGCCGGACGGCGAACTCAGCACCAACATCAATCCGCGACGCGTGATGGCCTGGTCGTTCATGGCTTGCCTATTCGATATTTTGGATCTGCTCACGGAACTGGTCGATCGCGGTCTTCAGGCCGAGGCCGATGCGCGTGAGGGTGACGTCGGAGGATTTGGAACACAGGGTGTTGGCTTCGCGGTTGAATTCCTGAGAGAGGAAATCGAGCCGCCGGCCGCAAGGCTCGCCCTTGTCGAGCAGTTCCCGCGCCTGGGCGACGTGGGCGCTCAGGCGATCCAGTTCCTCGCGGACGTCGGCCTTCAGGGCGAGCAAGGCGACTTCCTGGGCGAGGCGTTCCGGCGTGAGCGCCGGCGATGCGTCCGCCAGCTCCTTCACTTGTTGGGTGAGCCGGGCCTTCAGCATGGCCGGTTGAAGCGCTGCGACGGTGCCCGCTTCCGTGCTGAAGCGGGCGATATCCTCGAGGTGGCCCACCATCACCGGCGCGAGGCGCGCGCCCTCTTCGCGGCGCGAGATGTTCAGCTGGGTCAGCGCGGTGGCCAAGCCCTTCAGCAGCGCCTGATCGCGCGCCGCCAGCACCTCGGCGGAGAGCGGCCCTGCGTCCGGCGCATCCATAATGCCGCGCAGGGCGAGGAGGCCGTCGATCGACGCCGGCGCGATCGTGCGGCCGAGGACACCGGCGGGCAGCTCGGCGGCCTTCTTGGCGGACAGCGCGATAGCGGCATCCAAGAGCGGTTCGTTGATGCGCAACGTGCCCACGGCCGTGTCGGTGGAGACATGGAGGCTGATGGAGAGCGAGCCGCGCGCGAGGGCCGCGCTGGCCGCCTGGCGTGCCGGCAGCTCGAGCGAATCGAACCCGGCCGGCAGGCGCACCCGCACGTCGAGGCCCTTACCGTTGACGCTCTTGGCTTCCCAGATCCAGCCGAAGGGGGCGGGCAGCCCGGGCAGCTCGCAGCGCCCTTCGGCGCGCGCGTAGCCCGTCATGCTTGTGACCGACGCCATTCCTTACCCCCACGTGCCTACCGCACGGGGCCTTTATATCGGGGGCGTCGGGGTTTGCAAATTGACCCCGCCAAAAGGTGAGTCAGGTGTCCTGGAAGTCGGAAACGAACTTCACGAACTGCTCCGGCGGCATCGGCTTGGCCAGCAGATAACCCTGGATTTCGTCGCAACCCCGCTCGCGCAGGAACTCCTTCTGCTGCGTGGTTTCCACACCCTCCGCGACCACGCGAAGGCCCAGGCTTTGGCCCAGCCGCACCACCGCCTCGACGATCTTCTCGTCGTCGCGGTTCTGACCGATGCCGCGCACGAAGGAGGCATCGACCTTGAGCCGCTTCACCGGGAACGCCTGCAGATTCGACAGGGAGGAGTATCCGGTGCCGAAATCGTCCATGGAGATGGAGATGCCGGCCGCGGTGAGGTTGTCGACGTTCTCCTTCACCTGCTTGGTGCGCTCCATCGCGACCGTCTCGGTGATCTCCAGGTCGAGGGCTTCGACGCCGAGGCCCGTGCGATTGAGCGAACTCGTCACCTGGCTGTAAAGATCGCGCTGGCGGAACTGCACACCGGAGACGTTGAACCCGAGTTGCACGTCGCGCATGCCCTTGTCCGCGAAGTCCACATAGCGGCGGCAGATCTCTTCGATGATCCAGTCGCCGATCGGCAGAATCAGGCCGGAAGATTCGGCGCAGGGGATGAACTCGCCCGGCGACACCAGACCGCGGGTGGGATGGTTCCAGCGGATCAGCGCCTCCGCCCCGACGATGCGGCGCTTCTGCAGATCCAGCTGGGGCTGGAAGGCGAGCCAGAGTTCGTCGTTCTCGATCGCGCGGCGCAGATCCGATTCGAGCTGGACCCGGCGGCGGATGTCCGCGTCCATGTCCTTGTCGAAATACTTGAACGCCTGACCGCCTTGGGCCTTCGCCTGGTACATGGCGAGCTCCGCCTGGCGGAGCAGCGACAGCGGGTCCACGTCGTCTTTAGGATAGGCAGCGATGCCGAGCGAAGCCGCGACCTTGAGGTGTTGGCCTTCCACGATCACCGGCTGCCTAAGACAGTCGAGAATGCGGCGCATGGTGCGGCTGGCGCCGGCCATGTCGCTGACATTCTCGAATATGAAACCGAAGTCGTCGCCGCCGATGCGGGCGAGCGTATCGGTCGTGCGCATGAGCTTGGCGACACGCGCGGAAATCGCCCGGATCAGCGTATCTCCGGCCTTGTGGCCCAGCGTGTTGTTGATGGCCTTGAAGTTGTCGAGGTCCATCACCATCACGGCGACCGCGGTATCGGCACGGTTGGCCCGCTCGATGGCGGACTTCAGGCGCTCCATGAACTGATGCCGGTTCGGCAGACCGGTGAGGCCGTCGTACTCCGACAATTGGATGAGCTGATCCTGCGCGCGCAGGCGCTCGGAGATGTCTTCCTGGACCGAGACGAAATGCGAGAAGCGGCCCGTGGGGTCGGCGATCGGCGTCGTGGTCTGTTCGGTCGTGTAGAACTCGCCGTTCTTGCGGCGGCACACAAGGCGGCCCTTCCAATTCTGCCCGGCGTTCAGCCGCGCGTTCATGTCGGCGTAGACGGCGTCGCCGTCGCGGCCGGACTTGAGTTGGTCGGCGCTCATGCCGATGAGCAGCGCGCGGCCATAGCCGGTCAATTCCTCGAACGCCTTATTGACCCATTTAATGACGCCGTTGCGGTCGGTGATGAAGATGCCGTTGGCGGCGGTCTCCATCGCCGTGGTGTGGATCATCATCTCGGTTTCACGCGCGCGCCGCGCCGTGATGTCGGTGAGCGACACCAATGTCGCCGCGCGGCCTTCCCAGTCCAAGGGGGTGGCCACCATCTCGACGAACAGCGGCGTGAGCGCACCGCTCAAGAGTTCGATCGGCGTCGGGTCGCCCTCGGGCCCGAACGAGAAACCGAAGTTGCGGCCCAGCAGGTCCTCCGCCGCCATGCTGAACAGCTTGGTGGCGGCGGGATTGCAGAACACGATGACCCCGGTGTCGTCGACGACCAGGAAGGCGTCGCGGGCATGATCCACCACCCGCTGATAGACCTCCTGCGCCGCGGCGCGGGTTCCGGCGCGAACGCGCACACGCGACTTTGGCGGCGTGAGTGGCTGAATGATGTGAGGCGTGGGCGTGGCGCCAAGCGGCGCGTCGGGCCCGGGGCGGTTCGTCGAGGTATCCATTTCTTGTCTCCCGCCCGCTTCTGCAAGCTCAATAATTTCGAGTGGAAATTATTCGAAGTCGAAACCATACTAGGTGCCACGGCGTAAGTGAGCAAGCCGTGGCCAGACCGAGGGCGAAGATTCGGTGAATGCGGCGCTCCACGTCGCCGACTAGATCCGGATTTCGGCCCTCGGCCCGGCTCCCGACCGGCGAGTTAAAGCCTTCGTATCGAAAGGAAAACTTGCGATGAAACGGGTGTTGGTGATCGACGACGACGGCGGTGTGCGCGAATCCTTCCGCGCGGCCCTCGAAGATGCGGGCTACCAGGTTACCACCGCGGAGAACGGCACCTCCGGCATCGAGTCGGCCCAGGCGGAGCGCCCCGATCTGGTGTTCCTAGACCTGAAAATGCCGGGTCTGTCCGGGGTCGACACCCTGAAGCAGCTCCAGGACGCCTGCCCGCGCACGCCGGTGTATGTCGTCACCGGCTTCTACGGCGAGTTCGTTGCGCCCTTGCGGGAACTGCAGAGCCGCGGCGTGGACTTCAACCTGGCCCGAAAGCCGCTCACTGCCACCGAGATCAAGGCGATCGCCGCCGGCCGGCTCGGGATGGTCGGCCCGCTGACGGTCAGCGGCGGCGACGGATGGGCGACAGCCCAGTCGGTGCAATCATGATTCGCCTGCGTTTGTACGTGACCGGCCGCACGGTCAGCGCCGAACGGGCCCGGCTGGCCTTGCGCGATCTGGAGCGCCGCCTCGCGCACCAGTCCGGCGAAAGCACGATCCACTGCGAGATTATCGACGTCATGGAAGATCCCGAATCGGCGGAACGCGACAAGATTTTCGCGACTCCGACCCTGATGCGGCTGGGACCCGGCGCGCAGCCGCGCCTGTTCGGCGATTTCAGCGCGGTCGACAAGGTGATCAGCGCCCTCAAACTCGACACGAAGACAGTGACACTGGCGGCAACGGCTTAAGTCCCCCATTCCCCAAGCCTTGCCGCCCACGCGTGGGGCCGTCAGGATAGAAAATCATGACGGCCCCTATTCATGTCCTGATCACCGGCGCGTCCTCCGGGATCGGTGAAGCGCTTGCGCATCTCTACGCCGCGCCCGGCACGACCCTCAGCCTCAGCGGCCGCGATACCCAGCGTGTCGACGCGGTCGCGCGCGCCTGCCGCGACAAGGGTGCGACCGTCGACGCCTGCGTGATGGACGTGACGGATCAGAGCGCCATGGAGAGCTGGGTGTTGGCGCGCGACGATGCGGCGCCGATCGATCTTGTCATCGCCAACGCGGGCATTTCGGGCGGCACCGCCGGCATCGAAGGCGGCACGGCAGCCAGCCGTGGCCGCCACATCTTCGATGTGAACCTCGGCGGCGTGCTCAACACGGTCTTGCCGGTGATTACACGCATGCGCGCGCGGCGACGCGGTCAGATCGCGCTGATGAGTTCGCTGGCGAGCTTTCGCGGCATCGGCGGTGCGCCCGCTTACAGCGCCTCCAAGGCCGCCGTACGGGTGTGGGGCGAAGGTGTACGGCCGATGCTGGCGCAGGACGGCATCGGCTTGTCGGTGATCTGTCCTGGCTTCGTCGTCAGCCGCATGACGGCGGTGAACCACTTTCCCATGCCGTTCCTGATGGATACGGCGCGGGCGGCGCGGATCATCAAGAAGGGCCTCGCGGCGAACCGCGGCCGCATCGCTTTCCCGTGGCCGATGATGTTCGTGATGTGGCTGATCGCGGCCCTGCCGGACCGCATCGCCGGGGCGCTGACCGCGCGCCTGCCGGCCAAGGAATAGCGACGCGGATAGCTACTGGGGCGGCTTGCGCTTCTGCGAGTTGCGGTGCGCCCAGATATTCAAGCTTTCCACCAGGATCGAGAAGCTGATCGCGAAATAGAGATACTCACGCGGGATGTGGAAATGCGCCGCGTCCGCCACCAGCGCGGTTCCCACCAGCAGCAGGAAAGACAGCGCCAGCATCTTCACGGTCTGGTGGCGCTCGATGAAACCGGACACCGCCCCGGCGCAGAAGATCATCACCAGGATGGCGATGACGATGGCGATAATCATCACCGGCAGATTGTCGGTCATGCCGACGGCGGTGATAATGGAATCCAGCGAGAACACGAGATCGAGTGCCATAATCTGCAGGATCACGGGGAACAGCTTGGCAGGCGCGCGGCCGCCCTCTTTCTCGGCGGGACCTTCGACGGTCTCGTGGATTTCGTCGGCCCCCTTGTAGATGAGATAGATGCCGCCGATCCCGAGCACGATATCGCGCCAGGACAGCGCGAAGTCGCCGACGGTCATGACGGGCGTGGTCAGCTTGGCGATGATGGTCAGCGTCGTGAGAAGGCCCACGCGCAAGCCGAGCGCGAGCAGCAATCCGATCTTCCGCGCCAGGGGCTGATGTTCCGGCGGCAACCGCGAGGTTGTGATGGCGAGAAACACCAGGTTGTCGATGCCGAGAACGATCTCAAGCACCGTCAGGGTCGCCAGCGCCATCCACGTGTCGGGATTGGTGATGAACTCGATCACGGGCGGTGGTCCTTCGGTGTCTTGCGGCGCACGACCATGTTGAGGGCCTCGATCAGGCCGGAGAACACGATCGCCGAGTAGATGTAGCCGCGCGGGATATGGAAGTGCCCGGCGTCGGCGAGGAGCGCCGCGCCGACAAGCAGCAGGAACCCGAGCGCCAGCATCTTCACGGTCGGATGGCGGTTGACGAAATCGCCGATCGGACCGGCGGCGAACATCATGATGAAGATCGCGATGACGATGGCGGCGATCATCACCGGCAGGTTATCGGTCATGCCGACGGCGGTGATCACGGAATCGAGCGAGAACACGACATCCAACACCACGACCTGGAAGATCGCCGCGGCCAGCGTCATTTGCGCCCCGAGCGATTCGGCGTGGCCGCCGCCCTCCATCATCGTATGGATTTCCGCCGTGCCTTTGTAAATCAGGAAAAGACCGCCGGCGCCGAGGACGATGTCGCGCCAACTGAGGTCAAAGCCCAAAATCGTCACGAACGGCGCCGTCAACCCGGCCAGCCAGCTGATGCTGCCGAGAAGCGCGATGCGCATGATGAGCGCCAGAGCCAGTCCGATGCGGCGGACCTTGTTGCGGCTTTCGACGGGAACGCGCTCGGCGACGATCGACAGAAAGATGACGTTATCGATGCCGAGCACGATCTCGAGCGCGGTCAGCGTGAGAAACGCCGCCAAGATATCCGGAGTGAGAAACGCTTCCATTAGCCCCTGCGCCTGAAACTTGTGAGTAGCATGCCCTGCGCGCGCGCCGGGATCAAACGCGCGTTATCGGTTCTGCAGTGCGCGCCAGCGCGCGACATTGCGGTTGTGCTCGTCCAGGGACGCGGCGAAGGCGTGTCCGCCACTGCCGTCGGCGACAAAATAAAGATCGTTGCTGTCGGCGGGATGGAGCACAGCGTTGAGGCTCGCGCGTCCCGGATGGCAGATCGGCGCCGGCGGCAGACGGTCGATGGTATAGGTGTTGAAGGGTGTCGGGTTGTCGAGGTCGGCGCGGGTGAGCGTGCGGCCGAGACCTTCCGGCGCAATACCATAACTCACGGTCGGGTCGCTCTGCAGGCGCATGCCGCGCCGCAGGCGGTTGATGAACACCGCGGCGACCCTGGGACGCTCGGCGGCGAGGCCGGTTTCCTTCTCCACGATGGAGGCCAGCACAACGGCTTCCTCCGGCGACATGACGGGCAGTCCCTGGGCGCGGCCTGCCCAGAGTTCCGCGAGGAGCGTGTCGCGGGCCTGCTTCAGGCGCGCCACAACCGCGCCGCGGGTATCGCCCCATTCGTAGCGATAGGTCTCCGGAAGAAGTTCGCCGTCTTTCACCGGCGCGGTGACGTCACCCTGCAGCACGTCGGCGGCGGCGATGAGCTTGAGGATTTCCGACGTCACCAAGCCTTCCGGGATCGTGACGAAATGCGCCACCACTTCGCGGCGGACGATCTTGCCCAAGGCGCTTTGAATGCTGACGTACGGATCGAAGAGGTACTCACCGGGCTTGAGCGCACGGGCCTGTTCCGAGCGCCGCGCCTCCAACTCCACCATCCACGCTTCGTCGGCCACACCCGCCTCGGCGAGTTGATGGGCGATGGCTTTGAGGCCGGTGCCGGGCGCGATGATCACCGTCACGGGTGCGGTCAGGGGGCCTGGCGCCGCTACGGCGCCCAGGAACCACTGATACGCGCCAAAGGCCGCGCCGGCCGTGATGCCGACGAGAAGAAGGAAGGTCAGGAGAAAGCGCATGGACGTGCGCTATTCGACCGGGCCGATCACCAATGACGCGTTGGTGCCGCCGAAGCCGAAGGAGTTCGACATGACGTTGCGGATCTTCCGCTTCTTGGCCTGAAGCGGCACAAGGTCAATGTCGATGCCGTCGGATGGATCGCGCAGGTTCAACGTCGGCGGGGCGACCTGATCGCGCAGCGCCAGGGTCGAGTAGATCGCTTCCACAGCGCCCGCGGCGCCAAGCAGGTGGCCGATCGCCGACTTGGTCGACGACATCGAGAGCAGCTTGGCCTGTTCACCGAACAGGCGTTTGACGGCCTTCACCTCGATCTCGTCGCCGAGCGGCGTCGAGGTGCCGTGGGCGTTGATGTAGTCGATGTCGGAGACCGACAGGCCGGAATCCTTCATGGCCGCGCGCATCGCACGGAAACCGCCCGAGCCGTCTTCGGCCGGCGCGGTGATGTGATAGGCATCGCCGGACATGCCGTAGCCCTTCACTTCCGCGTAAATCCGCGCGCCGCGCTTCTTGGCGTGTTCGAGACTTTCCAACACGACAACGCCGGCGCCTTCACCCATGACGAAGCCATCGCGGCCCTTGTCCCACGGACGGGACGCCGTGGTGGGCGCATCGTTGTAGCTGGTGGACAGCGCCTTCGCGGCGGCAAAGCCGGCGATACCGAGGCGGCACAGGGCGGCTTCCGCACCACCCGCGACCATTACATCCGCGTCGCCGTACTTGATCATGCGCGCGGCGTCGCCGATGGCATGGGCGCCGGTCGCACAGGCCGTGACGGGCGCATGGTTCGGACCGCGGAAGCCGTATTTGATCGACACCTGGCCGGAGACCAGGTTGATCAGGCTCGCGGGAATGAAGAACGGACTGACGCGGCGCGGACCTTGCGCTTCAAGCGTCTTCGACGTGTCGTCGATGGTCGCAAGACCGCCGATGCCCGAGCCGATCATCACGCCGGTGCGCTCGCGCGCTTCGTCGTCGGGCGGAACCCAACCGGAGTCCGCGATCGCTTCCACGGCCGCGGCGAGTCCGTAGATGATGAAATCGTCCATGCGGCGGCGATCTTTCGCCGACGCCGCCTTGTCGAGGTCGAGATACAGCGGATGCGCCGGATCGAGCGGCACTTCGCCGCCGATGCGGCACGGCAAGTCGTCGACCCTGAATTTTGTAATGGGTCCGATGCCGGACTCAGCGGCGATAAGCCGCTGCCAATTTCCGGCTACGCCCGCACCGAGGGGCGTAACCACGCCCATGCCGGTGATAACGATACGTCGTGCGTCAGAGCTCATGTGAGTCCATCCGCGTTGTCAGGAACAAATCGAAGCGGTACTCCAGAAACGGCGATGGGACCCGGTCGCTGACCGAAGGCCCCATTGCACCAATTCCTGCGGTCCGGTCAGCGCGCGACCGCGCTGCTACTTGCTGGCGTTCTGCTGGATGAACGCAATCGCGTCCTTCACGGTCAGGATCTTCTCGGCCGCATCGTCCGGGATCTCGACGCCGAATTCTTCTTCGAAGGCCATGACGAGTTCGACCGTATCGAGGCTGTCGGCTCCCAGATCGTCGATGAAGCTCGCGTTGTCAGTGACCTTGGCTTCTTCCACGCCCAGGTGTTCCACAACGATCTTCTTCACGCGCTCGGCGACGTCGCTCATTCGTCTTTCCTCAAAGCTATGTTCTTGAGTGGATTAGGATAAATTGACTTTAGGCGAGGCCATCCATCCCCGTGAGGGTTGGAGTAGCACATTACATTTTCCTTGGCTAGGCGGCGCGTCCCCGGGTTTTCGGCCTGCCCGGGCCTCGGATTGGAGGGGCCTAGAACATCGCCATGCCGCCGTTCACATGCAGAGTCTGGCCCGTGACATAGGCCGCTTCGACCGAAGCCAGATAAGTGACCGCGGCCCCGATGTCGCTGCCCTCGCCCATGCGGCCCAGCGGAATGTTGCCGAGGATGCGGTTGCGCTGATCGTCGTTCAGCTTCTCCGTCATGGGGCTGGCGATGAAGCCCGGCGCCACCGCGTTCACCGTGATGCCGCGGCTGGCGACTTCCTGGGCGAGCGACTTGGTCATGCCGATCAGGCCCGCTTTCGCGGCGACGTAGTTCACTTGGCCGGGATTTCCGGTCGCGCCCACGACCGAGGAGATATTGATGATGCGGCCGAAGCGCTTCTTCATCATGCCCTTTACCGCGGCACGGCTGAGGCGAAACGCCACACCGAGATTGACGTTCAAGACGTCGAAGAAGTCCGCATCCTTCATACGCAGCACCAAGCCGTCGCGCGTGATGCCGGCGTTGTTCACCAGGATGTCGAGGCCGCCGAGGGCGGCCTCCGTCTCCGGCACCAACTTTTCCGTCGCGGCGACGTCGCTGAAATCGCACGGCAGCACATGGGCGCGGCTGCCCAGTTCCGCCGCCAGCGCATCGAGCGCTTCGCGGCGCGTGCCATGCAGGCCGACGGTGGCGCCTTGCGCGTGCAATGCTTTTGCGATCGCCGCGCCGATGCCGCCGCTGGCGCCGGTGACCAGTGCGGTCTTCCCCGTGAGATCGAACATGTGGCCCCGCTCCGTTAGGCGTTCTTGATGAACGCTTCGATGTCCTGCGGCGACTGCAGGGAAATGCCCGTCAGATCGCCGTCGATGCGCTTGGTGAGGCCGGTGAGCACCTTGCCCGCGCCGCATTCGATCAATGTCGTCACACCGGCGTCTTTCATCAGATGCACACTCTCGCGCCAGCGCACCAGCGCCGTCACTTGCTCCACCAGAAGCCGGCGGATCTCATCCGGATCGACGACGGTGGACGCGGTCACGTTCGCGATCACCGGCACCGCCGGCGATTTCACCGTGACCTTGGCGAGGGCGTCGGCCATCACGTCGGCGGCGGGCTTCATCAACGGACAGTGGAACGGCGCGCTCACCGGCAGCATCAGCGCGCGCTTCGCACCCTTGGTCTTGGCGAGCACGATGGCGCGCTCCACCGCGGCCTTGTGGCCCGACACCACCACTTGGCCCGGCGCATTGTCGTTGGCGGCGGCACAGATCTCGCCGTTGGCGGTGACCTCGCCGGCGATTTCCTGTGCCTGGTCGAGATCGAGGCCGAGAAGGGCCGCCATCGCGCCTTCGCCGACCGGAACAGCTTTTTGCATCGCCTGACCGCGGATCTTCAGAAGCCGCGCCGCGTCCGACAGGGACAGCGAGCCCGCGGCGGCGAGCGCGGAATACTCACCGAGCGAATGCCCGGCGACATAGCGCGCGGTGTTGCGGATGGTGATCTTGCCCTGCTTCTCCAGCACGGCGATCACCGCCATGCTGACCGCCATCAAGGCGGGCTGGGCGTTCTCCGTGAGGGTCAGCGTATCGTCCGGACCCTCGAACATCAGCTTGGAGAGGTTCTGCTGCAGCGCCTCGTCCACCTCGCCGAAGATCTCGCGGGCCTCGGTAAAGGCGGCCGCCAGTTCCTTGCCCATGCCGACGGCTTGGGAGCCCTGCCCCGGAAACACGTATGCCCAGCTCATGCGCACCCCTTTTTCACCCGTGACTCATCGCCGGCACGGGGGCCGGAGACGTGCCCGACAGCGCCCGCCCTGTCAAGGAAGCCACTTTATATAGTTAAATCAATAAGTTGTATGGCTATTCCTGGGGCCGGTGCGATTTAACCCTTTGGCGGCGCGCAATTCCTTGCCCGGTCTCCGCCGATGTGTATATTCCGCGCCCTTACATAGCTCCTTGCCGACCTCGCTGAGGGGTCGGCTATGCCGGCGGCCCGATGGTCGGGCCTTGCCGGACGAGACAAGCCAAAAGGGGTGTTCAAGCTATGGCTCTTTACGAGAGCACTGTCATCGCGCGTCAGGATATCTCCACCACCCAGGTGGACACTCTGGCCGACGAACTGACCGCCATCCTCGGTGAAGGCGGCGGCAAGGTCACCAAGCGCGAGAATTGGGGTCTGCGGTCCCTCACCTACCGCATCAAGAAGAACCGCAAGGCGCACTACCTGTTCTTCAACATCGACGCACCGGCTCCGGCGATCGCCGAGTACGAGCGGCGCATGCGCATCAACGAAGACGTGCTGCGTTACCTGACGGTCGCCGTGGAAACCCACGAAACCGAACCGTCGGCCGTGTTGCAGAACAAGGGCCGTCCGGAAGGCGAAACCCGTGGCTTCGGCGGCGGCTTCGGCGGCGGTCGTGGTCGCGATCGTGACGGCGGCGGCGGCGGCGGCTTCGGCGGCCCGCGTCGTCCGCGTGAAGAAGGCGGTTTCGGCGGTGGCGGCGGCGGCGGTGGCCGCTTCGATTCCGGCCGTCCGCGTCGTGATGCTGGCACAGGAGAAGGCTAATGAAGGGCCGTAAGCCATTCTTCCGGCGCCGCAAGAGCTGCCCGTTCACGGGAGCCAACGCGCCGAAGATCGACTACAAGGACGTCCGGTTGCTGCAGCGCTACGTCTCTGAGCGCGGCAAGATCGTGCCGAGCCGCATCACCGCGGTATCCGCCAAGAAGCAGCGCGAACTGGCGAAAGCCATCAAGCGCGCGCGTTTCCTGGCATTGCTGCCTTACGTCGTGGCGGTGTGATCACCGCTTCCGGGCGCACTGGGGCGCCGGCATGAAACGCGATGCGTTGATTGCCGTTGCCGCGGGTGTTCTCGGGGCGCTGTTGCTGGTCGCGGCTTGGCGCGGGTCCTTCCTGGGCGTTGCCCTGGGAATGATGTTCTCGCCGATGCCGCTGGCCATGACGGCGCTGGGTCTCGGCCTTCGCTATCTGCCGGTGAGCATCTTCGCCGGCGCGATCGCGGTGACGGCCTTGACCGGTTCGTTCGCGTTGGCCGCCTTGTACGTGGTGGTCGATGCAGTGCCGGTGGCGATCCTGATGCGGATCGACCTGATGGCGCAAAAACGGGCCGTGATGGATCCGCCGCAGGGTATTCGCGGCGGGGACCTGGGACTGGTGGTGGCGATCCTCGCCTTCGCCGCGGTCCTGGCGATGGCGGCAGGGCTCGCGACGTTTCCGTCCGGGCCGAACGGAATGGAGGCGGCACTTCGCGATCGGCTCACCGAGCTGGTGGCGCAGGTGCCGAACGCAGGCGGCAATGACGAGGCGAAAGCCGCATTGACGCAAGGCCTCGCCCGGGTCCTTCCCGGGGCCGCGGCTTGGAATTGGGCTTTCCGCGCGCTGATCAGCGCGGTCCTGGCCCAAGGGTTTTTGGCGCGCGACGGTTTCGCGCGCTGGGCGACCCCGGCCTACCGCACGATCGCGGTGCCAGGGTGGTACATCGGTGTGTTCTGGGTCGCCGCGGTCGCGGCTTGGCTCATGCCGGGAGATGCGGGTTACGTCGTCGCCAATGCTGTGGCGGCGCTGAGTTTACCGCTTGTGCTGCAAGGCCTGGCGGTGGTGCATGTGGCGGTCGCGTCGTTCGGCTACGGTCGGATGGCATTGGTCGCCTTCTACGGAGTGGCCCTGGTACTGGCCGGCGCGGCGATCGCGTTGGTCGTGATGCTAGGGGTGATGGAACACTTTTTTCAGATACGCGCCCGGCTTGTCAGCCGCCCGCGCAACGGAGGTGAGTGATGGACGTAATCTTGCTGGAGCGTATTGATCGCTTGGGTCAGATGGGCGACGTGGTCAACGTAAAGCCCGGCTTCGCGCGGAACTTCTTGTTCCCGAAGAAGAAGGCGCTGCGCGCCAATAAGGACAACAAGGCGCTCTTCGAATCGAAGCGCGTCGAGCTCGAAGCGAACAACATCAAGCGTCGCGACGAAGCGCAAGCCGTGGCGAAGAAGATGGACGGCCTGAAGGTCGTCATCGTCCGCCAGGCCGGCGAAGGTGGCCAACTGTACGGTTCGGTCTCCGCGCGCGACATCGCCGAGGAGATCACCAAGCAGGGCTTCCATGTTGAGCGCACCCAGGTGCTGCTGAACGCCCCGGTGAAGGTGCTGGGCACGTTCAAGACGTCGCTCCGCCTGCATCCGGAAGTGAAGATCGACGTCGACTTTACGGTCGCCCGTTCGATGGAAGAAGCCGACCTGAAGGCGGCGGAAGCCGCAGCGCTGCTCGAGCGCGCCGAGGACGCCCAGCGACTGGTCGCCGAAGCCGAACAGGTCGCGGGCGAGGAAGCCGGCGAAGCCGAAGCGGCGGAAGCCAACGCCTAAAGGCCTCTCATAGCCTTTCGCACCGGCGCGGCTCTGGCAACGGGGTCGCGCCGTTTGCTTTTACGTCCTATATGAGCGCGACCGTCTTCCGTAAGGACTGTAAGTCATGGCCGACCCGCAAATCCCCGTCACCGTCCTCACCGGCTTCCTCGGCGCCGGCAAGACCACACTGCTCAACCGCGTGCTGACCGAGAACCACGGCAAGAAGTACGCCGTGATCGTCAACGAGTTCGGCGAGATCGGCATCGACAATGACCTGGTGGTCGGCGCGGACGAGGAAGTGTTCGAGATGAACAACGGCTGCATCTGCTGCACCGTGCGCGGCGACCTGATCCGCATCCTCGGCGGCCTGATGAAGCGCAAAGACAAGTTCGACGGCATCTTGGTGGAGACCACCGGCTTGGCGGACCCCTCGCCCGTCGCGCAGACCTTCTTCACCGACGACGACATCAAGAAGAAGACGAAACTCGACGCCATCATCACGGTGGTCGACGCAAAGCACGTGGAACAGCGGCTCGCCGATACCGAGACCGCGGACGACCAGATCGCGTTCGCCGACGTGATCCTGCTCAACAAGACCGATCTCGTATCGCCGGAAGAATTGAAACGCGTCGAGAAGCGCCTGCGTACGCTCAACCCGTTCGCCACCATCCACCACACCCAGCGCGGCGACATCGCGCTCGACAAGATCCTGGATCGCGGCGCTTTCGACCTGCAGCGCGCGCTCGCCCTGAACCCGGAGTTCCTCAAGGACGAGCACGATCATGGGCACCACCACCATGATCATGGCCACGACCATCATCACCATGATCACGGGCATGACCATCACGACGACCACGGCGATGCGGCACTGACCCACGACGAGGACATCAAGAGCCTGTCGGTCTCCACCGACAAGCCGCTCGATCCGGTGAAGTTCGATACCTGGATCAACGATGTCCTGATGAACATCGGCCAGAGCATATTGCGCACCAAGGGCATCCTGAACATGGCCCGTGCCGACCAGCGCTATGTCTTCCAGGCCGTGCACATGGTTTCGGAAGGCGGCTTCGCCGGCCCGTGGCCATCCAAGGACAACCGTCGCTCGCGCCTGGTGTTCATCGGCCGCGATCTCGACGAAGAGATGCTGAAGCGCGGCTTCGAGTCCTGCATCGCCTGATCCCCAGGAATCACCCGTGGCCGATCTTCCGCTTCAAACCTGGACCTTCGACGCCTTTGTCGTCGGCATCGCCTTGTCCGGCAACGGCAAGACCTTCGCCGTCGGACTGGGTGACGGCACAGCGCGCCTGATCGACATCGACGCGCCCGCCCCGTCCCCGATCACGGTTCACAAAGGGGCGTGCCTTAGCCTCGTAGCGGATATCGACGACGACGCCTTCCTGAGCGGCGGCGACGATGGGCAAGTGGTGCGTATTTCCGCCAGCGGCGAACGCGAGACGATCGCGACCCTCAAGAACAAGTGGATCGACCACGTCACCGCCCATGCCGGCGCGGGCGTGCGCGCCTATGCCAGCGGCAAGGACGTCTATGTGCTCGACAAGAAGCGCAAGGGCGAGCCGCGGCACTTGGCGCATCCGACGTCCGTCGGCGGGCTGGCGATCAATCCCAAGGGTAAACGCCTGGCTGTCACCCACTACAACGGGGTGAGCTTGTGGTGGCTGGCGTCGCAAGACTCCAAGTCGCAGCTGCTGGAGTGGAAGGGCTCGCACCTGCAGGCCCTGTGGAGCCCGGATGGGGACTACGTCATCACCGCCATGCAGGAGAACGCCCTGCACGGCTGGCGCCTGTCGGACGCCCAGCACATGCGTATGCAGGGCTATGGCGCCAAGGTGCGCTCCATGAGCTTCATGCGCAAAGGCGCGTGGCTGGCCACCGGCGGCGCCGATACGGTGATCTGCTGGCCCTTCAGCGGCAATGGCCCCATGGGCAAAGCGCCGGAAGAGTTCGGCAACGGTGCCATCGGCGCCGGCGCAGGCACCGCTGTGACGGCGGTCGCCGGAAATCCGAAACGCGACCTCATGGCCGCGGGCTTCGAGAACGGCGCGGTGATCATCGGTCAGCCCGGCGCGCCGCGCGCCGTGGGCATCGTCGAAGCGGACAATTCGCCTGTGACATCCATTGTGTGGAACGCCGCCGGCGACCGGCTGCTCGCCGGGAACGAAGCCGGCAAGGTCGTGCTGGCGGACTTCAGGGGCTAGCTAGCCCAAAAGCAGCGCCAGCAGCAGCACACCGAGAACAATGCGGTAATAAGCGAACGGCGCGAAGCCGTGGCGCGAGACGTAGCCGATCATCCACTTCACCACGAACAGCGCGACGATGAACGCCGTCACGAAGCCGATGGCGATGATCTCCAGGCCTTCCACCGAAAGTGTGCCGCGGTTCTTGTAGGTGTCGTAGACCGTGGCGCCCAGCATGGTGGGGATCGCCAGCATGAACGAGAACTCGGCGGCGGTCTCACGCGTGACGCCCACCAGCAGCGCGCCCATGATGGTCGCCGCGGCACGGCTGGTGCCGGGGATCATGGAAATGCACTGGAACAGGCCGATGGCGAAGGCGCGGCCATAGGGGATCGCTTCGATGGTCTCGTAGCGCACTTTGGGCGCACGCACGGACGGCAGGCGCTCAATGATAATGATGGCGATGCCGCCGACGATCAGCGCGATCGCCACCACCAGGGGCGAGAACAGCACCTGCTTGATGAACTTGTACGCCAGCACGCCGATCACCGCCGACGGCAGGAAGGCGAGCAGGATATTGATGGTGAAGTGCTGTGCGCTGGAACTGCGCAGCAGCGTCACAACGGTATTGATCAGCTTGGCGCGGTACAGCCAGCACACGGCCAGGATCGCGCCGAGTTGTATGACGATGGGAAACAATTCGCCGGCGGGGCCCTGGAACCCCAGCATATCCTGCACCAGAATGAGATGCCCGGTGGAGGAGATCGGCAGAAATTCCGTGATGCCTTCGACGATGCCGAGAAGAATTGCTTGGATGGCGGTCGACAGATCCATGGGCACCGGCACAGGAAGGCGATAGGCGGGCCGCATCTGGGCAGACCGCTTTCAGCTTGGCAAGCGGGACGTGCGCCACGACGGCGCGCACCGTCGAGCCTGCGAAAGAGAAAGGCGCGACATCATGGTTGAACCTTTGGCGGGACCGGACCAAACGGCCGTGCGGGTGGCGCTATGGCGCGCGCAGCATGTCCAGATCGACGCCCCGCCGCATGTGCTCGAGGACCTGATCGGACTGCGCATGGCCGCGCCGCCGGCGGGCTGGCAGAACCGGCCGGACATGGATCCTGTCGGCACGCGTCCCTTCCGCGCCTCCATCGTCGGCCGCGCGCGCTTCATCGAGGATCTGGTCGGGGAACAGGCCAGCCGCGGCGTGAGCCAATACGTCATCCTCGGCGCGGGCCTGGATTCATTCGCCCAACGGCGGCTCGACATCGCCGCCCACGTGCGCTTTTTCGAGGTCGACCAGCCGGGAACCCAGGCCTGGAAGCAGCGGAGACTGGCCGAGCTTGGGCTGCCCATCCCGGCGGCCCTGACGTTCGTGCCGGTGAATTTCGAGGCCGGCGACGACTGGTGGGAGAAACTCGGCGCCGCGGGCTTCGATCGCGCCAAGCCCGCCGTCGTCGCCTCCACCGGCGTCAGCATGTACCTCACCAAGGAGGCCATCGCGGCGACCCTGCGCCAGGTGGCCACGCTGGCCACGGGCTCGACCTATGCCATGACGTTCATGGTGCCGCTGGAACTGGTGGACACGGAAGTACGTCCATCCATGGAATTCGCGGTGAACGGGGCTCGGGCGAGCGGCACCCCCTTCATCAGTTTCTTCGCGCCGGATGAGATTGTCGCGCTGGCGCTGACCTGTGGATTCCGTGACGCGCGGCATGTCTCGGGCGGCGATCTCGCCCAACGCTATTTCGCCGGCCGCAGCGATGAGCTGCGGCCGCCGAACAACGCCGAGGACTTCTTGATCGCGACGACCTAGCGCTTTACGCCGCGCTTGGGTGTCGCCGCCGCGAGTTGATCCTGCGCGGTCTTGAGGTCGACCCGGCAGTTCTGGAGTTCGTTGGTCGCCGTTCCGGCCTTGGTGGCGGAATCCGCCGCCTGCTTCTGCAGTGTCGCGACTTGCTTGACCGCCGCCGCCGACGCCGTCTGCGCTTTGGCGAGATCGGTGCGAATCTGCATCGTGTACAGACCCAACCCGATCAAGGCGACGATCGCGATCCCGACAATCGGTCCACCATACTTTTCCATTCCGGCATCCTCCCCATGCGTTGATAAAAAGCGCGCCGAAGGCCCGACGGCAATAATGCCGTCAGGCCTCCGTACTCGGGAGCGTACGCCCTCGCCTAACCGCTGACTACACGCGGATTACTGACGGCGGGCGCGTAAGGGATGCGCGTATCAGCGGCTGCTCTTGCCACCGCCACTCTTGCTCTGCGCGGATTCTTCTGTCGCGGCCGCGCGGTTGGTCGCTTCCTGCAGTTCGGTCGTGCACTTGTCGAGCGCGGCTGTCTGGGAGGTCACTTGCGTCTTGAACGTATCGGCATTGGTCTTCGCGGTGTCCGCGTTCTTCGTGACCAGGGCGAGGCGCGCCTCCGACGAGGCTAGGCTGCTGTGCAACGACCAAGTGTATAAGCCGAGGCCAATAACAAGCATCGCGCAAACACCAATGATGGGACCGGCAGCACGTTCCATGGAGAACTCCTGTTACTCTTCCACTGTGCCTTTCAAACGCGCCGGTCCGCGGATTGATCCCCTGACGGTCGTTTTCCCCCACCATTCACCTAATCCACAGGAAGAATTTATTTTTTTCCTTTGAAAGCCAAGGGCGCGGCCGAAAACTGATGACCGGAAGCATGTGACGAAATAATGTCCGCGCCATGCCAACAGCCCTTCGCGCCAACACCGAGCCCCAGGATTCGTCGCCGGGGCTTCTCCGGACGCCGCCCCACAATGTGGACGCGGAACGGGCGCTATTGGGCGCCGTGCTGCTCAACAACCGCGCGTATGAGAAGGTCGGCGACTACCTGTTGGCGGAACATTTCAGCGATGCCGCCAATGCCCGGATCTATTCCGCCCTGATCAAACTGATCGAGCAGGGCCATCAGGCCAACCCGGTCACCCTGAAGACCTATCTTGAACGCGATGAACTGGTGATCGCCGCCGGCGGCATGAAATACATCGCCGGGCTCGCCAATAGCGTCGTGACGGTCATCAATGCCGGCGAGTACGGCAAGATCATCTATGACCTGTTCCTCCGTCGGGAACTGATCAACATCGGCGAGGAGATGGTCAACGAGGCCTTCGACGTGCAGCTCGACGAGACCGCGACGGATCAGATCGAAGGCTCCGAGCAGCGCCTGTTCGACCTGGCCTCCAGCGGCAGTTCGGAAGGCGGGTTCAAGACCTTCTCGAAAGCGCTCAAGGACGCGGTCGATCTGGCAGAAACCGCGCACCGGCGCGAAGGCGCGCTCGCTGGCGTCACGACGGGCCTCACGGATCTCGACAAGAAGCTGGGCGGACTGCATCCCTCCGACTTGCTCATTCTGGCCGGCCGCCCGTCGATGGGCAAAACCGCGCTGGCCACCAATATCGCTTACAACGCGGCACGCCATTTCCGCACAACCGACCGAGCCGAGGACCGCGGCAAGCATGTCGCGTTCTTCTCCCTCGAAATGTCCGCCGAGCAGCTGGCCAACCGTATCCTGGCCGAGTGTGCGCGCATCAACAGCCACTCGATCCGCACGGGCTCCCTGTCGAATGAGGATTTCGACCGGCTGGTGCATGCCTCGACCGAGATGGGCGATCTTCCGCTCGATATCGACGACACCCCGGGCATCACCGTCTCGGCGATCCGCACCCGCTGCCGGCGCCTCGCGCGCCAAGCCAAGAACGGCGAAGGCGGCCTGGGCATGATCGTGATCGACTACCTGCAGCTGATCTCACCGTCGCGGAGCGAAAAGGCCGAGAACCGCGTGCAGGAAATCTCCGCCATCACGCGCGGCCTAAAGGCGCTGGCGAAAGACCTCAAGGTTCCCGTGCTCGCGCTTTCGCAGCTCAGCCGCGCCGTCGAACAGCGCGAAGACAAGCGCCCGCAGCTCGCCGACTTGCGCGAATCAGGCACGATCGAACAGGACTCCGACGTGGTCATGTTCGTGTTCCGCGAACAATACTACCTGGAGCGCGGCGGCGAACCCGCGCGGCGCGACAACGAGACCTCCGACCATCATCACGAGCGCATCACCGAGTGGCAGCAGCGCTGCGAGCAAGCCCACAACGTCGCCGAAGTGATCGTCGCCAAACAGCGCCACGGCCCCATCGGCACGGTGAAACTGCACTTTGAGGCGGAATTCACCCACTTCACCGACCATATCGGCGACGACCGCGTGCCCGAACAGCTGTACTGATCTCCACAGATCGGTCGACGCGGCGCCTCGAAATGGCTTACACAACGGGCGCATGAGCCCCCGTGCCCCCACCCTCGCCTCGGCCCCGGAAGACCGGGCCGGCGCGCTGTTGACCATCGACCTGGCTGCGGTCGTGGAGAACTGGCGGCGCCTGAAAAAGCAGGCCCCCGGCAGCGACGTGGGCGCGGTGGTCAAGGCCGACGCGTACGGCCTCGGCATGGCGCAGGTGGCCTTGGCGCTCAAGAGCGCGGGCTGCGCCACCTTCTACGTCGCCCATCTCGACGAAGCCGTGGCCCTTCGCGGCGTTGTCGGGACGACCTCGCGCGTCGTGTGCATGCACGGACCGACGCCGGGCAAGACCGAGCGAGATTTCGCCGGCCACAACGTCATCCCGGTTCTGAGCAGCCCCCAGCAGATCAAGGCCTGGCGCGCGTTCGCGTCCACCCATGACGTGCTGATGGAATCCTTCGTGCAGGTGGATACGGGCATGCAGCGCCTGGGCCTGACACCCGCCGAGTTCGCCGCGCACATGGACGATCCGGATGGCTTCCTGGGTTTGCATCCGCTGGCGTTGATGAGCCATCTCGCCTGCGCCGACACACCGGCGCATCCCTTGAACAAACAGCAACTCGATCGCTTCATTTCGGCGCTGGGCACGTTTCTCGGACGCTTTCCGGATGCGCGGGGATCACTCGCCAATTCGGCGGGACTCCTGCTCGGTCCGGCCTGGCACTTCCAGTTCGCGCGTCCGGGCATCGCGCTCTACGGATCGCATCCGGAGAATCCGCATCCCGACGGCAAGGCCCGCTGGCCCGTCGTTCCGGTGGTGCGGCTGCTGGCCCGGATCCTCCAAGTACGGCGCGTTGACCAGGCGGGACCGGTTGGATACGGTGCCACCGTCCAGGCCCCCGATGGAGCAAAATTGGCAACCGTATCAATGGGTTATGCTGACGGCTTGCTGCGGAGCGCCGGAACCGGCGGCCACGGCATGCTCGACGGCCTGCGGGTGCCGATTCTGGGCCGGGTCTCCATGGACCTCACCACCTTCGACGTCTCCGCCGTGGCGGACTCCGCCGCGCAGCCAGGCGCGTTCATCGAGGTGATCGGTACGTCGCACACGGTCGACGATCTCGCGCGCGAGGCCGGCACGGTGGGCTACGAGATTCTGACGTCACTGGGCAGCCGCTATCACCGGCGATACCTCCCCGCGCCCGGGCCGGCCAAACCATGAACCTGCTCGCGCTCATCGGCCGCGTCGTCCTCAACTTCCTCGCCCACGCCGGGCGCCTCGTGATCTTCGCCGGCACCGCGATCGGTCACTGCTTCCGCCCGCCGATCTATGGCCGCCTGATCCTCAAGCAGTTCGTCGACATCGGTTTCTATTCGCTGCCGGTGGTGGGCCTGACGGCGATCTTCTCCGGCATGGTGCTGGCCCTGCAGAGCTACACCGGCTTCGCGCGCTTCTCCGCCGAGAGCGCCATCGCCAATGTGGTGGTGATCTCGCTCACCCGCGAACTCGGCCCCGTGCTGGCGGGCCTGATGGTGGCGGGACGCATCGGTGCGTCCATGGCCGCTGAGATCGGCACTATGCGCGTGACCGAGCAGATCGACGCGCTGACGACGCTGTCGACCAATCCGTTCAAGTTCCTCGTGGTGCCGCGCCTGGTCGCGGGACTGTTGATGCTGCCGCTGCTCGTCCTGGTCGCCGACATCATCGGCGTCGCGGGTGGGTATGTGGTGGGCGTGTACAAGCTCGGGTTCAATCCGGCGACGTATATCAACAACACCTACGAGGCGATGGAAGCGCTGGACGTGATCTCGGGTCTCGTCAAAGCCGCGGCGTTCGGATTCATCATCGCCCTGATGGGTTGCTACAACGGCTATTATTCCAAGGGCGGCGCGCAAGGCGTGGGCGCGGCCACAACGAATGCCGTCGTCTCCTCGTCGATCGCGATCTTGATCGTGAACTACGTGATCACCGAAATGTTCTTCGGCACATGACCGCAGCACCCAAAATCTCCCTGCGCGGCGTCACCAAGGCCTTCGGCGAGAAGGAGGTCTTGCGCGGCATCGATCTCGATATCGCCGCGGGCGAGTCCGTTGTGGTCATCGGCGGATCCGGCACCGGAAAATCCGTGCTGATCAAATGCATCCTCGGCATCATCGAAGCGGACGCCGGCACCATCGCCGTCGACGGCGAGGACGTCACGCACCTGCACTCCAATGCGCGCGATGCGGCGAATGCCAAATTCGGCATGCTGTTCCAGGGCGGCGCGTTGTTCGACAGCCTGCCGGTGTGGGAAAACGTGGCCTTCGGGTTACGGGCGCGGGACCGGCGTTTGTCGCGCGAAAGCGCGCGCGCCCAAGCCATCGAGACGCTCGCCAAAGTCGGCTTGAACGAGCAGGTCGCCGATCTGGTGCCATCGGAACTGTCCGGCGGCATGCAGAAGCGCGTCGGTCTTGCGCGCGCGATTGCCGGCAAGCCGCAAATCGTGTTTTTCGATGAACCGACGACGGGACTCGATCCCATCATGTCCGACGTGATCAACGATCTGATCGTCTCGACGGTGAAGAAGCAGGGCATCACGGCCCTGTCGATCACCCACGATATGCAATCGGCGCGCAAGATCGGCGACCGCATCGCCATGCTGCACGAGGGCAAGCTGATCTGGGTGGGCCCCGCGGCGGACGTGGACCGCACGGACAATGCGTTCGTGCAGCAGTTCGTGAACGGCCGCGCCGAAGGCCCGATCAAGATGCAGGTGCGGCGCTGATGGCGAAGGCAACAAAGACCTTCGTTTGCCAGAACTGCGGCGCGGCGACCACGCGTTGGCAGGGGCGCTGCGATTCCTGCGGTGAGTGGAATACCATCATCGAGGAAGTCGGCCGCAGCGAAGTCCTGCCCAAGGGCGTGAGCGGCGGCAAAGGCGGCCGCAAGATCGAATTCGTCGACCTCAAGGGCGCGGTGGAAACCGTGCCCCGGCGCATGACGGGCATCGGCGAGTTGGATCGCGTGTGCGGCGGCGGGCTTGTGGCCGGCTCCGCCATTCTCGTCGGCGGCGACCCCGGCATCGGCAAGTCCACCGTGTTGCTGCAAGCCATGGGCGCGCTCGCCAAGAGCGGCGCGGTTTGCGTTTACATCACCGGTGAAGAAGCGGTCGATCAGGTGCGCCTGCGCGCGGCGCGGCTGGGCATGCGCGATGCGCCGGTACAGTTGGCCGCGGCGAGTAATGTGCGCGACATCGTCGCGAGCCTCGACGCCGGCACACCACCCGACGTGGTGGTGATCGATTCCATCCAGACCATGTTCGCGGACTCCGTCGAATCCGCGCCGGGCACGGTGACCCAAGTGCGCACCTCGGCGCATGAACTGATCCGCGTCGCCAAGCGGCGCGGCTTCGTATTGTTTCTTGTGGGCCACGTGACGAAGGAAGGCACGCTCGCCGGCCCCCGCGTGCTCGAGCACATGGTGGACACCACGCTCTATTTCGAGGGCGACCGGGGACATCAGTTCCGCATCCTGCGCGCGGTGAAGAATCGTTTCGGGGCCACGGACGAAATCGGCGTGTTCGCGATGACGGATACGGGTCTCGCGGAAGTCGCCAATCCCTCCGCGCTGTTCCTCGCCGAGCGGCGCGGCAATGTGAGCGGCTCGTGCGTGTTCGCGGGCCTCGAGGGTTCGCGGCCGGTTCTGGTGGAGATTCAGGCGCTTGTCGCGCCCTCCGTGCTGGGCACCCCGCGCCGCGCTTCGGTTGGGTGGGATTCGGGCCGCCTGAACATGATCATCGCCGTGCTGGAGACCCGCTGCGGTATTGCACTGGGATCGCACGACATATATCTCAACGTCGCCGGCGGGTTGCGGATCTCCGAGCCTGCGGCGGATCTGGCGGTGGCGACCGCTTTGGTCTCGTCTCTCACCGGACAACCGGTGCCCGCGGATGCGGCGGTGTTCGGCGAGATCGGATTGTCGGGCGAGGTGCGCGCGGTCTCTCAACGGGATCTCCGCCTCAAGGAAGCCGCAAAGCTGGGCTTTCGTCAGGCCTGGGTACCGCGCCAAGCGGGCAAACCGGGTGCCGATCCCGCGACCAAGGACGGGCTGACAGTGAAAGGGATCGGACACGTGCAGGACGTGGTGAGCCAGTTCGCGGAAGCGCCTGCGAAGCCCCGCGCCACGGCGGGACAAAAAAGCTGATGGCCGGCCTGCCGATCAACGGTCTCGATCTGGCGGTTGGGATCATCCTTCTGATCTCAGCACTCCTCGCCTTCATGCGCGGATTCGTCCAAGAAACCCTCTCCATCGGCGCCTGGGCGGGCGCGGTGTTCGGCTCCCTGTATGGGCTCCAATACGTGCAGCCCACCGCGCGGCAGCTGATTCCCCTCGACTGGGCGGCGGACGCGGTCGCCGTAGCGGTGCTGTTCATCGCAATCCTGTTCGCCCTGTCCCTGATCATCAACCTCATCGCCGGTCACGTCCGGCGCAGCGGTTTCAACCCGTTCGACCGCTCCCTGGGCTTTGTGTTCGGCCTGGCGCGCGGGGGGGTGATTTTGTGCGTGGGACTCATTATCTGCGACTGGCTGGTCACCCCCTCCAAACGTCCCGATTGGATGCGTAGCGCGAAAACGCTGCCCCTGATGGAAGTCGGCGCGGAGGGGTTGAAAAGCCTGCTTCCGCGCTCCTTCCAGCGCGCCGGAGATGCTGCTAAAGATGCCGCCGCCAAGGTCGAGGAAGCCGCCGAGACCAAGCGGGCCCTCGATCGCCTGACCCAGCCGCAGCCGCGCGCGACGCGCGCGAAAAGTGGGGACGGCACGGAGACGTCGGGACCGGGCGCCGACGAGATCGGGAAGAAGGTGGAAGAGCTCTTGCAGAACAGCACCGACAAGCCGGGGAGCGAGCGATGAGCACGCAAGAGAACACCCCGGTGGAGCTGTCGACCCACCCTTTTGACGTCGACGACGATCATCTCAAAGAAGAATGCGGCGTGTACGGCATCGTCGGCGATGTGGATGCCGCCGCCCACACGGCGCTGGGCCTTCACGCGCTTCAGCATCGCGGCCAGGAAGCCGCCGGCATCGTCGCCTTCGACGGCACCCAGTTTCACAGCCACCGCGGTATGGGGCATGTGTCGGAGAACTTCACCAGCGAAGTGGTGGACCGTCTCAAAGGCAACATGGCCGTGGGCCACACCCGCTACGCCACCACCGGCGGCACGATCCTGCGCAATGTGCAGCCGTTGTTCGCGGAACTGGAATTCGGCGGCTTCGCGCTGGCCCACAACGGCAATCTCACCAACGCGCTGACCCTGCGCAACGAATTGCAGAAGCGCGGCAGCTTGTTCCAATCCACCTCCGACACCGAGGTCGTCACCCACCTGATCGCGCTGAGCCAGCAGGGCAGCGTGGAAGACCGGCTGATCGACGCGTTGCGCCAGATCGAGGGCGCGTACTCCTTCGTGTGCTTGACCAATTCCGCCGTGATCGGCGCGCGCGACCCACTCGGCGTGCGCCCGTTGGTGCTCGGCAAGCTCGATAAAGCAAACATCCTTTGCTCCGAGACCTGCGCGCTGGACATCATCGGCGCGGACTATGTGCGCGACATCGAGCCCGGCGAGGTGGTGATCCTGTCCAGCGACGGCAGCATCCGCAGCCTGAAGCCGTTCCCGAAGCAGAACCCGCGTTTCTGCATCTTCGAGTACATCTACTTCGCGCGGCCCGATTCCAATGTGGAACATCACAACGTCTACGACGTGCGCAAGAAGATCGGCGCGCAGCTGGCCATCGAAAGCCCGGTGGAATGCGACGTGGTGGTACCGGTGCCGGATTCCGGCGTGCCGGCGGCATTGGGTTTCGCGGCGCAAGCCGGCGTGCCGTTCGAGTACGGCATCATCCGCAATCACTATGTCGGCCGCACCTTCATCCAGCCGACCGACAAAACCCGGCACCTGGGCGTGAAGCGCAAGCACAACCCGAACAAGGCCGTGCTGGAAGGCAAGCGCGTGGTGCTGGTGGACGATTCGATCGTGCGCGGCACGACCTCGACGAAGATCGTCGACATGGTGCGCCAGGCCGGGGCCACGGAAGTGCACATGCGCATCTCCTCGCCGCCTACGGCGCATCCGTGCTTCTTCGGCATCGACACTCCGTCCTACGACAAGCTGCTCGCCGCCCAGCACGATGTGGCGAGCATGGCCAAGCTGCTCGGCGTGGACAGCCTCGCGTTCATCTCCATCGACGGGCTCTACAAGGCCGTCGGACAGGACAAGCGCTCCAACGACAAGCCGCAGTATTGCGACGCCTGTTTCACCGGCGATTATCCGCTGCCGCTCACGGACCAGAAGGCCGGGTCGCAGCCCAAGCAGCTCTCCCTGCTTCAGGAAGAGCGGGCCTCCTAAAGAGTACTGACCATGAGCGACGCCGCTACCGGGGCCCTTGCGGGCCGTATCGCCTTGGTCACGGGCGCCTCGCGCGGCATCGGTCGCGCTGTTGCCTTGAGATATGCCAAGGAAGGCGCCCATGTGATCGCGATGGCGCGCACCCAGGGCGCGTTGACGGAACTCGACGACGAGATCCGCAAACTCACCGGCAAGTCGGCGACTTTGATCGCGGAGAACATCACCGATTACGCCAAGCTCGATCAGGTGGGCGGCGCGCTGTTTCAGCGCTACGGCAAGCTCGACATTCTTGTCGGCAATGCCGGATCGCTCGGGCAGCTGTCGCCGATGCCGCAATACACGCCCAAAATGTGGGACGAAGTGTTCGCCGTGAACGTGACGGCGAACTGGCGGCTGATCCGCAGCCTGGATCCGCTGCTGCGCGCCGCCGACGCGGGCCGCGCGCTGTTCGTCACGTCGATCGCCGCGCGGTCGCAGAGCATGTACTGGGGGCCCTATGCGGCGTCCAAGGCGGCGCTGGAGCAGATGGCGATCATCTACGCCAAGGAGACCGCGCATACCAAAGTGCGCGTGAACCTGATCGATCCCGGCTCGGTGAACACAAAGATGTTCGCCACTGCCTTCCCGGGCGCGGACCTCAAGGCCATGACGCAGCCGGACCAGGTGACGGACATTTTCGTGACCGCCGCGCGGGCCGACTTCGACCAGACCGGCCAGATCCTGAGCGCACAGAAGGCATAAGGCCGCGCGCAGGTCCCACCGCATATTTAGGCGGTGAATAGGCGGTGGAATTTTACCGCTTTTCCCGCCCCTCGCCCGCGCACAGCTACGCGCAAAATACGCGCGGGAAATTTCCGCCCGCTTCCATGCTCTCGAACGTATTTCACGATGTGAAAGATCAACCGCGGATTTTACCGCCGTCGCGGTGAACCGTCCAACGTCGCGGTGCGTGCAGTTGCCCCCCTTTGTCATCCCGGCCGAGGGAAGCGAGAGCCGGGATCCAGGGTAGCGCGCTGAGTGCGCGATCTAGGCTTCGGTTCCACAACCCTGGACCCCGGATCGCGCCGCTATGCGGCTTGTCCGGGGTGACAAGGAGAGCGTGTTGCTCCTGCGAAGCCGCGGTCAGAAATTCCGGGTGAGGCCGATCTCGCCGTGGTTCCGGTGGTAGGAGAACAAGCCGATGTTCGAGTATCGGTCGGTATGCGCGAAGGTGACCACCGGCGTGAAGCCGAGAATGTCGATGTGCTTGTTGCTCACGCTGAAGCGGTAATCCATCGACCAATCGCGGCGCGCGACGCCGAAGGCGCCCAGCGGCGCGTCGTAGGGCGCCAGCGTCGATTCTACATAGAGATAGATCGCGAAATTGAGGGGCAGGTTTTCGCGGTAGTAGCCCGCGCCCGCGACGTATTGCGTATTGCGGAAGGAGTCCGTTGCCGCGTGCTGGCGCGTGACCCTGAGCGTGCCGCGTATGAACTTATGGAAATCGAGCGCGTAGGTGAGGCTGGTGCCGACGGAGAGTTCCGGACCGGTGTAGTCCTTGTAGGACGGGGCGTAGTTCAGTTTCTGGCCGGACAGCGCCACGTCGATGAGGAAGCGCGGCGAGAGCACCTTGCGGGCTTCCACGCGGCCGCCGACACCGTTGGCCAGGAATTGGCCGCCGTACCAACGCCGTGACGCGGTCCCCAGAACCGTCATTTCCACGCTGTCGCTCAGGAAGAATCTGGGGCCGGCGTAGCCGCTCAGTTGGCGGTCGGTGAAGTCGCGCTGCGAATACTCCGCGTCGTAGATGCCGCCGCCGACCTTGAACTTCGTATTTTTCGCGACGTCCCATTGGTAGGAGCCGGTCAAGTTGACCGCCAAGCCGATGCCGGACTGTTGCCGCGATGCGTCGGAGAGTTCGAACGGGAGACCAAACAAATCCACCGTCTGCGCGGCGGTCGCGGCATTGACGTTGGAATCGGGAAGCGCGGCGACGGAAACGCCGATGGTCCATTTCTTGCGCCGGCGGATCTGATCGAGAAAGCCATCGATGTTCTTTTGGACAGCCGGCGGGACGCCCTGGGCGGCCGCGGTTCTGAAATAGTGTTCCGCCGCGGAGTCGTCGTCGCCCTTGAGGAAGTAGGCGCGGGCGAGTTCGAGGCGGACACGGTTCAGCGACGGATCGCGATCCAGCAGCGCTTTGAAATGAACGATCGCCGTTGCGTAGTCTTGTTTGGCAGCCGCGACCGTACCCTTCAGAAAGTCGAGTTCGTTCCGCGTGGAACTGTCGTCGGGAGCTTGCTGGAGCAATCTATCGGCGTCGGGAAGATTGCCAATCGCGATGGCGGATTTCGCGCGTTCAATGGCGAGCGACGCGCTTTCCTCCCGCATTGAGGCCGGCTGCGCGCGCGCATCTGTGGCGAGCACTGCGAGAAGTGCGCCCACGAGAATGATGTAAGATCTCATACTGGATTCAAACAAGCAGCCCGGTTGCGGGCATCCGCAGCCGGGCTCCTCGTCGGAAGGACTAGTTCTTCTTGGTGCCGAACACGCCGACGACGTTGATGCCGCCGGGGCCGTTGACCAAGGTCACGCTTCCCAGAGCTTCCGCGGCGGCGGGACCATAGAATTTGCCGCCAAAGGTGCCGGTCGCGCCGGTGATGTCGATCGTGGGCGTGCCGGGCGTCGGGACAAGTGCGGCAGCCGCGGCCGTTCCGGAGAACGAGACACCGGAAATCGTGCCGCCTGTCAGGTTGATATTATTCATGACGCCGCCCGCGCCTGTGGGGGCGTTGATCGCACGGGTGGAGAGGTTCGTGATCGTGCCCGTCATTGTGTTGCTGGCGAAGTTTGCGCTCAAGACCACGGTGCCGGAGGCAATGGATCCTGCAGTCGTAGAGTTGGCTGCGAAGCCTTGAATGTTGCCGTTGTACGTCGCCGTACCCGTGGTCGGCATCTGCGCCGTCGTGGTAGCGACACCGGCGATTAGGGTCCCAAAGATCAGCGGGACGCCGGCTGCGGTCTCTTCGACCCAATTTCCGTAAGTCGAGTAGGTGAGCGTCGAGGCCGCACCGTTGGTGAGGGTCGTTTCAATTCTGTTGGTGCCGCCGGTCACCGCATTGTCGTAGGTCTGGACGCCAACGACGTTCGCGTTACCTGCCGTGGTGTTGTAAGTGACGGAACGGCCACTCGGCGTCAGGAGCGTGAAGCCGGTCGCGGTCTTGGTATAGGAGGACGCCCCCAGCGAGGAGGTGATGGAACCTGCGGGAACCGCCGTCCCGGCGGCCACAGCGGCGCCGTTCGTGATCGTGAATTCCTCGAGGCCCTGGTGCCCCGTCATGGTCAGGGTAGTGCCGGCCGCCAGGCTCAGTAGCGTGTCCTGCGTGGGGGTGGTGGGTGTGGTCGGGGTCGTCGGGGTCGTCGGGGTCGTCGCTACAAGTTGTGGGTCGTTCGCCGCACAGCCCGCGAGGCCCAACGTAAGAATTGCTGTACCAACCAGCAGCAAATTACGATTTTTCATAGTCCGTCTCCCAATTTTGCCCCGGCAGTGATTGCCGCTTGGCAGCAACGCGAGGGTTGCGCGCCTTTCGGCAATCACACCCGATGGGGAAAGAACTGCGCGCGCACGAAAAGGTTGTGGGTTGGCGGCCAAAAAGATTACGCGCGGGCAACGTGGTGTTATGGCACCAGCCGCAAAGCGGACGTGGCGTGCCTAGCTCTCGAGATACCGCCGGCGCAGATTTTCGCGGTCCATGGGCGAGAGGCCCACAGACTCGCGCAGGAAGCCGTCGATGGAGCCCGCGTGTTCGTGCATCGCGCGGAAGGCGGTGTGCAGCCAGTCCGGGGATACGCCCCAGATGCCCATGATTTCCGCCAGCATCTCGGCGCGGGGACGCGGCAGCGGGTGCTGCGATTGGGCGTGATCGAGCAGCCCACCGAGCCAGAGGTTCAGCGGCACGCTCTGGGTCGAGAGCATGTAGTCGTTGAGGATCGTGTCTTCGGGCACGCCAAGCGCGCTGAGGATCAGCGCCGCGCCCACGCCCGTGCGATCCTTGCCGCCCCGGCAATGGATCAGGATCGGGCGCCCCGCCGCATCGCGGATGCGCGCGAACATCTGCGCGTAGGTGGGCGCGAAGTCGATCGCGATGGCCTTGTAGATGTGCGTGACCCGGCGACTGAGTTCCGCGGCGGTGTGATGGCCCGCGAGGAGGCCGATGATGTCCTTCTCGGCCGTCCATTCGCCGCCCGGCTCGATCGCCAATTGATGGACGTGGGGTTGGAGTGATTCGGGCAGCCGCGACGGCTCCTCGGCGCATTCGCCGGGTCCGCGAAAATCGCACACGGCGGCGAGCTGAAGGTCGCCGATGCGCGCAAGGTCGCCGTCAGTCAGCTTGTTGAGCGCGCCGCAGCGGAACAGTTTGCGCCATTTGACGCGATTGCCGTCGGCGGTGTCATAGCCACCGAAGTCACGGAAGTTCACGCCGCGCTCGAAGGGCAGATGACGTTCCAAGGGGGCTACTCGTCGTCGAAGGGGTTCTTGGGCTTGCGCAAGGTGATGCGGATCGGCACGCCGTCCAGACCGAACGAGTCGCGCAGGCCGTTGGTGAGATAGCGCGTGTAGGCCTCCGGCAGGTCGACGGCGCGGGTTGAGAAGATCACGAAGCTGGGCGGGCGCGTCTTCACCTGGGAGATGAAGCGCAGCTTGATGCGCTGCTTGTGCGCGGACAGCGGCGGCGGATGCGCTTGCGTCATGGCCGACAGCCAGCGGTTCAGGGCATTGGTGGCGACGTGGGTGTTCCAGACGCGGTGGATCTTGAGCACGGTTTCCATCATCGTATCCACGCGCTGACCGGTCTTGGCGGAGAACGTGATCAGCGGCACGCCGCGCACCTGGGCGAGCGATTCCGCCAGCCGCTCCTGGATCTCGATCAGGGTTTTGTTCTTGTCCTTGACCAGATCCCACTTGTTCACGGCCACGACCAGCGCGCGGCCTTCGTCGACCACGTGGCGCGCCAGCGTGAGTTCCTGTTTATCGAGCGGCGATTCCGCATCCAGCACCAGCACGACCACCTCGGCCAAGCGCACGGCGTTGAAGGTCTCGCTGACAGAGAGCTTCTCAACGGCGTCGGTGATGCGCGCCTTGCGGCGCACGCCGGCGGTGTCGACCAGGCGTATACGGCGGCCGTTGAAAGTCCAGTCGATGTGGATGGCGTCACGGGTGACGCCCGGTTCCGGGCCGGTCAGCACGCGATCCTCGCCCAGAAGGCGGTTCACCAGTGTCGATTTTCCGGTGTTGGGGCGGCCGATGATGGCGAGTTGGATCGGCCGCTCGGGATCGTCGAAATTCTCCTCGGGGGTCGGCGCGCTTTCCGCCGCGTCATCCTCGTCGTCCGACGCCGCCTCCAGATCAGGCACATAGGGCCGCAGGGCGTCGTAGATCGCATCCAGACCCTGGCCGTGTTCGGCCGAGACGGCCAAAGCATCGCCCAGGCCGAGGCGATAGGCGTCGTAGAAGGCCTCGTCCTGGCCCTTGCCCTCGCACTTGTTGGCGACCAGCACCACCGGTGTGCGGCTGCGGCGCAGGAGGTCGGCGAACTGTTCGTCGAGCGTGGTGATGCCCGCGCGGGCATCCACCAGAAAGAGGGCGACGTCCGCGTCGGCGACCGCCTTCTCCGTCTGCTTGCGCATGCGGCCTTCGAGGGTGTCGGCCTCCGCATCCTCGAAGCCGGCGGTGTCGACGGCGGTGAAAGCCAGATCGCCGATTTGCGCCGCGCCCTCGCGGCGATCGCGCGTGACGCCCGGCCGATCGTGCACGAGCGCGGATCGGCGACCGATCAGGCGGTTGAAGAGCGTGGATTTGCCGACGTTGGGACGCCCGACGATGGCGACGGTGAGCCCAGTGTCATTCACGGAGCGCTTGCGCGCACGGTGGTCGGTCTTCTTGCGGGGAGCGCGCGCCATACGAGTGGTCCGATTCCAACATTCGCACCGCGGTGCGGCAGGCAGCCTTGCGAATGTTGGAATCACAAGGTCGACTAGATATCTCAGTAATCCAGCGGAGCTTCAGATTTGACAGTCGCCTTGCGGGCCTCTGGCCGGCAGAAGGCGAACGTCAAATCGCGCCACTCCTTAACGGTAAGCCGTGAGATCGCCCTTGTCGTTGAGCAGATACATCGTCGACTTGGCGAACACGGGCGACAAGGTCGCCTTGTCGGCCAGCTTCATGCGGGACAGCACTTCACCCGTATAGGGCGACACGGACAGCGCCTGTTCGTTGTCGCCGACGACGATGAGGCGGTCGCTGGCGAGGCTCGGCCCGGCCCAGACGATGCGGCCCTTCTTGTCCTCTTCGTTCTTGAAGCGCTGCAACTGCGTGACCCACAGGATGCGGCCCGAGCGCACATCGATGCCGACCAGTTCGGAATCGAGCGTGAGGGCGTACAGGAAGTCGCCGGCGATCCACGGGCTGTAGACGCCCGCGACCGGCGCATCCCATACGCGTTGGCCGGTGCGCAGATCGATAGCGACCAGAATGCCCGAATGGCCCACGGCGTAGACGCGGCCACGGTCGATGACCGGACGGCCCGCCACATCCGGCAAGCTGGCGGCGGCTTCCGTGCGGCGCACGGCGACCACGGTTTCGTTCCAGAGCGGCGTGCCGGTATCGACACGCAAGGCGGCGAGTTCGCCGCTGGTGAAGGCGGCGATCACGACGCCGCCGTCCACCGCCGGCGCGGCGCCGCCGAGCAGGATGGTCGGCGTCGAGGCGCCGGAATAGGTCCACAGCTTCTTGCCGGTGCTCGCGGCAAGGGCGACCACCTGGTTCTCGAGGGTGACCGCGAACACGCGGCCGCCGTTGACCGAGGGAGCGGAGTGGATCGGCGTATCGACCGGGGTGCGCCAGAGCGTGGCGCCGGTGTTGGCATCCAGCGCCACGACCTGCGCGAAGCCGCCGGTGACGAACAGCTTGCCGTCTTCGTAAGCGATGCCGCCGCCGAGGAACGCGCCGTCGTCTTCGTTCTTCGGCGGGGTTTTCACCTGCCATGCGCGCTTGCCGGTGGCGGCGTCGTAGGAGTCGACCTCGCCCTTCGCATTGACGGTGTACACACGGCCATTGGCGACGATGGGCTCGGCGAGATTGCGGTTACGCTTGCCGGAGCTTTCGCCGATGTTCTGGCGCCAGACGACCTTGGGGTTCGCGCCGATCACCACATGGTGCATGGCGTGGTGCGAGAAGCCGCCGGCTTCCGGCCAGGCGTCCGTGTCGGCCGGGCGCGGCAGCACGATCGCGGTGTCCGCCGCTTCGATGTTCGGGCGCAGTTCGCGCTCGAGCGCCAATACGGAGATGCGCGTGCCCGGCAGCTTCTTCTTGTTCTTGCTGGAGTCGAACATGCCGAAGATGCCGCCATTGCAGGCGGACAAGGCACCCGCGGCGAGCGTGGTGGCCAACGCGGTTCTCAGCGCCCTGAGGGCGTCGCGACGATGAGCGTTCGAGCGCATGAATTTCCTTAGGGCTTCTTGGCCGCAGCCGGCGCGGCCGCGGCGGGCGGCGCAGCGGCCAGCCCTTTATAATACGCTGCGAAATCTTGTGCGCGCTGCTGCATGGCCGGCGGCGTGGTGGGATCGTCGACCAGTTGCTGCGCAAGCGTGGCGGCGCGGGCGTTGTCGCCTTGCTTCGCCGCAAGCAGCAGCGAGAGTTCGAGCGCCGTGTTGTGGAACACGTTGCCGGGGCTGCTGAGCGGGGAGAGCTTGGCTTCAAGCGCCTTGGGCTCGGCGGTGTCCAGCGTGTGCAGCGCTTCCAGGACGATCGCGAGATCGCGGAAGGTGCGATCCACCGCGCTGTCGGCCGCGACCTCGCGGTAGATCGCCACGGCGCCGTTCACATCGCTTTTTTGCAGCAGCAGGGCCGCGCGTTCCAACTGCGCGACGGTGGCGAGGCCTTCGCCCTTTTTCTTGGCGACGTCGGCGAAGATCGCCGCGGCGTCGTCGGTCTTGCCGGCGGCGACATCGTCCATCGCCTGTTCGTAACGGCTGGCGAGTTCGAGACGCTGCTCCACGACGCGCTCGCGCCACAGCTGCACGCCCAGCACCGCCAGCACCATGATCGCCAAGGCGGCGATGATGGTCTTGCCGTAGCGCTCCCAGAGCTTCTTGAGTTCGTCTTCGCGGAGATCGGATTCGATCTCCGACATGATGCCTTCGAGCTCGATGTCCTCTTCGGGCTTCTCGGGCTTCTTCCCCTTCCCCGCCTTTCCCGGCACGGGGGGTAGAATCTCTTGGGGCGCCGAAGGGGCGGCGTCCTTGGGTTTGCTCACCGGGAGTTCCTTTGCTTCGTGGACGCGCGACGCTCGTGGATCTTAAGATCCCCGCCGCCGGCGCAGCCCTGGCGGCGCGCGCGCCAGCCGGGGCCGGGTCAAAAAACGTGCCCGAACATAATGAGTTGACCGGGCCATGGCAATTCCGCCGGACCGGCCCGGACGCGGGACGTTTGGGCGGTTTTGGAGGGGCCCGGAGGGGTCGGGGGTAAGGATTTGGTAACCCTGGCGGGTTTGAATAGGCTGGTGATGGTCTACCCCACAGGACGCTCCATGGCCCGGTTTTCAGCACCATTTCGCAGCGTCTTGGCCGTCTTGGCGCTGGGCGCGGCCTTGAGCGGATGCGGCCAGGATCCCTCACCCATCTATGCCCAGGCGTTCGGTTTCCAGTGCGCAGACATGAAATCCGCCACGGGCCGGGCTTTGTGCCTGAAATCACGCGAGCCGGGCGGGGCCCAGGTCAGCCGCTATTGCTACAAGACCCTGGCCGACGCCAATTGCTTCGACCGGCCCGATCCGGACAGCAAGAACCAGGCACTCGGTTCCGCAGGCTACTGATTCCTTCCCGATTGGCCTGGCCGGATCGGCCTTGCCCGATCGGTCTTGATTGTGACGGTATTTGTGGGAGGATTGACCCATGCGCCGTGACGTCGCAATTCAGGTCTAGATGAGCTCGGTCCTCCGCTTTCCGGACCGCCCGGGCAAACGCCCCCCATCTTCCCTGCATTTCACGCGCGCCGAACTCACCCGGCTGCTGAATCTCTACTCCCGGCGGGTCATGACCGGGGAATGGCGCGACTACGCCATCAGCTTCAGCCCCGGCATGGCGAGCTTCTTCATCTTCCGCCATTCCATGGAAAACCCGCTGTTCGTCATCTCAAAAGTGGAAGGCCGCGGCGGCAAGGGCAAGCGCACCACCGGCCGCTTCCAGGTCACCAGCCGCCAGCAGAAACTCAAGCAAGGCCAAAGCCTTGAGGATGTTCTGGCGGTTTTCGACCAGCTTCCCCGCCTGGTCACGGGTTAATAGATCGTTAGCTATTAAGTCGTCGGCGCGACATGGCGGTTACACCCGCATGAATTCACGCGTTTTAGGCATGCATGGCGCTCAAGCCAGCCTTGCAGCCTTACCGCGTTGCAGCAATCCAGAAGCAAGCTATGTATAGCCCATCGGACGTGACGGACGCCCGACCACAAAAAGGAAAGCTTGATATGGAAAAGACTCTGAACGCCCTGAACGGGACCATCGTGATCACCCTGCTGTTCATCGCCGCCGGCATCCTCGGCACGGTCCCCGTTAGCCTCTAACCCTCAGACGGCCTGAGTTAAATAGCAAGCTACATAGCGTACTATTTATTGCGTCCGTCTAACGACTTGCGGCCTCGCTTCCTTGTGAAGCGGGGCCGTTTTTCTTGAGGCTTTAGGACTCCCCGATCTCGAGCACCAGCTTGCCGATATGCCCGCTCGATTCGAGACGGGCGTGGGCGGCGGCGGCCTCGGCCAGGGGATAGACCGTGTCGATCACCGGCGCGATGCGCCCGTCCGCCAGCAGCGGCCAGGCATGGCGCTCCACCCGTTCGGCGATGGCGGTCTTGCGGGCGATACTCTGGCCCCGCAGCGAGATGCCCGTGATGACCAGGCGCCGGAACATCATCTGGAGCACGTCGAAGCCGGCGGTGAACTCCCGCTCCATGGCGCTGATGAAGACCAGCCGGCCGTCGTCGGCGAGCAGTTCCAGGTTCCGCGGCACGTAGCTGCCGGCCACCATGTCCAGGATCACATCCACGCCGCGTCCGTTGGTGGCCTCGCGCACCACGGCGACGAAATCCTCGCGGCGGTAGTCGATGGCGCGGGTGGCGCCCAGGCTCTCGCAGGCGCGGCACTTCTCCGCCGAGCCGGCGGTGGCGAAGATCGGCCCGGCGCCGAGCGCCTTGGCCAGCATGATGGCCGTGGTGCCGATGCCGCTGGAGCCGCCGTGGACGAGCAGCGATTCGCCGGGCAGCAGGCGGCCGTGATCGTATTGCGCCGCCCATACGGTGAAGAAGGTTTCCGGCACGGCGGCGGCCTGGATGAAATCGAGTTCGCCCGGGATCGGCAGCACCTGGCCTTCCGGAACGCTCACGAACTCCGCATAGCCGCCGCCGATCACCAGCGCGCAGACGGGGTCGCCGATGTTGAAGCGCTGGGCGCCGCTGCCGCGGGCCTCAATGACGCCGGAGACTTCGACGCCGGGGATGTCTTTGGGACCATGGGGCGGTGCGTAGCGCCCGAGGCGCTGCAGCACGTCGACCCGGTTCACGCCGGCGGCGACGACGCGGATGAGCACTTCGCCGGCGGCGGGAACGGGACGCGGACGCTCGACCAGCTGGAGCGCGTCCGGTCCGCCGGGCTGTTCGAACGCAATCGCCTTCATTCAGGTTTTCACGGCCGCGACGAGGAACATGCTGCCGCCGGTGCGGGTGAACTTGGGATCGATGCCCGAAGCCTGCACATGCTTGCTGGGAACGCGCAGGCGGAAGGCTTGGGCGCGGTCGAAGCCGGCCTCCGCGTACATGTCCTCGAGCGGCAATTCGTAGGCGACGTCCATGAAGGGCTCATTGTTGCAGGTGATGTCCCAATCGCGCAGGGAGGCGACGTAGGGATCGAGTTCGTTGTACTGCGGCGCGTCGGAATGGAACATCAGCCCGCCTTTGCGCAGCAGGCGATGGCTTTCCTTGAAGATGCGCGGCACGGCGGCGCGGGACGTTTCGTGCAGAAGGATGCGCGAGAACACGATGTCGCAGGAGCCATCCGCGAACGTTGTCTGTTCGGCGTTCTGCTGTTGGAAGTGTACGGGGACGCCGAGCGCTTCGGCGCGGGCGTGCCCGTAGCGCAAGCAAGGTGCGGCGACGTCGATGCCGATGACCTCCGCATCGGGATAGACCTCCTTGAACGGCAGCAGGCTGTGGCCGACGGAGCAGCCCATCTCGAGAATCCGCTTGGGCTTCAGGTCCGGGAACTTCTCTTTCGTCCACGCCGCGAGGCTGACGCCGGGATCGTCGTTGAGACGGCCCTGCTGGCCCATGCGGTTGATCGTCATCTGCCGGTCGTAGATCGCGCCGGCGGCGAAATCGTCCGCGCCGCGCTCCGTGTGATAGCCGCCGGGCATATGGTGGATGTCGTGGGCGGTGAGATAGTTCGGGACCTTCAAGGCGGGATCGAGGGTGAGCGATCCGCCGGCGGGATTGTTGTCGAACGCATGGGCGCGCGCGATCAACTCCGGCATCTGCCGATCGACCACGGCGGTCGCGACCTCATAGGAGTTCCGCTGAGCGCGGGTGCGCAGCGCGTACCACCAGCGGTTCGGCGGCACCTCGCGCATGACCTTGGCGATCTCGCGGCGCGTCGGCTCGCGGCCGTGTTCCGCCACGAAGGCAGGCTTCACATCGCGCTCGTAGACCTCGCGGATGCGCGGCCGGCTCTCGGCTTCGAGGTAGAGCGTGAAGGAGCGGTTGAAGAGTTCCCGCGACAGTTCGTCGTGAGAGCCCTTGGCCAGCATCCGGTGGGTGGCTTCGTAGAATGCGGTCATGGGACGCCTGCAAGCCGGGGTTTGCATGATCATCTTCCGGTCGCGCGGGCGTGTAAAGTTTCCCGACGCTCACGCTGCGAGAGCAGCGCCTTGATCCGCCAACAGAATCGCAAACGACGGCGGCCCGCCCTTTACGGTTGCGCACGCGCAGCGGGGAAATGCGGCGTTGGTACGCACCATTTCGCGAGCTGGCCCGTTTCTTGCTTTGTGAAAGGCAGGCGACGCACCCCCGTCGCGGCCCTTTGAGAAGCGAAACGAACCATGGATGAATCTTACCTGATCAAGCGCGCGGCGGAAGTTGAGTGGATGGCGAGCGACGTGAAGAACGAACGAATCCGTCCGTACATTCTGGAAGTGGCGCGCACCTATCGCCGCTTGGCGAAGATGGAACGCCGCCTGCGTCCCGGCGCGATGCAGATCGTGCGCCCGGCTGAACACTGCGAGGCATGAGATGATCTGGGGCCGTCGTCAGCAAAGCCATACCGCGGCACCGGCGATCGTGGAGCGCATCAAGCGCGACCGCCCGCTGGAACCGCGCCGCACGACAAAGCGCCGGGGCTTTCGCCCCGCGCCGCCCCAGACGTCACCGCGCCCGAGCATGTTCGCGCGGACTGTCCACTAGAAGCTAGACGTTCAGATCCCGCCCGCGTGTTTCAGGCAGGAAGAACAGCGTGACGGTCGCGGAGATCGCGGTCATTACCAGCGCGTACCAGAGCCCGAAGTAGATATCGCCCGTGGCCGCGACCATGGCGTAAGACGCGGCGGGCAGAAGCCCGCCAACCCAGCCGGTGCCGACGTGATACGGCAGCGACAAAGCCGTGTAGCGGACCCGGATCGGGAACAGTTCCACCAGCGCCGCCGGCTGCGGGCCATAGAGCGCGGTGGCGCCGATGACGAAGATCATCAGCACGGCGATCACGCCGAACAGGTTGGCGTCCTCCGCCGAGGCTTGTTCCGGATAGCCCGCGGCGCGCAGAGCCGATTTCAATTCCCCTTCGACCCGCGTGCGCTCGGTCTTCAGGGCGGTGTCGTCGAGGGTGCGGCCGTCGACGGACGCGATAGACGCCGCGCCGATCTTGACCACCGTGACCGCACCGGCAGGTGCTGCTTCATTGGTGTAGGGCACGCCGCCGCTGGTGAGCAGGGTCTTGGCGATATCGCAGGAACTGCGGAACTGGGCCTTGCCGACCGGATCGAACTGCACGGAGCAGTCGTTCGGATCGGCGATCACCGTGACCGGCGAAGCCGTGGCCGCGGCGTAGATCGCCGGGTTGGCGAACTTGGTGAGCAGCTTGAAGCCGGGGAAGAGCATGGCGATCACCAGCGTCATGCCGAAGAACATGATCCACTTGCGGCCGATGCGATCCGACAAGGCGCCGAACATCAGGTAAAGCGGCGCGGACAGCGCGACGACAGTCAGCATCGCCGTGTTCGCGAAGGCCGGTGAGACCTTCAGAATCCGTTCCAGGAAGAACTGGGTGTAGAGGAAGGTCAGGTACCAGACCGAGCCTTGCGCGAACATCAGCGCGAACAGCGCGAGGAACACGCGCTTGGTATTGGGCCAGTGCAGGAAGGCTTCCGAATAAGGCGCTTTGCTGAGGCCGTCGGCTTCGCGCAGGGCCGTGAAGGCGGGGCTTTCCTGGAGCTTGAGCCGCATCCAGATCGAGAAGGCGACCAACACGGCGGAGAGCAGGAACGGCACGCGCCAGCCCCACACGACAAAGGCCTCCTCGCCCACGATGGTGCGGGTGATGAGGGTGACCACGAGCGCCCCGCCGAGACCGAAGGCCGCGCAAGTGCCGAGGCAGCCGGTGAGGAAGCCGCGGCGATTCACCGGCGCGTGCTCGGCGATGTAGATCGCCGCCCCGCCCCACTCGCCGCCGATGGCGATGCCCTGCAGCATGCGCAAGCCGATGAACAGGATCGGCGAGAGGATGCCGGCATCCGCGTAGGTCGGCAGGAAGCCGATGGCGAAGGTGGCAGCACCCATCAAGGTGATGGTGATGAGGAACGTCGCCTTGCGGCCGACGCGGTCGCCGGTCCAGCCGAAGATCAGCGCGCCCACGGGCCGCAAGATCAATCCGGCGCCGAAGGACAGCAGCGCGAACACGTAGGCCGCGGTGTCGTTCAAGCCGGCGAAGAACAGTTTGGAAATGATTCCCGCGAGGGGCACGAACAGGAAGAAGTCGTACCACTCGAATGTCGTGCCGGCGGCGGACGCCAACACCACGCGCGTGAGGCTATGACCTTTGGTCGGTTCAACTTTTATCGGATTAGCGGGCATCGAATGCGGCCTTATAGATTTCCGGCTTGAAGCCGGCGACGCGCTTGGCGCCGAGGTCGAGGATCGGACGCTTGATCATCGATGGCTGCTCGACCATCAGCGCGACGGCTTTGGCTTTGTCGAGATTGCGCGTCTGCGCCTCGGGCAGTTTGCGGAAGGTGGTGCCGGCGCGGTTGAGGACCGCCTCCCAGCCGAGTTCGTCGCACCATTTGGCCAGCCGCGCGCGATCGATGCCCTCGGCTTTGTAGTCGTGGAAGGCGTAGTCGACCTTCTTCGCTTCAAGCCAGGCGCGCGCCTTCTTGATCGTGTCGCAGTTCTTGATTCCGTACATGGTGATGGCCACGGACCGCGTTCCCCCCGCGTGACAGATGCCCGCTGGACATAGACCACGATCGGACCCAGGTCGACAGCCGCCAAACTCTATTTCCACATTTATAGAAAGGTCTTTCGGGAGAGGTAACTGGTTGTTTTGTTGCGCGAATTAGCCCGTTTCACGGCGCAAAAAGATTCGCCCTCTACACGCGCTGGTTGGAAACAAACCACGGTGTCATGGCGTTGAAGTGACCATTGCAGGCTTGGCCTAGGGTGTAAAACCGCAATGTCTTTGGAGGGAGAAGCAAACGCCCTGGACGAGCGCAGTGTGCTCTCCCCCGACAAGCCGGACGTCGGCGCCCATCCGGCGCCCTGCCCGATCGTCGGCCTGGGGGCCTCCGCCGGCGGCCTCGAGGCGTTCCAGAACTTCCTGATGTCGGTGCCGCCGGATTCCGGCCACGCCTATGTGCTGATCCAGCACCTCGATCCCAACCACGAGAGCATGCTGGCCGACCTTCTGAGCCGCCGCACCACCATGCCCGTGCGCCAGGTGAGCGATGGGATGCAGGTGGAGCCCAACAACGTTTATCTGATCCCGCCCAACGCCAGCCTGATCATCGAGAAGGCGCGGCTGCATCTCTCCGACTTCTCCGAGCCGCGCGGATTCCGCCGGCCGATCGACGTATTCTTCCGCAGCCTGGCCTTGGACCAGGGGCCGAACGCGGCGTGCATCGTGCTTTCGGGAACCGGCGGCGACGGCAGCGAGGGCCTGCGTGCGGTGAAGGAAGCCGGCGGCCTGACCCTGGTGCAAGAACCGGAGAGCGCCAAGTACGACGGCATGCCCAACAGCGCGGTGGCGACGGGCCTGGTCGACAAGGTGTTGAGCGTGCGCGACATGGCGGGCGCCATCCGCGATTACTTCGACCGCGGTCAATCCGGCACCCTGAATCTCCCCGACGTAACCGACTTCCTGGCCAACGTGTGCCAGGAACTGCGCCACCGCCTGGGTCATGACTTCAGCCAGTACAAGAGCAGCACCATGCTGCGGCGCGTGCAGCGGCGCATGCAGGTGATCGGCGCCGAGACCGCGGATGCGTACCTGGAGCGGCTGCGCCAGAACAGCCATGAGGCGGACCTGCTGTTCCGCGACCTGTTGATCAACGTCACCTGTTTCTTCCGCGACGCCGAGGCCTTCAACGTCCTGCGCCGCGACGTCATTCCCGAGCTGCTGCGAGACCGCGGCGCCGGCGACACCGTGCGCATCTGGGCGCCGGGCTGCTCCAGCGGCGAAGAAGCCTACAGCATCGCCATCCTGATGGCGGAAGCGCTGTCACGCTCGCGCGCGCGGCCCACCGTCCAGATCTTCGCGACCGATATCGACGAGCCCATGCTGCAAAAGGCGCGCGCGGCGCGCTACCCCCATTCCGCCGTGCGGGACGTGCCGTTGGAACTGCTCGACCGGTACTTCTACGCGCAGGAAGACGACTACGTGCTCGCCCAGTCGATCCGGGACATGGTGCGCGTGTCCAACCACAACATGATCAAGGACCCGCCGTTCAGCCGCGTCGACATGGTCGTGTGCCGCAACCTGCTGATCTATCTCAACGTCGGACTTCAACAGCGCCTGATCCCGGTGTTCCACTATGCCCTGCGCCAGCGCGGCTGGCTGTTCCTGGGCTCGGCGGAGAATATCGCCAGCCGGAACGATCTGTTCGAGGCGCACGATGCGAGCGCGCGCATCTTCCAGCGCAAGGGCGCGCAACGTCAGTCGGTCGCGATGCCGCTGCTGGTGCATCCGGCGACCGAATACGAAAACCGCGAACGGAATGCGAGCGTTGGCGAACGTCTCGACATGACCTCGCGCCGCATGGTCGAGCGCTATGCCCCCGCGCACGTGGTGGTGAACGTCACCAACGATGTGCTGCGCTCGTCCACCCGGACCGGCAAGTATCTCGAATTGGCCGAGGGCGCCCCGTCCACCAAGATCACGGATCTGGCGAAGCGGGGATTACGCTCGGCCTTGCGGTCCGTGCTTGAATCCACGTGGCGCACGCACAAGCGCACGATCAAACGCGATGTTCGCATCGACGCGGAGGATGGCTACGCCCTCGTCGATGTCATCGCGGACCCCCTGAGCGAGGATGAAGTCCTGGTGGTTTTCCAGGACGCCGCCGCTTCGCGTGACGAGACGGACGCCGACGCCCAGGTCGACGCGGATGCCTACTCGGACGAGGACCGGATCAAGGAGCTCGAGGACGAGTTGGACGAGATCCGCTCGAAACTGCGGACGACCGTGGAAGAGCTCGAGACATCGAACGAGGAGCTGAAGAGCTCCAACGAAGAAATGATGTCGATGAACGAGGAGCTCCAGTCGACCAACGAAGAGCTCGCGACGGTCAACGAGGAACTCAAGAACAAGGTCGACCAACTCGCGCGCACCAACAGCGACCTGGAGAACTACATCGAGAGCACCGAGGTCCCGACCATCGTGCTCGACAAGAAGATGTGCATCCGCAGCTTCACGCCGGCCACGAAGACTCTTTTCCGGTTCCAGGAGCAGGACAAAGGCCGGCCACTGTCGGACCTGGTCTCGCGCACCGACGGACGCCAACTGGAAGACATGGCGCGGACGGTCCTTGAGTCGGGCCAGTCCATGGAGCGGGAACTCAACATCGAGGACGGCAAGGAAAGCTACGTGCTGCGCCTGCTGCCTTATCGCGACGCGCATGACGGTATCGACGGCGTGATCCTGGTGTTCGCCGACGTCACCAAGATCCGCCAGACCCAGGCCGACCTTGAGCGCAATGAAAGCATCGCGCGGCAACGCAGCCACGAGATCGAGACCCTTTACAAGACCGCGCCGGTCGGCATGGCGCTGGTGGACCGCAATCGCCGCTTCCTGAAGATCAACCAGCACTTCGCCGACCTGAACGGCCAGTCGATGGACGAGCATCTCGGCCGCGGGCTGAAGGAGATGGACCCGGCCTTGCTGGAGAAGATCGACCGCCCGATCGCGGAGGTGTTCGAACGCGGCCAGGAACTCGCGAGCCTGGCGGCCACGGTTCGCCTGAGCGGGGAAGTCGCGCGGGATTTCCTGATCGATCTCTATCCCTATGAGGAAGACGAACGGGTGACGGCCGTCGGCATCATCGTGAAGGATGTGACGGAGCTTCGGCACCTGGAGACGGAACTGCGGCGCTTGATGGACGAACTGCAGCACCGCGTGAAGAACACGCTGGCCAGTGTCGCCTCCATCGTCAATCAGACCGTCAGCAGCAAGGCGGACCGCGGCGAGCTGATCTCCACGCTCAAGAAGCGCATCGGCGCGCTTGCCGCGACCCACGAACTTCTGACGACCCGAGACTGGCGCGATGCGTCCTTGCGGCAGATCGTGGAATCCGAACTCAAGCCGTTCGATCACGCGGATCGCGTCACTCTGAAAGGTCCGGTGGTCGACCTGCCGCCGAAGCACGCACTCTCACTCACGCTGACTCTGCATGAGCTTGCAACCAACGCCGCCAAGTATGGCGCGTTGTCGGAGAAGGGCGGCCGGCTCAACATCGAGTGGACCGTGAACCTCGACGACAACGGACGCCGCTTGACGCTCAAGTGGACCGAGAGCGGGGTTAAAGGCATCGGCGACAAGGAGGCCATCGAGAGCTTCGGAACGCGGTTGATCCGCAACGCCGTGGTTCACGACCTGCAGGGCAAGTGCCAGCACGACTTACGTTCGGGCGGCCTCGCTTGCGCTATCACCATTCCATTTTAGGGTATGTTCATGGGTGTGTTGTCAGGTCTTTCGGTCTTGCTGGTCGAGGATGAATACCTGATCGCGTTGGACGCGGAGCAGATGCTGCGCGAGCTGGGCGTGCGCGACGTCGAAATCGCAAGCACCTTCGAGACCGCCCGGAAGCAAACGCAGACCGGCACGTTCGACCTGGCGGTGCTGGACGTGAACATCAATGGTCAGCTGAGCTTCCCGATCGCGGAGATCCTGAAGAGCCGCAACATTCCGTTCGTGTTCGCGACAGGGTATTCCCTGCGCGAACGGCCGATCGCCGGATTCGAAGGCGGTATTTGCGTCGGCAAGCCCTATACGCAGGAAGGCTTGCGCAAGGCACTGTCGACGGCACTGGGCGGCGATGAGAAAGCCGCGCAGAAGGCACCAGCGCCCGCCCCCTAAAGTACATCAGGCGCCCCACAGCATATCGGTGAGGATGGCGGTGCCGAGCTCGCGCGGCGGACCTATCCGGCAGCGCCGCCGCGCCCTTGCCGCGCTTTTGAATTGCCACTCCCTGCGGCATGGCCTAGTTTTTGGCAACTGAGTTGCTGAAAACGACGTGTGGGAATGAAGCAGCAGAAACGCGGCCGCGGCAGTTCGGCGGGGATGTCCGCCGTGGGACGCGGCATCGCGGTGCTGGAGTACCTGGCCGGCTGCCCCGCGGGTGCGGCCGTCAGCGAGATCAGCCGCGCGCTGGGGATCGAGATCTCCGTCGTATCGCGCCTGCTCACCACCTTGGAAGAGTCGCGCTGCCTGCGCCGTTCCGCCGAGGCCGCGGACCGCTACGTCCTGAGCTGGCGGGTGCCGGCGCTGGCCTATCGCTTCGTGGATGGGCTGGAGATTCCCAAGGCGTTCATGCCGGAACTCGAAGGCTTGGCGGCGGACGCGCGCGAGCTGGTGCAACTGGCCGTGGTGGAAGACGACTGCGTGCGCATCATCGCCAAGGCCGATGTGGATCAACGCATCACCTTGCGCGGCCTCGTCGGGCGCATCGCGCATCCGGATTCCATGGCGACCGGCCGGGCGTGGCTGGCGTTCCTGCCCGAGGCGGACCAGCAACGGGCGTTGGCGAACCTGCGCGGCGATGTGCCGGTGCGCTCGCATCCGGCGTCGCGCGATCTGCAGCGCCAGCTCGCGCAGATCCGCGCGCAGGGCTATGCGCTGGAAACGGCGGCCAACACGGAGGATGTGGTGGCGGTGGCCGTGCCCATCCGGCTTGCGGAGTCCAAGCAGGTGGTCGGTGTGATCTCGATATCGGGGCCGGCCTATCGCCTGCCCGCCCAGCGCCTGCGGGCGATGGTGCCGTCGCTGCAAGCCACCGCCGAGCGGATCGGCGCGCTGTGGCCGGCAATTCTGCTGCGCAATCAAGTGCGGCCGTTGGTTGAGGACGACACGGTGATCGAAATGCCGCTGCGCCGGCGGAAGGCTTAGTCATGCCCTTTCGCATCGGGATCGATTCCGGCGGCACGTTCACCGACCTTCTCGCGATCGACGAACACGGCACCACGCGGGTGATCAAGGTGCCGTCGACCCCGGCGAGCCCCGACCTGGGCGTGCGCAACGCGCTGGCAGCGTTCCTGAAAGAGACCGGCGGGGATGCCGGCAAGATTGAAGCGGTGCTGCACGGCACGACCGTGGCGGTGAATGCGATCCTTCAGCGCAAGTTCCGGCCCATGGGCATGCTGGTGACCGAAGGCTTCAGCCATATCGTCGAGATGGCGCGCCAGACCGTGCCGGGCGAGCGCGGATCGATCTATGTGTGGGTGAAGCCGCCGCGCATCGTGCCGCTGGCCAATGTGCGCGAGGTGCCGGAACGTATGGATGCGCGCGGCGGCGTGATCACGCCCTTCGACGAGAACGCGTGCCGTGCGCAGGCGTGTTGGTTCCGCGAGCGCCAGATCGACACCGTGGCCGTGTGCTTCATCAATGCCTATGCGGAGGGCGCCCATGAACGCCGTGCGCGGGAGATCCTCCTGGAGGAGTATCCCGGCTGCCATGTGGCAATCTCGTCCGAGACGCTGCCGGAGTATCGCGAGTACGAGCGCGCGGTGACGACATGCATGAGCGCCCTGCTGATGCCGTTGTTGGGCGACTATGTGAAGAAGATCCAGGGCCACATGGCGGAATTGGGCATCGCCGCGCCGCTGTACATGATGAAATCCGGCGGCGGCGCCAGCCGCGCCGATCTCGCCGTGGAGCAGCCGGTGCACACCGCGCTCTCCGGCCCCGCCGCGGCGGTGGTGGGCTCCGCGTGGCTAGGGCGCAATTGCGGGCGCAGCGAGCTGATCACCTTCGACATGGGCGGCACATCGACCGATGTGGCGCTGATCGAGAACGGCAAGCCCGCCATGGTGAGCGAAGTGGAAGTGGACGTGTATCCCATCCGCACGCCGGCGATCGACGTGGTGACGGTGGGCGCGGGCGGCGGGTCGCTGGCGTGGCTGGCGCCGGGGGAACGGCTGCGCGTGGGCCCGCGCAGCGCGGGCGCGGACCCGGGTCCGGCGTGTTACGGCCGCGGCGGCACGGAGCCGGCGATCACGGATGCGAATGTATTTCTCGGCCGCCTGGGGACGAAGCTTGCCGGCGGCGCGGTGACGCTGGATATCGAACTGGCGAAAGTGGCGCTGACGACGTTTGGCGCGAAGCTCGGGCTTTCGGCGTTGGAGACGGCGCGCGGCATTCTGGAGATCGGCGAAATGAACATGGCGGACGCCATCCGCCAGGCGTCGGTGCAGAAGGGCCGCGATCCGCGCCTGTTCACGCTGACGGCGGGCGGCGGCGCGGGCCCGCTGCACGCAAGCAGCTTGGCCGAGATGCTGCGCATTCCGGAAGTGCTGATCCCGCCGTCGCCGGGCATCGGCTGTTCCCTGGGCGCGCTTGTGTCCGATGTGCGCGAGGATGTGGTGATGACCGACATCCAGCGCGAGGAGGACGCGGACGCGGACCGTCTGCGCCGCAATTTCGACAGGCTCGAAAAGCAGGCGACGGAGGCCCTGGAGCGTCAGGGCTTCGGCGCGAAGGATCGCGTGCTGGCCCGCTCCGCCGATCTGCGCTATCGCGGCATGCGGACGGAACTGAATGTGACCTTGCCGCCGGGGACGATCGACGCGACCCTGATCGCCGCCCTGTTCGATGCGTTCCATGACGTCCACCAGCAAAGCTACGGTTATGCCTATCGCGGCAAGCAGAAGATCGAGGTGGTGAACTTGCGGGTGACGGGCCTGGGCAAGCTGCGGGAGTTGCGCCCGAAAGCCGTGCATGGGACGGGTGCCGCGGCACCGGTCGGCACGCGTGAGGTGTATTTCGCGCCGGATGGGTTCCGCCCGACTCCGATCTACGCACGCGCGACGCTAACCCCAGGCACGGCGTTCGCCGGGCCGGCGATCGTGGAACAGTACGACACAACCACCGTGATCCATCCAGGACAGCACGCGCGGGTGGATGACCAGGGCAACCTGATCGTCGCGACCGCCGCCGGAGCGCCGGCATCATGAGCCTGATCCGCGTCACCGACGCCGCAAAGCGCTACGCCGTGAAATCCGGCGAAGTGGCCGCGCTCGATCCCGTGTCGCTGACGGTGAACGAAGGCGAGTTCGTGTCCATCCTCGGGCCCAGCGGCTGCGGCAAGAGCACGTTCATGCTGATGCTGGCGGGCCTGATTTCGCGCAGCGCCGGCACCATCGAGATCGGCGGCACGGCGGTGAACCGCCCCTACACCGATCTGGGCATCGTGTTCCAGGACCACAACCTGCTGGAATGGCGCACTGTGCTATCCAACGTGATGCTGCAGATCGAAGTGCGCGGGCGCGACCCGGCGCAATACCTGCCGCGCGCGCAGGAGCTGTTGCGCATGGTGGGGCTGGACGGCGCGGAAGCGCGCCTGCCCCACGAACTTTCCGGCGGCATGCGGCAACGCGCCGCCATCTGCCGCGCCCTGATCCACGAACCGCGCCTGCTGCTGATGGACGAGCCCTTCGGCGCGCTGGATGCGCTGAGCCGCGATCAGTTGAATGTCGATCTCCAGCAGATGTGGCTGGCGAAGCCGACCACGGTGATCTTCATCACCCACAGCATTTCGGAAGCCGTGTTCCTGTCGGACCGGGTGATCATGATGACGCCGCGGCCGGGCAAGATCGCCGCGGACATCAAGATCGATCTGCCGCGCCCGCGGCCCATGTCGGTCCGCGAGACGCCGGCGTTCGGCGCTTACACCAAGCAGATCCGCGGCCTGTTCGAGGAATGGGGTGTGTTGCGGCGAGGTGCCGCATGAAGCGCCTCCCCGATTGGGCCTGGCCGGTTCTGGCCTTCGTGATGCTGATCGTCCTGTGGGACGTATCGATCCGCGTGTTCGCGCTGAAGCCGTTCATCCTGCCTTCGCCCGCGTCGGTGGCGCAAGCGCTGGTGGCCGATTGGCAGGAACTCGCCGATGCCACGCTTTATACGCTGGTGGAGATCGTGCTGGGTTTCGCCCTGAGCGTGATCGTGGGTGTGGGCCTGGCGGTGGCCATCGTCACGTGGCGTCCACTGGAGAAGGCGATTTACCCCATTCTCGTGGGCGCGCAGGTGATCCCGAAGGTGGCGATCGCTCCGCTGTTTGTGGTTTGGCTGGGTCTGGGACTGGCGCCTAAAGTGCTGATCGCTTTCCTGCTGTCCTTCTTCCCGATGGTGGTGAACACCGTGGTCGGCTTACGCGCCATCGAGATCGGCAAACTTCATCTCGCCCGCTCCATGGGGGCGAGTGCGTCGCAGATCTTCTTCCGCTTCCGTCTGCCGCGCGCGATGCCGAATATCTTCGCCGGGTTGAAGCTGTCCGTGACGGCGGCGGTGATCGGCGCCATCGTCGGCGAGTTCATCGGCGCGGACGAAGGCATGGGCCGCGTGCTGCTGGTCGCCAACGGCAACCTGGAAACAGCGAAGCTGTTCGCGGGCATCGTGCTGCTGAGCGCCGTAGGCATCGCGCTGTTCCTGATCATCGCGGCGTTGGAGAAAGTCGTCATCCGCTGGCACGTCTCCCAGCAGGTGTTGCAGGAGTTGGGTTCGTGATTTCACGCCGCCTCGCGCTGACGAGCGCCGCCGCCCTGATCGCCTTTCCGGCGCGCGCCGCCGACAAAGTCACCGTGCGGATGGATTGGTTCGCCTCGGCCTATCACGCGCCGTTCTTCTACGGCATCGAACGCGGCATCTATAAGGACGCGGGCATCGAGCTGTCCGTGACGGAAGGGCGCGGGTCGGTGCAGACCGTCCAGTTGGTCGCCACGGGCGAGGACGAATTCGGTTTCGCGGCGGTGGATTCCATCATGCGCGGGGTCGCCGCCGGCATGCCGGTGATCAGTGTCGCCACGCTCATGCCGGTCATGGGCCAGGCGATCTATGTGCTGAATTCAAGCGGCATCACAACGCTGGCGCAGTTGAAGGGCAAGAAGGTCGCGGTCACGCCGGGCGGCACGAACGAAGCCATGCTGCCGGGTGTGCTGGAAACCGCCGGCCTGAAGGACAGCGACCTGAAGAAGGTGTCGATCGACGCGTCGGCCAAGGTGCGCATGTTCGTGAACGGCGACGTGGACGCCATGATCGCCACGGGCTGGGCGCATGCGTTGTTCGAACAGGCTGGCGGGGCGAAGGGATTCGTCTATTCCGACTTCGGCATGAAGATGGTGGGCTATAGCCTCATCACCTCCACGGAATTGACCGCGAAGAACCCGGATCTTGTGCGGCGGTTTGTCGCCGCCACCGGCAAGGCCTGGGCGGAAGCGAAAGCAAACCCGGAGGCCGCCGTGGCCGCGCTCGGGAAGCTGGCCAAGGGCCACGACGACGCGGCCCATCGGCATATCGATCAGGTGGAGTATGCCGCCGTCACCGGGTTCATGGGTCCAGCGGTTCCGGGCGCGCCCTATGGCATGCAGTCGGAGAAGGAGTGGACGGCGACGCAGGACATCCTGAAAAAATACGGCGTTGTGAAGCAGGCCCTGCCGATCGAGAAGTACATGACCAACGCCTTCGTGGAGAGCCGCAAATGAATGTGGTTCAGCGCCTGCGCAACAGCCGCCTCGATCCCATCACCCTGGAGATCATCGGCGGCACCATCGAAGCCTCCCGCCGCGAGATGGAACTGCAGGTAGAGCGCACCGCGCGGTCCGTCGTCATCCGCGAAGGCCGCGACTATCGCGCCGGTATCTTCGACGGCCAGGGGCGCAATGTGTCGTCGGCCTCCGGTGCCGCCCACGTCGACCCGATCTTGAATTACTACACGCTCGAGGAGATCGAAGACGGCGATGTGTTCGTGTGGAACGATCCGTTCAAGTCCGCCGGCGGCCTGACCCACCTGCCCGATATCTGCATCACGCAACCGGTGATGTGGCGGGGAAAGCTTGTGGCCTATGCGCAGTGTTTCGGCCATGTGAGCGACGTGGGCGGTCTCGCGCCCGGCAGCGTCACCATCTCGGCCACGGACATTCACCAGGAAGGCATCATCATCCCGCCGGTGAAGCTGGTGAATGCCGGCAAGATCAACGACGCGCTGTACCGCACCATCATCAACAACAGCCGCTATCCGAGCGATGTGCAGGGCGACCTGGATGCGCTGATCATGGCGTGCCGGGTGGGTGTGGCGCGGACGCGCGATTTGTTCGACCGCTATGGCGAGGAAACCCTGGAAATCGCGTTCGAGGAGCTGTTGGAACGCTGCGCGCGGGCTTTGCGCGAGGTCGCCTTCCCGCAGATCCCCGACGGCGTTTATCCCTTCGAGGATTTCGTGGAAGTGGCCGGCGCAGTGCCGGCGGAGACGCGCAACTACCTGCGCCTGAAGGTCACCATGACCAAGCAGGGCGACCACGTCACCTTCGACTTCGACGGCACGGACGCGCAGTCCAAGGCGGCGATCAACATCGCCGGCGATGAGCGCTTCTATGTGAAGTACATCGTGTCGATCTTCCGCAATCTCGTGCCGGACACGATCTTCAACGGCGGCGCGACGCGCGCGATCTCGGTCAGGCTGCCGGAAGGCACGCTGTTGTCGGCGAAGTATCCGGCCTCCGCCTCCTGCCGCGCCTACACGCTGTTCCGCCTGCCGGAGCTGTGCCTGGGGGCGCTGTCGCGCGCGCTGGGCGGCCGCACGCCGGGATCTTCGGACACGCGGTCCACCTGGGGCGTGGCGTGCATGAACGAATACGGCGAGCGGGTGTTCTTCCGCGACGGCATCGGCGGCGGCGGCGGCGGGCGCGAAGGCGTGGACGGCTCCGATGCATTGAACGGCAACGTGCGCGGCCGCAGCCGGCCGGTGGAGTTCATGGAAGCGCACTACCCGCTTCTTGTGGAAGAGGACGGGCTGCGTGTGGACTCCGCGGGACCGGGCGAATTCCGCGGCGGGCAAGGCGTGCGCCGGGTGACGCGATTCCTGGCGCCGGGGGTGATTCATGTGGTCGACGACCGCTTGCAGACCCAGCCTTGGGGGGTGGCCGGCGGCAAGGCCGGCGCGGGCACCAGCTATGTCCTCAATCCCGGCACGCCGCAGGAACGGCGCATCGGCTGCAAGGTGGATGCGGTGAACGTGAAAGCCGGCGACCGGCTGGAAGCGCAGACCTGCGGCGGCGGCGGGTGGGGCGACCCGTTCGCGCGCGATCCCGCGATGGTCGCGGCGGATGTATCTGAAGGGCGCATCTCAAGGAAAGCCGCCCTGACGAGTTATGGCGTAGCGATCGCCGCGGACGGCACTGTGGATGCAGCAACCACCATAGCGGCGCGCGCCAAGCATTCGGCGGCGACTGCGCTGTTCGACCGGGGCACGCGGTTCGCCGCGCTGGAGTCCGCCGGTGAGATCCGGTGGACCGTTCCCAACTAAGGCGTCCGAACTAGGGTTGGGCTTCTTCGGACCCGGGCGCTAAGGCCGCTTCCGGCGGCGCGCCTGTGGGCCGGGATTTCAGCGGAATCTCCGGGATCAGCAGAACCGCTATGATCGCGCCGGCGACCACGATCAGGCTGAGCGCGAAGGTATGCGTGATGGCGCCGGTGATGATTGCGCGCACGTTATCCGGCAAACCCGCGGCGGCGCCGGTGCTCATTTGCACCACGAGGCCTTGAAGCTTGCCGACGTCCATGCCGGGCATGACCTGGCCCAAGCCTGAGTTGAGGGCGTTCGTCAGGATGGTACCGAACACCGCGACGCCGATGGTGGCGCCGATCTGGCGGAAGAATTGGTTCGAGCTCGTGCCGACGCCGAGCTGCGACATGGGCAACGCGTTCTGGATGGCGATGTTGAAGACGCTCTGGCCCGGACCGAGGCCGAGCCCCAACACGAACATGCGCCAGCCGAGATCGAGCCGCGAGGTGTCGGCGTCCATGCGACTCAACAGGAATATGCCGGTAAAGGTCGTCAAAACGCCGAAGAGCATGAAGGGCTTGTAGCGGCCGGTCTTGGTGACCAGCCGGCCGGCGACGATCGCGCCACCCATGAGGCCGACCATGAGCGGCAGCGTGGCAAGCCCGCTGACGGTAGCGTTCACCCCCTGCCCGATCTGCATGAACAGCGGCAGGAACGTCGCCGTGCTCATAAACGACATGGAGATCAGGAAGCCCGCGATGTTCGCGGTCGTGAAGATGCGCTCGTTGAACAGCGAAAGCGGCAGGATCGGGTCGGATGCGTGCTTTTCCGCCACGATGTAGAGCACGAGGCCGACGGCGAATACGGCGAACAGACCCAACACCAAGGGCGAGTCCCACGGTGCGGTGTGTCCGCCGAAAGTAAGCGCCAGCAAGAGCGGCACGATGCAGACGATGATCAGCCCCGCGCCGACGAAGTCGATCTTGCCCTTGAGTTGGTGGGACATGGTCGGCATCTCCACCAGCACGATGAAGAGCGACAGGATCGCGAGCGGGATGTTCACGTAGAACACCCACCGCCAGCCGGCGATGACGTGGCCGAACAGTTCCACCGTGCCGTGATCGGTAAAGTACCCGCCGATGAGCGGGCCGATGGCGCTGGACAACCCGAACACGGCGCCGAACAAGCCGCCGATCTTGCCGCGCTCCCGCGGCGGATAGAGTTCGCCGATGATCGCGAAGGCCGTGGTGAACAGCCCGCCGCCGCCGATGCCCTGGATGGCGCGGAAAACGATGAGTTGGGTCATCCCGCCGCCCAAGAGGGGCAGATCGCCAAACTCACCTGAGAGGCCACCGAGCCAGGACCCGGCCAGGAAGAAGCCAATGCTTGCGACCAGGACAGGCTTGCGGCCGAACAGGTCGCCCAGCTTCCCGCAGATCGGCACGGCCACCGTCGACGTCAGCAGGTACGACGTGGTGACCCAAGCATAGAGCCCCAGGCCGTTCAGTTCGGAGACGATCCGCGGCATCGCCGTCGCGACGATGGTCTGATCGAGCGCGGACAGGAGGAACACAATCATCACGCCGATGATCGTGATTCGGCGTTCGGTGGGCGTGAAATTAGCCGTGGTCACGTGGTGCGGGTTCTACTCGTCGAGACGGGTGACGGTAATACCCTGCCGCTCCATGTTCGCAAAGGCCTGCTTCCAGACGGAGCGCACGCCGGCCATGTCGTTCTGCTTCGCTCCGTCGCTGGAGTTGGCCGGCAGAAAACTGACCGCATTGTAAAGCGGCCGATAGACCTCAATGCGGTTGCGGATAAGGCGGTTCAGCGGATTGGGAATACCGCGTGCCAGCCGGAGTTGCTCCACGTCGATCATGGCGTAGCAGCGCAGGCATTCGCCGGGCGATGAGGCTTGCGCCAGGACCCGGCCGTCCCAATCGATGATCTGGGAGTTGCCCGCACATTCGCTGTCGGGCGTGCCGGAGTCGCGGAAGCCGCCGGTGTTGGCGGAGACGAGATACATCATGTTCTCCGCCGCGCGCACCTTCTTGGCCGACGTCCAGGCGTGGTTGTCCCATGCGCCGAAGTCGCTGGTCGGATGCAGCAGCACCTCGGCGCCGCGGAACATGAACATGCGGGCGGCTTCTGGATACATGATCTCGCCGCAGGGCATCATCGCGATATTGCCGAGCGCGGTGTTGGCGACCGGGAACGCGCCTTCGATGCCGACCTTATCGAGGTAGCGATCCCAGAAATCGTGGGGCGAAGCGGCTTGCGCGGTATTGATGCGCCGGTATTTCAGGACGATGTCGCCGGTGTCGTCGATCAGCACGGAGGTATTGAAAAAATTGCCCTTCCAATCGGGATCGCGCCAATAGGCGTTGAAGCCGATGAAGATTTTCGAGTCCGCCGCCAGCTTCTGGAGGCGCTCGGTCTGCGGGCCGGGAATATCGAGGCAGGCCTTCTCGATCCACACCTCCGGCTTGTCACCGTGGGGATAACCTTGCAGCGCGAACTCAGGGAAGAGGAACAGCTGCTTGAGGCCGCCGGCGCTCCGGGCGCGCGATTTGATGAGGTGTATCCAGCGATCGAGGCGCTCGTCGACCATGGCCATGGCCGCGGCACGATCGGGCGCGCCGTTGACCGGGTGGGTGTAGACCTGCATGCAGGTCGCCATCCAGGGACGAATCATGAGCTTCTCCAACAGAGGACGGGGGGTCGGCCGGTGATGCCGCTTCGTTCTTGATAGCGCTACTTGAAATCGATCGTGTGCAGATTCATGAAGTCCTGCGCCGGGGCGTAGCCGGTGATGCCCTTCGCCAGCGCGTCGTACTCCACGCCCTGCCACAGGAAGATGCCGGGCGGGTTCTCGCTCTCGAGCTTCAGGATCTTCTTGTAGAGGACGGCGCGCTTGACTGGATCCATCTCCGCCATGGCTTCCTTGGCGACCGCGGTGATCTCCGGCTCGCAGTGGAACGGTGCGCGACCCTGGGTGAGGTTCAGGCAGGTGCGGAAGCGATAGTCGGTGATCATGTCGTTGCCGCGCGTGATCATGTTGAACGCGCCCACGGTCAGCTTGCCTTGGAACATGTCCTTTTGCTGCACGCCCTGGGTGTGGGCGCGCAGTTCCACCTGCACGCCGACCTTGGCGAGATCCGAGGCGATCTGCTGGTAGTAGAGGGTATCATTGGCGCGCAGTCCCGGCGTGACGCCGATCTCGATCTTGAAGCCGTTGGGATAGCCCGCCTCCGCGAGCAGCGCCTTGGCCTTTTTCGGATCATAGGGGATGGGCTTCAGGTCCGGATCGAAGCCGACCGCACCGGGGATATTGAGCTGAGCCGCCGGCGGCACGGGATCGTGCAAGACTTGCTTGAGCAGGGCGTCGCGATTCACCGCGTAGTTCAGCGCCATGCGTACGCGCCTGTCCTTCAGCGGCGTGTCGCGGTTGTAAGTGGTGGGTGCGATGAAGTTGACCTGGGTCGTGAAGCGCGGAAAGAAGGTTCCCTCGTTCTTCTCGACGGTCTCGCGTTCGTCCGGCGCCACCCCCAACACCATGTTCACCGCGCCCGAGACGAACGCCTGCAGGCGCGCCGTCTCCTCGGGGATTTCGCGAATCTCCATGCCGTCGACCTTCGGGGCGCGCCACGAGTTCTTGTTCGCCTTCATTACGATCTTGCCGGCTTCCCAGCTGGTGATGACGAAGGGCCCGGTGCCTATGCCCATGGGCTGATTGCCCGCGACTTCGGCGCCGGTCGTCTTCCAGTGGCGCGGCGCGGTGAGGCGCCAGGCCGTGGCATGGAGCGGGAACAGCGGATCGGGCTCGTTCAGTTTGATGCGCGCGGTGAGGTCGTCGATCACCTCCACCTTGTCGACCATGTACATGGAACTGCCGATGGTTTCGGCACGGCCCTTGGAGGTGGACATGTACTGCTGTGACACCAGCAGGGTTTCGGTGGTGAGCGGTTCCCCGTTGGAGAACGACACGCCCTTGCGCAGCGTGAACACCCAGACGTCGGGGGCTTCGGCTTTCCATTCCACCGCCAGTGACGGCACGACATTGCCCTTGGCATCGAGGACCGTGAGCGTGTCGTAGACCGCGTGGTGCGGGAACACGGGCGGCAGGGAGATGCCGCGATAGGGATTGGGGCTCTCGGCGATGAACCCCATGCCGACTTTCAGGATCTTTTCGGCGGAAGCAGCGGGCGTCGCGGCGGCGATGACCGCCGCCGCGACAAGACCGAGAAGCGCGGTCCGCCCGTTTGAGCGCATGGGCGGGTTACTTCTTCTCTTTATGATTGACCGGCAGATCGAGCTTACTGCGGTCGATCTTCTTACCGCTTTTGATGACCGTGTTGATGGCGCGGAAGTTTCTCACGTTCGCCGCCGGGTCCGCGTCGAGCAGCAGAAGGTCGGCGATCTTGCCCTGCTCCACCGAGCCCATGTCCTTCTCGCGGCCGAGGTAGATCGCGGAGTTCAATGTGGCGATCTTGATGATGTCCACCGGCTTGACGCCCGCCTGATTGAGCAGTTCGAGCTCCATGTGCAGCATCGGGCCGACGGTGCGGTCCGTGCCGGCGGAGAGGAGCACGCCGCCGTCCTGCATCTTCTTGATGGTCGCCATGGCGTAGGGCTGCATGAGTTTGAAGTTCGCCGACATGCCCGAGCCGATGTAGCGCTGGCGTTCTTCGGTCTTGCTCTTGACGAGTTCTTCCGCCGGGGTGGTCGCCTTGAACATCTCTTCGTCGAAGAAGCTCGGATCGTCGGCCACCCGCGCGATGGTGAAGAACACGGCCATGGTGGTGGAGACCGGGATTTTCTTGTCCGCCAGTTCCTTGATGAAGGAGTCGTTGTTCACCCCGCGCAGGACGGGGTGCGCCAGCGCAGACACGCCGTTGTTGATCGCCATCTCGGCATCCCACTCCGCGGAGATGTGCACGGTGCTGCGTACGCCCATGCTCGTCGCGAGTCCGGTGGCCTTCTTGAAGACATCCTCGGACATGGTCGGCACCGCCTTGTTGGCGCCGCTGCCCTGACGATCGAGGATGAACTTCAGCATGTCGGGCTTCTCGCGGGCGATCTTGGCGGCGAGGTCTTTCTGGCCCTGGTCCCAGTTGGCGATCTTCAGCGCGGTCAGACCGGCGCCGTAGCCGCCGGGAACGCTGATGGTGCCGCCGGCGGCGAAGATGTGCGGCGATACGATCTTGCCGGCCTGCTCGTCGGCGCGAAGCGGATAGATGAAATCCGGATTGTTGCCGGAGTCGTAGACCGAGGTCACGCCCATATACAGGTAGCTATGCAAGGCTGAGAGACCGGCCTCGCGGTCCACGATCGGTTTGCGCTCCGCACCCTGGAGCACCGAGCCGCCTTGGCCGCCGCGGATATGGACATGGCTGTCCCACAGACCCGGGATCAGGAATTTGCCGGTACCGTCGATCACCTTCGCACCGCCGGCGGAAACCTTCCCGGTGGAGACGGTGACGATCTTGTCGCCCTTCACCAGCACGTTGGCGCCGCTGACGGCCGCCTTGCCGGTGCCGTCATACAGCGTGACGTTCTTGATCAGGATATTGTCGGCACGCGCGGCGTTGCCCGTGAACGCGAATGACAGCGCCAGCGCGACCGCCGCGACCGCGCGGCCGGAGTTGCGAAAAGCCATAGTGTACCTCCCCAGAAAAAGACGTCCCGGGAGTGAGGCTACAACGGCGTCGAGTTGTCAAAGAAGCCTGATTCGTCGGGCTTTGTGTTTTCGTACCGTGGGCAGTGTGCGAAAAAAGTGTTGGCCGGAGGTCATGACAGGATGGACGAAGGCCATGACATTTGGCCGTGACGTGACATTGCGGCGCTTTGACAGAGTGCCCACATAAGGATATCTGATATCCTTAAGAGAGCCGCGCGAGGAACTGGCCATGATCCTGCGAAACCAAGTGGAGTGGGCGCTGCATTGCTGCGGCGTGCTCGCCGGCCTGCCGCCAGACCGCTATATCGCCACCAAGGTGTTGGCGGAGTTCCATGGCGTGCCGAAGGAGTATCTCTCCAAGGCGCTGCAGGCCCTGTCCGGCGCGGGGATCGTGACCGGCACATTGGGGCCGAGCGGCGGCTATCGCCTCGCCAAGAAGGCCAGCGAGATCACGTTCCTGGATGTGGTGGAAGCGGTGGAGGGAAAATCTTCCACGTTCGAATGCACCGAAATCCGCAAGAATATTCCCTGCAACCCGGCAACGGCGAAGTACGGGAAGACCTGCGCCGTGGCGCGCACGATGTGGAAGGCGGATGCCGCGTGGCGCAAGGAGTTGCGCAGCGTGCGCCTGTCGGATCTGGCGAAGAGCGTGATGGAAGAAGTGCCCACCGATCAGCTGGCGAAAAGCGCCGCCTGGCTCGAAGAAAGAACAGGCGGCGCGTAGAGTTTATTTGGCGATTGGCGTGGTGAGGACCTTGTCCTCCGTATCCACCACGAAGATCGCCAGCAGCCGCGCGGGTTTCGTCGCGCTGGCGTTCGCGCTGACGGAATGCCGATCGCCGGGATTTTCCGTGAAGCTTTCACCCACCTTGTAGACCTTCGCCGGACCGTCGTTCACTTGGCTGCGGATCTCGCCTTCCAGCACCGTCGCGGTGATGAAGGCGGATTTCGCGTGCATATGGGACGGCGACGCACCGCCCGGCGGATACTCCACAAGCACGCCTTTCAGGCTCTTCCCCGGCACGTTGGGGAGCGGATTGTCGAACAGCACGGCGTTCTTTGATGCGGGTGCGTCGGCTGCCTGCGCGGTGAATGACAGCGCAATCGCGACGATGAATGAGCGGATCATGTCCATGCTCCTTTAATTGAGTCCGGCCTTGTCGAGGCCGAAGGCCTTATCCGCGCCGCCGGGCGGGGTTTGGAATGCGACATTGAGCCGGTTCCAGAGATTGATGACGCCGACGGCGTAGGTCAATTCGGTCAGTTCCGCTTCCGAGAATTCCGCGCGGGCTTCGGCGAAAACCGCGTCCGGCACGGTGCGGTCGGTGAGGGTGGTAACGGCTTCGGTCCAGGCGAGCGCCGCACGCTCACGTGCCGAGAACAGGTTCGACTCCCGCCAGATCGCCACGTGATGCAGACGCAGCGGCCGCTCGCCGTGGATAGTGGCTTCCTTCACATGCATGTCGAGACAGAAGGCGCAGCCGTTGAGCTGAGAGGCGCGGATGTTCACCAGGTCGCGCAGGCGAGGATCGTTCCCGACGTGGACCGTCATGCTGAGGGCGGTGAGCTTCTTGAGCAGTTCGGGGGATTCCGCGGCGTAGTTCAGACGCTGTGACATGGAACAGTTTCCCTTATTGAGGATATATATTGTCCTTAAGGATGACAATTATCCTTAATCGGGAGATCTGTAAAGCCCCACCCACGGGTTTAAATGGTGCGGACTTGTGCGCTTCGCGTAAGGGCAAACCGTAGGAATTCATCCCTAACGTGCTGACATTACGCAAATATATTCGAACGCACTTATTTGTGATCTCTGTAGTTCGCTCCGTTTCGTGTGAAATGAAGCTGTCGCAAGCCAGCCGCAAGACATCTCACCCATGAGCGCTTCCTCATCGCCCCGTGTGCTCATCTTCCCGCGCTCGCCACGGCGCGGCGGCTGAACCATGTGCGGCATCGCCGGGATCATCACGAGAGCCGCGAGCACGACGCCCGCCTGTGAACTCGCGCGCAACATGGCGCATGCGCTGGCGCATCGCGGTCCGGACGATCGCGGCCTGTGGACGGACGAGAGCCGCCATGTCGCGCTGGCGCACCGGCGCTTGGCGATCTTCGGATTGTCGGCGGCAGGCAACCAGCCCATGGCGTCTTCATGCGGACGCTACATCTGCGTCTTCAACGGCGCGATCTATAACCACCGCGAGCTGCGCCGGCAGCTGGAAGCCGACGGCCTGACGTTCCGCACGACGACCGATACCGAAGTGCTCGTGGGCGCGGTGCAGCGCTGGGGCTTTGTCGACACGCTCCAGCGCATTGTCGGCATGTTCGCGATCGCCGTATGGGATCGCGCCGAGGCGCGCCTGTATCTCGCCCGCGACCGCGCCGGACAAAAGCCGCTCTACTACGGCCGCGTGGGGCAGGATTTCGCATTCGCCTCCGAGCTGAAGGCGTTCCTGTCCCTGCCCGGCTTCACGCCCGCGATCGATTCCACGGCGGCGCGCTTGTACGCCGAGTATGGGTATGTCCCGGCCCCGCATTGCATCTATCGCGGCCTGCGCAAGTTATTGCCGGGGCATTACGCCACGCTTCAGATGGACAGCACCGGCGATGTGACGCTGCAGTCTTATTGGCGCAGGTCCGACTTCCGGCCGGCGGAAGCCGCGGCGCCCTATGAGGAAGTGCGCCGGAATGTCGAGTTATTGCTGGGCGACGCGGTGGCCCAGCGCATGGCCGCGGACGTTCCCGTCGGCGCTTTCCTCTCGGGTGGATTGGATTCCACCGCCACCGTCGCACTGATGCAGGAATTCTCCACCGCGCCGGTGCGGACGTTCACCATCGGCTCCACGGACCCGGCGTTCGACGAGACCCAGCCGGCAAGCGCGATCGCGACCCACCTGGGCGCGGAGCACACCGCCATCCCCCTGGGCCTGGACATGGTGCGCAATCTGGTTCCGGATCTGGCGCAGATTTATGACGAACCGTTCGCGGATTCCTCGCAGATTCCGACAGTGCTGCTGGCGCGCGCGAGCCGGCCGTACATCACCGTCGCGCTGACCGGTGACGGCGGCGACGAGGTGTTCGGCGGCTATAACCGCCACAGGTTCGCGCCCAAGGTCTGGAAGGCGTTGCGCCTATTGCCCCTGCCGGTTCGGCGCGGCATTTCCGCCTTGTCGCAAGGGCTGTCGCCAGAGAGCTGGGATACGCTGGGGCAACTCGTCGGTGCCCGCGGCATTCCGCAGATCGCGAACAAGATGCAGAAGCTCGCGCGGCTGCTGCCGGCGCGATGCCCGCGCGAGCTTTACGGACAGCTGCTGCGCTGCTGGACCAGCGAGCCCCTCGCCGCCCACCCGATGCCGCGCGAAACGCCCTGGTATGACGACGCCGATCCCGCGCCGGACGTCGCCGACATGATGATGCGGTTCGACTTCGCCGGGTATCTGCCCGACGATGTGCTGGTGAAGGTGGATCGCGGCACCATGTCCGTGGGTCAGGAAGCGCGCACGCCGTTCCTCGACCCCAGCGTGGTCGCCTATGTGGCGGGCCTGCCGACGGCCTACAAGATCGACGGCGATGTGACCAAACGCATATTGCGCGACATCGTGGCGGCGCGGGTGCCCGCCGCGCTGATGGACCGGCCCAAGACCGGTTTCGATGTTCCGCTTGCGACGTGGCTGCGCGGGCCGTTGCGCGATTGGGCGGAGTCGCTGTTGGACGACCGGGGCCTGGAAGCGTCACAGGTGTTCGACGCCGGCGCGGTCAAGCGCGCGTGGCGACAGCATCAATCCGGCACGGCGAACCGGCAGGAAGAGCTGTGGTGCGTGCTGATGTTCCAACAGTGGGTGCAGCGCTACCGGCCGAGCGTGTGATTTCTTTGGCGCGCGATCGGACGGAAAACCGGCGCCCACTTTTCCTGATCGCGCGCTAGTCGGCGATGTGCAGCGCGATCTTGCCGAAGTGCGCGCCGCTTTCGAGGTAGGCGAACGCGGCCTTGAGGTCGGTCCACGGGAACACTTTGTCCACCGCCGGGCGAATCTGGCTTACCTCCATGGCGCGGTTCATTGCCTCGAAGGTCTCGCGGCTGCCGACGGCGCTGCCGCGGACCCTGGCCTGACGGCGGAAGATATCGAGCGGGTTGATGAGGCCGTCGTTGCCGCCGAGGTAGCCGACCACGTGAATCCAGCCGCCGCGCCGCACGGCCTTGAGCGATTGCGCGAAGGTGGTGGGACCGCCGACCTCGATCACCTGATCGACGCCCTTCCCGTCCGTGAGTTCCAACACCGGCGCTGACCATTCCGGCGTGGCGCGGTAGTTGATGCAGGCGGCGGCGCCGAGCGCCTTGGCGTTGGCGAGCTTCTCATCGCTGGATGACGTGACGAACACTTTGGCACCTGAAGCGACGGCGAATTGCAGCGCGAAGATCGACACGCCGCCGGTTCCCTGCACCAGCACCGTATCGCCGGCGTGCAGGTTGCCTTCGGGTACCAGCGCCTGATAGGCGGTGACGGCGGCGCACGGCAGCGTCGCCGCCTCCAGGTTGGTGAGATGCTTGGGCGCATGCACGCAAGCCTGCTCGTCGATGCGGATGTATTCCGCGGCTGAGCCGTCGACGGGGCCGCCGCGCTGGGTACCTACCTCGGACATATGGATACCGCCGCCGACCCACCGCGCCCAATAGGCCGTGCAGACCCGGTCGCCGACCTTGACGCGGCGCACATCCTCGCCGATTGCGACCACCTCGCCGACGCCGTCGGACAGCGGGATCAGCGGCAGGGTGAACTTGGTGTGGAAGGTGCCGCGACAGATTTCGAGATCGCGATAATTGATCGACGCCGCGAGCATGCGCAGCACGACTTCATGGCGGCGCGGCGACGGCGTCGGGCGCTCGACGAGTTGGAGATCGGAGAGGCCGCCGGGGCCTCGGATGACGAATGCTTTCATGGTCCATCTCCCGCGCCGCGTGGCCGACGCTGGGTGAATGCACCGAAAACCCCGCCTTTGTCAAAAAGCCAACAGCCCGAGGCGAACCTCGGGCTGTTGGCCGGCCTTGACGTGAGGGGCGCCTAGGCCGGTTTGCGACCGATGAGCACACCGAACGGCGTGCCCGGCCAGTCCGAAGCCACGATATCGGTGAAGCCGACCGAGCGCATGAGGGCCGGCATGTCGATGTCACGGAATTTCAGCGTCCAGACTTCGTTGTTGTAGCGGTGATCGCGCCAGCGCAGCGCCTTCTCGGTGAACGTCTGCGGCGGCTTGTAGTCCGGGTTGCCGGTGGTGATGAAATCCATCGGCTTGTACACGCCGCCCGGCCGCAACACGCGGAAGGCTTCCGCCACGATCTTCTTGGTCGCCTCGGGCGTGACTTCGTGGTGCAGGATGTAGCTGGTCACGATGTCGAAGTGTGCGCTCGGGAACTTCGAGTCCTCCGCCAGGCGCTGGGCGTAGTTCACGTCGAGGCCCAGCTTCACGGCGCGATAGTGGGCCCACCGAACCTGCGGACCGCCGACATCAATGCCCCACACTTCCGCATCGGGGAAACGTTCCTTCATGGACGCCGCGAGCGACCCCCAACCGGTACCCTGATCGAGGACGCGCTTCACCTCGCCGTCCTTCGGGATCGGCATCTCCTGCGCCATCTTCAGATGACGTTCCTGGTGGTCGTTCCAAAGGTGCGAACTGGCGCGCCCGAAATGCTTCGAGCCGAAGGCCGAGATCGCGCCGGCGAGCGGATCGCCGACGAAGCCACCGGGCTGGATGTGGATCTCGTAGCGGGTGTACTCCGGAATCTCCATATCCGGGTTCAGTTCAAGCTTGCCCGGACCCATGCGGTCGTATTTCTCCAACTCCGTCAGCAATTGGTCCTGCTTTGAGTGGAGTGAATCCGCGATGGACTTCCACATCAGTTGCTGGCTGCTGACCCAGGTGCGCGTCTGCATCGCGAAGCGCGGATCCTTCATGCACAAATCCCAGGCTTCTTGCAGCCCGCAGTCCGTCTTCGCGTTGACGCCTTGCTCGGCAAGGGTGTCGCGCACGTCCCGCTCAAGGGTCTTGTACTCACCGGCCATCGCCAGGCGGAAGGAGCCGTAGAAATCCTCCGATGCCTGTTGGTCGAGCGTGGGCAGGCGCGTGGCATACCGTTGGCGCATGTCGTCGGGCATATTGTACGGATCGAACTTCTTTTCGCGGGTGGCGGCTTCCGCGTCCGTCAGTGTCGCGGCGCTGGCGAGACCGGTGATCATCGGAAAGAGTTCACGGCGCTTGTACATGGTGCTTTCTCCTTCGTGACCGGATCAACCGGTGGTCTTCAGTTGTTTCAGGGAGCGGGCGAGGACGCCGAAGACGCGCTTCGCCATTTCCTGGCGCTGCGCCTCCCAGGCTTTGTCGTCTTCCGGCGTGGACTTGTAGGCTTCGATGTTCGCGGTAGTGGCGGCGATCTTCTTTTCCGCGAGCTTTTCGGCGATCAACTGGCGTTGGCGCGTGGCCCAAACCTCACCGCCGAGCGCGAGCGACACGGTCACGAGGTTGTCGAGGTGCGGGCTGCCAAGCCACACCTGCTCGTCCGTATCGGATTTGAAGAAATCCGTGGCGTAGGTGGGATGCGAACCGATCTTGGGTTCGACCTTTTGTCTTCCGGCGGGCATGTGAGTCTCCTTTCCGTGCGATCCGTGTAATGCGGAAAAAGCTATGCCTCGGATCTTCGGGAGTTTTGACTCAGGTCAAGCCCAAGCGGCCGAACGCCTTGAAGGCGCTCGGCAAATGAGCGGACGTTCTTTTTTCGCGAGGACGCGGACTCAAGCGCTGCGAATGATACGCGATGGCGGCGTGCCGACCGTGGTCAACGCGCTGCGATGGCCGTCGATGATGATTGTGCGAGGGACAGCAGCCGGACCTGATGGCCCGCGATAGCGCCGATGCGCGCCTTACCCCTTAAACCCGCACTCCGGGCACTTCCAGTCGCGGATGGGAGGCACGGGCGGGTGAACGCGGTTCGCGGCGGGCTTGAACAGGTGGTAGAGCTCGCACTCTTTCTTGAATGCCTCTTCCGCATCGTCGAACAGCATGTACTTGAAGCGCTCGGTCTGGCGGAGACACTTCATCAGCGTCTCTTTGAGGTTCTTGTCGGCGCGGCCGACGTAGAGCGTCTGGTACTTGTTGTCCTTCAGATTGCCGAGCGTGTACACGCCAGGCGCCGTGAACTTGATCTCACGCTTGATGTCGGCTTCCGTGAGGGGGAAAGACCCCTTCAAACCCGATACAGTCATCCGCACACCTCCCGCGATTGGCGAGGGAATTAGACCACACGCGCACGCGTTTCGGTAGCGGCTCGCTGCGGTTGGCCCATTCCCACGTGTGCTGTTCGGGACAGACCTGTCCGACGTAAGGGCCTACTCGTGACGCTCCCCGGTTCGCCGGGCAACCCCTGCGAGGCGTCCAATGGCCATCATGATCAATTCCACGACCACGAAAAAATGCATCTCCGTCGTCTCGACGCTGGCCATGGCGGCCGTCCTCATGGGCGGTTTGAGCGCCTGCGGTAGCCGCCCCGGAACCCGTGCCGCGACCGGCGCGGGCATCGGCGTTGTCGGCGCCTATGTTCTTGGCGCGCCGCTGTTGGCGGGCGCCGCGGTCGGCGCGGTCGCCGGCGTGGCGACGACACCTGACAACGGCGGCGATGGCGAGAGTCGCCGGGATCGCCAAGAGCGCCGGGATCGCGAAGACCGCCGCGACAACCGTTAGCGCCTTCCACCAAATCGAAGACGACGGGGCGGCGGATCGGCCGCTCCGTCGCGATCGAATCATGCGATATGCTGACCGCATCACAGCGGGGGCATGCGCATGTCGGTCAAAGCGATCCAGTATTTCCTGGCATCCGTGTTCTTCATCCTGGGTGGCTGGGCCCTGGTGTTGCCGTCGAGCGTGATCGCCCTGGGCGTGACGCCCGCATATCAAACCGATGCGCCCCTGGCCGTTTTCGCGGTGGGCTGCTTCGGCGCGCAGGCCATGATCTCCGGCCTATTCGCGGCGTTCACAAATTTCACCCGAACGACATTCCTGGTTTACGGCATCGCCCTGCTGCCGTTCTTCGTGTTCGATTACTGGTTCTTCGCGGTGGTGCCGATCTTCACCGTCGTTGCCCTGCTCGACGCGGTCGGCAATGTGGTGATGCTGGTGCTGTGCGTAATGGGCTGGCGCGCGGCCGGTCGCTCGGAGACGCAAGCGGCGTAAGCGGCTCACCGCTTCGCGAAGCGTTCCCAATGATAGAAGCGCGTGGGAGCGTGTGAATCCGTGATGTTCTTCGACAGGCCGGTGAAATCGATGCCGTCGATGAGGAAGATCGCCAGCGCCTGTTCCGACGCGGCACGGTTCAGCGCGCGTTCCGCCTCGTTGCGGCGCTCGATATTGGCGGCGTTCTCGACCGCATCGACAAGCGGCTCGAGTTCCTTCAGGCACGTGTAGACGGGGAACTGCGGGCTTCGGCACAGGAACGGCAGGACTGCCCGCACCGTGTTCATCTGCGGCTGGGCGATGAAGCCCATCTGGAAGCCCAGGCCCTCGAAATCGTTCCCCATATGTTTCTTCGCCCAGGCCGTGATGTTGGTCGCCTGGATCTCCACGACTACGCCCACCGCGGCGAGATCGCGGGCCACGATGGTGAACATCGCGGCGTCCGCGGGGATGGCGCTGGTCACGACGTCGAACTGCACCTTGAACCCGTTCGGGAACCCGGCTTCCGCCAGCAAGGCTTTGGCTTTCGCGGGGTCGTAGGGATAGGCCGGGATCGCCGGATCGAATCCGGCGGTGATGACCGAGGCCGCCTGCCCGCTGGTCGCGGTGCGGCCGGCGAACAGCGACTTGGCGATGGCGTCTTTATTGATCGCGTAGTTCATCGCGCGGCGCACGCGCACATCCTTGAAGGGACTGCCCGGACGCTCGGTGATGAGCTGGATCGCGAAGACGGAGGCGGCGGGAACTTCGAGGACCCGGCCGCCGATCGCCGTCACGTCCTCGAACCGATCCGGCGAGACCGGGATGCTGATGTCGATGGCGTCGGTCTGCATCGCGGCGATGCGGGCGCTCTCGTCGGGGATCATCCGGAAGACGATGTTCTTGGTCTTCGCCGGACGCCATGACGCAGGGACTGCTTCCATGGTGACGCTGGAGGCATCCTTCCCCGTGATGCGGTAGGGGCCGGTGCCGATGGGGGCGCGGGCGAATTCCGCTTCCGGCATGGACTGGTAAGCGGCCGGCGCGGGAATGTAGATGCCCGCCATGTCGTTGGGCAGGGCCGCGGCGGAACGTTTGGCGGTGATGTCGACCGTATGCGCATCGACGACCACGATACCGGCGAGATTGGCGGCGAGCGTGGCGGCGGGCAGGGTGCGGTTCTCGGGATTCAACAAGTGATTCAACGCGAAGGCGACGGACTGTGCATCGAACTTCTCCCCATTGGAAAACGTCACATCATCCCGCAGATGGAAGCGCCACGTGGTCGGCGAGCGCTGTTCCCATTTGACGGCCAGCGCGGGAATGGGAATGCCGCCCGGCGCAATCTCTGTGAGCGCGTCATACAGCGCGGAGGCGAAGTAGACACTGGGTGTCGAGTAGCTGCGGAACGGCGCGATGCTCAGCGGCGGCAAGGAATAGATGCCGATGCGCAGAGTGTCGGGCACGCTCGCCGCGCGGGCGGACGGAGCGGCCAGGAAAGCCTGCAAAGCGAGAAGCACGGTGAGACAGGTTTTCAACGACATTGAAATGCTCATGCTGTTAACCGCTTAGGTAAAAAGCCCCGGCCGATGGCCGGGGCTTTTCCCATCATCCTCGCAACTGCGGGGATTTAGAAGTCTATCGTGGTGCGTAGGCCAAACTGACGCTTGTTCTGCGGGACCACGGCAACGCCCTGGTTGGCCGTGAGCGCCGCCAGGGTCGGCACGGTGTCGAAGTCACCGCCGGTGCGCGCGCACGAGGCCCAGTTCTTGTCGTCGAGCGCGTTCTTCACGAACGCTTCCACGCGCAAGCCGGGCTTTGTGATGCCGACGCGGGCGTTCGTGACCACGTAGTCGTTGCAATAGGCCAGGTTGCTTTCGTCGGCATAGGCCTTTCCGAAGTAGTTCAACTCGCCCGCGACGTACCATTCCCACGTCTCATTGAGATTGCCGGTGTAGGTTGAGGCGAAGCTGCCGGACCATTTCGGAAAGCGCGGGCTTTCATTGCCGGCCTGTTGCGAGAACCCGCCAGAGATCGCGGTGGGCAGCGCGTTGAACAGGAAGAACTTATAGCGGGAGCGCGCGTAAGTGACGTTGAGGTGTGCATCCCACGCCTCGGTGAGAGCCGCCGAACTGGTGAACTCGAGACCCCAGATCTCCATCGTGCCCGGCGCGCGGGCGCTGCGGGTGTTGAGGAAGGCCGAACCGTCGAGATTGGTGGCCGGCTGACCGGGCAAACCGGCGCCCAAGGGCGAGCCCGTGGTGCAACCTCCGGCGAAGAGATGGTTGGGGCTGCCGCAGTCTTCGCGAATCAGCACCACGCCTTGGCCCTTCATGTTCTTCCAATCGCCGTAATACGCCGCCGAGCTGAAGTTGACGCGTCCGTCCCACAGGGATTGCTTCCAACCGAGTTCGTACATGTTGAGCGTTTCGGCCGGCAACGTACCGGAAACGCCGGGAATCGCCGCCTGGTATTGCAAGAGTTCTCGTGGCGTGGCGATCGCCACCGTGGCATTGGGCGTTCCCTGGATCACGCCCTTGGCATAGCTGGCGTAGACGTTGGTCGCCTTCGATGGCTGCCATTGCAGGATCGCGCGCGGCAGGAAGTTCTTGTCGATGCCCGTGATCGGCGTGGCGGTGACAATGGCGGTCTTCGAGTTGTTGTTCTGATAGCGGCCTTCAAGGTTCAGGGTGATGGTGTCGGTGATGTCGTAGGAGAGCGCGGCGAAAATACCCCACGCGTTGATGATATCGCTGTCGCGCGCGAGACCGTTGATCGCGCTGGTGAAGGGCGCGGCTGGGCACGGCTGGCCGGGCAATGGCTGCACGGCAATAATCGTGCACAGCGAGACGGTTTCGCCGCCCGTGCCGGCTTGCAGGAACCGCTGATGATAATAGTTGGCGCCGACCTGATAGGTCAGGCGCTGGTCCTGCGGCGACGTGATGCGGGCTTCGAAGCCGTAGTCGGTGCCATCCTGCGGATCGCGCGAGTACCAGTTCTCAAGCGCGGACTGGCCGTAGTCACGTATCCACGCGGCGCGCAGACGGTTGTAGCCGCCTTGGGCTGAGATAACGTGTCCGTCCTGGAACGTGTAATCGATGTTGGCGCTGAAACGCGTGATCTCGCGCACGATGCCCATGTGATCGATGAAGGGCACATCCAATTCCGCGCGGTGCGGACGGTTGACCAGCTGGTCGATGACATAGTTTGGCACGCCTTGGATCGCGGCGCGGCCCGGACGCAAGGACGTGTTGCTATCGATGATCTGGAAAGTGCCGAGGTTGGAGATCGCTCGGCCTTGGACGGGAACCTGCCCGCAGATATAGCGCGTGGGGCGGACGGTCGGGAACGCAGGATCGTTGGTGGTGACCGTCTTGCCGGTGCAACTGTCGTTGCGGTTGCCGGCGATGATGCCGCCCGCCGCGGGACCGTCCTCGTCGCGCACGAAGAAGCCGCGGAACTTTAATGTGAGATTGTCTGTCGGAGACGCGAAGAGCGTCCCGTACACGGACTTGCTGGATTCCTCGCCGAGCTTGCCGCCGTCAGAGGCCGTGAACTGCCCGCCCTTCGAGTAGAACCGGCCGCCCGCGCGATAGGCCAAACGATCGGCGACGATCGGGCCTTCGTGGCTGGCGGAGATGTCGAACTCGTTGTACGTCGCGCCGAGCGCCTTCACCTGGCCCTTGTATTCCGTCAGCGACGGCGTCTTGGAGATGTAGTTGATCGCGCCGCCGAAGGTGTTGCGGCCGAAGTACGCGGACTGCGGCCCCTTGATCACTTCGATCCGTTCGACGTCGTCGTAGGGGATCGAGAACACGCCGCCGAGCACGTAGGTGCCATCGATGAACAGCGAGGCCAATTGCAGCGACGGCGCCGGGGCGTTGACGTTCATGCCGCGAAAGCGAATAGCGGAATCGTAGCGGCCGGGAATACTGCCCCCCATGTTGGAGTACTGCAGGCCGGACGTGGAGAATTGGATGTCTTCGAGTGACCGCTGGCCGCTCTGATCCAAATCCTTTGCGGTGAAGGCGGAGATCGAGAGCGGAATTGCGTTCAGTGTTTCTTCGCGCTTACGCGCGGTGACCGTAATCTCCTCGACCGATTGCGCCAGCGCGCAATTCATATCGATACTTAGGAGCGCGATCGCCGTCGACCACCCCAAGACGCGCTTCATTCGCGCCGCACCAGATCCACTGTTCACGATGAATGTCCCCCATTGTGTGAACCACGATTCCACCGACTTAAATACTCGCACCCTTCTTGTATACTATTTTAGTCGTGATAAAGGCGTGCCCCGAGCAATCGATGATACTGTTCGCGATAATAGGGCTCGGGAAGAACTTTCTTCTGCCGCTACCCGAAATGTGAGAAGAATCCGGTGCGACTGCGATACCGCTGGATACCGCCGCGTTCCGCCTCAACAATCGCGAACAACTTTGTTCAGCTAAAGGAGCCGACCTCATGCCGGCGCGATATCAGATCGTCAGCGATTTTCCCCGTCCGGCGCCCGAGCTCGTCGCGCGCGCGCAGGACCTTTACTACTGCATGGTCGGCGGCTTGGTCGGACCGCGCCAGACCATGGATGTGGGCATCAAAGCGTTGGATCGGTCCTGGCGCGTATGCGGCCCGGCGGTAACCGTGCGCCCGGAATACACCGACGACACGCTGATGAGCTCGATCGCGAGCAAGTACGTAAAGCCCGGCGATGTCGTCGTTGTCGATGCGGCCGGCAATCCGAACGCCGCGGCATTCGGGGCCAGCCAAGCCAATGGCGTCAAGGAGGCCGGCGGCACGGGCCTTGTTATCGATGGTTATGTGCTGACCGCGGAAGTCATCCGCGTGCGCGAAAACATTCCTGTGTTTTGTCGGGGGACCGTCGCGCGGTGGCAGAGCAGCGAGAAGGCCGGGTGGATCAACTGCCCCGTCATCTGCGGCGGCGTCATCGTCTATCCCGGCGATTTGATCGTCGGCGATGAGGACGGCGTGGTGGTGGTGCCGCGCGCGCGCATCGAAGAGGTGATCACCCGCGCCCAAGGCGACACGAAACGCCCGCCCGACGGCATGATCGGTCCGCGCGAGAAGAAAGACGACCCGTACTACAAGCGCAGCGGCGCGGAAGCGAAGGTGGCGAAGCTGGACGGGATGGAGATTATTTAGGCGCTAACCGCCCGGATGGAGTCCCGGGGCTTCGTGGCCCGTGCGCGCCACGTACTCGGTGTAGCCGCCGCCGTATTGGTGCAGGCCCTCGGGCGTCAGTTCCAGAACCCGGTTTGAGAGCTGGGCGAGGAAGTGACGGTCGTGGGACACGAACAGCATGGTGCCCTCGAATTCCGCCAGCGCCGCGACCAGCATCTCCTTGGTCGCCATGTCCAGATGGTTGGTCGGCTCGTCGAGCACTAGGAAGTTCGGCGGATCGAACAGCATCTTGGCCATGACCAGACGCGCCTTCTCACCGCCCGACAGCACGCGGCAGGGCTTCTCGACGTCGTCGCCGGAGAAGCCGAAACATCCGGCCAGCGTCCGCAAGGTCCCCTGCCCCGCCTGCGGGAACGATGAATCCAGCGATTCGAACACCGTCTCGTCGCCGTCGAGCAGGTCCATGGAGTGCTGGGCGAAGTAGCCCATCTTCACGGAGGCGCCCAACTTGACCGCGCCTTTGTCCGGCAGCGTGCCTTGGCCCGGCTCGGCCGCTTCCGCCACCAACTTCAGCAGCGTCGACTTCCCCGCGCCGTTGACGCCGAGGATGCACCAGCGTTCCTTGCGGCTGACGGTGAAATCGAGATCGGCGTAGATCGTGTGCTTGCCGTACGCCTTGTGGACGTTCTTGAAGCTGACCACATCGTCGCCGGAGCGCGGGGGTGAGCGGAATTCGAACTGCACGGACTGGCGGCGCTTGGGCGGTTCCACCCGCTCGATCTTGTCGAGCTTCTTCACCCGGCTCTGCACTTGCGCGGCGTGGGAGGCGCGCGCCTTGAAGCGCTCGATGAACTTGATTTCCTTGGCCAGCATCGCCTGCTGGCGCTCGAACTGCGCCTGGCGCTGCGCCTCAGAAAGCGCGCGCTGCTGTTCGTAGAAGTCGTAGTTGCCGGAATAGGTGGTGAGCGAGCCGCCGTCGATCTCGACGATCTTGTTCACGATGCGGTTCATGAACTCGCGATCGTGGGATGTCATCAGCAACGCGCCGTCATAGCGTTTCAAGAAATCCTCGAGCCAGATCAAGCTTTCCAGGTCGAGGTGGTTGCTCGGCTCGTCGAGCAGCATGGCGTCGGGTTTCATCAGCAGGATGCGGGCGAGCGCCACGCGCATCTTCCAGCCGCCCGAGAGCAGGCCGACATCGCCGTCCATGCGATCTTCGCTGAAGCTCAAGCCCGCCAGCACCTCGCGCGCGCGGTCCTCCAGCGCATAGCCGTCCAACTCCTGGAAGCGTTGCTGCACCTCGCCGTAGCGGGTGACGAGGTTCTCCATGTCGTCGGCCTGTGCGGGATCGACCATCGCCGCTTCGAGCGTGTGCATTTCGGCCGACAACGCGCTCACCGGCCCCGCGCCGTCCATCACCGCCGCCACCGCGGTCTGGCCGGACATCTCGCCGACGTCCTGGCTGAAGTAGCCGACGGTCATACCGCCCTCGACCAGCACGCGCCCGTCGTCGGGCTGCTCCTGCCCGGCGATCATCCGGAAGATCGTCGACTTGCCGGCGCCGTTGGGTCCGACGAGGCCGACCTTCTCCCCCTTCTGAAAACCCATCGACGCATCGATGAAGAGGATTTGGTGGCCGTGTTGCTTGGAGATGGAATCGAGACGGATCATGGAAAATGTGAAGTCCGGAGGTGTGTAATAGAGGCAGAAGCGGCGCGCGCCACTCAGGAAAGACAACCGTTCAAGGGATTATGCGCTGGGGGAACCGGCGCGCCGGCAATACGCAAGACCGCTGCGGACTCCGGGCGACTTGCCGCTTCAAGAAAGACCCTAGGCAAGGGCTGTCTCGATAAGGTTGACCGCCTTGGTCATCGCCTCAATAGAACCACGTCGCGCGGCGCGTATCAGGTCTTGACGCTCGTTAAATGTCTTCATCCATGAAGCCGGGGGCGTTGGGACGTAAATGAACGCCTCTACGTCCTGACCGTAGACATGCCCCCCTCTAACGCCCCGGTTCAGCCGCTGAAATTGCCGACGCCCCCATTTTGTTCGAAGGAAGTTGGCGACGAATGCTGGAGTGGGCCCAGGTTGGTCAGGTCGAGCGCGAATTATCATTACGTCCGGAACTGGCACAATGCGATTCACCAGAGCGGGCGGCAGGTCATCAACGAGGTCGACACGATTGCCAACATAGTGCGGTTCGTGCGCCGTGCAGCCAATGAGAACGTCGCCCTGCCTTAGTGTGGATTTTGTCGGAGCCTTCGAATTTTCTAGCTCTTCGCAACCACTGTAACTAACTCCGAAGCCACTTAGCTGCGCCTGTCTCAGTCGATACAGAGCATCGCCACCCTTGCCAGGGTTTCCGCCAGCGAACGCCTCAAAGGCAGAATCAAGTCGAACTATCCCCGGTTGAGTTTTGAGGTGTTCTTCAAATTCGACAAACTCCTTGCGATGAAACTCGGCATCGAAACGATCAGCGCCACTTGAAAATAGCTCCGATCTCAGGGCAAGCCTGACCGGCAACTCACTTGCAATCTCAAGAACGATGTCAGGCGGCGGCGGGCCAAGCGTCTGGCTAAGATAGTTCTCAACGGAGATATTCTGCTTCTCATATAGTTCAAAGAAACTGTTGCGAAATACGATGCTCGCTTCCACCGCAGAGTGGACTGCAGCCCGCGCTTTGTCAGCCAGCACCGGAACCAATATTTCAGGGACATCATCTTTTGTGATGGCCGGGTACATAGACCCACGGCTACGTCTGATCAGCTGCGCACGGGCGGATCGGCTTCTCAGATACGCAAAAAGCACGTTTCGCGTTTCTGCAGAGGCAACGCGCAGAACAGTTAAGCCCGAGGAGCCAATAGCTCCCGCTTGCGCAGAGAGAACTAACCCAATTGCTCCACGCTCAGGACGGACGTTGGAAACCACGATGTCGAACGGCTCAAGAATATACTTTGCTCTTCCCGGCAGCTCCTCCTCCGCAACTGACTGATGAAAAATAAAACCGTCCTGATCATCAATGCTGTCAATTGCCACATATTTCTGTGAAGCGCCGCCTTGAACCGTTGGACGCACGTAATTTTCAATATCGACAAGGCCAGTCGCGCTTAGAGAAGCGGCGCAGTGCTTTATCTTCAGCTTATCCTCAAGTTGAAGGGTCTCTGGATCAACAAACTCAGCATCAAGGCGCAATGCGCCTCGTTCTGACATGAGAGATGTCTTGACGACGTTAGCTCTCAACGGATTGGCCCCGCCACTTGTGATAGGCGGCTGCGATTTCATCCATATCACAGTCGAGCATTGCCCCATCATCCAAGTACAGTGGTCTACCGAGCTTCGTCTTCCCTGGCCGCTGGGACACTGCGGTGAAAACCTCATAATCCCCAGGCAACACTTCACCATCGTGAAGCTTTCTCACGAAGAGGATTGAAGTCTTAGCAAGCGTGAAGGGCTTAAAGGTATAAGGATGAAGCCCGATGGAAGCGAGGATCTGGCAACGATCTCCTATGAACTTTCGTACATAGTCATCCGAAAGATTGTTTAGCAGCCCCTGCGGAAGGACGATGCCCATTCGCCCACCGGGCTTCAACATGTCCACACACCGCTCAATGAACAGCTTCGCGCGCTCTACTTCCTTTCGGGTCTTCCCTTTTTCGTCCTTCGACAACTGATACTGCCTTAACGTGCTAGCGACCTTGATTGCACCAGCAAAAGGAGGATTGGTGATGATTAGGTCCACTCCGTCGGTCGGAAGACGGCCGCCAATTAGCAGACCGGACTTCAGCTCCGCCGGAGAAAACGATCGACCCAATGCTTGCCTACGCAGCGCTTCCGGCCACGAATCATAGTCGAGAGAGTCGGCCGCATGAACTCCCGAACGGCCATCGTTCTCCATAATCATGTAAGCCTTGGCAACACGAACGAGACGTTGATCGCTGTCCATGCCGATCAGATTTTCCTGAGCGTAGTCCTTTCGCTGCTCAGCTCGGTCATCCGGATCATCCCATTTGGCGTCAATCTCGATGAATACGTGACGCATTGCGTAAATGAGAAATCCGCCCGAGCCGAGTGCGGGATCGCAAACGGACTCACCGAGTTGAGGCGCCAGCATCTCGACCATCATTGAGACTACTTGGCGGGGCGTGAAGTATTGCCCCATGTCGCCCTTCATCTCCTGATTAACTAGTAGCTCAAATGCTAGACCAAGAACGTCGCCGCTTCGAATAAGGTGATACTGCTGAAGCGCTTGAACGACGTAGGCGATATTGTTCTCGCTAAGCTCGATAACATCGCTCGGCCGATAAACCTCTTTCCACTTCGCGACGGCTTTCTTGAAAAGATCAACAACACGCCCCGCTACCGCGGCAGGAGTTTCAGTTAGCCCCATGCGGAACTGCGCAACGGCGGTCGAATTGTGAAGATTCACTCGTTCGTCGTAGAGCTTTGCAAACACGATCTTGAAGATCTCATTGAAGGTATCGACCGTCTGGTGCGCAAGGATTTCAGACTCGATATCTTTGAATACAGAATACAAGTCTTTTACGGGAGTAAGCTTTTCTCGGGTAAGCGGCTCATCAATATCTTCAAGCGTTTCGCCTTTTGCCGGAAGCCTCCATATGGGCTTTGTGAAATCGTTTGGATTGCTCCTCAGAAGGAATTTTTCGTCTATACCATCCGTCCAGTAGCCGAACACCGCCCCGGTGGCGTTCATATACGACTTGAGTTGATCGACGCCCTCCTTGCGGCGCGGCTTTTTTAGCTCGACGATGATGGATGGATTTTCTCGTTTTGAATCCTCGTAGACAACAACGTCAGCTGCTTTGTCGTGTACGGATCCACCGATTACGATTGGAACTTCGACGTCAATCTGGTCGAGCGAATAGCCAAGCTCATCTGCGAGCCATCGCAGCGCCTTCTGACGGACGACTTCTTCCGGCTTGAATCGCAATCGCTTCTTGCGGACAGCGCAACGAACGTACCTCTTGTCTCCTTCGATCTCGATCTCGACCCCGGTTGAGATAGGGGTAGTCCCGGTGGTGACGAAAAATGCTTCCCTGCGCCCATCAGGCATGAGCCGAAGTTCAATCGTGGGCCGACCATTCAGTTCACCGGCATAGAGCACTTCAGCTTCGTGAGGTGGAAGTGCGGCAACCAAACCACCGGCGACAGCAGGTGCGCTAGAAGAAGTCGGCGCGGCTGCAGCCGCCGCCTTTTTAGACTTGGCCATTTATCCCCCAATTAGGTCGACAACGCGGTCCAGGTCAGCTGCGAGCACCAACCCCTACTCCCACTCAATCTCCCAAGCGGCTTACTAGTCACGTCGTGGATGACGCAGTTAATGCCCCTCACCATCGTTGATGGTGTGCAAGCTGACGCAGTGTTCTGAACAACAGCTTATCATGTCCCCACAGAGATAACGTCGATCCGCAGCCCTTCACCGCCAGCGACGATCGCGAGCAGGCGATCGACGTTCGGATGCGCGCCGGGGCGGTTGCGCGCATCGGCCGTGTGCTCGGCGAAGACGGCGAGGCCGTGTTCGGCCGCCTTGGCATCCAGGCTGCCGAAGGTCTGCTTGAGGTATTGGTAGACCGCCACGGAGCCCTGTTTGCCGGGCTGATTCTCGATACTGGCAATGACCGCGCCCGTGCCGTCGACTAGGTCGATGCGTTGCACGCCGTCGATGGACGGGAGTTGCTGAAGGTTTTCCTTGAACACCGCGCCGGGCTGAATCACGGCCTTATTCCCACTCAATCGTGCCGGGCGGTTTGCTGGTGACGTCGTAGGTGACGCGGTTGATGCCCTTCACTTCGTTGATGATGCGCGTGGCGACGCGGCCGATGAAAGCCATGTCGAAGGGATAGAAATCCGCCGTCATGCCGTCGGTGGAGGTGACGGCGCGCAGAGCACAAGCAAAGTCGTAGGAGCGAGAGTCGCCCATGACGCCGACGGTGCGCACGGGCAGCAGCACGGCGAAGGCCTGCCAGATGGCGTCGTACAGGCCGGCGTTGCGGATTTCCTCGAGGTAGATCGCATCGGCCTTGCGCAGGATGTCGAGCTTCTCGCGCGTGATGTCCTGGCCGGGAATGCGGATGGCGAGGCCCGGACCGGGGAACGGGTGGCGGCCGACCATCTCGTCCGGCAGGCCGAGTTCCTTGCCGAGAATGCGCACTTCATCCTTGAAGAGTTCGCGCAGGGGCTCCACCAGTTTCATGTTCATGCGTTCGGGCAGGCCGCCGACGTTGTGGTGGCTTTTGATCGTGACGGATGGACCACCGGCGAAGGAGACGGACTCGATCACGTCCGGGTAGAGCGTGCCTTGGGCGAGGAAATCCGCGCCGCCGGCTTTGCGGGCTTCTTCCTCGAACACGTCAATGAAGGCCGCGCCGATGGTTTTGCGCTTCTTCTCCGGGTCCGTCATCCCGGCGAGCTTGCCGAGGAAAAGCTCGGACGCATCCTTGGCGATGAGGCGGACGTTGAAGCGGTCGCGGAAGACGCGCACCACTTGCTCCGTCTCGCCTGCGCGCATGAGGCCGTGATCCACCAGCACGCAGGTGAGCTGCTCGCCGATGGCTTCGTGCAGGAGGGCCGCGACCACGGCGCTGTCGACGCCGCCGGAAAGGCCGCAGATCACCTTGCCCTTGCCGACTTGCTTGCGCACGGCTTCGATCGCCTGCTGGCGGAAGGCGGCCATGGTCCAATCGCCGGTGCAGCCGCAGATGTCGCGCACGAATTTGCGGTACAGCTCCGTGCCGTGCGGGGTGTGCACCACTTCGGGATGGAACTGCACGGCGTAGAATTTCTTCGCCTCGTTGGCGATGGCGGCGAAGGGCGCGCCGTCGCTGGTGCCGACAACCTTGAAGCCGTCCGGCAGGGACACGACGCGGTCGCCGTGGCTCATCCACACCTGCTGCTTGTCGCCGACTTTCCATGGGCCGTCGAACAGGGCGCAAGGGCCGGTGATGTCGACGAAGGCGCGGCCGAATTCGCGGTGATCTGAACTCTCTACCTTGCCGCCGAGCTGGGCGACCATGGTCTGCTGGCCGTAGCAGATGCCGAGGATCGGCAGGCCCATGGTGAACAGTTCATCAGGCGCCTTGGGCGTGCCGATATCGAGCACCGAGGCCGGGCCGCCGGAGAGGATCACGCCCTTGGGGTTGAACGCCTTGATGGTGGCGGCGGTGACCTTGTTGAAGGGCTGCACCTCGCTGTAGACGCCGATCTCGCGCACCCGCCGCGCGATCAGCTGCGTGACCTGCGAGCCGAAGTCGATGATCAGGATGCGCTCGGCAGAACTCATGTTTCCCCCTGGTCGGCGTTTGCTTGGGCGTCGGGTGTTGCGTCAGGCTGGCGTTCGAGAATAGCGACGAAGAAGCCGTCCGTGCCATGGCGGAGCGGCGTGAGCGTGAGGAAGTTTTCCTTGGTCACCGGTTCGCTGCCGAAGACCGCGCGCCACACGTCGCCGACCGGAAGCACTTTGAATTCCGGATGCTGCGCGAGGAACTGGGTGACGCGCTCGGTGTTCTCCTCCGGGAGCAAGGAGCAGGTGGCGTAGATCAGCCGGCCGCCGATTTTCACCAGGGGCGCGGCCTGTTCCAGGACCGCATCCTGGGTGGCCTTCAGATTGACGAGGTTTTCCGTCTCCAGGCGCCAGCGGGCGTCGGGATTGCGCCGCCACGCGCCGGTGCCGGAACACGGCGCGTCGACCAGCACGCGATCGAACACGCCTTCCTGGCGGCGGAGCCATTTGTCGTTGTCTTCGAGAATGCGCAAGGTGGCGTTGTGCGCGCCCGCACGGCGCAGGCGGAGCTTCGAACGCTCCAGCCGGCCGACGGAAATATCGCAAGCCACGATACGGCCCTTGTTCTGCATGGTGGCGGCGATGCCGAGCGTTTTGCCGCCGGCGCCGGCGCAGAGGTCCATCACGGCCATGCCGGGCTTGGCATCGACCAGCATGGTGCAGAGCTGCGAGGCTTCGTCCTGCACCTCGAAGATGCCGTCCTGGAAGCCTTTGTGGGTGCCGAGGTTGATGCGCGCGGGCAGGCGCACGCCGGACGGGGAGTACGGCATCGGAGTCGGCGCGAGGTCTTCCGCCGTGAGTTTGGCGAGCACCTCGTCGCGCGTGGTCTTCAGTGTGTTGGCGCGTAAATCGAGCGGCGCTTCGACGCTCAGGGCCTCTAGCTCTTGCCGGGTGGCCTCGCCGAACGCCTTCTCGAATTTTATCAGCAGCCACTTGGGCAGCTCGAGCTGCACTTCCAGCGGCGCCTTGGTGTAGTCGATCTTCTCCAGGCGCTGGGCGGTCTTGCGCTCATAGGCAGACAGCGGCTCGGGCTCGTAGTGCTCGCCGGAGAAATGGCCGGCGGTGCCGTCGACGGTCTTCTGTTCGTTCATCACGAGATCGCCGAGCACGAGCAGGCGCGCCGTGGCGTGATCGGCGTTGAGCGCCCAGATCAGCTTCGCGCGGTTGCGCAGGATGCGCCAAACCTGGTGCGCGATGGCCTTGCGGTCCTTGGAGCCGATGTAACGTCGGCCGCGGAAATATGCCGCGATGGTGCCGTCGGCGGGACGGTCCGCCGCGTTGATTTCGCTCAGCACATCGATGGCGGCTTGCAGGCGGGAGGCGGGCGTCATGATCTCCCGCCTTGTCCGATCGAGATCGGATCAGGTGTTGGAGATGCGATAGTTCGGCGGTTCGCGCGTAACCATGACATCGTGGACGTGACTTTCGCGGATTCCGGATCCGGTGATCCGGCGGAATTTGCAGTTGGTCTGCATGGCGCCGAGAGTGGCGTTACCGGTGTACCCCATGGCGGCCTTCAAGCCGCCGATCAACTGGTGAATGACGGCGTTCACCGGGCCCTTGTAGGGCACGCGGCCTTCGACGCCTTCCGGCACCAGCTTCATGTTGTCGCGCACTTCTTCCTGGAAGTAGCGGTCGGCGGAGCCGCGCGCCATGGCGCCAAGCGAGCCCATGCCGCGATAGTCCTTATATGTGCGGCCCTGATAGAGGACCACTTCGCCGGGGCTTTCTTCCGTGCCCGCCAGCAGCGAGCCGATCATCACGCAATCAGCACCCGCGGCGATCGCCTTGGCGATATCGCCGGAGCTTTTGATGCCGCCGTCGGCGATCACCGGCACGCCGGACTTGCGCGCGAGTTCGGCGACTTCCATCACGGCGGTGAGCTGCGGCACGCCGACGCCCGCGACAATGCGCGTGGTGCAGATGGAGCCAGGACCGATGCCGACCTTCACCGCGTCCGCGCCCGCGTCGATCAGCGCGCGCGCCGCTTCCGGCGTGGCGATGTTGCCGGCGACGACTTGCGCGTAGTTCGACTGCTTCTTGATGCGCGCGACCATCTCGATCACGCCGGAGGAATGGCCGTGGGCGGTGTCGACCACAATCACGTCCACGCCCGCCGCGAGCAGCGCTTCCGCGCGCTCATAGCCGCTGTCGCCCACGCCGGTGGCGGCGGCGACGCGCAGGCGGCCCTGTTCGTCCTTGCAGGCGAGCGGATGGGCGCGGGCTTTTTCGATATCCTTCACGGTGATCAGGCCGACGCAGATGCCGCCCTTGTCGACCACCAGCAGGCGTTCGATGCGGTACTGATGGAGCAGCTTGATCGCCTGTTCGCGCTCGACGGTCTCCGGCACCGTGATCAGCTTGTCCTTCGTCATCAGGTCGCTGATCTTCTGGTTCGGATCGACCGCGAAACGCATGTCGCGGTTGGTGAGGATGCCGACCAGCTTGCCCGCGCCGCGATCGACCACGGGAATGCCGGAGATCTTGTACTGGTCGCGGATGCGCCAGGCGTCGCTGAGGGTCTGGTCCGGATGGATGGTGATCGGGTTGACCACCATGCCGCTCTCGAACTTTTTCACCCGGTGCACTTCCTGCGCCTGGGCGGCGATGTCGAGATTCTTGTGGATCACACCGATGCCGCCGGCCTGGGCCATGGCGATGGCGAGGCCGCTTTCCGTCACCGTATCCATGGCGGCGGAGATCAGCGGGATGTTGAGGGAGATGCCCTTGGTGAGGCGGGTCTTGGTATTGGCTTGGGCAGGGAGGACCGAGGACGCAGCAGGCACGAGGAGGACGTCGTCAAACGTCAGTGCTTCAGCGATCGCGGCAATCTCCATCAACCAATCCTACCGCCGGAAAAAAGGTTGCGGGTTATTGCATGGTTCAAAAGGGGGCGCAAGGACTGGGTAAATGCCTGTCCTGCAACGCTTTAAGTGGTGGGTGACGGCGCCGCTAGCCCTTGAAATCCAGCGCCACGACATAGACCTCCGCGCTGCCCTTGCGGCTGGCGGGGGGCTTGATGTGTTTCACGACGGCGCAGCGTGTCTTGAGCATCTTCAGAAGATCGCCCTCGGTGCCGCCTTGGAACACCTTGCAGATGAAGGTGCCGCCGGGGGCGAGAACCTCCACGGCGAATTCCCATGCGGCCTCGGCCAACCCGATGATCCGCAGGTGATCGGTCGGGCCGTGGCCGGTGGTGGGCGCGGCCATGTCACTGAGCACGATGTCGGCCGGGCCGCCCATGGCCTTCTTGAGGATGTCCGGCGCCGAGGCATCGAGGAAATCGAGGGTGATGCAGGTGGCGCCCGCCACGTTCTCCCAGGGCAGGATATCGAGGGCGACCACCTTGCCCTTCCCGTCCTGGGCCTTCACGCGCTGCACGGCCACTTGGGTCCAGCCGCCGGGCGCGGCGCCGAGATCGACCACGCGCTTGCCGCTCTTGAGCAGGTGCAGCTTGTCGTCCATCTCGAGCAGCTTGAAGGCCGCGCGGCTGCGCCATCCTTCCACTTTCGCGCGGGCTACATAGGGATCGTTGAGCTGGCGTTTGAGCCACGCGGTCGAGCCGACCGGCCGAAATTTGGCGGATTTCACCCGCACCGCCAGCCCGCGGCCGGAGCCGCCGGCGCCTTTGTCGGAGACGTGGCCCGCGCCTTTGCCCGTGACCTTCACCGCGACCTTGCCGCTGATCTTGCCGCTGATCTTGACGGTACTGGCGTGCGGGGGCTTACGGGATTTGCCGGGAGCCTTGGTGCCTTTGGATTTGCTCATAGTGCGGAGGTTTACCAGTCCCCGCGCGGAAGCGCGAGCGGCGGTCAGAACCGCTGCAACTGCCCCGGGGCGACCTGGAGCGCCGCCGGGTGGATGAGGTCCATCAGCAAGCCCTCGCGCAGGCCCCGGTCCGCGACCCGCAGGCGGCCCACGGGCCACAGGCCGCAGATCGCCTCCAGGATGGCGCAGCCGCCGAGCACCAGATCGGCGCGCTGCCAGCCGATGCAGGGCTCCGCCGCGCGCTGGTGGATGGTCATGCCGCACAAGGAACGGCTGATCTTCTCGAGCACGCCGAAGTCCAGGGTGAGGCCGTCCACGGCGGCGCGGTCGTAGCGATCCAGGCCGAGATGCAGACCACCCAAGGTGGTGACCGTGCCGGAGGTGCCGATCATCTGCACAGCGCCTGAGGCGATCTTGGTGCGGATGTCGTGGTGCTGCTCGAAGGGCGCCAGCTGCTTCGCGACATGCTCGATCACGGCGCTATAGGTGCGTTCCGACAGATCGCCGCCGCCGCAATCCTCCGCCACCGTCACCACGCCCATGGGCAGGGAGATGCAGCCTTCCACCGAAAGGCTGGTGGCATCGATGCGCACGAACAGCACTTCCGTGGAGCCGCCGCCGATATCGAAGATCACCGCGAACGGCACACTGCGGTCGAGCAAGGCGGCGCAGCCCTTGAGCGCCAGCGTCGCTTCTTCATGCGGCGAGATGATCTCGAGCTGGATGCCGGTTTCCCGCACCACCCGATCCAGAAACTGTTCGCAGTTGACGGCGCGGCGGCAGGCTTCCGTCGCCACCTGGCGCGAAGCGGTGACGCGGCGGCGCTCCATCTTCTCCGCGCAGCGCTTGAGCGCGTCGATGGTGCGGTCCATCGCTTCGACGGATAGTTCTCCGGAACGGCTGAGGCCTTCCCCCAGGCGCGTGATGCGCGAGAAGGAGTCGATGACGCGGAATTCGCCGGGCTGCGGGGCGCCGGTTGCGGCGGCGCGGCCGCCGGTGGGACGGGCCACGAGCATGCGGCAGTTGTTGGTGCCGAGATCGAGGGCCGCGAAGACGCCATCCAGCTGGGCGGAGGCGCTATCCAGATGCGGCGCGGGGCTGCCATCGAGCCGCTGCAGCCCAGGTTGCGGCGGCGGCTGTTGCGGCCCGGGGGCATGCCCCAGCGACGGCCCTGTGAGATCGGTCATGCCCCTGGCCTTCCGGTCCGCGGCCCCTTTCTCGGACCTGCGCCCCCCTGGCACGGCCCGAACAGGTTAATGCTAGTCCCTTCGCGTAACTGGCGAAAGCCTCCAAGACCGGGGTTGAAGCCCTGCGGCCCGCGCTTTGGTCAGACCGGCACTTGAAAAGGCGGGTCGATCCGATAAGTATGCCGCCTCGATTCGCCGGGCCCCCAAATCTCCATGGGCCCCGCGCCCCTGGTGGGGGATCGTCCAACGGTAGGACAACGGACTCTGACTCCGTGAATCTAGGTTCGAATCCTAGTCCCCCAGCCAATCCTCCGACTTCCTGAGAAAACAAGGACTACCGGGCGGCGCCGCGTCGCCGAGACGTATCACGGCGTAGCAGCGCGGCGTGACGCTCTCGGCGGTTCCAGCGTCCTATCTCTCCGCCGCCAATGCATCGAATATCTCCTTGGCATTGTCGGCAGCACGGATCGCGGCAACGGTTGCGTGGTCGCGCAGTCGGCGAGAAACGGCGGCGAGCAGAGACAGATGGTCGGCCGCGCCCGCTGCTGGTGTGAGGAGCAAGAAGACCACATCTACCCGCTTGTCATCGATCGCCGCGAAGTCCAAGGGCGGTTCTATCCTGGCGAACAGGCCGAATGAGTCGGATAAACCGGCAATGCGGGCGTGCGGGATCGCCACACCGCCGCCAACCCCCGTCGATCCCAGGCGTTCGCGGGCCATTAAGGCGTCGAATATGGCGCGCTCGTCCAATTTGAGGGCCAGGGCCGCGCGTCCTGCGAGTTCACGCAACAACTCGGTCTTGTCGCCCGCATTGAGACCGGGGATGACGTGCCGCCGGTCCAGAATATCGCTGATCTTCGGCATCAGGGTTCAGACACAAGCCGCAAGCGATAGCCGACACCCTGCTCGGTGAGGATGTGTTGAGGACGCTCGGGATCGGCCTCCAGCTTCTGCCGCAGAGCGCGGACGTATATCCGCAGGTACTGGACGTCGGTTGCCCCGCCCCAAACCTCGTTGATGAGGAATTTGTGGGTCAGCACCTTGCCGGCATGGGCGACCAGCACCCGCAGGAGATCGTATTCGCGCGGCGACAACTTCACCTCCGTGCCCCGCGCCGTGACGACCCGCCGGACCAAGTCGAGCGTCAAATCCCCGCTGCGGAAGATCGGCGGTTCGCCGCCCTGCTGGAGGCGGTGCCGCAAAGCCGTGCGGATGCGCGCGAGCAACTCGTCAACGCCGAAGGGCTTTGTGACGTAGTCGTCCGCGCCGAGGTCCAACGCCTTGACCTTGCCGGCCTCGTCGGCACGGCTCGACAAAACGATGATCGGTACAGCTGACTTCATCTCCCGCAATTTTTCGATAACGTCGAAGCCGTGCAAGTTCGGCAGCCCGAGATCCAGCACCACCACATCGACGTGATTTGTTCTGATCATCTGGAGCGCTGCCGAGCCGTCGTCAGCTTCCAGCACATCGTATCCCTGCGAGGTGAGCGTGGTACGCAGCAGGCGACGAATGGGCGGCTCGTCGTCAACCACGAGCACGCGCAAGGGCGCGGACTGTCCGGTCATGAGTTTCCGGCTCCTACCGTCGCAACGTCAGTTGGGACCGGCAGCGTGATGGTGAACACCGCCCCGCTGCGGTCCTTTCGGTTGCCCGCAACGATCGTGCCTCGCATCGCCTCTACAAACCCTCGGCATATCGCGAGACCCAGTCCAGTTCCCGCGCGTTTACGGTCGCCAGCGTGGACGCGGTAGAATTTGTCGAAGATACGTTCTAGGTCGGCCTCGGGGATGCCCTCGCCTTCATCGGCGATGCGCAATACGACCTGGGTGTCGTTGCGTTCGGCATGGATTTCAAGCGCCGTGCCGGCTGGCGAGTATTTCGCGGCGTTGTCGAGCAGGTTGAAAAGGACTTGTTCAAAGAGCACAGGATCGAGCTTCAGCATCGGCAGGTCAGGCGCAAGGCCCATCCTGACGGCCCGCCCGTCCAAGACCTTGCGAGCACGTTCAAGAGCGCTGCCCACCACATCGCTGAGGTCTATTAGACCAGCCTGCAGAGCGACCTCCCCGGATTCAAGGCGCGTCATGTCCAAGAGGTTCGATATGAACCTGTTTAGGCGCTCGGACTCTTCCTGGATGACTCCCGTCAAGTCGTGCTTTGCCTTTTCATCCAGCTGGTCACGATAGTTCTGCAAGCTGGTAGCCGCGCCCAGGATCGACGCAAGCGGCGTCCGCAGATCGTGGGAGATCGAGGTGAGCAATGCGGCCCGCAGACGATCCGTTTCCGCGGTGAGCTTTGCCCGGTCGATGTCCCGGGCCAGGTTGATACGCTCGATCGCGAGCGCCGCCTGATCGACAAGGGAGTCCAGCAACCGCCGCCGATCAGGCGTCAGCAGCGGCCCCGGCCGGTCGCTGTCCAAGCCGACCACGCCCACCGTACCGCGCCCCGTGACCATCGGCAGGAACAGCCATCGGGCCCCCGGCAAGGTGTCGGCGCCTCGCCCCGCCGGCCGCGCATTTTCCCACGTCCATCGCGCCGCCGCGAAGTCGGCTTCAGGCAAGGTGTCTTCGGGCGGGTATCCTGCACGAACCTCGAACCGATCTCCGTCCGGGAGCAGGAGCATGACGCGGACTTTGAGCATCAAGGCGATCTGATATGCGGTTGCCCATAGCAGGTCCTCTAGCGACACCGACCCCGCCAGCTTGCGGCTAAAGACATACAATTCCTCAGTCATGGCCGCGCGCTGCCCGGCGCCGATGGCCTGCGCCCGAACGCGGGCCGTCAAATTGCCGGCAACGACGGCAACGACCGCGAAGAAGAACAGGGCAACGACGTTCTCCGGATTGGAGATCGTGAAGGTGTAGAGCGGCGGCAGGAAAAAGAAGTTGTAGACCAGGACGCTGACGAAGGCGGCGAAGAGCGACGGCCAGAGCCCGTAGGTCACGGCGGCCACAAGGACCGCCGTCAGGAATACCAGCGCGACGCTGGAGATTTCCAAGACCTGCTGGAGCGCGAGCGATACCACTAGGCCGCCAGCGACGATTCCGAGCGTTCCAAAGTAGGGCGCGAAGTCGAACGCGGACGCGCGCCCAGCGTCGTCTTGCTGCTGCTTCACACCCGGCGATCCGGCAACGGTCGATTCCGCAATGACGTGTACGCTGATGTCCCCGGCACGGCGAATGAGATCGTGCGTGACGGAGGACCGCCAAAGCTCCGAGAGACGCGACCTCCGGGACTTGGCAATCACGATATGCGTGACGTTGTTGGCTTGCGCATATTCAAGCACGCCGCTCTGAACATCGGCGGCGGGAATGGTGATCGCCTCAGCGCCCAAATGCTCGGCAAGGCGCAGGCTTTCGGCAACACGGCTCTTTTCCGTCTCGCTTAGGCGCAGCGTGCGGGAGGTTTCGACGTGGATCGCGACCCAGGTCGCGCGCAGCCGATCCGCAAGGCGTCGCGTGTAGCGCACGAGGCCCGGCGCGCTCGGGTGTTCGTTGACGCAGACGAGCACACGCTCTCCGGCCGCCCACGGGCCTTGGATCGCGTGCGACCGCATGTAGCTGACCATCTGATCGTCAACGCGCTGGGCCGTGCGGCGCAGGGCAAGCTCGCGAAGCGCCGTCAAGTTGCCCGGCATGAAATAGTTGCGCACGGCGCGTTCGGCCTGCTCCGGGACGTAGACCTTCCCGTCCTTCAGCCGCTGGATCAGGTCCTCGGGCGTCAGATCAACGACCTCGACGTCACCAGCCTTGTCGATGACGGAGTCCGGCACCGTCTCGCGCACCCGAATCCGCGTGATCTGCGCCACGACGTCATTGAGGCTTTCGAGATGTTGGATGTTGAGCGTGCTGTAGACGTCGATGCCTTCGTCCAGCAACTCCTGCACGTCGAGGTACCGCTTCGGGTGGCGGCTACCCGGCGCATTGGTGTGCGCTAACTCGTCCACCAGCACCAGCTTGGGACGGCGCGCGATGATCGCGTCGAGGTCCATCTCGTCGAGGACGCGGTCTTTGTAGTCGATGCGCCGACGCGGAACGACTTCGAGGTCTTGCAACAGCGCCTCGGTTTCCTTGCGCCCGTGAGTCTCGACAACGCCAACGACGACATCGACGCCGTCGCGGCGCTTGCGCTGGGCGGTTTCCAGCATCTCGAACGTCTTGCCCACGCCGGGCGCCGCGCCGAGGAATATCTTCAGACGGCCGCGCCCTTCCCGTGCCGCTTGCTCAAGCAGGGCCTCCGGCGATGGCCGCACGTCACGCGCTTGTCGATCCTCGGCCATGGGCGTCGGTGAGAGCCTTCCGTTGCGCCAAACTTACTCCCGGTGCGCCGCTTTGGCAGCAGCCTTACTTGGCGGATAGCTCATCCAGGGCAAGGTTGAGTTGAAGCACGTTGACGTGCGGCTCGCCAATCAGGCCGAACAGCCGGCCTTCCGTATGGGCCCCCACGACCTGCCGCACGCGTTCCTCGGAAATGCCCCGCGCCTTCGCCACGCGCGGCACCTGAAACAGAGCGCCGGCGGGCGAAATGTCAGGGTCGAGCCCGCTCGCTGAGGCCGTGACCAGATCGACGGGGACCGGTGTCGTCGGGTTTTCCTGTTGCAGTTTGTCGGCCTCTGCCTTGACCCGGTCGAGGAGCGCCTGCGACGTCGGGCCAAGGTTCGCGCCGGAGGACGCCCCGGCGTTGTAGGGCGACGAAACGCTCTTGGTCGAATCGCTCGGGTCCGGCCCAGATGTCGCGGACGGGCGTCCATGGAAATATTTCGCGTCGGTGAAGTTCTGGCCGATCAGTGCCGACCCGATCACGACGCCGTTCTTCTCGATGAGACTACCGGCGCTTTGATGGGGAAACGCGACCTTGGCAAGGCCGGTCACACCGAGGGGGTATAGGAAGCCGGTGATGATCGTCAGTCCGAGGATCATCACGATGGCGGGGCGAACATGGTTCCACATTGCTGCTTTCCTCACGCTAAGCCGACGGCGGACACGAACAGATCAATCAGCTTGATCCCGACGAAGGGCACGACGACACCGCCGAGCCCGTAGACCAACAGGTTACGGCGCAAAACACTTTCCGCGCCCACGGCGCGATAGGCCACGCCCCGCAACGCCAGCGGAATGAGCGCGACGATGATCAGGGCGTTGAAGATGATCGCCGAGAGGATGGCGCTTTCCGGCGTGGAGAGCTTCATCACATTGAGCGCTTGAAGCTGCGGGTAGAACGCCAAGAACATCGCCGGGATGATGGCGAAGTATTTCGCCACGTCGTTCGCAATGGAAAAGGTCGTCAACGCGCCCCGGGTGATCAAGAGTTGCTTCCCGATCTCCACGATTTCGATGAGCTTGGTGGGGTCGCTATCCAAGTCCACCATGTTCCCCGCTTCCCGCGCGGCCATGGTGCCGGTGTTCATCGCAACGCCGACATCGGCTTGAGCGAGTGCGGGCGCATCGTTGGTGCCGTCTCCGCACATAGCCACCAGCTTGCCCTTGGCCTGCTCCTCGCGGATCAGCTTCAGCTTGTTTTCAGGGGTCGCTTGGGCCAGGAAATCATCGACACCGGACTCGGCGGCAATGGCGGCGGCGGTGAGCGGGTTGTCGCCGGTGATCATCACCGTCCGAATACCCATCGTGCGCAGCGCGGCAAAACGCTCCTTGATGCCGCCTTTGACGATGTCCTTAAGGTGAATGACGCCGACAACGCGGCTTCCGACCGCCACAGCGAGCGGGGTGCCGCCGGTCGAGGCGATCCGGGCCGCGATGGCATTGACCTCGCGTGCGATGCTTCTGTCGGAAATCCCCGCGTAGGCCAAGACGGCGTCCACGGCGCCTTTGCGGATGGAGTTGCCCTCCGCGTCGATTCCGCTGAGCCGCGTCTGCGCGGTGAAGGGAATGAACTTGGCGTTGAGGCCCGCCAAATCGCGACCGCGGATGCCGTACTTCTCTTTGGCCAGCACGACAATCGACCGGCCCTCCGGCGTTTCATCCGACAGAGAAGCCAGCTGAGCCGCGTCGGCCAGGTCGCGCTCGTTCACCCCCGGCAGAGGAAGGAACTCCGTCGCCTGTCGATTGCCCAGGGTGATCGTCCCGGTCTTGTCGAGCAGCAGCGTATCCACGTCGCCTGCCGCCTCGACGGCGCGGCCCGACATGGCGAGGACGTTGAAGCGCACGAGCCGGTCCATCCCGGCGATACCAATGGCGGACAGCAGGGCGCCAATGGTGGTCGGGATCAATGTCACGAACAGCGCGACCAGGACCAGCACCGTGAGGTGCCCGTCGGCGTAGGATGCGAAGGCCGGCACGGTCGCCACCGCAAACACGAAGATGATCGTCATGCCGACCAGCAGGATATTGAGGGCGATCTCGTTCGGCGTTTTTTGCCGGGACGCGCCTTCCACCAGAGCAATCATGCGGTCGAGAAACGTGGAACCAGCGGCAGCCGTGATCCGGACCTTGATGGAGTCCGAGATCACCTGCGTCCCGCCGGTGACAGCCGACCGGTCGCCGCCGCTCTCACGGATGACGGGGGCGGATTCGCCGGTGATCGCGGCTTCGTTGACGGAAGCAACACCTTCGATCACTTCGCCGTCGCTCGGGATCAAGTCGCCGGCTTCCACGAGCACAATTTCGCCGACCTGCAAGGAGGCAGCTGGCTTCTTGCTGAACAGCGAGGAGTCGGGCGCAATCAAGACCTTCGCCCAGGTATCGGTGCGGGTGTTGCGCAAGGTGGCGGCTTGCGCCTTGCCGCGCCCTTCCGCCACCGCTTCGGCGAAATTGGCGAACAGGACCGTGAACCAGAGCCAGAGATTGATCTGGAAAGAGAAGCCCAGCCCGCTCGCGCCCGTCACGACATCGCGGATGAACAGGATGGTCGTGAGGGTGGCCACGACCTCGACCACGAACATCACCGGATTGCGCATCATCAGCGCCGGGTTAAGCTTTCTGACGGCGTCGATGAGCGCCGGTCCGAGAATCTTCGGATCGGTGATGCTGGATACAGCCGAGCGCTTACGCGGTTTGGAAAGGTCCATCGAAGTCGTCCCAGGTTTGAGAACGGGGGTTCAGAACGCGCTGCCGGCGGTCAGGGCGAAGTGCTCGACAATCGGTCCGACGGAGAGCGCCGGGAAATAGGTCAGACCGCCCATGATCAGGATGACGCCGACAAGCAGACCGACGAACAATCCGCCCGTGGTGGGAAACGTGCCCGCCGACGGCGGCACGATCTTCTTGCTCACCAGCGAACCGGCGATCGCCATGGTCGGGACGATCATCAGGAACCGACCGATGAACATCGCGAGGCCCAGGGTCGCGTTATAGAACGGCGTGTTGGCGGAAATGCCCGCGAAGGCGCTGCCGTTGTTCCCAGTGGCCGAGGTGAAGGCGTAGAGGATCTCGCTGAAGCCGTGAGGCCCCATGTTGGCGCGGGCCGCCAAGCCAACATCGAGCACCGACGCGAGGGCCGTGAAGCCGAGGATTGAGAGCGGCAGGATCAGAACGGCGAGCATCGCCATTTTGACTTCCTTCGCCTCGATCTTCTTGCCGAGGTATTCCGGCGTGCGGCCCACCATCAGCCCCGCCACGAAGACCGCGATGATCGCGAACAGCAGCATGCCGTAAAGACCGGAGCCCACACCGCCGAAGATGATCTCGCCCAGCAGGATGTTGACCATGGGCACCATGCCGCCGAGCGGCATCAGGCTATCGTGCATGTTGTTGACCGCGCCGCAGGACGCATCGGTGGTGACAACAGTGAACAGCGCGGAGTTGGCAATCCCGAAGCGGACCTCCTTGCCCTCCATGTTGCCGCCCGCCTGCAACGCGCTCGGCGCGCTGTCGATCTTGAGAGCGGAAAATGCAGGATTGCCGGCCGCCTCTGCCGCGTACGTCGCCACCGTCCCGCCGACGAAGAGCAGTGCCATGACGGCGAAAATCGCCCAGCCTTGCCGTTGATCGCCGACCATGCGGCCGAAGACGTTGGTAAGGGCTGCGCCGATCGAGAAGATCAGGATGATCTGAACCAGATTGGTCAGGCCGTTCGGGTTCTCGAACGGGTGTGCGGAATTGGCGTTGAAGAACCCGCCGCCGTTGGTGCCCAGCATCTTGATGACTTCCTGCGAAGCCACGGGGCCTTGGGCGATGATTTGCTTGGCGCCTTCGAGGGTCGCGACCTCCGTATAGGCGTCCAGGTTCTGCGGCACGCCCTGCCAGACAAAAAACAAGGCGATCACAATCGAGATCGGCAGCAGCACGTAGAGCGTCGCCCGGGTCAGATCGACCCAGAAGCTCCCAAGGGTAGACATGGATCGGCGGGCAAAGGCCCGGATCAGCGCGATCGCCAAGGCGATGCCCGTGGCCGCGGATACGAAGTTATGGACTGTGAGCCCGACCATCTGGGTGAAGTAGCTCATGGTCGTCTCGGGGACGTAGGACTGCCAATTCGTGTTGGTGACAAAGCTCGCCGAGGTGTTGAACGCCAGGTACGGCTCGACCGCCGTCATGCCGGCAGGATTCAAGGGCAACACGCCTTGCAGGCGCTGGATTGCGTAGAGCGCGGCAAATCCGGCGATGCTGAATGCCAGCATCGCGACGGTGTAAGTCAGCCAATGCTGTTCGTCTTTTTCATCGATGCCGCTCGCGCGGTAGAGCGCACGCTCGATTGGAACGAGCATCGGCGAAAGCAGCGTTCGCTCGCCGGTGAAGACACGGGTCATATAGGCCCCGAGCGGCTTCACCAGGAGCGCCACAAGCACGCTGAACAGCGCGATCTGGATCCAACCGTTGGCGGTCATGACTGCTTCTCCTTAGAACCGCTCGGGGCGGATCAGCGCATAGACGAGATAGCCGAGCAGACCGAGCACGACAGCGCCGGCCAAGATGAAATCGAGTGTCATGGATGGCTCCTCACAGGCGGTCGCAAAAGACGGCGTAGAGAGCCGAGATCGCTAGAAGAACGGCCCCAACGAGCAGCAGGATCACATCAAGCACGGTCGGACACTCCTCGCATTGAGCCGTGTCAAAAACTGCGTGAAACGGTTACGACGGCCTTGGACACGCAGAGGTTCTTGCCCCCGGGGATCGGTACGACACACCCGCCCTTGATGTTTGTGTCGTAGTAGCGCGCGTCGATGTTGAACCAGTTGTTGACGTTGAGCTTCGCGCCCACGTTCCAGTCGGTGTAGTTGGCGAAGGGCTTCCGGGCGTAGTAGTCAACACCGCCGCTGATGCTCAGCGTCTTAGTCACCGGCACCGTGATGCCGCTGCTCAGATACCAGGCCTGACGGTCGGTGCCGCCGGAGTTATCGGGCGTATAGTTGACGCCGAGGCTGACGGCCAGGGGGCCGAAGTCGTAGCCGGTCTTGGCGTAGACTTCCCAGACGTCGTAATCGAGCGCCTTCGCCGCGCCGGGGTACCAGTAGTAGATGAACCCCACGTCGTAGCTGAGCTTGTCACCGATCTTGCCGGCATAGCCGCCGTACAGATCGACCTCGGTCGTGGCCTGGTTGCCGTCATTCAAGTTCAGGCTCGAGGCCCAGGTACCCACATGAATACCGGCACCGGTGTCCCAGTCGAGACCGCCCTGAGCGGCGACGCCGTTGTTGGTCTGCGAGATGCCGCGAAAGACGTAGTCGGATGTCAGCGCAACGTTGCCGGTGAGGCTCCCGGGCAGCCAACCTTGCGTCGCGTCTTGGTCCGCCGCAACGGCGGGTGCCCCGAAGGCGATGGCCGAGACCATCGCGCCGATAACTGACTTGTTCACGCCTAGCTCCATATGCCCGTCCAATCGGTCGGGAAAGTGGCGCTTGAGCCATATAAATTCGAGAACGGTTGGGGCCGCCGTTCATATACGCGGCGTATATTTCCCCACGAGGTGGCAGCATCCGAAAGGGCTACCGGACGAAGGCCCCGGTGCGCACGCCTTCAGGGACGTGCCCAAAGGCGAGAACTTGCTCGAAATGCTCGGTTCGAACAGTATCCAAGTAGGCCAGCCATCCTTCCCAACCCCGACAGGTTAGGAATACGTCGTGCGGCACCTGCGTGGAGGGCGCCGAAGCACGGCGACCATAGCAACGGACTTTGAGAGACGATGAGACGGCACCTCCACCTTCCTGTCGAGCTTGGCTCGCGCGAACTGGCGCCACGCTTGCTGACCGCCGCGATCGCGGCCGAGCGCGGCTTCGACGTGTTGCTGGGGTATCAGCACTATCTTTATGACAAAGCGCCCGCGTTGCCGGCCGGCGTTTATCTTTCGAAGGGCTTGAACAATATCTTTCTGAACCGATCCTCAAAGTTGCGGCAACACGGCCTCGCGTTCACGGTCTGCGAGGAAGAGAGTTTCGGTTTCGTCATGGAAGCCGGCCCCATCACGTTCAACGCGCGCGACTTGGCCGCCAAGTGCGATTTGTACTTTGCCCTCGGGCACGATGAAGTCGCTTATCTGCGGCGGCGTTTCGGCGATGCCTTGCCGATCGCGTTGACCGGGAACGCCCGCGTGGATTTGCTGCGCCCGCGCATGAAAGCGCTCTATGAACGTGAAGCGCAGGAGATCAAGCAGAAGTACGGCAAGTTCATCCTCCTCAACACCAACTTCGGCCTGATCAATTCGTTCGATACCCCGGATCCGCGGACGCACTTTCAGAACTGGGTGGATTCCGGCGTGTTTCCCACCGACAACCTTCAAGTGAACGCCGCCAAGTTCAACGAATTCGTGGTGTGGGAGAATCAGAATTTCGCCGGCATCCGGCAGTTGATGAAGCGGCTGATGCGTACCGAGCATTCCGTCGTGCTGCGTCCGCATCCGACGGAAAACGCGGGCACATGGTACAAGCTTGTGCAGAAGATCGGCGCGACCAACATCCACGTGGTGGAAAGAACACCCCACATCCCCTTCATGCTAGCATCCGACCTGATGATTCATCCGGGCTGCACGACCGGCATCGAGGCGCTCATCCTCGATGTGCCGACGATCAGCATGCGGATGGGTCCGTCACCGGTTCACGACTTCTATCTTTGCAATCGGACCAACGTTGTCGCGACATCGGTAGACCAGGCCATGCGCCTCGTGACCGAACACTGCGGTGGCGGCGACGTGATCACCGGCAGCCGTCCTCGGCTCATGGCCGTGTTGAGTGAATACTTGGAAGACATGACCGCGGACGTCCTGACCGCCGACAAGATCGTGGACGCCATCGAGGATTTCATGTCGCGGAGGACGTTCGAAGAAGACGCGCGCGCCCTCGACGCGGTGACGTGGAGTGACGTGACGCCCGCCAACGACTACAAGCGGCAGAAGTTCGGGATCGAAGCGGGCCGAATCAGCGACACACTTGCCGGGTTTCAGCAGATCCTGGGCCGGTTCAACAACGTCAGCGTGACAACCGCGGGCGATATGATGTACCGCGTCTCACGTACCGCGGCACCGGGCGCCGGGTGACGGCCAAACACCGCTTGGATGCGGGCGCTGCGAGCCTGCATGAGGGTTCCCCAGCTAGTTGCGGCACGCTGCTAATTAGTTCCCGGAAGCGGGCGGCCACCATGATATGGTCGCCGCATCGGGGATTGGCGGCATATCACGCAGGCATCGCGTGATGAAGCGTTACCGCGACAGCCGCCCGCTCAACCCTTTTTGAATATTAGGTGTTCTATGAACGTTAGCCTCCACAGCGTGACGCGCTTTGCGACCTTTGAAGAGCACAATAGCCACGGGGCAGAGGTCGTCTTTGAACGCACCTGCGACGGGCGCAAGATCGTCATATTCGGAGATAAGGATCAGCAGTGGGGGATGCCCGCCGCGACGCTGAAGGAAAACCTGCCCGAGTATAAGCGCTGGCTGGAAATCGGAGATGCCGCGGTCGGAAGCCAAAAGTAGCACTGCGTTTGTGGAAGAGGACCCACAGGGGCTCGTCCTTGATTTTGTCGGTGGCCGCGTGGGCCACCGAATCCGATTTGGCGGCGGACGTGGCCAGCACCTTCCCAGAGCGGCGGGCTTCACGAGCGGAAGCACGCCGACCGTGATTGACGCCACAGCGGGGCTCGGCCGAGACGCGTTTCTACTCGCGTCCTTGGGCGCCCACGTCACGTTGTTGGAGAGATCGCCGGCGGTCCACAAGCTTTTGGAGGATGGCCTCTCCGCAGCGCGTGCCGCGGGACCACCCGTCGCGGAGATCGTCGCACGCATGACACTCCTGCACGGCGATGCCAAGACTCTGTTGCCCGGCCTCGAAGCCGACGTCGTAATGGTTGATCCCATGCATCCGCCCCGCAAGAAGTCTTCCCTCGTCAAAAAGGAGATGCGGGTGCTGCGGCAGTTGGTCGGAGCGGATCCGGATGCGCTGGAATTGATGCAAGCGGCTCTTGCGACCGCGCGCAAACGCGTCGTTTTGAAATGGCCGCTTCACGCCGAAGCCTTGGATGGCCTGCCCAAACCCAACCATCAGATCATCGGCAAGACGACGCGATACGACGTCTTCATGTGCCATCGCGGCCCCTGACGTCTCGATCAGGCGGGCGGCAGGCTTTCGATCAGATCGATCATTTTCTTTCGGTGACTTGACGTAGGCATGCGGCCAATGCCGCCGCCGAGGTTATCCACCATGTTCGCGACATTGCTGGTGGCCGGTGTAACGACCGTTACCGCCGGATGGCTGATACAGAACTTCAAGAAGAACTGCGCCCAGGTCTTGGCGTCGAATTCCGCCGCCCACGCGGGGAGTTCGCGGCCCTTCACACGGGTGAACAACTGCGAGCGGCCAAACGGCACGTAGTTCAGGACGGCGATGCCTTTGTCCTGCGCCAACGGGAAGATCTCCTTCTCCACTTCGCGATTGTCGACCGCGTAATCGACGCCTACGAAATCGAGGGGCTCGTTCTTCATGTAGGAGATGAGCTCTTCATATTGGTGCTCGCGGGTCGACGTGATGCCGATATAGCGGATGCGTCCCGCCGCCTTCAGCTCCTTCACCAGCGGCAGATGCGTCGCCACGTCGGCCACGTCGTGCACCTGGATCATGTCGATCTTCTGAAGATTGAACTTCTGGAACGAGGCTTCGAGCTGCGCCCGCGCCACCGCCGGATCCGCCTTGGCTTTGAAATCGCGCCCCGAGGCGTTCACCTTCGTCGCCCAGAAAATCCGATCGCGGATGCCGAGCTCGTTGGCCATCGCACCGGTCACCTGTTCTGAGGCGCCATAACCGGGGGCCGTGTCCAACACCCGACCGCCGCCGTCGACGAGAGCCTTCAGGACCGCCTTGAGCGCCGTGGCATCCTCGCTGCGCGCCACGCGCGCGAAGCTGGCCGAACTGCCGAGACCTACCATCGGCAACTCCTCGCCCGTCTTCGGCACGGCGCGCGTGATCAGCGACGCGCCCGCGGCGAACGCCGTGCTGAGATCGAGCAACGTCGCGCCCAAGGCGGTTGTGGAGAACTTCAGAACGTCGCGACGATTCAGCACGGTGATCTCCTCATAAGGTTGCCGCCCGGCCTATGCGGGAATGACTTCGATCAATTCACCCACAGCGCCGCGGATATAGAAGCCTTGCGTCGGCTTGCGGCCGGGCAACGGCAAGGCGCCTTGGCCGATGACTTTGACGCGGTTGTCGGCGCACAGCTTTTTGACCTTGTCGAATTCCTTCACCTGCATGGTGACCATGGCATAGCCCTTGCGGTCCAAGGACGTCGGGTAGCACGTGCCCTTCGCCGCCCAGTACTGCCAAACCTCACCGAGGCCGGCGACTTGCGCCCAGGTGTGGAACGAGCCGCGCGGGACGCCGACGAGATCGTTGTTATTGTGTTGATAGCTGGTGATCGAGGTCGTCTGCCGCAGGCCCAATGCCTTTTCGTAGAAGTCGAGCACGGGGCGGTCGTCGAGGCTCGTGACGCTCGTGCCGCCGAAGCCGGAATGCAATCTCGCGCCCGCGGCCGGCATCGTGCGATTGCTGCTGACCTGTGCCGTCGTGAACAACTGCTCGCCGCCCGGTCCGAACGCCGTGTAGCTCATCACGTCGAAATCGCGGCCGTTGATCTCGGCGCCGTCGGCGTTGGTGTTGCGATAGAGGTAATAGCGCGGCGGCGAGATGACGGGCGTATTGAAGCTTTTCAGGCGGGCATAGGATTCCGCCGGGTCGGTCGTCCCCTGCTCAATCACCAGAAGGCCGGGATCGATCGCTGTCGACGTCGGGCGCGGCCGGTTGTCGATCGCGCCCGGCGGCGCTTCAAGCACGCGGATCACGACGTTGCCCGCACGGCCCGGCACGACGAGGCTGATGTACTTCCGGCCCGGCGCGCCGATGCCCGGCGCTTCGCTCTGGCCCTTTGAAGTCGTACCTTCGTCGACCACGTCGTACTCGAGGCAATCCCGGTAGAACTTCTTGCTGGCCTCAAGGTCCGGCGAGACCATGTTGAAGGCAACCTTGCTGACGCCGTACGGATTGGCTTGATCCGGCTCCGCGAACGTCCGGCCATATTGCACGAACGGCTCACGGTCCTTCGGCGCTTCCGCCGCCTGGGCCGAAGTGGCGATCGACGGCGCCACTGCACTCGCCGCCAGCGCACCCAACGACACCTTGAAACTGTCCCGCCTATTCATGACCTTCTCCCTATTTAATGCCGTGTTGCTACTCAGCTACGTCCGTTGCTTGGATCCACCCTTCTTCGGCGCGATATTCGCGTTCAAGTGAAAGAAGTTCGTGGGATCGAACTTGGCTTTCAGTTCAGCGAGGCGCGCATAGTTGCCGCCGTAGTTCTTGGGAATCTCCGCGAGGTCGTCCTCGACGGCGTGATTGACGTAGAACCCGCCGTCCGTGAGCGGCTTGATTCGGTTCCAGATCTCGCGGCCACCCTTCATCTTGGCGGGCCCTTCCTGCGGATCGTCCCAGTCCGTGCTGAGGCTCACTTGATACTGGGCATCCCGGTTGGCGAACGCCGTCGCGTCCTGCGCCACGCGCCCGGATGCGCCGCCCTGTTGCGAGAAGCCGAGGCTCATTCCCGGCACCGGCACCTTGGTCATGACGTCGATCATGGCCGCGCCGAGCTTTTCGTCGGGACGGGTGTGGAACGCGACGCGGGCGTAGTAGCCGCGGCCCACCGCGGTCGCGGCGTCCGCCGCGGATTGGAGTTTCACGTAGTCGATGCCGCCCACGCGCGTGGCGACCGGGGTGCCCAAGCTCTTGATCGGCTCCAGCAGCTTTTCCATCGCGGCGGGCGAACCGATGTAGCCGCCCGAGATCGACACCGTGGTTTCGCCCTTGGCCGAGGTTCGTAGGCCCGCGCTTACCGAAAGTTCATCCGGCGCGGCGGCGCTGAAAACGAAATAGAGCTTCATCACATCCTGGGCGCGGGCGACCGGGAACGTATAGGAGAAGGTGCTGACCTCGGGGGCAATCGCGTGCAGCTGCATCTCGAACATCGTGACGATACCGAAATTCCCGCCGCCGCCGCGCACCGCCCAATAGAGATCCGGGTTCTCGCTGGCGCTCGCGCGCAACAACCGGCCGTCCGCGGTGACAACTTCCACGGCACGAATGTTGTCGATGGTCAGCCCATGCTTGCGCTGTAGGCGCCCCTGTCCGCCGCCCGTCGCCAAGCCGCCAATGCCCGTGTGGGAAATGACGCCGGCGGTCGTCGCGAGCCCATGCGCCATGGTCGCCCGGTCCATCGTGCCGAGCAGGGAACCGCCGCCGACCCGCGCGACCTGCGCTTTGGCGTCGACCTCGACGCCGTCGATCGGCCGGAGATCGATGACCATGCCGCCATTGCAGCCTGAGTGTCCGGCGTAGGTGTGCCCGCCGCAACGCACGGCCACCAACAGGTCATGGCCGCGGGCGAACCGTACGGCGTTCTGAACGTCTTGTGGGGAAGCGCACCGCGCGATCAGTGCCGGGCGAAGATCGAAGACCCCGTTCCACAGACGCCGTGTCGCGTCGTACTCCAGGTTGGAGGGGAGAATGACGGCGCCGCGCAGATTCTTCTGAAGATCGACGACCGCGGCGTCGGAGAGCACGACCTTGTTGCCATGACTTCCGATCGCTTGAGTATCCGCGGCGAAGGCGTCTCTGCCGGGGAAGGTCGAGGCCGCCGTCACAGCGAGAGCGGAACGAAGCACGCCCCGAAGTGCCGCGCGCCGGGCAACGCGTGTATGAGCCAGAGACTGAGACTGAACCATGACGACAGCTCCCCGCTGCGGTTGTTCCGCGATCCTCATCGTGACCTAGCCGAACGGCCGGAACAACGAGTCTGATCTCTCATCTCAATTTCGCAGGTCCCGGCGGGTAACGCCTTGAATCCGTTCAGTGCTCGTGGAACTGGATGATCGATTCAGGATTTTCGTAGTGACGATTGAGCTCGACCATGCCGGGCGGAACGTCCGCGTAGCTGTGCCAAACCTTTACGGGGCCGAAGAACGTCGTGTTCCAGGGCGGCCGATAGTTCCAGTTCAGCGGCAGGACGAACGGATTAAATTTGTTCTCCTCCAGCGCAAGGGAGAACGTGAGCTGATCCGCATAGGGGCACACGACCCTTTGGCCAAGCTCGTCGATGTGCACGATCGAGGAATCGATCCGCGGCGCCAAATCTGCCCAGGTCTCGAAGACGGGTTTGGCGCTCTTGGTAAAGAAGAGAACGCCGCTGTTGTACTCGACAAGATCCCCGCTGCCGCCGGCGTGCCGCCGCGCCCACGGGCACTCGCAGATGCTGCAGGCGATTCCGAACTGCTGGGCCTTTTGGAAGCCGAAATCCAGCCGTCCGAGCACGACGGTATCCGCATCCAGAAAAAGCGTTTCCTCGAACGGCGAGTGCTCGAACATGCGGGCTTTTTGGAGATAGCCTTCAATCGCGTCCGCCGCTTCGACACGAATGACTTCGATGGGGAGTTCGGGATGGATCTCCTCCACGGAGGTCATCGACCGATGGAGCGCCATCTCTACCTTCAGCGCGTTTCCCCACATCATGTAGATAACGCCGCGCTTGCTCACGTTCAGTTTGCCTTTGTCGTGAAGATGGCCTTGGGGATCGTGCCGTGGATGCCCACGGTACCGTCCACAACCTGCGTCACGTGATAGTCCACCGCGACGCTCGCGATCATGTAGGCCTCTTCCCGCGAGAGCTTGGGAAACTTTTCGGTGATGAACTTGATGGTTTCGCGCACCGCAAGCTTCATCGCGTCATCGAGCTTCGGCGAGAGACCCATCACGATCCAATGGGTCTTGGTCTCGGCCCGGGTCCAGGTCAGATGCATGTCCTTGCGGACGATGAACTGGAACTTGCCGCGCAGGTTCGCTTCGATGGCGCTGACGTCGACTTCGCCGTGGCCCTGCGCCGCGTGGCCGTCGCCGGCGGAGAACAATGCTCCCGCGACATGCACCGGGATGTAGAGCGTCGCGCCGGCGCCAAGGTCCTTGTTGTCGAGATTGCCGGCGTGGATGCCGGGCGGTCCGCTGGAAATGCGGCCCAGCCGCGCGGGCGGGGCCACGCCCATGGTGCCGAAGAACGGACGGTCCACCGGCACAACTACGCCCTGCGCAACGGTCGCCATCTTCGTCTTGCGGTCGATCGGAATCACGCGCTGCCACGACGATGTGAAATCCTCGGGCAGCAGTCCGGAATAGGGACGCTGGGTGTTGTAGCCGTAGTCGGCGGAAGCTTCGACTTCCAGAATACGGACTTCGAGTACGTCGCCCGGCGCCGCGCCGGTAATGTAGATGGGTCCGGTGAGGACGTGGGGACCAGGCCCGCGATCCTTCACCTCGCGGAAAATGTCGCGCACGAACTGCGGCACAGCCGACGGCGGCACCACACCGGAGGCATCGACGTCGGCGGGGTCGATCTGCGTGGCGGCCTCGAGGATCACCGTATCGCCGGATGCGATGGTAAGGGCCGGCTTGTTGGCGGCGTTGAAGTTGCCGAAGTTGATGGTCTGCGGCGACGCCAGCAGCGTGTGCTCGGCCGCGTGCGCAGGTGACCCCAAGAGGGCCATCGCCAACATTGCACCGACCGCCGATGTCGCAAAAACATGTTTCATTGACGCCCCCTCGAATCCCGTCGCTTTCGGAACGCGCGGCCGGTGGGATCGACAGCCGGCCGCGACGATTGTAGCCATCCCGCGCGAGGGTTTCGAGGCAGTTAGTCGCCGACGATCATGAAGGCCGCACCGCCGGCCGCGAGACTGACAAGACCGATCGCGGCCAAAGGCAGGCCGAAGCGCACGCCGCCCACCGTGACGCATACCGCGATCTTGGTGGTCATATTCGTGGCCCCAGCGAGAAGAATGGCGGCGGCAGCCGTCGCGGGCGCAAGCCCGGCGCGGGACATCTCCGCCACGGAGATGGTGACGGGGTCGACGTCGGCGAACCCCGAGATCGCCGCCAACGGCAGAAGCCCGGATTGACCGAACGCATCGTGCGCGACCTTGGTAATCACGAGAATCACGGTGAGGAGCGCGCCAAACCCAAGTACAGGGCCAAGGTCGAACGGGTTGCGAAACACCGGCTCAGCCGGCGCGTCCTTGGAGGCGCGATAGAATACGACGCCGGCGATGGCCAGCACCACGCATGCAGCCCCCATTGTCGGCGCCAATCGCTGCGCGAGGCTGAGGTTCAAGGTGCCTGCGATGACGCTCATGCGAAGCAGGCTGACGATCCAGGCGAGGCAGATTGCGGCGGAGGCCGCACCGGCAGAGGTCCGTGATTTTCGCGCAAGGCGCGCGTTCAACAGCGTGACTGTCGTGGAGGAGATCAGCGCGCCGGCCAAGGACCCGAAGATCAAGGCGACGCGATGGGCGGTCACCTTTACGGCGATGTATCCGGCGTAGGAGATCGTCGCGATCACGACGGTCATCAACCAGACCTCACGTGGATTGATGGCGTTCCACGGATCGATCGTGCGGTCGGGCAGGATCGGCAACGCAATGAACGTCATTGCCAACAACACCACCGCCGAGCGGAGTTCCGGCCAGGTGATGCGGCGCAGAAAATCGTGCAGGAGTTCCCGTGCCGTCAGCAGAAAGACCACGGCGATTCCGGTCGCACCCGCCACGGCCTTGTCGCCCAAGAGCGCAAAGGCGCCGAGCGAGAACGTCACGATGCTCGCGATCATCCCCGTGGCGGAGAAATTCTTGTGGGCGACGCCTTCACGCCAATAGAAGACACCGACGGCGGCGCTCATGATGACGCCGGCGGCGACCAGGGGCGCTGCGCCCACGAGAGGAACAAGCGCGCCCCAGATCGCGCCGAGCACGCTCATTAGGGCAAAGGTGCGAATCCCCGCGACACGGCTGCCGTCCGCGTCCTCGCGATCCCGCCAGCCACGCTCGACGCCGATCAGCAGTCCGATCGCCAGGGCAATGCCGAAGCGCTGGAACAGTTCGAGCATATCCACGGGCCGTCCCCAAGGAGGAAGTAACCCGGGCAGCCTAGCGCCCGTCGCCGGGGCGAAGCCAGCTGTTCGAACGGGAGAGGTGGACGTCCGGCTATGCGCCCGGCCGCCAGGTGCCGGTGACGGCGATGCGGTGCATCAGGCGCAGGCCGTCGTAGTCCGGGATGCCCCGGTGCTGGACGGCGCAGTTGTCCCACACGCACACGCTGCCTTTGGTCCAGTGCAGACGGAGCTGATATTCCGGTCGCGTGGCGTGGGCGAACAGGTAGTCGAGGATCGCGCGGCTTTCGCCGGGATCGAGGCCGATGATGGAGGTCGTCCAGCTCTCGTTTACGAACAGCATTTTGCGTCCGGACGCCGGGTGCGTGCAGACGAGGGGATGCTCGGTCGGTGGCGGCATGCGCGCGATGGCCGCACGTGCGTCCGTTGTGTTGAAGAGGCCCGAGCGCAGGCCATAGGCCATCACGTCGTGCACGGCGGTGAGGCCGTCGAGATAGCTCTTCATGCGGTCCGACAGTCCGTCGTAGGCCGCCGCCATGCCGGCGAACAACGTGTCGCCCCCCACCGGCGGCACGTCGATGGCGTAAAGCGCGGCGAGCGCCAGCGGATGTTCCTTGTAGCTGTGATCCACATGCCAAATGAGATTCTGAGTGGTCAGCTTGGTCTTGCTGATGCCGCGAAGCACGTGCACGCCAGAGTGGCCCTCGAGCTTAGGGATGAAGCGCTCATTCTCGATCTCGCCGAAATGATGTGCGAATGCGAGGAGATGGTCCGGCGTGAGGTCCTGGTCGGGAAGCATCAGGACGGCATGACGCGCCAGCGCATCGCGTATGGCCGCCACGCCGCTGTCATCGAGATGCGCAAGATCGAGGCCGCGCACTTCAGCGCCGATATGCGGGCCCAGTTGCCGGATCCGCACCGGACCGGCCGCCTGGTCCCACGCAAGCTGCGCGCTTGTGTTCTCGAGATGGCCCATGGTGATTCCCGACAGATCGTTGAGGCGTTCACTTTAGGGGCCTGCGGGGGTGGGAATGTCACCGCGGTGTCACGGCGGGACAAGAAATCCAATCGCTGCGGATGCTCGAAGTCCTTGTCCCAATGAGACTTTGTGCCTTTAGCCGGCACTGTTCCTGGGGGGCGGACGCGTGATAGGAAAGCGGTCGCTCTCCCTCCGAACACCCCTGAGATCCCCCATGAGTGAAGACGCCGTCATCGCCAACGCCATCGCGGCGGCCGATGCCCACGTGGCGCAAGGTAACCGCGGCGGCGCCATCGCGGTCCTGTTCGACGCGCTGGTGCAACGGCCGACCGACGCGGACCTCCATTTTCGCACCGGGAACCTGTGCCTGGAACAGGGACAGGTGGACGATGCGGTGCGTCTGCTGCACCGGGCCACGGCGCTGAATCCCACCTGGCTGCGCGCGTGGGAGCAGTTCTCCCACACGCTCGGCTTGTTGCCCAACATCCCGCACGACCTCGTGCTCCTGAAGGACATCGCCTACGCGATCACGCTGCAGGAGATCGATCCGATCGGCGCGCTGAACATCACCATCAAGATCATCCTGGGCCGTTATGCGTCGGACCCTGACCTGACGGCGGAGCAGTTCGCCGCTGACCGGGCGCGTCCCCTCGAGCGCGTCTGCCAGTCCTTGCTTGTGAATTTCCTGGTCCATCGCCGCGCCGAGGAAATGCAAATCGAGGCGCTCTTCACGCGAATGCGGAGGCGCTTCCTGGAGGCCGCGAGCAAAAACCTATCCGGGCCGGCGCAAGACACTGCCATCGAGATCCTGTCCGCGTTCGGCATCCAGGGTTTCCACACCGAATATGTCTTCGATGAATCGCCGCAGGAAACCGCATTGGTCTCGGCGATTGAGTCGACAGTGCGCACGGAACTGGCGGCAGGCCGCGTGCCGCTACTGAAGATCGCGGCGCTGGCGGCCTATCGCGGGCTTCTGAGCCTTGGGGAAGTGGCCCACCGCATTCCGGGCGCGGCGGCATATCCGAGCGTGTTCGCCCGCCTGATCGAGACCCAAATCGTGCAGCCAGTGGCCGAGCAAGTGTTGCGCGGTGAAATCCGCAAGTTGCCGATCAGCGACGCAACCTCGCGCCTTGTGCAGGAGCAGTACGAGGCGAGCCCCTATCCTACGTGGACGAAACCGCAGGTCTCGCAAGCAGAACTCGAAGCCGCGGCGTCCAACCCGGCGCCGCCCGAACGGGTCCTGGTCGCCGGCGCGGGCACAGGGCGGCATCCGCTTCGGCTGGCGCGGCTTTCGCCCAAGGCCGATGTCACCGCGATCGACTTGAGCTTGGCCAGCCTGGCCTACGGCGCGCGCCAAGCACGGTCACTGGGTATTCAGAATGTCAGCTTCGTCCATGGGGATCTGCTGAATGTCGCGGCGCTCGGACAAACGTTCGACCGCATCTCTTCCGTCGGCGTTTTGCACCACATGGCGGAACCGGCGCGCGGTCTCGCGGCGCTGAAAAGCGTTTTGCGTCCGGGCGGCACAATCGAGCTGGGTCTCTACACGGAGTCGGGCCGGCAATCCGTGGTCGCGGGAATCGCGCTGCGGGAGCAGCTCGGCTTGAAGAGTACGCCGGCGGATTTCCGCCGTTTCCGCCGTGCCGTACGCACGCTCCCGGACGATCACCCAGCGGCGGTGTTGCGCCGGTGGGGCGACTTCTTCGCGATGTCGGAGCTACGCGATCTCGTGTTCCACGTTCAGGAGCATCGCTTCACGCTTCCGCGCGTGAAGGAGCTGCTGGGTGCGGCCGGCTTGAGACTTGAGCGGTTCGACGTCAGCCCGATGGTCCTGGCGCATTTCCGCGCGGACTATCCCGGCGCTGAAGCGGATATCGATGCGTGGACGAGGTTTGAAGCGGCCGCCCCGGGGATCTTCGGATCGATGTATATGTTTGTCGCGAGGTCCTAAGGGATCGAGGATCAGCACCAGGACTTTTGTCGACGCCCTAGTCTTTCTTCTCTTCTTTCTGCTGACGCTCAACGTCGCGAACGATGTTGGTGTAGCGCTCCTCGACCTTCTTCAATTCCGGCTTGGTCTGAACCTTTGCCATCTGCTGTCCGCAGAGATAGCGCTGCTGATAAGACAGCAGCTTGTTGTCACACACTGACTTCTTCGGCGCCTTCGGCTTCTTTTCTTTCGGCGCTTCGGCTTTTTTCTCCGTCTTATGCTCCGCGGCCGAAGCGGCTGGAACAGCCGCGATCGCCAGCATGACGGCGGACACAAGCACCCGCAGACTCAACGCGCGTTTCATCGTCGCAATCCCCAGCCCTAAAAATGACGACTCACCCCGGGTGATTGTAAATCAGATCAAGCTTTACGCCGTACGGGAAAATACACGTAGCGCTCGCATTTGCGTGATACCAAACATACTTATTCGCGAATATTTGCGCGTATTGGCCAAAATATCTCGAAGCAAGTGCGAGTCCATACCAGCGAGGCTGCGGTATAGTGGCCGATGCATATGAGAATGACGATGAACCGCATTGCGTTTGCGCTCATCTGCGGCGCTCTCTTTGGCGAGGGCGCGCTTGCGCAGACGGAGGTGATGGCCTTCGGCGCAGGCGCGATGATCCAGCCGCCGAATGGTCCCGCCATCACGCTTTCGCCGACGGAGGCCGGAACGGTCCTTCAGGCCGTCGGCGGGCCGCCCATGCTGCTGCCGACCGCCGGAACGGGCACCAGCGTCGCGACCACGCCTGCCGGACCGCCAATGCAGATCAAGCCATTTGGCTCCAGCACCGTCATCGAGACGCCCGGCCAGCCCGCCGTGATCTGCACATCGCTGGCGGGACGCATCGCCTGCAATTGAGGCGATGCTCGGTTACTCGAGGCTGCGCGCCACGCGAAGCCCGTTAAAACCGAACCCGTTCAATGCGTAGAACCATTGCCGGGAGAAGCTGGCGAGCAGCTTCGGCGGATCGTGCCAGGACCCGCCGCGAGCGGCATGTTCTTGGCAATTCTTGTTCTCGAACGCGGAGCCATCCTTCGGCACGCCGACGTAACTGTAGACGTAACAGTCCGCGACCCATTCAGTGACGTTGCCCGCCATGTCGTGAACCCCATATGCGTTAGGCTTGAACGAGCCCACGGGCGCTGGCTGCTTGTCGTCCCACTGGCTGCCGCACTTCGCACAGGCCGCATTGTTCTGGCCGATCTCCTCGCCCCACGGATAGGCGCTCGCGGTCCCGGCCCGCGCGGCATATTCCCATTCGGCTTCCGTCGGCAGGCGATATGTCTTGCCGGTCTTTTTCGAGAGCCAATTCAGAAACGGCTGCACTTCCCGGAACGAAATATTAACCACCGGCTGCTTGCCGCGCCCCCAACCCTTGTCGTCGGGTTTGTAGGTGCAGCCGCCCTCGGCCACGCAGGCATCCCATTCGGCGAAGGTGATCTCGTATTTGCCGATGGCGAATGGCTTGGCAATGGTGACCGTACGCACCGCCTTCTCGTCGACGTTCAGCATATTGGGCGGCGGGGGCGTCGGATCGCCCATCTTGAAACTGCCCGCAGGGACCACCACCAGCTCGGGGCAGTTGGGGCAATCACGCAGCGTTTCACCGGGCGTGGCCGCGCCGACGTGGGCGGACACAAGCGCGGTCACGGTGGCGATCACGCTGAACAGCAGTGTGGGACGCATTCTTCTCCTCCCTGAAACCACACGACACATCCGCGGAAGTTAGAAAGGGACGGCCGGGTTCATCAAGAGGGTCGTAATCACCAATGCTTGAGCGTCGAAAATGAAGTTCGCCTGCTGCGATCACTTGCGGGCCACCTGCCTCGCCGCGACTCGGCGGATGGGGGTCGGCCCTTGGGCGGGGATGCTGGATGACGGTCCATGCCCAAGGGCCGGCCATCGCTTGTTGCAGCGAGTGAAAGCCGAACGCCGACGCCGCGCGGCTGTTCCGAACGCGCACGCGAAATTCAACCGCGGTGCGTCACCCGCCTATCGTCACGCGCGGGATGTTTTGCACACTGCCACTGCGGCGCGCAGACAGTGCATCCAAACGATACGCCGACGCCCCACCGTCACCACAATCCTTGCTTATGACTGTACTTAACGATGCCCCCGCATCGCCGGCGTGGCGCCGGCAGCCAGGGAGCGCAATGGAGACGACAATGATCGGGGCTCACAAGGCCATCTCTCAGAGATCTCACGGCAGGACTGGCGCTCGCGGCTTCGGCGGTTGGCTCGCGGGCGCCGCGGTCGCGATCGCGCTTGTCGTCGCGCCGCAGTTCGCGGAGGCGCGCGACCAAGATGGCGGCGGACGCCGTGGCGGAAGCCACGCTGAAGGCCGCTCCTTTGCAGGCCGCGGCGATGCCGACCGGGGCCGCAATTTCGGGAATCGCGAGTCGGCCGGGCGCGAATTCAGTGGACGCTCTCGCGAAGCACGCAGCTTTGGTGATCGTGGCGCCGGCGAACGGCGCTTCGGGAACCGTGAGTCCGGGAATCGGAATTTTGGAGGTCGCGATTTCACCGATCGCGGACGCAGCTATGGCGGCCGCGATGTCGCCGAGCGGCGCGGCGATGGCCAGCGCTTTGATGGTCGGCGTTTTGATGGGCGACGTTTTGATGGGCGACGCTTCGATGGCGGACGACGCTCTTACGGCCGGCCCACTTACGGCCGCAGCTACGGTGGCTGGCGTGGATCCCGCTGGTGGGGGCCGAGCACGTTCATCGGCTTCGGCTCGTACTATGACGATTATCGCGCCTGGCCGTACTACGGCCTCGCCGCGTGGGAATTGGCGGAATACGCATATTTGACGGAGCAGCAGGTCCGCGCACAGGAAGACGCGATGATCGCCGCCACTTCGGCGCCCCTGAATGATCCGATCGCATGGAATGACGGAACAGCATCCGGCAGCGTCACGCCGCTGCGCGACGGAGAAACCGACGACGGCCGCACTTGCCGTGAGTTCCAGCAGGAGATCACCGTGGACGGCAAGCGCCAGCGCGCTTATGGCACGGCATGCCGTGAGCCGGACGGCTCATGGCAGATGGTTGAGAAGTAGGCGCTACGATCATCCCGCCGTCGCGGCGAAGATCACGCCGCGACGGTGCGTTGCATCTCGAAGAGTGGGCTATGTCATCGGCGTGATGATCGCCAACAAGACGATGGCCATCACCACCATCATGATTCCGCAAACGACGGCTTCGAAACCATCGAGCTTATGATTGAGACGCTGTCCTTGCATGCGAGCCTCCTAAAAAAGGTACGCCGCGGCGGACTCTGAGCGAGGTGGGGCAGAGGCCGCCACGGAACTCACGCATATCAACGCTTACGCCCCTTAAGTGTACGCCCCCTTAAGGGCGCGTCACACAATATTCCCCTCCCGCAATGCGGGGTAACGGTCAGCACTGCTGCCGCACAATCGGTCTGATAAGCGGCGCGCGCAGGTTCTACGCGATCTTCCTGCGCTGGCGCGGCCCGCAGAAGACATGACGCTCGCCTTCCCACACTTGGTAGCCGTCGGGCGAATTTGTGAAGCTGTGGAAGATGCGCTCCGCGACGTCGCACGCATGATCGTCGGTCGGGCAATGCACGGTGACGGGTTTGGTCCGGTCGCCGCCGAAGTAGATCGTATAGGTCCGCAAGCCGACCCCCCGTTCGGGAAGGAAATTTGGAACGAAATAGCGCGGCGATTATTGGGACGTCACCCCGCCGAGTCCAACCACCAACGGCTGCATGTTGTTCCCGTGCGATAAATTTCGCGCGACGCACAAAGGCGTCATTCGGCCTGGAGGCGAGAAAGCGCCGACAATCAGTGAGCTTCCCACCAATGGGTAGCGCGGGAGGATGGGACGAGCCGGGGGCCGGCAAGGAGCTGCTCGGGCGCCGATCACAACATGCATCAGACGCTTGATCAGGTGGCCGCGGGATTCGCGATTGTCGACCCAGCTTTTGCAACGAAAGGCCTCGACACCAGGCGATTTTGTAATGGATTCGCAACCAAAACGTGAACAGGCTGGCTTTCCATTGTGCACTTCACCTACTTTCTCTCCGTACCATGGGCGCCACCGAACCACCCCCCGTTCCCGGACAAGCTCAATTCATTGCGTGGTGGCTGGAGCTACCGCGCGAGAACTGCGTGCCGACGCTTGCCGACACGCTCGACAAGGCCGATCCCACCTTCGCGCCCTGGACCTGCATTATCGATATGGCGAACGAGGACGTTCTGAAGATCCGATTGTTCGGCACGGGCCTTGCGCAGGCCTTCGGCGAGATCACCGGCCAGAACTATCTCGACTACATGCCCAACGAGTTGCGGGGACCGATCGCCAAGTCGCACCGGGTGGTTCTCGACAGACCCTGTGGACGCCTGACGCGCGCCTCGGCCATCACCAACAGCGGCCGTGAAGTCGTGCTTGGAATGGTGAGCCTGCCCGTTTCTCATAGAGGCAAACTTACGCAGATTGCGAAGTATGTCCGCATCATCGACACGCTGGACTATCGCGAGGGCCTGTCGAAGGTCTATCGCGTCCAGCATCAATCGTGGCTCGACATCGGCGCCGGGCTGCCGGAACAGCCACCACACGCGGTGAGCTAGTCCGGCTCGTCGAGAACCGCGCGGATCTTCGCCGCCAATTGATCGAGCGAATAGGGTTTGCCGAGCAGGTGCACGCCTGGGTCCACCACGCCGTGGTGCACGACGGCGTTGCGGGTGTAGCCGGTGGTGAACAGCACCTTCAACTTCGGCCGCAGCTTCAGCGCCTGATCCGCAAGCCGTCGGCCGTCCACCTCCGGCATCACGATGTCCGTGAACATCAGCCGAATCTCGGGATGCCGCGGGATGAGCCTGAGCGCCGCGGCGGCACCGTCCGCCTCGAGCGGGCGATAGCCGAGTTCCGTGAGCGCGTCGATCGCGAGCTTGCGCACGCCGGCCTCGTCCTCCACGACCAGAATGGTCACGCCCTCACCAGATGAGGGCGGACCCATCGTCGGCACGACAGCTTCCGCCTCATGCTCGCCGATGAGACGCGGCAAATAGATCTTGATCGACGTGCCCTGCCCAACTTCGCTGTAGATCTTCACGTGACCGCCAGACTGGCGCACGAAGCCGTAGACTTGGCTCAGGCCGAGGCCTGTGCCCTTGCCCACGGTCTTGGTGGTGAAGAACGGCTCGAACGCCCGCTCGACGGTCTCGGGCTTCATGCCGGCACCCGTGTCGCTCACGGCGATCATGGCGTACTGGCCCGGGCGCACATCGGTATGCGCGGCGGCGTAGCGATCGTCGAGATCGACATTCGCCGTTTCGATGGTCAATCGTCCGCCGTTCGGCATGGCGTCGCGGCTGTTGACGCCGAGGTTGAGGATCGCATTCTCGAGTTGGTGCGCGTCGGCCTTGGTGCGCCATGCGCCGCCCGCAAGCACCGTCTCGATCTGGATCGTCTCGCCGAGCGTCCGGCGCAGCATCTCCGACAAGCCAGCGACAAGGCGATTCAAATCCACCGGCTGCGGGTTGAGGGGCTGGCGCCGCGCGAAAGCCAACAAGCGCTGGGTCAACGTGGCCGCGCGGTTCGCGCCCTCAAGGGCCGCGTCGGCATAGCGGTCGAGATCCCGCTCGCCGCGCGCCACGCGGCGCTTCAAAAGGCTCAGGCTGCCGATGATGATCGCCAGCATGTTGTTGAAGTCGTGCGCGATGCCGCCGGTGAGCTGACCGATGGCTTCCATCTTCTGCGCCTGCCGCAAGGCTTCCTCGGCGCGTTCGCGTTCGACGATTTGGGTGCGCAGCTGGGCGTTGGTGTCGGAAAGTTCCTCGTTGGCCTTGCGCAGGATGGCCTGTGCGACGACCAGGATCCCAAGCACCAGAGATCCCATCGCCAGCAGAAGAATGAGGGCGGCATAGCGCGAGATGCGCCGCACTGCCGGCTCGGTGGCGGTCCGCAGGTAGACCGCGCCAACGCGCTCCCCCGATTGAACAATCGGCTGCACGACGACGATGAAATCGCCGTCCGCTTCGAACCGCCCCTCGCCGCTGCGCTCCGGCACCGGGGCGGCACCTTCGCGGGCGGTCTGGGCCACGACCTTGCCGGTTGCGTCATAGACAGCCGCCGCATCGATCTCGGAATTGGCGCGGACCGCATCGATGTATTCGCTCACGGTCTTGGCGTCGTCGAAGATCAACGCAGCGGTCACGCTTGCGCCGAGAATCCGCGCTTGCACGGTGGTCTCGTTGAGCTTCTGCGCGCGATAGTTCTGGGTGTCATAGGCCATGAGCGCCCAGCCGGCGACCAGCAGCGTGACCACGGCCACGGCCGCGCCGACAAGCACGACTCGCGCGCGGCCCGACAGGAACGGTAGCCGGATCATGGCACGCCTTCCTTGCGCCGATTCACGCTCACCGCGAGACTCAGCAGCTTGGAGCTGATGATGAGCGAATGGGCAGCAGCGGCTTCGTCGTCGATCAAGAAGCGGACCTTGTTCTCCTGAATCACAAAGTGAACGATTCCATGCGCGCGGCCGACGGCGACGCGCTGGTCAGTGACGGTCAGGACCGGCTTGCCGCGGAGCTGCGACAAGGCCGCGTCGATTCCGCGATCGTCACCAAAGTAGACAACCTTGCAACCAGACGCCTCGGTCGCGTCCTTCAATTGTCGCACCGCGACGGGATGGCCGCGCACGCTCTGGCCGCGCGCTGCTTGGTCCAAGGCGGGGCGCAAGCTGTCGGCGCCGAGCAGGCAGATGGCGTAGTCACCATCCGCGGCGCCCGCGGGCCATTCGATGAACTCGCCGAACTTCACGAGAAAGGTCGCCTTGATCGGATACTCGAGCGAACTCGGGTCAGCCCCCCATGATGCGCCCGCCAGCGCGCAGGCGAGCACCGCCGCTGCGGCAATCGCGCGGCGGTAGGTTCGGCCGAGGCTTGCGGCGATAGACATGACGATCCGGCTTTAGAACAAGACCCGGGCGGTGCCGTAGACCGAGCGCGGAATTTCTCGGCGTCCCGCAACCGGACCGGTTTCGGGGTGATGCGCATGCAGCAGGTTGTGACCGGCGACGGATAGCTCAAGCGATTCGGTAGGCCGATAGGCCAAGCGCACGTCGGCTTCGGTGTAGGCCGGCACGAGCGGCGCGGGCATCTCATCGGCCAAGCGCACGGTCACGTCGAAATCGACGTTGTGCGTGACCGTGAAGGTCGATCGTAGCGAAGCGTCGTAATCCGGCTCGTTGCCGAGACTCTGGTCCGCGTTGCCGAACCCTTGTCCCGGGCGGAGGCGGAATTTGCGCCCCATGAGATTGAGACCTGCCTGAAGCCGCCACCAAGACGTCAGGGCATAGGACCCCCAGAGTTCGACGCCGTAGACGTGACCGTTCCAGGCGTTGTCGAATTGGATCGGGAAAACCGTGACCGGCGCATAGCAGGTACACCGCAATCCGCGATAAACATTGTAGTAGGTCGAAAGCGAAAGCGAGAGCTTGGTCGAAGGCTGAATGCGCACACCCGCTTCGTAAGCCAACAGGTCCTCCGACTGGAACTCCGTCGATGGAATGAGGAGCGGCCGCGCCTCGAGTTCGCGGTCGATACGCGACGGCGTGCGAATGGAGCGGGAGATGGAAGCCCACACCAACGTGCTGTGTGACGGCTGCCACGCGATGCGCCCGTTCGGCATGATCTCCCATCCGGTGAGATCGTTGCGCTCGGCTTTCACGCCGCCGATCAGGCGCAGGCTGTCGCTCAGCGCGATCGTGTCTTGGACAAACAGGTTGACCAGATTCAGGCTGCGCTTCGGTTGGGCGAATACGAAGATGTTGAGCGCGTTCATGAAGGCATCGGTATTGCGCCGCACGCCGGCCCCGACCACAACATCGTGAGGCCCGATCCTCCGGTTATGCTGGACGTCGAGATCGTACATGTTGGTGACTTCTTTCACCCCCGGCGAAACGCGGTAGGTGTAGTCGTAGTAGGCCTGCATGCGCGTGCTGCTGTCGGCGGCCTGATGCGTCCAGCGGCCGAGGAGATTGCCGCCGCGCAGGTCGACGCCGAAGACGCCGCGCGAATCGCCCTTGTGGAGATCGCCCTGCACGGTGACGACATTCGCGTCGCCCTCCCAGTCGGCGCGGAAGCCGCCTTGGACGTTGTTGAAGGCATCGCCCACATCCGTGCCGTTGGCGAACTGCATCGAGCCGCGACCGAGCCCTTTGGCGTAGAGGCGATAGGTCAGGTTGTTGTTGATGCGCCCGCCGTATCGACCCGCCGCGCTCCAGTCCAGATCGCCGACACCCGCTTTCGCGAAGGCGCCCTGGGTTTCCTTCGACGACTTGGTGATGATGTTGATGACGCCGTTGACGGCGTTCGCACCCCACAAACTGCCGCCGGGCCCGCTCACCACCTCGATGCGGGCGATGTCGTCGAGCAGAAGGTCGTTATTGTCCCAGAACACGCCGGAATGCAGCGACGAGTAGATGCTGCGGCCATCGATCATGGCCAGAATCTTGTTCTGGGATTCGAGCGTGGTGAACCCACGGGCGCCGACCGCGTAGCCCAAGGCATCGGTGCGTCGCACCACAAGGTTCGGCGCGAGACGTAAGGCTTCCGGAATTGAATTGGCGTCGGAGCGGCGAATCTCCTCCGGCGTCACGGCATACACCGCCGCCGGGGCGGAACTGATCGGCTCCGCCTTTTTCGACACCGATGAGATTTCGAGATTGGCGAGTTCGTCGATGCTCAGGCGATTCAGATCGGGGAGTTGATCGGCCTCAACAACGGCATGAGCGGGCACACCCCATAATCCGAGCATGCAGGCCAGCGCCCGCAGGGCACAATTCACCCCGATCCGCCCCATGCCGCGCCTCCCCTTTCGTCCCGGCCCGTCGATCCACCCAACCTTAAGATGGGTCGCGGTAGTTTTCCGCGCCTACAGCCCTTACAGCGAACTCTCTGTTTTAAATATAAATTTTGCGATGAGTCGATTCAACGACCCACCTAGGAGTAGTAAAGCCCATGGAAAATACTACCCCGGCTCCAGGCATTGAAACGCCGGAGAGGGAAAAAGGTCGCGACCGTAAGGGCGACGACGGACAGGCTAAGTGATGAGCCCCAAGGGCTTGTAGGCCAGGCTGGGGAATATGCCCTCAATGGCCGTCTGGCCCTGGCGCTTCTGGAGCACCTCGGCCAGCACCTGACGATAGTCCGTGGTGACGCGCAGGTCCCCGCCGTCGAGATCGCCCTCCCTGAGGCCGGGCCAAGCGCCGTAAATCTTGCCGCCCTTCACGCCGCCGCCCAGAACCATCATCACCGATGCGGCGCCGTGGTCGGTACCGTTGCTGCCGTTCTGGGCAACGCGCCGTCCGAATTCCGTCATCGCCACGACAGTGACGCGATTCATGGCGGACCCGAGATCATCCGTGAAGGCGTAAAGCGAATTGGAAAGTTCGCGCGCTTGGTTGGCAAAGAAGCCGGGCAGTTGATCGTGATGATCCCACCCGCCGAAGTCGACGGTGGCCAACTCGACGCCGATATCCAACTTGATGGCGCGCGCGAGGCCCTGGAGCGTCTGCGACAAGGGGCCCCAGGTGTAGTTGGGGTTGGATGTCACGGGCAGACTTTGAACCTTGTCCTTCACGAAGGTAATGGTGTCCAAGGTCTTGCGGATCGATTGCGCCGGAGCGCTGTTCCCCGCATTGAGGGCCCGGATTAACGGCTCGCGTCCCTCCGTGAGGAGGTAGCGCATTGTCTCCATAGAGGACGTCGGAACCATGCCGAAGACGCCGCGCAGAGCGGAACTCGTCGGCATTGAATCAGACGACGCGGCGAACTCAGATGCGGTCGCGGCGCGCGATTGGAAATGCCGCGCCATCCAGCCGGTGTCGACGTACCGATCGTCCCCGGACATGCCGCGGACAGCCATATCCTGGACTTCGAAATGACTGCGCTGTGACGTAGGCACGCCCGCCGCATGCACGAAAGCGAGCGTGCCGGCCTTGTACATTTCGCGGAACTGCAAGGCTTGCGGATGCAGGAAGAACTGCACGTTGTCGAGCGTGTCCAGCGCGACGCCGGACCCGCCGCCGGATGTGCGCAAGGCGATCGTCGGGCGTCGATCGCGATATCCCGCCTCGTCGGCGGGCGCGAGCATCTGCAGCCCATCCATCCCGAAGCGCAAGAAGAGGAAAACCACGGTATTCGTCGGCGCGCCGCTCGCGCCAAAAGCCACGTTGAGTCCCGGCATCATCGGCACGAGGCCCGCGCCGGCGGCTGAGATAAGATTTCTGCGCGAGAGCGTCATGGCATCCCTCAGCGCAGCATGAATTCGGGCGCGGTCGCGAGCGCCGTGATGAACTGCTGACCGAGAGCGACATCATACGACCTGCCGTCATAGTCGTAGATGTTCTTCAGGTAGGCCATGTGCTTCGTCAGCGCGTTCATGGCCTCATTGCTCAACGCGTAGCCGATCAACCGCTCCACCCAGAACTCCGCCATCAGCATCGGTGAGTTCACGATGTTCCGCGGCATCTGGTCGAAATAAGCCACTTCGAAGCTGACATTGTAGGCGACGTAGTTGAGGTTCAACCAATTGCCGATATTGGTGGCGGTATTGAGCCAGAACTCGTCGTTATCGGGCCGCCCGTCGGGCGTGGGCCATCCAAACGGCGCGTCGTACACCGTGTTGAAGACATAGCGCCAATGCGGACTTGGCTTCACCTTCGCATCGAGGGCGCGGCCGAGGGCAATGACGACTTCATGCGGACGGCGCACCTTGGACGGCGCCAACGTGCTGACCTCGGACCCATCCTGAAGGATCGCGCGCAGCACCTGCTTGATCTGGTCCGGACGCGTGCTGTTCTCGTTCCACGCTTTCACCGCGCGTTCGAGCACGGCGGGCGGCGCGGCGGAACCGAAAATGCGCTTCACGATCTTGCCGCACACGAACGGCGCGGTAGCGGGATGCTCCGCCACAAGATCGAGCACTTTCTGACCCTGGTCGATGCCGCGCAGCGCGGAGAGGTCGAACCCCAGGCATGCGCCGGCCTGGGTGTTGTGCTGATACGCGTTGAACGTGAACTCGCCGGTGCTGGGAAGTTGACCGGCGGACCCGCCGCCATATTGCCCCTGACTCACTGTCCATCCGGAGAGCGCGCGCGAAGCTTGGATGATGTCATCGTCGGTGAATCCGGCGACAGCGTCACTCGCACCGCGCTTCCCGAGATAGGCGGCGCGGCCCATGGTGTGCAACTCCAGGAGTTCGCGCGCGTAGTTCTCGTTGGGATGGATCGCATCGCTGTCGGCGTTGTCGAGATACTTCAGCATCGTGGTCGACGTCGCGACCGCCTCGAGCATGGTGCGGAAATTTCCGAAGACATTGGGGCGGATGACGTCCCGGTCGTAGACGATCAGCGCGTTGGCGCCCTGAACGTCCTTCGCGCTCGAGACGCTGAAGTGATTCAGCCAGAAGTCGGTCATGACCTCGCGCAGCTGATAGCGGCTGTGAGCGTTGCGGATGTAAACCGACGAAGCAACCTCGTCCAACGGACGGAGCTGTTCGGCACCCGACATCTTCCAGAACTCGTCCTTCGTGGCGGTCCACAGGCGCGCAGCGGACTTATCGAGCCATTGCAGGGGACGCATCTCGTTGACCGCGGGCCACTTGAGGCCCATGGCGTCGTAGGCGTCGTATTGGATGTAGAGGGTTTGCTGTTTGAGATACTGCGCCAGCGCGTCGTCGTCGCCGACGGGCGGGCTCAACTGGTCATCGACCCAGGCGTTGAAGCCGCCCATGCGCCGCACGGTTTCGACGTCGCTGGAGCGCGCGCCGAAGGTCGTGCGATTGAGCGCGATACGCTCGGGAGATGGCCGGTCCGGCAACATCGCAGGCGCGCCCGTCCCCTCAATCAAGGCAGCCTTAAACTTAACACTCCAACGAGCGGGCGGCCGCGCTCGTTGCAATTTTTACGAGAACACCCATTGTGCGATGTGTTCGAGATTTACCGAAGATATATTTAAAACAATTGGTTAAAAGGTTTCGACCCCACAACTATTGCGAGGGAGATTCTTCAGGCGTTGGGGCGTCGGAAATCTTCTCGCCGCCAAGGGCGCCGGACTTCAGTTCCGTGACCAGCTTCTCCACCATCGCGTTCTTGGCGACGTAGCGCTCGTTCACGCGGGTCAGGTTGCTGATGAGGATGTCGAGCAGCGCCTTCACGAACGGGTCGCAGGCTTGGATCTTCTGCCGCATCATGGCCTTGGAGATCCGCACCACCACGGTCGGCTCCAGCGCCATCATGGTCGCGCCGCGCGGTTCGCCGGTGATCGCCGCCATCTCCCCGAACATGGCGCCCTTGTCCATGATCGCGAGGCGGATTCGCTTCCCGCTTTCGTCATTCTTGAACGCGCCGACCCGGCCCGACTGAACCACATAGGCGTCCGTGGAGGAATCGCCTTCGTGGAAGATAACCTTGTCCTTGTCGTAGACGAGGCGCACGAGCAACTCTCCGCGCTTGGCGCGGATCGTGGCCTCTTCCTGCTCCCTGGCGGACGTGGTCGGATCGTTCATCCGTGTTCCCCTGCGAGCGAGCTTATAAGGCCGATGGCGCAGGCGAAAGGGCCGTTCCCGTGGTAAGGAAAACGGCATGTCCCTTCGCGCGATTTCTCTTGGTTTAGCGATCCTTACCCTCCTGTCAGGGGCACCTGCCGACGCGCTGGAGACCTTGCGCCGCGGCAATATGGCGGAACCGGATACGCTCGATCCGCAGGCGTCCGCGTCCACATGGGAACACGCGATCCTGGCCGACTTGTTTCTCGGGCTCACGACCGAGAACATGCACGGCGAGCCGATCCCCGGCGCGGCGGAACGATGGGATGTCAGCGCCGACGCGTTGACCTGGACCTTCCACCTGCGCCCGAACCTGAAATGGTCCGACGGCGCGCCGCTGACAGCGTCGGATGCGGTGTTCGGCTTTCGCCGCTTGTTCGATCCGAAGCAGGCGGCGAAGTATGCGTCGCTGTACTACATCATCAAAAATGCCGAGGGCGTGAACGCGGGCAAGATGCCGCTCGAAAAACTGGGCGTGCGCGCGGTCGACGACCGCACCGTCGAGATTACCCTCGAAGCCCCCGCACCCTACCTGCCCGGCCTGTTGAGTTCGCCGCAAGCCTATCCGGTGCCGCAGCATGCCATCGCCAAACACGGCGAGGCCTGGACGCGCGACACGAACATGGTGTCCAGCGGCGCGTTCAAGCTGACGCTGTGGCGTCCGCACGATCAGGTGAGAGCAGTGAAGAACCCGCTGTTTTACGACGCGGCGAACGTACGCTTGGATGAGGTCATCTACTATCCCATCGACGATGAAACGGTCGCGCTCACTCGCTTCCGCGCCCATGAAATCGACGGCAACTACGGCACGCGAGGATTTCCCATCAACCAACTCGACTGGTTGAAGGCGAACATGCCGGGGGTCGCGCACATCACCACCGCGTTGGCACTGGAATACATGGTGCCGAATTTCCGGCGGCCGCCGTTCAACGATGCGCGCGTGCGGCGCGCGATCTCGCTCTGCGTCGACCGGGAGACCGTCGCCAACAAGGTGATGCGCGACGGACGCGTCCCGGCCCATGCAATCGTACCACCGGGCACCGCCAACGCCCGCGCGACCGCAAGGCTGTCGTTCGCCGACTGGCCGATGGACAAGCGGCGCGCGGAAGCCAAGCGCCTGTTGGCGGATGCGGGCTTTACGGCGGACCGGCCCTTGACCTTCGAGTACGTGCACATGACCGGACATGACGCACGACGCTCGATCATCAGCGAGGTGGCGATGCTGAAGGACTGCGGCATCATCGCGCGCACGTTGGCCAACGAACCCAAGGTCCACTACGCCATGTTCCATCAGTTCGACTTCAGCTTCGCGAAAAGCGCCTGGCGGGCTGACTTCAACGACCCCCAGACTTTTCTGGGGTTGCTGGACTCCCGCGCCGGCGCGTTCAACTCCGGCGGCTACGTCAATCCGGCGTTCGATGCCCTACTGGACCGTGCGAGAATTACTCTCGATCTCGGCAAGCGAGCGGAGCTTCTGGCGGAAGCCGAGCAGATCGCCCTGAACGACGATGCCTTCATCCCCGTGATGTACATGGTGGCGAAAGAATTGTCGGCGCCGTACGTGAAAGGGTTTGCAGGAAACGTCACGGACATGCATCCCTCCCGCTGGATGTGGATCGAGGGCAGACCGTGAGCGGGCGTTTTCATCGGCGGCAATTTCTGGCGGCGACGGCGGCCTGCGCGCTGCCCTTGGGCGGAGCCATTGCGCAGGGCCCGGACGCGGAGACGGTGCGCCTGAACGGCTGGCTGGAGGAGCGCTACCAGTTCTGGCTCAATCGGAGCCCCATGACCCAGTCTTACCTGGGTTTGAAGACCAACCTCGAGAGATGGGACGAAGTCAGCGAGGCGCGCGAGTCCGAGGACCTGTCCTTGACTCAGGCCGAACTCGTCGAGGTCAAACGGCTGTTCAGCGCGTCGACGCTCACACCGCAAGGGCAGCTGAGCTATCGGCTCTACGTGGATCAATGCGAACGCCGCATCGCCCGTCACCGCTGGCGCTTCCACAGCTATCCGGTCAATCAGATGTTCGGATGGCAGCAGGAAATTCCAACTTTCCTGATGAATATCCATCGCGTTGCCGATCGCGATCAGGCGGAAGCCTATGTGGCACGGCTCGCCGGCATTCCCAGGCTGATCGATCAGGTGATTGAGCGCATGCGGGCGGGCGAGGCACGCGGTGTGCTTGCGCCGAAGTTCATCTATGCCAACGTTCTGCGCGATTGCCGCAATGTGATCGCCGGCGCGCCGTTTACCAACGCCAAGGCCAGCCCGCTGCTGGCCGACATCACGGGAAAGATCGGCAAGCTCGAAATTCCGGAGGCAGAAAAACGCAAGCTGCGCGCGGACGCTTTGCGGGCCCTGCGCGGTGCGGTCGGTCCGGCTTATCGGAAACTGATCGCGGCGGTGGAGGGACAGCAAACGCGCGCCGGCACCGAGGACGGCGTGTGGCACCTGCCGGACGGCGAGGCCTACTACGCATTCTGCCTGAAGGATCAGACCACGACGGACATGACGGCGGCGGAGATCCACGCTTTCGGTCTCGAGGACGTGGCCCGCATCCGCGAGGAGATGGAGGCGATCAAGACACGCGTGAAATTCAAAGGCTCCCTGAAGGAGTTCTTTGAGTACATGCGCACCGATGCGCAGTTCTATTATCCGCAGACGGAGGAAGGCAAGGGCGCCTATCTGGCGGACGCGCAGGACATCCTGGATGCCATGCGGGCGCGCCTCGACGAGCTGTTCATCGCCAAGCCCAAGGCCGAACTCATCCTCAGAGCCGTGGAACCATTCCGCGAGCAGTCCGCCACCAGCGCCTTCTACGAAGCGCCCGGCGCTTTCGACGGCCGGCCGGGGGTGTTTTACGTCAACACCTTCGACATGCACGGCCAGCCCAAATACGAGATGGAATCGCTCGCCTATCACGAAGCGATCCCCGGTCATCACATGCAGATTTCCATCGCCCAGGAACTGCAGGACATGCCGAAGTTCCGCCGCTTCGGCGGCTTTACCGCCTATATCGAAGGCTGGGGCCTGTATTGCGAGCGTATGCCGAAGGAGATGGGCTTCTACAAGAATCCCTATTCAGACTTCGGACGCCTGACGAACGAGCTCTGGCGCGCTTGCCGGCTGGTGGTGGACACCGGGCTGCATGGTGCTGCGTGGAAATGGAGCCGCGAGCAGGCCATCTCCTACCTGGTGGACATGACACCCAACGCGGCAGTGGACTGCGTCAATTCCGTTGAGCGCTACATCGTCATGCCGGGCCAGGCGACCACCTACAAGATCGGCATGACCAAAATCATGGAACTGCGCGAAGCAGCGCGGAAGTTCCTCGGTTCGAAGTTCAACCTGCGCGAATTCCATGACGTGGTGCTCGGCTCGGGCGCGCTGCCGCTGGATGTGCTGGCGGAGGTTGTGGCGACCTGGGTGATCCGGAAGCAGACCGCCGAGCGCCGGGGCGCCGAAAGCTCCGGTTCCGGCCGGACCCTGCGGTAGGTATCCAAACGGTAACGGCGCGCCGCGGCCTGTCCGCATCGTGAGAGCGCCGAAACGTCGCACCGGCCCGCGGGCGTGCCCGGGTGTATCCTCTGTCGCGCTATTTCCACAATCGGGGACGGGGACTCTCATGCGATTCGCAATCAAGACACTCGTGATGATGGCTTTAGCTACGCCGGCCTTCGCGGCCGAGACCCACTGCAAGGGTAACGAAGCAAACCTGCGCATGGTCGAGGAGATGACCGAGGTTCTCTTCAACAAGCGCGACGAGAGCCAAGCATCGAAGTACTACGCGCCGGAGATCATCAGCCACAATGCCGACCGCGGCGGCGGGGAAACCCAGCGCGTACCGATCGCAAACATGCAGAAGATGTGGCGCGATTCGAAGGCGAACAGCCCCGACCGGAAACTGGTCAACGATCTGATCATCTGCGCGGACGACCTTGTCGTGGTGCGCGTTACGCTGTCGTCGACCATGACCAGCCCGATGGGGAATATTCCGGCCAATGGAAAGAAATACGTAACCACGGCAACCGACACCTATCGCCTGAAGGACGGAAAGGTGGTGGAACGCTGGGGCAATAACGACCAGATCACTATCTTGAAGCAGTTGGGTATCCTGGAGGCGTATGCCAAACAGGAAGCCGCGAAGCCGTAAGAGTCTGATGAGTATGCGCGCGAAGGACACACAACGTCTGCCAATGCGGTCACGGCTTCTGCTCGTGCCCGCGCTTGCGGCTGCCGCGGTCGTGAAGCCGGCGCGCGCATACGACTTCCTGACCGTGGCCCAGGCGCGGGACCTCACGTTCCCGAAGGCCAAGTTTACGGATATGAAGTTCGACCTGACGGATGGCGAGATCCAGACCATCCAGCGCAACGCGCTCGATTCCGCGGTGTGGCGGCGACGCGTGCCGGTGTGGAAAGTCTCCACCGGCGGCTGGTTCTTCCTCGACCAGTGCATCGGACGCGACGACGTGATCACGTTCAGCCTCGGCTTGAACAATGACGGTTCGATCAAGGGCGTGGAGGTGCTGGTCTGCCTCGGCGTCTACGATCAGATCCGCAAGCCCGAATGGATCGGCAAGTTCATCGGCTGCAAGCGTGGTGGAGCGGACCCGGCAGAGCGCGTCCCGGTCATCTCCGGCACGTCGCTGTCGTCACAGCATCTGATCGAGGCGGTGCGGCGCGTCCTGGTGATCCACCAGATCATGATCGCCCGCAAGATCGCCTAAAGCAGCACTACTTCGCCTTGGCGTAGCTATCGCGCAATCCGACGGTGCGGTTGAACACCGCGCGCGCGGCGTTGCTGTCGGGATCCTTGGTGAAGTATCCGAGCCGCTCGAACTGGATCGCCTCGCCCACTTTCGCCGCACTCAGCGCCGGCTCGAGCTTGGCATCGGCGATGACTTCCAGCGACTGTGGATTGAGGTCGGCGACCACATCGCCGTCACTGCCCGGATCCGGGCGCGTGAACATCGGATTGTAGAGGCGCACTTCGCTCGACACCGCCTGCGATGCCGACACCCAGTGCAACGTCGCCTGCACCTTGCGGCCGTCCGGGGAATTTCCGCCGCGGCTGGCGGGGTCGTAGGTGCAGCGCAGCTCGACCACGTTGCCGGCGGCGTCCTTCACGGCTTCGCGGCAGGTGATGAAGTAGGCGTAGCGCAGACGCACTTCCTTGCCCGGCGAAAGACGGAAGAACTTCTTCGGCGGGTTCTCCATGAAGTCGTCCTGCTCCACGTAGAGCTCGCGGGAGAACGGTACCTTGCGGGACCCGGCGGACGGGTCTTCCGGATTGTTGACGGCCTCGAGGTCCTCGACCTGACCCTCGGGATAGTTCTCAATCACGACCTTCAACGGGCGGAGTACCGCCATATAGCGGGACGCGGTCTTGTTGAGCAGCTCGCGCACGCAAGCATCGAACATCGCCGCGTCGACCACGCTGTTCGCGCGGGCGACCCCGACGCGCTTGATAAAATCCCGCAACGCCGGCGCAGGCACACCGCGGCGGCGAATGCCGGCGATGGTCGGCATGCGCGGATCGTCCCAACCCGTCACGTGCCCGTCGCGTACGAACTGGGTGAGGTGGCGCTTCGACAGAATTGTGTAGCTGATGTTCAACCGCGCGAACTCGTACTGCTTCGGTTTGGACGGCACCGGCAGACTTTCCAGAAGCCACTCGTAGAGCGGCTTGTGGTCCTCGAATTCGAGCGTGCAGATCGAATGCGTGATGTGCTCGATCGCATCCGACTGGCCGTGGGCGAAATCGTAGTTCGGATAGATGCACCAGGCCGTGCCGGTGCGTGGATGCGCCGTGTGGATGATGCGGTAGAGCACCGGGTCGCGCAGGTTGATGTTGCCCGAGGCCATGTCGATCTTGGCGCGCAGCACCCGCGCGCCGTTGGGGAATTCGCCTTTGCGCATGCGGCGGAACAGATCGAGGTTCTCTTCCACGGTGCGATCCCGAAAGGGACTGTTCTTCCCCGGCTCCGTCAGCGTGCCGCGGCTGGCGCGCATGTCATCGGCGTTCTGATCGTCGACATAGGCTTTGCCGGCGCCGATCAGATGTTCGGCCCACGCGTAGAGCTGCTCGAAGTAATCCGATGCGTGATGGAGGTGCGTGCCCCAATCGAAGCCGAGCCAGCGCACGTCGCGCTCGATCGCGTCGATGTATTCCTGCTCCTCCTTCGCCGGATTGGTGTCGTCGAAACGCAGGTGACAGCGGCCGCCGAATTCCTGCGCGACGCCGAAGTTCAGGCAGATCGACTTGGCGTGGCCGATGTGGAGGTAGCCGTTCGGCTCCGGCGGGAAGCGGGTGACCACGGACTTGTGAACGCCAGCGTCTAGGTCCGCTTGGATGATGTCGCGGATGAAGTCCTTGCCGACATCGGCGGTAGCGGGATCGGCCGGAGCCGAGTCGACGGACATGAGCATTCCTTTGGGTACGTGCATGCGCGGCGGAAGCCACCGGCGGGGGCTTATGTGCCAAATCCTAGGGCCTACGCCAAGGCGGGCCCGAGTCGAGGCCAGGAATAACAAATTCGTTGTTACCCGAACCCATTGCGCACGTTAGACTTCCGGGTAACTGCGTCCAATCGCTTAAGTTTTGTTGTAGTACGGCTGGGCCGCAACTGATGCGTGTAGAATACACCCAGCCGGAATTATGCGCCGTCGCGAGAAGGGGACGACCGCATGCGGGTGTTGTTGGCTGACGATCACAGTCTGGTCCGGGAAGCGATCAAGCCCTGGCTTGAGGCTCTGGCGCCGGTAATGGAAATTCTCGAAGCCGGATCCCTGGCTGAGGTGCTGGCGTACAATCTCGCGCCCCCTGCGCCGGACCTGATCCTGCTCGACCTCCACATGCCCGGGATGAACGGCACCGTCAGCATCGGCACGGTGCGAGAGACGTTCCCGTCCGCGGCCGTGGTGATTGTCTCAGGCGCCGCCGACAAGGCGACAATCACCGCCGCATTGAATGCCGGCGCACGGGGCTATGTGCCGAAGACCTCCCGGGGGCGCTCCCTGGTCAATGCCCTGCGTATGGTGCTGGCGGGCGAGACCTATCTTCCGACGGAAATCATCACCGATGGCCCTGTGGCGGATGGGTCCGCCCAACTGCCGGGCCAACTGCCAGGGATGCCGGCGGCGCGGACCGGCCTGCTCGAGAAGCTGAGCAAGCGCGAGGCCTCGGCCCTGCGCCTGCTGATCGCCGGGAAGACCAACAAGCAAATCGCCCGCGACCTGGAGATCGAAGAGATCACCGTGAAGGTCCACCTGCGCAACGTGTACCGAAAGATTGAAGCCTCCAACCGGGCCGATGCGGTCCGCATCGCCATGATGGAAGGCTGGTCCTGAGACTTTTGGAGGGGTGGCCCTCGACCTCCCCGCGCCTATATTAGGCGCCAGACGAAGGAGGCCTTCCGATGTGGACCTTGCGCAAACCCGCCATGCCGACCGCCAGCGACGCTCTGCCCGGGCGCGAGACGCCGCTGCCCGTGCCGGCGACGCATTTCGTGAACCGCAATCGGCTGGTCGCGCCGTTCCCGGAAGGACTGGAGACCGCGTTGTTCGGGCTCGGCTGCTTCTGGGGCGCGGAGAAACTCTTCTGGAAGATCCCCGGCGTGTATTCCACGCAAGTGGGCTATTCGGGCGGATTCACCAAGAACGCGACGTACAAGGAAGTCTGCACCGGCATGACCGGCCACAACGAGGTGGTGCGGGTGCAGTTCGATCCCAAGAAAGTGAGCTATGCCGCGCTTCTGAAAACGTTCTGGGAAGCGCACGACCCGACGCAAGGCATGCGCCAAGGCAACGACGTCGGCACGCAGTATCGTTCAGGCATCTACGTCTACTCGCCGGAACAGCGTGGCGCGGCGGAAGCGTCCAAAGCCGAATACGAAAAAGCGCTCGGCAAGGAAGGCTACGGCCAGATCACGACGGAGATTATCGACGCGCCGCCGTTCTACTACGCCGAGGACTATCACCAGCAGTATCTGGCGAAGAACCCCGACGGCTATTGCGGCATCGGCGGGACCAACGTGAGCTGTCCCGCTTTCAAGGTCGCCAGCTGACATCCGCAGGATGTCATCCCGGACGAGGGAAGCGAGATCCGGGATCCAGGATAACAAGCACTGGCGTGTGGGCCCTGGACCCCGGATCGCGTCACGCTGCGCGTGACTTGTCCGGGGTGACAGCGGTGGAGGTTGCGCGCTAGTGCACTACCAGGGAATGACTTCGCCGTTGTAGTTCACGGCCTTGTCGTTGTTCTCCAGCGTCACGCCGTCGATCACCTTCATCAGGCCGGCGACGCTTTCGTTCACCTTGAGCGCGGGACCTCTGTAGCCCGACGCGGCGAGCAGATCGGTCTCCACCATGCCCGGCGCGACGATGCCGACGATGATGCCTTGCGGCTTCAGGTCCGCGGCAAGCGCGCGCATCGCGACGTTCAGGCCGCCCTTGCTGGCGCGATAGGCGTACATCCCGCCGCGGCGCTGGGTGAGCGTGGCGGAGCCCAGCCCGCTGGTGAGAGCGACGATCTTCTTCCCCTGACTGGCGGCGACGTTCTCGCGGAAGGCTTCGCTGACCGCGAGCGGCCCGTAGACGTTCGTCAGCAGCACGGTCTCGAACGTGTCCTTCTTGAAGGTGCCGACGGTTTGCGGCGGAAGGTCGCCCAGGGTGCCGGCGTTGTTGATGAGCAGATCGATCGGCTTGCCCTTCAGCTTCGTGGCGAGTGCGGCGATGGAGTCAGGGCTCGCGACGTCCAACGTCTCAACGCTCACGGTCTTCTTGTGCTTGCCGGCGATCTCATTGAGTTCCTTCGCCTCAGCGGGGCGGCGTGCCGTGGCGATGACGGTCCAGCCCTTCTCCGCGTACTGCTTCACCATTTCCAGCCCGATGCCCCGGTTGGTGCCGGTGATCAGGACGGTGGCGGCGCTTGCCTCGCCGGCGAACAAGACGGCGGTCGCCAGCAACGTGACGCGCAGGAAATTGGACATGGATGAGCCTCCCTCAAATGTGGGCGGATACTACGGGGGTGTCCGTGCCGAAGGCAGCACTTGTCCCTTTTGGGACCGCGCCTCGGTCGCATAGGATAGGGACATCACGTCATCGAGAGGATTCCCGCCATGCATCGCCACATCGTTCTGTTCAACCTCAAGGATGACACCTCCGCCGCGGACCGTGAGCGGGTCATGGGCGAGATCGCGAAGCTGGGCACGCTGCCCACGGTGAAGCACTTCGTCTCCGGCAAGAACATCCTGCCGGCCAATCCGGAGAAGATTCCCTACGAATACATGATGATGGGCGACTTCGCCGACGACGACGGCCGCCAGGCCTACGAGAAGAACGAGACCCACGTGCACATCATCCGGCAGGTGTGGCTGCCGACCGCGAAGAACTACGCGGTGTTCGATATCAACTTCTGAGGCAGCGCTCCAAACGACAACGGCCGCGGACCTTTCGGTGCGCGGCCGTTCTTCTTAGCGAAGTGGGACTGATCAGCCCGCGGCGAGCAGGCCGACGCCGGCGGCAGCCACAAGGCTGCCGGCCACCCGCACAACCTTGGTGAAGCGCGGGCTGGCGGCGGCAGCGCCCAGTCCAAGGCCGACCGCATGCAGCACGGCCGTGGCCAGAATCACGCCGACGGCTGCGGACAGACCGCTCATTTCGGTCCCGTGGGCGTGGCCATGGAACACGGCGGAGACCACGGCGATCGCAATCGCCGCCAATGCGGGCAAACGGGCGCCGAACGCAATCAATGCACCGATGGCGACGACGGAACCGGCGATGCCGATCTCCACGCCCGGCATTCCGACCCCAAGCACCGCAAGCGCACCGCCGCCGATCATGCCGAGCACGAAGGCGATGGGCAGCGCCAGGCGCGTTTTGCCGTCATAGCTCGCGGCCCACAGGCCGAGGCCGGTCATGGCGAGCAGGTGATCCAGGCCGCCGAAGGGATGCGCAAAGCCCGCGCTGAAACCCATGGCGTGTTCGCCCACACCCGGGTGGGCCCAGGCGGTCGCGGAGACGAGTGCCGCAACAGCCGCCGCGGAAACCGGAAGAAGCTTGTTCATTGGATCGCCCCCTACTTCTTCTTTTTCTTCTTGTTGCCGCCGAGATGGCTGTGCGCGCCGCTGGCGGCGTGATGGTGCACTTGCCCATCGTCGTGCATGTGAATGCCCGTATCCCAGCCTTCGGTCTTGTAGGTGTCGTTGGGATACTCGAAGTCGTGCGGCAGGTGATTGTGTTCCGACGTCAGTATCCAGTTGTAGAGCGCCGGCTTCATGCGCGCGAGGCGTGACGCCGCGCGCTCATGGTTCTCTTCCGGCGTCGAGAACGGATCATGGTGGAAGTAGTTGTGCAGATCGCCGTCGGTGCGGCCGATCGCGAGAATGCCGAGTTCGGAGGCGAAGCAACCGTGGTTGATGTACGCGGGCCGCCAGAAGTAACCGCCCGTGGGCAGCTCGCCGAACTGCATCATCCAGGAGGTGCCCCAGATGTGGTACGCCTCCTCGGCGCAGTCGTGATAGCTGATGTTGTCCTGCCAGAAGCCCGGCGTCATGCAGTACAGGAACGTCATGCCGAAGGTGCGCTTGTCGATGTGCAGGATCTTCAGCAAACAGCCCGGCGCGGTGGCCGGGAACAGCGTGGAATTCTGCCAGTCCATGCCCTGGTAGCTGTCGACCATCTTGAAATCGGTGCGGTCGGCGTTCTGGTGGTCCTTGTCGGACTCCACGAAACTGGGCGGACCGAAGTTGTAGAACACCAACAGAAGCGCGCCTTCGTCCGTGGACATCGCCGGCAGCGAGACGCCCGCGGGGACGAATGAATAAAGGCCCTTCTGCCACTTCTTGCCGCCGATGGTGAGCGAGCCTTCCATCAGCAGGAATTCATGTTCGGAGTAGCAGAAGCCCGGCGGCTGCTTGAAGCCGGCGTCGTACTGCACGGTCATGGTGCAGGCGCCGGTGTCCTTGTCGATGGACAGCATCTTGTAATTCACGCCCGGCTTGAAGCCCGGGATCGTCAGCTTCTTGAAGCTGACATCGCGATCGACAAACGGTTCAATATGCGGACGAGCCATCGCGGCCTCCTGATGACGTTACGCGCGTGAGCGCGGGCGGGCTGACTAGTAGATGACCTGGAGCGGACGACCGTCGCGGGGACGAATCTCGCTCTTCGGAACGACGCGCCGGATGTTGAAGTGCACGTGCACGCCGCGCACCTGGATGCGCTCAAGGAACTGCTTCACCCACTTCTCGCGTTGCGGCGTGAGCGCTTCCTGCTCCTGCACGATCTTGTCGTAGCGCTTGCGCTGATCCTCAAGCTCGGCCTTGAGCCAAGACTGCTCGTCTTTGGTGAGCTTCGGCCGCAGCGTGCCGACCATGTTCATATTGCCGATGGTCACGGGATCACCCTCCGCGCAGGAATTGCTGGCGGCAAGTCTACATCAGGCCGGGGTCGTGAAAAGCCCCTTGATACGGTTGACAAAAATCAACTGGGGCCCGGTCATCAGGTGAGCGTCGGATTGACCGCGACGACAGCCCGGCCCATGAGCGCGCGGGCCTCGAGGCGCGCATGCAGCTCGGCCACCCGCTCCAGCGGCACGGTTTCGCCCAAGGGCACGCGCCAGCGTCCGGACACAACCGCCTCCACAACCATCTTATCGACGTCGGACCCGGGCGGAGACTCCACCTGGGTGAGGGTCATACCGCCGACGGAGATGCTCTTGCCCACCAGGACACCGAAAGGGATCGGCGGCGGCTGGCCGCCACCGGTCACGCCAATTGAGAAGATGCGCCCCAGCGGCGCGATGACCTCGAAGTTCTTGGGGAAATTTGGGCCGCCATTGCAGTCGATGATGACATCGACGCCACGACCGTTCGTGGCGGCCTTCACCTCCGCGATCCAGCCGTCCTTGGTGTAGTCGAAGGCCGCATCGGCGCCGAAGGACTTGGCGTAGTCCAGCTTGGCTTGCGATCCGGCAAGGGCAATGACCCGGGCGCCGGCTTCCTTGGCGATCTGCACCAGCATCACTCCCACCGCACCGGCGGCGGAATGGATCAGCACTGTCTCTCCCGACTGCAGGCGCGCTGACTTGTGCAGCGCGTGCCAGGCGGTAAAAGCCGCGCCGCGATAGACCGCGCCGGTCTTGAGATCGATACGGTCATCGAGCATCAGCAGCGTCATTGCGGGTGCGAGTGAGTATTCGGCGTAACCCCCAAAGCTGGACCGCGAAATCACCCGTCGGCCGATCAGGTCCTTTGAAACGCCCGGCCCGACCGCATCGACGACGCCGCTGTGCTCAAGCCCCGGCGTGAATGGATATCTGATGTTCAGAAAGCCGAGTGTCCTTGCGCGCGCGAAAGCGTCCACGGGATTCATGCCGACGTAGGCCACCTGCAGGCGCACTTGGCCTTCCTGAGGCTGCGGGATCGGTACCTGCTTGAGCTGCATCACCGACGGCGGACCCGGCGCGTCGATGACAATGGCGCGCATGGTAGACATCAGCGTTCTCCCTCGAACAATTGCATCAACGCACCGGACCCGGGATTGCGAACCATCGCCGCGGACACCGGCCCGATGCCGGGGATCTCGATCTCGACGGGCGCAGAGAAGCTATGGGCCCCGACCAGCGCGCACCTCTCCAGTGCCTTGGCCAGCGACGGCACGCAGAATCCTTGCGCCAAGTAGCCGATGTTGGGCGCCACCGCGAGCGGCGTACGATCGGGCACCGTGTAGTTCAGCGGATGCGACAGCGCGACTTTGCCGAACTGGTGCGCGCCCGCCATGAACGTCGCGCGGGTTTGCGCGTCGCGCGGGCGATTGAGGAAGTGGTTGGTCTCCGGCTTCGCCAGCACCGCGTCGAGATGCGGCGTCATGCCCAGCACCTGCGAATAGAACGCGAAGGCCTTCGTGTAATCGATGATTGAGTGCGACGTGGTCGAGACCTGTGTGAAGCCGGTCGACGACTTGCCGAGGGTGTCCACCTCGGCGCGCAGCTTGCCGATGGTGGAGGTGGGACCGCCGGTGAGTTCCACGAGATTGATTGCGAGATTGTCCGGCCCGTCGAACAGCACCTCCACCGGCGAACCGCCTTCCGCCGACACCTCGTAACCGACCGGTTCGCTCCAGAAATTGAACCCGCGGGCTTGAAGCGCCTTGGTGGTGGCGCGGATGTCGTCGACATAGAAGTTGAGATTCCACAGCCCGCGATAGGTGCGGTCACCGGGCTGCGCGATCCGTTTGCGGTCCGTGGCGTTGAATTCGAGAGCCAGCACCCGGCCCACCTGCGGCCCATTGCCGGTGGTCCAGGGCGCGGAAAGCATGACCGCCAGCGCACTGCTGCCCGGTGGCAAGGCGAAGTGCCGCTCGAAGGCCATTCCGCGCCATGTGACTTCCGGCGAAGCGCTCAGGCCGATCACATCGCGATAGAACGGGAGGGCGTTGGCCAGCGACGAAACGCCAAGCACCGCAACGGCCAGGGGACTTCCGGTATCGGTCATGGGGGGCTCCTGCCGCGGCACAATGCCCGTCCGAGGCGCGGTCGCGCAACGCCGTGTGAGCACAAGGGCCCCGCAACGTGCTCCTAGCGGAGGCGTAGCCGGGTGTAGACTGCCGCACCATTTGCAGGAGGGAGCCTGTCATGAATTTCAAAACGTTCGCTGCCGTGATTGCCTTATGCGCCGGCGGAGCGCTCGCCGCGTCCGCCGCCGACAAGCAGGGCAGCCTTGCCTCGGGCAAGTTGTCGGACATCCAAGCCGCGCCGGCGAAGGCGGAAAAGACGCTCGGCCGCTACACCGGCTACGAGGGCAAGGAACGCGATCTTGGCCTGATCATGAACATGGTCGTGAAGACGCTGCAGGACAACGGCGGCTATCAGCACGAAACCAACGACGCCTTGGTGAAGAGCCTGCTCTCTCACATCCAGTTCTCGAAAGACCAGAAGCTGATGACTCAGGCGATCGACGCGGAGATCAAGACCCAGGCGCCGATGCTGATCCGGGCGAAGAAGATGATGGAAGCCGCCGGCGGCGATAAGGACATGGCCCTGAAGGCCGTATTCGACCAGACCACGTGCCACTGGCAGTTGGTGCTCGACACCCAAAGCGAGCCGGGCCAGCGCCGTTACAAGTCGCCGTATGGCAACGTGTTAACCGCCAGCGCCCGCCTCGGGCAGTTCGACATCGACGAGAAATGGATCCACGAGAACTGGACTATTCCGCGCATGCAGGGGTACGCCAAGCTGCTGGGCGTGGATTTCGAGGTCTCGCCATGGCAAAATGACGGCATGATTACGGTGAGAGTGAAGGGCTACACGCCGCCCAAGACCGCGGCCAACACCGTCAGCCAGTAGCCTCTCACACGAGGGGGTCGAAGCGGCCGTACGGTCCAGTACGGCCGCTTCGCTATTTCGAACTACTCCGCCGGTGCTGGCGCGCGGGAGTCGTCCTTGTCCGGCGTATCGGTGCTCGGGAACAGGGCGAAGATCACGGCGCAGCAGATGAATGCCGCGACGATGATGATCATGTGTTTGGCGTACTTCTGCGGCTCGATCCAAACCTCGCGCAGGAATCCCCAGCGTCCGAGGATTTCCACCGTGTTCCACGCGATGAGCGCGGTCGCGATGCCGTAGCGGAACGCCGAGTGCAGGCGGGTGAACTTGCGCAGGCGGTTGAGCAGGTAGACCGTCCAGACCACGAACAGGAAGAACATCACGTACATCGCCGGGTGCTGGGAACCGACGATGCGCTTGTCGTACATCACCAGCAACAACACGTAGAAGAACCAGGTGATGTAGAACTTCTCCATCGCGACGATAGTGGAGATGTTCCGCTGATAGTTCACCGTCGGCTGGCCCACGGGCAGGCGTAGGTTCTTGTGGATCCAGCGGAAGGCGTTGCAGCGGGTCTCGCGGTTGAAGAAGAAGTAAACGAGCGTCGCGAAGAGCACACCGATGGACGACGGTAGCACCAGATACTCCGGCAGCTGCGGCGGACCGACGTCCCGCGCCAGCGGCATGACGCCGATGTGGCGCGCATAGAACACGAAGGAAAATTCGACCCAGCCGGACCACATCCAGGAGCCGCCGAAGAACCCGAGCCATGTCGCCACGTTCGGCGAGTCGTTGTAGCGCACACCGACATACATCAGCAGGAAGCCGATGAGACCTTGCACCGTCGCCGCAAGGTATTGCTGACCGCCGAAGATCTGCATGATCAGCACCATGACCGAGTGGCCGATGGCGATGAAGAAGATGTTCAACGAGAACGCAATCAACCCGATGAACGGTGGGCGCTTGAGCACGGAGATCATGGAATCCTCCCGCTAGGTCGTACGTCGCGCGATCAGCCTTTCGATGCGGCCACAGGTTTCGGATCGTCCTTCATCGGCTCGCCCCACTTCGGGTCGAGCTTCTCGTACTTGGCGGGACCGAGGCCGAGCGCCGAGATGTCCATCACGAACGTGTACATGCCGGCCATGAAACCCGGGCCGGTGGAGCGCGCGAACAGCATCTTCTTGCCGTCCGGCGAGGTGGACGGGAAGCCATCGAAGCTGTCGTTGAAGGTCAGGCGCTTCGGCGGGCCGCCGGCGAGATCGCCGAGATAGATTTCCCAATTCGTCTCGGTCACAGGCTTCACGAACACGTAGTGGCGGCCGTCGCTCATGGGATACGGCGCCCAGTTCATGTCGCGATCGAAGGTGTAGCGCTTCCACTCGGTGCCGTCCTTCTTGATGGTGAAGACGGTCATCGGCGTGGGCTTCACCTTGCCGTATTCGGACTGCCGCCAGGCGCGGAACATGATGTGCTCGTTGTCCGGCAGGAAGAACGGCGCGCCTTCCTGCCAGTCCGGCGTGTTGGTGATCTGCTTCTGGTTGGTGCCGTCCGGATTCATCGTCCAGAGGTCCATCTTGCCGTTGATCTGGCGGCCGAACACGATCGTCTTGCCGTTGGGCGATACCGAGACTTCCGCCTCGTAGCTCTTGTTGGTGGTGAGGCGCTTGATGTTCTTACCGTTGAGATCGGAGGTGTAGAGCTCGCCACCTTGCGGGTAGTCGCTCTGGTCCGACCAGTTGCCGACAGGCATGTCGAGGTTGTCCTTGGTGGACGTCCACACCAGCCGCTTCATATCGGGGAAGAAATAGGAGCACGCGTCCTGGCCCGTATCGTTGATGCGGCGGATGTCGGTGCCCTGATCGGTGAAGGTGTAGGTGAGCGAGCCGGAACGGCCCATGGAGTTCTTCTTCGCTTGCGCGTCCTGCGTCTGCGCGATGACGTGCAGGTTATCCGGCGCGTAGTAGGCTTCCGCCGCGCTCGGGATGTTGGGAATCTTCCACACCGGCATCTCGGTGCCCTCGGACGCGGCCTTGTTCACCGGTGCCGCCGGCGGCTTCGGCGCGGCCGGCGCGGCGGCGGCTTGCGGTGCCGGCGCCTTCGGCGGTGGCGCGCTGGCGGTGCTCGTGGTTTCGCCGGTCATGCAGCTCGTGAGCGCGAGCGTCCCCGTAGCAAGCAATGCTGCCTTCAACCCGATCCGCATAACGTCCTCCCGGTCCCCAATGGTAATGGTGGAATGACAATGCAAAGCCCTCGGCTTGGCAAGGCAAAAGCGGGCAGGCGTGTCGGCGCGACCAAGCCTTGGCGGGCCTTTTGGTGCAGTGCACGCGGGAAAGCGAACACCCGCCCATGGCCCTGACCGAGAGGACTAGAGCAACGCCAACACTTCGGTGGCGGCGCGTTCGCCGGACTCCAGCGCGCCTTCCAGGCCACGGGTCGAATCCGCGGTGTGCTCACCGGCGAAATGCACCCCGTTCGCCGGCTTGGCCATGTCGGCCTTGAAGCGGCCGATCATACCGGGACGCCAATAGGCATACATGCCGCCGGCGTAGGGATCGTTCACCCAGCTCCAGGCGCGCACCATCTTCACAGCGCCCTTGGTGGCAGGCCGTGTTTCATGAAGCGCGGCCATGTAGGCCTGCTTGGCTTCCTCCAGCGGCAGACGGTTGAGCGTCATCGCTTGGCGCCCGGTGAGGAACACATAAAGCCCGACCACGTCGTTGCCGTCACGCACGACACTGGCGCGGCCGACTTGGCTGTCGGACCATGTTTGGGGCGGCAGACCGTCGCTTTCCCAGAATTTTTTGCCGACGGACAGGAACGCGTGCCAGCACACACCGTAAGGCATGGTGTTGACCGCCTCGGCCTGCGCGCCGCCAAGGCCCGGATCGAAGTCCACGAGACGCAGGGCGGAGAACGGCAGCGTGACGATGGCGCGCTTGCCGTGGAAACGGCGGCCGTCGCTTGCGATCACATCCACGCCGCGTGAATCGCCGCGCACGGCCGCGATGGGAGAATTGATGACGAGGTCTCCCTTGAGCGCCTTGCGCATGGCGAAGGGCAGCGCCTGATTGCCGCCATCGATGGACCAGAAGAACGGCGGGCCGCTCTGCATCTGGTGCGCGGCGAAGTTGGACACATGGAACATGTGCACCGATGAGAGATCGTAGAGTGTGTGCCCGTAACCGGGATTTGCGCCGAAGCCCAGGGCAATCGCCGCGTCGGAAAGGCCCTTGGCCTTCATCGCCGCGTAAACCGACGTATCGTCCTTGTACTTCGCCGGCTCCACCCAGGACTCGAGATCCGTGAAGGTCTTGGCGCGATCGAGCATGCGGAAGCGAAAGGCATCCGGCGTGACCTGCTTGTCCGCATCGGCGAACGGATTGAGCGCGTGGGTCGGCCAGTCCTTGCGCTGAATGTTCTGGCCCTTGATGTTGTAGACCCAGCCGGCGGGAGCGCTTTCCTCGGGAGAACGCTTCACGCCCAAACGGTCGCACCAATCGAGAAAGCGCGCATACATCGCGCCGACCGACTGGCCGCCCGCTTCGGGCATGCCCGGAAGGTCGGTGAAGGTGTAGCAGCGCCCGCCGATGCGGTTCTTCGCTTCCACCACCACGACGCTCTTGCCCTGCTCTTCCAGGATCAAGGCGGCGAGAAGACCGGACAGGCCGGCGCCGACGACCACGACGTCGACGTCTTTGGTCATGCGCGGCGTAGCGGCGAACGTGGGTTTCGCCAAAGCGGCGCCGATCAGTCCGAGAGACGAACGCCGCGTGATCATTCGAAGCTCCGCGCGACGCGGAAGCCGAAATAGTTGGAGCGCTGATCCGGCTTGTCGCGGCCCGGCCACGCCAGGCGATTGCGTTCCGGCGCCGTCATCCAGCCGCCGCCGCGATTGTCGTGCATCTCGCACTTGTCTTTGACTTGCGCGCTGCCGTCCTTGGGGCGACCGCTGTAAGAGCCGCCGAAACAATCGAACTGCCACTCCCACACATTGCCGATCATGTCGTAAAGTCCGAAAGCGTTGGGCTTGTAGGAGCCGACCGGCGCGAGTTCGGCCCAGCCGTCCGTGCACTGCGCCGGCTTCCACGGGAACGAATGCTTCTTGGCGGACGTAAGGTCGAACACATTGGCGTACTTGCACGCATCGTCCGCCGATTCACCCCAGAAGCGCCCGGTCGTGGTGCCGGCGCGGGCGGCGTACTCCCATTCCGCCACGTTGGGCAGGCGGTATGTGTGACCGGATTTCTTTGACAGCCATTCCGTGAAGGCGATGGCGTCATTCCAAGACACGCAGGCGATCGGCATCTTGTCCGTGGGCTTCTCCGGCTGGCGCGGATGTTCCCAGCTCGCGTTGTCGCTCTCTTTCCACTCGCCGTCGAACACGCGGCACTGCGGCTTGGTCTGGTGACCGGTCTCTTTCACGAATTGCTTGTACTGGGCGCGCGTCACTTCCGTGCGGCCGAGCGCGAACTTGTAGCCGATGGCGATGTCCTGCTGGGGTGTCTCGAAGCGCGAGGGATCCACCTCCTTCGCATCCGCGCGCGTGCCCATCGTGAACTTGCCGGAGGGGATCACCACCATCTCCGGACAGCTCGCGCAGTCCTTGAACGTCTTGCCGGGCGCGAGCGCGGCGCGCTTGTCCGCAGCGAAAGCCGATGTGGAGATGAAGGCTAGTGCGAGGAGTGCGGCGCGCGAGATCATGGCTGGTCCCTCCCGATCAGGGAGGAACCTTAGCCCATGAGCTTACGCCATCGTTAGTCCGGCGTTGCGGAACGGCAGCTTGCGGATGCGATTTCCCGTCGCGGCATAGATCGCATTCGCCACCGCCGGCGCGATGCCGGGCACGGAGGCCTCGCCGGCGCCGCCGGGCTTGGTATCACTTTCGATGACTTTGACCTCGATCTCGGGCGCGTTCGCCAACGTCACCATGCCATAGTCGATGAAGTTGCCCTGCTTCACCGCGCCCCGCTCCACGGTGATCTCGCCGAACAGTGCGGCGGACAATCCGAAGATGATGCCGCCCTCCATCTGCGCAACGACCGTGGTCGGCTCGACGATGAAGCCGGCATCGTAGACGCACCAGACTTTCTCTACCTTGAGTTCGCCTTTGGCGATCGACACCTGCGCCACCTGCGCCACCAGCGCGTCGAAGCCCGGCGTGAAGGATACGCCGAGGCCTTGCCCAGCTTGAAGCTTGCGGCCCCAACCGGACATTTCCGCGACCGTGTCGAGCACCTTCAGGGCGCGTACATTGTCTTTCACCGCCATCTTGCGGAAGGCGATCGGATCCTTGCCGGCCAACACCGCGAGCTCGTCGATCGCGCTCTCGGAGAAGAAGCCCGCGTAAGACGCGCCGACCGAACGCCAGTAGCCCACGGGCATGTGGGTCTTGGCTTCGACGTAGTCGATGAGCGTATTGGGAATCACATAGGCCGAGCTGATCACGCCGCCGGTGGCGGTGGGATCGATCATCGGCGGCGGCATCTTGCGCTTCTGCGCGGTGAACAGCGATTGGCCCGCGAGGCGCGCGTGCATCCCGGTGATGGCGCCGTCCTTGTCCAGTGCCGCGCTGATGCGGCCCACATAGGCCGGACGGAACGTGGCGTGCTGAATGTCCTCCTCGCGCGTCCACATCATGCGCACCGGGCGGCCGGGCATGGCCTTGGCGAGCAGAATGGACTGACGGATGAAATCGAGCTCCCACTTCCGGCCAAAGCCGCCGCCGGCGAACATCGTGTTCATGCGTACGTTCTCGAACGGGACGCCGGTGAGGGTGGATGCAAGCTGGCGTGATTCGCCCTGCTGCTGCGCCGGCGCCCACATCTCGACGCGACTGGCCTCCACCAGGCAGGTGGCCGCCATGGGCTCCATGCAGGCATGGGCGAGATAGGGCGCTTCGTACGTCGCGCTCCACGTCTTCGCGGCAGTCTTCATGGCGGCCGGGACGTCGCCGACCTTGCCGTTGCCGTTGGTCAACGGCTTGGCGTCCGCATCGCTGTCGAGCGACGTGAGCAAAGCGCGGGTCATGTCCGCGGTATTGAAGCGCTCGTTGCCCTGCGTGTCCCATTCGATGTGCAAGGCGTCGGCGGCCTTCTTCGCCTGCCAAAAACCGTCGGCGATCACGCCGATGCCGTTCACCTTCCCGTCCGCGTCGGTGAGTTCCACCAACTTCTGCACGCCGGGGAATTTGGTCGCCTTGTCGTAGGACTTCACCGTGCCGCCGAACACAGGACAGGTGCGCACCGTGGCGTGCAGCAGGCCGGGCAACACAACGTCCGACCCGAACTTGGCGGAGCCGTCGACTTTCGCCGGCGTATCCTTGCGCAAGGTCGGCTTGCCGATCAGCTTGAACTGATCGCGCGGCTTGAGCTTCGGATTTTCCGGCACCGGCATCTTTGCCGCGGCGGCGGCGAGTTGGCCGTAGGTGGCGGAGCGCTTCGACGCATCGTGGTACACCACACTATTTTCCGCGCGGCATGAGGCGGGCGCCACGCTCCACTGCTTCGCCGCGGCCGCGATCAGCATCTCCTTCGCCTGCGCGCCGATCTTGCGCATCTGCGGACCGTAACCGGCGACCGCATCCGAATTGCCGGTGGTCTGACGCTTCTTGTTGGGATTGGCGAAGGCGATGTCCGCCGGCGCGAGCGTAGCGGTGACGAGAGAGAAGTCCGCTTCCAGGTCCTCGCAGAGGATTTTCGGCAGACTGGAGATGACGCCCTGCCCCATCTCGATGCCGCCGCATTGGATGGTGATGGTGTTGTCCGGCGCGATATGGAGGTAGGCCATGAAGTCGCCGCCGGCGTCGCGCATTTCCGCCGCGCGTGCCGCGGGAAGCGTGCAACTCAGCACCAGCCCGGTGGCGCTGCCGACAAAACCGCGGCGGGAAAGCGTGGAGCGAGAGATGTGCGTCATGGTCGTCCCCGAAAATGGCGTGGCCACTCTATCACGGCAAGGCGACAGGTTCGCAGCCCTTCACCGCACAAATCCGCTGCCGGACCGCGGGACGGGGGTGCTGTTGGCTGCCATGTTCGTAGCCCACGACCTGTAACACCGCGAACGCGTCGAGCAATTCCCCCGGCGCCAGCAGGAAATCCGGGTTGCGCGGACGGCCGAGCTTCTCGTTGCCCTGGCCGAAGGTCTCGAACAGCATCACCCCGCCGTCGGAAAGCCCTGCAATCAGGTGCGGAAAATGGGCGCGGTGCAGATAGTTCGCGACGACGATCGCGTCGAAACGCCCTGGTGCGAACGGCCAGGCGCCGGTCTCGAGATCAGCCTCGACCACTTCAATACCGGCCGCATCCGTGAGACCCGACACATCGATATCGACCGCCGTGACCTTGTGACCCAGTGCCGCGAAGGCGCGGGCATGGCGGCCGTGACCCGCGGCAACGTCCAGCACCGATCCGCCGGGCTTAATCAGCGGCGCCCAGCGCATGATCCAGGGCGACGGCGGGATGTTTGTGTCCGTGGGTCGGTCGAAGCTCGGCATGGCGGTACTCTAAATCGACTTGGGTGCACACGCCCACTAGGATCGCGCCCATGACTCTTTCCCGACGCAGCGTCGCTCTGGGACTGCCCGCGCTGGCGGCAACCTCCGCCTTCGCGGCTGATGATCCGGCACTCGCGCTCCACAAGCGCCTGATCACCTTCGACGCGGAGATGGATATCCCCGACGACTTCATGGCCGGCGACAAGGACGTCGGCCGCGAGACCGCGATGCAGATCGATTTGCCGAAGATGGATCGCGGCGGGCTGGACGGTGCGGCGTTCGCAGTGTTCGTCAACCAGGACAAACGCACACCGGAACTTTACGCGAAAGCCCGTGCCGGCGCGGAAGCAAAGCTTGTGGCGATCGAGAAGATGCTGAGCAGCTATCCGCACCGTATCGCGCTCGCCCGCCGCGCGACCGACGTGCCGAAGATCGTCGCGGCCAAAAAGCACTTTGCGATGATCTCGCTCGTCAACGCTTATCCGTTAGGCGACGCCCTTTCGTGGTTGCCGGAACTCTATACGCGCGGGCTGCGGGTGATGGGATTCACCCACGCCGGCAACAATCAGTTCGCGGACTCCTCGCGGCCTCAAGAACGGCTGGGCGACAAGAAAGGCGAACACGGCGGGCTCTCCCCGCTAGGCAAACAGGCCGTCGCGGAGATGAATCGCCTGGGCATCATTGTCGATGTCTCGCAACTCACCACCGACGGCGTGATGCAATGTGTGCAGCTGTCGCGTGCGCCGGTGGTGGCCTCACATTCCGCCGTGCGCAAGTTGGTGGAGAGCGGGCGCAATCTCAGCGACGAGGAGATGTTGGCGATCAAGGCGAACGGCGGCGTGGTGCATATCGTCGCCTTTGGCAGCTATCTGAAGGCCCGCAGCAAGGAGCAGCTTGCCGCGCTCACGGCGTTGAACGCGAGCTTCGGGATGAAGATGTTCGACGACGCGGCAAAGGTCCTGCCCGCCGACACGCTGCCGGCCTATCGCGCCCAGTACGACGCCTACCTCGCCAAGTATCCACCGGCGGACGTGGCCAACATGGCGGACACTATCGACTACGCCGTGAAGCTGATCGGTATCGACCATGTGGGGATTTCGACCGATATGGAGCATGGCGGCGGGATCGTCGGGTACAAGGACGCGGGCGAGGCCCCCGGCCTCACCCGGGAGCTGGTAAAACGGGGCTACAAAGAGCGCGATCTCGGCAAGCTCTGGAGCGGCAATTTCCTGCGGGTCTGGCAGGCCGTGGAACAGGCCGCCCGGCGGGCCTAAACCGCCGGCCAGCCTTGCAAATTGGGCATAGAACCGCCGCCCACACTGGGCGATGACAATCGCTGCGCAAGCGACTAAGACAAATCGGAATTATCGAGCCGGAGCACGGATTTGGCGCGCAAGACGGACATGTTGGAACTGGCCGGGGACTTTCCGGCGGCAAGCCATGCGACCTGGCTGAAGCTCGTCGACAAAGTGCTGAACGGCGCACCGTTCGACAAGAAGCTGGTCGCGCGAACTTATGACGGCCTTTCGATCCAGCCGCTCTACACCGCGGACGATTGGGACAGCACCGGCGATCCGTCCGGATACCCCGGAGCCGCGCCGTACACGCGCGGCGGCCGCGCCACCGGCACGGCGGAGAACGGCTGGGACATCCGCCAGGTTCACAGCCACCCAGATCCGGAGATCGTCAACCGCCAGATCCTCGAAGACCTCGAGCGCGGCGTCTCCTCCATCGTATTGCGCGTGGACCCGAGCGGGAAGAACGGCACCGCCGTGCGTTCCAAGGCCGATCTCGACACGGCGCTGAAGGGCGTGCTGCTCGATCTCGCGCCGATCGTGTTCGATCCCACCGGGCCGACGCTGCCCATGGCGGCGCTGTTCATGCAGGTGCTGGCGGATCGTGGACTGAAGAACGAGGCGTTCACTGGCAGCTTCGGCACGGACCCGCTCGCAAGTCTCGCCACCACCGGAACGCTGATCACCGACATCGACACGATCCTCGCGCGCATGGCTGACACGACCGCTTACGTCGCGAATAATTATCCCAACGCGCGCACGCTCAACATCAAGACGACGCCCTATCACGGCGCCGGCTGCGGCGAAGCGCAAGAGCTGGGCATCGCGATGGCCACGGCCGTGGAATACTTGCGCCGTATCGTGGTGGCGGGCGTGGACATCGACACCGCCGCGCGGCAAGTGGCGTTCACCGTCACCACCGATGCGGACATGATCCTAAGCATCGCGAAAATCCGCGCGCTGCGCCGCCTGTGGGGCCGCGTGGCGGAAGCGTGTGGTGCGAAAGAAGCGAACCGCGTTGCGCCGGTCACCGCGATCACGGCGCCGCGCATGTATAGCAAGCGCGATCCCTGGGTGAACATCCTGCGTGGTACGGTTGCTTGCTTCGCCGCTGGCGTGGCGGGGGCGGACGCGATCACCGTTCTGCCGCTCGACTATGCGCTGGGATATCCGAGCACCCTCGCCCGCCGCGTGGCGCGCAATACGCAGGTTGTTCTGCAGGAAGAGTCGTTCCTCGGGCGGGTGATCGATCCTGCCGGCGGCGCCTGGACCTTCGAGAAGCTCACGGATGATCTTGCCGTCGCCGGCTGGGCGTTCTTCCAGAAGATCGAAAAGGCGGGCGGCATCGCGAAGATGCTGCTCGACGGCAGCCTTGCCGCCGAGATCGCCACGATGCGCGAGGCACGGATTTCCAACATCGCAAAGCGCAAGGATGCGCTGACCGGCGTGAGCGAATTCCCCAACATCCACGAAGCCGATGTAGTGGCGGAGAAAGCCGACATCGATGCCGTGTTGAAGAAGCGCGACCAGGGTCCGGTGGGCGATGCGGGCAAACTGCCGCCGGCCGGCAAGGGCGAACTCATGGCAGCGCTGATGGACGCCGCAAAGAAGGGCGCGAACCTGCCGGCCCTGTCGAAGGGACTCGCAACCGGCGCGCCCATCACGGCGACCGCGATGCCGCAGATGCGTCTCGGCCAGGAGTTCGAGACCTTGCGTGACGCGGGCGACGCCTTCAAAGCCAAGTTCGGCACGCGGCCGCAGCTGTTTCTTGCGAACCTCGGCACGGTCGCCGAGTTCACGGCCCGCGCCACCTACGCCAAGAACTTCTATGAGGCCGGCGGCGTCGAGACGGTGACCGGCACCGGCGGCACGGACGTCAAAGCCATCACGGCGGATTTCAAACGCAGCGGCGCACCCTTCGCGGTCGTCTGCGGCACCGATGCCCTCTACGCTGCCCACGCCGCCGATCTGGCCAAGGCGCTGAAGGATGCCGGCGCCGGGATCGTCCATCTCGCGGGACGCGGCGGCGATCTGGAAACTGCCCTGAAGGCGGTGGGCGTCGACGGTTTCATCTATATTGGGTGCGACGTGCCCAAGGTCCTCAGAGACCTACACAAGCAACTGGAGGCCGCATGAACAAGGCCACCATCCCGAACTTCGCGGACATTCCGCTCGCTTCACCTGCCAACGCGGTAGGTGCGGACCCCAAAGCCTGGACGAAGCTTGAGAACTGGGAGACGCCGGAAGGCATCTCCGTGAAGCCGCTGTTCGCTGCGGACGATCTCGCGGGTCTGGACTTCCTCAACGCGCGCCCCGGCATGGCGCCGTTCCTGCGCGGGCCGTATCCGGCCATGTACGTCACGCAGCCGTGGACCATCCGCCAGTACGCCGGGTTCTCGACCGCCGAAGATTCCAATGCGTTCTATCGCCGCAACCTGGCGGCGGGACAGAAGGGCCTGTCGGTCGCCTTCGATCTCGCGACTCACCGCGGCTACGACAGCGACCATCCGCGCGTGTCCGGCGACGTCGGCATGGCCGGCGTGGCGATCGATTCCATCCTCGACATGCGCACCCTGTTCGACGGCATCCCGCTCGATCAGATGAGCGTGTCCATGACTATGAACGGCGCGGTGCTGCCGGTGCTGGCGCTCTACATCGCCGCGGCGGAAGAGCAAGGCGTGAAGCCGGCGCAGCTTTCGGGAACCATCCAGAACGACATCCTGAAAGAGTTCATGGTGCGGAACACCTACATCTTCCCGCCCGAGCCGAGCATGCGGATCATCTCCGACATCTTCGCCTACACGTCGAAGGAGATGCCGAAATACAATTCGATCTCCATCTCCGGCTATCACATGCAGGAAGCCGGGGCGACGGCGGACCTCGAACTCGCCTACACGCTGGCGGACGGCGTGGAATACGCCCGCGCCGGCCTAAAGGCCGGGCTCGATATCGATGCCTTTGCGCCGCGCCTGTCGTTCTTCTGGGCGATCGGCATGAACTTCTTCATGGAAGTGGCGAAGATGCGCGCCGCCCGTCTGCTGTGGGCGAAGCTGATCAAGCCGTTCGATCCGAAGACCGACAAGTCGCTGGCGCTGCGCGCCCACTGCCAGACCTCCGGCTGGAGCCTGACGGCGCAGGACGTGTTCAACAACGTGGTGCGCACCGGTGTCGAGGCCATGGCCGCGACGCAAGGGCACACCCAATCCCTGCACACGAACGCGCTGGACGAAGCATTGGCCCTGCCGACGGACTTCTCCGCACGCATCGCCCGCAATACCCAGCTGTTCATCCAGCAAGAGTCCGGCACCACCCGCGCGGTCGATCCGTGGGGCGGCAGTTACTACGTCGAGCGCCTGACCTATGAACTGGCCAAGCGCGCGTGGGAGCACATTGAAGAAGTGGAAAGCCTGGGCGGCATGACCAAGGCCATCGGCGCGGGCATCCCGAAGCTGCGCATCGAGGAAGCCGCGGCCCGCACCCAGGCCCGTATCGACGCCGGCCGTCAGACCGTGGTGGGCGTGAACAAGTACCGCCTGGACGAAAAAGAGGACATCGACGTCCGCAAGGTCGATAATTCCGCCGTGCGCGGCGCGCAGATTGCTAAACTGAAGCAGCTGCGCAGCGAACGTGACGAGGGCGCGTGCCAGAAGTCGCTCGAGGCGCTGACCAAGGCGGCGCAGACCGGCACGGGCAACTTGCTCGCGCTGTCGATCGAAGCGGCGCGGGCGCGCGCGAGCGTCGGCGAGATGACGACTGCGCTGGAGAAGGTCTACGGCCGCCACGTCGCCGAGATCAAATCCATCGCCGGGGTGTACAGGAAAGAAGTGGGCAACGATAAGACCGTGACCAAGGTGCTGGAAATGGTGGAGGCCTTCGGCGAGAAGGAAGGCCGCCGCCCGCGCATTCTCATCGCAAAGATGGGCCAGGACGGCCACGACCGGGGCCAGAAGGTGATCGCCTCCGCGTTCGCCGATCTCGGTTTCGACGTAGACATCGGTCCGCTGTTCCAGACGCCGCAGGAAGCCGCCAAGCAGGCTGTCGAGAACGACGTGCACATCATCGGCGCGAGTTCGCTGGCCGCCGGTCATCTGACCCTCGTGCCGGAACTGAAGACGGAGTTGAAGCGCCTGGGCCGCGACGACATTCTCGTCGTGGTCGGCGGCGTGATTCCGCCGCAGGACTTCGACGAACTCACCAAGGCCGGGGCCGCGGCGATCTTCCCGCCGGGCACGGTGATCAGCGAGGCCGCGATCGGGCTGCTCGAAAAACTCAACGCCGCCTTGGGTCACTGAGTGGTCGCCAAAGCGCAGAAGCCCGCGACTGCCGACGCTTACGCCGCGGGCGTTCTGTCCGGCGACCGGGCCAAGCTGGCCCGCGCGATCACACTCATCGAATCCCGCAACGCGGATCACCAACGCATGGCGCAGGAGATGCTGACGCAGCTTCTGCCGCGTACCGGCAATAGCTTGCGTATCGGCATCAGCGGCCTGCCCGGCGCGGGTAAAAGTACTTTCATCGACGCTTTCGGCACCATGTTGACGGCCAAGGGCCACAAGGTCGCGGTGCTGGCGGTGGACCCGACCTCGTCGCGCACCGGCGGCAGCATTCTCGGTGACAAGACGCGCATGGCGCGGCTGGCGGTCGACCCGAACGCCTACATCCGCCCCTCGCCCACCGGCGGGACGCTGGGTGGCGTCGCGCGGGCGACGCGCGAAGCCATCCTGGTGTGCGAGGCGGCGGGCTTCGACGTCGTGCTGGTGGAAACCGTCGGTGTCGGCCAGAGCGAAATCACCGTCGCGGAGATGGTGGACTTCTTCCTAGTGCTGATGATCGCCGGCGGCGGCGACGAACTGCAGGGCATCAAGAAGGGCGTGCTGGAGATCGCCGACATGATCGCCATCACCAAGGCCGACGGCGACAATGCGCGCCGCGCCGAGATCACCGCGAAGGACTATCAGCACGCGCTGCGCATCATCACGCCGACGAGCACAACGTGGACACCACCCGTGACCACCATTAGCGCACTGGAAAGCAAGGGGCTCGACACCCTGTGGGACCGCATAGTCCAGCACCGCCGGCTCGTCACTATGTCCGGCGAGCGCGACGGGAAGCGTCGCGGCCAACAGGTGCGCTGGATGTGGTCCCTCGTCGAGGATCGGCTGATGACCAAGCTCAAGCACCTGCCGTCGGTGAAGGCGTTGGAGAAGGATGTCGGCGCGGGCAAGATCACGCCGGTGCTGGCGATGGAGAAATTGCTGGCGTCGTTCAGCAAGGGGGAATGAATGCGGAGCATCTTGCTTGCGGCAGCGTTGCTGGCCCTGCCCGTGCGCGCCGAGACCGATGCGGACCTGATCGCCCGCGCGCACGCCATCCATGACCGGGTGATCACGGTCGACACCCATGTCGATATCCCGCCCAACTTCGGTTCCGACGCCTACGACATGATGAAGCCCGGCCCGCGCGGGCAGCAGGTGCACTTGCCGACCATGCTGGAAGGCGGGTTGGATGCCACCTTCCTGATCGTGTTCGTCGGCCAAGGGGAGCGCAGCACCTGGGGCTATGCCAATGCGCTGGCCGATGCGTTCGTCAAGTTCGCCGCCATTCACAAGGTCGCGGACGTGACCTACAAGGACAAGATCGAACTCGCTACCACCGCCGCAGACGTGCGCCGCATCTCGGCCGCCGGCAAGAAGGTTGCGTTGATCGGCATCGAGAACGGCTACCCGATCGGCAAGGACATCCGCCTGCTCGATCAGTTCTATGACTTCGGCGCGCGCTACTTCGGACTGGTCCACAACGGCCACAACGATCTCGCGGACTCCGCCCAGCCGGACAAGCGGCGCAACGAACCGGCGGAGGAACATCACGGGATCTCGCCGCTGGGCAAGGATGTCGTGCGGCGGCTGAATGAACTCGGGATCATGGTGGATGTGTCCCACTCCTCCCCCAAGAGCACGCTCGATATGGCGAAGGCATCCGCGGCGCCCATCATCGCATCGCATTCCGGTGTGAAGGGTGTGTTCGTGCATCCGCGCAATCTGGATGACGAAGGCCTACTCGCCATCAAGAAGACCGGCGGCGTGGCGCAGATGGTGGCGTTCGACAGCTATCTGCGCGCCGTGCCGGCGGAGAAGACCGCGGCGATCACGGCGGTGAGCCAAGAGTATGGCCTCTCCAATCCGGGCGACATGCGCAAGCTGAGCGCCGATCAAGTCGCCGCATATGACAAAAAGATGTCAGAGATCGAACTCAAGTGGCCCCGCGCCGGCGTGAAGGAACTGATCGACCATGTCGACTACGCCGTGAAGAAGGCCGGCATCGACACCGTCGGCATCGCATCCGACTTCAACGGCGGTGGCGGGATCGCCGGATGGAACAGCGCGGCGGAGACATTCAACGTGACCCTGGAGATGGTGAAGCGGGGTTATACGGAAGAGCAGATCGGCAAGATCTGGGGCGGAAACCTCTTGCGTGTGATGGAGCGGGTCGAGGAACATGCCGCCCGCAGCAAGAAGCGGAAGCGTTATTAGACGACATGAGTCACGACACCGGGGCCACGCCCCTCACCTTCGCGCAACAAGCCTCCCTGGCGGGAGCGCGGCTGTTCTTCGGGACCTTCACCGGACTCTTGCGCATCGTCCGCGGCAGCCCGCCGGACGGATGGCGCACGGTGCGCTATGGGTTGCATCGCGACGAGATCCTGGACATCCGAGAGGGCAATGGCACGCACAAGCCGGTGGTGTACTTCCACGGCGGCGGCTGGGCGATGGGGACGAAGGACTTCTACAGCCACGACCTGATGTTCCTGACGGACGCCGGCCACACGGTGTTCAATGTGGAGTACCCGAAAGCACCCGAGTATCCGCACCCGCTGCCGCTGCGCGCGGTGCTGAAGGCGCTTGCGTTCGTGCGTGAGACATCCGACGCGGTGCATGTGATGGGGGACTCCGCCGGCGGGAACCTTGCCATCATGGCGGGCGTGCTGGCGCAGAACCCGGACCTGATCGCGCACGTCGATCCGACGTTCGATCCGAAGACCTTGCCGACGATCCTGAGCGCGACCTCGATCTACGGCGTGCTCGACCGGGCGTCGTGCATGAACACCAAGGTGCCGGGCGGCGAGACGATGCTTGAAGCTTACGGCGGGCCGAATGTGCTGCTCGAGCGGGTCGACCCAAAGTATGCGATCACGCCGATGGATCTTGTCTTCACAACACATCCGCCGTGTCTTCTGACCTGCGGCGAGCACGATCCGATCCTTGAGTCGACGCAGGTCTATCACCAGCACCTTCACACCGCGGGCCATGAGGTGCAGGTGAAGATTTATCCCGGCGCCACCCACGGGTACTTCAATTTCCCGGATGGGGAAACGAAGCGTCAGTCGGCGCAGGATATCATCGCGTTTCTCAACGCGATCGAAGGCTAACGCTCGGTCAGCGGCCCGTACAGATCCGGACGGCGATCCCGGAAGAAGCCGAAGGCGGCGCGGTTGCGCTTGATCTCGTCGAGATCCAACGTCGCCAAAATCACGCCCTCTTCCGTGCGGTTCATCTCGGCGACCTTGTCGCCGCGATGGTTGGCGATGAAGGACGAGCCGTAGAAGGTCTGGCCGTTCTCCGTGCCGACGCGATTGGCGGCCACCACGGGCACCACGTTCGACACGGCATGACCGATCATGGCGCGCTGCCAGAGGTCCTTGGTGTCCAGCTCCGTGTTGTCGGGCTCGGAGCCGATGGCGGTGGGGTAGAACAGCACTTCGGCGCCCATGATCATCATCGCGCGGGCGCATTCCGGAAACCATTGATCCCAGCACACGCCGACGCCGAGCTGGGCGTGCTTGGTCGCCCACGTCTTGAAGCCGGTATTGCCGGGGCGGAAGTAGAACTTCTCTTCGTAGCCAGGACCGTCGGGGATGTGGCTCTTGCGGTAGACGCCCATCACCTTGCCGTCCGCGTCGATCATGGCGAGGCTGTTGTAGAACAACTGTCCGTCGCGCTCGAAGATCGAGGCCGGGATCGCCACGCCGAGCTTCTTCGCGAGCGCCGACAGGCGCGTGACGACGGGATGGCTATCGACCGGATACGCGCGGTCGAAGTGCTTCTCTTTCTCCTCGCCGCAGAAGTAGTGGCCCTGGAGCAGCTCGGGCGGCAGCACGACCTGCGCGCCCTTCTTGGCCGCGTCCGCGACAAAGCCTTCGATGCGAGAGATGTTCTCGTCGATGTTGTCGGAGAAGGCACACTGGATCGCGGCGACCGTGAGGGTATTCGGCTTGGTCATATCGCTGGCTGCTGTTGCGTGATGCAGTGGAACGATCCGCCGCCGGTTATAACATGCTTCGCCGATAGACCCACGGTGCGGCGGCCCGGGAACATCTTCTCGATCGCTTTCATGGCGGCATCGTCATGCCTGCTGCCGTAGAGCGGCACAACCACAACCGTGTTGCCGATATAGAAGTTCATCGGGTTGGCGGGAATCACCTCGCCGTCCTCGTCCGTGATGCGGCCGGGTGACGGAACCGTGACAACATCGAGCTTATTGCCGTTCACGTCCCGCGCGGCCTTCAGGTCGGCGATGATGGCAAGCAGCGCGTCCTTGTTCGGCTCGTCGCTCGGCGCCGGCTCCATGCAGGCGACCACACCGGGCGCGATGAAGCGGGCGATGTTGTCGACGTGACCGTCCGTGTGGTCGTTCAGCAGCCCGTCGCCCAGCCAGATGAGCTGCTGGATACCGAGCGAATCGCGCAGGCGGCGTTCGATCTCCACCTGGCTCAGGTCCGGATTGCGGTTCTTGTTCAGCAGGCATTGGCGGGTGGTGAGCGCGGTGCCCTGCCCGTCCACGTCCAGGGAGCCGCCTTCCAGCACCCAGTCGTACTGGGCGGCGATGATGCCGGAATGACAGGCGACGGAGGTCGCCACTTCCGTGTCGCCGGGCAGCAAGTACTTCTCGCCCCAGCCGTTGAATTTGAAGCAGGCCGCCGACAGGCCGTTCGGGCCGATCACGAAGATCGGCGCGGTGTCGCGCAGCCAGATGTCGCCGAAGGGCATCGGCACGAGGGTCGCACCCGTGCCGGCGAGCGCGGCGGCGGCGCTGTCCATCGCCTCGTCGCGGGCGCAGAGAATCTGCAAAGCTTCGCCGCGCGGATTACCCGAAGCATCCACGTCGGCGATGGCACGGAACAGAGCCGCGACTTCGGCGCGCGCGGGTTCGAGATCCTCTTCCCACAGTTCGGCGTGACTCGGCCACGCGGACCACACCGCTGTGTGCGGGGCCCATTCGGCCGGCTGAAGGAAATTCTTGTGAGGCATCGCGACCGTCAAACTCCGGAAGTGCTTGTGCTTACTGGCTCGCGCGGCTGGCCGCAATAGGGGGAATCTCCGCATAGTTGTATGACAGTTGGCGTCACACCGCGGGCCGCGCGATATAAGAAGGACGGAACGGGAGCGCAATGTCGTCCGGAAACCTGAATGCCGATCGCCGCTTCGACTACGCCCGCGCGCTGCGCGGCGAGGGCGATCATGCGGGCGCCGCGGACTTGATGGCCCAGGCCCTGGAACTGGCGCCGTCGTGGCCGGAGGGGAACTTCGCCTTCGCCGAAGCCCTGGCGGACGCGGGCGCAGCGGACGCGGCCATCGCGGCCTATCGGCGCTATCTCACCCTCGACCCGGCGGACTCCATGGGTGCCGCGGTGAAACTCGCGCTGCTGACGGAGCAGACGCCCGCGGCGCTGCCCGAAGCGTATGTGCGCCGCCTGTTCGACGACTACGCGGCGCGGTTCGATTCGGCGCTGGTGCAGAAGCTGGCCTATCGCGGACCGGAAAAGCTGCGCGCGGCGGTGAATGAGATCGCGCACCTTGAGGTCAATCAGGGCCGACGGTTCGCCGCCGCCCTCGATCTCGGCTGCGGCACCGGCTTGAGCGGCGCCGCGTTCCGCGATGTCACCGACTGGCTGGAGGGCGTGGACCTGTCGCCGGGCATGGTGGAGCAGGCGCGGCAGAAGAAGCTCTATGACGCCCTGGCCGCCGGCGACATGGTCGCGCATCTCGCGGCGGCGACGCGGGCCTTCGATCTGGTGATCGCCGCGGATGTGTTCGTGTACCTGGGCGACCTCGCGCCGCTGATGGACGCGATCCGGCGCGTCGCGATGCCGGGAGCGCTGATCGCCTTCACCGTGCAGCGGCACGACGGCGATGGGTATGTGCTCGGGGCGGAGCATCGCTATCGCCACAGCGCGGCGTACATCCGTGAGGTCTGCGCGGGTTTCGAGGTGCTGCGTCTTGAGGAAGACGTGTTCCGCCAGGAGAAGGGTGTGGACGTGCCGGGCTTGCTGGTCGTGGTGCGGAGAGCCTGAGAGTCGACTCGGTGCTGCAGCGCCGAAGCCGCGCACCCAAAACTGTGAGCACCTGCGAAGCGTATGGCGCCAAATACGCGGTGGAAATTTCGGCCGCCCGACTGGGCGCGTGCAGCAAATGTGCGGCAAAAAAAGAGGCGAGGCTGTGGCGCTACAGACAGTCATTGCAGCGCTATTTTAGCGCCGGATCTGGACTCGCGATGCTGGCATTTTTCGAAACCGCACACACCGTGAGTCTCGCCGGAAATGGCAATCCGGCGTAAAGTGCGAATGCAATCCTGACATTGCCGCGCCCAAACCAACGCCCCTGCTTTCGCATGGGCGGCTCTTTGGCGCGCCCATTCCCCATGGAGAAAATCGATGAGCCAGAAGCATGACCCAGATTTCGACCGAGGGACGGTGCGTTACCTTGCCTCGGAACTGGAAATCCCCGCGCGGCTCGCTGAAGCCGCCGGCGCACGGGCCGCTGCGGCCATGGCGGAACTGAAGAAAGCGCATATCGCCGGCAGCGGCGGAATGCGCGCGAACCACGTGGCCGAGGCGCAGAAGCACATCGCCGCCCTCGATCCGCGCCGGCACGGCGAATTGCTGCAGCACCTGCAGGCGATTGTGGTGACGCTCGGCGGCAAGCCGCAAAAGTCGGAATTGGCGCATGTGACGCCAGGTGAGATCGTCATCCCAGCGGAACTGCGCACGCCAGAACTGATGGCGGCGTTACGGGCGGTGGCGGAAGCGCAGGGGGTTGATCTGTCACGCTATGAGGGGGGGTAACCAGGACAATTCAGTGAATCCGCGAACGGGGCATCCGGAATTCTTTGGCGCAGGCTTTAACCCGCATCCCGGCCGGGTGCCGCCAGAGCCGGGAGATTCAGGAGAAGATGAAGAGCCGCTGCCAATTCCCGAAACACCAACCAATCTCTTTGAAAATCTGGCTGGATGGATCAGTGGGATAATGGCGAAGCACCAAATCGAAGAGGAAAAGAAACGAGGGCCTGTCCCCGTAGACTCTCCTGGAAGACGTGGCTAGATCACCCTAGGTAGCTGATGGCGGCTGCCTCGCCCAGACCGCAATAAGGCAAGCTCCCAGGCCCAAGACGGGCCAATACCACGACAGAGGCACAAAAAAGATAATCGCTGGAATGCTCCAGAGGGCATCTACCACGGCGTGAAGAACAACGACCGCGAAGAGTGATCCCGTTCTTGCGTAGATCAGCCCCAAAATCACCCCATAGATCGCGACGTCGATGAAATTTGAAACTCTGTCCGGCATGACTCCGAGGTGGAAGAGCGCAAACAAAACGACCGTTGCGGCGAGGCCGCGCGTCAGCCCCCATCGCCTAACGATGAGCGTTTGCGCAATGCCGCGGAAGAAAATTTCTTCGTGTAACCCGACGGGGATGGCCGCCAGACAGATAACAATGCTGTCGGAGAACGATACGTCACGCATGCCGAGGATCGCCGGGGCGGCGCACACTATCACTATCGCTACCCAGAACAGCGGTCGCCGAAGCGCGCGCGGATTTCTTTCTCGACTCGAAAGCACGTCTTGCATCAACAGCCATTCCGCGCCCGCAGCGATCAGCCGTGGTAATGTCCGCCACGCCTCAACTTCAGCGAAGCTGAGGTCGGGATAGTGATAGATGACGCGCGAGGATGCCATGTAGGCGATCTCGATCGCGATGACGATCATCAGACGCGTGCGGAGATCGAGACGCAAAATCGCGGATCGAAGATGTTGAATTGCCGCCCCCCTGGGTCACCGGTGCTCGCGCCGGGAACCGCGCAGAAGAAATTCTACAGATTCAATCTCTCGCGCTGCAATGCACTGCCTAACGTTTCGCCATTGCCTATTGCGTCGCATCGCGCGCGAACGCGGTGTCGATGAGCGCCGCGACCTTGGTCTGTTGGTGTTGCTTGAATGCCGTCCACCAGCGAGCGACTTGCGCGCGCCGTTCTTCCAGCGCAAGGACGGTCCCCGGATCAGCGCCATTGGCATAGGGCGCAAGCGCCTGCGCGAGGTCGCTCCAGGCGTTCAACAAAATGAACGGCGGCTCGCCTAGGGCACCCAGGGCCTCGGGCGCGCTCACGAATGCGCTTCTGACCATCACGGGAATCGCGCCCGCCTCCAGCGCGTCGTACAGGCGGATGGTTTCGTGGGAGTTGCCGGCCGGAACGAGCGCGAAGCGCGAATTGCAGAGCCAGGCGCCGTAGGCGGTGGGGCCCAGACCTTGCCCGAACCCCGGCGTCGTCATGATCATGCAGGGCACCGGTGAAGTACCGACCGCTTGCACCATGGCCTCGCGTTCGTCGGCGAGATGCCGCCCGGTCAACACGCCCGAGAAAAATCCACCCATGTCGCGAAGAGAGATCGGCAGCTGCCGCGCGGGATCGATCGGACCGAGCCCGGTGCGGTATCCATTCGGCGCCCAGATTACCCCGAGCGACTGCGGGCCGGGGGACGCGACCGCGGCGGGAAACCAGTAGTTCCGGATGACATAGGCGGCATCGGCGTAGAAGCCGAGGTCTTCCTTCCCTTCCTCGTCGCCCATGTGAAAGAGGCCGACGTTGGGGATGCCGTGGGCGCGGGCTTGCTGGAGCACGGGCGCCATTTCCGGGCCGAGACTGCCGAGCAGCGTGCCGGGGCCGAGGGGGATCGGCTGATCGTCTTCCACGGAGAGAATGCGGACCGGACGCCGGAGACCGGCAAGCAGGACGTCCTTGATGAAGTAGCCTTCGAGGACGGAATCGAGGGTGGCCCGACGCCAGATGAAAGTCAGCGGCCGCGCATCAGCCATCGGTGTTGGTCACTCTCATGCAATCAGGAACACGGCCGTCGGCGGATTCTGCCGTTTTGTGCGGCATCGTCAATCAGCGGCGGCGCGCGCGTCAATCCAGCGCCAGAACCACGGCCTTGAGATACGCGCTTTCCGGCAGCATGGGGTGCACCGGGTGATCCGCCGCCGCGCCGGCGCTGCGGATAATGCGGCCGTGGCGGCCGGCGTCTTCCAGGCCGCGCGCCACGGCGGCGGTGAATTCGTCCACCGGCGCGTTGTGGCTGCACGATGCCATGAACAGGATGCCGCCGGGGGCGGTGACGGTGGCGCACAGACGGGCGAGCTTGCGGTAGCCCTGCAGCCCCGGCTTGAGGTCTTTCTTGGATTTCACGAAGGCGGGCGGATCGGCGATGACGACTTGCCAGCGCTGCTGCTTGGCGACGGCGTTCTCGAGGAAGCCGTAGACGTCGCTGCGCTCGGTGGAGACGCGGTCGGCCACGCCGTTGTCGGCGGCGGCCTTCCTGGCGAGATCGAGGGCGTGTTCGGAGCGGTCCACCGCCAGGACGGATTTCGCGCCGGCTTTGGCGGCCTCGATCGCGAAGCCGCCGGTGTGGGTGTAGCAATCCACCACCGTCATGCCTTTGCTGAGGCCCGCCATGAAGGCGCGGTTGTCGCGTTGGTCGAAGAACCAGCCGGTCTTCTGGCCGCCGAGAAGATCGGCCTGGAAGCGCGCGCCGTTCTCCTCCACCGGCACGGCGCCTTCGAATGCGCCGGCGATGACCTTCGATTCCTCTGGCAGACCTTCAAGCGCGCGGGCGGAACTGTCGCCGCGCATGACGACGGCGCGCGGCTTCACGGTTTGCGCGAGGCCTTCGACGATGGCGTCGAGGCTGTTCTGCATGCCCGCGGTGTTCGGCTGCACGACGCAGATGTCGTTGAAGCGGTCGATGACCAGGCCAGGCAGGCCGTCGGCTTCGGCGTGCACGAGGCGATAGAACGGCTGGGGGAACAGGCGATCTCGGAGCGCCATGGCGCTGCCGAGGCGGTCGGCGAAGAAGGCGCCGTCGATGGGAGTGTCGCCCGCGCTCGTCAGGAGCCGCGCGGCGATCAGGGTATGCGGGTTGAAATGGGCTGTGCCCAAGATCGCGCCGCCCGCGTCCGTCAGCGTCACGACGGAACCGGCCGGGAGCGCCTTCACGGTTTGGTCGAACGCGACCTCGTTGGAGAACACCCAGGGGTGTCCGCTTTTGACGCGACGGTGCGCACCGGGGCGAAGGGCGAGACGCGGATGCTTGGACATGGAAACGGGGGGGGTGTTCATGGCGGCGGACCATAGAGGGAATCCCCCGGGAAATGAATTCGCGAATGCGCGGTGTGCTAGGTTTGACGGGCTTTCCCAAGCAGGCGGAGGACACCCAATGTTTTGGACGCAAAATCGGTCACGGCGGCTGGCCTTGATCGGTGTCGTCGCAGGCGGCGTGATCGGGGCCGCGATGGGGAGCCTGAGCGCGGCGGCGCCGGCGGGTGGCTCGGCGGGCGTCTCGGCGATGGAAAAGCTGGTGGCGGAGAACGAGATCAACCAGCAGATCCTGCTCTACACGTTGCTGCTGGACGGCGACGGCATCAACAAACGCGATGTGCGCACCTGGGCGGACCGGCTGTTCACCGAAGACGCGGTGTTCGAAACCTACGCCGCGGACGGACGGCTGATGGGACGCCAGCAAGGCCGGGAGGAGATCTTCCGGCAAAATGTGAACGCGCCGGCGCTGCCGGGGGGACTTTCTGGCCGGCACTTCAATGTGGCGACCTATTTCGACGAGGTGACGCCGACCACGGCGCGGGTGCGGACCATCACGAGCATGCTGACCGTGACCAAGCGCGGGACCGGGACTTGCGCGGCCCCCGGCGACGAGGCCTGCGGCGGCCGCGCGGTGCGGGTGACCTCGTTCACCTATCACGACGTGTTCACCCGGACGAAGGACGGCTGGAAAAAGAGCCGTAGCGTCATCCGCAGCGACCTGTAGCGCAGGGCGCGCGGCCACGGCATGGTCTGTACGTATTTCCCCTGAGGACGGCGCTTTTGCGCCCGTGCGCGGCGGGCGATAAACTGGCGGGAAAGCAGCACATGAGGCCAAGCATGGCACCGCTCGATACCGCACCGGACAAAGGCCTTCTGCCGCGCGGCATGGTCGCAAACACACCGGCCCTGTTCCACCGCGCCGACGAGGCGTTCCTGGATTTCGTATCCGACGCGCGCAACGCCCTGATGCACGCACAGGGGCGCGCCATCAACAACCGCGCCGACGAGATCATCACGGAAGCGGAGAAGAAGACCGGGCGGCGCCCGAACAGCGCCGATGCGGTGCGCGACATCGCCCGGACCGATATCTATCTCGGCACCTATCTGCGGGTGAAGCGCACGCTCCAAGAAGCCTATTGGCAGCGCATCGCGGAAAGCTATGGCGAGAAGGCCGCGGCGCTGGAAGCCGCGCTGGCGAAATCCGACAAGAGCGGGCCGGGCTCGGTGAAGTGGGACCCGAATTTCATCACGCCGAAGTACGCCACGGTGGACATCCACGTGCAGCCCGGCGGGTACACGGGAAACCCATTGGTGGCCTGGACCTACGACTACGGCACCAAGGTATTCTTCGGCGGCGCGAACGATGGCGACGTGCTGCATCACAAGACCGCCAACAAGACCGCGGTCCCCCAGGACGGCAAGGTCGCGCGCATCCTGGAAGTCGGCTGTTCCATCGGCCAGTTCGCGTGCGGCTTGAAGCTGCGGTTCCCCGATGCCGAGGTGTGGGGCATCGATATCGGCGCGCCGATGGTGCGCTATGCCCACTGGCGCACGATTCAGCAGGGCCTCGACGTGCACTACGCCCAGATGCCGGCGGAGGACATGGACTTCCCGGACAACCACTTCGATCTGGTGGTGTCGCACATCATGTTCCACGAAGTGCCGGTGCCGGCGATCAAACGGGTGCTGAAGGAAGTGAAGCGCGTGCTGCGCCCGGGGGGCACGTTCGTGGTGTGGGACTTCCAGACCGCCCACGACAACAAGAGCGGCTATGGCGGGTTCCTTGGCATGATGGACGGGGCCGACAACGGCGAGCCCTACGCGGTGGGCTTCGTGAACTGCAATATCGAACAGCTGCTGCAGGACGCGGGATACAAGCTGCGGTCCCACGACCCCGAAGTGATCGCCAAAGACGGCCGCGTCGCCGATAAGATTTAGGAAGCGGGATGACGAAGACTGAAAGCCCGGCGGAGCGCGCGAAGCGCCTGAGCGAAGGCCTGGACTATGTGAAGGACCTGCCGGGCTATGAGCGCGGGCATCCGCATTATTTCCGCGACCCGATGATCGATCATCTGCTGGAGATCGTGCTGCAGCTGGGCGGCGAGTTGTGGGTGACGCGGGACCGGCAGATGGTGATGGAGCATCTGCTGGCCACCGAGGGCAAGGTGACGCCAGAGATGATCGAGCAGTTCAAGCCGTCCGCGGAGATGACCGAGAAGCTGAAGGAACAGCGCAAGACGTTCACGCGCCGCGTCTATCAGTGCCTGTACGAGGGCCTGCCCGGCCACGACGAAGCGCAGTTCCTGTCGGGCGTGGTGAAGGACTGACTAGTCCTTGATATCCAGCTTGTCGTAGCTGATGAAGCCGTAGACGTCCTCGAAGCCGCTGACGCGCTTGCTGAGGCCCGCGAACAAGACCTGTTCGTAGAGGAATAGGGCCGGCGCCTGATCGTGATAGCGCTGCGAGATCTGGCGGCGCAGGACCAAGGCTTTCGCATCGTCGAATTCGGATACCGCCGCGGTGTAAAGCGGCGCGATGTCGTTATCGCAGTACCAGGCGAAACGCTGCAGGCAGGAATGCACGCGCACGGCGGGCAGAACGTCGAGCGAGGGCGTGGTGATCCAGGGCATGGTGATCGCATCGGCGGTTTCGCCGGTCTGCAGCACATTGCGCAGGAACTGCGGTACGGGGACCGTGCGGATCTCCATGGTGACGCCGATCTTCTTTAAATCCGCCGCGACCTGCTGATAGACCGCCGAGGCCGCGGCACCGACGCCGGCAGTTTCCACGGTAAAGCTGAAGCCGTCGGGATGGCCGGCGGAGGCGAGCAGCGCGCGCGCTTTCGCAGGATCATACGGGTACGGCGGAACATCGGGATCGTGGCCGAGCACATAGCGCCCCGCCGGTTGGTCCGCGGTGACCGTGGCGCCGTGCAACAGAATCTCGACGATGGCCTCGCGGTTCACCGCCATGTTCATGGCCTGGCGCACGCGCACGTCGTTGAAGGGCAGCTTGCGGGAGGTGACGAAGCTGATGCCCGCCACGCTGCCGTCGGACCAACTGGTCGTCCTGCCGCCGCCGGCGACGACCGCCTGGATGTCTTCCGGCCCGAGCGCCGTAACGACGTCCATGCGCTTGCTGAGCAGACCCTGCAGGCGCGCGGTGACTTCAGGAAGCGCGGTGATCTCGATCTTGTCGACCTTCGGCTTGCGCCAGCTTTTGTTCTCCGCCTTCAGGTGGACCTTGTTCGCTTCCCATTTTTGAATTGAGTACGGGCCGGTCGCGACCGGGTCCTTGGCGTACTTGTCCGTGCCCATCTTGCGCAGGGCGCCGGGTTCATGGATGAGCAGGATGGACGCCCAGCGCGGGAAGGCGGGCTGCGGTTCGGCGGTGGTGATCTCCACCGTGAAGGGATCGACGACGCGGGCGGACACAAGCTTGGGCAATTCGCGCCGCAGGTTCTCGTTGGGGAAGCCGGGCGACGCCAAGGCCTCGACCACGGCGGCGACGGTGCCGGCGTTGAAGGCCGCGCCGTTGGAGAACTTCACGTCGCGGCGGAGTTCGAAGCGCCAGGTCTTGGGATCGACGTTCTTCCAGGAGATCGCGAGCCACGGCTTGACGGAGCCGTCGCGGGTGATGCGGGTGAGTCCGTCGTAGAACGCCGATGTAACCGTGATGGCCGGCGTGTTGGCGGTGACGAAGGGATTGGCGAAGGACGTCGGCAGCGCCGTGATCGCCATGCGCAGGGTTTTGTCCGCGGCGTCGGCGTGCGCGCCGAGCAGGAGGACGCTTCCCGCCAGGATGGTTCGCAGAACACGCAACCGCGCGCTCACACCAGCGCCCGAGCTAGGCGTGCCAGGCCTGTTCCACCGCGGCGGCGGCTTCGCGCACTTGCGGCAGCAAGGTGCGCGCGACGTCGTCCGGCGTCAGGGCGGAATGGATGTAGCGGATGCCGACCGCGCCCAGGGCATCGTTGCCGTCGCGCACGGGGATGGCCATCACGGCCTCGCGCTTTCCGGCGCGGCGATGCCAGGCATAGCCTTGCGCTTCGGCGCGGCGAATGCGGGCTTGAAGCTCGTTGACGGCGGAGGCCTTCGCCGCCGCACCCTGTTCCTGCTCGAGCATGCCGTAGACGCGCTCGCGCACGGCTTCGCTGGAGGCGGCGAGCATGACCGCACCGCTGGCGGAGTCGCACATCGGCAGACGGAAGCCGACGTGATAGCGATCGATCGCGAGCGGGCTTTCCAAATCGGTGGTGGCGGCGATCTCGACATTGACGCCGCTCGGCCGGGTGAACACCAGCGGCCACTTGAGCTTCTTTGTGAACCCGGAGAGCGAGGTGCGGATCTGGGCCATGCGGTCCATGTCGGGCTCGAAGCCCTTGGCGAGGTTCAGCACACGGCGGCTGGCGCGCACGCCTTGGGCTGCGGAATCCTCATCAAGGTAGCCGAGCGACTTCAAGGTCGCGACGATGCGGCCCGCCGTGGCGCGCGGCAAGCTGACCGCGCGGGCGATGGCCGACACGGTGGTCGGGCCTTCCTGATTGACGTATTCGAGAACCATGAGGACGCGCTTGGCAGAGCGAATCTGCGCGACGTCATCCGTTTTGCTGTCCATGTCCGACCCTCCTCCGCGCCACCACCCCCTTAGCGCCTCTCGACGAGCGCCTTTATGCCCCTGGGACGGTGCGGGACCGCATAGTGGCGAGGTCAGCTGCCCCAATGCAAGAGACTCTGGCCGAGCAGGCGCCCAAAGGTGAGGGCCGGGGTTCCCATCATGCCGCCGCAGAAGGAACTGCCCATAAGTTGGCCAGAACCAAGCAGTTCCCCCACCGCATATAGACCGCGAATCGGGCTGCCGTCGGATCGGGTGACCTCCAACTTTGTATTGATTCCAAGACCGACAGTTGAGGTGGACGACGTGCCCTGCTGGCGAATCGCATAGAACGGCGCGGTTACAATCGGCGCCGGACGATAGGCGCGGCCCATGGGGTCCGCGGCGCCGGCCTGGAGGGCTGCGTTGTAAGCCCGGATGCTGTCGGCGACGGCGGACGGGGGCAGACCGGCTTTCGCGGCCAGGGCATCGAGGGTGTCGGCTTTGAAGAAATTCGCCTGACCGGCGTCGAATTTCGCGGCGATGGACTCTCGCGTCTCGTCGTAGAGCAGCGGCGGGGCGGCGCGGAAGATCGCATCGTCGAAGATGATCCAGTAGCGCAGGCCCGGCTGTTCCAGGAGGGCATGTTCGCGCGCGTCGACCGAGGGGTTGTCCTCGGCGATGAAGCGCTGGCCCGCGGAATTGACGTAGACCTCCCAGGGCATGCGCTGTTCCGGGTAGGTGTTGGCGCGGCCAACGGACTTGCTGGGGAAATTGTCGTCGGCCAGCACGACGCCGAAGTTGGAGAGGTAGTGTTCGCGTCCGCGCAGGAATGCGCCGGCGGATTGCGCGAGCTTATGGCCGTCGCCCTGGCTGTAGGGATAGGCGAGCGCGCCGAACAGCGGCACGCCGTTGAGCTGCTCGAACATTTGCGGGTTCGCCGCGTAGCCGCCGCTGGCGAGCACGATGTTCTTGCCGCGGAAGGTATCGATTGCGCCGTCGGGGCCGTGGGCGATGACGCCGCGCACTTCACCGTCTTCAATCACGAGGTCTTTGACGCGCGTGTTGAACTTGACCGTGATGGCGCCGCGATCGATCTCGGGTTGGATTTGCGCCCGCAGGACCTTCACGATCGAGCGGCCGTAGTCGACGCCCCAATAGTAGCGCAGCTTGGAATAGGGCTCGTGTGCGCGGCCATTAACCGGATGCTCCGGCACCATCTCGAAGCCCGCGTCCATCAGCCAATCAAAGGTGTCGGCGGCGTTGTTCACGGCCAGGGTGACGAGGTCGCGGTCGACCGTGTTCTTGCTGATCCGCAAAATGTCTTCGAGGTGATCGGCCGGCGTGTCGGCGATGCCCTTGGCCTTCTGCACTTTCGTGCCGGCGGCGCTGAGCTGGCCTTGCGCGATTTGAAGCGAACCGCCGAGTTTGTCGGAGGCCTCGATCAGCAGCACCTTGGCGCCGCGGCGGGCGGCGAAGAGCGCGCAAGGAAGACCCGAGGCTCCGCCGCCGACGACAATTACATCCCAGTTCATGACAGCGGCCTCAGTCTCATCAGGGATTGAAAGTGACGCCTTCGTAGACCACGCCGGAATTGCGCAAGTTCAGCGTCTGGATCTTCGGCGAATAGCCATAGTGGTGGCTGACGGTCACCAGGAACAGCGCCGGCGCGAGGGTCGCGTAGCGCGCATTCAGCGCCTTGAGAGCGGTGAGGCGCTTGGCCTCGTCCATCTCCGCATCCACGGCGGCGATGACGGGCGTGAGCGCGGGATCGCAGAAGAACGGCGACGGCTTGGCGCAGCTGGCGTTCCCGATCACGCGGATCACGTCGTAGAACGACGAGGAATCCCAGGTGAGCGAGAACATGTCGCCGGCCCAGTCGTTGGCGGAGTACTTGCGCAGCCACACAGCGTAAGGGATCGCGCGCAACGTGACGTTCACACCGATGCGGCTGAGGTCTTGGACCACCTGCTGATAGATCAGATCGTCCGCCGGGCTGACGCCGACCAGGACTTCCGCGGTGATGGTGAGGCCGTTCAGGTGGCCCGCTTCCTTGAGCAGCGATTTCGCGCGCGCCGGATCGTAGGGCGGCACGGGGATGTCGGAACTGAAGCCGACGGTGTTCTGGCTCGCCGCCTGGCCCGTGGGCTTGGCGAGGCCTTGCAGGATCTGCGCGGCGATCCCCGGGCGATTGATCGCCATGCTCATGGCTTGGCGTACGCGGACGTCGGCGATCGGGCTTTTGGCATTGCCCGCGATCTTGAAGCCGAGCGACAGCACCTGCGGCGCGTCCAGGCTCGCGACCTTGAAGCCGCCGTCCTTGGCGGGGGCGAGATCCTCGTTGTTCATGCGCGCGGCGACGTCGACGCGGCCGGACATGAGCGCCTGTAGGCGGCTGATGGCGCTATCGAGCGGAACGAGTTCGAGGCCGTCGGTGGAGGGCTTGCGCCAGCTCTGCGCGGCGGCGGTCAATTTCGCGGTGCCGGAGCTCTTGCCCCAATCGACGAGTTTATAAGGACCGGTACCGACGGGCGCTTGCGCGAAGCCGGCCTCGCCCTTCGCCGCCCAGGCCGCCGCCGAGACGATCGGCAGGATGCTCATGCGGCGCGGCAGGATGGCGTCGGGTGTGTCGGTCTCGATCTCGAGGGTGAGCGGCCCGGTGGCGCGGATCGCGGTGAGGTGCGTCATCTCGGCGGCGAGATAGAACTTCGCCGCCTCTTTCGTGCGCAGGATGGCGAGGCTGTCCACCACGCCCTGGGCGGTGAGCGCCGAGCCGTCGTGGAACTTGATGTCGGCGCGCAGGGTGAATTGCCACAGGCGCGGGTTCACGGCTTTCCAGGAGGATGCGAGCGCGGGCTTCAGGCCGCCATCGGGATCCAGGCGCGTGAGGGCGTCGAACAGCGCCGACCACGTCGCGGTGCTGGGCTGCCCCACGGCGGTGAACGGGACGCCGAGGCTTGCGGGCAACGCGGGAATGGCGACGCGCAAAGTCGCGGCGTCAGCGGCGGACGCGAACACCAGGCTCGCACTCGCAAGCAAGAAGCGGGGCAGCCATGAACGGGGGGCCTTCATGGCGCGGGAGACTACCCTAAAGGCGGGGCGCTTGCGCAGGCGAAAGTTGCAACTCGCGACGCGCCGCATCGTTTGATCGGTATTCGAGCAAATGCCCTTGGAGACTTGCCATGACTCTTGTCGCCGTCCAGCCGCTGGTCGCCCTGATCGCCGGTATCCTCATCCTCGCGATGCCGCGACTGCTCAACTTCATCGTCGCCATCTACCTGATCATCATCGGGTTGGTGGGACTGTTCCCGCACGTGTTCACCTGAACAAACAAAAAGGGCGTGCCCCGGTTGGGTGCACGCCCTTCGTCTGTTGAGGCTGACGGCCTAGCGGTCGTAGTCGCGCGCGCCGTCATTGTAGCCGTCGCGATAGGCTTCACTGCGCTGACGGCGGCGTTCCGCACGGCGATCCTCTTCCTTCGGGGTGGTGGCCGCGCCGACGACCGCGCCGCCGACCGCACCGACCGCGAGGCCGGCGCCAACCGGCGCGCCGATGATCGCAGCGCCGACACCGCCGGCCGCCGCGCCGATGGCGCCGCCACTGAGGGCACGGTCGCCCGGATCCGTTCCGCAGCCGCAGAGGGCCAGGAGCGCCGCGGCGGCTACAATTCGGGTAACGATCATCATGCTCTCCATTGATTGGTTGTTCTGGCGGTAAACGCTACAACCCAAAATTCGTTGCAGTCGTAGGAGTGGAAATTCTAACGGCGGCCGCCGCTGGAACGTATCTCCGCGGATTCCTCGGCCCGGAGTTCGTTGCGCACTTCCTGCTTCACGATCTCCTGGCGAACCTGTTCTTCCTCCAGCTTCGCGCGCTCCTTGTTCGCATTCGACCAGTACTGATGCTCGTCGTAGAACGGCCGTGAGCGGTAGTTCGAGTCCCAGTACGCTGCCTGCTCGAAGGTCGTCACCGGAATGCGGCTGCGCAGGCCGTAATCGGCCAGCGCCATATAGCGGCCTTCCACCGCGACCTTGAGCCGGTCGCCGGTGACCCACCCGCGCTGAGCCTTGTAGACCACATCGCACCAACGATAGGTGCCGAGGCAGCCGACCACGTTCACGACCGCGCCGCTGGGGACCGCGCCAAGGCTCGGGTACATGTCGCCGGGCCCGGCCACGATCTCCGTGGCGTCGGTCAAATATCCGGGAGCGGCGTGGGCCGCGAGTGGGATGAATGCCCCGAGGGCCAGCAAGGTGCTTATGGTGAGGCGCTTCATGGTCGTGCTCCGTGCAATCGTCTGCGAGTGAAACGGACGGATTTGCGCGAAGTTACGAGGACACGCAGCGCGGGAATCACGATGCGCCTCCAGACGCGGTGCGTGTGGATTCGCGCGGACGTGTAATATGAGCCCGCCGATTCGCCGAGGATTTTCGTGCTCCGCCTGCCCATCCTGCCACTGGTTCTTGGAAGCGCCCTCGTTGCGGCGGGCGTCGTCGTGCTCGCGCCGCACGTGACGGTCGGGCCCGCGCTGGCCTCCGGTTTGGCGTATGTGGGTGCGGCGCTGATCATCTTGAAGCACATCCGCGCGTTCCATCCCCACGCGGACTTTGGCGCCGCGAATGGCGTGACGCTGGCCCGCCTTGCCGTGGTGTGCTCCTTCGCCGCCGTCGCCGCCGGCCAGCGCGACCCCAGCACCTGGACAGGCTTCATCGCGGGCCTGGGCGTTCTGATTGCCGACGGCCTGGATGGATGGCTCGCCCGGCGGTCCGGGGCCGCGTCGCGCTTCGGCGCGCGCTTCGACATGGAGACCGATGCGTTCTTCGTGCTCGTCCTGTCGATCATCGCCTGGCAAGTCGGCAAGGCCGGCGCATGGGTGCTGCTGAGCGGCGCGGCGCGATACCTCCATATCGGCGCCGCGATGGTCCTGCCGGTGTTGCGGCGGCCGTTGGCGCCGTCGTTTCGGCGCAAGACGATCGCCGTCATCCAGATCGGCACTCTGGTGGCACTGCTCGCGCCGATCGTGCAGCCGCCGCTGAGCGCGTTGCTCGCCTTCGCCGCGCTCCTGTGCCTGCTCTATTCCTTCGGCACGGACATCGTGCTTCAGGTGCGGACGGCATGAACGCGCGCATCCTTCCCATCGTCGCGGCGCTGATCGCGCTGAATGCGTTGCTGGTGCTGCCGGATCGGCTGCTGGGTGTGACGCCCGGCGACTTCCTGCGCATTGGCGCGGAGACCTTGCTGATCATCGCGCTGCTGGCGCTGACGCCGGCGCGCTGGCAAGGCGCGGCACGTGATGTGGTCGTGGCGGTGCTGATGGCCGCGATTGCCTTGAAGATCGGCAACACCGGCACCTATCTCGCCTTCGACCGGCCCATCGATCTCGCGCTCGACCTGCCGCTGATCCCGAAAGGCTTCGATCTGCTGACGCGCAGCCATGGCATTGCTTACGCGCTGGGCGCGGTGATCGGCGGATTTGCCGCCGTGGCCGCAGCCGCGGCATTGGGAAGGTGGGCCCTGCGGCGCGTGACGTTCGCATGGACGCGACCGGTCGCGGCCGGCGTGTTGGCGATTGCGCTTTTCGGACTTGTCGTCGCCGTGCCGGGCGTGAGCCGCACGACCGTGCAGGTGTTCACCGAGGAAGCGCGCATCGTCGCCGCGGGCCTGCGCACCACCAAGACCTTCGCGCGCGAACTCAGCGACGATCCCCTCGCCGCCATCGCGCCACCGCAGTTGTTGAGCGCGCTGCAAGGCCAGGATGTGCTGGTGATCTTCGTGGAGTCCTACGGCCGCGTCGCCGTCGATGCGCCGCGCTATGCCTCCATCGCCGCGCAGCTAGACCGCATGACGGAGCGCCTGAGCGCCGCCGGGTTTGCATCCCGCAGCGCGTGGATCGATTCACCCACGTTCGGCGGTGAAAGCTGGCTGGCCCACAGCACGACCATGGCGGGCGTGTGGGTGAACGACCAGCGACGCTACAACATGCTGACGGCGAGCACCCGTTCCACCCTGCTGTCCGATTTCAGCCGCGCCGGCTGGCGCACCGCGGTGGTGCAGCCGGAAATCACCAGGGCCTGGCAGGAAGTCGCATTCTTCCGGCCCGATGTTCTTTACGACGCGCCGGCGCTCAACTTTTTCGGTGAGCCGTTCACCTACATCACCATGGCAGATCAATTCACGTTGTCGAAATTCCAGCGCCTGGAACTCGCCAATGCGGATCGCAAGCCGGTGATGGCGGAGATCGCCCTGGTGAGCAGCCATGCCCCGTGGACACCTTTGCCGAAGATGGTGCCGTGGGATCAGGTGGGCGACGGCCAGATCTTCGACACCGCGCGCGAGGGCGTCACGCCCGAAGAACTGTGGAATGATCCGCCGGAAGTTCGCGTGCAGTACGGCCGCGCGATCTCGTATGTTCTGGAGACGCTGGAATCCTTCGTGCTCACGCATGCGACCGACAAGACCGTGCTGATCGTGCTGGGCGATCATCAGCCCATGTCGTTCATCAGCGGCGAAGAAGCACCCCGAGACGTGCCCGTGCATGTCATCGCGAAAAATCCGGCGGTGATGGCGGCGATCGCCGGCTGGCAATGGACCGAAGGCCTGCGACCGACAGCGCAGAGCCCCCAGTGGAAGATGAATGAGATGCGCGCGCGCATCGTCACGAGCTTCAGCGGAAACGCGCCATGACCTTCCGCGCCCTCGCGCAGATGCGCGAACCCCTCGCGCCCGGCAACACCGCCGTGGCCGTATTGCCGCTCGGCGCCATGGAGACCCACGGGCCGCATTTGCCGCTGGGCACCGACGGCCTGATCGCCGAGGGCATCCTCGACCAGGCGGCGCGCGGGTTCGCGGACGGCGAGGTTTATCGCTTGCCGCTGCTGTGGCTGGGGACGTCGGCGGAGCACGCCCATCGCGCCGGGACCATCAGCCGGGACCCAGAGGCGCTGATCGCGGACATCGTCAGTGTCGGTGAAGGCCTGCATCGGCTGAACATCCGGCGGGTGGTGCTGTTCAACGGCCACGGCGGGAATGTCGCGGCGGCCTCCATCGCCGCCCTGAAGCTGCGCACGCGCTTCGGCCTGTTGGCGGCGAGCGCCCACTGGCTCGACTTCGGGTTGCCCGCCGGCATCGCGCCGCCGACACCGGCGCATGGCGACGTGCACGGCGGCTGGATCGAAACATCCGTGATGCTGCATCTCGCGCCGGAGTTGGTGGATCGGACCGTGGCCAAGGATCAACCGGCGCGGACGCCGGCACCGCTGCTGTTCCCCACCGGGCCCATTGCCTGGGGCTGGACCAGTGATGACCAGGGCGGAAGTTCCATCGGCCATCCCGAGAAGGCCGAGGCGCGGTTGGGCGCTGCCCTGGTGGGCCATGCGGCGCAGGGATTGCGCACGCTGCTGACCCAACTTGCTGCCGCCGGCTGGCCGCAATCCTAGTGGAGCGGATTTGACATTCGCAACCCTGCTAGCCGCAGGACTGCGAAGCGAATGTCAAATCCTATAGCTCCACTAGATTCATAAATTTGCTAGTGGTCCTTATGATTCTAACATTCGCAAAAGCGCATCCCGAGCCGGGATGCGAATGTTAGAATCGGACCACTAGTATATGCTGCCGAGATGGACGTCGCCGAAATCCATAATTGGGAAGGCCCCGCGTGGGCGGAAGTGCTTGCCGCCGCCGCGGGCGATGCCGCCGCGGCCGGCCGCGCAGGTGCGCTGTGGCCGATCTATGGACCCCTGCTGGCGCCGTGCGATGGCCGCCCTTTCGTCATCGGCCAGATCGGGCAATCCCTCGATGGCCGCGTCGCCACGCCGACCGGCGACTCCCGTGACATCAACGGCCATTGCGGCCTGACCCATCTGCACCGCCTGCGCGCCCTGGCGGACGCGGTGGTGGTGGGCGTGGGTACGGCGCTGGCGGACGATCCGCAGCTCAATGTGCGCCTGACCGGCGGCACAAGTCCGGCGCGGGTGGTGCTCGATCCGCGCGGGCGTTTGCCGGCGGAGGCAAAGTGTTTGCGCGATGACGGCGTGCGCCGCCTTGTGCTGCGCTGCGCGGACGCACCGACGCCGGATGGCGTGGAAAATATCGTGCTGCCGCAGGCCGACGGCGTGATCGCACCGGAGGCGGTGCTGAAGGCGCTTTACGCGCGCGGCTTTCGCCGCATCCTGATCGAAGGCGGCCCGCGGACCTTGTCGCGCTTTGTCGCCGGTGGTTTGGTCGACCGCCTGCACGTCATCATCGCGCCGATGATCATCGGCTCCGGTCCCGCCGGCTTGCAGCTGCCGCCGATCACGCGGCTGGACGCGTCGATCCGTCCGCGCATGCGTGTCTTCCGCCTGCCCGGCGACGACATCCTGTGCGATTGCGATCTACGGCTATGAGCAACGCACTCTGGTATGTGAGCGCTGGACAGGTCGCGCTGCGCCCCGGCGCGGTCCCTGAGGGCGCGACGCGCGTGGCGGCGCTGTATTCGGGTTTGAGCCGGGGCACGGAACGGCTGGTGTTGAACGGCAAGGTGCCCGTCTCCGAGCACAGCCGCATGCGCTGCCCCCACCAAGAGGGCGCGTTCCCCTTTCCCGTAAAGTACGGCTATTGCCTGGTGGGCCGCGCGCTTGACGGCGCGCTGCGGGGCGAACCGGTGTTCCTGCTGCATCCGCATCAGGAGATCGCGGGCGTGCCGGAAGCAGCACTTCATCGCATTCCGGTCGGCGTTCCGCCGCGGCGGGCGGTGCTGACCGCCAATCTCGAGACGGCGCTGAACGTGATCTGGGACAGCGGTGTGTCCGCCGGCGATCGCGTGATGATCGTGGGCGCGGGCGTGCTGGGCCTGCTCGTGGCGAAACTCGCCGCGGGCATTCCGGGCACGGATGTCACCGTCGTCGATATCCGCACCGACCGCAGCGACCTGGCGCAGCAGTTGGGCGCGGCCTTCGCCACACCGGATGCGGCGCCGGACAATCAGGATGTGGTGATTCACACCAGCGCGACCGCCGCGGGCCTCAACACCGCCATCGCCGCCGCCGGCGATGAGGCAACCATCGTGGAAGCGAGTTGGTATGGCGAGGGCGACACGCCGGTCGCCTTGGGAGGCGCGTTTCATGCGCGACGCCTGAAGCTCATCTCCTCCCAAGTCGGCCGCATTCCGCCGGACCGCCAGCCACGCTGGACATATGACCGGCGTCTCGGGACGGCGCTGGGCCTGCTGCGCGATCCGGTCTTCGATCTGCTCATCACCAACGAGATCGATTTCTCGAAAGCCGCCGACCTGGTGCCGGCGGCACTTGCAGACACCAACGGTCTCATGACCGTGCTGCGTTACCCCAACAAGGACTGAAGAAGATGTACGCCGTCGAAATTCGCGACCACGTGATGATTGCCCATAGCATCAAGGGTGAGGCCTTCGGCCCGGCCCAGAAACTTCATGGCGCGACCTATGTGATCGACGTGTCGTTCGCGCGCGAGACGCTGGACAGCAACGACATCGTGGTCGACATCGGCCTGGCGACGGATGTGGTGAAGGCGACCCTGCACCAGATCAATTTCGCCAACCTGGACGAACACCCGGCTTTCGCCGGCCGCCGCTCCACCACCGAAGCGGTGGCGAAGTGGGTGTTCGATCAGATCGTCGGCGCGATCAAGGCCGGGAAACTGGGCGCGGAAGCGAGCGGCATTTCACAGGTGAAGATCACGCTGCACGAATCCCACGTGGCGCGCGCGTCGTTTGAGGGACCTGTCGCGCGTGCCTGAGTTCGCCTTCGCCATTCCCGGCGATCCGGCGACGCTGACCGGCGGCTATCTCTATGCGCGGCACGCGATGGCGGCACTGCCGGCGGCGGGATGGCAGCCCAGGCTGGTGTCCCTGCCCGACGGCTTTCCCTTTCCGGACGACAAGGCGTTGGCGGCAACGGCGGCGATTTTCGATGCCTTCCCCGCCGAAGACACTGTGCTGGTGGATGGACTTGCCTTCGGGGCGATCCCGGCGGAAATCCTGCGGCGCTGCAAGGCGCGCCTGATCGCCCTGGTGCACCATCCACTCTGTGTGGAATCCGGCTTGGACGACGCGGCGGCGGCGCAGTTGTTCGCCTCGGAACGCGAGGCCCTGGCGGAAGCGGACGGGGTCATCACAACCAGCGAACGCACGGCGCAGCGCGTCGCGGAGATGTTCGACATCGGCGCCGAGTCCATCACCGTGGCCCTGCCCGGCACCGCGCCCGCACCGCGCGCGAAGGGCAGCGCGGACGATACGGTGCACCTGCTGTGTGTCGCGACCCTGACGCCGCGCAAAGGTCATGACGTCTTGATCGCCGCGCTGAGTTGGTTGGACGATGTGCCGTGGCGGCTGACGTGCATCGGCAGCGGCGCGCGCGATCCGGAGACGGCCACCGCCCTGAAGACGCAGATCGCGATGCTCGATCTCGGGCCGCGCGTCGCGCTGGTCGGTGAAAAGAGCGGCGCGGGCCTGGATCTCGACTATGCGGCGGCGGATGTGTTCGTGCTCGCTTCCCGCGACGAGGGCTACGGCATGGCGTTCGCGGAGGCCTTGGCGCGCGGTCTGCCCATCGTCGCCTGTGCCGTCGGCGCGGTGCCGGACACGGTGCCGCGCGATGCCGGGTTGCTGGTGCCGGTGGACGATGTGGCGGCGATCGCGCAAGCGCTGCGTCGGCTCATCACCGACCGTTCCTTGCGCAAAACCATGAGCGATGCGGCGTGGGCGGCAGGGCAGCGGTTGCCAAGTTGGGACGCCACCGCCGCGAAAATCGCGGAGGCGCTAGGCCGCCGTCGGCAGGTTTAGTTCCGCCATGACGGGCAGATGATCGGACACGTCGCGCGCGGCGCGGTCGGTCCAGGCGCGCAACAGTGCGCCGGCGGGGCGGCAGTAGATGCGGTCGAGCATCAACAGGGGCCGCGCGGCGGGGAAAGTCCGCAGGCTGGAATGGTCGGGAAGTTCACGCTCCAGCGCACGCTTCACGGAACCGCGCCACCAATCGTTGAAGTCCCCCATCATCACCGAGGCCGCACCACCGGCGGCGGCGATGTTCGCGAGCTTCGCTGCCTGGAAGCGCCGTTCGGTGATGCGCAAGCCGAGATGTACGGCGGTGACGTGCAGCTTGCCTTGCGGCGTGTGCACCATGGCTTCGATGCCGCAGCGCTTCTCGCAGCGGGCGTGCGAGAGATCGTGCAGGGTGATGCCGGACAAGCCCCAGCGGCTGATAAGCAGGTGCCCGTAGTGTCCATCCGGCGCGACGATGGTGTGGGCGGCGGCGGCGTGAATGCCAAGCGCGGATGCGAGGAAACTGAACGGCGAATCCGGTCCCTTGCCGCGGCCGCGGGAGTCGACTTCCTGCAGCGCGATGATGTCGGGGTCGTGCGCGCGGATGATGTGGACGATACGCGCCAGATCGAACCGGCCGTCGGGACCGAGCCCACCGTGGATGTTCCACGTCATCAAGCGGATCGGGCGGCGGGGGGCGCCCGCCACTGAATCAGCCTCGACGGCGGGGTGTTCTCCGAGAAACACGCTGCGTGCTAGCGGCCGGCGCCGGACCGGCGGCTGCCGGATTCACGGCGCGGCGTCGGATAGGTCTGCTTCTCGCCTTGGTCGGTCAGGGTCGGGAACTCGCCCTGATTGGAAACAGCTTCGATCGGCTCCACCGGTTCGCCGGTGTTCGGGTCGCGCTCCACGTCGTCGTTCAAGGGATTGGGCTTGGTGGCGAGGGATTGATTCTCCTCGATGGCCACCAACTCGCGCGCCATGTCCCAATGAACTTGAGAGCGGCCTGGGGGGCAGCCTTCCTGCTGCCAGATGCTGTAGGCACGCTCGCGGATCCGAGCGTCGAGGTCGCGCGATTGTGTGTGCGCCATGGATGCCTCCGTGTGTGTGGAGGTTTCAGCGCCGAAGCCGCTGCAATTGTTCCGCGACGTGGGCAAACAACTACTGGTTCAGAGATGTGTCCAGAAATCGACAGATCGCTTTCGGCTCAAAAGTTGTTCTTTCTGTAATTTTCTCGCCTGAAACGATAAAAGGGTCAGGCAACATTGCTTTGATCTCATTCGTACATTTGACGTGAATTATTCAGTGGCAACTTCCGAACCGCGCTCGCGCGCACTTCCGGCGTCGACGGCAGCGCGGTGGTTCCTGAGCGATCTGGCCGAGGTTTCAGGCTTCACCATCGAACGCGGTGGGCGGGAGGTTTCGGACTATGTCATGCGCAAGCCGCTGCTCACGACGCCGGACCCGTGGTTCTTCGCCGGCCTGGTCGCGCTGGAAGCCGCCAAAGTCAGCGATCTGCTCTCAAAGAAGGAATCCGGCGCGGTCCTGAACGAGATCATGATTCAGGCGGACCAAATCGTCGGCCGCCGTGGCCGCAAGATCTCCAAAGTGATATTCGCGCTGATCGGCCGCTTGGGCTACGGCGCGATCTTGATGCGCATGAAAGTGCCCGACGACGACATCGGCCGGATCATCCGCGTGCTGCTCGGCGGCAACAAGGACTGGAAGCACCTGCTGCCCGACGTGAAGGCGCATCGCCAGATCTACAAGGCGCTGGGCATGGGCACGCCATCGTGGTGGCTCGACTATGAGCGCGCGCGCGAAGCGACCGGCGCAAAGGGGAAGCGGATTCCCACGATCGAAGTCGGCACGAAAATCAAAGCCGACGCCGCGGAGCCGATGAGCGCGGATATGTCGCGCGAGATGCCGCTCGATCTCGCACTCGTCGGCGCGTCAGCGGCCTAACCCAATCTATCACTTCGAAACGCAGAACGCCGCCACCCGAAGGTGACGGCGTTCCACGCAAACCGCTAGATCACGGGAGGCTGGGGCGCACGTGCTAGCGGCCAGCGTTTGCTCGGACATCGGCAGAGCCGCTGCCCGAGCCCTGAACCTGCGCACCCTCGGTATTCACAGCGCCGTTCAAGGCGCCGCTGCCGCTGGTGGACGCAGAAGCCGACGGCGAACCGCCAAGCAGGTTGGTCGAACCGGACGCCGCGCCGCGTCCGCCGGCGGAGGTGCTAGCCGCGCCGCTCGCGGCACCGCTCAAGCTTCCGGTGGTCGACGTCGCACTTCCTGCCGTGCCGTTCACTGATCCGGACGCATTCTGGGTGGCAGACGTGGCAGCATTAAGGCCGCCGTTCGCGGTACCAGAAGCGCTTGTCGCCGCATTACCCGCGGCATTCGTACCCGCGTTGACGCCAGCACGCGCCGCCGTATCGAGCTGACCGCGCGCCGTGCCCGCTGTGGACGCCGCGCCGTCGATCGCGCCGGAGGCGGAGCCGCGGATGCCGCCGGCGGTGTTGGCCGCGCCGGATGCCGCACCGTTCGCACTGCCGGTGATCGACTCGGTCGTGTTCAACGCACCGCTGGTGTTGCCGCTGAGATTCCCGGCCGCATTGCCGGAGAGCGCGCCCGTGGTGGCAGACGGCGTAGAAGAAAGTGCGCTTGTCGCGGAGCCCGCCGCATTGCCGGACGCGGCACCCGAGACGGACTTGCCGGCCTTGGCGGCCTTCGCTTTGCCGCTGACTTCGCCAGCCGCATTCGTCGTACCGCGCGTGGTGCCTTCAATGCCGCTCAAACCGCCGCGCAAGCCGCCGGCCGCGGAGCCGGCGCCGCCGATGCCGCCGCCGATCCCGCCAACCGCGCCACCGACACCGCCGCCGAGGCCACCGCCGGCACCGCCGCCGAGAAGCTGCGCCGCGGCGGGCACAGCGGAAAGGGACAGAACGGCCGCGGTCACGAACAGAGTCTTCCTGAATTTCAACATGGATGCCTCCTTGGCATGAGAGTTAAGAACACATCCCCGCACCGTGAGCCCCAAGCTCCATCCAGATCTTGAGCCAGTTCATGAGGTTGCCGCCGGTGGCGGCTGTGAGGAGCACACCACCGGCCGCACCCATCGCGCCGCCGCTCAAAGCCTGTGCGGGCCGAGAACGGTGAACGCGCCGAGAGCAATCTTCGCGAGTTTGTCGCTCGTTATGAGGAGCGCTTCGTTGCTCGATCCCAACGCCATCTCGTTTGCGTCTGGATAGCTAACGACCGGCACAACCAACAGGCAACGTTGGCTCCCTATTTGTCACACGTAACGCGATACCCCTGCTTTTTGTCACAGGGAGATTGCACCCGCTGCGCACGAATTCGGGCTTAATAAACCATGACCCCGCAACGGGAATCCGCCGCATGAACAACGTCCGCGCCCTCACGGTCCCTCGCCCGCAGATCGCCGTAATCGATGAGGACGCCCTGTTCATGGAGACGCTTGCGGCCAACCTGCGGGCCGGCGGATTCCGGGTTTCCACCTATCCCGGCATCAGATCGATCCTCGCCGGGCTCGCGGAAGGATTGCGGCCGCTGGCGGTCCTGGTGGAAGCGCGCCAGGCGGATCGGGACCACGGCGCCCTACCGCGCGCCCTGCGCGGGGCGAGCTTTGCCGGACCGATCATTCTCATGCGCCCGGAGCCGCCCGCGCGGTCCGGCAACGGCGCGGACTGGATCGCCAAGACGCTGCCCGCACCCATGATCCTGCATCATCTGAGGCGCCTGATCGGTCCTGCCGCAGCGGAAGTGGCGATCGGCGAATTGGGACTCACACCGGCCCACAGCGAAGCGACGTGGCGCGGCGAGCCGATCCCCTTGAGCCCGGCGGAGTTCGCGATCACGGCCGTGCTCGCGGCCCATGCCGGGGTGACGGTGGGATATCGCGAGATCTTCCAGGTGATCCGCGCGGCGTTGTTCCAGAGCGCGGGCGATGCGGACAGTCACCGCATGCTGGTGCGGGCCGCGGTGGAGCGGCTGCGGCGCAAATTCACCGACCGGGACCCCACGTTCGATGCGGTTGAGCACGAAACCGGCCTGGGCTACCGGTGGCGATTCGGCACCAAGCCATGCGCAACTGGCGGAGATGTCGGGCGTTTATACAACTGACGGACGGTATACCGTCCTCCTCAACGGAGCCGTCGGCCAGGTTAGAGACGATGTGCTTTAAGCCCTTCTGGCAATGCATTCTTGGCGTTGCGGCCGGTGTGATGCTGGCCGCCTGCGAGACGCTGACTCCCAGCCCTCCCCCGCCACCCCCGGTCACAGCCCGCGCTGAAGCGCCGCCAGCCCCGGACATCGTTCCGCCGCCGCCGCGCAAGCCGCGGCCGGCGGTGCGCAGGGTCGCGCCGCCCGCCATACCGGCGCCATCGAATGCGCCCATCGTGGTGGTAGGTGTCTCGCGGAAGGAGTTGGCGACGAGCTTGGGCGAACCGGCGGAACGCATCGACCGCAACCCGGGCCAGGCCTGGGTCTATCGCGCGAGCCCCTGCGCGGTCGAAGTGCTGTTCCTGTTGGATGTCGTGCGCAACGACTTGTTTTCGATCGACCGCAAGGTCACCGGTACCGACGGCACGCCTCGGGGAGAACAACAATGCCTACAGCGCATCAAAGCCGCGCACGGGAGTTGACGCCCATGGATGGTGACATCCGCAGCCAAGCAAATGCGCCCCATGTCGTGGTGGTGGACGACGACGCCCTGTTCCTGAAGACCTTCGCCGCGAACATCGAGAGCGCGGGCTATCGTGTATCGGTGTTCAACCGGCCGACCGAGGCGCTCGACAGGCTTCTGATCGATAGCGCGCCCGACGCGTGCATTCTCGACTGGCAGATGCCGGAGATGGACGGGCTCGATCTGCTACGCCGGTTGAAGGCGGGCAATTTCGCAGCCCCGGTGATGTTCCTCACTTCTATGAACCAGCCGCTGTTCGAGGAGACCGCCTTCGAGCACGGCGCCATCGAATTCGTCGACAAGACCCGGGCGCTGAGCGTGATCCTGAAACGACTGGAGCGGCTGATCGCCGCGCCGAAGGTTGATCCGTCCGCCGCCGCCCGCACTGGTGAAGAGGTCGGCGGCTTGAAGCTCGATCATGAGTCCAAGCGGGCGCTGTGGCACGGCGCGCAGGTTCCGCTGAGCGTCGGCGAGTTCGACGTGGTCGCGCTGCTGGCCTCGAAAGCCGGCACGGACGTGTCTTACCGTCAGATCTACGACGTGATCCAGGAAATGGGATTCCTCGGCGGCCGGGGACCCGAAGGCTATCGCGCCAACGTGCGCGCGGCGATCAAGCGCATCCGCAAGAAGTTCGCCGAGATCGATACCGCGTTCGATGCCCTGAAGAACTATCCCGGCTTCGGCTATCGCTGGGACGCGCAGAGCAACGTCGCGTGACGTTTCACGAGTCAGTGGGTCGTCGGCCCAGCGCGCGCGTGACATCGCCGGGGACGCTGGCGCGCTTCTCCCGCTCCATCAAGGTGCAGATGATCGCCTTGGTGCTGGTATTCGTGGTGCCGCCGATCCTGCTGTATTCGGTGTTCCGCGCCGCGGAACAGGACAAGCGCGCACTGCTGCTCGATGCGGTGCGCGAGAACGGCGAGCTGATCGGCAAGGCCATCGCGCCATCCCTGCGCAGACTGGGACCGGCGGACCTGTCGGAGGTTCAGACGGAACTCGCGCGCTTTGAGTCCAATACGCGCACGGTGAAGATCCTGTTCAGCCCGACCGACAGCGGCAATTTCTTCTATGTCGCGAGTTCGCCGCAGGTGCCGTTCGAGGACTTGGAACACGAACGTCAACGCCTGTCGGACCTGGGCATCCTCGAGCGCCTGGACACAAGCTGCTCCGGCAATGTGCCGCTGGGTGAGCGCGTGGCGCTGCCCAAGGGCGGCGGCGAAGTGCTGACATCGGTTTCGCCGGTGCAGAGCGACCGGGGGTGTTGGGCGATTGTAGTCGCGGAAAATGCCGAGGCCGTCGCAAGCCTGATCGATGAGCGGCCCTATTGGATGCGCGCGGAAACGCGCCTGGCCGCCGCGATCTATCTGACCATGGCGGTGCTGGTGTTCCTTATCTTCGCGGCTGTGTGGTCTGCCTTGGCCGGCTTCCGCCGCGCCGCGGCCCGCGTCGAGGAAGGCCAGACCTTCGCCACCAGCACAAGCGTGCCGGAACTTGCCAGCGTCGGCCGGGAGTTCGACAGCATGGTCAGCAGATTGCAGCGCGCGACAGATGTGCTGCGCCAAGCGGCGGAAGACAACGCCCACGCCTTCAAGGGCCCGATCGCGGTGATCCGCCAGGCCGTGGAGCTGGTGGGCAAGCGCGTGACCGGCGGCGACGCCGCCATGGGCGTGGGTGCGATCGTGGCGTCGTGCGACCGCCTCGAAGGCCTCGTGCGCTCCGCACAACGCCTGGACACGGCGACGGCGGACCTGCTCGAGACCGGCTGGAGCAAGGTGGACCTGTCGGGCCTGGTGAATGCTTTCGCCGAGGACTATCGCCTGATGCTGGGCGTGCGGCAGGACATGTTGAAGATCGAGGTCGCCCCCGGCATCCGCGTGCAAGGCCGCGACGATATCCTGGAGACCGTGCTCGAGAACCTGGTCGACAACGCGGTGAGCTTCTCACCGCCCGAGGCCACCGTTGAGGTGCGCCTGCGCGCCGATGGCGACGATGCCGTGCTGGTGGTGCAGGACCATGGGCCCGGGGTCGATCCGTCGCGGCTCGCGCGCATTTTCGAGCGCTACTATTCCTCCCGCCCATCCAACGGCAACGGCGACACGCAGGGGGACTCGGTGGCGGAAATGCATTTCGGCATCGGGCTTTGGCTGGTGCGCCAGCACGTTCTGGCCCTGGGCGGCAGTGTTGTCGCGGACAATGCGTCCAACGGCGGGCTTTGCGTGACCGTGCGCATTCCCCGCGTGGCGGCTGCATTAAACTGACGTCATTCCCGCATAAATGATTGCGCGGGGTATGGGCGCCCCGTATGAAACGCCCACGATGACCGACAGCGTGCCCGCCCCCAAGCCGCGCCCTTTGCGGGTCGGCTTTGTGTTGATCCTGTCGACGCTAACGATCATGGCGCCGCTGTCGATCGACATGTATCTGCCGGCCCTGCCGGCCATCGCCAAGGACTTCGGCGTCGGCGACGGGCCGATCCAGCTGACCCTGACCAGTTACTTCCTCGGCTTCGCCCTGGGTCAATCGTTCTACGGCCCCGTGGTGGACCGCTTCGGCCGCAAGCCGCCGCTGTACGTCGGCATGGCGCTGTTCGTGATCGCATCCTTCGGCTGCGCGCTGGCACCGAGCGTCAACGCCCTGATCGGCTTGCGCTTCCTGCAGGCGCTCGGGGCATGCGCCGGCGGCGTGGTGAGCCGCGCCATCGTGCGCGACCTGTTCACGCCGGTGGAAGCCGCGCGCGTCTACGCAGCCCTTGCGCTTGTGACCGGCCTGGGGCCGCTGCTGGCGCCGATGCTCGGCGGCTACATTCTTCTCGCCTTCGGCTGGCGGACGATCTTCGCGGCGATCGGCGGGTTCACCTTGATCCTGCTCACCGCGGTGCATTTCCATTTGCCCGAGTCAAAACGCGGCCTCGCGTCCATCGAGCAGCGCGCGCAGGCGTTCGCGATCGGGCGCATCATCGGGAACTACGGGCGTTTGCTGAAGGACCGCCACTTCCTCGGCTACGCCCTGTGCGCGGCGTTTCCGCTGGCGGGCATGTTCACCTATGTCTCCGGCAGCCCGTTCGTGTTCATCGGCATCTATCACTTGCCGGCGGACCAGTTCGGCTATGTGTTCGGCGCCAATGCGCTGATGCTGATCATCGGCGCGCAGATCAACGGCCGCATTGTCGGGCGCTATCCGCCCGCGCAAATCCTGCGGGTGGCGATCCTCGCGCAAGCGATCGCGGGACTGGTGATGGTCGCGCAGGCGCTTACGGGATTCGGCGGCCTTCTGGGTCTGGTGGTGTGCATCGCGAGTTTCACTTTCTGCGTCGGCTTCATTATCGCCAATGCCATGGTGATGGCGATGGTGCCGTTCGGGCAGATCGCGGGGATGGCGTCCGCCCTGCTCGGCACGATCCAATTCGTCACCGGCGCAATTGCTGCGACACTGCAGAGCGTGCTGCCCAAGGGATATGCCCTGCCCATGGCCGCCGGCATGGCGGCCTGCGGCATCGCGGGCCTGTTGTCCAATCGCTATGTGGTCAAGACGCGCGAAGAGGTCGCGCCGCTGGCCTGATGACGCGGCCAGGTGGCTTTACTGCCACCCGGCTGTGAGCACCCGCATCTCGGTCGCGCACCTAAGCGGCGCGTTTCGGATTACTCGTCTTGCCGGGCTGATCCCCGGCGGCGCTGGTTGCGATGTTTGCCGCCGTATCCGCGGCCTGCGTAGCCGCATTCGTTGCCGCAGCCGTGGTTTCCGCAGCCGCTTCGGTCAAGGATGTCACAACGTCGCGGGCGACGGTGGTGCCGAGATCGGAAAATTCCCGCCCTCGCGACCACAGCGTCTGCAGAGAGTCCTGCGCCATTTGACCTTGCCATGCGGCAAGATCGGTCAAGGTGCTGATGCTCGACAACCGGCGCTGTTGCTCGACGCCCGCCTCGAAGGTCTGACGGGCCGTATCGATCCAATGTTTGGTGAGTTGCTCGAAGCCTTGCGCGGCGACGCGATTGCAGCGCAGAAGCGCATCGGCCACGGCCGGATTGACCGGCGTGAACGCACGGAATTGGGGCTCAGACATTGAGAGTTCCTTTCCTATGAAACATGATGATCGGGCACAAGGCCGCGCCAGCGCAGCAATGCCTGGCGCCGCGACATGTCAAAAAGATCGGTGGTTTCCTCAGCGATCGCGCGGCGGCGGGCGGCGATCTGCCGATCGTGCTCAACGGCAAGGACGGTGATCGGCGTGGTCAGACCGGCGATATCGGCCTCGGTCCAGCGGGCCAGTTTCGATGCGGCAAGTGTCGCCATCTGAAGTTCCTCCCAGTTGGTTCCCCCCAACGTCGGAAGTCCCCCATCGCGTGCGCCACAGCAGGCCGCACCACGATTGGTGAACGCACTCTATGCTTTCGGCCTATAGGTGCAATTCGCTTCCGATGAAGTTCTCGTGAACCCTTGCGCTTGCAGTCCGCTGCGGCGATACCAACTATGATTGGTTCACGCGCCGCAGCATTTGATCCACAGGTCGGCGTAGCGCACCATAACTGCGCGCCACGACTCGGAGTTCCCCGTGCTCACACTATCTGTCCTAGATCTCTCGCCCATTCCGAAAGGTTCGACGCCGACGGATTCCTTCCGCAACAGCCTCGACCTCGCGCAGCATGCGGAGAAATGGGGCTACAGGCGCTATTGGCTGGCGGAACACCACAACATGCTGGGGATCGCCAGCGCCGCGACGTCGGTGGTGATCGGTCACATCGCCGGCGGCACCAAGACAATTCGCGTCGGCTCCGGCGGCATCATGCTGCCGAACCACTCGCCCCTGGTCATCGCCGAGCAGTTCGGCACGCTGGAGAGCCTGTACCCGGGACGGATCGATCTCGGTCTGGGCCGAGCGCCGGGCACGGATCATGTGACCGTGCGGGCCCTGCGGCGCGATCCGGCGACCGCAGAGCACTTCCCGCAAGACGTGGTGGAATTGCAGGCGCTGTTGGGTGCGCCGGTGCCGAACCAATTGGTCGTGGCGGTGCCGGGCGCGAATACCAATGTGCCCATCTGGATCCTGGGATCGAGCCTGTTCGGCGCACAGCTCGCCGGCATGCTCGGCCTGCCCTACGCCTTCGCCTCGCACTTCGCGCCCGAGGCGTTGATGCAGGCGCTGGAGGTCTATCGCCAGCATTTTCGGCCGTCGAAGCAGCTCGACAAGCCTTATGTGATGGTCGGCATGAATGTGATCGCCGCGGAGACGGATGCCGAAGCGAAGCGGCTGTTCACGTCGGCGCAGCAGGGCTTCACCAATCTGGTGCGCGGGACGCGCGGCCAACTCTCGCCGCCGATCGACGATATCGAGACCTATTGGACTCCGACGGAGAAGAAGCAAGCCTCGCGCATGCTGCGCTATGCCTTCGTGGGCGATGCCGCCACCGTGCGCGAAGGCGTCGCGCAGTTCGCCAAGGAGACCAAGGCGGATGAGTTCATGGTCACCGGCATGATCTACGATCACGCCGCGCGGCTGATGTCGTACGAGATCCTTTCAGAGGTTGCCCGGACGATCTGAGTTCAATGGCGAGCGCGAGCCGTCGCACGACCCCCACCCCTAACCCTCCCCGCAAGGGGAATCAGGACGGAACGCTGCCGTTCTTCTTAGTCCTTCTTGAGCGCCGCAAAGTTCGTGCGCCACGCCTCGGGCTTGGCGGTCGGGTCGTTGCTGACCGTGAAGGTCTTCCCGAGGGCATCCTTGTTGCCCAAGGACGCGGCCATCACCGCCGCCACGTCGGAGCGGCAGATCGGCGGCACCGGGTTGGACTTGTTCTCCGCCGCCGTGCGCTTGCCGAGCAAAACGCCCGATTTGCCGGGATCGCAATTCGCCAAGGCGCCCGGGCGAACGATGGTGTAGGGCAGACCGCTGGCGCGCAAATGCGCTTCCGCCTTGCCCTTGAGGATCATGGTCGGCCCGCGCCGCACGGAGGGATCGTTGGGATCGGTGATCTCGGTCCCGATAGAGGTCATCAACACCATCTGCTTCACGCCCGCCGCCTTGGCGGCATCGGCGAGAGAGATGTTGCCTTGATAGTCGACCTCCTCCGGCGTGGCGCCACGGGCGCCGATGGCGGAGATGACGTAGGCGGCGCCCTTCACCGCCGGTGCGAGCGTCTCCGGCTTGGTGACGTCGCCCTTCACCACGGCATCGGCACCGAGTTCGGCCGCCGTGGTCTCGCCGCGCACCATCGCCCGCACGGCGAACCCTTGCGCCTTGAGCATTTGCACCAAGGGGCGTCCGGTCTGCCCGGTGGCGCCCACCACCAGCACCGTGCCCTTGTCGGCGGCCAGGGTGGTCCCGGCGAATAGGCCCACAGCCAGCGCAATTGCGATCTTGATCCGCATGGTCCCGCCTCCCCTGTTTCCGACGGTAAAGCTAGCCCGATTCGCCAAGGGCTTGGTAGGTTCCCCAGAGCGTGATCGGGCCGGGTTAGGCCAACCCGGCCCGATCACGCTCCGATTCAAAAGAATAGCGCGCGATTCCACGGAAAACCGGTCCCCCACTTTTCCTATCGCGCGCGACACAAAATCGGGTAAACCGCCGGTTCTTGGCCCTGTTGCCCCGCCGTTCGGGGCTTTTCCTTGAATCAGGTCTTGCATGACCGTCGTCACCGAGAGCCTCGCTATCCCGGAGGTCAAGCTCGTCCGCCCGAAGAAGCATGGCGACGCGCGCGGGTTCTTCTCCGAGACCTATGTGAAAAAGGACTTCGTCGCCGCCGGGATCGACGTGGAGTTCATCCAGGACAACCACAGCTTCTCCGCCGACGTGGGCACCGTGCGCGGCCTGCATTTCCAGACCGCGCCGTTCGCGCAGGACAAGCTGGTACGGGTGACACGCGGCGCGGTGATCGACGTCGCGGTGGACATCCGCCTGGGCTCGCCCACCTTCGGCAAGCACGTGGCCGTGCGCCTTTCCGCGCAGGAGTGGAACCAGCTGTTCGTGCCGAAGGGCTTCGCCCATGGATTCGTGACCATCGAGCCGGATACGGAGTTCCTCTACAAAGTATCCGCCCCCTACGCGCCGGAGCACGACAAGGGCCTGTTGTGGAACGACCCCGCGCTGGGGATCGACTGGGGCATCAGCTCCAGTGCCGCAACGCTGTCGGCCAGGGATAAGGTGCATCCGACGCTGGCCGACCTGCCGGCCTATTTCCAATACGGCAAAGGGTCCGCGTGATGAAAGTTGTCGTAACCGGCGGCGCGGGTTTCATCGGCTCGGCGGTGGTGCGCCTGTTGGTGGGCGAACTGGGCGTGGACGTGGTGAACGTGGATGCGCTCACTTACGCCGGCGATCTCAGCACGGTGGCGCCGGTGGCGGACAAGCCGGGCTATCGTTTCGTGAAGGCGAATATCTGCGACGCGACCGCGATGGCGGATCTGCTGCGCGCGGAACAGCCGGACGTGATCATGCATCTGGCCGCGGAAAGCCATGTCGACCGTTCCATCGACGGGCCGGCGGCCTTCATCACCACCAACGTGGTCGGCACCTACACGTTGCTGGAAGCGGCGCGCGCCTATTGGTCCGCGTTGCCGGCGGACCGCAAGGCCGCGTTCCGGTTCCATCACATCTCCACCGATGAAGTGTTCGGGTCCCTCGGCGACGAGGGCATGTTCACCGAGACCACGCCCTATGCGCCCAACTCGCCCTACTCCGCGTCCAAGGCCGGGGCCGATCATCTGGTGCGCGCGTGGCATCACACTTATGGGCTGCCGGTGGTGACCACCAATTGCTCGAACAACTACGGGCCCTTTCACTTCCCGGAGAAGCTGATCCCCCTGGTGATGCTGAACGCGCTGGAGGGCAAGCCACTGCCGGTTTACGGCACGGGCGCCAACGTGCGCGACTGGCTGTATGTGGAAGACCATGCGCGGGCCTTATGGCTGGTCGCCACGAAGGGCCGGGTCGGCGAGGTCTACAACATCGGCGGCAATGCGGAGCGCAAGAACATTGATGTGGTGAAGGCGATCTGCGCCCTGGTGGACGAGCTTGCGCCGCAGCCCAAGCCGACGGCGGAGCTGATCACCTATGTGACGGATCGCCCCGGCCATGACGCGCGCTATGCGATGGATACGCGCAAGGTCGCCGCCGAACTCGGCTGGGCGCCGCGAGAGAGCTTCGAGAGCGGCCTGCGCAAGACGGTGCAGTGGTATCTGGCGAACCGCCCCTGGTGGAGCAATCGGCGTGCGCTCTATTCCGGCGAGCGGTTGGGCCTTTCGACAAAGACGGCCGGGTGACCGTGGACATCCTTATCACCGGCGCCAACGGCCAAGTGGGCTGGGAGGTTGCCCGCCGCGCGAAGGGTGTATCCTTACGCACCCTGACCCGCGCCGAACTCGACGTCAGTCAGCGCGATGCGGTACTGGCGACGGTCGCCGCGGCCAAGCCTAAAGTGGTGATCAACGCCGCCGCGTACACCGCCGTCGACAAGGCGGAGAGCGAGCGCGAAGCCGCGTTCGCGATCAATCGCGATGGACCTGCGTATCTCGCAGAGGCCTGCGCCAAGAACGGCGCGGCATTGATCCACATCTCCACGGACTATGTGTTCGACGGCACCAAGCCCGGCGCGTATCTGGAGACGGATACGACGGCGCCGCTGGGCATCTATGGCGCAAGCAAGCTGAGCGGTGAAGAAGCGGTGCGCGCAGTCCTGCGTAATCACGTGATCCTCCGCACCGCCTGGGTGCACGGCATCCACGGCCATAATTTCGTGAACACCATGCTGCGGCTGGCGCGTGAGCGCGACACGTTGCGCGTGGTGGACGATCAGCACGGTTGCCCGACCTTTGCGGGCGATTTGGCCGATGCGATCCTCGCAATTGCCCGGCGGACCGTAACCGGCACCGCGCCGTTGGACGGTTATGGGACCTTTCACTGCGTCGGCACGGGCGAGACCACCTGGTGCGGCTTCGCCCGTAAGATCGTGGCCGAAGCGGCGCCGATCATCCGCAAACAGCCGACGGTGGAGGCCATCGCCACAGCAGATTATCCGACCCCGGCGAAACGCCCCGCCAATTCCGTGCTCGATTGCACTAAACTGGCGCGGGTCTACGGCGTGACAATGCGGCCGTGGGAAGACGGGCTTGCGGAGATGCTGGCCGCGACCTTGGGGGGCACGTAGCGTCATGAAGGGGATCATTCTGGCGGGGGGATCAGGGACGCGGCTGCATCCCATTACCCAAGGCCTGTCGAAGCAGCTGCTGCCGGTCTACGACAAGCCGATGATCTTCTATCCGCTGAGCGCCCTGATGCTCGCGGGCATCCGCGACATTCTGGTCATCACCACACCGCGCGACGCGGCGGGCTTCGAGGACCTGCTCGGCGACGGCAGCCAGTGGGGTGTGAACCTCTCCTACGCGCAGCAGCCGAGCCCCGATGGCCTGGCTCAGGCGTTCATCATCGGCAAGTCGTTCATCGGCAAGGACACGTGCGCGCTCGTTCTGGGCGACAACATCTTCTACGGCCACGGCCTGACGGAAATGCTGCAGGACGCGGCATCACGCACCAAGGGGGCAACGATCTTCGGCTATCAGGTGCGCGACCCGGAGCGCTTCGGCATCGTCGAGGTCAACGCCGCCGGTAAAGCCATCTCGATTGAGGAGAAGCCAAAGCAGCCCAAGTCGAAACTCGCGGTTATCGGGCTCTATTTCTACGACAATGATGTCGTGAACATCGCCGAGAACCTTAAGCCCAGCGCGCGCGGCGAACTGGAAATCACGGACGTGAACCGGGTCTACCTCGAACGCGGCGACCTGAGTGTCGAACGGCTTGGGCGCGGGTTCGCCTGGTTCGACACCGGCACCTTCGACAGCCTGCTGGGCGCCTCGACCTTCGTGCAGATGGTCGAGAAGGTGCAGAGTCAGCGCATCTCGGTGCCGGAGGAGATCGCCTTCGATAATGGGTGGATCAATAAGGAACAGCTGCTGGCGCGCGCCGAGAAGCTCAAGAAGAGCGACTACGGGCAGTATCTCCTGGGTCTCGCGGAGCGTTAGGCGGCACGGCCACGCGGAGGGCGACGAACGTCAGCCCGATCGCCGCCAGCCACCAGCCCTGCCAGATCCCGAAGCTGACTTCCCAGAATACCGACAGCACCAGCACCGTGGCGAGCGTGGTCGCGAGCGCCGCGCGGTCCGGGGCACGGCGTTGGAGGCCAAGAAGCGCGAGCGCGCTCCAGGTCAGGAACAGAGCCACGCCGATCACGCCCAACTCCAGCCACACCTGCAGCAGGCCGTTGTGAGGGTGGAGGAAGTTGACCTCGCGGGAGACGCCGACCGCCACGGCGTTCGGTTCGCCGACCACGCGCGCGGCGTCGAAGCCGTAGCCCAGGACCGGACGGGCGCGGATCAATTCATCCACCCGATGCCAGATCTCCACGCGCAGGCCCCAGTTGCGGGTGAAGTGCTGCGTGAGCCAAGCCGGCAGATCGTCGCCCCACGCCAAGGTGGAGAGCGTGCCCCAGGACATGGCGGCGAGCGCCAGAAGCGCCGCGACCGCGACGAATCCAATGCGGCCGGCAACCCACACACAGAGGAACGCGATCGCGCCGGCGATCAGGGCCACGGGGGCCGCGTCCATGCGGTAGGTGATGCCGAGACCAAAGCACGCCGCCACGGCGGCAATCGCCACCCATGCGCGGCGATACCGGCGCCAGAGGATGAGCGCGGTCGGAAAGGTCAGGCAGGTGAGGAACGCGAGGCCGGGGGACAAGGTGTCGTAGCGCAGCAACTCGCTCTCACTTGTTCGCTCCAGTCCGAGCAGGAAGCCGCCGGTGATTCGTTCGACGAGCAGCAGCACGAACAACGCTGCCCACGCGCCGAGAATGCCGCGTGACGGATCCGGGGCCGCATCCACGCCGCGCAAGAGCAGCGCGATCAGGACGATGGCCGCGAAGGCTTTTGCCCAGTTCACCATCGGCATTGCCGGCGCCCATGCGAAGGAAATGAGGGTCCATAAGGCGAGGGCCGCAAAAGCAATGACCGACGGCGCGAGGCGCGGCGGCGCGAGCGCGGCGCGGCGCAGGTCCGCCTGGGTGAGAATCAGGATCGTGGCCATCGCGAGCACCACCACGGTCGCGTCCTTGAACCAGGCCACCAGCGGCACGAAGGCGAATGGCAGCCAGCGGATCATGGCCGGCACACCGCGGCGAAGATGTTGTGAATCTGTTCCGCGGCGATGGCCGTGTCGTAGGTGGTCGCGGCGATGTCCTGCGCGCGGTGGCCACAGGCGTTGCGCAGGTCTGGGTCGCGATAGAGCTTCATCAGGCCCTGGTACCAGTCGTGCGGCGTACGGCAGTGAAAGCCGGTTAGGCCGTTTGCGATCAGGTCGGCGGCGATGCCGATGGGGGACACCAGCGACGGCCGCCCGGCGGACATGTATTGGATGATCTTGTAGCCGCTCTTGCCCCGGTTCCATTCCGTGTCGGCGAGCGGACACAGACCGACGGACATGCCGGTGAGAAGAGCGTCCTCGCTGTCCTCGCTCCACGGGATACGTTCCGCGGGGATTTCGGGAAACTGGTCGGCGCGGGCCCCGACGAGCACGCAGCGCGCGCCGGTTTCCGTCAGGAAGCGGGTGAGCGGCGCTTGAACCAGCGGCATGGCGTCGTCCGCCGTCATGGGCGTACCGATCCATCCCACCGTGAAGGGTTCCGGCGCCGGCGCCGTGTTGAAGCGCGTGGTGTCCACGGCGCTGGGAACGAAGTGCACGTTCCGCGCTCCAACCGCCCCGGCATAGTCGCCAAGGGTGCGGTTGCCGACGGTCACGGCATCGGCGTGGCGCATCAAGCGCTCGATCTTGTCGCCGTAGAGCGTCTGCGCCCAACCGGCCTCGAGGTTCTTGTAGTAGAGGTGATGAGCGTCGTCGAAGTCCGCCACAACCTTTCGGCCCGTGATCAGCAGGCTTTCCACGAAGAACGGCGCGAACGGCATGATCTCGCGCTGGAGCCAGATCACATCCACGTCCCGATGCCGCAGCAAGGCCGCGAGGCGTTCGGCGCAGGCATTCGCGACCACCGCGATCTGGCGATCGCCGCCGACGTACAGTCTGTCCAGGTATTCCGCCGGGAGCAGCGACTGCACCGTGACCTGATCGCCCAGCCGTTCGAGATGCGGCACGTACTGGAGCATACGCACGCGGCTGCTGGCGCCCTTGCGCGCATAGCGGGTCAGGGCGAGCACCCGCACCATCTAGCGCGCCTGTGCGCGAAGAGCGGCGATGGACCGGCCGGACGCGGAACTTTGTGCAAGCAAGCGATAGGCGTCGAGCACCACGCCGATGTCGCGGCCGGTGGCGAGGTTTCGCGCAAGCCGGGCCGGAAGTTCGATGACCACGGCGGCGAGCAAAATCATTGCCTGCCAAAGCCGCCCGAAGTGACGGCGGGCGTAAGTCGCCCGGCTGGAGATATGAAGCGCCAGCGCCATGGCGGAATCCTGCCCACTCGAACCGGCGCCGACATGCCGCACGCGCGCCTCCTTCAGGTAGTAGCAGCCCTTGCCCATGGCGCGAGCATGGGCGCAGAGGTCCACTTCCTCATAATACAGGAAGAAGCCTTCATCGAAGCCCTGCAGCTGCGCGAACAGGTCGCGCCGGATCATCAGCGCGGCGCCCATCACCTGGCCCACCGGCCCGCTGTGGGCATGGTCCGCGGCGGAGAGATAGGGATAGCCGCGATTGGGCAAGATCAGGTGCAGGCCGACGGTGCGGAAGAGCAGATCCCGCGGCGTCGGCAGCGGTGAACATGAAAGGACGAAGGTGCCGGCGGCATCGACGATTTCGGGTCCGACGATACCGAAAGCCGCCTGGGCGGGATCGGCCAGGAAATCGCGGCACAGGCGCAAAGCACCGGGCTCAAGCGTCGCATCCGGGTTGAGGAAGAGGATGTAGGGCGCATCGCCCCGCGCCGCGCCTTGATTGCAAGCCGCGCCGAAGCCGGTGTTGGCGGCGTTGTGCAGGACCATCGCACCGCCGGAATTGGCAATTGCTGCATCCAGCATGGCCGGCGCATCGGCGTTGTTGACGACAATGGCATGGGCGGTGACCCCATCCGAAGCGGCAACCGCGTGGACGGCAGCGACGCAGCGAGCGGTGTGATCGGCGGACTTGTAATTGACGATGACGACGTCGACGTCGGCCATGCCCGGATCAGCCCCTCGACGTCGCGGGGGCGAGCGCGCGACCGCGATCGACGGCGACCAGGTTCATGCCGATGCCCACCAGGGCCAGGCGCGCCGACGTGGACAGGACCTCGAAGATCACCGCGTCGTGAATCCAGTGGCGCTGGATGTGGTTCTCCATGGTGCCGTCGGCGATGGCGACCGTGAGGGCGTAGGTGCCACACGCCAGCGCGGGCCAGCGAAACCTGAACCGCACGGCGATTTTCTCGCCGGCGGGAATGGGCTGCTGCGGCACCTGCTGCCAGTGGGTGTTATCCCCGAGCAGAAGTTGTCCAAGGCGATCCTTGATGTAGAAGCCCACGATCGGACGTTCGACCACCTGGTCGGCTTCCACTAGGATGCGCAAATCCACCTGCTGCCCTTCGCGCACCTGCGAGAGGCGGCCGCCGTGTGCGGGGTCGACCAATCCGGTATCGGTGATCTTCGCGCCGCCGCTGCCGAAGCTGCTGGCCTGCGGATTGAACGGCGTGCAGGACGTCAGGCCCGGTTCGGACTCCTGCCGGGGCACATGAGTGTCGAACAGGACTTCGATATCTTCCGAAGGCTCCGCGGTCACCGGCGTCGGCGGCGGAGCCACCGGGGCGGGCGGCGGAGCCGCCGGCGTCTCGAACAGGGCGGCGACATAGCGCTCGCAGATCTCCCGCGCCGCCCCCTCGCCGCGCACGACGCCATGTTCCAGCCAGATCGCGCGATCGCACAGGGCCGTGACGGCGCCCAGATCGTGGCTGACGAACAGGATCGAGCCGCGGCGCTTGAACTCCGTGAGAAAGCGCATGCACTTCTGGCTGAAGCGCGCATCGCCGACCGCCAGCACTTCGTCGATGATCAGCAGATCCGCATCGACATGGGCGGCGACGGAAAACGCGAGGCGCATGTACATACCGCTCGAGTAGGTACGCACGGGCCGATCGATGAACTCGCCCAGTTCGGAGAACGCGATGATCGCGTCCATGCGCTCGGCGACCTGCCGACCGGTCAGGCCGAGGATGGTGCCGTTGAGGACGATGTTCTCGCGACCGGTGAACTCCGGCTCGAAGCCCGCACCCAGTTCAAGCAGCGCCGCCACCCGGGCGCGCACCGCGATATCGCCGGTGGTGGGCGGGATGGTGCCGGTGATGAGCTGGAGCAGTGTCGATTTTCCGGCGCCGTTCTGGCCGATGATGCCGAAAGTCTCGCCGCGCCGGACGCGGAAGGAGATACTCTTCAGGGCCTCGAAGCGCGGATACTGGCGCCACGGCATGAACATATGCAGCAGCCGCTGCCCCGGCGTCTGATAGAGCGTGTAGTGCTTGGTCGCATTGGCGACGATGATCAAATCGGTATCGGGGGCGCTAGAGGACATCGGCGAATGTCCTCCGGGCCTTGCGGAAGAACATGAAGCCGAGCGAGGCAATCACCCAGGCCACGGCCAGATAAATGGCCAGCCCGGTCCAGTCCGGCATCTTGCCTTCAAGCAACACCTGGCGGGACTGGATGACGATGAAGGCCACCGGATTGAACACCACGATGGACTGCAGTGCCGGCGTGAGACGGGTGAGCGGATAGAACACCGGCGAGAGGAAAAGAAGACCCGTCAGAAACAGCGTGATCATGTGGGTCATGTCGCGGAAGTAGACGCCCAAGGCCGCCAGGATCCAGGCCGAGCCGATCAACAGTATGATGAACGGGGCAAGAACCACGGGGAAAAGTATCGCGGTTGCCGGCACATGCGCGAAGATCGCGGCGGCGGCGAGCAGGATCGCGGTGTTGATGAGGGTGTGAAACAGCGCCACGCCCACCACCACCGCCGGAATGATCTCCAGGGGGAAGACGGCTTTCTTGACGAGGTTGGTGTGTTCGACGATGCAGGTCGGCGCCTGCGCCATGGCATCCGCCATCAGCCAGAACACCACCAGACCAGCGAAGAGTTGCAAGCTGAAGGGCAGCTCGCTCGCGCCCGTATCCCAGCGGCTCTGCATCACCGTGCCGAATACAAAGGTATAGATGCCGAGCGTGACCAGGGGCACGATGACGGCCCACAGGAAGCCAAAGGCGCTGACCCGATAGCGGCGCGAGATCGCGCGCACCAGGAACTGCCAAAAGGCGACACGCTGGCGCGCCAGAACCGCGAGCGGCACGAGGGCTTCCCGGATGCGGAAATTCCGCCGGGTGTTCATGCGTGGGACCGCAGCGGCACGCCGAATTTGTCGAGCACTTGGCGGATACTGAGAGGCCCGATGTCGGCGGGGAGGCCAAGGCTCGCAAGAATCGGCGGAGGCACCATGGTCTTGCGCTTGCGTTCTTCGATCGCTTCGCGCACGCCCTGGTAGCGGTGTTCGCTGCCGGGCACGCGGCCATCCGCCGGCACGGTGTTGCTGCCGTCGGTCTTGAAGTAGTAGTCGCCAATCCGCGTGTTCACGAGTGCGAAATCCGCCGGCTTCTCTGCGCAGATCCGCAGCAGGACATCGTAGTCTTCCTCGAACAGAAGATCCGTCTTGAAAGTCAGCGATGTCGCCGGGATCGCGCTGCGGTCCATGACATAGCTGTGCAGCGGACAGAAGTTGTTGCGGAACAGGTCGAGCAGGGACGCGCCGCTGCCGAAAGCCGGGATCACGGTGCCGGCCGCGTACATGAATTGATCGTACACATCGACGCGCAGCACCCGCACGGAAGAGAACGCGATCACGGCGCCGGTCTGCGTCAGGCGCTCCACCATCATGGTGTAGGCCTCCGGGTAGAGCACGTCGTCGTAGTCCAGGAACGCGAGATACCGGCCGCGCGCGGCGGCCACGCCGAGATTCAAGAGCACCGAACGCGCGTCGCGCGGCTTCTCATCGGTCCAATTGACGAAGGCGAGTTCCGGGGCGTCGGGCCCGGTCAGCAGCGGCGCCAACTCCTGGCGCACGGTGGCGATATCGGCGTCGGAGAAGCGCTGAACCGCGAGGATGATGCGCAAGGGCCGATAGCTTTGGCCCACGAGCGAGAACACGCAGCGGCGCAGCTCAGGAAGGCGATTCACATCGTGAAAGCGGACGACGGTGTCGAGCAGATCAGCCATGCATCACCACCGGGTCGCCGCGAAGGCGTTCTTGTGGCTGAAGTCGGCGATACGTCGCCAGGATTCCGGCACCGGCGTTGGCTTGGCCTGCGGCGGCGGGGCGCCGAGCGCCTTCAGCTCATTCACCGCATCCGCGGCAAAAGCGGCGCCACCCCACTTCGTGCCAAGGATCGCCATGGACTGGTAGATCATCTTCAGCGATTCCGGATTGCGCGGCCGGTTCGTGACACCGTGAAGGAACAGCGCCCGTGGGCAGACGCGTAAGGCGAAGCCATGGGCCCGCGCCCGCCAGGAGACGTCCACGTCCTCGCCATACATGAAGAACGTTTCGTCAAACCCGCCGAGCGCTTCATACGCCGCGCGCGAGAACGCAAGGCATGCGCCGGAGACCCAGGGAGTCTCGAGGGTATAGGGGTCGTACACCTTCGGGTGCTCGTCCGGGAACTGCAGGGCTTCGATCAGGGCGCGCCCATTGTAGGCGCGCATCATCTGCACCAGGGCGCCGATCGCCTCGGGCTCGAGCAGGCCATCGGGATTGGTCGCGATATAGATGTCCGCGCCCTTGGCGAAGGCGTCTTTCATCAGGCGGTTGTGCCCTGCCCCGAAGCCGACGTTCCCGGCGGTGGGGAGATAGCCGATGGCCGGATCCGATCCCACGGCCTCGCTCGTCGCGGCACCGTTGTCGAGTAGACAGATGCGGCCATTCGCCGTGAGACCGGCGCGCGCCAGCGCCGTGATCGCGCTGGCGACCACGCGGCGCATCTGGTCCGGCGCGTTACTGTAGGTGACGATCCCGACGACCACTTTGGTTTGGGTGTCCACAGGCTCGCGCGAGCCCATGGCACGCGCTTGCAGGCGCGCGACGAGTTCCGGCACGGGCCGTTCGATCGGCGTGGGAAGTTCCTTGCGCGGCGGCGGGAACGCGGGGCTGTTGATCGCCAGCGTATGCTGCGTGACGAAGCGGTCGAGATCTTCCGGCGCCGCGATGTAGACCATGGCCGGCGTTGCCGCGAACAGGGCGGGATTGGCGATCTTGAGCCAGCGGTAGCCGGCGGCATCGCAGACGTGGAAGTAGAGCCGCTCGATGGCATGGGCCGGCGTGGCGTCCACCTGCCCGTTCTCGTCGACGAAATCATCGAGCGTCAGATTCAAATCGAGCAGCGGTTTCAAAGCCGCGGTGCGCGCCCAGAACATGGAGCCGGACGGGAAATCCAGCGCGCGCTCGGGCTTCAATTCGATGCCCATGCGGTCGGCCAGGGACTTCGCCATGGGAAAATTGCCGCCCCAGTTCACCCAGTGCCGCACCGGCTCGAAATGCTGACAGGCCACCATGCCGACTTCGGGATGGCGGCTGAAAGTCTCGAACACGCTGCGCACGATGGCGGGCGAGCCGAGCATGTTCTCCAGGATGTAGCCGCGCCAGTTGGCGAGCACGTCGGCATGCTCGGAGGCCTTGGAGTGCAGATGGAGCACATAGTCATAGCGCGGATAGACGTCGGCGAAGCCGATGAGCTTGGGCGCGATGTCGCGGCCGCGGTTGGGCACCACGCGCACCTCGACGGCGCCCTTGTCCCAGCCGGCGAAGCTCGCATCGATGATCTCCTTCTTGCCCGGCAGATCGGTCGAGATGAAGACGTCGAAGTCGAACGGGATATTGCGCAGGTAGCGCTGGAACTCCACCGCCATGGTCTCGTAGTAGACGTGACAAATCGCCGCGAGACGCGGCGCCGGCGGGTTGGGGTCGTAGGCGAACGGCACCACCGCGCTGAAGTCCAGATCGATCGGCCGCGCGGATTCCGGCGGCGTCACTTTGGGCGCGTTATGGGCGCTGTTCTGCAGTCGTGCGATCAATGCCGTCGACAGGCCGCGGGGCGGCGGCGGTTGAACCAGGACCGGCGCCGGCGGGTTCGGGCCCGTGAGCGCAATCGTCCGCTTGTCGACGAACGTGTCGAGCGCCGCCGTCGAATCGATTGTGACGATCGTCTGCAGGTCGTTGAACAACGGCGGATTGGCGACCTTCAGCCACTTCAGCTTGGCTGCCTCGCAAGAGAAGAAGAACATCCGTTCGATCGCGTGCGCGAGCGTGCCGTCTAATTGGCCGGCTTCGGCCGGGAAATCCGTGACCCGCAAATCGAGATCAAGCAGCGGTTTCAATGCGGCCGAGCGCGCCCAGAACATCGAGCCGGACGGGAAATCGAGGACCCGCTCGTCCGAGAGGGCGAGACCCATGCGCGCCGCCAGACCCTGAGCGATCGCGAAGTTGTCGCCCCAGTTCAGGTGGCGTCGAATCGGCTCGAAATGCTGCGCGGCGATCATGCCGACATCGCGGTGGCGCGCGAAGGTTTCCAAGATACTCGCCACGATCTCCGGGGAACCGAGCAGGTTCTCGAAGATGAAGCCGCGCCAGTTGCGGAACACTTCCAGGTGATCCGCCGTCGAAGACGACTTGGTGTGCAGGTGGAGCACAAACTCGTAGCTGTCGTAGATATCGCGGAACGCCAAAAGCTTGGGCGCGATGTCGCGGCCGCGGTTCGGGACCAGCCGCACTTGGACGCTGCCGCGGTCCCAATTGGCGAAGACGCCGAGGATGCCGGCGCGTTTGCCCGGCGTGTCGGTGCAGATGAAGGTGTCGAAGGGAACCGGGATGTTCCGCAGGTAGCGCGCCACTTCGGCGGTGAGATCCTCATAGTATACGTGCACGACCACCGCGACCCGGCCGGCAAACGCGGTGGCCGGAGTGTAGGCGAACGGCACGGCGGCGCTGTAGTCGCTGTCAGCCGGAAGCGCCACAGGCTTGAGCAGCACGGGCGATTTGCCGGTCCACAGGCCGACGAGCGCGTTGACCGCCCGTCGCTTGTGGCGCAAGGGGATCGGGATCGCATGATAGATGGCACGCAACGTCTTGCGAATACGCGTCTTTAGGAGCGGCTTCTTCTCGATCTGCCAGCGCCGTACGTTGCGCAAGGGCGCGGTGATGCGCCAACTGAGCGAGCGTTGCAGGTCGTTCAGCAGCTGCGTGAGGTGCGCGATCTGCCGCGCGGCGATCTGGTCCGCTTCGCGCGCGGCGCGCGACGTCTCGTCGCTGCGCATGTTCGCGGCCGTCAGCAGCACTTGCAGGTCTTCGCTGTGCCTGCTCGCGGCGATCACCTGCGCATATAAATCCTGCTCGCGCGCTTGGTGCCCCGAAACCACCTTCTCCAGGCCGTCGATCCGCGCACGCACCTTCACGCCGTCTTCGCGGAACTCGTCGATCATGGTGAGCAGCTTGTGGATGTAGTCGGCCTGCTCCCCGGCGACCTGCTGCGCCTTGATGCTGCTGCCTAGGCGACTGAAGGCGTTGCGCAATTCATCGGCGACCGCGGGATCCTGCGTGGTGGCGAAGAACTTCGCCATCTCGGGCGGCAGCGCCTTGCCGTAGCCGAGGACGCCGAGGCCATGGCCGTGATGGAAGGCGAAGGACGGCGACTTCGTGCTGATCTCGTCCCACAGCTTGTAGCAACCGAAGCCGCGTTCGCGCACGTTGATGTCGTGGAACAGGACGACCGCGCGGTCGGAAAGTTTGGGAATCCAGGTCTCGAAGTCGTGCTTCACGTCTTCGTAGAAGTGCCGGCCATCGATATGCAGGAGATCGATCGATCCGTCGGGGAAGTGCGACACCGCGTCATCGAATGTGGCCCGCACCAACCGCGAGAACTGCGTGTAGTTGGCCTCGTTGTGGCGATCGACCATCTGGAAGACGTGCTCGGTGTAGCGCCCGGCGTGTTCGTCGCCCTCCCAGGTGTCAACGGCGTAGCAGCGCGTGCCGAGGCCCAGCCGCTTCACCGCCTCGCAGAACGCGAAATAGGAATAGCCGTTGTGCGTGCCGAGCTCGACCAAAGACTCCGGCCGCAGAATATCCATCAGAGCGAATGCGAACGGCCCGTGGTCGAGCCATGACGACCGCACCAGGAACTGGGGCACGATGAACGCGGCGGGCCGAATGAAGCGATTGGCGCTGGCGATCGTTTCGGCGCGGTTCATGCGGGCACCGCCAGATCGCGATAGAGCGCGGCGTGCTGCGCGCGGATGAGGCTTGCGGAAAATTCGCGCGACACTTTCTCGCGGGCCGCGGCGCCCCAGCGGGCACAATCCGTCCGCGCGCTCTCGGCCTGTTGCATCGCGTCGGCGAGCGCGGTCGCGTTGCCCGGCGGAACGAGAAGTCCGGTTTCATCCGGCACGACGATCTCGCGGTTTCCGGGAATATCCGTGGCAATCATGGCGCGCCCCGCCGCCGCCGCTTCCAGCAACGCTTTCGGAAGGCCCTCGCCGCCAAGGGCCGGGTGCAGCACCACATCGGTTTCCGTCAGCACGGAACGTACGTCCTTCACATGGCCCAGCAGTTCGACGCCGGGAATCGCGGCCCAGCGGTCGAGCACCGATTGCGGGATGGACGACGGGTTGCCGGAATCCGGACCGCCGCCGATGACCAGCGTGCTCGCCACGCCCCGTTTGCGCAGGATCTCATGGGCCTCAACCGCCACTTGGATGCCCTTCATATAGAGCAAGCGGGACAGAATGAGGAATCGGAATCTACGGCCTTCGCCAATGGGTTGGGCGCCAAGGGGTTGAGGGTCAGGAGGTTGGGGGGTGAACAGGGCCGGATCGACGCCCGAGCCCCGAATGAGCCTCACGTTGGCCGGATCGATGCCCAGAGCCCCCTGCACCATCGCCGCGTCGTCCCGGTTCTGGACCAGAACTTGGCCGCGATGGGAGCGCACCGCCCGGCGCAGGATCGCGCCGCAGAGCCATTGGATCGACCGCGCCGGAAACGAACGCGCGAGGAAGGCATAGCCGAGGCCGTTGATGGAGACGAGCACCGTGGTCTGAATGCCGAAAGCGGCAATCGCGCCGACGATGCCCGGCCGGAGATCGATGGCATGAAGTACGTCGGGCGGATGATCGCGCAGCAATCGCCGGACGCGGAATACGTCGGGAAGGAACCGCAAGGCCGCCCCAAGGGTGCTGCCGGCGCGGCGCCAGGGAAACTCGATCGCCGTGAAGCCCGCGGGCGGGCGGGCGGGCATGCCGCGCGCGGCGACGACCACATCGAAGCCTGCGTCACGCGCCGCCGCGGCCATACCGAGCTTGTGAGACTCGAAAGACCAATACTCCGTGGTCAGGAAGAGAAGACGCGGCATTCAGCTCAGTCGACAAAGCGCGGGATCGGACCGTCTTGCGGGGTCGCGCGGTCCGACAGGTCGAACATGACTTCATCCACGTAACACCAGCCCCACCCTTCGGGCGGATCGTAGCCCTCCACGATGGGATGCTTCATGCGGTGAAAGTGTTTGGTGGCGTGTTTGTTCTTCGAGGAGTCACAGCAGCCGACGTGTCCGCAGGTGCGGCAGAGGCGCAAATGCACCCATGGGTCGCCGACCTTGAGGCATTCCTCGCAGCCCTTGGCGCTGGGCGTGACGGTGTGGATGGACCCGAGGTGCGTGCAGGTGGGGGCCATTAGCTGCTCCGTTCGGCCAGATACTTGTGAAGCACGGCGACGACTTGCGCGCCCTCGCCGACCGACGACGCCACGCGCTTGATCGAGCCGCAACGCACGTCGCCGATGGCGAAAACGCCGTCGCGGCTGGTTTCGAGCAGGCGTCGAATGGGGCTCACCTCCGCCCCGGTCTGAATGAAACCCTTCTGATCGAGGGTGATGCCGGATGGCCGCAGCCATTCGGTATTCGGCGCGGCGCCGATGAAGGAGAACACGTGACGGATGGGACGCTCGGTTTCCGCGCCGGTCTTGAGATTCCGCCAGCAGACGCGCTCGAGATTGTCCTTCTCGCCGTGCAGGCGCAGGATCGAGGCCGGTGCGACGACTTCAATATTCTTTGTGCCGGTGATGCGCTCGATCAGATATTTCGACATGGTTTCGGTGAGATCGCGGCGCACGATCAGCCAGAGCTTCTTGACCTTCTCCGCCAAATAGACCGCCGCCTGGCCGGCGGAATTGCCGCCGCCGATCAGCGCCACTTCCTGATCGCCGCACAGACCGCGTTCCGCCGACGACGCCCAGTAGTGAACAGAGGAGCCCTCGAAGTCCGAGAGGTTCGCCACGTCCAAGCGGCGATACTGCGCGCCGCTGGCGATGACGACGCTGCGGGAGCGGGCCTCCTCGCCATTGGCGAGCGTGATGTGGAACTGATGCGGCGACTCGTCGCACCGCAACGCCACAGCTTCATCCGGGATCGCCATCTCCGCGCCGAACTTCTGCGCTTGATTGTAGGCCCGCGCCATCAGCGCCATGCCGGAGATGCCGGTGGGAAAGCCAAGATAGTTCTCGATGCGCGATGACGCGCCCGCCTGTCCGCCGAAGGAGCGGCAATCGAGCACCAGCGTGGTCAACCCTTCGGACCCCGCATACACCGCCGCCGCGAGGCCCGCGGGCCCGGCGCCGATGATGGCGACATCGTAGAGCTTCTCCGCATTGATCGGCTTGACCAGACCAAGGCAGCGCGCGAGTTCACCCTCGCTGGGGTTGCGCAACAGCTGGCCGTTTGGGCACAGCACGATGGGCAACTGCTCCGGCGCGACATGGAAGCGTTCCAGCAGCGTCGCGCCGCATGAGTCGGTGTCCGGATCGAGTTGGCGATGGGGATGGCCGTTGCGGGTCAGGAACGTGACCAGATTGAGCACGTGACCGTCGTCGGCGCGGCCGACGATGATCGGGCCGGCGTTGCCCGTTTCGATCAATCCAACGCGGCGCAGGATCAGCGCGCGCATAATCTGTTCGCCGAGCACCGCTTCCTGCACGAATAGATCGCGCAGGCGGCGCGAGGGGATCTCAACCGCCTCCACGGCTTTCAGCGCGAGCGCATTCACCAGAGACGGCTGCCCGGAGAGCTGCGCGAGTTCGCCCATGAAACTGCCGGCGCCGTGGGTGACGATGACATCCTTGTCGTCGTTGCGATCGGGCTGGGAAATCTCCACTTGGCCCTTCGTGATCAGCAGAAGCCCGGGGAAGATTTCGCCGGCTTTGGAGATGACGGCGCCGGCGGGAAAGCTGCGCGGTTCACCGAAGCGCGCCAGGCGCGCGATCTGCGCATCGGAGAGCGTGGGGAACATTTGCTCCCGGCGTTTCTCGATCATTGTCGTCGCGATGGGTGGTGTCGCCACGGCCGTTCCCTTGCAAGGGTTTCCTGTTGACAGCCAACAGCGAAAACCTAGGATTTCGCGCGGGAAAACAGGGAAGTTTCCCAATTCGCAGCAGCCGCGCGCGGGCCTCGAGGCCACTCCGTTCCCCATTATATGAGGGGATGCTGCTGCGCCTAGGGGAATCGCGGGCGCGACACTCTACATTGCCGGCCGCGACCGGCAGAAATCGGGGGGACGCATGTTGCACGACTCAGTCGAACTCAAGGGCAGCGCGCCGCAGAAGGGGCCGGATGCGGTCTCCTGGATCTGCACGGCGGTCTCGCTCGCGGGCTACCTGATGCTGATGCTGGGTGTGGCCTATGCGCCGGGAATGCTTGCCCAGCCGGTGATCGAAGGCAGCTTGATCACCGTGGGGATGGCCGGCGGGGTTTTCGCGATCCTGCTGCTGATCGTGATCTCAGCGGTCTATACGCGCTGGCGCAACGACGGGGAGCGCTAACGCCATGCCGATCAATATCACCGCCGTCGTGATGTTCTTCATCTTCGTGGGCATCACGCTTGGAATCACCTATTGGGCCGCGAGCCGCTCGAAGTCTCGCAGCCAGTTCTATGCCGCGGGCGGTTCGCTCACCGGCTGGCAGAACGGCATCGCGTTCACCGGCGAGTTCCTGTCCGCCGCCACCATCCTCGGCATCACAGCGCTGTATTTCGCCGGCGGCTTCGACGGCCTGATCTATGCCATCGGCGCGCTCATGGGCTGGCCGGTGATCCTGTTCCTGCTGTCCGATAAGCTGCGCGCGCTCGGCAAGTTCACGCTCACCGACGTCTTGTCTCACCGTCTGAAGGAGCCGTCGCTGCGCGTTTTCGCCACGGTGGCCACGGTGGTCGTGCTGCTCCTCTACATGGTGGCGCAACTGGTGGGCGCCGGTGCGCTCGTCGAACTCCTGTTCGGCATCGACTTCTTCTACGCGGTGTGCGTGATCGGCGTGCTGATGATGATCTACGTGATCTTCGGCGGCATGGTCGCGACCAGCTGGGTGCAGATCATCAAGTGCTGCTTCCTCTTGGCGTTGGGCGTCGTCTTGGCGTTCGGCGTGCTCGCGAAATTCGATTTCAGCATCGGCAACGTGCTGGCGGCGGCGGTCGCGAAGCATCCGCTCGGCACCAAGATCCTCGGACCGATCAGCCTGAGTTCGCCGGGCGCCGCCATCTCCGCCTTCCTGACGCAGGCCGTGGGCCTGGCCGGGCTGCCGCACCTGATCATGCGCTTCTTCACGGTGCCAAGCGTAGCCGAGGCGCGCCGCTCGGCGAACTTCGCCACGGCGCTCATCGGGTTGTTCTACATCCTGATGATCGTGATCGGCTTCGGCGCGGTCGCCATCCTGACCGGTAACCCGGACTACGCCGGCCCGAACGGGGGCTTGCGCAATGGCGTGAACATGGCGCCGCTGTATCTCGCCCATTCCATCGGCGGCGATCTTCTGCTGGGAATCTGCGCGGCGGCCCTGTTCGCCACCATCCTGGCGGTGGTCGCGGGCCTGACGCTGGCCGTGGCCGCGGCGGTGTCTCACGACCTCTACGCCGGCGTGATCAAGAAGGGCACGCAAACCGAAGCGCAGGAAATGCGTATGTCCCGCTTTGCCGCCGTGGCCTTCAGCCTGGTGAGCATCGCCTTGAGCGTGGCTTTCCGGCACGAGAACATCACCTTCCTGGTGGTCACCGCCCTGTCGATCGCGGCGAGTTCCACCTTCCCGGTGCTGTTCCTGACGGTCTTCTGGCGCGGCACCACGGCCGCCGGCGCGGTGATCGGCGGGTCCATCGGATTGGCGGGCTCTCTGGCGGCGATCATACTGGGGCCGACGGTGTGGGTAGCGGTGTTCCACAATCCGGCGCCGCTCTTCCCCTATCAGTACCCGACCGTGGTGACGCTGCCGCTGGCGATGGCGTTGATTGTGGTCATCTCGCTGCTCACCCAAAAGAGTGCCGCGACCACCGCACCCGCGCGCACATAAAGAAACGGGCGCCGCAACCGCGGCGCCCGACTTGAACTTTGCCTCGCAGCCGCTTAGACGGCGGCTTTCGCCTTGCGGATGGCCTGTTCGCCGGCCGACTTCATGGCGGCGAATTCGGTGCTGATCTTCTCGCCGGTCTCGGCGAGGACATCGGCGGCCTGGGCCGTCAACTTGGTGGCCGCCGCCTTCACCGATTTCACCAGGGACTGACCCTGCTTCTTGGTGCGGCTCGCCACGCGGCTGGCGGTGGACGCGACCTGCTTCTTGACGGTACGCGCCTTCTTGGTCACGCGGGAAACGGTGGACTTGCCCTTGGCGGAGGCACGACGTGCGGAACGGGCGGTCGCGGCCTTCGCCCGGCGCACGGCGCCGGTGGCGCGGCCCTTGGCCTTCACGGCCTTGGACTTCGCGGTCGCGGCCTTGGATTTCACCGCCTTCTTGACGGTCTTCTTGGCTTTGGTCGCGGCCTTGCGCGCCCGTGACTTGACGGACTTGGTGGTCGGCATGGTGTGCATTCCTCTACAGGCCCCCGCAGGGAGCGAATAACTGGCGCGCAGGTAACGCCGCAGCGGGTGCACTTGTTACGGGTTGGGCGGAAAGAAGACGCGCCGGAACTGTTTTCGCACGGCTCACCCCGTGATTCCACGGCATTTCCGTCCTACGACGCAAGTCCACGCGCCGTGCTAGCGTGATCTCAGGACGGGGAGGTCCCATGGGGCAGCATTTCAAACGCGTATTGGCGGGGGCGGTGCTGGCCGCGATGGCCAGTGCGGCGCAAGCGCAATCCGTTGCCATCAAAGTATTGTCGTCCGATCCGGGGCGCATCAGCGGCGGCGACGCCCTGGTGGAGGTGACCGCACCGCCGTCGGCGAAGGCCGTCGTGGTGACCTTGGACGGCAAGGATATTTCGTCCGTGTTCCAGCCGTCCGGCACACCGGGGCGCTTCCTGGGGCTGGTCACGGGCCTCGGCAGCGCCAACACGCTGGCCGCCAAGGGCGGCGGCGACAGCCGGACGCTTGCCGTCAAAAACCATCCCATCACCGGTCCAATCTTCGCCGGTCCGAAGGAGACGCCGTTCTTCTGCGAGACCGCGGCGTTCAAGATGGCGGACGGATCGAAACTGCCGGCCGCCACCGACGCGGACTGCTCCATCCCGACGATGGTCACCTACATCTACAAAGCCAAGGGCGCGAAGGACTTCCAGGCCCTGCCCGACCGCGCGCGCCTGCCGGCGGACATCGCCCAGGTCACCACCAGCCTTGGCCAGACAGCGCCCTATGTGGTGCGGCTGGAAGTGGGCACGATTGATCGCGGCATTTACCAGATCGCCGTGCTGCACGACCCCACCCGCGAAAAGCCGGTGAGCGCGCTCGACACGCCGAAAGCCTGGAACAAGCGACTGGTCTATGTGTTCGGCGGTGGGTGCCAGGGCATGTACCGGCAAGGCGCCGCCACCGGCGCGATCCTGGACGACCAGTTCCTGGCGCAGGGCTTTCTCGCCGTTTCCAATTCCCTGAACGTCTTCGCCAACAACTGCGACGACCTGTTGGCCTCGGAAGCCATGATGATGACGCGGGAACGCGCGATCGAACTGGCCGGGCCGCCGCTCTACACGCTCGGCTGGGGGTGTTCCGGCGGGTCGCATCAAGTCTTCCTGGCCGGCGACAACTACCCCGGGCTCATGGATGGGATTGTGCCCATGTGCAATTCCGTCGACTGGGGCCGCCTGACCCAGATGAATATGGATCTCGGCCTCGTCTACCAGTGGTTCGATACGCCCGTCGGCAAGACGCTGTCGACGGAGCAGAAGGTCGCGGTGGCGGGCATGACGCTGAACACCAACGCCTCGGAGTTCGGCCGCCTGCAGCCCAAGGCCTGCCCGCCGATGGTGCCCGCCGCGATGATCTATGACGCGCAGACCAATCCAAAGGGCTTGCGATGCTCCATGCTGGAGCATCAGAAGAATTCCTTCGGTGTGGATCCCAAGACCGGCCGCGCGCGCAATGTGCTCGACAATGTCGGCGTGCAGTATGGCCTCGCCGCGCTGGACGCCGGCACGATCAGCGTCGCGCAGTTCCTGGACTTGAATGAAAAGGCGGGCAGCTACGACGAGGACGGCGCTCACGTCCTGCAGCGTGGCGCCGGCGATCTCGATGGGATTGCGGCGGCCTATCGTTCCGGACGCGTGCTCTATGCGGGTAATGGCCTGCGCGACATCCCGATCGTGGAGATGCGCAACTACACCGATGACGACGCAAAGGCGGCCCACCTGAAGTACGGCACCTATGCATTCATAGAACGGCTGAAGCAGCACACGGGGACGCGGGCCAATTATGTGTCGCTGCTGGAAAGCCACGCGCCGGGCTTTATGAGCGTGAGCCGGGTCGGCGGCGACGATCTCTCACGCGACACCTTGCGCAAGATGGATGCTTGGCTCACGGCCCTTGTCCAGGATACCGGCGCCGGCACGCGTCTCGAAAAGATGATCCGCACCAAGCCGGCGGATCTGGTCGATGCCTGCCTAGACCGGAATGGCAATCGCATCGTCGAGGAGCAGACCGCCACCGGCGGCAAATGCAACGAGCTCTATCCGAACCACGTGCCGCCGCGCATGGTGGCGGGCGGACCGATGACCAACGACGTGCTGAAGTGCCAGCTCAAGCCCGTGCGCGCGGAAGATTACAAGGCGAAGCTGTCCGCCGCGGACATCGCGCGGCTAAAGAGAATCTTCCCGGACGGCGTCTGCGATTGGTCCAAACCCGGCGTCGGCCAGCAAGCGCCCAAGGGCACGTGGCAAACGTTCTAGTGGATCGCCGCGGCGTCCTGGCCACGGATCATGTAGCAATCGAATTCCAGCAGCAGTGGGAAGTGCCCCGCATTATTCGGGAAAATGCCGCTCATCTGAAAGCCGCGTGCCTCCAGGTAAGCGATGACCTCGGTGAACCGCGGCATGCCCTCATAGATCGGCTTCACGCACATCTCGGACTGCAGGGCTGAGATCGTCTCCAAGGCCCCCTGCCCGCCTTTCAGCACTTCGAGATCGAAACCCTGGGTGTCGAGCTTGAGGTAGATCTTCTTCACGCCGTGCGCGCGGCGCAATTCCGGCACCACGTCGTCCAGAGTCTTCACGGTCGTCTTCACGGTTTGGGTAACACGATTGGCACCGCCGAAAGAGGTGTCGCCAATCGGCTTCAGGAAGGAGCTGAATTCCGTCCCCGCCATGACGTTGAAGTCGAGTTCGCCCGTTTGAGCGCCGAGGGCGCAGTGATTGATCAGCCAGCGCGAGTCCGAGGTGGCCCTGCTGCGGAGCGCTTCCGCCAGATGCGGCACGGGTTCGAAAGACGCGATCAGGCCGTCAAAACCGACTTCGCGGCGCAGGAAGTCGTGGTACTGGCCGGCATTGGCGCCGACGTCGATCACGCAATCGATCTCGAGATGGATGAACAGACGGCGTAGGAAAGCGGCGCTGGTGAAGGTGTCCAGCTGCCAATTGGGAATGACGGTGTAACCGAGCCCGTGGGCGATCCCCGCAAGGCGATCCTTCAAAGCGCTGCGCTTCTTCATGATTCTCACCGTCCTGTTACGACGCGCAGACCAAAGCGAACGAGCTTGGGCTCGAACCGCCATACAAGCGCGAGCCATGCGATTCCGAGCAGTCCGACGGCGGCGATCAAGGCCGTCAACGGCGGAAGATGGAGGAAGCGCGCGTTGACGATGTTCCATCCCATACCGAGCACGAAGATCACCGCACCGGTGACGAGCGCCGGCAGCGCGCCGTGGGGCAAATCGGAGAGGCGGAGGATGCCGGCGTAGCGCGCGCACCCGCCTGCGGCGAGTGCGTAAGCCACGCCGACCGCGATCATGCCCTGGGAGATGGTGAGGATGTCGGTATCGGCCAGCAGCAGGAGCACGCCGGCGCGGGCGATCTGTTCCATTGTGGCCATGGCGAATGTCAGCCTGGTGCGGCCCACGGCGGCGAGCGCGGAGGAGATCACGATCGCCTGGCCGGCCAAAGCCCCGTTCAGGGCCAGCCAGAACACGCTGGGCACCGCGTCGACCCATTGCGGGCCGAAGACGGCCAGGATCAAGTTACTGGCCTGCGACGACATCCCAATCATCACCGGCACAAAGATGATGGAGAAAAAGCGCATCCGCTCCACGAGCAAGGTGCGGACGTCGCCCCCCTCGCGGACTTCGCGGGCAATGAGCGGCGTGAGGATCGCGAGCAACGCGGGCGCCACGTAGCTCCACACCATGCGCGGCAGCATTTCCGCGCGGTCGAGCATGGCGGCATCGGAGAGCCCGAGCGAGCGGCCCACGACCAGTTCGTTGAGGCGACTGCCGAACTGCGTGACGGCGCTGCCGGCGATCACCCAGCCGGAGATCGACCAGACGGCAAGGCACCCGGCCAAGCGCGGCATCACCAGCGCGGCGCGCGCATTCCAGGCGTTGATCGCCGTGGCGGTGGAGATATTGGCGAGCGCGCCGATGGCCATGGACATCGGGCCAAAGCCGTTCAAGGCCAACAGCACGGTTGTGACGCCACCGGCCGCCGTTCCCGCAAGGGAACCGGTGGCGACGTGCCCGAAGCGCAACTCGCGCATCAACAGCCCGGTCGACACGGACTGCAGCGGCACCAGCACGAATCCGAGGGAAGCGATGCGCAAGACCGCTTCCATATCCGCCGATTTGTAGAAGTCCGCGATGGTGCCGCTCATGAGCGCCACGGCGATGCCGAGGGTTGCGGAGATCATCATCGCCAAACCAAGGGCGGCCGCGACTTGCGGCGGACCCAGCGTGCGCGCTTGCACGATGTACACGTTCACGCCGGCGGTACGCAGGATCTGGGTGAGCACAATGGCTGCCATCGCGACGGAGAAGGTGCCGACCTCTTGCGGGGTCAGCAGACGCGCCACGGCGATGCTGACGCCGAAATCAACCGCAAACGTCAGCGCATAGCTCAGGCCGCTGATGCGAACCAGGCGCGACTTGCTCGGCATCGCCCCTTGCGAATCAGAGGGCGATGCGGCGGGCGGCAGATCGCCGGAGGGGACGTCCATGGTGGTCGCGCCGGTCACGCGGCGGCCTCTGGCACGAGATCGGCGTGGGCGTGTGCAAACGTCCGCGCGATCACGCTGGGGCTGAAGCGAGCGCTATACAACGCTTGGCCGCCTTCCGCCAGCCACACGCGCAGCGCCGTGTTCTCCATGAGTCGGCAGCAGGCCTCCGCGAAGGCATCGGGGCTGTCGGCGATCTCTGCGTGGATGCCCGGAACCACATGCAGCCCCTCCGCGCCCAGGGTGGTCGAGACCACCGGCAAGCCATAACTGAAGGCTTCCAAGATCTTGATGCGGGTGCCGCCGCCCGCGAGGAGCGGCGCGATGCATGCATCGGCCATGCGATAGAATGGTGCGACGTCGGGCGGATTGGCGACGATCTCGATGCCTTCGGACTGGCCGAGACGCAAGATCACCGCGTCCGGGTTTCGTCCCACCACAAGCACCTTGAATGGCTGCGTGGTCTTGTGACGCAGACGCGGCAGAATTTCTGCACTGAAGTAGAGCACGCCTTCGCGGTTAGGCGGGTAATCCAGCGATCCGACGAAGAGAAAGGTGAAGACCGCCTGTTTCTCGCGCGGAGCCGCCGGCGGCGGGGTGACGACATTCGGCAGCACGCGCCACCCGACCTTGGGGAACCGCACGACGAGAGCGTCGCGGTCGTCTTCCGAGCAGACGTAGGCTTCATCGAATCGGGGAATGAGATGGGCTTCGCTGCGGCTGTACTTCAATCCTTCGAGCGGCAAGAGCACGCCGAACACGCGGTCTCCGCTGGCCCGCAACCGCTTCCCGTTGCGAGAACGCGTGTGCGATTCATAGTCGTCGATGTCCAATGTCCACCGCGCACTACGACGCACGTCCGGGGCGACGAACGACGCGAGCATGGCGGTATGCATGCGGAAGCAATGCACCACCTCGAACTGTCCCGCGACGAGCGCACCTGCCAACTGCCGCAGGGCGCCGGCGCTGCGGGCTAGGGCCGCCGGGGTCGGCCAGAGGGCCTCCCACAGCTTCTGGGATCGCCACTCCGGCATCGCGCCATGGACTCGCGCGAACAGGCTGACATCGTGATAGGTGATCACTTCGCGGCAGGCATTCCGCAGGGCCTCACCCGCTTGAGTGAGTTCGCGCGCGTCGGGATTGATCAAGGCGAGGGTGACGTCGAATAGCTCGCTCAGGGCCCGTACATGGACCGCCGCCCGCATCGCCGTTCCCCGCCCGTGCGGAAGCGGGACGATCGGCGAGACATAAAGCAAGCGCGGGCGACGCCCCATGGGCGCGCGCTTTGGATGTCGCAAATCTGAGCTTTCGTCCGGCAACGGCGTACCAATCACACGCGCCGGGAGGCCATCACGGAAGGCGCGCCAGCATAAGCACGGGATGCGCGAGAATGTTCCTGGACCTAAGCGGAGCGAACTATACGGGCGAAACGATGCGGGGTGGCTTGCGTTCCACCCCCAAGCAATGGAGGTCGATCTTGCGTTGGGAAAGCGGACGAAGCGGCGGCGGCGTTGAAGACCGTCGCGGCATGGGCGGCGGCGTCATCGGCGGCGGAATTGGGACCGCCGTGCTGGCGCTGGTTGGCTACCTGGTGTTTGGGATCGATCCGAACACAACCCAACAGGTCGTAACGCAAATCGAGGGCGCGCGTCAGCAGCCGGGCCGCAGCGGCGTGCCCGAGGACAAGGCCGGCCAGTTCGTCGATATCGTGAGCGCCAACATCAACGATGTGTGGACGGGAAAGCTGAACGGATACCAGGCGCCGCGGGTCGTTCTTTACGAACGCGGGACCCGCACGGGCTGCGGAATTGGACAAGCGGCCATGGGGCCGTTCTATTGCCCGAACGACTCCACCGTCTATCTGGACCTGAGTTTTTGGCGTGAGATGGAAACCAAGCTGGGCGCCTCCGGATCGGAATTCGCGCGGGCCTATGTGATCGCGCACGAGTTCGGTCATCACGTGCAGAAGCTGACCGGTGTGTCGGATCGGGTGCAGCGGGCGCAGGAGGGCGCGCGCAACGAGGCGGAAGCGAACCGCTATTCCGTCGCTCTTGAACTGCAGGCGGATTGTTATGCCGGCGTCTGGGCCGCGAATGCAGCGGGCGCGTCGAATGGCCGCGTGACTTTGGAGCCCGGCGACATCGAACAAGGTTTGCGCACGGCGCACGCGATCGGTGACGACGCTCTGCAACGCAAATCAACCGGCCACGTCTCGCCGGAGCGGTTCACACATGGAACGTCTGCCCAGCGCGCGGAATGGCTTCAGCGGGGCTACCAGAGCCGCGACCCGAAGCAGTGCGATACCTTCGCGCGTGGCGACCGTCGTTAAGTCAGCGGCGGCGATCAGCTGCCTTCGGACAGGAGTTGCTCGACGGTCTGGGTGATCTCCGCCCGGGCCTGGCGGTCGAATTCCTTGTTGCCGCGGCTCGGGAAGCCCACGTGCACGCTGCGCACTTTGCCGTCGCGACCGAGGAAGAAGGTGGTCGGCCAGGCGTTCAGGTTCACCGCCTGCGGCAGCTTCTCGTTCACTTCTTGCCGGATGCCGGCGACCAGCACCGAGTACTTCAGGCCGTAACGCTGGATGAAGGCCCGCAAGCGTTTCAGGTCCTTCAGGTCTTCCGGGTTCTCGAAGTCGAGGCCGACGACCTCCAGGCCCTTGGCGCGATACTTCGCGTCGAGTTCGGCCAGGAAGGGCGCCTCGTCGTGGCAGTTCGGGCACCAGCTGCCGGTGATGTTGAGCACGACGACCTTGCCCTTGAAGCGCGGGTCATCCTGGTTGATCTGGCGGCCCTCGAGGTCCGCACCGCTGAAGCGCATACGTTCCGACGGGTCCTTCACGCCGGTATGGCGCTTGGGATCGGCCGGCGCCGCGAGGCCCGCCGTGCGCGCCGCGGCAGGACGCAACGCCTTGAATTCGCGCTTGCCCGACCCATCGATGAGCACCACCCCGAGCGAACCATCCTTCTGCGGCGTGAGCTTCAGCGAGACCGGACGCTCCGCCGCGAAGCGGGAGAGATTGAACGAGATGCCATCGTAGGCGCCATTGATCGTGCCGGTGTCGCCGTCGATGCGGAGGATCGTGGCATAGGTCCCGGTCGGCTTCTGCTCGACGCCGAGCTTCCAGGCCTTCTCGCCCTTGGCGCTATCGAAGGCGATTTCCCAGACGCCACTGATGTCGGGGCCTTTCGGTGCGGCGGCCTTCTTGGCCGGCGCCGGACGGGCCTCGAACGGGAGCGCGCCTATGGTGCCGCGCAGCGCGCCGTCCTTGTCCAAGGTTGCCGTGAGCGTGGTGGCATAGCTGGCGAACTCGACCTCGAGCGCGCCGTCCTTGAAATGCCCGCCGCTGGAGGCACGCACCGGCGTGTCGCCGTCGAAGTAGGTGACATCGACTTTATCCGGCGTGCCGCCGACGTCGAAGCGGAACGCGATCTTGCCCTCGGGCACTTGCAGCGCGCCGTCCCAGCGTCCGTTGATGGACGTGGCGGCCTGTGCACCGATCGGCAGAAGGATCAGGACCAGCAGTCGGAGGAGATGGCGCATCGGGGGCACTCCCATGGCGAGAAGAGCCCAAGCTTAGAGGCGGACACCCGCCGATCCAACCGTTCCCCCGCGTTATCCTGGCGCGGTGGCCCGAGCCGGAATCCTATTCGAACAACCCCATGATTCGCAGGAGGTTCTTCTGCCCCGGGGCCTCGGAACGGAACGGCTCAGGCCGCCGCCTTCAGGGCCTGGGCCTTTATATATGTCCCGCGCAGGCCCGGGCTGGCGGCGAAGCTATCCGTGATGCCCATGACGGTTTCCGCGCCTCCGAGGAACAGCACGCCGTCGCCGGCCATTTGCTGGCCGATCTTATCCAACACCTGCGCCTTGGTCGGCAGATCGAAGTAGATCAGCACGTTGCGGCAGAACACGACGTCGAACGTCCCGGCACCCGCGCGCGCGTCCAGCAGATTGAGCTGCTTGAACGTCACCATGTTGCGAATCTCCGGCTTCACCTGCCAGGCATCGGGGCCGGCTTGGGTGAAATGACGCACCAGCATGGTGACCGGCAGGCCGCGCTGGATCTCGAACTTGCTGTAGGTGCCGGCCTTGGCTTTGTTCAGCACGGCGGTGTCGAGATCGGTGGCAAGGATATCGATGTTCCAGCCGGCGAGCTTGGCGCGCTCCTCCGTCAGCATCATGGCGAGAGAGTAAGGCTCCTGGCCCGTGGATGCCGCCGCGCACCAGATGCGCAGACGGCGGGTGGCGGCGCGTGCCTGCATCAAGCGCGGCAGCACGTGGGCCTTCAACATCTCGAACGGCGTGCCGTCGCGGAAGAACGAGGTTTCGTTTGTTGTGAGCGCCTCGGTCACGTCGCGGCGGAGTTGGACGCTGGGCGCGAGTTTCAGGGTCTCGACCAACGCGCCGACCGAGTCCTTGCCATGATGCGCGGCGACCGACGAGAGCCGGGATTCGACCAGGTAGACCTTCTCCGGCGGCAGGAGGATGCCCGCTTCGCGTTTGATGAAGGTGGCGAGAAACGACATATCCGGCGTCATCACAATGTCCCCGTCTTGATGAACTGAGTAGCGGCGCGTGCGAGTTCCTTCGGCGGCGCGAGCCGCGCGCACAGGCCATGGGTGGCGACCGCACCGGGCATGCCCCATACGACGCTCGATGATTCGTCCTGCGCCAGCACCGTGCCGCCGGCGGCGATCACGGACTGGCAGCCGAGCAGGCCGTCCTGGCCCATACCCGTGAGCACGACCGAAAGAACGCGGCTGCCATAGATGGACACAAGGCTGCGCAGCATCGGATCGGCCGCGGGGCGGCAGAAATTCTCGCGCGGACCTTCGTCTAGGCGCGCGGCCTTGCCGTCGAAAATGAGATGGCGATCGCCCGGCGCGATCAGAACTTGACCGCCCAACAGCACGTCGCCGGCGACGGCCTCTTTCACAAGCCAGCCGGTCTCGCGGCCAAGATGCTCGGCGAGCAATGCCGTGAACGTCGGCGGCATGTGTTGGGTCACCACCACGGGGATCCCAATGTCGTGGCCGAGGCTGCCGAAGAATTCGTCCAACGCGCGCGGTCCGCCGGTGGAGCTGGCAACCGCCAAGACCTGCGGACGCACGGTGGCGGGTGCGCGCAAGGTCGGCGGCGAGGTGGATTGGCGCGCGGTCTTGGCAACGAAAGTGCCGCTGCCGATGCGGCGGCGGCCGAGGGAGGTGATCTTCTCGATCAGTTCGCGGCGGAAATCCTGCGCGCCGTAAATCTCGCTGGTGGTCGTGGGCTTGGGCACATAGTCCGACGCGCCAAGCTTCAGGGCCTTCAAGCTGATATCGGCGTTCCGCGTGGTGAGCGTGGAGGCCATGATCACGACCAGCTTCGGATCGATCGCCAGCAGCTTGGGCAGCGCCGTCAGGCCGTCCATGACCGGCATTTCGATATCGAGGATCACGACATCGACACCGCCGCGGGACACAACGTCCACGGCCTTGGCGCCGTCGGACGCAGAGCCGATAACGGAAATGCCCGGCGCGTCTTTCAGGTGGCGTGCGATCAGCCCGCGGATGACGAGCGAATCGTCAACCACCAGGACACGGATCGGGCGTGCGGCAGATGCGACGTGCATCACGCGGCCTCGGCGACGAGAAGGCCGACATAGGTGAGCTTGTCGCGCAGGATATCGACGTCGTAGGGCTTCATGATGAACTCGTCCGCCCCAAGCGTGAGCACGTGGGCGATCTTGTCCATGTCGCTTTCCGTGGTGCAGAAGATCACCTTGGGCACCGCGCCGCCGGCGCTCGCGCGCAGGAGCTGGAGGAATGTGGGGCCATCCATCACCGGCATGTTCCAGTCGAGCAGGATGCCGTCGGGCATGGAGAGGTTGCAGGCCGACAGGGCCGCGACGCCGTCCTCGGCTTCGCGGATGGTGAGGCCGGTGCCATCCAGCATGCGCGCCGGAATGGTGCGCATCAGGCGCGAGTCGTCGACGATCAGAAGGCTTGGCATGACATTTCTCCTTTGCCGCGGTGAGACGGATCGCGGCGAGTCGGCGGAACACGCACCCAGGACATCTGCGAACGTCCGTCGATGAGGGTCCACTTGATCATCAGCGCGTGGCGGCGGCGGTCCATGGCACGGGCTCCTTGCGATCGGTTTGTGATGAAGATGAAGTAACACGCGGGGTTTCAGGCCTCGAACGCGCAGGGGTATGGCGCAGGGGGACGTCGGTATGCCGGGCTACAACCGTTCGGTTAAGGCTGGCGCGAACACGAAAACGCCCTGCCCCTGGAAGGGGACAGGGCGTTCCGGCGGCCACCGCAACACGTGAACAACAACGGCGACCGCGAAGGGGTCTTGGGGTGAACGCTCTAGGCGGCTTCTTGAATATCCTTGAGGAAGCCGTCGACTTCGGTGCGCAGGGAGTCGGACTGCGCGTTGAGGGACTTGGCGGCTTCCAGCACTTGCAGGGAGACCTGGCCCGTCTCGCCGGCGGCTTGGGTGACGCCGACGATATTGGTGGAGACTTCCTTGGTGCCGACAGCGGCCTGCTCGACGTTGCGGGAGATCTCGGCCGTCGCCGCGGTCTGCTCTTCGATGGCAGCGGCGATGGTGGTGGAGATCTGGTTGATCTGACCGATGGTGCCGAAGATGCTCTCGATCGCGGTGACGGAGGACTTGGTCGCCCCCTGCACGCCGGCGATCTGGCTGGAGATCTCCTCGGTGGCCTTGGCGGTCTGATTGGCAAGGTTCTTCACCTCGCTCGCCACAACCGCGAAGCCCTTACCGGCCTCCCCCGCGCGCGCCGCCTCGATGGTCGCATTCAGGGCGAGCAGGTTGGTCTGCTCCGCGATGTCGGTGATCAGGGCGACTACCTTGCCAATCTGTTGGGCCGCTTCGTCCAGACCACGGATCAGGTCCTTGGCCTTGTTGGCTTCTTCGACCGCCTTGGCGGTGACTTCGGACGACTGGGTGACCTGGCGGCCGATTTCCTTGATCGAGCCGGCGAGTTCTTCCGTCGCCGCCGCAACCGTCTGGACGTTGGCAGAGGCCTGTTCGGACGCCGCCGCAACCGCGGACGACTGCACGTTGGTCTCTTCCGCCGCCGCCTGCATGGAGGCAGCCGAGCCTTCCATCTGCTTGCTGGCCGAGGACACCGTCGTCAGGGACAAGCGCACGACATTGTCGAAGCTCTTGGTACGAGCCGCGATCTTCTCCGCACGGGCCTCCTTGGCCTTGCGTTCGACGTCTTGCGCGGCGGCCATCTCGTCGGCCTTGATCATGTTGTCCTTGAATACCTGCACAGCCGACGCCATCGAACCGATCTCGTTGGTGTACTCAGTGCCCGGGATCACGGCCTCCTTGTTGCCGTTGGCCAGGGACGTCATGGCTTCGGTCATGGCGGTGATCGGCGTGGCGATGGACCGGCCGACAGCGACGATGACGAGAACGGTGAAGAACAACACCGCGACGGCGCCGCCAATGATGAGGCGGCCGCTCCAGGTCATCATTGCGACCTGGTCGTCCATGCTCTTGGTGAAGTTCTTGTTGGCGACATCGACCAGTTCCGCGAAGACGTCCTGGGTGTTCTTCAGTTCGGCTTCTACCGTTTCATCGATGGTCACGATCTTCTGACGCGCTTCCACGATCTTGTCGAAGTTGGCGATGTATCGATCCAACGCGCCGAGGTGCTGCGCGCGCTCTTCAGACGCGGGGTGCTTGAGCACGAGTTTCCGGGTTTGCTCCACGGCATCGTGGGTCATCTTGACTTTTTCCGGGGTGAGGCGCTGGAGGTAGTCCTTCTCGTGCTTGCCGACGAGCAGGATCGCCACTTCATCCGCCCCGGAGCCCGCGAAGCTCTTCTCAAGGCCCATGCGATCCGCGCGAATCGCCTTCATCAAGCCGTCGTTCTCGTTCAGGCCGATGACCTGCCACAACTTCGCTTCCGCCGCGATGCCGTCGAGATAGGCGGTAAGGTGCTTCTCGCTCACGTCGATCTTGGCCTGGATCGCCTTATCGTCGAACAGGACCCGCAGTTCCTTGGTGTTACCGCGCAACTCGGTGCTGGCGGCTTCCACTTCCTTCAGGTCGTTGGGCAATTTGCGGATGTCGAAATCGTGCTGGACCGCGCGGACGTGCCACAGGTCGGAGCTCATTTCGTTGGTCTTGTCGCGAGCGGCAAGGATCTTCGCCTGCTCGTCGTTCATCTGGTTCGAGATGGAATTGGTGATGAGGGTCGTCGTCGCGATGACGATGATGCCGGTCAGCGCAATGCCGCCGATCAGGGTGAGCTGGCGGCTCAGCTGTAGTCTTTTCAGGAAGCCGGCCTTACCGGCCGGCGCGAATGTGGTTGTCATGGTCTGCTCCAATAGGTTGCCTGGAGTTGTCCCAGGTGAGGATGAGAGAGATAGAAGGCCGGGCCGCGAAGGTCGAAGGAGCCGAGGTATGCCCGGCCGGAAACAAGGTTGGGGGGCTCGTAAACCGAAGGTATGGGTGCGCCCCCCGGCGTCTCAGAAAGCAGTCGCGAACACCCCTAAAAGCGCCAGGAAAGGCCGACAAACGGATTGAAGTCCGGGGCGGCGCGGGTGAGGCCGACGTTCACGCCGAGATCGAACTGGACGTTGTCGGTGACGGCGTAGGTAAGGCCGGCATCGAAGGACACCTCCCAGGGCGACCCCTGTTCGGATGTCTTGGAGGCGGCGATTTCGGTGTACATGCCAATCCGCTCCGCGAGATCGACCCCAACGGTGGCAGTGTTGACGAAGGCGGCCGTGTACGCGGTGTCGGTACTGTTACGCACAGCGTCCACTTCGGTCATGAGACCGACACCCACGGCCGTGGCGATGTCGAATGCATACGGGACGATGATGCCGCCCTCGACGCTCTTGTTGCCCAGGCCGGCGGCGTTGGTCGGAAATTTGACGAACGGCATGATCGCGAGCGCGGACTCGCCGCCGTCATTGCCCCAAAGATTGATCTTGAGGCGGGTGGTGATGTCGCCAAAACCACGACGTTTGTCGACGACGGCGCCGGTCGTCATATCGCGCGTCATGCTGCGCAGGAACGGCTCGGCGACGACTTGGAGGTCGATCGCGTTGGTGAGGCCGATCTTCACGTTGATCGGAACCAGAGAGGTCTGTGTCGTTCGCTCGTCGGATCCGCCATCGCGGACGCGATCAACCGTGTGGTTCCAGAAATCGAGTTCAACTTGCACATGTCCGGCGTCCACGGTGAAAGGGCTCTCCGTCTGGTCCGGGCGGTCCGTGGACATTTCGCGCATCGCATCGCGCGGCGTGGGAGAGAACAGCGAATACCCACTCTTGTCGGATTGAGCCGAAGCCGGGGTATACGCCAAGAGGGTGAGCGCGGTGGCCAGGCCAACCGCAATGAATTTGCGCGCGCGCATTGAGAGATTTCCTTCTGAAGAATTCGCGATGCGGCGTGGTGTATCGGCAGATCGCGCTCCGTGCAGTGGCGTGAAAGGTTTATCCGCGGAGGCAAAAGTATGAAGCGACCGATCAATGATGTCGGCAGACGCAAAAACGCCCTGGCCGAATGGGGGGTGGCCAGGGCGTTCTGCCTTCCGCCGGTGTTGGGAACCGGCGTCGGAGGAAAAGGGGCTGACGGGCCCCTAAGGGGATAGGCTTCTTACGCGGCTTCTTGAATATCCTTGAGGAAGCCGTCGACTTCGGTGCGCAGGGAGTCGGACTGCGCGTTGAGGGACTTGGCGGCTTCCAGCACCTGCAGGGAGACCTGGCCCGTCTCGCCGGCGGCTTGGGTGACGCCGACGATATTGGTGGAGACTTCCTTGGTGCCGACAGCGGCCTGCTCGACGTTGCGGGAGATCTCGGCCGTCGCCGCGGTCTGCTCTTCGATGGCAGCGGCGATGGTGGTGGAGATCTGGTTGATCTGACCGATGGTGCCGAAGATGCTCTCGATCGCGGTGACGGAGGACTTGGTCGCCCCCTGCACGCCGGCGATCTGGCTGGAGATCTCCTCGGTGGCCTTGGCGGTCTGATTGGCAAGGTTCTTCACCTCGCTCGCCACAACCGCGAAGCCCTTACCGGCCTCCCCCGCGCGCGCCGCCTCGATGGTCGCATTCAGGGCGAGCAGGTTGGTCTGCTCCGCGATGTCGGTGATCAGGGCGACTACCTTGCCAATCTGTTGGGCCGCTTCGTCCAGACCACGGATCAGGTCCTTGGCCTTGTTGGCTTCTTCGACCGCCTTGGCGGTGACTTCGGACGACTGGGTGACCTGGCGGCCGATTTCCTTGATCGAGCCGGCGAGTTCTTCCGTCGCCGCCGCAACCGTCTGGACGTTGGCAGAGGCCTGTTCGGACGCCGCCGCAACCGCGGACGACTGCACGTTGGTCTCTTCCGCCGCCGCCTGCATGGAGGCAGCCGAGCCTTCCATCTGCTTGCTGGCCGAGGACACCGTCGTCAGGGACAAGCGCACGACATTGTCGAAGCTCTTGGTACGAGCCGCGATCTTCTCCGCACGGGCCTCCTTGGCCTTGCGTTCGACGTCTTGCGCGGCGGCCATCTCGTCGGCCTTGATCATGTTGTCCTTGAACACTTCCACAGCCGACGCCATCGCGCCGATCTCGTCCGTGCGCTCGACATAGGGAATGGCGATGGTCTTCTCGCCGCCGGCAAGCCGCGACATCGTCTGGGTGATGCTGCCGATCGGAGAGGTGATCCCACGGCGGACAATCAAGATCGCCCAGCCGAGCACCGCCAGAACGATCACGGTCGATCCGCCCATCGCCAGAAGCGAGGAGGAATACAAGGCCACCGCAGCTTTGACGGCATCGTTGGAGCCTCGAAGATTGAGCTCGATAAGCTCGTCCAGCAGAGCATCGGTCACCTTGTAGTCCGCAGCGTTTTCGCCGCTCAATGTTTTGACGGCGTTGTCGTTGTCGTTCTTCTTGGAGAAATCCAGAACCTTATCGGCGCTGGCGAAATACTTCACGGCGGCGGGCTTGAGCTTGCCGAACAACTGACGGTCTTCGTCGGTCACGATGGTGGCATCGTAGGCCGCCATGTTCTTATCAAAGCTCTTTTGGACTTCGGCGAGCTGAGTCTCCATCTGGCGATGCTCTGCGTCATCGAGGGAAATGATGTGGCTGCCCTGGATGATCCGGAACTGTGAGAGGTCGGCATTGATCCGGCCGAGAATGGTGACACCGGTCAGCCATACGTCCGCGATCTCGCTCGAACGGCTGTTGATCAGGCTGGTCGTGAAAGTGCTGACGCCGGCGAACGCGGCGAAAATCAGGAAAATAAGGGCGAATATCCCCGTCATTTTCTGCTTGATGCTAAGGGTTTTCATGGCTGTTGCTCCTGTTGCCCCGGCCCAGGCCCCTGCCTTCGCCGATGTCCGCATTACTGGGACATATCGGCCAATGGCGACAGATGAGCGCTGGTATGCCGGGTCGGAGACGAAGGTTGCTCCGTCCGCGCACCCCTAAACCGAAGGTATTAGGCGAACAGGCCCCGAATCGTGCGGGCAAGGGTCTCGGCGGTAACGGGCTTGTGGAAGAAGGCGTCGATACCTTCCAGCCCCGCCCGGTCCGCGTCCAAGGCATCGCTAAAGCCCGTGCAGATAATCGCCTTCAGCCCAGGCCGCAGGGCCCGCAACTGGCGGATCAGCTCGAGTCCCTTGAGCTTGGGCATGGACTGATCGGAGATCACGATGTCCCAGGCATTGGGATCCTCCGAGAAGATCTCCAACGCTTCCAAGGGATGGAAGATTGGCGCGGTTTCGTATCCCAGCCGGCCCAAGGCAATCGCGAGGGCTTCCGCCAGATCGGATTCATCGTCAACGATCAACACCCGCTCGTGTCCACGCAGGCCCTTTTTGACCGCCGACGTCATCTTCGGGGCCGGGGCCGCGTGACGCCCTTCCGCACGCGGGATGAAGACCTCAAACCTCGTTCCCACGCCCGGACGGGTGACGACGCGTATGGCGCCACGGTGGGACTCGACGATACCGGCGACCACCGCCAGTCCCAGGCCCGTACCACGGCTCTTGTCCTTGGTCGTGAAGAACGGTTCGAAGATATGGGCGAACGCCGGAGCAGCTATGCCCGACCCATGGTCGGCGATGCTGAAGCGAACATAGGTCGCCTTCGGGCTCAAGCTACCCTGCGTCGTGGTCAGGACCGCTTCGTCATGCGTATCGACGCCTTCGCGCGCGAAGGCCTCCAGCATGAGCGCATCAGGCTTAATGGTGTCGACATGGAGCTCGATCGCTCCGGTCGTCGACATGGCATCCGCCGCGTTGATGAGCAGGTTGGAAAGGACCTGCGTCATTTGGCTCGCGTTCGCGTTGATCCACTCAGCGCCGGCCGCGTTCACCACATCGAGACTGAGATTCTTGTCCGGACGGCTGAGGAGAATATCCTCGGCCTCGCTGACCAGATCGACAACCGCGACCGCCGTGCGCTCCGCATCCTTCACGCGCGAGAAGGCCATGATCTCCTTCACCAGCGCGGCGGCGCGACGGCATGCGGCGACGATGCGTCCCGCGTAGTGATGCGGCTCCGTGCCCTCCGCGAGGTCCGAAACGAGAAGATCGGCGAAACCCCGGGTCGCGCCGATGATATTGTTGAAGTCGTGAGCGATGCCACCGGCGAGGCTGCCGATCGCCTCGAGCCGTTGCGCATCCGACAGCTGTCGCCGCAGAATCTGCTGCTCGCCCTCGCGTTGCTTACGTTCCGTAATGTCCGTCGCGGCATAGATGACGCCGCCGCCTTCCAGGCCCGACACGCGCACTTCGAGATCTCGGCGGCCTTGTCGCGGCGACAGGAGTGCCACTTCCTGATTCCAGGGCGTACCGGCGGCCAGGGCATCATTGAGTTGCTCCGAGACCGTGGCGACATTCTCGACATGCGACAGCAGCACATCGAGCGTGCGGCGTCCCCTGACTTCCCGGAGCGAGGCCGCCCCGATGAGATCAAGTGCACGACGATTGGCATAGGTGACGTTCTTATCCGCGTCCTGGATCAGGATCTGATCCTGGGCGGAATCGAGCGCGCGCACGACCTGAGAGAGCCGCTGGTTCGTCACGGCCAGTTCGTTGAGGGTCTTGCGCCGCGCGATCGATTCCAACATCAGCGCCGCGAAATCGGCGACGTGAGCGGCGAACTGGACCTCTTCCGCCAGCCACTCAGCGCGTGGCGTGGTGTCTTCGCAGGTCAGAACGCCGATGGTGCGGTTGTCGCGTACGATGGGAATATTCATGGCGGAGCGTACGCCAGCGGGAATGAAGTAGCCTTCGGTAAAGCTCGCGAGCGCCGGATGATCCTCCACCACCGGTGCGATGATGAGCCGGCGCGCGGAAATCTGCGCCAAGTATTCCTCATGCCCCTTCATGGGCACGAGAATGCCGCTGCGCGAGACCTGTGAGCGCGTGTCGTAGGCCATCAGGGCCATCATGTCGTCGGCGCGTTCGGAGAACAGCCAGATCGACGTCAAGGGGGCATCCAAGCCTTCCGCGGCCGCACGAACGATCCGGCCCATGGCCTCGGCCGTATCGAGAAGCTGGATTTCCTTGTCGGTGCCGAGATCGCTCATGACGCGCGCCCGCCGCTCGTTGGCACGCCGTACGCGGACTTCCTTGGTGACGTCGTTCGCGAGAATGATCGTGGGGCCTTCTACGTTCCGCCCGATGAAGGCGCGCAGGATCAGTTCCGCGCCGTCGGCGCGCGTGGCGGTGATCTCGCCGCGCCATTGGCGGCTTTTCACCAACGCGGCCCGCATCTCCCTGAAGGTCTGGAGCTGTGACGCTCCGTCGTAGCGCAGGAATTCGCTTTGGTGCCGGCCGAGAACGCTTTCCGGTCCGGCCACGCCGACCATGCGAATGCCGGCCTGATTGATGAAGGTGCAGTGGTCGTTGGGATCGAGCATGACCACGACTTCCTCGGCCGTGTTCAGGGCCCGCATGATCAACGCGCTCTGCTCGCGGTTGCGCTCGAGTTCGGCCTCGTAGGAGATACGGCTGGTGACGTCGGTCAGATAGCCTTCCGCGACCAAGCTGCCGTCGGGCAGGACGATATGTTCGCCGCGCTCCATCACCCAACGCACGTCGGCCGTCTTGGTGAGCATGCGCCAGACGACTTCATAGGGAGCGCCTTTCGTGCGCGCCTCCGCCATGGCCTGGCGCCGAAGCACAGCATCGCTCTCGCTGATGAGCGGCGCGCCCTGCGGGCTGACGTCGAGGCTGCTCTGATTGGGGTGCCCGCTGAATTCGGCGATGCGCGGACCGATGAACATCGGCACATATTCGTCGCCCTTCCATTCCAGGCGATAGGCGACGCCGGGCAAGTTGGAGACCAGACGCGACAGTTCATCGCGCCGTGCCCGCACCTCGCGCTCGAGGAACGTGCGTTGCGTCACGTCGGTGAGGGCCAACAGCACCCGCTTGTCGGGTAGCTGCGTCACGCGAATATGAGCGATAATCGGCGTGCCGTCCGCGCGCAGGGCTTCGCGCTGGATATCGACGTGGCTTTCGTGCACAAGCCGCTCGGCGATGTGTTCGCGCAGATCGAGCATCTGGGCGCGGCGGTTCGGCATGTAGGTATGAACGTAGTGGCCTTCGAGACGCGTGTTGTCCGGCAGGCGCATGATTCTCCGGATCGCACCGTTGGCGTAGGCGATGGGTTTGTCGATCGCCTCGAAAATCAGGACACCGTCGGCGGCGTGATCCAGCGCGGCGCGGAATCCGGTGGTCTCCTGTTCCTGCCTGACCCGGGCGGTAATGTCGGTCAGCACCACAACGCGCCGATTGTCGGAGAGTAAGCGGGCGCTGCCGAGAATATGTCTTATTTCGCCGTCGAGGTTTTCGTAGCTGAACTCACCGTGCCACCCTTCCGGGGTGTTAACGCCCGCTTCGATCGCTGCCGTGACTTCCGCCATGGAGCGGCCGATCGGGCGTCGGCCGAGTTGGCCGACATAGCGCCGGTTCTTCAGATCCTCTTCGGACAGCCCGAACATGCGCGCGTAGCCCTGGCTGGCGTATGTGATCTCCTTGGTGCCCCGGTCGACGATGTAGATGGCCTGATCCGTGGAATCGATGGCCTCGCCGAAGTCGGTGATCTGACGCAGGCGGGTTTCTTCCTCGGTGACGTCGAGCCACAGGCCCTCCACCGCGCCCGGCGCACCGGGGTGGGGGCGCGGAACGCGGCGGGAGATTTGCTGGATCCAGCGCACGGATCCATCGGGCAGGCGGACACGGGCGCGGCTGTTGGCGTGCCCGGTGCTCTCCAGTCCGCGCGCGAGTTCCGCGCCAAACCGCTTCCGGTCCTCCTCCACGACAAACCAGTGATCGTGATTGAGCGGCTTCGCCAGCAGTTCCTCGACGGTATGGCCGATCATCTTCTCGGCATTGGCGCCGACATAGGCAAACCGAGCGTCATCCTTGCGTCCTTCGACACGGAACATCGTGACCGGCAGGTTGTCGACGATGGCCGCCATTCGCTGCTCAAGCATGAGCCGAGCGGTGGCCTCGGTCTTTTCCTCCGTGATGTCCCGTGAAGCACAACGCAGGCCGGCGAAATTTCCATGCGCATCGAACATGGCCACGCCCGCGGTCTGGTACCAACGCAAGCTTCCATTGCCGTCGATGGCATGTTCGAGGTCGCGGAACGGAAGCTGCGCCGCGAGAACGCTCTGCAAGCTTTCGGCGTCGAGCCCAATCCGCGCGGCCCAGTCCGCCAAGCTCAGGTCCTCCGGCGGGTCATCGCTGCCGAAGAACGGCCGCAGGTTGCCGATGATCTGGCGAACGCGGCCCGTGGGACTGATCTCCCAGAACATGTCGGAGGTCGCCCGGGCGAAATCGAGGAATCGCTGGCTGGCCTCCCGTAGATTCTGATCGCGCAGTCGAACGCGCCGATAGGCGCCCGCCGCCAAGCCGCCGAAAGCCAGGGTGGCGAGAACGCCGATGCCCGCCGTCGCGAGGTCGCGCGTGCGGCGCGCCTCGCTTTGGTCCTTGCGCAGGGCCGCGGTCCGCGCGTGAACATCGCGCTCAAGCTGCGTCAGCTGCGGCTCGATATCGACTACCTGAGTCTGAAGAAACTGGCCGATCGCGCGGAATTCCAGATGGGCTGCGGACAGCGCGGTGAATGCCTTTCCGTAGTCATCGGCGCGCGCGACGAGATCGCGACGCTGTGCCGACGAAAGGCCGGGGAAAGTGCGCGTCTTCGCCTTGAAAGAGTCCAACGCCGCCGTGGCCTCCCGGGCGCGTTCGGCCGAGAGATTGCCGAGAAAGTCGTTCTGCGCGGTGCGCGCCGCGAGATAATCGGACGTCGGCAGCGGCACGCGTTCCGAAACGGCCGTGAAAACGTTGTCGGTCGCGAGCCTGGCCTTCGAAAAGGCGGCCTGTAAGCCGGCCACAGGATCGTAAATCTGCTCCTGCAGGGCGACGCGCCGCGTGGACGTACTGTTGAGACGGGTGAGAAATGTCTGGATGGCGCTGTCGCCACGCCGCTCGAGGAAGGATTCCAGTTCCGCGACGCCCGCGATGGCCTTGCGGAACGACTTGTCTTTCGCTTCGCGCAGCCGCTCCAGCTGCTCAGGCGACAACTCGCGCCGCGAAGCGAACCGGCCGTCGAGGAAGATAAAATTCGTGACCTCGCCCGGCAGCGAAGTCGCGGCGGCGTCGAAAATCGCCAGCTGCTCTATGCGCCGAACCTGACTGTCGGCGCCCGTGAGGGTGATGCCAAGCAATCCGGCATAGACCAGCAAGAACAGGATACCCACGCCGACGATGGCCGCAGGACTGATCGCCGGCAAGCGTGTGGTCGGACGCATCGTGAAACCCCCAGCTTTCCACTCAGCAATCGTCGTCGGTCGAGTATACGGCATGCCCGCGATGCCGGCGGTCCTTACGCGAAGCGAAGAATCTTAAGCACTTTCAGGTGTCTGTACGTAAACAGGCAAGGTCCTCTTTCGGCAATGGCTTGCTGAAATGGTAACCCTGGCAGAAATCGCAGCCTTGGGTGCGCAATTCCAGCCAGTGCGCGGGATGCTCGACACCCTCAGCGACTGTCTTCAAGCCCAAGCTTTTCGCCATGGCAATGATACTGGCGGTGAGCGCCGCGGAGGATTCACCCGGCACCATCTTGCGCACGAAGGATTGATCGAGCTTCAGCTGATGGAATTTGAACTGCTGGAGGTAGGACAGGGCCGAGTACCCTGTGCCGAAGTCGTCCAGCGCAAGGGTGACGCCCAACGCGGCAAGGTCTTCCAGCACGCGCTTGCAGGTGTCGACATCCTGCACCAGGGAGCTTTCGGTGATCTCGATCTTGAGCAGGCTCGCCGGCAGGCCCGCGAACGCCAGGGTCTCGCGGACTTGCTCGACGAACCCTTCCGCGAACAATTGCTGCGGGGAAACGTTCACGGCAACGCCGATCTTGCGCTCCACGGATTGGTTCCAGGCCGTCGCATCGGCGCAGGCATTGGCAAGGCACCAGGCGCCGATCTGACGGATCAGGCCGGTCTCTTCCGCCAGAGGAATGAATTGATCGGGACCGACGGGACCCAGTTCGGCGGAATCCCAGCGCAGGAGCGCTTCCAGAACCACGGTGTCGCCACTCTCCGCATCCACGATCGGCTGATAGACGAGTCGCAGTTCTTCGCGTTCGATCGCACGGCGTAGAAGGCTCGCGATGCGCGTGCGCTTTTCCGCCACATGGACCATGGAGTCGCTGAACCGCACGGACGCCACGCCGGTCTTTTTGGCGTTCATCAAGGCCACATCGGCGCGCTGGAACAATTGCTCCGGCCCGTCGGCATCAACCGGGTACACGGCCGCGCCCAAAGTGACGCCGACAAAGACCTCCCGATCGCCCACCTTCATGGGCTCATCGAACAGGCGGTGAATATCCGCCATAACGTCGTCGATTTCCGTGTAGGCCGACACGGACGGGATCACCAGACAGAACTCATCGCCGCCGAGGCGGGCCACCATACAGGCCGACGGCATGGAGCTTTTCAGGCGCCAGGCCGCCTCGATCAGGATGTCGTCGCCGGCGGAATTGCCCAAGGTGTTATTGAGCGTACGGAACTCGTCGAGGTCGCACAGGATGATGCCCATGCGGGTGTCCGTGTGCTGCGCGAGCACCAGCGCATCGTCGATCAAGCGACGGCACAGGCGGCGATTGGGCAATTCGGTCAGGAGATCGTAGTTGGCCAGCCGGTTGAGCTCCGACTCCAGCGCCTTGCGTTCGGTGATGTCGACCCCCATGGCGCCGAGGCCGATGACACAGCCGTCGCCGTCGAAGATCGGGAATTTGATGGTCAGCAGTGTCGCGAGACGGCCGTCGATCAGCAGGTCCTGCTCGAATTCACGGGCAGCCTCTTCCATCAGCACCTGTTCGTCCGCGATCTCGAATTCCGCGGCCAGATCGGCGGGGAAGATTTCGCTTGCCGTGCGGCCCACGGGGTCCGCGCTCCAGGGCGCGAAGAGGCGCCGCGCCGCGGTGTTCAGGCGCACGTATCGGCCCTCGAGATCCTTGACCGAGAGAAATGTCGGTGTTGCGTCGATAATGGCGGCCAGTTCGGCTTCGTTGCGCTGCTGCCGATCCGCCAGATCGAGGGTGACGGTGAGGTCCGCGATCGAACATTGGTAGCCCTTCACGGCGCCGGTTTTGCCCAGCAGCGGCACCGCGGAAAGACTGTAGTTCCTGCGTCCCAGGAGTTCGTGATTGATGACGTAGCGATAGGCTTTCACCTCGCGCCCGCTGGCAAGCAACTCGCCCAACTGAGCAGCATGCGCCGGAGGAAGTCCCATCGCGACCGTCAGCGGCAACCCCACAGGCAAGTCATTCGCGAACGGCATTTCGCAACTGCCCGCGTCGGGCTCCTGGACCGTGCGGATCGCGAGATCCGCCGCCAGCGTCACCATCCAGGTCGACATCATCTCAAGCGCCAGGGGGAAAGTGTCCATTTTTTGCCGCTAGGGGTCAGGCGGCCGCCCAGATGCGGCTCGCGGTGAAGAGATGCGTGAGTTCGAGGATCAGGATCAGGTGTTCGCCCGACTTCACGACACCGCGCGAGTAGGCGGAGAGCGCCGGCGGCATGGATCCGGGGTTCGCTTCGATCTCGCTTTCCGCCACAGAGAGCACTTCGCCCACGCGGTCCACCATCAGGCAAAACGGCTCGCCGCGATGTTCCACGACGATGCTCATGGGCCGCGGCTCGTCCCACTTGGCGCAGTTGAGGATCACGTGCAGATCGAGCGCCGTGACGATATGGCCGCGCAGGTTCATCAGGCCCGCGACCTGGCTGGGGGCCCGCGGGATCGGCGCGATTGTCTGCCGCCGCAGGACGTCGCGGACTTCGACCGCGCGCACGGCGAACATCTGCTGGCCGACGACGAAGGTCAGATAGTCGGATGCGGATGCGCGCACCGCGTGAATGTTGCTGATCGCGTTCATGCTGCTTCTCCAAATTGGATGACGTTGGCGGCCTGGTCGGCCTGGGCGAGGAAATAGGCGGGATCGAGGAAGTCGACCGAGCGTCCGGCAACGATCTGGCTACCGAGCACGCCGGGCCGGCGCGAGGGCCGCTCGAACTTCACTTCGACGGCGACGATGTCTTCGAGCTTTTCGATCGCCAGCCCAATCTGTGTGGCGCCCTTATTGAGGACGAGCACATGCTGGCGGCCGGAGTCGTGGATGCCCGCAGGGCCGTCGACGGCTGTCAGAGTCAGCAGTTCGCCGCGGTACTGGATGACCGGCTGGCCTTGGATCCATTCCACCGCGGCCATGTCGAGCGACTCGATTCGGCTGACGTCGCTGAGGGTCACGGCCATATTGCCCAGGGCACTGCCCTTGAAGATCAGGACGTCCTGGGTGTTGCTGATCACCGCGCGTTCATCCTCGGCATCCGTGGCCTCGGGAGCCTCGGCCCCGAGTCTGGTGCCGAGCGCGTTGGTATCCAAGATCAAGACCACCGTGCCGTCGCCGAGGATGGTGTTGCCGGAATAGATGCCGGCGGCCTTGGCGAGATCGCTCAAGGGCTTCACCACGATTTCTTCCGCGTCCGTGATGCGTTCGACCGCGACGCCGAAGGTCAGGCTGCCGGAGTGGCACACCACGACGCTGCGGTCCGCCGACGGATTCTTCAGGTCCAAGGTGCCGGCGAGGCTCAGCACCGGCAGAAGACGATTGCGCAGGCGAATGACCGGCGCGCCGGAGATCTGCTCCAAGGCGGGGCCGTCCTTGCCGGTACGCACAACTTCGCGCACGGCAATCTGCGGGATGGCGTAACGCTGGCCCGTGGTTTCCACGATCAACGCGTTGACGATAGCGAGGGTGAGCGGGATCTTGACCGTGAAGGTCGAGCCCTTGCCCTCGATCGAGCGGAATTCCAAGGTGCCGCCGATCTTCTCGATGTTCGAGCGCACCACGTCCATGCCGACTCCGCGGCCCGAGACGTTGGTGACCTTCTCCGCGGTGGAGAAGCCCGCTTTCATGATGAACTGATGAATCTGGTTCTCGTCCATCGCGGCGAGTTCGGCGTCCGTGGCGAGTCCCTTCTCGATGATCTTGGCGCGGATGCGCGCGGTGTTCAGACCGCGGCCGTCGTCGACGATCTCGATAATGATGTGACCGCCCTCGTGGCGGGCGGACAGGCGAATCGTGCCCATCGCGTCTTTGCCGGCCGCGGCGCGGTCCGCCGGATTCTCCAGGCCGTGATCGGCGGAATTGCGGACCATGTGGGTGAGCGGATCTCGGATCATCTCCAGCACCTGGCGATCCAGTTCCGTTTCCGCACCGATCATTTGCAGATCGATCTTCTTGCCGAGTTCCGCGGCCAGGTCGCGCACGATGCGCGGCAGCTTGCTCCAGGCATTGCCGATCGGCTGCATGCGCGTCTTCATGACGCTTTCCTGCAACTCTGAGGTGATGCGGTTCAGGCGCTGCACCGGTGCCTTGTAGGGACTCTCGTCCTGTGTGCGGTTGATCTGCAGGAGTTGATTGCGCGTGAGCACCATCTCGCTCACCAGCGTCATGAGGTTCTCGAGGACGTCGACTCCAACGCGAATGGTGGTCTGCGCGTCTTTCTGCGCATCGGATTGCGGGGCCACGTCCTTCTTCACGGCCGGCAGGGCAGCGACGGGCTGAGCGACCGGGGTCGGCTCGACCGGAGTCGGCGCGGTCGCAGCGGCGACCTCTTCCAGCAACTCCGCGGCGACGGGGAAACCTTTGCTGGCGACGATAGGCGTTGTGGTCGGGGCGCTCGTCACTATAACCGGGACGGCTTCCGTCGGCGTGGGTGCGGCAGCCGGGGCCTTGCCGTCGGCGATCGCGCGCAGTTCACCGATCAGGACCGAGTCGTCGCCTTCCGGCTCGGCGCCGGAGGCCTGAAGGGCCTCGACGATGCCGCGGATGACGTCGATGCAGCGCAGAATGGCGCTGACCGCACCCGGGGTCACGTCGAGGGTCTTGTCGCGAAATTTGCCGAGCACATCTTCGCCGGCGTGCGCCACGCGCTCGAGTCGGCCGAGGCCGAGGAACCCGCAGGTGCCCTTGACGGTATGCATCAAGCGGAAGATGCGGCCCAAGGTATCCGCGTCCTCAGGCGAACGCTCGAACGCGACCATGTCGCGATCGAGATGTCCCAGGCTTTCCGTGGTCTCGGTGACAAATTCTTGGATTAGGTCGTCCATGTGGGCTCTCCCGTTTTGGCCTCGTGTGTGAGGCTGTTTCTAAACGGGGACCGGCGTTAGGACGATGGATGCAGAGGGGTGGGCGATGGGGGAGGAGGTATGCGCCGCGCCTAAACCTTTCGTAGGGGGCGCGGCGGGAGCGAGCGCGAACTACTCGGCGAAGCGCTGCTCGTAGGACAGGCGCACGGCGTCGGCGCGATTCGTGGCGCCGATCTTGCGGTAGGCATTGCGCAGATGGATCTTGATCGTGATCTCCTGCAGGCCCAGGTCGAGGCCGATCTGCTTGTTCGACTTGCCGGCGATCAGCAGGCGCATGATCTCCTGCTCGCGCTCGGTCAGCTTGCGGAAAGGGCTGTCCTCCGCCGGACCGGCTGAGCGTTCCGCCCCGCCCTCGAACGGCGACGGGCCATCCGCGCCATCGACGGCGATCGACGGAATGTAGCGTTCGCCTTCCATCACGGCCTGGATGGCGCGTTGCAGAGTTTTGCCGGAAGCGGTTTTCGGAATGAAGCCGGCGGCGCCGCGCTCGAGCACGGCGTTGACCGTGCGCTTGTCGGTGAAGCCGGACAGGACGACCACGGGCTTATCACCGGCGGCGCTTTTCATGCGCTCCAGGCCTTCCAGGCCGTTCATCCCCGGCATCTGCAGATCGAGCAGGATCAGATCGGTGGTGGGGGTGAGCGCGGCCAACGCGGCATCGAGGCTGCCGACCTGGACGATGTTCACATCTTCGCCCAAACGGCGGATATGTTCGGAAACGCTTTCGCGCACCAGCGTATGATCGTCGGCGAAAATAATGTGCACAGCGCCACCCCTAGTCCCTTCGAAGCCTAACACTGTCGCGCGCCCGAAAACATAAGCATCTATGCCGCCTTAAGCATACTGCGCGCGGACGTGAATTTTCCCGCGAGCAGTCGGTAAGTGTCTGAGATCAACAGGTCAATCGGCCGCGAGCGCTTGAGCGGGGTCTCGTCCCACTTCGGCAGCAGCGGATCCCAGTCGCGCAGGATGAAGTGCAGGTCGTCGCGCGTGCGGCGGATGAACTCAACCTGGCGTTCGAGGGACTTGAGCGCACCGATGATCTCGCTGGTCTGCGCGTCGACTTCCTCGAATTTTCGGGTGTAGACCAAGACCGCCTTGGCCGCGAGTTGCGACACGCGTTGCAGGTCTTCGCGGCCCTTCTGGTCCCCGCTGTAGTGGCTGCGCAGGTGCTGCAGCTTCCGCAGCACGCCGGTGACCTTCTGGAACCGGTCCCGCAGCGCTTCGATGAAGCAGAGCTCGCGGGCGAGCAGTTCGATCTGTTGAAGCACCGCCTCGAAGTCGGAGCGCGGGCGTCCGAGCGCCTCCGCGGCAGCCTCGAAAGCTTCCTTGAGCTTGGTCTTGTTTTCGATCTGGTCGAGGAAGTTGCCGAGTTCGTCGTTGTCGGTGAGGACGATCTCCTTGCCGGACACCCAGGACAGAAGCTGCACCTGGAGTCGGCGGTAGGCGATTTCCTTGTGGCGCGGGGCGATGGACCAGGAGGCCGAGCCGTCGATGATCTCAGATGGGATTTTGTCGCCGGGACGGATGTCGGGCACATAGCGCAGGCCCTTCACCGCCGTGACGATCATCTTGTCGTCCGCGCCGCCGGCCGGGATGGCGAACGCGACGCGCAGGGCCTGGATGTCCATCGAGCCGTCGATTTCACCGTAGGTGACGAAGAAGCGAGGCTCCTGCCGCGGGCCGACCAAAGCGAAACGCGCGCCGGGCACGGTAAAGACCTTGGCCTCGAACTCGAAGTGGGTGATCCCATCGCGCTTCTCCGTAGACATCGCCTGTTCCATGATGTGCAAGGCCATCTTGTTGAGTGCCAATTCCGAAGTGCGTTATGCCAGGGCTTCTCTCCCGCGGCTTGCGGCGAAAGGTAGGGTGCGGCGGTTCTGTCGTTTGCTCGCCTACAACCGAAAGCTTAGGCCGCGGCGGCCGGCGCCGGCTTGTGGGCGCTGCGGCGGGCGGCGAAGAACTGGCGCATGCGCACGCGATCGCTCTCCTGATCGAACCAGATGATCATAATCTTGCGGCGGGTCTTGCCGCTTTCGTCCAGGCCGCCGATCGAGATCTGATACGGACCTTGCGCATATTGTCCGATGACGTTGTCCAGTTCATCGAAGGTCAGGTGGGTTTTTACGGTCATGCCGTAACGCTGCGCCATGGCAAACCTCAGTTGAAATCGGTCATGGCGGGGGCGCGCTTCTCGAACTCGCGGATGCGCGTCATCCCGGCCTTCAATTCCGACATGATGAAATCCGCCCGGCGCACGGGGCCGCCGACGTTGCGGCGCGGGAACATTTCCGCCCAGGAGTCCATCTTCACGGTGAGCGCGCACAGGATGCCGCCCATGGTGATGTGATAGGCCTTGATGAGTGTTTCGATCTTGCGGAAGCGTTCCGCCGACAGGTTGTCCCACATCGCCTTGGTCTGACGGTTGAAGGCCTCCAGACGGCCGGTGACGGAGCTCAAAAGCTCCGTAAAGTGCTTTTCCATCTCATCGCAGGTGAGCATGAGCTGGATATTGCTGCGCATCTGGTAGCTCTTCTTGAGGTCGCGCATACAATCGAGGAAGTCCTCGATGATCGGCGTGAGGCGCTCCAGGCATTGGCGGTAATAGGCGAGCGACAGGAAGATGTCGGCGTAGTCCTCAAGAAAGCGCGGGATATCGTGCAGACCGATACCCAGGGTCGCGGCCATCATCGCGAGCTTGCGGCGGGCGGTCGTGATGTCCGGATCGCGGAACATGCCCACCACGTCCTCGAAGGTCGCGATGGTGGTGTCTTGAGAGCCGTAGACTTTGGCCAGGAGCGGCCGGGTGAACTCCTTCATGTAAACGGCGAGTTCGCGGGTCTTTTCCGGCGATAGCTTCAGGGCTGCCGCGTTGTTGACCTCGATGCCGTGGGACCGCAGCAGGACGCGAAGGCTGTAGACGTCGTAGCTCGGCATCAATTCGAGTTTGCGCAGCAGCACGAAGTCCGGGTGCGTGTTCGCGAAGCCAAATTCCTGCGGCAGCTTTTCCACGTCGATCTGCCCGCTGCCGGCCTCGCGGTCGCGGAACATCTCGAGCACGCTGACCAAGCGGTTGTTCTTCACCATCCGCCCCCGGCGCAGCATGGGATGCTCCAGCGGAACGATCGCCAACGGCAGCGTGTGCAGGCTGTCGCGGTCCGCCGGGTCGATCAGTTCCGTGGTTGAGGGCTGGCAGGTCATGATGTCAGCCGAAGCCGAGGAGGGCGTCGATCTCGGCCTGCGAGCGGCCAGCCCCAGGCAACTGGGGCCCGTTGAGCAGATCTTCATCCGTCAGTTCGGCAAAGGACGCCGGCAGCGGTTCCGGCGTCACGAACGATGGCAGGCTGGTCTCGGAGGACAGCATCTGGTCGATGCGGTCTTCGATCACCTTCAGGGTCTTCACGACCTTGGTGATGCGCTGGCCCGTGATGTCCTGGAACGAACAGGCCTCGAAAATGGAGGTGACGGCGTTCATTGCCTTTTCGGATTTGTCCGCCGGCAAGTCGCCCGCCAGTTCCATCAGCACGTCGCCGGCGTCCATGATGCGCGTGCTCGCGTCCGCCGTGGCGGCAACGATGGCATCGAGTTCATCGGTGGCTTTGGGCAGGAAGCTCGATTTGACCTCATCCGGACGCAGCGCGGCGATCTCCGCCTTGGTCTGTTCGATGAAGGCCGCGAGGCGCTTCAGCTGCTGATACAAGCCCTTATCTGACGGCCAGCTTTGCATCAGCGTGGTGACGCTGCGTTGCACGCCGTTCAGATTCGGCTTGGCCGCCGAAGCGTCGGAAATCGCCGAGCCGAGTTCGGCGCTGGTGAGAATCTTGTCCATCGCTCATGTCCCCTTGCGATGTACGGCTAGAAAGCGCCGAGGACGCTGGTGATCTTGCCCTTCAACGTCTCGCTGTTGAACGGCTTCACGATGTAGTTGGACACACCGGCCTTCTTGGCTTCGACCACGTTCTCGGTCTTGCTCTCGGCGGTGATCATGATGAACGGGATCGCCTGCAACTCCGCGTCCTGGCGCACTTCGCGCAGGAGCTGGATGCCGGTCATCGGCTCCATGTTCCAGTCGGAGATGACGAGGCCGTACTTCTTCATCTTCATTTTCTGCAGGGCCTGCGCGCCGTCGCTGGCTTCGTCGACGTTGTTGAAGCCGATCTGCTTCAGCAGGTTTCGGATGATTCGCAGCATCGTCGCGTAGTCGTCGACGATCAGCACGTCCATGGTGGTGTCGATAGCCATTGTTCAAGCTCCTTCAGGGCGGGTGTTCGATGGACAGCGTTTTAGGCCGCGAACGCGTCAACCGCACGACGGGGAGAAGCTTTAGGGATGGGTGCTGGAGTATGGCGACGCGCACGCACGCCATAACCGAAGGTATGGCGTCCAAACCGCCGGCGTGGGCCGCTCTGCAAGAATAGCGTCTCAGAATCCGGTCTTTTTGCTTCGGTTCGGCCTATGACGCTGGGATATGCTGAAGGCCTGCTATTCCTCTGGAATCAGATTGGAGCTCCCCATGAATCTCACGCGTCGCGCCCTTGCCTGGATGCCGCTGATTGCCGGCGCGTTCGGCACGTCGGCCCAAGCCGCAGCCGCGAAGGTCCCGCCGGCCCGTGGTTATGCCAACGGTCCCTTCGGCCTCATCCACTACCGCGATACCGGCAAAGGCGAGCCGCTGATCTTGCTCCACCAGGCGCCGATGAGCTCGCAACAATTCGAGACGGTGTATCCGCTGTTCCACGCCAAGGGCGTGCGTGCCATCGGCATCGACATGCCGGGCTTCGGTCTCTCAGACCCGACCTCCTTCCAACCGACGGCGAACGACTGGGCAAAGATCGTCCCGGCTGTGATGGATCATCTCGGCCTCAAGACCGCGCACTTCGGCGGCCATCACACCGGCGCGGCGGTTGCGGTGGCGGCGGCGAACCAATTCCCGGATCGCGTGAAGAGCTTGTCGGTGCACTCGGCCCTTCTGGTGACCGAGGAAGAGCGCAAGGCACGTCTCGAGAAGGTGGAAACCAGCGAAAAGAACTTCGTTTACCCGACCGACGGCAGCCACCTGAGCAACGGCTTCAAGGGCCGCTGGAATCTCTATGGTCCCGGCGCCGATCCGAAGCTGATCACGCGATATGTCGTGGAGCGCTTCATCGGCACCGGCGAGTCCTGGCACGGGCACTATGTGGCGTATCAGTACAACTCGACCGAAGGCCTGAAGAAGATGAAGGCCCGCACGTTGGTGCTGGGGAACGACGGCGACATGGTGATCGGCATCACGCGCCGCATCAAGGAACTGCGCCCCGACATGACCTACATCGAGATGAAGGGCGGCGGAGTGGACATCGTCGACCAGCAGCCGCAGGAGTGGGTCGACCACATCACCAAGTTCATCAAGGCTTAGCGCGGTCTTCCAGACCAAAGCAAAAGGCGCGGCAGGTGACTGCCGCGCCTTTTCTGTTTCGAACTTCACCGATTAGACGCTGAACTTCAGCATCTTCGAGCCGAGCAGGCGGCCGAAGGTGAGCGCCGGCGTCACGCACATGCCGCCGCAGTGCGAGCGGCCCATGGTGGCGGCGGAGCCGATGATTTCGCCCGCCGCGTAGAGGTTCGGAATCGGCGTGCCGTCCTGTTTGATGACGCGCAGTTCCTTGTCGACGGCGAGACCGCCGAAGCCCATGAACTTCCAGCTGTGCAGCTTGATCGCGTAGAACGGGGCTTTGACGAGCGGCAGCGGCATATGGGACCGGCCGAGCTTGTCCTTCCCGGCCTTTTGGCCCGCGTTGTATTCCGCCACGGTCGGGCCGATGTTCTTCGCGTCGAAGCCGGCAAGCTTGGCTAGCTCCTCCAGGGTGTTGGCCTTGTGGAAGAACTTTCGCGTGTTGAAGAAGCCGGCGTAGTCCTCGCGCGGATAGCGCCGCGGGCTGAGGATCGGCGGCGCCCGGTTGAACATCTCGTCGTCGAACACGACCCAGCACAGGGTGCCCGGTTGGGCGAGAAGGCGTTCTTCGTAGACGTCGTGGCTGGGCACGTCTTCCTGGAGAAAGCGCTGGCCGGCCACGTTGACGAAGATCTCGAACGGCGGCCGCGACGGCGGCCAGGGACGGAAGCCCTGCAGCATCGGGCTCGGGTAGTCGTCGTCGGACAGGATGCCGCCGAACAGCGGCGCATGGAGCTCGCCGCCGCGCGTGTAACCGCCGACGGACACGCCGAGGGTAATGCCTTCGCCCTGGCTGTAGGGATAGGAATCGTCGTTGTAGTTCTTGAGATGATCGATCTTCTCGAACATCTCCTTGTTGGACGCGAAGCCGCCGGCGGTCAGCACGACGTTGCGGCCCATGAAACGGCCCTTGGTGTCGCCGTCCGTCTCGACGCCGATCACCGCGCCCTTCTTGTCGGTGATGAGCTTCGTCGCCTTGGTGCCGGTGAGCACTTTCACGCGACCACTGTCGATCTCCGGCTTGATCTGCTTTTCGAGGACCTCGAGAATCGAGATGCCGCCCTTCAAGCCCCAGGCGTAACGCGGACGGCTATAGGGTTCATGGGTCGTGCCGGTTTCCGGATGGTTCGGATGCACCACGAGGCCGTTGTCGGTGAGCCAATCGAAGGTCGCGCCGTTGCCGTCCACCGCCAGCTTCGTGATCTCCGGGTTCGCGGTGTTCTTGCTGATGCGCATGATGTCGTCGTAGTGGATCTGCGCGGTGTCCTCGATCCCTTTCGATTTCTGCAGCTTCGTGCCCGCCGCGGACATCTGGCCGGACGACAGGTGCAGCGTGCCCCCCAACTGGCCGGCAGCTTCGACGATGAGAACGCGCGCACCGCGCTTGCTGGCGAAAATCGCCGTCGGCATACCGGCGTTGCCGCCGCCGACCACGATCACGTCATAGGGCTTTTCCGCCGCGGCGTTCGCCGGCGTCTGTGGCAGCGCCGCCACCGCCGCCGCGCCGCCGACGCGGCCCAGCAGTGCGCGCTTGGTCAAACCATTCTTCTTCATGCTCATGGGACAGCCCTCTCCGTCGGCGTTAGGTCCATATTTTGGACCAAGAAAAATCATCAGCGTGTTGGATTTGTCGGGAGATATGGTAGGTCTCGCTCCCAATGAGGGCCAGATCGATTTGGGTCTGGTTCACATTTCGAGCCATCACACGTTGGTGCGGTAACAGGGGGTTAGCTTGACGTCGACTTGGAATCTTGGGCGGTTGCGCTGCGGTGCCGTGACGTCGATGGCCGCGGCTGTGCTGCTCGCCCTGTCGCCTGCGGCCGCGGCGGATAAGACGAAGAAGGCCGACGGCGAATGGACGACCATCGGCCGCACGTACAACGAACAGTTCTTCAGTCCCCTCAACCAGATCAATGCCGACAACGTCAAGAACCTGGGCCTGGCTTGGTACAAGGATCTCGGCACCAGCCGTGGATTGGAGTCCACGCCGCTCGTGATCGACGGCGTGATGTACAACACCACGCCCTTCAACGTGACGACCGCCTACAACGCGAAGACGGGCAAACAGCTTTGGTCCTTCGATCCGAAAACCGACCGCGAGTTCACGCGTATCACCTGTTGCGACGTGGTGACGCGCGGGTTGGCGTATTGGAAGGGCAAGATCATCATCGCCACGCTCGACGGGCGTTTGATCGCGGTGAGCGCGAAGACCGGCAAAGAAGTGTGGACCGCGAACACCTTCGCCGGCGAGCCGGACTGGCCCTACACCATCACCGGTGCACCGCGCGTGTTCGACGGCAAGGTGCTGATCGGCAATGCGGGTGCGGATCTTGGCGCGCGCGGCTATGTCACCGCCTATGACGCCGACACCGGCAACAAGCTGTGGCGCTTCCATACGGTGCCCGGCGATCCGGCGAAGGGTTTCGAGAACAAGGCCATGGAGATGGCCGCGAAGACCTGGAACGGCGAGTGGTGGAAGCTCGGCGGCGGCGGCACCGTGTGGGATGGGATCACCTACGATCCCGAACTCAAACTCATCTACATCGGTGTGGGCAATGGGTCGCCGTGGGTGCAGAAGTTCCGCAGCCCGGGCGGCGGCGACAATCTGTTCCTCGCCTCCATCGTCGCGCTGAAGGCCGACACGGGCGAGTACGTGTGGCACTTCCAGCAGGTGCCCGGCGAGCAGTTCGACTACACCGCCGTCCAGCCGATGGTGCTGGCGGACCTGACCATCAACGGCCGTCTGCGCAAGGTGATCATGCAGGCGCCGAAGAACGGCTACTTCTATGTGATCGACCGCGTGACCGGCGAGTTCATCTCCGGCCAGGCGCTGGTGAAGGTGAACTGGTCCTCGGGGCTCGATCCGAAGACCGGCCGGCCGATCTTCACGCCGTTGGCGAACTACGGCGAGAAGCCGACGATCATCTCTCCGGCGTTCATCGGTGCGCACAACTGGCACCCGATGGCGTTCAGCCCGCTCACCGGCCTCGTCTATCTCTCCGTGACGGAGAACGGCGGGGTGCTGGCGGAGCGCAAGGAGTTCACGCCGCAGAAGAACGTCTCCAATCCCGGCGCGCAGATGGGTGGCGACAGCAAGCTGCAGATCGAAGCCGCGAACATGGCCAAGGCCTGGCTGTCGGCATGGGACCCCGTGACACAGAAGGAGCGCTGGCGCGTGGACCGCGCGCCGAACGCATCCGCCGGCACGCTGGCGACGGCGGGCAATATCGTGTTCCAGGGCACATCGGATCAGAGCTTCGCGGCCTACCGCGCCGATACCGGCGAGAAGCTGTGGGAGATGAAGGTCGACAACATGCCCATGGCGGCACCGATCGCCTACACGATCGGCGGCAAGCAATACATCGCGCTCAATGCCGGTTACGGCGGTGGGCTGGCGCATCTGGAGATGGCGTCGGGCCGTCAGCCGATGATGGCGAAGGGCCGCTTGCTGGTGTTCGCGCTCGGCGCGCGCGGCACCTTGCCGCCGCTGCCGGCGGAGCCGCCGCGCAAGCCGCCGCCGCGGGTGGGCATGAACGATGTCGACCTCAAGAAGGGCAAGGAGCTCTACGAGACCTTCTGTCAGTCCTGTCACGGCACGCTCGTGCGCGGCGGGATCAAGGACCTGCGGTACATGGACGATCCGACGCGCCGGACCTTCCGCGAGATCGTGTCCAAGGGCACGCGGCAGGAGCAAGGCATGCCGAGCTTCGGGGATAGTCTGTCGCCGGAAGATGTCGCGATCCTGCAGCAGTATGTAACGCTACGCGCCTATGAGGACTACGGCTCGGAGTAGCGTGGATACCGGCGGAGCAGCAGCAGACTGATCGCGGCCGCGGCGACGGGAATCCAGGCGAGCGAGACATAGACGCCGGTGAGCGCGCGCTCCGTCTGCGCCACCGGGCCGGATGTTGACTCGACAAAGCCCAGCAGGCTGAGCACCGCGCCGCTGATGAACGGGCCTCCGGCGAAGGCGAGTTTCTCGAGCGCGCTCCAGACACCGGCGAAGACCCCTTCGCGGTTCTCGCCGGTGGTCTTGCGCTCGTGGTCGACGCAGTCGGCCAGCATGGAAAGACCGAGCACCAGCGAGCCCGGGCTGATCAGGCCGACGAGGAAGCCGCGCAGGAGCACGAGCGCATCGCGCATCTCTCCACCCTGACCGGCCCACAGCCATGTCACGGAAATCACGGCCCAGCCGATGACGGAGATGGCGAAGCCGCGCACCTTGCCGATGCGGCGCGTGACGCTAGCCCACAGGGGCGCGGAGATCACGGTCATTACGCCGAGGATGCCGATGAACGGCAGCAAGAGCGCGTCGTTCTCCACGACATAGTGGAACAGGAACGGCAGCACGCTGTAGCCGGTGGCCTGCGCAAGCGAAAGCAGCAGGAAGATGCCCGCGAGCACCATGAAGGGCCGGTTGCGCGACACGAGGCGCACCTGCCCCGCGAGTGACATGGGCGCGCTGCGCGCTTCCATCAGGGGAATACGCAACGTCGCAAAGAAGGTGGCGAGCATCGTGATGAGGCAGACGCTGGCGAACAACGCCGCCATGATGAGATAGGCCTCGCGCCCGGTGCCGAGCCAGGTCACCAGGGGCTGCGACGCGCCGGCGCCGATAATCATCCCGACAGCGGTGAAGATCAGCCGGTAGGCCATGATGCGCGAGCGTTCGTGGTAGTCGCCCGTCATCTCCGTGGCCATCGTCAGATACGGCACGGAGTAGAGACTGAAGGCGGTCGAGGCGATGGTGAACATCACCGTGATGTAGGCCGCCGACTGCAATGGGTCGTCGAACCGCGGCACGGCGAACAACGCCACCAGCGCGAGCGACGAGAGGATCGCGCCGGCGAACAGGAACGGACGACGGCGGCCCCAGCGGGTGTGCGCTTGATCAGACCAGGCGCCCACCAGCGGATCGCAGATCACCACCCAGATCTTCGGAATCAGGATCGCGGTGCCGGCCATCAGGCCGGGGATGCCGAGCGTGTTGGTCATGAAGTAGAGCAGCAGGATCGCCGGCATGTCGCGGTAGATCTGCCCGCCGACCTGACCGACGCCGTAGCCGACCAAATGGGCGCGTGTGAGCGAACGCATGGTCATCCGGTGGCGAGTTCCCGCCGGAGGAAGTCCGCGAAGGTGGTGGGCGGGCGACCAAGCAGCATGGTCAGCACGTTGGCATTCCCCGTGAAGTCGTGGGCGCTGTACCAGCGGCTCACGTCCGTGAAGAGCTTCACTTTGTCGGGGAAGGACGGATCGCGCTCGGCGCCGGGGAAGACCTTCACGATCACTTCCGCGGGCGTGACCTCTTTCGCTGTCACGGGGATTCCCGCGACATGGGAGATGGTGGTCGCGATGTCGTGGGCCGTCACGCAATCCGTGCCGCAGAGCTGATAGGTCGCCCCGAAATGGGCGGTACCTTCCGCGATCACTTTGGCCGCGACCTCGGTGATGTCCGCGACGTCGATCAGGATCTGGCGGCGGTCGAGGCTCCAGGTCAGCAGGAACGTACCCGTGGCGATGGCGGGGCGATACTGCAGCGTCTGCATGTAGTGCGCGGGCTGGAGGATGGTGAAGTCCAGGCCGGACTCCGCCAGGTATTCCTCGACGTCGCGCTTGGCGGTGTGCTGGGCCAGCGCCGTGATCTCCGGATGCAGGACGGAGCTGTAAATGAAGTGGCGCGCCTTGGCGGCGCGGGCGGCGTCGATGACCGCTTTGCCCAAGGCCGTCTCGCGCGGATGGGCGTTCGGGCCGATGTGATAGACCGCATCGACACCGGCGCAGGCGACCGCGAGGACATGGGGATCGGCGGCGTCGCCGATGATGACCTCGGCCGCGCCGGCGGCCTTGAGCGGCGCTTCCGCCGCGGGGGCGAGATCGAGGGCGCGCACCGCGATACCGCGCGCAACGAGCTTGGGAACGAGCCAGCGTCCCTGGTTGCCGTGCGCGGAGGTGACGAGGACACGCATGGGATTAGGACCGGACCGGACCTAGTCGACTCGGCAGCGATCCCATTTCCACACCAAGATGCTCGCGCACAGTATCGCGCAAAATACGCGTGGGTAATTCCGGGCTCAGGGTCCTCTTGGGGGGCATTACGCGCGTTCCTAAATCCAACCGGCTATTGTACTGCCGCGACGGGGAGCCGTCGAAGGTCACGGTGCTGGGTCATTAAGTTGCGCGCCACAAATATTCCATGTGTCACCTCGGCGAAGGCCGGGGTGACGGTCGGAAGGTGGCGCACCGCCGTGCGTCACCGCCCCTTCATGAACTCCGCGTGTTCCTGGAAGGCTTCGTTCACCCATCTTCCGCCAGCGGTGGCGTTGGGGAAGCCGGATTCGAGACCGACGAGCAGAATGACTTCATCGATCTCCTGGCGGGTCGCGCCATGGTGGATGGCGGCACGGACGAAGTATTTTATGTCCGAGCGGTTCATGGCGGCGAAGATGGCCACGGCACAAAGAACCTTCGTCTTGATCGCAAGCGCATCGCGTTCCCAGATCACCGGACTGATGTGGCACATGATGATGGCGTTGAACTCCGCGATGTTGCCATCCAATTGACCCATCAACGCCTCGCCGTAGGCAGGGCCGAAGACCTTGTGGAACATGTTCCGGGCGCGCGCGAGTTCGGCTTGTGTCGGCATGGCATCGCCTCCTAGGCGGGCACGGACTTGAGGTATTCGATCACTTGCGCCGAGGTCTTCTCAGGGTCGGTGATCATGCAGTAGGTGCTGCCAGTGTTCGGGACATCCCGCACCACGGCGTCGGGCTTCAGCGCCAGGAACGCCGTCGTCAATGCATCGTGGCTGGCGGCGGCGAGTTCGTCCTGATCGTTGAGCGGGCTGTCGCTGCCCATCAGCAGGCAGGTGGGGCATTCCAGACGCTTCACGTCGCCGGTGAGGTCCACGTTGATGAGCGCGTTCATCTGCTGTTCGAAGGTGGCCATGTTGATGTTGCGCTCGAAACACACCGTCTCGAAGTCCTCGAAATCGATGCCGGGTTTCGCATGCAGGATGTCGCGCGGCAGGATGACCCCCGCAAACACGCGGGCCAGGGTGAACAAGCCGAACGTGCGCGCCACGTGATAGGTGGCGGTGAAGATGTTCTTCCAGCCTTCGTCGCAGCGGAACCAGGGATAGGTGATGAGGGCGGAGGTCCGTTCCGGATACTTGGCGGCGAAGCGGATGCCGATGGCGGAGCCGGTGGAGGTGGCCCAGATGGCCGTCTTCTCTATGCCGGCGGCGTCGAGACAAGCCTTCATGTCGTCGACCCAATCCTCAAGCGAATAGGCCTTCGACATGGTCCAATCGGACAGACCGCAGCCGCGGTAGTTCCAGTTCATGAGCTGGAAGTGCGGTTTCAGAAACGGCAGGGCGAAATCGAACTGGTTCTGGGCGATGCCGAAGCCGCCGATGAGAGTCAGGGGCCGGCCCTTGCCGATCACTTCGTACCAAAGGCGCGTGCCTTCGTGGAACGTATAGGCCAAAGCGCGTCTCCTAGATTGGGACTGTGACGGCGTCGTAGACGTTCAGGTCCACTTCCATCTTCGGTTCGATATTCCGGATCTGGTCCGGGTGGGTGTTCCAGAAATCCGCGTGGGCGCGGCTGCGCAGCATGGTGTAGTTGGCGCGTTCCTTGCGGGCGGCCTCGTAGCGCTTCAGCGCGGTCGGGATGTCGGTGGATTCCGCCACCGCGCGGGCAAGCACCAACGCGTCCTCGATCACCATGCCGGCCCCCTGCCCCAGGAACGGCAGCATGGGGTGGGCCGCGTCCCCCATCAGCGTCGTGCGGCCCTTGGTCCACTGGGGCGTGGGGTCGCGGTCGAACAGGCCCCACTTATATAGGCCTTCCTCCGGCGTCGCCTTGATGAGGTTGACGATATCGGGCTGGAAATCCTTGAACACGTCGAGCACCTGGGACACCTGGGCGCGGATGGTCCAGCCCTCTTCCTCCCAAGTATTGACCTTGGCGAAGCCGAGGTAGTTGTAGAGCGCGCCGTGACGCACTGTGTAGTGCGAGACGTTGCGATCCGGCCCGATGTGCATGCCGGCGGGCGTGTCGCGCAGGCGCTGGGGCACGCGTTCGATCGGCACCAGGGCACGCCAGGCGACGATGCCGGTGAACTTGGCCGGCTCCGTGCCGAACAGCGCGTTGCGGACGGCGGACCGGATGCCGTCGGCGCCGATGACGAGATCGGCGGTGACTTTCTCGCCGTCCTTGAAGGTGATGGTGGCGTCGTTCTCGTTGGTCTCGACCGCGACGACTTCCTTGCCGAGCTTGATCGCATCCGGCTGTTCGGCCTGGAACGCGGCGATGAGCATGTCGTGCAGGTCGCGGCGGTGGATCTGGTAGAGCGGCGCGCCATAGGCCTGCCACATGGCCTCGCCCCGCGGATAGCGTTTGAAAATCTCCGCCGTGGCGAAATGCCACATGGCCTGTTCCGTCGGCACTTCGGAGATACGGGCGAGTTCGTCCTTCAGGCCGAGGGAGAACAGCGGCTTGTTGGCGTTCGGCCAGAGCGTGATGCCCGCGCCGACTTCGCCGAGGACCTTCGTGCGTTCGTACACCGTGACGGGAAAGCCGCGTTTGGCGAACGCCAGGGCGGCGGTGAGGCCACCGAGACCCGCGCCGACGATTGCGATGCGCGGCTTGGCCATCGGGCTATTTCACGACGCGGGCGAGGAATGCCATGGCCGTTTCGGCGCAGGCCTTGGGCTTGGTGACCATGCAGTAGGTGGAGCCGGCGCCCTCGATGATGCCGGTTTCCACATCCGGCTTCAGGGCGCGGAAGGTGGACATGAGGTATTCGAAGCTGACTTCTTTCATCGCCTCTTGGTCGTTGAGCGCGGAGTCCTTGCCCATGAGGAGCATGGTGGGGCATTGGATGCGCGGCACGTCGCCGGTGAGGTCCACCTCGCAATAGGCCTCGATTACCTTCTGGAGGGTGGTCGGGTTGACGTTGCGCTCGTAAACCTTTTTCGCCCACTGCTCATACTCCGTGCCTTCCTTGGCGTAGAGCAGTTCCGGCGGGAACACCGCGCCGGCGAACAAGCGCGACATGGCGCCGATGCCGTAATGCTTCGCGGTCATGTAGGCCGTCTGCATCACCCCGCGCCAGGTGTCGTCGCTCTTGAACCAGGGATAGGTGACCAGCGCGGTCATGCGCTCCGGATACTTCGCGGCGAAGCGGATGCCGATGGGGGCGCCGGTGGAGGTGCACCAGATGGCGGTCTTGGGGATGCCGGCGGCGTCGAGCACGGCCCGCAGGTCTTCCACATAGTGCTCGAGGCACGGCATCGTCGTGCTGGTCCAGTCGGACTTGCCGGTGCCGCGGAAGGCGTAGTTGATGACCGTGTGCTTCTTGCGCAGTTCGTCGACGCAGAATTCCCACTGGGAGTCGATCAACGCGAAGCCGCCGATAAGCGCGAGCGGCGGGCCCTTGCCGCTCACTTCGTACCAAACGCGCACGCCGTCGACGATGCAATACGCCATGAGCGGAAACCTTTTTAAGCGTTGTAATCGTGAACGACGCGGATGCCTTCGAGCAGATTGGCCATCGGCAGGGAGTAGCCGCCGAGCACTTCCTTCGGCGCGATCGGCATCAGTTCCTCGTTGGCGACGTCGAAGAACTTCAGGGTCGCGGCGCCGGCCAAGGGCGTCCCGAAGGTGGTTTGGGTCATGACCTGCTGGACCAGATCGTGGATCGGCGGCTTGCCCGTGGGGGGAATATGAATGTCAGGCAGGTGCCGCATGCCGGTGAGCGGGAGCTTGCTGGTGAAGAAGTCCATGTCCGTCACGGCGATCTCGCGATCCGGCCGGAAGGTCATGTCGATCACCCGGTTGCCGAAGCGCGACACGGTGCGGTGGATCTGCCCGCCGAGCTTGCCGGAATTGGGCGATCCGAGCTTGTCCATCAGCGGATGAACACTGGTCTGCTCGATCACCGCGCCCTTCGACGTGGCGCCGATGAACCAGCTGAGCACGATGAGCCAATCCCGATCGCACCACTGGAAGGCGGAGAACATGGTCGGCTTGCCGTTCAGCTTCGCCGGGATGGCAATGACACAGACGTTGTAGCCGCTCATGGCGGCATCCTGCGCCGCCGGATCGCCGGCGACGGGATGGCAGGTGATGCGCGGCGACCAGAGGAAGGCTTCGCCGCTGTCGTCGAGCGGCGTGAGCGGCGCCGGCAGGTATTTCGCGAGCGCCTTGGGATCGGTGCGGAAGTGAATGACGAGCAGGTCGTACGCGAACTTCCACGGCAGCGGCGCGAGGATGGAGGCGGTGCCGCCGGGCGTGAACGGGCGCGTGAAACCTTGGGTCATCGAGCGTCTCTCTCAGAAAACGTGTGAGGCAGGCACCGCTTTCGCGATGCCTGCCCCCAACGCGCGGCGGACTAGAACTTCAGGCTCGCCTTGGCGAACCACGTGCGCGGGTGGTTGTACCAGTAGTGACCGCTGATGAAGCTGAGCAGGTAAGCGGTGTTGGAGCAATTCTCGCAGCCTGCGGAGAGCGACACGCCCTTCTGCGGGAGGTCCGCCGTCAGGGTGGCGGTGAACAGGTCGTAAGGCTTCTGTTCGGCCTGCACCAACTGCGCGGCGTTGGCGTTGAAGCCCGACGTGTGGCGCCAAGAACCCGACGGCGTGATGGTGAGCGCATCACTGACGACGAAGTCGTAGGCCACGGCGATCATGCTCGTGAACTTCGGCGCGCGGGCCGGCTTGGCGATCTCGCCGGCGGCCGTGATGATGCCCGCGGCGCAGTTCGGACGGGCCGCGAGGCCGGCCGTGATGGAGGCCCGGCAGGCGTTCTGCTGGGTGAGCACCGCCGCGGTCGGGTTGGCGTACTTCGTCTTGTCGTAGCCGATGGCGGCGCTGATGTTCAGCCCGTCAACCGGGACCACGACCGCTTCGATTTCGACACCGTAGCTGCGCAGATCGGCGAAGTTGCCGGTCGGGAAAGCCGGTGCGCCGCCGGCCGCCGTGCTGGCGGTCGGAAGCTGGAGCGCGGTGTTATCGCCGTAGAAGAACGTGGTGTTCAAGCGCAGGCGCTTCTCCCACGTTTCCGCGCGGAAGCCGGCCTCGTAGGACCATACCTTCTCGGGCAGGAAGTTGTTGAGGGTAGCGAAGTTCGAGCCGCGCACGCCCCAGCCGCCGGAGCGGAAGCCGCGGGTGGCGGACGCGAACGCCATGAAGTCGTCGCTCGCGTGATACTCAAGGGCGAAGCGCGGCGTGACTTCGGTGATGCTCTGGGACAGCGGGATGCCGTTGGCGGTCAGATACGCATCCGAGATCACGAAGGCCGCGCGCGGGTTGCCGTTGTTGACCCAGTGCAGGTTCTTCTTGTCGTGGGTGACGCGCGCACCGGCAGTGGCGACGAACGCTTCCGAGAACTTGTAGTCGAACTGGGCGTAGCCCGCGACCGACTCCGTATCGTTGTAGTAGGTGGCGTCCGGCGCGGTGAACAGGAAGGCGGCGCCGAGGTTGAACACAGCGGCCGCGTCGGTGACGTTCTTCTCTTTCAGGTAATAGGCGCCGACAGTGTAGTTGAGTTGGTCGTCCATCGTCGCGCCGGTCAGCTTGATTTCCTGCGAGAACTGCTTGTGGTTGCTGTCCTGCACGGAATCGAAGCCGCCGAAACGGGTGGGGCCTTCGAAGTAGTCGACGTTGAAGCGCGAGTCGATGCGGCGGAAGGCGGTGATGAATTCGAGATCGCCGAAGCCGGTGTCGATGCTGAACGTGGACGCGAGGCCCAGCGTCTTGTTGCCGACGAAGTTGCCGGGGATGGTCTGCTTGCGGCCGACGACGACGCCCGTGAGCGCCTGCAAGCCGGTGGTGGTGAAGAACTTGCCGGAGGCGTCCTTGGTGGCGGGCACGTTGGCGTTCTGGTCGCTGACGTAATCGACCGTGCCGTACCACTTCACGGTATCGCTGAAGTTGGCGAGCACCGCTTCGCGCAGGCCCCAGCCCTGGTGGCCGTTGTTCTTCTTTCCCGTGACCGTGTTGCGCAGCCAGCCATCGTCGGAGAGCTTGAAGGCGGCGGTGCGGGTGGAGATCTTATCGGACAGCGGAATGTCGACGCCGATGCGGCCCATGTAGTGCTTGTTGCTGCCGCCTTCGAGTTCGACGCTGCCGCCGAAGGTCTCGCTGGGGCGCTTGAGGATGATGTTGATCGCGCCGCCGGTGGTGTTGCGGCCGAACAGCGTGCCTTGCGGCCCGCGCAGCACTTCCACGCGCTCCACGTCGAACAGGGCGAAGTTGTTGCCGTTCATGCGCGCCATGAACACGCCGTCGATGTAGGTGCCGACCGGGTTGTCGACGGTGGAGGCGGTGTCGGCGTTGTAGAGGCCGCGCAGGGTGTAGTTGTTGGCGCTACCGGCGCCGGTGACCTGGCCGCCCGACATGTTGGGCACGAGGCTGATCAGCGCCGTGGTGCTTTCAACGTGGACGCGCTGGAGCGTTTCAGTCGAGAACGCGCTGACGGCCACCGGGGTGTCCTGCAGGCTCTGTTCGCGCCGCTGCGCGGTGACGACGATTTCCTCGAGCGTCGACTGTTGCGCCATCGCCTGTGTCGCCATCTGCGACGTCACCACGGCTGCGAGCCCGCCAAGGGCCCATCCCATCTTCTTCATCGCTAACTCCCCAAGTGTCGTTTTTAGGCCGCTTTATACAGGTAAGGGCTCGTCAGAATCGCGGATCGCGGCATTGCCCGCGCCTCCCGACGAACCGTTTCGTGAACTTTCTCGTCCCCTCTTCGACTGTCAACGCAGCGGTACGTGAGCCCCGTGCGTGGGCAGCGTATCTTTTGTCAGCGGTGCAAATTGGCTACACCGCGAACGCATCCACCTTTTCCCAATCTTTCTCGTCCGGCAGCGTCAGCGCGATCGCGCGAATGCGCCGGAAGTCGATGGCATCGGACTCCGCGAGACCCCAGGGCGTGGCGCCGGTCGCCGCGAAGGCGCGCGCGGATTTCAGCAACTGGCGGCGCGCCAGGATGACGGTGGCGTCGGTCTGGCAGAGATGTTCGTGGGCGCGATCGACGATGGGGCCCATGGACTCAAGCACCGCGAAGTCCTCGTAGAACACGTGCCGGTTGGTGAGACCGGTGAAATGGCCCGCCTTCATGGCGGCGCGATCCTGATCCCAGGCGGTGTCTTCATGGGGGGCGCCGGCGGCGATGTCGTCCAGATTGGCGCTGGTGGCGAACCAGGCCGCATCGATCTCGGCTTGGGTGAGCGCGCGGTCGGAGCGGAAGATGATGAAGAACTGCGCGCAGGTGACGTCGTCGATCGGGATCGTGGTGACGACCTGGCGGTAGCCGCCCGGATTGAGCGGCAGGAACGCGTGCCAAGGGGCGACGAATTCGCGGATGCGCGTATCGACCGTGCCGTCGGGCTGCTCGCGCAGCGCGGCTTCTTTGAAGCCGTAGGGCGTGAGCACGTATTTGATCTTGGGCGCGGTGTTGGACAGGCACGTGGTCTGCTGGACGCGGGCGCTTTCGGTCATGGCCAGCATCATGGAGCTGGAATGCAGCATGCCGAGGTGGGCGGAATCGAGCACCGCTTCCATCGCCTGCACCCAGTTCACCGACACCACGGCGCGGCGCACGTGGACGTAGTCGGCCGGCAGCGTGGTAAACTCGAACTCCGGGAACTTCGGCGGCGTGACACCTTGCGCGAAGAACGCCCACACCATGCCGCCGGCTTCGCGCACGGGACAGTGGCGCACCTTCACCTTCTCGGCGAACAGGGCCTGGCGTTCGGCCGGTTCCGTGGGGACTTCGACGACCTTGCCGGACACGTCGAACTTCCAGCCGTGGAAGATGCAGCGCAGGCCGTTGCCTTCGTTGCGGGCGAGCGCGAGCGACGCGCAGCGGTGGGGGCAGTTGCGGGCGAACACGCCGACGCGGCCGTCGGTGGCGCGGAAGGCGACGAAGTGTTCGCCGAACACGGTGATGGGGACTGGCGCGCCGTCGGCTTCGAGTTGCTGAGACCGGAGCACGGGCACCCAATACTGGCGCAGCATCGCGCCCATCGGCGTTTGCGCGCCGACGCGGCAGAGGGTTTCGTTGTCTTCCGGGCTCAGCATATCGGTCAGCTGGCCTTCTGGAGCTTTTCGGCGGGCACGTAGTCGAGCGGGCCGCCGAAGTTGACGTACACAAGCGCGCCCTTGGACGACACAATCGGCTGCAGGATCGTGTTCGGCGGCGCGAAGCTGTAGCAGCCGGCCTTGAACACGGTGCCGTCCGCGGTGGTGAATTCGCCGCGGATCACGAAGAGTTCGCGGTAGACCGTGTGGAAGTGCGCGCCGTGGCGGGCGGTCCAGTCCGGCGTGAGTTCGATCAGCATGGAGCCTTCGCCGCTGCGGGGATGCGTGCCGAGGCTGTAGCGGCGCGCGACCACGTCGCCGTTCGCATTCGTATCATCGACCCAGCCCGGCTCATGGAGCGGATTCGCGAGCACGTTGATGGGGCGGTCCGCCTTCACGCCGGTGAGGGAATAGGGCTGGAATTCCTTGGGCTGTTCGACGAAGCCGAATTCCAACGGGCAGCTGATGCGCGACAGGAACCAGGACTCTTCGGTCACTTGGCTCTTGAAGCCGTGCACGGTGTTGCCGGGATGGAAGCAGTAGGAGCCTTCGCCCAGCCAGTTCTTGCTGTCGAAGGACATGCGGCCCTTGAGCACGTAGAGCTCTTCATCCATGTCCGGGTGATAGTGCGCGACGGTCGGCGCCTTGTAGCCGCGGGCGGGATCGATGCATTGCAGCGCCGTGCGCGCGCCGGTGGCCTCATTGGCGCTGAGCATTTTCGTGAACAGGCCGGGGAATTCCCCATCGGCCCAAGGCATCGCGTTGGTGTCGAGAAACGGCACGTAATCTTTCATGAGCGTTCTCCTTGCCGCGATTCAAGGCATCTGGGCCGGAACCCAGTTCTCCCAGACAATCTCGCCCCAGGTGAGATCCCACGACATGTCGACCAGCCAGGCGCGGCCCATGCGGCGCGGCTTCAACAGATGCACCGCCGACCAACCTTGACCGGGCAGATCCACAAAGCCGCGACCGCGCCACAGGGACGCGAGCTTGAACGAACCGCCGAGCTTGTTGCGGATCACCTGCTTCAAGGCGGGTTTGCCCTGGTGCGCCATGGTGATCTTGCGCACGGAATACCAATCGTGTTTCAGCGGCAGCTCGGAGGCTTCGGCTTTTTTCTCCAGCGTCATGGAGCAGCGCATCAGCGTTTCGCCGCGGCGCGTGATGACCGCGCGGGCCTGGCTGCCCATGATCTCGAGCTCGTTGTGATCGCACATGGTCTTCGGACGGCCCGACATCTCGCGCGCGGCCAGCATGGCTTCGTCGGTGGAGGTCCAGATGTAGGGCGTGAAGGTGCCGAGTTCTTCGCCGAAGCGGACCTTCAGCAGCAGCATGCCTTCCTGGAATTTCTGGGAGGTCGGCATCTGGCGGTTGTCGCCGATCATCGCGACAGCCATGGAGCCTTCTTCCCACACCAGCGGATCCGGCACGGCGGCGCGGGCGGCCTCGGGATCGGGCTCGAACTCGACCATGATCATGTGCGCCCGCTCCATCGGATGGGGCGGTTCGTTGAACGGCGAGGAGAGGAACGGCGCGCTCCAGCCTTCCGGCTTCGCGCGGTCGCCGGTGGGGATGTAAGTCGGCGCGTCCGGCGTGATTTTGACGCTCGGCGGCAAGGGCGAGCCCTTGCCCTTCACGACGTTACGCTCACCAGAATCCGGCATAGACCACCCTCCAGGCTTTCGCGGTTTTATCCGCGACCTGACGGAAGTGTCGCTCAGGGGAGGTTTGAGTAACACTTCACAGAAGTTCAGTATCTATGCGGAAGACGCAACTCTTTTGGTTGGGCGTGGTCTTTTCGGAAAACCGGTACGCCCTTTTCCGGATCCCGCCCTAGAGGGCGCCGACGTATTCCGCGCCGTTGGGACTGATGGCCTGGCCGGTCACGAAGCCGGCGGCCGGGGAGCACAGAAACCCAATCAGGGCGGCGTTGTCCGCCGGTTCCCCGAGGCGGCCCATAGGGATGTTCTTGGCCCGGGCCCTAAAGTCCGCTGCGCTCATGACCGCCGCTGACATGGGGGTGACGGTGAGCGCCGGCACCACGGTGTTCACGGTGATCCCATGGGGAGCGAGTTCGATTGCCCAGCTGCGGGTGAAGCCGAACAGGGCGGCCTTGGCGCCGGCGTAGTGGGGATTGCCGTCCGTCCCGCGCGCGCCGATCAGGGATGAGACATTGATGATGCGCCCGAACGTGTTGGCCTTCATCGCGGGCACCGCGGCCTGGGTGGTGAAGAACACGCCGCGCACATTGACCGCGAAGAGGCGGTCGAAGGCGTCTTCCGTCACGTCGGCGAACTTCGGACCGCCGCCGAGGCCGGCGTTGTTGACGAGAATATCCAGGCGGCCGAGTTCGGCGGTGATCTTGTCGATGCCCGCGCGCATCATCTTAAGGTCCGCGCAATCCGCGATGATCGTCGAGGACGACTTGCCGAGCTGCCGCGCGGTTTCGTCCGCCTCGGCGCGGTTCAGATCGAGGATAACGACATGGGCGCCGCGACCGCTGAGTTCCAGCGCGGTGGCGCGGCCAATGCCGCTGCCGGCGCCGGTGACCAGCGCGACGCGGCCATCTAGATCGTTCACGGATAGCTCAGCCATAGACCACCATCGACGGTGACTTCCTGACCGTTGATCGCCGCGGCCGGATCGGAAGCAAGATAGGCGACGATCTCCGCGATGTCGTCCACCTGGCCGACGCGGCGCAGCGGTGTTTTCGGCAGGATGAAATCCAGAAACTTCTGCGCGCCCTCTTTGCCCAGGGAGGCTTCCACCCCCTCTCCCCAGATCAAGCCGGGATGCAGCGAGAGCACGCGCACGTTCGAGCCGGCGGCGGCGAGATCGGCGGCGACGGCGCCGGAAAAGCCCGTCACGGCGGCTTTACTAGTGCCGTAGATGGTGTTGCGCGCGGCGGCGCGCAGGCCGGCGACGGAAGACACGTTGATGACGACACCGCCGGTGCGTTCCATCAACGGCAGCGCCGCTTTCAAGCTCAAAAAGCAGGAATCCAGGTTCACGCCGAGCAGGAACAGCAATTCATCGACGGCGAGTTCGCCGATGGGCCTGGCGACGGATTCACCGGCGTTGTTGACGAGAACGTCCAAGCGCCCCGCGATGCTTTCGACGTCGGCGATCGCTTTCGCCCAGGCGTCTTCGCTGGTGACATCGAGCGCGACGAATGCCGCGCGGCCGCCGGCCTTGACGATATCGGCGACGATGGTATCGCCGAGGGGCTTCTTGCGGCCGGCGACCATCACATGCGCGCCGGCGCGCGCCAGCGTGATGGCGCATTGCTTGCCGATGCCGGAGGTGGCGCCGGTGACCATGCAGACCTTACCCGCGAGCTCACCCGCCATGGGGGACCTCGCGCAGGACGAAGTTGGTGCCGGTCATGAAGGACGAACGCGGCGACGCCAGCACGCGCACGGCTTCGGCGACCTGCGTTGTCTGCGCCGCCATGGTGTGCGCTTCGACCCAATTGACGCGGATGACCGGATCGCTGCCGGCGCATTCCAGCGCCAGGCCCTGCATCATGTTCCCCAACGCCCGCGCCACGGTGCCGCGCGACACATCGCCGGGCACGGGGGCGAGGTCACCCACGGCGATCAAGGAACCGCCGGTCGATTTCATCGCGGCGCTGGCGTGTTTCAGGCCGAGCCAGGGATGAACGATCTGCTGAAGCTGCCGGCGATGGAAGGCGGCGAGGGAAAGGTCACGGACCCCCGCGCGCAGCGCTGAGGGCAACCCAGTCACCAGGACGTCGAGGCGGCCGTGCTCACGCACAAAGTCATTCACGGCCGCGCGCCAATAGTCTTCCAGGCGTTTCGCCCCCGTCGGCAATTGCTCGGATGAAGCTTCGGGCCAGGGCACATCGCCGCGAACCACAACGCGCATGTCCGGCGCGAGGGCGGCCTGGATGGCGGCGCCCACCGCGGGGTCATCGGCGACGATCAAGGCTGCGCGCGCGGCGTCGGACATGGCTCTCCTCGCGAGGCGGCGACCTTGACACACAGTTGCATAGGTCGCAACAATCCGACTTTGCGTTACCTCTTACGCAATGTTGATCCGTGAATATCCAGCATCTCCGCCATCTGCTCGCGGTCGCCAAGTACGGCAACCTTCTGCATGCCGCGCGCGAACTGAACATCAGCCAGTCCGGCTTGAGCCGCAGTATCAGCGGGCTTGAGTCGCTGCTAGGGGTGGAACTGTTTGTGCGCCGCGCGCGCGGCGTGGCGCTGACCGATGCGGGCCGGGACTTCCTGCGCCGCGCCCAGGCGATCCTCAACGAATACGAACGCGCCACCGCGGAACTCAACGCGGTGAAGGACATGCGCTCGGGCAGCATGTCGATCGGGATCAACCATTCCTTCGCGCACTACATCACGCCGGCGGTGATCGTCGACATCCTGCGCAGGGCCGCGCACCTCGAGATCCACGTGGCGACGCATAATTACTATGAACTGATCGAGAACCTGCTGGCGAACCGGTATGACTTCGGCATGTCGGTGTACTTCAAGTCCGAGATGCACCCGGAGTTGACCTACGAAGACCTGTTCCCGTTCGAGTCCATGGTGTTCTGCAACGCGCGCCACCCGCTGGCGAAAGCCAAGCAGGTGACGCCGGCGGACTTGAGCAAGGGACGCTGGGCGTTGCTGGAAGGCAAGGGCGCGCGGGACGGCTTCGAATACTTCTTCCGGCAGCATGCCGTGCCGGAGCCGCCGGTCGCGTTGCAATCCGCGTCGCTGACGCTGCTGGCGAGCGTGGTTTCGCAAATCGATCTCCTGACCGTTCTGCCGCGCGAAGTGTCCCTGGTGGAATTCGCCGAGGGGCACACCTTGCAGATGCTCAAGATCGGCAAGCCGTTCGCCGTCGCCCACTACGGCCTGATCTACCGCACGGACAGCGCGCGCCCGCCGATTGTCGATGAATTCACCTCGCTGCTCAAAAGTCACGTAGCCCGGTTCCGCGGAGGCCTGAAGTGAGCGCGTGGCAGAAGAATTATGGATGGGTGATCGTCACCGCGCTGTTGTTGCTGCTGATGGTGGTGCAAGGCATCGTCGCGGCGGGCATTTCAACTTTCGATGCGCGCATCATCGCCGACCTGGGCGTGACCCGCGGCGGCCTGAAGTTCCGCGACCTGGTGCAGATTTTTTCCGCCGGCACGGCGGGCATCTGCATCGGCTATCTCACCGTGTTCATCAAGCCAAAGCGCCTGATCCTGATTGGGCTCGCGCTGTTTGTGGTGTGCTTGCTGCTCTATTCCAAGGTCACGGCCCTGTGGATGATCTATTCCATCCATGTGGTCATGGGCTTCTGCTACTCCTCCGCTCACGTCGTGATCGTGGTCCTGATCGTGCGGCAGTGGTTCCCGGAACGGCAGGCGATCCCCATCGGCATCACCTTGTCCGGCGCGAGCCTGGGCATGGGGTTGTTCCCGCAGATCGTCGTGCAACTGATGCAAGCCTATGACTGGCGCACGGCCATGGCGTCGCTGGCGATCTTTCCGCTGGTACTGATCCCGATCATGGCGTTTTTCGTGAAAGAGCCAGTGGGAGCGACCACGCCGGCCGCCGCATCCACGGCGGCCACCGCACCGCCGGCGGATGCGAAAATGCCGCCGCTGGGGTCGATCATCTTCCTGGCAATCGCGTCCTTCGGGATTTTCTACGCCGCCGCGTCTTTCATCTTCCATACGTTCCTGAATCTGAAGGATCAGAACTTCAGCGAGCAATCCGCCGCGACGGGCGTGTCGCTGATCTTTCTCACCGGGCTCGCGGGCAAGTTCATCTCCGGCTTCCTCGCCGAAAAGTGGGGCACACGCAACGTATGGCTCGCCCACCAGATCACGCTGCTGATCGGCGCACTGATGATCACTTTCGCCGGAATCGATTTCGTGTGGGCGGCGCTGTTCTGCCTGGGCTTCGGCTGGGGCGGATGCTTCTCGCTGACACAGGTGATGCTCGCCGAGCAATTCTCCGGCCCGATGCTGGGGCGTCTGACCGGTTGGTTCATCGCCTTCGAAGGTCTTGGCAGCGGCAGCGGTAGTTGGCTGACGGGCGTGATGTTCGACGCTTTCGGCGGTTACCGCGTGCCGTTCCTGGTGTGCAATGCCTTCCTGGTGGCGTCGATCATCGCCACGCTGTTCTTGAAACGATACGAAAACGCCCGCGCCGCGCGGGAAGCGGGGGCACATGCCTGATCTGGCATTGGTGACAGGCGGCGGCCGCGGCATCGGGGCAGCGACATCGGTCGCGCTGGCGGCGCAGGGTTATCGCGTGATCGTCACCGATGTGCTGGTGAAGGAAGGCCAAGCCGTCGCCGCGCAGATCGTCGCGAACGGCGGGCAGGCAGAGTTTCACGAACTCGACGTGACCAGCACGGAACGCGTGAACGCGGTGATCGCGGCGGCGGAAAAAAAGCATGGCGCGTTCAGACTGTTGGTGAACAACGCGGGCTTCGTGAATCCAACGCCCTTGGACAAGCTCGACGACGATCAGTGGGACAAGGTGCTGGACGCCAATCTCAAAGGCATGCTGCGCGTGTGCCGCGCGGCCGCGCCGAGGATGATCGCGGCGAAGCGCGGCGGCAACGTTGTGTGTCTCTCCTCCATCGCCGGCTACACCGTGGGATGGGAAGGCCGGCTGGCCTACTCCGCCTCCAAGGCGGGGATCGCCGGCTTCGTGAAGAGCCTGGCGATGGAACTCGGCCCCCACAACATCCGCGTCAACGGCATCGCGCCGGCGGGATTGCACACCACCGCCGATCAAGTTCCGCTGCGCCGCGTGGGGACACCGGAAGACATCGCAAATGTGGTGGTGATGCTGGCCTCGCCGGCGGCGAGCTTCATCACCGCCCAGGTGATCAATGTGGACGGCGGCTTCTCCATGAAGCTGTTCCGCGAAGACACTTTTAGAAAATGAGCGGGCTCTTCCAAGCCCTCGACCGGCAACGGGGCCCGGCACTGGGCATCCTGTTCTGTGTGTCGACGCTCAATTTCCTCGACCGCTACATGTTCGGCATTTTGCTGCCGCAGATCAAAAACGAACTCCATCTCAGCGACACGGAACTGGGCTTCGTGACCGGCACGGCCTTCGCCCTGTTCTACGCCACCATGGGCGTACCGATCGCGCGCATCGCCGACCGCACGTCGCGCCGCAATGTGCTGGCGATTGCCGTGGGCGCGTGGAGCGGCGTGGTGGCGCTGACCGGCTTGGTGCAGAACTTCTGGCAGCTCGCCATTGCGCGCGTGTTCATGGGACTGGGCGAAGCGGGGGCGACGCCGCCGTCCCACGCCATCATCGGCGACATGTTCCCCAAGACGACACGCGCGAGTGCGCTGGCGATCTATGGCCTCGGCTCGCCGGTGGGATTGATGCTGGGCTTCATCCTGGGCGGATGGATCTCGCAAAACTATGGATGGCGGGCGGCCCTGCTGGCGTTCGGCGTTCCCGGCGCAGCGCTGGCGGTGATCGTACGCCTGTTCCTGCGCGAACCGGCCCGCGCAGCGGCGCCCGCGGATGCGCCGAATCTTGGGGCCGTGGTGGCGAGCCTGCTAAAGCGCCCGGCATTCGTACACAACACCATCGGCGGCGCGCTCTACGCGCTGCTGGGCCTGGGCACCATCGCCTGGGCGCCGTCGTTCTTCGCCCGCGTGCACCACATGCCGATCGCGAAGGTGGGCCTGTTCCTGGCGCTGGTGCTGGGGTCCTCGCAGATTTGCGGCATGCTGACCGGGGGCTTCCTGTCCGACCGGCTCGCCGCGAAAGACTCGCGTTGGTACATGTGGGTCTGTGCGCTGGCCGTGATTTGCGCCGGGCCGTTCTTCGCGCTCACCTTCCTGTGGCCGACAGCGGAGATGTCGCTGGTGTGGATGTTCTTCCCGTTCTTCCTGGGTCAGATCAAGTTCGGTCCACAGAGCGCGGTGACCCAGGGCATCGCGGGCCCGGAACGCCGTGCCGTGGCGGCGGCGGTGTTCTTTCTGGTGAACGGATTGGCGGGCGGCTTCGGCGCGCAGCTGATCGGCATCCTGTCGGATGCCTTGAAGGCCGACTATGGCGACCGCGCCATCGGCGTGGCCATCACCGGCATCGCCGTGGTGACGTCGATCTGGGCGGCGATCCACTTCATGTTGGCGGCGCGCACGGTACGCGCGGACTTCGCGACGTCGCAGTAGATCCTCACTTCTCCATTGTCACCCCGGACAAGCCGAGCTGCAGCGAGGCGCGATCCGGGGTCCAGGGTAGTGAAACAGCAACCTGGGTGGTTCGTGCGCGTCACCCTGGATCCCGGATGTCGGCGCTAACGCGCCTCCTCCGGGATGACAATTGAGGATGACGTCTGCGAACGCGCTAGTGGCTGACCGGCGTGAGGCCGATGGGGCCGCCGAAATTCACGTAGGCCGTGCCACCGGTTTTGCTGGCGAGCGTCTTCGGCGCTTGGCCGGGCGGGAAGAAGCCATAGAAATGGCGACTGTAGGCGACGCCATCAACCTCGAGCGCGCCGTCGAGCACGAAGAGTTCGAGATAACTATCGTTCACCTGCGCGGGCAGCGTCGTCGTCCAATCCTTCGGCGCGCGCAGGAAAGCCGTGCCTTCGCCGGTGGCGGGATCGGCGCTGAGCGCGCACCAAGCCACCGGCGTCGCGCTCGAACCCCAGAGGTGCGGTGTCGCACCGCGTTCCTTGAACGGATCACCGAAGGCGGCAGCCGCGCGCGGCGGCGGATTTCCATCGATGGGATAGAGATCGTCGCCTTTCGGCTCGGGCACGAGATTGACATCGAGGTCGCGCCCGACACGCGACAGGAACCAGGACTCTTCCGGCACGTTGCTTTTGAAGCCGTGAACGGTCTTCGGGGGATGGAAAAGATAGGCGCTCGGCACCACCCAACGTTTGCCGTCGAAGGTGAAGCGGCCATACACGCCGAGAAGTTCCTCATAGGTGTGATGGTAGTGGGCCACCGTAGGCGCCGTGTAGCCTTCGGACGGGTTCATGCGCTGCAACGCCGTGCGCGCGCCGGTCTCCTGGTCGCGGCTGAGCAGCTTGGAATGCAAGCCCGGCGGACCCAGCGGCTTCCATTCCATGGCGTCGACATCGAGGGCGGTGATCAGCGGGCGCATGATTTACAAATCATCTGGTGCAAAGCGGTTGAGCCGTCGTATCACATTTCACCCCTCTAACTTAAGCGGTGAACGCCATGAATGCGACACCCCTGCCCCGCATCCGCATTGACGATTTGGAATGGGAAGTGCTTGGCACGCATGGCTTGCGGCGCAAGGTGCTGGCATTCGATCCGAGCGACCAGCATGTGACATCGCTGGTGGACATCCCGCGCGGGTGGCATGGCGGCGGGGTCGCGCATTTCCATCACGCCTTCGAGGAAGTCTACATGGTCGGCGGGTCCGTCACGGTCGGCGGCACGCACTACTGGCATGCGGGGGACTACTTCTATCGTCCGGCGATGATCGTGCATGGGCATGACGAGCGCTCGGAGGAAGGCGCGCGGGCGCTGATCCGCAGCGACGGGCCGCTGGAGCTGCTGTTGATCCACAAGCCGGCGGAGCCGGACGAGTATTCGCTGGAGCCCATCAAGGACGGCCGCGGGCATGTGTATGACGTCACGCCGTCGGAGCTGGCATGGACGACGTCGCCCGACCTCCCCAACGGCTGGCGTATGAAGGTGCTGAGCGCGGATCAGACCACGGGCACGCGCACGTACATGGCCGAGGTGCCGGCGGGTTGGACTGGCGACGGCTCGACCAAGCGCCCGGCGCCATGGGAAGCGACCGTGCTGAAAGGCGCGCTGAAAGGTGCGTCGCATACCTATGCGGCCGGGGACTACAGCTATGGTCCCGGCGGGCGCGAGTGCTTCGACGCGGAGTCCAGCACGGACGGCGCGACGCTGCTGGTGTGGGAATTCCCGCGAGATCGAAAGTCGTTCGCATGCGCGCCGCGCGGCTAACCCGCAAAGAGCATATCGAGATCCTCGACCTGCCGGTGCCGGACATCGCGCCGGACGAGGCCCTGGTGCGGGTGATCGCTTACGGGCCCTATGGCACGGACCTCGGCCACTACCTCGACCGTGACGACCGCTATGTCGACGATTATCCCATCGGCATCGGCGCGGACTTCTCCGGCATTGTCGCCAAGATCGGCGCCGCGGTGACGAACGTGGCCGTGGGCGACCGCGTGTCCGCGCTGGCGCTGGCCCATTGCGGCAAGTGCGCCAACTGCAGGCGCGGCAAGACCAACCTGTGCCTGGACTACAGCTTCTACATGGGCGACCGGCAGATCTGTTGCCAGGAGTTCACGGTGGTCCCGGCGCGTAAACTGGCGAAGCTGCCGGACAACGTGACCTTCGACGACGGCGCGATGCTGGCCGGAGTGGTGGAGACCTTGAACGGCTTCGAGATCATGGGCGTGAAGCCCGGAGATACGATGGCCATCGTCGGCGTCGGCGCCATGGGGTTGGCGGCTGTGGGAACGGCGGTGGCGCTGGGGCTCGATGTGGTCGCCTTCGGCGGACGCGGCGCGCGGGCGACGCTGGCGAAAACGCTCGGCGCGCGCGCGGTGATTCCGCTCAAAAGCTATGACGAGAACATCGCGCCGGCGGCGTTGGCGCTGTCCCCCGGCGGGTACAAATTCGTGTTCGAGTCCACCGTGACCCAATGGGGCATGAAGCTCGCGTTCGATATCGCGGCGCTCGAGGCCCGCGTCGCGCTGACGGGCGGCGGCCAAGTGCCGATCAACGGCTGGGATGTGACCCAGAAGGAACTGCGCATCGTTGGCGTGCGCGCGGGCCATCACCAGACGCAGGCGCATGCCTTGATCGCGGCCGGCAAGCTCGACCTGAAGCCGACCATCGGCGCGCGCTTCCCGCTGGAGCACACGGACGACGCGTTCAAGCTGCTCGCCAGCCCGAAGGCGGCGGACATCGGCCGCGTCATCATCGACGTGGGTAAGCCTTAGGTTTTGAGCTTGTCGAACTTCAACGGTTCGACGGTGCCGAGCGAGAGGCCTCCGTCCACCGGGATGGTGATGCCGGTGACGTATTGCGCGGCGTCGGATGCGAGATAGAGGAACGCCTCCGCGATCTCATGTGGCTGGCCGACGCGCGGGATCGGGAAGACCGAGGCGCGTTCCTCGATCACCTCCGCAGAGGCGCTTTGTTGGAGCGCATGGCCGAGGATCAGGCCCGGCTCCACGCCGTTGACCGTGATGCCCTTGCGCGCCACCTCCAGAGCCGCCGCCTTGATGAAGCCGTTCACGCCCGCTTTCAGCGCGCAGTAAGCGACCAGCTTCGGAAAGAAACGCCGATTGCCCGCCAGCGAGGATGTGATGAGCATGCGCGCCGCCGGGCTTTTCTCGAGGTACGGCATGGCGTCACCCAGCAGCCAGAAACACGCCTTCAGCCCGACGTCGAAGATCTTGTCCAGGTCGTCGTCCGACGTTTTCTCGATGAAGCCTTGCGGAATGTAGGCGGCGTTGTGAAGCACGATATCGAGGCGGCCGAAGCGGTCGATGGTTTGCTTGATGACGTCGCGCGACGCGGCGTGTGAGCCGATATCGGTGGTGATCATCAGCGCCTCGCCGCCGCCGGCTATGATCTTCGCCGCGACTTCCTCGCCGGGCGCGGCGGTACGGGTGGCGATGACGATCTTGCACCCTTCCTCGGCGAACAGCTCCGCCGTCGCGCGGCCGATGCCGCGGCCGCCGCCGGTGATGATCGCCACGCGTCCTGCGAGTTTGGCCATGATGCTTCCTACGCGGGACTTGGCACCGCGACGACGTCCCGGCGGCGGCGCAACAGCGTGACGAACGCCAGCAAGCCGACGGTCAAGAACGCGCCGTTGATCCACAACGGGACGCCATAGCTGCCGAGGCGGTCGAACAGGTAGCCGGGAAGCCAGGCGCCCACGGCGGCGCCGACGCCGTCGCACAACACGAACACGCCGAGCACGCGCGCGAGGCCCGGGCCGGGATACTGGTCGGCGATACGCAGCTGCGCGAGCGGGAAGCACCCGCCCCAGCCCAGCCCGATGAGCGCGATCGCCGGCGAATAGGCGGTGGATGGGAACATCGCCAGGAGGATCGTGCCGGCCAGCGCCAACAGGGAGAACATCGCCCAGGCCACGCCCAAGCGCATGCGCAGCAGCAGGAAGCCCGAGGAGCCCTTGCCGATCAGGCCGAACAGATACATGGACCCGACGCCGCCGGCGGCGACGGCGAGCGACAGGCCTTGATCGCGCAACAGCAGGACGACGTGGGAGGAAATGCACGAGGAGACGTAGAAGATCGGCACGATGGAGAGCAGCAGCAGCAGTCCGTCGAGATTGAGGACCGAGGAGAACGAGAACCCGACCTGCTGTCCCGCGCGGCGCACGGCGAGGCCCCAGGGGTCCTCCGCATTCGGCTGCGGCGGGCGGACGAAGAACCACACCACCGGCATCAACAGGATCGGCAACGCGATCAGCGCGATCATCAGCTCGCGCCAGGGCAGCTTGCCGAGGCCGAGGGCGATCAGCTGTGACAGCACCACCGCGCCGAAACTCGCGCCGGCAGCGGAGATGCCGAGTGCGATGCCGCGCCGGGGATCATCGCCGCCGAACCAGCGCTGGAAGACGGTGACGGTAACGACCACGTGGGCCGTGGCGAAGGCACAGCCCAGCAGCGCGTGCAGGACGTAGATCATGTAGACCGACTGCACGACGCTGTAGCCGAGGAAGAACGCGCACAGCAGGCCGAGACCGATCACGATCACGGCGCGGATGCCGATGCGTTCGCACACCCAGCCGATGCCCAGGCAGGCCAGCGCCGTGGACACGATGTAGATGGAATCGCGGAATTTTAGCGCGCCGCGGCTGACGCCCAGCGCATCCAGCACGCGATCGTCGAACATGGTGATGCCGCCGAGCGCCGTGCCCTGGATCAGCAGCGACGTGACGAACAGCACCCCCACCACGATCCAGCCATAACTGAACTGGAAGCCCGCGAATCTGACAGTGGGATCGGCGGTGGCGCTGAGGTCGGCATTCATGGGGGCCAAGTCCACCATATTCCGTGCGGACACGCCATCGTGCTAAACAAGGTCATGCCCAACACGACGCCAAACCTTCAGCACGACATCTCCGTGTGTTTCGACACGGCCACGCGCCCGTGGGAGCCTTTCCACGCCAAGGGTTTCCCTTCCGGCATACGCATGCGCCCTTTGCGCAAGTTCGACAACGGCACGCCCCGCAGCGCGATCCTGCGCATTCCCCCGGGATGGAAAGCGCCGGCGAGCGACATCGGCGGAACGACCCAGCAGTACTTCGTGCTGTCCGGTGCGATCCGCGTCGGCGATCAGCTTCTGAGGCACAACGGATTCTTCGCGGGCTTTCCCGGCGACGCGCTGCCGGCGTTGTCGTCGGACGCGGGCGCGGACCTGGTCGCCATCTTCGAGGGGACACCGCGCCTTGAAACCGACGGCGGCACGGGGCGGGTGAATATCATCCCCGACTGCTTCGCCGTGGCGCCGATCATCCCGGTGATCAACGGCAAGAAGCTCGAGGGCTTCGAGCGGCGCGTGTTGTGGGAGAATCCGGCCAACGGCGCCGATACGCGACTTCTGAAAATCCCCGCCGGCTTCCGCGGCGCGGGCCCCAACTATCATCCGGTGGAGGAGGAGATATTCATGCTCGCCGGCGACGGCGGGCCGGACGACACCCGGCGCATGACGGCGGGGTGGTATCTGTGGAACCCGGCCCATGCCGTGCACGGCTACAACGAGCATTCCATCGGCGGCATGACCATCCTGGAATGGCACGACGCCTTGTGGTCGATCACGTTCCATACGGCGCCGTAAGTTTCACGCCGCCATCCGGCTGAGGCCCTCCTGAATATGCCGCGCGCAGACCGTGAGCGGATCGAAGTAGCGCCGCGCGGCTTCGCGTGAGGACATGGCGGCGGTGAAGTAGCGCAGCGACAGGGCCGCGACAGCGCGGCCATCGCGCGATACCGGCACGGCGATGGCGCTGAGGCGCTCCGGCCCGTTGAAGCAGCAGTAGCCCTGGCGGCGGACGGTGGCGAGATGCGCGGACAGCGCGGACTTGGTCTGATAGCGCGATTTCAAACTCGCGCGTTCGGTCGTCCACAAGAGATCGACCAGGGTCGCGCGCTCCTCCGCATCGCAAAATGACAGATAGACCGGGCCGGAGGCGCTGTTCACCAGCGGATAGAACGTCCCGATCGGCGTCTTGCGGATCGTGAGGGGGCTGTATTCGTCGGTATTGGTGCGCACGGTGAGCGTCAATCCGCTCGGCGTGACGAGCGACGCGGGCCACACCACCTGCCGGCCAAGGCGTTTCATCGCCGGTTCCGCGATCTCCGTGATCCAGCGATCGTCGCGGAAGCCGCTCGACAGCGCGGCGATCTGGGGCTGCAGCCAGTATTGGCCCGTGTCGGCGTTCTTCTGAACGAAGCCATCCCCCAGCAGCGTATCGAGCAACCTGCGGGTGATAACTTCGTTCAGGCCGGCCCGCTGGGCGACATGGCGCGCGGTCGAACCATTGTGCTGGTTCAAGTGCTTGAGGACCGAAAGGCCCCGCGAGAAGGTTTGCGCCACATTCCGCTCGGCCATTGATGCGCTTTCCCTACCTGCCGATGAGCGTTTCTCACGTTTAAAACCGATAATCGGTGCTAAGACGGCGCAGGGTTTTAACGCGCCTGCTGTGGGCGGGTAAAGTCGGCGTTCGTCGACATCAATGAGGGGGATACAACCATGAAGACGGCAAGGATTTTGCTCGCCGGCGTTTCCGTTGCGGCGATGACCGCGGGCGGGGCATACGCACAGGAACAGCAGGCGCAACGCGGCATCGGCCTGGAAGAGATCACGGTCACCGCCCGTAAGCGCACGGAAAGCGTGCAGGAGATTCCGCTCTCCATCACGGCGTTCTCAGCGCAGGCGATCGAACGCGCCGGCATCACGGACGTGCGCGACGTCGCGCGCCTGGCGCCGAACGTCACGCTGCAGACCACCGGCGGCGCGGGCACCGGCCGCTTCATGCCGAACCTCACCTTCCGCGGCCTGCAGAACGTATTCCCGCAACCGCGCGCCCAAGTCGGCGCGGTGTTCGTGGACGGCAACTATGTGCTCGGCGGCGTGAACGCGGTGAACACGGCCGACGTTGAACGGGTGGAAGTGCTGCGCGGTCCGCAGAACGCCTATTTCGGCCGCAACACCTTTGCCGGCGCGATCAACTTCATCACCAAGACGCCGGGCAACGAGTTCAAGGGGTCGTTCGAGGGATCCGGCACCACCCGCGGCAGTTTCACCGGCATCGCGAGTGTCGAGGGTCCGCTGGTGGAAGACAAGCTCGCCGCCCGCGCATCCGGCTATCTCCGCAGCAAGCGCGGCCATTATCTCGCGCTGGACGGCGGACGCCTCGGCAACGAAGGCACGAAGGCCTTCAGCCTGACGCTGAATGCCACGCCGACCGACAAACTGTCGATCCGCGTCCGCGGCAATTTCCAGAACGACGATGACGGTCCGGGCAGCGTCATCAACCTTTCGCCGGCGATTGTCGGCGACACCTGCGGCGCTCAACGCATCAACAAGGGCACGACGCTCTCCGGTGCAGCCGGCTTCAACGTCTCCCTGCCGTATTTCTGCGGCAAGATCCCGGGAATCAACGAACTTGGGGAACGCATCGTTTCCACGAATACGTCGCTGCGCAGCCCGCTGTTGGCGAGCTTGGGCAACCCGAACGGCCTGATCGATGCCTTCATCAACAACAGCCTGGGCGATACGGCGTGGAACAAGGCGCCGAAGCCGGACGGCCTGGGATTGAAGCGCGAAATCCGCTCGATCAACATCCAGACTCAGTACGAATTCGACAGCGGCATCTCGGTCGTTCTGAACTACGGCTATGAGCAGAACTACCAGTCGCTTCTGTTCGACGGCGACCGCTCCAATACCGAAACGAACTACTCCTACGTGCCGCAATTCTCCCGCGTGCGGATGCTTGAGGCGCGTATTCGTTCCGACGAGAAGCAACGTCTGCGTTGGATGGTGGGCGGCACCTACTTCAACTCGTACTTCGCCAGCAACTTCGGCAGCGGCGGCTCACTGCAATACGCGGCGCGCACGGCGCCGACGGGCGCACTCCGCACCGGTGTGCTGACGAGCCTGGCGCTGGCCGGCAACCCGCGCGGGACCGACGAACGGGCGCGCGTGCGCGGTGTGTTCGGATCGGTGGATTTCGACGTGACCGATGCGCTCACCGTGACCGGCGAACTCCGTTATCAATCGGACCGCTCGCAATCCGGTGGCGTCTCCCCGCCGACATTCGTGGTGGTTCCGAACATCATCACCTTCAAGGACTACGCGCCGCGCGCGATCGCGACCTACAAGATCACGCCGGATTGGAACGTGTACGCCAGCTGGGCGCGCGGCATCCTCCCGGGTGTGGAGAACGTCGGTTACACCTCGCAGACCGCGTTCCGCCAACAGCTGGTGCGGAACGTCATTCCGAACATCGAGCCCGTGCTGCGCTCCGACAAGCTCGACAGCTTTGAAATCGGCTCCAAGCAGACCCTTCTCGACGGCCGCCTGCGCTACAACCTGGCCGGCTACTTGATGAAGTGGCGGAACGCCAAGGCGCAGACCGCCTTGGTGCTGCCCGCGACCAGCGCGACCGATCCGACCCCGTTCACGATCGCCGGCCTGACGACGCAGGGTTCGGTCAATGTGTGGGGCCTGGAATTCGAAGCGGCGGCCCTGCTCACCGAGAAGTGGGAAGTGGCCGGCGGCCTCGGCTGGCAGAAGAGCAAGTTCATCAAATGGGGCGAGGCCGGCATCTTGCGCGATCTCGCCGGCGGCCAGGCTCCGGGCGCGCTCCCCAACAACGTGTCCTTCGGCGCGATCAACTGGGAAGGCAACGAGATGCAGCGCCAACCCCGCATGACCGCGAACCTGAATTCGACCTACCGCGATTCATTCTCGGCCGATTGGGAATGGTACGTGCGTGGCGAGTTCACCTACACGGGCGCGGCCTGGGACAGCACGGCGAACATCGTGAAGTCCACCCCGGTGAAGCGCGTCAATGCCAAGTTGGGTATCGAGCGCAGCGACCTGACGGTCGAGCTCTATGTTCTGAACCTGTTCAACGACAAGACCTGGGACTACGTGTCGCGCACCGCCATCGGCGATCTGAGGCTCAACGCGGGCAATGCGGCTCTGCCTCTCGGCAACGTCGGCTTCCTGCAAGGCTTCGCCGTGCAGGCACCGGACAAGCGCGACTTCGGCATCCGGGCGAAGTACCAGTTCTAACCGACTGCGCGTAAACTCAGGGATGCGGCAGCGGCTGCCGCATCCCTGATCGCGGAGAGATCCGATGTTGCGCCGTCGAGAATTTCTGGCTTCCGGCGGAGCGACGGCACTTGGTGCCGCTGGTGCGCGGGCCGCGGCCCCCGCAAAGACCCTCCGCATCGCCGTGGGCGATTGGGTGCCAGGTCTCGGCAATCCTTTCGCATCCACCATGAACGGCGGCATTCATCCGTTCGCGGCCATGTTCGACGCCCTGACGATCCTGGGCGAGGACGGTACCGTGCAGCCGAACCTGGCGACAAGCTGGGAAGCAAATTCCCCCACCCGTTGGACCTTCAAGCTGCGGCCGGGCGTGACATTCGCCAATGGCGAGGCGGCGGACGCCCATGCAGCGCTGGCGATGTTGACCACCCTGCGCCAACCGGATGCGCAGCGGTATTTCCTGGCCGCCGAGGTCAAAGGCATCGTCGACGTCGCCGCGCCCGATGCACAGACGCTGATCATCACCACCCGCGCGCCGGATCCGCTTCTTCCGAAGCGCCTGACCTTGTTGATGCTCGTGCCGCCGCTCTATTGGGCGAAGATCGGTCCCGAAGCCTTCGCCCAAGCGCCGATCGGCAGCGGCCCATTCCAATTGGAGAGCTGGGGGCGCGACCGGGGACGCTATGCGCTGACGCGCAATCCGACGTCTTGGCGGCCGACGACCGCGCTTGAGCGCATCGAGTATCTCGTGCTGCCGGAAGCTTCTTCGCGTGTGCAGGCGCTGGTCACCGGCCAGGTGGACATCGCCTTCAGCATCAACTTCGAGGGCCGCGAGCAGCTCGCCGGCGGCGGCTTTGAAACGCTGGTTCGCGTCTCGCCGACCGTGGGCGCGCTGGCCTTCCGCAGCAACAAGCCCGGTTCGCCGCTCGCCGATGTGCGGGTGCGCCAAGCACTGAACATGGGCGTCGACCGCGCGGCCATCGCGAAAGTGATCCTGAACGATACGGTGCGAACGCCGGCGCAAGGCGTGCTGCCCGGCACCTTCGGGTCTTCGCCGGCGAGAATCGCCACCGCCTACGATCCAGCGAAGGCGAAAGCGCTGCTGGCCGACGCCGGATACGGCGGCGGTCTCAAATTCGTCGCCAGCGTTTTGGGCCGCAGCCTTGTCGAGGGCGAGGCGATTTTCCAGAAGGTCGCCCAAGACCTGCTCAAGATCGGCGTCACCGTTGAACTGCGCAACGTCACCGGTGCGGATTGGGTTAAGATGTGGGTGACCGGCGATTGGCGCAACGCGGACATGCTGTCGATGGTGTGGAACAGCGCGTCGCTGCTGGATGCGTCCCAGGCGATCGAACCGTTCACCTGCGCCAAGTCCGGCGCCTTCTTCTGCGCGCCGGAGATCGACAAGCTGGTCGCCGAAAGCGCCGTCACGCTCGACGTGCCGCAACGCGAACAGCAACTCCAGAAGGCGCTCGCGGCATTGTCCGCGCAGGCGCCGTCACTCCTGCTGTTTCCCCAGATCGAAATGACGGCCGTCTCGAAGCGCGTCAAACCGCCGGTGTATCGCGGGCGCTATCTGGACTGGACCAAAATGCAACTTCAGGACTGAGGACGTTTATATGCTTATCTTGAGCCAGGCGGCGTGGTCGCCGCGGGCGGCGGCGGATCTGGAAAAGCTGGTGGGCGCGGCTAAACGCGAAGCCACGCGCCAAGCGTTCGCGCCGGTGAAAGACCTCCTCCTGCTCCTGCCCCATAGCCCTGCGGGCAAGGCCGCGATGAAGGAGTCCGAGGCCATCGCCGCGATTGCGCAGATCGCGAAGGCGCAGGGCGTTTTCCTGGCCGGATCGGCGGTGCTGCACGCGGACGGCGCGGCGGCCCCGCAATCTATCGGGTTCCTGGTGTCGGCGGCGGGCGAGACCCTGTTGCGCACGGCGAAGATATCGCCGGATCTGATCGAGGGATTCAGCGACACCACCAGCGCCTTTGGAAAACCGGCCGATTTTCCGATCGCGAAGCTGCCGTTCGCGCAGGTCGGCATCCTGGTGGGCGAGGACATCTCCTACGCCCAGTTCGCGCGCGGCTTGGCGTGGCACGGCGCGGAGATCATCCTGAACCCGTGTATCGAGCGCGCGGACGCGAACTTCGAGATGCGCGGGCTCGCGCGCTTCGGCCGCGCCGGCGAGAACTGCGCCTACATCGCCGTGGCGAGCCCGCTGACCATGGACGATGACGGGCAAACGGTGCAGTTGCCGGTGGCGACCGCGTTCTATCACTGGGAACGCCAGGAAGTGCGCGCGCAAGGTCACGAGACCTTCGTCATTCCCGACGTGGACATGGAAGCCCTGCGCCGCGCCCGCGCCACGCCGCAGAAGAGCTTGCCGGCGATCCTGCGGGCCGACGTGTATGGACGCGGCTACGCGAAAGTCGCGGCATCCGTGACCGCCGCGCCGACCTCGCGCCAAGGCTGGCTGGACTTCGCCGCGCAGCAGATCGCGAAAGAGAGCAAGGCGACCGGCCCGCAGCGCGAAAAATATGAAGAGCAGTACGACGTCTGCATCATCCAGTCCGTACCGCGCCTGATTCCCCTGGGCGCGAACAATGCCCGCGACATCATGCATCGCAATCTGGATGAAGCGCTTGAGCTTGCCGGCTCGCGCGCGGCGGTGCCGTCCATGCGGCTGGTGGTGTTCCCGGAATTCTGGCTGACGGGACCCGGCGGCATCGGCGGCGTGCAACGCACGGTGCAGGACCTGGAGCGGGTATCGATCACCTACCCCGATCCGATTTTCGACAAGATCGGCGCCTTCGCGCAGAAGTACAATGTGTACGTTGCGTTCCAGAACTTCGAGGTGCATCCCAAGCTGCCGGGCCGGGCGTTCAACTCCGCCTTCCTGATCAGCGACAAGGGCGACTTGATTCACACCTACCGCAAGAACCAGTGCGCCGACGTGTGGGGCTTCCTGCCCGACACCACGCCGGGCAGCATCCTGGACAAATATCTCGACCTGTTCGGCTACGACGCGCTGTTCCCGGTTGCGGACACGCCGATCGGACGGCTCGCGAACATGATCTGCTTCGACAACATGCATCCGGAAGTCGCCTTCGGCCTGCGCCGCGCCGGCGCGGAAGTCATCCTGCATTCCTCGTCGGAGCCCCATGGCGGCGACGGACGCCGCGCCTGGGACAACGCGCGGCGCCTGCGCGCGTATGAGAACGGCTGCTACATGCTCTCGGCCATCGACGGCGGCGAGTACACGTCGGTCGATGCGGATACGATGACCTATTTTCGCCGTGGTCACTCGCGCTTGGTGAATTTCGACGGGCTGCTGCAAGGCACGGTCGATGGGCCCGGACCGGTCGTCTTCCGCGGCCACGTGGATCTCGCGGCGTTGCGGCGTGCGCGCGCGAACCCGAGGACCAATCTGGCGCTGTGGAACGACCCGGCGATCTATGCCGCGCACTACCGGCCGGACATCGGCTTCCCATCCAACGGCTGGGCGGGCGATCCCTATGAGAACCCCTATCTCGGGGCGGGGAAGTTGCGCGAGGTCATCGCCAACTATTTGAGGGACGGCATCTACGTGCCGCCGTCCACCGCGCTCGGCTCAGATCGCTACCGCACGTCGGATCAGGTCTGAGGTTTTCGCCGCGACGGAAAAGAAAAGGGCGAGGGGCGCACGCCGCCCCTCGCCCGCGCTACTTCAGTCTTGCTTACTTCTTCACGAGAGCGGTCGTGGACACGAGCTGGCTGTCCTCGACGACTTCCCAGTAGCCGGTTGTTCCCAGCACTTCCTGCACGACATCGCCCGCCTTCACGTCGGCAACCTGATCGCCGACGTGACGCCGCATGTGGCCCTTGCTCATGTAGAGCAGGTTGTCCTGCTGATAGGAGCTCGGGTTGCTGTTGCCGCCCTTCTGGAACGTGATCACACGGATCGAGTTGCCGTCGAAGGTGTAGCGCTTCACGTTGAAGCGCGTGGCGTCTTTGGGCGCGGCCTTAGCGGCTTCCTCGGTGGTCGCGGCCTGCGGCTTGCCGTCCTGCATCCACTGCACCTGAATTCCGGCCGGCGTATCGGCGCCACGGACCACGCCTGCCTTCGGGGCGGCCACCGCGCTTTGGACCTTGTGCGCGACAAGGACGGCTTCGGCGCCCTTGTGCTTGATCTCGCCGGTCGGCTGCGTCGCGACGTCGCCTTCCGCCAAGGTCACGGCCTTGCCGTCGACGGTTGCGTCAACCGAGCCCTTGAGGACGTAGAACTGGTTCTCGCCGTCAAGCTTGTAGGACGAATCACCGGACTTGAAGGTGATCACCTGCACGGTCCCGGGGGGTGCGGTGAAGGTTTTGACATCGACGCCGCCCGCGCTCTTGGACTTCGCGGCGCTGCCGGGGAAATGGAAGTTGGGGCCGGCCGCAGCCAAGACGGCGCCGCCGCTGAAAGCGGCCAGAACGAGGCCGACGAGTATGTTGTGGGAACGCATGGTCTCACCCTCCAGAAGGTTCAAGGGTCAGGAAGATAATAAGAATCCATAGATTCCGCGCGGCTTTTCTTGGGCCGCTCCGGGGCATCTCTTGCGGATGTGATTTGCCGGTGCGGGAATCCGGCCCCCGCGCGCGCGGTGCCGCGGCCCGACTCGGGGGCTCCGAGGCTCACATACGGGTCCTATAAGTGTTGCTGGCGGGGGACGCGGCGGTGACAATTCCCCGGCATTCCCTTTCGCCTCACCACTGGAGCTGCACCATGGCCTTGCGCAAATTCCTCAAACCGCTCTCGCTGCTCGCGGTTACGGCCCTCCTGGCCGGACCGGTCTCCGCGGAGGGGCCCGGCCGCGGCACGTCCACCGACGATTGGAAGGGCCTCACGATCCTGAAGGGCGGCAAGGGTTATGTCGACGCGCCGCTGGGTCAGTTGCACTACCGCGACATCGGTCCGCGCAACCAGACCCCGATGATCCTGCTGCATCAGTCGCCGATGATGATGATCCAATGGGGCGACGTGCAGAACGAACTCGCGACAATGGGTATCCGCACCATCACCGTCGACACGCCGGGCAACGGCCTCTCCGATATCCCGGACAAGCAGCCCACGATCGAAGGCATCGCCGACAATCTGGTCGCACTCCTCGATAAGTTGAAGCTCAAGAAAGTGATCATGGCCGGACATCACACCGGCGCGCAGATCGCGACCGCGTTCACCGCGCGTCATCCCGAACGCGTCGTGGCGCTTGTGCTGCACGGTGCGGCGATGTTCTCCGACGAAGAGTTGGCGCGGCGGCAAGCCAATATCGGCAAGGGCACCGGCACGGGCCGTCTGCCGAAAGCGGACGGATCGAACTTCACGCGCCGCTTCAGCGCGGGAAACATGGACAACCAAGACGTCATCACGGCCAACGCCTGGCTCACAGTCACGTCCTACATGACCGGCCCCGACCTCGGCCATTACGCGGCGTACTACTACCGCATGAAGCCGGACATCATGAAGATCAAGGTGCCGACGCTGCTGCTGTCCGACACGGGCGATGCGGTCAACCCGATCGACAAGGAAGTTGCAGCGCTTCGCCCCGACTTCAAGTACGTCGAGTTCTCCAACGGCAACTTCATGCAGTTCATGGCCGAGCCGAAGCGTTGGGCGCACCTCGTCGGCGACTGGCGTAAGCAGACGATCAAGAACTAAGCCCGACAAAACCAAGCGATGAGAAAGACGCGCCGCGGCACATTGTCGCGGCGCGTTTCGTTTTATCCCTTTGCGCGACAGCGCAAATCGAGGTGCTCGGTGCGGCAACCGCTCCATCCCTGAAGACGTCTCCAGGCACCTATCTTGGCGTGTCCTCGAAGAAGACGGCCCCCACCGGGGGAGGAGCGGCGGGGGCCGTAGCGCGCGACTTTGTAGGGAGAGCTAAGTCGCGCCCCGGTTCTGCCGGGTCAGCCCGTCAATTAGGGCTTCAGGAAACGGGCAATCCTTCTGCCCTCGCACCAAAGTTCGTATCCAGCCGCATCATCCTCCATGAACACCTCCCTGGCCGCGGCGCTCAAAGCTTCGTTTTCGGTCGCATACCCTTCCGTCCAATCACGCAGTGGTTTGTCGGTCGCGGTGAATATGACGCACCTGTAGTGCTGGCAAAGACGGTCGAGCGACATCGGCGGGCCCTCGCCCTCAGCGCCGATGAGGATGGTGGTCCACGGCTGCACCGGCCGAGCAGACACGACACGCGCACCGCGGAAGTGTTCCGAGGAGGACACGGGGCTCGCCGGCCGGAGTTGATGGCGGTTCATGAGTCAGTGGAGATTGTGTCGCTGCGACTCAAATGGAGGCAGCCCAAGGTCCACGCGCACAACCGTCTCGGCCACATCGGCCATGAACTCCGCGACCGTCAGTCCGTGGCGCGCGGCAGTGCGGCTCAACCGCACGGCCAAGTCAGACGGTATTGGCAGCGAGACGTATACGGTGTCGGAGGACAACACCGGGTCTGGAGGCTGTGGCATGGCCGTTGCTCCCATTGTTGATCGGATCGTCGAGGCAAACCAAACCTGCGCGCCGCCAGCGGATTCCTCCGCATGGCGCACCTGAACTGTCGTGGAGGGCCGGCGAACTAAATTGAGTCGTGGCGAGCGAGCGCGGAAATGACGGGCGGTGCCGAATTCATGCGGCAGGCGTCAACTGAACGAGAGCCCTGCCGCGCGCCTTGTTCGTACGAAAGCGTACAGAAGCATGACAGCTGCGCTCAGGAAACTCTAGGTAAAAGTACGCGTCCCGGCACGAGAGCGCGCCGCGCCGTAAGGTTAGGTTAGGCAGACATGCTCTCGCGATCCGCGGCTAGGCTGGCGGCCATTTCGGAAAAGGCTTTGTGTGCACCTCGGTGACCCGCGTGTAGTCGGTGTACCCCAGCCGGGCCATCGGACTGATCTTGCCGTAGTCCACAATGCCGTCCACCAAGACATCGTCGGCGATATGCACGCCAATCACCTGGCCGATCACGACGTAATTCTTGACCTCCGGATCGGTGTGCGCGAGTTCCAAAATCTGCGCGACCCGACACTCCAGATGACACGGCGACTCCTTCACGCGCGGGGGCTTTACCAATCGCGAAGGAACAGGCGTCAGGCCGGTAATTTCGAATTCGCTCACGCCGGGCGGAGCCGGGATCGACGATAGCCACACTTTGTCGCGCAACTCCCATGTCGCCATATTGATGACGAACTCGCCGGTCGCTTTGACGTTTGCCAAAGTGTCTTTTGGTTGGCCTTTGGGCCTGCCGGGAGACGTGCCCGTCGGGGCAAACATCACGTGAGGTGGTGCGTAAGTGACGAGATTGAACAGCGCGAAGGGCGCCAAGTTGCTGACCCCAGATGCATCGATGCTCGATACCCATCCAATCGGTCGGGGGATAACCAGGGCGTTTATCGGATCATGAGGCAGGCCGTGGCCGTTCTCGGGCTGATAAAACAAAAATCTCGCTCCAATGAAACGTACATCTCCGCGCAGCGTCGCTGACCAGGCTGGCGCCTCGATCGTGACGTCCGTCGCGCCGGCACGCGCCCTCGGCCGTGACTTTAATTATCCCAGCCGAACAAGTTTGCTCAATTGTTGGCCCGCATTTTTTTCATAGGTTACAACAACACCCAAAGCTAGATTCATCTGGAGAATGTCGCCCCATGCCGATTCGACGGCGCTCGCTTCTCGGTATGGCAATGACCGGTTCTGTTCTACAGCCACTTTCTCACGCCCGTGCCGATGCCACGGTCTGGGACTTGATCGTGGTCGGCGCCGGCACCGCGGGACTACCGGCGGCGATCCACGCGTCGCGACGCGGTGCGCGCGTGCTCATGATCGAGGCGTCGGCGACCATCGGCGGCACGCTGAATGTCGCTGTCGGGCAGGTCGCGGCCGGCGGCACCACGCTTCAGGCCGCCAAGGGCATTGTCGACAGTCCCGACCTTCACTTCGACGACGTGATGCGAATCTCTCGCGGGCGCGCTGTCGCCACCCTCGTGCGGCGTATCGTGGATGAAGCGCCGGCGACGATGAACTGGTTGCTCAAGGAGGGCCTGACTCCGCTGCCGAACCATCCCGTTGTCAGCGACAGCCCAACCCTGGCGGCCTACTCAATCCCCCGATACTTCTGGGCGCGTGAAAACGGCCGCGCCATCCTTGCGATCTTGAGGCGCAATCTTGAGCCGGAGTTGGCAAGCGGCCGTGTGGTCTTGCAGCGCGAAACGCGGGTCACGAGTTTGATCACATCGGGAGGTGCCGTCACCGGCGTACGTGCGGAGAATGGCGAAGGAACGAGGGAATATCTCGGCCGCCATGTCCTCTTGAGCACAGGCGGTTACGCGATGAATCCCGAGCTGTTCGGCCGGCTGATCGGGGGCTCGCCCTACGTGGCGTCCTCGTACCCGTTCTCGCGCGGCGATGGGCTGGAGCTTGCGGCGACCGTTGGCTCGACGATCCGCGGTGCCGATCTTCATCGATCGGGGACCGGCTCCATTCTCACCCGCGCCAGTTGGCCGGCGCAGGTTTACGCGCGCTTTCAGACCGATCCCGGCACCCGCGCGCCATGGGAGATTTGGGTCAACAACGCCGGTCAACGCTTCATGCGCGAGGATGAACCGGAACATTACGCGCGTGAGCATGCCGTCGCGAAATTGGATGGATATCGTTACGCCATCGTCTTCGACGAAACGATTGCCAACGAGGCGCCGCCGGGCATTCCAGGCTGGACGCAGGCGAAATTCCGGGAGCACTTCGGAACGCACCCCATGTTCCTTCGCGCCGATTCCCTCGAGGACCTTGCCGCGGCGGCCCAGATCAATGCTGACGCTTTGCGACAGACCGTCGCGGACTACAACAGCGGCATCGATCGCGGTTCGGACCCGATGGGGCGTTTGCACCGTCCGCGCAAGATCGCACAGGGGCCGTTTTATGCGATCATTCACATGGGTCATTCGGCGACGTCGGCGGCGGGCGTGACCGTCGATCGAGACCTGTCCGTCCTCAAAGCAAGCGGCGAGCCGATCCGAGGGCTGTACGCCGCCGGCGAACTGCTCGGAAGCGGCGCCTACATGGGAAGCACCGGTGTTCCGGGAATGATGCTCACACCCTCGCTGTCGCTCGGGCGAAGACTGGGTATGACGCTCGAGATCGCCTGAAAGGCATTTCAGCCAAGCCGTCGCGGTGACGGCGCCGCCGATCAAGGGCGGCGCGAGGCGTGGGTGCGCGTGTGGGCACGAACGCCCGCACTCCCAAAACCGCGCACCTTACTGGGCTTTTTTGAAAGAAATGGCGGTGGACGCAGCCCCGATGTCACGAAGCTGCGGCTTTGGGGGCCGAATTCCCTGATAACAGGGTAGGTACAGCGGATCCCGCGATCGTGGGCGCCGGTTAGTCGGGATTTTGCTGCGGTCTCCGCAGCTTTGCGGATCGAGGCGCCTGAGTCCGGGTCTCCCATAACCGGGAATTATCAGGGAACCTATCTGCCGAGCAGCATCCGGCGCTGCCGTTCGCGGCAAGCGTCCATTTCTCGCACACCTGACGGCGCAAGGATCATCGATCGTTTTGATGCGAAGAAAGTGTCGTTCGTGTCTGTGACACAAGCGTTCAATACGACGAACTCAATGGGTCGCTTGACGTTGAACGTACTGCTGTCCTTCGCGCAGTTCGAGCGCGAGGTCACGGGCGAGCGCATCCGAGACAAGGTCGCTCAATCAAAGGCCAAAGGCATGTGGATGGGCGGCGCTCCTCCCCTTGGTTACGACTCAGCATGGCGCTTTTCCTTCAGTGGACGGTCTCGCTGAAGCGAAGGACCTCTCGAAGAGATATGTGAACAAGGTTTTGCCATTGGGGTTTATAAGCCCCGATGTAAGCAGCGCTCTTGTTGCCAATCAATAGCTTCACACTCGAAAGAAGTCCGAGGTTTGCCCCTCAAATCAACCATCAGGCCCAATTGAGGATGGTAGATTCCTATGGCGCCAATTTGCGAATAGCTTCTGCGGCTGTATCTTGATTATCTCTCGCAAGAGCGAGGCGCACTCCTTGAATGACCCCTTCCGCGAAGTACTACTTCGAATGGCGGCTCACGCAGTCGCCATGTTCATTTCTTGCACCACGCGACCAACCTCTTGTACGAGGCACAAACCGTGATTAATGCCGACGAGTTGCCGGATTGCGCGCTGGTCGAATGCGACCTCGCACGCCGGTGCGTGCTGGATCTGCCTCAAGCGGCGCCCTTCTATGTGATCCTCAAGACGGCCGAGACGCTACGTGTGGCCGTGTCATGAACTCCTTCTCACCGGAATGGTTGGCGCTACGCGAGCCCGCCGATCTCGCGGCGCGCAATCCCGGCGTCCTGGATGCCTGCGCGCGCGCGTTCGCACATCGGGAGGCATTGACGATTTGCGATCTCGGTGCGGGCAGTGGCGCGTCGCTGCGTGCTTTCACGCGTATGCTCCCCGCCCATCAGCATTGGACCTTGGTTGATCACGACGCCGCCAATCTCGCGGCCGTGCATTTTTCCGGGGATAACTCGCGCGTGACCTACCGCGTGACCGTTCAAGACTTCGCAAAGCAACCCGGCTGCTGGTCTGCCCAAACTGGACTGGTCACCGCATCGGCGCTCCTGGATCTGACGTCGGCAGATTGGATCGCGCGCTTCGTCGCGGCCCTCACGGCGGATAGGGTGGCTATGTTGGCGACGTTGAGTTTCGATGGCGTCATTGTTGCAGATCCTGCACATTCCCTTGATGCCGTCGTGGCGACTGCGTTCCGCATCCACCAGACCAGCGACAAGGGCTTTGGTCCTGCGGCAGGACCGGCGGCCGCCGGCATACTGGCACAAAGTCTGCAAGACACTGGCTATGACGTCACGGCCGGTGATAGCCCCTGGAAGATCGACCGCACGGCGCCAGCGCTTCTGCGCCAGATACTTGAAGGCATCGCAGCGGCCGTGCGCGAGACCGGCTTGGTTCCCCAAGTGGATGAATGGCTGCGAGACCGGTTAGCCAACGTACGCGTCGTTACCATCGGACACCGCGACATATTCGCGCGACCCCGCCTTTAGCGCGGGCGCACCATCGGCAACATACGGCGCAGCGTAGCGTCCTTGCGGATGAAATGATGATGTAGCGCCGCGGCCGTATGCAGCAGCACGAACGCCACCAGAGTCAGCGCCAAAATCATGTGAGTCGGCAAAAGCAATTCTGCGAACTCGCGATTCTTGTCCAGAAGCGGGGGCAATTCGAACAGGTCGAACACCTTTATCGGCGCGCCAAACGCCGAGGTTCCAGCCCAGCCGAATAGCGGCACGGTAAACAGCAACACATACATCGCGTGGTGCGTGAACCTAGCGGCGCGCATCTTGCGCAATGGCAGCTCAAATCCCCTACGTCGCGGTAATTTACACTCTGCAGGGCCTCGGAGTGGCCCGGCCGGGTGTGGCTACCGATGATGCTGACACCATTTTTCAAACCGAGGAGCTTATCGCCACCCTTAGCGGCTCGACAGACGACGACCTATGGCAACATGGATTTAAGGTCGCCTTTTACCGCGCGCCCACTGTGCCGATTGTGACGTGCTGATCGAGGCAGGGTAGGCGCTGGCGACGGCACTGCAGGAAGTGAAGGCGGATGGGCTGTTTACGCCGCTGAGCGCAGCTGACGCGGCGCTAGAGCGGATCTGACCGCGAGGCCTTCAAGCTCATGATGTAGGCGATGACATTGCGCCGATCCCTCGGTGCAAGCATCAAGTTCGGCATGTTCACGTGCGGTGTCTGAAGGAAGGCATTCAGCGAAAATGCTGTGGTCTCACGGTCGTTGGCGATACCGCTGAAGTCTGGACCGCCGACGAGCGCTGGAACTTTTTGACTCCGCGGACCGATCTTATGGCACTCGATGCAGTTGGCTTGCGCGAAGCGCCGCCCGTCCGCAGCGTTTCCCTTCTCGCCCGGATCGGCGGCAACCGCGACATTGCACATCGATGCCAAGACGATGGCGGCAAGTAGTGCAAGGTTCGGCATGCGGTGTTTCCTCGCTTGAGCTGATCGAGCTTACGCCCCATCGAACGGCGCGAAGGCAATATGTAGCGCTGGACAGAACGCGCCACCTTGACCGAGGTCAACGCGTCGATGCCGCAGGTGATGTGGGCGCTGGTGAAGGTAGTTAAATCCTGCGAGTAGAACTCCAGGCGCGGCACTTTCACGTATCGCGCCACCGGAATACGGAGCGCAATTGCAGAAACGGTCGAGAGAAAGGCTATGCCCAAATAAGGGACGGCTAGCGCCTTAGAACCACACTCGGCGGTTGGTTGTACGGCTCATGAAATAGGCCTACCGATAACTGGCTTCCTAAGAATCGAAAGCATAGACGTTTTCTCAGCGGAAAGCCTTGCCCTGAGGAGCAGCCTGCGTTGCGTTTTGCAAGGGATGCCCCCGCACTCCTTGAGCAGAATGTACAAGGACTTGAGCCATGGCCGAAGAAACCATTCCCAACCTCGCCGCTAGTGATTCAACGCTCATCGAGGCTTGCGTGCAAACCAATCTGGCAGCCATGCAGGGCTATGAGCGGCTAAGCCAATACTTCTTTGAGTCAGTGCGAAAGAACTTCGAACTCGCAATCGAAACAAACAAGCGACTTTCTGGCGTACGCACTCTTGCCGAGTTGGCCGACTTGCAGGGTAAATTATCGCAGGAATTTCTTGATACGGTTTCGCAACGCAGCAAGGCGGCCTCGGACCTGGGCACAACTATTGTGCGCGATGCAACGTCTCCGGTCGAAGCGCATGCCAATGGCAGCTTAGCTGCGACGGCAGTTCGCCGGACTCCTGACGCGAAAGCTGCTTAACGCCGAACGCTCCCTTCAAAGGGAGCGTATTGGGAGCCCGGTTGATCGGATTCAGCCGGGCTCTTTCGTTACTCGTGTGGCCGGATATGTTGCGCAGCCATCGTCCCGCTCTCTCGCACCCTCGCGCGACATCCCTCGCGGTATCATGATTCGGTTATCCGTGGGGCGCGTCGGGCTTTCGGCGTTCGCTTCTGGCGTTCGCGCCAAATCGCCACAGGAACCGCGATTGCAAGCGCGCACGCCATTCCGGGCAATACCCCGCTAAGTCTCCACACACGCGGCGCGAAGGATAAGCACCGAAGGGGGCCTGTCAGCCGTAGGGCCGCCAGACCGTCCACCCAACGCCGATGTACCCCGAGGGATGGGTACAAAGATGGGTAACGCTGCCGATGAATATCCTAAACTATTGAAATATAAATCGAATTACCCCAGTAATGGCGGTGTGCGCAGTCGGGATGTCACCAAGCTGCGGCTTTGAGGGGCAATTTCCCTGATATCAGGGAAAATACTGGGAAAAACTGCCCGATCCCCTGAGACGCGCCCCCTGATTCGGCGGATTTCTGTCGGCATCTCCGCGACTTGGCCGGTCTCAGGGTAGGACGCGCTGTCTCCCGAAACAGGGAATTATCAGGGAATGGGGTCCGCGATCGCCCAGCTGCGAGGAGCGCCTGCGTCTCACGAGCCGATGACACCGCCGTCGTTCTTGGTGATAACCACGATCGCGGGCCGGGGCGGCATGTCGGGCTCGAAGTCCGGCCACCGCGTCGCCGGGTCGTCGAAGGTGGAGACGCGTTCAAACCCCGGCAGACTTTTCGCGCCCTCGAATGCAGGATGCTGCACGGATACAAACAGCGTGCGTCCATCGGGTGTGAATCGCGGTCCCGTCAGTTCCGCGCCGACCGGACAGCGAAAGAAGCCCCGGCCGCGCCCACGGCCCGCACCATCGGTTCCGAGCGCCCAGAGACCATCGCAGCGACCCGTGGTGCCCGGCGTATTTCCGTCGGTCGCCACCCAGAGCCGGCCGCCGCTATCAATGGCAAGGTTATCGGGGTTGGCGAACCATCCGTTGGCGGTTGTCCCCGTTCCCCAGCGCGCACCGACCGCTGCGTCGTTCGGTGGGCCGCAGAGCACAAGAACGTCCCACTTGAAGCTCGCGGCCGCGTGATCCTCACCCGGCGGCGTGAGTTCAAGGATATGACCAGAGGCATTGTTCGCGCGCGGATTGGCGGGATCGATCCGCTCCTGGGTCCGATCTGGATTGAGCGTGAAACTGGCGTAGAGCCGCCTAGTCTTTGTGCTGTAGACGATGCCCTCCGGCCGATCCATGGGTGTGGCGCCGACGGCCTCAGCGGCAAACCGGCAATCGATCACGACATCGCCTTGGTTATGGAAGCCGTTCTCGGGAACCAGCTTGCCCGTGCCGAAGACGAGCGGCAGCCAATGCAATGTGCCGTCCGCATCGAAGCGCGCCACGGAGAGCACGCCATCGTCCAACAGATCGCGGTTGGCAGCGGCATCGCTTTGATTGAACGGGCGCGCCGTCACGAACCGATAGACATACTCGAAGCGCGTATCGTCGGCTGAGTACACAACGATACGACCATCCTTATTGACGATGCACTCCGCGCCTTCGTGGCAGAAGCGCCCAAGGGCCGTTCGCTTTACGGGGACGGACTTGGGGTCGTAAGGATCCACTTCGACGATCCAGCCGAACCGATGGGGTTCGTTAGGTTCGCGCTCCACGTTGAACCGGTCTTCGACATAACCCCAGCCGCGGGCAGCCGACGGGACGCCGTAACGGCGATACTTAGCGACGTCAGGCCGGCGCGAGAGATCGCCCGAAAAGTAGTAGTGCACATTCTCTTCGGCGGTCAGGTAGGTGCCCCAAGGGGTCATACCGCCCGAGCAGTTGCCGAGCGTGCCGATGACGGTGCGGCCTTGCGGATCGGCTGACGTACGCAGACGCTCGTGACCGGCGGCAGGGCCCGAAATATTAAACACGTCGCCCAGCGGTGTGATGCGGCGGGCGTACTGGCTGTCGGCGATGACGCGCCAACCGCCTTCCGATTTCTTCACCTCGACAACGGAAAGGCCGTGGGCCGATTTCTCGAGTTCGAGACATGCCGCGGGTGCAAGCGCATTGGGATCGGGAAACATGAGCACCGCGACGGTATCCTCGTGGTTGACGCCGAGAAGACCGTGATCCGATGCGGCACTGCCGCGGGGAAGCGGAAAGAACCCGATAAAGTCATTGTTGTAGCCGAACTGTTTTGATTGACCTTCCGGAGTCTGCGCCTGCGGATCGAAGGGCGGCGCACCCGGCACGACCGGATCGCCCCAGCGGATCAAGACGTCGGCGGCGTAGCCCGGCGCGACATGGTGTTTGTCGTCGAAGCCCGCGGCGATTTCCTGAAATGCGAATCCTTCGGCGTTGTCCGCGCACCCCGGCAGCATCGGCGCGACGCCCGCGGCACCGGCCAACTTGAGCAGCGCGCGTCTGTTGAGACGCTCAGTAATGAGGTCCGTGAGCGGAGATGAGCGAGAGAGGTCGTGGGGATTGGTTGTCATTCTGCTTCGATATCAGCGCAATTCCGACCGTGGACGCTAGACGCAACACCGGTTAGCCGGAATGACACTTACGTGACTATTCGGACTTTGATCGCTCACATGGGCCCTATTCCGGGCCATGAGCGGCAGCAATATGGGGCTGATCGTCCCGTGGGCACGAACGCCCGGCGCTGACGCAGGCGGCCGACAATCGTGTCCTTCATCGGCGCGAAGGGCTCTCTGACCCCGTCGCGGATGGCGATGACTTTGGGGTGCCCGGCCTTACCGTGACACCCGGCGGCGGAACTTTGAACGACGCCATTGACAGGAATGGCAGCGCCAATCCCGAACACGCCGTATCAGGACAGCCGAAGCCTGTAAAATCGGGTGTCCACTTTCATGCGAGGAAACGCGTCCGGTAAGTCGGACAGTTCCACCAGTTCAAAGCCGTTTTTCTCATAGAACTTGTGCGCGGCCAGAAATTTGTCCGTGGTCCCGAGCCAAATTTCGCACAGGCTCTACTTCCTTGCGTGCTCCAGCAGCGTTCTGAGCAACAGTGACGCCACGCCTTTCTGTGCGCCGCGGTGGTTGCGGGAAACGAACATCTTCCTCAACGCCGCCGCGCCATCACGGATGTCCAGCAAGGCAATCGTGCCAACGACTTCGCCATCAGCGATCGCCAGCCAAAACTCTCCCGTGCCCTTCTGGTAGTACCCTTTGATATCTTGAAGGTCGGGCTGATCGGCGTAGGAGATCGCGATCCCGAATTCCTCCTGTTGAATGGGTACGATGACCCGGGCCACGCCGTCCACGAACTCCGGCGAGAACGTCCTGATCTCACATCCCTCACGTGGCAAGGACACGGATATCTCCTGTGGCGTTGTGCATCGACCCGCCGTCGAGCACCGGGTATGCCACCGAACACACGTGCGAGTGAATGCGGCGCAAGTCGCGGATGATGTCGAGATGGAGCGAACTGGTTTCGATGCTCTCCAGCCGGCCTTGGCGCAGTCGATCAAGGTGACTTTCAGCTGCCGCCGTCTCGGCGAGCCGCAGTTCCTGTTTGCCTCGCACGAGACGTCGCGCGACCCCGACGTCGGACGACATGAAGACACCGTAGGCGAGTTTGAGGGTTTCCAGCACGCGGCGATGGAAGGCCTCGATCTCCGCCGCGCCTTCCTTTGAGAATTGAAGCTTGCGCTTGATCTTTTTCGCCGCCAATTCCATCAGGCTTTTGTCGATGATATCGCCGATGTGTTCGAGGTTGATGCTGAAGGCCAGTACTTCCATGGCGCGTCGGGAGTCGTGCGGATCGAGTGTCTGCCGCGTAACTTGGGTGATGTAGAGCTTGATGGCCTCGTCGAGACGATCAACGGCGTTGTCCATGCGCGAGATTGCCGATACGAGCTTGCGGTCGTTCGTCATCAGCGCCGTCATACTGTCGCGGAGCATCGCTTCCACAATATCAGCCGCATGAAGCGCTTCACGCGATGCGCAGGCGATGGCCACACTCGGCGTGGCGAGGGCTGTGGGATCGAGGTAGGCGACGGCATAGGGATCCGCGGGGCGCGCCGTATCCGGCATCGCGCGCTTGAGAAATGCCGCGAGCGGGCCCAGAAGCGGCAAGAAGATAATCGCGAGCGCCATATTGAAGAATACATGAAACGCAGCTGCCAGCTTGGCCAGATCAGGCTGGAGGCGCGCGGCTTCGACAGTAAGCGGTTCAATCACCGCGACCGTCATGAGGACGCCGAGCGCGCGATTGAGAAGATTGCCGACAGGAAGGCGCCGCGCGACGGGTTCGCTTCCGCTTGATTCCAGCAATGGGTTAATCGCGCTGCCCAAGTTTGCGCCGGCGATCAGGGCGAGGACCGCCGCGGGCGCCAGCAGATGCACGGCGGCGAATGACATGATGAGGAGCACGACGGCAACGCTGGAGTGCGCAAGCCAGCTAAGCAGGGCCGCGACAATCACGCACAGGATTGGATTCTGGTTGATGGTCTCCAGCAGCATGGGAACCATCGGGGCTTGACTGAGGGGCACAAGCGCGCCCATCAACAGACGCAATGACAGCAAGACCAAGCCCAGCCCAATCGCGGCGCGGCCGAGGTCGCGGGTGCGCGTCTTCCCGCTTTTCTTGAAGGCGAGCACGCCTGCGGCGACAAGCACGGGCGCGACCGCGGCGATGTCGAAGGACAGGATCTGGACGATCACGGTGGTGCCAACGTTCGCGCCGAGAACGATCGCCAGGGCCGGGACCAGGGCGATGAGGCCGCGCCCCGCCAAGGCAGTCGTCAGTAGGGCCGTGGCCGTGCTGCTTTGGAGCAAGGCCGTGACCGTGACGCCGGCGAGGAATCCCTTGAGCCGGCTGCCCAGCGCCGTGCCGAGCAGACGGCGCACGTCGGCACCAAAGCCCCGCATGATGCCGCTTTGGACCATATGCAGGCCCCAGAGCAGCAGCGCGACGCCGCCGATCAGGTCGAAGGGACTAAGGCTGAGACGGTCCAGGACAGGGACCTCCGTCGCGCGGACGGCCCGGAAGGCCGTTTCCAATTCACGCCATAGCGTAGGCCGTTAAGTTCTATGCGTCTAGAACAAATACTGTCCTTATAAGTCGACCACCAGGGTCACCCGGCCGGCGCTGTAGCACGTTTCGGCATAGGCGATCGGACGGTCCTTTGCGTCGACCTGCGTGACCTCGGTGACGAGCACGTGGCCGCTCGGCGGCATCATCAGGCGCACCGCCTCTTCACGCCGCGGCGGACGCGAACGGATGCGAATGGTCTTGCGCCGAAAGTCGGTAACGCCGACGGATTTGAAGACTTCGGTGAACGAGAAGTTTTCCGTGGGTGTCTTCATGAAAGACTCGAACACGTCGGCGATGCCCGGCAATCGCTTCATCGGAAAATAATTGTAGTTGTAGTTCACGGGAATGCCGTCGGCCTCGCCGAGGAGCGTGACAAAAAGCACCGGCGCGTTTTCGGGCAACTTCAGAGCCGTCGCAACTTCAGCCGGGGCGCGGATTTCCTGCACGCCGAGCAACTTCCGGCTGGGAGTCCGATGGCTCTCGCGCAGGTTCTGCTCGAACCAGCTGCGCGCGCCCAAGCGCAACTCCAGCGGATTGACCACGGCATAGGTGCCGCGTCCGCGCTCCATGCGAACAAGCCCGATGGATTCGAGATGTGAAATTGCTTTTAAGATTGTGTGACGGTTTACGGAAAACCGACTGGCCAGCGCCTCACTGGAAGGCAACCGCTCATCCGTGGCGAGAACACCATTCTCGATCTCAGTGGCCAGCGCCTCGCCGACCTGTCGCCACAGGCTAATTCCTGCCTTCTCCATCCCAGCCCTTGACCCCTCGCTCTATGCACGAAAATCGCCAGATTATTATAGACGGCTTTGGGGTTATGGGTATAGAACGACGCCTAGGCACTATGCTTCTAGAACCAAATGGCCTGGACATGCGATGCGAGGGTCGTGTTCTGGGGTGAACAGGAACTATGCCGCACGTTTCCGCCATTCCCATGCCGCGCCTGAAGACCATACGACGCCCGGGCCCGGCCGCGCGCCAGGTGATCGACTTCCGCCGGTCGTTGCCGCCGGTGCCGTCAGACCTGCACGCCTGCATGATCCAGGCCTTCAAGAATGTCGCGCGCAAACACAATCTCGGCGATCTCACCCACCAGAGCATTCCGCGCGGTGCTGAAGAAGAACGTATCGCGGGCGGCGCGTTTCTCGCGCCCCGTTTCGGCGCCAACATCGATCCCTCGCGATTGCTGATCACCAACGGCACACAGAGCGCCGTGCTCACCTTGCTGCGCGGATTGGTCGGGCGCGGCGGCCTTATGCTCGCCGAGCATCTGTCATACAGCCCTGTGAAGCTGCTCGCCGACGTCGCGGGCGTTCAGATTCGCGGCGTGGCGATCGACAATGACGGGATCATTCCGGACTCCTTCGAGGACATTTGCCGCACGGCGAAGCCCAAGGTCCTCTATTGCAACCCGACAGTGCAGAACCCGACCACGGCAATCACCCCGCAAGCGCGGCGTGTCGCCATCGCCGACATCGCGCGGCGTTACGGCGTTGCCATTATCGAGGACGAAGCGCTGGGATTGCTGCACGCGGACGCGCCGCAACCGATCGCCGCCTATGCGCCGGACATCACTTGGTACGTGATGAGTACGACCAAGTGTCTCTCCCACGGCCTGCGGCTGGCTTTCATGGTTGCCCCCTCATACGAAGCGGCGACTGAGATCATAGGTCCCGTGGAGCACCTTTCCTTTTGGCATCCAGCGCCCCTGTCCTCGGCCATGGTGACCAACTGGATCAACACCGGCCTCGCCGCGCAGATCACCAAGAGCATCCAGGATGAGTGTATTGCCCGAGAGGGGATAGCGCGTGAGGTTCTGACGCGCTTCAACATGGAGTCCAAACCCGGCTCCATGCACATATGGCTCAATCTCCCGAAACAATGGACCGGAACGGCGTTCATGGCCGAAGCGGAACGCCGCGGCGTTCTGCTGCGCTCGGCCGAGCTCTTCGCCGTTGACGACAAGCCCGTCACCAATTCTGTCCGCATGTCCCTGTCCACCCCGGAAACCACCGGTGATGTCCGACGCGGGCTGGAATTGATCCGCGATCTCTTGGAACAGACGCCCTAAGCATCACGAGGCCTCCGATGACGACGAGCGCGCAGACATCCTCGAGCACCCTGCCGAAAGGCCCCTCGCGGATCTGGACCGACGTCGATCTCGACAAGGAAGGCAAGTCTCTCGGCTACCTCCGCGTGAACATCTCCGTTGATGGGCGGGCCTCGAGCTTCCTTCCTGTACCCATTGCCGTATTCAAGAATGGGCCCGGTCCGCGCATTCTGCTGCTCGGCGGCGTTCACGGCGACGAGTTCGAGGGCCAGGTGATGCTGATGAAGCTCATCCGCACGCTCGACATCGCAAACGTCAAAGGGCATCTCATCATCTTGTCCGCGGCCAATGCCCCGGCGGCCTTCGCGGGCAAGCGCACATCTCCGCTGGACGGCGGCAATCTCAATCGCGAGTACCCGGGCGATCCGCGTGGAACGCCGACGCAAGAGATCGCATACTACATCAATGAAATTCTGCTGCCGAAAGTGGAATATTTGATCGATCTCCATTCCGGGAACGACAGCGCGTACTTCACGCCGTCCGCGCACGTGTACCAGCATCATGACCCGGCAACATTCGAGCGCCTGCTCGAGATGCTGCGGGTGTTCGGGATGCCGAACAGCGTGATCCTGAAAGGCCTGGTGGATCACGACAAGAAGGCGATCGGCGCCTGCGATCGGCTGGGTGTGTTGCGGTTCTCCACCGAACTCGGCGGCGGCGGTGGGATCACGGTGAAAGCGTTGCGGCGCGCGGAAAAGGGCTTGGCGCGCCTGCTCCATCACCTCGGCGCTCTGCGCCAACCCATCACCGATGAACCGCCAGAGAAAGTAGAGTTCATCCACCGTTTGCCGAACTCCGAGTACGTCTTTGCCATGGCCTCCGGTCTGTTCGAGCCCTACGTCAAACTGGGCGACGCCGTGAAAGCGGGACAACCCGCCGGTGCTATCCATTTCCCCGACGAGCCGTGGCGGGAGCCGTGGATTGCCCATTTCAAACGCGATGCCTTTGTTCATGCCGTGCGCCAACTCGCACATACGCAGCTGGGGGACATGATGTTCATCCTTCACCAGCCCTGGACCCGGTAGGAGCGAGCCATGTTGGAGCAAAAATCCGCGGCCGCTTCCCCGGTTTGGACAGACCTCGATCTCGACAAGGAAGGCCGTCAGTTCGGCTATTTCCGCCTGAACATCTCCATCAACGACCGGGAAACCGGCTTTCCGATTCCGGTCGCGATTTTCAAGAACGGGCCTGGGCCACGCATTCTGCTGTTCGGCGGAGTGCACGGCGATGAGTTCGAGGGCCAGGTGATGGCCATGAAGCTGATGCGCAAGCTCGACATCGAGAATGTGCGCGGCACGCTCATCATCATGAACGCCGCCAATGCACCGGCGGCCTTCGCCGGGCAGCGCAACTCGCCGCTCGATGCCCAGAATCTCAACCGTTCCTTCCCGGGCGAAATCCAAGGCTCACCGACCCGGGAACTCGCGTATTTCATCGACACCGAGTTGATGCCGCGCGTGGACTATCTGCTCGATTTCCATTCCGGCGGTGCCACCGACTACGTGACGCCTTCGGTACACGTTTACCAGCATCAGGATCCGGAAAAGTTTCAGCATCTGCTGAAGTTGCTTGAGGTTTTCGCCATGCCGAAGACGGTGATCCTGCGGGGCCTCGTTTCGCATGGCAAGAAGCTGATCGGATCGTGCGACAAGAACAACGTGCTGCGATTCGCCAGCGAGTTGGGCGGCGGGGCTTACATCACTGTCGATGCCTTGCGTCAGGCGGAGGCCGGCCTCGACCGCCTTCTGTTCCATCTCGGCGCATTGAAAAAGCCCATCACCAACGAGCCGCCGCCGCCGACACAACTGGTGCGCCGCCTGCCCAACAAGCAGTACGTGGTCGCAGAGTGTTCGGGCCTATTCGAGCCCTACGTCGAGATCGACGAGCAGGTGAAAGCCGGCCAGCCAGCGGCGGCGATCCACTTCCCTGAAGAGCCCTGGCGCGAGCCGCGCATCCACTACTTCAAGGAAGCCGGCTCGATCCATTGCATCCGCACGCGCGCGCGGACGGAGATCGGAGACCACCTGTACATGCTGGATGTGCCGTTCACGGACTGACGTTACAGTCACGAGATGACCGACGACCCCAGCGTTCCGTCCCTTGCCGATGTGGAAGCGGCGGCAGAGATCGTCTACGCCAGCCTGAGCCCCACACCGCAGATCTGCTGGCCATTGCTGAGCCAGCGGTGCGGCGCAGAGGTGTGGGTCAAGCATGAGAATCACCTTCCCACCGGCGCTTTCAAGGTGCGCGGTGGATTGATGTATCTCGCTGAGCTTGCGTGTCGCGATCCAGGCGTGAGCGGGGTCATCGCGGCGACCCGCGGCAATCACGGGCAGAGTATCGCGTTGGCGGCGCGCGCGCGCGGCCTGAGGGCCACGATTGTCGTGCCCCATGGAAACTCGCCCGAGAAGAATGCGGCGATGCGCGCCTATGACGCGGAGTTGGTCGAATTTGGCCGTGACTTCCAAGAAGCCCTGGAACACGCGCGCGATCTCGCCTCGGCGCGGCGGCTGCATCCCGTGCCATCCTTCCATCCGGCCCTTGTGACAGGCGTCGCCACTTATGCGCTGGAACTCTTCAAGTCAGTTTCGGACTTGCACACGGTTTACGTTCCGATCGGGCTCGGGTCCGGGATTTGCGGCGTGATCGCGATGCGGGATGCGTTGGGCTTGGCGACGCGGGTCGTCGGCGTGGTGGCGGCGGGCGCGCCGGCTTATGCGCTGTCCTTCGCGTCCGGCCAACCGGTGGAAACCGAGAAGGTCGATACATTCGCCGATGGACTGGCGGTGCGCACGCCGGACGCGCGTGCCGTCGAGATTATCCGGCGCGGCGCCGACCGTATTGTCACGGTCAGCGATTCAGAAATGCGGGCGGCAGCGCGACACTACTTCACGGACACCCACAACCTGGCCGAAGGCGCGGGCGCAGCGGCTCTCGCAGCGCTGCTGCAGGAGAAGGCGGCGATGGCGAACCGCAAGGTCGGGGTCGTTCTGAGCGGCGGGAACATCGATCGCGAGCGCTATCGCGACATCCTCGCGCCGGACACTATCGGCCAATGAAGGGGATCGCCTGCGTGAGAAACGCGGCGACCAGGAGCAGCGTCGACAGTGCGAGTGCCCAGACGAACGTGAAACGCAGAAGGCGGCCGTAGTCGATGCCCGTGAGGCTGATCAGAAGCTGGGTCGACGCAGCGGTGACGTTGAGCAAGGTGATCGGAGAACTCAGCGCCGCGGCGCGCGCCATCTCCACCGGCTCAATTCCAAAGTTACCGGCGGTCTTCGTGAGCACCGTGAGGATGCCGAAGAAGTAGGCGTCGTTGGTGGCGAAGAACTCGAACGGCCACCCCAGAACGCCCGCGATCGGGACAAGGTAGGGGCCGACAGCTGGCGGCATGATTTGCGTGACATCATTCGAGATCGCATCGGTCATGCCGGTCCCATTGAGCACTCCGACGAACGCGCCGCTGGCGAAAGTGAGTGAGACAGTGCGGAAGATGGTCGGCGCGTGTTCCGCGAATCGTGCCCTTTGGTCCTTCGGCACCGGATAGTTCACCCACAGCGCGAGCCCCGCGGCGGCGATGAAAAGGACGGACAGTGGGATGGACCCCTCCACCAGCGCCACTAGCAGCCCGATCGTGAGGACAAGGTTGAAGGGAAATGCCCTCGGGCGCTTGAGTTCCGGATTGGCCCAGGCCTCGGCCGACATTCCATCTTGGACTTCAAACACCGGATCATTGTTCAGCTTCAACTGACCCAAGCGGCGGCGTTCCTTGAGGCCGTAGTAGTACGCGAGCGCGATCACCGCCGCACCGCCGATCAGCATGGTGGGAATCAGCGGAACGATGACATCTGAAACGTCGACGCCCAGCGCAATGGAGAGACGCGCCGTCGGCCCGGCCCAGGGCAAGGTGTGTGTGACCGAAACTGCAAGAAGCAGGATGCCGGCGAAGATCACCGGGTCCAATCCGATCCTGCGATACAGTGGCATGAGGGCCGAGGCGCAGATCAGGTAACTGGTCGCGCCGTTGCCGTCGATCGAGACGACCAGGGCAAGGACCGCGGACGCGGTCACGATCTTGACGGGATCGCCGTTGACCACTTTCAAGACCGCGCGCACGAGCGGATCGAACAGGCCCGCGTCCACCATGAGCCCGAAGTAGAAGATGGCGAAGGCCAACATGATCCCTGTCGGCGCGAGCTTCACCATGCCTTGCAGCATCATCGCCCCTAGCTCCACACCGAAGCCGGCGAAAATGCCGAAGACTAGGGGTACCAGAACGAGGACCGCGATGGCGGGAATGCGGCCATGCATCAGCAAGCTGATGAGCACGACGATCATAAAGATCGCCCAGAACGTCAGCATGACCGCCCGTCCCCCGTGGTGACCATCACCATCGCCCTCATCGCCGCGTACAGCTCAGCATAGCATGCGGGGCAAAAAGCAGACGGGCGGCGGCCGAGGGATGCCGCCGCCCGCTTATGCTCGGCCGTTTAGAACGTCTGCTTCAGGCGCGCATAGATAATGCGCCCTTGGATGTTGGCGCCACCCAGGGCGTCATAGCCAGGACGATCAACCGCCAAAGGACCGGTCACCGGCACGCCGGCCGCGGTGTAGCGATTCAGCGCCGGCGGATCGCGGTCGAAGGCGTTGTTCATGCCGACAGCAAGCAGCGTGTTCTGACCCACGCCGAACAGGCGATCGAAGTGGAGCGAGTACTGCCAGTCAACGGTGGTGAAAGCGGAAACCGGTGCGTTGAAGCTCTGGTCGTTCAGATATGGCCCGATGTAGTTCATGCCCAAGGAAACCTCATGAATGCCCGTGGACCACACGGCCCGGGCGATGCCGCGCCAATGCGGCATGGGGGCGAAGTTGTTGTTGAAGTTGCGGCTGCGCACGTTGTTCTGGGCGACTCCGTTGGCGCCGTAGACGTCGAATTTGCGCACGTATGTGGCATCGCCGCGCAGCGCAAGATTGCCGTAGCTGCCAAGCGAAGTGGTGTAGGACGCGCTGAGGTCCAGGCCGTCGGTGATCACTTTGCCGACGTTCACGTAGGACGTCGTGATGGTGCTAACCAATCCGTTCGGCAAGCGGCTGATACGCGCATCGGCCCGGTATACGCCACCGACGCATTCGCCACTGAGGATGGACTGTGCGTTCTGACCGGCGGCGATCAGGTTGGTGTAGTTGTAGCGCCAGTAATCAAGGTTCAGCACAACGCTATCGAGGGGTTTCAGATCGACGCCCAGATTGATATTTTTCGAATTCTGCGGCGAGAGGTTGCCGCCGGTTGTGATGACGGTCGCGCCGTTGCCTTGCGTGGTTGCTTGGCAAATCATACCCGTGGGCCCGCGCACCGCGTTGTCGTTCAGGATGGCCAGCAGCTGGCTTGTCGAGCCCTGAGTCAGGGTCGGTGCCTGGAATGACGTACCCCATGATGCGCGCAGCCCGAGCACGCCGTTGAAGAGATTGAGGCGACCGGTGACCTTGGGGTCCGTGGTCGCGCCCACGCCGGCGCCGAAGTCTTCATGCCGGACGGCGACTTGAACCTGGGCGATGTCGTGATAGGGGATCACGACTTCGGCATACTCGGACCAGACCCGCTGCCGTTGGGAGAAGCCCGCATCGGTCGTCGTGCTGGTGCCGAGACCCGCGGCATTGATCGAGTCCGGAATGTAGTTGAGCGAGAGGTAGCGATACTGCGCGCCCACCGCGACCGCTATCGGGCCTGAGGGGAGATCCCACACGGGACCGGAGGCGGACACGTCGACGACGTTCTGCTCTGTGCGCCGATTGTATTGGGCTGTGAAGAAGACTTGGCTGACGGCCGCCGCAGAGTTGCCGGCGACGCTGCGACCGTCCTTTGGCGAGACTAAGCCCGGCGTAAGGATTGAAGTGCCGAACGGATTGTAAGTGCCCGCCGTGATCATGTTGTTGAGATTCTGGGCATTGACGCCGATACCGTTGAGTTCCTGGTACTCGGCGTGGGCAAAGATGTGCGACACCTCCGCATGCCAGCGGCCGATGTTGGCCTCGATCCCGTTAAGGAAGCGCATGTAGGTATTGGTCTGGCGCTTCGGCGAACTGTAGAAGTTGCCCATAGGACGGTAGGGGCCCACAACCGGCACAGCCGTATGGATCGCCGGATTCCACTGCGCGGGATTGATCGCGATGATAGCGCGCGCGTTGTTGGGATCCTGGATGAAAAAGTTGAACGGGTGGTTCGCCGGAACGTAGATCTGCCCGCCCACCGCTGCGCCGTTGGAGTATCCGCCGACAGCTTGGGTCGTGCGCATCTGGTTGCGCGAAAAGCTGGACTCGTTGAAGTACGAGATACTGTCGGTGATGTCGAAACCGCCCTCGACGAAGCCCTGAACGCGGTGCTCGTTCGGGATGACGCCCACCTGGTCCATGAAGTCGAAGTTGCAGGTGGTGGTGTCCGCGACGCCGTTGTTCAGGCGAAAGATGCCGCCAAGAGCTTGGCAGTTCGGATCCGGCGAGTTGATGGCGCCCGTCGACATGGTCGGACGACCGGCTGCATTGAAAGTGGCGAGGGCGAAGGTGCCCGGGAAGCCCTGGTTGTTGATCAGCTGCGAATTGCCTGGCACGCCGTTGCCGCCGACGCGTTCGACCAGCCAGTCGAAGGCACTGCGCTGGTTGGACGTCTGATGATAGTAGGTCGCGTAGAGGTTGGCGTAACCTCGATCGAACTGGTGGCCGGCGGCGAGATTGATCGAGTAGGCATCGTTGGTCGACGAGTAGTGGTCGGTGCTGAACTCAAGCCCGTTGAAGCCCTTGCGCGTGACGATGTTCACCACGCCGGCGACGGCTTCCGAGCCGTAGATCGCCGAGGAGCCGTCTTTCAAAACGTCGAGACGGCCGATCATCGCCAGCGGAAATTGATTGATGTCGACGAAGTCCGAGCCGGATTTGTCGGACAAAGGCGCCACGCCCGCGCGGCGGCCATTCAAGAGCGTGAGCGTCGAGGAATAGCCAAGGCCGCGCAGCGCGAACTGCGCGGTACCGGAGAGCTGGCTGTTTTCGTTGTACTGGTTGGTGCCGGTGTTGGCGGGAATGTCTTTGATGAGGTCGACCATTTGGCCGACGCCGCTTTGCTCGATGCGCTCGCGTTCGACCGCTTGGACGTTGACGACGGGATGTAGCTCAATGCCGCGGATATTGGTGCCGGTGGTGACGACAACCTCTTCGATGTCGTTGCGCTTGGCGTCCTGTGCGTAGGCACCGGCAATCGGCGCGAGGATTGTGATGGACGTGGTCGCGAGTGCGAGTGACCGAAGAACCCTGCTGTCCAACTTCATCTGGAATCCCCTCCATGAACGGCCCCGAGACCGAGGCTAACTGATCAGGCCTATTAGTGTCTAGAACGATAGAAGCATAGTTATCATTTTGTGACTCTTGGGGTTTGGGACTGCCGAGGGCCACTTCACGTGCCCGTGACACCCTGTGGCGGTGTCACAAAGGCCTCACGCTGGGGCCGCTTGTTCCGTCCAGACGGTAAGTTCTAGACTGATACTACCAAACCATGGGGCGGGAGGGCTGAGCATGCGGCCAGTAGACATCTCGGACGAGAGCCCATCACCGCCCCAGGCCGGGATCACGCGCCGCGACTGTCTGGCGCCCCCGGCTGCCGTGCTGGCCGTGTCTCTCGCCGGCCTGCCCCTGGGCGAGGCGAACGCCGCGCAGTCGCCCGAAAAGCTCTTTCCCGGCGAGCAGATTCTGAACGGCGCGGGATTTCCCCGTCTCGCCAAGTTCCAGCGCGGCGACTCCGCTAAGCCGCTGATCCTGGGCGTGCCTGGCGGCGGTCACCTTGCCCGCACCTTCTACGGCCACCCCGGGTCGCTCCCCGACGACTTCTTGTTTTCCCACCTGACCCGCGCTGGGTTCAGCACCCTCGCGCTGTCCTATCCTTGCGATCATCCCGCTGTGAATCATCCCGTGCCAGGGATGACGGTCGCGCAATGGGCCGCGTCCGACGCCGCCGTGGTGGCCGACATCATCAAGAAGGAACGCCTGTCGCCACGGGTAATCGGCCTGGGATGGAGCCTGGGCGGCCGGGTCGCGCGCAATCTGCATATGGAACTGCGCGAGCGCGGCATCGACCTGGAGCTCTTCATCGGCCTTTCAGCCGCCGCGCCTATTCCCGGCTTCGGCGAATTGCGCATCGCGGATATCAAGTTGGCGCCATCGGGTCTGCTCGACGGATCGAGCCCGAACAGCTCGATCTTTAAAGGCCGCGAACGCCTCTTGCAGATGGTGGATCGCGTCAATGGACGGCTCGTCGTTGACCGTGACGCTTATGCGAAACTCTATGTCACCAACTCGCCGATCAACTTCCGGGGTGAGCCGGAGCGCTACACCGACAAGGGCCTGATTCAGGACGTCTTCGCGTCGATCACCGATCAGGGCTCGCTTGATTTCGCGAATTACCCGATCTGCGCCGCTATCGCGTCCATGAGCGTCGAGGACATGATCCACACGGCCACCGACAGCTCGATTTTCGGGATGCTTACCGCGCAGGTCCTCTATCGGCGCATGATCAAGCCGGCGCTGCAGAGCGGCATGCGCAAAGCCGACGATCCGACGCGGGAGCTCGACGAGCGTGGAATTGAGAATCTGTGCAAACTCATGGACGGGGTGACAGCCCGCCTCAGCCGGCGTGTGAATGGCAGTCACCTGTTCTATGTGGGCGAGATCGGCGCGCGCGCAACGTCACAGCACATCCAAGACCTCGCGGCCGAAGTGGCCGCGATCAAGAGCGAACTAGCGGCGCTGTTGGCTTAGATCTTGGCGAAGCTGTGCGCCAGTTCCTTCAGGTAGTTGCCGATGAAGCTGGACGTGCGCTGTTCCAGCTTTGAGTATGGGCCCGGCGTATAGGCTGCGGATTTCACGCCGGCCGCGTTGCGCTCTGACAGGATGGTGTCCTGCGCCACGGTGACGTCCCAGCACCACAGAAGCCGTTCAAGGTCGAAGTCCGAATCCTTGGCGCCGCCGTTCACGAGCCAAGTGAAATAGATGTCCGTCTCATCCGCGCTCACAGGATAAAATTGGAAGATCACGGCATAGTCGTTGAGCATCTTCACGGAGGAGAATGGCCGCACGCCGAAAGAATTGATGCCGCCGTCGTACTTCTTAATCTGGCCCATGAGAGGGGCTACGGGCTCCCCGTCCTTCGACTGGGTCTTAAGTCCGCCTCCGATCACGGAGCGGCTCACTTCTCCCATGAGCATTGGCGTGCGGACGGTGCGCTTGGAAATTTGCACCGGTGAGCTGGGATCGGAAACTTCCCGCGACCACTGATCCTGTTCCGCTTCCCAGGCGGCTTCTGCTTCTTCACCGGCGTCTCGTGCCATGACGTCGACGTGCTTCTTCATCACGCTGCAGAATTCGGGATGATTGGGCAGGCAGTGGTAGCACTCGTACCAATTCTCCATCACCAGCTTCCAGTTCGCCTTGGTGAGGTGTCGGCGCCGGGCCGCGATTCGTGCCGTGGGAATGCCCTGATACTGCAGCACCGCTTCCGCCTGCGGCGTGATGTCGTCGAGGCCGGCTGGATCGGCCTTGAGGCTGCCAAGGATCACGCCGCCGATGACGCGCAGCGGAATTGGCACCAGTCCGCGCTGCTTCAGGTCCACGCCCTCGGGCATCGCCGGCGCATTGCGTACGGAACCGTCGAGCCGGTAGGACCATGCGTGGTACGGGCACACCAAGCTCTGGGCGCGTCCGTCCTTGTCGCAGATGCGCGAGCCGCGGTGACGGCAGACGTTGTAGAAGCCGCGCACCGTACCTTCGCCGTCGCGCACGGCAATTACGGACTCGCCGAGCAGATCGCGCACGATGTGCGAACCTGTCTCAGGCAACTCACTGATGTGGCCCAGCACGTACCAGCGATAGGGAAGGTAGTTCTTGCGCTCGTACTCGAAGATTTCCGGCGAGGCGTAGAACATCTGGTCGAGCGTCCAGCCCGGCCGCTGGCGATCGATGGCCGCTTTGATGTCGGCGGGCTGAAGTCCCTGCGTCATGGCGTTTTGCGCCTGCACGATGGCGTTCTGATGCGTCATTCTACGCTCCTCACCGCAGACAAGTCGGATGGACGGTGTATGATAGCGGCTAGAACCATAGTCGCAATAGGACATTTTGATGACAACCCTGGGCGGGGCGAATAGCGCGCCATGACCGCCCCCCAACCTCCCGCACCGACGCGCACCGGGTACGTCGTTCCAGTGACGGTAGCCGGCGGATTTTTCATGGAGGGGCTCGACACCACGATCCTCGGCACCGCGCTGCCCCAGATCGCCGACAGCCTGCATGTTACGCCGCCGGAACTGAGCCTGGCGATCACCAGCTATCTCCTGAGCCTCGCTGTGTTCATTCCCATCAGCGGCTGGATCGCCGACCGCTTCGGCGCGCGGCGCGTGTACTGCGCCGCAATCGGACTCTTCACGCTCGGCTCCGCTTTATGCGGCGCGGCGCAGTCTCTCGAGATGCTGGTGGCGATGCGCATCGTTCAGGGCATCGGCGGCGCCATGATGACGCCGGTCGGACGGCTCATCGTCGTGCGCGCCTTCCCGAAGGACCAACTCATCACAGCGATGAACTACATCGCCATCCCGGGAATGGTCGGACCGATGCTGGGTCCGCTGATCGGCGGATTGCTGACGCAGTATGTGTCGTGGCATTGGATCTTCTTCATCAATATTCCGATCGGAATCGCGGGAATTCTGCTGACCCTCAAGTTCATCGACGATATCCAACCGGCGCGGCCGGCGCCCTTCGATGCCCGTGGATTTGTGATTGTCGCGATTGGGTTAGCGCTTGGACAACTCGCGTTGGAGAATATCGGACGCGATTTCATCTCGCCGGCGAAGCAAGTCGGCTTGGTCGTCGGCGCCGCCGCGATGTTCTGGCTCTACGGGCGCTACGTGAGGACGTTCCCCAATCCCATCCTAGACCTCAGCCTGTTTCGCATTCGCACGTTCGCGGTCTCGGTGCTTGTCGGCAGCGTGTCGCGGTTGGGGGTTGGCGCGATTCCGTTTCTGCTACCGCTGTTCTTTCAGATCGGGTTTGGGTATAGCCCGCTTCATGCAGGACTATTGATGATCGTGATCACGGCGGGCTCTTTCACCATGCGGCTCGGCATGAAGCATGTGCTGCGCGCCTTGGGCCTGCGCAATGTCTTGGTCGGCAACGCGGTGCTGCTGGGCTTCATGATGGCGGGACTCTCGTTGTTCCACGCGGACGGCTGGCAGGTGCTGATTGTCGGATTCTTATGGCTGCTTGGCGTGTTGCGCTCCATCCAGCTCGCCACGCTCAATGCACTCGGCTACGTGGACATTGCCAGCGAGGCGATGAGCAACGGCACGAGCATTTTCGCGGTGGTGCAACGGCTATCCATGAGCGCGAGCGTGGCGATCGCCGCGGGCATGCTGACGGTGCTCACACACGGGGGCCCCATCACGTTGCGCGACTTTACCATCGTGTTGGTGACGCTGGGGATGTTCGAGATTGTCTCGGCCGCAGGATATCTCAGGCTCAAACCATCCGACGGCGCGGCGTTGATCCCGCGTTAGCTCGCGCGCGCCGCAAGCGTATCGCGCCGGCGCTTGGACTCATCGACAATCGCCTCATAGAACGCCACGCACGCGGGCTCGAAATCCCGCGTCGGCTGCGGCTCGAGAAGGTAGTGGCCGTGATGGTCCTTGCCGCGCACCAGCGTGGCGCTTTCCTTGAAGCCTTCCACGTGCGCGACGCGGCCGGCGATGTAGCGGATGCCGATGCCCACACGTGGATGATCCGCCGTATTCGCGCCCGACCCGTGCACCGCCATCACGTGATGGAACGACATCTCACCCGGCGTGAGCACGAGATCGACCAACTTGGCTTCGTCCACGTCGACTTCCACTTCTTGCCCGCGGCTCAGCATGTTGTTGTCGCCGAAGGTATCCTTGTGCGGCAACTGCGCGAGCTTGTGCGAGCCCGGAAGAACGCGCATGCAACCGCTCGCGGGGTTAGACGGCGTGAGCGCGACCCATGCCGTGACCAGCGCGGGTTCCGACAGACCCCAGTAGGTGGAGTCCTGGTGGTAGCTGAAGAATCCCGGATCCTTCGCGGGCTTGGCGAAACGCCCCACGCCCCACACCAGGATGTCCGGCCCGAGAATGCCTTCGACGGCGTCCAGAATCGCGGGCGTGCGCACGAGATCGTTCAGGCTCTTGATCAGCAAATGCGGTTTGAACTTCGTGCGCGTCCAGATGGACGGCCCTTCGCGCGCCTCAAGGGTGACTAGGTCATTCTGGATGGCGGTCGCCGTCTCCGCCGGAATCGCCCGCAACGGCGCGAGATAGCCTCCGTCTTCAAAAGCGTGGACCTGATCCTTGGTGAGTGCTGGCACGGCGGACGTCCTGTGCTATTTGGTTCTAGAACCATAGAACAGGAAGCACGCCGGATCAACCGGAATGCCGCGGAAGCGCCTTGAGCAACAGATGCTCGATCCGGGCGCCGGTCACGAACGACGCACGCTTGAGCTTTGCGATGAGCCCGCATGCGGCCTGTTCTGTGACGCCGCTCACGCGGCACTCGATCACGGTCGCGCCGTCGCGGTGGCGAAGCGCGACCATGCGCACGAGTTGGGCCTGCACGCGCTCGAGTTCCGCCGTCAGCAGCGCCGTCATCGCCCATTCCTGCGTGCCGTGGAACCGCATGACGTGAATCGTCGTACAGCCCGGGAGGGTGAACTCGGCGGCAATTGCCGAAGGCGTTGTTTGGTGGCGGTGTGACACACTCGACATCGCGGCGCTTCCTTCTCGGTTGCGCGCCGATTCGTCGGGGGTGCGGGGCTGCCAAAGCGGGAGGCACATCTGCCTCAGTCGCGCTTTAGCGGATATTTATAACGCGCCCCGCAAGCTGTGACCGTCAAATCAGGCGCGTGCGCACTTTACCGAGGTGCGCGCTCGTGAGTCATCAAAAATCCCGCGCCTCAGCGCAGGTAGGCTTTCTCAATCGCTTTCATCTCGGCCATGTCCTGGAGACGGAAGATCTCCTCCACCGGCACGATGTCCTTGTTCACATTCTGGATGCCGCCATCCTTGCGGATGCGCGCGAACACATCCTTCATCGCCGTGACCGAGGCACGAATGGCATGATTGCCATAGATCACAATGCCTACCTTGCCGAAGGCCTCGATGCGCGGCGCGGTCAATTCCGGATAGGTCGTGGGCACAATCACCACCGGCACGCTGCCGTTCCACGCGCGCAGGAAAGCCTCGATCTCCTCGGACGATTTTGACTTGGAGTGAATCAGGATCATATCCGCGCCAGCCTTCATATAGGCTTCGCCGCGCTTGAGCGCCTCTTCTTGCCCCAGGCCGGCGATCAGCGCTTCGATGCGCGCGATGATCACGAAATCCGGATTTGTGCGCGCCGCCCGCGCCGCCTCGATCTTGCCTTGGAACTCCTCGATGCGCAGCAGGTCCTGCCGGCCATCCGCCGCCAAGCTCGTGACTTTCGGAAACGTCTTGTCTTCCATCACGATCGCCGCGGCGCCGGCGGCTTCGTATTCGCGGATGACGTGGTGGACGTTCACGGCGTTGCCGTAGCCGGTATCGATGTCGGCGACGATCGGAATGCTCACCTGCCGCGCCATGGCGCGCATCATGTCGAGATGCTGGGTCATGCTGATGACGGACACGTCCGGCAGACCGTACAACGCGGAGAGTTCGAACCCCGACGCCCACAGGCCATCGAAGCCCGCCTCCATCGCCAGCTTCGCCGACAACGGGCTGTGCGCCGCCATCACGTGAAGGAGCCGTTCCTTCATCTTGGCGCGCAGGGACTGGGAGGGATTCACGGCGACCTCTTACGATGGCGATTTATAGTCTATAGTTCTAGCCCCATTAGTGAAAGTCTGCTAGGTCCTTTCGCAACCGGACTGTCGAGTTGTCCACCATGCCGCGCTTTTCGATCTTCAGCTTAGCAAAGCATGCCCTGCGCGGGCATCGGCAATGGCAACGGACATGGCGCGACGCGGCGCCCGCTGCCGAATACGACGTCGTCATCGTTGGCGGCGGCGGCCACGGCCTCGCCACCGCCTATTACCTCGCCAAGAATCACGGCATCACCCGCATTGCTGTGCTCGAGAAAGGTTGGATCGGCGGCGGCAACGCCGGCCGTAACACCACCATCATCCGCTCCAATTACGGGCACGACGGCAACGTACCGTTCTACGAGTGGTCCATGAAGCTGTGGGAGGGCCTCGAGCAGGACCTGAACTACAACACCATGGTCAGCCAGCGGGGCATCCTGAATCTGTATCACAGCGACGGCCAAAGGGACGCCTATGCGCGGCGCGGCAACACCCTGCGGCTGCATGGCGTGGATGCGGAACTTCTTGACCAAGCCGGCGTCCGCAAGCTTGCGCCTTTCCTGAATTTCGACAATGCGCGCTTTCCCGTCATGGGCGGCCTGCTGCAGCGTCGCGCCGGTACAGCGAGGCATGATGCCGTCGTGTGGGGGTATGCGCGCGCTGCGTCGGATCGCGGCGTCGACATCATCCAGAATTGTGAGGTGACGGGGTTCACCCGCGCCGCCGATGGACGCGTGGCCGGCGTGGAGACCTCACGCGGCAACATCGCGGCAAAGAAGATTGGCGTCGCTGTCGCCGGCAGCAGTTCGCGCGTGGCCGCCCTGGCAGGGCTGCGGCTGCCCATCGAAAGCCATGTGCTGCAAGCGTTCGTGAGCGAGGGCCTGAAGCCGGTGATCCCCGGCGTGGTGACGTTCGGCGCGGAGCACCTCTACATCAGCCAGTCCGACAAGGGCGGCCTTGTCTTTGGCGGCAATATCGACGGCTACAACACGTATGCCCAGCGCGGCAACCTGCCGATCGTCGAGGACGTGTGCGAGAACGCAATGGCGTTGATCCCCGCCCTCGGTCGCGCCCGCGTGCTGCGGACCTGGGGCGGGATCATGGACATGTCCATGGACGGCTCACCGATCATCGATCGCACGCCCATCGGCGGTCTCTACCTCAACGCCGGCTGGTGCTACGGCGGCTTCAAAGCCACGCCCGCCTCGGGCTGGTGCTTCGCACACCTGCTCGCGACCGACCAGTCACACGCGACGGCCGCCGCTTACCGCCTCGACCGCTTCGCCACCGGACACCTCATCGACGAGGGTGGACGCGGCGCACAACCGAACCTGCACTGACATGCGCATCCCCTGCCCCTTCTGCGGCTCCCGCGACATCCGCGAATTCGTCTATCGCGGCGATGCGCGCGCGACGCGGCCCGAAGCCGATGACGCGGCGTTCTTCGAATACGTTTACCTGCGCGATAATCCCGCGGGAGAACACCGGGAGCACTGGTATCACGCCCACGGCTGCAACAGCTGGCTGGTGGTCACCCGCAACACCATCACCCACGCCATCACCGGGGCGGTGCTCGCGCGCAAGGACGATTCATGAGCGGCGCGCAGACCCATCGTATTGCTGCGGGCGGCCTGATCGACCGACATCGGCCGCTGCGATTCACCTTCGATGGCCGGAACTACACGGGCTACGCTGGCGACACGCTCGCGTCGGCGCTGGTTGCGAATGGCGTGCGGCTGATCGGACGGTCCTTCAAATACCACCGCCCGCGCGGAATCCTTACCGCCGGCAATGAAGAGCCGAACGCGCTTGTGGAACTCCGCACCGGTGCACGGCGCGAACCCAACACGCGCGCGACGACCGTGGCGCTCTACGACGGATTATCGGCGAATAGTCAGAACCGTTGGCCCAGCCTCGACGTCGATATCCTGGCGGTGAACCAGTGGGCCGCGCCGGTGTTCGTCGCCGGCTTCTACTACAAGACCTTCATGTGGCCGGCGGCCTTCTGGGAAAAACTATACGAGCCCCTGATCCGCCGCGCCGCGGGGCTTGGCAAGCTGCCTATGCTGCCGGACCCGGACGTCTATGACAAAGCGCACGCGTTCTGCGACGTGCTTGTGATCGGCGGCGGGCCCGCCGGCATTACAGCAGCGCTGACGGCCGCGCGCAGCGGTGCGCGAGTGATCTTGGCCGAGGACGATTGGGTGCTCGGTGGCCGCCTGCTCTCGGAGCGCCACACAATTAACGGCGACGATGCGCAGGTCTGGGCCAGGCGCGCTCAAGACGAGTTGGCGGCACTGCCCAATGTCACGATCATGACGCGCACCTGCGTCGTTGGTATCTATGACGGCGAGTACGCCGTGGTGGAACGCGTGAACGATCATGTGGACGTTCCCCCGGCGGGACAGCCACGGCAACGGTTCTGGAAGGTCGTCGCCAAACGGGCGGTGTTGGCGGCCGGGGCCATCGAGCGTCATCTCGTGTTCGGCGGCAATGACCGGCCCGGCGTTATGACCGCCTCGGCGGTGTCGACCTACCTCAACAGATTTGCCGCGATCCCGGGCAAGCAAGCCATCGTCTTCACGACCACCGACAGCGGCTGGCGCGCGGCTGAGGACCTGGTGCGGGCGGGCGTTTCCGTCGCTGCCGTCATCGAGGCCCGCGCCGAGGCGCCAGAGAACGCCGCGCGGCGTCTTCGCGACGCTGGCGTGGAGATTCTGACAAATAGCGTGGTCACCGATGCGATCGGGGGCCGGACTCTCCGCCAAGTCGAGGTGCGCGATGCCTCAGGTCAGATGCGCACCTATAACGCGGACTTACTTACCATCGCGGGCGGATGGAATCCGGCAATGGGCCTCGGATGCAATCTCGGCGCTAGGCCGGTGTGGTCTGACATCGTCCACAGCTTCGTGCTGCCTCACCCGCCGCGGGATCTTTACCCGGTCGGCGCCGCGGCAGGGCGGTTCTCTCTCGGCGAAGCGCTGCGTGACGGCGTCGAGATTGGGGTCACCATCGCGCAAGCGTTGGGTTTTACGACCCGCGCGACCGAAGTACCGACGGCGGCGGACGATCCGGCGCGTGTGGCTCCGCTGTGGCATATCCCCGGTATCCGCACGAAGGCCTTCGTCGATCTTCAGAACGACGTGACCGATAGCGATATCGCGCTGGCCGCGCGCGAGGGATTTGTCTCCGTCGAGCACCTCAAACGCTACACGACCCTGGGGATGGCCACGGACCAGGGCAAGACGGGGCAGGTGCAAGGACAAGCGCTTCTGGCGCGCCACACGGGCCGGTCCATGGCGGACGCCGGCACCATCCTGTCGCGGCCACCGTTCATTCCCGTGGCGATCGGCGCCCTCGGCGGTTCGCATCGCGATACCCACTTTCGGCCCGCACGCTTCACGCCCGCCCATGATTGGGCGGTCGAGCAGGGCGCAAGCTTCGTCGACGTCGGCCTGTGGAAGCGCGCGCAGTGGTTCGCGCGGCCGGGCGAGGCGGACTGGCTCACCACCGTGAACCGCGAGGTGCGGACGACACGCGGCGCCGTCGGCGTGTGCGATGTGTCGACGCTTGGGAAGATCGACGTTCAGGGCCCGGACGCCGCGGCGTTTCTCGATCGCATTTATGCGAATTCCATCTCGTCCCTCGCGCCGGGACGCATCCGCTATGGTCTCATGCTGCGCGAGGACGGTTTCGTCATGGATGACGGCACCGTGACGCGGTTCGCACCCGACCGGTTCTTTGTCACCACGACCACCGCAAACGCCGCGCGCGTGATGGAGCACATGGAGTACTGCCGCCAAGTGTTGTGGCCAGCGCTCGATGTGCAGACTGATTTCGTCACCGATCAGTGGGCGCAGTTCTCCGTCGCGGGCCCGCGTGCGCGCGCGTTGATGCAGGCCCTGCTGCCGGGGGCCGATCTGGCGAATGATGCTTTCCCTTATATGCACGCCATGGAGCTGTTGTGGCGCGGAATCCCGGCGCGTCTCTATCGCGTCTCGTTCTCCGGCGAGCTCGGGTACGAGATCGCCGTACCGGCCCACTATGGCGATGCACTCATCCGCTCATTGATGAGCAAAGGCGAAACGCTCGGCATCGTGCCTTACGGCGTCGAGGCGCTGGCCGCGATGCGGATTGAGAAAGGCCATCCGTCGGGAAGTGAACTGAACGGCCAGACGACCGCGGGCGATCTTGGGTTCGCACGGCTGCTCTCGACCAAGAAAGACTATATCGGACGGGTTCTGGCGCGCCGGCCCGGACTCACCGATCCGGAACGCCTCGCCCTGATTGGCATTCGCCCGACCGATCGCCGCGCGCGTCTCGCTTGCGGTGCGCACCTATTGCCGCGCGACACCGCGCCGGTGGCCGCAAACGATCAGGGTCATGTGACGTCAGTCGCGTTTTCACCGATGTTGAATCACTGGATCGGGCTTTGCTTGCTGCGTCGCGGATCCGAACGGATCGGCGAGCGTCTTCGCGCCTATGATTCGGTGCGGAACGGAGATGTGGATGTCGAGGTGTGTCATCCCGCTTTCTTCGATCCGAGCGGAGCGCGCCTCCGTGCCTAATGCATCCGCCGCACCACGTACCGTGTTCGGTTCCGCCGTCGCGATGACACGGCGCGGAGTTCATGTTGAGGAACGTGTGGGCTTGGGCATTGCGGCTGTGTTGGCGCGCAAGGGCGTCGACGGGGGCCGCATTGGTGCCGCACTCGGGACGATGCTGCCCGACGGCGCAATGTGCTTTGGAACGCCGGCGCTCACATTCGTCGGGAAAGGCCCTGCGGCGTGGCTCGCGATAGGCGAGAACGCGAGCCCTGACTGGACCCTGCGCTTGGCCGAACGGCTCAACGGTCTGGCGTCCGTGAGCGATCACTCCGGCGGATACACGATCCTGCGTCTCAGCGGCTTACGCGCCCGAACACTTCTGTCGCGCGGCGCGCATATTGATTTACACCCGACGGTGTTTCGCGCCGGAGCTGCGGCCAAGGCCTTGATCGGCCACATCGACGTCCTCTTTTGGCAGGCCGGAGAGGCGGACATCTTCGATATCGCGGTGTCGCGGAGTTACGTCGCGAGCTTCGGCCATTGGGTCGACGCCACGGTCGCGACCCTCGCCGAATAGACCTTGAACGCCGGTCGCGTTCAATTAATGTGTCTAGAATGATAGAATATATGTCGCTTTCGTGACAACTCCTGCAGCGAGAGGGTTCCCGTGAACAACATCGCCCACATTATTAATCGCAAGGCGCCCTTCGACCTCGGCGCCTCCCGCATTTGGACCGACCTCGATCTGAATGCCGAGGGACATCAGGAAGGCTGGCTGCGCCTGAACGTTTCCAACAGCGTGAACACCGGCTTCGTACCGATCCCGGTTTCGATCTTCAAGAACGGCGAAGGCCCGAAGGTGCTGCTGCTCGGCGGCGTGCATGGCGACGAATACGAAGGTCAGGTCATGGTGATGAACCTGATGCGCACGCTGAAGATCGAGAACGTGCGCGGTCAGATCATCATGATGAACGCGGCCAATGCTCCCGCCGCCTACGCGGGTCAGCGCACGTCACCGCTTGATGACGGCAACCTCAACCGCGCCTACCCCGGTAACCCGCGCGGAACGCCAACGGAGGAAATCGCTTACTTCATCAACGAAGTGATGCTGCCCGGCGTCGACTATCTGCTCGATTTCCATTCCGGCGGCGCGGGGAACTACGTGCTGCCCTCGGCGCATGTATATTGGCATCCCGACAAGCAGACAATGGATCGACTGCTTGAGATGCTGAAAGCATTCGGCATGCCGGTGAGTGTGATTCTGAAGGGCCTCATCGACCACGACAAGAAGGCCATCGGCGCGGCCGATCGCCATGGCGTGCTGCGTTTCGCCAGTGAACTGGGCGGTGCGGGCGGAATCACCGTCGACGCCCTGCGTCGGGCTCAGGCCGGCCTTGCGCGTTTGTTGTTTGAGATCGGACTCCTGCACGCGCCCATGACAGACGAGCCGGCGCCGCCAACCCAGTTTCTCCGGCGCCTACCGAACAAACAGTACGGTTATGCCTTCGCCAACGGCGTTTGGGAGCCCTACGTTGTGGTGGGTGCGAAGATCGATGCGGGTCAGGCCGTCGGGGCGATCCATTCGCAAACGCATCCGTGGCAAGAGCCGCTCGTGCTCCACAGCAGAGAGGGCGGCACCGCCTACGCGGTACGTCAGCGCGCGAAAGTCGAAATGGGGCAAAGCCTGTTCATTCTCGGCGTGCCGTACGACGGCTAAGTCCCAGCAGTCTGCCCAGAACGAAAGCGCATGCTCCTTTACCTCGCCCTGGGCCTGATTCTCACGCTCGTCGTGCTCCTGTTCAGTGGGCGCGCGTCCGTCATTTCGGCGCTCGTCTTCACGCCGCTAGTCTTTGGGCTGATGGGTGGCTTTGGGCTCGAACTCGGGCCCATGGCGATGAAGGGAATCGTACAGGTCGCGCCACCTGCGGTCCTCCTGGCCTTCGCCATCTTGTTCTTCAGCCTCATGTCCGACGCCGGCCTGTTCGATCCGCTGATCCGGCGCATCGTGCGCGTGGCCCATGGCGATCCGGTGCGGATTGTCACCGGGACCGCGGCGCTTGGGCTCCTGGTTTCGCTCGATGGCGACGGCTCCACGACGTACCTGATCTGCTGCGCAGCCATGATGCCGCTGTATCGGCGCATGGGTCTCGATACGCGCATTCTTGCCTGTCTTCTGGCCCTTTCCTGCGGGATCACGAACGTCTTCCCCTGGGGTGGGCCGACGGCGCGGATCGCTGCGTCACTACAGCTTGAGATCGGCGACCTGTTTGTGCCGATGCTTCCCGGCATGGCCGTCGGCGCCCTGAGTGTGATGTTCATCGGCTACTACCTCGGCCGTGCCGAACAGAAGCGGCTGGGGATTGCGTCGCACACGCCACGCGGCGTGATAGACGATGAGGCCCTGGTGGCGGATCTTTCGTTGCTCCACAAGACGACGGCGCGGCCGGATCGCTTGTGGATCAACTTCGGACTCACCGCGCTTGTCTTCGCGCTTCTCGTCGCCGGCGTGCTGCCGCTGCCGCTCCTCTTCATGGTCGCGACCGTGTCGGCGCTTCTGATCAACTACCCTAAGCCCGCGTCGCAAATGGAACGCCTACTTGCCCATTCACCGGCGGTCTTCCGCGTCGTGCTGTTGGTATTCGCTGCGGGCGTCCTAGTGGGGATCATGCAGGAGACCGGCATGAATGCCGCCCTTGCGCGTGCCTTGGTGGAACATATCCCACCCGCCCTCGGCCCCTATCTCGGGGTCGTGGCGGCGATCCTGTCGATGCCGGTGACCTTCGTGCTTGAGAACTACGCTTATCACTACGCCATTCTTCCGAGCGTTGTGGCGGCGGCGCAGAACTACGGGTTCGCGCCGGTCGAGATCGCGCGCACCGTCCTCATCAGCCAAGCCGTTCATCTTCTTTGCCCGTTGGTGCCGTCGACGTATCTCCTCCTCGGGTTGACGGAGATATCGATGAGCGCACATCAGCGCTTCACACTGAAGTGGGCCGTACTTCTCTCTACGATCATGCTGACCGTATGCATCTTGACCGGCGCGATTCCGTTCCATCGCGGTTAGCGAGGCGTCAAAATGGCATCCGATCCACCACAGGTGAATTTCCAATCCGACGGCTTGGCGCTGGGTCCGGCCGAATACGCGGCGCGATTGGCGCAAACGGTAAAGAACTCCCACGTTCGCGCCGACGCGGACTCGACCGGCGGGATTGTCGATGAAGTCGAGCATCTGTTCGCGACCGCATTGGGCAAGGAGGCGGGTCTCTTTTTGCCGACAGGCACGATGGCGAATCATCTTGCCCTAAAGGCGCTTGCCGGCTCCGGCCGCGTGCTCGTGCAAGCTGACAGCCATATTTACAATGACAGCGGCGAAGGGGCCGTGCGGAGGTACGGCGTCGACATTACCCCCCTGGCCATGGGCCGACGGCAATTCGAACTCGCAGATGTGGAAGCCTGGGTAGCGCGCACCAAGACCTCGGTCGTCGCAAATCAAGTGACGGCCATCTCGATCGAATCCCCGATCCGCCGGCATCGCCATCAAATGGTCGACTTCGAGGTGATCAAGGCAATCTCCGGATTTGCGCGCGCCAACGGCATCAAGATGCACATGGACGGCGCACGCATGTTCAATCTCCCCCACCATTCAGGACGAAGCCTGCGGGACTACGCGCAACACTTCGACACCGTGTATGTGTGTTTGCGCAAGCTGCTGAACGGCATGAGTGGCGCCGTGCTGGTCGGTGACCAGGAGACTCTGGCGCCGTTGCGAATCGAGCGCAAGCGCTCGGGCGGCAGCCTCTCGCGCGCTTGGCCGCTGATCGCGTTGGTGCCGGAATCCTTCCGGACCTACGATCAGACCTATGCCAAGGCGTGGGAGGCGGCGGACGCCTTTATCGCGATCGTCGAGAAGGATCCGCGCCTGGAAATCCAGCGGGTAGAGTTCGGCACCAGCGTGTTCTTGCTCCGCCTGAAGGGCGTCGATCCACAAAGCCTTGCTGCCAAGCTCACGCAAGCCAATATCGTGCTCGCGCCGTTCGACAAGACGGCTGCGGAGTTCCCCATGCGCGTGAACGGCACGTTGCTGAGCCAGCCGCCGGCGGAAGTCGCACAGGCGTTCCTCGCCGCGCTGTAGTGCCTTGTCCCCGCCAACGTTGGAGCGTGCGCTCCGCCACTTCACGAGCCGATGACATTTCGATATCAGAGTAATTCCGACCGCGGACACTAGACGCAACATAGACTGATCAGAATCACGCTCGCGTGACAATTCGCGCTTGATCGCTCCCTTGCCCCATGACTTCCAACTGTCACGACCCTGCCACACCACCGTCATCACTACCCTGATATGCGACCTGCGCTTTTACGCATTCGCGCTCGGGGGTTACCAAGAAAATGAAGAACAAGCTGCTCACATTCACGGCTTTGATGCCGCTCGCCCTAGCATTTCCCGCATATGCGCAGGGGGCGGATGAACAGGTCGCGCAAGAAGATCAGCTGAGCCGGCGTGAGATCGAAGAAATCGTAGTGACGGGACGGCCGCTCGCACAAAGCGCCGCGGCCGCCTTGGCGTTGCAGCATGAATCGCCTTCACTTGTCAGCGTTCTGTCCGCGGACGCCGTCGGCAATCTTCCTGATCAGAACATTGCCTTCGCCATCGGCCGTCTGCCGGGCGTCGGTGTCGAACGCGACCAGGGTCAAGCCCGTTACGTGAACCTGCGAGGCGCACCGGTGTACTGGACGACCTTGTCGTTCGACGGCCTGAGCGTGGTCAGCCCGCAGGGCCGTGAGTCGCGCTTCGACAACATCCCGTCGGCCATCGCGAGTCAGATCGTTGTGCAGAAGGCCGTGACGCCCAACATGCAAGGCGCATCTGTCGCCGGCAACGTGGATATCCGCACCCAGCGCGCCTTCGACTATGACGGTCAGCATATTTCGGGGAAGGCCGCGGGCGGTTATGTCGTGCTCGGCGGCGGGGTGGAAGCCGACTCCTCGCTCGTCTACTCGAACCTGTTCGCCGACAAGAACCTCGGCGTCGTGCTACAGGCCTCCTACTACATGCGCGACATGGCGACGGACAATTGGGAAACCGACCCGTATCTCGCCAACACGACTGACCCGACCAAGCGCTTTGCCCGTGAACACGAAAACAAGCACTACCGTCTGACGCGCACGAACATCTCCGGCTCCGGACGCGTCGATTACCGTTGGGGCGACAACAACAACGTCTTCGCGAGCACGATCTACACGCTCTATCACGACGATGAATTGCGCGACAATTTCATACTCCGTCTCGATCAGGGCACCAACGCCGCCGGCGCGGCCTACACAAGCGCGGCATACATCGGCGCTAGCGATCCGAAGCTGGGCACGTCATACGGCGCGCGCCTAAACGCCCGCATCGACTACCGCAACAGCAAGGAGAAGATGTCCACCAGCACGATCGGCGGCGAGCATGCGTTCTCCGACTGGAATGTGTCTTGGCGCGGCAACTACACCTTCACCCAGGACGGCCGCGATACACCGGTGACCGGCGCATTCCAAAGCCCGGGCGCGTTCAATCTGCGTCCGACCGTCGTGTTTGACCTGCGCGACACCGCACGCAACACCGTGACCCTCTACAGCACCGGCGGCCTGACCGGCGCACGCACCCAGGGCGCGCAGGTGACCAACATCGAGAACTTCCAGTTCCCCGCGCAAACGATGGGCCGTCTCTTGGGCGGCGATATCACCAACGCTTACACCGGCAAGCTCGACATCGGTCGCGACACCAGCCTGTTCGGCGATACCCGGATAGATCTGGGCGGCCTGTACACCGCCCGCTCCAAGAAGTCGCGCGAGACCGCCTGGACGCGCACCTACACGACCGGCACCATTCCGACCTGGAACGACTTCGCCACCAGCGAGATTCCCTATCAGGGCACGCAGAACCTGAACTACACCTTCCGTTACACCGACAAAGACCGCACGATTAAATTCGTGGACGACCTGATCAGCAGCGGCCTCGCCACGCGGCAGAACACGGACGGCAACTATTGGAAAGTGCGCGAGGACATCACCGCCGGCTACATCATGGGCACCACCAAGTTCGACTGGGGTAGCCTTGTCTACGGCGTGCGTGTGGAACACGCGAAGAATACCGGCGAAGCCTACGTCGCGTTCCCGGCGGTCGGCCCTACCCCGGCGCAGACGCGTCTGGTACGGGCCAGCAGCTCGAACACGCTGTTCTATCCCAGTGCACATCTCAACTGGGATATCAGCCAGGAACTGAAGGCGCGCGTGGGGATCACGACATCGGCTTCGCGTCCGGACTTTGACGACCTGCGCCCCAATTTCACCATCGACGATTCGACGCAGACCATCTCCGGCGGAAACCCGACGGTGACCCCTGAGAAGCAGGTCGGCGCCGATGCTTATCTCGAATGGTACATGCAACCCGCCGGCTACTTCGCCGTCGGCGCGTTTTACAAGGACATCAGCAACGCTCTGATCCAGACGTCCGGTGTGTTCGGACAGGACACGCTCGACTTGCCGACCCTCGATCGTTCCAACTACACCTTCAACGGCATCGCAAATGCCGGTGACGGTCATCTGAAGGGCGTCGAAGTCGCTTATCAGAACTCGCTCGATAACGTGAAAGACCGCGTGAATCTGCCGGACTGGATGTACGGCTTGGGGGTCAATCTCTCGGCAACCTGGACCTCATCCAAGATCACGCTTCCGGCGGCGTTAGGCGTACCTGCACGCTCTATCAAGGTGTTGGGCACCTCGGCCGGCGTCTACAACATCCAGGCGACCTATGAGCGCTATGGCCTGTCGGTTCGTCTTGCCTACCAGTATCGCACGCCGTTCGGTCAATCGATCGGCGCCTATCGCGTGATCAACGGCGGCGTGTATCCTACCGACAACGGCGACATCTTCTGGGATGCGGACGGCGAAATGGATCTATCGATCCGCTATCGCGTCAACAGAAACCTGGAAGCCTACTTCGACGCGATGAATCTGACCAACGAAGGTGCGCGCCGGTACGCCGACAACCCGAACTATCCGATCGAGTACGAAAAGTTCGGCCAGCGCATCATCGGCGGCGTTCGGTTCAACTTCTAGCGTCCGACATGCTCCGCGGCGTCGATGCGATCCGGCGCCGCGGAATTTTCACATCTCGCGCTATACTCAAATCTACCTATGGGGAAACGTCCCGTGATTGATGCGTTCGAGAAGGCGACCCTGCGCAGCGCGTTGTTACTAGCGACCTGCGTATTCCTGGCCGGCTGCGGCGATCGCGAGGACGCTTCCGATTCCGCCAAGATGCTTGTTGGCACCGGTACGCCGGTGCCGGTTGCGGCGGAGACACAGGCCGTCACCACGCAGAGCAAGGATGCGGCGGACGACCCGGAAATCTGGGTCGACCCAAATGACACCTCGCGCGGCGTGATATTCGGCACCGACAAACAGGCTGGACTTTATGTCTATGGCCTCGACGGCAAGCAAGTCGCGTTCTTCGCCGACGGCCGTTTGAACAATGTCGATCTGCGCGGCGACTTCCCGACACCACAGGGCCCGCGCGTTCTGGTCGCCGCGAGCGACCGCGTGCGCATGGGCGCAGCACTTTATTTGATGGACCCGGCAACGCTCGAAGTGAAGCCGTGGGACGTGGTGAAGTTTGACGTGAAGGCGCCTTATGGCCTGTGCATGGGCCGTCGCGGCGACGACTTCCTGGTGCTGATCAACAGCGAGGAAGGGCACGTACAGCAGGTCAAGGTCGCCGCGGGCGCAGACGGCAGGCCGGTAGCAACGCCGGAGCGCATCTTCGATATCCCCAGCCAGCCGGAAGGCTGCGTCTTCGACGACGTTGCGGGGCGTCTGTACATCGGCGAAGAAGACAAGGGCGTATGGCGCTATGACAACAGCGCGGCGTCAACTCAGGGCACGCTGATTCTGCGCGCGCCATCCGCTGAACTGAAATCGGATGTAGAGGGCATGGCGTTGCTGCGGGAAGGGCCGATCACCTGGTTGATCGTGTCCAGCCAGGGCGACAGCGCCTTCGCAGTATGGCGCGTCGATGGCGAGACACCGGAGTATCGCGGTCGTTTCTCGCCGGTCGCAGCCAGAGGCGTGGACGGCGTCACGGGCACGGATGGTGTCGCGGCTCTCGGCGGCCCTGTGGGTCCCTATCCGGAAGGTCTCGTTGTCATGCAGGACGATGTGGACACCGACGGCGAGGCCTCGTCGACGGCCCGGACGCGCCAAAACTACAAACTGGTGGACTGGCGGGACGTGAAGAAGGCGCTCGGCCTCTAGATCGACCTGGGCACCCCTGGGAATTGGCGCCGGTCAAATTGACCTACATCGGTCCCGTGGCCGCAGTCAGAACTGAGGAACTCGCGCTCCTGCCCCGGACAAGCGGCTTTCTATAAACCGCTTATCCAGAATGGTTAGTGAAATGGCGGAGAGGGTGGGATTCGAACCCACGGTGCCCTTGCGGGCACACCGGTTTTCGAGACCGGCACGATCGACCACTCTGTCACCTCTCCGCGGTCGGCCTATGAAAGGCGGCGGAACCTACCCAAAGGGCGGGGCTGGCGCAACCGAACTTGGGCGTTGGTGCGAGAAAGGGCCTTAAGCGGCCGCGGCGCTGCGGCTCTCAACCGCTGCGGGGTGGGATTGGGCCTGAGGATGGCCCGGAATCGGGCATTTTCCGTGGCGCGAGGCGCAGATGCGGGCGCCGCTGGCGGAACACACGCGCTCGCCCCGGTCGAGAACCTCCCCCGCCAGGCGCACCAGGCTGCTTATATATGCGGGGTTGGTCCGCACCGCCGGCAGGCGCACGAAGCCCGGCACGCCCACATCGGCGGCGAGATCGCGCATATCCCGGTCCAACTCCACCAGGGTCTCGACGTGTTCCGAGACGAAGGAGATCGGCGCCAGGATCACGGGCACCTTGTCGCCACCGGCGCGGCGGATTTCCGAGACGAGGCTCGGCCCGATCCACTTCACGGGCCCCAGGCGGCTTTGGTAGCACAGCGCCCAATCGAGCTCGGCGATGCCGGTGCGTTGCGCGATCAGCGCGGCGGTCTCTTCCATCTGCGACTGATAGGGATCGCCGGAGGCGATCGTCTTCTCCGGCAGGCTGTGCGCGCAAAAGATCACGCGCGGCTGCGGGCCGATGGTTTTGCGGTGCGCGCTCGCCACCATGTCCGCCACCGCGCCGACAAAGCCTTCGTCATGCGGATAGCAGCACAGATTCTGGATCGGCGCGGTCAAACCCTGACGCGCGGCCTCATCGCGGAAGGCGGCAACCGACGTGCCGGTGGTGGTGGTGGAGAACTGCGGATACAGCGGCAACAGCACCACGCGATCCGGGGCGAAGTCTTTCACCTGCGCCACGGCTTCGCTTGGGAACGGATGCCAATACCGCATGAACACGAACACGCGCACGTCGTCCGCCAGACCCGATGCGGCGGCCTGGAGCGCTGTGGCTTGCGCGGTGGTTTCCTCCAGCAGCACGGAGCGGCCGCCAATGGAGTCATAGATCCGCCGCGTCTTCGGCGCGCGCAGCGTGGATAACAGACGCGCGGCGATCCAGCGCAGAGGCGCGGGCATCAGCAGGATGTTGGGATCGCTGAACAGGTTGAACAGGAACGGGCGCACCGCCGCCGGACCGTCCGGTCCGCCGAGGTTGAAGATGACGATGGCCAACCGTTGCGCGCGCGCTTGCATATCGCCTGCAAGATAGGCCACCGCCCCCGTTCTCGCCCCTGCAATATTTGCCAGGGCATGACACCGCCGTGACACAAGCCGCGACGCGGCGATGATAGGCCGAAAGCCATTGTTGCCATGGGGATAGCTTCTGCTCCCGCTGCGCGGCGCTGCTGTCTTCCGTGGGCTGCCGTGGCGTGGGAAGAATGGACCCCCTGCACAGGACTTTCGCGCCATGACCGCCGCTTTTCCTGCCGATTCCAGCCGGGTGATCCGCGTCACCCTCATCGGGCTGCTCGCGTTCTCCGTGATCCAGGTCTGCTGGTGGCTGGTGGACCAGACCCGCTTCGCCGAGGGCACCACGCACCAGGTGCATGCGCTCTACGCCGCGGACCTGTCCGCCGCCCGGCGTCTGGAGGCCCTGGGCGTCGCGCCGGAGGAGATCGTCACCACCTTCCCGCACATCGGCCGCGAGGCTAACGGCAGGCTGGTGATTCTGCCCGCCGCCACGGAAGACCTGGAAGCCAGCCGCCGCAGCCACATCAAGCGCTATACCTGGGAGAGCGGCTTTTTCCTGATCGTGCTGGCCGCCTGCATCGGCGTGCTGTGGCGCGGGCTTCGGGAAGAACGCGAGATCCGCCGCCAGCAGGACAACTTCCTGGCCCTCGTCTCCCATCAGTTCAAAACGCCGCTGGCGAGCTTGCGCCTGTCGGCGGAGACCTTCGTGAAGCGCCAGCCGCCGCCGGACTACGCCCGCGAACTGTCGCAGCGCATGATCGACGATGTGGTGCGCCTGGAAGGCATGGTGACCAAGATCCTCGACAGCGCGCGGCTGGAGCGCGGCCGCGTGGAGTTCCGCAAGGAACGCGTCGACCTCGCCAGCGCCGCATCGCAGATCATCGCGCGGTTGCAGGAACACACGCAGGAACAAGGCATCGCGATCGAAAGCACCATTCCCCCCGGCACCACCATCGCCGCCGATCCGATTGCCGTGGATACGGTGCTGCGCAATCTGCTGGAGAACGCGCTTGCGGCGACGCGCGGGCAGAGCGGGCGCATCACCGTCTCGGCCCGCAATGACGACGACGAGATCGAGGTGACCGTCACCGATACCGGCGTCGGCTTCGCGCCGCAGGATGCGCGCCGCCTGTTCGACAAGTTCCACCGTCTCGATACCGGCGACCGGCAGAGCAACGGCGGGACCGGTTTGGGCTTGTTCATAATCGACCGCATCATGCACTTCGAACACGGCCGCGCGACGGCCTACAGCGCGGGGCCCGGGAAAGGGGCGAGTTTCTCCGTCATCTGGCCCGCGGCACAGACAACCCCATGACCCCGCGCACCCATCGCATCCTGGTGGTGGAAGACGACCTGTCGCTCGCCCGCGGCATGGCGGAGAACCTGCGCGCGGAAGGCTACGCCACCGAGACCGTCCATGACGGCGAGAGCGGGCTGGCCCGCGCGCGCGCGGCGGAACACGATCTGTTGGTGCTCGATGTGATGCTGCCGCGCCTGAGCGGACTGGAGCTTTGCATCAGCTTGCGTCAGCACGGCATCAACACGCCGGTACTGTTCCTGACCGCGCGCGGCGATCCCCACGACCGCGTGCGCGGCCTGGAGGCCGGCGGCGACGACTATCTCACCAAGCCGTTCAATCTCGACGAATTCCTGCTGCGGGTGCGCGCGATCCTGCGGCGCTGGGAATGGTATCGCGGCTCCGTCGCCAGCGCCGATTCCCTGCGCTTCGGCGGCAACGAGGTCGACTTTCGCAGCTTCCGCGCCAAGTCCTGGGACGGGCGCAGCCACGACCTGACCGAGAAGGAAGCGATGATCCTGAAGGTGCTGGCCGAACGCCCCGGCGACGTCATCGGCCGCGACGATCTGCTTGAGCGCGTGTGGGGGCAGGAGGTGTACCCCTCCACCCGCACCGTCGACAATTTCATCCTGCGCCTGCGCAAGCTGTTCGAACGCGAACCGCAGACCCCGCGCCATTTCACCACCGTGCGCGGCGTTGGCTATCGCTTCGATCCGGAAGGCAACGCCCCGTGAGTTCCAATCATGTGAGCATCATCCGCCTCGGCACGCGCGGCTCCGCGCTCGCGGTATGGCAAGCGCGCCATGTGGCGGCGCTGCTGGCCGCGCTGCCTTCGGCCCCAACAGTCGAGATCGTGGAGATCAAGACCGCCGGCGACGTCGCCCTCGACACGCCCTTGTGGAAGACGGCGGGCAAGGGCTTCTTCACCGCGGAGTTGGATCGGGCCTTGAGCGAAGGCGAAATCGATCTCGCCGTGCACAGTCTCAAGGATCTCCCGACAACTATGGTGCCGGGATTGCAACTTGCCGCCGTGCCGGAGCGCGAGGACAGCCGCGATGCGTTGGTCTGCGGCGTCGGGGTCGATGCGGAACATCTTCCGCCCGGCGCGACCATCGGCACCAGCAGCCTGCGGCGGCGCGCGTTCATCGCCCGCTGGCGCAAGGACCTTGCCCATCGCGAACTGCGCGGCAACGTGCCGACGCGCATCGGCAAGGTGGACGCCGGCACCTATGACGCGATCGTGCTCGCGGTCGCGGGCCTGAAGCGCCTGGGATTGTCGACGCGCATCTCGAAGATCCTCCCGTTCGACATCTTCCCGCCGGCGGCGGCGCAAGGCGCGCTGGGTCTGTTGACGCGCGCCGACGATACCGCGACGTCGCTACTCGTCGGCAAGCTCGACCACGCGCCCTCGCGCATCGCTGTCACCGCCGAGCGCGCGCTGCTGCGCCACCTCGAGGGCGGCTGTCAGATTCCCCTTGGGGCATATGCCTCTCTTGAAGGTGATGCGCTCATCCTCTCCGCCCAGGTCTGCGCCCTGGACGGCAGCGGCACCATCGCCGTGGAAAAACGCGGCGCGGCGGCGAACCCCGAAGGCCTGGGCATCACCCTCGCCGAGGAAATGATCGCGCGTGGCGCCCATGACGTCTTGAAGGCTGTGCCATGAACCCCGCCCCCTCACCGCCATTGATCGCCGCCATGCGCGGCGAGCCCACGCCGCACACGCCGATCTGGATCATGCGTCAGGCGGGCCGCTATCTGCCGGAGTACCGCGCCGTGCGCGCGAAGACAGATTTTCTCACCCTCACCCGCACGCCCGAACTCGCCGCGGAAGTCACGCTGCAGCCGATCCGCCGCTTCGCCCTCGATGGCGCGATCCTGTTCAGCGACATCATGACGCCCGTGGAAGGCATGGGCGTCGGCGTCGAATTCGCGCCGGGCCCGGTGATCGCCAAGCCCCTGCGCACCGCCGCCGATCTCGCAAACTTGCGCACCCTCGACCCGCAGCGCGACGTGCCGTTCGTGTTGGAGTCCATCCGCATCGTGCGCCAGGAACTTCCCGCCCATGTCGGCCTGATCGGTTTCGCCGGCGCGCCGTTCACCTTGTTCTGCTATCTCGTCTCCGGAAAGCCTTCGAAGGAGTTCGGCACCGCGCGAGCCTTCCTGCAGCGCGAACCCGATCTCACCGCGCAGATCCTCGATCGCCTCGCGGAGTCCATGACGCTGTATCTGCGTGCGCAGATCGACGCCGGCGCGCAAGCGGTCATGCTGTTCGACAGCTGGGGCGGCCTCCTCGGCCGCGACGACTACGCCCGGATCGCCTTGCCGCCGGTGCGACGCATCCTCAGCGGCCTCAAGGACACCGGCGTCCCGCTCATCTACTTCTGCAACAACAGCTGGACCCTGCTCGACTTCATCGCCGAGCTGCCGGCGGATGTGGTGGGCCTGGATTGGCGCGGCGCGCTCTCCACCGCGCGCAAACAGCTGCGGCCCGACCAGACCGTGCAGGGCAACCTCGATCCGGCGATGCTGTTCGCACCCCCGGACGCGCTCGCCGCCCGCGTCAAAGCCCTGTTGGACGACGCCGGCCCGGGCCGGCATGTGTTCAATCTCGGTCACGGCATCTGGCCGGAGACCGACCCGGACGCCGTCGCCCGGCTGGTCGATCTGGTCCACGCCCACAGCCCGGCCCGCTGACCGGCAGCGACTCCCCACCCCCAAGCGTATATCCCTCGGCGGGGCGCCAACCGAATTCCTTAATTCTCCCATGGCCTTGGGCGCCGCGGTGGCCGATCTCAAGCCTGCGTGACGACTTCTAACTCATTGATTTTACGTATGTTGTTACCCTTTTGCATACGTTGTCGGCCGAGTTGGATTGGTTTACAACTTTTAAGAGTTTTGGTGAGCAAGGTGATCGCTCACTCCGTCTCCAGAATGGGGAAAGCGGCAATGTCTGACCATGCCTGCCTCGGCAGAGCATCCGTCAGCGGCCTCAGCCTTGAAAGGCTGACGCCGTGCCGATGACCCAAACCCAGTTTCAGGGGCTCAGCACAACCGTCATCGCGGGATTCACGATCCCGCAGCTGCAGGCGTTCACGGTCGAGATCGGCTACTTCCTGCCGACGCAGTTCGCCGCCCTGTTCGACACCCAACTCGCCGCCCTCTCCAACACCCAACTCGCCGCCTTTGATCCGGTCGCGATCGCGGCCATGACGACCGCGCAGCTCTCGGGCCTGAGCGCCGCGCAGGTCGGCTCCTTCACGGCCGATGAGATCAACGCACTCGGCAGCGAGGTCATCGAGAGCCTTTCTACCGCGCAGGTCGCCGGACTCACCGAATATCAGATCATCGGCATGGACGCGGTCCATATCGGCGCGTTCTCCACGGGTCAGACCGATGGCTTCGCCGTCACCCAGAACCAGGCGCTGGCGATCAACACCAGCGACTTCACGGCGCTGACCACGACCGACATCGCCGCCTTCACCACGGTCCAGATCGCCGGCCTCACGACGACGATGCTGAACGACCTGGATCCGGCGAACATCACCGCCCTGTCGATCGCGCAGGTCCAGTCGCTCACCAGCGCGCAGCTCAACGGCTTGAACACCACCGAGGTCGGCGGCCTTCTCGATACCCAGCTCGCGGTCTTCAGCACGACGCAACTCAACGCGTTTGTGACCGACAACATCGTCGCGCTCACCAGCGCACAACTCAACGGGCTGACCGCGGCGCAGTTCGCCGGCTTGAGCACAACCAACGTCGAGGCCCTGACCTCGACGCAGGTCGTGGCGCTCAGCACCACGCAGCTCACCGGCTTCACCTCGACGGGCATCAGCCAGTTCAGCCTCGACGATATCGGCGTCCTCACCTCCGAGCATCTCAACGCCCTCACCACCGTGCAATTCCGCGGCCTGGTCGCGACCCAGATCGAAGCGCTCACGGCCGCGCAGATGCAGGGCGCCACCAGTTCCCAGCTCGCGGTCTTGTCCACCACGGTGATCCAAAGCCTGAGCGAAACCGTGGTCGCGGATCTCTCCGTCGCGCAGCTCTCCGGCTTGTCCAGCGTGCAGGTGCGCGGGCTCACCACGACGCAGGTCACGGTCATGACCGAGACCCAGCTCGGCGGCCTGACGGCGTCGCAGTTCTCCGCTTTCGATACGGTCCAACTCGGTGGGCTCACATCCACCCAGACCGCCCTGCTGACCTCGAGCGAACTGGGCGCCCTGACGGCCGCGCAGTTCGACGCCCTGTCGAGCGATGTGATCGCCGGCCTGACACTGGGGCAGATCGAGGGCCTCTCGACGTCCGAGATCGGCATCCTCGACGCCACCGACTTCGCGGTGCTCACGTCGACCCAACTTTCCGGCTTTGCCGCGACGCAATTCGGCGCGCTGTCCTCGACCAACATCGGCGCGCTCTCGACCGAACAGTTCACCGGCCTGCAGGCGACGCATCTCGCCGGCATGACCGCGACCCAGGCCAAAGCTCTGAGCGTGGACCACATCGCGGTGCTGACCACCGCGCAGTTCGCCGGCATCACGGCCACGCAATTGGGCGCGATGTCGACCGATCAGTTCGACGCGCTCACCTCCACGATCATCGCCGACCTGCGCACCGCGCAGCTCAACGGCATCACGGCGGCGCAATTCGCCAACCTCGACACGACCGACTTCGCCGCGCTGACCAGCACCATCTTCGCGGGCTTCGCGGCCACGCAGCTGAAGGCGCTGAACACGACCAACATGAGTACCCTGCAGACCGTGCAGCTGGCCGGTCTGACCGGGACACAGCTCGGCAGCATGTACTCGACCCAGGTCAACGCCATGAGCCAAGGCGTGTTCGAGAGCTTGAGCACGCTGCAGATCAAAGGCCTGTCGGCCAGCGTGATCAGCGGCATCTCGAGCACGCACATCAACGAGCTGACGTCGACCGCCATCGACTCGATGCTGACCACCCAGGTGCGCGCGCTGTCGATCACCCAGCTCGGCAACCTGACCACCACGACGCTCGCGGCGCTGAACACGACCCAGCTCGGCGCCATGACGATCACGCAGATCAAGTCGATCAACACCATCAACATCGCGGCGTTGAGCACCAATCAGATCGGCGGGTTGTCGGCGGCCAGCATCGGCGCGCTGACCACCACCCAGCTCAATGCGATGGCGACAGACGCCGTCGCCAGCCTGGAACTGACCCAGATCGCCGGCTTGACCGCGGCCCAGCTGACCGGTCTGAACACCACAAATTTCACAGCACTTCAGGCCACACAGCTCGCCGCCCTGACCGCGACCCAGTGGACCGGGATCACCGCCACGAACATGGGCCTGCTGTCCGCCGGGCAATTCGCGACACTTTCCACCGTACAGCTGCGCGGATTGACGACGACGCAGTTCGGCAATTTGTCCGCCGCGCAGCTCGACGCGCTGAGTTCGTCGCAGATCAACGCGCTTTCGGCCGCGCAGCTGAATGCGGTCAGCGCGGCCAACTTCGCCACCCTATCCACGCTGCAACTCCGGGGTCTCACGCAAACCGTCGTGGGCGGCTTGAGCACGACGGAGCTCAATGCACTGACGGCGGACGCCGTCACTGGATTGACCACGACACAGCTTGATTTGATGACGGCGGTCCAGTTGGGCGGCGTGAGCGCGACGTTCTTCGGGGCGCTGAGCTCGGCGCAGCTGACCGGCTACACGACGACTCAGCTGCGCGCCATCACCACCGACAACATCGCATTGCTCACGGCCGGTCAGGCCAGCGCCTTGACCTCCGCCCAGCTAGGGAGCCTGACGAACGCGCAAATCAACGCGCTTCTCGTCGGCGTGGTGGGTACGTTCACGACGGCACAGATCCGCGGCCTCTCCGTGGCGCAGATCACGGCGCTGAACACAACCAACTTCGGCGCACTCACGTCCGCTCATCTCGGCTCGTTCGCCACCACCCAAGTGCGGGCGATCTCCGCGGCGGACCTGGTGACGCTCACCACCACGCAGTTGGAGGGCCTGACCGGCGCCAGCTTCGGCACCCTGCTGCCGACGCAAACCGCGGCCCTGTCGACCACCGTCCTAAGCAGCCTGACGACGGCGCAGCTGAGCGGCCTCTCGGCCACTCAGTTCGGCACGTTGATCGTCACCCAAACCAACGCGCTGACGACCACCAGCGTCTCGATGCTCACGGTGGCCCAGCTTGCCGCGATCAAGCCGTCGAACGTCGGTTCCTTGAGCGCGCCGGCCATCAGCGCGCTCACCAAGACGCAAATCACCGGCCTGACGACCGCGCAAGTCGCGGCGTTGAATTCGACCCAGCTTGCCGCCTTGTCGACATTGCAGGTCTCGGGCTTCACGGCGGCGCAACTCGCCAAGATGACCACCGCGCAGCTCAACGCGCTCGACCCGGAAGACTTCGCCAGCCTGGCGGGCACCCAGCTCGCGGCGCTCGGCGTGGCCCAGTACGTCGGCCTCGATGCGACGTCCTTCGCCGCGTTCACCGCCGCGCAGATCAATGCGCTGTCGTCGACCCAGCTGCGCGCGATCGCACCGGCGGTCATGTCCTCGATCGACGCCGCGGCCCTGAGCGGGCTCAACTCCACCGCCGTCGGCCGCCTCACCACGCAGCAGCTCAATGCGTTGACATCGACGCAGCTGAGTTCGTTGACGACCGTGCAATTCCGCGGCGTGACGGCCACGCAAATCCGCTTCCTGCCGATCAGCCGCATCGACGCCATCGACATGTCGCAACTCAGCCAGGCGCAGATCGCGGGCCTGCAGCCGTTGCAGCTGACGCAGATGGCCTACACGTCGTTCCAGGAGATCACCTCGACGCAGCTCGGGCAGATGTCCGTTCTGCAGATCGGCGGCATCGGCGTCACGCGCAGCCTGAGCGGCATCAGCGTCGCGCAATTCGCGGGGGTCACGCCCCAGCACATCTCGGCCATGACCGCGACCCGCATCAACTTCTTGCCGACGGCGGTGTTCAGCGCGTTCACGACGGCGCAGCTGGCTGGATTGACCACGGCGCAGATCGGGGCCCTGGACTCGACGCACATCACCGCCCTCACCGCGGCCGAGGTCGGCATGCTCTCCGCCGGCCAGCTGAAGGCGTTGACCGCCGCACAGGTCGCCAATTTTGTCGCGACCCAGGCCGCGGGCTTCAGCGGCGCTGACTTGGGTGCGCTCAACACGGCCGCCTTGAATGCTTTGGGCGCGACCAACTTCGCGACCCTCACCACGGCACAGCTCGGCGGCCTGACGGCGACGCAGTTCAGCAACATGCACTACGCGAATCTCAATGCGCTGAACGCGGGTCTGATTCCGGCGCTGGCGAACACGCAGCTCGCGGGCCTTGCGGGGACGCACCTGTCGCGGATGGATGGCGCGCATTTTGCCGCGCTCACCTCGACCCAGATCGGCAAGTTGACCGTCACCCAGATCCGCGGCCTGGATACCACCCACATCGCCGATCTCAGCGTCGTCCAGGTCGCCGGCCTGACCAAGGCCGAGATGACCGCTCTGCTCGCCACCCAGGTGCAAAGCCTGGAAGTCGCCGACGTGGCCGTGCTGACCTCCGTCCAGGTGTCCGGCTTCACGTCCGCCCAGATCGGACAGCTGAACTCGAGCCAAGTCGCTGCTCTGACGACCTTTGCGATCCAGTCGCTCGCGCCGACCCAAATGAAGGGCTTTACGGTCGGCGGCCTCAGGGCCATCACCACCCCGCAGCTTGCGGTGCTGACGGTGGCCGAGCTTTCCGCGCTCACCACAACCCAGCGGAATGCCTTTACCGCCGATCAGCTCGCGGCGATGGCGGTCACCCAGCTCCTTGCGATCGGCAAATAAGGCTGCTTAGGCCCTTAAGTTGATGTGCCTTAAGTTGACTGAGGGCGCGGGTTCGCCCACATAGGGCCGGCGATGGACACCCACAAGCCGATCTTCTCCTATAAGAAGTATTGGGCGCAGCGCTTCGGCACCGCGCCCTTCCTTCCGATGTCTCGGGAGGAAATGGATCAGCTTGGCTGGGATTCCTGCGACGTGATCCTGGTCACCGGCGACGCCTACATCGACCACCCGAGCTTCGGCATGGCAATCATCGGGCGTCTCTTGGAAGCACAAGGCTTCCGCGTCGGCATCATCGCCCAGCCGGATTGGCAATCCGCCGAGCCCTTCAAGGCGCTGGGCAAGCCGAACCTCTATTTCGGCATCACCGGCGGCAACATGGACTCGATGGTGAACCGCTACACGTCGGATCGCCGCCTGCGTCATAACGACAGCTACACGCCGGGCGGCGAAGGCGGCAAACGCCCCGACCGCGCCGTCATCGTCTACGCGCAGCGCTGCCGCGAGGCGTACAAGGATTGCACCATCGTGCTCGGCGGCATCGAGAGCTCGCTGCGCCGCATCGCCCACTACGACTACTGGTCCGACAAGGTGCGCCGCTCGATCCTGGTGGACGCGAAAGCGGACATCCTGCTGTACGGCAACGCGGAGCGCGCCGTTGTCGAAGTCACCCATCGCCTTGCCAAGGGCGACAAGCCGAACGACCTGGACGACGTGCGCGGCATCGCACTGACCAAGCCCGCCGTGCCGGAAGGCTGGACCGAAGCGCACGCCGACGACATCGAATCCTCCGACGAGGGCGCGGCCCAGCGGCCCGGCGAAAAGATCGTCGTGCGCATGCCGTCCTACGATCAGGTGTCCGCCGATCCTGAAACCTATGCGCGCGCGTCGCGCGTGCTCCACCGCGAGAGCAACCCCGGCAATGCGCGGCACCTGGTGCAGAAGCACGGCGACCGCGAATTGTGGGTGACGCCGCCGCCGATCCCGCTTACCACGCCGGAGATGGACGGCGTGTACGATCTGGCTTACGCGCGCGGGCCGCACCCGGCCTACGCCGATGCGAAGATACCCGCATGGGATATGATCAAGTTCTCCGTCACCATCATGCGCGGATGCTTCGGCGGATGCTCGTTCTGCTCCATCACGGAACACGAAGGCCGCATCATCCAGAACCGTTCCGAAGGATCGGTGCTGCAGGAGATCGAGCGCATCCGCGACAAGACCGAGGGTTTCACCGGCATCATCTCCGACATCGGCGGGCCGACGGCGAACATGTATCGCATCGCCTGCAAGGACAAAGAGACGGAGTCCCTCTGCCGCAAGCCGTCATGCGTCTATCCGGGCATCTGCCCGAACCTGAACACCAACCACGATTCCCTGATCCAGCTTTACCGCAAGGCGCGCGCGCTGCCGGGCGTGAAGAAGGTGATGGTGGCGTCGGGCGTGCGCTACGACCTTGCCGTGAAGAGTCCCGCCTACATCAAGGAACTCGTCACCCATCACGTCGGCGGCTATCTGAAGATCGCGCCCGAGCACACCGAGGCCGGACCGCTGTCGAAGATGATGAAGCCGGGCATCGGCGCCTACGATCGCTTCAAGCAGCTGTTCGATCAGGCGGCGAAGGAAGCCGGCAAGGAATACTTCCTGATTCCGTACTTCATCGCCGCGCATCCGGGCACCACGGACGAGGACATGATGAACCTCGCCCTGTGGCTCAAGAAGAACAAGTATCGCGCCGACCAGGTGCAGACCTTCCTGCCCTCGCCGATGGCGATCTCGACGGCGATGTATCATTCCGGCGCCAATCCGCTGAAGCCCGTGCGCCGCGGGAAATCGGAGAAGGTCGAAGCGATCAAGGGTCTGCGCCAGCGCCGCCTGCACAAGGCGTTCTTGCGCTACCACGACGCGGAGAACTGGCCGCTGTTGCGCGACGCGCTCAAGGCGATGGGCCGCGCCGATCTCATCGGGCCGGGCAAGCATCAGCTCGTTCCCAACTGGCAGCCCGCCGGCACCGGCAAGTCCGGCGGCGAGGGCGCACGCACCGGCCGCAAGCATCGCAGCCAAACGTTCCTCACCAAGGGCGTCCGCGACAAGCTGCGGCCCAAGGCCGACTAATCCCCAAAACTGCACACACCGCGACATTTGACGATTCGCGCCGCCGCCCTTAAAGTTCCCCTTTTGTTCTTTTCGGGCTTTCGCAATGCGGCTTGGGCGGCTCAAAAGACGGAAAATTTCAGCGCGTATTTGCCGCGATAAAACGCGCTGGCATCCAGGTGCGAAAAACACGCCCGGCGCGGAGTCGGATAGGTCCGGATCGGTCCTAGTTGCCCAGCTTACAGACGGTCGTCATGTCCGTGATGACGCTGGCCTGCTGGTTGTTCACGAGGTGCTGGAGAACCCCGGTGAACGTGCCCTCCACCCTCAGGGTGTAGTGGTACGCCCCGGCCGGCGGTGCGATGCGCGCAGCCGATTCCATCGCCGACACCCGGATCGCCGCCTGGCCGCCGACGTCGATGCGCGGGGTGGTGTAGGCGCCCAGTCGCGCACCGTCGCGCGCGTCGAAGATGCCGATGGTGAGCACGGTGGGCAGAGGACCGGTGTTGAAGATCATCACCGTGCTCGGGAACCCGTCCTCCAGCAGCGAGGTGTGAACGCTCGCAAGCGCCGCGCCATTTGTGGTGACGCCGTTGTCGCAGCCGCTCAGGTTGGTGATCGTGCCTTCGGCGGGACGATACAGCACATGCTGGAACGAACCGGAAAACGTCGGCTGAACGCCGACCGCGTAGTAGGCCGGCGTGGCGAACGGTGCGGTCGCGGCTTGCTCCACGACCGCGACAGGGATCTGCAGCGCCGCGTTGGGCGCGATCGACGGACTTTGCCACGTCGCGAGCGGTTCGCCGCCGGCCATGTCGTACAGCATGACTTTCACCGTCCCGGCGGCGCTGCCGGGATTGTAGAAGCGCAAGTAAGACTGCTGTCCGATTTGCGTGCGCGAGAACACCGAGCCCTGCCGCAGGATCGGTCCCGCGGCGGGCGTGGCGCCGGTCCCCAACCCGCGCAGAACCGTCGCGATGCTCTCGGCGGTGTCGTTGGTCAGGACAGCAGCCACCGTGGTGGTGAAGTTGTAGACCGCGACGGCGTTCGACGAAGCGAGTTGATTGATGAAGGTGCTGTTGGAGACAAACAGGCTGTTGCTGGCCTTCAGGTTGCCTTCCGCGCCGTAAGCGATCATCGAGGGATTCGTGGTGTTCTTGCCTTGCGTGATCTTCACGCCGTCGATCACCACATTGCCGCCGTTGGACAGGTCGATCGCATAGCTCGACGTGCCGACCACGCCGTCCTCGATCACGGTGTTGATGACGGTGGTGGCGAGCGCGCGGCTCTTGATGCTGTGGCCCTCCTTGGTGCCGGAGAACACACTGTCGCGCACGGTGAGCTGCGCGACCTCGTTGACGTAGATCCCGTGGCTATAGCCGTCGCCCGCACCGTTGTTGAGGAAGGTGGAGCCCGCAACGGTCACCGTGCCGCCGGCGATCGGGTTCACCAGCATGCCGTCCTGATTGTTTTGGAACGTGCAATTCTCCACGGTCAGATTGCCGCGCTGCATGCGGATGCCGGCGCCGTTCTTCCCCTCGCTGTCGAGCACGAAGGCGCCGTCGAAGGTGAGGTTGCGGACGGTCAGGTCCGCGTTGCCGATCAGGATGCCCTTCTGATTGTCGAGATGCCGGGTGATCTTGAGGGTGACGCCACCGGTACCCTCGATGGTGAGCGGCTTGTCGATGCTGGCGGTGTCGTCGAGATAGATGCCCGGATCGAGCAGCAGGCGGTCGCCGGAGGATGCGGCCGCCACGCCCGCGGCAAGGGTCTTGTGAGCGCGCAGCACGCCGACGTTGATGTCACGCGCCTCGGCGAGCGCGGGGGCGAACGTGAGCGCCATCGCAACCAGAACGCCTCGCCCGGGAAAGTTGAGCAACGACGAAAACGTGAGCAGGCGAAACAACTGAACTACCCCAACGCGCAGAAGACACGCGTCGGTAACGCCGTATGCGCAGGCCGTGTTGCCGGGAGTTGCGAAAAAGATGACGAGAACTGGCGCGGCAGTTCTCGTGCGTTATGGCCTGCCGCCGGTCTCCGGCGCGACCTCCCAAGCGCGGCCTTCTTGCACGGCCACGCGGCCGAGTTCGAACAGCGAGGTCATGCGTTTCTGATTGAAGTCCAGCGACGTGTCCGGAATGCCGGGCGGCAGGGTCGTCATCGACAGTTCGAGCCCATTGGCCTGAGCAAAAGCCGTCGTGGCGGCGATCGCGACGCGCGTACGCGACTTGCTCATGGTGTCGAAGCTGCGGGCAACGATGGGAAGCGTGGAGTAGCGCGTGACGGCGAATTCGCCGTCCACCCGTCCATTGATCAGCAGATACAGGCGCGTGCGAAAAGCCGGCGGCGTGGAATCGCGCCACAGCAGCATCGTCTCGGGGATCGCGAAGAACGAGGCGACGGTGGCGCCGTCCACATGCATCTCGGCGAAGCGGCGGCTTCCAGCTTCCACGTCGATCATCACCGGCGGGAAAACGCCGGGCACGCTGGCGGATGCGATCATCACCTTGCGGAACAGACGCAGCGCGTCGGGCCCGCCCGCACGCGCGATGGCGCCCATGTCCCACAACATGAGTTCCTGGGTATCGAGATTGGTGGTCGCGATCATCAACCGCCGGCCCTTTGCATCTTCGGCCGCGACGTCGTTCATGAGCGGTTCGTCGATAAAGCGATTGACCAAGTTTTGGAGTGGTTTGGCACTGTAGAAGCTGGTGCGGAACAGCGCGAACAGCCCCTCGAACGACAACAGGTTGGCGGCGCCGGTCCCGGTATAGGAGAGGCGCAAGGCTTCGTCGTACTTCGGACCGAGGAATGCGAACGGCGCGCTCAGCGCGCCGGTGCTGACGCCGGTCACGACGTCGAACACCGGGCGGCGGCCCGACTTGCTCCAGCCATAGAGTACGCCGGCCCCGTAAGCGCCGTTGGCGCCGCCGCCGGAGAGCGAGAGCATCACGCTCCCGCGGCCCCGCTCCGCTTGCGCGCGCTGGAAATCCTCGCTCAGACGAAGCCCGACCGCGGGATCGCTGAGCACGAAACGGACGTTGGGGAATCCGGCCGGCACAGCCAGCGCCTGCTCCGCCCCGGTGAACGGCACGCGCGGGATCGTCGTGCAGGCGCCGATGGCCACGGCCATCAGAAACGCAAGAAAGACGCGGTGAATCGCGATCATGGGCCTAACCCTGCGCCGCGCTGTCGGTCGCCGCTTGGGGGGCGCAGAGACTCAACAGCGCGCGGTAATGCTCGCGCACCCGCTCCAGGTTCATGCGGTTCAAGAAGGACGAGTAGGCAATGTAGGAAATCACAAACCGGAGGTCCTTCGCCCAGGGCGGCAGGAAGCGCGGGAACGTGCACAACCCGTGCGCGGCGAGTGTGGTGATGGCGGGCATGTCCTCGATATCGATCTTGCCGGCGAACAGAAGGCGGATGCAATCCACCCGCGTTTCCTGCACGGCGATGCGCAGGAAATTATGAACTTTCACCAACCCTTCGAGATAGACCGAATCCTTCGTGAACGGCGCGCGGCCCGTGACGAGACCGCCGCGCACCACGCGGCGCGCGTTCTCGAAGGCCTGGAAGTCGTCACCCATGCGTTCACGGAAATAACGATAGAGGTCGAGGAAATCCGCGCCGTCCATGGACATCTGAATGGCGATCGTACGATCCGCCAGGCGCATCAGCCGGCTCGGGTCCATCGCGCCGGAGATCAGCTCGGCGAACACCGCGAGGCCTTCTTGCGTGCGCGTGGTGCCGGCATGACCGGCGCCGAGAATGGGGAACGGCTGCGTGGCGCCGTTGATGGAGGTGCCGATGTGCACGAACGCTTCGTGCTGAATGAGTTGCGCGAGGTCGCGATCGGAGAACGTCGCATCGGCGCGCAGACGAATGTAGGTCGATCCCGCCAGCGCCTTCGCCGACAGATGCGGCACGACCTCCACCGCCGGTGCGTTGTCGCCGAAGTAGCGCGTGAGTACGACCCGCATACGCGCGGCGAGTTCATCCGCCGTGAAGTGCTGCAGATCGCCGCCGTCCATGGTGACGCTCAAGTTCGAGAATGCGCCCAGCACCGAGTCGAGCGTGCGCGCGAGATCGAGCGGGCGCACATCGCAGCCGAGCAACTCCGTCTGCGGCGAGCCGAACAATTCCAGCGAGTACTTGAAGAAGTCCGCCGTGCCGATCGCACCGAGCATCTGCGCGGAGGTCTCGATCACACCGGCCATGCGGTTGAGCCAATCGTGCACGGCGCCCGTGCCGTCGATGAGCGCGCGCGCGGCCGCCACGCCCTCGCGCACTGGCGCCACGTCCAACGGCGTGTAGCTGACCTGCGGAAGTTCCTTGGCGCCTTGCGCGAAAAACCGCTCCGCCACCTCCGGACCCCAGGCCACCGCCCGCAGGATCCGGACCGGCCGCTCCGCTTTGCGCAGGAGAACGGCGGCTTGGCGCAGCTTGTCCACTTCGGCGAGGGAAAGGCGCTCGGCTGCCGGTGGCAGGGGGATATCGGGGGTCATGGCGCCGTCGGCACCCACCGGCGCTATCCCTTAAGCCATTGGAGAGACTTCATTAACTTCCCGCCGCCGCACTCACTTTTGAGCCCGAACCGCCTCAAAATCGCCCCGGCGGCATTGACTCACGGGAGACCCCAGTATATTCACCCGTCTCCCAAGCGGGGGCCGGACGTCGGCAGCCCGCTGTTTTCGCGTAATTCCAGGGTCTTAAGGCCATGTTCGCAGTAATCAAGACCGGCGGCAAACAGTATCGCGTCGCGAGTGGCGACGTGATCGCTGTTGAGAAGCTCGCCGGCGAAGCAGGCGCCAAAATCGTGTTCGACGAGGTTCTGATCCTCGGCGACAAGGTCGGCGCCCCGCGCGTGGCCGATGCCACTGTCACCGGCGAAGTCGTCCGCCAGTTCCGCGACGACAAGAAGATCATTTTCAAGAAGCGTCGCCGCAAGCACTACCGCCGCCGCAACGGTCATCGCCAGCACCTGACGCTGGTGAAGATCACGGCCCTCGGCGCTTAAATCTCGCGCGCGCATAGCTGTTAAGGATACGCCCTCATGGCACATAAGAAATCAGGCGGCTCGTCGGAGAACGGACGCGATACCATTGGCAAACGCCTTGGCATCAAGAAGTTCGGCGGCCAGCACGTCATTCCGGGCAACATCATCGTCCGCCAGCGCGGCACGAAATGGCATCCGGGCAAGAACGTCGGCCTCGGCCGCGACTACACCATCTTCGCCGTCGCCGAAGGCAAGGTCAGCTTCCAGACCTCGTCGAAGGGCCGCGTTTACGTGTCAGTCGATCCGATCCCGGAACCGCAAGCTGCTGAATAGCGGCGACCGAGCGGTCGCCGGGCGATAGGCCGGGCGACCCCGCAACGAGACAAAGGAGACGGGTTCTGCCCGTCTCCTTTTTTATTTTGCTATACAGGCACCCCATGAAGTTTCTCGATCAAGCCAAGATCTACCTGCGCGCTGGCGACGGCGGGAACGGCTGCGTCGGCTTCCGGCGTGAGAAGTTCATCGAGTTCGGCGGCCCGGACGGCGGCGATGGCGGCACCGGCGGCGATGTCATCTTCGAGGCCGTGCGCAATCTGAACACGCTGATCGACTTCCGCTATCAGCAGCACTTCAAGGCGGAACGCGGCGCGGACGGCTCGGGTAAACTCGCGGCCGGACGCTCGGGCAAAGACCTCGTGATCAAGGTGCCCGTGGGCACCGAGATTCTGTCGGAGGATCGCGAAGAAGTGCTCGCCGATCTCGACGAGGACGGAAAGCGGATCGTGCTGCTGAAGGGCGGCAATGGCGGTTTCGGCAACGCGCATTTCAAAGGCCCAACCAATCGCGCGCCGGAACACGCCAACCCGGGTCAGGAAGCGCCGGAAGCGTGGGTGTGGCTGCGGCTGAAACTGATCGCCGACGTGGGCCTCGTCGGTTTGCCCAACGCCGGCAAGTCCACCTTCCTGTCCATCGTCACGCGCGCGCGTCCCAAGATCGCGAGCTATCCGTTCACCACGCTGCATCCCAACCTGGGCGTGGCGACGGTGGGTGAACTCGAATTCGTCATCGCCGATATTCCCGGCCTGATCGAAGGCGCGCACGAAGGCAAAGGCATCGGCGACCGCTTTCTTGGCCACGTCGAACGTTGCTCGGCGCTGCTGCATCTGGTCGACGGCACCGAAGAGGACGTCGCGGGCGCGTACAAGACGGTGCGCCGCGAACTGAAAGCCTACGGCGCCGAGTTGACGAAGAAGCCGGAGCTTGTCGCACTCAACAAGTGCGACGCGCTCGATCCGGAAACGCGCGCGGAACGCCTCGCCGCGTTGACCAAAGCCTGCCGCCGCAAGGTCTATGTCTTGTCCGGCGTGTCGGGCGAGGGCCGCGACGAGATCATCAACGCGCTCGCCAAGAACGTGATCGACGCCCGCGACGCGGAGGATAAATGACGAGCGGCAACGCCCTCGCCACCGCACGCCGGCTGGTCGTAAAAATCGGCTCGTCCCTGCTGGTCGACGAAACCAGCGGCGCGCTGCACCAAGCGTGGCTCGACGGCGTGTGCGACGACATCGCCGAACTCCAGAAGGGCGGGCGCGATGTGATCATCGTCACCTCGGGCGCGATCGCCATCGGCCGGGGACCGCTCGGCATGCGCGGCCGTAAATTGCGGCTGGAAGAAAAGCAGGCCGCCGCCGCGACCGGCCAGAGCCGCCTCACCCAGGCCTATCAGAATTCGTTGGATCGCCACGGCCTTACGGTCGCCCAGGTGCTCGTGACCTTGGACGACACGGAGAATCGCCGCCGCTATCTCAACGCCCGCAACACACTCGACACCCTGCTGAAGCTGCGCGCCGTGCCGGTGATCAACGAAAACGACACGGTGGCGACCGCGGAAATCCGCTTCGGCGACAACGACCGCCTGGCCGCCCGCGTCGCGCAAATGATCAGCGCGGATACCCTGGTGCTGCTGTCCGACATCGACGGGCTCTACACCGCCGATCCGCGCCAGAACGCGGATGCGAAGCTGGTGGAAGAAGTGCGCGACATCACACCGGAGATCGAGGCCATGGCGGGTGTTGCCGGCAGCGATCACGGCTCCGGCGGCATGGTGACCAAGATCATGGCGGCGAAGATCTCCCTGCAGGCCGGCTGCCGCATGGCGATCGCGCCGGGCAAGCCGATGCGTCCTCTGCGCGTGCTGAACGATAATGGCCGCTGCACATGGTTCGTGCCGGCGGCTGAGCCGCGCGCGGCGCGCAAGCAGTGGATTGGCGGCGGCATTCAACCCGCCGGCATTCTCACGGTGGATGACGGCGCGGTGTCGGCGCTACAGAACGGCAAGAGCTTGTTGCCTGCCGGCGTAGTCGCCGTATCAGGCCAGTTCGAACGCGGCGATGCGGTGGAAGTGCGCGCCGCCGACGGACGTATCATCGGCCGGGGTCTGACCGCCTATGCCGCCGCCGATGTGCAGGCGATCAAGGGCCAGCAATCGGACGACATTGAGAACATCCTGGGGTTCCGGGGCCGGAGCGAGGTGATCCATCGCGACGACCTGGCGATTGGGGTCTAGAGATGGACGGGAACACAGCATCCGACGTCACTGCGCTGATGCACGACATCGGCGTGCGCGCGAAGGCCGCGGCGCGCAAGCTCGCCGGCGCTTCGACGGATGCGAAGAACAAGGCGCTGCTCGCCGCCGCAACGGCAATCCGCGCAAATGCGGATACGATCAAGGCGGCGAACGCGAAGGACATGGACGCGGGCCGCGCGAAGGGCCTTTCCGGCGCGCTGCTTGATCGACTGGAACTCAACGACAGCCGTATCGCCGCCATGGCCAAAGGCCTGGAAGAGATCGCGGCACTGGCCGATCCCGTCGGCGCGACACTGACCGAATGGACACGGCCCAACGGACTGAAGATCGCCCGCGTGCGTACGCCGCTGGGCGTCATCGGCATTATCTATGAGTCCCGCCCCAACGTGACGGCCGATGCGGGCGCCCTGTGCCTCAAGGCCGGCAATGCTTGCATCCTGCGCGGCGGGTCCGAAAGTATTCACTCCTCCCGCGCGATCCATGCGGCGCTGCAGCGTGGTCTTGCTGCCGCCGGATTGCCGGAAGACGCCATCCAGATGGTGCCGACCACCGATCGCGCCGCGGTGGGCGAGATGTTGACCATGACGCGCTACATCGATGTGATCGTGCCGCGCGGCGGCGCTTCGCTTGTCGAACGCGTCATGCGCGACAGTCGTGTGCCCACGTTCCAGCACCTCATCGGCCTTTGCCACACTTACATCCATGAACGCGCCGATGCGGAAAAGGCCCGCAAGATCGTGTTGAACGCCAAGATGCGCCGTACGGGCATTTGCGGCGCCACCGAGACGCTGCTGGTGGATGCCGCCGTGGCGACGAAGATGCTGCCGCCGATCCTGAACGACCTGATCGCAGCCGGTTGCGAGATCCGCGGTGACGAGGCCGTGCAAGCGATGGACAAGCGCGTGATCCCCGCCACCGCGCTCGATTGGGACACGGAGTACCTTGATGCCATCCTGTCGGTGAAGGTCGTGCCCAATCTCGATGCGGCCGTCGCCCACATCCAGGCTCACGGTTCCGAACACACCGAGGCGATCCTCACGGAGGACACCGACGCCGCGGAAAGGTTCATGGACGCGTTGGACAGCGCAATCGTGCTGCACAATGCGTCCACTCAATTCGCCGACGGCGGCGAATTCGGCATGGGCGCGGAGATCGGCATCGCCACCGGCAAGCTGCACGCGCGCGGACCCGTGGGCGTCGAGCAGTTGACCACGTTCAAGTACAAGGTCCGCGGCACGGGCCAAACCCGGACATGAGTTGCGTACCTGAATGAAGACCCTGCCGCCGCTCCTTCCTCCCTTGGGCGATCGACGCCGCTTGCGTGTGGGATTGCTCGGCGGTTCCTTCAATCCCGCTCACGAGGGGCATCTGCACATCAGCGCGGCGGCGCGGCGCGTGCTCGGCCTCGACCAGGTGTGGTGGCTCGTCAGCCCCCAGAATCGCCTAAAGCCGACCAAAGGCATGGCGCCGTTCGCGCGCCGGCTTGCCCAAGCGCGGATGCTGGCCGTGAAGCACCGAATCATCGTAAGCGAGGTCGAATACACCCTCGGAACCGTCCGCACCGCCGAGACCTTGGCGGCCCTGCAACGCCGCTACCCGGCGATGGCGTTCGTCTGGCTCATGGGCGCGGACAATCTCGCACAAATCCCACGCTGGTGGCGCTGGACCGACATTTATCGCCGCGTGCGCGTTGCGGTTTTTGACCGCAGTCCTTATTCTTACAGCGCCTTGGCGGGTGCAGCGGCGCAGCGCTTCGCCGCGGCAAGACGCGAGCCCAAGCGGTTGTTCGCGGCAGGGCTTCCCGCCTGGAGCTGGGTGCCGATCCGCCGCCATCCCGCGTCCGCCACTGCCCTGCGCGCCACGAAAAACCCTGCGACCAGCCGGTAACACCGGCGAAAAAGGAGAGCGTCATCTCTACATCGTCCCCGCGTCTCACCCTTGACCTCTTGGTCAAGACCATCCTTGCCTCCCTCGACGACGACAAGGCGCAAGAAGTTCTGGATATCGATCTCGTCGGCAAGACCACGATCGCGGATCGCATGATTGTCGCGTCGGGCACTTCGGGCCGCATGGTCTCGGCCATGGCGCAGCATCTGGTGACCAAGCTCAAGGACCTTGGCGTGAAGCCGCGCAGCGAGGGCGAACAGCACGGCGACTGGGTGCTGGTGGATGCGGGCGACGTGATCGTGCACCTGTTCCGCCCGGAAGTGCGCGCGTTCTACTCCATCGAGCGCATCTGGCAGAACGCGGCCCTGACACCGTCGAAAATGGACAAGCCGAAGAAGGTCAAGAAGGCGATGCCGAAGAAGGCGGTGCCGAGGAAGGCAGCGCCCAAGAAGGCTGGTGCCAAGAAAGCGCCCGCGAAGAAGGCCGCGCCGAAGACCGCCTCGAAGAAAGCTCCCGCCAAAGCACGCCGCTAAGGTCCGAGCGCGACGAGACCGCGATGTCGATCACACACGATCAGCGCTTTCCGAACGAGTCCGAGGCCTACCGCAAGGCGCGCGACGAGCTACTGGAAGCCGAAGTCGCCCTGCGGCGGCAGGCCGAGGCGGTCGCCGTGGCGCGGCGCGCGCTGCCCCTCGGCGGCGAGGTGCCGACGAACTACGTGTTCAAGGAAGGCGACAACGCGCGCACGGTGACTTTGTCGGAACTGTTCGGCGATAAACAGACGCTCGTCGCTTACAGCTTCATGTACGGACCGAACATGGAAAAGCCCTGCCCCATGTGCGCGAGCCTGATCGATGCACTCAACGGCTCCGCCGCGCACACCGCGCAACGCTTCAGTCTGGTGGTGATCGCGAAGTCCGCCATCGGCCGCATCCTCACGTTCAGCCGTCCGCGCGGATGGAATCGGTTGCGGATCGTGTCCTCCGCCGACAACACCTATAACCGCGACTACCTTGGCGAGAACGCCGAAGGTCAACAGATGCCGATGCTGAATGTGTTCGCAAAGCGCGACGGCAAGATCCACCATGCTTATGCGACCGAGATGATGCTGGCGCCCTCCGACCCCGGCCAGGACTCCCGCCATGTCGACGGCCTTTCGCCGTTGTGGAGTCTGCTGGACTTCACGCCGGAAGGTCGCGGCGATTTCCGCGCCAAGCTTCAGTACACGTGAACGTCCTGATCGCCGCCATCGGCCGCGCCAAGGCGGGTCCCGAGAAGGACCTGACGGAAGAATACATTGCGCGCCTGCCGTGGCGCGTGGACCTCAAAGAGATCGAGATCAAGAAGGAAGCGGACGCCGCCACCCGCAAAGCGAAGGAAGGCGCGGCCCTGCTTGCCGCCGTTCCCGCCGGCGCGCGAATCGCCGTGCTCGATGAGCGCGGCAAGGCACAGAGCAGCGAACAGTTCGCGAAACGCATCGCGGCGTGGCGCGACGGCGGCGCGCGGTCGATTGCATTCCTCATCGGCGGCGCCGACGGTCACGATGAGACGGTGCGCGCCCGCGCCGAGTTGCTGCTGTCTTTCGGCGCCATGACCTGGCCCCATATGATGGTGCGCGCGATGTTGGCGGAACAGCTTTATCGGGCGCATAGCATTCTGACGAATCATCCCTATCATCGCGCATGACGCCGGAAGAACTTCTCAACCGCTTGGCCTTCGTCGCGCCGCCTCATGAGCGCAACGCGGAACTGCGCGGCGATGAGGCGGCCATCGATGCGTTCCTCACCGGCGGCAAAGCGCAGTTCCTCCCGGTTTGGCGGCATAAGCATCCATTCCACATCGGCGACGCCGGTGCGGCGACGCCGCTGATCCTGGATCGGGTTTCGAACCCGGGCGACGCCGTGTTCCTGGGCATCATCGGCGAGACCCCCTGGTTCGGGATCGGGCTCGATGACACGGTGGAGCACGACGTGCCGGCGGAGTTCCGTCCGCTGACGGAGATGCTGCCGGTCCTGTCCGCGGACACGGCAGCGCTGATGGTGCATGCGCGTGCGCTGGTGATCTGGCGCGCGAATCACCGCTTCTGCGGACGCTGTGGCGCGCCGACGCGCGTGATGGAGGCGGGCCACAGCATCAGATGCACCAATCCGGATTGCGCGCATCGCTCGTTCCCGCGCACCGATCCGGCGATCATCACGTCCATCATCCATCCGGACGGGGACCAGATTCTGCTCGGCCGCCAGTCGTCATGGCCGCCCGATGTGTATTCCACGATCGCCGGCTTTGTGGAGCCGGGCGAAAGCCTGGAAGCGGCGGTGGGCCGCGAAGCGCTAGAGGAAACCGGTGTGCAGGTCAGCGACGTGCGTTACGTCGCGTCGCAACCCTGGCCGTTCCCGTCGTCGATCATGCTGGGCTTCACCTGCCGCGCGACGACCACCGCGATCCGCCGCAACGACGGGGAACTGGAGGACTGCCGCTGGTTTACCCGCGCGCAGGTGCTCGCCGGCGGCACCCGGGGCGATCCGGGCAGCGGGCTGAAGCTATCGCATCCGTTCTCGATTTCGCGCTATCTGATCGACAGCTGGGTATTCGGAGCGCGCTAGTGCGCCTTCTTCGCCGCCGCGTAGCGGAAGGGATGGCCCGGATACGTGCCGAGAATTTTCACTTCCTTCGAGAAGAAGCGCAGGTCTTCAAAAGCCAGCTGCAGCGCGCGCTCGTCCGGGTGACCGTCGACCTCGGCGTAGAATTGCGTCGCGGTGAAATGGCCGCCGACCATGTAGCTCTCGAGCTTGGTCATGTTCACGCCGTTGGTCGCGAATCCGCCGAGTGCCTTGTAAAGCGCGGCCGGTACGTTGCGCACCCGGAACACGAATGACGTGACCAGCGGGCCTTTCTTCGGGTTCGTCTTCACCGGCGTCTTCGACATGATCAGGAAGCGCGTGGTGTTGTGGTCCTCGTCCTCGATGTTGGAGGCGAGTGTCTTGAGGCCGTAGATCTTCGCGGCCAGGGGCGGCGCGATCGCGGCCACGGTCTTGTCGCCACGCTCCGCCACATCCTTGGCCGCGCCTGCGTTGTCGGCGGAGATGATCGGGGTCAGCTTGAGCTTGCGGATGTACTTCGCGCACTGGCTCAAGGACTGCACGTGGCTCTCGACGCGCTTCAGCGTCTTCAGGTTCGCGCCCGGCACGGCCATGAGCTGATAGGTCACGCGCAGGAAGTGCTCGCCGATAATCGACAGGCCGGAACCCGGCAGGATGTGATGGATGTCCGCCACGCGTCCGGCGATGGAGTTGTCGACAGGGATCATCGCGAGACGCGCGTTGCCCTTCTCCACCGCTTCGAACGCTTCCTCGAAGCGCACGCAGGGCAGCGGCGTCATCTTCGGGAATCGCTCTTTGCAGGCGATGTGGGAATTGGCGCCGAGGAAGCCCTGGAACGCGATGCTGTTCTTGCCGACGCTCATGTGCCCCCCCCTTACGCGACGCCCAGAAGCCGCCGCGCACGATCGAGATCCGCCGGCGTATCCACGCCGAGCGGGATCGTGTCGACGAGGGCGGCCGCCATGCGCATGCCGTTCTCGATGGCGCGCAGCTGTTCCAGCCGCTCGCGCACTTCCAGAATCGTCGGCTTCAAGCTCACGAAGCGCCGGAGCGCTTCCCGGCGGAAGGCATAGATGCCGATGTGGTGATAGTGATCGCCCGGGCCGGACGGGATCAGGTTGCGGCTGAAGTAGAGGGTCGGGCCCACGGTCTCGCCCGGCGCCAGGGACATGGCGGCTTTCACCACGGCGGTATCGGTGAGTTCTTCCGCCAGGGTGATTTTCGCGACCACGGTGGCGATATCGATCTCCGGCCGGGCCAGGGGTGTAACGGACGCCGCCACGAGCTTCGGCTCCAGGGTGGGCAGATCGCCCTGAACGTTCACCACCACGTCGAATTTGCCGGCGGGGTCGTAGGCCTCGGCCGCCGCATGGACCCGGTCGGAGCCCGACGGCAGGTCCGGGTCGGTCATGACCGCGATTCCGCCGGCTTTAGTGATGACGTCGGCGATAGCCTGGTCCCCGCAAGCCACGACCACCGGCCCGGCGTTGGCGGCCAGGGCCCGGCGCCAGACATGCACGATCATGGGCTGATCGCCGATCATTGCCAGAGGCTTGTCGGGCAGACGGGTGGCCTTCAAACGGGCGGGAATCACGATCAGCGCGGGCATGGGGAAAGCGGCCTCTGTCAGCTCACGGACCCTTGCAGTCCGGCGGCGACATATACGGGACCGCCGCGGCAGTGTCCCTAGGATTTTCCGCCGCCGCCATAAGGGCTTGGCCCTCGCCCGCGATCGGGGCGGAGGCCTTGATTCGTATTGAGATTTCCCCCCAGACCCAGTATTCAAGGCGCGCATCTTTCGCGGGGATTCTATGAGCATTCTGGACAATCGCACCTTCCAGGGCGTCGTGAGCGCCTTCTGGCTCGCTTTCTTGGCCGTCCTGGGCGTGAATTACGCCAGCAACATCGCGATGACCGGCACCCTCTTCGCGGAAGTGGAGAAGATGGAGAAGTTCGGCTTCCCGATCGAAGTGGTCGAAGAAGAAGCCGGCCCGGCGAGCGGTGGCGGCGGCGCACAGCGCCCGGACATCAAGCCGCTGCTCGCGGCTGCGAAACCGGAAGACGGCGTTGCGGTGTTCCGCAAGTGCGCCTCGTGCCACACGGTCGACGTGGGCGGCAAGAACCTCACCGGTCCGAACCTGCACAACATCGTCGGCGACGCCGTCGCCGACCGCAACGGCTTCAAGATCAGCGAATCCCTGAAGGCCGTTGGCGGCAACTGGGATTACGACAAGCTCGACGACTACCTCGAGAATCCGAAGCGCCTTGCGCCAAAGGGCACCATGTCCTTCGCCGGCTTGAAGAAGCCCGTCGAGCGCGCCTCGGTGATCAAGTACCTGATGGCGAACACCGAAAATCCGCCGCCGGTTCCGGCCAGCGCGCCGGCTGCCGAAGCCGCGCCGGCCGCAGCGGCCCCGGCCGCAGCGCCCGCCGCCGAACCGAAAAAGTGACGCGTCGCGCGTAATCTCATGACCGAGGGCGCGTTCGCAGACCGCTGCATCGCCCTCGTGCATGAACTGGCAGACGCCAGCGGCAAGATCGCGCTTGCGCACTTCCGCGCCAACGTCACCGTCGATACCAAGAGCGATGCCACGCCGGTCACCATCGCCGACCGGGACGCGGAAGCGTCCATGCGCGAACGCATCCGCAAGGCATTCCCCGACCACGGCATCCTGGGCGAAGAGCACGGCCAAGAGCAGCGCGACGCGGAATGGCTGTGGATCCTCGACCCCATCGACGGCACCGCCTCCTTCATCTCCGGCGTGCCGCTGTTCGGCACTTTGATCGGCCTGTGGCAGCGCACCGCCGACGGCGCCGGCAAGCCTTACCTCGGCTGCATCAATCACCCGGCCATGAACGAGCGCTGGATCGGCGGCGCCGGCAAGAAGACATCCGTCAACGGCAAGGAAGCGCGCGCGCGCAGCTGCGCCGCCATCGGCGAGGCGACTCTGTTCGCGACCGCGCCCGGCGGATTGAATGCGAACCAGGGCCGCGCATTCGCCCGGCTTGAGCGCGCCGTGAACCGCCGGCGCTTCGGCGGCACGGACTGCTATCACTACGCCATGGTTGCATCGGGCTGGATCGATCTCGCGTGCGAAGCGGGACTGAAGCTCCACGATTACGCCGCTCTCGTGCCTGTGATCGAAGGCGCCGGCGGCAAGATCACCGATTGGAATGGGCAGCCCTTGACCCTAGAGTCCGAGACATCGGCCCGCGGCGAAGCGATCGCCGCCGGCGATGCCCGCGTCCATGCGACCGCGGTGACCATGCTTCAGGCGTCCGCCTGAGAAAGCTGTTCGGCGAAGGAGTGCACACGATGACACGTCTGCTCGGTTTGGCGGCGGTGGCGGTTCTGTTCGCGCTGGGCGCGGCGAATCCGGCCAGCGCCATCGTGCGCGGCAAGCCGGTGCATGCGCTCGCGATGCTGGGCGAGCCGAAGTTCGGACCGAACCAGCCGTTCGGTTATGTGAACCCCAACGCACCCAAAGGCGGCGCTTTGCGGTTGGAAGCACTCACGCCGACGTTCGACAGTTTCAGTCCGTTCATCACGAAAGGAACGCCAGCCTCGGGCATGCTCTCCTTCATCGGCAGCAACGGTCCCTTCTACGAAGGGCTGACGGCGCGCGGCGACGACGAGCCGTTCGCGGTCTACTGCCTGCTGTGCGAAACCGTGACGGTGGCGGAGGACAATGGTTGGGTCGAGTACGCCTTGCGTCCGCAGGCGAAGTTCCACGACGGAAGTCCGGTCACACCGGAAGACGTGATCTTCTCTTTCGAGATCTTGATGTCGAAAGGCGCGCCGAACTTCAAAGCCTATTACGCCGACGTGGCTAAGGTGGAGAAGACCGGCGACCGCAAGGTGCGCTTCACCTTCAAGACCAATGGCAACAATGAGTTGCCGATCATCCTCGGGGACCTGGTGGTCCTCAGTAAGAAGTATTGGGAGAAGCGTGACTTCACCGCCACCACGCTCGATCCGCCTGTGTCGACGGGGCCCTATCGCGTCGCCTCCTTCGAACAGGGACGCTACATCGTCTACAAGCGCGACCCCAATTACTGGGGCAAGGAATTGCCTATGAACAAAGGCATCCATAATTTCGACGAGCTGCGGTTCGACTACTATCGTGATGACGATGTCGGCTTCGAGGCCTTCAAGGCATCCCAGTTCGACATCAAGTATGAGAACACCGCCTTACGCTGGGCCACCGGCTACGACCAGAAGCTGATCGATGCCGGTTATATGAAGAAAGAAGACCTGAAGGACGGCACACCCGGCAACATGCAGGGCTTCGTGATGAACCTGCGCCGCGCGAAGTTCGCCGATGTGCGTGTGCGTGAAGCGATGGCGCTGGCGTTCGACTTCGACTGGAGCAACAAGACCATCGCTTACGGTCAGTACGAACCGATGGCCAGCTACTTCGGCAAATCCGAATTGGCGTCCACGGGCCTGCCTCAGGGTGAAGAACTGGAGATCCTTGAAAAGCACCGCGGCAAGGTGCCGGAAGAAGTCTTCACCAAGCCCTTTGCGCCACCGCGCAGCGACGGGACCGGTGGAAATCGCGATAACTTGCTGAAAGCCCGCAACCTTCTGCAGCAGGCGGGTTGGACCGTGAAGGACGGCACGCTGACGAATGCGAAGGGCGACAAGTTCGAATTTGAGTTTCTGCTGGTTCAAGCCGGCCTCGAGAAATGGGTCAGCCCCTACCTACGCAATCTCGAACGGCTGGGGATCAGAGGGCGTCTGCGGATCATCGACGCGCCGCAGTACGTCAACCGCGTTTCGGCCTTCGATTTCGACATGATGGTCGGCGTTCCCGGACAAACACTGTCGCCTGGCAACGAGCAGCTTGAGTTCTGGGGTACCGCCGCTGCCGATCGACCCGGTAGCCGCAACTTGTCCGGGATCAAGAACCCGGTCGTCGATGAAATCATCGCGGGGCTGATTGCCGCCAAGACGCGTGAATCCTTGATTGCCCATTGCCGTGCACTGGACCGAGTGTTGCTGTGGAATTGGTACGCGGTGCCGGAACTGGTCGTCGCGGGCACGCGCGTCGCCTACTGGACAAAAGTTGCGCGTCCCGCGGTGACCCCGTTGAATGGCCCGGATTACATGACCTGGCCGACGTGGTGGTACGACGCGGCGGGCGCCAAGAAGCTCGAAGAGCGGCGTCCGGCGGCACCCAAGAAATAACGCTCCGGGATATTTCATGCGCTTCGGCGCCTTCGTCCTCGCCGCTGCCGTCGCCCTGGCCGGACCCGCACATGCCGTCGTGCGCGGCAAGCCCGTGCCGGCGCTCGCGCTCTACGGCGAGCCCAAATACGGGCCGGGCTTCACGCACTTCGATTACGCGAACCCGGATGCGCCCAAGGGCGGAACGTTCACCAAGGTGAATGAGAACTACGACACGTTCGACACCTTCAATCCTTTCACCGTCAAGGGTGCTGCGGCCCACGGCGCGGAAATGCTGCAGTTCGAGACCCTGATGACGCCAAGTCAGGATGAGCCCATGAGCGTGTATGGGCTGATCGCGGAAACGGCCGAGGTGGCGCCCGACAACAGCTGGGTCCAGTTCGTGATTCGCGCGGAGGCGAAGTTCAGCGACGGCGCCGCCGTAACGCCCGAGGACGTGGTCTTCAGTTTCGAGACCCTGACCGCGAAGGGATTTCCGCGCTTCAAGAGCATGTTTGCCGACGTCGAAAAGGTGACCACGCCGGCACCTCGCACGGTGCGCTTTTCATTCAAGGCGACAAGCAACCGGAAGCTCCCGATCCTGATCGCGGAATATCTGCCGATTCTCTCGAAGACCTATTGGAAGGATCGTGATTTCGCCGCGACGACGCTCGCGCCGCCGATCTCGACCGGCCCCTACGCGATCGAATCCTTCGAGGCGGGGCGTCATCTCATCTATCGCCGCCGCGACGACTATTGGGGCAAGGACCTCGCGGTGAATCGCGGCCTGTGGAATTTCGAGCGGGTGCGCTTCGAGTACTACCGCGACGACGATGTGATGTTCGAGGCCTTCAAGACCGGCGCCCACGATTTCTTGCGCATCTACTCCGCACGCCGCTGGGTCCAGGGATTCGACTTTCCCGCCGCCCACGACGGACGCGTCGTCAAGTTCGAGTTCCGCACGATCAATCCCATCAACGTGCAGCCGCTTGTGCTCAATCTGCGCCGGCCGATGTTCAAGGATCGCCGCGTACGCGAGGCGATCAACGCCACGTTCGATTTTGAATCCCTCAACGCCAACCTGTTCCGCAAGCAATACGTCGCGGTCCGTAGCTACTGGCAGGGATCGCCGTTGGCGGCGACGGGCCTTCCCGGTCCGGATGAGCTCAAGTTGCTTGAGCCATTGCGCGACCGGATTCCGCCGGAGGTGTTCACTGCGGAATTCAACCAACCGGCCACAAAGGGCGACGGCAACGCGCGCGAGAGCCTGCTCAAGGCGCGCGAGTTGCTGTTGGCGGCGGGATGGGAACTGCGCGACGGCGTCCTGACGGAGAAGGCGACCGGCACGCCCTTGCGGTTCGAGATCATCTACAGCCAGCAAGGCCTCGATCGGTCGTTCCTGCCGATGACGCAAAATCTGCGTCGCCTGGGCATCGATGCCAAGCTTCGCCTGATCGACACGCCGCAGCTGATCAATCGCCTCAATAGCTATGACTTCGACTCGGTCATGGTGAGCGGCCCGCCTTACGACCTGACCCCGGGCCCGGAACTCGAGGACTATTGGAGTTCCGCCTCCGCCGACCGTCCGGCGGGCTACAATTACAGCGGCGTGAAGGATCCGGCGGTCGATGCTCTGGTTTCCAATATCGTGGGCGCTGAAACCTACGAGGACCTTACGGCCGCGGCGAAAGCCTTGGACCGCGTGCTGACGTGGAACTTCTATCAAATCCTGACCTATAGCGGCGCCGAGGAGCGATTCGCCTACTGGACGCGGCTGGAGCAGCCCAAGACGCTGCCGGCGCTCGGCCTCGGCAAAATGGGCGGCTTCTCCACTTTCGGCATGGGTGAAACCGCCATCGCCTTGTGGTGGGCGAACCCGAACGCGCCCAGCGCCGCGCAGACCGCATCCGGCAAAGACGCGACCCGCGGGTGGATTGTGGGACTTGTCGGGGTGGGAATCGTTATGCTGGTCTGGATACTGATGCGCCGGCGGAAACCAGGAAGGCCCTAAGTCCGTGTTTGTCTACATCCTTCGCCGCCTTGCCCTCATCCCGCTGACGCTGCTTGGCATCATCGCGCTGAACTTCGCCATCGTGCAGGTGGCCCCCGGCGGCCCGGTGGAACAGGTGCTGGCCAAGGTACGCGGCATGGACGGCGGCCGGGGCGGGGACACCGTGGGCGGCGGCACCGGCGCCTATCGCGGCGCGCAAGGCCTCGATCCGGAGTTCATCAAAAGCCTGGAAAAGCAGTTCGGCTTCGACAAACCGGCCCATGAGCGCTTCATCATCATGGTGAAGAACTATGTGCAATTCGATCTCGGCGAGAGCTTCTTCCGTACGGTGCGGGTGACGCAGCTGATCTGGGAGAAGCTGCCGGTCTCCGCCTCCATCGGTTTGTGGTCGACGCTGATAATCTATCTCGTCTCCATACCGCTGGGCATCGCCAAGGCAGTGCGCGACGGAACGCGCTTCGACGTCGCGACGTCCTACGCGGTGATCGTCGGCTACGCAGTGCCGGGATTCATGTTCGCGATCCTCCTGATCGTTGTGTTCGCCGGCGGCAGCTATCTCCAGTGGTTCCCTTTGCGCGGGCTCACCTCCGACAACTGGGCTGAACTCAGCCTGTGGCACAAGATCACAGACTACCTCTGGCACTTGGTGCTGCCGGTAACGGCGCTGGTGATCGGCGGCTTTGCCTCGCTCACCATGCTGACCAAGAACTGCTTCCTGGATGAGATCAACAAGCAGTACGTCCTCACGGCCCGCGCGAAGGGACTGACCCAGAACCGCGTCCTTTATGGGCATGTGTTCCGCAACGCCATGCTGGTGGTGATCTCCGGCTTCCCGGCAACGCTCGTCGGCATGCTGTTTACCGGCGCCCTACTGATCGAGGTGATCTTCTCCCTCGATGGTCTCGGTCTGCTCGGTTATCAGGCGACACTGGACCGCGACTACCCGGTAATCTTCGGCACGCTCTACATCTTCAGCATCATCGGCTTGGTGCTGAATCTGCTTAGCGACCTGACCTATCACCTGGTCGACCCGCGCATCGACTTCGAGGCGCGTGAGATATGAGCAGCTTGGCCATGCGACTGTCGGCGATCAATCGCCGACGATGGGCGAATTTCAAGGGCAACGGCCGCGGCTACGTGTCCTTGTGGATCATCGCCATCCTGTTCGTCCTTTCGCTGCTCGCCGAGTTGATCGCCAACGATCGGCCTTTGCTCGTGAGCTACAAGGGCAGCCTCTACACACCGGTCATCAGGACGTATCCGGAAACCACCTTTGGCGGCGTGTTCGAGACCGCCACGGAGTATCGCGATCCGGTGTTGGCCGAAATGATCAACGCGGAGGGCTGGATTCTCTGGCCGGCGATTCCCTACAGCTACGACACACTCGACTTTAATCTCGGTCAGCCCGCGCCCTCCCCGCCCACCGCGCGGCATCTGCTCGGCACGGACAATCAGGGTCGCGACGTGCTGGCGCGTCTCATCTACGGCTTCCGCATATCCATGCTGTTCGCCCTGGCGTTGACCATTGTCTCAACGGTCATCGGCGTTGCCGCCGGCGCGGTGCAGGGTTATTTCGGCGGACTCACCGACCTTGCGTTCCAGCGCTTCATCGAGGTCTGGGGCGGATTGCCGCAGTTGTTCATCATCATCATTGCCTCCTCCATCGTCGTGCCGGGGTTCTGGACATTGCTCGGCGTGCTGCTGCTGTTCAGCTGGACCGCGCTTGTAGCCGTGGTGCGCGCGGAATTCCTGCGCGGGCGTAATTTCGATTATGTGCGCGCCGCCAAGGCCCTGGGGATGAACGACCGAACCGTCATGTTCAAACACCTGTTGCCCAATGCGATGGTGGCGACGGTGACCTTCCTGCCGTTCATTCTGTCGGGTGCCGTCGTGGCGCTCACATCGCTTGATTTCCTCGGTCTCGGGATGCCGCCGGGGTCCGCATCCCTCGGTGAACTGCTGCGCCAAGGCAAAGAGAACCTGCAGGCACCCTGGCTCGGACTGACGGGATTCTTCGCCATTGCCGGCATGCTGACGCTGCTTGTCTTCGTCGGGGAAGCCATGCGCGACGCGCTCGATCCGCGAAAGACTTTCCGGTGAGCGACGCGCTTCTTCAGGTCCGCGATCTGGCGGTCAGCTTCGGCGATGTCGCGGCGGTGAAAACCGCCAGCTTCACCCTCGACAAAGGGCAAACGCTGTCGCTGGTCGGCGAGAGCGGCTCCGGCAAGACCGTGACCGCGCTCTCGGTCATGCAGCTGTTGCCGTATCCCTACGCGCATCACCCCAAGGGCAGCATCCTCTTCGCGGGCCAGGAACTGGTCGGCGCGTCCGAGGATACGATGCGCAATATCCGTGGCGATCGGATCGGCATGGTTTTCCAGGAGCCGATGACGTCGCTCAATCCGCTCCACAGTATCGAGAAGCAGGTCGGCGAGACGCTGGAACTTCACGGCGGGCTCACCGGCGCGGCCAAACGCGCGCGCGTGCTTGAGCTGCTGCGCCTCGTGGGATTGCAGAACGCGGAGCAGCGTCTGGGCGCCCTGCCGCACGAGCTTTCCGGCGGGCAGCGTCAGCGCGTCGTGATCGCCATGGCGCTGGCGATGAATCCGGACCTACTGATCGCCGACGAACCGACCACGGCGCTGGACGTCACTATTCAGGCGCAAATCCTGGAGCTGCTGCAGGACTTGCAGCGCAAGCTGGGCATGGCGCTGCTGTTCATCACGCACGATCTCGCAATCGTGCGCCGCCTGGGCGGCGACGTCTGCGTGATGAAGGACGGCGCGATCGTCGAACAGGGCAAGGTGGCGGACATCTTCGCCCAGCCGCGACACGACTACACCAAGCAGCTCCTCGCCGCGCAGCCCGGCGTGCGGGCGCACCCCACCCCCGGCAACGAGGTGATGGCGGCGGACAATCTGAAAGTGTGGTTCCCCGTGAAAGGCGGCCTCATGCGCCGCGTGCGGAGCTACATCAAAGCCGTGGATGGCGTGTCGTTGAGCGTGTGCAAGGGCGAGACGGTCGCCGTGGTCGGCGAAAGCGGCTCCGGCAAGACCACGCTTGGCTTGGCGCTGTTGCGGCTTCTGCCGTCCGCCGAAGGCAGCGTGCGGTTCCAGGGCAGCGATATCACCAAGCTCTCCGGCCGGGAGCTGCGGCCCTTGCGGCGCGATATGCAGGTCGTATTCCAGGACCCCTTCGCTGCCTTGAGCCCGCGCCTATCCATCGGCCAGATCGTCGCCGAGGGGCTGGAGGTTCACAGTATCGGCACGGGGGCGGAACGGCGGCGGCAGGCGGAAGAGGCCTTGGCCGAGGTGGACCTGACCGCCGATCGCTTCCCCGGGCTGCTGGACCGCTACCCCCACGAGTTCTCAGGCGGCCAGCGCCAGCGCATCGCCATCGCCCGGGCCATGGTGCTGCGGCCGAAGTTCCTGATGCTGGATGAGCCGACAAGCTCATTGGACGTCTCGGTCCAGGCCCAGATCATCGCGCTCTTGCGCCGGCTGCAGGAAAGGCACGGGCTGGCCTACCTGTTCATCAGCCACGATCTCAGGGTGGTCCGCGCCCTGGCGGACCGCATCATTGTCATGAAGGACGGCCAAGTGAAGGAAAGCGGGCCGGCGGATGAGGTCTTCGCCAACCCCCAAGACCCCTACACCAAGGCCCTGCTGACCGCCGCGCTTGAGCTGAAGGCCGACCGTTAACGGTCTGCGAAGGTTACCCGCCCTTAACTATTCCCCCCCTAGCATGACATTCTGAGGGTGGCGCGTGTGCGCCCTGCTGAGGGATTCGACCATGGCCGAAGACGATGACGACGATGCATCGCGCGAAGCGATCTATAACGTCGACGTTGATATCTCCGTGGTACTCGGCCAGTCGAACCTGCGGGTCAACCAACTCCTGAAGCTCGGCCGCGGCGCCGTGGTGGAATTGGAACAGCGCACCTCCGACCCCGTGGAGATCTTCGCCAACGACGTGCTCATCGCCCGTGGCGAAGTGGTGATCACCGCCGGCGACAAGATCGGCGTGACGCTCACCGAACTCGTCAAGTCGATCTACAACACGAACGCTAAATAATCGGGCGGGCTCCGCCTCACTCCCCTCTGGCATCGCCGCGAGCGATCTTTTAAACACGGGTCCACCGTCTGGAGCGGTTCCCGTCGATGCCTACGCTTTACCATCACCCGCTGTTGGCTCCGTCGCGCAAGGTCCGGCTGGCGATGCACGAGAAGCGCATCGCCTTCACGGAACAGGTGCTCGATCCCTGGATGGCGGATTCTCCCGTCTTCACGCTCAACCCGGCGGGCGAACTGCCGATCCTGGAAGAGGACAACGGCCAGCGCGTCATGGACGCGACGGCCATCTGTGAATATCTGGAGGAGACGCAGCCTGCAGTGAGCCTGATCGGCAAGTCGCCGGCGGAACGCGCCGAGACGCGGCGCCTTGTGGGCTGGTTCGATAACAAATTCGCCCGCGACGTCAGCGACTACACCGTCGGCGAGAAATTGCTGAAGCGCGTGGCGTCCCGCGAGGCGCCGGACAGCCGCATGCTGAAGGTGGGCCGCGAGAACCTGCACACCCACATGCACTACATCGGCTGGCTGGCGGATCATCGCCGCTGGCTCGCCGGGGACGAACTCACCATCGCCGATCTCGCGGCCGCGGCGCAGTTGTCGCTGATCGACTACATCGGCGATGTGCCCTGGGACGACCATCCGCAGGCGAAGGAATGGTATGTGCGCTTGAAATCGCGCCCGAGCTTCCGCCATTTGCTGAAGGATACCGTGCCCGGCGTGCCGCCGGCGCCGATCTACGCGGATCTGGACTTCTAACTAACGCTTCTTCTTCGGCACTTTTACCGGCTGCCCCTTCTTCGCGGGCTCCGCGCCCACATCGATGCGCTCGAGGTGACCGCGCGCGGCGGTGGCTTCGGCGCTTTCGGGGGCCAGCGCGATGACTTTCTCCCAGTCGGCCTTGGCCTCGAGATCGCGATCCTTCAGCCGCGCGACGATGCCGCGCTCGAGCAGGGCGGTGAGGTTCGCACCATCGATCTCGACGGCGGCTTGGGCATCTTTCTCCGCCGCGTCGAGTTGCGCCGTCTCCCGCTCAGCGTTCGCGCGGTAGGCAAGCGCATCGGCGTTCCTCGGTTCGATCGCCAGCGCCGCGGTAAGGTCGATGATCGCGTCTTTGTAGAGCTTGCCCTCGGCGAAACTGAGCGCGCGATCCACCAACAGCGGCACCGTGGCCGACGATCCCGGCGGCACGAGCTTTAGCGCCGCGGTTTGCGTTTCGCGCGCATGCGCCGCGTCGCCGCCCAGCATGTAGGCCTGACCGGCCTGCGCCAATAGGCTCGCGCGGATCGCGTTGCTGCGTTGGGAGTTGACCCCAATAATTTCCAGCTCGCGCGCCGCGTCGGCGTACTTGTGCAGACCGAACAAGGCCACGCCCTTGCAGTGGCGCGCCGGTTCGCCGCCGCCGAGCCCTATCCATCGTTCCGCCAATTCCAGTCCTTGCGTCGGGTAGGCGCGTGCCGTGTCCAGACACAAACCGTAATTCGCCGGTCCATCCTCCGGCTTCAGGGTCGGTTCCGCCGCAACGGCAAAGGCGATCAGGAACAACAGCGGATTCATCGCGCCACCGCTTCGTCGACCAGGGCGCAGATCGCCGCGAGGTCTTGGGGTCGCGACAGCCGGTGGTCGCCGTCCTTGAGAAAGGTAACGCGAACGTCGCCGCCCGCCACACGCTCGGCGATCTTCAATGAGTGCTGCCAGGGTACCGACGTGTCGTTCTGGCCGTGAATGAGGCGCACGGGACAGGACAGCGCGATCGGTTTGTCGAGCAACAGGTTCGCGCGCCCGTCCTCGATCAGGTGGCGGCCGATGCGTAAGGGCGGATTGCCGTAGTCGCCGGGGACATCGACGAATCCGTCCTTCAGGATCGCGGATCGCTGAGGCTCGCTCAGTTCCCGCCACATCAGGTCCTCGGTGAAATCCGGCGCGGGGGCAATACCAACGAGGGCGGCCATGCGTTCGGGCCGCGCCAAGGCCGCGAGCAGCATGATCCAGCCCCCCATGCTGGAGCCCACCAGCACCTGCGGACCCGTGGTCAGCCGGTCCAGCACCAATAGCGCATCGTCACGCCAGCGGCTGGGGCCGGCGTCTTCGAAGCGGCCGGTGGATTGCCCATGGCCATACATATCGAACCGCAGAAGGCCGTAGCCCTGCGCGACACAGTGAGCCATCAGCGCCTGGGCCTTGTTGCCGTTCCGGTCCGAGGCCAACCCATGCAGGAAGATCACGCCGGGCGCACCCGCCCCTGCCGGGGCAAGCTGGTCGTAGGCGATCTCATGGCCGTCAGGTCCGGGCAGGCGGCCGGTGGTTGCAACCATGGCGGGGCTATTGGGTGATTGCGCGGAAAGGCCATGATACAAGAGGTCCTGCCGTGACGTATACGCCGCCCTCTCCCGCACCGAACCAAGAACCCGCGCCGCGCATGCCGTCCGCGGGCGATCCGCATCGCCGCACGTGCCTGCAAGTGCTCCCGGCACTGGTGCAAGGCGGGGTCGAGCGCGGCGCCATCGATATGGCCGCGGCGCAAGTGGCCGCCGGGTGGCGCGCCATCGTTGCTTCCGCCGGCGGACCTTTGGTGCGCGAGTTGACCCGCGCAGGCGCGGAACATGTCACGCTTCCGCTCGACACCAAAAACCCGCTGGCGATCCGCCGCAACATCCGGCGCCTGAGCGAATTGATCCGCACGGAGCAGGTCGATCTCGTGCATGCCCGCAGCCGCGCCCCCGCCTGGAGCGCCTGGGCCGCGTGCCGCGAACTCGGCATCCCGTTCATCACCACGTTCCACGGCGTGTACGGCCTGGGGCCGTTCAAGATCAAGCGCGCCTACAATCATGTGATGACTCGCGGCACGCGGGTGATCGCGATCTCGAATTTCATCCGCGCGCATCTCGAAGACGAATACGGCGTGCCGGTCGACCGCATCCGCGTGATCCATCGCGGTGTCGATACCGCCACCCTCGACCCGAACCGCGTCTCGCCGCAGCGATTGATTCAGCTGGCGCAGCGCTGGCGTCTGCCGGACGACGGCCGCGTGATCATGCTGCCGGGACGGCTGACGTCGTGGAAAGGCCACATGCTGTTGATCGACGCGCTGGCGGAACTCAAGCGTCGCGCCGGCGGCACGCTGAACGTCCGTTGCCTGATGATCGGACAGGATCAGGGCCGCACGGCGTATCATGCGGCGATCCTTGCGCACGCGAAGCTGCGCGGGGTCGATGGGATGGTGCACATCATCGAGGACTGCAACGATTTGCCCGCGGCCTACATGGCATCGGACGTTGTGGTCTCCGCCTCCACCCGTCCGGAAGCCTTTGGCCGCGTGGTCGCAGAAGCGCAAGCCATGGGACGCCCGGTGGTCGCGCCCCATCACGGCGCAGCGCCTGAGATCGTCGTCAACGGCGTCACCGGCTGGCTGTTCCAACCGGGCGACATCAACGGGCTCGCGACCGCGCTGGAGACCGCACTCTCGCTCGATCAGGAAGGCCGCGTGCTGCTGGCGGAAACAGCCATCGAGCGCGCACGGCGGCTGTTCGACAAGGCCGACATGTGCACGAAGACGCTTGCTGTCTACGACGAGATCCTCGCCGAAGCCCCGCGCGCCGCGCCGCAATGAGCACGCCGCAGGTTCTGGTGATCGCCACCGCGGGGCTGGCGCTATTCGTTCCGGCGTTGGCGGCCCTGGCCCGCATCCGCAGCCATCATCGCGATGCGCGCATTTCCCTCATCTGCGCGCCGGAAGTGATCGATTTCGCCAAGAGCTCGCCCTACGTGGACGACGCGTGGAGCGAAACCCTGCCGCCGTGGTGGCGCCGGCGCGAACGGCTCGACATGGGCGAGCGGTTGCGCGCAAAGGGATTCACTGCCGGCTACGACCTTGAGGACACACTCGTGTCCCAAGCGATCCGCGCCATGCTGCCCGCAACCCCGTGGAGCACGCCCACCGCATCGCCGGCGGTCCATATCCGGGATCGCTTCGCGGCGCAGATCCACGCAGCAGGAATGGGTGAACTGTTGCCCCATGACCTGACGTGGGTGGCACGGCGCGTCACCGGGTTCGATCTGCCGCTCAAGATGACCGATCCTTTCGTGTTGATCGCCACGGACCCTTCGCCGTCCGGCGAGGCTTGGCCGCAAGGCAACACGATTGCGCTGGCGGAGACGCTGGTGGCGCAGGGGTTGATCCCCGTTCTGGTGGGGCTTGGTCCGGCGTCGGCCCTCGCGCAGGACTTGCGGGCCGACGTTCCGAGCGCGGTCGATTTGACGGGCCGCGCCAACCTGAACGATCTGGTGTTTCTGGGCTGGGCCGCGCGCGGGGCGGTCGGCGCGGATAACGGCCTCATGCACTTGTTCGCCGCTGCGGGCTGTCGCGCCGTGGTGCTGTACGACAATGCCTCGGACCCGGCCCGCACGGGCCAGCGCGGCACGGACGTTCTGATCCTGCGGCGTGCGCGCCTGTCCGACATCCCGGTCGGAGAAGTTGTGGCCGCATTGAAACAGCGCCGATAAAGCTGCGTTTTACACGACGCTTCGGGCCTGGCTTGCTTGACTTCAAAGGGCTGTTCCGTAGATTCCCGCGGTCTTAAGCCTCGAAATAGTCGTTTTGATCGGACTTCCCCATGGTCGCCATCACCTTGCCCGACGGTAGCGTGCGCACATACGACGGCGCCGTCACGGGCGCGGCCGTCGCCGCGGACATCGGTCCCGGTCTCGCCAAAGCCGCGCTCGCGGTGAAGGTGGACGGAGAACTGCGCGACCTTACCCGCCCGATCACCGCCGACGCCAAGCTGGCCATCGTCACCAAGAAGGACGCAGAGGGGCTCGAACTCCTGCGCCATGACGCCGCGCACGTGATGGCCGAAGCCGTGCAGGAACTGTTCCCGGATACCCAGGTCACCATCGGTCCGGCGATCGAGAACGGCTTCTACTACGACTTCGCCCGCGACAAGCCGTTCAGCAGCGACGATCTCGCGGCGATCGAAGCGCGCATGCGCGAGATCGTGGATCGCGACGAAGCGATCACCCGCGAAGAGTGGGATCGCGCCGACGCCATCGCCTACTTCAAGAAGATCGGCGAGCACTACAAAGCGGAGCTGATCGAAGGCTTCCCGGCCGGCGAACCGACCTCGGTCTACAAGCAGGGCAAGTGGCTCGACCTGTGCCGCGGCCCGCACCTGCCGTCCACCGGCAAGCTCGGCAAGGCGTTCAAGCTGATGAAGTTGGCGGGCGCGTATTGGCGCGGCGATGCCAAGAACGCCATGCTGCAGCGGATTTACGGTACCGCGTGGGGCGACGAGAAACAGCTCAAAGACTACCTCACCATGCTCGAGGAGTCCGAGAAGCGCGACCACCGCCGCATCGGGCAGGAGATGAACCTGTTCCACCTGCAGGAAGAAGCGCGGGGCGCGATCTTCTGGCATCCGCACGGTTGGACGATCTATCGCACCCTGCAGAGCTTCATTCGCCGGCGCCTCGAATCGAACGGCTACGTCGAGGTGAACACACCGATGCTGATGGATCGCGTGTTGTGGGAACGCTCGGGCCACTGGGACAAGTTCGGCGCCAAGAACATGTTCACCTCGGAGTCCGAGGACCGCCATCTCGCGGTGAAGCCGATGAACTGCCCCGGCCACATTCAGATCTTCAACCAGGGCATCCGCAGCTATCGCGACCTGCCGCTGCGCATGGCGGAGTTCGGCTCATGCCACCGCAACGAGCCGTCGGGCGCGCTGCACGGCATCATGCGCGTGCGCGCATTCGTCCAGGATGACGCGCACATCTTCTGCACGGAAGATCAGGTAAAGGCCGAAACCAAGTCGTTCATCGAACTCCTGCGCGGCGTTTACACCGACCTCGGCTTTACAGACATCAAGGTGAAGTTCTCCGATCGCCCGCCCGTGCGCGCCGGCAGCGACGAGACATGGGACCGCGCGGAAGACGCATTGAAGTCCGCCACCGATGCCGCGGGCCTCGAATGGACGCTGAATCCGGGTGAAGGCGCGTTCTACGGGCCGAAGCTGGAATTCGTGCTGCGCGACGCCATCGGCCGCGACTGGCAGTGCGGCACCTTGCAGGCGGATTTCGTGCTGCCGGAACGACTCGGCGCGCAATATGTCGGTGAAGACGGGGCCAAACACACGCCCGTAATGCTGCACCGCGCGATCCTGGGGTCGTTCGAGCGCTTCATCGGCATCCTGATCGAGAATTACTCCGGCAAGTTCCCCCTCTGGCTTGCGCCGGTTCAGGCCACCATATGCACCATCACCGACGATGCCAGGAGCTACGCCGAAGACGTCGCCAAGACCTTGAAAGCGGCGGGACTTCGGGTCGAGACCGACCTGCGCAACGAGAAGATCAACTACAAGGTTCGCGAACACTCCCTGGCCAAGGTGCCGGTGCTGGTGGTCGTGGGCAAACGCGAGGCCGAGGAACGGACTGTGGCGCTGCGTCGTTTAGGCGGTGCGAACCAGGAAGTCCTTGCGCTGTCGGAAGCAACCGCTATCCTTGCCAAGGAATCCGCGGTTCCCTAGACCCAGGGAGCCGCGTTTTCATTCCAGACCGGAACAACCACAAAAGGAGATTGTTAAATCGCTAGGTTCGACCAACAGGCGCCGCCGTCCAAGGATGGACCGCGCACCAATCACCAGATCGACTCCCGGACTGTGCGCCTGATCGGCGCCGTCGGCGAAAACTTCGGAGTCGTGGACAGGGAAACCGCCCTGCGCAAAGCAGACGAAGCGGGCCTGGATCTGGTGGAGATCTCTCCCAATGCCGCTCCGCCCGTCTGCAAAATCCTCGATATCGGCAAGTACAAGTACGAGGAACAGAAGCGCAAGAACGAGGCGCGGAAGAAGCAGAAGGTGATCGAGGTCAAGGAGATCAAACTCCGCCCGAACATCGACGATCATGATTACGACGTGAAGAAGCGCGCCATGCACCGATTCCTCGAAGAGGGGGACAAGGTGAAGGTGACCCTGCGCTTCCGCGGCCGTGAGATGGCCCACCAGGAAATCGGTGTCGCGCTGCTGAACCGCGTGAAGACGGACTTCCTCGAAGAGGCCAAGGTGGAGTCCGAACCCCGCCCCGAAGGCCGCCAGATCGTCATGGTCCTGGCACCCCGGTAGGGATCGCTTTTCACCACCAGGTTTGAAAGCGGCGCCCTTCGGGGCGCCGTTTTTGTTGGGGGACTCCCTCCCCCCGGTTCCTTGCCTTTTCGGCCCCCCCCGGGTATAAGCCCGCCTTCGCTGGGCCTAGGCCCAGCGATTTCAAGGTCTTGGGTCGCTCCCAAGCCACCGGCCAAAAAGGCTAGAAGTCTAACGATATCAGACTTTTAGGGCATGCCTTCCGGCCGTTTGAACAACGTCAAATAGAAGGACGAATCAAATGCCCAAGATGAAGACCAAGAGTGCTGCCAAAAAGCGGTTCAAAATCACCGGTACCGGCAAGGTCAAAGCGGGGGCTGCCTTCAAGCGCCACTGCCTCGGCGCAAAGCCCCAGAAGATGAAGCGTTCGTCGCGTCGGACCATGGTCCTCGCGAAGCCTGACGGCATCATCGTCAAGCGCTTCCTCCCATACGGCCGGCCCTAGAGGAGAATCGCAATGTCACGCGTCAAACGCGGCGTAACGAAACACGCCCGCCATAAGAAGGTCCTCGAGCAGGCCAAAGGCTTCCGGGGTCGTAATTCCAAGTCCTACAAGACGGCGAGCCATCGCCTTCAGAAAGGCCTCGCGTATGCCTACCGCGACCGCCGCACCAAGAAGCGCACCTACCGCGCGCTTTGGATCGTGCGCATCAATGCGGGCGTGCGCGCTTTCGGGCTCACCTATTCCACGTTCATGAACGGGCTCAAGAAGGCCGGCATCGAGCTGGACCGCAAGGTTCTCGCCGATATCGCCCTGAAGGAGCCGGCGACCTTTGAAGGCCTGGTGAAGCAGGCCCAGTCCGCTCTCGGCTAGGACCCGCACGGGTCATTTGCCACGGAACGACGGAAGGGGCCGCCTCATCGCAGGCAGCCCCTTTTCCGTTTGAGAGCGACAGGACTGAGTCATGGATTCGATCGACGCGCTTCGGACTGAATTGATCGCCGCCGTTGCCGGCGCCGCGGACGGCGCGGCCCTGGAAGACGTGCGCGTGAGCGCGCTCGGCAAGAAGGGCCGCATCACCGACCTGATGAAGGGCCTGGGCGCCATGGACCCGGAGGCGCGCAAGGCTTTCGGCCAGCGCCTCAATGTCCTTAAGGACGAAGTCGCGGCAGCCTTGGATGCGCGCAAGAAGGCGTTCGATGCCGCCGCCCTCGATGCGCGCCTCGCCACCGAAACCATCGACGTGAGTTTGCCGACCCGCGCCGAAGGCAAGGGCTCGCTGCATCCGATCAGCCAGACGATCGAGGAACTCACCGCCATCTTCGGCATCATGGGTTTCGAAGTTGCCGAAGGCCCCGACGTCGAAGACGACTTCCACAATTTCACCGCGCTCAACTTCCCGCCGGGCCATCCGGCGCGAGAGATGCACGACACGTTCTTCCTGCCGCCGGATGCGGACGGAAACCGCTATCTGCTGCGCACGCACACCTCACCGGTGCAGATCCGCACCATGATGAGCAAGAAGCCGCCCATCCGCGTGATCATCCCGGGGCGCACCTATCGCTGCGACTACGACCAGACGCACACGCCCATGTTCCATCAGATGGAACTCCTGGTGATCGACAAGGGCATCACCATGGCGCACCTGCGCGGGTGTCTTGAAGAATTCCTGCGCACCTATTTCGGCGTGGACGATCTCACCACGCGCTTCCGTCCTTCGTTCTTCCCGTTCACCGAACCGAGCGCCGAAGTCGATATCGGCTGCAGCCGCGCGGGCGGTGAACTGAAGATCGGCAATCACGGCGACTGGCTGGAAATCCTCGGCTGCGGGATGGTGCATCCCAATGTGCTGAAGGCCTGCGGCCTCGATCCGGACGAATACCAAGGCTTCGCCGCCGGCCTCGGCGTCGAACGCATCGCCATGCTCAAGTACGGCATCCCGGACCTGCGCACGTTCTTCGAGTCCGACCAGCGTTGGCTGAAGCACTACGGCTTCGCGGCGCTGGATGTGCCGACCGTGACGGGAGGACTCTCCCGATGAAGTTCACGCTGAGCTGGCTGAAAGATCACCTCGACACGACTGCCTCGCTCGCCGAGATCAGCGCCAAGTTGACCGCGACCGGGCTGGAGGTCGAGGGCATCGAAGATCCGGGCGCGGGCCTCAAAGGCTTTGTCGTTGGGCATATCCTTGAGGCGAACCAGCATCCCAATGCGGATCGACTGCGCCTGTGCAGCGTGGATACCGGCGCGGAGAAGCTGCAGGTCGTGTGCGGCGCGCCGAATGCGCGCGCTGGGCTAAAGGTCGTGCTGGCGCAGCCTGGCACGGTCATTCCCGCAACGGGTGCCGCCCTGAAGAAAGGCCTCGTCCGTGGCGTCGAGAGCCAAGGGATGATGTGCTCCTTCGAAGAACTGAAGTTGAGCGGCGATCAGGACGGCATCATCGAACTCCCCACCGATACCCCGGTTGGCGCGGACGTCGCGACGGTGCTGAAATTCGACCCGGTGATCGAGATCAACCTGACGCCCAACCGCGTCGATGCGCTCGGCGTGCGCGGCATCGCGCGCGATCTCGCGGCGGCGGGCCTCGGCACGCTGAAGACGATGGATACGTCGCCGGTGCCGGGCAAGTTCCCCGCCTCGCGCAAGGTGAAGAACAACACGGACGCGAACCTGTGTCCGCAGTTCGTCGGCCGCACGATTCGCGGCGTGAAGAACGCCGAAAGCCCAGCGTGGCTCAAGGATCGCCTGACCGCCGTTGGCCTGCGCCCGGTGTCGGCGATTGTCGATGTGACACAGTACCTGACCATCGACCTCGGCCGCCCGCTCCATGCTTTCGATGACGCCAAACTCAACGGCGATATCGGCGCGCGCTTGGCCAAGGACGGTGAAACCGTCGAGGCGCTGAACGCCAAGAGCTACACGCTCGATTCGTCCATGGTCGTGATCGCCGATCAATCGGCGGCCCTTGGCATCGCCGGCATCATGGGTGGCTTGCCATCGTCGGTCACCGAAACCACGACCACCGTCTATTTGGAATCGGCCCTGTTCGATCCGATCAACATCGCGTCCACCGGCCGCAAGCTCGAAATCAATTCCGATGCCCGCTATCGTTTCGAGCGCGGCGTCGATCCGCAGTCCTGCATCACCGGCGCCGAAGTCGCCACGCGCATGATCCTTCAGCTCTGCGGGGGCGAAGCCTCCGAACTGGCGAGCGACGGCGCGGCTCCGGACATGACCCGCACGATCGCGTTCGATCCGGCGCGCGTGAAATCCCTCGGCGGCATCGATCTCCCGGCGTCGGAGAGCAAGGCGATCCTTGAGCGCCTCGGCTTCACCGTCTCCGGCAATTCCGTGAAAACACCGTCCTGGCGTACGGATGTCGAAGGCTGGCAGGACCTGGTGGAAGAGATCCTACGGATTCACGGCTACGACAACATTCCGGCGGTGCCGATGCCCCGGTCGCCGATGCCCAAGGTGGTACTCACCCCGGCGCAGCGCCAGACCAACACGACCCGCCGCGCGCTGGCCGGCCGAGGGCTCGCCGAAACGACCACCTGGGCGTTCCTGCCGCGCGCGCAAGCAGAGCTGTTCGCCGGCAACTTGCCGATCGTGGCGCTGGCGAATCCCATCAGCAGCGACCTCGACGTGCTGCGCCCGTCGCTGATCCCGAACCTTGCCGCCGCGGCGGGCCGCAACGCGGCGCGCGGTCTGCCGGACAACGCGCTATTCGAGATCGGACCGCGCTTCGAGGCCGCCAAGCCTGGCGCGCAGGTGACGATTGCGGCCGTCTTGCGCAGCGGTCACACCTCCGCCCGCCACTGGGCGGGGACGCGCCGCGCCGTCGACGCCTATGACGCGAAAGCCGACGCCATGGCCGCCCTGGAGGCCGCCGGTGCTGCGATCGCGGGCATGCAGACCGCCAGCGGCGCCGCCGCCGTAGCGCCGGGCTGGTACCATCCCGGCCGCGCCGGCGTCCTGAAGCTCGGCAACCAAATCCTCGCCGCCTTCGGCGAGTTGCATCCGCGCGTGCTCGCCGCTCTCGACGTGAAGGGCCCCATGGTGGCCTGTGAGGTATTCCTGGAGCGCATCCCGCAGCCGAAGAAGAAGGCCGGGTCCGCGCGCACGCTACTGAAGCCCTCGCCGTTTCAGCCCGTGGAGCGCGATTTTGCCTTCGTCGTCGCCAAGGACGTGACGGCCGAGACCGTGCTGCGCGCCGTGCGCAATGCCGACAAGGATTTGATCAGCGACGTCGGCCTGTTCGACGTTTATACCGGGCCGGGCGTGAGCGAAGGCCAGAAGTCCCTCGCCCTGGCCGTCACCTTGCAGCCCAAAGATGCGACCCTGACCGACGCGCAGATCGAGGCGGTTGCCGCCAAGATCGTTGCCGCGGTGGACAAGGCTTGCGGCGGCAAACTGCGCGCCTGAAATGATCCGTTGAAATGACCGACCTGTCGCACATCCGCAATTTCTCGATCGTCGCCCACATCGACCACGGCAAGTCGACCCTTGCCGACCGGTTGATCCAGACGTGCGAGGGCCTGACCGCGCGCGAAATGCACGATCAGGTGCTCGACAACATGGATATCGAGCGCGAGCGCGGCATTACCATCAAGGCGCAAACCGTGCGCCTCGCCTACAAGGCGAAGGACGGCAAGACTTACCAGCTCAACTTGGTGGACACCCCGGGCCACGTCGACTTCGCCTATGAAGTCAGTCGGTCGTTGGCCGCGTGCGAAGGCTCCATCCTGGTGGTGGACGCGAGCCAGGGCGTGGAAGCCCAGACGCTGGCGAACGTCTATCAGGCCATCGAGGCCAATCACGAGATCGTGCCGGTCCTCAACAAGATCGACCTGCCGGCTGCCGAACCGGATCGTGTGCGCCAGCAGATCGAGGACGTTATCGGCATCGATGCTTCCGATGCGGTGCTCTGCTCCGCTAAGTCCGGAATCGGTATCGACGATGTGCTCGAAGCTCTGGTCACGCGACTCCCGCCGCCGACGGGCGACGCGACAGCGCCGCTGAAGGCATTGCTGGTCGATTCCTGGTACGACGCCTATCTCGGCGTGGTGATCCTGGTGCGCGTGAAGGACGGCTTCATCAAGCGCGGCACGCGCATGCAGTTCATGTCCTCTGGCACCGTTTATCAAGTTGAACAAGTGGGCGTGTTCACGCCCAAGCGCGTCATCATGCCGTCGCTGAACCCCGGCGAACTAGGCTTCCTCACGGCCGGCATCAAGGCCGTGGCGGACTGTAAGGTCGGCGACACCATCACCGACGAAGCGCGTCCGGCAGCTGAGATGTTGCCTGGTTTCAAGCCGAGCGTGCCGGTCGTGTTCTGTGGGCTGTTCCCCGTCGATGCGGCCCAGTTCGAAGTGCTGCGCGACAGCCTCGCGAAACTGCGCCTGAACGACGCGAGCTTCCATTTCCAGATGGAAAGCAGCGCAGCACTTGGCTTCGGCTTCCGCTGCGGCTTCCTAGGTCTCCTGCACATGGAGATCATCCAGGAGCGCCTGCAGCGCGAGTTCGATCTGGACCTGATTTCGACAGCGCCGAGCGTCGTCTATCGGATTCACGGGACGGATGACAGCGTCGTCGAGCTGCACAATCCGGCGGACATGCCGGAAGTCACACGCATCCGCACCATTGAAGAGCCTTGGGTCAAAGCCACGATCCTTGTGCCCGATGAGTATCTGGGTTCAGTGCTGGCGCTGTGCACGGAGCGGCGCGGCGAGCAGGTCGATCTGACTTACGTCGGCAATCGCGCGATGCTGGTCTACAAACTGCCGCTCAACGAAATCGTGTTCGATTTCTACGACCGCCTGAAGTCGATTTCCCGCGGCTATGCCAGCTTCGACTACGAGGTCGACGACTACCGCGAATCGGATCTGGTGAAAGTCAGCATCCTGGTGAACGACGAGTTGGTGGACGCCCTGTCGTTCATGGCGCACCGCAGCCAATCGGAAAATCGCGGGCGGCAAATCTGCGAACGCCTGAAGGATCTGATCCCGCGCCATCTGTTCAAGATTCCGATCCAGGCCGCGATCGGCGGCAAGGTCATCGCCCGCGAGACGATCAGCGCGATGCGCAAGGACGTGACGGCGAAGTGCTACGGCGGCGACATCAGCCGCAAGCGCAAGCTCCTCGACAAGCAGAAGGCGGGCAAGAAGCGCATGCGCCAGTTCGGCAGCGTCGAGATTCCGCAAAGCGCGTTCATCGCCGCGCTGCGCATGTCGGACGAATAATTTCTTTGAGCGTTAGTTGACGGTCTTGAAAATGCGGCGGCGCTGACGCCGCTTGCGGCAAGCATGCACCAGCATGAAGCCCGAGAGGCCAAAAGCGATCCACGCCGGCATCGCCATCAGCAGGGTCGAACCGGCGGCGAGCAGCTGATTTGAATCCGCGGCGAGAAACCCGTTAGGAGCGTGGCCGACCAGGAGTGTCCACACGTCGGCTGTGGCCAAACCGGAATACGCGCCCGTGCCAACGGCCATCACGGCCTCGGCGGACGCCATGACCATGGCCAAAACGACCAAAACCCACCCGAGAATGCGACCGATTACCAAGGATAGACCCCGCGTCCGGTGCCAAATTGTTCCTTACCCCGCACGTGAGTTGTACGAGCCAAATCATTAAGACTTCAACGTTATTTTTGATTGATTTTGTGTCGAAACTTTTAACGCGCGTAACAATATGCCGGCACTTATCCACAAGCCTGTGGAAAGATTAGCAGATTCACTGCGACCGTTACGTGTGGCGCCTCTTAATCTGGGGCGCGCTGTTGCAGTGCGAGGAGCCCTCGGATAGGGTCCGCCGCTTCAAAAACCCGCCGCTCCCGAGAGACTCGGGACCGTCGCGCGCGGTTATGGAGGGGTGGCCGAGCGGTTGAAGGCGCACGCCTGGAAAGTGTGTAAACGCCAAAAGCGTTTCGAGGGTTCGAATCCCTCCCCCTCCGCCACCCGCAAGACCCAACCTGCCCGAGACTGTGGGCGCGCCACCCCGTAGCATCCGGGTTTCGCAACGGGGGCCACGGAGATTCAATGACAATTCGTCCGATTTCCCGGCGTGGCGCTTTGACAAGCCTGTCCAGCGCCAGCCTTGTCGCCACCGATGCCCTCGCCGCCTCACCGTCCCCCACTGCCAAAGGTTCCGCCATGAAAGCCGGCCGCATGCGTGTTTATGAGATCGGTGACAACAAGAATGGATTCACGCTGCACATCGTCGAGCGGCCGATCCCGATACCGGGACCGGGACAGGTGGTCATGCGCGTGCGCGCGACCGGCATCAACGCGCGCGACCTCGACATCATGCGCGGCGGCATGTTCGGCCAAAGCCAACCGCATACCCGCGTGCCCCTGAGCGACAATGCCGGCGAGATCGCCGCCGTCGGTCCGGGCGTAACCCGCGTCAAAGTCGGCGACCGGGTGACCATGACCCACTATTGGCGCTGGCTCGACGGCGCATGGGACGAATCCATGCGCAACGAGGACTACGCCAACAACATCGACGGCTTTTTGGCTGAGTACGTGCTCGTGCCGGCCGACCCCATCATCAAGATTCCGGACAGCATGACCTTCGAGGAGGCCAGCACCCTGCAGAGCGCGGGGCTGACGTCGTGGAACGCTGTCGTTGCCAACGGCAGGATCAAGCCCGGCGAGACCGTGTTGACCATCGGCACCGGCGGCGTGTCCGTCTTCGGATTCCAATGGGCCAAGATGGCGGGGGCCCGCGCCATCATCACATCCTCCAGCGACGCAAAGTTGGACGTGATGCGCAAGTTGGGCGCGGACGTCACCATCAACTACCGCACCAATCCTAACTGGACGCAGGAAGTACTCGACCGCACGGGCGGCCGCGGCGTCGATATGGTGCTGAACAACGTCGGTTTGGCTGAACTGGACAACTGCATCACCTGTTGCGCTTCCGGCGCGCGGATCATGTACATCGGCGCCAACGCGGTCGCGCGCAATCAACCCGCGCCGGCCCCACCGCCCGCGCCGAAACAAATGGGCAAGGTGATTATCCGCGACTTGACCATCAAGGGAATCGTCGTCGGCAGCCGTCGTATGTTCGAGGATTTGATCGTCGCGATGCAGCAGCACAGCATCAAACCGATGATCGACCGCGTCTATCCGTTCGAACAGGCCCGCGAAGCAATCGCCTATATGGAAAGCGGCGACAAACTCGGAAAAGTCGTCATCAAGATCGGCTAGCGCCAGCGACCTGGATAAGATTCCTATGGCCCATTTATTCGAGCCGCTGCGGTTGCGCGGCGTGACCCTGCCGAATCGCATCGGCGTTTCGCCGATGTGCGAGTACTCCTGCGTGGACGGGTTCGCCAACGATTGGCACCTGGTGCACCTGGGCAGCCGCGCGGTCGGCGGGGCCGGCTTGGTGTTCACGGAAGCCGCGGCGGTAAGCCCCGAGGGGCGCATCGCTCCGGAAGATCTCGGCGTATGGACCGAGGCCCACTTCGAACCGCTCGCGCGCATTGCCAGCTTCATTTCATCGCAGGGCGTCGTGCCGGGCATCCAACTCGCGCATGCCGGCCGCAAGGGCAGCACGTTCCGGCCGTGGTCCGGGAGCGGTGCGGTGTCGCCGGCGCAAGGTGGATGGGTTCCCGTGGGGCCCGACGCCGCGCGCTTTGCAAACGACTATCCGGCGCCCGCGCCTCTGTCGGAAGCGGACATCGCGCGGGTACGGGATGATTTCGTGAGCGCGGCAAAGCGTGCCGTCGCCGCGGGCTTCCGTGTCATCGAGGTGCATGCGGCCCACGGCTATCTGTTGCATGAATTCCTGTCACCTTTGAGCAACAGCCGCACGGACCGCTACGGCGGCGTCTTTGAGAATCGGACAAGTTTCGTGCGTGAGACCGTGAGCGCCGTGCGTGCGGCAATCCCCGATACGTGCCCCCTGTTCGTACGTATTTCGGCGACGGATTGGACCGAAGGCGGATGGACGGTTGAGGACTCCGTCACACTCGCGCGGGCACTGAAGGATCTCGGCGTTGACGTGATCGATTGCTCCTCCGGCGGCAATGTCGCGACCGCGCCCATCCCTGTGGGCCCCGGCTATCAGCTCCCGTTTGCGGCCCGCATCCGTGGGGAGGCCGCGATCGCCACGGCTGCTGTCGGTATGATCACCGAAGCGGTCCAGGCGGATCAGATCGTGCGCAACGGGGATGCGGACATCGTGCTGCTCGCGCGGGAGTTACTGCGCGATCCGTACTGGCCGCTCCACGCCGCCCAAAAACTGGGGCAAACTGCCGCCTGGCCGGCGCAATACCTGCGGGCGGCCCCGCGCGGTTCAACGGAACGAAAGACCTTATGAGCCAACGCTTCACCTTCACGGTCGACGGCAAGTCCCGATCGGTCGATGCGGATGCGGAGACGCCGCTGCTCTATGTACTGCGGGACGATCTCGGCCACACCAATCCGCACTTCGGGTGCGGGCAAGGACAATGCGGGGCATGCACGGTGCATGTGGACGGCGAAGCAACGCGGTCTTGCGTGCTGCCGGTCGAAGCAGCCCAGAACGCGAAGATCGTCACGCTCACCGGGCTGGGGGCCACCAAGCCGCACCCGGTGCAGCAGGCCTTCATCGACGAGCAGGTGCCCCAGTGCGGCTACTGCATTAACGGCTGGGTGATGACCGCGGCCGCGTTCCTGGACCGCACGCCCAATCCGAGCGATGCGCAGATCCGTGAGGCCTTGTCGGGACTGAAGTGCCGATGCGGTGCCCATATGGCCATCATCCGCGCCGTGAAGCGCGCGGCGAAAGCGATGGCGGCATGAACGCGATCAACGCCCTTTCACGCCGCGACGCCCTGCGCTTGAGCGGCGGGTTGGTTGTGCTGTTCTCCGCCAATGTCGCGGCGGCGGAACGCAAAGGTGCGCCCGATCCCGCGTCGTTGGATTCCTGGATCGCCATCGGCGCGGACGGAAACGTCACCGCCTTCTTCGGCAAGGTCGATGTCGGGCAGGGCCTCGATGTTGCCGTCGCCCAGATGATCGCTGAGGAACTCGACGTGCCCGTTGCGTCGGTTTCCGTGGTGATGGGCGATACGGGGCTGACCTGCAATCAAGGCGGCGCCAGCGGCAGTACCGGCGTCAGAATGGGCGGCGTGGCCCTGCGGAATGCCGCCGCGGAAGCCCGTCATCAACTGGTGCAACGTGCGGCGCAGTATCTGCGCCGCACGCCAGCGGACCTCGCGACGGCTGACGGCACGGTGTTCGTCGTCGCTGCGCCGGCGCAGAACGTTACCTACGCCACGCTGCTGCGCGGGAAATATTTCCAGTCCCAGATCGGATGGAACAAGCGGATGGGCAATGCGCTTGGGCTGACCAGCTCCGTCAAGCCCAAGGCGTCGGACCAGTACAAGATCGTCGGCCAGTCGGTGCCACGTGTGGACATCCCCGGCAAGGTGATGGGCACCAAGGATTTCGTCACCGACGTCAAAGTTCCGGGCATGTTGCACGGGCGCGTGATCCGGCCGCCCGTCGCCGGTGCCGTGCCGACCGAGATCGATCGCAAGAGCATCGCGACGATTCCGGGCGTACAGATCGTTCACAAAGCCGGCTTCCTCGGCGTGGTCGCACCGCGCGAGTGGGATGCCATTCGCGCCGCTGACGTGCTGCAAGTGACGTGGTCCAAGGTCACGCCCCCGTTCCCGGATTTCGAGGCCCTGCACGATCACATTCGCAAAGCGCCGACAGTCAAAGAGACCGTCGATAAAAATGTCGGCGATGTAGAGCGCGCCCTTGCCGGCGCCGCGAAACGGATCACCGCCGAATACACCTGGCCGTTCCAGTCTCATGCTTGCATGGGGCCTGCCTGCGCCGTGGTCGAAGTCCGGGCCGATGGCGTGACGAGTTGGAGCGCGACCCAGAAGCCGCATTTCCAGCAAGAGGGTCTTGCGAAGCTGCTCAAGCGCCCACTCGACACGGTGCGCGTGATTTGGATGCCGGGGCCCGGCTCCTACGGCCGCAACGATGCGGGCGACGCGGCGATGGATGCGGCCCTGCTGTCCGAGGCCGTTGGCAAGCCGGTGCGGGTGCAAGGCATGCGCCACGACGGCCATGCGTGGGATCCCAAGGGGCCCGCGTCCGTCCACACCTTGCGCGCGGGCCTGGACACGAACGGCGGCATCGTCGCCTACGACGTGGTCAACAAAGGATTCTCGCGTGTGGAGGTCGCGGTCAACGAGAGTGACCCGAGTGACACTTTGGCGGGGATGCTCGTCGGCTTTCCGGCGAAGCCGGTGGCGGGTTTTGGTTCGCCGAGTGACGTGTACGAATTCGCCAACCGACGTCTGGCGTGGCAATGCGTGGCGCCCTTGATGCCCGGCGCGTCGCCCTTGCGCGGTGGCCACCTGCGCGATCCTGTCGGGCCGCAGAACCTATTCGCGTCGGAATCCTTCATCGACGAGATCGCGCTGGCGACCAAGGCAGATCCCATCGCCCTGCGCCTGCGCTACATGAACGACGAGCGTGAGATCGCCGTGGTGAAAGCCGCGGCAGAGCGGGCGAAATGGATTGAAGGCCCGCCCGGTGCGCGGCGGCAAACGGCGAACGGCCACTCCGTCGGCATGGGTTTCGCTTTTGCGCGCCGCGGTGAGACCGTCGCGGCCGTGATCGCGCAAGTCGAAGTGGACCGCGATACCGGGCGCATATGGGCGCGAAAGTTCGTCGTTGCCCATGATTGCGGCCAGGTGATCAATCCGGACGGCCTGCGCCATTGCATCGAGGGCAACGTGGTGCAGGGCCTGAGCCGTGCGGTGCATGAAGAGGTGCTATTCGACCAAGCCATGGTGACCAGCCGCGATTGGTCGACCTATCTGATCCTGGACATCGCCGACGCGCCGGAAGAGATCGACATCGTGCTGATCGACCACCCCGAGCGGGAGCCGGAAGGTGCCGGCGAAGCCTGCACGGGCGCGATCCCGGCGGCGGTGGCGAACGCGGTGTTCGACGCCATCGGCGCGCGCATGCGCCACGCACCGCTCTCCCCCGCCCGGGTCAAGGCGGCGCTGTCTGCGAAGACCGTGTGACATGGCGCGCCTGCGCTTCCGCGCGATCATCGCCGTCACTATCCTTCTACTGAACACGACCGCCGGCGCACACGGGTTCCATGCCGCCTTCACCGTCATTGAGGCTGACGCCAAGACAGGCGATTTGCATATCGTTCATCGCATGTTCACCCAGGACATCGAGGCGCTGATCAAGGCGCGCACAAATGCTGCCGTAACTGTGCGTAGCGGGGCGGCATTCGAAGCGGCACTGGAAAGTTATCTGCGGGCGGCCTTCACGCTGCGTGACGAGGCCGGCACGGCGTTGCCGCTGACGTGGTCTCACGCCACCGTGGCGGACGATCTGGTGGTGGCCTATTTCGAAGCGCCGCGCGCCGCGACCAATCGTCTCGCTGTCGACAGTCAGCTCCTGATGGAAACCAATCCGGATCAGGTGAACACGGTGAACGTGACCTTGAACGGTGACACCCAGACCGTCGTCTTCCGCGATGACGACCCGCCCCAGCTGCTGAGATTCTAGCAGCACTCGACTCACCAGAGTGCCAACGCCGCGATACGTCAGCATGATTGCGCCGCGACTCCGACGCAGGCACGATTCCTATGCGCGCCAGAACGGGGGGCCGCTCTCGGCGTTGAGCTAGGATTGGCAGCAGATAGGGGACATCATGGCGTTGTCTGGTTCGTCGCTTGAACTTCAGCTCCAGAACTACCGTCTCACCACCGCCCAGATCTTCTACCGCATGCCGGATCACCCGGCGCTCCTTCAGGAATTCGTTTGGCAAGAACTTGACTTGGCGCCGCGCTTTCCGGTGCTGAAGAAGTTCCTGCACTTCTGGGAGCAGAACCTGGACGGCAAGCTGCATTCCGTGAAGGTGGCGCACGTCGAACTGATCAAGCCGGCGGAGTTCCGCGCCGTGAGCGGCGTGCTCTACGTCAACTGAGATCGACCACGCGCGGCTGATGTCCGCACGCGGCGAGGAACCGCGACAAGTCCTGTGCGCGAATTGTCGTCGTCATGGTGTTGATGAGCGGATGCGCGTTGATCAGCTCCGCCTTCATCATGTCCGCATCCAGGATCACTTGAACCTGCGCCGTGGGATCGTTGATGACCGTGAATGGTGTCACGGAGCCGGGCGTCACGCCCAGTACTCGCAGCAGACGATCCGCGGAGCCGAAAGACATGCGCTCGCCGCCGATCTTCTCGGGCAGCGCCTTCAGATCGACCTTCCGGTCCCAGGGTGCGACGACCAGCCACATCTTCTTCTTGGCATCGCACAAGAAAAAATTCTTGATATGCACCCCGGGCAGGTGCCCGACGTATTGCTCGCCTTCTTCCACCGTGAAGGCCGGCGGATGCGTGACCGTCGTGGTCTCGATCCCGAGTTCACCCAGCTTCGCGAAAAGATCCTCCGGCGTGGCGGGCATCACAGCGTCAGCTTGAAGTCGTCGACAATGGCGCCCGGCAAGGTCATCGCACGGCGGGAGCGCGCTTCGTAGGTGTCCGTCGACAGGCGCATATCGCGCTCCGCGGTGAGCGCCGCCAGGTTGCTGCCAAGCATGCGGTAGATCGTGTCGTCGAAACGCATGACGTTCACCGGCGCGACAATCTCACCATTCTCCACCCAGAACGTGGCGAAACGCGTCATGCCGGTCATGCGGCAGGTGTTGCGATCCGAATAGTTCAAGTACCAGAGATTGCCGATATACACGCCGGTACCCAGCGTCTTCAACACATCGGCGCTGGGCAGAGCGCCCGCCGCCATATCGAGGGCCAAGGGAGATTCAAAGCCCTCCGCACCGTTCTGTGGCGCGCCGAATTCCGCCGCCGACCGCGGTGAGGCGAGGCAGTCCTTGTAAACACCTTTCTCGATGAGCGTGACGCAATCGGGCTTTACGAAGCCCTCGCTTTGGAAGCCGGCCGCGAGACCGCCGGCGATGTTTTCGGAGATCGTGACCATCGCGGACATGCGCGCATGCTCGCGCATTCGGATCAGCGGCGTGGTGGCGGTGCGGTGGTCCGAGAGCCCGAACCCGCCCCAGCACAGCATGGACATGACCTCTTCCATCGCCGCGGGCGAGAGATAGACACGATAACCGCCGGGCGCCAGCGTGCGGGGCGGGCGTGCGAGGATCGCCAGCCGCCGCTTGGCATCTTCCGCTTTTGCTGCGAACGCCGCGCGATCCCACGCCGTGCCGGCGTAGTCCATCTTCACGGCGCGATCGGCCTGCAAATAGAAGCACGCATCCATGCTGAAGGCGTGCACCGTATCCCAATTGCGTTGGCCGAGACTGTTGGCGAAGCCCGTATGGATCGGCCCCGCAGCATAGAGCCCAACAAGATCCTGCCCGGCCGCCGCGGTGAGGATGGCATCGAGCACCTCATCCGGCGGCGGCAAACGATTAGGCTGCACGCGCATGCTCGATTGCGGCATCGTGTTGATCAGGAATAGCGGGTCTTCGTCTGTGGTGGCGAGGATGTCACGCAAGGACGCGAGCGCGGCGTCGATCCGCGCGAGATCGTCGCCGTGGGCGCCGGTCAGCGTGATGGAGGCGCTGGCGTGACGCTTGCCGTGAAAGAGTTCCAAGCCGAACTTGCGTTGCTCCACCGTGCCGGGCTGCCGCACCGCCGACTTGTTGAAGCGGACGAACTGCGATGCTTCGCCGCTGAAGGTGGCAAGGAAGCCTTCATCGCCGCGCAAGCGCGTGGTGATGGCATCGGCCAAGGCAAAGAAGTGATCTTGCATCGCTCAACCGCCGCCGAAGACTTCCACCGCGGCAAAGAGGCCGGGCGGGGTGGCGTGACCGACGTGGATTGCCTGATTGGGCTCGCCTTTGCCGCAGGTGGGCGTGCCGTGCACACGCACGGTGGTGGCGTCGCCAAGGCCCTTCAGGTTCCGCCAGAAGGTGGCGGAGATGCCACGATAGTTCGGGTTCTTCACGACGGAGCCCAGTTGGCCATCCTTGATCAAGCGCGCGCGCTCGCAGCCAAACTGAAACTTGTTGCGGCTGTCGTCGATGGACCAGGAGCAGTTGGTCTCCATCATCACGCCTATCTCAACCTGTCCCACAAGGTCCACGAACGCGCTGCTACCGGCCTCGATGTTGAGATTGGCCATGCGATCGATCGTCGGCCGGTTCCAGCTGCAGGCGCGGGCGTTGGCAACGCCCTGCATTCCAGCGCGGGCCTGGCTCACGGCGCCGCCGAGAGGCCGCTCAAGCTTGCCGGCGCGAATGAGGTAGGCGCGTTCGGCCTTGGTGCCATCGTCGTCGAAGGCGTAGCTTGCCGCTTCGCCGAACAACGCCGGATCGAACGTGACGTTGAGGAGCGATGCGCCGTACTGATAGCTGCCGAACATATCGAGGGTGACGAAGCTGGTGCCGGCGTAGTTGCGTTCGTCGCCAAGGATACGGTCGAGCTCCAGGGGATGGCCGATCGACTCATGGATCTGGATGTACATCTGATCCGGCGCGAGCAGGAGATCCATCGTTCCGCTCGGACAATCCGGCGCCGCGAGAAGCTCCAGCGATTCTTCCGCAATACGCGGGCCGGCGCTCCAGAAGCCGAGGTCGTCCAGCACTTCGAGGCCGCCCTGGCGGATATTGCCGCCGCGCCCGAACGTGCGGGATTGGGTTTCGCTGCCGTCGGACGCGCTCGCCTCCAACTCCGGCACGATCAGGCTATAGCGCTGGCGGATGAAATCCCCATGGGACGTGGCAATCACACTCTCCACATCGGTGAAGCTGACGCCGGCTTGCCAATTGGCGATACGGTCCTCGGCCTTCAACGCCGCGGCGAGTTCGGACAGCCGGGAAATCTTGTCGGCACGGGAGACGGACGCCCAGGGCTGTGCCGCAGGAGCCTCATGATCGAATTGGACAGGCGTACCGGCCGCCGGGATCGGTGCCGGGATCGCGCGACCCGCGCTCCGAAGCGCCCAAGCTTTCGCTTCCTCACCGGCGCGGGCAAGTCCCGCGGCGGTGATATCGGACGTTGCGGCGTAGCCAAAAGCCCCGTTGGCGCGCACCGTCACCATGACGCCCAGATCGTCGCCGAGGCCGACCGGGTCGATCACGCCCCGCGTCACCGACAACGATTCGCTGCGCTGGCGCATACAGCGCACCGTCCAATAGGCGCAGGCCGGCGCGACGGCGCGGAATTGGGTGGCAAGATCGGCAAGCACGCTCATGCCGCGCACCATGCCGCGCACCCGCCCACGATGCAAACGTCCAAATAACGTGGATTTGCTTTCCCCTCCGGTTCCGGTGGACTAAGACTCTGCGCGAACGAAACGGAGTGTGCGGCCATGAACCGGTTGTGGATGATTGCCCTGGGCGTGTTGACCGCGACCGCGGTTGTGGCCGCGGAACCGGCGAAGGAACTCAACGCCTGCGACATGCTGACCGACGCGGACGTCTCCACCGCCATGGGTTTGCAGGTCGAGAAAGGGATGCGACGCGACAGCGGTCGCACCAAGGAAGGCGCTTATTCTTCCACCTGCCTGTGGCGCGTGGCTGCCGACAAGGATGTGAACGAGCCGGACAAGCCGCTGCGCGGCGCCCGGTTCGCGATCCTGAATGCCATGCGGTGGGACAAGGGCAGTGCCGGCCCTGCAAGTTTCCTCAACGGCTTCCGCGCCGCGGCGGAGGAACACATCATCAAGAACAAGCCAGTCGCCTTGAAAATCGGCGATGAGTCGATCTGGTGGGGCGACGGCGTGGCCGTCCGCAAGGGCGACGTGAGCTTCGGCATGTCGGTGCACCTCGTCACTGGCCGCGAGAAAGAACGCGGCATGGCGGAAGGTCTGGCAGAGAAAGTTCTGAAGAAACTTTAGGGCAGCCTTTCGGCCCAGCCGATCACATCTTCGGCCACGCGGCTGTCGAAGCCATCGAACGAGGCCGGCGCGCCGATGGGTCCGCCGTAGAAGATGGACGCGGACGGCCCGCCAGCCGCCTTGATGAATTGCACCAGCCAACCGCCGGCCATCATCGGATCGCGCGAACCGCCGATCGCGAGAATTGGGATCTTCATTTCCGCCACCCGCTCCCGGTGCACGCCAAGAGAATTCGGACCCCAGTAGCTCAGGAAGGCATCGGCATAGGAATAGATGTAACCGGTGCCCGGCTGGCCGAGGAACATGGGCTGGCGCGGGTCCTCATCGTAGACCGTCGTCGGCAAGGCTACGTTGATCAGCGTGCTCGCGCCTTTGCCCGCCTTCACGGCAACTTCCGCTTCGCGAATGGCTTTCGTGTAGGCGTCTTCGCCCATGCCGCGCTTAGCGTGCGCAGGCAGATCGCGCGTGGGGCCAAGATAGACGGCGCCACGGAAACGCGGGTCTTGAGACTCGCTCAGATATACCGACAACCACAAGCCGCCGATGCCTTGACCCACGCCAATCACGCGCGATGCGCCGCGCGTGCCGAGGAACGCCGACCAGGCGGCAAAGTCCTTCGGGAATTCGTCAAGCCGCGCCGAGATGGTGTTGCGCAAACCCGAACCGCGGGTGCGGATCGCGAGGGCGGTGAAGCCGTGCTGCGCCAGGCGCTGGCCCAACGCGTGCGTGGTGGAGCGCATGATGTCGCCGCCGAAGCCGTGCACGAGCAGAAACGCCGGCCGCCGCGAGGACGACGGCAGCGCGATCGCCGGCGCATAGAGCACACCGGTGAGTCCGATGCCGTCGCTGGTCGTCACATCAACCAGCGTCGTCGTGACCTTCGGCAAGGGTCCGAGGCCAAGATCGACCAGCCACTTCGCACAATCCACCGCCACGATATCGGCGACGCGGCTCAAGTCATGACCCACGCCCGGGTACATTTTGCTGACGGATTTCTTCGACGAGGCATTTTGCAGCAGCCGTTGCAGGCGCGCCGTGGATGCGGCCGGATCGTCGCCGCCGGCGCCAAGGAACAGCGGTTTGTCGTAATTCCCGACGGCTCCTGCCATGGATGTCTTGGCTGTGGGACCGTACCAATCGAGGAACACGGCGGGCGTGAAGACGAGGCCGTCGCCGAGATCGATCATGTTGGCTGCGCCGGTGTCGTTGCCGGCGCGCGTTGCTTGTTCGACCGTACGTGCGTACGCATCCTCACCGACCTTTGCGCGCCAAGTCGCGCCGAGGTCGCTGCTGGGGGCAAGCGCGATCACCGCTTTGACGCGCGCATCGCCGGTCTCGCTCGCGTAGCGTACCGCCAGCAGAGAACCGAAGCCGGAGCCTTCAAGAATCACGCTGGGGAAACCGCGGCTGGTGGCGAGGTCCACCGCCGCCTTCACGTCAGCGAAGGCTTCCTCGAAGCGCGTGAATGGAAACTGCATCACGTGGCGCGTTTCAAGACTCAGGTTTGGATAGCCGAGCTTGGCGAGCGCGACGGCGAGATAGCGCGCGGCTTCAGTGCGGCGCGCGGGCGATCCGCCGGGACCGTCAGGAATGTGGATAACGATCGGGCCGCCGCTGGAGACACCGGCCGCCGGCGACGTGAGAATGGCGGGGATCTGCAAGCCGTCGGCGGCGCTGAGCGTGAGGATTTCCTGCACCGGCGGCGGTTCGCGCCTCGTCGGCGCGGCCGCGAACGCGCTCGATCCGAACAGGAGCGCGGAGGCCAGGGACAAAAGAACGCGTGGCAGAGCCATATACGCCAGATCCGAATGACACGCCCCGACGAGCGCGGCTCTCCCCTAAACGTCCCCGCCGTCACAATAGCCTGCCTAAGGGCGCGGCGAAAGGACACCTGCCCTATAGCCCTGATATAGTTGGCAAAAGTTTGGTGAGGGGCCCTGGGTGAAGAGCGGACCAAGCCTGCCGCGCGCCGAGGCCGCCTGGGAAGCGGGCCACGTGCTGCGCGCCGGGCGCTTCGACGACGTCTATTACAGCCGCGCGGGCGGTGTGGCTGAGAAGCGCCACGTCTTCCTGCAGGGTTGCGGCCTACCGGACGGATGGCGAAACGCCTCGCAGTTCACGATCGGTGAGCTGGGCTTCGGCACTGGCCTGAACTTCCTTTGCGCCTGGGACCTGTGGCGCCGGACGCGCGCGCCCGGCGCGCGCCTGCACTACGTGGCGGTGGAAGGCTTTCCACTGACGCCGGGTGAATTGCAGGATTCGTTGGCGCAGTGGCACGAGTTCCGCGACATGGGCGCAGCGCTCGCGCGCGCCTATACGGCGCCGCAACGCGGGTACCATCGCCTGTTCCTCTCAGTCGGTGAAGATCCGGTCGCACTCACGCTTCTGTTCGGCGAAGCCGGCGCCATGCTCGGCGGCCTGGAAGCGCCGGTTGACGCCTGGTTCCTTGACGGGTTCGCGCCGGATCGGAATCCGGAGATGTGGCGCGAAGACGTGTTGCGGCACGTCGCGCGGCTCTCTCACGGCGGCACGCGGCTCGCCACTTATTCCGCAGCGAACACTGTCCGGCGCGGTTTGGAAGCGGTTGGGTTTGAGGTCACGCACGCGCGGGGCTTCGGCGCCAAGCCTGAAATGCTGTCCGCGCGTTTGGCAAATTCCAGTGCCGCGGGACACCAGGATGTCCAACCCTGGTTCGCGCGCGCGCCGACGCTGCCGAAGCCGCGCGCGCGCGCCGCTATTATTGGCGCCGGCATCGCCGGTACCTGCGCAGCCCACGCGTTGCGTCGCCGCGACTGGGACGTGACGTTGATTGAGCGCCATGGCGCCGTGGCTATGGAAGCTTCGGGTAATCCCGTCGGCGTGTTGATGCCGCGGCTGACGGCCGGCGAACATCTGGAAGGGCGGTTTCACGCCGCGGCATGGCGGTTCGCATTGAACACTTTGGATGAACTGAGCGATCAAGGTCGCGCCCTCGAGCGCGCGCGATGCGGCGTGCTGCAACTTGCGGGCGACGAAGCAGATGCCGCGCGATTGGATCAAATCGTGGAACGCGGTGTGTTGCCCGATCCCTATCTGTTCGGCGTCACCGCCGCCGAGGCCAGCGAAATCGCGGGATGTCGGTTGGATCGGCCGGGGATGTACTTCTCGCAGGGCGGCTGGCTGTCGCCGCGCCTGCTCTGCGCGGCGCTGCAAGCGGAGACGCCCCTCGTGCATGCGGAGGTGAGCGGCATCGTGCGCGAAGGTGACGGCTGGCATGTGATGGCCGGCGCGACCTCCCTCGCCACGGTGGACATCGTTATTCTTGCGAACGCCTTGAACGCGACGACCATGGGCATCGCACCATGGCTGCCGCTGACGGCGCGGCGCGGACAGATCACGTTACTGCCGCCCACAGCCGCGAGTGCGTCTTTACGCACGGTGATTTCCGCGGGCGCCTATCTGACCCCGCTCGCCCATGGCCGCCATTGCGTCGGCGCAACCTTCGACTGGATGAAGGAGGGCGATGTCCTCGACGTGCGTGCGGAAGATCATGCGCGCAACCTCGCCGACATCGCGACAGCGGTTCCGAGCCTGCTTACCGACGCCGATCTGAACGAAGCGACCGGGCGCGTCGGCATACGCTGCATGGCGCCGGATCATCTGCCGGTGGTGGGGCCTGTCCCGGATCACGCGCGCTATCTCGCCGACTACGCCGGCTTGCGTCACGGCCAATCCTGGGTGCGCTATCCGTCGGCGAGCTATCAGCCCGGCGTGTATGTGTTGAGCGGACTTGGGGCGCGCGGATTCGTGACCGCGCCGCTGACGGCGGAAATTCTCGCGTGTCACATCACCGGCGAGCCGTGGCCAGTGGAACGCGAACTCGTCACCGCGCTGCATCCAGGGCGATTCCTGGTGCGCGATCTCAAGCGTCTTAAAGCGTGATGTGATTTTCTTGGAGAGGCGCTATGGCGCCTCGAGCGCATAGCGAAGGAAATTGGGGTTAAAGTCGACGTTCAAGTATGTTCCACCGCGCGGACGGGCATAGTTGGTGGTTGAAATTCGACGCTGACCTCAATCTCCTCGGCGATCGCTACTGCAATAGCGTCCCATTGCGAGGGAACTCATCCGCCGACGCCGTTCCAAAAATCAGTGTTCCGAAAAATCTTCTCCCGCCCGCCTTCAGCGGAGTGCCCGTCGGCAAACCTGCCAATGACGGACGGGAGAAGACAAAGACCTATTCAGCGCCGGGGTAGGATCGACTCGGGGTCAGCGCCGGTAGGTCAGAGAAATTCAAACGCGAAGTCTTCCTGAACACACGGTCTCTGGGCTGGCGATTGTCGGCTGGTGCGCTCCCTTAGTTGTCGTCTACGTGGGAATTATTCCCACGCATGCGGGTAGTATGAACTTGTTACGGGGGCAGTCAAGATTATTTGTGTGAAATTTTCCCACATGTGCTACAACAATCGGACGAAGCGGGGAAGGTTTCCCCGCGCAGGGGACGTACGATTCAACTATGGCGGCCGACGAGAGCCTTTCCGCACCTGCCAAGCCTCTGGTTTCAGCCGTAAAGCGGCTGCTGCGGCCTGTGGTGCGCTTGCTGATCTCCAAGGGCGTCGGCTTGGCGGCGATGACCGAGCTGTTGAAGGACGTCTACGTCAGCGTCGCGGTTCATGACATCGATTCGGGCAAGAAAGCCCCCACCGACAGCCGCATCAGCGTCATGACCGGCGTTCACCGCAAGGACGTGAAACGACTCCGCGGCACGCCGATCGAGGATGTGCCCGCGCCGCGAAGCATTGGTATTGGCGCACAAGTGGTGAGTCGCTGGCTAAGCTCCACAGCCACCACCGACGCGAACGGCCGCCCGCTGCCCCTGCCCCGTACCGCCGACTCGGGTGCGTCATTCGACGCGCTCGTCGCGGGCGTTTCCACCGACGTGCGCCCGCGCGCCGTGTTGGATGACTGGATTCGTTTGGGCGTCGCGCGCCTGGATAGCGAAGGACGCGTGGTACTCAACCAGCTCGCGTTCGTGCCTCAGAAAGGCCTCGAAGAGAAAGCATTCTATCTCGGCCGGAACGTGGCCGATCACGTGGCGGCAGCGGCGCACAACGTCATGGAAGAAGGCAACCCGCTCTTGGAGCGAAGTGTTCATTACTCTGGGCTGACAGAAGATTCGGCCAAGCGGCTCGCGGAAGCCGCGGAGCGGACCGGTATGCAGGCGCTGTTGGCTCTTAACCGGATGGCATTGGAAATGGCCGAAAAGGACTCCGGCCAGCCGGGTGCCGACCGGCGGATCAATTTTGGCTTGTATTTCTATAACGGTACGAGCAGTTTCAAAGACTTAGGGGCTGACACGCCGGCGAAGGACTCGTCCGGCTGACAAAAGCATGACACTGGGACCCATCAGGACCCGAGCGAAGGAGCCGCGGCTGACAGCCGTGGGCGTAGCCGCGTCTGTGCGCTCCGCTGCCGCGGCGGCGCTGGTCGCGCTGTTGGCGGCGTGCGCCTCGGTCCCGAACGTTCCGCATCAGACCGCCGCGATCGATCCCAAGAACGGTGACGGCCTCGGCGGCACCGGCATTCAGATGGCGCAGGTACAGCCGGGCGACGGCTTGGGCGGCACCGGCATCATCGGCACCATCTCCGGCTTCGGCTCGATCATCGTGAATGGCCTTGAGCTTGAGTTCGATCATTCCACCTCCGTCGGCAACGACGGCCGTCCGACCTCGCTCGATGAACTGCGAGTCGGCCAAGTGATCCAAGGTGTCGCGCGCCAGAAGGATGGCCGCATGCATCTCGAATCGCTCGACATCCAACATGCCGTCAGCGGCCCGATCACCGCGGTCGACACCCTCGAGCAGACCATGACCGTGCTCGGTCAAAACATCCGCTTGAACCTCGCCGGCGATAAGGCCGCGACCGATGCGTTCAAGACCTTGCGTAAAGGTGATTTGGTGAGCGTGTCGGGCCTGCGTCTGTCCGACGGCACGATTGTCGCCAGCCGCGTCGATCAGCACAGCGACGACGGCCGTATCGTGGTGCGCGGCCAAGCCGCCAGCGTGACCGACAGTTCCGTGCGCGTCGGCATGCTCGACGTCGCGCTCACGCCCGACAACGCCATCAGCAAGCCGGTCACCGGCGGCCGCGTGCTCGTCTCGGGCCGCATGATCTCGGGCAAGTTCGTGCCGGATGTGATCACCGGCGGCGCGGGTCTGCCGTTCGCGGGCAAGGTCGGCGAAGTGTCGCTCGAAGGCTACGTGCCCGAGCGCGGCGCGCTCTCGCTCCATGGCGCGCCGATCGACGGCGCTCTGCCGGCGGATGCACAAGCCGACGACCACATCGTCGTGACCGGCCAGATCAGCGGCTCCGGCCACGTCACCGCGGCGTCCATCGCCAAGGTGCGCACGGTGGTGACGATCATGAAAGCCCGCGGCACGCAGCGTCCCGCCGCGGTGCGCCCCGAGACCGCACGCCCTGAGCGCGTGGTGCCCGTGCGTCCGGACATCGACCGGCCGCAGTCGCTCGTGCCCGAGCGCCCGGTTGTGCCGGAGCGCCCGCCGATCGAGAAGCCGGGCGGATTCACCGGCGTCTAGTTCGCCGGGCTCTAACGCAGCAAAATATGATTTACGGCCAGCGGAAGGTGACGACGATGCCGCCACCGGCGTCGGGGCTATTGCGCGAAAATCCCGCGAGCCCATAGAGATTCACCGACCAGGCGTTCGCGAGTTTGATGTTCAAGTAAGCCGTGGCTTCCTTGGGATCCGCCGCGCCTGGCAGCGACGTCTGGCGATAGTCGAACAGCGCGCCGGCGGTGAAGCGCTCGTTGATCGTGTACTGCAGGCCGGCGGTGCCATAGACGACATTGCGCAGGTTGTAGCCCGCCGGATCGCCGGTGAGGCGATAGCCCACCGTCGCGAATGGCATGACCTTGCCGAAGGCCTGTGCGATATCGACCTGACCGGCGACATCCGTTTTGCCGGTGCCGAGTCCCTTGGACAGGCTGGCGGTCGGCGCTTTCACGCGCAGGGTGAAATCCACGAACAGACCGCGCGGATACCAGTTCTGCACCGAGTATCCGCCGGAGAAGACCAGATCGCCGGCGCCGGAGACATTGCGCGATTGGCCCGTGGCGACGCTGCCGCCCCCGGCGCCGTCGAGCAGCACCGCGGGGCCCGACAACGTCATCCATGGCACCACAGCCTTGAGCGTCCACGGGCCCTTGGTGGCGCGGAGCGTGGCCGAGGTATAGGTCACCGTGGTCTTGGTCGCGGCGCCATAGCTGCCGCTGGAATAGTCGAAACCCGCAGAGGCGCGGTATTGCCAGAAGGCATCGCCAAAGGCGTCTTGCGCCGCAGCACCTGTGCTGAGGGCGAGGCCGGCCGCGAGCATCGCGGCGAAGGAAGAAGGCGCTTTCATCGAGGCCCTTCTATAGCATTTCATCGCGGTGAATAGACATGCGCGAGGCCACACGATTAAAGTCCGCGGCATGAAAATGCACTTTGCACGCGCAACATTGGCGGCCTGTTTGGCCCTGGGTTTCGCAAGCCTCGCGGAGGCGGCGACCATCCGCATCGGGCTAGCCTCCCTGCCCCCGCAGAACGGCAACCCGTTCTCATCGCCGGCGCGCACGACCTGGTACACGGGCCGCGCCTACATGGACATGCTGACCCAGCTGGGCGAAGGCACGAAACCCGAGCCGGCGCTGGCGTTGAGTTGGGCGAACACCGATCCCACAACCTGGATCGTGAAGCTGCGGCCGAAGGTGACATTTTCCAACGGCGAGCCGTTCGACGCGGCCGCCGTTGTCTTCACCTACGAGTATCTGAAGACCCCTGAAGCGCAGGTGGACGCCATCGCGCGAGAGGCGGAAGGAATCGTCAGCGTACGCGCGATCGATCCGCTGACGGTGGAGTTCAAGACCAAGACGCCGGATCCGGGCTTTCCGCGTCAGATGGCCGTCACGCCCATCATACCGCCGAACTATTGGAAAAAAGTCGGCAAGCAGGGGTTCCTCCTCGCGCCCATCGGCACGGGATCGTTCAAAGTCGAGAAGTGGGAGAAGAACCGGGTCACCTTTAGCGCGTTCAAGGACTCATGGCGCCCGCCCAAGGCCGACGGCCTTGAAGTTATCGCCCTGCCGGAGACCTCCACCCGCATACAGGCGCTGTTGTCCGGCCGTATCGATATCGCGCTGGAGATCGGCGCCGACGATGTGGACGCGGTGATCGCCGCCGGGTTCAAGACCGCTCAGCGTCCGGGGACGTCGGTGCATGTGATCGCGTTCAATCAGCTGCTCGAGGGCTCGCCGTTCAAGGACGTGCGCGTGCGGCAAGCGTTGAATCATGGCGTGAACAAGAACGCGATCGTGAAGGCTTTCGCCCACGACTTGGTGCCACCGGCGACCCAGACCGCCGCGCGCGGCAATGCGGAGTTCGACCCGACGCTCAAAGGCTATCCGTACGATCCGGCGAAGGCGAAAGCGCTGCTGGCGGCAGCCGGATACGGCAAAGGCAAGGAGCTCACATTCGAGATGGCCTTCAGCTCCGGCACCTCCGGCAAGGATTGGGAGGCCGCGTTGCAACAGGCGGCCGCCGATCTTGAGAAGATCGACGTGCATGTGATCGTCCGCCCGTTGCCGTGGTCGCAATGGGTGCGCGGCGTGCAGCAAGGCGAGTGGACCGGCCAGGCATTTGCATTCGAATACGAGACCCTGCCGACCGGCGATCTCCTGCGGCCCTATCGTCTCTACACCTGCACCTGGGCGCACCCGTGGTACTGCGACAAGGAGATCGTGCCGCTGGTCGATGAAGCCAAGAGCACCTTCGATCCGGAACGGCGCAAGGTCCTGATCAAGCAGATCCTCGCGCGCACGAACGAACAAGCCCCGACCCTGCTGATGTACGAACCCCTGGGGCTCGACGCGATCAGCCCGAAGGTCGAGGGGTACAATCAACGCAACGCCATCATCCCGTACGCGCAGATCAACGTGAAGGACTAGCGCGCGTGGCGCTCTGCGGCCGCGCGCGCCATGGCCATGAGGTCCACGGGGCCTTCCATCAGATGGAAGAAGCGCCAGCCTTCGGGCTTGCGGCGTAGGAGTGCCGTAACGCGCACATCGGCGGCGATCGGCTTGGTCTTTCCCGTGAGCGTGGCGATCCAGCGCATCTCGTAGGTAACCAGGGCGATTTCCGGAGTGACCAGGCGGCACTGGTGATTGCGGGGGCGGGATTCCAGGCTCGCCATCACGGTGCGCGACTTGGACCAGTAAGCTTCCATTGCGTCCCAGCCGATATGTGCCTCGTCGGCCTCTTCGGGCATCAGCAAGGGCGCCGGGTCGTCCGCATCCCACAGGGCACGCTTGGCGGCAAAATCCATGGTCTTGGAATAGCCGACATAGCGTTCGATCAGCGCAACGAGTTCGGCGGCGATATCGGCGCTCATGACGGGAACCCGTCCGCGGCGACGCCTTCATAGAAGCGTTGGAGCTGGATGATCGGCGCCAGGGGCGCCTCGGCATAGTGGAACACACGCCATGCGCCGCCGACCTTGCGCATCAGCATCGTGACGCGCAGATCGCCGCCAAAGGGCGGGCGGTCTTTAGCCTGAACGTTCCAGGTCATTGGAAAGAATGCGAGCCCCAGAGTGTCCCCAAGACTCCGCGCATGTACCTGGCCGGGACGAATCTCGATCCGCTCGAGCGCGCGGCACCCCTGCACGATGTAAGCGCGGATGGCCTCCGCCCCCATCAATCGCTCCGCATTCTCCGCGGCGAGATAGCTGGCATCAGGATCGGTGAAGTCCCACAGTTCGCACAGGGCTTGCGCATCCCGCCGCGACCAGGCCGCGCATACGGCGGTGGCGACGGCCGCGATCTCCGCGCTCATTGCGCCGCCTGCGCCTCTGGCGAGGCGTCCGGCATGGGTGCCGGTTGGATACGATCCACCTCGCGCCGCAACTGCACGATCAGATCGAGGCTTGCGCTCAGGTGACGGGATTCGCTCTCCAGGATGGAGCGGAACGCCTGCTGCTTGAGTGCCAACGCATCGATGCCGTCGGCCGCGCCTTCGATGCGCGCGGCGTCGAGCACAATGTCGATCAACCGTTCGGCGGAGTGCAGACGGCCCCAGAGGTAGTCGTTCTGGCGATAGGCGAGACTGAAGAAAGCGCCGAAGTGATAAAACTGAATGCCTTTCAGGGTCGAGGTCGCCCCGCCCTTGCGCAAGGTCTGGGCATCGTCGGGGCTCAGGCGATCGACGCGGATCTCGTCGAACTCGTCCAGGTCCCGCCAGTTGGTGACGGAGAACGTCAGCACGTCCCACACCGCGAAGCCGACATAGTGCTCCAGCAATTCGCGGCGCGCCGCGGGCACGAGCGCCGGCGTCTCGCCGCCGACCAGGCTGACCAGCAACGCATCGGCGCGGTCGTTGTGACCGACAAGGGCGAGATCGTCGCCGACCTTGTCCAACGCCGCGGACAGTTGATCGCCGAAGTGCTTCGCCGCGGCCAGCGGATCCATCAGCGCGGGATCGTCTCCGCTGGCGATCACGTCGCGCATGGTGGACTTGATCGCCGCCACCGCCTCCAGGCTGAACGCGCCCCGGTCGGGTCCGTCGGTCTCCGGGAGATTGGCGGAAGAGGCGGTCTGACGGCCGGCCATGGGACGCAGAAGGCCCAACAGGTCGTACAGCCCGGCCTTGATGTTATCGAGTTTCTCGGACGTGAGCCCAGCGAAAGCCGGCTCGTTCAGCCGGACATAGAGTTCGTTCACCGCGCGGATGACGAAGCGCACCCGGCGCTGGCGATAGCGCACGTCGAAGCGCAAAAGGAAACGCACCCACACCGGCAACGTGTCGCCGGTGTTTGCGGTCATCAGGTCTCGCGCCGCCGGCTCGACACCGCACAGGCGCGCCCAGGCTTGGATCACCGCGGTGATGCGCAAGGCTTCGGCGGAGTCTTTTACGTGCCCGCAGATCTCGGCGACCAGGGCCGCCACGTCCTCGATCACCGCCGTGAGTTTCAGGCGCAGATAGCCTTCGTAGGCGAAGCCGGTTTCGCTGCGCGCGCTGTTGTTGGCCATGTCGCGGTAACGGCCCACGTCCTTGCCGGTGAGCGGGCCGTCCAGCGCATCGCCAGCAATGCGCGTGGCGATGTCGCGGATGTGCATGCGCGCGCTCTCGATCACCGTCTGCAGGCGACGCACTTCCCTGTTGTAGGAATTCACCCACGCCAGATCGTCGTGGATGGGCTCGTTGCGGGGAATGTCGGACAGCGCGCCTTTAAAGGTCTCGAACCAGCCGGGGACGCGTCCCCAGTTGATGCTTTCCGCGCCGCGCGGGTGCGGGTCGATGTAGAGCAAGCGCCGATCGACGTGGCGAAACGCCGGCCGGCCACCGATGGCGGCGATGGCCTGGGCGAAAGGTTTGTTGTTCAGAACGCTGCCGTCGATGAAGGCCGCGTCGCTTGGGTTCAGGTTGGCCACCAGATAGGGCCGGAAATTCTTGTAAAGGAAATCGACCCGCGTGCGCCAACTGACGTTGCGCTCCGCGATCAAGCGGTCGATCTCGGCGAACTGCGTCGGCGGGAACGCGCCGGGGAACGACGAAGTGGACCGCGCCGCGAAAGCCAGCGCCGGCAAGCCGTCGTAGTCGAGGTTGCTTTCCTCGTGGCCCTTCGGCCAATGGCGATACGAGAACCGCATCACCTGGCGATGCTCGCGATCCCGGATGATGGGTGGATCGTGGATCGGCGTGTCTGTGATGTAGCCGTAGAAGTCCGTGACCGTGACGAACAGATCGAGTTCCAGCCCCGCCGGGATCAGGCTGTCGCCGGTCTCCTGCGGCTTGCCCATCGAGACAAAGCCGTCGTACAGCACGCGCGTGAGGTTGTAGCCGTCGAAGGGCGGCTTGAACCAGCGCGAGCGCAGGAACATCGACAGCTTGGCCTTCAGTTCCTCGTTGTGACCGAGGTCGTTGCGGAAGCGATACAGGAACGACCAGATGAACGGGCGGAAGTACCACTTGCGCCACGGACCGGCCTTGACGTGCTCGGGCATCAGTTCCGTGACGTCGCAGTACTTCAGCCAGAAGTTCCGCAAGGGATCGATGTCGAGGTCGTGCGCGAGCGCGCGCGCGAGGATCACGCCGTTGATGCCGCCGGCCGACGCGCCGGCGATGATGTCGACCACGACCCGCAGATCGAGGTGTTTGCCGATTTGGCGCAGGAGATCGAAGTAGACCCGTTCGGTGTCGATCTGGTCGCCGCGCTTCTTGGCGACGTCGTCGTAGCCCTTCGCGCGCGACGTCGGGCTGGCGAACGCGTGGTATTCACGCGACGCCCGAACGAGCTTCAGGATCTCCTTGGTCACGCCGTGCATGTAGACGGCGAGCGACACGCCGCCATAGCAGACGAGCGCGAAACGGAGTTCTTTTTCCTTCACCGCGACCCCCGAAAGACCCTAGCAGTATGACAGGGTCATCTGCACGGGTCACGGGCGCGTGATTGCGCCTACTCCGCCGGCTGGCTGGCCCCTGGCGGGGTGGGACGCACGTATTGCTTCTCGTAGTCCGCCAGTTTCAACGCAATCGTGCCCGGCGAGGACGTGCGCTTGGCCAGCAGCGAATAGAACACCGGGATCACCAAAAGCGTAATGAAGCTGGCAAAGCTGACACCGGTGAAGATCACCACGCCGATGGCCGTGCGGCCTTCCGCGCCGGCGCCGGACGCCAGCACCAGGGGCACCGCGCCCATGACGGTCGCGAGCGCCGTCATGACGATGGGCCGTAGCCGAATTGTCGCGGCTTCCACCAAGGCGTCGCGGAAGGCGTAACCCGAGTCACGCAGCTGGTTGGCGAATTCGACGATCAGGATGCCGTTCTTCGCCGCCAGGCCGATCAGGACGATGATCCCGATCTGGGAGTAGATGTTGAAGCTCTGCCCGAACAACAAAAGCCCAGCCAGCGCACCCGCGACCGCCAACGGCACGGTCATGAGAATCACCAGCGGGTGGATGAAGCTCTCGAACTGGGCGGCCAGCACCAGGAACACCACGACCAACGCGAGCGCGAAGGAGAGGTACATGGCTGTACCGGAGTCCTTCATCTCGCCGGCGTCGCCGCGCCAGGTCACGCGTGCCGAAGGGGGCAGCTTCTCTTTGATGATTTTGTCCACGTCCTTCACCAGCTCTCCGGTGCGATAGCCCGGGAGCGGCGTGCCCATAATGCTGATGGAGCGCAGGCGGTCGAAGCGATTGAGGGAGTCAGGCCCGGCGGACTCCTCGATGGTCGCCACGCTCGCCAGCGGCACGAGCTGCTGGGTGCGGTCCGAACGCACATAGATATTGGTCACATCGCTTGGCGAGTGCCGATCTTCGAGGCGTCCTTGCAGGATGACGTCGTATTCCTCGCCCTTTTCCAGGAACGTGGTGACTTTGCGGGAGCCGAGCATGACCGCCATGGTCTGCGCGATGGTGTTCACCGATACGCCCAGGTCCGCGGCGCGATTGCGGTCGATGCGGACCCGCAGCTGCGGCTTGGTCTCGTTGTAGTTGGAGCGCACGGCGATGAGGCGGGGGTTCTTGCGCAACTCCGGCAGGATCAGGTCGCGCCAGCCTTTCAGCTCCTCATAGGTGCTGCCGCCGAGGGCGAAGTTCAGCCCGCCGCCGAGATGGCCCTGCCCCATGACCGCGGACGGCTGGGGCACAAGTTGGGCGCCTGGAATGTTGCGCAGGCGCGGACCGAGTTCCGAGGCGATCTGCGCCGAGGAACGACCGCGATCTTCCCACGGCGCCAGTCGCAGGATCAGGTTGCCCATGTTCGTGGAACCGCCGGCGACGGCCTCGCCCATCGGCAGCATTTGGACCGTGCGGGTCGCCTCGCCCGTGGCGATGTATTCCTTCAGGACCTGGGTGGCCTTCAGTGCTTGCGCATCGGAGTAGGCGATGCTCGACCCTTCCGGCGCGCGGATCATGATGTTCACCGTGCCGCGGTCTTCGGGCGGCGCGAACTCCTGCGGCACGACTAGGAACAGAAGCACCGTGGCCACGCAAATGCCGGCGAACAGGCCCACCACGGCCTTCGGCCGGTCGAGGCCCATGTTGAGGGTCTTGCGGTAGAACGTCTTCATGCGCTCGAACGTATCGTGCGCCTTCTTCGCGACCGGGCTTTCGTCCAGGTTTTCAGTCAAGATCTTGCTGCACATCACGGGCGTGAGGGTCAGCGCCACAAACATCGACACCAGCACCGCCGCGGTCATGGCGACGGCGAACTCGGTGAAGAGGCGGCCCACGGTGCCTTCCATCAGGCCGATCGGCACGAAGGCCGCGGCAAGCACCAGCGTGGTTGCGACCACCGCCATGCCGACCTGACGGGCGCCGCGAAACGCCGCGAGCAAGGGCGGCTCACCGCGCTTCATGCGCCGATGGATGTTCTCAAGCATGATGATGGCATCGTCGACCACCAAGCCGATCGCCAGCACGAGTGCGAGAAGGGTCAGGATGTTGATGGAGAACCCCATCGGCCACATGATGATGAACGTGCCGATGAGCGAAATGGGAACGGTGACGGTGGGAATGATCGCGGCGCGCACGGTGCCGAGGAACAGGTAGATCACGCCGACCACCAGCACCGCGGCCACGGCCATGGCGAAGCCGACTTCACGCAGCGCAGCCGCGATATAGACCGAGTTGTCCTGCGAAACTTCAATATTGAAGTCCGGCGGCAGGTTCTCGCGCAGCACCGCCACTTCCGCCCGCACCGCTTCGGCCACGGCCAAGGTGGACGCGCCCGGACGCTTCACGATGCCGATGCCAATGGCGTTCTCGCCGTTAGAACGGAAGCGCGAGTTGTCCGCCTCCGGCGCGATCTCGACGGTCGCGACCTCGCCCAGACGGACGAGATAGTTGTTGGCGCCGCGCGCGATGACGAGCTGCTGGAAGTCTTCCGGCGTCTGGAACGAACGCGACGTCCGCAGGGTGAAGTCGCGCGCCTCGGATTCCAGCACACCGGCGCCGAGTTCGATGTTCTCCTTGCGCAGCGCGTTCTCGACGTCCGACACGGTAAGCCCGCGGGCGGCGAGCGCGCGGCGATCGAGCCACACACGCAATGACGGCTTGCGATAGCCGCCGAACCACGTGAAGGCCACGCCGTCGATGGCGGTGAAGCGGTCCTTCATATAGCGATTCACGTAGTCCGACACCTCGATCGGCGTGCGCGTCGCCGAGGTCATGTTGACCCACATGATCGGCTCGGCGTCAGGATCGGCTTTCTGAATCACCGGCGCTTGCGCATCCGGCGGCAAACGCCCGGCGGCACGGCTGACCTGCTCGCGCACGTCATTTGCGGCGGCGTCGATGTCACGGCCAAGCTCGAATTCGATGCTGACCCAGCCCATAGCGTCGCGGGCGGAGGAGTTGATGCTCTTGATGCCTTCGATGCCGCTGATCTGGTCCTCGATCACCTTGATGATCTTGGTCTCGACCACGTCGGACGCCGCGCCCGGGTAGATCACCCGCACGGACACCACCGGCTGATCGATGTTGGGCGTTTCGCGGATCGGCAACTTCACCAGCGCGAAGATACCGAACACGACCAGCAGCAGGCTTGCCACGATGGCGACGACGGGACGCTTAATCGAGAAATCGGTCAGCAGCATGGATCTGTCCCCTGCCCCTAAATCAACTCGGCGACGGCGCGGCGCTTTTTGCGGGCGCCGCCGGCTTGTCGAGTTTGTCGCGATTGAGCACATCGACCTTGCCGCCCGGGCGCACATCCAAGGTGCCGTCCGTCACGACGAGATCGCCTTCGTTCAGGCCTTCCAGCACTTCGACATAGCCGAGCTTGCGGCGGCCAATGACGACCTTCACGCGGCTGGCGACGTTGTCGTTGCCCACCACGATCGCGAACTGGGCGTTCGGCTCTGGGATCAGCGCCTGTTCCGGCACGATCAGGGAGTTGCGGCTGTTCTTGATCAGATCGACGATCATGAGCATGCCGGGACGCAGGCGCAGGTCCGGGTTGGGAATGCGCGCACGGATGCCGATGGAGCGCGTCACCGGATCGATGCGGCTGTCCACCGCGACGACCTGGCCCCTGAAGATCTCGCCCGGGTAGGCGGTGGTGGTGGCTTCGATATCGAGGCCCGGCTTGAGGACGGCCAGGAAACTCTCGGGCACGGCGAAGTCGAGTTTCACAACCGAGATGTCGTCGAGGGTCGTGATCACAGTGCCCGGCGACACCAGCGCGCCGAGCGAAACCTTGCGCGTGCCGAGAATGCCGCCGAAGGGTGCGACGATGCGATAGTCTGCGACGCGTGCCCGCGCCGCCGCGACGTTCGCTTCGGCCTTGCGCAGCGCGGCGGTTTGCTCATCCACGCGCGACTTGGAGACGTTCTGCGACCGCGCCAGGTCGGTGGTGCGCTCGAGCGCGCGGCGCTGCTCCTCGAGATTGGCGAGTTCGACGTTCAGCTTCGCGTCCTGCTCGCCGTTGTCGATGATGGCGATCTCTTCGCCCTTGGCCATCGTCTGCCCGTCCTCGAAGCGCAAGGCGCGCACGATGCCTTGAGCCTTCGCGGTGACGGTGATGGATTCATTGGCGGACGTGGTGCCGATCGCTTCGAGGCGATCGCTGAAATTCTCCGCGTGTACGCGCGCGGCGTTCACCGGCGTCGGACGTCCCGCGCCCGGAGGCCCGCCGACCCGCGAGGCGCCGCTCGGCGCATCGCCGCGACCGAAGAAAAACCAGCCGCCGGCGGCGAGCACGGCGACAACGATGGCAATCACAACATTTCGGGGCAAACGCATCACAAACGGTTCATTCTTTCATCGGAGTCCGCTTGCTCTTGGGCAAGCTTCGGCACTCGCGCTCCTTATACACGCAGGCACCGCCAGGGGTACCGGAAGTCTCTGGACAGGGGCGCGGTTTCGCGTTCGGAGGCCACGCTGCGGAACATACATAAGCATATGATAATAATCGTTAATTTTGGCCCGCTGGGCGTGCAGCCGCGTGCGCGCACGCTGCAATGTGATTAGACGATGCACTACACTGCGCGTGTGGGTGGGAGAGGAATTCCGATGGTGAGCTTTCGCGTGTTTGTGTTCGCGCTGCTGCTGGCCGCGTTGCCGGCGCTGGCGCAGCAGAATCCCTTCGGCGTCGGCAAGCCAAGCGATGCGCCCGCCGCGGTGAAGACTGAGCCCGCCGCAGCGCCGCTGGTGACGCTGCCGGCGCCGGTGCGCGCGATGTTCCGTCAGATCGCGGACTGGCAGCGGGACCTCAACCGGTTCCTCAGCGGGCGCCTGCGGGAGTCCAGCGAAGGCGGGGGTATCGTTGCCGCGGCGACCGTCCTGTTCGTGAGCTTCCTCTACGGCGTCCTGCACGCGGCGGGACCGGGTCACGGCAAGATGGTCGTGGCGTCTTACTTCACCGCGCGCCGCGCGCCGTTGCGCACCGGCATCCTGATGGGCAGCGTGATCGCCCTGACGCAGGCCGTGGTCGCGATCATGATGGTGTGGATCATGGCGATCGTGCTGCGCGGCAGCCAGATGGAGATCCTCGACCGCACGACGACGCTCGAACTGATCAGCTACGCGATCATCTGCGCGATGGGCCTCTACATGACCTACACGGCGTTGCGGGGTCAGGACTCCTGCGGACACGATCACGGACCCGGCGCGAGCACCATCGACGATCATCATCACCATCACCACCAGGAGCATCATCATCACGATCACGACCATGGCGGCCATCATCACGCGGAGCCCCGTCAGCCTTGGCTCGCCAGCGCCGCGCGGAAAGTGCTGGGGCGCGACGGAGAAGTGATCGCCGTCGGCGTGGTGTCGGGCGTGCGGCCGTGCAGCGGGTCGATCCTGGTGCTGCTGTTTGCCCTTGCGAATGGGGTGTTTCTGCTGGGGATCGCCGCGGCGCTGTCGATTGCCGTGGGTGTGGCGATCACCATCTCGGCGCTCGGCATCGGCGCCATCGTGTTGCGCCGGGCGGTGACCGGGGCGGAGACGGAGCTGTCACCGACGCGGCAGTTCTTGCGCAAATCCATGGCGGTCGGCGGATCGCTCGCGGTGGTGCTGATGGGCGGCCTGCTGCTCGGCGGCACGTTGTCGCAGACCGGTTTGATCTAGGCCTTACAGGTGATCTCGAGTTCCTGGGGCGCGACGAAGCCGTTCTCGTTCGCGATCTGATCGAGATCGCGCATCTTCCAGCTGCAGTCCTTGGCGCCGGGGCCGTCGAAGGTCACGGGCGTCTCGCCTTCGAGCGCGATATCCACATAGATCGACGGATCGAACAGCGCGAAGGCGAGCTTGCCCGCGCGCAAGTCCGGCTTCGTGCTGGGGATCACATCGAAGTTGAAGACCAACTGCTTGTCCTTGTCGAGGCCGGCGCTGAACGCCTCGATGCTGCCGATGTCCACCGGCGCGCCGGCGGCCTTCATGTGCACGAAGTAGCCGTACTCCTTCAGGCTGCCGAACACCTGCGTCTTCATGGCCGCGGTTTCCTCAGCGTCCAGCTTCTCGTCCTTGTTCTTGTCGAAGTCGCCCATCAGCACCTGGCTGAAGAAGGCATCGAACTGCCAATGCAGGGTCAGGCGCGCCATGGCCGCGTTTTCCATGTGGAAGGCCACCGTTCCGGTGACCCACACGTGTGGATGGGCGTGGACTTGCGCGGGAAATGCTACAACCGCGGCGAGGGCTAGCGCCCGCAAGCCATGAGATAACCGCATAGATCGATACCCTGGTTTCAAGGTTGGCGTTTCAAGTTGTGGGCTTCGCAGAAGATTTACCGAATTGCGGCCCGGATAAGTTATCATATCTAGAGCACGAATCACCTTGATGGATGCACCCATGACCGTCATCGGCAAGACCGTTCCCGCCGCCGCCGCGACCTCCGCCGGTTCCGCCGGCATGGAGATCAACCTCGATCATGACGATCGAGCCCGCGCGGCATTCATCATCACGCTCAAGAAGAAGACCAACTTCGGCGTGGCGAACGATTTGCGCCGCCGCTACGAGAGCGAGATCGTACCGCGTCTCGAGAAGCAGCTCGGCCGGCCCTTGAGCGACGTGAACCGCGACGACCGCAAGCTGGTGAAAGCCGAACTCGAGAAGGAGACGCTGTACCCGATCTGGGCGCGGCTGACCTACACCGGCCAGGACATGATGTGGGCTTGCGTCGACACCGCGCTGGTCCACGAGCTGCCGCGCCTGCAGGCGACCGCGAGCGCCTTCATGGAGCGCAACGACACGCACGGAAGTCTCGAGCTCGACCCCAAACTCGATCTGCCGGCGAACATCGCCAAAGTCGAAATTCATCGCCAGCCCGGCGGCTTCTGCTTCGAGACCAACGACCGCGATATCACCGCCGGCGCGCGCTATAACGGCGGCGGATTGATGTACAGCCAGGGCAAGGGACGCACCGCCATGGCCGGCCGCAGCGGCGGCGATTTCGTGCACGACATGGTGGCCGCGCGTTTCCCCGACTTCAAACCCAAGCGCATCCTGGAGATTGGCTGCGGCACCGGCCGCAACACCACCTCCTACAAGCGGGTTTATCCGGACGCCGAAGTCGTCGCGGTGGATTGCGCCGCACCCTTGCTGCGCTATGCCTTCGCCACGGCGGAGCAGGAAGGCTTGGGCGTGCACTTCAAGCAAATGGACATCACCAACATGTCCTTCCCCGACGAGAGCTTCGACATGGTCGTCTCTCACATCGTCGGCCACGAGACGACGACGCGCGGGCTGCCGCTGATGCTGTCGGAGGCCTATCGCGTGCTGACGCCGGGCGGCGTGATGTTCCATCTCGACGTGCCGACCCAGCCGGGCCACCTGAAGCTGTTCGATCAGGTCCTGAACGACTGGCAGGTGCGCTACAACGGCGAGCCGTTCTGGATGGGGTGGGCCGATGCGAACGTGAAGGGCATCCTTCACGACATCGGCGTGCCGGACGAGACGGCCTTCGCAGAATACATGCGCCCGCCCGAGGGTGGCCCGGCATGGTTCTGCCACGGCGGCCGCAAAGCCCAGACCACCACCAATCGCCGCGCGGCGTAGCTGCCCAAATACGGGCGGGCGTTTGCGCTGATATCGCGCGGAATACGCGCGGGCATTTTCACGCCCGGATTCCAAAAATAGGCGGTGGCCTTGCCGCCTATTTAGGCGGTGAATAGGCGGTGGGAATTTGGGGCCAAGGGTCGGCATCGACTTCGCATATATCCATCACCGCACCCCGCCTAGAAGCATGGGAGCGATTCGGGATTCCGTCAAAGCTCACGGTGTGTGCGGTTCCGGATTCGCGCGGTCAAAAAAAACCCCGCCGGAAATCCCGGACGGGGTTTGAGGTGTGGGTTATGGAACTAGTCAGCAGTCGTGTCACCCGGCACGCCGGTACGCGACACACCCCCTAAATGCCACGGCCCCCCTGCTTCCGAACCTGCAAGAACTGACAGGGCGGCGCGAAACCCACCCTGTAAGTTCTGACAGGGCGCTGCACGTTTCAGGACTGTTTCAGCGGTAAATCTTGAAGTCTTCGGTGGCGCGGACCAGGGCCGCGCGGATGCCCGGCTCCATGGAGGAATGCCCGGCATCGGGAACGATGCGGTACTGGGAGCCGGGCCAAGCCCGGGCCAGCGCGTCGGCCGCGGAGATCGGGCACACCATGTCGTAACGCCCCTGGATGATAACCGCCGGGTGATCGGCCAAGGCGGCAACACCCTCCAACAGCTGATTCGGACGCATGAAGCCCTGGTGCACCATGAAGTGCGCTTCGATGCGGGCCATGGCGAGCGCCCCGTTGTAGTAGGTGTCGCGCTCACCGCGGGCCGGCTTGAGGCCGGCGGGGATCAGGCGCGAGCAGGCATTCTCATAGGCGCACCACACCGCCGCTGCGGGCTTGTGGACCGCCGGATCCGGATCGACCAGCCGGCGATAGTAGGCACCCAGCAGATCGTCACGTTCCGATGCCGGTACAAAGTTGGAAAAAGCGCGGTGCGCTTCCGGGAAGAACCGCGCCATGCCGCCGTCGGGATGACTGCCCAGGAACCAGGACACCTCCGGAGCGGTGAACAGGAAGACGCCGCGCAGGATAAATCCCACGCAAGCCTCCGGATGCGCCTGGCCATAAGCGAGCGCAAGGGTCGATCCCCAACTGCCGCCGAACACGATCCAGCGCGACACGCCGAGGTGCGCGCGCAGCTTCTCGATATCCGCGACCAGATGCGCGGTGGTGTTCTCGGTCAGGTCCGCTTCCGGCGTGGAGCGGCCCGCACCGCGCTGATCGAACAGGATGATGCGGTAGTGAGTTGGATCGAAGAACCGGCGATAGGCCGGCGCGGTGCCCGCGCCCGGACCGCCGTGCAGGAAAACCAAGGGCACGCCGTTGGGATTGCCGCTTTGCTCCCAATACAGGCGATGCGGCCCGCCCGCATCGAGCATGCCGGTCGCATAGGGTTCGAGCGGCGGGAAAAGCGGCTGTTCGTCCCCGATCCGGGAGTTCGGCGATAGCCCAGGATGTTCCAACGCGGCGATGAGGGTCTCTCCCGGATACGGCCTGAAGGCCGTGCAAATGCCCCTTCATTTCGTCTGAATTTCGCCCCGGACGCAAGCCGATCTGGGCCGCGCTCCAGGCTGTATTCCGCCCGGCCCCCGGTCAACCGGAGGGATAATCTCCCGCCACGGCGGCAAAATCCCTTGAAGGCGCGCCGCGCGCGGGGGACTTTGCAGCCGTCGCCGCGGGGACGATGGGCGCGGCGGCATAACGGGTGGTGCAATGGCGGTTCTCTTTCTGATCGTGTTCGTTGATCTGGTGGGCTTCGGCCTGTTGATCCCGCTGCTGCCGTTCTACGTCCAGCGGGTCGGCGCCGGACCGGAGTTGATCACCGCCGTCCTTGGGCTCTATTCGCTCGCGCAATTCGTCGCGGGCCCGATCTGGGGGCGCTTGAGCGACAAATACGGCCGCAAGCCGATCCTGGTGATCACCAGCGCGGGCTTCGCGGTGTCCTACGTCATGCTGGCGTATGCGGATTCCCTCGCATTCCTGATCTTCACCCGAATCTTCGGCGGGATCATGGGCGGCAATATCGGCGCCGCGCAGGCGTACATCGCCGACATCACCACGCCGGAGACCCGCGCCAAAGGCATGGGGATGATCGGCGCTGCCTTCGGCCTGGGCTTTATCTTCGGGCCTGCCATCGGCGGCGTGCTGGGCGGCAACGACGTCGCCACCGCCAACTTCTGGCTGCCGGCCATGGCCGCCGCCGGCGTGACCGCTGTTGCGGCGGTGAGCGCCCAGCTGTTCCTGAAGGAAAGCCTGACGGCAGAGGCGCGTGCGAAGATGCCGCCGAAGCAAGCCAGCTCCGTCATGGATCGTCTCAAAACCACATTCAGCCGCACGACTTTGTTGCTGCTGACAGTGGCGGGATTCCTGTCGGTGACCGCCTGGGCGCAGTTCGAGACCATCTTCTCGCTCTGGGCCAACGACAAGTTCTCATACGGGCCGCAGCACATCGGCTTCATCCTGGCCTTCATCGGCGTGCTTGCCGTGATCGTCCAGGGCGGCGCCATCGGCAAGCTCACCAAGAAATACGGCGAGCGCAAATTGCTGGTCGTTTCGCTGATCCTGCTCGCCGCCGGCTACCTCGTGCTCTCGCAAGCCGGCGATCTCACGCAGATCCTGCTGGCCTGCGCCGTGCTGTCGGTCGGATCTGGCCTGTTCAATCCGAGCATCTCGAGCCTGGTGTCGAAGGAAGCGCTGCCCCATGAGCGCGGCGCGGTGCTGGGCACCTATCAAGGCGCGACCGCCCTGAGTCGCGTGATCGGCCCGGTCTTCTCCGGCCTGGTCTACGCACGTCTGGGCACCAGCGCGCCGTTCCTGGTAGGCGTGGCGCTGGTGATACCCGCGCTCGCCTTCATGCTGGCACTGCCGCGCCACAAGAGCGCATGAACATCACACGGCACTTCGTCGATATCGGCGGACGCCAAGTCCACTATCGCCGCGTCGGCAGTGGTCCTGCCGTCATCCTTCTGCATCCCTCGCCGCAGTCGAGCGCGTTCTCCGTGCCCATGGCGCTGCGCTTGGCGAAGCACTTCACCGCGATCTGCATGGACACGCCGGGCTACGGCTTGTCAGATCCGCTGCCGCCGGGAACGATCTTCCCGACCCATCCCGACCATGGTCTCGATCCCTATGTCGCGCCCTTGCGTCAGTTCATGGATGCGCTCGGGCTTGAAACAGCGGCGATCTACGGCAATGCGACCGGCGCGGAGCTCGCGCATATCTTCGCCCACGCCCATCCGGAACGCGTCGCCGTCTGCATGATCGACAGCGCCGGCGACCGCTCGGACGCGGAGAACGACGACCTCACCGACGGGTACTTCCCAGACGTCACGCCGCGCCGCGACGGCGGCCACCTCCTCACCCACTGGGACATGGTGCGCTCGCTTTCCCTGTTCGCGCCCTGGCAGAAGAGCGACGGCGCCCATCGCCTCGACATGGATCTGCTGTCGCCCGCAGCGATCCACGAAAAGATGCTCGACTATCTGCGCGCCGGCCCCGACTACCCGCACGCCTATCGGCCCGCGTTCTATACCGCCAAGAACAGATTGATCCGGCGGCTTACCGTGCCGGCGACGCTGACGCGCTGGGAAGGCAAGCCGAACCTGCCGGAAGTGGACGCGCTGATCGCCAAGGGCCTGCCGGAGAACATCACCATCCTGCGCGCCGGGCCGACCATGGACGCGCGCCTGGAAGCGAGCGAGCGGTATCTGATCGAACGCTACCTGCCCCATGCCAAGCCCGCGCCACCCGTGCCCGCGCAGATCGATCGCGCCGCGCCGCGTTTGCAGAAGATGTTCATCGACGTGGACGGGAAAGGCGGACAACTCCTCGCCCACGTGTGCTTCGCCGGAACGGGTACGCCGATCCTCGGCATTCACGATCCCGCCGGATCGTCGCGGCGGATGGCGGCGTTCCTGAACGCCTATGTCGGCAAGCGGCCGGTGATCGCGCTCGATCTGCCGAACTCAGGCGAGTCCGACAAGCTGCTCGCGCCGGCGGAGATCACGATTGAAGCTTATGCGCAGCATGCCGCTGCGGTGCTCGAGGCGTTGCGGATTTCGACCGTGGATGTGATCGGCAGGTATTCCGGCGCCCAGGTGGCGATGGAACTCGCGCGCCTCAAGCCCGGCGCGGTGAAGCACATCGTTCATGCCGGCATCATGCTGTTCAACGATGCGGAACGCGGCGACTTGCTTGCCAACTATACGCCGTCGATTGCGCCGCGGTGGGACGGCGGCCACCTTGTCACGGCCTGGGCCTGCCTGCGGGACATGTCGCTGTTCTGGCCCTGGCACAACCGCACGCGCGCGGGCGTGATGCGGCGCGACGCAGCCATCGACGCCGCCTCCCTCGACGCACGCGTGCAGGACCTGCTGAAGATCGGCGACACCTATCGCAACGCCTACGCGGCTTCTTTCAATTATCCGATGGCGGAGCGGTTGAAGGCCTGCGACGTGCCGACGCTGGCGGTGGAGTTCGCCGGCACCGGCGCCCATGCGCGGCTGGCCTTCGCCAAAGCGACCGCGCCGCAGGTGCGAATCGCCGACCTGCCCGAAACTCCCGCCGCGTGGCCCGCGCTGTTCGACGGCTTCTTCGCGTCATGAGCCGCATCACGCGCCATTTCCTCCCACTCCCCGGCGGCGGCCAGATCCACTACCGCCGCGCCGGCAGCGGGCCGCCGTTGATCCTCATGCACCCGTCGCCGAATTCATCCGCCCTGGTGGTGCCGATGATCGAAGCCATGGCGAAGGACTTTACCTGCATCGCCATCGACACGCCGGGCTACGGCATTTCGGACGATGTGGTCACAGAGGACACCACGCATCTACACGGCTACGCGGTCGCGCTGGAGAAAATCCTGGCGGCGCTTGGCATCGGCGCTTGCGCCATCTACGGCGCGGCCACCGGCGCGCAGATCGCGGTGCGGTTCGCGATCAAGAATCCCGACCGTGTGCCGCTTTTGATTCTCGACAGCATCGGCGATTTCACCGACGAGATGGATCACGTGCTGGACGGCTACTTCCAGGACATCACGCCGGTGCGTGACGGCAGCCACCTGATGCGCGCCTGGGACATGTGCCGGCACCTGAGCGTGGCGTTCCCTTGGCACAGCACCCGGGGTGCGGACCGTCTCGACATGGATGTCGCGCCGCCCGAAGCGATCAACAAGTACGTGGTCGACTATCTGCGCGCGGGCCCCAACTACGCCAAGGCCTATCGGCCGGCGGTGGAAGTGGAGCGCTGGGACATCACCGCACGCGTCACCGTACCGACGTTACTGGCGCACAACAAAAGCTCCGGTGTGATCAAGCATGTCGATGCGCTGATCGCCAAAGGCCTGCCGGCGAACTTCACGGTCGTGGCGTGCGATGGACCGACGCGCATTGCGCGCTTACACGACGCGGCCGTCGGGCGACGTCCGAACATTCCGCCGCCGCCACCGCCGCCACGGCAGACAAGCAGCGCCGACGGCTTTCAGAACATGACCGTGGCGGTGACCAGCCACGGGCGTGCCGGCGACATCCGTCTGCGGGTGAACCTGAACGGCAAAGGGCGGCCCCTGATCGGGATTCACGACCCCGCCGGTTCGTCGGCGCTGATCGAGCCGTTCTTGAGCGTCTTCAGCGGCGCGCGGCCGGTGATCGCCATCGACCTGCCCGGCAACGGCGAGTCCGACAACATCATCGACCCCGCGAACATCACGACGGCGGCCTATGCGGAGGTGGTGAATGCGACCGTCGCGGCCCTTGGCCTGGATGCCGTGGATGTGTTCGGCCGCTATTCCGGCGGGCAAGTGGGCATGGAGATGGCGTTCCAGACGCCGAACGTCGTGAAGCACGTGATCCAATCGCCGTTCATGATCTTCGAGGGCGAAGAGCAGAAATGGCTGTTGGCGAACTACACGCCGAGCATCGCGCCGCGGTGGGACGGCAGCCACCTGATCACCGCATGGCGCTTCATGTACGACCAGAGCCTGTTCTGGCCGTGGTTCGACGCCACGCGCCGCGGCGTCATCAAGAACGCGCCGCCGATCGACGTCGCCCGCACGCACCTGCGGGTGGTCGAACTGTTGAAGATCGGCGACCAATACCGCGCCGCCTATACGGCCCTGTGGACCTATCCCATGCGCGCGCGGCTGCCCAAGCTGCCGGTACCGACCCTAATCGGCGCGAGCGCCTGGGAGCCCACGGCGGCCAAGACGCCCCTGGCGGCGGAGATCGCCCCGGGGGTGGCCACCGCCACCCTGCCCGACCAGATTCCCGCATGGCGGCCAATTTTTGATGCGTTTCTAGGCACTTAGCGCCAATCCTGGCCCTTGACGGGAGCCCCCCTTCTCCCCAAATAATGGAACAGCCGTGCCTCTAGGGGGCGGTGAAGATTCGTTCTCGCCAAGTTCGTTCTCGCTCATGGGAGGAGAGACGGCGCGCATGACCCGGGTTTCGGTATTTTCCAGTCCGCTGTTGCTGGGCTTCGACCACATCGAGCGGGTGCTCGATCGGGTCAACAAGACCGCCGCGGAAGGCTATCCCCCGTACAACATCGAGCAGGTGGGCGAGCATCGCTTGCGCATCACGCTGGCCGTGGCCGGCTTCGCCGAGGGCGATCTGTCGGTGAACGTGGAGGACAACCAGCTCGTTATCCGCGGCAAGCAGGAAGACACCGGCACGAACCGTGTGTTCCTCCATCGCGGCATTGCTGCCCGTCAGTTCGTGCGCAGCTTCGTGATCGCCGAGGGCATCGAGGTGCGCGGCGCGGAAATGCTCAACGGCCTTCTGCATATCGATCTGGAACGGCCGGTTCCACAACCGAAGATTACCGAAATCGAGATCAAGAACGTCGGCGCCAAGAAAAAACCACAGACCAAGACTATAGACGTGGAGCCGTGAGCTCCCTACGTGAAGGTTGAACAAACCGCCGCCGGGTGCTCAGGTGAGGCTCGGCCAAGACGAGTTGAGACTCGGATCGCTCGAAGGAGGATCGCCATGAAGACCAGAACGAAGAAATTCACCGATATCGCCCTGCCCAGGACGCCGGACCGTGAGCCCACGGACGCGGAACTCGAAGCGTTGGCGCAGGAGCAGATCGACGAGCCGGTGGCGGAGCCCAAGCTCGCGTCGGCTTCGATCGATTTCGCCCGCCTCGGCTTGAACGAGATCGCCTACGTACGACAGGCCGTTGTCGACGAAGTGCCGATCTGGAGCATCTATAGCGCCTCGGGCCATCCCCTCGGCGCAGCGCCCACGCTTGAGCAAGCCTGGGGCGCGATCATCCAGAACGAGCTGCAGCCGGTTCACGTCAACTAACCGGCAGAGCTACGCCAATAGAAACGGCGCGGTCCTTTCCAGGATCGCGCCGTGTTCTTTTTTGCGGGTCGGCGATCAGGCCGAAACTTTGCGGACCTCTTCGAGAGCCGCGGAAGGATCGTCTTCCGTCAACCGGCTCACCGCGAACCGCGCCGAGGCGCCGATCGGCTTGGTCGTTCCACCGAGCGTGAACGGCGCGGACAGGGTCTTCGCCATGCGGTTGGTGAGCTCCCGCGCCGAGAACGTCGCCGTCGCTTCGTCCGGCGCGATGAATAGCACCGCGAGTTCATTGCCCTTTAAGTGCCCCAGCTCTTCGTCGTCGCGCACGCATTCGCGCAGGCGCTGGGCGATTTCCCGCAGGATGACCGAGCGCATATTGGATTGGCCCGGCGCGAGACGTAAGCCTTCGTCGATGAACTGCGAAAGGTCGAGCCCGAGCAGCCAGGGCTTGCGACCAAATCGCTTCTCCTGCGCCAGCGCGCGCTTGCAGCTGTCGGCGAACAGCTGGGCGGTCGGCAGCGACGTGACCGGATCGATCGAGATCGTCACGGCGCTGTAGTCCTTCAACGTGGACGCCAGGCGCTGCGTCAGCAGGCGCATGACGCCGCCGGAGATTTCGCTGTGGTCCTCGACCAGGCGCAAGAACACATCGTGGCCGATGACGAGCAATGTGGATGCCCGCGATGCCCGGATGCTTGTGGTGCGCGGGATGTTGGACAGGAGCGCCATTTCGCCGAACATCTGGTTGCGCCCAAGCCGCGCGACGACCTTCGAGCCCGCCTCGGATTCCAGCAGCACTTCCATTTCGCCGTCGATGACGACATACGCCTTATCGCCGGGCTCGCCCTGGTGAAACACTTCCTGACCCGCATCGTAGGTGGTCAACGCGCTGGTGAACGCCAGAAGCTTGAGGGTGGAACGGTCCATGGCCGAGAACATGGGGATCTTGACCAGCACGGCGGACAGATCGTTCAGGTTGGCGTTGTCCGCGCTGAGCGCTTCCGCCGGTTCCGCCGCACTTGCATCGCGCGCCGCCTTGGCGGCGCGATCGACGATCTTGCCGTTTTCCATGTGCAGCACGCGCTCGGCGTTCGCCGGCGCGCCCGCTTCCTCGAACACCAGCAGGCTGCGGCCGGTCATCTCGGCCTTCACGTTCGCCATCACCGCGGTGCGCGCCGCGCCGTCGAGCGCGGACAGGGCATCGCTCATCAGCAGGATGTCGGGGCGCTTCAGGAGACAGCGGGCGAGCGCCAGCTTTTGGCGCTGGGCCGGATTGAGGCGCGCGGCGCCGATGCCGGTGTCGTAGGACAGCCCGAGTTCGATCACCGTTTTCCGCAAACCCAGCGCGTCGATCACCTCCGCGACCAGGCCCCCGACGCGGCCCGCGCCGCCGGCTTTCGCGGACACGAGTTTGCCCATGACCACGTTCTCGAGGATGTTCGAGGCGGCGTTGTAGGTGGCGGGATTGAAGAACTGCACGGCGCCGTACAACTCGGCCGGCAGGCTCGCGGCGAACACGCGCCGCGCGGCGAGGATTTTCTTCTGGAACTCCGCGTCGATCAGGCCGGTGTGGTGCGTGGTCACCACCAGCTTGAACGGCAGCGCCATGAGCTTCTGCCGATCCACCGCGTCGAGGGCTTCGAGATCCACGCTTTCGGCACGGCGGAGGATCCCCTCGAACAGCGGCAGGTCTTCCGCGCGGATGAAGCTGAAGCGTTCGATGAATTCGTGGCCCGCGCTCAAGTCGCGGAAGATGTCGGACATGATCGTGGCCAGACGCCGGCCCTTCTCGAGGAACTCCCGCGTGAGTCCCGCTTCGGCGATGACCTGCTGCATATAGGCGGTTTCGCCCAGTTGCTCGACCGCGAACGCAGGCCCGACCGGGGTGCCGAAGAGGATGTTCTCCGCGACCGACGCGTTGGTGTTGTAACGCTGCGGATCGAAGGTCTCGACCAGGCCGGTGGAGCCGGCCGATTCCAATTGGCGGCGAAACTGACCGCGGGCTTCGATCAGCCGCTTGGCGAGATCCGGGTTCCGCACCGGGTCGATGGTGCGCTTCAGGCCGATATCGAAAATGTCGCGCTCCAGGTCCACGTCCCGCAACACCTGCACGATGCGGTCCAACAGGTCCGCTTGATCCGTGCAGCCGGCGGCGGCGTAATCGAGCCAGTTCGCGGCGATGTCGTGGGCGGAGTTGCCCGCGCGCGCGGCTTCCGCCAGTTCGATCTGGCGGGCCGGCTCAACTTCGGCGGCCGCGTGGGGCCGGTGCAGCAGCGGATAGACCAGGATGTCGCGGACGGTGCCGGAGCCGAGATTGGTGTCGGCCGCGACGTAGGCGATGCGGCGGCCGATCACGCTGTCGGGCAGGGTGCTGAGATCGTGCTCGCCGAGCTGGACGCGCCCGGCGTTAGGGAACACCTGACGGGCGAGCAGGCGCGCGAAATCGTCGCGGCCCCCGGCGGCGGAACCGACCACCGACGCGTGGATGGGCAAGGGCAGATTGAGCGACGCGCCGTCGATCTGCTTCGCGCCGTCCTCGGCCTGCACCACGACGTTGGTGGCGACGATCTGCGTGCCTTCGAACGCCTGCGGTTCCGTGTGCAGGAGTTCGCGGGCGAGCAGGCCGCTGGGCGAGAAGTATTCGGCGAGCTGTGCGTACTTGACCTTCGCGTCCTCGGCCTTCTGGTAATAGTCGATCAGGTCCTTCCACGGGGCGTACATGTCCTTGTAGGCCGCGAGCACGGCGACAAGGGAGCCCAGCGTCAGGTCGCCCTGGATCACCAGATAGCCGCCGATGGCGAGGAAGAAGAACGGCGTGAGCTGCGAGAAGAAGGCGTTCAGCACATTGGCGATGTATCGCTTCGACGCCATCTGCACGCGGATCTTGAAGATCGCACCCAGGCGTTCGGAGAAATCCGCGAGTTCGTACTGGCTGGTGTCATGGCCGTGGATCTCGGGGGCCGCGGCGACGACTTCGCCGATGCGGTCGGCGATCTTGCGGATGACCTGGACTTCCTGCCGGGCGAGCCCGTTCACCTGCTTCTGTATGCGGGGGATGAAATAGATCTGCGCGGGGAACAGGGCGATGGCGGCGATGCCCATCATCCAGTCCTGGAGGAACATGAACAGCACGATGGTGCCCAGCGTGCCCGCCGCCACCGCCGGCACCGCGAACGCCTCGGCGATGAAGAAACCCAGCGGCGAGGTTTCCGCGGTGATCATGGAGACGATCTGGCCCGAGGAGCTGTTGCGGAATTCCGCTTGCGGAAAGCGCATGAGCCGTTCGATCAGCTCGAACCGCAGGCGGCGCAGCAGCCGGTCGCCGACGCGGTATCTGTAGGTGGAGGTGAGGTACTTCATGGCGCCGTTGACCAGCACCAGAAGGAGAAAGATGCCGCACAGGGTCCACAGATACGGCAGCTGATCGAGCTGCATGCCGAACAGCGTGATGGGAAAGGCGTCTTTCGCGCCCAGCGCTTTGTTGACGATGGTCTTGGGCAGATCGAACGTGAAGTACAGGAACGGCAGGCCGATGGCCGACAGCAGCACCAGGATCACCTGGTCCTTCGCGCCATAGCGCAGAATGAACTTGAACAGACTCCGGTCCATCGCGCGACCTCAGCCGGCCGGCAGCGAGATCAGCGGCGTTACCTTGGCCACGTCGCCGGCCTGCAGGGTGACCAGCAGGCTCATCAGCGCGAATGTGGTCTTGGAATCCCGATCGTCCTCGGCGAGATAGAACCACGACCCGCGGTAGAGGACCTTCACCACCGCATCGGGTTCGGACGCCGCACTGCGGACACGGAACAAATGCTCGCCGTTCACGGCGCTATCGGCGGTGCGCGTGACCAGACCCCGCCTGACATGGTCCGCCGGCGCGTCGACCCCTTGGGCGAGGAAGAACATGGCGGAGATGAGCGAGCGCGTCGCCAGGGCCGCACGAGCGCCTTCCGCGCCACCGCCGCCGAAGGCCTGGCGCAGACTGAGGGCGCGGCCGTCGCAGGGCACCTCCATCAGCGCACACGCGGTGCGGTAGGCCTCGAGCGAGGTCGCGCCTTGCGCGAACACCAGGATCACGCTCTGGGGGCCGTCCTTGGCCGCCTCCATGCCGAAGGTGAGATGTCCGCCGCGCTGCAATTCGCGCAAGGCGTCGGCGAGCTGGCGAAAGCGCGCCAGCCCCTCGGGCGAGGCGCCGTTGTTGCTGAGGCGATTGACGGACTCGCCGGCGAGCAACAGCACGCGTTCGATGCTCCAGCCGGCCTGCAGCACCAGGGCGACGGAGCGCAGGTCCACCGGGGTAAGCATCTGTTTGACGAACTTGTCGCCCGTGTTGGGGGCGTAGAAGATCACCGGCGTCTCGCTCATGCTGGCGCCGACGCTGGGGGAGTATTCGTTCCGGCCGTCGGGGATGAACTTGCCGAGGAAGCTGGTGGTGAGCTGGCGCGTGGCGCCGCTGGAGATGCTGGTCACGTCCAGGAACAGGACCGGATCGTTGTAGCGCTGGCGCACGATATTCAGCAGAAGCTGCTGCGCCTCGGTCTGCTGGACGGCCTCGTTGTAGGCCGGCCGCCCGGCGCGCAAGCTTTGCGGGCCAAATGGCGCGCAACCGCTCAAAGCCAAGGCCATGAGCGCAATGCCGGCAAAGCGCCGGCCAAAGTCCAAATGCAACATATGACGTCCCCCAGGAGGTATGTATCAAACCTGGCGCGCGTTCGGCTAGGGGCCCGGCGAGAGGAACGAACATTCAGCTTGGGGTTCTGCTCTGGTATAACCCCCGCACGCGACCCCGTAGCTCAGCTGGATAGAGCACCAGATTCCTAATCTGGGGGCCATGGGTTCGAATCCCGTCGGGGTCGCCAGTTCTCTTTTGCAGCGAAGATTTCGCGGGATTTGAACCCACGATTCTGGATTTGGCGCGGCGTAAAGGCCGCGCGTGGTTCGAATCCCGTCGGGGTCGCCATTCGTACAAGCGTTCGCACGCGTGGTCCGGACGGATCCGAAACCTCCATCTCAACGGCTTACAGATCCACCGAAGCGGGGACTTCGTACCCAAACGCGACACCCGAGGTGGGCTCGAGAACCTGAATTTCGAAGCGCTGCGCAATCACAGCCGCGGCGCGGACACATATTGCCGGCGCGGCCAAGACACGGGTTGCATGCCCTACGCTAGCGCCGGCTGCCGGACGGTCCGTCAGCCGGCGTCCCCGCGACGACCGTAGGGATGCACTCATTAGACTGAGCGACAAGGAGTGAGTCCGATGGCTGTCTCTCGACGCGGCTTCATCCTGACCGGCTTGGCGGTCGGCGGCGGTTTGGCGGTCGGCTACGGCGTCTCGCGCCTCGACGACGGCGACGCCCGCGCGAAGTTCCAGGCGAGCACGCCGGACCAATTCGTGCTGCATGCCTATGTGAAGATCGCCCGCGACGGCACGGTCACCATCGCCGTGCCGCAGGCCGAACTCGGTCAGGGCGTGACCACCGCCATCCCGATGATGGTTGCGGAGGAACTCGACGCCGACTGGGACCTTGTGCGCTACGAACTCGCACCGCTCGACAAGTCTTACGGCACGTATGCCGTCGCGGAGATCTCGCGCGTGCTGCTGTCGCCCGGCCTCCTCGCCGATACGGTGCACTGGATCGGCTGGAAGGCCTCGCCCTTGGTCGGCATGACCATCACCGGCGGCTCCAGCACCGTGTTCGGCAATTTCGGTTATCTGCGCACCGTCGGCGCGGCGGCGCGCGAAATGCTGCTCGCGGCCGCGGCAACGGCCTTGAAGGTACCCGTCGGCGAATTGACCACCCGCGAAGGCCGCGTGCTTCACGCCGGCTCGGGCCGCGGCTTGGGTTACGGCGAACTCGCGGAAGCGGCGGCGCAGCTGATTCCGCCCGACAGTGAAGCGCGCAAGAGTCCTGCGGAGTTCACCATCATCGGCCAGCCGAAGCGGCGCCTCGACACGCCCGAGAAAGTCGATGGCTCGGCGCGCTACGGCATCGACGTGCGCGTGCCGGAGATGGTCTATGCCGCCATACGCCACAGCCCGGTGTTCGGCGCGAAGGTCGCCGCGTTCGATGTCGAGGGCATCAAAGCGCGCCACGGCGTGCTGGGCGCGATGCGCGTCGGTGAGAGCGCGGTCGCCGTGATCGCGGAGAATACCTGGCTTGCGCAGAAAGCCGTGCGCGAGATGAACGTGAGCTTCGCGGCCCCGGCGGGCGCGGCGTTCGACTCCACCGCCGCCGTCGCGGACTACATCAATCGCTTCGACGACGCCGATGCCACGGTGTTGCGCGAGGACAAGGCGTTTGCCCCGGCGATGTCCGCCGCGGCAAAGACGGTCGAGGCGGTGTACGAAACCGCTTACCTCGCCCATATCTGCATGGAGCCGATGAACTGCACCGCGCTTTATGAGCCGGCCGCGGACGGCAAGGCTGAGTCGGCGACGGTGACGGTGTGGGCGCCGAGCCAATCGATGACCCGGACCGCGTCCACCGCCGCCAAGATTGCCGGCGTGCCGAGCGCAAATGTCACCGTGCACGCCACGCTGATGGGCGGCGGCTTCGGGCGACGCGCCGATATGGATTTTGTGCGCGAGGCGGTCGCCATCGCCAAGCAGATTCCCGGCAAGCCGGTCAAACTCACCTGGAGCCGCGAGGAAGACGTGCAGCAGGACACCTACCGTCCCGCGACCGTGGCGCGCTTTCGCGCCGGCCTGGATGCCAACGGCGAGATGACGGCGCTGGGATTCAACATCGTCGGTAAACCGGTGAGCGCGGATTACAATCAGCGCAACGACGGCCCGTTCAAGGGCGATCCCCGCAAAGATAAGGGCATGGTGGCGCCCATGGATGGATCGCCCTACGCGTTTCCACCGATGCGGTTGGTGCTCAACGCGCGGGAAAACCCTGTGCCCAACGGCAACTGGCGCAGTGTGACCTTGTCGCACAATGCCTTCTACCAGGAAGCATTCCTTGATGAGGTCGCGACGGCGGCGGGGCTCGACGGCCTGGCGTTCCGGCGCAAGCTGTTGCGCCACAAGCCGCAGCACCTTGCTGTGCTGAATGCGGTGGCGGAGAAGGCGGGATGGGAACTCCCGCTGGCCCCCGACGCGGACGGAGGCCGGCGCGGGCGCGGGATCGTGTTGCTGGAACCGTTCTTGTCGACCATCGGCCAGGTAGTCGAGGTGACCGTGCGCCGCGACGGCATGCTGACGGTGGATCGCGTCGTGAGCGTGGTGGACTGCCATACGGTCGTGAACCCCAACATCGTCACGGCGCAGATCGAGGGCGCGGTGGTGGATGCTTTGTCCGCCGCGCTTTTCGGCCGCATCGACGTGAAGAACGGCGCCGTGCAGCAGAGCAACTTCAGCGACTATCGCCTGTTGGGCATCGGCGAGACCCCGGTCATCGAAACGCATCTTCTGCCGCAGGGCGGATATCCCGGCGGTATCGGCGAAGTCGGCCTGCCCGGAGTCGCGCCGGCCCTGGTGAATGCGATCTTCGCCGCCACCGGCCAACGCGTCCGCAAGCTTCCGATCGCCGTGTCGGGTATCGTTTCGGTGTAGCGCACCGCGGCGATGCGACGACGGGAGTCAGCCGCGGCTCCGCGAAGATTGCACTTTCGACGCGCGGCTATGCCGCCTTCGCCAGCGGCTCCGCGATTTCGGTGAACACGTTCACGCCGCGTTCGCAGGTGGACTTGATGACGCCCTTGATGTTGGGGCCGAGCGGTTCGCCTTCGGGGAGATCGGGGATGCGGCTGAGGCTGTGGGCGAGTTGTCGCCACGCGGGGAGATAAGCCTCATCCCGAATCCAGGACAGGAACGTGGCGGGATCGGTTTCGGCGCGCAAGGCGTTCATCGCCAGGGTGGCGACGCGGGCGTCGGCGATCTCCAGCAGCGCAACGGAAATCGGCAGCGCGATCTCGATCGTCAATTCCTTCAGCGCCGCGGCCACGCCCACGGGGCACTCCGCGATACGGCGGAGAGACTCCAGGTCTTGGCACAGCGCCCACGTCCCCGCGCCCACGGCCGGCACAAGCTTCGTGATGGCGTCGCGCGCGATCTGGCGATTGTCGGCGGAAAGTTTCAGGAAGCGCGTACCCGTGCTCAGCAAGCCGGAAAGCGCGGCACAGCGCGGCGCGGCATAGTCGGCAGGTTCCTTGCCGGTGCCTTCCGCCTGCACGAAGGTCTCCGCCATTTCGATGGCGACCTTGACCATGCCGGTGTCGAGGTTCGCCAAGGTGCGAATCACGTCCGGTGAATCGAGCATGGCGGGAACCGGCCCGAGGAGGCCGATGGTGCGTGTCGGAAGAGTCGCCAAGGCTTCGACCAGCGCAAACTGTCCGCGCCGATTGAGGAAAGGTTTCAGGGCCTCATAGAGGCCTTTGTGCGGATAGTCCGCCAGCAGCACCTCGGTCTTGGGGGGAGAGATGAGGCCCAGCCCGCGCAAGGCCGCGCCGATGAGCGGCAGCTTGGCGAGACCGCGGCGGCGCTTGATCCGCTCAGCGGCGAGCCATTCATTCTGGCGCCGCTCGCAGTGCAGGCGCACGGTTCCCATCAAGTGAGAGATGACGATGTCGTCGAAGGTTTTTTGAGAGAGCGCCAGAATCGCCGAGGGTGTCTCCGCGACCTCGCTGCTGTCGGTGCGGAAGAGATCGGCGAAGCCCGGGGTCTTGCGCGAGCACCAGACGATGTCGAGAAACAGGGGCACGAGCGCGGGGTAATCGCGCATGACGTCCTCGGGCCGCTTCCAGTCCTTCATCAGGCCGGCAATGGCTTCGGCACCCTCGACTTCGGCAATGCGAAGTTTCAAGGCGTCGAACCAGGCTTGCGCCTGATGGCGAAGGGAACGGTTGGGGCGCCGTTCGGCGGGGGGTGTGCGTGGTGGGCTCATGGCTTCGACAATCGTGGTTGTTTGTGCGCGGCACTCTGGGCCAAAGCACCGCGATTCCCCACGGTTCCGAGGTATTAAGCACCCGGCGCAAAGGTTTGCAGGGGTGCTAACGTAAGGCCCGCCACACCATTAGGGGGCCTGCCGGCCCCGACAAACCGAAGAGGCCCCGCGTCCCATGACCCTGCCCTACCTTGCCCCGATCGCGCTGCTGATCGTCTCTAACGTCTTCATGACGTTCGCCTGGTATGGGCAGCTGAAATACCCGGGTGCGACCCTGTGGGTCGTGATTCCGGTGAGCTGGGGGATCGCGTTCTTCGAATACTGCCTGGCGGTGCCGGCGAACCGTATCGGCTATCAGGTCTATTCGGCGGCGCAGCTGAAGACCATGCAGGAGGTGATCACGCTCCTGGTATTCGCGGTGTTCTCGGTCACCTATCTCGGCGAGGCGATCAAGTGGAACCATGTCGCTTCGTTCGGCTGCCTGGTGGCGGCCGCGTTCTTCGCCTTCAATAAATGGACGTGATCAATATTTGGCGCGCGATTGGACGGAAAACCGGAAGACCACTTTTCCTGATCGCGCGCTATTCCTTCGGCACGAACTGCAGGAACGGCTCCGCTTCCTTCAGCACCCGCGCGTAGGACGGCCGCTGCTTCAACCGCTCGAAGTAGGCGGCGAGACTGGGATGCGTGTCGGCGAACGGCGTCACCATACCGCCGTAGAAGAGCGCGGGCGCGGCGGCGCAATCCGCCATGGTGAAATCGTTGCCCATCGCCCAAGTTTTCCCGGCGAGCAACTTTTCGGCGATGTCGTAGGAGCTCCGGATGCGCGTCTTGGCTTCGTTGACGCCGTAGGGATCCTTGGACTCCGCCGGACGCAAGCGGTCGCCGATCACCTGTTGCATGGGCGCGTGAATGTAGAGATCGAAGAAGCGGTCGCGGAAGCGCATCTCGCGCGCCAGTTCCGGATCGCGCGGGATGAACCGCGTGCGGCCGGGAAAATGCTGGTCGAGATATTCGATGATGATGCTCGATTCCGGGATCGTGCGGTCGCCGTCGATATCGTGCAGCACGGGGAACTTGCGCACCGGCCAGATCTTGCGGAACGCCTCGGACTCCGCCGGGTCCCCCAGGTTCACCACCTTCGGTAGGAACGGCGTGTCGTTCTCATACAGCGCGATCAGCGCCTTATGGCAGTAGGACGACAGCGGATGAAAATAAAACGTGAGCGCCATGGGTCTTTGCTCTGAGTCTTACTGCAGATTCTTCAGCAGCGGGATGCTGTCGACGGACCGCGCCTTCTTGATGGACACCAGATAGGCATAGATCTTCCGCAGATCCGCCTCCGGCAGGATCGCCGTGCTGTAAGCCGGCATGACGCCGGTGGTGCCGCGCACGAAGTCCGACAGGGCATCGAAGGGCAGCGGATCGGGCGCGAGCTTCACACCCGCCGCGCCGCCTTGGGCGTCATAGTTGTGGCACTGATAGCAGCCGACGCGGATGAATATCTGTTTGCCTTCGGCGGCGGAATCGGCGGCCACCGCCGGCGCGGCCCACAAAGCCGTGAAGATGAGAAGCGTGCGCATGACGTTATTTCCCATGGGCCTCACCGCGGCTGACAAACGACATCGACGAGCGCGGGCATGCCCTGCTTCACCACCGCGACCGCGCGCTTGATCGCCGGGCCGACGGCCGCCGGATCCGTGATCGGCCCCTCCGCCCACATGCCCATGGATTTCGCGAGCATCGCGTAGTCGATGTTCGGATCTGTGATGGTGGTGCCGATATGTGCGCGGTCGACGCCGCGATTGTGCCAGTTGGCCATGCGCTGGATGTGCATGACTTCCTGATGATAGGCGCGATTGTTGTGCATCACCGACAAGAGCGGGATCTTGTGATGCACCGCCGTCCACAACGCGCCCGGCGCATACATCATATCGCCGTCGGTTTGGATGTTGACGGCAAAGCGCCCGGCGTCGCGGCAGCCAATCGCCGCGCCGACCGCCGCCGCGAGGCCGTAACCGACACCGGCGCCGCCAGCGTGACCGATATGACGGTAGTGTTTGTCGAACGTCCACAGACGTCGCGGCCACCGCGAGAGGTAGCCTTCGTTGGACACCAGCACCCAGTCTTCGTTCTTGATCTGCGCCCACACCTCAGCCGCCAAACGCGCAGTCGAAACCGGACTCGCATCCCAGGCAATCGTTGCGCCCTCGCGTCCCGCGGCGCGTGACTTGGCGTAAGCTTCCGCGAGCTTGTCGCGGCGTTGTGCGATCGCGCCCTGCTGCGATTGCGAAATCTCGCCGCGCACCGCGGCGATGAACGCCGGCAGCGAGGTCTCGGCGTCGCCGGCGATGGCCAGGTCCACGGGCGCATAGCGTTGGAAGTCCTGGTAATTGGACTTCAAATAGAGATCGCCCGTGCCGAGGCTGATCACCTTCGTGCCCGCCTTGATCTTCGAGGAAACGTCGCGCGCCTCGTTGTCGATGTACTCGTTGATAAGGCCCCAGACGTCGGTGACTTCCATCGTCAGGATCACATCGGCGGCGCGGATCAGCGCGCCGCCGCGATCCGATTGATTCAGCGGATGCGTGTTGGGGAAATTCATGCGCCCGCCCTGGTCGATCACGGGCGCGCCCAGGGTTTCGGCGAAAGTGATGAGTTGCGCCATGCCTTCGGCGGTGCGCACCACGCGGTCGACGACAATCACAGGATTGGCCGCGCCCACAAGCAGCTTTGCCGCTTCGCGCAGCGCCATGTCATCGCCCTGCGGCGGACGAGTCGGCGACGCCTTCGGGACTTTCAGGGCTTCGGGGCCGGGCGCATGCATCTCCTGCAGATCGCCGTCGGCCACCAGGATCACCGGACCCATCGGCGGCGTCATGGCGATCTTGTGGGCGCGCACCAGCGATTCACCGAAGTGCTGAAGCGATGCGGGCTGGTCGTCCCACTTCACGAAATCGCGCACCATCGCCACGGGGTCTTGCGCCGTGTGCAGCCACTCGATGTTGGGGCGGCGCTTGGCCGCGTCCATGATGTTGCCGAGGATGCCGATCACGGGCGCGCGATCGCACCAATCGTTGTAGAGCGCCATGGCCGCGTGCTGCAGGCCGACTGTCGAATGCGCAAGGAACAGCATCGGCTTGCCGGTGACCTTGGCATAGCCGTGCGCCATGGCCACGGACGTTTCCTCGTGCATGCACGTCAGAAACTCCGGGCGCGTATTGCCGCCGTAGTTCACAAGCGATTCTTGCAACCCCCGGAAGCTGGACCCGGGATTGGCGGCGACGTACTTGATATCCAGGCTGCGAATGACGTCCACCATGTAATCCCCGCCGACCAGGCGCGTGGAAACGGTGGATTTGGAATCGGTGGATTTGGGCTCCGCCGCAGCGGCGGTTTGAACCATGGCCGGCGCCGCGGCGGCGGTGGCCATGAAGGTGCGGCGAGCGACGGTCGGTTTGGAATCTTCGGTCATCTGAACCCCCGGGGTTGTCCCATCTTAACGGGGGACAGCTGCGAGGGAAGCCCGCAAGGCATAGTTGCAAAGGAACCGGCAGCGCCAAGCTGCGTTTGCGATTCGCTGGGAAAGACGAGAGACGATGATTCGGCTGGGACGCGTTGCCGCATTTGTGATGATCGCCGTGATGGGCGTGACCGCGACGGCGAGCGCAGCGCAAAAGCGCATCAAGGCCAAGCCCGCGGAACCGGCCGTGGTGCAGCACGGCAAGGCGTCGTTCTACGCCAACAAATTCCACGGCAAGAAGACCGCCAGCGGCGAGCGGATGAATCAGAACGAACTGACCGCCGCGTCAAAACTTCTGCCGCTCGGCAGCACCGCGACCGTCACCAATCTCGAGACCGGTCAGTCCGTCGATGTGAAGATCAATGACCGCGGCCCGTTCGTGCGAGGCCGCGTGATCGACCTCTCCAAGAGTGCCGCGGACGCCATCGATCTCGAGCACAAGGACGGCACGGCGCCGGTGAAGGTGGAGGCCAAACCGGAAGCGCAGCCCACGCCGGCGCTTGAGGAGAAAGTGAAGGAGGTTGCCGTCGCGCAAGCCGAGGCGAGGCGCGAGTCAAAGAAGCGTGCGGCGATGCGCAAGCGCGCGGTGATGCCGGCTAAGGCCGCGAAGACGTCACCGAAAGCACCCCGTCAGGATGCGGGGCCGACCCTGTAAGAAAGAAAAGGGCGCCTCTGCCGCCGGGGGGAAGACGGCAGAGGCGATCGATGGTCTTACTGCTGGCCGACCTGGGTGTTGTTGGCGGCAGAGGCCAAGAGAGCTTCCTTACGCGCCTTGTACTCTTTGGCCGACATTTCGCCGGCACCGTAGGCATTCATGAGCTTCTGAAGCTCTTTCTTCACTACGGTGGTTTGAGCCGCCGGCGCGTTTCCGGCCACGGCGGGCGACATCGCGGCGAACGGGAGAGCGGCGATCATGAGGGTCATCAGCGTGCGGGTCATGGCATAATTCCTATCTAGTGGGGCGCCGGGGGGAGGCGCGGGTGCATCCTGTAGTCGAAGAGAGATACGGAGCTTTGCGGCGTTTGGTTCAGTCGCATTCGAAGATTCAAATGCCGCCATCCCCCGGGGCGTTCCGATGACCCTACGGATCGTGGGTATTATTCTGGTCGTGTTACTGGGGATTCCACTCGCGCTGGTGGCGCTCTATCGGGTGATTTCGCCGCCGCTCACGCCGCTGATGGCCATGCGCACCTTGGGTTATGAGGCGACCCCGAAGCTGCCGCCGCCAGCGGGCTGGCGCTATCAGTGGGTGCCGCTGGAGCGCATCGCCGCGAGCCTGCCGCGAGCGGTGATCGCGGCGGAGGACACCACGTTCTGCACGCATGCGGGGTTCGATCGCGAAGCCTTCAATCGCGCGTGGGAAAAGTATCAGGCCGGCGAACCGACCCGGGGCGGATCCACGATCACGCAGCAGACCGCGAAGAACGCATTCCTCTGGCCGGGACGCAGCGCCGTGCGCAAGGCCGTCGAGGCCGCGCTGACGCCGGCGATCGAATTGATCTGGGGCAAGCGCCGGATCATGGAGGTCTATCTCAATATCGTGGAGTGGGCCCCGGGCGTGTACGGCGCCGAGGCGGCCGCGCAGCACCACTTCCACAAAAGCGCGCAGAGCCTGACGCCGATGGAATCAGCGCTGCTCGCCTCCGTGCTGCCGAGCCCGCGCACCTGGTCGGCGTCCAACCCCGGCCCGTACGTGCAATCGCGCGTCGGCACGGTCGCGGCGCGCGCGGCGCAAGTCTCCGCCGCCTGCGTCAGGTAGCGCCCGCTTATTAGAAAGTTCGATCGCGATCTAGATCACGATCGATGCGACTTCGTTCTCGAGCACGCGCATGATCGAGAGCGCGGCCATGTGCGAGGTCTTAGGGTTGTCCGGCGACGGATTGGCGTTGATCTCGAGGATCAACTTGCCGAACGCGCCTTCCGCTTCCAGGTGATGCACGTTCTGGGTCACGTTCGGGTCGGCGACCAGCGTGATCGTCGTACGCTCGAAACCCAGCCCCGCCAGCGCCGCCGTGGCGGCCACGTTGGCGTTCTTGGGGAACGCGAGTGCGGCCTCGCGTGCGTTGCCGGAGAAGATCACCGTCGGCGTCGTGATCGCGCCGAGATCATGAGACTTCTCAGCCGGCGTGCCGCTCCAGGCCTTCGGCGGCTTGGACGACTTGAGCGTCACCTTCTCCAAACCGGCGAGCTTGCCGGCCGCGAGTGAATCCACCCCCGGCAGAGCCCCCGCCGGCAGCTTCAGCTGGCCCGTGGAGCGCTTGGCCGCGGCGCTCACTTCGTTCCAGAGGGCTTCATCGGCAAGGCTTCCGGTGGAGACGAGGATCAGATCGAAGCCGTCGTCGAGGATGGCGGCGGCGAAAGCCTTCACCGCGCCGTGGCCGGCGCACTCCACGATCAATTCGGGCCGGAGCTTCTTCAAGGCCGTCCAATCCTGGACGATGGGATGCGTGCCGACGGAGACCGTATCGCTGGGCAGGCCGATGGCGCCCACCACCGCGAACCTGTCGCCGCGTTCGGCGCAGAAAGTGGTGACGAGCTTGGCGATGGCGCCGTTGCCGATCAGTCCGATCTTCAAAGTCATGATTCTGTCGCTCTCAAACCTGGGCCCCATCCCCGGGGGACCGCTGCGTAGACCCATTTAGACCCAGGCGCAAGGCCGTGGACGTTGCGCCGCTGATGGCTAAGATAGCGCCCTTACGACAAGCGCCAGGGAGGATTTCATGCCGGCGAGAGTTGCACGGGCCGTCACCGCGCGGGCGCAGGCGCGCAAGCCAGCTTCGGCACGCGCCGCGGGAACGAAGGCGCTGGGCCGCGTCGCGCCGCGCAAGAAGGCCAAGGCGAAAGCCGGCAAGAACCGCATGAAGCTGTTCTACACGCCGATCCACGGCTTCATTCACAAGGCGCTGGTGGTCGCCCATGAAGCTGGTGTGATCGACAAGATCGACTTCGTGCCGATCTATCCCGTGCGCGACGGTTATTCCATCGCCGCCATCAACCCGCTGCACAAGGTGCCGACCCTGGCGCTGGCCGACGGTACGGTGCTGTACGGCAGCCAGGTGGTCGTCGAGTATTTGGACAGCCTGTCGAAGAAGAAAAAGCTTTATCCCCGCGGCGGACCCAAGCGTTGGGATGCGCTGCGCCGGTTGGCGCTGGCGGACACGACGTTCGAGAGCACCGTAAATCTAGCGCTGGAAAAGCTCGAGCAGCCGTATCGTCCGGAAGTGTTCAAATGGTACTGGCCGAAGATCGAGCGCGCGCTGAACCAGATGGAGGCGGACGCCGCCGTCACCAAGGGCTTCGACATCGGCCACGCGTCGATGCTTCACGCGCTAAGCTATCTCGACCGACAGGTCGGCAAAGGCCTGCCCGCGCCCGTTCCCAAGAACTACGACTGGCGTGAAGGCCGCCCGCGTCTGAAGGCGTGGTGGGACAAGGCGGTGAAACGCCCGTCCGTGGTCGCCCACTTCAACAAGGATTATATCGGCGACGACAGCGCGGAGTTCGCGCAAGGCCACGTCGCCGACGTGTTGCGCGCGCAGGGCAAGAGAACCGGCAAGCGTACGCCGCAGCCGGTGGATCGCCACTTCGGTTAAGGACGACCGCGCCGAGACTACTGCGCAACGAGGGCGCACACCGCCGTCATGTCGAGGGTGTCGGTGGCGACCTTGTTGGTCATGCGATACGCCAGGGTGCCGTTGAAGGACGAGTCCAGCCGGATGTTGTAGTGGAACTGGCTGGGGCCCGGCGTATAGCCGATCCCGGCTTCGATTTGACCGATCGAGCGGATCACTTCGGCGTTGGGCGGGATCGATCCGGTGGAATAGCTCCCGAGCTTCGTACCTGTCACGGCATCGTACACGCCGAGGAACACCGTGTTGCTGGTGGTGCCCGTGTTGTGAATCACGATCGACGGCGGATAGCCATACACCAGCGTGGAGGTATGCACGCTGATCAGCCGGGTCGGATCGTTGGTGATTTTGGTGTCGCACATGGTGAGGTTGCTGAGGTTGCCCTCCACATTGCGCCAGACGACGTGCTGGAAGAGCCCGTTGAAATGCGGGCGGATCGACGCGACGTAAAATCCGCGCTTCTGGATGGTGCCGCCGGTGGCCTCGCCCTCGATCGTGCGGATGTCCACCTGGAGTGTCGCGTTTGGCGGAACGGACGGGCTGGTCCACGAGGCCATGAGGGCGCCGTCGTCGGGGTTCGCCAAGGTGACGTCCACCGTGTTCGCGCTCACACCCGTGTTGTGGAAGCGCAAGAACGAGAGATTCCCGGAGCCGCTGGAATCGTAGATGCCCGACACGCGCAAGCCCGATACGGAGTTGCTGCTGGCGGTGCTGCCGCTGCTGTCGCTCGCCGGCGTCCAGGACGCCCAGCCGGTGACGAGGCTTTGATTGTTGGTGCTGTACCAGGGACCGCCGGCGCGATCGTCTAGATCGTCGCCGTAGGACAGGATGCCGATCAGGCGGTTGTCGGAGCCGTAGAACGGACTGCCGCTCTGCCCGCCGGTGGCGTCGATGCGATATTCCTTGACGCCGTAGGAGCGCTGAGACGCGGTGGAGCGGTCGGCGCCGGAGGAATACCACTGACCTTCGGTGTAGGTGCCGCCGTCGTTCGCCGCGCCGGGCCCGGTGTAGGCCGGATAGCCGACATTGTAGCCGGTGGCGTTGGTGCCGTTGAACGTGATCGGCATGAATGTCGACGTGCTGGTGAAGGGTGTCGCGAACTCGATCGCCGCGAGATCGTATTGGTAGTCGCTAGTGACGTGGGATTCCGGCCCCGAGATCTGCGTCCAGCGGCTGGTGGTGCGCACCCAGCGGATATCGCTCTTGCCGCCGTAGGGGCGCAATGTCGGCGACGAGGAACTCGCTTCGTTCTGCGCCGGATAGAACGTTGCAGAACTGATGTATCCGCCGCGATCGTTGTTGTGCACGCAGTGGCCGGCGGTGAGCACCACATAGGGACTCACCAGAACGCCGGAGCAGCGAAAGGTCCCGCCGTTGGGGTACCTGACGCTGAGGTAGCCGACCGTGTTGTAGGGATAGGACTGCGATGTGGTGGTGCTGATGCGTGCGCGGTCGTCAACACCATCGGTGAGTTGGCGTTCCACACCTTCCGCGTTGCGCTCGACAGCGGCGTCCAGAAGCGCCTGCACGGCGGAGGACGCGTTGGTAGAAGAGGAGGCCTGCGGGCCGCCGTCGTAGCGCCGTGAGGCCGGCGACATGGCGTCCGGATCGAAGCTTTGGCTGCGCTCGACACCGGCGGCGGGCTCCGTCGCCTTGGGCAGCGGCATCGCCGGCGCATCGCGGAATTTGCCGTCGGAGGTCGCCGGTGTGTCGGACTTCGCGCGCTCGACGTTGCTCGACGGCGTTGGTGCGCCGACGCGGGCGCCGGCCGTCAGGAGATCTTTCGCCGCCGCCGCCGACAAGGCGCCGGGATTGGGACGCGTGCGCTGGAGACAGACGATGCGCAGCGTCTCGTCGCGAGTGATGTATTCGTCCCACTCGACGAACTGGCCTTCGACGTACTGCAGCACATGGCGGGCGATGAGTGCGGATGTGCCGTCACCGACGCGGGCGCAGTCGTACGCGCCGAGATCCGGGGACGGGACCTGCGCCACGGCTGGCGCGGAGAGCAGAACGGTCGCAGCGAGCGCAAGCTTCCAGCGCATCCAACCCCCTTGGCGGTTCCTGCCCGGCCGCTTTCAGCGGCGAGCGTGTGGGTAATTTCCCCACAAAACCCGTATCAGTGCAAGCATTCTACTGTAACCGCAACTATTGGGCGGAATTTTGGCGCCTAGACGGAAGTATGATCAGGCCCGTTGCGCCAGCCTTGCGGCCACGTGATCCAGCCGGTCCGCGCCCCAGAAGGGTTCCCCGTCGACCACCATGAACGGCGCGCCGATCATGCCGTCGGCTTGCGCGTCCGGCAGCGACGCGATCACGGCGGCTTTGGCGGCCGCATCGGCGCCGGCAGTTGCGATCTCAGCCGCGGACATCTCTGGAAAGAACGCGCCGATCTCCTCCGGCGTTGCCACGGACTTGCCGTGACCGAACACCGCGCTGCTGATCGCGCGTGCGTAAGCATGGGATTTCTGTTCGTCCCGCGCCTTCAAATACCAGAAGACGACGCGCGCGAGTTTCACGTCCGGCGGGAACGGGTTGGGCATCTTGCACGGCAAGCCGGCGAAGGCGCAGGAGCGCGGGAAGTCGATTTTCAAATAGTCGAACTTCTTCGGGACCATCGGCGGCGGCGTGACGCCTTGGGCCTGGAACACGTGGCCGAGGGACACCGCGCGCCAGTCGACGGCGCGGCCATAGCGCGCGGCAAGGTCGTCGATCTTCTGGATCGCGATGTAGGAGAAGGTGGAGGTGAAGTCGAAGTAGAAGCGGATCGGGGTCATGATCCGCAATCCCTCAGGCGATGTCGGCGACGGCACGGGCGGCCATCACGCCGATGAGGTGGGCGCGATACTCCGGCGTCGCGTGCATGTCGCCGTTGAGATCGCTGGCGGGCACGGCGATTCCCTTGATCGCGTCGGCTGTGAAGGACTTCGCCAGCGCCGCTTCCATCGCCGGAACGCGAAACACGCTGGGACCGGCACCGGTGACGGCGACACGGATGCCGCGCGCGGTCTCCGCCACCATCACGCCGACCACGGCGTAGCGCGAAGCGGGGTTGCGGAATTTCTTGTAGGCGCCACGCTTCGGGGTCGGGAACGCGATCTTCACGACGAGTTCGCCGGGTTGAAGCGCGGTCTCGAACATGCCGGTGAAGAACGCTTCCGCGCCGATCTGACGTTGCGACGTGTGCACGGTTGCATCCAAGCCGACGAGCGCAGCCGGATAGTCCGCCGCCGGATCGTTGTTGGCGATGGAACCGCCGATGGTGCCGCGGTTGCGCACCTGCGGATCGCCGATGAGGGATGCCAGCGACGCCAATGCCGGGATCGCGCGGCGCACGTCGGCGGAGGCCGCGACGTCGGCATGGCACGTCATCGCGCCGATGGTGACGGTGTCGCCGGAAACCGAGATGCCTTGCATCTCCGGGATCGCACCGAGGTCGATGACCACCGACGGGCGGCGCAAGCGCTGCTTCAGCGTGGGAATGAGGGTTTGGCCGCCGGCGATGTAGCTGGCGTCCTCGCCGGCGCCAAAAAGCTTGGCGGCTTCAGCGAGGGCGTTCGGGCGCTGATAGTCGAAGGCGTACATCTAGCGGCCCCCGTCTTGCTTACCCATGGCCTTGGCACCGGCGGCGATCGCCGCAACGATGCCGTGATAGCCGGTGCAGCGGCACAGATTGCCTTCGAGTTCGTGACGGATGGTGGCTTCGTCGATCGTTTTTCCGGCGTTGCGTTCCACCAGGGCCAGCGCGCTCATGACCATGCCCGGCGTACAGAACCCGCATTGCAGGCCGTGATGTTCGCGGAACGCGGCTTGCATCGGATGCAGCGTGCCGTCTTCGTGCGCGATGCCTTCGATGGTCGTGACCTTACGGCCCGTCGCCTGCACCGCGAGGATCGTGCACGCCTTGATCGAACGCCCGTCGAGATGAACCGTGCAGGCACCGCACTGGCTGGTGTCGCAACCGACGTGCGTGCCGGTGAGGCCGAGCTTGTCGCGCAGCAACTCCACCAGCAACGTGCGCGGCTCGACGTCGGCGGAATGTTCCGTGCCGTTGACGGTAAGGGCAACTTTGACCATCTCGAACGCCACCATTTAGAAGACGAGCGTGACGACGGCGACCGCGACGGCGAGAATCACGAGCATCGCGACCCACTTGAAGAAGCTGATCGGCTTGAACTCCGCCAGGGCATCATGTTGCGGCTTCGCGGCCACGTGGACCGGTGCGGGAGCGAGCGGCAGCACAGCGGCCGGCGGCGCTTCCGCCACCGGAGCGGACACGACGGCCGGCGTACCGGTTACCTTCGCGCTGAAGGCGGCGAAGAATTCATCGGCGAGCTTCTTGGCGGTGGCGTCGATCAGGCGCGAGCCGATCTGGGCGAGCTTGCCGCCCACGGCAGCGTCGACCACATAGGCCAGCCGCGTGCCGCCCGGCGCGTCTGTCAGACTCACTTTCGCGCCACCGCGGGCGAAGCCGGCGGCCCCGCCCTTGCCTTCACCACGAATGGTGTAGCCGTTGGGCGGATCGAGATCGCTGAGCGTGACGATGCCCCGGAACGTGGCCTTCACCGGGCCAACCTTGGCGGTGACCGTGGCCTCGATCTGGTCGGCGGACGTGCGGGCAATCGACTCGCAGCCGGGAATCGCGGCCTTCAGCACCTCGATATCGTTGAGCGCGGCCCAGACGGTCGCGCGCGGTGCGGCAATCACGTAGTCGCCGGTCATTTCCATCGGCGGGGTCTCCAGGAAGAGGCAGGGCGAAGCAAGGGTTTGCCCGGATGGGGAGGAAAAAGCAACCGCAGCCGCGCTACCGGCGTGGATCGGTGGCTTTTGGGCTGGACGATTTCGAGCCAGGCGATTTGGGCCGTCCACTGCGGCCCCGATTGAGGCCGCGCCCCTTGACGATCGCCTCGCGGCCGAACTTGGCCCGCACCGCATCCATCACGTGCTCGACCTTGGCCAGGTGCGCGGTGGCGTCGGCGGAGGACGCGGCGAACAGGTCCGCCGGGTCGGCCTCGGCCGCGTCGCCGATATCGTCCACCCCGGTCCCGATCAGGCGATAGCGCGTGCCGTCGCGGGTCTCCTTGGCCAGCATGGATTTGGCGGCGCGGAAGATCACCTCGGCCAATTGCGTTGGCGAGCTGAGCTTGTGGTTGCGGGTGACGAGGCGGAACCGGGAGGTCTTGAGCTTGAGGACAACCACATGGCCCGATAGCCCCTTGGCCTTGAGACGCTCCGACACGCGTTCGCACATGGGCCAGAGGCGGCGTGCGAGTTCAGCTTGATCGGAGATGTCGGTCTCGAAGGTGGTCTCCGCCGAGACGCTCTTGGCTTCCCGGTCGATGCGCACGGCACGTTCGTCCAGCCCGCGCGCGAGCCGCGCCAGCAAGGCGCCGGTCTCGCCATAGCGCGCGCCCAACTCGGCCGCCGGCTTCTTCTGGATGTCGCCAATGGTGAAGAAGCCGTCGACTTTCAGGCGCGACGCAAGTGCTGGCCCCACACCCGGCAGCCGGGTGATGGGTTGATCGTGGAGATAGGAGATCGCGTCCGTCCGGCCGATGACGAAGAAGCCGCGCGGCTTGTCCGCATCCGACGCCATCTTCGCAAGAAACTTCGTATCGCTGAGACCCACGGACACGGTGATGCCCACCTCGCGTTCGATCTGGCGGGCGACATACGCCAAGGTCGCGGCGGGTGTGCGGCGGAATAAGGTCGTGGTGCCGGAGAGATCAAGGAACGCCTCATCCAGCGAGAGCGGCTCAACCAGCGGCGTCGCGGCGTCGAAGATCGCGCGCACCTGCTTGGCGGCGCGCTGATATTTCGGCATGTCGGGCTTCATCACCACGGCGTGGGGACAAAGCTCCAGCGCCTTGTACATGGGCATGGCGGAACGCGGACCGTAGCGCCTTGCGATGTAGCAAGCCGTGGCGACCACGCCGCGGGTGCCGCCGCCGATCAGCAAAGGCTTGTCGGCGAGTTCCGGATGATCGCGCTTCTCGATCGCCGCATAGAACGCGTCGCAATCGATATGCGCCATGGACAAGCGTCCGAGCTCCGGGTGATTCAGCATGCGTTCGGAGCCGCAGCGCGGGCAAGCGCGGACGGTCGTGGTGAATTCGTCCAGGCAATCGCGGCATAAGGCCGTGACGGCCTCGGGGCGTTCCGCGTGCTTGGGTTCGTCGGCGCTCATGCGCGCATTTATGCGCCAATTTGCTAGGACCGATACACCCCCTTGAATGGGCCCCTGCTTGGTCCTTGGCGCGTTGACTTCCGGCCCGCAAAGGTCCACTTCACCCCTGACCCAACCGAAAGGCGCGCATTGTGAGCGACCAGTCCCGTGGATCGAGCCGGTGGAATATGCCGGACCGGCCCAAGAGCAAGAATCTCTCCGCCCTGCGGCGGACCTGGCAGTTCTTGCGGCCCTACAAGAGCAAGCTGGTCCTGGCCGGCATCGCGTTGACCGTCACCTCGGCGGCGACGTTGAGCATCGGCGCCGGCTTGAAGTTCTTGATCGATCAAGGCCTGAGTTCCGGCGATCTCGCCACCTTGAACGTGGCACTGGCCGTGATGATCGGGATCATCCTCGCGATCTCGGTCGGCACCTACTTCCGCTTCTACTACGTCTCGTGGGTCGGCGAGCGTGTGGTGGCCGACATTCGCGCCGCGGTGTTCGCGCAGTTGTTGCGCTTGAGCCCCGGCTTCTTCGAGACCGCCAAGACCGGCGAAATCCTCTCGCGCCTGACCGCCGACACGTCATTGCTACAGACAGTGATAGGGTCGTCGCTTTCCATCGCCGTGCGCAACACCTTCAGTCTGATCGGCGGCGTGACCATGCTGATCATCACCAACCCGATGCTCGCGGGGCTGGTGGCGCTGGTGGTCCCCGCCGTGGTGCTGCCGATCATTGTGTACGGCCGCAAGGTCCGCAAACTCTCGCGTGAGAGCCAGGACCGGGTCGCCGACGTCGGCTCTTACGCGGAGGAAGTGCTCAACGCCATCCGCACCGTACAGGCGTTCGTGCATGAGGATCGCGACCGCGCTTTGTTCAGCGGCGAAGTGGAGCGCGCGTTCTCCACCGCCATGCGCCGCATCCTGGCGCGCGGCATGCTTGGCAGCGTGGTGATCCTGTTGGTGTTCGGCGCGATCGCGCTGGTGCTGTGGGCCGGTGGTCGCGGCGTCATCCATGGCGATATCACGCCGGGCGATCTGTCGGCCTTCATCTTCTACGCGGTGGTGGTGGCCGGCGCCGTCGGCGCGGTCAGCGAAGTGCTGGGAGATCTGCAGCGCGCCGCGGGCGCGACCGAACGCTTGGTGGAGCTGCTCGAGACGGAGCCCGACATCCAGCCGCCGGCGAATCCCTTGACCATGCCGACCCCCGCGCGCGGCGCGGTGTCGTTCCAGGACGTCACCTTCCACTATCCGTCGCGGCCCAATACGGCGGCGCTGCACGGCCTCACGTTCGATGTGGCGCCGGGCGAGCACGTGGCGCTGGTGGGACCTTCGGGCGCGGGCAAGACCACCGTGTTCCAGCTGCTGCTGCGTTTCTACGATCCGCAATCCGGTGTCGTGGCGGTGGACGGCGTCAATCTCAAGGAAGCCGATCCGCGCGACGTGCGACGGCGCATCGGCATGGTGTCGCAGGATCCGGTGATCTTCGCCGCCAATGCCATGGAGAACATCCGCTACGGCCGCCCCGATGCGAGCGACGCGGAAGTCGTCGCCGCCGCCGAGGCCGCCGCGGCCATGGAATTCATCGCCAAGTTGCCGGAAGGCATGCAGAGCTTCCTGGGCGAACGCGGCGTACGCTTGTCCGGCGGCCAGAAGCAGCGCATCGCGATTGCGCGCGCCATCCTGCGCGATCCGGCCTTGCTGCTGCTGGACGAAGCCACGAGCGCGCTGGATGCGGAGAATGAACGTCTGGTCCAACGCGCGCTGGAACGCCTGATGGTGGGACGCACGACGATGGTGATCGCGCATCGCCTCGCCACGGTTGTGAGCGCGGATCGGATCGCGGTGATCGAGGATGGACGCTTAATCGCCACGGGACGTCACGATCAGCTTCTGAACAGCAACCCGCTCTATGCACGGTTGGCCGCGTTGCAGTTCTCCGCCGATGCCGGCACCGGTCTCGCGGCGCAGTAGGCTAGTCCCACTTTTTAGTTTGCCTGCCGGCCTTGGTAGTACTGCGCTTCTTCTTGCCATCGATGCGCCGTTCCTTGGACGCCCGCGACGGTTTCGTGGCGACGCGCTTTTTCGGGACATGGGTGGCTTCACGGATCAGCGTGACGAGCCGATCGATGGCATCCTTGCGGTTGGCCTCCTGCGTGCGGAAGCTCTGCGCCGTGATGACGATTTCGCCTTCGGTGGTCGCGCGCTTGCCGGCGAGACGGAGCAGCCGGACGGCCACCGCGTTCGGCAGGGATCGCGAGCGCCGTGCGTCGAACCGCAACTGAACCGCCGTCGCGACCTTGTTGACGTTCTGGCCGCCCGGACCGCTCGAGCGGATGAAGCTGAGCTGCAGTTCGTCCTCGTCGATCTGGAGGGTGCTGGTGATCGGCACGAAGGGCATCGAAAATCCTTGCGCAGCAAAACGCTATGCCTAGGTTAGGCCAGAATGAACGCTCCCGCCCCCGAAATGATCGCACCGTCGTTGAGCTTCGAAGAGCTCAAGGAGAACTTCGCCCTGCTGGACGAATGGGACGACCGCTACGCCTATCTGATCGACCTCGGGCGCAAGCTGCCCGATCTGCCGGAGGCCTGGAAGACCGAGACGACCAAGGTGCGCGGCTGCATGAGCCAAGTGTGGCTGGTGCCCGGCGGGACGGCGCAATCTTTTCGTTTCGCCGCCGACAGCGATTCCAGCATCGTCAAAGGACTGATCGCGGTATTGGCGAGCCTGTTTTCCAATAAGCCGGCAGCGGACGTGGCAACGACGGATGCGGAAGATGAATTCCGCGCGCTCGGCCTCGATCAACATCTGAGCCCCAACCGGCGCAACGGGTTCGTTGCCATGGTCGGGCGCATCAAGGACGCTGCACGCGCCATGGCGGAAGGCTGACCGCATGATCGATCTGGTGATTGAGGAACGGCAGAAGGACCTCGGCGGATTTCATGTCGGCCGCATCTTGCCGTTTCCCAAACGGCGCATGGTGGGGCCTTTCATTTTCCTCGACCACATGGGACCGCTCGACCTGGCCCCGAATATTCCGCGCAGCATGGATGTGCGGCCGCATCCTCACATTGGGCTCTCCACGGTGACCTATCTGTTCGCCGGCGAGATGACCCATCGGGACAGCGTGGGCGTAACGATGGACATTCGGCCCGGCGAGGTGAACTGGATGACCGCCGGCCGCGGCATCACGCATTCGGAGCGGTTCGACGGCTTGCGCCAGAACGGCGGGCACCTTCACGGCCTGCAAGCGTGGGTCGCGCTGCCGAAGGAGGCGGAGGAGACCGATCCGAGCTTCGATCATTATGGCCTGTCCGATCTTCCGAGCTTCAGCGACACCGGCGTCACCGGCCGCCTGATCGCCGGCACCGCGTATGGCAACCGTTCCAAGGTCGTCACCCATTCGCCGCTGTTCTATGTGCACTTCGAACTGCAGGCCGGCGCGACGGTGGATATCCCCAGCGGGTATGCGGAACGCGCGGCCTATATCGTGCGCGGCACGATCGCGGTTGACGGGCAGCGGTATGAGAAAGGCCACATGCTGGTGTTCGGCAAGGGCGATGCGGCCATCAGTGCCGTCACCGCCGCCACGGTCGCAATCCTGGGCGGCGATCCCGTAGGCGAGCGCTTCATCGAATGGAACTTCGTCTCGTCGTCGAAGGAGCGCCTGGAGCAGGCCAAGGCCGACTGGCGCGCCGGGCGCATGAAGCTGCCGGATGCGGACAACAAGGAGTTCATCCCCTTGCCGGAGCCGGTGCCGCCACCCATTCCGATGAGCTAACTGAAGAGCCTTCTGTCGAGCTTCTTGATGAAGCTCCACGGATCCGGGTCGGGCTTGCCGAACAGCCAGCCTTGCACGTGATCCACGCCGCAATCGCGCACGAACTCGAGCGCTTCCTTGCTGTCGACCATCTCGGCGATGGTTTCGACCTTCATGGTCTTGCACAGCGTCGTGAGCGCCTTCATGAACGCGCGCCCTTTCGGGGCCTTTTGCGCGTTCTGCACCGCGCTGCCGTCGAGCTTCACCACGTCCACTTCCAGCACGCTCAGGTACTGGAAGCTCGCGGCGCCCGCGCCGAAGTCATCGAGGCAGACGTGGTAACCCTTGTTGCGCACGGACTGCACAAAGTTGTTGGCGCGCTGCAGGTCCGCGACGCGCGCGGATTCCGTGATCTCGAACAAGAGAAAATCCTTGAGCCACGTATCTTTGTCGAGCAGCTCGTGGAGCTGCTGGCCGTAGACGTCGCTATCGACCGACCGGCCCGAGATGTTCACCGCGATCGAGACCCGGTCGGCCTTGTTCTTGCGCAGCCACTCGATGCACTTGCGCATCATGGCGATATCGAACTCGGCGATGAGGCCGGTCTCTTCGGCGAAGGTGATGTACTTGTAGGGCGACTCTTCATAGCGCCCGTTGAACCGCACCAGCGCTTCGTAGTGGTGCACCGCGCCGGTGCGCACATGCAGGATCGGATGGAAGGCGATCTGGAAATCGTTGCCGGTCACCATGCCGCGGAATTTGTTCAAGGACTGCACGGCCTCCTGGACGAGGCCGTTCATATTCTGAGTGATGTCCTTGACGTTGAACTTCTCGCCGACCTGCTCTTTGAAGTGATTGATGGTGTAGGCAAGACCCTTGGCCAAGTCCTCTTCGGAGATCGCGCTGGTGTCGATCTGGACCGTGCCGGCCTGCACGTCGATGCCCTTGCCGGTGGGATCGAAGGCCTTGGTGGCTTGCGCAATCGTCTTTTCCAGGGCGGCGACATCGAGACCGGCGGCATGAACGACGCCGAATTTGCCGCCGCCGATTTCGCCGGCACTGTTGCCGTCGATCGAATTCGCCCGCAGGGTCGTGCCGACGGTGTTCTTGAAGACCTGCTGTTCTTCTTTCGACAACGTCTCGTAGAATTTCTCGAAGCCGGGCAGATTGACCAAGGTCATTTCCGCCGGGACACCCGAGGCGGCGCTGTCCTTCAACTGCTGCACCGCCATCTCGGAGAACGAGGCGCTGGAAAGCAGACCGGTTTCCTTGTCGCGATCCACGCCCTCTTCGTCGCCGGCCGCCGTGAGGCTGACAGTTGAGCGGAACGCGAGGAAATGATGGTCCTTCAGGTCCGGCATCACATAGCCGGCGAACGACACCGGGTGCTTGACGCCGTCCGGGCTCATGAAATGGATGACGACATTGTGGATGCGTCCGCGCTTGGACGTCATCTCCAGGAGCTGATCCGTCAGTACGCGGTCTTTCGGATCGATCAGACCGTTGAAATCCTTGCCGATGAGTTCTTCGGGCCTTGCGCCGGTCAACGCCTTGGTGGCGCCGACGGCAAACAGGATGCGGCGCGACTGATCAACTTCGATCAGGGCGTCGGCCCAGCAAAACGCAAAGGCAACGAACTTGTCGCGCGCCGAAGACAAAGCGAAAAACCCCACACCCCAAAGACAAGAATGGTTTAGCGGCTCACCCGGCCCGGCTCAAGCCCGCAAGCGCGCGTTGCACGGGAATGCGCGGCAAATCCACAACACGTGGCGGGCTACACACTATTATTTTGTCCCGAAACTGCATCGTGAGAGACTGGATCGCGAAAGTCTGGCGTTTCCGCCATTTCGCGGGCGCGGTCGCGGTGGATCAACCCTCTGAGACCTGAGACAATACCGCCACCCTTCGTTTGCTCACCATAAGGACAGACAGATGCGTTTCCTGAAGGCCGCGACCGCGCTGGCCCTTGCCGTCTTATTGACCGCCGCCGCGGCGCCCCCGCAATCACAGCAAGGACCGCAGCAGCCGCGCAACGCCGCGCCCGCAGCACCGGCCGCGCCGCCCGCGGATGCGCCATCAACACTGCGCGCCACCACACTGCTGGTGGAAGATCTCGACCGGGCGTTGGATTTCTACCTCCGCCTCGGCCTCACCAAGGTTTCCGACAGGACGACCACCGCCAGCGATCAGGGCGGCGTGGCGGGTACCGGCGACTTGCCGCTGACCGCCGATCCGACGGTGGGGCGGACGGTCGGCCTGCGCGGCGCGGGCGGCATGATCAGCCTGATGGGCTATGACCGCCCCAAGCTGGCAAGCGCGCGCGGCAATCTGGCCGCACTCGGCACCGGCGACATCGTGATCGTGATCGAAGTGGGCGACATCCAGGAGATCTACAAACGCCTGGGACAGATCGGCACGCGCTTTCACCGCACACCCTCGCGTTTCAGCGGCGTGGACGTGGACGGCAGCGTGATCAACGGCCAGCAAATGTACGCCTTCGATCCGGACGGCCATTTGATCCAGGTCATCCAGCGCGGGCGCTAGCGCGGCTTATTTTCCGGACGGCGTTCCCTCGCGGCGCGGATCGGCGCCGCCTTGGATTTCCCGCGGCGTGATGCGGATGGCGTGCACGCCGCTTGGGTATTCGCCGACGCGGATATCGTGACCCAGGGCCTTCAGCGGCCCTTCGAGCGTCGCGAGGTCCGGCTCGAGCGTCACCGCGCGGCCCATACCCATCGCATAGGGCGCGGCGGTTGCCTGGCCCGGCGTCATCTTCCAATCGATCATCGAGACCAGCGTCTTGGCGACGAAGGCCACGATCGCGGGTCCGCCCGGCGATCCGACGACCATCTCAAGCTTGCCCTTCGGATCGAACACCATGGTCGGCGCCATGGAACTGCGGGGACGCTTGTTCGGACCGACGGCATTGGCGACCGTCTCGCCCTTCGCGGCTTCGTCGTAGGAGAAGTCCGTGAGCGTGTTGTTCAACAGGAAGCCGTCGACCATCAGCCGTGAGCCGAAAGAGTTCTCCACCGACGTCGTCATCGCCACGGCATTGCCGGCGCGATCCACGATCGAGAAATGGCTGGTCGAGGGCAGTTCCGGGCTGGCGGCGGGAACCAGATTCATCGCGCCCTTCACCGGCACCTTGCCCGGCGGTGCTTGCGGCATGCGCTTGTCGAGCTGAATGAGCGCGCTGCGCTGGGTAAGATAGTCGTGCCCGATGAGCGCGTCGGTCGGGCCCGACACCACGTCCGGATCGGCGATGTAGACCGCGCGATCGGCCAGCGCGAGGCGGTTCGCCTCCAGCAGCACGTGGAACGATTGCGCGGACTGCGGACCCCACGTGGCGAGATCGAAGCGCTCCACCATGCCCAGCACCTGGAGCACGCCGATGCCGCCGGAGGTGGGCGGCCCCATGCTGCACACTTTGTGCGCACGGTAGGTGCTGCAGATCGGCGGCCGCTCGATCGCGCGGTAGTTTGCGAGATCGGCGGCGGTGAGGTCGCCGGGGCTGCGCGGCGCGGTGGTGACGGCGCGCACAATGTCCTCGGCGATTTCGCCGGTGTAGAACGCATCCGCGCCCTTGGCGGCGATAAGACGCAGCGCCTTCGCGAACGGCGGATTGACGATGCGCGTGCCCACCGCTTTGGGCGTTCCATCGGGTTCGTAGAAGAACGACTTGGCCGGTTCGATGGTGCGCAGCGCCCGGTCCCCGGCGAGGAGATCGTGCAGCCGCGGCGACATCGGGAAGCCGTTTTCGGCAATGCGGATCGCCGGTTCAAATAACGTCGCCCACGGCAACTTGCCGGCACGCTTGTGCGCCATCTCCAGCATGCGCAGCACGCCGGGCACGCCGACCGAGCGGCCACCGACAACCGCGGTCATGCGGTCCATGGCTTTGCCGTCGGCGGTGAGGAAACGATCCGGCTTGGCCGTGGCTGGCGCGGTCTCGCGGCCGTCGAAGGAGGTGAGCGCTTTGGCCTTCGCGTCCCAATGCACCATGAAGGCGCCGCCGCCGATGCCCGAGGACTGGGGCTCGACCATGTTGAGCACGAGCTGAGTGGTGATGGCGGCATCCACCGCGGTGCCGCCGGCGGCGAGGATGTCCGCACCGGCCTTGGCGGCGATGGGGTTGGCGGCGACAACCATGTAGTGCTTGGCCGTGCCGCCCTTCTCGCCCGAGCGGGCGGTGGCGGCTTCCGGCGACGCGTCGTCCTGCGCGAGCGCCGGCCCGGCGAGGGCGAACGCCAGCAGGAGAATAACGGAGCGGCCGCAAGTCATGGACGGGACCTCTGATCAGGTCGGCTGACATATCATAGGCTGAGACCGGGCACATCCCACCAGCATGGCCGCCAGCATGATAGAAGCCAGCAATGACAGGGTGTTCAGGGGATTACCAAAGATGCTGAACTGCGCCCCATGACCGAACCGAACCACCCCAACGCCTTCCGGCCCCAATCCTTTCGCTCGATGACCATGGCCGAGGGCTTGCGCGCCGCCATGCTGCGGCACCCGGAAAAGATCGCGGTCATCCACGGTGCGGAAAGGCGCAACTACGGCGACCTGGTCGCGCGCATGGACCGCGTGACCGATGCGGCCATCGGGATCCTCGCGCTCAAGCCGGGCGATACCGCGGCGATCGCGTCGCGCAACTGCACGGCCTACATCGAGATCTGTTGCGGCGTGCCGGCGGCGGGCGTGCCGGTGGCAACTATCAATCCGCGCCTGACGCCGGCGGAGATCGTGTCGGTGTGCGACGACGCTCAGGCCAAAGTTCTTTTCGTGGACAGCGCCCTTGCGCCAGTCTTGCACGCTCAAAAATTCGCCACGGTCGCGCGCATCATCGAGATCGGCGCGGCGTACGAAGCGCTGCTCGCGTCAAGCACGCCCCAACCGCGCCCAACCGTGAACGAGTGGGACTGCTGGACCATCCCATACACGTCGGGCACGACCGGCAAGCCCAAGGGCGTGATGATCTCTCACCGCTCGCGCATTCTCACCTTCTACGGCAAGGCCGTGGAATACGGCTGCTACGGGCCGGACGACCGCTTCCTGTCGATCACGCCGATGAATCACGGCGCGGGAATCGCCTACAGCCTTGCCTGCCTGTTCTTCGGCGGCATGGTGGAGCTGCTCGACGGCTACAACGCCGAACAGGTGCTGCGGAAACTGAAGTTCGGCAGCAGCGAAGGGCCGTTCACCGGCATCTTCATGGTGCCGACGCATTTCCACAGTTTGTTCGCGTTGCCCAAGACCGTGCTCGACGAATGCAAGGGCGCGCCGATCAAGACGATCATCTGCAACGCGGCGCCGCTGGCGCAGGCGACCAAGGAGCAGATCGTCGCCTATTTCGGTCCCGGCATCCTGCACGAGACCTATGGGTCGACGGAGGGCGGCATCATCGCAAATCTGCGGCCGCAGGATCAGCTGCGCAAGCAACGCTGCGTCGGTTTGCCGTTCCCGAACACGCAAGTGAAACTGCTGGACGACGCCGGCGACGAAGTCGCGCCCGGCGAGGTGGGTGAGTTGTTCTCCAACTCGCCCTATCTCTACAACGGTTATTGGAACAAGCCGGCGGAGACCGCGGCGACGTTTCGCGGCGCGTGGCTGTCGGTCGGCGATCTGGCCAAGCGCGACGCGGAAGGTTTCATCTATATCGTCGACCGCAAGAAAGACATGGTGATCTCCGGCGGCGTGAACATCTACCCGCGCGAGGTGGAGGAAGTCCTTTTCCAACATCCCGCCGTCGCCGATGTGGCGGTGATCGGTGTGCCCGACGATAAATGGGGTGAACGCCTCAAGGCCGTGGTGGTGCTGAAGCCGGGCACGGCGTTGTCAGCCGACGACATCGCGGCGTTCTGCGAGGGTAAGCTGGCGGCCTACAAGATCCCCAAGGACCTGGCGGCGATCGACGCCCTGCCCCGCAACGCCAACGGGAAGGTCCTGAAGACCGCATTGCGTACGCGCTGAACGTATCGTTGATCCGCGCGGGACAATCGGTCTATGCCTGACCCCCAAGGATTTGCATATGTCAGACGCCGCCAAAGGCATCCTCACTAATCTTTTCGGGGCCGACCGCGTGACCGCGGGCGCGGCCCTGACCGTGCGCCCCGCGACGGTCGATGACCTGTGCCGTGCGGTAAAGCTGTTGACCGAATTAAATGTCGCGATTGTGCCCCGCAGCGGGCGCGGCACGGCGGAGACAGCGGACATCGCGGGCTCCGTCGCGGTCCTCGATCTGTCCGACTTGAACCGGGTGGTCGAGATCAACGAGCCGGACCGCACCGTCACCGTGGAAGCGGGCTGCTCTTGGGGCGAGCTGCGCAGCGCGCTGACGCCGCTCGGGCTTCGCACGCCGTTCTATGGGCCGCTCGCGGACGGCGCTGCGACCATCGGCGCGGCGGCGAGCGGCAATAGCTGGTTCTTCGGGTCAGGATCCTACGGCACCGCCGCGGACAATATCCTCAGCGTCGATGTCGTGTTGGCGGACGGAAGCCTTGTGCAAACCGGCACCGCCGCCGGCGAGGGCCGCGCGCCGTTCTTCCGCCATTTCGGTCCGGACTTCACGGGCCTGTTCCTGGGCGATTGCGGCGCGTTCGGCGTGAAGGCGCGCGTGACCCTGTCGCTGATCCCCCTGCCCGCCGCCGAGGGATATGCCTCGTTCGCGTTCGAGCGCTTCGAGGACATCGCCGAGGCGCATGTGGCGCTGGCGCGGGAACATATCGTCGCCGAGCAATGGGGCCTCGATCCGGAAGGCAATGACGCGCTGGCCGCCCGCGGACATAAATTCCTCGAAGGCGTGACCTTCGCGCACGACCCGTCGCCCGAGTGGGTCGCGCGCGCCAACCAGCGTCTCGTGGTCGGACATCGCGAGACATTGCGTGGCGGCTATTCCCTGCACGTGGCCGTGGAAGCCACGTCGGAACGGGACGTGGAGACCAAGCTCGGCCGCGTCCGCCGCCTGATGGTGCCGATGGCACTGAAGGAACTTCCCAACACGATCCCGCAGCTGGTGCGCGCCAATCCATTCCGCGCCGCCGGCCTGCTGTTCGCCGCCGCGGGCGAGCATCACGTCGCGCTGCACGGCCTGTTCCCGCTGTCCAAGGCGAGCACCATCGTTGCGGTCACGGACGAATACTTCCTGCGGCACCATGAATTGATCGACAAACACGGCATCCGCCGCTGCTGTCTGACAGGGACCGTGGGCAATGCCTTCCTGCTCGCGCCGGTGATCTCTTGGACCAAGCCCACCGCTGCGGCAGAGGCGCTGCGGCTGCGACGCGATCTCATCGGATTATGGGACGCCTTCGGCGCAACCCATTTGCAACTGGGGCGCCTCTACCCTTATACGAGCGGCTTGTCCTCGGCGGCGCGCGCGATGGCGGAAACGCTAAAGCGTGCGCTCGATCCCCGCGGCCTGATGAATCCGGGGGTGCTGCAACTGGGTGCGGCGCCACCGGCGAAAGCCTCCCGTAAATTCGCGGAGTTTCCCCAGAACCTATTGGAAGAGAATTGAGCGCAATGTCAGACGGCGTGTTGATCATTGGGGCCGGCCCTGTCGGCAGCATCACCGGACTCGCGTTGGCGCAGGCGGGCATTCCCGTGACCGTGGTCGAGGCGTTGGCCGAAACGCCGACGGCGCATCGCGCCGCCACCACCCACGCCTCGACGCTCGACGTGCTGGACGGCGTTGGCCTGACCGACGAGATCATCAGGCAATCCATCGTCGCGCGCCACTTTCAGTACCGCTATCGCCGCACCAACGAGATCTTCGCCGAGTTCGATTTCGATCGTCTGGCCGGCGAGACCAATCATCCCTACGCGGTGCAATTGGAACAGCACAAGACCGTGGCGATCGCGCTGGAAGCCGCGAAGGCATTTCCGCACTTCAAGTTGCATCGCCTGCACAATGCGGTGGAGTTGACGCAAGACGGTAGCGGCGTGCGCCTCGTCACCGAGACGCCGGACGGCGCCAAGCACGATTGGAAGGGCAAGTATCTCGTCGCCTGCGACGGTGGGCGCAGCTTCGCGCGCAAGGTCTGCGGCATCGACTTCCCGGGCTTCACCTACGAAGAACGCTTCATGATCGTCGCGACCCTGTTCGACTTCGAGAAGGCGGACCGGTTCAAGTACCGCAACTACATCGCCGATTCAGAGCGCTGGTCGTCGGTGTTCAAGATTCCGGGGCCGGACAGCAAAGGCATGTGGCGCACGCTGTTGCCGATCATGGCGGGCGAGAGCGATGAGGAGTGCACCACGGACAAGTGGATTCACGAGCGCTTCGCCGAGATTCTGCCCTACGCGAAGGACACGCCGATCGTGCACAAGAATCTCTACAACGTGCATCAGCGGGTCGCGTCCAGCTTCCGTCACGGCCGCGTGTTCCTGGCGGGCGATTCAGCACACATCAACAATCCGCTCGGCGGGATGGGCATGAACTCCGGCATCCAGGACGGCGTGAACCTGGCCGGCAAGATCATCCAGGTGACCCGCGGCGAAGGCGACGATGCGCTGTTCGACCGCTATGACCGGCAGCGTCGGCCGCTGGCGCAGAAGTACGTGCAGGCGCAGTCGATCCAGAACAAGGAAACGCTGCAGGCCAAGGACCCCGAGGCCGCCAACAAGCGCTTCGAGGAACTGCGCATGACCGCGGAAGACCCGGTCCGGCACAAGGCGTTCCTGATGAACTCGTCCCTGATCGCGATGATGCGCGAGAGCGCCGCGATTACGTAATCGCTACTTCGCCTTCGGCGGATCGTCACCGGGCTTCAGCATCAGGCGCGCCACACGGCCGCCGTCGCGCACGTGCGTTTCCAGAATCTCTTTGAGATCGGCTTCGTTGTCGTAGCGGTACCAGACGCCTTCCGGGTAGACGACCATGGTCGGCCCGAGTTCGCAGCGGTCGAGACAGCCGGAGGCGTTCACCCGGATGTCCTTGAGGCCCATCTCCTTGGCCGTCGTCTTCATGAAGTCGCGCAGCTGCTCGGAACCTTTCCGCGCGCACGACCCGCGCGGGTGGTCCTTCGGGCGGATGTTGGTGCAGGCGAACACGTGACAGCGGTAATACGGCGCGGGATCGGTCATGGAATCCTCGAACGGAACGACTGCGTGCTTATAGCGAAGCGGCGACGGCGCGCCAATGATGACACGCGACCTCATGGCCCGGGCCAGCGGATTCCAGGGGCGGCACGGTCTGCGAACAAATCTCCGACGCATGCGGGCAGCGGGTGCGGAAGACGCAGCCCGACGGCGGGTTCAGCGGCGACGGCGGATCGCCCGTGAGGATGATGCGGCGTTTCGCGCGCTCCTTGTCCGGGTCCGGGATCGGCACCGCGGCGATCAGCGCCTGGGTGTAGGGGTGGCGCGGCGCGGCGTAGAGGGAATCGCGGTCCGCCAGTTCCATGACCCGCCCGAGGTAGAGCACCATGACCCGGTGAGAGATGTGGCGCACGACGGACAGGTCGTGGCTGATGAAAATCAGCGAGAGGCCGAATTCCTTTTGCAGCGCCATCAGCAGGTTCACAACCTGCGCGCGGATCGACACGTCGAGCGCGCTGACGGGTTCGTCGCACACCACCAGCTTGGGCCGCAGGATCATGGCGCGCGCGATGCCGATGCGCTGGCACTGGCCGCCGGAGAATTCGTGGGGGTAGCGGTTGATCATCGCCGGCAGCAGCCCGACCTTGGCCATCATGTCCTGTACCCGCGCGGTAACGTCGGCGCGGGTGAGGTCGCCCTGATAATTGCGTAGAGGCTCGGCAATGATGTCGCCGGCGGTCATGCGCGGATCGAGACTGGCGAGCGGGTCCTGGAACACCACCTGCATCTCGCGGCGCATCTCGTGAACGTCGCGCGGCACGATGGACTTGCCGAGCCAGGCGACCGATCCCGCCGTGGCCGGCAGCAATTGCAGGATCGCGCGGCCGAGGGTGGATTTGCCGCAGCCGGATTCGCCGACGATCCCCAGCGTCTCCCCGGCCTTCAGGTCGAAGCTGATGCCGTCGACGGCTTTGAGCGGCACGGTGCGTCCCAGGAGACCGCCCGTCTTCACAGGGAAATGCACCTTCAGATCGCGCACGGAGAGAAGCGTCATTATGAGCGCTCCAGGTCGTCGCGGATGCAGGCCTTGGCGCGGCCGGGTGCGAACGTGCGAAACGCAGGGCGCTCCGGTAGGCAGGCATCAAGCACGAAGGGGCAGCGCGGGGCGAAGGAACACCCGGCCGCCAGGCGTTGCAGGTTCGGCGGTTGGCCCGGAATGGTCGGCAACGCGCCGTGGGTCGAATCGTCCAGGCGCGGCGTGCAGGCGAGCAGCCCGCGCGTGTAGGGATGCTGCGGGTCGGCGAAGATCTCCCGCACCGTGCCGATCTCCACAATGCGGCCCGCGTACATCACCGCCACACGATCCGCCAATCCGGCGATCACGCCGAGATCGTGGGTGATGAGCACGATGCCGCTGTGCATCGATTCTTTCACGTCGCGCAGCAGATCGAGGATCTGCGCCTGCACCGTGACATCGAGCGCCGTGGTCGGCTCGTCGGCGATGATCAGTTCCGGCCCGCACATGAGCGCCATGGCGATCATCACGCGCTGACGCAGACCGCCGGAGAGCTCATGGGGATACATTTCCAGGCGCCGCTCCGGTTCCGGGATATGGACGCGCTTGAGCATCGCGATGGCTTGGGCGCGCGCGTCGTCGCCCGAGAGGCCGCGATGCTGTTGCAGCACTTCGGCCAGCTGTCGCCCGACCTTCATGTGCGGCGTCAGCGATGTCATCGGGTCCTGGAAGATCATGCTGATCTTGTTGCCGCGCACTTTGTTGAGCGCGTCCTCCGACGCGGTGATCAGGTCCGTGCCGCTGAAATCCACCCGGCCCGCAGCGCGGCCGTTCGTGGCCAGCAGACCGAGGGCCGCCATGAAGGTCTGGCTCTTGCCGGAGCCGCTTTCACCGACGATGCCGAGGCATTCGCCCTTGGCCACTTTCAGGCTGACATCGCTGACGGCGGCCACTTCGCCGTCCGGTGTCGCGAAGCGCACGGTGAGGTTTTCTATCGACAGCACTCAGCGGTCCTTCGGGTCGAGCGCATCGCGCAAGCCGTCGCCCAGGAAGTTGAAGCAGAACAGCGCGATGGTCAGGAACGCCGCGGGAATGATGAGCGTGCGGGGATTGGACTCCATCTCCTGCGCGCCTTCGCTGATCAACATGCCCCAGCTGGTCATGGGCTCCTGTACGCCAAGGCCGAGGAACGAGAGGAAGCTTTCCAGCAAGATCACTTGGGGAATGGTGAGCGTCACGTAGACGACCACCACGCCCAACACGTTGGGCATGACGTGACGCAGGATGATTGACCAGCTCGACCCGCCGGCGGCGCGGGCGGCTTCCATGAATTCCTTCTGCTTCAGGGCGAGCGTTTGGCCGCGCACGATGCGCGCCATGGTGAGCCATTCCACGCAGCCGATGGCCAGAAACATCAGGATGAAGTTCCGTCCGAAGAGAACCATCAGGATGATCACGAAGAACGTGAGCGGCACCGCGTACATCAGATCGACGAAGCGCATGAGCAGCTGATCGACCTTGCCGCCGAGATAGCCCGCCACCGCACCGACGGTGACGCCGATGACCAGAGCCACGAATGTCGCGAGCAGGCCGACGGTGAGCGACACGCGCCCGCCGAACAGGGTGCGCGCGAGAAGATCGCGGCCGACGGTATCGGTGCCGAAGTAGTGCTTGGTCTCCAGGCTCGGCGGCGTCGCTTCCACGTGGTCCCAGTCGATCTGGTCGTAGGTCCAGGGCACGAGTTCGGGCCCGACGATGGACGCCACCGTGATGACCGCGATGACGATGAGACTCAGCACCGCCGCGCGGTTCGCGAACAGGCGCCGGCGCGCGTCCTGCCACAGGCTGCGGCCTTCCACGGCGGTGAGCGCTTCGCCATGAGGAGAGCGCAGGTTCAGGCCCGGGCGCGTTGCTTCACTCATAGCGAACCCGCGGGTCGAGCACGCCGTAGATCACGTCGACGATCAGATTGGCGAAGATGATGAGGGCGGCGGAGATGATGGTGACACCCATGACGAGGGTGTAGTCGCGGTTGAGCGCGCCCTGCACGAAGTAGCGACCGATGCCGGGGAGCTGGAACACAGTCTCGATCACCATGGAGCCCGTGAGCAGGAACGCGGTCGCGGGGCCGAGGTAGGTCACCACGGGCATCAACGCGGTCTTCAAGGCGTGATGCACCACGACTTTGCGGAACGGTAAGCCCTTCGCGCGGGCGGTGCGGACATGGTTGGTGCGCATCGCCTCGATCATGCTGCCGCGCATGATGCGGGCGATGTAGGCCACGAACGGCAGCGCGAGGCAGATCACCGGCAGGATGCGGTTGGGCAGCGCGCCGCCGTTCCAGGTGCCGGCGGGGAGATGGAACGCGGTGTCCTTCAGCCATACGCCGAAGATCAGCAGCAGGAGGTGCGCGGTGACGAATGTGGGAATGACGATACCCACCATGGCAATACCCATCACCGCGTGATCGCGGCCGGAGTTCTGCTTGAGCGCCGCGGCGATGCCGAGGGGGATGCCGAACAGGATCGCCAGCACAGCGGCGCTGAGGCCGTTCTGGGCGCTGACCGGCAGGCCTTGCGCGATCAACTCCGTGACCGAGAAATCCTTGTACTTGAACGACGGACCGAAATCCCCCTGCAGCAGGCCGGCGAGATAGTGCCAATACTGCGTGAGCAGCGGTTCATCGAGGTTGTAGCGCGCGCGCAGGTTCGCGAGCACCTCGGGCGCGATCGGCGCTTCAGCGTCGAACGGGCCGCCGGGGGCGAGCCGCATCAGGAAGAAGCAGACGGTGATGATCGCCCAGAGGGTCGGGATCGCGATCAGCAGCCGGCGCAAGACATAAGAACCCATGACGCGACCTTAAGAGCGCGGTGCGAGGAGACGCAACGGGTGAATCCCCGTGGCGCTGGGCTCCCAGCCGCCAAGCCCGCTCTCGACCGGCTGACCCGGGCGGAAGGCAAACAGCGGCGCGACAATCTGATCCTCGGCGAGCAGGCCCTCCGCATTGCCGATGGCGACCGACACACCGTTGGCATCGAGCGAGATGGCGGCGGTCTCGAGTTGCGTCTCGTAGTCCTCCTCGGCGTAGCGCGGGAGGTTGTCGGGGCCCGCCGCTTTGGCGAATTGGGTGAGATAGGGCAGCGCGGTCGCGCCGATCTCGCGGGAGGTGACAAGCGCGAGATCGTAGTCGCCGGCCATGAGCGCGTTCGCGTATTCGCCGGCGGATCGCATCTGCGCGTCCAGGCGCACGCCGGCTTTCGCCCATGAGTCGCTGACCGCTTTGACGATTGCCGCGTTGACGCGTCCGGGCAGATGCAGCAACCGGAACGTTCCCGGCTGGGCCGGTGAGATGTTCTCCTCCTGCAGCAGCACCTGCGCGATGACGCGCCGATCGTCCGCGTCGATCTTATAGTAGGGCGCCGGATGAGCCTCCGGCGCGGTCTTCACGTCCGGCGGCACGGGAGCATAAGCAGCCGTGGCATTCGTGATGCGCAGCGCGCGGACAAGGCGCTCGCGCTCGATCAACATCCCCAAGGCGTGACGGATCTCGCGGGTGCCGAGCTTTGGGCGGGACGTATTGATCGCGATCGACGCCACCGCCTGGCCGCGGTCGAAGCGGAGCGTACGCTGGAGGTTGCGGTCCGAGATCGGCTCCGGCGCGAAGCCGAAAGCGACGTCCGCACCGCCGGCGCGGATGCGTTCCACCGCCGCCTCGAAGCTATCGACCGCTTCAAATTGTACGGCGTCCGCTATCGCGGGGAGCGGCGCGTTGGGATTGCGTTCCAGGCGCGTGCCTTGGTTCGCTGGCATGAACGCGCCGGACCACACCGGTCGCGATGCGTTGCCACGCGTACGCGGCACGACGGCGGCGACGGGATGGGCGAGCGACTCAAGAAAGCGCGACGATCGCCGGGTGAGTGTGATGCTGACGGTGGCGCGGCCGTCTGTTTGCACGGCGGGCTTGCCCGACGCGCCGGAGATGCGGCCCAGCAGGGTCGCGAACGGCGCGGCGGTGGCGGGATCGAGCGCGCGTTGGAAGGAGAACGCCACATCCTGCGCGGTGATCGGCGATCCGTCCGACCAGCGTGCGTCGCGGCGCAGGGCGAAGGTGTAGGTCGTGCCGTCCGGGGACTCGGACCAACTCTCCGCCAATCCCGGCACGAGCGCGCCCAGTGCATCGCGCGCGACCAGGCCCAGGAACGTCTCGGACGCGACGGCGCGATCGAGCGGCGTCAAGGCAAGGTGCGGATCGAGGACGCGCGGCAGGTCCGGGACCAACACGCGCAGCTCGCGCGCCGCGCGTGCTGAGCGAAGTGGCAATGCGGCAGCCGCGAGAGCGAAGAAGCTGCGCCGCGGCAGATGCACGGGGTCAGCGCTCCGGGATGACCGTGTTGGCGAGGGTGCCCACGCTTGAGATCTCGACCTCGATGCGGTCGCCGGGCTTCATCCACAGCGGCGGCTTGCGGCCCGCGCCGACACCGGACGGCGTGCCGGTGGCGATCACGTCACCGGGTTCGAGATGGGTGAAGATCGAGATGTAGGAGATGATCTTGGCGACGGAGAGGATCATCTCCGACGTGGAGGCCTTCTGCACGATCTCGCCGTTGAGGCGGGTAGTGAGCGTGAGCGCCTGCGGATCGGCCACTTGCGATGCGGGCACCAGCCACGGGCCGCAGGCGCCGGAGGAATCGAAGTTCTTGCCGGCAGTGAAGGAGTGCTTCTGGTAGTCGCGCACGGTGCCGTCGAGGAAGCAGGTGTAACCCGCGACAAAGGACAGCGCGCGGTCGACCGGAATGTGACGGCCGCCGCGGCCCATCACGACCGCGAGCTCGCCTTCGAAGTCGTACTGCGCCGATGCCTTCGGGCAGACCACGGACTGCTCGTGACCGACGAGCGACTTGGTGGTGCGGATGAAGAGATTGGGATCCGCCGGAACGCCGCCGCCCATTTCCTCGGCGTGGTCGCGATAGTTCTTGCCGACGCAGATGATGCGCGCCGCATCGGGCACGACCTGATGCAGCACCACGTGATCCAGCGCCACGGTCGGTTTGCGCTTCGCCACCACGGCACGCAGGTTCGAGAGCGGTCCGCTGCCGAGCACGGCGCGCAGGGACGAACCCGCATCGGAGAGGTCGACGATGTCAGCCCCCACCACGGCACCGAAGGACGGGCCGTGATTGTATTCGTAAGACACGAACTTCATGTCCTCGGGCATGGCGAACTTTCCGTCCATTGCCGTGTGCTCGTTTCGACCTACTGCGGGGCTTCCGGAAAGATGCCGAGGTCGTAAACGCCGGAGCCGTCGCGCAGCGGAACGATCGCCTGGTATTCCGCCGAATGGTAGAACGCCTTGGCTGCTTCCAGGGACGGCCACTTGGTGACGATCACGGACACGCCCTTCAACACCACGCCTTCGGGCACTTCATCGGCGGGCCCGCGCACGACATAGGTCGCGCCAGCTTTGGCGGTCAGCTCCGCCGCCTTCTTCACGTACTCCTTGAAGCCCGGGAGCGTGGGGTTGGTGATCTTCACGATCGCGACTTGGTAGGCGGCCATTGGTAACGAGTCCTCTAGTGATTCTCGGCCAAACGGCCGAACCCGGCCAGCTTGTCGTGGATGCCCAGGAAGCGCAAGCCGGCCCAATAGGACACGGTGTTCACGGTGAGCACGGGCTTGCCGAGACGCGCCTCCATGTCTTTCACCAACCGCGCCATGGCCGAGTTGGTGCCGACTTTGACGACGCAATCCACGCCCGGCACGTTGATCTCGTCGACCGCCCGGTTGAGAAGCGCGGCGTCGGCGGTGGCGATGTCCAAGTTGTCGGGATGCTTCAGCCCTTTGATCGCCAGCACCTCATAGCCCGCGCCTTCGAAGAAGGCTTTGCAGGCTTCGTCCGCCGGCGGCATCCAGGGCGTGAGGATCGCGAGCTTCTGCGGTTTCTTCAGGACCTCGAGCGCGCGCAGCATCGCGAGCGCGGGGATGATGACCGGAATGCCGCCGGACATCGCTTCCAACTGCGACTTCATCGCCGTCGCGCCGCTGATTCCACCGACGAATGAATCAGCTGAGTGACCGTGCACGATCACATCCGGCTCGAGCGAGGTGAGCAGGTCCATGGCGTGCTCGAGATCGAGGGACTTGCCGAGATACTTCTTGTAGGTCTCCAGGTCCTGCGGCGGACGCTTGGACCGGCTGGCGCGCGCGACATGATTGGTGACGCCCGGCGGCTGCATGGTCGCCATTTCCGGTTCGACGATGGTGTTCGTCGCCGGGACGATGATGCCGATTTTCGCCCGGGTGCCGAGTGCGTCGCGCTTCTTAGCGTTCATAACCAACCTCTGTTTTGCGGCCTCGGTCTATCGTACCGGCGCAGCGGCAGCCAGAAAACTGTGGCAAGCTGTCCGGGAGATGACGTCCGACCGCCTGATCGCCTTCGCCGTGTTCGCCCTTGTCGCCTCCGTCACGCCGGGGCCGAACAACGCCATGCTGCTCGCTTCGGGTGTGAACTTCGGACTGCGGCGCACGGCGCCGCACATGCTGGGCGTGGTCATCGGCTTTGCGTTGATGGTCTTGAGCGTCGGCCTTGGTCTGCAGGGCGTGCTCAATACGGTTCCCCTCGCCTTCGAGATCATCCGCTGGGGCGGGGCGGCGTACATGCTGTACCTCGCCTGGAAGATCGCCACCGCCGGCGAACAGGCAGAGCGCGACGCGGGGCCGAAACCGATCTCCTTTCTGCAAGCTGTCGTATTCCAGTGGGCCAATCCGAAAGCGGTGATCACCGCCGCCACGGCCATGACCACTTACAGGGTCAGCAACACGGTGACGGAGCTGCTGACGCTCATCCTCATCCTGACCGTTGTCACCATTGTCTCGGTCTCGCTATGGGCTGCCGGCGGCGTGGCCGTGCGGCGCTTCCTGCACGACCCCAAACACCGGCGCATCTTCAACATCACCATGGCCGTGCTGCTGGTGGCGTCGCTTTATCCCCTTCTCACGACGCCGCGCTGAACAGCGCCACGTCGTAGATGCCGGTGCCGTCGCGCAAGGGTTTTGTGTGCGTCTGATAGGCGTCCGACGACCAGAAATCCGTCGCCGCCTGCACGCTCGGCCACACGGACACGACCACGCGCATGCGATCGAGCCATTCACCTTCGAGCACCGTGAGCGGCACGCCGCGCACGAGATAGCGGCCGCCGAACTTCGGCAGCAGCGCCGACACGGCTTGGCCGTAGCCCGCGCTCGCGCGGGTGAGCTGGGCGAGCACGAGCATGTAGACATCGGTGCCGCCCGGCGGCGGCGGATCGTTCTCGCCCTGGAAGATGGCGATGTCGTTGAGCGCATTGCCGGCGCGATGGGGTTTCAATTTCTTGGCGTAGGCGTCGGAGTTCCAGAAGCGTTCGAGGGTCGCCGCGTCGGGCCACGCGGAGATGACATTGCGCTGGCGCGGCAGCCACTGACCTTCGAGCACCTTGATCGGCTCGCCGCGCGCGAGATAGCGCCCGCCGGCGGCGGTGGACGCTTCGGTGACGCCGGCGCGGTAGGCGGCGATGTTGGATTCGAATCCGGTGAGATGATTGTTGGCGACGAGATAGGCAGTCATAAGCGGTGCTGTTTCTTTCTATTTCTTGGGAACGAGAACGGTGTCGAGCACGTGCACCACGCCGTTGTCGGCTTTCATGTCGGCCCGGGTGACGCGGCCGCCCTCGACCTTGATGCCGCTGGTGGCGTCGATGAGGATCGCGTCCCCTTCCAGGGTCGTCGCCTCCAGCCGTTTGCCGATGACGTCACGCGACAGGATCGTGCCGGCGACGAGGTGATAGGTGAGGATCTCCTTCAGCTTCGCCTTCCCCTCGGGCTTGAACAGCGACTCGAGGGTGCCCTTGGGCAAGCGGCTGAAGGCATCATCGGTCGGCGCGAACAGGGTGTAGGGGCCCGGCTCCGCCATCACCTGCAGCATGTCGGTGGCCTTGGCGGCGCGGACCAGGATGGAGAAGGCGCCCGCGTCCTCGGCGGTCTCCAACACGTTGCGCGCGTCAGCCGGTGCCGCAATCAGAAGCGCGGCGACTAAAAATCCTAGCGTCTTGAACATCCTGGGCTCCCCTGGTGCCGATGGTGCTTTATACCATCGCCGCTTCGACAGTCAGGACCGCAGCCATGGCCCAACCGGATTCGCGAGAAATGTATGGCGAGATCGCCGCCTTGGTGGCGTCCCTGGCCAAGGCGTTCGCCCTGACCGAGCCGGCCGTGATCACCGCCTTGGAGAAGGGCGAGATCACCATGGACTTCGGGCAGGACGCCAACGGCAACCCCTTCGTTCAGGCCACCCACGGCGACAAGAGCGCCCGGATCTACCAGGGCGCCATCAAGCACGCCGCGGACCCCTAACCCGAGTCGGGCGTTTCTCCGCCACCGCCTGTTTAGGCGGCGAATAGGCGGTGGAAATTCCGGCCCCATCCCGGCCGCGCCGCGCACAGCTACGCGCGAAATACGCGCGGGGGATTCCGCGCATGGGGTGACCCGATCGGACATGGCGTCCCTTCAAAAACCGAGGGCGAACGGTAGCGCCGCGGCGGCGATCCGTCGCGACTCACGGTGTGCGCACTCGACCGCGCGCCACTAGCCATGTATATGCATATTTATGGCTCTCCCTTCGACCTTCTCGGTGCCGCCGGATGCGGTGTTGGACGTCTGCCTGTGCCATAGCGTGCGGCGCGCGGCGCGGGCCTTGAGCCGCCTGTATGACGCGGCCCTGGCCCCCTTCGGCTTGAAGTCCGGCCAGTTCACCCTGCTGACCGCCATTGCCGCCCTGGGGCCCGTCAGCGTGTCGCGGCTCGGCGAAATCATGCGCATGGACGCGAGCACGCTCAGCCGCAACCTGAAGCCGCTGCGGGCCGCGGGCTACCTGGACGCCGACGGCGCTTCGGGCCGCCGCGCCGGCCAGATGGAGCTGACCTCCGCCGGGAGCAAGCTCCTGGCCGACGCCCTTCCGGCCTGGCAGGCGATTCAGAGCGAGGTGACGCGGAAGGTCGGCAGCGGCACCGCCGGGAGCTTGCTGCAGGGGCTGGAAACGGCCACGAAGGCGCTGGCGTGATGCATATGCATCTCTTAAGAGCCGCGCACCCACGGCGGCGTCCTTAAGGTTTGTTAAACGGCTCTCGCGCACATTAGCCCGACGACATCACCACCATCGGGTGTTTCCGGCGTGCGCACGGTTACCAAGGCTTTTCGCGACGGCGAGACGATCTACCGTCAGGGTGAGGAAAGCCGCTGGGCGTTCGAGGTGCTGGAAGGCATCGTCGAACTCACCAAGGACGGGGACGAAGGCGCGACCCTGGTCGCGCGCGCCAAGGCCGGCGACCTGTTCGGTGAAACCGGCGTCCTCGACAATTCGCCCCGCTCCGCCACCGCCCGCGCCCGCGGCAATGTGACCGTGAAGGCCATCCCGCGTGACGAGTTCATGCGGGAAGTGGAAGCCAACCCGGCCATCGCCCTGAAGGTGATGACCAAGCTCGCCAAGCGTCTGAAGGGCGATGGCGGCATCACCGGCGCCGATCCGATCCGCGAGGCCGCCTACCGCGACGCCGCCGCCAACCTGCCGGTGCCGGTGGCGCCGTCCGACACATTCCTGCCCGCCCCGGTGCGCGTCGGCCGTCCGCTGCCGACCAACCTGATCGGCGACCGCAAGCCGACCTTCTTCGAGAAGATCATCGACAGCGTTGTGGGCGATCCCACCAAGCGCCCGGGCCGCAAGGCCAAGGCGCCGACGCCGTCGGACGTCCTCATCCTGGTCGGCCGCCTGCGGGATGACTTCGAGGACATGCAGCGCAAGCTGGTGGTGGAAGCCCTCGACGGCATCCCCGGCGTGCGCGTGGAAGCCATCGACCGCGAACTTCAGCGCTTCGTGCCCGGCCTGACCGACGCGAACGCCGCCACCAACGACGACACGATCAAGCGGTCCATGCGCGAAGGCCGCAGCTGGATGGCGGACAAGAACGCCGACCTGCTGATCTGGGGCAACATCGACTCCACCGGCCGCAACATCGAGCTGCACTTCGTGGCGACCGCGTCGTCGCCCGGCGAACGCCCCGGCCGATTCACGGCGCTGAACACGCTGGTGATGCCGGTCGACTTCTACAACGACTGGCAGCCGCTGGCCCGCTCCATCGTGCTCGCGGCGATCGATCCGCGCAGCTTCAGCCAAGGGCGCATCTTGCGCTCGTGCCTGCCGTCCCTGGCGATGGGCGCGAAGCCCCTGGGCCTCGAGCCGTCCGCCGCCATGGAACCCATCGAGCGCGCCGCGATCCTGTTCTGCTACGGCAACGTGGCGGCGATCTGCGCGCAGCTGGAAGGCGACCGCGCCTGGTATCACGTCGCCGTCGAAGCCTGGCGCTCCGCCATCGAACTGGTGGACGGCAACGCCAACGGCCCGCTGCTCGGCCAGCTTTATCAGCAGCTGGGCCTCGCGCTGCAGATCATCGCCGAGCGCACCAACGACACCGACCGGCTCCAAGAGGCGGCGGATGCCTATCGCCGCGCGCTGATCCACATGTCGCGCCGCCGGCAGGCCCTCGACTGGGGCCTGATGAAATACCGCCTCGGCTGCGTGCTGTACAAAGTCGACACGGCGATCGGCGACGACAACGCGCTGCGCGAAGCGGTGCATGCCTGCCAAGCCGCGCGCCAGGTGTTCAACCGCTACACCCACCCGATCCGCTGGTCGGAAATCTCCACCACGCTTGCGCAGATCCTGCAGGTGTACGGCGACACCATCCGCAGCGTGCCGGTGCTCGAATACGCCGTGAAGTGCTGCGCGGCTTCCCTGCAAGTGCGCACGCCGGACACGGCGCCGCTGCAGTGGGCGGCGATCCAGAACACGTTGGGCTCCGCCCTGTTCCTGCTCGCCAAGCACACCGGCGAATGGGAATACATGCGCCAGTCCTCCGAGGCGTTCAGATATGCGCTGCTGGTCTATCGCGACCACGGCGCCAGCAAGATGGCGATCATCACCGAGCGCAACCTGACCCGCGCCGAGAAGCAGATCGACGGGGCCAATGCCAAGCGCGCCGCCGATCCGGTGTGGGCGCAGAGCTTCAACATCACCGACAACAGCGATTCCTTCGACTGGCAGGGCTTCCTGTCCGGCGACGCGGCGCTGTCGACCGATGGCGACGAGCGGCCAAACGGCGGGTTCAGCGCGGTCGCGTAAGCGACGTTCGACCTATTTGCAGTTTTCGATCTGGTCGAAGAGACGCCGGGAGAGATCAATCTCCTGCGCCTTGAGGCGATGAATCTGATTCTTCTCCACGCTCAGGCTGATGTCGTAGCCCTTTTGGCTCATCCTCTCAGCCTGATCCTCCATCGCCGATAACCAGCCGTCGTCCTGGTCCCCCACATGCATATGGATACAGAGGGGTTTGAGAGCCGTAGCGCGGATCATGTCCTCGTCGTTCAGGAGGCCGGGATATCCGGTCAGAGTCCGGAAATAGGCGGGATACAAGGCGGCCACGTGGAAGGCGCTTAATCCCCCATTCGAATGGCCGGCGACGTGCATCTTGCCGCCGGGCGGGCGGTATTCTTTTTTGAGGTAGTCGAGGAATTCGGGGAAGACCTTGTCTCCGCCCTCGAAGAACAGCTGCCCATTCGGCGCGATGGGAACAGCGACCACATAGCCCCGCTTCTCGGCCTCTTCCCGCCAATCGTTGGCGATGGTGCCGTCGGCGATCCGCGCGATCTGCGACCCGCCGGTGAACACCAGCACCAGCGGATAACCCTTCGCGGCATCGTAGCCCGGCGGGAGCACCACTTTATAAACGAGCTCCAAGCCGCCGAAGCGCCCGGATTTTTCGACGACCTTCGCAGCCGCCGGAGACATGAGTGCGGCCAGCACCCCCATCACCACACCGAGCTTGAGCATCCGCATCCGTGAACTCCTGTGAGCCCGAGGTAAATGGGCGCTCGAGATCGTAAGACGGATCAGTGATTGAGCAAGGCAGATCGTGACGCAGGGGGAGGAATGGATGGGCCATCTCCGCATTGACGTAATGCGCCCGCACCGCCCAAGCTCACCGCATGGGAACGCACTCACCTAAATCCGTCGTCGCTGTGATCCTTGTCGGGGGCGAAGGGCGTCGTCTGGGCGGCGTCACGAAGGCGACCATCGAGGTCGGTGGACTGACGCTGTTGGAGCGGGTGCGCGCGGCGCTGGCGCCGCAGGTGGGCACCATCATCCTGTCGGTGGGATCGCATCAGTTCGACACACCGTGGGCGGATGCGACGGGATTGCAGATCGTGGCCGATCCGATTCCGAAAGCGGGGCCGCTGGGCGGGATCGCGGGCGCGCTGGTGTGGTGCCGCGCATACATGCCGCAAGCCGCCGCGCTGATCAGCACGCCGGTGGATGTGCCGTTCCTGCCGGACGATCTGGTCGCGCGGCTGATGAAGGAAGACGGCGTGGCGGTGGCGGAATCCGGCGGGCAGAAGCATCACGCCATCGCGGCGTGGCCGCTGGACGTGGCCGACGACGTGCTGCGCACCGTCGCCAAGGGCGATGTGCGGATCAAGCACTGGCAGGAGAAACACCCCACGCGCGTCGTGTCGTGGCCGATGGCGCCGTACGATCCGTTCCTGAACATCAACACGCCGGAAGACTTACGCGCGGCGAATGAGATCGCGGCGCGCATCGCCGCCACAAGCCCGCGGAGTTTCGCATGACGCGTATTCTGGCGATCGACCAGGGCACCACATCGACCCGCGCGGTGATGTTCGACAAGGATGCGCGGGCGTTGGCGACCGCGCAGATTCCGCTGCCGCAGATTTTCCCCCGCGACGGCTGGGTGGAGCACGACCCCGAAGCGATCTGGGACGCGACGCTGCGGGTGTGCGGCGACGTGATCGCCGCGACCGGCGGGCCGGACGGCATCGCCGCCATCGGCATCACCAACCAGCGCGAGACGTCGGTGCTGTGGGACCGGGAGAGCGGCAAGCCGGTGATGAATGCCATCGTCTGGCAGGACCGGCGCGGCGCGGACATGTGCCGCACATTGCGCGAGGAAGGGCACGAATCTCTGATCCAACAGCGCACCGGATTGCTGGCGGATTCTTATTTCTCCGCGACCAAGCTGGCGTGGATGCTCGACAACGTGGCCGGCGCGCGCGCGGCGGCGGAGAAGGGCGCGCTGGCCTTCGGCACCATCGACAGCTTCCTGCTGTGGCGTCTGACCGGCGGACGCGTGCATGCGACCGACGCGACGAATGCGTCGCGCACCATGCTGTACGACATCCGCAAGGGCCAATGGGACGACGAGCTGTTGAAGCTGTTCCGCGTTCCCGCATCCGTGCTGCCGGACGTGCGCGACACCGCCGGGGATTTCGGTGAAGCCGCTGCGTCGCTGTTCGGCCGCGCGATTCCCATCCGCGCGCTGGTGGGCGATCAGCACGGGGCGCTGGTGGGCCAGGCGTGTTTCGAACCGGGCATGATCAAGAGCACCTACGGCACCGGGTGCTTCGTGCTGGTGAACACCGGCAAGCACGCGCTGACCTCGCGCAATCGCCTGCTGACGACCATCGCCTATCGCATCAAGGGCGAGACGACTTATGCGATGGAAGGCAGCATCTTCAACGCCGGTACCGTGGTGCAGTGGCTGCGCGACGCGGTTGGCTTGGTGAGCGACGCAAACGAGAGCGAGGCGCTGGCGCGCAGTCTCGACGGCAAGGGCGGCACGGGGCGTGTGTATTTCGTGCCGGCGTTCACGGGTCTGGGCGCGCCCCATTGGGATCCGGATGCCCGCGGTGCGATCCTGGGCCTCACGCGCGACTCCACGCGCGCCCATGTGGTGCGGGCGGGGTTGGAATCGGTCTGCTATCAGACCCACGACCTGCTGACCGCGCTGGCCGCCGACGGCATGGCCACGCCGGCGGCGTTGCGGGTCGACGGGGGCATGGCGGCCAATCGGTGGTTGCTGCAATTCCTGTCGGACATGACGGGCTTGCCGGTGGAGCGACCGGCCTATGGCGAGACGACGGTGCTGGGGGCCGCGTTCCTGGCCGGGCTTGGGGCCGGACTTTTCCAATCGTTGCATGACATTGCAGCCGCTTGGCGGCTCGATTTTAGAGCGGTTCCAACACGCCCCATGGCGCGGCGGCAGGAGCTGCTGAGCGGTTGGCAAGCCGCCGTGGCGCGGGTGCGCACGACCTGACGCGCCCCTGACACACCCAGGGAGCCATGCGTGAAACGCATCGCGACACGACCGGGCCGCGCACACGTGGACACTCCATAAACCTGCGGTAATAGGGCGTTTGTTGCCTGTCCGCGACCTGGACTCCGGTTGGGTTCGCTTGGGCTTTGGTGTAGGATTTTACCCGTAGGGGCTGAATTTTTGCGACGTAGCAACGGGTAAAGATGCAGACGTCTTCGCCGGGTGGGGCCGGCAAACCGGGCGTGACCGCCAAGGTTAAATGGTTCAATCCAGCTAAGGGATTTGGGTTCGTCGCGCCGAATGACGGCTCGTCGGACGCGTTCCTGCATGTCTCGGTCGTGCAGCGTTGCGGGCTGCGCACGCTGCGCCAAGGCGCCACCATCATTTGCGAATTGAGCGAGGGCCCGCGCGGTCCGCAGGTCGCCAACATCGAGCGCGTGGATGACTCCACCGTTTCGGATGACGTGCCCGAGGCCAACGGCGAAGAGGAAAGCGTGCTCGACGGCGAGATCAAGTTCTTCGCGGTCGAGAAGGGTTACGGCTTCGGCATGCCGGCCGGCGGCGGCGCGGATGTGTTCATCGGCATCGGCGCGTTGCAGCGGTCCAATCTCGATCGTCTGGAATCCGGACAGCAGGTGCGCATGTACGTGCGCCCCGGCAAACGCGGCCCCATGGCCGTGCGCGTGGAAGTGACCGGCATGGCGCCGCGCCAGCAGCGCGACGAATACGGCGCTTAACGCGCGTCCTCGTTCTGAGGCGGGACGCGCTAGATTTGTTTGGCACGCTCGCCGCCGTGCGGCGCGCGTAGGCCCCACACAATCACGACCACACCGGCGACGGCGCTGGCGAGCATGGTGGCGTAAGTCGGATATGGCGTGGTGTGCGGCAGAAAGCTGACCGCCTGGATCAGCGCCGCGCTGATGATCATCTGCACAAAGCCGCCGAGACCCGAGGCCGCGGCGACAATGCGCGCATCGCCGCCGACGATGGCGGCCTGGACGTTGGGTGTGAGCGCGCCGCTGGCGACCGCAAGCGCGATGACCGGCAGGGTCAGGCTCCACGGGCTCCACGGCACGGCGATGCAGACAGCGAGGCCCGCCACCGTGGCCGCGAGCGCCGCGATGCTTGAGATCACGATCATGCGGTTGAGGGAAACGCGCGTCGCCCCGCGCGCGGCGATACCGGTGCCGAACAGGAAGCCGATGATCGTCGTCATGTAATAGAGCGCGTAGGTGCTGGCGGAGATGCCCAAGAGGCCGATGTAGATGAACGGCGCCGAAGTCATGAACACCATGAAAATGCTGGCGACGAAGGCGCTGTTGAGCGCGTAGCCCATGTAACGCCGATCGCGCACCAGCCCGGGGAATCCCGAAAACATGACAGACAGTTCGCGCCGATGGCCGTGGTCGCGCAGGGTCTCCGGCAGGAAGAAATAGATCGTGACGCTGGAGCCCAGACCGATCAGCACCAGGAATCCGAACAGCGCGCGCCAGCCGATGGTGTCGTTGATGATGCCGCCGATGGGCGGGGCGATCATCGGCATGATCGCCGCCGCCATGGAGATGCGCGCCAGCACCTTGGCGGTGTCGTGGCCGGAGAAAGCATCGCGCACGATCGCGCGCGGCAGCACCATGTTCACCGAGGTGCCGAAGGCGGTGATGACGCGCCCGAAGATCAGCATCGGCAGCGTCTGCGCGAACACGCAGATCACACTGCCGACGGCGAAGACGAGCATGCCGGCCAGGAACACGCGGCGGCGGCCGTAGTTGTCCGCGAGGGGTCCGAAGATCAGCTGGGCGAAGCCGAAGACAACGAAGCCGAGGCTGACCATCAGTTGCACGCCGGCGGCGCTGGCGCGAAACGTGTTCTGGATCGACGGCAAGGCCGGCAGCACGATCTGCAACGAGACGTTGCCGAAGAGACTGAGGGCGATGAGGACGACGACGAGGCGGGCCTGTGCCGGAGGCGTGAGGGCGGTCACGTTTTAACCAAAAGGGAGAGAGGCGCTGGACGTGACATGCGGGGCCGAGAGCAAGGCGCGGGACACCCCGTGCGGTTGCAGAAAATCTAAAACTAAGGTGACAGTTTTGTCAGGCGCATGCCCGATTTGCGACACATTTTCCCGCCTATATTCCACTCACTGCAAGGGCGCTGCCCCGCGTCCCTTGCACGACTTGGCGACCTCGGTGGACCGTCCCTACCGGCCCCTCCCCCTCCCCCAACGGTGAGGCGGTCCACCACTCGCTTCCGCCCACGGACCTCAAGGCCCGGGCAAATTCCCCAGCTTTACCTTGTGGTTGATTGCACCCTGCCCCATACCAGGGCATCATAAGTCGGCAATAAATCCGAAAGGCTCGTGCGCGTTCACGTATGAAGGTCCCGCGGCAGAAAACTCAGGTTCCGGAGCATTCCGTCATGGATCGCTTGCGGGACGTCGGCCTGCGGCCCACGCGTCAACGCATGGCGCTGGCGCGCCTGCTGTTCTCCCAGGGTGACCGCCATGTGACGGCGGAAGCGCTGTTCACGGAGGCGAAGACCGCGCGCGTCAATGTGTCGCTGGCGACGGTTTACAACGCGCTGCACGATTTCACGGCCAAGGGCCTGTTGCGGGAAATCTCCCTCGACACCGAGCGCTCGTACTTCGACACCAACGTCGGCGACCACCATCACTTCTATTTCGAGCGCACCGGCCGGCTGGAAGACATTCCGGGAGACGCGGTGCAGATCGCCGGGCTACCCGACGCGCCGGATGGCGCCACCATCACGCGGGTCGACGTGATCATCCGCGTGGATGCCTAAGCTGGTACGAGGCGCTTGCTTCGTTGCGAACCACTCGCAACCTTTAGAATCATTCTAGTTGCCTTGACGTATAGCCGCAGGGGCGTCTACAAAACCAGCGGTTCGGAACGGCGCGCAGCCTTTGCGTCGACCATTCAAATTCCGCGCTCCACTTCCGCAGGAGAGACATATGAGCAACCTCAAAGGTTCGAAGACCGAAGCCAACCTGAAGGCCGCGTTCGCCGGCGAAAGCCAGGCCAACCGCCGCTACCTCTACTTCGCCCAGAAGGCGGACGTGGAAGGCCAGAACGAAGTGTCCGCGCTGTTCCGCTCCACCGCGGAAGGCGAGACCGGCCACGCGTTCGGCCATCTTGAATACCTGGAAGTCACCGGCGATCCGGCGACCGGTCATCCGATCGGCGACACCAAGCTGAACCTGAAGGCCTCGGTCGCGGGCGAAACCCACGAGTACACCGACATGTACCCGGGCATGGCGAAGGCCGCGCGCGAAGAAGGCTTCGACGAGATCGCCGACTGGTTCGAGACTCTGGCGAAGGCCGAGAAGTCTCACGCCGGCCGTTTCCAGAAGGCGCTCGACAGCCTCTAAGCCGCGTTTGATTCAAACCGGCCGACCTTGCGTATGAAACCGCAGGTCGGCCGGTTTTATTTTCAGCCCAGCCTTTCTCGAACGGTGCGATATGCGTGAAGGCAGTCTCGAAGCGCCCACCCGTCATGTCATCGACTGGCAGAATCCGGATTTCATCGACCCGGTGAAACTGGACGCCGAAGTGCGCCGGCAGTTCGACATCTGCCATGGCTGCCGCCGCTGCTTCAATTTGTGCGATTCCTTCCCGCGCCTGTTCGATCTGGTCGACGCGACCGGCGAGGACGAAGTGCATGCGGTGAAGAGCGAAGACTTCAAGAGCGTCGTCGACCAATGCACGCTGTGCGACATGTGCTTCCTGACGAAGTGCCCGTATGTGCCGCCGCATGCGTTCAACCTCGACATCCCGCACCTGTTCCTGCGCTACCGCATGGCGGAGAACGCGGCCGGCCGGGGCGAAGGCTTCTTCGACAAGCAACTCACCGAGACCGACCGCAACGGCAAGCTGTTCGGCTTGATGCCGGACGTGGCGAACTGGGCGACGAAGCGCGGCAACGCGCTGACGCGGCCCGCCATGGAAGCGATCGCCGGCGTGGATGCGAAAGTTGAATTGCCGAAGTACACCGGCAAGACGTTCGTGACGCGCGCGAAGGAATCCCCGCCGCAGATCAATGCGGCAGCGCCCGCCCATGGACGGAAAGTGGCGATCTACGCCACGTGTTTCTCCAACTACAACAATCCGGAGATCGGCGAAGCGACGCTGGCCGTGCTGGCGCAGAACGGCGTGGACGCGAAGGCGGTGTATCCGGGCTGTTGCGGCATGCCGAAGCTGGAGCAAGGCGAGATCGCCGACGTGGCGCGGCGCGCGAAGGAAGTCTCCGCCGCGCTGAAGAAAGAGATCGACGCGGGCCGCGACATCGTCGCGCTGGTGCCGTCGTGCGCGCTGATGCTGAAATTCGAATGGCCGCTGATCGTGCCGGACGACGAGAACGTGAAGGCCGTCGCGCGGGCCACCTATGACGTGGCGGAGTACATCGTCGATATCGCGAAGAAGGAAGGCCTCGCGCCGGGGCTGCATGCGGTGCCGGGCGGCGTGTCGCTGCATCTGGCCTGTCACGCCCGCGCCCAGAACATGGGGCCGAAGGGCGCGGAGATGCTGCGGCTGATTCCCGATACGGACGTGAGTGTGGTGGAGCGCTGCTCGGGCCACGGCGGCAGCTGGGGCGTGAAGAAGGGCAACTTCGACGTCGCCACCAAGTTCGCCAAGCAAACCGTCAAGCGCCTGGCCGACGGGAAGAAAACCTATCTCGCCTCGGAATGTCCGCTGGCGGGCAAGCATCTGGCGCAAGGGATGGAAACGACGGATCCGACGAGCCCGCAAGCCAAGGGCGCGCTGCATCCGATCCAGATCCTCGCCAAAGCTTACGGACTGTAAGTCATGAAACGTGTGATCGCCGCCGCCGACATCATGCCGATGGAGGCCTACGGCAAGATTCGCCGCGAACACCGCAAGAAGCTGGTGGAGGCGAAGCGCAATCGGCGCATCAATATCGGTCCCTACGTCACGCTCTACTTCGAGAACTACGACACCATGTGGGCGCAGGTGCACGAGATGCTGTTCATCGAGCGCGGCGGCGAGGCGCAGCTCGAGGGCGAACTCGCCGCGTACAATCCGCTGATCCCGCGCGGCGATGAGCTGGTGTGCACCATGATGATCGAGATCGAGGACGAGGCCGTGCGCCGGCGCGTGCTGGCGACACTCGGCCATATCGAGGACATGGTGTTCCTGAAGTTCGGCAACGAGAAAGTCACCGCGATTCCCGAGGACGACATCGACCGTACGACCGAAGAGGGCAAGACCTCCTCGGTGCATTTCCTGCGGTTCGGATTCACGCCCGCCCAGAAGGCGGCATTCAAAGCGGCGGGCGCGGAAGTCATCGCCGGCGTCGGCCACCCGAAGTACGGGCATATGGCCGTGCTGCCGGAGGAGATGCGCGCGAGCCTCGCGGGCGATTTCAGCTAGCGCGGTTGTCACCCCGCACAAGCGGCGAAGCCGTGCGATGCGGGGTCCAGGGCCAAATACGACGGCGCTCGTTACCCTGGTTCCCGGCTCTCACTTCGCTCGGCCGGGATGACAGCTTGTGCCGATGCCGCCGTCGGAGAGCTCTACTCCACCGTCTCGTCCGGATAGACGCCCCAGACCTGGTCGCGCTTGAGCCAGCCTTGGAGGCCGTTGACCTCGACCCGGCAGAACGGGCCCGAGGGGCAGCGCTGGACGTTGACGATCACGCCGGCTTCCAAGCTCGCGACGTCCTCGCTGGCGTCGGCATTGGTGCGGCGCAGAGTTTGCGTGCCGCCTTTCACCATCGCCGTGCGGCGGCCGGTGAGCATGCTTTGATGGACCCAGCCTTCGCTGCCGTCCGGATCGCGGATGCGGCGCCAGGTGTCGAACTCCGCCACGACTTCCACCGGCAGGTGCCGGCGCTGGTAGACCCAATCCACCGGGTAGCGCACGCCCGGCCCGGTGCGCATGTTGATGGGGTTGGTGCGCAGGGAAACGAAGCGCGGGATCGGCAGGCCGGCGCTTTCCGCCTTGCCGCCGGCTTCCTTGGCCTCTTCGTCCACGTCAGCGGCGGTGGGGGCGACCGTCGGGGCCGCAGCAGGCGGTGCCGGCGGTGGCGCGGCAACGGGCGCGGGCTTGGCGGGAGCCGCTTTCGGAGCTGGGGCGGCCTTGTCGACCTTGGGTGCCGGCGCGGGCTTCTTCGCCGGCTCTTGCGCGATCGCAGGCCCGGCCGCGCTCGCGAACACGAACGCCACCAACACCAGCCACGAACTCACGTGAGCGCCCCGCCACATATCTTATTATTTGCCTGGGTTTATCCGCTTTGGCAACGCGCCAGGAAACACACGCGGGCGGCCCGCTGGACAAGCCTGGGGGCGGCTGGTACGCCGAAGGACCGTTTCAGGACAACCGCCGCCCATGTCGCGCACCAAGCCGACCGTCGTGGTCACCCGCAAGCTGCCCGACACCGTCGAGACGCGGATGATGGAGCTGTTCGACGTTCGCCTGAACGTGGACGACCATCCCTTCACCCCGGAAGAACTGATCGCCGCCACCGCCGAGTGCGACGTGATCGTGCCGACCCTGACGGACGTGGTCAGCGCCGAGGTGATCGCCCAGTTCAATCCGCGGCTGAAGCTGATCGCCAACTTCGGCAACGGCGTGGACCACATCGATGTGACGGCGGCGCAAGCGCGCGGGATCATCGTGTCCAACACCCCCGACGTGCTGACCGAAGACACCGCCGACATGGCCATGGCGCTGATCATCGGCGTGCCGCGGCGCCTGGTGGAAGGCGCCCGCATGATCCGCGAGGAGCGCTTCGAGGGCTGGAGCCCGACCCACATGCTCGGGCATCGCCTCGGCGGCAAGCGGCTGGGCATCATTGGCATGGGCCGGATCGGCACGGCGGTGGCGCGGCGCGCGCGGGGCTTCGGCATGACCGTCCACTATCACAACCGCCGCCGCCTTCAGCCGGAGCTGGAAGCCGAAGTCGAGGCGACCTATTGGGAGAGCCTGGACCAGATGCTGGCGCGGATGGACATCGTCACCGTCCATTGCCCGCACACGCCGGCGACCTTCCACCTGCTGTCGGAGCGGCGGCTGAAATTGATGAAGCCGTCGTCCTACCTGATCAACCTCGCCCGCGGCGAGATCGTGGACGAGAAGGCGCTGATCAAGCTGCTGCAGGACGGCAAGATCGCCGGCGCGGGGCTGGACGTGTTCGAACACGAGCCGGCGGTGAATCCCAAATTGCTGGCCATGAACAACGTGACGCTGCTGCCGCACATGGGATCGGCCACCATCGAGGGCCGGATCAACATGGGCGAGAAGGTGATCATCAACATCCGCGCCTTCGCCGACGGCCATGCGCTGCCGGACCGGGTCCTGCCCACCCACACCTGAGGGCCGGCCCATGGGTCAAGTTGGGGCCCCCATCGTTCTGCCGATCCCGTATCGCGATCCGCTGATCGCCTTCGCGCCGCTGGCCGACACGCCCATGGCGGTGCTGCTCGACAGCGCGCTCGAGACCGCGCAAGGCCGCGCGAGCTATATCGCCGTCGATCCGCGCCAAGTGATCCGCGCTGGATCATATCCTTGGAAATACGATCCGTTCGCGGCGGTGGCGAAAGCGCTGGGCGCGAAGCAGGAGCCGGTGGATCTGCCGGTGCCGTTCACCGGCGGAGCGGTTGGATTCTTCGCTTATGAACTCGGCGGCGTGCTGGAGAACTTGCCGCCACCGAAAGCGCGCATGTTCGCCGACGATATGGTGGTTGGGATCTACGATCTGGTCGCCGCGTTCGATCACCCGTCGCGGCAGGCGTGGGTGATCGCGCGCGGGGCCGATGCCATGGAGCGCGCCACCGCACTCATGCGCCGTCTGGGCACCGCACCCTTGCCGCCGGAGCCGGCGGGCGCGCGAACACCGTGGCGCGCGGAAATCACGCGCGCGGACCATGAAGGCAATGTGCGCGCGGCGATCGAACTCATTCGTGCCGGCGACATCTTCCAGGCCAACATCACCCAGCGGTTCATCGCCGACGCGCCGCGGGGGCTGGAGTGGTTCGGGGTCTATCGCCGCCTGCGGTCGCGGGCGGCGGGGCCGTTCAGCGCCTATCTGAATTTCGGCAACGTGCGCCTGCTCTCCGCTTCGCCGGAACGATTCCTCACCCTGTCGCGCCAAGGCCATGTCGAGACCCGGCCCATCAAAGGCACGCGCCCGCGCGGGACTCAACCGGGCGTCGATGCGGATTTGGCGCAGGAGCTGCGTGGCAGCCCCAAGGATCGGGCGGAGAACCTGATGATCGTCGACCTGTTGCGCAACGACCTCGCCCGGGTGTGCGAACCGGGATCGATCGACGTCCCTGTGCTGCAGGCCTTGGAGAGCTTCCCGGCGGTACATCATCTGGTCTCGGTCGTGACCGGGACCTTGCGCGAGGACGCCACCGCCATCGATCTGTTGCGGGCGTGTTTCCCCGGCGGCTCCATCACCGGCGCGCCGAAGATCCGGGCGATGGAGATCATCCACGATCTGGAAGCGGGGCCGCGCGGGCCGTACTGCGGGACGGTGGCTTGGCTCGGCTTTGACGGCGCCATGGACTCCTCTATCGTGATCCGGTCCTTGGTGGGGGACGACACGCATATTTATGCGCAAGCCGGTGGGGGCATTGTGGCGGATTCCGATCCCGCGCTCGAATACGCGGAAAGCCTGGTCAAGGTCGCGCCGCTGCTGGCGGCGCTGAACGACAGCGCGGGCGCATGAAGGTCAGCCTGAACGGCGTATTGGTGGACGCGGAAGACGCGCGGATCGATCCGCGCGATCGCGGCCTGACGCTGGGCGACGGCGTGTTCGAGACCATCGCCGTGCGGCGCGGCAAGGCGCCGAAGCTGGCGGCGCATCTGGCGCGCCTGCGCAACGGGCTAGCCACCATCGGGCTGGCCTTGCCGGCGGACGACATGACGCTCGGCGGATGGATGGCGGACCTGCTGATGGACGCCGGCATGGCGGACGCGGCGCTTCGCCTCACCGTCACGCGCGGCATAGGCGCGCGCGGCATCGTGCCGCCGGCGTCGGGGCATCCGACGGTGTTGATCACCATCAGTCCTTTGTCGGCACCCGCCGGTCCGGCGCGGGTGATCGTTGCCACCGGCACGCGGCGCAATGAGCATTCACCCACCAGCCGCATCAAGTCGCTGGGCTATCTCGACAACATCATCGCCCGGCAGGAAGCCTCCGCGCGCGCTGCCGACGACGCGTTGATGCTCAACACGGCGGGCAATCTCGCCTGCGCGACCGTCGGCAATGTGTTCCTGCTGATCGACGGCGGATTGCTCACACCGCCGGTGTCCGACGGCGCGTTGCCGGGCATCGCGCGGGCGGACGTCATTACGCTGACCAAGGCGGAGGAGCGCACGATCACGCCGGAGATGCTGGGCCGGTCCGCCGAGGCCTTCATCACCAACGCCCTGGGACTGCGGCCGATCATCAGCATCGATGGCGCGCCGGTGGGCGATGGAACGGTGGGACTGATCACCCAGTTGGTGGCGACGCGGGTGTAGGAATGGAACTCCTGGCACATGCGCGGATCGTCATGTGGGAAGGAGGTGCGCTTTGGGTGACGGACGCGACAGCCGCCGCATCGCGTGAGCGAAAACACACCGACCTGCATGCTCACCATGCAATCCAGATCACGTTCGGCCTGGGTGGCCGGTTTCGGCTCAAGACGGTCGACGCCGAGATGGGCGGTGACGCGGTGGCCGTAGCGCCGGACGTGGACCATATCTTCGAGGCCGAAGGACTGATGGGCCTGCTCTTCGTCGAGCCGGAGAGTCGGAACGGGCGGGCCATCCTCGCGGAACACTTCAAAGGCGCCGCGTTGGCGGCGATCCCGCCCTCTCTTCTGAACGAAAGCCGCGCGCGCCTCGCGGCGGCGTTTCGCGCACCGCCCAAAACCTCTCGCGCTGACCTTATCAATCTCGGGCAGGACCTGATCTCCCGCCTGAGCAGCGGCGCCAGGGCCGACGTGCCCGATCTGCGGGTACGTAAGGCGGCGGCCTGGGCCGCGAAGCAATTGGATCGGCGGATCGGCCTCACCGAGGCCGCCGAGTCCGTCAACCTGTCGCCGGGACGGTTGCGCCACTTGTTCGTGGAGCACACCGGCTTGCCGTTCAAAACCTATCTTCTGTGGTTGCGACTGAGCCGGGCGCTCGAACACTTCGCGGCGGGGGCCTCGCTGACCCAAGCGGCGCATGACGCAGGCTTTTCGGACTCGGCGCACCTGAGCCGCACGTTCCGGCGCATGTTCGGGATCTCACCCGCCGCCCTGCGTATAACGTAGCCGCTACGTTCAAGTCCGGCGGGTCGCGCGGGGCTAAATATCGGTCGTCAACAACCGGAAACCCAGGAGGTTCCAATGACCGATACGTCCAACGCGTTGTCTTGCAACTGCGGCACCGACTGCAACTGCACCACGGCTCAGAACTGCGGCTGCGAATCGGCTGCCGGCGCTTCCGCGCAAACCGCGGAAACGGCGTGCGCATGCGGCGCGGCCTGCGCGTGCGAACCGCAAAGTGCCTGCGGCACACCCTGATCATTGAATAACCCAGGCCGGCCCAACCCCGGCCTGGGTCATGGGAGAACTGCCATGGAATATGTCATCGGTGGAAGCCTGGCCCTGATCGTCGGCCTGTTCGCCGCGCTCGTCGGCCTCGATCGCGACCGCGCGTTTTATCCGACGGTCCTCATTGTGGTCGCCGCCTACTACGATCTCTTCGCCTGCATGAGTGGGTCAGCCCAGATCGCCGCCGCCGAGGCAATCGCGACGGCCGCGTTCATCTGCATTGCCGTGATCGGCCTCAAGACCAATCTCTGGCTGGTCGCCGCGGGTCTGGCCGGACATGGCGTGTTCGATCTTCTCCATGGGCACGTCATCGACAATCCGGGCGTTCCAACGTGGTGGCCGCTCTTCTGCGCCTCGTATGATGTCGTCGCGGGCGCATATTTGGCGTGGCGACTCTCTCGTGCTGACCGCAACGGCTTACAGGCGCGGGCCGGCACGGATGTGGGTTATCGCCTTACGCCGCATGTCGATGCCGAACTGGTCGCGGCGACCGATGCCGAACGCGTGGGCGATGCGCACAGGGCCTTCGGACATCTGGAGCGGGCCCACATCTTGGCCCAGGCCTCAACGGCGCAGCATGTGCGTGTTCACGTGCACATGCTGTTGTGGGGACTGCGCCAACGACGGCTGGGTGAGGTGATGGGCCAGGCGCAGCGAGTCATTGGCGCGGCGATCCTGACGGCCTTCGGCCTCGTTCCTCGCGGCAACACCGGCGGTTCGAATGTCAGTGCATTTCAGACGATGCCCATCCCACAGGACTTGCGAGAGATCATTGGAGCGCTGCGACGTGAACGCTGATCAAATCCTTCGCGTCGGCTCGCGGCCGTTACCCCGTCGTGTGGCGGTCGTCGGCGCTGCGGGTGGCCTAGGTCAGGGAATCCTCCGCGTGTGCCGCGCGGAGGGGATCGGGTTCACCGCGATTGTCCGCTCGCGGCCCGAACGAATCACCGATGTGCCGCATGGCTCCCGCGTGGCCGTTGTCACATCGCTCGCCGATCAAGAAGCCCTGACGGACGCCTTTTCTGGAGCAGGTGCGGTGCTTACCGCTCTCGGCGTGACGTCGGCGAGTTCTGATGGCTCGGCCCTGCTTTCAAGGAATACAGCCACGGTCGAGGCGTCAATGCTCGCCGCGGGCGTCGACCGCTTCATCGTGATCAACACACTGATCGCCTCACCACCGGGCGCGCCGGTCGGCCGGGCCATTCGCTTCTTCTCAAGGATACCTGGCGCAATAGGGCGCGGGGTCGCTGAGCAACAAGCGGTCGTGGACTCTTTCGGCAGCGGTGCGTTTGCGTCGCTGCGCTGGACGCTGGTTCGGGCCGGAGTTAATTCCAAAGGGAGGGACGAGCGCCCCGTGGCCTCGGCGGATTGGAGCGGCGCTCAAAACTCTTGGCTGCCCGTCTCATACGACGCCATGGGCCGATGGATGTTGGAGGAGGCTGCGGCGAACGACTTTGTCTTCGCGGCGCCACTTGTATCGCGACTCCGTCGTCGGCCAGCCGGGATGACAGCCTGTGGCGACTAATGCCCGGTGTTCACGAACCCGCAGGCTTCTTGCAGGCTTCGCCGATGGCGCGATAGGCGGCCGGGAAGCCGGTGAGCGTAAAGTTGTCCGTGGTCGGGGTCTTGCGGGCGGACACGCCTTTGGATGTGAGGCTCACGGCCTTTGTCATCGCCAGGACGATGGCCTTGTCGGTCGCCGCGTCGCGCGCCCAGGCGCGGTCGCTTGAGGTGAACAAGGCCCAGGTCTTCTTGCCGACCGTCACGGCCACATCGGAATCCGGCTGGTACTGATAGCCCGCCACGATGGAGATCACGTCGAAGGCTTTTTCCGCGGGACGATGGGTGACCGTGAGCATGACGTCGCCGCGCGCCTTGTAGTCGCCTTCGGTCTTGGCGGGCTTGAGCACCGCGTAGCACAGGGGCTTGCCGGCTTCCGTGGTGGTAAAGGCGGTCCACTTACCGAAGGTGCCCAGCGGCTTGGCCTCGGGTGCCGCGGCCTGCGCGGCGGCGGACACCAAGAGTGCCATCATCAGGCCAAGCACCAGGGAAGATACGAAACGCATGGACGCGTTAACCTTTCGCGCGACGTGTGACGTCATGAAGCGTGACGTGATTCTGCGGAAGCGCGGACGGCGATGCAAGCGCTTCAAGCATCCCCGATGTTTACGCATCCAGGTCTTCGTTGTCCCGCGCGGCCAGGGCGACTTCCGCCATGGGCGCGGCGTCACGATAGCGTGTGAGCGGATTGAGCTCCGCGCCGCCGGGCATCACCGGCCGCGCGGCGAAGCGGCGCGTACTGATCATACGATCGTACATCACCAGGGCGCCGGCGATGCCGACGTTGAGGCAGAATTTCGTGGGAATCCGGATGATGTGATCGCAGCGCGCCACCAGCGCCGGCGACAGGGAGTTGCGCTCCGGCCCCATTACGTACGCGGCGCAGCGCGGATGGGTGAAGCTGGGCAGTTCCACGGAGTCATCCATCAGTTCAACGCCGACAAGGGCGCAGCCCTTGGGCATCAGCATCTCGCCCACGGACGGGAAGCTGTAGAACGGCAGATTGGACAGGGCGGATGACGTATCGGATTGACCGATCTCGGACTTGCGATAGGTCGCCGCGATGGTGAACACGAAGCTCGCATCGAACGCATGCGCGCTGCGGAACAGGTTGCCCACATTGAAGGGCTTGTTGATGCCCTCCACGCCGATGCCGAAATATCCACGCATATGATTAGCTCGCCAGGACCTTGAGGTTCTTGAACGCGTCGAGGGCGCCGGGATTGGCGAGCGCCTCGATATTCTGCACCGGGCGGCCGTGTACCACTTCGCGCACCGCCAGTTCCACCAGTTTACCGGACTTCGTGCGCGGCAGTTCCGGCACGGCGATCACCTTCGCCGGGACGTGGCGCGGCGACGCGCCTTCCTTGATGCGCGTCTTGATCGTCTTGATCAACGCATCGCTGAGGTCCACGCCGGCTTTCAGCACCACGAACAGCACGACGCGCACGTCGTTGTCCCATTCCTGCGCGATGGCGAGGGATTCCTGCACGTCCGGCAGGGCTTCCACTTGCCGGTAGATCTCCGCCGTGCCGATGCGCACGCCGCCGGGATTCAAGGTCGCGTCGGAGCGGCCGGTGACGACAAAGCCGCCTGTGGGCGTGCGCTCCGCCCAATCGCCGTGGGTCCACACGCCCGGGAAGCGCTCGAAATAGGCCGCGCGATAGCGTGCGCCGTTCTTGTCGTTCCAGAAACCGAGGGGCATGGAGGGGAACGGGTTGAGGCACACGAGTTCGCCCTTCGCGCCGACCACGGTGTTGCCGTCGTCGTCGAACACGCGCACGTCCATGCCGAGACCGGCGCACTGCAGTTCGCCGCGGCGGACCGGCAGGGTGGGCGCGGCCTGGATGAAGCCCGAGATGATCTCGGTGCCGCCGCAGATGGAGGCGAAATGGACGTCCTTCTTCACCGCGTCATAGACGAAATCGTATGACTCCGCGGCCAGGGGGGAACCGGTAGAGATGATGGTGCGAAGGGTCGAGAGATCGTGTGCCTCGCCAGGACGCAAGCCGGACTTCTTTATTGAGTCGATGAACTTCGGCGAGGTGCCGAAGAAGGTGCACCGTTCCGCCGCCGCATAGGCGAACAGCACGTTGGGGTCCGGATGAAGCGGTGAGCCGTCGAACAGCAACAGCGTCGCCTCCGACGCCAAGGCGGTGACCATCCAGTTCCACATCATCCAGCCGCAGGTGGTGAAGTAGAACACGCGGTCGCCCGGCTTGATGTCGCCGTGATAGCGATGCTCCTTCAAGTGCTGGAGCAATGTGCCGCCGTGGCCGTGGGCGATGCACTTCGGCACGCCGGTGGTTCCCGAGGAGAACAGAATGAACAGCGGGTGGTTGAAGGGCACGCGTTCGAAGCTGAGCCGGCCCGGGTGGAACGGCGCGACCGCGTCGTCCCACCACACGGTGTGCGGCATATCGCGCAGAATCGCGGGGCCGTCTTTCAGGAACGGCGCGACGATCACCTTCTCCAGGCTCGGCAGGCGCGCGGCGATCGCCTTCACGCGCTCGAGCAGCGGGATGGTCTTGCCGGCATAGAGATAGCCGTCGACCGTGAACATGACCTTGGGCGTGATCTGGCCGAAGCGGTCGACCGCGCCGTTCTCGCCGAAATCCGGCGAGGCGGAACTGAAGACCGCGCCCAGCGACGCCGCGGCGAGCATGGCGATGATGGTTTCAGGGCAATTGGGCATGTAGGCCGCGACACGGTCGCCCTTCTCCACGCCGGCGGCCTGCAAGGCTTGCTTCATGCGCGAAACCGCATCGCTGAGTTTGCGGAAGGTGAAGCGGCGCGTGCGGCCATCCTCGGCGCGGAAGACGATGGCTTCCGCATCGGGGCTGCGCGGACGCAGCAGGTTCTCGGCGTAGTTGACGCGCGCCTCGGGGAAGAAGCGCGCTTTCAACATATCGCCGGCATCGGCGAGCGCGATGGACCCCGGATCGCCGCGGACGCCGCAGACGTCCCACAGGTGGCGCCAGAACTTGTCGCTGTGCGCCAGGCTCCACCGATGCAGCGACTCATAGCCGGTAATACCGGCACCGAAGGTCGTGTTGATGCTCTGCGTCAGCGCGGTCAGGTTCGACGCCGCTATGCGTTGCGGCGATGGCTGCCATACAATCTCCGGCATGACGGATTCTTGCGCGCTCATGGCTGCACAGGTATCACAGCCGCCGCTGTGCCCAAAGTGCTTCCGCGCGGGGCTTTCCATCACCTCGGACCGTTAGCAGACCGTGAGATGTCCGAGCCGCTGACCCCGCCGCCCGCGACTACCTTGCCGCCGATCGACAACAAGCGCGGCGCGCGGTGGATGATCGCGGCCTCGCTGTGCTTCGCGGTGACCATCGTGCTGGTGAAGCGGCTTGGTACCGAGTTCGCGTCGCCCGAGATCGCCTTCATCCGCTCCCTGTTCGGTCTCGCGCTCGTCGCGCCGTTCGTGGCGCGCCAAGGTCTCGGTGCGTTCCGCACGAAGAGTCCGGGCCTGCATCTCACGCGGATCCTGTTCGTGGTCGTGGGGATGAACCTGAGCTTCTACGCCGCGACGCACCTGCCGATCGCCACCGCGTCCGCGCTGAGTTTCACGCGGCCGCTCTTCATGATTGTGCTGGGCGTGTTGGTGCTGGGTGAGATCGTGCGGTGGCGGCGCGGGGTGGCGACCATCGTGGGGTTCGCCGGCGTGATCATCATGCTGGGGCCGAACGACTTCGGTTTGTCGTGGCCCGCGCTCGCGGCCTTGGGCGCGGCGGCGGCAGCCGCATGTTCGGTGTCGGTTGTGCGCCGGCAGGCGGCGGTGGACGGGCCCGGCACGGTGATGGCGTGGTTCTCCGTCGGCGCGGCGGTGCTGTGTCTCTTTCCCGCAATCCCGGTGTGGGAGACGCCGCAGACTCTCGAACAGTGGATGCTGCTGGCCGGCGTGGGGATCGCGTCGTCGCTGGGGCAGTACCTGATGATCCACGCCTACATCCACGGCGAGGCGACGGTGCTGAACCCGATCGACTACAGTCAGATCATCATGACCGCGATCATGGGGTATTTCGTGTTCAGCGAAATCCCCAGCCTGTGGACCTGGGCGGGGGCTGCCATCATTGTGGCTTCGACTCTCTACATTCTCTTCCGCGAGCAGGCGCTGGCCAAAGGACGCAGCTAGCCGCCCGCTGCGTCATCCATGAACCGCGCGAGTTCGATGTCGCGCGCGCTGACACCGCCGCAATCGTGGGTGGCGAGCGTCACATCCACCTTGTTGTAGACGTTGAACCACTCGGGATGATGGTCCATCTTCTCGGCCTTGAGGGCGCAGCGGCTCATGAATCCGAAAGCGGCGTTGAAGTCGCGGAACGTGAAGCTGCGCTGGATTGCGTCGCGGCCGGGAACGTCTTTCCAAGCCGGAAGCGCTTTGAGCGCTTCGGCGCGGTGCGCCGGATCGAGTTTCGAGACCGCTGATTTTTGGACCATGAGGGGAAGGCTCCTTGGATAAGCCGATTTCACCGCCGTCGCTGGAGGACATCGACAAGCTTGCCCGCGCGGCATTGGCGAGCTTACCCGAGCCGTTCCAGGGCTTCACCAAGGGCGTTGTGCTGCAGGTCGCCGATTTTCCCGACGACGAAGTGTGCGAGCAGATGCAACTCGACAGCCCGTTCGACATCCTGGGCCTGTACCAAGGCATCTCGATCGCGGAGCGGGGCACGGAAGCCTCGGGCACCATGCCGGACATGGTGTTCCTCTATCGCCGGCCGATCATCGACTATTGGGCGGAGACGTCGGAAGACCTGCGCCATGTGGTGCGCCATGTGCTGGTGCACGAGATCGGCCATCACTTCGGTCTGTCCGACGAGGACATGGAAGCGATCGAGGCGGAAGCGGACGTGGACGAGTCCAAGGGCGCCTAACGCACGCCTTCATTTCACCGCGGCGAGCAGCGCATTCACATAGGCCGGGACCGTGGTCGAAGCGGTGCCGTAGTGCGCTTCCGCGAACTGGGACGCGCCGCGCGACGGCTCGAGATTGATCTCCACCGTGTGCGCGTCGCCGAGACGGCGCACCAGGTTCACGAAGCCGGCGGCGGGATAGACATTGCCCGACGTGCCGATGGAGATGAACAGATCGCATTCGCTGAGGGCTGCTTGAATGCGGTCCATGTCCAAAGGCATCTCGCCGAACCAGACGACGTGAGGGCGCATGCCGCCGGGCGCGTCGCAGCCTTCACACACCGTGGCCAACGACATATCGCCTTCCCACGGCACGATGTGCCCGCAACCGTTGCAGCGGGCCTTGGAATGAACGCCGTGCATATGGATGAGACGGGTGGAGCCGGCGCGTTCGTGCAGGGAATCCACGTTTTGGGTGACGATCAGCACGTCGCCGGGCCACGCCTGCTCGAGCCGCGCGAGCGCCAGATGGGCGGCATTGGGAGCCACGGTGCTGGTGCGGTGTCGGGCGCGGCGCATGTTGTAGAACGCGTGCACGCGCTCCGGATCGCGCGCGAAGGCCTCGGGCGTGGCGACATCTTCCAGCCGCACCTTGGCCCAGATGCCGTCAGGATCGCGAAAGGTTTCCAGCCCCGATTCCTGGGAAATGCCCGCACCGGTGAGGATCACGATGCGGCCGTCCGGCGGGGGAACGTGAGCAAGGGACAGGACGTCTTGCATCGGACAGGCGACTGGCTCATATCGGCAGAGGAAACATCAGTCTATTGGGATCGACCATGACCCAAAAGGAGATTCCCGGTTTGAGCCCGCGCATGTATCGCGTGCTGTTCGTGTGCACGGGAAATATCTGCCGTTCGCCCACCGCCGAAGCGGTGTTCCGCCATCAGGCGGAACAAGCGGGATTGAGCGCCAGCCTCGGGATCGATTCCGCGGGCACCCATGACTATCACGTCGGCGATCCGCCGGATTCGCGCAGCGTCGCCGCCGCGAAGACGCGCGGCTTCGACATGAGCGCGCTGCGGGCGCGCAAGGTGCGCCGCGAGGATTTCAAGACCTTCGACCTCATCCTCGCCATGGACAGCGACCATCACGATCATCTGATGGCGTTGCGGCCCAACGACGCCAAGGCCGAGATACGGCTGTTCCTGGACTATCATCCGGAGAAGCGGGTGAAGAACGTGCCGGACCCCTACTACGGCGGGCCGGAAGGCTTCGTAAAGGTGCTCGACCTGGTGGAAGCTGCGAGCGCCGCGCTACTGGCCGAAATCAAGCGCGGCCTGTGATCGGATTAGCGTGAGCGATCTCGACGCCCTCATCGCTGCCGCCCTGGGCAGCAACGTTGTCGCCAACCGCGCGTTGAGCGGCGGCTGTGTCGCCGATGTGCGGCATGTGACGCTTAGCGATGGCCGCGAGATCGTTGCCAAGCTGGGAACCGGCATGGCGCTTGAAGCGCGCATGCTCGGGTATCTCGCCGAGCACAGCCGCGTCCCGGTGCCGCGCGCGCTGCTGGCGGCGGAAGATTTGCTGCTGATGGACTACATCGCGGCCGGCGATGAGATCGACGACGCGGCCGAGATGGACGCGGCGGAGAAGATCGCGGCCCTTCACGGCATCACCGGGCCCACATTCGGCCTATCCTTCGAGACCGCCATCGGCGGCTTGGCGCAACCCAACGCGCGGGCGCGGTCGTGGCGCGCGTTCTTCCGCGACCGGCGCCTGATGCACATGGCGCAGGAAGCGCTGACGGCCAAACGCCTGCCCGATGCGCTGATGACACGGATCACCAATCTCGCCGATCATCTCGACCGGTGGATTTCCGACGATGCGGAGCCGGCCCTGATCCACGGCGACCTGTGGGGCGGCAATATCCTGGTGCGCGGCGGCAAGCTGGTGGGCCTGGTGGATCCGGCGATCTCCTATTCCGATCCGGAAATCGAGCTCGCCTTCGCCACGCTGTTCAACACCTTCGGCAAGGCGTTCTTCGCCCGTTACAACGAACTGCGGCCGATCGCGCCCGGGTTCTTCGAGGAGCGGCGCGATCTCTACAACCTCTATCCGCTGCTGGTGCACGTGCGCCTGTTCGGCGGCTCCTACGTCAGCGATGTGGAGCGCACCCTGACGCGATTTGGCCACTAACGGCGGGCCTAAATCGCCCTCGCCCCCTGGCCACGCTCGGCGGCGCGTGATACTTGTGCCCCTTGAACGGCGCGGCATTTCCGGCCCGTTTAACGACCAATATTTGGCGACAAGGTGATTTATGGCGGTCAGCAAAACTTATGCCTCTTCCGTGGAGGCCCTCGCGGGCCTGCTGCGCGACGGCATGACGATCATGTCGGGCGGGTTCGGACTGTGCGGAATCCCCGAATCCCTGATCGACGCCGTGAAAGACTCCGGCGCCAAGAACCTGACGGTGATTTCCAACAACGCGGGCGTTGACGGGATCGGCCTGGGGAAGCTGCTGGAGACCCGGCAGATCTCGAAAATGATCAGCTCCTACGTCGGCGAGAACGCGACCTTCGCCAAGCAGTACCTCGCCGGTGAGCTGCAGATCGAATTCAACCCGCAAGGCACCTTGGCGGAACGCATCCGCGCCGGCGGCGCGGGCATCCCCGCCTTCTTCACGCGCACGGGCGCGGGCACGAAGGTGGCGGAGGGAAAAGAGGTGCGCGAATTCGACGGCCACCAGTATGTGATGGAGCGTTCGCTGTTCGCCGATGTCGCGCTGATCCACGCGTGGAAGAGCGATAAGGAAGGCAACCTCGTCTACAACATGACGGCGCGGAACTTCAATCCGATGATGGCGACGGCGGCGAAGGTCACCATCGCCGAGGTCGAGGAGCTTGTGGAGAACGGCGAGATCAATCCGGACCACATCATCACGCCGGGCATCTTCGTGCATCGCATCGTCAAGCTCGACAATGTGGTGAAGCGCATCGAACAGCGCACCGTCCGCAAGCGCGCGTAATAAGGAGCACATCATGGCTTGGGATCGCGATCAGATGGCTGCCCGCGCCGCGCAGGAATTGCGCGACGGGTTTTACGTCAACCTCGGCATCGGCATTCCCACGCTGGTGGCGAACCACGTGCCGCCCGGCATGTCGATTCAGCTGCACAGCGAGAACGGCATGCTCGGCATGGGCCCGTTCCCGTTCGAGGGCGAAGAGAACGCCGACCTGATCAATGCCGGCAAGCAGACGGTGACCACACTGCCGTCCACCAGCTTCTTCGACAGCGCGCTTTCGTTCGCGATGATCCGCGGTGGGCACATTCAGCTGTCGATCCTCGGCGCCCTGCAGGTCGCGGACAACGGCGATCTGGCGAACTGGATGATCCCCGGCAAGATGGTGAAGGGCATGGGCGGCGCCATGGATCTGGTGGCCGGCGTGCCGCGCGTGGTCGTGCTGATGGAACACACCGCCAAGGGCGAAGCCAAGATCCTGAAGAAGTGCACGCTGCCGCTCACGGGCGCCGGCGTGGTGAACCTGATCGTCACCGATCTGTGTGTGATGGAAGTCGGCCGGCCCGGGCTCACGCTCATCGAGCTCGCGACGGGCGTAACTGTCGATGAAGTGCGCGCGAAGACCGAACCGGCGTTCACCGTGAAGCCGGGCCTGAAGGTCGCCTAAACGGGGACCATCGGCCCCAACTCATAGTCGGTCAGCGGCGTATAGACCGATCCGCCCTTACCCAGGTGGCTTTCGAACAGGGTGAAGCGGTCGATCGTCCACGGGCCGGCGTGGAACAAGCTGTTGCCCTCGATGAAATTCTGCAGGCGATGGGCGTCCGCCTGCGCGAAGCGCGCTAGCGTGATGTGCGGCGTGAACTTGCGGCCCTCCGGCGGCTGACCGCCGCGCACCACGGCGGACTCGATTTTCTGCTGCAGGAAGTTCAGCGGTTCCGACGGCGTGACGCCAACCCATAGGGCTTTGGCCTTGGGCCCTTGCCCGAATGTGCCGACACCATGGAGATGGAGATCGAAGCCGGGCGCGGAAACCTGGTCCAGCATCTCGGCGATGTCCTCGGCGTCGTTGCGCTGCACTTCACCGATGAAGCGAAGTGTGACGTGCATGTTCGAGGGATCGACCCAGCGCGCGCCGGGCAGGCCGCTTTGGAAAATCGCCAAACGGTTGGCGAGCGTTTCCGGAACGCCGATGCCGACGAAGAGACGCATGCTATTTGCGCTTTGCTTCCGCCTGCGCGATCAGCTTCTCGGTCAGCGGCAGGAGACCCTTCACCATCACCGCCACCCCTTTGGGCGCGGGATGCATGCCGTCGGCCTGGTTCATCTCCGGCACGGCGGCGACGCCGTCGAGGAAGAACGGATAGAACAGAACGCCGCTCTCCTTCGCGACCGTGGCGAAAGCGCCGGCGTAGCGCTTGCCGTAGTCGCGGCCCAGGTTCGGCGGCGCGAGCATGCCAGCCATGAGGATGGGGATGTTTTCCTGCCGCAGACGCGCGACGATCTTGCGCAGGTTCGCTTCCGTCACAGCCGGATCGACGGCGCGCAGGCCGTCGTTGGCGCCCAGCGCCAGAATGACGGCATCGGGTTTGGAGGCCAGCGACCAATCCAGGCGGCTGACGCCGCCGCTGGTGGTATCACCGGAGACGCCGGCGTTGATGACGGTCACGTTGTCGTGACCCTTGGCCTTCAACGCCTTTTCGAGCTGTGCGGGAAAGGCCTGCTTGATGTCGTCCAGGCCGTAGCCGGCGGTGAGGCTGTCGCCGTAAGCCAGGATCTTGATCGGCACTTTTAATGATTCCGCGGCGATTGCGGACAAGCCGGAAAACACCAATATCGCCACGGTCAAAGCCAAGGCTATCGTTACCGGGCGCTTACACGCTTGGCCTGCCGTTGGCTGTCTTTGCGTGTTAGGTCTGCGCAGCAATGAGTGGAGCAACTTCAGCGTCATGACGCGACTTTCGGCCGATCCCGCCGCCATCCAACTCGACAGCGTTCATCTTACTTTGGAGGGGCCCGCCGGGCCGGTCAACATCCTGCGGGGTGTAGATTTGTCCATCCAGCAAGGCGCGGCCGTGGGCGTCGTCGGGCCATCGGGTTCCGGCAAGACCACCATGCTGATGGTGATCGCGGGGCTGGAGCGCGTGTCGCGCGGCGGTGTGCGCATCGCCGGCACCGACTATCAGAACATGGACGAGGACGCGCTGGCGCTGTTCCGGCGCGATCACATCGGCATCGTGTTCCAGCAGTTCCACCTGATCCCCACCATGAACGCGCTGGAGAACGTGGCGGTGCCGCTGGAGTTCGCCGGCCGACGCGATGCGTTTGATCGCGCGGAAGCACAACTGAAGGCCGTCGGCCTCGGGCATCGCTTGACGCACTATCCGGGGCAACTGTCCGGCGGCGAACAGCAGCGCGTGGCCTTGGCGCGCGCCTTCGCGGCGGAACCGAAAATCCTGCTGGCGGATGAGCCGACCGGCAATCTCGACGGCGGAACCGGGAATCAGATCATCGAACTCCTGTTCGATCTGCATCGCCGCGCGAACACGACGCTTGTGCTGATCACACACGACACCTCGCTCGCTCGCCGCTGCGACCGCGTGGTGCGGATCGCCGACGGCTTGATCGCGGGCGAAGGCCTCGCGAACGCGGCGCAATAGCATGCTGGCGCTTCGCCTTGCCTTGCGGGAACTGCGCGGCGGACTGCGCGGCTTCCGCATCTTCCTCGCCTGTCTCGCGCTGGGTGTCACCGCCATCGGCGGCGCGGCCTCGCTGAATGAATCCGTGAAGGCCGGTATCGACGGCAATGCGCAGCCGATCCTGGGCGGCGACCTTCAGGCGCGCCTGTCGAACGGACCGGTGGACGAACCCAAACTCGCCGCCATGCGCCAAGCCGGCGATGTGAGCTATCAAGTGCAGCTGCGCAGCATGGCGCGCACGGAAGATGCGGCCGACACCGTCACCGCGCGCAGCCTGGTGGAGCTGAAGGCCGTCGACGGCACCTATCCGCTTTATGGGGCGGTCGAACTGACAACGCCCGGGGCCCTTGGCGAATTGCTGGCAAACCGCGATGGCCTGTGGGGCACGGTGATCGAGCCGTCCCTGCTCACGCGGCTGAAAGTACAGGTCGGCGATCAGATCAAGGTCGGTGACGCCACACTGCAGGTGCGCGGCGTGATCACCAAGGAGCCCGATCGTCTGGTGACGCCCACCACCTCCGGGCCACGCGTGTTGATCTCCACCGACGCTTTGCCGTCGACCGACCTGGTGCAGACCGGCAGCTTCCTCACCCACGTCTACAACATCCGCGTCACCGGCAAGGAAACGGCGCAAGCCCTGCGGGAGCGCCTGACGAAGGAATTCCCGGACGCGGGCTGGCGGTTGCGCGGCCTGACCCAGGCGGCGCAAGGCATCGAGAACTTTCTCGATAACGTAACCCTGTTCCTGACGCTGGTGGGCATGACCGCCCTGCTGACCGGCGGCATCGGCGTCGCGAACGCGGTGTCGGCTTATCTCAACGGACGCATGACCACCATCGCAACCCTGAAATGCCTGGGCGCGCCGGCGCATGTCATCTTCGCGATGTATGCCATCCAGATCGCCATCCTGGCCTTCGCGGGCATTGCGATCGGCCTTGGGTTGGCCGCCGTGGTGGCGCCGGTCGCGCTGTATTTCATCGGCGACCTGCTGCCGGTGAAGGCGCAGATGGGCGTGTATCCCGCCGCCCTGTTCCGCGCCGCGGTGTTCGGCGTGTTGAGCGCGGCGGTGTTCGCGCTCTGGCCCTTGGCGCGCGCCCGCGACATTCCACCGGTGGCGCTGTTCCGCAACGCGCTCGCCCAACGAGGCCGACCGCCGCTGCGCTATCTGATCGCGCTTGTGGTGCTGGCCGGCGCGCTCGCCGCCTACACCGTGTTGACCGCGGAGCACCCGCGCTTCGCCTTGTACTTCGTGGCCGGCGCGGCGGTGTCCCTGGTTCTATTCCGCGCGGCCGCCGGCGGCGTGATGGGGCTGGCAGCACGGCTTGTGTCCAACCGTCGCGGGCTCACGTCGGGACGCCCGTCGCTGCGGCTGGCACTGGCGAACCTCTATCGCCCGGGCGCGCCGACGACCGCGGTCGTTTTGTCGCTGGGACTTGGGCTTTCCGTGCTGGTGGCGATCGCGCTGCTGCAAACCAACTTGAATGCGCGCATCAACAACGGCTTGCCGAGCGATGCGCCGAGCATGTTCTTCATCGACATCCAACCGAGCCAGACCGAGGAATTCACCAAGCTCGTCGGCGCGGTGCCGGGCGTCAATAAAGTGATCGCCGCCTCCATGATTCGCGGCCGCATCACCAAGCTGAACGGCGTGCCGGTGGAGCAAGCGACAATCGATCCGGATGCGCGCTGGGCCGTGCGCGGCGAGCGCGGCTTGAGCCAGGCGGCGACCGTGCCGGAGAACGCCAAGATCGTTGCCGGCGAATGGTGGGCGGCGGATCACAGCGGCGACAATCTGCTCTCGCTCGACGACGCGGTCGCGAAGGGCTTGCGGCTCGGGCTCGGCGACACGGTCTCGGTCGATATTCTCGGCCGCGAGATCACCGCGAAGATCGCCAACCTGCGCGACGTGCGCTGGCAGTCGGGCGCCATGAACTTCACGCTGATCTTCTCGCCGAATGCATTGGCCGGCGCGCCGGGAATGTATATCGCGACGGTGAATTCCGACGCAGGTACGGAGGACAAGATCGAGCAGGCGGTGGTGCAGGCCATGCCGAATGTCACCGTCGTGCAAGTACGCGAGGCGCTGGAGATGGTGCGCGACGTGCTTGAATCCCTGTCGGTCGCGGTGCGCCTGACGGCGAGTGTCGCATTGCTGGCCGGCGCGCTGGTGCTAGCCGGCGCGATTGCGGCGGGCCACAGCCGGCGTATCTATGAATCGGTGGTGCTGAAAGTGCTGGGGGCGACGCGCGGTGACATCCTGCGCGCGTTCCTGTTCGAGTATTGCCTGCTGGGGCTGGCCACCGGCGTGATCGCGGCGGGCGTCGGTTCGCTCTCCGCCTGGGCGATCGTGACCAACCTGATGAAGATCTCCTGGGAGATGGACGGCCTGCTCGCGCTTGAGGTCATTGTCGCCTGCGTGGCCGTCACTCTGGCGGCCGGCTTCTCCGGGACCTGGCGGGCGCTCGGCACCAAAGCGGCGCCGCTGCTGCGCAACGAATAGCCATGCGTCACAAGTGGACAATCAAGTCCTTGTGAGAACAGGCGAATTTTAAGCTGCAGGGGCGTTACACCCCTGCCATTCACGCCGATTTCGGTTGCGTGGCGTGCGGACCCACCCAATATATGGCGTACACGCGCGGATCCCGCGCGCGACGGTTTTTCATGAGAGGAACCACATGGCTTTTGAAACTGAGCGCAGACCCCTGAATGACGGCTATGCCCAGCCGCAGACCTGGGCTGGCGCCGCTGCGGGCGAGATGGATCTCGGCCTGCGGAAGTATCTGCTTGGCGTCTACAACTACATGGCCTCGGGCTTGCTGCTGTCCGGCATCGTCGCCTTCCTGGTGGCGAACACCGGGCTGCGCGACGTGTTCTTCCAGCAGGCCGCGAACGGACGCTTCGGCTACAGCCCGCTCGGCTGGGTCGCGATCCTGGCGCCGATCGGCATGATCTTCTTCATGAACCAGAATCGCCAGATCGGCACGCTGAAGACGCTGTACTGGGCGTTCGTGACGCTGATGGGCGTGGGCCTGACGGTGCCGCTGTTGGCGTATACGGGCTCGTCGGTGGCGCGCACGTTCTTCGTCACGGCGATCGCGTTCGGCGGGTTGAGCCTCTACGGCTACTCCACCAAGCGTGACCTGACCGGCATGCGCAGCTTCCTGGTGATGGGCCTGATCGGCGTTGTCGTCGCGAGCCTGATCAACATCTTCCTTGCCTCGACCATGCTGCAGTTCATGGTCTCGGTGGTGGGTGTGATCGTGTTCGCGGGCCTGACGGCGTACGACACCCAGAACCTGAAGCGCACCTACTACGCGGTGGGCGGGTCGAGCGTGGAGGAACACTCCTCGATCATGGGCGCGATTTCACTCTACTTGAACTTCGTGAACCTGTTCCAGCTTCTGCTGTCGTTCATGGGCGATCGCCGCTAAGCGACGCTGAGACCAAGACGATGAAGGGCCCGTCTCACGACGGGCCCTTTTTCTATGCGCGAATGATGCGGTCGACCGCGCGCCGAAAGCGGCGCGCGCCCGGCGCGGTGGGACTGGAGAACCAGTCCTTCAAGAGACCGTCGCGGCCGATCAGGTACTTGTAGAAGTTCCATCGCGGGCGGCCGAAGAAGCCCGCCTCGGCCGCGAGCCATTTGAACAGCGGATGTGCGTCCGCGCCGGTCACTTTCAGCTTCTCCGTCATGGGGAAGTCCACGCCGAAGTTTCCTTTGCAGAACGCGGAGATGTTCACGTGATCGCCGGGCTCCTGCCCGCCGAAATCGTTGCTCGGCACGCCGATGACGACCAGCCCGTCGTTCTGCCGGTCGTGCCAAAGCTGCTGCAGGCCAGCATATTGCGGCGTGAAGCCGCAGGCCGAAGCGGTGTTGACGACCACCACCGGACGCCCGGCGAACTGCGCCAAGGGAAAGTCGCGACCGTCGATATCCTTGAGCGTGAAAGCGTGAAGGGTGGTTTCGGTCATGATGCGGGCAGGTTGACGGGGCTGCGGAATTGACCATGCTCTCTCGCATCATGGGGCAGGACATGCAAGCAGCGGCTCCCGGGACGCGGTCGCGGATTGTCGTGATCGGCGCGGGCTTCGGCGGCCTGAACGTGGTCGCGGACCTGAAGGGCGCGGGCGCGGACATCACGCTGATCGACCGGCGCAACCATCATCTGTTCCAGCCTCTGCTGTACCAGGTGGCGACGGCCGGTTTGTCGCCCGCGGATATCGCGGCGCCGATCCGCAACATCTTCCGCGACCGCCACGACGTGAGCGTGTACCTCGACGAGGTGACCGGCGTGGACATGGTGCCGCGTCACGTCGTGCTCGGCACAACGCGCATCCCCTATGACGTGCTGGTGGTGGCCACCGGCGCCACACATGCCTACTTCGGCCATGACGACTGGGAGCCCTTCGCACCGGGGCTGAAGACCATCGAGGATGCCACCGCGATTCGCCGCCGCATCCTCATCGCCTTCGAGCGGGCGGAAATGGAACGGGACGAGGCCACCGCACAAGCGCTGCTGACATTCGCGGTTGTCGGTGGCGGCGCGACCGGCGTGGAACTCGCCGGCGCGATCGCCGAACTGGCGCGCCGCGCCCTGGTCGCGGATTTCCGCCGCATCAACCCGCGCCGGGCACGGATCGTGCTGATTGAAGCGGGACCGCGCATCCTCGCATCGTTCCCGGCGAACCTTTCCGCCAAGGCAGCGCACGCACTCTCCCGTCTCGGAGTCGAAGTGCGATGCGGTGCGGCTGTCTCCGCCTGCGACGCCGGCGGCGTCGTATTGGGCGAGGAGCGGATCGCGGCCGCGACAATCCTTTGGGCCGCGGGCGTGCAAGCGTCGCCGGCGGCGAAATGGCTGGGCGCGGACAGCGACAAGGCCGGGCGCGTGATGGTGAGCGCGGATCTCACCCTGCCGGGACATCCCGAAATCTTCGTGATCGGCGACACGGCGAAGGTGGCCACCGGCGCACTGCCCGGCATTGCCGCCGTCGCCAAGCAGCAAGGCCAGTACGTCGCCCGCGTCCTGAAGGCGCGCCTGAACGGAGACACCACCGCCAAGCCGTTCCGCTATCTCGACGTCGGCAACTGGGCAACTGTGGGACGCAAGGCCGCGCTGATCGATCTGGGCTGGATGCGGCTGTCGGGCTTCGTGGCGTGGCTGTTGTGGAGCTTCGCCCACATCTACTTCCTGATCGGCTTCCGCAACCGGATCGTTGTCGCGATCGACTGGGCGCTCGCCTACCTCACCTTCCGGCGCGGCGCACGGCTGATCACCGGGCCGCTACATGAAGCACAAAGCAAAACCCCCGACCTCGTATGAGGCCGGGGGTTCCGTTCGTCCGCTGACGTCTCAGCTTTGAACTTCTAGCTCTTAGAACTTGTAGCTGGCGCGCACGCCGAACGCCCGCTTGTCCGGCAGCGTGGCGAGCGTACCGCTCGGCACGCCCGGACCTTGCGGCGGGGTGCCGCCAGCCACGATCAGCGAGTTCTGGAAGTCAGGCAGGTTGACCACGCCGGACTTCAAGGTGTCGTTGTCGGTCACGTTGTCGCAGTACGCGGTGATAGCCCATTTGTCCGCCTGCAGACCGATCCGCACGTCGGCGGTCCAGTAGGAGTTCATGATCGTGGTGTTGTTCAGGTCGGCGAAACGACGGCCCATGTAACGGCTGTCGAAGCCTGCGACGAGGTTCATCTCGCCGCCCACCGGCGTGTGGAATTCACCGCCGATGGTGAACGAGTGCTTCGGCGACACCACAAGCGACTTGCCGCTGTAGTCGACGACGCAGTAGGTGGCCGTCGGCGTCGGCCGGGTGCAATTGCCCGCCAGCGCGATGTTCGACAGCGTAACCTGCTGCAGCGTGAACTTCTTGTACTTGGCATCGATGAAGCTGTAGCTCGCGGTCAGAGTCACCTGATCGCTGATCATCGCCGCGGCGTCCGCCTCGAAGCCCCACACGCGGGCCTTTTCGGCGAATCCGGCTCCGGGAATCGGAATGCCCGTGGAATCGGTGCGGGTTCCGCTTTCCTGCTTGTTCTTGAAGTCCTGATAGTAGATGTCGCCGTTCACGCGAACACGATGGTCCATGAACTCGCTCTTGAAGCCCAGTTCGTAGACCCACAGGCTCTCCTGAATGAACTTCGTGCCGGAGAAGTCCACGGGGGTCGTGCAGACTGTGTTTGTCGCATTAAGAACGCACGACGGCGCAAGCAACGAAAGACTGCCGGCGGGCTTCTTGCCGTTGGCGGCGGACGCATAGACCATGACGTCGGGCGTGAACTTGTACTGGATCGAAACGCGCGGGGTGGTGAACTCCGAAGGCGTCGTGGTGCGGCCGAACGCGGTCACAGTCGGCGTTTGCGCCTGGGGCGCGGGGCTCGCGCAGATCAGACGGCCACCGGCCACCAAACGCGCCAAGCCGGCGCAGCCGTACGACGTGGTGTTCACCGGAGCGCTGATGTGCTCGGTTTCCCACACATGGCGGACTTCTGCTTCGATCGACAGGGCGTCAGTGATCTGGAAATTGGCGATCGCGTAGAGCGAGTAGTGATGCGTATCGCGTTTGTAGACGTTTGGCTGCGCGGCAGAGGTGTTGGATGCACTCACGAAGAACGGGCGCGTGACGCCAAGTGTGGAGGCGATAGTGGCGCAACCGCCCACGGTCGAGAGACACGTGTTGCTCTGTCCATCTTGAGTCGTGCGTTCGTTCCAGAACAGGCCGCCCGCCGTCCAGCTGAAGCGGCTGTCCACATCGTTGGACTGAACGCGCAAGTCCTGGTTCCACACCTTGTTGTTGGTGATGAAGTGGGTTTCCTGGAGAGCGTTGAGGGTTGGGGCATCACCCTGCGCGAGGGTGTCGTTGAACTGCACGGTATCGGAATTGCCGTAATGCGTGAGCGAGATGATCGAGAGCTTCTCGAAGTTCGCCTCCGACCGCAGCGTGAAGGTGCGGATCGTGCGGTCCGTGCCCGGATAGTCGACACCCGGGGTGCGCGGGTTCGCGCTCTGGCGCACCGGCGGCAGGCCGGACACATCCGGAATCACGCCGACGAACGGGATGACCGCCGTGGTGCTGCCGCTCGGCGCGAGGAACAGCGCGGAGGCCGGCAGGGCCAGCACTTGTGCGGTCGGCGAGATGAAGGTCCGCGCCGAGACGTCGAAGTGATCCTTCGAGTATTCGCCGCGCGCGGTGAACTTGAGAACGTCGTTCGGCTTGAACACCGCGACGGCCGAGCCGCCGGCGCCGTCGAAGCCGCCGACGTTGCGTCCGGTGATCGTGTTCTTGTACTCGCCGTTGAAGTTCCACGCGGCGCCGTTGACGCCGATGGAGAGCTTGTCGCCGGCGACAGGTCCGCTGATGCCGATGCGGCCTTCTTGCTTGCCGTAGGAACCGAAGTCGGCGCCGACGCTGGCCTCGAAGGTGTCGCCCGGCTTCTTGGTGATGTAGTTGATCGCGCCAGCGAAGGCGGAGCGGCCGTAAAGCGCCGAGTGCGGGCCTTTCACGACTTCAATGCGCTCCACGTCGAACAGGCGCGGATTGATGAAGAACGAGCCGCCGGCGCTGGAGATCGCTTCCGACGACATGTCGATGTCGTCCATCAGCACCGCGGCATTCTGACGGCCGCGGCTGGGCGATAGGCCGCGGATGGTGATGCGCGTGTCCTGCTTGGAGAAGCCTTCTTCCAGGCTGAGGCCCGGGGTGTACTTCATGACGTCTTCCATCCGCGCGATGCCTTTGCGCTCGATGGTTTCCGCTGTCAGCGCCGTGATGACGATCGGCACCTCTTGGAGGTTTTCCGCCCGCTTGCGGGTGGTGACGACAATCTCTTCAATCTGTGCGTTGGCAGCTGGAATGATTCCAAACAACGCGGTGGTGGCAAGCAGAGCCGTGACCAATGGACGGCGGTTCATAGCGAAATCCCCCTCGAAAATGAAAAATCCCCAACGCCGTGAGGTTAAAACAGCAATTCCTTGCCGGGACAGCGGGAATGAAAAGCGCCGACCACCAGGGCGTTTTGTTTTGATGCGACATTTTATGACGGGCTCAGCCCATATACTGTTGTTTTCATTATGTTTTCTAGCAAGGGAAGCGTGGCGCTGAAATGTGGCCGCGCGGTACCGGGCCTCATAAATATGGGCGCGCGTCCACGGTTTGGGCGGACAAGAGCGTTCGAAATTCCCCCTATGCGCGCAACAAACCGGTCTTTTCCGCGTCTTGTTGTGCGGTTTCCCCCGCGAACATCGAGGTCGCCCCATGACCATTTCCCGCCGTTTCGTGCTCACGACTGCGCTGCTGTGCGGCGCGGCCACCGCCGTTCCCAGCGCCCAGGCGGCGCAGAGCTTTCAATCGATGATCGACCGCGCCACCGCCACTCTGGAGGACATGCGCCACGACAACCAATTCGGAAGCTCCGGCGAACTGATCGGCCGCGCGCGCGCCGTGATGGTGGTGCCGCAGTTGGTGAAGGGCGGTTTCATCTTCGGCGCCGAAGGCGGCAACAGCATCTTGATGGCGCGCACCCGCGGCGGCGGCTGGAGCGACCCGGCGTTCTACGGCATGGGCGGCGGATCGCTCGGCCTGCAGATCGGCATCGAGACCGCGGAGGTCGTGATGTTCGTGATGACCGATCGCGCGCTGAAGGCGTGGATGCGCAACGAAGTGAAGTTCGGCGCGGAAGCCGGCCTCACGGTGCTGGTGGTCGGCACGGCCGCCGAAGCGGCGACCGCCGGCGGCCAGGCGGACGTGATCGCCTGGGCGCGCACCAAAGGCGCCTACGCGGGCATCTCGTTCAAGGGCTCGGTGATCAAGCAGGACAAGAAGGCCAACGCGCGCGTCTACGGCCGGCCGATCTCCGCGCAGGAAATTGTGCTCGACGGCCGCGGCCGTCCGAGTGTCGACGTGAGCGAGTTGAAGGCCGCGTTGGGCGAAGGCGGCTCCCGCCGCAACATGAGCAGCGGTCGCGGGCGCTAGATAGGTTTCCGCGCGGTGACGGCGAGGATCGCCACCGCGCCGCTCTGCAGATTGGATTTGTGATTCTTCGACATGACGGCAAAGCGCGGATCGGCCTGAGCGGCTGACCGCGCTTTGACTTCTGCGCTTGCAGCAGCATTTGCCGCAGCGATCTTGGCGAACCACGCCAAGGCTTCCTCGGTCTCGTTGCTTTCATCAATCACGTCAAAGCCGGCAGCTTCCAGAAGCGCGCGCATCTCCGCTTGTGGGCGCAGATCGCTGCCGGCCGGTGTCTCGGCCCACGGCACCGGGAATGTCACGTCGGCGCCGCCAGCGCCGCGGACGGGATCGTGAAAGCAGAAGCGCGCGCCCGGCTTGAGCACACGGAAGATCTCCGCATAGAGCCGCGTCTTGTCGACGATGTTCATGCTCATGTGAATGTGCCACCCCGCATCGAAGCTGTTCGCCGCGAACGGCAGGTCGAGCGCGGAGGCGCATTTGAAATCCACCAGCGCCTGTTGCCCGACCTCCGCCGTGAGGCGCTGGGCGGCATCGACGAACGCCGCCGTGAGATCGATGCCGGTCACACGCGCGCCCGTGATCGCGCTGAGCATGCGCGCCGGACCGCCGAGACCGCTGCCGACGTCGAGCACGTGCATGCCGGACGTCGCGCCGAGCCGCGCGATCATGCCGCGGGTGGCCTCGGCGCCGCCCGTGTGGAGCTGATCGAACCCGGCGAGATCCTCGGGCGTGACGGCGCCGCCCTTGGCCTTCACGGCGGCCAGCGCCGCGTCAAAACGGTCGCCGAAGGTGGCGTAGTGGGCCTGGGTGGTCTGTTCGAGAGCGATCATGGACCGCAAGGTAGGGTAAAAATGGTGCCGACGCGCGGAATTGAACCGCGGACCTACTGATTACGAATCAGTTGCTCTACCCCTGAGCTACGTCGGCGCCGATGGGGGCCAGATCGGGGCGGTTGGCCCCGAATCGCGCGGCAACTTACGGGGCCCGCCCCCCCGATTCAAGCCGCGAATCTGCCAAAAGTTTCAAGCAGCTTGATCGCTACCTTGATCCCGGGCCGGGATGGCGTATGCCTGGGCCCATGTCCGGCCCCCACCCCGTCGCAAACCAGCCATCCGAGGCGCTTCTGCACGCCGACGTCGCCATTGTGGGCGGCGGGCTGGTGGGGGCCACCCTGGCGGTGGCCTTGGCGCGCCACGGCATCAAGGTGGCGGTGGTGGACCGGGTCGACCCGGCCGTGATGACGGAGGCCAAATTCGACGGCCGCGCCTCCGCTGTGGCCTTGAGCAGCCAGCGCCTGCTCGCCGCGGTGGGTGTGTGGGAACACATGGGGGCGCACGCGCCGATCCGGGAGATTCGCGTCTCCGACGGTGCGTCGCTGTTTTTCCTCCACTACGACCACGCGATGCTGGGCAACGAGCCGTTGGGTTTCATGGCGGAGAACCGGACCTTGCGCCGCGCGCTCGCCGCCGCCCTGCAAGCCGCCGGTGACGGGGTCATGCGCGTGACGCCGGCGAGCGTGATCGGCTTTCAACAGGACGCGGATTTCGGTGAACTCTCGCTGGCCGACGGACGGCGCATTCGCGCCAGCTTGGTGGTCGCAGCGGATGGGCGCGACTCCCTCGTGCGCGGGCTCGCCGGCATTCCGGTGAGCGGATGGACCTACGCACAGGTGGGCATCGTCGCGACCATCGGCCACACGCGCGCCCATGACGGCATCGCGCACGAGCATTTCCTGCCGGCGGGCCCGTTCGCCATCCTGCCGCTGGCGGACGACGCGGGCGTGCATCGTTCCTCCTTGGTGTGGACCGAGCGCGCGGACGCCGCGGAGAGCTATCTGCGGATGGACGATGCGGCGTTCCTGGCGGAGATCGCGGAACGGGTCGGCGGATTTCTGGGCGCGCTGCACGTGATCGGCCCGCGGTTTTCTCACCCGCTCGGGCTGCAATTCGCGGCCCGCTATGTGGAGCAGCGCCTGGTGCTCGCGGGCGACGCGGCCCACGGCATTCATCCCATCGCCGGACAGGGATTGAATCTCGGTTGGCGCGACGTGGCGGCGTTGACGGAAATTCTCGTCGACATGAAACGGCTCGGCCTCGATCTCGCGCACCCGACCGGACTCGAACGCTACGAACGCTGGCGGCGGGCGGACAACTTGGTGATGGCCGGCGTGACCGACGTGCTCAATCGCCTGTTCTCGAACGACGTCGCCCCGATCCGCGTCGCGCGCGACCTGGGCCTCGGTGTGATCAACCAGCTGCCGGCCATAAAGAAGCTGCTGATGCGCCACGCGATGGGAACCGTGGGCGATCTGCCCAAACTGATGCGCGGGTAGATTCTTCTTTGGCGCATTTTCTACGGCGAACCGAAAGACCACTTCGCCGGAAAATGCGCTAGGGATCCCGACTGAGACCCTTGGCCTCGAGGGCGGTGAGATACTTCTGCCAACGCGCGTCGTACTCACGCGCCAGTTCGTGCAGGAAGGCCCAGGAATAAATCCCCGTATCGTGGAGATCGTCGAAGGTGAGCCGCACGGCGTAGTTGCCCACGGGCTCGATGTCGATGATGCCGACATGACGGCGCCCCGGCACGGTCACGCGTTCGTTGGGATTGTGGCCCTGAACTTCCGCCGAGGGACTTTCGACGCGCAGATATTCCGCCGGCAGATCGACCTGCTCGCCGCCCTCGAAGGTGACGCGCAAGGACTTCGCCGACGGATCGTAGTCGATCGCGGTGGGCCACACAGACATTATGAGACGATCAGTTGTCGTCGAGACGGCGCGCTTCGTCGGCGAGCATGATGGGAATGCCGTCGCGCACGGGATAAGCAAGACCCGCCTTCTTGCTGATGAGTTCATGGGTGGCGCGGTCGTAGGTGAGCGGCCCCTTGGTGAGCGGACACACCAGGATCTCGAGCAGCTTGGGATCGATTTCGGTCGGTGCGGTGGGCATTGGTGCAGACTCTTACTTAAAACACCCTATTGGGGCGGACCGTCGGGCTTGCCGCTGGATTCAAACACACCCATGCGCAAGAGCGCCATCAGTGTTTCCGCGCGCTCCTTGGCGGACGTCGCCTCCAGAAGCGCCTGTTTTTCGCGGGGATCGAACGGGCAAATCATGCAGAGCGACGTGACCAGCGTGGATTCCGACAGGCCCTTGATGGCGTCGACGTTGATCTTCATGCCCTGGGAATCGAGATAGGGCTTCAGCCGTTCGATCAGCCCGTCGCGGTCGAGATCGAACTTGGCCGGCGATTCCATGTCGTCCTTGAACTCGTCGTAGGACACACGTAAGCGCCGATAGCCCTTCGCGCCGCCGACCTCTTCAACCACGCGAAAACGGCAAAGGCCCTTGAGCGTGATCAGCAGGCGCCCATCCTCGGTCTCCTCGAACGAGGACACGCGGCCGACGCAGCCCACCTGATAGAGCGGCGGTTCGGCTTCCAGGTTCACCACCTTGGCGTCGGGATCGGGACGCTTCTCGGAGCGGTCATGGTCCGGCTGGATCATGCCGAACAGGCGTCCCGACTTCAGGGAGTCGAGGACAAGGTTGAGATAGCGCGGCTCGAAGATGTTGAGCGGCAAGCGACCCCACGGCAGCACCAGCGCACCGCTCAAGGGAAAGACCGCAAGCGTTTCCGGCAGGTCCTCGAAGCGGGTTTGGATCGGGCTGCGCATGGCGCTCCTAATATGCACGCAATGCCGCCGAACCCCCGGCGGCCGTTGGCCCCCGGGCCTAAGAGAACAGGATCGACGACAACCGTCTACGCGCCGAACTGGTCAATGGATCGGTGGGACCGAACGCTTCCATCAGCTTGACGAGCTGCTTGCGCGCGGCCTGTTCGTTCCAGGCGAGATCCATCCGGATCATTTCGAGAAGATCGTCCACCGCGGCCTCGCGCTCGCCCGCGGCATAGCGCGCCATGGCCAGCTCCAGTCGCGCGTCCATGTTCTTCGGCTCCGCCACGACCTTGGCGGCGAGCTCGGTGACCTTGCTGGTATCCACGACCTCGCCAACGGCGTCTTTCAATTCCAACGTCGTGATGATGGACGCGATCTCGGGCGCCTTCTTGATGTCGTCCGGCAGATCGGTCAGGAGGTCGCGGGCCTGGTCTTCGTGACCCAGGGCGAGATACGCGCGCAAAGCACCGCCGAGCGCCTTCACGTTCACCGGGTCTTCGTTCAGCACTTCCTGATAGACGGCGAGCGCCTCGGCGTGGTGGCCCTCGGCGGCCAGCGCATCGGCTTCCGCGAGCGCTTCATCCAGCGGCGAGCCCGCATTGCCGGTGAGGCGTTCGAAGAATTGCTTCGCCTGGGATTCGGTGACCGCGCCCATGAAGCCGTCCACCGGACGTCCGTTCTTGAAGCCGTAAACGGCGGGAATGGACTGCACGCGAAACTGCTGGGCGAGTTGCTGGTTGGCGTCGACGTCGACCTTCACCAGCTTCACCTTGCCGGCGTACTGCTTGGTGAACTTCTCCAGAATCGGCGTGAGCTGCTTGCAGGGGCCGCACCAGGTCGCCCAGAAATCGACGATCACCGGGGTGGTCTTGGACTCTTCGATGACGTCGTGCACGAAGGTCGCCGTCGAGCTGTCCTTGATCAGGTCGGCAGGCGGCGGCGCGGCATCGGCGGTGTTGGATCCGATCAACATGAACTGGTCCTAAAAGCGCGGGTCCTTGAGGGGTCGGGCCGCGGCGGGGCTCTGGCGGGGGGTTGCGGCTGGCCACGCAACCCCATCGGGTCGCACGGCGGCCCAACCGACGGTCTCAGTTAAATGAGACGGAACCAGGACGGAGGCAAGGGGTTTCGGCCTGATCCCGGAGCGGTTGGCCCGCACCGGGGGCGGCAGGGGCGGCCGACCCCAAACTTAGCCGGATTCAATGGCCTAGAAGGCGGGCCTGCAGCCTTGCAATGGCGCTCTGAATGGCTATAGTCCCGCCCTTCGCGCGGCCAGGGCTCGGCAAGCCCGGTACAAACGCCGTTGCGAGACGCCAAAAGTGAGCGGGCGTAGCTCAGGGGTAGAGCACGACCTTGCCAAGGTCGGGGTCGAGGGTTCGAATCCCTTCGCCCGCTCCATTTTCTAACTATTTCTAGCGGCGGCAGCCGTTCCTTTCGGGGAACCGCTCGCTGAAATCGATCCACCGGATCGATTTCGGGCGCTCGCGCCCTTCGCCCGCTCCATTTTTCCATAATTGCAGTCTGTGAAGGTCACCCCTCCCGGGGAACCCGTGTTTACGCCTGCGCCACATCAACCGGTGGCTTCGACCATTCGCCGCTGCGACCGATGGCTTCGTCGGTCTTGGCGAGGATCTTGCGATAGAGCTTGTCCGGATAGTTCAGGTGCGGCTTCTCGGGATCGTAAGGCGGCTGCGGCACGTCCCGGGGACCGGCATAGGGCGGCGGGTTGCAATAGCGCGCGCCTTCCTCCGGCGTGATGCCGATTTTCGCGAGCATGTTCGGATCGACCCACATCTTCGGATCGATCGGCTTGATTGCCCAGGACACCTCGAGCGCGGTGTGATCGGGGCCCGCGAAGTAGATCGACTTGCAGAAGCCGTGATCCACCGGGCCGATCACGTTGATACCCTGCCCGCGAATACGGTCGCGCATGAACAGCAGGTCTTCCTCTGTGTCCACACGGAAGGCCATGTGCTGCAGCGTGCCCCGGGCGCTGGTCGTCTCACCGGCGCCGGCGTGGGTGACGCCGAGCGTGACCGGGATCTGGTCCACGCCGTCCATCTGCACGACCGAGAAATACGAATGCGCGTTCATGCGCATGAAACAGTGGATCGCGCCGGGCACGCCGTGCATTTCGAAGATGGCGGCAAGGGGGAAGCCCAAGACTTCGGCGAAGTAGGCGATGTACTTCTTCATGTCCGCCGCCATGAAAGCGACGTGATGGATGCCGTTCGGATGCAGGGTCGATGGGACGGTCATGTGCTGGATCTCACTGTTGCAATGACCGGGCAACTATAGCGTAGTCAAGTTTGTTGACAATAATATTCCACCGCCACGGATCCGCGGCTTGCCCGCGGCACCTCGACAATCGCGATGCGATTCAATAGCCTAGCGGCCTTGGACCAAGGAGAGCGTTGCGATGTCCGTGCTGGTGCCCACGTCCTGGGGCGAGGTGATCGACAAGATCACCATTCTCGAGATCAAGAACGAACGGCTGGCCGACGCAGCCAAGCGCGCCAACGTGAAGCGCGAGCTCGACGAGCTGACGGCGGTGCGCGAGCGGGAGTTCCCGGCGCACAAGGGTTTGGCGGTCCTGGCGGCGAAGCTGAAGGCCATCAACGAGAAGCTGTGGGTGGTCGAGGATGACATCCGCGACCTCGAGCGGGCACGCACCTTCGATCAGAAGTTCATCGATCTTGCCCGCGCGGTCTACGTCACCAACGACGAGCGCGCGAACGTGAAACGCGAGATCAACACGCTGCTCGGCTCGAAGCTGATCGAAGAAAAGTCTTACGCGCCGTACTAGGCGCGTTCCGAGCGCAGCACGTCTTCCATTTCCGCGAAAACGGATTGCCAGTCGCCCGCGATCGGCTGACGGAACACGCGCGCGCTTGGGAACCACGGCGTAGTGGGCCCGCTGGACTGCCAGCGCCAATCCGCCACGTGTTTGGCGGCGACCCAGGTTCGGCACCCCAATCCACCCGCGAGATTGGCCGCGGATGTGTCGCAGGTGATGACCAGATCGAGGTTGGCCATGACCGCGGCGGGGTCGAGGAAATCGCCGGACTCGTGCGCGGCGTCCAGGACCTCGACGGTCATCCCCGCGGGCAGCGCGGCGATGTCTTCGCGGCCGCCGTCTTTCTGCAGACTGATCAACCGCACCGATGGGAGCCGCGCGAGCCCTGAAAGCAGAGCCAGAGGAAATGACCGATCGGCGCCGGCGGATTTCAATCCGCTCCAGCACACGCCGATCTTGAAGCCCTGCGACCCGATGCGCGCGCGCCAGGCTGCCGCGGCTTCAGGCGTTGCGCGCAAATACGGGATCGCGTTCGGGATTGGTTGATCCGAAAACGCGAGGGGCAAGCTGAACGTGGCGCAAACATAGTCGACCTTGCCAAGGCCCTCGGTCGTGTTCACGACCGCGACGGTGGGGCTCAGCGTACGGAGCACGCGATGCAAGGATGGCTGCGCGAAAATAATCACGCGCGCGCCGCGCTTCCACAAGCGGGACATAGCGGCAAAGGAGCAGCGTGTCGCCGAGCCCCTGCTCCGCGTGGATCAACAGGGTTTTTCCCGCCACGTCTTCCCGTCCGGTCCATGGCGGAATATCACCGGGCCATAAGCCTTGTGGCGCATCGCGGCGCTTGCGCCATTCGTATTCCGCCCAACCTTCCGCCCACCGCCCGAGAAAGAGCAGACACATGGCGCGATCGAAATGGGCCTGGGCCCGGTTCGGATCGAGCGCCAGCGCGCGATCGAAACACGCGAGCGCCTCTTCCGGCCGCTGGAGCCCATGCAACGCGATGCCGCGATAGTGATGGGCGGCCGGATCGTGGGGCGCCAAGGCCACCGCGCGATCAAAGGCTGCCAAAGCATCCCCGTGCCGCGCCAAACCGATCAGCGCGAGGCCCGCGTTCGCATGGGCGCCGACCGCGTTTGGATCGTGTGCAAGCGCGTCACGGCTCGCCGCGAGTGCGTCGTCGTAGCGGCCAAGGCGATGCAACTCCGCGGATGTGTTGGTGGCTGCGGCGGAAAGGCTTCGCCGCGCGGCCGCGAGATTGGCTTGGGCGGCCTTGTCCGCTGGATTCGCGGCGACGGCTTTCGTCAGGAGTTCGGCGGCGCGTTCCGCACGGCCCGTATTCAACGCGAGAAGGCCGAGCAGGGACAGGGCCGCCGCGTTGTCCGGTTGCTCGCGCAGAATCTGCTCATAGGCCGCTTCCGCCACCTTGCCTTGCTGATGGAGCGCTATGGCCTGCTGCAGGGTCACGCGAGAAGGTCTTCGACCAGAAAGGGGGGCGGAAAAGCAAACGCCAGCCCCGCGATATCGCAGGGCCGGCGCGCCGGAGTAAAGAGGTCTTCGTAAAGAGGTGTCTTTAGGCCTTCACGCCGCGGATCAGCGGGGTGTTCGGCACGGAGACGACCTTGAGCCCGTTTTTCTTGAACTCGCCCGGGAAGTCGATGCTGTGCCAATCGGCGTACCAGTCTTCATGGTTCCAACGGTAGTTGTACCAGAGGGTGTACTTGCCTTTGACGGTTTCGGGCATGTGGTTGTCGTCGGTTGGCGAGAACACGCCGCCCGGACGCAGGACGCGGGCCACTTCCTTGATGATGGCTTGCGTGCCCGTGTAGTCGACTTCGTGGAACAGCAGATTCGACACGACGAGGTCGAAGTGATTGTCCGGGAACTTGGTGTCCTCGGCCAGACGCTGCGCGAAGTTCACGGCGATGCCGTTGTCGGCTGCCTTCAAGTGCGCGTAACGCACCATCGGGCCACCGATGTCCAGGCCCCACACTTCGGCTTCCGGGAAGCGGCGCTTCATCGAAGAAGCGAACTGTCCGTTCGAGGTGCCGATGTCGAGGATGCGCTTGATCTTGCCGTCCGCCGGCGTCGCCGCATTGGCGGCCATGCCGATGTGGGCACCGTCCTGGTAGTTGCGGTCGACGTAGGCGCCCCAGTTGGTGCCGCAGTCGTACATGTGGCCGGCGAAGGCATCGCCGACGTAACCGCCCGGCATCGAGTGGATTTCGTGGGCGGTGTATTCCGGGATGTGCATCTTCGGATTCAGTTCGAGCGTGCCGGGCCCGAGCTTGTCGGCCTTCTCCATCTCCGCCAGGTACATGTCGGCGTTCTGATGGTAGTAGTCCTGCACCATCTTGTACTTGAGCTTCTGATGGCTCGAGCGCGCGCGGCAGGTCATGGAGATGAGCGGATCCTTCTCGATCAAGGACACCGCTTCCTTCCAGGTCATCGGCTTCTTCGGATCGATCTTCTTGGCGCTGAGCAGTTCGATCGCGCGCGCTTCGGCGGCACGCTCCAATTCCTGGCCGCGCCAGGTGTAGATGCCGGAGTAGAAGTCGCCCTTGCTCTCCATGTCGAGGCTCGGCTGACGGGCGTAGATGCCGTCATAGCCGCGCAGCGCGAGGCGCTTCACGACGTCGGCCGCTTCGGCGCGGTTCGCGGCCAGCACGGTGGTCGCGGAAGCGGCCATGGCCGCGGTGGTGTACTCGAACACCTGGCGGCGGTTCATTCGGAACTTCATATGTGTGTTCTCCCCAAACCTGATTAGAGGGCTTTTTTGACGGTGGGATCGGGCACGTCAATCGACGCGCCATAGTGCACGGTGCCCATCATCTTGAACGGATCGTAGAGTTCGGTGACGAAAAGATCGCGGGCCGTCTTCAGCGAAGCCTTCTCGGCTTCCGTCGGCTGAAACTTCTCGATCATCTCGCGCGTGACCTTGCCGTTCTTCTCCATCAAGGTTTCCATGATGTAGAGGCGGCGCTGCATCGCCCAGACGTTGGCGCCCAGCGCCATCATCGAGGTGAAGATCGCATCGACCGTCGGCGCGACGGCTTCGGCAGCGGTGAACACGGCGGCATCGTAGTCGGCTTCGACGAACGGCGCGGCGTAGGTCTCGCGGTTCGTTTGCAGCTTGGATTTTACAATTTTCTTTTCGGCCATCGGCGAGAGACTCCCCAGAAGAAGAATGATTCTAGGTTAGTCTGTGCGCAGCGGTCGGTCCACGGTGGTGTGGGGATAAGCGGCCCAACAGGGCCCATGCGTATCGGTTATAAGTGCCCGTCCAATCTGTGTTTTCGGGGTTTTCCATGCTGCGCCTGCTCACGCTTCTCGCCGTTGTGACGTTCCTGAGCGCCGGGGCGGCGTCCGCCCAGACCGCCGCGGAGGTCACCAAGGCCAAGGATGAAATCTGGGCCAAGGAGCTCAGGATCTACGCCGGGCGGGCGAAAGGGGACGTCACCTACTACTACAACAATGCCTCGCCGGACTTCCTGGCCTGGACCTACGGCACACCCAAGCCGTTCCGGAACGATAATCTGGCCAATGCCCGCGTCACGATGAAGGGCCAGGACAAGGAGAGGATCGAGACCAGCTTTCGCGATTTCTCCCTGCATGGGGACACGGCGATCATCTATTACGTGAATCACCGCACCATGCTGCCTGACGGCACGGCCGTCGATCAGACCTTCGACAACATCCACGTCTGGGTGCGGGACGGAAACGACTGGAAGGTGTTGGCCTCCATGTCGCGCCTCAACGACAAACCAAACGACAAGCCGGGCGAAAAATCTAAGTAGCGCTGAGCGCCGCGTAGAACGCTTTCGCGAAGCCGGCGACATCGCACACGGTCGACGCCTGGAAGCGGCGGCGCAGATCCGCGCGCAAGGCCGCGCGCGCCTTCTGATCCGACGCGAGGGCCTTGGCCTTCGTGACGAGACCTTCCACATCCGCGGCCACGCCTTCCGGATAGCCGCCGTGCGTCAGATGCGCCGTCGCGTGACGCCCGCAGAAGCGATCCCCGGGCACGGTCAGCACCGGCACGCCCATCAGGAGCGCTTCGCAGGTGGTGAGGCCGCCGGAGTACGGTGCGGTGTCGAGGATGACGTCCACTTCGGCATACTGCGCGAGGAATTGTTCGTGGGACCCGCCGGTGCGGAACAGGAGACGTTCCGAGCCGATGCCCGCATCCACGAACAGCCGCGTGATCTTGGTCTGGCGCGCGTCATCCGCCAGCAAGTGATTGTTGAGCAGGAAGCGCGCATCGGGGATCGCCTTCAGCACCGCGGCCCACAGCGCCACCGACGTAGGCCCGATCTTGGTGACTTCGCTGAAGCATCCGAAGGTGATGCCGCCGGTGTCCGGGGCGGGGGCGACTGGCGGCGCGTAAGCCGGCGGCTGATAGCAGATGTAATCCGGCGCGAAGCGCACGACGCGTTCGGTGTAATAGCGGTCATCTTCGGGCGGCGTGTGGATCGCATCGCCCAGCAGCACGTCGATGGTCTTGAGCCCGCGGGTGTCGACGTAGTCGCCCCAGGCGACTTGCCGCGGCGCGGGCCGCAGAGCAAACGTGGGCAAGCGGTTGTGCGGCGCATGGCCCGAAAGATCGATCAGGATATCGATCTCGTCGCGCGCGATGAGTTCAGCCAGGTGCACCGCCGACAACGCGCGCACGTCACGCCACGCATCGGCGGCGTCGCGAAACGACGCGGTGTGGTCGTCGGGTTTGGCGGTGGTCGAGTAGCAGGTGAGATGCCACGCCGCCTTGTCGCGCGCCGCGAACACCGGGAGCGCGAAGAACAGCATGGCGTGAAAGCGGAAATCGCCGGAGACGACGCCGAGGCGAAGGGGGCGCGCGGCGGCACGCTTGCGCGGGGCCGCATCGGCGAACATGGCGCCATAAGCAAGATGTTCGTGGAACAGTTCCGCGCGCGAGGTCTCCGGCGTGTAGTGCAGGCACATGAGCAGACTGGAGCGGATCGCGGCGAGATCGGGCTTGATGTCGAGCACGGCGCGGCGGTGCGCGACCGCATCCATGCTGCCGTCGTCCACGAGGTCCGCCAGGCCGACATAGGCGGGCACGAGGTCCGGATTGAGCGCGATGGCGCGCCGGAACATCGCCTCCGCTTCGGCCTTGCGCCCGATCTCACCGAGCACCGCACCCAGGTTCGCATGGGCTTCCGCGTGGGATGAGCGCAAATCGATGGTGCGGCGGAAGGCGGCTTCCGCGGCGTCCAGACGTCCCGCGGCGTGCAGCGCGTTGCCGAGATTGAAGCGCAGTTCGGCGGACTTCGGCGCGTGCGCGACCGCCTCGATCAGCACCGAGGCCGCGCCTTCCACATCGCCGTGCGCCTTCATCAGCACGGCGAGGTTGTTGTAGGCCGGCACGTGACCGGGTTTCAGAGCGATACACCGCTGATAGCTCGCGGCGGCGGCCTCGAGTTGGCCGACCTTCTGCTGGGCATTGGCGAGGTTGAAGATGAGGTCGGGTTCGTCGGGCGCGGCAGCTTGCGCCCGTGTGAGAACCTCGAGGGCTTCGGCGCTGCGGCCCTGGGCCAACAAGCTGTTGCCCAGCGTGTTGAGCACGAACGGGGCCTCGCCGCCGACGGCAATCGCACGATGGGCAAAGGCTTCGGCGCCGACGGGGTCGTGATCGTCCAACGCCAGCACCGCGAGAAGATTAAGCGCATCCGCGTTGCGGGGTGTCGCCGCGACCACCTGCGTGGCGAGGATGGTGGCGGCATCGCGGTTGCCGGCGTGATAGAGCGCGATCGCGCGGGCGAGGTCGGACATTTAGTCGGCCGCCGCGGCGTGCGATGCGAATTGAAGCGCCTGAAGGCGGGCATAGAATCCGCCCGCCGCGAGAAGGCTGGCATGGGTGCCGGTCTCGACGACGCGGCCCTTGTCGATGACGACGATCTGGTCCGCGCCGGCCACCGTCGACAGACGATGGGCAATGACGATGGTGGTGCGGCCCTGCTTCAGGCGCTCGAGCGCGCCTTGCACCTGCCGTTCCGTCTCCGCATCCAGTGCGCTTGTCGCTTCGTCGAGCAGGAGGATGGGCGCATTCTTGAGAAGCGCGCGGGCGATGGCGATGCGCTGACGTTGTCCACCGGAGAGGGACTGTCCCCGTTCGCCGACGAAGGTGCCGTAGCCCTCCGGCAGGGCGGCGATGAATTCGTGTGCCCCCGCGGCGCGGGCGGCGGCTTCGACCTCGGCGTCGTTCGCGTCGGCGCGGCCGAAGCGGATGTTCGCCGCCACGGTGTCGTCGAACAGCAGCGCATCCTGGCCGACGAGCGCGAGAGCATCGCGCAAGGAGCCAAGGGTCACGCTTGTCAGCGCCTGTCCGTCGATCTCAACCAAGCCTGAGGTCGGATCGTAGAAGCGCGGAATGAGATTCAAGACAGTGCTCTTGCCCGCGCCGGACGCGCCAACCAGCGCAGTAGTCTTGCCGGCAGGGGCGGTGAACGAGAGCCCATCGAGCACCGTGACCGCGCCATCGTAGGAAAAGCGCACGTCGGACATTTTCACTTCGCCGCCGGAAACGCGCAGCGGCACGGCGCCGGCGGCGTCGCGCAAGGTCGGGGCTGTGTCGAGCACGGAGAACAGGCGCTCCGCCCCGGCGAGGCCTTCGTTCACTTGGGCATTGGCATTTGCGAGCGCTTTCATCGGCCGATAGGCCGACAGCAGCGCGGTGATGAAGGAGAAGAACGCGCCGGCGGTCGTCACGCCCTCGATCACCCGCCAGCCGCCGTAGACAATGACCGTGGTGACGGCAACGCCGCCGAAGGTTTCCATCAGCGGGCTTGAGACCGCCTTCACGCGTTCGGCCCGCACGATCAGGTCGCGGATCGTGCGAGTGAGCGTGGCCGCGCGGGATGCTTCGTAGCCTTCAAGGCGATAGGCCTTCACGAGACGAATGCCGGAAAGGCTTTGCTCGATGAGCGTCATCAGCGCGCCGGTTTGCGCTTGGGTATTCGCCGTGACTTTGCGCAAGCGCCGGCCGAGCCCCGTGACGGGAATCACCGTCGCCGGGAACGCGACGAAGGCGATCGTGGCGAGCAGCCAGTCCTGATAGAACATCACGCCGATGAGCAGCACGATCGACAGGCTCTCGCGGCCAAGACCCGTCAGCGCGGTGGACACGGCAAGGCGCATCGCGTTGATGTCGGTGGTGAGCCGCGAGATGAGGGTGCCGGTGCGATGTTCGGCGAAGAAGGCGAGATCCATCCGCAGGAGATGACCGTAGAGCCGGTTCTGCAGGTCCGTGAGGATGGTCTGCCCCACACGCGTCATGATCATGGTCTGGCCGTAGGCGGCGACACCTTTCACCGCGAAGCTGGCGAACACCGCAAGACCCACCGGCCACAACAGATCGGCGCGCCGTTCGACGAAGATGCGGTTGACCACCGGATCCATCAGCAAGGCGAGCGCGGCGGTGGAGGCCGCCACGAGCGCCATGCACACACTCGCGAGGACGAACGCGCCGGCATAGGGCTTCACCGCTTCCCGCAGGAGGCGGCGCAGCGCCGTGGGCTGCGGCGGCAAGTTTGGCTCGGTCTCGCGCTGAGGCATGCGGTGACTTAACGCGGGCGATTCGCCCTTGTCTAGCAAGGCGGTCTCCTAGGTCCCTGAGCAAGGCCGGGAATTGCCTCAAGGGGCACGAACGGCTAGGTTCGGCGCAGCTTGCGTGACCGGACCGAACAGTGGGTCGCGACGCACGGGCCCAGCTTCCCTGCCCTCGTTCCTTAACTCTAAGGCATTGTTTTAATGCGAGATTTTGCCGAGGCGCCGGTCACCGACCGTCCCGTCGCCTTCATCGACCTGCAGGCCCAGCGGGCGCGCATCGGCGAGCGCATGGACGCAGCCATCGCGCGCGTTCTGGCCCATGGCGCCTTCATCATGGGACCGGAAGTGGCCGAAGCGGAACGCCGCCTCGTCGCCCATAGCGGCGCCAAGTATGTGGTGAGCTGCTCCAGCGGCACCACGGCGATGATCATGGCGCTGATGGCCAAGGACGTGGGCCGCGGCGACGCGGTGTTCGTGCCGTCCTTCACCTTCACCGCCACCGCCGAAGTCGCCGTGCTGGTGAACGCCACCCCGGTGTTCGTCGACGTGCACCCCGACACCATGTGCATGGACGCGAACAGCCTGGAGCGTGCCGTCGCGGTCGCCAAGAAAACCGGCCTGCGCCCGGCTTGTGTGATTCCGGTGGACCTGTTTGGCCTGCCCGCGGACTACGACGCCATCGGCGCGGTCGCGAAAGCGCACGGCATGTGGATCCTGGACGACGCGGCCCAGAGCTATGGCGCCAGCTACAAGGGCCGCAAGCTCGGCACCGTCGCGGACATTACGGCCACCAGCTTCTATCCCTCCAAGCCGCTCGGCTGTTACGGCGATGGCGGCGCGGTGTTCACCGACGACGAGGAAGTGACCCAGCGCCTGACGCAAGTGCGCGTGCATGGGCAGGGCAAAGACCGCAACGAGAATGTGCGCGTCGGGCTAACAGCGCGCTTCGATTCCATCCAAGCCGCTGTGCTGATCGAAAAGCTCAACATCTTCGACGCAGAGATCGCGGAAAGAAACGCGGTCGCCGCGCGCTACACCGAAGCGCTGAAGGACCTTGTGCAGACACCGCAGGTGCCGAAGGACTGCACCTCCGTATGGGCGCAGTACACTATCCGCACGCCGCGCCGGGATCGTCTGGTCGCGGCTTTGAAGGACAAGGGTGTGCCGACCAACGTGTTCTACCCGAAGCCGATCCACGTGCAGGCGCCCTATCGGGACTATCCGGTGGCGGGCAACGGATTGCCGGTGACGGAAGACCTGGCGCGGGACGTCGTCAGTCTGCCGATGCATCCCTATCTGACGCTTGCGGATCAGGACCGCGTGATCGCGGCCTTGCGCACAGCCCTCAGCTAGCCCCTTGTCTGCCACGCCTCTTCGCATCGGCGTCATCGGCCTTGGCGCCATGGGCCTGCGCCACGCGCGCAACGTCGCGGCGCATGCGGACGCGCGATTGGTGGGTGCGGTCGATCCGGATCCGGCGCGGCACCCGAGCGATCTCGGCTGCCCGATCCACCTCACACAGGACGCGCTGATCGGCGCGGTGGATGCGGTGATCGTCGCGGCGCCGACGCTGCTGCATACGCAAGTCGCCCTGCCGTTGCTGAACGCCGGCATCTCCTGCCTGATCGAGAAACCGGTGGCGCTGACGCGAGAAGAGTTCGCGCAGATCCGCGGTGCGGTGCGCAAAGGCGCCGTCATCCGCGCGGGACACATCGAGCGTTTCAATCCGGCGATCCGGGCCTTGCTGGCTGCGAAGCCGGCAGATATCCGCACACTGACCGCGCGGCGCATCAGCGGCGCCAGCGCGCGGATGTCGGACGTGGATGTGATCGTCGACCTGATGGTGCACGATCTGGATGTGGTCATGACCGTCAAGGGCTTGCCGGTCAGCGCGGTCAGCGCGACCGGGACCCGCGACAATGCCACCGCTACGCTCACGTTCAGCGACGGCGCGACCGCGACGGTCACCGCCGACCGCACGACGCCGACGCGCATTCGCGATCTGGATGTCGTAACAGGCAACGCCGCGTTTCACCTCGACTACATCGCGCGCAGCCTGACGAAAGATGGAGTGGCGCAGGACGTTGAACAGGCGGATGCTCTGAGCACGGAACTGACGGCCTTCATCGCCGCCGTGCGCGGCACGGGGAATGCTGTCACCCTCGACGAGGCGGAGGCGAGCATGGATATCGTCTGGCGGGTTCAGGCCGCCCTCGGGTTATGAAAACCCGCGCGGGCCCGATCGTCGCCTATGCGCTGTACGATTTCGCCAACTCCGCGTTCGTCACGGTCATCGGCACCTTCGTCTTCTCGACCTATTTCGCCCAAGGCGTTGCGGCGGATCCCGTCACCGGCACCGCGCAGTGGAGCCTGACGATGGCGGCGGCGGGACTCATCATCGCTCTGGTCAGCCCCGTGTTCGGCGCCATCGCGGACCAGAGCGGGCGGCGCATGCCGTGGCTTGGCGTGCTGTCTCTGCTCTGCGTGGTCGCCACGACGATGCTGTGGTTCGTGCGCCCGGACCCGGCCGATGTGACGTTCGCGCTGATGTGGGCGGCGATCAGCACCATCGTCTTCGAGATCGCGATGCTGTTCTACAACGCGCTGCTGCCGACAGTGGCCCCGCCGCACCTGATGGGCCGCGTGTCGGGCTGGTCCTGGGGCGCGGGCTATGCGGGCGGATTGATCTGCCTGGCCGTGGCGTTGTTCGGACTCGTCCAGGCCACACCGCCGCCGTTCGGTTTAGATAAAAGTGCGGCGGAGCCCGTGCGCGCGACGGCGCTGCTGACGGCGATCTGGTTCGCGGTGTTCTGTCTGCCGCTGTTCATCTTCGTGCGCGAACCGTCCGCGCCGCGCGTGAAACTCAGCGATGCGGTCGGCAAGGGCATCCGCCAACTTGCCACCACCTTGCGCGACGTGCGCGGCCACAAGAACGTGCTGCGCTTCCTGATCGCCGCCATGATCTACAGCGACGCGGTGCATACGATCTTCACACTCGGCGGTGTGTACGCCGCGGCGACTTACGGCATGGATGTGGCGGGAGTGATCAAGCTCGGCATCGCACTCAACGTCACCGCCGGATTGGGCGCGGTGCTCGGCGGCTGGCTGGACGACCGCTTCGGATCGAAGCGCACGATCGTGTGGAGCTTGATCGCCCTGGTGATCACGGCGAGCGCGGTGCTGGCAGCGCCCGATGAACGCAGCTTCTTCATCGCCGCGCTGGTGATGAGCACGTTCTTCGGGCCGGTGCAGGCGGCGAGCCGCACCTTGATGGCGCGCATCGCGCCGGAGAAGGAGCGCACCGAGATGTTCGGCTTGTTCGCGCTGTCCGGCAAGGTGACCGCATTCCTCGGACCCGCCGCCGTGGGCTATGTCACGCTTGCCACGGGAAGTCAGCGGCTCGGTCTTGCGAGCGTGCTGATCTTCCTGATTGTCGGCCTATGGTTGATGCGCGGCGTGCGCGAAGAGGCTTAAATTCTGGGCGTGATCTTATCGGAAAACCGGAAGACCACTTTTCCGGATCACGCCTAGTGCCTGAAGTGGCGCATGCCGGTGAGGGCCATGGCGAGGCCCTTTTCGTCGGCGGCTTTGATGACGTCATCGTCCTTGATCGAGCCGCCCGGCTGGATCACGGCCACCGCGCCGGCTTCCGCTGTCGCCAGCAGGCCATCGGGGAAGGGGAAGAAGGCGTCGGAGGCGACGACCGAGCCGACCGTCAGCGCTTCCGTCAGCCCCGCAGCAGCGGCGGCTTCCTTCGCCTTGATATGCGCGATGCGCGCGGAGTCCACGCGGCTCATCTGGCCGGCGCCGATACCGACCGTGGCGCCGTTCTTCACATAGACGATGGCGTTGGACTTCACGTGCTTGCAGACGGTGAAGGCGAACAGCATGTCGGCGCGCTGCTGGGCGGTGGGCTGGTTCTTGGTGACGACCTTGAGATCTCCGTCGCCGATGTGGCCGTTGTCGCGGCCTTGCACGAGATAGCCGCCGGCGACATTGCGCACGGTGCGGCCGGGATCGCGCGGATCGGGCAGGCCGTCGGTGATGAGCAGGCGCAGGTTCTTCTTCTTGGCGAACAGGGCCTTGGCTTCATCGTCCGCGCCCGGCGCGATCACGACTTCGGTGAACAGCTCGGTGATCTTCGCCGCCGTGCGTCCGTCGATGGGACGGTTCAGCGCGATGATGCCGCCGAATGCGGACACCGGGTCGCAGACCAGCGCCTTTGAGTAGGCATCGAGGCAATCCGTGCCCAGCGCGACGCCGCAGGGATTGGCGTGCTTGATGATGGCGCAGGCCGGGACGGAGAATTCCGCGACCAGTTCATAGGCCGCGTCGGTGTCGTTGATGTTGTTGTAGCTGAGCTCCTTGCCCTGCACCTGCACGGCGGAGGCAACGCCGACGCGCTTCTGGCCGGTGACATAGAGTGCCGCGGTCTGGTGCGGGTTCTCGCCGTAGCGGAGCGTCTGCTTCAAGGTGCCGGCGAAGCTGAGCCAGCGCGGGAATTCTTCTTTCAGTTCGCCGGCGAACCAGGTGGAGATCGCGGCATCGTAGGCGGCGGTGCGCGAATAGGCCCGCGCGGCAAGCTGACGCGCGGTGGCTTCGGTGACGCCGCCGCCGTTGGCGGCCATATCGGTCATGACGACCTGATAGTCTGCCGGGTCGACCACCACGGCGACGCCGGCGTGGTTCTTCGCTGCGGCACGGATCATGGCGGGACCGCCGATGTCGATGTTCTCGACACAGGTGTCGTAGTCCGCCTTGGCGGCGATGGTCTGCTCGAAGGGGTAGAGGTTCACCACCAGGAGATCGATCGGCTCGATGCCGTGGGCGGCCATGGCCTTTTCGTGTTCCGCGTTGCCGCGGATGCCCAGCAGTCCGCCGTGCACTTTCGGGTGAAGAGTCTTCACGCGGCCGTCGAGCATTTCCGGGAAGCCGGTGAGATCGGCCACTTCCTTCACCTTGAGGCCGGCCTGCGCGATGGCCTTGGCGGTGCCGCCGGTGGAGATCAACTCCACGCCGTGCTGGGTCAGGAATTTGGCGAAGTCGATGAGACCCGCTTTATCGGAGACGGAAAACAGCGCGCGGCGGATTTTGATCATGGAGGCACCTCATGGTCGCGTGTGGTGCCCAGGCGCGCGGCGGTACATCAGCTGCGCTCCCCGATGGTCGATCCATCTGTGCGCCAGTCACGCAGCTAGGGGCTTTCTATCTCCGCTGGCCGGCGTCCCGCAAGCGGGAAGCGCGCCTATTTCACGAGGCGCAGGGACGGCGGGACCGTGGCTTGGCCACGGCTCATTTCCGGAACGACGTCGCGCAAGATCCCCATCGCCCCAGCGCTGTCGCGACGCTTGCAAGCCTCTGCAAGTGCGGTGAGTTTTCCGGCAATCACCGCATGGTCGACCGTGCGCGGCCGGGCGAGCAGGACGCCGTTCACGTCGGTCGCAACCAAAGGTTCTTCGCCGTGGAACAGCTCCTCGTAGAGCTTCTCGCCGGGGCGCAAGCCAATGACGGCGATACGCACATCCACATCGGGGGTCTTGCCGGCCAGGCGGATCATCTGCCGGGCGAGCTCGATGATCTTCACCGGTTGGCCCATATCGAGCACGTAGATCGCGCCATGGTCGGCGCGGGTGCGGCCCACGGCGGCGGCCTGGAGCACCAGTTCCACCGCTTCGTGGGTGGTCATGAAATAACGCTCGATGTCGGGATGGGTGACCGTGAGCGGTCCGCCGGCCTCGAGCTGCTTTTGGAACAGGGGCACCACGGACCCGGCGGAGCCGAGCACATTGCCGAAGCGCACGGTGATGAAGCGGGTGCCGGATTGGCGCAGGTCGTAAGCCTGACAATAAATCTCCGCCACGCGCTTGCTGCCGCCCATGACGTTGGACGGATTCACCGCCTTGTCGGTGGAGATGAGCACCATGGTCCCCACGTTCGCCGCGACACAGGCGTCGGCGACGTTGCGGGTGCCGACCGCGTTGGTGAACAGGCCCTCGACGGGATTGTCCTCGACGAGCGGAACGTGTTTCAGCGCCGCCGCATGGAAGACGAGTTCCGGTTCCGTGGCGGTGAAGACTTCGGCGAGGCGCGCGGGATCGCGCACATCCGCCAGCACCGGGAGCACGCGCAGACCCGGGCGCAGGGCGCGCACTTCCTGGTCGATGGTGTAGAGCGCGTATTCGCCGTGATCGAGCAGGGTAAGGGTCGCTGGGCCCGCTTCCGAAATCTGGCGCACGAGTTCGGTGCCGATCGAACCGCCGGCGCCGGTGACCAGCACGCGCTTGCCGACGATCATGTCGCGCATGGCGGTGCGGTCGAGCGCCATCTGTGGACGCCCGAGCAAGTCTTCAATCGCAATGGGCCGTGGCCGCAGGTCCGCGTCGCCCGCATCGAAGGCGCGCACGGTCGGCGGCGGCACGCGGGCGAGCTGGCAGCCGGCGGCTTCCGCGACGGCAAGCAGCCGCTGTACGTCCGTGCCGGGCATATCGCGGCGGACGAGCACGAGCTTGTCGGCCTTCAAGTCACGCGCCTCGAGTTCGGCGAGGATCTGCGGCAGATCCGTATCGAGCCCGAGCACCTCGACGCCCTGGATGACCTGCCCGATACGCGCGGAATTCAGCGTGACCATGCCGACGACGGTGTAGGGCGTGTTGGGATCGCGCGCGACGGCGCGCACGAATTGTTCCGCTTCGGGGCCCGCGCCCACCAGCAACACCGTGAACGTGCCCGGCGTGCCGCGTACGCGGCCTTGCAAGGGGGCGTCGCGGATGATTCGCAGCGCGAGGCGGGGACCACCGAGCAGGACAGCGAGCAGGATGCCGCTGATCACCGGGAGGGAACGGGGCAAGCCTTCCAGGCGTGTGACGAAGAACCAGGCCGGCAGGAACAACAGCACGACGAGGGCCGCCGTGCGCGCCACGTTGTAGGCATCGCGCGCCGAAACGTATTCCCAGACGTGGCGATACAGGCCGGTGAACAGATAGACGAGCGCCGCGACGCCGGCGAAGGCCGCCGCCATCTTGAACACCCGCGGCTCGGCGCTGAACATGTTCGGGCCGAGGCGCAGGTAGAACGCGCCGACGAAGGCGGCATAGGCCATGACGACGTCATGGGCGAACACGGCCAGGTTGCGGCGGCGGAACAGGTTGCGCGGCGCCAGCCCCAGGATGGCGTGGAACGTGGAACGCGCGAAATTGCGAAAGAGACGAAGGCGATGCATTGCGGCCGGATTTTACCGGACGGACGCGTACGTTACCACGCCGACCAGCCGCCATCGATCATGAGGCATTGGCCAGTCATGAAGGCCGAGAGGTCGGATGCCAGGAAAGCCGCGGCCCCCTTGATGTCCTCTTCGCTCGCGACCCGGGCCAGCGGCGTGCGGGCGGTGTAGCGTCGCCGGGCCGCGGCGCCGCGGTCGCCCAGGCCCGGCACGATGGCATTGACGCGCACATGCGGCGCCAAAGCGGTGGCGAGCCATCGGGTCATTTGCAGAAGCCCGCCGGCGGCCGTGGCCTCGGCGACGGAGCCGCCCTCACCGTCCTCGAACACGCGCCAATCCAGGCCGACCGCGCCGTGCAGGGCGCCGATCGCGATGATGCTGCCCTTGCCGGAGGCGCGCAGCGCCGGAACGGCCTGTTGGGCGAGCAGAAACGGAGCGGTGAGCTGTGTTTCGAGCGTGGCGCGCCAGGCGCCGAGGCCTTGCTCCTCGACGGCGCCGGCCTTCGCGGTGGCCGCGTCCTCGGCCGCATTGAGCACGAGGATGTCGAGGCGCCCGCAGGTGTCCACCACCCGCTGCGGGACTTTGCGCACCGCCGCCTCGTCGGTGAGATCGACTTGGATCACCGTGGTGAGCACGCCGTGGGTGTCGGTCAACGCCCGCGCGACATCTTCTGCGCCCGATTCCGGCCGGTCGAGCAGTGCGACCGCCGCGCCGAGTTCCGCATAGGTCTCCGCCAGCGCGCGCCCGAGCGGCGATGCGCCGCCGGTGATGAGGGCGACACGGCCTTTCAAGGAGGCAAGGGCATTGAATGTCCGCATCGTTTAACGTCTCACGGGTCGTGCGGGATTGCCAAGAACCGTGGTGCCCGCGGGCACGTCGCCCACCACCACCGCGCCGGCGCCGATCATGGCGCGCGTGCCGATCGTCACATTGTGCACAATTACAGCGCCTGCACCGATGTGGACTTCTTCGCCGACGGTCACGGTACCGCACAACACCGCACCCGGCGTGATGTGGCTGTGGGCGCCGATGACGCAATCGTGGTCGACCTGCGCGCCGGTGTTGATGATGCAATTCGCGCCGATCACCGCGCCCGGCTGAATAATCGCGCCGGCGAAGATCTGGCAGCCGTGTCCAAGTTGGGCCGTCGGAGAGACGATAGCGGAGGGACTGATCACAGATGCAAAGCGATAGCCGCGGGCGAGATACCGCGCAAACACGGCGCGGCGTATCCCAAGCGCGCTGTCGCCGACCTTGACGCCGCGATTGCCGATGGCATTCGCAAGCACAACGTCGGCGGGCGCGCGCGCTTCCGCCACCGCATCGCCGCCGAGGATCGGCACGCCGTCCAGTTCCTTGCCGTGAAGCGAGGGATCCGCATCGACCAGACCCGCGAGCCTATGGCCGCCGGCGCGAAGTTCGGCGATCACCACCCGCGCATGACCGCCCGCGCCGATGACGATGATTTCGGTCATGCGGGATCGATCATTTCGCCGGCTTGGTAGCCGCGTGAAGACGGCTTGCCGAGGTAGGACCACAGGGCCATCGGCGACACGCCTTTCGCGGGCGCGAGGCGCAGGCCGAGATTGCTTTGGGTGAACGGTTCGCCGGGCGCGATGGGCGCCAGAGTCACGAGGGCCTTACGGGATTCCGGCTGGGGCCGCGGGCCGCTTTGGAGCGCCATCTCCACATCGCGGATGGCGGACACGGTCGCGGCGAGGCTGTCGTCCGCCGGCTTGACGATGACACGGGCGCCGAGCGCCACGGCCGCGGATGCCACCGCCGTGCCGCCGAAGGCGTCGTACAAACCCACCGGCAACTCGAATGCGCGGGCGCGCTCGGTCAAGGCGGCGAGATCAAGCCGGTCGTGGAGCAGTGTGATCTTATCCGCCAAAGCGGCTTTGCCGGCGGCGGAACGGAACGCCTCACGGAAACCGCGCGGGTGCGGGACGGAGGCCGGCGACTGAACATAGCCAAACGCGATCACCCCCAGGGCCTCGCGGATTTCCGCATCGGACGCGGCCCCGATCGCCAGAAGGATCGGTCGATGGGCGCGGGCGAATTCAAGCAGCAAGGGTCCGTTGCTGATGTCGGCTGGGGCCGTGGCAAGCCACGTCGCATCCGTCGCCGCCGAAACCGCATCGGCGTCGCTGATCTCCAGAACGCACGCGAGGCGCGCGGCGCGGCAGGCGGCGATCAGACTGCGTTGCGCATCGGGCGAGCGGTAGGTCGCGGTAAAGCGGATCGCGTCCGCGCCGGCGGCGGCCACCGACGCGAGCATTGCCGGGTCAGGAGCACCCGCCGCATCGGCGACGACGAAGGTTCTGCGCGAGGGAGAGGACGACACCAGCGTCAGCTTCCGTGAACTTACAGACAGGTTGGCTAGACCTAGACCAAGGCCCCCGTCGGGGCAATTGAATCCACCGGCGCGGACGCTAAAGTGGCGCCGCCGCGCGCAAAGGCGTTAACCTTTCGCGGCGGCACATGCTATGGCGTTGGCACGACAAATCCCTCGCAATTGAGCGGGTTGCGGTTCCACGACATACTCCGGCCGAAGAACGAAAGACCTCACGGACCATGGCGCAAAAAGTTGCTCTCATCACTGGCATCACGGGCCAGGACGGCGCCTATCTGGCGGAATTGCTGCTCGCCAAGGGCTACATCGTGCACGGCGTGAAGCGCCGCTCGTCGTCCTTCAACACCGGCCGCATCGATCATCTCTATCGCGACACCCACGAACGGGGGGTGAAGTTCTTCCTGCATTACGGCGACATGACCGACGCTACCAACCTGATCCGCCTGGTGCAGGAAGTGCAGCCGGACGAGATCTACAATCTCGCCGCCCAGAGCCACGTGCAGGTGAGCTTCGAGACGCCGGAATACACCGCCAATGCGGACGCGCTCGGCACTCTGCGCCTGCTGGAAGCCATCCGCATTCTCGGCCTGAAGGACAAGACGCGCTTCTATCAAGCGTCCACTTCCGAACTGTACGGCAAGGTCCAGGAGACGCCGCAGTCGGAGAAGACGCCGTTCTATCCGCGCAGCCCCTACGCCGCGGCGAAGATCTATGCCTACTGGATCACGGTGAACTATCGCGAGGCCTACGGCTATCACGCCTCCAACGGCATTCTGTTCAACCACGAGAGCCCGTTGCGCGGAGAGACGTTCGTGACCCGCAAGATCACGCGCGCGGCCGCGAGCATCGAGCTGGGTCTGCAGGAGAAACTTTATCTCGGCAACCTGGATGCTAAACGCGACTGGGGCCACGCCCGCGACTATGTGGACGGCATGTGGCGCATCCTTCAACAGCAGACCTCGGATGACTATGTGCTCGCCACTGGCGAGACCCATCCGGTGCGCGAGTTCGTGGAGCTGGCGTTCGCGCAAGTGAACCGGAAGATCACCTGGTCCGGCACGGGCGTTGACGAAAAGGGCACCGACGCGAAGACAGGCAAGGTGCTGGTCGAAGTCGATCCGCGCTATTTCCGCCCGACCGAGGTCGACCTGCTGCTCGGCGATCCGGCCAAGGCCAAGAAGGTCCTCGGCTGGTCGCACACCACCACCTTCAAGGACATGGTCAATGAAATGGTGGCCGCGGATTTGATCGCGGTGAAGGAAGAAGCGCAGCGCTTCCACCGCGATGACTGAAGCTTTCTCCCTTGCCGGCAAGCGCGTGTGGGTGGCCGGTCACAACGGCATGGTCGGGTCCGCGCTCGTGCGCCGTTTGGACCGCGAGAACTGCACGATCCTGAAAGCCTCCCGCGCAGAACTCGATCTGCGGCGTCAGGCCGACGTCGAGCAGTGGATGGCGGCGAACAAGCCCGACGCGATCTTCCTGGCCGCGGCCATTGTGGGCGGCATTCTCGCCAATGAGTCCCACCCGGCGGAGTTCCTGACCGACAACCTGCAAATCCAGACCAACATTATCGCCACCGCCGACAAGCTGGGCGTGGCCAAGCTGCTATTCCTCGGCTCGAGCTGCATCTACCCGCGGCTGGCGCCGCAGCCGTTGAAAGAGGAATACCTGCTGACCGGGCCGCTGGAGCCGACGAACCAGTGGTACGCGATCGCCAAGATCGCCGGGATCAAGCAGTGCCAGGCCTATCGGCGCGCCCGGGGCCGGGACTTCATCAGCGCGATGCCGACCAATCTGTATGGACCGAATGACAACTTCGATCTCGCCTCTAGCCATGTGCTGCCGGCCCTTCTGGTGAAGGCCCATCAAGCCAAACTGGCGGGCACGCAGGAACTGACCGTGTGGGGCTCGGGCACGCCGCGCCGGGAATTCCTGCACGTCGACGATCTGGCGGATGCCTGCATTTTCCTGATGCAGCGCTACTCCGCCGACGAGCACATCAACGTGGGCTACGGCAGCGACGTGACGATCCGCGAACTGGCGGAACAGATCTCCACGGCGGTGGGGTTCGCCGGCAAGTTCGTCTACGACTCTTCGAAGCCGGACGGTACGCCCCAGAAGCTGATGGATGTTTCGCGCCTGAGCGCCTTGGGCTGGCGCGCGCGCACGTCCCTGCCCGACGGCATCGCCGCGACCTACAAATGGTATCTGGAAAACGCGGCGTAAGGGCCGGAAATCCTTGAACCTCTTGCCTTCGGCACGTACAAACCGAAGGACGCGCTGATGAAAACGATTTTCGTTTTCCCGATCGCGCGCTAGGCCCGAACCCTCGCGATGCAGATCTATCTGCCCATCGCCGAAATGTCGGTGAACATCTTCCTCATCCTCGCCATGGGCGGCGGGGTGGGATTGCTGTCGGGCCTGTTCGGCGTCGGCGGCGGATTCCTGATGACACCGCTGCTGATCTTCATCGGCGTGCCGCCGGCGGTGGCGGTGGGCACCCAAGCCAATCAGATCGTTGCCTCCTCCGTGTCAGGCGTGTTGGCGCACATGCGCCGCGGCAATGTGGACTTGCTGATGGGCGGGGTGCTGACCGCCGGCGGATTTGTCGGCTCCGGCTTGGGCGTTTGGGTGTTCAACATCCTCAAGCGCCTGGGCCACATCGACGTGACCATCGCGATCGGTTACGTCGTGTTCTTAGGGATCGTCGGCGGCTTCATGATGTACGAGAGTTTGCCGATCGTGATCGGCAAGCCGCTGCCGAAGGCCTTCGCGATTGCCGAGCGCGGGCCGGGCCGCCACATGTGGATGCACGGCCTGCCGTTCAAGATGCGGTTCCGCCGCTCGAAGCTGTACATCTCCGCGCTGCTGCCGCTGGCGATCGGGTTCCTGGTCGGCATTCTCGTCGCCACCATGGGCGTGGGTGGCGGCTTCCTGATGGTGCCGGCGATGATCTACCTGCTTGGCATGCCGACGCAGGTCGTCATCGGCACGTCGCTGTTCCAGATCATCTTCGTCACGGCGACGACGACGTTGCTGCAAGCGGCGGTGAATCAATCCGTCGACGTGGTGCTGGCGCTGCTGCTGCTGATCGTCGGCGTGGTCGGCGCGCAGGTGGGCGCGCGGCTCGCGGGGCGGTTCAAAGGCGAGCAACTGCGCGTCGGCCTGGCGGTGCTGGTCCTGATCGTGGCGTTGCGGCTGGCGCTCGATCTGGTGATCCCGCCGCAGGATATCTTCTCCCTGGGGGACGAGTGATGCGGCGCGCCGCGGCTCTCTTCGCTGCGCTATGGCTCGCGCATTCACCCGCGCGCGCCGATGACGTTCCGCTGGTCGCGGATCTTTCCAGCCACCTGGTCGCGATCACCACCGGATTTACCGGAACCAATGTGCTGCTGTTCGGCGCGACGGATGGGCCCGGCGATATCGTGGTCGTCGTGCGCGGGCCGCAGAAGGACATCGACGTGCGCCGCAAGGAGCGCTTCGGCCCGATCTGGGTGAACGCAACGTCGGTGGCGCTGAAGGATGTGCCGTCGTTCTACCGCGTCGCGTCGACACGGCCGCTGGCGGAGTTTGCGCCGGAGGAATTGCAGGAGCGCTATCAGCTCGGCCTGCAGAACCTGCGCTTCAACATTCCGTCGCCCAATTTGCCGGCGGAGGAAATGGGCGCCTTCCGCACCGCGCTGGTGCGCCTGAAGACGGAAGGCGGCCTATACAGCGAAGAGCTCGGCTCGGTAAACATGATGTCGAGCCGCCTGTTCCGCACGGAGCTGCACTTTCCGTCCAACGTGCCGACGGGCACCTATCTCGTCGAAGTCTACCTGTTCCGCGATCAAGCCGTGACGTCGGCGGAGATCGTGCCGTTCACGGTCTCGAAGATCGGCGTGGGCGCGGACCTTTACGACTTCGCCATGAACTACGGCGCGATCTACGGATTCCTTTCGGTTCTGCTGGCCGTGGCGGCCGGGTATGCCGCCAGCGCCGTGTTCCGCCGCACTTAGGGAGGAGGACGCATGAGCGATCCGGACCCCGCACCGCAAGCCGACGTCACCCGGAAATTCCTGGTGGTCGTGGACAATTCAAATGAACTGAAAGCGGCGTTGCGCTTCGCCTGCCGCCGCGCGCTGCACACCAATGGCGCGATCGGTCTGTTCCACGCGGTGCCGCAGGCAGAGTTTCACCACTTCGCCGCCATCGGCACTTTGATGGAACGCGAGGCACGCGGCGTCGGCGAGCAATTGCTGCAGGACGTGGCGGGCGAAGTGCATCGCCTCACCGGCACCTTCCCGGCGCTGTACATCCGAGAGGGCGACACCACCGAGCAGTTGATCAAGGTGCTGACCGAAGACCCGACCATCTCGGTGCTTGTTCTCGGCGCCGGCACGGGCACGGAAGGACCCGGCCCCCTGGTGACGGCGTTGTCCGGCCAATTGGCGGGCAAGATCCGGATACCCGTCACGATTGTGCCCGGGGATCTCGACGAAGCCCGTATCGACGCCCTGACGTAGGGCATTCTGGTCACACGAACCTGTTTTCTCGGCCATTTTCACTGCTTTGCGCGCCTGCAGAGTGGCGGTCAGCGCCGTGAGGGACTAAGTTATCCCCATACCGCCGCGAACTGCGCGGCTTTCAGGCGTCATCATGTTCATTCAGACCGAAGAAACCCCGAATCCGGCGGCGTTGAAGTTTTTGCCCGGCCGCGAAGTCCTTTCCGAAGGTGTGGCGGATTTCGCCACCCGCGAAGCGGCGGCGCGTTCGCCGCTGGCGCGCCTGCTGTTCGAGATCGACGGCGTGGGCGGGGTGTTCCTCGCGACGGACTTCGTCACCGTCACCAAGACCGCGGACAAGTCGTGGCAGACGCTGAAGCCGATGGTGCTGGGCGCGATCATGGATCATTTCACGTCCGGCGCCGCGGTGATCGAAAGCGGAGCGGACAGCGACGGCGAGGAGATGGGCGCCGACGTCAGCGACGAGATCGTTTCGCAGATCAAAGAGCTGCTCGACACGCGGGTGCGGCCGGCCGTCGCGCAAGACGGCGGCGACATCATTTACAAAGGGTTCAAGAAAGGCACGGTTTACCTGCATTTGCGCGGGTCCTGTGCCGGATGCCCGAGTTCCACCGCGACCCTGAAAATGGGCATCGAGAACATGCTCAAGCACTACGTGCCGGAAGTCGTGCAAGTTGAAGCGGTGATGTGAGGGACACCATGGCTCGCCCTCAACCCCAACCCGCACCCGCGTCGAAAGTCATGCCCTCAAAAGCCGCCACCGCCAAACCCGCCCCGACCATGAGCAATGAGGCCGTGGCCGCGCGCACAGGCAAGACTTGGAGCGCGTGGTTCGAGATCCTCGATGCCGCCGGCGGCTCGGGCCTGGAACGGCGCGAGATCATCACCCTGCTCGGCGAACACGACGTAGGCCCGGTGTGGCGCGCCATGGTCGCCAGCGGCTACGAGCGCCATCTCGGCCGGGGCGAACCGCCCAAGCCTGTGGCGGTGGTGAAAAAAGCAGCCGTCGGCAATCTGTCGACCAGTGTCACCCGCACGGTTTCGGCGACGCAGCTGGCGGCCTATGGCGCCTGGGAGCGCCCGACCCGGCGCAAGCGCTTCTTCACGGAAGAGATCACCTTTGCCACCCGAGCCGACGGCAAGACGCTTCGGTTCGGCTGGAAGCCGGACGCGAGCCGCGTGTCGATCGTGTTCAAGCCCCTGAGCAAGACCCGTACACAGGTGACGATCTCCCACGACAAGCTCAAGAATGCCGCGGACGTCGATCGGCTGAACACCTATTGGACCGAGACGCTGGACCGCATGCAGGCCCTGCTGGAAAAGACCGACGATTAGCGGTCTTTGCTGCAGTGCAGCATAGCCATTTATGCTGCACCAAACGGCGCAGCAAAATGAGCAAAATCAAAGCCTTGAGATTCTAGCGGGCCGGCAGGAAGCCGACGGTCTTATAGACCTCGGCCAGAAGCGGCGCGGCGGTCTCCCGCGCCTTTGCTGCGCCCTTCGCCAGAATGCCGTCGAGTTCCGCCGGGTCCGCCATGAGGCGCGCCATCTCCGCGTTGATGGGACCGAGCACGCCCACCGCCGTTTCCGTCAGCCGCGTCTTGAACTGGCCGAAGCCCCAGCCGGCGGTTTCCGCCACGACTTGCTCGAGCGTGCGGTCCGTCAGCGCTGCGTAGATGTTCAGGAGATTCGCCGCCTCCGCCCGCCCCTCAAGTCCCGCCACCGACTCGGGGAGCGGATTGGGGTCCGTAGTCGCCTTGCGGAACTTGGCGGCAAGGTCGTCGGCGGTGTCTGTCATGTAGATCACGGCGTAGTCCGAGCCGCCGTCCGACTTCGACATCTTCTTCGAGCCGTCGCGCAGGGACATGACCCGTGTCGCCGCGCCCTGAATCACGGGCTCCGGCATCACGAAAAGGTCGACGCCGTAGTCATGATTGAACTTCTGGGCGATGTCGCGAGTCAACTCCACGTGCTGTTTCTGGTCCTCGCCGACAGGCACATGCGTCGCGCTGTAGACCAGAATGTCGGCCGCCATGAGGTTTGGATAGACGTAGAGCCCGGCGCTCGCCGTGTCGCGGTTCTTGCCGGCCTTGTCCTTGAACTGGGTCATGCGGTTCAGCCAGCCAAGGCGGGCGACGCAGTTCAGCACCCAGGCGAGTTCCGCGTGCGCGGGCACGTGGCTCTGCACGAACAGGGTGGCGCGCGCCGGATCGATCCCGGAGGCGATATAGCCCGCCGCGACCTCACGGGTGGTGCGGGTCAGTTCCGCCGGTTCGATGCGCTCCGCCGTGATGGCGTGCAGATCGACCACACAGAAGAAGCACTCGAAGTCCTTCTGCATGGCGACCCAATTGCGGATCGCGCCGAGGTAGTTGCCGAGATGGAGATTTCCGGTCGGCTTGATGCCGGACAGGATGCGACCGCGGGACATGGGGAAATCCTTTTGGAAGGGACTTAGCTGAAAGAAGACGCGCTAGGTAGCTTAGCCGCGTTTCCGACGCAACAACTGCAGATCCGCGCGCTCGGCCGCGCCGGTGGCGAATGCCGTCGCGGCGAACACCATTGCGCCGCCGCCCACAAGGATGGTGAGGGCGATCACCCGCAGGAACTTGTCGCCGGCGGGCGCACCGGGGAGTCCGAATACGGGTCCCAAGGTGTCGCCGATGCCGATCATCCCGCCCCACAGCGCCACGCCCATGAGGACGCTGGCGAGGATCATGCGCGGCAGACGGCGATTGAGGCGCGGATCGGACACCAGATGACCGCGGCGATGCAGGATGATCCCCAATACCGCCGCATTGACCCACGCGGAGATGGACGTGCCGAGCGCGATGCCGACATGGCCCAGGGATTTCATGAGGGCCAGGTTGATCGCGACATTCACCACCAACGCCACGGCCGCGGCCTTCACCGGTGTACGCGTGTCGTGCCGGGCGAAGAACCCGGGCGTGAGCGCCTTGTTCAGCACGTAGGCCGGGATGCCCAGAGAGAAGGCCAGCAGCGCCTGCGCGACGGCGCCGCGATCGCTCGCGGTGAACTGTCCGTGTTCGAACAAGGTGGCGGTGATCGGTTCCGCCAGCATGCCGATGCCGATCGCGGCGGGAAGCGTGAGCAGGAGGCTCACCTCGATGGCGCGGTTCTGGCTGGCATGGGCGGCGTCTTCCTGGCCGGCCTGGATCTGGCGCGAGAGCAACGGCAGAAGCGCCACGCCGATGGCGTAGCCGAAGATGCCGACGGGCAGCAGATTGACGCGATCGGCGTAATAGATCCACGACACCGCACCCACGCCGATGAGCGATGCGATGGTGCCGTTGATGACGATGTTCACCTGATAAAGCCCTGCGCCGAAGGCGACCGGCAGGATGCGCGCGAGAAGCTTCTTCACCTCGGGAGTGAGGCGCGGGCGCACCAACTTGAATCCAACGCCGACGCGGCGGCAGTCCAGCAGCAGCCAGACGAACTGCACAACGCCGGTGGCGAAGATGCCCCAGGAGAGAAACAGCGCCCGGTCGCCGCCGGCCCCGACACCGATCAGCAGGGCCGCGATCATGGTGAAATTCGCCAGCACCGGCGCCGCCGCCGGTACGGCGAAACGACCCAGCGAATTCAGCACGCCGGATTGCAGGGAGGTCAGCGACACGAACAGCAGATAGGGAAACGCGACGCGCGCGAGTTCCGTCGTGCGCTCCATCTGGCCGGGGATTTCCGCGAAGCCGGGCGCCAGCGCATAGAGCACGATCGGCATGGCGACCATCATCGCCGCGCAGAACAGCAGCAGGATCACCGTCAGCACGGAGAAAGCTTGATCGGCGAAGTCCTTGGCCTTGTCCTTCCCGTCCCGTTCGAGCGTTTGGGAGAAGATCGGCACGAAGCCCGCGGAGAACGCGCCTTCGGCGAAAAGAGAACGGAAGAGATTCGGGAACCGTTGGGCGACGAAGAAGGCGTCCGACGCCAAGCCCGCGCCCAAGAACGTGGCGATCAAAGTGTCGCGCGCGAAGCCGGTGATGCGGCTGAGCAGCGTGTAGCTGCCGACCGTGGCGAAGGCGCGGAAGAGGCTAGGCGGAGGAGCCATCGCTTGCTGTTTAGCCCATCCGGTGGGGCGAAAATACGGCCGAGTTCTATTCCGCGGCGGCCGTGTTGGGTGCGCGGCTTTCGACGCTGACGTCCGCCGCCGCGACGCCGATGGCCTTGCCGAGGCCTTCGCGAATCTGGCGGATCTTGGTCTCGTGCTCAACCTTCATGCCGAACACGTCTTTCACGTAGAACACGTCCACCACCCGCTCGCCGTAAGTCGAGATGTGGGCGGAGGAGATCTGCAGGCCAAGGTCCGTGATCGCCTTGGTGACGTCGTAGAGGAAGCCGGGCCGGTCGTGGCCGTTGATCTCGATGACGCTGCAGACCTTGGAGGCGGTGTTGTCGATGATCACCCGCGGCGGCACTTCCATCGCCTGCGCCCGGTCCGGCAGACGATGGCGCGTCTGGGCAAGTTCCTGATTCAGGCGGATGCGCCCTTCCAGCACGCCAATGATACGGCCGCGCACGCGGGCCTGCTTCTCCGGGTCCGTGAGGGGATTGCCCTGGAAATCCTGGATGGCGAAGGTGTCGAGCGCCATGCCGTTCGCGAGGGTCAGAATCTTCGCATCCACCACCGAGGCGCCCGACAGCGCCAGGGCGCCGGCGATGCGCGCGAACAACCCCGGATGGTCGGGCGCGTAGACCAGCATCTGGGTTACCGCGCGATAGGCATCGGTCGCGAAGTCGATGGCGATCTTGCGGCCCATCTTTTCCGCATCGCGGATCACGTCAGCATGGCGCAGGTGCGACGTGGTGTCGTAGCTCAACCAGTAAGCCGTGGAGCCATAGGCAAGAGCCGCCTCGATCTCTTCCGGCAACCATCCTTTCAATGCATCGCGCAGCGCTTCCTTCGCGGCGGCCGCGCGGTGCTCGGTCCGCGCGCCGGCGAGGCCCGCGCTCGCGGCACCCGGTGTCTGTTCGCCGGTCATACGCTCCAGCGCGCGATGAAACAGATCGCGCAGGAGCGTGGCCTTCCAGTTGTTCCATACCGCCGGGCCCACGGCGCGAATGTCTGCGGACGTGAGAATCAGAAGCAGCTTCAGCCGCTCCGGCGACTGCACGGCTTCGGTGAACTTGGCGATGGTCTGCGGATCGTCAAGGTCGCGCTTGAAGGCGGTATTGCTCATCAGCAGGTGATAGCGCACCAGCCAGGCCACGGTTTCGGTCTCCTCCGCCGTCAGGCCCAGGCGCGGGCACAACTGCGTCGCGATCTCGGCACCGAGTTCGGAGTGATCCCCGCCGCGGCCCTTGGCGATGTCGTGCAGCATCACCGCCACATAGAGCGCGCGGCGCGAGGCGATCTTGCTCATCATCTCCGTCGACACGGGTAACTCGTCGGCGAGCGTGCCTTGCTCGATGCGGTTGAGGATGGCGATCGCACGGATGGTGTGCTCATCCGTCGTGTACTGGTGGTACATGTCGTACTGCATCTGCGCGACTACACGCGCGAAGTCCGGGATGAAGCGGCCGAACACACCGCTTTCGCTCATGAGACGCAGGGTTTCCTCCGCTCCCCTCGGCGAACACAGGATGTCCATGAAGATGCGATTGGCTTCGGGATCATGACGCAAGCCCGGCACCAACCGTGCGTGACGCTGGATCAGACGCAAGACGCGAGGCTGAAAGTCGAGCCGGTTCTCGAGCGCGACCTTGAAGATGCGCAAGAGCTTCAGCGGATCGGCCTCGAAATCCGTTTCCACTTTAACGTCGATGCGACCGCCCTCGATCACGAAGCCATCGATGTTGCGGCGACGCAACGCCGCCGGCAGGCGGAACAACGGCCTGCGACGGCCGCGCTCCTCCAGCACCGTGACGAACAGGCGCGTGAGATCGTCCACGTCACGCGCCACCAGGAAATAATGTCTCATGAACCGCTCGACGGCGTTGGCGCCGGTACGGTCGTGATAGCCCAGCCGCGGCGCGATCTCGCGCTGCAGGTCGAACGTGAGACGATTCTCGGGACGTCCGGTGACGTAGTGGATATGCGTGCGCACCGACGTAAGGAATTCATGGGCTTTCACGAAGCGGCTGGCGGCAGCCGCATCGATCACACGCATGTCGGCGAGTTTGCGCATGTCCGACGTGCCGTAGAGATACTTCGCGATCCAGCCCAGGGTGTGAAGGTCGCGCAAGCCGCCGCGGTCTTCCTTCAGGTTCGGTTCCAGGCGATAGCGTGAGTCGCCAAGCTTCTCGTGGCGTGCATCGCGCTCGCCGAGCTTCGCCTGGACGAATTGCGTACCGGTACTTTCCACGATCTCTTTCTGAAAGCGTGCGGTGAGTTCCGCCGCCAGGTCCTGATCGCCCCAGATCCAGCGTGCATCCAGCAGCGTGGTGCGGATCGTCATATCCGCCTTGGCGTGAAGCAGGTTTTCGTTCACCGAGCGCACGGCCTGGCCGACTTTCAGGCCCATGTCCCACAGCAGGTAGAGCATGAACTCCACCACTTGCTCGCTATAGGGCGTGTCCTTGTAGGGCAGCAGGAACAACAGATCGATGTCCGACAGAGGCGCCAGTTCGCCGCGGCCGTAGCCGCCAAGCGCGACGATGCTCAATCGCTCGCCGGTGGTGCGCACGCCGGAGCGGACGAAGTAGCGCGTGACCGCGTCGAACAGCACGCGGATGATCTGGTCCATGAGATAGCTGTGGGCGGCCACGGTCTCCGCGCCGCTTGCCTTGCCTATCTCAAAGCGCGCGCGGATCGCCGCAACCCCGTCCTTATGGGCGCGCTTGACCAGGTCGAGCAAAATCCCGCGCAGCGCTTCGGGGCTGGCATCGTGGGCCAATTCCTCGATGCGCGCGGTGAGGGCGCGGCGATCGATGATCTGGCGAGGATTGAAGATGTGGGACACAGCGCGTGATTTTGCTCGGTTTGGGATCGCGTCTCGTTATACGGAGACGCGCGTTCCTGTCACAGGGTTGTCCGGGGAGCGCGGGTGACGCCCTGCTTGCGGGCTTCCTCTTCCGAAATGCTGATCACCCTTTCTTTCGGCGCGGTCATGGACACTGCCGGCTTGGGCGCGGCGGTCGCGCCGGACCCCATTGGCATCACGGCGTGTTCGATGGCGAAACGGGATTTCACCCGCGCGCTGACCACGGCCAGTTGCTCGATGGTCTTGGCCTGGCCGAGCATGATGATGCCCAGCAGGAAGGCGCCCAGGGCCCCGCCGATGGCATAGGCCTCGTTTACCCACGGATAGCGCGAAAACGCGAGCAGCATGCTGCCGACGCTGCCGATCAGGCTCATCATGCCGAAGACCCCGAGGATCTTGGCGATGCCCGGCGTATTGGGTTTGTCCGGATCGATGTCGAACATGGGCAGGCTCCCGAGGCGAGGGGCCACTATAGCAGATTCGGGGCTTTAGCCCGGTTCGAGCAGGGATTTCAGGCGGTAAAGCGCGTCCAGGGCGTCCTTGGGCGTCAGGCTATCTGGCGCGAGGCCGCGCAGGGCCTCAAGGGTTGCGGCTTCCTGCGGATTCACGGGGCTAGCCTTGGGTGCCGGCTTCGATACGGCGAACAGGGGTAGATCCTCGGCGAGATCGACCAGAACCCGTGTCGCCTGGCCGCTTTGCTCGCCGCGCTCGAGCGCGCCCAGCACTTCTTCCGCGCGGGCCACCGCCGCTTCGGGCAAGCCGGCCAGCCGCGCCACATGGATGCCGTAGGAGCGGTCCGCCGCGCCGGGGCCAACCTCGTGCAGGAACACCACGTCGCCCTGCCATTCCTTCACCCGCATGGTGTGCGGGGCGAGCGCCTTCAGCCGCGCCGTGAGCGCGGTGAGTTCGTGATAGTGGGTGGCGAACAGGGCGCGGCAGCGATTGACGTCGTGCAGGTGCTCGAGCGTGGCCCAGGCAATGGAGAGACCGTCATAGGTCGCCGTGCCGCGGCCGATCTCGTCCAGGATCACGAGTGCCTTCGGACCGGACTGATGGAGGATGGCCGCGGTCTCCACCATCTCGACCATGAAGGTGGACCGGCCGCGGGCGAGATCGTCTGCCGCACCCACGCGGCTGAACAGGCGATCGACCACGCCGATGTGCGCCGAGGTGGCGGGCACGAAGCTACCCATCTGCGCGAGCACGGCGATGAGCGCGTTCTGGCGCAGGAATGTACTTTTGCCCGCCATATTGGGCCCGGTGACCAGCCACAGACGGCCGGGGCCACCGTCGCCGTCCACCAGCGTGCAGTCGTTGGCCACGAATTGCTGGCCGCTGTCGGCGCGCAAGGCGGCCTCGACCACCGGGTGACGACCGCCGACGATGGCGAAAGTCGCGCTGTCGTCGATCACGGGACGCACGAACCGCTGCTCGATGGCGAGCTGCGCAAGCGCCGCGGAAACGTCGAGCGCCGCCACGGCGCGCGCGGCGGCCGCGATCTCCTGACCACGGCCCTCCACCTCCGTCACCAGATCGGCAAACAGGGTGAGTTCCAGCGCCAACACCCTATCCGCGGCGGAGCGGATGCGGTCGTCCAAGTCCGCGAGTTCAACCGTGGCAAAGCGCATGGCGTTGGCAAGCGTCTGACGATGGACGAATTTTACGCGGCCTTCTTTGGGGTCGCCCGCACCGGGCGCCATCGCGGCGCGCTCCTCGTCGATCAGCCGTTCGCCCTGTTTCGCCGGCACTTCGATGTAGTAGCCCAGCACATTGTTGTGCCGGATCTTCATCACCGAGATACCGCTGGCCTCGGCGTATTTCGCTTGCAGACCGGCGATCAAACGGCGGCTGTCGTCGCGCAAGGCTTTCAATTCGTCGAGCCGTGCGTCGTAACCGTTGGCGATGAAGCCGCCGTCGCGGGCGAGCAGCGGCAACTCCGCCGCCAACGCGCGGGCAAGGCGATCCACCAGGGTTTCGTGATGGCCCAGCGCGCTCAGGTTCTCCACCACCGGCGGCGGCAGCGGACGCAGTGGCGCGGCGGTGACGACGCCGCGCAGCTTTGCGGTCGTCGCAAGCCCATCGCGGACCGCGGCGAGATCGCGCGGACCGCCTCGGCCGAGGCTGATGCGCGACAAGGCACGCTCGACATCGGGACAGGCACTCAACAGCTCGCGCAGAGTCTCACGCACCGGCGTCATCTCGGCGAAGAACTGGACCGCGTCGAGGCGAGCGGCGATCGCGGCGGGATCCGTGAGCGGAGCGCTCAACCGCTCGTGCAGCGCGCGCGCACCCGCGCCCGTGACGGTGAAGTCGATCACGCTCAGAAGGCTGCCCCGGCGCGTGCCGTTCATGGTCTGGGTGAATTCGAGATTGCGCCGTGTCGCCGCGTCGATCTCCATCACCGCGCCGGAGGACAGCCGCTGCGGCGGCGAAAGGCGCGGCAGCTTGCCTTTCTGCGTCAGTTCCACATAGTCGACGAGTGTGCCGGCGGCGGCCGTTTCCGCGCGGGTGAAGGACCCAAAGGCCGCGAGCGTGCCGACGCCGTAAAGCTTCTCAAGCCGCTTGCGGGCGTTTTCGGAATCGAAACGCGGCGCGGGCAGCGGGGTGAGCAGCGCCTTCCAAGGCGCGAGGGCGGCGGTGATGTCGGCATCCGCCAGGGCCCGATCCGGCACCAGCAGTTCGCCGGGCGAAAGGCGCGCGAGCGCCGCGGCGAGACCCGCCACGGCGACCGGCTGTACCTGGAATGTGCCCGTGGAGATATCGAGCCAGGCGAGTCCAAGCTCTCCCTGCACCACGGCGAAGGCGGCGAGGTAATTGTGGCTGCGCGCGTCAAGGAGGGAGTCTTCGGTGAGCGTGCCGGGCGTGATCAGCCGCACCACGTCGCGCTTCACCACGGATTTGGCCCCGCGCTTCTTGGCCTCCGCCGGGTCCTCCATCTGCTCGCCGATGGCAACCTTGAAGCCGGAGCGGATCAGGCGCGCGAGATAGGCTTCATGGCTGTGCACGGGCACGCCGCACATGGCGATGTCCTGCCCCAGATGCTTGCCGCGCTTGGTGAGCGCGATGTCCAGCGCCGCGGCGGCCTTCACCGCGTCGTCAAAGAACAGCTCGTAAAAATCCCCCATCCGGTAGAACAGCAGGGCATCGGGATAGGACGCCTTGATGGCCTGGTATTGGGCCATCATGGGCGTGACGTCGCCGGTCACGGCAAGCGGCGCCTCGGCGGAAACGCCGTCGCCGGACAGGTCGGTGAGCGGAAGCGGATGGGACACGTGGTTCTGCTTGCCTTGGGATCGCGGGACACTACACCAGCGCGTTAGCGCCGGATGGTCATTTTACGTACACACGCAACTGCGGCACACTGGCGGCCGATGAGTTATCCACAGATTTGAGCATGCCTTCATCCTTCCGCCGATTGACCGCGTGGGCCCTCGGGCCGTGCCTGCCCGCCTGGGTGGTGCTGCTCGCGCTCGCGCTGTTTCACCGCATCACCTGGACCGACGCGTTGATCGGCGGGGCGGTGGTATTCCTGATACTGGCGATATTCACGCTGAAGCGCCTGGGCGACTTCGACCGGGTCATCACCTATGCCGAAACGCTGTTGGTGAACCCGGAAGCACCCCCGCCGGAACTGCATTATTCCGCCACCGCAGCGCGGCTGCAGCGCGCGCTGCTGGCCTTGCGCGAGTTGTGGTCGGAGCGGCGCGATCAAGCGGAGGGGCTTGCACGCTCGCGCCAACACATCATCGACGCCCTGCCCGATCCGCTGCTGTTGCTGGACCGGCGTCGTCGCGTGCGCGGCACCAATGCGGCGGCCCGGGAATTGTTCTCGTTCGATCTGGGAGCGGTCGCGACCGACCGCGACCTCACCAGCCTGATCCGCGATCCGAAAATCCTGGACGCCGTCGACGCTTCGTTCGCGAACATGACGACCGCCACGGCGCACGTCACTTTGCCCGCCCCGGTGGAACGCACCTTCCGTGTGTTGATCGTACCGCTGGGTGGGGATGACGACACGGCGATGATCATCTCGCTCGCGGACCAGACCGAGATGATCAAGGTGGAGCGTATGCGCGCGGACTTCGTCGCCAACGCGAGTCATGAGCTGCGCACGCCATTGGCGGCGGTGTTGGGATTCATCGAAACCCTTCGCGGGCCCGCGAAGGACGACCCTGCCGCGCACGTGGAGTTCCTGGAGATCATGTTCAAACAGGCCAGCCGTATGGCGCGCCTGATCGACGATCTGCTCTCCCTGTCGCGCATCGAGTTGCGCGAGCACACACGGCCCGCGGAGCCAGTGGATGTAGCTTTGATCATGCGCGCGACCGTCGAGCTTCTACAGCAGGAGGCGGCGCGGCGCGGCAATCACGTCATCGTCACCGCGAGCCCCGACCTGCCGCGCGGCCTGGGGGACGCGGGCGAACTGGCCCAAGTCTTCTCGAACCTCTTGGCGAACGCCCTCAAGTACGGCGGCGAGAACAGCCGTGTCGAAGTCACCCTCGAGGCCGCGCCGGACCGGCCGCCGACCATGCCGGGACGCGGTCCGTGCCTCAAGGTCGCGGTGCGGGACTACGGCGAGGGTATCGCGCGCGAGCACATTCCGCGTTTGACCGAGAGATTCTATCGCGTGGATAACGCGCGCTCCCGCGCACTGGGCGGAACCGGGTTGGGACTGGCGATCGTCAAGCATATCGCGCTGCGTCATCGCGGGGCTCTGACGATCGACAGCACGGAAGGCCAGGGATCGACCTTCACCATCTGGCTGCCCATTGCCGCAGGGCGCGCGGCCTAAACGGGCGGTCTTGGTCGGCCCGCGATACACCACCTCAATCCTCTAGCCTCACGCAGAAAAGCCGCGCATGGTCGGGGGCGAACCGCGGGGAGGATGATGCGTGGCGAGTACCGAGACGACGATGAGTGCGCGCGCCGCTTGGGGCCTGGTTCTGATCCTCGCCTTCTGCAATGCGCTCTCCTTCGTGGATCGTCAGCTGATCGTGCTGCTGACCGAGCCGATCCGCGCGGATCTGAAACTCAGTGATACCCAGCTCGGCCTGCTGCAGGGCACGGTGTTCGCCTTCACCTATGCGTTCCTCGCGATCCCCTGTGCGACCCTTACGGACCGCACGGTGCGCACGCGGGTGGTAGGCGCGGGCGTGCTGCTGTGGAGCGCCATGACCGGCTTTGCCGGGTTCGCGCGCAATTTCACCATGATGGCGATTTCGCGTTTCGGCATTGCCGTGGGCGAGGCGACCCTGAACCCCGCCACGTTCTCCATGCTGTCGGACGTTTTCCCGCCGAAGAAATTGGCATTGCCCTTGAGCCTGTATGCGGCGGGCACGGTGACGGGCTCCGCCATGGCGTTCCTCGGTGGTGCGGCGCTCTACAAGTACGTGCAGGGGATGGGCGGGTTCACCCTGTTCGGCGCCCATCACCCGGCGTGGCAGGCGGTGTTCCTGGTGGTCGGATTGATCGGCATATTGGTAGCGCCGATCATGTTCTTCATCCGGGAGCCGGCGCGGAAGGTGCTGGCCCACGAGAAGGAAAAGGTCGGGCTCGCGGAACCCTTCCGATTCATCTGGCGGGAGCGCAGCACCACGATTCCCCTGTTCCTGGGGTTCGGATTCAACGGCATGGCGGCGAATGCGATCAATTCATGGATGCCCTCCATGCTGTCGCGCAGCTTTGGATTTACGGTTGTGGAAGCAGGCACCGCCGTGGGCCTTGTGTTCCTGATCTCGGGCGTGAGCGGGAATGCGTTCTTCGGCTGGCTCGCGGACACGCTGGAGCAACGCGGCGTGAACAGCGCGAAGCTGCGGGTGGCGGCGGCGTCCCTGGTCTTGGGCTCGTGCGCCAACATCTTCGGACCCCTCTCGCCGACAGGCACGACGGCGGTGGGAGCGTTCGCGGTGACGATCTTCGCCGCCGGCGGCGTTGCCGGAACCATTTCCGCCGCGCTCCAGACCATGACCCCCAACCGTCTGCGCGCGACGGTGAGCGCCACCTATCTGTTCTGCTTCAACATCATCGGGTTGGGGCTCGGGCCGGTGACGGTCGCACTGGTGTCGGACCACATCTATGGCGGCGGCGGCGCGAACTTGCGTTATGCCATCGTCACCGTGGCCGGACTGGCGGGGCCTTTGGCGGCGGTGCTGCTCTACATCGCCTCGCGGCGCATCAAGGTGCTGGCGTCGTAATTTGCTTCTGGCGGCGCGCAGCGACAAGGAACGCCAAGACAATCGCGAGGACGCCCACCGCCGCCGAGTAAAGGAAGAAGACTAGATAACCCGCGCCGAGGGCCGCAGGGCTGACGCCAGCCTTGGCGGCGCCGGACGCAAGCGCCTCGGCGGGCAGGCGTTCAAACAGCGCCTTCAGCGGCGCGGAAAAGCCACCGCTCTCCGCCGCGCGCGCCGATCCTTCGACAATGCGGCCCGAAAGCGCGGCGATGAATTTTCCCGGCAACGCGTAGAGCGAGGAGAACAGCGCGTACTGCGTCGCCGTGAATCCTTCCGCCGTCAGGCTCGACATGTATGCGATCAGGCAGGTTCCGGAGAAGCCGCCCGCGATGTTGTCGATGCCGATGGCGATGAACAGCGCGTAGAGCTCCGGTCCTTGCGTGGCCAGCCACCCGAACACCAAGTTCGAGATCGGCCCGGCGAACGCACCGACGATGAGCGGCCCCATCAGGCCCCACCGTGCGACGGCAAACCCCGCGGCCATGACGCCCAACAACGACATCACCACGCCGAAGATTTTCCGAACCTCGGCGATCTCCGTCAGGGTGAATCCCAGATCGAGGTAGAAGGGATTCATGATGTTGAGCACGAAATCGGACAGGCGATAGAGGCAGATCAGCGCCAGCACGAGCATCGCCGTGCCTTTGAAACGGGAGAAGAAATCCGCCAGCGGCTCGCCGAGGGCATGGCCCAGGTAGAGCCCGGGCCGCGTGGTGATCTTGGGGATCGGTGCGGCCGCGACGACGACGACCGCCAGACCGACGATCATGGCGACGAACTGCACCGGCATCGACCAACGCGCCTTCAGGGCGGCGCCCATTTCACCGGGGAGCATTGCCGCGAGGACGCCGGCCTGTCCCGAAATCCCCGACCCGAGCACAAGCGCGCCGGCGGCCAATACCGCCAGGCGCGCGAGCCACTCCGCGTATTCAATGAAGGGGCGCCGTGGCAGATCGTTGCCCGGCAAAGGCCGGCTGACATGCGCCGGCTCACGCGGTGCGAACAGCGTTCCGAAGATGCCGATGGCCATCATGAGCGCCATAACGCCGTAGGCCACGGACCATCCGAAAGCATCCGCCATCAGCAGCGGCGCCGCGCCGGAGATGACCATCGCACCGCGAAAGCCCCAGGCATGAGACGCGGCCATGATGCCCTGCTCGTGTTCCGCCGACACTTCGATGCGCCAAGCGTCGACGGCGATATCCTGACTGGCGGCCGTGAAGCCCGTCAGCACCGCCACGGCGGCGACGATGCCGAGGTTGGTGACCGGATCGGCGAGTGTGATCAGCGAGAGGCCAACCATGATTCCGACCTGGCACAAGAGCATCCAGGAACGACGTTGGCCCAAGACGCCCGTGAGGATCGGCAACGACACGCGATCGAGCAGCGGCGCCCAGAGGAACTTAAAGGCATAGGAGAGCGTCGCGAGGCTGAAGAACGCGATCGCTTCAAGCGACAGCCCTTCGCCCCGGAGCCAGGCGGACAGGGTGTCGAAGACGAGGAAGAACGGGAGACCGCAGGAAAAGCCCAAGGCCAACATGGCCAAGGCTTTGCGCTGCAGAAATACCTGCAGCGCCGCTTTCCAGGAAAGGCGCATCGCGTCCGCCATGCGCTGTTGTCGCATGGCTGAACGGCTTTGTGAATCCGGCGACTATTCCGCCGCAGCGACCTTGGACATGCGCTTGCGCATGTTCACATCCAGGTACCGCTTGCGCAGGCGGATGGCCTTGGGCGTGACTTCCACCAGTTCGTCGTCCTGGATGTAGGCGATGGCGTCTTCCAGGGTGATCTGGCGCGGCGGGGGAAGGAACTGCTTGTCGTCCTTCATCACCGTGCGGAAGTTGGTGAGCTGCTTGGACTTGGTCGGGTTCACTTCCAGATCGTTCTCGCGGGTGTGCTCGCCCACGATCATGCCGGCATAAATCTTGTCGCCGGGGGCGACGAACTGCTCGCCGCGATCGATCAGGTTGAACAGGCCGTACTGATTGGCTTCGCCCGGATCCGTTGCGATGAGCACGCCTTCACGGCGCGAGGCGATGCCGCCCTTGAAGGGTGCGTAGCTGTGGAACAGGCGGTTCATCACGCCGGTGCCGCGGGTGTCGGTGAGGAACTCGCCGTGATAGCCGATCATGCCGCGCGACGGTGCATGGAAGATCAGGCGCGACTTGCCGCCACCGGCGGGCTTCAGTTCCTGCAGTTCGGCTTTGCGCCGGGACATCTTGTCCACGACGATTCCCGAATACTGCTCGTCCACGTCGATCACGACCTCTTCAATCGGCTCCAGGCGCTTGCCGTTCTCGTCGGTCTGGAACAGCACGCGCGGACGCGAGATGGAAAGCTCGAAGCCTTCACGGCGCAGATTCTCGATCAGCACGCCCAGCTGCAATTCGCCGCGGCCCGCGACTTCATAAGCATCCTTGTCTTCGGATTCGGACACCTTGATCGCGACGTTGCCTTCGGCTTCGCGCATCAGGCGCGCGCCGATGACACGGGTGGTGAGCTTGTCGCCGTCCAGGCCCGCGAACGGCGAATCGTTGACGGAGAAAGTCATTGCCAGGGTCGGCGGATCGATCGGGCGGGCTTTGATCGGCTCGTTCACTTCCGGCGCGCAGAAGGTATCGGCGACGTTGGCGGTGGCCATGCCGGCCAAGGCGATGATGTCGCCCGCTTCGGCGAATTCGACGGGCACGCGCTCGAGACCGCGGAATGTCAGGAGTTTCGTCGCGCGGCCGGTTTCGAGCACTTTGCCTTCGCGGTTGAGCACTTTGATCGGCATGTTGACGCGGGCAACGCCGGTCTGGATGCGGCCGGTCAGAATGCGGCCGAGATAGGGGTCGGATTCCAGCGTCGTCGCCAGCATGGTGAAGGGCGCGTCGAGATCGTGCGCGGGCGCCGGTACGTGGGCGACGATGAGATCAAACAGGGGCGCGAGATCCTTGCGCTCGTCCTTTTCCATATCGCGCACGGCCCAGCCGTCGCGACCGACCGCGAACAGGGTCGGGAAATCGAGCTGCGCGTCGTTCGCACCCAGCGCCGAGAACATGTCGAAAATTTCGGTGTGAACTTCGTCGGGACGCGCGTCGCCGCGATCGATCTTGTTGACGATGACCATCGGGCGCATGCCGAGGCCCAGCGCCTTGGACAGCACGAACTTGGTTTGCGGGAGCGGACCTTCCGCCGCATCGACCAGCAGCACGACACCGTCGACCATCGAGAGGATGCGCTCCACCTCGCCGCCGAAGTCGGCGTGGCCCGGGGTGTCGACGATGTTGACCTTCACGCCCTTCCAATCGACCGACGTGCATTTGGCGAGAATGGTGATGCCGCGCTCGCGCTCCAGGTCGTTGGAGTCCATCGCGCGTTCCTGCATGCGTGCATTCGCGCGCACGGTACCGCTCTGCTTGAGCATCGCGTCGACGAGGGTCGTCTTGCCATGGTCGACGTGTGCGATGATGGCGATGTTGCGCAGATCCATAAGGTCACTCGAGGCCGGGCGTTGTCCGCCGGCCGCTCCACAAAAACAGGGATCACAGAATCAAAACCGGGCGGCCACTTCAATGGCGCCCGGAAGCCTTTGGCCGGTTCAAAGGGCGCAATTCCGCCCCCGGCCGGCGCGCGGTGTATATAACGATCTTGGCACCAATGGCAAGGTGCAGTGCAGCGAAGCTGCAATTTATCGATATAGATTAAGGCTTTATGACCGAAACCGGCCCCCGAAAGGCGGGGGGACGCGTCCGACGAGGCCCTAAAGCCCGGCTTTTGTCATCATCTCGCGGAGATTCGCCTCGGGCCGGGCACCGATGTGGCTGATGATTTCGGCCGCCGCCAGGGCGCCCAACAGGGCGCAATTCACCAAGGTCCGGCCGTGGGTGTAGCCGTACAGGAAGCCGGCGGCGAACAAATCGCCCGCGCCGGTGGTGTCCACCACCTGGGACACAGGTGATGCGGGCACGGCGGCGACCGAGCCGCCGTCGATCACCACGGCGCCCTCTTTGCCGCGGGTGACCACAGACATCATTTTCGATGAGGTCAGCTCCCGCGCCGCCGAGTCGAAATCCGGCTTACCGGTGAGGCGCAGGACCTCCGCCTCGTTGCCGAACAGGATGTCGATCTCGTCGCGGATCAGGGCCGTCAGGTCATCGTAGTGGCTGTCGATCACGAACACATCAGAGAGCGAGAGCGCGCGCTTCTTGCCGGCCTGTTTGGCGATCGCGGCGGCCTTGCGGATCGCTTCCTTCGAGCGGGGCGTATTCCACTGGTAGCCTTCGATGTAGAGCAGATCGGCATCGGCGATCACTTTCGGATCGACGTCCTCCGGACCGAGATCGGTGCAGGCGCCGAGATAGGTGTTCATGTAGCGCTGCGCGTCCGGCGTCACCAGGATCATGGACACCGCCGTGGGCAGGTTCGGCGACGAGATGCCGCCGAAGAAATCCACACCCGCCACCTTGATCTCGTGGGCGTAAATCTCGCCCAGCTTGTCGTTGCCGACCTTGCCGATGAAAGCCGCCTTGCCGCCCAAGGATGCGACGCCGACCATGGTATTGGCGCCGGAGCCGCCGGAAATTTCCACCGCGTGGCCCATGCGGTCGTAGAGCGACTTAGCCCTGTCGGCGCTGATCAATTGCATGGTGCCCATGCCCTCCGCTTCGACGAAGGCCGCGTCGGTCTTGGAGATCATGTCGACAATGGCGTTGCCGATGGAGACGACGTCGTAGGGCATGAAGGCTCAAATGCTGGGGTTTCGCGTGCGGCGCGGAGTATAGCGGCGCGAACCGGGGTCACAAGCAAAGCCGCAACACTTATAGTCGGTCCGTCATGCTTCGCGCCTATGGCCTCGCCTTCGCCCAGCTATTCGACCCGCGCATCCTGCGGTGGGCCATGCTCAGCGTGCTGATCACCCTGGCGGTGTATGGCGCGCTGATCGGCGGGATCATCTTCGCCCTGAGTCAGATTGAGCTGGCGACGATCCCCTGGCTCGACATGCTGGCGCGCTGGGGCAGCGGGTTCGCCGCTGTGCTGTTGGCCGCGCTGCTGTTCCCTGGCGTGGTATCGGCGGTGATCATGCTCGGCCAGGAGCGCATCATCGACGCGGTGGAAAGCCGCCACTATCCCGGCGTGGCGCCGGCGCGGCCGTTGCCCCTCGCCGCGGCGATGGGCGTGGCCCTGCGGCTGCTGGGGCTGACGGTGCTGCTCAACCTGCTGATGGTGCCGGTCTACGTGGCCCTGCTGTTCCTGCCGCCGCTGAATGTGCTGGTGTTCGCCGTGGTCAACGGCGTGCTTTTGGGTCGCGACTATTTCCAGACCGTGGCCCTGCGGCGCCTGACCCCAACCCAGGTCTCGGCCCTGCGGCTGCCGCGCCGCAAGCAGGTCTGGGTGGCCGGAACGGTCGCCGCCCTGCTGCTCACCATCCCGGGCCTGAACTTGATTGCCCCGGTGATCGCCACGATGGCCTTTGTGCACCTGGTCCAGGAGCCCGGCTGATTCTCTTGCCGGTTGCCGTACTCGAAAAATTAACGTGGGCGGACTATGCTTTCGGTCATGACTTCCAGCGAGCTTCCGCCGGCCGGCGCGACGCAAGACACCGAGGCTGACGCCCCGGTGCCGCATGTCGCATTCCCCACCGTGCGCAGCCGCCCGCCCAGCAAGGTCTTCGCGACCAAGAGCTTGTCCGCCCGCAGCCTGATGGGGCCGGCCAAAGGCGACCGCGTGCCGCTGCACGAACGCCTGCATGGCAAGGCGCCGCTCGTGAAGTGGCCCAAGAACAACATTCGTAAGACGACGCTCATGGCAGGTCCGTCTGCCGACGCCATTCCTGGGGAGACACAGGAGCCGGCGCGGGGCGAAAAGAAGGGGGAGAACATGTCCGAGCGTTTCATCGCCGAACGGTTGCTGTCCGACCGCGGCGGCTCCACCTTCAATCCTCAAATTCCGCGGCGCGTGCTCGACATTCCGAGCCCCGGCGCCGCGAAGTCGACTGAAGCCGACATGGACGGCAAGCGCCTCGTCATCGGGCGTGCCGTGACCCTCTCCGGCGAAATCAGCGGCTGCGAGCGGCTGATCGTCGAAGGCAAAGTCGACGCGACTTTACGCGACGTCAAAACACTCGAAGTCGGCAGCCAAGGCGCCTTCAAGGGCGACGCAACCGTGGAAACCGCGGTCATCGCCGGCACTTTCGAGGGCAAGCTTTCCGTGAGCGGCCATCTCGACATCGGCCCGGGCGCCGTGGTCAAGGGCACCGTCAGCTATGGCACCATCGCGGTTGCCAATGGCGGCAAGCTGCTCGGCACGATCGAAAGCACCTAACGCTTCCGCGCTTTCGGCTTCGGTGCACGCTTCGGCGTGCCGCCGGACTTTTTGCCTTTTGACTTCGCATCCTTCGCCAGCACCCCCGGCGGCGGCGTCTTGTCCTTGAACGCGCAGAGATCGTTCACCACGCAGCGCCAGCATTCCGGCGTGCGCGCCTTGCAGATATAGCGCCCGTGCAGGATCAGCCAGTGATGCGCATGCTGCTTGAATTGCGGCGGCGTGACCTTCTCGAGCTTTAGTTCCACCTGCAGCGGATTGTTTCCCGGCGCGAGGCCGGTGCGGTTCGAGACGCGGAAGATATGCGTGTCGACCGCGATGGTGTGTTCGCCGAAGGCGACATTGAGCACCACATTGGCGGTCTTGCGCCCGACGCCGGGCAGTTTCTCGAGCGCCTCGCGATCGCGGGGCACCTCGCCGCCATGTTCGTCGATCAGCATCCGCGCCGCAGCCATGACGTTCTTGGCCTTGGTGTTAAACAGCCCGATGGTCTTGATGTAGGACTTCAGGCCTTCCTCGCCCAGCGCCAGCATCTTCTCCGGCGTGTCGACGGTCTTGAAGAGATCCTTCGTTGCTTTGTTCACCGACACGTCGGTGGCTTGCGCCGAAAGCGCGACCGCGACGACGAGTGTGTACGGATTGACGTATTGGAGCTCGGTCTTTGGCGCGGGCTCGTGCTCTCGCAGCCGACTGTAGAAGTCGGCAACCTTCTCCGGTTTCATAACCCGAGAACATCACGCATGGAGTACAGACCGGCGGCGTGGCCGTTGGTCCACAGGGCCGCGCGCACGGCACCGCGCGCGAACACCACGCGGGACGACGCCTTGTGGCCGAGTTCGATGCGTTCGCCATCGGCGGCGAAGATGACCGTGTGATCGCCCACCACATCGCCGCCGCGCAAGGTGGCGAAGCCGATCTCACCCATGGGCCGCGCGCCCACCTGGCCTTCGCGCGCCCACTTGCCGACCTTTTGGAGATCGACCCTGCGTCCGGCAGCGGCCGCTTCACCGAGACTGAGCGCGGTTCCGGACGGCGCATCGACTTTGTGGCGATGATGCATCTCGAGAATGTCGATGTCGTAATCGGGGCCCAGGGTGCTCGCGAGCTTCTCCGTGAGCGCGAACAGGACATTCACGCCGACGCTGAAGTTGGAAGCATGCACCACGCACACGGACTTCGCGGCATTCACGACTGCTTCCTTCGCGGCGGCGTTCAGGCCGGTGGTGCCGAGCACCAACGACTTGCCGGTTTCGGCAGCGAGTTCGGCGTGCCGCGCCGCGACAGCGGCCACGGTGAAGTCGATGACGCAATCGCTGGCCTTGAACAGCGCGGCGGTGTCGGTGCCGACCGTCACGCCGACCGGCGATGCGCCGACCAGCGTGCCGAGATCCTGACCGACCGCCGGCCCAGACGGCTCCGTGCCGCCGCCCAGCTCAGCGCCGGGCGTGTCGAGGATGTGTTGGATGAGCGTGCGCCCCATGCGGCCAGCGCAGCCGACGATGCCGATCTTCATGGAAGGAGAACTCCCCGCGTGTTGCGGGGGAGTATAACGCGGGCGCTCTACCGCGCCACGGCTTAGCGGGCGACTTAACGGGCCACGTCGGCGATGAACTCTTTGACCTTGTCGAAGAAGCTGGTGCTTTCCGGCGAGTAGGTGCGCTCGTCGCTTTCCTTGGCGAACTCCTCCAGCAGCTTCTTCTGCTTGTCGGTGAGGCTGACCGGCACTTCGACCGCGGCTTCCAGGAACATGTCGCCGCGCGCCGCGGAGCGCAGCACGCTCATGCCCTTGCCCTTGAGGCGGAAGCGGTGGCCGTGCTGACAGCCCTTCGGGATGCTCACCTTCACCTTGGTGCCGTCGATCGAGGGGACCTCCACTTCGCCGCCGAGGGCCGCGGTGGTCATGGGGATCGGCATGCGCATGCCGAGGTTGGCGCCGTCGCGCTGGAACATGCGATGGGGCGCGATGGCGAGGAAGATGTAGAGATCGCCCGCCGACGCGCCATGCACGCCCGCTTCGCCTTCGCCGGCGAGACGGATGCGCGTGCCTTCTTCCACGCCGGGCGGAATGGTGACTTCGAGCTGCTTTTCTTTGCGCTGACGGCCAGCACCGTTGCACTTCGGGCAGGGATCGCTGATCACTTGGCCCGCGCCCTGGCACATGGGGCAGGTGCGTTCGACCGTGAAGAAGCCTTGCTGGCTGCGCACCTTGCCCGCGCCCTTGCAGGTCGGGCAGCCGGCGGGGGCCGCGCCGTTCTTGCCGCCGGAGCCTTTGCAGGCATCGCAGGTGATCGACGACGGCACGGTGATCTTGGCCTTCTTGCCGCCGAAGGCTTCCTCGAGCGTGATCTCCATGTTGTAGCGGAGGTCCTGGCCACGGCCTGAACCGCGCCCGTCGCGGCGGCCGCGGCCCATCATGTCGCCGAACATCTCGTCGAAGATATCCGCGAAGCCCGCACCGAACCCGAAGCCGAAATCGCCCGCGCCGCCGCCGCCGCCTTGCTCGAAGGCGGCATGGCCGTGGCGATCGTAGGCCGCGCGTTTCTGCTCGTCGCGCAGGATGTCATAGGCCTCGTTGATCTCTTTGAACTTGGTTTCGGAGGTGTGGTCGCCCGGATTCTTATCCGGATGGAATTTCATCGCCAGCTTGCGGAAGGACTTCTTCAAGTCCTCGCCGGAGGCGGTTTTCACGCATTCCAGAACTTCGTAATAACAACGCTTCGCCATCGCCGGTCGCTTCTACCCCGGAGTAAGTATCAAGACGCCCGGCGGACAGTGTTCCGCCGGGCGCTTGTCTCGTCATCCGCGCCCCAATTTTAGGGTGCGATTACTTCTTGTTCTTGTCGACTTCCTCGAAGTCGGCGTCGACCACGTCTTCCTTGCCGCCGGCACTTTCGCCGCCGCCGCTGGCGGTCTGTTCACCGCCGCCGGCCGCCGGGTCCTGCTTGTACATGGCTTCGCCCATTTTCATGGACGCCTGCAGAAGCGCGTCGGTCGCGGTCTTGATCTTCTCGGCGTCGCCGCTGTCGAGCACGTCCTTCACCGCGGCAAGCTTCGCCTCGATCTCGGACTTGTCGGCGCCGGCCATCTTGTCGCCGTGTTCCTTCAGGTTCTTCTCGGTCTGATGGATCAGGCTGTCGGCGCTGTTGCGTGCATCAACCGCCGCGCGGCGCTTCTTGTCCTCATCCGCGTGGGCTTCGGCGTCCTTCACCATCTGCTGGATATCGCTATCCGACAAACCGCCGGAGGCTTGGATGCGGACCTGCTGCTCCTTGCCCGTGGCCTTGTCTTTCGCCGACACGTTGACGATGCCGTTGGCGTCGATATCGAAGGTCACTTCCACCTGCGGCACGCCGCGCGGAGCTGACGGAAGACCCATCAGGTCGAACTGGCCGAGCATCTTGTTGTCCGCCGCCATCTCGCGTTCGCCTTGGAACACGCGGATGGTGACCGCGGTCTGGTTGTCTTCCGCGGTGGAGAACGTCTGGCTCTTGCGGGTCGGGATGGTGGTGTTGCGCTCGATCAGGCGCGTGAACACACCGCCGAGGGTTTCGATACCCAGCGACAGCGGGGTCACGTCGAGCAGCAGCACGTCCTTCACTTCGCCCTTCAGCACGCCCGCCTGGATGGCGGCGCCGATGGCGACGACTTCGTCCGGGTTCACGCCCTTGTGGGGCTCGCGGCCGAAGATCTCCTTCACGACCTCCTGCACCTTGGGCATGCGGGTCTGGCCGCCGACCAGGATCACTTCGTCGATCTGGCTGGCGTTCAGGCCGGCGTCCTTCAACGCCTTCTTGCAGGGCTCAACCGTGCGCTGGATCAGCTCTTCCACCAGGGATTCAAGCTTGGCGCGGGTGATCTTGATGTTGAGGTGCTTCGGACCGGACGCGTCGGCCGTGATGAACGGCAGGTTCACGTCGGTCTGCGTGGAACTCGACAGTTCGATCTTCGCCTTTTCCGCGCCTTCCTTCAGGCGCTGCAGGGCGAGCTTGTCGTTACGTAGATCGATGCCTGCTTCTTTTTTGAACTCTTGCGCGAGGTAATCGATGATGCGCGCGTCGAAGTCTTCACCGCCGAGGAACGTGTCGCCGTTGGTGGACTTCACCTCGAACACGCCGTCGCCGATCTCGAGGATCGACACGTCGAAGGTGCCGCCGCCCAAGTCATAGACCGCGATCGTGCCGGTCTGCTTCTTGTCCATGCCGTAGGCGAGCGCTGCCGCCGTCGGCTCGTTGATGATGCGCAGGACGTTCAGGCCCGCGATCTTGCCGGCATCTTTTGTCGCTTGGCGCTGGCTGTCGTTGAAGTAGGCCGGAACGGTGATGACCGCTTCGGTGACTTTTTCACCGAGATAGGCTTCCGCCGTTTCCTTCATTTTGCCGAGGATGAACGCGGAGACCTGGGACGGCGCGTACTTCTCGCCGCGCGCTTCAACCCAGGCGTCGCCGTTGTCGCCCTTGATGATCTTGTAGGGGACAAGCTTCCTGTCCTTCTCGACCATCGGGTCGTCATTGCGGCGGCCAACGAGGCGCTTAATCGCAAAGAGCGTGGCTTCCGGGTTCGTCACCGCCTGGCGCTTGGCCGGCTGGCCGACGAGCCGTTCGCCGGAATCCGTGAAGGCAACTTGGGAGGGGGTGGTACGCGCGCCTTCCGCGTTCTCGATGACGCGGGCGCTCTTGCCGTCCATCACCGCGACGCAGGAGTTCGTCGTTCCAAGGTCGATACCGATAACTTTCGCCATATCAAAATCCTCTCATGCGGCAGACATCTGGAGCCCGTAGCAGCGGGGAAAACTGCTGTCGTGACCGGCACCCCGGATGTCCCCAAGGGTTAGCTGGTTCGCGTGCATCCCCTCGAACCTGCCGCGTATATAAGGGGGGGTCGAAAACCCCGCAACCGTCGAACCGACTCAATTTGCAGGGTTTTTGGCTGTGAAATCAGCCCTTGCCGAGAACTTTTAGCCCTCCCAGATAGCCGCGCGCCATGCCTAATACCGTCCATCAGCCCGATCTGTTCGTAAACACCCCCGCGCCGGCCCTTCCGGCGGGGCTTTTGCACCTTTCGGGCCTGTTTAGCGGCCCCGAACAGGCCGAATTGGCCGTGGCGGTCGCTGAGATCGCCCGAGGGGCCCCATTCAGGCACCCACGGATGCGGGGGAAGGGCGTGTTCTCCGCCGCCATCACCAATTGCGGCTCTGTCGGCTGGTGGAGCGATGAGAAGGGCTATCGGTACACGGCGGGCCAACCGGACGGATCCGGTCCCTGGCCCGCGATCCCGGAATCTTTCCGCCGCGCCGTGGCGCGCGCGGTGGCCGATACGCAATGGGCGGGCTTCGCGCCCGATGCCTGCCTAATCAACTTCTATGGCCCGGACGCCAAGATGGGGCTGCACCAGGACAAGGACGAAGCCGACTTCGCCCAGCCGATCGTGACGATATGCCTGGGTGACGCAGCGGACTGGATGATCGGCGGACCGGCGCGATCCGACAAGGCGACGGCGTTTCGGGTGAGCAGCGGCGATGCGCTGGTGATGGGCCCGCCAGGGCGGATGCTGTTCCACGGTGTGCGGCGCGTGCACGCGGGCACGAGTCCGATTACCGGCGTGGTGGGCCGCTATAGCCTGACGTTCAGAAAAGCACATTGATATTTGGCGCATGACCTGATCCGAAAACCGGAAGGCCACTCTTCAGGGTCACGCGCTAAGGCTTCGGGTAAATCAGCTCGAAGCGCTCAACGATCACGGGCATCGCGTCCGTGACGGCGCGGCCGACTTCGGCGAGGGACTTGCCCCAGAAGTCGCGATGGATCGGCTTCCACACCGCCGGGTCCTGCACGGGCGGTCCGTCGAGGCCGGTGTGCTCCGCGGTGATGCCGCCGAAGGTGGTTTCCTCGGTGCCGGTCAGACGGATCGCCATGCGCGGCGTGCCGTCCCAGGCAATCAGCACAATCGGGTCGCCGACTTTCGCGCGCGCCTGGCCTTTGGCATCGAGCTGCCACGGCAGGCGGAATGTGCCGACTTTCGTGCCCGCCTGAATGAACTCGAAAATCGATTCCGTCGTCGGCGCATCGATGCCGAGCCAACGCACTTCGTAGCTGGCCGGCAGTTTGAGATCGGGCCGCGCGATCACCACGGCGCGCCAGAAGGCATCGAGCGCATGCACCGACGGCCGCGCGGGCCCGGGCGGCAGCGCCTCGATGCCGCGCGCTTTCGCCGCCGTCGGATCGGTGCCGGGATGGAGCAGCTTGAAGTGCTCCACGATCACCGGCATGTCGTTGGCGAACTGCAGTCCGACCGCGGCGAGTTGCTTGGTCCAGTGCGGCTGATGCACACCCTTCCAGGCGGTCAGTTCACGCACACCGGGACCGTCGATTGCCGTGTGCGCGCCAGTGATGGTGTCGTAAGTGATGTGTTCAAGTTCGACGGTGGTGACCAACGCGGCCGGCTTTCCGTCGAAGCCTACCAACACCACATAGTCGCCGACCTTGGGCGTGTTCACGGGATTCTTCGCATGCAGCCAGGGCAGAGAGAACGTGCCGCGCTTGTCGCCGCGCAAGACGTGGCCGAGGATGGAACTCATCGCCTCAGGCGTATTGCCGATGGCGCGCACACGATAGGTATCGCCGCGCACGGCGTCCGGGTTGGCGTGCTTTGCCGATTGCCAGAACGCCGTGACGGCCGCCGTGTCGGGTGCTGCAGGACCGGTCATCGCGCTTACTTGCCTTTGTAACTTACGCGCCAAAGCGTGCCGGACACTTCGTCCGCGATCAACAGGCTGCCGTCTTTCGCCGTCGCCACGCCGGAGGGACGACCCCAGACTTCGGGGCGTTGTTCGTTGCCGGACCAGAAGCCGGCGGCGAACACGGTGTAGCTGTCCGATGCTTTTCCGTTCACGAAGGGCACGTGGACGACGTGGTAGCCGCGCGGCGGCGTCGCGTTCCACGAACCATGAAGCGCGACGAAAGCGCCGCCCTGGTATTCCTTCGGGAATTGGGTGCCGGTGTAAAAGGTCAAGCCGACCGGCGCGGAGTGAGAGCGGAAGGGTGTTTCCGGCACACGCGCTTTCGCCACGAGATCCGCGCGCTTGCCTTCCATCTTCGGTTCCGGATTTTTGCCCATGTAGGAATAGGGCCAGCCGTAGAAGCCGCCATCGACCACCTTCGCCATGTAGTCGGGGACGAGTTCATCGCCCGCCGTGTCGCGCTCGTTGACGACGGTGTAGAGGTCGCTGGAGCCCGGTGCGTAGCCGAGGCCGACAGCGTTGCGCAAACCCGTCGCGAAGGTGCGCTGCTTGGAGCCGTCGATGGCGAATTCCTGGATGGTGGCGCGCGGCTCCGGCTCTTCGGCGATGTTGCCGCGGGACCCGATGGCCACATAGAACTTGGTGCCGTCGGGAGAGACAATCACATTGCGCGTGGCATGGCCGGCGGGATCGCCGAGCGCGCCTTCCTTGGTGAGGCGCACTTGCTTGGCCTTCGCGGTGGTGTCGCCGGCGACGTAGGGAATTTTCCAGATGCCGTCGAGATCGCCGACCAGGACCGAGTCCTTGGCGAAGGCAAAACCGTAAGGTCCGTTGAAGCCTTCGGCGAAGGTGCTGATGACCTTGCCCTTGCCGTCGCCGTCATCGCGCAGCAGCTGGACCTTGCCGTCCCTTTGCAGAACCACGAACACATCGCCATTGGCGGCGACCACAACGTTGCGCGCATTGCCGAGGTTTTCGGCGTAAGCATTGACCGTGAACCCCGCCGGCACCGTCGGCTTGGCATCTGCCGGCTTCGGCACCGTGCGCGGCGGGTTGGCCTTGCTGGGCGGTGAGTAGGGCGTGGGCAGTTTCCCCAGATCGATATGGATGCGCTGTCCCGGTTCCTGATCGGTCGCCGCGGCGAAAGCCGTGATCGAAATCACGAGAGAGGCCGCGAGCGCAGTGGCGAAGGGGCGATGGAACATGGACGCCTCAGCATGCAGGGGACGGGTGCGTCCTTTGTGCCATGGCGTGCCCAATCCCCACAAGTTGAGGCTGGGCCGCGATGCTTCACTGCCGCGTTAGAGGCTCGGTTCTAAGGGTAGTGGGCGCCCTGAATTCGGCCGTGATCGGTGGACTTGTCGTAGGCGACGTCCCGCGCCGCGCCCACGTCGAACAGGCGGTGGCCCAGGGCGTTGGCCTTGTCCTTCATCGCCTTGCAGCTCGACTCCGCCGGCAGAGCGCGCAGGGCCGCATCGATTTCCACAGCAGTCTTGCGGGCATTGTCGATGTGGCCCTTCTCATGGAACGAGAGGCGTTCCACGTACTCGCCGAAGTGCTCGCGCACTTCCGCGTCCGTCGTGGCGAGCCGCGGCATGATCAGGTTCACGTGCAGGCGGGTGAGCACATCGCGCACGGCGCATCCATCACCCACACTGCGCAGATTGAACGCCCAATCGATGCGGGCGTCGGTGCGGCCGTGAAAGCGCTCACCGGTGTCGTCCGGCGGACCGCGCGTGTCGAGCTGGTTCATGATGGCGTCGATGTTGTCGCCGGACACCTCGTAGTAGGTGACCCGTTCATCGCGATCGACCTTGGCCGCGGCGGGCTGGAACGCCGCGCACACAGCAATCAGAGCTGCCGCCCCCGTGGCAGCGAGTTTTCCACGCACCATGAAGTCCCCCAAGCTTGAGCAAATTCGTAGCGAATGTGCTCGCCTGAGGAAAGTACGGTTTTGTTGTGGCAGCCGTTGCCCGGCTACATCTTTGGAAGTAGAAGCGCGCCGTTAGCCGCCCAGCTTAAGCGGTGGTGTTCACGCCCGGGTTCGCGTTGTTCGCTCCGGCCGCCTCACGCTTCGGGCCGCCGCGCGACACCACCACCATCGATGGGCGCAGCAATCGATCGTGGATTACATAGCCTTCCTGAAACACCTGGACGACGGTCCCGCTGGGCACGGCGGTGTTTTCAACTTCCTGGATCGCGTTGTGGAAGTTGGCGTCGAACGGCTGATTGAGAGAGTTGATCTTCCGCACGCCCTGCTGCTCAAGAATGCTGTGCAGTTCCTTCTCCGTCAGCTCGACGCCCAACGCCAGGTTCTTCACCGTATCGTTGTTGCGCGCTTCCGCCGGCGCGGCCAGGAGCGCGCGGCTGAGATTGTCAGCCACCTGCAGCAGCGCTTTGGCGATGTTGGAGACCGCGTACTTGGCGTTGTCGGAGATGCGCTTGTCGGCGCGGCGGCTGGCATTCTCGGATTCCGCGAGCGCGAGCAGGCGCTCCTTCTTCGCGGTTTCGAGTTGCGCTTCGAGTTCGGCGATGCGCGCGTCGGCGTTGAACTGGGCGGTGTTCTGGGTCGCGGCGGTAGCGTCCGGCGCTTCGGGGTCGAAGGGCACGTCGGATGCGGGATCGGAAGCAGACGTCATGTCAGGAACTCGCTCTCGAAAATTATTGGCGTCGAAGATTACTGGCCGAGCACGCGACCGACCAATTTGGCGGTGTAATCCACCATCGGAATGATGCGTGCGTAGTTGAGCCGAGTCGGGCCGACGACGCCAATGGCGCCGACGATCTGCTCACGGCTATTGAGGAACGGCGCCACCACCATCGAACATCCGGCCATGCCGAAGAGTTCGTTCTGGGCGCCGATGAAGATCTGCACACCGTCGCTCTTCCCCACCAGGTCGAGCACGCGCACGATCTGTTCGCGCGTCTCAAGCGCAGCGAACAGTTGGCGCACGCGCTCCAGGTCCTCGAGCGCGGTGATGTTGTTGAGCAGGTGCGACTGACCCTTCACGATCAGCGCGCTCTGATTGCCTTCCCCACCCCAGGTGGCGAGGCCCTGTTCGACCAGGTTCGAGGTGATCTCGTTCAGCTGCGCCCGGCGTGAGGACAGCTCGGCGAGGATCTCAGCACGGGTTTCCGGCAGCGTGCGGCCGGCGAGGCGCGCGGACAGGAAGTTACCCGCCTCCACCAGGGCGGAGGCCGGTAGGTCCGCCGGCACTTCGAGCAGCCGGTTCTCCACCGCGCCGTCCTCGTTGACCATCACCACCAGGGCGCGGCCCGGTTTCAGCAGCACGAATTCGATGTGTTTGAGCGGCACGTCGTTCTTGGGCGCGAGCACGATGGAGGCGCATTGGGCGAGGCCGGCCAGCGCGCCGGTGGCCTGGGAGAGCACCTCTTCCGTGCTGCGGCCCGCCGCCTGACAGTGCGCGTCGATGGTCTTGCGTTCCTCGGTATCGAGGCCGCCGACCTGCAGCAAACCACTGACAAACATGCGCAGGCCCGCTTCCGACGGCAGACGGCCGGCGGAAGTGTGGGGCGCGAACAGCAGGCCGGCGTATTCCAGGTCCGCCATCACGTTGCGGATGGTGGCCGGCGACAGGGATCCATTGAGCTTGCGGGCAATGGTGCGGGAGCCGACGGGCTCGCCGGTCTCCACATAGGCCTCGACGATATGCCGAAAGATGTCGCGGGAGCGCTCGTTCAGCGCGGCGACGGAGTTCGGCGCAGCTGTGTGGGCGTCGAAAGCGGACATGGCCGGGTATGTAAGCCCGTGGGTATGGGCCGTCAATGCAACCACCCCCTGCAACCCGACAATGGGCGCGGTTCCTTTACCCTCATCCCACCAGGTGTTAGACGGGGCCCCGCCATATTCCGGAGTATCCGCCGATGTCAGACACCCCCGTGCGCCGCCTGGGCGGTCGCACCGCCGACGCCCTTCGCCCGGTCAGTTTCGCCATGGGCGTGTCCAAACACGCGGAAGGGTCGTGCCTGGTGAAGTTCGGGGACACCCATGTCCTGTGCACCGCCACCGTGGACGAACAGATGCCGGGTTGGCTGAAGGGCTCCGGCAAGGGCTGGGTGACGGCGGAATACGGCATGCTGCCGCGCGCCACCAACACCCGTACCGCCCGCGAAGCCACCAAGGGCGGACAATCGGGCCGCACCCAGGAGATCCAGCGCCTGATCGGCCGGGCCCTGCGGGCGGTCACGGACCTGCGTTCGTTTGGGGAAGTTCAGATCCGCCTGGATTGCGACGTGCTGCAGGCCGACGGCGGCACGCGCACCGCATCGGTCACGGGCAGCTATCTCGCCCTCGCGCAGGCGTTTGGCACGATGAAGCGCCTCGGCGCCATCAGCCGCAATCCGCTGCGCGAGCCGGTCGCCGCTGTGAGCTGCGGCTTGGTGAAGGGCGCAGCCCTGCTCGACCTCGACTACAGCGAGGACTCCACCGCCCAGGCCGATGCGAACTTCGTGCTCACGGGTTCGGGCAAGATCGTTGAGGTGCAGGGCACGGCCGAGGAACATCCGTTCGAGGATGCGGAGTTCCAGGCGCTCATGAAGCTCGCGCACAAGGGCGTGACGGAACTCGTCGCGCTGCAGAAGGCCGCGCTGCAGGGCGCGGGGCTATAAGTGGCGCGGCGCTTCACCGGCGGCAAGCTGATCGTCGCCAGCCACAATGCCGGCAAGGTGCGCGAGATCCGCGAGCTGCTGGCGCCGTATTCCGCCGATGTGATTTCCGCCGGCGATCTCGGACTGCCGGAGCCGGACGAGACCGGATCGACATTCATCGAGAACGCGGAGCTGAAAGCGCGCGCCGCGGCGACGGCGGCAAGTCTGCCGGCGCTCGCCGACGATTCAGGGTTCGCGGTCGATGCACTCGGCGGCGCGCCGGGGCTCTACTCCGCGCGCTGGGCGGGACCGAGCAAGGACTTCAATTTCGCCATGAAACGCGTCGAGGACGAACTGCGCGGTAAGGCCGATACCCGCGCGCATTTCATTTGCGCGCTGGCGCTGGCCTGGCCCGACGGAACCTGCGAGAGCTTCGAAGGCGCGGTGCACGGGCACGTCACCTTTCCAGCGCGTGGTAACAAGGGTTTCGGTTACGACCCAATCTTCATCGCCGACGGATTCAAAGTGACGTTTGCGGAGATGGAGCCCGACGAAAAACACGCCATCAGTCACCGCGCCGAGGCGTTCCGAAAACTCGTCGCGGCGTGCTTCGCTTAGTAGCGCTCGCCGCCCACGTAGTCCTTTGCGATCGGCACGAGTTCCGGCGGCAGCGCAGGCTTGTAAGGCATGTCGAAGGAATAGGGCATCTGCTTCGTGTCCCACACGTTCACATGTTTGCCGCCGCGGAAGCGGATCAAGGACATCGTTCCGTCGCGGCTGCCGAAGGGGCCGTGGGCCACTTCAGGCGGACGCCAGAAGTAGCCGCCCGGACGCTTGATGCCGTGGGGGCCTGCGATGGAACCGGAGAGATGGAACGACTCTTCCACGCAGGGGTGCGTGAGGGTCGGACATTCCCAGTTGGTCGGATAGATCTGCGGCGCCGACGAAAAGACGAACGTCGACTTCTGCTCGTACACCGGATCCCAGCGCAGCGTTTTGGTGCGATTGCCCATCCACGCCAGGGTCGGGTCCGTGCCCACCTCCCACTTCACGTCGTAGAGGTTTGTGTATTCGACACACACGGCACCCGATTTCACCGGCTTCGTGGTGAGTTCGGGAATGCCGTCGAAGAAGGTGATGGCCGCGCAGCCCGTGGGCGAACTCGCCGACTGGCGCACATAGCCCGCCGGGAAGCAGGCGTAGCTGTCGCGCGCATAGGTGCGACCGTTGATGGTAATTTCCCCGTCGAGGACATACATCTCTTCCTCGACCGACAGGGCTTCGGGCTTGGTTTTCGCCCAGCCGGCGGGATAGCGCAGGATGAGCGAGGACTCGCCCAGATCGCGATCGAAGCTTAAGACCTTCGTCTCGACGTCGCCGCGCACGCCTGCTTGCGCGGCGCCCGTCTGCCAGGGAAGGCATTGGGAATAGATGTACTCGATCAGCGGCCGACCCATGACCTACTCCTTGTTCCGTCGGCAATCATCGCAAGACGGGGCCGGAAAGTCATGATGGGAGATGAAGGCTTCGGCCTGTATATCCATTGGCCGTTCTGCATCTCAAAGTGCCCCTATTGCGACTTCAACAGCCATGTGGCCGAGCGCGTCGACCAAGGCGCGTGGCGTAACGCTTTGCGCGCGGAACTTGCGCATTTCGCCGCGCGCACGCCGGGCCGCAGGCTCACCAGCATCTTTTTCGGTGGCGGCACGCCGTCCTTGATGGACCCCGCGACGGCCGAAGCCCTGATCCAGGACGCGCGCCGCGCCTGGACACCGGCGAACGACCTCGAAATCACGCTTGAAGCCAATCCAGGCACCGTGGACGCGGACCGGTTCGAGGCCTTCCGCGCCGCGGGAATCGATCGTTTGTCCATGGGCGTGCAGGCGCTGAACGACGCGGACTTGAAATTCCTCGGACGAAAACATGGCGTGGCGGAAGCGCGCAATGCCTGGCGCGCTGCGTCGAAAATCTTCTCGCGCGTGTCCTTCGACTTGATCTACGCGCGCCCGGGCCAGACCGCGGCGGCTTGGGAAGCTGAGTTACGCGAAGCCCTGGACGAAGTGGACCGCTGCGGCATCACGCACCTGTCGCTCTATCAGCTCACCATGGAAGACGGCACGCCCATGGCGGCAGATCATGCGCGTGGCGCGTTCACGCTGCCGGACGAGGACAACGCGGCGTCGCTGTATGAGATCACGCAGAGTCTGTGCGAAGCAGCGGGCTTTCCCGCCTACGAGGTTTCAAATCACGCCCGCGAAGACGCGGCCTGCCGTCATAATCTCACGTACTGGCGCGGCGGCGATTATGTGGGCGTCGGGCCCGGCGCCCACGGCCGCGTGACCATCGACGGCCTAACCCGCGCCACGCGGCAGATGAAAGCGCCGGCGCTGTGGCTGAAGAAAGTCGAGCGCGACGGCGCAGGGACCCAGGAAGAAGAAGTGCTGCCGGCCGACGCGCGCGCCGAGGAATTGGTGATGACCGCCTTGCGCACCTCTGAGGGCATCGACAAGGCGCGGTTCGCACGGCTCAGCGGGCGCGAACTCGCCGTCGTCGTGAATCAAGAGGCCCTCGCCATGTTGATGCGCGAGGGCCTGATGATCGAAACGCCGGAATTTCTGCAGACGACCGCGCGTGGCCGGTTGGCGTTGAACGCCGTGGTGCGCACGCTCCTCGCTTAGCTACTTTACGGCCGAGATCATGAACCAGCAGCGGTGCACGCCCTTGTGCACGTCGCCGAAGCCGCCGGCGCCGGGCACGGCCTTGCTCACGGCGTCCTGATAACCGGTCTGGACGTCCTTGAAGCCGGCCGCACGCACCAATTCACCGAAGTCGGAGGTGAGCGCGCCGCGCCAGAACGGCTCGTTGTTGTAGGTGATCTCGTAGTCGCCTCGGATCCGGCCCCAGGTGTCGAGGGATTCGTACTTCGCCGGAACCTCCAGGTGAATGAGCACACCGCCCGGCTTCAGGATACGGCGGCATTCCGCCATGATGCGCGGCAGCGCCTTGCGCGACGTCTCGTGCAGCACGGCGGAACTGAACACCAGATCGAAGTGGTTGTCCGGGAAGTTCGTGTGCTCGGCGTTCTGCTGTGAAAAATGGATGCCGTATCCCAGGTGCTCCGCGCGCGCGTAGGCGTAACGGAGCAACCCTTCGCCGACGTCGATCGCGTGCGTTTCCGCGAGCGGCGCATAGCTCGCCACCGCGAGCGTCGAATGGCCGACGGTGCAGCCGATGTCGAGGATACGCGCGTCCTTGCGGTTCAGCGTCTTGTCGGGGAAGCGCGCGAAATAGTGCGCCATCACGGTGTGACCGCGGATGTCGTTCATGAATCCGCCGTTGCGGCCCATGTGATAGATGGCCGCCGCGCGATCGAACAGCGCGCCCTGGCGCACGTCGTTTTCACCGACCACGGCATGGTAGTTGCCGGGCATGCAGTGGATGTCGACGGCATCGATGTAGCGCGGCACCTCGAAGTTGGGATCGACGGTGAGCGAGCCTTTCGGCGCCTTCACGTCGGCGAGGGCCTTAAGGTCCCCGAGCTGACGATCGACGCAGGTGCCGGCGCTGTCCCACATCATCTCTTGGGCGGTGCGCGTGAGCAGCGCCCAGTTCTGATAGGAGCCTTCTTTCGCCATCTCCTTGCCGACCTCGATGTGGCTGGCGGGCTTGGCGCCGGTGCGCGCGGTCATCTCCGGCAGAACCTTGTTGTTCACCACGTCGCGCTGCGACGGCTCGATATCGCTGCCGATGAAGGCCTTGAAGTCGGCGACGAACATCTGCTCCGACATTTCGTCGTGCGTGAGGCCCGGCATCATCGGGTGGGGCTTCAGGGGATTGTTGCTTGGCGTGGCGCTCATGGACTCTTTCTCCGCTCAGCCGTCGTTGATCTCGGTGATGACTTTATCGAGGTTGGCCTCGTCGACCTTCACATCGTAGCGCGCGAGGTCTTCTTTCAACACGCGGAACACCTTCCGCATGAGACGCGTGCGCTGCGCGCTGCGCTCGGTCATCGCCTCCGGGCCGGGGAGGAACTCATCCACTTCAGGGGGCGAGAATACGCCCTTGGCGGCCGCCAGCCGTTCGTGGGTATCGAGCCGTTCCCGCAGAATCGAGATCTCGGCGGTCAGCGCCACAACCATCGCCATGAGCTGATCGATCGCCCGGTCCTCGTGGAACTGGGGCTGCTTGCCCTTGGCGACCCAAACCTTCTCCTTAGGTCCGGCGGTGCCGGGTGCGGCGACCATCACATCTCTCCAAAATCACGGCGGGGGAACTGAAGCACTTAGGATTTAAGGAGTTTTTCCGGCCCGGGCTAGGGCGGCGGTCACATTGTTCGGGTTCCGAGCAACACCTTGAGATTAAGGGATTTTGCCGACGTTTCCACCTGGGCGCGCGGCCAATTAATCTTTCGCCTTAAGCATTGCCCCCATACGGCTGGAATCGCCTACCTTTTTGCGGTCTGTTTACGTTTCGTATAAACTCTTGGCGTTAAGCATCTGGGGAGAATTGGATTCCCCGGGATTTGGGCGGGCGGATGTACAACACGCGTCTCGACGGGCTGACTGAGTACCCGTTTCAGCGCTTGGCGGCTTTGCTGGAGGGGATCGACCCGCCGGCGGGGACCGCGCCCCTGATCATGTCGATTGGGGAGCCCCAGCACACCCCGCCCCAACTGCTCCACGACGCCCTCGCCAAGGGGGCCGGCGACTGGGGCAAATATCCGCCGACGCCCGGCAACCCCGAATACCGCCAGGCCGTCGCGGCCTGGTGTACGCGGCGCTACGGGCTGCCGGATGGATTTGTCGATGCGGAAAGGAACGTGCTGCCGGTGGCGGGCAGCCGCGAAGGCCTATTCATGGCGGCACAGCTTTGCGTGCCGCCTGACAAGAACGGCCAGCGGCCGACGGTTCTCATTCCGAACCCGTTCTACCAAGTCTATTTCGGCGCGGCGGTGATGGCCGGCGCGGAGCCGGTGTTTGTGCCCGCGACCGTCGAGACCGGCTTCCAGCCCGATTACGCCACCGTCGCCCAGGACGCGCTGGCGCGCGCCGCGATGGCCTATCTCTGCACGCCGGCGAATCCGCAAGGCACGGTCGCGAGCCTCGAACGCTTGAAGAGCGCCATCACGCTGGCGCGCACCCACGACTTCGTCCTCATTTCCGACGAGTGCTATTCGGAGATCTATGACGGCGCGGCACCCGCCGGCGCGCTCGAAGCCTGCGCGGCGCTGGGCGGCGATCTCAAGAACGTGCTTGTCTTCAACTCGTTGTCGAAACGCTCCAGCGTGCCGGGCTTACGCGCCGGGTCCGTCGTCGGCGATGCGGACCTGATCGCGAAGTTCTCCAAGCTGCGCGCCCATGGCGGCGCCGTGCAACCCGTGCCGGTTCTGAACGCCGCCGCCGCTTTGTGGCGCGACGAGATTCATGTGGAGGAGAACCGCACGCTGTACCGCGCGAAGTTCGATGACGCCGCCAAAGTCTTCGGCAACCGATTCGGATTCTATCGTCCCGGCGGCGGCTTCTTCCTGTGGCTCGACGTGGGCGACGGAGAGAAGGCCGCGAAAGCGCTGTGGCGCGAGGCCGGCATCAAAGTTCTCCCGGGCGGCTACCTCGCCCGGCCCGATGCGACGGGACACAATCCCGGCGCCAGCTACATCCGCGTTGCGCTGGTGCACGACCGCGCCCGTACCGCCGATGCCCTTGTCCGCATGAAAGACGCGCTCGAACGCCTTTAGAGGAATCGCTCATGGCCGCCGCCCGTACCGATGCCGTTCCGTTTCTGCCGCCTGCCTGGGCGGCGACGTTGCGCCGCAGCCTGCATGCCTCGCTGGGCGCGATGATCCTGGCGGTGTGCGCCGCGGCCCTGACCGCGCTGGCCAGCTACAGCCCGACGGATCCCTCCTTCAATACCGCAACACCGTCGCTGCCGCAGAACCTGATGGGTGCGCCCGGCGCCGTGTTCGCCGATGCGGCGCTGCAGACCGCCGGTATCGCGGCGGGTGTGCTGTTCCTGGTGATCGGCGCGTGGGGCCTGCGCCTGACGCGCGGCGAAATCGTCGGCTGGCTGTGGCTGCGCACCGTCGGCGCGATCGCCGCGGTTCTGCTGTTGGCGATGGGACTCGAGGGCGTGCCGACGCCGTCCTGGTGGCCGATCAGCGCGGGGCTTGGCGGCTCCGCCGGGCAAGTGTTGGTGGACCTGTGTGTGCGCCACGGCGCCTTGATGGCGCGTTTGCATCTCGTCGGTGAAATCCTGCGGCTCACGGTCGCGGGCGTCGCGGCTTTGTTCGGCGCGGGCCTGTTGCTATGGGCATTGACCGTGCGTCCCGTCTCTCTCGGCTCGTCCTTGGGCACCGTGATGCGTGCCCTGGCCGCCAGCGCCCGCACTGCCGCTGCATGGCCGGTCGCATTGTTCGAGAGCCTGACTGCGCGGGAGGCGAAGGTTGCGAAACCGCGCCGCGAGCGCAGCGAACCGAAGATCGCCGCCGCGGATGACGTGGACGATGTGAGCGATGCGCCCGAAGACGATGAGGACGACGCACCCGCCACCGTGGAAGAAGCGCCGCGCCGGATCGAAACGACGGTCGTGATGCCGCGCGCCAAGGCGGCCAAGCCGTCCAAGCGCGAGATGGACTCGCGCCAAGGCAGTCTCTTGCGCGACAAGGCCCACGGCTTCGAGTTGCCGCCGCTCGATCTTCTCGCGCCGCCGCCGCCGGAATCCAAGACCCGCCAGATCAGCAAGGAGTCGCTGGAAAGCAACGCGCGCATGCTGGAATCCGTGCTCGACGACTTCGGCATCAAGGGCCAGGTCGTGAAAGTGCGCCCGGGTCCGGTGGTTACGCTGTACGAACTGGAACCCGCGCCCGGCACCAAGACGTCGCGCGTGGTGTCTCTGGCCGACGATATCGCCCGTTCCATGAGCGCGGTGTCCGTGCGCATCGCTGTCATCCCGGGACGCAGCGTGATCGGCATCGAACTGCCGAATGCCGTGCGCGAGACCGTGTACCTGCGAGAGATGCTGGCGTCGGAAGAATTCGAGAAGGGCGACGGCAAGCTGATCATGGCGCTTGGCAAGGACATCGGCGGGACGCCGATCCTGGCCGACCTCGCGCGCATGCCGCACCTGCTGATCGCGGGCACCACCGGCTCGGGCAAGTCCGTGGCGGTGAACACCATGATCACGTCGCTGCTCTACAAGAACACGCCCGCCGAGCTGCGCTTCGTGATGATCGACCCGAAGATGCTCGAACTGTCGGTCTACGACGGCATCCCGCATCTGTTGGCGCCCGTCGTGACCGAGCCGGGCAAAGCGGTGATGGCGCTGAAGTGGGTCGTGCGCGAAATGGAGAACCGCTACCGCTCCATGAGCCAGCTGTCGGTGCGCAATATCGCCGGATACAACCAGCGCCTGACCGAAGCGGCGAAGAAGGGAAGTTCCCTCACGAAGACGGTGCAGACCGGCTTCGATCCGTCGACCGGCGCGCCAACCTACGAAGAACAGGCGCTCGATCTCACGCCGCTGCCTTACATCGTCGTCATCATCGACGAGATGGCGGACCTGATGCTGGTCGCCGGCAAGGACGTCGAACAGGCCGTGCAGCGTCTGGCGCAGATGGCGCGCGCCGCGGGCATCCACGTCATCATGGCGACGCAGCGTCCGTCGGTCGACGTGATCACCGGCACCATCAAGGCGAACTTCCCGACACGCATCAGCTTCCAGGTCACCTCGAAGATCGACAGCCGCACGATCCTCGGCGAACAGGGCGCGGAACAGCTGCTCGGCCAGGGCGACATGCTGTACATGGCCGCCGGCGGCCGCATCACCCGCGTGCACGGGCCGTTCTGTTCGGACAAGGAAGTCGAAAAGATCACCGAGCAGCAGCGTGAACAGGGCCAGCCGGATTATGTCGAAGCCGTCACGGAAGAGGACGACACCGAAGGCGGGCCGGGCTTCTCCACCGGCGGGAATACCTCGAGCGGCGACGCGCTGTTCGACCAGGCGGTCGCGTTGATCGCCCGGGAGCGCAAGGCCTCCACCAGCTTCGTGCAGCGGCATTTGCAGATCGGCTACAACCGCGCCGCCCGCATCATCGAAGAGATGGAGAACCAGGGTATGGTCAGCCGCGCCAACCATGTGGGCAAGCGCGAGGTCCTGCTGCCGTCCACCGGGGAAGCCGCGTAGGGCGTGGTCCGGAAAAGTGGGTGCCGGTTTTCCGACGAGATCTCGCCCCAAAGAATAGACTCTGCCCCGACACCGCCATACTGTGCCGCCACTCTGTGGGGGCACAGTTATGGAGCGTCCCTAATGCGTCGCCTGATCCTCATCGCCTTCCTGACGCTGTTCGCCGCGCCGGCTTTTGCGTTGACCGAAGCCGAGACCGCGCTGGTGAAGAAGGCCGAGGCCTATCTCAACGCCATCACAACCTTGAAAGCGCGCTTCACCCAGGTGAACGCGGACGGCGCCAGTCACGAAGGCGACCTGTACATCTCGCGACCCGGGAAGATGCGGCTGGTCTATGACCCGCCCACACCCATGCTGATGGTCGCCGACGGCGTGTTCCTGATCTACGTCGACAAGGACATGGACGACGTCAGCCATATCGATCTCAACGACACGCCTGCGGGTCTGCTGCTGAAAGCCAATCTCAGCTTCACCGACGCGGGCGTGAAGCTGCAGAGCGTGAAACAGGGTCCGGGCACCTTGGAGATCACCGCGACGCAAACCAAGGACAGCGCGGCCGGTAAGCTCACCTTCGTCTTCGCCGAAGCTCCCTTCGAGCTGAAGCAGTGGCGGGTGGTGGATGCGCAGAACAAGGAGGTCCGGGTGACGCTGTCCAGCCCGGTCCTGGGCGGCAAACTCGACGCCAAATTGTTCAAATACGACGCCAAGAAGGAAGGCCGCGAGAAGTCCGACCGGGATTAGCCCCGTAAGCGGATTTCGAGTCGTTTTGGGCGCCGCGGCTGTTCTCGGAACAGTTGTCCAAAAAAGCCGCAGGGCGGACGAAAGCCCTACAATCCGTATGCCGGACAGTTGGGCGGAAGGGCTTGTTCCGACACCCTTTTTGACCCCATCGGCGGCGAAAGCGAAATTGCATGCCCACTATGCTCAGGCACGGCTTTGAGGCGACTCGATAGGGGCCCCATAGTCCTCGGTAGATGTTGCGCGTCTTCTTGGCAGCAGCAACTAGCCGGGTTCCGGTATCCCCTACCTTCCCCGGCGATATCATCGGCGCCCGATGTCCCCCCACATCGGGCGCCATTTTTTTGCCTCCCGCCCTTTAGTTTCGTTCTCTGGGCCTGAATGCTTTCCCTGCTGACCTGGAACATCAATTCGATCCGCAAGCGCGTCGATGGCCTCGCGCGCTTGGCCGAAGACACGAATGCGGACGTGATCTGCCTGCAGGAAACCAAGGTCGACGGCCCGTTGTTTCCCACCGGCGCCATGGCCGAGATCGGGTTTCCGCACCAAGCCGTCGCCGGGCAGCCCGGCTACAACGGCGTGGCGATCCTCTCCAAGTGGCCGTTGCATAACATTCAGCGCATCCATCACTGCGAACGGCTGGACGCGCGCCACATCGCCGCGACCATCCGGCCGGAGGACGGCGCGCCGATCGACGAAGCGATCGGAATTCACAGCCTCTATGTACCCGCCGGTGGCCAACTGCCCGACCCGGACGTGAATCCGAAGTTCGCGCACAAACTGCGCTTCCTCGATGCGGTGGCGGATCATTTCGCCGGCGGCTACGGCTACCGCGATCCCATGGTGCTGGTGGGAGACTTCAACGTCGCGCCCTTGCCGGCGGATGTCTGGGACCACGTGCGCATGTCCAAGATCGTCACCCATACGCCCATCGAGATCGCCGGCCTCGAACGCATGAAGCGCTCGCTCGCCTTCATCGACGTAGTGCGCGAGCTGATCCCGGCGGACGATCCGGTCTTCACCTGGTGGAGCTACCGCGCCGCCGATTGGCAGGCGGTGAACAAGGGCCGACGGCTGGATCACATCTGGGTCACGCCGCCGCTGAAGGATCGTATCGCGGGAGTTGAGGTTCTGATCGACGTGCGGCACTGGCAACCGCCTTCGGATCACGTGCCCGTGCTGTTGAAACTCGGGAAACCGCCGTCCGCCTAGTGTGGGGCCTTACCTTGCAACCGCCCAGCAAACATCCCATGTTCTGGGTCCCCCCAATGCCTCCGAGCGCCTCATGAGTTCTGAACCCACGATGCACGGCACGACCATCCTGGCCGTGCGCAAGAACGGCAAAGTGGTGATCGCCGGCGACGGCCAAGTCACGCTTGGTCATCAAGTGATGAAGGCCAATGCGCGCAAGGTGCGCCGTTTGAGCAGCGGCGGCGTGATCGCGGGCTTCGCGGGCGCCACGGCCGACGCCTTCACCCTGTTCGAGCGGCTTGAGGCGAAACTCGAGAAACATGCCGGTCAGCTGACACGGGCGTGCGTGGAACTGGCGAAGGACTGGCGCACGGATCGCTATCTCCGTCGCCTCGAAGCCATGATGGCGGTGGCGGACAAAGAGGTATCGCTGATCCTCTCCGGCACGGGAGATGTGCTGGAACCCGACGACGGCATCATCGGGATCGGATCGGGCGGCGCCTACGCACTCGCTGCGGCACGCGCGTTGATCGATCAACCGGACCTGGATGCGGATGCGATCGTGCGCCGCTCCATGGCGATCGCCGCCGACATCTGCATCTATACCAACCGCAACATCACGATTGAGACCCTATGAGCACGAGCGCCTTTTCGCCGCGGGAAATCGTTTCCGAACTCGACCGCTACATCATCGGTCAGAATGACGCCAAACGCGCCGTGGCCATCGCGCTGCGCAACCGTTGGCGCCGGCAGCAGCTGGCGCCGGATTTGCGCGAAGAGGTGATGCCCAAGAACATCCTCATGGTGGGACCGACCGGCGTCGGAAAGACCGAGATCGCGCGCCGTCTCGCGCGCCTGGCCAATGCGCCGTTCCTGAAGGTGGAAGCCACCAAGTTCACGGAAGTGGGCTACGTCGGCCGCGATGTGGAAAGCATCATCCGCGACCTGACGGAGATTGCGCTCACCATGACCCGCGAGCGCCTGCGCAAGGCGGTGACGGCGAAAGCCGAAGCCGCGGCGGAGGACCGCGTGCTCGACGCCCTGGTGGGCGACGGTGCGTCGGTGGAGACGCGACAGAAGTTCCGCAAGATGCTGCGCGAAGGCGTGCTCTCAGAGAAAGAAATCGAGGTGCAGGTGCAGGATTCGCCCGGCAACGCCATGCCCACCATGGATATTCCCGGCATGCCCGGCGCCCAGATGGGCATGGTGAACCTGGGCGAGATGTTCGGCGGCATGTTCGGCAACCGCACGAAGCCGCGGAAGATGAGCGTGCAGCAGTCCTACGAAGTGCTGATGCGGGAGGAATCCGACAAGCTGCTCGACCAGGAGCGCGTGACGCGGGAAGCCATCGCATTGGTCGAGAACGACGGCATCGTGTTCCTGGATGAGATCGACAAGATCACGGCGCGCCAGGATGCCAGGGGCGCCGATGTGAGCCGCGAAGGCGTGCAGCGCGACCTGTTGCCCCTTATCGAGGGCACCACTGTGTCCACCAAGCATGGCCCGGTGAAGACCGACCACATCCTGTTTATCGCCTCAGGCGCGTTCCATCTCGCCAAGCCTGCGGATCTGCTGCCGGAACTGCAAGGCCGCCTGCCGATCCGGGTCGAGCTGCAAGCGCTGACGCGCGATGATCTTGTGCGCATTCTCACCGAGACCGAGGCGAGCCTGATCCGCCAGTACACGGCATTGTTGGCAACCGAGAACGTGACGCTGGAATTCGCCGACGACGCGGTGCCGGCTATCGCCGACCTGGCGGCGGAGATCAATACCGCCGTGGAGAACATCGGTGCGCGGCGTCTGCACACGGTTCTGGAACGGCTGTTGGAAGAGATCAGCTTCACCGCGACCGATCGCGCCGGCGAAACCTTCCGGGTCGATGCGGCCTATGTGCACAGCCAAGTAGGCGAACTCGCCAAGAAGGGCGACCTCAGCCGGTTCATTCTCTGACTAGAGGGCGCGCGCTATCCAGCTAAGCGCGCCGATTTCGTCTGTTCGAGGACCGCGCCGATCTTCTCGGCCAGTTCTTGTTTGCGGAACGGCTTCTGCAACAGCATCACGCCCGCATCGAGACGGCCGTGATGGACCACCGCACTCTCGGTATACCCGGACATGTAGACCACTTTGAGGGTCGGGCGCATCTTGAGAGCCTTCTCGGCGAGGTCGCGGCCGTTGTAGGCGCCGGGCAGGATCACATCGGTCAGAAGCAGATCGGGCGCCTGCTTGGAGAGCACCGCGAGCGCCTCCTCGCCCGAGCCCGCCTGCAAGACCCGGTAGCCAAGACTTGTCAGCATGGTTTCGGCGAGGGAGCGCACGTCGGCGTCGTCCTCCACGACCAGGATGGTTTCCTTGCCGGTGCGCAGCGGCGCGGTGGATGTGACGAGTTCGAGCCGCGCGGTGTCGTGCATGCGCGGCAGATAGATCCGCACGGTCGTGCCTTGGCCGACTTCGCTGTAGATTTTGACGTGACCGCGGGACTGTTTCACCACGCCGTAGACCATGCTCAAGCCCAACCCCGATCCCTTGCCCGGCTCCTTGGTCGTGAAAAACGGATCGAACACCCGTTCCATCACAGCCGCCGGAATGCCGGTGCCCGTGTCCGACACGGCCAGCATGACGTATTCGCCCGGGCGGATGTCCGCGCCTTGCGCGGTGGCTTCGTCGAGTAGGGTATTGGCGGTTTCAAGCGTGAGCTTGCCGCCGGAAGGCATGGCGTCGCGCGCGTTGATGGCGAGGTTGAGCAACGCGCTTTGAATCTGGCCGGGATCGACTTCGCAATCCCACGTGGCCGGCTGCACCGAGAGCCCAATCTCGATGTTCTCGCCGATCGTGCGCGTGAGCATTTCCACGGTCTCACGCAGAAGTTTGCTCATGTCCACCCGCGTCGGATCAAGCGGCTGCTTGCGCGCGAAGGCCAGCAGGCTCTTCACGAGGGCGGCGCCGCGGTCGGCACCGCGCACGGCCGTCTTCACCAGACCCAGGAGCGCAGGTTGCTTATCGAGTGCGACTTCCAGCAGTTCGAGATTGCCGAGAATGACCATCAGGAGATTGTTGAAGTCATGGGCCACGCCCCCCGTGAGCTGACCGATGGCTTCCATTTTTTGCGCCTGGCGCAGCTGTTGCTCGACCTGGCGCTTGTCGGTGATGTCTTCCGAGAATCCGAGCAGGAACTGGGCCTGGCCCTTTTCGTCGATCACCGGCACGGCGCGGGTCTGCAGATGAAGCACCCCGCGATCGCGCGTCGCGATCACCTCGTCGAGGATGGTCTCCGGCTGTCCGGACTTTAGCACGCGTCGGTCGCGCGCCAGGAACTGATCGGCCTGTTCACGCGGGAAGACCTCGTGATCGGTCTTGCCGATCAACTCGGTACGGTCGTAGCCCAACAAATCTTCCGCGCCGCGATTGACCAGCACGAAGCGGTGCTCACGCGCGTCCTTGATGAACAACATGCCGGGGACGTGTTCGATCACTAGCTTGAGAAAGGCGCGCGTGCGGACGAGGTCCTCGTCCTTCAGCTTCAGAGCGTCGCTGGTGGAGGAAAGTTCTGCCGTGCGCGTGGCCACGTCTTCCGCGAGACGTGCATTCAGCCGGCGGAGTTCGCCCTTCACCACTTCGCGGCGCTCCGCATCGGCACGCATGACCAGGAGCACGAAACCGATCAAACCGATGCTCAACACCGTGCCGCCGGCGAGCAAGGCCTGCGCGATGGCGGCCGTGGTCGCGGCGTTGCGCGTGCGGTCACCATAGAGAATCGTCTCGGCCTGGGTCATCTCCGTAGTGGCGTTGTAGACGCCGTCGAGAGCTTCCTTCGTCGCCATCATGTCCGGCAACGGTGCGCCGGCCTTGGCTTGCGCCAAGTCGGCGTCGATCAGCGCGAAGCCCTCCGTCATGCGTCGTTGAAGCTCTTCAATTCGCCGCGACTGCTCGGGATTGTCGGCAACGAGGGATCGCACGGCACCCACCGCCGCCGTGAGACGTTGACGCGACGCGTTATAGGCATCGACAAAGAACGGATCGCCGCCGATGAGGAAGGCGCGCTCCCGCGCCGCCGCGGCGGTGAGGTTGATCACGATCTCATGGAGACCGGCGATGACCTTCTGCGAATGATCGACCAGAGCGTTGGCGCGCTCGAGCCGCGCGAAGGTGATCCAAGAGAATGCGCTGGTGGTGCAAATCAGGACGAACGCGAGCACAACCAGCGGCTTGCTCAAGCGCATCAGAAAGGTGCTCTCGCTCGCGTCGGCCATTCTGCCGTCCCGGCCTGTCCTAGCTGCCGTCCTTGTTAACATTATGGGGGGTCACGGTGAAATAGCCTCGGGGACATTGCGACCCAGGGTTGTCGTTCGTTTCGGAAACGTACCTGTTAAGTGCTTCTGTTGCGGCGCAAAAGCACATAAAGCGCCCCCGATCCCCCGTGGTGGGGACCGGCTTCCCGGACCGCGAGAATCAAGGGCCGCAGGGAGGGGTGGTCGAGCCAGTGGATTGCCTCGGAACGGATTCGCCCGCGCCCATCCGGACCGCCTTTGCCGGTGATGATGATGACGAATCGCTGACCGCCGCTCGCCGCCGCGCGGACGAAACCGCTGACCGCCGCCTGTGCCTCCTTCAGGGTGCGGCCGTGGAGGTCGAGCCGGCCTTCGATCGGCATGCGGCCCTTGGCGAACCGCTCCGCCGTGCGGCGGTCGATGCCGGCGCTCGCGCCCAAGGCAAGCGGCGCGGGTGCGGCGCGGCGCGGCGGCGCGGGTTGCTGCGGCGGCGCCGGCTCGATCTCATCGGGTTGGGGATGGCGTGGTGCCTGGGCCGCGGGCGGCACAGCGCGCCCGTAGTGCGGCGTCACGCGGCGCGTGACGAAACGCCATAAGGCAAGCTCTTCTTCGGTGAGATCGCGACGGCTCATGGGTGTGAACGCGAGGCCGGCGCGGGCCGGCGTTGCGCGTTAGAGGTCGAGTTCTTTGAGACGCGTTCCATCGCCGGCGTCGTCATCGCCGGCACGCGGCCGGTTGAAGGTGTTGAACGTTTCCACACCTTCCATCTCCATTTCCGGCAGATAGCGCGTCACAAAGGCCCGCCAATCGCCGTCCGGTGACACGCAGCGCGTCTTGTTCATGTAGTTCAGCGCGATCACGAGGCCACCCATCTTCCACAGGATGTTCCAGTTGTGGAGATTGTCGATCGCCGCGTCGAGGGCGCGACGATAAAGCCGCTGGGCCACCCACGGGCGCACAACGAACAGATAGAACAGCACACCCAGCACCATGATCGCGGTGCCGAGCAGGAGGTTCAGGAAGAACATCACCGCCAGCGCGCCACCTAAAATCATGAGCAGGGGGCCGATGTTTTCCCACGGATCCCACACAGGCGACTTCGGATGGTTGAGCCGATCGAAGTCGACGAACACGCCGATGCGGTCCGCCTGGTAAGACTCCACCAGACGCGCGTACAGCGCTCGATCCCGTTTCTTTTCGCCAGGCTTCGCCATGCGTGCAGGGTAAGTCCGACAACTTACTCAAAACTAAACATGAAATGAGCCTCGTCATCCGCCCGAACGCGGCACCAGGGCCATATAGCGGCCTGGGCTTTTCATGCGGGCCGCGACAGCGAAAGCAGGCTCGCCGAAACCCCAGAACACGTCGCCGCGGACGGCACCCGTGATCGCAGCGCCCGTGTCTTGCGCGACGACCAGGCGTCGGAACGGCTTACCGTCCGGATCGACCGTGTCGAGCCATACCAGCGCGCCCAGCGGCACGACCCGCGGGTCAACGGCGAGGGAGCGCTGCGCCGTCAACGGTACGCCCAGGGCGCCGATCGGACCGCCATCCACCGGACCGGGTTTGAAGAAGATGTAGCGGGCGTTCTGGTTCATGTAGGCGGCGGCTTCCGCCGGATGATCCCGCAGCCACGCGCGTACATTGTCCATGGTCGCCGACTTCAGCACGCCCGCCGCAAGCAAGATGCTGCCGATGCCTTTAAAGCGATGGCCGTTATGTCCAGCAAAGCTGAGCCGCAGCGTCGTGCCGTCAGTCAGCGCCACGCGACCGGAGCCTTGGATGTGGAGGATATGGGCCGCGACGGGATCGTCGACCCACGCCACTACATCGGCGCTGTCCGCCACGGCCTTTTCCGCGTCGATCTCCGTGCGCGTGAAGTAAGGGGTGAGCGAAGGACCGCGCGCGCCGGTCGCGACGCGACCCACGACTTGGCGCGGCATCGCCGGCGGCAGCTTGTCGACAAAAGCCGACAGATCCACCGTCACCAGATCCCGCGGCACGCCGTAGATCGGGACAGTGAAACGCGCATCTTTCGTCAGCGATCCGTTGAGTTCGGCTTCGTAGTAGCCGGTGAAGGTGCCCGTTGCGCCGGTGTCCGCGGCTGCGATCGCGACGGCGGTGAAATTTGCTTCGATCGCCGCGCGCAACGCGTCATCATTGGTCGCCGGCGCGATCGACGCGCAGGCTTGCTGCCAATCCTGCACCGGCCGGCCGAGTGCGCCTTCGCCGATGGCCGCCGATGGGGGCTTCGCTGCGAATACGTTGCAAGACGCTTGCAGGGCAGGTTTTGCTTCCATCATCCGATCTTCGCGCCAGCCGTCCAGATCGGCGAAGGCAACCGGGGACAGCACGGGCGCAAGCGCAGGCGTCGGCGTGGGGGCCTGCGCAACCGGCGCAGGCGTTATCGGTACGGAGCGCGGTGCCGCGAACCATCCGCCGGCGAAGCCCGCGGCGATTCCGGCGACGGCGACGATACCGATGAGAAGTGCATTCCGCACGGCGTCTAACCGCGGGCCGGAGGGCCGGCGATCATTCCACGCTGCGGGTGGCGATCAGGACCCAATTGGGGTCTCGGCTCGACATATCGCGGGCAAACGTCCAGATGTCGGTCAGGGAGTCGACGTGATCCTTGTCGCCCTCGATGATCTTGCCGTCCTTGTCCTTGATGACGTTGACCTGCTCGCTCTGAAAGCGCACGGCCACTTCGGCGCGGGTGCCGTGCATCTCCGCGCTTTCGAGCTTTGCGGGCTTCAAGACAACCAGCTCGGTTTCCATGGTTTCGCCGCGCTCTTCCCGATCCTGGATCGCGGCCGCAAAACGACCGAACACTTCGGTCGAGAGCAACGGCCGCAAGGTATCGATGTCATGACGCGCAAACGCGGTGACGATCATCTCGAAGGCCTTCGATCCGCCTTCAAGGAAACGGGCGGCCGAGAAGCTCGGGTCGGCCATCTTGATCTGCACAAGGCCCGGTTCGAGGGGCGTGTTCTGGTAGGCGGGCTCGATGTCGGTCGCGTCCCGCGGCCGGCGCACACCCGGAAGATTGACCACGTTGTCGGAGCCGCGATCCTTGCGCCCGAAGGCGTCGGGGGTGAGGTTGTCCGGAGCGGAGTCACGGTTCTCGTTCGGATCATGGCCGGTGCGGCGGCCCAGCACGCTGCGCAGGCGCAGCACGATGAATCCCGCCACCATGGCGAGAATGATGATGTCGATAAACTGGAAGCCTTCCATTTAGTGCGGTCCAGTCGGCGCCGGAACGGGCCGTGTGAGGTGGAGCGAGTGGCGAGGGGTCGGAAGGACCCGCCGACAACGCGCGCCGAACCCATAACGTTGAAAATAGGGGGTCGGACCCTAAAGGGCAAGGCGGCCCCCGGTTTACTTGGATTTTTCTGGGGCGAAACCTGTGAAGCGCCGAACCGCTTGCGACCATCGCCGCGGCAGCGGCGCTTGTCTCCTTCCACGGAAGCATGGTAGGTCGCGGGCCGCTAAAACCGCGGGCGGTCTGCTCCGCGGCCCGTGATCGCACTGGAGACTCCGATGAGCGAAGCGCCGACCCCGACGATGGCCGATGAACCCGCACCGGTCGCTCCGCTGCGGATCCTGGCCCAATACATCCGGGACCTGTCATTCGAGGTGCCGGGGGGGCCTGAGATCTTCCCGCTTCTGCGCACCGCCTCGCCGGAGATTCCGACTTCGATCGATATGTCCATGCGCCATATGTCGGACACCACCTATGAGGTGACCCTGTCGGCCCATATCGAGGCCTTCGTCGCCGGAAAGACAGCCTTCATCCTCGAGGTCGAATACGGCGCCGTGGTCGAACTCGACGAGACCATTATTCCGCCAGAACATCTCCATGTGGCGCTGCTGATGGAAGTGCCGCGGTTGATGTTCCCGTTCGTGCGCCAGATCGTCGCCGACATGACCGTGAGCGGCGGCTTCCCGCCGCTGATGCTGCAGATGGTCGATTTCGGCGACATTTACCGGAAGAAGTTCGGTCTCGGCGGCCAGATCGTCCAGAAGACCGGCGACGCTGTCCCGCCCGAAGGCTCGACTATCAACTAGGCTGGCAACTAGGCTGGCAACTAGGCCGGACCTAGGCCGCCGCGGTCTCGTCCGCGGACTTGTTCCACAGCGGATTTTTCAAGGTCCCGACAAACGCGGCATGAGCCGACGCTTCCTCGGCGCTGGGCGCATGGGGACGCGGCGGGCGCATCGCGGCGGCGCGTTCGCGTGTGGTGGACGTAACCGGCGCCGGGGTCGAGGCGTTGGCGACATTCAGCAGGAGGCCAGGTTCGCGGCCACCGATTAGTTCCAGGTAGACCTTCGCCAACAGTTCCGCGTCGAGCAACGCGCCGTGTTTGGTCCGGTGGGCTGTGTCGATCTGAAAGCGGCGGCAGAGGGCGTCGAGACTTGCCTGAGCACCGGGAAATTTACGCCGTGCGAGATCGACGGTGTCGATGGTGCGACCCGACGGCAATGGTTCGCGCCCGACGCGTTGCAGCTCGGCGTTGACGAAACCGATATCGAAGCTCGCGTTGTGGGCGACAAGCGGCGCATCCCCGATGAAGGCGAGGAATTCGTCGACGACGGCGGCAAACAAAGGCTTGTCCGCCAGGAAGGCCGCGGAGATGCCGTGGACACGCTCCGCTTCCGGCGGCATGTCCCGTTCCGGGTTGATGTACACTTGATAGGTACGCCCGGTCGGCATGTGGTTCATCAGCTCGACCGCGCCGATTTCGACGAGGCGGTCCCCGCCGCGCGGGTTCAGCCCGGTGGTTTCGGTATCGAGAATGATCTGGCGCACGCGCTAGTCCCCTGACGGCTTGCGCCCAAGATGACGCAAGGGAGTCAGTCGGCGCAAGGCTTCCCGTCGGCCGAGGCCGGTGGGAATCACCACGAAGGCTTGTCGCCGCTTGGTATGGTCCGCGGTCTGACGCGCGAGGATTCCCTTCAGTCGCTCGGCGGTCATCCCCTTGCGCGCCATCGCCCGTTGACGTTGCAAGAAGGCGGGGGCGGACGCGACCGCCACGATGTCCGCGGTGAGATGCGCGCCGGTCTCGAACAGCAGCGGCACGTCGAGCACCACCACCGGTTCACGCCGCAGGGCGGCTTGCAGGAGGAACTTGCGCCGCGCAGCACCCACCATCGGATGCAAGATTGCTTCGAGGCGGCCCAATGCCGCCGGGTTGCCGAACACAGCCTGCCCCAACGCCTGGCGATCGACGCCTTTCGGCCCGACGACCTTTGGAAAGATTGCACTTACACGTGGGATCGCCGCGCCGCCGGCGCCGGTGAGACGATGAACTTCCGCATCGGCATCGAACACTGGCCAACCGAGGCGCTTCAGCATTCTCGCCGTGGTGGTCTTGCCCATGGCGATGGAGCCGGTGAGAGCGATGGTGATGAACGGCCAGGCCCGCGATGCGCGGCGCCACCGGCGCCGTGCGAAGTTCACGGGCCAGGGACGATGCTTGCTCACGGCAGCCCCAACACATGGTCTCGCAGGGAGGGCGTTACGTCGGGCATCTTCCCGAAGAACGCAGCGAAGGCCGGTTGTGCCTGGTACAGCAGCATTCCGAGGCCGTCGACGACCGCATTGCCACGGGATTTTGCCGCCTGCAGCAACGCCGTTTCCAAGGGGGCGTAGACGATATCGTTGACCACGGCCGTTGTCGGCAGGGACGTCAGATCGATGTCGAGCGGCGGCTCGCCGCTCATGCCCAGACGCGTGGTGTTCACCAGCAAAGCCGCATCGGCCAGCATGGCGTTGCGCTTGTCCCAATCGACAACGCTGATCTTTTTTCCGAGCGCGGCGGCCAGAGCCTCGGCGCGTGCGCGGTTGCGGTTGGTCAGGCGAATCTCCGGACAGCCGGCATCCATCAACGCAACGCAGACGGCGCGCGAGGCGCCGCCCGCACCCAAGACCGCGGCCGAACCCGCACTGGGTCGGTATGCCGGTGCGCCGCGCGTGAGACTGGTGATGAAGCCGTAGGCATCTGTATTGGTCGCGGCGAGTTTGCCGTCCTTCACGACGACGCAATTCGTCGCGCCGATGCGCCGCGCCACGTCGTCGACGGAATCGACGATCGCGAGGGCCGCTTCCTTGTGAGGTACCGTGAGGTTCACTCCCGCAAATCCACGGTCCGGCAGGGCGCGCAATTCAGCGCGCAAATTTTCCGGCTGAACGGGAAGGGCGACATAAGTTCCGTCGATGCCATGCTCGCGCAGCCAGAAGCCGTGCAGAGCCGGCGATTTGGAATGCCCGATCGGCCAGCCCATGACGCCGGCTTTCTTCATCGCGGCACCACGTCGTGTTCGCGCAGGAAGCCAAGCAGCGGCAAAAGCGGGAGACCCAGAATGGTGAAGAAATCGCCGTCGATGGCTTGAAACAACTGCACGCCGGGTCCTTCGAGTTGATAGGCGCCCACGGAACTCAACACTGCTTTGCCGGCCTGCGCCAGATAGGAATCAAGAAAAGCAGGACTGAGTTGGCGCATGGTCAGCTTCGGCGCGGCGCGGTGCTGCCAGATGCGCGCGCCGGCGCGGGCCACAACCGCCACCGTCGGCAGGGTATGCGGCTTGCCGCTCAAGGCCATCAGGTGATCGCGCGCGGCGTTGAGACTTGGTGGCTTGTCGAACCAGCGGCCTTCGCATTCAAGCATTTGATCAGCGCCGATCACGAGCGCATCCGGATGCGCTTGCGAGATTTTCACCGCCTTCAATTCAGCGAGCGTCTCGGCGCAATCGAGGGCACTCGCGCCATCCGCTTTCATCGCGGCCTTGATCGCGTCTTCATCCACATGCGCGGCGATCGCGGTGAACGGAACGCCGGCCGCGGTGAGCAGGTGCGCACGGCTTGCGCTGGCTGAGGCAAGGATGACGGCGGCGGTCACGAAGCGGCGGCGTGGCGCTGGTTGTAGAGCTGAACGATCGACGCAGCGGTCTCTTCGATCGAGCGGCGCGTGACGTCGATCACCGGCCAGCCATACTTGGTGAATAGGCGGCGGGATTCCGCGACTTCCTCGCGCACGGAGTCCACGTCGGCGTAACTCACCGAGCGTTCCTCATTCATGATCCGCAGTCGGCTCTGGCGAATGTCGCTCAGGCTGCGCGGCTCGCGCGTCAGGCCGACGAACAGCGGCTTCGGCGCAGCGAAGAGTTCGTCCGGCATCGTCATGTGCGGCACGAGCGGGATATTGCCCACCTTGAATCCGCGATTGGCGAGATACATGCACGTCGGCGTTTTTGACGTGCGCGACACGCCGACTAGAATGATGTCCGCCTCCGCCATGGTCGCCAGCGATTGGCCGTCGTCGTGCTGCATGCCGAAATGCATCGCGTCGATGCGCTCGAAGTAGCCTTCGTCGAGGGCGTGCTGCCGCCCGATCTCCGCCAGCCCCTGACGTTTGAAGAACGACGCAAGCGCTTGCATCACCGGATCCAGTGCCGACACACAGGGGATCTTCAGTTCGCGGCAAGCCGCTTCAAGGGGCTGTCGTATCTTCGCATCCAGCAGCGTGAATATGACCAAGCCCGGCGCGGTCTTGAGTCCCTCGATCACACGCGCCATTTGGCCGGGTGTGCGCACCAGCCACCAGAAGTGCTCGGTGACCTCGACCTCGTCGTATTGGACGAGACAGGCCCGCGCAATGTTGGTCACCGTCTCGCCCGACGAGTCGGAGACCAGATGAAGGTTGAAGGCGCCGGTTGGAGTCATCGTCACGGGCTCTGGAGAATATTTTCGACCGGTGTGCGGTCGTCCCTGACCCGGTGGATAACATATTCTCAGCGCGGATAACTCACCCCTCGCACGGGCGTGGCCGAAACAGACCCCGATGACCCATCTTTCGCCCCCGGAACCGCGGGCTGGGGATACCCGGTAGCCAATTGTGGGAGTCAGGGGAGGCTAAAAGTTCTCCCCGCCTTCCCCCGCGTTTTCCCCGGAGCGACGATCAACCGGTCACGGCGGATTGCGCACGCTTTCCACCGGGTTTTCCACAGGGTTTTGGATGAGGGTCGCGCGACACCGTGGCCCTGGGGATAGACCACCCGCATGGGTGAATCCCCGGCTCGCACAGGCCCAACCTCTACAACTACCAAAACGAAACTTTCTTTAGATTGTTCTTCAGGGCGGGAAAATTTCTCAGGTCGAGCAGGGCCAGGTTCGCCAGCGAGATCATTGACTTGTGGGAATGTCTCCCGTATCACTCCGAGGGTCATACATCGGGCGGTCGTCCCGAACAGCCGAAGTCTTCCTTCCGGCCAGCGTTTTCCCTCCGCTTTCAATGCGGCCTTCCGCTGCATTCTGACACCACCTCCCCCTCTCCCGCGTATATCCGTCGCTCCCCCTCTCTAGGCGCTTCCATGCATCTCCAAGAACTGAAGAAAAAGTCCCCGGCGGAACTGCTGGCCTTTGCCGAGGAATTTGGCATCGAGAATGCCTCCAATCTCCGGCGGCAGGACCTGATGTTCGCCATCCTCAAGGTGTTGGCGGACAAGGACACCTCGATCGACGGCGACGGGGTGCTGGAGATTCTCCAAGACGGGTTCGGGTTCCTGCGGTCGCCTGAGGCCAACTACCTGCCGGGTCCGGACGACATCTACGTCAGCCCCAGCCAGGTCCGCCGCTTCGGTCTTCGGACCGGCGATACGGTCGAAGGCCAGATCAGGGCCCCCAAGGACGGCGAGCGCTATTTCGCCCTGTTGAAAGTCGACCGGGTCAATTTCGAGGACCCCGACGCGGTCCGTCACCGCATCAATTTCGACAACCTGACGCCGCTCTATCCGGACGAGAAGTTGTCCATGGAGATCGAGCAGAAGGACACCAAGAACAAGGATCTGACCGGACGCGTCATCGAACTGGTCGCTCCGCTCGGTAAAGGCCAACGCGCCCTGATCGTCGCCCAGCCGCGCACCGGCAAAACGATCATGCTGCAAAGCATCGCCAACGCGATCGCGGCAAACCATCCGGAAGTCTACTTGATCGTGCTTTTGATCGACGAGCGCCCGGAAGAAGTCACCGACATGGATCGCACGGTGAAGGGCGAAGTGGTCAGTTCCACATTCGATGAGCCGGCATCGCGCCACGTGCAAGTCGCCGAAATGGTGATCGAAAAGGCCAAGCGCCTGGTCGAACACAAGCGCGACGTGGTGATCCTGCTCGACTCCATCACGCGTCTCGCGCGTGCCTACAACACCGTCGTACCGTCGTCGGGCAAAGTGCTCACCGGCGGCGTGGACGCCAACGCGCTGCAGCGGCCGAAGCGTTTCTTCGGCGCCGCGCGCAATATCGAAGAAGGCGGATCGCTCACCATCATTTCGACCGCGCTGATCGATACCGGCAGCCGCATGGACGAAGTGATCTTCGAAGAGTTCAAGGGCACCGGTAACTCGGAAATCGTGCTCGATCGCAAGCTCGCCGACAAACGCGTGTTCCCGTCCATCGACATCACCAAGTCCGGCACGCGCAAAGAAGAACTCCTGGTCAAGCAGAGCGACCTCTCGAAGATGTGGGTGCTGCGCCGGATCCTCGATCCGATGGGCGTGCAGGACGGCATGGAGTTCCTGCTCGACAAACTGCGCGACTCGAAGAACAACGGCGACTTCTTCGATCGGATGAACAAGTAAGTCGGGCTGACGCAGCAGTTGTGTAATTAAGGCACGACCGCCACATAAACACCTCTAGTTCTGCAAGGTTGAGCCCAATTGCGACCATGGGCTGAGCCCATATTCCTTCGTGTCAGTTCGGGGCATTCCCCCGGCACGGAATGCGAAGGAGGACGTCATGAAGCTCTCAAATCTTGTTGCTGGTGTTCTGTCTGTCGGCCTGCTTGCCGGTGCCGCCTACGCGCTCGACAAGAGCGGCGAGAAGGGCATCGTCGGCGCGCGCGAAGCGATTTGCGCCAATGCGGCTCTCTCGGTCGATCAGCAGACCGACTGTAAGGCGCAGATGAATGCCGCGACGACCGAAACTGAAAAGCAGCAGATCTCCACCCGTTTCCATTCCAAGGCCGAGATGCGCGAATTTCGGGAATCGATCGGCGTGACGAATTCAGGCGGCGTGAGCGGTGCGGCGACAACGCCCAGCTTGAGCGGCACGGACAAGGCCGCCACCGGTTCCATGAACAAGCCGAACGCGACCACCCAACCGGCGGCTCCCAGCGCCCCGGCGGTGAAGAAGTAATCGTAGAACCGACCGCGTGAAGAACCCTGGCCGGCACTCTCGAGTGCCGGCCTTTTTCTTATGGGATGAGGATGGTCGATCCCGTTGTCCCGCGGCCCTCGAGCGCGCGGTGCGCGTCGGCGGCATTGGCCAGCGGGAAAGATTGGCCGACATCGATCTTGATCCCGCCGCGGCCTACGACATCGAACAACTCGGCGCAGCCGCGTTCCATGTCCGCGCGCGCGCTCACGTAGTCACCCAGACGCGGACGGACAACGGACTGCGAGCCTTTGCCGGCCAGGGTACCTGACTCGACCGCCGGCGGCGGGCCCGAGGCATTGCCGAAGGTGACCATGAGGCCGCGTGGCGACAGGCAATCGAGCGAACTCATGAACGTGTCTTTGCCGACGCCGTCATAGACCACCGGCACACCCTTCCCGCCGGTGATGTCGCGCACCTTCTTCACCCAATCTTCCTCGCGATAGAGGATGACGTGCTGATAGCCGGCGTTCTTGGCGAGTTCGACCTTGGACGCCGCGCCCACTGTGCCGATCGCGTTCAGCCCAAGATCACGCGCCCATTGGCCGAAGATCAGGCCGACCCCGCCGGCGGCTGCGTGGAACAGAACCGTGTCGCCCTTCTTCGGCTGAAACAGGAGACTGCGCAGGAGATACCAGACGGTGAGTCCGCGCAGCATCATGCCGGCGACTTGCTCATCCTTCAGGCCCGCGGGCACCTTCACGGCGGCGGACGCAGGAATAACGCGTTCTTCCGCGTAACCGCCGACAGGGCCATTCCCATAGGCAACCCGATCACCGACCTTGAGATCGTCAACGCCATCACCTACGGCCGTGACAGTGCCAACGGCCTCCGAGCCTGGGATCAGCGGCAGCGGCAACTTGTAGAGGCCGGAGCGGTGATAGGTGTCGAGGAAGTTCACGCCGATGGCGGTCTGCTTAATCCGAATCTCGCCGGTCTTGGGCGCGGGCACCGTGACGTCGGCGATCTTCATCACCTCCGGTCCACCGGTTTCGGTCACGACAATCGCTTTGGTCACGGAAAATCTCCTAGAGCAGAGTGGTCGGCAACGCGCCTTCGAGCTGCAGCAAGGCGGTCTTTGTATCCAAACCGCCTGCGCCGGAATAGCCCCCGAGCTTGCCACCGGCGGCCACCACGCGATGGCACGGAATGAGGATCGGCAGCGGATTGCGCCCGCAGGCGGTGCCGACGGATTGCGCGCTGCCATCGAGTTTGGCGGCGAGAGCCCCATAGGTCTGCGTCTTGCCGTAGGGAATGCGCAGCATCAGGCGCCAGACTTTCTTTTGGAAATCCGAACCGAAGGGTGCAAGCGGCAGATCGAACTTCGTCAGCTTGCCGTCGAAATAATCCTCAAGTTGCGCTTTGGCTTTCTTGAGAACAGGCGTCGCGTCCTGATCGCGGCCCCAGCCCCAATCGACGGCGACGATCTTTCCGTCGTCCTCGCTCAGGGTGAGATCGCCCAGCGGCGAATGCATGGAAAGTTGCGGCATGGCTACACCAAAGCAGCTGTCAGATCGGCGGCGGATGTGACCGGCGCATCGCACACCGGACCGCGGCAAATATAGGCGGTGGTCTTGCCGCCGACACGGGTTTTGCCGTGGGCGGGATGCGTGGGCGCAAGCGTATCGCCATCGTCGACGCGGGCGACGATCAGGTTAGGCGCCGGCGCGGTGTGCGCGGCGGTGAGCATCGCCGCGGTCTCGGCGGAATCCGGATGTCCGACGATCACAACTTGGATGGCGTCTTCCAGCAGCGCAAAGCCCGACAGCAGCGTCGTGCCGTGGGGAAACGCCCGCAAGGCTTCGACGCTGAGCGCGGCAACCGTCGCGCCGGCGCGCGTGCGATCATCGGCTTCGCCGGTGACGTAGAACAGTCGCGCCAGCGCGAACACCATTGCGCCATTGCCTGACGGGGTCGCGGAATCATTCGCGGTCTTCGTGCGTACGATCAGCGTTTCCGCGTCGCTTGCGGTGAAGAAATATCCGCCGCTGTCCTCGTCCCAATACAGCGCACGGGCCGTCTCGATCCACTGGCGCGCATAGCCGAGATAGGTTTGATCGCCGGTGACCTCGAACAACGCCAGCGCTGCGTTGGCCATGTGGGCGTAATCGTCGAGCATCGCGGTGGTCTGCAGGCGACCGTCACACCAGGCGTGGCCCAGGCGTTCGCGTCCGTCGTTGTCGGTCCACGTCATGGTTTCGCGCACGGCTGCGAAAGCGCGTGCTGCCGCGGCGATCCAGGACTTCTGTCCGAAGGTCGCGCCCGCGCGAACCAGGGCCGCGATCATCAAGCCGTTCCAATCGGCCAGGGCCTTGTCGTCGCGTCCGGGTCGGACGCGGCCTTCACGCGCTTGCAAGAGCACGTCGCAGAGCTGCGCCATATCTTCCTCGTCCACGGTGTCGAACGGCGTCGCGGAGCGATTGAGGATGACGTGGCCTTCCCAGTTGCCTGTGGGGGTCACATCGTAAGCGGCCTTGAAAGCGGCGGCGTCAGCGCCGAGTAATTCGTCGATCTGCGCTTCCGTCCAGACGGTGAACTTGCCTTCCTCGCCCTCGGAGTCCGCGTCGAGGGCGGCGGCGAAAGCGCCGTTGTCGGCGATCATCTCGCGCATCAACCAGGCGATTGTTTCCGCCACCCGTGCGGCGAACAGCGGCGCGCGCGTATCGCGCCAGACCAGGGTCAGCAGGTCGACCAGCTGCGCGTTGTCGTACAGCATCTTCTCGAAGTGCGGCACCAGCCAGCGGGAGTCCGTGGAATAGCGCGCGAAGCCGCCGCTGACGTGGTCGTAAATTCCGCCTTGGCAGATCGCTTCGAGGGTTTGAATCACCACCTCGCGCAGCTCGACGCGTTCCTGGCGATGGGCCATGCGCCACAAGAAGTCATAGACAAAAGGCATCGGAAACTTCGGCGCGCCCTTGAGGCCGCCGTAGTCCTTGTCGATATACTCGAGCAGGCTGACCGCTGCGTCCTGAAGCAGCGGCAGTGAAAGGCCATCGCGCAGCTGTTCCTGGCCATGCTTCCCGATGGCTTCGACCAGGGACGCACCCTGTTTGCCGACGTCGTCCCGCATTTCGCGCCAGATTCGGTCGATCTGGGTCAGCACTTCGGTGAAGCTCGGGCGGCCATACGCCGGCTGCGGCGGAAAGTACGTGCCGCCCCAGAACGGTGTGCCGTCCGGCGACAGGAACATCGTGAGCGGCCAGCCGCCGTGTTCGCCCAGAAGCGCGAGCGCCTTCTGGTAGATCGCATCGAGATCGGGGCGTTCTTCCCGGTCGACCTTGATATTGACGAACAGGCGGTTCATCTCCGCCGCCACGTCGGCGTTCTCGAAACTTTCATGGGCCATCACGTGACACCAGTGGCAAGCAGAGTAGCCGACCGACAGCAGAATCGGCCGGTCTGCGGCTTTGGCGGTCTGGAGCGCTTCGTCGCTCCACGGCCACCATTGCACCGGATTGTCTTTGTGCTGGCGGAGATAAGGACTGGTTTCCGCGCCGAGCCGGTTTTGCCCGGGCGGGAAGTATGAGTCGGCGGACATTTGCGCCTACGAAGAGGACCGGTCGTGGACAGGGAGCGGGGGCAACCCCTACCTTAGGACTCCCCCGGCACCTTTCCTAGCAGCAGGAGTGCGCCATGAAGGTCACCATCAATGTTGATTGCACGCCGGAGGAAGCTCGGGTGTTTTTAGGTCTACCGGACGTAGCCCCACTGCAGGATGCCATGATGGCGCAGATGAAGGCCCAGATGGAAAAAGCCGCCGCGGCGATGGATCCGGAAACCATGATGAAAACGTTGTTCCCCGCGCAAGCTGGGGGCCTGGCCGAGATGCAGAAGGCGTTCTGGCAGCAATTCACCGCCGGGCAATCGAAGCCCTGAAGAGTCTCCCCTGATCGACGATACGATTTTCGCGCTCGCTTCCGCGCCCGGCCGCAGCGGGATCGCGGTGGTGCGCCTGTCCGGTCCGGGTGCCGGCAGGGCGTTGCAGTTCCTGGGCGTGGATATACCGGCGCCGCGCAAAGCATCGCGCGCGAAACTGATCGATCCGGAAACCAAGGAACTGCTCGACGACGGCCTGGTGCTGTGGTTTCCGAGTCCTGCAAGTTTCACCGGCGAGGACGTGGTGGAACTGCATCTTCACGGCGGGCGCGCCATTGTTGCATCGGTGCTGGCGGCGCTTGGCGGGATGCAGGGCTTGCGGCTGGCTGAGCCCGGTGAATTCACGCGCCGCGCGTTCGCTCACGACAAGCTCGATCTGACGCAAGCGGAGGCGCTCGCCGATGCGATCGATGCGGAGACGCGCGCGCAAGCCAAGCAAGCGTTGCGGCAGATGGGCGGTGCGCTCAAGGAACTCTACGACGACTGGCGTTTGCGCCTGGTGCACGCGCTGGCGCATCTGGAAGCCGCGATCGATTTCCCCGATGAGGATCTTCCGCCGGACGTAGCGGCGAAAGTGTGGCCCGAATTGGCACTCCTGCAGACCGATATCTCCCGGCATCTTGAGGACGGTGGCCGCGGTGAGCGCGTGCGCGAGGGTTTGCGCATCGCCATTCTGGGGCCGCCAAACGCAGGAAAGTCGAGCTTGCTGAATTGGCTCGCGCGCCGCGACGCGGCCATCGTCTCCGCCACTCCCGGCACGACGCGGGACGTGATTGAAGTTCATCTCGATCTCGGCGGCTACGCGGTCACCGTTGTCGATACGGCAGGACTGCGCGAAACCACGGATGCGGTCGAGCAGGAAGGTGTACGCCGTGCGGAGGTTCAAGCGCGGGATGCCGATCTGAGGATCGTGCTGTTGGATGGTGCGTCCTACCCGGAACGCGACGGCGCGACTCTTGCCATGATCAACCGCGACACGATCGTCGCCGTGAACAAAGCCGACTTGCTCGATTCGCCGCGCGAAATCGGCCGCGACGGCGATACCGGTCAAGCGATGCACTACGTCTCCGTGAGCACCGGCTTCGGCCTCGATGCGCTGCTGCAGCGGCTGCAGACCGTAATCGCGCAACGCTTTGATGCGGGAGACGCTGCGCCGTTGACCCGCGCGCGCCATCGCCATGAGCTCGAGGCCTGCGTCGCGGCGTTGGGTCGCGCTGAAAGCAACTTTCAGGCGGAACTCGCCGCAGAGGACATCCGCATCGCCGCGCGGGCCCTCGGTCGGCTCACCGGTCGAGTCGAAGTCGAGGAAGTGCTCGACGTGGTCTTTCGGGATTTCTGCATCGGCAAGTGAGACTCTTCCAGTAAGCGCGGCCTTATCGGAAAGCCGGTTCCCACTTTTCCGGGCCGCGCCCTAGACGGCGCACCCCGGTTTGCGTTAAGCCGCGCTCATGAAGGACGCGGACTCCTTTGACGTCATCGTCGTGGGCGGCGGCCATGCGGGCTGCGAAGCCGCGGCCGCGTCGGCGCGAGTCGGTGCCCGCACCCTGCTCCTCACGCATCGCCCCGACACCATCGGTCAGATGTCCTGCAATCCGGCGATCGGCGGATTGGCCAAGGGCCACCTGGTCCGGGAGATCGACGCGCTCGACGGCATCATGGGCCGGGCGATTGACCGCGGCGGCATCCAGTTCCGGATCCTGAACCGGTCCAAGGGACCCGCGGTGCGCGGCCCCCGGGCCCAAGCCGACCGAAAACTATATAAGCAGGCCGTGCAGGCGCTTCTCGCCGAGCAGCCCAATCTTGAGATCCGTGCCGGCGGGGTCGAAGATCTGATCCTGTCCGTGGATCGCAAACGGGTGACCGGCGTCGTCACCGGTGAAGGGCAAACTATTCGTGCGGGAGCGGTGGTTCTCACCACTGGCACCTTCCTCAACGGCTTGATTCATCGGGGAGAAGAGCGGATTCCGGCGGGTCGCGTTGGCGAAGCGCCGGCCCTGAAGCTCTCCGAGACACTCACCTCTTTCGGCTTTGCCCTGGGGCGCTTGAAGACCGGTACGCCCCCGCGCTTGGACGGCCGCACCATCGACTGGGTCGGGCTCGATCTCCAGCCCGGCGACGATCCGCCGGAGCCGTTCTCCTTCCTGAGCGGGCCCATCAATACGCCTCAGGTTCATTGTGGGGTGACGTACACCACGCCCGAGGCTCATCGACTCATCCTGGCGAACAAGCACCGCGCGCCAATGTACAACGGGCAGATCAAGAGTGCCGGTCCGCGCTATTGCCCCTCCATCGAGGACAAGGTGGTGCGCTTTGCGGATCGCGAGCGGCACCAGATTTTCCTGGAGCCAGAAGGGCTTGACGACCATACCGTCTATCCGAACGGGATTTCTACCTCGTTGCCGGAGGACATCCAGCGGGGCATCGTCAATTCCATGGCTGGATTGGAACACGCGGTCATCCTCCAGGCCGGCTACGCCATCGAATACGACTTCGTCGATCCGCGGGAGCTGCGCCCGAGCCTGGAAACCAAGAAGGTTGGCGGCCTTTATCTCGCGGGCCAAATCAACGGCACCACCGGCTACGAGGAGGCCGCCGCCCAGGGCCTGTTGGCCGGGATGAATGCGGCTCGGGTCGCCGGCGGGTCTGAGCCCGCGACCTTCGACCGAGGCGAAGCTTATTTGGGAGTCATGGTCGACGACCTGACCACCCTTGGGACCTCTGAGCCCTATCGCATGTTCACGTCCCGCGCCGAGTACCGGCTCCTGCTCCGCGCGGACAACGCCGACCAGCGTCTGACCAAGCGCGGCGCGGCGCTCGGACTGGTGGGAAGCGGCCGCGCGAAGGCTTTCGAAGCGAAGGAAGTCGCGCTGAACGCCGCGCGCACCGCGCTGACGACCCAGGCGTTAAGCCCGAAACAATTGGCAGACAAGGGTATTTCGGTCAATCAAGACGGTGTCCGCCGGACCGCCATGGACCTGCTGGCCCTGCCCGACATGACCTATGATCGGGTCACGGACGTATTCCCGGATGCAACTGGTCTGGATCGGGCAATCGTGGAGCAACTCCATACGGACAGCCGATATGCCGGCTACCTGGACCGCCAGGACGCCGAGATCCGCGCGTTCCGTCGGGAGGAAGGCCTGCGGCTGCCCGTCGAACTGGACTACGGGCAGATCGGCGGGCTGTCCAACGAGGTCCGTCTGAAGCTGGCGGCTGCGCGACCGGTCACTCTCGGTGCGGCCTCCCGTATTCCCGGGATCACGCCGGCGGCTTTGACCGCGCTGCTGAAGTACGTCCAGCGCGCGCCGGCCCTCGCCGAAACCGCTTAGCTGTTTCACGTGAAACAGCCCCTCGCCTACGGCCCCGACGCCTTCGCCGCGGAGACCGGTGTTTCACGTGAAACACTGGATCGGCTCCGGGCCTATGCGGACCTTCTCACGACTTGGAACGTCAAGATCAACCTGATCGGCCGGACCACGGTGGCGGATCTCTGGTGGCGGCACATGCTGGACTCAGCCCAACTCGTGCCCTTGCTCCCAAAAGAACCCGCAACCCTCGTCGACATGGGTTCTGGTGCCGGCTTTCCGGGCCTGGTCCTTGCCGCCATGGGGCCAGTCTCCGCCCATATGATCGAGGGCGATCAGCGAAAGGCGGCCTTCCTGCGGGAGGCGGCACGGGTGATGGGGCTGTCCGTCAAGATCCACGCCTGCCGGACCGATGCGGCGCCAGCCATCGTCGCCGATGTGATCAGTGCCCGCGCCCTCGCCCCTTTGCCCGACCTGCTCGCCCTGGCAGAGCGGTTTTCGAGCCCTACAACCATCCATATTTATCCCAAGGGACAAAATGTGGAGGGTGAATTGACGCAAGCACACAAAATATGGACAATGCAGCTCGAAAAATTTCCGAGCCGCACGGATTTAGCGGCATCGATCCTACGCTTGAGCGAGGTTCGCCGTGTCCAACCTGGATCTTCCTGACAGCATCATCGCCGACGTGGTCAACACGTCGAAAACGCCTGTGTACCAACGCATTCTTGCCATCTCGAATCAGAAGGGCGGCGTCGGGAAGACAACGACGGCGGTGAATCTTGCCACGGCGATCGCGGCCGTGAACAAGAAGGTTCTGGTGATCGACCTGGACCCCCAGGGCAACGCCTCCACCAGCCTCGGCATCGACCAGAAGCACCGGGCGGTGAACACCTACCATGTGCTGACCGGCGAGGCCCCGCTCTCCGCCGCCATCGTCCCGACCGCGGTGCCCGGTCTCTTCATGGTCCCGTCCGGGGTCGACTTGGCCGCCGCCGAGATCGAGCTGATCGACCTCGAAGACCGCCAGGCCCGCCTTAAGAACGCCCTCGCCGAGCAAGCCCAAGACTTCGACTTCATCCTGATCGATTGCCCACCATCCCTTGGGCTGCTCACCCTGAACGCCCTGGTCGCGGCGCATGCGGTCATGGTTCCCCTCCAAGCGGAGTTCCTGGCGCTGGAAGGCATCAGCCATCTGGCGAAGACCATCGAACGGGTCCGGAAGGCTTTCAACCCGACCCTGGTGATACAGGGCATCGTCCTCACCATGGTCGACACTCGTAACAAGTTGTCGGAAATGGTAGAATCGGATGTTCGCGGGTATTACGGCGACAAGGTCTACCGCACCACGATCCCGCGCAATGTGCGTATCTCCGAGGCCCCGTCTTACGGCAAGCCCGTGCTGCTGTACGACTTTGCGTCCAAGGGCGCCCGGGCCTACCTCGACCTTGCCGGCGAGGTATTGAAGCGAGAACAAGGAGTGGCGGCATGAACGCCGAGACCTCGAAGCGCAGACACCTCGGCCGGGGCCTGAGCGCCCTGTTCGGCGAACAAGAAGAAGCCGACAGCGCCGCGCCGGCTGCCGTCGCAGCGGCCGCGGCAACGGACGCCGCCCCCGCGACCGGCTCCAGGAGCATCGGCACCTACCCGGTGGACATGCTGCATCCGTCGCCGCTGCAGCCGCGCCGTCATTTCGACGAAGGCGCCCTGACCGAGCTTGCCGCCTCGATCGCCGAGAAGGGCGTGCTCCAACCCCTCCTGATTCGTCCGGACCCGGCCAACGCCGGTCGCTTCGAGATCATCGCCGGCGAACGCCGCTGGCGCGCCGCCCAGCGCGCGCAAGTGCACGAAGTGCCTGCGATCGTGAAAGATTTTACCGATACCGAAGTCCTCGAAGTCGCCCTGATCGAGAACCTCCAACGCCAGGATCTGTCGCCGGTGGAAGAGGCCCGCGGCTACGACCGGCTCCACAAGGAATTCGGCCATACCCCTGAACACGTTGGCGAAATCGTCGGCAAAAGTCGCGCCCACGTGGCCAACATGCTGCGCCTGTTGACCCTGCCCGAAGCCGTCCTCGAAATGATCGACCGCCGTCAGCTGACCGCCGGCCAGGCGCGTCCGCTCATTGGCCTTTCGGGCGCGGAAGCCGCCGCCCGTCTGGTCGTGAAACGGGGCTTGAGCGCCCGCCAAACCGAGCGCTTCGCCAAGGGCTTCGGCAAAAAGCGCAAGCTCCACGCGGTGGCGCTCGCGAAGGATGCCGATACCGTCGCCCTGGAAAAGAGCCTCGAGCAGGCCACCGGCTACGACGTGAAGATCAGCTTCGACGGCGTCGCCGGCACGGTGCAGATCGGCTACGCCAGTCTCGAACAGCTCGATGACATTGTCCGGCGGCTGTCGAGCGGCGGCAAGGTTTCCAAGCCGCGCGATGCTCGCGATCCCGGAACGGTGGACCTGGAAGAACTGCTCCAGGAAAGTCGTCCCTAAACGGGCCTTTCAGGCCACGCATCTCAAAGAAGTCCGAACCCCACGCCTCCACGCGCGGGAGCAAGACTCTCAATTTGTCTTGGAGCGGCGCGCAGCGTTCCAGCTCGACAAATCCCGCAGCAGCTTCTCCGCGACCTCATCCGGCACGGCGTAGTGCACCTCCGCGCGGGTGTCATCGTCGATCACGAGGAACATGATTCCGCCCGACATTGCGTCGACATGGATGGACTCGATCCAGTCCGCGTTGGGCATGATGTTTTCGCCGCGCTCAAGCTGGTCGGCGGATTTACGGATGCGGGCGTAGAGGGACATGCAGCCTCCTAGGACTCGAGGGAGGCTAGCATGGCTGGATCTAGCTTGCCTCGGGCGGTGAGTTTGACTGTTGTCGTGTAATTGCAATTAGCTAAAGTCAGGAAAACGGGCCACTCCGGCCGACATAGCGTCAGATAGATATGTATATACATCTAAAGGGTGCGTCTAGCGACGTCCCGCCCCGCGCGCGGCCTGGGCGATCTGGATGAGCGCCCGCTCCGTGATGGCTTCCGCCGGCATGTCGGTGGATTTGGCCTGAAGTTCGGCGTCCGTGAGCACGGTCAGCCCCCGCGCCAGAAGCGTGTCGGTCCAGCGATTCGCCTGGGCTTGGAACCGGCCTTTGAATTTGAAGAACACCGGCGGCCGCAACGCCATCATCGCCGAATCGACGCTGCGCCCGTCCGCCACCTTGCCGCGAATCTCGTGGAGTCGGACCAGGTGCCGCGCGGCGGCGGTGAGAATCCCGATGGGCGACGTCCCCTCGGCGGTCATCCGGGCGAATGTGCGCTGCATGGAGGCCTGATCGCCGTCCGCCATGGCGTAGATGAGTCCGTCCAGATCGAACGCCGCGGTGTCGCCGACGCAAGCGAGCACGTCGTCCTCGGCGACCGTGCGGCCCGGCGCACCCTCGCCCATGTACGTGACGAGCTTCTCGAGCTCGCGCCGTGACAACTCGCGGTCCCCGCCAAGATGATCGATCAGCCAATCTTGCGCATCGCCGGTAATCGCCAGTCCCGCGGCCTTCAGCGTTTCGCGTACAACCCGCCCAACCGCCTCATCGTCGTCCAGATAACAAGCGAGTGCCGCCGCCGCGTCCGACTCCTCGAACGCCGTGCGCACCTTGGAGCGCGGACTCAAGTCGCCGGCGGTGACGATCACCAAAGCATCGCCGACGGGATCCTCAAGCCACGCGCTGAACACAGCGCCTTGTGTCTCCGCCACGTCGCGGATGCGCACCACGCGCCGTCCGCCCGTGAGCGCCATGGACGCGGCTTCGTCGCGCAGGCGCGCCGGATCTTCCTTCAGGGCATCGGCTTGAAATTCGCTGACACGAAACGGATCGTCGATGCTGCCGGCGACGCTGCGGGTCAGCGCATTCATGCGCTCGCGCACCAAACCGGCATCAGGGCCATACAGCAAAACAGCCCGCACCTTCGCGTCGGGCTTGGCGATGAACCCATCCGCGCGGGCCGGCTGGATCTTCATTAGCCGTTGGAAGCGAGTTCGTGCAAACGGTGCTCGAAGAAGATCGCGAGACGCATCTTGATCTCGTCGCCGACCTGCTTGATCGCACGTTCGCCGGCGTTCCCCACGGCGGTCACCGTGGCGTATTGATCGTCGAGGATGTTGTAGCTGACGATCGACTGCACCGTGTCGCCATAGATGCGGCGCTCCCCTTCCGTCAGGGAAAAGCGCGCGGTGTAAATCAGGTTCGCGTGGGACGCGGTGGCGTCGCGCCGCACGCCGAGTTCCTGCACCTGGGCGACCAGCTGAACGCTGAGCGTATAACGCGGCGAATTCGTAAGCCCCGCCGGCTGCATGCGTTCTCGCAAAGCCTGGCGCAGCTTCACGCCATCCCGGTCCGCGATCGGCTGAATCACGACCGACTCCAGCGCCTCTGTCACCTGCGGCGACGAAGAGGTCGCGGCATTGTTGGTGGCATAGAGCGGCCGGAACCCGCAGCCACTCAACGCAAGCGCTGCGGCCATCAGTCCAATCCGGGCGGCGAGGGCGATCATGGGGCGCGAGCTTAGCACCGGTTCGGCTCAGATGACGATATTGACGATTTTACCCGGCACGACGATCACCTTCCGGGGCGCCTTACCGTCGAGCAGCTTTTGCACCGTATCCAGGGCCAGGGCGGCCCTCTCGCAGGTGGCGTTATCTGCACCCTTGGCCACGGTGATGGTGCCGCGCAGCTTGCCGTTCACCTGCACGGCGAGGGTGACCTCATCGTCCGCCAGCAGCGCGGGGTCGAAGGTCGGCCAAGCCGTGTCGGTCAGCAATTCCGTGTGCCCCAGGGACCGCCACATTTCCTCGGCGATATGGGGGGTGAGAGGATTGATCAGCCGGGCGATGGTCTCCACGCCGAACCGATACACCGTCGCCCCCAGATTCTCCCGGGACATATCGTTGACCGCATTCGACAGTTCCCGGATGCGGGCGACCGCCGAGTTGAAGCGGAACTTTTCAAGATCATCGCTCACCGCGGCGATGGCCTTGTGGATCTGGCGCAGCACGCCCGCGTCCGCCGGGGCGAGAACGGAGATCGCCGGCACGGTGGTGAAGGGAATGTCCTTGGCGATCGTCGCCATGCGCCACAGCCGGTTCAGATAACGCCAGGCACCCTCAATGCCGGCGTCGGTCCACTCCAGATCGCGCTCCGGCGGTGAATCGGACAGCATGAACAGCCGAGCCGAATCCGCGCCGAAGGTCTCGATGATGGCCTGCGGATCGACGGTGTTCTTCTTCGACTTTGACATCTTCTCCGAGCGGCCCACGGTCACCGCCGCGCCGTCGGAAAGCCGCTTCGCGGAGCCGTCGCTCTTCACGTCGACGTCGCCCGGCTCGACCCAAGCGCCGTCCGCGGCGCGATAGGTTTCGTGGCAGACCATGCCCTGGGTGAATAAGCCCTCGAACGGTTCCTTGAGATTCAGATAGCCGCACTCTTTCATCGCGCGGGTGAAGAAGCGCGCATACAGCAAGTGCAGCACCGCGTGTTCCACGCCGCCGATGTACTGATCGACCGGCAGCCACTTCTCGGCTTCGGCTTTGTCGAAAGGCACATCCGTCGCATGGGGCGAACAGAAGCGGGCAAAATACCAGGACGACTCGAAGAACGTGTCGAAGGTGTCCGTCTCACGCAACGCCGCGCCCGAACACTTCGGACAGGTCGTGTGCTTCCATGTCGCGTGGCGATCGAGCGGATTGCCGGGTTTGTCGAAGGTGACGTCTTCCGGCAGCGTGACCGGCAAGTCTTTGTCCGGCACCGGCTGCGGCCCGCACTTCTCGCAGTGGATAATCGGGATCGGGCAGCCCCAATAGCGCTGCCGCGACACGCCCCAATCGCGCAGACGATATTGGATAGTGCCTTTACCGAGGCTCAAGCTCTCCAGCTTCGCGATGGCGGCGCGCTTGGCGTCCGTCACCTTCAGGCCGTTCAGGAAGTCGGAGTTCACCGCCACGCCGTCGTCCGTGAAGGCAACGTTTCCGGCCTCCAGATCTTTCGCGAACGCTGCGGCGTCCGCATCCACCGGCGCCACCACGCACCGTACGGCCAGGCCGTACTTGCGGGCGAATTCCATGTCGCGTTCGTCATGGCCCGGGCAGCCGAAGATCGCGCCGGTGCCGTAATCCATCAGCACGAAGTTGGCGACATACACCGGCACGCTCGCATCCTTCACGAACGGATGGCGCGCGCGCAGTCCCGTATCGAAGCCCATCTTCTCCGCGGTTTCGATCGCGGCGGTGGATGTGCCGATGCGCGAACATTCAGCGATGAAGTCCGCGAGCTTGGCATCGGTCTCCGCCAGTTTCGCCGCCAGCGGATGCTGTGCGGAGATGGCGCAGAACGACGCGCCGAACAACGTGTCGGGGCGGGTGGTGAAGACCTCCACACTCTCGCCGCGCGCGCCGCCGTCTTTGTTGACCAGGGGCCAGAAGACGCGCGCGCCTTCCGACTTCCCGATCCAGTTCTGCTGCATGATCCGGACCTTCTCCGGCCAGCGCGGCAGATGGTCCAGGGACGCGAGCAGGTCCTCGGCGAAGTGGGTGATCTTGAGGAACCACTGGCTCAGCTTGCGCTGTTCCACCAGCTCGCCCGACCGCCAGCCGCGGCCGTCGATCACCTGCTCGTTGGCCAGCACCGTGTGCTCGACCGGATCCCAGTTCACGAGCGCCTCTTTCCTGTAGGCGAGGCCCGCCTTCAGGAAATCGAGGAACATCTTTTGTTCGTGTTTGTAGTACTCGGGCTCGCAGGTCGAAATCTCGCGATCCCAATCGAGCGACAAACCCAGGGGCTGGAATTGCGCGCGCATGACGCCGATGTTCTGGCGCGTCCACGACCCCGGATGTACGCCGCGCTCGAGCGCGGCATTCTCGGCGGGCAGACCGAAGGAATCCCATCCCATCGGATGGAGAATGTTGAAGCCCTTCGCCTTCTTGTAGCGCGCGACGACGTCGCCAAGGGTGTAGTTCCGCACGTGCCCCATGTGGATGCGTCCCGACGGATACGGGAACATCTCCAGCACGTAGTACTTGGGCTTCGCGCTGTTCGCTTCCGCCTTGAACGAGCCTTTGTCGCGCCACGCTTCCTGCCAGCGGTGCTCGGCTTCGCGAAAATTGTAACGGTCGTCCGGTGTCGCCATTGCGGTGTCCCGCCGCGCCGGACGCGCGTCCGCGCGGCTCATTTCAGAAATGTGGCTCCGAACGCGCGGCCGGTGCGGCCGCGCGCGTGCGCCTCAGTCCCGTTACGGGACCTCAGCCCTTTTCGTTGACGGCCTGAAGTCGAAGCTGCCGGGCGCGGGTCAGCACCGCGTCCTCGAACTCGGTAGAGACTTCCGCCCCCACCGCGACGTCGTTCCAGGTCCCTTGCGCATTCCGCTGTTGGCGGAACACCGAGATCTTCAAGCCGTCGGCCCGTAGGGCCCGGCCCAGGATGTAGGCGGTCACCTTGAAGCGCTCTTCCGGGGTTTCCGGCGGCGCGAACCAGTCGGTGATGATCACCCCGCCGAAGGGATCGGCCGAGGCAAGCGGCATGAATGCCAGGGTGTCGAGGGAGGCGCGCCACAAGAAAGCGTTCACCGCCACCGCGCCCTCGGACCCGTCAGCCTTCGAATTACTAAATAAATTCAATCCCATACCGCCCTGGGCTTCGCCCTGGGTGCCGGCCTGACCTTGAAAGGTGCTGTCCTTTGACGAGCCGCAGCCGGAGAGGGTCAGGGCGAGCGCGAGGCCCGCAACACCGACAATCACCCGTGTGGTCCGGTTAAAACCCGGCATTCCTCTATCTCCTTGATATCCGCGGCCCCGAGAGCGGGGCGGGTCGAAAATGGCCCGAGGCGCGCCGTTTATAACGGACCTCCGGTGCAATGCGAAGGGCCGCGCTGGTTCCAACCGGCGGGAGATTTGCCACCGTTCCGGGTCCCGGTTTCACAAAACCGTCACCTCTCTGTCACGGAAACGCTCGCAGACCATTCCTATGGTCCGCCGCGGCACGCTGGGGGGAGGTCCCTTGGTGGCTGGGGGTTGCGCGCCAGGCGCGTGCACCTAGGGGACTTTTGAGGGAACACACCGATGAACAAGTTTTACGCCGTGACCGCGGCGCTTCTGACGAGCACCGCGCTTGTCACCACCCCGGCGCTCGCCGCCGAAAAGACGCCCGACCTCGCCAAGCAGGTCCAGATGCTCCAAGACCAGCTGCGCACCATGCAGCAGCAGATGGACACCTTGCGCGCCAACACCCAGGCGACCAGCGCCGCCGTCGCGCAGGAAAAGGAATTGATCGACGCGGAGCGTAAGGCCCGCGCCGAGAAGGAGATGGCGGAAAAGGAACAGGCGCTCAAGGACGGCGCCAAGACCCGCATCGTCAACGGCAAGACCGTGATGACCCCGGCACCGCTGCCGAAGATCGTCGAGCCGGCGAACCACCGCTTCCAGTTGTCGAGCTATGACGGCGCCTGGACGATCGCCCCCACCGGCCGCGTACACTTCGACATCGGCGGCTACCTGAACCAGAAGCCCGAGCCGGCCCAGACGCTGGGCGTCGGCGACAACCGCCTCACCAGCGGCGTGAACGTGCGTCGCGCGCGTCTCGGCGTCACCGGCAAGGCGATGAACGACTTCACCTACACCCTGATCCTGGACGCTGGCGGCGCGACCGACGCGACCGCGGCGATCAACACCGCCCAGGTCAGCTACACCGGCTTCCGCAACACCTCGATCGACTTCGGCTACTTCGCCCAGTACGGCGTGATGGAAGAAGCGTCTAGCTCGAACGACATCCTGTTCATGGAACGCGCGACGCCGAGCACCTTGGCTTCATCGTTCGGCGCCGGCGATCCGCGCTTCGGCATCGGCTTCCGCACCTGGGAACCGCGCTGGTTCTTGGCCGCCTACGTCACCGGCTCCGCGCCAAACACCACCCACCAGAACACCCTGCGTAACTGGAACGGGCTGCTTCGTGGGTCCTACCAGCTGATCCAGGAAGACACGCGCACCCTGCACATCGGCGGCGGCGTCATCGCCACGCTGCAAGTTCCGAACGCCGGTCCTGGCACGGCTCGCAGCCTGACGTTCTCCGATCGTCCGGAATTGCGTATCGACCCGACCAACTTCATCAACACCGGCGCGCTCGGCACGGTCGCAAACCCGGTCACGAGCACGCAGGTTTATACCGGCGAACTGGCCGGCACCTTGGGCGCGTTCTTCTTCCAGGGTGAGTACTTCAAGTATCACGTCAACCGCGCCAACTACGTGCCGACCGCCAACGTCAACGGCGACCCGAACAAGCTGAACTTCGAAGGCGCGTACGTCGAAGCGTCTTACGCCTGGGGCGGTCGTCGCACCTACAGCGCCAACTGCGGTTGCTACGGCGGCATCAACCCGATCAATCCGTTCTCGGTGTCGGGCGGCGGCATGGGCGCCTTCGAAATCGCAGCGCGCGTGAGCTACGCTGACTTCGTTGACAAATATAACTCGAGCTTTGTCGCCGCCGCGCAGCCGGGCTCCGTCAACGGCGGTCGCCAGACCAACTACACGGTCGCGCTGAACTGGTTCCTGAACTCGAACATGTTGTTCAAACTCAACTACGTCCACAGCAACCTCGACCGCGCGACGGCTAACGCTCGTACCGGTGTGGGGTCTGGCATCACGATGGATGCCCTGGCCGGTCGCGTTCAGTTCGTATTCTAAAACGTCGGGCGTGATCGCAAGATCACGCCCATCACTTCTCCTGCCACTTCCCACGGCCCCGCCCACCACTCCCCCGGGTTTGGCCGATCGCACCGCCGGAGACTTGCCCCTCAAGTCTCCGGCGGACTTCTTTTCAGGGGTTCTCTAGAAGCCCTTGATCTGACTACAGTGTCCGCCTCCGAGGCCGACCCCACGTACCCCCGTGCGCCCGTTCCGAACCGTACTTCTCGCCGCAAGCACCCTGATCCTGGGCTTGAGTGACCCTGCCCGCGCGGCGGATCCGATCACGCTCACCTTGGGCGGGCGCCTGCGGGAGTTTTTTTATGTCGCCGACCAATCCAACACACCCGCGGAACGGCTGAACGCCACCGGCGTGATTAGCGATGTGCGCGTCGCCTTCCAGGGCCGCACGGTGTTGGACAACGGCATCACGATCCGCGCGTTCGCGCGGATCTACGCGGTTGGCCGGTTCAACCGCACCCTTGATGAGGCGTTCGGAGAAGTCAGTACCGGCGTAGGAAAATTCCGCATTGGCGAGACGGAAGGGGTGAATGCGCGCCTGCTCGGCGACACGGTGCCCGAAGCGTTTTTGTCCCGCGATGAGGAAATCCTGGATCAAGCCTTGGTGCCGCGCACCGGCATCACGGTGCGGGATGCCTTCAATTTTCGCCGCTTCACCGGCAACGCACCGGGTGTGGCCTACGAGACGCCGGAATTCGGCGCGCTGAAATTGGGCGTCGCCTATCACCCAAGCCTCACGCCGTTGGCCGGCGGATCGCCGATCGACAAGCGCTTCGCGCCCAGCAACGGCATCGACGTTACCGGTTCTTACTCCGGTGACTTCGCTGGCGGCACTTACCGCGTCGGCGCGGGCTACTTCCATTCCAATCCGAGTATCTTGCGCACCGACGGTAACACCGCGTTCAACGTCACCGCCGGAGTCACTTACGGCGGATGGGAACTCTCTGGCGGCTACATGGATGTCTCGCCCACCAGCGGCCTTGATGAAACCGCATGGACGATCGGCGCTCTCTACGCCATCGGCCCATTCCGCGTGTCGGCGAATTTCATGCGCGCCACCCGGGAAGCGGTGCGCAATGGCACGCGCCGCGAACGCATCGACCGCGAAACCCTGCAGGGATCCTACAAGCTGGCGCCGGGCGTAACGCTCGGCCTCGCCGGTTTCCGCGCCGACCAGACCGACGCCACCGGCGCATCCTGGGACGGCGCCGGATTCTTGAGCGGCATCAAGCTGCAGTTCTGAAAATGCTGACGGCTTACGCCCTCACCGACGGACGGCTCGAAAAACTCGATGTGCCGGACAGCGGCCCGATCCCCGAGCGCGCGGTGTGGATCGATCTGCGCTCGCCGACGCCGGCAGAGTCCGCCGCGACAGTCGCGCTCACGCACATCGAGATCCCGAGCGAGGCCGATCTCGACGTGTTGTCCGACACCGACCGGCTCTATCGCCAAGGCGGCGCGCTCTATCTCGAGTTCACGGTGTTGCATCGCAGTCAGCCGGGTGTCACGCCCGACACCACCGATCTCGCGGCTATCTTCTCCGGCGATCGCCTGGTCACCGTTCGTTATGCCGATCCGTTCCCGATCACCCGATTCGTCACGGCTCATGAGCGAGTTTCGTGCGTGTCGGCCAGCAGCATGGGAATCTTCGTCGGCCTTCTCGAAAACTTTGTCGCCCGGATCGGGGAATACGTCGGCGCCAACAGCTCCGAGCTCTATGCCATTTCGCGCGAGGTGTTCCATCGCAAGGGCGAACAGTTCGGCGCCGCGCAGCTCCAAAGCGTCCTGGATCGCTTGGGGCGCGCCGGCGACACCAATGCCAAGGCGCGCGATAGCCTTGCCAGTATCAATCGCCTGCTCGCTTTCAGCACCGACGAACTCGATGCGGTGACCGACAAGCCCACCCGCAACGCCTTTCGCGCGATCCGTCGTGACGTGATGGCTATCACCGACTACGCCAACTTCGTCGCAGGCCAACTCACCTTCGTGCTCGACGCGGTGCTCGGGCTGGCGACCGTGGAACAGAACCGCGTCATTAAAATCTTCTCGGTGGTGGCGACGCTGTTCATCCCGCCGACACTTTTCGCGAGCCTGTGGGGCATGAACTTCAAGCACATGCCGGAGCTGGACTCGGCGTGGGGCTATCCGCTCGCGCTGCTCACCATGATCCTCTCGGCCGTACTGCCGTACATCTACTTCCGCTGGCGCGGGTGGCTTTAGCCATGGCGCTGGTGCCGAAGACCCCCGCTTCAAAGCTAGATGCGAAGGTGAAACGAAAAAAGATCGGCTGGCGTGAATGGGTCAGCTTGCCGGATTGGGGCATCAAGAAGATCAAGGCCAAGGTCGATACCGGCGCACGCACGTCGGCGATCCATGCTTTCAAGGTGATGCCCTTCACCAAGGATGGCGGCGCCTTCGTGCGCTTCTTGGTCCACCCGAAGCAGCGTCACCGCAAACCGGAGATCGCCTGCGTCGCGCGGGTCATCGACCAGCGGCGCATCACCGATTCCGGCGGGAACTGCCAGGAGCGTTACGTCGTTCGCACCACGTTGAAGCTGGGCAATACGTCGTGGCCGATCGAGATGACGTTAAGCAACCGCGACAGCATGGGCTTCCGCATGCTGATCGGCCGCCAGGCGATCCGGCGGCGCTACGTGGTCGATCCGGCCCGGTCCTATGTCGTCCGCAAAAAAAAGAAATCCGCCGCCAAAAAGCGCAAGGCGCGCTAACTGCATGGAATCTCACAGTTCTCCACCATTCCGACCCGAACCTTCATGGCCGTGCGGTTGAACGCGGCGACGCGTTATCATACCGCTCGGTCGACCTTCCTCTCTCCCCCAGCGACAGCAATACGGCACGGCACATGGCTCTAGCGGAAGCCGAGACCACGACCAAACCGGCGGAGCCGAAAGCGGCGGCAAAGCCGCGCGCGCAGGCGAAGAGTTCGCCCAAGCGGCCATTGCGTCTCGCGATGCTGGCGCGCAACGCGGATCTGTACTCGCACAAACGCATTGTCGCGGCGGCGCGCGCGCGCGGGCACGAGATCGAAGTGTTCGACACCCTGCGGTGCTACATGAACATCGTCGCGCACCGTCCCGAAGTGCGCTATCGCGGCCGCAGCCTCGAAGGCTTCGACGCGGTGATTCCGCGTATCGGCGCGTCGATTACGTTCTACGGGCTGGCGGTGCTGCGCCAATTCGAGATGATGGGCGTCTATCCGCTCAATGAATCCGTCGCCATCGGCCGTTCGCGCGACAAGCTGCGCTGCCTCCAGCTTCTGTCGCGCAAAGGCATCGGTTTGCCCGTGACCGCCTTCGCCCATCGCACCAGCCAGGCGGACGATCTCATCGACATGGTCGGCGGCACGCCTTTGGTGGTGAAGCTGCTCGAAGGCACCCAAGGCATCGGCGTGGTGCTGGCGGAAACCCGCTCCTCCGCGAAATCGATGATCGAGGCCTTCGGCGGCGTGGAGGCCAACATCCTGGTGCAGGAGTTCGTGAAGGAAGCGTCGGGCTCCGATATCCGCGCCATCGTCATCGGTGGTCAGGTCGTGGGCGCCATGCAGCGCACGGGCGCCCCGGGGGATTTCCGGTCGAACCTGCACCGGGGCGGCAAGGCCGCGGAGGTCAAGATCACCCCGGAAGAACGCTCCACGGCGGTCCGGGCCGCCAAAATCATCGGCCTGAACGTCTGCGGCGTGGACATGCTGCGGTCCAACCACGGCCCCGTGGTGATGGAAGTGAACTCGAGCCCCGGCCTGGAGGGCATCGAGGCGGCCACCGGCAAGGACATCGCCGGGAAAATGATCGAGTTCCTGGAAAGGAACGCCAAACCCAACAAGACCCAGACCCGCGGCGAGGGCTAAGAGGTTCCCCTAAGGGTCTCGAGTCGCACGCATCCTGCGGATGAAATTCCCACCGCTCGGGCCCGCTATTCGGGCCAGCTATAACGGGGCGGTATTCTGACATTAAACAATCGCATAAAAGGCGGCAAAATAAGGAGATTTGCGCCAAAAACTGTGCGCTAATTGCAACAAGCGTGGGGGATTATCGGTGGTTGGTGCTGTGCACCTTGACCCCTCACGGGGGCGATGCAATTTATCAGAAGTGTTAACAGTTTGGCGCGCACAGTGTGTGCGGTAGAAATGCGTAACGTTCTTTCCAAAGTTGCTTTTGTGTTCCTGGCGCTTGGTGCGCTGTCCGCACCGGCTGTCGCTCAACAAGCGCGCCTCGGCACGTCCCTTACGGACACGCCGGCTGCCACCGAACCCGCCACGACCAATTCCGCCTCCGGCTTCAGCCCGTTCGGGACAGGAGCCTTTACGCCGGCCTTCGGCACGTTGGCGCTGGGCGTTTCCTCCGCCGCGCCGGCTGGCACCACGCCGCTGTTCGCCGATCCGCTCGCATCGCAGAATTTCAACACCAGCTTCGCGACCAGCATCTACGGCAGCGAACTTGGTTTCTTCGCCGGCTACAACGGCGCCAACTCGCTGTTCAACATGTCGCCGACGCCCGGCTACAACTTGGGCGCCACCGTCGGCTACGCGGGCTTCTACGTCGCCGCCGGCGTGTCGGACAACACCCAGCAGACGCTGCGTCTCACCAATGATCCCAAGCAAGGTTATCTCGCCGGGTTCGGCTACCAGCGAGGCCCCTTCAACGTGCGCCTGAGCTACATGATCGCTCAGGGCTTCAGCGGCACCGAGAACGACACCCGCACCTGGATGATCGGTGGTATCTACCAGCTCAGCTCGCGCCTGCGCCTGAACGCGGATGCGTTCACCAGCCCGCGCGCCGCGACCGTCGCGACCCCGACGACCACCAACGCCGCCACGCCGCAAGGCACCGGCGCGCGCGTCGGCCTCCAACTCCGCTTCTAGTCTTTCGCCAATCCGCCGATGGCGGCAAAGCCGTGCACCTTTGCGTGCGCGAGCCGATCCACATTCGCATCCGAAATGCCGCCAAGCGCGATCACCGGCAGCGATGCGGCACGGGCCAATGCGGCGAGGCGCAAAGGCCCGAGCGTCTTCGCGGCGGGATGGCTCGCGGTGGCGAACACCGGCGCCAGGACGACCGCATCGACACCCAACCGCGCCGCCTGCAGGATCGCGCGCGCCGAATGGGCGGCCATGGTCAACACGCCCTTCCGCTGACGTCGCCAGAGCAGCGCGCCAGTGACCGTGCCGCGCTCCGGCAGGTGAACCCCGTCCGCACCCACGGCGGCGGCCAAGCGCCAATCCTGAGCGATCAACCATACAATCCCGCGCGCGCGGCACAGCGGGCGAATCTTCCGCGCCATGGCCCGCCGCGTCACCGCATCCGTGTGCCGCAAGATCACGCCGCTCCCGCGCGGCAGGCGCGCGATCGCTGCGCTGGGGTCGGGCAGCCGCACGGCGTCTGTCATCAGCCAAAGCACAGGCAGCCGTGCTCCACGTGACGTCGATTGGCGTGACTTTGCTTGGAGCCGCGCGCCGGCGTTTGCTAGGTTGCCCATCGCCCAATCATCTCTGCAAATCGTTGTCCCGTCACCATGTCGGATGCATCCGTCTCCGCGCTCAGCACCGTCAAGGGCCAAGTCCCCGCGACGACAACCGTCATCGCCGTCACCAAAACCGTCGAAGGGCCACGCATCCAGCCGCTGATCGACGCCGGTCATCGCGATTTTGGCGAGAACCGCGTGCAGGAAGCCGCGGCGAAATGGCCGGCCTTGCGCCGCGCCGACACGCGCCTGCATCTCATCGGACCGTTGCAATCCAACAAGGCGGCGGAGGCCGTTGCGCTGTTCGATGTGATTCATACGCTGGATCGCCCAAAGCTCGCCCTAGTGTTGGCGGAGGAGATGGCGAAGCAGAACCGGCACTTGCCGTGTTTCGTGCAAGTGAACACGGGCCTCGAGCCGCAGAAGGCCGGCGTTGCTCCGTTGGAGGCGGACGTCTTCCTCGCGCAATGTCGCGATGAGTGGAAACTCCCTGTGATCGGCCTGATGTGCATCCCGCCGGTGGATGAGGAGCCGAGCCCCCACTTTGCGTTCCTGCGGGAGATCGCCCGGCGTAACGGGCTCGATCAGCTCAGCATGGGCATGAGTGGCGACTACACCATCGCGGCATTGTTCGGCGCCACCCACGTGCGGGTCGGCAGCGCGATCTTCGGCGCACGCGCTTAAACCTTCACAACAACCGCGCTATCTGGCGTCACGTCGCGCAGCACCGCGCGTAAATCCTCCGGTGCCAGGGCGATACACCCGGCGGTGGGGCCGCCGTCTTCCGGCATCACATGCAGGAATATCGCGCTGCCAGCGCCCGGCTTCACCGGCGCATCGTTGTGGCCCAGCACAACGACAACATCATACAGCCGATCGTCGCGGGTCATGGTCTCGGCGCTGGCGGGATAGGGTAGGGTGACAGGGCGATTGTAGGCGGGATCCTCGGGCGCATCGCACCAGCCGTCGTTCAGTGCGATAACGCTCACGGGCAGCGCCGTCGTGGGTTTCTCGCCGCGATCGGCGCGATACAGCACGCGCCGCAAGGCAAAGCGGCCGACGGGTGTCGCGCCGTCGCCCTCATGCTTGTCGATGATCACGCCGCTGCGTCCCAGCGCGCAGGCGTATGTCTTCCCACCAAAGGTGAGCGTGCCGCGCTGGGGCGCTTGCGCATCGGGAACGACAATCAAGTCTGCGGAGGTCATGCGGCCGAGTGTAGCCGCGCGGCGGCGCTTATTGGAGGCCGTGGTTGTGGCGAAAATCCTTGATCGCCTGAAGGCCCGCCGCGGTCTCGCGGGCTTCGCGCGCCGTCTTCTCGGCCTCTTCCGGCGTCGGGGCCTTGGCCTGGCCGGCCGCGGTTGCCTGGCCGGCCGTCACGAGCGCTTGGAGACCAGAGCCGGACGGCTGCGATTCACTGCGCGGCGGCAACGGGAAGTCCCGCGCCGTCGCACGGCGCAGCGGGAAGAAGCCATCGGCCCCGCGTCCGACACCTTGTGGTGTCCCACCTTCCGGCGCCGTGGCCGCGCGTTCGATCGGGCGCACATTCCGGATCACCGCGCGCGGCGATGTCTGACCGGCGCGCACGGCCGCTTCGAGCGCCTGCAACCGGACCGCTTCCGCGTCGGTCGTCGGATCGGCCAGAGCGGGTACGGAAAGGCACATCAGAATGACAAGCGTGCGGATCATGCTTTGAACAAAGCAATTCCCGGGCCAGGGCCAAGCTATTGAAGTGGCTGCATTCGGGGTCATGGGACCGATAGCATACGCGGCAAAAGTTACCGCATTGCCTACAACAAGTGCCCGGACCGCTTGGCTTTGGTCTGGAGATACGTCCAGTTGTGTTCGTTGGAGGGGAACACGTGCGGCACCCGCTGCGCCACCTCGATACCGTGACGGGCGAGCGCGCCCACCTTCGCCGGGTTGTTCGTCAGCAGCCGCACGCGGGTGAAACCGAGCGCGCGCAACATGCGCACCGCGGGCAGATACACCCGCTCGTCGTCATCGAAGCCCAACAGCTCGTTGGCATCGAGCGTATCGAACCCCTGATCCTGCAACGCATAAGCGCGCAGTTTATTGACGAGGCCGATGCCGCGTCCTTCCTGGGCGAGGTACAGCAACACGCCCGCGCCTTCCTTGGCGATCATCTGGATTGCGCCGCGCAATTGTTCGCCGCAGTCGCACCGCAGCGATCCCAACAGATCGCCGGTGAAACACTCCGAATGCAATCGCGTGAGAACGGGCTTTGTCGGATCGGGACGTCCGATCAGAATGGCCAGATGTTCCGCGCCGCCGTCGCGCGGGCGGAACGCGACAATGCGCGCATCCTCGCAGTCGGCCAGCGGCACGCGCGCTTCGCTCACCGGCGACAAATCATCCGCTTGCAGCCGGTCATAAGCTTGCACCGCATCCGCAGGAACAACGTGGCGGCCGTGCGCCTTCGCCCAGGCCTGCGCATCGCCGACGATCGGCGCCAACACCACGGCCGGCAAAAGGCGCGCGATCTTGGACAAGCGGATCGCGGCGGCGGCCGCGCTTTGCGACGCCGCGATGGTCGCGGTGATGCCCGGCGGCGGCACCACGTGTTCGTCGGCTTGGGGATCGATCAACGGTCGGATGCGCTCCGGCGTAAGTTCGCTGTCGCTGAACAGTTCGACCGCGGCGCTGCCCACGTCGCTAAGGCCTAGGATCGCGGCGCGCCGTCCCGTCACGACCACGCGTAAGGGGCCAAGGCCGGGCCTGTCGAAAGTCGGCAGGGGCCAGGTATCGACAGTCTCGGCGGCGCGGACCAGCGCCGCGTCCATCCCGGAGATCACAACGACCCCTGCGCCGCGGCGAAGTTCCGCGACCGCGCGATCCGCCGCCTCCAGCGCGAGGATGTCGGGATTTGGTCCAGCGGGGTCGGGTGTTACGCGATTCATGACGCTTATATACCGCCCGCCGGGTGACCCCGCCACGGGAGAGGCACGAATTGCGTCTGATTTGTAACTGTCTGAGCGGCTGAAGATTTCTGACGAAATTGCCATGAAAGGGCGCGGGCATTGGCGGCTATCATGCGCCGCGTTGAGTGTGAGCACGGAAGGAAATGCACGCAGATGACGGCGGGACGCACCTTACTGATCGTGGACGACGACGAGGTCCTGCGCCGGGCGCTGATCGATCAGCTCGCTCCGGCGGAGACCTTTGCGATCATTGATGAAGCGCCGACCGGCGCAACGGCCATGGCGAAAGCGCGGGCGCGGATTTACGACCTGATCCTGCTCGATATTGGGTTGCCGGATCAGGACGGGCGCGAGGTCTGCAAGGCGCTGCGCGCCGCGGGCGTGCGCTCGCCGATCATCATGCTGACCGCGGCGGATTCCGACGACGACACCATTACCGGCCTCAATGCGGGCGCGAACGACTACGTCACCAAGCCGTTCCGCATGGCCGTCTTGCTCGCCCGTGTGAAGGCGCACCTGCGCCAGCACGATCAATCCGACGACGCGATCTTCGTGATCGGGCCCTACAAGTTCCAACCGGCGGCCAAGATGCTGATGGTCGGCGAAGGCGACAAGCGGATCCGCCTCACGGAAAAAGAGACCGCGATCCTCAAGTACCTCTATCGCGTCGGCAATAAGACCGTGCCGCGCGAAACCCTGCTCGACGAAGTGTGGGGCTATAACGCCGGCGTCACCACGCACACGCTTGAAACCCACGTGTACCGCCTGCGCCAAAAAATTGAGCCGGACCCCCAACAGGTCCAGCTCTTGGTAACGGAACCGGGTGGCTACCGGCTCAATCCATAGTTTGGCTTTGTCGGTCCGCGGACGTTTGAACGCGTCCGGGCCGGCCCATTATCTGTAAAGCGTGCGCTACTCGCGCTTCGAGATGTTGCTCAGAAGCTCGAGGACGTTCTTGCGCAGATCGGCGTTGTGAAGGCGCCAATACGAACGGACGAGTTCCAAGGTTTCCGTGCGCTGCATCGGGTCCGCGTCGAAGCCAACGGCTTCTTCCGCAGCACCTTCAGCCGCACGAGCACCCGGCATGGAACGGTCGCCGGTCGTCTCGGCACTGATGTCCTCAAAGAAATAGGCGATGGGACAATTGAGCACGCGCGAAATATCGAACAGCCGGCTCGCGCTCACCCGGTTATGTCCGCTCTCGTACTTCTGGACTTGCTGAAACGTTACACCGATATCGCTCGCCAGTTGTTCCTGGCTGATATGCAGGAGCGTACGCCGTAGTTTGATCCGTTTGCCGACGTGAATATCGATCGGATCAGGACCACCGCCGCGGGCTCCCGGCTGCCTGCCTCTGCCGCGGGATTTCATTGCGATGACTGCCACTTCCATTTACCCATGTTAATTGTGTTTTTGTCGTATTGCCGACGTTACGGCGTCCTTAGTTTAGAACAGGACCCATATGATGTCGCGACGAGAAAGTGCAATTGCCCCGTTACGAAACCTTAAGGGAACTTCGTCAACTTCCGTCCAACCGTAGTAGCGACAACGTTTTTTTCAATCGATAGGCGTGCGCACCTTTGATAGAAGGGCGCGCAATCAACAAGGTAGGAAGCGATGCGCACGGCATCGGTCGAACGTAAGACGAAAGAGACGAGCATCCGCGTCGCCGTCAATCTTGACGGCACCGGACAGTATCGTGTCGCGACCGGTATTGGTTTCCTCGACCACATGCTCGAGCAGCTGTCGCGCCATAGCCTCCTGGACATCGACGTCGAGGCGAAGGGCGATCTGCACATCGACTTTCACCACACCACCGAGGATGTGGCGATCTGCATTGGCGAAGCCGTGGCGAAGGCGCTCGGCGACCGTAAGGGTATCGTCCGCTACGGTTCGGCCAATATCCCGATGGACGAGACGCTGACGGAAGTAGCGATCGATCTGTCGAACCGGCCGTACCTGATTTGGAAGGTAAGCCTTTCGAAGCCTAAGCTCGGCGAGATGGACACGGAGCTGTTCAAGGAATGGTTCCAGGCGTTCGCCCAAGCCGCCGGCGCGACCTTGCACGTCTGGAATCAATACGGCGAGAACAACCACCACATCGTGGAATCATGCTTCAAGGGTTTGGCGCGGGCGCTGCGCCAGGCCGTTGAGATCGATCCCCGTAAAGCCGACGCGGTGCCGTCCACCAAGGGCGTTCTCGGCGGTAGCCTTTAGTCCTTCTCATGAGCGTTGCCATCATCGACTACGGCTCGGGCAATTTGCGGTCCGCCGCGAAAGCCTTTGAGCGTGCCGCGCGCGAAGCCGGCTATGCAGGTGCGGTGGAAGTCACCGCGTCGCCCGACGTCGTGCGTAAATCCGACCGCGTGGTGTTGCCGGGCGTCGGCGCATTCGCGGACTGTCGCCGCGGGCTCGCCGCCGTGAACGGTATGGAAGAGGCGCTCAGCGAAGCGGTCATCAAGAACGGCAAACCCTTCCTCGGTATTTGCGTCGGCATGCAATTGATGGCGACCACCGGTTTCGAACACGGTGAATGCGCAGGGCTGGGCTGGATTCCCGGCAAGGTGATCGCACTGAAGCCCGACGCGAAGGATGCGGGTCCCGGCGGCACCGGCTATCGCATTCCCCACATGGGCTGGAACGAGCTCGACATCGGCGCGGCGACGCACCCCGTGTTGAAGCCGCTCGCGACGCGCGCAAGCGAGGACCGTCATGCGTATTTCGTGCACAGCTATCATCTCGTCGCCGATCAGCCCTCGCATGTGTTGGCGACCGTGCAATACGGCCAAACCGTGTCTGCCATCGTCGGCCGCGACAATATGATCGGCACGCAGTTCCATCCGGAGAAAAGCCAAGCTGTCGGGCTCGCGTTCATCCAGGCTTTTCTCGCGTGGTCGCCATGATCCTGTATCCGGCCATCGATCTGAAGGACGGCAAATGTGTGCGCCTCATCAAAGGCGACATGGCGCAAGCGACCGTGTTCAACGAGTCCGCCGCCGATCAGGCAAAGCAGTTCGTCGTCGCGGGTGCTGAGTGGATTCACGTGGTCGATCTCAACGGCGCCTTCGCCGGCAAACCAGTCAATGCCGCGGCCGTGCAAGACATTCTTGGCGCCGCGAGAGTGCCGGTCCAACTCGGCGGCGGCATCCGCGACATGGCGACGATCGAGGCGTGGCTCGCTGCCGGCGTGGCGCGCGTGATCCTCGGCACTGTGGCCGTGAAAAATCCCGTGCTGGTGCGTCAAGCCGCGAAAACCTTCCCCGGCAAAGTCGCCGTCGGCATTGATGCGCGCGGCGGCAAGGTCGCCACGGAAGGCTGGGCCGAAGCGTCCGAACTCGACGTCGAAGATCTGGCGCGGCGCTTTGTCGATGCCGGGGTCGCCGCCATCATCCATACGGATATCGACCGTGACGGTGTGCTCGGTGGCCCGAACGTCGCCGCCTCCGCCGCTTTGGCCAAAGCCGTGCCCATCCCGGTGATCGTCTCAGGTGGCGTGTCGTCCCTGGACGATCTCCGCGCCGTCAAGGCCGCTGAATCCTCGGGATTGGCCGGCGTCATCTCCGGCCGGGCCATCTACGACGGCCGCATCGACCTCGCGCAAGGCATCGCGCTCCTCAAGTAATTGATCTGCCGGGCGGTCTGTGCGATCAGACCCCTATGCTCAAGATCCGCATCATTCCGTGTCTGGATGTGAAGGACGGCCGGGTTGTCAAAGGGGTCAATTTCGTCGACCTCAAGGACGCCGGCGATCCTGTGGAACAGGCGCGTCTTTATGACGCCGCGGGCGCGGACGAACTCACCTTCCTGGATATCACCGCCAGTTCCGACAACCGAGACACCCTCTATGACGTGGTCCGACGTACGGCGGAGCAGTGCTTCATGCCGCTGACCGTCGGCGGTGGCGTGCGTACGGTGGAGGACATCCGCAAGCTGCTGCTCGCCGGGGCTGACAAGGTGTCCATCAATACGGCCGCGGTGAAGACGCCTGAATTCGTGCGCGAAGCGGCGGAGAAATTCGGTAGCCAGTGCATCGTCGTGGCGATCGACGCCAAACAGGTCTCGCCGGGGCGTTTCGAGATTTTCACCCACGGCGGCCGCAACGCCACCGGCATCGATGCGGTCGCCTGGGCGAGCCGCATGGAGAGCTATGGCGCCGGGGAGATCCTGCTCACCTCCATGGATCGGGACGGAACCCGCGTGGGCTATGACTTGCCGCTGACCCGGGCCGTGGCCGACGCGGTCAATGTGCCGATCATCGCGTCGGGCGGCGTCGGCAGCCTCGAACATTTGGTCGATGGGGTCAAACAAGGCCACGCCAGTGCCGTATTGGCGGCATCGATCTTCCACTTCGGACAGTTTACGATTGCCGATGCGAAGGCTGCGCTGGCGCAAGCCGGCATTCCGGTGCGGAGAGCGGCATGACCGAGACCCCCGAGCCAAACGGAAAGATCCTCGAGGAGATCTATCGCGTGATCTCCGCGCGCAAGGATGCTGATCCGGAGACGTCGTACACCGCACGCCTGTTCGCGAAGGGCATAAAGAAGATCGCCCAGAAGCTGGGCGAAGAAGCTGTCGAGACCGTGGTCGCCGCCGTCGGCGAAAGCGACAAGCATGTCGTCAGCGAAAGCGCGGACCTGCTTTACCACTTGCTGGTCCTCTGGTCGGCGCGCGGCGTGAAGCCGGAAGACGTCTGGGCGGAGCTCGATCGCCGCTTCGGCGTGTCGGGTCTCGCGGTGAAAGAAGCGCGCAAGAAGAGCGGATCGTAAAGCGATGACGGTCTACGACGACAACAACATCTTCGCGAAAATCCTGCGCGGTGAAATCCCGTGCAAGAAAGTGTACGAGGACGATCACACGCTCGCGTTCGAGGACATCGCTCCCCAAGCGCCGGTGCATACCCTGGTGATCCCCAAGGGCAAGTATGTGTCCATCAATGACTTCGCCGCGCGCGCGACCGATGCGGAAATCGGCGCGCTGATCCGCGCCGTCGGCAAGGTCGCCAAGCTGAAGGGCGTCGACGACCCGGGCTATCGGCTGCTGTCGAACGTCGGCGCCGAGGGCGGCCAAGTCGTGCCGCACCTGCACTTCCACATCCTCGGCGGTCGCTCTCTCGGCGCGATGCTCGTCAACAAGCCCTAACTACTTCGTTGGTGCCGCCACTGGGCAGGGATGCTGCGCGGCATTCGCGCACACCACCGAAGACGTCAGGAACGCAACCGCATCGTCGATGTCGCTTTGGCGGATTTGCGGGGCCTGCGTAAACGACGGTGTCCGCCACGCGCGGCTTAGCAGATAGAGCGTCACGCTGCCCTGCACGGCCTTGGTGTAGCGCATCTCTCCGTAGTTGCCGCGCTTGTCGCGCTTGCATCCCAGCGTCCAGAACGCGGATGGGAATCCATTGTTGAGCCCGCTCTGCAGCCGCCCCTCCACCACGCCGAGGCAATTCTCGCGCATCTGACCCAATGCGCGGCGCTGATAGGCGTCGATCGGCAGGGTGTTGGTGTCGTGATGGACCTCGAGAGAGATCTTCTCGCGCCAGTTCGCGGCGGTTTGTCCCTGCGGCACATACTCGACGACTTCGATCGCTCCAGGCTGTTTGGAGAGTTCGATCCAGCCGGATGGAAAGTGCGGCATGGCGATGTGCTCATCGTCGAGCACCTGGCGTCCGGGCGCGGCCTTGCCGAGATTCGAGCCGCCGGTCGCACTGCCCTGCGCGAGCGCAGCGCAAGCGATCATGACGCTCAACACCGCAGAGAGGACGCAACCTCGCATCATCGGAAGTCTCCAGCTAATTCGCGCGCTTTATCCTGCCAGCCGAACTGCCTTGCAGGCAAATTAAGTGACCGCACAGTGCCCGTGATTCGTATCAGCCATGGCATGATTACGCGACCGAGTGGCAGTTTCAGGGCAGATGCGCAACCAGACGATCCTCGTTATCGGCGCCGGAATCGGCGGCCTCTGTTTCACCCTCGGCGCCCAGCGGGCGGGGTGCCGCGTCATTGTCTGTGAATCCTCCGCCCAACTCGGCGAAGTCGGCGCCGGCCTGACTGTCAGCCCCAACGCCACGCACGCCCTCGAATTCCTCGGTCTCGGCGAGGCAATGGCGCGGTTGAGCGATCGGCCCGAAAGCGGCGCAGGCTATCACTACCAGACCGGCGAAGTTCTCTACCGCACCCAAACCAGCGGCAGCTTTAAGACCAAGTACGGCGCGGATTACTATCAAATCCATCGTGCCGACCTGCATGATGCCTTGGCCGCCGCGGTGCGCGCCAACGACCCCAACGCCATCCGCTTAAGTCATCAGTTCGTCGGTTTTGAACAGACCGACAAGGGCGTCACCGCGACCTTCAGCAACGGGGAGGTCATCACGGCGGACGCGCTCGTCGGCTGCGACGGCCTGCGGTCTGGGGTCCGTGGCGTGCTCTTCGGCAAAGAGAATCCGAGGTTCACCGGCCAGGTGTCGTTCCGCGGCATGGTGCCGGCGGACCCGGTCCGCCATTGCATGGTGCCCACCAAGTCCGGCGTGTTCATCGGGCCGAGCCGGATCTTCACCCGCTATTTTCTGCGCAACCACACGCTGGTCAACTTCGTCGGCATCTGCAAAACCGACAGCTGGAAGGAGGAAGGCTGGTCCACGCCCGCCTCTACCGAAGAGGTGCTGGAGGAATTCAAGGGTTGGCACGAGTGCGTGCAGACCATCATCAAAGCAACGCCGCCCGGCAAACTGTTCAAGTGGGCCTTATTCGACCGGGATCCGCTGCCGGTGTGGACCAAGGGCCGTGTCACACTGCTGGGCGATGCCGCGCATCCGATGCTGCCGTTCCTCGGCATGGGCGCGGCCATGGCGATCGAGGACGCCGCCGTGCTCGCCCGCTGCATCGCCGCCGCCGGCACCTTCGAGGAAGCCTTCGCCCGCTACGAAGCGGCGCGAAAGGAACGCACCACCTATGTGTTGCTGAAGTCCCGCGCGCAAGGTGAACTCTACCAGTCCCGCACGCCGGAGAACATGAAGTCAGAAAGCGGCGGCGCGGGCGAATTCCGCCTCGGCCTGTTCGAGTACAACCCCGGCACCGTTCCAGTCTAGCCGCGAACGCAGCCGTTTGATCCCCGTCAATGCGGTGCGAACAGCCCCGTGGGTTCCTTGGGTCATTCATGGAATGTCTTGCAAGGATCCATCGATGCCCGAAGGTTCCGTAGATGTCAGCGCATCCGGTCAGCTGAACGACATCGAAGCGCTCTACCGACCGACTCACAATGAAGTCGCGCGTCAACGGTTTGTCAGCGCACTGCGCAAACACGTCCTGATCGACAAGGCCATCGAGATGCGCTCGGCCTACGACGCGGCCGCGAAGGGTGCGTACGCGAAGACACACGGTCACCCGCCGCGCGATCACTGGGAAATCAAAGAGGCGATGCGGCCCAGTATGGCCTATCGCGTCTATTCCGCCTTGCGGCTGAACGCACAGGAAATGACTTGGCACTCCGTCATGGATGCGGTGGAGCGTGACTTGCCCGGCATGATCGCGGTTGCCGACGACGCGGCGCGCCTCAACCCCGCTGGGGGTTCCCTGCGGATCGACCCATCGTTCAAACCCCCGTCCTATGTTGCGGACGTCGATGTGCACCATATTCCCGGCTCGTTCACGGCGCAGCTCACCGAGAACGACGTCGCCATCGGCGCGGTCGCCGCTCACGGGACGCGCGTCTTCTCCGGCGGTTTGCCGCATCGCAAGGACAATCCGGGCGCCGTGGCGGAAAGTGTCGCGCACTATCTCAAGCTGGCGTTCCCCGATTTCAAGCCGCGGCGAATTCTCGATTGCGGCACCGGCATCGGCAAGAATCTCGCGCCTTATCGGCAGGTCTATCCCGATGCGGAGTGCTATGGCATCGATGTCGGTGCGCCGGGCCTTCGATACGGCCACGCGCTGTTCGAGCACCAGGGCATCCCGCTACACCTTTCACAGCAGAACGCCGAGCGCACCGATTTTCCGGATGGCTACTTCGACCTGATTGTCTCGAGCTTCTTCTTCCACGAGATGCCGGTGGCATCGACCAAGGCAATCCTGAAGGAGAACCATCGTTTGCTCGCGCAGGGTGGACGCTTGGCGCATATGGAGTTGCCGCCCAACGTTGAAGTCGATCCTTACGCGGCGTTCGTCATCGATTGGGACAATGACAACAATTACGAACCCGACTACGCGGACTACCGCGGTCAGGTTCCGACAGCACTCTGTGCCGAGGCCGGATTTGCACCGACGAGCTGTTGGCAGAAGTTTATCCCGAACTGGCGAACGTTCGGCGTCGAGGCGTTCGCGCGCTTCGTCAAAGGCGAGGCTGCGGCGCCGCCGTACGGCAGCGGTTCCTGGTTCATCTTCGGCGCGCAGAAGTAGCCGCGCCTACGCGCCCGCAAACACCAGCTTCACAAAGCTGCGGTACAGCATGATCTGCGCGGGCAGATGGCTGGGTTCGGAAAGATTTCGGCTGAGGATGATGCCGCCGTCCGCAACGGCCGCCAGCATGTCGGCCAGTCGATCGAGATCCACCTCGATCTTGGGTGGGTAACGTTCTGCGATCCTGTCGAGGCGTGCGCGAAACCGCGCGCGCCAGATCTTCACGCCGTCGGCGCTGAGTTTGCGGACCTCGGAGCTGAACAGCTGATCCTGATAGCAAAACGACGCGACGATGCACCCCGGATGCCCATTGGGAAGATCCGCCATCAACTCGGCCAGTAGCTTCAGGAAGACCAGGAAGCCGTGAAGCGGATCGTCGTTTAGAGCGTCTGCGCGGGCGAACAGATCGCCGAAGATCAACTCGTCACGTTCCAGGTAGCGCAGCAAGAGCGCCTTCGCCAAATCGTTCTTGTCCTTGAAGTGATAGAAGAAGCCGCTCTTGGTGATGCCGGCGGCGGCGATCAATTCGTCGATCGATGTGCCCGCGAACCCCTTATGCAGAACAGCGCTCTCCGCCAGGTCCAACAGGCGCGCGCGGGTCTGCGCGCCCTTTGGCAGCGCGGCCTTGGGCAGCGGCGCCCTCATGAGAACTGTACCGTCGGTAAGGTTTTGTCTCGGCGGGTTTGCGCGCCGGTCAACGTTCGGTCTGATCTCGCCATTCTAACACTCTGGCGCCGTTCGTTTTTTCGCCTGAGGCGCGATACCGCACCATGAGTCTTCTAGCCAAAATGGGCGCCTCGCACCGATAGTCCGCGCGCATCGCGAAGGTCTCATCGAGGCGATCATACCTCAAAAGGGCCCGCGATTGCGCTTCGCTTCGGAAGGAATCGTACCGTGTTGAAAGATCGTTACGGAAACCAGGTTTCCACCTCCTCCCAGACCGCGCTTCGGCGTTTCAACGACGCCTGCGAGTTGATCCGCCTCTATCGCGGCGATCCCATCGCCTCTCTTGACGAAGCGCTGTCGGAGGACCCGGACTTCGGAATGGCCTGGGCTGTCCGCGCGGGCGTGCTGATTCAGCAAACCGATCTGGCCTACAGTCAGGAAATCGCGCGATCGCTCCGGGCCGGGGCGGTGGCAAATTGCAGCGATCGTGAGCGCGAGCATCTTGCTGCCGTGACCGCGTGGGCAGAAGGCCGGATTCACGAGGGCGTGTCTCGCTTCGCGCGCATCGCTCAGAACCATCCGCGCGATCTCATCGCGACGCAGGCCTCCCATGTCGGGTGTTTCTTCACCGGGCAGTCCGCGGAACTGCGCGATGGTCCGCTGCAGGCCTTGCGCGCCTTCCAGCGGCAGGATGACGGCTATCACGCGCTGCTCGGTATGGCCGCCTTCGGATACGAAGAGAACGGCGACTACGGCCGCGCGGAAGCCGCGGGTCGGGAAGCCGCATCGCTGGAACCGCGCGACGGCTGGGCGGTTCATGCGGTCGCCCACGTCTATGAGATGAAGGGCGACACGGACAAAGGAATCTCTTGGCTGCGGGACTCAAGTGCGTCCTGGGCGCCGGAGAGCGGCTTCGCCTATCACAATTGGTGGCATCTCGCGCTGTTGCATCTGGATCGGCGCGAGTTCTCAGAGGTGCTGCGCCTCTTCGACACGAAGATTCGGCCGGCGCATACTTCCGTGATCCTGGAGATGATCGATGCGTCAGCGCTCCTGTGGCGGCTACGGCTGGAAGGCATCGACTGCGGCGAACGCTGGGGCGCGCTCGCGGACTCGTGGGCGCGCGCGGCGGAGCAAGGTCTCTACGCCTTCAACGATTTGCACGCGCTCATGGCATTCCTCGGCGCCGGCCGCACCGAAGACGTTGCCCGCACGATAGCGTCCATGGAACGGGCGGCAGCCGGCGCCGGAGACAACGCGGAAATGACCCGCCGCGTCGGGTTGCCGCTAGCCAGCGCGTTCGTATCCTTTGCAGAGGGGCACTATGCCGCGGCGTATGAATCGATCCGCGCGGTGCGCGGCATCGCGATTCGGTTCGGCGGTTCTCATGCGCAGCGCGACATCTTGACGCTGACCATGCTGCATGCCGCCTTGCGCGGCGGCTTGCAGGAGCGCGCACGCGCCATCGCCGCCGAACGTTTGACGCACAAGCCGCACAGCCCGTGGGCCCGCGCCTTGCACCGGCAGGCGCTCGACACTGCGGCTGACGTCGCGGCCTGAAGGCCTACACCTCCGCCAGCGTCCGTCCCGGCATCACGCGGCGGTACGACAGCGCTTCGGCGATGTGGATCCGCCGCACGCCGGCACTGCCGTCAAGGTCGGCGATGGTGCGCGCGACGCGCAGCATGCGGTGATAGCCCCGCGCGGATAACAGCATCTTCTCCGCCGCCTGGGTCAGGAGTGCACGCCCGTCCGCGTCGGGCGCCGCGATCTCCTCCAGCAGCTCCCCGTCCGCTTCCGCGTTGGTCATGACATCGGCGCCCAAGGTGCTCAGGCGTTGCGTTTGGATGTCGCGGGCCGCGGCGACCCGTGCCGCCACGGTCGCGGAGGTTTCCGATGCGGACGGCAGCGACAGATCGAGCGGATTCACCGCCGGCACGTCCACGTGCAAATCGATGCGGTCGAACAAGGGTCCGGAGATCTTGGTCTGATAATCCACCGCGCATTTCGGCGCCTTGCCGCAGCTCAATTGCGGCTCGTCGAGATGGCCGCAGCGGCAGGGGTTCATCGCCGCCACCAATTGGAATCGCGCTGGAAAGCTGACGTGGCTGTTGGCCCGCGCGACAGTGATGCGGCCGGTCTCCATGGGCTGGCGCAGGGATTCCAAGCTGGCGCGGGCGAACTCCGGCAATTCGTCCAGGAACAACACGCCCCGATGCGCGAGCGAGATTTCGCCCGGCCGCGTCCGCAAACCGCCGCCGACCAGCGCCGGCGTCGATGCGTTGTGATGCGGATCGCGGAACGGACGCTGCCGCAGGATTCCGCCACCGGGCAATTGCCCGGCGAGGGAATGGATCATGCTCACGTCTAACGCTTCGGCGGCACTCAAGGGCGGCAGCAATCCAGGCAGCCGCGCGGCGAGCATGGATTTGCCCGAGCCCGGCGGCCCGACCATCATCAAATTGTGCCCGCCCGCCGCGGCAATCTCCAATGCGCGCTTCGCGGTCTCCTGGCCTTTGATGTCGCGCAGGTCCTTTGTCGCCACGATCTCCACGAGCGGGCTGCGCTGCGGGGGCGTCAGCACGCTCACGCCCTTGAAGTGGTTGATCAGCTCCAACAGGGATTGCGGCGCCAACAGATCCGTTCCGCCGGCCCAGGCGGCTTCGCCGCCTTGCGCGCCGGGGCAGATCAGCCCGCGGTCGGATCCATTCGCCGCGATCGCCGCCGGCAGCACGCCGTTCACGGCGGCGATGGAGCCGTTGAGGCTCAATTCGCCGAGTACGCAGTAACTCGCGATGTCCTCGATCCCGATCACGCCCATGCTCACCAGCAAGCCGAGCGCGATCGGCAGATCGAAGTGGCTGCCTTCCTTCTGCACGTCGGCGGGCGCGAGATTCACCGTAATGCGTTTGGGCGGCAGCGCGAGACCGATCGCCGCCAGCGCTGTGCGGACCCGTTCCCTTGATTCGCCGACGGCTTTGTCGGGCAGGCCGACGATGGTGAAACTCGGCAGCTGCCCGCTGATCGCCACCTGCACTTCGATCGGCAGGACCTCGACCCCGGCAAACGCGACGGTGTGGATGCAGGCAATCATGGGTGCGGCGAATCCCTTGTGGTGCTCCACTATAAATGGAACTAAAGGGGAACGAAATCGCTGCTCTTGACTCTATGATTTTCAGATGTATCTTAAGATACATCTCCTGACGAAATGGTTTGGTCGGAGATATCGTAAGATATATCTAAAAGGAAACTGAATGAGACATTCTCACGGCCCCCATCGGGATGAAGGCAAAGGCCACGGCCATTTTGGCGGCGGCATTCTGAAAATGATCGGCCGCCATCGCGGGCGACGCGGCTTCGGCGGATTTGGCGGCGGCGACGGATTCGGCGCTGGCTTCGGCGGCCTCATGGCGGGGCGCAAGCTTGCCTCCGGCGACTTGCACCTGGTGATCCTCACCCTGCTCGCCGAGCAGCCGCGCCACGGCTACGACATCATCAAGGCGCTCGAGGAGCGCTCGAAGGGCTTCTACACGCCCAGCCCCGGCATGGTGTACCCGGCGCTCACCTACATCGAAGAGCTCGGCCACGCCCAGATCACGGCGGAAGGCGCGAAGAAGCTTTACACCATCACCGAAGAAGGCCGCGCTCATCTCACGGCGAATCAGGCCGAGGCGAATGCAATCATGGATCAACTCGCCGCGGTCGGTCGCAAGCTTGAGCAGGTGCGCGAGTTCTTCAGCGGCGAGGAAGAGAGCGGCGATGCCCTCCACACCGCCCGCCACGAACTGCGCCATATTCTGCGCGAGAAGCGCCACGCGGATCCGGCGGAGCGCAAGCGTGTCGCGGAAATAATCCAACGCGCCCTCGCCGACATCAGAGGCAACTAGGCTGCGACTCAGTCGCGAGCGCGACCACAATGTGGGTGATTCGCAAACGACGTCGCGATTGTGACCTAGGTCAATCATCCCTCTGGAGAGCTCACCGATAAAGCAGGAAGCGCCGCATTGAGCGGCGCTTCCACTCGAAAGGCTTTACCGATGCTCTCCACCACCCGCGTCGCTTCCGCCCTGGCCCTTGCAGCGGCGCTTCTCGCACAGCCGGCCCAAGCCGAAGACTCCTACCAGTCTGGCACTGTTCTGTTGCGTGCCCGCGCGATCGGGGTGATCCCCGATGAACGCAGCACGATCTCCCCCATCGGCGGCGCCGTTGATGCCAGCAATCGCGTGGTGCCCGAAGTGGACATCACCTACTTCGTGACGCCGAACGTGGGCTTCGAACTGATCGCCGCCGTCACCAAGCATAGCGTCGCCGCGAAATCCACGGCTGCGGGCAACGTCGATCTCGGCTCGGCTTGGCTGCTGCCGCCGACGCTGACCGCGCAGTATCACTTCGATGCGGGCAGCGTGAAGCCGTACATCGGCGCGGGCATCAACTACACAACATTCTTCAGCACCGACCTGCCGAAAACCGGACCCGTCACCGCAATCAAGTACGGCGACAGCGTCGGTCCCGCGCTGCAGATCGGCGTTGATATCCCAACGAACGATCATTGGTTCATCAACGTCGACGTGAAGAAAGTCTGGCTCAAGACCGAAGTCAAACTGAACGGAGGCGCCATCAACGCCACGGTGCACCTCGATCCGTGGATCGTCGGCGCCGGCTTCGGCTACCGCTTCTAACCCACTACGACGAGGCGGCGCCGCTCGACGGCGCCGCCGGTCGCGGCGCGAGCGGCGTCGGCGGCAGATAGAGGCCGCCACGCGCGAACGCCACCAGCACCTGCCGCTGCAGGTCGAACTGCACGCCGGCCAGGTCCGGTACTTTCGTCCAGACCTGGTAGGCAATCCTCACCCCGATCTCATTGACCTTCAGCACGCCGATGGTCGGCGGCGGATCCTTGAGTATGCGGTCGTCCTTCGCCGCTTCCTGCCCGATCAGCGCAATCGCCTTCTCCACGTCGCTCGTGGGATGGATGGTGATTTCCAGATCCGCCCGGCGGGTCTGATTGCTGGTGAGATTCTTCGTTACCCCCGACCATACGCTGCTGTTGGGGATGATGATCCGGATGTTGTCCGCGCCGGTGATCTCGGTGGTGAACAGACTCACTTCCGTCACCGTGCCGCTGACGCCCGCGGTCTCGATCACGTCGCCGACACGGAACGGCCGGAATAGGATCAACATGAAGCCCGAGGCGACGTGGCCGAGCGTGCCTTGCAACGCCAAGCCGATCGCCAAGCCCGCGGCGCCGATCACTGCCACCACGCTGGCGGTCTGCACGCCGAAACTGGACAGCATGGCGACCAGCGTGAAGGCCAGAATGAGATACTTCGCCAGCGACGCGACGAACGACACGACCGTCATGTCGAGATGCGTTGAACGGCGCCCTGCGCGGATCAGCGCGCTTTTGATCATCCGCGCGCAGAAATAGCCGATAAAGACGATCGCGATGGCGCCCAGCGTGCGCAGACCGTAGTCCGTGCCAAAGGTTATGAGCGTGTCCCAGGACCGCTCGAGCGCGCGTTCCCACTTGCTCGGTGTCAGGGCAATATTGAGGGCAGTGTCGGCCATGGCGCGCCTACTTCGACGGCAGACGCCGTTCGATGGCGTCCCACACGTGACGCTCCAAGGCCGATCCGTCGAAGCGATTGATCTCCTGGATGCCCGTGGGCGAGGTCACATTGATCTCCGTGAGGTACTCGCCGATCACGTCGATCCCGACAAAGATCAAGCCGCGCTCTTTCAGCGCCGGCCCGATGATCTCGCAAATTTCCTGCTCGCGCCGCGTCAGGGAGGTTTTCTCCGGACGCCCGCCCACATGCATGTTTGAGCGTGCCTCGCCCTGTGCCGGCACGCGATTCACCGCGCCCACCGCCTTGCCGTCCACCAGGATGATGCGCTTGTCGCCCTTGCGCACTTCGGGAACGTAACGCTGTACGATCACGGGCTCGCGCCACGTGGTGGTGAACATCTCCAGCAAAGCGCCCAGGTTCTCGTCGTCGGGCCGCACGTGGAACACTCCCGCGCCGCCGTTGCCGTACAGCGGCTTGATAATGATGTCCTGGTGTTCCTTCCGGAACTCGCGGATCGCTTCGACGTCCGCCGAGATCAGCGTCGGCGGCATCACGCCCTCGAAGTGCGTGACGAACAGTTTCTCCGGCGCGTTGCGCACATGGGCCGGGTCGTTCACCACCAGGGTCTTCGGGTGGATGTGCTCCAGTACATGTGTCGCGGTGATATAAGCCATGTCGAACGGCGGGTCCTGGCGCATCAGCACCACATCCATGCCGGCGAGATCGAGCACCTCTTCCGCGCCGAGGGTGAAGTGATTGCCCACTTCCCGGCGCACTTCGAGCGTCCGCGCGCGTGTCACCACGCGGCCTTCCTTGAAGCTCAAGCGCCGCGGCAGGTAGTGCCACAGGGCATGCCCACGCCGCTGCGCTTCCAGCGCCAGCGCGAACGTCGAGTCCGCATTGATATTGATGGACTCAATCGGGTCCATCTGAATCGCGACCTTCAGCGACATCTCTTCCCCACTCGATGATTAGTGCAGCCGCTCGCGCAGCTCTTGGATGACCGACGCGATCTTGCGGCGGTCCGGCCCGTCCGGCGCGCGCGCCATGAATCCCTCGAAGGATTCGACCGCGTGCTTCAGCCGCCCCAGGCGCATCTGCATCACGCCGGCCTCGCGCCAAAAGGCGGCCTGGCCCGGGCTCAGGAGTTTCATGTGCTCCAGGGCATCAAGCGCTTCCTCATGCATGCCCAGCTTGAGGCGGCGCTCTTTCACATTGTTCTGCAGGCGGATGAGGACGTCCCGATTTGAAACGACCTTGTAGTGACCGGACTCGAGTTCCTCCGCCTGCCCCGCGAACACTTTCAGCAGTTCCCGTAGCGCCGGAGTCTCCATGATGCGCCCGTTGTGGAACGGATCGACGATCACACGCCGTCCATCGACGCTCTCGAAGCGGATGAGGAAATGCCCGGGGAAATTCAGACCCGCCGCCGACCAGCCTTGGGAGCGCGCGGCAAACAGATAGAGGATGCCCAGCGCCACCGGCAGGCCTTTGCGCCGTTCGATCACGCGCATCAGATTGGCGTTGTCGAGATCCTCGTAAGTGTCCTCATCGCCGGTGTAGCGAAAATCCCCGGCGATCACGTCCGAGAGCACCGTGGCGATGTCCTCGGGTGTCGGGCTGTCCGGGCTTTCTATGGCGCCCGCGCGTTCGGTGACCGCGTCGACCAGCGCCTTGAGATGGTCGCGATAAACCTGCAGGTCCGTCGCGGGATGATCGAACGAAGCCAGCACGAGGGCGGCCTCCGCCACATCGATGGCGTTGTCGGCCTGGGCGGCGATGCGGTGCAGGGCATCCACCGCCGTGCTGTTCACCACGGCCGCGACGCGACGGCCGCCGCGCGGGCTGCCCTCGCTCTTGCCGTTTTCCATGGTGCTCATGGGGTGGTGCTCACGGGGTCTCGCTCACGTCGCCAGGATGTCGTGTTCCCCCACCTCTACGCCATTCGCAGCGGTTTTTCCAATGACTCCGCCGTTCACGGCGAGGGCATCTGCCATGCGTCATTCAGGCGGTAAGGCCACAGGCCCGGACCCACCACCATCACGTCGAAACGCGCCGTGCAGTGCGCCAGATCGGGACGATGCGCCAGGAACGCTTCCGCCGCGCGGGCAATGCGGCGCTGCTGGTTGTGGCCGATGGCAAGCAGCCCCACATCCCGCGTCGGCCGCGCCTTCACTTCGATGAAGGCAATGGTGCGGCCCCGCTTGGCGACGATGTCGATTTCGCCATAGGGCGTGCCCCGCAAGCCTGCATACCTGCGCGCGAGAATCCGCCAGCCCGTCAGGACGAGCCTGACCGCACACATCCTCTCCGCCCAGCGCCCGCGCCGTTCCGCCGCACGTTTCCGGGCGCCCGCGTGTCCGCTCATGGGTTGTCTTGCGCCAGCGCCAGGGCGCGCGCGTAGACGATGCGTTTTGGCTGGTCCAGCGCGGCGGCCACGGCGCTCGCCGCGTCGCGCACGCTCATGGTCGCCAGCGCCGTGCGCAACGCGGAATCCACGTCCTCCGGCGACGCATCCGCTTCTGCGGCCGGGCCGCCGACGACGATGACGATCTCGCCCTTGGGCGCGCCCTCGGACTCATAGGCCGCCGCGAGCGTTGCGAGATCGCCCCGGCGCACCTCTTCATGGCGCTTGGTGAGTTCGCGGCACACGGCCGCCGTGCGCGGACCCAGTTCCGCCGCCATGTCGGCGAGAGAGTCCGCGAGGCGCGGTCCGGATTCATAGAACACCAATGTCGCCGGCACGGCTTTCAGTTCGGCAAGAGACCGCCGCCGCGCGCCCTGCTTGGGCGGCAGGAAGCCCGCGAACAGCACGCGATCCGTCGGCAACGCGGCGGTCACGAGTGCGGCCAGCATCGCCGAGGCTCCGGGGATCGGCGTCACGACAATCGATTGCGCCGCGCAGGCCTGCACCAGCTTGAATCCGGGATCGGACAGCAGCGGGGTTCCCGCGTCCGAGACCAGCGCGACGCGTCCCCCGGCCGCCATCTGCGCCAGCAGCCTCGGCCGCGCCCGTTCGGCATTGTGATCGTGATAGGGCGTCATGGGCGTGGTAATGCCATAGCGGCGCAACAGGACCGCGGTCACCCGCGTGTCCTCGCAGGCAATCGCATCCACGCTCTGCAGCGTCGTCAGGGCGCGCGCGGAGATGTCCCCCAAGTTGCCGATCGGGGTTGAGACAACATAGAGACCGGCAGCCAGGGCGGATTTACTTGGCCCAGGGCCAAGGCTAGGTTGGCCGCCGTTTTCTGAAGGACTCTCGGGCGACGATGGCATACGGGACACGTACCAACCGGATCTGGAAAAAGGCTGTCGCCAGTCTAGCGGCTTGCGCGCTTGCCGTCGTGGCAACTGCGTGCGCCTCGGGCCCGACCGCGCCGACGCCACGACCCGCCGGCCCACCCATGCGCACCACCCAGGCCCTGCCGCAGTCCCAGGCGGGCCAGTCGATCCTGCCGCAGAACCAACAGCTCATCCCGCGTACCGCGCCCGGCGCCCAGGCGCTGGCGCCGGCGGGTCTGATGCGCGCGGCCCTGCTGGTGCCTCTGTCCGGCCAGTCCGCGGCCCTCGGCCAAGCGTTGGTGAATGCCGCGCAGATGGCGCTGTTCGACGTCGCCGACGAGCACTTCGTGCTTCAGATCTACGACACCCAGGGCACGCCGGATGAAACCGCCCGCGTCACGGCCAAGGCGATCGGCGAAGGCGCGCAGATCATCCTTGGGCCCGTGTTCGCCGCCGATGCCCGGGCCGCGGGAGTCACCGCCGCCGCCAGCGGCGTCAATATCGTCACCTTCTCCACCGATCCCACCATCGCCGGCAACAATGTCTATGTGATGGGTTTCCTGGTGGACGAGCAGGTCCGCCAAATTCTCAGCTACGCCCGCGCCCAAGGCCGCGAGCGCATCGCGATCCTGGCGCCCGACACGGCCTATGGCACGGCGGTGGTCGAGGCCTTCAAGAAACACGCGCCCGGCGCTGATTTCAGCAAGATCGGCATCTACACCGCCCAATCCGGCAACGTCGATCAGGTGATCAAGCAGATCGGAAACTTCGACGCGCGCAAGCGCGCGCTCGCGCTGGAAAAAGCCAGGCTCGCCAGCAAGGGCGACGAAGAGTCCAAGGCCGCGCTCAAGAATCTTGAGAAGGCCGATACGTTCGGCGATGTGGACTTCGACGCCATCCTAGTGCCCGAACAAGGCGCCCGCCTCACGCGCACCGCGGCCCTTCTGCCGTTCTACGATATCGATCCCAGCAAGGTGCAGCTTCTCGGCACGCTGTTGTGGAATCAGCCGGGCCTGGGCCGCGAGCCCGCGCTCATCGGCGGTGTGTTCCCCGCGCCTTCGCCGGACGGCAATCGCCAGTTCTTCGCGCGCTATCGCGAACTCTACGGCGCGGCACCGCCCACGCTCGCCTCTCACGGCTACGATGCGGTGGCCCTTGCGGCGGCCCTGGCGCATTCGGGCATGCCGCGCCCGTTCTCGGCTGAGACACTCACCGCGGCGAGCGGGTTTGCCGGCGTGGATGGGATCTTCCGATTCTTGCCGAACGGCCTGTCGCAGCGTGGCTTTGCGATCATGCAGGTGACGCGCGAAGGCTCCGCCGTCGCGCAGCCCGCGCCGTCAGCGTTCAGCGACGCTCAGTACTAGCTAGCGATTCACCGGCGCGGATAACGGCTCGCGGTTGATCGGCGCGCCGACCGGGGCGTTGGTCTCGGGCTGCGGGGCCGCATAGTTCGCAGACGGGGCCGCGGCCGGCGCCACGGGCGGCGGCGCCGCATTCTGATTGGCGCGCGCCGTGCGGGTGCGCATGAGCGCATCCTTCAAATTCGCCGCCGCGCGCAACCCGCCGCGCTGAATGATCACACCCGGATTCGCGTCAAGGCCGTACACCGCCGCGTTCCAATCCTTGCGCGGCTTGATCACCGCGCCCTCGAACGAGCCGCCGGCGAAAAGCCCGGCGTTGGTGGAATAGGCGACGATGTCTTGGCCGACGTGCGTCGTCGTGGCGGCTTCGGCGCCCGCGCCGACCGTCCCCACCGCGATGCCGACATTGGCGCCGAGTTTGAATTCGTCGTTCAGCACCGCGGCCATGCCCTTCTCGGTGCGGATCACGAACACCATGGCGGAGGACTGCATGCCGATCTGCAAGCCGATGGACCCCGCCGTCATGCGATAGAACGCCGGATCGCTGAAGTCGCCGTTGGGCAGGCTGCCGATCAGCACGCCGTCGCCGTAGGCGCCGCCGATGATGAAGCCGGCCTTGTAGAATTTCGGGATGATCAATACGCCCACCGCTTCCAGCAGCAGGTTGTCGAGCTCGCCCGAGCGCGATGTCTCTTCGCGCACGCCTTCCACGGTGTAGGAGGCTTCGTCGATCACGCGGCGCGCCTTCAGCACGTCCTTGGACAGGTCGTCGGCCGCCAGGGCCGAACCGGCAATGCCGGGCACCAAAGCCACGGGCGCGGAGAGGATCAGTCGGCGGGAAATCGTCATGTCAGGGCCTCGTCGTGGGGGGAGTCGTCAAAGGTTAATCCGGCCATACTCTAACGTCGAACGGTGTCGGCACTGTGGCAGAAAGGTCTGGGCCAGAGGGTCTACTGACCGGCGTTCAGGAGCAAGCCCCTGCGGCGCGCCACCCGGAACGTGACCAAGAAGACACCGACGCCGAGGCCAAGGAATAGCAGGTCCAGCCCGAACGCCGCCGCCAGGTAATCGGTGCGCAAGGTTCCGTCCAGCACCAGGGCGCGCATGCCTTCAAACACATAGGCCGTGGGCAGGGCCCAGCTCACCGGTTGCAACCACGTCGGCAGCGCCGCGATCGGGTAGTACACCCCCGCGATCGGCATGAACACGAACATGGACGCCCAGGCGAATCCCTCCGCGGCGAGTCCCCAGCGGATCAGGATGGAAATGATCAGCATGCCGAAGGCCCAGCCGAACACGGACAGCAACAGATAGAACAGCGCCAGCGGCGGGCCGATGGTCAAAATTGAATAGCCGAACAGCCACGGCATCAGGATCACACCCGGCAGCACACCGATAAGGGTGCGCAGGAAACTGGTCACCAGACACGCGGCCACCAGCTCGATCGGCCGCAAGGGGCTCACGAACAGATGCCCCAGGTTGCGCGAGTACAGCTCCTCCACGAAGGAGAGCGTCATGCCCATGTTGGAGCGAATCAGAATCTCCCACAGAATCACCGCACTCAGGAACAGTCCCATCGCTTGCGTCACGCCGAACGCCGGCCCGCGCAGATAAGTGGCGATGAACCCCCACACAAGCATGTTCATGAACGGCCAGTAGAACAGCTCGACGATGCGGATCGGCGAACGGCGCAAGACGTAGACGTGGCGCAACACCATCGCGCCGACACGGGTGAAGCTCATGTCGCGCGCTCCTGGGCGCGGGCCCGGCCACGCGCGATGTCCAGGAACACCTCTTCCATGGTCTCTCGCCCATAGCGCGCGATCAGCGCGGCGGGCGTGCCGTGGTCGTGCAGCCGGCCGCTGCGCATGATCAGCACGTCATCGCACAGACGTTCCACCTCGGTCATGTTGTGGGAGGCGAGGAAGATGGTGGTTCCGCGCGCCCGCGCATAGTCGAACAAGATGCCGCGCACCCAATCGCCCGTATCGGGATCGAGCGACGCCGTCGGTTCGTCCAGGATCAGGACGGAGGGTTCGTTGATCAGCGCCTTGGCGAGCGCGACGCGCGTCTTCTGGCCGGCCGACAGTTTGGTGACCTCGCGATCCATCACCTCGCCCAGCTGCAAAAGATCGCACAGCGCGGCCAGGCGGTCGGGGAGATGGGCGACGCCATAGAGTTTTCCGTAAACCCGCAGATTTTCCCGCACGGACAAAGCGCCGGGCAGATCGACATAGGGCGAGGAAAAATTCATCGCCGGCAAAGCGCGATGGCGCGCGGTCGCCATATCGTGCCCGAGGATGCGCGCCGTGCCGGAAGTCGGCAACAGCAGCCCCAGCAGCATCGTGATGGTCGTGGTTTTGCCCGCGCCATTACCGCCCAATAATCCGACGATCTGTCCGGGCGCGACGGAGAAGGAAATCTCGTCCACGGCACAAAGCGTGCCGAAGCACTTGCGCAGGGCGCTCACTTCAATCGCGGGGATACTCATGGAAAACCGCTAGCGCGGAACGCGCTGCACGCTGTCGACGTAGCGGCCCTGGAACAGGCTGATGCCGAGCTGGCGGCCCACCTGGATCGCGGCTTCATTGTCGCAACGGGCCAGGATGGTGCGGCCCTTCTTGCGGTCGCGGATCATCTGCTTCAACTCGGCGCCGACGGACGTGCCGACCCATCCGGCGAGGTCGCGCGTCCATCCCAGCTTCATGTAGTGCACGCCCAGGCGTTCCGGGTCGGCGAACTGGAAGTTCTGCAAGGTCAGGCCGTCGATGCACAGGCGATATCCGCGTTCGATCGCGAAGTCGCGCGCGAAACTGAAGCTCTCCGGATCGGAGAAGATGTCTTCCAGCCGCATCTCCAGTACCACATCGTGATTGGTCGGCGCGAAGTCTTCGTCGAAGGCGACGAACTCTTCCGACAGCAACGTTGCCACGTTCAGGTTGATGCTGAAACCCTCGCGGGTCAGTGTTTTGTCCTCGCGGCGGGCAATCTGCGCCATCACGCGCTTGTCCAGCGTTTGCGTCAGGCGCTGGAACAGCCATGGATTCACGGCCAAATCGGTGCGCGGCATCAGCGTTTCGCGCAAGTCGGCGATGGAGACGAACAACTCCGTGAATACCGTCTCCGCCTTGCCGTCCTCGACGAACGCGCACACGGCTTGGCGCCGGGTGAAACTGGACAGGTCGACCCGCTGCAAAGCGTCCTCGACCTTGGCGAGCTCGAGCGGCGTGAGCGGCTGGCCGCGGTCGTGGCCGGTTTGCTTGGCTTCGCGCTCGGCGATCAGTTCTTTCAGCGTCTTGTTGCGGGTGCGGTCCGTGCTGGCGGTTTGCCGATGCGCGAACTGCATCAGCTTTTCGTAGTCCTGGTTCATATTGAACCAAGATGTGAGCCGGTTCTTACGCGCGTCCGCCTTGAACTTCGCCATCAACGGATCGCGTTCCCACAGCTTCATCAGCTTGAGAACCGCCTTCTCCGCATGCTGCGTTTCATGGCTTTCGAAAATCACCATCAGGTCGCTGTTGCGCAGGCGATAGAGCCAGGCGGAGCGCGTCCGCGTCATCTCATCGAAGGCGGTCTCGGCGGTCCGCAGGCCCTGCGCGTTGCGATTCTCGGGTGCGAGACGAGACAGATGCAGGCGGATCACGCCCTTGTCGCGCGCCCCCACGTCCAATTGCTTGAGGTCGTCGAGCAGCCGCGTCTCGTGGCTCTGCCCCAGCGGATTGGTCAACGTTTCGGCGTTCTGCGTGGCGGTGTCGCTCATGACTTAACCCGCCCGGCGCCGGTTCGACTTCAGGGAGTCGAGGAAGCGGCCCTGGAACAAGGTCACCCCGTGCTTCAGGCCCCAGGACAGGGCCTTGGAGGATTCGCAGCGCGAGATGATCATCTTGCCCGCGCCCACGGCGGCGCCGACTGAATCCATCACCTTTGCGGCTTCGCCGCTGCCGCTTTCGGAAAGGTCCTGCGACCAGGCGACCTTCACATAGTCGGGTTTCAGCATGGCCACGTCGAGGAGCCGCAGCGTACCGACGTTGAGGCCGTCGATCAGCATCGCGTGGCCCATGGCCTTCATCGCGCCCTGCACGTCCATGAACATGGACGGATTGGTGAAGATGTCGATCGGCTGGACCTCGATCACCACCTTCTTCGGCATATTGTTCAGGAACGCCTGGAACGCCGCGGTGATGACCGTTTCGAGATTGAGATTCAGACTGATCGCCGCGGACTCGCGGGCATGCGGCGCGCGCACGACGGTCTCGAGCATGCGCATGTCCATCGTCCGGCTGAGGTCCTGGAACAGCCAGCGGTCGCCGAGGATGTTGATGTTAGGGGCCGCGGCGCGCTGCAACTCGCCGACGGACAGGAAGAATTCCGCGAATTCGATCGCCGCCTCATAGGTTGACGGATTGATGCGCAAGACCGGCTGGTCGCGCACGAACGGCACGATGTTGGCGAAGGCGAGCTTCTTTTGGATATCGTCCAGCGTCAGTGGGGTCAGGGGCGGCAGCGGCGGCGCCTCGATGCGCTGCGGGCCGGTCTGGGCGACCCGCTTCAGCTCCTGCGCCGCATGCAGGGCGAGCGGCGCATCCAGCGACAGGTCGAACCACGTGCAGAAGCGATCTTCACCGTTCGCATCAGGCACGATGATGGGATCGGATTCGAACAGTGTGCGGATACGTTGGATGATGTTGTTGACGTCGCGCTGCACGCCCGAGTTCACGATCATCACCAGATCGCCGGCGCTCAGATTGAACAGCTGCACTTGGCGTCCGCTTTCCAGCGAACGGAACATGCGGTTCAGGATCTTCAAGCGCACCGGTGTGCGGTTCTGCGGCAGCATCTGACCCAGGCGCAGGTGCACGACCTTGCGCCCTTCCGGGTTCCGGCGTACCCGATCGATGGTGTCGACCAGGAGCGTCTCTTGATAACCACGCGCGCCTTGGTTCATCGAGTGTTAGCCGCCATTCCCACACGCAACGGTAGAGGATACGTTGCCTCCACCGATGCCCAACGCATCGTCACAAGGTTAACGATACTATCGTAACCATTTGGAAAAGATTAACAATTAGTACCGAATGCCTGGGTCCGGTCAAACCGGGCCGGGTAAAACGGACCGACAAAACCGGACCTTTCGGGCCAAAGGAATACCATGAAGCGGATCATTGTCACCGGCGGAGCCGGATTTATCGGCTCCCATATCTGTGAGCAGCTCATCGCCGCCGGCCACGAAGTACTGTGTGTGGATAACTTTTTTACCGGCCGCCGCGTGAACGTGGCGCCCCTGATGGCTCAGCCCACCTTCGAGCTGATGCGTCACGACGTGACCTTCCCGCTCTACGTGGAAACCGACGAGATCTACAACCTGGCCTGTCCGGCCTCCCCGGTGCACTACCAGTTCGATCCGGTGCAGACCACCAAGACCTCCGTGCACGGCGCCATCAACATGCTCGGGCTCGCCAAACGGACCAAGGCGAAGATCCTCCAGTCGTCCACCAGCGAAGTCTACGGTGACCCGGCGATCCACCCCCAGGTCGAGAGCTACTGGGGCAACGTCAATCCGATCGGCCCGCGCGCCTGCTACGACGAAGGCAAGCGCTGCGCCGAAACGCTGTTCTTCGACTACTACCGCCAGCACAGCTTGCGGATCCGCGTCGCGCGCATCTTCAACACTTACGGGCCGCGCATGCTGCCCAACGACGGCCGCGTCGTGTCCAACTTCATCGTGCAGGCGCTGAAAGGCGAGCCGATCACCATTTACGGCGAAGGCCAGCAGACGCGCTCGTTCTGCTACGTCGACGACCTGGTGTCGGGCTTGATCAAGCTGATGGACGCGTCGGACGATGTCACCGGTCCGGTGAACCTGGGCAATCCGGTCGAGAACACGATTCTCGAACTCGCGGAAAAGGTCATCGCGCTGACCAAGTCCAAGTCGAAGATCGTCAACAAGCCGCTACCGCAGGACGATCCGACGCGCCGCCGTCCCGACATCAGCATGGCGAAGGCCAAGTTGAACTGGGCGCCGAGCGTGCCGTTGGACGAAGGCCTGGCGCGCACCATACATTACTTCCGCCAGCAAATGGCGGCTTAGACCTCCAACGTCCCAATGTCAGCTTCGTCCACATCGGCCAAAGATTTCGACCCGGCAGTGCTGATGTCCGTACTATCCGGCTTCGCCGGGCGGAAAGTGCTGTGCGTGGGCGACGTCATGATCGATCGCTCCATCTATGGCGAGGTGAAGCGCATCTCGCCGGAAGCGCCCGTGCCGGTATTACGCATCACACGTGAAACCTCCGCGCTTGGCGGTGCGGGCAACGTGGTGCGCAATCTCGCCGCCCTCGGCGCAGCCCCCGCATTCGTCTCCGTTGTCGGCGACGATCGCGCGGGCCGCGAAGTGGGTCAGCTTCTCGGTTCACTCAATGGCGTCGAACCTTATCTGCGTGTCTCGCGCATCCGCGAGACCACCATCAAGAACCGCTTTTTCTCCATCGACGGCCACAACTTGCTGCGCGCCGACCGCGAGACCGTCACGGAGCTGACGCCTGCGGACGCCGACGACCTCACCCGCGCCGCCTTGGCGCAGATCGCGGGCGTCGATGCTGTGATTATCTCGGACTATGCCAAGGGCCTGCTCGCCGGCGGACTCGCCGCGGCCGTCATCGCCGCGGCGCGCGCCGCAGGCAAGCCGGTCGTCATCGATCCGAAAGGCGCCGACTACAGCCGCTATGCCGGCGCTTCCGTGATCACGCCCAATCGCGCCGAACTCGCCGATGCCGTCGGTGCGGACGCCAAGACCGATGAGGATCTCATCGCGGCAGCGCAAACCCTGCGCCAGCGCACGTCGGCCGGGGCCATCGTGGTGACCCGCTCCGGCGAAGGCATGACGGTCGTGGGCGACACAGTCGTGCATCTACCGGCGGAAACGCGCGAAGTGGCCGATGTCACCGGCGCCGGCGATACGGTCGCCGCTGTGCTCACCCTCGCGCTTGCCTGCGGGGCGGATCTGGTGGACGCCGCGCGGCTGGCGAATATCGCCGCGGGCATTGTGGTCGGACGCCATGGCACCGCGGTGGCGACCGTCGCCGACGTGGCCGCGGCCTTGGTCCACTCGGGCCTCGCCGGCCTGGAACAGAAGATCGCCGACCGGGATACCGCGGCAGCGCGCAGCCAGGCTTGGCAGCGCCAGGGCCTGAAGGTGGGCTTCACCAACGGCTGCTTCGACCTGCTGCATCCCGGCCATGTCGCCCTGCTGCGCGCCGCGCGCGGGCACTGTGACCGGCTGATCGTCGGCTTGAACGGCGATGCGTCCGTCCGCCGCCTGAAGGGTGAAACGCGCCCCGTGCAGGCTGCTGCCGCGCGCGCCACCGTGCTGGCCTCCATGGAGCCGGTCGATCTTGTGGTTGAGTTCGGCGAAGATACGCCGCAAGCTTTGATCGAGGCCGTACGGCCGAACGTGTTGGTGAAGGGTGCCGACTATGCCCGCGCCAATGTGGTGGGTGGGGACTTCGTCGAATCCTATGGCGGCCGTGTCGTACTCGCGGATTTGGTGGCATCCTACTCCACCACCGCAACGATCGCGGCGCTGAAGGCAGGGCGCCAGTGAAGGCGAAAGTGAAGACGACACCGGCCATGACGTTGCGGGGTTTGATCGCGATTGGATGCGTGCTGGCCTTGTCGGCCTGCGTCGAACGCCAAGCCGGCAGGACGCGCCTGGTTCTGCCCGACATTCTGCAAAGCGAGGAGATCGCGCCGCCGGTGATTCGTCAGCCCGTGCTGCCCGAGCTGCTTGTCGCCTGCCGCGGCCATGTGCTGGTGCCGGCGCTGGGGATGACCTTCGTGAACAAGGGCGCCGAAGCGCCGAGCGCCGGCAACTTTCTGCGCGAGGAAAGCCTCACGCCGCCCTACCGCATCATCGCGCCCGGCGCACGCATCAGCATGGAACACAGCGCCCAGCGGCTGAACGTCGAACTCGACAAGTACAAGCGCGTCATCGGCCTGTACTGCGGCTGAAGAGCCGCCAGCACATCTAAATCCTCGGATCGACGATTCCCTGCAGCCGCTGTCCCGCCGTCAGCGCGAACTGCAGCGTCAACGCTTTGCGGCGGCTGGCGTGCAACGGATGGTGCGGCGATGCCCGCATGATCGCGGCGGAATGCGCATCGGCGATGATCACGCCGCAGGTCTCCGGCAGGATGTGCCATGGGAAGTGGGGCGGCACGGCAAAGGCGAACGCGTCGCAGTAGGGGATGTACTCCAGCCACTTCGCGTCGCCACGGAAGTCCTCCACCGTGCTCTTCACTTCCACCATCAGGATGGTGCCCTTGGCGCTGATGCCGATCACGTCCGCGCGACGCCGGTTGGCGAGACTGAACTCGGTCAGCGAGGAGAAGCCCTGTTCGTCGAGCCAACGGCAGATGCCGCGGGTCACCGCCGCGGTAACCTGCTGCGGCACCGGGCGCACGTCGGCGCGATTGCGCGGCGCACGCCAGCCCGGTGCCTGGGGCGTTGGAGAATCGGGACGGACTGGGGGCGCGCTCAGGTCCGGGCTCTCGATCCCGGCATAAGCCACGTCAGCGTCGTTCAGGCTGTTCCCCGCACTCATCGGTAAATTGTGATTCGACGAATGTTCATCCAATGTTCTCACGCCCTCCCACTTTATGGCGCGGCAGCCGTCCCTTCAAGGCAGGCTTTACCTGCCGGGGAAAAGCCTTATGTTCCGGCCGTTGCCGCACTGCACACCGATCTCCACATCGTGCGGTCGGGGCACCCGTAGGCACCGAGGGTCATGTGAGAGTCATCCGCGCGAAGTTGCACGGCGTCCGCGTGACCGGTGCTGATCTGCACTATCACGGCTCGATCACGCTCGACCCCGAGTACTGCACGACCGCCGGTCTGTACCCCCTCGAGTTCGTCGAGATCTGGAACAAGAACTCCGGCGCTCGCATCACCACCTATGTGATCTTCGGCGAGGCTGGCTCGCGCTGCTGCATCCTCAACGGCGCTGCGGCGCGCACCTGCCAAGTGGGCGACGAACTGATCATCGCTTCCCAGGAAGACGTGCAGCCGGCGCAGCTCTACGACCTCAAGCCCACGATCGTCACCTTCACGCCCAACAACGAAATCGACCAGATCCTGCACTACGAAGTGTACAAGAGCGCCGCGCGCGATTTCGATTTCCGCATCGTCGACGCCACCGCCACGAAGTCGGCCAGCGTGCACAACTACGCTAACGTCGATGTTCGTGCGATCCGCGCCGACCTGAAGTCCAAAGGCCTGTCGGATAACGATATCGAGGCGTTTGTCTCGAAGTACCTGACGCGCTGACGCCGCGCTCAGGCGCCGGCGCTCAGCGCTGGATGCGGTACAATAGATCCAGTGCCCGGCCGGAGCGGATGATTTCCTGCACGAACGCGAACATCGCGCTGGCGTCGATGGTCCGCAGGCCGCTGCCTTCCTTCGGCCGAAAGCCCTTGTAGAGGCCTTCCTGCCACAGAAGTTCGCCGGCGGGATTGACGTGTGTCGTCACCCCGTCTTCCACCTTGCGCACAAACAGGCCGTACGTCCGGTCCGATGTCGCGCCGTCCCGCGCCGTGTATGCGCCCGTGAATGTCTTGTGATAGCGGTAGTCGACCGCCGAGACCTCCTCCACATGATGGTAGAAGGTCATGCTGTTCTGATCGTCCAGGTCCAGAACGCCAATTTTCCCGCCCAGGGTCTTCAGCAGTCCAAACGGCGAATCCTCGGCATAGCCGCTGAAGTTGTCCACGCCCGCGAAGCGGTGCGCATTCTTCCCGATCGCACAGAACGAATAGATCGGATGTCCGGTCCGCACGGCGTCGGCGCGGCGCCGGCCGACCTCGGTCAAGGCGCCCATCTGCGATGGTGAAGTGCGGATGTCGAACGGAACACCGTTGGCGAAGTCGAAGTTGAACAACGGCAGCACAAGCGTGCCGTCGGCGCCCAGCGCGGTAAGCAAACTTTCGAGCACATCGTTCACGCCGAACGTCTTGTCGCCGCCGCGCCTGGCGGTGACCAGCGTCCGTTTGACATCGGAATGCAGTAGCAACGTGTCGCCCCGCAAAACCCCGGACTCCCGCCACTGGGTGACGAGATTCTCCCTAGGCATTGGGCTGCGGCGCGAGGCGCAGGAGCGATCCTTCCTCAAGCCGCTCAAGGGCGGCGCGGAAGTCCTCCGTGACAAGCCCGTGTTTGCGGGCAATCTCATGGACCGGCATGGTCCCGTCGGAATAGCTCAGAAGCGTCAGGATGCGATCCACCATCGTGCGCGCATCGATCTCCCCATCGGCCGATATGCCCCCGACATTCATCGTCGGATAGAGCCCGCGCTTGCCGAGTTGCGGTTCACCGTAGGGACTCAAGTTCCGGAACGTTCCCGCGATCTCTACGGTGCGGAGAACGCTCTCGATGTCGCTGACGCTCCTCATGACCGAATCGACCGACATGTAGGCTTTGTCGTCGAGCGAACAGTGATAGTAAGGCGCTTCGCCGTAAGTCCGGGCCATTTGTCCCATCGGGAAATTGAAGCCGGCCGAGCAATACTGACGCTCGTCGGATCCCTCGGTCGGATCGAATGTCCGGAGCAGGGCGTTGCCGCCTTCGGCCCGGCCGCGCATGACATGATCGATCAAGGAATCGCCGCGCTTGCTGAGCTTATAGGTGATCTGCGGATTCGGACCGCCGGCACAGTTCACCACGGTGCCCGCCACCATATGCTTGCGCAAATGATCCGCGCGGAGGGAGAGGTAACAAATGCTGCCGATCGTCTCGGGATTCAGCACGAAACGATAGGTGTATCGCCGCCGCGGCCAGCTCTTGAGCTTCAGATACAAGCCGAGCAGCGCAAGTGGCCCGGATAGTTCGTTGTTCCCCAGAGACGGGTGACACAGATACGAACTGAGAAGAATCTCCGCGTTTGTCTCACCCGGCAGGACGCACTCGCCAATCGGCAGAACGCCGTCGACGAACGCGCTGTCGATCACCGCGTGATACATGCCCGGCGGCAGCGCCCGGCGCTCGCTGTCCTTGATGCAAAAGCCCCACGTCCGCTTGTAGTAGCTGGTCGCGTAGGGGATCGCCTCCGGTGTCTCCGGAATACTGTGGAGATGGGGCTCGAGTTCTTCGCGCGAAAGCTTTGCGTCCACGGGCGCGGCGAAGTTGACCACATGGAGGTTGCATGCCGCCGCGTCGGCGATAACGCGTCCGCTTTCGTGAGTCAGGCGTGCCGCGCGCAAATGCCATTCCGGCGGCACGGTCCAGTCGTAAACCTGGGCTCCGCTGGGAACTGTCAGGATCGTCAGCGGCATATGCCGCGCGAAGATATCCAGGCTCTGCCTCAGGCCTGGGCCGGTGATGCTGCGGAGGATCGGAAACAGTTCGTCAAAAAGCTGGTCGAAGAACCTGCTGTCCATCGCCACTGCGTCTTACCAGCCCGTCGAGATCCGCTCGACGAGTTGCTTCACCGTCGGCACGAACCCGTCCTTGTACCAAGGGTCCTGGCCAAAGCGGTAAGCGTTGTGGCCGGCGAACATCAGTTCCGCTTCCACACTGCCGTCGTGCGCGATGTTCTGCAGGGTCTTCTGAATGCAGAAGCTGCGCGGGTCCGCTTTGCGGCCGGTGGTGCCTTCCTCGTTCTGCGACCAGTTCGAGAATCCGCACGCGGACAGGCAACCCATGCAGTCGATCTGATCCTTGCGGATATCTTCGGCTTTCGGCGGCGTCACGTAGATCAGCGTGGAGTCTGGCGTCTTCATCGCATCCGTGAAGCCTTGCGCGATCCAGGCTTCCGCACGCGCCTTGTCGGGCGCGGTGACGTAGACGTCCTTCTTGCGCGCGCCCACGCTCAATGCGGTGTCATGCGCGCCCAGGGGTTCGGTCGAGAACGCGATCTGCCGCTCGCTGCGGTGCTCGAGTTCATCGAGGTACGCGTTATGCACGGCGGAGGAATAGAACCCCGTCGGGCTGAAGCGGTGCAGATGTACGTCACCCGGCTTCAGGTTGAGCAAGCGACGCTTCCAGCCCTCGGAGATCGGGCTTTCCTGCGTCAGCAGCGGCCGCGTGCCGAATTGGAACGAGATCGGACCGATCTCGGGATTGTCGAGCCAGTGTTCCCACTCGTTCAGCCACCACACGCCGCCGGCCATGATGATCGGCGTTTGTTGCAGGCCGGACTCGTTCATCACCGCGCGCAGCGCCGCGACCCGCGGATACGGGTCTTCCGGCTTCTTCGGGTCTTCCGAATTCGAAAGGCCGTTGTGGCCGCCGGCCAGCCACGGGTCTTCGTAGACCACGCCGCCCAGCAGCTCCGAACATTTGTGATAGGCGCGCTTCCACAAGGCGCGGAAGGCGCGGCCGGACGAAACGATGGGGTAGTAGTGCACGCCGTACTGCGCGGCGATTTCCGCCAGCTTGTAGGGCATGCCCGCGCCGCAGGTCACGCCCTGGATCAGGCCTTTGCACTTCTCCAGCACGCCGTGCATGACGCGTTCCGCGCCCGCCATCTCCCACAGGATGTTCATGTGGAGACGGCCCTTGCCGCCACGGGTCTCGTGCGCGATGCGCGCCTGGGTGATGCCGCCTTCGATGGCGTACTTGAGCAGTTCTTCGTGGCGATCGCGGCGCGTGCGGCCGTGATACAGCTGCGGGATCGCGGAGCCCGACGCATCGAAGGAATCCGCGTTCACCGCGGAGAACGTGCCGATGCCCCCGGCCGCCGCCCAGGCGCCCGACGTCTGACCGGTGGAGATGGCGACACCCTTGCCGCCTTCGATCAAGGGCAGCACTTCCTGCCCGGCAATCACGATTGGGTTAAGCGGTTTCACGAACCCTCATTAAGCATCGCTGCGAGACTGTGCCGTCGGACCGCGACGGGTCCGCCCGTCGATGCCGTCCCCGGCCGAACAGCCCCGAGCCAAAAAGACTGGCGCAATATAGGCTTATTGGCCGATCGAACCAAGGCGTCGCAGGAGGTGGGCTGCCGCGGATCGGTCACGAATCACGGAAGCTTTTGAGCATGGGGGCGGGATGGTCGGTGAAGATGGCGTCCACGCCCCAATTGAACAATAACGACGCCCGTTCCGGCACATTCACGGTGTAGGCGGACAGACGGTACCCCGCGTCCTTGATCTCCGCTACCTGGCGTTCGTCCAGGTGTGCGTGATTCGCCCCGAACGCGAACAGGTCGAGGCTCTTGCCGAGCTCGCGCCAATCCGTCGGGCGCCGGTCGAACAGGAAGCTGCGCGGCCACGGTGCCCCGCTGTCCTTCGCCACGGCCACGGATACAGGCGAAAAGCTCGAGATCAGCGGCACGGCCGCGTCCTTCGGCCAGATATCCGCCACGATGGCGAGAGACGTGCGCGCGGTCTCTTCCTCGCGGCCCGGATCCGGCTTGATCTCCATGTTGAAGCCCAGGCCCAGGTCGGCCAGGGTCTCGAGCGCGACCTCCAGGGTCGGCACCAGCTCGCCCGCGAAGCGCGAATCGAACCAGCTTCCCGCATCGAGATGCTTGAGGATCTCGAAACTGGTCTCCGCGAGCAGCCCGGTGCCGTCGGTGGTGCGGTCCAACGCGTCGTCATGAAACACGACGGGTCTTCCATCGCTGGTCAGGGAAGAATCGAATTCGACATAGGTAGCGCCCGCCGCCGCCGCCGCCCGGAAGGCCGCGATGGTGTTCTCCGGCGCCGAACCGGATGCGCCGCGATGGGCGATGATGTGGGGCAGCTTCAGCATAAAGAAAAACGGGGCGTCGTCGCCGACGCCCCGTTGTCTCGCTTTAGGCTTCCGCGGACTGCGGCGGCTGGTCGCCGCCGTCGGTCGTCTCCAGGCCGGTGACCTGGTCGATCCGCTTCATGGAGAGCTTCACCTTGCCGCGATCGTCGATCCCCAGGCACTTCACCTTCACCACGTCGCCTTCCTTCACCACGTCAGCAACCTGCTGAACGCGGCGCGGGGCGAGTTCGGAGATGTGCACGAGGCCGTCACGCTTGCCGAGGAAGTTCACGAACGCGCCGAAGTCCATGATCTTCACGACGGTGCCGGTGTAGATCGCGCCGACTTCCGGCTCCGCGACGATGTCCTTAATGCGGCGCACCGCTTCGTTCATCTTGTCGCCGTCCGCCGAGGCGACGCGCACGGTGCCGTCGTCCTCGATGTCGATCTTGGTGCCGGTGCTTTCCTGCAACTCGCGGATGACCTTACCGCCGGTGCCGATCACTTCGCGGATCTTGTCCTTCGGGATGTGCAGGGTGGTGATGCGCGGCGCATGTTCGGCCACTTCGGTGCGCGCACCGGTCATGGTCTTGTTCATTTCGCCGAGGATGTGCAGACGCCCATCCTTTGCCTGACGCAGCGCGATTTCCATGATCTCCGACGTGATGGACGTGATCTTGATGTCCATCTGCAGCGAAGTCACGCCCGCTTCCGTGCCGGCCACCTTGAAGTCCATGTCGCCCAGGTGATCTTCGTCACCCAGGATGTCCGACAGAACGGCGAAGCGGCTGCCTTCCTTGATCAGGCCCATCGCGATACCCGCGACCGGGCGCGCGATCGGCACGCCCGCGTCCATCATCGCCAACGACGTCCCGCAGACCGTCGCCATCGACGACGAGCCGTTGGACTCGGTGATTTCGGACACGATGCGCAGCGTGTACGGGAAGTTTTCACGGCCCGGGATCAGCGGCTTCATCGCACGCCACGCCAGCTTGCCGTGGCCGACTTCGCGGCGGCCCGGCGAGCCCATGCGGCCCACTTCGCCCACGGAATACGGGGGGAAGTTGTAGTGCAGCATGAAGTATTCGCGGTACTCGCCTTCCAGCGCGTCGATGATCTGCTCGTCCTGGCCGGTGCCCAGCGTCGCCGTCACCAGCGCCTGGGTTTCGCCGCGGGTGAACAGGGCCGAACCGTGAGCGCGCGGCAGCACGCCGACGTCGATCTCGATCTGGCGCACGGTCTTCGTGTCGCGGCCGTCGATGCGCTTGCCGGTGTCGAGGATGTTGTTACGCACAACGTCCGCTTCCATCGTCTTGAACACCTTGCCGGCGACGGCGAGTTCCGCGGCTGCGTCGCCGAGGCTCTCGATCGCCTTCTTCTTCACGGCGCCAACGGCGGCGTAGCGATCCTGCTTCACCTGGTTGGTGTAGGCGGTGGCGAGTTCGGCGGTGAAAGCCTTGAACTTGCCCTTCACGGTCGCGACTTCCGGCGCTTCCGGGGTGAGCTCGAACGGCTCCTTGGCGCACATCTCGGCCAAGCTGATGATCGCGTCGATCACCTTCTTCATCTCGTCGTGACCGAACTTCACGGCGCCGAGCATGATGTCTTCGCTCAGTTCCTGCGCCATCGATTCGACCATCAGCACGCCTTCATGGGTGCCGGCCAGAACCAGGTCGAGCTGCGACTTGGCCAGATCGTCGGTCACCGGGTTCAGGGCGTACTGGCCGTCGATGTAGCCGACGCGCGCAGCACCAATCGGGCCCATGAACGGAATGCCCGAGATCGTCAGGGCGGCCGAGGCGCCGATCATGGCGACGACGTCCGGATCGTTCTTCAGATCGTGCGACAGCACGGTGCAGACGACCTGGGTTTCATTGCGGTAGCTGGGATGGAACAGCGGACGGATCGGACGATCGATCAGGCGCGAGGTCAGCACTTCCTTTTCGGTCGGCCGGCCTTCACGCTTGAAGAAGCCGCCCGGGATCTTGCCGGCGGCGAACGTCTTCTCCTGGTAGTTGACGGTCAGCGGAAAGAAATCGATGCCGGGCTTCGGTGAACGCGCGCCAACGGCGGTACACAGCACGGTGGTCTCGCCGTAGTGAATCATCACGGCGCCATCGGCCTGACGGGCAACGCGGCCGGTTTCGATCACCAGCTTGCGGCCGCCCCACTCGATCTCTTTGCGGAATACTTTGAACATGGACATGAGCGTTAGTTCCTTTCCTTCCTCGTGGACCGGCACCGGATTGTGCGCCCGGATCGCCGCCCGCGTTCACTGAGCCTCAGTGTTCGCGACGGGCAGAGGTTGATCCGGGATTTCGATCCCGCCCCGCGTTGGGCCCTTGCCCTTCAGCGGCGCATCCGTCGGTATTGGGCTTAGGCCCAAACCGTTTGACGCGTCATCGCACCCGCAATGACGCGTCGGTCTCGATCTAGAACGCGCGCAACGTCGCGCGGCCCACGCCGGAGTGACTCCGGCGCGCCCGAACAACGGCGCGAATTCCAGACATGCTTAGGCTTAGCGGCGCAGGCCGAGACGCTCGATCAGCGACTCGTAACGCGCCGTGGACTTGCCCTTCAGATAGTCGAGCAGGCGACGACGCTTTCCCACCATCACCAGCAGACCACGACGGGAGTGATTGTCCTTCGTGTGGCCCTTGAGGTGTTCGGTGAGGTTCTTGATGCGCTCGGACAGGATCGCCACCTGCACTTCCGGCGAACCGGAATCGTTCGTGCCCGTGGCGTGTTCCTTGATGACTTCTTGCTTACGATCGGGAGTGATCGACATCGGGGTCTCCTTCGAGATCAGTGGTTCATGACCCGGACGGGACGGACCATTCCGTCACCGACCTCCGCGACCGCGATCAGCTTGTCCCCGCACTTGGCCTGAACGGCCATGCCCGGCGTTAAACCGGTAAGGGGGCTTCGCTTTGCCACGGGCCAAAGCGCGATGCTTTGGCCGAGGCTGACGCGGCGGGCCTCTTCTGCCGTCAGGGCCAGTGCCGGGATGTCGTCCAGCACGGTCGCGACCGGCAAAAGATGCGCGGATTGCGCGGCGTTATGCCCGAGGGCCTCCAGGTTATCCAGCGAAATCGCGGCTTTCTCGCTGAACGGGCCGCATCGGGTGCGCCGTAGTTCGGAAATATGTCCAACAGTTCCAATGGCTTGCGCCAAGTCCCGCGCCAGGGCGCGGATATAGGTGCCTTTGCCGCAGTCCACCGCGAATCGGGCATGGTCCGCGTCGGTGATGGCGATCAGGCGGAAGTCGTCGATCTGAACGGTCCGGGCGGCCAGGATGACCTCCTCGTCGCGCCGGGCCATCGCATAGGCCCGCTCCCCGTTCACCTTGATGGCGGAATAGACCGGCGGCACCTGTTGGATGGCGCCGATGAACGCGGGCAGCGCCGCGGCGATCTCTTCCGCTGTCGGGCGCTTATCGGAGGTCGCGGTGACCGCGCCCTCGCCATCGTCTGTATTGGTGGCCGCGCCCCAGGTGATCTCGAAGGTGTAAGTCTTCGCGCCGTCCATGGCGAAGTTCACCGTCTTGGTGGCTTCGCCAAGGGCAATGGGCAGGATGCCGGTGGCCAGCGGATCGAGCGTGCCGCCGTGGCCGACCTTTGCCGCGTTGAGCGCGCGCTTCACCCGGGCGACCGCCACCGCCGAGGTCAATCCCAGCGGCTTATCCAATGCGATCCAGCCATGAATCGGAACGCCGCTGTTCTTACGACCCATCGGAGCCGGAGTCTTCCGGGGTGCCTTCCGGGGCGTCGTCCTCGGTCGCATCGCGCAAGTCGCGGGCGACCTCGGGCTTGTGCAGAAGCGTCAGGATATGGGCGGCTTCGTCGAAGCTGTTGTCCGCCGCGAACTGAAGATCGGGGATGTAGCGCATCGTCAGATGCGCCGCCATCTCGCGGCGCAGATACGGCCGCACGCGCTTCAAACCCTCGAGAATTCCATCCATCTTCCCGCCGCCCAGCGGCACCACGTAAACGCGTGCGTGGCGCAGGTCCGCCGAGGGGCGCACTTCCGTCACGGTCAGGCGCACGTTCGCGAGCGCGGGATCACGTAAGGTTTCGCGTTCGAAGATGCGCGCCAGCACATGGCGGATTTCCTCGCCGACGCGAAGCTGGCGCTGGCCCGGCGCTTTAGGCCGCTGCGTCTTGGAATTGTTTCTGGCCATATCGAATATCCGGCGGTGAGACCGCGACCGCTGTGACGCGGCCGCGGCGATTCGATTCGGCTTACAGCTTGGACTCGACCTGCTCCATCTCGAAGCACTCGATCATGTCGCCCTTCTTGATGTCCTGATAGTTGGCGAGCTGGATGCCGCATTCGTAGCCCTCGCGGACTTCTTTGACATCGTCCTTGAAGCGCTTGAGCTGCGACAGATCGCCCTCGTGGATGACCGTGTTCTCGCGCAGCAAGCGGACCTTGCAGCCGCGCTTGATGATGCCCTCGGTCACCATGCAGCCGGCGATCTTGCCCGACTTCGTGATGTCGAATACTTCGCGGATTTCGGCGTAGCCGATGAAGGCTTCGCGGAACTTCGGCGACAGCATGCCGGTCAGAAGGCCGCGCATGTCGTCCGCCACTTCGTAGATGATCGAGTAGTAGCGGATGTCGATGTTGTCGCGCTTGGCATGCTCACGGGCTTGCGCGTTGGCGCGCACGTTGAAGCCGATGATGACCGCGCCGCTCGCTTTCGCCAGCGTGATGTCGGACTCCGTGATCGGGCCGACGCCGCCGTACACGACGTTCAGCTTCACCTCGTCATTGCCGAGCTTCTCGAGCGTGCCCTTCAGCGCCTCGACCGAACCCTGCACGTCGCCCTTCACGACAACGCCCAACTCCTTGGCGATGCCCGCTTTGATCTTGGCGAACATCTGTTCCATCGTGTTGCCGCTGACGCCAGCCAGCTGTTCCTTCTCGCGCTGCTTGCGCTTGCGGAACTCGGACACTTCGCGCGCCCGGGCTTCGTCGTCGATGACCACGAAGTCGTCGCCCGCCGCCGGGGTGCCGGCAAAGCCGATCACTTCCACCGGCGCCGACGGACCTGCGGACTTCACCTGCTTGCCGTGCTCGTTGACGAGCGCGCGCACGCGGCCGGATTCCGCGCCGGCCACGAAGATGTCGCCGACATGCAGGGTACCGCGCTGGATCAGCACGGTGCCGACCGAGCCGAGACCCTTTTCCATCTTCGCTTCGATGATGGAACCTTCGGCGAGGCGATCCGGGTTGGCCTTCAGGTCCAACAGTTCCGCCTGCAGGAGAATGGCTTCCTCGAGCTTGTCGAGGTTCATCTTCTTGAGCGCGGAGACTTCGACCACCTGGGTTTCGCCGCCCATGTCTTCCACCACCACTTCGTGGCTCAACAGTTCGGTCTTCACCTTCTGCGCGTTGGCGCCCGGCTTATCCATTTTATTGATGGCCACGATGATCGGCACTTCCGCGGCCTTGGCATGGCGGATGGCTTCGATCGTCTGCGGCATGATGCCGTCGTCGGCGGCCACCACCAGGATGACGATGTCGGTCACCTTGGCGCCGCGGGCGCGCATGGCGGTGAACGCCTCGTGGCCGGGGGTGTCGATGTAGGTGATCTTGCCGCCCGCCGCCGTGCGCACTTGGTACGCGCCGATATGCTGGGTGATGCCGCCGGCTTCGCCCGCCACGACGTTGGCGGAGCGCAGCGCGTCCAGCAGCGAGGTCTTGCCGTGGTCGACGTGGCCCATCACGGTCACGACCGGCGGACGCGTCATCATGTCTTCGGTTTCGTCCGGACCGGTGCTCAGGCCCTCTTCGACTGCTGCTTCTGTCACACGCTTCACTGAGTGGCCAAATTCCTGGGCCACCAACTCCGCCGTATCGGCGTCGATGACTTCATTGATGGTCGCCATGATCCCGAGCTTCATGAGCGCCTTGACCACATTGCCGGAACGCTCGGCCATGCGGTTGGACAGCTCTTGCACGGTGATTGCTTCCGGCAGCACGACTTCACGGACAACCTTTTCCGTGTTCATCGGCTGCTTCGTCTGCATCTTGCGCCGTTCCTTGTCGGCGGCGCGGCGCATGGACGCGAGGCTGCGGCTGCGTTCGACCAGATCGTCGCCCTGCAGCGCGGCGCCCAAGCTCAGCTTGCCGGCTCGGCGGCGCGGCTCGGTGCGCTTCACCGTCGGCGGCTTGTGGCCGGTCTTGGCCTTCTTGCGGACTTCCTCTTCTTCTTCGGCTTCCTCGACGCGGCGCGGGCCGACCGGCGTGCCGATGACCGGCGTGGTCGTCGGGCGCAGTTCCACGACGCCACGGGCGGCGGGGCGCGGCGCGGCAGCCGCAACGGCTGCGGCCGTCGCGGCGGTTGCCGCCGGCGCCGCGGCTGATTCTGGCGCGGCCGGCGCGGGTGCTACTTCCTTCGGGCGCAGCTTCTCTTCGGCGGCCAGCTTGGCCTCTTCCTCGGCCTGGCGCTTGGCTTCCTCATCGGCGCGGGCGCGGGACTCTTCGTCCGCCCGCATCGCCTCCTGAAGGGCCTTCAGGCGATGGGCCTTCTCGTCGTCGGTCAGCGTGCCGTGCTGAAGGCCGGCGACTTCTTTCGCCAGCATCTCGGCGGCGCGTTGCTTCAGCCCCGGCGACGCCGCCTTGACCTCTTGCACCTTGCCGTCGGCGCCCGTCTCGAACAGGCGCTTCCGCTTGCGCTCGACCTGCACGACCTTTGAACGGCCATGGGAGAAGCTCTGGCGAACCTGTCCGGATTCGACCGTCTTCTTCAGTTCCAGCTTTCCGCGACCCAGGGTCAGCGGAGTCTTGGTCTTTGCGTCGCTCGGCATGCTTATCTAACCGTACCTGTCTCGTTCGATGGGCTCTCGCGGCGGACGCGTCCGCCGCTTATCTCCGTTGCCGGGGCGTTCGCCGCGGCGCATTCGTTCATCACTCGCGCATCATGCCTCGATAGCGGTCCGTGTCCGCTAGAAGCCTGCGCGTCAGTTCGCCCTTGGCCAGCGCTACATGCACGACGGCTTCGCGACCCAGCGCCCCGCCCAACTCAAGGCTCGTGAACACGTCGACCACCGGCGCATCCGGCGCGAGATCCGTGATCTTGCGTCGTTCTTGCAGCGATCCGTCCGCGGCCTCGAACAAGGCGCCGGTGCGACCCGTCGCGATCGATGCGCGAACCTTTTCGGCACCGGCGGCGACCAGTCCGGCGCGACGCGCCAGCCCGAGGTGATTGAGACAGCGAAGACGTAGCAGATCGGCGACCGTATCGGACAAGTTCACCGGAACTGTGACGTTGCCGCGTGCGGCCTTGGCGAACAGCCGCTTAGATACTGCTGTTTCTACCATATCGCGCTTGGCGCTCAACCATAAACCCCGCCCCGGCAGGCGGCCATCCACATCCGGCACGATGGTTGCGTCCGGGCCCACGACATAGCGCACCAGTTCCCCGGTCGGCTTGACGTCGCCGGACGCGATGCAGCGGCGATGGGTGCCGGGAATCTCACCAGCCACCGCATCGGCGGTTTTTGTCTCGTTATCGTCCAGCGTGTCGATCCCAGTTTCCACGCGTGGCTCCGAGCCCCGAGTCGCCTATTTCTCCGCCGCGGCGGTTTCGCCGTCGGCTGCGGCCTCTTCGGCCGGGAACCAATGGGCGCGGGCGGCCATGATGACCTTGTTGGCGGTCTCCATGTTCATCGCGTCGTTGCCCAACATCTCGACGAGTTCGTCGCCGGCGAGGTCGGCGAGATCGTCGAGCGTCTTCACGCCCTTCTCGCCCAAGGTGATGATTTTCTTCGGGTCCAGGCCCTCGATGTCGGAATCGATCAGGTCTTCCGCCACGCCCAGCTCCGCCAGACGCGCCATCAGCTTCTTGTTCTCTTCCTCGATGTAGGAGGTGGCGCGCTCTTTCAACTCGTTGGCGATGTCTTCGTCGAAGCCTTCGATGTCGGTCAGCTCCTCGAGCGGCACGAACGCGACTTCTTCCACCGTGGTGAAGCCTTCGGTCACCAACAGATGGGCAAGCACGTCGTCCACGTCCAGGGCATCGATGAACATTTTGGAGCGGCTGCGGAACTCTTCCTGGCGGCGTTCGGACTCTTCGGCCTCCGTCAGGATGTCGATGGTCCAGCCGGTCAGCTGCGAGGCCAGACGCACGTTCTGGCCGCGGCGGCCGATGGCGAGCGACAGCTGCTCGTCGGGCACCACGACTTCGATGCGGCCGGAATCTTCGTCGAGCACGACCTTGGTCACTTCCGCCGGCGCCAGCCCGTTGACGACAAACGTCGCCGGGTCCTGGTTCCACTGGATGATGTCGATCTTCTCGCCCTGCAGTTCGGCGACAACTGCCTGCACGCGCGATCCGCGCATACCCACGCACGCGCCGACCGGATCGATGGAATTGTCGTTGGAGATGACCGCGATCTTGGCGCGGCTGCCGGGATCGCGCGCCACCGCCTTGATCTCGATGATGCCGTCATAGATTTCCGGCACTTCCTGCTGGAACAGGGCGGCCATGAAATCCGGCGCGGTGCGCGAGAGGAAAATCTGTGGACCGCGCGGCTCTTCGCGCACGTCCATGATGAAGGCGCGCACGCGGTCGCCGTTCTTGAAATGCTCGCGGGGGATCAATTCGTCGCGGCGCAGCAGGCCTTCCGCGCGTCCCAGGTCGACGATCACGTTGCCGAATTCCACGCGCTTGACCAAGCCGTTGACGATCTCGCCGCGGCGATCCTTGTACTCCGTGTACTGGCGGGCGCGTTCCGCGTCGCGCACGCGCTGCACGATCACTTGCTTCGCGGTTTGGGCTGCGATGCGGCCGAAGTCGATCGGCGGCAGCGGATCGATCAGCACGCCGCCCACTTCGATGGTCGGATCCTTGCGCTGGGCTTTCGCCAGCGTGCACTGGGTGTTCTCGTCCTCGACGGTTTCCACCACCGTCAGATAACGCGCCAGCTTGATCTCGCCGGTGCGGCGATCAATGGCCGCACGAATGTCGTTCTCATGGCCGTACTTGGAGCGGCCGGCTTTTTGGATCGCCTGCTCCATCGCGATGAAGACTTCCTCGCGATCGATGGTCTTGTCGCGGGCGACGGTATCGGCCACCTGCACCAACTCGGGCCGGGCCATTCCAATGCTCTGCTGCGCCATGTCGTTACGTCCTTCTGGTCTCTAGTTCTCGTTACAGGCCTTGCGGCCCGCGGTGGCGGCGATCAGGTCGTCCGTCAACACCAGCTTCGCCGCGCCAATCGCATCCATCGGCACGGTCGTGTCCGCGCCGTCGACAATGATCACAACTTCGTTCGCCGCGTTCACGCCCTTCAACCGGCCGCGGAAGCGGCGGCGGCCGGCGAGCGGCGCTTTGGTCTCGACCTTCGCTTCGTAACCGGCGTAGGTCGCGAAATCTTTCGGCCGCGTCAGCGGCCGGTCGATGCCGGCGGAACTGATCTCCAGGTCGTAGGCGCCCTTGATGGGTTCCTCGACATCGAAGATCGCCGACAGGGCCTGGCTGATCTCGCTGCACTCATCCACCGAGATCAGGCTGCCGTCCTGACGGTCCGCCATCACCTGCAGCGTCTTGCGCGGGCCATTGGTGAGCGCGACGCGCACAACCTCGAAGCCCATGGCTTCGAGTGTCGGCGCGATCCGGTCCTCGAGCCAGGACAGTCGCTCCACGTTCGCTCCCTCGTTGGTTCGGCAACGGCGAAAGGGCCCGTCGCGCAGGCAATAAAAAAAGCGGGCAATCGGCCCACTTCCCAGATCAGATCAACAGTGAAGATGGCGGAGGATATAGTGCGATTCTGCAATCCAAGCAAGCGCTCGCGGTCTGCGCGGCGCGGCCGCGCTACCGCGCGCGGCGGATAAATCGCAAATAGTGCGGCGGCCGTCCCGCCGCGATCGCTTTCTGCTCGTAACGCGTGGGGAAGCCGTCCGCCGGCCGTTGCCGCCAATCGTCCGGGCCGGACACCGCCCAGGTGAAGTCCGGGTGCACCGGCACATGCTGCAGACACCACCGCACATAGATCGGGTGATCGCTGGCCACCCGCAGCTCGCCGCCGTCGCGCAGAAGGCGGGACAGTTCTGGTAGGTTGGCGGGCCCGATGAAGCGCCGCTTGGCGTGGCGAGTCTTCGGCCAAGGGTCTGGAAACATTACATAAATGCGTTCCAAACTGGCGGTGGGTAGTGCCGGCAGCAGGAACCGGACGTCTTCGGGGAATATCCGGATATTCGTGAGTTTGCCGGCATCGATGGGTTTCAGCACCCCGCCGATGCCGTTCAGGAACACTTCCGACCCGATAAATCCCACGTCCGGATGGGCTATGGCCTGATCCGCCAGGTGTTCGCCCCCACCGAAGCCGACCTCGAGCCAGATTCGATCCGGCGCATGCGCGAACAGGCTCGCCGGCGCGAGGGGTCCGTCGGGTTTGGGGATGGCGAGCCGGGGCAGCAACGTCTCAAGCAGGTGCAGCCGCGTCTGCTTGAGCGGCTTGCCCTTGCGGCGGCCGTAGAACTGAATCCGCTCGCCAGACTTAGCGTCAGAAGTCTTGGCGTCCGCGGCGTCGGCGTCGTCAGACACCAAACGCCGATTCGAGCTGCGGCACCAAGTCGAGCCGTTCCCAGCTGAACCCGCCCTGTCCGTCCGGCGCGCGGCCGAAGTGACCGTAGGAGGACGTGCGGGTGTAGATCGGCCGGTTGAGCTTCAGATGCTCGCGGATGCCGCGCGGCGTCAGGTTCATCAGCTCCTGCAGAACCTTCGACAGTTTGTCTTCATCGACTTCGCCCGTGCCTTGCGTGTCGACATAGACCGCCAGCGGCTTCGACACGCCGATGGCATAGGCCAGCTGGATCAGGCAGCGATCCGCCAGCCCCGCGCCGACAACGTTCTTGGCGAGATAGCGCGCGGCGTAAGCGGCCGAGCGGTCGACCTTGGTCGGATCCTTGCCCGAGAACGCGCCGCCGCCATGGGGCGCCGCGCCGCCGTAAGTGTCGACGATAATCTTGCGGCCCGTCAGGCCCGTGTCGCCGTCCGGCCCGCCGATGACAAAGCGGCCCGTGGGATTCACATAGAACTCTTCTTCCGGGCACATCCAGCCTTTCGGCAGGATCTTCAGCACGTGCTCGCGCACGCACTCGCGGATGGTCTCCTGATCGACGTCGGCGCTGTGCTGAGTGGAGACGACGACGGACGTCGCGCGCACCGGCTTGCCGCCCACGTACTGCAGGCTCAGCTGGCTCTTGGCGTCGGGGCCGAGGAACTTCGCATCGCCCGCATGGCGCGCTTCGGCGAGGGACTCAAGAATGGCGTGGGAATAATGGATCGGCGCGGGCATCAGCTCGTGGGTCTCGTTGACCGCGAACCCGAACATGATGCCCTGGTCGCCCGCACCTTCGTCCTTGTTGCCGGCCTGGTCGACACCGACGGCGATGTCGGCGGACTGGGCGTGCACCAGGCACTGCACTTCGGCGGTCTTCCAGTGGAAGCCCTCTTGCTCGTAGCCGATGTCCTTCACGGCCTGGCGCGCCGCGGCGATCATCTTCTCGTGGGTCACGCTCGCCGGCACCCGCACTTCACCGGCCAGGGTGATGTGGTTGGTGGTGCACAGGGTCTCCAGCGCCACGCGCGCATGCGGGTCTGCCGCGAGGCACAGGTCGACGATGGAATCGGAGATCCGGTCGGAGACCTTGTCCGGGTGGCCTTCGGAAACGGACTCGCTCGTGAAGATGTAATCGGTCTTGGGCACGCGGGTATCCCCCGAAGGCATGTGAATCGGCTAGGGCGTGATCAGGAAAAGTGGGTACCGGTTTTCCGGGAGATCACGCCCAGACCTAAAAAAAGCGAGAGCGCCCATGGCGCTCTCGTCGGGCGTACCGGAACACCCCCGTTTTTTCAAGCCCAGGTCCGGAAATGACGCAAAAGAAAGGGGCCGGACGTTGCCGCCCGGCCCCCAAAACACGCCTAAGGCTTGAGTTTAGAACTTGTACTTGCCGGTCACACCGAAGCGGCGCTTGTCCGCCAAGGGGTACTGGAAGCCGCGCTGGGTGGTGGTGCTCGCCACGGTGCCGGTGGCCGGCGCCGGGATGTTCAACTGGTCGACGTAGCGGATGACGGTGGACGGGGTCCGGTCATCCAGCAGGTTGTCGACAAACGCCGTCAGATTCCACGTATCGGTTTCGATGCCGATGCGCAGGTTCGTCAGGTACTGATCGCCCGTGTAGGCCAGGTTGTAGATCTGGTCGTACTTGCGGGCGTTGTACGCGGTGTCGATACGCACGAACCCGTTCAGGTCGCCGGCCAGGGCAGTCTGCACCTTGGCGAACGCGGTCGCCTGGTTCTTCGGCTGGTTCGGCAGCTGCTTGCCGGCGACCGAGGCATTGCCGAACAGCTGCAGCGCTTCCGGATCGTTGAACGCCACGAACTTCGCATCCGTCATGGCGTAGGTCGCGCCCACGGTCAGGTTCTCGTTCACAACCACCTGCAACTCGGATTCGAACCCTTTGATGTGAGTCCGGCCGGCGTTGATGATGTAGTTGATGGTGGTCGGGATCGTCGGCGTCGGGCCGTAGGTGGTGGTCAGCTGCTGGTTCTTCCAGTCGATGTAATAGGCCGACAGGTTGAACAGCACCTTGCCGTCCATGAAGGTGTTCTTCGTGCCGATTTCGTAGTTCCAGCTCGACTCTTCCGTCGCGAACTGGATTTCGACCGGCAGGCGCGGGTCGGCGTTGATCACGCCCGGCTTGTTGCCGCGCGCGACCGTCGCATAGATCATCGACTGGTCGCTGAGCTTGTAGTTGGTGGTCACGCGCGGCGACCATGACTTGAACTTCCGTTCGACGAACGGGAAGGCGGGGCGGCCGAGCGGATTGGAATTGCCGATCTTGTCCGTCGCCCAGCGCAGTTCGCCGGTCAGGGTCCACGCGTCGGTGAGATTGTAGCGGGCGGAGCCGAACACAGCGAAGTTATCGACGCGATCGACGCCGAAGTAGGTCGTCGCCACCGTCGTGCCCGCCACGCCCGGCATGTGCGTTTCGATCAGCGGACGGCGCTTCTGGTAATAGAACACGCCGCCGAGCACCTTGAAGCGATTGGCTTCCTGCGTGGCGATCTTCAGTTCTTCGGACCACTCATGACGGGTGGAGATTTCGTTGCGCAGCGTGGAGCCCGTGCGCGCCGGATCCGCCGGGTTGCGCGAGATGCCCGGCAGGCCGGGGATCGTCAACGGCGCGATACGCGACACGCCTTGATAGGTGGAGTCATAGCCGTAGCGGGTGTGAATCCAGTAGGCGCCGGTGTTGGACGTGAAGACCACGGGGCCCGCGTCGTACTCCATCTGCAGCATCAGGCGCTTCGAATTGCGCTTCAGCCCCGCCGTGCCGAGAAGGCCTTGGCGATCGAGCGTAACGGCTTCATAGCGCGTCACTTCGCCGCAATAGTACTGACGCGGCGCGTTGAAGTAGCAGTTGTTCTTGAAGCGGTCTTGGTTGACCACCGCGGCCATGCCGTCGTGATCTTCGTTGTAGCCGAACGCCAACGTGGCGGTGAACGCGTCGGACGCGCGGAATTCGAGCGAGCCGTTCGCGCCGTAGGACTCTTCCTGCCCGACCCCTTGGCCGTCCACGGTGTTGGTGTATTGGGCGCCGAGTTTGTAGTAACGCGCCTGGCCCATGTAGAAGAGCTTGTCTTCGATGATCGGGCCGCGCGAGAGCGCGCTGATCTCGTAGTTGCCGTATTCGGCGATCTGGCCGCTGATCTCATGCTGGAATTCGTTGCTGCCGCGCTTGGTGATCAGGTTGATCGCGCCCGAGAAAGTGGAGCGGCCGAACAACGCGGACTGCGGTCCCTTGATCACTTCCACGCGCTCGACGATGTCGAACGGGAAGGACAGGATGTTGTCGGAGAACAAGATGCCGTCGACGAACACCGCCGCGTTGCCGTCGCCGAGGATGTTGGACATGCCGCGGATCACGGGGCGCGTCGCGCCGCCCTGGGCGCCGTAGCGGTTTGCCTTCTCGAACGAGAAGCCCGGCGTGAATTGGCTGATCTTGAACAGGTTGTCCTGGCCGCGCTCTTCCATCTGCGCCGCCGTGAAAGCGGTGATGGCGATCGGCACGTCCTGAAGGCGTTCCGACGTCTTGCGTGCGGTGACGACAATCTCTTCCACGGCGCCGGCGGGTTGCGCCTGCGCGGGAAGAGCGATCGCCAGAGCCGCTGCGGTCAAAGCCGTAGTCGTGAGAAGACGAGCTGCGTTCATGTGGTCCCCCGTTTGAAAAACGACGCGAAAATGAATTTCGCGAATGATGCCTGCGCGCGTGCGGTGCATGCGGCGTTCGCGCCCGTGATGCTCGCACGCGGTGAGTGCAGTGGTTCGCACGATTCAGGGAGGTCTTCAAACGAAGCCACCCCTGTAAGGCCTTGTTTCAGGCGCTTTTTCTGGGTCCGTGGCGGAAAGCACACATGACTATTTGGGTCTTGAAGTAAAAAGGGCTCGCGTCATACGCGAGCCCTTTGAACTCTTCTTTGTGTGCGCGAGCGCTATTCTTCCAGCGCGGTCGCGGTCTCTTCCGTCGTCGCCAGCGATTTGGCCAGCTCATAGATACGGCGACGGACGTGATAGTCCTTGATCCGGTAATAGGCGCGAACGAGTTCCAGTGTCTCGCGCTTGGTCATCGGATCGTTCTCGCGCGGCTCGAGATCGCGGGTGTCGAGCGAGAGGTTGCGGGGGCTCGCGCTCGCCGTTTCCTCGTCCATCTCCTCGAAGAAGAAGGACACGGGGCAATCGAGCACGCGGCTCAGATCCCATAGGCGGCTCGCGCCGATGCGGTTCGCGCCACGTTCGTATTTCTGCACTTGTTGGAAGGTCAGCCCGATGGCTTCGCCAAGCTTTTCTTGGCTCATGCCGAGAAGCGTGCGCCGAAGGCGGACACGGCTGCCAACGTGGACGTCGACAGGATTCGGTTTGCCGGAAGGCATGCGGCCGCGCGTTGAGCGCTGCGCTGCGCCTTCTTCAAAGTCGTCGTCTTCTTGTGGTAAAGCCATTTGGTTCCACTCCTTCAGCTGCTCGGCTCTCCAGCCAGACCTCACTCTGGCACGGGGGCTACCTACAGTTGTAAACCCAGCCCTGGGCACTACTATTTGACACATTCGGCTCGCGAAAGCAAACGGGCCACTGGGTGCTGCGGCGTTGCACAACCTCGGCCGCAGCTGGCTTCGTTTATTTCGTCCGCCAGTACAGCACCAACGCGGCACAACTGATAATCGTTGCGACCAAGAGCGACAGGGCGTTGCCAAAACGCGCAAAAAGCGTAGGCATTCCAAGCGGCTCGGGCAATTCGACATCAAGAATGCCGCGCCGGTCCAAGCCCAGCGAGCCGGTGACACGGCCGTAGCTATCAACCGCCGCGCTGATGCCGGTGTTGGCCGTGCGGATCAGCGGAAGCCCTTGTTCGATCGCGCGCAGGCGCGCGGTCGCGAAGTGCTGATAGGGCCCTGTATCCGTCCCGAACCATGAGTCATTTGTCAGGTTCAACATCCAGCGGGGGCGGGGCTCGGGCGCCACCACGTTGCCCGGAAAGATGGCCTCGTAGCAGATCAGCGGCGCAAAGGGCGGCAGGCCGGGAACGTTCAGGTTGCGCAAGCCGGGACCCGCCGTGAAGCCAAGTCCGCCGGTGAGTTGCGCGAGCGGAAGCAGGTCGGCGAACGGCACGTATTCGCCGAACGGTACCAGATGAAATTTGTCGTAGATCGCACGCACACTCGCATCGGGCGCAATCACGTATAGGGAATTGAAGATTCGCGTCTCACTTTCGGCGCGATCGCCGCCGGCGATCAGGTAGCCGTTCGCGGGGGCCGCTTGTGCGGCGATCTGGCGATGGGCTTCGTCGCGGTCGAGGAAGAAAGCGATCGACGCTTCGCCCCACACCACCACGTTCACGTCATCGGGGCGGTTCGCCGTCGACAGCGCGACGTAGTCTTGCAGGTGCGCTTCGCGTAACGCGGGACGCCACTTCTCCGCCTGGGGCACGTTTGGCTGCACCAGCCGCAGTTTGACACCCGGCACGAAGGTCGTCAGCGCTGCCAAGCGCAGGTGACCAACGCCGGCGAGGGCGGCCAACACAACAAGCGGCGCGCCGGCGTACAGCCAACGCGTGCGCTGTGGCGCGGCCAGGGTCGCGGCTAGGCTCGCCGCTGCAACCGTCAGCAGACTCAAACCAAAGGTGCCGATGACGCTGACGGATTGCTGGATGGCGATTCCGATGGGTGTCGCGGATTCCGACCACACGGTCGCCATCGGGTTCCACGGAAATCCCGTCAGGATCCAGTTGCGCGTCCACTCCTGCAGCATCCACGCGACGGCGAACGCCAACGCGCGCGCGGTACGGCGCGCGAGTTTGTCTGACGGCGGAATCACATGCGTGACCAACGCAACGCCGGCGAAGAACGCGCCTAAGCTGAACGTCAGCCCCACCAGGGCGGGCCACGCCAGCAGGCCGAACGCCTCCGCGTCGACGTAGAACGCGTGGGTGATCCACGACAGCCCCACCAGGAAGTGCCCGAAACCAAAGGCCCAACCGACGCGCATTGACATGCGCCAGGTTGTGCATCCGTCGAGCAGCCACAGCAAAACGGGCAGGGCGATCCACAGCACGGGAATCGCGTGATACGGCGGCAGCGCGAACGTCGTGAGAATGCCGGCGAGGAACGCCACGCCCAGCCGCGGCAGGCGGCGCAACTGTGAAAGACGCGCCGATGCTGCGCCGATCATGAAAGCTTAAGTCTCCGCCGCCGGCGGCGTCGGCAGATGGCGCACGCGCAGGCGCCGCACGCGGCGCGGATCGCTGTCGGCGATCTCGAACTCCATGCCCGAGGCGTGCTTCACCAACTCGTTGCGGCCCGGCACGCGGCCCGCCAGCATCACCACCAGACCGGCGAGGGTGTCGGTGTTCTCCCGCTCGTTGTCGGAGAACGCCTTGCCGAAGCGGTCCTCGAATTCCTCCAAGGTCACGCGCGCGTCTGCCATCAGGATGCCGTCGTCCCGCAGCTTCATCCGCGGCGTCGTATCCTCGGTATCATGTTCGTCTTCGATTTCGCCGACGATCTGTTCCACCGCGTCTTCGATGGTCACCAAACCATCGATGCCGCCGTGCTCGTCGACCACCAAGGCCATGTGGGTGCGCTTCAGGCGCATCTCGAGCAGGAGGTCGAGGACCCGTAGCGCCGGCGAGACGAACAGCACCTTGCGCACAACCTCGGGCAGCTTTGTCGCGGTATCGCGCTGATCGTTGATCAGCACCGCCAAGTCCTTGATGTGAACCAGGCCGAGCACGTCGTCCAGTGTCTGGCGGTAGACCGGCACGCGGGAATGGCCTTCCTTCGCCAGGAAGCTCAGCGCATCGCGTATCGGCGCGTCCGCTTCGATGGCAAGGATGTCGGCGCGCGGCACCATGATGTCGGCGGCCGTCACGTCGCGCATGCGCAGCACGTTGGTGAGTAGCAGGCGTTCGTGGCTGTCGATCAGTTCGCCGTCTTCGGGGCGCTCTTCGATGCGCTCCTCGATCAGCCCTTCGATCACATCACGAACGGTCTCGCCCTCGTTGTCGGGACGCAGCCAGTTGGTCAGGCGGTCGATCAGGCGCGGGGCTTGGGCCGGCGGACGGGTGTCCGCGGGCATGCGCTCGGATTCTGTCATCGGCGGGACGGCACCGGCGCTTCAGCGTAGGGCGCGTCAACGTAGGGGTCGGGCAAGCCCAGGCGGGCCATAATGGCGCTCTCGCGGCGTTCCATGACTACAGCGTCTTTGTCGCGACCGTGATCATAGCCCAAAAGGTGCAGAACGCCATGGATCACCAAGTGCGTCAGGTGGGCGCTTAGCGCCTTGTTTTCGCTCACCGCTTCCCGCCGCGTCACGCCGAAGGCGATCACCACATCCCCCAGCAGGGGCGCGGCTTCCGCGCCGGTGGGAAACGACAGAACATTGGTGGGCTTGTCCTTGCCCCGGTACTGCCGATTCAAGCGACGCACCCGCGCATCGCCCGTCAGCACGATGCTCAGCTCGAACGCCGTGCGCTCGCCGTCCAGCGCGGCAAGGGCGGCGCGGCGCGCCACCGCCGTCGCGCGCGGCAGCGCGCGCAGCCATGCGGCGCTCGGCGTGGCGATATCGATTGTATGTGCGGGCGCCTTCTTCGACCGCCCCGCCTTCTTCGACTGCGCTGGACGCTTGGTCATGCGTCCCGATCCGTCGGGTCAAGATCCGCTGAGGTGTGGCCGCGGCGGCGGGCTTCGCGCGCGTCATAGGCTTCGACAATGCGCGTCACCAGATCGTGGCGCACAACGTCCTTGTGGGTGAACGACACCTGACCGACCCCGGCGACCCCGTCGAGGATGTCGAGTGCGTCCTGCAAGCCCGAGCGGCTGCCGCGCGGCAGATCGATTTGGCTCAGGTCGCCCGTCACCACCATCTTCGCGTTTTCACCCAGGCGCGTCAGGAACATCTTCATCTGCACCGGCGTGGTGTTCTGCGCTTCGTCGAGGATGATGAAGGAATTCGCCAGCGTGCGGCCGCGCATGAACGCGAGCGGCGCGACTTCAATCTCGCCGGAGGTCATGAGCTTGGTGACGAGGTCCCCCGGCAGCATGTCGAACAGCGCGTCATAGAGCGGACGCAAATACGGATCGACCTTCTCCTTCAAGTCGCCGGGAAGGAATCCGAGGCGCTCGCCGGCTTCCACGGCCGGGCGTGACAACACGATACGATCCACCTCGCCCGCCAGCTTCATCGCCACGGCCTTGGCGACGGCGAGATACGTCTTGCCCGTGCCCGCCGGCCCCAGCGCGAACACGAGATCGTATTTCGCCAGGGCCTGGAAATAAGCGCGCTGTCCCGGCGTGCGCGGATTCACGTGCCGCTTCTTGGTGCGGATGGACAGGTCTTCGCCGCCGGCCGGTGCAGAGGCCATCCGCGCCGCGCCGTCTACTTCACCGCTGTCGATCATCTGGCCAGCTTCCAGCCGTTGATACAAATGACGCAAGGTTTTTTCCGCCTGCGCGGCCGCTTCGCGTTCGCCCTCGATGGCAATGGTGTTGCCGTGGCTGTGCAAAGAAACGCCCAGGCGCTGCGCGATGCGGGTGAGGTTGGCATTGTGGGGGCCGACCAACTCCTGCAGGAGCGCGTTGTCGCGGAACGAGGCGGTCAGCGTGACGCGCGCGCTCACGTTGCTTGTTCCGGCACCGCCAACAGGGAATTCGTGAGGTTGCGGACAATCGTCAACCTGTGCACCTGCCCGATCAGGCTGACGTCACCCTGCACATGCACGGCCTGCAGATAGGGGCTGCGGCCCACAAGCTGGCCGGGATCGCGCCCCGGGCCCGTCAGCAGCACGTCGAATGTTTTGCCGACGCAGTCCTGGTTGAACGCGCGCCATTGGCGCGTGAGTTCCTTTTGCAGGATTTGCAGGCGGGCGTCCTTCACGTCTTCCGGCACTTGCTTCTTCATCACCGCCGCGGGCGTTCCGGGGCGTGGGCTGTACTTGAACGAGAACGCCTGAACGAAGCCGACCTCTTCCACCAGTTTCATGGTGGCGGCAAAATCCTCGTCGGTCTCGCCGGGGAAGCCGACGATGAAGTCCGACGACAGGGTGAGGTCGGGGCGATAGCCGCGCAGGCGCTCGATCAGCGTGTAATAGCTCTCGATCGTGTGGCCGCGATTCATCTCTTCCAGAATCCGGTTCGATCCGGATTGCACCGGCAGGTGCAGGAACGGCATCAGCTGCGGCACGTCGCGATGGGCTTCCATCAGCGCGTCGTCCATGTCGCGCGGGTGCGAGGTGGTGTAGCGGATGCGCAGGAGATCGGGGATGTCCGCGAGCGCGCGTACCAACTTGCCGAGGCCCCACGTCTCTCCATCGGTTGACGCGCCGTGATAGGCGTTCACGTTCTGACCGAGCAGGGTGATCTCCCGTACGCCTCCCGCCACAAGTCCGCGCGCCTCCCGCAACAGATCCGCCGCGGGCCGCGAGTACTCCGCGCCGCGTGTGTAAGGCACAACGCAGAAGGTGCAGAACTTGTCGCAGCCTTCCTGGATTGACAGGAACGCGGTCGGTCCCTGCGCCGTCGGCGCGGGCAGGAAGTCGAACTTCGGTTCGGCGGGGAATTCCGTGTCGACGACACCGCTCGCGCGCGTGGCCTTCGCCACCAGTTCCGGCAAGCGATGATAGGTCTGCGGCCCCAACACGATGTCGACGAACGGCGCGCGCTTGATGATCTCCGCGCCCTCGGCCTGCCCCACGCACCCCGCAACCGCGATCATCAGATCGCGTCCCGGCCGCTCGGTTTTCAGGGGTCGGATGCGGCCCAGGTCGGAGAACACTTTCTCCGCCGCCTTCTCGCGGATGTGGCAGGTGTTCAGGATCACCATGTCCGCATCGTCGACATCGTCTGTCGTGCGGAAGCCGTGGGGCGCCAGCACGTCCGCCATACGATCGGAATCGTAGACGTTCATCTGGCAGCCGTAGGTCTTGATGAACAGCTTTTTGGGCGCTGGGTGCCCAGGGTCGTTGGCGTGATCGGTCATGGCTGGCCGGTCTTAACCCTTTGCGCGGCGCTTTGCAAAGCGGGCAAAAAGCCCGGTTTTACGCCGCTTCCCGGCCCATCAGCAGCCGGGCGACGCCGTTGCCGGCCACGGTCTCGCAATGCTTGGCGAGCGCCTTGCGGTTGCCGAAGGCATTGCTCAACACGGGCGCGTGAAAGGTGATCTCCGCGGTGATGGTTCCGGCGCACAGGGCCTGCCAGACATGCGGCATCAGTTCCATGTCCCCATACCAGGCGACGAACGGCCGCCAACCGATGCCCAGCGGCAGGCTGTTCAGCCGGGTGTAGGCGATCGACACCGGTTGCACGGTGATGGGTTGCCCGTCCGGCATGGCCTTTTCCGCCGCGTCGAACAGGGCGCTCTTGAACGGCTTGATGCGGTTGCCGTCGTTGGAGGTCGCTTCCGGGAACATGATCAGGGTTTCGCCGGCGGCGAGGTGTTCGCGCATCTCGTTGCGCGCCTTGCGCGTGGCCGCGCGGCGGCGGCTTACGAACACCGTCCCGCCCGACCGTCCCATCCATCCGAACACCGGCCAGCGGCTGATCTCCGCCTTGGCGACGAACACGCCGTGGGCCACGCCGCCGAGCGCGAAGATATCGAGATAGGAAATGTGGTTCGCCACGATCAGCTGCGGCGTCGCATCGCTTTGCGCGCCGCGCACGATCACCCGCAGGCCGAGGATCTTGCTGGCTACGCTGAAGTAGTTCCGCCGCGCACGCGTGATGTCGAGGCGCAAGAGCCGCATGATGTGGCACGCCATGGCCCACGGCAGGGAAATGATCGCGAAGCCCAGCAAGCGCAGGGCCGCAAGCATAACCGACAGGGCGGATGTCGGCAGCGTGACGGTGATGTTTACGAGGCTTTGCGGAATGGCGGCGTCTCTTCGCGAACGCCAATGTCGTAGTGACGCGTATAGCGTTCCGCGATCATGTCGGTTTTGACGATGATGCACACGTCCGTGGTGTTGAACTGATGGTCAACCACCGCGCCGTCGCCGACGAAACCGCCGACACGAAGATAACCCTTCAGCAGCGGCGGCAACGACGCGAGGGCGCGCTTCGGGTCGATCGCGTCTTTCGGCAGAAGATTCATCGGCGTGAAGCGACCTGGCAGGGCGGTGGTGCGCACGTCTTCCGGCGCCAGGTGATAGTGATACAGGTACGACAGCTGTGTCTTGAGCTTCTCCGGGTCCGTGCCCGGCAGGCTCGCGCAGCCGAACATCACGTTCACCTTGTGTGTATTCACGTACTCGGCGATGCCGCGAAACAGCAGCTGCATGGTCGCGCGGTCGCGATAGCGCGCATCGACGCAGGAACGTCCCAGCTCCATCAGCGTGCCGGGATATTTCATCAACGGCGAGATGTCGTATTCCGAGGCGCTGTAGAAGCCGCCCGCCCGGCGCGCGTGTTCGCGACGCATGACGCGGTACGTCCCGACGACGGCGCCGGCCGTTTCCGGCTTGTGGTCGATCACCACCAGGTGCTCGCAGATCGGGTCGAACTGGTCGAAGTCGCGCTGGCGAGACGCCATGTCGGCCAGGGGCTTCGCGCCCATCTCGTCGTAGAACACCCGATAGCGCAGGGCCTGGGCGGAATCGATTTCGGCGGCGGACACGGCCAGGCGGATTTCCTGGCTGCCGGCGGTGGCCGGGGTGATCTGCTTAAAGGTCTTTTTGCGCGGCATCGGCAGGAAGGCCAGGCGCGCGCCACCGTCGGCCCGGCGCTTGCGGCGCTGCCAAAGCTTCAACGGAATCTGGAGGGTAGAGGCCAGGGTCGACTTGGTTTTGAGGGTCAGTCGGACCGTGGACCGCAGGGTCGATTTGGTGAGGGCGATAACCGTCAAAGGAAAACTCCTGGGCACACCCGGGGCTGTTCACCCGTTTGTGACACCCCCCAAGGTGCCACAGATCGCGTGAAAGGAGGATAGCCGAAGAGTAACAAAATGTCGCGTTAACGTTCCGTGTCACCCGCATCATCTAGGGGCACGGCGAATAGCTCGAGCCGGTGGCTCACCAGCTTGAAGCCGTGGGACTTGGCGATTTCGTGCTGAATCCGCTCGATTTCCTCGTTCCGGAACTCGATCACCTTGCCGCTGCGCACGTCGATCAGGTGGTCGTGGTGCGCTTCGGCGGTCTCCTCATAGCGCGCCCGGCCGTCCCCGAACTCATGGCGGGTGACGATGCCGGCGTCCTCGAACAGGCGCATGGTCCGGTAGACCGTGGCGATCGAGATGCGCGGGTCCTCCGCATGGGCCCGCTTGTGGACTTCCTCCACATCCGGATGGTCGATGGAGTCCGACAGCACCCGGGCGATCACCCGGCGCTGTTCGGTCATCTTCATGCCGCTGTCGATGCAGCGCTTCTCGAGATGGGATGGTGTCGTCACTGGCCAGCCTTGGACTCTTTCGGGGGGCGGGGTCTTGCCGCCTCCCTATCATAGGAGGCGGCTCCAAGGCTTGCAAAGTGATCGCGAAGGCGGGCCGAAAACTAGCGCTTCTTGCGCAAGCCCCTCGTTCCGAGGCCGATTTTCTTGGCCAGCGAGGAGCGCTTCTTGGCGTAGTTCGGCGCCACCATCGGGTAATCCAAGGGCAGGCCCCACCGCTCGCGGTACTGTTCGGGCGTGAGATTGTAGGCGGTCTTCAGATGCCGCTTCAGCATCTTCAGTTTCTTGCCGTCTTCCAGACACACCACGTAGTCGGGTGTGACGGATTTCTTCACCGGCACCGCCGGCTCCGGTCGGGCGCCCAACCCGCTCCGATCGCCCACGCCGGACAACGCGCGATGCACGTCGTGAATCAGCTTGGGCAACACATCCATGGCGACAGAGTTGTTGGCGACGTGAGCAGCAACGATTTGCGTCGTGAGCGTCAGCAGATCCGCTGAGCGCGGAGTTGTTTCTGCCATTGTTTTTTTCCTTGCAGTTCCATAGTCCCGTCTCGGGTATAGAAGTGCATGACTACGTACGCAACGCAGATTGTATTTTGATCATCTTTCGTCGCGCATGAGTGACAGTAAGTACTCCCTCGATATAACGCCTGACGTGTGTCCACTCACCTTCGTCAAGACGAAGTTGTTGCTGGAACGCACGCCGGTTGGGGCGATTATAACTGTGCGGTTGAAGGGCGCGGAGCCGCTCGACAATGTGCCGCGCGCGGTCGCCGCGCACGGACATGAAATAATTTCGTTGGTTCCCGAAACTGATTCGCGAGCGTTGCGCGATCCGCACATCCTCACGATCCGACGCAAGTAAGACAGCGCTAAAGATCGCGACGCATCACTATCGCGTCACCCTTCGGCGCATCCGCGCGCTCATAGTAGCCGCGCCGCGTGCCGCAGTTTTTGAAACCGGCGGATTCATACAGTGCGCGCGCCGCATCGTTGTCGACCGCGACTTCGAGATAACACGACGCCGTGCCGCGATTGCGTAAGTCCTCCAACGCATGCGCCAGCAGCTTCGCCGCGTATCCGCGCCGACGCACTGTCGGCATCACGGCCAGCGTCAGAACTTCCGCTTCCTCCGCAACGCGCCGCATCAAGATGAACGCCTCGGCATTCTCGCCGCCGGTGACCCAACCGATCACGCCGGGCTGACGCAGGAACTGCGCGAAGTCCGCTGCGGTCCACGGCTCCGGAAAACTTGTGGCGTGAATCGCGCCAAGCACCTCGCCGTCGCCGGGCGTCGCCGGCACGATCACGATGCGCTCACGGGAGTCACCGTTACATCGGGTGGCCGTACGTACAGCGGCAGTGGACCCTCGGGCAGTGGCGTGGCGGTTGCCGCCAATGCCGCAAGCATCGCCGCATCGGGCAGCGCGCGCGCCTCATCCACACGCGCATCGTTCAACACGGTCTGCGCCGTCGTCGCGCCATCGCCCACCAGCGTCAGCGGTCGCGGCCAATCCTTCGCCCAGGCCGTCAGCGCGGCGATGGGCAAGCTCACGGCTTCCGACAGCCGCGTTCCGTCGGCGGCGAAAGCCTCCGCGTAGAGATCGCCGCGCTTGCTGTCGATCGCGCCGATCACCGTGCCGCGCGCGGCGCAGCCTGCTTGCAGCACCGCGCCGGTGGTGATCCCGATGACGGGAATCTCCAGCGCCAGCCCGAACCCGCGCGCCGCCGCCAGCCCCACGCGCACGCCGGTGAACGAACCCGGCCCCACTGTGACGGCGACGCGCGAAAGTTCCGCGAACGCGACCGTCGCCTGCTTCATGCACGCGTCGACCATGGGCGCCAGCGCTTCCGCCTGGCCGCGTTCCATCAACGCGCGCGCCGAGGCCAGGGTGGCGCCGTCGCGCCACACCGCCACCGAAACGGCCGCCGCCGTGCAATCGAACGCCAGGATGAGCATGTACTTCTCTTACACCGCGCTGCGCAAAAAGACGATTCGCCGCGAGGCGTGTTTGGGTATCATGCGTCCATGACCCTGCTCGTCGAGATCACACCCGCGGACGACGTCGTCCTCGACATCGCCTACGCCACCGCCAACAACTTCACCGGCAAGCCGGTGTATGCGCGGCCGGGGTGCTATCTGAATGTGGAAGCGGCGGATTGCCTGCGTCACGCCGTCGCCTTGGCCAAGCCCATGGGCCTGCGCTTCAAGATCTTCGACGCCTTCCGTCCGGCCGAGGCGCAGTGGGTGCTGTGGCACCACACGCCGGATCCCGAATTCCTCGCCGACCCGCGTCGCGGCTCGCCTCATTCCATGGGTGCTGCGGTCGATCTCACCCTGATCGACGGCAGCGGTTCGGAACTCGACATGGGCACCGCCTTCGATGCCTTCACGCCCCTTTCTCACCACGGCGCGATGGACATCCCGCCCGCGGCCATGCGCAACCGTGCGGTGCTGCTCGGCCTCATGACCGCCGCCGGGTTCGATTTCTTCCGCAATGAATGGTGGCACTATCAGCTGTTCGCGCCGCGCAAACGCTATCCGGTGCTCAGCGATACGATCCTGCCCACACCGATGATGCCGCCCGGCACCAGCCTGCAGGCACTGGCCTCTTAGGCCAGCAACGCCGCTGCCGATGACGGCGGTGGTGCAGTCGCGGTTGCCATCGCACCGGCCTTCAGTGCTTCCCGCAGCCAGCGCGCGACCGCTTCCGCATCGCCGCGCTCGCCGTTCTCCAGCTCCGCCATCAGCCGCGCGGCGCGCGCGCGCACCGACGGCGTGTGCATTTCCGACGTGAGTCCGCCCAAACGATTGCGCGCGCGGCCCCACAGTTCCGCGCCCAGCGATGCTTCCGCCAGCGTCAGCCGGCTCTCGGGATCGTCCGGATTGTTCTGCACCAGGGTCTCCGCGCGCCGCGCCCAATCGAGCGAGGTCTCGCCCGGGATCAAGGCGCGATACGCCGCCGCCAATATTGGGTCGGGTCCCTTCGCCCACAGGCGTTCGATATCGCCGGCGGCCTTCTTGCCTTTGCCCTGCGCCGCCATGGCCTTCGCATACATGGCGACCGCCGGCACGCCCCCGCCTTCCTCCATCGCCCGCTGCGCGCTGCGCGCGGCGGCGATCGCTTGGCCCTCGGCAAGTTGAGCTTGCGCTAACTGAACGCGCAGCCGCGCGCGCAGGCGTTCTTGATCCGCCGGCGTGAACACTTGGCGTCCCGCCGTTCCTTCCACGACCTGCAGCGCATCGGCCCAGCGGCCACCCGCGATCTCGTGATCCAGCAGCAGATGCACAGCCCACGCCGGGCTGTCGCCGCGCGTCAGTGCCCGGCGCGCGTACCCCGCGGCGCCAATGGCATCGCCGTCGCTTTGCGCGCGGGCGGCCAGCGTGCGCAACGCCGACATCTCCGTTTCCGGGCGTTCCAGCAAGATCTCCGCCGCGGCTTTCAATTCCACCGCATCGCCGTCCAGGGCCGCGGCTTGTTTGCGCAATACCGTCACCGCCGGCGTGTCGCCCAGCAGGTTGCCCGACTCCCGCGCTAAACGGCGCGCGCTTGCCGCCTGTCCGGCGTGCACGGCGGCGAACCCGTCGCCCAGCATGACCAGGCCTTTGCGCATGCGCTTCTCGCGCTGTTGCGCCGCGTACGCACGCCAGCTGCCGCGGATCCAGGCGAACAGTTTCATCGCCGCGCCCAGGATCGCCATGAACACCAGCACCGCCGCGATCAGCACGGCGACAGAGGTGTCGATCTGCCAGCCGCGCCACGTCAGCGTGGCCCCGCCGGGATCGTTGGCGAGCCACACCGCGCCCGCCACCAGGGCCGCGACCACCGCCAGATAAAGGACGATGCGGATCATTGCGCCGCCTGCGGCTCGGCCGGGGCGGCGTTCGGCTTGGGCGCATCCGCCGTCGGTTCAACTTTTGCGGCCGCATTGGCGGAAAGCGCGGCAATGCTCTTCAAGCTCGCATCGCTGACGGCGGATTCCGCGGCGACGCGGGCGCGCGCTTCGTCCAGCCACAGCTTCGCGGCTTCCGCCGCGGGGCCGGTCAGCGCGTCCATCTCCGTCACACAGGCGGCAAGGTTGCTCGCGTTCAACTGCGCGCCGGCCCGGGCCAGAATCGCTTCCGGCTCGCTTCCGACCGCCAGGCCGTCGATGCGGCGGATGGTGATCAGCGACAGCACGCGATCGAAGCTGCGTGCCACCCAGCCGCTCACGCCGCTGGGGATCGTGCGCGCCCGCAACACGCGCCCTGCGGTGTCGTCAAAGCGCGCGCGCAGGTCCAGCAGCGTCGCGATGCCGGTGGCGGCATGGGACGTAATGCGCGCGTCGTCGAACGGCAGCGCCACGCCCGAATGCGCGCTCATGGCTTTCACGCTCTCGAGTTCCAGCGCATAGGGCCGCCCGGCGGCGATGGCTTCACGCAACTGCGCCACCGCCAGCAATTGGCCGATGCGCGCGGTCTGCTCCGCCACGGCCGTTCGCGCCACACGCTCCAGGGTGTTCACGCGCTCGGCCAGCGACAGCACGGTGTTCGCGTCCGCGCTCTTGCCTTCCAGGCCGTCGATGCGCTTGGCGAGTTCGCCCAGCCGCGCGCTGTTGCCCAGCGCCGCTTCCAAGGTCGCGATCCGCGCCATCAGGCTTGCGTATTCCTGTCCCGAGACGGCGCCCGTCGCTGTTGCCTCCGTCGTCGTTGCAGGAGTTACCGCCGCAACAGGGGCCGTCGCGACCGGCGCTGGTGCGGCGGCCACGGGCGCGGGCGGAACAGGCGCGGGCACTGCCGCGGGAGCGGGTGTCGCTGGGGGCGCGGCCGGTGTCGCGGCGGTTGGAGCCGGTGCCGGCGCGGTCTGTTGGGCCACGGGCGTGGTCACCGTGGTGGCCGGCCCAAAGCGCTGATTGCGTTGAATCACGGCATAGGCCGCGCCGGCGGCGACGATCACCAGCACCACGGCGGCGATCAAACGTCCGCTGCGGCGCGGCTGGCGCCCGATTGTCTCAGTGCCGATCTCGGCTTTGGGGGCGGCGGCGGGTTCCGCGGCCGGCGGTTCGGCGCCGATCTCGTTGAAGCCGCGCCAAGCCTGCGTCCGCGCCCGGTTGTCGGCGGCGTCCTCCGCTTGCAGACGCGCCGCGCGGCCGCGCAACGCGACGCTCCCATCCGCCGCCGAATCTGGCGCGGGATCGGGCGCGGGCGCGGACGTGCGTGCGGCGTCGGGCTCCGGCACCACAGGCGGCGTTTCTTCGGACAAGGTTTGATTCATCGCAACCGGCTCTTCTTCAGGCATGAGTGTAGCGGAGGTCGTGGCGGTAGGCACGACTTGCGGCATCGGGGCATCGGGTAAAGCAGCGGGAGACGTCGGTTCGGCCAACGGCGCCGCGGTCGGGCCGCGCAGCCAGCCGCCGAATCTGTGCCCGATTTGTTGCCCGATCTGTTGGAAGAAGGATGGTCGCGCGGAAAAGTCGCCGGTGTCGGGCGGTGTCGGTACGGGTGCTCCGACTGGTGCGCCGTTGCGGCCGTCGTTGCCTGCGATCGCCTGCGCCTCTTCCGCGCGCGCATCCCCAACGCGCGCTTCGGTCAGACGTTGCGCGGAAATGACAGCTTGTTCAGCCCGCGCGGCCCTGGCGGCATCTTGTACCGCGGTGCGCCGCTGTTCGGCCTGAACTTCGCGCGCAAGGCGGTTGTCCTCGAACGGCTGCGGTTGTGAGACCGGCGCGGCTCTCGTCTCGCTCTCCGTCTTTGAGATCGGTTCCGGCATCGGGGCTGCCTTGCGCAATTCGGCGTCCGCCGCTTGGGTCATCAGCGCGCGCCGCTGTTCCTCCGCCCGGCGTTCCGCGTCTTCCCGCGCGGTCTGCGCGAGGGCGCGTTGCCGCCGCTCGGTGTCGGCTTGACGCTGCGCGTCCTCGCGCGCACGACGCTCCTTGTCCGCCTTGGCCCGTTCCGCGGCTTCACGGGCCGCGACCTCCGCCAAGCGCTTGCGCTCTTCGTCCTGCCGCGCCTTGTCCTCGCGGGCGCGCTGCTCGGCACGGGCAAGCTCTTCCGCCGCCGCGCGTGCCTCGGCCTCCGCCGCCGCGCGGCGTTCCCGCTCCGTGACCTCCTCTTTCTCCCGCGCGATCCGTGCCGCTTCGTCCCGTTCCCGCGCGGCGCGTTCGCGCGCTTCCTCTTCGGCGCGCAGCTTTTCCCCCCGCGCGTGGGCTTCCGCCGCCGCTTGCGCGGCCTCGGCGCGCAGGCGTTCCGCTTCCCGCCGCGCCCGTTCTTCGTCCGCGAGGCGTTGTGCCTCCGCCCGCGCCTTCTCCTGAACTGCCCGCGCCTCGTCCGCGATCCGCTGTGCCTCGGCGCGGGCCCGTTCTTGAACCGCGCGCTCCTCCTCCGCGATGCGTTGCGCTTCGGCCCGTGCCGCCGCCTGGGCGGCACGTTCTTCGGCCTTCGCTTTCTCCTGTGCCGCCCGTTCGGCCTCGCGGCGGATGCGTTCCTGTTCGGCCGCTTCGGCCTTGGCCTTCTCTTGGGCCGCGCGCGCTTCGTCCGCGAGGCGTTGTGCTTCTGCGCGTATCTTTTCTTGCGCCGCCCGTTCGGCCTCGCGACGGATGCGGTCCTGCTCGGCCGCTTCGGCGCGGCGTTTGGCCTCCCACTCTTCGGCCTCGCGCCGTTGGCGGGCGCGCTCCTCCGCGGCGGCTTTCTCCTCGGCGCGCCGGCGATCCTCTTCCGCCTTCTGCTCCGCGCGAATGCGGTCGGCTTCCGCTTTCGCCGCCGCGCGCTGCCGGTCTGCTTCCTCGCGGGCGAGCTGCCGCGCGCGTTCCGCTTCCGCGCGCTGGCGTTCGTTCTCCGCGCGCGCCAGCGCCTTGGCGGCATCCGCTTCGGCTTTCGCGACGGCCTTGCGATGATCTTCCTCTGCCTTGGCCGCGGCCCGCTGCCGGTCGGCCTCTGCTTTCTCGGCGGCGCGGATGCGGTCGGCTTCCGCTTTGGCGGCCGCACGCGCTTCTGCTTCCGCCGCGCGCTGCACGGCTTCAGCGCGGGCGCGCTGTTCCGCTTCCGCTTGCTCGATGGCGCGGACGCGATCCGCTTCGGCCCTCGCGGCCGCGCGCGCTTCCGCTTCCGCCGCACGCCGGGCCGCGTCTTCTCGCTCCCGTTGCTCCGCCGCCGCGCGCTCCTCGGCGGCCTTCTTCTCCGCCGCGATCTTCGCCTCTGCCTTGCGCCGCTCCGCTTCGGCTTTTTCTTCCGCCCGCCGACGCTCGGCCTCGGCCTTCTCGAGAGCCTTCTGGCGCTCCGCTTCGGCCTTCTCGGCGATCTTTCTGCGCTCGGCCTCGGCTTTTTCCTCGGCGCGCTTTCGCTCCGCCGCCGCTTTCTCTTCCGCACGGATGCGTTCCGCCTCGGCCCGCTGGCGTTCTTCTTCCGCCTTCTTCTCCGCCGCGGCGCGTTCGGCGGCTTCACGCGCTTCCTTGGCGCGACGTTCCTCTTCCGCCTTCTGCGCGGCGATGCGCCGTTGCTCCGCCGCGCGCGCCTCCGCCGCCTTGCGTTCCGCTTCGGCCTTCGCTTCGGCGATGCGGCGGTCTTCCTCCGCCTTCTCCGCGGCGATGCGCGCCTCTTCGGCTTCGCGGCGCTTGCGGTCCCGCTCCGCGGCCGCGCGCACCGGGCGATCCTTTTCCTCGGCCGTCACGCTCGCGCTAATGTCGTCGTCATCGCCGCGTGAGGCGACCACAACCGCATTGAACGCCAGCGCCCGCAACGGCGCGGAGACCACCGTGGTCGCGACCACCGCGCTCAGGGGCCGCATCGCCTCGGTCAACTCTTCGCGCTGAACCAGGGTCACGAAGGCGCGCGCCGCATCCGCCGTGGCGAAGGCCACGCCTTCGAAGCCGCCGGCCTTCACCTGCGCGCGCAGGTCGCTGGGCATCGCGTCGACGCGTGCCAACGCATACAGCGGAAGATTGCGTACCGCGAAGCCGACATTCGTGAGATTGGCGATCACGCTCGCCGGCGCGCCCGCGGGGCACGGATGGATCAGCGCGCCGTCGCCGGGCTTGATCTGCGACTGCACCAGTTGTGCCAACCCTTGCACATCCTTCGCCGCCGTCACGCGCTTGAAGCCCGCGCGCCGCAACGCTGCCGCGGTCAATTCACTGTCCGCGAAGGCCGGGAAGGTCCGCACGCCGATGCGCGCGGCCAGGGCGCGGGCCGACGCCGGCGACACCACCAGGAAGCCCTGGGCGCCGGCCAGGTTCATCGGCGCATCGGGAATCGCCGTCAGCGCCACCAACGGGGTGCACGTCACCGCATGGCCTTGTGCGCTCAACGCCGCGGCCAGGGTCTTTGCGTCTTCCGCCAGTTCGGGGACTAGAACGCGCATGATTCCGGGTTAAATCGCGCCAAGGACTTAAACTGTTGTAGAGGCTGGCCTGAAACGAGGATAGACCCTGCCGAATGCGTGTCCTAGGCATCGAAACCAGCTGCGATGAGACCGCCGCCGCCGTCGTCGAAGTGACGGCGGACGGGGTTGCCCGCATCCTCGGCGAGGCGGTGCTCAGTCAGATCGCGGAACACCGGCCCTTCGGCGGCATCGTCCCAGAGATCGCCGCCCGGTCGCATATGGCGCACCTCGATCGCCTCATCACCAAAGCCCTGCACGACGCGGGTCTTCGCATTGCCGACATGGACGCCATCGCCGCCACCGCCGGCCCCGGGCTCATCGGCGGCGTGCTGGTGGGCGTCATGAGCGCGAAAGCGATTGCGCTCGCGGCGAACAAACCCTTCATCGCCGTCAATCATCTCGAAGGCCACGCGCTCACCGCGCGGCTCACCGACGACGTGTCGTTCCCGTTCCTGCTGCTGCTCGTCTCCGGCGGGCACTGCCAGCTTCTGATCGTCGAAGGTGTCGGCCGCTATCGCCGCATCGGCACCACCGTGGACGACGCGGCCGGCGAGGCCTTCGACAAGGTCGCGAAGCTGATCGGCCTCGGCTATCCCGGCGGCCCGGCGATCGAACGCGCGGCGGCGAAGGGCGATGCCGCGCGCTTTGCGTTTCCGCGCCCGATGAAAGGCAAGCCCGGCTGCGACTTCTCCTTCTCCGGACTCAAGACCGCCGTGCGTCTCGCGGTGGAAGCGCTGCCGGCGTTGCGCGAGCAGGATGTCGCCGATCTCGCCGCCTCGTTCCAGGCGGCGGTGGTGGAGTCCATCGTCGACCGCGTGAAGCGCGCCATCGCGCACTTTCTGCATGAGACCACCGGCACCACCTTGGTCGTCTCCGGCGGCGTCGCGGCGAACACCGCCCTGCGCGCGGCACTCACCGCGCTCGCGGCGCGGTCCGGCATGGCCTGCGTCGCGCCGCCATTGGCTTTGTGTACCGATAACGCGGTGATGATCGCCTGGGCCGGCGTCGAACGCCTGCGCCTCGGCCTCACCGATCCCTTGGATGCGAAAGCGCGTCCGCGCTGGCCGCTCGATCCCGACGCGGCGCCCGCGCGTGGCGCGGGTGTGAAAGCCTAAGCGGGCGGCTGCGCATCGAATTGCGGCAAATCCGGATCAATGCAGGCCCACGTCGGCGCCTGCTTGGTCCAGATCGTCATCGCCGGCTTCACCAGCTCCGGGTTGTCCAACGTGCCGGCGCGCACGGAAATCATATGCGGGCGGGACTCGCCCTGACCCGTCACCGCCGTGCCGCACTTCACGCAGAAGCGGCGATGCATCACCGTCCCGCTGTCGGCCACGCACACGTAGTCGGTCATCTCGCCGGTGATGGTGAAGTCGGCGCTCTTGAAGAAGACATTGACCGTGTTGCTGCCGGCGCCGATGTACTGGCAAAGACGACACCAGCAGGCCCGCGTGATTGTCGGCTCCGACGTGCAGCTGTAGCGCACGGCCTTGCACAGACATCCCCCCGTGATCGCCACGAGCGTCAGACCTTATAGTAGTCGCGGAACCACGCGACGGTTTGCGCCAGGCCCTCGTCCAGCGACACCTTCGGGCGATAGCCCACCGCGCGCTCCAGCGCGCTCACGTCGCACCAGGTGCCTTCCACATCGCCGGCCTGCATGCCGACCATTTGCATGTTGGCCTTCTTGCCGATGTGCTTCTCGAGCGTGGCGATGAAATCCATCAGCTGCACCGGCGCGCCGCGGCCGATGTTGAAGATGCGATAGGGCGCCACGCCGGACCCGTCCGGCGACGGCGCCATCGCGTCCCACGACTCGTCCGGGACGGGAATGTGATCGGTCACGCGCACCACGCCTTCGACGATGTCGTCGACGAACGTGAAGTCGCGCATCAGATTTCCGCCGTTGTAAACCTCGATGGGATCGCCGGCGAAAATCCGCGCGGTGAATTTCTGCGGCGCCATGTCGGGCCGTCCCCACGGTCCGTACACCGTGAAGAAGCGCAGGCCCGTCATCGGAATGCGATAGAGATGCGCATAGGAATGCGCCAGCACCTCGTTCGCTTTCTTAGTCGCCGCATACAAGCTCAGCGGATGGGCGGTGCCGTGGTTCTCCGCATAGGGCATCTGCCGGTTCGCGCCGTACACCGACGAGGTGGAGGCGAAAACCAGATGCTCCACCTTCAACGCGCGCGCCGCTTCCAGGATGTTCACAAAGCCGGTGAGGTTGGAGTCCACATAGGCGCCCGGGTTTTCGATGCCGTAGCGCACGCCGGCCTGGGCGGCGAGATGCACGATCACGCCGGGCTCGTATTGGTCGCACAGGCGCAGCAGGGCGTCCTTGTCGGTCAGGTCCGCGCGCACGCCGGTGAAGCCGTTGCGCCCCTCAAGCTGCGCCCACCGCGCTTCCTTCAGGCGCACATCATAGTAGTCGTTGAAATTATCCAGCCCGATGACCGTGCGCCCTTCGCTGAGCAGCCGATTGGCGGTGTGGAAGCCGACGAATCCCGCCGCTCCGGTCAACAGGATCGGCGCGTCGCGGTCGGGGGGTCTGTCGGACATGTTCTCGTCTTAGGCTGATGGTGGGCGGGGGCGCAAGCGGCGCGCGAATTCGCGTCTCGGGTTTGCAAACAACGCGGCACCGTGCAACATGTCTCAAGCTAAGACACGGGCGGGACTTAGATTTTTGCCTAGAGAATCGCCATGAATCGGGTGGGAATCATCGGCGCGGGCGCCTGGGGCACCGCACTCGCCATGGCCGCGCAGCGCGCCGGGCGCGCCGCGACCCTCTGGGCCCGAGAGCCCGAGGTCGTCGCCTCCATTTCCGCCACCCGCATCAACGCGCTCTTTCTGCCTGGCCTGCCGCTCGATCCCGCCATTGCCGCCACCGGCGATCTCAAGATCGCGGCGGACGCGGACATCGTCCTCTTGGTCTCTCCCGCCCAGCACCTGCGTGCCGCGGCGAAGGACCTCAGCACCCTCATCCCCGCCGGCCGTCCCGTGGTGATCTGCGCCAAGGGCATCGAGCTCGACACCGGCGCCCTCATGACGGAAGCCGCCGCCGCGCTCAACCATACCGCGTTGATGGTTCTGTCTGGCCCGTCCTTCGCCAGCGAAGTCGCCAAGGGCCTGCCGACCGCGTTGACGCTGGCCGCCGCCGACCAAGCCCAGGGTCGCGCCGTGGCGGAAGCATTGTCGTCCCGCACATTCCGGCCCTATTTGTCGGCGGACGTGATCGGCGCGCAGATCGGCGGCGCGGTGAAGAACGTGCTCGCCATCGGCTGCGGCATTTCCGAAGGCCGCAAGCTCGGCTCCAATGCCAAGGCGGCTTTGCTGACTCGCGGGCTCGCGGAACTCGTCCGCCTCGCCGTCGCCCGTGGGGCGAAGGCGGAGACTCTCATGGGTCTCTCGGGCCTTGGCGATCTGGTGCTCACCGCGTCCTCCACCCAGTCCCGCAACTACTCCCTCGGGGTGGCGCTCGGCGAAGGCCGCACTTTGGAGGACATCCTCGGCGCGCGGCGGTCCGTCACGGAAGGCGTGACCACCGCCAAGGCCGTGGTGGCCCTGGCCGCGAAGCTCAAGGTCGACATGCCCATCTGTGCCGCGGTGGACAAGATCCTGAACCACGACGCCGCTATCGACGACGTCATGCGCCAGCTGTTGGAAAGACCCTTGCGGGCCGAAGGCCTGTAGGGTGTAAAACCCCGCAACCGCCGGATTTGGCGGGCGTTGGGACGTGCACATTTGGTTGAGGGCGAACAGCGTGAGTAAGACCACCCGGTTGTATCCGGTGATTCTGTCGGGCGGCTCAGGTTCGCGCCTGTGGCCTCTGTCCCGCGAGGAATTCCCCAAGCAGCTCCAGCCGCTCACCTCCGAGCGCAGCCTGTTGCAAGAAACCGCGCTCCGCCTGAAGGAAGCCAGCGGCGTGAAGATCGAAGCGCCGATCGTGGTGTGCAACGAGGCGCACCGCTTCATCGTCGCCGAACAGCTGCGCGCCATCGGCATCGAACCGCGCGCGGTGGTGATCGAACCGCAAGGTCGCAACACCGCGCCGGCGGCGGCGGTCGCGGCCCTCTTGCTGGAGAAAGAACCCGACGCGCTCATGCTCGTCATGCCGTCCGATCATCTTGTGCGCAAACCCGACGCCTTCCGCGACGCCGTCAGCACCGCGGCGCCCGTCGCGGCGTCGGGACATCTGGTCACCTTCGGCATCCAGCCCACCCATCCCGCCACCGCTTACGGCTACATCAAGCGCGGCGACAGCATCGGCAAGGGCGCCTACCGCGTGGAGCGCTTCGTCGAGAAGCCCGACAGCGCCACGGCCGCGCGCTTTCTCGCGGAAGGCACTTACGCCTGGAACGGCGGTATCTTCCTGTGGCCCGTGGGCACGTTCGTGGAAGAACTCGCCCGCAGCGAGCCCGATATCCTGCCGCGCTGCCGTGAAGCGCTCGACAAGGGAAAGAAGGACTTGTTCTTCTTCCGCCTCGATCCGGACGCTTTCGCGACCGTCCCCAATCAATCGATCGACTACGGCGTGATGGAACGCACCTCCGTCGCCGCCGTCGTGCCGGTGGACATGGGCTGGTCCGACGTGGGCTCGTGGAGCGCGCTGCATCAGGAAACCGCGCAGGACGATCGCGGCAATACCTTGATCGGCGATGTGCTCTCCATCGACTCCGAGGGCTCCTACGTCCGCAGCGAACGCCAGTTGACCGCGGTCGTCGGCGTCAAGAACGTCATCGTCATCGTCACCGCCGACGCGGTACTGGTGGCGGATAAGAGCAAGGATCAACAAGTCAAGGCGGTGGTGGAACAGCTCAAAGCCAAGGGCCGCCCCGAAGCCACCGCGCAGGCGCGCACCTATCGTCCCTGGGGCTGGTACCAGACCATGGACGAAGGCCACCGCTTCAAGGTGAAGCGCATCTGCGTGAAGCCGGGCGCGAAACTCTCATTGCAGAAACACTGGCATCGCAGCGAACACTGGGTCGTTGTCTCCGGCACCGCCGTCGTGCATCGCGATGGCGAGGAATACGAACTGCGCGAGAATGAATCGACCTTCCTCGCCGCCGGCGCGATCCACCGCCTCTACAATCCCGGCCAGGTCGATCTGCACATGATCGAAGTGCAGTCCGGCGAATATGTCGGCGAGGACGACATCGTGCGCATCGCAGATGACTACGGCCGCGAGGGTGCCGCGACGCCGAAGCGCGAACTGACGAAGCCCGCGCCGAAAGCCAAGACGTCGCAGAAGCCGAAGGTGTCTTCTCTGCGCGGCCCAGCGTCGGCGATCGCGTCGCCGAAACAGAAGCGCAAGGGCCGCCGCAAAGCCAAGCTCACCGCCACGGCGGGCCGCCGCGCGACCCGCCGCCTTGTGCGGCCCACGGCGGTGACGATGAAGCCTGCGACGAAAAAGGTGCCGGCGAAATCACCGCCGAAATCTCCATCTAAGCCGCCGCGCAAGCCGCGTAAGAAATAATCCGGGGAAACATCGATGCTCATCACCATCATGGCGTTCGATAAGCCGGGCGCCGTCGATCTGCGCCTGAAGACGCGCGCCGAACACATCGAATGGATCAAGGCCGAAGCGCCGAAGTCCTATTACATCGGCCCGTTCTTCGCCGACGACGGCTCGACCATGATCGGCAGCCTGTGGGTCACGGATTTCCCGGACCTCGAAACCGCCCGCGCCTTCGCCGCCCGCGATCCCTACGCCAAGGCCGGCTTGTTCGAGAAGGTCGTCATCCAGCCCACGCGCAATGTCGCCGAGATGATGGGCAAGGCGCTCTAATCCCACGCCGGCAGCTGCCAGCCTTCGTGCTGCAGCGCCATCTTCACTGACTCCCGCTCCGCCACGCGCCTGGCATAAGCCGGCAGCGGCGCGGGCAGTGTCATCGCCATCTTCCGCGCCCAGCACAGCATCGTGAACAGATAGCAGTCCGCCACGGTGAACTGGTTGTTCAGCGCATAGTCGCCCTTCATACGTTCGGCGATGTAGGTCAGGCGTTTGAGGATCGTCTCCTTCGCCTGCGTCTTGGCCTTGTCGTCCGCGTCGGGGCTGAACAGCGGCTTGAACTGCTTGTGGATCTCCGTGGAGATGAACGCCAGCATCTCCAACAGTCGATAGCGGCCCAGCTCCTCTTTCGGCACCAAGCCGGGCGTGCGGTCCGCCACCCACATCAGGATGGCGATGTTCTCCGTCAGCACCTCGCCGGGGTCCAGCACCAGCGCCGGCACATAGCCTTTGGGATTAATCGCGTTGAAATCGAGCCCGTCCTCCGTGCGCTTGGTCTTCAGATCGACCTTGATCCATTCGAACGGCAAATTCGCCTCATGCAGCGCCACGTGGTCGGCGAAGCTGCAGGCGCCCGGCGCGAAATACAGGCGCATCTAGTGCGCTTTCTTCTTGGCGGTCTTCTTCCTGCTGGCGCCGGCTCGGGAACCAACGTGGCTCTTGCCTTCCCGCGCCTGCTGCCCGGTCTCACCGCGCGCTTCCTTGCGCTTGCTGTTGGCCAGCTTGCTGCGGCGCTTCTTCGGGCTGTCGTACTTGGATTCACCCGCCTCGCTCAGCGCGATGGCGATCGCCTGCTTGCGGCTCTTCACCTTGCCGCCTTTGCCGCCGGGGCCGCTCTTCAGCTCCCCGTGCTTGAATTCATGCATCACGCGGCCGGCGGTTTTCTTCTGTCCTGCGGTCTCGGGCATGATCAGCCTCCGTTTGTTCCATCACGGCAACGTTACGCCGGTATGAATGTTCCCCTCCTGCGCGCGACGGTCGACTTGCGCGAAACCAAGCCGCTATGATCGCGGACGCGATAAACGGAGCCTTGCCATGTCCGACGACACCATCTTCGAAATCCCCAAGACCGCGACCGAACCGCTGGTGAACCCGCGCCAGTACCAGGCGATGTACGCGGAGTCCCTGAAGGACCCGCTCTCCTTCTGGCGCGAGCAAGGTCAGCGCCTGGAGTGGATCGCGCCCTTCACCCATGTGCGCGACGTGTCCTACGACGCGAAGGACCTGCACATCCGCTGGTATCAAGATGGCATCTTGAACGCGTCCTTCAACTGCCTCGACCGCCATCTCCACAAGCGGGCTGCGCAAACCGCCGTCATCTGGGAAGGCGACGACCCGAAGGATTCAAAGCACGTCACCTACGCCGATCTCTACGAGATGACGTGCCGCATGGCCAACAGCCTGAAGGCGCTGAACGTCAAGAAGGGCGACCGCGTCTGCATCTACATGCCCATGATCGTCGAGGCCACCGTGGCGATGCTCGCCTGCGCGCGTATCGGCGCGGTCCACTCCGTCATCTTCGGCGGCTTCGCGCCCCAATCCATCGCGGATCGCGTGAACGACTGCCAGGCCAACTGCATCATCACCGCCGACGAAGGCCTGCGCGGCGGCAAGAAAATCCCCCTCAAGGCCAATGTCGACGAAGCGCTCGCGAAGTGCACATCCGTGCGCCACGTGCTGGTGGTGAAACACACCGGGGGCGCCGTCACCATGACCGCGCCGCGCGACGTCTGGGCCCACACCATGATGCAGAGCGCGGCGAAGCACTGCGAACCGGAGGCGATGAACGCGGAGGATCCGCTGTTCATCCTCTACACCTCGGGCTCCACGGGCAAACCCAAGGGCGTGCTGCACACTACGGCGGGCTATCTCGTCTACGCGGCCATGACGCATCAGCTCGTGTTCGATTACCACGAGGGCGAGATCTACTGGTGCACGGCGGATGTGGGCTGGGTCACGGGCCACAGCTACATCGTCTACGGGCCGCTCGCCAACGGCGCCACCACCTTGATGTTCGAGGGCGTGCCCAACTATCCCGACGCCTCGCGCTTCTGGGAAATCATCGACAAGCACGGCGTGAACATTTTCTACACCGCCCCCACCGCGCTGCGCGCCCTCATGCGCGAAGGCGATGCACCGGTGAAGAAGTGGACGCGCGCGTCCCTGCGCCTGCTCGGCTCCGTGGGTGAGCCGATCAATCCGGAAGCCTGGCTCTGGTACCACCGCGTCGTCGGTGACGGCCGCTGCCCCATCGTCGACACCTGGTGGCAGACCGAAACCGGCGGCATCATGATCACCCCGCTGCCCGGCGCCACGCGGCTGAAGCCCGGCTCCGCCACGCTGCCGTTCTTCGGCATCGAGCCGTGTCTGGTGGATGCCGAGGGCAAGGAACTCGAAGGCGAAGCCACCGGCAATCTCTGCATCAAGAGCTCATGGCCCGGGCAGATGCGCACGGTCTACGGCGATCACCAGCGTTTCATCGACACCTACTTCAAGACCTATCCCGGCAAGTACTTCACCGGCGACGGCTGCCGGCGCGATGCCGACGGTTACTACTGGATCACCGGCCGCGTGGACGACGTGATCAACGTGTCAGGCCATCGCCTCGGCACGGCGGAAGTGGAAAGCGCGCTCGTCGCTCACAAGTCCGTGGCCGAGGCGGCGGTGGTGGGTTATCCGCACGACATCAAGGGCCAGGGCATTTATGCCTACGTCACGCTCAAGGTCGGTATCGAGCCAACCGAAGCGCTGCGTAAGGAACTGGTCGGCTGGGTCAGCCATGAGATCAGCGCCATCGCCAAACCCGATGTGCTTCAATGGGCGCCGGGCCTGCCGAAAACCCGCTCGGGAAAGATCATGCGCCGTATCCTCCGCAAGATCGCAGAGAACGACGTGTCGAACCTGGGCGACACCACAACCCTGGCCGATCCGTCCGTGGTGGGGGATCTGGTGAAGAACCGCGCCAAGAACCCTTCTTAAGAGCAACACGGCCTGATGAATCATGACACGGCCCTCATCGCCACCCTCGTCGGCGGCATCGTCCTTGCCTTCATCTTCGGCACCATCGCCTCCCGTCTGAAACTGCCGCCGCTGGTCGGCTATCTGCTGGCGGGCGTCGTCGCCGGTCCCGCCACGCCGGGCTTCATCGCCGACCAAGGCCTCGCCAATCAGCTCGCCGAGATCGGCGTGATCCTGCTGATGTTCGGCGTCGGCCTGCACTTCTCCCTGCGCGATCTGCTGTCGGTGAAAACCATCGCCGTGCCCGGCGCCATCGTGCAGATGGCGGTCGCCACGGCCCTCGGCGTCGGTCTCGGCCTGGCGCTCGGCTGGCCGCTCGGCGGCAGCCTGGTGTTCGGCGCATCCCTGTCGGTGGCCAGCACGGTCGTGCTGCTGCGCGCCCTGCAGGAACGGCGCATGCTCGAGACCGAACGCGGCCGCATCGCCGTGGGCTGGCTGATCGTCGAGGACCTCGCGATGGTCCTCGCCCTCGTGCTCCTCCCCGCGTTCGCCAACGTCATGGGCGGCGACGGCAAACTGGTCCCGGTCGATCCCCTGGTCGCCCGCTTCCGCCTCGGCGTCCCCGGCGCCATCGCGCTCACCATCGCCAAGGTGATCGCGTTCATCGCCCTGATGCTGGTGGTCGGCCGCCGCGTGATCCCGTGGATCCTCCACCACACCGCCCATGGCGGCTCGCGCGAACTGTTCCGCCTCGCGGTGCTGGCGATCGCCCTGGGTGTCGCCTTCGGCGCCGCCAAACTGTTCGGCGTGTCCTTCGCGCTGGGGGCCTTCTTCGCCGGCATGATCATGAGCGAGTCCGAGCTCAGCCATCAGGCCGCGCAAGACTCACTGCCCCTGCGCGACGCCTTCGCGGTTCTGTTCTTTGTCTCGGTCGGCATGCTGTTCGATCCGAAAATCCTCATCGAGCATCCGCTGCCCGTGCTGGCGACGGTGCTGGTGATCGTCGTGGGCAAATCCTTCGCCGCCTACGTCATCGTGCGGATGTTCCGCCATCCGCCCGCCATCGCGCTCACGGTCGCGGCCAGCCTCGCGCAGATCGGCGAGTTCTCCTTCATCCTCGCGGAAATGGGCGTGGGCCTGAAGCTGCTGCCCGAGGATGGGCGCGATCTCATTCTCGCCGGCGCGATCCTGTCCATGCTGCTCAACCCCATCGCCTTCCTCGCCGCCCAGCGGCTCAAGTCGCCCAAGGTCCAGAAGCGGGAGGAGAAGGAAGCCGAAGCCGCCGCCCCGCCGCACGTCCCCGCGGCCGAACTCCCCTCGCAAACGGCACTCACCGGTCACACCGTGCTCATCGGCTTCGGCCGCGTCGGCGCCATCGTCGGCCAGGCGCTTCATGAAGCCAGCGAATCCCTGGTCGTGATCGAGGACGGCGACCGCGCCGTCGCGCACCTGCGCGCGGCGGAGATCGAGGTGATCGTCGGCAACGGCGCGCGCGACGACATCCTGGCGGCGGCGAACATCTCCGGCGCGAAGCGCCTAATCCTCGCCATCCCTAGCCCGTTCGAGGCCCTCCAAACCGTAGTGAAGGCACGCGCCGCCAATCCCCAGATCGCCATCCTCGCCCGCTGCCACTCCGACGCGGAATTCGAACAGCTGCGCCGCCTCAACGTGGACGTCATCATCATGGGCGAACGCGAAATCGCCCGTGGGTTTATCGAGAGTGTGCTGGGCGCGGCGGCGACGCCGGCCACGCCGCCGGCGGCGTAACCCCCGCTTGGCGCGCCCCCCAAGTTAGCGCGCGAACTTGGCAAGCGCGTATCCAATTGCTTTTCAAATCATTGTAGCGGGCCATGTCGCCACCGCACTCGGCTGCCGCGCGCAGCTTTACGTCTTCATAAGCACTGGCTTCCGCAGCGTGCGCGCGCAGGTAATCGCGAAACGCTATGTGGACCGCGATTGCGGGATCGCTCAGCGCCCAGCAATGCGCATTGAACAAACGCCAGCCGTCGGCGGCATCTCGCGAGCAATACCGCCGTCCGGGCAGCCCGAATTCGCCACGCCAGTCATAGCCGAGACTTTCGAACGCGCCGCGGCATGCATCGAGGTGGGCGAGCGAGTGCCCGATGGGAAGCAGGTCGATGGTCGGTTTCGCGCGTAGGCCCGGGACGGCGGTCGAGCCGACATGCTCAATCCTCAGGAAAGCCGATCCCATGGCCGCCGTGAGTTTTTCGATTTCACGTTGGGCGACTTGCGCCCATTCTGGATCGTGCTCGTAGAGCGCGATGGACTGAGACATGGCCCAGTTCGATCCGATCTCGGGTTAGGGCGAAGCCTTCGCCAACAGTTTCAGCACCTGCGCGCGCTGGCCCTCAACGATCTGCGCGTTGTTCTCGAGATGCAGCTCGTGGAACACCTGGGCGGCCTTGTCGAAGGCGTCGGCGGCGCGCTGGAGGATTTCCATGTTCTGGGCGGCGACGCCCTTTTCCTTCAGGGCCGCGCCGATGTTGGCGAGCGTGGTGGCCCACACCAACGGCGCCTTGGTGCGCGTCTGCACCTCGATGATCTTGAAGAACACCGCCACCGCCCGGTCGAACAGGCCGGCCTCGCGGGTGATGCGGCCCATGGTGACCAGCAGGCCGCCCAGCGAATTCTGAATGTCCGCCCAGCGCTGCGGTGATTCGGTGATGGTCCAGATCGACGTGGCGGCGCTGAACGCTTCGGCGGCTTCCTTCAGGGGACCGGCTTCGTTGTTGGCGGCGGCCAGCGCATGCAGGCCCAACCCCAACCGCACTTTCAACGCGGCGAAGTCTTCCGAGAACACGTCCTTGCGCACCATGCTCAGCGCGGTGCGGTAATAGGCGATACAGCGGGAGAGCAGTTTCGGGCGCCCCGCGATATCGGAGATCAGGATCAGCGCATCGGCGATATGTCCGCCGATCAGCGCGCGCTCGTGATCCGTGAAGGCATCCATGCCGAGGATGAGCGCGCCTTGGTACACCACCACCGCGCGCTCGAGCATTTTCAGATCGCCGGTGCGCGCGCCGTCCAGCAACAGCAGCGCGCCGTAGCAGGCTTGCGCGGTGGCGCATTCCGCAACCGTGCCCAGCATGTCGCCTTCGGCATAGTGCGCGGCGGCTTTCAACACAGGGCGGAACAGCGCGGCGCGGGCGCGCAGGCCCTCGCTCGATTCCACGTTCACCGCGGCCAGCGCCGCGCCGAACACCAGATCACCGGCGGCGTCGTCGAAATGCGCGGGCACTTCCAGTCGCTCAAGCGCGGAGACACTCGCGCCATGCGGCTGCACCGGCGTGCCGAGACTCATGAACCGCAAGCGCCACGACACATGCGGCGGTCCGTCTTTCGTCAGCGGCGCGGAGGTGACCGCTTCGCCCCACAGCAGCAGGTCCGCGTTCTCGCGCTTCAGCCAGCGGCGGCCCAGGTCGAGCGCCATGGACAGGAACACGGACTGCATGTTGTCCGCCGCCGGCGCGGTCAGCGGCCGGTCGGCGAAACGGATGCTCACGCCCAGCCGTCCGGCCAGGCGATCGTGGATGTGTTGCGCGGCGCGGCCGGTCGAGTCGCCGGCCAGCGGCGCGATCATGATGCGAAGGGGTTCGACGCCGTAAAGGACGTCCACCGGGTCGTGCAGGGTGTCGGCGATCTCCAGCGGCCGGTGCTCGGCAACCGCCGCCCCCGGCCGGAGCCGGCGCAGCCGCTCCAGAAGACCCACAAAGCCCATCCGCGTCCCCAGCCCATCCATTCTTGGACGGTTTTTATTCAGCGAATCAAAGTCTTAGCGGCGACCGGTTAAGAATCCGTTTTTCTCGCCGGAGCATTGTCAGGAAAAGTGGACTTCCGGTTTTCCGTCGACAATGCGACCAAATCAATAAGTTAGACCGCGTGAGCGGTCTAAAAATCCGAGCATCGTCCCTTTCGTTCCCAGTCCCCGTAGCGGGTCGGTTCCGGGCCTTTGGGTCCACCGGTCTCGGGGGGCATTTCGGTGGGCACAACAGCGGGGCGCGCCGGCGGGGGCTTCAACGCAGCCGCTTCCGGGCTCAAAGCCAAGGGGAGCACGGGCGGAAGCGCGGTGCGGGTCGTATCGTCTGCCATCACTCTCCCTCTCATGCGTGTGATCGCGAGTCAAAGATTCGCCCAAGGTTTGCACTTGTTTTGACGCGTGCGTGAATTACCTCTCCCCTACGGGCGCCGCAGGAGGGCGCCTAACGCCATGAACACATTCAAAGTTGGTCTGCTTCTCGCCGCGATGACCGGCCTGTTCGTCTCCGTCGGATTTCTCATCGGCGGACCGCAAGGCATGTTGATCGCCTTCGGAGTCGCGGTGGCCATGAACGCGTGGGCGTACTGGAACTCCGACAAGGCCGTGCTGCGCATGTACGGCGCCCAACCGGTGGATCAAAACACCGCGCCGGAATTCTACGCCCTGGTGGCGCGCCTCGCGCAGCGCGGCGGCTTGCCGATGCCCGCCGTCTACATCATCGACAGCGAGCAGCCCAACGCGTTCGCCACCGGCCGCGATCCCGAACACGCAGCCGTCGCCGCGTCGCGCGGCCTGTTGAACATGCTGAGCGAACGCGAGATCGCCGCGGTGATGGCGCACGAACTCACCCACGTGAAGAACCGCGACACCCTCATCATGACCGTCACGGCCACCATCGCCGGCGCCATCGGCATGCTCGCGAACTTCGCCATGTTCGCCGGCGGCCATCGCGACGAGAACCGCGGCGGCATCGGCATCATCGGCAGCATCATGGTAATGATCCTGGCGCCGCTCGCCGCCACACTGGTGCAGCTCGCCATCTCGCGCAGCCGTGAATACGGCGCGGACGAAGGCGGCGCGGAGATTTGCGACGACCCGATGGCTCTGGCGTCCGCGCTGGAGAAGATCGAGCACTATGCCCACCAGGTGCCGAACCACGACGCCCAGGCCAATCCCGCCACCGCGCATCTGTTCATCATCAACCCGCTGGCGGGCACCGGCACCGACAACCTGTTCGCGACGCACCCGTCGACAGCGAACCGCATCGCCCGCCTGCGTGAGCTTGCCGCCGGCGGCGGCCCCGCGCGCGTGGACCAACCGCGCCGCGCCACGTCGCGCATCCCCAACACCGCGCCGGCCCGTTCAAAGGGTCCGTGGGATTGAGTTCTTCTACCCTGGACCCCGGATCTCGCCGCTACGCGGCTTGTCCGGGGTGACAATCGGGGTAGGGCACGCGCGGACCATCACACTCAGGCTGTCATCCCGGCCAAGCGAAGCGCGAGCCGGGATCCAGGATTACGCGCATAGCCGCTGCGGTCCTAAAACCGCACACACCGTGACCTTTGACGATCCGCCGTATCGGCGGTATCGGTCGGGATTGGCTTATGGATCACCGCTGTGTCGCTTTCGCCCGTCCCTCGGCCCGAAATTTCCACCGCCTATTCACCGCCAAAACATGCGGTGCGCATCGGCGCGAATTTGGGCCATCGCCCGAGTCGCCTTGACGCGCCTCCCGTCCCGGTCCATGCGTGACCCATGGATCAGAAAAAGCCCCTCCGCCGCGAATATGTGAACGGCCGCTACGGCCAGATGCACTACCGCTTCGCCAAGCCGGATGCGCCCACGGGCAAGCGCCCGCTGTTGCTGTTTCACATGAGCCCTTATTCCAGCTTCATCTACGAGGCGTTCGCCCGTGAGATGGGCCGCGACCGGTTCACGCTCGCCATCGACACGCCGGGCTTCGGCGCGTCGGATGCGCCGCCGTCGATGCCGGAAGTCGTCGACTACGCCGCCGCCATGGGCGACGTGATGGATGCGCTGGGCCTGCGCGATGTGGATGTGATGGGCTATCACACCGGCTCGAAGATCGCGCTGGCGCTCACCATCCAGCGCCCCGCCCAGATCCACCGCGTCGTGAATGTGTCGGCCACCGTCTTCACGCCGGCGGAACTCGCCGAACACAAAGAGATGTACGGCCCCGAGGAAGTCGCCGACGACGGCTCGCACTTCGTGAAGTGGTGGAACGCGGCCAAGCGCTGGCGCATGAAGGGCGTCTCCAACGAAGCGCTCGCGGAACGTTTCGCCGTGCGCATGCTCAATCCGTCGATCTCCTGGTGGGGCCATCGCGCCGCCTTCAACTTCCTCTCCGGCGACGCGCTGCCGCAGGTTCAGCACCCGGTGCTGATCTTCAATCCGGAAGACGACCTGGTGGACTTCACGCCGCGCGCCAAACCATTGTTGAAGAATCCCGCCAGCCGCATCCACGATCTGCCCGGCTGGTCCCACGGCTTCCTCGATCTCAAAACCGCCGAAGTCGCCAAGCTCGTCCGCGATTTCCTCGACGTCTAATCAGGAAAGAGCCGTCCATGCCTCTTCGCCGCGATTATGTGACCGCCCGCTTCGGCCAAATGCATTACCGCTACGCCAAGCCCGCCGTGCAGACGGGCAAGCGGCCATTGCTCATGTTCCACATGAGCCCCTATTCGAGCTTCATCTACGAAATCTTCGCCGGTGAGATGGGCCGCGACCGTCTGGCCATCGCCATCGACACGCCCGGCTTTGGCGCCTCGGATCCGACGCCGAAGCCGCCCGAGATCGAGGACTACGCCTCGGCGATGGAAGATGTGATGGACGCGTTGGGCCTGCGCGACGTGGATCTGATGGGCTATCACACGGGTTGCAAGATCGCGATGGAGGTGTCGCTGCGGCGTCCCACCCAAGTCCACCGCCTCATCAATGTCTCGGCCGCGATCTACACGGAAGCCGAGCTCGCGTCGCAGCGTAAGGATTACGCCGCCGAGAACTTCGCCGACGACGGCTCCACCTACGCGAACTGGTGGAAGAACCGTGGGCGATGGCACATGAAGGAAGTCACAAAGGAAATGCATGCCGACCTTTTCGCGGTCCGCGTCTCCAATCCGTCGATCTCCTGGTGGGGCCATCGCGCGGCGTTCAACTACCAAGCCGCCGTCGCTTTGCCGAAAGTCAAACACCCGATCTTGATCCTCAATCCGGAAGCCGACGATCTCGCGCCCATGACGGTGCGGGCGAAACCGCTTCTGCAAAATCCGGCCAGTCGCATCCATGGTCTGCCCGGTTGGGCGCATGGCTTTCTTGATGTAAAGACTGCCGAAGCTGCGAAAATCGTCCGCGAATTCCTCGACGCCTAATTAGGAGCAAACCCATGCTGCGCCGCTCACTCATCATCGCCGCTGCCGTCGCCCTCGCAGCTCCCGCGCTTGCCGCGCAAGAAAAACCGCTCGTGCTTCTCGCCGGCGCCACCGGAAAGAACGGCAGCGTGATCCTCGAACAACTCCAGACCAACCCGGCCTTCCGCGTGCGCGCCATGACCCGCGACGCCGCCGCCGCGACCGCGAAGTTCGGCAACAAGGTCGAATGGATCGAGGCGGACGTGACGAAGCCGGAAACGCTCGGGCCCGCGCTCAAGGGCGTCACCTACGTGATCAACGCCGTCGCCGCCAGCAACAAGGACGAAGCCAACTTCCCCGTGAAGGTGGACCTCGAGGGCACGCGCAATCTCGCCGCCGCCGCGAAGGCCGTGAAGGTGAAGCGCTTCGTCATCATCACCTCGTCCGTGTCGGGCCAGGTGGACAACCCCATGAACAAGCGCGGCAACGACGTCATCATCTACAAGGGCAAGGCGGAAGAGGCGCTGATCGACTCCGGCGTGCCCTACACCATCGTCGGCCCGGCCGGCATGAACAACAATCCGGGCGGCGTGAAGAGCATCCAGCTCATCCCGCGCAGCGAATACAAAAGCGGCGCGGCCATCACGCGCGCCGATACGGCCACGGTCGCCATCGCTGCGCTCACCAACCCGGATGCGGCCAACAAAGCCTTCAGCGTGCAGAACGGCGACGGCCCCGGCACCGCCATGAAGGACGTCAAGTTCGCCGGACTTCCCGCGAAGTGAACAAGCGTCCTTCGCCTCGCGACCTCCCGCCGGAACTCGCCTCCCGTCTCGCCGCCCTGAACGTGCTGCAAAGCGTGGTGGTGGACCGCCGCGCCGCCGACGAGACCTTCGACTACGAAGTCTCAGCACTCCATCCGCGCGACCGTGCCTTCGTGCGCCTGCTCGTCGCCACCACCCTGCGCCGCCTCGGCCAGATCGACGCGGTGCTGGCGCAGTTCGTGAAGAGTCCGCCGCCGGACGTGATCCGCGACTTGCTGCGCCTCGGCGCGGCACAGTTGCTGTTCCTCGGCACCGCGCCCCACGCGGCGGTTGCGACCACCGTTGCTGTCGCGCGTGCACGCGACCAAGAGCGCATGACCGGCCTCGTCAACGCCGTGATGCGCCGTGTGTCGGAGCAGGGGCCCGCGCTCGTGCAGGAGCAAGACGCCGCGCGCCTCAACTGTGTCGACTGGCTGTGGCAAAGCTGGGCGCGCACCTACGGCGAGGACACCGCCGCCGCCATCGCGCTCGCCCACCTCGGCGAAGCACCACTCGATTTCTCCCTCACGGATGAATCGACCGCTGCGGAATGGGCGCAGAAGCTCGATGCCTCCATCCTCCCCACCGGGGGCTTGCGCCGCTTCGCCCCCGGCCGCGTGCCGGAGATGGAAGGTTTCAAGGAAGGCGCTTGGTGGGTGCAGGACGTGGCGGCCTCGCTGCCGGCGAAGATCGTCCTTCACACCGTGCGCGGCACATCATCGCCCCGCGTCATCGATCTCTGCGCCGCCCCCGGCGGCAAAACCGCGCAGCTCGTCGCGGGCGGCGCTGCCGTCACCGCCGTCGATCTCGCGCCCGACCGCCTGAAGTTCCTGCGCGAGAACCTCACGCGCCTGAACTTGAAAGCCGACGTCGTCACGGCGGACGCCGTCGACTGGCGGCCGAAAGAACTCGCGGACGCGGTTCTGCTCGATGCCCCGTGCTCCGCGACCGGCACCCTGCGCCGTCATCCGGACCTGCCGCACCTCAAGCAAGCGCAGGACATCGCCGGCTTCGCCCAGAATCAAAAGCGCCTTCTGAAAGCCGCCCTCGACATGGTGAAGCCCGGCGGTCACGTGCTCTACAGCGTGTGCTCGCTCCAGCCGGAAGAAGGCATCGAGGTCGCGAAGTCCGTCGACGCCACGCGCGTGCCCATCACACCCGATATGATCGGCGGGCTCACCGAGGCGATCACGCCGTCCGGCGAACTGCGCACGCTGCCGTGCCACTGGGCCGCCACCGGCGGCATGGACGGCTTCTACGGCGTGCTGCTGCGGAAGACTTAGCGCGGGCGGCCACCCGCGATGTACCCGAGCTGCTGCATCATGCCGAGCGCATCTTCGTTGCCCCACCGGGCGCGGAACTTGCCGTCCTTGATGAGGTAGATGTCGGTGCCCTCGACGCTGGAACTCTTCCCCGTCGGCGGCTGGCCGAAGTAAGGCCCGGTGCTGGTGCCGGTCACGCGGGACCGCACGATCACGAAGTCGCCGGCGCAGATCATGCCGATGTTCGTCACCTTGCGATCCGGGAACGCACCGGTCAGCAGCGTCAGATACTCCCGGATCGCCGCCGGTCCTTGCGCGGCCCCCGGCGGCGCGCTGTTGTTGCGATAGTCCGGCGCGAACAGCTCGTCGATGTGCTCGAACTTGCGCTGGTTCACGACCAGATCGAGCTCACGCAGATAGATCGCCCGATTGGGATTGCCAGCACAGGTGTCGTTCTTGTCCGGCGCCGGCAGCTCCGCCGCGAACGCCGACGACGCCAACGCAACGATGAGAGCGAGCGTCTTCATTTTGCGACTCCCGGCGGCGGACCGCCTCTGTTCTCGGCGTAGCCCAGCTGCTCCATCATGCCCATCGCATCTTCATTGCCCCAGCGTCCATGGATCTTGCCGTCCTTGATCCAATAGATGTCGGTGCCGGTCACGTCGTACGTCTTTCCCGTCGGCGGACGGCCGAAGTAGGGACCCTTGCTGGTACCGGTCACATGCGTGCGCGCGACTACGAAGTCGCCGTCGCACACCACGAACTCATGAATCACTTTCCGATCCGGGAACGCGGCCTTCATGATCGGCAGGTACTGCCGGATCGCCGCCGGTCCCTGCGCCGCCCACTTCGGCGCGGCGTGGTTCACGAAGTCGTTGGCGAAGAACTCCTCCACGCGATCGAGCTGAATGCCGTTGAAGATCACCTCGAGCACTTTGAAATAGAGATCGCGGTTGGCCTCGTGGCCGACGCAACTCTGCTTGCCGTCCGGCGTGGTGTTGCGGTCGGCTGCAAGGGCGGGTGCTGCGATCAGCAACGCCGCCAACAACGTTCGAATGACCATGTGTGTCCTCCCCGACCCTTGAGTCGTAGCGGGGGACGGGCGCGTGCCCAAGCCTGCGGTCGCGCTAGAACCGCCACGTGGCGGTGGGTTTCACGCTCTCTTTTTCCGCGATGGCGTGCTCCAGCACATCCAGCCAGGTCCGCGTCACCGCGGTCCAGCTGAAGTATGTCTCGGCGCGCACCCGGCTCGCGCGGCCCATGACCTCGCGGCGCCCCGGGTTCTCGGCGACGGTCGTCAGGGCTTTGACCCACCCGTCGATGTCTTCCTTCTCGACCAGCAATCCGTTGATGCCGTCGATCACGGCCTCCGACGCGCCGGGAACCTTCGAGGCAATGATCGGCAGGCCCGCCGCCATCGCTTCGAGCAGCGCGTTCGGGATACCGTCTTCCCGCGCGGGCAGCACGAACACGTCAGCGCCGCGATAGATCGGCGGCAGCGCCGCCTTGTCCATCCAGCCGCGCACATGCACCCGGTCGGCGAAGTTGAAACGGCCGGCAAGGCCCGCCAGCCGCGTCCACTCCGGCCCGTCCCCGGCGAGCTCCAGCCGCCACGGCAGCGTATGCGGCAGCTTCGCCAGCGCCTGGATGAGAATGTCGAGGCCCTTCTGATGCACGAGACGGCCGACGAACAGCAGCCGCAGTTCCTTTCGCGGCGCGTAGTTGTCCTTCGGCGCGATGCCGTCCGCGTCCGCGCCGGCGGGAATCACGCCGATGCGCTGCTCCGGCGCGTGGCGGCGCGCGAGCTCCGCGAGCCCGCGCGAACTGGCGACCACCGCGCTCGCGTCCTGCCAGATCCTACGCAGCGCGCCGCCGGCAAGTCTGTGCCACCGCGCCAACTCCGGCACGTCGAACCCGGGCACATCGCCGCCCTCAAGGGCAATCGCATACGGCAGATCGCGCGTACGCTTCAGCAACCAGCCCACCGGCCCGCTGGGCAAGCCGGTGAACACCAGCGCCGCATCTGGCTTCCAGTGGCGCGTCAGCCCCGGCGCGACCAGGCCCGCGGACAACATGAAGGCGATCATCTCCGCCACGGAGCATTGCTCCTTGCGCCGGCGGAACGCGAAGATGCGCCGCACCGTCACGCCGTCGGCGTATTCGATATGCGGCAATCGCCCCCAAGCGGAGGTCAGCACGAACGGCTGATGGCCGAGTTTCGCGAGCGCATGGGCGATGTGATAGGTGGCGTTCCCGCCGCTGCCCGCCAGCGGCGGATACTCATGATTGATCAGCAGAATGCGACGCGGAGCCATCCTCGCGTTATAGCGGCGTTCGCTAGTCGGGGATACCGGCACATAGCGACTCGTTCGCCGCGCTCGTCCGTTGGCGCAGCTCGAACGTCCCGCTGCTGACGGTAACATCGAACCCGCTGTCCAACGCGGCCCGGAACGCCGTCATCTCCGCCGGCGCGGTTTCGCGCATGGACGGAAAGGTCGCCTGCAGCACCACCGGATCGGTCCAGCTGCGGTCGACCACGACCCAGGCCGCGTCGCGCATCGCCGCCACGCAGGCTTCGCGATACTGATATCCGGGGGCATACCCCGGCACGAACAAGTCATAGCGCGCCACATGTTCGCGGGCGGTCAGGAACGGCAGCAGCGGCATGTAGGGATAGAACAAGTAGCGATCCGTCGCCGGTGTCGCGGCGATGCCGGCGAGAATCTCCTTCAGGCCCCCTTGGCCTTGAAGACGAATGGGCCCGCGCGCTGTCTCCGCCGTCTCCACATGGCGCACGGACTTGGCATAGTCGGCGAACGCGATCACCGAAGGCACGAAAAGACCCAGCGCAAGTCCCGCCGCGACGTAGCGCAGGCCCCGCGGCCATCGCGCGGCGATCCCCTGCAGCACGGCTGCGAGCAGCGGGCAGGCGAGCGGCGCGGCCATGGCGATGTGGATCGTGTCCGGCCGCGGAAAGCAGGCGATGAAACCCGCGACGGCGAAAGCGACGCAGGTCAGGAAACGGCGGTCGCCATACACGCCCTTCCGGTCGCGGGCGGCGAGATACAGTGTCGCGAACACCAGCAGCGGATACAGCACCTGCATCGGCCGATCCTGCGGCTGCGCGCCGGCGCCGAAGGCAACGCCCTGGATCGGCGCATAGTGGCGCGCGGGGAATACAATGGCCTGTTCGAACGCGGTGACCAATGTGCCTTGCACCGCCAGCCCTGCGATCAGCAGCAACGGCACGATGGCGCAGCCGATCAAGTAAGCGATCAGCGCGCGTCCCCGCTGCGGGCCCACGAACGCGCTCAACGCCGCCAATGCCGCGAGCGCGCCGACCGTCGGCAGGATCATGCCGGCCGCGCCGATGGCCAGTCCGGCGATCAGCGGATAGCGGGGATCGTTCCCCGGCGCGTCTTCGTGATGCAACACCGCCCAGACCGCGGCCATGGCGAACATCGCGCACAGCCAGTGATAGCTCACCTGCGTCCAATAGCCCTGCGAGGTCACCAGCCAGGCAATGGCAATCGCCGCCGAAAGAGGCGCGCTCCGCGAAGCCTTGCGGCAGGCGAGGAACGTCAAGCACGCGGTGGCGGCAATGCTGACGATGGCCAACACCCGCGCCGACAGCCATGAGACGCCCGTGACCGCGAACCAGCCTTCGAGCAACACGACGCCGCCCGGCGGCAGGAAGAAGAACGTATCGCGATAGAGCGCATGGCCGGACAAGGCCCGTTGCGCGGCGTGGAGCAGGATGCCCTCGTCGCCCAGCCACGCCACGTGACGCGCGGTCGGCAGGCACAGCAGGACAGCGGCGCCGGCGACCGCGAGTAGCCATGCGAGATCGCGCTTGTTGGTCATGCCGTCTTCCGCGCGATGGCGAGCAGCGACGTTCCGACCGGCGGGCTTTTCAGGAGCGTCGTCTCGACCGCCCCCACCGCCGCCAGCACGCCATTGATCATCTTTACCGGCGGCTGGAACCCGGCGGTCGTCACCGCGTCGGTGCTCTCGATGCCGCGCACATAGAGTTTGCGCAGCAATGCGATCGGCACCAGGCTCAAACCCCAATAACGCATCAGGCGCACGTCGAGCCGCGCGTCGCCCAGCGCGTGACGCAGCATCGGTTTGTCGTAACGGCGCAAGTGTCCCACCACAGTGTCGTAGCGCGACGACAGCGCCTCGAGCGCCGGCACGTTCACGATCACATGGCCGCCGGGCTTGAGATGGAACGCGGCCGACTCAAGGAACGCCGTGGTGTTGGCGATGTGCTCGATCACATCCAGCAGCAGCATGACGTCATAGCGGCCCGCCAACTCGGGCCGCCGGTCGTGGATGTTGTAGAACAAGGTGCGCCCCCGGCAGGCGGCGCTCATCTCCAGGGCCGTGCGGTTGAGGTCGCAGCCGTCCACGGTCCAGCGCGTGTTCGCATCCAGCGCCCGGCGCATGGCGCCGTGGCCGCAGCCGATATCCAGCCCGGTCAGCGGGGCGGACGCATCCAGGCCCGCGTCCGCCAGGGCCTTCATCAGGGCCGCCGTGCGCCAGCGCACCCAAAAATGATCGTCGCTGGCGATGTCGTACCAGACCTCCGCGAAGGCCGCCGCCTCGTCGCCCGACAGGATTTCGATGTCACTCATGTCCTTGAAAGTCACCGACTCTTCCCAGAGTTACAATAGGTGTGTTATGGCCTCTCGCATGCTGACGACCGCCAGTGGTTCGGGGATTGCCGCTGTCACGGCTACTAAGCCGACATGCCGCCTATCCGTCGTCGTGCCTTGCTACAACGAGGCCAAGGTCCTTCACGAACTCTATCGCCGCCTGACCGCCGCCTGCTCGGCCGCGGTGGGCGAGGACTATGAGATTGTGCTGGTCAACGACGGCTCCCGCGACGACACCCTGGCGGTCATGTCCGGCTTGGTGGGGCAGGATCGCAAGATCGTCGCCGTCAACCTCGCGCGCAACTACGGCCACCAGATCGCGCTCAGCGCGGGCCTGCGCTATTGCCGCGGCGCGCTCATCCTGATCATCGACGCGGACCTCCAGGACCCGCCCGAGCTTCTCCCGGAGATGATGACGTTGATCGACGGCGGGGCCGAGGTGGTCTATGGCCAGCGCCGCAGCCGCAAGGGCGAGCCGTGGTTCCGGCGCACCGCGATGAAGGTCTACTACCGCCTGCTGAAGCGCATGGTGGAGATCGACATTCCGCTCGATACCGGCGACTTCCGCCTCATCACCCGCCGCGTGCTCGATATCCTGAACGCCATGCCGGAACAGCACCGCTTCATCCGCGGCATGATCAGCTGGATCGGCCTGAAGCAAGTGCCCGTGCTCTACGACCGGGACGCGCGTTTCGCCGGCGACAGCCACTACACCTATCGCAAGCTTCTCGGGCTCGCGTTCGACGGCATCACCGGCTTCTCCGTGGTGCCGCTGCGGCTCGCGTCCTACTTCGGGATCTTTTCGGGCCTCGTCGGCTTGGCGATGCTGATCTACTCCATCGGCGGATACTTCTTCGCCGACGCGCCCGTGGGCTGGGCCAGCCAGACCACCATCATCCTAGTGCTGGGCAGCGGTCAGCTGATCGTGCTGGGCATCGTCGGGGAATATCTCGGCCGGCTCTATATCGAGTCCAAGCGCCGCCCTATCTTCCTGATCGAAAGCGTCCTCGGCGGCGAGGACAAGACACCGCCGCAATAGCGCATCAATCGAAGTTGATGCGCTCTTTCACGGTGTAGGGGCGCTTGTCGCGGCCCTCGAAATAGATCCGCACCAGCACTTCTGCGAGCAGTCCCATCAGGATGCACATCACTCCGGTGATGAAGCCCAGCGTGAACAGCAGCGGCAGCGGCGTGCGGTTGAGGTGGATATCCTCGAAGAGCCTCAAATACACCGCCCAGGTGCCGGCCAGGAATGCGAGCCCGAAGAATACCAATCCCACCGTGCCGAAGATGTAGATCGGCTTGGTCTCGTACTGGGTGAGGAATTTCACCACCAACAGATCGAGCAGCACTTTGAAGATGCGGCTCAGGCCATACTTCGATGCGCCGACCTTGCGCGCATGATGCGTCACCGGCAGTTCCGCGATCTTCGCGCCCTGCCACTTCGCATAGATCGGCACGAAGCGGTGCATCTCGCCGTACAGGCGGAACCCCTCCAGCACTTCGCGGCGATAAGCCTTCAGAGTGCAGCCATAGTCGTTCAAGGGCACGCCGGAGGCCCAGCTGATCAAGCCATTCGCGATCTTGCTCGGCAGCGTCCGCGTGAGGAACGCATCCTTGCGATCCTTGCGCCACCCGGAGACGACGCCGTAACCCTCGTCGAGTTTCGCGAGCAGGCGCGGGATGTCGGTGGGATCGTTTTGCAGATCGCCATCCATCGGCACGATGACCGAGCCGCTGGCGTAGTCGATGCCCGCCATCATCGCACCGGTCTGCCCGACGTTGCGTTTGAAGGAGATCACCTTGAAACGCTTGTTCTGCCGCGCGGCGTCCGTCAGCGCGGCGAGCGTGCCATCGGTGGAGCCGTCGTCCACGAAGATCACTTCGTAGGGGCGTCCCATGGGATCGAGCGCCGCGCTCAAGGCAGCCGTGAGCGGGCCGACGTTGCCGGCCTCGTTCATCATCGGGATCACGACGGAAACCAGATCCGACACGGACACCTCTTTGCGACGCACGACAGTTTTAAGGGGCAGGCGTGAGGATCACCAGCTTGAACTCCGGCCGCGGCGCGAAGGCGAAGCTGTGCTGATCATAGGCGCGCAAGCCGTCTTCGGGATGCCGGAAGCTGCGCGATCCGCCCTCCCGCGTCAGCACCGCCTGCCGCCGCCAGCCCTGATCGAACAGCAAGCTGCGTTTGCGCAAATCAGTGATCAGCGCTTCGACCTCGGGTGTGTCGATGTCGCGGCCGATGTCGGCACGGAATTCCGAGATCACGCGCGCCGCGCGCTCGTCCCATGCCGTGATCAGTTTCTTCGCGACCGGATTGAGGAAGATGTAGCGCAGGAGATTGCGATCCGCGCGCGTGTTGTCCGGGTGATCGAGCCAGCCGATGAAAAGCCGCGCCGCCGCGGCATTCCACGCGCAGGCGGTCCACAAGCGATCGAGCACGTAAGCCGGCGTCGTCACCGCCTGCACCGCGCGATCCAGCCCGTCGGGAATGCTGTGCGGCGTCTCCACCGGCGACTGCGGATCGTGCTTCTCCGCGAGTTCGAACAGATACGCGCGCTCCGCGATGGACAGCCGCAGCGCGTCGGCAAGACGCGCCAGCGCAGCCGGTGACACGGACACGTCGCGGCCCTGTTCGATCCATGTGTACCAAGTCGCGCTGATGCCGGAGAGTTGGGCGATCTCCTCCCGCCGCAGGCCCGGCGTACGTCGCCGCCCGCCCGCCGCAAGGCCGGCGCTGTAAGGCGGCACCGCGGCGCGCCGGGCCTTCAAGAAGGCCGCCATGGCTTCCCGATGCGAGGACATGGTGGCAATTATACCAGGATAAATGGTTATCTTGTACCAGGTTAAGTTTGGGATGATCCTGGGAGCGCTCAAGGAGAAGATTCATGTCCCAAGCTACGCATCAGACCTTGGTCAGCAACCAGTTCAGCGCCGCCGCCGCGGCTTATGTCGCCAGCCCGGTCCACGCCACCGGCGAGGACCTCGCCCAAATCGGCGCGGCACTGCGCGATGTGAAGCCGGCCCGGGTCCTCGACCTCGGTTGCGGCGGCGGGCACGCGAGTTTCGCGGCTGCGCCCCATGCGGGCGAAGTGGTGGCTTACGACTTGTCCGCCGACATGCTGGCGGCGGTGAGCGCGGAAGTCGTCCGGCGCGCGCTGCCCAACGTCGTCACCCAGCGGGGCGCCGTCGAAGTTCTGCCGTTTGGCGATGCGAGCTTCGACGCGGTGCTGACCCGCATGAGCGCCCATCACTGGAGCGATGTCGGCGCGGGTTTGCGCGAAGCGCGGCGCGTGTTGATGCCGAACGGACGCGCGATCTTCATCGACGTGACCGCGCCGGATCATCCGGGGTTCGATACCTGGTTCCAGACAATGGAGTTGCTGCGCGATCCCTCCCACGTGCGCAACTACAGCCACGCCGAATGGATGCGTCATCTGGCCGCGGCGCGTTTCCGTGTCGACGCGCTCACCCCGCGCCGCCTGCGGCTGGACTTCGCGAGCTGGATCGCGCGCCTGTCCACACCGCCGTTGCACGCGCAGGCCTTGCGGGCGCTGCATGCGCGCATGCCGGGGGAGATCGCCGCGTATTTTGAACTGGAGTCGGACGGCAGTTTCACGATCGATACCCTCACGATCGACGCCCACGCCGCGCTATAGTCGAGCCTCCTGTGGGGGTTCTCGATGCTGCGGTATCTGTTTCTGATCGTTCTGCTCGCGCCACGATTTGCGCTGGCGGCGTGCACGATTCCGCCAGTCGCCACGAAAGACGTCACCGGCTTCCAGGAAGCAGTCATCAGCGTCGGGCACCTCGAGGGTGCGGTCGGCACCTGGCGCGATGTGGGCGATTTCGAAGTCGTCTGCCAGGGCAAAGTGAGCGATGACGTCGCCGTCTTCTGGGGCGTGCCCAAGGGCACCGATATCGACGAAGTGGTGATGAAGAAGCGCGGGCTCAATCGCGGCTTTGTGCGCCTCGTGCAATTCCATGGCCTGCCGCAGCAACAAATCCGCTCCGCCGGCATGACCTGGGACACCGGCGGCATCTTCGATCTCTACATGTACGTGAACGATGTGGAGGCCGTATTCACCGCTTTGCGCGCGCGCGGCTGGCAGTCTTTCAACGATCCGGTCACTTACACCCTGGGCGAATACACCATCACCGAAGTGATGGCGCGTGGCCCCAATGGAGAAGTGCTGTGCCTGATGCAGCGCGATGCGCCTGCTTACAACAAAGCAGAGTACGGGCTGGACGCGCGCAAGCCGCTCGGCTTCGGCTTCCCGTTCAATTCCGCGCTGGTGCATAAGGATATCGCGCCCGCGCAAAAGCTGTTCGGCGATGTGCTTGGCTGGAAGGCGCACCTGGGCGGCGATTCCAAATCGCAACCGCCTGGCGACAATCCCCTCGGCATCCCGAAGAACATCGCGATGACCACCTCGCGCAAGTTCGCGGCCTACGCGCCGCATCCGACGGACCGCAACGGTTCGATCCAGGCCATCGCCAACGAAGGCCTCGACGGCCGCGACTTCAGCGCTCGGGCCCACGCGCCCAACCTCGGTCACCTTGCTCTGCGCGTGCCGGTGCCGGACGTGAAGAAGTTCGCGGCGGACTTCACTAAGAAGGGCGGGGTGATTCTCTTACCACAGCGTGCGCTCGATCTGCCGCCCTACGGCAAGGTCGATATCCTTAGTGTCATCGCGCCCAATGGCGCGCGCATCGAGTTCTTTGCGAAGAAGTAGCCGCTAGCTCGGCTTGTCCGCCGGCTCGAAGAATTCGATACATGCCCCGTTCGGGTCGCGCACGCCGAACACGCGTGCCGCGCCATAGGGCAGCATGCCGACATCGGTCGGCTGGTACTCCAACGTCACGCCCTTGGCTTCCAGGGCCTCCGCGTGGCCGTCCGCATCGCTCACCGGAAACCGCGCCGCGATCACGCCTAAGTTCGGCGCGCGCCCGCGCGGCGCGAAATCCTCGCCCTGCGCGCCGTAGAACGTCATGATCGAGACCGCGCCCGCATGTTCGTCGCGCGGATTGTCGCCGTGCGGATGAAGGAACGCGACGCGGCGGTAGACGTTGTTGACGATATTGTGCGGCAGGCCGAACAGGTTGGGTCCGGCCGGGCCCACCAGGCCCTCGTGGCGCAGAAATACCTTGAAGCCGAGCTTCTCGGTGTAGAAGGCGAGGGTCGCGTCGAAATCCTTCGCGGTCGAGAAGACATTGGTGGCGTAGGACAGTTCCTTCAAGTTGGGAAAGTTCCCGAGCGGCGGGTCGAGCCGCTGCTCCAGATCGACCACTTCGTTCGCGCTGCCTTGCATCATCACGCGCAGATCGGAGAAGCGGTCCTCCTGCACTTGCACCGGCTGCGACAGCCCGTGCCAGCCGCCCTGGCGGAACTGGAAATACTTTTGCCACACGTCGCGGGCGCGCAAGCTGAAGCCCGCGAAGCCGCCCGTGTCCCAGGCGCGCGCGCTCGGGCGCACTTCGTCCTGTGCGATGCCGCGGAACTTGATCAGGCGAATGAACCCGGCCGTATCGCCGGGGTTCTGCAGAACGGCCTCATTGGCCTTGGCACTCTCGGGCAGCTTCCAGGCGGCAAGCATTTCCGGCTGCGTGGCGCCGCGATAGACGATGCGCCAGCCGGCCACCCGCTGATAGAACGCGACCGCTTGTTCCAGATCCGGCACGCTGATGACGAGCTCTTGAAAGCCGCCGTCGAGACGCACGCTCTTGCTGATCGCCTCGGCGGCGCGCGCGCGCGGCGCGGCCATCGCCGCCACGCCTCCGCTCAAAAACGCCCGCCGCAGCATGCCAGCCTCCTATTGCCCGACAGAATTTGCCAGGCGCAGCGATCCCGCAAGGGATATTCGCGGCGCGGCCCTACAGGGATTCTTCCGGTTCCGGCGCAGGCGCGGGGGCCGGCGGTTCGTCGCGCAGCTCGAGTTGTTGTGCAAGTCCGCGGCGCCGATGCAGCACCCACAAGGACGCGGCCACCGTGGCGATGCCGCCCAGGGTCGTCGGCCAACCGAAGCCGAAATGCTCCGAAGCCCATCCGAATATCATCGCGCCCAAGGCCGGTCCGCCGCGATTCACGACCAGCCAGAGACTGAGCACGCGTCCGCGCATGGCCTCGTCCACGCCGGTTTGCACCAACGTTTGCGAACCGGTGCCGCTGGCGACGTTACAGAAACCGACGATGCCCAGCAGGAACGCGGCAAGGATGAACGAGGGCTGGTCGAACGCGCCCAGGAGGGCGAACGCCGCCACCGCCGTGCCGTTGAGCAGAATGGTGACGAACACCATGGTCGACAGGCCGAACACATGGCGCCGGCCGGCGAGCATCAATCCGCCGGCCATCGCGCCGATGCCCATGACGGAGGTGAATGTCGCAAGACCCGCCGCGCCCCGGTGATAGATCGCATCCACGAATCCCGGCAGCAGGTCCACCACGCCGCGCGTCAGGACCGAAGCCAACGCCAGCAGGATGATGAGCGTGCGGATGGCGTCGTGGTTGACGGTGTAGCGCACGCCTTCCATCAGATCGTGGAAGAAGTGCTTTGGCGGGCCATGGCGCTTTGGCGGTGGCGGCAGTTGCAGTTGCGTCAGCGCGAACAGCATCGGCAGATAGGAGAGGGCGTTGGCGAGAAACGCCCAGCCGATGCCCGCACCGGCGATGATGATGCCGGCCAGCGCCGGGCCGACGAACCGCGCGAGGTTGAAGATCACCGCCGTCAGCGCGATCGCGGTGGTCATTTGCTCTCGCGGAACCATCATCGGCACCAGCGCCACGCGGCTCGCTTGATTGAGCGACGCGGCCACCGCGCTGACGAACACCAAGGCGACGACGATGGGCGGATTCACCACATCGGAAATCGCCAGCCCCCATAGCACCACGGCCTGCAAGGCGGACACGGCCTGCGTGGTCATGGAGATGCGCCGTCGATCCCATCGGTCGGAGATCACGCCGCCCAGGGGCGTGATGACGATGGTGGGCAGGAACTCCGCCAGGGCGAGGATGCCGAGCCACGTGCCCGACTTGGTCAGTTGCCACACCAGCCAGCCCACCGCGAGCCGCTGGATCCACATCCCGATCAGGGAAATGGTGCTGCCGACGGTGTAGATCGCGAAATTGCGGTGGAGGAAGACGCGCCGGATCGCGGCGAACTCGAAGCTGAACATGCTCATGGCCGCGCTTTTACGCGGGCGCGCCCGCCCGGTCTAGGCATGGAAGTTCGCTGAGCGGATCGTGATCTTGCAGCGTGCCCGCGCCAGACTTACGGTAGAAACATTCTAGTTTGTCCACCTCCCCCCAAGATTGCTCGAGAGTTCGTCCATGGCCCGTCTTCATCCCACCAAGAACGATATCTCCGCCAACCGTCGCCAAGCGGTGGTGGATCTTCTTCAGGCGCGTCTGTCCGATGCCCTGGATCTCTCCGCGCAGACCAAGCAGGCCCATTGGAACGTAAAGGGTCCCAGCTTTATCGCGCTGCACGAGCTGTTCGATAAGATTTACACGGACGTGGCCGTGTCGGTCGACGACATCGCGGAGCGCATTGTCGCCCTTGGCGGCACCGCCAAGGGCACCATCCCCGTCACGGCGAAGCAGTCCACGCTGTCGGCGTACCCGCTCGATATCGCGGACGGCCTCGCGCACTGCCAGGCGATGGCGACGGCGCTGTCGGGTTTCGGCAAGCAGGTGCGCGCGGCGATCGATGAGGCCGACGAACTCGGCGACAAGGATACCGCCGATCTGTTCACCGGCATCTCGCGCGGCGTCGACAAGAACCTGTGGTTCGTCGAAGCGCATATCCAAGCGAAGAAGTAACAGAGGAATGGATCATCCGCCGTGAGCATCGAGGGCGGACTGATCGGCTGGCTGCAAACCCATCGCGCCGAACTGCGCTTGAGCGTGCGCGCCACCACGGCCGGTGTGCTGGCCTATGTGGTTGCCACGTTGCTCAATCTGCCGCAGGGCTATTGGGCGGTGTTCACCGCCATCATCGTCATGCAGGCTTCCGTCGGCGGCTCGGTGAAGACCGGGCTGGATTGGTTCATCGGCACAGTCGGCGGCGCGGTGCTCGGTGTGGCGATCGCCACCCTTGTGCCCCACGCGGACTTCTGGCCCCGGATCGGCGCTATCGCACTCGCCATCGCGCCGCTGGCGCTGCTCGCCGCCGTGCATGCGAGCTTCCGCGTCGCGCCGATCACGGCCGTCATCGTGGTGCTGGGCTTAAATCCCGACATCAGTCCGGTCATGTCCGCCCTCGACCGGGTGTTCGAGATCGCGGTGGGCAGTCTCATCGGTATCGGCGTGTCGCTCGTGGTTCTCCCCGCCCGGGCCCATGGGCTCGCCGCGGCGGCGGCCGGTCAGGCGCTCGCCATGTGCGCCGCGCTGCTCACCGTGCTTCTGGAAGCGGTCGGGTCCGGTGTGGCGGTCATGGATACCGTGCCGCTCCATGATGCGTTGCGCCGTGCGATCGGCCGCGTCGAGGCGCTCACCGAGGAGGCCGACCGGGAACGCGCCACGCGCCTGTCCACCGAACCGGATACCGGCCCGCTGACGCGCACGCTCCGGCGTCTCCGGTCGGATCTGGTCATGATCAATCGGGCGGCGGCGGTGCCGCTGCCCCAGGACGTGGCCGCCCGGCTGGCGCCGGCGATCCTGCATGTCGCCCGTGCCGGGGTCGCGTTCCTGACCGACTGCGCGAAAGCCTTGCGGGAACGCAAAGCCGCCCCCGTTCTGGACGGGATCGAGGCTGCCATGACCGAATACGGGGCCGCCCTGACCGCGTCTCGCCAGGCGGGCATCATCCGCGTTCTGCCGGACGAGGCGGTGGGGCGGGTGTTCGCGCTCGGATTTGTGATCGAGCAGCTGTTTCAAAACTTCAAGGACCTTGCCAACCGCACCGACGAACTGGCCCGCGTCAGGGCGTAAGCCACGGAAAATCGTCAAAAATTACGCCCGCCGTAAAATCCCGCGCTTTGCATACCTTGAGGCGGTCCACTAACATCCCCCCGCATTAGGTGGTCGGGGAGCTTGGACGCCATGATCGGGACATCGCTGAAACTTTTGGGCATCGCGTCATTGGCGCTGGGCACGGCCTACGCCGCTGACCCGGCCGCGCCGGCGCAAACCGCGCCGACACCGGCGACGGTCACGCAAACGCCGCAGCCCGGGGCCGAACAAGCCGCCGCCGCCAGCGCCGCGGACCCCAACGCCCGTGGCGAGTATCTCGCGCGGCTGTCCAACTGCGTGGCCTGTCACTCGGTGCCGAACGCGCCCGCCTTCACCGGCGGCCTGAAGATGATGACGCCGGTCGGCGCGATCTACGCCACCAACATCACGCCGGACAAAGAGACCGGCATCGGCAACTACACCCTGGAAGATTTCGAGAAGGCCCTGCGCAAGGGCGTCGCGAAGGACGGCCACCGCCTTTATCCGGCGATGCCCTATCCGTCCTACGCCAAGATCAACGATGAGGACGTGAAGGCGCTCTACGATTACTTCATGAAGTCCGTGCCTGCGGTGAAGCAAGCCAACCCGCCGAGCGAAATTCCGTTCCCGCTCAACATGCGCTGGCCGCTGGCGATCTGGAACGTGCTGTTCTTCGACGACAAGCCCTACCAGGCGAAGAAGGAACACGACGCGGTGTGGAACCGCGGCGCTTACCTCGTGCAGGGCATGGGCCACTGCGGTGCGTGTCACACCCCGCGCGGGCTCGCGTTCAATGAAAAGGGCTACGACGAAGGCGATTCCGACTTCCTGGTTGGCGGCCCGCTCGACAACTGGTCCGCGCCGAACCTCACCCAAGCGCCCAACACCGGCCTCGGCCGCTGGACGACCGAAGAGATCGCCGAGTTCATGCGCACCGGCAAGAACAAGTACGGCAGCGCGTTCGGCACCATGATCGAGGTGATCAACAACTCGAGCCAATTCCTGACCGAGGAAGATCAAGTCGCGATGGCGACATACCTCAAGTCGCTGAAGGCCCAGCGCGAGACCATCACCGCCGCCTACCAGCACGATCCGCAGACCGCGACTAACCTGCGCAGCGGCAAGCTCGATGCGCCCGGCAGCACCGTGTACATGCAGTCTTGCCAGTCTTGCCATGGCGCCGACGGAAAGGGCTATGCGCCTTATCTGCCGCCGCTTGCGGGAAACCCCGCCGTGCTTGATTCCGATCCGTCGTCGTTGATCAACATCACGTTGAACGGCTCGGCGCGCATCGTGGTGAAGGGCATGCCGGACTCCTACCGCATGCCGCAGTTCCGCGTGATGCTGTCGGATCAGAAGGTCGCCGACGTGGTGACCTTCATGCGCACCAGCTGGGGCAACAAGTCCGGTACGGTCACGGCGGCGCAGGTCGCCAAGATCCGCAACGAGACCAACCCGGCCAGCGATCGGGTCGAAGTGTTGAGGATGAAGTAGTGGCGGGCGGACCCTCCCGCCGCGCCACCCTCGGCGGTCTCGCCACCGCCGCGATCTCGTCATCGGCAAACGCACAAGGACGTGCCATGCCCACCGTATTGATCACCGGGGCCAACCGCGGCCTTGGGCTCGAGTTCGTGCGTCAGTACCAGGCGCGCAAATACAAGATCATCGCCACCGCGCGCAAACCGTCGGAGGCGACGGAACTGCAAGCGCTCGCGAAGACCGACAAGAACATCTCCATCGAGGCGCTGGACGTCACTGACTTGAAAGCCATCGACGCGCTGGCGGCGAAGCTCAAAGGTGTGCCGATCGACATCCTGCTCAACAACGCGGGCGTCATCGGCCGGCCGGTCGAGGAAGTCTTCGGCAGCATCCCCTACGGCCACTTCGAAGACGTGATGAACACCAACGTGCGTGGGCCGTTGAAGATGTGCGAAGCGTTCGTCGAGAACGTCGCCGCATCCCAGCAAAAAAAGTTCGCGGTTGTCACTTCGGTGGAAGGCTCGATCGCATCGCAGAAAAGCGGCGCGCGCTATTTCTACAAGTCGAGCAAGGCCGCCCTGAACATGGCGATGCGCAACGTGATGTTCGCGGTGAAAGACCGCGGCATCCTGGTCGCCATGGTCTGCCCCGGCGGCACCGACACGGACATGATCCGCCAACTCAATCTCAACATGAAGTTCCGCGATCCCAAGGACGCGGTCCGCGACATGATCGGGTTGATCGACGCGGTCACGCCCGAACGCAACGGCGTCTCGTACAACTACGACGGCGCCGTCATGCCCTGGTGAGCCGGCGCGGGCCCGCGAAAGGCCCGCCGCGCGCTCCTCGTCCCATCCCGACCGGACCCGAAACCCGCGCCCATTGCGTTGGGCGCGGAACCTTTGCACACGCGTTGCGTTAATCCTGTGGGCGCAACTGAAACCTGGGCACCGGGCACGGGGCGGGCATGACCAACAGCACGCAGAATATTCTCAAGTCTTTTCAATCGTTTATCGGGAAGCATGGCAACGATTATGCGGAGTGGTACGTCAGCACCTCCGAGGATCCGCGCCTGAGCCTGATCCGCGAACACAAGTTCCGCACCGGCGACACCGGCTTCTTGCGCCAGGCCCGGTCCGAAGCCCAAGCCGCCCAGGTCACCGGCGTCCTCACCGGCCTAGGGGCGCGCGGCGGCCCCAATCAAAGACCCGGCGCCCACTACGTCTACGCCTACAAGCTCAGTCCTCACACGCGACCTTAACGCGCACGGCCGGGCGGCCCCCCCGCCGCTCCGGATGGCCGTCCGCCGGGCCGAACGCCCATGAGAGTCCGATGGAGTCCGACCGCGTTCTTGTCGTGGAGGATGAAGCGCTGTTGGCGATGGAACTCGCGCGCATTGTCGCCGACGTCACGGCCGCCAAACCGGTGATGGCAGATACCGTGCGGGCGGCGCGCCACGCGGTGCGCAACACCAAGATCGATCTCGCTGTGCTCGATATCTCCTTGCCGGACGGCACGGCCTTCGAGGTCGCGGACTACCTGCTCCAGCAGGGCACGCCTTACATGTTCGTCACCGCACTGGACCGCTCCATGATCCCTTTGCGCCACCGTGCCGCACCGGTTGTATCCAAGCCCTTCGGCGAGAGTGACGTGCGTGTGGCGCTCACGTCCGTGCTCGGCGCCATGCGCCGCTCCTCCTGATCCTCGTAGTTGCCAGATCATCGCCGGCCCTCTAATGATTCCGCGCAACACAGCGGAATGAAGGAACACGCCATGGCGAAATTCATGCTGACTCACGCGGGCCTTCTGGCCGCGGTCCTCGGTGCGGCGACGGCCGCGCAAGCCGCGGAGATGTCCATCGGCGGCGCGCCCGCCGGCAAGGAGAAGTGCTGGGGTGTCGCCAAGAAGGGCGAGAACGCTTGCGCCTCGGCGAACGGCAGCCATGGCTGCGCCGGCGCGGCGAAGGTCGACTACGACGGCCAGGAATACAAGGATGTGCCCAAGGGCACCTGCGAGATCCTGAAGGGCAGCCTGAAGCCCTTCGAAGGCGTGAATCCGAAACTGAAGAGCTAGGGCCGCGCGCCATGCAACGGCGCAGGCTCGGTTCGCAAGGCCTCGAAGTCACCAGCCTCGGGCTGGGTTGCATGGGCATGAGCTTTGCCTACGGCCCGGCGGACGACGCGGAGTCGGTCGCCACCATCCAGCGTGCCTTCGATCTCGGGGTCGACTTCTTCGACACCGCGGAGATGTACGGGCCCTTCGAGAACGAGAAGCTGGTCGGCCGCGCGCTGAAAGGCGTGCGCGACAAGGTGATCATCGCCACCAAGTTCGGCTTCAAGATCGAAAACGGAAAGCGCACGGGCATCGACGGCCGGCCGGAACACGCAAAGGCGGTCGCGGAAGCCTCGCTGAAGCGCCTCGGCGTGGACGTGATCGACCTCTACTACCAGCACCGCCTCGACAAGACCGTGCCGATCGAAGAGACGGTCGGCGCCATGGGCGAACTCGTGCGCGAAGGCAAGGTGCGTTACCTCGGGCTGTGCGAGGTCGGCGTGCAGACCTTGCGCCGCGCCCACAAGACCCACCCGATCACCGCGCTGCAAAGCGAGTTCTCCCTGTGGGAACGCAATCTGGAAGCGGATCTGATCCCCGCCTTGCGCGAACTCGGAATCGGGCTCGTGCCCTATTCCCCGCTCGGACGCGGCTTTCTCACTGGCACCGTGCAGAAAGCGGATGCTTATCCTGCCGATGACTTTCGCCACAACGAACAGCGCTTTGCCGGCGAGAACTTCGATCGCAACATGAAGGTGGTCGACGTGGTGCGCGGCATCGGCGCGAAGCATGGCGCCACGCCGGCGCAAATCGCGCTCGCCTGGGTTCTGGCGCAAGGCAACGACATCGTGCCGATCCCCGGCACCAAGCGGCGCAAATATCTTGAGGACAACGTGAAGGCGGCGGACGTGAAGCTCACGCCCGCCGATCTCTCCGCACTGAATGCGGCCGCCCCGCCCGGCGCAACCGCAGGCCTGCGCTATGGAGAGGTCGGCATGGCGACGATTGATCGATAATTGGCGATCGGTAGCCGCTAAAACCCTTCGCGGAACGTCACCACGATATCGCCGACGAAGTCGGTCTTCTTGTAGACGCGCGCTTGCGGATCGGAGACGACTTCCGCGCCGTCGGCCGAATGCCAATTAAAAACGACATAGGGCCGCTTCCCGCCCTGAAGATCGGCGACATAGACGTTGCCTGGTTCGTTGGTCAGCGGGGCGGTCGCGGGCAATATCGAAACTTGTGCGCTCACATTGGCGCCGGCGCAAACACGCTCAAAAACGATCGCCTTGAATTTCTGATCGGGCGAGGGCTGCGTCTGCAGCACCGTATTGGTGCACGCGGGCTTCTCGACGCGCCTCGTTCCGGCTTCGAATGCCACGAACGCGCCGAGCATGACGACGACGACAATCCCACCGGCAATGATGTCACGCTGTTTCATGTCGACCTGAAGAGGGCTTGAGCGGCTCGAACAATAGAAAAGTTCGGCCGCCTTTTAAAGCCTCACTTCGCCGGCGCGCCGGTGAGCACTTTCCTCAGGCGATCGCCATCTCCGCGCCGAGCATCGCGCTCAAGTTCGCCCGCGCGCGCCAGACGCGGCTTTTCACGGTCCCGATCGAACAGGACAGCGCCGTCGCCGCTTCCTTGTGCGTCAGCCCCAAACCGCAAATCATCGCGAAGCTGCGGCGTTGGCTGGGCTTCAATTGATACATCGCCCGAAGGGCCTGCTGCCCCATGATGTGGTTGGTCACGCGCTCGGGCGCGCTCAGCACGTCCTCGCTCACGTCGTCGAGCGACACCATGGTTCGCCGTCCGCGGCGGCAATTGTCCAGGAACACATTCCGCATGATCTTCCGCACCCATGCGCCGAAATTCGTTCCCACCTCGAAACTGGGCTCGGCCCGGATGACGCGCACCGCGACGGACTGCATCAAGTCATCCGCGTCGGATGGATTGCGCGTGAGCATCACCGCATAACCACGCAGCAGTGGCAGTTCCGCGGTGAGCATCTTTTGAAATTGCGTCAGCATGAGAGGAAACCCCTTCAGTTGATGGAAGGGCATGTGTACGGAATGGAACACAGCCAGTCTGTTCCCAACAGCACACCAATGCGGGAAATACCGCTATTATTGGCTGTGCTGAACAGCACAGCGGACGGCGCCGCATCGGCGTAGGGTTTCTCAGTCGCGCAGTTGGACTGCCCTGCCGTTGCCCCCGCAACGCGATGAATGTCCCGAGCCTGACCGCCCTCGAGCAATTTGACGGCGTGATCCGGCTCGAGCGCTTCCAAAGGAGGCTCTTCATGAAGAACCTACGTATCGCAACCGCTATCGCCGCGACGCTCGCGGCCCTCACGTTCGGCAGCGTCTCCGAGGCCCGCGCCGCCGACGCCTTCTCGTTTTCGTTCAACACGGGCGATGTGGCGTTTGCCTACAGCGACGGATATTGGGATCGCGAGCATCGTTGGCACAGCTGGCGCAACTCCCGTGAGCATCGCAACTACCGTGAGCGGCATCGTGACAACTACAAGGCCGTGCGCAGTTCCCGCGAGCGCAACAGGGGCTGGCGCGGCGACCAGGATCGGGACGGCATCCCGAACCGCGTCGATCGTGACCGCGACGGCGACGGCGTCTCCAACAGGCGCGATGATGCGCCGAATAACCCGCGCCGCGACTAAAGCGGACCCATCGCAACAGCGATGACCCAGCGAAAGGCCCCTGGCGCAATGCCAGGGGCCTTTCCGCTGATGGGGTCACGACACGCGGCTAGTCGTGGAGAACGACGTTCAGCAGCGACGTATGAATCTTCAGGTTGGCGCCGCCGTATTCGATCAGGCCGAGCTTGCGGAACTTGTTCATGAAGAAATTGACGCGCGAGCGCGTCGTCCCGACCCGCGCCGCGAGAATCTCCTGATTGATCATGGGAATGGTCTCCATCCGGCCTTCCTTGCCGACGGTGGCCAGCAAGAGCAGGACGCGCGCCAGGCGCTTTTCGCTGGAGTTGAAGAGATGGTCGATCAGGTCCGCCTCGACCTGCACCCGCCGGATCAGAAGAAACGACATGAACATCTGCGAGAGCGTCGGCTCATCCCTGAGCACGCGGATCATCGTCTGCTTCTCGATCTTGACGATGGCGGAGTCCGACGTGACCGTCGCCGTGGCGATATGAAGCGGCTGCGCGGCGAGACAGCCTTCGCCGAAGAACTCACCGGCGCCAAGCACCGCGATCACGCCTTCCTTGCCTTGCTTGGAAAGGACGGTGATCTGGACCTTGCCCTTCTGGATATAGAACACCGCGTCGGCCGGATCTCCCTGCAGGAAGACCGTTTCACCGGCCTGATACTTGCCGATGAAGCGGCCCACGCCGACGGTGTCCAGAAACACCTGGGGATCGAAGCGCACCAGCTTGGCGATCTTCTCCAGTTTCGCCTTGGGAATCGCCCGCCTGGAGGTTCGCACGAGCGCGACCGGTGGCCTTAATACCCGCGACTTTTTCTGGCTGGACCGCTCTATCGCTCGGGGCATGGGCGCCTTCCCTAGGAACCGTGTTGGCTCCAGGCACACCCGGCGATGGTCGATCGGTTATTCAAAGCGTCGCGGCGGGCGCGAACGGCTACGCGAGAGTATGGCCGAATTCGCCAACAAAAAAGGGCGCCGGTGGGCGCCCTATTTGTCGTCGATGGTGGAGCTGAGCGGGATCGAACCGCTGACCTCGTCATTGCGAACGACGCGCTCTCCCAACTGAGCTACAGCCCCGCACCCTCGGACAAACCCGGCCACCGCGGGTTACCGCCCGGCCGGGAGGGGGCGGAGAATGGTTCGGCCCCTTGCGGAAGTCAAGACATGACCCCCGTTCGGCAAACCGTTGATCTCCCACGTCTAAACCGCTCGGCGGGTCATCGCAGCGGGGTGAAAGCGTACAACGCCGCCCGGGTGTCCGACGGCAGGTACACCGTTCCGTCGCCGGCCACTGCCACGCCGTTGTGGATCCAGGCGGGGTTCTGGGGCGGCGGGCCTTGCAGGCCGACCGGCAGGGAGGTGGCCACCACGGTCTGCTTGCCGGTGGCCGGATCGACCGCGACCAGGGTGCGCCTGAGGCTGTCGACCACCAAAACCTGCCCGTCGGGGCGCACCGTCACGCCCTCGGGCCGGCCGAATTCATTCGCCACCAAGCTCGCCTGCCCGGAGCGGAGATCGACGCGCGAGAGGGTGCCGGACCAGGCATCCGTCACGAACACGGCTTCCCCCGCGCGGGCGAGGCCGACCGGATCGGCGAATGTCACCGGCAACGGGCTGCGCGAGCCGTCGGCGTGAATGCGCAAGAGACGATGCGCGCCGGTCTCCGCGACCAGAAGAGAACCGTCGTCGAGTTCCAGGGCATCGCGCGGCATGGAGAGGTCCTTCTCCGCGCGCAGCACGGCACCGCTCACCCGATCGCGCACTTCCAATCGCCCGCCGAACCAGCTGGTCACGACAAGATGATCGCCGCTCGGGCCCGCGTGCGCGCTGACCGCGCTGGGATAGAGACCTTCGCGCGACATGGGGATGACAGTCTCCACGGCGCCGGTGCGCGGATGCACCGCGCGCAAGGTGTACATGTCGGCGACATAGACGCGCGCCGTGTCGCCGCTGCCGGCGAAAGCCACGCCGCCGGGCGCGGTGAGCTGGCCGCGCACGATGGCGCGTTCCGCGCCCGTGGCCGGATCGATCTCGAAGATGCCGTTGCGGGTGATGCTGGAGACATAGAGCTTGCCGTTGGCGCCCACGCTCAAATTATCCAAGCCCGGTTCCAGGGTCGCGATCACCGGCGCCGCGCCTTGCTCCACATCGACGCGATGCACCGTGCCGCCTTCCAGGTCCACGGCGTAGAGCTGCCCTTTGGAATCGGCTTTCACACCCGTGGGCCACTTCAACCCGGTGACGAGCGTCTTCACCTCATGGGTGGCGAGATCGAAGCGGATAATCGAGCCGGTGTCGCCTTGCGGCCCGATGATGGCGTTGTCGCGCACCACGAAACTGTTCAAGCCGCCGGTGTCGTCCCACAGCTTCTGCGGCGGATGACCGCCGGCCTTGGGATCGGTGAGATCGAATTCCCACAGCACATTATTGCGCGCGCCCATCTGCGTGATGAACAAACGTCCGTCCGGCGCGAACACCACCGCATTCACTCCGGGTAGGTCGCTTGCAATCAGCCGCGGCTCGCCCTTGGGTGCGCGCGCATACAGGCGGCCCACGCCGACACCGCTCCAGACCATCGTTCCGGCGTGGGGCGATCCTGCCGGCGCGATCGCCACGTCGTCTGCCATGCCCAGCGGCGGGCCGACGACCACGCTGGTTTTGCCGGTGGCGATGTCGATGCGGTGCACCGCCATGCCCATGATGTCGCCGGCATAGAGACCGCCGTCAGGCGCGAAATTGCTGCCGTGGACGCCGTGGAACGGTCCCGGCGGCACCAGCACCGCCACGTCGTAGGCGTTGCCGCGGATGACCAAGAAGGCCGCGGCCGAGATGCTGAGGATCAGCACCAGCCCGATCGCGCCCGCGACGGCGTAGCGCCGGTTCTCGCTCATTTAGGGCGCGATCTTCAGGATCTTGTTCTCACGCGGCGCACTCACATAAAGCGTGCCGTCCGCACCCGCGGCGATCCCGGCATAAGTATTCGCCGGCACGCGGATCGCTTCCGTGTCGAGTTTCAAGCCGGTGGCGCGCGCGCGCTTCGCGCCGGTCTTGGCGTCGACCACGCTCACGGTGCTCGTGCCTTCGATCACCGCGATCGATCCGTCGGCCAGACGCGCGATCGCGCCGGGGTCCTGCAAGCCCTTGGCGATTTCGGTACGCGTGCCCGCGCTATCGATGCGCGCGATAGTGCCGCCGTCCATCTCGGCGACGAGCAAGCCGTCGCCGTCAACCGCGAGGCCATAGGGCTTCTTCAAGCCCTCGGCGATCACATGCTCGCCGTCGGCGTCCACCCGCACTAGGCGTCCCGCGGCCGTGTCCGCCAGCACGATCTCTTCCTTCGCCGTCAGCACCATGTTGCGCGCGCCTTTGACGGCGGGCAGTTCGGCGACAACTTCATCCGTCGCGCGGTCGATCTTCTTGGCCACGCCGCTGCCGCCCAGTACGGCGATGATCTTGTCGTTCGCGCCGACGCTGATGGACGAATCACGGTTGCGCCGCCACGGTCCGCGCGTCACGACACCGGTCGATGTGTCCACCGACCGATAGCCGAACGGGTCGGCTACCAGCAGCACGTCCTTGCCGTCCTTCCTGCTCATCGCCACGCCAAGCGGCGCCAGCAGCGTGCCCGGCACGAGATCGCGGAATTTCTGCGTGGCGGGATCGAAGACAACGAATTTGCTGTCGGGCACCACGCTCGCATAGACCAAGCCGTCAGAGCCGACTTCAAGATTGTCGAACGCGCCGACAAGCTCGCCGACCTTCTTTGACTCCCCGCTCGGCGAGGTCGCCCACAGGGTATCGTTGCCGGCGCTGTACACCGTGCCGTCCGCGGCCACGCTCACCGCCGACGGCGTGTCGATGGTGGCCATGATCGTCTTCACGTCGCCGGTATCCACGTCGATGGCCACGATCTTTCCCGGGTTCGAACCCTGCCACGGCGAATACAGCTTGCCGTCGGGGCCGAAGTCGAAGCCGTTGAGGCGCGTCTCGCCTTTCGTCACCAAGCGCGGCGGCTTCGCGCCGGTGGGATCGACCTCCCACAGGGAATTCTCGTTCGCACCGCTTTGGGCCGCGAACAGACGACCTTCTTTGTTGAACGCGATCGGATTGATGCCCGGCAGATCCTTCAAGAGGATCTCCGGCTTGCCGCCCGGCCGCAGGATGCCGATATGGCCGCGCGGCGGCGAGGTCCACGCCACGATGCCGGCGGCGGGTGTGCCCGCGGGGCCGACGGCCACGTCGTCGGCTTCCGCTTCCATCTCCGGCGGGCCCACCACCGTCGTCACCGCGCCGGTCTTTGGATCGATCTTCACGATCGAGAATGCGCTCAAGGACGCCGCGTACAGCATGCCATCGGGGCCGAAATCCATGCCCTCCGCGCCGTGCAGCATGCCGCTGCTGACCAATGTGGTGGGCGCGGCCGGTGCTGCGTTGCGATCTTTCAGGATCATGGTGCCCGACCAGATCACAAGTGCGAGCGGGAGCGCGGTCCATGCCAGGAGCCGCCGCCACGGCATGCCGGGCTTTTCCGATGACGGTGATGTGTCGTTCATGTCGGTCCCCATTTCCCATGTATCCGGGGCGCTTGCGCACACCCGGACGCCTGATTAGGTTAGCGCCACCCTTCAGGCTGGCAAAGACTTACTGCCCATCCCCATGCGAATCCTGGTCCCCTTTCTCGAAGTCTTGCAGGTCGCCCTCAACCTTTATTGGTGGGTGGTCATCATCTGGATCGTGATGACGTGGCTGGTGCAGTTCAACGTCATCAATTCGCGCAACGAACTCGTACGCATGATCGGCTCCACGCTGAATCAGCTGGTGGAGCCGGTGCTGCGGCCCATCCGCCGCCGCCTGCCCATGTTCGGCGCCATGGATTTGTCGCCGATCGTGCTGTTCCTGATCATCCTGCTGATCCAGCGCTTCATCGCCATGGGGATCGTGGAGTTGAGCAGCCGGTGAGCCGCGCGCCGCGCGCGGTCTTCACGCCCGATGCGACCGGCGGCGTCCTTGCGGTGAAAGCCGCCCCCAAAGCCTCCCGCAATGCGATTCTGGGCACGATGCCCACTGCCGATGGCCACGCGCTCAAGGTGGCCGTGACCGCGCCCGCCGACAAAGGCAAAGCGAACGAGGCCGTCATCGCCCAGGTGGCGGCAGCCTTTCGTGTGCCGAAGAGCGCGGTGTCCGTCATTGCGGGCGCGACCGATCGCAGTAAACTCCTGCGCATCGACGGCGACCCGGTCGCCCTCTCCGACATCGCGAAAGTATGGACGCACCCATGACGGCACGCCTGATCGACGGCAAAACCGCTTCCGCGCAGCTGAAAGAAGCCGTGGCGGCAGCGGTCGCGGAGCTGAAAAAGAAGCACGGGCTCACGCCGGGTCTGGCGACCGTGTTGGTGGGCGAAGACCCCGCCAGCCAAGTCTATGTCGCCAGCAAGCAGAGAACGGCCCATGAACTCGGCATGATGTCGGTGCAGCACGATCTGCCGGCCAGTACGACGCAACAGGAATTGCTCGCCCTCGTCGACCGCCTGAACAACGACCGCGCCATCAACGGCATCCTGGTGCAGATGCCGATGCCCAAGCACATCGATTCCTACGCCGTTCAAACCGCCACCGCGGTGCTGAAGGACGTCGACGGACTTCATCCGGAAAGCGCCGGGCGATTGGTCACCGGCGGCGAAGGGCTCGTGCCCTGCACGCCCCTGGGCGCGATGATGATGATCAAGGCCAACGTGCCCGATCTCGCCGGCAAGAACGCCGTGGTCATCGGCCGCTCCAATCTCGTGGGCAAGCCGATCGCCAACCTTCTCCTGAACGCGAATTGCACGGTCACCATCGCGCATTCCAAGACCAAGGATCTGCCGGGCCTGTGCCGCACCGCCGATATCCTGGTGGTGGCCGCCGGTCAGCGCGAGATGGTGCGCGGCGATTGGGTGAAGCCGGGCGCGACCGTGATCGACGTCGGCATCCACCGCATTCCGGTCGAAGGTGGCAAGGCGCGCCTGCGCGGCGATGTGAACTTCGCCGAAGCCTCCGAGGTCGCCGGCGCCATTACGCCCGTGCCGGGCGGTGTTGGCCTGATGACCGTCGCATGCCTGATGGTGAACACCCTGAAAGCCTGCTGCCTCCAGAACGGCATCACCGATATCACGGTGCCGTCGACTTTGAAGGCATGACGCCATGGCCGTGCTGGTCCTTGGCACACTTCGCTTTCCACCCGGGGCTGTCGACAAGGTGCGGCCACACTTGCATCAGCTTGTTGCAGCAACGCGCGAATATGACGGCTGCATTCTCTACGACGTTGCCGAGGATCTGTTCGTCCCAGGCTTGATCCGTTTCTCCGAACTTTGGCCAGACACCGCGACATTGGAAAGGCACCTGCAGGCGCCGCATGTCGCGCCCTGGCGGGTAGCCGCGCGTGAACTCGGCCTGCAGAGTCGGGAATTTACCGCCCACGAGTCCGTGAAAAGCTGGGCCGTCTGATTCGCCGCGAAGGCGCTCCTACATGAATCCCAGGCGGCGCGCATAGGCCTCGAACGGCGCGTCGCCGTCGCGCTCTTTCAATCGCTGCAACAGATGCAGTGCCAGATCCACGGACCGGTAAAGGTCGTGGAGCAGCGCCACAAGTTTCAGGATCCGCACGGGCGGCAGGCTCATGACGCGGTCGAAGTTCGGAAAGTAGACCGCGTCGCTAAACACCACCTGATGCAGCCCTGTCAGCGGCTTGGCCCGGTCTTCCATCGGCGTGTAGTAATACCGCATGAGCGTCGGCAGCGCGTGGATCTGGAAACTCGCGCTGCGCATGAATGTATCGATGTCGGCGAACAGAGGTTGCCCCGTGTAGAGGGGAATGAACTCGACTTCCGTCTCGATCAGGAGCGTCGTGGCGAGGAGGCGGGGCGCGCCCTTCATGACCGCCAGCTCCGCGCCTTGCACGTCCATCTTCAGGAAGTCGATCTCCGCGTCGGGCACGACGTCGTCGAGGCGGTGGGTGATCACCGGATGCTCGGCCACGGGCGTGGTCATCTGCATTAGGTTAGTGAAACGCGACACCACCGGAACATTGACCGGGAACAGCGATCCCGTGAGGAAGTTGTTGGTTTCGTGATAGATGCCCGGCGCGCCGTCGCCGATGAAATGAGGATACGTTCGCCGCCCTTTGCCCGCCTGCGCGGTCAGCTGCGCATAGGCTTGCGGGTTGGGTTCGAAGCCGATGAGGGTGGCATGCCCCGCATCCACCAGCGGCTGATAGCCTGTCCGGTTGGCCGAGATCGAGGCGCCGACATCGACAATGGTGAGCGGTTCGAGCTCCGGCACGATTTCATAGAAGCTGAAGACCTCGTTCCTGCTCATGCACGCCCGCCGCTCTCGATTGAATTCAGCCGCTCATCGATCCGCGCGGATTTACCCGAACTTGCTGAAATCGGGGCTGCGCTTCTCGAAGAACGCCTGGGCGGCTTCCTTAAATTCCGGTGCGCCCAGCCGCTCGAGGAAGGTGCGGATCTCCGCGGCCATGCAGGCCTGGATGGCGGGCAGATCGGCGCGCATCAGGCGCTTGGTCGCGCGCAAGGCGGCTGGCGGCTTGGCGGCGAGCGCGCGCGCCTTCGCCGCCACGGTCTCGGCCAGGGCTTCCGCTGGGATCACGGCGTTGATCAGTCCGATCTCCGCCGCGGTCTGCGCATCGAACGGTTCGCCGAACATCAGAAGTTCCGACGCCTTGCGTTCGCCCACCACGCGCGCGAGGAGCTGGCTGGACGCGAACTCCGGCGCGAGGGCGAGGTTCACAAACGGAAGCGAGAAGCGCGCCGTCGGCACCGCATAGACCAAGTCGCAGTGCAGTAGCAGCGTCGTGCCGATGCCCACCGCGATGCCGTTGACGGCGGCGATCACCGGCTTGGGCAGATGCAACAGCGCGCTCATGAACTGGAACGCCGGCGCGTCCGGCGAATTGGCCGGGTTCTCCAAGAAATCCTTCAGGTCGTTGCCGGCGGTGAAGGCATCCGCCGTGCCGGTGATCACCACCACCTTCACCGCGGCATCGCGGTCGGCCTTGCGAAAGGCGTCCGCGAGTGCCGCGTACATCGCCACGGTGAGGGCGTTCTTCTTCTCCGGCCGGGTGAGCCGAACCGTCATCACGCCGTTCGCGATGTCCGTAACGACGTGATCGGTCATGGCGGTTCCCCTTACTTCTTGCCGTGGGCCATCGCCCCCAGGCGCAGCCGCAGCGCGTTCAGCTTGATGAAGCCTTCCGCGTCGAACTGATTGTAGACCGAGTCTTCCTCGAAGGTGACGTAATCCATGCGGTAGAGGGAGTTCGGCGACTTCCGGCCGACCACGCTGCACATGCCCTTGAACAGCTTGAGGCGCACGACGCCGTTCACCCAGGTTTGCGTCTGGTCGATGGCGGCCTGCAGCATCTCGCGTTCCGGCGCGAACCAATAGCCGGTGTAGACCAGCTTGGCGTAGCGCGGCATCAGTTCGTCCTTCAGGTGCATGGCCTCGCGGTCGAGCGTGATGGACTCGATCCCGCGGTGGGCGACGTGCAGCACCGTGCCGCCTGGCGTCTCGTAGACGCCGCGGCTCTTCATGCCGACGTAGCGGTTCTCCACCAGGTCGAGACGGCCGACACCATTGCGGCCGCCGATCTTGTTGAGTTCCGCGAGCAGATTGGCCGGCGACAGCTTTTTGCCGTTCACGGCGATCGCATCGCCCTTGGCGAATTCGATCTCGACGTACTCGGGCGTGTCCGGCGCCTTCTCCGGCGACACGGTCAGGCGGAACATGTCCTCGTCCGGCTCCACCCACGGGTCTTCCAGGGCTTTGCCCTCGTAGGAGATGTGCAGCAGGTTGGCGTCCATCGAATACGGCGCCGCGCCGCGCTTGTCGGTGGGGATCGGGATCTGGTGCTGCTCGGCGTACTCGATCATCTGCGTGCGGGACTGCAGGCTCCACTCCCGCCACGGCGCGATCACCTTCACGTCGGGCTTCAGCGCGTAAGCCGTCAACTCGAAGCGCACCTGGTCGTTGCCCTTGCCCGTCGCGCCATGGGCGATGGCGTCCGCGCCGGTCTCGTTGGCGATGTCGATCAGGCGCTTGCCGATCAAGGGCCGCGCGATCGACGTGCCCAGCAGGTACACGCCTTCATACAACGCGTTGGCGCGGAACATCGGGAACACGAAATCCCGGACGAACTCTTCCTTGAGGTCGTCGATGTAGATCTCCTTGATCCCCATCAACTCGGCCTTCTTGCGGGCCGGCTCCAATTCCTCGCCCTGGCCGATGTCGGCGGTGAAGGTCACCACCTCGCAGTTCTTCTCCACCTGCAGCCACCGCAGGATGATGGAGGTGTCGAGCCCGCCGGAGTAGGCCAGCACGACCTTCTTCGCTTTCGCCATGAGTGGAGCGCCTTATCGCAAGAAACATCGGGAAAAGTGGCGCGCAGTATAGGGACGGCGACCCGGGGAGCAAGCGCGGGTTGATGATGAATTTCAGCGGTTTAGGGGGAGCCTTCCGCCGTGGTCACCGGCACCTTCTCCACCTTCAACACACGGCCCATCACATTGGACGGGAACCGTTCCAATAGCGCGTTCAGCATCTCGGCGGCCGCGTCGTAGTCCGCTTGGGCTTCGGTGGCGGACAGTCCGGCGGCCTGGCGGCGGTCCAGTTCGGCCCGCGCCTGTGCGACCGCGTCGCGATAGGCCAACAGCCGTTGCCGCAGGGCAACCCCGTAGGTCACGAACACCAGGGCAAAGCCGCCGCCGATGACCAGGTCGGTGGACTCAAGCGCCACGGCGTATGTCCTCCGGTTTCTGCGGCGGGTGCACGAAGGTCACCAAAATGAAGCTCACGATCATCAGCAAATACCACGAGCCATACTTCCCCCACCGCACCATTTCCCAGCCGTTGCCCTGGTGGGGATAGACCCAGATCGCGGTGAACGTGCCGATGTTCTCCGCGAGGAAAATGAACAGCGCCACCAGCCCGAAGCCCACCAGCAGCGGCATACGGCGATAGACCTTGTGGGGCCGGAAATACACCCAGGTCCGACCGAAGGCGATCGCGATCGCGATGAACAAGGCGATGCGGATGTCCGGCAGAAAATGGTGACTGAAGAAATTGATGTAGATCAGCACCGCGATCAACGCCGGGAACGGACGTCCCGGAAAGGTGGAGTAGCGCAAGTCGAAGCTGCGGGTGACGCGTGCCAGATAGCTGCCGACGCAGGCATACATGAAGCCCGAGAACAACGGCACGCCGCCGATGCGGAACAGGTTGTGTTCCGGATAAGTCCAGGAGCCGACGTCGGTCTTGAACAGTTCCATGGCCGTGCCGACGAGGTGGAAGATCAGGATGACCTTGGCTTCGCGCAGAGACTCCATGCGCAGCACGAGCAGCGTGAGTTGGATGCCCAGCGCGCACAGGAACAGGAAGTCATACCGCGCGAGGCCCGCGTCCTTCGGCCACCAAAGTTTCGTCGCCAGCAGCAGGGCCAGCAGCAGGCCGCCGAACAGGCAGGCCCAGGCCTGCTTGAAGCCGAACAGCAGGAACTCCCACAGCCACAGCCAGCGCGGGGGCGGCGTATACGCCTCGAGCCGGGCGCGGATCTCGTGGAAGCGTGTCTGGGTTCGGGCAAGCACGCGGGCGCGCGGCGTTACGGGGCGGCGGCTTCTTTCTCCGCCCAGGTCTGGGCAGCAAGGGCGGCGCGTTCGCGCTGTTCCTTGGCGGAGAGCTTTTCGCTGTCGGTCTTAAGCTGGCCGCAGGCGGCGAGAATGTCGCGGCCGCGCGGCGTGCGGATTGGGGCCGTGAACCCGCCATCCGCCAGCATCTGCGCGAAGGCCTCGACGGTGTCCGCGTCCGAGCATTCGTAGATCGAGCCCGGCCACGGATTGAACGGGATCAAGTTGAACTTGCACGGGATGCCGGCCACCCGCTTCATCAGCGCGCGCGCATGGGCCGGGGTGTCGTTGATGCCCTTGAGCATCACGTACTCGAACGTGATCCGCCGCGCGTTCGAAGCGCCGGGGTATGAGCGGCACGCCGCCATCAGTTCCTTCAGCGGATACTTCTTGTTGATCGGCATGATCGCCGAGCGCGTGTCGTCGTCCGGCGCATGCAGCGAGATGGCGAGATTCACGCCCAACTCCGCGCCGGCGCGATGGATCTCCGGCACGACGCCCGATGTGCTCAGCGTGATGCGCCGCTTTCCCAGCGCGATGCCGTCGTCGGCCATCACGATCTTCATCGCGGTGGCGACATTGTCGAAATTGTAGAGCGGCTCGCCCATGCCCATCAGCACGATGTTGGAGAGCATGCGGCGCTCATCGGTCGGCGTCGGCCATTCGCCGTAGCTGTCGCGCGCCACCATGAACTGGCCGACGATCTCGAACGGCGTCAGGTTGCGCACCAGGCGCTGCGTGCCCGTGTGGCAGAAGCGGCAGGTCAGCGTGCAGCCCACTTGGGAGGACACGCACACCGCGCCCCGGTCTGACTCGGGGATGAACACGGTCTCGGCCTTCTGGCCGTCGGCGTATTGCATCAGCCACTTGCGCGTGCCGTCGGTGGAGGTCTGTTCCCGCGCGATGCCGGGGCGGCCGACCACGTGGGCTTCTTCCAGCCGCGTGCGGAACGGCTTGGCCAGATCCGTCATGGCCGCGAAGTCCCTGGCGCCGCGGTGATAGATCCAGTGCCAGAGTTGCTTGGCGCGGAACGGCTTTTCGCCCAGGGTTGCGACGGCTTCCGCCAATTCAGCCCGGCTCAACCCCACCAGCGCGGTGCGGCTGTCGGCCTCGGCAGTTGGGGGTGCGGACATGACGTTCATGCCCGGCAAATACGCTCAAAGGCGCTTTTGGGCAAGGGAAGGGCCCTAAAGGTGAGCCGATAGGTCCGTAATCGTCGCCTGGGGCCCGTGGAGGGGGCAGGCCGGGTCCGGATTGACCTTCACCGTGCGCATGGTGGTCGCCAGGGCGTCGTAGATCAGCAGCCGGCCGCTCATGCTGTCGCCGATGCCCAAAATCTCCTTCAGCACCTCGGTCGCCTGCAGGGTGCCCATGACCCCGGCCACGGCTCCCAGGATGCCCGCTTCCGAACAGGTCGGTATCAGCCCCGCCGGCGGCGCTTCCGGATACAGGCAGCGGTAGCACGGCCCGCTGTGGTGGGCCTTGAAGGTGGCTAGCTGCCCGTCGAAGCGCAGCACGGCGGCGGACACCAGTGTCTTCTTGGCGAGATAGCAGGCGTCGTTCACCAGGAACCGGGTCGGGAAGTTGTCGCTGCCGTCGACCACGATGTCGTAGTCGCCGATCAGGCGCATGACGTTCTTCGCCGTCAGACGTTCCCGATGCGGCACCAGCTTCACGTCCGGGTTCATCAGTGCTACCGCCGCGCCCGCAGACTCCACCTTGGACATGCCGACGCCCGACGTGGTGTGGGCGATCTGGCGCTGCAGGTTGGAGAGATCGACCTTGTCGTCGTCGACGACACCGAGCGTGCCCACGCCCGCGGCGGCGAGATACAAGATCACCGGCGAGCCCAGCCCACCGGCGCCGATCACCAGCACCTTCGCGTTGAGCAATTTCTCCTGGCCGATGCCGCCCACTTCCTCCAGCAGGATGTGGCGGGCATAGCGGTGGATCTGATCGTCGCGGAATTCCATTGATCTGCTCGGTTGTCACCCCGGACGAAGCCGCGCGGCACGCGCGGCGAAGATCCGGGGTCCAGGGTAACTTGCATCGGCGTTTCAACTACCCTGGATCCCGGCTCGCGCTTCGCTTGGCCGGGATGACAGGGGTACTCTCACATCCCGTATTCGCGTTCGACCTTAGAGATACGCACGCGATAAGCGGAATACCACTCCGACTGGCCGCGCTTCTGTGCGTCCGCGTGTTCCACGTTCGCCTTCCATGCGGCGATCGCGGCCAGGTCGGCCCAATAGCACACCGTGATGCCCAGGGTTTCGCGCGAGGATTCCACGCCGAGAAACCCCGGCATGTCTTGCGCGATCTCGACCATGCGATCGGCGGTCACGCCGTAGCCGTTGTCGCCCTCGGTGCGCAGCGAGGTAAAGATCACCGCGTAGTAGGGCGGCTCCGGCGTGTTCGCGATGGCTGCGGCGTTGCCTGACATCAGCTCTTGGTGACGCCGGTGGAACCGAAGCCGCCGGCGCCGCGATCGGTGGACGTGAGTTCGGCGGTCTCGCGCCACGTCACGTTGGTCACCGGCGCCACGATCATCTGCGCGATGCGCGCGCCGCGCGTGACGGTGAACGGCTCTCGGCCGTGGTTGATCAGGATCACGCCCACCTCGCCGCGATAATCCGCATCGATGGTGCCGGGGCTGTTGAGCACGGTGACGCCGTTCTTCGCCGCGAGGCCCGAGCGCGGGCGCACCTGCGCCTCATAACCCGGTGGCAGCGCGATGGCGAAGCCGGTCGGGATGATGGCGCTGCCGCCGGGCGTCAGGATCACGTCGGCGGCGACGGCGGCGCACAGGTCCATGCCGGCGGCGTGTTCGGTCTGATAGCTCGGCAGCGACAAGCCGTCGCCGTTGGGCAGGCGCTTGATCTCGACACGGATCTGTTCGTTCACGAAGACTCTTCCTTGAAAGGCGACGCTCACGCGTCGCGGGATTTTCCGTTGAGCGCCTGGGCGATGCGCGCGGCGAGCCGGTCGGCGACCGCCTGCTTGCGCATGCTGGGCCAATCCTCGACGCCGTCGGCGGTGATGAGGTGCACGGTGTTGTGGTCGCCGCCGAAGGTGCCCGTGCCGGCGCTCACGTCATTGGCGACGATCCAATCGCATTTCTTGTCGGCGCGCTTGGCCTTGGCGTTCTTGACCAGGTTGTTGGTCTCCGCCGCGAATCCGATCACCAGGCGCGGGCGTTTGCTCCCCGGCTTGGACAGCGTGGCGAGGATGTCCGGGTTCTGCGATAGCTTCACCGTCGGCGGCTTCGCGCCCTTCTTGATCTTGCTCGGCGCGGGATTTTCCACGGTCCAGTCCCCGACGGCCGCAGCACACACCGCGATGTCCACGGGCAGGGCGGCTTGCGCCGCTTTCAGCATCTGTTCCGCCGTTTCGATCTTCACCAACGTCACGCCATCCGGCGCGGGCTCGTGTGTCGGGCCGGAGATCAGCGTCACGTCGCAGCCTTGCGCGATCAGCGCGGCGGCAATCGCGTGGCCCTGCTTGCCCGACGAGCGATTGGCGATGTAGCGCACCGGATCGATCGGCTCATAGGTCGGCCCGCTGGTGACCAGCGCGCGGCGGCGCGCGAGCGGCCCTTGCCGGTTGCCCTTCTGGAAGAAGCGATTGAGCGCGGCGATGATGTCGGGCACTTCCGCCATGCGCCCGTCGCCCACTTCGCCGCAGGCGAGATCGCCCGCGCCCGGTCCGACAATGTTGATCTGGCGGCTTTGCAATGTGGCGAGGTTGGCTTGCGTCGCCGGATGCGTCCACATCATCACGTTCATGGACGGCGCGATCATCACCGGCTTGTCGGTGGCCAGCAGGGCGGTGGTGGCGAGATCGTCCGCCAGGCCATGGGCCATCTTCGCCATGATGTCAGCGGTGGCGGGTGCGACCAGGATGATGTCGGCTTCGCGCGAGAGGCGGATGTGGCCCATCTCGCTCTCGTCCTTCAGGTCGAACAGTTCGCTGTAGACCTTGTCGCCCGAAAGGGCTGCGAGCGTCAGTGGTGTGACGAAGTTGGCCCCGCCCTTGGTCAGGATGCAGCGCACCTTCGCACCCCGTTCCCGCAGGCGGCGGATCAGGTCGGGCACTTTCACCGCGGCGATTCCGCCCGCGACGATGAGTAGGATGCGGCGCTGCTCGAGCACGTTCAGTTGATTCCCTAAGGCCGGGCGGACTTTAGCCCATCCGCGCCCGGAAAGTCTCCTAGGCCGCGGGCACGGCGGTGGCGAGGCCGAGGTCGCTTTCCACCCGCTGGACCCAGGCGCGCAGGGCCGGCCATCGGGTCAAGGCCATGCCGCCTTGATCGGCCAAGCGTGAATAGGCCACCAGCGCCACGTCGGCGACCGAAAGGCTCTCGCCCACGACATAGCGTCGTTCGTGCAAGTGCGCGTCCAGCGTCGCCAGTGCGCGCTCGGCGCGGACGACCAGCGCGGGATCGATGGTGTCTTCCGGCATTTTTAGCAGGAAGCGCTGGAAGCGCAGGAACCCCACCGCCGGCCCGTGCGTGACCTGCTCCCAGAACAGCCACTGGTGCATGAGGCCCCGGTCGAGCGCGTCCGCCGGGATCAGCGCGCTGCCTTCAGCGAGGTACAGCAGGATGGCGTTGGACTGCGCGAGCGTGCGCCCGTCCGCCAGCTCCAGCACCGGCACTTCCCCGGCCGGGTTGATCGCCAGGAACGCCGGCGCTTGGGTTTCCTTCTTGCGGATGTCGGTGTGAACGAAGCGGTAGGGGATGCGCAGATGATCGGCGAGGAACAGCACCTTCTCGCAATGGCCCGAATAGGTGTCGCCATAGATGGTGATTTCTGCCGCCATCAACCGGCCGCCGGTGCGAGGTTCAAATCTTGCTCCACACGTCTCACCCAATTCTTCACCACCGGCCAGCGCGAAAGGTCCAAATCCGCCTCATGCGCAAAGCGCGTGTAGGCCACCAGGGCCACGTCCGCGAGGGTCAGGCGATCGGCGACAAAATAGCGCCGTGTCGCGAGGTGCTCTTCCATGACGGTCAGCGCGCGCTCGCACTTCGGCATCAACGCCGGATCGATCTCCGATTCCGGCTTCTTGAGGAAATGTCGATGGTAGCGGCGCACGGCAATGGCCGTCTCATGACTGTACTGTTCCCAGAACATCCACTGGAACATGAGTGCGCGGTCATATGCGGGCTGCGGGATCAGGTCGCTGCCCTCCGCGAGGTGCAGCATGATTGCGTTCGACTGTGCCAGGACGCGCCCGTCCGCGAAGACGACAACGGGCACTTGGCCGGCGGGATTGAGCGCCAAGAACGCCGGCGTGCGGGTCTCCCGGTTCACGACATCGATCTCGATCCACTTGATCGGGAGGCCAAACCGGTCCGCGACGAACTTTACCTTGAGACAATTACCGGAACCGGAATCCCCATAGACGGTAAGCGTCATCGGTCCGCCCCTATCGCCACAGCAGCGCCGCCAACAGGCCCGCGGTCAGCACCCAGGGCAGCCACACCAGCCAGCGCCGCCCGTTGGGATCGCCGCGCAAGGCGCGCGCGGTCGAGGGATGCAGGCGCACGCCGCCGTTCTCCAAACTCGCCGCCAGCGTATCCAGGCGTTGCACCAGGGACGGCAGGCGCGCCGCGCTCTCCAACACGCCGCCGACCGTCTCGATGATGCGGGCCTCAGGCCCCAGACGCTCCCGGAACCAGCTTTCGATCAGGGGCCGGGCCATCTCCCACATATTGGTGTCCGGCGCGAGTCGCCGGCCCACGCCTTCGGCCAGCAGCATGCTCTTCTGCAGCAGAAGCAGTTGGGGCTGGGTCTGCATTTCGAAAGCTTCGGTGATGTGGAACAGCTGGCCCAACAAGCGGGCAATGGAGATCTCGGCAATCGGCTTGCCCAGGATCGGCTCGGCGATGGAGCGGCAGGCTTGCGCGAAGGCGGGAATGGATTTGTCCGCCGGCACGTAGCCCGCGCGCACGTGCACCTCGGCGACGCGCATGTAATCGCGGCTCAGGAAGCCCAGCAGCATTTCACCGAGGTTGCGCTGCGTGGCGGCGTCGATGCGCCCCATGATGCCGAAGTCGAGGCCGATGATCGTGCCGTTGGCTTCGACGAACAGGTTCCCCGGATGCATGTCGGCGTGGAAAAAGCCGTGGCGGAATACCATGGTGAAGAACGCTTCCGCGGCGCTCTGCACGACCGCCGTGGGATCGAGGCCGAGCGCGCGCACGCCGGCGGGATCGTCCACCCGCGCGCCGCCGACACGCTCCAGCGTCAGCACATGCTCCGACGTACGCTGCCAATCCACCGCCGGCACGCGGAAGCTGGGGATCTCGGCGAAATTCTCCGCCAGTTCCTGGGCCGCGGCGGCTTCGAGCCGCAGATCCATCTCCAGCCGCACGGTCTCGGCGAAAGTCGCCATCACTTCGATGGGCTTCAGGCGGCGCAGGCGCGGTGCCCAGCGCTCGACTTCTTCCGCCATCCAGAACATGACCTCGAAGTCCTTGGCGAACTTCTCTTTCACATCCGGGCGCAACACCTTCACCGCCACTTCGCGGCCCTCGGTGGTCACGGCGAAATGCACCTGCGCGATGGAGGCGGCCGCGACCGGTGTGTCGTCGAAAGACGAATACAGCGTCCCCAGCGGCGCGCCGAAATCCGCCTCGATCATGGCGCGCGCGGCCTTGGCCGGAAACGGCGGCAGCCGATCCTGCAATTCCGCGAGATCGGTGGTGACCTCTTCGCCCAGCAGATCCGCGCGGGTGGACAGTGCTTGGCCGAATTTGATGAAGGTCGGGCCGAGTTCCGTCAGCGCGCGCGCCAATCTTTGTCCCGGCCGCAAGCCGACGCTTTCCGGGCGGCGGCGAAACAGGGTGCGTCCCACCCGCGCCGCGATCACGCCGGCGGGGTGTACGTTCAGGAGGAACAGCGCGTCATAGCGCGCAAGACTGCGCGCGATCACGAACAGGCGGATGAAGCTGCGGATGGTCCGGTTCACAGGCGCCAACCGGAGTGGAGAGCCGCGATGCCGCCGGTGAAGTTGCGGTAGCTCGCGCGGCCCAGGCCCGCGGCTTCCATCATCGCGACCAGGCGCGGCTGGTCCGGGAACTTGCGGATACTCTCCGCCAGATAGACGTAGGCGTCGCGGTCGCCGGCCACGGTCTGGCCGAGCCACGGCAGCACCTTGAACGAATAGGTGTCGTACAGGGTGTCGAGCACCGGCACGACCACGCGGCTGAATTCCAGGCACAGGAATCGCCCGCCGGGCTTCAGCACGCGCCGCGCCTCGCTCAGCGCCTTGTCGATGTGGGTCACGTTCCGCAGGCCGAAGGCGATGGTGTAGGCATCGAAGGACATATCCGGGAACGGCAGGGCCTCCGCGTTGCCGCACACCCAACTGAGGCCCGCGATCACGCCGCGATCCAGCATGCGGTCGCGTCCCACGCCCAGCATCTCGGCGTTGATGTCGCACACGGTCACGGGCTTCTGCAGGGCCTGGCCCTTGCCGGTCAGGCGGGCATGGATGCGGGATGCCACGTCCGCGGTTCCGCCGGCCACGTCGACAATCGCCTGCCCCGGGCGCGGCGCCAGCGCATCGACCATGGCGCCCTTCCACAGCCGGTGCACGCCGCCGCTCATCAGGTCGTTCATCAGGTCGTATTTGGGGGCGACGTTATCGAACACGTCGCGCACCATCCCGGCCTTGGCGTCCTCCGCCACGGTCTTGAAGCCGAAATGGGTGGTCTTGTCTGGGCTCGGGGTGCTCATTGCGCGCAACATAGAGCACGTCCCGGAAAAGTGGGATGCCGGTTTTCCGGCCAGGACGTGCTCAATCCATCTAAAAGGCGGCCTTCTTATCCGCCGCGGCCGAAGGGCCGCGACGGGAAGGCCGCGTCAGAGCGGTGACTGCGACAAATCAACGCGGTAGGAAGGCGTATGCCGGAATTACCCGAAGTCGAGACCGTCTGCCGCGGCTTGGCGCCCGTGCTCGAGGGCCGGCGAATCGCCTGCGTCACCTTGCGGCGAAAGGACATGCGCATCCCCTTCCCCAAGGGCCTGGCGCAAACGCTCACCGGCCACGTGGTGCGGCGAATCGCCCGCCGCGCGAAATACATCCTGCTACACATGGACGACGCCCACGTCGCCATCATCCATCTCGGCATGGCTGGCCGCATGCAGATCGTCGATCCGGCGACACCGCTCGATCGCCATGATCACGTGATCATCGTCACGGATGCCGGCGTGGAGATTCGCTTCAACGATCCGCGCCGCTTCGGCCTCATGACTTTCACGACCGAAGACGCGCTCGACGATCACAAATTGTTTTCCCACCTGGGGCCCGATCCTCTGGGCAACAGCTTCAACGCGCCGTTCCTGGCCGATGCTCTCAAGGGCCGCAAGACCGCCATCAAGCTCGCCCTGCTCGATCAGCGAATCGTGGTGGGCATCGGCAATATCTACGCCAGCGAAGCGCTCCATCGCGCCGGCATTTCGCCCAAGCGGCGCGCCGGAACCATCAATGCCGCGCGGGCCGAGGCGTTGGTGCCGGCGATCCAACAGATCCTGAACGACGCCATCGCCGCGGGCGGCTCCTCGCTGCGCGACCACGTTCAGCCCTCGGGCGAGTTGGGATATTTCCAGCACGCCTGGCGCGTCTATGGCCGCGAAGGCGAACCGTGTCCGGTGTGCGGCACCGCCGTTGCGCGTTTCACGCAAGGCGCGCGCTCGACCTTCTATTGCCGCACCTGCCAGAAGTGATTTTTCGGCACGCCCGGCTGTTTGACACCCTCCCGCGGTGCGGTGTACACGCCACGCGCCGCCGTTCAGGCGAGCTCTGATTCGAGGCGTCCATGACCACTTACGAAAACATCCTGGTCGAAACCCGCGGCGCGGTGGGGATCATCACCCTCAACCGTCCCAAGGCGCTCAATGCGCTATCCGGCGGCCTCGTGCGCGACCTCGGGGCGCAATTGGATTTGTGGGAGAAGGACGAAGCCATCCGCGCCATCGTGCTGACGGGCAGCGAGAAGGCTTTCGCCGCCGGCGCCGACATCAAGGAAATGGCTGCCAAGAGTTTTGTCGACGTTTACGTCGGCGACTTCATCACGGACGGCTGGGAACGTATCACCAGCTGCCGCAAGCCGATCATCGCCGCGGTCGCCGGATTCGCGCTCGGCGGCGGCTGCGAAGTCGCCATGATGTGCGACTTCATCATCGCCGCCGACACGGCGCGCTTCGGCCAGCCGGAAATTACGTTGGGTATCATTCCGGGTGCCGGCGGCACGCAGCGCCTGACCCGCGCCGTGGGTAAATCCAAGGCAATGGAAATGATTCTCACCGGCCGTCAAATGGATGCGGCGGAAGCCGAGCGCGCGGGCCTCGTCAGCCGCGTCGTGCCGGCCGAGTCGCTGCTCAGCGAGGCGATCAAGGCGGCGGAGAAGATCGCGAGCCTGTCGCTGCCTGCGGTGATGATGGCCAAGGAAGCCGTCGACACCGCCTATGAGACCACCCTGGCCGAAGGCGTGCATTTCGAGCGGCGCTTGTTCCACGCCACCTTTGCCCTGGCGGATCAGAAGGAAGGCATGGCGGCCTTCGTGGAAAAGCGTCCCCCTGCTTTCAAACACCGTTAGCTGTTTGAAAGCGTGATTCAAAGTTAAGGCGCCCCTTCGGGTGCCGGCATTTAAGCACCGCTAATAGGGGTCAGCCGGGCCGGGATGGGCAAAAAGCCCGCTTTTTCGGCGTTAGTTGACGGGAAAAGCCCACTCCACTATAAGCCGCGCTTCGTTTTGCGCCGGCCCGGCCAAGTTCGTGGCAGGTCCGCGTGCGCAAGACCCTGAAACACACCGCACGAAAGACACGCGAAATGGCTCAACATAAGTCTGCGAAAAAGCGCATCCGTCGTAACGCACGCGCTGCTGGCGTCAATCACTCGCGGCTGTCTCGCATCCGCACCGCCGTGAAGGATCTGGAAACGGCGATCGCCGCCGGCGACAAGACCGCCGCGCAAGCCGCCTTCAAGAAGGTGACTCCGGAACTGATGCGCGGCGCGCAGAAGGGCGTGCTCGCCAAGGGCACCGTCTCGCGCAAGCTGTCGCGCCTCTCCGCGCGCATCAAGACGATCGCCGCCTAAAGTTTTTTCGCGCTCACTTCAAGGCGCGACTCTGGAACACGCCGGCCGCAAGGCCGGCGTTTTCTTTTTCCGCGCGTCGCCGCGTGGTGAGCATTGCGCGGCGCACACAAGGAATAATGCGCCACATGCCGGGCATGCGCGAGGCGCCGACGCCGCGCCCGAGTCACGGTCCGGTTGCCGATTCTTCGCGCATGTCATTCTGAATCAACGATCTGTCGCGCGCGAAAGCGCACGCAAAAATGGTTGCACGCAGCCGCGCTGATAAAGATCGGAGTCAACGAATCTTTGCCCTTGAGTCGTCATGGCCGACGACTACATTGCTCGCAGCCAACGCGCCCGAGGTTGTCGGCATGCGAACTTCCAAATCACTCGCGTCTCCAACCTCGCATTCAGCACTTTTCACGATCGCCCTCGCGACATCTCTCCGGCGCTTTGCGCGGAGTGTGGTCGTTCCGGTCGTGACGCTTGCGGCGATGCGGCGTGCAGGATTGAGTCGCTGTGGCGGAGTGTGCGTCTAGCTTCTTCGGCATTGATCGCGAAGTAAGTGACGGCACTGGGGTTGAGTGGTCTTGGCGAGGGGTCTTCCGGGGTGACTAATCGAACCGAAAAGTCGGTCAACGAAGCCGAATGGGATCGCGTTAAGACGCGTCTCAAACAGGAGTTCGGCGAGACCGCTTTCAAAAGCTGGGTGAAGCCCATCACGCCGACCGCCATCAACGATGGTGAAGTCGAGCTGGCCGTGCCGACCCGATTCATGCGCGATTGGATCGCCACTCATTATGGGGAGCGGATCCGCGCCCTGTGGTCCGGCGAGAATCCGTCCGTGCGCCGCATCATCCTCAAGGTCGCCGGCAGCAGCACGGGCAGCAGCACCTTGGGCCGCGGCCCGGCCGTGGCCGAGCGCGCCGCGCCCGCCGCCGCGAAGGCCGCCGAGCCGATGCGCGCCGCCGCCCGCGTCAACGGTCCGATGCCGAATGGGCCGGAGCTCTCCGCCCCGCTCGATTCCCGCTACACCTTCGAGAATTTCGTTGTCGGCAAGCCCAACGAGTTCGCCTATGCCGCCGCCAAGCGGGTGGCTGAATCTGATCAGGTCAGTTTCAACCCGCTGTTCCTTTATGGCGGCGTCGGCCTCGGCAAGACGCACCTCATGCACGCCATCGCCTGGGAAATCCGCCAGCGCTCGCCGCAGCGCAAAGTGGTGTACCTCTCGGCCGAGAAGTTCATGTACTCGTTCGTGCGCGCCCTGCGGAACCAGGACACGGTCTCCTTCAAGGAACAGTTCCGCTCCGTCGACGTGCTGATGATCGACGACGTGCAGTTCATCTCCGGCAAGGACGCCACCCAGGAAGAGTTCTTCCACACGTTCAATGCCCTGGTTGACCAGGGCCGCCAACTCGTCTTGTCCGCGGACAAGTCGCCGTCGAATCTGGAAGAGATCGGCGACCGCCTGCGCTCCCGTCTCGCCTCCGGTCTGGTGGCGGACCTGCATCCCACCACCTTTGAGCTGCGGCTTGGCATCCTCGACGCCAAGGCCGAACAGCTCGGCACCCAGGTGCCCCAGAAGGTGAAGGAATTCCTGGCCCACAAGATCAGCTCCAACGTCCGCGAACTGGAGGGTGCGCTCACCCGCCTGGTCGCCCACGTCCAGCTGGTCGGCGGCCAGATCACCTTGGAAACTGCCCAGGAACTGCTGCAGGACCTGCTGCGGGCCCATGACCGACGCCTGTCCATGGAGGAAATCCAGAAGCGGGTGGCGGAACACTTCAAGATCCGCATTTCCGATATGAGCTCGGCCCGCCGCGCGCGCGCCGTGGCGCGTCCCCGTCAGGTGGCGATGTACCTGTCCAAGCAGCTGACCTCCCGGTCCCTGCCGGAGATCGGCCGGGCCTTCGGCGGCCGCGACCACACCACCGTCATGCATGCCGTGCGCAAGGTCGAGGAACTGGTCCGCCAGGACTCAGCCTTCGCCGAGGACGTGGAACTGCTGACGCGCATGCTCGAGAGCTAACGCGCCTCACCGGCGGAAGTCCGAGGAATTCCAAGACGTGCCGGGCTATCCGCCCGGCACGTTTTTCTTTGTGCGATTCCGGCCTGTTGCTATAGTTGCCGACTTCCTTCTGACAGGCGCCGGACCATTGCGGACCGGGGCATCCAGGGGCGGAAAATCCGCACCGGCCGCCGATAGGATAGGCGCCTGTGAAGGTCTGTAGGGGTTGGCCTTGAAACTGATCATCGAACGCGCAGCACTTCTCAAATCGCTGGGCCACGTGCAAAGCGTGGTGGAGCGCCGCAATACCATTCCGATCCTGTCGAACGTCCGCATCGACGCCGCCAAGGGCAAGCTCGCCCTGAACGCGACCGACATGGACATCGAGATCGTGGAATCCACCACCGCCGAAGTCGGTAAGGCCGGCGCCACCACCGCCCCGGCGCACACGCTGTACGACATCGTGCGCAAGCTGCCCGACGGCGCGCAGGTCGAGATCGCCACCACCAGCGACGGCGGCCAGATCGCCTTGGCCGCGGGCCGTTCCAAGTTCACGCTCTCCTGCCTGCCGGTCGAGGACTTCCCGGCCATGACGGGCGGCGATCTCACCCATACCTTCAAGCTCGGCGCCGCGGACCTGCGCGGGCTCATCGACCGCACCCGCTTCGCCATCTCCACGGAAGAGACGCGCTATTACCTGAACGGCATCTACGTGCACGGCACCATCAGCGAAGGTGTGTCGGTGTTGCGCGCGGTTGCCACCGACGGCCATCGTCTCGCCCGTGTCGAACTGCCGCTGCCGGACGGTGCCGCGGGCATGCCCGGCGTGATCGTGCCGCGCAAGGCCGTGATCGAAGTGCGCAAGCTGATCGAGGAAGTCGAAGGCGAGATCTCGATTTCGCTGTCGGATTCCAAGATCAAGTTCGCCTTCGACAACGTGGTGCTCACCTCCAAGCTCATCGACGGCACCTTCCCGGACTACGAGCGGGTCATTCCCACCGGCAACGACAAGGTGCTGGAAGCCGACCGCAAGGCCCTGTTCGACGCGGTCGATCGCGTCTCGGCGATCAGCTCGGAGAAGTCCCGGTCCATCAAGATGGCCTGCGAGAAGGGCCTCGTGACCCTGTCCGCATCCAGCCCGGAAGCGGGCAGCGCCACCGAAGAGGTCGAAGCCTCCTATGGGGCGGGTCACCTGGAAATCGGGTTCAACTCTCGCTACCTGCTCGAGATCATGGGCCAGATCGAAGGCGATGCGGCCCGCTTCACCATGGCGGATGCAGCCTCCCCCACCGTGATCCGCGACGTCGCGGACGGCTCAGCCGTGTATGTGCTGATGCCGATGCGGGTCTGACCCGCCTCGCACCGCTTGCCATTCGGACCGATTCTCTTGCCGGTTGCGGGCCTCGGAATCATGGGCTTTGGACCCGTGGTCAGGCTATGATGCGCCCAGGATTTTCGACCCGAATTTCGACCGGGATTCTGGCCCGCCGGACAGGCGTTTTTCGAGAGCGTATGACCACTGCGGCACTGCTGCGCCAAGCAGCTGTTCAAGAGCTGACTCAACCCCACGCGGATGCGCGAAATCGCGCACCGGCGGCGGCGGTGACGCGCCTGACGCTCACGGATTTCCGCTCCTACGCCACCTTGCGCCTGGCCTGCGATGCGCGGCCTGTGGTGCTCACGGGCGCGAATGGGGCCGGCAAAACCAACCTGCTCGAGGCGCTCTCCTTCCTGGCCCCCGGCCGGGGCCTGCGCGCCGCCAAAGTGACCGCCGTGGGCCGCGCGCCCATCGGCCAGGCCAATGGCGCACCCTGGGCCGTGGCGGCGAGCCTGGCCACGCCCGACGGCCCGGTGGACGTGGCCACCGGCTGCGATCCGTCCAAGCCCGAACGCCGCGTGGCCCGTGTCGACGGCCGGGCCGCCAAGGGCGTGATCGCGCTGGGCCGCGAACTCGGCGTGATCTGGCTCACCCCCGCCATGGACCGGCTGTTCCTCGACAGCCCCGGCGGACGGCGCCGTTTCCTCGATCGCCTGGTCACCGCCTTCGATCCCGACCATGCCGGCCGCACGGCCGCCTACGACCGCGCGACCCGGAGCCGCGCGCGCCTGCTGCGCGACCGCGGCCATGGGGCGGATCCGGTGTGGTGCGCCTCCCTCGAAGACATCATGGCGCGCTATGGCGTGGCGCTCGCCGCCGCCCGGCGCGATCTGGTCAACCGCCTCAATGCAAGCCTCGCCGCCCATCAGGGTCCGTTCCCGGTGGCGCGTCTGGCGCTCCTCGGCGCGGTCGATCAATGGCTGACCGACATGCCCGCGGTGGACGTGGAAGACGCCCTGCGCGACGCCCTCAAGGACGAGCGCCGCCAAACCCCGGGCGATGTCCCCGCCGCCGGTCCGCACCGCTCCGACCTTACCGCCACCATGATCGCCTCCGGCCAGGCGTCGCACGGCCAGGCCGCGGCGCTGTGTTCCACCGGCGAGCAGAAGGCGCTGTTGATTTCCATCCTCCTGGCCGCCGCGCGTCTGCAGCAAGCCAAGCGCGGCCATGCGCCGCTGCTGCTGCTCGACGAAGTCGCCGCCCATCTCGATCCCGACCGCCGCGCCGCCCTGTTTGCCGAGATCACGGCCCTGGGCGCGCAAGCGTGGATGACCGGCACCGATGCCGCCTTGTTCGCGCCCTTCGGCGAAGCCGCGCAATTCTTCACTGTCGATCACGCCCGGCTCACGCCGGGTTCCGTTTCCTCATCTGCGAGCCTGACATGAACGCTCCCGCCGCCACGTCCCAAGTCGCCGTCGAAACCGCGCCCGTCGAAAGAGCGTATGACGCGGAATCGATCAAGGTCCTCAAGGGCCTCGATGCGGTGCGCAAACGCCCCGGCATGTACATCGGCGACACCGATGACGGCTCGGGCTTGCATCACATGGTCTACGAAGTCGTCGACAACGCCATCGACGAATCGCTGGCCGGTTACTGCGACCTGGTGGAGGTAATCCTCCACGGCGACGGCTCCTGCACCGTGCGCGATAATGGCCGCGGCATTCCGGTCGACATCCACAAGGAAGAAGGCGTCTCGGCGGCGGAGGTCATCATGACCCAGCTGCACGCCGGCGGAAAATTCGACCAGAACTCCTACAAGGTCTCCGGCGGCCTGCACGGCGTGGGCGTCTCGGTCGTGAACGCGCTATCGACCACCCTCGATCTGCGCATCTGGCGCGGCGGCAAGGAATACGCCATGCGCTTCAGGCATGGTGATGCGGAAGCGCCGCTCAAAGAGGTCGGCGACGCGCCCATCGAGAAAAGCGGCAAGCGCGCCGGCAAGCCCAAGACCGGCACCGAGGTGCGCTTCATGCCCTCGCCCGAGACCTTCACCAAAACCGTGTTCGACTACGGCACGCTGGAACACCGCCTGCGCGAACTCGCATTCTTGAACTCCGGCGTGTACCTGCAACTCGTCGACGCGCGCCATGCGGAGACCAAGTCGGTCGACCTGCATTACCAGGGCGGCATCGAGGCTTTCGTGAAATACCTCGACCGCACCAACCAGGGCATCCACGACCAGCCCATCTCCGTCACCGGCGAACGCGACGGCATCACCGTCGAATTGGCGCTGGAGTGGAACACGAGCTATCACGAGAACACGCTCTGCTTCACCAACAACATCCCGCAGCGCGACGGCGGCACGCACCTCGCCGGCTTCCGCGGCGCGCTCACGCGCACGCTCAATCACTATGCGTCGGAAGTGAACAAGAAGGACAAGATCGCCGTCACCGGCGAGGACATGCGCGAAGGATTGACCTGTGTGCTGTCGGTGAAAGTGCCCGATCCGAAGTTCTCTTCTCAGACCAAGGACAAGCTGGTCTCCTCCGAAGTGCGTCCCGTCGTGGAAAGCATCGTGTCGGAGAAACTGGGTTCTTGGTTCGAGGAACACCCCGGCGAAACCCGCAAGATCGTCGGCAAGGTGGTGGAAGCCGCCATGGCCCGCGAAGCCGCGCGCAAGGCCAAGGACCTCTCGCGCCGCAAGGGCGCGCTCGATCTGGCCTCCCTGCCCGGCAAGCTCGCCGACTGCCAGAACCGCGATCCCGCCCAGTCCGAAATCTTCATCGTCGAGGGCGACTCGGCCGGCGGCTCAGCCAAACAGGGCCGCGACCGCGCCTTCCAGGCGATCCTGCCGCTCAAGGGCAAGATCCTGAACGTCGAGCGCGCGCGCTTCGACAAGATGCTCAGCTCAGCGGAAATCGGCACGCTGATCACCGCGCTCGGCACCGGCATCGGGCCGGAAGAGTTCAAGATCGAGAAGCTGCGCTACCACAAGATCATCATCATGACGGACGCCGACGTGGACGGCAGCCACATCCGCACGCTTCTGTTGACGTTCTTCTACCGGCAGATGCCGCAGATCATCGAGAACGGCTATCTCTATATCGCTCAGCCGCCGCTCTATAAATCGAAGCGCGGCCAGTCGGAGCGCTACCTGAAGAACGACGACGAGATGGAAGACTATCTCATCGACTCCGCGCTCAATGGCGCGACGCTGGTGCTGCACGGCGGCGTGCAGGTGGCGGGCAACGAATTGCGCACCCTCGTCCTCGAGGCGCGCGACACCAAGAACAGCCTCCAGCTGCTCTCCCGCACCATGCCGCTGCGCATCGTCGAACAATGCGCCGTGGCCGGCTGCTTCAATCCCGATGTGCTCTCCAACGTGACGCTCGCCCGCGAGGGCGCGGCTTATGTCGCCAAGCGGCTCGATCACATCGAGACCGAATACGAACGCGGCTGGGAGGGCGAAGCGGCCGAAGGCGGCGGCTTGAAGTTCTTCCGCACCGTGCGCGGCGTGACGGAAACCCACACACTCGACAGCCGCACCTTGCACTCGAGCGAGGCGCGCCATCTCGATAGCCTCGCCAAGCACCTGCAGGACACCTACAGCCACACCGCGACGCTGCGCTTCAAGGACGAGGAACAGAAGATCTCGGGGCCGGTGTCCCTGTTCGCCGCCGTCATGGCGGCCGGCAAGAAGGGCATCTCCCTGCAGCGCTACAAAGGTCTGGGGGAGATGAATCCGGGCCAGCTGTGGGAGACGACGCTCGATCCGAACGTGCGCACGCTGCTGCAGGTGAAGATCAACCACGCCGACGAAGCCAACGAGGTGTTCACCACCCTCATGGGCGACGTCGTCGAACACCGCCGCGACTTCATCCAGGACAACGCGCTCGCCGTGCGGAATTTGGACGTGTGATTTGGGTGGCGCGCTGCGCCAGCCCATTCACTGACTGTCACCCCGGCCTTCGCCGGGGTGACAATTGAGCGGTGACGCCGTCCTAATCCTTCTGCACGATCTGCATGCGGTCGCCGGTGTCGGCCAGCGCGGAGACCGTGCGGTGATGGTCTTCCCAGGTATCGCAGAACTCGGTCAGCGCCTGGCGGATCACGCCTTCGGTCGACAGGCCCATGATCTGCGTCAGGCCCTTCAGCCGGTCGTGCAGCACCGGCGGCAGGGACAGCTTGATCATCTGCGGGATGACGACGGTTAACGTCCGGGGGGCCTTCGGCTTGAGTGACGTTGGCCCCTTCCCTTTCGGCGCCGCCTTTTTCTGGGATGCCTTGGCGGCCTTCTTAACGGCCTTCTTCGCGGGTTTCTTCGTCTTCGCTTTGCTCTTCGCCGGCCGTTTCGCCATGGGATGTTCCTTCCTCAACGCCTTTGCTTTGCCTTAATCGAAAGGCACAACCATTCCGAAAGCGTCGTATCGCTATACTGAAGCCGGATACGTCGCCCGTGGGACACATGCTACATCAGCGTCATGGGGAAAGCGAAGCAGCCCGCATCGTCCGAGGACGATCCCAAGCCTGAGAAGGCTAAAGGGAAGAAGTCCAAGAAGCCGCGCCGCAGTCTCGGCCGGCAGCTTGCGCTGTATGGCGGCGCGGGCGCGGTCTGGGTCGGCCTGATCGTCGCGATTGTGGTCGGCTATTTCGCGGTCGGGCTGCCCGATATCGACGAAGCGGTGCTGGTGCGCCGCCCCAACGTCATCCTGCGGGACATGAATGGCACGGAGATCGCCTCCGTCGGCGACATCTACCGTGGTGCCGCGCGGCTCGATCAGTTGCCCAAGTACGTGCCCGGCGCGTTCATCGCCGTGGAAGACCGCCGCTTCTATTCCCACTTCGGTGTCGATCCCATCGGCATCGCGCGCTCGCTGTATCAAAACATCCGCAAGGGCCGCAACGCACAAGGCGCGTCCACCATCACCCAGCAGGTGGCGCGCAATCTGTTCCTGTCGCCGGAGCGCACCTACAGCCGCAAGATCCGCGAAGCCCTGCTGGCGCTGCGCCTCGAACAGAAATTCACCAAGGATCAGATCCTCACGATCTACCTCAACCGCGTGAACATGGGGGCCGGCACATTCGGCATCGAAGCGGCGGCGGAACGCTACTTCGGCCGCGAGGCGCGCGAGCTCAGCGTCTACCAGGCAGCCGTGCTGGCGGGCCTTCTGCGCGCGCCGTCGCGCTACAACCCCACGCACGATCCGGGCCAGTCCGCCACCCGCGCCGCCGTGGCCCTGTCGGTGATGGTGGAAACCGGCGTCATCACGCCGCAAACCGCCAAGGCCGCCGCCGCCAGCGGGCCGCAATCGCTCACCGTCGTGAAGGCCACCCGAGGCAATATCCACGGGCGTTACTTCGTCGATTGGATCCTCAACCAGGTCGACGGATACGTCGGCGCCACGGATCGCGACCTCATCATCACCACCACCCTCGATCTGCGCCTGCAGGACGTGGCTGAACGCACGCTCGCCAAGCACCTCGCGCTCAACGGCGTGAAGGAGAAGGTGGAGCAGGGCGCCATCGTCACCATCACGCCCGACGGCGCGGTGCGCGCCATGGTGGGCGGGCGCAATTACTTCGAGAGCCAGTTCAACCGCGCGACGCAAGCGCTGCGGCAGCCCGGTTCCTCCTTCAAGCCGATCGTGTTCCTCGCCGGTCTCGAGGCGGGCTACATGCCCGACACCATGGTCACCGACGCGCCGATCAACATCGGCGGCTGGAAGCCCCAGAACTACACCCACAAATACGCCGGCCCCGTGACGGTCGAGACCGCGCTCGCGGAATCCCTCAACACCGCGACGGTGCGCATCGCGCAAGACATCGGCGTGAAAAGCATCATCGCCACCGCGCGCCGCCTCGGCTTCACGCAGCGGCTCAAGCCCGATCTGTCGATCTCGCTCGGCACGGCGGAAGTCACGCCGCTGGAATTCACCGGCGTCTACGCGCCGTTCGCCAACGGCGGCGAAGCGGTGAACCCCTATGGCATCCTGCGCGTCACCGATCGCCGCGGCGAACAACTCTACGCGCACGAGGGCGGCACGCTGGGGCAAGTCGTGCCGCCGGAAGACGTCGCGGTGATGAACCGCATGATGACGCAAGTGATCGTGCGCGGTACCGGCAAGGCCGCGAACTTCGGATGGCCGGCGGCGGGAAAAACCGGAACGACGTCGGACTATCGCGATGCGTGGTTCATGGGCTTCACCACGGAGTATGTGACGGGCGTGTGGGTCGGCAACGATTCCGGCGCGGAGATGAAGAGCGTCACCGGCGGCGGTTTGCCCGCGCACATCTGGCACGACGTGATGGCGGCGGCCCACGAAGGCCACACACCGCGCGAATTGCCGGGCCTCGAAATCCCCGTCGCGACGGTTGATTCGCAGGAGCCGAGCCAAGCGACCGGCCTCGGCGGTCTGCTTCAAAGCGTGTTCGGGAACTAAGCGTCGCGGGCACTTTCGCGTAATTTTGTGACCCTCAACACAACCTCCATCCGGCCGTTCGGACTCGATCTACAATTACTGGTATTCATTTGGGCAAAACTATTTTGATGTGCGGCGCACAATTGGCCACCACGCGGTCGCGTTTTGGCCGGTTCGGCCGCTTGCCCCACCCCAGGTCGGCAACGGGTTGAATCCACTCCGGAAATGCCGTTCAGCCGCCAAGCGGAACGGGCAGCTTGCCCGCAGAACGACTGCGCAATAGACGGAATATGATCAAAGCACTGCGATTCTCTGAAATATCAGGTCGTGAATCTGCGCGAATCGCGAAACTTAATTTTTCTTGCGGGAGGAGTCCCAGCCTCCCTACATACACAACCTATGGGACCGGCACGCGTTTTGGTGTGTGACGGTCGGGCCGGTAGGAAGAGCCCCTCGCACGGATTGAAGGATTTGTGCTCGGCCTGAGAAGTCGGTGGAAAGCCGGCCTCAGGCTCAGAATTGGATGACGCAGCTACCAAGCGTTAACGCAGGCTTGGTGGACTAGTGAGCAACAAGACAAGGACTCGTCCGTGACCTTACCCCGTCTCATGGCGCATGCGCGTGCGTGGTTCCGACAGCGACGTCAGTCGCTGCGCGCGGCCGCCGTCGCGAGCATGACGAGTTCCCTCCTCATCGCCGGTGCCGCCCAGGCCACCGAGATTCCCGCCGACATGAAGATCGATTGGGGTTCCATCGTCGTCTCCAAGGACGAACTGATGTGCCTCGCGCTCAACGACTACTGGGAAGCGCGCTCGGAAGTCACCTCCGGCCGCATCGCCGTGGCGCGCGTCGTGCTCAATCGCGCGATGGATCCGCGCTTCCCGTCGAACGTCTGCGACGTGATCAAGCAGACGAAAGTCGCCGGCGTTTCCAACCGCTGTCAGTTCTCCTGGTATTGCGACGAGAAGGACAACGACGTCGCTGACTCCAAGGAGTGGCGCGATTCGATCAAGATCGCCGCCGCGGTGCTGCAGAAAGATTCCGCGATCCCGGATCCCACCGGCGGCGCGCTTTGGTATCACGCGGACTTCCTGCGTCCGGCATGGGCGGCGGGTTTCGAATCCACCACCATCATCGGTACGCACGTGTTCTATCGTGAGCCCGATAACGCGCGCACGCTCGCGCAGCCGCGCAAACCCTTCATCTATCGTTTGAACGCCTTCGCCGAATTCGTCGCCAAGCGCAACGCGCGCCTGCAGGTGGCGATGGCGCGCGAGGCGGGTTCATCCATAGCGATGAAGGACGGCGCCGTTCCGCCGCAGCCAGTCGCGCGCTAAGTCGCCGGCTGATTCACTTTCCAGCAGCTGATCCACCGTGCGCCAGAACGCCGGGCCATGATTCATGTGCTTGAGGTGGGCGACCTCGTGGGCGATCACGTAGGTCAGCACATGATCCGGCGCCAGGATCAGGCGCCAGGAGAAAGACAGTCGTCCGTCAGGGCTGCAGCTGCCCCACCGTGAGGTGGTGTCGCGCACCGTGACGCGGGCGACCTTGCGCGCCAGTTTCTCCGCGTGCGCATGGGCCACCGGCCCGATGGCTTTCTTCGCTTCCGCCTTCAGCCAATCCATCAAGCGCCGCCGCGCATGCTCAGACCGCCCGGCGACGACAATGTGCGCGTCCTCGATCCGCACGCCGCCGCGGGCCTCCGGCGTCAGGCGCAGCGCATAGTCGCGGCCGCGGAACGGGATCAGCGCGCCGCCGACGAATTCAATGCGCGCGGGCAGGGCGGCAAGATGCTTCGCGATCCAATCCTTATGCGAGGTGGCGAACGCCAGCACCGCCCGCGCACTCACGCGGTGCGGCTGCACCAGCTCGATCGTGCCGTCGCCGATGTTCAGGCGCAGGGAAATGCGCCTGGCGCGCGCGCTCACGCGCACGGTCATGCGGTCGGCGAGTTCGCCCACGGCGGACGACAAATCGGAAATGGAAATCGGCGTGGGCGCGGCGACGCGCGGCGAGAAGCGCTTTAGAAGCCAGGCCATTCGACGACGTGCTGACGCAACGGGCCGGCCTCGCGCTCGGAGACAACGCGCCCGGCGACAGAGATGCCCGCGGTGATGACCGTCTCCGGCGTGCCGCTCTTCAGCGGATGCCACTTCGGCAAGTCCTTGCCCTCGGCGACCAGACGATAGGCGCAGGTCGTCGGCAGCCAGTCGATCTTGCGCATCTTCTGCGGACTCAACACCACGCAGTCGCGCACCAGCTGCTTTCTCTTGAGATAGTTGCCGCAACGGCCCTTGGCGATATCGAGCAGGCGACAGGCGACGTTGGTCAGGGTGAAGCTGCCGTCATCCTCGCGGATCTTGTGCAGGCAGCACTTGCCGCAGCCGTCGCACAAGCTCTCCCATTCCTTCGTGGTCATCTCGCCGAGCGCCTTGGTGCGCCAGAACGGCTTCGCCTTTCTTGGCGGGGCCTTGCTCATTTCAGCCCGATCATTTGGCCACCAGTTCGCGGCGGACGCGGTTGGCCATGTCGGTGGCCGTGTCTTCCGCGCGGAAGTGGGTCACGTAGGCGCCGTCCGGACCCATGAGATAGATGAAATCGCTGTGGCCCATGGTGTAGTCATCGGGAGAACCGCCCGCCTTCTTGGCGAAGTACACGCGATAAGCCTGGGTCGCGGCTTTAACCTCTTCCGGTGTGCCGGTCAGCGCCAGGAAACGCGGATGGAAGTTGGCGACATAGTCGCCCATCACCTGCGGCGTATCCCGCTCCGGATCGACGGAGAAGAACACCGGCAGAACCGTCTCGCCCTGATTGCCGGCGATCTTCAGCGCGTCGGTCATGGTGGACAGCGCCAGCGGGCACACATCCGGGCAATTCGTGAATCCGAAGTAGAGCAGGCTGTAGTGCCCGCTCAGGACGTCCTGGGTGACGCGGTTGCCCTTCTGGTCCGTCAGCGTGAACGCGCCGCCGATGAGCGGCTTGCCGGTGCCCAGCGTCGCTTGCGGCTGCGGCGCGGGGCGCAATCCGGGCAGATAGAGCGCCAGCGCGAGCGCCGTGCCGAAAACCACACAGATGCCGATGAGGATGCGTTTGCGGGTGGGCGTCATGCCGGGTGTTGTCCTCGATTGGGACCGCTGCGTCAAATCTACTTCAAGGCGGCGAGGCGGCTTTCGATCTCGGCCCGCTGCGGCGCGCCGGCGGGCACCGTCGCCAAAGCCTCGGTCAGCACCTTGCGGGCGCCGGCTTTGTCGCCTTCCGCCGCCAGCACGTCGGCCAGCTGCGCCTTGGGCGCCGCTTCCGCCGGCTTGAGCGCGATGGCCTTGGTGTAAGCATTCTTGGCGCCGTCGGTGTTCTTCAGCACCGTCATGGAACGCCCCAGCAGCATCCAGCCGTTGTAGTCGTTCGGGTTGTCGGCGAGCTTCGCCTGCAAGCCGCCGACCATGCCCTGGATCATCTCCAGGTTCTCGGTGGAGAAGCGGTCTTTCAGCGCGCCCACATCAGGCGCTGTCGGATCACCTGCGACCTGCGGAGCAGCGGCCGGGGCAGGGGAGGCGTCGCTTGTGCTTCCGCCCACCACATCGAGTGCGTGCTTGGGCTGCACCGACATGGGCGGGATGTTGTTCTCTTGCGCAACCTGGGACATCTGGCCGCGCACCATGTTCAGCCATGAGGCATCCGGCGGGGCCGACGCGGTGAGTTCGCGCCAGATCGCCAGGGCCGCCTTGGCGTCGCCGGCCTGCGCGCGCTCGAGCCCGAGATAGAACTTCGCGCTCGGCTCGTCGCGGTCGAGTTCCAACGCCTTGATCAGCGCCGCGCGCGCTTCCGCGCTCACCGTGCCACCGACGGCGCCGATGCTCGCCTCGGCGAAGCCGGCGTATCCGCCCGCGTCATTCGGCGTCAGCCGCATCAGGTTGCGATACGCATTCGCCGCGTCCTGATAGCGTTCCATCTGGCGATAGGTGCGCGCGAGCAGGGACCAGCCTTCCGGATTGTCCGGCTGCTCCTTCATGCGCGCCGCGAGCTTCTCCACCAGCGCATTCACTTCCGCGGCGGCGGCCGGATCCGTCGCGGCGGCCCCCGCGACCGCTTGCGTGCGCCCGCCCGCGGGCATCTGCGGCGCGCCCACGCTCATGTAGAGCGCCAACGCGATGAACGGCACCGCCACGGCGAGGCCGGCCGTGAGCAGGGAGCGCATCGCCGGCGTTTCGCTGCGCACCTTCTCAGGCGCGAGCTTCGAGGCGGCGAGCAGGCGGCGCTGGATCTCCAAGCGCGCGGAGTCCGCTTCCCCCGCCGTCATCACGCCGCGCGACAGGTCGCGGTCCACTTCCGCCAGCTGATCGCGGAACACGGTCATGTCATAGGCGGCGCGCTCGGCGGGCGCGGTGGGCGTGCGCAACAGCGGCCACAACAAGGCCACCACCACCGCCAGCGCCATGAGCGCGAACAGAGCCCAGATCATGCTTTGTCCTTCTCAAGTAACGCGAGGCTCGCGCGTTCATCAGCTGTCAGCGGCGCGGGCCCGGCCGCATGCGTGCGCATGCGGCGGCGCACCGCCAACAATCCCAGCAGCAGCAACAGCGGCGGCCCCAGCCACAGGAGCATCGTGACGCCGGTGAAGCGCGGCTTGAGCAGCACGAAGTCGCCATAGCTCGCGAGCATGTAGTTCAAAATCTGTTCGTCGCTGTCGCCTGCGGTGATGCGCGCCCGCACCATCTTGCGCATGTCGCCCGCGATCTCGGCGTGGGATTCGTCGATGGTCTCGTTCTGGCACACCACACAGCGCAAGGCCCTGCTGACCTCGCGCGCGCGCGCTTCCAGCGCGGGATCGGCCAGCATCTCGTTCGGCTCGACTGCGAAGACGGGCAGGGCGATCAGAAGCGCCGCGAGGAAAGTCCGCACCCTCATTTGCGCAACTGCGCGATGCGGGGCAGGAATTCTTTCTGCCAGACCTCGGGCGTGATCTGGTGCGCCCACTTGAAGACGATGCGGCCGTCCGCATCCACCAGGAATGTCTCCGGCGCGCCGGTGATGCCCAAGGCGATCGCCGTGCGGCTCTCCGGGTCCTGGCCGATCAGCGTGTAGGGGTCGCCCCGCTTCTGCAGCCACGCCAGGGCCGCGTCCGGCTTGTCGCGCCAGGCGATGCCGTGCACGGGAATGCCGCTGCCCTGGGTCAGCTTGATCAGGTGGGGATGCTCCTGGATGCAGCCGATGCACCAGGAACCCCACACGTTGACGAGAGAGACCTGGCCCTTCAGGTCCGCGGTCTTGAAACCCCGGTCATTGGCGCGGCCGGGCAAGCCGGGCAGGTCGAAGTCCGGCATAGGCTTGCCGTTCAGCACCGACGGGATCATCGCCGGGTTGAAGCCTTGCTCCACGTCGACAAGCCGCTTGCCGAAGATCGCGAACAGGATCGCGATCACCGCCAGCGGTACAAGATAGGGCCAACGTTTCGGCATCGGTGTTTCGCTATTCCGCCGGCTGGGGGCTGAGTTTCGCCGCGGCCCGGCGCGGTGCGCCGACACGAAGTCTGCGGTCGCTGAGCGATGTCAGCCCGCCCAGGCCCATCAGCACCACGCCCATCCAGATCCACGGCACCAACGGCTGGTAGTACAGGCGCGTGACATAGGATTTTCCGTCAGCCTGCGGATCGCCCAGCACCGTGTAGATGTCGCCCAGTGTCGTGGTCAGGATGTCGGCTTCCGTGGTCTGCTGCGCCGGCTGGATGTAGACGCGCCGCTCCGGGTGCAGCGTCGCGATCTCGCTGCCGCCCTTCCTGACGATGAAGGTGCCGCGCTGGCCGCTGTAGTTCGGCCCGATGAAATCCGCCGCGCCGGCGAATTCCACCGTGTAGCCGGCGAAGCTCAACGTCTGGCCCGGTGCCTGCGTCTGGATGTGTTCCTGCTTCCACGCGGTCGAGGCGGTCACGCCGGCGATCACGAGTCCGAGCCCTAAATGCGCGAGCGTCATGCCGTAAGCGGCGCGCGGCAGATGCTTCAAGCGGCCGACGGCGCCGGCTTGATGGGGCCGCACGCGGTCCCACCATTCGGTGATCGCGGCGAGGCTCATCCACGTCGCGAGGCCAAGCCCGCCGGCGGCGGCGAAGTCATGCCAGTTGTTGTGCTGAAGAGCCGCGGACACGCCGATCACGATCAGCGTCGCCGCGGCGGCCACGGCCAGGCGCAGGCGCGCCGCTGCGAGGTCGCCGCGCTTCCACGCCATCAACGGGCCCACACCGGCGGTGACGATCAGCGGCACCATCAGCGGCACGAACACGCCATTGAAGTACGGCGGGCCGACGGTGATCTTTCCAAGATTGAGCGTCTCGGCGATCAGCGGATACAGCGTGCCCAGCAGCACGGTCGCGCAGGCCGTCGCCAGGAAGAGATTGTTGAGCAGCAAGCCGCCCTCGCGCGAGATCGGCGCGAACACGCCGCCGCCCTCAAGCGTCGGCGCGCGCACGGCGTACAGCACGAGCGACCCGCCGATGGAAACGATCAGCAGCGCCAGCACGAAAATGCCGCGCGTGGGATCGCTGGCGAAGGCATGCACGGAGGTGAGGATGCCCGAGCGCACCAGGAAGGTGCCCAGCAGCGACAGCGAGAACGTGACGATCGCCAGCAGCACGGTCCAGCTTTTCAGAGCTTCACGCTTCTCGACGACGATGGCGGAATGCAGCAGCGCCGTGCCGCATAGCCACGGCATGAACGACGCGTTCTCCACCGGGTCCCAGAACCACCAGCCGCCCCAGCCGAGTTCCGTGTAGGCCCACCAGCTGCCCAGCCCAATGCCCAACGTCAGGAACGTCCAGGCCGCCAGCGTCCACGGCCGCACCCAGCGCGCCCAGGCGGCGTCGACGCGGCCCTCGATCAACGCGGCCACGGCGAAAGAGAACGCCATCGAGAAGCCCACATAGCCCAGGTACAGCATGGGCGGATGCATCGCGAGGCCCGGGTCCTGCAAGATCGGATTGACGCCGCGGCCTTCCAGGGGCGCCGGGTCCAGGCGCACGAACGGGTTCGAGGTGAACAGGATGAAGCCGATGAAGCCCGCGGCGATCATCGCCTGCACGGCCAGCGCGCGCGCGCGCAAGGCCGGCGGCAGGTTCTCGCCGAACGCGGCCACCGATGCGCCGAACACGCCGAGGATGGTGATCCACAGCATCATGGACCCCTCGTGGTTCCCCCACGCGCCGGAGATTTTGTAGATCAGCGGCTGCGCCGTGTGTGAGTTCTCGTACACGCCGACGACGGAGAAGTCCGAGACGATGAAGGCGTGGAGCAATGTGGCGAACGAGAAGCCTATCAGTCCCATCAGCGCGAGTGCGGCGGGCCGCGCCATCGCCATCCACGCGATGTTGTGGCGCGCCGCCCCGATCATGGGCACCGTGGCTTGGATGATCGCCACCGCCAACGCGAGCGCCAGCGCGAAATGGCCGAGTTCGGTGATCATGTCAGATGCAGCCTTTGTGAACTGACCGTGCAACTACGACTGTGACTCCCTCCCCCTTGCGGGGAGGGGAAGGGGTGGGGGTGGTTGTATTGCGCGGCGTCGGTGCCGCGCGCATCCACCCCCTCACCTTCCCATCGCTTCGCGATGGGCCCCTCCCTCTCCCCGCAAGGGGGCGAGGGAATGAGGAGCCCGTCGCGCTATTCCTTCGGCGGCGCGCCGCCTTCTTGCCAGTGGCCGCTCTTCTTCAGGGCGTCCGCCACTTCGCGGGGCATGTAGTTCTCGTCGTGCTTGGCCAGCACCTCGCGCGCGGCGAACACGCCGTCGGCGCCCATGGTGCCTTCGGCCACCACGCCCTGACCTTCCTTGAACAGGTCCGGCAGGATGCCTTTGTAGCTCACCTTCAGAATGTGCTCGTTGTCGGTGACGGTGAACGTCACGTTCTCGCCGGCCTTCGCGATCGAACCGACTTCCACCAGCCCGCCGATGCGCAAACGCTGCGTCGGCGGCGGACGGTTGGCGGCGATCTCGCTCGGGCTGCGGAAGAACACCAAGTTATCTTGGAACGCGGTCAACATCAGGGCCGCGCCGCCGAACAGGCCGAGCAGGCCCAGCCCGATGAAATACATGCGCCGCGTCTTGCGGGTCAGTGCCATGGCCTAGGGTCCTTCGCGCCGCTCACGCTTGAGCCGTTCGAATTCCGCTTCGCGCGCCTTCAGCGTCCGGCGCGTGATCACATACATGCCGACGATGCACACCGCCGCGAACCCATACGAGGGCCACACGTAGGCGGCATAGCCGCCCATGTTGATCAGATGCTCGATCATGACGCGGCCTGCGTCCCCGGCGCGTTCCCCGGTGAGTTCCCGGTTGAGTTCATCGGCTGGGCGGCGCGCGACACGCGCGCGTTACGAATCTTCGCGCTCAGGATCTCGGCGCGCAGGCGCAGCACGAGGATGCACAGGTAGTAACCCATGAACGCGAAAACCATCGCGAATAGCGGCAAGATCATCGCCTTATTGATGGTCATGCCCTTCATCGTGAAAATGGAGGGCTGGTGCAGTGTATTCCACCACTCCACCGAGAAATGGATGATTGGCAGGTTCACCGATCCCACCAGCGCGAGCACCGCCGCGGCCTTGTCCCCGCGTTCCGGATCCTCGAACGCTTCGCCCAGCGCGAGATAGCCGAGGTAGAGGAAGAACAGCATCAGCATCGAGGTCAGGCGCGCGTCCCACACCCAGAACGTGCCCCACATGGGCTGTCCCCACAGCATGCCTGTCACCAGGCACAGGGCGGTGAAGATCGCGCCCACCGGCGCCGACGCGCGCGCCACCAGATGCGCGATCGGATGGCGCCAGATTAGGAAGCCCGCGCTGCCGCCGGCCATGATCGCGTAGACCATCGAGCCCATCCAAGCCGACGGTACGTGGATGTACATGATCCGGTAGGCCTCGCCCTGCTGGTAATCCGCCGGCGCGGCGATCAGCGCGAGGGGCAGGCCCACCAGGAAACAGATCGCCGTCACGCCCGCGGCCCATGGCAGGACCGCATTGGCGATACGCATGAATTCCGTCGGATTGGCGTACTTATGCATGGCCGATGATGTAGCCCAAGGTGTGCCGCGCCGCCATGCCTTACGGCGAAAAACCCAATGGCTGGGCGATCACATCGCGTTCAAATCGTACAAGTTTCGGCCTACTGGGCCGCTTGGCGCAGGGCCACGGCGGTGGCGTAGGGGGCCATGGTCAGCGCCAGCACGAACATCCCCGCCAGGACCAGCAAAGGTGGCCGCACGGCCATATCGGTCACCCCGGCCTCCACGGCCGCCGTCCCGAAGATCAGCACCGGCACGTACAGCGGCAGGACGAGCAGGGACAGCAAAACCCCACCCCGCCGCGCGCCCAGGACCAGCGCCGCCCCCACGGCCCCGATCAGGCTCAGCGTCGGCGTGCCCAAAGCCAGCGCCAGCAGCAGCGGGCCGTAGCCGCTCACCGGCAAATGCAGGGTCGGCGCAAGGATGGGCGCGGCGATCAGCAACGGAATCCCCGTGGTCGCCCAATGCGCGATGACCTTCGCCAGAACGATCAGCGACACCGGCGTGCCGGAGAGAAGGAGTTGATCGAGCGTGCCGTCCTCGAAGTCCGTGGCGAAGACTCTTTCAAGCGACAGCAGCGACGCCAGCAGCGCCGTCACCCACAGAACACCACCTGAGATGCGCGCCAGGATCTCGCTTTCGGGTCCGACGCCGAAGGGGAACAACACCGTCGCAATGGCGAAAAAGCCGATGGCCGTAAGGCTATCGCCACTTTGCCGCAGCGCGAGTTTCAGATCGCGCGCGAGGATGACGCGAAAGCCGCTCACGCCGCGTCGCTCCAATGCGGGGGAATGACGGCGGCAAAACGGGTGACGTCGAGCGTCGCGCCATCGGTGACGGGCGCCGCCCCATGGGCCGCCACTACGATCATGCCGCCGCGATTTCTGTGCTCCGCCACGACGCGCGCCAGCGCGTGCAGTGAGTCATCGTCCAGCGCATTGCCCGGTTCATCCAGCAGCCACAGCGGCGCGGGCACCACAAGCAATCTTGCGAGCGCGAGGCGATGGCGCTGCCCGGCGGACAGCACCCGCACCGGCAACTCCGCGAGCCGTCCTAATCCAAAAGCGTCCAACGCCGCGCCGACACGCGCGGCTGTCGCGTCGCCCCACAACTGGGCGGCGAAGGCCAGGTTCTCGGTCGCGGTCATGGAAGGCTTCAGCCCGTCCAGGTGCCCGACAAAGCGGGTCCGCGCCCCATGGGCGTCCGGGTCGTCCAGGGCATCGGCCCCGTTCCAGGCCAGCTGCCCGGCGGTCGGCACGCTCAATCCGGCCATCAGGCGCAGCAAAGTCGTCTTGCCGCTGCCGTTGGCCCCCCGCAGGACCAGGGCGCCCCCGCTTTCCAGCCGGAAAGCCAGTTCCGCAAAGACGGTCCGGCCGCCGCGCCGGCATGCCAGCCCGGTCCCGGAAAATGCCGCCTGTTCAAACCCCTCCGCGCCCATGGCGGGACAATAGCAGGACAGGAAAGCGCTTGTCCGCCAAAGACTTGGTTAGGCAATTCGCCATACCGCGCCTGGACAAGGGGCGGCGGATGTGGATGATGCACCCCAGAACCCGGGGGGCGGAGTTCAGCGGCTTATCCACAGCCGACGGGCAGGTCGTCCAAACACATATTTTCCGAAATCCGAGAGGGGTATCGCATGTCGCTCAGCGGCCAAGACACCTTGAAAGTCCGTCGTACGCTGACGGTTGGTGCCAAATCCTATGACTATTTCAGCATCCCCGAAGCGGCGAAGTCCCTCGGTGACGTCTCCCGTCTGCCCTTCTCCCTGAAGGTCCTGCTCGAGAACCTGCTGCGGTATGAGGACGGTGGCCACACCGTCTCCGTCGATCACGTCAAGGCGCTCGCCGGTTGGTTGAAGGACAAGAAGTCCGACGCGGAGATCGCCTACCGTCCCGCGCGCGTGCTCATGCAGGACTTCACCGGCGTTCCCGCCGTGGTCGATCTCGCCGCCATGCGCGATGCGCTCAAGTCGCTCGGCGGCAATCCGCAGAAGATCAATCCGCTCTCGCCGGTCGATCTCGTCATCGATCACTCGGTGATGGTCGACTCTTACGGCACCAAGGAAGCGCTCCAGCAGAACATCGACATCGAGTTCGAGCGCAACGGCGAACGCTACAAGTTCCTGCGCTGGGGCCAGATGGGCTTCAACAACTTCCGCGTTGTCCCGCCGGGCACCGGCATCTGTCACCAGGTCAACGTCGAGTATCTCGCGCAGGTCGTGTGGACCGGCGACGACAAGGGCAAGACGCTCGCCTATCCCGACACCCTCGTCGGCACCGACTCACACACCACCATGGTCAACGGCCTCGCCGTGCTCGGCTGGGGCGTGGGCGGCATCGAAGCGGAAGCGGCCATGCTCGGCCAGCCGACGCCAATGCTCATTCCCGAAGTCGTCGGCTTCAAGCTCACCGGCAAGATCCCGGCGGGCTGCACCGCCACCGATCTCGTGCTCACCGTCACGCAGATGCTGCGCAAGAAGGGCGTGGTCGGCAAGTTCGTGGAATTCTACGGCCCGGGCCTCAACGACCTCTCGCTGACCGACCGCGCCACCATCGCCAACATGGCGCCGGAATACGGCGCCACCTGCGGCTTCTTCCCGATCGACAAGGAAGTCTGCCGCTATCTCACCTTCACCGGCCGCGAGCCTGAACGTGTCGCGCTCGTCGAAGCCTACGCCAAGGCCCAAGGTCTGTGGCGCGACGACAGCACCGCCGATCCGGTGTTCACCGACACGCTCGAACTCGACATGAGCAAGGTGGAGCCGTCGCTCGCCGGTCCGAAGCGTCCGCAGGATCGCGTGACCCTTTCCGCCGCCGCGTCGGAATTCACCAAGGCGCTCGGCGACGGCTTCGGCCACGCCACCGCCGCTTGCGCACCGGTCGAAGGTCTCACCGGCGCCGGCGCGAAGGACAAGCTCGACGACGGCGACGTCGTCATCGCCGCCATCACCTCCTGCACCAACACCTCCAATCCGTCGGTGCTGTTCGCCGCCGGCCTGCTGGCGAAGAAGGCCCGCGCGAAGGGCCTCACCCGCAAGCCGTGGGTGAAGACCTCGCTCGCGCCCGGCAGCCAGGTGGTGACGGATTATCTCACCGCCGCCGGCCTGCAATCCGAACTCGACGCGCTGGGCTTCCAGACGGTTGGGTATGGTTGCACCACCTGCATCGGCAACTCCGGCCCGCTCGATGAGAACATCGCCAAGTCGATCGAGACCGGCGATCTCGTCGTCACCGCCGTGCTCTCCGGCAACCGCAACTTCGAAGGCCGTATCAGCCCGCACGTGAAGGCGAACTATCTCGCTTCGCCGCCACTGGTCGTCGCCTACGCGCTGCTCGGCTCCATGAAGAAGGACATCACAACCGAGTCCCTCGGCACCGGCAGCGATGGTCATCCCGTCTACCTGAAGGACATCTGGCCGACCCCGCAGGAAGTCGCGGAATACACCGAGAAGTTCCTCACCCGCGCCATGTTCTCCAACCGCTACTCCGACGTGTTCAAGGGCCCCGTGCCCTGGCAGGCCGTGAAGGCCGAGAAGACCGAGACCTACAGCTGGGACGGCAAGTCCACCTACGTCGCCAACCCGCCTTACTTCGTCGGCATGTCGAAGACGCCCAAGGCCATCACCGACATCGTCGGCGCGCGTCCCATGGCGATCCTGGGTGACTCGGTCACGACCGACCACATCTCCCCGGCCGGTTCGATCAAGAAGGACAGCCCCGCGGGCAAGTTCCTCATCGAGCACGGCGTCGCACCGAAGGATTTCAATTCCTATGGCGCGCGGCGCGGACACCACGAAGTCATGATGCGCGGCACCTTCGCCAACATCCGCATCAAGAACGAGATGGTGCCCGGCGTCGAAGGCGGCGTGACCAAGTATCACCCCTCCGGCGAAGTGATGCCGATCTACGATGCCGCCATGAAGTACAAGGACGCCGGCGTTCCGCTGGTCGTCGTCGGCGGCAAGGAATACGGCACCGGCTCGTCCCGCGACTGGGCGGCGAAGGGCACCAACCTGCTCGGCGTGAAGGCCGTGCTGGTGGAAAGCTTCGAGCGCATCCATCGCTCCAACCTGGTCGGCATGGGCGTGCTGCCCCTGCAGTTCAAGGGCGACATGACGCGCAAGTCCCTGAACCTCGACGGCACCGAGACCTTCGACATCAAGGGGCTCACAGCGATTAAGCCGCTCGGCGACGTGAACGTCACCATCCACCGCGCCAACGGCACCAGCGAGACCATCACGGTCCAGTGCCGCATCGATAACAGCGGCGAGCTCGACTACTACAAGAACGGCGGCGTCCTGCACTACGTGCTGCGCAGCCTCGCGGCCTAAACACCGCGCTTTCAGCAACGAAGAACCCCGCGCCGTAAGACGCGGGGTTTTTTGTTGACCGACGGAGGTGTCCTATCCCGCCGCCATGTATTCCGGAAACCGGTTTCCCGGCGGCGACAGACGGGACTTGATGAAACGCCGCACGGCCCCGGGGATCGTGAGCCACGCAATCCGGGTGCCGTGGCGCGTATCGGCCAGCACCTTCTCCACCAGCCACGGCGTCACGGTCTCAACGCGATCGCCGAGGATGTTGTAGACCCGCATGACCTTGTTCCACGCTTCCGGCGTCATCTTGTCGCGATCGTCCAGGATCATGTCGGTCATGACGATGCCGGGGCTGAGGTATCCCACCCGCACCGGACCACCCTTGGTCTCCGCGATCAGCGCCTTGGTGAAGTAGGTGATGCCGAATTTCGTACAGCCATACAGGCTGATGCCGGGACTCTTCTGGCCGTTGGAACCGAAGCCCTCGAAATTGTAGATCGCGCCGCTGCCTTGCGCGCGCATGCCCGCCAACGCGATCTTCGCCCCGTACATCGTGCCGAGGACATTGGTCCGCACGACCGCGTTCACCTCGTCCGTCTTCAGCGTGCCGATCGGCAGGCGCGTATTCGCCATGCCCGCGTTGTTGATCCACACATCCACGCGCCCGAAGGCGGCGACCGCCTGATCCCACAAGGATTGCACCTGGGCGTAATCGCTCACGTCGCAGGCCACCGCCAGGATTCGCGCGCCGCCGGATGCATGCGCGGTGAGTTCGGCCGCCGCCGCGGTGCAGGCGCTCTCGCGCCGTCCGCTGATGACAACGTTGTGGCCGCGCCGCAGGAATTCCTTGGCCAGGCCAAATCCGATTCCCCGGGTCGAGCCGGTAATAACCGCCGTCGTCATGATACGTCCGTCTATGGCTTGGTCTCGAAGCGGGCGCGGAATTCCGGCGAGGCCAGGCGCTCGTACATCTCGCGCACATACCGCATCGTCGAGCGCGCCGCCTCGGCATAGTAGACGAAGCGCCATCCGGCCGGCGTGCGATGCAGGATCGCGTTCGCCCGCAGCCATTCCGCCCATGGCTTGCCGCCGCGCATCTTCTGTTCGGCATGGACGTGCCAGGCCACCAACGCCAAGTCCGGGGTCAGCATCTTGATCCTGAAACGCGAGGGATGCAGATCGACCGCGTCGACAAAGGCGAGCATCTTGGGGTCATCGTGGTAGGCGCGCAGGCCGTCCCACCCCTCCGCCCAATCGTCCATTTCCTCGGCCAGATAAAGCGGCGCCGGCTCGTCGGCATCGAACAGAAGGCTGGGCCGCGGACCTTTCAAATCGCCCATCATCCGGCCGAACTCGTGGACGGCATGCTCGATGGCGGCTTGATCCTGCGCCGAGGGTTCCGCGAACACCGGCCGCGCCGTTGCCGCGACCGCCCTTTCCCCGCCCCAGTGGGCGATCGTCACGCCGGCGACGAACGCCAGCGCCACCTGCCAGCCCGCGAATTTCATGGTCAGCCTCCCTGCGCACGAGCAGCAAGGCTATCAGCATTGCGCGAAGCCTGAGCTAGGCGCGGTGGCGGCCTGTCCGTTGGCTGGACATGCGTGGGACGTCGGTCTCCCGTCAGGCGCGGGGCGGGATGTGGTTCGCGCTCACGCCTGCATGAAGCTCACCACCGCATCCACCCACGCCTGCGGCGCCTGGTCGGTGATGTCGACGCCGCCGCCGGGGATCTCGACGTACTTGATGTCCGGCCGCAGGTCTTTGATCTTGCGCGTCATGTCGATGATCATATCGCCGCTGTTGCCGATCACTTGCGTGCGCGTCTTGATCTTCTTCAGCGCGGCGCCTGAGTCGAACTGATACGCCACCTCATGCGGGTGCCAGCTCACGCCCGTCGCCATGAACCGCTCCACCGTATAGCGCGTTATCAGCTTCGGGTCCGCGCCCGGTCCATACATCTTGAAGCGGCTCATGAAGGCGTCGGTCAGGTGGCTGCCGTCCGCCTTGTAGGGCGACGTCTCGGGCGCGTTCGGATTGTGCTTCCGCTTGGCGCGCTCTTCTTCCGTCACCAGCAGGGCCGCGTGCATGGACAGGCTCTTGATCCGTTCGGGGAAACGCATCGTCGCGGCCAGCGCGATCGTCGATCCGGTATGATGCCCCGCGATATCCGCCTGCTTGATGCCAAGATGGTCCAGCACCGCCGGCACGATCTTCGCCCATTCTTCTGCTTTAGGTTCGAGCGTCGTCGGGTCCGACATGCCCGCGCCCGGCTGGTCGATGCCGATGGCGCGCACGCCCTTGGCGGCGAACAGCGGATACACCGTGTCGAACTGCTGCGAGCTCATCGGCGCCTGGTGGATCAGCACCAGCGGCCGCCCCACCCCTGTGTCGCGATAGTGGATCAGGCCGAAGGGCGCTTGCGCATAGCCCCGCGCCGGCGGCTGTTTCTGCGCCGCGTTGGCCGCTGCTGAAAACCCGAGCGCGCCGGCCGCGAGGGGAAGCGCCGCAAGCGCGCGGCGTGAGACGTCGGAAGGACCGGTCATGAGGCATCCCTGTGAAAAAGGCAGGTCCACAGTCTACGTCCGGACCGCTTCGACACGCGGAGGTAAAAAGATCAGCCTTTGAGGTGAACCGGCGCCGAACCATCCGCTCCACCACGTCCCCGAGGCCACCACGCGTCCTTGGAACCAAGACGTCATAGGGGCTCGATCGGCAGGCCCCGACGCCTTCCGCCGCTTCCGTTTTCCGCACGGCAAAAAAGCCAGCGCAGTATTTCCCGCAATTCTTGGAACCATTCCAAGTTCAGCTCGTTGAAAAACCGCCGTCGCTTCGGGCGACATCATTCACAGGGGAATTCCGTGGCAAAAGCCAGTGCGCGCGCCGCCAAGAACGGCGCAGACCTCTCCACCAGCTATCAGGAAACCCAAGCGCCGGGAGGAGAAACGCACCAAGCCACCACCGAGCGCGCAACGACTCTCACCACGCAGCAAGGCATTCCCGTTGCGGATGATCAGAACTCCCTCAAGTCCGGCGCGCGCGGGCCGGCGCTCCTCGAAGACTTCCATCTGCGCGAGAAGCTGTTCCACTTCGATCACGAGCGGATCCCCGAACGCGTGGTTCACGCCCGCGGCTACGGCGCGCACGGCTATTTCCAGGTCACGGATCCCCTCACGGATGTCACCCGGGCGGATGTGTTCCAGCGCAAGGGCGAGAAGACGCCGGCGTTCGTGCGCTTCTCCACCGTGGCCGGCAGCAAGGGTTCGTTCGATCTCGCGCGCGACGTGCGCGGCTTCGCCGTCAAGATCTACACGAAGGAAGGCAACTGGGACCTCGTCGGCAACAACATCCCCGTGTTCTTCATTCAGGACGCGATCAAATTCCCCGACATCATCCACTCGGTGAAGCCGGAACCCGATCGCGCTTTCCCCCAGGCACAGTCCGCGCACACCAACTTCTGGGATTTCATCACGCTCACGCCTGAGAGCATGCACATGATCATGTGGGTCATGTCCGATCGCGCCATCCCGCGGTCTTATCGTTTCATGGAAGGCTTCGGCGTCCACACCTTCCGCTTTCTCGACAAGAAAGACCGCTCCACCTTCGTCAAGTTCCACTGGAAGCCGAAGCTCGGCTTGCAGTCGGTCGCATGGAACGAGGCCGTGAAGATCAACGGCGCCGATCCCGACTTCCATCGCCGCGATCTGTGGGACGCCATCACCACCGGCAATTTCCCGGAGTGGGAATTGGGCGTTCAGCTGTTCGATCAGAAGTTCGCCGACGCATTCGACTTCGATGTGCTCGATCCCACCAAGCTGATCCCGGAGGAAATTCTTCCGGTGCGCATCGTCGGACGCTTGGTGCTGGACCGCATGGTCGACAACTTCTTCGCGGAGACGGAGCAGGTCGCCTTCTGTACCCAGAACGTGCCGCCGGGAATCGATTTCAGCAACGATCCGCTCCTGCAGGGCCGCAACTTCTCCTACCTCGATACGCAGATAAAGCGGCTGGGCGGCCCGAACTTCACCCACATCCCCATCAATGCGCCGAAGTGTCCGTTCGCGCACTTCCAGCAGGACGGGCACATGGCCATGCGCAACCCGGTGGGGCGCGTTAACTACGAACCCAACAGCTGGGGAGCGGACGGCGGTCCGCGCGAAAATCCCGCGATCGGAACCCGCAGCTTCGCCGAGCCCGCCGAAGGGCCGAAACAACGCGTCCGCTCCGAAACCTTCGCCGATCACTACAGCCAGGCGCGGCAGTTCTACATCAGCCAAACGCCGACGGAGCAGAAGCACATCGTCGACGCCCTGGTGTTCGAGCTGTCGAAGGTCGAGCGCCCCGACATCCGCGCGCGCATGGTCTCGCACCTCATGAATATCGAGACGGACTTCGCGCAAACCGTCGCCGATGGTCTTGGGATTTCGCTGCCCAAGGCCGCCCAGGCGGCGCGCCCGACACGGAAAGACTTGGCCGTGTCCGATTCGCTCAGCATCTTGAAGCGCCCGCCGGCCACCCTCGAAGGCCGCAAGGTCGGCATCTTCGCCACCGACGGCGCGGACGGCGCGCTCTTCGCCGCGCTCACGGCGGCGATCGAGAAGGAAGGCGCGAGCTTCGAGGTGGTGGCGCCCCGCATCGCCGGCGTCACGCTTTCAAACGGAACGCAGGTTCCCGCGAAACAGAAGATCGATGGCGGTCCATCGGTCCTCTACGATGCGGTGGTCCTCCTGTTCTCGGAAGAAGGCGCCGAGCTTCTCAAATCCCACGGCCCCGCGCGGGATTTCGTGTCGGATGCCTACGCGCATTGCAAATTCATCGGCTACACCCCCGCCGCCGCTGCGCTGTTTGAAGCGGTCGGCCTCGCGGACAAGGTCGACGAAGCTTTCATTTCCTTGAACGGGAAGAAGGACGCCGATGCCTTCGTGAAGGCGGCCCGCCAGCTTCGTCTTTGGTCGCGTGAACCCTCGACCAAGGCGAAGGACGACCCGCGGCCCAAGGACGGCAATCCAAAAAAGAGAAGGTAGTTCCGCCGCTTCACGGATCGTGGCGTATCGACGCCGACTGTTGCCCCTCCCGCGCGTCGTTGGCGCGGGAGGCGCGCGGCGCGACACCGATGCGCCCGCGCTGCATCGTCACGCGCTCACCCGATCCGCCGCGCGTCTGAAGCAAGGCCAGCGGAGGCTTTTATTATTTGTGCCGGAACAACTTCCTGACGACGGCGCTCGTTGGCATTTTCGGGAAACGCGCGCTCGTTCCCGGCTCAAACCCACAAAGGAAATATCATGAAATCCGCCGCCCTCGTTGGCGCCGCAGCAGTGTTAATTGCTGGCTCGGCGCTCGCTCAATCGAAGACCGATGCGCCGCGCGCGACCGACACGCCTGCCGCCGTCGCGAGCCCGAGCGACGTCAACAAGACCACCGCGGCTCCGGTCGCCGGGAAGAACAGCTTCACCGAAGATCAGGCGACGAAACGCCTGCAGGACAACGGTTACATCGGCGTCACCGGCCTGACGAAGGACGATCAGTCCATCTGGCACGGCAAGGCCACGAAAGCCGGCAAGTCGGTAAATGTCGCCGTCGACTACCAGGGCAACATCACAACCAAGTAACGGCGCGTCCGCTTTTCAACCAACACAAGGTGTTTCGAATGACCAAGATTGTGAACAAGATTTACGACAACTACAGCGACGCTGTGGCCGCCATCCACGCGCTCGAGAACGCGGATATCTCCCACAACGACATCAGCATTGTCGCGAACAACGTCGATAATAAGAACGACCCCACCGACAAGGACGCAACCGCTAAGGGCGCGGGCGGCGGCGCTGCTGCGGGCGCGGTCGCCGGCGGCGGCGCGGGATTGCTGGCCGGGCTCGGCATGCTGGCCATTCCGGGCGTTGGTCCGGTCGTGGCGGCGGGCTGGCTTGTGGCCGCGGCGGCGGGCGCGGCTGTCGGCGCGACCGCTGGTGCGGCAACGGGCGGCCTGATCGGCAAGCTGACGGAATACGAAGTCAGCAAGGAAGATGCCGAGCTTTATGCTGAATCGATCCGTCGCGGCGGCGCGCTTGTCTCCGTCAAGGCGGACGACGACGAAGTGGCCAAAGTCGAAGACATCCTCGCCGGCTTCAAAGCCGTCGATCCGTCTCTGCGTCGCACGCAGTATTCCAAGACGAACTGGACGACCTTCGATGCCAGCGCCCCGGCCTATACGCCGGCGCAAATCGAAGCCGAACGCGCGCTCTATCGCTAAGGCTCGCTGCATCTCCGGGGGTTAGTGCCGGATGCGGGCACCCATAGGTGAGCGATCGCCTATGGGTGTTCCTTTTCGCTGCCAGAAGGAAACAGAAGTGCGCTATCGGAATCCATGGCTCTCCGTTGGGTTGAAGACGGCCGCGATGATGATGGAGGCCTCGGCGGTCATCGCCCTGCGCACGATCAAGATCTCCGCCGGCAATGCCGCTGGCAGGGCTGAATCCAAAAGATGGTGCGTGAGAAAGTCCAAGCCGGAACCGAGCTCGCGACGCTCGCGGCAACGGGTGGACTTGGCTTCACCCCGCTCAGCGTCGCTACCAAAACGCTCGGGCTCTATCGAGGCAAGGTCCGCGCGAATCGCCGTCGGCTGAAGTCACCCCTGTCATAGCTCTGCCCGCATGTTGACGCGCTGCATTCCCCCCATCCCGCTGGAGACCCCTTTCGGCCGGGGCATGGCCGAATTCGTGATCGACTACGGTCCGGATTGGCACTTGCTTTGGGTGGTGTTCATCGACGCCACCGGCGAGTGCCGAACCGTCCAGAACCCGGACATCCGTCTCCAGCGAAATGAAACGTTGGGCACGCAGCCACAGGCGAGGACGCCCAGCATCCTGGCCGCGGTCTCAGGCGCTACGGCCAAAGGGCAGTAGGTACCTTGCACCGTTAGCGGCGGCGCCCGGCGGCCTATCCGCGCCCGATCTTGCAAGCCGTCACGGCACGCACGGTGACTTGCATCACTTCGGCCGGGCAGGACGGCGTGGGCTTGATCTTGAACGTCTCGAACGTATCGCCCGTGAAGCAATCGGTAGCGATGCCAATGAAATTACTGCCCACACCGTCGATGTAAGCATTGGATCCCGGGCAGCGCGCCCGGTAATGCACATCGATGCACGGCACGGCTTCGGGTGAGACCTTCGGGCGCATGCCGACGACATACATGTCGCCGTAACATGTGCGGGCCTTGAGCTGCGTCCCGCGCGCCATCGTCTCCAAATAGGTTCGCGCCTGTTCGGCTGCCGCCTGTTTCTCCGCCTCGCGCAGAAGCACGCGATCCGCCTCGGCCTGCTCACGCTTCGCCTTCGCGGCCGCCGCGTCGGCGACGCGCCTCTGTTCGCGGGCCGCCGACTCTTGTGCACGCGCGGCGGCCTCTTGCGCGCGGGTCTGCTCTTCCGCGCGCCGTTGACGCTCCGCGGACTCCTGGCGCTGCTTATCCTGGGCCAGCGCCACTTGCTGTTCGCGCGCTTGCGTGTTCGCCCGCGTCTGTTGCTGGCGTGCCTCGCTCTCCCGCTGGCGCTGGGCGAGGAGCGTCCTGCGGTTCTCTTCGCGCTGGGCAAGCTCCCGTTCGCGCTGCGCCGCCTGCGCCCGCCGCCGCTCCTCCGCCGCCGCCTGGAATTGCTCCATGGCGCGGTTATGGATGCCGTCGATCTGCGCCTTGCCCGCCAGCGCTTGATTGACGCCGCCGAGAATTGCCAAGCCGATGCTGGAGCCCTGCGAGCCGCCGTCGTCGTCCGTGCACCGGAAGTACTCCAGCCGGCCCTCGTAGCACTGTCGCAACTGCCCTGGCCGCGTGCAGCGTTCATCGCAGCGCGACTCAAGATCGGCCTGCGCGGCTTGCTTCTCGAGCCGCCGTTCTTCCGCGATCCGCTGCTCATCCTCGCGCGCCGCCGCTTGGCGCTCCGCGACCAAATAATTCTGCGCGCCTTTCAAAACAGCCTTGTCCGCGTTTCCGGAGACGACCTTTGTCGCCTTCTGCAAATGACGCTCCGCGCACTTAAAGTCGCGCGCTGCAGTGCAGTTCTCGGCGGAAAGTATGGATTGCTCGAAATCTTGCCGGTCCAACTGGTCCAGCTGCTCGGACATCTTCAACAGATCGTCGAAGTCGTCCGTTGGCGCCGCGGCAACGACGCCGCCCGCCAGCACGAAACAGGCGACGACAAGTCTTACGATTTGAAACCGCATGAATGTTCCGGATACACTTGTGCGCCACCCACACTTCAACTTCCCCGGGCGCGTTCAAAACCTAGTGATTCCCTGCGCGCTCCGCAATCCATAACCAGGCAACCATCATCTCATGCGCATAGACACGCGTTTTGCTGCGGCCATTGTCGCGGTGCTGTTGACTGCGCCGGCGGGGGCAGCCGAGCCATCTTCCTCGGCGCCGCGCGCGATGGTGCGGGTGACTTGCGACGGCGAAAGCGCCGGTGCGGCGGTGTCCATAAACGGGGAATTCAAAGGGGACTGCCCAATCGACACGCCGGTGCCGGCGGGTTCGGTCACGCTGCGGGCGGTTAAGCCTGTCGGCGAAACCAAGGAAGCCGTGTTTCAGCAGGATTTCAACGTCGGCGGCGGCGTCGTGAAGAGAGTCGAGGTGATCCTCGGCGCGCCTACGTTCACCGCGCAGGGCAGGGTGCTTGAAGACGCGCGTATCGCGCGCGAGCAGGAGCGCGCGGCGGAAGAGAAGCGCGTCGCCGATGAGAAGGCCCGTGCCGCGGCGGAGGCAAAAGCCGTCGCCCAGGCCGAAGCAATCGCGGCCGCGGATGCCAATGCGCGCCCAAAGAACGATGCCCTCGCGGCGGACCTTCTCGCCAAGCGGCGCGGCTCGCGCAAACCCGCCAACCCCGCATGTCCGGATTGTCCGGTCGGCAACAAGAAAGCGGGCGGGGTCGCGGCGGACCTGCCCACCAGCGATGACCCCACTTTGCAAGGCATGCTCGATCTGGCGAGGCAGGAGATTGCTAAGATCGGCACCAAGGATTCGGAGCTCGTGCCGCCGGCGCAATCGATCTCCATCCCGTGCCCGGGCGCGGACGCCGAAATCCGCAAACTCGCGGGCGTCCGCAATTTCTCTGAGATGTCTGCGGCCGAGCGGCGGCCTTACAGCGGCCCGACGTTCATGCCGAGAATTTACGTAATCGACGCGAAAGTTTGGCCGGTGCAAGCCGCCTGCACGGACGGCAAGCTTGATGGGCCGTTAGATGCCTGGGTCTTCGCCACGCAGGTGAGCGGATCGCGGGACGCCGCTGGGCGTGAATCTACCCTCAGTGCCATGCCGATCCTGGTGCATTTGCAAACCATCATGGCTGCGGGCCAGCCAAGCGCCCTGATCGTCAAGCATCAGCGCTTCGAGACGCTTTCGTACTATTTCGATCCCCAAGTTCGTTCGACGGTGGCCACTTACCTGAACAACACCAAAGACGCCGATGTTCTCGCCTTCTCCTACGCCCTTCCCGAAAGCATGGGGGACGCGAAGGCTGTCTCGGTGGCGGTCGTGCGCACAAACGATAAGCAGTGGATTCCGATGACCACCGTCACCACGCCGCTCAAACCTAACCTGGTGACCGAGACGGGCTACCACGGAAAGCAGATCCGATCCAAAGCGCCTAAGAAAGACGGCGTCTATCACGGGGAATACGTGTTCTACGAATACTACATAAAACCGGACGTCAAATCGCCGCAAACCAGCCTTTGCTACCGCGACGGTGAAATAGTGAGCGTCAGGCCTTGCGTCTTTGATTGAGACTGACCTGTTGCCGTTGTCCGGGGGAATGCCGTGCGTCTTTCCATATCGGCCGCGTGTCTGCTCATGACCGACTCGACGCCGTTGAGGGATTGCGCGTGGCCTGCGATCCACTGCGGAAAGGCCGACGCTAGCGTCACGTGGGTGGCGAGCACTGCAAACTGCACACACCGTGACCTTTGACGGATTCCGGAATCATCCCCATGCTCTTGCCGGGGGTCGCGTTCAGGAACGGGAGTCATGGCAACGGCCACCCTTGCCCGGAATTTTCACCGCCTATTCACCGCCTAAACATGCGGTGGGGGGCCGCCTCTTTGGCGGTGGGCGACTTCGCCCGGCCCTACTTCAATCTGGAGGCGCTCGGCGCCACGCCATAGCGCGCGCGGAAGGCATTGGTGAAATGCGCCGTGGAGCCGAAGCCGCAGGTGGCCGCCACGGTGGCGATGGGATGTTCGGTGCTGCGCAGCAGGTCTTGTGCCTTTTCCAGCCGGCGGGCCTTCACGTACTGCCATACCGACGTGCCGACCTCCGCCTGGAAGCTGCGGTTCAGATGCGCGACGGAGATGTCCGCCGCCACGCACACGTCATCGAGCGCGAAGTGTTCGCCGAGATGCTCGTCGATATAGACGATGGCGCGCTGCACCTGCGGGTGATGCCGCCCCAGCTTCATCGCGTCGCGTTCCGGCTTCGCGCCGTAGCGCCGCGCGGCCATGCCCAGGAACGTACCGAGCATCTGGTCCACATGCGCGCGCCCGTCGGGGAATCCCGCGAACACCTGGCTCGCGATCTCGATTCCGAGGAAGCCGATCGCCGGCGCGTGATCGGACAGCGCCATGCGCCAGCGCACTGTATCGGCTTCCTCACCCAGCGCGCGCCGCAGCACGGAATCGTCGAACAGGAATCCGAAGCCCTCGATCTGTCCGGTCCACGCGATGTTCCAGGTGGTGCTGGCGGCGGTGAAGCCAATCGTGCCGCGACGGAAGATATAGCGCCGCCGCCGGCCGCCGCTCTGCTCCCACAGGTCCACCGTGCGCAGCGAGATGAACAGGTCGTGGAAAGATTCGCGCGGCCGCCGCATCGCCCCAGGCGGAGCGCGCATGTAGGTGACCGTCACCGGCCACGGACCATCCAATTCCGCAAGCCTGTACGGGCCGATGTCTTGCGAGATCGCCCAGTTGATGTAGGTGCCGAACCGCGCGTCGGTCGGCGCGAGTGGCTCCGGAGCAACAATGATCTTCATTTTATGATTCAGACCATGATTGGATCAGATTTTGCAACAGCTTCCCGTGCAAAATCAAAGCCTCTGGTAGCGCGCCGCCACGCTCTGGTCGCCTGGACGGCAACAACAAGGGGGAGCCCCGAATGAAAAGCGTTCTGCGCAGCACGACGATTCTGGCCGCAGGCTTGATGAGCAGCGGCATCGCCTTCGCCCAGACCGGCGGTCTGGAGGAAGTCGTGGTCACCGCGCAGCGGCGCGAAGAATCGCTGCAGTCGGTGCCGATCGCCGTTACGGCGATCTCACCGGAAACACTGCAGAACCGACAGGTGACGGAATCCCAGGACCTGCAGCGCATCGTTCCCAGCCTGAAGATGCTGAACAACATCACGACGCCGACCAACCTGTCGCCGTCGCTGCGCGGCTCCACGCAGCAGGACGCTTCGCTGGTGGTGGCGGAATCGCCCTTCGGCATTTACGTCGATGACGTCTACATCCCGCGCCTGAACGGCAACAATGCGCAACTCGCCGACATCGAGCGCGTGGAAGTGCTGCGCGGACCGCAAGGCACGCTATACGGCCGCAACACGCTGGCGGGCGCGGTGAAGTTCATCACCAAGACGCCGGGCCAGACTTCCTGGTTCAACGGCACCCTCGGTTACGGCAACTACAACCAGTATCGCGCCAGCGCGTCCGTGGGCGGACCGCTGAATGACTCGTGGGCGGCGTCGATCGCCGCGCAGGCGAACGGCAAGGATGGCCAGTTCCGCAACATCGCCACCAACAAGGATACCGGCAAGGAACGCAACGTCGCCGCGCGGGGTAAGCTGCACTACATGGGCGGCGAGGCATTCGATGCCGTCGCCTCCGTGTCCTACACCCGCAGCACCAACGACGCGCTGCCGCAGGTGCCCGCCACGCCGACGCGCTTCGTTGCCGCCGGCACGCAGTATCGTTCGGCCGACCTCGTGCCGACCTACGGCGGCTTCTACAACGTCAACCGCCCGTTGCTGCCGCGGTCACCGGCGCCGATCGCGTCAGAGCCCTACGAGCGCACCCACCAATGGCTCGCCAGCCTCAACATGTCCTACGACCTGGGTTCCGCCACGCTGCGCTCGATCACCGGCTTCACCTCCCTGCGTGATGATTTCACCACCGACTTCAGCGGCACCGGCCTGATCATGGCGGCGTCCGGCGTGAAGTCCGATGAGTTCACCCAAGAGCTCCAGCTGCAGGGCAAGCTCGCGGACGATCGCCTGAACTACACCGTTGGCGCCTACTACCTGCGTGAGAAGGCCGGTCAGGGCTTCTCCTGGCAATTCTTCTCGCCGACGTCGGTCAGCTATCAGCGCTCGCGCATCGAGAGCTACGCCTTCTTCGGCCAGGCGGACTACAAGATCACCGATCAACTGAAGGCCACCGCCGGCGTGCGCTGGTCGCATGATGACAAGCGCTACAATCTGCAATTCACCCATCTGCCGACGGCGATCGTGCCGGGCAACTCCGGTGTGCAGAATCTGGCCAACAGCTATAGCCAGGTCACGCCGCGCTTCGGCCTGGACTACGAGATCCCGACGTCCGGCGCGATCGACTCCATGCTGCTGTACGTCAGCGCCGCGCGCGGCTTCAAGTCGGGCGGCTACAACGGCATCGTGATCTTCGACATCACCGAAGGTGGTGCGCCGTACTTCCCGGAAAAGAACTGGACCTATGAGGCCGGTATCAAGACCGACCTGCTGAACAAGCACCTGCGCGTGAACGCGGCTTACTTCATCAACAACGTGAACGACCTCGCGCTCAACGCCACGGTCGTGCTGCCCGGCGGCGTCAGCATCTTCCCGGTGCAGAACGCCGGGAACTCCCAGATCAAGGGCCTGGAAGCCGAGGTCACCATCATCCCGGTGGAGGACCTGAATATCTTCGCCAACGTGGCCCTGGAGAGCGGCCACTATCGCAGCTACCGCGCCGGCAGCGCCGCGGCGAACGCGGCCGCCACTTACGGCAAGGCCAATCCGCCGCAAGTGCCCGACTACACCTTCACCCTCGGCTTCGACTACGGCATGCGGGTGACGGACAACATGCGCCTCCGCTTCGGCGGCGATTGGTACCGCACCGGCGAATACTATCTGGCCGCCGACAATGCCCACATCATCTCGCCCTACAGCCGCCTGAACGGCTTTGTGGCGCTCGAAGTGGGCGATCGTTGGGAAGTGCGTCTTGCCGGCAAGAACCTCGCGAACAAGCACACCATCAACTCCGGGGCGTTGGCGCTGGGCGCCTTCATCGTCCAGCCGCCACTGGAAGTGATGGGGACCATCAGCTTCAAGATGTAAGCCTCCGCCACATCGCGTAACGTCAACACCCGGCCCATGTGGCCGGGTGTTCTGCTTTTTGGGACCCATGACGGAATTCGCCACCCCAGGCCTCACCCGCCACTTCATCACCCTCGGCGATCGCCAGGTGCACTACCGCCGCGCCGGCAAAGGCCCGCCGCTGGTGATGCTGCATCGTCTCCCGCGCTCCTCGAAGGACCTCGTGCCCGCGATGCTCGCCCACGCGGACCGCTTCACCGTGATCGCCCCCGACCTCGCCGGCTACGGCAGTTCGTGGCTTCTGCCGACGCCCGCGCCCACCATCCCCGACTACGCAGCCGACGTTGCTGCCTTCATCGATGCCCTGGGCATCAAGCGGTGTGTGCTGTCGGGCGAAGGGCAGGGCGCACTCATCGCGCTGTCGCTCGCGGCACAGCGCAAAGACCTCATCGCTGCTGTCGCTGTCCGCGACGTGCCGCAGCCCGCAGGCGGCGCGAGCGTGGACGACGCACTGGTGCCCTTCGTGCCGACCTGGGATGGCCGCCACCTCGCGTGGCTATGGGCATACTTGCGCGAGGAGAACGTGTTCGCGCCGCCGTGGGAGAAGTCGCTCGCTCACCGCATCGACGCCGCCATGCCGTCACCCGCGGAACTACAGTCCCGTGCCGTGCAGTTTCTCACCGGCGCCGGCCATGGCCGCAACTACCACCTCGGTCTGCGCGCGGCCCTCGCGTTCGAGGCTCCGTCGGTTCCTGTTGTGAGCGACCTGACGCCTCATGCCGCCAACCTTCCGTCACCACCACTGCCTCCTGCAGTGAAGCCAATCCCGGGCAAGCTCTGGAGCGACTTAGTCACGCTGCCGGAAGGACAGCTTCACTTCCACATGAACGGCGACACGCGGACCGTGCCGCTGTTGGTGCAGCACGATGCCGCCAGCTCCATTGGCACGGTGGAGCCGATCACGCGCAGCTTCCTCGGCAAGCGCACGGTCATGGCGTTCGACTTACCGGGCTCCGGCGAGTCCGATCGCATGTTCGGCGACACGGTCGACGTGATGGCTTACGCCGACGTGCTCGGGCGCGCGCTCGATAAGCTCGGTCTCAAGCAGATCGACTTCTATGGCATGTGGGGGGGCGGCTTCGTCGGCCTCGATCTCGCCACGGCCCGCACGGACCTCGTGCGCCGCCTTGTGATGAGCAACCTGTTCCAACACGAAGGTGCGGAGCAGCGCGCGTTCCAGCTTCACTACACACCGGACGTCTCGCCGGTGTGGCACGGCGGTCATGTCATGCAGTGCTGGCACCAGATGCGCGATCAGGGCCTCTACTATCCGTGGTTCGAATCAAACCCGCGCGGGATCATCCGCCGCGAGCCCTATCTCGATACGGCGATGGTGCATGAACGCGTATGTTCGCTGATGAAGGCGGGCAACGGCTACCGCACCGCCTACCAGGCCCACTTCCGGTATCCAACGCATGCGAAGCTGAAGGCATCGCCCATTCCGACATTGGTCGCGACCACCGTGCGCGATCCCAACTACAGCACCACCCAAGAAGCGGCAAGGGCGGCGCCGAACGCGGAACTCCGCCTGTTCGACGCCGCCTTCACGAAGTGGGGCGAGGGATTTATGGACTTCTTAGCTTGAGCGCGTGTCCTTGAAGTTCATGTAGCGCGTCGCGATTAAGCGGCCGAAGGTGATGGCCGGGGTGACGTTGCTGCCGTTGGTGTAAGCGCCGCCGCCGGTGACGCCGCCGCCGATTGCTTCGCCCGCCGCGAACAGGTTCGGAATTACCGAGCCGTCCTGGCGGATGACACGCAAACGGCCATCCACCGCGAGGCCCGCGAACGACTTCAGCTGCCATGCCGTCAGGCGCACCGCATAGTACGGGCCCTTCTTGATCTGCAGCGGACGATGGGTGCGACCGAACGCATCCGGCAGGCCTTCGTTCACCGAACGATTGAACGTGTTCACGGTGTTGACGAGTTCGTCGGAGTGGATGCCGGCCTTCACCGCCAGCGCCGTCAAGGTCTCCGCCTTGGCGAACATGGGATGCGTGCCGAAGGACTTCATGAACTTGTCCTTCGACCACTTCGCAAACATCGGCGGCGCTTTCTCGAGCATCTCCTGGTCCGCGATGATCCACAGGCATTCGCCCGGCTGCTTGCGGCAGGCCTTTTCCTTGTAGTCGATGCTCGGATGGTCTTCGCGCATGAAGCGCTCGCCCCGCGCGTTGACGAAGACTTCCCAGATCGCCCGCTCCTCCGGATGCCAGTTGAAGTTGCCGTCGATGGTCGATGGATAAGTATCGTCCGCCAGCAGCGCCGGCGCCGAGCCGAGATACAGCTCGCCGGCGCGCATGTAGCCGCCCGCATTCAAGCCGAGCGTGAAGCCCTGGCCGAGGGCGTAAGGATGGGCCACGCGGGCCGTCAGCACGCTGTTGTGCAGGTCGGCGAACATGCGCGGGTTTGACGCGCAGCCGCCGGTGGCGATCACCACGTTCTTGGCCATGTAATCGGTGAGGACGCCCTTGTCGTTCTCGGCGGTGACGCCGACGATGGCGCCGGTCTTGTCCTGGATCAGGTCGATCGCGCCGGTGTCGAGCTGGCAATTGATCTTGCCCGACGCCATGTGCTTGCGGAACAGCGGCTCCATGGTGGCGAGGATCGATTTGCCGCCGTCCTTGCCCCATTGATATCGCGCGACCGAGAAGAATTCGTGGCCCGCGCCTTTCACCGGATGGTTCTCCAGAACCTGGAAGCCGTTCGCAGCGAGCCAGTTCAAGGACTCGCCCGCATTGTCGACGAACAGGCGGGTGATCATCGGATCCGCCGTCCATTGGTTGATGCGCATGTTGTCTTCGAAGTGGATGTCCGGGTGGTCGACGATGCCCTTGGCTTTCTGGAACACCGTACCCGCGGCGGACATCTGTCCGCCGGAGCGGTCGAGCGTGCCGCCGAGCACCGGCGACTTCTCGATCACCAGTACCTTCGCGCCGCGCTCGGCGGCAAAGATCGCGGTCGGCATGCCGGCCGTGCCGGCGCCGATGACAATGAGATCGTAAGGAGCGGTCGCCGCCTCGGCGCGGCGCCACGTCGGCAGCACGCCGGTGAGCGCGCCCGCGCCCAACGTCTTGAGGAACGCGCGCTTGCTCGTGGAATTCCCGAAAGTTGATGACATCGCACCCTCCCAAGGCTGCTGTCGGCCCTCCAATGGGGCCGGCGTGCAGCCATCGTAGGTGATGCGCGGGCCCGCGACCATAGCCGGTGCGGGCGTGCATGCTCACCTAGTGGGGGTGCGATCTAAATCAGCCCCTTGGCCATCACCGCGGACATGCGGCGCGCAAAAGCCGCCGGATCCGGCACGGTTTCACCTTCGACAATGCGCGCTTGGTCGAGCAATAGGAAGGCGGTGTCGTCGAACGTCTCGCCGCCCACGGCCATAAGTTTTTTTATCACGTCATGCTTTGGGTTTATCTCCAGCACTTTCCGGACAGCCGTGCCCGCCGGGCCTTCGCCGTGCTGTTTCAGCATGCGCGCGAGATGCAGGCTCATGCCGCCGCTGTCCGCCACCAGGCACACGGGGCTGCCCGTAAGGCGCGTGGATGACTTCACGTCGGCGACCGCGTCGCCGAGCGTCTTCTTCAGCTTCTCGATCAAATCTTTCAGCGCGGTCTCCGCGGCGGCGCCCAGCGGTTCTTCCTCTTTCTGCTCGCCGCCCTTGATGCCGGAGAGATCCGCCCCGGACTCGCCGACGCTGCGCAACGGCTTCTTGTCGTAGACACCGACGGACGGCACCCAGAACTCGTCGATCGGATCGGTGAGCAGCAGGACCTCGATGCCTTTGGCGAGGAAGCCTTCCAGCTGCGGGCTCGCCTTCAGCGCGGCCGCGTTGTCGCCGGTGATGTAGTAGACCGCGTCCTGGCCTTCCTTCATGCGGCTCGCGTAGTCCTTCAGGGAGATGAGGCCTTCGCCGTGCGTCGACGTGAAGCGCGCCAGGTCCAGCAACTCCTCACGCCGCTCGAAGTCCTCGTACAGGCCTTCCTTGAACACCGCGCCGAAGACGCCCCAGAATTTGGCGTACTCGTCCGCGTTCTCCGCGCGCTTCTTCAAATCCTTCACCAGGCGCTGCACAATGCCGCTCTGGATCTTCTTCAAGAGCGGATTGTCCTGCAGAATCTCGCGGCTGATGTTCAGCGGAAGATCCGGCGAATCCACCACGCCGCGCACAAAGCGCAGGTATCGCGGCATCATCCCTTCCAGCGTGTCGGAGATGAACACGCGGTTCACATAGAGCTTCACCTGCCCCTTGCGTTCCGGATGAAACAGATCGAACGGCTTCTGTGACGGAATGAACAGCAGCGCGGAGTATTCCACCGCGCCCTCCGCACGATAGTGCAGTGTGTGCCAGGGCTCGTCGAAGGCGTGGCCGACGTGGTGGTAGAATTCCTTGTACTGCTCCGCCGTGATCTCGCTCTTCGGCCGCATCCACAAGGCGGAAGCCGAGTTCAGCGTTTCCGCCTTCGGCGCTTCCGGCGTTTCTCCTTCTTCCTTGGTCGCCTCACCCGGCGCGGGATCGAGGATCACCGGCAGCGCGATGTGGTCGGAGTAGGTGCGCACGATGCGGCGCAAGCTGGTGGGTTCCGCGAACTCGGTTGCGTCGTCCTTGAGGTGCAGCACGATGCGCGTGCCGCGGGCGGCGTCTTCGCTCGGCGAGACCGAGAACGTGCCGCGGCCGTCGCTCTCCCACAGCCAGCCTTGCGCCTCACCGGCCTTCTTGCTGGTGACCGAGACTTTGTCCGCCACCATGAATGCGGAATAGAAGCCGACGCCGAACTTGCCGATTTGGCTCACGTCTTTCGCGGAGTCGCCGGAGAGGCCTTTGAGGAACTCCGCGGTACCCGACTTGGCGATGGTGCCGAGGTTGGCGACCAACTCGTCGTGGTTCATGCCGATGCCGTTGTCGTGCACGGTCAGCGTCTTGGCCTTGGCGTCGGGCGCGATGTGGATTTCGTACGCGGAACCGTCCGTCAGGCTTGGCTGGGTGAGGGCGGCGTAACGCAGCTTGTCGCAGGCGTCCGACGCGTTGGAGATCAGTTCCCGCAGGAAGATCTCCCGGTTGGAGTAAAGCGAGTGCACGACGATATCGAGCAACTTCGCCACTTCCGCCTGGAACGCCAGGTTCTCGGCCTTTTCCACAGGTGGCTTATCCTTGGTTTCGGTCATGGCAATTTCCCAAAGTCCGCAGGTCTCAGTCGTGAAGGTTGTGGGCGCGCGGCGAGTTCCCGCGCCCGGCCGAGCACATATGGCGTAACCACGGGTCGTGCAAGGGCTTGCTCGCGAAAGCTAAAGGCCCGGCGAGGGGTGAGAAACCGTCGGGTCGATCCTATCTTAGGATTGATTGCGTGGCGTTGCTGTTTCGGATCATCATGTCCCCCTGGCTCGTTTCCCCCACGAGTCTCTTGATCCGCCGTCTTCAACAAGCGGAGCTTCTGATGCAAACCCCCGTACAGATTGCTTTCCACGGTATCGACAAGTCCGATGCGGTCGAATCCCGCATCCGCGAAAAGGTTGCAAAACTCGAACAGTACTTCGACCGTATCACCAGCTGCCGGGTCACGGTCGAGCAGCACCACCGCAGCCGTTCCGAACTCACCCATAAGGACGAGCCGTTCCACGTCTCGATCTTCCTGGGGGTCCCGGGTGAGGATCTCGTCGTCAAACGCGATCCGAAGGATCCACACGCACTGAAGGATCATCAGGACGTCCAAATCGCCGTGCGTGACGCCTTCCAAGCCATGGAGCGGCGCTTGCGTGAATACGTACGCCGCCGCTGGCATGACGCGCGCCACACGGCTCAACCCGCCAACCCCGACGACGGCACCAGTCCCTGACCCTTCTCCACGATTAATGATGAGGAGCCCGTCGTGAGCGGGCCTCGTTCCGAATCTGGCTCCACCCCGCCGCTCTACGGCGGCGGGGTGACGGCCGTGCTCGGTCCAACCAATACCGGCAAGACCTACTTTGCGATGGAGCGCATGCTCGGTCATGCCACGGGCATGATCGGCTTCCCGCTGCGTCTGCTCGCGCGCGAGAACTACGAGCGCGCTGTGCGGGTGAAGGGCAAGAACGCCGTCGCGCTCATCACCGGCGAAGAGAAGATTGTCCCCGCCAATCCGCGCTATTTCATATGTACCGTCGAAAGCATGCCGGTCGATCGCGATGTGGCATTTTTGGCGGTGGACGAGATTCAGCTCGCGGCCGATCCCGACCGCGGCCATGTCTTCACAGATCGCCTTCTGCACGCGCGCGGGCGGATCGAGACCATGTTCCTCGGTGCGGAAACGATCAAACCGCTCATCCGCAAGCTGGTGCCCGGCGCGCAGTTCACCTCGCGCCCGCGGTTCTCGAAGCTCGTCTACACCGGATCGAAGAAACTCACGCGCCTGCCGCGCCGCTCGGCGATCGTGGCGTTCTCCATTTCCGAGGTTTACGGCATCGCCGAACTGATCCGCCGACATCGCGGCGGCGCGGCGGTAGTGATGGGCGCGCTTTCCCCGCGCACGAGGAACGCGCAAGTCGCGCTCTATCAGAACGGCGACGTCGACTACATGGTGGCGACGGACGCCGTCGGCATGGGCCTGAACATGGACGTAGACCATGTGGCCTTCGCCAGCCTCAGCAAATTCGACGGTCATGCGCCGCGCCCTCTGGCCGCGACGGAAGTTGCCCAGATCGCCGGCCGCGCCGGGCGCCACATGAATGACGGCACCTTTGGCACCACCGCAGACGTGCGCGAGATCGATCCGGACATTGTCGCGCGCGTCGAGAGCCACGAATTCACGCCGCTGCCCGCGATCTTCTGGCGGAACACCGACTTGCGCTTTACCTCCGTGGAGGCCTTGCAGGCGTCGCTGAAAGTCGCGCCGCCATTCCGCGGACTGATCCGCCCGCCGCCGGCGGAAGACCAACTCGTCCTTGAGGCGATGCTCAAGGATGAATCCCTGCGCGCTCACGCGGCCGACCCGGCGCGCATCCGCCTGTTGTGGGACGTGGCGCAGGTGCCGGACTTCCGCAAGGTGAAACCGGAGCTGCATGCGCGCCTTATGAGTCAGGTGTTCTTGCACCTCATGTCCGCAGCGGAGGCGCTGCCGACGGATTGGGTGGAAGCGCAAGTGGCGCGCGTCGACCGCACCGACGGCGACATTCATGCGCTGATGGATCGCATCGCGGGAATCCGCACATGGACTTACATCGCCCATCGCGGCGCATGGCTTGCCGACGCGCTGCATTGGCAGGAGCGCACGCGGCAAATCGAGGATCGACTCTCCGATGCGCTGCACCAGAAGCTGACACAGCAATTTGTCGACAGCCGCACCGCCCATCTCGTCAAGCGTCTGCGCGGCGAGGATCTGATCGACGCGGCGGTGGCGGACGACGGATTGGTGGAGGTGGACGGCCATCGCCTCGGCCATCTCGATGGTCTGCGTTTCCGGCCGGAGCGCACGGGACTGAAGCTTGCGGACCGCGCGGTGATGAACGCGGCCAACGCCGCCCTGCGCCCGGTGCTCGCGCGCCGCGCCGGCGCGATGGCGGAAGCCCCCGATGATGCGTTCACTCTCGACGATTCCGCGCGCATTGTCTGGCAGGAAGAACAGATCGCCATCCTCATGCCGGGGCCAGACCGGCTGCATCCGACGGTGCAGATCCTGGCCGACGAGCGGCTGGAGGCGAACGATCGCTTGCGCATCGAGGCGCGGTTGCGCACCTGGATGAGCGCCCGCGTCGGCCGCATCCTCGGGCCTTTGATGCGCGCGCTCGAAGCCCCCGTGCCGGGGACCTTGCGCGGCATCGTGTTCCAACTCGCCGAGCACGGCGGCGCCATGCCGGGCAGCGCGGTGAATGCGCAGCTGCAAGGACTCGACAAGCCGGCGCGGCAATCCCTGGCGCGCCTGGGGATTCGCTTCGGGCGCGAGTTCGTCTTCATGCCGACGCTGTACAAGGCGGCGGCCATTCGCTTGCGGGGACTGCTCTGGCTTGCCGCCCATCGTTCCGCGGGCGAGATTCATCCCTTGCCGCCGGGGCGCACGTCCATCCCGGTGACACCAGACATTCCGAACACGTATCTCACCGCTTGCGGTTACCACGCCATTTCCGGCGTTGCCTATCGCATGGACATGTTGGAACGGTTCGCGGCCGAGGCGCGCAAGCTCGCGTGGGAGAAGGTGGCGGTCCTGCCGCCGACGGTGCTGTCGATCCTCGGCATCAGTGCGCCCGCCGCAGTGCCGGTGCTGAAGGCGTTGGGTTTCCGGGCGAAGACGGAAGAGGCGGGTGTGACCTTTGCGCTGCGTCGCCAACCCAAGAAGACGGTCGCACCCGCAAGCGCCGCCGCGCCGCCGGCGGATTCACCCTTCGCCAAGTTGCGTGCGCTGATTCCGTCATGAGCGGCGCGTTGCGTCTCGACAAGTGGCTGTGGTTCGCGCGCTTCACCAAGAGCCGCGCCGATGCACAAAAGTTGATCGAGCGTGGACAGGTTTCCCTGAACGGCAAGGCGGTCGAGAAGGTCAGCGTGAACGTGAAGGTCGGCGACGCGCTCGTCATCGTCACCGGTCCCACCAGACATTTGATCGACGTGGTTGCGCTCGGTGCGCGCCGCGGTCCGGCGGCGGAGGCGCAATCGCTTTACGTCCGCACCGCGCCCCAGGAGCGCCTGAACTGGGAAGAGGCAGCGCCGCCGCTGCATCGGCGCGGATTCTAGAGCCGGAACAGCCAACAGACCGTGTCGACCGGCAAGGCGAGCGCTTCGCGCAGGATCGGCCACAGGCGGCGGTGTTGCGGATGCGCCGTCACAACGGCTGCGCGCACGCCTGCGAGCCGGAACAGCCAGCGGCAACGCGGCAAATGGAAGTCGTCGCTGCATAAGGTGACGCGCCGCGTGGCCGACAGCAGTGGGAGGCATCGGCGCACCGAGTCCAACGTGTTGCGCGCGTGCGGCTCGAGGATGATGCGGTTGTCGCCAATGCCGGCCGCGCGCAGCAGCGCCGCCATCACCGCCGCTTCCGGGAACTCCGCAGACACGGGGCCGCCAGTGACCAAAAAGGTCGCGTCACGATTTTTGCCGTAGGCAATCGCCGCCGCGACGCGACGCGCCAGCGCCGGTGTGGGCCGTCCGTCCGGCCCCACCGCCGCGCCGAAAATGACGATGATCTCAGCGCTCACGTTGCGAAACTCCTCGCGCGCCACAGGAGGCAGGTGCGGCATCGGTTATATCCATATGTAGCGTATTGGCATCGCCTCCTGCGTGTAAGACACTAAGGTTTCTCACCGGAAAGTACGCATTCCTGTTCTTCAACGGGGCTCTTCGTCTCATGAAATACATCGCGTTGCTCATCTCGGTGATGTCGCTCTCGGTCCTCTCGAGCGCGCAGGCCAGCACGTTGACAGTCACCTACGACGGCAATGGCACCGGCTCGATCCAAACCGATCCGGGTTCGGGCAGCATTACATCGGGGTCGCAGACCTACACGATCGCCGACGGAACGGTGGTCACCGTCGTCGCCAAACCAGATTCCATTTCACAATTCGTCGGCTGGAACAGCACCTGCTCGACGACTGCCGCGTTCTGCCAGTTCACCATGAACGGCGACAGGAGCGTGACCGCGCTGATCGATCGGCTTGACTCTTATCGGGTGTCGACGTCGACCACCGGCTCCGGTTCCGGAACCGTAACGCGGACCCCTGTGGCGAATACGTACGTGCAGGCCACCGAAGTCACCTTCACGGCCACCGCCAACACCGGATCGTCCTTCGGCGGGTGGACGAGCGGATGCTCGGGCAGTTCGACGACATGCAAGCTCACCATCACCAGCGCGCAAACGGTCACCGCCAGGTTCAATGCGATCACGGGAGTCGCTATCGCGACCGATGGCACCGGCGGGGGCAACGTCACCCAATCCCCCAGCGGCACCTCGTTTCCGGATGGAACGCTCGTCACATTGACGGCGGCTTCCAACGTTGATTCAGAATTCGCCGGCTGGTCGGGTGGCGGATGCAGCGGGCTGACATTGAGTTGCGTTGTCACGGCGGGCTCCACGGGTATCTCTGTCACCGCGACGTTCAATCGGCAGAGCTCGTACACACTCACCGCAACGGCTACCGGCTCCGGTACGATCGCCCGCAACGTGACCTACGAACGCTACACGCGGGACTCCGTGGTGACGCTGACCGCGACGGCTGATGCCGGATATGCCTTCCGCGGCTGGACCGCGGGGCTATGCGCCTCGAAAGTAGCGGCCTGCCAGATCACCATGAACAAGAACCAAACCGTTGAGGCGAACTTCAGCTCGCCGGTGCAGGTGGGAACTGTGTTCAGCGCAAAGGACACGACGAATCTCTCGTTCCTCCGGCTCTTCAACGCCGATAGCGCGGCGGGTACCGCGAAAGTGACGATGTACGACGCTTCCACCGGTGTGCGGATCGGCGAGATGACAACCGCGTCGATCCCGGTCAACGCCGAGGTGCAAATTCCGGTGTCGGACATTGAAGTGGCCATCGGCGTGCCCACGAAACCGACGTACTACACGCTGGTCGTATCATCCGCTTTTCAAGGCACACTGCGGCATGTGGTGTGGTCGCCGTCGCAGGAGACGTTTACCAATCTCAGCACCTGCTCGAGCAGTCCGCCCACCGACAGGAGGGTGCTGGCCGGCGTGCACGCGTCGCGCCTGTCGCAATATCCGAGCCTTGTCGCCATTCACAATACCGGTCCCGCCCCTCAGCCCGTCGCACTGGCCATCTACGATGCGAACGACGGTGCGTTTCTCGGATCGATCACCGCGTCCGCCGTTCCGGCCCGCAGCGAAGTGATCATCCCGCTCTCCGATATCGAGCGGAATATCACCGTGACCAACCCGGTGCGTTACGTGATCAAGATGGAAGGTGCGCTCACAGGTTTCATCCAGCATCTCGTGACCAACGTGCGTTCAGGGGTTGTCGCCGACATCAGCACCGCCTGCGCGTTGTAGCCGCGCGCCGCTACTTCACGAACGCCAACGTGAAATTGTTGGCCGGCATGGACCAACGTTGGTGCAGCGCGAAGCCGTGCGCGGCGGCCACGCCCTCCACATCGCGCAGTTCACGCACGCCCCAGGACGGATTGCGCTGCCGGAGGGAGGCGTCGAACATCCGGTTGCTTTCCGCGCCCCAGTCGCCGTCGACGCGATAGGGGCCATAGGTCGCGACCAGGCCCTTGCTGGGCATCAGGCGCGCGGCCCCCGCGAACAAGGCATGGGTCGCCTCCCAGGGGCTGATGTGGATCATGTTGATGCACAGCAGCGCATCGGCCTGTGCGATCGGCCAGGGCGTCGTTTGCACGTCCAGGATCAACGGCGGGCGTAGGTTCGGCAGGTTCGCCTCCGCCACCCGCGCTTCCACCTCGGCATGGCCTTGTGCGTCGCGCTCGCTCGGCTGCCAGGTGAGCCGCGGCATCGCCGCGGCCATCACTGAAGCATGGTGGCCGGAGCCGGAGGCGATCTCCAGCACCGTGGCGCCCGGCCCCAGCGCCTGGGTGAACAGCGCGGTCAGCACATCCCGGATCGGGCCTGCGTTGCGCTGGGCCGAAGGGGGCACGGGCAACGGGCTCATGAATGGTGGCCGGGGGACGGGGTTCTTGACGCCCGCGCGGGAAATCGCCTACGGAAGGGCCCGTGGCGCTGCGGCGCCATTCTTGCGGCGTCTGCCGCGCCCCGTGCCGAGGCGCAGTCGCGGTACGAATGAGGGGGTCGATCCACCATGGCGTATGTCGTTGTCGAAAATTGCATCAAGTGCAAGTTCATGGACTGCACGGAAGTGTGCCCGGTGGATTGTTTTTACGAAGGCGAGAACATGCTCGTCATTCACCCCGACGAGTGCATCGATTGTGGCGTGTGTGAGCCGGAATGCCCCGCCGAAGCGATCGTCCCCGATTCGGACGAGGCGGCTGCAGCCTGGGCGAGCATCAATGCGGAATACGCCAATAAGTGGCCCAACATCACCGCCAAGGGCGAGAGCCCCGCAGACGCGGAAGAGTGGAAGGGCAAACCCGATAAGAAACAGCTGTTTAGCTCAAATCCCGGATCTAACGCTTGAACCTGCGGTAGCGCTCTAAGCGCGCCGCGCAAGGCTGTTTTGCCGGAATGGCCTGTTTTTACAGGCCATTTTGTGGTACATATCTGTCGATCCGTCGGGAGACCTCGGCGGATTTCTTTTTCTCTCGTTCGCCGTCACGGCACAATGCTGTAAGTCTTTGAATTTACAGCAGAAGGGATAGCCATCGGACGAGGGATCGGCGCACGCCGGCCTGAAGCCCCGCAAAACAGGGGCCGGGCCAGTACGAGCCCAGAATCCGGTCCAAAGGCAAGGGACCGGTCGGTTGGGAGACCGGGCTCCTGCGCTGTCGGCCCACACATGATTCGGTGCGCCCCGCATCGGATCGCGAAGATGGAGACGGATCGAGCATGCCCAAGACAGCAACCCAGCCCAAAGCGGCACCCCCGGCCCCAATAACAAAAACAAAGGACGTAAAAAGCGTGGTTCCTTTTTCTTCAGGTGATTTCGTCGTGTACCCGGCGCATGGCGTCGGCAAGGTGACCAGCATCGAGACCCAACTCATCGCCGGGCAGAAGGTCGAACTGTTCGTCATCAGCTTCGAGCGTGACCGCATGACCCTTCGCGTTCCCGTCCGCAAGGTCGAGAACTCGGGCCTGCGCAAGCTCTCCACCCGCAAGGTGATGGAAGCCGCCCTGACGACCCTGAAAGGCCGCGCCCGCGTGAAGCGCGCCATGTGGAGCCGCCGCGCCCAGGAATACGAAGCCAAGATCAACTCGGGCGACCCGGTCTCGATCGCCGAAGTGGTGCGCGACCTGCACCGCGGCGCGTCGCAGCCGGAACAGTCCTACAGCGAACGTCAGATTTATGAGCAGGCGCTTGAGCGCCTCGCCCATGAAGTGGCGGCGGTGGAGAAGATCAAGCCGGAAGCGGCGACCGCCAAGCTGGAAAAGCTTCTGAACGCGGCGTGATCAGCCGCCATTCGATCCGTCTCAAACGGCCTCGGGCACTGCCCGGGGCCGTTTTTGTTTGCGCATTTTGGATCGGCGCGGCCTTGGCGGGGCCGGAGGATCTGACGGAGCGGGCACGCGGCACGGCCACCGTCCTCACCGGCGATACGCTCGCCGTCGACGGGCTTCCTGAAGTGCGTCTTGCCGGCGTGCGTGCGCCGTATGGCCGCGCCGAAACCTTCGGTGCACCCTTCGCGGCGGAGTCCCGCGACGGCCTTGCACAATTGCTGAGCGGCCATCAGGTCTCCATACGCTCGATCGCCGTGCCGGAAGATCGTGAAGGCGCCGTGCGTGCTCACGTGCTGCGTGACGACGGGCTGTGGCTCCAAGGTGAATTGGTCAAACGCGGCCTCGTGCGCGTGGCGCTGTCCGCCGACAGCGCGGACTTCGGGAACGAACTGCTGGCGCTGGAACGCGAGGCCCGCGCCGCGAAGCGCGGCCTCTGGGCGATGAACGCTTATGCGGTGCGCGCGGCAGACGATATCGACCGGGTCAATCGCGACGTCGGTACGTATCAACTCATCGCCGGCACGGTGGCAAGCACGGCGCGGCGCGGCGATCAGATTTATCTAAATTTCGGCGCCGACTATCGCGAGGACATGACGGCGATGATCCCGCGCGAGGCGTGGGCAGCCTTCAACAAGATGAAGCCGCTCGCCCTGACCGGCCGCAAGATTCAGGTGCGGGGCTGGGTGATGCGCCAGAACGGCCCGGCGGTGATGCTCACCACGCCGGCGTTGCTCGAAGTTCTGGACGCCGACCAACAGCCTGCCCCGCCGCCGAAGAAGCCGCGCAAGCGTGCGAAGAAGGCGGTTTAGGCCATTCTGGACGCGCAAGCCCGACTGACGTAAGACGCCGCCATGATGCTCACGCCGATCGATCCGGCCGCCGTGCCGCATATTCTTGACGTTTTCGCCGGGCAATTGCCGGCGGAGGGCCCGGCGCGCGCCGTGTTCGCACGCATCGCGGCGACACACAGGCTTTGCCCCGGCTTCACCGCCGACCTATGGGCCGGCCAACACAAAGCCGTGGCGCTGGCGCAGCGTCTGGGCATTCCCACCCGCGACGAAGACCCCGCCGTGGCTTTCTCCTGGGATGGAGAAGTCATCCGCACACGCTCGGAGACCAGCGTCGTGTTCCACGAGATTGCTCATTGGCAGATCACGCATCCCGATCGCCGCGCGCTGCCGGACTTCGGTCTCGGGGCAGGTCCCGAAAGCGGACGCGCCGCCGAGGCGGACGCGGCGACTTGCGTCAACGAGGCGACCAAGGAGGAAGAGGAGAACTTGTCCTCTCTGCTGGGAATCTTGTGGGAAGCCGTGCACGACGAACCGGCGATTCTCGCCTTCGCCGAACAGAATTGGCTCGAGCAATACGACAAGCCCGGTACGCCGGCGCACTTCGTGCGCTGCGCGAATGCGCTGATCGCCCGCGGCCTGATCGACCGGACCGGCGCGCCTATGTCGTCGACCCCTACTTCGTCGAAACCGTGATCTTGTCGAAGGCGATCATGCCGTTTGCTTCGGCGTAACCGCTGACGGCGGCGCTGGTGCCGATGAAGCGCATGCCTTCATAGATGAACAATGACGGCGCCTCGTCCGCATACCAGGCCATGATCTCACGGCGCAGCGCGAGGCTCTTCGCCGGGTCCGCTTCGCGCAGCGCGGATTCGATCTTCGGCATGATGCGCTGGTCGCAATAGAACGGCTCGCGACGCAGGCAGCTATGCAGCCGCAAGGGTCGCATGGCGTCCAAATTGGGATCGCTCGGGAAGATCGTCACGAAGGCGTCGGTCTCGAAGCCCGCCCGGCTGATGTTCAGCAGATACTGCGGCATGGTGGTGGTGCGGATCTCCACCTTCACGCCGATCTTCGCGAGATCGGAAGCGACCTGTTGCTGGATCTCCGCATCCGCCGCCGACGAACCCGCGGCGGAACTCAGCGTCATGGCAAAGCCGTTCGGATAACCGGCCTCCGCCAGCAGCGCCTTGGCCTTGGCGGGATCGTACGGGAGTGTGGCGATCGCTGGATTGTAGCCGAAGGACGCCCGCGCCGCCGGCTGGTTCGCCACCGCTCCGGCGCCGTCGAGAAGTTTGTCGACGATCAACTTGCGGTCGGTCGCCATGATGAGCGCGCGGCGTACGCGCACGTCGTTCAATGGTGCGGCGATCTTTTTCGTCAGCATGTAGGACCAGCCGAACACCTGCGCCGTCGGCACGCGCACGTCCTTGCCGCCGCCGGCTGCGATCTCGTGCACATCCTCCGGGCCCAAGCCCAGCGCGACGTCGAGCTGACCCGACAGCACCGCGGCCACGCGCGCGCTGCGGTCCGGCACCGCGATGATCTCCAACCGGTCGACCTTCGGCTTGCGCCACGATCCCGCGAAGGCTTTGAACACGCCGCGGTTGGCTTCCCAGCGCTCCAGCATGAAGGGTCCCGTGCCCACCGGTGCGCGCGCGAAATCCTCGCGGCCCAGCTTCGCCCACTGTCCCGGCTCCGCCACCGGCAAGGCGGCGGCGGAACGCGGAAATAGCGGGTCGCTCTCGATCAATGTGATCTCGACCGTGCGCGGGTCGATCACCCGCGCGCCGCGCAGGGCGGGGATTTCGCGGATCAACCCTTCCTTGGCGGCGGCCGCGTCGCTGGCGAGGTAGTCCACAGCGGCTTTCACCGCTTCGGCGGTCAGCGGCACGCCATTGGAGAAGCGCACGTCCTCGCGCAGTGTGAAACGCCAGGTGAGGTTGTCCGTGCTTTCCCACCTCGTCGCGAGCCAAGGTGAAAGATTGCCCGCGTTATCGAGACGCGTGAGGCCGTCGAACATCGCCGATAGCACGTAGATGCTGGGAATCGCGGCGGTGCGATAGGGATTGCCCAGCGACAAGGGCAGCGCATCCAGGCCCAGGCGCAATGTCGTTTCCGCGCGCGCCGGTAGGACGCTCGTGACAAACGCCAACGCCAGGAGCCAGCGGATCATTTCACGATCTCGATCTTGTCGAAGGAAATGAACCCGTGCACCTCGGCGAACCCCCGCAAGCCGGCGACCGTGCCGGCGAACCGCGTCAGCTCGTAGAGGAATAACGCGGCGTAGTTGTTGCGATAGGAGCGCATGATCTCCTGCCGCAAGGCGACGGCCTTCGCGGGATCGGCTTCCACCATCGCCGCGCGGATCGTCGGCATGATGGATTGATCGCAATACCAGGGATGCGTGCCGAGACAGGAATGGGATGTGATTCCCCGCAGCACATCCACCGTCGGCGGTGTGGCGTAGGTCAGACCGAACGCATCGCCGTCCCACGCGCCCTCGATCACACCGCGGAAAAGCTGTTGGACCGGGAACGGACGGATCTCCATCGTCACGCCGATCTTCGACAGATCCTGGGCCACCTTCTGATAGACATCCGCATCCGCCGGTCCGGAGCCGATCACCGCCTGCATCACAAAGCGGAATCCGGTGGGGTATCCCGCCTCCGCGAGCAGCGCCTTGGCGCGCGCCGGATCGTAGGGGATCGGCGGAATGCTCGGATCGTAACCGAACGCGTTCGCCGTCGCCGGCTCGCGCGCCGGCACCGCGCGGCCCTGGAACAGTTCCTTCACAATGGACGCGCGATCGACGGCGATGTTAAGCGCCTCGCGCACGCGCTTGTCACGCAGCGCCGGATGGCCGCCTTTCACCTGATGGAACTGATAAGCCCAGACTTCGGCGATGGGATAAGGCACGCCCTTTCCGCCGCCCGCGTCGATGGCCTCCGCCTCGCTCGGACCGAGCTGCAAGGCGAGGTCGACTTGTTTGGCGAGCACGCTCTGGGTACGCGCGGAGACATCGGGAGCGACGGTGAAGCGCAGTGCTTCCATCTTCGGCGGACGCCATGATGTCGGCACGGCGACAAGGTCCCATGTGTTCGCCGCCATGCGCGTCACACGAAAGGGGCCGGTGCCGACGGGATCCTTCGCGAATTCCTCCGGGCCCAACCGCCGCCACTGTTCGGGCTCGACCATGTAGAACAGCGACAGCGCGCGCGGCAGCATGGGGTTCGGCTGCACCGTCACGAGTTCCACCGTGAGATCGTCGATGCGCCGCGCGCTCTTGAGTCCGAGTTCGCGCGCCACCAGTTCGCGCGGCGCCGCCGGGCCGGTCAGATAATTCGTCGCGTTCACCACGGCATCGGACGTGAACCGCGCGCCATTGGAGAACGTCACGTTGGGGCGAAGCGCGATATGCCAGGTGACCGGATCGATTTGCTTCCACGACGTCGCCAGCCACGGCAGCAGCTGACCTTGCGCGTCGATCCGCGTCAGTCCCTCGAAGATGGCCGACCAGGCATAGATGTTCGGGATGCCGGTGGTGCGATAGGGATTCCCCAGCGAGCCGGGCAAGGCGGTGGTGGCGACCCGTAAGGTCGCCGCCGCCGCGCCCGTACCCATGCCGGCCAGCAGCACCAAGGCGACCGCCGCCGTTTTGAGCATGACCCACCGATGTCGAAGCGAATTGCGCATCCTTCCTTCCTGACCCGTTCGCCGGCCCGCAGCAAGCCGATACGGACATCTAAGGCTATCGAACGAACAACTAACGGATGTAGGCTGGTTGGAAAGAGGGGGAGCGCCGTGGATCCACGCAAACTGGAACACTTCCTGGCCGTCATCGAGCACGGCCAGTTCAACCTGGCCGCCGCGGCAACCGGTGTTTCTCAGCAGGCCGTCAGCAAGGCCATCGCCAAGCTGGAGGACGAACTCGGCGTGGCGCTGTTCGAGCGCAGCGCCTTCGGCGCGACGCCCACGGCATTCGCCCGCACGCTCGAACGCCGCGCGCAAACGATTCTCGCCGAGACCAGACTCGCCAATGCGGAACTGAATGCGCTCAGCGGCGCGAAGCTCGGGACGCTCAATCTCGGCGTCGGGCTTTCGCTCGCCCGCAACATTGTCGCGCCGGCAATCCATCGCTTCCGCGCGCAGCGGCCGGGCATCGGCATCTCCGCGTCTGTCGATGTCTCGCCGGCCTTGTATCAGCGGCTCTTGCGCGGAGAACTTGATCTCGTCGCCAGCGCACCGCTGGAATCCGTCGATATTCCGCCTGATCTCACCACCGTGCGGCTCTTTCTGGAGCAGGATGTGATCGTGGTGCGGCCGCAGCATCCGCTGGCCCGGGCGAAGGTGACGCTGTCGGATCTGGTGCCGTACGCGTGGATCGCGCCGGCGCAGAATTACGATCCATGGCTGCGTGTGTGCGATGCGTTCAGCACCGTCGGGATCGCGCCGCCGAAGGACGTGATCCGCACCGACTCCACGCCGCTGACCATCGGTTTGCTCTCGAGTGAGGACTGCATCTGTTTACTCGGCCGCGAGATGATGGCGCATGAGCTGCGCACCGGTCAGCTCGTCGCGCTCACGATCGCGCCGTTCTCCGCCGAACGGCCGGCACTCCTGGCCTACCGCAGCAAGGGCCTACTCTCGCCTGCCGCGAAAGCGTTCATTCCCCTCCTGCGGGAGGTGTGTCACGGCCTCCACGGCGCCTGACCGGTGCGTTTGCGCCACACGTCTCATAAGCCATTGTTATAATTATATAATTGATTTAATTGTGGGTTGGGTTGATGGCCCCACACCCAAGAGTTGTTGATTTGTGCTAGCGGGTTGTTGGACTTCCCTTATCGCGAACACCGAAGCTTGCGCGCGGGCTCGGGGAGAGTCCGCACGCAAGCAACGGAGCGGCACAGCCGCTTCAGGGGGAGTTACAGCATGATGCGACGCAACTATGCCGCCGGCGCGGCGGGAATCGCTTTGCTTATCGGACTGACTGGCGTCGAGCGACCGGCGCACGCGCAAAATCTGGCACTCGAAGAAATCGTCGTCACCGCGCGTAAGCGCGAGGAAAAGCTCACCGAAATTCCTCTGTCGATCACCGCGTTCTCCGCGGCCGACATCGAGAAGAAAGCTTTCAAGGGTCTCGAAGACATCGCGCAGTCGACGCCCGGCATGCAGTACTCCAACCAGGGCGGTCAGCAGCCCGGCCGTTACAACACCGCGATCCGCTTCCGCGGCATGAACGTGAATTCCGATAGCCCGTCGCTGCAGCTCGGCTCGCTGTTCATCGACGGCATCTACGTTTTCGGCGGCACCCAATCGATCCCGCTCAATGACATCGAGCGTGTCGAAGTCGTGAAGGGTCCGCAGTCAGCCTACTTCGGCCGCAACACGTTCGGCGGCGCGGTGAACTACATCACCAAGACGCCGTCGCTCACCGAATACACCGGCAAGGTCAGCGCCTCGGGCGCGACCTACAGCGAGTTCGACGTCTCCCTCGATCACGAAGGTCCGATCGTCACCGACAAGCTGGCCTACCGTGTCGGCGCCCGCTTGTACTCACGCGGCGCGATGTGGCGTGCGACCGACGGCGGCGGGCTCGGCGAAGAGTCGTCGAAGGCCCTCAACGCCACGCTCTACGCAACGCCGTCCGAAAATCTCAAAATCAAGTTCCACGGCTACTACAACTTCGATGAAGACGGCGCCCCCGCAGGCGGCCTCGTCACCGGCTGGGCGAACGACACCTGTACCGGCAAGACCATCAGAACGCAGGATCCGGCGGTGCCGAATTCGTCGCCGCGCCTCTACGTTTGCGGCGCTGTCCCGACCGAAGGCAACGCGATCTCCGCCACCGGTATCCGCAAGATCATCGACACCAACACCAGCCTGATGCCCGGACAGGCGGCTCGCGTCGGCCAGCCGAACATCCTCCTCAACGGTCTCGTGAACAGCCCGCAGCGGCCAGAACTCGGCAACGTGCTGCATATCGATCACATGGGGCTGGTGCGCGACGTGATGCGCTTCTCCGGCAACCTCGACTACGAATTCGGCCAAGGCTATATCGCGACGGTTCAAGGCGGGTACAACCGCCTGCGCGCGAACTGGATCCGCGACTTCGGCCTGACCGCGGTTGAAAACTGGTATTCGCAGGATCCGCAATACGCGACCGACCACTCGATCGAAGCGCGCATTGCCTCCCCGGCGGATCAGCGTCTCGCCTGGCTGGTCGGCGCCAACTACTACAAACAGAAGTTCATCTCGTCCGGCTCCGGCGGCGCGTCGGTTTCACTCTGCACGACGATTGTCTCGCCTCCGCCGGCGGGCCAGCCCTGCACGCTCAATCCCACCACCGGCGGCGGCGCCAGCAACACGCTGTTGCAGAACTCCGACACCATCGACGCATGGGGCGTATTCGCGTCCTTGACCTACAAGATCACCGACGAGTTCACGGCCATCGCTGAAGGCCGCTATCAGTACAACAAGGCCGGCACCGCCGTCCTGACGCCGGCGCCGCTCTACAAGGTCGACAAGAACTTCCTGCCCCGCGCGATCTTGAAGTATCAGCCGACGCCGATGACCAATATCTACGCGAGCTATTCGCAAGGCGTCATCCAAGGGCAGCCGAACGCCCAGATCGCGTCGGCCACCCCCAACGAACTCCGCCAGTATCAGGCGGTGCTCCCGACCTCGGGCTCATCGCTGCCGGCCGAAATCCTGAAAATGGGTGAAATCGGCTGGAAGCAGCAGCTGTGGGATAGCCGCGCGAACTTCAGCGTCGCCGGGTACTACGGCAAGTGGACCGGCGCGAAGGGACGCAGCGTGGTGTCGGTTCAGGAAGATTGCGGCAGCCCCAGCCACGGCTTCGGCGGCGGTTGCACCACCGGCACCGCTCCGCTCGGTCTCGGTACGGCCGGAACGCCGGCGCGCAACCTCGACGGCTCGGCCTATCTGAACGCGCGTAACGTCAACGTGCCGGGCGACGTGGAACTGAAGGGTGTCGAGTTCGAGGGCAACCTCCGCATCGCCGAAGGCTGGGATGTGCACACGAACGTCACCTGGGCGCACTCCAAGTACACGTACTTCCTGTTCAACTTCGTGGCGCCGATCTCCGGCTACTCGCAGATGGCAGGCAACCGCACCGCCCGCTTCCCCGATTGGTCCGGCCAGCTGGCCACGACCTACACTGCGGCGCTCAACGAAACCTGGGAATGGTACATCACCGGCGATGCCAACTATGTCGGCAAGACCATGGCTGATGAAAGCAACCTCGCGTATTGCAAATCCTACTGGACGGTCAACACGCGCGCCGGCATCACCAAGGAAGGCGTCCGCATCGAAGGCTTCGTCCGCAACCTGCTGGACGACAAGAACTGGTCGGCCTGCGCGCGCTGGACTGACTTCGACCACGCCCCGAACCTTGCCCAGCTGACCACCTTCCAGGGCATCGCGGTGACGCAGAACAGCAAGCGTCAGTTCGGTATCCGCACGACCCTCGAGTTCTAAACCTCCTTACCGCCTGTTTGGCGGATCAGAGCCCCGGCCGGAAACGGCCGGGGCTTTTTTCTGCCTCGGATCATGAGTAGGTTGCGGGCATGACCAGCAAGAAGCCCAAGGCTGAAACCCGGGTCGTGCGCGCCGGCGTCGATAAGGCGCGCAACGCCGGCATCGTCAACACGCCCGTCTTCCACGCTTCGACCGTTGTGTTCGAGAACGTCGCTGCGATGCGCGAGGCCAGCGACCGGGTGTTCAAGAAGCGCGAGAAGGCGCTGTTCTACGGCCGCCGCGGCACCCCGACTCACTGGACGCTGCAGGAGGCGATCAGCGATCTGGAAGGGGCGGCGGAAACCTATCTTACGCCATCGGGGCTCTCGGCCTGCACTCTGGCAATCCTCGGCTGCGTCAAAGCCGGCGACCATATCCTGGTGACGGACTCGGTCTACGAGCCGACGCGCGCTTTCTGCGACGGCCTGCTCGCGATCCTGGGCGTCAGCACCACCTACTACGCGCCGACCATCGGCGCCGGCATCGCGGCGTTGATGAAGTCGAACACCACAGTGATCTTCGCCGAAGCGCCCGGATCCCATACCTTCGAGATGCAGGACTTGCCGGCGCTCGCCACAGCCGCCCATGAACGCGGCGCGCTCTTGCTGGTGGACAACACCTGGGCGAGCCCGTTGTTCTGCCAGCCGCTCGCGCTGGGGGCGGACGTGTCGATCCAGGCAGCGACCAAATACATCGTCGGACATTCCGACGCGCTGCTCGGCACGATTGCCGTGAACGACCGCGCGCGGAGCGGCATCGCCCGGGCGCTTTCGCAGATCGGCATCGCGGTGGCGCCGGATGAGGTCTATCTCGCCACGCGCGGCTTGCGCACGCTCGCCGTGCGGCTGAAGCAGCATCAGGCGAACGCGATGGTGGTGGCGAAATGGCTGCAGCAGCAGCCGGAGGTCAAGCGCGTGCTTTATCCCGCGCTGCCCGAGGATCCCGGCCACGCCATCTGGAAGCGCGATTTCAGCGGCGCGACGGGGCTTCTCGGCGTGGTGTTCCACCGCACCTCGGAAGAGGCCGTTGCCGCGATGATCGACGGCATGACGCTTTTCCCGCTGGGCTTTTCGTGGGGCGGCTTCGAAAGTCTGATCGCCCCATCAGATCCGAGTCATGCGCGCACGGCGGAGACATGGCCTGAGGCGGAGCCCGGCATCCGCTTGCATATCGGCCTCGAGCACACCGATGATTTGATCGCCGATCTCGCCGCCGGGCTCGCGCGCTTCCGGGCAGCCCTTGGCTGACGTTCGCACGTTGCTCGAGGACGCGGTCGCGCGCCACAAGGCCGGCGATCTCGATGCCGCGGCCGCGACCTATCGGGATGTTCTCACCCGCGATCCCAAGAATGCGGATGCCGCCCATCTCTCTGGTGTGATCGCCCTGCAGAAGGGTGACGCGCTCCGTGCCTGGGACTTGATCCAACAAGCGCGCGTGTTGCGTCCGCAACGCGCGGACATTGCCTACAATCTCGGCCGGGTCGCCGCCGCGCTGCAGGATTGGCCCGCGGCAGCGGACGCCAATCGCGCCGCGCTGGCGCTGTCGCCGCAGATGAGCGCCGCGGCCTGTAATCTCGGTATCGCGCTGGTGCACGGCGGAGACGCGGCGGCGGGCGAAGCGTCGATCCGTGTGGCGCTCGCGGCCGAACCCGGCAATGCCGCGAACTGGAGCGCGCTGGGTCTCGCGCTTCACGATCAGGCGAAGGACGCGGAAGCCCAGGCGGCTTGGGAGAGGGCGCATGCCTGCGATCCGCGCTTCGCCGAAGCCGCTTTCAATCTCGCCTGCAGTCACTTGCGTTGCGGAGATCTCGCGCGCGGGTGGCCTTTGTTCGCCGCGCGCGCTGCCGCCGACCCGGCGAGCTTCGCCAACGGAGGCGCGATGCCACCGCATATCCCGCGCTGGAATGGGGAGCCGCTCGTCGGCCGCAGCATCCTGATCTGGGGCGAGCAGGGGCTGGGCGATCAAATTCTCTATGCCGGCTTCATCCCGATGCTCGGCGCGCAGAAGGTTGTGTTCGCTTGCGCCCCGCGTCTTGCACCGCTACTGGCGCGCGCGTTCCCGGACGCGATCGTTCTGCCGCAAGACGCTCGGCTGGCGGCGCGCCTCGCGGGGATGAAACTCGATCTCGCCATTCCACTGGCGGATCTCGGCCGTGTGGTATGGCCCACCGCGCCGTCGCCCAGATCGAAATTTCTCAACCCCGATCCGGCGCGCGTCGCGGCCTTGCGGCAGCGCTACCAGGCCTGGTCGAAAGGCGGCCCCCTCGTCGGTGTTTCGTGGCACAGCCACCGCGCCACCTCAGGCGCGCGCAAGTCCCTGCCCTTGGATCGCTGGGGACCGATCGCGGCGACTCCGGGCCTGACATTCGTGAGCGTGCAGTACGGGGAAACGGAAGCCGACCTCGCCGCCGGGGCCCGCGCCGGGGTCGCGGTCCATCGCGATCCCGAGATCGACGCCACGCACGATATGGAAGGGCTTGCCGCGCAGCTGAGCGCCCTCGATCTGGTGATCTCCGTGTCCAACACCACCGTCCATCTGGCCGGCGCCTTGGGGCTCCCGGTCTGGGCCCTGGCGCCTGTGGGCGGTGGGTCCCTTTGGTACTGGTTCGCGGGGGCATCGGGTCAGCCGAGCCCTTGGTACCCGCGATTACGGGTGTTCCATCAGGACCAGCCCGGGGCGTGGGGGCCTTTGCTGCAGCGCGTCAGAGTTGCCCTGGAGGAATTCCACCTACCCACCCGTGGCTAAGGGGCGGCCTGGATAGAAGAATGTTCCCTGAAAAGGGTTATTTTTGAGGCCGTCTGACTTAAGATGCAGCATCAGCGGTATGTTGGGTCGTAAGTCATGTACTTGGCGCCCATTGATGGCGCGCATCCAAGGGATTGAAACTTATGAATCTGCAGGCCAATCCGGGCCGCGGCGACGGAGCGTCAGCGGCTCCCGCTTCAAAGGCCGACGTTGAATCGGTAGTGGTTCGATTTGCCGGTGACTCCGGCGATGGCGTGCAGCTCCTTGGCCATCAGTTCTCCCAGGAAACCGCGCTCGCCGGGAATTCGCTGGCGACGTTCCCGGATTTCCCCGCCGAAATCCGCGCCCCCACGGGCACGACCTATGGCGTGTCCGCGTTCCAGATCAACTTCGGCTCCCGCGTGGTGAAGACCGCCGGCGATCAGCCGGATGTGCTGGTGGCCCTCAATCCCGCCGCGCTGAAAGTGAACCTCAACGTCGTCCGCAAGGGCGGGTTGGTGATTCTCGATTCCGGCGCGTTCAAGGATAAGGAAATCAAGCGCGCGACCTTCGAGACCGACCCGCGCACCGACGGGTCGCTGAAGCAGTATCGCGTCATCGAGATCGACATCTCCACCCAGGCCCTGGAAGTGGCGAAGCCCTTCGGCGTTTCGCAGAAGGAAGCGCTGCGCACCAAGAACCTGTGGGTGCTCGGCTTGGTGTCGTGGATGTACGACCGCGAGATGAAGTCGACCATGGAGTACGTCGCGCGCAAGTTCGGCACCGAGGATCCGGTCGGACTGGCGAACATGGCCGCGCTCAAGGCCGGTCACGCCTACGGCGAGACGCATGAGATTTCCGGCGAATTGTCGCCGATCAGTCTGCCGGCGGTGAAGTTCGAGCCGGGCACCTATCGCCTCGTCAACGGCGCCGAAGCCCTGGCCTGGGGCCTCGTGGCGGGCGCGCAGCTCGCCAAACTCGAAGCGGTGCTCGCGTCCTATCCGATCACGCCGTCTTCGCCGATCCTGCATATCCTGGCGAAGCTCAAGCAATTCGGCATCACCACCTTCCAGGCGGAAGATGAAATCGCCGCCTGCTGCGCCGCCATTGGTGCGTCCTTCGGCGGCAAGCTCGGCATCACCGCGTCCTCCGGACCCGGCATCGCGCTGAAGACCGAAGCGATCGGGTTGGCCATTTCCACGGAACTGCCGCTGGTGATCGTCAATACGCAGCGCGCCGGTCCGTCCACCGGCATGCCGACGAAGACCGAGCAGTCCGATCTATTCATCGCCGTGTGGGGCCGCAACGCCGATGCGCCGATTCCGGTGATCGCGTCGCGCGCGCCGGGCGATTGCTTCGATGTCGCCATCGAGGCCGTACGCCTTGCGACCAAGTACATGACGCCGGTGATGATCCTGTCCGATGGCTATATCGCCAACGCCGCCGAACCTTGGCTCATCCCATCCATGAAGGACCGCGCGCCGTTCCCGAAGGAATTCCGCACGGACCCGAACGGCTATCAGGTATTCGACCGCGATCCAAAGACGCTCGCCCGCGCCTGGGTGAAGCCCGGTACGCCGGGGATGATGCATCGCATCGGCGGCATCGAGAAAGACAGCGTCACCGGCAACATCAGCTACGAAGCCGCCAATCACCAGAAGATGACGGACACGCGCTTTGCCAAGATCGACGGCATCGCCAACGACATTCCTGAACAGGCGGTGGAGATCGGCGACACCAAGGGCAAGCTCGCGGTGGTGGGTTGGGGCTCGACCTTCGGCCCGATCAATCGCGCCGTGCACAACATGCGCGCCAAGGGCCACGATGTGTCCCACATCCATATCCGCCATATCTGGCCGCTGCCGCGCAACCTCGAGAAGCTGCTGAAGAGCTATGACAAGGTGCTGGTCGCGGAAATGAACAAGGGCCAGATGCTGACCCTACTCAAGAGCCAGTATCTCGTCGACGCCAAGGCCTTGCTCAAGGTCTCCGGCCAGCCGTTGAAGATCGAAGAAGTCGAGAACGCCATCCGCGTCCAGTTGGAGGCGTAAGGAAATATCATGAACGTCCAAACACCTCCCGCCAAACTCACCGCCAAGGACTTCGCCTCCGATCAGGAAGTGCGCTGGTGTCCCGGCTGCGGCGACTACGCGATCCTCAAAGCGGTGCAGATGTCGCTCGCGAACATCGGCTCAAAGCCGGAGAACACGGTGTTCGTGTCGGGCATTGGCTGCTCCTCGCGCTTTCCCTATTACATGGCCACATACGGCTTCCACACGATCCATGGCCGCGCGCCGGCCGTGGCGACGGGCCTGAAGCTCGCGCGCCCCGAACTCGACGTATGGGTTGTCACCGGCGACGGCGATGCCCTGTCCATCGGCGGCAATCATCTGTTTCATGTGCTCCGCCGCAACGTCGATCTGAACATCCTGCTGTTCAACAACGAGATCTACGGCCTCACCAAGGGCCAGTATTCGCCCACCAGCCGCGTCGGTCAGAAGTCGCCATCGACGCCGCTCGGGTCGGTGGATAGCCCCGCGAACGCCTGCCAGTTCGCGCTCGGCGCCAACGCCCGCTTCATCGCGCGCGGCATCGACATCCAGGCCAAGCCATTGGGCGAGTTGTTCTCCCGCGCCCACGCCCACAAGGGCGCGTCTTTCATCGAGATCATCCAGAACTGCATCGTCTACAACGACGGCGTGTTCGACGATTTCGTCGCCAAGGAATTCGCCGCCGATCGGCAGCTCCATGTGATCCACGGCCAGCCGATGATCTACGGCAAGGCCAAGAACAAGGGCCTGCGCCTCAACGCCAAGACGCTGACCTTGGAGGAAGTGACCATCGGCGAGAACGGCGTCACCGTGGATGACCTCCTCGTTCACGACGAGAAGAACCGCATGCTGGCGATGATGCTCACCGGCTTGAAGCCGCCGGCGTTCCCGGAAGTCCTGGGCGTGATCTATTGCGATCCGGCGACGTCCTACGAATCCGCCGTGGTGGCCCAGGAAGACGCGGTAAAGGCCAAGGGTCCGGGCGACCTCGACAAGCTGATGCGCACGGGAAATACCTGGGCCGTTAGCTGAGTCACCCCTGACGCGACGGCGATCGCCGGGCCCATCATGACCGACGATCCCATCCCGCCGGAACTCACCGAGAGCGCGTTGGTCGAGGCGATGCAGTGCCCGCGCGGCACAATCCTGTTCCGGCAGGGCGACGCGGACGGTAATGCCTACATTCTCAAAAGCGGCGCGATCGGCCTCTATCGCGAGAGCCAGGGCCGCCGCGTGCCCATCGCTACGGTGCGCCCAGGCGAAATGTTCGGTGAACTCGCGGTCAACGACGGCAGCGCCCGCCGCGCGACAGCGGTCGCGGTGGAGAATTGCGCGATCCTCAAGATCCCCGCGTCGGTGCTCGCCGAAAAGCGCGCCGCGGCCGATCCGTTCCTGCAATCCCTGCTGCGGATCTTCTCCGACAACTTGCGCAGGGTCCACGAAAGCTACACCCCGCGCACCCGCAGCTTCCTCGACAGCGTCAACAGCCTGTCGCGCCAATACGACGTGGTGGCGAAGTTCTTGCGCGGCAATGCGCCGCCGAACGTGCGGGCGGAATTCGAGAGCCGGTTGCGCGCGCTAGAGGTTCTAGTGAAGGATATGCGGCGTCTCGCCATGGCCCACCGCCAGCAGGATCGCCGCGACGACGCGGTGCCGCACGAAGCCGATCTCCCGAGCTGAAGGAAACCTCTATGCGCATCGCCGTGGCGTTCTTCTTGGTCTTGGCCGGCGCTGCCTTCGCGCAGGAGCCCACGCCCGTGGGCGCGGTGTTCAATGACTGTACCGATTGCCCCGACATGGTGGTGATCCCGGCGGGTAATGGCGTCATGGGCGCCGACGCCGATGACATGGCGATGATCACGCCAGAGCAGGCGGCGCTGGAACTGCCCCGGCACAAGGTCACATTTCATTCCTTCGCCATGGGGCGCACGCCGGTGACGCGGGCCCAGTTCTCCGCGTTCACCTTCGAGACCGGCTACAAGATTGTCGGGATATGCCGCAGCTACAATCTCAAGACCAACGAGGTCGAGGAACATCCGGGCACCAGTTGGATCGATCCCGGCTTCGTGCAGACCGATCGCGACCCCGTCGTCTGCGTCAACGCCGAGGACGCGAAGGCCTATGTCGCCTGGCTGACGCGCAAGACGCGCCGGCCCTATCGCCTGCCGAGCGAGGCCGAATGGGAATACGCCGCCCGCGCCGGCACGGCGTCGGTGCGGTTCTGGGGCGAAGCTGAAGCTTGCCAATTCGCCAATGTCGCCGATCGCACCGCTGTTGCCGCCGGCATCTCTCCGGACAAGGCTTTTCCTTGCACCGATGGCCACGCGACGACCGCGCCGGTGGGCCGCTTCGCGCCGAACGCCTTCGGACTGGCGGACATGCTGGGCAACGTTGCGCAGTGGACCGCCGATTGCCTCCATCCGACCTACGACGGCGCGCCCGCCGACGGTTCCGCCTGGACGGGCGAAGCGGGATGCCGCCGGGTGTTCCGTGGCGGAAATTGGTTCGCGCAACCCTTGGCGATCCGTGCGGCGGGCCGGCGACCGAACAACGCGGACGCGCGCGTGAATGGCTTGGGATTCCGTGTCGCCCGCGACATCGATCCGCCGCCTGAAGCTAGATAGGGCTTAGTCGCCGTAACGGGGCGTTTCTTCCCAGGCGTAGCCGATCTCGTGCAGGGGCTTGCCGGCGAAGTTGCGGGTGACCTCCGCCACCTGCACGCCGCCCAGGCGCTCGTAGAATCCGCGCGCGGGGTTGTTCGCCAGCACCCACACGAACAGGCCTTTGTATCCCATCTGCGCGAGGCGATTGGAGGCTGCCAGGAACAAGCGGCGGCCGTGGTTGGCGCTGTGGTGGTGCTTCAACACATAGAGCGAAGAGATCTCCGCTTGGAAGCGCGCATCCCGGTGCCGCAAAGGGCCCGCGGAGATGAAGCCGACGATGCGGCCGTCATGATCTTCGCTCACCAGCGTCATCAAGCCCGTGGTGTTGCGCTCCAGCAGCCGCACCCAGCCGACGCTGCGGTTCTGCACCGTCAAGCTGTCGAGATAATGCTGCGGGATGATGCCGCCGTAGGTCGTGCGCCACGTGTCCACGTGGACCTTGGCGATCGCGGGCGCGTCATCCACGTCGGCGGGACGAATGGTTAGCATGTGCGCATTTTACCGCGCCGGCCGACTCTCTCCAAGAGATGCAAACGGTTGTAGTGCTGTCAGCGCGTCTGCACGCGTGCGTATGCGCGGTTGAACGTTCACCCGTGTCTCACCCGAAAAGACACATACGATCGAATAGCCCGGCGATCGAATAGCAGGCGAGCGCAGACTACTTCACACTCGGCTTCTCTTTCCCCTCGCGGACCTTCTTGTAATAGGTCCAGCTGGTCTCGTTCGGGCGGTCGTCCGTCACCGGCGGTGGGTCGCGGTAAGTTGGGAAGTTGCGGGTGATCTGGTCCTTCAGCACCGGATCGAGGTCGTCGAATTTCGCCACCGAATCTCCGGCGGTCACGAAGATCAGCGTGCCGGGCCGGCCTTCCATGTCCATCCACGGCAGCCATTGCGACACGCGGTTCCAGGCGAGGTGCATGCCCTTCGGCGCGATCACATTCGAATCGAGCAGTTCCTTCGCCGGAATGAAGCGCGTGAAGATCTCCATCGCCTGATAGGTCCCGCCCATCTGCTTCTGATACGGCCCAGCCAGCACGTTGCTGTAGTACAGCGGGATCTCCGAGCGGTTGACGAACAGATCGCCCATGCGATCGAGTTCCATGGCGAACGGCTTGCCGTCCTTGTCGCGGGCATAAATCGGTTCGCGCATGTTCACCGGATCGTTGGCGACATGGACCACCTTGTTGGTTTCCCCCGTCCAGGGGTTCACGAAAGTCTCCAGCGGCTTGCGCGTTTTGGGGTCGATATAGAACATCAACTCGCGGCTGAGGGAGCGAAACCCCGGTCCGCGCTGCGGGTCGTTGTAGCTCACGCAGCGGCGGATGTTGGTCCCCACCACATCGAATAGGTGGCGGTCTTTCTCCCATGACACGCGGCTGTAAGCGCGGCCGAACCAGGTGGAATAGCGCACGTGCTCGTCCTTGGTGCTGCCGCACAGGATCTTGCGATAGGCGAGCAGCGCATCTTCCGGCTTGGACAGGTCCAGCGTGCGGGCTTGCGCGACGCCGGTGAACAGCCCGCTGAAGGCGAGGAAAAAGCCAAAGACTTTCAACATAGTGGTTCCTCCGGTGGAGGGAGAAGAGTCCCGCCCGCCCGCGCCCGACGCAAGCGGCGAAAAAAATTCAGGACCGGCCCTTGAACAGCCGGTGGCAGACCCTATTTCCCTCCAGACAGATGCCTTTTGAAGGGTTTGTCAGGGTAAACGGCGCGGCCCAGCAGGGCGCGATCACGCCCTCAAAACGCGCCTTGGTATTGCTCAATAGAGGATATCCCCATGCGGACTTTTGACCTTTCCCCCCTGTTTCGTGCGTCGGTCGGCTTCGACAACCTGACCCGTGTCCTGGATTCCGTGACGCGGATGGACGACGCCCAATTCGCTTACCCGCCCTACAACATCGTCAAAACCGATGCGGATAACTATCGCATCACGTTTGCCGTGGCCGGCTTCGGTCCCGAAGAGATCGATGTGCAGGTCGAGAACAACACGCTCACCGTGAAGGGCCGCCCGGCGCAGGAACAGACCGATAAGGTCTTCTTGCACCGTGGTATCGCCGGCCGCGCGTTCGAGCGTCGCTTCGAGCTCGCCGACCATATCCAAGTGACGAATGCGCGCCTCGAGAACGGCCTCCTCCATGTCGAGCTCAAGCGCGAGGTTCCGGAAGCCCTGAAGCCGCGCAAGATCCAAGTCGCGGGCAGCAAGCCGCAAACGGTGTTGCCGCAAGCGGCCTAACTTAACCCCCAACCCCGCGCGACGCCGCCGTTCCCCCCGGTGTGGACGTTACCCCTTCGTCCGAAATTGCTGTCGCGCGGGGCCCACTTTCCGAAACATCGGCCATGGCTCTAGTGTGAGCCATGGCCGATGGTGTTTCGAACATGGTCGCATTTTATCGCGGTGCCGCTCCTGACGCGGCAGGCCGGACGATTGCCGAGATCTGGGCGTGGGATCATCGCCGCCTGGAAATGCAGCACGACTACATTCAGTGGCTGTTTCCGCTGCCCGAGGCGAGCCGGTTCAATCCCGACGCGCCGCAACTAACGGCGGCCGACGCGGCGCTGTTCCGCGGCGATGCGGACCTGCAGGCGCGGTTATCGGTGTCCCGCGATCTGATGCTGCGGTTTTATGGCTTGGCGTTCGACGGCCAGACCGTGACCCGGGCGGCGGATTTCCCGGTGCGCGCGGCCGATTGGCTGACGTCGCTCAATCACAATCATCTGCGCCTAACGCGCATTCTGCTCAGCCTTGGCTACCTCGGCCAAAGCCCCGTAGGGCAGGCGCTTCTCGCGTGCCTGATCGATATCGCGGCTCGGGAAGGGCGCGAGGCTGTAACGGCGCGCACGCGCGCCTTCTGGGAAGGCGCTGTCCGCGCGCCGCCTTCACTACGGTAACGGGAACTTTGCCGCCCCCATTGCGTTTCGACTGCAGGCCGCTGCGCTTCCGCGCGGTCAGAAGGAGAAATGCTATGCAGCGCCGTTCTTTGCTGCTGGGTGGACTTGCAATGGCGACTCTGGCCCTGGCCGGTTGCGCCAGTGGCACCCGCACGCCGTCGTCCCCCAACTATGCCATTGCCATCGCCGACCTGCGTGTCGCGCGCACGATCCTCGACCGCGAGTCCGAATACGCCGTGGTGCGCTCTCAATATCGCGCCCTGGAAGCGATCGACCGCGCGGTGCTGGAGCTTAAGAATGCCTCCATCGACAGCGGCCAGCCGATCGAAGCCCCGCCGGTCCTGGACCCAACGCTCGACTATGGCGGCCGCCTCGGTCGTGCGCGTGAGTTGGTCCAGGCGGCGGATCACGAACTCAGCTTCCGCGAAGATGTCGTGGAAGCACGCTCCTCCCGCGACGCCGCCCGCCGTTTCGTGGCGGACGCCGACGAGGCCATCGATCGCGCCATCCGCGAACGGCGGGGCCTGTGATCTGATCTAAGTCCTGGCTGAGCGTCCAGGCGGATCGCGAGAGAGAAGAGACCCGCGTTGCGACGCGGGCTTTTTTCTTTTGGGACGGTGCTTATGATGCACGCCGCATGCCCGTCTCCCACACACTCGCCCACGCCGCGGCCGCCACCTCCTGGCGCGACTTGCCGCAAGATGTCCGCGATCAGGCGGCGGATCTCATTCTCGATGCCTTCGGCGTGATTGCCGCCGGTGGAAAGAATCCGGAATACGCCGCCTATGCCAAAGCCAGCGGTGCGGCCCAGGGTCCATGCACCATCGTCGGCGAACGCCACCGCACCGGCGCCGCCGCGGCGGCCCTCGTCAACGGCGGGGCGACGACGGTGCTGCAATTGCAGGACGGCCATCGCGTGGCGCGCGGCCATCCAGCGGCGCATCTGGTGCCCTCCGCGCTGGCGATGGCGGAAGAGCAGGGAGCATCGGCGGAGGATTTCCTGAGCGCCTTCGTCGCCGGCTACGAAGCGTCCGTACGAATCGGCATCGCGCTCGGCGGCTTGAAACCGGAAATCCATGACGTCGGAACCTGGACCACCTTTGGCGCCGCCGTCGCCGCGACCTTTCTATTGACGCGCGATCAAGCGGTGCTGGCCGACGCTATCGACAGCGCTGGTGCGATTCCATTTCTGTCCTGGTCGCAGACCGCGCCCCAGGGGGCGGGCATGCACAACCTCTGCATCGGCCTCGCCGCGTCCACGGGGATCACGGTTGCCTACGGGGCCGTCTCCGGGTTGAACGCGATTCCTGGGGCGTTGGAAACCTTCTTCGGTCCGCGGGCCGGTGCCGCCTTCACGGAAAGCCGAATTCTCGAAGGCGTGCGTGATGGCCGTTGGGCGCATTACGAATTGATGAATGCGTACTTGAAGGTGCACCCCACCTGCGCGCATCTCCATGGAATCAACGACGCCACGGAGCATCTGATCGCGAAACACGGCATCAATGGCGCGGATGTCGGGTCCGTGGAGATCGCCAGTTACGCGAAGGGTCTTGCCTACGACAATCATGCGCCCAAGACCGAACTCGCGATGCGATTCAGCGCGGCCTACACCACGGCCATTGCCCTCCTGCGCGGCAATCTGGATTCGGACGCGGTGACGGCGGGGGCCCTGTGCGACCCGGCGGTGATTGCCCTGGTGGCGCGAATCAAGGTGAGGCACGATCCGGAGCTTGACCAGCATTACCCGGCGGGCCGGCCGTCCCGCGTCACCATCACGATGAACGACGGCCGCACGTTCAGCGAGTTCTGCATGTTCCCGCGCGGCGACGCCACTAATCCTAGTACCCGCGCCGAGCGGCGGGCCAAGGCTCACAAGCTGCTGGCGGCACGCTTCGACGTCAGGCAGGCTGACCGCATCGTCGCCGCCTTCGATGATCTTCTGAAGGGCGGGCCGCTACCGGCCTTTGCCGCCACATTGCGAGGAGAATGAAATGAGCAAGACCTACGACGTCGTGGTGATTGTCGGCAGCATCCGCAAGGATTCGTGGAACCGCAAAGTGGCGCGCGTCATGGAAGAGTTGGCGCCGGCGGAATTGAAGTTCACCGAAGTCGAGATCGCTCAGCTGCCGCTCTACAGCCAGGACTCAGACGCGGCCCCGCCGGAGCTATTCACCAAGTTCCGCGAACGCCTCAAGAAGGCCGACGCCGTGCTGTTCGTCACGCCTGAACACAATCGATCCGTTCCCGCCGCCATGAAGAACGCCATCGATGTGGGCTCGCGCCCCTATGGCTCCAGCGTTTGGAACGCCAAGCCTTGTGCCGTGGTCAGCGCGTCCACGGGCGCTCAAGGCGGCTTCGGCGCCAATCATCACCTGCGCCAGTCGCTCGCCTTCCTGAACATGCCCACGATGGCCGGGCCGGAGGTCTACATCGGCGGCGTGGACAAGCTGTTCGACGAGAGCGGCAAGCTCAACGACGGCACGCGTAAGTTTCTGACCAAGGTGGTGACCGCGTTCACCGCCTGGGTGAAGGCCAACGCGCCCGCGGCGTAGCTATTTCCTCGCTGAGCGCGCCAGCAGGTCGGCGAGTTCGTTCTTCCACAGCACCGCGTAGGTGTGGCTGCCGTGACCCTTGGTGTCTGGACCCAAGGGGATCGTCACCGCGCGGCCGTTGCGGACGCGTTTGATCTCGCGCTCCAGCACGCCCAGCTCCGGCGGATTGATCAGATCGTCGGCGGTATTGATCGCGGTCAGGGGCGCTTTGATCTTCTCCAGGTCCGCAGAAGGGTCGTAGTCCGCCGATGCGGATAAGGCATACAGCGTGTTGTTGGCGTCCGCGCCCGTCATCATCCGGCCGACCATGTTCTCGATGATCTCATCGGCCTTGGCGCTGGTCGGCATCTCGGCATAACGCTGCGTCGAGTTGCCCGCCATGAACAGGTTGATCTCGTGCACCAGGCGCATGTTGCGCGGCGGCGCGGTGTAGTTGCCGTCCTCCCAGGACGGATCGGTACGGATCGCATCGATGATCATGCGCCGCCACATACGGTTGCGGCCAGCGATCGGGCCCGGCACGCTGGCCAGCGGAAACAGCGCGTCCATCATGTCCGGATAGCGCTCGCCCCACATCCAGCTGTGCATGCCGCCCATGGACGTGCCCATCACCAGGCGCAGGTGATCGACCTTCAGGCCGTCGGCGATCAGGCGATGTTGCGCCTCCACCATATCGCGATAGCCGTACTTGGGAAATTTCGCGCGCAGTCCGTCGCTGGGTTTGCTCGACTTGCCGTGGCCGATGCCGTCCGGCATGACGATGAAATAGCGTGTGGTGTCCAGCAGCTGCCCCGGCCCGAACAATTCGCCGGCGAAGTGCGGTACCAGGAACCCCGCGCCGGATCCCCCGGTGCCGTGCATGATCAGCACGGCGTTGTCGACATGCCCCTTGGCGTCGCGATGAACCGTGCCGAGGGTACGGTAGTGGATGCGCAACTCCGCCAAGCTCTCGCCGGAAGCGAACGTGAAATCCTTGATGACGTAGTCGGCTTCGGTCACGGGTTCGGCCGCGGAAAGGGGGAGGGCGATAAGCAGTGCCTTGAGCAGCGTGAGCATCTCGCCCTCCCGATTTTCACTAAAGGTCGCGCGCCACGCGGAACCCGAAGATGTTGGACGCGGTCGGCTCCGGATCGCGGCCGCGGAAGCCGGGATCCTGGCGGGTAATACGCGTGCGCCAGCTGCCGCCGCGATTCGCGCGCTTCTCGCACGGGCCTTGCACCTGCACCGCCTTGCCGTCGGAGGGCACGTTGGCCGGATACGGCAGAACCGAACAATCCTCGGTCCATTCCCACACATTGCCGACCATGTCGTAAAGGCCGAAGGCGTTGGGCTTGTAGGAGCCCACCGGCGAGGCAATACCGAACTTGTCGTCGCACATCTCCGGCGGAGGCGCGCCGCCGCCGTCGTTGGTCATGCGCGGATCCTTGCGGCCCGCGATGTCGTACCAATTGGCGAACTCACAGATCCGATTCCCATCATCGCCCCACGGCCACTTTGCTTTCGAGCCCGCGCGGTCCGCGTATTCCCACTCCGCTTCGGACAGCATGCGATACTTCTTGCCGGTCTTCTTGCTGAGCCATTCGGTGTAGGCTTTCGCGTCGTTCCAGGTGACGCACACCACGGGCTGCTCCGGCGTCGTCGGCACGCCGTAGTCCGGGTCCTGCCACGTTTTGCCTTCCTTCACCTCGATGCCGCCCCACACCTGGCATGACGCGGCGGGCTTGTAGCCGCTATCCTTGATGAAGGCGCCGAACTCCTTGTTGGAGACTTCGTACGCGCCGGCCGCGAAGCTATAACCGATCGTCACGCTATGAACCGGCCCCAAGGGCCGCTCGCCCTCGCGCATAAGTTCCATGCGGTTCGCGCCCATCTGGAAGGTGCCCGGCGGCACCACCACCATCTTCGGGCAGTCCTTGCAGTCCGTGAAAGTGGAGCCAGCTTTCGGCGCGGCGGCGTTGGCGCCCGCCGTCAATGCCGTCAAAACCACGGCTAAGATCAACCCGTTACGCAGTCGCATGTCATCTCCTCCCCAGAATGGCGAAGGCTCATTCTGCCCTTTTCTCCGAGCGGACGCATGGGGGAGATTCAGCGGCTCGGCTAGCGGTACATCGCCACCAGTTTGTTGGTGCGGGTCAGCGCATGGGACACCTTGCGGATCACCATGTGATCGAAGGTGACCGCCAGGTCAGGGCATTCTTCGCGCAGGCGGGCGAGATCGGTCTTGTGCAGCACATAGACCTCCGCGTCCGTCACCGCCACGATCGACGCGGTACGTGCCTCGCCGGTGTAGAACGCGAGTTCGCCCACCATGGCGCCCTGGTGAAGTTTCGCCAGCCGCACCGTCCCGGCGGCGCTGGACTTCACGACTTCCAGGCTGCCCTTGGCGATGAAGAAGATCTCGTCGGAGATGTCCAGTTCCGCGCAAAGCTGCGCGCCGTGCTTGATTTGCCGCAGCTCGCAGTAAGTCAGGAACGTGTCTTGATTGCCGGAACTGCCGAGGAAAGCCAGCGGCTCTACTGTGGCTGGACCCGTGCCCCACTGGGCGATGATCCCGTCCTCCGCCACCTCGACCGCGCGATCCAGCGCGCCGTGGAACTGAACCTGCGCCGCCGTTGCCGCATCCCGGGCGATGGCGCGGATGCCGTCTTCGTTCTCCGGCGAACACGCGAAATGAAACACGGTCGCCTTGCCGTGATAGCGGCGCAGGATGCGTTGGAACACGCTGATCGCGGAACTGTCCACGCCGCTGACACGGGTAAAGTCGATGACGACGGCTTCGATGCTGTCGTCCATGGCGCGGAACACGGTCTCGATTTTGCTGGCGGAGCCGAAGAACACGTAGCCGCTCAAGCGATACAGCAGGGTCTTGTGGCCATGCGTGCGCAAGCACTCCATCTCGTGTTCCGGCCGCACCACCGAGCTCGCGAACAGGCTCAGGTTGGTGGCGAGGTCCGCCAGCGGCACGCGGCTATAGGTCACCACGAACACCACGCACGAAATCAAGAGGCCCGCGGAGAAGCCCACCATGAAGCCGAAGTTCGCCACCAGCACCAGGATCAGCACGATCTGGGCGAACTCGATCGGGCTGGTGGCGCGCCGCTGGTCCCATAGCCATTGCTTCAACATGCCCAAGCCCAGATAGAGCACGAGGCCACCGAGAGATGCGCGCGGCACATAGGAGATGATCTGGGCCGCGCCGAACAAGGTCGCGAGGCAGATGCCCGCGGCAATGGTGCTCGCCACCGCGCCGCCGCCGGTGGTCTTGTTCAGTGTCGTGCGGCCGACGGAGATCACGCCGACGAAACCGCCGAACAAGGCCGTCGCGGCCGCGGAGAATGCCTGCACTTTCAGCATCCGATCGAGATCGAATTCCTTGCGGTAGGTAAGTTCGAGGCTGGCGACCGACAGCAGGATGGTCAGCAGGCCGACGAAAGCCACCACCAGCATGGCGGGCAGGCTCTGGAACACGAAGTCCAGGTCCCACAAGGCTAGATCGATGCGCCACGGCGGCAGCCACTGCGCCTCGCTCATGGCCGCGAACAGCCAGGCATCGGTGGAACATGCGGGGGCGGTGCAAACCCCGCTGCGCAGGAACAGGTTCACCGCGGCGGTGGTGATCAGCATCATCAGCGGAATGAGAATGGCGTTCGAGATGCGCGGCGACAGCGCGAACAGAACAACCGCCACCAACGCGCCGAACGCGATTTCCGGGTGGACCGGGTTGGCGAGGAAAGTTTGCAGTCCCACGAGACTCAAAGGCGTGCCCGAGATGATGTTGAGCGCGCCGCTGCACATCAGCCAGCCGGTGGAACACAGGAACCCCGCCATCACGGAGAACGGAATGTAGCGCGCCAGTGCCGACAGCCGCGCCCGCCCGATGGCATAGAACGCGCCCGCCGCCACCAGCGACGTCACCATGATCGTCGTCGCGGCGAGATTGAGCGCGAGTGGACCGGCGAACCCCAACGTGCCGAGGCCGGCCAGGATGCTGGCCATGACCGACGTCGTATTGGAGTCAGGCCCGATAACGAAGGTGGATTCTTCCGCCACCCAGCTGAACAGGGCGCCGACAATGGCGGTCAGGAGCGCGATGGTGATCCCGAATCCCAGGAACGGCGCGAGCGGCCCGGCGAACAGCAGCGCGCCATAAGAAATGGCGTAGATCACCGAACTCAAGCCGACGATCAGGCCGGCGGACAGTTGCCGTGCGGCGGCGGCGGGGGACATCAGGCCACGGCGCCGGCTGGTGTCTGCGTGAAGAACGCGACCACCGCCTCCACCAGGGCATCGTTCGAATCCACGAACTTCGCCGGATTGGCGCGGTACTGCCGCTCCATGCCGAAGGGGATTTCAGTGCAGCCCAGCACGATGATCTCCGCGCCCCGGTCCACCAGGCGCTTGGTCGCCTCGTCGTAGTTCGCCTCCGCCTCGGCCCACTTGTTCGCTTTGTTCATGGCAATGGCGGGAGAGATGAGGGTCTCGAACTCCGCCTCCGTCGGCGTCACGACCGTGTAGCCCATGTCGCCGAGGGTCTTGCGGTAGATGCCCATGCGATGGGTGCCGAAGGTGGACAACACGCCGACAGCCTTCGCCGCGGCATTCTTCACCCGCACCTGGCCTGCGCTCGCCCGCACGATGTGGAGCAGCGGCGCATCGGATGCGGCTTGCATCTCTTCGAACCAGGCGTGGGCGCTGTTGCAAGGGATGCAGATCGCGCGCGCACCATTGCGATTCAAGAAACGGATGCCGTCGAGAAGCTGCGGCAGAGGCGACGGCCCGCCGGCGACGATGCTGGCGGTGCGGTCGGGCGTGGTGCAATCGCCGTAGAGCAGCACCGGAATGTGCTCCTGGTCGGTCTCCGCTTGCGTCCGGCGCACCAACTTGCGCAGGAAGTCCGCGGTCGCCAACGGGCCCATGCCGCCCAACACGCCCAAGAATGCTTTGGTCATATACTTTGATCCCTCGAAACCGATCCTAGAGCATATTTCCGGTTCGCGAAAAAGCGTTCGGCATGCGGCGCATCACTCCGCTAAGCTGACCCACAGGGCGTGAGGGGACAAGACAATGAACGGACGACGGGCATGAATACCGGTGTGAGTCCGTCTTCCACCGCCAGCCTGCCGTGGCCGCGCACGAGTTACGCCTGGTATGTGGTCGCCGTCCTGGTGCTGGCGTTCAGCTTCGCGATCCTCGACCGCACGATCATCAGTCTGCTGGTCACGCCGATCCGCCGCGACCTTCAGATCACCGACGCCCAGATCGGCCTGCTCCAAGGCTTGGCCTTCGCCATCTGCTACACCACGTTCGGCTTGGTGCTCGGTTTCTTCACCGACCGCGTCGACCGTCGTGCCGTGCTGACCGGCGGCATCGCGTTCTGGAGCCTCGCCACCATCGCCTGCGGCCTGGCGAACAGCTTCGAGACCTTGTTCCTCGCCCGTGTCGGCGTCGGTCTCGGTGAAGCGGCAATCATGCCCGTGGCGGCATCGCTGATCGCGGACTACTTCCCGGCCCAGCGCCGCGGCCATGCCTTCGGCATCTTCCTGTTCGGTGGGTCCATCGGCGTGGGCTTGGGCAATCTCGTTGGCGGCATCACCGTGCAGATGTCCGATCAGCTGCGCGCCTTTTGGCCCAGTGTTCTGGGCGGATATCACGACTGGCAGATCGCGTTCTTTGCGGTCGGCGCCCCCGGCATATTGATCGCGGCGCTCTTCCTCGCCACCGTGCGTGAGCCGGTCCGCCGCGAAAAGATTCAGGCGAACGCCGGCTATTCCATGCGGCCGCTGTTCAAGCACATGCGCGCGAGCTGGGCGGCCTACTTCGTCATCATGGGCGGCGCGGTGATCAACACCACGTCGATCTACGCCAATTCCTCCTGGCTCGCGACCGTGTTCATCCGCGTGCACGAATGGACGCCGCAGCAGGTTGGCTCAAGCCTCGCTCTTATGAGCCTGATCGGCATGACCAGCTCCGTCTCCATCGGTTGGGTGCTGGCGTGGTTCTCCAAGAAGGGCCGTACCGACGGTCCGATCTGGACCTCGTTCGCGCAATCGCTGTTCCAGGGCGTGTGGGGGCCGATGGTCGGCCTCGCGCCCACGCCGGAAATGGCGCTCGCGTTCTATTCGATCATGCTGCTGTGCACGAACTGGACGACGTCATCGACCATGACCGCCCTGTCCCAGATCACGCCCAACGAGCTTCGCGGCCAGGTGGTCGCGTTCCAGACCCTGCTCACGGGCGTGGTCTCGCTGACGGCCAGCGGCTTCGCGGTCGGGTTCCTCTCGGATCGTGTGTTCACCGAGCCCACGGGCATCGGCTCCAGCCTCGCGCTGGTGCTGTTCGTGTGCGGCGCCAGCGGCGTGACGCTGCTCATGATCGGGCGCAAGTACTTCCAGGCCGCCGCGGTCAAGGCCGCGACGTGGCAGGAGAAGTAGCCTAGTAGGGCAGGGATCCTTCGTAGGCAGTGCGGCCATACTGCTGCTGGTGCGGCGGCAGGATCGGCTTGTAGGGCTGGTCGTAGCTGGTGGTGAAATACTGGTCACCCCACACATTGATGTGGTGGCCCTTCACAAAACGGAAAATCACCAGCGAACCCTCCCGTGAACAGAACGGGCCGTGTGCGATTTCCGCCGGACGCCAGAAGTAACCGCCCTTGCTGATACGCCCCTGCGGCCCGGTGATCTCCCCGGCCAGCACGAACATCTCTTCCACACAGGGATGCGTGAGATCGCGTTCCTTCCAGTCGGCGGGATAGCGCAACGGCAAGCCCACCAGCAGGAAGTTGCGGTATTGCCCCGTATGCGGGTCGACCCGCAGCACCTTGCGGCGCAGGTCCGGCGCGGCACCCTCCACCGGAATCATCGGCCCGCGCCACGGCAGGGTGAGTACGTCGTGGATGACGAGATCGGACGGCTGCTTGAGCGGATCATTGTCCAGCCACAACAGCGCGTCCGCGCCGTCGGCCGATGCCCACACCGTGCGCCGGCCGCGATCGATGCTGGCATAGCCGTCGCGCTTCACCGTCGCGTCATCGAGGGTGAGGGCGCCGCTGAGTACATACATCTCCTCGAAGAACGGCGAAGCGACCGTGGCCTTGTAGCCCGCAGGCAGGCGCACGATCACCGTGCGCTCGCCGTTCTCGTCGTCCTCGCTCAAGGTCTTGGCCTGCACGCCGGGACGATCCGGCAAGGGCGCGGCGCTGCCCCACGGCACGTTCTGCGCGAACAGGAATTCGGTCTGGGGTCGTGCCATGGGCACCCTCGCGGAATGAAGGCGAAACTCTACGCTGTCGGCGGCTCGTCCATCAACGCCGCGCGCAGCCGGACGGCGAGGGGTTCAAGCTCCGATTGGCGCGCATCCGTCACCGTACGCGGGTAGATGCGGAAGTGTTCGTCCCCGTTCCAGCGCGGGAACACATGACAATGCACGTGGGGCACCTCTTGGAACGCGCCGGGCCCGTTCGATTGCCACACGTTGATGCCGTCCGGGGTGAAGCAGCGCTGTACCGCCTTGGTTATCCGAACGACGGTGGCCATCACCGGCGCGAACAGCGCGGGCGGCAGCCGGTCGAGCGTCTCCACGTGCCGGCGCGGAACCACCAGCACATGGCCGGGGTTGGTCTGGCGCAGATCCATGAAGGCGACCGTGTCGGCATCTTCATGCACGATCTGGCTCGGGAGTTCCCCGGCGATGATCCGGCAGAAGATGCAATCTATGCTCATGGCTGTCCCGGCATGCAAGATGTCGCGCTGGTGCCCGCTCCCCGGCTTGAGCCGGGACGGCCCGATAACGGGTCTGCGGCGCGACGCAGTGCCTGCGGGGGCTCGCCCGCTCCACTTTCAATTGATGGACAAATTTCGCCGTCGCTGGGATTCTTCCCAGGCGTCACGTGCGAGTGCCCAGTCAACTTCCTGCCATCCGCGCGCCGCCATCCATGCCGGGCCAGTTCTGTGAGCGGTAATAGTAGCGCCGAACCATCGGGCCAATCGCTCCACCCGCCTATTGCCGCTACTGGTGCTTCCGATAATGGTGTGAAAATTGAGAGTGTGAAACCCATACTCCAGAAGAGCGCTGGAAACATCTACAGCCAAGCGGTAACGACCCCAATCATCGGGAGTCAGTTCGATTCCAAAGACGGCGGTTCCCTTCTCGCTCCCTGCTTTGCGAAGTCCGGCACACCCGCACAGCCGCTCCGTAGAGCGCTCGAAGATGCCGACCTGAAGGTTTTGGCGCGGTTCATCCTGCTGCCACGCTAGGAAAAGGCCAAAGAGATTGTGCGCCAATTTGTCATCGGCGCTCAAGTCGTAGAGACGACGATAGCGCGGGTCCATTTGATACGCGACAAACGCGGCCCTATCAGACTCCGCGAAATCGCGCAGGAGGAATTCCCGTGTGGAGACAGGCATGGGGATAACCAACATGATGTGCACGCTGACTTCCGGAGTGGCACAGAAGTGGCGAACGGCATCCGCGTCGGCCATCCGTCCGTCGCCGGATGCTTGAATTTAGTATGAATGGTGCCCGCTCCCGGACTTGAACCGGGACGGCCCGATAAAGGGCCTACGGATTTTAAGTACGTCGGGCAAATATTCTCGGAATTTCTAACATGTTCCAAAGTGTTTGAAACAGCACACTAAAGCCGATGGGGCCGTGACTGGAGAGTTCCCTCAGGTTCTGCCAAAATCCGCCATATTCGAAGCAAGTTTTCACCGGAATTACACGGAGCCTAATGGCCGATTCGTTCACCGAGATACTGCAGCTGGATCTTGCAAAAGCTGATGAACGGACGGCGGCCCTGGTAGGCTTCTTCCATCACCGAGAGCACTTATTCGAATTTCGTGTCTTCATCTGGTCGCGGTTGCAGCAGCCAGGAATGGCCCTAGCCCTGATTGGACAAAAGTTGGGTATCTCGGGCGGGGCAAAGCTGATCCTTCTTCGGGTGCTGCAGCGGTTCCTGCGTGAGGCCGACCGCGGCTGTGAAGCTTGTCTACCAGAACCCTACCACGGCGCTCCGAAGCCTTTCGCTGAATCGATGCAAGAGGGCGCCATGCTTTTGGGCAAGATGGACCATGTGATCGAGCGTATCGCTTCTCATTACAGCGAGATTCTCAACGGTGGATCCGTTAGCAAGCCATAACCCCGGAAGCAACTCACGGAGAGCGAGAGGGAGGGGCGCGAAACCCTCAAGCTTCCGAACGGACTGCTTAAGCGCCTCATGCAAAGCCACAGGGCGTAATCGGACATGGCGGCTGCGCTATGCCGAGTGTCATTCGCGGAAGTGGCAAAATCTTCTAACAAGATCGACGTACGATCCCAGTTGATCCGAGGTTGTCTCGGGCTAACAGCGCACCTCAAGCGCGCGCTCAGCGCCGCGGGAGCGCGAGGGAAGTAGCCGACTGGGTCCCCCCGGCGCGGGGCCCCTGTGCCTTCACGATACAAGACCCCAAGGGGGCCCTTGGGGCCCACCCCGGCCGGTGGAAGTGCGGGACCTCCTCACCTCCGACCGACGGACGCAACAACATTGGCGCTGAGCTTCGATTGGTGTTGAATCCCACGCCGCGGGCGGGGGGTCGCACAATGTTTTGGAAATCCACCAAGTATCCAAATGCTGCGATGGTGGATTGGTCGGTGGAGTGGTCCGACGAATCTTATCGCGCCAAGTCACCGACGCTTATCTTCAATGGCGAAGGATATGAGGTTCAGACCAACACCAAGCGTAAGACCACCGGGGTCGTCAATTCACAAAGCGAAAAGACCCTTGCGGCATCGCTCATTGATGCAATTGCCCAAACACGGCGCTTTGATCGAGATGCGCCACCATCGCTGAGTCTTTCTAGCACCCGGTGGCCACTCACCCTGGGCTCCACACAAGCGATACCCACGGACGACGCACCCCCGCATTTTTGGTCTGTGGTTGACACAACAGGCTCGCCTCTCTCTCTGACGGATATTTCGATTGGAACCCTACGTATAGCCGTGGGCTCGGCCAAGAGCGTGCTCGTGGAGCGTTGCAAGATTGGGCGAGTCCATGTTGTCGGTTCAAAGCTAGCCCTACAAATCACCAACTCATCGGTCGGCTCGCTCGATCTAAGTCCAGCGTCTCTCCAACACCTCGACGTAGAAAATTCCGACATTCTGGCTTTGGACATTTCCCCGACCGAGAATCCATTCACCGGAGATGTTCGCTTTGAACACGTTCGGTTTGGCACTGATGTCGACTACAAGCTTTTGTCCGGCCCGCAGTGTTACACATCATTGCGCGAGCACCTTGAAAGTCTCGGCAATTCCCAAGCTGCTCATATCGTCCGCGCAGCGGAAATGGCAACCGAGCGCCACACCGATCTGGGCGTCAATCTATGGATAAATCGCTTGTATGGGTGGGCCAGTGACTGGGGGACGGCTCCGGGACGAACCTTGGGATGGCTCGGGATGTTGTACGTGCTTTCCTTTGTCGTACTTTGGATCGCCGGTAGCGAAGTCGTTGCTCAGTATGGTGGAGCCTACTCCGGTTGGCGCGATGAACTCCGTCCACGTTTTACTTCGGAAATGTCCGCCGGGGTTCTTTCAAGCTCCTGCGAACTTAAGAGCGACGGTCGTGAGTGTTGGGGCTCCCGATTCAAGAGGACCGCTGTGCTCGCTGGGCAAGGCATGCTCACGCCCATAACCATTTTTTCGCAGCCGGTAGTTATCGCTGCAAACTCGTGGGGTCAACTTTGGATCCTGTTCGAGAGCGTCGTCTCGTTGACCCTATGGCTGATATTTGGCGTCTCAATTCGCCGCCGCTTCAAGATCGGTACATAAGAGCATGCGCAGACCCCAGGCAACGAAAAGCAAATGCCCGACTAGAAGAAGATGACTGGCTTTTGCGCCTTGCGGATCGCCATCCGCAACGCTCTTGCGGCGGTCTCCAGGCTCTCAGCGCGCGCCGTATCTGCCGTGATCGCGCCCTCGAAAGGCTCCGCCGTAAGAGCTTGGCGAAAGCGCACCACGAGGATCCCCGAAGTCATTCAATGAATCGATGCAAGGGGGGGCGATGGTACTCGGCAAGATGGATGCCGTGATCGAGCATATCGCAACCATGTACAGCGAAATTCTCGACGGTGGGGGCCGCACCTTTCTTCATCATCCTAAAGGGTGAAACGGCAGCGATTGTGCGCCATATACTCCCCCGGAGAGGGCTAATCGGTAACGATTGTGCGTCTTATCTGCGTCATATCTGCGTCATGCGACGATAGGCCCTGGGGTCAGCAAACGCATCTCGTACGATCCCTCGTTCGCCATTACGTTCTATGCGAATTGACCTAGTTCTCCGGTCCCCGCAAAAGCTCAGAAGTAACACCTAAGCCACAGGTATTTCCTCAGGGTTGGGGGATCATGAGGGCTATTTGCCAGCGAAATCTCGCAACAAGCCACCAAGCTTCGCCAGGAACGAAATGCTTGAGCGGGCGTGACTGATGAGAACGAGAGCGAAATTCCAAAGGGGACCCCGGTTGTACCCTGCTCCATGCGGTGTGCCTTGAGACCCTGCCCGCCACCCTCTCGTTCGCCTTGAGCCTCAGGGGGCCTTGGCCCATGCTCAGTTGCCAAATGACGGCCGCACCCCAAATTAGGCCGGGCCCATAAGAACGGATAAGCACATGGCGGTTGTGAAAGTTCCCCACGGTTCGTTGAGCTTCGTAAACGAAGATTTGCGCAACCAGATCGCATTCGGACAAGGCGTGCTTCAACAAGCCAAGGCGCTGCAGGCGGCCCTACCTTTGATTGCCGACCCCGAAGCAAAAAAGAGGGTTGAAGCGTCGATCAGCGCCCTACTCACGCTGACGAATAGCCTTAGCTCAAATATCGCCGTAACGACCGCTACCGCGAGTTCAACGGCCTCTGGCGTGTCCGGCAATTTTCTGAGGTGGGGAACCTTCGGGAAGGTCGGAGGCGATGATTAAATGACCCAAGCAATTCAAGCGGGCGAAATTGATCGACTCACCGAAGTGTTTCAACGGCTGGAAGACACGCGACTCCAGACCGCCCCGCTCCTAACTGATCCGGCGTCACCGACGGGCGTCCGATCCTTTGTCTCTCGATGGGTGGTGATAGGTTTCGTGCTCTTTATCGCCGCCTTCGCCTTGTTCGTCATGTTCGGCGGCGACCGAGTCACTACCGAGAAAACCAGTCTCCTGATGGAGATTGCAAAGTCTTTAATCTTGCCCGTCGTAACTTTCGTGATCGGACATTACTTCGGCTCTAAGACCGATTGACGATGTATGAGTTCCTTATGCTCGCGAACGTTTTCATCCGCCGACCGTTCCCACGGTCCTAGCCGCTTGAACAGCGTGCAGTCACCTGGCAAGCGCACCACTTCCCATTCGACCAGGGTAGTCTGCCCAGGTTGAGGCTGCTTTTTAGTAGGAGCAAATGATGCTTCCAGGCAGCGTCGGTACTCTTCACGATCAATCATTCGGCGCTAGCCGTGTGTTCTTAGGTTCTTTGAATCCAAACTTGAGATTCCCTTGAATATATCATTGATATTGCCAATCGCGCTCTAACCCGCTGCTAACTCTGAAAGACTGTCGTCCTGCGCAGCTTCCAGAAAGAACTTCCCGTACATGGCGGCGTCTTCTTGCTGTCGGGCGATCCATGCGGCCGTCGCTGCGGTATGTGGCCGATAGCGTAGGCGGGCAATTCCGATCACTGCCGCTTTCTCGATGTGAGCATAAACCGGGGTGAGCCGCCGCCGTTCACGGCGCGTCTTGTGCCACACCTCACCTGTAACGGCGTCCTCGCAGGCCTTATGCGCGGCCATCCCAATGAGATGAATCCGTTCGGAGCCGGACCGGCGCCATTCCAATGAATGGATGTATTCGCCTGTGGGTTCTGTGGACTCGAAGAGGTGCGGAATCCACTCGATAAGGCCAAGTCGTGTCGCCTTGTGAAGCCAAGTGGGGATCAACTCCAGGGGTGAAACGTTCGTGTCGGTGACGCCACGGAGATAGAGTGCGGTGCGGGCCAAATCGAAATCGTAATCCGCTGACCGGTATGCCAGGACGTTGAACTGGGCCCGTTCACCAACGATTTCACAATCGTAGTTTTGCCAAATCGAGCGACGATCAATTCCGCCCATTTCGGGCAGGTTCTGTTCGAGATATAGCAGGACGATAAACCGCAAGAATGCGACATTTTGCATCTGGCGCAGGGTCTGGATCGGCGGACGCTCTCGTCCCGTTCCCTGAATCAGCGTGTTGGGAAGCCAAATCCTCTCCCGGCCCTTCTCGAACGAGGGCACCTTTGACAGCGGCACCTCCTGACGGTCCCGGAGCCTAAATCGGGCGCTTGTGGGATCGCCTGGCTTGGTGTTGAGGCTTTGGAGTACTCCAGCCTCTACAAGTCGCTCCAAGGCATTCCTAGCGGCGGAGCGCGACAGTCCTCCCCTACGCTCCACGGACTGCACCGCCCAAGTGCTCGTTGCATTGTCGCGCTGGGTTCCGCACGCGATCAGGAGATAGGCCACGGCCTCATTGAGGCCGAGCCCACACACAAACCAAAAAACAGCTGCATCGATGGCGTAGAAGCCCGGATGCGGAGAGGCCGTCATCGTTGTCGGCCCTAGAGGATGGCGGCCGATAAGCGGACTTCACCCGTGCTGTGTCCGCACGGGCGAGTCGCGATCCACGCGTCCAGGTCGCAGCGACGATAGAAGATGCGACCCACCTTCATAAATTTTGGACCTGTGCCCTTCGACCGCATCATCGCAAGGGTCTTCGGGCTCAGTCCCAGATAGCGGCCAGCGTTGACGGCATCCATTCGGCCGTCCGCCAGCATAACAACTTGTAACAGTTCAATATTTTCAGACATTTTGGCCTGGACCTCGTTGATTAAGACCTTTCTTTCGGATCCAGTTCGCGATAAAAATATAGAATATAAATGCCGGTGGAAAGACCCAAATATGAGCAAAGATAATCGCGGTCGTCGAGGTAGAAAGCCAAAGAACGAGGGCGACACCCGCAGCAAGGTACTGACCGTACGACTGACCCCTCGGCAGCACTATTTGGCGGAGTTGGCGGCGCGTAAGCAGGGACGAGCCGTGAGCGGCTACATCGAGTGGGCCGTGGAGCAAAGCTTCGCCTTGGTCGAGCTGGATCGCGGTGGCCCCAATTTGGCACAGGCGGAACGCCGCACCGGTTTATGGGATGTCTATGAGCCGGATCGTTTTGCCGTGCTCGCGCAGAACTTCCCTGAGTTGCTCGACCACGAAGGCCAGGTCCTCTGGAAGCTAATCCGTGAACTCGGCAGCTTGTGGAAAGGCTCTTGGGAAGGGAAGGGCCATCCCTGGAAGTGGGAATGCAGCACCGGAAATCTCAATCTTCAGCGCCTTCGCTTTCATTGGGCCGAGTTGAAGCAGTTGGCTTCTGATGGAGGCGACATTCCACCGGGACTAGCAGCGCCGGTAAAACGCGACGGCACCATCCTGTATCCGGCAGCGCTCACCCATGAGTAGGGCTTTTCATTGTCTTACGCGTGGCGCCATCCGCGGTCTCAACCTCGGCGAATCCATCACGGAGCACGGCATCACCTACACGCGCTCACGGTCGGGGGACGGGGTGTTCAGCATCAACATCATGGTCGACGGTCAGCGTATCCATCGGGTGGTCGGACGAGTCTCCGATGGAACTACGCGCACCCACGCCGAGAAGTACATAGAGAAGCTGAAGGCCGATGCTCGGGCCGCTCGCCTAAACCTTCCCAAAGGCCGAAAAGTTAGCCTCGGCTTCCGGGTTGCCAGCTCACAATATCTGCAACGACTGAAAGCCGAGGGCGGCAAAGATCTAAAAATGAAAGAACAGCGTTTACGGCTGCACCTTGATCCGTTTTTTGGCGACCGCCCCCTGAGCCAAATCACGACCCATGATGTGGATCGCTACAAACAGCATCGGCTGTCTGAGTTTTTGTTGAGCAAGGGAAAGGTAGACGAGAATGAACAGCGGACCACGCTCTCCCGAAAGACAAAGCCTGGAACAGTAAATCGCGAGCTGGCCACGCTATCCCATTTGCTGTCCAAAGCGATGGAGTGGGAATGGATTGAACGCATGCCGTTGCGAATTCGGCGTCTTCAGGAAGGTCCAGGTAGGACGGCGTATCTCTCATCCACCCAGGCCGCTGCACTGTTAGAATCAGCCCGGAAGGACTCCTGTAAAGACATCTATCCGTTCGTTCTGATCGGATTACACACCGCCATGCGGCGGTCTGAGATTCTGCAAATGCGGCGCGAGCATATCAACGTCGCAACAAAGCAAATTCAAATCCCGGAAGCTAAAGCGGGAGCGCGGGTTCAACCGATCACTGAGCAGCTTGCTGACTATCTGGCCGAGCGCTTGCGCAACACGAATTCCGACTGGGTCTTCCCCGCCAATACCAAGAGCGGGCGCCGCACTGAAATTCGCAAGGCATTCGCCCGCGTGGTTCTGGCAGCGGGATTGGACCCAAAGAAATTTACGCCCCATGGTCTGCGGCATACCGCCATTAGCCACCTCGTGATGGCCGGTGTCGACCTAACGACGGTGGCCCGAATTTCGGGCCACAAGACCCTCATCATGGTCCAACGGTACGCCCACCAGGATAGCCCGCATGTCACCGAGGCTATGCAGAAACTGAGCACTCGTTATGGGACATCTGACACCTAGCCCGGTGAGCGCGGTCGCTTTCGCCGATGCTTGAGAAGGGCTTGGAGAATATCCGCCGCGAGGACCAAGTCCTCATCTGTAAGCGCGGACACGGCTGAGCTAACCGCCGCCGCCGGCCTGTCGCGGCCGGCCAATTTGCTGCCCTTATGACCCAGCAAATAGTTGGGGTCCGTTTCCAAGACCGAACAGATTTTCAGAAGGGTAGTGAACGCCGGCTCCCGTGATCCCGCCACGTAATTTGCGTAACGGCGCTCGCTGAGATTGGCGCGGCGAGCCACCTCAACATCGGTAAGCCCCAGGTTCCGGGCTCGTTCCCGGAGCCGCTTTCCAAATATTTCCATGGAACGATTTGTTGACCCGCGTACCCACGCGGTCGATGTACAAATCGGGTTAGTTGATAACCCACATTTTGTTCGCTACGGTCCGGTCAAGAAAATTGCGGAGGGGTCCCCAATGATGTTTTCCGGCTATCACGTCGCCAGCACCGCCATCAATTCTGCTATGTGCGCTGTCCTTCTAATCGGATGTGCAGCCCAGCCCGGAGGAAATTGGATTGGAGTAAACACCCCAGAGGATGCCGGACGCCTGCCCTCGGACTACAGGGACATGGTGACAAACGTCCTCAGATCTTCACTGAAAGATCCGTACAGCGCCGTCATCACCGTGGGCACGGCTGTGCAAACTCAATGTGAAATCGGCATATACGGCGCATTTCATGGATGGGCCGTGCCGGTGACTTACAATGCAAAGAACGGATACGGGGCATTTACCGGCGAGCGCAGCGTCTACTATTGGATCGCAAACGGCGGTGTCCGGAGGGTGTCCGACTCGCCCTCCCTGTGCCCGTAGTACAGGCAGCGCTCAGTCTCCGAATTTGTGCGCGGCTGTCTCAGGATGGCCGTACCGCGCCACCTCCCCATCCGAGACCCGTAATCTCAATCAAAGCTTGGGCTAGGCTCCGGTCGTCTACTTCCCCGCGGCTTCCAAACGAGACTCAGCCGCGGTAGCGTTCGATCTGGGGAATACCTTAAGACGACGAGCGCTCGCCGCAGAGACGGCCTGATCCGTCTGACTGCGCGAATTCATCTCTGCTGCGTCCGGGAATTAGCATGTTCGAGCAAGCATTCAAGAATATCGACAATGTGCTGTGGAAAGAGGCCGGCTGCACCACCGAACTCGACTACACCGAACAGGCGTCATGGTTGTTGTTCCTGAAGTATCTCGACAGCCTAGAGCGAGACAGGGCGACAGAGGCGGAGCTAGAAGGAAAAAAATACAGCTACATCCTCGACAAGCCTTACCGTTGGGATAGCTGGGCGGCGCCCAAAGGCAAGAATGGAAAGCTCGACCACAATAAGGCGCAGACCGGTGACGATTTGCGCGATTTCGTGGATCGAAAACTGTTCCGCTACTTACAAGGGTTCAAGCAGAAGGCCAGCGGCCCGAACACCATCGAGTACAAGATCGGAGAAATCTTCGGCGAAATCAAAAACAAGATCACCAGCGGTTATAACTTACGCGAAATCGTTGATCACATGGACGAGCTTCGCTTCGGCTCGCAGAGCGAAAAGCACGAGCTGTCCCATCTGTACGAAGCCAAGATCAAGAACATGGGTAACGCCGGTCGGAACGGAGGCGAATACTACACTCCGCGTCCACTGATCCGCGCCATGATCCAAGTAACAAAGCCGAAAATCGGCGAACGTATCTACGATGGCGCTGCAGGCTCCGCTGGATTTTTGTGTGAGGCCTTCGACTTCTTGCGTGCCGGCAAAAACCTCACAACCAAAGATCTTGCTACGCTCCAGCAAAAGACGTTCTTCGGAAAAGAAAAAAAGTCGCTCGCCTACGTCATCGGAATTATGAACCTGATTCTTCACGGCATTGATGCGCCCAATATTATTCACACCAACACGTTGACAGAAAACCTTGCCGACATTCAGGACAAGGACCGTTTCGATGTGGTGCTGGCCAACCCCCCCTTCGGCGGCAAGGAGCGTCCAGAGGTTCAGCAGAATTTTCCCATCCGCACCGGTGAAACTGCGTATCTGTTCCTTCAGCACTTCATCAAAATGCTAAAGGCTGGCGGCCGCGGCGCGGTGGTTATTAAGAACACCTTTCTTTCGGGGGCTGATAACGCGTCAATCGCCCTGCGCAAACTTCTGCTGGAAAGCTGCAATCTGCATACGGTGCTCGACTGCCCAGGCGGCACGTTTCAGGGCGCCGGGGTAAAGACCGTCGTTCTGTTCTTCGAGAAGGGTGCATCTACGCGATCAATATGGTTCTACCAACTCGATCCAGGTCGCAACCTAGGCAAAACAAGGCCGCTGAACGACGACGACCTCTCCGAGTTTGTGGCACTTCAGAGGACCTATTCGAAATCGTCAAACAGTTGGAGCATCAAGCGGACGGCCATCGATCAAACGACCTTTGACCTATCGGTGAAGAATCCAAACGGAAGTGAAGAAATCGCGCACCGAAGTCCGCGAGAGATTATGGATGAAATCGCCGAGTTGGATGCTGAGAGCGCAGCGACCCTGGAGAACATCAGGGCGCTTCTATGAAGAACGGATGGCAGACAAAGACGCTCGATCAAATTGCGTCCAACTTGGATAGCAGACGAGTGCCGATAACGAAGGGCGTCCGTAAGAGCGGCGAGTATCCCTACTACGGCGCGTCGGGCATTGTGGACTATGTTGCCGACTATATATTTGACGAAGATGCGCTGCTCATTTCCGAGGACGGTGCGAACTTACTTGCGCGCTCTACGCCAATTGCGTTTCCAGCGTCGGGAAAATATTGGGTCAACAATCACGCCCATATTGTGAAATTTGACAGCCCGACAACCCAAAGATTCGTTGAGCTATATCTGAATAATATTCCACTCGACGCCTACATAACCGGCGCGGCGCAGCCAAAACTCAATCAAAAAGCGCTAAACACCATTCCGATCCCCATCCCCCTGCTTTCTGAGCAGCAACGGATAGTCGATGCACTCGACGAGGCGCTTGGGATCCTTGCGACGGTCAGAATCAAGGTCGAAAAGAATCTCCGATATTCTCGCAGCCTTTTTGAAAGCCACCTCCAATTTGTCCTCACTCAGCGCGGCCCAAATTGGCGAGAGAAACGGCTAGACGAAATTTGCACATTCAGTAGCGGCGGCACACCGTCCAAGAGCAACAACAGTTTTTGGAACGGAAAGATACCCTGGGTCTCGGGACGCGACATGAAATCCACCCGGCTAGCAGATTCACAGCTGCACATATCGCAAGCCGCGGTGGATGAATCCGCAACTCGCATGGCTCCAGTGGGCGCTCTTCTGATACTCGTTCGCGGGATGGGGCTGGCGCATGGGGCGCAAATCGCCGAGCTAATGGTTCCCTGTGCATTCAATCAGGACATCAGAGGAATCCACGCTATACCCGACCTCCTACCGCGGTTTCTCCTCTTCGCGCTTCGAGATAGAATTAATTCGAGCGACACGGTCTTGAGCAATGCGGCTCATGGAACTCTGAAGATAGATTCCGACGAGCTGCAAAAGGTGCGGATTGGCTTCCCTCCGCTCGAACAACAGCAAAAAATTGTCGAGACAATTGATCAGATCGACAAAGAAACCCGACATCTGGCGCAGATCTATAAGCGGAAGATCGTCGCATTAGGCGCGCTGAGAAAATCTTTGTTGGATCAGGCGTTCAACGGCCACATCAGTGCGTCGCCATGAATGAGGCTGAAACCCGCGCCGAACATATTGATCCCGCACTAAGGGCAGCGGGGTGGGGCGTGGTGGACGGTAGTCGCGTTCGGCGCGAGTATTCAATTACGCTGGGCAAGCTTGAGGGTAACGGGCGACGTGGCAAGGCGCTGACCGCAGACTACGTTCTGATCTATCGCAACACCAAGGTAGCGGTTGTTGAAGCCAAAGCGTGGGACGCTCCGCTGACTTTGGGTGTGGCACAGGCCAAAGACTACGCGGGCAAGCTGGCGGTGCGGTTCACCTATGCAACCAACGGGCAAGGCATTTACGCCATCGACTTGCTGAAGGGGACCGAGGGCGAGTGCGCCTCTTTCCCAACGCCGGATGAATTGTGGTCATTGACCTTCGTCGCCGCTGATGAATGGCGGGACCGCTTTGCGTCGGTACCCTTCGAAGATCGAGGTGGCTATTTTCAAGGTCGTTATTACCAGGACATCGCCGTGGAGCGGGTGCTGGAAGCTATTGGCGTGGGCCGCGACCGCATCCTACTTACGCTGGCCACCGGAACCGGAAAGACCTTTATCGCCTTTCAGATCGCATGGAAGTTATTTCAGGCACGCTGGAATCTAAGCCGGGGACCAACGCGCCGCCCGCGCATTCTCTTTCTAGCCGACCGCAATATCCTAGCTGACCAAGCCTACAACGCGTTTTCGGCCTTTCCCGAGGACGCGTTAGTGCGGATCGATCCGGCGGATATTCGGAAGAAGGGTCGAGTACCGAAGAATGGCAGCATCTTCTTCACGATCTTCCAAACATTCATGAGCGGACCTTCCAAGGATGGCCATCCTTCACCCTACTTCGGTGAATACCCGCCCGACTTCTTCGACTTCATCGTGATTGACGAATGCCATCGCGGTGGGGCCAATGATGAAAGCAATTGGCGCGGAATCCTTGATTACTTTTCGCCCGCCGTTCAGCTCGGACTGACGGCAACACCCAAGCGCAAAGACAACGTGGATACCTACAAGTATTTCGGCGAGCCAGTGTTCATATACTCACTCAAGGACGGAATTAACGACGGTTACCTCACGCCGTTCCGAGTAAAGCAGATCGCCACGACGCTCGATGAGTACGTCTATACGGCCGACGATCAGCTGGTCGAGGGCCAGATCGAAGGCGGCAAGCGGTACGTCGAAAAGGACTTCAACAAGATCATCGAAATTAAGGAACGCGAAAAATACCGCGTCAAAGTCTTCATGGACATGATCGACCAGCGGGAGAAAACGTTGGTGTTCTGCGCGACTCAGGATCATGCGCTAGCGGTGCGGGATCTTATCAACCAAATGAAGGTCGGCAAGGACCCGAACTACTGCCATCGGGTGACCGCCGACGACGGGTCTTTGGGCGAGCAACATTTGCGCGATTTCCAGGACAACGAAAAATCCATTCCCACGATCCTTACTACCTCGCAGAAGCTGTCGACCGGGGTTGATGCGCGGAATATTCGCAACGTCGTGCTGATGCGTCCCGTCAATTCCATGATCGAGTTCAAACAGATCATTGGACGAGGGACGCGGCTGTATGACGGAAAGGATTACTTCACGATCTACGACTTCGTGAAGGCACATCTCCATTTCAACGATCCGGAATGGGACGGCGAACCGCTTGAGCCGGAACCGCCGCGACCGGGCAGCGACCCGAGGGGCGATGGAGAAGGCGAGGGCGGCGGCGTGATTGTGGATCCGCCACCACTCTCACGGAAGATCAAGGTCAAGCTGGCGGACGGCAAAGAGCGCACAATCCAGCACATGGCGGCCACGATGTTCTATGGCGCTGACGGCAAGCCAATGTCGGCAGCGCAGTTCCTCGAAAGCCTGTTCGGGGCCTTGCCGGCGCTATTCAAAGACGAAGACGAATTGCGCGCCCTTTGGAGCGACCCCACGACCCGGAGGAAGCTCCTAGAGAGTCTTGGGGAGAAAGGCTTCGGTCGGGACCTCATGGCCGAAATGCAGAAAATTATCGGCGCCGAGAGTAGCGATCTGTTCGATGTGCTGGGTTTTGTGGCCTTCGCGTTGCCGCCCGTAACGCGCAAGGAACGGGCGGGTGTTGCTCGGTCTCAAGTCAAAGTGAGTTTCACCGACAAGCAACAGGCGTTCATTGACTTCGTCTTGGCACAGTACGAGCGCCAAGGCGTGGACGAACTCGATCAGGAAAAACTAACCCCACTTCTCAAGCTTCGGTACAACAACGCCATCCAGGATGCTGTGAACGATTTGGGCAGTGCCGAACAAATCCGGCGGCTCTTTATAGGCTTTCAAAAATACCTATACCGAGACGAAGCAACCGGATCATAAGATCCTTTAAGCGGCTAGCTCTTGCGCCACGGTCTCAAAATACGCCGGATACTCTGTTAGTGCTGCGAGTACGTCGTCCTTTTGTCTGCGGCATAACCGTCTGACAAAACCACGATCAACCGCCTCCGGCCAGCGTGCGCCCAAGGCCGCCGCCACGACACGATCTGCAAATCCCGCCTCGAAGAACGCTATGGACGCCGCTGCAGCTAGCCCGTGCTTGACTCGTCTCTGAACGAACGCGAGAGCTTGATGAAGTCCAGGGTCGATTGCTTCCGTTAAGTCGACCATGGAAGCGACAATCATGGCGGCTTCATAACCGAACCCGCTCTCGCACAGAGCGACCGCGTCTTCAACGGTGGGTTTTCCGTTGCTAACTCGTACATCGGCGGCAACGAGTTGCTCATAGACCGCATAATACGGCGACCCAGCTATCCACGCCGTGAGCGCATTAGGTAAGAGGGTGCGGTCCGAGAGAGAGCGGAATACTCCCCGATTACAGTGCCGCAGGACCTCGCCGCGAATTGCGTCAGCCAGCCGATCTTCCACAACCGCCTGCATCAGATTGGCCGCATTTGCCGCCAGCCAGTTCTGCAATAGTGTTGAAGTGCTCGGCGCCACCGGAGAACGGCGGATCACCGCCTGTGCACCAGGATCCGCGTTCTCCCGAATTGAGGTTCCTATCCGCCGAAATAGCTCGATCAGTTTTGCTCGGGTATCCAAGTCCGCGAGGTGATAGGCCAGAGTGCTTGAGGCCAATTCCTGCACCCGCTGATCTACTTCCTCATCCTGAAAGATGATGTGGGCGACTAAGAAAGCGGCGATGCGCTGGACCGCATGAGCCCGTTCCTCTATGAACTTCTGGAACTCTCTTCTTTTGATTAGAGGCTGCAAGGCCGCGGCCTCGTCGACAATCGCCTCAATCCTAGCGGCGTCAGCAAAGGCTAGGTCCAACCACTGCGGTTGGATTTCCAGTACAAATGCTGCCCCTGCCTCAGCGTAGGTGCTGAAAAGGTCCAAAATCGCGCTGCCGCACGGTTCCGCGTTTGCAGGGTTCAACAGACGCTTGGCGTCCTGCCACCGCCAACGGCCAGTTCTGGCAGCTTTGCCGTCATAGATTGCAGTCGAAGAGAAAATGACGCTTCCCTCGGTATGCATTCCGGCGCGGCCGACCCGTCCCATGAGATTGTGAAAATCTCGGACCAATATCTTTTCGCGGCCCTGCTGAGTGGCGGTAACGATCAGGTATTTGATCGGAAAATTTACCCCTTGGGCAAGGGTTGAGGTGCAAATGACAAAGCGCGCATGGCTCTCTTTCATCGCGTGTTCGATGCACAGGCGAAGTCCTGCGGGAGTGTCCGCGTGGTGCGCGAAAATTCCGAGTCCTGCGGCCTGTGATGCGCCCGCTTCCTCACCCAAGTGAAGTTGACTGAGGGTCTGAAGTTTTTGAATCTGCGCAGCGTTCGAGACATTGACAGGTCGACGCAGCGCCGCACCTCGTGCGTAAATCTCGACCGCCCGTCGGCAAATCTTTGCCGCCGTATCCTTTCGGCCGCAGAAAACGGCGACGCTGCCGTTGTCGATCAAGTGAAGGCCCAGAAAAAGAGCTATGTCGCCGGGTTCGTCTTTCGGGAACCGTCGCTCCGCTCTTTCGCCAGGACGCAGCTGCAGTGCAAAGTCCGTGATTACTCTTGGCACAAAGAATTCTTGATCGTCCGGATCTATTGGACTCACATACTCCAACCTGCCTCGCTGAGCTTGCCAACTTGCAAAGGCGATGCTTTTACGGGTTGGCAACAAGCCCGATCCACCAACTACAGCGGTCGCATCGCCCACAAGCCATGACGCCACTTGATCGGCGTTACCAATCACCGCCGAGATGAGGACAATCTGTGTTTCTGGAGGAAGCGCGATACGTAGCGAGCTTAGTAGCAGCTCGTAGGTGGGGCCGCGGCCCAGTCCTTCGAACTGGTGGCCTTCATCGTAGATCACTAGGCCAATGGCTTGGTGAAGTTCGGGCGTTCGTCGGAGTATATAGAGCAGCTTTTCCGGCGTAAGAATAAGAACGGCATTCTGGCCAGCCAGTTCTTCAACGCTCACGTCGGGCTGATAGGATTCAGAGGCTTCGTTTATGGAGATGTTCTCTCCGGAGAAAGCCACGGAAAGGCTCCCACGAATGTCGTGACAGAGTGAGCGGTAGGGTGCGACGATTATCGCAAGTGACGCACGACGCGATAAAAAGGCTGCACGTATAATTAATTCGGTCGCCCGCGTTTTGCCCGCGCTTGTAGGCATTTGAATGACGGCGGACCTACCCTTCAATAGCCCTGCTGCTGCGATACGCTGTTGCGCCGGCCATAGCTCGGTGGGAAAGCGCGGGCTTGTGAGCGCGCCGCGCCACAGGTCGATCCCGAGGTCGGAAGCCCGAGGAAGCACCATACGGGCCGAATTTCGGACTTTGTACGTGCAAAGCGCCGCGATGACATCGGCGTACAGTAACTCGCGGGCAGATCCGCGTTCGTAGCAGTGTTCGCGAAGTTCCCGGCAAGCCTCTGATACTTCCTGGCGGCTGCCTTCCAGAGAAAAGAACCGCCGTAGCGCTCTCAACACTGGCCGGGCCGGAGGAAGGTGCTCCCCTGGCGGCTCAAAGTCGTACTGATTTGCGAGGACTGCATGAAGCGCTTTGGCGAGGCCGCCAACCTCCTGCGCTCCAGGAGACTCGATCTTCCGTACGATAACGGCGGCACTGCCTGCCGCGTCCCCTAAGTAGTAGGCAGAGGCGCACAAGAGCGACAGTTCGGCCGTGACAGTTTCGTCCAACTGAGCGTTTAGGTACGCGTCGAAAAACGTCGAAGTAAATTGAAGGGCCTCTACCGGCGACAGATCCGCTTGGTCCCAATACTGCGGCCTGGGATCTTGAACTTCTTCCTCACCGTCACCTTCAGCCGCGGCAAGATCGGAAACGGTTGCCGAAACGTCACCGAGAAGACCAACCGTCAAAGAGAATAGGAGGGCCGGATCGCGAGGCAACTGATTGTAGTCTTCGGCAGGAACGCGGAACTCGTGCATCTTGGCACGTGCCCGCGTCGTCGAGAGAATGCGAGTGGCGGTGACGTCAGGCTTCATCTGCTGCCCTCTCATAAAGGGCATGCGTGAGCTTCATGAGAGAAGGCCCGTGGATGACCAATAGCCGCAACCGAGCAGCGTTGTAGTGCCCGTCTGCCGTCACCTCAGCGATGTTAGTTGCCTTGAACACATCATCATCGAGAACTGCGGCCGCGCCATTTACTCTGCGAAACGGCCTCGCGACTTCATTTTGAAACCGCTCAATCTTCGCCACGCCATCCGCTTTTCCCTGATCGTAAAGTCGGCGTTTCAAGGCGTTCAGCGTCATCGCCTCACGCAGGCGATCCTTCATTGAATCCTGGACTGCAATCTGCAGCCGATTCTCCTTCGACGCGGCCAAGCCTGCCTTCGACTCGTAAATGAACATCTCATCATTTGCGTGATTGCCGCCGTCGAACTTGAAACCTACGACGTCGCATCCCTTCGTAGAATCATTTCGACCAAATTTGCCTTGATAACGCAGCTCCCGAGGACACCAATACCCAAGGACATATTCAATGTAGTCGGCCACGAGCATTTCTGCGAAGTCGCCGGCTCGAACCGACGGGCCAGGAGCGGCTTTCGCATCCGGGAAGAGAATTGTACGGCAGTACTCGCTGTGGGTCAGGCCGGTCCCCTGCGCCATGACCGGAAGGTCGACGTCGTTGCAGTAGTTCGCTCGAAACTGCCGTGCCCACGCCGACAAAATTTCGGCTTCGTCTCCCTGCGGCCGCAGCTCCCAAATCTCGACTTGGCGGCCGCACGCGGTAGCCACCCGCTGCCCGGTATCTTGCAGCCATGCGATATGCGATGGAGGTGGCACGGCAATCTCACTATGAGGATGAAGTTCGTCGCGGCAAGTAGCCCAGGCTTGATTACACCGAAATTACACGCCTCCAGTATTTCCGGTGCTTCAGCGGGAATTACTGCTGCACTATCTCCTTGATATGGTGCCCGCTCCCGGACTTGAACCGGGACGGCCCGATAAAGGGCCTACGGATTTTAAGTCCGTTGCGTCTACCAATTTCGCCAAGCGGGCAGGCGCGCGCCAACCTACCCATCGCGGCATGACCATGCAAATGCGGCGTATGCGCATGGCGTCCGCGGGGCGCCCGGCCTAACGTTTGGGTCTCTTTGGGGAGAGACAGAAGATGAATCGTGATCGCCGCGCCTTATTGAAATCCGCAGGTGTCCTTGCGTTCGGTGCCGCCGCCTCGCCGGCCGCCGCCGCCACGACGCCGTCCACGGCGGCTCTGACTGCCGCCGGTCTCGACCCGCTCGCGACCTATCGCCGCATGTTCGCTTCCGGCGCCAACGGCGCGGAATGTCTTTGGTGGTATTTCGGATTCCAGCCGATCGACGTGCCCGATGTCGGTCCCGTGCCGACGGGCCAGGTCGCCACACTGATGGGCTATCTCACTGAAGATCAGGGCCGCGACGCCGTCGCGATCCATTGGCGCGAGGTCGGCGCCTTCCGGGACATCGCCACCGGCGCGGCGGCGACGCCGTGGCCGAACCCCATCACCGGCGCGGTCGATCAACGCCGCCCCGGCATGGAGGACGGCCCCGGCCTCTACACCGTACGCAAGAGCGGCAGCGGGATCACGGTCGCTTTGGATCAGGCGCGTGCCACGATAAAGGACGTCCGCATCGATGCGACGGTGGTGGGCGACCGCGTCTGCCTCACGCAGAACGAAGACAAAGAGCGCACTTTCGGCGGCAACACCCAGGCCATCCGCACCACGCTGAAGATCTACGCGAGCCTCGCCGACTTGCGCGGCAAGGCCGCGGACGTTCCCGCGCGCGGATTCTACAGCGTGCTGCTGCCGGCCACCGGCAAGTACTCCGTTACCGGCATCATGGAAAAAACCGCGATGAACGATAAGCGCGACCCCATCGCATGGGAGCGCATGAAGGCGGCCTACCCCGGCTACTTCAAAGGCGATCGCTTCGCGCCCGACTGGAAGCGCTAGCCGCCGCGTCAGAGCAGTTCGACGGCCACGTTCTTATAGGACGATTGCGCGGTCCCAACCGCGCGGTAGTCGCGGGTATAGGCGCCGACATAGTCGTTGAACGCGCGGAACTCCTCGTGATTGCAAAATTCGTCGAACATCAGGATCGAGCCCGGCGCCAGCAGCGGGTTGAGGGACGTCAGCGCGTAAAGCGTGGATGAGTACAGATCGCTGTCGAGGTGCACGACCAAACGCCCTATTGGTTCGAAGGTCTGCAGGAACTGCGGCAGCGTCTGCTGATACCAGCCTTTGACAAAAGCGACGCGCACGTCGTCGGTCGCCGGGATCGCGCCGCCGGTGGAAAGGTCGCCGCGCTTCAAGCCGCCGCGGCCGAGTTCCCAATCCTCCGGGAGGCCCTCGAAGGAGTCGAAGCCGAAGAAGCGGCTGTCGGGATGCGCGTTATGCTCCGCCCACCACAGGATCGAGGCGCCGCGATAGACGCCGAATTCCAGATAGTCGACCGGCGTCGGCCCGATCTCGCGGGCGAGATGGGCGAACAGCTCGTCGCGCCGGGAAAAGCGGGGCGCGCCGCCGTGGGTCGCGATCCACTGAGCGAGCCGCGCATTCTGATTGAGGACCTCGAAGACCTTGACCGGCCTGGGATAGACCTTCCAGGCGAGTTGCCGCATGCCCATGCGAGAAACCTCCACTCGGTGCGCGGGAACAACGCGGAGGCGCTAAAATAGGCGCTCGGCGGCGGCCGTGACTTTTGCGTTACCGGCGCGCTTGTCGATATCCCTTGATCGGAACGGCGCGCTCGGGCAGCTACAACCTCATGACCTTCAAGACCGGCCCCAAACGTCCGCGCAAGAAGCGCCCTTCCCGCGACAAGCGGTCCGCGCGGCGCGACAAGGAATGGCCGAACCCAGCCAATATCCCGCCGCGCGAAGCGCGCCCCAGCCGTCCTCGTGTTCAACAGCGGGACGACGGCGATGGCGGCGAAGAGGCCCCCCGGGCGGCGCGCATCCCGTCCATCCCCGTGAGCCGCGACGAACTGTTGGCCCGGGTGCTGCATCGCGACGCCCTGGTGATCGTCGTGAACAAGCCCGCGGGCATTCCGGTTCATGCCGGCCCCGGCGGCGGGCCGAACCTGGAAGAACTGTTCGACGTGCTGAAGTTCGGCCTGCCGCGGCCACCGTCGCTCGCCCATCGGTTGGACCGCGATACCTCCGGCTGTCTCGTGCTTGGCCGCCATCCCAAGGCACTGCGTAAAACCGGCGCGATGTTCGCCGCCGGCAAGGCGAAGAAGATCTACTGGGCCATCGTGGAAGGCGTGCCGAAAAAGCCGGAAGGGCTGATCAAGCTCAGCCTGCGCAAGGCCACGCCTGGCAAGGGCTGGAAGATGGTGGTGCACCCGCAAGGCCAGGAAGCCATCACCGCCTATAAAGTTCGCGGCACGGTCGAGACGCCGAACGGCGTGCGGTCGTGGATCGAGTTCGAACCCCATACCGGCCGCACCCACCAGATCCGTGTGCACAGCGCGGAGATCGGCTGTCCCATCGTCGGCGATCCGGTCTATGGGCCGCAGCCTTACGATCCGGCACGCGGCCTCTTGCAGCTTCATGCGCGCGCCATTTCCCTGCCGCTCAGCCCGTCGCGCCCGCCGATCAAGGTGAGCGCGCCGCCGCCGCCGCACATGGTGGACATTCTCACGGCCTGCGGTTGGCGCGCGGATGGCTGATCTCGCCGCCGCCCGTGGCGTCCTGAGTTCCGTATTCGGCTTCTCCGATTTTCGCCCCGGCCAGGACGAGATCATCGCCGCCGTGCTGGCGGGGGAAGACGTGCTTGCCGTCACGCCGACCGGCAGCGGCAAGTCCTTGTGCTATCAGCTGCCCAGCGTGGCGCGCGGCGGGCTCACCGTGGTCGTCTCGCCGCTCATCGCGCTCATGCGCGATCAGGTGCGCCAGATGCAGGCCTTAGGCATCGCGGCGTCCAGCCTCAACTCCGCCAACACGGCCGAGGAAACCGCGATGGCCTTCAACGGCCTGCGCGACGGCTCCTTGCGCCTGCTTTATGTAGCGCCGGAGCGGCTTGCGCGCGGCGACCTGGTGGATCGCTTGCAAGCGGCGCAGCCGCGCCTGCTCGCCATCGACGAAGCTCACTGTATTTCCCAATGGGGTCACGACTTCCGGCCCGAATACCTGATGCTGCGCGAAATGCGCGCCCGGCTGGGCGATGTTCAGTGCATCGCGCTCACCGCTACCGCCGACGCCATGACCCGCGCGGACATCGCCGGGAAATTGTTCAGCGCGCCCCCGCGCATTTTCGTGCGCTCCTTCGACCGACCCAACTTGCGGCTGGCGATGCAGCCCAAGGTCGCCGCCGCCCGGCAGCTGCGCGACTTTCTCGACGCCCATCGCGGCGACAGCGGCATCGTCTACTGCAGCTCGCGCAAGAAAACCGAATCCCACGCCGCGACCTTCGCCGCGCAGGGCTTCAAGGCCTTGCCCTATCACGCCGGGATGGAGACGCAGGCCCGCAATGCCAACCAGGATAAGTTCCTGAACGAGGACGGTGTCATCGTCTTCGCCACGACCGCCTTCGGCATGGGTATCGACAAGCCCGACGTGCGCTTCGTATGTCACGCGGACTTGCCGGCGAATGTGGAAAGCTACTACCAGGAGATCGGCCGCGCCGGCCGTGACGGTCTTCCGGGTGACACACTCACCCTCTACGGCCTCGACGACATGCGCCTGCGCCGCATGCAGATCGAGGAAGGCGGCCTGTCCGGCGAGCGCAAGCGCGTCGAGCGACAACGGTTCAATGCGCTCATCGCCCTATGTGAAGCGCCGCGCTGTCGCCGTCAAACGCTGCTCGCATACTTTGGTGAGAAGGCGGAACGCTGCAACAATTGCGACCTCTGCGCCGCGGGCGCGCCCGTGGTCGACGGCACCATCGACGCTCAGAAAGCCATGTCGGCGATTCTGCGCACGGGCGAACGCTTCGGTACGGAGCACCTCGTGTGCATCCTGGTCGGCGACGAGACCGAAAATGTGCAAAAGTTCGATCACCAGCATTTGCCGACCTTCGGCGTTGGCCGCGACAAACCGGCGAATACCTGGCGGTCGATCATCCGCCAGCTCTATGCCCTGGGCCTCATCTCCCTCGACATCATGGAGCACGGCCGCTGGGTGCTGACGGAAGAAGGCAACGAGGTTCTGCGCGGACGCGCCACCGTGGAGTTGCGGCAAGACGTTCTCCAGCCCGCTATGGGCCGCAAGCGTCGCGCTACCGCGGCGGCGAAGCCTTTGCCGGCGAAGGATTCCGGCTTGTTCGTCGCGTTGAAGAATTTGCGCAGCCGGTTGGCTGCCGCTCAAGGCGTGCCGACCTATGTCGTCTTCCAGGATCGCACATTGATGGAGATGGCGGCTGCGCGTCCCGGCACTCTCGACGATATGCGCGGGATCTACGGCGTTGGCGAGGCGAAGCTCACCAAGTACGGCGAGACCTTCCTGGACGCGATCAGAGAGTCGGCCTAAGGGCCGCGGCCAATCCATCGGCCAAGCGGCTGAAATCCGACGGGCCCTGATCCGCGCGATCGACCGCGACAGATGCGAACACGGGCTCTCCCGCCAACCAGCGCGCTTCCGCGGTCTCGTCGGCCAGCGCGATCTCGAGCGCGTGGGTCATCTCGACGTTCTGGTACGGCAGGCCGCACAGGATCAGCGCCGCGCGCATCATCAGCACGATATACACCCGAGCTACTTCCGCGCCGTCCGGATAAGAGAAGGGGTCGCCCTTGTTTTGTTGAAAGATGGCGAGACAGCGGTCGAGCGACGTCGACAGCACCGCGCGGCAGACCACCGGCCGGTGCTCGTACTCGGAACAGGCGTGATCCACCAGGATCGGGCAGACAACCCGATCGAACTCGCGCTGCAGCTGCGGCATGGCCTTGGACCGCTCGGCCGCCGCTAGCACCCGGGCTTTGGTCGCCTCCTTGTCGCGGATGGCCCGCGCCAAGCGGAACACTTCCGGGATGGTGCAACTCACATAGGTGGTGCAGCAGTGGGAACAGCCCTTGCCGCAGGCCAGCGGTTCGGCGATCTGCTTGACCGTCGTGTCGAGCAAGGATTCCACGAACGCGGCCGCGGCGCTCGCGCGATCCGGCGCGGTGCCGTCCATCATCATCAGGGTGATATGGCGCGTATTGGCGCGGATCACGTGCCCCGCGTCACCCTCGAGCGCGATGGGTTGACCGATGAACGGCGCGTCGCCCTGCAGCACACGCTCGCGCAGCGCAGGATCGAGGCGCTCATTCATGACGGCGTCGGGCCGAATACGGGTTCGGCACCAAGTTCCCGCATCACCGCGCCGACCTGCGCGATGGCGCTGGCGATCGCGGCCTTGTCGGTGCCGCGCGCGACGATGCTGGTGCCAAGCTTGTCGTGGCGCATGAAGGGATAGCTGCCGATGCTCACGCCGGGGTGCGCATTCTGGATGCGCTCCAGCGCCGCGGCGATGTCGCCTTCGCGCACATGGGCGTCCACGCTTTGCGAATACACCGGTGCGCCCTTGCGCAGCTGCGGCGCCACGGCCTCGAACATCGCCCGCGCCACGCTCGGCACGCCCGCCATCACGAACACGTTTTCGATGCGAAATCCTGGCGCCACGCTGATGTGGTTCTCGATCAGGGCAACGTCTGGCCCGTCGGGCACGTTCGCCATGCGCAGGCGCGCATCGTTGGTGCGCTCGCCGTAGTAGGCCGTCAGCGCCTTCTCCACCGCCGGATGGCGCACGACCTTGCGCCCGAACGCCGCGGCCACGCAGTCGGTGGTGATGTCGTCATGGGTCGGCCCGATGCCGCCGGTGGTGAACACATATGTATGGGCGCGCCGCACCGCGTTGAGGGTCTCGACGATCACCTGCGGTACGTCGGGGATGATGCGGCATTCCTTCAGGCGAATGCCCATCGCCGCCAATTGCTGGCCGAAGTACGCCACATTGGCGTCCTGGGTACGGCCCGACAGGATCTCGTCGCCGATGATCAGGACGCAGGCGGTGGGATCGGCGCTGTTCATGGCGTGAATCTAGCCGACCGGAGGCAGCTTGTTCCAGATGGTCTGCGCATCCGCCGGCGGATTGATCCGGAAGGTGTTGCGCAACAGCCCCTCCAATTCGTCGGCCGAGGCGACCTCTCGCTCGTCCACCGTGCCGTCCAGCCGTCGAAGCGCAAGTTGCCGGTTCAGAAGCGTCCATCGCCCCGCCTCGCCGATGATCGCGACGACAAGATTTTGGGTGAAACGCCCGTGCGGGTAGGTGGAGGTGAACCAGTTGCCCATCTCATAGTCGGCCGGGGACTGCGGCTCGAGGGCAAAGCGGTACATGCCCGCGAAGCCGTCGCGCGTTTCGATCTGCAGCTCGAACCCGGATGCTTGTTCGGCGATGCGGTAGATGCCCTGGGCTGTGTGCTGTGGCGCACGCTCCGCCAGACGCAACGGCGCGGACGGGCTTTGTCCCCCGAACCCCACGTCGGCGACGAACGCCTCTCCCGCGATCTCGACCCGGGTCAGGCGATGGCTGCGCGCCGTCGCGGGGCCGTCCGCCGGCTGCTGCCAGATCACGCGCGCCGCCAGCGGTGTTACCTGGAACCCGAGCGCGGCCAGCACGTCGTGGAAAAGGCTGTTCTGTTCGAAGCAATAGCCGCCGCGGCGGGACCCGACCAGTTTCGCGAAAATGGCCGGCGGCGCGATGTCGACGCCGCGCCCCAGCAGGGGGTCGAGGCCCTCGAACGGGATCGCGCGCAAGTGGTGCGCCGCAAGCTCGCCGAGAACCTTGAGCGTGGGTGCCGTCGTGCCGGCATAACCGATGCGCGTGAAATAGACCTTGAGCAGGTCTGCGTTCACAGCAGGTCCTGCAGCACCGGAATCAGCGGCTCATCCGCCGGCGGCACAGGGTAATCGCGCAAGCGCGGCGCGGGCACCCAGGCGAGCTTCTGGTGCTCATGCTGCGTCATCGTGCCGCGCCAGGTGCGGCACACATACAGCGGCATCAGCAGATGGAACTTCTCATAGCTGTGGGAGACGAAGGACAAGGGCGCGAGGCAGCTTTCCTTGATGTCGATCCCGAGTTCTTCCTTGAGCTCGCGGATCAACGCCGCTTCCGGCGTCTCGCCCGCTTCCACCTTGCCGCCGGGGAATTCCCAATAGCCGGCCAGGTGTTTGCCCTCGGGGCGTTGCGCCAGCAGCACGCGGTTGTCCGCGTCCAGCAACGCCACGGCCACCACCGTCACGACCGGCAGGTTCGCGGTCCGCGCCGGCGTGGGCGCGGACCAGCATCCGGACTCGTCAGGTTCGGTAGCTGCCATTGATGTCGATATAGCCATGGGTGAGGTCGCACGACCATACCGTCGCGGATCCGGTGCCGATACCGACATCCACGTCGATGTGGATCTCCTGGCCCTTCATATGCGCCACCACCGGCGTTTCGTCGTAGCCGGGCACGGGGCCGCCGTCGCGGGTGATGGTCACGCCGCCGAAGGCGATCTGCAGCTTGTCCCGGTCCGCCCGCTCCCCGGCCTTGCCGACCGCCATGACGATGCGGCCCCAATTGGCGTCTTCGCCGGCGACCGCCGTTTTGACCAGCGGCGAATTGGCGATCGACAGCGCGATGCGTTTCGCCGCGGCGTTGTGCTCCGCGCCGGTGACCTTGATCTCGATGAACTTGGTCGCGCCCTCGCCATCCTTGGCGGTGAGTTGTGCGAGTTCGATCAGCAGCGAATCGAGCTGGGCCCGGAAGTCGGCAAGCTTCGCATCGTCCGCCTGCGAGACCGCGGCATGCTTGGCCTTGCCGGTGGCGAACATGAGCAACGTGTCGGAGGTGCTCGTGTCGCTATCCACCGTCATGCAGTTGAAGCTGACATCCGCGCCGGCGGCGATCAGCGTCTGCAGCACCGGTGCGGGCAACACGGCGTCGGTGAACACATAGGCGAGCATGGTGCCCATGTCCGGCGCGATCATGCCCGAGCCCTTGCAGAAGCCGTTGATGGTGACGCTCACGCCGTCGATCTTGGCTGTCCGCGTCGCAAGCTTCGGGAAAGTATCCGTGGTCATGATGGCCCGGGTGGCGTCCATCCAGGCGTCGCCGGCGAGCTTGTCCTTCATCTGCGGCAGGGCGCTCAGAATCTTGTCGACCGGCAAGGGAACCCCAATGGTCCCCGTCGAGGACACAAAGACCTCGGACGGCGCGCAGCCGAAGGCCTGGGCGGCGGCGGCGCAGGTCGCATCCACATCCGCCACGCCTTGCCGGCCGGTAAAGGTATTGGCGTTGCCGGCGTTGACCACCAGCAGCCGGCCGCTGCCCCCCTTCAGGTTCTCACGGCATTTCAGCACCGGCGCCGAGGCGGTCAGGGACCGGGTCAGCACGCCGCCAACGGTCGTGCCGGGGTCGAACGCCGCAACCATCAGGTCGGAACGCACTTTGTACCGGATGCCGGCCGCGAAGGCGGCGAAGCGCACGCCCGCAACCGGCGGCAGAGACGGGGTGTGTTTCGGCGCCAAAGGCGATACCGGCGTCGGCGCGGCCATGGAGCGGCTCCTGGAGGCTGCAAGGTGAAAAGCGGAAAAAATGCCGCGCTTCAATGGCATAGCTCGGCCGTGTCGACAAGCGCGCGGGCGTGACGGCCGCCGGCCCTCACCCCTGCCATCACGAAAGGGAGAAATCATTGATCGGCTTGGATTTTTTGCATTTCGGCCGGGCCGCATCGTTGACTTCGCGCCCCGTCGCTTCTATCTGTTTGCCGCGCCTTCGGATGCATGGGCCGCTCGCGCGCGTCGGGCCTTGGCCGAGATGCGTTCGCGAAGCACCCGCTTTCCCTATTTAGAGGTTTCGATGCTCGGCGATCTCGCCAAACGCCTTTTCGGGTCGCGTAACGACCGCCTGATCAAATCTCTCCGGCCGAAGGTCGATGCCATCAACGCCAAGGAGGCGGAAGTCGCCGCCCTGGACGATGCCGCCTTGCGCGCGCGCACCGACTGGCTGAAAGGCCGCTTGGCCGCCGGCGAGACGCTGGACGACATCCTGGTGGATGCCTTCGCCACTGTGCGCGAAGCCGCCAAGCGCACGCTTCATCAGCGCCATTTCGACGTCCAGCTTATCGGCGGCATGGTGCTGCATATGGGCATGATCTCCGAGATGGGCACCGGCGAAGGCAAGACGCTGGTCGCGACCGCGCCGGTGTATCTCAACGCCCTTGCCGGCAAGGGTGTGCACGTCATCACCGTGAACGACTACCTCGCCGCGCGCGATTCCGGGTGGATGGGCCAGGTCTATAAATTCCTCGGCCTGACGGTGGGCTGCATCCAGCACGGCCTCTCCGACGACGAACGCCGCGCTGCTTACGGTTCGGACGTCACCTACGGCACGAACAGCGAATTCGGCTTCGACTACCTGCGCGACAACATGAAGTACGCGATCGACGACATGGTCCATCGCGACTTCAACTACGCCATCGTCGACGAAGTCGACTCGATTCTGATCGACGAAGCGCGCACGCCGTTGATCATCTCCGGCCCGTCGCAGGACCGCACCGACCTGTACGACCGCGTCGACAAGCTCATCCCGTCGCTCGAGCCCGAGCACTTCGAGAAGGAAGAAAAGCAGCGCTCCGTCACCTTCACGGACGCCGGTCACGAATTCGCCGAAGAACTGCTGCGTGAGCGTGGCATCCTCGCCGAGGGCGCGTTGTTCGACCTGCACAACATCAGCTTGGTGCACCACCTCAACGTGGCGCTGCGCGCGCACAAGCTCTACACGCGCGATGTCGACTACCTCGTGAAGGACGGCCAGGTCTATCTGATCGACGAGTTCACCGGCCGTATCATGGAAGGCCGCCGCCTCGCCGAAGGCCTCCATCAGGCGATCGAAGCGAAGGAAGGCGTTGCGGTTCAGAACGAGAACCAGACGCTGGCCTCGATCACGTACCAGAACTACTTCCGCATGTATCCGAAGCTGTCCGGCATGACCGGCACGGCCATGACGGAAGAAGAAGAATTCGGCTCGATTTACGGCCTCGAAGTGGTGGATGTGCCGCCGAATGTGACGCGCAAGCGCATCGACGCGCACGATGAGGTGTACCGCACGGCCGCTGAAAAGAACGAGTCGATCATCACGTTGATCACCGAAGCGCACGCGCGCCAGCAGCCGGTCCTGGTCGGCACCGTCTCGATCGAGAAGTCGGAACAGCTTGCGGAGATGCTGCAGAAGAAAAGCAAGATCACGCCGCAGGTGCTGAACGCGAAGTTCCACGAGCAGGAAGCTTACATCATCGCCCAGGCCGGCATTCCCGGCTCGGTGACCATCGCCACCAACATGGCGGGCCGCGGTACGGACATTCAACTCGGCGGCAACGCGGAATACCGCATCGCCGAGGAAGAGCGCAAAGGCGACCGCGAACTCAGCGATGCCGAGAAGGATGCGATTCGCGTCGACGTCCAGGCCAAGAAGGACATCGCGCTGGCCGCCGGCGGTCTCTATGTGATCGGCACCGAGCGCCACGAAAGTCGGCGCATCGACAATCAGCTGCGCGGCCGCTCCGGCCGCCAGGGCGACCCGGGAGCTTCAAAGTTCTTCCTGTCGCTGCAGGACGACTTGATGCGCATCTTCGGCTCCGAGCGCATGGCCGGCATGCTGCAGCGCCTGGGCCTGGAGCAGGGTGAAGCGATCATTCATCCGTGGATCAACAAGGCGATTCAGAAGGCGCAGGAAAAGGTCGAAGCCCGCAACTTCGACATCCGCAAGAACCTGCTGCAGTACGACGACGTGATGAACGACCAGCGCCGCGTGATCTTCGAGCAGCGCCGCGATGTGATGCGCGCCGAAAACGTGGCTGAGATGATCGTCGAGATGCGCCATGAGGTGATCGAGGACATCGTCGCCAAGTTCATTCCCCAAAAGGCGATGCGCGAGGAATGGGACATCGCGGGTCTGCACGAGGAATCCTTGCGCATCCTCGACCTCGATCTGCCGTTCAAGGATTGGGCGAACGAAGAAGGCATCGCGGAAGAGGAAATCCGCGAACGCATGTTGCATGCGGCCGACGCGCGCGCGGCGGAAAAGGATGCGGGCTTCGGCGCCGACGTCATGCGCCGGGTGGAAAAGAGCGTCGTGCTGCAGATGGTCGACCAGAGCTGGCGCGATCACCTCCAACAGCTCGATCTCTTGCGCCACGGCGTGAACCTGCGCGCCTACGCGCAGAAGCAGCCGATCTTGGAATACCAGCGCGAAGCGTTCGAAATGTTCCAAGAGCTGCTGACGAAACTGCGCGAAAAGGTGTCCGGCATCCTGTCCCGCGTGCAGGTCCAGATCGCACCGACGGAAGAAGATCTCGTGCCGCCGCCGCGCCCCATGCAGGCCATCGGCGGCCCCTCCGCCGATACCCGCAGCCACGCCGCCGCCATGCAAGAGCAGCGCGCGGCGTTGACCCGGGTGCCCGAGGGCGCGCGCAATCCGCGTGACCCGTCGACGTGGGGCAAAGTGTCGCGCAATGAGTCTTGCCCATGCGGTTCGGGCAAGAAATTCAAGCATTGTCATGGCGTTGCGGACGAGCGCGCGAGCGCCTAGTTCGGACACCAAACCAGTGGCAGACTACGCGTAAGGCGTGTAAAGTTCGGCTATGGCAGAGATTTCCACCAATCCCGAAGTCGTGCTGCGCCAACAGCGCGCCACCCTGTTGGCCAACGTCGGCAACGCCGCCCAGGCGACACAGGCTTCCGTGCAGCGCACGTCGGTCGGCACGCTCAGCGATACGGCCGTCAACCTGCGTGGCTTGAATACGTCGCAGACGCTGCCGCTCGATCCCGCGCGCGGCCGCAATCTCGATATCAAAGTCTAGGATTTCCGCGAATACGTCCGACGGCTTGCAGGGTCGATAGGCCCCGCGCAAAAGTGTGCGCCCATGTCTGCGCTGCCTCCCAATTCATCCCGGACTGGCCCACCTCCTGTTGGGCCCCGCGTCGAGCAGATTCCCGCCGGCGACGACCGCACGCGACTCGTCTGTCCCGATTGCGGCCACATCGCCTATGAGAATCCGCGCGTCGTTGTCGGCGCGGTGGCGACCTGGAACGACAAGATCCTGTTGGCCAAGCGCGCGATCCACCCGCGCAAGGGCTTCTGGACAATCCCGGCGGGATTTCTCGAGGTGGGCGAAACCGTCGAGGCGGGTGCGGTCCGGGAGACCTGGGAAGAGGCCGGCGCGCGCATCGCCGTCGATGGCTTATTGGGGATCTACAACATTCCCCGTATCGGTCAGGTGTATATGGTGTTCCGCGCCCGCATGCTGTCGCCGGAGTTCGCCGTCGGCACCGAGAGCGACGAGGTCAGGTTGGCCTCCTGGGACGAAATCCCCTGGAACGAGTTGGCCTTCCCTGCGGTGCGATGGTCGCTTACACATCATCGGGAATTGGCGGGTCAGTCCGGCTTCGCGCCGCGCTTCGAGCCACCGGAAATGCACTGGGAGCGCTAGCCGAAAATGACCTCCGTCGTCGCCCTGCGCCACGTGGCGTTCGAGACCCTCGGCACCCTGGAAACGCTGATTGCCAATCGCGGCTGGATTTCCAGTTATGTCGATGTGCCCACCGCCGATCTCTCCACGTTCGATCCGCTGAAGCCGGATCTCTTGATCGTCCTGGGCGGCCCGATCACCGCCACCGACGATGCCAGCTACCCGTTTCTCGCTCAGGAAGTCGATATCCTGAAGAAGCGGCTCGCGGCGGACAAACCGACTTTGGGAATCTGCCTTGGCGCGCAGTTGATCGCGCGTGCGTTGGGTGCGCCGGTCTATCGCGGCCCCGCGAAGGAGATCGGCTGGGGGCCGCTCCTGCTCACCGCCGCCGGCCAAGCATCGCCGGTGAAGTATCTCGCCGCCCAGCATACCTTCATGTTCCATTGGCATGGCGACACCTTCGACCTTCCGCAAGGCGCGGTGCTGCTCGCCGGCACGGAAACCTGCCTGCATCAGGCCTTCATGTGGGGCACGCATACGCTCGCCTTCCAGTGCCATCCGGAAGTGCGTGTCGCGGAGCTTGAGAATTGGTACGTCGGGCACGCGGTCGAGATCGAAGCCGCCGATGCGGTGAACGTGCGTCAACTGCGGGCGGATTCACGCCGCTTCGGTCCGGCGCTGGAGAAGCAAGGTGCTTCCTGCTTCACCCAGTGGCTCGACGGCCTGGGCCTCAAATAACCTGACGTCGGGGTCAGCCTTCCGGCGATAGTCCCATCAGACTGCGGGCGAAGCTGCGCGCCGTGAACGGGCGCAGGTCGTCCACTCCTTCGCCGACGCCGATGAAGTGCACCGGCAAGCTGAACTTCTCCGCCAGGGCTACCACCACACCGCCCTTGGCGGTGCCGTCCAACTTGGTCATCACCAGGCCGGTCACGCCGACCATGGCCTTGAACGCTTCCACCTGTGCGTGGGCGTTCTGGCCGACGGTGGCGTCGAGCACCAGCAGCACCGCGTGCGGCGCGTTCTCGTCCACCTTGCGCAACACCCGGCCGATCTTGCCCAGTTCCGCCATCAGCTCGTCGCGGTTCTGCAAGCGTCCGGCGGTATCTACCAGCAGCACGTCGTCGCCGCGTTTGCGCGCTTGGTGAAGCGCATCGAACACCAGGCCCGCCGTATCGGCATTTGGCGCGCCCGAAATCACGGGTGAATTCGTGCGCTGACCCCACACCTTGAGCTGTTCCACCGCCGCGGCGCGAAACGTGTCGCCCGCCACCAGCGTCACGCCGTGACCTTCGCCGCGATACAGCTTCGCGAGTTTGCCGATGGTGGTGGTCTTGCCGGCGCCGTTCACTCCCACCATGAGGATCACGAACGGCTGGGCGGTCGGGTCGACCGACAACGGCCGCGCCGCCGGTTCAAGGATCTTGGTGATATCGGCGGCGAAGGCCTCGCGCACTTCCTCGCCCGTCACTTCCTTGCCGAAACGGGTCTTGGCCAGAGCTTGCGTGAGCTTGCCCGCCGTGGCGGTGCCGATGTCGGCGGACAGCAGAAGGTCTTCCAGTTCAGTGAGGGCGGCATCGTCGAGCTTCTTCTTGGTGAAGATGTCCGCAATGCCGTCGACAAGCCGGCTCGACGTCTTGCTCAGACCGGTAACAAGCCGGGAAAACCAACCGCTCATGAAATGGTATGCGCCTCGAGATGATCCGCCGTCGCGCCGGTGATGCGCGCTTGCACAACGCCGCGCGGGACATTCGGTTCGGTAAAACGCACCGGCACGTAATGGGCGCTGTGGCCTAATCCGTCCTTTTCCACCAGCACGTCGGCGTCGCTGCCAACGTAGCGGGGCAGTAACCGGGCGAACGCCGCGCGGCCCGCATCGCGTAAAGCCGCGGCGCGCGCCTTGATGGCGGTGCCATTCACTTGGGGCATCTTCGCCGCCGGCGTGCCGGGGCGGATGGAGTAGGGGAACACATGCAGGTGCGTCAGCCCTGCATCGTCGATCAGCGCGCGCGTGTTCTCGAACATCGCGTCGGTTTCGGTCGGAAACCCGGCGATCAGATCGGCGCCGAACACCGCGTCGGGGCGCAAGCGGCGCACCCGGTCGGTGAAGCTCAGGGTGTCGGCCCGACTGTGGCGGCGCTTCATGCGCTTCAGGATCATATCGTCGCCCGCCTGGGCGGAAATGTGGAAGTGCGGCATGACGCGCGGTTCGTCGGCGATCAGGCGGAACACATCCTCGTCCACTTCCGCGGGATCGAGCGACGATAGCCGCAGACGCTTCAACTCCGGCACCGCGGCCAGCAGACGGCGCAGCATCTGGCCCAGGGCCGGTTGGCCGGGCAGGTCGCCGCCATAGCCGGTGATGTCGACGCCGGTGATCACCACTTCCTCGTAACCGCCCTGCACCAGGGCGCGCACTTCCTCGGCGATGCGGCCCATGGGCACGCTGCGATTGTTGCCGCGCGCGAACGGGATGATGCAGAAGGTGCAGCGGTGATCGCAGCCCTGTTGCACCTGCACGAAGGCGCGGGTGCGGCCCTCGAAGCCTTCCACCAAGTGTGATGCCGTCTCCCGCACCGTCATGATGTCGCTCACCAGCACCGGCGCGTCCAGGGCCGGAGCAAAGCTTTCCGCCTTCATCTTGTGCTCGTTGCCAAGCACCCGATCCGCGACACTGGAATAGCGCGATGGGTCCAACTGCACGGCGCAACCCGCGGCGACGATATGCGCATCGGGGTTCTCGCGGCGCAGCTTGCGCAAGGTCTGCAAGCCCTGGCGTTCCGCTTCCTTCGTCACCGCGCAGGTGTTGACGATGATGGCGTTGCCGAGCCCTTGCGTGCCCGCATGGCTGCGCATCACTTCGGACTCATAGGTGTTCAGGCGGCATCCCAGGCTGATGACGCGCGGCCCCACCTTGTCCGACGGCGAGGCATTCATGCCGCGGCGCTCGCGCCTTCGGCGAGCAGCGACGCGTCGATGATGCCGGAAAACGTTTCCGCGAAGGGACCGGTCATGATGACGTGGCCATCCTCGCGCCACCACAAATGCAGATCGCCGCCGTCCAGGGTGATGGTCACCGCACGGTCGGTCAGCCCGCGCCGCGCGGCGGCCACGGCGGTTGCGCACGCGCCGGTGCCGCAGGCCATGGTGATGCCGCTGCCGCGTTCCCACACCCGCATTCTCAATCGTGCGCGGTCGAGCACTTGGACAACTTCGATATTCGCCCGCTCCGGAAACAGCGGATTGTGCTCGAGCTTTGGCCCGAGCGTGGCGAGATCGATTGTCATCGCGTCGTCGACAAAAAACACCGCATGGGGATTCCCCACGCTCACGCCCACCGGATCCTTCAAGGGACCTTCGGCAATTTGGAGGTTGAGCGTGTCGCGTTCCTCGCGCAGGGGGATTTCGCGCCATCCCATGCGCGCCGGACCCATGTCCACGGCGATCAAGCCGTCGTCGGCGCGCCAAGCAACGGTCGGACCCGCTGCCGTCTCCAGCACGATCTTGTCCTTGCCGGTCTCCTGCATGAGCAGTCCGGCGACACAGCGCGCGCCGTTGCCGCAGCTCGCCGAGGTGCTGCCGTCGGCGTTGCGCACGCCCATGAAGGCGTCGCCGCCGTCGCGCGGGCGCTCGATGATCAGCATCTCGTCAAAGCCAACCCCCATCCGTCGGTCGGCGATGGCGCGCACCGTCGTCGGTGACAAGGTGAACGGCCGCACGCGCGCATCGATCACGACAAAATCGTTGCCAAGGCCGTGCATCTTGCGGAACGGGAGGGGTGCCGTCGTCATGGCGGGGGGTTATAGGTGCGGGGGGCGGGGCTGTCCAGGCCCGTCAAGCGAAGATTCCAACCTAAGGCGTTGAATTAACTTGTAAATATCCCAAAATCGCGGAGTCGGCCTCCAGGACCGTGTAACCCGCCCCATCGCCGTAACACCGGCAGCCGCTGCCGTCGAACACCACGACCTCGATGGTCGCACCGTCGGCCAGTGCGTTCATCACGGCCGGCAATGGTTGGCCTTGGCGGGGCATCCGCGTGCCGCTTTCATCGCGCGGCGCCACGTCGATTGCGAGAAGCCCGAACAACGTTGCCCCACGATAAGCCAGGGCATAAATGCGCGCCCCATCCGGCAACGCAATGCCGGGGCCGACATCGAGGCTGAGCTGATCGGATGTGGTGCGCGAGACCTTGACGGTGCGCGTTTGCATCGCCTCATTGCCCAGCACCCGCACACCGCGTTCCTGACGATAGGTATCCAGGATCCGTACGAAGTGATTGATGAACCGCGTGTCGCGTTGCCGCAGCAGCGCGACATGCAAGTCGATCGCGGCCTCCAGATTCCCCAGGCGATAGTTTACGACCGACAACGTATCCATCAGTTCGCCGCTGCCGCGCCTGAAGCCGCCGCGCCGCGCGCCGCGCTGCCGGGCGGCCGCACGCGTCGCCAGGGCGAGGGCGACCTCGAGCGTCTTGCGTTCCGCGCCCGGCGCGAGCGCGATGGCGCGGGCCAGGGCAGGATCGGTGGCCGCGTTCAGGCTGCCGTGATCCAACGCATATCGGCCCAGAAGGCCCCGGTCGGCGACGCGCGCGCGAGGATTGGTCCCGTGAACGGCGGTGCTCGCGATGCCCAGCAGCCAAAGCCCGCACAATGTGCCGAGCGCGATGCGACCGCTCGACGTCGACGGCGGATGGTCGGCGATGCTCTGTTGACCGCGGCTGAAAGCCCACCCGAGGATCACGCCGATCGCCAAGCCGCCGGCATGAGTTGCGTTGTCGGGCGCGCGTGCCGCGAGCGGTAGAATCACGAAATTCAAAATGACCACGATCCACCAAAGCACAGGCGCGAGGCGATAGAATCCCGGCATTTGGCCGCGGAAGCGATGGTCGAGAACCGCTTGCGCCCCAAGCATTCCGAACAACAGGCCGGAAGCACCTACCGATGGCGCACCCTCGTATTGCAGCGCCGTGAGCAGCGCCGACAACGCCTGGCCGGCAAGGCCGCTCGCCAGGAGCAGGACGCCAAACCGCGCGGCGCCGAGCTGGCGCTCGACCATCGCGCCGAAGCCCCAGATCAGCAGGACGTTGGTGACGACATGTACCGTATTCACGTGCAGCAGATTCGCCGCGATCAGCCGGAACCATTGGCCGTCGCCGACAAGCGCTGCCGCATTCGCGCCGAAGTCGACGATGCTGATCGGGTCGGTCGCCGGAATGACGATCGCTTGCGCGATGTAGACCGCGGTGATCGCGGCCATGACGAGCCAGGTGATCCAGGGCCGCCGTTGCGCGAACCGATGCGCGATGTCGGCACGCGTCTCCATCGCCGTCCACCGCGCGGCGCCCCCATCCTCTCGCAGGACGCGGTCGCGCAGGTGACGTTGAATGTCTTCCACGGCCGTGGCCTGTTCGAACGCCTTGCGCGGGAAGAGGTACGGACGCCCGCGGGCGTCCACGACCAGGGCATCGCCGCGCAATGTGTTCATCGCCGCCGCGGACATGATCTGGTCGTAAGGGATGCGTACGCTGCGGTGAGACACCGCGCCGGGCGGAATCTCCACGGCGTCGGTGTCGAACCGGATCGGCGGGATGCCCGTGCGGCGGAGGTAGACGCGCCACAGCGCCATGCCGCCGATGACGAGCGTGGTCACCAGCGCGAGATAGCCGGTGAAGAATTTGCGGAACAGGGGCTCGGCGAAATCGGGCGTCCATGCCGACGCCGCGAGGAATCCGGTTGCCGGCAGTGCGATCGCGATGACGGCCATGAACGGCGTCAGGATCGGGGGCGGCCGAAAGCCGAAGGCGGGAACCGGACTTGCCGATCCTGGGGCCCCATGCGCCGCCCGGTCGTCTGCCATTGCGCCCCTCGTCACCGCGTCGGGACTTACGCCCCGGACAGGCAGTGTAGCCCACCATCGGCGAAAATCCCGAAACACTCGTTAATCCATTGATTTTTAGGTATAAAATTCCGTTTCCTTGACTCTCCCTCCGGCACGGCGTACATCACGCCCCGCTCAAGCCTGACAATTCGGGTTTTGGCTGCCTCTTCGGGGTCGTCCGTCCGCGATTACGCGCACGGGCGCGAACGCCGTTTGGGCAAACGCGATCGGTTGGTTGATGTTCGACACGCTCACAGAACGGCTGGGTTCAGTCCTTAGCAAGCTCACACGACGTGGCTCGCTGACGGAATCCGACGTGTCCGCGGCCATGCGCGAAGTGCGCGTGGCGCTGCTGGAAGCCGACGTCGCGCTGCCGGTTGTGAAGGATTTCATCGCCAAGGTCAGCGAACGCGCCGTCGGCGAAAGCGTCATCAAGTCGGTCACCCCCGGCCAGATGGTCGTGAAGATCGTGCACGACGAACTCGTGCGCATGCTCGGCGGCGATCCGGCTTCCCAAGAACTGCCGACGCTGAACGGCGGCGGCCTCGATCTCGCCGCCTTGCCGCCGGTCGGCGTGCTGATGGTCGGCTTGCAGGGCTCCGGCAAGACCACGACCACCGCGAAGATCGCGAAACGCCTTCAGGAGAAAGAGCGCAAGCGCGTGCTGCTCGTCTCCCTCGATACCTATCGTCCCGCCGCGCAGGAACAACTCGCGATCCTCGCCAAGCAGGTGGACGTGATCAGCCTGCCGATCGTCGCTGGCGAGAAGCCGGCCGCGATCGCGCGCCGCGGCATGGACGAAGCCCGCAAGGGCGGCTTCGACGTCGTGATCTATGACACCGCCGGCCGCCTCACCATCGACGACGCGATGATGAACGAGGTGCGCGACGTGCGCGATCTCGTGAAGCCGCACGAGACCCTGCTCGTCACCGACGCCATGATCGGCCAGGACGCGGTGATCACCGCGCAATCGTTCAACGAGAAGATCGGCATCACCGGCATCGTGCTCACCCGCGTCGACGGCGACGCACGCGGCGGCGCGGCGCTGTCCATGCGCGCCGTCACCGGCCGTCCGATCAAGCTGATCGGTATCGGCGAAAAGGTCGATGCGCTGGACGTGTTCGACGCCAACCGCGTCGCCGGCCGCATCCTCGGCATGGGCGACATCGTCAGCCTGGTGGAAAAAGCCGCCGCGACGATCGATCAGGATAAAGCCGAGAAGCTTGCCGCCCGCATGATGGAAGGCAAGTTCGACCTCAACGACATGCTCTCCCAGCTGCAGCAGGTGCAGCGCATGGGCGACATGAAGGGCATTCTGGGCATGATCCCCGGCCTCGGCGCCGCGGTGAAGCAGATCGACCAGTCGAAGCTCGATCCGAAGGTGTTCAAGCGCCAGGAAGCGATCATTCAATCCATGACGCCGAAAGAGCGTCGCAACCCGGACCTCATCAAGGCGTCGCGCAAACAGCGCATCGCGGCCGGGGCCGGCATGTCCGTGGCTGATGTGAACAAACTGCTCAAGCAGCATCAGAACATGGAAACCATGATGAAGCGCATGAAGAAGATGGGCGGCCTCGGCGCGCTCATGGGCGGCGGGATGCCGCCCGGAATGGGTTTACCGGGAAGCATGCCGGGCGGAATGCCCGGCCGCGGCGGCTTCCCGTTCGGAAAACGTTGAACACACGCTGAACTGATTTGAACGAATAACAGGAGAGAAGTTTCCCATGGCACTGAAGATCCGCTTGTCCCGCGTCGGCGCAAAGAGGCAGCCGTCTTATCGCCTCGTCGTCACCGACAGCCGCGCCCCGCGCGATGGCCGTTTCATCGAGAAGGTCGGCACCCACAATCCGCGCGTTCCGCGCGATCACAAGGAATGGCTCGTCCTGAAGGCCGAGCGCATCAAGCATTGGATGGGCGTCGGCGCTCTCCCGACCGAGCGCGCGCAGCGTTTGCTGTCGACCGTCGGCATCACCGAGATGCCGAAGATCAATGCGCAGACCAAGCAGGACAAGCCGCGCGCCAAGACGCAAGAGCGCATGAAGGCTGCCGAGGAAATGGCGAAGGCCGCCGCGGAAGCTGCTGCCGCTGCCGGTAGCGCCTCCTAAGCCGTGACCGATCCCCGCGCCCGGGCATCCGCCCAGGTCTGCGTGGGTGTCGTGATCGGCGCGAAGGGCGTGCGTGGTGAAGTGCGTGTCAAAAGCTTCACCACAAACCCACGCGACGTCGGCGCCTACGGCCCGGTGATCCTGCGAAAGGGTGACCTGGGTGAGGGAACCGCGGCGGAGTTCAGGGTGACCGGTGTCGCCAACGGCGATGTGGTCGTCGGAAGGCTCGCCGGGGTGGAGGATCGCAACGCGGCGGAAGCGCTCAAGGGCGTGCAACTGTTCGTGGCACGCGAGCGCCTCCCGAAGGCGGAAGACGGAAGCTACTACCATGCCGATCTGATCGGCCTGGTGGCGACGGTGACGACAGGCGAAACGCGCGGAAAGATCAGCGCGGTGTTCAACTTCGGTGCGGGGGATGTGCTCGAAATCACCCGCCCCGATGGCGAGACGGAGATGATCCCATTCTCCGCGGCTGTCATCGCCGCGGTGGACTTGGCGGCAGGCACCGTGACGGTGAACCCGCTGCCGGGATTGTTCGACGAAGGCGAGACAGAAGAGACAGAGAAAGAGGAGACCACGTAAGGCCGCCATGACCGAGTCGTTCCACGCGACGATCCTGACGCTCTTCCCGGATATGTTCCCGGGACCGTTGGGTCTATCGCTGGCCGGCAAAGCCCTGGCGGAGGGCCTCTGGAAGCTTGATGCGGTGGACATTCGCGGGTTCGCGCGTGATAAACACCGCACTGTCGACGACAGTCCCTTCGGGGGCGGCGCCGGCATGGTCTTGCGACCGGATGTGCTCGACGCAGCGATCGCCGCCAGCCATCGGCCGTCGTGTCCGCTGATCTACCTGACCCCGCGCGGCAAGCTCCTGGACCAGACGAAGGCCCGGGCTCTCGCTTCCGGCCCCGGCGTCACCCTGATCTGCGGCCGCTACGAAGGTGTCGATCAGCGCCTGCTCGAAGCGCGGAATGTGGAAGAGGTCAGCCTCGGCGACTTCATTCTCTCCGGCGGCGAGATCGCGGCGCTGGCGATGTTGGATGCGGTGGTGCGGCTGCTGCCCGGCGTGGTCGGTAAGACGGAGTCGTTGGACGAGGAAAGTTTCGAGATCGGATTGCTCGAGTATCCGCACTACACCCGGCCCGATACATGGGAAGGGCGCGAAGTGCCCGAGGTGCTCAAGTCCGGTCATCACGCCAAGGTCGCCGCATGGCGGCGGACTCAGGCGGAAGAGATCACGAAGGCAAGGCGTCCCGATCTGTGGGCCCGCTACGCCGCCAAGAACAGTCGATGAAGAACAGTTGAGACGATTTTTAGAGATCAGAGCAAAGGAACGACGACCATGAACATCATCCAGCAGATCGAAGCCGATCAACAAGCCGCGTTGCTCTCCAAGCGCGCGGTGCCGGAATTCTCCCCGGGCGACACCCTGCGCGTTTTCGTGAAGGTCTCCGAAGGCCAGCGCGAACGCACCCAAGCCTACGAAGGCGTGTGCGTCGCCCGCAAGAACGCCGGCGTGAACTCCAACTTCACGGTCCGCAAGATCTCCTTCGGCGAAGGCGTGGAACGCGTGTTCCCGCTCTACGCGCCAGTGGTCGACAAGATCGAAGTCGTCCGCCACGGCCGTGTCCGCCGCGCCAAGCTGTACTACCTGCGTGACCGTCGCGGCCGCTCCGCGCGCATCGCCGAGGAACAGGTTGTCGTGACCGAAGGTTCGGCCGAGAAGGCCTAAATATCAGGGCGAAATATGACCAAGCCGCGCACCCTCTACGACAAACTGTTTGAGAGCCATCTCGTCAGCTTGAACGCTGCGGGTGACGCGCTTGTTTATATCGATCTGCACCTGATCCACGAGGTGACGACGCCGCAGGCCTTCGAAGGCCTGCGCATGGCGCATCGCAAGATGCACCGCACCGACAAGACGATCGGCGTGCCGGACCATAACGTGCCGTCCACGCCGGATCGTCTGCAGATCATCAAAGACCCGGAAAGCCGCGAGCAGCTCGACGCGCTGACCAAGAACGTCGCCGACTTCGGCGTGCCTTTCATCCCCATGAACGATATCCGCCAGGGCATCGTGCACATCATCGGGCCGGAACAGGGCTACACCCAGCCGGGCAAGACCATCGTCTGCGGCGATTCGCACACCGCCACTCACGGCGCCTTCGGCGCGCTCGCCTTCGGCATCGGGACGTCGGAGGTCGAGCACGTGCTCGCCACCCAGACCCTGCCGATGAAGCAGTCCAAGAACATGCGCGTGAAGGTGAACGGCAAGCTGACGCCGGGCGTTACCGCGAAGGATCTGGTGCTGGCCATCATCGGCAAGATCGGCACCGCCGGCGGCGCCGGTTACGTGATCGAGTTCCAGGGCGAAGCCTTCACCGACCTGTCGATGGAAGGCCGCATGACGGTCTGCAACATGACCATCGAAGGCGGCGCGCGCGCCGGCTTGATCGCGCCCGATGAGAAGACCTTCGCCTATTTGAAAGGCCGCCCCCACGCGCCGAAAAGCGCGCAATGGGAAAACGCCGTCGCCTACTGGCGCACTCTGAAGACCGATCCGGGCGCTGTGTTCGACAAGGACGTCGAACTCAATGCCGCCGAGATCATCCCGCATGTCACCTGGGGCACCAGCCCGGAAGACGTGCTGCCGATCACCGGCCAGGTGCCGGATCCGGCGAGCTACCCCGATGCGCAGCGCCGCGCGTCGGCCGAGCGCGCGCTGAAGTACATGGGCCTCACCCCCGGCCAGAAGCTGGAAGACGTGAAGGTCGACAAGGTGTTCGTCGGCTCCTGCACCAACGGCCGCATCGAAGACCTGCGCGCCGTGGCCGCCATCCTGAAGGGCAAGAAGGTCGCCGCCGGCGTCGGCATGCTGATCGTGCCAGGCTCGGGCCTCGTCAAGCACCAGGCCGAAGAAGAAGGCCTCGATAAGATTTTCCTGGAAGCCGGCGCAGAATGGCGCGAGCCGAGCTGCTCCATGTGTCTGGGGATGAACCCGGACATCGTGCAGCCGGGCGAGCGTTGCGCGTCGACCTCCAACCGCAACTTCGAAGGCCGCCAGGGCCGCGGCGCGCGCACGCATCTTGTGTCGCCCGCCATGGCCGCCGCGGCCGCCATCACCGGCCACCTCACCGACGTCCGCAAGGTGCACTGATGCCGCCGATCCTGAATCAAGGCACGCCCATCATCGTCGACCTCGACGCGCTCTCCTTTCGCGAGCCGTGGACCTTCATCGACCTCAAGCGCGAGAAGACGCCGCCGAAGGATGCGATCATGGTGGATGAACTCGACCCACTGGCGATGTTGATCGCCGGCCGCCGCAAGATGCGCCGTCGCTAAAGGAATACGCAGATGCAGAAATTCACGGTCCTCAAGGGTGTCGCGGCTCCGCTGCCGCTGGTCAATTGCGACACCGACATCATCATGCCGAAGCAGTTCCTGAAGACCATCAAGCGCGCGGGTCTCGGCAAGTCCGCGTTCTTCGACATGCGCTACGACGACACGGGTGCCGAGCGTCCGGAATTCATCCTGAATCAGGAACCGTTCCGCCACGCCACCATCATGGTCACCGGCGCCAACTTCGGCTGCGGCTCCAGCCGCGAGCACGCGCCCTGGGGCATCCTCGACTTCGGCGTCCGCTGCATCATCGCTGCCAGCTTCGCAGACATCTTTTTCAACAACTGCGCCAAGAACGGCATGCTGCTGATCACCCTGCCGCAGGCGCAGGTGGATAAGCTGATGGCCCAGGCCCAGACCGGCAAGGAATTCACCGTCGATCTGGAGAAGCAGACCGTCACCACGCCGGACGGCGCGGTCACCACCTTCGAGATCGACGCCACGCGTCGTCACAACCTGCTGAACGGCCTCGACGACATCGGGCTCACGCTCCAGCACATCGACAAGATCAAGGCGTTCGAGGCCAAGCAAAAGGCCGAACAGCCCTGGCTGTACGCGTAAGTTAGAGTTTCTTGGGGCACATCGTCGCCCAACCCACAGCCTGTCATCCCGGACGAAGCGCGTTAGCGCGAAGATCCGGGATCCACTGGTCAAGGCGCAAGGACGTCGCGATACGTGGTGACAGGTGCACGCCGATAAGTGGGCCCCGGCCTGCGCCGGGGTGACGAGCGGCCGGGGGTTGTGTCCTCGTGCGCCACGTTGAACGAAAGGCCCATCTCCCATGACCTCCGCCCCTGTCCGCAACGTTTTCCTGCTGCCGGGCGACGGCATCGGTCCGGAAGTGCTCACCGCCACCCGCAAGGTGCTGGATTGGTTCCAGTCGACGGGCCGCGTGAAATTCAATCTCACCGAAGGCCTCGTCGGCGGCGCGTCCTATGACGCCCACGGCACGCCGCTCACCGACGATACCGTTGCGCAAGCTCTGGCGGCGGACGCGGTGTTGTTCGGCGCGATCGGCGGCCCGAAATGGGAACAGCTCCCTTACGACAAGCGTCCCGAGCGCGGCCTTCTGCGTCTGCGCAAGGAGATGGGCGTGTTCGCCAACCTGCGCCCCGCCATGGTGTTCGACGCCCTCGCCGGCGCCTCGAGCCTGAAGACCGAGCTCGTCAAAGGGCTCGACATCATGATCGTGCGCGAACTCCTCGGTGGCGTGTACTTCAATGAGCCGCGCGGCGTGGAAACGCTGCCCAACGGCGAGCGCCGCGGCTACAACACCCAAAGCTATTCCACCCACGAGATCCTGCGCATCGGCCGCGTCGCGTTCGAACTCGCCCGCAAGCGCAGCAAGCGCGTTTGCTCGGTCGAGAAGTCCAACGTGATGGAAAGCGGGCTCGTGTGGCGCGAGGAGATCACAAAGCTGAAGGCCGAGTATCCGGACGTGGAACTCAGCCACATGTACGCCGACAACTGCGCCATGCAGCTTGTGCGCACGCCGAAGCAGTTCGACGTGATCGTCACCGACAACCTGTTCGGCGATCTGTTGTCCGATCTCGCCTCGATGCTCACCGGCTCGCTGGGCATGCTGCAATCCGCCAGCCTCGGCGCAAAAGACGCCAACGGCAAGCAGGCCGCCCTCTATGAACCGATCCATGGCTCCGCGCCGGACATCGCCGGAAAGGGCATCGCCAATCCGTTGGCCATGATGCTCTCCTTCAGCATGATGCTGCGCTATTCGTTCGATCTCGGCGCGGACGCGGACCTGCTCGAGCGCGCCGTACAGAATGTGCTCTCCGCTGGCGTGCGCACCGGCGACATCGCCGAACCCGGCCAGAAGAAGGTCGGCACGACGGAGATGGCGGACGCGGTGCTGAAGGAACTGGCGAAGCTCGCCGGCTAAAGGAAGCTCTTCCCCGGATCGACGCCGGCCTTGATCAACTCAGGCCGCAGGCGGCCCGTGATGAAAAGGCCGTACATCCGCAGGTCGCTGATGAGGGACCAGCCGGGGTAGGTGAAGGTCGCGGGCCGGTTGTGCTCGACCAGGAAGTGCGCGGCCCAGGCAAACCCATAGGCGCACAGGGGCACGCCGATCAGCAGCCAGGGGTGGCCGGTGAATCCCCGGGCGAGCAGGTACAGGCCCAGGGTGGTGCCGACATAATGCAGGGCCCGGGTCCGCGGCTTGCTGTGCTCGCGGAGGTAAAAGGGCCAGAAATCAACGTATTGAGTGATGGGTCCGGCCATGAGGTCCTTGCCGCGCCGCCTTGCCTTCAAGGGGTCAGGCGCGTAGTTTGCCGCACCTTTTTCAGGCCCAACACCAAAATTACGCGGAACTCCGTCATGCCCGATAATTCCCGCTCCCCTCGCGATGGCTACGTCGTCGCCGTCATCGGCGCCACCGGCAACGTCGGTCGCGAAATCCTCCAGACGCTCTATGACCGCAAGTTCCCGGTCTCGAAGGTCTATGCGCTGGCGTCGGAGCGTTCGGCCGGCAAGAAGATCTCGTTCGGCGACGACGATGTGCTGACCGTGCAGGACGTGGCCAAGTTCGACTTCAAGGGCGTCGACATCGCCTTGTCGTCGCCGGGCGCGAAGGCCTCCGCCATCTACAGCCCGAAGGCCGCGGCCGCCGGCTGTGTGGTGATCGACAACACCTCCCACTTCCGCATGGACCCCGATGTCCCATTGGTCGTGCCGGAAGTGAATCCGGAAGCGATCGCCCGCTACAAGAAGAAGGGCATCATCGCGAACCCGAACTGTTCCACCATCCAGATGGTGACGGCCCTGAAGCCGCTGCACGACGCCTTCAACATCACCCGCGTCGTGGTGTCGACCTATCAGTCGACCTCCGGCAAGGGCAAGGACGCGATGGATGAGTTGTTCAACCAGACCAAGGGCATCTACGCGAACCAAAGCGCGCAGGAGACCAAGTCCCTGTTCACCAAGCAGATCGCGTTCAACGTGATCCCGCACATCGACATCTTCATGGACGACGGCGCCACCAAGGAAGAGTGGAAGATGGTTGTCGAGACCAAGAAGATCCTCGATGCGGATATTAAGGTCCACGCCAACTGCGCCCGCGTGCCCACCTTCATCGGCCACGCCGAGTACGTGAACATCGAGACCGAGAAGCCCATCACCGACGGCGCCGCGCGCGAAGTGCTGCGTCATGCGCCGGGCATCTCGGTGGTCGATCACCGCGCCGACGAAGGCTACGTCACGCCTGCCGAGTGCGCCGGCGAGGACGCGGTGTTCGTCAGCCGCATCCGCAAGGACTTCTCGGTGCCGAACGGCCTTTCGTTCTGGTGCGTGTCCGACAACCTGCGCAAGGGCGCGGCCCTCAACGCCGTGCAGATCGCTGAAGTCCTGGTGCGCGAATACCTGAGCGTCAAAGCTTAGGCTTAGGGCTACATCACGCTGTGATACGTCACCAGTGTCAGGACAACTGCGCCTGACACGGTGATGATCGCGCCCGAGATCTTGTTCAGGCGCAGCAGGCCGCCGTCCACGAAGCGCTCGTGGAAGATGCCCGTCAGCGCCGACAGCACCAGCCACCAGCCGGCGGACCCCGCGAACAATCCGGCCACCAGCCAGAACGCCTTCACGGGCTCCTCGTGGATGTTGATCGGCCCGAAAACGGCGAAGATGCCCGCGGCCCCCAGCATGGTGGCGGGATTTGTGATCGCCATGGTGAAGGCGGTGGCGATGTCGCGCCGCAGCGATTGCACCTGCATCTCCCCGGTGATGGGACACACCGGCGTGCGATAGGTCAACACGCCCACGGCGAGCAAGATGACTCCGCCGATCAAGCCGATCAGGGTCTCGTACGCGAGCACAAACGTGAAGATGAAGGTGACGCCCAGCCCCGCCACCGCGCCGAAGATGGTGTCGGCGAGGGCCGCGCCCATCCCCGCGAGGAATCCTTCGATCTGTCCGCGCGCCAATCCGCGGCGGATGCACAGGATGGCGACAGGGCCCAGCGGCGCGGCCAAAGCGACACCGGCAATGAGCCCGCGCAGGAACGCGATGTCCGTGATCGCAAATCGCATGCGAAGTCAGTACCTTTTGGGGCCTCGCGTCCGTCGCCTCTACACTGTTACCGCCGCGGCCCGCAAGCGCAAGGCTGTCATCGTACCGTCGTCTTCATATTGTCATGGGCGCCTCTGGACCCCACACCGCACCTTCCGCTATCACCCTTCCGCACTACAGATCTGGAGTTCGCGTCATGGTCGCGCCGTCCCGTCCTCGCCGCAGCATGCTTTACATGCCCGCGTCCAACCCCCGCGCGTTGGAGAAGGCGAAGACCATTCCCGCTGACGGGCTGATCTTCGATCTCGAGGACGCCGTCGCGCCCGACCAGAAACCGGTCGCCCGTTCCGCCGCCGTCACCGCGGTCAAATCGAAGGGCTATGGCAAGCGTGAAGTGTTGATCCGGGTGAACGCGCTCGACACGCAGTGGTGTGCCGACGATGTCGCCGCCGCTGCGACGTCCGGCGCCGATGCGATCGTGGTGCCCAAGGTGAACAGCGCGCGCGAGCTGCAGGAAGTGGCGAAGATGCTCGATCGCGCCGGCGCGCCACCGAACCTGCTCATCTGGGCCATGGCGGAAACGCCGCGCGGCGTGCTCGCCGCCGCCGAAATCGCCAACGTGAATGCGCATCTCCCCACACCGCGCTTGGCCGGCCTGATGGTCGGCACCGCCGATCTCGCCAAGGACCTGCGTTGTTCGCACCCCTCGGATCGCGCGCCGATGCTCTATGCGCTTCAACACTGCATCATGGCGGCGCGCGCCGGCGGCGTGTTGGTGCTCGACGGTGTCCACGTGGACCTTGAAGACGAAGCTGGCTACGTCGCCGCCTGCCGCCAGGGCCGCGAACTCGGCTTCGACGGCAAGACGCTGATCCATCCCAAGCAGGTCGCGGTCGCCAACGCCTCCTTCGCGCCCTCGCCGGAGGAACTCGAACGCGCGCGCCGTCTTGTCGAAGCCCACAAGGCCGCGAAGGCCGAAGGCAAGGGCGTTACCCTGCTCGACGGGCGCCTGGTGGAAGTGCTGCATGTGGTGGAGGCCGAGCGTCTGCTCGCCCAGGCCGAACTGATCTCCGCCCTCGAACAGGAAAGTGCATAAACATGGCCGTTGTCAGCCAGATGGTCCGCGCCGCCTTGCAGGTGTCGGACCTCGATCAATCCACTGACTTCTACAAAGACGTGCTCGGCCTGGACGAGGAGTTCCTCTACGGCGCCATGCCGCAAGGCGGCAACACCCATGAACTCATCGGTATGCCGTCCACCATCGAAGGCCGCGTGCGCATCCTCAAGGTGCCGGGCAAACCCGCTTACGGCATGGTCGGCCTGTTCGAGATCAAAAATCCGACGCCCCCGAAACTCACGCGCGCCAGCGAAGGGTCGAACATCGGCGAAGTCTGCATGGTGTTCTATTGCGAGGACTTGGATGAAGTCGCGCGCAAGGTGAAGGCGCGGGGCCTTCCCATCGTCGGCGGTCCGGTGCCCTATCGTATCCGCGGCCGCGTGAAGCAGCGCGAGATGACCATCCGCGGCCCCGACGGCGAGAAGATCAACCTGATCGAATGGAATGTCGCCAAGGCCGACGCCGGCGACCGCCCCGAAAAGTGGACCGGAAATCCGGAGTAGCTAGATCAGTTCCACCGCGAACGCGCGTTCCACGAACCACACCGCCGCCATCAGCATGATGGCGGCGGACCCCGCCTGCATCACCGCGCGCCCATAAAGCGTCGTGCCGCGCAGATAGAACGCCGTCGGCAAGAATACCGCGACAATGGCCAGTTGACCCAGCTCCACACCCACGTTGAATCCCACCAGCGCCAGCAGCAGCGTCTGCTTCGGCAGACCCAATGCGAACAGCACGTTGGCGAAACCCAACCCGTGCACCAATCCGAACGCGAACGCCATCAGCCACGTCCGGTCGATCTTGAACAGCGGCACCACATTGTTGAGCGCCGCGATCAGTACCGATGCGGCGATCACGGATTCCACCAGTCGGCTCGGGATCTGGATATAGCCGAGCGCGGCGAGGGTGAGGGTGATGGAATGCGCCACCGTGAACGCCGTCACGGTCTTCACCACCGCGATCAGCGCCGCGCGGAACGTGGTCACCGGCATCCAGCGACCGTCCACCCGCAGCAACACGGCGGGCAACAGCAGCGCCATCAAGAAGAGAATGTGATCGTACCCGGACCAGATGTGCCACACGCCCTGCTGGACGTAGGCGGCAAAAGGTCCGTTCATCAGGGCATTGCCGGTGGCGGCGGCTCGGCTTCCGCGTCGCCGTCCAGCGCTTCGGCCTGTTCCCGCAAGGTGAAGAACACCCGATCGATATAGGCTTTCTTCTCCGCCTCCAGCACGCCGCGCTGCTCCGGCGTGAACTCCAGGCTTTCGACCTCTTCGCTCAGGATCACGCCTTTCCTCGCCGCGGCGGCTTCCACCGTGGCGAGGCGTTCCTTCACCACCCACAGTTCTTGCGCCAGCGTCATGGTGATGGACACGAGTTCGTCGACACCTTGCGCGTCGAAGAACTTGATCTGCTTGCCTTTGACGGCATAGCGCAGCTTGGTGGCGGACTTCGTGGTCTTGGCGGCGAACATCAGTTCTTCCACGCCCCGAAGGTGAACCAGCGCACGCCGTCGGCGAAGCGGCCGACATTGCTGTCGCCCTCCGCCTTCGCCTGGTTCACTTCCTTCAGCAACGCGTCCTTGCCGTAGAACGACATGCTCGGCACCACGAAGTTGAAGAATTGGTCCTGCCTGAAACCCGCCGTGCCGCATTCCGCCGCCGGGTCCATGTCGCGGAAGCCTTTATAGAACGGCTCCTTGTTATAGAAGCTGTCCCAATCCAGGTAGAACCCGTCATAGGCCGACATCAGCTTATTCGGCGGCAGTTCGTAGTGGATCATCACGCCGCCGGGTTTCAGCATCCGTTTCGCTTCTTTCATGATGTTGCGGATGTTCTTGCCGGGGAGTTCGTGCAGGAACATGCACGAATAGATCACATCGAAGCTCTCGTCGGGAAAGCTCGTGAACTCAGCATCCTTCTGATGGAAGTGCGCTTCCACGCCGTAAGACTGCGCCCGCGCGTGGCCGTAGCGAAGGCAAGGTGCGGCCACATCGATGCCGTGCACTTCCGCGTCGGGATAACGATCCTTCCACGCGAGCGTGGAGTGGCCGACGGTGCAGCCCATGTCCAAAATCTTCTTCGGCTTGAAGTTCGGATACCGCGCCGCGAAAAACGTCGAGACGCTCTGGGTGATGTCGTCCATGTTCTTGCCCAGCAGCCCCATGGCGAACACCGACAGGCCGTTGTCGTACACCGCGCCCTGGCTCACATCGGCTTCGCGATGCTCTTCGTGATAGCTGCCCGGCATCAGGTGCACGTCCAACGCCTCGAGGTAGCGCGGCACCTGCACCGATTCGTCCAGCGTCAGCGTTCCGCGCGCGCCGCTGTTGGATTGGTGCAGGTTGGTCGCCCGCGCGGCCAGATCGTCGCTTTCCCGCTCCACCGCCGGCAGCACGCTGCGCCACACCATCTCCTGCGTGTTACAGCGCAGCGAGGAGTAGTACTTGAACAGGGTCTCGCCCTTCATCGCCTTGTGCACTTCCGGTCCATCGGCGGGCTTGCGGCCCTGGGTGCGCTCGAACGCCGGTTCTACCTTCTGGCCGTAGATGCTGCGCAAGTTTCCGGCGAGGTCGTTGAGCACATAGGAGCGCATGCCGCTCACGAAGTGCTGCCGCGCGCGCTCGTCGCGGGTGTGGTCGACCTTAAGGTCGTGATTGATGTTCTCGGACATGGGCACGCTCCCACCAAACGCAGGGCTGATATGTGGATAATTATGGGGTGCGGGTGGGCGCGCGTCCACGCCCCCAACCGTTGTTGACGCGCCAAAACGTTGGTCCATACTCCGCAAATCCAAGGGGTGCCGCCGGTTTTGCAAAAACCAACGGCTGAGAGGCGCAGAATTGCCAACCCTTCGAACCTGATCCGGCTCACACCGGCGTAGGGATGGAAATCCGGTCCTTCCTCCCGCCGCCGTTACACCCGCCCTGGGAGGCGACCTCCATGAACGTCATCACCCCCGTCGCAGCGTCGTCTGGGTCTGAAGCGGCCGCGCCCGAATTGCCCGCTTCCGAAATGAAAGTCACCATCGGGCCGCTGCCGTCCTCGCGCAAAGTGCACGTGCCCGGCACGGTGCACAAAGACGTGTCGGTGGCGATGCGCGAGATCGATCTTTCCGGCAACGAAGCGCCCGTGCGCGTCTACGACACCTCGGGCCCCTACAGCGATCCGGCGGTGACCACCGACATCCGCAAAGGCCTCGCCCCCTTGCGCGCGAAATGGATCGCCGCCCGCGCCGATGTGGAACAGATCCCCGGCCGCGTCGCGCGTCCGGAAGACGACGGCCTGAAGCCGGGTGAAGTGTCGTCGGTGCCGGTGTTCGACCGCGCCGGCCGCAAGCCCCTGCGCGGCAAGCCCGGCAAGGCGGTCACGCAGCTTGCCTACGCCCGCGCCGGCATCATCACGCCGGAAATGGAGTACATCGCCGTGCGCGAAAACCTCGGTCGCGCGCAGGCGAAGGTGACCCGCGATGGCGAGAGCTTCGGCGCTGCGATACCGGATTACGTCACGCCGGAATTCGTGCGCGACGAGATCGCCCGCGGCCGCGCCATCATCCCCGCCAACATCAACCATCCGGAAGCGGAGCCGATGATCATCGGCCGTAATTTCCTGGTGAAGATCAACGCCAACATCGGCAACTCCATCGTCACCTCCTCGGTGGCGGAGGAAGTCGACAAGCTGGTGTGGGCGATCCGCTGGGGCGGCGACACGGTCATGGACCTGTCGACCGGCCGCAACATCCACACCATCCGCGAATGGATCATCCGCAATTCGCCAGTACCCATTGGAACGGTGCCGATCTATCAGGCCCTGGAGAAGGTCAACGGCAAGGCCGAAGACCTCACCTGGGAAATCTTCCGCGACACGCTGATCGAACAAGCCGAGCAGGGCGTGGATTACTTCACCATCCATGCCGGCGTGCTGCTGCGCTACATCCCGCTCACCGCCAAGCGCGTCACCGGTATCGTCTCGCGCGGCGGCTCCATCATGGCGAAGTGGTGCCTGGCCCATCACAAGGAAAACTTCCTCTACACGCACTTCGACGAGATCTGCGAGATCATGAAGGCCTATGACGTCTCGTTCTCCCTGGGCGATGGCCTGCGTCCCGGCTCCAACGCCGACGCCAACGACGCCGCGCAATTCGGCGAACTCGAGACGCTTGGCGAGTTGACGCAAATCGCCTGGAAGCACGACGTGCAGGTGATGATCGAAGGCCCGGGCCATGTGCCCATGCACAAGATCAAGGAGAACATGGACCTCCAGCTGAAGGTCTGCGGCGAAGCGCCGTTCTACACGCTCGGACCGCTCGTCACGGACATTGCGCCCGGCTACGACCACATTACCTCTGGCATTGGCGCCGCCATGATCGGTTGGTTCGGCACGGCGATGCTGTGCTACGTCACGCCGAAGGAACATTTGGGCCTCCCGGACCGCGACGACGTCAAAGTCGGCGTGATCACCTACAAGATCGCCGCCCACGCCGCCGACCTCGCGAAGGGCCATCCCGCCGCCCAGGTGCGCGACAACGCGCTCTCAAAGGCGCGTTTCGAATTCCGTTGGCGCGACCAGTTCGCCCTCTCCCTCGATCCGGAGACGGCGGAGAAGTTCCACGACCAGACGCTTCCGGCCGAAGGCGCCAAGCTCGCCCACTTCTGCTCCATGTGCGGCCCGAAGTTCTGCTCCATGAAGATCAGCCAGGAAGTGCGCGAATACGCCGAAAAGGGCATGGCCGAAATGTCCGGCACCTTCCGTGAGCAGGGCGCGGAGATCTACAAGACCACACAAGGTGCCGCCGTCGAGTTGCCGTGATCGCGTTCACCTCCATCGCGCGGCGTGCGAGGATCTGACGTGTCCGCCGAGACTTTGCGGGCCGCGGCCGCGGCGCTGACCGCCGGCGACCTGCCGCGTGCGCTGGAGCAGGCGCATGTCGTTCTGCGCGAAAAACCCGATCAGGACGAGCCGCTCGCGCTGCTTGTGGAGATCGCGCGGCGTCGTGCCGACGCGGGCGCGTTGGACGAGGCCATCCGCATCCTCAATGACGCAGTTGCCTACGCGCCCTTGCGCGGGCCGATCCATCTGTTCCTCGCGGATCTGCTGCAGCGCGCCGGCCGCAATCCCGAAGCCTACGAACGGCTCCGCACCGCCGACATCCTGAAGCCGAACAACCCCGGCATCTTGAAACTCCTCGCGCGGCTCGCAGCAAGGCTCGGGCGGCGCGCGGACGCCGCGACCGCCTATGGCGCGCTGCTCGGCGCTAAGCCGGACGACGATCGCGTCTGGCTCGCGCTCAGCGACGATGCCTACAGTCGCGCGCACTACGCTGAAGCGGTAGAGGTGTTGGAGGAAGGCATCGCGCGCAACGGCAGCGCGGCCTTGCGCATGCGCCGCGCCCTGCTTCTGCCCAAGGTCGTCAGCTCCATCTCCGGCTATGTCGACTCCCGCCTCGGTATGGCGGAACACCTGGATGCGCTGATCGACAGCGGCACGCGCATCGCCGATGTCACCCAGTCGGTCAACCAGACGCCCTACCTTCTGCCCTACGCCGGCTTGAACAACCGCGCGCTGCAGATGAAAACCGCCGCCGCCCATCTCGCCGCGGCGCCGGACCTCGCCTGGACCGCGCCGCACTGCGCCCGCCCGCGTCCGCCGCGCCCGCGCATCCGCATCGGCTTCGTGTCGCAGTATCTGACGCTGCACCACACCATCCGCCGCCTGTTCATCGGCATGATCCAACGCCTCGACCGCACGCGCTTCGAGGTGTTCGTGATCGCGCCGGAGGCGAATGGCGAGGCGGCCAACACCATGCGCGCCGCCGCCGATCACACCATCGCGCTGCCGAACGGCTTGGCGGAGGCGCGCGCCGCCATCGCCGCACTTGAACTCGATCTGCTGGTCTATCCCGACATCGGCATGAACGCGCAGACCTACTATCTCGCCTTCGCGCGGCTCGCCCATAAGCAGGCGGTCTTCTTCGGCCATCCCATGACGAGCGGGATCCCGACCATCGACACTTTCATCTCCAGCGCGTTGAAGGAACCGGCGGATTACAAGGATCACTACAGTGAGAACGTCGCGCTGCTGCCGCGCATGCCGTTCCTGTATCCGCGCCCGCCGATGCAGGAAGCCCTGCCGCTGGACGGCCTCAACCTGCCCGCCGGCGCGACGCTCTATGCCTGCCCGCAGACCATCATCAAATTCCACCCGGATTTCGATCACGCCCTGGCGGGAATCTTCGCCGCCGATCCGCGCGGCAAGCTGGTGCTCATCAAGACCGGCGACGACGCCTGGTACGAACTCCTGTTCGCGCGTCTGCGCCGCACGATTCCGGATTTCGATACGCGCTTGATCGCGTTGCCGCCGATCCCGGTGGGGCAATACCTCGGCCTGCTCGCCAAGGCCGATGCGGTGCTCGATCCGTTCCCGTTCTGCGGCGGCAATTCCAGCTACGAAGCCTTCGCCGCCGGCGCCCCCGTGGTGACCTTGCCGGGCAAGACCATGTGCGGCCGCTTGACCGATGCGTTCTATCGCCAGATGGGATTGGCTGAGATGGTGTCTCACACCGTGCCGTCCTATGTGGAGCGCGCCGTGCGCCTCGCCAACGACCGCCCCTTCCGCGCCGCCCAAGCCGCCGCCATCGCCGAACGCGACCGCGAAATCTTCGACGACGAGAAGGCGTTGGCGCTGGTGGAAAATGCCTTCGCCGACTTGGTGCGCTAAGGCGCGCCGCCCGTCTCAAGTTTCGTGAGCACGTACTCGGCCTTGTTCGCGTGCCAGACGAACTTCACGAAGATCGCATCGGGACCGGTCACGTAGTAGTCGACCGCGTCGCCGACCCGATAGTGATCGCTCGGGAATGTGCCGGCGGGCACCGTGATCAACTCGTTGCCCACGTATGTAATCTTTTGATCGTACACCCGCCCCACCTGCAGGGGCTGCTGGCCGTTGGCGGCGACGTCGTAGACGGTCGTGGTCTGCTCGCCGCCGCGGGCCTTGTCGTAGTACCAGCCATGCCAAACGTCGCTCGCCAGTGGGTGCGGGATGAACGAGAAATTGGTCGGGATTTTCACCGTGTCGTGGGTCGTGGTCTCGGCGAAGCGCGAGGTGATGTCGAGCACGATGCCGCGCACGGCGATGAACGTGGAATTACGGAACGCGCCGTTGATCCAGTATTCGGTGAACAACTCTCGGGGCCGGAAGTTCGCTTCCACCCGGAGGTGCACGGTGTGCATGAAGCCGACATTCGTCAGGTAGTTGGTGGCGCGCAGGGAGCGCGAACCGTCCGCGTTCACCGTCATGTCCCAGCTTTCCGCGCCGGTGACCTCCTTGGTCTCGCTGTTGAGGTAGCTGATCTCGCCCCGGGCCCAGCGCTTCACGTTGATGCCGTCGGGCCGGAAGTCCTGCGCCACGGCTGAGGTGACGACCAAGACGGCGAGCAGAATTGAACGGATCACGTATTTCTCCCGAAAACGGCAGCGCATCCTGGCGCGGGGGTGCATCCTCCGCAATCCAGCCTCCCACCCCGATTCGTTGACTTAAACGTGATGCGCCGGTAGGAATGACCCGGGCGCTACGCGGGGGTGGTGCTTTTCGCAAGAATCTTAAGATTCTCAATGCGTTAACTTACCCCTGTCCGGAACGCCCCGCGCCTTTTTCTCGGCTGTTCCTGGACCCTGGTCATGCCCCCAGCCAAACCCGCCGCCCGCCCGCTTTCACCCCACGTGTTCATTTACCGATGGCCGCTGGCGGCGATCCTGTCGATCCTCCACCGCGCCACCGGCGTCGGCCTCGCCGTCGGCGTGCTGCTGCTGACCTGGTGGGTCACCGCCGCCGCGATCGGTCCGGGCGCCTATGAACAGGCCACCGGCTTCATCGGCTCGCCCATCGGCCTGTTCTTCATGTTTGGCTTCTCGGTCGCGCTGTTCTTCCACCTCTGCAACGGCGTCCGTCACCTGGTGTGGGATGCCGGCAAGGGTTTCGAGAAGACCACCACCGCCACCAGCAACGTCATCGTCATCGTCGCGGCGCTTACGCTGACGGCGGTGTCGTGGCTCCTGGCGTGGATGTGAGGACGTCATGAGCAACTCTTCCGCCACCAACCTCCGTTCCCCGCTCGGCCGCGCCCGCGGTCTCGGCAGCGCCAAGGAAGGCCTCCATCACTGGTGGGCCCAGCGCATCACCGCCGTCGCGCTGGTGCCCCTCACCATCTGGTTCGTCTACTCGGTCGCCAGCATGGCCTCGGGCCGTATGGATTTCGATCTGTGGCTGCTCAGCCCGATCAACGCCGCCGCGCTCATGCTGTTCATCGCCGTGGGCGTGCACCACGGCGTCATCGGTCTGCAGGTGGTGCTGGAGGACTACGTCGTCAGCCACCTCGCGCGCACTATTTCCATTCTTCTCGTGAAGCTCGTCGGCTACGGCCTTGCGGCCCTCGCCATCGTCTCCACGCTGATCGTTACGCTGGGAGGCTGAGGCCATGGCCGCTTACAACATCGTCGACCACGAATACGACGTGGTCGTCGTCGGCGCCGGCGGCGCTGGCTTGCGCGCCACCTTCGGCATGGTGCAGCAGGGCTTCAAGACGGCGTGCGTCACGAAAGTGTTCCCAACGCGCTCGCATACGGTCGCGGCCCAAGGCGGCATCGCGGCTTCGCTGGGCAACATCGGCGAGGACAATTGGCAGTGGCATATGTACGACACCGTCAAGGGCTCCGACTGGCTCGGTGACCAGGACGCCATCGAATACATGTGCCGCGAAGCGGTGCCCGCCATCCGCGAACTCGAACACGCCGGCGTGCCGTTCTCCCGCACCCCGGAAGGCAAGATCTATCAGCGCCCGTTCGGCGGCCACATGCGCGACTTTGGCGCGGCCCCTGTGCAGCGCGCGTGCGCCGCGGCCGACCGCACCGGCCACGCAATTCTCCACACGCTCTATTCGCAGAGCCTGAAGTACAACGCCGAATTCTTCATCGAACACTTCGCCGTCGACCTGATGATGGACGAATCCGGCTGCCGCGGCGTGCTGTCGATCGACATGGCGACGGGCACCATCCATCGCTTCAAGGCGCAGATGACCGTACTCGCCACCGGCGGCTACGGGCGCTCCTACTTCTCCTGCACCTCCGCGCACACCTGCACCGGCGACGGCAATGCCATGGCGATGCGCGCCGGCATTCCGACGCAGGACATGGAGTTCGTGCAGTTCCATCCCACCGGCGTATACGGCGCCGGCGTGCTCATCACCGAAGGCTCCCGCGGCGAAGGCGGCTATCTCACCAACTCCGAAGGCGAGCGCTTCATGGAGCGCTACGCGCCGACGGCGAAGGACCTCGCCTCGCGCGACGTCGTCAGCCGCTCGATGACCATGGAAATCCGCGAAGGCCGCGGCGTGGGTCCGGAGAAGGACCACATCTTCCTGCACCTGGAGCACCTGGGGGCGGACGTGCTGCACAAGCGCCTGCCGGGCATCACGGAGTCCGCCAAGGTGTTCGCCGGCGTCGACGCCACCAAGGCGCCGATCCCCGTGCTGCCGACGGTGCACTACAACATGGGCGGCGTGCCCACGAACTACATGGGCGAGGTGATCAAGCCCACCATCGCCAATCCGGACGCGACCGTTCCGGGCCTGATGGCCATCGGCGAGAACGCCTGCGTGTCCGTGCATGGCGCGAACCGCCTCGGCGCGAACTCGCTGCTCGATCTCGTGGTGTTCGGCCGCGCCGCGGCCCTGCGCTGCCGCGACATCCTCAAGAAGGGCGAGAAGCAAAAGCCCCTGGCGAAGGACGCCTCCGACTTCGCGCTGTCCCGTGTCGACCGCATCCGCAATGCCAATGGCTCCAGCCCGACGTCCGCCATCCGCAAGCAGATGCAGCGGACGATGCAGAACGACGCCGCCGTGTTCCGCACCCAGAAGACCCTGCGCGAAGGCATCGTCAAGTTGTCGCAGATCGCGCCGACGCTCTCGGACCTGCGCATCACCGATCGCAGCATGATCTTCAATACGGACTTGGTCGAAGCGCTCGAGCTCGAGAACCTGATGGCTTGCGCGCTCGCCACCATCCACGGCGCCGAAGCGCGTCACGAAAGCCGCGGTGCCCACGCGCACGAGGATTTCCCCAACCGCGACGACGACAATTTCCTGAAGCACACCGTCGCCTACGTGGACGACAAGTGGAACGTGAAGCTCGATTACCGTCCGGTGCACAAGTACACGCTCACGAACGAGATCGAGTACATCAAGCCCAAAGCGCGCGTTTACTAAGGGTCAAAAAAGATGGTCGAGTTCGCACTGCCCAAGAATTCCAAGGTCCAGGCCGGGAAACACTATCCCGCTCCGGCCGGCGCCAAGAACGTCCGCAAGTTCAAGGTCTACCGCTACGACCCGGACACCGGCGCCAACCCCCGCACGGACACCTACGACGTCGACTTGGACACCTGCGGTCCCATGGTGCTCGATGGGCTCCTGAAGATTAAGGACGAGGTGGATTCCACCCTCGCGCTGCGCCGCTCCTGCCGCGAAGGCATCTGCGGCTCCTGCGCCATGAACATCGACGGCGCCAATACGCTCGCCTGCCTGAAGCCGATCGACGAATGCAAAGGCGAGGTGAAGGTCTATCCGCTGCCGCACATGCCGGTGGTGAAGGATTTGGTGCCCGATCTCACCCACATCTACGCCCAGCTCACCTCGATCGAGCCGTGGCTGAAAACCGATACCCCGGCGCCGGCGTCGGGTGAGCGCCTCCAGTCCCCCGAAGAGCGCGAGAAGCTCGACGGCCTGTGGGAATGCATCCTGTGCTTCTGCTGCTCCACCAGCTGCCCGAGCTATTGGTGGAACGGCGACCGCTACCTCGGCCCGGCCGTGCTGCTGCAGGCCGCGCGCTGGATCAACGACAGCCGCGACGAAGCCACCGGCGAACGCCTGGATGCCCTGGAAGATCCGTTCAAGCTGTACCGCTGCCACACCATCATGAACTGCACCAACACCTGCCCGAAGGGTCTCAACCCCGCCAAGGCGATTGGTGACATCAAAATGAAGATGTTGGAGCGGGCGGGCTAAAACGCCCTTCTCGGCGACTTTGCCTCTACGGGACGTCCTTGCGGGGTCCCATGCAGCGGAAGAAGCTCCGGGTCGGCGCCTGGACGGAGCAGGCGAACCGCACCCGGCTCTCGGCCTGCGCCGTCCGCCCGGTCTTGCCGCACTCCGATTCGGCCAGCTTCAGCGCCTCGGCGGACGGTTCGCTGCCGCTATGACAAATTGCGACCACATCCTCGTTTGACGGCCCCACCGTGATGCGTTTGCCCGCTTCGCGGCGTCCGTCGACATAAGCCGCGCCCGCGCAGCCCTGCAAAGCGACCGCGGCGGTAAGGATCAGGCCTAGCACGGGCAAACATCGCATCGAATCAGGTCCTTGAATGCGCTTTTCGGGTGCGCAGGCGGGGAACAGGCGTTGTCTTAAGGGAGCGTCCTGTTTATCTTTTCGCCCGAAAACACACTTTGTCGAGGGGGGGATTAATGTCCTCAGGGAAATTCAGGCTGGTCACGCGCAGTGACTTCGACGGTCTCGTCTGCGCGGCCATCCTCAAGGAACTCGATCTCATCGATGAGATCAAGTTCGTTCACCCCAAGGACATGCAGGATGGGGTCATCGAGATCAATGCTCGTGACATCACCACCAACCTGCCCTTCGTGGAAGGCGTCCATCTCGCGTTCGACCACCACGAGAGCGAGACCATCCGCGTCGGCAAGAAATCCAACCACATCATCGACAAGAACGCCCCCTCGGCCGCCCGCGTCGTTTACGACTACTACGGCGGCAAGGCGAAGGTGCCGCGCATCTCCGATTCGTTGATGGCCGCCGTCGACAAGGGCGACGCCGCCCAGTTCAACAAGGACGAAGTGCTGAACCCGCAAGGCTGGGACCTGATGAACTTCATCATGGACGCCCGCACCGGTCTCGGCCGCTTCCGCGAGTTCACCATCTCCAACTATCAGCTCATGATGGAGCTGATCGAGAAGTGCGTGGAGATGCCCGTCGAGCAGATCCTCCTGCTGCCGGACGTGGTGGAACGCGTCGACCTCTACGTCGAGCACGAAGCCAAGGCGAAGGAACAGATCAAGCGCTGCTCCACCGTGCACAAGAACCTCGTCATCCTCGACCTGCGCGACGAAGAAACCATCTACGCCTGCAACCGCTTCCTGATCTACGCGCTGTTCCCGGCCACCAACATCTCGATCCACGTGATGTGGGGCCTGAAGAAGCAGAACACCGTGTTCGCCATCGGCAAGTCGATCTTCGACCGCTCGTCGAAGACCAACGTCGGCGAGCTGTGCCTGAAGTACGGCGGCGGCGGTCACCAGGCCGCCGGTACCTGCCAGGTGCCGAACGATCAGTCCGAGAAGACGCTGAAAGACATCACCGACAAGATCAACAAGGACGGCTGATCGACGCTACCGTTGATCATGCACGCGAATAACAACATGCCGCTCCATCAAGAGCGGCATGTTGCGTTTTGAGAGATGTCCGAACAAACCCCCATAGAACGCTACCGCGCCAAGGTCGTCGACGGCAGCTTACTGCCCGATCCGATGCAGGAACTGGCGGCTGAAAAACTCAACGCGCTCGCCCATGCGCTGAAGGGCTACGCGCCCCGCAGCGGCAAGCGCGGGTGGATGGAACGCTTCGGCCTAAAGGGCGAGGACAAGCCGCCGCCGCTCGGGCTGTATCTCTACGGCGGGGTGGGGCGCGGCAAGTCCATGCTCATGGACCTGTTCTTCGAAACCGTGCCGGTCGAGAAGAAGGAGCGCGTGCACTTCCAGGCCTTCATGCGCGACTTCCATGCGGAGATCCATCGCCGCCGCCAGCTGCCGATGTTCGAGGACGAGGGCGATCCCATCCCCGGCATGGCCGACGGCATCGCGGAATCCACCACCGTCCTGTGCCTCGATGAAATGGAAGTGCGCGACATCGCCGACGCCATGATCATCGGCCGGCTGTTCCAGCGCCTGTTCGAGCGCGGCGTGGTCGTCGTCACGACCTCAAACCGTCATCCGGACGAGCTTTATAAGGACGGGCTCCAGCGCGAGAAGTTCCTGCCCTTCATCGCCCTCATCAAGGAGCGTCTCGATCTGCTCGCGCTGGAGGCCGCGCAGGATTATCGCCTCGGCCGTTTGATGGGGCAGGCGGTCTACCACGCACCTTTGGGCGCCGCGGCGAACGCGGCGCTGGACGCGGCTTGGAACCGCCTCACCGACGATGCCAAGCCCAAGCCGGATCATGTGCGTGTGTCAGGCCGTCGCGTCGTTGTGCCCGCGGCCGCGCATCAGGTCGCGCGCTTCAGCTTCGACGACCTCTGCCGCCAAGCCCTGGGCCCCAGCGATTACATGGCCATCGCGGCGGCGTTCGAGACCGTGATCCTGGCCGACGTCCCGCAGATGACCGAAGACACCAAGGACGCCGCGCGCCGTTTCGTCACGCTCATCGACGCGCTCTACGAACACCGCACCGCGCTCATCCTCTCCGCCGCCGTCCCGCCGGATCAGCTCTATGTCGGCGACTCAGGCGGCTTCGAATTCCACCGCACCGTCTCGCGTCTGATCGAGATGCAGGCCGCGGATTATCTCCGCGCGAAGCACCTGACGTAGGCCTTAGCCCTATTGTCACCCCGGACAAGCGGCGGAGCCGCGCGATCCGGGGTCCAGGGTAGAAATCACGGGCCTGAGTTGGGGCCCTGGATCCCGGCTCGCGCTGCGCTTGGCCGGGATGACAGCAAGGAAAATCAAAGCTCGCACTTCGCGTCTTTGCGGAAGCTCATCTGCTTGGTGATTGCGGCGCGCATCTCGGCATCGGAGACATAGGCCTTGGGCTGCGGGCGCAGCAGCAGCACGAAGGTGCCCGTCTTCGCATCCTTCGCGCTCACGGTCAGCTTCGCCGGATCGTTCACCTCGATCGGGTTCACCACGGCGATCTTCAAACGCGGGTCGCGCATCTTCAGCCGCTCCGCCGTGCCGAGAAAGGACTCCGAGTGGAACGCGCCGTTCAGGTGGACCACCTTGTGGCCCGGGTTCGCGCGCAGGTGCTTGAAGATCGATTCCGCCATGGTGTCGTCGCGCGTCACCTGCGCCGCGAAGCTGCGCATCACCTGCTCCGTCACCCCGCCGGTCTTGGGGTCCTTGCCGTGGGCGCCGTCGCCGGTCGCGAAGGCGAGGTACTTGTCCTTGTAGGGCCCGTCGCCCAGATGCAGGTCCGCCGCCGCCCAGCCGCGCTGCTCCGGCTTCATCTTGGACAGAAACTCCGCCCCCTGCTGCCCCACACAGCGGATCACCATGCCCGGCGCCTCCGCGGCGATCACCGAAAGCTTGTGGTCCTTGGCGTATTCCACCAAGGGCCGATAGCTCACGGGATAATTGTCCCAGGCGCGCCCGTCCGCCTTCAGCGCTTCCTCGCCGACGCGGCCGGCCATGTAGTCGTCAACGACCTTCTGCACGTCGCGCTCGAATTGCTCGAGCGACAGGTCCACCGCCCCGGCGCGCGTCTGGATCTCCCGGTACAGCGCCATCTGCGCCGCATGGTTGCCCGGATGGCGATGGATCTCGCCCAGGAACACCACGTCAAAGTCCTTCAAGACTTCGGCGGCCTGCGCGACGCTCACATATTGAGATGCCCGCGCGCCGCCGTCGGTCCGGTACAGCGCGAAGGATGCCAGGTCCGGCAACCCCGCTTGGGACGGTTGGGACGGCGCCCGTTCCGGCGGTGTGGCGGCGCAAGCCCCCAGTAAGCCCGCCAATGCGGCGATGATGCTGATTCTCATGGTTTGGCCCCCATTTCGCCCAGTATGGACCGGCGCGCGCCGTGGATTATAGGGGCCCCCGCCCTTGCGCCAACCCGCCCTTCGGGGTATCCGAAAGCCGCGAATTTCAGGGGTGTGGGGGTCAAACCGCGCCCGCGGGACAACAGAGGAACTCAATGGCACGTGCACGCAACAAGATCGCCCTGGTCGGGTCGGGAAACATCGGCGGCACGCTCGCCCACCTGATCGGCCTGAAGGACCTGGGCGACGTGGTGATGTTCGACATCGCCGAAGGCGTCCCCCAGGGCAAGGCGCTCGACATTGCCGAAGCCACCCCGGTCGAAGGCATCGACTCCGCTTACTCCGGCGCCAACGACTACAGCGCCATCAAGGGCTCGGATGTCGTCATCGTCACCGCCGGCGTGCCGCGTAAGCCGGGCATGAGCCGCGACGACCTGCTCGGCATCAATCTCAAAGTGATGAAGGCCGTCGGCGAAGGCATCAAGAATAACGCGCCGAACGCGTTCGTGATCTGCATCACCAACCCGCTCGACGCCATGGTCTGGGCGCTGCGCCAGTTCTCCGGCCTGCCGCACAACAAGGTCGTCGGCATGGCCGGCGTGCTCGACAGCGCGCGCTTCCGTTACTTCCTCTCCGAAGAGTTCAAGGTGTCGGTGGAAGACATCACCGCCTTCGTGCTTGGCGGCCACGGCGACACGATGGTGCCGCTGGTGCGCTACTCCACCGTCGCCGGCATCCCGCTGCCCGACCTGATCAAGATGGGTTGGACCACGCAGGACAAGCTCGACAAGATCGTCCAGCGCACCCGCGACGGCGGCGCTGAAATCGTGAACCTGCTGAAGACCGGTTCCGCGTACTACGCGCCCGCCGCGTCGGGCATTCAGATGGCGGAAGCCTATCTGAAAGACAAAAAGCGTGTGCTGCCTTGCGCCGCTTACATCAATGGCCAATACGGCGAGAAGGATCTCTATGTCGGCGTGCCGACCGTGATCGGCGCTGGTGGTGTGGAGAAGGTCGTCGAGATCGAACTCAATGCCGAAGAGAAAGCCATGTTCGACAAGTCCGTCGCATCCGTGCGCGGCCTGGTCGATGCTTGCAAGAAGATCGATCCCAGCGTCGGCTAGAGCATTTTCGCTTTAGAAAATGCGACGAAACTAGAAGTCGCCTAATCGATTGAGAGATCAAAAAGGCCGGCGGCCGTCACCGCCGGCCTTTTTCTTTTCGAAAGGCTTCGTCGTCCTTGGCCCAAAGGGCCGAGGACCCAGGGTTTTCTGGTTTTCTGCTTTGCGAAGCTGAAACATAACCCCTGGATCCTCGCGGCCTTACGGCCGCAAGGATGACAACAAGAATGATGGCGCGTTAGGCCGTGGCCTTCGGCCTAAAGATGTTCTTCAGCCACCGGCTCAATTTTCCGAGCCGCCGCTTATGCGCGACCTTGGAGTCATCCAGCAGCCACGTGATCTGCACCACCCGCCGCTCGCCGGTGAAGGGCAGGTGCCCATGCCAGCTTGAGTCCGTGCGCTTGAAGGCGAATACATGGCCCACCGTCGGGCTAATCTCCGAGGTGAAGTCGTTGAAGTCGCGATTGCTCCGCAGCACCCGCAGGCGCCCTTCGCCCGTGTCGCCCCACGTCGGGTTCAGATAGACCAGCAGGGTGGCGATCTTGCTCGCGCTGTCGGTGTGGATGGTGCCGTCGCTGGCGCGCGACCATTTGCGCACGGTGATCAACGTCGGCCGCGACACCAGATCCATGCCCAGCTTCTCGCCGACCACGCGGCTGAACTCCGGGCTCTGCAGGTCGTCCAGCAGGGCCGCGAACGCGCCCGACACCGGCACGTCGTCGATCGGAAAGAATCCCGGCTGGGTGATGGCCGGGAAATCGTCCATCAGGGCGGGCACCGCGTCGGCTTTCAGGGCGCCGGTGGCGGCGAAATGGGGGTAGGGGGCGGTGGCCGCAGGCGCGGCCCGCACCGCATCGAGATCGAGGACTTTCATGGTGTTCATGGGGGCTAAATATAGGGCGGGATTGGCCTTTCCGCGAGACTCCCCGTGCCTGGCCCGGTTGCCTGCCGGTCCCGGGGTGCTATAACGGACCACCACGGGGGCAATCTCGCACATCCTTCCTAAAAGCAGCGGCGGACCGCCATGAATATTCATGAGTACCAAGCCAAACAGGTCTTGAAGAAATTCGGCGTGCCGGTGCTCGCCGGCGGCGTCGCCTATACGGCGGACGAGGCCCAGAAGGTGGCCGAGGGGCTGCCGAAAGGCGTCTACGTCGTGAAGTCCCAGATCCACGCCGGTGGCCGGGGCAAGGGCACGTTCAAGGAAGCCGCAGCGGGCGGTAAGGGCGGCGTGCGGGTCGTGAAGTCCGTCGCGGAAGCCAAAGAAGCCGCCCAGCAGATGCTCGGCAACACCCTGGTCACCATCCAGACCGGACCGGCCGGCAAGACCGTCAAGCGCGTCTACATCGAGGCCGGCTGCGACATCAAGCGCGAGCTGTACCTGTCGATGCTGGTCGACCGCGGCACGTCCCGCGTCACCATCATGGCCTCCACCGAAGGCGGCGTGAACATCGAGGACGTGGCCCATAACACGCCGGAAAAGATCATCTTCCAGAGCATCGATCCGACCACCGGCATCCAGGGCTTCCATTGCCGCAAGATCGCCTTCGCCCTGGGCCTGAAGGACAACCAGGTCAAGTCCGCGACCAAGCTCTTCGTATCGCTCTACAACGCCTTCGTGGCGACCGATGCCTCCCTGCTCGAGATCAATCCGCTGGTCGTCACCGGCGCCGGCGACGTGATCCCGCTGGATGCGAAAATGAACTTCGATTCCAACGCGCTCTATCGCCATCCCGAGATCATGGAACTGCGCGACGAGGACGAAGAGGACCCGAAGGAACTCGAAGCCTCCAAGCACGACCTCAACTACATCAAGCTCGACGGCTCCATCGGCTGCATGGTGAACGGTGCAGGTTTGGCGATGGCGACCATGGACATCATCCAGCTCTATGGCGGCTCGCCGGCGAACTTCCTCGACGTCGGCGGCGGCGCGACCAAAGAGCGCGTCACCACCGCGTTCAAGATCATCCTGTCGGACCCGAACGTCGAAGGCATTCTCGTGAACATCTTCGGCGGCATCATGCGCTGCGACGTGATCGCCGAAGGCGTCGTCTCCGCCGCGCGCGAAGTCAGCCTCAACGTGCCGCTGGTCGTGCGTCTCGAAGGCACCAACGTCGAACTCGGCAAGAAGATCATGCGTGAGTCGGGCCTGCCGATCATCTCGGCGGACAACCTCGGCGATGCCGCCCAGAAAATTGTCAAAGCCGTGAAGGAGGCCGCATAACATGGCCGTCCTCGTTAACAAGAATACGAAGGTCATCTGCCAGGGCTTCACCGGAAGCCAGGGCACCTTCCACTCCGAACAAGCCATCGCCTACGGCACCAAGATGGTCGGCGGCGTCACGCCCGGTAAGGGCGGCACCACGCACCTCGATCTGCCGGTGTTCGACACCGTGGCCGATGCGCGCAATGCGACCGGCTGCGACGCGACCGTGATCTACGTGCCGCCGCCGTTCGCGGCGGATGCGATCCTGGAAGCGATCGACGCGGAGATCCCGCTCGCGGTGTGCATCACCGAAGGCATTCCCGTGATGGACATGATCAAGGTGAAGCGCGCCCTGCAGGGCTCGAAGACGCGCCTGATCGGACCGAACTGCCCAGGCATCATCACGCCGGGCGAGTGCAAGATCGGCATCATGCCGGGCCACATCCACCAGCGCGGCAAGATCGGCATCGTGTCCCGCTCCGGCACGCTCACCTATGAAGCCGTCGCGCAAACCACCGCCGCCGGCCTGGGTCAAACGACCTGCATCGGCATCGGCGGCGACCCGGTGAACGGCACCAACTTCATCGATTGCCTCGACCTGTTCCTGAACGATCCGGAGACGCAGGGCATCATCATGATCGGCGAAATCGGCGGCACCGCCGAGGAAGACGCCGCCGCGTTCTACAAGGCGCACAAGAACAAGAAGCCCATCGTCGGCTTCGTCGCCGGCGCCACCGCGCCCCCGGGCCGCCGCATGGGCCACGCCGGTGCGATCATCTCCGGCGGCAAGGGCACCGCGCCCGCGAAGTTCGCAGCGATGAAGGACGCCGGGTTCCATATCGCGGAATCGCCGTCGTCGCTCGGTTCCACCATGCTCACGGCGATGAAGGGTTAGTCACGTGCTGAAGTCTGTTGCGCTTGCGCTGGGTCTGGTTCTCGGCGCGTCCGCCGCGCAAGCCAAGGACGACTCCGTCGTCACGTTCGGCGCCGGCATGTACGATCTCGTCTCGCACCGCGCCCACGCCTTCGAAGGCCGCGCGATGTATCGCTCCGGCTACGGCGTGTTGGGCACCGACGGCGTGTTCCGCGGCCTGAAGCTCGCCGGCGGCGTCATGTTCGCCACCAACGAAGCCCTCTACGGCTGGGCCGGGCTCGCGGCGCCGTTCCAATTTGGCCGCTGGGAAGTCGAAGCTTCCGCTGGCCTCGGCGCCTACCACAAGGGCAAGGGCCTGGAACTCGGCGGCGTGTTCGAATTCCATCTCGGCCTCGCGACTAGCTACGCGATCACCGAGAGCACCCGCGTCGGCGTGGCGATCACCCACATCTCCAACGCCGGCTCGCACCGCGTGAACCCGGGCCTCAACTCCGCCCTGGCCACCATCGGCTTTAATTTCTGAACCTATGAAATTACCCGGCCCCTTCGCCATCACGCGAGTGGTCGAGCGCGAAGGGGCGTTCCGCACGCCGGACTTCCTGCTGCCGGACGCCACGCCGGAACTGTTCGCGGAAACCAACACGTCCCGCGATCCGCGTTTCTACAACGCCGACAGCAACCTGCTCGTCATGGGCTTCTTCAGCCTGATCGTACGCACGTCGCGCAACGTGATTTTGGTCGACACCTGCGTCGGCAACGACAAGGAACGCGCGCTGCCGGAATGGCACCGTCGCAACGGCTCCTTCCTCGCCGATCTCGCCGCCGCCGGCTGTCCGCCCGAAACCGTCACCCACGTCCTCTGCACCCATCTCCACGCCGATCACGTCGGCTGGAACACGCGGCTCATCAACGGCCGCTGGGTGCCCACATTCCCCAACGCGAAATACATCATGGCCCGCGCCGAAGTGGCCCACTGGGAACACGAACGCGCAACAGCCGCGACGTCGCCCAATCACGGCTCCTGGGAAGATTCCGTCCAGCCCATCATCGATGCGGGCCTGGCGGTGATCGTCGACAGCGACTACGAGATCGAGCCCGGCGTGCACCTGATGCCGGCACCCGGCCACACGCCGGGGAACGTCGTGCTGTGCCTCGACGACGGCAAGGAACGCGCCTTCCTCATCGGCGACACCATCCATCATCCCGTACAGATCGAACGGCCCCAGTGGTCCAGCAAGTTCTGCTGGGATCCCGCGCAATCGCGCGCCACCCGCATCGCCTTCGTGGAGCGCGTCGCGGATACGGGCGCCTGGATCATGCCGGCGCATTTCCCAGCCCCGACGGCGGTGCAGATCACCAGCGGCAACGGCGGCTTCGGCTACAAGACGGCGGACGCAACATGATCGACTGGCAGATCGATCCGCGCCGCACGGCGCTGCTCAACATCGATCTCCAGAACATGTTCGTGGAAGGCTACGACCACGCGCCGTCCGACGGCCCGCAGATCGTGGAGAAACTCAACGGCCTCAGCGCCATCGCCCGCGCCGCCGGTGTCACGATCATCCACACCGCGCAGGAAGCCCGCGCCGACGGCGCCAATCGCGGTTACTGCTCCGAGGTGGTGATCGCCTACATGGCCGAGCACAACCTCGTGCGGCCCAACAATCTCTCCGGCGAACACGCGGTGGCTTACTCGCCGCGCCTGAAGATCGAATCCGGCGACATCAAGCTCACCAAGCCGCGCTACGGCGCCTTCACCGGCACGGACCTCGACCTCATGCTGCGCAAGCGCGGCATCGACACGCTGATCATCGGCGGCATCGCCACCAACGTCTGCGTCGACACCACCGCCCGCGAGGCCGCCACGCGCGAGTACCGCGTGTTCGTCCTGTCCGACGCCTGCTCCAATCGCGGGCTGGGCAATCTCACCGCCGACCAGGTGAAAGCCGCGACCTTGGAGACCCTGCGCTTCGCCTTCGCCCAGGTGCTCACCGCCGACGAGGCGGCCGCGAAGATTCGCAAAGGCGCTCCCTAGATTCTCAGGCCGTCATCCCGGAGGAGGCGCGTCTTAGCGCCGACATCCGGGATCCAGGGTAGGGTGCTCGAGCGTCCCACATGGATTTTCGTTTGCTGCCCTGGACCCCGGCCACGCGCGCGAAGGCGCGCTTCTAAATAGTCGAGCCGACCTCTTGTCGGCGGGCGGGGCGACATCGAGTTTTGCTGCACACACCGCGACAGACGACACATCGCCGTCCCCGCGCTATGTTCTCCTGTTGTTCTTTTGATCCGCGCCGACGCTATGTAATGGGAAATTCGGGCGAAATTTTCTCCGCGTATTTGGCGCGTAAAAACGCGCGGGGCCGTGGGCCCATTTTGAGGACCCCCGCCGATTCGGCATCTCTCGAAAGCTCGATAGCAAATCCCGGAAATCCCGATATCTCAAGGGCTTGGGACCTTCCGCCCTGCATCCGCGCGGCGGGGTATTCCGCGGACGCAAGCCTGATCCCCCTTCGGGAAATGCCCGTAACCCATTGTGGCAAGAGGAATATTCGTCTATGTAAGGAAGACGCATCCGCCCCTGTCGCGCTGTCTGGCGGGTGCCGGTCCCGGACCGGCCCAATCTTGGCCGCCAGCCGGGCCGGACAGGGGGCCAACCAGGGATCAAACCGTGGACGCTTCGTTCCTTAGTGGCGCCAACGCCACCTTCATCGCCGAACTTTATACCCAGTACCTCAAGAACCCCGCCTCAGTGGATCAGAGCTGGGTGAAGGTCTTCACGGAACTGGGTGACGACGAAGCCGAGTTGCTGAACGAACTCACCGGCGCCAGTTGGGCGCCGTCCGACGCCACCATCATCGGCGCCGCCGATCCGGATGCCGCCGCGGCCAAGCTCGCGAAGCCCGCGAAGAGCGGCGCCGCCGGTCCCGCCGCCGCGCCCGACAAAGCGTCGGTGATGAAGCAGGCCGAAGACTCCATCAAGGCGCTGGGTCTGATCCGTGCGTATCGCACCCGTGGTCACCAGCTCGCCAATCTCGATCCGCTGAAGATCAGCGGTGAGATCGCTCATCCGGAACTCGATTTCAAATATCACGGCTTCACCGATGCCGATCTCGATCGCTCGATCGTGCTCGGCGGTCTGCTCGGGTTCGAAAGCGCGAGCCTGCGCCAGATCCTGCAGGTCCTGAAGGAAACCTACTGCGGCACCCTCGGTGTCGAGTACATGCACATCCAGGACATCAAGCAGCGCGAGTGGCTGCAAAGCCGCATCGAGCCGAACCGCAACACGCCGCAGTTCTCGCCCGAGGGCAAGAAAGCCATCCTTGAGCGCATGACCGAAGCCGAAGGCTTCGAGAAGTTCCTCGGCATCAAGTACACCGGCACCAAGCGTTTCGGCCTCGACGGCGGCGAAGCGCTGATCCCGGCGCTGGAACAGATCATCAAGCGCGGCGGCGCCATGGGCGTTGAGCAGGTCGTCATCGGCATGCCTCACCGCGGCCGTTTGAACGTGCTCGTCAACGTGATGCACAAGCCGTTCAGCGCGCTGTTCTCCGAATTCCAAGGCAACTCGCCGAACCCGGAAAGCGTCGAAGGCTCCGGCGACGTGAAGTATCACTTGGGCACGTCGTCCGACCGCAGCTTCGACGGCAAGACCGTGCACCTCTCGCTCACCGCCAACCCGTCGCACCTGGAAGTGGTCGACGCGGTCGTGTTGGGCAAGGTGCGCGCGAAGCAGGAACAGTTGGGCGACAAGTCGCGCAAGCAGGTGCTCGCCCTGTTGATGCACGGCGACGCCGCGTTCGCCGGCCAGGGCATCATCGCCGAATGCTTCGGCTTCTCGCAGATCAAGGGCTACACCACCGGCGGCACCATCCACGTCGTCGTGAACAACCAGATCGGCTTCACCACCACGCCGCGCTACAGCCGTTCCGGCCTGTACTGCACCGACATCGCCAAGATGGTGGAAGCGCCGATCTTCCACGCCAACGCCGACGATCCGGAAGCGGTGGTGCAGGCCGCGCGTCTCGCCATCGAGTTCCGTCAGGAATTCGGCGTCGACGTCGTGCTCGACATGATTTGCTATCGCCGCTTCGGTCATAACGAGGGCGACGAGCCCAAGTTCACCCAGCCGCTGATGTACAAGGCGATCGAGAGCCATCCGACGGCGCGCAGCATCTACGCGCAGCGCCTGGTGAAGGAAGGCCTCTACACCCAGGCTGAAGCCGACAACATGATGTCGAAGTTCATGCATCAGATGGAAGCGGACTTCGAATCCGCCTCCAGCTTCAAGCCGAACAAGGCCGACTGGCTCGAAGGCGCGTGGAAGGGCCTCGCGCAGATGGGCGAGGAAGAGGAATTCCGCGACGACAAGACCGGCGCCCCCCTCGACCTGCTGAAGGAAGTCGGCGCCGCGATCTCCAAGGTGCCCGACGGCGTGGCCGTAAATCCGAAGATCGTCCGCCAGTTGAAGTCCAAGGCGGAGATGATGGAGACCGGCAAGGATATCGACTGGTCGACGGCGGAAGCGCTCGCGTTCGGCACTCTCGTCGCCGAAGGCTCGGCGGTGCGTCTGTCCGGTCAGGACTGCGGCCGCGGCACGTTCTCCCAGCGCCACTCGGTGCTGGTCGATCAGAACACCGAGACCCGCTACATCCCGCTGCAGAACATCCGCCCCGGCAAGCAGGGCCACTTCGAGGTGCACGACTCACCTCTCTCTGAACTCTCCCTGCTCGGCTTCGAATACGGGTTCTCGCTCGCGGAACCGAACACGCTGACCCTGTGGGAAGCCCAGTTCGGCGACTTCTCCAACGGCGCGCAGATGATCATCGACCAGTTCATCAACTCCGGCGAAAGCAAGTGGCTGCGCCTGTCGGGTCTGGTGATGCTGCTGCCCCATGGTTACGAGGGCCAAGGTCCGGAACACTCCTCCGCCCGCATGGAGCGCTATCTGCAACTGTCCGCGCAGGACAACTGGCAGGTCTGCAACCTCACGACGCCGGCGAATTATTACCACTCCCTGCGCCGCCAGATTCACCGCAACTTCCGCAAGCCGCTGGTGATCATGACGCCGAAGTCGCTGCTGCGGCATAAGCGCTGCGTCTCCACACTCGCCGATCTGGGCCCGGACAGCACTTTCCAGCGCGTGATCCCGGAGACCGGCAAGATCGCGGCGCCCGCCAAGGTGCGTCGCGTCGTGGTCTGCTCCGGCAAGGTCTACTACGACCTGCTCCAGGCGCGGGAAGACAAGGGCATCGATGACGTTGCGATCGTGCGCGTCGAGCAGCTCTATCCCTGGCCGAAGGAAACGCTCGCCAAGGAATTCGCCAAGTACAAGAACGCGGAGATCGTGTGGTGCCAGGAAGAACCCGCCAACATGGGCTCCTGGACGTTCGTCGATCGCCGCCTCGAGTTCGCGCTTGAAGGCATCGATGTGAAGGCCAAGCGGCCGTACTACGCCGGCCGTCCGCCGGCGGCGTCGCCCGCCACGGGCCTGATGAAGGTGCACGTGAAGGAGCAGAATCAACTTTGCGAATGGGCGCTCAACACGCCGCTCGCGCAGATTCCGCAGCCGTTCAAGCGCGTCACAAAAATGGGAAAGATGGCCGCGGAATAGGCCGCGTCGTCGTCTGAAGATCAGGGCGCGGTCCAACGCGCTGCCTAGGGGTGAACATGTCGACCGAGATCAAAGTCCCGACGCTGGGTGAGTCCGTCACCGAAGCGACCGTCGCGAAGTGGCTCAAGAAGGTGGGTGATCCCGTCGCCGCCGACGAGACCGTGCTCGAGCTGGAGACCGATAAGGTCACCCTCGAAGTGAAGGCGCCCAGCGCCGGCACGCTCGGCCAGATCGTCGCCGAAGAAGGCGCTGAAGTCGGCGTCGGCGCCCTCCTCGGCGTGATCGGCGCCGCCGGTGCCGCGCCCGCCAAAGCCGCCGCTGCCGCTGCTCCCGCCGCCGCAAAGGCCGAGGCACCGAAAGCCGCCGCGCCCGCGTCGGCCGCGAAGCCCGCCGCGGCCGCCGCACCGCCGCCGCCACCGAAGGCCGCAGCCCCGGCCGCGCCGAAGCAATCCATCGCTGGCGACTATCCGCTGGCGCCGTCCGTGCGGTTCCTGGTGGACGAACACAACCTCGATCCGCGCAAGATCCCGGCGTCGGGCAAGAACGGCCGTCTCAGCAAGGCCGACGTGCTCGCCTACATCGCCGGGGGCGGCACCTCCGACGTGAAGCCGTCCGTGCCGAACCGCAAGCCGCTCGAAGAAGCCGTGAAGATGACGCGGCTGCGCAAGACCATCGCCTCGCGCTTGAAAGATGCCCAGAACACCGCGGCGATGCTCACCACCTTCAACGAAGCCGACATGTCGGCGGTGATGTCCCTGCGCAACAAGCACAAGGACGCGTTCGAGAAGAAGCACGGCGTGAAGATGGGCTTCATGGGCTTCTTCGTGAAAGCCTGCGTCGCGGCGCTGAAGGATGTGCCGGCGGTGAACGCCGAGATCCGCGGCGACGAGATGGTTTACAAGAATTTCTACGACATCGGCGTCGCCGTCGGCACGCCAACGGGCCTCGTGGTGCCGGTGGTGCGCAGCTGCGACACCAAGTCGCTAGCGGAGATCGAAGCCGAAATCTCCGGCTTCGGACGCAAGGCCCGCGACGGCAAGTTGACCCTGGAAGAGATGACCGGCGGCAGCTTCACCATCTCCAACGGCGGCATCTACGGCTCGATGCTCTCCACGCCGATCCTGAACGCCCCGCAGTCGGGCATCCTGGGCATGCACAACATCAAGCAGCGCGCCGTGGTGCTGGATGACGGCTCTATCGTCGCGCGTCCGATGATGTATCTCGCGCTGTCCTACGATCACCGCATCGTCGACGGCCGCGAGGCCGTGACGTTCCTGGTTGCCGTAAAGAACAACATCGAGGATCCGACCCGGCTCCTGTTGGACACCTGATCCTCTTTTTTGGTCGTCCTCGGGCTTGACCCGAGGACCCAGGGCAGAGGGCACGAATATCGCCAATCCTCCGCTGTCATCCCGACGAAGGTCGGGATCCACTGCACAAAGTGCACGGACCGTGCGGAGGAACTGTGGACCCCGGCCTTCGCCGGGGTGACGAATGAGGCAAGGACTGCGCAATGGCTGAATCCTTCGACGTTATCGTCATCGGCGGCGGACCGGGCGGCTACGTCTGTGCGATCCGCGCCGCCCAGCTCGGCCTGAAGACCGCCTGCGTTGAAAATCGCGGCACCCTCGGCGGCACCTGCCTGAACGTGGGCTGCATTCCGTCCAAGGCGTTGCTGCAATCCTCGCACCTGTTCGAGGAAGCCAATCATTCCTTCGCCGGCCACGGCATCAAGGTGGGCAAGGTCGAACTCGATCTGCCGACCATGCTGGCGCGCAAGGACGACGTGGTGAAGCAGAACACCACCGGCATCGAGTTCCTGTTCAAGAAGAACAAGGTCACCTACATCAAGGGCACCGGCAAGATCACCAAGGCTGCCCGCGGCGCCCATGAGATCGCCGTGAAGACCCTCGACGGCAAGAACGAGACCTACACCGCGAAGTACGTCGTCATCGCCACCGGCTCCGAAACGACGCCGCTGCCGGGTGTGACCATCGACGAGAAGCAGGTCGTCACCTCCACCGGCGCGCTCGAGCTGAAGAAGGTTCCGAAGTCGATGGTCGTCATCGGCGCCGGCGTCATCGGCCTGGAAATGGGCTCCGTCTGGCGCCGCCTTGGCGCCGAAGTGACAGTGGTCGAATTCCTCGACGTGATCCTCCCGCCCATGGACGGCGAAGTGCGTAAGCAGATGCAGCGCATCCTCGAGAAGCAGGGCATGAAGTTCCGCCTGGGCACGAAGGTGACCAAGGCCGAGCCCGGCAAGTCCGGCGTGAAGCTCACGCTAGAACCCGCCAAGGGCGGTGCTGCGGAAACACTCGATGCGGAAGTGGTGCTGGTCTCCATCGGCCGGCGTCCCTACACCGCGGGCCTCGGCCTTACCGAAGCGGGCGTAACCATCACCAACCGCGGCTTTGTGCAGGCGGATGAGCACTTCCAGACCAATGTCGAAGGCATCTTCGCCATCGGCGACGTGATCGGTGGCCAGATGCTCGCCCACAAGGCCGAGGACGAAGGCGTCGCCTGCGCGGAAATCATGGCGGGCCTCAGCGCCCACATCAACTACGACGCCATCGCCGGGGTGGTCTACACGTGGCCGGAAGTCGCCGGCATCGGCAAGACCGAAGAACAGCTGAAGGAAGCCGGCATCACCTACAATTCCGGTAAGTTCCCGTTCACCGCCAACAGCCGCGCGCGCGCCAACGGCGACACGGACGGCTTCGTGAAGATCCTCGCCGACGCCACCACCGATCGCGTCCTCGGCTGCCACATCATCGGTCCGGAAGCCGGCGACCTGATCATGGAAGTGGCGCTGGGCATGGAGTTCGGCGCGGCGGCGGAAGACATCGCCCGCACCTGCCATGCGCATCCGCAGCTCGGCGAAGCCGTGAAGGAAGCCGCGCTGAACGTCGCGAAGCGCGCGATCCACATTTAGTGCCGCCGCGTCATCCGTCCGCTGCGATCGTCATCCCGGCCCACAACGCCGCGAAGACCCTCGACCGCACGCTGACGAGTGCCACCGCTTCCTTGCGGGCCTACACCAAGCCCCTCGACGCCGAGATCATCGTCGTCGACGACGCGTCGCGAGATGCAACAGCGCAGATCGCCCAATCGCACGAGGGCGTTCGCCTGATTCGTCTCGACCAGAACCGCGGCGCCGGCTTCGCCCGTAACGAAGGGGTGCGCCAGTCGTCCGCCGCCTTCCTGTTCTTCCTCGACGCCGACGACGTGTTCTACGACAACCACATCACCACCTGCCTCGACGCCCTGCTCGCGGACGACTCCCTCGGCTACGTCTACACCCGCGTGAAGATGGATATGCCGATCCACCCGGATTGGCAGCTCTCCATGGACGAAAGCTGTCCGATCAACTTCTGCGTCCGCCGTGTCTGGCACGACATGATCCTCGGCTTCCCCGAGGAAGCCGACTTCCGCATCCACGGCACCGAGGATACGCTCTACCGGAAGTGTCTGCGGGACCTCGTGAAGCACGCGAAACGCGACGTCCTCACCTGCGAACAATTCGTCTCCCCCGGCAACGCGCTCGACCGGCAGCGCGCCAAGCTCGCCATGTCCATGGCGGGCTGGAAGACGTCCGGCGTCGATGACGGGTTTGTCATGACCGAAACGATGAAACAGGCGGCCATGGACCGCCTGATGCGTGTAGCCAAGCTGAAGGGCGAGGTGCGCTAGCCGCTTGTCCCGATGCTAGCTCGCCCGTAGGGTGCCCCAATGTTCCTGCCGATCCGCGACGACAATCCGCACACCACACGGCCTTGGGTGAACTACGGTGTCATCCTCGCCTGCATCGCCGTTTTCTGGTGGCAGAACGGCCTCTCCGAACGCGCGGGCGAACTCGCGGTCTATGCCTACGGCCTCATCCCCGGCACCCTGATCGGGAAAGTCTTCCTTCCCGAATACGTTCACCGCCTGCCGGCGCCGCTCACGCTGTTCACGCACATGTTCATGCATGGCGGCTGGATGCATCTGATCGGCAACATGTGGTTCCTCTGGATCTTCGGCGACAACATCGAAGCCTCCCTCGGCCACATGCGCTATCTGCTGTTCTACGTGATCTGCGGCCTGGGCGCCGCGCTGGGGCAGATAATGCTCGACCCCGCTTCTGAAATTCCCATGATCGGCGCTTCCGGCGCGATCTCCGGCGTGCTCGGCGCGTATCTCATTCTGCATCCGCGCGCGAACATCAAAGTCTTCGTGCTGCTGATCATTTTCTTCACCTTCTGGAATCTGCCGGCGTGGATTGTGCTCGGCTTCTATTTCCTGATGCAGCTTCTCAGTCAGGCCGGCAGCACGCCGGGCGAGCCGGGGGTGGCGTTCATGGCGCATATCGCCGGCTTCGTCGTCGGGGCGGGCCTCGTTTTCTTCTTCCGCAAACCGCAAGTACCGGTTTTCCAGCCGCCACATTCGCGGGCCTTTGCGACCGAAACCCATCGTGTCGGGTTCCGTCGCCGCGGGGTCCCGGATTATGATCCAGGCAAGGGACCTTGGAGCTGACATGACGGGCGCGACGGCAGACATCTACCAGACCAGCGATCCTGCGCGGGTTCCGGCAATCGCCCGGGAGCATGGGTTCTGCCTCATCAAGGACTTCTTCACGCCCACGCAGATGACGGATTTCGAACGCGCTCAGCTTGCCATCCCGGCAGCCGACCGGGTGTCCGACTTTCTCACCCTTGGCGTGTTCAACGAACTTCTGTTCGAGCCCCGTATTCTCGCCATCGCCCGTGCGCTGTTGGGCGAGCAGTTGGTCTACTACGGCGAGACCAACTGTATGGTGGAAAACACCGCGCCTTTTCGGCAATGGCACTTCGATGCCCGCGGCATGCCGGAAAATCTCAGCGCTGCGTTCGAGCCGGCCAATGGCGAAACGTTTGCGGGCTGGCGTTTCGCCCTGTACTTCCGGAATTACGCGGAGGCGAGCGGCGGGCTCAAGGTTGGCCCCGGGTCTCACCTGCGTCCTACGTCGGATTTCAATAACGTGAAAGCGGTCACCCAGGTCGTTCAGGCCCAAGGCGTGGCCCTCACGGTGCCGATGGCTCCTTTCCCCCTCTACAACGTGCCGAGCATGCGCGGCGATCTGGTGATCTTCAACCTGCGTACTTACCATTCCGCCGGATACATTCGGATTGCCGGTTCTCCAGAGACCGTTCTGTTGCCCGCGATCGAGAATTCGCTTCTCGGTCAGGCGCCAAACCTTGCGGTTCCGGAGCCGACGGAATCACGCAACGCGCTGATCTTCGATTTGGCCGGGCCTCAGGCCGCGTTCGATCTCTATCCGAAGTGGCGCGTCGGCGAGTTCTTTCGCAAGGAACAGCCGAAAGACTGGATCGATAAGGTCTGCAATACCGTCCTGGGTCCGAGCGCCTACGATCAACCGGACATCGCCGCCGTGGCACAGCGTCATGGTGTTGCGCTGCGTTACGACCGCATCATCGGCCAGCTCATCTGGAAGAAGAAGCGCGCGGCGGATCGCTTCACCGCTGAAGATCAGCAACGGTTCGATCACCTACTTGCGATCAATCCGGAATACTCGCCTTACTATCCGCTGCGGAACTTCGCCGCCTAGCGATCCTTGGCGATTCGCGCCCGCGGGTGCGCCGCATCGTAGACCTTGCCGAGGCTGCCCATATCAACCGCCGTGTAGCGCTGTGTCGTCGACAGCGATGCGTGGCCGAGCAACTCCTGGATGGTGCGCAGATCGCCGCCCTTGGCCAGCAAGTGCGTCGCGAAACTATGGCGCAGGGCATGCGGCGTCGCGCTCTCACCCAGGCCAAGCAGCGCCCGCAGGCGCCGCATCTGCCGCTGCACGACACCGGGATTGAGCTGCTTGCCGCGCACGCCAACGAACAGCGGCGCATCTTTCTCCCAGGCGAAAGGACACTGGGTGCGGTAGTCCACCAGCGCATCGCGCACGACCGGCAATACGGGAACGATGCGTTCCTTGTTGCCCTTGCCGACCACCCGCAGCGTGTCGCCCGCGCGTCCCCCCAGTGTGCTGAGGATGCCGCAGGTCAATCCCAAGGCCTCGCCGAGACGCAACCCGCAGCCATAAAGCAGGAGGAGGAGCGCGGTGTCGCGCGCCGCCATCCATGGTTCGTCCTGCAACGTGCCGGCTTCGCGCACGGCGGCCAGAGCGTCGTCGGCCGCAAGGGCCTTGGGCACGGATTGCGGCAAGCGCGGCGTCTTGATCGTGCCGACCGCGGGATTGTGGACATGGCCGGCGCGATCGAGAAAGCGAAACGCATTCCGAAGGGTCGACATCGCCCGCGCCATCGACGCGCGCGCCAAGCCCCCATTGGAGCGATGCGCGAGATAGGAGCGGAAGTCGCTCGCCTTCAAATCACGCAACGTCGCGAGGGAGGGTTCCTCGCCGACGTGATCCGTCAGAAATGTGAGAAACGCGGCAAGATCGCGGGCGTAGGCATCGGCGGTATGACGGGACGCGCGGCGTTCCGTGGTGAGCCACGTGCGCCAAGCATCGATCGCTGCGGCAAGATCGGGCCGCGCCGGAAAATGGATCGCAGGCGCCGCTAGAGCTGCAGTGTCCACCAGCGCCCCACCGCGTAACGCGTCACATGGGCGAGGAAGGCGATCAGTTCCGTGCCTTGCTGCGGATCGAAGTGGCCGGGCGTGCGGCAGCCGACGCCGAACAGGCCCACCGGCATGCCTTCGCCGTCAGCCAAAGCGATCAGCACATCGGATCGCACGATACCGGCGGAGGCACCGTAGAGCGCGGCGGTGCCTTCGGTTTCGGAGCGGATGCGCGCGAGTGCGTTTCCGCCCATCACCTGATCGACTGTGCCCGGCGCGAGCTTCTTGATGACATGGCCCGCGTCCGCCGGAATGGCGTCGGCCTCAAACCCGATGGCGACCGCATCGACACTCAAATGTGTCGGCAGGTCGTCGGCGAGAATCTGGCCGAGTTCCTCGAAGTCGCGCGCATACATCAGGGCGAGCGCGCATTCCATAGTGCGTTCCACCAGCGACATGTTGGAGCGGGTGGTGGTCACCAGCCGATCGCTCGATGCTTTCAGGTCGTCGACCTGACGGCGCAGGCGCTCCACGACGAAGCGCTGCATGTCGACCACGACCGTTTCCGCTTCGAATCGAGTCTCGGGCGTGAGCGCGGCGAGAACATCCGGATGGGCATTGAGCATACGCGGGTTGCGGCGCAGATAGGCGATCACGTCTGCTTCGCGCAGTTCCGGTACCGCCCCGGCCTTCAGCTGGTCGGCCATCGCCCCGTTCCCCCTCGTTTAAATGATCGACTGGCCCGTCTTTGCCCAGTCGTCCAAGAATGCTTTTAGGCCCTTTTCCGTTAAGGGATGGTTGAACAACGCCCGCAGGGTGCTGGGCGGCATGGTGCCGACATGGGCTCCCAGCTTGGCGGCTTGCAGCACGTGGACCGGGTGGCGGATCGAGGCGACCAGCACCTCGGTCTTGAAGTCGTAGTTATTGTAGATCTGGCAAATATCCGCGATCAGATCCATGCCGTCCTGGCCGATGTCGTCCAAGCGTCCCACGAAGGGCGAAATGAAGGAGGCGCCGGCCTTGGCCGCGAGCAGGGCCTGATTGGCGGAGAAGCACAACGTCACGTTGACCATGGTGCCTTCGCTGGACAGCGCTTTGCAGGTCTTCAGGCCGTCCGGCGTCAGCGGCACCTTGATGGTGACGTTCTTGGCGATCTTCTTCAGGACCGCCGCCTCTTTCATCATGGTGGCGTGGTCCAGCGCCGTGACCTCCGCGCTCACCGGACCCGGCACGACGGCACAGATCTCCGCGATCAGGTCGACGAACTTCTTGCCTGACTTGGCGGCAAGTGACGGATTGGTTGTGACGCCGTCCACCATACCCGTGGCGGCAAGGTCCTTGATCTCATTGATGTCGGCTGTATCGACGAAGAATTTCATGCGCGCTCGCTGAAGTGAGACTGTCGGCGTCCGGTGTTGCATTCCTCCCGGCCGCGGGGAATAGAGTGTAGACGATGCCTTCTCCCATCGCCATCGCCGCAGACATATCCACAGCCGCCGAGCCGTCCTCGTTTGCGCCGGGCGCGCAAGTCGCCGTGCAGCTGCCGTTGCCATTGGAAGCCTATGACTACCGCGTGCCCGAGTCCGGTCCGCTGATGGCCGGCGATATCGTCGAAGTGCCGTTGGGTCGGCGCTTCGAGATTGGCGTCGTATGGGGTCCGGGCACCAGCGATGTCGCGCCGGGGAAGCTGAAGGAGATCGTGCAAAAGGTCGAACTGCCCGGCCTGCCGGAACCCTTGCGCAAGTTCATCGATTGGGTGGCGGGTTATACGCTCCAGCCCTCCGGCGCGGTGCTGCGCATGGCGCTGAATGCCGCGCGCGGTTGGCAGGGCATGCCGTCGGTGGCGGCGATCGTGCCGTCGGGCTTGGCGCTTGAGCATACGTCCCTCAAGCCGACGCCCAATCGCCAGAAGCTTCTCGCCGCCGCGAACAAGGGCACTTATGAAACCGCCGCGGCGCTTGCCCGCGCCGCCGGCGTTTCATCGAGCGGTGTGCGCGACCTGATCAATGCGGGTGTGCTGAATGTGGTTCAGCAGGCCGCGCCCTCCCTCTTCGCACCGCCGAATCCGCGTCACATGCAGCCGCGCCTGGAACCGGCGCAGCGTGATGCCGCGCGTGCTTTGGTCGAAACCGTGGGCAAGGGCTTTTCCGTCACGCTGCTCGACGGCGTCACCGGCTCCGGCAAGACCGAGGTCTATCTTGAGGCCGTGGCCGCGGCCTTGCTGCGTGGGCAGCAGGTGCTGGTGCTCGTTCCGGAAATCGCGCTGACGGCGCAAAGCCTCGCGCGCTTTGTCGGACGTTTCGGCGTGCGTCCGGCGGAGTGGCATTCCGATCTGCCGGGCAAAGTGCGCCGCGCCACGTGGGCCTCGGTTGCCGAAGGCAGCGCACAGGTGGTTGTCGGCGCACGCTCGGCGTTGTTCCTGCCGTTCCGCGATCTTGGATTGATCGTGGTCGACGAAGAGCACGAGAGCGCCTTCAAGCAGGAAGAAGGCGTGATCTATCACGCCCGCGACATGGCGATCGTGCGCGCGCGCATCACCGACTGCCCGATTGTGCTCGCGTCCGCCACGCCCTCGCTTGAAACGGTGCTCAATGTGCGGAGCGGACGCTTCGCGAGCGTTCATTTGCCGCAGCGTTACAACGCCGCGCAGATGCCGAAGATCGAACAGATCGACATGCGCAAGCATCCGCCGGAGAAGGGGCGCTGGGGGCGTTCCTGGCTCTCGCCGCCGCTGGTGGATGCCGTCACGCAAACGCTGGCAAGCGGCGAGCAGGCGCTGCTGTTCCTGAATCGCCGCGGCTATGCGCCGGTGACCATCTGCCGCACGTGTGGTCATCGGCTGCATTGCCCCAGCTGCACCGCGTGGCTGGTCGAACATCGCCTGACGAAGCGCCTGATGTGCCATCACTGCGGCTACACCCAGCGGCAAGCCGCGACCTGTTCGGCGTGCAACGCCACCGATTCCTTCGTGCCGTGCGGCCCCGGCGTGGAGCGCGTCGCGGAAGAAGCGCTGGCGCGCTGGCCCGATGCGCGGATTCGCGCCGTGACCAGCGACACGCTCGATCGTCCGTCCGCCGTGGCGGAATTGATCGACGACATCCTGAATCGCCGCATCGACTTGTTGGTGGGGACCCAGGTGCTCGCGAAAGGTCACCACTTCCCCGACCTCACGCTGGTCGGCGTGGTGGATGCGGACTTGGGACTCTCCGGCTGGGACCTGCGCTCGGCGGAGCGGACCTATCAGATGCTGCACCAGGTCGCCGGCCGCGCGGGCCGCGCGCAGAAGCCAGGGCGTGTCTTGTTGCAGACCCATGACCCGGCGCATCCGGTGTTGCAGGCCCTGGCCAGCGGCGACAGCGAGCAATTCCTGAAACAGGAGATCGCCGCCCGCGAATTGCTGGGGATGCCGCCGTTCGGACGCCTGGTGGCGCTGATTGTCTCAGGTCCCGACGAGATCGCGGTCAGCGAGACCGCCAAGCGGCTCGCGGCCGCCGCTCCGAAGGGTGCCGGCGTGGAGGTCCTGGGGCCGGCCCCGGCGGTCATGGCGGTCCTGCGGGGCCAGCACCGCCACCGGCTGCTGCTCAAGACCGGCCGCAACACCAAACCGCAAGGCTTGGTGACGGATTGGCTCGACCGGGTGCGGGTTCCCAATTCGGTCCGCGTTCAAATCGACGTGGACCCCTACAGCTTTATGTAGCGTAACGCGCGCGACCGGGCCCCCGCCTGTTGCAACGCGGGAATGCCTATGCTACCAACCCGCCGGCGGTCGGAGGGGCGGCACATTTCGTCCCGAAAGCTGTTCAAAAACAAATAGTTATCCCCGGCGCACCGGGGCCGTGGCGACCCTCCCGGGGGTTCCGTTCCAGGGTCGCGTCCAACGGTTCGAGAAAGAGGCAATCCGACAGTGGCAGCTGATGGCGCAGGGGTAGGCGGACTGGCCGCGCGATATGCGTCCGCGCTCTACGACTTGGCTGATGAACAAGGCGCGCTCGATACAGTCGCGGCCGACCTCAACACCTTGAAGGCCATGCTCGACCATAGCGAGGACTTCGCCCGGTTCATCAAGAGCCCGGTACTGTCCCGCGACGACCAGAGCAAGGGCATCGCCGCGATCGCCACGGCGGCGCAATCGTCGGCGCTGACACAAAAATTCCTGGGATTGGTGGCGCGCAATCGCCGCCTGTTCTCTCTGCCGGGCATGATTCGCGGGTTCCTCGCGATCCTCGCGGACCGCCGCGGCCAGCAGACTGCCGAAGTCACCAGCGCCGTGGCGCTGACCGAGGCCCAAATCGCCGCGCTGTCGACCGCGCTCAAGACCGCGGGCGGCCGCACCGTCACCGTCTCCACCAAAATCGATCCGTCGATTCTCGGCGGGCTCATCGTGCGCATGGGTTCGCGCATGGTCGACAGCTCGCTCAAGTCACAACTTCAACGCCTGAAGCTCGTCATGAAAGGGGTCGGATAAATGGAAATCCGCGCCGCAGAAATTTCCGCCATCCTCAAGCAGCAGATCGCCAGCTTCGGCACGGAAGCCGAATCCGCCGAAGTCGGTCAGGTGCTCGCGGTCGGCGACGGCATCGCCCGCGTCTACGGTCTCGATAACGTCCAGTCGGGCGAAATGGTCGAGTTCCCGGGCGGCATCAAGGGCATGGCCCTGAACCTCGAAACCGACAACGTCGGCATCGTGATCTTCGGCGACGACTCGACCATCAAAGAGGGCGACGTCGTCAAGCGCACCGGCACCATCGTCGACGTGCCCGTCGGCCGCGAGTTGCTCGGCCGCGTCATGGACGGCCTCGGCAATGCCATCGACGGCAAGGGCGATCTCGGCACGAAAGAGCGCCGCCTCGCCGAACTGAAAGCGCCGGGCATCATGCCGCGTCGCTCCGTGCACGAACCCGTGCAGACCGGCCTGAAGGCGATCGACGCCCTCATCCCCGTCGGCCGCGGCCAGCGCGAACTGATCATCGGCGACCGCCAGACCGGCAAGACCGCCGTCATCCTCGACACCATCATCAATCAGAAGAAGATCAACGACGCGGCCAAGAGCGACAAAGAGAAGCTCTTCTGCATCTACGTCGTCGTCGGACAGAAGCGTTCCACCGTCGCGCAGGTCATGAAGACCCTCGCTGATTACGGCGCGCTCGAATACACGATCATCGTCGCCGCCACCGCGTCCGATCCGGCGCCGATGCAGTTCCTGGCGCCCTACACCGGCTGCGCCATGGGCGAATGGTTCCGCGACAACGGCATGCACGCCGTCATCTTCTATGACGACTTGTCCAAGCAGGCCGTCGCTTACCGCCAGATGTCGCTGCTGCTGCGCCGTCCGCCGGGCCGCGAAGCGTATCCCGGCGACGTGTTCTATCTGCACTCTCGCCTGCTCGAGCGCGCCGCGAAGCTCAACGAGAAGAACGGTTCGGGCTCGCTCACCGCGCTGCCGGTGGTGGAAACCCAGGCCAACGACGTGTCGGCCTACATTCCGACCAACGTGATCTCGATCACCGACGGTCAGATCTTCCTCGAAACTTCGCTGTTCTACCAGGGCATCCGCCCGGCGCTGAACGTCGGCATCTCGGTGTCGCGCGTCGGTTCGTCGGCGCAGATCAAGGCGATGAAGCAGGTCGCCGGTTCGATCAAACTCGAGCTCGCCCAGTATCGCGAAATGAAGGCCTTCGCGCAGTTCGCCGCCGACCTCGATCCGGCGACGCAGAAGCTGCTCGCCCGCGGCGAGCGCCTCACCGAACTGCTCAAGCAGCCGCAGTATCGTCCGGTCCCGGTCGAAGAACAGGTCGTGTCGATCTTCGCGGGCACCAATGGCTACCTCGACAAGGTCGCCGTGCGCGATATCGGCCGCTTCGAGTCCACGATGTTGGCGGCCATGCGCGAGCGCGGCGGCGATATCCTCTCGGGCATCCGCACCGAGAAGCAGATCACCGACGCCATCAAGGCCAAGCTCAAGGCGTTCCTCGACAGCTTCGCGGCGTCCTTCGCCTAGGTAATTTTTAGGGTAATCGGCCATGCCGAGCTTAAAAGACCTACGCGTTCGTATCGCGTCGGTGCAGTCGACCAAGAAGATCACCTCCGCCATGAAGATGGTGGCAGCGTCGAAGCTGCGCCGTGCGCAGGAAGCCGCGGAAGCCGCGCGCCCCTACGCCGAGCGCATGGAGCGCATGCTCTCCAACCTCGCCGGCAGCATGTCCGCCGGCGGTCCGGCGATGCTCGCGGGCACCGGCAAGCAGGACACCCACCTCGTCGTCGTCATGACCGCGAACCGTGGCCTGTGCGGCGGCTTCAACTCCAACATCGTGCGCAACGCGCGTGGTTTGATCCGCGAACTGCTCGACCAGGGCAAGAAGGTCAAAATCCTGTGCGTGGGCCGCAAGGGTGCTGAGAACCTGCGCCGCGACTACCGCAGCCTGATCGTCGACACGGTCACGGATTTCGGCCGCAAGCGCGTCGCTTTCAGCGAGGCCGATGCCATCGCCACCAAGGTCACCGATATGTTCCTGGCCGGCGACTTCGATGTCGCCACCATGGTTTATGCGCGCTTCAAGTCCGCGATCTCGCAGATCGTGACGCGCCAGCAGATCGTGCCGTTCCCGGTGCCGGCGAAAGCCGCCGCCGCGACCACCGGCCCGGTCGCGGTCTACAACTACGAGCCGACCGACACCGAAATCCTGACCGGCCTTCTGCCGCGCAACCTGGCGATCCAGCTGTTCCGCGCGCTGCTCGAGAACGCGGCGTCCGAACAGGGCGCGAAGATGACCGCGATGGACAATGCCACGCGCAACGCCACTGACATGATCAACGCCCTGACGATGAAGTACAACCGCACGCGTCAGGCGCAGATCACCAAAGAACTGATCGAAATCATCTCCGGCGCCGAAGCCCTGTAAGAGCGCGGCCGGTACGAGACGAAAGAGGAGCGAGACGAATATGGCCAAGAACAATGTCGGTAGCGTCACACAGGTGCTAGGCGCCGTCGTCGACGTGAAGTTTGACGGCGACCTGCCGTACATCCTGAACGCGCTTGAGATCGACAACAAAGGCAAGCGCCTGGTGCTCGAAGTGGCGCAGCACGTCGGTGAATCCACCGTGCGCTGCATCGCGATGGACTCCACCGACGGTCTGGTGCGCGGCCAGAAGGCGACCGACACGGGCGCCTCGATCCGCATGCCGGTCGGTCCGGGCACGCTCGGCCGCATCATGAACGTCATCGGCGAGCCCGTGGACGAGCGCGGTCCGATCAACACCACGGACACCCTGCCGATTCACCGTTCCGCCCCGGCCTTCGTCGACCAGTCGACGGAAACCCAGATCCTCGTCACCGGCATCAAGGTGGTGGACTTGCTGGCCCCTTACTCCAAGGGCGGTAAGGTCGGTCTGTTCGGCGGCGCCGGCGTGGGCAAGACCGTGCTCATCCAGGAGCTGATCAACAACATCGCCAAGGGCCACGGCGGCTACTCGGTGTTCGCCGGCGTCGGCGAGCGTACCCGCGAAGGCAACGACCTCTATCACGAGATGGTGGAGTCCGGGATTATCGACCTGAAGGGCAACAATAGCCGCGTGGCGCTGGTGTTCGGCCAGATGAACGAGCCGCCCGGCGCGCGTGCGCGTGTCGCGCTCTCCGGTCTGACGCAGGCGGAATACTTCCGCGACGCCGAAGGCAAGGACGTGCTGTTCTTCGTCGACAACATCTTCCGCTTCACCCAGGCCGGTTCCGAAGTGTCCGCGCTGCTGGGCCGCATCCCGTCGGCGGTGGGTTATCAGCCGACGCTGGCCACCGACATGGGCGCGCTGCAGGAACGCATCACGTCAACGAAGAAGGGCTCGATCACCTCGGTGCAGGCGATCTACGTGCCCGCCGACGACTTGACCGACCCGGCGCCCGCGACCTCGTTCGCGCACTTGGACGCGACCACCGTGTTGTCGCGCCAGATCGCCGAACTCGGCATCTATCCGGCGGTCGACCCGCTCGACTCCACCAGCCGCGCGCTCGATCCGCTGGTCGTCGGCGAAGAACACTACCAGGTGGCCCGCGACGTGCAGCGCGTGCTGCAGACCTACAAGTCGCTGCAGGACATCATCGCCATCCTGGGCATGGACGAACTGTCGGAAGAAGACAAACTGACCGTCTCCCGCGCCCGCAAGATCCAGCGCTTCCTGTCGCAGCCCTTCCACGTCGCCGAAATCTTCACCGGTTCGCCCGGTGTGTTCGTGCAGATCGCGGACACCATCAAGGGCTTCAAGGGCATTGTCGCCGGCGACTACGATCACCTGCCGGAGCAGGCCTTCTACATGGTCGGCACCATCGAGCAGGCGATCGAGAAGGGCAAGAAGATGGCGGCCGAGGCGGCCTAAGCCTCGACGCCGGATAAGGAACGTTCACGATGGCCGCGACCTTGCAGCTTGAAGTCGTCTCGCCGGAACGCCTGCTCGTCTCAGAGCAGGTGGAGATGGTGGTCGTGCCGGGCACCGAAGGCTACTTCGGCGTCCTGCCGCAGCACATGCTGCTGCTCTCCACGCTGCGTCCGGGCGTGATCGACGTCTATGCCGGCGGCCAGGTCACCGAGCGCTATTTCGTCACCGGCGGATTTGCCGAAGTCACCGGCAGCAGCTGCACGGTGCTGGTGGACGAGGCCCTGCCGGTCTCCAACCTGACCAAGGCCTTCGTGGCCGAGCGCATCGCCAAGGCCAAGGCTGCCTTGGACGCCGCCACGACCGACGAAGAACGTCGCCGCGCGGCGCAGGCCGTCGCCAATGTCAGCGTGATGGAAACCTTCGCGACCGCCGCCTAAGGCTGCTGCGCCGCGGATTTCCCGCTATACTGGGGCCCTCGCACCGGGGGTCCAATGATCAATCAAGCGCGTCTGGCGACCTACACACCGCATCTTCAGGCGGCGCTGCGCATCATGGCCGCACTGCTGTTTCTCCAGCATGGTCTCAACAAATTCCTCGGCTGGCCGCCGACGCAGATGCCGGGGCCGCCCTCGCTGATGGGAATCGTCGGCGTGGCCGCGGTGATCGAGACCTTCGGCAGTCTCTTGCTGGTTCTCGGACTGTTCACGCGCCCTGCCGCTTTCATCATGTCGGGTACGATGGCCGTGGCCTATTTCATGGCGCACGCGTCCCAAAGCTTCTTCCCCATCGCAAACCGGGGTGAGGGCGCCATCCTTTACTGCTTCATTTTTCTGTTTCTTGCCGCTGCCGGACCGGGGGCTTGGGCCATCGACAACCTGCGCAAGCCGGTGAGCCCCCCGTAGGGGTTGTCGTCGCTACGACGCTTACCCGGCGCCGTTTTGTCCACGGCGCCGGTTTGCGTTATATGAACGCCGTATGACGGTCTGCTCCGGTTGTCTGGGGACCTCCGGAGCGACCCAACACGTTAAGAACACAGACAAGATTCTCTGGATCGCATGACGCCGTCACTGCCGCACTGGACGCTGGAGTCGATTCCCTGGGACCGCTTCGATCGGTCCAAGGTGACGCCGGACATGATTCGCATCGTCAAGGCCGCGGCCCTGGTGGAGCGCAACGGCGCCGACTACGGCCAGTACCTCACCAACGTGTTCGCCGACGATGCGGCGTTCTGCGAAGCCGCCGCCAAATGGGCGAAGGAAGAAGAACAGCACGGCCGCGCCCTCGGGCGCTGGGCGGAACTGGCCGATCCGGACTTCAAGCTCGACGACGGCTTCGCGCGCTTCACCTCCATGTACCGGATCCCGGTCGACGCCACCGAATCCGTGCGCGGGTCCCGCGCGGCGGAACTGTGCGCGCGCTGCGTGGTGGAAACGGGCACCAGTTCGCTCTACTCCGCCCTGCGCGATGCCGCGGACGAGCCGGTGCTGAAGGCGATCTGCAAGAACATCGCCATGGACGAGTTCAAGCACTACCGACTGTTCTATGTGCACATGGAACGGATGATGGCGGTCGAAGGCGCCGTCGCGCAGACGCTGCGTGCGCGCATCAAGCGGTTCTTCACCGCCGTCGCGCGCTTCCGTGAAGTGGACGACGACGAGATTGCCTCCGCCTATCATGCGGCAAACTCGGCCGCGGACCCTTACGATCGCGCGCGCGCCAATGCGGCCTATACCTCGCGTGTGTGCGGGTATTACCGCGAACACCATGTGCGCCGTGCCGGGCATATGTTCGCCCAAGCCGCCGGGCTTTCGCCGGACGGTTGGTTCGCGAAGCTGGTGACGAAAATGATATGGGCGATTGTCGAACGCCGCGGCCGGGCGTTCCGCATGCAGGCGGCTTAGCGCTTCGGCTTTGCCACCGCCGCCACCGTCGCGGCGAACTCCGCCACGACTTCCCGATAAATCTTGCGCTTGAATCCGACGATCACGGTGGGCAGGCGGCGGAAGGTGATCCACTTCCAGCGCGAAAACTCGGGATGTTCGCCGCCGAGGTCGATGTCGGCATCGTCGCCGGTGAACATCATCAGGAACCACTTCTGTTCCTGACCGCGGAATTTGCCCTTCCACACCTTCTTCCGAAGGTCGGCAGGCAGATCGTACTTCAGCCAGCCGCGGGTCTCGGCGACGATCTTCGCCTTCTTGGTGCCGGTCTCTTCCCACAATTCGCGCTTGGCGGCCGTGCGCGGGCGCTCGCCCTTGTCGATGCCGCCTTGGGGCATCTGCCAGGCGCCGGGCGTATCGATACGTTCGGCGACAAACACCTTGCCGGCGCGATTGATCAGGGCAACGCCGACACTGCGGCGATAGGGCAGGGACTTGGGTTCAGCCACTAGCGGACGAGAACTTCGGACACAGGCGCGAGCGCGATGCCCTTGCCGTTCAACGTTTCGATCCAGACGGCCAAGCGTTCGAAGCTGACCGGCCTGGGCTCGATCACCGTGACAGCGCTGCCCTGGAACTTCGCCAGTCGCTCCGCATAGTCGAGGCGTGCGTCGATGGAGGCACGGAACGGACGTTCGTCCGCCACCACGTCGGCGACCGTATGCGGCACGCCCGGCTCGCCGATTTGCACGCCGGGTTCGGTTTGCACGTAAATCAGCTTCTTCTCGCGCAACTTGGCGAACACGTTGTTCATGTTGGTTTCGGACTCGCGGAACTTCGAGCCCATGGAATCGTCGATGCCAATCGCGCCCGGCACGGCCTTGAGGATGGCGTCCATCCGCTCGAGATTTTTCTTCGCGTCGAGCGACGTCATGAGGCCCAGCGGGCCGGGATCTTCCGCGGGGAAAGACTTGCTCTCCATCGGCACCTCGACCAGCACCTCGTGGCCACGCGCCTTGGCCGCATCGAGCCATTTCTTCAGGTTCTGGGCATAGGGGTTGAACGACAGGGTCACCGCTGGCGGCAGCTTCGTGACGGCGGCTTCGGTCGCCGTCTGGCTCAGGCCCAAGCCGCGCACGACCACCGCGATCTTGCCGTTGCTCTGCTTCTTCGGGTCTGCCGGAGTCTTGGTGTAGGCAACGACCTTGGCCTTGAGATCGGAAATGTTGCCGAAGCGCGGCGGTGCGGCGCTGACGGTCTTGCGGTCCGTCGGGGGAAGAGCGGGTTCGTTCAGGCGCGGGCGGCCGCCGGCATTGGCGACGCCGTCGGCGACAAAGCGTTCCGGGGCCCCCGGCGCGGCTTCACCCACCACGGACGGCATTTCCGCTTCGGCGGTTTCGGTCGGCTCAACCTTGGTCGGTTCAGGCGCAGGCTCGGCCTTCGCGGGCGCAGCCTTGGCGGCGTCAACCTTGGCCGGCTCAGCTTTCGGGGGTTCCGGCTTCGCGGCAGCAGCCGGGGGCGGCGGCGGGGCCGGCGGCATGGCCTTCGCCATCTGTGCGGGCGCGGGCGGCGGCGGCGTGATCGCCACCACCGGCGCGGGCGCGCCGGGCTTCGCGGCGGCTGGCGGCTGGGCACCCGGATTGGTCAGCCAAGGGCGGCGGTCGGTGGAGCGGTCCGTGGCGGCGACAGTGTTGGCGGCCGTGGCCGGCGCGGCGGGAGCAGGGGCTGCGCCGGGCTTCGCCGCGGCCGGTGCCGCGGGCGCGGCGGCGGGCGCCGTCGGCGCCGGGGTCACCGGGTCTTCCTCGACTTTTAGATCGGCGATGGCGGCCATCGCCATGGGCGGGGGTGGGGCATCCTTGCCCAAATACCATATGGCGCCGCCGCCGCCGGCGAGCAGGACGAACAACAGTCCGCTCATACCAATGGCGATCTTGCGCCCCAACGGCATCTTGTCGGGGTCGACCGCGTCGTCTTCTTCTTCGAAGTCGTCGAAGCCTTCGTCGTCGGTGAACGCGTCACGCGCTTCCCGGCGGCGGAGGGTGTTCATCACCCGGTCTAAAAGGCTCATGACAACCTGCTCCGAGCGAACCCAGAGATCGAGCGGCAATATGCCGTCCGAACAGTCACGCTAAGGTCCGAGTTTGGTTTACCCGGACCGCTGTTAATAGTTGCCTAACACGTCCCTACTTGGCCGCCCTACTTGGCCGCCGCCGCGTTCGCCTTCTGATAGAGCGCGATGCCCTGCAGCAGGTCCAGCGCGCGGGCGAGTTGGTAGTCCTCGGCGTCGGTCTCCTTCTTCGCGGCTTCGGCGGTCGGGTTCGCGGCCTTCGGGTCGGCCTTGGCGTCTGGCTTGGCGCCTGGCGCGCCGGGCTTCGGCGCGGTGCCGGCCGGACCGGGAACCACGCCACCCGGGGCGGCGGAGCCGGGCGGTAGGGCACCCGGCGGCGCGCCTTCCGGCACGCCCGGGTTCTTCGGCTTGCCGGTCGTGGAATCGGCGTTGTCGTTGCGCAGGGCGCCGCGCAGATCCGCTTCGGCGCGGCGGAAGCCGCCGTTGGCGGTACGGGTCACCTGCGCCTGCTGGACTTCGATGTCCGGCGTAATGCCCAGCGCCTGGATCGAGCGGCCGCTCGGCGTGTAGTAGCGCGCGGTGGTGAGACGCATGGCGCTCTCGCCGCGGCCCAGCGGGATGATGGTCTGCACCGAGCCTTTGCCGAAGCTCTTGGTGCCCAGCAGGATCGCGCGGCCATGATCCTGCAGCGCGCCGGCGACGATTTCCGACGCGGACGCGGAGCCGTCGTTGATCAACACGACGAGCGGCTTGCCGTCGACGAGATCGCCGCCCTTGGCGTTGAAACGCTGCGTGTCCTCGGTGCGGCGCGTGCGGGTGGAAACGATCTCGCCCTTGTCGAGGAAGGTGTCGGAGACCGATACCGCCTGATCGAGCAAGCCGCCCGGATTGTTGCGCAGGTCGACGACGTAGCCCTTCAGCTTCGGGCCGATTTTGGTCTTGATGTCCTTGATCGCGGCCTCGAGCGAGCTCTGAGTCTGCTCGTTGAAGCCGGTGATGCGGATGTAGCCCACGTCGCCTTCAACGCGATGGCGCACGGGAATCATCTTCACCACGGCGCGCGTCATCTTCAGGTCGAACGGATCGACGCCCTGACGGCGGATGGTGACGGTGATGGAGGTGTCCGCCGCGCCGCGCATCTTGTCGACGGCTTCATTGAGCGAGAGGCCGAGCACCGGCTTGCCGTCGATGGCGACGATGAAGTCGCCGGGCTGCACGCCCGCGCGCGCCGCCGGTGTGTCGTCGATCGGCGAGACGACCTTCACGAAGCCGCCTTCCATGGTGACTTCGATGCCCAGGCCGCCGAACTCGCCCTTGGTCTGTTCCTGCATCTCCTGGAAGCCCTTGGCGGGCAGATAGCCGGAGTGTGGATCGAGCGAGGTGAGCATGCCGTTGATGGCATTCTCGAGCAGTTCCTGGTCGGAGACTTCCTCGACGTAGTCCTTGCGCACGCGTTCGAACACGTCGCCGAACAGTTCGAGATATTTGTACGTGTCGTCGGAGAACTTCGTGGTCTTGCTCTCAGCCGCGATGGCGGGGCTGCCATGACCGCGCCACATGCCGAAGGGATCGATCACCGCGCCGACCGCGACAGCCGCGGAAAGGAAGAGCGCTACCTTGGTCACACGCATGGGGAGAAGACCGTTCCTGAGTTATCCGAGAGGGGCGTTGATTTAATTGCGGCTGGCTTGCTCGCCCGTGCGTCGTTCCGCCAGCCATGGAACCGGATTAATGGGTTGGCCGTCGTGACGCAACTCGACATATAGCGCGGGCTCTTTGTCGTCGTTCATGGCCCCAACCGGTTCCCCGGCCAGGACGCGCTGGCCGACCGTGCCGTCGATCCGGCCCAAGCCCGCCAGCAATGTATGATACCCCTCGGTGTGTTCGATGATTAAGAGTTCGCCATATCCCCGGAAGGGACCGGCGAAAGCCACCACCCCATCAAAGGGCGAAACCACCGTCGCCCCGGGCCGGGTCGTCACGGTCATCCCCTTGGTCATCAGGCCCCCGGCGGCGGCCCCCGGAGGCGCCTCGCCGAAGCGGGCCGTGATCCGGCCGACCGCCGGGTAGGGCAATGTCCCTTTGGCCTTGGTGAACTGTCGCGGCGGACCGGCATCCGGCGTCGCGCCGGGGGGGGCTTTGAGCACGACCCGCCCCTGTGCCTCGGCCAGCTTGCGGGCTTCGGCATCCTTTTGCGCCTGAGCGGCAGCGGCTGCCTTGGCGGCTGCCGCGGCCTTGCGCGCCTCGGCGTCGCGCTTGGCTTTCTCCTCGGCAAGCTTGGCAAACAGGGCGCGCAGGTCTTCCGCCTCTTTGGACAATTGCCCGACCCGGACCGTGAGTTCCTGGCCCCGGGTGGCCACCACAACTTGGCGCTCGGTCTTGGACGCGATGGAGGTTTCCAGCTTGGCGCGTTTTGCCACGAGTTGGGCCGCGCCGGCGGCGACCTGCTCCTTCTTATCCACGATCTCCGCCCGCAGCTTGTAGAGCGCGCCCAACTCCGTATTGAGGCTGTTGGCGGAGGCCGAGATCGCGGGCACGGCGGCACGCAACAGGATCGCGGCGCGCACCGCGTCGTCCGGCGAGAGCGGCGACATCGCCAGCGCATCCGCAGGACGCAGCGAAAGACGTTCGAGGGCCATGAGGGTCCTGCGCATTTGCGCATCGCGGCGGGAAAGGGCCGCGGTCTGCTCCACAGCGGCGGCTTCCAGATCCTTCAGGCGCGTCTCCAGCACCGTGAGCGAATACTCCTGATCCTGGATGTCCTTCGCGAGCGTCACCGCTTGCTGTTTGGCGCTCACGATATCGCGCGCGACCTTCTCGCTCTCCGCCGCAAGACGCGTGCGTTCCGCTTCGCTCTTCTGGAGGTCCTGCTCGATGGTCTTGAGCTGTTGCGGCGTTTGCGCAAGCGCCGGCGCGGCCATCAGGCCCAGCGCAAGCAGCGTGACGCCGGCGCGCCTCAAGCGGTGGCCGCGCGGGACGTGGCGTGCAGCAGCGCGTGGCCTGTCATTTCCGTCGGCTGGGGCAAGCCGAGCAGCGCAAGCGCCGTCGGCGCGAGGTCGGCCAAGCGGCCGTTCTCCAGGCGAACCACGTCCGCCGGGCCGTTCACCAGGACCACATCCACCGGGCCGGTGGTGTGCTGGGTGTGCGCTTCGTGGGATTTCGGATCGCGCATCATCTCAAGGTTACCGTGATCCGCCGACACCAGCAGCGCGCCGCCGCTCTTCTTCACGGCCGCTTCCAAGCGCGCGATACAGGCATCAAGTGCTTCCGCCGCTTTGATTGCCGCCGCGAGGATGCCGGTATGGCCCACCATATCGCCGTTGGCGTAGTTGACGATGATCACGTCGAAGGCCTTCTGCTCGATGGCGTTGACGATCTTGTCGGTCACTTCCACCGCCGACATTTCCGGCTGAAGATCATAGGTGGCGACCTTCGGGCTCTGCACCATGAGGCGGGTTTCGCCGGGGAATTCGGTTTCCTGCCCGCCGTTCAGGAAGAAGGTCACGTGCGCGTACTTTTCCGTTTCGGCGATGCGCAGCTGCTTCAGGCCCGCCTTGCTGATCACTTCGCCCAGCGTGTTGTCGGCCTGCTGCGGCGGGAACATGGCGGTGAGAGATTTGTTCAGCGCGTCGGAATACTCCGTGAGCCCGATGGCTCCCGCGAAGGTCACGGCGCGCGCCCGTGCGAAGCCGGCGAAGGCGGGATCGAGCAGCGCGGTGAGAATCTCGCGCGCGCGGTCGGCGCGGAAATTGCCCATCACGACGCCGTCGCCGTCCTTCATCCCCGTGTAGCCGTCCAGCGCGACCGGCAGGACGAACTCGTCGGTGACTTTCTGTTCATAGGAACGGGTGATGACGGTCGCCGCGTTCGGCGCCTTGTCACCCTTCGCATCGACGATGACGTCATAGGCCTTCTCGACACGCTCCCAGCGCTTGTCGCGGTCCATCGCGTAGTAGCGTCCGCTGACGGTCGCGATCCGGGTGTCCTTGTGGCCGGCAATGGCGTTCTCGAAGGCGGCGACAAAGGCCGCGCCGGACTGCGGCGGCGAATCGCGCCCGTCGAGGAACGCATGCACGCGCACCGGCACGCCGGCATCGCCGACGACCTTCGCCAGCGCCGCGATCTGATCCTGGTGGGAATGCACGCCGCCCTCGGACACGAGGCCGAGCAGATGCGCCGTGCCGCCGGTCTTTCGCAGGGTGGCGATGAAATTCTGAAGCCCGTTGTTTTTGGCGAACGAGCCATCCGCGATCGCGCTGTCGATGCGGGGCAGGTCCTGGACCAGCACCCGGCCGGACCCGATGTTCATATGGCCCACCTCGGAATTGCCCATCTGGCCCGGCGGCAGGCCCACCGCGGCGCCGCTGGTCTCCAGCAGCGCATGGGGGGCTGTCGCCATCCACCGGCTCCATGTCGGGAGCTTGGCCTGGGCGAGGGCATTGTCCGTGGGGTCGTCGCGATGGCCCCAGCCGTCCAGGATGCACAGGACGAGCGGTGTGGGGCGGGAAACGGGACGGGCAGGGGTCATGATTTCGGAACCGAGTATACGCGAGGCGGCAGTGTGACAGCGATGTCCCAAGCACCCGTGGTTTTGCCCGCCGATTCGCGGCGGCGCAACGGCAAAAACGTCACACCTGTCATGGTGTTACCGCATCCGATTCAATCATTGGGGTGCTTGTTTGCGGACGCCCCGTATCTGATATAGTCGCCCTCGAGAGGCTGGCGGTGGACGTGCGTCTCGCCAACCCGGTCAGGTCCGGAAGGAAGCAGCCGTAACGAGTTTCCGCGCGGGTCGCTGTCCAGTCTCTCACCCTTTCCTGCCCCCGCCTTAGGCCCATGAACACCAGCCCTGAAGATCGCCCCGCCTTGGGGGTAGAAAGCCAGGGCGCCGGTGCCTATCGCGTCCTTGCCCGCAAGTACCGCCCGAAGACCTTTGCCGACCTGATCGGCCAGGACGCCTTGGTGCGGACGCTCACCAATGCGATTGCCTCCGGCCGTCTGGCCCAGGGCTACATGCTCACCGGCGTGCGCGGGGTCGGGAAGACCACCACCGCCCGGCTGATCGCCCGCGCCCTCAACTGCATCGGTGCGGACGGCAAGGGCGGGCCGACGCCGCAGCCTTGCGGTGTGTGCCAGCACTGCGTCGCGATCTCGGAAGACCGTCATGTCGACGTGCTGGAGATGGACGCCGCCAGCCGCACCGGCATCGACGACATCCGCGAACTGCTCGAAGGCGTGCGTTATCGCCCCGTGTCGGCGCGGGTCAAGATCTACATCGTCGACGAAGTGCACATGCTGTCCGACAAGGCGTTCAACGCGCTTCTCAAGACGCTCGAAGAGCCGCCCGACCATGTGAAGTTCATTTTCGCCACCACGGAAATCCGCAAGGTGCCGGTGACGGTGCTGTCGCGCTGTCAGCGCTTCGACCTGCGCCGCATCGACATGGGCCATCTCACCATGCTGTTCCGAGGCATCGCGGACAAGGAAGGTGCGCAAGTCGAAGAGGGTGCCTTCACGCTCATCGCCCGCGCCGCCGACGGCTCGGCGCGTGACGGGCTGTCGATCCTCGATCAGGCGATCTCCCAGGCCTCGGGTCCCCAGGGAACCGGCGGCGCGCCGAAGGTCAGCGAGCAATCCGTGCGCGATATGCTCGGGCTCGCGGACCGCGCCAAGGTGTTCGACCTATTCGAAGCGGTGATGGGCGGCAAAGTGAAGGCCGCCCTCGATCTGCTCGCCGATCAATACGCCGCCGGCGCATCGCCGGTGGTGGTGCTGCAGGACTTGCTGGAACTCACCCACTGGCTCACGCGCATGAAGGTGGCGCCGGAAGGTGCCGACGATCCGGCGCTGGCGGAAACCGAACGCACCCGTGGCGTCACGATGGCGAAGGCGTTGTCGCTGCCAGCGCTGACGCGCGCCTGGCAGATGCTGATCAAGGGCCTGTCCGAAACGCGCAGCGCACCAATTCCATTGCAAGCGGCGGAGATGGTGCTGGTGCGCCTGGCCTATTCCGCCGATCTGCCCACACCGGCGGATGCGGTGAAGCAACTCGGCAGCGGCGGCGCTGTGTCCGCGGGCCGCGCGGCCCCGTCGCCGGCACCCAATGGCGGCGGCGCGCGCGCGATGGCGGTGGCGACGAGTTCCGCCGCACCCGCGCCCCGCGTGCAAGCAGAGCCCGTGGCGGACGCGGTCGCGCTGCCGCAACCCAAGACCTTTGCCGAAGTCGTGGCGCTGTTCGAGCAGAAGCGCGAAGCGACCATCGCGTCGCACTTGAAGCGTACCGTGCGCCTGGTGCGGTTCGAGGCGGGTTTGATCGAATTCAATTCCGGCAAGACCGCGCCGACGGATCTCGCCGGCCAGGTCGGCAAGATGCTCACCCAATGGACCGGCCAGCGCTGGGTGGCGAGCGTCGCCAACGCGCCCGGCGAGCCCACGCTGCATGAGCAGCAGATCGAGCAGGCGAAATCCGCGCCGGTGGTAAAGGCGCTGCTCGACGTTTATCCCAACGCGGAAGTGTCGCTCCGCCGCGCCGACGAAAAAGACAAATAGGTCAGGTCCGAGTTCTATGAAAAACCTTGGTCAGATGATGAAGCAGGTTCAGGACATGCAGACGCGCATGGCTGAAATGCAGGAGAAGCTGGCCGACCTGGAGATTTCCGGCACCTCCGGCGCCGGCCTCGTGCAGGCCACGCTGAACGGCAAGCGCGAACTGCGCCGCATCAAGATCGATCCCACCCTGCTCGTGCCGGCGGAAGCCGAGGTGCTGGAGGATTTGATCATCGCCGCCGTGAAAGACGCCAAGACCAAGGTGGATGTGGAAGTCGAGGCGCAGATGAGCAAGCTGACCGGCGGCCTGCCGCTGCCGCCGGGCTTCAAACTTCCGTTCTAGATTTTTGAAGTGCGCATGACCTCATCGGAAAACCGGTATCCACTTTTCCGGGTCATGCGCTAATGGCCGGCCCCGAGATTGAATCGCTGATCCGGCAGATCTCCAAGCTGCCCGGTTTGGGTCCGCGGTCGGCGCGGCGTATCGCGCTCGCGCTCATCAAGAAGCGCAACATGCTGCTCGATCCTCTGGTGCACGCCCTCACCGCCGCCGCGGATCGCGTGCGCGTCTGCAGCGTCTGCAGCAACTACGACAGCCAGGACCCCTGCGTCATCTGCAGCGATCCCAAGCGCGATCACACCATCGTCTGCGTGGTGGAGGACGTAGCCGATCTCTGGGCGATGGAGCGCGCCAGCGTCTTTCGCGGCCGCTATCACGTAAGCGGCGGGTTGCTCTCACCCTTGAGCGGCATCGGTCCGGACGATCTCAAGCTCGATCGGCTGTTGGATCGCGTGCGCGCGGATCATGTGAAGGAAGTGATCCTGGCGCTCGCTGCCACGGTCGACGGCCAGACCACCGCGCACTACATCGCCGAAAAGCTGCAGGAAACCGGCACGGTCGTGTCGGGCCTTGCCCACGGCATGCCCGTGGGCGGCGAGCTTGATTATCTCGACGACGGCACCATCTCTGCGGCGCTTCGTGCGCGTCGGCCGGTCGGCTAGACCGGCCGAGACTATTTGAATGCGCGCCTATGCGCGCGGCCGGTGGGTTAATCCACACGCAAGGCTGGCGTAAGATAACAGTCTCGCGATGAAAGCTGCCTCGGCCTAGCCACAATTGCGCGCTACGTTGAGAGTGGAATACTTTGCACGCCATCGCCGTCCCTGAATCGACGGCCCCGGAGGAAACGATGTTCAAGAAATTTGTGGCGGCCGCGATCACCGCCTTCGCGCTCGCGGCCTGCGTCAATCCGAAATACGTGGTCTCGGACGTTTCGCGCTTCCACACGCTGCCGGCGACGCCGAGCGGCCAGACCTTTGTCATCGCCACGCTGAACGCGGAGCAGAGCGAGAGCCTCGCCTATCGCAAATATGCCGACACCGTTTCGGCGAAGTTGCAGTCGCTCGGGCTTCGCGCGGCGGCCACGGGCGCGCCCACGGATTACGTCGTGACGTTGCAGTATGACGTGCGCGGCCCGACGCCGGACATCGAGAGCCGCGGCAGCCACTTGAGATTCGGTCTCGGCTTCGGCCATCGCCATGGCCCGTGGGGTTGGGGCGGGGCGTACGATTCCGACTTCGATCACTACACCGACACGCGCCAGCTGTTCGTGCGCCGCGTCGAACTCGATATCTATCGCGGCGCCTCGTATGACACGCCGAAGAAGGAGCGCGTGTTCGAAGGCCGCGCGCTGTCGACGGGGCAGAACGGCCAGCTCGAGCCGGTGATCCCGTACATTCTCGATGCGCTGTTCAAGGAATTCCCGGGCCGCTCCGGGGAGACTGTGAGGGTCTCCGTGCAGGTGCCCCAGGAAATCGCCGACGGGACGGCCCGCGCGCCGTCCAGCCGCTCGGCGTACTAGACCCGATTAGGCCTCGCCTGCGTGCTCGACGCGCAGGCGGGGACCCTCCACGCCGATCACCCGCACACTCGTCCCAGCGGGCATGTCGGGGCCCGCCACCAGCCACGTACTCCCGGACACGAACAGCCGCCCGCGACCGTTCACGATGGCGGTTCGCAGCGTGAAAACCTTGCCGAGCAGGGCCGGGCCCGAGGGTGGGCCGCCCGGATCGGTCGGCTGAGTGGCGGCAGAGGCGGCAGGCATGAGTTCCCCAGAAGCGGCGGGATAATACCTAGGCGAGATTCTAGCGCAATACGCTCTTTTTAGTTGTTGTGCTTTAAATCCAGGCCCGGCCATAACGCCGCAGGCGGCCGGATCGTGCCCTCAGTGGGGCGCGCCGACCTGCTTCAAGAGCGGCGCTGCCGCTTCCACCGGCGCCTCTAGCTCGATATCGGCGATCTTCTCGCCCCGGGCGACGATGCGCTCGGTGGACTTGAGCACCTGTTCCACGTCCGCCTGGGTCTGCGTGAAGTGGGTGCCGAGCTTGCGCACCCGGTCATCCAGGCGCTGCACGTCTTCCATCATCTTGCCGATGTGCTCCTGCAGCAGGTGCGCCTGCTCGCGCATCTGCGCATCTTTCAGAATCGCCCGCACGGTGTTGAGCGTCGCCATCAGCGTCGTGGGCGAGACGATGTACACGCGCCGGCGGAAGCCCTGCTCGACCACGTCGCCGAACTGGTCGTGCAGGGTCGCGAAGACGGATTCCGCCGGCACGAACATGATCGCGGAGTCCGCGGTCTCGCCGGGGATGATGTACTTGTCCGCGATGTCGCGGATATGCGTCAGCACATTGGCGCGGAATTGCGCTTCGGCTTGCTTGCGCGCGATGTCGTCCTTGGCGTTCGTCAGCGCCATATACGCTTCGTGCGGATATTTCGAATCCACCGCGATCATGCCCGGCGGATTGGGCAGATGGATCACGCAGTCCGCGCGCTTGCCGTTGGAGAGCGTGACCTGAAAGTCGAAAGCGCCCGGCGGCAGCATGTTGCGCACCAAGTCTTCCATCTGCGTCTGGCCGATGGCGCCGCGCGCCTGCTTGTTGGAGAGGATGTCCTGCAAGGACACGACCTCCGCCGACAGGTCGGCGAGATTCTTCTGCGCCGCGTCGATCACCGCCAGGCGTTCCTGCAGCGCGGTCATGCCCTCCGCGGCCTTCTCGGTGGAGCGTTGCAGGTTATCGCCCACGCGCCGCGTCACTTCGGCGAGACGTTCGTCGAGCATCTTGGTGACGGCGCGCTCCTGCGCCTGCAGCCGTTCGGCCAGCGCGGATTGCAGCGAGGTCTGCGCGGCTTGCTGGCTGTCCGCCATCTGGCTCAAGCGCCCGGCGAGTCCGGCCTGTGCGTCGACGAGCCGAAGCGCGACATCCGCAAGCCCGGCGTCCGGCGCGGCACCGCGCCGTGCCAGTATCCAGGCGAGGCCACCGGCAATCACCGCCGCTAGTGCTACCGCTACGATCACGCCGCCGTCCATCCGTGAGACCCCAAGCTAAACCCAAGTCGCGGCACGCTTTTTTGACCAGCGCGGCGCGCCAACTTGCAACTTTGCAACTATCGCGGCGGCCCCAGGCTCGCCATCATCCCGCCCCATCGGCGCCGCGCCCTAACTGTATCACTCTTGCGGTTCCCCCGACGAAGGTTTCCCCCCAATGCGCCGCCTCCTGCTCGCTTCCGTTTTCCTCGCCGCGCCCACGTTCGCCGCCGACACCGTGGTCGGCCCCGGCACGGCGCCCGAACTCACCGTCTACGGCGGCGACTTCGCGCTGGTGCGCGAGAACCGCACGATCAAACTGACCGACGGCGAAAACCATCTCGCCTTCACCGGCGTCAGCCGGAGCTTGCAGCCGGAGACGGCGAACATCCAGGTCATCGGCGCGGGACCGAAGGCGCCGGAGGTCAAGATCCTGGACCAGACCTTCGCGTTCAATTTGCTTTCGCAGGACGCGTTGCTCGAACAGGCCGTCGGCCGCGAAGTGTCGGTGGTCACCACCAATCCCGCCTCGGGCCGCGACACCGTTGAACGCGCGCGCGTGCTGTCCGTGCAGAACGGCTTGGTGCTGGAGATCGGCGGCAAGATCCACACCGGTGTGCCGGGACGCATCGTATTCGACAGCTTGCCCGGCAACCTGCGCCCGGTGCCGACGCTGTTGATGACCGCGATCGGTCCGAGCGGCGCCGACATTCCGGTGGAGCTCGCTTACCTTACCAACGGCCTCGGCTGGAAGACCGACTACGTCGCCAACTACGACGGCGATGCGGGCCGTCTCGATCTCACGGCCTGGGCCACGGTCACCAATACGACGGGCGCCGAGTTCAAGGACGCGAAGTTGCGTCTCGCCGCCGGCGACGTGAACCGCATCACGCCGCCGCGGCCGATGCCGTTCGCGCGCGGCAATCAAAAGATGGAAATGGCGATGGCCGCCGCGCCCGCGCAAGACGCCGGCGTCACCAACAGCAGCTTCGAGGGCCTGAACATCTATTCCATCCCGCGGCAGGTCACGCTGCTGCCGGGCGAGAGCAAGCAATTGGCGCTCATGCGCGCCACCAACCTCGTCGCCAAGCGCGAATACGTCGTGCGCGGGCAGCCCTGGTTCTACACCACCTCCATGGCGGGCCAGCATCAAGAGGGCCGCGCCGAAATCGAGATCACCGTCAAGAACGAGGGCCGCAAGGCGCCCGCCAAAGGCAAGCCGAGCACTGAGCCGGAAGGCCTCGGCGGTCCGCTGCCGGCGGGCGTGGTGCGCGCATACGGCCAGGATCAGAACGGCGCGCCCGCGTTCCTGGGCGAGGACCGGATCGATCATGTGGCGGAAGGCGGAGACATCAAACTCCACTTCGGGCGCGACCTCGAGGTTCCGGTCACACGCGATCAGGTGAACTTCGTGAAGGCGTCGGAAAAGATCTCCCTGACCCTGTGGCGCATCGCCGTGCGCAACACCAAAGCTAAGCCGGTAGCCGTGCGGATCAGCGAGCCGATCAGCGGCGATTGGGAGATCTCCAAGGAGAACATGCCCCATACCAAATCCACGACCGGAGCGGCGGAATGGACCGTCACCCTCCCACCCAAAGGTGAGTCGGTCCTGGAGTACACGGTCAAAACCACCCTGTGACCGGGCTTAGGTGCCTTAGAACCGCTCTCAATTGACGCCGCCGTCCTGGGGCCTTATCTCAAGGCCCATGGCCCTCCTGGACATCATTGTCGCGCCCGATCCGCGCCTGAAACGCAAAGCCGAACCCGTGAAAACGGTGGATGCGGCGGCGAAGAAGCTCATGGCCGATATGCTCGACACCATGTACGAGGCGCCCGGCATCGGGCTCGCCGCGCCGCAGGTGGGCGCGCTCAAGCGCATCATCGTCGTCGATCCGGCCCGCGAAGGCGAACCGCCGCGGCCGTTGAAGATGGCCAATCCGGAGATCCTGTGGTCCTCGGACGAGGTGAAGGAATACGAGGAAGGCTGCCTGTCGCTCCCCGAGGAGTACGACATGGTGAAGCGCCCGGAGCGCGTGCGTGTGCGCTACCTCGATGAGAACAACGCCGCCCAGGAGATCGAGGCGGACGGTTTGCTCGCGGTGGTGATCCAGCATGAGATGGATCACCTCGAAGGCGTGCTGTTCGTCGACCACATCTCCTCGCTCAAGCGCAACATGATCCTGCGCCGTCTCACCAAGCAGAAAAAGCTCGGCAAGCGCCCCGACGCGGCGGAGTAAGCGCCGATGGCGTCGCCCCTAAAGATCGTTTTCATGGGCACGCCGGATTTCGCCGTCACGGCGCTCGCGCGACTGATCGCCGACGGACATCAGATCCTTGCCGTCTACACCCAGCCGCCGCGCCCCGCCGGCCGCGGTCAGCAGGAGCGCGTGAGTCCGGTGGCGCAGCTCGCGCAGAGCCACGGCCTGCCGGTGCATTGGCCGGTGAGCTTGAAGGGGACCGACGTGCAAGGCGCGTTCGCCGCGCTCAATGCCGATGTGGCGGTGGTTGCGGCCTATGGGCTCATCCTGCCGCGCGCGGTGTTGGCGTCACCGAAGTTCGGCTGCGTGAACATCCATGCGTCCCTGTTGCCGCGCTGGCGCGGGGCCGCGCCGATCCAGCGCGCCATCATGGCGGGTGATACGGAAAGCGGCGTCACCATCATGCAGATGGAAGCGGGCCTCGACACCGGACCGATGCTGCTCAAGGGCACCGTGCCGATCGAAGACACCACCACCGCCGGCGCGCTCCACGATGCGCTCGCCGCGCAGGGCGCGGATCTGATCTCCCGGGCGCTGCCGAAAATCGCCGACGGATCGCTGCCGGCGGTGCCGCAGCCGGAGGCGGGGGTTACTCACGCCGCCAAGCTCGACAAGGCCGAAGCGCGCATCGATTTCGCCAAACCGGCGAAGGCGGTGCTGCGCCATATCCATGGCCTGTCGCCGTTCCCAGGCGCCTGGTTCTCCCATGGGGAGGAGCGCATCCGCGTGCTGAATGTGTCGCTGGCCCCGGGCTCCGGCCTGCCGGGCACGGTGCTCGACGACAAGCTCGCCATCGCCTGCGAGACCGGCGCGATCCGCCTCGAAACCGTGCAGCGCGCCGGCAAAGGCCCCATGGCCGCCGATGCCTTCCTGCGGGGCTATGCCTTGCCCAAGGGAACGTTGCTCGCCTAAAAACAGGAGCATTTTCGCCGAAGTGGCTCCCGGTTCGGCGCGGAAATGCGACCAAAGGCAAAGTCCGATGTTTGGGAAGAAGCGCAAGATCATCGCCCGGGCCGAGCGCGTGCATATTTCCGCGCCGACGAAGGATTGCGCCGACGCGTTCCTCGCCTTCACCCGCGCCAATGAGGCGTTCCATCATCCCTGGGTGCATCCGGCGATCGATGCGGCAGGCTATCGCGCCTATCTCGAGCGGCTTGAGGTCACGGGCGCGCATGGTTTCCTGATCGCACGCAACGCCGACGACGCGATGGTTGGCGTGATCAACATCAACGACGTGATCCTCGGCGGATTCCGCTCCGGCTCCCTCGGTTACTACGGCGACGCCGGCTTCGCGCGGCGTGGCTATATGGCGGAAGGGCTCTCGCTGGTGCTCGACCAGGCGTTCGGCAGCGTCGGGTTGCACCGCATCGAATCCAATCTGCAGCCCGGCAACGACGCCTCGCGCGCGCTGGTGCAGCGGTTGGGGTTCCGCAAAGAGGGCTTTTCGCCCCGGTTCCTGCAGATCGACGGCGAGTGGCGCGACCACGAGCGCTGGGCGATCCTCACCGAGGAATGGCACGCCCGCCGCGCAGCGGAACGCGATGCGTCGTCGGCGCACAAACTCTCGCGCGTCGTCTGACCATGCCGCGCTTCAAGCTCACCATCGAATACGACGGCACCGACTATTCCGGCTGGCAGCGACAGATCAACGGCCCGTCGATCCAGGGCGCGCTCGAAGATGCGGTGCGCGGTTACTGCCAGGTGGATGCGGTGGTGCAAGGTGCGGGCCGCACGGATGCGGGTGTGCACGCCCGCGGCCAAGTGGCCCACGTGGACCTGCCGCGCGATGATTCCAACTTCGTCGTCGCCAATGCATTGAACTTCCACCTGAAGCCGCAACCGATTGCGGTGCTGAGCGCGGAGAGAGTGGCGGACGATTTTCACGCCCGCTTCCAAGCGACCGCGCGCGGTTACGAATACCGCATCCTCACCCGGCGCGGGCCGCCGGCCATCGACGCGCATACGGTGTGGTGGATTCCGGCGGACCTCGACGTGGCGGCGATGAATGAGGCCGCGCAAGTTTTGATCGGCCACCACGACTTCACGACCTTCCGCGCCACACAGTGTCAGGCGGATTCGCCGATGAAGACCCTCGACGTATTGAATGTGCGCCGCGAGGGCGAGCAGCTCATCGTGACCGCGTCCGCGCGTTCGTTCCTGCATCACCAGGTGCGCAACATCGTCGGCACCCTGCGTCTCGTCGGCGACGGCAAATGGACGGCGGCGGATGTGAAGACGGCACTCGAAGCGAAAGACCGCAGCGCGGGTGGACCTACAGCGCCCGCAAGCGGGCTCGCGCTGATGTGGGTGAAGTACGGCGATGCGGGTGACAAATAGACCGAGCATATCGGATGGAGTCGCGTCCCTCGTGGTGGCGACCGTCACGCGTGGCTTTTTTACTTGCTGTGCATCCTTCGGCTTTTTGTTCATTCCGGTCGACATTGCCGTCACGACTGTTGTGATTGCGGTTGTTGCCGACGCCGGCGTTCACCTCTTGGGACGTGCGCTGCCTCAAATCCCGATTGAACTCGGGAAGAGCGCAACTTGGTGCTTGTTTGGGCTTTGGACGTGGATGTTTGTTACTTACGTCCTGATCGATCCGAACCAAGTGGGGTCCGTTGCATTTGGCGTAAATTGGTTTGAAACGTCACGACGCGCCTTTAACGCGGCATCGCGGCAAGCCAATTTGGCGAGCCATCAGATTGGGTCGTGGTTCTCAACCTCAATTCTTGGCATGCTGGGTTTCCAAGCTCTCTACTCAATTCTTGCAGTGAAAGTGTTGCCGCAGGTGCCCAAGAGCAACGCCTCTCCGTTACTCTACAAGTTTACGCGCGTCATCGCGCTAATGGGCTTTCTAGCAGTGGCTTTCACCACTTTCGCAGTCCATGGCACGGTTACCTCAGAGACGGCTGGCCGTTGGGGGTGGCGATTTGACGGTGGTATGAGGCCGTTTCTTGTCTACGCGGCTATTTGTGGGGGCGCGCTGAGTGTCCTAGAGATGCTGCGAATATGCGATCGTCAACGCCGTGCACTGAAACTCGACTCTTAGGGCGATCGCTAAATCTTCCCCACCAGTCCGTTCACCACTTCGCCGAGCACGAAGTCCAGCACGACGATGCCGAAGGCCATCGCAGGGGCGAGCATGAGGCCCCAGCGGGCGAGGAACGTGGCGTAGAAGAAGAAAGCCGCGAGCGCGACGAGGTTCAGCACGCCGAGGATGCTCTGCGGCAACAGTTGTCCGTCGGCCATGAAGGCGATCGGCATCATCAATAGGCCCAGCGGCAGCTGCAGCCAGTTGTAGGCGACGATGTGCCAGTAGTAGCGCGGGCGCCGTTCCAGCAGCTCCGTCACGTAGAGCATGACGAACGGGAACAGCACCCACAGCAGCACGTAGGTGAGCGCCTTCACCACCAGATAGGGCAGGAGGTCGAGGTTCTCTTTCGCCGCGTCGAAGCTCCATACCCAGTGGAGCGCATGGAGCGGCAGCAGCATCGCCGCGACGATGAAGGAGCGGGCGAAGCCGCCGGCGGTCTTCTCGAACAGCTCCAATCCGCGCGGTTCGAGCCTGAGCAGCAGCCGCAAGCCCGTGAGCGCCCCGGCAAGCTGCCCCGCGCCGATCACGTCGCGGTTCCCGCGAAAAAGTCGGTGAGCACTTTGGCGTAGACGTCGGTGAGCTTGCCGATGTCCGCCACGGTGCAGCGTTCGTCCGCCTTGTGCATGGTCTGGCCGACCATGCCGAATTCGCACACCGGGCAGGCGTTCTTGATGAAGCGTGCGTCCGACGTGCCCCCGGTGGTGGAGAGTTCCGGCGTCACGCCCAGCACGGCCTGCACCGCGCCGCTGACGACGGTGCTCAGATGGCCCGGCGGCGTCAGGAAGGATTCGCCGGAGATCTTCACCACCAGGTCGTAGCTGTGGCTGCCGGCGAAGTCGTCGAAGGTATCGCGCAGCCACTTGGTGAGCTTTTCGCCGGTGTGCAGGTCGTTGAAGCGGATGTTGAAGCCCGCCGTCGCAGCACCCGGAATGACGTTGGTGGCCTTGTTGCCCACGTCGATGGTGGTGACCACCAGCGTCGAGGGCTGAAAGTGCTCCGAGCCCGCATCGAGCGGCTTTGCGGTGACGGCGTTCAGCATCGTCATCAGCCGCGGGATCGGGTTATCCGCCAGATGCGGATACGCGCTGTGGCCGGGCGTGCCGTAGACGGTGAGCTTGGCCGTCAGCGATCCGCGCCGGCCGATCTTGATCATCTCGCCGAGCTTACTCGGATTGGTGGGTTCGCCGACGAGGCAGGCGTCGAGCTTCTCGCCCTTGGCCTTCAGCCAGTCGAGCATCTTCACGGTGCCGTTGACCGCGTCGCCCTCTTCGTCGCCGGTGATCAGCAGGCTCACCGAACCCTGCTTTCCGAAATCAGGTTGGCCGCTCTTCACCCGCGCGACCGCCGCGACGAACGACGCGATCGCCGCCTTCATGTCGGATGCGCCGCGGCCGTAAAGCACGCCGTCGATCACTTCCGCCTTGAAGGGATCAAGCGTCCAGCCGTCGCCCACGGGCACGACGTCCGTGTGTCCGGCGAAGCAGAAGTTGGGCGCGGCGGTGCCGAGGCGGGCGTAGAGGTTGTCGATCTTGCCCTCGCCGTCGCCGAAGGGCAGGCGATGGCATTCGAACCCGAGCGACTTCAACGCATCCATCAACACGTCGAGCGCGCCCGCGTCCGCGGGCGTCACACTGGGACGCCGGATGAGCGCGCGTGCGAGTTCGACTGGATCGATGGAGGTTGTGATGTTCAATCGCGCAACAGTTCGTTGATGGCGGTCTTGGCGCGGGTCTGGGCGTCCACGCGCTTGACGATCACGGCGCAGGCGAGGCTTGGGCCCGGCGAGCCGTCCGGCAACGCCTTGCCCGGCAGCGCGCCCGGCACGACCACGGAGTAGCTCGGCACGCGGCCCACAAAGATCTCACCCGTGGCGCGGTCGACGATCTTGGTGGTCGAACTGAGGAACACGCCCATGGCGAGCACCGCGCCTTCTTCCACCACCACGCCCTCGACGACTTCCGAGCGGGCGCCGATGAAGCAGTTGTCTTCGATGATCACCGGGCCGGCCTGGAGCGGTTCCAGCACGCCGCCAATGCCGACGCCGCCGGAGAGGTGCACGTTCGCGCCGATCTGTGCGCAGGAGCCCACGGTCGCCCAGGTGTCCACCATGGTGCCCTTGCCGACATAGGCGCCGACATTCACGAAACTCGGCATGAGCACGACGCTCGGGGCGACATAGGCGGAGTGGCGCACCACGGCGCCCGGCACGGCGCGGAAGCCGGCGGCCTTGAATTCCGAATCGGTCCAGCCGGCGAACTTCGAGGGCACCTTGTCCCACCATCCGCTGCCGCCGGGGCCGCCGGAGATCACGCTCATGTCGTTCAGGCGGAACGACAGCAGCACGGCCTTCTTCAGCCACTCGTTGACCTGCCAGCCGCTGTTGGAGGCCTTCTCCGCCACGCGGACCTCACCGCGATCCAATCGCGCGAGGGTTTCGCGGACCGCGTCGGCCGGCTCGCCGCGCGTGGCCGGGGACAAACCATCGCGGGCGTCCCACGCGCGCTCGATCGCGGCCTTCAAATCATTGATCTGCATCGTTTTTCTCGACCCCACCCAGGTGCGCCGCGGAAGCCAGCGCAAGCGGCGCCGAACATAGCGGACAACCCTGTCGCGTCAACAGACGCCGGTCGTCGTCCGCATATCACCTATTACCTCTGCACCATGGCGCGAAGTGATTGGGCACGCTAAGGTTTCCGCGCACTCGAAACGAGTGAACGCGCACAAGATCTACAACAAATCGGCGCGGACCGCTCCGGGGCGGACAACCCAGGGGGACAGGATGTCAACGCAGTCTGCGGCCGCCGGTCGGTCGGAGGGAAACGTGTCTTTAGGGTCGGTCGAGACCCCGCCGCTTCACGTCTCAGCGCCTGCCTTGCAGCGCTATGAAGAGCCTGTCTTTTGCGTGGCCACCGACGGCCTGCTGGTGCCGGCCAACCCCTTGGCGCGCGATTTCCTGCTGCGCCTGACCTCCTCGGACGTCGATAAGCTCGCCGCTGCCGCCCAGAAATCGGCCCTGCAGAATCGCGCCGTGGTCGACATGGTCGACGTTGGGGCCGGCTCATCGCTTCAACATCTCCAGATCACCCTGGTGCCGCTGGCGACCGATTCCAGCGCGCTGCTGTTCGTGCGCGATCTCACCCTCGACAACACCCTGCGCACGGCGCTGGTGGAGAGCCGGCGCCGCTACAAGGATTTCATCGACATCTCCTCGGACTTCCCCTGGGAGATCAGCCGCAATCGCCGCTTCGTGTTCGTGCCGCCGCGCGGCGCGCTCGGGTATACGCCGGAGGCGCTGATCTCCTGCGATCCCACCACGCTGGTGGCCGGCGATGCGGTCATGGGCACCGGCATGCCGTTCCTCACCCAGCGGCGTATCGAGAACGAGGAGTTCTGGCTGAAGCGCGCGGACGGCCGCGCGGCCTGTGTGCTGGTCTCCGCGATGGCGCTGGTCGATGCGGAAGGGCGCTGGATCGGCGCCCGCGGCGTGTGCCGCGATGTCACCGAAACCCGCGACCGCGAGAACACGCTCACCCGGGTGCGCAACCGGGAACGCATGCTCACCCGCATCGTCCGCGCTTTCCGCGACGAGGTGGATCCGGAGGCGATGCTGAACGTCGCGGCGGACGTGCTCGCCCGCGGGCTCGGCGCGGAACACTGCCAGATCTTCCGCGCGTCGGAGGATGAGACCACCACGCCGGGCTACCGCCATGCCGCACATATCGGCGATCTGCCGCCGGAAGCCGCGGTGTCGGTGTTATCGAGCCTGGCCGACGGCGCGGCGGCGGCGGAAGTGGTGATCAACGGCTGGCAGGTGCTGGCCTCGCCGGCGCGCTATCAGCATGAAGCCAACGGCGCGGTGGTGCTGTGGCGCAAGGTGGAGCGCGGCGCCTGGAACGACGACGATCGCCTGCTGCTGGGAGACATCGCCAACCAGGTCGGCATCACCATCGAGCAGCTTTCCCACCATGAACATGTGCTGAAGATTTCGCGCACCGATGCGCTCACCGGCTTGCTGAACCGCGGCGCTTTCCTGGACGGCCTGCGCCGTCACATCTCGCGCGGCGACCGGGTGCCGGCGGGCAGCACCACGTCCGTGCTGATGTACGTGGACCTCGACAACTTCAAGCACGTCAACGACACCAAGGGTCATCAGGCCGGCGACGACCTGCTGCAGAAGGTGCGCGCGATTCTCGTTCAGCAGACCCGCCCGACGGATTTGGTCGCGCGCCTGGGCGGAGACGAGTTCGCCGTGTGGCTGCACAACGCGGACCTGTCCATCGGTGAACGCCGCGCCAATCAGTTCCTGGAGCGGACAAAGGAACTCCTCGCCTATTCCGGCAGTCCCGATCGGCCGATCGGCATGTCCATCGGCGTCGCGGTGTGGGTCGCGGGTCCGGAAAACATGGAGCAACTGCTCGCCCGCGCCGATGCGGCGATGTATGCCGCCAAGCGCGGCGGCAAGGGCAGTTTCACGGTGGCGCCGCCGGCGACCGCCATGGTGGGCTAGGGCCCATGTCCACCGCCAAGAACCGCCTCGTCCATCTTCTCGGCCTGCCGGGCCAGCGCATCACCTACGAACAGGCGCGCGACCTGTTGGATCATCCGGATGCGTCGGTGCGCCTAGAGCTTGCCGAACGCAACGATCTTGAGCCCGAGATCTTGTTTTACCTTTCGCGCGATCCGGACCCGCGGGTGCGTCGCGCCATCGCCATCAATGAAGCCACGCCGCCCAAGGCCTCGCTGCTGCTCGCCTCCGACACGGACGCCGACGTGCGCTGCGACTTGGCGGACCGCGTCACGCGCGTCGTGCCGGGGCTTGCGCGCAAGGATCAGGTAAAGACCTTCCGGGCCGTGCATCAGGTGCTGTCGCTGTTGGCGCGCGACCAATTGCCCCGCGTCCGCCGCGTGCTGTCGCAAGCCCTCCACTCGGTGCCGGATGCGCCCCACGACGTCATCTTCACCCTGGCGAAGGATCCGGAGATCAGCGTCGCCGCGCCGATCCTCGAGTTCTCGCCGGTGCTCACGGATGAGGACCTGATCGAGATCATCGCCGCGAGCCCCATGACCGCCTCCTTGATGGCGATCTCGCGGCGCATCAACGTCGGCGAGGAAGTCAGCCATGCGCTGGTCGGAAGCGGTCAGGTGGACGTGATCACCTCGCTGCTGCGCAACGAGAGCGCCCAAATCCGCGAAGAGACCCTCGACGCCATCATCGATGCGGCGCCCCACCAGGCGACCTGGCACGAGCCCTTGGTCAATCGGCGCAATCTGCCCTCGCGTGCGGCGTTGCGCATGGCGGAATTCGTCGCCACGGTGCTGTTGCAGAAACTCGCCGAGCGCAGGGATCTCGACCCCACCACCATCGAGAGCCTGGGTCACATGGTGCGCGACAAGCTGCGCAAGGAAGACGGCCTTCATCTCGATGCGGGCGAGGGCATCTTCTCGGGCGAAGCGATGGAGTTGGCGCAGCGCCAAGTGGAAGCGATGCGGCGCCAGGGCAAGCTGACGGAGCGTCACCTGCTGCAAGTGGCGGCGGAGAACACCGCACCGCTCGTGGCGTCGGCGCTCGCCCTGATGGCCGAGTTGCCCGTCGCGGCCGTGGTGGAGGCGCTTCGCGCCGCCAGCGGGAAGGGCGTGCTCGCCATGTGCTGGGCGGCGGACCTCTCCGCGGAAGGTGCCGCGCAGATTCAGCTCAGGGTCGGTCGCGTGCCGCCCGACGATGTCGTCAACCCGCGCCCGGGTGGCGGCTTCGATGCCACCGAGGCCGAACTCGAGTGGCAGATCGAAATGTATCAAGACCTCGCCCGTAAAAAGGCCGAGGGCTGACCTAAGCCAACGCTGCTACGGCTTCCTCCAGCCACCCGACCATATCGTCCGTGACGAAGCGGCAATGGCTCACGTCATCGTCCGCGGCCGGCACGTGTTCCGGATGGCGCACCCACACGGTCACCATACCGAGGTCCGCGGCGGGCTTCAGGTTCTTGAAACTGTCCTCGAACATCGCCGCGCGCGCGGGCGCGATCCCCAGCGATTTCACCATCGCCGCATAGGGTGCGGGATCTGGCTTGGGGATGTAGGTGCCGGCGCGGATGTCGAAGATGGCATCGAAGTGCTCCGCCACGCCCAGGCGCGCGAGCACCTGCGCCGCGTGGTATTCCGAGCCGTTGGTGTAGATCACCTTGCGCCCTGGAAGCGCGGCCAGGGCCGCGGCCAGTTCCGGGTCCGGCGCCAGCACGCTGTGATCGATGTCGTGGACGAAGTCGATGAAGGCGTCGGGATCGATGCCGTGGTTCAGCACCAGTCCGCGCAAGCTGGTGCCGTATTTTCGGTAGTAGGATTTCTGAAGCGCGAACGCTTCCTCCGCCGAGATATCGAACAGCTTGGCGATATAGGTCTTCATCCGGACGTCGATCTGATGGAACAGATTCGTGCCGGCGGCATAGAGCGTGTTGTCGAGATCGAACACCCAGCCCTCGACATGGGCCAGGTCGGCACGGGTGACGGCGGGGCGGCTCGCCGCCACGGACTCAACGTGCCTTAATCAATGTACCGGCGCCGGAAGGCGTGAACAGCTCCAGCAGCACCGCATGCGGCACGCGGCCGTCCACGATCACCGCCGCGCCGACGCCGTCGCGCACCGCGTCAAGGCAGGTTTCCACTTTCGGAATCATCCCGCCGGAGATCGTGCCCGACTGGATCAGGGTCTTGGCGCGTTCCACCGTCATTTCCTTGATCAGGCGGCCGGTGTCGTCCAGCACGCCCGGCACGTCCGTCAGCATCAACAGGCGCGCAGCGCCCGCCGCCGCCGCGACCGCACCGGCCGCGGTATCGGCATTGATGTTGTATGTCTCGCCGTTCGGACCCACGCCGATCGGTGCGATCACCGGAATGATGTCCGACTTCTCGAGGGTATCGAGGATCATCGGGTTCACTTCATACGGTTCGCCGACGAAGCCGAGGTCGAGGATCTTCTCGATATTCGAGCCCGGGTCCTTCTTCGAGCGGCGCAGCTTGCGCGCCTTGATCAGGTTGCCGTCCTTGCCGCTCATCCCGATGGCGAATCCGCCGGCGCGGTTGATGGCCGAGACGATCTGCTTGTTGATGGAGCCCGAGAGCACCATCTCGACGATATCCACGGTATCCGCGTCGGTGACGCGCAGGCCGTCGATGAACTCGCTCTTGATCTTCAAGCGCGCCAGCATCGCGCCGATCTGCGGGCCGCCGCCGTGCACGACGATCGGATTGATGCCGACCTGCTTGAGCAGCACGATGTCCCGGGCAAAGCTATCGGCGACCTTCTCGTCGCCCATGGCATGGCCGCCGTACTTCACGCAGACGGTCTCGCCGTTGTGCTCGCGCATGAAGGGCAGGGCCTCGGCAAGGATGCCGGCCTTCTCAAGCCACGCCTTCTTCTGGGCGTCGTCGTCACTGATCATCTTCTGGAGGCCCTCTGGAAGGCTGGTCTGGCTTTGCAGCCCGGATACCTACTCCGGTCGCGCCAGTGCTGACAAGGCGGCGCGCATCTCCGCCAGCCCGTCCTGGGAGACGGAGCTGGTGAGCAGGATTTCCGGGTGTGCCGCCACGTGTTTGGCCATTTCACCGGACATCTTTTCCTGCAGCGCGGCCAGCGCCGGGGGTTTCACCTTGTCCGTCTTGGTCAGCACGATCTGGTAGTTCACCGCGGAGTCGTCCATCAGCGTCATGATCTCCCGGTCCACGGGCTTGAAACCGTGGCGCGCGTCCACCAGCACCATGGCGCGCCGCAGGGTCGGCCGGCCCTTGAGATACAGTTTGATGACGTCGGTCCAGGCTTCGACCTTGTCCTTGGGTGCCTGGGCAAAGCCATAGCCCGGCAGGTCCGCCAGCATCAGCCGATTGCCGAGTTGGAAGAAGTTGATCTCCTGGGTGCGTCCGGGCGTATTGGACACGCGCGCGAGCCCGCCGTGGCCCGTCAGGGCGTTGATCAGGCTCGACTTGCCGACGTTCGACCGTCCGGCGAACGCGACTTCGGGGAAGTTCGCGTCCGGCATCTGGTCGAGTTTCAGCACGCCGCGGATGAACTCACATTGCCGCGAGAACAGGTGCGCCCCGGCGGCAATGGCGTCGGGGTCTTCCACGGAATTAAGCCTTTGCTTTCGGGGCGTCCGGGCTTTTGCGCATCAGCACCCACTGCTGGAGGATGCCGAGCAGGTTGCTCCACGTCCAATACAGGACGAGGCCCGCCGGGAAGCTTGCCAGCATGAAGGTGAAGACGATCGGCAACAGCATCATCATGCGCGCCTGAATCGGATCGGGCGGCTGCGGCGACAGTTTCTGCTGCAGCCACATGGTCGCACCCATGATGATCGGCAGCGCGCCGAGGTGCAGGAAGTCCGGCATGGTGAACGGGATCAGGCCGAACAGCGTGAAGATGTTGGTCGGATCCGGCGCCGAGAGATCGTGGATCCAGCCGTAGAACGGCGCATGGCGCATTTCGATGGTGACGAACAGCACCTTATAGAGCGCGAAGAAGATCGGGATCTGGATCAGGATCGGCAGACAGCCCGCGACCGGATTGGCTTTCTCGCGCTTGTACAACTCCATCAGCTCGGTGTTGAGCTTCTGCTTGTCGTTGGCATAGCGGTCCTGCAGCGCTTTCATCTGCGGCTGCAACGCCTTCATCTTGTTCATCGCCGCGTACTGCTTGTTGGCGATGGGGAACAGCACCAGGCGCAAGGCGGTGGTGAACGCAAGAATCCCAAGACCGAAATTGCCGATCAAGCTGCGCAGCCAGTTGAGCGCATAGAAGAACGGTTTGGTGAGGAAGAAGAACCAACCCCAATCCACGGCGAGATCCAAACGCGGGATGCCGAGCTTCAGGGAGTATTGATCGAGCAGCGTCACTTCCTTGGCGCCGGCGAAGACATAGCCTTTCGACGTGCCGCTCGCGCCCGGCGCGACGGTCAGCGCATCTGTGCGCAGGTCGGACTGGTAGCGGTCCCGATCGCCCGCCATCGTGTGACTGATGGACGCGTTGAACTTCACGTTCGGCTCGAACGCCACGGCTGCGAGCCAGTACTTGTCGGTAATGCCGACCCAACCGCCGGTCGACTCGAAGGTCTCGCGGCCCGTCTTTTTCAGGTCGTCGTACTTGATCTCTTTGCTGGCCCCGTTGAACACGCCCAACGGGCCTTCGAACAGGATGTAAAAGCCCTGTGTCGGCGGCGTGTCGACGCGCGCAACCAGGCCGTACGGATAGAGCGTCACCGGCTTGTCGGTCGTGTTCTCCACGGTCTGCTCGACCGTGAACATGAAGTCTTCGTCGACGCTGATCTTGCGGGTGAAGCGCAAGCCTTCGCCGTTGTCCCAACGCACGGTGAGGGGCGTTTTCTCCGTCAGCGTCGCATCGGCGGTGTCGGCGGTCCACGTGGTCTCCGCCGTCGGCAGTTTCACGCCTTCCGCACCGATGACACCCACTTCGCTGTAGTAGGGCTTCGGCGCCGTGGGCGGTGACAGCAGGGTGATCTCCGGACTGCGCGGGTCCGGCTTCTCGTGGAATTCCGCGAGGGTGACGTCGTCAAAGCGCAGGCCCTTGAGGGAGATCGTGCCGTGCAGGCGCGGCGTGGCGATCTTCACCCGGGTCTCGGTTGCGACCGCTCTCTCGCGCGCGGGATTCTCTTCCGTACCGCCCGGCGAGGGCAGGGCCGCGGGCGGCGAGACGGCGGCGGCGAGCGGCGGGCCCGGCGGCGGCTGTTCGGTGGTCGCAGGCGTCGTGGCCGTGGCGGGCGTGGGCGGCTTCGGCACGTTCTTGGGTGCGAAGAACATCTCCCATCCGAGCAGGATGGCCAGCGACAGGACGATCGCCAGAATGGTGTTGCGGTTCTCGGTCATGGGAGAGGAATTTCCAGCGCGAAGAGATCAGGAGGTGGGGTGCAATGACGTGGGCTCGACTGACGTGCACTGCAAGCGGGATGGCATCGGCCCAGGGACAGGGCCAGGAACAGGATCGTGGCCGCTTCCGCCCCAGGGGTGGCAACGGCAAAGACGCGAAACGCTCAGGACAGCCCCACGCAAGGGACCATGCACGGAGATCGCCTCGGCAGCATACACCGAACAGCTCGGCGTGAAGCGGCAGACCGGGCCGATGAGGGGTGCGAGACAGAGTTGATAAGCGCGGATCAGGGCGCGCAAAACAAATGTGACGCCAATTTTCACTGACGTGCTCACGATGCGCGGCCTTTCGGCTGCGCAACCCGGTCGAGCGCCTGACGAAGTTCTTTAGCCATGGCGGCGAAGTCGCGGGTCAGCGCTTCGGTGCGGCCGATGAGAACGTAGTCCAGCGGCGCGGTCGGCACACCGCCCAGCACCTGATCGACGATGGCGCGCAGCCGGCGCTTCGCAAGATTGCGCGCGACCGCGTTGCCGACCTTGCGGCTACACGTAAAGCCCACGCGCACGCCGTCCTCAGGCGTGGTCGCTGTGGCGGCTTGGAGAACGAAAGCAGGTGTGGACCGACGCAGGCCCGAAGCTGCGATTCGCAGAAAATCGGCGCGGCGTTTCAAGGACGTCCAGCTGCGGCGCATGGGTCCACCACTGGGGGTTCACCACCGAGATGGCCGGGCGAGGATCAACTACCCCCGGCGGGCAGCCGATGTGGCCTAGGCCGACAGACGCTTGCGGCCCTTGGCGCGACGGCTGACGATGACCTTGCGGCCGCCGACGGTCGACATACGCGAGCGGAAGCCATGGCGGCGCTTGCGCACTAATTTGCTCGGTTGATACGTGCGTTTCACGTCGACAACTCCGGTTTTCGCGAAAAAAAGAACACTTCGCCGGTCGCGGGAAGCGCGCCAGGCCGTTCAAGGCGCCGGTGTATACGGGGGGCTACCCGGGGAGTCAACCAAATCCGGCCCTTTTCCATAGCTTAACCCCCCTTAATCCCCGGAAAAGTCTATGATTTAGGGGTCCTGGCGGGGGATAAAGGGCCTCCTTCAGCCGGCCGCGCCGGGGGTCCCCGCTGGGCCGCCGCCCGGCCCGGAGTCCGAACGCCCAATCGATGCCCCAACCATGAATGACCAGGGCAAACCGTCCGTCCTCGCCTCCCCAGCCGCCACCCGGCCGGGTCCGGCGGGATTCGGCCCGCCGCTCGCGAGCCCGGCGCCGTTCGCGACCGCGGTGCCCTTCGGCTTGTCGGCCCGCCTGCTGGTGCTGACTATCGGCTTCGTGATGCTCGCGGAAGTCCTGATCTTCGCGCCGTCGGTGGCGCGCTTCCGCATCGAGTATCTGCGCGACAAACTCGACCAGGCGCACCTGGTCCTCACGGCCCTCGAGGCCGCCGGCGGCAGTATCGATCCATCGTTGCGCGATCGTCTGCTCGACCAGGCGGACATGCTCGGCATGACGCTGATCCGCGAAGGTTATCCGCCGCTCACCCTGGCGCCGCGCATCCCACCGCAGATCCCCACGGTCTACGACCTGCGCGATGCTCCGGATTGGGAACGCATCGCCGACGCCTTCGCCGTGCTGATGCGTTCCGGCAATCCGGTCTTCAGCGTCATGGATTACGGCCACACCAACCGGAACGTCACGGTCGAAGCAGTGCTGAACGAAGAGCCCTTGCGCCGCGAGATGCACGACTATGCCACGCGTGTGCTCGCGGTCAGCGTGTTCATCTCCATGACCACGGCGGCACTGGTCTATGCCAGCATCCAGTGGCTCGCCGTGTTTCCCTTGCGCAAGATCACGGACAGCATGATCGCCTTCCGCAAGGCGCCCGAGGACCAGGGGCGCGTGATCGTGCCCGCGCAGCGCGGCGATGAAGTCGGCGTGGCGGAACGTACGCTGGCGGAAATGCAGAACCAGCTACGTCAGGCGCTCACGCAGCGAGAGCGGCTCGCGGCCGTCGGTGCCGCGGTGACAAAGGTTTCTCACGACCTGAAGAACATCCTCGCCACCGCCATGCTCGAGTCGGAACGCCTCGCCACCTCCGCCGACGAAGAGACGAAGCGCATCAGCGCCGGCATCGTGCGCGCCATCGAACGCGCGGTGGCCATGTCCAAGTCGACCTTGAAATTCGCGCAGGAAGGCTTGCCGGACGTGCATCGCCGGCTGCACCGCGTGGCGCCGGTGGTACAGGAAGTCGCCGCGACACTCGCGCCGGCCCTGCCCACGTGCCGCATCGTGATCGAGGTTCCGGCGGAGCTGTCGGTGCCGATCGATCCGGACTTGTTGCAGCGTGCGCTGGAGAATCTCGTGCGCAACGCCGCCGAGGCCGGCGCAACCGAAGTGCGGATCGCCTGGCGCGCCGACCTCGCGCCGGCGCTCGCCGTCACCGACAACGGTCCCGGATTGCCGCGGCGGGCGATGGAGAATCTCTTTATGCCTTTTGCCGGTTCGGCCCGTTCCGGCGGTTCGGGTCTCGGTTTGCCGATCGCGCGCGAAAGCCTGCGCGCGCAAGGCGGCGACGTGCAACTCGTGCAAACCGGAGACGGCGGCACGACCTTTTTGATCAGGCTGCCGCGATGAATCTCTCAACGGCGCTCGGCTTGGCGCTGCTCGTCGGCGCGATCGGTGTGGTGCTCTGGCACTATCGGTCCCGCTAAGGCGGATCGGCAAAGACCTTACCAATTCCCAATGTTGTTCGGCCGGACCCGAGGCCACGCGCGCGACGTTAACCGAACGACGCACGGACAACGGTCTCCCGTGCGCCACTGGGACTGCCCACCCAGTCCGTGAGATGCCCCGACCGGCCGCACCACTCCGGCCGGTCGGGGGATCCAGCCCCAGGTAAGCCTGCTCCCAAATACGCGCAGAACGGGTCGACAGCGCTTGACCAATGCGCTGCGGACTACGACTCTTCGGGCACAGTTTCCTGAGCTGGCGTCGAACGCCAGTTCCCGCTCGAGAGCGTGCGTGAAAATCCTTTTGATCGAAGATGACGCTGAAACCGCTGCTTTCATTCGTGAAGGCCTGGGCGGGGATGGCCACAACGTCGAGATTTCCGGCGACGGCGAGGCGGCAATGGCGCGCGCGAGCATCAGCGATTGGGATGTCTTGATCGTGGATCGCATGCTGCCGAAGCGCGATGGGCTGACGGTGATACGCGATCTGCGGGACAGAAAGTTCACCATGCCGATTCTGGTCTTGAGCACCTTGGATGCGCTGGACGATCGCGTCACCGGTCTCAATGCCGGCGCGGACGACTATCTCGTCAAGCCGTTCGCGCTCGTCGAGTTGGCGGCGCGCGTGAACGCGCTTGGCCGCCGCCGGCAATCGGAGAAGCCCGAAACGCGCCTGAAATTGTGCGACCTGGAGGTCGACCTTCTGTCACGCCGCGTTGCGCGCGCCGGCCAGGAACTTCACCTGCAGCACCGCGAGTTCCAGCTGCTCGAGTACCTCATGCAGCATGTAAATCAGGTGGTCACCCGCAAGATGCTGCTGGAGCATGTGTGGGAGTATCGCTTCGATCCCAAGACCAACGTGGTTGAAAGTCATATCAGCCGGCTCCGCGCGAAGATCGACAAGCCCTACGAGCAGGAACTGATCCACACGATTCGCGGCGAGGGATACTCCATACGTGCTCCGCTCTAGGCTGTTCCGTACGTCCAGCTTCCGGCTGACGCTCGGTTACGCCGCGCTGTTCACCTTCTCGGCGATTGTTCTCGGCGTCACGATTTATATTTCCACCGCGGCATTCCTCGCCGACAGTCTCGATACGCAGGCCTCGTCCGAAGTCGATGAGATCTTGAGCCAGGCTCGCGGCGGCGATCTTGCGCGCTTAACCGGGGCGGTCGCCGCGGGTCAGGACGCGCACCCGGATCACGACATGCTGTATCTGCTGCAAGACGCGAACGGCAAGGTGCTTGCCGGAGCCTTGAGCGCGATGGATCCCATCGAAGGCATGCGCATCTGGCACGATGACGGATCGCCGCGCCCGCCCGGCATCCCGGCCGAATTCCGCGGTCGTGGGCAGCGCGTGGTCGACAACGCCTATCTCTTCATCGGCGTTGGCAGCTCGGAACTCAGCGACCTTGAGAAATCCATCACCCGGACCTTCGGCTGGGGGGCTCTGGCCGCGTTGGTGCTGGGTCTCGCCGGCGGCGCGACGATGAGCCGCGCAATCTTGCAGCGCGTTGAAGCGCTCACGCAGGTGAGTCATGAAATCGTCGACAGCGATCTGTCGCGTCGTGTGCCACTGCGGGGCACGGGCGACGAATTCGACCAGCTGGCGCAAAACCTCAATACGCTGTTCAGTCGCATTCAGAACCTGATGACCGGTGTGCGGCAGGTGTCCACGGACATCGCGCACGACTTGCGCACACCGTTGACCCGGCTGCGTCAGCGGTTGGAACTCGCCCATCGTGGCGAACTCGACGCCGGCGCCTTGCGCACGGCGATCGAAAGCTCCGTGCGGGATGTCGACACGATCCTCGAGACCTTCAGTGCACTCTTGCGCGTGGCGGAGATTGACGCGCGATCGCGGACGGCAGGGTTCGCGACGTTCGACCTCGTGGACCTCGTGCGCACACTGATCGAGGACTATTTGCCTGTCGCGGAAGAGCAGGGACGCGAGATCTCCGTCGCCGTCGACGGGCCCCTCATGGTTCACGCGGACCGCGCCCTTCTGACCCAGATGTTCGCCAACCTGCTGGACAACGCTTTGCGCCACACGCCACTGGGCTCGAATATCGCCGTGGCGGCTTTTCGCGGCGGCGACGTGCCGATCGTCGAAATTTCCGATCGCGGCCCCGGCATTCCCGCGGGCCAGCGCGAGAAGGTTTTCGCGCCCTTGTATAGGCTAGAGGTCAGCCGCAATACGCCCGGCACCGGTATGGGCTTGAGCATCGTCGCCGCCATCGCCCGCCAGCATCACATTCAAATGACCCTGTCGGACAATAAGCCGGGCCTGCGCGTGCATTTGGAATTCCCCGCCATGGGGGCCGTCGCCTCCGATACCCCGGTGCCCCGCCCTGTGGTATGACGTGCCCGGCTAAGGAAGGGCATTCCGTTGAGCACCACTCCGCAAACTGGCACATCCGGCAGCGCGCCCTCGCGGCGCATGACCGTGCGCGACATCGCCGCGCGCAAGGTGCCGGGGCAGGGGACCGCGCAGCCCGTGGTGTGCATCACCGCCTACACCGCGCCGATGGCGCGCTTCATGGACAAGCACGTTGATCTCCTGCTCGTAGGCGATTCCCTGGGCATGGTTGTTTACGGACTGGAGACAACGCTGGGCGTGACCCTCGACATGATGATCGCGCATGGGAAGGCCGTTGTGCGCGGCTCCAGCCAGGCTTGCGTGATCGTCGATATGCCGTTCGGGTCTTATCAGGCGTCGCCGGCGGATGCGTTCAAGGCTTGCGCGCGCGTCATGGCGGAAACCGGCTGCGCCGGTGTGAAGGTGGAAGGCGGCCAAGAGATGGCCGAAACCATCGCCTTTCTCACGGGCCGCGGAATTCCGGTAATGGGTCACGTCGGCTTGACGCCGCAATCGGTGCATCAACTCGGCGGCTATCGCGCGCGCGGCCGCACCAATACCGAATCCGACGCGATCATCTCCGACGGCGTGGCGGTCGCTCAGGCCGGCGCTTTCGCGATGGTGGTCGAAGGCACAGTCGAGCCGGTAGCCCGCGCGCTCACCGATGCCGTTGATGTGCCCACCATCGGCATCGGCGCCTCGGTGCATTGCGACGGCCAGATCATCGTCGCGGAGGATATCCTCGGCCTGTTCGGGACCTTCACGCCCAAGTTCGTGAAGCGCTACGCGGATCTCGGCGCGGAAGTCTCCGATGCGGTCGCCGCCTATGCGGATGACGTGCGCGCGCGCCGCTTCCCCGGGCCTGACCAAGTCTTCGGCGCGAAGCCGAAGCGGTAATGCGCGCCCTGGATTTCGTACGGCGCGCTACGATATAAGCCCGCGCGCGTTCCCTTCCTCACGGTGACTTTGCCTATGGCTCCTGCCGATACGCTGATCATGGTGCGCGATGTCGATTCCTTGCGGCGCCGTATCGCGGCCTGGCGTCGCGATCATCTCAAGGTGGCGTTGGTGCCGACCATGGGTGCGCTCCACAAGGGGCACGTCGCGCTCATGCAGCGCGGACTGCAGCAGGCTGATCGCGTCGTCGCCACCATTTTCGTCAATCCAAAGCAGTTCGGCCCGTCGGAGGATTTTGCGGCCTACCCGCGGCAGGAGAACGCGGACTTCGATATGCTCGCCAAGGCTGGCGTGCATCTTCTGTTCGCGCCGGATCTCGGCGCCATGTACCCGGAGGGTTTCGCGACCTCGATACGCGTGGCGGGTCTCAGCGATGTGCTCGACGGCGCGCATCGGCCCGGCCATTTCGACGGCGTGGCGACGGTGGTGACGAAACTTCTGCTGCAAGCCGGTCCCGACATCGCCTTGTTCGGCGAGAAGGACTATCAGCAGCTCGCGATCATCAAGCGCTTGCAGACGGATCTGAACATCCCGGTCGATATCATCGGCGTGGCCACCCAGCGCGATCCCGATGGCCTCGCCCTGTCGTCGCGCAACGCATATCTCACCGCAGAGGAACGCAAGAAGGCGCCCGCGCTCTATGCGGCGATCGGTACCGCGGCGAAAGCAATCGCCGGGGGGGCTGACATCGCCGGAAGCCTCGCCGCGGCGAAGGAAGAGATTGCGGCCGCCGGCTTCGGGAAGATCGACTACGTCGAAGCGCGCCATGCCGACACGCTTGCGCCGCTCACCGGCGCGGGCGAACCGGGCCGCGTGCTTGCGGCCGCGCAGTTGGGGCGCGCGCGCCTGATCGACAATGTCGCGATAGAGAAGGCCTGAGCGCCGCCGTTGCGGCCCGACGCCGCGAAACGGACAGCATCGGAAGTCGGATTTCGCGGCTAGACTCGCCGCGTCGTGACTCCGCGCGCCGCACCGTCGGACGGATTTCTTTTACAGGGTGTTTGCTGCATCCGCTCAGGGGTGCGCGCGAAAATTCGACCGCCTATTCACCGCCATACGGTGTGCAAGTGCTCACAGATTCGGCTGGTCGATTTCGCGCGTGCGATGCGAGTCGCGCGCCGCGCTTTACTGCACGTAGACGTGCACTTCCGGGGTGTTGGCGGTCGGGCTGGTGATCTCGGTCTCCGAAACGCGATCGGCCGGCAGGCCCATCCCGGTCATCGACTTGAGAACGCCGTCGGCCTTTTGCTTCGCCGTGTCGGCGCTGCCGCCGTTCGGCGCCACCGCAACCAGATCGAACACCGCATCCGGGCGGCGCTCCAGCGCACGGCTCAGCGCCTGATACAGCGCCGGCTCATACGCCACGTCGGGTTTGTCGAAGCGGATCACCACCAGCGGACGGCGCTCGTTGAAAACCGCCGGGGTCAGGCTGGCAACGGCCCGCGGCGGAGCCGCACGGCGCTGCATGCCACCATAAGTCTGGCCCGCGTTGACGTCCGCGGCGAGCTGCACAAGCGATGTGCGCTCGCTGGCGACGTACTGCGCCTGGCGATTGATCTCGTCGTTCAGGCCCTGCAGCGCGCGGTCGATCACGATGGCGTTCTGGTTGACTTCGTCCTCCAGCAGGCGGAGCTGACGATGGTCTTCTTCCAGCGCCCCGGAGAGGGCGAACGAGGACCGGATGCTGTCGAGCAGGTAGGCCGAGGTGGCCGCATCCGCCGACACCTGCGCCGAGAGCTGGTTCAGGGTGCGGATGTCATTGTCGATCTGGGTGAGCTGGGTCTGCGCCTGGCTCCATTGGGCCAGGAGTTCCGGGTTGCCCGGGGTCGAGCCCATCTGCAGGCGCGAGCGGATGCCGCCCACCAGCGCGTGGTAGCTCTGCACGTTGCTCACCGTTTGAGCGCGCACCGACTCAAGCTGGTTGCTGCGCGTGGTGGTGTTGGACTTGAGCTTGTCGAAATCGCTGCGGAACGCGGCGGCTTTCTGACCGACCGCCGTCGTGCCGAAGCTGGAAGAGGGCTTCGAGGCTTGCGCCACGGCTTCCGGCGACACCTTGGCCTTCGGGGCCGGCGCCTCGTCCTGGGCCGCGACCGAGCGGCTAGGCGCGCCGCTCATCGCACAGCTGGCAAGCACCAGCGCGATGGAAACGGTGGCCAAATTTCGGTTACGCCAGCGCCGGTCTTCGCGCAGACGAACAGACAACCCCTGCACACGCATCTTTATGTTCCCGCAAACAGCGCAGTGACACTTGCCCTGCCGCCGCTCCGCCCTACGCCCCGCCCGGACCCCTTACGGCCGCTCCTGGCAAGGAACGCCCCGCAAAGTCTTGGGATAAACAGCAAATTTGCCCACCCCCGGACCGATGCGACTTTACGCGATGGAATTTAGGAGGACAAGCGGCCAGAGCGGACTCGCTACGATTGTGCAAGGCTCGCACAGGGTTAGGGCACGTTTGGCGCGCGCGGCGCTTGCCCAGCCCCGCGTCCAGGTTTTCCTTGCATGGCCAGTGTGAGCCTAGTATTCCCAGCCCACCCGCGCGCGGGGGTGCGGCGGAACGTCCGCCATACCCTCTCGGCGGGTCAACTGTTACAGGACTCCGGCGGTCTCATTGGCCGGTTTCCTAGAGTGCGCGCCCGTAGCTCAATTGGATAGAGCATCTGACTACGGATCAGAAGGTTAGGAGTTCGAGTCTCTTCGGGCGCGCCAATCTCTCGACCCGGCCCGGGTCGGCCAGCATTCGCCAGACGTCGTCATTGCCTCTTTCGCCCAGCTGAGCGGGTTATTCATTCGTATGTTCACCTGCTCCCGTCGACTGCGAGAGGTTGCGTGATCTTCAGCGAATCGGCCTTCGAAAGCGAAACGCGCCGTGTCATTTCGCAGCGTGAGACGCGCGGGCGGTTTCGTTTGAACCCAGAGTCGCGCTGCACCTAGGTTCGCTTCGCGCTAAACGCGCCGTTCGCGCGTGGAGCTCTTCATTATGAGTTGCCAGGCACGCTTAAGTTGAATTGGTTGCGGGGCAATTAGTCGAATTTTGCATATCGTTATGCACCGGAACCGGGTCCTTGCCGGCCGGTGCGTCCATTATGCTGTAAACAAGCCGGCATTCGTCCTCGAGGGGAAATCGGGACGTTTGGCGGCATCTAAACCACTGCACATGAGGGGAAAAATGTCAGCACGCATTCTGCTTCGTACGACGTCGGCCATCGCGATCGCCGCTTTAGGGATCGTCGCGCCCGCCGGGATCTCGTTCGCGCAAGGCCCGGCCCTGGAAGAAATCACCGTCACGGCCCGCCGCAAGGAAGAAAGCCTGATGCAGGTGCCGATCGCAATCACGGCGATGACGTCAGAGGTGCTCGAAAGCCGCGGCCTGAAGTCGATCCAGGAAATCTCGGAATTCACGCCTGGTCTGTTTTCACAGGTGCAAGGCAACGGCCGCGTCGACCGCGGCTCACGCCGCCTGACCTTCCGCGGCCTGTCGGTGAACGTCGGCGCGACGTTCATCAACGGCGCGCCCTACGCCGGCAGCGGCGCTCCGGACGTCAGCGACGTGGAGCGCGTGGAAGTCCTGAAGGGTCCGCAGAGCGTGTACTTCGGTCGCTCCACTTTCTCCGGCGCGGTCAACTACGTCACCAAGGAGCCGAGCACCGATAAGTTCTCGGGTCGCGTTCAAGGGGAAGTGTATTCCTACGGCGGGATCGACGGCTCCGCCAGCCTGACCGGCCCGATCGTGGCCGACAAACTCGGCGTGCGCGTCAACGTGCGGCGCTTCCATTTCGACGGCCAATACAAGAACGGCGGCCCCAGCAGCAACGGCGCGGGGAAACTCGGCGAGCAGGACACCAAGTCCGCCTCCGTCGCGCTTGTGGCCACGCCGAACGACAAGTTGAAGCTTCATGCGTTCTACATGTTCACTGAGGACGAAGACGGCACGCCGGTCGAGGCGTCGATCAAGCCGGGCGGTCTCAGCGCGCTGTTCAATTGTCAACTCGGCGGCACGGGCGGGCCGTGGTATTGCGGCGAATTGCCGAACCTGAAGGCAATCGATAAGCGCAACATCTCCGTCTACGACACGATGGACGCGTTGATGCGGCGCGAGTTGCTCGACAACGTGCGCAACTACCCGACGCTGTTCAATACGCACTGGATGGAGCACGTCGGCTTCCTCCGCCAGGTGCACAACGCGCACCTGCGCGCGGACTACGAATTCGAATCCGGTTGGTCCGTGGCCGCGATCGCCTCCTACGACTACACAAAGAGTCAGTCGATCGTCGATCAGTCCTATCGGGATGCTTCCAACATCCGCAACCCGAACTATCCGACGACTCCGGCGGCGCTGGCTGCCGTGTGCGCGACGGGCGGACAGCAATGCTATGCGACGCCCTGGCATCAGTTCACTCTGATGATGCAAGGCATCACGGAAGACTGGAGCTTGGAAGGTCGCGTGTCGTCGCCGCAGGAAGCGCGTCTGCGCGGCACCATTGGCACCAGCTTGTTCACCTCGATGGTTCCCGGCGGCGTGAACTACGGCATCTCGATCGCGGGTCGCTCGACCCAACCGTCGACGAAATCCACGGTCTATACGCCGGCGGTGTTCGGCGGCTTGTACTTCGACATCACCGACGACCTCACCCTCACCGGTGAAGCCCGTTATCAGTGGGACCGCATCGGTCAGCAGCAGCTGTTCCCGACCTTCGGTCCGCGCTTCAAGGACACGTTCAAGAGCTTCTCGCCGCGCGTGATTCTTGATTACAAGCTCGCGGAAGGCTCTCTGGCCTATGCGACGTGGTCGCGTGGCTATCGTCAGGGCGGCTTCAACGGCGGCCTGTTCGGGCTGGCGCCGTCGATCCTAGCTCAGGTTGCCACCCTCGGCTCAAACCTGACCTACAAGCAGGAAAAGCTCGACAACTTCGAGATCGGGCATAAGGGCACGTGGCTCGATAATCGACTGCGTACCACGATCGCGGCTTACTACATGACGTGGCGCGACGGTCAGGTCTCCAACACGGCATTCTTCACCCGCCCCGACAACAGCACGGGTAACGTGACGGTTGTTGCCAACCGCGGCGCGGTGGACCTGAAGGGCATCGAGATCGAAGCCGACTTCGCCGTCACCGAAGAGCTGTCATTGTCCGCGACGTTCGACTACGCCGACGCGAAGGTGAAAGACTATGTCTTCACGCCGGACGGCTTGAAGATCCGCAACAGCACCAACGTCAACGGCAACCGGATGGAACAGTCGCCGACGTTTAGCTGGACCATCTCGCCCACCTACACCGCGAATCTTACCGGTGACTGGGAATGGTTCGCGCGCGTCGACTACAAGCATCGCGGCAAGGTCTACTTCGATGCCACGAACGTCGGTTGGCTCGCGCCGCGCGACCTGTTCAACCTCCGCACCGGTGTGAACAACGACAACGGCCTGAAGGTCGAGTTCTACGTCAACAACCTGTTCAACAATCTGTCTCTTACCGAGGCAGTCCGCGGCAACGATACGATCTACGGTGTGAACGGCGCTTGCCCGCCGTGCTACACCGCCGCGCTGCCGCCGACGACTAACGGTGGCTCGATCCTGAACGAACTGCGCATCGGCCTTCCGGTGAAGCGCACCTTCGGCTTGAAGGCGAGCTACAACTTCTAAGACACCTTGTGCAGACGCACCCCGCGGCGGCAAAACCGCCCGCGGTGCGTTTTGCTTTTATAGGGATAGAAAGACGACCGCCGAGCGGTTCGTCGTGCTGTCAGCAGGCGATATATCCCCACGGAACCCAGGGTATATCTCACGCCGTGAGACATGCTGCGGGTATCCTCTGAGACAATACGACGCGCACAATTAGCCTTCCCCGATGCCCGGTGCCTGGGCGAGGGGGGCTTATGAAGATCACGACGATTGCCGTCGACCCGCAGGGCCATTCCTACTTCACCGAGACTGAGCTGGTGCAAACCGGGCCCGGGCGGCGCGTCCAAGCGAAGAACCAGGATGTGAATTCCTGGCAGATGGCGCTGGCGCAGCCGACTCATGTGCAGGACTTCGCGCGCGCGGCCGAGCCGCATGTCGTCGCGGTGATGTCCGGCAGCATGGCGTTGAGCGTCAGCAACGGCGAAAGCCGGTTTTTCTCCCGCGGCGACATGGTCCTGTTGAAAGACACCACGGGGCAGGGCCACCGCATGCGGGTTGCGAGCCATGACCCGTGCGGTTTCCTGATCATCAATTTGCCGGGTGACGGCACGTTCAAATAGTAGAGCGATGACGTTCGCGTAGTGGCGTGAGGCGCCGACCGTTCCCGAGGGGCATTGGGCGGACGGCGTGATCCAGCAGTCAACCAGAGGGGACACCATGACATCTCGAATTCGGAATCGCTCGGCTGCCGCAATGACGATTGCCGCCATCGGCGCGGCTGTACCGCTCGCGGGCGCATTCGCCCAGGGACCGGCGCTCGAGGAAATCACGGTCACGGCGCGCCGTAAGGAAGAAAGCCTGATGCAGGTGCCGATCGCGGTCTCCGCGATGACCGCGGAGGCGCTCGAGAACCGCGGCCTCAAGTCGATTCAGGAAATCTCCGAATTCACCCCCGGCCTTTTCTCGCAGGTGGGCGGCAACGGCCGCGTCGATCGGTCCTCGCGCCGGCTCACCTTCCGCGGCCTGTCCGTGCTCAGCGGCGCCGTTTTCATTGACGGCGCTCCCTACGTCGGCAACGGCGCGCCTGACGTCACCGACGTTGCGCGCGTCGAAGTGCTGAAAGGCCCGCAGAGCGTGTACTTCGGCCGGTCCACCTTCTCAGGCGCGGTCAACTACGTGACCAAGGACCCGAGCATGGACCGGCTCACGGGAAAATTTCAGGGCGATCTCTACAGCTACGGCGGGTTGGACGGCAGCATCAGTCTGTCGGGACCGATCGTGCGCGACAAACTGGCGGTGCGCGTCAACATCCGGCGCTTTCACTTCAGCGGCCAATACAAGAACGGCGGCCCCAGCGGCAGGGATCGGCTCGGTGAGCAGGACACCCGGTCGGCGACCTTTTCGGTCGTCGCCCAGCCCAGCGACAAGCTGAAGATCAACGCTTTCGCCTCTTACACTCAGGACGACGACGGCGCGCCGCCCACGGCAACGCTCAAAGTGGCGGGCCTCGGACCGATCTTGAACTGCAACCTCGGCGGCACCGGCGGTCCGTGGTGGTGCGGGGAGTTGCCGAGCCTGAAAGAAATCGATCGCCGCAATATCTCCGTCTACGACACACTCGACGCCTTCACCCGGCGCGAGCTCCTGGACAACGTGCGCGGCTATCCGGTGCCGTTCGATCCCAAGTGGACCGATCACTGGGGCCTCAAGCGCAAAGTCTACAACACGCACCTGCGTGCGGATTACGAGCTTGAGTCCGGCTGGGCGGTCAGCGCGATCGCGTCCTACGACTACACCAAGTACGCGACGATCGTTGATCAGGAATATCGCGACGCGTCCAATATCCCCAATCCGTTCTACCCGGCGACGCCGGCCGCGCTGGCCGCGGCCTGCGCTGCGCCGGCGGGTTCGGCCGCCAACCAGCCGTGCTTCACGCAGCCGTTCCACCAGCTCGCGCTGCTACAGCAGAGCCTGACGGAGGATTGGAGCCTAGAGACGCGCGTCGCTTCGCCGCAAGAAGCGCGTCTTCGCGGCACACTCGGCGCCAGTCTGTTCACAACCCGCTCGCCGGGCGGCTCCAACTTCGGCTTCCAAGCCTCCGGACGTCTCACCCAGGCGTCAACCAAAACGACGGTCTACACGCCGGCTGTGTTCGGCGGCGTTTACTATGACGTGACCGATCAGCTCACCATCAACGCGGAAGGCCGCTACCAGTGGGACCGCATCGGCCAGCAGCAGCTGTTCCCGGTTTTCGGCCCCCGCTTCAAAGACACGTTCAAGAGTTTCTCGCCACGCGTCACGATCGACTACGAGATCGATACCAACTCACTGGCTTACGCGACGTGGTCGCGCGGCTATCGCCAGGGCGGCTTCAACGGCACCATCTTCGGCCTGGCGCCGTCGATCTTGGCGCAGTTGTCCACGCTGGGCACCAATCTGACCTTCAAGCAGGAAAAGCTCGACAACTTCGAGATCGGGCATAAGGGCACCTGGCTCGACAATCGCCTGCGCACGACTGTCGCGGCTTACTATATGAAGTGGCGCGATGGTCAGGTCTCAAACACGCAGTTCTTCACGCGCCCGGATGGAAGCACCGGCTCCGCCACGGTCACGGAAAATCGTGGCCAGGTGAACCTGAAGGGCATCGAGATCGAGGCCGACCTCGCCGTCACAGAGCAACTCTCGGTCTCCGCCACGTTCGATTGGCAGAGCGCAATCGTGAAAGACTACATCTTCACCCCAGACGGCCTGAAGATCCGCAACAGCACCAACGTCAACGGCAACCAGATGGAACAGTCGCCGCAATGGACCTGGACCCTCTCGCCTAACTACACCGCTAGCCTTGTTGGCGATTGGGAATGGTTCGCCCGCGTCGACTACAAGTATCGCGGCAAGATCTTCTTCGATCCGACCAACGTCGGTTGGCTCGCGCCGCGTCACACGTTCAACTTGCGCGCCGGCGTCAACAACGCGGCCGTCCGGGTCGAGTTCTACGTGAACAACCTGTTCAACGACAAGAAACTGACCGAGGCCGTGCGCGGCAACGACGTGATCTACGGAACCAGCACAGCCTGCCCACCGTGTTTCACCGCGGCCCTGCCGGTGACCACCCGCGGCGGGTCCGTTCTGAACGAGCTACGCATCGGCTTGCCGGTGAAGCGCACGTTCGGCGTCAAGGCGAGCTATCAGTTCTAAGGAGAGTGTGATGATCAGCGGACGGATCACTGGCGCCTTGGTCGCCATCTTCTTGCCGCTCACCGCACCGGCGTGGGGGCAAAACGCCGCCGCGCCGGTGGCGGCGAATCTCCATGTGATCCATGAGAAAGACGCCATCGTCAAACCGATGGCGGAGTGGGATATCGTCCAAAGCGCGCCGGGCGAACAGACGGGCACACGCACACTCATCGCCGAGGGCCAGGAGGCGGTCGACAAGGCGCCCGCCACTGCCTCGCGCTATGAAGCGCGGGCTTACAAGTTCCCCACCGGCACGATTCGCGTGCTCACGTTCAAGAAGCAGCCGGCGGGCGTGATCCACCAGATCACCTACGAGACGGAAATCTACATCCTGCAAGGAGAGGTCACCGTCGACATCGCCGGGAAGCCGACCGCGCTGAAGGCGGGTGACGCGGCGTTCCTGCCGGGCGGGATCATGCGCAACAAGAAGCCCGCCGGCGATACCGTTGTGCTGCAGTACTTCGTCAATCACACCGCGAAGAACCCCAAGGCGCAGGTTGTGCGCGGGAAGGACTTGAAACTCACGGAGACGAAGGTCGGCACCGCGCGCTGGCATGTGAAGCGATACAATTTCGACGGAAACTCCATCCGGCTCGCGAACATGCACAAGGGCGGCGAGACCCCGCCCGGGGTTCAGCAGCGCACCGACGCTTTGCTCTACGTCACCAAGGGCCGCCTGCGTCGCACCGAAGACGGGGAAGTGTTCGAGGTCGGTCCCGGCGACGCCTTGCGCGAAGAGGTCGGCAAGACCGGGCGTTGGGAACTTCTCGAGGAATCGACTTTCTTCGGCAGCGATGCGCCGCGCCCATTGGGCGTGCCGACACCCGCTCCGTCCGGCCGCTAACAAAGGAGACGTGTCATGAAGATCTGCGCCATGGGCTACGATGACAACGGTCGCTCCTTTGCGACCCACGTCGATGTGCCGCTGAAGCAGGTGAGCGATACCTTCGCGATCAGCGAAAAGCAGACCGCGGCCTATTGGGGTCTCGCGCTCAATCAGAACAATCCCTTGGACAATGAATACGAGATGCACCTGACCAACGTGCCGCGCATCGTGGGCGCCATGTCCGGCCATGCGGAGATCACGATGCAGGACGGCGGTGTCTGCCGCCTGGCGCCGGGCGATTTCATCTTCGTGCATGGCAAGGCCCTGCACCATTCCACTTTCCGCTCGACAGTGCCCACGGCCACGCTCAACGTCACCTTTCACGGCACCGACGGATACGAGTTCAAGAAATAGACTGCGAGGGACCTATGCGTACCATCATCGCACTCGCCGGAGCGCTGCTCCTGGCGGGCCTTTCTGCTGCGCACGCGGCAACGCCGGAACAATGCACGGCGCTCGCGGGCCGCGATTTCAGCGACGTGCCCGATGCGCCGACCAAAGTGGTCGCGGCAAAGCCGATGGCGGCATCGGACAAAGTTCCGGCGGTCTGTCGTGTCGAAGGCTATGTCTCGCCGCAAGTCGGCATTGAGTTCTGGCTGCCGCTGGCGAACTGGAACGGTAAGTTCCTGATGCAGGGCTGCGGCGCCATGTGCGGCACCCTCGAGCAGATCAGTTCTTGTGCGGAGGCGGTTGGACGCGGCTACGCCTGCGGCACGACGGACATGGGTCATCGCGGTCCCGCGCAGGATGGTAAGTGGGCATATGCCAATCCCGTGGCGGAGAACGATCTCGGCCACCGTGCGACTCACGTCGCGACACTTGCCGGCAAGGCGATCACCGCGGCCTTCTACGGCAGCGACATCCAGCGCAGCTATTTCCGCGGCTGCTCTACGGGCGGCAGGCAGGGCCTGGTGGAGGCACAACGCTATCCCTACGACTTCGACGGCATCGTCGCCGGCGCATCCGTGCTCTACGTGCCGATGGGGCCGCCGCTCCAGTTGACCTGGGACGTCATGGCGAATCTCGATGCGAGCGGCAAGCCGATCATGCCGGAAAGCAAACTGGCGGTTCTTGCCGCGGCGTCGATGAATGCCTGCGATGCGTTGGACGGGCTCAAGGACGGAATGATCTCCGATCCCCGCGCCTGCAAATTCGATCCAGCGAAGCTCCTGTGCAAGGCCGGCGCAAGCGATCCATGCCTCACGGAGGCGGAGGTCGCGGTCGTACGCAAGTTCTACGACGGCCCGCGCAATTCGAAAGGTCCCCTTACGCGCGTCGGCGGTCAGCCGTTCGGCACCGAACTCAGCTGGGGGGCGCTGATGAAGGGCAAGGGTTCTCCAAGCTACGGCTTCGCGCTGGAGAACTTGCGCTACCTCGGATTCGCGCTCGATCCCGGCCCGACCTACGATGTCAGCGAATTCAACTGGGACCGCGATCCGCAGCGGCTCAGCTACAGCGCGCTCACCGCCGGCAATCCCGACATCAGCCTGTTCGCCGAGAATGGCGGCAAGCTCATCATGTTCCACGGCTGGGCCGATGCGTCGATCCCGGCGACGGTCAGCATCGGATACTACGAGATGGCCACGCGCACGATGGGCGGACGCGAGGCAATGGAACGCTTCGCGCGGCTGTTTCTGCTCCCCGGCCTTGGTCATTGCAAAACCGGCGGCGCGAACTTTGCCGACATGCTCGGTGCGCTCGATGCCTGGGTGGAGGGCGGCAAGGCACCTGATCACATCAATGCATATGGTGTTGCAGATAAGGAAGTTGGGCCTGCTCAGCCGCCGCCGGGCTTCACCGGCGAGAATGTCGCCGCATTTCAGCCCAAGTTTTCGCGCGCCCTATTCCCTTATCCGGACCAAGCGCGCTATCAATCCGGCGATCCCAACGCCGCCGCCAGCTTTAAGCGGATGCACATCAAGTGAGAGAGACAATGCAGGTTGTTCGCGCGATTAGCGCATCTTTGTTCGCTTTGACGCTGGTTGCCGGCAGCGCCTTCGCAGGCGTCGCGGAGGCGCCGCCCAAGGTCAATAACGACAGCGGCCCGCCGATCCAGTTCTACACGGATCTGTCCGCGGAGGAGGAAAGCGCCATTACGGATAGCCCGGGCACGGGACATGTTGAGTTCGTGCTAGAGCGCAAAACGCTCAAGTTGAGCTGGAAACTGACGTATTCCAACCTTACCTCGCAGCCGATCAGCGTAAGTTTGCACGGGCCGCAAAACCCGGGCGGCAACGCCGGCGTGGTCGTGAACTTGTCGCCGAAGGGCGTGACCAACCCCCTGGTGGGCGAAGCCATCATTAGTGACGGGATTCTCGCCTATTTGATGAGTGATCGCCTGTATGTGAACGTGTTCACCGCCAAGTACAAGGAAGGCGGCGAATTGCGGGGTCAACTCAAACGCCGCCGTCCGGAAGACGTGAAACCTCGCTCCTAAAGCGAAGTAAGCCCGCCTGATGAAATCATTTCCAATTCGGCCAACGATTCGCCGGTTGGACCATGATATTCTTTGATTTCCGCGCAGTTATGCCTATTTCAGCGCGAGAACGGAGAGACTCATGGCGCGAACGACCCGGTATTCAAAGGCACTGCTTCTAGCCGCCACCCTGGCCACCGGCCTGGGCGCCGCGGCGCCTGCCGACGCGGCCGCGCCTCCGGGGCGCAAATTCGCCTTTGTCGTGCGCAATTGGTTCACCGCGGTCTACGAGACCCGCTTCGCCGACGAATGTCCGGGCGGCCTTGCTATCAGCAATAACGAATACTGGTGGCGCGGCCTGTCGCGCGAAGACAAGGCCAAGAAAACCGAGAACGGCATGCTGTCGCCGCTTGCGACCTGGAATCCCTCGGTGCATCGCGGCCCGAACAATGCCGATGTCTGCCTCAATCCGGATGTGGTGAAAGACCCGCCGATGGCCACGATCGAAGGCAAGATTTCCTACGGCAAGAATCTCGATGGCACGACCGACGGCAAGGCAACGGCGAAGACCTGCGCGCACGAGAAGTTCACCGGCCTGAACGGCGAGCCGGCGATCGACAATCAGATGTATCGCCTCACCGGCTGCATTTACGGCTGGCGCACCGACGGCATCTACGAGATCAACGCCGACGAGATGCGCGGCACCAGCGGGCTCGCCATGATCCTGATGGAAGTGACCAACGTCGACGACATGCAGAACGACGATGACGTCACCATCAGCTTCTACCGCTCGATCGACCAGTTTCCGCAGGCTCCGGACGGCACGCCGTTGCCTTTCCAATCCTACCGGATCGATACGGCCAAAGAGGGCAACAAGCTGCGCTACGGCGACTCTCTGAAGGGCCGTATCAAGGACGGCAAGGTGACGACCGATTCCGGTGACGTGCGCCTGCCGTTTTACGGCAACTACAATTTCATGCACCCGGTGACCAAAGACATGTCGGTCGAGATCGACGTGTCGCCGGATGGCCGCTCCGCCAAGGGGATGGTCTACGGCTACTACGATCTCGATCAGTTCGTTTATCACGTGACCGGCTCCGGTCCGGTCATTGGCAACGCCAACTTCAGCTGCCCCGGCTTCGCGGTCGCGGCACGACAGCTGGCGGACGGCTATCCGGATCCGAAGACCGGTCAATGCACGGCGATATCGTCCGCATTCCGCTTTGTGGCCTACAGGGCATTCGTCCTGAAGCCTGAAGATCAGACGAAGACGTCGAGCCGTTAAGTGACGAAAGGGATTTCAGCGATGCGTTGGTTGGCCGGAGTTTCGGCGGTTGTTGTCGCGGTGACGCTGGGCGCTTGTGGTCCGACGGAACCCAAGGTCACGGGCGGTTCGCCCGACCTGCGTCGTCTGACGGAAGAACAATACGCCAATATCGTCGCCGACGTGTTCGGCGAGCAGATCGTGATCGCCGGTCACTTCGATCCGATCTTGCGAACCGATGGTCTGTACGCGCTCGGCGCCCGCAGCGCCCGCATCACGCCGTCCGGATTCGAACAGTATTACGAACTCGCCGCATCGGTCGCGTCCCAGGTGACGAACGCGGAGAACCGTGACGAACTCATCCCGTGCAAGCCGGCGCAAGCCACCGCTGCGGATGACGCCTGCGCGAAGGAGTTTTTCAGCAAGGTCGGACGCGTCCTCTATCGCCGCCCGTTGACCGAGCGCGAACTCGCCACCCCGGTGAAAGCCGCGAACGACTTCGCGGTCGAGACCCACGACTTCTATGAAGGCATCGCCGAAGGCCTTGCCGGCATGATGACGACGCCGGAATTCGTGTTCATCGCCGATACGACAGAGAAAGCAGCCGACGGCCAGCTCAAGCTGACCAACTACGCGAAGGCCAGCCGCCTGAGCTTCCTTTTGTGGAACACCACGCCGGACGATCAGCTTCTTACGGCCGCTGAAAAGGGCGAACTCGATAAGAGTTCCGGCCTGAAGCGCGAAGTCGATCGCATGATCGCCTCGCCGCGCGTCGACCGTGGCCTGCGTGCATTCCTGAAGGACTTCCTGGATTTCCCAAAGTTCGACACCCTTGAAAAAGATCCGGTGATCTATCCGGTCTACGGCCTGCGCACGACCGAGGACGCGAAAGAGCAAATTCTCCGCACGGCGGTCGATCATCTGTTGGTGAACAACGGCGACTATCGCGAGATGTTCACGACGCGCAAAACCTTCATGACTCCGTCTCTCGCGCGCATCTATCACGTGCCGGTCAAGCATCCCGACGGCGGCTGGTCCGCATTCGAGTTCCCGGAAGGCGACACACGCGCCGGGCTGCTCACCCAGATCGGTTTCGTGGCCGCGAACGCACACCCGGGCCGCAGCTCCCCGACCTTGCGCGGCCGCGCGATCCGCGAACTGTTGCTGTGCCAGAAGGTGCCGGACCCGCCGGGTGACGTGGACTTCTCGCTGTTCAACGATCCGAACTCGCCGAGCAAGACCGCCCGTCAACGCCTGATCGCCCATGCGACGGCTCCGGCCTGCGCCGGCTGTCACAAGGTCACCGATCCGATCGGGCTGGCGCTTGAGCAGTTCGACGGCGCGGGCGAGTTCCGCACCACCGAGAACGACGTGTTGATCGACACGACCGGCAATCTCGACGGTGTCGAGTACAAGGACGCCGCGAGCCTTGGTAAGGCAATGGCGGGGAGCGAGGCGGTGCCGTCATGCTTCGTGAACCGCTTGGCCGCCTACGCCGTGGGCCGTACGCCGAGCCGTGAAGACTCACCGGTCATTACCTACCTCGAGAAATCCTTCGCGAGCGATGGGTACAAGGTGCCGGATTTGCTGCGCACGATCGCGCTGAGCGACTTCCTCTTCGCCGTGTCGCCGGCGAAGGACGCCAAAGCCGCACAGACGACCTCTCAAGAGGAGAACCGTTCATGAGCTTCCTGATCCGACGCCCCGGCCTCACCCGTCGCGGTCTGCTGCGCAACGTCTTCGGCGGCGGTGCTGTCACGCTCGCCATGCCGTTCCTGAACGCGCACCTGAACGACAGCGGCACCGCACTGGCCGCCACGGGCGCGCCGCTGCCGGTGCGTCTTGGCACATGGTATTGGGGACTGGGACATACCCCCGGTCACGCCGTCACCGAGAAGCGCTCCACCAGCCCGGGCATCGGTTTCCTCGAGGAAACCGAATCCCTGAAGCCGCTGGCTGAGCATCTGAACTTTTTCGGCGGCTTCAATATGCCGCTCGATGGTCGCTCGAACTACACCCACTTCACGGGCTGGGTCGCGAACCGCACCGGCTCCGCGCCGAGCAAGGGCAATGAAATCCCGGCGCCGACGTTCGACCTTCTGGTCGCCGACGTGATTGGCCGGAACACGCGTTTCAAGACCTTGGATATGACAAGCGTGGGCATTGCCCGCGAAAACTACAGCGCGCGCAACACCAATAGCCGCGCCGGGGCCGAGGTAAGCCCGCTCAACGTGTACATGCGCCTGTTCGGGCCCGGTTTCGTCGATCCGAACAATGCCGACTTCAAGCCGGATCCGCGCGTGATGCTGAAGAAGAGCGTGCTGTCCGCGTTCATGGAGGACAGCAAAGAATACGTGAAGACTGTCGGCGCCAGCGACGCACAGCGCCTGGACGAATACTTCACCTCGATCCGTCAGGTCGAGAACCAGCTCGCTCTGCAGCTCGAGAAGCCGCCGCACAACGACGCGTGCGTGGTGCCCAGGCAGCCGGCCGAACCGGACAAGGACAAGGTCGCGTCCGCGCGCGAGATGAACCAGTGCGTCGCGACGCACAAGATCATGACCGATCTGATGACGATGGCGGTTGCGTGTAATCAGACCAACGTCTTCAACATGGTCTTCACCGACAACTTCGCCAACGTGCGCAAGGAAGGCGAGAGCTATACCCACCACCTGCTCACGCACGAAGAAGCCATAGATGCCAAGCTCGGCTATCAGCCGCTGGTCTTCTGGTTCCAAAAGACCGCGATGGACGGTTGGGCTCACTATGTCCGCTCGTTCGCCAACGTGAAGGAAGGTGCGGGCTCGCTGCTCGACAACTGCCTGATCTTCGCCTCGACCGAAACCAACTACGCGCGCGTGCACACCATCGACGGGGTGCCGGTGTGGCTGGCGGGCAAGGCCGGCGGTCGCGTGAAGACCGGTCTGCACGTGGTCGGCGGCGGTGATCCGATCACCCGCGTCGGTCTCACCATCCAACAGATCATGGGCGTGCGCGTCGACAAATGGGGCACGAACTCGCTCCAGACATCCAAGCCGATCACGGACATCCTGGCGTAAGGCGCATCCGATGAAGTTTGCACGCGCATTTGTTGCCACCGCCGCGCTGTTCGCGCTCAGCGGCGGTGCGGCCCTCGCGGTCGAGCCCGCTCCGGCGCCGTCGGGCGTGAAACTCGACAAGCACGGGCACGGCTGGATCATCACCGGCGATAACGGGATGACGCTCTACACGACCATCCTCGACCAGAATCCCGGCAAGTCCGCCTGCAATGGCCCTTGCGCGAAGCAGTGGCCGCCATTTGCCGCGGCGGATGACGCCAAGCCGGTGGGTGACTTCTCGGTGATCGCCCGCAATGACGGCGCCAAGCAGTGGGCCTATCGCGGCAAGCCGCTGTATGCCTTCTCCGGCGATACAGTCCCCGGCAACACCTACGGCGATGAAGTAGGTCAGCAGTGGAACACTGCGGTCATGTCGATCCCCACGCCGTCCGGTGTCACGATCACCAAGACCGTGATCGGCCACGTGCTTGCGGATGCTAAGGGCCTGACGCTCTACACTTACGACAAGGATTCCACCGGCAAGTCGGCTTGCGACGCCAAGTGCGCCCGCACGTGGATGCCGGTGATCGCGCCGGCGATGGCCGCGGCGAAGGGCGATTGGTCGCTCGCCGCGCGCGCCGACGGCACGCGCCAATGGGCCTATCAAGGCAAACCGGTTTACCGCTACGTCACCGACGTTCGTCCCACCGACACCCGAGGTGAAGGCGTCGATCCCAAGTGGCATCCCGCCGTTGTCGAACAGCCGCCGGCGCGTCCGTCGTGGGTCACGGTGCAAGGCGCCGATGCCGGCGAACTCTTCGCCACGGCGGAAGGCCGCACCATGTACACCCGTAACGTGCGCGGGAACGGCGGTGGACAGCTTCGCGGCGGTCCAAACGCGCCCAACTGCGGTGATGAATGTCCGGGCAGCCCCTGGCAGCCGGTGTTCGCTAAGCCGGAAGACAAGCCGGTCGGCAACTGGTCGATCGTAGATCGCCCCGACGGTGGCAAGCAGTGGGCCTTCCGCGGTCAGCCGATCTACACGCATGCGCTCGACAAGGCACCCGGCGAAATCCGTGGCATCCGCACAGGTGATGGACGCTTGTTCGGCACCCTGATGCGCAACGGCCAATCCATGCCGGGCACCGGCGTATAAGTCCTATTCATTCACGCATGAAAAAAGGCCGCGATCTCCGGATCGCGGCCTTTCTTTTTGACGTTGCCGCTGACTAATGCGCGCGGGCGATTTCACTGTCGGCGATGCGCTGGGCGCTCGCTTGCATCTTGGCGAGGTGGCGCTTCATCACTTCCCCGACCGTGAGCGAGGCAGAGAAGTAGCGCAGGCACAAGGCGCCCAACACCTCGCTGTCATCCTTCATGATCGGCACGGCGACGATGCTCATGCGGTGCTTGCCCTTGGCCGCCGCGGCGCCTTTGGAACGCACAGCGCCCAACATCTCCGCGACCGACTCCGCGTTAACACACAGTTCGCGGTCCTGCGGAAATTCACCCTGTCGCGCGAGCACGTCGATCATCATATTGCGTACGCCTTCCGGCTGGAAGGCGACGTAGGCGCGGCCGCCGGCGCTGCACATCATCGGCACCTTCAACCCAATCGGCACCACGTGATGCCGCAGCGGCGTCATCCGGTCCGTCCCGGCGCAGGTCTGCATGCCGAGCCCGTTCGGGCGTACGAGCGAGATCGGCCACATCACGTCGCGGCACAGTTCCTCGATCACCGGCTGCGCGTCGTTCAACCAGTCGGATTCTTCCAGGCCCGCCGTCAGCGTGCGCAGCTTGCGCTCGACGAAATAACGGCCTTCGATTTTGCGGATGTAGCCTTCGGTCACCATCGTCTCCAGCAGACGATGCACCGCGCCGCGTGACAACTCTGTCGCCGCCGCAAGCACGCGCAGGCCGGCTCCGTTGTTCCGGTTGAGAACCCGAAGAACTTCCAACCCACGGCTTAATGTTCGAAGAGGTTGCACCATTGTGACGCCCCGACGCCAAATGATCACATATCGATCAGGCCCGAAGTATGAGCGCGGTAACCCCGTCCCGTCCACAAGGCCGTTAATAATCGTGGCCCATCACCAATAGATGACACTCAAAGTAGGGTTGTGTCGGTCCCAGAAAACACTCACCAGTGCAAAATGCGCTCCCCCAGGAGCTTCCCGAACGTCAGCGCCGGGGTGAGGGAAAGCCCGCCAACAAAGGCGTTTCCCGAGCCGCGGGTGAAGCCGAGAACCTCCCCGGCGGCATAGAGATTGACCACCGGTTGGCCATCGGTGCGCAGAACCCGCAAGTCCGAGTCGACCACGACCCCAGCCGGGCTCACGACGGTGATTCCTTGACCGCGGACCGCATAAAACGGCGGCGTGGCAATCTCGCGAATCAGGAAATGACGGCCAAAAGCCGCGTCATGCTGGGTCGCCACGGCCTCATTGTAAGACGTCACCGTCGTCTTGAGATTGGCCGCCGGGACGCCGAGTTGTCGCGCAAGCTCGTCCAACGTATCCGCTTTGAGGAAATTCGGATGGTTCCCGAATCGCGCGCGCAGGTCCGCGGGGGGCATGGCGAACAGCGCCGGTGCATTCTGCAAAATGCCTTCGTCGAACAGCACCGTCATGGCGGTGCCCGACTGCCGCAGTAGGGCACGCTCGCGATAGTCGATGCTGGGATGGTCCTCCCGCATGAAGCGCTTGCCCGCCGCGTCGATGAAGATTTCCCAAACGCTGCGCCTATTGGGCGACAGCAGCATGAAGATGCCACTGCGGGGATCGTCGGGACGGTCGAGAACCCCGGCAAAGGTGTTCAGATACTTCTCGCTCCCATCGATTCGCGCGCCAAGCTCCCTTGCCGCCAGGATGCCGTCGCCACGGGCGTAGGGATTGGCGTACGAGCACAGCGGATACTGCGGTGTGAGTTCGGCCCACACCTCCGGGCCGCAGGCATAGCCGCCGGTCGCGAGCACGACATTGCGGCCGCGGAAGGTCAGCACCTTGCCCCCGGGCGCTTCCACCTCCACGCCATTCACCGCGCCGTTATGGTCCGTGGTGAGCTTCCGCATGCGGTGGCTAAGGCGCAGGTCGATCTTGCCGTCCTTCACCAGTTTCTCGTGCACCGGTCGCAACACATCCAAGATCGACAGCGCCGCTTGCGTGCCCCACTGGTAGCGCCGCGTGCGGTAAGGCTCGTGGGCCTCGCCGGCCACCGGCGTCCCGGGGGCGGACTTGAAGCCCAGATCCATCAGCCAATCGAGCAGACCGGCGGCATTGTCCACGAACAGGCGCAGCACCACCGGATCGATGGTATCGTGGGCGATACGCTGCGCATCGGCGTAGTGTTCATCCGGGGAATCCGCGATGCCGTGTTCGCGTTGCAAGCGCGATCCCGCCGCGCTGATCTGGCCGGACGACCAGTAGAGCGTGCCGCCGACGCGGGAATCCGCATCGATCTGCAGGATCTTCGCGTTCCGGCCCGCGGCCTGGATCGCCAGGGGCAGCCCGGCCGAACCGGCGCCCACGCAAATGATGTCCCACAAATCGTCCATACCGCACCATCGCTGCAAGCAAGGGGCGGAAGACTAGCCCATCGGCGGAAAAGCTGTCCGCCTTTTTGGCGAGTCAGACTCCGCGGTCTCCGCTAGAATCGCGGTCATGCCTGACGATACGCGCCTTCCCGCCGGCGGTGCGGCCGTGGCGCCCCATCCGCCGGCGCCGGCCTTCGATCTGCCGCGCACACCTTTCGCCTTCACCTGGCGCTATGTGCGGGAATTTCCTGTCGCGGTCGCCACGTCCACGGCGCTCTTCGGCGCGGTCGCGGTGGTGGATACCTTCCAAGCCTATGTGCTCGGTCAACTGGTCAACGTACTCGCCGATGCCCGCGCCGGCGATCCGATGCTCTGGTTTCTTGGACTCTGCGCGACCTGGTTCGGCAGCTATGTCATCGCGAACGTCTACGCCAATGCGATCTATCGCGTGCATATCGTCATGCGCACGCGCATTCACGAGGATCTGTTCGCCTATCTGCTGGAGCATGCGCCGCGCTATTTCATGGATCACACCAGTGGATCTCTGGCGCACAAGATCCGCACCGCCGGCAGCGCCACCGCGGTGCTGGTGGACTACATTGCCGGATACTCGATCCGCTTCATCGTCCTGATCGGTACCACCGCGGTCATGGTTTCGCACAATGCGCCGTATTTGCTGCTCCCCGGCGCCGTGTTCATCGTGTTGTTTGGCATCCTGGCCGGCGCGCTCGCGCAACGCCTGCGCCCCCTGGCGCAGGCCAGTTCCCACGCCGCGTCCGAACAGGCCGGGCGCATGGGCGACGCGGCGATGAACTGGGACTTGGTCCGCAGCTTTGTGGCGTCAGCCCACGAGCGCGCCTCGCTCGATTCGTTCAACAGCCGTGAGGCGGAGACGTTCATGGGCGTGCGCGTCGCCGCGGTCAAAATGCGCGTGATCCTGCATAGCGTCAGCTTCGTCCTCCTGGCGTGGCTCGCATGGAGCGCGTTCCAGTTGACTCGCAGCGGCGAGATCAACGTTGGAGCATTCACCATGCTGATCACGCTTTACATGCTGGTCGGCGCCTACGTCCGGTCCTTCGGCGATATTCTGTTCGCCTATTTCGAGAATCTCGGCCAACTCACCGACTCCTTGAAGACCGTGCTAGCGCCGCACGAAATTGTCGATCTGCCGGGCGCGGTGCCGCTCGACGTGCGCGGCGGCGCCATCGATTTGCGCAATGTCGACTTCAACTATCCGGACGGCACGCCGGTGCTTCAGAATTTCAACCTCAGTATCGCCGCGGGCGAACGGGTCGGTCTCGTTGGAGCGTCCGGCGCGGGCAAGAGCACGCTCATCAAACTGATTCGCAGGCAGTTCCCATTGTCCGGCGGGCGAATCCTCATCGATGGCCAGGATGTCGCGCGGGTCACATGGGATTCCGTGCACGATGCCTTTGCTGAGGTGCCGCAGAACCCGGGCATGTTTCACCGGTCGGTGCGCGAGAACATCGCTTACAGCAAGCCCGGCGCAACGGACGATGAAATCACGGCCGCCGCCAAGGCAGCACATTGTCATGACTTTATCGCCGGTCGCGCCCAAGGGTATGCGTCCATCGTCGGCGAGAAGGGCATGAAACTCTCCGGCGGCGAACGGCAGCGTGTGGCGATCGCGCGCGCCTTCCTGAAGAACGCGCCCATCCTACTGATGGACGAGGCTACCTCGTCGCTCGACAGCGAAGCGGAACACCTGATCCAGGCCGGACTGCTCGCGTTGATGGAAGGACGAACGGTCATCGCGATCGCCCATCGGCTATCGACGATCATGCATCTCGACCGTATCGTCGTGCTAGAGAACGGGCGCGTGGTGGAGCAGGGCACCCACGATGCGCTGCTGGCCACGAACGGCGCCTATGCGCGCCTCTGGCGGCACCAAGTGGGCGGGTTCATGTGAGGGGCAAGCAATGGCGTTGACGCTGTACCAGTTCAAGTCCGGCACAAGCACCGGCCTGCCAAACCCGAGCCCGTTCTGCATGAAGCTCGAGACCTATCTGCGGCTCGCGGGCATTCCGTATACCGTGCACACACTGCGCGGCCGACCGGGGTCTGCCACCGGCAAGGCCCCTTACATCGATATCGACGGCAAGATCCTCACGGACTCCACACTGATCATCGAGCATTTGGAGCGCACCGGCGGCCACAAACTCGATGGGCGGCTGACGCTCGCGCAGCGCGCCGAGTCTCTCGCCATGCAGCGCATGTTGGATGAGCATCTATACTGGGTGATGGTCTATGGCCGTTGGGTCGATCCGGAGTGCGTGCGCGAAAGCGACGGCTACCTGAAGGAACTGCTGGGTCTGCCCGGCTTTCTCCAACCGCCGATCGCGTATTTCTTGCGGCGGAGCGTTCGCCGCGCGCTCCATGGCCATGGTTTGGGCCGTCACAGCCGCGACACGATCTATCAATTCGGTATCGCCGACGTCGCGGCCCTCGGCCACTGGCTGGGGTCGCGACCCTACGGCTTCGGAGATTCGCCCACCGTGGTGGACGCCTGCATCGCGTCCTATATCGGCAACATCATCCGCCAGCCCTGGAGCAATCCGCTCACCGCCGCGACGGCGAAATACGGCAATCTCGTCGCTCATTTCGAGCGCGTGATGGCGCAAGCGTTTCCGGAATTGGTGGCGAAAGCCGCCGCTTAATTCGCGGCGAGGTCCTTCAGCGCGACGCTGCCGTCGGCGAGCTTGGCCGGATCGGGTCGCCACTTCTGCGCGATCAGTTTCTTCGACTGCAGGAAGTCTTTCGCCATGTTGACGCTGTGGCAGGCCACGAACACGCCGCCGCGCAAGTAGCAGGCGGAGAAGCGTCGTCCGGCCACGTCGCCGCGCATGACGACGCTGTCACCGGGGCGCGATAGGCCGGTCATCTGAAGTTTCAGGTCGTATTGATCCGACCAGAACCAGGGCACTTCGGTGAACGGCGTCGCCGCGCCGAGGATGACCGACGCGGCCGCTTTGCCTTGTCCCAGCGCATTGGGCACGGACTCCAGCCGCATGCGCCCACCATAGAGGCCGCTCGGCTGGTTGGCGCAATCGCCCACGGCGAGGACCCGAGGATCTTCCGTGCGCGTGCAATCGTCCACGACGATGCCATTGTCGATGGTCAAAGCTGCCGCTGCCGCAAGTTCCATATTGGGCACGATGCCGATCCCGACGATCACCAGGTCCGCGTCGAACGCCTGGCCTTCGCATCGCACACGTTCGACTTTGCCGTTGCCTTCAAATGCCGTGACCGCGGTGGAAACGCGGATATCCACGCCGGCAGCGGTGTGTACCTCGGTGTAGAAACGCGACATCTCCGGCGCAACCACGCGATTGAGCACCAGCGGCTGCATCTCCAGGACGGTCACCTTGCAGCCGCGCTTCTGCGCCACGGCCGCGACCTCAAGGCCGATGTAGCCGCCGCCCACGATCACAAGGCGCAGGCCTGGCTGCAGGCGTTCGCGATAGGCCGCCACGTCGTCGATGGTGCGCAGATAGTGAACGCCCGGCAGGTCGCCGCCGGGCACGTTCATCTTGCGCACGCGCCCGCCGGTGGCCAGCACAAGCCACCGATACGGCACATGTTCGCCGCTCGCGAGCCGCACGCTGTTCGCCGGCCGGTCGAGATGCACCACCGTCTCGCGCAGACGCAGCGTGATGTCTTTCTCGGTGAAGAACTCCGGCGTCCGCATGTGCATGCGTTCCACGCCGACCTCGCCGGCAAGATAGGTCTTCGACAGGGGCGGGCGTTCATAAGGCACGTGCCCTTCGTCGCCGATGACGACGATGGGCGCGGTGAATCCGCCCTGACGCAGGCTGATGGCAGTCTGGCCGCCGGCTTCGCCGGCACCGACGATGACGACGGTCTCCGTCATGAATCAGGTATCGCGGATGCTGTCGTTTGCGATCAGGCGGTCGATCTGATCCTGCGTCATGCTGCGGGACTTGGGCTCTGGACCCGGGGGTGGTTTGCCCATGCCGCGCCGGTCCTCGCCTTCCGCCAATACTTCCGTGCGGCGCCGTCGATCCGGTCCGAAATAGACGCCTGCGTCAACGAACGGCCGCGGCCGTTCGACGACTTCACGAATACGCAGAATCAGGTTCTTGGCGTTGAACGGCTTGGCCACGAATTCGGTGATGCCGGAATTGCGCGCGAGAATGACTTTCTCGCGGCGCGTCTCGGAGGTCACCATGATCACCGGCGTGAATCGCACCGTGCCCTTTTCGGCGCGGATCGCTTTCAGGAGTTCGAAACCGCTCATCGGATGCAGCCGGAATTCGGTCAGCACGATATCCGGCGGCCAACTCCGCATGCTCATCAGCGCGCTCTTCCCGTCTTCCGCCTCGTCGATGGTTTTGGCCCCCAGGGTTTCCAGGATGCCCTTCATCACGTGACGCATGTACGACTTGTCGTCCACGATCAGGAACGAGATCGGCTTCAGGTAGTCTGATGTCGCCTGCACCATCCCCGCGACTCACGTACCCCGTAACGTCACCACGGCCCGTGCTTCCCCAAGCACGGCCTCTCGCCCGCCAGGCTCCTGGCGACCGTTGTATTACCCTTATAAGGTATTCTTTCTGTTGAAAGAATTAAACCTATCGGTGAACCCATGACCCAGGCCGCCACCCACCGCCGGTTGGCCGAGCATGCCCCCCGGACCTGGCAGCGGATGCTATCTGGGCGCCGGCTGAACCTGGTCGAACCCTCGCCCCTGGATGTGGAAATCGAGGATATCGCCCTGGGATTGTCTCGAAATACCCGATGGAACGGCCAGACGACCGGCCCTCACGCCTGGAGCATCGCCCAGCATTCTGACCTCGTGGTTGAGATCGTCCGCCGCCTGAAGCCCCGGGCCCCGGCCACCCTCCTGATGGCGGCCAAGCTCCACGATGCCTCGGAATACGTTACCCATGACCTGATCACGCCGCTGAAGGCCGTGGTGGGGGATGTTTTCAAGGAGGTGGAGCGGGGGCTGACCCGGGCGATCCATATCCGCTTTGGCTTGGCCCCGATTCTCCCGGCAGCGGATGTCGCCCTGATCAAGAAGGCCGACCGAATCGCCGCCGCCACGGAAGCCGTACAGCTGGCCGGCTTCAGTGTTTCGGAATGCCGCACGGTCCTCAACTTTAGGGAAAAGCCCCTCGGGGATGTTAAACTCGTGCCCTTACCCGTGGCGGAAGCGGAGAAGCGATTTCTCGCCGGCTTCCGCGTGCTGGAGAAGGCGATGGCGCTGCAAGCGCGCTAGGTGAGTTCGGGGCCAAACCTTGGGGAGGGACCAACCCATGAAGAAGATTTCGGGATTCGGAGTCGCGTTTTTTACATTCGCCGGATTGGCGGCGTCGTCGTCCGTGGCGCTGGGGGCATTCGCCGCTCACGGCCTAGCCAAGTTTGTGCCGGAAGGCACTGCCGAGAGGGGTGTGAGCCTCTTTACCCAGGCGACTGATTTCCAAATGAGCCATGCCCTGTCCGTGATTCTGGTGACCTTGGTCTCCGAGCGCGTCGGTCCGGGTCTCGCGCAAATGGCTTTGCGCGCATCGGCGCTGCTGATGGTCGCTGCGATCATGCTGTTCCCGACGGCGCTGTATTCAGCGGTATTCGGCGGTGCGCAATGGTGGGCGCCTTACGGCGGCACGTCCTCGATGATCGCCTGGCTGTTGTTCGCCCTTGGTGCGCTGCTTGCGCTGCGCGGTGAAGCGGCATCGCAATCCGTCCGTGGCGCGCAGCCGCACCCGGCGGAATAGGGACGGCACCGATGGAGGGGGCAATCAACTGGCTTGCCGTGGCTGTGGCCACGGTCGGCGCGATGGTGGCCGGCTTCGTGTGGTACTCGCCGCCGCTGTTCGTCAAACCGTGGATGCGCGAACTCGGCAAAACCCCCGAGCAAATGGGCAATCCGGGCAAGGCGATGCTCACCGCAGTGGTCATGCACATGGTCACGGCCATCTGCATGGCGCTGATCTTCCGCGCGGTGAATGTGGAAGGTGTACCGGACGCGATCGCGACGGCCACGGTGCTGTGGGCGGGCTTTTCCGGGGCGACGCAATTCGCCACGGATCGCTTTCAGGGCGCGAGCGTAAAGCTCTCGCTCATCGTTGGCGGACACGCGCTCCTCACCTTCTGGGTGATCGGCGCGATCCTCGTGCTGATGAGCTAAGTCTCTATGGACGCGGGTTCTCGATAAGCTCGCCAATTTCGCCGGTCGGGCCAATGTAGCTCGCCGCGATGCCCTTGGGTCCATATAGCGCGGCCGGCGGCGTCATGAACTTCACCTTCAGATCGCTGATTTTATCGACATTGAACGTGGCAAAAGAATTGCCGGGCGGAATCTGGCCTTCGGCGCGTGGCCGCTGCTTCGCACTCAGCGGAAAGCCGTCGAGTTCGATGTTGTTGCCCTTCTCGCGCATGCGCACCAATCCAAGACCGAAGACCGTGTTCTCCGGCAATCCTTGCGCCTTGGCGATTTGCGCGACAGGACCATCGAAGCGACCGAAGGCCTTCAGATTGAATTGGGCCGTATAGAAATCCTGAAGCACCTGCACGTCATGGCCGGCGAGGATGAAGATGAATGGACGATCGACCATGGACTTCGGGAGCGGCAGGTTCGACTTTGCCCGATCGCCTTTCTCGGTCGTGAGGTAGAGTACCTCTTCGCCCGGGCCGACGACTTGCATGGCGTGGATCGAGGCGAATCCGCCCCCAAGCGAGGCCGGTTCCCCGATGATCTTGAAGGGCGAGGCTTTCACCATCGCGTATACCTTGTCGAGGTCGTCGACGATGATTTCAAAGGCGTTCCACCCCAGCGTCGTCTGAGCCTTGTAGCCCGGCACCGCATCGGTCTGCACCGCGCGGATATTCACGTCGGGGCTCCCTTCCGAATACATCAAGATAAACGGCTTTCCGGCGGTCTTCGGCGCGCCCCAGCTCGCGGCATGAGCCGCGGACACGGTGCTCTTCTCGCGTACTTTGTAGCCCAGCGCCGCATACCATTGCTCGACCTTGGCGATGTCCGGCGCACCGATGGTGCCCATCTTGATGCGGCTGAGCAGAGGCGCCGGTGCATTCGCGGCGGGTGTCTGCGCAAACGCTGTGCCCGCGAAGAACGTCAGCGCCAGCGCGGTCGTGCGGAGAAAAGCGTTCATCGTCATCCTCACAATTCAATCAGTTCGACTGGCTCACCGGCGATGCCCATCACCGTGGCGGAGCGCTTGCCGCCGTAGGCCGCGCCTTCGAGCTTCGCGGGCGGCGTGATGAAGGTCGCCTTGATGGCATCCAGGCTCGTCACATTGAAGCTCGCCATGCTGTTGCCCGGCGGCAGCTGTCCCGCGCTGCGGGGGCGTGCGCCCTTACTCTTGGTATAGCCATCCAGCTCCAGCATGTTGCCGTGCTGGCTCATGCGCAACATGCTCAACTGAATTGGCGTGTCGTCCGGGTTGCCCTGCGCGCGCGCGATGATTTCGACCTGCGTGGTGTTGATATTGCCTTTCGCCATCTGGAACAGGTCGGCATACCAGTCGCGCAGCTTCTCAATGTCCGGGGCTGCGACCACCAGGATGAACGGCCGGTCGATCAACCCCTTCGGTGTCGGCAAGATGGACTTCGTCCGGTCGCCGGTCTCGCAGGTGAGATAGAACACTTCCTTCGCCGGCCCCTCGAACTGGCTCGCCACAATCGACTTCGTGCTCTTGAGCGGGTTCGGCCCGGCGATATAGCGGAACGGCGACTTCTTCATCTTCTCGAACGCCGCCTGGGGATCGTCGACGATAATCTCCCAGGAGTTCCACCCAAAGGTCGTCATCGGTGCATAGCCCGCCGGGATGTCGGTCTCGACCGCGCGCCAGAACACATCCGGGCTGCCCTCGGAACTCATCAGGATATAGCCGCGGCCCGCTGCTTTCGGCGCACCCCAGCTGTTCGCCGCCGCGGCGCTGACCTTGCCGCGTTCGCGGACCTTCAGGTCGAACGCCCCCGTGTACCAGTCTTCGATCTTCTTCAAATCGGGCCCGGCCGTGGTGATGATCTTGATGCGGGCGGCGGTGGGGGTCGGCGCGGTTTGTGCGAACGCGGGCGTGCCCGCGAGTGCCAGGCTTCCGGCGATAAAGGTGCGGCGTTCCATGGTTGGTCCCTCCTAGTTCTCGATCAGTTCGATGATCTCGCCGGCGGGCCCAACCGCCGTGGCGCTGCGCGCGCCGTTGTAGAGTTTGCCCTTCAGCTTCGCGGGCGGTGCGATGAAGGGCACCTTGATCTTGTCGAGGCTCTCTACCGCGAACGTGGCCGATGCCACGCCCGGCGGCAGCTGACCGTGATTGCGCGGACGCGGCCCGGTGCCGGACGGATAGCCATCCAGTTCGACGAAGTTGCTCTTCGACTTCATCGCCATGAAACCCATGGAGAACTGATGATCGTCCGGCAGACCCTGCGCGTGCTGAATCACGTCGATGGGTGTTTGCGAGATCGGGTTCTTCGCCATCTTGAAATGCTTGGCGTACCAATTCTGCATCGTCACGGGGTCCGATCCGGCGACGACCATGATGAACGGCCGACCGACCGTGGCGCCGGCGGGCTCAAGCAGCGAGGTTTCGCGCGGTCCAGTATCACAGGTGAGATAAAGGACTTCGTTCACGGGGCCGCGCACTTGCATGGCGTGAATCGTGGGAAAGCCGCTCAACGGACGCGGCTTGCCGATGATCAGGAACGGGCTGTCCGTCAGCTTCTTGTTCAGCTTGTAGGGATCTTCCACCAGGATCTCGATGGCGCCCCAGCCCCAGGTCGACAGCGGGCGGAAGTTCTTCACCGGATCGATGCCGACCACGCGGATGTACACATCCGTTTTGGTCATCGGCTGCAGCAGCACCGAGGGGCGGCCGACCATGGCCGGTGCGCCCCAGGACGTCGCGGTCGCGGAGTCGACAGTTGTGCGTTCGACTTCTTTATAGCTCAGCCATTTGATGTAGAGCCCGACCACCGCGTCCACGTCCGGCGCGCCCACCGTGGCGCAACGGATGCGAAGCAGAAGCGGGTCCGCCATGGCTCAACTCCGGAGTTGGTCGAGAAGGTTTCGCCAAGCTGACCACGAGTCCAGAAGCCCGGCAAGCGCCCCATAGCCGCCCGCACCGGGATGCGCGCCATCGCCCGCGGCGGCTTCCGCATACCAGGGGCCAAGGTCCGCCGCACCCGTATCAAAGAACGGGACGCCCAACTCAGCGCAGATACTTTTCATGCCCTGGCTGCGCGCATCCGCATCGGCGTCGCGTTGACCGTCGCGGGGCTGCGGTGGCCCTACCATCAGTGTCGGCCAGCGATTCGTCGCGGCGATCAGCAGCGCGCGGGTGTTGTCCATCTGCCGCTGAAGCGTCACGACAGGATGTCCGTGCTCAAGGCGGCTGTCGTTGGCGCCGTAGGAGAACACCACGCCGCCATGATGCTCCGGCGGCAGGCGCCGTTCGGCCTCGCTCAGAAAGTGATCGTGAATGAGATCGCTGGTCGCGCGCCGCACGCCGCAGTTATAGGCGGTGAGGGGATAGCCTTGCGCCAAGGCCATGGCGCACAGGCGTCCGACCCATCCCTGATAGGTCGGATCGCCAAAGCCGTTGACGAAGGATTCCCCGAAGAAACAGACGCGCACGGGGCGCGCCTATTGCTGCTTCTTCCAGGCGTCGAAGATTTCACTGCCGGTGGCGAACCACACGCCCTTCTGGCTCGCGACCCAGTCGAGCATCTGGTTCAGGTACTTTACCCGGAAGTGAAGGCCGCTGATGTACGGCACCAGCGGGATCGACAGAATGCGCCCGCCGTAACGATCCGCCTCTTTGGACAGCCAATTGAACTGGTCCTGGATCTGTTCGACGTATTCGTCCTCGTTGTGCTTGTTGTCGATAATGATCTTGCGGTCGGACAGTTCCGGCGAATGCGGCATGGCGATGATCTTGCCGCCGCCCGGCGCGTGCATCTCGAAGGGCATGTCGTCGCTCGACCAGTCGCAGACATAGTCCAGGCCGTTGGCCACCAGATGCTTCAGCGTGTTGAAGCTCTCGGACTTTGCCGGCGACAGCCAACCGCGCACCTTCTGACCGCTGAGTTTGCGCAAGGTGTCGACGGCCGTCTTCACCTGCGTGGCCTCGACCGCGTCGTCCATGCCGCCGTAGTGCAGCGAACTCATGTCCACGCCGCCGGCGATGATCTCGTCGCCGCGCTGGTTGATCTTCTTCACCAGGTACGGATAACGCTCCGCCACCTTCGAATTCATCACCACGGACGACTTGATCTTATGCCGATCCAGCGCATCCCAAATCCGCTGGATGCCGACGCGATTGCCGTAGTCGCGCGTCGTGAAGTGGCGCAGATCCGGATACGGTGTGACCATGCCGCCCGGCGCCTTGAAGGGCTTCGCCGGCTGGTCGAGGGCGAAGAACTCCAGTTCCGTCGCCACCCACACCGCGATTTTCGCGCCGTTCGGCCAAGTGACCGGCTTGCGCTGCGGCATCATCGACCAGTCGTAAAGATCGTGGTCGTAGCCATAACGGCGCAGCGGGTATTCGAGATATTCCTTCGGAAGAGTCATGGCCGTTACCCCGCCTTCCGCTTGAGAATGTCGGCCTGCATCACGTCGTAATAATTCTCATAGTAGTACTCGGCGATCTCGCGCGCGGTGGTCACCCACACATCGGGCTGCGAGGTGATGTACTCCAGCGCCTCCTCGAACGGCGCCATGCGATGCGCCTGGCCAACGGCGTAGGCGTGCAGCGGAATGCACATCACGGTGCCGGACTTTTCGCCCTCGGTGCGCAGCTGATCGAACTGATCCTTGATCATCTGGCCGTAGCGGCGTGGCGTGGCGAGATAGCTGTTGTAGACAATGATGTCATTGATTTCGAGGGAGTAGGGCATGGAGATCAAGCGGCCCGATTTCACCTTGATCGGCTGCGGCTGGTCGTCCTGGAACAGGTCGCAGGTGTACAGGAAGCCGTATTCCGCGAGCAGGTCCATCGTGCGCTCGGTGTGGGTCAGCGCCGGGGCAAGATAGCCGACGATGCGCTGGCCCGTGGCCTTCTGCACCGTGTTGATGGAGTCCTCGATGATGGCGCGTTCCTGCGCCTCATCCATCTCGTAGGAATAGCGCGTGTTGTAGATGCCGTGAGAGAAGAACTCCCAATTCCGGTCGACGCATTCCTTGATGATCTCGGGATGATGCTCGATCAGGCCGACGCTCAGGGAGATGGAACCGCGCACCTTGTACTTGTCCATCACCTCCATCATACGCCAATGGCCGACGCGGTTGCCATGGTCGCGGGTCGCCAGCGGCACGACGTCCGGATGCGGGCGCGCCCAAGGGCTGCGCTTCGGATTGATCGGCGGATTAGCCTCGTAGAACTCGATGTTCGGCGCGACCCAGAAGGCGATCTTCGCGCCGTTCGGCCACACAATCTTGGGGCGGTCCGCGTAGGGCCAGTAATCGTAAAGCTCGAGATCGCTTTTCACAGCGTCAGTCCTTTTCTTAGTTCTTGCCGCGCAGCCAGGTCTTGACCGTCTCGACGGACTCCACATCCGCGTACTTGATTGCGAGGTCGGTCAGGTTGGCGAAATGGTAGCTCTCGTGTTTGTCCGCCACGCACTCTTCGATGATGGTGGTGCGGTAGCCGTGCGACAGACTGTCGACGCCGCAGGCGCGCACACAGCCCGAAGTCGAGCCGCCGGTGATCAGCACCGTATCGACCTTGTGGAATGTCAGCAGCGAGTTCACGAGCGTGTCATGAAATGGCGACGGCATCTTCTTCAGAATGACGTTGTCCTTCACGTAGTCGACCTCGCAGCGCTCGTCGATCTTGGCGCGGTCGCTGCCGAATTTGATGTTCTGCAATGAGTCCGGGGTGTCCGTGCGCGTGCCCCACACGCCGCAATCCTCGCCGGATTCCATATAGGCGACATAGGTCCAGATCACCGGCCATTTGCGCGCGCGCATCAGGGCGGAGAGCTCGTTGATGTACTTGATCTGGTTCGGATCGGTCTCATAGGCGGTCTTGTACAGATCCGTGCGTGTGTAGGCCTTCTGCACGTCGATGTTGATCAGCGCCGCCTTCTCGCCGAAGCCGAACTTCTTGCGGGCGGGGTTCGACCGCACCTCTTCAAACAGTTGGCGGGCGGTCTTGTTGGAAAGTTCCATATCGTCCTCGTGAAGTGAGAAATCGGGTGAGTTATTCGGCGGCTTTCTTGAGCGTCGCGTCGTAACGCGCGCCCGCCGCCATGATGTCGTCCAGGCCGAGCACGTTGTTCAGCCCCTTGAAGTCGAACATGCGGTCCCGGAAGCGGTCCGTGATGCCGTCGGCCTTCAGCACTTTGAGATACTCCGACGCGGCGAATGCCGTCACGCGCATCATCGCGCCCGGAAAGATCACGAATTTGAAACCGATCTTCAGCAACTCCTCGGCCGGTTTCATGGGCGTGCGGCCGCCTTCCACCATATTGGCGAGCAGCGGCACTTTGCCGGCAAAAGTCTTCCCAAGTGTCTGTTGCTCCTCCGTGGTCTGCGGCGCTTCCACGAACAGCACATCCGCGCCCGCGTCCGCATAGGCTTTCGCCCGCGCCAGCGCCGCGTCGAAGCCCTCCACCGCGATCGCATCCGTGCGCGCGACGATCACCGTGTCCGCGTCCGCGCGGGCGTCGAGCGCTGCCTTGATCTTGCCGACCATCTCGCCGGTCGGCACCAGCGACTTCCCGGCCAGATGGCCGCAGCGCTTGGGATAGGTCTGGTCCTCGAGCTGAATGCCCGATGCGCCCATGCGCTCCAGCATCTTCACCGCGCGCTGGGTGTTCAGCGCGTTGCCGAACCCGGTGTCCGCGTCCACGAGGAACGGGATCGCAATCCGCTCCCTGACGCCGGCAACAACCTCCGCGACTTCGGTCAGGGAGGTCAGGCCGATATCCGGCCGCCCGATCCGGCTGTAGGAAATGCTTGCGCCGCTCAGGTAGGCGCAGGGAAAGCCCGCCTGCTCCACCAGGAGGGCCGTCATCGCGTCATACATCCCCGGGGCGACGATGACATCGGGGCCGGCAAGCAGCGTGCGGAGGGCTTTGGCGTGGCTCATGTGGGGCCCTCTCTAGGCGGGGCGCGGGAGAAGAGGCGGCATCCTAGCGATGCCCTCCCAGCCCAGCAATGCTGCCCATGTACGGGTGTTTGCGGGGTGAAACAGGCGCCCACCCTATGATATGACAAAGCGAGAACGGCCTTTATAGGCTGCAAAGGATATCTCCCGTGCTGGACTCCCCCCGCCCCCAAGCCACGACGACTCCGACCACCGTTGCGCTGCCGCCGCCCTATAGCGCGCTCCATCGCCACCCCATGCTGGGCACGGCGACCGCCGACGAAACCGCGCGCATGAATTACCTGATCAACCTGGTGTCGCATGTGGGCGCCAAACTCGCGCCCGCGATGCCGAAGGTCTACGCCCAGCGCGTGGAGCCCGCCTTCAAGAAGGCGCAAGGCCGCGATTTCGCCAGCACGGCGGAAGTGCGCGAGGCCATGCGCAAGGACCCGCTCTATCAGTTCTGGGCGGCGCTGCGCCGCGGCGCCCAGGAAATGCGCCATCAAGCCGGGCGCTCGATGATGCTGCGTCAGTTGGATCAGATCGAAGCCGCCGCGCACAAATTCAATGACGGCGCGCCGACGCTGAAACTCGACCCGAAGGTCGAGATGCCGAGGTATGTGGCCGTCGACAACCACCTCAGTCCCGGCGGCTACGAAACCGAAGTCGCGCCCGGCGATATCGCCGCGGGCGCCTTCTATGAATGCGGCCACTTCGTCACCGCGGGCGGCGGCACCGGCGGCAAGAGCAATTGGCCTGGCCTTACCATCGCAACCTTCGTCAAGAACGCTTTCCCGGATTTCAAGCCCAGGCGCATTGTCGATCTCGGCGCCGGCGGCGGGTTCAACGCGCTGCCCATTGCGCAATTGTTCCCGGATGCGGAAGTGATCGCGGTGGACGTGGCGGCGCCAATGCTGCGCTACGGGCATGCGCGCGCGAAGGCCATGGGCGTGAACAACATCACCTTCTTGCAGGCCGATGGCGAGACGCTCGACCTCGCGCCGGGCAGCGTGGACTGGATCCAGACCACCATGGTCTGGCACGAAACGGCGACCACGCCCTTCCGCAACATGCTGAAGCATATCCGCACGCTGTTGCGCGACGGCGGCCTGGCGCTCAACTTCGAGCAGCCCAACTTCGACGCCGGCACCACCATGGTCGAGAAGTTCCTGCGCGACTGGGACTCTTGGTACAACAACGAGCCGTTCTGGGCGAAGCTCCATACCCTCAATTTCCGCGACGAGATGATCCGCGCCGGCTTCGATGCGGCGAAGGTGTTCGAGGAATGGGCGCCGCAACAGCGCGAAGCGGGCAACTATCCCGCGTGGGTGCAGACCGTGAACCGCCACGACGCGGAGCACGATCTCGCGAACGCCCGCAAGCAGATCAAGACGCCCGGCAAGAAGGGCATGTATCTCTTCGGTGCCTGGAAGTAATTCGTCGATGGCAAAGCCTGGCAAAGCCGCCTTCGTGTGGGAAGACCCACTCGACCTTGAGCGTGCCCTCAGCGATGAAGAGCGCCTGATCCGCGACACGGCACGTGCGTACGCCCAAGACAAACTGATGCCGCGCGTCTTGCGTGCCTTCCGCAATGAGACCTTCGATGCCGCGATGTTCCGCGAGATGGGTGAACTCGGACTGCTTGGGCCGACGATCCCCACCGAATACGGCGGTGCGGGCGTCAACCACGTCGCCTACGGCCTGATCGCCCGCGAGATCGAGCGGGTGGATTCCGGCTACCGCTCGTCGTTGAGCGTGCAGTCGTCCCTGGTGATGTATCCGATCTACGCCTACGGCTCGGAAGAGCAGCGCAAGAAGTACCTGCCCAAGCTCGCCAGCGGCGAATGGATCGGCTGCTTCGGGCTCACGGAGCCGAACTCCGGGTCCGATCCGGGCAGCATGTCGACGCGCGCGAAGAAGGTCGACGGCGGTTACGAGCTCTCGGGCGCCAAGATGTGGATCTCCAATGCGCCGGTCGCCGACGTGATGGTGGTCTGGGCCAAGACCGAGGACGATGTGATCCGCGGCTTCATCCTCGAGAAAGGCATGAAGGGCCTCACGACGCCGAAGATCGAAGGAAAGTTCTCCTTACGCGCCTCCGTCACCGGCGAGATCGTGATGGATGCGGTGCCTGTGCCGGAAGCGAACCTGCTGCCGAATGCGAAGGGCCTCGGTGGCCCGTTCGGTTGCTTGAACAAGGCGCGCTACGGCATTGCCTGGGGTGCCATGGGGGCGGCGGAGTTCTGCTGGCATGCGGCGCGCCAATACACCCTCGATCGACGTCAGTTCGGCCGGCCGCTCGCGGCCAACCAGCTGATCCAGCTGAAGCTCGCCGATATGCAGACCGAGATCACCTTGGGCCTGCACGCGGCTTTGCGCGTCGGCCGCATGCTCGACGACGGCACCGGCGCGCCGGAAGCTATTTCGCTTATCAAGCGCAACAACTCCGGCAAGGCGCTCGATATCGCCCGCAAAGCGCGCGACATGCACGGCGGCAACGGCATCATGGACGAGTTCCATGTTATCCGGCACCTGCTGAACCTCGAGACCGTGAACACCTACGAAGGCACCCACGACGTGCACGCGCTCATCCTTGGTCGCGCGCAAACCGGCATTCAGGCCTTCGGCCCATAGGACCCCGACCATGATCCACGGATATCTCTGCACCGACCGCGGCGACCAGATGGCCGTGCGCCGCAAGTTTCTGTTGGATCATCTGCGCTACATCGAGACCATCGCCGACAAGATCTTCATCGCCGGTCCGGCGCCGTCCGGTGCGCCGGGCGTCTATAAGGGTTCGCTGATCCTCTACAAGGTCGACACCGCCGATGAGGCGAAAGCGCTGTTCGATGCCGATCCTTATGCGAAGGCGGATATCTGGGAGAGCGTGCAGCCGATCTCCTTCAGTCCCGCCGTGGGCGATCATGTCGGCGGGATCACCTGGAAAATCGTCGATGGCCAGGTGCAGATGCTGGCAAAACCCGCCTAGCAAGCGCCGCCGAATCCTTTAGCGCGGCAGACCCGGAAGCGCGTAAACTTCCGCGCATCAGATTCCACATTCTCGAGGCACGCAGATGAGTCCCGATGGCATCCCCGCCAATGATCGGCTGATCGATACTTTGAAGGGGATCGTTGGCGCCGACGCCGTCATCACCGACGCGGAAGAGCGCCGCTTCTATTCCACCGATGTGTACTCCGAAGGCGCGCACTGCGCCGCGGTGATCCAGCCGAAGGATGCGGAGACGCTGGCGAAGGCGGTCGCCGCGTCGACCCGCGCGGGCTACGCGGTCATCGGCCGTGGCGGCGGAATGACTTATACGGGCGGCTATACCCCGCTGCGTGCGGACACGATCACCGTGGACGTCGGTGCGCTCAACCGCATTCTCGAGATCAATAAGGAGGACATGTACATCACGGTCGAGGCCGGGGTGACGTGGGCTCAGATCTACGAAGCGCTCAAGCCGCTGGGCTTGCGCATGCCCTTCTTCGGCACGTTCTCGGGCGTAAAGGCCACCGTCGGCGGCGGCCTTTCGAACGGCGCGCTGTTCATGGGCACGGCGCGCTACGGCCAGGCGGCCGACTGCGTGCTCGGCCTGCAGGTGGTGCTGGCGGATGGCACCATCGTCAACACCGGGCAGGCGGGCTTCCGCAACGGCAAGCCGTTTTACCGCACCTACGGCCCCGACCTCACCGGCATGTTCACCCATGACGGCGGCGCCTTCGGCATCAAGACACAAGCCAGCTTCCGCCTGATCGAATGGCCGGAAGCGCAGGACTACGCCTCCTTTGTGTTCCCGACCGTGGACGCGACGATTCTCGCGCTCGCCGACATCGCGCGCTCCGGCGCGGCGGAGGAAGCATATGTGTTCGATCCGGCTTCCACCAAGAAAGGACTGGCCGGCAATAATCTGAAGCAGGACATCAATACGCTGGCCAAAGTGATCGTCGGGCAGGGTGGATTGCTGAAGGGCCTGAAGGAAGGCGCGAAGCTGGTCACCGCCGGGCGCGGCTTTATCGACGGTGACGTCTATTCGATCCACGTGGTCTGCGCCGGCCGCTCCGAGGCGGCAGTGGCGGCGGATATTGCGGACATTCGCGCACGCGCCGCGAAGCAAGGCGGCGCGGAAATCCCGAACTCCATTCCCAAAGCCATTCGCGCCAATCCGTTCTTGCCGTTGAACGGTGTGCTCGGCCCCAAGGGTGATCGTTGGGCGGCGTTGAACGCCAAGGTGCCGCACTCCGTCGCGCCGGCCTTCATCAAGGCCGCTGAAGCGCTGCTCGACAGCTACAAGGACCAGATGGAAGCCAAGGGCGTCTTCATGACGCGCCTGAACATCGCCCTCGGCACGCATTCATATAGCTACGAGCCGGTGTTCCATTGGTTCGACGAATGGCTCCCGGTCCACAAGCGTACGGCTGAACCGGATCATTTGAAGCGGCTGGGGCCGGAGCCGAAGGCCGATCCTGAAGCGCGCGCGCTGGTGCACATGATCCGTGCCGAGATGGCCAAGCTGATGGGCGACTGGGGCGCGTCCTCCAACCAGATCGGCAAGACCTATCCCTATCTCCAGAACCTGGAGCCCGGCGCCACACGGCTTATCAAAGCCTTCAAGGCAGAGACCGACCGCGACGGCCAACTCAATCCCGGCGTCCTCGGACTCAGCTGACACGGAGCGACACGCGATGGAAAATCGCATCAGTCTGGTGACTCTCGGCGTGCGCGATCTCGACCGCGCGCGGAAGTTCTACGAAGCGCTTGGATGGAAGGCGACCGGCAACAATCCAGGCGTGGTGTTCTTCCAGGCCAACGGTATGGCGCTGGCCCTGTGGACCACGCCGGACCTGGCGAAGGACGCCAAGGTCAACATCGCTCCGCGCGCCGGTCGCGATCGGCCCTTTGGCAACATCACCATCGCCTACAATGTGCGCAATCGCCGGGATGTGAAGACGGAACTCGCCCGCGCCAAAAAGGCCGGCGCGAAGATCCTGAAACCGTCCGAAGCCGCCTTTTGGGGCGGGGAAACCGGCTATTTCGCCGATCCGGACGGCCATATGTGGGAGGTCGCCTGGAACCCTCACTGGACCCTGGACCGCAAGGGGAACGTTAAGCTTCCGAAGAAGTAGCGTCAGAGGCGTCACATGTCCGGGATTGTCATCAGGCGCTGTACCCTCGTGGTGCAGGATGTGCGCCGCGCGGTCGCCTTCTACCGCGACACGCTCGGCTTCCCGCTGCTCCGCGAACAGATGCTGACCCTCGACGGGAAAATCATCCCGGCGGGTCTGCCCGGTGCGCGCGCGCATCTGGCCGTGATCGATGCCGGATCGATGGAACTCGGTCTGCTGCAGTGGACCGACCCGCTGCTCGCCAAACCGGCCGATCCCTATCCTATCCGTCTCGGCATCGGCGACCGTGTGTTCGTGATGGAGGCGCCGGATGTCGCGGCTCTCTTCGCGCGGCTGCGCACCGTGCACGAAGTCCGGGTTCATTGTCCGTTGCACGCTTGGTCCGTGCCGGCACCCGACGGCGGCAAGGTCGAAATGACCAGCCTGAGTTTTTTCGATCCCGACGGTTTTTTCGTCGAGATTCATCAGAAGCATAACGCGCCCAATCCGCCGCAGCTCACCCTCAAGCGCACGACATTGATTGTCGGGGATATCGCCGCGTCGCTCGCGTTCTATCGCGACGCCCTGGGCATGACGGTGGTGTCCGACATCACCGTGCCCTTCGGCAGCGAAATCTTGCCGGCCAATGTGCCGGGTGCGAAAGCGCGTGTCGCCGTGCTCAAGGGCGCGGACCCGGCGGTGGGCATGCTCGGTCTCTTGTGTTTCCTCGATCCGCCGCTGGATGCGCCGGAAGAAATTCGCCATCACATCGGCATCGGCGATGCGCTTTTCATGGCGGAGGTCGACGACGCATCGGCGATCCATGCGCGCCTCAAAGAGTCGGCGGGACGGATTCACGCAGGCTCGGCGGCGAGTTTCTTTGATCCAGACGGATACTTTTTCGAACTCGCCCCCACTAGCAGTTGATCGCGCACGGCGTAAAAATTTTCGTGTCGCGACCAACTGGCCGTGGCGTGGAAAGCTTCATGCAATCCATATCGACCCTACGCGTAACGGCTGTATAGGATTCCCCTGCTCCAGATTGGGGGCGATCATATTCACGTTCGGGGGGACTGATGATGCGGATCGATGTGCTGACCATGACGGCGGCTGTGGCATTGCTCGCGGCGAATTCCGCGCAGGCTGCCAGCAAGGCGAAATTCTACGAGACCTGCCAGGCGTCCGTGACACAGGCGCGGGAACTCGTTCCGCCGCCGCCGCCGGACATCGCCGGCACCGCCGCGAAGGTCGGCGCCGCGGCGGATGTCGCGGGCAAGCTCGGCGGTGCTTTCGGCCTGGGCGGGCTCGGCGGCCTCGGTAAAGTGGCCTCCACCACCCAGCAAGTCGCCAAGTACTCGAACATGGTCGGCGACGCGACCCAGTACATGAGCAAGATGAAGCAGGACTACCCGGACGCCGCCACGCGCATCTCCGCCTATGGCGACAAGATGGGCGCGGATGCGGACAAGCTCGCCCAAGCCCAGGCGTTGGTCGACACGGCGCACGATTGCTATCAGAAATCGTTCACCGATCTGCAGGCGGGCGTTGCGTCGAAGGAGATCAAGAGCAAGGACGCCAAGGATCGCCAGAAGGAGATTCAAGCCGGCGTCGGCGACATGGCCAGCATCGTGGCGGACGCGAAGACCACGATGAACGCCAACATGAAATCCTATAATGACGCCATCAATGGCGACACCCAGGGCATGGGTATCAACCTCGGCACCATCGTGTCGGCTGCCGGCGCCGCCGGCGTCACACCGCAATCCGCCATGGGTCTGCCGACCGTGCCGGGCGTGGCGAACACGCCGGAAGCACAAGCGCAGGCGTATCAGGCCGCCGCGATCGCTCAGCAGAACGGCTACTCCGCCAGCAATTCGCGTGCGCAGAACTACGCCGCGTTGGCGAAGACCCAGAACACCATGGCGTTGGGCAATCTGAACCAGCTCAGCAACATGCGTACGATCTCCTCCGGTCCGCTCGGCGCCGCGAATGTGGCGGGCGCGGTGGCCGGAATGGCGAAAAACGCCGGCGGCGGCGATCAGGCGGCCGCGGTGCCGGAAGTGCCGTCGGCGATGATGGACAGCCTTGCCAAGGTCGGCGCCGACAGCGGCAAGTACATGGGCACGTTCGCGGACCTCGATGCGAGGGCCGCCAAGGTCGCCGAACTCAAGACCGCCGTCAGCGCCAAGATCGAGTAATCCGCTGACGCTCCCGATCCCGCAGCGCGCGTTCTACTTCCTCCGCCATGGTGAGGCGGACTGGAATGTGGAGCGCCGCTGCATCGGGCAACTGGACCGGCCATTGACTGAGCGCGGGCGTGCGCAAGCTGTGGCCGCCCGCGCGGTCATTGCCTCCCTGCCGATCTCCGCTATCGTTCACAGTCCTCTGTCGCGCGCGGCGGATACCGCGGCATTGGTCGCCGACGGACGCTGGCCCTTACGCGCGGAGATCGGTCTGCAAGAGGCGCATCTCGGCGTCTTCCAAGGCGCCCGCGAAGACGATCCCGCCAACCTCTTCATCCGCGATTGGATCGCTGGTCGGGCCATTGAGGGCGCGGAGACCTACGATGCGCTGAAGGCCCGCGTCGCCGCCGCGGTTGCCTCCATCCTCATGGGGCTTCCCGCGCAAGACGTGCCGCTGCTTGTCGCCCATGCCGGCGTCTATCACGCGCTGCGCGACGTGATGGGCGCGCCGGTGGGTCGCGTTCATCATTGCATCCCCTACTTTCACGAGCCGGCCCCCGGTGCTTGGCGGGTCGAGACCATCGGATCCGCCTCCTAAGCGCACAGCGCTTGCGAATTCTCAAGTTGCGTTTTGTCATCGCGACGTGGCGGCAACGCGCGCATGTTCCGCGAAACTTCGCTGGAGCGCGCGCCCATGGACATCAATCCCGAAGACGCCCTGCGCTGGGCGCACATCATCGCCATGGTCTACTGGCTGGGCGGCGAATGGGGCGTGTTCCAAACCTCGTACAACGTGATGAACGTGCGCCTGCCGTTGGATGAACGCCGGCGTCATATGGAGACCGCCTACCGCATCGACATCCTGGCGCGCAGCGGCATCATCCTGCTCCTGCCGCTCGGATTGCACATGGGTTACAACCTCGGTGCCCATCCCTGGGGCGCGGACTTCATCGCCGCTGTATGGATCGCGACCGCGTTCTGGCTGGCCTTGTGCTGGTCCGCCTTCATCTATCGCGACACTGATCGCGGATTGAAACTGACGTTGTGGGACGAGCGCATCCGATATGTGCTGATCCCGGCGCTCTTGGGCGTCGCGGGCTATTCGCTCCTCACCGGCGGCCCGCTGACCGCGAAGTGGTACGCGGCGAAGGTGCTCGTCTATGGCCTGATGCTGGTGATCGGGCTCGCGCTGCGCTTCATCATGCGCCACTGGGTGACGATCTTCCGCGAGATCGCCGTCAAAGGTAACCTGCCGGAGTTGGAAGGCCGTCTCACACGCGAATTCGCCCTGGGGCGGCGGCTGGCCTATGTCTATTGGATCGGCATCGGCACCACCGCGTTCCTGGGCGCCGCCAAGCCGTTCTAGGGAGACTGCCGCCGAGGGTGATTCCGCCACCAGATGATGGCGGCGGCCAACGCGGACAGCATCCCCGCTGCGAACAACGGCTTTTCAAATCCAAACGCACTGGCCGCGGAGCCGAGCGCCACGGCGCCGACCGCGGGGCCGGCGCGCGTCATCGTGTACCACACGCTCATGGAGCGCCCGCGCATCTCGTCTTCCGCCGTCATCTGGGTGAGGGACTGTGACCCCACGCCGACCATCACACTGAAGAAGCTCGACACCAGCAGCACCGGCACCGCGATCCAGAACTGCGACATCATGGCGAACACCGCGATCATGACGCCGTTGCCGATCATCGCGGCAGCGCAGACCCGTTCCAGTCCTTCCTGGGATGGACGCTGGGCGAGGAACAGCCCTCCAAGGATCGCGCCCGCGCCCTGCGCGGCGGTGAACGTGGCAAGACCGGTCGCGCCCATGCCGAACATGTGGTCGGTGATTCCCGGTAGCATGTCGCCGATCGACCAGGTCAGCAGGCTCATCACGCCCACCATGGGCACAACCCAACCGAGGATCGGGTGCGCGAAGACGTAGTGCCAGCCTTGCTTCGCATCATGCAGAATCTTGGTCCAGGCATCGGCCCCCGCGCGCGGTTGATGCGGCGGCAGATGGAGCGCCTTCAGCGCCCAAACCACCGGGATGTAGCTCGCCGCATTGGCGGCAAAGGACCAGCCCACGCCAATCGCCGTGATCAAGAAGCCCGCGATCATCGGGCCGACGATACGCGCGGTGTGGAACACCAGTGACGTGATCGCCACCGCATTGCCCACCCGCTCCCGCGGCACCAGCGTCGGCACCAGCACCAATCGCGCGGTTTGAATCAGGGGCTGCACGATGCCGGCGAAGACCTGCAGCACCAGCACCATCAGCGGCGTGATGACGTGGGTCAGCGTCAGCGCCGCCAACGCCAGGGCCTGGATGGCGGCAAGATACTGGCCTGCCAGTGCAAGGCGACGGCGATCCAGCCGGTCCGTGACGACGCCCATGAACGGCGCCAGGAACACCACCGGCGCGAATTCGGCAAAGGCCACCGCGCCCAGCCACGAGCCCGAGTTCGTCAGGTCCCACGTGAGCCAGCCGACCGACAGGCGCTGGATCCACGTGCCCAGCACGGAAATGCCGTTTCCCATCGTGAAAACGGCGAAGTTGCGCGACCGCAAAGTCTCGCGCATCGCGGAAAAGTCGGGTGCCTTGAAGGCCATGGCGGGAGATATACGCGGTTCCGCTGCGCTGCGTAAGCGGGTGTGGGCGCCAGGGCCTAGGGGAACAAGCCGATCAGCGTCGGTCCCAGCATGCGGGTCACGGGCAGGGGAATTTTCTGCCACACCCGGGTCGCCATCGCGAACACGGGATTCTTCGGCGTGAAGTTCGGCAGCTCCTGGCGCTTCACCAGCCGCACTTCGTAGGGCATCGGTTTGATGATCGTGCCGAAGTGCTTCTTGAACGCGAACGGGCCCGTGTCGTACTTGCTGCGGCCGAAGTCGAACGTGTGGCAGCCATGGTTGCCGGCCCACAGCATGTGATCGAAATACATGAAGTCGTTGGGCGCGAATTTGAGCGCTTCCGGCGCCGACGCGGCGTAGTAGGTGTGCATCTCGCCGCGGAAAATGAAATTCATACTGGCCGCGACCACCTGTTCTCCCAACACGATTTCGCGCACGTCCACCATCTCGCCGAAGTTGGCGAGGATGGTCTCGAAGAAGCGCAGGGGGAAAAGCGGCGTGCCGTGGCGGCGATAGCACAGCGCGAGCAAGCCATAGAACGCATCCAGCGTCTTCGCCGGTCGTGCGTGATAGGGATGCTTGAGGGCCTTGCGCACCAGGTTGCGGGTCTTCTGCGGGATGGTTCCAAGCAGGTCTTCAGCCGAACCCGGAGAGACTTCCTTGGTGAAGCTGGCGTAGCGCGCGATGGCGTCGAAGCCGGCGGTCTGTCCCTCGTGGCGATTGCGCAGCTCCAGGTATTGGACGCCTAGCTGCGTCGCCAGGGCCTCCGCCGCCGTCCGTAACGCCTCGTGGCCCTCGTCGCTCTCGGCGAGGATTCCGCCATAGACCGCGAACGGGGTGGAGATCAGCACGCGCCCGGTCATGAAATTGTCGACCAGAAACAAGGGCAGCACGCCGACGATGCGATTGTCCTTGGTCGCGATCCGGTACATCGGCTCGTAGCCGAACACAGTCCGCAGCGTGTCGCGCCAGGCGATCAGATGAAACGGGGTGCCGAACGCGTGAGACTTAACAAACGCGTCCCAGCGGGCGCGGTCTGTGTCGTGGAAAGAGGTGCATGTGATCATGTCAGCCCAACGCGGGCCTCAATGAACATGTCCTGTATTCCAAAGGCTTGTCCCAGTTTTGTCCCAACCGATGACCATCGCGGGACGAAGTGATCAGCCCGACAGCGCCTTCGCGAAGTGTTCCGCACGCGCTGCGAGTGGCCCGGGACGCGCGATCTTCTGCGCGTTGATTCCCGCGGTGCCGGCGTAGCGGACGTCGTCTTCCCGCACGCACACCACCAGCTTGTCCGCGAGCTTTGGCAGGAGGGCTGCGACGTCAATCTCGCAGGCCGCCAGGATCGGCTCCGCGAAATGCGCGTACTGCTTCAGGGTGTCGATCAGCCGGATGTGCAGGGTTCCCGCATCGAGTTCCGGATCGATCTTCCGAACGGCGGTGAGCGAACCGTCGTACCACGGCCAGCCCATCTCCTGGTCGCGCAGCATGTGATAGCAGCGGTGCAGGTGGCTACCGTCACGCTGGGGCCGCAGGTCCGGCGCATAGTTCACCTTCATCTCCGTGCGCAGGGACGGGTCCGCCAGGAACAGCGCGTCCGCCAGCAGGCGCCGCACGCGGCCCGGATGCGTCGCGGCGAGCAGCACGCCGAAGGCGGTGCTCAGGCCAACGGCAACCACGTCGACTGCGTCGAGCTTCAGGGCGCCCAGCCCCGCGTCGAGTGCCGTCACCACCGCGGCGCCGGTCGCCGCGGTCGGTGGGCTCGATTCATTGCAGCCGGGCACATCGAACGCATAGACCGGTCGGCCCGAGGATTTCGCGAGGGCCATCAGGAACGGCTCATCCGCCCGCGCCGAGCCGGGCAAATCGTGCAGGAACAGGATCGGGCGTCCGGCTTTCGCATCGCCCGTGCGGCGCACCAGCATTTGCCCGCCCGGCACATCCACGTAACTGGAGAGCACGCGGTCAGTCGTGCCTTGTATCGCGAACGGGTCCGGTGGCGTGAAGCTCGACGCGCCCTTCCAATCCGCGTACTCGGTGAACAACTCGCGCAGCCGATTGCGCCACACGTCGCGGTCCGGTGCGACACTCTCCTTGGTGCAGCCCGCCGGCAGCGGATCGGGCAGCGCCTTCAGATAGCCATGCAGCACGTCGTCCTGGCGGCACATGATATGCGTGCGCGCCTTCAGCTTCTCGATATAGGGCAGGGGCCGGAACAGCATCGCCGCGCGATAAGCATCGGAGAAATGCGGTCCCGCCATGAACAGGTCCATGGCGTATTCATGCAAGGCTTGCATGTTGTGCTGCTTGCGCACTTGGCGCGTCGCCTTGCTTCTTGCGAACCACGGGAACCAGTACTGGAAGTCGAGCACGCGCGTCCATTCGGCGGCGAGATAGCCGCCGGTGTCCTCGATCACGAACGGCTTCATGTAGGCATCGATGAATTTCTCATCGATCGCCGCGGGCATCGACAGACCATCGGTGATGGCGATCGCCACGCGCTCCGGATGCGCGGCCGAAAAGGCGAGCGTGATCTTGGATGACGTGTGCACGCCATACACCGGCGCACGCTGCACGCCGAACCCGGCAACGGCTTCCGCAAGCGCCCGGCCGAAATCCGGAATCTCCAGCGGGCGTCCGAGATTCAGTGGCGTGGAATTGCCGTAGCCCGGCGTGTCGATGGCAATCGCCGTGAACTTGTCGCTGAACGCCTCGAGTTGCGGGATCTGCAGCACCGACGAGCGCGGACTGTCATGCTGCAGGATGATCGGCGGCCCCGAACCCGCCGCCCGGTAATGGATCTGGCCTCCGCCGGCGTTGATGAAGCCCTTGCGGATCGGTCGTTCGGAATTGGACATGGTTCTCAGTATGCGAGAGTGGGATCGTAGCTGTTGTGAGCGTACGCCGCGGCGTTGGGCGTGAGCACGGGTTTGTAAGGCCGCTCCCACTGGATGGGAACCGCCTTCTCGGACCATTGGGTTGTCAGCGGCCCGCCCTTGCAGCGGAAGAAGCCCAACATGCCCGTCAACGTCCCCACGGGGCCGTGCTCAAGTCCTTCTGGCCGCCAGAAATAAGCACCCGGCTTCTGCACGCCGCATTGCATGGAAACTTCGCCTTCGATGAGGAACGTTTCCTCGCACACCGGGTGGCGCTCGGTCTTCATGGTGGTGAACGTCTTGGGGTCGTCCGGTCCCAGTTTCAAAATCCACGTGCGTTCGCCGGTCTTCGGATCCAGACGCAACACCTTGCGCCCGCCCTCCGTCGCCAGCGACGCCAGCAGGGGATCGCTCAACGGCACCCATGGCATCTCAAGCGTGGCGATGCGCGCGATCAGCTTGGTGGGATCGTAGAGATCGTCGAGCGCCGCGTCGTACTTGCTCGCGTGAGGACCCTCGAAGAACGTGAGCACATCCGCGCCCTCGTCGCTCATCATGTCCGGGCGCGGCATGCCGGCGGGCAGATAGGCATAGTCGCCCTTGCGATAGGTCACGGCGCCGACGGAAAAGCTGCCGCGCAGCACGTAGAGCTCCTCGTCGCATTCCAGATAGTGCGGGCGATCCATGCGCCAGCCGGCGGGATACTGAAGGATCGACGTGCAGGCCTTGGTGTCGGGATCGTCCGACAGCGGCTTCACCCGTGCGCCGGGGCGGGACTTGGCATCCTGGCCCAGTTGCTTCCACGGCACGGTTTGGGTCTGGATGTACTCGAGGTGCGCGCGCGCCATGGGAACTCCTGAAAAGGCCGCCAAGCCTACTTCATTTCCGGCGGCAATGCCTGCCGCTAAGGCACCGCCTCGGAGCGGCGCCAGCTTGCAATCAAGGCGCTTTCCATCAGGAAATCCTTCATCCGCGCCCGATCGTCCGAGATCGCCTGCAAGCGTTTGAGTTCCGTCCGGCGCTTTTCCGGGTCCGGTTCCCGATGGCGTTTGTAGTTCGCATCTGACGTGGCCTGGATGTCCGCCACGGCGGCGGCGCGCCGCTGGCGGGTGTAACGGTCGAACAGGGCCGCATCGGCGCCGCGATCCACCGCGATCAACTTGTCCGTGACGTTGAATGCATCGTGCACGCCGCCGTTCATGCCGAAGCCGCCGGAGGGGCTGTTCAGGTGCGCCGCATCCCCGGCCAACAGAATGCGGCCAACGCGGAAGTCCGACGCGACGCGCTTGTGAATGCGATACAGCCGCGCCACCGCGATGTCATAGGGCTCGCCGCGCGGCAGCGCCTTGTTGACCTGCGCCTGCACGTTCTCCGGCTTCAGCGCGTCCTCGTCGCTCATGCCCTTGGGCGGGGAATAGCCCATGCGCCACATGTCGCGGGTGTGGAACATGCTGAAAGAGCCGCCCTCTCCAGACCAGAAGTAATTCACATTCAATAGGCCGGGGATCTTGCCGGTGAAGTCGAAGTTGATCCCCAGGGTGACGTTCGGCACGGGGTAGGTCTCGCCCTCGAACCCCAAGCCGAGGTCGATGCGCACCACGCTGGACGCGCCGTCGCACCCCAGCAGCCAGTGGGCCGAGAGGGTTTCGCCGCCTTCACACGCGACGCTGATCCTGTCCGCGGTCTGCGATACGCCAGCAACCTTGACGCTGAAGCGGATCGTGCCGGGCGCTTCCCGGTCCAGGTGCTCGGCGAGCAGTTCCACCAGTTTGAATTGCTCCGCCTGCAGGCGGAACGGAAACCGGGTCTCGCCGGCCAGCACGCTCATGTCGAACACCGCCGCTTCGCCGGTCTCGAACATGCGGTACTGCCACTGGGGCGCGGTCCGGCCTCTGGCGACCAGTTGATCCGCCAGCCCCATGGTGTCGAGCAGATCGAGCGTGGAACAGTGGAAGGTCGAAGCGCGCGGTTCCGCGTGCAGCTCCGGTGCTTGCTCCAGCACCGTCACTTTGAACCCCGCGCGCACCAGCCGCAGGGCTGCGACTAGCCCAACAGGTCCCGCGCCGACAATGATGACTTCGGTTGTCTTCGCCACACCCGCCCTTACCAGGGCAGGTCGGTACCGTCAAAGCTCTGAAAGGTACCTGTCTTGTCCATCGTGGTCTTGGCGATGACGTTGATCACTTCCTTCGCCGCCAACGGCACTTCGCGCAGCGGCATACGTCCGCGCGCGGCCTTCATCATGTCGGTATCGACCGGGCCCGGGTTGACCAGCGTGACGATCACGCCCTTGTCCTTCACGGCGTAGGCGACGTTGCGCATCACCATGTTCACCGCCGCCTTGCTGCCGCGATAGAACGGCTGACGGTTGGAGGTCGCGCCGGCGATGGAGCCTTCGCTCGATGTGATCACGGCGATACGCTTCTGGCTGCTGGCGGCCACGCTGTCGATGAACGCTTCGGAGATCTTCAGGGGCGCTTTGACATTGGTCAGCATCACGGCTGCGAAGTCCGTGTAGTCGATACTGCCGAAACGCTGTTTGTTGGTATCGCCGGTGACGCCGGCATTGTTCACAAGAATATCGATGGCCACGCCCTTGTACTTGGCGGCCAGCGCATCGATCTCCGCGTCGTTGGTGACGTCCAACTGCTCGACCGTGACGTTCGGGTTGGATTTGGCCAGCGCGTTCAGGTCCGTGGCTTCCGCGGGCTTGCGGGCCGTGCCGATGACCTTGTAGCCCCCGGCCGCATAGGCCTTGGCGATCTCCAGGCCGATGCCCCGGTTCGCGCCCGTCACCAATACGGTGCCGACGGTTTTCCCCTTGGCGGGGGTATTCTTGTCGGCGGCGAAGGCCGGAGCGGCGGCGGCTCCTGCGGCCAGGGCGATGAGCGTGCGGCGCGTGGTTTTCATGGCGGTCTCCGAGGTTGGTTGATCGGGGGAGTATGCCAAAGCCTTAGGCGCAAAGCGCGCCGGCCGTGTCACAGGCGCGCGACGGCGTCCGCGCCGTGGGCAGGTCTTGCGGACCGCGGCCGCGGATACAGGTTTCTTACACAGAACATGTCCCGAAGGGCCGCGAATCCCGTCTATAGTCCGGCCACGTTTCGTCACCCTGGGGGAAGACCGTCGATGGCCGAGAGTTCCAAGCCCAACGCGCTCGTACGCTTGTTCAGATCCACGTCCAAGATCGAGCCGCGCGAATTCTCGACCGTGATCGCGGCGTTCTTCCTGCTGTTCTTCATCATGGGCAGCTACTTCGCCGCCCGTCCCGTGCGCGAGACCATCGGCACCCTGCTCGGGCGGGCCTACGTGGCGGACCTCTGGCTCTATACCGCCCTGTTCTCGGTCCTCATCATTCCCGTCTACGGCGCCCTGGTCGCGAAGGTCCGCCGCAGCACTTTGTTGCCCTGGATCTACGGTTTTGTCGCCGTCGTGTTCGGCATCATCTCATTCTATCTCCGCGCGGATGAGAAGAACCTCACCGTCGGGGCGATCTTCTACGTCTGGATCAGCGTGCTGAACCTCATGCTGGTCTCGGTGTTCTGGAGCTTCCTGCTCGAGGTCATGACCACCGAACAGACCAAGCGCCTGTTCGGCTTCGTCGCCGCCGGCGGTACGGTCGGCGCCCTGGTCGGTCCCCTGGTGACGCGCCTCACGGTCGGCTCGATTGGGAATTCCGGCATCATGCTGATCGGCGCCGGGGGCTTTATCGGCGCGATCGTCTGCCAGCGGATCCTGATCGGCATCTGGCGTCGCCAGGAAGCCGCGGGAGTCAACGCGGCGGCGACCGTCAGCAGCCAGGGGGAGAAGGGGCTCGGCGGCAATCCCTTCGCCGGCTTCGCGCTGGTCTTCAAGTCGCCGTATCTCATGGGCATCGCACTGTTCGTTGTGCTGCTTTCCGCGGCAAACACCTTCCTTTATTTCGAGCAACTCCGCATCGTTGAGGAGACCTTCACCGACACCGCGCGGCGCACCGAAGTCTTCGCGAACATGGATTTCGTCGTCCAATCGCTCACGGTGTTCAGCCAGTTGTTCCTCACCGGCTACCTCGCCTCGCGTCTCGGCGTGAAGGCGCTGTTGACCATCGTGCCGATTGTGATGGTGATCGGGTTTGTGGTTCTCGCGTTCGCCAACTTCTTCGCGGTGCTGGCGGTCGTCTACACGATCCGCCGCTGGGGCGAGTATTCCTTCATCCGGCCGGGCCGCGAAATGCTGTTCAGCCCGCTCAGCACGGAGACGAAGTACAAGGCCAAGAGCTTCATCGACGTGCCGGTCTATCGCGCCGCCGACTATGTCGGCGCCCAGGCCAAGACCGCGATCGATGCGCTTCACGCGGGCCCCATGGTGGCGGCGTTCACCGCGGCGGTTCTGGCGGCCGCCTGGGCGGTCAACGGCTATATTCTCGGCCGCAAGCACGACGCGGCCGCTGCGAAGTAGCCGCTGAACCATTTGTGAGTCACGGAACGGCCGCGATGCTCTTGCATCGCGGCCGCGCCTGGGAGCATCGTTCTCACGGGACCAAGCAAGCAGGGGCATGCCATGTCGCAAATTTCGCGTCGTCTGATCCTTTCCGGTGCCGCGGCCGCGGGCGTCGTTAGCGCCGCGCAGGCGCAAGAGAACCGCAATCCCGGCCCACCGCCGCCGCCGCCGTCCTTTGCGGGTCAGACGATCCTCGTCGCCGGCGCGACCGGCCGCACCGGCAAGCACATCGTCGCCGCGCTTCTCGCGAACGGCGCCAAGGTGCGCGCCTTCTCCCGCAATATCGATCAAGCGAAGAAAGACGTGCCCAAGGCCGAATGGATCAAGGCCGACGTAAAAGATGTCGCTTCACTGAAGGGCATCGCCAAGGGCTGCGACCGGGTGGTGTTCGCCATCGGCTCCAACAGCTTCCGCGATCCGTCCAACAAGCCCGATCTCGTGGACTCCGCCGGCGTGATTGCCCTCGCCAACGAGGCAAAGGCCGCGAAGGCCAAGCAGTATGTGCTGATCTCCTCGATCGGCGTCACCGATCCGGCCAATCAGACGGCGACAGGCTTCGCCGCCGTGCTGCGCTACAAGTTGGATGGCGAGAAGGGGCTGGCCGCGTCCGGCGTGCCCTACACCATCATCCGCCCCGCAGGCCTGTGGGATCGCCCGGGCGGGGAATTCAACGTGGCGCTGCTCACCAACGACGCCAATATCGGCGCGATGATCTCGCGGGAGGATGTGGCGGCGGTGGTGGTGCAATCCCTGGCGAGCGACAAGGTCCTGGGCAAGACCTTCACCTGCTTCAACGTCCCCGCCTACGACGTGCACGGCTGGAAGCGTGAGTTCCCGAAGATCGTGACGGTCTAGCGCGCGATCAGGAAAAATGGGTGCCGGTTTTCCGTCCGATCGCGCGCCTAGATAGCGTCGCGCTTTTCCTCGACGAACACCAGGACGGGGCCGGCGGTGTATTCCGGGCCGATCCAGATGCCTTTGTCGCCCCAGAAATGGAACGGCACGCCGGCGGCTTCCAGAACGCCGCGCGTCACGGCGATGTCTTCCACCGCGAGCGTGAATCCGCCCAGCGCCGGCGCTGTGGGCGCGGTCGCGCCGGGGAACAGGGCGTTGAAACCCTTCGGCTCCACCACCACGAACTGCTGATCGCGCATCAGGATCGCGCGGCCCACCAGGAATGACTTCTTCTTCGTGCCCGGCAGCCGTTGGTAACGGGCGAAGGCTTCGTCCATGTTCTCCACCACGGCGAACACGGTGCGAAGACCCCAGGCGCCATTGGGGTGCGCGGCCTTGCTGTAGACCAACTCCGGATTGGCGTGCTCGACCACGCACACAAAGCCTTCGCGGGCGATGGATTCCGGCAACTCGAACCACTTGAACGTGGCCGCGCCGCTCAGGGTGCCGGCGGAGGCCTGCCGCGATGCCGCGCGCAGGGGCGGCATCACCAGACCCGCGCCGATCAGTTCGCGCAGGCTGGCCGCCGCATCCGATGTCTGCAGCGCCAGGATGTGAAGCCCCTCGTGGCGCGAAAGCCATTTGTCCAAATGACTTCCCTGGCCAAGGTGGCGCACGGCCGCGAGTTCGAGAAAGGAGTCGGCGAAGTTTACATGGGCGGACACCTGGCCGAGGGACACGTCGCCCTTGCCGTCCGGCCCCGGTTGCATCAGCGGCGTGGCCTGGCTGACGATAAAGCCCAAGCGGCTATAAGCCGCCCGTAAGGCGGAGATGTCGCGGGCGACAACGCCGACGTGATCGATGGCGGTATCGGTGGATTTAGATGTCGAGACCATTGCTCATACTACCCGGCGTGGTCCGGTTGACCAGATGCCATTGGACATAGGCTTGGGCAGGGGCTCAGCCGATATTTGCATGGGACAGCCGGTCGGATAAGGTGCGCGGCCTCAACGGATCGCAAGAACCATGTCCGAGACCGTCTACGCCCGCCGCGACGGCGCCATCGCCACGCTCCACCTCAATCGCCCGGCCAAACGCAATGCCCTCACATTAGAGATGTGGCGGCGGTTGATGGCGTTGGTGGAAGAGGCGGATCGTGACACCGCCGTGAAAGTGATCGTCGTCACCGGCGAGGGCGACACCTTTGCCGCCGGCGCCGACATCGACGAATTCGAGCAGACGTTCTCCGATCCCAAGGTCGCGGACCAGGTGGCGGAGATCACCTACGAATCCCAAAAGCGCCTTGCTCGCAACATGAAGCCCACCATCGCCAAGGTGCGCGGGGCTTGCGTGGGGGGCGGCTGCGGTATCGCGATCTGCTGCGATTTTCGGTTCGCCGACGAGACCGCCAAATTCGCCATCACGCCCGCGAAGCTGGGCATCATCTACAGCGTCGCCGATACCAAGCGGCTGGTGGATACGGTCGGCGCGGCGCGGGCGAAAGATATCCTCTACACCGGGCGCATCCTCGACGCTGAAGAAGCGCGCAGCGTTGGTCTTGTCGACAAAGTCGTCCCGGCGGCGGAGTTGGACGCAGTGGTCCTGGCCTATGCCAACCAGATCGCCGCCGCCTCCCAGTTCACCGCCCGCGGCGCCAAACGCATCGTGCAGATGATTCTGGACGGCGCAGAGGACGACACGCGCGAGACCCGACGTCTGTTCGTCGATGCTTTCTCGGGCCCGGATTTCAAGGAAGGCTTCGCCGCTTTCGCACAGAAGCGGAAACCGAACTTTCCGGTGTCGTGAGTGGCGCGGGACACCTCCTACAACGACTACGTTCTTGAGCAGCTCGCGCGTGTGCGTGGTGTGACCGCGCGCTCGATGTTCAGCGGCTTCGGCCTGTATCGCGGCGGCGTCATGTTTGGTCTGATCGCCAGCGGCGAGTTGTACTTCAAGGTCGGTGCCGACAATCAACCGGACTACGAAGCGCACGGATCGCACCCGTTCACCTATTCCGGGCGCGGAAAGACCGTGAATCTGCCTTACTGGCGCGTGCCGGATGACGTTCTGGAGGATCACGAGCTTGCCGCGGCCTGGGCGATGAAAGCCCATGCCGTCGCGGTGAAGCTGAAGAAAGCGCCGCCCAAGAATAAACCGCCCAAGAAGAAACCGCCCAAGAAGAAACCGGCTAAGCCTTCCAGTGCACGCTCTCCCCGTGCGGGTGCACGGTCGCCAGCACGCGCTTCTGCCCGCCGGGCCAAAGGGTCAGCGTGAGTTCGGTCGGGCTTCTCATGTTCGGCATCTCCATGGTGAGCCATGCCACCGGCGCTTCGGACTTCGCCTTGAATCCCGCCGTCTCGATGTAGAGGCGCAAACGCGTCTGCACATTCGGCGGCAGGTACTGCCAAAAGAGCGAGTGATAGATCACGGTTGTCGCGCCGGGGTGGGGGTCCGCCAATTGCCGCGGCAGCCACGCGCCCGCATCCTCTGCCGCGACGTGAATGCCTTCTTTCAGCGCGATGGCGCGGGCGGCACGCAGCCTTTCAAAGCGGTGAGTCTGGTCGGTCCAGAAATAAGACTCCAGCCGGCGCATATCGTCGTCATTGCGCAAATCGACGGGGTCCCGGTCGCATCCCGCCCGCGCGATCACGTCCGCGCGCGACGGCATCGCCGGCAGCGGACCTTCCCAGCGGCATTTCAACGTGAGCGCTGACTCTGCCGGCCCCCACGCGAACGTCGACGTCTCGATGCGGTAACGGTCCCAGCACAAGTTCAGTCCCGCGCTCGCACCCATCTCGAACAGGCGCAACGGGAAGCCGGTCGCCGCGGCGATCTCCAGGAAGCCGCCAAGCAGCATGGCGGAGCGGGCGACCTCATTGGTCTGCGGCGGCCGCGCGAGGTAGGCGCGGATGAAGTCCGTGTGCGCCAGGATCGCGGACTTTGCCAGCGGCCAGGCGCGCGGCGGGTCCGCCGTGCCGCCGGCGGACGGGAACACGGCGGCCAGCGCCGGAGCCTTCCCGTCCAGCGCCAGGCGGTGGATCGCGCCGGCGAGCCGCAGGGCAAGTGCCGCGCTCGGATCCGGATCGGTCCAGTCCTTCAGCACCGCGTCGAGCACGCCGCCGGGAATGGCGACTTCCGCCGCGAGACCTTCGATCACGGCCGCTGTGGTCGGCGCACCCCATTTGGCGCAAATCGCGGCCTGCGCGCGGAACGCCGGTGGCAAAGCCACGCGCGGCGACTCACCCAGGGCGCCTTTGATATTTGTCATGATGCATCTTATCGGCCTAACCCCCGTGTGGACAGCCAACCGGCAATCCATGACTCGGGCTGCGGGCGCGTGGTCCATTTCCCCCAACAATCGCCCAGGGGAGAACGCCATGTCGCTTGCCAATCTGAATCCAACACTCGCGCAGCTTTCGCGCCGTCAGTCCTTCGGCCTCGGCGGGGCTGCGCTGATGACCATCGGCGCGGGCGGCGTCGCCAACGCCGCGGATAAGCTCGTGTTCGATTTCAAAAAGCCGGAAGACAACCTTACCGCCTGGGTGAAGCTGAATGCGTCGCTTGAAAGCGGCGCGGAGACGGTGGGTTACTACTCCGGCCAGGTGATCGCCGCGACCGATCCCGAAAAGGCTAACGTGCCGCTGTTCGGCTACGAAGGTTTCGGCATGAGCCGCGTGACGAAACTCCCCGACGGCCGCTATCAGAATCTCCACCGCGAGATTTCCTACTACACGGATCTCAAAACCGGCGCGATCCTCACCGAGTGGAAGAACCCGATGACCGGGGAGACCGTGAAGGTCTATCCCACCACCAACGATCCGGTGAACTCACACTACGCGCCGGTGTTCGAGCAGACGTTTGGCGAGGCCGGTAAGCAACAGACGGTGAAGTTCCCCTTCATCCTGCCGTGGGAAATATTCGATGACCGTGCCGTCGTCACCTTCGCCGTGCACACCCGTTGGCCATCGCCTTTCAAGAAGGACAAGTGGCCGCGCGAGTACATCGGCGAGTTCTACAAGACCTCGGAGATGTTCCAGATCCACACGCGCATGTCCGACCTTGCGGACCCAACCAAGATGAAGGCTCCGTCCACCGGCGCCTGGTTCAAGGAAGCGCCGTTCATGCCCTGGATGCTGATGGACAACGCACCCGGCCGCTTGCTCTACAACACCCGCACGTTTGGTCTCACCACCACCGCGCAGCTGCCGGCGAAAGTCCGGGAGTACACGGAGAAGAACTATCCGCTCTACATGCGCGCGCCCGACACATTCGTCACGCCGAACATGACGACCTTCGAGACATGGGTGAACATCATGAAACCCGCCCCGAAAAAGGGTCAGGGCTAAGAGACAAAAAAGGGCGCCGCGCGGCGCCCTTTTTATTTCTCCGCGAACCGGATCTTAGTATCCCCGCTGCGCGTCCACTACCGACAGCATCTTCTCGCCGGCGACATAGCGGCGCAGTTGTTCGCGTGTGACGGCCCACACGCGGTCGGCCCGTTGCTCCGAGTAGCTGGACGTGTGCGAGGTGATCAGGATGTTCTTTGCCTTCCACAGCGGGTGACCCTTCGGCAAGGGCTCCGGCGTCGTCACGTCCAAAGCCGCGCCGCCCAGTTGACCGCTGTTCAAGGCTGCGATCAGGTCGTCCTGCACCACGCTCTCGCCGCGACCGACGTTGATGAACAACGACCCGGGCTTCATCTTGTCGAACAGCGCCTTGTTGAATACGCCTTTGGTTTCCGGTGTCAGGGGCAGGGAGCCCACCACGATATCCGCTTCGGCCGCGAACTTGGCGAGATCGCCGCCCGTGCCGACCTTGCTGACGAAGTCTGGCCCGTTGGTGCCTGATCCACGCGTTGCAATCACGTTCATTCCCAGCGCGTGCGCGCGCCGCGCCACTTCCGTGCCGATCCCACCGAGGCCTGCCACGAACATGGTGCGCCCGCGAATCTCCCACATCTGGGAGAACTGCACCAAACGGCCGTTCCATTCCTCGCGCTCCGTGGCCTTCGCGAACGTGACGATCCCGCGCGTCAGGCCAAACATCATCGCAATGACATGCTCGGCCATCGTGCCGCCGTTCACGCGAGCCATGTTGGTGAGCAGGATTTTCCCGCTGGTCAGCGCCGGCAACCCCTGGCACGCCTCCACGCCCGCATTGGCGCCATGGATCCATCGCGCTTTCTTCGCCGCGTTCACGACCGTCGGATTGCAGCCGATGTTCATCACCGCATCGACGTCGCCGATGATCGGGATCGCTCCTTCCGCGTTCGCCGCCGGAATCAGCTTCACGCCCGGGGCGACCTCTTGCATCCATTTCAGCCGCTCAGGCGAGTCGACGACCACGACCACGGTCTTTGGCTTCTTCCAGCCCGCGTGCTCCCGCACGGGCTTGGCGTCTTCCTTCAATCCGAGTTCGGCGATGACGTCGGCGACGGTTTCCTCGGCTGCGTGCGCCGCCGTGGCGAGCAAGGCGCCGATGGCGGTCGCCAGGATGAGAGTGCGCTTCACGGGAATCCTCACTTAAAGACTGTCGCTGAGTTCAACGAGTTCATAGGCGGTCATCATGTAGCCGCCGACTGTACCTTTGAGGAAGGTATAGTTGCCATCCGCGGTCACCCAAACGTGATAGATAGGGTGCTCTACGGGCATACCGTCCACCGCGCCGAAGCTGAACTTCAGCGCATCGAACGTGCCGGCCTTCACGGTCAGCTTCTCACGACCTTCCAGGCTCAGGGTCACGGCGACCTCGCCGAGCATCGGCCCGGTCGCACCGCGATGATCGAGCGAGCAGATCAGCGTCTTCGGCAAACTTTGCGTCTTTGGGCCCTTCAGATCGAACATCTGTGTACACCAGCCGTCGTTGGCCAGGGCATGGGTGCCGAAGAACGGCGTGGGCTTCTCCAGCGGCCATTGCTGGCTGATGCGGCCCTCCACCGCCGTGAAGCCCTCGCACTCCGCGCCCTTCGGGCCGAAGCGGAACCAGGAGGAGCCGCGGAACGTGTCGCCGATATCGATGCGCACAGCGGCGTCGGTCGGGCGCCAATCCTTGTCGAGGTTCAGTTGCGCGAACCGCAACACGCTCGGCCGGTCGTCGATCTCCGCATGCGCCGTCATGGAGCGCCGCCCGTCGTTGTGCAGCACCACCGTGAACGTCTCGCGCCCGCGCTCATCGCCTTTGCGTTCCGGCTTGTCGGAGGTGTAAGCGATGCGGCCCCGGATGATGCGGTGGTCGCGCTGCGTGATGCTCTGCGGTGCGGCGGCGCTCATTTCATTTTCACTTCGCCGAACGACGTGAGCTCGTAGTAGGTCTGCATGTAACCCGCCACGCCGCCCTTCAGGAACGTGAACTCGCCGTCGTCGGTGATCCACACCTCATAGGGCGGGTGCTCTTCCGGCAGTTCCTTCGTCGCCGGGAACTGGAATTTGAGAGCATCGAAGGCGCCAGCGCCCACCGTCACCTTCTCTTTCCCCACATACAGCATGTTGATGCCGATCTCGAAGAATAGCGGCCCCGTGGCGCCGCGATGATCCGCCGAGGACAGCAGCACTTGCGGGATGCGCTGAATACCGCCTTTGGCGATGTCGTAGTGCTTGAAGTGCCAGCTGTCGCAGGCGATGGCGTGGTTCTGGAAGGTCTTCAGGCGGCCCGCCGTGTCGCGCTTCTGGCTCACGCGGCCTTCCGTCGCGGTGAAGGTTTCGCACTCCGCCCAGCCGTCATGGAACTTCATCCAGCCGGTGCCCATGAATTTGTCGCCCACGGTCAGGCGCATCATGCAGTCCAGCGGCAGCCAGTCCTTGTCGAGGGAATAGATCGCGTCGCGATGCACGCTCGGGCGATCGTCGATCTCCGTGTGCACGGTCATGGTGCGGGAGCCGTCGCCATGGACAACCAGCGTGTAAAGCTCGCGGCCGCGCTCCTCGTTCATGCGCTCCTTCTTGTGGGACAGGTAAGTGATCGCGCCTTGATAGACCTTATGGTCGCGCTGGCGGATGGGCAGGCCGGGTGCTGCGGTAGGCGTTGACATTGGTCCCCTCGAAGATGCGCAAAGATTGGCGCGCGCATCATAGGCGGGCGGACGTACGGGCGCAAAACCGCATTGCGCGGTTTCTCACAACGCGCGCTGTTACCGCGATGTTACCTCAGGTTATTGCGCGGGCGCTTTGGGTGCGGCGGCCTTGGGCGTCGATTTGGCCGCGCGCGACGCTCGTCCACCGGCGGACCGCAGGGGCGGCGTGGTGTCCACGGCCGCCTGCTTGGCGGCATTGGCCTGGGTCGCGGCCTCCAGGGCGCCGCAATTCGCATCTCGGTTCTTGCCGGAATCGATGAAGGTGATGATCGTCGCGATGGGCGTCAGCAACGCGCCCAGCAGGACCGAGCCGCCCAGCCGCGCATAGGCTTCGCCGCCAAGGCCTATGTCCGGATGGCGGAAAGTACCGTTCACATGGATGGGGCCGCGCAGGGAAAGGGTGGGTTTCTTCGACTGGCTCTTGATCTCCATGTCGAGGCGTTCCTCGGTCAGGTTGATCAGGCCCGTACCGGTGATGAGTGAATTGTCCGTGTCGATCACGAACGTGCGCGGCGTCATCACGCCCTTCTTGATCTCGAAATCCGACACGATGCAGCGCAATTCGATCTTCTTGTCGCCGGAGATCAGCACGCCCAGCGCCTTGGCCACGTCCAGCCCCAACAGGGCGGAAGACCACTTGCTGATGGTCCCCTGGCTTACGATGAAACTCGCGTTGCCGTCCGCCGTAGCCAGCGCCCTGCGCAGGGAATCCCCGGTGCCGCTGAACCGCAGGCGGCCGTCGATCTCGCCGGTCACGGTCGGGCTCTTGTCGGCATTCGGCGCGAAGAAGCGTTCCAGTTTGAATTCCGTGAAGCGGATGTCGGAATCGCTCTTCACCACATCGCCGCGGGCATCGATCGCGACAGTGCCTTTCAACATGCCGCCTGCCAGCGCCACCTGCAGCGGGTCGAGGGTCAGCACGCCGTTGTCGGTCTTCAGGCGCATGTCGAGGCGCTCCAGCGGCAGGTCTTCCGCCTGCACCTTGGCGCCCGTGAACTTGATATCCATGTCCACGTTGCGCACCGCGTCGATCTGCAGCGGCGCATCCGGCAGCATCCGATCGCTCTGCGCATAATCGGCTGCGATTTTCTTCTGGTCCGCATTCACCGGCGCTTGCGCCGACGGTTTCGTGGGTGCGCCCACAGCAACGCCCAAATCGGCGAGCTTCAGGTTGTGCGAAAGCAGCACGCCTTCGATGAACAGCCGCTCCTTGCCGAGGTCGAAGGCGAGCGTGCCGCTCATATCGCTCACGCCCACGGTGCCGCCGAAATCGCGGAACATCCACACGTCCTTCTGCGGACGGTCGAGCGTGCCGCTCAGCTTGTACGGCGGCGTGGCGGGCGCGGGGATGCCGAGGTACTTGTACAAATCTTCGGCGTTGTCGCCGCGGATCTGAAGGCCAAGCGCCAGGCCGGTCATCTTCACCGGGTCTTCGATGGTGCCGCCGGCGACGATATGGGTCTGTCCCATGTCGGCGATCACGTCGATCTTGTACGGGTCCTTCTCGCCGCGCATGTGCAGCAGGGAATCACCGGTCATCTTGATGGTGAACGGCGCCTTCTGATACGTGCCCTTGCCTTCCAGCTTGAACGGCCCGCCGCCGGGGCCGCCATTGCCCTTCAGCGACGCGATGGTGCCCTCGACGACAAGGTGCTTCGCCGGATCGCGATACGAGACCGCGCCGTTCGTCACCACGATGTCGCCGATCAGCGGGACGTCGCCGCGATCGTCCGGGCCATCCGCTTCCCGCGCGATATCCCAGTTGGCTTTGTCGCCGCGGCGTTCCAGCCGCGCCACGGGCTTATCGATGCGCATGCTCGGGATCGATAAGGTGCCGCGCAGCAGCTTCTTCAGTTCGATCTCAAATTCGACTTTCGCGATGCTGCCGACCTGCGGCTCCGGCGTCCAATCGGGCTCCGCGATCTTGACGTCTTCCAGGGTGATCGTCGGCGTCCACTTGTATTCGCCGGTGATCGGTCCGGCGATGGTGACGTCCTTGCCGGTGGCGGCGGACAGGCGCGATTCCATGGGGCCGCGCAGCCAGTTCCAATTGAAGAAGACGGCGACCAGCACGACGGCGATCACCAGCACGCCGACGGCTCCGCCAAACCACTTCCAAACGGCCCGCTTCACATCAGAACGCATCGCCATGCTCTCCGCACATCCGTACGGAACCCAAACGAGCAATAGGGGGCGGGAGTTCCCTCAAAAGAATCGGCCCGCTAGCATTTGGCTATTCGTATGCGTCCGCAAAGGCTTCGGCCTTGGCGATCTGCTGCGGCGTCAGGTGGGATTTGATCTGCGCCACCGTTCGTTCGAGTTCCCGCTGCGACGTGCCGGCTTCCCGGATCCGGGCGCTGCTGCGCAGCAGTACCGTGTACCAGCCCAGGCTCTGTTCGTAGTCTTGCGCTGTACCGATGGACAGTTCATAGGCCCGCGCCGCCATGAATTGCGCGAGGGCATCGCCGGTCTTTGCGGCGGCGATCACGGCCGCGTTCGCCTTGACCGCGTCCTTAGGCGTGCCCCTGCCCACCATATGGTAGATGCCCAACCGCAGGAACGCGGGCCCATAGTCGGCCGCGGCGCCTTTCTCCAGCCATCCGAACGCGGCTTTCGCGGCTTCCTCAGAATTGCTCAGTCGCCCGATTTCCGCCTCGGCCATGAGCGTCGCTGCGGGTCCGTCGCCGCTCTCCGCCAAGGCGCGGCATGCGTCGGCGACCTTGGCCCCATCCGCCGGACCGAGCGCCTTGCCTGTCCCGGTTGTGGCGCGCGCACTGACATAGGCGGCAAAGCAAGCGTCCCAGGGAAACTGCCGATGCTGCAGGCGATAGGCGATGGGCGCACGCACGGTCGCCGGCAGCGCCGGCCAGACGTAGGACGCAAAGCCGAAGGTCACCGCGACAAGGAGGCACAGCGCGAATAGCCAAACGCTACTTTTGAACTTTCGCACTCCGTTCCCGCGGCTGGCGTGCTGGGTCGAGTTCACTTCGGCCGAGAGTGCGGAACCGTACGTCCGAAAGCAAGCCTCGCCGGGCAGTATGTTCTTAGAACGAGCGCGGCAGACCCAGCACGTGTTCGGCGAGATAGCTGAGGATCAGGTTGGTGGAGATCGGCGCCACCTGATACAGGCGCGTCTCGCGGAACTTGCGCTCCACGTCGAACTCTTCGGCGAACGCGAAGCCGCCGTGCACCTGCACGCAAATCTCAGCCGCCGCCCACGAAGCTTCGGACGCCAGCATCTTGCCCATGTTCGCTTCCTCGGCGTTCTTCTCGCCGGCGTCGAACTTATCCGCGGAGCTCTGCACGATCAGGCTTGCCGCCTTGAACTGCGCGTAAGCGCGCGCGATCGGGAACTGGATGCCCTGGTTCTGGCCGATCGGACGGCCGAACACCTTGCGGTCGTTCGCATAAGCAACCGCCTTGTTGATGAACCACTCCGCATCGCCCAGGCACTCCGCGGCGATCAGCGTGCGTTCGGCGTTCATGCCGTCGAGGATGTACTTGAAGCCTTTGCCTTCCTCGCCGATCAGGTTCGCCACCGGCACCTTCACGTTGTCGAAGAAGATTTCCGTCGTCGCATGATTCATCATGGTGCGGATCGGCCGGATGGTCATGCCGTTGTTCTTGGCCTCGCGCATGTCGAGCAGGAACACGGAAAGGCCTTCGCCCTTTTTCTTCACCTGGTCCTTCGGCGTCGTGCGCGCCAGCAGCACCATGTAGTCCGAGTGTTCCGCGCGGCTGATCCAGATCTTCTGGCCGTTGACGACGTAGTGGTCGCCTTGCTTCACGGCCGTGGTGTTCAGCTGCAGCGTATCCGTGCCCGAGGTCGGCTCCGTCACGCCGAACGCCTGCAGGCGAATTTCGCCCGAGGCGACCTTCGGCAGCAGGTCTTTCTTCTGTGCGTCGCTGCCGTGCTTCAGCACCGTGCCCATGGTGTACATCTGCGCGTGCGCCGCGCCCGCGTTGCAGCCGTTCTTGTGGATCTCTTGCAGGATCGCGCAAGCCGCGCGCAGACCCAGCCCGCTGCCGCCGTATTCCTCCGGGATCAGGGCGCCCAGGAAGCCCGCTTCCGTCAGCGCCGTCACGAAGGCCGTCGGATACTCGCGCTTGGCGTCGAGATCGCGCCAATACGCTCCCGGAAATTGCTCGCACAAGGCGCGCACGGAATCGCGAATGGCTTCAAGTTCGTCGTGGGAAATGGTGCTCATGTGAACTCATCACGGCTGATGCGGTGTGGCGGGTCTTAGAGCATGACAAGGCAACAAGCGCAATTGACCGGAACGGACGTGTGCACCCCATGAAACACTCGCGTTTCCAGGGGCTTCTCCGGCAAACTCATCGCCATGCAGGTCACCCTTAGCCTCGCCGATGCCATCCGCCGCCTGACCCCGGGCCAGACCGTCTATGTGCCGGGCAGCAGCGGCGAAAGTGCTGCCCTCGTTGCGGCCCTCAAGGCCGATCCCGCCCGCTGCGCCGGCGTGCGTTTCACCGGCGTCTGGCTGCCGGGGGTGAATCGGGTCGACTACGCCGACCTCCATGCCACCGCACGGGCCCTCGGCTTCTTCGTGGCGCCCGAATACCGCAACGGCTTCGAGGCGGGGCGATTCGCCTATCACCCGATTCCCTACAGTGCGATTCCGGGCTGGTACGCGGCGCAGGGGATCGACGTGGCGTTCCTTCAACTCTCGTCGCCCGACGCGGGCGGTTTGTGCTCCGTCGGCACGGCCGCGGATTTCACCTCCATCGCCGCCAGCACGGCGAAGGTGAAGATCGGTCTCATCAACAAACAGATGCCGCGCGGCCGGGGGCCGGCGATCCCTTACGACAGCCTCGACGTGGTCGTGGAATTGGACGCGCCGTTGCATGAGGTTCGGTCCGGCGCTGGCACCGATGATGCGACGATCGCCATCGCGACCGAAGTCGCGCGCTGGGTGAGGGACGGGGACACCATCGAGATCGGCTTGGGCGCCTTGCCGACGGCGATCCTGCACGCCATCGCGGCGCGGCGGAATTTGCGCTTCTTCTCCGGCATGATCTCCGAGCCCGTCGCGAAACTGATCGATGCCGGTGCGATTGCCGATGACGACGCGGCCATCGTCGCCGGCGTGGCCTTCGGCGACAACGCCTTCGCACACCGCATCGCCAAGGACCGCCGCGTGCGCTTCGCGGCGGTGACGGAAACCCACAACGGCACAAACCTCGCCGCTATCCCGAACTTTGTCGCCATCAACAGCGTGTTGTCGGTGGACCTGCTCGGTCAATGCAATGCGGAGATGCTGGGTCCGCGCCAGGTGTCCGGCACCGGTGGGCTGACGGACTTCATCCGCGGCGCGCAGGCCTCGCAGGGCGGACGCGCCATCGTCGCGCTGCCCGCGACCGCTAAAGACGGAAAGCTTACACGCCTCATCCCCGCGCATCTTGGCGGCAGCGTGATTTCCAACCCGCGCGGCGATGCGCCGATTGTTGTCACTGAATACGGCAGCGCCGATTTGCGCGCCCTCGACATCGACGCTCGCGCCGCCGCGCTCACGAAGATCGCAGCGCCTCAGTTCCGCGACGACCTGACCGACGCGTGGAAAGAAATGCGGAAAGCGATGTGACAATCGCTTGGTTGTCATCCCGGACGAGCGAAGCGAGATCCGGGATCCAGGGTTACAGGCAAAGGCGTTTGCGGCCCTGGACCCCGGATCGCGCATCGCTTCGCGATGCTTGTCCGGGGTGACAGGATAGGGGACCTCAATACCCCGCCTTCTCCTCAATCTCGTTATTCCGCCCCATCACCAGCACCGTGCGTTCGAAAGTGCAGATCACCGTGCCGTCCTGGTTCTTGCCGGTGGTGCGCACGCGCACGACGCCCTGGCCCGGACGGCTCTTGGAGGGTCGCGTCTCCAACACCTCGGATTCCGAATACAGCGTGTCGCCGGCGAACACCGGGTGCGGCATCTTGATGTCGGTCCAGGCGAGATTGGCGATGCCCTTCTGGCTGATGTCCGACACGCTCATGCCGGTCACGATCGACACGGTCAGGCACGAATTCACCAACGGCTTCTTGAACTCCGTATGCGTGTTGTACGCGCTGTCGAAATGCAGCGGGTGCGTGTTCATCGTCAGCAGCGTGAACCAGATATTGTCGGTCTCGGTGATGGTGCGCCCGGGGCGATGCTCGTAGATGTCGCCCACCTTGAAGTCCTCGAAATAGCGCCCGCCGCGTTCCCGATACCGGTTCTCGCCGACCTTGACCGCTTCCCAAACCATCGCGTTTCTCCTTAGTGATACTCTTCGCCGCCGGAGACGTTCATCGCCTCAGCGGTGATGTAATCCGCCTGGTCCGAGCACAGGAACGCACACGCCTTGGCGATGTCGTCCGGCTGTCCCGTACGCCCCAGCGGAATGCGTCCGCGCATCGCCGCCAGGTAATCCGCCTCGCTCTTGCCTTGCGCCTTGGACATGAAGTCGTTCTGCCACGCGCCCAACCCCGTGGTCACATGGTTCGGGCAGATCGCGTTCACGGTGATCTGGTGCGGCGCCAGTTCGATCGCCGCCACACGCGTGAGCCCCACCAGTCCATGCTTCGACGATGTGTACGCCGCCGTGTGCGAGAAGCCCGACTTCGCCGCTTGGCTGGCGATATTGATGATGCGCCCGCCCTGGCCCTGCTTGATCATCTGCTTGGCGGCATGCTTGATGCCCAGGAAGCAGCCGCGCAGATTCACGCCCAGCACCGCATCCCAATGCTCGATCTTGGTGTCGACCAGCGGTCCGAACAGGTAGCCGATGCCGGCATTGTTCACGAGGATGTCGAGGCGGCCGAAGGCGTCCACCGCCGCCTTCACCATGGCCTCCACGTCGGCTTCCTGCAGCATGTCGCCGCGGAAGGTGATGGCCTTGCCGCCGGCGCCCACGATCTCTCTCGCCACCTGATCCATCTCGTCGGATTTGCCGACGCCGTGGGCCGGCGCGATGTCGCCCTTCACCTGGCCGATGTCGTGCACGACTACGGCGGCACCCTCGGCGGCGAGCCGCTTGGCCATGGCCTCGCCCAGGCCCTTCGGCCGGCCCGCGCCGGTGACGATGGCGACCTTGCCTTGCAGGTTGTACATGCAGCACCTCCGCGACGTGATCCGGAGGCGCTAGACAACACTGTTTCTAGAACGGTTTCCAGAGGCCGAGTGCGGCGGCGACAATGGTGATCGCCCAGATGGTCAGCACCGGCGGCCGCACGGACGCCATCATCTTCTGCGTCGTGGCGATATCCTCGGGCGTGGCGGTGCCTTTCAGCATCGGCACGAAGTAGCGTGGCAAGTCCTTCATCTGCACGCGGATGATCACGCCGCAGGTCATCGCGGTCGCGAACAGCAGGATTTTCACCGACAGCCAGGCGTCGTCGATCACGCCCTTACCCATCAGCGACAGCACCGCCAGCCCCGCTAGGAGCGCGATCATCACCAGGCGGAAGTTGAAGTCGAACTTGCGCAAGGCCGCGATCTTCGCCGGCTGATGCTCATTCACATAGAGATAGATCACCGTGAAGGCCCAGAAGATGCCGATGACCCAGATCGGCACGATCCAGATCGGGTCCACCTTGATATAGCCGCGCAGGATTCCGAGGGTCGCGCCCACGGTCACGATGCCCGCCATGGACACCCGCGGCGCCTGGTCCAGGAACGAGAAGATCCGGAAGCAGTAGCGACGCGTCTCGGGGCTGATATCGCTGCGGCGCATGAGCTTTGAGGAATAGAACACGCCCAGGTCCGTTCCCAGCCAGTAGCAGAAGAACATCACGTGCAGGAGGAGGAGAATGTCTTCGATGATCATTGCGGGTTGCCCCATCGGCGTTTGCAGAATGTCCCCGCCGGTATAGCATCGCCGCACATCAGAAAAGGCGCGGAGACGGCGGTTATGCGCACGGTGGTCATCCATTTGACGTTGATGCTGGCGGCGCCCGTTTGGGCCGCGGCTCCGGCGCTGGATGACTGCGACCGCCTCGCCGCCAATCCGCCGGACCCCGACCGTGTCACCGTCGGCGTCGAACGCCCGGACGTGGACCTGCCGAAAGCCATCACCGCCTGCAAGGCCGCCGTGGCGGCGCATCCGGAGACGGCGCGCTTCTCCTACCAACTCGGCCGGGTGCTGTTCTACGACAACCAGGTCGACCCGGCGCTCAAGTCCTTCAACCGCGCCGCGGAGCTGAACTATCGCCAGGCCAAGTTCATGGTCGGCATGCTGATGACGCGCAAATACCCCGGCGTGCCGCAGGACGATTGCCGCGTCGCGCAGCTCTGGGTCGCCTCTGCCAAGCAGCAGCATTTCAACGCCGCCATCAGCTATGTGCGCGATCGCCTGCACGGCCGCTTCAAGGGCTGCGCCGTTCAGGCGACGAAAGACGAGATGCAAACCTTCCTGAAAGAGTCCGCGGGTCGCGCCGGTTATCTCGGCGATTTCCTGGTCGAGGACCTGCAGGCCCAACTCGCGACCTGGAAAGGCTGACCATGGCCGACAACGTTCAAGTTCAACTCGCGCGCCAGCCGGAAGGCGTACCGAGGGCGACCGACTTCCAAGTCACCAAGACCGCGCGTCCGTCGGCGGGCGCAGGCCAGTTCCTGATCCGGAACATGTATCTCTCGCTCGATCCCTATCAGCGCGGCGCCATCGCCGGGCGCCACATGGGGCACACACGGCTCAACCAAGGCGACGTCATCTATGGGCGCTGCCTGGGCGAAGTGATCGAGAGCAAGCACCCGGACTACAAAGTCGGCGAAATCGTGGTGTCTGAGTCCGGCTGGCAGCAATTCTACGTCGCCAGTGGCAGTGCGCATGATGAAGTGCGCAAGGTGAAACCCGATGCGCCCCTGTCGTCCTACCTCGGCGTGCTCGGCATGCCGGGGCTGACCGCCTGGGCGGGTGTGGAAAAACTCGCGCAACCGAAGTTGGGCGACACCTTTGTCGTGTCCTCCGCTGCCGGTCCCGTCGGTGGTACGGCGGGGCAACTCGCAAAAGCCAAAGGCTGCCGCGTGGTCGGCATCGCCGGCGGCGACGAAAAGTGCAAGACGGTGATCGAGAAATACGGCTTCGACGATTGCATCAACTACAAGAACAAGGATTGGCCGGAGCGCCTGAAGGCCGCATGCCCCAACGGCATCAATCACTACTATGACAACGTCGGCGGCCCAATGCTCGACACGCTCCTCACGCAGCTGGCGCTCTACGGCAAGGTCATCATGTGCGGGCTGGCCTCCATGTATAACCGCACCGACGGCGATACCTGGACCGGCAACAACATGGGCCCCGTCGTCGGCAAGCGCGCGCAGCTGCTCGGTCTCGTGGTCTACGACTACTACGACAAATTCCCGGAATTCCAGAAGATCGGCGCGCGGCTCATGAAGCAGGGCAAGCTGGTGACCCATGAGGATCGCGTCGACGGCCTCGAGAATGCGCCGACGCATTTCGTGAAGCTCGCCAGCGGTCTCAACAACGGCAAGGCGCTCGTTGCCATCGCCCCCGAGAAAATTTAGTGGAGAAAGCATAATGGCCGGGGGAAATCCGCAAGTCGTCCTGAAGCGCCAGCGCGACGGCGTGCCCGCGCCGGAGGACTTCAGCTTCGTCGAAGGCCCGATGCCCACGCCGGGCCCGGATCAGATCCTGGTGCGCAACATCTACCTGTCGCTGGACCTGTTCGTGCGCAAGGCCATGCGTGGCGATCACTACGGCTACGACATCTTGAAACCCGGCGACGTGATCCACGGCAACAATGTCGCCCGCGTGATCCGCAGCAATCATCCGGACTACAAGCCCGGCGACGTCATCGTCGTTGAATCCGGCTGGCAGCACTACGCCGCGGTGAACGCGAACAAGGTGGTCGCCTTTGTCGACCCCATGCTCGCACCGCTGTCCACGGCCGTGGGCGCGCTCGGCATGCCGGGCCTCACCGCCTGGGCGTCCGTCACCCATCTTATTCAGCCGACGCTCGGCTCTACCTTCGTCGTCTCCGCCGCCGCCGGCCCCGTCGGGGCGGTCACGGGCCAGCTTGCGAAACGCGCCGGGGCCCGCGTCGTCGGCATCGCCGGTTCGGACGAGAAGTGCCAATTGGTCACGCGCAACTACGGCTTCGACGCCTGCGTGAACTACAAGAAGGCCGATTGGGAAGATCAGCTGAAGTCCGCCTGCCCGGACGGCATCGATGGCTATCACGACAACGTCGGCGGCACGATGCTGCAAGCCGTCTGCAAGCAGTTCAATCTCTATGCCACGGTGGCGCTCTGCGGCCGTCCCAACGACTACAACGCCGGCGGCTACACCGGCATCCAACTCGGCCCGTTCATCGGCAAACGGGCGCGGGTGAAAGGCCTCGTGGTCTATGACTACTACGGCGACCGCGACACGTTCTTGAGCGTTGCCGCACCGCTCGTCCGCGAGGGCGCGCTCAAAGTGAAGGAAGATCACGTCAACGGCCTGGAGAACGCCGTCGCGCACTTCATCAAGCTGGTGAAGGGCGAGAACGTCGGCAAAGCCATCGTCGCGGTGGGACCGGAGAAAGCCTAAGCCTTCCCCTCGTTGATCATCCGCCGCATCGCCGCGACGATTTGGGCGCGCATCTCGGGGTCGTCCAGCGCCGTGGTGATCTTGTCGCGCGCCTTGGCAACGCGCATCTGACTACGCTTGGTTTCCGGATCGAGAATGTCATTCGCCGGCGGCGTCGCCTTCTTCGTCGCCTTCTTCGCGGCCTTGGGGGGCGGCTTCCCCTTCTTGCTCATCGCCCGCTCCAGATCGCCGGGTCGATGTCCTTCACCGGCTGAACGTAGGGCCCCGTATACGGCTTCACGCGGATGATCACCGCGCAGAAGAACACATGGCTGGCGCCAAACCAGAACACCACGGGCCACGGCGGAATCCCACCGAAGATCGCCGTCAGCGGCACCGCCAATATGAAAAAGACCGCAATGGTCATCAGCACGATGACCTTCTTGCGGTTCATGCGGCTGCCTTGCGGCGCCCATGGGCCTTTCATATGAGCCGGTGTTTCCATGCGGCGCAGTCTACTCCCCGGCCCAGGTCATTGCTATAAACGCCAATCTCACGAAGAAGGGACCACCATGATCGACCTGTACTATTGGCCCACCCCGAACGGCCACAAGATCCCCATCATGCTGGAGGAGTGCGGCCTGGAGTATCAGGTCCACCCGATCAACATGCTCAAGGGCGACCAGTTTAAGCCGAAGTACTTGAAGCTGAACCCCAACAACAAGATCCCCACCATCGTCGACCGCGACGGACCGGGCGGAAAGCCCTTCACCGTATTCGAGTCCGGCGCGATCCTGATCTACCTCGCCGAGAAGACCGGCAAGTTCATGCCCAAGGACCCCGCCGGCCGCTCCGAAGTGATCCAGTGGACCATCTTCCAGGTGGCGAACGTGGGCCCGATGTTCGGGCAATGCGGCCACTTCCTGCGCTATGCCCCGAAGAAGATCCAATACGCCATCGACCGCTACAAGACCGAGACCGAGCGGCTCTACCGCGTCATGGACAAGCGCCTGAAGACATCGCCCTATCTCGCCGGCAAGAAATACTCCATCGCCGACATGGCCACCTATCCCTGGGTGAAGATCGAGTGGTTCCACAAGATCGACATCAAAAAGTACCCCAACGTCAGCAAGTGGCGCGACCGCGTCGCCGCGCGTCCCGCCGTGCAGCGCGGCGTGACCCTGCTCGATGACGTGATGAAGCTCGGCAACCCCGACAAAGAGGCGTTCAAGAACCTCTTCACCAAGCAGAAGACGGTCTGACCATGCTGCTCGACGCGGCGCGCTCCCAGTTCCTTCTCGTCGACATGCAGGAACGCCTCGTGCCCGCCATGCACGAGAAGGACGCGCTGCTCGACCGCTGCGCCATCCTGCTTGAGGCCGCTTCGGAACTGAGAGTGCCGGGCACCGTGTCGGAGCAATATCGCAAGGGCCTGGGCGCGACGGTCGAACGCCTGAGCAATGCCCGCGGCGATGCGCCGGTGCTGGAGAAGATGCACTTCTCCTCGGCAGCCGATCCGGGAATGGTCGCCCGCGTGCGCGGGTTGGCGGGGCAGGGGCGGCATCAACTGGTCGTCGCGGGCATCGAATCCCACGTCTGCGTCCTGCAAAGCGCACTCGGCTTCAAGGACATGGGGCTCGAGGTTTACGTCGTTGCGGATGCTGTGAGTTCGCGCAAACCCGAAAGCATCGATCTCGCCACCCAGCGCATGCGCCACAACGGCGTGCATGTCGTGAACACGGAGATGGTTCTGTTCGAGTGGCTCCACATCGCCGGCACGCCTCAGTTCAAGGCGGTCAGCAAGCTGGTCAAATAGCTACAGCAGGCTTTCCCAAATCCGGGCCAGGGTGTCGTTGACCTTGGACGTGAGCGGCCGGCGCTTCCACAGCTCCGGGTCCACCAGCACCGCGCGCTTGGCATCGTCCTCGAACATCTTGGTGAACGTCTGCCCGGTCGCCTTGCCGACGATCACCGCGTCCACCTCATCGTTGAACAGCACGCTGCGGTGATCGAGGTTCGACGAGCCGATGATCGTCCACACGCCGTCCACCACCACGCTCTTGCTGTGCAGGATCTCGTTCTGCGTCTCGTAGATCTTGATGCCGGCCTCGAACAGGTCTTCGTAGTGGGAATGCTGCACCGACAGGGACATCTTCGAATCGCTGCGGCCGGCCAGCAGCAGGCGCACATCCACCCCGCGCCGCGCCGCCGCCTCCAGATCCTTACGCTCTTGCCGGGTCGGCACGAAATACGCCGCGCTCAGCAGGATGCTCTTTTCGGCAGTTCTGATCGCCGACAACAACGCGACGTAATATTTCGGCACCCACTTGCGCGGCGTGCTGCCGATGATGCGCACGATTTCCGTTCCAGCGGGCGGAACACGGGGGAAGAGAGCCGTCTGGTCAAGCGCCGGACCTTTTTGCTGCGCCCAGTGCTCCAGGAAGAACGCCTGCAATTGCGCCACCACGGGCCCCCGGATCTCAAGGTCCGTATCGCGCCAATGTTCGTCGCCCTGTTCGCCGGTGCTCGGAGGTATGGCCGGCGCGTTGTTCGGCTTCTTCTTCGGCGGTCCCGATTTTCCCGGGCCGCTCTGATACTTCGAGCTCAGGTTCACGCCGCCGACGATGCCGACTTCGCCGTCGGCGATGAGGATCTTGCGGTGGTCGCGGTCATTGAGGTTGTACCCACCCTTGGCCTTTAACGGATTGACGGGATTGAACGCCACCATCAGCACGCCGCCGCTCTTCAGTTTGTCGAAGAATTCTCCGGGCGTCCCACCGGAGCCGAAGCTGTCGTAGATGATGCGTACCGGCACGCCGCTCGCCTGTTTCGCGAGCAGCAGGTCGCTGAGTTTCTCGCCGTCGCTCTCGACGTCCTCGAGGATGTAGTACTCCAGATGGACGTGGCTCTTGGCAGCGCGGATCGCCGCGAACATGGCGCGGAATGTGTTGATGCCGTCGCGCAAAACCTTAACGGCGTTTCCGGCGACCAGCGGCGTTTCGGCCACGGCTTCCTCGATCACCAGGTGCCGCGTCAGGGCATCCACGTCGGGGCCGGTCACGCCTTTCGTCTTCAGCAGCGCCGCACTTTGCTTGTCGGTCAGCGGCCCGCGCGCGCCGACGATGGTGGGTTGGCCGTCCCCGGCCTGATTGAGCAGCGGCTCCACGTCGGGAACGCCCGCGCATCCCGCCAGCCAAAGGCAGGCGGCGGCGAGACCCCCTCTCCAGAGACGGTTCAGCAGCACAAGGCGACCCCGATGTGAGACAGCGCGTTGCAGCTATAACGCGCGGTACGGGGAAACGGCGCGGTTCGTCATAACCGCTGAGGGCGGGCCTTCAGGGGGCGTTCGGGTCGCGCACGTGCAGTTTGAACCCGGCGGCGCGGATGGAATCCATCACCTCCCGGGCGTGGTCCTCGTCGCGGGTCTCGATGGTGATCGCCAGCCGCGCCGAACTGGCGGAGAGGTCCATGGCAAAGCGGCCGTGGGAGACTTCCAGCACGTTCGCGCCCAACTGCGCGCAGATGCCGGCGATGGCATGCAACTGGCCCGGCTTGTCGGGCATCTCGATCAGCAGCGTCAGCACCTGACCGCTGCGCACGAGACTGCGCATCAGCACCGATGACAACAGCCGCGCATCCACATTGCCGCCGGATAGCACGAGGCCGACCTTGCGGCCCTGGAACATGTCGGGATGCTCCAACAGCGCCGACAACGACGCCGCACCGGCGCCCTCGGCCACGGTCTTGCCCAAGGTCGCGAACATCGCGATGCCCCGCTCGATGTTCGTCTCGTCCACGGTCACCACGGCGCGCGTCAGCGCCTTCACGATCGGCACGGACTTCGCGCCGATGTCGCGCACGGCGATGCCCTCGGCCAGCGTCGAACCCGCGCACGGCTTTTGACGGCCCTGCAGCGCGTTGGTCATGGACGGATACAGTTCCGGCTCCACACCGATGATGTCGATGTCGTTCTTCAGGCTCTTCGCGGCCAACGCGCAGCCGGCGATCAATCCGCCCCCGCCGACGGGCACCACCAGCACGTCGAGATCCGGCGCATCGGTCAGCATCTCCAACGCCAAGCTGCCCTGGCCGGCGATCACTTCATCGTCGTCGTAGGGATGGATGAAGGTGAGGCCCTGTTCTTCGGCGCGCTTGGTGGCGGCATTCGCCGCATCCACCAGCGTCTCGCCTTCCAGCACCACCGTCGCGCCGTAGTCGCGTGTCTTGCGGATCTTGATGAACGGCGTGCCCTTGGGCATCACGATGGTCGCCGGGATTCCCAAGCGCCCGGCATGGAACGCGACCCCTTGCGCATGATTGCCGGCGGACATGGCGATCACGCCTGCCGTCTTCTGCGCCTCGGTCAGTGTGGTGATTCTCGCGATCGCGCCGCGCGCCTTGAACGCGCCGGTGTGCTGCATGTTCTCGTATTTGACGAACACCTTCGCGCCGGTGGCGCGCGACAGGGCTTCGGAGAACAGCGTGGGCGTATGCACGATCTGATCCTTGATGCGCGCGGCGGCGCGCTTCACGGTGTCGGCATTGAGTGTTGTGGAACTATTCATGGCAACGGAGGTCCTTCAGGACAGATGACGACAGACGAAATACCGGCAACCCGATTCTCTTAGAGAATCGGGCGGGTAATTCGGCCGTCGATGATCCGTTGCATCATGAAGGCAGGCTTAGCAGGCCAACCCGCTTTGTTCAAGGTGGCGCCCGGCCAAGATGGGGCAATCGGTTAGCCCACCTGGACCCCCGTTAATCCCCGTGGCACAAGCCTTTATGGACGCCGAAGCCCCCTCTCCAAAGGCCGCCCTCCACCCCGAACGGCGCCTGTTCGGGGCACTGGTGATGCTCGCCGGAGCGGCGGTGCTGTGCATCACCGACGCCGCCGGGAAATGGTCCCTGCAGGGCACACATCTGTTGGAGATGAACTTCTTCCGCGGTGTGATCGCCGTGGCGATCCTGGTGCCAATCCTCTGGCGCAGCGAGGGCCCCGCGGGCTGGCGCACGCAACGCCCTTGGCCTCACGTCTGGCGCAGCCTGCTGCTGGTCGTCGTGAACCTCGGCTGGTTCCTGGCGCTGAAGTACATGCACCTGGCGGACGCCGCCGCCATCGCCATGTGCGCGCCGCTGTTCATGACGCTGCTCTCCGTGCCGCTGTTGAAGGAACACGTCGGCTGGCGGCGCTTGATCGCGGTGATGATCGGCTTCTCCGGAATGCTGTTGATCGTGCAGCCGGGCACGGATGTGTTCCAGTGGATATCCCTCCTGCCGATCGTCGCCGCTTTCGGTTATGCGCTTTATATGGTGACCAACCGCGTGCTCAGCGGTTCGGAATCCATGACCGCGCTCACCATCTATCCGCAAATCGCGATTTTGGTCGTGTCGGCGGTGGGCCTGCCGTTCGTGTGGACCACGCCCACCTGGCCGATCCTGTTCGCCATGCTGCTGGCGGGCGCGGCCGCCGGAATCGGCCACCTGTTCCTCACGGTCGCCTTTAGATATGCGCCCGCGTCGCTCCTCGCGCCGCTGGATTACACGGCCCTGGTGTGGGCCACGTTCTACGGGTGGGCGCTGTTCGGCGTGTTGCCCGGGCCCCTGGTGGTGGCCGGCATGGCGCTGATCGTCGGCTCCGGGCTGTTCATCATCTGGCGCGCCGGCGTCGGCGACCGCACGGCGTCAGGTGCCTGAGCGCCGTCACTGGGCACCGCCAGGATGACGACGATCAGGAAGAAGATCGCGACAAGAAAGTACCAGCCGATGCTCATATCCTGGTCTTACGTCTGGCGTGACAGCCAAGCAAGCCTGTCCTAAAACCGGCGCACATTTGCGATAGGAAATCCGTCATGAAGATCCGCGCCGCCGTCCTCCACGAAATGGGTGCCCCCGCGCCTTACGCCAAGAGCAAGCCCCTGAAGATCGAGACCTTGGAGCTCGACCCGCCGGGCGAGGGCGAAGTCCTGGTGCAGATCAAGGCCGCGGGCCTCTGCCATTCCGACCTGTCCGTCATCGAAGGCGCGCGCCCGCGTCCCATGCCCATGGCCATCGGCCACGAGGCCGCCGGCATCGTGAAGGAAATCGGCAGCGGCGTGCACTCGTTAGCGGTTGGCGATCATGTCGTTTTGGTGTTCGTGCCCAGCTGCGGCCACTGCATCCCCTGCGCCGAGGGCCGTCCGGCCCTGTGCGAGCCGGGCGCGGTGGCGAACGGCGGCGGCACCTTGCTCTCGGGCAAGCGTCGCCTGCACGGCGGCGGCAAGGATGTGAACCATCACCTGGGCGTGTCGGCCTTCGCCGATCATGCGGTGGTGGCGGCGAACTCCTGCGTGAAGGTCGATAAGACTCTCAGCTTCGAGGAAGCCGCCCTGTTCGGCTGTGCGGTCATCACCGGCGTCGGCGCGGTGTTCAACACGGCGAAGGTGAAGGCCGGCTCGCGCGTGGCGGTCATCGGCCTCGGCGGCGTCGGCTTGAACAGCCTGCTCGCCGCGGTCGCGGCCGGCGCGCGTCAGATCATCGCCGTCGATGTGCGCGACGATAAGCTCGCGCTGGCGAAGCAACTCGGCGCCACGCACACGGTGAACGCCACGGCCGCCGACGCGGTCGACCAGATCAAGGCCATCACCAGCGGGGGCGTGGACTACGCCTTCGAAATGGCAGGCTCGATCCCGGCGCTCGAACTCGCGTGGAAGATCACGCGCCGCGGCGGCGAGACTGTCACCGCCGGTCTGCCGCATCCGCAGAAGACCATGTCCTTCGCGCCGGTGCAGTTGGTCGGCGAGGAGCGCACGCTGAAGGGCAGCTATCTCGGCTCTTGCGTGCCCCTGCGCGACATCCCGATCTATATCGATCTTTACCGCGCCGGGAAATTGCCGGTGGATCGTCTCATGAGCGACAAAGTGTCATTGGATGACATCAATGAGGCGTTTGATCGCCTCGCGACCGGCGCTACGGTGCGGCAAGTCATCGTCTTCTAGATGACGGCCTTCTAGCCGCTTATCCGAGGGACCCCTCCATGCTCCTGAACAAGCCCCGCGCTTACGAGATCATGGACAAACACGGACTGGATGGCCTCGTCGCGGTCAACCAGATCAACATCTACTACCTCACGGACTATTGGGGTCCGTTGATGCGCATGCGGCGCACGTTCTTCAATTACGCGGTGCTGCCGCGGAAAGAAGACGCGCCGGCGGCACTCGTCGCCACGGCAGTGGAACTCCTGCGCTTCCACGAAACGCCCAACGCCACCTGGGTGCCGAACATCTGCGCCTACACCCACCCGCTCTATTATGACCGCCGCGATTTCGATCCCGATGTGGAAGAACCGGAAGCGGTCCAGGAAGGCATGCGCTGGCCGGTGAAGCCCGGCGATCCGGGTCCGGCGGAACGCGACTATCTCGAATTCGCGAAAAAATTCACCGGCACCTATTCGGTGAACGCGACCTACGCGCTCAAGAAAGCGATCAAGGACGCGGGGCTCGCGAACGCCACCGTCGGCACGGACGATCCGCGCGTCATCACCTGGCTCAACGAGATCGGCCTGCCCAATCTCAAGGGCAAGGAAGCGACCACTATCTTCCGCGAGATCCGCATGGTGAAGTCCGAGCCGGAGCTGGCGCTGCTGCGCAAGGCCTCGACCATGAACGAGGTCGCGGTCAATAAGTGCATCAGCTCCCTGCGCGTCGGCCTGCCGCAGCCGGAACTGGAGCAGATTTACAACGTCGAGATCGCCAAACAGGGCGGCAAGGCCGTCTACATGTCCAACGGCCACATGGGCAAACGCAAAGGCATCATCCAGAAAGACAATCTCATCACCTTCGACGGCCTGTGCGAGTACCAGCACTATCACGGCGACATCGGCCGTTTCGCCATCTGCGGCACCCCGACGGCGGATATGCTCCAGCGCGCGGAAGCCGTGAAGTTCGGCTGCGATGTCGCCTACGACATGATCAAGCCGGGCCTGAAGGGCAAGGACCTCACCAAGGCCGTGCTCGATGCGGTGAAGAAGAAGGGCTTCGAGGGCTTCTACATCTGCACCCCGCATTCGGTGGGCCTGGAGCACACGGACCATCCGCTCCCCATCGGCCCCATGATGCCGGGCAGCCAGGGCGAATTTGAATTCCGTGAGAACATGGTCTTCACCCTGGACATGCCCTACTACGAAGTCGGCTGGGGCAACCTGCATCTTGAAGACACCGTGCGCGTCACGAAGACCGGCATCGAGGCGTTCAACTCGCTCGATGTGTCTTTGCGCATCATCCCGCCCGAAGGTTTCCCGCAGGCTGCGGAGTAGAGCCACAGCGATGTCCTCGCACTCATTTGTCACCCCGGACAAGCGGCGAAGCCGCGCGATCCGGGGTCCAGGGTAGTGGAACGCAGGCGTCAAAGTTCGAAACCCTGGATCCCGGCTCTCGCTGTCGCTCGGCCGGGATGACAGCTTCAGCGTGATTTCAACGGAATGCCTCCCATGACTCCCACCAACAAGATGACCGGCGGCGACGCGATCAACCGCGCGCTGCAGCACTATGGCGTGCACACTTGCTTCGCGCTCGCCGGCACCGCGCACGCGCACTTGCTGCTCTCCATGGAGAAGCACAAGGCGCAGTATCCGTGGACCTTCATCTCCGGCCGCCATGAAGCCGCGACCGTCCTCGCGGCGGACGGCTACGCCCGCGCGTCCGGCAAGCTCGGCATCGCCATGATCGTCGGCGAGCAGGGCATTCCGAATGCCATGACCGGCTTCTGCACCGCGCAAGCCGCGTGCTCGCCGGTGCTGGTGTTGGCGTCAACCCCCGCACCCAGTCAGATCGAGGCCGCCGGCGAGGCGGACAGCTTCGAGATGGTCGTGCCCTACGTGAAGTGGGCGCGCGTCGTGCCGGATGTGAACCGCCTCGAAGAATATGTGCACGTCGCCGCGCGCCACGCGTTGTCGGGCCGCCCCGGCGTCGCCGTCCTCGGCATTCCCATGGGGATGGAAGCGCAAGCCGCCGAGATCGCCGAACGCAGCCCCATGTCGCTCGCGCTCCCGCCAAATCCGGAGCCGGACGAGGATTCCATCGCGCGCGCAGCGGAACTGATCGTCAACGCCAAGCGGCCGATGATTCTCGCCGGCACGGGTGCTGCGCTCTCCGGCGCGGGGCCGGCGTTGCGCAAACTCGCCGCCGATTACGGAATCCCCGTGCTTGCTAACGCGCTTGGGCGCGGGCTTGTCCCCGAAGACCTCACGTTGGGTTTCCCTTGGCCGCTGGCCCAGGTCGCCGCCAAGGAAGCGGATGTGGTCCTCGCGGTCGGCCTGCGTTTTACCCAGCGCTTTGGGTACGGGCTGCCGCCACGGTTCTCAAGCGCTGCGAAAGTCATCCAAGTCGATGTGCATGCCGAAGAACTCGGCCGCAACCGGATCCCCGACGTGCCGATCGTCGGCGACGCGCGGCGCACACTTGAACGTCTCGACGAGGCTCTTGCGATCTGGGGCATGGATAAGCGCGACACCGGCTGGATCACCGACGCCATGACCACGCGCCAGGCCCGCATCGCCGAACTCGGCAACGAACCGGCCGCGCCGATCCATCCCTACCGCATGATGCGCGAACTCATGAAGCAGCTGCCGGCGGACGCGATCTACGCCGGCGACGGCGCGGATATCCAGAACTGGGCCCACGCCATCCTGCGCATCCGTGGCGAACGCGCCTACATGGATCACTACCCGTTCGGCTCCATGGGCGTCGGCACGCCGCTCGCCATCGGCGCGGCGGCGGCCATGAAGGAAGAAGCGGCGGCGAACGGCACGCCGGTGCGCCCGGTCGTGCTGGTTACCGGCGACGGCGCCTTCGGCTTCTATCCCTCGGAGTTCAACGCCGCGACATTGGCGGGTCTCAAGATCATCTGCCTGATCTCCAACGACGCCGGCTGGGGCACGGAGAAGCACGGACAGATCAAGAACATGGGCACGCACATCAATTGCGAGCTCGGCCACTGCGATTACCACCTGATCGGCCAGGCTTACGGCGCTCACGGCGTCCGCGTGGAAAATCCCGCCGACATCGCCCCGGCGATCCAGCGCGCCTTCGCGTCAGACGGCACCACCGTCATCAACGTCATCACCGATCCGGACGCGGGCATGGTGCGCAAGACGGATCCGCGTGTGCAGACCATCGCCTTCGAGGATTTGGTCTCCTCGCTCAAGACCCACTACGCGCCGGACGTGGCGTAGGAGGGGGTACTCCTACGCCACGCAACACACCGGTGTGGGGGATGGACACCGGCCGGCTGCAGGCTTCCTCGGGGAAGGGCCTGCTATCTCACGCCGCGACGGGGGCAAACGCCATCCGTGCAGCATCTTCCATCGACGCCCCGTCGCGGCTGTGGCCGCTGACGTAGACAAAGCGCCACGTCAGCGGGAACGCCACGACAGCGAGCCCAATCGCGAGTCCCCACCAGACTCCGACCGCGCCGAAGCCCAAGGGGAACGCCAAGATCCAGGCCGCTGGGAAACCCACGGCCCAATACCCAAGCGCGGCCACGATCATCGGCACGCGCGTGTCCTTCAAGCCGCGCAACGCACCGGCGGCGACCGCCTGCACGCCGTCGGCCAGCTGGAACACCGCTGCCACGAACAGCAGTTGCACGGCCAGGTCGATGACTTCGGCATCGCGCGCTTCCTCCAGGCCGAACAGCAGCACGATCTCGCGAGAGAAGATCATGACCAGGGTCGCGCCGATGAGGGCGGTCCCCAGGCAGATGATCAACGACGCGAAGCCCGCGTTGCGTGCCGCGTGGATCGCGCCGGCCCCGGCGTGATACCCGACCCGCACGTTGGCCGCCTGGCCGAGCGCGAGCGGGATCATGAACAGAGTCGCCGCCACCTGGATGGTCACCTGATGCGCCGCCAAGCTGGTGGTGCCGAGGAGTCCGATCAACAACGCGCCTGCAAAGAACAGCCCGGCTTCCACGCCCACCGTGATGCCGATGGGCCAGCCGAGATGCACCAACTCCCGCACGATGCTCCAGGCGATGGCGCCCTTCAGCTTCGCGCGCGGCAGTCCACGCATCAGGCGCATGCTCACCGAGAAGGCGATCAGCTGCAGATAGATCGTGATCGTGCTCGCCCAGGCCGAGCCGACGAAACCCAACTCCGGCAGGCCGAACTTGCCGTGGATCAGGCCGTAGTTGAGCACGCCGTTGGTGACCAACGCGCCCAGGCTCACGAACAGAACCAATTGAGGGCGCGCCATCGCCGACAGGAACGACCGTTGCGTCGCGATCCACAGGAAGCCCGGCGCCGCCCACAGCATCACGCGCAGATACGTCTCAACGTTCGCCGCCAGGCCGGCGGGCTCGCCGACCTTCAGCAAGATCGGCTCCACGAACCACAGCACCACCATCAGCGGCACGGCGGCGATCAGCGCCAGCGCATAGCCGGCCTTGAGGATCGGCGTGATGCGGCCTTCCTCACGGCCGCCGCGGGCGTGCGCGATCAGGATCGCGACCGCCGAGATGAATCCCTGCAAGACGCTGCCGCTGAAGAAGAACATGCCAGTGGCCAGCCCGCCGGCGGCGAGCGGATCGCGGCCCAAGGCGCCGAGCATGATGGTGTCGGTCACGCCCATGCCGAACTGCGCGACCATGGCCAGCGCGATGGGTGCGGCCAGATACAGGGTCGCGCGGAGTTCTTGGGTGAAGCGGGGGGAGTGGGCGGGGAAGGGGCGCATCGCACAGTCTTTCTTCGGGTTTGCCTCGCGAGGCTCCCGAAGGACCGCGCGGCTTTTAAACGGGGAAGCGGTTGTTTTTGCGCTTCGAATTCGAGAACGGTCGCATACCAAGTCGGTGGACGACCGTCGTAACGACGGATTGCGTGAGCCAACCGGCTTCAAACGCGGGGGCGGCAATGGCGACGGCAACCGCGTCAGCGGATTGGCGCGCGGCGATGTCTGCGCGGTAGCAAGTCATTGGGCGGCCCTCCTGCTTGTGGTTGCGAATAGGTGGTTTGAATAAAAGTGCGCGCGAATACTGTCAATCGCGCGCGCGCGACATTGCAGCGTGTTCACACAAGTTTTACGGCGCTGCGACCTTCGCGCCACACTCGAGCAATGTCGAGAGCGCGCGGATCGCCGTCGGCTCCGGCGCGTAATGTTGAATCGCCCACGCGCGACCGGCTTCGGCGATCTGTTCCCATTCGTTGCGGCGATCCATCAGTTGTTCGACGCAGCCGGCGAGATTGTCGAGGTCCAGCGGCGCGTAGTGCACCCACGGCTCCGGCAGGTGCGGCAGGTCGAAGCCGTACTTTTCAAAGTCGAGATGTACGGTCACGCAGCCGGCGGTGAAAGATTCCCAAAGCCGCCAGCTGTCCCAGCGCATGATGATGGCGGGCTTTTCGAACCACTCGAAATGATGCATCGCGGCCAGCGCCTTCTCCCGCTCCGCGAAGAACGGGTTCTCCATCAGGGGGCTGTAGAAGTCGCCGCCGTAGGCCAGGCAGATCGGCGCATCCAGCATGGACTCCAGGTACGGCCCCGGCTCGTAGATCGTCCGGTCCACCGGCATGTGGCGCTCCAGCAGCGGCACATAGCTGATGTCCAAGGCCGCGCGCACGCTTTGGTTCATGGAGGCGCGGAAGCTGCGCAGCGCGCGATCTTTGCGTTGCGAGAAGGACTTACGCTTCTCCGTCGCCTTGATGAGGCCGCTGCTCAGGCCGAACGCTATTGGCCGCCGCCGCCCGCCACGGCTCGCGAACCGGCTGGCATGGGCGATGAACATCAGCTGATCGTCCGGGATGCGGCTGAAAATGCCCACGTCGTTCTGGTTCAGATAGGTGATGTGCCCGTTCTGGATGCCGTCGAACGGCGCGAACTGGTTGGTATGGGTGATGTCGACGATATACCCGGCGTAGCCCGCGTAGGGCGGCGTCACTAGGGGCGTCAGGTCCACGCCCTGCAGCGGCATGGAGATCGGCCGCGACGTGATCTTCGGCGCGCAAACCTTCACCGGGATGTTGAGCGCCAGGCAGCCTTCCAAGATGCAGCCGGAATTGTGGGTCAGGATGCCGCCGACGCTGTGAAAATAGACGGCGCGGGCAAACGCCTTGCGGAGATCGTCAACGGTCGCGGTCATGACGCGCTCAATACCACATTCCGATAGTCGCCGCGGTCGAACACCCGCAGCACCTTATATTGCCGCGCGGTGAACCACGCGATCACCGGGTCGTGGGTTGCCGGCGTCGTCTCGATCATCACCGCCGGACGGTGGGCCTCGATCACGGAAGCCGCGCCCTCCAGCAGGCCCAACTCGCCGCCGTCCACGTCGATCTTCAGGAAGTCGACCGGCCCTTGCACAAGATCGCGCAAAGGCTTCTGCGGCACCTTTACCCCGGCGAAAGGCACACCCTCGGCGGCCTTCGCGCCGACGAACGCCGTGTGCAGCGTCACCTCCGGCGCTTTGAGCGGGTCGAGATTGTGGCCCACGTTGGCGCGGATGAACGGCACGTTGGCCGGGTCCGCGTCGATCACCGTCAGGTGGGTCGGCGCAAACGCCTTCAAGAAGTAAGCCGTGTGGTTGCCCACCAGCACGCCCACCTCCACGATGCGCTGCGGCTTGCCCAAGGTGCTTCCGAGGAACTGCAACTCCTCCCACTCGGTGAGCAGTCCAATACTATGGAACGCCCCCGCCTCGATCGCCGCCGCATTGTGGGTGGTGAGCTCGAACGTGTAGCGCGCCCCGCCCAGATCGAAGCTCACGGGGTTGATCCCGGTCATCAGGTGGCGGGCCAGTGCGCGGAAGTTGTCGAAGTTGCCGGCGTTGGGCGCGGCCTTCATGGCGCTCAGGGCGAGGAAGGCGTCGCGCGGCTCGCTCCGGCTCAAATGTGCGAAGCCCAGCAGGCGGTAGCCGTCCGCGAAATCCGGTACCAGTTCGACCAGCCGCCGCGCCAGGTCCCGCGCCAGCGTCCCGGCGGGATTGCGCTGATCGGCGATCCACGCGCTCTGCGCGGCCGTCAGCAGCGTTTGAATACACTCCGCCGTACGGGGCAGGGCGGCCAAGGCGGCGCGGCCTTGCGGGGACTCCGTGCCCGCCGCCGCGATCTCTTTCAGAACCCCCGCCACATCCATGCGGCCACTTTCGCCGCGCCCGCTTGCAAGCTCAAGGGCGGTTATGCAGCATCCCCTCATGGCCACCGTCACGTTCACCGCGCACCTCGCCCGCATCGCACCGCCCGCGCCGGTCGAGGCAGCCGGCGCGACCGTGGCGCAGGCACTCAAAGACGTCTTCGCGCGTCACCCGGCCTTGCGCGGCTACATTCTGGACGACCAGGACCGCCTGCGCCTGCACATCGCGATCTTCGTCGACGGCGTTCACGTCCGCGCCGACGCCCTCAACTATCCGCTTCACGCCGCCAGCGACCTGCATGTGCTGCAGGCCCTTTCGGGAGGAAACACCGCATGACTCAGGACCGTCTTCACGTCGCCACGCGCAAAGGCCTCATGATCTATCAACGCAATGCCACGGGCTGGGCCCACCTGCGCACGGCGTTCGCCGGTTCGCCGGTGTCCTTGTCGCTGGTGTCGGACGACGGCCGCACGGTGTTCGCCGCGCTGAACCTCGGGCATTTCGGCACCAAGCTGCATCGCTCCGACGATGGCGGCGCGACCTGGACCGAACTTGCCCCGCCGGCCTTTCCCAAGGTCGAGAGCGCAGATGAAAACGAGAAGGCGCCCGCCGTCGTCGGCATCTGGTCGCTCGCCTGGGCCGGGCCGGGCCAACTGTGGTGCGGCACCGCGCCCGGCGGCCTGTTTCACTCCGCCGACAACGGCGCCACCTGGACCTTGAACGAAGGCCTGTGGAATCACCCGGAACGCAAACGCTGGTTCGGCGGCGGCACGGTCGATCCGGCGCTGCATTCCATCCTGGTGGACCCGCGCGATCCTCGATGCGTCGCCGTCGCCGTCTCCTGCGGCGGTGTCTGGCGCACGGCGGACGGCGGCAAGACCTGGACCGTGGGCGCACAAGGCATGGTCGCCCGCTTCATGCCGCCGGATCTTCAGAACGATCCGTCGATCCAGGATCCGCACATGGTGGTGCAATGCCCGTCATCGCCGGATGTGTACTGGTGCCAGCACCACAACGGCATCTTCCGCTCCACCGACGGGCTCGACAGCTGGCACGAGATCACCACCGCGCCGGTGTCGAGTTTCGGCTTCGCCGTGGCCGTGCATCCGAAAGATCCGAACACCGCGTGGTTCGTGCCGGCGCACTCGGATCAGGACCGCATCCCCGTGGACGGCAAGGTGCTCGTCACCCGCACCACCGACGGCGGCAAGACCTTCAGCGAGCTGCGCACCGGCCTGCCGCAGGAGAATGCCTTCGATCTGGTCTATCGCCATGGGCTGACCATCGATGGCTCCGGCACGCGCTTGGCCATGGGCTCCACCACCGGCAGCCTATGGGTGTCGGAAAATGGCGGCGAGGCATGGCAGCTGCTTTCGGCTCATCTGCCGCCGGTCTACGCTGTGCAATTCGCCGCATAAGGGATTCCCATGACCAGCACGCTCGCGCGCCGCAATCTCCTGCGTACCGCCTTCACCGGCGCGAGCGCAGCCCTCGGATGGAACGGCCTTACCGGCGCTGAGGCGCAGGCCGCCGTCGCCGCCACCGTGCCGTGGATCAAGCGCGTCTATCACCTCTACACCGGCCCCGACGGTCTGACGCGTGCGGAGGAAGTGAAGGTCCCGCCGCCGCCCAGCCAAGGCGGCATGCCGCGCCTGCTGCGCCGGAAGGTGGAACGCCTCACGCTGAACGCGGCACCCCCGGGCAACTTCCTCGACTTCCACGTCGCCAATCAGCCCACCCTGCTGATCCCGATGTTCGGCTCTATCATCGTCGGCCTGCACGACGGCAAGACATACGAGTTCGGCCACGGCGACTTCGCCTTCGCCGAGGACTGCAACGGCAAGGGCCATACGTCCCAGGCGGGCGCGCAAGGCTCCTTCACCGTTCAGGTGCAGTTCCTGAAATCCCAATGCCTGCCGTCCGGCAGCACCGATATGGACAAGTTCTGGATCGAGCCGGATTAGAGGCGGGCGCCAGGATTTCCCGTGGGGCTCTTTGGGGAGCCGAGGATGCGGACCAGGAAGCTGGTCCAATCCCCGGAATGTGGCGGCGCTTTCGGCGCCTCTTCGGCTTCGCTTCTCGCTTCAGCCGGCTGTGTCTCTTGCAGCGCCTGGGGCCCCCGGGTACCGCCGCCGAACGGCTGGGCCAGTGACAGGGTCTCCACGGGGGTTCCAGGCGCTGTCATGAGGGCTATGTAAGGCGACCCCTTCTATCGGGCAAATGAATTGTTTGTGACCTTAATATCGAATGTGTCGATATTATGAAAAACCGGCCTTCCTCAAGGCCCTGGACCTGAATCGCCCAAAACGGCCCCCCGCGCGGCGGTTTAAGGGCGCAATGCGGTAAGCGCGGTCAGCGCGCCAAAAACACAGGGGGGAAATCGGCCTCTGGACCCGCGCGAGACTCGCCCGCATCGGCATCGACGTTGCGGTTGTGCTCAGCTCACGGCGTGAAACGCGGAGTCTTTGTCGGCCTGTGCGATTTCACGGAGTGAAATGAAGCGCCACCTGCGCCGGATTAAGCGCGCGCCTTAGCGTACCTTGGTCATAGATCAGCTGTGCATGCGAAGGGCGTCCTCATGAGCACCCGTCTTGCCGCCACTGTCGGCGCGTTGGCCTTCGCCGCCGCGCTGTCGCTGCAGCCCGCCGCGGCGGCCGAGCCATCCGGCAAACTCGCCTTCGTCGTGCGCGATTGGTTCACCGCCATGTACGAGAGTCGCTTCATGGACGAATGTCCCGAAGGGCTGAACATCGGCAACGACGAATACTGGTGGCGCGGCCTGTCGAAGAAGGACCGCGCCCGGCTGACCGAAGACGGTCTGGTGCAAACGCTCAATCGCCATAACCTGGCCGTGAACCGTGGCCCCAAGGGCGAGGATGTTTGCCTCGTCCCGACCCTCGTGAAGGATCCGCCGCTGCGCGTGGTCGAAGGCAAGATCGCCTACGGCGCGAACCTCGACGGCACCACCGATGGAAAGGCGACGGCAAAAACCTGCAAGCACACCAAATTCACCGCGCCGGACGGCAAGGCCGGTATCGACAACCAGCTGTATCGCCTCGTCGGCTGCACCTACGGCTGGCGCAAGGGCGGGCTGGTCGACCTGAACGCCAACGAGATGCGCGGCACCAGCGGCCTCGGCATGATCCTCATCGAGATCACCGGCGTCGACGATCCGCGCAACGACGACGACGTGACCGTCACCTTCTATCGCTCGATCGATCAATTCGCGCTGGATTCCGCCGGCACGCCGCTGCCGTTCTCCACCTACCGCATCGAAACCGTCGACGGCAAACCGCGCTACTCGGATTCCGTCAAAGGCAAGATCGTCAACGGCGTGTTGGACACCGGCCGCGGCGACGTGCGCCTGCCGTTCTACGGCAACTACAACTTCATCAATCCCGTCATCAAGGACTTCGGCATCCGGCTCGAGATCGCCGAGGACGGCCGCACCGCCACCGGCATGGTCACCGGCTACTACGATGTCGAATCCTTCATGCACTACGCCAACGGTTTGGGCGTGGCGATCGTGATCAGCTACTTCAGCTGCAACGCCATGTATGAGGCGGCGAAGAGGCTCGCCGACGGCTACCCGGATCCGAAAACCGGCGAGTGCACCATGCTGTCCTCCGCGTTCAGGATCAACGCCTACGCCGCCTTCGCCCTGCATCCGGGGAAGACGAGCCGGCAAGCGGCACGCTAGGGATTCGGGAAACCAGATGCGTTTTGTAATGGTGTTTGTCTTGTCTGCGGTGCTCGCCGGTCCGGCGCTCGCGCAGAGTTCCAATATCAGCAAGCTGCAAGGCGACAGCGCCAGCAGGGGTGCCGAGGACGACGGGCCGCCGATCGCGTTCTACGCCGATCTGTCCGCCGATGAAGAAAGCGCGGAAACCTACAGTCCCGGCAAGGGCCGCTTCGACGTCACCCTCGACCGGAAGACTCTCCGGTTCGCCTGGAAGGTCACCTACAGCGATCTCACCACGCCGCTCACCAGTGCGGCGATCCATGGCCCGCAGACCCCCGGCTGCGAAGCCGGCGTGTTGATCGACTTGGCGCCGAAAGGCCCGCGCGCTCCCTTGGAAGGCTCGGTGATCCTCGACGAGGGCCAGCTCGAATACCTGCTCACGGGCCGCATGTATGTGAACTTGCACACGGTGAAGTATCCGAACGGCGAACTCCGCGGCCAGCTGTCGCGGCAGCGTCCCGTCGGCAGCCCGCCGCCGGAGGGTTGAGGTCATGCGCGCCAGTCTGTTGAAATTCACGTCCAGTTTGTTCGCCGCCGCGCTGCTGTTGTCGGCCTGCGGTCCGAAGGAACCGGAGAGCGCCGGCGCCCCGCCGGATATGCGCCGCCTCACCGAGGAGCAATACCGCAACACCATCCTCGACATCTTCGGGCCCACCATCACCTACGGCGGCCGTTTCGATCCGCTCGGCCGCGTCGACGGCCTGATCCAGCTCGATGCCCGCACGGCGCGGGTCACCCCGGCCGGGTTCGAGCAGTACTACGCGCTGGCGCGTTCCATCGCCGCGCAAGCGGTCAATCCCACCAACCGCGCGGTTCTTGTCTCGTGCCAGCCGGCGGCGGCGAATGCGCCCGACGACGCCTGCGCGCAGACGTTCCTGAACGAGGTCGGCCGCCTGCTGTATCGCCGCCCGCTCACGCCGGCGGAACTCGCGCTCTCGGTCAAAGCCGCCCATGACGCGGCGGCGGAACGCGGCGACTTCTACGAAGGCCTGTCCTACTCCCTCGCGGGCCTGATGATGACGCCCAAGTTCCTGTTCGTCATCGACATGACCGAACCGGACCCGACGCAGGCGGGTCAACAGCGCCTGACACCTTACGCGCGCGCCAGCCGTCTCAGCTATCTGCTCTGGAATTCCGCCCCGGACACCATGCTCCTGCAAGCGGCGGAGAAGGGCGAACTCGACACGGCGAAGGGTCTCGAGAAACAGGCTGAACGCATGATGGATTCGCCGAAGTTCGAGAACGGCGTGCGCGCGTTCTTCACCGATTTCCTCGATCTCCAGAAGTTCGAGACCCTGGAGAAGGATCAGGTGATCTACCCGACCTTCAATGTGAAGGCGAACGAGGATTCGAAAGAGGAACTCCTGCGCACCATTGTCGACCATGTCGCCGTGCGCGATCTCGACTACCGCGATCTGTTCACCACCCGCCGCACCTTCGTGTCGCCGCCGCTGGCGCGCATCTATCAGGTCCCGGCGGGGCGTCCCGACGGCGGCTGGTCCATGCACGAATTCGCCAAGGACGATCCGCGCGCCGGCATCCTCACGCAGATCGCCTTCCTGGCGGTGAATTCCCATCCCGGCCGCAGCTCGCCGACCATCCGCGGCCGCGCGATCCGCGAAACGCTGCTGTGCCAGAAGGTGCCCGATCCGCCGGGCGACGTGGACTTCTCGAAGTTCAACGATACCAACTCGCCGGACAAGACCGCGAAGGCGCGGCTGACGAGCCATCGCACCGCGGATGCCTGCGCGGGATGTCACAAGATCACCGATCCCATCGGCCTCGGTCTTGAGATGTTCGACGGGGCGGGTGCCGTGCGCACGACGGAAAATGGGGAGCCCATCGACCCGACCGGAGACCTCGACGGCAAGCCGTTCAAGGACGCCGCCGGGCTGGCGCAGCAGATCCACGACAATCCCGCCACGGCCTCCTGCCTCGTCAATCGCCTCTATTCCTATGCGCTGGGCCGCGCGCCGCAGCGTGACGAGAAGAACGTGGTCGAATACTTCCAGACCACCTTCGCCGGCGACGGCTACAGCGTGCGCAAGCTCCTGCACCGCATCGCCACCAGCAAAGCGTTCTACGAGGTCCGCCCGCCAACATCGGCTCCGGCAAACGCCGGCCTTCCTTCAGAGGAGAGCAAGTCATGACCGTGCTCATCCGCAAGACCTTCACCCGCCGGCGCGCGTTGCGCGCAGCTCTTGGCGGCGGCATTGGAACGATGGCGCTTCCGTTCCTCGATTGCTTCCTGAACGAGAACGGCACCGCGCTCGCCGCCACCGGCGCACCCCTCCCGGTACGCTTCGGCACCTGGTACTGGGGCATGGGCCACACGCCCGGCCGCGCCATCGTCGACAAGGCGCAAACCGCGCCGGGCATCGAGTTCCTGGAAGAGACCAAGGCCCTCAAGCCCCATCGCGACAAGATCACCTATCTCGGCAACTTCAACGTGCCGCTCGACGGCAATTCGAACTACACCCACTTTACGGGCTGGGTCACCAACCGCACCGGTTCCGCGCCGACCCGCGGCGGCGAAATTCCGGGCACGACGCTCGATCTGCTGATCGCCGACGTGATCGGCACCCGCACGCGCTTCAAGACGCTGGACGTCACCTCCGTCGGCATCGCGCGCGAGAACTACAGCGCGCGCGGCACCAACAGCCGTGGTGCGGCGGAAGGCTCGCCGGTGGCGCTCTACGCGCGCCTGTTCGGGCCGGAGTTCGTCGATCCCAACCAGGCCCAGTTCAAGCCCGATCCGGCCATCGTCCTGCAGAAGAGCGTGCTGTCGTCATATCTCGACGAGAGCAAGGAGTTCATCAAAGGCGTCGGCGCCGCCGACAAGGCCCGCCTCGACGAGTATTTCACCTCGGTCCGTCAGGTCGAGAACCAGCTCGCCCTGCAGCTCGAGAAGCCGCCGAAGAACGACGCCTGCGCGGTGCCGCAGCGTCCGGGCGACCCGGCGGCGGACCGTCTCGCCTCCGTACGCGAGATGGGCAACGTGATCGAGTCTCACAAGCTCATGACCAAGCTGCTAACCATGGCGGTGGCCTGCGATCAGACGCGCGTCTTCAACATGGTCTTCACCGACAACTTCGGCAACGTGCGCCGTAACGGCGAGACCTACACCCATCACCTGCTCACGCACGAGGAAGCGATCGACCCGCGTCTCGGCTATCAACCGCTGACGTTCTGGTTCAATCAGGAATGCATGAACGGCTTCGCGACCTATCTCGATGCCCTGTCGGGCATCAAGGAAGGCGCGGGCACGCTGCTCGACAATTGCGCGGTGTTCGCCACCAGCGAAACCAACTACGCCCGCGTCCACACCATCGACGGCATCCCCACCTATCTCGCCGGCTCCGCCGGCGGCCGCCTCAAGACCGGCCTGCATGTGGTGGGCAACGGCGATCCCATCACCCGCATCGGCTTCACGCTCATGCGCGCCATGGGCGTGCCGATCGAACGCTGGGGCACCAAGTCCCTGCAGACCTCCAAGCCCATCACGGAGATCTTGGCGTAATGCGCGGGCTGCTCTTTCTCGCGATGCTCGCGGCGATCGCGGGGCCAACGCTCGCCGCGCCGGCCGACGTCGTTCTGCAGCAGCGCGGCCGCGGTGCGCTGATCACCGACACCAAGGGCATGACGCTCTACTTCTTCGAGCGCGACGATCAGCCCGAAAAATCCACCTGCGTCGGACCTTGCGCGCAGCAGTGGCCGCCGTTGCTCGCGGCGCCCGAGGCAAAGGCAGACGCGAAGGCCGACGGCGAGTGGACGATCTTCGCCCGTGGCGACGGCGCGAAGCAGTGGGCGTTCCGCGGCCAGCCGCTCTATCGGTACAGCCGCGACACCCAGCCGGGCGACGACAACGGCGACGGCGTCTTGAACCAGTGGCGCACCGCCTACGTGCCCATCCCCATGCCGCCGGGCTTCGGCATCCAGCGCACGCTGATCGGCTACGTGGTGACCGACAACAAATCGCTCACGCTGTATTCCCGCGACGGCGACAAGGACGGCAGCGGCTGCGATACGGCGTGCATGCGCACGTGGGCCCCGGTCCTGGCGCCCGAGCTTGCCCACCCGATCGCCGACTGGACGCCGGTCGTGCGCAAGAACGGCGCCAAGCAATGGGCGTTCCGCGGCAAGCCGCTTTACCGATACGCCGGCGATGAACTCGTCGGCGACGTGATGGGCACGACGGTCGCCAAGGAATGGAAGGCCGCCATTCTCGAGCCGCCGCCGCCCACGCCGAAGTGGGCCTCCTTCCGGGAGTCCGACGCGGGCGAGCTCGTCGCCGATGCGAAGGGGCACACGATCTACGTGCTTCAGGAAAACCGCCGTGGCCGCAACGGCAACGCCGACATCTCCGCGCTGGCCGAATGGACGCCGGTCCTCGCCGACAAGACCGCGGAACCGGTCGGCAGCTGGGGCGTCGTCGCGCGCGACGACGGCACGCGGCAGTGGACCTACAAGGGCATGATGCTGTTCACGTTCAAGAAGGACGAGATCCCCGGCAGCATCATGGGCATCCGCAGCGGCGACCGCCGCTTCCAAGCCATCATGCGCTCCGGCCTGCAAATGCAGGGCACGGGGAACTAGGCAGACCGTCGCCCCCTCGGACGCGCACAAGCGCCGTAGTTTCCCACCGGCTGTCATCCCGGAGGAGGCGCGTTAGCGCCGACATCCGGGATCCAGGGTGGTGCGCTCAGCCCAACAGCTAGCTTCTGTTTCGCTACCCTGGGCCCCGGCCCGCGCTTCGCTCGGCCGCGGTGACAACGCGCTGGAACTGCACACACCGCGACACTATGTGAGAGGCGGCAGTGATGATAAGTTGGTCACGCGGCGGGATTCGAACCCGCATCTCCTGGGTGGGGTGGCGGCCACCACTCGCTAGAACCCCAGGTATCCTGTCCATTAAACGACGCGCGGTAACTACTCGGCGGTCTCCTCAAACAGATGAGGTTGAGCGCCGGGGCGTTCGTGCTCAGGCACGAAGTACCAGTCCTTCCGTCCTTCACGCCGGATCAGTTTGTCCAGGGAGAGACGGTACAAAATCATGCCAAAAGTTTTCGGGTGGACCTTCCGTTTGAACTGGTCCTCGTACGCTGCTTGAAGCGAGGCAGCGTGCACGGGGTTGGGGTGCGCTCGTTGCGCCGCGTCCAACGCAAACCCTCGCACCGTTGCAGTGCTCGGCGGAGCAGGCGCTGTGACTCGAATAACAGGCACGGGTGCTTCAGCGCCGGACGTACCCGGCTGTGCGACCTTGGCCAACTCAACGACAAGGTCGAAACCGAACAGTTCAGCGGTTTCATAACAACGGCGTGCCGCAGTACCGAGCAATTCATTCTCGGACTGCAGGCGCTTAATGGTCTCTTCGTTCGAAGTGTATTGGGACGCGATGGTCCTGAACTTCTCAACGGTGGCCTTGATAACGGCGGGCGGTGCGTACAACGGAGGGTCTCCCTACGGCATCTAACTTCCCACGGAATCATGAGCGAGTCAATCTAGTGTAGGGATTATTTGTAGGGGTGGTGTAGAGGTGAACGTGACACTCGGCTACATGCTGGGATGCCTTGGCAACCTGCTTATCCCGAAGTGAATGCTGCCCTCGCCCGGTGGAGATGCACACACCGTGACCTTTGACGGCACGGCGCCCAGGCCTTATCGTTCCTGGTTTGTTCCAGGCGCTTCCCGTGATGCCGCTCCGCCCGCCCCTCAGCCCGAAAATTTTCCCGCGTATTCCCCGCGATAAAACGCGCGGCGGACGGACGGCTCTCGCGCCCTCGACTCGTTGCTTTGGCTCAGCTATCGATATTGTTGCGCATGAACGCGGCAGCTATTCGATAAGCCGAATTCACGAACGACCGCGGCGCAGCTTTGGGGTGGATGCCTGCCATGGACATGGATCAAGTCCGGACGTTCCTGGAGGTGGTCGAGGCCGGAAGCTTTATCCGCGCCGCCGACGCCCTTCATGTGACTCAGTCCACCGTCAGCGCGCGCATCAAGGAACTCGAGCTGCGGCTCGGCCAGCCGCTGTTCGTGCGCCGCAAGTCGGGCGTCACCCTCACCACCGCCGGCAAACGCTTCCAGCCCCACGCGGCCACGCTCCTGCACGTGCTCCAGCAGGCGCGCCAGGACATCGCTCTGCCGGCGGAAATGCGCGCCGTGCTCAACGTCGGCGGACAGTTCAGCTTGTGGGAACGCATCCTGCTCGATTGGGTCGGCCGCTTCCGCAGCGATCACCCGGAGGTGGCGGTGCGCGCCGAAGTCGGCACGCCCGAATCGCTCATGCGCCATCTCGCCGACGGCCTGCTCGACTTCGCGGTGATGTACGCGCCCGAAGCACGCCCCGGCTTCAAGATCGAGAAGCTGATGGACGAGCACCTGGTGATGGTCGCCACGCGCCCCGATCACGCGGGCCCCGGCGAGCCGGACTATGTGTTCGTGGACTGGGGTCCGGATTTCGACGCCTGGCACTCGGATCACTATCCCGATTACAACGCCGCGCGCTTCCACGTGAGTCTGGGATCGTTGGGCTTGCGCTACATCCTCGCGCATGGCGGCGCGGGCTACTTCCCCGCGCGCGTCATCGCCGCCGACATGAAGGCGGGCAAGCTTCACACGGTCGCCAACGTGCCGCAGTTCCTGCGGCCCGCCCACGTCATCTCGCCGTCGGAGAGCGCCAGCGAAATCACCACCGTCGCCTTGGCGTCCCTGCGCGCGATCGCCGCCGTGGAAGCCGGCTCGCGCTAGCGCGCGATAGGGAAAAGTGGGAGCCGGTTTTCGCGGCCATCGCGCGCCAAAATCTAAGCGGCTTTGTTATCCCGCAGCGGATAGCGCGTCATGATCAGGGCGGCGAGCAGTGTGGCGATCCCGACGCCCGCGCTGATGATGATCGCGATGCCCTCAATCGCGCGCGGCGTCTGTTGCACGAAGCCTTCCGTGCTTTCCACAAAGCCGAAGTAGCTCAACAGCGCGCCCGCCAGCAGCGCGCCGAACGCGAAGGCGACTTTGTCCATCGCCGACCACATGCCCGAGTACACGCCTTCGCGGTTGAGTCCGGTGACGGCGCGATCGTGGGCGATGCAGTCGAGCATCATGGAGAACGCCATCAGGCTGAAGCCGCCGTTGAACACGGCCAGGCACACCGCCCGCAGCATGATCGTGATGTCGCCGTCACCTTGCGCGAAATAGAGCGAGATGTAGGTCAACACGAAGCCGCCGGCGGAGACGTAGTAGACATTCCGCTTGCTGATACGGCGCGAAATCGCGGTCCAGACAGGCGGGATCAGCATGGCCGTCACCGACATGATCAGCAGGAACGTGCTCAGGTAGTCGATGCTCTTGTCGAGGAAGTAGATGAAGTACAGCGCGGTCACGCCGTAGCCGGCCGCGCTGCCGATCAACTGCACGAAGTTCGCCGCCACCAACACCAGGAACGCCTTGTTCTGCGCTACAAGTCGCACCTGCTCCTTGATCGGCACGGCGGCTTGCGCGGGGCGCACATCCACCGGCACGGACGCGGTGCCGGCGAAGGTCGTGAACATGCTCAGGAAGCAGATCGCGCCCAATACCCACGACATGAAGGCGAAACCCGGCGCGCCGCCGCCGCCCTGGCTCACCAGCCACAACGGCATCGCATTGCCGGCGATCAGGCCGAGGCCCAGCCCCATCTGCCGCCAGTGCATCACCACGGTGTTCTGGTGCGTGTCGGTGCTGAGTTCCGACGCGAATGTCAGATAGGGCACGGAATAGATACTGAAGGCGGTGGAGGCGATCAGGTAGATCGCGCCGACGTAAATGCCGCGCGCCACGCCCGAGCCCAAGTCCGGCACATGGAACAGCATCACCATGGTGATGCCGCACAGGATCGAGCCCCAGAACAGGAACGGCCGACGGCGGCCCCACTTCGAGGTCGTGCGATCCGACAAGAATCCCATCAGCGGATCGCAGATCACCACCCACAATTTGGGCAGGAAGATCGCGAGCCCAGCGATCGCGGGCGGCACGCCGATGGCCGTGGTCATGAAAGGGAGAAGGACGAGGGCGGGAACGTCGCGGAAGACCTGGCCGCCGATCCAGCCGGTGCCGTAGGCCGCAAGAACACCGGTCGAGAGAGGGCGCGCGGAGGTGGTCATGCGTCACTTATACCAAGCCACAACAAAAAAGCGCCCCGAGGAGGGGGCGCTTCTTCGCAGGGCGGACGGAGGCTGCGCCTACTTCTTCTTGCGCAGTTCCTTGTATTCCGCCGCGTCGATGGTGACGATTTTATCGATGAGGCAGGTGGCGCCCACCGGTTCCAGCACCCGCAACGGATCGGTGGTGCACAGATCGTTGGTGGAGGTGGAGTGCGAGAACCCACCCTGGATCTTCAGCCCGCTGCACTTGTTGAGCAGGTCGATGCGCTTATAGCCGCCGCCCTTCATGCGCACGGCGATCGTCTTGTCGTCGATCACCGGGGTTTCGTCGACGTAGCTCAGGCGGATGCACTGCTGGGTGTCGCCGATATTGTCACCCTTCGCGGCCTGTGCGGCCTGCGTGAAGCCGACAAACGCGACCGCCGCGAGCAGAGTGCGTGTTGCGAATTTCATGGTCATTTCTCCTTCAAATCGATCAACGCTTGGCGAGCAGACTCTTCGCTTCCGCCGATTCTAGCGGGGTAATTGTGGCGATTCCGCAGCGGTCTCCGCCGCCCCCGAGCACGGTGATGATATCGCCCTGACACAACCGCGAAATGGATGTCTCGTATGCAAAACCGCCTTGGATCTTCAGGCCGATGCAATTGCTGGCGAGCGCGATCTTGCGATAGCTGCCGTCGCGCAAGGTGACGACGATGGTGCGGTTGTCGACAGGCTTGGTGGTGCGCATGCGCGCGAGATCGAGGCAGGTGTCCGCGGCGCTCGCGGGCCCGACAACCGACGCCACCAAAAGCCCAAGTAACGGCAAGAATCGCCGCCGCATCCTCACCTCCATCGCCCTAGCGCCCATTGGTTTGCCTAGCCGTGAATTGGGGCAATTTTGCGGTCTCTCATCCGGCCAGGAAGGCCGCGATGGCCGTAGCCTTGCCGGGAATACCGCCCATGGTCACCTGCCGGACGGAATCCGGGATCAGCCCGGCGATATTGGGGGCCGCGGACTGCAGCGCCTGGGGCTCCACATCGGCCTGGAGCACCAGGGTGGGCACCCGCACCAGGGGCAGGCGCTCCTTGACCGGATAGCGAAACGCCGCCCCGTAAGCCTTGTGGTACGTCGTCAGCCCTTTCAGAACATCGACGACATGGGCGTGCAGATATTCCGGGGTCGGCATGGCGCGGTTGGTCTGGCGATGGGCCGGGTCGCGCCGGAAATAAGGGAAGTGGAACACTTGGTCCCGGACGAAATTGAACGCCCACAGCAGATGCGTGCCGTCCTCCTCCGGGACGACCGCCGGGGCGTATTGGGCCAGGATCTCGCGCTTCAGTTCGGGCGGGTAGTCGACAATCCCATCCAGGATCAGCCGGCGGACGCGGTCCGGGAACAAGATGGCGAACTCGCAGGCCGTCCGCGCTCCTGTGTGCGCGCCATACAGGTCGACCCGGTCGATGCCCAGCGTGTCCAGCACCCGCCGCAGGCTGTCGGCGTAGTAGGCGATCTCGGGGGCCTCTTCTGCCGGCGGGGCGGAATCGCCGTTGCCCAGCGTGTCCGGCGCCAACAAGGGGGCGGTCACGCCGGTTTCCTTCAAAGCCTCCATGAGGGGCTCCAGCCCCCGCGCGGATGCCGGCGAGGCGTGGATCATCAGGACGGGAATGCCATCCCCCTCCATGATTCTAAGATGTACCAATCCCTCGGCGATCCGCGTAAAGCGTCGTTCCATCAACGGCGCGGTCGGCGCATGCTGGGTGTCGTTGGGAGACATCGCGGCGGGAAGCCTTCGCGTCGAACAGGGGCACCGAGCATGACGAGCGAGACGGCGTTGAGCAAGCGTGGCGGCGCCGTGGTGGGGAACCCATGATCGCCGCGCCGTTGTTGGACGCATTCCAGAGCGAAGGCTGCAAGGCCTTCCTGACGCATTGGGACAGCCTGCCCAAGGTGGGTCTGATGCCGCTGTCGAGCACTTTCCTCGACCGTCCGCCGACTCAGTTGATGCCGTTCGCGATGCTCGAGGAAGTGCTGCCCGAAGGTCTCAAGGTCCGATTCATGGGCACCGCCATGGCGGAGCGCTGGCAGCACGACATCACCGGGCGCTTCCTCGGCGAAGGCTTGCCGAAAGAGAAGTTCGACGTGCTTTACAAGAACGGCGCGGCGGTGGCGATGCATCCGTGCGGCATGCGTCAGCTGGGCGAAATCCGATCCAGCACCGGCCGCGCGGTCCATTTCGAGGCGGTGTTGTTGCCGTTGGGCGTGGAGGCTGGCCGGCCGCCACGGTTGATCGCCTACAGCTACTTGCTCGATACACTCGGCCGTCAGGAACACAACGCCAGCTTCTTCCAGAGCGCAGACAGAGTTTGGCTCGATATCGGCGCCGGCATCCCCGGCGCTGGTGTGATCGCGCGTGATCGCCTAAAACCCCCGCCTGAATAAGGGTCGCCGGGGGACTCGTGACCAGGTTTGTGCGCCTTGCCGTGGGCGCGATGATGTTCATCGCGCCGACTCACGCGGCCGATGTGGAAGAGATCGTCGTCACCGGCTCACGCATCGCGCGCGATCCGGCGAGCAGCCCGTCACCGTTGTCGGTGGTGACCGCGGACGATCTGAGCCGCGCCGGTCTCACGTCGGTCGCCGACGCCATCCGCCTCATGCCCGCCAACGTTGGCTCCGAGTTCAACACCGACGTGTTCACCCAGAACCTGTCGGTCGGCACGTCGAGCTTCAACCTGCGCGGCCTCGGCTTGAACGCGACGCTCGTCCTGCTCAACGGGCGGCGGCAAACCATGTCGGGCGGCGTGGCCGACGACGGTAGCGCCTTCGTCGATCTCAACGCGCTGATGCCGATGATCATGCTGCAACGCTTGGAGGTGCTGAAAGACGGCGCCGCGGCGCTCTACGGCAGCGACGCGGTCGCCGGTGTCGCCAACTACATCACGCGCGATGACTTTGTCGGCGCGGAAGCGCGCATCGAGAACGGCACCACCACGCGTTCCGGCCAGAACGATCTCACCGTCAGCGGTCTCGTCGGTCACGGCAATGACCGCTGGCATCTGACGGCGGGCGCGAGCTATCTGCACCGCAGCGCGATGCCGACCACCGAACGCGCCTTCACGGCGGGCAAAGCCTTCTCGTCCTTCGGTCAGCCCGGTGCCTTCAGCCTGCTCAGCGCCTCGCCCACCTATCCAGATCTGCCGGTGGGCAGCGCCTTCACGGTGATCGATCCGGCGTGCGGCGGGCCTGCCGGCGGAATCCCCAATCCGCGCAATCCGCAGCCGGCGGGCGTGACCTCGCAGCGCATCGGCACCTGCACCTTCGACTTCAGTTCCTACTACGATCTCGTCGCCCAAGAGCGGAAGTGGAACACCTATGCCACCGGCCGCATCGCCGCGAGCGATACGGTCGAGGTGTTCGCCGAAGCCGGCTATGCGCGCGATCGCGTTCTGCGCCACACCTCGCCCTCCTTCCCGCTGCTCAATCTCGTGACGGTGCCGGCGGACAACCCGGGCAACGTCTTCCGCGCGCCGGTGCTGTTCCTCGGCCGCGCGCTGGGCGCAACGGCGGGTGCGGATAGCGTCACCCATGCGTCCGATACATGGCGCGGTGTCGCGGGCGCGCGCGGCGAGGCCGGCGCATGGCACTGGGATGTGGCGGGCACCTACAGCGCCAATGCATTCTTCGTCGGCATTCACGACGTCTTGGCGGACCGCTTCATCGCCGCCCTCAATGGACGCGGCGGTCCGAACGACAATCGGTACTTCAATCCCTTCGGCTCCGCCGCCACGGCGCGCCCCGGCGACGCCACCTACAACGATCCCGCCGTGGTGCGCGATTTCGTCGGCCTCAACAGCTACGACTACACCGCATCCCTCGTGGCGCTCGATGGCAGCGTCAGCGGCAAGGTCGGAAACATCGGCGTCGCGCTCGGCGGCCAACTGCGTCGCGAGACCTTCCATGGCGACATGAGCGATGCCGCCAACGCAGAGCGCTTTCTCTTCTCCATCGGCGGTCCGGACTTCTCCGGCGCGCGCACCGTGTGGGCGCTGTTCGCGGAAGCCCGCGTGCCGCTCACCGAACGCCTCGAGGCGCAGTTCGCCTTGCGGCATGAGGACGGGGGCGGAAACCTCAGTTCCACGGACCCGAAAGTCGGCTTGCTGTGGCGTCCGATCGACGTGCTCGCCGTGCGCGGCTCCTTCGCGACCTCGTTCCGCGCGCCGTCCGTGTTCCAGACGTCCGCTGTGCAGACCGTGCTGGAGAACATCGTCGATCCCCTGACGAGCACCACTTCGTTCCGCGGCGTGCGCACCCGCGGTGCGGCCTCTCTTCTCCCCGAGCAGGCCACCGTCGCCAACATCGGCTTCACACTCGCGCCGCTGCCCGATCTCACCCTGTCCGCCGACGCCTGGCGCACCGACTACACCGACATCATCGTCAAGCAGAGCGCGCAAGCGCTGGTGAATGCCAATCCGCTCGATGCGCGCATCCAGCGCCAGGCCGGCCAGATCGTGCGCATCGACACCAGCTACATCAACGCCTCCAGCGCGCTCACCGACGGCCTCGACCTCGCGGCCAAATATCGCGTCGGCGCACTCACCTTCTCCGCCGAGGGCACGTATCTGCGCCGCTTCCTGATGCAGGACTCTCCCACCGCGCCGGTGCGCGATGTGGCGGGCAACCGCAACTTCACCAACTTCGCGCGCTCCCTGCCCAAGTGGCGCGGCCAGGTCGGCGCGGTGTGGGCCCACGACCGCCACACCCTCGGCGCCACGGCGCGCATCGTCGGCAGCTACCGCGACGACCAGAACGCCAACCGTCTCATCCCGCGCCAGACGACCCTGGACGCCCAATACACCTTCGCTCTGGGAGGGGTTGCGGGCGCACACAGCCTGGATTTGACCCTGGGCGCCCTGAACCTGACCGACAAGGACCCGCCGTCGGTGCTGACCAACGCGGGCTACGATTCCAAGGTCCACGACCCCCGGGGCCGGGTGGTCTACGTGCGGATACGCGCCGGCTGGTGATTGCCGCCCTAGAGCACGATTCACGGATCAGGTTGAATCAACCTGATCCGTGAATCGTGCTCTATTTCAAATAACTAGCGCGCGATTCAACGGAAAACCGGTTCCCACTTTTCCTATCGCGCGCTAGGCCGCTTTGACCTACATCAAGGGCATATTTTCGGAGCGCAAACCGTGGCCAAGACCCTCTACGACAAGATCTGGGATTCGCATGTCGTTCATCGTTACGACAACGGCGATTGCATCATCTATATCGACCGCCACCTCGTGCATGAGGTGTCGAGCCCCCAGGCGTTCGAAGGCCTCGCCGCCGCCGGGCGCAAGCTGCACCGCGCCGACGCCGCGCTCGCCACGCCAGACCACAACGTTCCCACGACTTCCGACCGGAATACCCGCATCGACGATCCGGAGTCGGTCGCCCAGCTCGACCTACTGAAGAAGAACGTGAAGGACTTCGGGATGCCCTACATCCCGATCGACGACGAACGCCAGGGCATCGTGCACGTGATCGGGCCGGAGCAGGGCATGACCCTGCCGGGCACCACCGTCGTGTGCGGCGATTCCCACACCTCCACCCACGGCGCCGTTGGCGCGCTCGCCTTCGGCATCGGCACATCGGAGATCGAGCACGTGCTCGCGACCGAGTGCCACGTCATGCCGCGCTCCAAGACCATGCGCATCACCGTCGACGGTGCGCTGCCGCCGGGCGTGACCGCGAAGGACATGGCGCTCGCCGTCATCGCCGAGATCGGCACGGCGGGCGGTACGGGCTGCGCGATCGAATACGCCGGCAGCGCCGTGCGCGCGCTGTCCATGGAAGGCCGCTTCACGCTCTGCAACATGACCATCGAAGCCGGCGCGCGCACCGGCATGGTTGCGCCGGACGAAACGACTTTCGCTTATCTCAAAGGCCGCCCCATGTCGCCGAAGGGCGCGGATTGGGACAAGGCCGTCGCCTATTGGCGCACGCTCGTCACCGACGCCGACGCAAAATTCGATCGCGAAGTGAAGCTCGACGCCACCAAACTCGTGCCCCGCGTCACCTGGGGCACCAGCCCGGAAGACTCCCTGCCGATCACCGGCAAGGTGCCGAGTCCGGCGGAGTACAAGGACCCCAACAAGCGCGCCGCCGTCGAGCGCAGCCTCGCGTACATGGGCCTCACGCCCGGCACGCCGCTCACCGACATCCGCATCGACCGCGTGTTCATCGGTTCCTGCACCAACAGCCGCATCGAGGACCTGCGCGCCGCCGCCGCGGTGGTGAAGGGCAAGAAACTCGCGTCCCATGTGAAGGCGCTGGTGGTGCCCGGCTCGGGCCTGGTGAAGAAGCAGGCGGAGCAGGAAGGCCTCGACAAGGTGTTCACCGAAGCCGGGTTCTCCTGGCGCGAAGCGGGCTGTTCCATGTGTGTCGGCATGAACCCGGACCGCATCGAAGCGGGCCAGCATTGTGCATCCACTTCCAACCGCAATTTCGAGGGACGCCAGGGCAAGGGCGGTCGCACGCATCTCGTCAGCCCCGCGATGGCCGCCGCCGCGGGCATCGCCGGCCATCTCGTCGACGTGCGTACGATCTAGACGTGCGCACGATCTAAAAGCAGAAACCCCGCCGCGACACTTGCCGGGCGAGGTTTCTATCGGGACATCAAAGTCCCGTTTGTGAGGCGCCAGAGCGCCATTTGATAGGGCTTCATGGAAGCCCTTGGGTAGGCAGTTCTTGTTTTACCAAGACTGCGGCTGCTTCGGTGGAGTCATGTTTTTTGGACACCCTCCTGCGCTAATCATGGACCGCCTCCGCACCATGCTCGCGGTCTTCGGTCCGGCGGCGAAGGCGTCGCGGCGCAAAAGGGGCGTTTGGTGGCCGGGGATCGCGATACCCTTGAAGGGCTCGCTCCTTGTCGGCCTGCCCCGTGCTTGCCCGGAGTGCTCCGATCCGTCGCGCGGACAATCAAAACACTGCGCCCGTGACGTGAGCAGGTCAACGGCCATGGGCTAACCCCCATTGACCAATCACTTGTTGCTGCGCCACATAAGCGCGCTTCGTCAGATTGTGCGGACGACTCCGCAAGCTGCGAGTCATTTTCGGAAGGATGCGCGATGACCAAAGGTTCGATCACTCAGCTGAAGACCAGTGACGGTCACACGCTCGACGCTTATGTCGCGCGACCCACCGGCACCCCAAAGGGTGGCCTTGTCATCATCCAGGAAATTTTCGGTCTCAACGATCACATGAAGCACGTTGGCGATGAATACGCCGCCGATGGCTACCTGTGCGTGGTGCCGGCCATGTTCGACCGCATCCAGAAGAACCTCGTCATCGGCTACACCGAGTTCCAGGCCGGCCGCGACGCGGTGGGCAAGCTCACCGAGCCGATGATCCTCGCGGATCTCGCGGCGTGCGTGAAAGCGGCCAGCGAAGGCGGCAATGTCGCGGTCACCGGCTACTGCTGGGGCGGCGCGATCGCCTATCTCGCGGCGAGCAAGGTCGACGGCGTCGCCGGCGCAGTCGCCTACTACGGCACGCGCATCATCCAATACAGCGAGACCATGCTGCCGAAGGTGCCGGTGCAGTACCACTTCGGCGCCAACGACAAATCCATCCCGCCAGAAGCCATCACCAAGATCAAGTCGGCGCACCCGATCGGCAGCTTCTATGTCTACGAAGGCGCGGACCACGGCTTCACCTGCAACGAGCGGCCGACCTACAACGAGGCCGCCAAGCAACTCGCCAAGCAGCGCACCTTGGATTTCCTGAAGGACGTGATGGAGAACTAGCCTACGCGCTAGACGTCCTCGGCGCCTTCTCTGCGCGCCATCATCTCGTCGAAGCGCGGAAGAGCGGGCTGTCCGGCGCGGTCGAGATCGCGTCCGCGCAGCACGATGGCGATGGTCTTGGCGATGATCCTCGCGTCCAAGCCCAACGACACCTGATCGATGTACGCCACGTCGCGGGCGAACTTGCGCTCCCAACTCCGGTCCGGGCTGTCGTCCACCTGCGCCCAACCGGTGAGGCCGGGTCGCAGTTCGTGGCGGCGGCGCTGGGCGGGTGTGTAGTAGGCCGCGTAATCCGCCGGCAGCGCGCGCGGACCCACCAGGCTCATGTCGCCGATCAGCACGTTGATCAGCGTCGGCAATTCATCCAGCGACGTGCGCCGCAAAAACTTGCCGAACGGCGTCATGCGTTCCCGCTCCGACAAAAGCGCGCCGGAGGAATCCTCCGCATTGGAGAGTGTGCGGAACTTCAAAAGGCGGAACGTGTGGCCTTTGTGGCCGGTGCGCGATTGCGTCACCACAATCGGCCAGCCGAGCTTCACGCCGATCAGGATGCTCAACATCAACGCGATCGGGGACAGCACGACCAGGGCCGTAAGCGCCCCGATCACATCGAAGGTGCGCTTGGTCGTCAGGGTGCGTTCCCGCAGGATCTCCGCGCGCGGTGTGCCCGCGATCAGCCCCTCGAAGCCGACACGCATCTCGCCGATCAAGCGGTCGATGTTGAAGCGGCTCGCCGCCAGCGCGGCGGCTTGCTGGCTGGTGCGGCGCACGCCGTCCGGATCGCGGACGAAATCGGCGATCTCCCGCGCGGCAGCGGCCGGATCGCTCAGCGATACGCCGAACCCGGCGCTGCGGCTTTCCAGCAGCGTGCGTTGCCAGCCGTCGCCGAGGACCACCACGGGCTTTCCCGCCGCCAGCCCGTCGAAGAAGTCGCTGGCGGTGTCGTCGGGCGCCGGCACCGACAGCACCACCGTCGCCGCCGCGAGCAATTCGCCCATCCGGTTGCGCGGCAGCGGATCGAGGGTGCACAGCGCGCTCTCCGGCAGGCCACGGGCGTGGATGGCGCGGATCACCTCGGCCTTCTTCGGCCCGTCGCCGCACAGGACCACGCACACCTGCGGCGCGGCGTCCTGAAGGGCCGCGGCAAGTCCGACCACTCCATTGAGATCGCGCGCCGCCGTGAAGCTGCCGGCCCAAACCACCAGCGGCCGGCCCGCGAGTTCGGGATTGGCCTGCAGAAGGGCGTTGTCGCGCCCCGACGGAAAAGCCATCAGGCCCACATCGCAGCCGACCGGCAATTGCACGCGCTTGGCGTCCGCGAGTCCCAGGTCCGCCATCGCGTGCGCGATTGCCGGCGACGCGACAATGGTCCGGCGCGCGAGCTTGAGCGAAAGACGGCGGAGAAAGCGGGCCCATGCGGCGCCAAGGCGCGGCGCGACCGGCGCATGCGCGAGCGGGCTCGCCGGCGGCAAACGGCGCACGTCGAGGAACAGCGGAATCGCGCGGACCTTCGCGAAGAACGCGCTCGGGAGTGTCAGGCTCCACGGCTGTGCGACGACAATCAGCGCGTCCACGTCATCGATGGACCACATCTCCGCCGCGGCCCACCGGCCGAACGCGCGTTCCTCTCCGGGCGCCAGGGACCAGCCGGCGTTGCGCGGCACGGGACGGGCGCGCACCAACGCGCCGCTGACGGTGAAGTCGCGGGCGCGTCCGGTGCCGTCGTTCTCAAATCCCAGGGTGGTGCTCAACACCGTCACGCGATGGCCGGCGGCGATCAGGCGCACGGCGATGTCGTAGCCGCGCGTGCATCCGGCACGGGTGTGATCGTGAAAGATCGGATCGACGATCAGGAAATGCAGCCCGCCGGTGGTGCCGGTGTCGGCAAGGGCGGGGAGTGCGGTGGCGGTTTCGACCATGGCGTTTTATACCGCCAGGATACGCAGGGTGCGAAGGATGATCGCGATGTCGCCGAAAAACGTGGCGGTGTTCACGTAGTCGACATAGAGCCGCAGCTTGTCCGGCATCACAACCGTGCGATAGGCCTCCTCCGGGTCCGCATAGCCGCCGAGGATGCGGGCCTCGTCCGCATAGCGCAAGGACGCCGGGTCGGTGACGCCCGGGCGCACGGACAGCACGATGGCGCGCACGTCCGCGGGCCACAGTTCCACGTACTTCGGCACTTCGGGGCGCGGTCCCACCAGGCTCATCTCCCCCCGCAGCACGTTGAGAAGCTGGGGCAACTCATCCAGCTTGAAGCGCCGCAGCGCCGCGCCCGCCCGCGTGATGCGGCGGTCCGCGCCGACGGTGATCTGCGGGCCCTGGGCCTCATGGGCGTTGGCAACGGTCATTGTGCGGAATTTGTAGATCTCGAACGGCGCGCCGCCGCGGCCGATGCGGATCTGGCGGAACACCGCCGGTCCGGCGGAGTCCAACCGGACCCAGAGCGCCAGCACGATCAGCAGCGGCGACAGGACGACCAACCCGATGCCCGCCGCGATCAGATCGAACAGCCGCTTGGGCATTGTCAGAGCAGCAGTTCGCGCACGGCCGCGATCACGCGATCCTGATCGGCGTCGGTCATGCGCGTGAACAGGGGCAGGCTGACGTTGCCGCGGAAGATCGCCTCCGCGTTGGGGAACATCTCCGGCGTCAGGCCGTAGGCGTCGCGCCAATAGGGATGCCGGTGCAGGGGGATGAAATGCACGCTGCACGTGACGCCCTTCGCGGCCATGCGGGCCACGAAGGTGTCGCGGTCGATCGGCGCATCCGTGGTGAGGCGCAGGATGAACAGGTGCCAGGCATGCACGTCGCCCGCCGGGGGCAACGGCGGCAGGATCACCGGAAGATCGGCAAAGGCATCGAGGTAACGCGCCGCGAGTTGCTCGCGGCGGGCCTGGAAGCGGGGCAGGCGCTTGATCTGGTGCAAGCCGATCGCGGCGGCGAGGTCGGGCATGTTGTACTTGAAGCCCGGCGCGACCACCTCGTAGTACCAGCTGGCCTGTCCGCCGGCGTAGCGCGCGAAAGCATCGCGATCGATGCCGTGCAGCCGCATCACCTTGCAGCGCGCGGCGATATCGGCGTGCTTGGTGGCGACAAGCCCGCCTTCGCCGGTGGTGATGGTCTTGTTGGCGTAGAAGCTGAACACGATGGCATCGCTGTCGTGGGTGCCGATGCGCATTCCCCCGCTGCTGGCGGGCAGGGCATGGGCGGCATCCTCGACGACGCGCAGGTTCTTCGCGCGCGCCACCGCGCCGATGGCCGCCATGTCGCAGGCAAGCCCCGCGATATGCACCGGCATGACGGCTTTGGTCTTGGCGTCGGCCCGCGCGGCGACGGTCTCCGCAGTCAGGTTCATGGTCACCGGGTCTACGTCGACGATGCGCGGGTGCGCCCCGAGATAGCGCACCACTTCCGCGCTTGCCGTGAAGGTCATCGTGGGCACGATCACTTCGTCGCCGGCGGAGACGCCAACGGCCTCCAGCGCGAGATGCAGGCCCGCCGTCGCGGAGTTGACCGCGATGCCCTCGACGCCGCCGCCGATAAACGCGGCAAGGTCTTGTTCGAATTGCTTCGCGCGCGGTCCAGTGGTGATCCAGCCGGAACGCAGGCAGGCGATCACTTCCGCGATCTCCTCTTCGCCGATGTCCGGTAAGGCGAAGGGCACCAGGTTCGGTGGATGAGAGGCCGTCACGGCTACTGCTGCGCCTTGCGCTTATACAGCGTCAGGGTTTGGCCACGGAACGGCTGGGTGCCGATGACGTCGAAGTTCTGCGTCAACGCCGCGGTCACGGCGGCTTGGTCCGGGTCGGTCGCGCGCTGGAACAGCACCACGTCGTAGTCGCGCTCCAACCAGCGTTTCAACGTGTCCTCGGTCCACAAGGACTGCGCTTCCACCGCCCCTTGGATTTGTTCGCGGGTGGCGGGATTGCGCGTCGGCCGGATCGTGCGGCGTGTCTGGGCCGGATCGATGTTCTGCACCGGGAAGACTTGTCCCGCCAGGAAGGCGGCATAGGGCACGGCGGGGAAATTGTGGATCACCAGGATCGGCTCCCGCGCCGGCACGGTGGCCTTCAGCCAGCGCGCGAACAGATCCATGTCGCCGACTTCGTCTTCCGCCCCGGTTCGCGCCAGCTGCGACGCGGGGTAGTAGCGATAGGCCTGATTGCGCGCGAGGATCGGCGCGAAAGTGCTGACGGCCGTCGCGAGAACCGCGCCGAGGCACACCACCAGCACCGGCGACACGCCGCCCTTGCGCGCGAGGCTCGCCATCACCGCCAAACCAAGTCCACCCGCCAGCGCGCCGGCACCGGCGAAGTACGGCGTGTAGTCGGTCATACAGCCTTGGCAATAGCCGGCGCTGGCGAAGACGTGCGCGGCCACCAGCCAGAAGAAATACAACGGCGCGATCCACAAGACTTTCAAGGGACCGCGCGCGACGAGGAACAGTGTCAGCGCCGCAAGGATCACGCCCGCGAACGGCAGCACGAGGGTGTCGAGCAACTCCGGCCAGCGCACCGCGCCGAAGGCCGGCGCCATGGTGCCGAGACCCGTGGTGCCCTGTTCGATCAGGCCGAAGTCCGGCGGCAGCACGCCCCAGCGGATCAAGTACGGCGTCACCACCGGCAGATGAAGCGCTTGGGCTGCGAGCGGGCTGGGGAACAGCACGAGGGCGGTTGCGGTCGCGATCGCCGCAGTGGCCAGCACCACGACCGCGTGAATGCCCCGGTCCTTGCCGATGGCGGCGACGTAAAGCGGGATCAGCACCACGATTCCCAGCAGCATGTTCTGGCGCGTGAAGAAGATCAGCGCGCACAGCACGCCCATGGCCGCGCTCGCCCAAGTGCGCGGGCGGCCGAGGCCGGTCACGATCAGCCAGATCGCGGCGAGATGCAGCGTGGAGACGATGGCCGCGGGCGTCGCCATGGAGAACGCGTAAGCCGTGGCGGGAGTGGCCAGGAAGATCAGCACCGCGGCGGCGGCGGCAAGCATGTTGCCGGTCAGGCGGCGCACGATGGCGAACAGGATCACGGCACCCAGCACGCCGGCGATCACCGACAGGATGCGTCCCGGATGATGGCCGACCCCGGCCAGGCGCTGCCACCAGCCGAGCTCGTAGAAGTACAAGGGCATCTGCCATGTGGCGTCGACGCCGGTATAGGGCTCCGCGGCGCCGGTGGCGTACCACCAGGAGCGGATCAGATAGCCGACTTCGTCGAACGTCGTGCGGCCATGGCGCAGCGTGTTCAGCGCCACCGCCCCATAGGCCGCGGCGGCGCCGAGCAACAGGACGATCATGCCGAGGTTGCGGCCAATCTTGGATTTGGTCTCGGGTTCCGGCATGTAACGGGTGGCGCCCCTTGTCGCCCGCGGCGTCGCTGTCGGATGTGAATGCGTTTTCGAGTCTCGGCCGGCAGGCTATAACGCGAGATGGCTCCAGCGCCCCACCGCACCGTCCGCCCCGCCGACGCGATCCATTGTAGCGACTCGGCGACAATTGCCAAGGAAATGGCCTTCCGCCGTCCGCACCGTCATGGCTGAAACAGAAATTACCGAGACGCGTACGCGTGACCGCGCAATGTGGATCGGTTTGGGCATCGCGGCGCTCGTCACCGTGATCGCCGTGGCCGCGGGCGTTTACTTCGCGCGCGCGTTGCCGCTGACCGCTTTCGAAGCCGAACCGAGGAGTGTCGGCCCCGGCTATGTCGCCCTGTCCGGACTCATGGGTCTCTTCGGCGACGGCGTTGCGGTCGGTCGCGCCTTCGGGGTGTTCTTCCTGGCGATGGCCGTGGCGGCCACCGCGCTGCTGGGGCGGCGCGCGTCCGGCGATTGGCCGGTGGGCGCGTGTCTTGCGCTGGCGTGGATCCTGTTTCCGCCGGTGCTCGCGATTCAGGTCATGAACGCACCCATCGGGCCCGCGACGGCGCTGATGGCGGTGGCGCTGGCGGCCCTGTGGCCGGGCCCCAAGCCCGCGCGCGGGCAAGACGGGCTCGGGGCGTTCGCGCTCATGTTTGCCGCGCTGATGGGACCGGCGGGTGCCTGGGGCACACTGGTGGTGACGCTCTATCTTCTTTTTTTGCGTCCGCGGCTGTGGACCGTGCTGGCGCCGGCGCTCGGTGCCGGATTGGCCATCGTGGCGATCAGCCTGGGTGCCGCGGGCTTCTCCCGCGATCCCGACTGGATCGCGCCGGAGCACTCTGCGGTGCAGCTCGGCGCGCTGCTGCCGTTCGCCATGGTCTGGGTGGGCAGTGGACTGGCCGCGATCGTCTCCCGGTCCAGCGTGACGAAATACCGCCTGGGCTTGCGCCCGCTCTGGGTCTGCCGCGCGGCGCCCTTTGTGTTCGCGGGGCTGATCGCCCTGGCGGGATCTCGGCCGCCCACGCCCGGCGCGACCTACCTGTCCGCTGGCGCGGCGTTCTTTCCCCTGGCTTTGATAGGGATATTGCCTCTGGTGGTCTGGGTCCGCTTTGCCATGCCCAGAATCAGGTCCCTGCCGGCCTGGCTGGCCTTTCCGGTCATCATGTACTGCTGTTTCTGGGTCATCCTGGGCCCCATCACCCGGGATCGGTTCCCCTTCGGCCTGATTCCGTCCCTGGCGGCGCCATTTACGGGAAATCCCACGCCGGCCCCATAACCCTGGGAATGTTGTGCCTATGGCCGTCGGGCCGTCCTTTTGCCTTTAGCAGCAAAGGTTTGTTAAACGCGCCCGGGGATGCTGCTGCAACGGATGGTGGACAAAGACCCGTCGGCTAGGCCATATTCGCGGCGAACACGCGAAAGGCCCGGCCGCGGGCCTCCACGGTCCTGAGCAACGCGCAACGAACCCTTTCGTTGGCGCGTAACTGCATTTGTAGGCCGTGTTCATTCAATGTCAGTTGCAAACGTCTCTGTGCCAGGTCTGAAGCGGTCTCTTGCCGCCGGCGTTCTCGTGCTCGGCGCGCTGTTCGGCAACGGTCCGGTCCGCGCCGACGTCACCGACGTCATGCGCGAGATCGAACGCGCTGGCGACGCCCGTGTCATCATCACCATGAAGACCGGCGACGGCCGCGCGGCTTGGGAAGCGGCGCGCTCCGTGGAACAGCAGCGTGCCGTGGTGGCGGATGCCTCCGAGCGCTTCGCGCGCAGCATGAGCGCGGCCGACATCCCGATGCGCAAGCGATTCCGCACCCTGCCGTTCGCCGGCGCGCGCGTGAACCGCGAGCAGCTCCTCAAGCTCGCCGGCATGGCCGAAGTCACCGGCATCCATCTCGTGCGCAACGAACGCAAGCACCAGGTCAACGACGCCACCCTGGGCGATATCGAACGCCAATCCCTCGCGAGCTCGGTGCCGTCGATCGACGTGCCCGCCGCCTGGGCGCAAGGCGCTGATGGCGCGGGCTACACGGTGGCGGTGGTCGACGGCGGCTTCAACTTCGGCCACGCGATGCTCAAGGGCAAATCGGTCGGCGACGCCTGCTTCGCCGACAGCTACGGCACGACCCTGAAGCCGAACTGCCCCTCCGGCGCCACGCCGCAGATCGCAGACGGCGCCGCGTCCAACTGCACCGATGCCGCCCGTTGCACCCACGGCACCCACGTGGCCTCGATCGCGGCGGGCAACGACGGCATCAACTTCGGCGTCGCCCGCGGCGCGAAGATCGTGCCGATCGACGTGTTCTCGAAGGACACGGACCCGGCGGATTGCAGCCCCGATCCCGCGCCGTGCGAAGTCACCAACTCGATCGCCGTGCTCGATGCGCTCGACTACATCAACGACCGTTCCATCGAATTCCACGTCGCCGCGGTGAACCTGAGCCTCGGCGGCGCGATGGTCGCCGGCTATTGCGACGACGATCCGCGCAAGGCTGTCATCGACATGCTGCGCAAGAAGGGTGTCGCCGTGGTGATCTCCGCCGGCAACGACGGCGCGACCGGCGTGATCGAGAAGCCGGCCTGCATTTCGAGCGCGGTGGCCGTCGGCGCCACCGACAACGGCACCAACGTGGCGAACTTCTCGAACTTCGCCAATACCCTCGACTTGATGGCGCCCGGCACGCGCATCGTCGCCGCGTCGGCGGCGTCGAGCAATCTGCTCAGCACCATGAGCGGCACGTCCATGGCCGCCCCCCATGTCGCCGGTGCCTTCGCCGTCTTGCGCTCCGCCATGCCCAACAGCACCACCGATCAGCTCGAAGAAGCGCTGAAGGTGACCGGCGCCCGCGTCACGCGCGCGAATTCCGGAATTACCGTCCCGCGCATCCAGGTCGGCCGCGCCCTCAATTACCTCAAGGGCCGCAACGGCCAGCTGTTCAATCAGATCGTCAGCGGCGCCGGCGCGAATGCGCGCGGGCAGTCATACTTGCGCTTCTACAACAGCACCAATGCCGCCGGCGTGATCGTGGCCACCGTGCGCGACGTCGACAGCGGCGCGGTGCTGGGCAAGTGGACCAGCCCCAGCATTCCGGCGCACGCGGCGCCGCAGGTGCCGATCACCACCATCGAAGCCGCGATCTCCGCGAGCGCGCCGCAAACCTTCGCGCCGCGCACCGGCTATAATCTCGAGGTCGAAAGCAGCTTCGCGGGCTACGTGCAGTATCTCCTGCTCGCGCCGGGCGGCGTCTTCGCCAACATGACGAGCTGCCGCGACGGCCTCGTCGCCGGCGACAACACGGTCCTGATGAACGTGAACGCCGCCAGCGCCGCGGACTACGTGTCGCGCTTACGCGTCACCAACACCGGCGCCGTCGCCGGCGCGGCTGTTTTGACATTCTCCAACGCCGCCACCGGCGTGCGTATCGGGTCGTGGACCTCGCCGTCGATCGCGACGGGCGCCTCGCTCGAGATCTCCGAGCCTGAAATCGAAGCCGCGGTCACGGCGATCTCCGATGCCGCCAAGGCCGGCACCACCCAGTTCAACGTGACGCTCGAATCCCTGAGCGGCTATCTGCAGCATGTGATCGAGAACCGCCGCGCGGGCGCCTATACGGATTTCACGGCGCGTTGCGCGATCACCGCCTCGACGGGCGTGACCGTCGCGACGGGGCCCTAGCGCGCGCGATAGGAAAAGTGGGAGCCGGTTTTCCGTTGAATCGCGCGCTACTTTTATGAATTAGAGCCCGATCCGATCGGGTTCTAGCCGCGCTTGCGGAACTTGCGCCGCGGCGGGGCGTGCAGGATCGCCCTCACCGGCAGCCGCAGTAGTTCGTAAAACACGAAGCCGAGGATCATGCCGAACACGGTGTAGATGATCCCCTCGCGGCTCGCCGGCAGGGCGGGCACGAAGTCCCGCTCGGTCCCTGCCAGAATGCTCGGCTCGCCGTAACGGATAATCGCGATCGGCCGCGTCAGCACATTGGCGTTCTTCGCCTTGCTATAGGCCACGTCGAGCACCGCGACGCGGTCCTTCGCCGCCGTTTCGAGCTCGCCGCGCACCGTGTCGCCCATCACCCGATAGCGCAGGCCCGTCTGGACGTCGGCGAGGTGTTCGCGCGCCTCGTCCAGATGTCCGCCCAGGCGCTGGATGTACTGCACGGCGAAGGCTTGGCCTTGCGAGCCCGCGACGCCGCAGGCGGCGATCAACGCCGCCGCCAGGAAGGAATCGACTTTCTGGCCGAAATAGCTCATCCGCGTCGTCTACCCCGCCGACCGCATTTTCGCTAGAAAATGCGGACCTCTAAAAAAGCCAAGATCGATTCGATCTCGCATCCATGCCCCGCCTTGACTATAAGGCGCGAAACCTAAAACCCTCAATGCCTTACCGGTTGCGGCCGCGTCGATGCGCGTCGATCTCTTCGATTTCCCCCTCCCCGCGGAGCGGATCGCCGATCATCCGGCGGAACCGCGCGACGCCGCGCGTCTGTTGCACGTCCATGACCGCACGCTTTCGGACCGGCAGGTGAAAGACCTCCCGGCGATGCTGCGCCGGGGCGATCTGCTGGTCGTCAACGACACCCGCGTCATCCCGGCGCGTCTCATCGGCCAGCGCGGCGTGGTGAAGGTGGAATTGCTGCTGCATCGCGCCCTCCCGACACCCGGCGCGTGGCATGCCTTCGCCAAGCCCGCGAAGCGTCTCAAGCCCGGCCAGGAGATCGTGTTCGATCACGGCCTCACCGCCACGGTCGTCGAAAAGACCCCCGATGGCCTGGTCGAGGTGCGCTTCAACCAGGCGGGCGCGGATTTGCGCGCCGCGCTGGAACGCGTTGGCCATATGCCCCTGCCGCCCTACATCAAGCGCGACGACACCGCCGCGGACCGCCACGACTATCAAACGATCTACGCCGCCCACGACGGTGCGGTTGCAGCCCCCACGGCCGGGCTGCACTTCACCCCGGCGCTGTTCGACGCGCTCGCGGCGGCCGGCATCGGCCGCGCCACCGTCACGCTGCACGTCGGCGCCGGCACCTTCCTGCCGGTGAAGGTGGACGACACCGACCAGCACGTCATGCACGCGGAGTGGGGCGAGGTGAGCGCGGCGACCTCTCAAAAAATCGCGGACACGCGCGCCGCCGGCGGACGCATCGTCGCCGTCGGCACCACGTCGTTGCGCATCCTGGAAAGTGCCGCGACCGGCGGCGCTGTCACGCCCTTCGCCGGGGACACGCGGCTGTTCATCACGCCAGGATACACCTTCAACGCGGTCGACGTGTTGATGACCAATTTTCACCTGCCGCGCTCGACCCTCTATATGCTGGTCTGCGCTTTCGCCGGAACCGATCAGATGCACGCCGCCTACGCCCACGCCATCGCGCACAGCTACCGCTTCTACTCCTATGGCGATGCCTGCCTGCTGGAACCGAAGCGATGAGCGAGTTCCAACTCGTCATCGAGGGCACGGACGGCGCCGCCCGCGTCGGCCGTATCTTGACCGCGCATGGCCCCGTGGACACACCGGCCTTCATGCCCGTCGGCACCGCCGCCACCGTGAAGGCGATGTTCCCCGAGCATGTCGCCGCCACCGGCGCGCAGATCGTGCTCGGCAACACCTATCACCTGATGCTGCGCCCGGGCGCTGACCGCGTCGCCGCCTTCGGCGGCTTGCGCAAGTTCATGAACTGGAACGGCCCGACGCTCACGGACTCCGGCGGCTTCCAGGTGATGTCGCTCGCTAAGCTGCGCACCATGAGCGAAGACGGGGTGACGTTCCAATCGCACCTGGACGGCTCGCGCCATCACCTCACGCCGGAACGCTCGATCCAGATCCAGCACCAGCTCGACGCCACCATCACCATGGCCTTCGACGAGTGCACGCCGTTCCCGGCGGAGAAGGACGTGGTCGCTGAAAGCATGCGCATGTCCATGCGCTGGGCCAAGCGCTCGAAAGACGCCTTCGTGCCGCGTCCGGGTTACGGCTTGTTCGGCATCGTCCAAGGCGGCATCCACGCCGATCTCCGCGCGGAATCCGCCGCTGCCCTGCAGGCCATCGGCTTCGAGGGTTACGCGGTCGGCGGTCTGGCGGTAGGCGAGGGACAGGAGCTGATGTTCTCCACCCTCGACGTCACCGTGCCGCACATGCCGCACGACAAGCCGCGCTATCTCATGGGGGTCGGCAAGCCGCTCGATATCGTCGGCGCCGTGGTGCGCGGCATCGACATGTTCGACTGCGTGCTGCCCACGCGCTCGGGCCGCACCGCGCAGGCCTTCACCCGCCTGGGGCCGCTGAATATGCGCAACGCGCGCCATGCGGACGATCCGCGCCCGCTCGATGCGTCCGTGCCGTGCCCGGCCAGCCAGAACTACAGCCGGGCCTATCTCCATCATCTGATCCGCAGCGAGGAACTCCTCGGCCTGATGCTGCTGTCCTGGCACAACGTCGCCTACTATCAGAAGGTGATGGCGGATCTGCGCCAGGCGATCCGCGAGAAACGCCTCGCCGCGTTTGTCGAAGCCTTCACCGCCGATCAAGCCCGCGGCGACGTTGATGGCGACGATTAGTCGGGATCAGATCCGCGCCAAGGCGCGCGAACTGGGCTTCGATGCCGTCCGCTTCGCGCGCGCCGAAACCAGCGCCGCGGCCAAGCAACAATTCGCCGCCTATCTCGCCGACGGCCGCCACGGCGACATGGCCTGGATGAGCGACACCGCCGCGCGCCGCGCCGATCCGCAGGTGCTGTGGCCGGACGCGCGCACCGCCATCATGCTCGCCATGAACTACGGGCCCGACAGCGATCCGCGCGAACTGCAAGCTCACACCGACCGCGCCGCCATCAGCGTCTACGCGCGCAACAAGGACTACCACGACATCATCAAGAAGCGCCTGAAGCGCTTGGCGTCCTGGCTCGCCACGGAAAGCGGCGCGGAGGTGAAGGTATTTGTCGATACCGCGCCCGTGCTGGAGAAGCCGCTCGCGGAATCATCCGGCCTCGGGTGGCAGGGCAAGCACACGAATCTCGTCTCGCGCGAGTTCGGTTCCTGGCTGTTCCTCGGCGAGGTGTTCACCACGCTGGACTACGAGCCGGATGCCCCGGAGCAGGATCACTGCGGTTCCTGCCGCGCTTGTCTCGACGTGTGCCCCACGGGCGCCTTCACCGGCACGCGCGAGATCGACGCGCGCCGCTGCATCTCGTATCTCACCATCGAACACAAAGGCCCGATCCCCGCGGAACTGCGCCCGCTCATGGGCAACCGCATCTACGGCTGCGACGATTGTCTGGCGGTGTGTCCGTGGAACAAATTCGCAGTCACGACGTCCGAGCCCGGCTTTCTGCCGCGCTCGGAACTGTCGTCCCCACTTTTGACCGATCTCGCGCGGCTGGACGATGCCGGCTTTCGCGCGAAGTTCTCTGGATCTCCGATCAAGCGCATCGGGCGCGATCGGTTCATCCGCAATGTCTTGATCGCCGTCGGCAACAGCGGCCGACGGGAGCTTAGTGAACTACCTGCGGCGCTGTTGGCAGACAGCTCAGCACTCGTGCGTGGCGCTGCGGTTTGGGCGCTACGGCGTCTTTGCGACGCGGCTGCGTGGGACGCCGCTGTTGCAAGCCATAGGAGCGCGGAACGCGACTCAGACGTGCTGCAGGAATGGGACGCGCCCGACGCGGGCTAGGACGGGGAAGAACGATCACGGCACTGACTCCCGAAACGTACTGACAACAAGCCGCGCGAAATAAAGCATGGGGCGGCGTCGGCGAACCGAAGCCGCCCCATGGTCCGGCGCACTTTCCCCCCGGAAAGGCCAGATCTCTGGGCGCATGATCAGGAAAAGTGGGTGGCGCTTTTCCGATCAGATCATGCGCATCGAATAGCTACTGCTGAACGGCCAGGGCGCGAGCCAGCTGGCTCAATGCCTCTTGGTGGCGCTGGTTGGAGATGCTGGCGAAGTTGCGCGCCAGTTCCAGGCACATGCGCTGCCGCGGGTTCAGGGTCTCGTCGTCTTCCTTGATGTCGAGCCCTTCGAAGAAATAGGTGATCGGCACATTCAGGACGCGGGTGATCTCATACAGGCGACCGGCGGAGATGCGGTTGATGCCGCGCTCGTACTTATGGGCCTGCTGGTAGGTGACGCCGATCATGTCGGCCATCTGCTGCTGGGACAGGCCCAGCATGATCCGGCGCTCACGGATGCGTGCGCCCACATGGCGGTCGATGGAAGAGGCCCGGTTCGCCGGGACGGCCTTCTTAACGGGCTGAACTACGATTGCGTCCATTGTGCTTGGTGGTCCCACCTGGAGTTTTGTCCCGCCGGGCGCTGTGTGCGAGCGGCTAAGCACTCAGGATTGTAGGGATCACTCGCGGAAACACCCGGAGTTATTTGTAAAAAATTGTTCGACAACACCGTTAAATTGTTAAAAAGCCTGAAGAATAAGGGTTTTTTAGCTTTTGTCCTTTAGCAGCTTTTCCAGCTGGCTTTGCATCTGGTTTAGCTGTGACTTCAACGCATCGATATCCTGGGTTTTGGCTGCATCCGGAGTTGATGGGTTCGACCCAGAACCAGAAGTCGGGTTGCCGGTTGCGCTTGGTCCAGCGCCGGGTCCGCCCTGTCCGCCCTTCGCCATTTGTGCAAATGGGTTAAACATTCGCATCGCGTTTTCAAACAAAGCCATATTCTGTTTGCCCATCTCCTCCATGCGCTGCATGGGGAACAGGCCCTTGAACGTCTCCTGCATGATCCGGCGCATGTGCGTTTCGTTCTCCGAGAACGCCTCCATGCTCGATTCCAGGTACCGCGGCACGAGTCCGCCGAGCGAGTCGCCGTAGAATCCGATGATCTGCCGCAGGAACTTGATGGGCAGCAGGTTCTGCCCTTTGCCTTCCTGTTCGACGATGATTTGGGTCAGCACCGACCGGGTGATGTCCTCGCCGGTCTTGGCGTCCGTCACCACGAACTCGGTGCCCTGCTTCACCATTTCGGCCAGGTGATCGAGGGTGACGTAGCTGGAGGTCGCGGTGTTGTAGAGCCGCCGGTTGGCGTACTTCTTGATCGTCACGACTGTCGCCGTGCTCGTCTCGGGTTCCGCCATGGTGCGCCTCTCCCCAGGTGCGTTGTTAAGATTGTGCTATGCACAACAGGGGCATGTCAAAGCGCATCGAAGGCCCGTTCTGATGCATAAACCGCTATGCGGCGGTGCGGGGTGGCGGGCGCTTGCGCCAGGGCTATAGTGGGCCATGACCGCCGCTGACGATCCGCCGCCGACCGGGCCCATCGACTACGCCGCTCTGGCGGGCCGTTACCTGGAGCTTTGGCAGGAACAGGTGGCGAAACTCGGCCAGGACCCTTCGGCACTGGCGGCGATGTTCGAGTCCTGGGGCAAGATGATCGGCGGCGCCGGTGGTATTGCTCCGTTTGCAGGCAAGGGTTCCGATGCTTTCGGATTCGCCCCGCACGGGTCCACGTCCGCTGCCGCTCCATCTGGGAGTGGAGGCCTGGATCACGCAGCTCTCCTTCGCCGCATTGACGCTCTCGAGCGCCGGATTGCGGAACTCGAAAGCGCCGCTTCCCAACCTGCCGCCCCCCCTGGACCTGCTAAGCCGCGCGCTCCGCGAAAGCCAGCCTGACGGCGCGGCGACCGCGCCGATCGATCCCGTCCAGCTCGTCAACGCCGTCGCCCTTGCGGCCAAGGCGCGCATGGAAGGATTCGCGCGCGGGGTGGCGCGCTATCAGGAAGCCCCGAAGCCGAACCATCCGGCCCCGCCCGCGTCGATCTGGACGCAAGGGGCCGCCGCCTTGCGTTCCTACGGCGGCACCAAGACGCCGGTGCTGGTGGTGCCGTCGCTGATCAATCGCGCCACGGTGCTCGATATTTCCGCCGATCGCAGTTTCCTCCGCACGCTCGCCGCCGCCGACATCGCCACCTATCTGCTCGACTGGGGCGCGCCCGGGCCTGAGGAACTCAACTATGACGTGGGCGCCTACATCACGCGCGTGTTGTTGCCCGCGTTGCACACCGTCGCGATGCGCGAGAAGCGGCCGGTGCATCTCGTCGGGTATTGCCTGGGCGGTACGTTGGCCATGGCCCCGGCGGTGCTCGCGCCCGCACATGTTGCCGGGCTCATCCTGCTCGCGGCCCCGTGGGACTTCCACGCGGACAACGCCGCGTCCCGCGGGATGATGACGAGCATGCGCCCGTTGCTGGAGATGGTGATCGCCGCCAACAACGGCGCGCCGGTGGATCTCTTGCAGGCGCTGTTCGCGTCGCTCGATCCCTCGCTGGTGGGACGCAAGTTCCGCGCCTTCGCCGATCTCGCGCCCGGTTCGGACGAAGCACAACGCTTTGTCGCGCTCGAGGATTGGCTCAACGACGGCGTGCCGTTGAGCGCCGGCGTCGCGCGCCAGTGCATGTTCGAGTGGTACGGCGCCAATGCCCCGCTCCTGAAACAATGGCGCGTGGGGGAGACGGTGATCGATCCGGCGGCCGTGACGGCGCCGGCGCTGGTCATGATTCCGTCGCAGGATCGCATCGTGCCGCCGCGCTCCGCGTCGGCCTTGGCCGATGCATTGCCGCATGCGGAATCAATCCAAGTGCCTTTGGGACATATAGGTATGATGGCGGGCAGCGGCGCGCAAAGAACCACCTTCGCGCCCGTCGTGCGGTGGTTGCAAAACCGCTGATGCTGCACTGCGATATCGGCCTTGCTCGGGCCGCTCACGGAGCCTAAAACCCGGCACCCATTCCCGGCACCCACTCAAGGAGGCCTTCATGACCAACGTTGTCATCACTTCCGCGACCCGCACGCCCATCGGTTCTTTCGGCGGCGCGCTCTCCGGTCTCACGGCCATGGAACTCGGCACCGTGGTCATCGCCGACGCGCTCAAGCGCGCGAACATCAATCCGGCGGATGTCTCCGATGTTGTGATGGGCCAGGTGCTCGCGGCGGCCTGCGGCCAGAACCCGGCGCGTCAGGCTTCTATGAAGGCGGGCGTGCCGAAAGAAGTGCCGGCCATGACCATCAACATGGTCTGCGGCTCCGGTCTCAAAGCGGTTGCGATGGGCGCGCAGGCGATTATCGCCGGCGATTCCAAGATCGTCGTCGCGGGCGGGCAGGAGAACATGAGCCAGTCCGTTCACGCCGCCCAGCTGCGTAACGGTATCAAGATGGGCGACGGCTCGCTCATCGACACCATGATCAAAGACGGCTTGTGGGATGCCTTCAACGGCTATCACATGGGCACCACCGCGGAGAACATCGCGGAGAAGTGGCAGCTCACCCGCAACGCGCAGGATGAATTCGCCGCAGGTTCCCAGGCCAAAGCCGAAGCCGCGATCAAGGCCGGCCGCTTCAAGGACGAGATCGTGCCGGTCACGATCACCGTGAAGCGCGAGCAGAAGTCCTTCGACACCGACGAATATCCCCGCGCCGGCACGACCGCCGACGTGCTCGGCAAGCTGAAGGCCGCCTTCTCCAAGGACGGCACCGTCACCGCTGGCAATGCGTCGGGCCTCAACGACGGCGCCGCCGCCGTCACGCTGATGAGTGCAGCCGATGCCGCCGCCCGTGGCCTGAAGCCGCTGGCGCGCATCGCCAGCTGGGCCCAGGCCGGCGTCGATCCGGCCATCATGGGCACGGGTCCCATCCCGGCCTCCCGCCGCGCGCTGGAAAAGGCCGGCTGGTCCGTGGCCGACCTCGACCTGATCGAGGCCAACGAAGCCTTTGCCGCGCAGTCCCTTGCGGTGTGCAAGGACCTCGGGTTCGATCCCGCCAAAGTGAACGTGAACGGCGGTGCTATCGCACTAGGCCACCCCATCGGCGCCTCGGGCTGCCGCGTGCTCGTCACCCTCCTGCATGAGTTGCAGAAGCGCGGCGGCAAGAAGGGCCTCGCCACCCTCTGCATCGGCGGCGGCATGGGCATCGCGCTTTGCGTGGAAGCGCTCTAAAGGGCGCACGGCTTCAGATCGTGCGGTTTCGTACCAATCTGGGTCAAAACCGCTAGGCGAGCCACGAGGCCCTTTCGTTCCGCGCGGCGTCAGTCCTATCCTGGTGGCTCATCTCACCGGAAGGAGGACGCACGATGACTCAACGTGTAGCTCTAGTCACCGGGGGAACCCGGGGCATAGGCAAAGCCATTGCCATTGCCTTGAAGAATGCCGGCCGCAAGGTCGCGGCGAACTACAGCGGCAACGACGACGCTGCCCGCGCCTTCACCGGCGAAACCGGCATCCCGCACTACAAGTTCGACGTCGGCGACTTTGCCGCGGTCAGCGACGCGGTGGCCAGGATCACCAAGGATCTCGGCCCGATCGATATTCTCGTCAACAACGCCGGCATCACCCGGGACGGCACGCTCCATAAAATGGATCGCGAGAGCTGGGACGCGGTGATCACCACCAATCTCGGCTCGTGTTTCAACACATCCCGCGCCGTGATCGACAGCATGCGCGCGCGCAATTTCGGCCGCATCGTCAATGTCGGTTCCATCAACGGGCAGATGGGCCAGTACGGCCAGGTGAACTACGCCGCCGCCAAGTCCGGCATCCACGGCTTCACCAAGGCGCTGGCGCAGGAAGGCGCGGGCAAGAACATCACAGTGAACGCGATCGCGCCGGGCTATGTCGACACCGACATGGTGCGCGCCGTGCCGCCGCCGGTGCTTGAGAAGATCGTCGCCCGCATTCCCGTGGGCCGCCTGGGCCGCGCCGACGATATCGCTCGTGGCGTTATCTTCCTCACCGCCGACGATGCGGATTTCATCACCGGCTCCACGCTGTCCATCAACGGCGGGCAGCATATGTACTAGCTGATAGGTGTTCGATCACGAATAACCACCGTGATAATTCGGCCCGCTAAGAAGACGGAAGTTGCGGCGCTGACTACGCTCCTCCGACGTTCGTGGTTAGCCACATGGGCGCCGGAAGTTCCTTTTGCGGCCGTTCAAGTGTTTGCGGCCCGTGATCCAGCCCGTAATTTCGCTGAAACGAAATGGGAAGAACTGACCGTGGCCGAGATTAACGGGGCTGTAGTTGGCGTGCTGCACATCGAGGAGGACTGGGTTCGATCCATCGAACTGGCTCCAGAGCTGAGAAGGCAGGGCATCGGTTCGCGGCTCATGGAAGTGGCCGAGCAGCGCATTCGCAAAAGCTATTCCGAAGCCCGCTTGGATGTTCGCGCTTTCAATGCTGGTGCCATCGCGTTCTACAGGCAGCGTGGCTGGACTGAGGCACGCCGTTATGAGGGAACCGAATGCGGCGCACCGGTCGAAACCATAGAAATGGTCAAGATCCTCGGTAAGGCCTGAAGCTCGCCGAGCGACTACAGGCAGCCTTCAATATAGCGCACGCTCGGAACGAGACCCGCGCGCAAGGACGCGACGGTTCCTTTCTCTATTTCGAAGAGAAGGCCGTTCTGTCCGCCGGGCGTGAACACTTCGATGTCTGTCCCGGTTTCCGAGTACGTGTTCGGAGTTGCCTTCAGGCGGCCGCGATATTTGGCGCGGACGGTCTTATCTGACGCGCCGATGGCAATCCCTTCGGCGGTGGCGATGGGCGGCGCGGGCTGACCTCTTGGCCGGAAAATCTCCGCGCGCGTGATTTTGCCGTTCTCGACCATGTAGACGACGGAGGGCTCCACGCCGTCCGCGCGTTTGACATGCCGGCAGGTCTTGGACGGCGATCCGGCATCGCGGGTTTCGACAAGCGGGGTGCCAAGTGCAGCCTGGGCTTCATCGAGGGTCATGCCGAAAGTCACAGTTCCAAGCCCGTCTGGGCGCAGCACAACGCGCTCGGCTGCTTCTACGGGCGCCGCCAGCACTCCCAGGCAAAGAAAGAAGATCGCGCGTCCCATGTTCCACTCCATGTGCGCGGGTATTGTGCACGCGGATCGGCAAAAGTGCACACACCGTGAGTTTTGACGGATCGCCAGCGCGGCGGTACCGTTCCCGATTGGTTTTGACGGACGAATCGCCGTGTACAAGAGCCGCACCTTCAGCCGGAAAATTTTCGCGCGTATTTCGCGCGATAAAACGCGCGAAACCCGGCACGCAAAAGCGCGTTTGGGCGAGTCGTTTCGCGCGTTAGCCCGCGCGTTCGGGCTCCTTTTCCTGTGGGCCGCGCCGTCGCTCGCCTGCGATGTGTCCCGTCCCATCGTCTTCGCCGGGCTCGATTGGGAGTCCGCCCAGTTCCATACCGCCGTCGCGCAGCGCATTCTCGAGGCGGGCTACGGCTGCAAGACCGACGTGGTCGTGGGCTCCACCATTCCGCTGGTGCAGGCGATGGCCCAAGGCGACATCGATGTCGCCATGGAGATCTGGAAGGACAACGTCACCGAGGTCTGGTCGAAAGCGGAAACGCGCGGGCAGGTGAAGGAACTCGGCATCAACTTCGATGACGCGGTCCAGGCCTGGTACATCCCGCGCAGCCTTCAACAGGCCAATCCTACACTCAAGAGCGTCAGCGATCTACCGCGCTTCAAGGCGCTGTTCAAGGATGAGGAAGAACCGGCCAAGGGCCGCTTCTACAATTGTCCTTCAGGTTGGAACTGCGAAGTGGTGAACACCGCCAAGCTGCGCGTCTATGGATTGGAGAAGGATTTCACCAATTTCCGTCCCGGCACCGGCGCGGCGTTGGCCGCCGCCATCGCCGGCGCGATGCTCAAGAAAGAACCGGTGCTCGCGTATTACTGGGGACCCACCTGGGTGCTCGGCAAATACGATCTCGTCGCCCTGGAAGAGCCTGCGTGGAACGACGCCGATTGGAAGGGCCTGTCGAGCGATCCGAAGTATCCGCGCGGCGTCGCCTATCCGAACGTCGCCGTGGCCATCGGCGCGAATGCCAAGTTCCTCGACAAGGCGCCCGAGACCGTGAAGTTCCTGCGGGCCTATCGCACCACTTCGAAGCAGATCAACGCGGCCCTGGGCGTGATGCAGGACAACAAGGGCGACGCCAAGATCGCCGCGCGTGATTTCCTGAAGAAGCATCCGGACGTGTGGCACGCCTGGGTGCCGGCGGAGATCGCGGCGAAGATCGACGCCGCGAAGTAGGCCACGAGGAAAGGAGCGCGCGCATGTTCCCGGAAAGCCTGACCATCGACATCGCGACGCCCGTGACCGCGTGGCTCGAGGCTTTCGTCACCCAGTCCGGCGACGGGTTCAAGGAAGCCAGCAAACACGTGCTGGGCGTGTTGCTGATGTTGGAGTCCACTCTGCGCAACGCGCCGTGGTGGCTGGTCATCCTGCTGATCGCCTTGGCGGTGTTCGCGCTCACGCGCCGTGCCGTGCTCACGCTGGTGCTGACGACCGCCACCTTCCTCCTCGGCGTCCTCGGCCAGTGGGACGCGGCGATGCAAACGCTGGCGCTTATGATCGCCGCGCTCATCGTCGCCGTGGTCGTCGGCCTGCCGCTCGGCGTGCTCCTCGCGCGGCGCAATCGCCTGCGCGCCTTCACGCTGCCGGTGCTCGACGCGATGCAGACGTTGCCGTCGTTCGTCTATCTCGTGCCGGCGCTCTTGCTGTTCGGTCTCGGCAAGGTGCCGGCGTTGCTCGCAACGGTGATCTACGCCCTCCCGCCGATTATCCGCCTCACCGATCTCGGCTTGCGTCACGCCGATATAGAAGCCGTCGAAGCCGCGGACGCTTTCGGCGCCACGCCGGCGCAGCGTCTGTTCTGGGTGGAACTGCCGCTCGCCTTGCCGTCGATCCTCGCGGGCCTGAACCAAGCCTGCATGATGGCGCTGTCCATGGTCGTGGTCGCCGCCATGATCGGCGCGCGCGGTTTGGGCGAGCAGGTGCTGCTCGGCATCCAGCGTCTCGACACCGGCCGCGCCCTGGTGGCGGGTCTCGGCATCGTGCTGCTCGCGATCCTGCTCGACCGGTTGACCCAAGCCACCGTCCGCGCGGTTACTGCCAACAGATGAGTGGCCCGCCGATCACGCTCTCGGGCGTCACGGTCCTCTACGGGCCGAAACCCGCCGCCGTTTGGCCGCGCGTCCAGGCGATGGCGGGCGAGGGCGCGAGCATCGCCGCCATCCGCACCGCCACCGGCCACGTGCCCGGCCTGTTGGACGTGACCCTCGACATTCCCGCCGGCGGGCTGTGCGTCGTGATGGGCCTGTCGGGCTCGGGCAAGTCCACGCTCCTGCGCTGCATCAACCGTCTGGTGACACCCTTCGCCGGGCGGGTGCGCGTGGGCGAGGTGGACGTGACCGCTCTCGATGCGGCGGGCTTGCGGGCCTTCCGGCGCACGTCTGCTGCCATGGTATTCCAGCATTTCGGCCTGCTGCCCCGGCGCACCGCCCTGGAGAACGTGGCGTTTCCTCTGCGAATCGCGGGCAAGCCGCTCGATGCGGCCCGCGCCGCGCTGGCCCGGCTCGGCCTCGACGCGGTCGCCGACGAACCTGTCGAGGCGCTTTCGGCGGGCATGAAGCAACGGGTGGGCCTGGCCCGCGCGTTAGTGACCGACGCCCCCGTGCTGCTGATGGACGAGCCGTTCGGGGCCTTGGATCCGATCACCCGCCGCGCCGTCCAGGATGAACTCAAAGGCCTGCAACGTGAACTGCGCAAGACCGTCGTCGTCATCACACACGACCCGCATGAGGCGCTGCGGCTCGCGGATTTCATCGCCGTGGTGCGCGAGGGCCGAGTCGTTCAGTCCGGCGCGCCGGAAGAACTGCTGCGCGCACCGGCGGACGACCACGTCGCCGCGTTGCTTGCGGCCGCGCAGACCTAGTTTCGCGCGAAATGTGCAGCATCGGCGGCACACATGCGAAAAATTGCCGCATTTCGCAGTCATAGGGTCGACGCATGCGTTCGATGTGCTAGGAACAAAAGACAGCGGAACGCCGCGCGCGGGCGTCCCGGCGTGATGATTTTTCTCGCGCGAGCCGGTTAGGAAGCGACGTGTCGCAACTTCGGTCATCCACCTCCGGGTCCCGCACCGCCCGCCGCCGTTTCCTGGCGACGGCCGCGGCGCTGCCGGTCGCGGGCTGGCTGGGGGATGCGTTCGCCCAAGATCGAGCGCCCGAAAATCGCGTCATCCGCATCGGGTCCGGTCCCACCGGCGCCACGGAATTCCTGTTCGGCGGCCTGATCGCCAACGCCATCTCCAACCCACCCGGATCGCGCGAGTGCGACCGCGGCGGGAACTGCGGCGTGCGCGGCCTCATCGCCGTCGCCCAAACCACGGGCGGTCCGGCGGAGAATATGCGCGCGGTCGCGCGCGGCGATCTCGAACTCGGACTCGCGCAGGCAGACGCGGCCAGCTGGGCGTTCGGGGCCTCGCCGATCTTGGGCGGCGACCCGCTGCCGAACCTGCGCGTGATCGCGCGGCTGTATCCCACCACGATCCATCTGGTCGTGCGCGAGAACGCCACGATCAAGACTTTGGAAGATCTCAAAGGCAAGAAGGTCGGCATCGGCGCGGAGGGCTCCGCCCAAGCCGCGACGGCGAAACTCGTCCTTTCCGCGCACAAGATTCATTGGAACCAGGTGCGCCTGGTGCCGCTCGCCTTCACGGCCATGACCGAGGCCCTGGCGAGCGGGAAGATCGATGCGCTGTTCATGGTCAGCGCCGCGCCGGTCCTGGCGTTGGAGGATCTGGCGCGCAAGACGCCGATCCGCATCGTTCCCATCGCCGGTCCCACGGCTCTCAAGATCGCGCAGGCCTTGCCGTTCTATACCCAGGGCGTGATTCCCGCCGGCGTCTACGGCAGCACCGCGGACGTTCCGACGCTCGAAGTAGGCACCGTGCTCGTCGCGCGGGACACGATGGACGACGAACTCGCCTTCGGTATCGCCCGCGCCATCTGGCATGAGCGCAATGTCGCCCTGTTCCACAACGGCCACCCGTCCGGCAAGCTGATGGTCCGCGCCGGCGCCGCCCTCGGCGTGTCGGTCCCGATCCATCCGGGGGCGATCCGCTTCTATGCCTCCAACGCGATCCCGCTGCCGGACACCGCGCAGGTGCCACCACCAACCCGTGCACCGAACGCGCGTTCGTCCTAAACTGCGGCGATGGCGTCCTCCACTGTCCTGATCGAACCGGCCGATGCGGCCATTCCCATCTCCGCTGTCACCGCGGAGGCCCTCGCGGCCTTCGCGCAAACGAACGCGCGCCTCGGCGGCTGGATCGCCTCCACCGGCTTCAAAGCCGACAGCGGCGCGACGCTGCTGCTGCCGAACGCCGCCGGCGCGCTCGAGCACGTCATCCTCGGCCTCGGCAAGGGCGACGACCCCTGGGCGACCGGCGCATTGGCGAAGGTCTTGCCGAAGGGCCGCTACCGCCTCGCCGATGTGCATGGCATCGCCGATGCCGGTTTAGCGAACCTCCACACCTGGGCCGCGCTCGCCTGGGCGCTGGGGGCGTATCAGTTCACGCGCTACAAAAAGGACGGCGCCAGTGCGGGCGAGAAACTCGCCCATCTGCAGTGGCCGTCGCAGGCGGATCGCGTTTACGTGTCGCGCGTGGTCGCCGCGGCAACGCTGACCCGCGATCTCATCAATACGCCCGCGGCCGACATGATGCCGGACACGCTGGCGGCGGCGGCGGAACAAATCGCCAAACGCCATGGCGCGCAATGCACGGTCACCGTGGGCGAGGATCTGCTCATCAAGGGTTATCCCATGATCCACGCGGTCGGTCGCGCGAGCGCGGTCGCGCCGCGGCTGATCGATTTCACCTGGGGCGATCACAAGCACCCCAAAGTCACGCTGGTCGGCAAGGGCGTGTGCTTCGATTCCGGCGGCCTCGACATCAAGCCCGCCAGCGGCATGGCGCTGATGAAGAAGGACATGGGCGGCGCGGCCACGGTGCTCGGCCTCGCCGACATGATCATGGACGCGAAGCTGCCGGTGCGCCTGCGCGTGTTCATCCCGGCAGTGGAGAACGCGGTCAGCGGCAACGCCTTCCGCCCGGGCGACGTGCTGACGTCGCGCCAAGGGCTCACCGTGGAGATCGGTAACACCGACGCCGAGGGCCGCTTGGTGCTCGCCGATGCGCTGAGCGAAGCGGCGGCGGAAAAGCCCGACCTGCTCATTGATTGCGCGACACTTACGGGAGCCGCGCGCACCGCGCTCGGTCCCGACCTGCCGGCCATGTTCACCGACGACGATGCGCTCGCCGCCGATCTCGCGGTGTCGGCGCGTCACGCGCACGATCCGCTCTGGCGCCTCCCGCTGTGGGCGCCTTACCGTAAAATGATCGACAGCAAGATCGCAGACATCAACAACGCCGGGGACTCGCCGTTCGCCGGCGCCATCACCGCGGCGCTGTTCCTGAAGGAATTCGTCATGGGCCACGTGCCCTGGGCGCATCTCGATCTGTTCGCCTGGAACCCGTCGGAACGTCCCGGACGCCCGCAAGGCGGCGAGGCCCTCGCCATGCGCGCGCTCTACGACCTCATCGCGCGGCGCTTCGGAGCGAAATAGTGGCCGTCATCCACGCCAAGCCGATCGAAGGCGCGCGCCGACAACTCGAAACCGCCATCGGCCTCTTGTTCAACGGCGGCGACGTGATCTCGATTCACACGCTCGTCGCGGCGGGCGGACGCACGCTCAGTGCATTGGCCGACCAACGCACCACGGAACTCGATCCCGTCGCCTTCATCCGCGAGGGCCGCGAAGAGCAATTCGCCGACCTGATGGACCAGACGCTCGCCTTCTTCCACTACCCCGACCAGGACGCCGCCGTGCTGCTCGACGGCGTGCAGGAAGAGATCAACGACCTGATGCTGTTCCAGTGCTGCTACTGGTACGAAGCGCTCGGCAATCCGCTCGGCCGCGCCATGGGCGCGTTCGCCGCCTGGTTCGTGGTGATGTACCAGGACCTGTTCGTCGAGGATCACCCCTACAAACAGCGCATCGCCCAAGAAAACTTCGACTGGCTGCGCGACGCCAGCCGCACCCAGAAGCTCGTCTTCGGCCAAAAGCTCCTGATGGCGAACCGCAAAGAAGTGTGATTGCGCGGCACGCGAGCTATTGACGCGCGCTACAACCCGGCGTAAACCGCCGCCCATGCAATTCGTCGCGCACAATTCGATGTATTCCCGAGGTAACCGCCGTATTTCCGGCGGGGGGATTCTTTTGCGCGCGCTCTGAAGCAGAGCCGCTTCCAAAGTTTCAAACCCCCGCCGATGTCCTATCGGTGGGGGTTTTTCATTTGTGCCGATAGGTCGTCCTGTGTTCGCCAAGGAGGACCACATGCTCGCGAAACCAAACGACTTCAGCGCGGTGATGGACATCGCGCCCCGGCCCGAGACTGTCTTCGTTTCAGGCCGCGGCTCATGGCTGACGGATCAGAGCGGCAAACGCTACCTCGACTTCGTGCAGGGGTGGGCGGTGAACTGTCTCGGCCACTGCGCGCCGGCGGTCACTGGTGCGTTGATTCTGCAAGCCTCGCGGCTGATCAACTGCAGCCCTGCCTTCTTCAACGCGCCCATGGGCAAGCTTGCATCGCTGCTGGCGCAGCATAGCGGTCTCGATCGTGTGTTCCTCGCCAACACCGGCGCGGAAGCGAATGAGGGCGCCATCAAACTCGCGCGCAAATGGGGCCAGAAGTATCGCGGCGGCGCCTCGGTCATCGTCACGATGGAGCAGGGCTTCCACGGCCGTACGCTCGCGTGCATGTCGGCGTCCGGGAAACCGCAATGGGCGAACTTGTTCGAACCCAAGGTGCCTGGCTTCCGCAAGGTGCCGCTGAACAATCTTGCCGCCGTCGAACGGGCGATCACCGAAGCGACGGTGGCGGTCATGCTTGAGCCGATCCAGGGCGAGGCGGGGGTCTACGCCGCGTCGGATGATTTCCTGCGGGGATTGCGTGACCTGACGCGTGCTCGCGGCATTCTTCTGATCTTCGACGAAGTACAAACGGGGATTGGACGAACCGGCAGGATGTTCGCGGCCCAGCACGCCGATGTCCTGCCGGACATCATGACTCTCGGCAAAGGGCTCGGCGGCGGCGTGCCGCTTGCCGCGATGTTGGCGCGTGGCGAGATTTGCTGCTTCGACCCCGGCGACCAGGGCGGAACCTTCAATGGCAACCCGCTCATGGCGGCGGTGGGATGCGCGGTCGTGGAGGAGGTCGGCAAACCGGCGTTCCTGAACGAGGTCGCCTGTCGCGGCGAATTGCTCGGCGACGAACTGACGGGCCTAGCCTTTCGTCACACCCTCGGCGAAGTGCGGGGGCGCGGCCTTCTGCGCGCGCTAAGACTGCCGCAGGGCAACGGCGTGGAAATCGTCGAACGCGCCCGCGCGGCCAGTCTGCTGATCAACGCGCCTCGTCCAGACACACTGCGCTTCATGCCGGCGCTGAACGTCAGCAAAGAAGAGATCTGGGAGATGATCCGGATTCTGGATCAGGTGTTGTAGAAATCAGCGCCGGCGCAGGCTGGCACTGATTTGCTTGCGCCCGCTTGTTCGCGGGCAACCAAATTAAAATGTGCTGAGTTCGAGCACACCGGTCTATGCAACAGACATGACAATGTTAGATTGCAGTAACGGATAAGAAAAGAGGGATGGGATATGACAAAAAATCCTGTGATTCTGTCGTGTGTTAACTTGAAGGGAGGGGTTGGTAAGACGGCTATTGCCGTGAACTTCGCAGCCTATTGTGGCCGAAAAGGTCTCAAGGCTCTCCTGGTCGATCTTGATCCCCAAACGAACGCGACATTCTCGTGCGTGACGCCGGAACAGTGGCAGGACCACGCGACCAAATTTGGCACGGTGGCCAACCTGTTCGGCTCGCGTCAGCATACAAACGCAGAAGGAAAGGCGGTGGATGCGAGCAAGATTGTGATTGGTGGTGTGCTCGGCGGTTCTGTCGACCTCATTCCCTCGCATCTCGATCTGTTTACAATTGACCTGGATCTCGGCGGCGAAACGTCCAGGGAAACCTTATTGCGTCGGGCACTGAAGGACGTGATCAGCAACTACGATGTAGTCATCTGCGACTGTCCGCCCAATCTGACAATTCCCACTCAAAATGCACTCGCCCTGAGCACGCACTATGTCGTACCTGTATCACCTGACTTTCTGTCCAGCTTAGGGATCGGCCTCTTGCTAAGCCGCGTTCAGAAATTTTCCGTTGATCTCGAAAAACCTATACAGCACGCAGGCATTGTTCTCTCGCGCGTTGGGCGGCAATCGTATTTTCGAGAGCAGACGATTCAGACCTTGCGGTCAAACGCCACCTTTGGAGCCAAGGTGCTGCAGACCGTCCTCAAAGAACGATCAGCGGTCAGCGAATCTGCCGCAAAAAACGTTCCAATTTTTGACATGGCCGACAGGGAAGCTGCTCAAGAGTTTGCCGCTATGGGAGCTGAGCTAACCAAGACGGTGGGGTTGTCGTGAAAACATATGATCTTGCGCGTGCGCTAGAAGCACTCGCTCGCGTTCTGCGGAATCTGCCAAATCAGGATGTCGAGGACTTGAGCGACCCCCTCAAGCAATCTCGGAGACGGCCGGAGCCGTCTGAAATTCCCTTGGCGTTGAGTACGCTCGTAGCGCTTGCCGACATCGACAAAGGAACGTGGATCGAATTTATTCACACGAATAATTTTCCGATTGAAATACGACCACGTGACGCATCGCGCGACGTGGTTGGTAAGCTGCTGCGGTATCTTGAGAGAACGCCAGAAGCACGCAAAAAAATGGCTAGCATCGCCTCTCAAGAACGCGCGCAAACGTCACCCGAACTTCAAAAGGCCCTCGATTTCCTGTTGAAGTCATGAGCGCGCTAGAAAAGGAGATTGAGACCAATCACAAGCAGTTTCTTGACGATTGGACAAAGCAGGCCGCTAAGAATTGGAATGCTCTCTCGAGCAAGCAGCAGTTTGTGAAGAGCTACCAGCGGTTATGTGCCGTCAACGCCATTCATCACACACTTGTCATTCCGAGCTTCAGTGAGGCTAGCGCTGCTTTCTTTCTTGAAGCACAGAACGATGCTCTCATTTCTCATGTGAATGCGAACGTTGGAAGCTGGCGAACCGCGCTGCAGGCTCTGCGCAGTTGTATCGAAAATGTGTTTTGCTCAATTTATTATAGCGAGCATCCCATCGAATTGGAGTTGTGGGGAAAGGGCGAGTTTCGGATCTGGTTTTCTGATCTATACAAATACTTACTGGCTCATCCTCGTCTGTCGCCATATAGCCCTCAAGTGAATGGGCTAGAGGCACTTAAGTCCGAATATGAGGTGTTATCGAAAGCCGTTCACGCATCTGCAGCAGGTTTTAGGATGACAGATGGTGCTGCAAAGGTCCTGCTTTGGAGCACGGAGGAAGCTAGGTTGGGTGCATGGTCTACCCGAGAAACGCACGTTTTGGACGCGCTATGTTCTCTGCTTGCGTGCCTTTTCAAAAGTGAACTGCAAGGGGCCAAGAACAGCCAACTTCGGACAGTTCTCTCGCTAGCAATTGGTGCGGGCCGTCGCAAATTGCTAAAGACGGAACTCGGCATCAACATTCCGTTGCCATAGTCCGTAGGCCCCGCGCGCGTTCGGCGGGTGTCCTACGCTCGCTTCGCCGTCTCGCGGCTGACCGGCACTTCCAGGCGATGCAGCATCTCCTTCGGCACGATCTGCCAGAAGTTGCGCACTTCCCGGTCCCAGTTCACCAGCAGCTGCTCCGCGTGCGGTGACGCCGTCTCGCGATGATGCTCCATCACCAGATTGCGCAGCATGGTCTCGTAGTGACCCACCGCGATCCGTTGCGCGATCACGCTTTCGCCGTTCAGGCGCACTGGCAGCAGGTTGTCCTTGTCGTAGACGAACGCCATGCCGCCGGTCATGCCCGCGGCGAAGTTCGCGCCCACGGTGCCGAGGATGACCACCGTTCCCCCGGTCATGTACTCACAGCCGTTCGAGCCACAGCCTTCGATGATCGCCGTGGCGCCTGAGTTGCGCACGGCGAAGCGTTCGCCCGCCTGGCCCGCCGCGAACAGCTTGCCCGAGGTCGCGCCGTAGAGGACCGTGTTGCCGATGATCGTGTTGTCGGCCCAGCGGAACGTGCACGCCGTGGTCGGACGGATCAGGATCGTGCCGCCCGAAAGGCCCTTGCCGACATAGTCGTTCGCGTCGCCCAGCACTTCCAGCTTCAGGCCCTGCACCGCGAAGGCGCCGAGGGATTGGCCGGCAGAGCCGCGCAGGCGCACGGTGATGTGGCCAGGTGCTAAGCCCGTCATGCCGTATTTGGTGACGATCATGTGCGACAGCTTGGTGCCGATCGCGCGCTGCACGTTGCGCACGTTGTAGGTGAGTTGCATCTTCTCACCTTCTTCCAGCATCGGACGCGCGTCCGCGATCATCTGCGCATCCAGCGTTTCCGGCACTTCGTTGCGGCCCTTCAGCGCATTGCGCGTCGGCAAGCCGCCGGAGTCCGGACGGACCAGCAGCGGATTCAGGTCGAGGTCGTCCAGGTGCGCGCCGCCGCGGCTGACTTGGTGCAGCAGATCGCTGCGGCCGATGATCTCGTCGAGCGAGCGGAAACCGAGGCCCGCCAGGATGTCGCGCACCTCTTCGGCGATGAAGCTGAACAGGTTGACGACCTTCTCCGGCGTGCCGGTGAACTTCTTGCGCAGATCGGTGTCCTGAGTGCACACGCCCACCGGGCAGGTGTTGGAATGACACTGGCGCACCATGATGCAGCCCATGGCGATCAGCGACGTGGTGCCGATCCCGAACTCCTCCGCGCCCAACATCGCCGCGATCACGATGTCGCGGCCGGTCTTGAGGCCGCCGTCCGTGCGCAGCACGATGCGGTGGCGCAAACGGTTGAGCGTCAGCACCTGATGCACTTCCGTCAGACCCATTTCCCAAGGCAGGCCGGCGTGCTTGATCGAAGTCTGCGGGCTCGCACCCGTGCCGCCGGAATGGCCGGAGACCAGGATGGTATCGGCATTCGCCTTGGCGACACCGGCGGCGATGGTGCCGATGCCGGTCCGGGAGACGAGCTTCACGGTCACGCGGGCGCGCGGGTTGATCTGCTTCAGGTCGTAGATCAGCTGCGCCAGGTCTTCGATCGAGTAGATGTCGTGGTGCGGCGGCGGCGATATCAGCATCACGCCGGGCGTGGCATGGCGCAGCGCCGCGATCTCCACGGTCACCTTGAATCCCGGCAGTTGCCCGCCTTCGCCGGGCTTCGCGCCTTGCGCCACCTTGATCTCGATCTCGCGGCACTGGTTCAGGTATTCCGCGGTCACGCCGAAACGCCCGGAGGCGATCTGCTTGATCGCCGAGTTGGCGTTGTCGCCGTTCGGGAACGGGCGGTAGCGCCGGCGATCCTCGCCGCCTTCGCCGCTGTCGGACTTCGCGCCGATGCGGTTCATGGCGATGTTGAGGGTGCCGTGCGCCTCCGGTGACAGCGCACCGAGGGACATGCCGGGCGTGACGAAGCGCTTGCGGATCTCGGTGGTGGATTCCACCTGCTCCGGCGGGATCGCCGTGCCGGACTTCTTGAAATCCAACAGGTCGCGCAGCCAGATCGCCGGCATCTTGCGGATGCCCGCGGAGTACTTCAGGTACGTGACGTAAGAGTCCTTCTCCACCGCGCTCTGGAGGATATGGATCAGCTGACCGTCGAACGCGTGCGCTTCGCCGGAGTTGGCGCGGGAGCGATAGAACCCGCCCACCGGCAAGGTCACGGCCTCCGTGCGGAACGCGCGGCGATGCTGCTCCAGGGCCTTCTTCTGGATGCCGCCGAGGCCGATGCCCGAGATGCGTGACGGCATGCCCGGGAAGAACTCGGCCACAAGCGCGCGCGACAGGCCGACCGCCTCGAAGTTATAGCCGCCGCGATAGGAGCTGATGACGGAGATGCCCATCTTGGACATCACCTTCAGGAGGCCGTCGTTGATGGCCTTCTGATAGCGCTTCAATGCGGCCTCGAGGGTCATGTCGCCGAACAGGCCGCGGCGCTGGCGGTCCGCAATCGCCTCTTCGGTCATGTACGGGTTGACCGTGGTCGCGCCGGCGCCGATCAGCACGGCGGTATAGTGCACGTCCATGCATTCGCCGGCGCGCACGTTGACGGACGTGAAGGTGCGCAGCTTCTGCTTGATGAGATGGGTGTGAACCCCGCCTGCCGCCAGGATCATCGGCAGGGGTGCCCGTGTCGCGCTCACGTTCTCGTCCGAGACGACCACATGGGTGCAGCCGCCGCGCACGGCTTCTTCCGCCTCGATCTGAATGCGGTGCAAGGCTTCGCGCATGGCGTTCTCGCCTCCGTTCACGTCGAACGTGGCATCGATGTCCCGCGCCGTGTCGCCCATGTACTTGCGCATGGCGGCGAACTGGGCGTTGGTCAGCAGCGGGCTCGACAGCTGCAGCAGTTCGCACTGGCTCGGCGCTTCATCCAAGATGTTGCCGAGGTTGCCCAGGCGGGTGTTGAGCGTCATCACCCGCGTCTCGCGCAAGCTGTCGATCGGCGGATTGGTCACCTGGCTGAAGTTCTGCCGGAAGAAGTGATGTAGGCCGCGATAGTTGTCCGACAGCACCGCGAGCGGCGTGTCGTCGCCCATGGAGCCGATGGCTTCCTTCGCTTCCGCCACCATCGGATGGAGGATCAGCTCGAGTTCCTCCAGCGTCATGCCATAGCCGGCCTGACGGCGGACCAACTCTTCCTTCTTCAGCGCCGCCTTGGGCGTCTTCGCGGCGGTGACGATGGAATCCAGGTGCGTGGTGTTCTTGATCCACTCGCCGAACGGCTTGCGGCCCGCCAGCTGATCCTTGATCTCCAGGTCGTGATAGAAGCGGCCTTCCTTCAGGTCGACCGCGATCATCTGACCGGGGCCGACGCGGCCCTTCTCGATCACGGCCGCGCTCGGCACGTGCACCATGCCGGTTTCGGAGCCGACGTAGAGCATGTCCTTGGTGCGGGTGAAGCGCATCGGCCGCAGGCCGTTGCGGTCCATGAAGCCCAACACCCAGCGGCCGTCCGTCGCGCACATCGCCGCCGGTCCGTCCCAGGGCTCCATCACCGCATTGCAGTAGGAGAACAGATTGCGGTGCGCCTCGGGCATCACCGCGTTCTGGCTGATGCTCTCCGGCACCAGCATGCAGCGCGCCATGGGCGCGTCGCGGCCAGACCGGCACAGCAATTCGAACACGTTGTCCAGGATGGCGGAGTCCGAGCCGCCCGGTTGCACGATCGGCTTCAACTCCTCGATCGTCGTGCCGAACGCCGGATGATCCAGGCGGCATTCGTGCGCCTTCATCCAGTTGATATTGCCCAGCAGGGTGTTGATCTCGCCGTTATGGGCAAGCATGCGGAACGGCTGCGCCAGCCGCCACGTCGGGAACGTGTTGGTGGAGTAGCGCTGGTGATAAATCGCGAAGGACGATTCGAAACGCGCATCCAGCAGGTCCGGATAGAACGCGGTCAGCTGTTCGGCGAGGAACATGCCCTTGTAGATGATCGAGCGCGACGACAGCGAGCAGATGTAGAAGTCGTTGATGTGCTCATCCAGCACCCGCTTCTCGATGCGGCGGCGCACGAGGTACAGGTTGCGCTCCAACTCGTCGCCGTTCAGCCCGCGACGATTGGCGATCATGATCTGCTCGATCTCGGGGCGCGTGGCGTTGGCCTTCTCGCCGATGACGGCGATGTCCACCGGCACTTGGCGCCAGCCGAAGATGTAATAACCCGCGCCGAGGATCTCGCTCTCGACGATGGTGCGGCAGGTCTCCTGCGCGCCGAGGTCGGACTTGGGCAGGAACACCATGCCGACGCACAATGTCTCTTCGTCCGGCACCGTATGGCCGGTGCGGGTGACGTGATCGCGGAAGAAGTTCTGCGGGATCTGCAGGTGGATGCCCGCGCCGTCGCCGGTCTTGCCGTCCGCATCCACGGCGCCCCGGTGATACAGCACCTTCAGCGCATCGATGGCGGATTCCACCACCGCGCGCTGGGGGCGCCCGTCGAGGGCGACCACCATGCCGACGCCGCAGGCATCGTGTTCCTGGGACGGATCGTAGGCATGCGCCGCCGTGAGCTTCTCGACGTTGGCCTTGTAGTTTTCGACGAACTGTTCGCCGGATTCGAGCTTGGTGATCTCGTTCATGTCTACGAAGCCTTCTTAAGCTGCTCGGGCGTCTTGGCCGCCTTTGCTTCGATATAGGCGTGGATGTTCGCGGCGGCGTCGCGGCCGTCGCGGATCGCCCAGACAACCAGGGACGCGCCGCGCACGATGTCGCCGGCGGCGAACACGCCCTCCATGGTGGTCTGCAGCGTGCGGTAGTCGGTCTTCAGCGTGCCCCAGCGCGTGATGCCCAGCGCCGGTTCGCCGAACATCGTCGGCACGTCTTCCGGATCGAAGCCGAGCGCCTCGATCACCATGTCCGCCGGTACGACGAACTGCGAGTTCTCCAGTTCCTCCGGCTTGGCGCGGCCCGACGCGTCGGGCGTGCCGAGACGCATGCGCACGGCGCGCACGCCGGTCACGTTGGTGTCGCTGTCGTGCAGCACCGCTTCCGGGGCGGACTGCCACACGAACTCCACGCCCTCTTCGATGGCGTTGGCCACTTCCCGCTGGGAACCGGGCATATTCTCCCGGTCGCGGCGATACAGGCACTTCACGCTTTTCGCGCCCTGGCGCACGGCGGTGCGCACGCAATCCATTGCCGTGTCGCCGCCGCCGATGACGACCACGTTCTTGCCCGCGGCGTTCAGCGTGCCGTTGTCGAACTCCGCGACCTTGTCGCCGAGGCTGTGGCGGTTGGAGGCGGTGAGATAGGTCATTGCCTTGAACACGCCGGTGGCGCCCACGCCGGGTACGGTCAACTCGCGCGCCTTGTAGACGCCGGTGGCGATCAACACCGCCGCATGCTTGCGGCGCAGCTCCGCAAAGCTGACGGTCTTGCCGATCTCCGCATCGCGGTGGAATTTGATCTTCGAGCGCTCCAGCAGATCGACGCGGCGGTTCACCACCTCCTTGTCGAGCTTGAAGTTGGGAATGCCGTAGATCATCAGGCCGCCGATGCGGTCATAGCGGTCGTAGACTTCGACCTGGTAGCCGAGCTTGCGCAGTTCTTCCGCCGCGGCCATGCCGCCGGGGCCGCCACCGACGATGCCGATGGATTCCGCGCGTTCGAATGCGGGCTGCACCGGCTTCACCCACCCGCGTTCCCACGCGGTGTCGGTGATGTACTTCTCCACCGCGCCGATGGTGACGCTGCCGTGGTCGGATTGCTCGAGCACGCAGGAGCCCTCGCACAGACGATCCTGCGGGCAGATGCGGCCGCACACTTCCGGCATGTTGTTGGTGGCCGATGACAGCGCGTAAGCCTCTTCCAGGCGGCCTTCCGCCACCATCTTCAGCCAGTCGGGAATGTTGTTCTGCACCGGGCAGTGCACTTGGCAGAACGGGATGCCGCACTGTTCGCAGCGGGAGGATTGCTCCTCCGCTTTCGGCTGCGGGAAGTTGGCGTAGATCTCGCCGAAGTCCTTGCGGCGCGCCTCGGCCTCGCGTTTCGGCGGCGTCTCCACGCCCAAGGTCACGAACTGCAGCATGTTGCGGGTCATCGCCGGCGCTCCACCGAAAGGGTCCGCACCGTAGGGCGGGACCAGTCGTGCCTGCCACCGCAAAGCGGCGCATAGGTCAGAAAAGCTGACCTATTATTTTTGCTGCCGTAATACAAGCTAGAATTCCCGATAGCTGATCGCGATTTTGTCGGTGATATAGTTCACGGATGTGTACTATCTGTGTAACGTTTGCCACTACTGGGGGTGGCACTCTAATGTTATCATAGAGTTAGATGGTTCCTCCGTTTGGGCGGGGCGGGTGGCTTTTACACACTGGATCGCGCTTGCACTGCTGCAGGCCTTCGCCGAAGTGCTCCCGATTGGGGCCTGGGCGCATTTCTCCTGGCTGAATCTTTGGATCGGGCTGCCCATCGGCGGCCCCATGAGCGGCGAGACACCCGGCCTCGCCATGGGCGTCCGCCTTGGTCTGCTGCTCGGGTCCGCCGCCTACTTCTGGCGCGACGTCGGCGAGATGATCGAGGGCATGATCAGGTTCGCCAAAGGCAAATCCCATCCGGGCGCGCGACTCGTCTCCCAGCTGATCGTCGCGGCCTTGCCGAGCATCGGTCTCGCCGTCGCGCTGGACCGCTTCTGGGGCAATAACTGGCAATCACCCGCGCTCATCGCGTGGTGCATGATTGGCGTCGGCTTCCTGATGCTGTTCTTCGACCGCGCGTGCATGACCGTGAAGCGCATCGAACACGCCGGATATGGCGATGCCCTTCTGCTCGGCTGCATGCAAGCCCTGGCGTTCGTGCCGGGCGTGGGCCGCATCGCCGCGTCCATCGCTGTCGCGCGGCTGTTGGGATACGAGCGGCCCGACGCGGCGCGCTTCGCATTCTTGATCTGGATGCCGATCCTGGTCGGGAGTTGTGCCTGGCACGCGCCGGCGCTGCTCGCGATGAAGCCGTTTCCGACGGCGCAGATGATCGCGGGCTTCGTGCCCGCGTTCATCGCGACGCTTGTTCTCACCGCGACCCTGATGGCATGGGTGCGCCGGCGCTCCTTCACGCCGTTCGCGATCTATCGCATGCTGATCGGCTTGAACCTGCTGATCGTGGTCTACGACCTCATCTAACCCTTCGCGAGGCCATCCATGCGCATGATCCACGTCACGTGTGCTGCCGTGCTCATGGCCGCAGCGATTCTTCAGTCCTGCGAAAAGCCCGCACCGAAAGCGGAGGTGTCGGCCCTCGTGCCGGGGTCTATCATGCATGGCGTGCAAGGACTGGCCTTCGATGCCAAGGGCGCCCTGTACGGTGCGAGCTTCTTCGGCCAGTCGCTGTACAAGATCGATCCCGCATCTGGGCGGGTGGAGATCGCGTTCGGATCGCCGGAAGGTGAGGGCGACGATGTCGCCATCGGCCCGGAAGGCACACCGGCGGCGGGAATCATCGCCTGGACGGCCGTCGGCAGCGTTCACAGTCTCAGGCCCGACGGCACGCACCATGTGCTCGTGCCAAACGCGCCGCGCGCGAATCCAATCGCCTTCTCCAAGGACGGGCGCCTGTTCTTTTCGCAGTCGGGAACGCCCGACAACGAGCTGTGGGAGATCGATCCGCTCGGTGCGAAGCCGGCGCGCCTCGTCGCCAAAGGGCAAGGGCGGTTGAATGGATTCGATTTCGGCCCCGACGGGCGGCTGTATGCGCCGCTGTTCGGCACGGATCAAATTGCCGCCATCGACATCACCACCGGCGCCCATACAGTTGTCGCGAAAGGTGTCGGCTCACCCTCGGCGGTGAAGGTCGACGCGAAGGGCAACGTGATCGCCGTCGACTACAAGCTCGGCGATGTCTGGAAGATCAATCCGACCACGGGCGAGATCCGCAAGCTCGTGAACCGCCCCGCGGTGATCGACAATCTCGCCATTGCGCGTGACGGAACCATCTATCTCGCCTCCACCGCCGACAGCAAAATTTACGCCCTCAATCCGGATACGCTGGACGTGCGTGAAGTCACGAAGGGTCCGTTCAACACGCCGATGGGCGCTACATTCATCACGGAGAACGGTAAGCCCACGCTGTTGATCGCGGGCCCGCAGTCCTACTTCTTTTACGATCTCTCCACGAGGGCTTCGGTCCGTCCGCCCTACGCCGAACAGCGCGCCAGCGCGCAAGCCGTGGCCGCCGATGATACGTTCATCTATACCGTCGCCACCGGGCGTTTGCGCAAGATCGATCGCGCCACTTATACGGTCGCATTGGAAAGCAATGCCGTGAAAACGCCCGCGGCATTGGCGCTTGGCGCGAACGGCGATGTCTTCGTCACGGACGTCGGCACGGGGCGGCTCCTGAAATGGAACGAGGCCGGCGCAACGTCCATCGTGGAGGGCTTGGCCAAACCGACAGCGCTGGTGATCGAGACTCCGACAACGGCATTGGTGGCGGAAACCGACGCGGGGCAAGTCACGCGCGTCGATCTCACCTCCGGCCAACGCTCAACGGTGTTGAAGGGGCTCGATCATCCCCAGGGACTCGCACTGCTGAAGGACGGCCGAGTCGCGGTGGCGGAAACGGCCAAGGGCGTTGTCGCCGCATTCGATATGAAGAGCGGCGCGCGCACGGATCTTGCGACGGGCTTGCCGCTATCGGCCGAAGGCTTGCGCGTCCCGATCACCGTGCCGACCGGCATGGCCGTCGGTCCCGACGGCACGCTCTACGTCGTCGGCACCGCCGACAATAGTCTGTGGAAGATCAGCTTCGCGAAGTGACGGCTACTGGCCGTTGCGCGGCGACAGGCGCATGCGCTTGGTCTGCTGCACCGGGCGAAAGCGCTTGAGGTAGCTGCCCACGATGCCTTCGACGGCGCAGGGCGTGAGGCCGAAGTCCTCAAGGCCGGGCTTGCCGCCGTGAGCGACATTGCCGAGCTTCAGCAGCTTTACCTGATCCGGCGTCAACAGCGGCGTCGGCAGGAACTGCAGGAAGAAGGCCTGCACCTGCGCGACGATGAACGGCACGCCGATGATCCAGCGATTGCGCATGGTTTCGCGATTCACGATCTGAAGGATCTCGCGCATGTCATAGACGCGCGGGCCCACGAGTTCATAGGTGTCGCCGCAATGGCCGGAGACGGTGACGGACTGCAGCACCGCTTCCGCCACGTCGCCCACGTACACCGGCTGGAACTTCGAGCCGCCCCCGCCTTCGACGTGCGGCACGATGTCGGTGAAGAACGGCAGCACTGGAAACAGCTGCGCGATGCGGCCGAACAGATTGAAGAAACCGTCTTCCGGTCCGAACACCACGCTCGGTCGCAGGATGGTCGCGGTCGGGAAGGCTTCCTGCACCGCGGCCTCGCCGGCCGCTTTGCTGCGGGCGTAGGCCGCGGGCGAACTCGCCTCCGCGCCCAGGGCGGAGATATGAACGAGGTAGCTTGCCCCCGCCGTGGCGGCGGCCTTGGCGATACGGCGCGCGCCCTCCACATGGACGGCCTCGAACGTACGTTCGCCGCGCTCATAGAGGATGCCGACGCAATTGACGACCGCGTCCGCGCCCTTCACGGCGGCGGCCACGGAGGCCTCGTCGCGGATCGAGGTGGGCATCAGGGAAATCTGGCCCAGGTCCCCGGCCGGCTTCAGGAAGGTGGCCGCACGGGTGTCCCGCACGGCTATGCGTACCCGCCACCCGGCGGCGGCGAACTTGCGCACCACATGGCGGCCGATGAAGCCCGACCCGCCGAAAATCGTGACCAGTTTCTCAGTCATGCCCGCGCCTTACGTCCCCAAACGGAACCACCCCTCAAGTCGCATACAATACCCTTGGTGGCAACGCCGGGGGAGGGAAAGTCCATTCCGGCCAAGACCCGCAATTCATTGACAAACCCCGACCCTACCCTGTATCCGTCTCGCCCTATTCACGGGACCCGGCCCACCAGCCCCCGTGTAAGCCCAGGTGGTGGAATTGGTAGACGCGCTGGCTTCAGGTGCCAGTGTCCGCAAGGACGTGGAGGTTCGAGTCCTCTCCTGGGCACCACTACTAACATGATGATATTGTTGCTTATTAAGCACAATTTTGCGATCAGGATTGGCCACTAGGTACCGCATAGGTACCGGCCGCGCACGAGTACACCCCGTCTGGGTCCCCTCAACGGGTCATCTTTTGCATCGGATGGGCCGTGTCGGATTTCGACATTTCACTCGTGACTTCGTGGCTGAAACGCCGTGCCCCTTGGGTAGTCGGCGTGGTCGCCGTATTTGTCGTGCTGGGGATTGTCCTCGATCCGATATCGAAGGCAGTCGATATCTTTGGGGGGAAAAGCGACGCGCCGCCAACCGTCATCGTGACCCAGTCGAATTCGCCCGGCGCAGTCCAACAAAATGCCGGTCGCGACATCATCAACAATGGCGCCATCAAACCTGATCCCTTTGGACCATGGACGATTCTCAACTCAGGCAAGACAGCGGCGATAGCTACATTTTTTCCACCCAGTTCCGTGCCCTCACGGGCCGGTTACATCCAGGTGCTCAATCCAGGCTCTCTCGCTCGCCATGTCGTATTCGAGTTGAAGACGACGCAAACCGGAACGCTCCTCGGCACCTATACGACAAAGCCCATAGGACCGGGGGCCAGTCCAATTTTCAGCGCGAAGGATATCGAATTCAGCGCCGGAGCAACTGCGCCAACCAATGGAGAATATCTCAATCTGCGTATCACCGCGTCCGAGGAGGTGCATCTCCGCTGCTTAGTGGGTCTTCCCGGCGACAAGTGGGACAACTGTTCATTAACAATCGTCTCGCTACCGGCTGGTGACTAGATCATGTGCGGACGCCTTCGCCTCGAGAACGACTACAGCGAGACTAAGATTGCTTGGAATCCGAAGGCGCACCGCGCCTTGAACTATCTCCAACGTTTCAATGGCGCGCCCACGCAGGACTTTCCGATCCTGCGCTACGACCCAGAGGTTGAGGAACGCACTCTTGCCTTAATGCGCTGGGGGCTGATCCCGGCCTGGGCAAAGGACGACAAGATCGGCTACTCGACCTTCAACGCGCGCAGCGAGGAACTCACCGGCAAGCCGACCTTCCGGGCGGCGTGGAAGGCAAGTCGCCGCTGCATCGTACCGGTCACCGGCTTCTACGAATGGAAGAAACTCGACGCCAAGGGAAAAGACAAGCAGCCATACCTCGTCACCCTCAAGGACGGCAAAATCATGGGCCTCGCGGGTCTATGGGAAGAGCGCAAGCGGGATGGTGGAGAGGTGCAGCGCACCTTTACGATCGTCACAACCAAGGCAAACACGTTCATGTCCGAACTACATGATCGTATGCCGGTGATCTTGGCACCTGCGGACGCCCCAGCCTGGCTCAACGAAGACGAGACCGCGCCCGACGATGCCGCGGATCTGATGAAGCCGTGCCCGGACAAGTGGCTGTCGATGGTGCCGGTCGATAAGCGTATGGGCAACGTGAAGAACTGGCAGGAAGAGTTCTGCCGGCCGATTGACGGAGCCTCGCGCTAGTGGCTCAAGGTGCGCCCTCCTTGGTCCTATCGTTGGTCGATGCGCTTCCCACGGGGGTGCTCACTCTGGGCCAGGGAGGACTAGTTGCCGCCATTGTGCGTCTCGCACGCGAAATCTCTCCCGAGTTGTTGCCCGCCAAGCGTGAGGACTACGTTAAGTTTGTGCAGGGTGTAGAGGGCCTCCAGTTTGCCGTCATGAGATGGCAAATCGGGGGGAATACTGACGCGGGCGAAGTGCGCGGTGCGGTCAACAGGCTACGGGAAGCGCTTGAGGCATGTTCTGATCAAGTGCCATTGGCGAGCACTGCCGCCCTGAAATTTCTAAGAGACAAGGCCCTTGCCAAGAGCATCAGGATCGACATTGGTGCCGCAGAAAGCGACCTTAGAAGTGGCAACTGGAAGGGAGCCACGGTAGTCGCCGGATCCGCACTTGAAGCGCTTCTGCTTTGGCGCATACAGCGATTCAAGCCGGCAGAAATTAGGATCGCCGTTGCGGCGCTCCCGCCGGCGTTGGCCAAAAAGGCGAGCAAGGCACCGGAATGGTGGCATCTTGCTGAGTTAATCGCGCTGGCGCACCATCTGCGGGCCATTTCCGATGAGGCTGAGAAAGCGGCAAGTCTCGCACAGGATTTTCGGAATTTCATTCATCCGGGCAAGTCACTTCGCCTCGCGCGCGCATGCGATTACGGAACCGCGCTTGCGGCATTGGCCGCTGTTCACATCCTGATTCGAGAGTTCAGTTGATCAGCCCTCGCAGCCGGCGCGAAGTCCATTCCGATTGTTGCCGACGATGATGCCAGCGGAACCATTGTGGGATGTATTCACACCGCAGGCGCTCGACACGCTGCGCAAGCGGTCGCCTGCCGACCAGAGGCTCGCTGTACTGGCCTCGGGTGGACTTAATACAGAGTTTCCCAATCGCCTTCTGCGAAAGGACAAAGCGGCTTGGGAGGCCTATCTCACCGCTGCTTTTGTGTGCGGGCTATTCGAGGGGGACAGTGGAGCTGATCTTCGCGCGCGTCTCACCAGTCCTGATGTCGCAAATTTCCGCGGGGCGATGAGTGAATGTCTTGCTGTCTGGTTCATCGCCGGTAAGCGAAGGCTCCCCGTCCGAGCCAGGCCGGAGGGAGCGGGTAGAAGTATCCTCGAGTTTGCGATCGTCGCTGGCAATATCGAAGTGAAGGTTGAGGTCAAGGCACCGTTCCGAGAACTTGATTCGTCGTTCTTTTGGGGCGACGATTCAGATGCTCTTGAGGGCGCATTGACGTCGGCAAATAGGCAATTCCGCCCAGATGAGGTCAACCTTCTTGTAATCGTCCCCTCTCTGCGACTGGATATTTTTCCGCTCGGAAACCGGCGACCGATCGAGAAGGCGTTCATTGGAGAGGACTTCATTCAGATTCCGATAGACACCCGGACCGGGGGACCTGCTGGTCCTCATGCACTCGTCTTCAAGGAGGTCGGGCGATTGACGAAGAGGTGGCCCGAGCCGCGATACACCCGTGTCGGTGCGGCGCTCCTGCTCGGTGAGATCGAAGGCAGAGATGCCATCGAGCACCGTGCACTATTGGTGCGAAACCCGAACGCGATCAATCCGGTTGGATCAGACCTTTTCTCTGGTGTTCCAGAATTTCGACTCGATGGGCAGCGTTGGCGTTGGTCCGATGATGAGTGACATCTCAGGGTGCGATCATGCGAAGCGCGTCAGAGGATGGGCTGAAGTTTCTGTACAACTACGCTCGGTATGTTCCCGACCGCCTCCGAGCGATCTTACGGGACGGCCGCATATGGTGCTCCAATCCTGCGGGGTTCAACGATCCTTGGGACTTCCGAATCCACTACGCGACCGATGTCCTGGCGGACCCAGCGATCCTTGAGGCTCACCTCGCGTGGTACGCGCGAGTGACTGCGAAGCAGAAGCGAGAACTTACTCCTCAGGAAGTGAGGAGGCGGGCTGAAGGATTCCGAGCGGATACCGCGAGCCTTGCGGAGAAGATCGGGGAACTCTCCGAGGTGATGTCCAAGGCGATCATGAACCAGTATCGCGTCTTGTGTCTCTCGGGGCACCCGGACGGAGAATTGATGTGGGCGCACTATGCGGAGCGGCACCGGGGTGTCTGTCTGCGGTTCGCGACGAATAACTCTGTCTTCGGGAATGCGGCTGGTGCGGAATATAGGGCGACATATCCCCAACTATTGATGTCCGATGATGAGGAAAAAACCGCCTTCCTAGCTTTGACGGTCAAATCTAACGCCTGGCGCTACGAGGAAGAGTATCGGGTCATCGCCCACGAGAAGACCGTCTTCGGTGACTTACCGGAAGGCGCGCTCTGTACGCAGGATAGCTTCCTAGACCTTCCGCCCGGCTCACTGACGGGAATCATTGTAGGCTGTCAGGCTCCCCCGGAAACGACGGATGAGATTCGTACCATGCTTGGAGAGCTGCACCATTCCGCGATCCTAATGAAGGCGGTGCGCGCCTCCGGGCGCTACGAGCTGAATATAGAGAGAGCGTGATCCGGCGCTAGGATACGGGTTCGCCGCAGTCGGGCTAGTACAGAAGCCTATATACGACCCACGCGATTCCGATTGCGATAATGACGGGCACATACACCTGCCGTCGATGCGTTCCAGACTCATCCAAGACGACGTTGAGTACAGCGTTTAACCCGGCATGGTACGAACGCCCAAATGACCGCAAGGCCTAGGCGCCTTCTAGTCTTCATATTCGTAATCGGGATCAGTTACGGCCCGAAATGTGCCGTCGCCGCTCCACTGACGACAGAATCCCATAAAGCGATCGTTCCCACCCTCGTCCCGATACCGTATCTGCCCCATTACAAAGACGGTCCAATCAATCGGACCAAGCACAAGGAATGTGCCCGGGGGCATATCGGTAGAAACGGTGCCTGTGATTGGGGTCGCTATAGATTCGCCTATATTGAAACCGGTGCCTGGGTGCAACAGGGCGTCCCCCCTCTCATCAAGCGGGGACATCATCGGCAATCCATCTTTCGAAGGCGCGAAATATATCAAATATCGACTATCGACGACCGTCGCTTTAGTGCCGCCAGAGTTTACGACGGCGAGACCACCGCTAATTCGATCGTCAATCCCGGGCAGTTTGCTGAGTTGTCTTCCGTCGTCGTCAACAAGGGCGACGTGACGAACTCGCAAACGGGGCCGGTGTTCTGACAAAAGTTGTGCTTGAGTGATTTTGGTCTGGCTTTCGGAAATACCTGCGAGCCTGTCGGACGATTGCCTGAGAGTGAGCGTAAACCAAGCGATGGCGATAGTGGCCAGTGCAGTTATGAGCACGCTTCCGTCATCAAGGAGTTTCAAAGCCTTCCAGAGGATGACCAGGATAAGATTGTGGCGGGTGCACTCGGAGTAATAGCGGCTGGAGCCTTGTTCGCATATCTCACCGGTCAGGCCAAAAAATAACGAAAGTCCGACCAAGATCACCAGCGCCACGACCATCAGCAATGCGCCGATAGTCGCTCTTTTTATTGTGGGTATTGGCATCGGATGATCACCGCCCCATCCCTAAATATCCTCCAACCTTAGTTGTCGTTTAGTCCGTGCGGAGCGCGTGTGGAGAGGCGCGCAAAGAGTGTCATGAACTTGACGACCTCCGGCGAGTCTTTGCGAGCCTGACTCACTCGGCCGCCTCCATCTCGCGCGTGCCCGTCGGCGCCAGGGCCCCGGCCAGCAAGGCGTCGAGCAGGCGGCGACGGCTGGCGGCGGCGGTGGTGAGGCTCGCCTCCAGCCGGTCGCAGAGAGCCATCAGCGCATCGACCTTAGCGACGATGCGGTGCTGTTCGGCGAGCGGTGGGAGTGGAAGTGCCACGGTGTGAAGATCGCCAAGGTTAAGTTTATTTGTATGGGTCCCGCCGCCAATCTTGATCTGATTGAACTCCGCTTCGACGAAAGGCGAGTTCAACACCAATCGAAAGAAGTTCGGGAGGAGGTTCTCATGGTCGAACCGAATCAATCCAACGCTGACGAACAAGCTGAACTCGATGTCGGTATCAACGACGACAGCTTTTCCCAGTGTGCCTATACGCCCTATCAGTATATCGCCGCGACGCGGATCACATCGCTTATAAAGAACTTCGTGTTCCGCTTCAGGAATGAACCGGGTGTTATCCAGATTGAGTTTGCCCGCGCTAAAATCCTTTACACTGACGAAGGGGATTCCCTTCTCGACGTAAGTTGGTGTCTTGTGGGCGCCGTCAGTAATCTTGAAAGATACGCTTCCAAGATCGGTTAAGGCCCAACCCGATGGTAGTCGGAGATCACGCGGCTCTTCTCGCTTACGCGCACCTACCTCTCGGAGCTTGATTTCTCTCAATTTTACTAACTGAAGTTTTTTGGCCGCAATCCGCTTTAGCAGTTCAACCGCGGGCTCGTCGTTCGGGTTCTGTGGAATCAGCTGGCCGCGAACTGCGAGACTGATAACGGTCTTGCGGAACTGCTTGATCTGATCGGGGCGCGCGGTGAGCGCCGGCAAGGCGGAGAGCGCGAAGCGAGCGTCAGCCTGGAATGTGTTGGGATCCGGCGTATTAAGGCGGGTGAGGCTCGCCGTGGCGAGCCGGTCGCGCATCGCTTCGCGCGCCCGCTGCGTGGCTTCCAGCCGATCGCACAGTGCCATCAGTTCATCGACCTTGGCGACGATGCGGTGCTGTTCGGCTAAGGGCGGAAGGGGAAGCCGCATCTTGCCCAAAGTCTTACCATTGACGTTAGGCTGCCCTCCGCCCCGCGAGCCATCTCGAAGCTGACTCCAATACACGTCAGAGCCGCAGAACAGCTTGATATAATTTGCAAACAACGAGCGCGCCGGCTGAACACGAATGAGATACGAGGCAAACACCGACTTGACGGGGACGTGGGAGACGAGAAACGTCTTCCCGATCGTTCCGCCAGTTCGTGCAATGAGAAGATCGCCTGGCTCTAACGCATATTTCCGAAAAGTCCCGGCGTCGATTTCGCAACCAGGAACACGCGTCCAGTCTACGCGGTCCTCTTGAATGTCCGTAATACGCAGAAGGCGCACCTCCTTCTCGGCATCGGTGGCCGCAGCCGTGTAGCCGTAATGCAATCGGAGACTTATTTCGCCAAGCTGACTCCAGGCCCAAGTTCCAGGAATGGATACGGCAAGATCGGCGTCTGGTTCAGCTCGTTCTTCATGAGCCCTGGACGACTCACCTCCCTTTTCAGCCACGATCCGCTTCAGCAGCGCCGATGCGGGCTCGTCGTTTCGGTCCTGCGGCACCAACTTTCCGCGCACGCCCAGATCGAGAATGAACCGGCGCAGGCGGGCGATCGCGTCGGGCGCGTCGGCGATCTCTTCGTAGTGCGCTAAAAGCCGTTCGGCGGTCATCGCCCTAGCGCCTCCCCAAGAATTGCCTTCAACTGATCGCGCAGCTTAGAAGTTTCGGTCTCGGCGGCGGTGAGATCCGCTAGCAACTTTACGGGATCGCCATGATCGTCGGCCACCGCGTACGGGTTCTTGAAGTCGAGGTTGTAGGCGCGCGCCTTGATTTCCTCCGCGGTCACCTTCCATGACAGCGGTGTCTCCTCGCGCCCACTGCGGGTCTTGCCGCCCCACCAGTCGATGCAGCGCTGAAAATGCTCCAGCCGGATAGGCTTGGTCATCGAATAGGCTTTTTGGCTCTCAGGGACGCGGTGCTCATAGAACCAGATGTCCTTGGTTGGCTCGCCCTTCTCGAAAAACAGAAGATTGGTGCCAATCGACGCATACGGCTTGAACACGGAATTGGGCAGGCGAACGATGGTGTGGAGGTTGCACTCCTCCATCAGATGTTCCTTTAGGCGCGTCTTGATGCCCTCTCCGAACAGGGTGCCATCCGGCAGGACCACGGCGGCACGCCCGTCTTTCTTGAGCAAGCGCACGATCAGCGCCAGAAACAGATCAGCCGTTTCCTTTGTACGGAAATGCGCCGGGAAGTTGGACTCGATACCGTCTTCCTCACGCCCACCGAACGGCGGATTTGTCAGCACGATGTCAACGCGGTCAGACTCGGTGTAACTGATGTAGGGCCGCGCCAGCGTGTTATCGTGACGCACGAAACTCGGTTCTTCAATTCCGTGCAGCAGCATGTTGGTAACACAGAGCATGTGCGGCAGTTGCTTCTTCTCCACAGCACGCAAGGCCGCCTGCATGGCCTGCTCCTGCGCAGGTTTCTTCACGTAGCGGTCGCGCATGTGGCGGATAGCGCAGGTGAGAAAGCCACCGGTGCCGCAAGCAGGATCGAAGAGGACTTCCCCGGGGCGCGGATCGATCCGATCCACCATGAAGGCGGTGACGGCACGTGGCGTGTAGTACTCGCCTGCGTTGCCGGCAGATTGGAGGTCGGTGAGAATTTGTTCGTAAATGTCGCCGAAGTGCTGACGCTCCGTGAGGTCGTTAAAGTCGACGCCGGAAATCTTGTTGATGACCTGCCGAATGAGTTGGCCGGATTTCATGTAGTTGTAGGCATCCTCGAATACGTCCTTCACGACGCGGCGGCGGTCGCCGGGCTTAGTCGAAGTCGCGAGAGTTTTCAGCGCTGGGAATAAGTCGCCGTTGATAAAGGCAAGAAGGTCGTCGCCGGTGGTACCCTCCGGGTCCGCCGCCCATGCGCGCCATTGATACTTCTTGGGGATGGGCGAGCGGTAGTCGCCACTCAGCAATTCGAGTTCCTGATCCTGGTCATCGATGATCTTGAGGAAGAACATCCAGCACAACTGACTGATGCGCTGAGCGTCGCCGTCGACGCCGGTATCCTGGCGCATGATGTCTTGAATGGATTTAACGAGGGCGCGAACGGACATTAGGCGACGTCCTCATAGAGTGCGGATTGCAGTTCGTGGACGGCCTGCTCGAAGCCTTGCCGGTCACCGAACGCTTTGATGAGTTGCACGACGGTGCCCATCGTGTCGAATGGCGCGATCTTCAGCACATTGGCGTCGTCGAGATTGAGTACGCCCTCATCGGCATACTTAGCGAGCAGCGCGTCTAGCACAGCGCGAGCCTGTGCACTGTATTTCGTCAATACGTCGCGCTTCTTGACGTTGTCGGCACGCTCGCGGCGGGTGAGCGGCTTTTTGTCGAAGGCTACGTGGCAGATCAAGTCGAAGGGGTCGAGGTCCTTGCCCAATTCCTCCGCGATAGGATCGAGGGGCAGGCCCTCGGATTCGAGTTCCTCAATGATCGCCTGCTTGCGTTCCGTAGCTTTCCAGCGTCTCAGGAAACCGTCGAGACTGACAAAGCGCTTCTTCAGGGCGTTCTTAGTGAAGTCGCGCAAACTCTCGGTGACCAGCTTGCCATTTTCGTCGAGATATTCGACGCGCTCGGCGATGATCTTAACGGCGATGCCATCTACATAGACCTTGCGTATCTTACCGCCTCCGAGCGGCAACAGCGGATCGAGCGGGGAATCGACGATGATCTCATCATCGGCGGGCTTGTCGGGCAGCGTCTCGCCGTCCTCTCCAGCGGGTGGCACGTCGTCGGGCGGAGCTACGGGATCGTTCGCGCCGGGTTCGTAAATCTGCACCGGCTCGCCATCGAAGTCGGGATCGGCGAAATGGCTGGATGCGCCCCGGAAGTCGATCAGGGTGAAATAGAACTTCTTCGTGTCCTCGTGCACACGGGTGCCACGTCCAACGATCTGTTTGAACTCGGTCATCGAACCAACATCGCGGTCGAGCACGATTAGCCGGCAGGTCTGAGCATCCACGCCGGTCGAGAGTAGGCGCGAGGTGGTGACCAGAACGGGATACTTGGATTCCGGGTCGATGAAGTTGCCGAGTTGATCCTGTCCCTCCTTGTCATTTCCCGTGATGCGCATGACATAGCGATTGTTCTCGGCGACCAGATCGGCATTTTCGTTGACAAGCGCCTGCCGCATCCGGGCCGCATGCTCGGTATCGACGCAAAAGATGATGGTCTTCTGGAAGCGGTCACCGCTCTCCTTGAGGAAATCAGTGATCTTTTTCGCCGTGAGTTTCGTCCGATCGTCCAGCACCAGCGTGCGATCGAAGTCTTTGGTGTTGTAGATGCGGTCTTCTACTTCCTCGCCTTCGCGGTCGAGTTGGCCTTTCTCGGGCCGGTAGCCCTCCACGTCGCGGTCGATATGGACTTTGACCACTTTGTAGGGTGCGAGGAAGCCATCGCGGATGCCCTGCTTCAGGGAGTAGGTGTAAACCGGATCGCCAAAATAGGCGATGTTAGAGACGTATTTGGTCTCCTTCGGCGTGGCGGTGAGGCCGATCTGCGTTGCGCCCGAGAAGTAGGCGAGGATTTCCTTCCACGCGGAGTCTTCAGCCGCGCTGCCGCGATGGCACTCGTCGATCACAATCAGGTCGAAGAAGCCGGGCGAGAAATCGCGGAACAGTTTTTGCCGATCCTCTGGCCCGGTGATCGCTTGATAGAGGCCGAGATAGACCTCGTATGCCTTGTTGATCTGACGTTTGGCATCAAGGGCCGTCACTAGATCGGTCACTGTCCCGTCCGGCTTCTCGATCGTCTTGGCGTTCACGCTGAGTTTCGCCATGACGCCGCCGAAGGGCCGGAAGTCATTTACCATCGTCTGGTCGATCAGGATGTTTCGATCGGCAAGAAACAGGATGCGCTTCTTTTGGCCCGCCTTCCAAAGCCGCCAGATGATCTGAAAGGCGGTGTAGGTCTTGCCAGTGCCGGTCGCCATGACGAGCAGGACGCGGTCGCGACCTTTCGAGATGGCCTCGATCGCCGCATTGACGGCGTTGACCTGGTAGTACCGCGGAGCCTTGCCGCTGCCATCGTCGAAGTAGTCCTGAAGGACGACCTTCTCGGCCTGCGGCGTCAGGCCCTTCCATGCGCGATAGCGTTCCCACAGGTCTGTCGGGGAGGGGAAAGCATCAAGAGCAAGGTGTGTTTCCGTCCCGCCGGTGCGGTCGTGTAACACAAAGCCATCGCCATTGGAGGAGAAGACGAAGGGGATGTCGAGTGTCGTGGCGTAGCCGAGGCCTTGCTGAATTCCATCGCCGACGCTGTGGGAGTTGTCCTTAGCTTCGATCAGCGCCAGCGGGATGTTCGGCTTAAAGTAGAGGATGTAGTCGGCACGCTTGGCCTGACCGCGACTGACCAGTTTGCCGCGCACAATGATGCGGCCCTTGGTGAAGCTGACCTCCTCGCGGATCTGCAACATCTCGTCCCACCCTGCTTTCCGCAGCGCCGGCGTGATGAACTTGGTGCAGATGTCGCGTTCGGTCAGTAGAGACTTGTCCAAGACCGATCGCCTTCTTTTGCTGCGTTGCCGGAGAGAAAGAGCAGGATTGGCGCCCGCGTGGATTTCGCAGCGTGGCCCTTCCCGTTGCCCCTGAACGCGTCCCCTTAGTTTCGCTAAACGCTACCTCGCGCAGCGTCTATTTGGAAGATGGGCACCGCACCGCGAGCGCTTGGGACGGATCGGCACAAGGGTAGCGACTTGGAGCAGTCAATTTCTTGGACTGATCAGCCGAACGCCTTCTCCTTTCCCATTCGCCGCAATGAATTCGATCCCGGCCTTCACCAACGCCTTCTGAAGCGCCGTGACTGTACTCATCCTGGGATCGACCTGCCCGCGCTCCAGCCGGGTTACGGCGTTCAAGGATACAATGGCCTTATCGGCGAGCTTTTGCTGAGACCAACCAAGAAGGGCCCGGGCCGCGCGGATTTGTCGAGGGCTGATCATGTTGACCACCATCGACACAGGCAGCTATTTTACCACCACGAGGTGAAATAAGTACCTGATCAGGTGATTTTTACACCTTTTGTTCCATGGGACTCTATGACCTACGACGAGCTTTTAGGAGAGGACACTCCGGTGGCTAACACCGCAGCACGGGACACCGTTCTTCCCATACTTAGGTCCGACGGCGTGCCCTTCAGGCACCCGTCGGAAGCCCTGGCGGCAGCGCGCGAGCGCTCCGATTTGAAGCGTGCTCGATATCGCCCCGTGCAGGTCGAGGGCGGCTGGGGGTTGAGGCCCCTCCTTCCTGGCGAGGAGTTCCCACTGCGAGTTCCACCACCGTCTCCCTTGGCCACCTTGTTTATGTTGCTCTTCTGGTTACTGGTACTCGTGGCCACGATTGGCCAATTTGTGGGGTGGTCACGGCCCTATGGAGACGGGTGCTACCAGCGAGCTGGCAGGGCGATTGACCCTTGTGACTGACGATTAGTCAAAGAGTGCAGCCTCGAATGGAATCGGCATCCTACGAACAGGTTCTCAACCGAACGGAACGGGACTTCACGACGCACTGGTCATGCCGTAAGGGAGATATCCTTCTCTGGTTCCGCCGCGGTCCATTCGCCGGCGAAAACGCATCAGCCAAGGTCATCGATCTCTGCTCGATGCCGGATTCCGCGTTCATCATCATTACCAACCGCTGGCAAGATTTCCCCGACTGGTTCGATCTCCATCCTCTGGAGGTAAAGGATTCTCTCGCAACATGGATGATGAAACGCATCAACGGAGGCGAAGTGTATCCAGAGGAACCACTGGAGGGCCCCAACATCTGGCGGGCCAAGGGCGGAGATCGGATTGTTTGGGCGGGACCGCCTCGCCCAGGCCGAGCAAGTGTGAACGGGATTCTGGGGCTGCTCGACTGCCGTGAAGCTGTGGCTGTCCTAATGGAGCACCCAGACGGTCCGCTGGCCTTCATGGATTTCAATGAAACGTCAGACAGCAAGATCATGTGTCGCGCGGGCGCCGACGCCGAGCACAGCCTGGGGCCTATCAGGCAGTTCGCGGAGGATTGGAAGCTAGGATGACAACTGAACGCATCGCAAGTGCTCGCTGGCCGGAGAACGGTCCGCTGGCTGGTGAAGCAGCGGTTGGATGGACTGCTGTCGTCTCACGGTGAACTCACGAGGATCGCGAACCAGCGTCATTAATCTAATAGATATTGGACGGTGACTTCATGGCCCTAGAAGGAACTGCATGGCCACCCGTATTTACGGCTTCCGGTGGAGTGCCCGAAAACTCCGAAGAGTGCATCCATCCCGATGGTAGCCGGACGTCGAAGGTCGGGATCACGATTACATCGGAAGGCTGGGCAAACCTGTACGCCGCCAACTTCGCAAAAGACGATTTTGATAAAGCTAATGACATGCTGATGACCCTCTTCAAAATGTTCTACGAAAGAGGGTGGAAAGACTGCCTGAGGAGCCATCCCATAGACACCGAGGGTGCGTAAACCGCCGAAAACGTTTGAACTTGGTTATCTGTTTCCGCCGGAGCAAAATTCATCGGACGAAGAGATCCCGACAAGCCACGGATCACAGGGGGTCAGAACTGTGGCAACTCTTGGACGGCCTAGACAATCCAGATTGAATTCGGTCGCTGGTTTGTACGTTGTCACCGACCGGAGGAAATTGGTGGGCAAGATGCGAAGGCTGCTCAACTGGCTGTCAGGACGACGCGATCGTGCCGACGTCGGCGTTGAAGAATCGTACGGTGGTCTCTGCGGCACGCCTGCCGTTTGGGCAGAAGAAACAAGGCTTGATGAAGAGTTCGAGAGGATGGTCAAAGACCCATATTACCGTCCGACTGGCGCGGTTTTCTTTGCTCAGAAAGAGGCCAGATCAGCTATGGAACTCTGGATGAGGCGCGCTTGCGACACCCGACACCATCGCAATCGCGCGAGGTCGGTATAGTTCAGCGGACTGATTGGTGCCGATTTCCTACGGCATCCGATGGTCGTGAGTGGTCGTCCCCGCCAACCGAACGCACACCTCGATGAACTCTTCCTCCGACATCGCCTCAGTATTTTTGGCGGCACTTTCGGCGCGGAGCTTCGTGCGCGTCGCCTCCGGGATATCTGAACGGGGCGCTCGCTCCAAGGCCGCCAATGCGCGGCGAATGTGCTCGGGCACTAGTTTGCCGTCCTGCTTGAGATCGGCAGCCAATCTCCGCAGGGCCTCGAATAGTGCCTGATCAAGTTGTGCGTCGGTCAGGCCAGCAAGCGTGCCCTTGGCCGTGGTGGCGGTAGCTGCCGAGATTGTGGCGTCTCTGACACCTTGCTCGTGTTTGATTCGGTCGAGCTGCGACTTAATTCCGGCGAGGCTCATGTCCTTTCCGCTCCTTCATGATTTCTTTGATAGCGACCAATTCGTTCTTGAGATCGATCGTTTCATACCCCTTGCGGATCGTTTCGATCAGCGCCGCCAAGTCCCTAGCTTCGTCGCTGCTGAGCGTGCCGGCGGAGACCGCCGCAGCGATTGCGCTCATGGCCTTCAGCACGTCGGTCACGGTGTTGATCGGCGGCAGCGAGACTTCGATAGGGCGGCCCTTGGGTACGGGCCACAGCCGCTCGACCACGAGCTTCGCGGCCGTCAAATCCCCGGCCTTCGCCTTCTCGACGATCTTTCGCACAATCGCTTCGGCCTCGACGGCCGCGATTTCGTCGAGAAGCGCGGCGGTCTTCGATCGCGAGCCCTTCGGACGTCCTGGTCCGGGCTCACCACCCTTGACGAACCGTTTCCCCGTTTTCTTGGCGTTTTCCAAACCTGCTGTCATGAGTTAGGCCTTGCTTGTGTATCGGCCGGTCGCTTGCATCAGTCGCCCCATTCCCAGTGACCGCCCCTTCTGTGAATGGTGCGCCGTCCGCCGTCCGGGAAAGCAACGCGTAGGCCGTCCTTCGTGACCGCACACAGCCGAAGGTCTACCAACGCCTCGCAGAGACTCGTTGGCGAGTAAGCTGGATTCCGGGGGTCGCTGCCCAGGTCGATGAACTCTCGCACCTGCCAGCCCAGCGCATCGATCGCGCGGGCCCATCGGTCGCAGAACCCGCCGGCGGTATCAACGATGCGTTGCCAGCGATCAGGTGAGATCCATTCTGGGCATGGCAGCGCCTGGAGCGCGGCGTAGGATTCTGCCCACGCACGCGGGACCCGGACGTCCTGGGCAATGGCTACTCGTTCCGAGTCTGAATTCGGCGGGGGTAGCCCTGCTACAGTTGCTACAGTTGCTACAGCAGGCCGAACTGTAGCATCTGTAGCAGGTGTAGCAGCGATGCTCGGGTAATTTGCCAGCACACCGGATGGGTCGAATTTTCGATAGACCGCCATATCAGCCCCCCCGAATCTGCCAGGCGTCGCGGCATCGCTCGCCTTCGATCTCGGCGCCGCCCTCGATCTTGTAGGCACGGTGGTGCTGGACGAGCACCTCCATCGCCGCCTTGGCGCTCTTGGCGTCGCGGATCGCGCCGGGCCCGGTCTGATAGATGGTCCGCAGCCCGACTGCGCAGCCGGCGTACCGCTCCTGGAGCCAGTCCAAGAGGGTCTTGGCCTTCATCAGTTCCACCGAGGTGACGCTGGCGTGGAAGAGCCGAAGAGCTTCGCCGCCGTAGTACTGCGCAAGTTCAATGCCGGCCTTTATGTATTCGCCGGTGATGTGCGTCGCGGTGGGGGCGTTGAACAGCGTGAGCACCGCCCCGATGCGGGCGGCGTGTTCTCCGAGCTTGTTGGCAAGCCCTCGAATCGGGGCTAGGTCTCCACCGGGACCCATCTGGCGCTCGTTGTGGTCGATGAAAGCAATCCAGGCGGCGCGAGCGGCGGCGTCGAGTTCAAGGACGCGCGGCCTTAGCTCTTGCGGCTTCCCCTCAACAGTGTTCCGCGGCGTCTTCAACAGTTCGAGCGCGCGGTCGTTATAGCGATCGAGCGCCGAATGGCTCTCTTGTCTTGCGTCACGCCAGAAGCGGGTACCGGTCTTGGGCTTCGGGGCCGACACGAGCACGCGGGACAGCAGCCCTTGGTCCATCAGTTCGGAGTCGGACAGCATCCGACGTGCTACGTCCGGCTGACACATCAGATGTAGCGCGAACCGCCGCCCAAACCCCTTGGCTGAGCCATCACCAGACCGGAACCGTTCGACGGTGCCGCTATCCCACAGGATGCTCAAGCCGGTGGCCGTCGCCAGCTTGTTCTCGGCCTTCATGGAATAGCCGCCGATGAACCGCCCGCCTTCGCCGGAGAAGATGCCCATGCTCGGCTGCCCCTCAGCCAAAAGCAGCTTTTCAACCGCCTCGAACGTTGGCGCGGCGCACGTCACGTATGGCTTCAGCGGCGCCTCTGGCTTGAGCGCTGGGCCGTCGTGACTCGCGGGGTCCGCCTTCTGCTTTCTCTTGGCTTCCCAAGCGTCGAATTGTTCGACGTAGACGGCCAGGTTCTCGTCGTAGTCGGCGCGCAGCAGCTTTTCGTATTCACGCGCGGGTCGCAGCGCGTAGTCATCGACGGCGCTCTTTCTCTCTCCACTTTCCGCCGCGGTCAGAAAGAAGCACGAGACCGGGCGCACCTGCCCGGTCGGCAGCATCACGTCGATATGCCCTTGCGCGGCAAGTGTCGCGAGCGCGAGCACGCTTTGCGCGGCAATCTCGATCGGCGCTTGCGTTAAATCGACGATCGCGTGAGCCGCCGGCGTAAGAATCGAGCCGAGGGCATCGACCGGATACGGGTCGGGGTCAGGTATGTCGCGATAGAGCGGCATCGCGCCCTGAAGCTGATTCGCGCCGCGGTCTCTTGTTCCCTCGATAACGCTTAAGGGAACGCTGGCCGCAATGGCGGGATGACTATGCTTCATGGTCTTTGCTTTCGACGGATGTAACCCGGATCTCAGGCATTGATTTGAGGGCCTTGCGCATTGCAGCGTCGAGCCGCTTCGCCAGTGGCACGCTGTCGCAAACGATGATGGGCAGGTCACCCAGCCAGAAGAGCAGATGCTGAGACCAATCGAGAATCACGGTGCCGTCGCCGCACGCCTGAAGCCACGCCAGCGGCGTCGAATACAACATCAGCGGGGCGCGATCCCAGAGAGCCGCTTCGACTGCATCGTGTCCGAGCAGAGCGCCGATCCCGAGACGCGATGCCCATGCCGTTGGCGCACCCGGTCGGAAAGCGATCAGGTCATCGACTTCGAGCCACATGACCCCGCCTGGACCGCGGCGGCCACAGGGGACAATCAGCGCTGCCGCACCGCTATCGTTATCGGGCTCGAAGTACGGTCCGTCGAACCGTACGCTTTCACGGCCGCAGAGGCAGGCCCCGCCGTAGATCACCTGCGACGGCACGCCGTAAGAATCTGACAGCCAGGAGATCGTCCGCGGGGTGATGCCCCCGACTGCGGTCGTGAACTCCATCATGAGATCAACGCGCTCGCTCATGGAACCCTCCGTTCAAATTCGAACGCGATACGGCGCAGGCGTGCTCGATCGAAATCAGAGGGATACTCACCGTGACGGGCACGCTGACCGACCGCTCGCACGAAGGCTCGGTCGGTGCGGCAGAGTGCTGAGCTGACGGCCTCTGCGACGCGCAAGGCGTGAAGCAAAGTGCCTCGCGCGACCGGCGGAAAGGTCCGCGCCATGGCGGCCGAAGAAAGGGCGCTTATTTTAGTCATGCCACTGGCCGCGCGTGATGGATCGCCATGGTCGCCACAAGGAGCGCGGCAACGCCATTGCACGCGGTGACGCAGACCAATTGGCCCTGCGCGTCGCGAACCTCGAAACCCGCGTCCGCGGCTTGGCAGGTCAAGGGCGCGCGGAATGTGCGGCGGCATTTCTCCAGCGCCACCTCCGCCAGGGCCTTCGCCTTGGCCGCGTCGAAGTTCGGAGCAGTCGTTGCCTTCGCTAAGGCCTCAAGACGCTCGGCTCTGCGACAATTTGACGAGGATGCGCTGCTATTCTGTGAACGAGCCATGACCGCCCTTAGATGCCGAAGGGGTGGCTGGACGCTGCGCCGACCAATGCTCGGCGCCAGGCAAGGATTTCGCTCAGGACCCAGCCGACGCAGTTTTGCGAAAGCTGCCGCCGCTTTGGGAATTTCCCCTGCCGCTCGAGCCGCCAGCGCGTAGTGCGGGACAACCCGGTGATTCGTTCGCACTCGGCCTCTCGAATCATGCGGTCGTCGTCATAGGCCAGCGGTCGGCTGTTTGGATTTGAAGGGAAAGCGGGGGGCGGCAGTGCGGGGACTCGGGTCGCCGGCTCGCCGTCGCCGGCGGTCGGCAACGCGATCTTGGAAGTGGAGAGTCCACGCCCTCGCTTCATTGTCTGCTCCTGGAACATGCTAGGCGCGACGTGCGCTCCGAAACGGCATGCACTCAGGAGGCCATGGAACTTCGCTGCGTAACCCGGGGGGTTAAGTAGATTTATAGTCGGGTTGAATTCGATATGGGCAGGCCATCATGGCCTGCGCCGTCGCAATGAAATCCATGCCCGGCTGACCGAACTTAGCCTTCAACGCACGAAAGCTCTTAACATCTGGATCGGCTGGGTTGCCCGCGTTCAACTTGTCACGCCAGTTCTTCACAGTTCGCCAAGTGACTTTCTGTGTCCGGATACTGTCGATGTCCCAGCCCCTCACTGCTTTGGCCACGGTCTTGGCGGCATCCTCCTGCTTCCGACCTCCCAACATGAGAAATTCCATCGCTATCGCTGCTGAGACCTTTGCAAGCTGATCTTCGATGGCGGTGGGCGACCGGTGGGCGACGCGTCGTACCTCGAACAGCCGGTTCGTGCGTCCACGATTCGCATCTCCAAAGGCGAGAATTATTGCCTTGAGAGGACGCAGGAGGGGGGGCTCGACGTCAACGGCTCCAAGAAAATCCGTCACCGCTATCAGAGCGTCCAAGCTGCCGGCCCTATCTGATCCAGGCTCGTCCTGATCGTAGAGGTCGGACGATCTCCCAAGCGCTTGGACCAGCATTAGGAAGCGCTCACCCGGGCTGATTTCGCGAGACATTTGCCCTCCGCAGAACTCGCATCGTGGCCGCGGGGAAACCGGTGCGATTGCCGGCTTGTCGGGGTGCCCCCTATCCGCCGCAGTTCAGTCAGGCCCGCGCCCGCTCATCGAGACGACTGTGCGCGCCTCTTTTTTCGGCGTGACCATGGAAAGCAAAAGCTCTTCCCATTTCGTCAGCGCCTCGCGCTTTTCGTCCAGGTATTCGAAGCGATCGTAAATGTCGGTTACGTCGTTCTTTCGGCGCTTGGTGTGGTTGAGAATCTTCTTCTTGATCTGCTGTGGGACCTTGAGCTTGCCCAAATACGTCGTCACGGTCCGCCGCAGGTCGTGCGGTGTGAAATGTTCGATGGTGAGGTGCTTCCGGATCTTCACCATCCGATCTTCTATGAAGTTGCGCGTAAGGTGAGCGTCGGCCTTTGAGGGTGACGGGAAGACGTAGTTCTCGCCCTTCCCTCGACTCTTACGCAGCAGCCGCAGCAACTCGATTACCAGCGGAGTGAGCGGGATCACGTGCTCGAGGCGGTTTTTCGAATGGTCGCCTGGGATCGTCCAGACATGATCGTCTTCAAGATCGAGGTCAGACCATCGCATCCGGACCACTTCCATCTCGCGCTGTGCCGTGAGCGTCATGAGCTTGAACGCCGCGATGCCGCGCTCGCCAAGATTGGCGGCTTGGAGCGCGGCCCAGAACGCCTTGATCTCTGACGGAGCGAGATAGCGACTTCGGCCCATAACCTCGCCCGGCTTCGGCAAGCGCGCCGCGGGATTGGCGGCTGGGAAGTCCCTGGTCTCGATGGACCAGTTGAACATTTTGCGGACCACTTCGAGGGTGTGATTGGCCTTTATTGTGGCCCCGCGGGCTATGATCGGCTGCAAGATGTCCCGGATATCTTGGCGGGTTACGTCGACCACCTTCTTGCGGCCAATCTTCGGCAGCACCTCACGGTTCACAATCTGTTGATCCTTGAACCAGGACCGTTTTTTGACCTTGGCGTGCCGCTCGATGTACAGCGCGGCCATCTCCTCGACCGACTCAGACCGTGAAGTCCGGGCCTTCTTTTCCGTCGCTGGGTCGAAGCCATTTTCCGCCCGCCTCAGCACTACCTTAGCCTGATCGCGGGCATCGGCGAGGCCGAGGACCTTCTCATTGGCGGTCGGTTCGGCGGGCCCCGTCAGGTCGCCCCGATAGACGCCGAGCTTCAGACGCCGCTTGAGGCCGTTGTACCGGTACATGGCCTGCCATGTCCGGGTGCCTCCTTCAGAGGCGCGCATGCCGAAGCTCGGATTGTCCGTGTCCCAATAATCGGTTTGTTTCTGCCCGCGCAGGGGGCCTTTGGGGATGCTACGGTTGGTGAATTTCCACTTGGCCACTGAGGGCGCCTATCAGCCACCATTTAGGTACCGCATAGGTACCACTAAGGCTAAACAGTGTGAATAGAAATGAAACACCGCGAACGTTCGATTATGGCCGAAACTGTGGACTTAGTGACCTCGCGGCGTTTCACGGTGTTCCACTGATGTTCACGAATTTCAGGGCCATGGGAGGTTCGAGTCCTCTCCTGGGCACCACTTTTCCCTAACGCCGATCCGAACCGTTAGCCCGCCGTTTCCCGGGCGGCGCGCAGCAGTCCGTCGGCGTATTTGTCGGGTCCTTCGGTTTCTGCCCACAGGCGCGCGCCCCGCACGGCGGCTTCCGCCAATTCGTCGAAGCGATCGAGCGCCTGCTGTGTCGCTTGCAGGATCGCCGGCGCGGTATAGGCGCTGAACCCCGTTCCGCCGCCGCCGAAAGCGCGCAAGTCTTCCTCCAGCGTCGTGGCGGCGGGCACCACAACCGGAATTCCATTGGCGATGGCTTCGGTCAAAACGCCGGATGTGTTGTTGCGGTAGAACGCCGGATCGTAGGGGCACAGAATCAGGTCGATCGTGGCCAGCATGTCTTGCCAGCCCTCAGGCGTGACGACCTCGTTCTTGACGGTGACGCGCCCGGTCTTGTCAGCCAGGGCCAACAACGCGCGCTGAGAGTCCTCTGTGCCGTCCGCGCCACCGCCGTTGTGCACGAGGATGCGGAGTTGGGGATTGCCTTCGAGCAAGCCCGCAAGCACCTCCGGCACGAAGGCATAGCCCTTTCCCTTCCACTGATACCCAAGGATCGCCAGCGTGATCGGGCGACGGCCCGCCCGCGAGGCGACGGCGCGCTCGGCGCCGAACGGCATGGTCCCGACGGAGGAAACGGGCTTTTGCAGCAAGAGCGAGTACATCTCGACGAGGCCGCGATTCATCGACACGAACCGCAGCCGCGACACGTCGAGCGACTTCATGCGATGTCCCACGAATCGGTAGAGCAGGCCGCGCGCATCGGTGCGGGGATCGGGCAGCGTCATCCGCGTCTTGCCGTCTTTCGCCGCGGTCTCGATACCGGTCGTGTGCATCATCTCCATCAGCACCGCCGGCCGGCGCTCCTGGGGAAGCGCGCTCAGCCATTCCACCAAGCCGAGGACCTGCGCGGCCTGGCCGGAGGCGCAATAGACCACGTCGTCGCGGGACAACGGCTCGAGGCCGGCAAAATCGGCGCGGGTCAACGCGGCGCCGTCGTGGAATGCATTCAGCCATCCACTGATCGGATCGCCGTCGGTGAGATTATAGGTCCAGTGACGGAACAGAGGCTTGGCGTCCAACGCCGCCAGGATGTCGGCCTGTGCCGCCGCGGCCGCGGCGACGGAGGTGGCGATCCCGCGCTTGCGCAATGCGCCGACGATATTCCGGCAGACAGTGAAGTGATGCCCCGCCAACGTCGCCAGTCCGGGATCGGCATAGATAAAACGCATTCAGACAGCCGACATTGGAGTGAAGGGCCGCGCCGGGACCCTACCGGGACGCTCTATCGCGCACGAGATGCGATCTTGCATGGCCATGACTATGTCTGTCGCGCGTCCCAGAAGATCGTGTTGATAAAGTCGCGGAAGATCTCCTGATAACCGGCGCCCTGCAGTCGCGCGCGCAGGGCGCGTGCGCGGGCCACGATCGCGGGGAACTGTTGGAATTGGGGGTGCGTATCCTCGATCTCGACGATCATCATGCGCGGACGCCATTCGTCCAGCGAGAATGAATTGAACACACCCTCCTCGCCGCCCTCGACATCCACCACAAGAAGATCGAAGCGAGACGGCATGCGCGCGGATTGAAGGACCTTGGTCAGCGGGATTTGCTCGACCCGGACGGTTTCGAAGGATTTGATCCAGTTGATGTGCTTGTAGGCCTGCTTCATCGAGGCGTCGGCCGTCGTGAGGATGTCGCCGACGTGCAGGTCGATGAACTTTTCGGCCTCGCCCACCGCGCAATTGGCGACGAGCACGTTGGGATTCTGCGCATGACGCTTCGCGCAAGCCTGGGCGTAGGCTTGCACCGGCTCCACATACAGGCCGCGCCATCCGAGATCGGCGAGAAACGCGGTGTTGCTGTAGGTGTGGCCATCGAATGCCCCCACTTCCACAAAAGAGCCGTCCCTCCGCAGGCCGAACCGCTCCTCGTAAATCGCGGCGAGGCCAGGGATCTGGCAGGTCTCGTCCGGCAGGTATTGGATATCGCTGGTCATTGGCGAAGTGTCTTGCGACTCAGGGGGGGCGGCAATGAGCTTTCGGAGATTGTCATGTGCCCTGTCGAATTGGTGGCAATAGCGTCGAAGGTTGCAACTACGTCCGAGATGAGCGGCCGCTGCGGGACATCGGCGGGAAACGTCAATAAGATGCGGGAAGAAGACTTGTCGCGCCAGTTCCCAACCTATTGATACAAATAGTTGCACGCCCCCCCCTGCGCCGCCATTTGGTAAGAGATTCGTCCTCTACAAAGTCGGAGGTTAGGCTGCCTGCGGCCCTTGCCTCGTATTGGCCTTCCGGCGAATGTGACTCATGAGCCGCGCCCGAGAACTCCACGCCGCCTACAAGCAATTCGAGGCGGGAGATATTACAGGCAGCGCGCATGCCTTTCAGGCACTGCTCGCCCTCGATTCGACGCTGGTTGAGGCGCATTACGGGCTCGCCTGCGCACGCATCGTTCAATCGAAGTGGACCACTGCCGACGAATCCGTCGCGGTGCTCCTCGAACGCATAGTTCGCAGTGACGCGCTCGTCTATCCGAATGTGCTGATCTATGCGGCGCGGGAGTACAGCAAGGGGCGGCGATTCGATCTTGCGGCCTTGGCCATGCACTCTGCCGTGCGGCAAATGGGGCGGCAAGCTCCCCTTCTGCTTCTTCTCGCGCGCTGCGAACTCGCGCTTGGCAACGACACCGCGGCGGAGGCGCTCGCGCGTGAAGTGGGCGGCGCAAGCGGCGGCATCGACGCTACGTTCATTCTGGGCCATGCGCTCGATCGGCAAGGGCGTTTCGCGGAAGCCTGTGCATGCTATCGCGCCGTCATGCAGGAACGCCCGACCTATCCGCGCATCGCAAGCCTGCTGGCAAGCGCCTTGTACGCGCACGGCGAGACAGAAGAGGCGCTCGCTCTTGCCGCCGCCACAGCCATGGTCGAACCCGGCAATGCTATTGCCCACTTTGCCCTGGCGCGCTGTCATGTCCGGCGGAACGACCATGACGCCGCGGAAAAAGCCCTACTCGCCCTGCCGCGCAGCCATGATTTCGTCACATGTGAAATGGAGGTTCTCGCCGGCCGCCCATACTGGAGTGAAGAGGCGCCCGAGCAGCTGCAGATACTCCGCGCATTCTGGCCCCTGCTCGGCGAGGTCATTGCGCGGCAAGGCTGGATGGAACGCGCGCTCGCCGAAAGCCAAGCGCGGGACGACCTTGCCCTGGAGACGATTTTTCCCGAGATCCGGACCGGCCTTTCTCGAAGTTCCGGCGATGCGCGCATCACCCTCGTCACCTGCGGTGACGCGAAGTTCCGCTACCAACAGGAGCGCCTTACGGAGTCGGCGCTGGTCGTGGGTGAATGCGACGAAGCGCTCCTTTGGACGAGAGCTGATATCGAGGGAACCCAGTTCTTTCGCAACCATCCGACCTTGCTGAGCCGACCGCGCGGCGCCGGATACTGGGCATGGAAACCCTACGTCATCTTGCGGGCGCTCACGGAACGCCCCGATGGCGCCTATGTCGTTTATCACGACTGCGGTCGTGGCGAGGGCTATCGGTTCACCGGAAGCGTGCGGTCGTTGGTCGCCTGGTGCGCGCGGGAGAGATCCGGCATCCTGCCGGGTGTGCAACGTCATGCTCACGGCCCCAATCTGCACTGGACGAAGCGTGACTGCTTTCACTTCATGGGTTGCGACACGCCTGTATATTGGAACCGCCCGCAACTCAGCGCGAGCCCGTCAGTGTGGCGAAACACACCTGAAGCACGGGCTTTCGTGCGCGCGTGGCTGGAATATTGTCTCGATCCGCGCATCGTGAGCGACCATGCGAATGTCTCGGGCCTGCCGAATCATGAAGCTTTCTTCGATCACCGCCATGACCAGAGCGTCTTGACGAATCTCGTCGAGCGCCACGGGCTGTATGCGCCTCAGGTCGCCTCCTTCGACATCAACGAAATGACCGCGGCACTTCGCCCGCCGGTGTCCGGCTAAGCCATATCTGCCGCGATCCTTTCCTCGATCTTCTCAGCGCAGGCGCGCAGGCGGGCGATGATTCGCCGCTGGCTTTCGCCTTTTTCCAAGACCGTGCGCGTCTCCAGGGCGCCGACGCAAACGCGCCGGACAAAGACGGGAACCGCGATGGAAACCTCGCGACGGGTCTTTCGTTGGCGTACGCAATACCCGTCGGAGCGGATGGCGCGGAGCGCGGTTGATATCTCCACGTCCATCCGCGCCCGCGCATCCGCTGTCGCGAACGCGAAGATCACATGCGCGGCCGCGCCGTAGGGCGGCCGCAGACGCCAGCCGGCGATATAACGAGTGGGCTCGAGACGCGCCGGTCGCGGCGTCGTTTCCATCACCGTCAGCGCGCCGTCGGCCCACTGCAGGAAAGCGAGCGGCCAAGGATAGCCGCGCGCGGTCTCCGCGATCACCCGCCGCGCCGCCTCGCGCAAGACGATCTCGGGCGAGAGCGCCGCGGCGATTTCCTTGACGCGCACCGTCGCACGATAGGGTTGATGGGAGCGGGCCTGGGTGACGTATCCCGCCGCGTCGAGGGTGTTGAGCAGGCGGCGCACGGTCGCGGCGGGCAGGCGGGTGTGGGTCGCCACCTCGCGCACGCTCGCGGCCCCTTGCCGCACAAGGCATTCCAGCACCGCCAAGCCGCGCTCGAGCCCCTGGGTTTCGCTGCGTTTCATCGCCACAATCTATCGCGAAAATCGTCTCGCCAAAAACCGATATATGGTTTTTGAGGAAACGCCGCGTGTATCCTCCGGCGCATGCGCCATGATGCGGCTTCGCCGCAGGGGAGGATCCAATGCCGGTCGAGATCGTGGGCATGCTGGGTCACCGTGAGTCCACGCTGACCTGGAAATCCCCCAAGACGTTCGACGCCGAGTACGTGCTGCTGCTCGCGCGCGCACTCGAGCACGCCGGCTACGACCGTGCGTTGGTGGCGCAAAGCGCGTTCTGGCCGGACAGCATGCCGTTCGCGTCGTTCGTGGCCGGCGCGACGTCGCGGCTCAAGTTCATGATCGCGCACCGGCCGGGCTTCGTGGCCCCGACCATGGCGGCGCGGCAGTTCGCGACCTTGGACAAGTTCAGCAATGGTCGTGCCGGCATCCACATCATCTCCGCCGGCAACGACGCTGAGACTCAATGCGACGGCGATTTCCTCACCAAGGATGAGCGCTACCGCCGGTCCGGAGAGTTCGTGCAGATTTTGCGCGCAATCTGGGGCAGCGAGACGCCCATCGATCACGACGGCACGTACTTCCGGTTCATCAAGGGACTCTCGGAACTGCGGCCCGCGGCGGGCGCGATCCCGATCTATTGGGGCGGCACGTCGGAGGTGTCCCTCGACATAGCGTCGCAGTGGGCGGACATCTACGTGTTCAGCCTTACCTCCCTGGAGGCCACGCGAAAGATGGTGGAGGACATGACCCGGCACGCGCGCGCGCACGGCCGTGCGCTTCGCTTTCAGGGCGTGACGCGCATGGTGCTCGGCCCCACCGAGGAGATGGCCTGGCGCAACGCGCGCGAGATCGCCGATATCCTGCGGGGCCAGACCGAGGAACGGCGCCGCAAGACCGGCACCACGGAGGACCTTTCCAAGGCCGGTGGCCGGTCGGATGCGGCGCTTTCCACGAAGGGCGCGGCGCCGCGTCCCTACGAAGTGCCGGCCGAGATCGTGGATGCGCGCCTGTGGTACGGCACCATGGCGGCCTCGGAAGGGTCCACGCCGCCCACCCTGGTGGGCACCGCGGAACAGGTAGTCGAGGCCCTGATGGCGTACTATGACGCCGGTATCACCAGTTTCATGATCCGTGGCTTCAACATGCTGCCCGACGTGATCGAACACGGCCAAGAGTTGATCCCGCGCCTGCGGGCGGCGGTGGCGCAGCGGGATGCGGCGGCATGAGGCGATCATGCGGCATCCTCGCCGTCTTGATGATGTGCGCCGCGCCGGCGCAGGCGGCCACGCGCCTGACCATGGCGACGGTGCTGTCCGATCCCAATCGCCTCAACGTGCCGTATCCCCTGCAGGCGACCGGCTTCCCGCCTTACGCGGTGCATCCGGCACAATTCGACGGCCTCACCGAACTCGATCCGCAGGGGAAGTTGGCGCCCGCTCTCGCCGTGTCGTGGAAAGCCGAGACGCCCACGACCTGGGTTTTCGATCTGCGTCCCGACGTGAAGTTCTCCAACGGCGAGCCCTGCGATGCGGCGGCCGTGGCGGCGACCATCGCCTTCATGCTGACCGAAGCGGGGCAACGCACATCGGCCTTCCGCGAAGTGCGCAACGTCGTGCGTGCGGAGGCGCGCGGTTCCCTGCAGATCGCCATCACCACGGATCAGCCCGATGTGACGCTGCCCAACAAGCTGATCAGCATCAAAATCCTGCCGCGGGTCTTCTTCCAGAAAGCCGGCGCGGAAGGATTCAACCGCGCGCCCGTCGGCACCGGGCCGTTCGTGGAAACGCGCCGCACACCGGTGCGTGTGGAACTGGCGCGCAATCCGCATGCGTGGCGTCCAGCCCGCTTCGACGAGTTGGTGCTCGTGGCGCTGCCCGATCCCACAACGCGCGTTCAAGCCTTGGCGTCGCGTCAGGTCGATGTGGCCCTCGACCTTCGGGTCGAGGACGCGAGTACGGTGAGCGACAACGGCGGCCGCGTCGAACCCTTCGCCACCGGCAGTGTCGAATCCCTCCAGTTCGTCACGGTCAAACGCTCGCCGCTGCAAGACAAGCGCGTGCGCCAGGCGCTGAACTACGCGGTGAACAAACAGGCCATCATCGACGGCCTGCTGAATGGATACACCAGTCCCGCGACCCAGTACGCCAGCCGCGTCACGTTCGGATACGATCCGGCGCTGACCGTGCCGTACCCCTACGATCCGGCGAAAGCGAAGGCGCTGCTGGCCGAGGCCGGCTACCCGAACGGCTTCGACTTTCCTGTCGAACTCATGAATTCGGTGGATAGCGCGCCCTATGAGCAACTCGCGGCGGACCTGCGCGCCGTCGGCGTGCGCGCCACGCTCAGCAACATCACCGTGATGAGTTACACCGAAAAGTACTATCAGGGCACATGGCCCGGCCTTGCGTTCTACAGCGGTTACCCCGCGGCGCCCTCGCTCGACGCCCTTGCGCCGCTGCGGCTGCATTCCTGCCTGTGGCCGCATCCGTGGCATTGCAATGAGGCCATCGCGAAAGACGTCGTCGCGGCCCAGGGTCTTGCCGACCGTGCGCAACGCGAAGCGGCCACGCGTTCGATCATGGCAACCGTGCGCGACGAGGCGCCGGCCATCCTGATGTACGAGAGCTTCAAGCTCTTCGGCCTCGGGCCGCGCGTGAAAGCATTTCCCGCGCCGCTCGGCTTTGTCCGTTACGATCTTGTGGAGATCGCGCCGTGAGAGGGAAGCAGACCGATGCCGGTTGAAGTCGTCGGCGTGTTGATGTTCAAGCCGACGGATCGCGTCGTGCCGAACGATTTCGACCTGCCGTTCATGCAAGAATTGGTGCAGCGCTTCGATACCTGCGGCTATGACCGCGTGCTTGTGCCGCAGAGCACGTTCTGGCCCGACAGCATGCCGATCGCGACCTGGGTAACGTCCGTCACCAAGCAGCTCGCCGTGATGGTGGCGCACCGGCCCGGGTTCGTGGCGCCCACCATGGCGGCGCGGATGTTCGCCACTCTGGATCACGTCAGCGGCGGCCGCGCGGGCATTCACGTCATCACCGGCGGCAACGACAACGAGCTCGCCTGCGACGGCGATTTTACCACCAAGGCCGACCGCTATCGCCGCAGCCGCGAGTTCGCGCAGATCCTGCGTCGCATGTGGACGTCCGACAAACCGTTCGACCATGAAGGCCAGTTCTTCAATTTCAAGAATGCACTCAGCCAATTGCGGCCGGTCAATCCCAAGGGCCTGCCGGTGTACTGGGGCGGCAGTTCGGAGGAGTCGCTGCGCTTCGCCGGAGAATGCGCGGACATCTATTCCCTCACAATGACGTCGCTGGCGGAGACCGCAGCACTCATCGACAAGGTGCGTGGGTTCGCGGCGGAGCATGGACGCACGCTGACCTTTCAAGGCGGTGCGCGCGTGGTCGTCGGTGAGACGGAAGCGGACGCGTGGAAGCGCGCGCATGAGCTCGCTGCCGAACTCGCGGCGGAGACCGACGCCAAGCTGGTGAGTCTCGGCGGCGGGCGGAAGGATGCGGCGCTCTCGACCAAGATCGCGGTGGAGAAGAGCGCCGACGCGGCTGCCGCCGAGGAAGACCAAGTGATCGACACCAATCTCTGGACCGGCACCAAGCGCGCGTCCAAGGGACGGATCTCGAATGTGTTTGTCGGCACGCCCGAGCAAATTGTCGACTCCCTCATGCGCTATTACGACCTCGGTATCACCAGCTTCTTCGTGCGCGGCTTCGGCGAGCCGCTCGCCGATATCGAACTGCAGGGCCGCACCGTGATTCGCCTGCTGAAAGAGCGCGTCGCCGAGCGCGATCGTGCGGCGGCATGATGCGCGTTCTCGTCGCGCTGCTTGTCGCTCTTGCGCTGCCGGCGCAGGCGAAAGACCCGATCGTCATCGCGACGCAGGACGTCAGGCCGATCCAAGGGTTTCCGAACATCTATATCGACTGGATCACGTCGCGCTATCAGCCGGCGCTGTTCGATGCGCTGACGGAGGTCGCCGAGGGCGGTGAGATCAAGCCGGCGCTCGCCACCGCCTGGCGCGCGAAGGATCCGCTGACGTGGGAGTTCGATCTGCGCGAGGGCGTGACGTTCTCCAACGGCGAGCCGTTCACCGCCGAGGCGGTGATCCAGGTGATCGCCTATCTTCAGACCGACGAAGCGGCCGGCTTTCCGATCCGCCAACACGTGAGCGACATCGCGGCCGTCGAACGGGTGACGGACCATAAGATCGTGATCCGCACCAAGCGTCCGGACCCGGCGCTGGCGGCGCGGTTGCGCACGGTGCGCATCCTGCCGCCGAAGTATTTCGCGTCCGTGGGGCGTACGGGTTTCGCGCGGCAGCCCCACGGCACCGGCCCCTTCGTCGCGCAGAAGATGGAACGCACGCGCACGGTGTTCGTGGCCAATCCGCACGCGTGGCGCAAACCGAAGTGGGATGAGATCAACTTCGTGCCCGTGGGCGAACCCATCGCGCGCGCGCAAGGCGTCATTTCCGGCGCGGTGGACATCGCGTTCAACACCGGCCCCAGTGTGGCCGATCTCCTCGAAGGCACCGGTGCACGGCTCGTGCCGTATGAGATCGCCAGCGTGGATGCGATCCCGTTCGTCACGACGATGGATACGCCGCTGCGGGACAAGCGCGTGCGTCTCGCGCTGAACTATGCGGTCAACCGTGCGCCGCTGATCGCGGCCTTCGTGCACGGCGCCACCACGCCCGCGACCCAGTTCGCGCCGCCGGGCACCTTCGGATACACGCCGGGCCTGCCGCCCGCGTACGCCTACGATCCCGCAAAAGCAAAAGCGCTGCTCGCAGAGGCCGGCTATCCCAACGGCTTCGAGACCGCCATCGAACTGTGGAGCGACGGCACGGAAAACGATGCCATCCATCAGCAGGTCGTGGCCGATCTCGGCGCGGTGGGCGTGAAGGTGCGCATCGTGCAGGTGCCGATCATCCAATGGCAGAACGAGGGTCTGTACGGCGGCAAGTGGGAAGCGCCCATGTTCAACTTCGCCTACAACGCCATGCCCACGTTCGACGCGTTGCAGGCGCTGGTGACGCATTCCTGCCTGTGGACCAAGCCGTTCAACTGCGACCGCGCGATGGCGGACAAGATCGTCGACGCGCGCGAGACCTTCGATCCCGCCGCGCGGCTGGCCAAGACCCGGACGCTGTTCGCGGCCCTGCTCGAAGACCCGGCGGCGATCCTGTTGTTCCCCAGTATCCGGTTCGATGTGGTGGGCAAGCGCATGGCGCCCTACAGCGCGCCGTTCGGCTTCCCGCGCTATCAGGACCTCGCCAAAACGCCGCGCTAAACGCGGGGTGCTCCACCGCATGTTTAGGCGGTAAATAGGCGGTGGAAATTTCGGTCCGCCGCGCACAGCTACGCGCGAAATACGCGCGGGCGAATTGGGCGGTATCGCCGCCGAGGCAGCGACGCACGAAAGGCCGACAGCGGACCAACGCTTCATTGCCGCACCGTCAAAAGAACAAAACATGAACATACCAGCGACCGCACTTTCCGTCCACGCTCACGGTCTGTGCAGTTCCCGCGCCGAAGGCCCCGCGCTGTTCAAGGGGGCAGCGGTCCTATAAACAGCTTGCCGATCATCGTCTCAACGGACCGCATTTCGTGACCAATACCGTCCATCGCGGGGACCTGCCCGCCAACGTCACCTTCAAAGGCAGCATTGCCGTCGATACGGAGACCATGGGTCTGCGGCTCGAGCGGGACCGCCTGTGCGTGGTGCAGATCTCAGCCGGCGACGGCCATGCCCATCTGGTGCAGATCGTGCCGGGCACGCCGGCGCCGCGTTTGTCGGCCGTGCTGGCGGACCCGTCGTTGGTGAAGATCTTCCACTTTGCCCGGTTCGATCTGGCGATGGCGCAGAAGTATCTCGGCGTGCGCGTCGCGCCGGTGTTCTGCACGCGCACCGCGTCCCGTCTGGTGCGCACCAACACCGACAAACATGGCCTGAAGGACCTGTGCAAAGAGCTGCTGGGCGTCGACATCTCCAAGCAGCAGCAGAGTTCCGATTGGGCGGCGGACAAGCTCACGCCGGAGCAGGTGGATTACGCCGCCGCCGACGTCCTCTACCTCCATCAGCTCAAGGCGGAGATGGAGCGCCTGCTGAAGCGGGAAGGGCGTATGGCCTTGGCGGAGGCTTGTTTTGGCTTCCTTCCGGACCGGGCCGCCCTCGACGTCGCGGGCTGGGCGGACGACGATATCTTCGCCCATTAGGCACCCAATCCTGTCCCTTGCGCCGGGCTATCTCCTTGGTCCGCAACCGGAATTTAACCACATTTGAGGCCTAATCGGGCTCCCGCCGTTGACCCTTGGGCAGGGCGGGAGGATACTGGCACGCTTTTTGCGGTGCGCTTCAGTGCCCCGTTGGCCCGAAAATTGCAGTTTTGAGCCCTTTCCGGAGCGCCCCCGCGTCCCTCGTGATGGACAAAGCCTCTCCTTCCACCGCCGATCTTGAATCCGCCCGCCGGGTGCTTGAACACGCCCGCGACGGTCTCGCTGCGTTGAGCGCGAGCCTCGGGACCAATTTCGTCAAATGCATGGATACGCTCGCCGCCGTCAGCGGCCGCGTGATCGTGTCGGGCGTCGGCAAGAGCGGCCACGTCGGACGCAAGATCGCGGCGACGTTGGCGTCCACGGGCACGCCCGCGTTCTTTGTGCATGCCGGGGAAGCGAGCCACGGCGACATGGGCATGATCGCCAAAGGCGACGCGGTGATCGCCATCTCGAATTCCGGCGAGACCGGGGAACTGCGCGATGTCGTCGCCTACACGCGCCGCTTCGGCATTCCGCTGATCGCCATCACCAGCCGCGCGCAATCCTCTCTCGCGGCCGGCGCCGATGTGGTTCTCGTGCTGCCTCCGGCGGGCGAAGCCTGCGAGATCGTGGAAGCGCCGACGACGTCGACGACACTGACTCTGGCGCTGGGCGATGCGATCGCCGTCGCGCTGCTGGAGCGCCGGGGTTTCTCCGCCGACGACTACAAGGTGCTCCATCCGGGCGGTCACCTGGGCCGCAAGCTGTTCAAGGTGGCGGAACTCATGCACAGCGGCGCGGAGATGCCGCTGGTGAACGAGCGCACGCCCATGTCGGACGTCGTGCTGACGATGACCAACAAGACCTTCGGCGTGGCGGCGGTGGCCGGCGGCGACGGCAAACTGGTCGGCATCGTCACCGATGGTGACTTACGTCGGCATATGCAGAAGGGCTCCGGCGATCTGTTCGCGATGAATGCGGTGGACGTGATGACACGCGCGCCCAAGACCATCGGGCCCAATGTGCTCGCCGCGGAAGCGCTGCGCCGCATGAACGAGTCCAAGATCACGTCGATGTTCGTGGTCGAGCACGAAAAGCCGGTCGGCATCATTCGGATGCATGACATTTTGCGCGCGGGGGCGGCATGACCGCCGACGGCGAAGGCTCCCGCCAAAATCCAAGTCAGACCGGTGAGCGCAAGCAACACAGCGCGGCCGTGTGGCAGCCGCGTGAAGTGCAGGTCGGCCAGTCGGTCGCCCAGTACAGCCGGTTCGTGCAGCGCATGAAGTTCGGCCTGCCCGTGGCGGCGGGCGTGATCCTGTTGCTCGTGTTCCTGATCCCGCAGTTCCGCTCCGAGTCGGATCGGTTCCGGATCGGCCTGAAGAACATCACCGATCTCTCCAACGACACGCTCAGCATGCAGAACGCGCGCTACTTCGGCACCGACGACAAGGGCGAGCCGTTCTCCATCACCGCGGAAATGGTGAAAGAGCGCCCGGCTCCGGACAAGCTGATCGATCTCACGGGACCGAAGGCGCAGATGGCCATGAAGGACGGCCGCCGCGTGGACCTCGGCGCCACGAACGGCGTGTACGACCGCACACAAGAAATTCTGGAGCTCGGCGGGCAAGTCGATCTCATCCAGAAGGACGGCTATGAAATGCACACGTCGCAGGCGCGGGTGATGCTGAAGGAAAGCACCGCCAGCGGCGACGCACCGGTCACGGCCAAGGGCAGCATGGGCGAAGTCCGGGCCGCCGGGTTCAGGGCGCGCCAAAGCGACAACGTCATCATCTTCACCGGTCCGGCGACGCTGGTGCTGAACGGCGACAAAGCCAAGCCCGCTCAACCGACATCCGACACCTCTCCCCCCGCGGCGCAAGCTCCGGCGCCGGCAACTCCCGAGACGCCCCGATGAACCTTTTTCGCGCGCCCACGTTCCTTGCCTGTGCGATGGCCGTCGGCCTCGCCTCGCAGACGGCCATCGCACAAGGCCTGTCGTTTTCCTCGAAAGATCCGGACAAGCCGATCACCGTGACCGCGCAGCAGGGCCTCGAGTGGCAACAGAACGATCAGAAATTCATCGCCCGCGGCGATGCGCAGGCGGTGCAAGGCGATGTGACCGTGATCGCCGACGAACTCGTGGCCCACTACCGCAACAAGCCCAAGGCGGGCGGCAGCGGAGACACCGATGAGACGTCGAGCGAAGTGTACCGCGTGGATGCGACGGGCAAGGTCACCATCCGCTCGAAGGACGAGGTCGCCACCGGCCAGGCCGCGGTCTACGACTTCGATAAGAAGGTGCTGGTGATGCAGGGCGACCCGGTCATCCTCACCACCAGCGACGGAACGGTCACGGCCCATCGCGCGATTCAGTATTGGTCGGAAGAAAACGTCGCCGTCGCGGAAGGCGATGCGTTGGCGATCGAGACCTCCGCCAAGGACGGGCGCCGGATCAAAGCGGACAAGCTCACGGCGTTCTTCCGCGAGAGCGGCGCGCCGGCTCCGGCAGGTAAAAAAGCCACGGGCGCGGCGCTGCCGTCCGCCAAGGGCCGCGATCTCGTATTCCTGCAAGGCGCGGGCAACGTGGTGCTCACCACGTCGAACGAAGTCGTGCGCGGCGAACGCGCCAACTACAACCTCGACACGGGCATGGCCACGGTCGACGGCGGCGTGAAGCTCACCCGCGACAACAATCAGCTGAACGGCGGCTATGCGGTCGTCAACGTGAAAGGCGGCGTCACGCGCCTCTACGGCAGCGCGGCGGAAGCGAAGGGGCAGGGCGGTGTGGCTCCGCCGGCGCGCGTGCGCGCCTTGCTCGCGCCCAAGGCCGAGGACAAGAAGTAACGCCCATGAACGCTGCTCCACAGACTCCCCAGACTCCGAAGACCAACGGCCGCGCCCCCGATACGGGACTCGCGGTCGTGAATATCGGCAAGACCTTCAAGTCGCGCCCCGTGCTGCGCGACGTGAGCTTGTCCGTGCAGCGCGGCGAGGCGGTCGGCCTGCTGGGCCCCAACGGCGCCGGCAAGACCACTTCGTTCTACTGCGTCACAGGCCTGATCAGTCCGGACCACGGCAAGATCATGCTCGACGGCCAGGACATCACGCTGTTGCCGATGTACCGCCGCGCGCGGCTCGGCATCGGTTACCTGCCGCAGGAAGCCTCGATCTTCCGCGGCATGACCGTGGAAGGAAATATCCGCGCCGTTGCCGAGGTGGTGGAGCCGGACAAGGCCGCGCAGGACACGCTGGTCGACGCGTTGCTGACGGAGTTCTCCATCGCGCACCTGCGCCGCTCGCCCGCGCTGGCGCTGTCGGGCGGCGAACGCCGCCGCTGCGAGATCGCCCGCGCCTTGGCGTCGCGGCCCAGCTTCATTCTCCTCGATGAGCCCCTGGCGGGCATCGATCCGATCGCGGTGGGCGAAATCCGCGAGATGGTGTCGCATCTGAAGGACCGCGGCTTGGGCGTGCTGATCACCGATCACAACGTGCGCGAAACGCTCGACATCATCGACCGCGCCTACATTCTCCATGAGGGCTCGGTATTGTTCGAAGGCCGCCCGTCGGAGATCGTCGCTCACGAAGGTGTTCGCCGTGTCTACCTCGGGGAGCGCTTCAGCCTCTAGCCATGGGTCTCACACCGCGTCTTGATCTGAGGCAATCGCAGAGCCTCGTCATCACGCCGCAGCTGCAGCAGGCGATCAAGCTCCTGCAGCTGTCCTCGGTGGAGCTCTCGACGTATCTGGTCAACGAGCTCGAATCAAATCCGCTGCTCGAGATCGACGAAAGCGGCGACGCCAGCATCCTCGCCGAAGCGTCCGGTAACGCCGACGACCGCGGCGACGACAGTTTGGTGCTGGTCGACTCGCCGGACGGCGACACGGAACGCCCGCTCGATGTGTCGCCCGACGTGGTCGACAACGATTCCGCCCTGTCCGACGATGGCATCGACCCCTCGGGGCCGCGCGATAGCGTCGGGATGTTGGGCGATTCCTATTCGAGTGGGTCCGCGGACGGCGCGACACTCGATTTCGATCGCACCGTGGCGGAAGCGCCGGATCTGCGCAGCCACCTCATGCAGCAAGTCTCGCTCACCTTCCACCAGCCGGCCGAACGCGCCATCGGCATGTTCCTGGTCGATCAGCTCGACGAGAGCGGCTACCTCGCCATCGATCTCACGGAAGCCGCCGAGCAACTCGGCGCGGACCTGAAGACCGTGGAAGCGGTGCTCGCGCGCCTGCAGAAGTTAGACCCGCCGGGGATCTTCGCGCGCACACTCGCGGAATGCCTGCGGCTCCAGCTCGAGGACCGCAACCGCTTCGACCCCGCCATGGCCGCGCTTCTGAGCCGCCTCGACCTGCTGGCGGCGCGCGACATGCGCAAGCTGTGCGACGTCTGCGGCGTCTCGCCGGAAGACCTGCGCGACATGGTCAACGAGATCCGCGCGCTCGATCCCAAGCCGGCGTTGAAATTCGAACGCACGGTCGATCAGACCGTGATCCCCGATGTGATGATGACCGCGCAGCCGAACGGCGGCTGGCGCATCGAACTCAATCCGCAGACCTTGCCGCGGGTGCTGGTAAATCACGCCTACTACGCCGAAGTGGCGCGCGGCGCCGCCAAGCAGGACAAGTCGTTCCTGTCGGAGAAACTGCAATCCGCCAACTGGCTGGTGAAGGCGCTCAACCAGCGCGCGGAGACCATTCTGAAAGTCGCGATCGAGATCGTGAAGCAGCAGGACGGCTTCTTCCGCCAGGGCATCGAGCACTTGCGGCCGCTGGTCCTGCGCGACGTGGCGGATGCGATCGAGATGCACGAAAGCACGGTCAGCCGCGTGACCACCAACAAATACATCTCCACGCCGCGCGGCGTGTTCGAGCTGAAGTTCTTCTTCACGCAAGGCTTGGCGTCGTCCACCGGGGCGGAGGCGCATTCGTCGGCTTCCGTCCGACACCGCATCAAGGTGCTGATCGACGGCGAACCCGCCACCGCGGTGTTATCGGACGACCGGATCGTCGAGTTGTTGCGGGGCGATGGGATCGAGGTGGCGCGCCGCACCGTGGCGAAGTATCGCGATGCTCTCAACATCCCGTCATCGGCCCGCCGCCGGCGCGAAAAAATGGGCGAATTGCATGGAGTTTGAAGGCGTTAAGGCCTTCCGGGTGTGACTTGACTTGCCACACCCCCACGCCTATGTTCCGCCACCTTTTTAGGGCGGGAAGCTGCGAGCCGCGCTTTGAGACAAAGCCCCTCGCAGTTCTGCAACGGATATCAACAGGAATAAGACCGATCGCGTTGCAACCCAGTCCTCTGCCGCGAGTTATGCAATCGCTGGCGCGGGGAACTTGGAGGCATCGACTTGAGCAGGTCACCGGGGCAGTGCGTAGTGGCACGTAATGGAAATTAGAGACATCCTTTCGCCTGAAGCCGTCGTTGCGGGCTTGAAGGTCACCAGCAAGAAGCAGGCGCTCCAGGAACTGGCGCGCCATGCGGCGACGGTGACCGGCGTCAATGAACGCAAGATTTTCGAGACGCTCCTGGAACGCGAGCGGCTGGGCACCACCGGTGTCGGCAACGGCATTGCGATTCCGCACGGCAAGCTGTCGGAACTGAGCCGCCTGTACGGCGTGTTCGCGCGCGTGGAAAAGCCCATCGATTTCGACGCCATCGACGAACAGCCCGTCGACCTGATCTTCCTGCTGCTGGCGCCGGAAGCCGCCGGCGCGGATCATCTCAAGGCGCTCGCCCGCGTGTCCCGCCTGTTGCGCGATGCCGGCACCTGCGAGAAGCTGCGCGGTGCGAAAACCGCCGACGGCCTGTACCTGCTGCTCACGCAGACCGAAGCCCAAGCGGCCTAATTTACATTTCGACGTGTTTCGGGGGTGCGTGATGCGATCTGGGATCGTCATCCTGCTTGCGCTTGCGGCACCTGCCTTCGCGCAGACGAATGCGCCCGCGACCAATACCGATCTCTCCGCGATCTGCGCGGGCGTTCTCGCGCAGGCGCCGGGCGGCGTATCCGGCGATCATACGAAGCTCTGCTCCTGCCTGACGACGCAGACCATGTCGGGGCTGACGCAGGCGGAGATGATGGCCTATGCCCAATCCACCCTGGAAAACAAAGCCCCGCCCGATGCGGTGATGACCAAGATCGTCGCAATCGCCACGACCTGTCTGCAACAGGCGCAGTAGGCGCCCATCCACTCTTGTCACCCCGGACATGCCACGCGCAGCGTGGCGAGATCCGGGGTCCAGGGTTTCTGGCACGACAATGGTTGTTACCCTGGATCCCGGCTCGCCCCGCCGGCCTTCAGGCCGGCGTTTAGTTGGATGCGCGCCTACGCGCGCGCCGCTTGGCCAGGATGACAAGTGGGGCGCAATCGAATAGTCAACGCCCGTGAAAACGAACACTCAAGCGCCGCAGCCTGTCGAACCGCCGCTGCACCGTCATGGCCTCGCACCGATCGCGCTGTCGCTGGCGCTGGGCGCGGCGGGCGGCGCGGTGTTCGCCACTCTGAACGTGCCGCTGCCATGGATGCTGGGCGCGATTGTCGCCAATACCATCGCCGCGGTGCGTGGTTGGCCGGTGACGATCCCCCACACGGTGCGGGTGATCGTGATCTCCATTGTCGGCGTGTTCCTCGGCGCTTCGTTCTCCCCGGACATGCTCGACCGGCTCGCGGCTTGGGCGGGCAGCTTGAGTTTGATGTTCGTGTTCATCCCGCTGGTCACGCTGATCGCCTCGGAATACTTCCGGCGGTTCGCCGGCTTCGACCAAGCCACGGCGATCTTCTCCGGCGCGCCCGGCACCCTGACCGCCATGGTGATCGTGGGCGGATCCTCCGGCGGCGACGAGCGCCTCATCACGCTCGCGCAAGGGCTGCGGGCGATGTTGGTGGTGATGGTGCTGCCGAACATCGTCGCCGTGCTCGTCGGGCATCCGGAGGCGATCCAGGTGATCGCAAGTGAATCGAGCGCGGTCTCGCCGCAAGCGGTCTGGTTGATCGGCGCGGCGGTGACCGGCTTTGTGGTGGCGCATGTGCTCAACCTGCCGGCCATCGCCATGGCGACCTCCATGGTGGTGACCGCCGCGCTCTACCTGGCGGGCGTGGTGACGTGGCACGCGCCGGATCCGGTGTTCCAGGCGGCCCTGTGGATCCTGGGATCGGCCATCGGCTCACGCTTCGCGATCGCGAGCGCGGCCACCTTCTTCCGGGTCAGCCGCCACGCCATTGTCGCGACCGGCGTGGTGATCGTGGTGTCCGCGGCCTTCGCCGGCGTTGCGAGCTTGCTGACCGGCACGCCCTACCTCACGTCCTTGCTCTCCTTCACACCCGGCGGCGTGGCGGAGATGTGCCTGATCGCCATCGCCTTCGATATCGATCCGACATTTGTGGCGGTGCACCATCTGCTCCGGATCGCCATCCTGGTGACGCTGCTGCCGATCGGCGCGAAACTGTTCCTGCGGATGACGCACCGCAAGGCGTGACTCAAACAAAGTATGGCGTGTGTGACTGAGATTCGCATCCTGCGCTGTGGACGCCTTGATTCCAAATCGTGATGTCTTGATTGCGTACAGTAATGCGCAAGTAAAACGCGCGGCGTAACAGTCCAACCCAACCTGGGCGCTGGCGCATGTCCCCGCGAATGTTGTGCCCATTACGCCAGGAGCGTTTGCGAACGACTCTCAACTTGTTGCGAGTCCCAACGGACTTGAGAAACGCGCGAATAGGCGTACATTTCATGTGTCAGTCGAAACCAAAAAAACAATGGGGGTAACGAGGATGTATTCCGCTGACCCAGGCGTTCAACCAGTTCTCTATGTACCCATTCTCACGACGTTGCTGAGTGCGGCCTTCGGGTACGTGCTCTTGCAGCGCTACCGCCTCAAGCCCACCGCGACTCACCTGCTGTGGTGGGGTCTCGGCATGTGGGTCTACGGCACCGGCACGGGCCTTGCCGCATCCATCACAGTCTTCGGCAACAGCGTGTTCCTGACGAAAGCGTGGTTCATCGTCGGTGCGGTGTGGACCGGCTATCCGCTCGCGCAGGGCAGCCTGTACCTGCTCATGCCGCGCAAGCTCGCCGACCGCACCACCGCGATCACGCTGCCGTTCGTGCTGGCCGTCACCGCGCTGATCATCATCTCGCCGGTGATCCCCGGTTCGCTCGAAGCGCATCGCCCTTCCGGCGGCATCATCGCCTGGACCTGGGCGCGCCTGTCGACGATCCTGGTGAACGGCTACGCCACCGTGTGTCTCGCCGGCGGCGCGGTCTACAGCATCATGCGGTGGTCGAAAGAGAATACCGATGCGGCCAAACGCCGCGTGATCGGCAACTCGCTGATCGTGGTCGGTTCGCTTCTGCCCGGCATCGGCGGCGGCTTCGCCAAGTTCGGCATCACCGAGATGCTCTACCTCGGCGAATGCGTCGGCCTGATGCTGATCTGGGGCGGGTTCACCTTCAACACCTGGTCGCCACGGTCCGACTCACGGCTCGCCGCGGCCTAAGGCAGATTCACCAAAACAAAAGCGCGGTCCTAGGGCACGATCGGATTCGATCGTGCCCTAGTTTAAATAGTTAGCGCGCGATTCCGCGGAAAACCGGTCCCCACTTTTCCGATCGCGCGCTTGCGGTGACCGCGCTTTTCGTTTGAGCGTGAAACCCCCGCACTAACGCGGCATGCGGAATCCCAGCAAATAGTGGTGCCCGGTGGAGGACACCGGCTGACCGTTCTCGATGAACGGCGTGAAGCGCCACTTCTGCAAGTGATCGATCGCGGCCTGGTCGAACACATTGCGCGGCGTGGCCTTGATCACTTTGATGCCGCCGGGTTTGCCGTCGGCGTCGAGGCTGAAGGACAAATCGACGTCGCCTTCGACCCGGTCCTTGGCGAGGGCGATCGGGTAGGGCGATTCATCGGGCCGGTAGGTCGGCTGCGGGTCCTTCCCGGGCCCCATCTTGATCACTTTGGCGATGATGACGGTCTGGGCGATGGCGGTGGCCTTGTCGCCGGATTCCTCCGCCAGCTTGATCAGGAGGGTGCGGCGGCGCTGGAGTTTATCCTCCGATTGGCCGGCGGCACTGCGTACGTCGAGTTCGGTCTTCAGGGCCTTTTGCGCGGCGCGCATGTTGCGCGCGCCGGTGGCGGTCTCGGTCACGGCCTGGGCGAAGTAGAGGGTGTCCGGGTGTTTGTCGCCGTTGAGCTTGCGCGACAGGTCGAAGCCCTTCACCGCGAGCTCGTAGCCTTTAGCGAATTCCTTCGCGCCCCAGCGATCCTGCACCTGGGTCTTCAGGGATTTGATTTCGCGGGTGCCGTCGTCGCCGCAGCCGGTGAGCAACAGGCAGCTCCCCCCGAGCAGGGCGGCGCGTCGATGGAGAGAAGCAGACATGATTATGGCCATGGCAAAGCACTCCTAACGTGCCCAGCCTGCGCGCGAACGGTTAAAAAAGAACTATTCCGCCGCGAGCGAAAGTCCCTGGACGTGCCGGACCACCACGTCCGCCACCGCATCCACCGCGGTTTCCGTGTCGATCCCATACTCGCTGTACAGGGCGGCGATATCCCCGGCCTGGCCGAAGCGGTCCACGCCCAGGGGCTCACAGAATTGCCCGCGCACGGAGCCCAGCCAGCCCAGGGCGGCCGGGTGGGCGTCGTGCAGGGTGACCAGCGTGGCCTTGGGCGCGAGGGCGGAGAGGAGGAGGTCGATGTGGCTGCGGGCGAACCGGTCGCCGCCGCGTCGCGCGCGGGCCGCATCGCGCCAGCCCGCATGGAGCCGATCCGGCGAGGTGATGGCGAGCAGGCCCGCGCCCGGCAGGTCCTCGGCGATCATCTCGAAGGCGGCCAAGGCTTCCGGCGCGACCACGCCGCAGTAGGCCAACGCGAAGTCCGATCCCGGCGCGGGCTGCTTCGCCCAATAGGCGCCGGCGAGGATGTCGCTGCGCAAGGTTTCGGTCATCGCACGCTGGGGCTGGGCGAGGGGCCGGGTCGACAGGCGCAGATAGACCGAACTGCCGTCGGGGCGCTGCATGTGGTCGAAGCCCCAGGTCATGATCGCGGCGAGTTCGTCGGCGTACGCGGGTTCATAGGACGCGAGATTGGCGTGGCCCATGCCGATCAACGGCGTGAAGGTCGACTGGTGCGCGCCGCCTTCCGGCCCAAGGCTGATCCCCGACGGCGTGGCGACAAGCATGAAGCGCGCATCTTGATAGGCGGCGTAGGTGAGCGCATCCAGACCGCGGGCGATGAACGGATCGTAGAGCGTGCCGACCGGCAGCAGGCGCGCGCCGAACAGGCTTTCGGAAAGGCCGAGCGCCCCCAGCAGCAGGAACAGGTTGTTCTCGGCGATGCCCAGTTCGATGTGCTGGCCCTTGGGGTCTTGCGCCCACTTCTGCGGCGAAGCGACGTGCATCTGGCGGAAGATGTCTTCCCGGCGCGTGATGTGGAACGGACTGCGCTGGTTCACCCAGCCGCCGAGGTTGGTGGACACGGTGACGTCGGGCGAGGTGGTGACGATGCGGGACGCCAAGGGCGTGTCGCCGCGGCCGAGGTCGTTCATGATCTTGCCGAACGCGACTTGGGTCGAGCTTCGCGGATCCGTGGGTGCGGCGAGTTCGTGCACCTTCACCATCTCCGGCGGCCGGTTGGACTTCTCGCGCGGCACGCGCGCGGCGAACGGCACCTTCTGCAGGAAGCGCCTGAGCACATCGGCTTGATCGCCAAGGCCCGCGTAGGGCTCCCATTCGTTACCTTCCGGCACGCCGATCTGCAGGCGGAACTTGTCCATCTGCTCTTCCGTCATGATGCCGGCGTGGTTGTCCTTGTGACCCGCTAATGGGAGTCCGTAGCCCTTGATGGTGTAGGCGATGAAGCAATGGGGCTTGTCGGAGGACGATGCCTCCTCGAAGGCGCGCAAGATCGCTTCGAGGTCGTGGCCGCCGAGGTTGGTCATGAGCGCGTGCAGGGCATCGTCGTCGTGGCTGCTCAGGAGTTCCTCGATCCCGGGCGCGTCCTTCAGGTCCTGCTTCAGCGTTTCGCGCCAGCCCTTGCCGCCTTGGAACGTGAGCGCGGAATATTTCTGGTTGGGACAATCGTCGATCCACTGGCGCAGCGCCGGACCGATCTTCGTTTTGAAGATCGCTTCCTGCTTCAGGCCGTGCTTGAGCACGATCACTTTCCAGTCGACCGCCTCGAAGAAGCCGATGATGCGGCGGAACAACTGATCGTTCACAACGCCATCCAAACTCTGGCGATTGTAGTCGACGATCCACCAGCAGTTCCGCACTTCGTGTTTCCAGCCCTCCATCAGGGCTTCGTAGATATTGCCCTCGTCGAGTTCCGCGTCGCCCATGAGCGCGATCATGCGTCCGTCGGGCTGCCTCGCGTCCGTGAGGTCGTGAAGTTTGAGATAGTCCTGCACGATGGAGGCGAACAGCGTCTCCGCCACGCCCATGCCGACGGAGCCCGTCGAGAAGTCGACGTCCGCCTTGTCTTTGGTGCGGGACGGATAGGGCTGCACGCCGCCCAGCGCGCGGAAATTCTTCATCCTGTCCAATGTTTGATTGCCGAGCAGGTATTGGATGGCGTGGAAGACGGGACCCGCGTGCGGCTTTACCGCGACGCGATCCTGCGGACGCAGTGTGTGCAGATAAAGCGCGGTCAGCACCGTGGCGAGCGACGCGCTCGACGCTTGGTGTCCGCCGACTTTCACGCCGTCGTGGTTTTCGCGGATGTGGTTGGCGTTGTGGATCATCCACATCGCCAGCCACAGGATGCGCTTTTCGAGGATCGCCAGAGTGTCGAGTTCGGCTTGGGTGGGCAGGGCCATGGGACGCTCGGAACGCGGGTGAAAATGTCCCCAAGCGTACGCCGCGCCCCGAGGGCATGTCCTTGCTATATATGCTCAAAATTAGGTAAATTTAGCATCAAACTAAACTATTGAAGCAATATATTGGTGACTTATGCCAAACGGACTCGACGATACGGACGTCCGTCTCCTCCAGCACCTGCAGGAAAACGCCCGCCTCACCAATGTGGAATTGGCGGACCGGGTGGGGCTGTCGCCTTCGCCGTGTCTGCGGCGGCTGAAGCGGCTCGAGGCCGAGGGCATCATCAAGGGCTACATGACGCTGGTGGACCAGAACGCGATCGGCCTGCCCGTGAACGTGTTCGTCAGCGTCACCTTGAAGGAGCAGACCGAGTCGGCCCTGGAGGAATTCGAGGCGCGGATCCGTACGCTGCCGCAGGTGATGGAATGCTACCTCATGACCGGCACGGCGGATTACATGCTGCGGGTGGTGACGGCCGACCTCGCCGCCTACGAGCGATTTCTCAAAGATCACCTCACACGCATTCCGGCGATTGCCTCGATCCAGTCGAGCTTCGCCCTGAAGCAGGTGACATTCCGCACCGCGCTCCCGCTGTCCGCAAAGTGATCGCACGAACCTGAGCGACCGGTTACGCTTTGTCCCAGGATATGGAGGGATCAGATTGATCGATCTGATCCCTTCATAGCCTGACTCAAATAAGTAGCGCGTGATCGGACGGAAAACCGGTACCCACTTTTCCTGATCACGCGCTGTCGGGAGAGGAAGTTGCCATGACGTCAAGAGGGATGCCGGGACTTTTGCCGGGCCAATTGCGCGGGCTGATGATGGATCGGCCGCTGCTGGTCGCGCCGTTGCTGCAATTCGCGGCGGACTTCCACGGCGACACCCCAATCGTCACACGCACAATCGAAGGCCCGATCCATCGCACCGACTATGCCGGCGTGTGGAAGCGCACGCAGCAACTCGCGAATGCGTTGATCGCCATGGGCATCAAGCCAGGCGATCGCGTCGCCACGCTCGCGTGGAACACCTCGCGTCATTTGGAACTCTACTACGCCGTCGCGGGCATCGGCGCGGTGTGCCACACCCTCAATCCACGCCTGTCGCCCGAACAGTTGTGCTACATCGTCAACGACGCCGGCGACAATGCGATCTTCTTCGACCTCACCTTCGAGGCGGGGATGAAGAGTCTCGCCGAGGCGGCGCCGCCATCCGTGCGGCACTTTGTCGCGCTGGCGGATGCCGCGCACACGGCCAAGCTCGATCCCGTCATCGGCGCGCAAAGCTATGAGGATTTGCTCGGGGCGGCGAAGAGCACTTACGCGTTTCCCGAGTTCGACGAGAATGCCGCGGCGTCCCTCTGCTACACCTCGGGCACGACCGGCAATCCCAAGGGTGTGCTCTACAGCCACCGTGCACTGGTCCTGCATTCGTATGGCCTCGTCGCGAACTTCTGGCTCAATCCGGAAGAGACATCGCTCCCGGTTGTGCCGATGTTCCACGTGAATGCCTGGGGCATCCCTTACGCCGCGCCCATGGGCGGCACGGCGTTGGTGATGCCGGGGCGCGGCCTCGACGGTCCGTCCTTGTTCGAACTGATGGATACCGAAGGCGTCACGTGCTCCCAGGGCGTGCCGACCGTGTGGATGGGTTTGATCGAGGCGATGCGCAAGGCGGGCCGCAAACCGAAAGACCTGAAGCGTGTGATCGTCGGCGGCGCGGCCATGCCGGAAGCGATGGCGCATGCCTTCGAGGACGAGTTCGGCGTCACGGCCATTCATGCCTGGGGCATGACCGAGATGACGCCGCTGGGCGTGATCAATCTGCCGAAGCGCAAGTTCGATAAGCTGACACCCGCCGAACGCTTGAAAATCAAGCTCAAGCAGGGCCACGTCGTCGCCGGCGTGGATATGCGCATCATGAGTCCGGACGGCAAACAACTGCCGCATGATGGCGTGAACGCCGGCAATCTGCAGGTGCGCGGGCCGTGGATCGCGGAGCGCTACTACAAGAGCGAGACGAGTGCGACGACGCCGGACGGATGGTTCGACACCGGCGATATCGCCACCCTCGACGCGGACGGCTACATGAACATCACGGATCGCGCGAAGGACATTATCAAGTCCGGCGGCGAGTGGATCAGTTCCGTGGATCTGGAGAATGCCGCGATGGGCCATCCGCAGATCGCCCATGCCGCCGTTATCGGCATTCCGCATCCGCGGTGGCTGGAGCGCCCATTGATGGTGTGCGTGTGTCGCGGCAACGACACCCCGACGCTCGCGGATTTGAACGCCTATCTCGCGACCAAGGTGCCGAAGTGGTGGCTGCCGGATGCGGTTGAGTTCATCGAAGCACTTCCGCTCGGCGCTACCGGCAAGATCCAGAAGACCGTCTTGCGCGAGCGCTTCAAGGACTATGTGCTGCCGGATGTGAAGTCGGCGTAACCCACTATCGTTTCGCGCTAACGGTTCTCTTCAGCACGCCCTCGCGCGTCAGCAGTTCGCGCTTGCGCTCAACGCCCCAGCGGTAGCCGGTGAGCTTTCCGTCGGTCGCCACGACACGATGGCAGGGGATGATCACCGATACCGGATTTGCACCGCACGCCGTGCCGACCGCGCGCACGGCCTTCGGCGCGCCGATGCGGCGCGCGAGTTCGGCATAGCTGATCGTTTCGCCCGCCGGGATCCGGCGCAGGCCTTCCCACACGCGCTGCTGAAACGCGGTGCCGAGCACATCAAGGGGGAGCTTCGTGCCGCGGCGGGGCTGTTCGACGATCTCCACGACTCGCGCGACGGTCTTGGCGAAGGCCGCATCGCCGGCCGCGATCTCGGCCTTCGGAAACCGCGCGGCGAGTTCACGGCGCAGCACGCGCGCATCGTTGTCGAGGAACAGCGCGCAGAGTCCTTTGTCTGTCGCCGCGACCAGCACCTTGCCGAGCGTTGAGTCGGCGATCGCAAAGCGGATCGTCATGCCTTCGCCGCCGGCGCGATAGCTTTTCGGCGTCATGCCCAGGACGCCGGCGGCGGTCTCGTAGAAGCGGCTGCCGGACGAATACCCCGCGTCGTAGATCGCACCGGTGACGGTGGCGCTTTTCTGCAGGCCGTTGCGAATCTGCTGGGCGCGGTGCGCGGCGCCGTAAGCGCGCGGTGTCAGGCCGGTGGCTGCCTTGAAGAGGCGATGGAAGTGATGCCGGCTGAGCCCGGCCGTGGCCGCGAGGTCGGCGAGGCTCGGCGGCGCTTCGGCGCGTTCGATCAAGCGGCACGCCGCCGCCACGGCGGCCTGTGTTTCGGTTGCCGGCGAAACGCCATCGGGCTTGCAGCGCTTGCAGGCCCGGAACCCGGCCGCGCGGGCGGCGGCGGGCGAATCGTAGAAGGCGACATTGCGCCGATGGGCCCGCCGCGACGGGCACGAGGGGCGGCAGTACACACCGGTGGTCTTGACCGCATAGACGAATCGCCCGTCCGCGACGGTGCTGCGGCTCTGCACGGCATTCCAGCGGGCCTGGTCGATGGGGGGAGCGAGGGAGGGCATGGGGTCCTTTCCGGCAGAGTAGCCAACTCCCGCCTTATCCCTCCACCGGCCTTCCCCTGCATCCCGTGGATTGCTGCCAAATTCCCACATCCCCGGCGGGTGCGACCGGTCGGAAAGCCCGTCTCGCGATAGCGAGTCAAAACCTATTGGAAAAATTAACGAATCTTGGGTACAGAGTTCCCCTGTTACGGGAGAAAGACACCGCTATAACGGGCGTCTTCCGAGGGGAGAAGTCTGGCCAATGGCTGGCGTTCAATTCGAAGTTCAGACCTATAACGCCGGTAAGTGGGCCATCGCCGAGGTGGTTCCGACCGAGGAAAGCGCGCGCGCCAAGGCCGACGCCCTGCTCTCGCAGAAGAACGTCGCCGGCGTCCGCATCATCAAGGAATCCCATTTCGCCACCGACGCCCGCCGCGAATCCGAGATCTTCAAGAAGATCAAGGAAACGGACAAGGCCGAGGACTTCGCGATCCAGCCGATCGACAGCGCGCCGGTCTGCGACAAGATCGCCGACTATTATAAGACCGCCGCGCGCGCGACGATGGCGCGCCTGTTCACCAAGTATCTCGAGAAGCACGAGGTCACGCCGCTCGAGATCATCCACAGCCCGTCTTACCTCAAGCGTGTGATGAACCTCGACACGCTGGTGCCGTCGGCGGTCGACAAGGTCGCCGGCTTGCAGGCGAAGGCCACCGGTGAGGATTCCCGCAAGCGCCGCGACACGATCTTCGCCGCGCTCGATCAACTGGCCAAACGCGCGCGCGAAGCGGAAGGCAAGGAGATCCCCGAGCTGAAAGGCTCGACGCTGGACGAAGTCCTCAAGCGCATCGACGCCAAGACGCCGGATTCCGACGAGCGCGCGTTCATGGCGAACTTCGCGCTGACCAAGGTGTCGCTCAATTGGCAGGGCCTGCTCGGCAAGATGACCAATCTCCTGCCGATGGCGTCCTCGCAGACGGACAATCGCGCCATCGCCATGGTCGACGAGATGATGGCCGATATCCTGGTGGCCAAAACCATCATCAAGGATGTGATCGGCGTCTCGAAGCACATGGGCGATGCGCTGATGCGCATCCTCGACCTGATCGAAGGCAAGTGCGCGCCGACCAAGTTCGCCGCCCCCGAAGTGCTGGAAATGCTCAACACGCTGTTCGCGGCCAATAAGCTGCCACGCTGCAAGGCGGCGCTGATCGAGCGCGTGGAACGCGACCTGAAGAGCGTTGTCCGCTTGACCAGCAGCGAGACCACAACGGCGGACAAGGAATTCTTCAACCAGATTCTCGAGCGCGTCGTGACCGACCGCGGCGTTTACGGCGGCATGCCCGTCGCCACCGGCCTCGCCGAGCGCTGGGCGCGCCTGCACAACATCGGCGGCACCACCGGCCGCAAGAAGGCGATCGAGGGCGTGTGCGGCCTGTTGGAATCCGGCAAGCGCAAGTTCGTCTATCTGCTGTCGCTTTACGACGAGAAGTCGGAAGCCGAAGTGCGCGGCATGATCGAGGTGCAGATCCGCGGTCTCGTCGGCCAGCTCAACACCATCCAGAAGATCGCTCCGAGCGCACGCACCGAAAAGGCGCGGCTGCAGGAAGTCACCGCGGTGCAGAAGCTGGTTTTGGACTCACACCTCGAAGAGCGCTTCAAGAACCCGATCGCCGAGGCCTTCGACAAGCTGGTGGCGGACTACATCGTCGCCGAGAACGTGATTCAGCGCCTCGATGATGCACGCCTGCCGTTCCGCGATCGCGCCACGCGCCTGGTGACGTTCTGCGCCTCCGGCGTGCTGACCGTCGGCAAGGCCAGCGCCATCGCGCGCGAGACCATCGTCGGCTACTTGCGCCGCAAGGATTTCATCATGGAGCTCACCGCCGATCTCCCGGATCCGGCGGACAAGGAAAAGGCGATCAAGGAGTTCTACACCTTGCTCGCCGGCACCGGCTTCAACGTCGCGGGCTGATTTCGCGAAACGTTCCGCCCAGCAAGTGATCCCGCAGCGCCGTCTGCAGGTCGAACGCCGCATCCACGGCCAACGCCATTTCCGCCGCGTCTGCGAGGCCGGCGCCCGCCGCCAAGGCGGCGAGTAAGGCCATGTCGCCGATGCCGATCTCGCGCATGGGCACGACGTCATCCACCCGTGTGATCAGCACGCGCTGCGCGACGTTCATGTCCACCGCGGGGATGTCCGTCACGTCGGGCTGGTTCAATTCCCAGATGGTGAGGATCGGGAAGGACGACGGCACGATCCGCGTCGCCGGATGGAGCGAGAGTTCGAGCGTCTCCAAATCCTCCGGCGCGCGCGTCTGGACCGTCGCCGGCACGAGATGTGCGGCGTCGGCCGCGAAATAACTGTCGCTGCGCGCCCATTCCAATCGCGCCACGTCGGGGAGATAGGGCAATTCGCGCGCGGGGGCGAAGGCCGCGATGAAGTCGGGCAAGGCGTCGCCGTAGGCGGAGAGCTGGGGAACCCCCGGCGGGTGCGCCGCGACGAAGGCGCCGGCGAGGCGGCGGAAGAACGCCGCGCCGACGATGCGCTGGGTGACCGGAAAGGCCGTCGCGAGAATCTCGGCGAGGCTCTCCTGCACGGTGGTGCGGTAGACATCGATGCGGTCGGCGACGCGGCCGTGTGACGCACGCACCTGCGCCGCGAGGGCGCCGTCGCTGCCGCTTGTCACCGCGGCGCGGAACGCGCGTTGCAGGTCACGCAGCACGGCGCAACTCCTCCGCCCGCGCCGCTTCCGCCAGCAGCACCGGAATCTGCGGGACCTCCAGGTCCCATTCGATCAGGGTCGGCTTGGGGCCGACGCGCTTGAGCGCATGTTGGTAGAGCGCCCACACGTCGTCGCACACCGTGCAGCTGTGCGTGTCCACCAGCACACGATCGTCGCCCTCGCCGCGCGCGGAATGCCCCGCCAGGTGCATCTCGCCCACCGCGCCTGCGTCGATGGCGTCGACATAAGCGCGCGCGTCGCCGCCGGTGTTGGCGCAGGTGACGTGGATGTTGTTGAGATCGAGCAGCAGCCCGCAGCCGGTGCGCTTGACGAGCGCATTCAGGAAGTCGGGTTCCGTCAAGGTGGAGGCGGTGAAGCTCAGATAGGCGGAGGGATTCTCCACCAACAGCTTGCGTCCGAACTTCGCCTGCGCGCGATCGATGTTGCGCGTCAGCATCTCCAGCGTTTCCGCCGTGTAGGGCAAGGGCAGCAGGTCGTTGAGGTAGGCGCCGTCGGTGACGCTCCAGGCCAGGTGCTCGGAGATCAGCGCCGGCTTCACCCAGTCGAACAGGGCGGAGAGACGATTGAGATGATCTTCATCGAGACCCTCCGCGGAGCCGAGCGACAAGCCGACACCGTGACAGCTGATGGGATAGCGCGCGGCGATGCGCGCGAGCATGCCGCGCCGCGGTCCGCCGGCGCTCAGGAAATTCTCGCTATGCACTTCCAGCCACGGCACGGCGCGGGGCGCGTCCGCCGCCTCGGCCGCGAACGCCGCCATATGAACAGGACGAAGCCCGATTCCGGTGCCGGAGATCGGGCTTTGTGGGGTCGCAGCGAAACGCACGTTGGCTTAGCCGCCTTTCTTCTCCGGCGGCGTTTTCGGGGGCGCCGCGGCCTCGTCGAACGGCTGGGTCTTGCCGCCCTTGGCCACGCAGGAGCCGAGTTCCACCAACAACCAGTCGTTGCCGGCGTTGGTCTTCGACGCCTTACCGGCGCAGGAGTGACTGCCGTTCGCCGCGTGGCAGGCGTTTTCGCCAGCCTTGGCGATACCGTAGCACTTTTCCTTGCCCTTGTGTTCGCCCGCCAGGGCAGGGCTGAGGCAGAAGGCCACGGCACCCGCGACCGCGGCGGAAAGCGCCTGCGGACTCATCCGACGCCCTGGGCGACGTTGTGGGATGCGGGACTGGGGCATGACGACAAGATAGAAGCCTGTTCTCCCAGGGCGAAGTCACACCTGAGTGAAAGGCCCAAGGTCACGGGGAACTCACGGGGTCGGGATGACCTCAATGCCGAAATCCGCGCCCATGTCTTTCGTATAGAAAGCGAGGTGTTCCTTGATCGCGGCGGACTTGGCGATGGGTGCTTCATAGCTCCACACGGCGTTGTCAGCGCGTGCGCCGTCCGCGGACACGAGCGAGAAATAGCGCGCGTCGCCTTTGTGCGGGCAATGGGTGCTGCGGTCGGTGGGCTGGAACAGCTCCATGCGGGCGTCGCCGCGCGGCAGGTAATAGACCGGCTCGTGCCGGCTTTCCTCGAGCTTGATGGCCTGGGTGCTGTCGGCCACGGTCTGGCCGCGCCAGGTCACGCGCACCCGGCCCGGAAACGGCGCCATGTGCAGATGATAGGCGGGCTTCTCGCTCATGCTCAGGTTCCGTCCTTACGCTGCATCGAGGAACGCGGCCACGGCGGCGGCTTTGCCGCGCAGGCCTTCGGGCGTGCGTTCGGACGGCAACACCGCCTGCTGGCTGTTCTTCACGAGCGATGCGGCGAGTGCCACGCCTTCGTTGAGCGGATCGTCCGCGCTCGCGGCACAGAATGTCGGCTGTGTGATCAGCGGCAGGCGCTCCCGGTCGGCGTGACGGAAGGACGCGCGATAGCCTTTGTGATAGGTCGTCAGCGCCTTGAGCACGTCGACGACGATGGCGTGGATCGCCGCCGGCGGCGGGACCTTCTGATTGCGCGCGAACTCCGGCGTCTTGCGGAAGTAGGGGAAGTACATGGTCTGGTCGCGCACGAAGTGCCAGGCCCAGATGTACTGCCGTCCGAACTCGTCGGGCACCATTTCGGGGGCGTAGTTGGCGATGAAGTCCTTCTTGTCCTCGGCGGAGAACATGCCGATGCCGTCGAAGATCAGCCGCCGCACGCGGTCGGGATGGCGGATCGCGAGTTCAGAAGCGATATGGGCGCCGGTGTGGCTGCCGAACACATCCACCTTGTCGAGTTTCAGGGCGTCGAGGATCCGCGCCACGCTGTCGGCGTAGTAGTCCATCTCCGGCACGTCGAGGGCGGGCGGGGCGGAATCGCCGTTGCCCAGGGTGTCCGGCGCGATCACCCGGCGGTTGGCGCCAAGCTCGCCCATCAGACCCACGAGCGTGATCGCCGAGGCCGGCGAGGCATGGATCATGTAGAGCGGCAGCTTGCCCGGCGCATCCGCGCCACAGTGCCGGTAGTGCACCAAGCCTTCCTTGATGCGGATGAAGGCGCGATCGATATCCATGGGCGGGCTCCTTGAAGGCGGTATTCTAGAGCGCGGGGTGATTCCGGTCGCAACAATTGTTACATTCTGTCAATTGACCCGTATCGGCGAATTGGCGAAAAACCGCCCCATGCAAACATCGGCGACTTTGACATCCGCCGCGGCTCCCACGGCGGCACCCCAATTGCATCCCACGCCCAGCGTCAGCCCGGGCGTGCCGCAGCGGAATGCCGACTTCGCGACCCTGATCGAGGCGCTGGAATACGCGGCGCGCGGCGTTGCCGGGTTCAATTTCTACAACTCGCGGGGGGTCCTCACCGAGGTCCTGAGCTATCGCGATTTGCGCGACCGCGCCGTGAGCACCGCCGGACGCTTGGTCGCCGCCGGTCTGAAGCCGGGCGACCGCATCGGTCTCTTGGCGGCGACGGGATCGGATTTCCAGATCCTGTTCTTCGCCGGGCTCTATGCCGGGATCATCCCCGTGCCATTGCCGCTGCCGACCGCGTTTGGGCGGCGCGAAGGCTACATCGACCAACTGCGCGGGCAGCTGCAGTCCTCCGGTGCACGCATGGTGTTTGGGCCGGCCGAATTCCTGCCCATCGTCACGGAAGCAGCACAGGGTCTCGGTCTCGCGCGCATCGGTATCCGCGCCGATCTTGAATCCCTGCCGGAACAACCCGGTGCGATCCTGAAACCGCAGGTCGATGCGCTTTGCTACATCCAATACAGCTCCGGCTCCACGCGCTTCCCCACCGGCGTGTGCATCAGCCACCGCGGCTTCATGGCCAACTCGAGCGCCATGTGCCGCAACGGCGTGCAGATTCGCAGTGGCGATCGCGGCATGTCCTGGCTGCCGTTCTTCCATGACATGGGTCTCGTCGGCTTCATGCTGTCGCCGATGACGGCGCAGATCGCCGTCGATTACATCGCGACCGAGGATTTCGCGCGCCGTCCGATGACGTGGCTCAAGCTCATGTCGGACAACGGCGGCACGGTGTCCTATGCGCCGTCGTTCGGTTACGAACTCTGCGCGCGGCGTGTGTCCGCGATGGCGGAAGGCTCCCTGCAACTCGACCTCTCGAAGTGGCGCATCGCCGGGATCGGCGGCGAGATGATCAAGCCGAAAGTCATGCAGCAATTCGCGGATGCTTTCCGGCCGTACGGCTTCTCCGACAAGGCGTTCTGCGCCAGCTACGGCATGGCGGAAACCGTGCTCGCCATCAGCTTCGCCGAGGCCGGCACGGGCATGACCATCGATCGCATCTCGAAGGACGGTATGGCCACGCATCGGGCCGAGCCGGTGTCCACCGACGACGATCGCGCCCGTGTGTTCGTGTCCTGCGGCAAGATCATCCCCGGTCACGTGGTGGAAATCCGCGACACCGAGATGCGCGTGCTCGGCGAGCGCCAGGTCGGCCGCATCTTCGCCAAGGGCCCGAGCATCATGCTCGGCTATTACAACGACGCCGACGCCACGGACGAAACGCTGCAGGACGGTTGGCTCGATACCGGCGATCTCGGGTACTGGGTCAAAGACGAACTCGTCATCGTCGGCCGCGCCAAGGACATGTTGATCATCAACGGCCGCAACATCTGGCCGCAGGATATCGAATGGACCGTGGAGCGCATGGAGGGCATGCGTTCCGGCGATTCCGCCGCCATCGTCCTGACCGGAGCCGACGGCAGCGATCAGCCGACGATCCTGGTGCAATGCCGTCCCGCCGATCCGGCGGAGCGGGCGAAGATGATCGCCGCCGTGCGCGCGCGCGTGCAGGAAGCGGTCGGCGTCGCCTGCGACGTGGTGCCCGTGCCGCCGCGGTCGCTGCCGAAGACGTCCTCGGGCAAGCTCGCGCGCGGCCGCGCCAAGAGCCTGTTCGAGCGCGGCGAACTCACCGCGGTCGCGGACTAACCATGAATACCGTCGCCGTCACGGGCGCGTCCGGCTTCATCGGCCGGCGGCTCCTGTCGGCGCTGAGCGAGCGCGGCTTCGCGGTGCGCGCGCTCGTGCGCGGCACGCCGGGGAACGTGCCCGGCGTGGAATGGGTGCGCGGCGATCTCGGCGACCGCGCGGCGCTGACGAAACTCGTCGACGGCGCGGATGCGATCGTTCACGGCGCCGGCGCGGTGAAGGCGCTCAACGCCGAAGGCTTCAACGCGGTGAATGCCATTGGGACCGCGACGCTCGCCGATGTGGCGCTCGCCCGGACCACGCCGCCGCGCTTCATCCATGTGTCGTCGTTCGCCGCGCGCGAGCCGCATCTGTCGGCCTATGCCATGAGCAAGGCCGTCGGCGAACAGACCGCCTGGGCGCAACGTCATCGCATGCCGGTTGTGGTGCTGCGGCCGCCGGCGGTCTATGGCCCCGGCGACCGGGAGGCCCTGCGCGTCCTGCAAATGGCGGCGCGGGGCGCCATCCTCGTCCCGGCGGTGAAGGGCGCGCGCCTGTCCCTGGTACATGTGGACGATGCGGCGCAGGCGGTGCTCGCAGCGCTGGATCTGGACGCGCTGCCCGACCATCCGGTCGAGTTCGACGATCACGCCGCCCGTGGGTATGGCTGGGACGAGGTCGCCCGCGCGGCGGCCACCGCCCTGGGCCGTCCGGTCCGGACCGTCTCGGTCCCGAGGGCGGCGCTCTACGCCAGCGGAGCGGTCGGGACCCTGATCGCCAGGCTGACCGGCCGTGCTTCGGTCCTATCCTGGGACAAGGTGGGGGAGGTTTTGCACCCGGACTGGGTGGCGGCCACCCCTCGGCTGGCGGGCTATTCCCCCCGGTGGACCCTGGCCGAAGGGTTCAAAAACACCGCGGAATGGGCCGACTCACAGGGCCTGTTAAGATTGCAACGCGGCAATTGAATTGTCTTTCGCACCGCAATAAGCGACTCATTTTGCTGGAATTGCAGTCGCTTGAGCCGGGTTTACCGTTTGTCCGGTCCGGGGGCTGATTGACGGGACGCGGAAGTCGATGGCAACGGGGCAGCAGAACGAACCGTCGCCGGAAACCTTTGCGGCTCTCTATGAGTTGATCGGCACGTTCAACAAGACCGGCGCAGCTGTGACGCCGGAGACGCGGTTTGCGGAAGACATGAACTTCGACTCCCTGATCGTCATGGAGTTCGTGGCGAGCGTGGAAGACAAGTTCGATATCTCCATGCCGCTCAACATCCTGCCGGACATCGCGACGGTCCGGGACTTTGGGGTGGCGTTGGAGAAACTGCTCGCGGAGCGCTGAGACGCGCTCCCTTGGGGGAAGACCATGGCGGATTTATTCGACCGATTTGCAGGACTGATGGCCCAGCGCGACGCGCTGTTCGGCGACGGCGGGCGTGATCCGTTCTCGGTGACGATGACGGAAGTGCTGTCGCAGACCGAAGCGATGATCGAAGGTCGCCGCACCATCCTCGTCGGAACCAACAACTATCTCGGCCTCACCTTCGCGCCGGAAGCACTCGCCGCCGCGCACGCCGCCCTCGACGCGGGCGGCACCGGCACCACCGGCAGCCGCGTCGCCAACGGCACTTATTCGGGCCACACGGACCTCGAGCAGGCCTTGCGCGAATTCTACAACACCAAGCACGCGATGGTGTTCTCCACCGGCTTCCTCGCGAACGCCGGCATCCTGTCCACCCTGATGGGTCCGGACGATTTCATCCTGATGGACGCGGATTGCCACGCCAGCATCTATGACGGCGTGCGCGCCTCCTCGGCGCAGATCATCCGTTTCAAGCACAACGACGCCGCCGATCTCGACAAGCGTCTCGCCCGCCTCGCCGACAAGCCGGGCAACAAGCTGATCGTCGTCGAAGGCATCTACTCGATGCTGGGCGACATGGCGCCGATGAAAGAGATCGCGGCGGTGAAGCGCAAGCACGCCAACACCTACTTGCTCTCCGATGAAGCGCACTCGCTCGGCGTGCTCGGCAAGTACGGCCGCGGCCTGCCGGAGCAGGAAGGCGTGGAAGAAGACGTCGACTTCATCGTCGGTACGTTCTCCAAGTCCGTCGGCACCGTCGGCGGCTTCTGCGTCTCCAACCATCCGCAGTTCAATATCCTGCGCCTGGTGTGCCGCGCCTATGTGTTCACCGCCTCCCTGCCCCCGGCCGTCGTCGCCGCGGCGAAGGTGAACCTGGGCCTGATCCACAACGGCGGCGCCCTGCGCACGCGCCTGATGCGCAATGCGCGTCATCTCCACACGGGCCTGAGCAACCTGGGCCTCAAGATCGCCTCCGGCCTGAGCCCCGTGGTCGCCGTGGTGGCGCCGGATCCGGGCGTTGCCGCCGCCTTCTGGCGCGGTCTGCTCGAGGCCGGCGTTTACGTGAACCTCGCCCTGCCGCCGGCCACGCCGTACGGCTACTCGCTTCTGCGCGCGAGCCTGTGCGCCGCGCACACGGAAGAGCAACTCGACGAAGTGATCGAAATCTTCGGCGCGGTGGCCACGTCGCTCGGCCTCATCGAGCCGGACCGCAAGCGCGTCGCCGCGGGCTAAGGGCTATTTAATCCCGTAAGTATCGGGGTCGTTGGCGTAGCCGAATAGGGTCGCGTCCTTCTCCACCAGCTTGCCGACCAGCGCGAACGTCTCGCGCGTATACAGCTGCGCCCAGGGTGCGTGATAGCTCTGGTTCAGCCGGTCAAGTTCCAGGGTCTTCACATTCAGCCGCTGCAGGATCGAGGCGTAGTCCGCGTCGAAATTCTCGTAGCGTGCGATGAAGTTCAGCGCCACGTCACCGGCGGGGTTGGTCACATAAGGATGTTGTGGACCCGCGAGGCGCGGGCCCTCCGGGCCTGAAAGATGCCGGTCGACGTAGCGTGCGAAGGTGTCGCAGCTTGCGGCTTCTTTGTGCCCCGCGATGTGGGGATTGATCAGGCGGTAGTGGAACCACGACACCGCCACATCCCACGGATTGCGCACGAAAGCGAAGCTGAAATAGCCCGCGAAGTCCTCCGCGCCGATCAGGTCGATCAACTGCGCAGCCGAGGCGTGGGTGCCTATATCCGCCAGCGCGGCGGGCACGCCGGCGGCTTCCGCGAAGGCGCGTCGCTGGGCCGCGTCGGACGAGCGCACCGGGAAAAGGACGTCATGCGGCGAGAGCGCGGCATTGATCGATGTGCCCGCGGCCTTCGGTACATGAATGAAGATGAAGCGCTGTGACGTGGAGAAGATCATGGTGCCCCCGCGCGGTAGCTTACAGGGTCGTTTGGGCGGGACAACCGGGGAGCGCGCGCCGCCGGCGGGAGTTGCGTCGTTTCGTCTTGAACGTTAACGCACGCCGCCCCGTCGCCAGGCTTCGACGAAGATGCGGATGCCGCCGAGCAGCGGTACGCGCCTGTCGGAGTCGCGCACCGCGACGTTTACACCGGAATGCCGGGCGATCTTGGCGACGGCATAGTCGAGCCCGCCGTCGTAGGTGAAGGCCGCTTTCATCAAGCGCAGCGCGTTCAGAACCTTGCCCCAGGGGCGGCGCACCGCCCAGGCGAGGGACGCAACTCTGGCGCTGCCCTTGCGCTCCTCGCCGAACATCGCCGCCGACAGGGCGCCAAAGCGCGGCGCATTGGCGATCTCCGCTGCGCGCGAGGCGTTTTCGGGCCGCAGCTCCGCGGCATAGCTCTCGGTGTACGCGCGTGTCCACAAGTCGTGCACGGTGTAGATCGGCGACATCAGCGGCAGGGCCGATTCAGCCGTGCGGCGCACGGCGGTCGAAAGAGCCTCGATCACCAGCCGCCGCGCGGCATCGTCGCGCACATAGGCCACGCTCACCCCCTGTGAGAACCGCGCCCAGAGATGCGGCGCAAACGCCGACATGCCGCGCGCGAAGTCGCGCGACGTCATAACGGCCACTTTGCAGCGATGAACGGATGCGCCGTCCGCCACCGTCAGGAAGTAAACGTTGGGCGGCAGCAGCCTTGCACCCAGGCGCGCCAAGGGATGCGGCAGAACCGAGAGGTCGTCCGCGAGCACGTAAAAATCCAACAACGTGTCCGGCGTCGGATCGCGCAAGGCGCCGCCGTAGAGGATCACGGCGGCGGTCGCCGGGCCGAAGCGCCGGCGCAGCACCTCCGCGCAGGCGGCGATGGGCGCCGCCGGGGGCATATCCACTTCGTCCCCGATGATGTCTTCGATGGTGTTCATGACATGCCGCGCACGAAGCGGAGCGTCTTGGTGGCGTCCAAGATCACCGGTTGATCCGCCGACGCCATGAACATCTCGCCATCGAGGGTATAGGGGCCGGTGAATTTGAGCGTCATCCGCTGCGAGCGGCGCACGGTCACGCCCTGGCCGGGATTGATGCGGCGGCTCAAGAAGCGCGGCACGGCGCGCAAGGCGGCGCCGGTGCCGGGACGCAGGCTCATATAGTGGAAGGTGGATGCGAGCTCCGGTCCGTCCGCCGGGGTCGGCCGCAGGCCTAACAGCATCTCGTCGAGCGCCGTCGCCACGATCATGAAGAACCGTCCGGACTCCACCAGGGATTCGTGGTCGTGCACGGTCACGTCGCTGCCCTGGCCGGTTTGCAGCAGGCTGCGCCCCATCAACACGCCAAGGGCTGCCGCGTGACTTACGCCATGCGGCAAGGGCAGGGGATAGAGATGGCGGCGGCAGAAGAGAATGCCTTCCACCACGTCAGCCGCGCCGAAGAACGCGCCGTATTGCGGCGCGCGACCTCCCCCCGAGTCGACGCCCAGCACGTTATGGGTCTCGAGGTTCTGCGCGATCACGCCGCGGCGGCGCAGATCGAAGAGGCGGGCGAGGCCTTCGTCCTTGTTCGCACCCATGCCCCAGCGCGTGGAGGTCATGTTGGTCTTGCCGGAAGGAAGCAGGGCGAGTGCCGGCGCGGGCGTGGGTGCGGCCAGTACCGCGCTGAACACCAGGCTCGCCGTCCCGTCGCCGCCGTTCACGACGACGGTTTCGACAGCGAGGTGGGCGCAGCGGGCCAGCACATCCGGGAGGTCTGCGCCGCTCTCGATCGGGAAGTGGTGGATGTCCGGCTGGCCGGACAGCCAGGGGGCGATCCAGTTCTCCTGGCGCGCATTCAGGGTGCTGCCGCGATTCGTAATGACCGCGAGGGGGGCGTAGGCCTTGGTCATAACCGGCGTTTTTCTCTGCTACCCCACGGTGCAGGCCCCGGAAAGGCCGGGTCCTGGGATCAATTCGCACGCAATATTATTGCAGACCTAGGCAACATCCCGCAAACACCCGAGAATATGCGCTAAACATGCGCCCGGCCGGGCTCGGACGAGACGGGCCGCGCCCAAGGACCCGAACGACGCCGATGATTCTCTCCAGCTACTTGATGCGCGCCTACGTCATGCGCTTCCTGGCCTTGCTGATCGGGCTGGTGTTCTTTCTCCAGGCCCTCGACCTGCTGAGCCAGGCGACCGAAGTCCTCAAGGGCGGCGGGGCGCCGGTCGTGTCGCTGCTGCGGTATGTGGCGCTGCGCTTCCCCACCATCGTCGAGACGGTTGCCCCGCTCGCCGGATTGCTCGGTGCGCTCACCTCTCTCATCGGTCTGGCAAAGAACAGCGAGATCCTGGCGATGCGCGCATCGGGGCGTTCCGTGTTCAGCCTGATCGGCGGACTGGTGATTGTGGGCTGCATCCTGTCGGTGCTGCTGTTCCTGTTCTCCAATTTCGTCGCCACCAAGACCAACGCGGTCCTTGCGGATTGGAAAGCCGCCGACTACCGGCCTGACGGCCAGGTGAAGAACGAAGAGGCGAGCTGGCTGATGGAAGGCGACACGTTCGTGCGCGTCGGCCACGTCATGCGCGACGGCACCGTGCTGAACGACCTGCGCCTGTTCCGCAAGGAGAAGGACGGCGGCATCCGCGACATCATCTCCATCCGTCTCGCCATCTGGGAAGACAACCAGTGGTCCACCTTCGAGGTGAAGCGTGTCGGCGGCGACAAGGAGGGCGGCAGCGCCCAGGGCGAGACCGCCGTCGGCGATATGGAAGCGGTCGAGGACATCACGCCGATCTGGCGCACGGAGATGAAGCCCGAGAACTTCCTGCGCTATGCCAGCCATCCGAACGCGCTGTCGATCGAATCCTTGCGCCAATATGCCGGGCCGGAATCCGTCGGCACGCGGCCGGGGTATTTCTACGATACGTGGCTGCACCAGAAGATCGCAGGGCCGATCATGCTGGCGATCATGCCGTTGCTCGGCGCGATCGCCGCGTTCGCGCACCATCGTCAGGGCGCCGCCGTGCTCACGATCATCTACGGCGTGAGCCTGGGTTTCCTGTTCGTGGTGATCGATAACGTGCTGCTCGCCATGGGCCAATTCGGGTCCCTGCCGCCGCTTCTGGCGGCCTGGCTGCCGCTGGCGTTCTTTACAACCGTGGGAATATGGATCGTGTTCAGGTTCGAGCACTCTGGTGCGCGCACGTGACGCGGCGTATATGAACGACTTATGAGCGAAGCGCCCTTCAAGATCGGATTTTGGTCCGACAAGGAATATCACCTCGACCGCATGAACCTGCGGGGGCTGACGATCGCCTATTTTCAGTATTACGCCATCGCCGCCTATATCGCCGTGGCGCTTGTCAGCGGCGGGTACGTGCTTTGGGCGGTGACGCAAGGACAGGCGGATCTCGTCCGCACCGGCGCCGCGATTGTCGCCACCGTCGTGATCTATCCGGTCGTCTGGTATGTGCTGCACCGCTACATCCTGCATAGCCGCTGGATGTGGAAGTCGCGGCTGACCGCGGGCACCTGGAAGCGCATTCACTACGATCACCACAGCGACCCCAACAATCTGAAGGTTCTGTTCGGCGCGCTCTATACGACGCTGCCGACGGTGATGATCGCCACCATGCCGGTGGGCTACGTGCTGGCCGGCACCGTGGGTGCTGTCGCCGCACTGTGCACGGGCGTGATCACGACCTGCGTGTATGAATACGTCCACTGCATCCAGCATCTCGGCTATCTGCCGAAGTGGGCCTGGGTGCGGGAGATGAAGAAGTTCCACATGGCGCACCACTTCCACAACGAGAACGGCAACTACGGCATCACCAATCTGTTCTGGGACCGACTGCTCGGCACGTTCTATGTGGGTGCGGCGGATCGTCCGAAGTCGGCGACCGTGTTCAACCTCGGCTACGACGAGGATGTGGCGAAGATCTATCCCTTCGTCGCCAAGCTCACGCCCGGCTGGCCGCATATCGCCAACCCGGTGCACCGCAAGCGCCAGATGGCGAACCAAGCCCCCGCCGAATAGTCAGAGCATGGACCAAATGGCGTCAGGGCCTGTCACCCTCAAGCGTGTCGGGGCCGGCGCCAGCGTGGCCGACTTCACGCGCGTGCCGCATGTTACCCAAGGCCACGATCCCTATTGGGTCGCGCAGATCAATCTGGAACTCGGGCCGCTCGCCGTCGGCGAAAGCGCGCGGCTCAATCCGAAGCGGAATCCCTGGTTCCAGCACGGCGAAGCCGCGCTGTGGGTGGCGGAGCGCGATGGGAAACCTGTCGGCCGCATCTCGGCGCAGATCGATCACAACCATCTGAAGACCTACAACGACGCGACCGGCTTCTTCGGCTTCTTCGAATGCATCGACGATCAAGCCGTGGCGAATGCGCTGTTCGAGGCCGCCGCCGCCTGGCTGCGCGAGAAGGGAATGAAGCGCTGCGTCGGGCCGTTCAGCTTCAACGTCAACGATGAATCGGGCCTGCTGATCGACGGCTTCGCCTGTTCGCCGCGCGTCGCCATGGGGCATGCTCAGCCGCACTACCAGACCGTGGTGGAGGCCGCCGGCTTCACCAAGGTCGTCGACATGCGCGCCTATTTGACGCCGATGGACACCGCGCTGCCCTTCAAGCAGATGAAGTGGCTGAATCGCAGTCTGGCGCGCAACCCGCGGCTCGCGGTGCGCGCGCTCGATCCGAAACGCTATGACGAGGATTTCGCGGCGATTGTCGAAATCTGGCGTGCCGGCTGGGTCGACAACTGGGGCGCGATCCCCATGACGGAGGCCGAGGGCAAGCACTTGGCCGAGGAGACCAAGCTCATTGTGATTCCGGAACTGGTCTCGATCGCCACCGTCGACGGCAAGCCCGGGGCGATGTGTCTGGCGTTGCCCGATTTCAACGAGATCATCCGCGATCTCAAAGGCAAGCTTCTGCCGTTCGGCTGGGCGAAGCTGATCTGGCGCCTGCTGACGCGGCGCTCATTCATTTCCGGGACACGTGTGATCCTGATGGGTGTAAGCCCGGAATATAAGAACAAGACCATCGGCTCCCTGCTCGCCTTGCTCACGGTCGGCGCGGTGCGCGAGGCGCAGTTGAAGATGGGCATGCCGATCTGCGAGATGAGTTGGGTGCTGGAGACCAACACCCAGACCTGTCATTCGATCGAGGACATCGGCGGCAAGGTCTATAAGACCTATCGAATGTACGAGCGGGCGATCTAGCCGCTTTATCGCTGCAGCGCAAAAAACGGCCACGCCACGGGCTTTTCCGCTCTCCCTGTTGCGCGCGTCCGGTGAACTGCGTCACTGTCCGACCGTCGCGCGAACAGGAGACTGCCATGACCACCGCCCGCCGCACCCTTCTCAAAGTCGGCGCCCTCGGCGCCCTTGCCGCGGCTTCCGGTCCGCGCATGGCCTTCGCCGCCGAAAAGACCGATGTGGTCATCATCGGCGCCGGCCTCGCGGGTTTGAATGCGGCGCTGATCCTCGCGGAGCAGGGCGCGAACGTCACGGTGCTGGAGGCGAACAGCCGCGTGGGCGGGCGCGCTTTCACCGCGGATCACGTCGAAGGTCACCCGGAATTCGGCGCCAGCCAGATCGGACCGGACTACGCGCGCGTGCTCGACGTATGCCAGCGCCTGGGCGTGAAACTCGCGCAAGGCTCCAACATCAACGCGCCCTACACATTCGCCCTCGGCGGCAAGCTGGTGAAGAAGGAAGACTGGGCCTCGTCCCCGCTGAACAAGACAGTCGGCGCGGAACGCGCGATCCTGCCGTCGGCGCTGGCCGGCTTCTATTACAAGAAGGGCATGCCCTTCAAAGCGCCGGACGACTGGCTCGAAGCCAACGCCGCGCAATACGACATCGAACCCGGCATTTGGTTCAAGAAACTCGGCGCCTCCGACGAAGCCATGCGCCTCATGAACGAAGGCCTGATCGCGCCGGATCTGTGGAACGTGTCGCTGCTGACGCTGCTGCAAGAAGAAGCGCGCTCCGCCGATATCTTCGGCACCAACAAGCCCGCCGCGAACGGATCGACCTCGGACGGCAAGGACAAGTTCGAGGCGATGGCGCAGCGCAGCCAGCGCGTTGTCGGCGGTACGTCGCGCCTGCCGGAGGCGATGGCAAAGTCGCTCGGCGATCGCGTAAAGCTGCGAAAAGTGGTCGCATCCATCGAGATGACGGGTAAGAAAGTCACCGTGCGGTGCCTGGACGGCACCAGCTACACCGGCGACTACGCCATCTCCGCCGTGCCGTTCCGGCCGCTCAACCGCATCTCCATCGATCCGCCCTTGCAGGGCGCGCAGGCCGAAGCCGTGCGGCATATGCCTTACGCCAACAACAGCCAGATCCACATCCGCCTCAAGGGTACACCCTTCTGGGAGCAGGACGGGATGGATGCGTCGCTGTGGACCGATGGCGCGCTCACCATCGTGCGTCAGCCCTTTGGTTACGATGGCTCACGCGATCGTCTCGCGGTTGTGAACACCGGCAAGAAGGGCGACCGCATCGACCAGTTGCCGCCGAAGGAGCGCGGTGAGTACGTGGTGAAGGAGATCGAGCGCCTGCGTCCGTCCACAAAGGGCAAGATGGAGGTGATCGGCGTGCACTCCTGGCCGCAGTATCAGTTCGTGGAAGGCTGCCGCCACTCCTACAGCCCGGGCCAGGTCACGCGCTATGCCGTGGATATGATCAAGCCCCACGGCCGCCTGCACTTCGCCGGCGAACATACCCGCCGCCTCGACGTGGGCATGGAATCGGCCATGGAATCGGGCGAGCGCGCCGCGGTGGAAGTGGTCGCGCGTTTCGCCTAAACGGCCTTGCGGCCAAGCCCCCGGCCCCTCATATGTGAGCGATGCTGGGGTTCTATCTTCGTGTGGTGCTATTCATCGTCGGCCTGATCGGCGCGGCGATCCTGTTCGTATTCGCCTTCACCGCCGCCGCGGTGGTCCTGGCCGTCGTGCTCTTGTTGCTGGCGATCTTCGGGCGCAAGCCACAAATGGAATGGACGTTCGTGCGGTCGGATGGCGAGCGTCAATCACGCGGAAATCTGGGCGGCGGTCCGATCATCGACCATGACCCGAATGACCTGCCGCCAAGCCAGGCGGATGCCCCGGCGAATGATCGTCGCAACATTCAACTTCCACCGTCACGTGACTGAGTTCGGCGATACCGCCGAGCAGCGCTTTGTAATGTGCGGGCGGTTGGGGGTGATGACTCACCACCGTCACCATCGCCGCGAGATGTCCCGGGCCTAGGCGCCACACATGCAGATCGGCGACGCGATTGTCGCGATCCGCCTCGATGACGCCGCGCACTTTCGCGGCCAGACCGGGCGTCGGCTCCGCGTCCAAGAGGATGCGCGCTGTGGTGCGCATCAGCCCGTAGGACCATTGCAGAATCACGGCGCCGCCCACCAGGCCCATGACCGGATCGAGCCAGCCCACCTGGTAGAACCGCCCGGCGGCGAGGGCGACGATGGCCATCACCGACGTCACGGCGTCGGCGATGACGTGCACGTAGACGGCGCGGAAATTGTGATCGCGATGATGCCCTCCATGATCATGTTCGTGGTCATGATCGTGGTCGTGCGCATGGTCATGATCATGGTGCTCGTCGCCGAGCAGGAATGCGCTGACGATGTTCACCAGAAGGCCGATCGCCGCGACGATCAAGGCCTCGTCGTAGGCGATGCTGACCGGATTGAGCAGGCGCTGGATGGATTCCCATCCCATCATCAGCGCGATCAGCGCCAGGATCAGCGCGGACGCGAAGCCCGCTAGATCGCCCACCTTGCCGGTGCCGAAGCTGTAGGTCTCGTTGGCGGCGTGACGGCGCGCATACATGTAGGCCGCGCTCGCGATGCCGAGGGCCGCGGCGTGGCTCGCCATATGCCAGCCGTCCGCCAGCAGCGCCATGGAGTTGAACACCGTGCCGGCGGCGATCTCCACCACCATCATCACAAGGGTGAGGAGCAGCACTAGCCGCGTGCGGCCTTCGTTACGGTCGTGGGCCATGCCCAGATAACTATGGCTGCGCTGCCACTGGGTCAGTTGCTCTTCGTGCATGTTTCAAGCGTCTCGCGAAACGAGTTCCGGCGGCCGCATGGCCTCGGTGGCGGGCAGGGGACCCGTGAATTTCTCGGCTTCCACGAGGCACGTGTGGGCCGAAGGTCCTTGGGCAATGCGCGAGGTGCCGACATCGCGCGTGAGCACGTTGGGATTGCCGTGAGTACATAGGGTCAAGCTATTGCCGCGCGCCCCACCCGGTGCGGTGACCGGGGCGTACCACGCGCCCGTGGCGAGTTGGATCACACCGGGGCGGATCTCCTCCGTCAGCACCGCGCCCGCAAGGCAGGCACCGCGATCGTTGAACACGCGCACCACGTCGCCGTCCGCGATGCCGCGCGCGGCAGCGTCGTCGCGATTGATCCACACCGGCTCGCGGCCTTTGATCTTGCTCGCCTGACTCACCGCGCCGTTGTCGTACTGGCTGTGCAGACGTGTGCGCGGCTGGTTGGAGATCATGTGCAGCGGATAACGTGTCGCGACTTCGCCACCGAGCCATTCGGCCGGCTCGTACCAGACCGGGTGCCCCGGGCAATCGTCATAGCCGAAGCTTGCGACGCGCTCGGAGAAGAGCTCGATCTTCCCGGATGGGGTGGTGAGCTTGTGCGCGGCGGGATCGGCGCGGAAGTCGCCTAGGAACGGCGTTCCCAGCGGCCGGTTCGGCAGCTCGTGATGTCCGGCCGCCCAGAAGTCCGCGAATGGCGGCATTTGCACATCGATGGTGGCCGCCCGCTTGCGCCATTGATCATAAAGGTGTTCCAGCCACTGCATCTCGGAGCGACCCTCGGTGAACTTCTTCGCGAAGCCGAGCCGCTCCGCGAGTGCTTTGAAGATCTCGTGATCCGTGCGCGCCTGGCCGACCGGCTCAACCGCCTTGTGCATGGCCAGAGCAAAGGTGTCCTGCTGCACCCCGGCGATATCGTTGCGCTCCAGGGCCGTTGCGGCCGGCAGCACGATGTCCGCGTGCTTCGCGAGCGGGTTCCACCACGGCTCGTGCACGATCACGGTTTCCGGCTGCTGCCAGGCGCGCGCGAGGCGCGGCAGGTCCTGATGGTGGTGGAATGGATTGCCGCCGCACCAATAGATCATTCGCGCGTCGGGATAGGTGAGGTCGCGGCCGTTGTACTGGAAAGGCTCGCCGGGGTTCTCCAGCATCTCTGCGATGCGGGCCACGGGAATGAAATTGCTCACCGCGTTGATGCCTTGCGGCAGGGCCGGCAGCGCGATACGTGAACCATCCGCGCCGATCCCGTTGATGGCGCCGTAACCGAAACCGATGCCGCCGCCCGGCAATCCGATCTGGCCCAGGATCGCCGCCAGCGCGATGGCCATCCAGTACGGCTGCTCCCCGTGATCGGCGCGCTGCAGCGACCAGCTGATGCTGATCAGCGTGCGGTGCTTGGCCATCCGGCGCGCGAGATCGCGGAGGGTGTCGGCGGGCAGGCCGGTGATGCGCGCGGCCCAATCCGCGTCCTTCGCGACGCCGTCGCTCTCGCCGGTGATGTAGGGGCGGAACTTCTCCCAGCCGACGCAATGCGTGCGTAGGAAGCTTTCGTCGTGCAGGTTCTCGGTGATCAGCGTGTGGGCGAGCGCCAGCATCAGCGCGGTATCCGAATTCGGCCGCGGCGCGAGCCATTCGGCATTCAGGAAGTCCGCCGTGTCGTCCTTGATGGCGGTGATGGACACAAACTTCACGCCGCGCGCTGCGCATTCCTGCTGACGCTGCTTGGCGATGTGGTGGCCGAAGCCGCCCGAATGGACCTGCGAATTTTTCAGCGCCAGCCCGCCGAACGCGACCACCAGTTCGCTGTCGGCGGCGATCTGTTCCCAGGTGTTCATCTTGAGGAGGAATTGCCAGAAGTCCCCCAGCACATGGGGCACGATCACCTCGGCGGCGGCAGTGGAATAGGTGTTCTGGGAAAAAGTATGGCCGCCGAAGAGATTCAAGAATCGGCGCATCTGGCTTTGGGCGTGATGGAAGCGGCCAGCGCTGGCCCAGCCGTAGGACCCGGCGTAGATCGCCTTGTTGCCGTGGGCCGTCTTGATGCGCGTCAGTTCCGCGGCGATCAGGTCGAGCGCTTCATCCCACGGGACAGCGACGAACGGTTCCTCACCGCGGGCGTTGCCGCCGCGCTTCGGTCCGTGTTTCAGCCAGCCGCGCCGGATCATCGGCTGCGGGATGCGCATAGGGTCGACGATGGCGCCGGGAATCGACTGGCCGATGGGCGAGGGGTCCGGATCGCCGGGGAACGGACGCATGCCGGTCACGCGGCCGCCGCGCACCTCCGCCTGGTAAGCACCCCAGTGGGTTGCGGTCGGCACAAGCCGTACATTGGTGTCGAGATCGTCCATAGTTCCGCCAGTCTAGACGCTTCCGTCGACCGTATGAAATGCTGCATCCCTCCAGGGAAGGACCATCCCATGCGCCCAATCGCTCTGCTTGCAGCCGCGCTACTGTTCGCCGCCGGGCCAGCCATGGCCGAGGGGGTTTCATCGACCTATCTGCGCACGGCGATTTTCGTGAAAGATCGCGCCGCGACTGTCAAATTCTTCCGCGATGTCATGGGCTACGAGGAACTGGATACCACGCCGACCGAGGCGAGTGACTCCCTCGGGTTGCCCAAGGATGCAAAAGTCACACTCACCGGCATGAAGTCCAAGGACGGGGCGGGTCTCAGCATCATGGGCGTCGAGAGCCCAAAGTTCGCCGCCCTTCCGCGCGCGAAAGGCATCGCAAATTCCGCCGGCGACGTGATGCTGGTGCACCAGGTTACCGGCATTGCAGAGATTCACGCGCGTGCGAAGGCCGGCGGGTACGAGGTCCTCATGGCGCCCAAGCTGTCGCGCACGGGGCGATCCATGCAGATGTTCCTGCGGGATCCCAACCATGTGCGTCTTGAACTTTATGAACTGTTGCCGACCTCAAAGTAGGAAGTGCCGATGCGAAAAGTTGCCGCATGTCTGTGGAGTTTGATGCTCTCCGCACCCGTTGTCGCGGCGGAGCCCGCGCCGACCGCCACGCTGGAGCGGGTTGTGCTGCTCGTGCGCGATCGTCCGGCGGTGGTCGCATTCTATCGCGACGTGCTGGGCTATAAGGAGGAGGGCACCACCATCGGCGCCGGCCCCTATCCCGAGGGAAACCCGTTCGGGTTCCCCGGCGGCTCGCACATCGATCTGACGTATGTGAAATCCACTGACGGCGCCTTTATCGCGGTCATGAGCACCGACGCGAAATTGCCCGATGTCGTGCAGCCGGCGGGAAATGTCGCCGCGTGGAACGGCGTGACGCTGGTGCACGTGGTGAAGGGCGTCGACGAAATCTACAACCGTGCGAAGGCCGCCGGCGTCGTTATCACGCAGCCGCCGACGCTGTCGCGCTCCGGGCGTTCGCGCCAGCTGTTCATCCGCGACCCGGTGGGAACGCGCCTCGAGTTGAACGAGATGTTGCCGGGCAAGAAATAACGGGGGTTCGTCATGGTCCACGCCATTCTAAGGCGCACGACGTTCGTCGTCGCAAACGCAGAAGAATCCGCCGCGTTCTATATGAACGTGTTCGGCTGGACCAAGTGGTACGAGAACAAGGCGGTGCCGGTGCACGAGAAGTTCCCGCCCGCCGCGCCCCACAATGCGCCGTGTCATCTCATCCTGTTGAAGGTGGAGCACCCGGACATCGGCATGCTGGGTCTCATCCAGTATCTCGATCCGCCTTTCGACGTGGGCATCAAGAAAAACCGTACCAAGGTGCAGCTGGGGGAGACCGTCTTGGTGATCGAAAGCGCGGACGTGGATGGCTGCTATGAGCGCGCCGTGAAAGCGGGTGCCACCATCATTGCGCCGCCGACGGATTGGGACGTGCCCGGCTTCGACGGCAAGAGCAAGATCCTGCTGCGCACCATGTCGATGTTCGATCCCAATGGGATCTATATGGAAGTGAACCACCGCAAATGATGCGTATCGCGATTATCATTCTGGCGTTCATCGCCGGCCCGGCGTTCGCGCAGTACACCACCAAGCCCGCGTCGCCGGACGGCATCGGTAAGGTCTACATGGGCCGCGAGATTGCCCATGTGATGGGGCATCAGGCGGCGGATTGGCTAGAACGTCCGGAGCGGGATCAGGAAGAGGGCACATCGAAGCTGATACCGCTGCTGGGAATCAAGCCGGGCGACGTGCTCGCCGATATCGGCGCGGGCACGGGCTATTTCAGCTTCCGCATGGCGAAGGTAGCCGCTCAGGGCAAAGTCTACGCTGTCGATATCCAGCAGGAGATGCTGGACATCATCGAACAGCGCAAGCCGTCGGAAGGCGCCAAAGTGGTCACGGTGCTGGGCACGATTTCAGATCCCAAGCTGCCGCCGAATGCGGTCGACCTCATTCTTCTGGTCGATGCCTATCATGAGTTCTCCGAACCCAAGGAGATGGGCGAGGGCATGGTGCGTGGGCTGAAATCCGGCGGGCGCATCGCCCTCGTGGAATACCGCGCCGAAGACGCGCGCGTGCCGATCAAGACGCTGCATAAGATGAGCGAGGCACAGGCGCGTCGCGAGATGGAGTCGCTCGGCCTACGCTGGGTCAAGACCGAGAAAGGCCTGCCCTGGCAGCATGTGATGTTCTTCGAGAAGCCCTAATCAGGCATTTGGCAGAAGGATTACCTTGCCGTCTCGTTCTGTCCCGGTGCGAAGCGCTTGGGCAAAGGCCTCCGCGTAGCGCGCAAGCGGATAGGTGGCGGCGATGGCGGCGCGCAGACGCCCGTCCGCGATCTTGGCGCCCAAATCCGCATACAGCGCGCGGACTGTCTCCTGGCTTCGCGCCGCAAGTCCGCGGCCCGTGCTCATGCCCACCAGCTTGATGTTGCGCCAGAACAGTTCGCGGAAATGCACCTGGCACATCTGGCCGGAGATGTAGCCGTAGTTCACCACCGTGCCGCCGTTGGCGACGCAGTGGGCGATACGATTGGTCGCTGTACCCGCCACCATATCGATGCCGACCGGCAGCTGCGCCCCGCCGGTGGCCGCATCGACGCGGCGCTTGAGTTCCTTCTCGTCGTCGCTGTCGAGAATCACGGCGTCGGCGCCCAGGGCCGTGAGTTCCGCGATCATTTCCGGCCGGCGCACCACATTCACCGTGCGGATGCCGCGTTCCTTGGCGAGCACGATGAGATAGCGCCCACAATTTGAATTGGCGCCGTTCTGCAAAATCCAATCGCCGGGCGCGAAGGTGCCGAAGTCCTCCAGTAAAATAACGGCGGTCATGCCGTTGACGGCCATGAGGGCGAGTTGCACCGCATCGCCTTCCGGCGCGGGAAAAGTCGTCGCGGCGGGCGCGACGACTTTTTGCGCGTATGCACCGACGTTCCGGGGCGGAAACGCCCGGTCGCCCACTTTAAATTCGGTCACCCCCGCGCCGATCCTTTCCACGCGTCCAACGCCCTCGAAGCCGCAGGCGAAGGGGAACGCATCTTTGCGGAAGCCTTCCTCGCCCATCATGACCTTGATGTCGGCGAGGTGGATCGCGGCTGCTTCCATAACGATCACGAGTTCACCCGGGCCGGGCTCCGGCTCCGGCAGGTCGACCATCTTGACGACCTGCGCCGGGTCGCCGTGAGCCATGAGGTGAAGGGCTTTCATGGCGATGCCTTCTTGAGGGTGAGGGGAAGGCCGGCGACGACGAGCGTGACTTCGTCCGCCATGGCCGCCATGCGCTGATTCATGCGGCCGCTGGCATCGCGGAATGCGCGGCCCAGGGGTGTTTCCGGCACTAGGCCGTTGCCGACTTCATTTGAGACCAGCCACAGATCGCCCACGAACGCTTTTGCCGCGTGCTCGAGATCGCGCAGCTCATCGTCAATGGCAGCATCCTTCAGCATCAGATTGCTCAGCCAGATCGTCAGGCAGTCGATCACCGCGCAGCTTTGCGCGGGGACGAATGCGATCGCGCGTGCGACCGCAAGCGGCGCCTCGATCGTGCGCCATGCGGGCCCGCGCGACGCCCGATGCGCGTCGATCCGCGCAGACATTTCAGCGTCAAACGGTTCCGCGGTCGCGATCATCACAAGGGATCGGCCGACGGCGGCGGCCTGTTCAGCGCTGGTCTGCGCATAGGTGCTTTTGCCCGACCGGGCCCCGCCAAGAATGAGATGGATGGTCATGCCGCCTCGTTGACGCGCGAATACCGCGGAGATATACCACCTTCCAGCGACAGGTTCCTCGAAGACGAGGATCAAAAGGGAACTCGGGTGTGAAACCCGGGCTGCCCCCGCAACTGTAAGCGGCGAGTCCGCGCATCACATGCCACTGAAGACGCCGATTTATCGGCCCTTTGGGAAGGCGATGCACCACGGACGATGACCCGCGAGCCAGGAGACCTGCCTGCCGCTGTCGTCCTTCGTCCGGCCGGGGTGTGCCGTACGATCGGGAGAGTCCCCGTGTGGCGACATTGTGTGCTGAAAGCGCACGAAGGTCAGAGGCGGTTTCCGTTTTTTGACTCTCGTGTGGCCGACAGCGCGTGGTCGTCAACGAGGGAAGCACATGCGTTACTCTATTTCTATTATCTCCACGGCTTGTTTGATGGCGGCATGGTCCGCGCGCGCCGACGAGGCCGCGCCCGCGCCGACACCGGACGTGGCGGGCGGTCGCGACAATCTCGAGCAGGTTGTCGTCTCCGCAACCCGCACGCCGCAGCTGCTCACCAAGGTCGGATCGACCGTCACGGTGATCTCGCAAGAGGCGCTTCGGAACAATCAAACCATCGCGATCTCCGATGCCCTGGCACAGACACCGGGCGTCTCGTTCTCCCGCAACGGCGGTATCGGCGGCACGACCGCCTTGCGCATCCGCGGCGCTGAATCCGATCAGACCGTCGTCGTGATCGACGGCGTGAAGCTCAACGATCCGGCGACAGCGGGCGGCGGCTTCAACTTTGGCAACCTGCTTATCGGCGATGTGCAGCGCGTCGAAATTCTGCGCGGCGCGCAGTCCACGCTGTGGGGCAGCCAAGCCATCGGCGGTGTTGTCAATGTCATCACCACCGCGCCCGAAAAGCCGTTCGAGGCAAATGCGAATCTCGAGGGCGGGTCGTTTGGCACCGGCTATGGCATTGCCGGCATCGGCGGCAAGAGCGAGAAGTTCATGTGGCGTGCGAGCGGCGGCTACTATGCCACCGATGGAATCTCCGCCTTCGTGAACGGACGCGAGCCAGACGGCTATCGTAACGCCGGATTCACCGGCCGCGGCAAAGTGGCGATTACCGATACCGTTTCCGTCGACGTGCGCGCGGTGTATTCGCGCGGGCGGAATGGATTCGATGGTTTCCCGGCGCCGGCCTTTGCGTTCGCCGATACGCGCGAAGCCGCCACCACCAAGGAATTTGTCGGTTATGCCGGGGTGACTGCTGATACTTTCGACGGCCGTCTCAAGAACCGCTTGGCCTACGGCTATACCGATACGGAACGTAGCCAGGTCAATCCGGATCAGGCGGTGACGATCTACACCTTCAATTCCAGGGGTAAGAATCGCCGTTGGGAATACCAGGGCTCGCTCGCGTTCGCGGAGAACTGGACCGCGGTATTCGGTGCGGAAAGCGAGCGTTCCACGATGACGTCCGCGTCGCCATCGTCGTTCACGCCCAACCCAACACCGATAGCCGGCGCCGTCACCATCAACAGCGGTTACGCGCAGGTCCAGGGCGAGGTGCTGTCGGGGCTCACGCTTACGGGCGGACTACGGCATGACTCACACGACACGTTCGGCGGCCATACGCTTGGTCAAGCTGCCGCAGCCTGGGCATTCAACGACGGCGCGACCGTGCTGCGCGCGAGTTTTGGGCAGGGCTTCAAAGCGCCCACGCTCTATCAACTCTACAGCCCCTTCGGGAACACGCGGTTGCAGCCGGAGTCCGCCGAGAGCTGGGACGGTGGCGTCGAACAGCAATTCGCCGACGGCGCGGTGAAGGTGATCGCCACCGGCTTCCTGCGCAACACCACCAACCAGATCGACTTCGTGTCCTGCCCGAACGTCAATCCGCTGTGCACGCCCGGCAAATCGGGGGTGTATGACAACATCAACCGCGCCCGCGCCTACGGCCTCGAACTGGCGGGATCGTTGCAGATTGCGCATTTGGCGCTCGAGGCCAACTACACCTATACCCATACGGAGAATATGACGGCGGGTAATGTGAATCGCGGCAAGGCGCTGGCCCGGCGGCCGCGGAATACGGCCAATCTGTCGGCGACCTATACGTGGGATATCCCGCTCAGCACCGGCGTCGGTGTACGCTATTCCGGCGATGCTTTTGACGATGCCGCCAATAGGAACGTCCTGGGGCACTATACGTTGGTGGACTTGCGCGCTTCCTGGGCGATCAACGACACGTTCGATCTCTACGGGCGGCTCGAGAACCTGTTCAATGTGAAATATGCCACAACCCGCAACTACGGAACGTTGGGCCGGGGCGTCTATGGCGGCGTCCGCGCCCACTTCTAACCTGGGCGGCTTCACACGCCATGGGGGACGGCTCGCGGATGCGCGGGCCGCGTTTCCGCATGCGCCTGCGCCGTGGATCGATCTGTCCACCGGCATCAATCCGCGGCCCTGGCCGGTGCGCAATGTGAAGCGGCCGGCGCTGGATCGCTTACCCGATCCGGTGGACATCGCAGCACTTGAACTTGCCGCGGCGGAAGCGTTTGGCGCCGATCCGGCGGGTGTCGTCGCCGTGCCGGGGGCGGACGCGGGGCTGCGGCTGTTGCCTTATCTCACGGGTGCGCGCGATGTGGCGATTGTGGAACCCACCTACAGCGGCCATCGCGCGGCCTGGGAGGCGGCAGGCGGTGCCGTGCGCGGGATCGATCGCGGCGATCTCGCGCGCTGCGAGGCGGCGGCGCTGGTGGTGGTCAATCCCAACAATCCCGACGGCGGCAGTGTCTCGCCCCAAGAGTTGCGGGCGCTGGCGCGCAATCGCTGGCTGATCGTCGATGAATCCTTCGTCGAGACGGAAGGCGAGTTGAGTGTCGCGGCGCAGGTGTCGGGCCGCATGATCGTGCTGCGCTCCTTCGGAAAGTTCTATGGCCTCGCGGGCGTGCGGCTGGGCTTTGTGATCGCGGCGCGGGACGTCGCTGATCGCTTGCGCGCGATGGTCGGCGATTGGCCGGTGAGCGTGGATGCGGTTGCGATTGGCCGCGCGGCCTATGCGGATACGGCTTGGCGCGATTCGACGCTGCTGCGCCTGTGCAAGGATGCACGGCGGCTCGATCGCGTGCTGAAAAGTGCGGGTCTCACCGTGCGCGGCGGAACGGCGCTCTTTCGTCTCGCGGAGGTATCGGACGCGCAGGCCCAATTCCGCAAACTCGCGGAGAACGGCATTTTGGTGCGCGCCTTCGAGGCGCAGCCGACATGGCTGCGGTTCGGGCTTCCCGGCCCGAGCCATTGGGCGCGGCTTGAGGCGGCGTTGACATGAGCGAAGAGGACATCAATCGCGCGCATGCCGAAGCCATGAAGGCGCTCAAGTCCGAGCGCGACGAACTCATGCGCACCAAGAAGGAGAAGCGCGGGCTGCTCATGGTCCACACCGGCGACGGCAAGGGCAAATCCACGGCGGCTTTCGGCATGGTGGCGCGCGCGTTGGGTTGGGATATGCGTGTCGGCATCGTTCAGTACATCAAGGGCAAGTGGAAGACCGGCGAGCGAAACTTCTTCGCGCGCTTTCCGGATCTCGTGCGCTACGAAGTGATGGGCGAGGGATTCACCTGGGAGACGCAGGATCGCGAACGCGATATCGCCGCCGCGGAGAAAGCCTGGGCCACATCCCTGGAGATGATCGCCGATCCGGACTTGCACTTGGTATTGCTCGACGAACTCAACATCGCGTTGCGCTATGAGTATCTGTCGGTCGACGCGGTGGTTGCCGGCCTGAAAGATCGTCCGCGCGATAAACATATCGTGGTCACCGGCCGCAACGCGCCGCAAGCGCTGCTCGATGCCGCCGATTTGGTCACGGAGATGCGCCTGGTGAAGCATCCATTCGAGGCCGGCGTGCGCGCCCAGCGGGGGATCGATTTCTGATGCTGCGCGCCCTCATCATCGCTTTGGCGTTCACCGTTCCGGCCCAGGCCGCGCCCGCCCGGATCGTCTCGCTCAATCCATGCCTGGACGCTGTGTTGGTGGAAGTGGCCGAGCGGTCGCAGATCGCCGCGGTGAGTCACTATGCCCGCGATCCCCATGCCTCGAGCATCGCGGAAATCGCGGCCACCTTGCCGATCACCTATGAATCCGCGGAGGAGGTGATCGTCCTCGCGCCGGACCTCGTCATGACCAGCCGCCACTCCGCACTGGCCACCCGCAATGCCCTGCGGCGCCTCGGCATTCAAACTGAACTGTTCGATGTGCCCGACACGGTCGAGGCCAGCGTGGCGCAGATCCGCCGGATCGCCCATCTGACCGGTCACCCGGAGAAGGGCGAGGCCTTGGTGGCGCGGATCGAGGCGGCGATTGCCGCGGCCACGCCGGCGGAGGGTACGCCACTCATTCCCGCGGCTTTGATGGAACCCAACGGCTTCACGGTCGGCGCGGATACGCTCACCGACGAGTTGTTCCGCCGCACAGGCTTCGAGAACGTCGCCGCGCGCTATGGCGTCGGCAAGTCCGGTAATATTTCCCTGGAAAGGCTCATCGCCGATCCACCGCGGGTGTTGTTCGCCGGGGAGCCGGATCCGATGATGCCGGGATGGGCGGAACGGGTGGTACGTCACCCGGCAATGCGGAAGGTGAGCAAACAGATCATCCGCGCCGAGTTTCCCCAGCGGCTCATGTATTGCGGCGGCGCCGTGATCGTCGAAAGCGCCGCGATCCTCGCGCAGACCCGTGCCCAGATTCTCGGTGCGCGGCCATGACCGACCGTAAGCCTTGGGGGCTGCTTGCCGCGCTCACCGTCGCAATTGTTGTGCTGTTCGGACTCAGCCTGACCGCCGGGAAGGTGTGGATTCCCTGGAGCGCCTGGTTCGGTGCGGAGGACGATCTGCGCTGGATCATCATCGCGGAGTTGCGCCTGCCGCGCACCATCCTGGCCGTGTTTGTCGGTGCGTCATTGGCGATGTGCGGTGCGGCGTTCCAGGGCTACACGCGCAATCCGCTCGCCGATCCCGGCATCCTGGGTGTGTCCTCCAGCGCATCCTTCGGTGCGGTGATGACGCTCTACTTGGGCATGGCGTCGGCATCGTACTGGCTCCTGCCGGTCGGCGCGATGTTCGGCGCCGTCGTCGGAACCACGCTGCTCATCCTGATGGCGGGTGCTACCTCGAGTGTCCTCACGTTCGTGCTCGCGGGCGTGTTCTTGAACACCGTCGCCAGCGCCGGCGTGGCCCTTGCCCTCAATCTCGCGCCGACACCCTGGGCCGTGAACGAGATCGTCAACTGGCTGCTTGGATCGCTGGCGGATCGCAGCTTCGATGAAGTGAAGTTCGCGCTCCCGTTCATGACCGTCGGCATGATCATCCTCCTCTTCACCGGGCGGACCTTAGATGCGCTGACCCTGGGCGATGCCACCGCTCGATCCATGGGCGTGCAGGTGAGCCGCATGAAGCTGCTGATCGTGCTGGGGGTCGGCCTTGCCGCCGGCGCCAGCGTGGCTGTCACCGGGGCCATCGGCTTTGTCGGCCTGTTCACGCCGCATATCGTGCGGCCCTTCGTGGGCTCGCGTCCCAGCGCGACATTGATCCCAAGCGCGCTTGCCGGTGCGGTGATTGTGCTCGCCGCGGACATCGGGGTGCGCATCGCGCCTTCGGCGGTGGAACTCAAGCTCGGCATCGCCATGGCGATCCTGGGGGGGCCGTTCTTCCTGATGCGCCTCATGAACGTGCGGCGGACCACCGTATGAACGCGCTGGCCGCCATCGACGTCGCCGTCACGCTCGGCAGCAAGGCCGTGCTGCAAGGCGTGAGCCTGCGCCTCGCGCGCGGCCAAGTTACCGCCATCATCGGCCCCAACGGCGCCGGCAAGTCCACGCTGCTCACGTGTCTCGTCGGCCTTCGTAAGCCCGATCGCGGCGCTGTGTCTCTTGGCGAGGTAGATCTTCAATCCATCCCGGCGCGCTTGCGTGGCCAGCGGATTGGCTATCTTCCGCAATCGCCCGAGATCGCCTGGCCGGTGACCGTGCGCACCTTGGTCGGTCTTGGCCGCACGCCCTTCCTGGGCGCGCGCGGGCTTGCCGCCGCGGATCAGGCGGCGGTCGATCGCGCGCTGGCCATGACGGAGACCGATGACATGGCCGAGCGCATTGTCGAAACCCTCTCCGGCGGTGAGCGCGCGCGCGTGCTTTTAGCCCGGGCGCTTGCGGGCGAACCGGAATGGCTGCTGGCGGATGAACCTTTGACCGGGCTCGATCCGCGTCATCAGCTCGATGCGGCCGATCTGTTCCGACGCATGGCGCATGAGGATGGCCGCGGAGTCGTCGTCACCTTGCACGATCTGCATGTGGCCGCACGCGTGGCGGACCGCATTATCGTCTTGGCCGAAGGGCGTGTGCTCTGCGACGGCCCGCCGGCGCAAGCGCTGGCGTCGGAGGTGCTCGAAAGGGCCTACGGCGTTCGCGCCCGCACCATTCCAGGCGAAAGCGGCCCGTTGATCGAGATCCTGGGCCGACATGATTGATCCGCTGGTGGTGCTGAGCGCGGCGGCGCTAGAAGCCGCGGTCGGTTATCCGGCTGCGTTGCACAAGCGTGTGCCGCATCCCGTGGTGTGGATCGGCAATCTGATCGGTGCGGCGGAGCGGCGTCTCAACAAGACGGATTGGCCGGCCCACCGGCGGAGGATGGCCGGCATTTGCACGATGGTCGGCATCGCCGTACTGGTCGGCGTCATCGGCTTGGCGATTTCCCGTCTCGGGACCATCGTCGTGATCGTGGCCGCGACCCTCGGACTTGCCCAGCGCAGTCTGCACGAACACGTCACCGCGGTGGATCGCGCGCTCCGGAGCGGCGATCTCGTGGCGGCACGCACCGCGGTGGGGCAGATCGTCGGCCGTGACACGCCATGCCTGGACGAGAGCGGTGTCGCGGCGGCGGCCCTGGAAAGCCTCGCCGAGAGCTTCAACGATGGTGTGATCGCGCCGCTATTCTGGCTCTGTCTGGCCGGGTTGCCCGGCCTGTTCATCTACAAAGCCGTCAACACCGCCGACAGTATGATTGGTCACATGGAACCGCGCTGGCGCGACTTCGGCTGGGCGGCGGCGCGTGCGGATGATGTGCTCAACTACGTTCCCGCCCGCATCGCAGGCGGCCTGATCGCACTCGCGGCCGGGGGCGGCTGGTCCACCATGCGGCGGGATGCAAGCAAACATGTTTCCCCCAACGCGGGCTGGCCGGAGGCGGCCATGGCCGGCGCGTTGCATGTGCAACTCGGCGGTCCGGCGGCCTATGATGGGGTCATGCACAACCGGCCCACTTTCGGTGAGGGCCCCCCACCGCGCTCTGGCGATCTCGCCATCGGCCTGGGGGTCTATCGTCGTGCGTGTTTCGGGGGATGGATCGCGCTGCTGGCCGGAGGCGCGTTATGGCATCTCTGATGATTCAAGGCTGCGGCTCGGATGTCGGCAAGTCCGTGCTGGTCGCGGGGCTGTGCCGCCTGTTCGCCAACCGCGGCGTCAGCGTGCGGCCCATCAAACCGCAGAACATGTCCAACAACGCCGCGGTGACCGCCGACGGCGGTGAGATCGGCCGGGCGCAGGCGTTGCAGGCGATGGCCTGCCGCGTTCCGCCCACCGTCGATATGAATCCCGTGCTGCTGAAACCTCAAAGCGACGTCGGCGCGCAGGTGATCGTGCGCGGTAAGCGCGTCGGCAACCAGCAGGCCAGCACCTATCAAGGCAACAAGGGCGCGTTGCTCGAGGTGGTGCTGGAGAGCTTTCATCGCCTGCGGGGCGAATGCGATCTTGTGCTGGTGGAGGGCGCCGGCAGTCCCGCCGAAATCAATCTCCGCGCCAATGACATCGCCAACATGGGTTTCGCGCGCGCGGCCGATGTACCCGTGGCGCTGGTCGGCGATATCGATCGCGGCCATGTCATCGCGGCCCTGGTCGGGGCGCATGCCGTGCTCGACGCGGCGGATCGCGACATGATTCATGGTTTCATCATCAACAAGTTCCGCGGCGATCCGGCGCTGTTCACAGATGGTCGCACGGAGATCGTGCGCCGCACCGGCTGGCGCGACTACGGCATGGTGCCGTGGCTTGCGGGCGCCCGCCGTCTTCCGGCGGAGGATGCGGTGGTGCTGCAGGCCGAGGCGCAGGTGGCCCGAAAGAGTCTGAAGGTCGCAGCGCTTCTCCTGCCGCATATCGCCAACTTCGACGACTTCGACCCGCTGCGCGCCGACCCGAACGTCGCTTTCATGTATGTCACGCCGGGTATGGCGGTCCCCGGCGATGTGGATTTGCTGATCATCCCCGGCACCAAGACGACCCTCGGCGATCTCGCCTTCCTGCGGCAGCAAGGGTGGGACGTGGACATTGCCGCGCATGTGCGCCGCGGCGGCCGGGTGCTCGGCATCTGCGGCGGCATGCAGATGCTCGGCAAGCGCATCGCCGATCCGGGCGGTATCGAAGGCGCGCCGGCGGAAGCCGATGGCCTGGGCTATTTGAATGTCGAAACGTTGCTGACCGAGGACAAGGTCTTGCGACCCGTCACCGGCCATCTGACCGACGGCGGCGGCCGGTTCCAAGGCTACGAGATGCATGTCGGCCGCACGACCGGATCCGCCCTTGGGCGTCCATTCGCAACCTTGGATGAAGGCCGCACCGATGGCGCCATCTCCGGCAACGGCCGGATCGCCGGTACCTATGTGCACGGGCTTCTGCAAAGCGGGGCGGCGCGCGCGGCTATTCTTGGCGTGGGCACCCGCGCCCGCGATCACCAATTCGCCGTTGATGCGATCCTCGATGAGATCGCGGCGGCGCTGGAACAGTCGCTCGACGTACCGGCACTGGCCGCGCTGGCAGGCCTGAAGTTGCCATGAATTTCCCCGAGATCGCGCCGATCAATGCCGAATTGCACGCGCAGGCCACGGCGCGGGTCTCGTCCCTCGCAAAGCCGGTGGGGGCGCTGGGCCGTTTGGAGCTGCTCGCCGCGCAGCTGGCGGCGGTGCGCGGTTCGCTCGCGCCCGACGTGGCGCGGGCCGTGCTGCTGATCTTTGCGGGCGATCACGGCCTGACGGAAGACGGCGTCTCCAGCTATCCCGCCGCGGTCACCGGCGCCATGGTCGACACCATGCTCATCGGCAAAGCCAGCGCGAATGCGATCGCCGCCGCCGTGGGCGTAGAAGTTCGCGTCATCGACGCCGGAATTGCGCGGCCGATCATCGGGCGCGCGCGCAGCGAGCAGGGCTTCACAGATCTCAATGTCAAACGCGGCGCGGCGAATGCGGCGCGAGAATCCGCCCTGACCCGCACCGAGGCGGAAACAGCGCTGACGCGCGGCTTCATGACCGCCGAGCGCACCGTGCGCCAGGGCTTCGGTCTGATCGCGCTCGGCGAAATGGGCATCGGCAATACTGCCGCCGCCGCTCTTGTCATGCACAGGTTGACCGACGTGCCATTGGCGCAATGCGTCGGGCGCGGTGCCGGTCACGACGATGCGGGGTTGGCCCGCAAGCTCGCGGTGCTGGAGCGCGCCGCGGCGCGCACACCCGCGCGCGATCCGGTCGACGTGCTGGCGGAGTTCGGCGGCTGCGAAATCGCGATGATGGCCGGGGCGGTCATCGGCGCAGCTTCCGCCCACGCCGCCGTGGTGGTCGACGGCTTCATCTCGACGGCGGCGGCCCTCGCGGCGGTTCGTATCCTGCCCGCGGTGCGGCCCTATTGCATCTTTGCGCACAAATCCGAAGAGCATGGCCATGCGCGCCTCCTCACGGAGCTTGAGGCGCAGCCGCTGCTGGATTTGGGCATGCGCTTGGGCGAGGGCACCGGCGCGCTTCTGGCGATACCGATCTTGCGCGCCGCCGCGCGTCTTCTCACCGACGTTGCCACGTTGGACGAAGTCCTCCAGGCTATGGGCTGACATGCGGCATGAGCTCGAGCTCCTTATCTGCGCGTTTCAGTTCCTGACACGCCTGCCCACGCCTGCCCTGCCGCAGTTCGAGCCGGCGTGGATTTCGCGCAGCGCAAAGTATTTTCCCCTCGTCGGCCAATTGGTCGGTGCGATCAGCGGTGTCGTGATGCTGCTGGCCGCGAAGCTCTGGCCGTTGCCTGTGGCCGCGGCTCTTGCGGTCGTCGTGGCGATCCTCATCACCGGTGCATTTCACGAGGATGGCTTGGCGGATACCGCCGACGGTCTTGGCGGCGGGCACGATGTGGCCACGCGCCTCGCCATCATGAAGGACAGCCGCATCGGCACCTATGGCGCGCTCGCGCTTGGCCTATCGCTCCTCGTTAAGATCGGCGCCCTTGCTACCATTCCGCCGGAAATGGCGGTGGGCTTGCTCATCTTCGGCCATGGCGCCGCCCGGTTCGCGGCGGTGATCCCCATGGCGCTGCTACCCTACGCGGGCGATCCGGCTCAAGCCAAAGCGAGGGCGGCCACAGAACGCGTGCTTGGTGAAGACGTCGCGGTTGCCGCGGTGCTCATGCTCTGGCCGCTGTTCTTCGTCTCCGCCGTGCCCGTGGTCGCAGGCGCGGTGTGCGGTATCCTCCTCGCCAAGGTCCTGGCGCTGACCGCGCGCCGCCTGGTCGGCGGGCAGACCGGCGACATCCTCGGGGCGATCGAACAGCTGTTCGAACTCGGGTTTGTCCTCGGCGCCGCCGCCGCGGTGCGTCACGTCCTGTGAAAATCATCGTGGGATCCCTGCGTCAGGTCGACTCCCTAATTGAGCACCACACGCCGTCCCATGTGATCACGCTATTGGCCCCAGGTAGTGAGGTGCCGCAGTGCGCGACGATTGCGCCGGACAAGCGGTTGACTTTGTTGTTCCACGATCTCGCGGCACCCGCGCCGCCTCTGTCGTCGCCGGATCAGGGGACGATCCAGCAGCTTCTGTATTTTGGCGCCGGCTGGGACGAACGCGCGCCGTTGCTTGTGCACTGCTGGGCGGGCGTCAGCCGCTCGCCGGCGGCGGCGTTTATCCTCGCCTGTGCGCGGAGCGCCCCGGGGCAGGAGAACGCCATCGCACAGCGCATGCGCCGGGCGTCGCCTTTCGCGACACCCAACGCGCTGATGATCGCGCTGGCCGATGCGGCGCTGGCGCGCGAAGGCCGCATGATCGAGGCGATCAAGCAGATCAGTCGCGGGGCGGATTGTGGAGAAGGGGTGCCGTTTACCCTCGTTCGCCAGGGTGAAAGCTGGATCTAGGCTACGGCGGGTGTTTCCGCGATCAGCAGTGCCGGCGGGAAGCGCATGATCGCCGTGGTGCCGACACCCGGTGAACTTTCGATCACAAGCTCGCCGCCGAGCAATCCCATGTAGTGCTTGCAGATCGATAAGCCCAAGCCGGTGCCTTGGCCGACGCGGGAGAGCGCCGGATTGCCTTGCAGGAACGGCTCGCCGATACGTTTCAGGATCATCGGTTCGATGCCCGGACCGCGATCGGTCACCGTCAAGTCCAGACTGCCGCGATGGCTGAGGATGGCGCGGATCTCCACCGTGCCGCCGGTCGCGGAGAACTTGATCGCATTCGAAAGCAGATTGATCAGTACTTGGCGGATGAAGCGCTCGTCGCCAAGAACCTGCGGCAGCCGCGGGGGGACGTCGGTCGCGAGATTGAGCTCGAATTGAGCCGCCAACTGATCGACGAACGAGGCCGCGCGGGTCACGACCCCAGCGATGTCGACCGCCTGCGCCTGAATCTGCTGGGCGCCGGATTCCACCTTCGCCATGTCCAGAATGTCGTTGACGATGTTGAGCAGGTGCTCGCCCGAGCGGTGAATGTGGTCGGCGTAGCTGATGTAGATGGGCGCAATCGTATCGCCCATCACCTTGCCCTTGATGATGTCCGAGAAGCCCATGATGGCGTTCAGTGGCGTGCGGAACTCATGGCTCATGTGCGCGAGGAATCGGCTCTTGGCCTCGTTGGCGTCTTCCGCCACCGCCTTGGCGTGGCGCAGTGCCTCCTCATTCTCGCGGGTGCGTTCGATTTGCTTGAGGATGATCACCGCGAACACCGCCATGGCGAAAATAATCGCCAGGATGCCCGCCATGATGCGATCGCGGGTCTGGCGCCAGGTGTTGAGATAATCGTCGCCATTGAGATAGACCGACACGGTGAGCGGCAGGTTATCGAGGCGACCATGCGCGTTCACTTCGCGCACGCCGCCCATGCGCGCGGCGTAGACCATGGGCGCGCCCGGCTTCACGCGCTCGTTCATGGTGGTGACGTACTGCTTGATCTCCGGATCGAAGTCGCCGATTCGCGAGCGTTCATTCAGCATGGAGGCGACAAGGAATCCCTCGGCGGTCCACATGGTCACGCGGCCCGCCGGGCCGACATCCAGATTCTCGTAGAACGCGCTGAAGTAGGACGGCTTAACGATGCCGACGACAATCGCGATGACGTTGCCCTTGTCTCCCTTCACCTTCATGCCCACGGGCAGGAACCAGTTCTCGTCGCCGCCGTACTCGCCCCCCCGGTACAAGCTGCCGACGAAAGTGTCGCCCGCATCCTCCGGCGGGCGCGCCGGGGTCGTATCGAACAGATTGACTTGGGCGTCGACGGGATAGGCGTGACCCGAGGCGATCGCCCGGCCGTCAGGATCGACAATCAGGAAATTCGACACGTAGGGCATGGCGGAAAGCTTTTCCACCATCAGCTTGTGGAGGTAATCCTCGTCCACCACATCGAGATCCACACCCGTACGGTAGACGTCGCCGATTCCGGCGATCACCTTGAAGGTTTCGCCGAAGGTGCGGGCCGCGTGAGATTCCACCGTCAGCGCCGTGGAGCGCGCGGTGCGGAAGGCGTTGTCGACGGCGTCGTTGTATTGACCGTTGAGGTGATACCAGCCGGCCGCCACCACAATGACCACGAAGGTCAGCAGCAGCATGAGCGTCGCCCGCCGCAGGCGCAGCAGCGAGGAAAAACTCTCCGGGCTCGCAGGTGGGCTGTATCGCGCCATCTTCGATGCCGGCCTTGGTCCCCAACAAAACACTCGCGACAACCGAAGCGGCGATGCCGCGCCGGGCGCGAGCGCAATCCTATGCGGCAGGCGTTGCCGAGAACTTAGCGATGGCCATTTTCAGGGCTTTGAACAATTGCTGCCCCAACTCACCGCCGTCCCCGCCGATCTTCTCCCGTAGTACGGCGCGCATGGTGTCGATATGGGCGCGCACGATATCAAGGCTTGAGTCATCCATGCGGCACGGCGGCTTGGTCACTTCGTACAGGCTTTTCGCGAATACGGTGATCAAGGGATAGCCGAAGGTGCCGCCCTGGCCGCGCAATTCGTGGCCGATCAGGTTGATTTCCTCGAAGTACGCCGTGCGCTCGCCCGACAACTCTTTCGCGAGGGCGACCTGTTTTGACAACCGGTCGAGATACTGCTTCGCCCAGTCGAGGAAACCTTCGGCCTCGCGCTTTAGCGCCGATTCCGCATTTACCAACACGTCTTCCGGCAGGGTGAAGGCCTGACGGGCATTGGAGCCCATCATCTTCTGCTTCAGATAATTCGGCAGCTTGAAGATCCAGGTGTCGCTACCGACGTTCTGCGCCTTCTCGACCCGATCCTTCGAATAGACCACCGTAGCGTGTGATTCATCGGGCCGCCGCCGCTCAATGCCCTTGGGCGGGCCGGCCTTCGACCGACGACGCTCGGGGCCGAAGTAACTCTGTGTGGTGATGTACTGGCGCGGCACGTCGATGATCCGCTGCAGCACCTTGTAGATGTTGTCGACGGAGAACGGCTTCGCCATGAAGTCCGTCACGCCGCGGTCACGGGTCTCTTCCACATTCACCTTGTCGGCCGCGCCGGAGAGCATGATGAACGGCATGAAACGGTTGGGGGACTGCTTGTCGTCGCGCAGCCACTGCAGCACGTGCAAACCGCTCACGGGCGACATGACCAAGTCGGAGATGACAATATCGATCGGCTCGACGGCGCTCGAAAAGCCCTTAGAGGTGAGTTTGAGATACTCGACCGCTTCCTTGCCGTTCTTTGCTTTCTGGACGCGCGTGAATCCGATGCGCTTCAGGCTGTTGACCAGAATATCGAGCATGTAATCGTTATCTTCGATCACCATCAGAGAAATCCGGTCCTGGCCCAGATTCTCCGGAGCTTTACTCATCATCGACGACACGAAAGACGACCCTTCAGGGCCCACCAGCCCCTGCTCGAAAACGAAACGTATATGCGTTCGTTAGCGAATGATTAGTAGCGACTCAAGCCTATCGGGGCGGTTGGCCCGAATTTAAGCCCCCCGAGAACACCGCCCTAGTTGCGGCCAATTTTAGGGCCGCAGACCCAGTCCCTTCAAGGACTTCGGCTCTATTTTTCGTTGAGATACAGAAGTCGGGCGCTCGAAGGCGCCGACAATCTGGGCCGCATTGCCGTCCCAGGTGAGATTGCGCGCGAGAATGGTGGCGCGCGCGGCAGCGCCGAGCCGATCCCGCAACCCTGGGTCGGCAATGAGCTGGGTCAGCGCACGTTTGAATTCGTCCGGGTTGGCGGGGTCGAACAGCAGCGCATTGTCATCGTGTGACAGGATTTCCCGCAGATTCGGCTGGTCGGGGGCCACCACCGCGCGGCCCAGAATCATGTATTCGAACAATTTCAGGGGCGACGCATAGGCGGTGGCTTTGGGTTGAAGGGCGATATCGAAGGCAGCGATATGCGCGGGAATATCCGCGCGGGGCACGATCCCCGTCACTGTCAGCCGGTCCGCGACCCCGGCGCGGCGCGCGGCGTCCAGTACGTCGGCCACCGGCGGGCCGTCGCCGACGATCAGGAAATGGACATCGAATGCCTGCTGGGTTGCCGCCAGCACATCGATCACCGCAGGCAGCCCGTGCCAAGCCCGGACAAAGCCTGTGAAGCCAACGACGGTCTTGCCGGTGAGGCCGTGACGCGCGCGCACCGTGTCGCCGGTGAGCGTGGGCGGAAAGTGTTCCACGGCGATGCCGTTGTGCAGGACGCGGATCCGATGCCGCGGCACACCTGCGGCGGTCACGTGGTCGGCGAGTACCTCCGTGACTGGCAAGACCACGTCGGCCGCGCGCCATGCTGCCTGTTCGCACCACGTCGCGAATCGCTTCAGGCTCAAACCTGGCTCACGTGAACGTTCCAACACCAACGGCGCGTTGACCTCCAGCGCGAACGGCACGCCGGTCAACTTGTGCAGCCACGCGCCCGCCAGCAGGAACAGGTTGTAGCGTTCGTACAGGAAGTCCGGCTGGAATCGGCGATAGGCCTGCCAGAGCCGGATAAACGCGAGGAATGAGTAAGCGAACTCGAGGACTTCGGCGAACGCGCGCGGCAGCGCGGCGCGCAGGCGGCTGAGCTTGCCGCCGTCCGAACCGAAGTCCGCTTTGGCGTGCGATTGCGGCCCCACCACTTCGACGAGATGGCCGGCGCGCCGGAAGGCAGCGATCAATTCTTCGATGTGCACCGCTTGGCCGTCCTTGGACAGCGTCCGGTGATGATAGAGAATCTTCATCTTACCCCGCGCGGCGGAAGAGGCGGCGTGGCACACGCAACCGTTGCCACAACGCTTCAGCGGCGTGTTCGGCCCGCGTCAGGGCGTCCTCGCGATAGCACTCGATCCAGGTGAGCGATTCCTGTGCGTTGGACAAGGATGCCTTGTAGCGGGCCGCGCCGGCCATGAAGTGATAGGCGTGGGCGTCGCGTGCCTTGTAGTGGCCGGCCGCCATCGCATGGCTGATCAGCCCCGGCTTGTCGCGATTGTCGTCCGTATAGGCAAATCCGCTCTGGTAGGCGTAGACCTCGCCGCGGTGCACGAAGTTGAGCAGGATGCCGAGTGTCTGCGCTCCGGCGCTGATGCGTATGAGGTCGACCGCTCCATTCGCCAGCCCGGTGCGAACGAGTCGCCCGACAAATGCCTTCACAAACGGATTTGTGAACGCGCCGGGCTGGGCTTTGCGCCCTTGCCAAGCCGCAGTGTGGAGTTCCATCAGTTCGGCGAGGTCCTGCTCGGCTTCGGCCCCGGTTTCCGCGCGGCGCAGACGCAGCGGACCGTGAGCCTCGGCGCGCTTCATCGCGCGCGCGATCTGCTGGCGTGTATTGCGGCCTTCCACCGCCAGCACCCCATCGGCGGCCTTCGCCGCGCGCAGGTCTATCCAATCGCACTTCTCCTGCCGATCTCGGCGATGAGGGATGGTGCTTGCGGCCAGTGCGCCGGTCAGTTGCGCGGTCGCCGCCTGGATGCGCAAGCGAGGGCGACCGGGCAAATCTTGAAGATGGCGGAGGCAAGCGCGGCGGACCGTATCCGCGTCGTCGGCGGCCACCAAGATGTCATTGTACTCGACATAAATCGCGTCGCTCTCGTGCTGCCCGGACTGATTCAGCACGAGCGGTGTGTGCGCAGCGGTGCGCCACGTCCGCGGGGCCACGCCGATCACCGCCAAGGCGACAGTGGCGTCGCCACGCTTCGCTTGCAGCAACCGCAACGAGTCGTGTGATTCGTTACGAACATCCAATGTCGCAAGCCAAGCGCCGATCCACGTCCAACTCGTGAAAAACGACCCTTCCGCGCGATTTTCCAAGGACATCCATACTTTTACGAGGTCACGCAACACGGGAAGGGGCTGTGCCGTTACCACGAGTGTCTCGGTCACACTGACGTCGCGCGTCGCGCTGTACGTCGGTTGCGATTTGGGGGCGATGACGGAACTAACCACCATGTGTTGCGTCGGCCTGACGAAGAGCGGAATGGGCGGCGGTGGTGTTCACGGCGATGTCCTCAGCCTGTCCGGGATGGACCATCGATTAACTAACGAGCGAGCCTAAAGGTTTTCCAGGCAACCAAAGATCAGCGCCCGCCTGCACTCCGACTTCCACAGGGTACATCCGTGAAGACACCGAATATCGTTCGCCGCGTCCTCGGCGCCATTTTCGCCGCCGGCCTGTTGGCTGCTTGCGCGAGCTATCCCAAAGCCCCCACCGGCATGCCGGACGTGGCGGTACGCGACGACCAGAGCGCCTACATCATCGGGCCCAACGACGGCTTGAGCATCTTCGTCTGGCGCCAGGCAGAACTGTCGACGCCCGTGACGGTGCGCCCGGACGGCAAGATTTCCGTGCCGCTGATCGACGATCTCCAGGCCGCCGGCAAGACCCCCAGCGAACTCGCCAAGGACATCACCAAGGTTCTGTCCGAATACGTGCAGGATCCGAAGGTCACGGTCATCGTGCAGAATTTCGTGGGTCCCTTCGATCGCCAGATCCGTGTGGTCGGCGAGGCCACGCGGCCGCAGGCCATCTCCTATCGCCGCAACATGACGGTGCTGGACGTGATGATCGCCGTCGGCGGTCTCACCGACTATGCCGCCGGAAATCGCGCTGTGATCGTGCGCAAGGGCGGCGACGGCAACCAGCAGAGCTACAACGTCAAGCTCGACGACCTGCTCAAGGACGGCAACGTCTCCGCCAACGCCTACGTGTTGCCGGGTGACGTGATCATCATTCCGCAGAGCTGGTTCTAACAGCTCGGGCGGCGGCAGCAATCGATTGCGCAAGCTCGCTATGAGCCGCGCGTCCTACGTACGTCAGTGAGCACGGGTTTGCGATGGAAGACGTCAAGAAGCTATTCTTCTTCTACCTGGATCAATTGTGGCGTCAGCGCTGGTTGGCGCTCGCCTTCGCCTGGGCGGTCTGCCTGATCGGCTGGTCCTTCGTCGCCTTCCTGCCGGATCGCTATACCTCCGAAGCCCGCTTCTACGTCGATACTTCGTCGCTTCTCAATCCGCTCCTGCGCGGCATCTCGGTGAATGCCGACGAGGCGCGCCGCGACCAGGAAGTGGCGATGATGCAGAAGACCCTCACCAGCCGGCCCAATCTCGCCAAGGTGGCGCAGATGACCGACATGGACAAAGGCATCAACTCGCCGGCGGAGCAGCAGGCGCTGCTCAACTCTCTCGAACAGCATGTCGCGGTAAAGAGCCAGGGCCCGAACCTGTTCGCGGTGTCGTACACCGACAACAACCCGGTGCTGGCGAAGAACATCGTGCAAGCCCTGCTGACGATCTTCGTGGAGAGCAGCACCGGCAACAAGCGCGAGGACATCCAGTCGGCGCGTTCGTTCGTGGAAGCGCAGATCGGCGAGTATGAGAAGCAGCTGCGCGCCGCGGAGCAGCGTCTGGCGGATTTCAAGGTGAAGAACGTCGGGTTCTTTGCCGGCAGCGCCAACGGTTTCGCCGCGCGGATGGAGACGGCGAAAGACAGTCGCCAGGCTCTCATGGTGGAGGTGGCCGACTTCACCGCCCAACGCAATCAACTCCGGGCGCAGGTCGAGCGCACGCCACAGTTTGTGGGCGTGGATCAGCAAATTCTGGGCGAGGGCGGCACGCCGCTGACGCAGCGCATCAGGGCGCTCCAGCAGAAATTGGACGAACTGAAGCTGCAGTATACCGACAAGCATCCGGAGGTCATCTCCACGGAGCGCTCGTTGAAAGAGCTCTTCGCGGAAGAAGAACGCGTCCGGAAGAATCCGAACAGCGCGGCGGCCAGCCGGGGACGCGCCCAGGTGCCTAATGAGGTCTACAACCAGTTGTCCCTCAAGTTGGCGGATTTGGACTCGCGGCTGTCCAGTGCGCAGCGGCGTCTGGTGGAAGCAGATAGCGTCCTGAAGGAGTTGGAGTTGCGTGCCGGCGATGCGCCGCGAGTCGAGGCGGATTACACCAGCCTCAATCGCGACTATCAGGTGCTGAAGGGCAACTACGAGAGCCTGCTTCAGCGCCGTGAGTCCGCGCGCATTGCGCAAGCCGCCGACAGCTCGACCGAGCCGGTCCAGTTCCGCGTCATTGCCGCGCCGGAAGTTCCCGCAAAGCCCGCGGGGCCGATGCGCCGCCTGTTCAACTTCTTGGTGCTCGTCGTCGGTGTCGCCGCCGGTTCCGGTTTCGTCATCCTTCTCACCAAGATCGACGATCGCGTCGCCGTGCCTGAGGACCTCTCCGACTTCGGCGGCTTCCAGGTGCTCGGCTGCGTGTCGCCGGCGACGGCCATGGGCGTGCCCGTGTCCTTCCAAGCGCAACACAGCCGGTTTGTCCTCGCCGCCTGCGGACTAGTGACCATCTTCGCCCTGTTCTTCCTGACGGCGCCGAATCTCTCCGCGTTGCCCGGGAAGATCCTCATGCGCGTTGGCGGATAAGGGTGTGACCATGAAAAAACGCGAACCCATCGATCTCGTCGGCCGTATGGCCACGCGTCTCGATCTGAATACGCCGGATACGAAGGCCGAGGCACAAACCACGACGGCGCTGCGGGTCGCCGCCGTCCCGCCGACGCCCCAGCCGTCGGCGCCGGCACCGCGCATCGTCGGCCGCGAGCCTCCGCCGCCGCGGGTGGAACCGAGCTTCGAGCGCCGTTCCGTCGGCGTGACGCGACCTGACGTGCCGCGCGCGGAACCCACGGAGGCGCGGATCGAAGTGCCGCCTCCGGCGGAGCCCGCGCCGCAGACTACGCCGCAGGATATGCCTGCGGTCGCAGCCGAAATGCCGCCCCCCGCGACGGAGGCAACGGATCGCAAGTTCTTCGAGTTGAATCTCGTGCGCTTGCAGAAAGAAGGCTTCCTCACGCCGCAGAATCAGCGCTCCCTGATCGCGGAGGAGTACCGCATCATCAAACGGCCGTTGCTGCGCGCCGCCTTCGACCAGTCGGCCAACGACCCAGAGCATCTCAATCACGTCGTCATGATCACCAGCGCCCGTCCAGGCGAGGGCAAGACTTTCACCGCGATCAATCTCGCCATGAGCGTCGCGACCGAACGCGATCTGCATGTGCTGCTGGTTGACTGCGATATCCGCCGCATGGGCATGAGCAAGAAACTCGGCGTCGCGGACCGCAAGGGTCTGATGGATGTGCTGAGCGATCCGACGGTGACGCTGTCAGACGTGATTCTGCGCACCAATGTCCCGAACCTCGCGATCATCCCTTCCGGGCAACCCGTGGAAGCGTCGACGGAAGTGTTCGCCAGCGCCAAGATGACGCGACTGGTGGACGATATCGCGCGGCGCTATCCGGACCGCTTCATTATCTTCGATGCGCCGCCGGTGCTCGCTTCCAGCGAGCCGGGCGTGCTCGCGGTCCATGTCGGCCAGACGGTGATGGTGGTGTACGCCAACGAAACCAGCAAAAGGGCGATCGCTCAGTCCATTCCGTTGATCGCCGGCTGTCCCAACATCAACTTTGTCCTCAATCGCGTCACCCTGGCGGCCGGGCCGGACCGGTTCGGCTACTATGGAACCTATTAAGGTTAAGTGCGGCGTCGGTCGGCTGACCTTCGGCATCTCCGCGGCGGCGCTGATGTGCGTGAGCGCATCGGCATTCGCGCAACCGGCCGATCAGATTAACCGCGTTCCGTTGCCGACGACGGCGCCGAGTATTGGACAGACGCCGGTCGTCAATCCCACAACCGGACAACCCGACATCGTTGGGCCGTCGCCCGCGCCGCAGCGCCGCAAGCGCGGTGGTCGCTTCGGTGCGCGGGCAGAAGAGGAAGATGGGCAAGACAAGCGCCGGCCCGGGATCCACATCGTGCCCCGCGGCGAGGTGGATCTGACCTATACCGACAACGTGCTGGTTTCCAACACCAACCGGCAGAGCGACTTCATCGTGTCGCCTTCAGCGGGCCTGCAGGCGGAAGGCAACACGGCGAAGAGCCGGCTGTTTGTCGACGGCGCGGTCGCTTACGACTTCTACAAGGACACCACGTCCTTCAACGGCGCGCGCGTGCACGGCCTTGCGGACTTCCGCACGGAGATGTTCGACCGTCTCCTGGACTTCGACGCCCGCGCCTCCACCGGCCAGCAGCGCATCTCGGCGTTCGACCGCGGCCCGGCGACGGAGCGTTCCTTCGGCGGGAACCAGGCGCAGGTCACGACCTATGGCGCGACCCCCACGGTGCGCTGGAGCAACGGCAACTTTGCCGACGGCGAAGCCAGCTACGATTTCCAGGGTGTGAGCTACGGCGCCGCCGGCGCGAGCAACACCGGCATTCCGCTGAGCAATTTTTATCAACACACCGGCAGGCTTCGGCTCGCCAACGGCGCAGCCTTTGGCCGGTTCGGCTGGTCTGTCGATGGCGCCATGCAGCATCAAGATCGCGGCTCGGACACCTCGGACCGTTACAACGGCTCCGGCTCTGTCACCTACTTGGCGCGCTACAATCTCCAGCTCATCGGTACGGTGGGCTACGAACACATCGGCGAGCCCGGCCTCCCCCAAAGCGTCAGCGGGACGTTCGTGACCGGCGGCATCCGCTGGGCTCCCGGCACGCGCACGGAAATCGAGTTCGACGGCGGCTGGCGCTATCGCGAACCGTATTTCAGCGGTCGGATCAGCTACGCCGTGCTGCGCTGGATGAAACTGCGCGCGTCCTACACAGAGACCATCGACACCCCGCAGAGCGTTGTCGGGCGGAACCTGTTGAATGCCGTCAGCGGAGCGGACGGTGTCACGCGCGATCCCCTCACGGGGCTCCCTGTGGACCCGACTTTCAGCCCGTTCGGCTTGAGCAATGTCGCTTTCCGCCGCAAGGCGCTGGAAGTGGGCATCGACGGCACGATTGGGCGAAATAGCTATTCGTTGTCGGGACTTTATGAGCGCCGCAACGTTGGGACGATCACAGGCAAGGATTTGCGCGGAACCGCTGCAGTCGGGCGTCAACTGACGCCGAGCCTCAAAGGGACATTGTCCGTGAGTTATGATCGGGTCACTGGAAGCACGTTCGCGGTGGGCCAAAAGTCCACCACCGTGCAAGCGCGCGCGCAGCTCGACTACGCGCTGGGTGCCCGCACCAACGTCGCTGTGTCCTACATCTACCAGCGTCTCGCCGCGCCGCCGCTGATCCACAGCCGCGAGAACGTGGCCATGCTGGTCCTCACCCGCAAATTCTGATCGATCATGTACGAACAATTTTTTCATCTCACCGAAGCCCCGTTCCAGCTCACGCCGGACGCGCGCTATTTCTTCCCCAGCAAGGGGCACGCGCGTGCCATGGGCTATCTCACTTTCGGCCTCAGCCAAGGCGAGGGCTTCGTGGTGATCACCGGCGAGGTTGGCGCGGGAAAGACCACGCTGCTGGGGCACCTGCTGGCCACGCTCGATCCCAACAAGTTCGTCGCCGCGACGGTGGTGACGTCCCAGCTCGGCGCCGACGATCTCCTGCGCATGGTCGCCGCCGGCTTCAATCTCAAGCAGGAAGGCCTCGATAAGGCGAGTGTGCTGGGCCGGCTGCATTCCTACCTCAAGGGCGTCTCCGCCCGCGGCAGCCGCGCCGTGGTGATCGTGGACGAAGCGCAGACCCTCTCGATGGGCGCGCTGGAGGAACTGCGCATGCTGTCGAACCTGCAGGTGGGCCGGCCGCCCTGTCTGCAAGTGCTTCTGCTCGGCCAGCCGCAATTCCGCGAGAAGATCGGCACGACCGATCTCGCGCAACTTCGTCAACGCATTATCGCGAGTTATCATTTGGGCCCCATCACCATGGAAGAAACGCGCGAATACATCCGCCACCGCCTCACGCAGGCCGGCTGGAAGGGCGATCCTGACGTGACGGAAGACGCCTATCCCGCGGTTTACAAGGCGACCGGCGGCGTGCCGCGTCTCATCAACGTGCTGTTCAGCCGCGTGCTGATGTACTGCTTCCTCGAGCAGCAGCACCGTATCGATGCCGATACCGTGGACGAGGTCGCCGAGGACATGCACTCGGAATTCGAAGGCTGGCATCAATCCCGCGCCGCCAGCTGACGCCATGCTCGACGCCACCTCGCCATTCGATCCCATTCCGCCCGTCACGCCGCGCCGCGTGCGCGACCGCATCGTCAACGCGATGACGGTGGATGTGGAGGAGCATTTCCAGGTGCAGGCGCTTGCCGGCCAAGTGCCGCGCGACTCGTGGGAGAGCCGCGCCTCCCGCGTGGAGGACTCCACCGTCCGCGTGCTCGACCTGTTCGCACGCCATGGGGTGAAGGGCACGTTCTTCACCCTCGGCTGGGTGGCGGAACGCCATCCGGCATTGATCCGCCGCATCGTCCTGGCCGGCCACGAACTGGCAAGCCACGGCTACGAGCACGCCCGCGCCGACAGCCAGACGCCGACCGCCTTCCGCGCCGATATCCGCCGTACCAAGTCCATCCTTGAAGACGCCGCGGGTGTGCAAGTGCGCGGCTATCGCGCCGCCACCTTCTCCATCGGCCAAAGCAATCTCTGGGCGTTCCCGATTCTGGAAGAGGAGGGCTATGCCTATTCCTCCAGCGTCAACCCGATCCGCCACGATCTCTACGGCATGGAACACGCGCCGCGCTTTCCGTTCCATCCCTTGGGGTCGCAGCATTTTGTCGAAGTGCCGATCACGACGGTGCGCTTTGCCGGACGCAACCTGCCCTGCGGCGGCGGCGGATTTTTCCGTCTTCTACCCTATGCGTGGTCGCACTGGGCGATCGGCCAGGTGAACACCGCCGACCAACAGCCGTCGATGTTCTACTTCCACCCGTGGGAAATCGATCCGGGACAGCCGCGAGAGTCCGGCCTGCCGCTGAAATCGCGCCTGCGCCACTACGTCAATCTCGACCGGATGGAGGCGAAGCTTGACAACCTTCTCTCCGACTTCGCTTGGGATCGCGTCGACCGCACCTTCCTGCCGCATATCGGGGCCACCTCATGAACGCCGATCAGATCCGCATCGTGCCTGCGTCCACCGTGCATGAACTCACCGAAGCCGATGCGCCGCGCTGGGATGTGTTTGTCGAGACCTGCGACGAGGCGACGTTCTTCCATCGCGCCGGCTGGCGCACGGTGATCGAACGCAGCTTCGGCCACAAGACGCACTATCTGTTCGCCGAGCGCGACGGAATGATCGTCGGCGTGCTGCCGCTGGTGGAGATCAAGAGCGCCCTGTTCGGACACGCATTCATCTCGAATGCTTTCTCGGTCTGCGGCGGCCCGGCCTGTCTGGATGAAGCGGCGCGTGCGGCATTGGACGCCAAGGCCGAGGACCTGTTCCGCAAATCCGGCGCGACGTATCTCGAGTACCGCTGCCCCGCACGCCTCAAGCACGGCTGGCACACCCGCAACGACCTTTATGCGAGCTTCGCGGCCCCTTTGGCGACGAAGGAAGACGAGAACCTCAAGCAGATCCCGCGCAAGCAGCGCGCCGTTGTGCGCAAGGCGATCGAATCCCCGCTCACCTGGCAGATCGAGAAGTCGGTCGACAATCTCTACCGCCTCTACGCGGTCAGCGTCCGCAACCTCGGCACGCCGGTGTTCGGCAAGCGCTACTTCCGCAATCTGATGGACGTGTTCGGCGATGATATCGACGTGCTGACGGTCTCCACCAACGGCGAGCCCGTCGCCAGCGTGATGAACTTCTACTTCAAGGGCCGGGTGATGCCGTTCTACACCGGCTCCCTGCCGACAGCGCGCAAGCTCGGCGCCAACGATCTGATGTACTGGCGTCTGATGCGTCACGCCGTCGGCCGCGAGTGCAACGTGTTCGACTTCGGTCGCAGCAAGATTGGCACCGGGCCGTATGATTTCAAGCGCAACTGGGGCTTCGAGCCCAAGCCCATCGCCCATCAGTACCTGACCAAGCCAGGCGTGGAGATGCCGAACGTGAACCCGACCAACCCGAAGTACCAACGATTGATCGCGGCCTGGAAGAAACTTCCCCTGCCGGTGGCCAACTTCATCGGCCCGATCATTGTGCGCAACATCGGCTAGGGCGCTGGATCGCGCACCACAAAAAAAGGGCCCAGCACCGGGCCCTTTTCTTTTTTAGGATGCTTTGCGCACCGATGCCGGGGGATGACGCTCCGCTCGCGTCGTGACGTTGCCATAGGCTTCGTCCCGCGCCAGGAAGCGCTCGAACATCAGCAGCGCCCACAAGCTTTGCGAATTGTCGCGCCGGCCAGATTGGTGATCGGCCAGCAGTTCGCGCAAGCGCGCGGGCTCGAAGATCTCGGTATCCAGCAGCAACGGCGAGGCCAGGGCCGCGGCGATCGCCGGACGCAGGGGGCCGCGCAGCCACGCCGCGACCGGCGTGGCGAAGCCCTGCTTGGGCCGGTACAGCAACTCGCGCGGCACCATCGGTTCCAGCGCTTTCTTGAGCACCGCCTTGTACTCGCCGCCGTCGAGCTTCAGGTTCGCCGGGAGATTGGTGGCCCAGCTGAACAGTTCATGGTCCAGGAACGGGCTGCGCACTTCAAGACCGTGGGCCATGCTGGCGCGATCCACCTTTACCAGCATGCGCCCGGCCAGCCAGGTTTTCGTGTCGACGTATTGCGCCTGGAACAAGGGATCGTCGGACGGCGCCCGCGCGAACAACTCCGCCACCACATCGCGCGAACGATAGCCCTGCAGGCTGCGGCGGAAGGCCGGTCGTGTCAGGCTGTTCCACATGGTCTCGTTCATGACCGCGAGGCCGGAGAAGTAGGCATCCGCGGCGCTACTGGCGAGTTCGCGGAAGGTCGCCTTGGCGCGGAACACGCGCGGCGCCCAGCCTAGCTGCGGATAGAGCCGCGCCAACGTGCCGAACACGGGCCCACGGATCGCGGCGGGCAGCAGCCGGCGCACGCGGTCCTCGCGCACATGCCATAGATAGCGGCGATATCCGGCGAAACCTTCGTCGCCGCCGTCGCCGGACAAGGCCACGGTCACCCGCTCGCGGGCGATCGCGCAGACTTTGTAGGTCGGCAGGGCGGAATTATCTGCGAAGGGTTCGTCGTAGGTGGCGGCGATGCGGTCGAGCAGGCCCATGTCATCCGTCAGGGCCTCAGGCGCGACCACGCGCTCCACGTGATCGGTGGCGTAGCGCTCCGCCATCTGGCGCGCGTAATCGCGCTCATCGTGGCTCGCCTCGCCGAATCCGATGGTGCATGTGTTCACCGGTGCGCCCATCAAGCCAGCCATGTGGGCGACCACGCCGCTGGAATCCACGCCGCCGGAGAGGAAGGCGCCCAAGGGCACCTCGGACATCAGGCGGCGCTCGACCGCGATCCGCAGCCGGCGATTGGTTTCGGCGGTTGCCTCCGGCAGGTCGATGCGCGCATCTGCGCGCGGTGCTTCCAGGTCCCAGTATTGGGCGATGCTCGGCGCGCTGCCGCGTTTCCACAGCAGCATGTGGCCCGGCGGGAGTTTGTAGATGTCGCGATAGATGGTCTTCGGATCCGGCACATAGCCGTAGCCGAAATAGTCGGCCACAGCCTGTGGTGAAATGCGGCGCGTCACCCAGGAGCAGGCGGCGAGCGCTTTCAGTTCGGAGGCGAAGGCGAGCCGCCGCCCGTCGGGCATGGCGTAGTACAGCGGCTTCTTGCCGAGCCGGTCGCGGGCGATGAACAGCGTCTGTGCGCGCACATCCCACAGGGCGAAAGCGAACATGCCGTTGAAGCGCGTCACGCACGCCGGCCCCCAGGCGCGCCAGGCATGGAGAATGACTTCCGTGTCGCTGTGGGTGCGGCAAACGTGACCCAGCGCGGCCAGTTCCGCCATCAGCTCCCGGAAATTGTAGATCTCGCCGTTGAATACGACAGAGACCAAGCCGTCCGCGGTGTGCATCGGCTGCGTGCCGCCGCCAACGTCGATGATCGCCAGGCGCCGGTGGCCCAGCGCCACACCCGGTGCAAGGTGGAATCCCTCGCCGTCGGGGCCGCGATGGGCGATCGCGTCGGCCATGCGTTGCAACAGCCGCACGTCGATCGCGCTCGGCTCCCGGCCGTCGAACAGTCCGACAATCCCGCACATATCTAGTTGCTTCCTGAAAGAACCGCAGAGGCATCGATCCGCGCCGCTGCTGTCTGTAAAAGGCGCGTCGCCGCGTCCGGCGTATCGATCACATCTGTCGAGAGCGCGAAGAACGCGCCGGGCGCGGCATTGCCGCTGAGACGCTGCTTCGCCGCGCATAGCTTGGCGGTGAGGCGGCTGGCGGTGACGCATTCAGCGCTCACATACCAGGACAAGGCGACGCGGGACCGGTTTCCGGAGCGCAACAGCACTTGCGGCACCGTGAGTGCATGCCCGTTGATCGTCACGGCAGCGGTCTGGCGCGCGACTTCTTCCCAAATCTTGCCGTCCGCCGGTGTGTTCATACGGGCCGCGGCCTCGCGCCCATCGCGCTGCGCGCGATAGCCGACCACGGCAAGGTTCAGGGCGCGGCCTTCAGCGATATAGGTGCCGTGTTCCGCCGCATCGCCCGCGACCGTCCCGGGCTGCCATGTCGGCGGCAGCGGCGAGCGCGCCCAATCTCCCAATTGATTCGGCAACGTCAGCGTCATCGGCGCGGCGTCCTCGGTCCCGGTGGTCGCGCGGGCCAAGGCGACGGGCAGGGCCGCGACCACCAACACCGCCGCGGCGGTGCCGCTGGCGAGCAACGGGCGCGGGACCCGCCATGCGGCGTCACCGGCGACGAACGGCTGCGGGCGCGGGGCGGGGATGCTGATGCGGGCGCCGAACCACATCATCACCAGCATGATCACGCCGAAGAAGCCCCAGCCGTAGAGCAGATGGTCGTCGGCGATCGCGATACGGCGGTGGCTCCATTCCGTGATCACGATGATCAGATAGATGCGCACGATGTTGGCGAGCATCGAGGCGGTGAGTGCCACCATCACGCACCAGATGCGCGTGGAGACCTTGGCGTAGGTCAGTTTCCCGTACAGCAGCGCCAAGGCAAACGAAGCGAGCAGGAAGTTCAGGCCCGCGCAGCCTGGCTCCACCAGGAAATTCCCCTGCGGCACCTGGATGAAGAAGCCCTCGGCAAACACCGGAATGCCCGACAGCTTCACCAGCAGGAGAGCGCCCGCGTGGCTCAGCTTCTGCAGGGGCGTCAGCAGGAATTCGCCGGTCGGCACCATGAGGAACAGGAATAGTAGCGGGAACAGCATCACGCGGTAGACCCGCGGGCCCAGCACACCGAGGAACAGGGCCTGCATGAAGCCCACCAGGGCGAAATGGCGGCCTTCGCTCACACCCACGAGATCGGAGGCCAGCCACAGTAGGCCCGACGCCACCGCCACCGGCAGGCCCCACCAGCTCGGCTTGGGTTCGATGCCGGAGAGCCGGCCCCGGTCCATCCAGGCGACGTACAGGGCGATGGGGGCAATCAGGTATCCGTAATTATACGCAGAAGAGGAATGCCACAGGGCAAGCGCGCTCGCCGCCGTTTCTGCGAACAGCGCCAGGATCGCAACCACTCCGATTGCGATGACCATCAGATATTCCCGCCAAACGGGCGGGAACCCTGCGGTGGGGTTCGGTGTTCCACTACGCAACTTGCTCACCTCGGAGAGAGAAACACCGGGAAGGGCCAACTGTTCGGCGTAGGTAAATGCAATCACTGCTGTTTTTGTCTCACAGAATTCCGTACCCGCCGAACAAGGGTGAAAAGATCCGCGCGTTGCGCATCCTGGAGCACTTAAGCACGCGATTCCGCGTGCACCTCGGCTGCTTCATCGACGATCCGGAGGATTGGGAGCACGTGCCGGCGCTCAAGCCGCTGTGCGCGGAAGTTGCCTGCTTCAATCTGCCGAAGTCCATGACGTGGCTGCGCGCGGCCCGCGGACTGCTCACCGGCGCGCCGCTCACGGTCGCCATGTTCAACGATTCCGCGATGCGTTCCTGGGTGAAGCGCACGGTGGCGAGCGTCCACCCGGATGCGGTGTTCCTCTATTCCTCCGCGGTCGCCCAGTATCTCGAAGGCGTCGATCTGCACGGCGCTCCGGTGGTGATGGACTTCGTCGACGTGGATTCCGACAAATGGCGTCAGTACGCCGCGGAAGCCAAGCCGCCCATGAAGTGGATCTACGCCCGCGAGGCCAAGCGCCTGCTCGCTTACGACCGCGCCGTCGCCAAGCGCAGCGATGCGGCCGTGCTGGTCTCGGACGCGGAAGCGGCGCTGTTTCGCGAACTGGTGCCGGACGTGGCGGCGAAAACCCACGCCGTCGCCAACGGCATCGACTGCGAATACTTCGCCCCCACGCATCGCTTCGCTTCGCCGTTCACGTCCGCCGGGCCCCATCTGGTTTTCACCGGCACGATGGACTACCGCCCGAATGTGGATGCGGTGACGTGGTTCGCTCACGATATCCTCCCCCTGGTGCGCCAGTTCGCGCCCAAGGCCACATTCACGGTGGTGGGTGCCAAGCCCTCGCGCGACGTGCTCGCTCTCGGTGCCATCCCAGGCGTCACCGTCACCGGCAAGGTCGACGATGTGCGGCCGTATCTGGCCTATGCGGATATTGTGGTGGCGCCGCTCCGGTTGGCGCGCGGCATCCAGAACAAGGTCCTTGAGGGCATGGCCATGGGCCGCCCCGTGGTGACCACGCCGCAAGGGCTCGAAGGGATCGACGCGCGATCCGACCAGGAACTTCTCGTCGCCGGCAACCCCGCCGCGTTCGCCGCCGCCATCCAGGTGGCGCTGGCGCCAGGCGCGGAGAAGATCGGCTCGGCCGCGCGCACGCTCATGATCGGGTCCTATGCCTGGCCCAGCCGGCTTGCGGCGTTGGATCGCCTGCTGCCGGCGGCGTAGGCGAGGCCGTTCTCGGCGACAATGTTGCCGCAAGAGCGTTTGCACCTGCGAACCCGCGCTCCTATTGCTTTCAAAAGATGCGGGGACGGAAGCTCACACGATCTGGGTTGCATATGCTCGATTCATCCCGCGTCTTGGTCACCACGGTGATCCCCGCCTATCAGGCCGCGCGCTTCATCGCGCGGGCGCTGGAATCCGCCATCGCTCAGAACATCCCCAATCATGAGATCGTGGTGGTGGACGACGGAAGCACCGACGGCACGCGTGATGTGGTGCGCCGCTACGCCGACCATGGCGTGCGCCTCGTCGGCCATCGCACGTCCCGTGGTGTTTCCGCGGCGCGTAATACCGGGATCGAGGCGGCCCAGGGCGAGTTTGTCGCGTTCTTGGACGCGGACGACGAATGGCTGCCGACCAAACTTGCGCGCCAGCTTGAGTTTATCACCGGTAACCCGCGCATGAGCTTCGTCAGCTGCCGCGCCGACCTGCTCGACGAAGCGGGCAATAACAGCGGTGACATCTATCGCGGCGCCCCGCCGCCGAGTGGGCCCGAAGGGTGGCGCGCGCTATTGCTGCAGCCATGCGTGGCGACGCCCAGCGTGCTCGCGCGCCGCAGCGCCTTGACGGCCGTCGGCGGCTTCAATCCGTGGCTGCCGGTGGCGGAGGACCAGGATATGTGGATCCGCCTCGCCCTCACGGGTGACGTGGGCTACGTGCCGGAGACCCTGGTGCTGGTCTACTCCACGCCAAACAGCCTTTCGAAAGCCAATATCCGCAAGCAGTCGGATGTCGTGCTGCCGATGATTCTCACCTACGTGGAACGCAATCGCGCGCGCCTGACCGATGCGGGCGCCCGTCACATCCTGGCCACACGCTATGGCAAGGCCGGGCGCGTCGCGATCGTTGCCGGCGAGATCGGCTACGGCCTGAGTTCGCTTGCGAAAGCCGTGAGCAACGGCGCGTCGGGGCTTGAAGCCGCCGTGTTCGTCGTGCGCGCGACAATCGTCGGCGCGCTCAAACGGCTCTTGCGTCAGGTGGGCGCCGTGCGCCCGAGCCCCTTACACGCGCATGGCGCTGCGGGCCGTGCGCACCAAGGTCCGTTCGAGCCCGGCGGGCGCTCCCGCTATCGCCCAGAGGGCCAGCTGGGTCGCCACGAATACGGCCGCACCCACCATCGTGCAGGCCAGTAGGCGTAAGAACGGCATATCCGGCGAGTGCGCGGACTGCTCGAATGCTTTCACCGCTACGGCCATCGCCGCTGCCGCCACCGGCGGACGCCACACGGCGCGCGCAAGCTGAAGCCACGTCACCGGTAGGATTTGGCGCAGGCGGATGAAGAAGGTGGGAATCAGCAGGATCGCGACGGCCAGCTTCGCCATGGCGAAATAGATCAGCGCGCCGGCGGTGGCCGCCCAGATCATGCATGGCACGTACAGGGCCACGCGCATCCACGTCTGGATCGCCGACAAACGGCTCTCGCCCGCGGCGTTCAGCACCGGGAAGACCGTGTTGCAGATGCCGTTGATGCCCGCTGCAATGGCGAACCACGCCACGAGCGGCGCAATGTCGGCCCACTTGGATCCCAGCATCACGACGACAAGATCCGGCGCGACCAAAGCGATGCCGACCGATGTGGCCACGGCGATGGTCGTGATGCCCGACAAAACCTGAAGGTAAGCATGGGCGAGTTCGCCCAAGTTTCCGGCCAGGCGCGCATAGTTCGGAAACAGCGCGCGGGCGACGGGATCGAGCACCTCTGTCACCGGCAGCTGGCCGATTTCCGTGCCCACGGCGTACTTTCCGAGATCGCTGGGGGCGGCGACGCCGGCCACCACCACTTCGTCGATGCGGCCTTCGAGGTAGCGGCCGAGAGAGGCGAACAACAGCCAGACCGAATAACCCCACAGCTCCTTGAAACGCGACAGGTCCAGGCGCGGCCGGAACGGATGCATGATGTAGCTCAGGGCGACTTCCAGCGCGTGGCCCACGACCACGCCCACCGCCAACGCCCAATAGCTGTGCCACGTGAGGGCGAGTGTCAGGGTGACGCCGAAGGTCAGCAGTTTGCGCGTGAGCCCGAACTGGAACTCCTTCGCGAAATTCAGATTGCGGCGGAAATCCACTGTGCCGATGTTCACCAGGCCGCCGAGGAACAGCCGCAGCGACAGCAGCTGGATCACCGGCACGATGCGTTCGTCATCGAAGTACAGCGGCGCCAGGGGCGCGATGGCGACGATCAGGATCGACAGTGTCGTATTGAGCCCCAGCCCCATGGTCCAAGCGCTGTCGTAGTGGCTGCGGTCCGGGTTGGGATGGCGGATCAACGCGTACTGGCACTCGATGTCGCTGAACACCTCAATGAAACCGATCAGCAGCATCGCCATGGCCATCACGCCGAAGTCCGCCGGCGTCAGCACGCGCGCGAGCACTATCGTCGACACCAGGCCGATGCCGCGTACGGCGAAGCGCATGCCGACCATCCACGTCGAGCCGGAAATGAGCCGGCGGCTCAGCGGAACGGCAAGCGCATCCGGTGCTGCGGTGATGTGCTCGGTCATGCGGCGAGCGGATTGGGGTTGTTTGCGCCGGATACCTCTGACTTGCGCCACACGGTTGTCTTCGCGGTCCCGACGTGGCGTTCGACCAACGCGCGCAGCACAGCGCCGGCGGCAAGCAGGACCAGGAAGCCGTCGTAGTAGGCCATGGGCAGGGCAGCGCCGCCGACCATGAAGCCGATCACCGACACCTGCAGGGCGCGGGCAAGATCGGACGCCCAGAGCAAGTCTGGCCGGTCGCGGCAGAGTTTCGGTATCCGCACGAGATTGCGCCAGGCGACGAAGATCATGACGAGGTACAGTCCGAGGCCGACGAAGCCGTGCTCGCCCAGCACCATGAAATAGATGCTATGTGAAGCGCGCGGCTTGGCTTCCGGCAGGTACTTCATCCAGATCACGTCCTGGCGCGGCCCGTCGAAGCCCGCACCGAGCGGACGTTCCAGCGCTGAGTCCCATGCCACACGCCAGGCGTCGAGGCGGCCTTGGAAGGAGGAATCCTCCGACGCCGTCTGGATGGTCGAGATGCGGTCCGCGTATTTCTGCGGCATGAACACCACGGCCATCAGCCCGACCATGATCGCCACCGCCATGGTCGCGGCCTTGGCGCGGCTCTTGGTCCACAGGAACAGCAACATCGCGGCCAGCGCGATCAGCCCGCCGCGCGAATAGCTGCCCAGCACGCTGATCACGGTCAATCCCATGGCCGCCAGCAGGCCGAGGCGCAGCAATTTGTGTTGGGTGTGTATACGCAGGTAGTTGATCACCGGCACGGTGATGATGCAGGCGAGCGCGAGGGAGTTGTTGTCTTCGATCATGGTCGCCGGCGGGCCGAACACGATGTAGTTGCCCGCGGTCGCCAGCATGAACGCGCCGCCCTTCACGCCGTAGAAGCCGATGGAGACCGCCACCATCCACAACAGGCCGATCAGGCGCACCCGGTTGGTGACCATCACCATCACCATGAACACCAGGGCAACGGTCTTGATGTTGCGGTCCCACAATGGGGTCGTCATCTCCGGCACCGGTGCCGCGAGCGTGGTGATCGAGATCCAGGCGGCGAACAGCCCCAACAGCACCGCGAACGGCGTAAGCTCGAATGTCTTGCGCTCTTTGGAGAACAGCCAGGACCCGATCGTCACCGCCGCCACCACCATGTTCAGCGGCAGCTCCTGCACGAAGTACATGGACCGGTGCGGGTTGTTGATGGCCAGCCAGACCCAGGAATACAGGCCGACGATGGGGAAGCGGAAGGTGAGCCCCAAAAGCACCGCGAGCGTGAGGAGGAGGGAGAGATCCCTCATGGGCGGCGCCTACTAAACTGGAATGGCCCGCAAATATTGCGGGTGACCTGCTGCAATAAACGGGACTAGGGCCAAAAGGTTCTTCGCCCTTTGGTGGCCGAAGCCCTGCTTATGCAGGGGCGTTGGCGGGCCGTTTTTCCACCATTGGCGTTATAGCGGCAGGTCCCCGCTTCGAGGCTTTCCCATGGACGCCCTGCTGCTGCTCTCCGCCGAGGCCGTTGTGCTCGGAATCGCGATCTGGGTCGTGATGATGGATTCCAAGCCGGCGGACGAAGTGAGCCGCCTGCTCGACATGCGGGCCCGGCCCATCGCCAAGAAGCGCTTCGGCATGACCGCGCTCCTGCGGCCCGCGACACCGCGACCCTTCCGGCGCCCCGGCGCGGCCCGCCCCTAAATGCCCGATCGGCGCTCGGCGCTCCTCCTTGCTGCCGGCGCGGCATGGACCGCTACGGCGCGCTCCGCTACGCCTGACCTGCGTGCCACGATAAAGCTGAACGGGCGCGAGTATGTCTTCGCCGCCGCGCAAGGAGAGAACCTGGGTGACTTCACCTCGGAGATCGGCCGGTTCACGCAAGGTTGCATCCGCGCGACCCACCCCGACTTGCCGATGACCGTGTTCTTTCGGCCTGACCGCGCGAGCGATCGGGTCGAAGTGGTGTTCGAACTCGGTAAGCCCCTGGCCCGCGCGCCGGACAATCTCGGTGCCTATACCGCGGTGGTCGCCAACGGCGCGGAGACGTTGGCGACGGTCGACGTGCCGCAGCACTTCTGGTTCTCCCGCTGGCGCTGGCAATCCGCGCCGCGTCCCGTTGTCGGTAACGTGGACGATCTGCTGGCGCGCCATCTGCTGCCGCCCTATGCGCACGAAGGGGCGGAAAACAAATCCGCGAAGTCGGTCGCCAAAGGATTGCCCGCCGCTGGCGCCGCAACGGCCAAGGGCGCGGCCTTGGGCTTCGGCAAGGCGCCTACGGGCAAATCCACCCGCGTCGAAGGCGCTTCCTACGTGATCATGGGCATGGCGGGATTGCAGCCGAAGATGGGCACGACCGGAGAGCGCATCGATATCGGCCTACAGACGGAAACACAGGCGCGCTTCATCTGCACCGGCGACACGGAAGCGCTCGCGCAGGTGCGCGCGCAAGCGGAGGCGGGCGGAACGTGTCCCTGGCACATCCGCGACGAATGCACCGGCGCCCCCGTGGACCTCGACGCCAATCCGCGCATGAGTTGGTACGACGAGCCGCGCGGCGGGCCCGATCCGTTCGTGCGGCGCACCGAAGCCGATGTGAAGCTCGACACCGCGCATGTGCCTGCGCTGGCGTACTTGCCGTATCTGCTCACGGGCGATCCGTACCATCTGGAGGATGTGCAATTCGCCGCTAACTGGCCGCGCGGCTGGCATCCGCCGGCCTCGCGCTTCGCCGTCGATCAAACCCGCGCCTTCGCCTGGGGCACGCGCGATCTGGCCTGCGCGGCGAAAGTCACGCCCGCGACGGTGCCGCGCTGGCTGCTGCCCCAAAGCTATTTCCAGAAAAGCCTCAGCGCTTGGCAGCGCCACATGACGGACCATTTCGTGAAAGATCCGGACCCGATCCACGCGGTGTTCCGCGCGCTGGAGGATCCGGGCTCCACCCGCGACGAAGGTCCCACCACGCCCGCCGGCAGCTACATGCCCCCGTGGCAAAGCGAGTTCGTCAACGCGGTGATCGGTTGGATCGTGATGATGGGCTACGGCGAATGGAAGCCGTTCTTCGACTGGCACATCGGCAGCACCATCGCCCGCACCAATGGCAAGAGCGGCTGGCAGCGCCATCAATCGACGCCCTATCGCATCCTGCTGCGGGAGAACGCGCGGGCGCCTTATCTGAAGTCTTGGCGTGAGGCCTATGCGCTGCAGGCCCGCATGTGGAAGTGGGAACGCGACGACCCCAACGCCATCACCGATGAGGACCTGACGTATTTCTTCTACACCCGCGGTGCCTTGGTGATGGCCAAGCATCTCGGCGTGCGCGAGGCAGAGATGTGTCTCGACTGGATCGAGGCGCAGCTGCAAGCACGTGGTGCGGTGCTGCCCTATAAGTGGCGGCTGGCTTAAGCCGCCGTCAGATGCGGCGTCGCGGCGACCGGCGCGCGGCCCGACACGATCTCCCGGAACAACCGTAGCTGTCCCTCTGTCGTCGAATCCCAGCTGAAGCGCGTCGCGTAGCGCCGCGTGAGCCCGCGATCCGGCATCGTTGCTCGCAGCATCCTGATTCCGGCGACGATCCCGGCGGCGGAGCGCTCCGGCATCAGCACGCCGGCTTCGGGGCGCGCGACGACTTCCGGCGTGCCCCAGATGCGGCTGGCGACCACCGGTGATCCACAGGCCATGGATTCCAAGAGCACGTTCGCCCAGCCTTCGCGGCTGGACGCGAGAATCGACGCATCCACCGCGCCGTAGAGCTTGGGCAACTGTCCGTGCGGCACCACACCCAGCAAGCGTACGCGCTCGCTCACACCATAGCGTTGCGCCAGTGCGGCAAGGTTGTCGTGCTCCGGCCCAGCACCGGCAATCAACAGCGTGACGCCCGGCAGGTCGCGCAGGGCTTCCACGATCAGGTGATGACCCTTGCGTTCGATCAACTGTCCGACCGAAGCGACGGAGAACCCCGTGAGGCCGTAGTCGGCGCGCGCCTGGGCGCGTTCCGCCGGCGTCATGGGCTTGAAGGTGTCGAGATCGACACCGTTGCGCAACGCGGTCACACGTTTGGGCGCGACGCCGAGTTCGACTAAGGAATCCTTCAGCGCCTGGCACACGGTAATCATGTGAGACGCCTGGTCCGCGGCCCACTGGATCTGTTTGCGCGGCAGGGTGTGCTGCGGGATCTGGTTCAAGTCCGTGCCGCGCCCGGTGATGACCAGCGGCTTGTTGAACCACTTGCCGAGCATCGCCGCCGCGACGCCGTCCGGATAGAAATAGTGCGCATCCAGCACATCGAAGTCATAGCCATCGCGGATGATGCGTGCGATCACCGCCCGCTGCGACAGGGCCAACAGCGTCGGCGCGATGGTCATGCCGATCTTCGGGATCACGGGATAGCGCGGATGTAGGACGGACAGGCCGTGGCGGGTTTCCGCCCGCGGCACGTCCGCGTACATGCCGTATTTGCCGGTCCATGCACCACGGAAGGGGAACCAAGGCACCGGTGCCACCACACGCACCTCTGCCTCGCCGGTCGCCGCGAGATGCCGCAAGCGGTTCTCAACGAACACACCGTGAATCGGTTGAGCGGCGTTCGGGTACAGGGTGGTGAAGCTCAATATCCGCATGAACCTGGCAATCGCGATGATTTGTCGTCGCTTTTCCGAACGTCCGAGGCGTCCGCGCGTTACGCGTGGACAATAAAATCGAACTCGCCTGCAGGTGGGTCGCGCAAGAGTTGAGAGAACGCACAGTGTTCCAGCCCACGGCCGACCACACCCTCACGTCCGATCCGCAAGGCGCGCCTCGCCTGCTCGTCGTGGTCGACACGGAGGAGGAGTTCCGCTGGGACTCGTTCTCCGCCACGGCCACCTCCATCAAAAACATCGCCTGCCAGCACGAAGCGCAAACCATCATGAATCGGTACGGCCTGAAGCCGACCTATGCGGTGGACTATCCCGTGGCGGCGCAAGCCGACGGCGTGCGGCCCTTGAAGGAATGGCTGGATGACGGCCTGTGCGAGATCGGCGCCCAGCTCCACACCTGGGTGACGCCGCCGTTCGAGGAAGAGATTTCCTTGCGCAATACTTACCAGTGCAATCTGCCTGAGACGCTGGAGCGGGCAAAGATCGCCATCCTTACGGAGCGTGTGCGCGAGAGCTTCGGCACGAGCCCGCGTCTGTTCAAGGCCGGCCGCCACGGTTTCGGCAAGCGCACCGTGGGCGCGCTGATCGAGCATGGCTACACCATCGACAATAGCGTGCTGCCGTACGCGGATCTCGCGCCGCACGGGCCCAACCACACCGGCTCGCCGCGTCGTCCGTTCTGGCTGGACGACGAGCGACGGCTGCTTGAGGTGCCGACGTCCGCTGGGTTGATCGGCGCCATGCGCGGCATGGACGAAAACGCCGCGATGGCGTTGCTCGGCCGCTTTTCCGCAACGCTGAAGGTGCCGGCTGTGCTGGCGCGCTTCGGCTTGCTCGATCGCATCCGGCTGACGCCGGAGGGGATCAGCCTCGACGAGGCGAAGCGGCTCACGCTCAGCCTGCTCACCCGGGGCCAGCGCCTGTTTGTGCTCTGCTACCACAGCTCTTCCCTCCTGCCCGGCGGTACGCCGTATGTGCGAAGCGAAGCGGACAAGACCGCCTTTCTGCGCTGGCTGGAGGAGTACTTGACGTTCTTCTTCGGGCCGCTGTGCGGCCAGCCCGCCACCCAGGCCGCGGTATTGGCCGAGGCTAAGGCGCAGGTGCCCGTTTCCGCCCCATCCGTCCCACTCGCGACGTTCCCGTCACAGGTCGCTGTCGCGCGCTAAAGCGCGGTTTTCGGGAACAGAGTCCCCGTTTCGGTTGTTGTGCCAGCGCCGCGCTGCACTTGTGCCGGGGCGGGCCAATCCATTCCGTCCATGGAGTTGTTAGTGACATTCACCACGCGTGTTCCGCGGCCTGACCAAGGCGCCGCGCTTGTTACCCAGGCCCAGAACGCGCGGAGCGTGACGCCGGGCGCGCCCACGCGCGTCTGCCTGGTCGGCGCGGGCGCGATTGCCGCCACCCATGCTGAAGCGCTCGCGAGCCTGCCGGACGTGCAGGTGGCCGCTCTGGTCGAACCCAATCCGGCGCGCGCGGAGAAATTCGCAAAGAAGTGGAAGATCGGCACGGTGCATGCGGATCTGCCCACCGCCCTCGCGGCCGGCGGCTTCGAGGCCGTGCATATCCTCACGCCTCCGGACACCCACGCGGAGTTGACCCAGCAGTGCATCGATGCGGGCGTCGCGGTGCTCGTGGAAAAGCCGGTTGCCACCCGCCTGAAGGAGGCAGAAGCGCTCGCCGCTTCCGCTCAGGCGTGCGGCGTGGTCGCGGCGGTGAACCAGAATTTCGTTTTCCATCCCGCCTTCGCGCGGCTGCGCAAGGAAGTCGGTTCCGGCAAAAGCGGCCCGCTGCGCGATATCCATGTCGCCTACAACGTGCCCCTACGGCAGCTCGCCGCGCGTCAGTTCGGCGCCTGGATGTTCGCCGAGCCCGGCAACATCCTGCTTGAGCAAGCCGTGCACCCGCTGTCGCAGGTCCTCAGCCTTGTCGGCCCGATCGAGAAGGTGCAGGCGAGCGCCCGGCCCGGCGCGCGCATTTCCAAGGATTTCACTTTCCACGGCGTGGCCGATGCGATCCTGACAACGCGCGACTGCGGCATTCACCTGCAGTTCGCCGTCGGCCGCGCGTTTCCGTTCTGGCAAATCACCGCGATCTGTGACGACGCCGTGCTTGTCGCCGACATTCTCAACAACCGCTTCCATCGCATTGCCCGCGGTCCCGGTCTTGAGCCGGTCGATGCCGTCATCCAAGCCGTGAAGAGCGCCACGCAGCTTGCCGCCGCCGGCGTCGTCAATGCCTGCGACTATGTCCTGTCCCTATTGCGCCTCGCGCCGCGGTCCGATGCGTTCTATCGCAGCATGCACGGCAGCATCGGCGCGTTTCATCGCGCCGTGCGCGCGCAGTCTCGCGGCGGTCTCGACCAGCCGACAGATCTCGCCTTCGGCAGTGATATTGTCGCGGTCTGCGCGGAGATTGCGCGGCAGTGCTTCGGACCGTCCACCCGCATCGCGCCCCCGCTGCTGCAGCCCAATCCGCTTCCGCCGGCGGACGTCGCCGTGCTCGGCGGTACCGGCTTTATCGGTTCCGCCACGACTGCGCGCCTCGCCGCGGCGGGCTACAAAGTGCGCGTTATGGCGCGCAACACCCGCAACCTCGGCGACGTCTTCAGCCAGCCGGGCGTCACCCTCATGCGGGGCGACATCACGCGCAAGGAAGATGTGGCGGCCGCCGTATCCGGCGTGCCGGTGGTGATCAATCTCGCCCATGGCGGCGGCGGCGAGACCTTCGCCGAAATCGAACGCGCCCTGGTGGGTGGCGCCCGTACGGTTGCGGAAGCGTGTCTCGCCGCTGGCGTGACGCAGCTGATCCACGTCGGCTCCATCGCCGGGCTCTATCTCGGCGGTGAAGGTGACATCGTCACCGGCGCCACGCCGCCGGATCCGCATTCCGCCGAACGCGCGGACTATGCCCGCGCCAAGGCCGACGCGGATCGCATGCTGATGAACATGCATCGCGAGCAAGGCCTGCCGATTACCATCCTGCGGCCCGGCGTGGTCGTGGGCGAGGGGACATCGCCGTTCCACAGCGGGCTCGGCATGTTCAATAACGATCAGCATTGCGTTGGCTGGAACGAAGGCGCCAATGCGCTGCCCTTCGTGCTGGTGGACGACGTGGCCGCGGCGATCGCCTCCGCCGTGGGCCGCAACAACGTCCTCGGCAAAGCCTACAATCTCGTCGGCGACGTACGCATCGATGCACGCAGTTACATCGCCGCCTTGGCTGAAGCCACGGGCCGTCCGCTGCGGTTCCACCCCAGCCGCGTGACCAGCAACTATCTCGCCGATCTCGGCAAGTGGCTGCTCAAGCGCGTCGGTGGACGCGCCACGCCGCTGCCGTCCCTGCGCGACATTCGCTCTCGCGGCCTTGTCGCCGGCTTCGATTGCACCGACGCCGCGCGGGACCTCGAGTGGCATCCGGTCAGCGAGCGCGAGCAATTCCTTGCTCGGGCGTTCGCTGGGATTTCATGAACGTCATTCCGCTCCGGAAATCCCTAGCGCCCGCGCCGCAGCGGGCGCTGCGCATTCTGCACGTCTTCTCCACCTTCGCCGTGGGCGGGCCACAGCGCAGGTTCGCGGCCATCGCGAATCACTTCGGTTCCCATTTCCATCACGTTGTGCGCGCCATGGATGGCCGCACCGACGCGCGCTATCTGCTCGGCGACGGCGCGTCCGTGGAACTCACCACCGACAGCTTCCCGCGCGGCAACCTGCTCGCGACCCGCCGCACCGCGCGCCGCATGCTGGAGGAGGCACGGCCTGACGTGCTGGTCACCTACAATTGGGGCGCGGTCGAATGGGCCATGGCCAACTGGCCGCCGCTCGTTCGCCATATCCATATCGAGGACGGCTTCGGGCCCGAGGAGGCCGATCGCCAGCTTCGCCGCCGCGTGTGGTTCCGCCGCGCTGTGCTGCGGGACTCAACCGTCGTTCTCCCGTCCCAAACCCTCGTGCGCATCGCCACGGAGATCTGGAAGCTCGATCCCGCGCGCTTGAAGTACATCCCCAACGGCATTCCTTGCGCCCGCTTCGGCGGGTCGCCAGACGCTCATCTCACCCAGCAATTCCGCGGCCAGGGACCGGTCATCGGCACCGTCGCAACGCTCCGTCGCGAGAAGGCTCTGGACCGCCTGATCGCTGCCTTCGCTGAAGTGCGCGCGCGTCGGCCGGCCCACCTGGTCATCGCCGGTGATGGACCGGAGCGATTGGCGCTCGAGCGTGCCGTCGGCGACCGTGCGCTCTTCCGTCACGTCACTTTCACCGGTCAGGTCGCGCAACCGGAGCGCATCCTGGGTGCGTTCGACATCTTCGCCGTGTCGTCGGATACGGAGCAGATGCCATTGAGCGTCCTGGAAGCCATGGCCGCCGCGCTGCCCGTGGCGGCAACAGACGCCGGCGACATCATGGACATGGTGGCGGCGGAGAACCGCCAGCTTGTGGTGGCGAAGACCGCATCATCGCTGGCCAACGCGCTGCATCGCCTTCTCGACGACGCGGGCTTGCGGGCGCGCCTAGGCGCCGCCAACCGCGCGCGCGCTCTCTCGCACTATGACGAAGCGCAGATGTTCGAGTCCTACGACCGGATCTTCCGGGGCGAGTGACGCTTTTCGCGGCGTCAGGCCGCGAGACCCCGTTCCCAGGCAATCGCGCTCTTCAACATCAGATGCAGATCGGCACGATGCGGCGTCCACGGCAGCACGTCGTGAATGCGCTTCGTTTCGGCGATCACCGCTGCCGGATCGCCCGGCCGCCGCGGGCCCTTGAGATAGCTGAGCGGCTTGCCGGTCACGTCCTGTGCGGCCTTCAGCACTTCCAGCACCGAGAAGCCGCGGCCATAGCCGCAGTTCAAGATCTGGCTGCGGCCGCCCAGCATCAGGTGCTCCAACGCCTCCACATGGGCATCCGCCAGGTCGCTCACGTGGATGAAGTCGCGCACACAGGTGCCGTCGGCGGTATCATAGTCGTCGCCGAACACGGTGAAGTCCGGGCGCTTGCCGGCCACAAGTTCCGCCACGCTCTTGATGAGGTTGGTGGAGTTGCGCACCACTTGGCCGGATCGCCCGTCCGCGTCCGCACCGGCCACATTGAAGTAGCGCAGCGCGACATAGCGTAACGGGGTGGCCGCGGCCACATCCTTCAGCATGATCTCGGTCATCAATTTGGAGTGGCCGTACGGATTGATCGGCCGGGTGGGTGCGTCTTCCGTCACCGGCAGTTGCTCCGGCATGCCGTACACGGCGGCGGTAGAAGAGAAGATGAGGCGCTCTACGCCGGCGTCGTTGCACATCCGCACCAACTCGCAGCTCACACCGAAATTGTTGCGGTAATACTTGAGCGGGTTGGCGACGGATTCCGGCACGCTGATTGAGCCGGCAAAATGAATCACGGCATCGGGGCGCACCCGCGCCAGCAGCGGCGCCATGAAAAACGGATCGCCCACGTCGCCCACGTGCAGCGGCGTGCCCGGCGGCACCAGGCGCTCGCTGCCTGTGGACAGGTTGTCGGCGATGGCGACGTCCCATCCTTGCGCCTTCAGCGCCAACACCGTGTGGCTGCCGATATAGCCCGCGCCGCCCGTGACGATTACGCGTCCTAGCTTCTTCATGGCGTTGCGCTCCTTCAGCCGCCCAGTTCCTTGAATAACGCTTCCGCCTTCGGCCGATCGGCGAAAGTCTGCTTCACTTCCAAGGCGCGGCTGAGCACAGCCTTGGCCTTGGCGGTGTCACCGGTTTTCCGCAGGGCTGCTGCATAGTGGTAGGCAATTTCCGGACTCTTGGGCGCGATCTCGGACGCTTTTCCGAGCAGTTCCACGCTGCGCGACGCATCGCCTTGATTGAGGTGAATCCACCCCACCGTGTCCATAATGTCGGGCGATTGGGGTGCCAGCACCAACGCGCGTTCGCCGATTGAGATCGCCTTCGGGTCCTTCTTCGTGCCGTACAGCCAGGCGAGGTTGTTCAGCAGAACCGGATTCTCCGGCAGCGCGCCGTTCAGGGCTTCGGCGTGCTTCAAGGCTTCTTCGAGCTTGCCGGTGCTGATGTAATGACTGGTCACCATGAAGCGTGCGTTGTAGTCGTTCGGATTCTTGGCCGACCAGTCCTGCAGGAACTTGAGCGCCTCGTCTTTCCGGTCGAGGCGGTTGAGCGCCACATAGACGCGCTGCATGGTGTCGGCGTTCTGTTGCTTCTCCCAGGCCTTGCGGTAGGTGGCGAGGGCGATATCGTTCTTTTGCGCCGCTCCTTGCAGGTCACCCAGCACCAGCAGACGCGGCACCGATTGCGGACGATCCTTCACATAGGTTTCGGCCAGCACGACGCCCTGGTCGGGGCCCTTTAGTTCCTGCTCCAGCATCACCCGGTCCGTCAGCAGCGCGATGAAATCCGGCGCGTCGCCGAGACCTTGATCGAAGGTGCCACGGGCTTCCTGTTTCTTGCCGGCGGCGGCGTAGGCGCGGCCGAGACGACGCTTGGCCTCTGCATTGTTCGGCAATTGGTTGACTAGGCGTTGGTAGCTGCCGACCGCGTTCGTGAAGTCGCTGTTGGCGATCTGCGCGCGGCCCAACGCATCGATCGCGGCCGGGTCTTCCGGCATTTCATTCACGAAAGCGCGCGCGGCAATCAGGGCGCGGCTGTTTTCCTTGCGGTCGAGGAACAGGCCGACCAGTCGGAGGCGAGGCTGCGAGGCCTTCGGATTGATCTGGATTGCCTTGTCGAGATGGCTCGCCGCCTTCTCGAGATCGCGCTTCATGAGCGCCAGCCCGGCGAGACCTTGATAGGCGGTCAGGTTGCGGGAATCGATGGCGATCGCTTTGTTGTACCAATTCTCGGCTTCCGCCGGTTTGCTGGCCTTCTCCTCGACGCGCGCCAAGTTGAGCGCGGCGGCGACGAACTTCGGATCCTTCGCCAGCGCAGTCGTGAAAGAGGTGCGCGCGGCATCGAGCTCATTGCGCGCGATGTGCACGGTGCCCTGGAGATTGTAGCCGTTGGCGCCGTTCGGGTCGGCCTTGACCAGCGCATTGGCGGCTTCCAGCGCCTTCGCCGTTTGACCCGTCTGCAGCAGCGTGAGGATCAGCGCGCCATTGGCCTGCTGCGAAGCCGGCTTGGCGTTGATGATCTTCTCCAACTCCGCCACGCCTTTGTCTGTGGCGCCGGTGCGGATCTGGCTGACCGCCAGTGCGAGTTGGACGGCCTCATTGTTGGGGTCGGCTTCTGCTCCTTCACGGAACAGGGTGATGGCCTCCTCGCTGCGCCCAACGCCGAGATAGGCTTCCGCAAGCTGCAGTTTGAAGGCCTTGTCGTCGGCGAGTTTTCCCTTCAGCGGTTCAAGCAGCTGCACGGCGCGCGTCGGGTCGCCCTTGCGCATCGAAATCGAGGCCAGCAGTTTCGCGCCGTTGGCGTCGTCAGGGACCTTTGTGACGTAGATGTCCGCGTTGGACGCGGCGGTCTCGAGGTTTCCGCTCGCGAAGGCCGTGGCGGCCAGCAGGTAGCGCGCCGGCGGATAGCCGTCCACCAACTGCGGCAGCCCGGTCAGGATCTCCATCGTGTCTTTGAACTTGCCGGCTTTCGCCAGCAGGAAGGCCCGCAGGTAGAGGCCGAGTGGGTTGCGGGGTTCGGCGGTCAGCACGGCGTTCACGTCGGGTTCCACCGCGTCGAACTTGGCATTGCTCAGATTCAAGATGGCGCGGGCGACGCGCGCGCGGCTGTAGCGCGGGGCTTTCTCGACCGCCTTATCGAACAGGGCTTGCGCCTCTTTGGCATCGCCCATCTGCTGGCGGATCTCGCCTTTCAGGACGAGATACTCCACATGCTCGGGGTCCTTCGCGATTGCCTTGTCGATCTGCGCATCGGCCTCGGTCAGCTTGCCGGTGTTGCGGAGCAGAAGCGCGTCCGCCCCCAGGACGGCGCTGGAATTCGGCGTCTCTGTCAGCGCTTTGGTCACCAGAGCGCGGGCGGCATCGGTTTCGCCGAGCGCGGTGTGCGCGCGTGCCTTCGCGATCAGCACTTCGCTGCGCGTCTCGCCGGTGTACTTCTCGGGGTCGAAACCCTTCACCACATCTTGGAAGCGTCCTTGTTGAAAATAGGCCTGACTGAGGGGCACGACGATCTTGCCGTCATCGAAGCCGCGGGCACGGGCGGATTCCAGTTCGCGCTGGGCCGCGCCCGGATCGCCGGTGCGCAGGTAAAGCAGCGCCAGCTGATACCGCGCTTCGGAATTATCCGCGTCCGCGCGCACCGCATTCTTGAGCTGGATGATGGCGGCGTTGAGGTCGCCCTTGCCGGAAAGAGCCTTCGCCTCATCCACATAGCGCGTGGACTCCGACGTCGGCGCCGCGAATGCGGCAGGAACACCGATGCTCAATGTCGCCGCGGCGACCGTCATCACCCAGGCAGCAGCGCCGTTTCGCAAAGCGTTACGCATGAAGTTCTCCTGTCAGTATCCGTCGGGCGCCGCAGATGGCGCGCCGATGTTGGTTCTCAGACTTTGATGTCGTAGGCCGCGAGCAGGTTGTAGAGCGTCGGCCGGCTGACCCCGAGCAACTTGGCGGCGTGAGTCAAGTTGTTGCCGCTGCTGGCGAGCGCGCGCTTGATCGCATCGGTCTCGGCGTTCTGGCGTGCCTGTTTGATCGTCAACAGTGCGTCGTTGCCATCCTGCGGATTCAGGCCCAGGTCGCTCGGCTGGATTTTCGCGCCCTGCGCCAGGACCACCGCGCGCTTCAGGCGGTTCTCCAGCTCACGCACGTTGCCGGGCCAGTTGTAGGCGCCGATGGCCACGCTGGCCGCACGCGAGAGTTCGAGCGAACCCTTCTTGTACATCTCGGTGTATTTGCGCAGCAGCACATCGGTAATCATCAAGACGTCGCCGTCGCGTGCGCGCAGTGGCGGCAGATCGACGCTCACCTCATTCAAGCGGAAATACAGGTCTTCGCGGAACGTGCCTTGCGCGCACATCGCCTTCAGATCGCGGTTCGTCGCCGAGGCGATGCGCACGTCGACAATGATCTCCTCGCGGCCGCCCAAGCGCTGGAATGAACGGTTCTGGAGGAAGCGCAGCATCTTCGCCTGCAGCGACGACGGCATATCGCCGATTTCGTCGAGGAACAGGGTTCCGTTTTTGGCTTGCTCGACCTTGCCGATGGTCTGTTTGACCGCCCCGGTAAAGGCGCCGCGCTCGTAGCCGAACAGCTCGCTCTCGAGCAGGTTTTCCGGGATGGCCGCGCAGTTCACCGCCACGAACGGCCCGCGCACGCGGTCGCTCCCGGCATGAAGCGCGCGCGCGATCAGCTCCTTGCCGGTGCCGCTCTCGCCCATGATGAGGAGGCTGACGTCCGTCGCCGCGACCGCGCTTACGGTCCGGCACACGTCCAGGATGGCCGGCGACGATCCGATGATGCCCGCCAGCGGCGTGTGGGTCGTCTGGAGAAGCCGGCGATTCTCTTCTTCCAGCTCATGAAGCTGCCACGCGCGGTTCAGGATCAGCTTGAGCTGGTCGACATCCACCGGTTTGGCGAAGAAATCGTAAGCGCCAAAGGAGATCGCTCGCAGCGCGTGACGCCGATCCTCGTTGCCCGAGGCGATGATGACCTTGGTGCCGGGATAGGTTCCGACGATCGTCTCCAGGGTAGACAAGCCCTCGCTCGCGCCGTTCGGGTCTGGCGGTAGGCCCAGGTCCAACACCGCCAGCCAGGGGCGCTCGTTGGCCATGATCTCAAGGGCCGTCGCTCGGTCGCCGGCGACGTGCACATCGAAAACATCGGCGAGCGCCCACCGCATCTGGCGCTGGAGGCCGGCGTCGTCCTCGACGATCAGGAGCTTGCGTTCCGGCACCGGCGCAGCGTCCGGAGTGTCGTCGGCGAGGGCAAATTCAGCCATGTCGGTAAAGTCCTTGGACGACCTGCGCCTCCGCAGTAGTTGCCGTGAGTCGTTCGGCAACCAACGGTAGTCGCACGATCATGCGTGTTCCCGTGCCTACAACGCTATCGACGAGCAATCGGCCATTCATTTCTCTTACTTGTTGTCGACATTGATAGGCGCCGATGCCGAATCCCGTCGCTTTGGTGCTGTCGAGCGGTTGGAACAGCTTCTCCGCGACGAACGCGGGGTCCATACCGGGGCCGTCGTCGGCGATCACGATCTCCGCCCAATGTCCGCTCGCTCCGTCTTCGCTGCGGCGAAGGGTGATACTCACTTGGCCGTCCGGCCCCGCCGCATCGACGCCGTTTTGGATGAGGTGATTGAACACCTGGGTGAGCTTGGCGGTGTCCGCTGCCACCGCCACCGGTCCCGGCGCGATCTCGGCCCGCAGTCCGGGCACCTGCAGACGCCAGTCCGTGGCGAGTTTCTCGATCAGAGCCTTCAAATCGACCACCGCCGAATTGTCCGTTGCGCCTGGCCGCGTGGCCCGCAGCTGTCCGAGTAGCTGGTGCATGCGGGTGACGGAATCCTGCACGGTGGCCAGCACGTCGCGCTGAAAGGCGGGGTTGTTGCCGTGCTTCTCCGCATTCTTGAGAATCAGAGTCATCTGCCCGGTCAGGTTCTTGATGTCGTGAACCACGAAGGCGAACTGACGATTGAAGTCCTCGAAGCGGCGCACCCTTGCCAGGGACCGGGCCGCATTCTCCTCGGCGATGTAGCTCGCCGCCTGGCGTCCGGCCGTGGCGAGAAGCTCCAGATCCTCCCAGTCGAGGACCCGCGGCGCGCGCGGCCGCGCAAGCACCGCGAAGGCCGGCAAGCCCGAGGTATGCGGCAGGGGCAGCACCAGCCAGGCCCGTGCATGCGACGTCAGCCACGACGGAATCTCCGGCGCGGGCAAAAACTCTTTCTTCGGCGTCTTGCCGCTCAGGTCCACCACTTGCGAGACGACAGCGAGGTGGCGGATGAAGGGGTCCGTGGCGGCAATGCTGGGTAGGACATCGTTGCCCATGTTCCAGCACGCCACCCGGTGATAGGCGTCGTCCTCTTCGTGCAGCACCCACACCGCGCCGCCGGTGCTCTCCACGAAATTCGCAAGCCCGCGCACGATGCGCTCCGGGATGCTCATCTCATTCAGGCTGTCGGACACGACGGAGATGAAGCGCAGCCACTCTTGCCGGTAGTCGTAGCGGTAGGTGAAGAAATTGCGGTTGATGAAATCGCGCAGGCGCGCCTGCACGCTGCCCGAGGCCAGCATCGCGACCAGCCCCAGCACCGCGGCGGAAATGAAAACCGTCTGCGCCAGTCCGCCCCAGGTTGTGTCGAACACCCGCAGATAGTAGCCCGCCGCGGACATCACGATCAGATAGATGCCTGCCGCCAGCAGCGTGGCCGAGTGGAACACCACGCGGCGCGAGACATGCAAGTCGATCGGCCATTTGCGCGAACGCGCCGCGGCCAGGATGATCAGCGGCGCGGTCATGGCGTCGATGATGCCCCGCGCGGCGTAGAGCGTTTCGTCCACCCGGGCGAACAGCGCCGCCTCGGCATAGACGAAGAAGTCGTAGATCAGGATGCCGCCGATACCGAAGCACAGGTACTTCACCGCCCAGCGGGCCTCGCGGCCTGAATTGCGGAACAGGTTCTCGATCAGCAGCAGGCCGACCACGGTCATCACGATTTCGGCGATAAAGCTGCCGCGCACGGCCCAGGTCGGAAGGGTCAGGGACTCCATCGCCCGCCAGATCGAAACCGCGATGATGAAGACGGTGGCCGCGCCGGTCGCGCCGCCGAGGATCGCCAACGTGCCTTGGTCCGGGCGCTTGCCGTAGGCGACGAACAGCACATAGGCGATGGCCGCGAGCCAGGCGAGCGTGCGCGCCTGTTCCAGCAGCGGCGTGAGGTCGTCGAGGATCCCGATCGGCGTCGAAGTGAGAGCCGCTAGCGCAATGGCCCCGGCCCACAGCGCGGTCGCGAGGCTTGCGCCGAGAAGCAGCCCCTTGAATCGGTGGCGGGCGCGGCTCAATCCGAGCAGCAGCGCGGCCACGAGATACGCGGCCGCGCAGGTCAGGTAGCTCAGTCCTGTAACTTCGATGGACATTCCGTCGCCTGGCATCCGCCGCGATGATCGCGGCCAACGCGCGCTAAGGTTTAGCGCGCGCCCTCACGCCACAGCACAACGCGTGCAGTCTGGAAAAGGATCACGGCGTCGAGGAACAAATTCCAGTTCTTCACATAATAAAGGTCGAACGCGAGCTTCGCCTTGGCATCCTCGTCGGACGCGCCGTAGGGATAGTTGATCTGCGCCCACCCGGTGATGCCCGGCTTCACGCGATGGCGCACGTCGTAGTAGGGGATCTTTTCGCGCAAGGAATTGACGAACACCGGGCGTTCCGGGCGCGGGCCCACGAAGCTCATGTGTCCGACCAGCACGTTGATCACCTGCGGAATCTCATCGATACGCGTGCGGCGGATGAAAGCGCCGACGCGGGTGACGCGCGGATCCGAATTCTGAGCCCAGCGCGCAATCCCGTCCTTCTCTGCGTCCACGCCCATGGAGCGGAATTTGAGGACGTTAAAGGTCTTGCCGTTCGCACCCACGCGCTCCTGGCGATAGAAGATCGGGCCCGGGGTCTCGAACTTGACCAGGATCGCGGTGATGGCGGTGATCGGCAGGGTAATGATGAGCAGCAGCAGGCTGACCACGATGTCGAACATGCGCTTGGCGACTTCGCCCTGCCAGGTCGTGGTGAAGCCGTTGGAGAAGATCAGCCAGCTCGGCGACATCTCATCGAGGTCGATCTGCCCGGTCTGACGCTCCCAGAAGCTCGGGAAGTCCGTGACGTTCACGCCGGCCAAGCGGCATTCCATCAGCGCTTCCAGCGGCAGTCCGCGGCGTTCGCGGGACGCGACCACGATCTCGTCGACATTGCGGGCGCGTGCGATTTGGGCAAGTTCGCCCGGCGTATCCATGACGCGGCCGGAGATCACCTTGCTGTAGCTCAAGGACGAGCACTTCACTTCCTGGCCGAAGGGCACGAAGCCCACGGCGGTGTAGGGGCTGCGCGAATGGCCGTTGAGCCGCTCGATCTTCGATGCGCGCTCGTCCACGCCCACCACCAGCACACGACGTTCCAGCACGGTGCCGTTGAAGTTGTGGGCGAACAGGTTCAGGCGGAACAGGAGCGACGTGATGAAGTAGCCGATCGAAGCGGCCAGCGTGATCGCGTAGTAGTACTTCAGGTTCACGCCCGTATCGACGACCAGCGCCACCATCGACACCGTCACCGCCATCATGAAGTACATGAGCACGGATGCGATGGTGAGGCGGCTCACCAGCCTTTCGGTGTCAGCGAACATCTCCTTGTTGTAGAGACCGCAGGCCGAGGTGGTCGCGAAGCAGATCGCGACGAACACGCTCAACAGTGCCGCCTCGCCGTACAGCGTCTCGAGATGCCCGAAGACGACGTACATCGTTCCGATCTTCGCGACATTGAACAGCGCGACGAATGCGGCGAGTTCAAATGCGGCGAAGAGAATTGCCCGGAGAGGAAGGTAGTGTCCGAATACGCGAACCATGAGTGCCTCTAAACCGCGTGCGCACTGTGCGCACGTAAAAGCTGTCGATCCCGATATGAGCCGAAGCCCGAGTGGTCTTCGTCTTCGCGATGCTTTCCGCGCGGGGGGCGGACGTTTATCGCTTCACACCGAATGCACAAACCCTTGTGTTGTTTGTGTTCGGTCGAACGTCCATTCGTTGGGAGAAGTTGCAGACTTTAGTGTTGCGATTGTGAAGCCAATGATTTAGGCGCAACGCCCGCATGCAACTGAGGTGTGCATTCAAGTCGGGATGAATTGCGGCGAATGTGCGACAGGTCCGCAGCACAACCGATGCTTCATTCAAGCGATCGGTACGATCGTGGCGGCAATGTGAATCAACTTTCCCGAGCGGTGCCGGCGACGATATCGGAGAACGTCTCCGCGTCCACATTGCCGCCGGAAAGAACGATGCCGACCACGCGCCCGCGCGCGTCGTGCGCGCCCGACAACACAGCGGCGAGTGCGATCGCGCCGCTCGGCTCAAGCACCAGCTTGAGTTGCGTGAATGCAAATCTCACCGCGGCGCGCACCGCATCCTCGGAGACCGCATAAACGCCGTATAAAGATTTTGCGTTGATGCGCCAGGTCAACGCGCCGGGCGCCGGTGCAAGCAGCGCGTCGCAAAGTGCGACGGAAGTACGCGTGTTGGTTACGCGCTCGCCGGTCTCCAGGGAGCGGCGATGATCGTCATAGCCTTCCGGTTCAGCGGCGAAGATGCGGGCCTCCTGCCGTGCGGCGCGCACCGCAAGTCCCACGCCGGCGATAAGGCCGCCGCCGCTGGCCGGAGCGATCACATCGTCCACAGCGAGGTCGAGTGCCTTCGCTTGCGCCATGAGTTCGAGGCCTGCGGTGCCTTGTCCGGCGATGATGTCCGCATCGTCGAAGGGCGGCACGATGACGGCGCCGCGCGCGGTCGCGATGGCGCGCCCCACGTGCTCACGATCCTCCTTCACCCGGTCGTACATCACGACCTCGGCACCAAAGGCCCGGGTGTTTGCGATCTTGATGGCGGGCGCATCCGAGGGCATCACGATCACCGCGGGCATTCTCAGGAGGGCCGCTGCGGCGGCCACGCCCTGCGCATGATTGCCGGAGGACCAGGCGACCACGCCTTTCGCGCGGCCGGCCTCGTCGATCTGGACCATGCGGTTGAAGGCACCCCGGAACTTGAACGAGCCGGTCCGTTGCAGCGCTTCGGCTTTCAGGAGGATCGTGCCGCCGGTGCGAGCGTCCAGGGCTGGGCTGCGCAGGAGCGGCGTTGGCACCGCGTGCCCGGCCAGCCGATCGGCCGCGGCGCGGATCTCGACAATGGTCGGCAGCGCGGAGGGATCAGCCATGGGGCCCATTTCGAATATCAACTCATGCTATAGACGAAGCGCACTGTCGGCCAATATTTCAAATCGCGGACCCGCCCCGTGAAGTTCTCCGTTTCGCTCATCGATCGGCTCGTTCAAGCGAGCCTTTTCTTGGTGCCGCTGGCCTTCGGCATTGTTTCTTTGTCATACGGCCAGGACGCCAACTGGGACCTGCGCAATTACCATTGGTACAACCCCTACGCATTTCTCGGCGGCAGACTCGGGCACGACCTCGGCGCCGCGCATATTGCGACCTTCTACAATCCGGTCATCGATCTTCCGCTCTATATGATTGGCCAGGCGCTGCCGGCCCGGACCGTGGGGTTCCTGCTCGGCGCGGTGCATGGGCTGAACTATGTCGCGCTGTTCTACGTCGCCCGCGCCGCGCTCGCCGGCATGGGCGCGACCTGGCCAGAGACGCCCACCAGCGTCACGGCGGCGGTTGTCGCCTTCGTCGGCGTGACTGGCGGCGGCCATCTGGGCATGGTGGGCGCCACGTTCAACGACAACTTGGTCAGCCTCGCGCTGCTCGGTGCGGCGCTGGTGCTCGTGCGCGTGCCCCATGTCTGGCGTGAGGACTCGGCCCCCCTCACGCGAGCCGACGTGGCATGGATCATGGGCGCCGGCACCTTGGTCGGATTCGCTGTCGGGCTCAAACTGCCCACGGCCCCATTCGCGGTCGGCTTCTGCGCGGCGTTCCTGTGCGTCGGCGGCGCTTTCCCGCATCGCGTCCTGCGCGCGTTCCTGTTCGGCCTCGGCGTGTTGCTCGGCTTCGCCATCGCCGGAGGGCCGTGGATGTGGATGCTGTGGCAGGACTACGTCAACCCGCTGTTTCCCTATTTCAACACGCTGTTCAAGTCGCCGCTGGGCATCGCACAGGACTATCGCGATACGCGCTTCCTGCCCGACGGTGTGTTGGCATGGATCTCCTATCCGCTCGTGTTCAGCCTGGACTCGAAGAAAGTGGGCGAGATCGCCTTCCAGGATTTCCGCATCCTGGCGGCGTACGGCGCTTTGGCGATCACGGCCTGGCTCCTCCTGCTGCGCCGCATTCCGCGCGGCGCGTTGTCGGTATCGATGCGCTATCTCATCGCGGCCGCCGCGATCACTTACGCCGCGTGGCTGGTAGTCTTCGGCATCTATCGCTACATCGTGCCGCTTGAGATGCTGGCGCCGTTGCTCACCGTCGCGGCGATCTCCGTCTGGCCGATCTCGGCGCGTCTCAAGGGGGTGACCGTCGCCGCTTTACTGGTCATCCTCGTCCTCACGGGCCGCCGCGGCGAATGGATCCACATGCCCTGGCAGGAGGGCCCCTTCGTGCGGATCACCGCGCCCGCGGTGGCGGATCCCGCCCAGGCGATGGCGCTCATCACCGGCACCGATCCGGTCGCCTGGGTGATCCCGGCATTCCCGCCGCAAATCCCATTCCTGCGGATCTACGGCTACCTCAACGTGCCGGAGCAGACCGACAGCGGTCTCAACAAGCTTGCGCGCAGCCGGATCGAGGCCCACCGGGGCGCTTTCTATGTGTTGTTCCCCGAAAAGGAACGGCCCAATGCCGTCAGCACACTGGGCGCCTACGGACTCGCGGCGAATTTCGAGACTTGCCTGCCGGTTGAGTCGAATCTCGGCGACTATGTGCGCTGGTGTCGGGTATATCGGTCCGAGAAACTTGGCCCCGAGCCCTCCGCCAATCCCAATTGATCATGTCGCCGACGATCGCCGTCCTCGTCCCCTGCTACAACGAAGAAGCCGCCATCGGTCGTGTGGTCGCCGACTTCAGGGCGGCGTTGCCGGGCGCCGCGATCTACGTCTACGACAACAACTCCCGCGACCGCACCGCTGACGTCGCCGCCGCTGCCGGCGCGATCGTCCGCCGCGAGCCCTTGCAGGGCAAAGGCAACGTCGTGCGCCGCATGTTCGCGGATATCGATGCGGACGCTTATGTGCTGGTCGACGGCGACGACACCTATCACGCGGCCAGCGCGCCGGCCTTGGTCGCGAAGCTGTTCGACGAGCAACTCGATATGGTGAACGCGGCGCGCAAGACCGAGATCCAGGCGGCGTATCGCCCGGGACATCGCTTCGGCAATGTCGTGCTCACCACCTTGGTCACGGCGATCTTCGGCCATCGCACCGAGGATATGCTCTCGGGCTATCGCGTGTTCTCGCGCCGATTTGTGAAAAGCTTTCCGTCGCTCTCCGCCGGCTTCGAGATCGAAACCGAGTTGACGGTTCATGCTCTTGAGCTGCGCATGCCGCTGGCGGAAGTGGCCACACCTTATAAGGACCGCCCCGTCGGGTCGGTCAGCAAGCTCTCCACGTTCCGCGACGGCTTCCGCATCCTCTGGCTGATCGGCAAGCTGGTGAAGGAAGAACGGCCGGTGCAATTCTTCGGCATCGGCGCGCTCCTTCTGGCCATCTTCTCTCTGGTGATCGTCAAGCCGGTGTTCGTCACCTATCTCGAGACCGGCTTGGTGCCGCGCCTGCCCACCGCCGTGCTGGCGACCGGGTTGATGCTGTTGGCCTTCCTGTCGCTCGCATGCGGGCTGATTCTCGATACCGTCACGCGTGGGCGGCGCGAGATGAAGCGGCTCGCCTATCTTGCCCAACCCGCACCGCGGAAAGCCGCGCCATGACGACGCAGCCTTCGCAGCGCGCCGAGTTGTTGCGCCAGTTCTTCATCTTCGGGCTGATCGGCACCGCCGGCTTCGTGGTGGATTCCTCCACGCTTTACCTCGCCATGGGTTTGTTGGGGCTCGATCACTACAGCGGCCGCGTCGTGTCGTGGTTTGTGGCGGCGACATTCACCTGGGCGATGAACCGGCGCTTCACCTTCTCCGATAGCCGGCCGCCGTTCCGTCAGTGGCTCGCGTTCCTCGCCAGTCAGGCCGTCGGCGGCTTGGTGAACTTCGGCATCTATGCGGCGATGGTTACCTTTATGCCGGTGGTGGCGGAGCATCCGGTGCTGGGCGTTGCCGCGGGCGCGATTGCCGGCCTGTTCTTCAATTTCTCGGCCAGTAAGTACGTCGTCTTCCGGCGTCATCACCGCGCGACGCCATAGCGCACCCAAGGACGGATCACCTCGATCCTCGGGGTGTGGCGGCGAACGTTCCCCTGGCGAGCAGTAGCGCCGGCGCGGCGCGAATGAGCGCCCGGCGCTTGATGCCGTACTTGATGCGATCCGGGGCCTGTCGCAAGGTGGTGTCTCCCATCGTTCCCTCCGCCCTCATCCCGCAAGTATATGTCGCCGCCGCCGTCCGCCAATGCTGCACCGCGAGTCTGGGGCGCTGTATCCCTCGCTTGCCTCGCGGCCCTGTTCGTCGCGATCCTGGCCACATTCCAGGACTACGGCATCTCGTGGGATGAAGAGGTCCAGAACATCTACGGCACCAAGCTGCTGGCCTTCTATGCCAGCGGCCTGACGGATCGTTCGGCGCTCTCGTTCATGAACCTGTACTTCTACGGCGGGTTCTTCGACCTCGTCGCCGCCGCGCTCAATACGGTCCTGCCGTTCGGCACCTACGAGACCCGCCACCTCTGGGGCGCCTTGTTCTTCTTATTCGGCCTCGTCGGTGCGTGGAAGCTTGCGGGACTTCTCGCCGGCCCGCGCGCCGCGGCGCTGGCGGTGCTGCTGCTGGGCATCAACGCACTGATGTACGGCCACGGCTTCATCAATCCGAAAGACGCGCCGTTCGGCTGGCTGTCGCTCTGGCTGATCTATTTCGCCGGGCGCGCGATCCTCGAGGGGACCCCACGCACCCGCACGATCCTCGGCTTCGCGCTGTTCGCGGGCCTGTGCTTGGGCACGCGCATCCTGTCCGCGCCGCTGATCGGCTATGTGTTCTGCGCCATGATTCTTGGTGCGATCCTCAAGCGCTTCAACTTCCAACGGGCGACGCCCGTCGGCCGCCTCGCTTGCGCATTTGCGGCGGCCTTGCCGCTTGCCTATGCGGTGATGGCGTTGTGTTGGCCCTGGGCGGTGCAATCGCCGCTCAATCCGTTCGTCGCCTTGCACGAGTTCGCCAACTTTCCCTGGACCGGCGACATCTTGTGGAACGGCAAGATGGTGAGCGCGAATGACTTGCCACCGACGTATCTGCTTCTATTGCTGTGGTATCAGCTATCGGAGGTCATTCTTCTCGGGCTCGCGTTCGCGGCCTGCGCCGGCATCGCCATGGTCATGCGCGCCAAGTATTCCATCCTCGATCATCCGAGGTTGCTACCGCTGTCGATCTTGATCGCCGCTGCTGTGGTGCCTCTTGTGGGCTTCATGCTTCTGACGCCGACGATATACAACGGCCTGCGGCATTTCCTGTTCGTGATCCCGCCGCTCGGGATCGTCGCGGCGCTCGGATGGAACTGGGTGTTCGCGATGGCCGCCGCGCGCGGCCGCTCCCATATGGGAATGGCCGCGATCTTGCTCGCGCTGCTGTTCGTCCCGCAGATCGTGACGATGGTGCGCATGCACCCATATCAATATGTGTCCTACAATATGCTCATCGGCGGCTTGCCCGGCGCGGCGGGCCGATTCGAGTTGGACTACTGGGATACGAGTCTGCGCGACGCGGGCGCGGCCTTGGCGGATCGCATCGTCCAGGCGGGGGAGGGGCCACCCCAGGTCTTTGTGTGCGGCAATCAGGTTTCGGCGATGACCAAGCTGCCGCCGGGATCGCGGCATACATTTAAAGTGGAGGAGGCGGACTATCTGATGTCCATCGAGCCTTCACCCTGCGGTTATCTCGCCGATGTGACTCGAAACCGAATCCTTCAGATCTCGCGCGAGGGGGTCGTCTTGAGCTACGTCATCGACCTCCGCGCGCAACGGCGGGAATCCGAGAGATCGGAATGACTCCTTACGTAAGGGGGGCTTGTATATACTCCGCGGGCTTTCTCGGGGTGGTGTTTGAGGGGTTCTGTGAAGAGGGGCATCGGCCCGGTTTCCGCTGCGGCAATCATATGCGCCGCCGGTTGGGCATCGGCAGCACCACTTGAGGCGGAGCTATCCGGCCTCGTGGCTGAAAATCCGCAGATTAAATCGAACCAGGCGCAGCTCGCTGCCGCCGGGCAAGGCGTGCGCGCGTCCCTCGCACCTCTTTTGCCGACCCTCGATGTCAGCGGCGGCTATGGCCATGAAAGCATCAGCATGCCGGCCTACCGCGCCACGCCCGACGGGCCGTTCGAGGCCAGTGCCAACAACTGGTCGATTACGCTGAAGGAAAATCTGTACGACGGCGGGCGCAATTGGGCGAACCGCAAGGGTGCGAAGCTGACTCGCGAGGCAACCGCGTCCGGCCTGACCGGCACCCGGCAGAACGTCCTGCTCACCGGAGCGACGGCCTACATCAATGTGCTGAAGCAGAAGGAATTGCTCGACCTCTCGGGGCAGAACGAATCCAACATCCGCAAGCAGCTCAATCTCGAGGACGAGCGCGTCCGGCGCGGTTCCGGCATCGCCGTCGACGTTCTGCAGGCGAAGTCGCGCTTGCAGATCTCGCTGGAACGTCTGGTCGCCAATCGCGGCGCCTACCAGGACGCCCAGAGCCGCTATCTCGAGATTTTCGGCCATCCGCCTGAACCGCCGTCCATGACGCTTCCGGCGCCGCCGTTGGCGCGGCTGCCGAAAACCGTCGAAGAAGCCGTCGATATCGCCCTTCACGAGAACCCCAATGTGATCGCCAACGGCAAGCGCATCGACATCACCGCGACCCAGAAGCGCGCCGTCGAGGCGGAGTATTCGCCGTCCGTCGACTTCGTCCTGCAGGCGAAATACGAGCACGATTTCAACGGCGCACCCGGCGTGCGCCGCGATCAATCGGCCAAGCTCCAGGTCACGTGGAACCTGTTCAATGGATTGGGCACAAGCGCCCGCTCGGCCCAGGCCGCATACGACTACGAGGCGCGCACGCAGGACTTCATCGAAGTGAAGCGGCGCACGGAAGAACAGACCCGGCTTGCCTGGCAGTCCCTGCAGACGACCACGGAGCGCGTGATGCTGCTGGAGAATGCGGTCAACATCGCCTCCGAGGTGTTCGAGTCCCGCAAGAAGCTGCGTGAATCCGGCAAGGAAACCGTCATCAACGTGCTGGACGCGGAGAACGAGGTTTTCTCCGCGCGCATCAACCATGCCTCGGCGATGCACGATGCCCGCACGGCCGCCTACCAGCTGCTGTTCGCGATCGGCCGTCTCGAACTCGAGACCGCTGCCGCCGGTAATTGAACCTCTTCACGCCGCGTAGAACATCGGCCCGGCGCCGTGCTCGCGGAACCACTTCGTGATCACGATTTTCTCGCCTTCGGTCGGCGGAAGGCCCGCGTGATGGGTGCGGTCGTTGGGCGTGCCGTCCGCATGCAGGTTGTTCCAGATGACCGCTTGTCCGCGCTCTGGGTTGAACTGAAGTCCTAATTTCGGGAACGCCGTCGCGCCGCCGCGCATCCCTTCGTTCAGATAAACCATGAACGTCCACGTGCGGTTGCCGCGCGCGCCGCCGAACTTGGCGAACTCGGGCGTACCGGGCTCGAAGAAATCCGTGTGCGCCTTGAATTCCTGGCCGGGGGAATAGTGCTGCCCTTGAATGCCCTCGCCGTAGGACGGCCGGATGCCGAGTGTGCGGGCGATCCGTGTATCCACCGCATCCACCAGTTCATCCGGGATCTCCGACAGATCGCACGTGCTGCTGGTGCGAAAGTATGGATCGGCCGGCTTCTCGGTCGTGATTGTCGACGGTCTCAAGCGGCGTCTGATCAAGGCGATCAGGCCCTCGCACTCTGCCGCGGTGAGAAATTCGTTCAGTGTGTAGAGTTGGCACGCTGGGTCCGGGCAGCGCCAAAGCTTGGGCTCCGCCCCGAGCCCGGAGAGCGGGACGCGGCTCAAGGCGCCATGGTCGACGGGTGCCGTCGCGCGGGCGCCAAGCAGGGGTGAACTCGCCGGGAAGTGTCCGCCCATTGCGGCGGAAATCGCATCGAGGGCGAATCCCTCCTTCAGCAGGATGCCGAGCAGTTCATGCGGGTCGCATTGCCGCGCGATGTTCTCGGTGAGCCACGTCTTCCAACTCGCGTCGATCGGGCGGTTGCCGACGGCGGCCGATCCGGCGGGGAAATACGCGCTCATGGCCACGGCGACGGAGGCCTCGGAAAACGCGTGGCTCAGTAAAGTGAGCCGCAATTCGCGCGGGTCGCAGCCCCGGGCGATGTTTTCCTTCAGCCAACCCTTCCAGCGCGCATCCAGGTCGCGGCCGCCCATGCATCACCCGTTCCCATCCCGGCACTATTGTCCGGGAAACGTCCGCGCCTCGCCACCGTCCTGTTGACGGCGCCGGGTCTGGTCGCCGTCCTCGGCGTCAACTAGCATCGCCGCAGGCTTCAGCCTGATCGGGGTCGCGTGAAAATTCTCTTCTACTCTCCCCACGCCCTGGCGGATTCGTCCAGCGGCGCAGCTCAAAGCGTGGCGGCGCTGCTGGCGGAGCTTGTGCGCCTGGGTCATTCCTGCGGCGCCGTAACCGGTTCGGTGATCGACGCCACCAACGAACTCTTCACCCGCGTACTGGATGCGCCGCCGACCTCGACCTACACGCTCCACGACGTCGCGCTGAACGTTCCCGTCCGCAAGGTCGCGCTCGACGGGGTGGTGCATCTGGTCGTGGGCGAGAAGGGGCGGCGCATCGGCGAGATGACCTCGGCGGAAGAAGTGGTCATCCACAAGGTGTTTCTGGACGCCTTCCGCGATCTCGAACCCGACGTGGTGCTTGGCTACGGCGGCCTCACGTCCAACTATGCCGCCGGTTCTTTTGCACGCTCGCGCGGGCGCAAGTCCGTGCTGTATGTCGCGTCGGAAAGCTACAAACAGGCCGATCACTTCGCCTACGCGGACATGGTCGTCACCGTATCCGAGGCGATGGCCAAGAAACTCGCGCCGATCACGCAGTTGCCGACGCTGGTCCTGCGTCCGTTCATGAACATCGCCTCGATCACCTGCGCCAAGCGCACGCCCGAGTACATCACGCTGCTCAATCCGCTTCCGGCCAAGGGCGTGATGCTTGCCGCGGCCCTGGCGCGTGAAGCCGCGCGACGCGGGCGGCCCTACAAGTTCCTGTTCGTCGAAGGGCGTGGCACGCGCGAGACCATGCGCGCGTTATGTCCCGATGCCCTCGCCCTTCCGTCCGTCTCCATCGCCAACAACACCTCGGACGTGAAGCTGGTCTACGAGCGTTCGTCGGTGATCCTGTATCCATCCCTGTGGTTCGAGACCGCGGGCAAGGTTCCGCTCGAAGCCAATGCCAACGGGATCCCGGTGCTCGCCAGCAACATCGGTGGCATCCCGGAGATGCTCGACGGCGCGGGATATCTGTTCGATCCGCCCGCCGCCTGCGTCTCTGCATGGGAAACACCGCCGCCGCCGGAATATGTTGAGCAATGGCTCGCGGTCCTGGACCGACTCCACAATGATCCGGCGGAGCATGCGGACGCGGTGCGGCGCGCTCGCGCAGCGGCGGAAAGATACAATCCCGCCCAGATGGCGCAGGAATTCGTGGATTTCGTGCAACGCTGAACTTCCTCGCGCGTACCTCAATATCCGGAAGTGTTATTATCGTTGCGACTCAATACTTTATTGAGCGCGAGGAGCACTTTCCCGTAGGGGAAACGTGGACCCGCCACGTTGCCCTGCGGTACACCTAAAGGGTGTAGAGGAGGGGCCAAATCTTGATGCGGACGGATTTCGCTCCGGGCGAATTCGGCGCCTCCCGCGAGGCCCTGGGAACGCACGTTGTCACGCCGAAAAACGGGTTCGTTTTTCTGGGCCGAGACGTGCTGGTCACCGGCACCTATGCCCGTCAGGGCGTCGATCTCGTGGTGCTCGACCCCGAGGGTGGCCGCTACATCATCAAGGGCTTCTTCCTGCTCGATCACCCCCCGTCCCTGACGGATGGCGGTGAAACATTCATTCCCGGTGAACTCGCGGCGAGTTTCGCCAGCATCGCTCACGATCAGTTCGCCCAGGCGGGCGGCGCCGCCGGCCGCGGTGTCTCCATCGGTCAGGTGCGGTCCGTCACCGGTATCGTGACGGTGACGCATGCGGACGGGACGCAGTCGACCCTGAAGGTCGGCGACGCGCTCTACATGGCCGACATCATCGAAAGCGGCGCCGGCGCCAAAGTCGGTCTGGTGATGGTCGACGGCACCACCTTCGGCCTCGGCGAGAACGGCGAACTGGTGCTCGACGAACTCGTCTATGACCCGGCGACCAAGGGCGGGAAGTCGACGGTCACCCTTCTGTCCGGCGCGGCCGGTTTCGTCTCCGGCACGATCGCGAAATCCGGCCAGGACGCGATGCAGTTCAAGACGCCGGTCGGCACCATCGGCATCCGCGGCACAAAAGTTTTCGTGTCGTTCGATCCGGTCAGCGGCGACGTCACCATCCTCAACCGCCCCACCGGCGTCACGCCGACGGGTCAGGTCACCGCGGGTGAAATCTTCCTGTCGCTGCCGGACGGAACGCCGATCGGCGCGGTCACCAGCGGCAACGGCGGCTGGCAGTGGAATCCGCGCACCGGCAGCACGCCGACCCAAGTGCAGCTCACCGAAGCGCAGGTCCAGAACGTCGTTACCAACGTCGAGAACACGATCAACCAGATCGCGCCGATCCCGACCGCTACGCCGACCCCGACGCCGACGCAAACACCGGGCGGCGATGCCACCGGCGGACAAGCGCCCGCCCCCGCCGGCGATGCGACGCCCACGCCGACGCCCACGGGCGAGACGCCTGCGCCCGCGGCCGAGCAGGCGCCGGCTGAACAGGCGCCCGCCGATCAAACGCCCGCGCCGACGGGCGACGCCCAACCCACCGGCGACGCCGGCAATAACAACGCCAACAACAATGCCAACCAGAGCCCGGCGCCGACGCCTGCGCCTGGGCCCACCCCGGCGCCGACCCCGGCCCCGACATTCGCGCCCGCGCCCACTCCGACGCCGGCACCAACGGTGAGTTTCTCGCCGACGCCGACCGCGTCGCCCGCGCCGACGTTCACGCCGTCTCCTACGCCCGCGCCCGCGCCACGCCCCACGCCGACCCCGACGCCGGTTCCAACACCGACGCCGACGCCAGTCCGGCCGACACCGGTTCCAACACCGACACCGACGCCAACACCCGCGCCGGTTCCTGTGCCGACACCCACGCCAACCCCAGTTCCTGTGCCGACACCGACGCCGGTGCCGACACCCACGCCGGTTCCAACGCCAACACCAACACCCACACCAGATCCAACACCGACACCGGTGCCGACGCCCACACCCACACCTGTTCCCACACCCGTTCCCACGCCAACACCCACGCCGACGCCGGATCCGACCCCGGAGCCGACCCCGACGCCCACGCCAACGCCCACGCCAACGCCCACACCGTCACCCACGCCGACCGCGACCTTCTCGGCCGCCTCCGGCGGATCGTGGACGACGGCGGCGAACTGGGGCGGCGTTCTGCCGAGTGCGACCACTGAGGTCACGATCAACGACGCGACGGTCACGCTCGACAACGACACCACAAACACCGTCGCAAGCCTGACGCTCACCGGCACCAGCGTCCTTGTCATTCATGACCCGATCACGCCGACGACGCTGCACCTTGTGAACGGCGGCTCCTCGGCGGCCGGGACGACGATCGATCTCTATAACGAGGGTGAGCTGAGCTCGGACGGCGTATTTACCAACGCTGGCACGATCAATCTCGGCGTCGCCGGCGGTTACGGAATGCTCTCCGGCTCGGGCAGCTTCATCAACACCGGCACGATCAATGCGAAGGAAGGCTACAACCACGTCGCGCTGACCATCGCGAGCGGCGGCACGATGGCGGTGGCGGACAGCAACGCGCTCTTCACCGTCGCCGGCGCGATCACGATCTCCACGGGCGGCGAGCTATCGCTCACCGCCAGCAACGGCGCCACCACATGCCTGGTGCTTTCGGGCTCGTCCGGCTTCATCGGCTCGATCAGCAACTCCGGCGTGATCGAGATGTCGGCTGGCAGCGGCGGCTCCACCACGATCGCGGTCGCGAGTGGCGGCATCTTCACGAACCAGGCGGGCGGACAGATCAATGTCCTGTCGTCGATCGGTTCCGTCGCGATCACCGGCAATGCCACCAACCTCGGCACCATAAATGCCGCGTCGAGCCTTTATGTCGGTGCAGGCGGAACCTTCACGAACCAAGGCGCAATCGCCGTGGCCTCTGGCGCGACCCTCGGTGTCGTGAGTTCGTCCACATTGGTGATGGGCAGCGGCGGAAGCGTTAGCGGCCAACTTGACGTCCTTCTCAGTAGCACGCTCACTACGAACGCGAATTGGACGCTGAGCAGCGGATCGACGATCAACCTCTCGAATAGCTCGATCTGGAACGGGTCTGGCACGACCAGTGTCGCGGGCGCGGTGTTCGCGCTCGATGGCACGATCTCGGCGCCACTCACCATCCTCAACGGCGGCTATCTCGATAAGGTCGGCAACGACGATCTGACGATATCGGGCGCGCTGACGATCAATTCCGGCGGCAGCTTCCTCATCTTCGGCGGCAGCGGCGCGAGCACAACCCTCAACGGCACGACCAACAACGCCGGCCTGATCTCGCTGACCTCGAATTCTCCCTACGCCGTTGATCTCATCGTAGACGGGACCCTCAATAACACCGGAACGCTGGAGATCCTTGCCGGGTCCGGAGGTGCGCGCGGGATTACGGGCGGTGGAAGCCTCTCCAATACCGGCATTGTTTCGATCGAAGCCGGCGCGACCCTGGACCTCCACGACGGCGCTACGTTCATCGCCGGCAGTGGCGGCACCTACACCGGCAGCGGCACGCTCCTGCTGGGCGGTTCATCTATTTTCCGTCTCACCTCCGACGCGACCATCAGCAACGGCCTCACGCTGCAGCTCGGCGAGTATGGGGTCGGCGCCGATATCACCCAGTCCGGCGGAACGCGGACACTCATCAACAACGGCACGCTCGACCTGCGCGCCGGCACCGTCACGCCGACGATCCATAACCAAAACATCATGACCGCCGTGGCGACCAACGGCGCGGTTACGCTCGGCTACCTCTGGAATGATGGCGCCTTCCAGATCGAAGGGACCTCGCTCAACGCTGCGCTCGTATCCTTCGCCGGCAATATCGACAACTTCAGCACGATTACGCTCACGTCCAGCGGTACCGCCGCGAACGCCACGCTCGACGCGGCCGGCTACATCCTGAACAACGATGGCACCGTCACGTTCGCGACCGGCGCGGGCGGCGTCCGCGGCTTTAACGGCGGCATCAGCAATTCCGGCCAGATCAACGTCAACCAGGGCACGATCTTCACGATCGGCAATAACAACATCGACATCGTGGACACCGGCACGTTCACCGTCGCCAGCGGCGTCGTCGCCCAGCTGGGCGCTACCGGCGTCGGCAAGTTCAAGGTCCAGTCTGGCGGCACGCTCGACGTCAGCGGCTCCGGCGCCGTCCTTAACCTGAATGGGCACGACCTCTTCGACGGCGGCGGTACAATCACCGGCTTCAGCAACATCAGCTTCGGCGGCGGCGCCTATGTCGTGGGATACGCCTTCAATGCCGCGGGCTACACCGTCGCGTCCAGCAAGGTGTTCGCCATCGGCACCGGCGGATCGCTGATCGGGACCGGCATCTTCACCATCGCCGACGGCGCCACGTTCCGCATCGACGCCAACGGCGCGATCGCCTCGGGACTCACGATCGAGTTCGGCACCACGGGCGGTACCGGCGCCGCGTGGACCAACACGAGCAACGCCACCGCGACCATCCTCGGCACCGCCAACCTCCACCACGGCGTCGTGGGGAGCAACCTGGACATCGGCGCCGGCGCCATCGTGAACGCCGTCGACACCAACAGTCTTGTCACGTTGTCGGGCGCTGTCGGCAACGCCGGCACAATCACGCTTTCGGCGACAAACGGCGGTTCAACCAAGATCTACGTCTCCGGCGTCCTGACCAACAGCAATCTCGTGGAACTCACGTCGGCGGGCAGCGGCGGCACGGTGATCTTGGACCTCTCCGGCGGAAGGATCGTGAACAACTCCACCGGCGTCATCGAGATCGCCGTCGGCTCCGGCGGTCGCACGATCATTGGCCGTATCGACAATGGCGGCGGCGTCAACGTTCACAAGGATGCGACGTTTGCGCTCGGCTCCGAGAACTTCGACAACTTGAGCAGCGGCACCGTCACGATCGACAGCGGCGCGACCCTGACCATTACGCCCAGCGGCGCCGGCGCGTTTAAGCTCCAGTCCGGGTCGATTCTCTCGGTCACCGGCGCAATGAACCTCGGCGGGCACGACCTGTACGACTACGGCGCCACGATCAACACCTTCAACAACATCGTTTTCAGCGGCGGCGCATACGTCATCGGCTACGCATTCAACGCGGCGGGTTACACGGTCGTCGCGGGCAAGGCGTTGGGCCTTACCGACGGCGGCTCGTTCACCGGCAGCGGCGGCACGCTCACCGTCGCCGACGACGCCGCCCTTAAGACCGCCGGCAACGGCACCATCGCCAGCGGCCTCACCGTTCAATTCGGAACGGTCGCCGGCTCCGGCGCGACCTGGACGACCACCGGCAGCGGCGTTGCGACCACGGTCGCCGGAACGGTCAATCTCCAGCGGGGCGTGGTCTCCTCGAACCTGATCGTCGCGAACGGCGGCGTCATTCAGGCCTCGGACACCAATGGCCTTGCCTATCTCAGCGGCACCACCACCATTCAGAGCGGCGGTACGTTGCTGGTGAAGGAGATCGGCAACCAGGGCATCGCGACCTATCTGTACGCCAACGGCACGATCAGCAACGCCGGCACGATCCTCATCACCATCGGCGGCGCGGGCGCATATGAGAACGTCACGCTCGATCTCACCGGCGGGACCGCGGGTAACGTCAGCGGCGGCGTCCTCCAGTTCGACAGCACATCCGGCACCGGCGGCACGCACGCCCTGCTGGGGTCGTTCACCAACGCGGCCGGCGGGTCGATAGCCGTCAACTACAGCGGCACCCACAACAGCGGCACGCTGACCAACGCCGGCGCCATCTCGGTCGCCAGCGGTTACACGCTCACCCTGGGCGCGGCGTCCATCCTCAATCAAGCCGCGGCCACCGGCACCTACACCGGCAGCGGTGGCACGATCTTCTTCGCCGACGGCAGCACCTTCAACGTCGATGCGGACGCGACCATTGGCACGGGCCTCAACGTCCTGCTCGGCACCGACGGCGGCGCCGGATCGGTTTGGAACGACGGCGGCAGCGCGACGATCACCGTGAACGGCACCCTGGCCATCACCCGCGGCACGATCGATCCCGACCTCATCGTCGCTAGCGGCGGCCTCGTGGTGGCGTCGGAGTCCGACTACAACGCCATCGTCAACGGCGCCGTCACCGTCCAGAGCGGGGGCATCCTGCGGGTGAAGGAGATCGGCAATAACGCCCATTGGTCCGCGCTGAAGCTTACCAGCACCGTGAACAACTACGGCACGGTCAATGCCGGCATCGGCGGCTCCTCCGCCTTTGGCAACGTGTTCCTCGACTTCACCGGCGGCCAGCTGATCAATCACAGCGGCGGCGTGCTGCTGATCGACACCACCTCGGGCAGCACCGGCACGCGCACCCTATCCGGCGATATCCACAATCTCGCCGGCGGCTTTATCACCGCCAGCTATGACACCACCTACAGCAGCGGCACGATCCAGAACGCGGGGACCTTGGAACTCCAGGGCGCGACCCAGTTGACGGTGGGCTCCGGCGCGACCTTCTCCAACACCGCCACCGCAGCGGCTTACACCGGCTCCGGCACGCTGTTCGTCAACGACGGCGGCTTCTTCCACGCCGCCACTAACACCACCATCGGGTCCGGCTTCACCGTGCTGCTCGGCTCCATCAGCGGCGCCGGCGCGAACTGGACCCAGACCTCGACGCCGGTTGTCACGATCCAAGGCACGGTGGATATCCGCACGGCCACCATCGCGCCGAGTATCGTCGTTGCCAACGGCGGTTTCCTTAAAGCCCAAGAAACCGGCGGCGCGGCGACGATCAACAACGCGGTCACCGTTCAGTCCGGCGGCACGCTTCAGGTCAGGGATTTCGGCAACAACGGCATCGCCTCTTCGCTCCACATCGTCGGCGCCTTGAACAATTCCGGCCTGGTGAATCTCACCATCGGCGGCGGCGGCGCCTTCGGCGATATCTCCCTGAGCACGACCGGCGGCCTTAACAACCTTGCGAGTGGCACGTTCCTGGTGGACACCACTAGCGGCAGTAGCGGCACCCGCACGTTCCTCGGGCAGTTCAACAATGCCGGCACGGCGACCATCAGCTACGGCGCCACGTTCACCATCATCAACAACCACATCGAGAACACGAGCGGCGGTACGTTTACCATCGACAGCGGCGCGACCGTCGACATCTCCTCCGGGGGCACCGGCGCGTTCAAGGTCTCGAGCGGTGCGGTCCTCACCGTCAACGGCACGCTCAACGCCAACGGCCACGACATCTACGAAGGCGGCACGATCGCCGGCAAGGCCAACATCAACCTGGGCGGCGGCTTCTATGTCTACAACGCGCCGAAAAACGTCGCCGGGGGCACTTTCGGGTCCACCGATCGCCTTGCATTCACCACCGGGTCCGCGCTCAACGGCACCGGCACACTCACCATCAACGACTTTGCCGCGATCCGGTTCGATGCCAGCATCAACACGGCGACGACGCTGAACGTGCAGGTCGGCACCTACGGCGGCAGCGGCGCGACGTTCTCCGGCACAGGCACGCTCGTCGTGCGAGGGGGTGCGGATCTGCGCTCTGGCTACTTCGGCGTGAACGTCACCAACTTCCTCAGCTCGAACATCAATGTCATCGGCTCCAACAACGCCGTTACGTTCGCCAACACGCTGCTCAATCAGAACGGCGGCATCATCTGGATCAAGGGCGACTACGCCAGCAACCCGTCCGAATTGAACATCACGGGTACGCTGAACAACAGCGGCAGTGTCGTGCTGACCTCCACCGGTGGCGGGACCGGCAACGCCGCCACCCTTGATGCCCTCGGCGCGACGATCAATAACCTCGCGAGCGGCGCCATCAATGTGCACGTTGGCGACGGCGGCACGCGGACGATCGCCGGCAGGCTTGTGAATACCGGTTATGTGGCCCTTAACACGGACACGTACTTCAACTCGGGGTCCCTCGACTCGAATAACCAGTCGGGCGGAACATTTAATGCCGATGCGGGGAACTCGATCCTCGCCGGCGACAACGGGCGGAGCTTCAACAACGCCGGTTCGCTCGGTGTAGCCTCGGGTGCCAGCCTCACCATCGGCAGCGGCATTACGCTCACGCATTTCGCCGCGGGGACGTATACCGGCACGGGGACCTTGATCCTCGGCTCCGGCGCGACGTTCGCGATCGGCAATTTCGCCGTGACCATGAGCCCGTACATCCAGCTCGGCCAATACGGCGCGGCGGCGACCATCACCGGCACGAATACGCTCACCCTTAGCACCGGCATGGATCTGCGCTCGGGCACGATCGCGCCGAACGTCGCCGTCAGCTCCGGCGCGACGGTCGCGGCCTACGCCAGCAACGATGCCGTGACCTTCAGCGGCATGTTCAACAACCTCACCGGCGGCACGCTGCGCATCGAAGGCGTTTACGCCAACGCGGCGAGCGAAGTGAACTTCTCCAACGCCGTCAATAATGCCGGCACGATCCTGCTCACTTCCAGTGGCGGCGGCAGCGGCAACACCGCCACCCTCGACGCGAGCGGCATGCTCATCACCAACACCGGCACGATCAATCTCGACCTGGGCTCGGGCGGCACCCGCGCCATCAAGGGCGGTATCACCAATTCCGGCACGATCAACGTGCAGCAGAATACGAACTTCACGATCAACGCCAACAGTATCGATATTCTCAGCGGCGGCACGCTGACCATCGATTCCGGAATTTCCGCCACGATCCAGCCGGGCGGCGGCGGCCAGTTCAAACTCCAATCGGGCGGCACCCTGAACGTCAGCGGCGGGCTGTACGTGTACGGCCATGATTTCTTCGATGGCGGCGGTACGATCAACGGCTTCGGTAACATCATCTTCAGCGGCGGCATCTACGTCATCGGCTACGCCTATGATCCGTCCGGCACCACGGTCGCGATCGGTCAGACGAAGGGCTTCGGCTCCGGCGCGAGCCTGATCGGCAGCGGCACGTTCACGGTCGAAGGCACGCTGCGCTTCGACACGGCGGTGTCGATCGCATCGGGCCTGACGACCGTGCTCGGCAACTCCGCCAGCGGCTACACGGCGCAAATCTCGGGCCCCGGCTCGGCCACGAACGCGGGCAACGTGACGGTCCAACTCGCCAACGTCATGACCACCTTCAATAACTCAGGCGCTATCAGCATAGCGTCGGGCAAGCAGCTGATGATCTCGGCCGGCGGCACGCTCGGCCACCAATCCGGCGGCACCTATACCGGCACCGGCAGCTTGATCCTCGCCTCCAGCGGCGTGTTCAGCATCGGTGCGAACAACGTGTCCCTGACGCCCCTACTGCAACTTGGCTATTCGGGCCAAGCCGCGAGCATCACGGGGGCCGGGACGCTGACGCTGAATGGCGGGATGGACGCTCGCAAGGGCACGGTATCCCCGGCGGTAACCAATGTCTCCGGTTCGACCATCACGGTGTTGGACGCGGGCGGCCTCGTCACGTTCAACGGGACGGTGACCAACGACTTCGGCGCGACGATCTCGGTGCAGGGCGGTGGCGGTGGTAGCGCCAACTTGGTGCTCGGCGGCACGCTCAACAACTCCGGCACGGTGACGCTGACCAACGCGGATCTCAACGGCGGCGGCGTGAACTTTGGCGGCGCGAGCGCGGTGATCAACAACCTGTCGGGCGGTGTTTTCAACGCTGACGTCGGCGCGGGTGCCCAGAATGGCCGCACGGTGACCGGCGCGTTCCACAACGCGGGCACGGTGAACCTGAACACGGCGACAGCGTTCGCCATCGGGTCCGCGGCCTCCGACAACGCTTCTGGCCATGCTTTCAATGTGCTGTCGGGTGCCTCGAGCATCGGCGGGACGGGCGGCACCTTCACCAACGCCGGCGTGCTGAACATCGCCTCCGGGGCGAGCCTGACGATCTCCGGCACCGCGACGCTGGCGCAAGATTCGACCGGCACCTACACCGGCAGCGGCACGCTGATCCTGGGGTCGGGGTCCACGTTCAGTCTTGGCGCGAACAATGCATCCCTGGCGCCGAAGCTGCAGCTTGGCACGACGGGGCAGGCGGCGAGCATCACGGGGACGGGGACGCTGACGCTGAACGGCGGGATGCTCGCGTACAAGGGCACGGTGAGCGCGCCGCTGACGAACGCCGCCGGCACGATCACCGTGTACGACTCCGGCAGCATCGTGACGTTCAACGGGATCGTGACCAACGCCTCGGGCGCGACGATCTCGGTGGAGGGCGGCGGCGGCGGCTCCGCCAATCTGGTGCTCGGCGGCACGCTGGACAACGCGGGCACGGTGACGCTGACCAACGCGGATCTCAACGGCGGCGGCGTGAACTTTGGCGGCGCGAGCGCTGTGATCAACAACCTGGCGGGCGGGGTGTTCAACTCCAACCTCGGCGCAGGAAACAACGGCGGGCGCGCCATCAGCGGTGCCTTCAACAACACCGGCACCTTCAACACGAACCTCAGCTTCACGTATTCGACCGGCACCTTCACCAACACTGGGACCGTCAACCTTGCCGCCAGCCAAACGATGACCGTGGCCAGCGGGGCCACGTTCGCAAACGGCAGTTCGGGAGTCGTGACGGGCGCCGGAACGCTGCACATCGATTCCGGAGCTACCCTCAGCACGGGCAGCAGCAACACGTCGTTGGCCGCATTTGTGCAGATCGGTCAGTACGGCAACGCTGCAAGCATCACGGGGACCGGGACGCTGACCCTGACCGGCGGATTGCTCGCCCGCAAGGGCACGATAGCCGCGCCGGTGATAAATGCCTCCGGTTCGACGCTCACCGTGCAAGACGCCGGCGGCCTCGTCACGTTCAACGGGACGGTGACCAACGACTTCGGCGCGACGATCTCGCTGCTGGGCGGCGTCGGCTCCACCGCCAATATGGTGCTCGCCGGTACGCTGAACAACTCCGGCACGGTGACGCTCACCAACGCTGATACCAACGGCGGCGGCGTGAACTTCGGCGGCGCGAGCGCGGTAATCAACAACCTGTCGGGCGGCGTGTTCAACACCACCGTCGGTGCGGGTGCCAACGGCGGCCGCACGGTGACCGGCGCGTTCCACAACACTGGTACGGTGAACCTGAACACGGCGACAACGTTCGCCGTCGGGTCCACCGCCTCGGACAACGCCTCCGGCCACGCCTTCAACGTCCTGTCGGACAATTCGACCATCAGCGGGACGAGCGGGTCGTTCACCAACGCCGGGATAATGAACATCGCCTCCGGTGCGAGCCTGACCATCGCCAACTCCGTAACGTTGGCGCAGGCCGCGACCGGCACCTACACCGGGTCCGGCACGCTGGTGCTGGACACGGGGTCGACTTTTGCTCTTGGAGCCAACAACGCTGCCTTGGCGCCGTACATTCAGCTCGGTCAGTACGGCGGGACTGCGAACATCACGGGGACGGGGGCGCTGACTCTGAACAGCGGGATGCTCGCGCGCAAGGGCACGGTGAGCGCGCCGCTGACGAATGCTTCGGGCTCGACGATCACCGTACACGACGCCAACGGCATCGTGACGTTCAACGGCACGGTGACCAATGCCTCGGGCGCGACGATCACGCTGGAAGGTGGGGACGGCGGCAGCGCCAACCTGACGCTCGGCGGCACGCTGAACAACGCGGGCACGGTATCGCTGACCAACTACAACCTCAACGGCGGCGGCGCGTACATGGGCGGCGCGAGCGCGGTGATCAACAACCTGTCGGGCGGGGTGTTCAACACCACCGTCGGCGCCGGGGCCAACGGCGGCCGCACGGTGACCGGTGCGATCAACAATGCCGGTTCGATATACGTCTCGACCGATACGACTTTCACCATCGCCTCCACAGATCTCAACAATCAGAGCGGCGGCGTGCTCGGCGTCTCGTCCGGCGCCACGCTCACCTTCACCAACGGTGGCGCGGGGCAGTTCCACAATTACAGCGGCGCGACGTTGCAGATCAATTCCGGCGGCACGATGGTGATGAATAGCCACGTCCTCCAGAGCGACTCCGGCGGTAGCGTTGTGCTCAATGGTCACCTCTACATGGGCGACGGTCCGGGCGGTTCGGCCGTGGGCGGCGCTGACTTCCACAACGACGGCACCCTCAGCGGCACGGGCACCGTGCATCTCGAGGGCGGCACCCTCGACGGCGTTATCAGCTCGACTCTGTTCGTCATCGGCGGCGGTACCGTCGCCCCCGGCAACTCGCCGGGTACACTGAACATTGACGGGAATTTCGGCCTCGGCCACGGCATCACGCTCGACCTCGAACTCGCGGGCACCCAGGCCGGACAGTTCGACGTGCTCAATGTCACCGGCAATATCGGCCTCGGCGGCGAACTGCATGCGATCGGCTACAACGGCTACGCCCCACATGCCGGCGATACCTTCCAGGTGATCAACTACGCCAGCAAGACCGGCATGTTCGACGGCGCGACCGGGCTCGATGCCTTCCCGGGCCTCGCATTGCAGCCGATCTTCGGGCCGACGAGCATGACCCTCGTCACCCGCACCATCACGGCGAACGGCACCATCGGCGACGACATGCTCATCGGTGGATCGGGCAACGATGTGATCGCGGGACGCGACGGCAACGATCTGATCGACGGCGGTGTGGGGGACGACTACATCCTTGGCGGCGAGGGCACCAACACCCTGATCGGCGGGGCGGGCAACGACACGCTGATCGGCGGCCATGGCATTGATACCGTCAACTACGGCGCCGAAACGGGCGCCATCCGGGTTGACCTTAGCCAAGGCAGCGAGACCGATGCCCGCGGCCAGGACACGCTCATCTCGATCGAGAATGTGTTCGGCTCGAACTTCGCCGACACCATCGCCGGCAATCAGAAGAACAACGTCATCGCCGGCGGCCTGGGCGCGGATACGCTTTCCGGTGGCGACGGCAACGACATGTTCGTGCTGCGCGGCTTGAGCGACGGCGGCGACACCATCACCGACTTCACGTCCGGCCAGGACACCCTGTGCATCACCGATCCGCGTCTCGCCAACATCCTCGGCACGCTCGCCGATGGCCAGACGTTCTCCACGATCTCCGGGGTATTCGACGGCACGCACGCGGGCGCCAACGCGTGTTTCGCCAACGGCACCGCGGCCTTCGTCTATAGCGAGGCCGATCACACCCTTTACTTCGACGATAACGGCGCCCAGGACGGCTACACGGTCGTGGCGCACCTTCAGCCCAACGCGCAACTCGCCGCCACCGACGTGCGCATCACCGACCACGCGCTGGCTTAGTTAGGGCGAACCGCCCGACCCACATCCTCTGCCTGTCACCCCGGCGAAGGCCGGGGTCCACTTCTCAAGGTGCAAAAGCAGTGCGATCCGTACCGCAGGAGCGTGGCGTTGCGTGGATCCCGGCCTTCGCCGGGATGACGATCTTTGATTTGGAAAGAGCGGTGAGCCCAGCGACGGCCGCTACTTGCTCGTCGCCACGTACACGCCGTTCCAATCGGCTGGCGGCGGATTGGCGCGGAAATCGGCGATGCGTTCCTGGCACACGTCGTAGAAGCCGTCGATCTGCCGCGCCAGTCCGGTCTGTTGCGCGACGATCGCGCGGCAAGCGGCGATCTCCCGCTCGGCCTCGTCCCATTTTTGCGCGCGGTAGGCGGCCAGCATCGCATCGTGGCGCTGCTTGAGATCCGCGAACCACGGCTCGCGCGCCACGGCCTCATCGCCCAGCAGCGTGAAGATGCGCACGGCTTGCGTCTTGCCCTTCACCTGGATCAGGTCGAGTTCCAGGATCGGGAACTCCGGCGCGCCCAGTGCGGTCGCCTCGCCCAGCACGATGGTGAGGTGATAGGTCTTCGACTGGCCTTCGAGGCGCGACGCCAGATTGACGTTGTCCCCCAGCACGGAATATCCGAAGCGCTGCTTCGAACCCATGTTGCCGACGCAGGCGATGCCGGAGTTCACGCCGATCCCCACCGCCAGGGGACGATGCTCGCGTCCTTCCGCTTTGGCTTCGGCCTCGACTTCCGCATTCACCCGCGCCACGTCGTCGATCATGGCCAGCGCCGACCGGCAGGCCTGCACCTCGTGCCGGGGCACTTCCAGCGGCGCGTTCCAGAAGGCCATCACGCAATCGCCCATGTACTTGTCGATCGTGCCGTTGGTCCTCAGGATCGAATCCGTCAGCGGTGTCAGCAGGCGATTGATCAGGCGAGTCAGGCCTTGCGCGTCGAATAGTTCGGAGATGCCGCTGAACCCGCGGATATCGGAGAACATGAAGCTCATGTCGCGGTTCTCGCCGCCGAGGGTCAGGCGGCTGGGGTCCTCGGCCAACTGCTCCACCAGCGCCGGCGACAGGTACTGGCCGAAGGCGCCGCGCACCTGCTCCTTGCTGCGCTCGGTGTTGAGGAAGCCGACGTAGGTCAGCCAGCTGTAGAACAGAAAGGCGACGGCCACGGGGAATGTCGGGTCGTACAATTGGCGATGCGTCGCGAATTCGTTCCACGAATATCCCATCCACGCCGCAGCCACAGCGCCGAAGAAAACCGCGCCGCCCACGGCGCCCAGCATCGGCGTCACGATCACCATGATGAGCGCGATTCCCACCAGCGCGATCAACTCAATGCCGGCGGCTTCTCGCGGCCGGGAAATCTGCTGATTGAAGATGATATTCTCGAGGATGTTCGCATGCATCTCCACACCGGGCAGCACGGGATCCAAGGGGCTCGCGCGCAAGTCGAAGGTGCCCTTCGCCGAGCTGCCCACCAGCACGATCTTGTCCTTCAGCTTCTCCTTCGGCACGCGGCCGGCGATGACGTCGGCGGCGGAAACGTAAGACGGCTCCCAGCTCTTGTGGTCGCGGAAGTACACCCACACCTGGGCGCGCAGATCGGTGTTGATGACGAAATATTCTTTGACCCGCGGTGGGCGGATGAGCACGCTTTCCACGCCGCCCATAGCGGCGTTGGTCTTCAACGTCACGGTCCGCGCGCCGAGCTTGAGGCGCAGCATGTCCAGCGTCAGGGACGGGTGAATCTTGTCGTTGATGACCAGCAGCATCGGCACCTGGCGCACGATGCCGTCCAGCACATCCTTCGACACACTGAATATCCCGCGCCCCGCGGCGCCCATCTCCAATTCCGGCAGGGAATGCAGCAGCCCCTCGTGATGCTCCAGCATCGTTGTGGCGTCCGCATCACCGACCGTCGCGACGGAGGTCGAAGGCACGCCCTCTGTCTCCGTGCCCCGTTCCGTCAGCACGGTCTGCCCGATCACCACCCGCTTCGAATTGGCGATCGCTTGCGCGAGCACGGTGTCGTTGGTCGGAATTTTACCCAGCTGGTCGCGAACCTTCGGGTCGAGGGCATTGCTGGGCAGCCCGTCGGCCACTCGCGAGATCGAGGTGGAGTCCGCCTCGGACCACACGATATCGAAACCGATCGGGCCGGTTTCGGCGGCGGTCAGGTTGTCGATCATCTTGGCGAACAGATAACGCGGCCACGGGAATGCCTGCAGCTCGGCGAGGCTCTTCTCGTCGATGTCGACGACCACCACCGGGCTCTCGCCCTCGATCGTGCGCGGCTTGATCTGCTGATAGAAATCGAACGCGCGGGTCCGCAGGAACTGGACGATCTCCGGGTCGGAGACGCGGATGAACACCAATCCGATCAGCGCCAACAACGCCGTCAGCCGCCCGGTCTGGATCAGGCGGCGATTGAACTGCCGCCACCACCAGCGTCCGCTCAAGGCGTTGGCCCAATGGATGTGGCGCAGGCGCGTCCCCGTCCGGGCCATCAGGCCCGGTTCCGCCGGCTCGGTCGGTGTATGGACGTCGTCCCGCAAGCTCTGGCCCCCCAGCCCTAGTCCCCGGAGGCCGATCATAGCCCAAATCCGGGCCGGAATACCGCTCCAGAATCGCCATGAAATGCAGTAAATTCAGGGCCATGGGGGCAGCCGCCGATTATACGCGCGATCTCACCCGGGACGTTTCCCGGGCGCTGGAGCGCCATGCCTGGCTCAAGCCGTTCGTGGAGCCCCTGCGCCCCCTGTTCAAGGAGGTGCTGGCGGTCTCCTTGTGCATCAATCTGCTCGCGCTCGCGGTGCCGGTGTTCGTGCTTCAGGTCTATGACCGCGTGATCTTCCACGCCGGCTTGAGCACGCTCATCGGCCTCACCATCGGCGTGCTGATCGTCATCGGTTTCGACTTCGCCCTGCGGCGCGTGCGCGCGCGTATCCTCCAATCCGTCGCCTTGCAGATTGACGTCACGGTCAGCCAGACCCTGGTCGACAAAGTGCTGGCCCTTCCCTTGCGCATTCTCGAAACGCGGACCGCGGCGCAGTGGCAGCTTCTGTTCCGCGATGCGGACGCCGTGCGCAACACCCTCTCCGGCGCCACCGCGGTGCTCGCGACCGACCTGGTGTTCGCGGTGCTGTTCCTGGGGCTGGTGCTGGTGATCGCCTGGCCGGTCTTCTGGATCCTCCTGGTCATCGCCGCGATCTTCGTCGCCATCGCCTGGCGCGCCGGCAAGGTCGTGGCCGACGCCACGGACCGTGAAAAGGTGAAGGTCGTCAGCCGCGATGCGTTGGTCGCGGAACTGATCTCCGCGCGCACCACCATCAAGGCGCTCGCCTTGGGCCCGAAGATGCGCGGCCAATGGCAGGACCGCCAGGCCGCCACCATCCGCGAATCCCTCAGCCGTGCTTCGGAGACGGAAGTTTACGCCTACCTCGGTCAGAGCCTCACCCTGGTCGCCACCGTCGCCATGACCGCCCTCGGCGCGCTCGCGATCATGGGCCAGCACCTCACCATCGGCGGCTTGATCGCCGCCAACATGTTGTCCAGCCGCCTGCTCGGGCCCTTGAACCAGCTCATCGCCGCCTGGCGCGGCTTCACCTTGTTCCAGCAATCCTCGCAGCGCCTGAGCACACTATTCGCCGAAGCCGAGGAGCCGGCGAAAAGCGCGATCGCCCTGGATCGCCCGCAAGGGCGTCTCACCCTCGACAACGTCACCTTCGCCTACGGGCCGGATGACGCGCCGGTTGTGGCGAACATTCGCCTGGATCTCCAGCCGCTCGGCCTCACAGCCATTCTCGGCCCCAACGGCTGCGGCAAGACAACCTTGGCGAAGATCATGATGGGGCTTTATCGCCCCGACAGCGGGCGCGTGCTGATCGACGGCGCCGACATGGCGCAGTTCGGGCGCGCCGATCTGGCCGCCTGGATCGGCTACGTCCCGCAGGATTGCGTCCTGTTCTCCGGGACGATCCGCGACAATATCGCCATCGCGCACCCGCACGCGACGGATGCGGAGATCGTGAAGGCCGCCACGGCCGCGCGGGCGCATCAACTCATCGTCGATCTGCCGCAAGGCTACGGCACGCCCGTGGGCGAGGCGGGGGCGCGTCTCTCGGGCGGCTTCCGCCAGCGCATCGCCATTGCCCGCGCATTGCTGGGCGATCCGCCGCTGATCGTCATGGACGAGCCCACCGCGAGCCTCGATCGCATGGCGGAGGATGAGTTGCGCGCCAGCCTCGCCGAACTTGCGAAAGCGCACACCATCGTCGTCATCACCCACAGTCCTAACCTGCTGCAAAGCTGCCACAACGTGGTGATCATGGAACGCGGCCGCATCAAGGCCGCCGGCCCCACCCAGAAAACCCTGCAGTCCTTGAGCGAAACGCCGGTCAGGGTCGTCGCGGACCGGGAAGCCAGCGCATGACCGAAGCGACGTCGCCCCTTGATACCCTGCTGGCGGAGAAGTCCCGCCCCACGTGGCGCCCCGTGTCCCAGGCGATCATGGGCTTCATCGGGATCTTCCTCGTCTGGTCGATTTTCGCCCAGCTCGACGAAGTCTCGGTCGCGACGGGTGAAGTGATCCCGCAAGGCAAGATCAAGACCATCCAGCATCTCGAGGGCGGCATCATCGAGGAGCTTCTGGTGCGCGACGGCGACACGGTGCGCACCGATGCCCCGCTGCTTCAGATCAATCTCGGCCAGACGGCGGGCACGAAAGAAGACGCGCAGATCCGCCTCGATGGCCTTGTGCTGTCGCGGGCGCGGCTGATCGCCGAAGCCGAGGGCAAGCCGGTCGAATTCCCAAAGGACGTCGCCGCGCGTCAGCCGCAGATCCTGGCCGCCCAGCAGGCCACGCACGCCGCGCGCTTGAAGGAACTCGTCTCCACCAAGGGCGTGCTCGAAAATCAGGTGCGGGAACGCACCCATGAGATCAGCGAAGTCGAGGCCAAGCTGATCGCCGCGGAGTCCAACCTCAAGCTGGTGCGCGAGCGCTTGGTGATGTCCGAGGACCTGCTGAAGGACGGCCTCACCTCGCGCATGGAGCACAATCAGCTTCAGGGCCGCGCGGCGGAGTTGAACGGTGACGCCACCTCATTGCGTTCGACCCTACCGCGCACGCGCTCCTCCTTGAACGAAGCGCAGGAGCGCGTGAAGGAACTCGACGCCAAGTTCAGCCGCGAGGCGCGCGAGCAATTGGGCGAAACCGAACTCAACATCGCCCGCACGCAGGAAATGCTCACCACCGCCTCGGAGCAGGCGGGCCGCTCCACCATCCGCAGTCCCATCACCGGTATCGTCAAGAACATGCGCTATCACACCATCGGCGGCGTGGTGCGCCCCGGTGAGCCGATCATGGACATCGTGCCGTCGGAAGATGCCCTGGTGGTGGAAGCGAAACTGAACCCCGTGGATCGCGGCTTCGTGCGCATCGGCCAGAAGGCGCTGGTGAAGATCGACACCTATGACTACGCCCGCTATGGCGGCATCGACGGCGAAGTTGTGGCTGTCGCGCCGGACTCGACCATGCCGGAAAACGGCCAGCCGTACTTCAAGGTGGTCGTCACCACCGCCAAGCCCTATCTCGGCGACGAGAAGGAAGGCCTCACCATCGCCCCCGGCATGGGCGCGACGGTGGACATCCACACCGGCACGAAGTCGGTGATGTCCTTCCTGCTCCGCCCCGTGCTCAAGCTGAAAGCGGAAGCGTTCCGGGAGCGGTGAGGGGCATTCCGCTCCATGGAATGACCTGTTCGATGGAATAGCGAGCGGCTAAGCACTCGATTGTCATCCCGGCGAAGGCCGGGATCCACTCATCAACACGCACGAACCTGTCGTTTGACTCTTGCACCACGAGAGGTGGACCCCGGCCTCCGCCGGGGTGACGACGTTGTCGGTGAGAGCCCCTGCCTACCCCTTTAAGAACTTCACCACCGCATCCGCCCACGCCTCCGGCATCTGGTCGACGATGTCGATGCCGCCGCCCTGCAGTTCCACGAACGCGAAGTCGGGGCGCATTTTGCGCGTCAGCTTGGCGTTCTCGTAAATCTGGTCGCCGGTGTTGGTGATGATCAGCGTCGGCTTCTTGATCTTGGGAATGCTGTTGTTGTGGTTGTACAGGAACGCCGCGTGGTGCCCGTACCAGAACGGGCCATAGCCCCAGAACTTCTCGATGGTATAGCGCGTGATCAGCTTCGGGTCCGGCTCCGAGCCCCCTTGTTGATACATCCGCTGGCGGCCCTTGAACGACGCCACCAGGTGCGATCCGTCCGCCTGATACACGAAGTCGATCTCGCTGCGCTGGTTGCCGTCCAGGAAGTTCTGCCGCTCCTCCTCGCTCATCGGCAACGGGCCCGCGATCACCAGCTTGCGCACACGCTCGGGGAACTGCTGCTCCACTTCCGTGGCCACCATGCCGCCGGTGTGATGGCCCAGCACGTCCGCCTGCTTGATGCCGAGGTGATCGAGCACGGACGGCACCGCCTTCGCCCAATCCTCCACCTTCGGCACGAACGTCGTGGCGTCGGAATTGCCGAAGCCCGGGCAATCGATGGCGATCGGCCGCATGCCGCGGTCCATGAACGGCTTGAACACGTTCTCGAACTGGCGCGAGCTCATCGGCGCCTGATGGATCAGCACCAACGGCTGGCCCTTGCCGCCATCTTGATAGTGCACCTGACCGTAAGGGCCGTTGGCGTAACCCCGGGTCATCTTCGGCAGGGCGAGTTTCACCGGCGGCGGATTGGGCTTGTACTTCACCTTGGGCGCTTCTTGCGCGCGCGCCGCGCTCACCGTCGCCAGTGCCGCCGCGCCCCCTACGGCTCCGGATGTCAGCGCACGCCGCGAAATGCCCGATGTTGCCTTGGCCATGGTCACCCTCCCTGAAGCTGTGATGGGCATAGTCTAGGCCGGGCGGGGTCCACAAATAAATCCGCCGTGGCGGGCATGTGTGCCGGCCGCGGCGGATTCCCTCAATCGCCTCAGATGGTGGGGAAAAGCGGCTACTTGAGTTCGCCGCCGGTGGCGACCTTCTTGCCCTTGCGCCACAGTTCGAACGCCCGCGCGTTGGGATTCGCGGCCTTGTTGGCGGCGGCTTTCTCTTTTGCCGCGGCTTCGTCGGGCGCGCTGAAGGCGTCGACACCGACGATACGCCGATCGTCATCGATCAGCAGACACACATAGGTTTCCATTTTTCGACCTCGCTTTCGTCCGCTGGATAGAACGCGAGACTTGAGGCGGCCATGAGGTCGTCCTGTGACAAGCCTGGGGCATTTCACGCCAAGGGCAGAAAACTGACGCGGAACCACGCGCGCGGTTGCGCATATTGCGCGGAGTTAATCCGCCTCGCAGCGTGCGTTGAGATGCGACGCGTGAATTACAACCGTGGCTTCGCAAAGGTGCTGTGAGCAGCACCACGGTATGTGGTGCAACTCTCGCGCGCCGCGCGCATCCTGCCCAATACGAGCGCAGATCTAAACAGTGGGTCGTTGGCTGGGCGGAACCAAAAGCTCTGGACGCGCGGGAATGACGGGAACCGGAAGGGTGACCGAATTCGGCCGCTTGTCGCGCGGCGTGACTGGTTTTGGCGCGCGCCATCCGAGGCAATCGGCGGTGCTCTTGTACATCTCGACCGCTGCGGCGATGAGTTCCTCGGCGGAGTTATGGACGTAGTCACCGGTCTCCCAGCCGTTAATCGGATTCTTGAGGTTGTAGAGGTAGGATTCCATACCTCGATAGACTCTGTCGCCAACAACGCGCCCTTTCGGCACGACATAGTCGTGGTCGCGGAACTGGCCTCCGAAGTCGAGGTGATCGGTCGTCACCGTCGGCACACCGAAGGCGGAGCCATAGGCCTGCGGGCCGGAACTCGTTGTCAACATGAAGCGAGAGATCCAAACGGCGTACATCTGAAGCCATTCAGACCCGGGAACAGTTGCCAGATCAATCAGCCCGTTCATCTTGGGGAGGAGCGTGGGGGACTGATGGCCCAGGCGAATCACTTGCCCACCGAGTTCCTCTGTGATGTAGCGAATGACCGCAAGGTACGGGTCGACATCGGCGATTTCTCGGCGTGCGTCGTTGTGTCGGAAGGAATATCCGGCCTCCTTCCAGTAAACGGTCGCGACCCACCGATCTGGATCGAGCCCCAAGTTCATCAACGCCTGATCGGATGGTTCAATTTTTTCTGCGGGCGGAACAAAGGTTGTCAGGGGAATCGAGTTCAGCATCCCCTCGCGAAACATCGATTGCACGAGAACCAACTCCGTACGGCGAAGACTCGGACCTTCAAGCTCCACTTTCAGGAATCGATCCCGATAGCCCGCGCCATCAAGGACATCTATGGGAAAAGAGGCGGCGTCCGACGACGGCTCTAACGTGTGCTTGAGGTTAGGGATGCAGCTTACGATCGATTTCTTGTAGGGCCTGTCATTCCGGTAATAAACGATGAGTTCGGAATCATCGAACATGTCCGCGACAGAGCTAACAAACATCGAAAAAAGCGTAAAATCTCCAAGCGCGCGCGAGCCTAGATAAGCGAATACTCTGAACGACATGGTCGACTCGCAAGCACTGCAGACGATGGGCAACACGCGTTAAACGGCAGGTGCCACTATCCTGATAGGGAAACATACACCGCTTCGTGACGATGTGGACCCGTTCTATATATCCAGAACTGCATGAGTGCACTATTCTATGATCCCGCGATCCAGGCAAATGGCCCGGGTCGCGGTTTTGACAGGTGTTCTTGGAAGTGGACCATCGATGCACTTTGAATACGAAAATCTGGTCGCTCTGTTCGAGCAGGCATTGCTGACTGAATTGCGCGGCCATGGATCCGGCGGAGAATTTCTACGCAGTTGGGTACCCGATACCGACGTGACTAAATCGCTCATCAATATGGCGGACGCGGCGGCGTTGGAGAATGTGCCCGCATTCGAAGTTGGCCTTTCCGCCCAAGCAGCGCCGGCGCTGAATTTGCCCGAGCTGACGGAGGCCCTCGCGGAGACGTTCCAAGTGACCCGAAGCGAGGCCGCCGGCGGGCAGGTCCAAATAAAATTCGTGAGTGCAGGCACGTGATGGTTGTCGGCCCGTCGCTCACTTCACCAAGCACGATGCAAACCGGTCAAGTCGCATGGAGCGACAAAGCGTGGGCAATCACGCTTGATGTCGCAAACGGCTCCATCGCCAAGGCCGCGATCACTTGGCAAGATCCCGCCGCGGACGCGGCTTTCCTGGCCACGCTTTGCCGCTGCCTTGTGGGTATGAGCCTTCGCGAGGCCCGCGACCACGGCGTTCAATACGCAAATCCCACGGAACCCGGCGCGGCTAAGCATATCCAGGGCATCGTTATGCCCATGAACTATTCCGTGACCAGTCGCGAGGCGGAAAAGGCGCTCCGCACGGCAATAGATCAGGTGGCGCCCCCAGACCCGGCCCAGTGGAACTTCGAGGATAGGGGCCTTTCCACCGCCTGGAGGAATCTCCCCGTCGACGAACGGCGTCGGCGTCTGGACGAGCTCCTGGCGGTCGCCTTGAAAAGCGCGGGTGCGCCCGACGCAGCGGTTGTGGAGAGCATCGACCAACACGATCGTGTATTATTGCAGTTCGCGCCTGACTTTCCCGTCAAGGCGAAGCCGCCGCTATTGATGCAAATCGAGCGCGATATCCGGAAAGCAACGGGCGAACGCTTCGAGGTGTTCGTATCGGAAATGAAAGACAACAACCGCATTCGGCGCCTCTAAGGTCTGAGCGGCACTAAGGAAAAACGATGACTGGCATGACGGACCACACCCAACTCATCCTTGATGGCACCAAGATCAGTTGGCATCAGGACCGCATCCGCGCCTGGGAGCGTGGCGAACGCGTCGCTCCCATCACGATCGACATGGCCCTGACGCGCGCGTGCAACTATGGCTGTCACTACTGCTACGCGATGCTTCAGGAGAACGATCGGCAATCGATCACAAAACCGGTCATCACCGATTTTCTCGACGACTGTAAGGAGATCGGCGTGCGAGGCATCAGCTTCGTCTCCGACGGCGAGAGCACGATCTCGCCCGTTTTCGTCGACGCGTGCAAGCACGGCGCCAGCATCGGCTTGTCCATGGCCTGTGGCACCAACGGCTTTGTGCTCACGAAGCGCAAGCTGGAGGAAGTGCTGCCCTCGCTCACCTATCTACGCATCAACATCTCTGCCGGGGAACGCGACCGCTACGGCGAGATCATGGGCGTCAAACCCGACTATTTCGACCGCGTGGTGCAGAACATCCGCGACATGGTGGCGATCAAGAAGGCGCGAAACCTTAACGTGACGATCGGGCTGCAAATGGTGCTCATGCCCCAGTATCGCGACCAGATCCTGCCGTTGGCGCGCCTGGGCAAAGAACTGCGCCCGGACTATCTGGTCATCAAGCATTGCTCCGACAATGAAGACGGCGATCTTGGCGTCGAGTACGACAAGTACAATGAACTCTACGACACCCTGCACGAGGCCGAGGCATTGTCGGACGATGGTTACCGGGTCGCGGTGAAGTGGTCGAAGATCGCGGCGACGGGTCAGCGCAGCTATCAACGCTGTTACGGCGCTCCGTTCATCCTTCAGATCTCCGGCTCGGGCCTGGTGGCTCCTTGCGGGATGCTGTTCAACGAGCGCTACAAGAAATTCCACGTCGGCAACATTTGCGAGACGCGCTTCAAGGATATCTGGGCGTCCGACCGGTACTGGGAAGTCATGCAGTACTTGGCCGGCCCGGAATTCAACGCGCAGAAGATGTGCGGCTCGCTATGTCTGCAGCACAAGGTGAACGAATCCCTCGACGCGCACGTCAAGGGTTACGCCCCGTTCCCCGACGTGAGCAATGTGCCGCGTCCCGAGCACATCAACTTCATCTGACCGACGGCGAATCAGAAACAAAAAGGGCCCCGTGCATCGGGGCCCTTTTTTTGTACGATGGTGGAGCTGAGCGGGATCGAACCGCTGACCTCTACAATGCCATCACGCCCGGACAAGATTCCGTAACGTTCCTCAACGTTCATTAGCGCATATGTACCAATGGTTTGTGTTGACCCGAGATTCCGCGAGTGTCATCAAGATTCCGTCGAATTCCTCCCGCCTGCTTCCGCAGCGCTTCCGCAGGATCGATTGTAGAGGTCAGAGATGGCGCGTCTTACCAAGCGCACGATTGACGCACTTACGCCCAACGGACGGGACTTTTTCGCCTGGGATGACGAGATGCCCGGCTTTGGCGTGCGCGTGTTTGCATCCGGCAAGAAGAGCTACTTGGTCCAGTACCGCAAAGACGGGCGCTCTCGGCGCGTCACGATTGGCCTGCACGGCAAGCTGACGCCGGACGAAGCGCGTCTTATGGCGAAAGCGCACTTGGGCGACGTGGCCAAGGGCCACAACCCGGCAGAAGAGCGCGCGGTGATCCGGCGCGATCCGACCGTCAGCGAGCTTTGCGACCTGTACGTGAAGGAAGGCCCCGCCGCCAAGCCGACCAAAAAGGAATCGAGTTGGAAGACTGACCGCAGCAACATCGAGCGCCATATCCGCCCCCTCGTCGGAAACCGCAAGCTCCGGTCCCTCACCAAGGCGGACATCCAGCGCTTCCAGGCCGACGTGAGCGCCGGGAAGACGGCCAAGGACGAGAAGACCGGCAAGCTCCGGGGGCGGGCCATCGTGAAGGGTGGGGCGGGCACCGCAGCCCGCGCTACGTCGATCTTGGGGGCCATGCTGACCTTCGCGACCGAACGCGGCCTGATACCGGCCAGTCCGGCCCGGGGTGTGAAGCTCCATCCCACCACGCGGCGCGAGCGTTTCCTGTCCAGCGACGAGCTGACCCGGATGGGCGAAGCCCTGCTTGCGGCTGAGACAGCACCTGCGGACGCCGAGGAAGGATCGGCGGAGCTGTTGCGGGCGAAGGAGGCCGCGCCGTCCGTCGCCGCGATCCGCCTCCTGATGCTGACCGGCTGCCGCAAGGGTGAGATCACGACCCTGCAATGGCGCTTCATCGATTGGGAGCGAAAGCTGATCCGCCTCCCAGACAGCAAGACCGGCGCGAAGGTGGTCCCGCTTGGCGATAGCGCCTTGAGAGTCCTGGAAGCCCTCCCGCGCGAGGAGGGCGACGTATACGTGTTCCCGTCGCCCCGCAAAGGTCGGCACCTGGTAGGCCTCCAGAAGGTCTGGGAACGTGTACGTGAGGTGGCGAAGCTGGCGGACGTGCGGCTGCACGACCTGCGCCATAGCTTCGCCTCTGTGGCCGTCGCAAATGGCTTCAGCCTGTTCATGGTCGGCAAGGTGCTAGGCCACAAGGACAGCCGCACCACGGAAATCTACGCGCATATGTCAGACGATCCGCTCCGCCGGGTCGCTAGCGAGACGTCGGAGAAGATTTCCAACCTGCTCAAGCTGCCAAAGCGCGTGGCGTCCGAGACTCCCGCGCAGCCCGAACTCCAGGCCGCCGAATAGCGCCGCGATATTCGCCGCCCGTCCTTCGTACGTACATACGTATACGTGCGCGCTCGCGCCCTGCCTTCGTACGTTACGTATGTACGTATAGGTAACGTGCTGCGGCACTCGCGCACGTGTCCGGGAAGTCCGGGTTTCCGGCCGGATAGCCCGGACGATCCGAATTTTCCGGCCCGGGAATTCCGGAATTTCCGGAAATTCGAGTCCGGATTATCCGGATTCACCCTTACAGCGCTCGCCTTGGTCCCGTACGTATACGTGGCCGCCCTGCCGACGGGCCTAGCCAAGGTAGCGTGCATCGACCGATGCCTCAGTTCCCCACCCGATCACATCCGATCTACACGTTGATGCAGCCGGTGATCTATTTCGATCACCCCAACGATGAAAACAAAAGGGCTGAAGTCCTGGACGCCCTTGAAGGAATTCGGCTCGGCCAGACGTTCCTTCAGAATCCTAGTTCTGTCGTGTTTGACAAGAAGCAGCGGGCATTAATCGTAAACGCGCCACCGCCCCAACAATTTTTTGAAGCCTCTTTGGACAACACAGATAAATACATCGGCGATGTGGGTGACATTCTCCTCACGGTACTGACCTTGGCGGAGCACGCGCCGCGACTGGCAAGCGTTAACAATGCTGTCGCTTTGCGCATGCGCCGTCGCGCTCAATTGGGGCACCCAACTCTTTCTCGTGAGCACATTTTCCGTAAGTGGTCGCAGTTCAAGCCGATCAGCCATTTTCTGGCCGCGTTGCTAATGGGGACGAACAGTTTCTTTGAAACGCCTCTTTTGAAGAACGTCTGGAAGGAAGTTCCGAAGAAAGGCAATCACTTCGATCTTGAGGCTTTTGAAGCAGCCAATTCAAACGTGACGCCTTGGGCGATAGTCTTAATGGTATTCGGCATGCTGGATTGGGCCTCTCTAGCGGAACAATTGCGGCGGAGAGCGGAGAAGACATTTGCACATGGGCAAAAGATACCGCTGCTTACGTCCGAGGAAACTTGGTTTTTCGGCCCTGAAATCCCGCTCAGCCAGCCAGAATTCTGCCTGGCTCCTTTGCCGAAAGATGAGATCGGTTTTTTGATTACCTGAGCGCGTCAACTAGTGATCTGGTCCCGATCACTGGCTCCAGTGATCGGTGTATTACACAAATTTCGCCGCCGCTCAGAGTCGGCAATCGTTCTCCCGGAAGACACAACGTCTTCCGTACCCAAGGAGAACCGCTGTGCTCGCATCATCGTCCTCTAAGCTTCGTGCTCCCCAGGCCGCCGTCTATGTCGGGTTGTCACCTTCAACGCTCGCCAAGATGCGTTTGCGGGGAGATGGCCCGATCTACTCGAAGGCCGGGCCGCGCATCGTCATCTATGACCGCGCCGACCTCGACGCGTGGCTCTCCGCCCAACGCCGCCGCTCAACGTCTGAGGTGGTGCCAGGCCGTGGCTAATTTCGGCCGCCGTCCTCCGAAGGCCCGATTTGCGATGGTCCCAGCCTTCGTCCTCGCACTGCCGGACGTCAAACCCGGACCCAAAGCGGTTTATGCCAGCCTCTGCGGTAACGCTGACAAGAACGGCCATTGCTGGCGGTCCTTGAACCGCCTCGCTGAGGAATTCGGAATTTGTCGTCGCCAACTTCAGCGCTGGCTGAACGACCTTGAAAAGGCGGGATTGTTGGTCCGACTGTTCTTGGAGGGTCGACGTCGCTTCTTGGTGGTCCGCGATCCCGAAGGCAGGAATTGGGCGCGGACTACGAGTCTCAAGACTGTCAGCGCCCGCCGCGCAGTTGCCGCGCCACATGGGAAGGCGGGTGCAGAGGCCCGTAACGCCATGCGTGAGACGCCATTGTCACATCCCACGGACGCGGATGTCGCAAAAGGGGTGACGCCGGTGTCGCCCAAACATGACCTTCAAAACAAGACCTCTCTAACAAAGGAAGGAGCTCGGCAGGAGGGTGGTCGCCGCACAGGCTGGAGCACCCCTCCAGGGCTGCGTGGGTTGAAGCGAATGGGCGAGGCAAAAGCAAATGTGGTGCAAGGGGCACTTCACGCGCTGGCTGATTCCTTGGGATGGGAGAACGTGTGCTCGCTAACGCGCGAGGAGCTTGTTGCTAAGCTTGCCGCGAATGGCAAAGGGCTGTTTAGCGCCGTGGAAGCGGAGCGTATTTTGCATCCCTACATTGGCGACATCTAGTGCCTAGGGTCTTTCCCTCGGCTACGCCATCACCTATGTTCACGCCAATGACTATTCTTAGAGTGCTTCCAGGTAGTTGCGCATGACTATGACCGCTGAGCAGGCGTTAGAAGTGGCGCGGGCACAAGAGGCCACAAACGCGACGAAACGGGACACCGTCCCGGAACTTGAGGCGATTCTGCACCAGGCACTGCCCGTTCTCGACCACGGCTTTATTAGGGTGGTTGACTACATGGGAAGCGACAGCGCGGTAGTTCAAGCGGCGCGAGTGTCTTATGGCCGGGGCACGAAGCGCGTCTCCGAAGATCGCGGACTAATTCGTTATCTTCTGAGGCATTCACATACTACGCCCTTTGAGATGGCAGAAATTAAGCTGCATGTGAAATTGCCGATTTTTGTCGCGCGTCAGTGGATCAGGCATAGGACTGCCAACGTCAATGAGTACTCGGCTCGGTATTCGATACTGGACAAAGAGTTCTACATCCCGCGCCCAGAAGAACTTGCCACTCAATCCGCGACCAATAGGCAAGGTCGCGGGGACACGCTATCGCAAGAGGAGACTGCGCGCGTTTTAGAGATGCTCCGCTCGGAGGCGGAACGGGCGTACGCCGGCTACATTGATTTGCTCAATCAGGATGAGAGTGGAGCGGCGACTGACCCAAATCGCGTTGGTTTGGCGCGCGAGCTAGCCCGAATGAATTTGACTTTGGGTTACTACACGCAATGGTATTGGAAGATTGATCTTCACAATTTTATGCATTTCGTTCGTCTGAGAGCGGACGCTCACGCACAATACGAAATTAGAGCCTACGCCGACGTGATGCTTCAGATCATGAAGAGATGGGTGCCAGAGACTTACGACGCTTTTCTTGAATACAAACTTCACGCGGCGACATTGTCGCGCACTGCATTAAAAATTGTGCAGCGAATGATCGCTGGCGAAATGGTGACTCAAGAGGCGAGTGGCCTCTCGTCGCGCGAATGGACAGAACTAATGGACCAAATTAAAGCGCCAGGAGCGTGAGGGTAGAATGAACATTGGGGTTCGCCGCGCTCGAATTATCGCTGATGAGGAAACGCCTAGCGAGAGCGCATCAAGTTTAAATCATGATATTCTGGTGTTGCTCGGAGAGCAGCGAAGCACGGCACTCGCCCTTGCCGAAAAGCTGGGTGTTGAGCGTCCGCGTGTCTATTCGAGGCTTGTGGCGCTTTCCAATTTGCGCCTCATCATCGCTCACGCGGACCTAGCTGCAGGCTCTGAGCAATTTGAGCTATCTGCGACCGGTAAGGGCGCTCTCGATCAAAAAATCCTAGCTATCGGCTAATCGCGGCGCTCAGCCTAAAATCGATAGTGTTCACCCATATGCGGGAAAGGCCCGTGCTTGTCCCCGCTTCGTGCCGCGCGACAATTGGGTAAATCAAGCTGATCGATCTGTTCTCACACTCGGTGACATAGAACAGCGCCGCACCCAGCATCTGGGCCTTTGTTGCGAGTGGTGCGATATAAATTCGTGCGTTTGGCGCGCTGAGTGAGTGGAACTCAACAATGGCGCTCAATTCAGCGGCAACGGCAAAAGGATCGGCCGCTGATGCGAAGCGGCGCGTGTGGGGAGTCTCCTGCGGGATCGGCGTGTCTGCGCCATATGCTTTGAGCACATTGTGCTGATACATGTCGGGCTGCAGAGACGGCAAAGTGAAGATTTGCACACGCTTCGCACGGTCTTTATGCGCCACAACTTCTCGAAGCAGCGCATCGTCGAAGCCCGGTGCCACGATCAGTAGTTCTTCGCCGGCGGGGGTGTTCAGTCCAGCGAATCCTATGATTTCGCGGACATCGGATACGCTGCCAGATGAGAACTTCGTGTGTTCGCGATCTTTATATGAAGCAGGTTGAGAGTAGATCGCGTCAAAACTCTCAACGCCTTTGCTTTTCAGCAATTTAAGCAGAAACGCAATGTGAGGCCGCATCATTCCCGTTATGTCTACGCAGATGCGCGCAGTTCGAAGGTCGCATTCGGCGGAAAGCTGATCAACAAGGCCGAGCATTCCTGCCGCTTCGTCCCCATCGGCGGAAAAACAACGCTCGGCAGGGCAATGCTCCGGGGTCAGCCCATACTCAGGATGGACAACCCATATCTTCGTGGCGGACTGGACTCGATCATAAACTCCCCGTACGCGAGCACTCTTGTCCCACGCGGAAATAAATACGGTCCAATTCCGGTCTAGCGGACCATCTTGGGGCAGTTCTTCTCGATAAAAGTAATCGTACGCACTCACTGGGGGCCGCCAAACAAGTCCGTCTTGGTCGACCTTGCTTTCAAATTCTTTCCAAAGAAGGGAGCGGTCAATCTCTCGACCCACGCTCTTTTCATTATCTCAAATTCGGCCTCCCGAGTCGGATCGAATATGAGATCAACTTCCGACGGTTTAAATTGAGCTATTCCACGGCGGGCAGTCGGCAGCCCCCATTTGGGAGATAGGATAGGGTTCAGTTGATACTTTGTAAGACGCTCTTGAGTGTTCTTATCGATCTCTCCGCGCGTGATCTCCACCAGAAACGACCGCTGCTCCGCAATTGTCAGCCGCGCAATAGTTTCAGGCTTTAGATCGCGTTCTCGTACGCTAAAGCCAAGCAGGGACGAGTGTATTGGCGTATCCCCATAGCGATTGGCCTCAAACAGAGCTGCCAGACGTTCAAGGCCGGTTCGTACGGCGGCACCTTCATCTCCAGCTTTGCGCATAGTCTGCGAGAACCAATCCGACGCTTCCAATACGCCCAATACCTGATCGGATACTGATACGCGCGCCTGACGATCATCGCTCGCGTTGTAGTTCACCCAATCAAAGACGTGCTTCAGAATCATTATCAGCGTTCTTGGAAGTCCCTCTGACATCCGAATAAATCGCGGCATGCCGCAATACGCTGGAGGCCGCTTGCCGGCCTCACGCCACAGCTGCGCTATCATGTCCGCGTTATAGTGCTGAACTAGCCGGCCGTATGAGCTAGCAACATCGGACTTCATGAGGAAGGAGGCGCAACGATCATGAATGGTCTGAGCCGCAATCTTCAAGTCCTCGTCGCGAAACCAACGGCGATAGAGGAGAAGCAAGTTCAACTTTTCGAGAACAGGAAACCCGGGAACGGCCAGTTTTGTGAGAAGCTGGGTTATGTCTTGCTCGCGCTCGATGCCATTTGTCGCGTCGGCTTTCATGCCTCGCAATAGGTACTTTCGCGCTTGGTCGAAATGAGGTCCGCCGACAGCCTTGGAGCTTCCAACTTGCTCACGAACGTATCCACTCTTCCAAGTAAGATCGGGTCTCTCGAAAAGGTCGTTAAGGGAAGCGGCGGTAACGCTGCCCTGCGGGAGAGACGCCTCGACCTCAATGCGTCTTGCAACGAGACGATATGAAAATTCTATCCACTTCTTGCGATTCATGCGCAACCGCTTATCCAGCGGCAGAGTCTCAAACTCAGAGCCTTCCTTGTTTTCCTCGCCGTCCGCGTAGGTCTTGTAGGTCTTGACGCCCCAAGTACGACTGCCGATGCGAAACGTGGTTGGGTTTTGTCGCTCACGAAGCAGCGTGTTTATGTACTTTTGTTGAGCTTCCGTGATGTTTTCAAACTCGTCGATAAAGTAGGAGAACAGCAACCCTTCGAAACCGCTGACATAGCTTGATAGAATGCGCGGCAATCCAAAGATTAGCCGCCCTCGGGTGATTCTTATGCGGGGCTCGAGGGCTCCGCCGAACACGACATTGTTTATCTGCTTGTCCAATTCACGTTGGCCGTCCGCAAACCACTGAAGCAGACCCGCAAACGTGTCGACGTTGTCGGTGGGAGGTTCGTCTATTAATTGCCTTAGCTGTTGGCAAACGTTGGTCTGCTCGCGCTGAAGCGCAGGCTCGCTATCAGCAATCGATATTACTATTTGTAAGAGTTCCTGGGCGATCCAGAGCTCGAAATAGTATTCGAAGACCGCTCTCCAGACCTCGTCTGTTTGGTTGCGTCCGCTAAACCGCTCCGCATTGAGGCCGCCCAGCAATATATAGATGCCCAGATAACCGTCAGCTTTTAGACCCTCTATCGGACTCAAACGCTGTGTGGCGTGCCGTAGGCGTTGCAGCGGATAGGAGTGGTACCTCATCCAATGGGTCTTGCCGCTGCCCTTGCCCCCTAGGAGCAGTACCGGCATTTGCGAGGTAGCCTTTAATATGGGGCGGCCTTCCTCGGTAGTCAGATCAACCCATAACTGTTGAATCTGTTCGTCCGTGAGGTCGACGGCTTTTGTGGCGGCGAATGGGTTCGCACGCTGCCTTGTCATTTGAGAAAGAAGTGACACTACCTCTCCTCACTAGATTTTTTGGTAACGACGAAAGATGGGTCTCCAACTCGGTATATGGACGTCCGCTTCTCCCCAGAAAACTGGCAATGAATTGTCAGGAGTGTTGTGGCTAAACCCCAAAGCTAGCTGACAGTCCCTATAGCCCAACGGATGCTTTGGACAGAGGACACTTCCGTACGCGCTCGCGATAGATGCCGCTGTGGTGCGGTCGAGTGGTGGAGCCGCCGGATAGATGCGCGAAGTCGGAGCAAAGCACTTAAATGTTTCGTCCAATTCCATCATCGTTTCAACTGAGTCGAACAGCCGGCTCCCTCTTACCGTCGCCAGTCCCTCGCTCGTAGCAAATAGTGGAAAGTAGGATGTCTTGGCGGCGGGGAACGCCTTCTTGAGCGGACCGAGTACCTGAGTCGCAAATTCGACGATTTGTTGGCCTGAAGCGCATAGGTCGTCGATGAAAATGTAACGCGTAACGAGCGGTGGCCCATGCCGTGGATTTGCGCCCTGAAAGCCCGGCAGCTCGAAGTGGTTCATGAACAGATGTCTTGGCAACTCATTTTCCTGCCGAAAATAATAGAGAAGGTGGGGCCCACTCTCTGCTGGGTTGCCGACGCCAAGGAATCGGGTCTTCTTCAATCGTTCCTGAAACTCTTGCTCGATGAACGCAATATTAGTGGTGTCGGCATTGGCCCGCCGAATTTCATGCAGGGTAGGTTTTTCATACAGGTCTTTAAACTGGGCGCGCAGAAGCTCTCGAATTTCGCGCGTTCCGAAATAGAGGAAGTTGCTTAGCAGGAACAGCATCTGCAGCTGCTCATTTACGCCGTCTGCTCGGGCGCGGTCAAAGTTAGCAAGCCATTCTTCGACAGCGGTGCCGTTTGCTCGGCCTTCCCACACCGTTTCGCTAAGGCGCTTTATCTTGTTCCGGAGACTGAGTTCGTCAAACATTTCGAGACTTCGCTTGCTTTCGGAAAACGAGAATCCATTCTTGGCAAATGACGCCGCTGGTCTCGTGGCGTTTCGTCAGCAATCCGCGGGAGCGAATGCGATCTACCAAAGTAAGACGCAGGGTAAGCCCAAGGCTCTCGCACATTTCGACCAAGAATCGCCGCGTGTCGAACGGATAATCGCAGACTACATTGTTTCCCACTACGAATACCAAGTGACCGCCCGGTCGGACGTGGGCGGCTGTGGCCTTGAGCGCCTGATGCATTTCAAACAGATAGTTGGCCGCGATGTGCTGCCGCAGCTTGTTCTTTCGCCCAATCTTCTCGAGCAAGCGAGCTGACGAGGGCGCTACGATCGGTGGCTCGTGGACACGCTCGTCACTGTTGTAGTGCTCCCTCCCTATCGAGAGGCGTTCTAAGGTGCGTAGCCCCGGCCCCGAAAGCTCTAGCCATTGCAAACTTAAGCTCGTGGATCGCACGTATTTCTGAGCGCTCCCGTAGGGAGGCGAAGTAATTACCAAGTCGACTCGTTCGTCCTCAATTAGTTGCCTTGCATCCTTGCGCACCCGTGGCCGTGCTGGCTTCGTGTCCAGGTACTCGTGCAACTTCGCCATTCTTGCGATGTTCGTGCGCACCTGGCTTTTGAACTCTTCTATGGGCTTCGCACTTTGCTTAGCTTCCAACCACTCCCGGCGCGTTTGTTGCTGCTTTCTTCCAAAAGAAGACTTGGAAGGGTTCAACATGACAGGGACAGATACAGTCGGGTCAGCGAGACTTACTTTCCGCACGACGGAAGAAAAGCACGCTTGTAAGAACTGAGTTTCAGAATTGCGCGGCAGCCGACGAATTGCCGTTGCAAGGCGATCAAGCCCCGCAATCACACGCGGAGTATACCAGCGAGTCAGGTCCAAAGACCCTTCCGGTGCGCCTTCCCCTCTTCGAGGGACAGATGCCAGCACATCCTCCAGGGCCGCTTCTAGAGCCTCGGGGTTAAGCACTGTGGTCTTAGCTTTCGAAATGAGCCGAGCGAGAGGATTGGAATCGTATCCGATGACACGCCGCCCTCTGAGCAGCCCTTCTAGTAAGACGGTGCCAGATCCACAAAATGGGTCCAACACTGTGTCGCCTGGTCCGCCCAGTTCATGGCAATTGAGAAAGAAGAGGGGGATATTCAGCAGTAGCTTCGCTGGGTAGGGGTGCAGGAGGTGAGTAAATCGATCAATGCCCGAGTTCGCTCCCACTAGCTGGCGAAAGTTTACTCTGATGGCGCGCGTCGGGTCATCCTGAGCGAGCCAGCCATGAAGTACGTCGTCAAAGCTTCTGGCAAGCGGGTCGGGATTTCTCTTCAACATTCGAAAGTGCGCCGCTTCATTGCACCCAGAGAAATATCCTGCTGAGCGTCTAGGGTGCTGAACTGATTATTTGTAGGCCCCGACAGTAAGAGTGCAGCGCCACTTTTTCGGGGGCAAGGGAAGTATGTTAAGATACCTGGATGCTTCCGCAGCGCTTCCGCAAATGAAAAAGGGCCCAGCGAGAATTCGCTAAGCCCTTGATGCGATGGTGGAGCTGAGCGGGATCGAACCGCTGACCTCTACAATGCCATTGTAGCGCTCTCCCAACTGAGCTACAGCCCCGTTCCCATCGGACGGTGTGCGACCGGTATCTCTCCACCGAATGTTGGGTCGGTGGCGGTCGCGGAAGGTGCGGGAACGTAAAGTTTTCCCCGCACCCCATCAAGCGGTTTTGATCCCGCTTTGGATTTCTCGAAAATCTACTCGTCGCTTTTGACGGGAACTTCCACGTCGTCGTCCTCGCCGAGATCCGAGGTGTCTTCGATCACCTCATCGTCCTCGTCATCGTCGTCCGACACGGCTTCCACTTCGGCTTCCTCGGCCGGGGCCTGCGCCTTCGCGGCGGCGGCAGCGGCGGCAAGGCGCTTATCTTCGCGTTCTTCGGCCGCGGCGGAGCGGCGGGACTTGAAGATCGCCGGGCGGGCGTTGGCCGCGCCGCACTTCGGGCACGAGGACGGCTGCTTATTCAGGTCGTAGAAGCGCGCACCGCAGCTTTCGCAGGTGAGCTTCATGCCCAAGTCGACTTTACCCAAGGCGTCCTCCGTCTCGTATGGCCCGCGCGGAACGTTTTCGCGTCCGGGCCTGGCATTTCTGGGCATCCCGGCCGGGCCGCCCAAGTGGGGGTGGCCGCCAGGCTGGCGGGAAGGAGGGGCATTTGCCATCTTCCGGCCCACCCTGTCAAAAGTAAAAACGCCCCGTGCCAAGCCCAGGCATTCACTGGGATTTCCCAGGCCCGCGCCCCCGTGCTATCAGCCCCCAATGTCCGGACATAAACCCGCCCTGAGCGCCGTTTCCGCCCCCCCAATGGCTCCAAGTGTCACGGTTTCCGCCGGGGCCAAGGCCCTGTCCGGGTCGCTCACGGTGCCGGGGGACAAGTCGATCTCCCACCGGTCCCTCATCATGGGCGCCCTGGCCGTGGGGGAGACAACCATCTCCGGCCTCCTTTTAGGGGAGGACGTCCTACGCACCGCCGCCTGCATGCGGGCCCTGGGCGCGGAGGTCAAAGAGGACGGCGACCTGGTTCGGGTCTGGGGTCGAGGAATCGGCGGCCTCACCGAACCGGCAGACGTGATCGATTTGGGCAATTCCGGCACCGGCGCGCGGCTGATCGCGGGCCTGCTCGCGGCCTATCCCTTCACCTCCATCATGACCGGCGACGCGTCTTTGCGCGGCCGTCCGATGCAGCGCGTCATCACGCCGCTCAGCAAAATCGGCGCGCGCTTCGCCACCCGTGCCGGTGGGCGCTTGCCCATGGCCATCACCGGCGCGCCGATCGCGATGCCGCTCGACTACGAAAGCCCCGTCGCATCCGCCCAGGTGAAATCCGCCGTGCTGCTCGCGGGTCTGCATGCGCCGGGCGCCACCACCGTCACCGAACCCGCCGCCACGCGCGATCACACGGAGCGTATGTACAAGCACTTCGGCGTTGAGGTGGAGAGCACGCGGCTGCCGAACGGCGCCAACAAAGTGCGCATCGTCGGCCAGCCCGAACTCACCGGCCGCAAGATCGTGGTGCCGGCGGATCCATCCTCGGCGGCCTTCGTTGTCGTCGCCGCACTCATCGTGCCGGGCTCGAAAGTCACGCTGCGCAATGTTGGCTTAAACCCGCTCCGCACAGGCCTTTTCGACACCTTGCGCGAAATGGGCGCGGACATTGTGTATGCCAATCAGCGCGAGGAAGCCGGCGAACCTGTCGCCGATCTGCAGGTGTCGGCGAGCAAGCTGAAGGGTGTCATCGTCCCGGCGGATCGCGCGCCGTCCATGATCGACGAGTATCCCATCCTCTCCGTCGCGGCTGCGTTCGCGGACGGCGAGACGCGCATGGAAGGCCTCGCCGAACTGCGCGTGAAGGAAAGCGATCGCCTCGCGCTCATGGCGAATGGCCTCAAAGCTTGCGGCGTCAACGCCCGCGCGGAAGGCGACACCCTCATCGTGCGCGGCGGTGCTGCGCCGAAAGGCCACGCCACCATCGGCGTGCATCTCGATCACCGCATCGGCATGAGTTTCCTCGTCCTCGGCATGGCGAGCGATCAGCCCATCGCCATCGACGACGCGTCGGCCATCGCCACCAGCTTCCCCGGCTTCGTCTCCCTCATGAACGGCCTCGGCGCCAAGATCAGCGACGTCGCCGCCACCGACATGCCGCCCTCTTCATGAGTTCGGGTCGCGTGACTTTTGTTTTTTCGTCATCCCGGCGAAGGCCGGGATTCACTCTTCAGAGGGCAAGTGCCTTTCGTGAGGCTATTGCCCGTCGCGAAGTGGACCCCGGCCTTCGCCGGGGTGACGGTAGGGGGGAGGGGCCGCAGGCATGCCCTCAGTGAACCTCGTCATCGCTCTCGATGGACCGGCCGCGGCGGGGAAAGGCACCCTCGCGCGGTCCCTCGCTCAGGACCTCGATCTCGCCTACCTGGACACCGGCTCGCTCTACCGCGCGACCGGGGTGGCTGTCCTCCAGGCGGGCAAGGACCCCGCCGACCCAGCCGCCGCCGAGCACGCCGCCCGCACCCTGGACCCCCTCGCCATCGACGCGAGCGCCATCCGCACCGAGCAGGCCGGCCTTGCCGCCTCCAAGGTTTCCGCCATTCCGGCCGTCCGTGCGGCCCTGCTGGAACTCCAGCGCACCTTCGCTGCCACCCCCCCGGGGGGGAAGCGGGGCGCGGTCCTGGACGGGCGCGATATCGGGACAGTCGTGTGCCCGGACGCACCGGTCAAAATCTTCGTCACCGCCAGCCTGGAAGAGCGCTCGAAGCGCCGGGTCCTGGAGTTGCGGGCGAAGGGCGAAACCGTTATAGAAGCGCGCGTTTTCGCCGATATGGCGGCCCGTGACGCGGCCGATTCAAACCGCGCCGCGTCGCCCCTCAAACCGGCCGACGACGCGTTTGTCCTCGATACCTCGGCGCTCGACGCCGCGGGCGCCCTGGCAGCCGCCAAGGCCTTCATCGAGAGCAGATTGAAATAGCTCACGTACCGCCGCCGCAATCCGGAATCCTTCCGGACCGATGGCCATTGACCGCCGGATCCAACCGGCTGGCCTGCATATATGACGACCGAAAGGAAACTCTCTGAATGACTTCACTCCAAACCGCGACCGCGCTGAAGGAAGACTTCGCCGCGCTGCTCGATGAATCGTTCAAAAAGAACGAGAACATCGAAGGCTCCGTGATCCGGGGTTCCGTTATCCGCGTCGATGACGATTTCGTCCTCGTCGACGTCGGCCTCAAGTCTGAAGGCCGCATTGCTCTGAAAGAATTCGGCCGTGGCGGCCGCGATGTCGACCTCAAGTCGGGCGACCGCGTCGACGTGTACGTCGAACGCTACGAAGACCGCGACGGTCTCATCATCCTCTCGCGCGACAAGGCGCGCCGCGAAGAGGCGTGGAACGTGCTCGAAGAAATGGCCGGCAAGGCCAGCCGCGTCGAAGGCATCATCTTCGGCCGCGTCAAAGGCGGGTTCACCGTCGATCTCAACGGCGCCGTGGCGTTCCTGCCGGGCTCCCAGGTCGACATCCGTCCGGTGCGCGACATCACCCCGCTGATGGGCAGCCCGCAGCAGTTCCAGATCCTGAAGATGGATCGCGCCCGCGGCAACATCGTCGTGTCGCGCCGCGCCGTGCTCGAAGAGACCCGCGCGCACGAGCGTTCCAAGCTGATGGAAGACCTGAAGGAAGGCCAAGTGCTCGATGGTGTCGTGAAGAACATCACCGACTACGGCGCGTTCGTCGATCTCGGCGGCGTCGACGGCCTCCTGCACGTCACCGACATCTCGTGGAAGCGCGTCAATCACCCGACCGAAGCCCTGTCCGTCGGACAGCAGGTGAAGGTGCAGGTGATCCGTTTCAACCCGGAAACGCAGCGTATCTCCCTCGGCATGAAGCAGCTTGAAGCTGATCCGTGGGAAGGCGTCGCCGCGAAGTACCCGAACGGCGCGAAGTACACCGGCCGCGTCACCAACATCACCGACTACGGCGCGTTTGTTGAGCTGGAGCCGGGCGTTGAAGGTCTCGTCCACGTCTCCGAGATGAGCTGGACGAAGAAGAACATCCATCCGGGCAAGATCGTCTCCACTTCGCAGGAAGTGGAAGTCATGGTGCTCGACGTGGATCCCGAGAAGCGCCGCATCTCTCTCGGCCTGAAGCAGTGCATGGACAATCCGTGGACCGCGTTCCGCGAGAAGCACACGGTCGGCTCGATCGTCGAAGGCGAAGTCAAGAACATCACCGAGTTCGGTCTGTTCGTGGGCGTCGACGGCGAAATCGACGGCATGGTGCATCTGTCCGACATCGCCTACGACCAGGAAGGCGAAGCCGCGCTGAAGAACTTCACCAAGGGCCAGATCGTGAAGGCCAAGGTGCTGGACGTCGACGTGGAGAAGGAGCGCATCTCGCTCGGCATCAAGCAGCTGCAGGAAGATCCGAACGCCGCCGCCGCCATCGATCTGAAGAAGGGCCAGGTTGTCACCTGCGTCGTGAAGCAGGTCGTGGAGAACGGCATCGAAGTGACGGTCAACGGCAGCCTGCAGGGCTTCATCAAGCGCAACGAGCTGGCCAAGGAACGCTCCGAACAGCGTCCCGACCGCTTTGCCGTCGGCGAGAAGGTGGATGCCCGCATCCTCACCATCGACCCGAAGAGCCACAAGCTCACCTTGTCGATCAAGGCGCGCGAAGTTGAAGAAGAGAAGGCCGCGATGGCCGAATTCGGCTCCGCCGATTCCGGTGCTTCGTTGGGCGACATCCTCGGCGCCGCCATGAAGGCCAAGAAGGCCGACGGCGACGACGAAAAGCCCAAGAAGAAGGCCAAGAAGGACGAGGGCGACGAGGAATAGGTCCCCATAAGGGAGCTTTCCCGGCCTTAAGCCGATCCAAGAACGCCCGTCGGGAGACCCCCGGCGGGCGTTTTTCGTGGGATTCGCGCCATTCCCGGCCTTCTCTGGGGGCGGTCTCGAAAACCCTCACCATTCCAGTGTGTTACCCTTGACTCAGGGGGTGGACCGCCTGCATCCTCATCGCTTGGGGATAAGGCCGCCTTTGGGGCATCGCCCGCGCGAGCCGTGGGGAGTCTGGGAATGACGAAGTCCGAGTTGATTGCCCGCATCGCTGAGCGCAATCCGCATCTCTACCAGCGCGATGTAGAGCGCATCGTCACCAACATTTTCGACGAGATTTCAAAGGCTTTGGGCCGCGGTGATCGCGTGGAGTTGCGCGGCTTCGGCGCCTTTTCCGTGAAACATCGCGATTCCCGCGTCGGCCGCAATCCGCGCACCGGCGCGTCGGTGGAAGTCTCCGAAAAGGCCGTGCCGTACTTCAAGACTGGCAAGCAACTGCGCGACCAGCTCAACGGCGGCGCCGATACCGGCGGCGCTGACGACTAGCCCCGTTGCGGACCCTCAACGCCTTCCTCGCCACCGTCTTTGCCGTCCTCGTGATCCTGTTCGCCGTGTCGAACCGGGCCCAGGTCGACATCACCATCTGGCCGTTCCCCTTCCAGGCGACCCTGGGGGTCTACGCCGTGGTCCTGCTGGCGGTGCTGGTCGGCTTCCTGGCCGGCCTGATCGCCGCCTGGTTTGCCGGCGCCACTAAGCGCCGCGAACGCAAACGGCTTCGGGGTCAGGTGAAAGACCTGGAGCAGAACCTGCTCAAGGCCCAGACGGGGCCACGGACTTAACGCGACGCCAAGGGCGGCCTGGTCCCCCCTCCCGTCCGCTGTGCTACAACGCGCACCCATGAGCACCCCAGCCCCCCGCAACCCGGTCTTCTGTGCCCTCGACACCGCCGAGATCGGCGTGGCCACCAGCCTGTCCGCCAAACTCGCCGACAGCATCGGCGGCGTGAAACTCGGCCTGCAGTTCTTCGCCGCCCATGGTCCAAAAGGCATCCATGAGGTGCAGAAGGCCTCCGATCTGCCGATCTTCCTCGACCTGAAGTTCCACGACATCCCCAACACCGTCGCCAGTGCCGTGAAGTCGGTCGTGCCGCTCAAGCCTTTCATGCTCACCATCCACGCCGGCGGCGGCCGCGCCATGATGGAAGCCGCCGTGAAGGCCGCTACCGATGCGTCCTACGAAGTCGTCGGCTCGCGCCCGCTGATCGTCGCGGTCACGGTGCTCACCAGCATGGATCACAAGGACCTCGGCGACACCGGCGTGCCCGGCCCCGTGCTCGATCAGGTGCGCCGTCTCGCCGCACTCGCCAAGGCGTCCGGCCTCGACGGCATCGTCTGCAGCCCGCAGGAAGCGGCCGTGTTGCGCAATGATCTCGGCGGGGACTTCCTGCTCGTCACGCCCGGCGTGCGCCCCCTGTGGTCCGCCGCCGACGACCAGAAGCGCATCATGACGCCGGCGGAAGCGATGGCCGCGGGTGCCAGCTATCTCGTCATCGGCCGACCGATCACGGGTGCGGAGAATCCGGCCGACGCCGCCGCGCGCATTGCTTCGGAACTGGGTCCTCAGTGAGGGGGCCCCAATGACACGCGTCGCCGTCAAGATCTGCGGGCTGACGGAATCACGGGGACTGAAAGCGGCGATCGAAAACGGCGCCGCCTACATCGGCCTCAATTTCTTCCGCCGCAGCCCTCGCTTCGTCGGCACGGAGCAGGCCGCGAAGTTGGCGGCACTCGTGCCGCGCGGTGTGAAGTCAGTCGGCCTGTTCGTCGATCCGAGCGATACGGAACTCGCCCAAACCCTCGATCATGTCGCGTTGGATGTCATCCAACTTCACGGCAAGGAGTCCGCCGAACGCGTGGCGGAGGTCAAAGCGCGCTTCCGCTTGCCGGTGATGAAGGTGATCGGCGTCGGCACCGCGCGCGATGTCATGGGCGCGAACGCCTACGATGAGGTCGCGGACTATCTGTTGTTCGACGCCAAGCCGCCGCCCGGCGCCACGCGCCCCGGCGGCAACGCCGTGGCGTTCGAGTGGTCCCTCATGCGCAGCTATGCCGGCCGTTTGCCGTGGGGGCTCGCGGGCGGGCTGTCGCGGGACAACGTCGTCGAAGCCATCGCCGCCTCCGGCGCGCGCATGGTCGACGTCTCCTCCGGCGTGGAAACCCGCCCCGGCGTAAAGAGTCCGGCGAAAATCAGGGCGTTTTTGGCAGCCGTCGCCGCCGCCTAGGCGCCGTCGCGCCGCGCACCCGATCCTCGGCGGTTCGAGGCCCAACCCTGGCGATCCTGCTCGGCTTCGGTACCGCATACGTAGTCATCCGGATACTGCGGCTCCGGCAACGCGCCTATTGATTGCGGCGCCGCGCAACGGAACGCACGTACCGGTGAAGCAATGCCACTGCCATATGTCAGCACGTCTTGCTTTGCCACCGGGCTGCGCCGCGGCGCGGTTCAGGTGTTTCCTTGGCGACGTCAACGCACGGAGTCGCGTCACCAGAGGCACGCCGCGATGAATCAGGCGCCGTCATTCATGGTATCCGCTCCCGCGCCGGCGGATATGACTGCCTTGCTGGTGCGGATCGCGCGCGAAAAGGACAAGCCGTCCTTCGAGACGCTGTTCCAATATTACGCGCCGCGGGTGAAGGCCTATCTCGTGCGCCAAGGCGCGGCGAACGCGATTGCCGAGGAACTGGCCCAGGAAACCCTGCTTGTCGCGTGGCGCAAGGCCGAGCGGTTCGATCCTACGAAGGCCTCCGCCGGGACCTGGATTTTCACGATCGCGCGCAACCTGCGAATCGATGCCTTCCGCAAGACGTCACGCCCCGAGTTCGACCCCCAGGATCCCGCCCTGGTGCCGGACGAGGCCCGCGCGCCGGACGACGCCTTGCAGGTCGAGCAGACACGGCGCCGGATCCGCGACGTCCTGACTCTTTTGCCGAAAGAGCAGGCGGCGGTCATTCAGCTTTCATTCTTTGAAGACAAGTCGCATAGCGACATCGCCGCGCAGCTCGCTGTACCTTTGGGCACGGTGAAGTCACGTTTGCGGCTTGCAATGGGCCGACTCCGTACCGTGCTGGGCGAGTGACCCTGAGTCGCCAATCCTTCGGAGGTTTCCCCATGGCATCGCTCCGCCCCTATCTGGCTTTGGCCGCCACGCTGATCGTGATCGCGGTGAACGCGGCCGCGAACACCTTGCGCATCAACGGCTACGCCACCGGCCAGCTCTCCGACATGAATCCCACCGGGTTCACTCCCGCGGGCTGGGTCTTCGCGATCTGGAGTCTGATCTACGCGGGGCTGCTGGCCTATTCCCTGGCATTCATCTTCGGCTCCCAGCAGGTCAAGACGCGCGCGCAGTCGGTGCTGGTGCCGTATCTGGTCAGCGCATGCGCCAATGTCGGCTGGCTGTTCGCGTGGCACTACCGTCAGGTGAACCTGAGTCTCCTGTTGATGCTGGTGATCCTCGGCAGCTTGATCGCGATCTACAGGCAGCTTTGGCGCCAGACGCCGCCGACACCGGCGCAACGGCTCCTCGTCCATGCGCCCTTCAGTCTCTACATCGGCTGGATCACCACCGCGACGCTGGCCAATCTCGGCGCCGCTTTCTTTGCCGAGCAATTTTATCCGGCGGGCCTCGTCATGGACCAGTGGGCGCTGGTCACGGTCGTCGTGGCGGTGGCGATTTACGTTGGAATGGGCGTGTTGACGCGAGACATCGTCTATTGCGCCGTCTTCATCTGGGCGTCGCTCGGCATCGCTCTGAAGCCCGTGGGGATCAGCGACCCGGTGAAACTTGCCGCGAGCGCCGGCACGGCCGTTCTCTGTCTCACCGTGCTCTGGATCGTCGCCATGTGGGCCGTTCGCCGAATGGCCGCGGCGAAGTGAAGTCTCGCTGGCGCCGAACCGCTATTCGCGCGGCTACCAAACGCCCTGGGCGTTGATTTCCTCATCGGTCGCCAACCTGTCCACCATGGGGCGAGCAAAGAGAAATCCCTGAACGTAGGGGACCCCCGCCGCGCGGAGGACGGCCAGTTCCTCGGGGCGTTCAACGCCCTCGGCAACAACGTCGATCTTCAAGTCCTGGCAAACCTTGATCATCCCCAGGGTAATCGTGCGTCGCCGCGCGTCGCGATCGATGTCCCTGACGAGCGAGATGTCGAGCTTGATCGCGTCGACGTGCAGGGCCGACAGGCTATTAAGGCCGGCGTATTCGGAGCCAAAGTCGTCGAGCGCCACTCTGAAGCCATGGCGTCGATACTCGCTGATAATCCCCTGAAGATGCTTCGTATCGCGGATCCGTTCATCCTCGGTGATTTCGAACGTTATCAGGTTGAGCGGAAAATGAACCCGCTCCGCGGCAGCCAATGTCGCTTGAATGCAGGCCTTCGGCGAGTAGACCGCGTTCGGCAAGAAATTGATGCTCAGCTTCCGATCAAGGCCAAGCCTCGCGGCCTGTTCGATCGCCTTGACGCGGCACGCTTGATCGAAGGCGTAGCGATTTTCGGCGGTAAGCTGGGAAAGAACGCTCGATGCGGGCTGGCCCTCCGGCCCCCGCACCAGGGCCTCATATCCATAGATCCGCTGCGCCTTCACATCGACGATCGGCTGGAAGGCCATGATGAAAGGGGGCGTCGCCACGTCTTCCGCGCAGGCGCCGCATTTTCCCTCGGTCGTCGTCATCGGAATTCTCACACCGGCAATTGAAACTACGGCTTACCCAGCATTTCGCGCACGAGAGCGGTGACATCGGAGAGTTTCAGGCTGTCGACGACAAGCCGGTCCACGCCGCAATACTTTAGAATTATGCCGCGCACTTCCTCGCTATCGTCGACGAAGGCCATCGACCAGTTCCCGAAGATGCGCTCCCGAATGGGCTCCAGCCCAATCAATTCCACATCTTCGTGCCGCGCATCACGGGCAATGCGCCGAAACGCGCTGTTCAACCTATGGCGACGCCCTTCAAGCACTTGCACGAATACGTCGCGGGAAAAGCACAGCGCTCCCGTCAGCTTCTCGGCTTTATTACGAGATACCGATACGGACAGAATCTGCTTCAGGTCGGTCTTCGTGAGCGGCCTGGAAACAGCACTTGTGTAGGCGAGGCGATACAAGCCTAGGGTCTCCTACGCCGATCTTCGGACGACACCCTATCATGGCGTTCGAATGTGGGTGAAAGGCTGTCAGCTTTCCAGCCGGCTAATCCGTGAGCGGCGTCCCGTCGGGCCACCGCCGCTCGTTCTTGCGGTTCTCCCAGCCGATGCGTTTCAGGAAATCCGCGTCCACGGCGTCAAGGTAGGCCTGCTGCACGCGCACGCTGATGGTCACCGGCGCCTCGATGTACTGCGTGAACCGCCATTGGTCCTTGCGGCGGCGGAAGATCGCCGTGACGCGCGTGTCCGAGCCCAAGGGCCGGGCGACCGCGCCGATCTGGCCGTTCCAATGCATTTCATAAAGCGCGCCGGCAAGATCGGGGGCGAGGGAACGGACCCTGAGATTCCAGAAGCGCATGGAGGCCGCGTGCAGGCGCGCCTGCGATCGTGTGAGGTAGTTCCGCAAGCCCTTCTCGCCGACCAGTGGCTGCTCGATCTCCTGCGGCATGATGACGATCTCTGGGTCGTTCAGGTCCCAGAGTTCGGTGATGGCCATCAGGTCCAGCCGCGTCCAACAGTCGCAGAGCCGGGTGAGAACGCGTGCAATCTCGTCGGTGGGGGCTGCCATTCTCTGAAACCTTCACGCTGCGGGTGGCCAGACATGGGTGCCGAGCATAGGTTTGGCGTCTCAAAGCGTCCAGCCTGTGGCACGCGCGCCGGATCACACCTTCGCGCTGCGGCGCGGCGGTCGCGGCTTCACCAAGTCTCGATTTCACCGCGCACGAACCAGTCGTCCGGGCCGTTGCCTTCGTCCAACAGCGTCACGGTCGACGTTTCCGCCAGCAAGTCCGAGGAGAAATCCAACATGCACACTTGGCGGCAGAGCGGCAGTTCGCCGCTGAAAATCCGGCCGCCGCTCTCGACGCGGTAGCGCAGTCCCACGGCGCGATCGCTTGTCAGGAACGCGAATTGATCGCCGCGAAGAACGGTCACCGATTGCGTGCCACGCTGCAGAGCTTTCGACAATTCCCGTTCTTCCGCCGCCGGTGTCGCTTCGCGCAGTGAAAAGGGATAGAGCGCGCCCGCATCGAATTTCGCTTCGGTGCCGCCCAAGCGACGACATTGTTCGCGCGTGTACGTCTGCCGCCAAACGTAGCCCGCGCGTCCGTCGAGAACGATGGGCATCGAGTAGTCCTCGAAATGCACACAGCTCGCGATATGCTGACTCCAATGCGTTTCGGCATGATCCAGCGACCATTGAGACATCACCGCATTCACGAGGCTGACGCTCAGGAGAAGAATCGCCACAACGCGCGCGGCAAGCCGCGGCGCCGAAACCGCCATGGAAACCAGCAGCCAGCCGATGAGGATGAAGGGGTAGAAGAAATACCGTGGGCCGCCGCCGGCCGGATTGATGGGATCGACGCCGACGCGGGCGATCACGGCCGCGATGGTGCCGCCGATGAGATAGAAGAGCCCCACCCCAAGCCAGCCGTTTCTCATGTGCCATGCCGCGGCGATCGTCGCCGCCAGCACGACGACACCGGCGACCAGCAACAGGGAAATCCCCTGGAAGTGCGTGATCCAGTCCGTATCCCAAATGAACCATCCGAAGAATTTCTCCAGGATGATCCGTGGCGTCTCCCACGTGGGCGTGAACCCCGGCGCGGATTTGGGTGTGGTGAGAACGGCAAGGGCCTGAAGCACCGCGCACACCGTCGAAAGAACCGCGAGTGCCGCATCCGCGGCTGTGCGTTCGCGGAGCGCCCGCAGCACCATCAACGGTGTCGTGACGGCGACGATCGGGGACGAAAGGCCTCCCAGCGCGAGAACACACGCGCGCAAGGCGAAGTGGCTCGGTGCCTTTTCCCAGAAGGGAAGAAGCAGCAACGGGATCGTGGTCCACCAACTCGCGTAAAGCGGTGTCCCCAGGCATTCGGGTTGCGTCGGCAGCAACATGCAGACGAGTCCGAGCAACAGGCCCCCGCGCAGTTGCACCGGCGCCCAGGCCACGAACGCCACCACGGCGGCTGTCACAAGCCAGGCCAATACGGTGCTGGCCACGGCATAATCGCCCGGCGCGAAAGTGACGGTGAGGCCCGTGAGGATGCGCGGCACCGTGTTCACGTAGCCTTGGTATGAGTGCAGCAGGCTGGCCCAGCCGTGCGTCAGGAAATCGGGGAGGAGCGTAAGGCCGTCCTCATTCCACACCTCCGCCTTGGTGAAGGTGGTGCCCCGGCGCAGGTAGAGGATCGCGATCGCGGCAAACGATGCCACGGCGGCGGCCACAATCGGGCGGCGCAGCGTCGACGTCATCGTGGGGGAAGGGGGCGCGCTCATTCTGGTGGGGTAAGGCGCGATCCAGTCACTATTACAGCGACATTTTGCCACCCCGAGCGTGAGCGGCCCAGCATATTTGTCGTGGTGGGTGGATTCTCCGCGCTGCTCTTCGCGGGCTGCCGGTGCCCGTCGTGGCTATGGCGCGCTCGGGCGCCTTGAACCTTCCACGTGGTGATTCCGCGCGCCCAGACTCAAAGTCGTGAGAATCCCCGGCCCCTGCCTAAGCGTCGGCGGTGGCCGCGGGTCCACCTTTGCCGTCAATCGCCTCGTCGCCATCAGCAATCAAGAGATGGGTGCGGCGGAACACCTCCATGGCGCTGCGGGCCGTGCGCATCTCGCTTCGGGCCGTATCGACGGTCTCGGTAATGGAGGCGATCTGCTCTGCCGATGCCGCGTCTTCGCTGACGCGCAACGCCTCGCATGCACTGTCGAAGGCGAGGCGCGCCTCGTTGTATGCACTTTGAAGCGCGATCCGCTCGTATTTTCGCGCGAGCCGAGTCATGCCGCCGCGCGCCTCCACATCTCTCATCTGCTCGGACAGCGCTTGTGTTTCATGCGCGCGCTGGAGCCAAAACGTTGAGTCATATCTCGATGGCATTGCAAATCCAGTCCTTCAAATCTCGCTCAGTCCGTTCGCCTCACGCGGCGCCGACCGCTTCCGCGCCCGCGTCGGACGGCTTGAATGCCTTCACGCGGCCGTTCGGCACCACTTCCTTCAAACGAACGCCGCGGCCCGTTCCCGTCGACGGCGCGAAATCGCCGATCAATTCGATGCCCGACCGCTCCAGGGCTTCAACCACTTTGACCAAGGTGTCGATCATGCCGCGCACGGTGCCGCCGGACGCTTCCATGCGCTGAATGGTCGGCAGGGACACGCCGCAGAGATCGGCAAGCTGGCGCTGATCGACGCCAAGCAAAGCCCTTGCAGCCTTCATTTGGCCGGACGTAATCATGCCGCCTCGTGATGATGTTTAATACATCACTATATATACATTGAACATCGTTTAGCAACTTAATAAGGTGGAGATAGATACGTCAAACCCTTCCCGGGCCACCCTCCCTACGGCCTGCTTTCGGGTCGCCATCCCCGCCGTCACGCCAGGCACCTTCCGATGATCACCGTCGCGTCGCTCGCCTCCCCCGCCGGGGAAATCATCCTGCGGAAACGCATCCAAACCGGCGCTCTGGTCTATGAGCAGGGCGATTGCAGTCAGAGCGAAGCCGACGAAGCGGGCGTCAGCCTGTCATCGTACATCCACGCCATTTTCAGCCTGCTGCGCCAGAAGCGATCTCAGCATGTGCTGATGATCGGGTGCGGCGGCGGCACGCTCGCCACGCTCTTGGCGCGATCCGGAATTCAGGTCACGGTCGTCGATACCAATCCAAGCGCCTTTCTATTGGCCCGCGATTATTTTCAGATGCCGGCGGAAGTCAGATGCATCGTTGCGGATGGCGCGGACTATCTGAAAGGCTGCGAGGAGATCTACGACGCGATCGTTCTCGACGCCTACAACGGCGACCGAATTCCAGGCCATTTGCGGTCACTGCGGTTTCTCAAGCTCGTGAAGCGCAAGCTTGAGCGGACGGAGGGCGTGTTTCTCGCCAACGTCTATCTTCATCACGATTTTGATCTGACCGCCGATCGGATGATCCATTCCGCCGGAACGATCTGGCGCGAGATAGCTCTGTTGGACGCGCAGGGTCATTCAAGTCGCAACGCGATTGCTCTGGCAGGAGCCATCCATAACCTGGAGCTTCCGTCCCTGATCGTCTCGCCGAGTTCACAGACCATCACGATCCAATTTGAACTCAGCCTTCTCAAATTCAGGGAAGGGCGGCTCGGACACACCTTTGCGGCCGCGGAACGCTATCGTCGGTTGGCGGTCGCGCAGGACCAAAGAGAGCCGATCTAGGAAATCGTGCCGGGCCACCGGCGGCCCGCGCCGCTGCGCCGCACATTCGGCATGGCGGTCGTGGCGCAGCCCGCGCCCTGTCGGAAATCCCATGCGCCCGCAGCGCCTCTCACGGCCCCGCCGCCGCCATCGCGCACACCGCCGTCAGGTCGGTGGTGACGCCGGCGCGCTCGTTCGCCACCAGGCTCTGCAGATGGCCGCCGAAGCTGCCGGATGCGGAGATCACATAGTACGGCGTGGCGGCGACGGTCGCGGCCGTCAGGCCCAGGCTGCTCTCGATTTGTTTGACCGTGACCTGCGTCTGCCCGTTCGCCGCGATTTGCGCGGTGGTGTAGCTGCCCACCGGCGCGCCGGTCGCCCCGTTGGTGACGCTGAGCACCGTGCTCGCGGCACTCGTCTCCGTGTTGTACACGACGATGCTGGCCGCATACCCCGCGTCGCCGATGGCCGAGGAATGAATGTGGGTGACGCGCCTGCCCAACGTGCCCATGCCAGTATTGCATGTGCTGTGATTGGTCAGCAGCCCGCGCGCCGCGTCCCACACCACATGCTGGAAAGCGCCCGGAAACCGGGGCGTGATTTGCACGGAGTATGTCCGCGGCTTCACGAAGCCCGATGCCGCCGCTTCAATCGTGGGCATGGCGAACTGTTGTACCGCCCCGGCTTCGATGCGGGGGCTGGTCCAGGTGGCGAGCGCGCTGCCGCTGGCGGAATCCGACAATGTCACGGTGACCGTGCCACCGGTCGCGCCTGAATTGCTGAACCGCAGAAAGGATTGCGGGTCCGCTTGCGCGCTCGACAGCACCGCGCCGATGCGGATCAACGGCGCGAACGTCGCCGTCACGAGTTTGTCTTCGGTCATCGTCAGGGCGCAGGTTGGCGTCGACCCGGTGCAAGAGCCGCCCCATTCGACGAAGGCCGCATTCGCCGCCGCTGTGGCCGTCAACGTGACGGCGGTGCCGCTGGGAAAGGTCGCGCCGGAGACACTGCGCGTGACGGTGCCCGCGCCCGCGCCGGTGGTGGTGCTGAGCAGCGCGTAGCTCGTGGAGGTGGAGGTGCCGGGCCCCGAGACGACCGGCGGCGTGGCGCCGGTGCCCACGCTCGTCACCACGGCTGTCGGCGAGCTGTTCTCCAGCAGCGAAAAGGTCGGCGTCATCCGCGTCAGCGACGCGGTCATCATGATCGAATGGCCGCTGTACTGCAGTTGCGTCGCGCCATTGTAGACGATGCCCGAGATCAAGGCCGCCGCCGGTGCTCCGCTCGGAGGCGTGCAGCCGTCGAAGATGATCGTGGTGATGAGAACCGAGCCCGCGCAATTGGATGTGGCCAAGGCCGTCAGCGCGCCGCTGCTGTCTCTGCCGTAAAATGTAATGCCGCCGACCTCCGCGAAGCGCGCGTTCGCGATGCTGACGCCGATCTGGAACATCTCGCCGGCGGCGTAGGATCGGGAAAACACCAGCAACAACGATTGCGGCCCAATGGTCACCGCATTGGGCTCCGCCGAGGTGATGAATGTCGATGCGTCGATTTGCAGCGGCGTGATCGCCACGGTGGAGGGGATGCTTCCTGCTGATACTGGCGCTGAGATTTGGGTCGCCTGGGCGGCGGCGCCCAGAAGGGCGCAAGCCAGCGACAGGACAACGAGCGCCAAGCCAGCCGAACGCCGGCGAATTGCAGCCATGAGTATGCACCCCATCCCGGGCACTAACGCATTACGCGCCCCTGCGGTTGCCTTCCTTGATCCACACAGCCGCTGCGCGAACCACCCCTTGCGGTCAGGGGGAAAAGTCTCATCGGCGGGTCTCGGTCTGCGTTCGCCGCATGTGCGGCGTCAGGCCAATTCCGCCTCACTTCATTCCCCCTGGCAAGCCCGCTAACCGCCAGTATCGGACGCGCCAATCCCGCCCTAAGCTTCAATCGTCACAGCCGCCCCAAACCCGGCTGGAAATTTTCTACGCGTATTTCCCGCGATAAAACGCGGGGGAAACCCCTCGCGGGGGGCTGAGTGAAGTGAATGTTATCAATGACTTGGCCGCGCCGAATTCCAATTTGTCGCCTAACGCGCGGAAGCGTATAAGACGCCTCCAATTTCAATGACTTAGCTGAAGTCTGTAGAGACCCAATGTCCAAGGTCGAAACCCGCAATTCATTCCGGCAAGGCGTCGACGAGAACGGCCACTTCGGCTTGTTCGGCGGACGTTACGTGGCCGAGACCTTGATGCCGCTGATCCTCGAGCTCGACAAAGCTTACGAGGCGGCGAAGAACGATCCGAAATTCCAGGCCGAGCTCACCGATCTCCACAAGCACTACGCCGGCCGTCCGAGCCCGCTGTATTTCGCCGCGCGCCTGACCGCGCACCACGGCGGCGCGAAGATCTATCTCAAGCGCGAGGAGCTCAATCACACCGGCTCCCACAAGATCAACAACGTGCTCGGCCAGATCATGCTGGCGCTGCGCATGGGCAAGCCGCGCGTCATCGCCGAGACCGGTGCCGGCCAGCACGGCGTCGCCACGGCAACGGCCTGCGCGCGCTTCGGCCTGAAGTGCATTGTCTACATGGGCGCCAAGGACATCGAACGCCAGAAGCCCAACGTGTTCCGCATGCGGCTGCTGGGCGCGGAAGTCCGCCCGGTCGACAAGGGCACCGGCACGTTGAAGGACGCGATGAACGAGGCCCTGCGCGATTGGGTCGCCAACGTCTCCGACACCTACTACTGCATCGGCACGGCCGCGGGCCCACATCCGTATCCGACCATGGTGCGTGATTTCCAGAAAATCATCGGCGAGGAAACCCGCGTTCAGCTGCAGGAAGCCGAAGGGCGTCTGCCCGACAGCATCGTCGCGGCCGTCGGCGGCGGATCGAACGCCATCGGCATCTTCCATCCGTTCCTCGACGATGCGTCCGTGAAAATCTACGGCGTGGAAGCGGCGGGGCGCGGCGTGAAGTCCGGCGCGCATGCGGCCTCCATCGGCGGCGGATCGCCCGGCGTGCTGCACGGCAATCGCACCTACCTGCTGCAGGACGAGAACGGGCAGATCACGGATGCGCATTCCATCTCCGCCGGTCTCGATTATCCCGGCATCGGTCCGGAACATGCGTGGCTGCACCAGCAAGGGCGTGTGACCTACGTGCCGATCACCGACGACGAGGCGCTCGCGTCGTTTCATCTGTGCTCGCAGCTCGAAGGCATTCTGCCCGCGCTCGAATCCGCCCATGCGCTCGCCTACGTCGACAAGATCGCACCGACCCTGCCCAAAGATCATTTGATCGTCGCCAACCTCTCCGGCCGCGGCGACAAGGACGTCTTCACCGTCGCCGAGGCGATGGGAGAGAAGCTGTGAACGCGGTCGCTGACGTTACGCAGACCCGCATCACCCGCCGCTTCGCCAAACTGAAGGCGGAGAAGCGCCCGGGGTTTGTCGCCTTCGTTACGGCCAATGATCCGAATCCGGAAACCTTCCGCGAGATCTTCCACGGCCTGCCCAAAGCCGGCGCGGACGTGATCGAAGTCGGCATGCCGTTCTCCGATCCCATGGCCGACGGCCCGTCGATCCAGCTGTCGAGCCAGCGCGCGCTGAAATTCAATACATCGCTGAAAGACGTGTTCGCCGCCGTGCGGGAGTTCCGCACGGTCGATCCGGAAACGCCCATCGTGCTCATGGGTTACTACAACCCGATCTACAAGATGGGTCCGGCGAAGTTCGCCGAACAGGCCGCCGCCGCCGGCGCCGATGGCGTCATCATCGTCGACCTCCCGCCGGAAGAAGCCGAAGAGCTCGACGTGCACCTGCGCGCACACCAGCTCCATTTCATTTTCCTCACCGCGCCGACATCGAGCGACGCGCGCCTGCCGACGATCATCAGCCGTGCGTCGGGCTTCCTGTACTACGTCGCCGTCGCCGGCATCACCGGCACCAAGAGCGCGGAGGAGGGGGCGGTGAAGGACGCCGTCGCCCGTCTGCGCCGCCACACCAACCTGCCCATCGCCGTCGGGTTCGGAATCAGGACAGCGGAGGCCGCGCGCACCATCGCCGGCCACTGCGACGCGGCCGTCGTCGGCTCCGCGATTGTCGATGTGATTGCCAAGGGCCTCAACCAGGACGGTAAGCCGGGCCCGGGTCTGGCGCAGAACGTGCTGCAATTCGCCAAAACCCTGGCGGACGCGGTGCATGGCGCGCGGAGTTAACCTGGCGTGACGACGCAGCGGACATTAACTATCATGGGGTCTCCGTAAGGGGCTTTGCCGGATGAATTGGCTCACTAATTTCGTTCGACCCAAGATCCAGAAACTCGTGCGCCCGAAAGAGGTGCCCGACAACCTTTGGACTCAATGTCCGAAGTGCAGCGAGATGGTCTTCCATCGCGAGCTGGAGAAGAACCTGCGTGTGTGCACCCACTGCGGTCACCACATGCGCATGCCCGTGCGCGACCGTCTGCGCATGTTGTTCGACAACGCCCAGTGGACCGAAATCGAGATCCGCGCGGTCGCCATCGACCCTCTGCGCTTCAAGGATCGCAAGCGCTACTCGGAGCGTCTCAAGGAGTCGCAGAGCAAGACCGGCCTGAAGGACGCGGTGATCGTTGCCCACGGCACCATGGGCGGCATGGGCGTGGTGATCGCGGCGTTCGAGTTCGATTTCATGGGCGGCTCCATGGGCGCCGCCGTCGGCGAGGCGTTGATCGCCGCCGCCGAATTGTCCGTGCTCCAGGAAGCCCCGCTGATCGTGCTGCCGTCCTCCGGCGGCGCGCGCATGCAGGAAGGCATCCTGTCGCTCATGCAGATGGCGCGCACCACTGTCGCGGTCGACAAAGTGCGCGAGAAGGGCTTGCCCTACATCGTCGTGCTCACCGATCCCACCACCGGCGGCGTCACCGCCTCCTTTGCCATGCTGGGCGACGTCGCGCTGGCTGAACCGGGCGCCATCATCGGCTTCGCCGGCAGCCGCGTGATCGAACAGACCATCCGCGAAAAGCTGCCCGAAGGCTTCCAGCGCTCCGAATACCTGATGGAACACGGCATGGTCGACATGGTCGTGCCGCGCCATGAACTGCGCGCGAAGCTGATCCAACTGCTCGGCCTCCTGCTGCACACCAATCCGGCCGCGCCCGTGGTCGACATGCCCGCAGCCGCGCGTCGCCGTAAAGCGGTCGAGCGCAGCGGCGCCGCGGCCCCGCCGGACCCATCCGTCCCGGACGACTACGAACCCTAGCGTTGAGTACACAAGCGCCCGTCGACCTCGTTCTGGAGCGCATGACGAAGCTTCACCCGAAGCTCATCGACATGTCCCTCGACCGCGTTCACCGCTTGCTGGACGACCTGGGCAATCCGCAAGATAAGCTGCCGCCGGTGATTCACGTCGCCGGCACCAACGGCAAAGGCTCCACCATCGCCACCATGCGCGCGGTGCTGGAAGCCGCGGGTCACAAGGTCCACGTCTACACCTCGCCCCATCTCGTCAGTTTCGTCGAACGCATCCGCCTCGTCGGATCGTTGATCGACGAAGATCTGCTGATCCACCTGCTTGAACACATCGAGGACGTGAACGCCGGCAAGCCGATCACCTTCTTCGAGGTGACCACCATCGCCGCCTTCCTTGCGTTCTCCCGCGTCCCTGCGGACGTCACGCTCTTGGAAACCGGCATGGGCGGACGGCTGGATGCGACCAACGTCGTCAAGAGGCCGCTGGCGACCGTGCTTACCTCGATCTCCATGGACCACACTCAGTTCTTAGGAACGACGCTCGCCGAGATCGCCGGTGAGAAGGCGGCGATCATGAAGCCCGGCGTGCCGAGCGTGAGCGTGGCGCAATCGCCGGACGCCGCGGCTGTGATTGCCTCCGCCGCCGAACGCATCGGTGCGCCGTTGAAGCTGCAGGACCGCGATTGGCGCGTGGCGGTGTCACCCGGCGGCGGGATCACCTTCACCGGTGAGCACAACACTTGGTCCGCGCCGCAGCCATCCTTGCCGGGCGCGCATCAGTACGACAATGCCGGCGCGGCACTCGCGGCCCTCGACCAGTCGCGCCTGCTGATTCCGCCCTTCGCGCTCAAGGGCGGGATGCGTAACATCGCTTGGCCCGCGCGCGCGCAGTTCCTGAAGAAGGGGCCGCTGAAAGCCGCGCTGCCAAATGCGTGGGAACTCTGGCTCGACGGCGGTCACAATGCCGGCGGCGGCCAGGTGCTCGCGCAACTCGTGCAGGATCGCTTTGCCGACGCGCCACTGCATCTTGTGGTCGGGATGCTCTCGACCAAGGCGGCCGACGACTTCCTGCGTCCCCTGATCCCGCACGCCGCAAGCGTGACGGTGATCCCCGTGCCGAACAGTCCGATCGGTTTCACGCCTGCCGATCTCCAAGCCGCGGCGCAGCGCGTCGGATACAATGATGCCGTCGCAGCGGACAGTGCACAGCAAGCCCTTGCTCGGATCCTCACCGACTTTCCCGCATCGCGCGCGCGCGTGTTGATCTGCGGTGCGCTCTATCTCGCCGGCGAAGTGCTAAAGGAAAATGACTAGCCGGAACAATCGTCGGCTGCGCTCGTTATCCCTCCGCAATTCCAAACATTGGAGGATACGTCATGCCTACTGCGAGCGGCCACACAACTGCTATTCGTGCGTCCAAGGTCAAAGGGACCACGGTCTACAACACCGCCGGCGACAAGATCGGCCATGTGGAAGACGTGATCCTCGACAAGGAATCCGATCGCATCATGTTCGCTGCGGTTGGCTTCGGCGGCCTTCTCGGCATGGGCGAAAAGTACGCGCCGGTGCCGTGGTCGGTCCTGTCCTACAGCAAAGACAAGGGCGGCTACGTGGTGCCATTGTCGGAAGACACCATCAAACAGGCGCCGGCCTATGAGATGTCGGACCTCGTGAAGGACGACGGCGCGGGCGCCTCGTCGATTCGCCAGAGCAGCTACGAGTACTACAAGGTCCCGAAGGACTGGAACTAAGCGAGACAGAGCCCGGCGACCAACGCCGGGCTCTTTTCTTCAGGCGAGTCCGACCACGCCGATCTCGACGAGCTTGTCGAGCATCGCGCCTTCGAGGTTCTTCAGGCGCTCCGCCAAAAGGGCTTCGACCTCGCGCGGCGGCAACGCCTTGCCGCCGACGAGCACTTCGCCGCCTTCGGAGGTCATCAATCGCGCGGCAAAGGCGATCGCCCCGCCACGCGCGGCAACCGTGAGGCCTTGGTCGCCCCAGCCCTTGTCGCACAGGGCGAGCAGCAGCATCGCATCCACGTTCGGCAACTCGATGCCCGTGCCGGCGATGGGCGCCGACAGCGCCACCTTGGGCATGCGCAGTCCCATCTCTTTGATGATCCCGCGATTGACCGCCGGCATTGTCAGCTTCGCGCCGCGTTTCACTTTCACGGGTGTGGTGCGATTGGCGAAGCCGTGCACCTGGCCGCCGGCAACCAGCAGCCGCGCCGCATCCACGCGCGTCCAGGGCGAGAGATGATCGAGCCCCGGTACGTCATTCATATCGCCGATGCCGATGGCGCTCGCCGCCACCGATTCCAGCATGGTCGCCACCGGTCCGCCCTCGTAGCTCACTTGGATGTCGCCGAACGACACTTTACGGTCGATTTGTGAGAGGGGCTGGAGCGTGCCGAAGATCAGGTCCTGGTTGACCGCGAGCCATTCGTCCTCGGTCTTCAGGGATTCGCCTTTGACCCAGATATCGCGTCGGAAGGTCTCGTTGCGGATGAAGTCGCGTTTGGCTTCCAATTCGGCACGGCTCTTCATGCGGCGGAAGTCGTCTTGCAATTCCACCGGCACGGCGAGGTCGACCATGTTCAGGAACATCGTGGCGCTGCCGGCGAACTCCAATTTGTGCGCCCCCAGCGTCGTGTTCAGTTCCGAGAAGTAGAACGCGCGCAGATTGGTATTGAAATACTCATGCGCCATGTAGCGCAGATCGAGGCGGGCGAGTTCGTCGACGGCTTCCGCCAGTGCCGGGTTGTCGCGGAAGTACTTCACCTGCGCGGCCTTCAGCCGCTGGAGGTACTTCAAGCCGACCTCGGCGCGCATCAGCGAGTTGTCGGTGTCCTTGGTCAGCGAATAGACCATGTTGCGCATCGGCAGCTTCGCCGACCAGCCGGGCATGGCGTTGGTGCCGGTGAGCAGGATACCGCCGGGCTTCAGGCGCTTCACCGCATCCTTGAGCACCGCCTCGCGCGTCGGATCGTCGATCCAGCTCAACACGCCGTGCATCACGGCGAAGTCGAGCGGCGGAAGGTCGTTGTCTTTCAGCTCCGAGAAGCTCTTCTGGAGGAAAGTGGTGTTGTCGAGCGCGCCGCGGGTGGAAATGATTTCCGCCGCGCGGATATGCGCCGGCAGGAAGTCGACGCCGTAGAAGTGTCCCTGCGGGTAGGCGCCGGCGAGCACGTTGGCGGTGACGCCGTTGCCGCAGCCGTAATCGCACCAAGTGAAGGGTCCGTCGAGGGGGCGCGGCCGGAAGCCGTTCGCCGCCGCGATCAGGTTCAGGTGGGTCGGGGCATGATCGCCGTAGAATTCGGCGACATAGGCGGTGTCGGAGACATAGCCCCCCGTCTTGTCGTTTTCTCCGGCCATGGCCGTCGGATCCCTCACGTCATTCAGGGATCGTTAAACCATGGGGGAGTTACCGAAATGCAAAGAGCCCCGTTTCCGGGGCCCTTTGATCGCGTCAGCGACTCGAAATGACGTGATCTATGCCTGGACCGGCGCCAGGGACTGTTGGACCCATTCCACCAGCTTGCTCTTCGGCAGAGCCCCGACCTTCGTGGCGGCCACTTGGCCACCCTTGAAGATCATGAGCGTCGGGATGCCGCGCACGCCGTATTGCGTCGGGGTCTGCGGGTTCTCGTCGATATTCACTTTCGCCACGGTGAGCTTGTCGCCCATCTCCTTGGAGATCTCCTCCAGCGACGGGGCGATCTGCTTACAAGGCCCGCACCATTCCGCCCAGAAATCGACCAAGACGTAGCCTTCGGCCTTGAGGACGTCCTGCTCAAAGGACTGATCGGAAACCTGTTTCATGGGGGACTGATCCTTATTGGGAGCGCTGAATCTAGGGAGGGGGGTGGGGTGCGTCAAGGTGACGGGGAAGGACTTATCCACAGCCAATAGGTGCGTTAACGCATGGCTGAGGTGTGGTTATTAGCTCCGCCACGTCAGGACGGTCGGAGTAATGGGGTTGTAGGGCGGGCGCTCCTCGGCCGCGGCCGCCAGCCACTCCCGCTTCAGCTTGAAGTACCACCGGGTCTGCGTGTCGGCGTCGCGCACCAGCATGGTGGCCGGCGAGAAGGCGAGGCCTTCCTGCATCGCCAAGACCGCGCGCCGGTCCTGGTCCAGGAACCGCTCCGCCATCGGCCGCACAAGCGGCCGCAGGAGGGGCGCGAAGGGCACATCCCAGTACATCACATGATGCACATCGGTGGCGTCGGCGGTGACCGGCGTGCAGGCGGTCAACCCCGCATAGCTGTAGCGCCCCGTGGTGGCGTGTTCGATGCGCACGGAGGGGAGGGTGTAAGTGATCTCTGTCTCCGGCTGGCCGCCGAGGAACAGGCGATAGGCGCGGCTGTTGGAAGACGCTGTGTGTTTGTCCATGCGCCAACCGAGCGCGCCGACCACCGGCGAGAAGGCCTTGCGCTTCTCATGCACGCTCTTGCGATTCCGCCAGAGCGATGACTGATGCACGAACGCGCCGTGGGCGGGGTCCATCAGGCCGATGACGGCGAGATCGATGTTGCACGGAAAGCGCATGACGAGATGCAGCCGCGGCTTGCCGTTGCCGATGATCGGCACTTCCGGGATCGGCGGCAGCACCGCGTTACGCCCGCCGACGAACACCCAGATGTTGCCCTGGCTCTCGCGCACGGGATAACACGCCGCGCGGATGTCCGCCGGCTGCGGGCGCTGATCCGCCGTCTGCGATGGGATCGCCGTGCATTGGCCGTTCGTGGCGAATCGCCAGCCGTGATAGGGGCATTCCACTTCGCGGCCGTCGAAGGTTCCCTTCGAAAGCAAAGTCCCTCGGTGCGGGCAGGTATCGCGCAGGGCGAAGACCTGACCGTCTGCGTCGCGGCCGATGAGGACCGGCTCGCCGAGCAGCGTGCGGTGGATCGCCGCGCGTGCGGCCACGGCGGTCGACGGCGCGGCGAAGTACCACGCATCGCGCAGCATCACGCCTTTCACGGCGGCGGTGTCGTCGGCCTCGGGTGTCGGCGCGTTCATTTCAAACGTCAGCTTCTAGAGCAGGTGATAGCCTTTGAGCGCGGCACGCAGGCGTGTCGCGTCGTGGAACAGATGCCCGTGCATCCCCAGGGCAATCGCCGCCGCCACATTATCCGCCACGTCGTCCACGAACAACGTGCGCTGAGGTGTGATGTCGAAGCGGGTGAATAGCGCCTGGAATATCCGCGGGTCCGGTTTTTTCACCTGCTCGCGGCCGGAGATCACGATGCCGTCCAGGTGGGTCAGAATGTCGTACGCTTCCGCATGGCGGAACAACTCCGCCGGCCAATTGCTGAGCGCATAGATCGGCACGTTGCGGGCCTTCAGTCCCATCAGCACCTGCGCCATGCCCTCGACTTCGCCGGCAAGCATCTCATCGAAGCGGTCGTAGAACGCCGCGATCAGGTCGCGGTGTTGCGGGAATTGGGCGGTCAGCGCTGCGGTGGCGTCAACGCAGATGCCGCCGGCGTCCTGCGCTTCATGCCACGCGGCGGTGCAGACCTCGTTCAGGAACTGCTCCATCTCCGCCGCATCCGGCATCAGCTTGCGGTACAGATTGCGGCGATCCCAGTGCAGGAGCACGTTGCCGATATCGAAGACGACAGTGGTGACGGTCATGAGGCGGCGGACATCAAAGGCGAAAGCGCGGTATCGAGTTGTTCCGGCGCGATCTCCAGGGTGAACGGACCGTCCGTCCACAACAGCACGCAGCGGACCGTGCGCCCCGGATAGATCCGCTGCAGGGCGGCACGATACACCGCCATCTGGAAGACGTAAGCAGGATCGACATCCACCGAGAGCTTGGGGGGCGGGCGGTTGGTCTTGTAGTCGACAATCATGACCTCGCTGTCGGTCACGGCCAGCCGGTCGACTTGGCCGGCGATGGCATGGTTGTGGATGAGGCCGGAGATCGGCACTTCCGCTCGCGATCCAGCCCCGAACAGGGGCGCGAAGGCCGGCGCGGCCAGTACGGCCAGGGTTTCGTCGACCAGTGCCTTCTGGGCATCGGCGGGCAGGCCCCAGGTCGGCCGTTGGACGAAAGCTTCCGCCGCGGCGCGCCGCAGGGCGACCGGGAGATCGGGCAGGCTCTGCAGCAGACGGTGGATGATGAGGCCGCGCTGGAAGCGCAGGCCCTGATCTGCCAGCGGCGATTGCGCGGGCGGATCGGGCCGTGCGGCTTGGGATGGCGCCAGCGGTCGGGGCGGCGTTTCCTCGGGCGGGGCAGGGTCGCGCATCCAGGAGTACATGGGGCGCGTTTCGGATTTCACCGGCGCGGCCTTCGGTTCTTTCGGCGGCACGGTTTGCGGACAGGCGAGCCGCAGCACTTCCGCGTCGGGCAGCGCAGTGTCGGCCGTGAAAAACGGATCGGTCGTGACCTCAACGCCCGCCAATCCATCGAGCCCGCCGCGGATCATGCCGTACCAGGTCTTCTCTATGGGTCCGGGGCGGCGCGTGCGCCACCCGCAGACATAGAGGCGATCCTCCGCGCGGGTCATCGCCACGTAGAGGAGACGGCGATACTCCTCGTCGCGCTGTTCATCCACCACGTCGCGCAAGCTGCGGCACAGGTTGTCCATGGCGTCGGCGCGCGGCGGCCACAGCAGCAGGGACGGCACGTCGGCCGTCCACATCAATTTCGGACGCATGGTCGGCGGCGTGGCGGTGTCCGGCAGGAACACGATCGGCGCCTGCAGGCCCTTCGCGCCATGCACGGTGATCACGCGCACCGCATCGACGCCGGTTTGATCCAGGTCGCGTTTGATCTCGGTCTGGCCGCGTTCCAGCCAGTGTAGGAAACCCTGCAGCGACGGCGGATGCGTCTCTTGATACGCGAGGGTGAGGCGCAGGAACTCGTCGATCGGGTCGTCGGCTTCCTCGCCGAGCCGCCCGAGGATTTTCCGCCGCCCATCACCGGTGACAAGGATGTGCGCGTAAAGCTCCGCCGGTGTGGCGTAGTCGGTGCGGGCGAGCAGGTCCTCCAGGACCTTGTGCGCGGCGCCGAACACGGAGTCCGCCCCGGCGTGCACCTTCAAAACGTCCCACAGGTGCCGATCGCCGCGACCGTGGGCGATGATGAACAACTCTTCTTCGGTGAGGCCGATCAGCGGGCCCTTGAGCACGGTGGCGAGCGTCAAATCGTCCGCCGGCAGCAACAGGAACCGGCCCAGCGCGATCAGGTCCATGACCGCGAGCTGTTCGGTGAGCACCATGCGGTCGACGCCGGCGACGGCGATGCCGGCTTGCTTCAGGCGGCGCACGAGTTCTTCGACAAACGCCGTGCGCCGGCGCACCAGGATCATGATGTCGCCGGGACGGATCGGGCGGCCTTGCGACACCAACATCTCGCGGCTGTCCACCATATGCGCGATGCGCCTGGCGATCAGGGCGGCAAGACGCAATTCCGGAACATCGCCGGCGACGCGTTCGATGGGCGGCTTCCACGTCGGCAGATCGTCTTGCGCCGAGGGCTCCACCAGCGGCCACACTTCCACCAGGCCGCCCATGCCCTCGCGAGCGGCGCGGTGCTCGAGCGTATCGTTTTCCTTGACGACACCGACGCGCGCCGGCGGGCGCGCGAAGGTCGCATCCACGGCTTCCAGCACCGCCTTCACGGACCGGAATGAGACGTTCAGCGTGACCGACGCCCATTCCGCGCTCGCGGCTTCGACTTGTTCCTGGGTGCGTGTCTCCATCCGGTCGAACTCGTCCGGTGCGGCGCCCTGGAAGCTGTAGATCGACTGCTTGCGGTCGCCTACCGCGAACATGGTGCGGGTCAGTTCGCGCGCGCCCTCGCCGGCAAAGAACTCCGACGTGAGGGCTTGCAGGATCGCCCACTGGTCCGGATTGGTGTCCTGCGCCTCGTCCACAAGTACGTGATCGATGCCGCCGTCGAGCTTGAATAGGACCCAAGCCGCGAAATCGGGCCGCTCCAGCAGTTGCCGCGCCTTTTGGATGAGGTCGTCGTAGTCGATCCAGTTGCGTAGCGCCTTGGTCAGGCGATAGCGCTCCAGCACATGCGCGCCGATGCGCAAGAGTGCGCCGGAACACTGGCATACGCCCACGGCACGGCGGCGCTCAAGGAGGTCTTGGAGCCGGTCGGCTTCGCGCTGCATGACGGCAAGCGCATCGTGTGTGTGTTCGCACACCTTCTTGGTGGCGAGGTTCTTATCGGCCTTCGGCACGCCCTTCTCGGTCAAGAAGACGCTTTGGTAGGTCTCAAAGGACGCAAGCCGATCCTTGGCTGACAACCAGGCGCGGATGGTTGCCGCCCGTTCGCGATCCTTGTCGGTGCCGACGTCTAGCGCCGTAACAATGCGTTCCAGGTCGACGCGGGCGAAGGCGGCATCGGCCACGGCGGAGGCGAACAGGCTGTCGTCCGTCTCGCCTGCCGCCACGTTCAGCCGCTGCGCCAGGCGCACAAGGATCGGCTCCATCTTGCCGTCCGCATCCGCGATGAGGTGGGCGAGCTTGCCGCGCGCCGCGACCACTTCGCCGAGCAGGTCGTTGAAATGTGTTTCGTGCACCCGTGCCGTGATCACCGCCATGGCATCGCGCAAAGCGGCGTCCACGCCGACGCGGGCCGTCGCCAAGGTGTCTTCCAACGCCTGGGCCAGCGTTTCCTCGGAATCGCGTTCGTCGATCAGGGTGAAGTGGGGCGCGACGCCTGCTTCGAGAGGAAAGCGGCGCAGGAGCGACTGGCAGAACGCGTGCAGGGTGGAGATTTGCAATCCGCCGGGCGCTTCCAGCACCTCGGCGAACAGACGCCGTGCCCGCTGCACGACCGCCTTGTCGATCTTGCCGGACATCAAATGCGCGAGGTCGTCCAGCAGATCGTCTTCGGTGGCCGTCACCCATTTGGACAAGGTCTCCGCGACGCGGTTGGACATTTCGGCCGCCGCGGCCTTGGTGAAGGTGAGACATAGGATGCGGTTCGGCGCGGTGCCGCTGAGCAGCAGAGCCAGCACGCGGCGCGTGAGAACCGTCGTTTTGCCGGAGCCGGCGGACGCGCTCACCCACACGCTGGCGGTGGGGCTCACGGCGGTCTTCTGATTGCGCTCCGCGAGATCGCGGGGCGAAACGCCGGGCAAGGGGACGACGGCGGCGCTCACGATCCGTCCTCCCCGGTCACCGCACCCCATTCCTTCACGCGGGCGAGATGGAGATAGTCGCTGTAGGTTGGCGCGGTCTCCGGGTTGGGTCGCGCGGGATAGGGCGTTTCAGGTCGGTCGAAGGCGGCGATGAGCTTTTCCAAGCCTTCGCGCGCGGTCCTGGTCATCTCCGCGACATCGCCGGCAATCGGCTTCACTTCTCCGCCTTCATCGCGGCCGTGGAGTTGCCAGAAGGCCAGCGAGCGCACGGCGGACTTGGGCACGCCTGCGAATCCGCCGGCGGCGATCATCGCCGCTTCCAACGGCAATTGCGGCGCAAAGCCCGCGAGCACTTCGCGGCTGCGCGGAGGCGCGCCGGTCTTGTAGTCGATGATGGCGATGCCGTCCTTCATCTCGTCGATGCGATCGGCGCGGCCGCGCAAGACGAACGGGCCGGCCGGTCCCGTCAAGGTCATCTCGCCTTTGATCTCCACATGCGCGCGGGTGAGATTTCCGCGCCGCGCTGCCTCGATTTCCACAAACCACTTCGCGATGCGCTCGAAGCGCGGCCACCAGAAGGCATGGATGCCGGGGCGCAGGGCCTGCTGCGCGAACACGTCGCGTCCAGAGGCGACGAGTTGATCCAAGGCGTCAGCGGGCAGGGCCCCCGAAGGATGCGCCCTGACAAAGCGATCAAGCGCATCGTGGATGAGCGATCCGTAGTCCGCCGCACCCGGATCCTGCTCCAACGGATCGAGCGGCTGCAGACCGAGCACATGGCGCGCGTAGATGCTGTAGGGATCGCGCATCCACTTCTCGATGTCGGTGACGGAGAGGCGGCGCGGGCGCGCGGCGACGGGCGGCGTCGGCGCCGGGGCGGGCGCGGCGCGCACTTCATCCGGGCGCGTGAGGCTGTGGGCCCAGACCGGCCAGGTGCCGCTCTCGTCTTTCCAGGAACTCTCGATGCCGGCTGCCGCAACCACGCGCGCGAGACGCATCAACCAGCGCGACGGTACCGTGGGCGTCCCGTCCACCTTCACCGCGCGGGTCAGCACCACGCGCGGCGCGCACAAGGCTTGCGCGATGTCGTGCGCCGCCAGACCGATGCGGCGTTCCGGCGAGGGCAAGCCGAACTGCTGGCGCATGGGCCGGCTCATCCACGGATCGGCCTGGGCGTCCGCCGGCCAGGTACGTTCGTTGAGTCCGGACAAGATCAACACGTCGAAACGCTGCAAACGCGCCTCAAGCGGGCCGAGAATAGCGAGGCGCGGATGGCGGCCGTACCGGGGCCGCACGACGCGGCCGTTCATCAAGGCTTCCAGCACGGCGAGATAGCTCGCGGGATCGATCGGTTCGAGAACGTTCGCGTCGCGGCTGAGTTCGGCGACGAAGGCCGCCGCCGCCTCACCCGCGTCGCCGGCCCATAGTCGCAAAGGTCCCGGCGCGTCGGGTGTGGCGGCTAACGCCTCGGCCATCTCCATATGCGCCGCGAGAAACACGGACAAAGGCTGCGCGCCGCCCTTTGCCACCACCGCGAAGCGTTTGCAGTGCGCGGTCAGCAGCGCGAGCCATTCGCGCGAGGCGCCATCGTCGGGGCGCACCAGTGATGCCAAGCCTTCCAATCCCGCCGGCGGCTTCGGGCCGCGCAGCAGCGCGATTTCCGCCGTGCGTGTGAGATCGCGGAAGCGCGCCGTGTCCTGGCCGCAGGCCGTGAACGGATGCTTGCAGACGGCGAGGGTTGCCACGGGCGCGAAGTCTTCGAGCACCATCTCCGCCGTCAGGCGCAGGAATGCGCCCACGGCGGTCCGCTCCAGCGGCTTGCCGGCGGAATCGTCAACCGCCAGATCCCAACGCTCCAATTGCGCGGCAACCCGCTCGGCGAGGCGGCGATCCGGCGTGACCAGGGCGCACGTGCGTCCGGCGGTCTGCACGGCATCGCGCATCAACACCGCGACTGTCTCGGCTTCTTCCCGCGGTCCGGCGCAGTCCAGCCGGGTGAGCCCCTCGACCGCGGTGCGCGGCAGGTCGCTGAGAGGTCCGCCCTGTTGGGTCCAGCGGTCCGTCGTCTTGGCGGGACGCATGCATTCCGACACGAGTCGCTCGCGTGGCGTGGGCGCATCGAGCGTCGCCGCAGGCCAGGGTGCAACCGCGTCGCGCTCGATGCTGATGCGGCCCAGCAGGTGCTTCAAGCCGAACTGCGGGTGCGATTCTTCGAGCAGCGCCCATGATGGATCGTCGAGCACCGTATCGAGCCCCGGCAACACGACGCAGCCGTCCTTCATGCGCGCGATGACGGCGAGAAGATCGGCGGTGGCGGGAATGCTGCCGGTGGAGCCGGCGGCGACCACGGGCCCATGCGCGCTCGCCGCCCAGATCTTGGCCTGCAGGGCGAACACCCGATTGCGATGCTCCGCCGGATCGATCACGCCCTCTTCGCGCAGGATATCGGGCCAATTGGTGGTGACGATCTCCAGGAACTTGAGCGTGATCTGCCAGTGCGTCGCATAAGCATCCGGTACGAGTTTTTCCAGGCGCGCGAAATCCAGCCCCTCGGTCTGCACCTGATCCAGCAGGCGCGCGAGTTCCGCGGCCAGTTGGATCGCCTGTTCCGGCCGCGACGTCTCCGTGCCGGCGCTCGCCAGGGATTCCACGAGGCGCGCGAGTTTCAATTGGCGGCGCAGGGGCGCGATGGGCACCGGCAGTTCCGCATCGAGCCCCGTCGCGAAACTGCCGAACAAGGTCTCGTCGCTGTCCACGTCGTTGAGCGGCATCATCCGCGGCAGCAGTAGTGGAATGCCCTTCGTGTGGCGAAGGAAGGCTTCCCGCAGGGATCGCGCCGCGCGCCGCGTCGGCAACAGCACCGTGACCGCGGCGAGTGCGAGCGGATCGTCGCCCGCGTCGTCCAGCAGGCCCTGCGCGAGCGCATCGACGAAAGGCACGGACGCCGGGATGTTGAACACTGTCGGCTGTCCCGCGCGGCTCAGCCGGCGCCAGCCGGCCTCGCGCGAACTCACGCCGCGCTCCGCTGCAACAGCGCGGTGGTCGCGGGCACCGCCTCGGGCGTGCCGACATGATACCAGTCGCCCTCATGGACTACGGCGACCATGCGGCCGGCGGCGATGGCGCGGTCCCAAATCCGACCCATGGAAAACGGTTCGGCGCGCTCGCCGACAAACACGCGCGGATGGATCAAATAGAGACCGGTGCAAACGAATGGCGCGCTCGCGGACGCGCCGCGCCGGGTCATGGCGCCGTCGGCGGCGACGAAGAAGTCGCCTTTGCCGTCGAAGCCGTGGGCTGTCTCGAGAGGGTGCACCAGCATGATCACATCGTGCTTCGCGTCGTCCCAAAGATCAGCCAAGCGTCGCAAGGCCGGAGTCCGCGTGGGCGCGTCGATGATGATGGCGTCGCAATTGCAGGCGAAGAACGGTGCGTTCCCCAACAAGGGCAGAGCCTTCACCACGCCGCCGCCGGTGTCCAGCAACAGCGAAGTTTCATCGGAAACGACGATCCCTGGCGTTTTGCGCTGGGCGAGATGCCGGCGCATCAGGTCGGCGAGGTAATGCACGTTCACCACGGCTTGGGTAACGCCGCCCGCGGCGAGGCTGTCGAGCGTCCAGTCGATCAGCGCCTTTCCGGCGACTTCGACGAGGGGCTTGGGAATCGTGTTCGTGATCGGACGCATGCGCGTGCCCAGACCCGCCGCCAGCAGCATTGCTACGGTGGGCTTGGTGCTCATGCTGCCGCCGGGACGATACGGGCTTCCGCGGGCACGTGACGATCTAGCCATGTCTTCAGCGGCGCGAGTTGCGGATGCGCGAGGCAGGCATCCATGTAGCGCCATAGCCGCGGGATGTGCTGCAGGTATTGCGGCTTGCCGTCGCGCACGTTCAGGCGCGCGAAGGTGCCGAGCACGCGCGTGTGGCGTTGCGCCGCCATCACCGCCCAGGAGAGGTCGAAGTCCGCCCCTAAATCCGGGAACGTGGCGCGATAGCGCCGCTTCATGCGCGCGACCAATCCGGGATCGATGTCGCGGCGCGCGTCTTCCAGCAGCGACATGAGGTCATAGGTGACCGGGCCGGACACGGCGTCCTGGAAGTCGAGCAAGCCGCAGGCCTTCACGCCGGGCCTATCGAACAGACCGAGCAGATTGTCGACGTGGTAGTCGAACAGGACCAGCGAAGTCGGCGCTTTCCATGCGCCCGGCAGGATCTCAGTCCACATCGCTTCGTACTCGGCCTTCGCTTCATCGCTCAGCGGCGGCGCGTCGACCATCGGCAAGTACCACACGTGCAGGCGATTCACTTCTTCCAGCAGGCGCGGCATGCCGTACGGGATCACGCCCTCCGGCACCGCCTTGTCGGCGGGCACCATGTGCAAGGCGCTCAGGGCGTCGACGGCAAGGGCGTAGAGTTTCTCTTCCGACACGCCGCGCGCCAGCAGCCGCGTATAGGTGTCGTCGCCCAGGTCTTCAATCAGCAGAAGTCCGGTATTGGAATCCGCCGCGAGAACGTCGGGCACGGAAAAGTCCAAAGCGTGCAGATGGCGGGCGATGCGCAGCCAGGGCCGCACATCCTCATGGGGCGGCGGCGCATCCATCAGCACCGCCGTGCCGCCCGCCCGCTCCAGGCGATCGTATTTGCGAAAGGACGCATCGCCGGCGATGCGGCGGCGTTTGGCGCGGTCCCACCCGGCCTTCTTCAGAAAGCGGGCGATGACCTTTTCACGGTCGGTATCATCCTGGGTGCTCACGCGGCGGGCTCTTCCGGCAAGCGTGGCTGCCAGAGGCGAACCGCGTCCGCATAAATCCCGTGGCCCGTGACGGTCGCGCGCCGCCCGGTGCCTGCCTGGTCCAAGAGTACGTCGATGCGGCTCGCCGGGAGCCAGCGATCCAATCGTTCCGGCCATTCGATCACGGAGATATCCCCACCCAAGGCGTCCTCGAGTCCAAGTTCGATCGCGTCCTGCGGCTGTTTTAGGCGGTACAGATCGAAATGCCAAACCGTGCCTTTGGCCGTGGGATACGTCTGGACGAGGGTGAAGGTTGGGCTGACCACCTCTTCCACGTTATCGGGTTGCATTGCATCGATCAGACCACGCGCGAGGCAGGTCTTGCCCGCGCCGAGGGGGCCGGAGAGCGCGAACACCGCGCCGGGCCGGGCGAGAGCGGCCAAGTCCGCACCCAGGGCAAGCGTGGCGCTTTCCGCGGCGAGGGTGAATACGCGCATAGGGGAAATCTAGCCGACCGAGGCGTTGCGCAGGGGCGCAGCCGGCAGGCGGCAGACCAGCAAGGCCTCGGGGCCGGTGGTGTCGATCTCGACCACGCCGCCATGGAGTTCCGCCATGCGCCGGGCGAAGTGCAGGCCGAGCGCGCCGTGGTCGAGCACCACGGGATTTTGCACCGAGGCGGTATAGCGCAAGGTCACTTCCGCATGGTCGCCGTTGCGGGCGACCCGCAATGCGACGGTGCTGTCGTCCACCGCATTCAAGGCGGTGATGAGCAAGTGATACAAGGTTTGCTTGAGCCGCGTGGCGTCGCCCACCACCCAGCCGGCCTGTTGCGGGCAGTCGATGCTGAGAATGGCGCCGCGCCGCCGCGCGGCCTCGCGCGTGAGGGCCGCGACGCGATTGACGATCGCGGCAAGATCCACCGTGTCGAGGCGCAGGGTCTGTTGTCCCGCTTCCAAATCCGTCAGATCGGTCATGTCGCCGAGCAGCGCCTTGATGTCTTCCGCGGCGCTCAGGATCTCCGCGGCGATGGACCGCAATCCCGGCTCCTGGCGCGGCGCCAAGCGCCCGGCGAGCTTGGCGATGGCGGTCAGCGGCCCGTGCGCTTCCTCCGCCGCATGGATGATGAAGGAGCTGCGGAGTTTTTCGACCGCGCCCAGGGCTTCGGCCTTGCCGCGCAGGGACTGCGCCACGCGCTCAGGCGCGGAGACGTCGTTGTAGCAGAACAGCACGCCGCCATCGGGCAGCGGCACGGAGATGAATTCCAACACGGAGCGGTCGCGGCGGACGACCCGGCCCTGCTGCGTGGCGCGCTCGCGCTCCGCTTCGAGCGCCGCCAGCATGACGCCCTGATGGCGCGCCCAGACGGTCGTATCGTCGAAGAAGCGGCGGAAGGCGTCGATCACTTCCGGCATGGTGGGGCCGTCGGCCAGGGCGCTCAGGCTCAAATCCCACAGGGTGGCGAAAGCCGGATTGGCCAGGCGCAAGCGGCCGTCGGCGCCGAACACGGCCACGGCTTCCTGCAGGTTGTCGATGGTCTCGCGCTGGACGGCGATCAAGGTGTTGTAGGAGCGCTCAAGCGCCAGTTTGTCGGTGACGTCTTCGTATGTGGTCAGCAGGCCGCCCATGGGGTGCGGCGCGATCACGCGGCGCAAAGTGCCGCCATCGGGCAGGTGGAGGACGTCCTCCAGCGGTTCGATCAGGGAATTGAACCGCGCGACTTCCTTCTCCTTATACGCTGGGAAGTCGGCGACTTCCGGCAGTCGCCGCTCCGCGCGCAGAGTATCGAGGACGGTCGCGTAAGTCGGGGCCTCCCGCAGCCACGCCTGATCCAGCGACCAAAGTTTCGCAAAGGCGGCGTTGAAGAACGAAAGCCGGGTATCCGACCCGAACACGGCGATGGCGGTGCCCAGACGTTCCAGCACGTCCGCATGGGCCGCCGCTTCACGCTTGAGGCGCACTTCGAGTTCTTCCTGGCGCGTGATGTCATAGGCCAATCCGGCCGTCAGCCGTCCGCTGCCGTCCGAGAACAGCGGCGCATCGCCGCGCTCGGGGCGCAGGGCCGCGTCCAGGGTCACCGCGGACTCCGTCACTTCCATCAAGCGGCGGCTGCCGTCGATGACCATGTGGAACGGCGCGCGGCGCATTTCACCCGAGGCGCGCGCCGCGGCGGCCAGCGCACGGGCCTCGCGGACCGAGACGCGCGGCGCGAGTTCGCGCCCGCGGGCGACGACATCGCCCGCCTCCTTGCCGTCCACCGCGCGCACGTATGCGGTGTTGCAGTAGATCAGCGAGAGATCGTCGTCGCGCAGCCAAACCGGCTCGGCGACGCCGTTCAGCGCGGCTTTCAGGAGATCGCGTTCGCGGCGCAGGGCGGCGGTTTCCTGCGTGAGTGTGTCGACCGCCGCGACGCCTTCGGTCACGTCGCTCATCCACACCACGTCGGCCAGCGTGTTGCCGTCATAGTCGGCGGCGCGGAGGCCGCGGACCTGGATCCGGCGCTGAGTCGCGGCATGAACCAGGGAGACCTGAAACCCATCGCCGTGGCTGCGCAGGATATCCACGGCCCTACTCAAGGCGTCCTGTGACGGCTTGTCGAAGCCTTCGATCACGTGATCGAAGTTGGCCTCGAGTCCGTGAAACAGGTCGAGCAGCACCGCCAGCCGGCGCGAACACACGCCCGCGGTGAGTTCGTTGATGCTGCGGCGCCAGGCGGGCGGCAGGGCGTCGTCGGTGGCGCCCTCCGGCATCACGAACCAGGCAAAGTAGCCTTCGGGCGCGGTCTCGAGTGCGGACTCAAGGGCCGAGCGGGCGTAGAACGCACAATCCTTGGAGAGTTCGGCGCGACGCCAGTGCCGATGCTGGCGCAGCAGGAGCCACACTGCGGGAATGCCGAGAACAATGATCGCGGCTGCGCCGACGACCCATGGCCCCGTCAGGAGATCGACGGCTTCGCTAAATTGCATTTCCCACGGCCGCCCCTCGACGACCACCCCACAAGAGCCCCTTCAGCGCGCCGGAGTGTATCGCAAAGAAATGGGCGTAGCACGGGCGGTGGGGCCAAAGGCCGCGCCAAAATTGTGAAAATGTGAACCAGGCGAAGGGGATCGTCCGTTCCACCCGTCTTAGGTGTCGCCTTGTTGGCGGTTGGCTCCGCTCCTATAGTCTCTTCACCTTTATGAAGAGGACCGTGATGCGTTTCGTGGTCGTCGCCGTACTGGCGCTCACGATGACAGCGTCGCCCTGGGCCGCCGAGCCTTCGGCCGAAGGCACGCCCCCGGCCGAATCGCCGGCGAACGTTCTTCCGATCGAGACCGACAACACTCAGCGCCTGACGGTCGACGTCAAAATCGACGGCAAAGGTCCTTACGCGTTCCTCATCGATACCGGCGCCCAAAGGTCCATCATCTCCCGCGATGTCGCCGCCGATCTGGTGTTGCCGAAGGGCCGGTCGATCAAGTTGCACACCATGGACGGCGCCGAGACGGTCGACACGGTGATCATTCCGCGGCTGACTGCCAATACCTTGGAAGTGAAGCAGATCGAGGCGCCCGCCCTCTTGCCGCAGAACATCGGCGCCGCCGGTGTTTTGGGGATCGACGCTCTTCAGCTTCAGCGCGTGTTGGTGGATTTTCGAGCGGGTACTATGTCGCTGACGCGTTCAGTGCCGCTCAAGCAGGACTGGAAAGACGATTGGGATGGCGAAAGCATCGTTGTGATGGCCCGCCGCAAGCTCGGTCAACTCATCCTGACCAAAGCCGATGTCGGCGACACCCACGTCGACGTGATCATCGATACGGGCTTGGAACTGAGCGTTGGCAACGAGGCGCTGCGCCGCAAGTTGTTCGGCCGGTCGCGCGGTTCGAAGCCGTGGGATACCGTCGGTCTCATCAGCGTGACCGGGGACATCACCACGGTTCAATACACCGTCGTCGATCAGCTGCGGATCGCCGGACTCGCTATCCGCAATCTTCCCATCGCGTTCGCCGATGCGCACGTCTTCAACGTGTTGGGGATGAGGAACACGCCTGCGCTGCTCCTCGGGATCGATGCGTTGCGTGCGTTCGACCAAGTGTCGATCGACTTCGCTTCGCGCGAAGTGGGGTTCCGATGGTCGGAACGCGCCAAGAGCGGGCTGCCTCCGGCGCCGGCGCAAAGCACCGGGCCGGAGACCAACCGCGTCGCGACGGCGCGATAAGCGCGCCGCTAGTAACGATAGGTTTCGGGCTTGAACGGGCCCTGCACGCCCACGCCGATATAGCTCGCCTGGCGTGCCGAGAGCTTGGTCAGCTTCGCGCCCACCTTCGCGAGGTGAAGTTCGGCGACCTTCTCATCGAGGTGCTTGGGCAGCACGTAGACCTTCTTCTCGTAGTTGGCGCCGTTCATCCACAGTTCCATCTGTGCCAGGACCTGGTTGGAGAACGAAGCGCTCATGACGAAACTCGGATGACCCGTGCCGCAGCCGAGGTTCACCAGCCGGCCTTCCGCCAGCAGGATGATGCGCTTGCCGTCGGAGAACTCGACCTCGTCCACCTGCGGCTTTACGTTGTGCCACTTGAAGTTCCGCAGGGCTTCGGTCTGGATCTCGGTGTCGAAGTGACCGATGTTGCAGACGATCGCGCGGTCTTTCATGTTGCGCATGTGATCGACCGTGATGACGTCGAGGTTGCCCGTCGCGGTCACGAAAATGTCCGCGCGCGGCGCGGCGTCTTCCATGGTCGTCACTTCGTAGCCTTCCATCGCGGCTTGCAGCGCGTTGATGGGATCGATCTCCGACACCATCACGCGACAGCCGGCCTGGCGCAGCGACGCCGCGGAGCCTTTGCCGACATCGCCGAAGCCCGCGACCATGGCGACCTTGCCCGCCATCATCACGTCGGTGGCGCGGCGGATGCCGTCCACCAGACTTTCGCGGCAGCCATAGATGTTGTCGAACTTCGACTTGGTGACGCTGTCGTTCACGTTGATCGCCGGGAAGTGCAGGCGGCCTTCCTTGGCCATCTGATACAGGCGATGCACGCCGGTGGTGGTCTCTTCGGACACGCCCTTGATGTTGGCGAGCACCTTCGCGTACCAGCCCGGCTGTTCCTTGTTGCGCTTCTTGATCGCGGCGAACAGCACGGTCTCTTCTTCGTTGGTCGGCTTTTCGACCAACTTCGGATTCTTCTCCGCTTCCGTGCCGAGCACGATCAGCAGGGTCGCGTCACCGCCGTCGTCGAGGATCATGTTCGGCGTGCCGCCGTCGGCCCACTCGAAAATCTTGTGGGTGTAATCCCAGTATTCTTCCAGCGTCTCGCCCTTCACGGCGAACACCGGCGTGCCGGCCGCGGCAATCGCGGAAGCGGCTTGGTCTTGGGTCGAGAAGATGTTGCACGAAGCCCAGCGAACGTCCGCGCCCAGGTGCTTGAGCGTTTCGATCAACACCGCGGTCTGGATGGTCATGTGAAGCGACCCGGCGACGCGTGCGCCTTTGAGCGGCTGCTTCTTGCCGAACTCGGTGCGCAGAGCCATCAGGCCCGGCATCTCGGTTTCGGCGATGGCGATCTCTTTGCGGCCCCAATCGGCGAGTCCGATGTCTTTGACAATATAATCGTGCGAACTCATGAGACGGGAGGCTCCTGGGAAGTAGGCGAGAACGGGGTGTTGGGCGGGCCCCGCGTATACCAGCCGAGGGCGAGCGCGGCAACCTTACGAGGCATTAACCACGGCCTTCGGTGGGTGTCATTTCGTCCAAAAGCCCCCGGATCCGGGCGGGATCCGATTCCGCGGTAATCCGCCGAACACGCCCGGTAATGGCCGACAAGTTGAGCTCCAGGATGCGCTTTTTTACCTTGGGGATGCTGGCGGGGGCCATGGACAGCTCGGTGATGCCGAAGCCCAGCAGCAGGGGCGTTAAGCGATCGTCGCCGGCGATCTCGCCGCAGACCGATACGGGTATTCCCGCCGCGGATGCCGCCTCGGCCGAGAACTGGATCAGCCGCAGCACGGCCGGATGCAGGGGGTTGTAGAGGTAGGCGACCTGCTCGTCGGTGCGGTCGATGGCCAGCGTGTATTGGGTGAGGTCGTTGGTGCCGATGGCGAAGAAGTCCGCTTCCGCCGCAAGGGCGTCCGCCGACAAGGCCGCCCCCGGAATCTCGATCATAATGCCCAGCGGCGGCAAGGGGTTGGGCAGGCGCACTTTCTTGGCAATCAGGCGCGCGGCGATGCGGGCAATGATCCGGCGGACTTCGCGCACTTCCTCGACGATGGACACCATCGGCAGAAGTATGCGGATCGGTCCCAGCGCGCTTGCCCGCAGGATCGCGGACAGCTGCGTCATGAGCAGCTTGCGCCGGCTCAACGAGAAGCGGATCGCGCGCAGGCCCAGAGCGGGATTGGGGCCGGGCTTGAGGCCCACCATATTGCCGAGTTTGTCCGCGCCGACGTCGAGCGTGCGCACGGTCACGGGCCGGCCCGCCATGGCTTTCACGACACCGGCGAGCGCCTTGTACTGCTCTTCTTCGCCCGGCAGGTCCCGCCGGTTCATGAACATGAACTCGCTGCGGAACAAGCCGATGCCTTCGGCACCGGAAGCGAGCACACCTTCGACTTCGCTGGGCAGTTCGACGTTGGCCTGCAGCTTGATCGCGAAGCCGTCGAGCGTGACGGCCGGCACGGTCTTGAGCTTCTTCAGCGAGTTCTGGTTCTTCTGGAACGTGACGCGGCGCTGGCGATAGAGCTGCAGCGTTTCTTTGGTCGGCGAGACGATCACCTGACCGTTCGAGCCATCGATGATCACGGTGTCGCCGTTCTCGATCCCTTCCATCATCTCCGCGGCGGCAACCACCGCCGGGATGCCAAGGGAGCGCGCGACAATGGCGGTGTGGCTCTCCACGCCGCCGAGCATGGTGGCAAGACCGATCACCTGATCAGGGTCGAGCAACGCGGTGTCAGCGGGCGAAAGTTCGTCGGCGATGATGATCGCGTTCTTGGGATAGCTCTTTCGCGCCTTCAGTCCGACGGCGCCCGTGCCGAGAGCCTCCACGAGCCGCCGGCCGACTTCGCGCACGTCCTGCACACGGGCGGCGAGATAGGGGTCGTCCATGGAGGCGAACGCCTCCGACATCAGGCCGATCTCTTTCAGCACCGCGGCCTCGGCATTGATGTTGTCCGCCGCGATGCGTTTTTGCACGCCACGGATCAGCCGCGAGCCGGACAGCATCTGCTGGTAGGCTTCGATCAGGTAACTGAGCTCTTCGCCCGCGGCGTTGCCCATTTGCTTGGCTTCAGTCTGGAGCGTCTCCAGCCGCGCGGTTGCTTTCGCCGCGGCTTCCAGCAGGCGATGCTGTTCGCTCCGCACCTTTGTCGGCGGGATGGCGAACTCCAAGACATTGAAGGCGGCGCGGCTGTCCTGCCGATACGCGGTGCCGATCGCCACACCGGCGCCCACTGGGCTGCCGGCAAACATCCGCTCCACGGCTTCGGGCTCTTCGCCGCGCCGCTCCTTCGGAGTTTTGCTGTGGCCCTTCGGCATGGTGGCCCGTGCTTAAATTACTCTTCGTCGAACTTGTCTGCGACCAGTTTGAACAACGCTTCCATTGCCTTCGCGGCTTCCGGGCCGGTGGCGCTGATCTCGATCGTGGAGCCTTGCGCGGCGGCCAGCATCATAAGCCCCATAATCGATGTGCCGGCGACTTCCGTACCGTTTCGCGAGACCAAGACCTCCGCGTCGAATTTCTCCGCCGTCTTGCAGAACTTGGCCGCGGCCCGAGCGTGAAGGCCCTTGGCATTGCGGATCTCCGCTTCGCCGCGCAGGGGTTCGGACATGCGGAGCCCCTTATGAGCGGTCTTGCGCCAAGAGGGCGGAGGCGACGTTGATGTACTTCCGCCCCGCTTCCTGCGCTTGGGCGACGGCATTGCGCAGCGTCTCCGTGCCGCGCACCGAAGCGAGCTTGATCAGCATCGGCAGGTTGACGCCGGCGATCACTTCGATGGGCGCGGCTTCCATGATGGAGATGGCGAGGTTGGACGGGGTGCCGCCGAACATGTCGGTCAGCACGACCACGCCTTCACCGGCGTTGGTGGCTTCCACCGCTTTGACGATATCGGCGCGGCGCTGTTCCATGTCGTCCTCGGGTCCGATGCAGACCGACGCGACCTGCGCCTGGGCGCCGACCACGTGTTCCATGGCGGCGACAAGCTCCACCGCCAGGCGTCCATGGGTGACCAGGACCAGGCCGATCAACGGTTTCGATTGCGACATCGGGTGTGAGGCGTCTTGTTTCGAGTTGGCCCGCGATCGGTTCGCAGCGGCATCCCATCAGGCCGGGGCGCGCGGGCCGCGGAGATTAGCCAATTCGCCCCCTCAAATCGAGGGCTCGAAAATGGCGGATTTCAGCCCTTTTTGGCTGCGGCCGGCCGGCCGGGGATGTCCCGATGCCGCACTGCGAAGGCAACCTTCTGGGTGGCCAGCCATGCCTTGAGGCGTTCCACCACATAAACCGACCGGTGCTGCCCGCCCGTGCAGCCCACGGCGATGGTGAGGTAGCTCTTCCCCTCCTTGGCATACAGCGGCAGCAGGGGCTTCAGCATTGCGGTGGCGTGACCGAGGAAGGTCTTCAGCGCCGGGTCCTTCTCGATATAGGTCCCGACCGGACGGTCGAGGCCGGTCTTGCGGCTGAGCGCAGGAATGTAGTGCGGGTTCTTCAGGAAGCGTACGTCCAGCACGATATCGGCATCGCGCGGGATGCCGTGGCGGTACCCGAACGATGTCAGGAACACCTGCATGGCGCGCTTGGTCTCGTTGGCGAAGTGGCCCAGCAGCACGCGGCGCATGTCGGCGATGGACAGGCGTGAGGTATCGATCAGGATGTCGCAGTGCTCCCGCAACGGCGCCAGCAGGCGGCGCTCCATCTCCACCCCCACAGACACGGGCAGATCGTGCGCCAACGGGTGCGGGCGCCGGGTTTCCGTGTAGCGCTGGCCAAGGACCTCGCTGTCGCAGTCCAGGAAGACGATGGTGGTTTCCACGCCGGCATGATGGCGCATCGCCTCCCGTGCCGCGATCAATTGGGGAGCGTCGAAATCACGGGTGCGGACATCGATGCCGAGCGCCAACGGCCGCTCCGTGCCGCCGCCGGCGGCGACCACCGCTTGCAGCAGGGTCACCGGCAGATTGTCGACCGTCTCGAAGCCGACGTCCTCCAAGGCGTGGAGCGCGGAACTCTTGCCCGCGCCGGACATGCCCGTGACGATGACGATGCGCGGAACCTTCTTGGCGCGCGTGGACTTCGCGCGTCCCGCATTGCGCCGCGTATTCTTTCCCGGGGCCTTGGATTTCGCGCGCTTCGCGCTCATGCGCCGGCGGCCGTGCGCCGGTTCTGAGGCCTTGCGGCCTGACCCAGCACCAGGCGCACTTTCGCGGCGGCCGAGACGGTGGCGGGGTCGATGGTGAGCCAGGGCAGGGCGACGCCCGCGATGCTGCAGGTGGTCGCGTCTGGCATGCGCGGGATTTGCCCCCAGGGCGCCAGATCGACCACCAGGCCGATCACGGCCCGCGGTGTGTAGGGGACGCTCGCGATCCCGAAGCCGCGGATTTCCATCTTGCCGGCGATGAGGGCCGGGGCCGCGGCGATCAATCCGTCGCCCTCCTCGATCACTTCACAGTAATCGTCGGACACCAGGACGGCGCCGTCATCGATCAAGCGGAGCGCGAGATCGGACTTGCCGGCGCCGGAGCCGCCGCGAATCAGAACGCCGATACCGTCGACAGCGACGCAGCTTGCGTGGATCAGGATCATGGGTTGAGGGTGCGGCCTAACCGCGCTCGCGTCAATTGTTCCGAAAGTCTATATCTTCGCCCATGATTTCTCAGATTTTCGCGGTCGTTGCACCCGTCCTGCTCATCGCCCTGCTGGGATATGTGTGGGACCGGAAGGGCTTGCCGTTCGACACGTCGATGGTGTCTTACCTGTCGAGCAACATCGGCGCGCCGTGTCTGCTGCTGTCGACCCTGCTCACACGGCGGCCAGATCCGTCCGTGATGCTGACCATGATGGGCGCCACCACGGCGATGATGGTGATCACGGGGGTTGTCGGTTACACGGTTCTGCGCGCCCTGCGCCAGCCGATGCGAGTTTATCTGGCGGCCATGATGTTTCCGAACTCCGGCAACATGGGCATTCCGCTGTGCATGTTCGCCTTCGGCACGGAAGGCTTGGTGGCGTCGGTGGCGGTGTTCGCCACCGTCTCACTGTTCCAGTTCAGTTTGGGGATAAGTCTGGCGAGCGGTCGGTTTTCCGCGCGCGATATTCTGTCGAGCCCTGTGCTGTGGGCGATGGGCGCGGGCCTGTTGCTGCTGATCTTCGACATCAAACTGCCCGCGTTCCTGGGCAATACCATCGACGTGCTGGCGGGCCTGGTGATCCCGCTGATGCTGCTGTCCTTGGGCACCTCGTTGGCGCGCTTGAAAATCAAGTCACTCAGCAGCGGCTTGGCGTTCGCCGCGGCGCGCATCGGCGGCGGTTTCCTGGTCGCGGTCGGGGTTACACATGTGTTCGGCCTGACGGGCGCGGCGCGCGGCGCGATGATCATCCAATCCGCGATGCCGACGGCGGTGTTCAATTACTTGTTTGCATTGCGCTACGACAACCAGCCCCAGGAAGTCGCCGGCATTGTCGTGATCTCGACGGTCGTCTCGTTCCTCACGCTGCCGTTCTTGATGGCCTACGTCCTCGGCTAGCGTGCGATCCGAAAAAGTGGGTGCCGGTTTTTCGATAGATCGCGCGCAAACAATGAATCACATGGCAGGCAAGCGCACCACAAAGCGCGCGCCCAGGATTTTCCCGGCGCCGTCCGTGCGATTTTCCGCGTAGAGCATGCCCTGGTGGGCATCGACGATCTGCTTGGAGATCGACAGGCCCAGCCCCGAGTGCGTACCGAACTTCTCCCCTTCGGGACGTTCGCTGTAGAAGCGCTCGAAAATGGCCTGTTCCTTGCCGGGCGGGATGCCGGGGCCCTGGTCTTCCACCGATACTTGCACGCGACGGCCGACGCGCTCGATGCGCACGGTGATGACGCCGCGCGGCGGGCTGAACGATACGGCATTGCCGATCAGGTTGCGGAAGACCTGACCGAGCCGTCCCTCGAGGCCGGGCACGTCGTATTTTTCCCCCGCCGTGGCTGCCACCTCAACGCGCGGCGCATCTGCTTCGTCGGTGGCGTTCTGCACCTCGGCCAGCGCGCTGACTAGGCGACCGAGCTGCACCGGCGTGCTTTCCGCGCGCGACAGTTCCGCATCCAGGCGCGAGGCATCGCTGATGTCGGAAATCAGGCGGTCCAGGCGCCCCACGTCATCAAGGATGATCGCGAGCAGCTTCTTCTGGCGCTCGGGATCCGGGATGCGGGCCACGGTCTCGACCGCGCTGCGCAGGGAGGTCAGCGGATTCTTGATCTCGTGGGCGACGTCCGCGGCGAATCGCTCGATCGCGTCCAGGCGGCTCCAGAGGGAATCGGTCATGTCGCGCAAGGCGGCGGACAATTCACCGATCTCGTCGGAGCGGTTGGTCAGGTCGGGGATGGAATACTGCCGCCGCTTGGATGTTCGCACGCGCTCCGCCGCGATCGCCAGGCGCCGTATCGGGCGCGCGATCGTGCCGGCGAGATAGAGCGAGGTGAGCACGGTGAGGCCCAGCACCCAGGCGAACATGCCCATGATCGAGCGGCGCACGGAGAATAGCCGCTCGTCGGCGGCGCGGCCGTCGCGCGACACCAGCACGACGCCGACGATCTGCTTGTAGAACTGCACCGGGACCGCGACCGTGAGGATCTTCTGGCGGTCTTCGCGCAGGCGCACGGCGGCATCCGCCTCGCCGTACTCAAGTGCGTGACCCACTTCGGGGAAATCGGTGGCTTGGGCGTTCTCCGGCTCCTTGTAAGGCGGCAATCGCCGTTCGTAGGAGAAGCGCCCGAACGTGGGCTCGTAGATCACGCGGAAGAGATGGTCGACCCAGCCCTCAGCGGGCGGAAGATCCACCACCTGCACTTGGCCGCCCGGTCCCCCCAAGAGCCGCGTGTCGGCGATCAGTGCGCCGTTGCGGTCGAACAGGCGACCGCGCACTTCGGCGATCTCCGCGAGGCGGCGCAGCAGCGGCCGCGCGTTGTCCTGGTCGATGGTGCGCTGCGCGCCGTTGGGCGTGAAGGCTGGAAAGTCGCTGGCTTCGGTATCCACCACCACCGCGCCTTCGCCGATGGAAGCCGCGATCAGCTTGCCTTGGGTGTCGAGCGCATCGAGTTCCGTGGCGATCAGGGAGTCGGCGTATTGGTCGAGGAAGAACAGCCCCATCACCAACAGCACCGGCGCGGACAGGTTCACCGCGAGGATGCGCATGGTCAGCGGCGAGAACATCCGCCGGCGCGCCTCGGGCTCCGGCAGCTGGGCGGTGGAGTGCGGTAGCTTCAGTGCGCCGATCGTGGGCGGGGATTCGTCCCCGGAGGCCCGCGCCGGCGGATCATCGTCGTCCGGCACGGCAGCTCCTTACTCGACGTGCGGGTGTCCGCCAGCCTCGTTGTATTTGTAGCCGACGCCATAGAGCGTCTCGATGTGCGAGAAGTCCTTGTCGACTTCCCGGAACTTCTTGCGCAGCCGTTTGATGTGGCTGTCGATGGTGCGGTCGTCGACGTAGATGTGCTCGCCGTAGGCCGCGTCGATCAGCTGGTCGCGGCTTTTCACATGGCCAGGGCGTTGCGCCAGCGCCTGGATGATCAGGAACTCCGTGACGGTCAGGTTCACCTGCAGGCCTTTCCACAGGCACAGGTGCTGCGCCGGATCGAGCACGAGTTCGCCGCGCTTCACGCTCTGCGCCGAGGTCGAACCGGGGGCCTGGGCCTTCTGGGCTTCGATCCGGCGGAACACCGCCTTGATGCGCTCGATCAGCAAGCGCTGGGAGAACGGCTTCTTGATGTAGTCGTCCGCGCCCATGCGCAGACCCATCAGCTCGTCCACCTCGTCGTCCTTGGACGTGAGGAAAATCACCGGGATGGCGCTCTTCTCGCGCAGACGTTGCAAAAGCTCGATGCCGTCCATACGGGGCATCTTGATGTCCAACACCGCCAGATCGGCGGGCTCGGACTGCAGGCCGCGCAAGGCTTCGGCGCCGTCGCGGTAGGTCGTTACGGCATACCCTTCCGCCTCCAGCATCATGGAGACGGAGGTCAGGATGTTGCGGTCGTCATCGACCAGAGCGACGCGATAAGCCAAGGGGCCAACCTCTTTCAAGAATTCCGCCGGTTCGGCGGGTTATGCACGCCACAGGAGAGCGGTGCATTATGGCGAAAGTTGCGCAGTCGTGACCAGCGAGGGGCGGCATGGTTGTTGATCCGGCGATCACCATACCAGCCCGTCGCGAGCCAGTTGTCCTAACATTTCCTGTTATTGCAGTGCAAACAAGGCGTTAAACGGCCTGGGCGCGCGCGGTATGTCCGTTGCACCCCGGCCCCCGAAACGATATGTAGACGCGTTTTCGACGGGGGCCAAAAACGGCGGCTCCGTCACCCTCGGGTCCCCCGCCGAGGTTTTCCCATACTCTCAGGAGCCCTTAAGTGACGCAGAGCGGCAATTCGAAAAGTTCAGTCGGTCTCGAGAAGCACGGCTTAAAGCCGACCGGCAACGTGTTCTGGAACCTCGGCCGGGCCGAACTCATCGAACACGCCGTGAAGAACGGCGACGGCAAGCTCTCCAAGGACGGCGCCCTCGTCAGCCTTACCGGGCAACACACCGGCCGCTCCCCGAACGACAAGTTCATCGTGCGCGATGAAACCACCGAAAAGTCGGTGAACTGGGGCAAGGTCAACGTCGGCATGACGCCGGAGACCTTCGACAAGCTGCACGCCAAGGTGCTGAAGTATCTCTCCGAGCGCGACTTCTATGTGCGTGACGTCTACGCCGGCGCCGACGACACCTACCGCCTCAAGGCGCGCGTCGTGAACGAGAAGGCGTGGCACAACCTGTTCGCCGCCAACATGTTCATCCAGCCGCCCGACGAAGCGCTGAAGAATTTCGATCCCGATTTCACGGTCCTGCACGCGCCGTACCTGAAGGCCGACCCGAAGGTCGACGGCACCAATTCCGAATGCTTCATCGTCCTGAACTTCGCCAAGAAGGTCGTGATCATCGGCGGCACCATCTACGCCGGCGAAGTGAAGAAGTCGGTGTTCTCGTTCCTGAACTACCACCTGCCCGAGAGGGGCGTGATGCCGATGCACTGCTCCGCCAACATCGGCGCGAACGGCGAGAGCGCGATCTTCTTCGGCTTGTCCGGCACCGGTAAGACGACGCTGTCGGCTGACGCGTCCCGCACGCTCATCGGTGACGACGAGCACGGCTGGGGCCCGAACGGCGTATTCAACTTCGAGGGCGGCTGCTACGCGAAGGTGATCAACCTTTCCCAGGAAGCCGAGCCCGAGATCCACGCCACCACGGAACGCTTCGGCACCATCCTCGAGAACGTCGTGATGGATCCGGTCGCGCGCACGCTCGACCTGCACGACGGCTCGCTGACGGAGAACACCCGCGCGTCCTATCCGCTGGAGTTCATCCCGAACGCCTCCGAAACCGGCAAGGGCCCGCACCCGAAGAACATCGTCATGCTGACGGCCGATGCCTTCGGCGTTCTGCCCCCGATCTCCAAGCTGACGTCGGAACAGGCGATGTATCACTTCCTGTCCGGCTACACCGCGCGCGTCGCGGGCACGGAAAAGGGCGTGAAGGAGCCGCAGGCCACGTTCTCAAGCTGCTTCGGCGGCCCGTTCATGGCCCGTCACCCGACGGTCTACGCGAAGCTGCTCGGCGAATTGATGGACAAGTACGGCGCCGATTGCTGGCTGGTGAACACCGGCTGGTCCGGCGGCGGCTACGGCGTCGGCAACCGCATGAAGATCGCCTACACCCGCGCCATGCTGAAGGGTGTGCTCGACGGCACGCTGGGCAAAGGCGAATTCGTGACCGACCCGAACTTTGGCCTGCTCGTGCCGAAGGCTTGCCCGGGCGTTCCGGCGGAAGTGCTTCAGCCGAAGGCCACCTGGCCGGATAAGAAGGCCTACGACGTGGCCGCCCAGGACGTGGCGCGCCGTTTCGAGAAGAACTTCGAGCAGTTCGACAGCCATGTGGACGCGAAGGTGAAAGCCGCCGCGATCCGCGCCGCCGCCTAAGCGGAACGGCTCAGACGACGATCAAGGGCTCGGTGCTGCCGCACCGGGCCCTTTGTCTTTCTCGAGCCGCGCCAACTCGGCTTGCGCCGCGATCTTGGCGAAGCTGCCGCGCGCATCGGCGGCGGCAGCCGCGCGGAATTCCTTTTCCGCTTCCGCGCGTTTGCCATTCAGCAGCGCGGCCTGTCCCAGGTAGAACGCTGCCTCGCAGCGTTGCAGCGTGCCGTCGACCGTGCGGAGTGCGTCGGCGCCGGTCTCCCCCAGGAAGTAGCGTACCGCCGCCATAGGCCAACGGTCCGCCGGCCATGCGGGGCTAAGCTGTTGTGCGCTGCGCGCCAACATGTCCGGGCGATGCAGTCGTCGTGCGGCGATCGTGTGCCACAGCGCCAGCGTCGGATTGGCGCCGGGACGGGCGAGGGCGGCGGCGAGGTCCGTTTCGGCGGCGGCGAAGTTTCCGCGCATGAAACGCAGCTGCCCGCGATTGGCCAGCACATCGCCTGCATTGGGATTGGCGGCGAGGCTGGCGGAGAAATCCGCCTCGGCCGTTGCGAACTGTCCCTGCAGAAGCCGCGCGAGCCCGCGGCCGTTGAGGGCGTCGGGTTCCTGCGGGCGCACGCGTAGCACGGCGGAGAAGTCGGCCTCCGCGGCTGGCAAGTCGGCCGCCCGCAGCTTGGCGGTTGCGCGGAAGAACAGCAGTTCCGCATCGGCGGGCGCGATCTTGAGCAGCACGGTGAAGTCCTCAGCCGCGCCCTTCGCATCGCCGCTTTGCAGGCGCGCCACGCCCCGGGCTTGGCGCGCGGCCGCATCGTCGGGCTGCGCCTTAAGCAATGTGGTGAGATCGGCGATGGCGGCGGGGAAGTTCTCGGCGCGCCCGGCAGCGGTGGCGCGCCCGCGCAAGGCGTCGACATCGGCCGGCGCGATCGCCAGGGCAGCCGTGAAGGCCGCAAGTGCCTCGGCGCTGTGATCGCTGCGCAGGTGGGCCTGGCCGAGCAGGGTAAGGCTCTCCGCGTCGCGCGGATCGAGGCGCGCCGCCTGGCTCAGGTCCGCGACGGCCTCAAGCAGCTTGCCTTGTTCGAGGGATGCTTTCCCCAGCACGCGGACCGGCAGGGGATTGTTGGGGGCGTAGCGCCGCGCGGCACGCATGTCCGTAAGGCCCTCGGCTGTCGCTTTCCGCCGTAAACGCATTTCTGCGCGCGCGATCAAGGCCGCCGCGTTTGCCGGGTCCTTGGCGAGGACGGCGCTGAAATCGTCCTCCGCCGCGGTGCCTTGGCGAAGCTGCCCGCGCGCCAGCAACAGACGCGTATCGTCCGGGACGAATTTCAGAGCCGCATCGAGGTCGGTGAGGGCGTCGGCCGAGCGACCTTCCGCGATGAGCGCATTGGCGCGGGCGCCCAGGGCGTCTGCGCGGGTCGCGTTCGGCAGGTTGGGGTCGCTGGCCGTGGCCCGGCATGCCGCGATCTTGGCGTCCGGCGCCGCGTCGGGCGAGAAACACGTCAGCCGATCATCAGCGAGAGCGGGCGCGGCAGCGATAAGCAGGAGCGCCAGGGCCCGCATGGGAAATTAGTGCGCCTTGGCCCAGCTGTCGCCGACGCCGGCATCCACCACGATCGGCACGTCGAGCTTCACCGCGCCTTCCATGATCTTCTTCACAAGCGCTTTGGTGGCGTCGACTTCGGCGGTGGGCACCTCGAAGATCAATTCGTCGTGCACCTGCAGCAGCATCAGTGCGGATAGCTTCGCGTCGCGCAGAGCACCGGGCAGACGGATCATGGCGCGCTTGATGATATCGGCCGCGCCGCCTTGGATCGGTGCATTGATCGCGGCGCGTTCGCCGAAGTTCCGTACCGCCGGATTCTTGTCGGCGATGCCGGGGATCCACACCTTGCGGCCGAACAGGGTCTCGACGAAGCCTTTGTCCTTCGCCTCGGCTTTGGCCTTGTCCATGTAGTCCCGGATCTCGGGGAATCGCTTGAAGTAGGCGGTGATGTAATCCTGCGCCTCGTTGCGCGGAATGCCGAGCTGATTGGCGAGCCCGAAGGCCGAGATGCCGTAGATGATGCCGAAATTGATCGCCTTGGCCTTGCGGCGGACCATCGGGTCCATGCCTTGGATCGGCACGTTGAACATCTCGGACGCGGTGGCCGCGTGAATGTCCTCATTGTCCTTGAACGCCTTCTTCATCGCCTTGATGTCGGCGACATGGGCGACGAGGCGCAGTTCGATCTGGCTGTAATCCGCCGACAGCAGCAGCTTGCCCGCGGGGGCCACGAAGGCCGTGCGGATCTTGCGGCCTTCCTCCGTGCGGATCGGAATGTTCTGCAGGTTGGGATCGACCGACGATAGACGCCCGGTGCTGGCGATCGTTTGGGCGAAACACGTGTGCACCCGCGCCGTGACCGGGTTGATCTCCTCCTGCAGCGCATCCGTGTAGGTGCTCTTCAGCTTGGAGAGCTGTCGCCAGTCAAGGACGCGCGCCGGCAAGTCGTGCCCTTGTGCTGCGAGTTCCTCGAGGATGTCCGCGCCGGTGCCGTAGGCGCCGGTCTTGCCCTTCTTGCCGCCCGGCAGGCTCATGCGCTCGAACAGGATTTCGCCGAGCTGCTTGGGTGAGCCGATGTTGAACGTCTCGCCGGCGAGCTTGTGGATCTCCGTCTCGAACTCCGCCATCCGCGCGGCGAAATCCGCGCTCAAGGTCTTGAGCACCTTCGGATCCACCACGACGCCGCGGGCCTCCATGTCGTGCAGCACCGGGATCAGGGCGCGGTCCATGGTCTCGTAAACGGTCACGAGCCGTTCGTGAACCAAGCGCGGCTTCAGGAGGGCGTGGAGCCGAAACGTAACTTCCGCGTCCTCGGCGGCATATGCGGTTGCCTTGTCCAACGGCACCTTGTCGAAGGTGATCTGGTTCTTGCCGCTGCCGCAGACGTCGGAAAACTTGATGTTGGTATGGTCGAGATGGCGCAGCGCCAGTTCGTCCATCCCGTGTCCGGTCTTCGCGCCATCGAGCACGTAGGAGATCACCATGGTGTCGTCGACAGGCGCCACCGCGATGCCCTCATGCGCGAACACATGCATGTCGTATTTGATGTTGTGGCCGATCTTCAGGACGCCCGGGTCCTCAAGGAGCGGCTTGAGGGCCGCGATGGCATCCTTAATGGGAATCTGCGGCGGCGCCACTGAGGCGGCGGGATCGCCGCCGAGATCGAGCTGCCCCTGCGGCGCGTTGCCGACATGTCGCAGGGGGATGTAGCAGCCGCTGCCCGCACCGAGGGACAGCGATACGCCCACCATCCTCGCGCGGCTCTGGTAGAGGCTGTCGGTTTCCGTATCGACCGCTACGGTGCCTTGCGCCTGCGCCCGCGCGATCCAGCGCTGCAGGTCGGCGAGCTTCTGCACGCACTCGTACTTGCTATGGTCGATCTTGGCGGCGGAGACGGGCCTCGGGGCCGGCGCGCGCGCCGGAGCAGCGGCCGCCGCGGGTGCGGCTTCCGCCGTGCCGCCGAAACTGCGCTTGATCGGCACCGTGCCGCCGTCGAGCCAGTTGCTCGCGCGCGTCACCAGCTGGCGGAACTCCTGCTCCTGGAGGAAGCTCAACAGCTTCTCCCGGTCCGGCGCATCCCACTTCATCTTCGCGAGCGTTTCCGGCGGCGGCACGTCGTCGCGCAAGGTCACGAGGCGCTTGGACACGCGCGCGAGTTCCGCGTGCTGTTGCAGGTTCTCGCGCCGCTTGGGCTGTTTGATCTCCTCGGCGCGCTCCAGCAGTGTCTCCAGGTCGCCGTACTGATTGATCAACTCGGCCGCGGTCTTCACGCCGATGCCCGGCACGCCGGGCACGTTGTCGGTGGAATCGCCCGCCAGGGCCTGCACATCGATTACTTTGTCCGGCAGCACGCCGAATTTCTCTCTCACCTGCTCGGGACCGATCACCACGTCCTTCATGGGATCGAGCATCTCCACGCCCGGGCGCACCAGCTGCATCAGGTCCTTGTCGGCGGAGATGATCACGACATCCATGCCGTCTTCCACGCCCATGCGGGCGTAGGTGGCGATCAGGTCGTCGGCCTCATAGCCTTCCAGTTCCACGCAGGCGACGCAGAACGCGCGCGTGGCGTCGCGCACCAGCGCGAACTGAGGGATCAGCTCCGGGGGCGGCGGCGGACGGTGTGCTTTGTATTCGGGATAGAACTCGTTACGGAACGTCTTCCGGCCCGCATCAAAGATCACGGCAATGTATTCCTCGACGCTGTGATCGCGCAGTTCGTCGAGCAGCTTGATCATCATGGACGAGAAGCCGCGCACCGCACCCACGTGGGTGCCGTCCGAACGGGTCAGGGGCGGCAGGGCGTGAAACGCCCGGAAGATGTAGCCCGACCCGTCGATCAGGTAGAGGCGCTTGGGACTAACTTTCGACGCGGCCAAGAGGCTCAGTGGCCGCTGGCGTGAGCCAGGGCGTCCTTTTTCAGCTCATAGCGGCGGCTGCAGTACGGGCACTCCACATGACCTTCCTCAGGGCGGATGGTCATGAAGATGCGCGGGTGGCCGAGCGCACCGCCGCCGCCGTCGCAGGCAACTTGCAGGGTGTCGACGGGAATGGTCTCGAAAGGTTCGGCCATGGCGGCCCCCCAAGGGCGGTTTTCAGCGCGGTTTCGGGCACGTTTATGGGGCGTGCAAATGGCGAGTTCAAGACCTCGTTGACGCCCCCCGCATGAGCTATAACACAGGCCTCCGTTTCGCTCTCATCCAGGCTTCCCGTATCCCGTGTCCCAATCCCCCGCTATATCCGAATCGCTTCCCGATCTCGCCGTCGAGATCCGCAACGTCAACAAAGTCTATGCCGGCTCCAATAAGCGGAAGCCGAAGCAGGCGCTGACGGACTTCTCCCTGGAGATCCCGCGCGGAAGCTTCTTTGGTTTGCTCGGGCCCAACGGTGCGGGCAAGTCGACGCTGATCAACATCATGGCGGGCCTGGTCAACAAGACCTCGGGCACCGTGAAGATCTGGAACTCCGACCTCGATACGGACATGCGCCATGCCCGCTGCGCTATCGGCGTCGTGCCGCAAGAGCTGCATCTCGATCCGTTCTTCACGCCGAAGGAAGCGCTGGACGTGCAGGCCGGGCTCTACGGCGTGCCGAAGAACGAACGCCGCACCATGGAAATCCTCGAGGCCGTCGGCCTCGCGGACAAAGCCAATGCATACGCGCGCACGCTCTCCGGCGGCATGCGGCGGCGTTTGCTGGTCGCGAAGGCCCTGGTGCACACGCCGCCCGTGATCGTGCTGGATGAGCCCACCGCCGGTGTGGACGTGGAACTTCGCCAGCAGCTTTGGGCTTATATCCGCAGCCTCAACAAGCGCGGGACGACGGTGCTTCTCACCACGCACTACCTCGAAGAAGCCGAAGAACTCTGCGACCGGGTGGCGATCATCAATCACGGGCGGTTGGTGGCCTGCGACACCACGCGCGCTCTGCTCGCGCGCCTGGACAACAAGTCCGTCACATTGCTGCTCGCGAACCCGATCCAGGAACCGCCGCCGGCGCTGGCGCACTTCCACCCCACGCTCACCACGCCGACGGAACTCCACATCACCTATCGGCCGAGCAGCCGCGCGATGATGGAGATCCTGGAAGCGGCGCGCACCAGCGGGCTCGCCATCGCCGACATCCGCACCGAGGAAGTCGACCTTGAGGACATCTTCCTGCAGATCACCCGCGCCAACCCGGAGCACGCGCCTTCGTGAAGATCGCGGCGGTATCGTTCGCGGTCTGGCTTTTCAGCGCGACGTTGGCCGCGTGTGCCACCCTGACAGCCCCTGCAGGTGAACTGGTCGCCACGGCCACCGTCACCGACGACACTTTCACCACAGCTGACGGTTTGAAGCTGCCCGTGCGCAAGTGGCTGCCCGAGGGCACACCGCGGGCCGTCGTCGTGGCGGTCCATGGCTTCAACGACTACAGCAAGTCTTGGGGCCAGGTGCCCGACGCACCTGGCGTTGGACCGACCCTCGCGGCCCAGGGCATTGCGGTGTTCGCCTACGATCAGCGGGGCTTCGGCGCGGCGCCCTATCACGGGCTCTGGCCCGGCGGCGACGTGATGGCGGCTGATTTCACCGCGGCGGTGAAGTCACTGCGCGCGCGTTATCCCGGCGTACCGGTTTACGGCCTTGGCGAAAGCATGGGCGGGGCGGTGGTGATGACGGCGATGGCCAGCGCCGATCCGCCGCCGTTGGACGGTGCGATCCTGTCCTCGCCGGCGGTGTGGGGCCGCAAGACCATGCCACTAATCTATCGTGTCGCCTTGTGGATGGGCGCGCACATCATGCCGGGATGGCGGCCGACAGGACAAAGCCTCGGCCGGCTCGCGAGCGACAACCTCGAGATGCTGCGCGACAACGGACGCGACCCGCTGTTCATCAAGCAGACGCGTCTCGATGCGGTCTACGGGCTCGTCAATCTGATGGACCGGGCGCTTGAAGTGTCGGGCTCATTGCGTGGACGGGTGCTCTATCTCTCCGGCCGCAACGACCAGATCATTCCGCCGACCGCGTCGGCCCAGGCGATGAAAAACCTGTTGAGCGCCGACCCTCAGGCGCGCGCGGCCTTCTATGACACGGGCTGGCATATGATGACCCGCGATCTCCAGGCCGCCAGGGTGATCGGCGACATCGCGGCGTTCATCCTCAATCCGATGACGCCGCTTCCTTCCGGGGAAGAGGCCAACGCAATTGCCCGCCTTGAGAACCGCGCCAAGCAGAAATGGGTGCAACCCCCGGCCGCCACAGCAAAAAAGGCCACGCCGGCGGGCGCGGCCCCCTAATTGCCAGCCGCCACGGCTTGCCCTATGTTCCGCCCCTCGCGCGCCCGTAGCTCAGCTGGATAGAGTATCGGTTTCCGAAACCGGTGGTCGCAGGTTCGAATCCTGCCGGGCGCGCCAACTTTCCGTCGCTATCCTGCCCGGGAGGAGAGGCTGAGGACCGCCTCTGGTGGTCGGCACGACAGGAACTGATTGCGGCTGTTTTGATTCGTGCCGCGCGCGGCAAGGCGATCGATCTGTACGATCCGCCGCTCATCCTCCTCGATAAGGTAATAGCGATCTCCGAACTGAGTGGTGAGGGTGGTGATCCTGTCGCAGGCGTTTTGATCGAATGTTTCGAGCAGAATGTCCGGCTTGGACTTGAGGACGCCCATCATGCCCTCGAACACCTTCGCCTCTGCCCCCTCCACGTCGATCTTTATGGCAGGGCGCGGACCCAGATCAATTCCTTCGACGACTTTGTCGAGGCGCATCATCTCGACAACGAGGGTGGTCGCGCCCGCGTCGCTCACGTTCGCGTCGACGAAGTGGCCGCCGGAGGAAATGTGTCCGATGAATTTCGGCACCCACCCGAATTTGGAGAACCCATCTTGGTTCGACACCGCCACCCGTTTCATGATGACGTTCTTGGCATCATTCGCGCGCACGTTGACGACGAGACGAGCAAAACCATCCGGGTTTGGTTCGCAGGAAATGATCGGAATGTCTTCGCGCAACGCCGCGGCTACCAAGCTGAATTCGCCGCAGCGGGTTCCGATGTCGCATACCGAACTTGCCAGGGGCACGATCATCGACCACAGGTGAAGCGATTCCGGCTCGTACTCCAGTCCCTGGAGCATGTGCCAGCATGTGGGGCAATCGTTGCCGTTGGTGAACATCACGAACGGTAGGCAATTGAACATCGTGATATCGACGTAACCGAATGCCGCCGCACCCGATGCGTGAATGGCCTCGAGGTCTTTCTTGGTTCGCATGGTTATCTGGCTTTCCGATTCGGTCGTCGCGACGTGAGAGGCATGTGTGTCTCACACTTCTATCATTTATTTCCAAAAACATCCGAGCAGCAGAACCAAGCATCACCCTCCGGAGGCGAAGGTCAGGGGTGCTAATCCCTTCGTGCGCGTTGTTGTCAAAGAAGTCAGCAATGCGGTAGGGAATGAACAAAGACGGCAGACGGCGGCGGGCTTTCCGCTGGGCGAAGCGCCTCCCCTTAACCTAACATTCGGCCCGATTTCTCACCGCGGCGGCTTCGGATGACACGGCATTCTTGATGTCTATTCCCAAAGTATTGCATCAAACGACACGGGATAAGCACGACCTGTCCGAGCCGATCCGTCGCAATATCGAGCGGATCAGAGGGCTCTGCACGGAATGGGACTATCGTCTCTATGACGATGCCGACGTGCGCGAATTCATTCAGAAAAATTGCGACGCACAAACGTTGTTGCGCTACGACAGGATCAATCCGCATTACGGCGCGGCGCGCGCGGATTTCTTCAGATATCTCCTGATGCACAAGGTCGGCGGCGTATACGTGGACATCAAGGCCAGCCTTAAGCGACCGCTCGACGAGGTCTTGGCCGACGACGACGCCTATCTTCTTTCGCATTGGAGAAACACGCCGGGCCAGCGCTATCAAGGTTGGGGGCTGTGGCCCGCTTTGGCTGATATCCCCGAGAGCGGCGAATTTCAGCAATGGCAGGTGGTTTCGGAGCCTGGGCACCCCTTCCTTGAGGCCGTGATCGAGAAGGTCGGCCATAACATCGATACTTACGATCCGTCGCGGGACGGGGTCGGAAAGAAGGGCGTGATCACGGTAACGGGCCCTTGGCTTACACACAGGCGATTTGGAGAATTGCCGATCAACATCGGCACCGGGTCGTCGATATTCTGAGCCTCGGCTTCGTGTATTCGATCTTTGAAACGCAAATGGTGCAAACGGCGCACCAACTTCAATTCAAGGATCATTATTCGACCCTGCAAGAGCCGATCGTCGTCCCCGTGAGCTCATGAACTGCGGACCTGCATGTCCTCATGAAGAGGACGTGCATGCTCATCGCGTCACCAAACCCATCCCCACGGGCAGGGGCATGCCATGATCATTGCTGACGGTAAGAAAGCCGGGGGTGAGGACCTCTTCCTCGGGTCCGGTTTGGCGTGATTGTGCGCCGCGGATCTCCGGGCCTGACCGCAATCTGCAACCACAAGGCCGCGTGCTTGCCAATGCCGCGACAACCGGCCTAACGTTGCGCTGTCATATTTCCTTAATGGGGAGTCCGCTATGTCCGTCCGTATTGCCCTCGCTGCGGCGCTGGTTGCTTTGGCTGGTCCCGCTCTCGCAGACGGCGTCTCCGCGCCGGGCACCAAAGTCTATTTTGTCGGCCTGAAGGACGGCGACACCATTGGCAAGGACGCGATGATCCACTTCGGCTTGAAGGGCATGGGAATCGCGCCGGCCGGCGTCGATTTTCCGAACACAGGTCATCATCACCTGGTGGTCGATCTCGCCGCGCCGCCGATGAACGATTATTTGCCGACGGACAATCCGAAGATCTTTCACTACGGCAAGGGTCAAACCGAAGTGAGTGTGGAAGCGCTCAAGCTGACGCCGGGCAAGCACACCCTGCAACTCGTGTTCGCCGACCAGGATCACAAACCGCACAATCCGCCGGTCGTGTCGGACAAGATCACCATCACGGTGAAGTAGGCATCCGAACTTAGGGGTGGTCCCCGCCGGACCGGCGCGAAGGGGTCACTGGCGGGTTGCGGCACATACTTTCGATAGCCGCCTCGAAATTGCGGGCAAACACGCGCATGTCGAAAAGGGGATGTGTGTCCCGATTTCGCGCGAGCCGCTCGCGCTTCTCAGTCAACGCTTCGGGGTTCGTTGCCAGGCGAATAGCTTCGCGCTCATAGGCGTCGAGGGAGTCACAGATCATGTCTTCCATGCCGAGGGCAGTCAGCATGGAACTTGCGATTCGCGAGGCGTAGGTCGTGCCGCGCACGGTCAGCAACGGTAGTCCGGCCCATAGCGCATCGAGCGCCGTGGTGGATGCGTTCAGGGATGTTGTGTCGAGAAAAAGCCCGGCAAGCCTATGCCGCGAGAGGTGAGCCTTCTTGTCGGGTAAGCGCGTCGCGAACACCAGCCTGTCGCCCTCGATCCCCGCCGTCGCGGCGCGCGCCTTCATCGCGATTTCGAACTCTTGGCTTGGACCCCGCGACAGCCAAAGCAGGCTTCCCGGGATTTTCGCCATGATGCGCATCCATGCGCCAAAAATTTTCTGGTCGATCTTTTCGGGATTGTTGAAAGCGCAGAATACGAATCCGGCTTCAGGAAGGCCTGCTTTCTTTCGGCTCATCGGCGGGCCGATTCTTTCGCGCGCGGCGCAGTGATATGTATCCGGTAGCCGTACGATCTTGACGCGATAGGCCTTTTCGTCTTCCGGCGGCAGCACAATCCGATCGGTAATCAGATAGTCGATGCTCGAAAGGGCACAATGCCCCGCGTGTCCGAGCCAGTAGGCTTGCCGCGCGGCGGGACGTGCCGCGACGATCTGCATCAACTGATGGGTCATGTAGCCGTCGAGGTAGATCAGCAAATCGAGTTCGAGCGAATGGATCAGTTTGATGGATTCGCTCAGCTTGCCGAGCAGTGTAAAGAAATGATCGGCATTCTTCCTCGCCGCGTCAGTGTGTTCGGACGTGTGGTGACTCGCATGGAACACAAAGGTCTCGAATTTCGCACGATCATGGGCGCCGAAGAAATCCGCGGTCACGTGTCCGATGGGATGATTGCGTAAGTTGGCCGATAGGTAGCCGATGCGCAGGCGGCGGCCGGGCGTGCCGTCGCGAAGGGTCGGCAAAGGCAACCCGCGCCGTCGTGCCTTGTCCGCCAGCTTGTCGTCGATCGCCTGTTCAAGGGCCTTGAGCTTCTGCGGCGGCAGCGGCCACATGATCGCGCGGTACAGGATAGAGGCGAGAGGTTCCCAACTCAGCTCTTTGAGCTTGCGATCATCGATTACGTCGATGAGATGCCGATGGCGGGCCTCGGCTTCCTCAAGACGCCCCTCCATCGTGTCCAGCGCCAAGAGCCGCGTCAGCGGTACTATATCGTTCGGCCGGTGAGCCAACAATTTCTCATACGCCTTGCGTTCCTCGGGATATCTTTTTTGTATTTGGTAGAGTTGCGCAATCTGTTCGCTGTAGTCCGGCGAGTTTGGAGCACGCGCCAATGCGGCTTGGAGATGCTTTTCCGCGTCGTCCAATCTGCCGAGCCGCGCCAGGGCCGGCGCCAGCATTGCGTGGCGGGAAGGCGTGGGATCTAAGGCGATGACCTTCTCAAGTTCGAGCACGGCCTGCTCAATCTCCCCGAGTTGAAGCTGGGCGAACGCAATGGCACACCGCACGGTCGGGATGTCGCGCGTAGGCACGCGCCAAGCGCCCCGTTCCAATGCTCTTGGATCGCTTCTTCCAACCCAGCTTCGAACCCGGTCCCGGACGCGATGCAGGACGTGCATGAAATTCGCGCGGTAGGCTTGACGGTACAGACGCGACGCTCCGTCGGAATCGCCGGCGAGCTCCGAAGCCAATGCGGCGTTGTAAGAAGCTTCGCTATGGGCAGGATTGAGATGCGCGGCGCGGAGGAACGCGTCTCTTGACCTGGCGAGATCGCCGCTCTGCCAGTAGGTGAGGCCGAGATCGAATTGATAAGCGCTTTCGTTCGGCTGTGCCTCAATCGCTGCCCGCAAGAGGCGCGCGGCTTCGGCGAAATCGCCGACGCTGTATTCGAGATAGGCCTGTAGGTGAAGGGCGTCGAGATCAACCGGGGCCATCTGCGCATGTCCGCATGTGAGAGCGCCTCGGCCCTGCTCTCCGTATGAGCCGAGGTGTCGTCGTCAGCGGGTCCCCGGATAGAGTTTGACGGTCAAGGCGGCGATGGCGTCCGTGCGCCCGACCTGGTGCGCGACTTGCAAGAGGATCGCAAGGAGATCCGGGTGGTGCACCCGCTTCAGGACCCAGCGTGCGAGCAGAATCCGCGCCATGACGCGGAGCGCCAAGTTCGACTTTGTGGGGACGGGGCTTGGGGTGCCGACAGAACCGTCGCGTTGGCGGTCGGCGGTTTTTGCGTTCGCGCGGCGTTCGTGACGGTTCATCTCAAACTCTTGAAATAGCTGGCTGACTATCACCGAACCGGGTTTCGCGCGCAATCCATTCCCCGGTCGTCGGAGTAGCTGAGGTGCGGACGGCAAGCCCGCGCCGCCGGTTGGCGCCGAGATCGCGGGGCCACGTTCTTGCCCGCTGTTCCGCCGCCTCTCGCGATCGTCGTTCTACACTTGCGGTACTGCCCCGACGGCGAAGTGGGCATCCTCGTCACGGTTACAGGATCGCGTGCGACGACGCTCCGCGGCTTTGCGCGGGGTCGGCGCTTGGCCACGCGCCCTCCATCAATCTCCAGTTTTGGAATACTTGCGGTTTCAGTAATTAAAACAGCGCGCTGCGGCTCCCGCGGCGCATGGTGCACGCCTTGCCACTTTGGGCCATTCCGTATAGGGTCACGCCCGGTGGGGCTGCCAACAAATGCTTGGCTGCCAAGGACAAATTTGGGGGTCGTTCGGCGATCGTTGCTTGCGAACGAGCAGCGGACCGGGCACCGCGTGGGGCTAGACGATGAGCGTGCTCTACAAAGCACTGCAGAAAGCGGCCAAGGAAAACGAAGAGCGTCAAGCCACGGCTCCGACCGCGTTCGATGCCGAACGCTTGGCCGGTTCCGGTGTGATTCGCGCCGGCGGCGGCTCGCGCGGCAAGTGGCGCATCGCGTCTTTGGTGTTCCTGCTCGTCTCTGCCGTCCTGATGGGGGCAGCGTTCTATTTCACCAGCATCGCGCCGATGAACGAGCCGCAGGTGGCGATGGCGCCGCCGCGTCCGCGGCCGGCGCCTCCGCCGCCAGCGGCAACGCCGGCTGAGCCAGCGGCCGCTCCGGCCGCGCAAGCTCTTGCTCCTGCAAATCCTGCCGCTCCAGCGCCCGCCGCTCCAGCACCCGCGGCGCCAACGCCTGCCGCCGCAGTGCCCGCAGCAACGGTCGCAGAGGCGACCGCGGCTGGCACACCGGTCCCTGCTCCGGCACAAGTCGCTGTGGCGCCCGCAGCGCCTCAGGCAACCGCCCCAGCTGCGCCGACTCCCGCAGCGCCTGCAGCAGCACCAGCCCCCGCGGCACCGGTACAGGTCGCCGCGGAAGCGCCGACGGCCGCACCCGCTCCCGCGAAGGCTGCGGTAAGTGCGCCGCCGTCGCGCACCGTCGCAGCCCGCGAACCCATGCCCAAGATTGCCGTGGATTCACCGGCGCGCATGCTCAATCCGCCGATCAGCGTGCGCCGCGCCGAGATGGACCTCGAAGGCGTGGGCAATGCGGTGAAGGTACGAACCGTTTCGCAATCGGCGCAGGATACGGTTGGCACGGCTTACAGCGCGCTGGTGCGCGGCGAATACGATACGGCGCTCGGCTTCTACGACCGCGCGCTGAAGGAAGAGCCCCGCAGTGTGCTGGCACTCTTGGGTCGTGGCACCTCTTTGCAAAAGCTTGGCCGCAAGGATGAAGCCCGGGTCGCCTATGAACTCGCCCTGAAGACCGACCCGCAGAACCGCGAGGCGCTTTCAAACCTGACGAGCCTCGAGGCCGAGCGCGCCCCTGGCGAAGCACTCTCCAGGTTGATGAATCTCGAACGTGACTATCCGTCCTTCAGCCCGATCAAGGCGCAAATCGGCTTGGCCTACGCCCGCATGGACAATCTCGAAGCCGCGCTCGACTACCTGCGCCGCGCGGTTTCGATCACGCCGACGGCGACGCTGTATCAGTACAATATTGCTCTCGCGTTGGATCGCTTGGGGCGGCGTGAACAGGCCGTCCAGGCTTATGACCAGGTCTTGGCATCGGTCAGCGCAGGTCGCGGGCTGCCGGAGATTTCGGTCGCCGACATCCAACGACGTCTGAACTTCCTCCGCGCGAAATAGCGCGGCGCCGGCGATGCCGTATCTCGCGCATTTTGGGCTGAAGGAGCATCCCTTCACCCTGACGCCGAACACCAATCAGTATTTCCCGATCGAGAAGCATGTCGAGATCGTGCAGTCGATCCAGTTCGGCATTGCGCGCAACACCGGCATTCTCAAAGTCGTGGGCGACATCGGCACCGGTAAGACGATGTTGTGCCGATTGCTGTTGCGCAAGCTCATCGCGTCCAACGACGCGGTCGCCTACCTCAATGCGCCGCAAGTCGATCCGGACAGTTTGCTCGGCCTTGTTGCGGCGGAGTTCGGGCTTGAACCGGGTACGAAAGCCCAACTGCTGCAAAGCTTGAACGCCTTTCTGCTCGAGCAGCATGCGCTTGGCCACAACGCCGTGCTGATCGTCGACGAGGCACAGGCGCTTGGCGTGGCGGGCCTGGAAGCGGTGCGCTTGCTGTCCAACCTCGAGACGGAGCGCAACAAGCTCCTGCAGATCGTGCTGTTCGGTCAGTCCGAGCTTGAAGACCTTCTTCAGCAGCCCAGCCTGCGCCAGATCAATCAGCGCATCGGCTTCGCTTTCAATACCGGCCCGCTGAGACTCGATGAGGCGATCGCCTACATGCGTCATCGCGTGCAGACCAGCCGCGTCGAAGGCGTGGATTTTCCAGTATTCACGCCTGCGGCCATGGAACTGCTCGCGCAATCGGCCGAGTTCGTTCCGCGTGTCATCAATATCCTGGCCGATAAAGCGCTGCTTGTGGCCTATGGCGAAGGCGCGATTCAAGTCGGCGATCAGCACGTCAGCGTGGCGATCGACGATTCGCGGACGATCGCGAAAAGGGTGCTGGCGCGCAGGCCGTGGGTGCGCCGCGCCTTGATCGGCATTATCGCCGCGGAGATTGCCGCCGTTATCGGGATGTTCGTCCTGAGCCCGACGTTGAACGGCTGGGCGAAGCAAAACATTGCGCGGGTCACCGGCATGGTCGCGCCCAAGCGCGCATTGCCTGCCGTGCCGCCCGCGAATCCCAGCGCCGCATCGGTCCCCGCGGCGACGCCGTCCAGCGCCGTGCCCGTCACCACCAAGGCGGCCTCGGACGACACGCCGCCCTCCGTCACGACCGCGGATAAGCCTGCGCGTGAACCCTGACTACGATCACATCGCGGCGATCGGCGCGGGCGTGATTCTCGGGCCGATTTTCGGCAGTTTCGTGACAGCCCTGACCTACCGTTTGCCGCGCGGCGAAAGCATCGCGAACGGACGCTCCAGGTGCCCGGCGTGCGATCATGCGTTGGCCGCGCCGGATCTCGTCCCGATCATTTCGTGGATCGCGAATCGGGGGCGCTGTCGCTATTGCAAGGCTGCGGTTTCGCCGCGTTACCCGACGATCGAAGCGCTCTCGCTGTTTTGCTTTGTCGTAACGGCGGTCGCGATTACCGATCCGGTGCGCCTTGCGCTGGCGTTCTGCTTCATTCCGCTTGCACTTGCGCTTGCGATTATTGATTTCGAGCACCAACGACTGCCGAATGTCTTGGTGGCTATGGTCCTGCCGTTCGCGATCGCGTGGCGATGGTGGACCGGCCACGACTTGGGCGCGGCTCTACTAGCCGCTACGGTGACGTACGCGGCCCTGATGGGGCTTGAGCAACTCATCATCTGGCGCACCGGCGAATCGGGCCTCGGCGGCGGTGACGCGAAATTGATCGCTTTTGCCGCGCTTTGCCTGCCTCTGTTGCCGTTTTTTGTCTTTGTCGGCGTCGCCGGTATCACGGGAATCGGCCTGGGTCTGTGGTGGCAGAGCCGTACCGGCCAAAAGCGGTTCCCTTTCGGGATCAATATTCTCCTGGCGTGGTGGCTATGTCTGGTTGTGCCCCTGGCGGAGTACGCTGCGGGCGGTTGAAGCCTCCGCAATGCATAGTGGCAGGGCCTGCCCGCCCTCTGCTACTCTACGGAGAGTATTGCAGAATGTGGGCCGGGTGGGTACGCATTCGCGTTACCGCTGCGCACCCTCGAAGGGATGCGCGCGCGGGATGTTTTGGGGGCTACCAAATGATCATGACGCACCGATCTCGTCGGCTGCTGCGCGGCGCGATTCTCGTCTCGACCTGTCTCGCCATCAGCGCCTGTCATGGCCGGCTGAATGACTTCGACACCGCGAGCGGTGCTTCTAAGAAAGATTACGAAAGCCTCCTTGGCCGGCGCGGCGCCACCGACAAGCCCGCGGAGGAGCCGCCGATCCCGCAGTTCCAGTCCGTGCTCGCCGCGCCTTCGGCGCCGGAGTTGGCCGACGTCCGTCGCGTCTCAATCTCGGTCACGGAAACCACGCCCGTACGCGACATCCTGATCGAACTCGCGCGCGGCGCAGGCGTCGATCTTGAGATGGATCAGCGGATTTCCGGCGGCATCATCATGACCGCGACGGATCGGCCCTTTATCGACGTTGTGGAACGCATCTGCGATCTGGCCGAATTGCGTTTCAAATTCGCCAAGAACACGCTCAGCATCGAAGTCGATGCGCCTTACATGGAGCAGTATCACCTCGGCGTGCTGAACATCTCGCGCACGATGTCGTCAGAAGTTTCGTCTTCGACCGACGCGTCCTCGGCGTCACAGGCGATTGGCGCCTCCGGCGGCGGTGGCGGTAGCAACACGTCTTCCAGCAGCGTGAGCGCCAAATCCGGCGCCGATTTCTGGGGGTCGATCTCCACCAACATCCGCAACATTCTCTCCGGCATTCAGCGCCGCACGCCGTCGGTCGTTCAGGCCCAGGCGTCGTTCACCCCGCAAGCGGCCTCGGCGCCGAAACCTGCAGCCGGCGCCGCGCCGGCTGCGGCCCCCGGGGCCCCGCCGGGCGCCGCGGGCGCTGCTGTAAATGCCGCGCGCGGCCTTGCCGCGCGTCAGGATCAAGTGAGCGCCATTATGGCGGAAGAGCCGGGCGCGGCGGGCGCCGCCGGCGCCGCCGGTGCCACCCGCGTGGTCGCCAGTTCGGCATCCACCGGCGATAGTGAATTCAGCATCAACTCCGAAGCGGGCATCATCACGATGTTCGCGACCCAGCGGCAGCACAAGGCGATCGACCGCTACTTGCGCGAGGTGCTGAACTCCGTGAATCAGCAGGTGCTGATCGAAGCCAAGATCATCGAAGTCCAACTCGACGACCAGTACAGCGCCGGCATCAATTGGGCGGCCGCGCTCGGGCCCGACAGCGAGAAGCTCAACATCACGACGAACTTCAGCCGCGACGTGGTGCCGCCGGAATTCAGCAATCCGACCTTCACCGGCGGCTGGAACTTGGCGCGCGGCATCCCGGGTTGCGCGGCGACGATCACCAATCCGCAGGGCCTTTGCTCTCGCGACCTGACCGCGGCGGTACAGCTTATTAAACAGTTCGGCACGGTGCGCACGCTCTCGAGCCCGCGCATCACGGTGACGAACAACCAACTCGCCATGCTGAAGGTCGCGAAGAACCAGGTGTTCTTCCAGTTGACCGCCACGGTCACCGACGCGACCGCGACCAGCCCCTCCAAAACCAACGTCAACAGCCAGATCAAGACCGTTCCGGTCGGCATCATCCTGTCGGTGCAGCCGGCGGTCGATCCCGTCACGCGGCGCATCTCGCTCAGCCTACGCCCCTCGATCACGCGTATCACCAGCTTCATCCAGGATCCGGGTGTACAGGTGACGCTGGCCTCCGCGAACCAGGGCAACACCAACGCGATCAACGTCAGCTCGCCGATCCCGATCATCGAGACCCGCGAGATGGACTCGATGCTCAACCTCGACTCGGGCGATACCATCGTCATGGGCGGCCTGATGCAGGACAACTCCACCAACATCCGTGAAGGTCTGCCGGGGGCGATGGACATCCCGATCCTCGGTCAGGCCGTGTCAGAAACGGTGAAGCGCAATTCGGTGAGCGAACTGGTGATCTTCGTGCGCGCGACGATTGTGAATCCGCGCAACACGATCACAGACGAAGATATCCGTTTGTATAAGACGTTCACGCCGGATCCGCGTCCGGTGGCGTTCTAGACGTGACGGACCGGGACCGTTGAGGTCCCGGTAGGGTTTCGGAGCTAGTTTGGCGCGGCGCTGAAGGCTCCCGCACGGGGCGGCGTGGGGCCCGATTCGGCGCGGTATTGCAAAGCCTGGTATCGGCACTCACTTACGCATGAAGCCCACAATCCACTTCGTCATTGTCACCGCCCTGCGCGACCGTCTGTTCGTGTCGCTCTTGAGTCTGCTCGCGGTGGTGTTCGCCGTCTCGCTGTTCATCGGCGGCGGCGCGCTCCTCGAGAAGGGCGAAATGATCGTGGCTTTCGCCGGCGGTGCCGGGCGCGCCGCGCTCGTGCTGGGACTCACGGTTTTCGTCTCGTTCCATGTCGAGCGGATCTACGAGACCCGTGAGATCGAAGCGATCCTGGCGCGCAACATCTCGCGCGGCGCGTTCGTCGTGTCCTATTGGCTGGGCTTGGTCGTTGTCGCGGCGCTGCTGGCCCTGCCGGTGATCGTCTTCATGGGCATCTTCCAGCTCTCATTTGTCGGCGCGATCTGGTGGTGCGCGAGCTTGATGCTCGAATGCTGCATCGTTCTGGCGTTCGTCCTGTTTGCAGCCGTCACGATCGAGCGTGCCATTCCGACGATCTTCACGACGCTGGGCTTCTACGGACTCAGCCGGCTCGTGAGTTTCGTTCTGGGTATCGCGACCAACGGCGAACAGGACGGCATCAACGCAGTGACCAATCCCCTGTTCGAATTCCTCGCGTTGTTCATCCCGCGCCTCGATCTGTTCTGTCAAAGCCGGTGGCTGGTCTATGGGCCGGACGTCGGCGAAAAACTCATGTTGATCCCAATCCAGGCCGCGATCTTCGTGCCCTTCCTCCTTGCCATGACGATCTTCGACCTGCGGCGGAAGCAGTTCTGATGAGTGTCGCGCGCAGTCAGATTGCGATTACCGCGCTGGTCGTCGCACTTGCCGCCATTCAATTGACGTTCGCGTGGAATATCCGCGGCACCGATCCGAAACGGGATTACCTCGAACCCCCGCCGTCGGTGACGACGCAGCAGGCGCTCGCATTCGGCGACGATCAATTTCTCTATCGCGTATTTGCGCTGGAAGTCCAAAACGCCGGCGACACGGGCGGACGCATCGTGCCGGTCAAGAATTACGATTTCGATCGCGTGATCGGCTGGCTCGAAGTCCTCAGCCGCATGGATCCGCGCTCCAACTTTGCCGTCACGATGGCCGGCGGATTCTTCGGGCAAAGTCAGCATGTCGACGACGTTGCGCCGATCGTGCGTTTCATGATGCGCAATGTAGACAGGGACCCCCGGTCCCGGTGGCGAGGACTCCTCAACGCGATTTACCTCGCGCGTCACCGCCTTCAGGACGACGACCTCGCGCTCCAAGCAGCCCGGCAACTCGCGGCTTACGATTTCGACGGACTCGACCCATGGGCGACCTTGGCGCCTGCATTCATTCTCGAGGATCAGGGCCACTATGCTGAAGCAGTAGAGGTCGTGCGTGCGACACGCGCGCGATTCGCCGGCCGACTGAGCGCCGACGACGATGTGTGGACAACCAAGTACATCGACTTTCTTCTTCAGGTAGAAGCCGGCGCGATGCCGCCGCGCCCAAGAGGCTGGCAGAAGCCGTAAGCGGGGGTTCAACGTAGTTCGGCCTAGAACGCCTGGGCCCGCTATGGTAGGGAATAATTGGGTTAAGTGCGTGATTCCGCGCCCGTTTGGTGGCGGCGAAAAGCGCAACACGCCGATGCAGGGGGACACGATATGTTGGCCGAATTGCGCGCGATCGCCGCTCGTTCTTTCTCGAAGAAGCGGGGCTTCACGCTGATCGAGATGTCGATCGTGTTGGTGATCATCGGCTTGATCATCGGCGGCATCCTGAAGGGCCAGGAAGTCATTCAAGGCGCCCGCGCCAAGGCCGTGATCAACGAGGTCAACGCGACCCGGTCCGCGGCCAACACCTACTACGACCGATTCCGCACGCTTCCCGGCGATGACTCGAATGCGACCACCCGTGTCGATCCGCGACTGATCTCAGGCAACGGCGACGGTCAGGTGGGCCCGTCCGGCAGCGGTCCGCAAACGGCCCAGGCCATCACCAATTTCGCCAATGCCAATCAGGGCGAGAACTATCAGTACTTCAAGGCGCTGATGGCCGCGAAGTTGTTGAACGGCGGCGAGGTGGGTCCCGCGAGCACGATTTCCTCGACGGCGTTCGGGGGCGGCAGTTCGTTGCCGGCCGCGCCGATCACCGGCTCGGGCCTTACCGTCGTCTACGGCATGCACGATGGCGACGGGTCGACGATCACCACCCGCGAAACCGGGCACTGGCTTCGCATCCACAAGAATCCGCTCACGCCGGGTCCGGTGTTCACACCGCGCGAACTCGCCAGCATCGACAATCAGACCGATGACGGCTTGCCGAGCGAAGGCGGCGTGCGCGGAGACGGCACGCCGACCTGTGCGCCGCAGGGCGTGACCGCCGTGTACACCCTGTCCGATACGGTCGCCTGCGTCGGGCTGTTTATCGGGCATCCGTAGCGCTCCGGTCCCCCGCGACCGGGAGAGGCGCGCGACTCGGCGTCTCGATTCTCGAGGCCGCGGCAGGTTGATTGTTCCCGCGGTTGAACATTCCGCGCAGCGCACTCAGGCCGCTAGCTGCACCCCTAATCGGAGATAGACCGGCGCATCCGACTTTCCCCGGTTGGTTAAATGTGCGCGTTCCAGCTAGGCTTTCGTATACCGTATTTCAGAGCTATGCCTAAGTATTTGCGAGCTTTTTACAGCGTTTCGAGCCGAATACCCTAGGCCGTGCTCGCCGTTTATGATACGAATTGGACTGGACGGTGATCCGGAATGGTTGAAAATCCCGATCGCCACAGGGAACGTCAAACAAGCGTTGGGGGATACATGCCTATCGTGACGCAGGGCAGAAGCCGCGGGTTCACACTCGTCGAAATGTCGATCGTGCTGGTGATCATCGGCCTGATCATTGGCGGCATCCTGAAGGGCCAGGAAGTGATTGCGGGCGCGCGCCAGAAGGCGGTGATCAATCAGGCGAATGCCGTCCGCTCGGCGACCAGCACCTACTTCGACCGCTACCGCGCGCTGCCGGGTGATGACCCGACCGCGAACGCAGTGCTCGACGTAAACCTCAATAGTGGCGACGGCAACGGGATCGTCGGTGTGAGTGTCGCCCTGAACGCAACCGTCGCCACCGAAATTGAGAATTACACATTCTTCAACGGCATGATTGCCGCGAACTTGCTCAACGGCGGCGCGGTGACAGCCAGCGCCGGTACCGTACCCGCCCTTAATTTCGGCAGCACGGCGCTGCCCGCGGCCCCGATCAGCGGTGCGGGCCTGAACATCGCGCGCGGCACCCACAATGGCGACGGTACGGCCGCCACGGTTCGCACCACGCATTGGTTGCGTGTCCAGAAAAGCACCGCCGCTCCCGCAGCGTCCGCATCGCCGCGCACCCTGCAGAACATCGACTCCCAAATCGACGACGGCATGCCTTACACCGGCGGCGTCCGCGATGGGTTCAACATCGACGTCGCGGGCTGCGCTAACGCTGCTATCAATGCTGGAATCCGCTACAGGGCCTCCGACGACCTCTCGTGTGTGCCGGTCTTCGAGATCGCACAGTAAAAGCTGAAGGAAATTCGAAAATGAACTTCGCACAAAAACGGACGAGCGGCTTCACCCTGGTGGAAATGTCCATCGTCCTCGTGATCATCGGCTTGATCATCGGCGGTATCCTGAAAGGCCAGGAAATCATCGCCGGCGCGCGCCAAAAGGCCGTGATCAACCAGGTCAATGCCGTACGCGCCGCGACCAACACCTATTTCGATCGCTACCGCGCCCTGCCGGGGGATGATCCGACTGCACTCGCCGTCCTGGATGCCAACGTCAACAACGGTAACGGCAACGGCATCGTCGGTACGGCGGCCGCCGCGATGGCTAACTTGTCGGCAAACGACCTCTCGGCCGCGTCGGAAAATTACAACTTCTTCAACGGCCTTATCGCCGCCGGCCTGTTGAACGGCGGCGCGGTCACCGCCGGGCTCGCCGGCGCCGGCACCGTGCGATTCGGTACCTCCGCATTGCCGGCATCGCCCATCAGCGGCGCGGGTTTGACCCTCATCAACGGCCCGCACACCGGCGATGGTACCGGCGCGACCGCCCGCACGACCCATTGGTTGCGGATCCACAAGGACCCCGCGACCCCGGCTTCGCCGATGTCCGCGCGCACCTTGGCGAACATCGATTCCCAGTCGGACGATGGCCTTCCGTGGACCGGTGGCACCCGTTCCGGGGCTGCTGCAAACTGCTCCGCGGCAGCAGCGGCCGGCGCGGCGTATCTGGCGAACGACAACATCGGCTGCTTCCCGCTGTTCGACGTCGCGCAGTAACGCAGCAAGCGGACTGAATGCGAAAGGGCGACCCTCACGGGTCGCCCTTTTTCTTTGACGCTGCATTTCCGCTATACTGCGCGCCAGGGGATTTCCACATGACCGCGCCGCGTCATGCATGTGCCGTCCTGGGTCGTACCGCGCGCCGCCGCGGGTTCAGCGTCATCGAACTCGCTGTGGTCGTGGGCATTCTCGGGATCACCCTAACGCTGACCCTCAAGGGCACGGTGCTGATCGAGATCATGAAGGCACTGGTGACCGGCTACCAACTCCAGGTCTACCAAAATCGGGTCCAGCTTTACGGCGTCGAGTTCGGGTATCTGCCCGGCGACGATCCCAAGGCCGCCAACCGCTTCAGGCATCCACAAGCGACCCGCTCGGCCTCGGAAGGCGAGGAGGTCGTCAGTCTGGGCGACAGCAAGATCGACGGGCACTTCCTGGACTTCGGCGCCCCTCTCGGCGAACATTTCATGGCGTGGCGCGACCTGCGCTACGCCCGGCTGCTCGATGGCGATCCGGATGTGCTGGGCGCTGCCGCGCTGCCGAAGAACCTGTTTGACGGCGTCTATGGCTTCGACGAAGGCAATCTCGGCCAAGAGAGGGGCTCTCTATGCCTGAACCGGGTGCCGGGCGGGGCCGCGCAGCGGATCGATAAGTCGCTCGACGACGGCGTGATCGATCAGGGCCAGGTGGTGGCCACCGCCCAGCCCGACAGCGGCACTGCCAACGGGCACTACAGCGCGCCGGATTCTCAACCCTACGACGTTGAAAAAGAATACATAATCTGCCTTAGCCTCGCGCCGTAGGGAGTGGTGAATTCCGCCGTCGTAGTATAGATTTCCCGAGCACAGAAACGTGCAGACTTGGGGGATACGATGGACGGTGACAAGCCTGACGTCGGCAAAGGTCCGACGATCCGCATTGGCGACGTTCTGCTCGAACGGGGCCTGATCACCAAACAGCAGCTCGACGCCGCCTTCGCCGAAAAGGGCAAGAGCGGCAAGCTTCTCGGCGAAGTGCTCGTGGATATGGGCTTCGTCACCGAGCAGACGCTGACCAACGTGCTGTCGGACGTGAAGTCGCAGAAGGCGCCCACGGCGCGCATCGGCGACCTGCTGGTCGAACGTAATCTGATCTCCAAGGATCAGCTCGACGTCGCCTTCCAGGAGAAGTCCAAGTCCAACAAGCTGCTCGGCGAACTCCTCGTCGATCTCGGCTTCATCACCGAGCAGGTGCTTTCCGCGGTTCTGGCGGAAAGCTCTGGCTTCCAGCGCTTCGTCCCCGGCACCACGGTGGTCGAGGCCGAAGCGATGGCGCTTCTGCCGAAGGAAGCCGCCGCGCGCTATCGCTCCTTCCCGGTTGGCTTCGACGGCAAGACGCTGCGTCTCGCCATGGCCGACATCTACGACGTGCTCGCCATCGACAAGGTGAAGCGCTTTTTCCCGGCGGGCACGATCGTCCAGCCGCTGGTGTGCTCCGACACCGACGTCGCGAAAGCAATCGACCAGTACTACGGCCACGAACTCTCGATCGAAGGCATCCTCAAGGAACTGGACTCGATCGATTCCGAGGAAGAAGAAACCGAGTACGTCGAACAAACCGAAGGCGGCTATCTCCATCCGCTCGTACGGCTCGTTAATGCGCTGCTCCTCGACGCCATCAAGACCGGTGCGTCCGACATCCACTTCGAGCCGGAAGGCAACTTCCTGCGCTTGCGCTATCGCATCGACGGCTCAATGACCCAGATCCGCACGCTCCACAAGCGTCACTGGGCCGCCGCCAGCCATCGCATCAAGCTCATGTCCGGCATGAACATCGCCGACCGCCTCAATCCGCAAGACGGCCGCTTCACGTTGGAAATCGGCAGCCGCAAGGTCGACTTCCGCGTGTCTTCGCTGCCGACCATCCACGGCGAGAACGTGGTGCTGCGCATTCTCGACAAGACGCAAGCCCTCGTCACCATCGACAAGCTCGGCTACACGCCGCACAACCTCGCGCTTATCAAGAAGTTCGTGAAGAAGCCCGAGGGCATCATCATCGTCACGGGCCCCACGGGCTCGGGCAAGACGACCACCCTCTACGGCATGATGGCCTTCATCAACTCGCTCGATCGCAACATCATGACGCTGGAGGATCCGGTCGAATACGAACTCGCCCTCATCCGTCAGGCGCAGGTGCGCGAAGGATCTTCGCTCAGCTTCTCCGAAGGTATCCGTACGCTCATGCGTCAGGACCCTGACGTGATCCTGGTGGGCGAAGTGCGCGATTCCGGCACGGCCACGATGGCCTTGCGCGCCGCGATGACGGGCCACCAAGTCTACACCACGCTGCACACCAACGACGCCGCCGGCTGCATTCCGCGTCTTATCGACCTCGGCTTGAAGCCCAGCCTGATGGCCGGAAACATCATCGGCATCATCGCCCAGCGCCTGATGCGCAAGCTGTGCGAGGAGTGCAAGGAGATGACGCCCGCGACCGCGGAGGAGTGCGTGCTGCTCGGCGTCGATCCTGCCAACCCGCCCAATGTCGGCACAGCGAAGGGCTGCGACGCATGCCGCAAGACCGGCTATCGCGGCCGTCTCGCCGCGTCTGAAATCATGCCGTTCAACGACGACGTCGACCTTCTCGTTCTCGAGGAAGCCCCGCTCACGAAAATCAAGGAAGTCGCCAAGAAGGGCGGCTTCGTTCCCATGGTGGAAGACGCCATCACAAAGATCCTCGAAGGCAAGACCACCATCACCGCGGCCATGAAGGTCGTCGACTTCACAAGCCGTATGTAACGCGTCGATTAGAACCGGCCATGCCCCAGTACGCGTATCGCGCCATGAACAACTCCGGACGCCAAGTCCGGGGTAAGATTTCGGCGAATAATGAGACCGACCTGTTCCAGCAGCTGCAGGCGCTGGGTCTGGTGCTGGTCGACAGCCGCATGGCGAAGGACAAGGGCTCGAGCGTGGGCGGGAACATCCCGGCGCGCGAAAAGATCCAGTTCTTCGTCCATCTCGAACAGTTGCAGGCGGCCGGCGTTCCGTTGATCGACTCTCTCACGGATGTGCGGGATTCGGCAGATTCCACTAAGCTCCGCGACCTGATGTCGATGATCATCTCCGACGTCAGCGGCGGTATGCCGCTCAGCGAAGCATTCCAAAAACATCCGCGCACGTTCGGAGACATTTACTCCGCGCTGATCTCGATCGGGGAAGAGAGCGGAAAGCTCACCGAATCATTCACGCACCTGGTCCGGCACGTGAAGTGGGAAGACTCCATCAAGACCAAGATCAAGAAAGCGTCCCGCTATCCGATCTTCGTCGGCCTTATCGTGGTCGCCATGATCATGGCGATGATGGGCCTGGTCGTGCCCGGGATTGTGGAGTTCCTCAAGTCGAATGGCCAGACCCTGCCGCCGCCAACGGTGGCCCTGATCGCCACGTCGGATTTCATCCGGGGATATTGGTGGGTCATTCTCTCCGTGCCGATCCTGATAGCGATCGCGCTCACAGCACTGCTGCGGACGTCCGACGCATTCCGATTCGCCTTTGCGTGCTTCGTGCTGCGTTTGCCGGTCTTCGGAGATCTGATCAGCAAGCTTGCGTTCTCGCGTTTCGCGCACTTCTTCGCCGTGATGTTCCAGAGCGGCGTGCCTATCCTGCAATGCCTTGAATCCGGCCAGCGCGTCATGACCAACCCTTGCCTCGAAGAGTCGATGAAGGTCGTGCGCCAACAGGTGCAGAATGGCGAGCCGTTGTCGGCGGCCTTGCGCAGTTCAGGGCAGTTCCCGAGCTTGGTGTGTCGCATGGTGAAGATCGGCGAGGACAGCGGCAATCTCGGCGGCGTGATGGACAACATCACATCCTTCTACGACAAGGATGTCGACGAGGCGATCGACGGCATGATCGGCATGATCGAGCCGGCGATGACCGTCATCACGGGCGTCATCATGGCCTGGATCGTCATCGGCGTCATGGCGCCGATCTACGACAGCCTCGGCAAGCTCGGAGTCTAGGCCCATGGCAAATACGGAATTCGTGCTCTCGATCGGCGACGACAACGTCGTGCTGACGCGCGTCGTGGATGGAAAAGTCGCCAATGCGTGGCTGGCATCGCCCGATCCGGCGACCGCCACCGAGGAACTCGGCGAGGCCCTGGCCGAAGATAAGAAGTGCAAGATCTCGGTGCTGATCGACACGCTTGATCAAACACTGCGCGACGAGGAACTCCCCAAGGTCGGCGTCCTTGATCGCCGCAAGGTGCTGGGGCGTCACGTCAACATGGCCTTCCCCGGCGCAAACCTGCGCGGCGCGCGGCTCTTGGAAACCACCGCATCGGGAAGCCTGCTTTATCAGTTTGCTGCAATTCCGCTCGATGCCCGCATGCTCGGCTGGGCGGATTATGTTGATAGCCTGCCGAACGACAAGGGGGGCTTCTATACGCTCGCCGCCGAAAACATCGACATGCTCGAGGCGCTAACCCCCAAGGACGAGCCCGCGCCGGCCTTGGAACAGAAGGCCAAGGGGAAGAGCAAAGATAAGGACAAAGACAAGGAAAATGAGGCGGCTCCGGCGGAGATCAACCGTTGGCGCCATCTGATCGGCGTGAATGCGACCGGCGGCCTGCGGCAGATCATCGAAAAGAATGGCCGCCTCTGTCTCACGCGTCTGACGCAAGCGCCGCCGCCGGACACCGCGCCCGGTGACTTCGCGGACATGATCAGCCGCGATTTCCGCGCGACCATCACGTACATCCGCCGCCTTGGCTATACCGTCGGCGAACCGCTCGACCTCGTGATCCTGACCACGAGCGATAACAAGGACGCTCTAGAAGCGCTGGGCTGGGAAGGCACGCGCTCCGTTTCGTTCTATACGCCCTACGAAGCTGCGGCCACGCTTGACCTCGGCTCCATCGGTCGCGAAGACCAAGCATTCTGTGACGTGCTGCACGCCGCTTGGTTCTCCGCCAAGCGCAAGACTTTCCTGCCGCTCACACGCGCCGCCACCTTGGGCGATCCCAAGGACGATCTGCGCGAACTGGCATTCCTCGTGGCGCCTTATGCGGCCGGGCTGCTCGTTGCTGCGGTGCTCGGCTGGACCGGGATGACCGGCTATGAAACTTATGACGTGAGCGCCGAAAACGAACGCTTGCAGCAGCAACTCGCCGTCGTGCAGCGGCAACTCACCTCCGAGAACGCGCAACTCCAAACCTTGCCCTACGATCCGGCGAAGATGCGCAACATCATCGACGTGAACAAGGCGCTGGAAGCGGGGCGCACCGATCTCTTTCCGGTCTTCAAGACCATCGCAACAGCCCTCCAATCCGATGCGGTTGTCACCAACGTCAGCTATACCACCGCCCCGTCAGGGGCCCCTGGAGCGCCGCGGAAGAGCGACGGCAACTACACGATGGTGGTCAAGATGCGCATGGCCGACGTGGTGATCAAAGCCGATGAGGCTGTATCGATCTCGCGCAAGCTGCAGCAGCGGCTGACCGACGGCTTCGGCAAATCGCACAAGATCGAGATGCTCACCGAACCCTCCGCCAACAAGATCGGTATTTCAGTTGCCAGCAATCTTCTCGGCGGATCGGGTGCGGCGGCAGGATCTGCACCACCGGAGAAGGAGCGCTTCTTCGCGGAGTACCGGATCAGCAAGGTGGGGCCATGAAGCAGTTCGACAAGCTCCTAAAGCTGCTGACCGACCGCATGCCGCGGAAGGTGGCGTTTGCGTCGCTCGTCCTGGGCGGCACGCTGATCGCTTTTGTATTCCTGTTCATCTTCTTGGGTGGAGCGCACGATAGCGTCCTTGAGACAAACGCGAACCTGAAGCGGGACCTGACGAACACCACCAAGAACGCGAGCACAGCGCGCGACAATCGCCAGTTCATCCTCGACAATAAGGACAAGTACGAGGAATTGCTGAAAGGCGATCGCTTGGTGCCGCATACCCGACGCGTCGCGATGACGCAGATGTCGACGATCGCGTTGCAACGCGGCCTGTCGGCGTTGTCGTCGAACTTCACCATCGCCGGCAATCCGGTGACCGGGCAGGCGGCGAACGCGCCGGTTACGGGCGGCTACAAACTGCAAGTCGAGAAGGTGGACCTGAAGGTCGGGGCCGCGCTCGATTCGCAGGTGTTTGAGTTCATGCTCGATCTCACCGACACGTCTTTTCCAGGCTCCGCCATCATCGAGGATTTCAAGCTGGAACGTGCCGCAAGCCTCACCACGGAAGGTCTCAATCAAGTGAGCCAAGGCAAAGCTGACTTGGTGCGCGGCGAGGTGACGTTTACCTGGCGCACGGCGCAAGCGCAGGATCAGGATCCCAATGCCCCCGCGGGCGGGAAGGCCGCGAAATGAGTGCCATGACGACCAACGGCGCGGCCCTTGCATTGGTGCTGACGATGTCGTTCGCGACAGTGGCGGCCGAACCTGCGGCGGCCCCCGCAGCCAGCGCGCCTCCCGCTGCCGCGGGCCAGGCCGCTCCTGCGGCTGCGCCCGCAAGCGGCACGCCGGTCGCCTCGCGGGGCGCGGTCGAATCGCTGATGTTCAATACCGACGAACTCAACGAAATCCGCGGCCGCATCGCCAGCGGCGGCGAAACCTCTACCAACACCAGCCGACAGGCGATCGAAGATGCGAGCCTGTATCTGTCGACCATCGTCTACTCAAGTCCGAAGGCGTGGACGATCTGGGTCAATGGCGTGCCGATCGGCCCGGACCAGGAGTTCCAGTCGTTCCAAGTCACCGAAATCAATTCCGACTACGTGCAGTTATTGGTGCCGTTGAGCGCGCAGGGCATGCGTCCGGTGCGGCTGTCGCCGAACCAGACCTACATCACCAAGACCGGCGCTGTGATCGAAGGGCAGTATAAAAAGTGAGCGCGCCAGCGTCGCCGTTGGTGATCGACGATGTTACGGCGGGCTACGGAAAGCGCGTCGTGTTGCGGAACATCTCGTTTCGCGTCGAGGCGCGCGAATGCTTTGGTCTCATCGGGCTGAACGGAATCGGCAAGACCACGCTCATTCGTTCGATTCTCGGCCTCAAGAATACGCAAGGTACGATATCCCTCTTCGGCACGCCGAATACCCAGGCCGAGTCCCGCCGCAATCTCATCTACCTGCCCGAACGGTTTCAACCGTCACCGCAACTCTATGGCTGGGAATACCTTTCAATCCTCGCGGCCTACTTCCATCAAACGGTGGACCGGGCGGAAGCGCATCGCATCGCGGCCGGCCTGGATCTCGATCCCTCCGCGCTGGATCGCAAGGTGCGCACCTACTCCAAGGGGATGGGTCAAAAGCTGGGTCTGGTCGGAACGTTCCTCGTGAACGCCCCGCTGATGATCCTCGATGAACCCATGAGCGGGCTCGATCCGCGCGCCCGGGCGCTTTTGAAGGATCGCCTGCAAGAAGCGCGCTCCGCGGGCCGCACGATCTTCTTCAGTTCTCATATCTTGTCGGATATCCAGGAAATCTGCGACCGGATTGGGGTCATCCACGCCGGCGATCTGATTTTCCTCGGCACGCCGGCGGATTTCATCGCGCAGACGAAAGCGCCGACGCTTGAGCGGGCGTTCTTGGCGGCTCTCGACGCGGCGGAACAGCGCGCCGCCTAGTCTTTAAGGGAAATGCAGGTTGCTTCTGCCAGGCTGTGCGCTGGAGGCGGCGGTGCGCGCCCATGGCATGACGGGCCGCCGCGGCGGCGCCATCCGGAACGCCCCCGGATTCAGGACAAGCGCGACCTTCCCCAACTCCAGATGTGGAAACGTGGCGATCAGGCCGACAATCGTCACGCCGAATGCTGCCGCGACGATGTGGTGCAGCACGGCGAGCCACAAGCCGGCGGTCGCCAGCCACACCACATAGCCCGTGGTGCTTGCGGCCTCGGGGCGCTCCTGAAGATTGCTGCCCTGTTCCCAGACCGAGGTTGGCACGTCCGCGCTGGGCCAAGCCGTCCATGCGGCCACCTGAAGGGCCACGCGCGCCCAGGGCAACGCCACGACCGTCAGCGCCGCAATCCCCGACAGGACAAGCCACGGCACGGCGAACAAGGGGCCGAGCGTAACGATCCAAACGACGCGCTGAAACGCGTTCACAGCAACAATGCTCCGGCAAACGAGCGCGCGTTCAGGAACGCGCGCCAACCATTGATGTCTCTAGCCGAGAGAGAGCTTCGAGGTGTCCAGGGACTTTAGACCGCCCGCGCCGCCGCCGGCGATGACTTCGTTCTTGATCTTCATCTTCAGATCGCCCGCGTTGTCCGCCTCGCCCAGCGCGGTTTCCTCGGAGATTTCTTTGTTCACGTAGAGCTTGAGCAAGGCCTGGTCGAAGGTTTGCATGCCGTTTGCGACATTCTCCTCCATGACCTTTTTCAGTTCCTTGACCTCACCCTTGGCGATCAGCTCCTTGATGTAGCCCTGGTTGAGCATGATCTCGATCGCTGCGGCGCGGCCGCCGCCTTCCTTGCGTACAAGGCGCTGGGAAATGATGCCGCGGACATTGGCCGAAAGGCTCAGATACACCTGATGATGCATCTCATTCGGGAAGAAATTCACCACGCGATCGATCGCCTGGTTGGCGTTGTTCGCATGCAGGGTCGCCATCGCCAGATGGCCGGTTTCTGAAATGTTGAGCGCGTGTTCCATGGTCGAGCGATCGCGGATTTCGCCAATCAGGATCAGATCAGGGTGCTGACGCAGGGTGTTCTTCAGCGCCACGTCGAAGGAATCGGTGTCCACGCCGACCTCGCGCTGAGTCACGATGCACTTCTTGTGGTCGTGGGCGAACTCGACCGGGTCCTCGATGGTGATGATGTGGCCGTCCGCGCTCTCGTTGCGGTGGTTTATCATCGCGGCGAGTGAGGTCGACTTGCCGGAGCCGGTGCCGCCCACGACGAAGATTAGTCCGCGCTTCTCCATCACCATGTCGCCCAGAAGCGAAGGCAGCTTCAGGTCGGCCAAGGTGGGGATCTTGGAGCGAATGATGCGCGCCACGAGGCCCGGCCGTTCACGCTGCTTGAACAGGTTCAGGCGGAAGCGGCCCACGCCGTCGATCACCTTCGCCATGTTGAACTCGCCCGTATTGGCGAATTCCTTCGCCTGCTTTTCGTTGAGCAGTGAGCCGATGATGCGGTCAAGTTCTTCCGGCACCAGCGGCTTCTCCCGCAGTTTCACGAAGCCCTTGTCCCCGCGCCATGTCGGCGGCGCATCGGCGGTCACGTAGAGATCCGAGCCGCCCGGTCCGGCGAGTTCCGTCAGCCAACCTGCGAATTCTTTGTCCATGGCGGTTCCTTGGCGAGCTGGCGGTTAGAAAATCGAACGCGACTTCGCGGGCGCGGCTTGTGCCGCGGGCTGTGCAGCAGGGGCCGCCGGAGCAGGTGCCGCTACGGGCTTCGCGCCACCGCCGCCGGCGCTGTTCGGGCCGACCTCGGGGCCGCTGTCGGCCAGCTTGGCGGCCATCGCGCCCGCTTCTTCTGGCGCGACGATGCCTTTCTCCACGAGCTGCTTGATCGAGTCTTCCATGGTCTGCATGCCGTAGCGCGAGCCGACTTGGATCATCGAGTAGATCTGCGGCACCTTGTTCTCGCGGATCAGGTTGCGCACCGCGTTCGTGCCGACCAGGATTTCGTGAGCCGCCGCGCGGCCGCCGCCGACACGCTTCAATAGCACCTGTGAGATCACCGCCTGCAGCGAGCCGGCGATCATCGCGCGCACCATTTCCTTCTCGCCCGAGGGGAACACGTCGATGATGCGGTCCACGGTCTTGGCGGCGGAGCTGGTGTGCAGCGTGCCCATCACGAGGTGGCCGGTTTCCGCGGCCGTCAGCGCCAGCGAGATCGTTTCGTGGTCGCGCATTTCGCCGACCAGGATCACGTCCGGGTCCTCGCGCAGGGCACTTTTCAGCGCGCGCGCGAAGGACTTGGTATGCCGGCCGACTTCGCGGTGATTGATCAGGGCGCGCTTCTTGCCGTGCACGAATTCCACCGGGTCCTCGACCGTGAGGATGTGGTTGTCCGTGTTCTCGTTCATCCAGTTGATCATCGCCGACAGGGTCGTCGATTTTCCGGAGCCGGTTGGGCCAGTAATCAGCACCATGCCGCGCTCGATCTGCGCGAACTGCTTGAAGATCTCCGGCGCGTTGAGCTGTTCGAGCGAGGGGATCTTGGTTGGGATTTCACGGAACGCAGCCGCGGCGCCGGTGGTGGTGGTGTAGGCGTTCACGCGGAAGCGCGACTCTTGGCCGAAGGCCACAGCAAAGTCGATTTCCTTTTCCGCTTCGTACTCGGAACGCTGCTCTTCCGTCATGATCGAGTAGATCATGTTCTTGACGACGTCGGCGGAAAGGTCGCCGGTTTTGACCGGCCTCAGGCCGCCGTCGATACGCACCATCGGTTCCTTGCCGGCGACCAGGTGCAGGTCCGAAGACTTGTTCTTTTGCATGAAGGACAAGAGTTCAGTGATATCCATGACGGCTCCTCATGTAGATTCCGCAGAGCGCGAGCGCTGGCGGAACAGGGGGCGGAGAGGCGGGGCGGACGTTAGAGCGTGGACGAGAGATGGCGCGCGCGATCGCGGACCCCGGCGATCGAGGTGTCGATGTAGACCGGGTTGCGCGCGAACAATGCCAGGAACTCCTGGTAATAGGCGACGGCCTGGGCCTTGTGGTTCAGGCGGTCCGACAACACGCCGGCATTCAGCTGGTACATGGCGACGGTGGGCTGGCCCTCGGCGGCGGCGGCGGCGTAAGTCAGCGCCGCGTCATTCTCGCCAAGGCGCGCGAGCACATCCGCGTAGGCCGACAGCACGTCGGCGCGGCGCACGCCGGTCGTGACATAGATGCCCAAGAGCCGCTTCGCTTCGGGCGTCGGCTGTTGCATGGCGACCTGCAAGACGTGCGCGGCGACGCTTTCCGCCGTTGGCTCGACCACCAAGTAGCGCGCGTACGAATCGTGGGCTTCCTCGGTGCGGCCGAGACGCTCGAACGTCATGGCGAGGCCGAGCAAGCCAAGACGGTCCTTGGGCGCCGTGTCGACGATGTCCTGATACTTGTCGAGCGCGGCGGAATATTTAGCATCCACGAAGTCCCGCAAGGCGCGGTGATACGGCGTGTCGGTGTTCTCCGCCATCACGGCGTTCATGATGAGCGTGCGTGCATCGTCGTTCCACACAGTCAGCACGCGCTCGCGGTACTCGGCGCGGCGCCCATCTTCCGAGCTGTGGAAGCGTTCCACTGCGTTCGGCCACGAGCCTTGCAACAGATGGAGCGACTTCAGGAACTGCGCGCCATAGGCGACGTTGGCCGCAGGGTCGAACGCCTCCTCCAGGTTCTTGAAGGCATTGGGATGGTAGCGAAGATTGATCTGCATGCAGCCGACGTCGATAGAGCGCTGCCCTTCGTCCATGAGCTTGCGGGTCTCCGCAATCGCTTCTTCCTTCGAGGCGAAATACATCCCCCTGCCGCCGACGTTGATCGTCCACGGCCAGGGGTTCACCTTGCCGTCGTCGCCGCGGCGCCCGGATTCCACCAACGTGATCGCCGTCAGCAAACCCACGGGGATCGTCTTGGCGCGTTCCTGGGCTTGGACGTAGCGCAGGCACTGCAACTCGGGTGCCAGCTCCGCGTCCTGCGCCATCGCGCATGTCGGTACCAGGATCGCCACGCCCAGCGCCAATACTTGCGCCGCGCGCCGGCCCGACTGGCGCAGTCCAATTCCCGTCATCGTCTCACGTCCCCCAAACTCGACCGGCGTTTTACGCCGGGTTTCCACACGCGTTCGCGCCGCAGCTTTGAACAATCACAGGCGCGGACTTGAAGCGCACGATGTCGTCGAAATAGCGTCCGGCTGACCGGGGCTGATCTTGAATATAATATCCCGTCGCGTAAGTCGGCGTCCCGGCAGCCGTGCAGGCGGCAGCTTGTCCCACTGCATTGCAGGCTTGGGGGGCTGAACTGTTCGGATCGGTCCGCTGCGTGCCGTTGATGCTTTGATAGGCAAACGAACCGTCAGGCCCGTGGCTGATGAGCACGTAAGCCGCAACGCTCGTCTGTTCAACGGGCGTGAGGTTCTGCACGTCGAGAGTGCCCGCCGGATAGGTCGCCGGCGGCGTCCTCACCATGCTGGTGTTGCTGGTGTTCAAGCCCGCGGTCGGTACGTAATCGATGAAGTTGTTGTAGGCATCCACGACATCGGTCCGCGCCAGCCCGAGGTTCACCCAGGGAACGACTCCTTGAAGCGGTGTGCAGGCGACGCCGGCGCTCTGGCCGGTAGGCCAGCATCCCGTGGAATAGCTACCGTTAGCGTCGGTCGCGTTGCCGGTGCCGGTCGGGCTGGCGGGACATGGCAGGCAGCCGTTCTGGATGACGTAGAGCACCAACGCCTGCTCGATCTTGTCCAGTTGGGCGTTGGTCTGGGTGACCTTGTTGGCCTGCAGAACGGGCGAGACGCCCATCAGGCCGCCCGACACAAGCAGACCCACCACGACCAACACGATCGCGATTTCGACCAAGCTGAATCCAAGGGCGCGAACGCCGCTTCGCAAACGCATATTTCCCCAGCCCATACAGCGATCTAGCCAGGAGCAGCCCTGACATGGAATCGCCGGTCCCCAAGATACCCTATCCGGTGCGTTCCCGCAGCCCGCACTTCACGTTCGGCCGGCTTCGTGTCCCGCCGGTCGGCCGTCGGAATATGACATTTTTGCAGGGGGTTAGGCCAGCCGCGCGATGCGCCGGCGATTGCCTATCCTGAAGGATTACCGCAGGCGTTGGGCCCACAATCGCGGATCATATTGGGGGCGGTGCGGTAGAGCACGATATCGTCGTAGTAGGTCGCCGCGCCGGGGATCGGATGGTACCTGTCCTGCCTGAACGTGCCGGGGTTGTTGGCCGGCATGTTCGCCCCCTGCGGCGTGCCGGCGCCGTAGGTGGTGCCGGTGCTAATGGTGGCGCCCCCGCTGCTGAAGGCCCCGGCGCGGTCGCGTCCATGGCTCACCAGGACATACGCCGCCGCCGTTGTCTGCGAGACGCCGCCGTAATCGTTCACCGACAACGTGCCCGCCGGGTAGGACGCGGGTGCCGTGCGGACCATGCTCGACCCCGTCGTGGCCGTAAGGCTCTGAGCGACCGCATAGGTAATCCTGCTACTCCAGCCGTCGATCATGTCGGCTTCGCGGATGCCCAGGGTATTCCACGGCACCACGCCAACCGTCGCGTTGCACGCCGATCCCCCCGGAGCCGCGCACGGCCGGTTATTGGTCGCGTGGTTGGGTCCGTAATAGCCGGTGTCGGCATGCGACCAGCCCGCATTCCCGGTCGCGCTGTTGGTCGCCATGTCGCCGTCCGCGGGGCAGGGAAGGCAGCCGTTCTGCATGACGTAGGCCAGCAGGGCCAATTCGATCCGTTCCAGCTTTCCGTTGGTCGTCGCGGTCCGGCTGCTGTCGATCACCGGCTTGATGCCGTACATCGCGCCGCTCAGCAGCAATCCCACCACGACCAGAACGACCGCGATTTCGATCAACGTGAACCCGGCGATTCTTGCCCAGCGCTTCGGCATCTCATCCGTCATGGCCGGGATAATACCGCATCCGACCCGGCAATGCAGTAATCCCGACCCTGTGATAAACCCTGGGGTATGTGGTCCGACGTCATCGATCTGCGGAATTTCTACGACCGGCCCCTGGGCCGTGCCGTGGTGCGTCTGATTTCGCGGCGCTTGCGCGCGCTTTGGCCGCGCCTCGAGCAACAGCGCGTCCTCGGCATCGGCTTCGCCACGCCTTACCTCGGCGTTTTCCGCGGTGAGGCCGAACGCGTCCTGGCGGTCATGCCCGCGGGCCAAGGGGTGATGCGCTGGCCGGACGCCGAAGGCGGCGGCGGCCTGGTCGCGCTCGCCGATGAAAATGTGCTGCCGTTTCCCGATCGCTCGATGGACCGCATCGTGATGGTTCACTGCCTCGAAAGCACGGCCGAAGTGCGCACGGTGCTGCGCGAATGCTGGCGCGTGCTGGCTGACGGTGGCCGCCTGATCGCCGTGGTCGCCAATCGCCGCGGCCTGTGGGCCTGGGCGGAGCGCGCCCCGTTCGCGCAAGGCCGCCCGTTCTCGAAGCGCCAAATCACGAAGCTCTTGCGCGACGGCATGTTCGCGCCGCGCGCCACCACCACGGCCTTGTTCATGCCGCCGGTGTGGTGGCGCTTGTTCGGCCCCTGGGCCGCGGCCTTGGACGACCTTGGGGCCAAGCTGTTCCCCACCATCGCGGGCGTGGTGGTGATCGAGGCCGAAAAGCAGATCTATGCGGTGCCGTTCGATGCGGTGCCGGCGCGCCAGAAGCGCCAACTGGCGCAGGCCCAACCGTCGCCGATGGATCCGCAATTGCCGATCAATCGGCCCTAAGTGCCACTCTCTAGGCGCCGACCCGAGACAGCACGAAGACCGCCTGCTCGCCGAACAGATTGGCTTGCGGCGCAAGCGCGCTGAAGCGCCGCGGCACGCCTTGGCCGTCGAGCGCATACCCCGCTTCGATCTTCACGCCCATGCTGCGGCACAGATCGACGAAATCCTTGATCGTGCAGAGATGGATGTTGGGCGTGTCGTACCAGGTGTCGGCGAGGGTGCGCGTCATCGGCATGCGGCCGCCGAACATGATCGACATGCGCACGCGCCAGTGTCCGAAATTCGGGAACGAGACGATCGCGCGCCGTCCGACCCGCAGCATGTCCTCCAGCACCGCGCGCGGACGATGCGTGGCCTGCAAGGTTTGGCTGAGGATCACGTAGTCGAAAGCGCCCGCGGGATAGTCCTTCAAATCGGTTTCCAGGTTGCCCTGGATCACCGACAGGCCCTGGCTCACCGCCGCGCGCACGCGCGCCATGGACAGTTCGAGTCCGCGCCCGTCCACCTGTTTGTACGTGCCAAGGTAGGCCAGCAGCGTGCCGTCGCCGCAGCCGGCGTCGAGCACGCGCGCGCCGTTCGGCACCAGGTCGGCGACCTGCTGCAGGTCGACACGGATGCGGCCGGGAACCAGCGGGGGATGGGGGCGCGTCATGTTCATGTCACGCGTTCCGCCGCGGCAGGCCGCGGATCGCTGCGGCACCGTCGATGAAACCCTGCGCGGTCTGATGGAACTCCGGCTCGTCCAGCAGGAACGCGTCGTGGCCCTTGTCGGAGTCGATCTCCACAAAGCTCACGTTCGCCGCCACCGCATTGAGGGCGTGGGCGATCGCGCGGCTTTCCGAGGTCGGGAACAGCCAGTCGGAGGAGAACGACACCAGGCAGAAGCGCACGTGCGTCTTGTCGAAAGCTTTTGCGAGCACGCCGTCGTTCTCCGCGGCGAGGTCGAAGTAATCCATCGCCCGTGTGATGTAGAGGTAGGAGTTGGCGTCGAAGCGGTCGACGAACGTCATGCCCTGGTGGCGGAGATAGCTTTCCACCTGGAAATCCGCGTCGAAGCCGTAGGTCAGCGCATCGCGCCCTTGCAGGCGGCGGCCGAACTTCCGGTGCAGCGCGGTTTCCGACAGATAGGTGATGTGCGCGGCCATGCGCGCGACGGCAAGCCCGCGTTTCGGAGTCTTGTTCTCGTCGAGATACGCGCCGTGGCACCAGTCCGGGTCCGCCATGATCGCTTGGCGTCCGACTTCGTGGAACGCGATGTTCTGCGCGGAATGGCGGTAGGACCCCGCGATCGGCAGGGCGCAGAACACGCGCTCGGGAAAGCGATGCGCCCACTCCAGCACTTGCATCGCGCCCATGGAGCCGCCGGCGACGCAGAACACCTGCTTCACGCCCAGATGGTCCATCAGTTTCGCTTGCGCCTGCACCATGTCGCGGATGGTGATCACGGGGAACGTCAGTCCCCAGGGCCTGCCGGTCGCCGGATTGATCTCTTTCGGTCCGGTGGAGCCCATGCATCCGCCAAGCACATTGGCGCAGACGACGAAGAACCGGTCCGTGTCGATCATCTTGCCCGGCCCGACCAGGTCGTCCCACCAGCCCGGCTTCCCAGTCACGGGATGGTGGCCTGCGACGAACTGGTCTCCGGTCAGGGCATGGCACAGCAGCACGCAATTGGACGCCGCTTCGTTCAACGTGCCGTAAGTCTGGTAGGCGACGGTCACGGGCGCGAGCGCGATCCCGGACTGCAGCAGCAGGGGCTGCTGCAGAGTCAGGATTGGCCCCGGAAGGGGGCCCGGGGCGGGCGGCTGGGGCCGCGCCACAGTGGGTCGCTCAAGGTTCATAACGGGCGTCGATATCCATTGCCGGGCCGGCCATAGGGGCGCGTGCCCGAAAGGTTGGGCGCAAGACACCTCTGTACCCCAAAAGTGTCAACGTTTTCTTTGATTTTGGCCCCCCCAGCCCCTATGACTTGGGCCCTTTTCAAGGGCCTAGGGCCCTAAGGCCCAAGGGGGGCCTGCCAAGATGGCGCTACCGCAGCCGCGGCCCGGCGTCCTGGATCTCCCGCTCTACGTGGGCGGCAAGTCGAAGATCGCAGGGGTCAGCCGGGTCATCAAACTGTCGTCCAACGAGGCCGCCCTGGGGCCGAGCCCCAAGGCCGTGGCGGCGTACGAGGCCGCGCGCGCCGATCTCGCCGCCTATCCGGTCGGCCCCTCCACCGGGTTGCGCGAAGCCGTCGCGGACATCCACGGCCTCGATCCCGAGCGCATCATTTGCGGCTGCGGGTCCGACGAGATTCTGAACTTGCTGTGCCGCGCCTATGCGGGTCCAGGCGACGAGGTGGTCTACACCCGTCACGGCTTCCTGATTTACGGCATCTACGCCGCGTCGGTCGGCGCGAAGCCGGTGCAGGCGGAGGAGAAGAACCTCACCGCCGACGTCGACACGCTCCTCGCGGCGGTCACGCCGAACACCAAGCTCGTGTTCATCGCCAACCCGAACAACCCCACCGGCACCTACATGCCGAAAGCGGAACTCGAGCGCCTGCGCGGCGGGTTGCGCGAAGACATTCTGCTGGTGATCGACGGCGCTTACGCGGAATTCATGACCGCGCCGGATTACGACAGCGGCCTCGAGATGGCCAAGACGCTGCCGAACGTGGTGGCGACGCGCACGTTCTCCAAGATCTACGGACTTGCTTCCTTGCGCATCGGCTGGGGCACGGGCGCGAAAGCGATCATCGACGCGCTCGAGCGTTTGCGCGCGCCGTTCAATACCTCCGGTCCGGCACAGGCCGCCGCCATCGCCGCCGTGCGCGACCAGGCGCATGTTGAAAAGGCCCGCCGTCACAACACCAAATGGATGGGCGTGGCGATTCAACGCCTGCGCGGCCTCGGCCTCAAGGTCGTCGGCGAACATGCCAATTTCGTGTCGCCGGAATTTCCCGCCACCGGCCCGAAGAATGTGATCGCGGCGGATGAATTCCTCCAGTCCCGCGGCATCATCGCGCGCCGCGTGGAAGCCTACGGCTTGCCCAACCACTTGCGCATCTCCATCGGCGACGACGAGGCCACCGCCCTCGCACTCGACGCGGTAGAAGCCTTCATGAAGCAACCGTGATGCAGATATTGTTCGAACGCGTCGCCTTCATCGGCATCGGTCTGATCGGCTCGTCCATGGCGCGCGCGATGCGCCGCGACGGCACCGTGAACACCATCGTCGCTTGCGCGCGCCGGCCGGAAACGCGCGAGACCGCCTTGCGCCTGAAGGTCGTCGACGCCGTCACCGCGGACTACGCGGAGGCGGTGAAAAACGCTGATCTGGTGGTCATCGCCACGCCCATCGGCACGAACGAAGAGATCGCGAAAATCATTGCGCCGCACTTGAAAGCGGGCTGCGTGGTGACGGATGTCGGCTCGGTGAAACAGGCCGTGGTCGACGCAATCGCGCCGCATCTGCCGCAGAATGTCCACTTCGTGCCGGGCCATCCCATCGCGGGAACGGAACACTCTGGCCCGGAGGCCGGCTTCCCCGAATTGTTCGAGAACCGCTGGACCATCCTGACGCCGCTGCCGAACGCGGATCCGGCGGCGGTGGAAAAGGTCGCCACCCTGTGGCGCACCATGGGCGCCAAGGTCGAACTGATGAAGCCCGATCACCACGACATGGTGCTGGCGATCACATCGCACCTGCCGCACCTGATCGCCTACACCATTGTCGGCACGGCGAGCGATCTCGCCGACGACCTGCGCCAGGAAGTGATCAAGTTCTCCGCCTCGGGCTTCCGCGACTTCACGCGCATCGCCGCGTCCGATCCGGTGATGTGGCGCGACATCTTCCTCAACAATAAGGACGCGGTGCTGGAGATCATCCAGCGTTTCAGCGAAGACCTGACGGGCCTGCAAAAAGCAATCCGCAAGGGTGACGGTCAGGCGCTGGAAGATTTGTTCACGCGCACCCGCGCCGTGCGCCGCGGAATCATCGACGCCAAGCAAGCCTAGGAGACACGTCCATGTCGACGGACTTGCATCTGATCCTTGCCAACAAGGCCTATTCCTCCTGGTCGATGCGGCCCTGGATCGCGATGAAGGTCGCGGGCCTGCCGTTCCATGAGACCACCATCGGTCTCGGCCAGGACGACACGGCGGCGCAGATCAAGCAGCACTCCGCCGCCGGCAAGGTACCGGTGCTCAAACACGGCGACATCACGGTGTGGGATTCGCTGGCGATCCTCGAGTACCTCGCCGATGCGTTCTACGACCGCCATTGGTGGCCGAGCGATCCGCACGCGCGCGCCATGGCGCGCTCGATCTCCGCCGAGATGCATTCCGGTTTCCAGGCCTTGCGCAGCAACATGCCGATGAACGTACGCCGCCATTGGCCCGAGCGTGCCCAGGCGGTAGGTGCCGCGCCCGGCGTGGCGGAGGACGTGGCGCGCATCACCGCCATTTGGCGCGAAGCGCGCACGCGCTTTGGCCAGGAGGGCCCATTCCTCTTCGGACGCTTCTCCCACGCGGATGCCATGTACGCGCCCGTCGTGACGCGCTTCAAAACCTACGCGGTCGATGTGGACCCGGTGTCGCAGGCCTACTGCGACGCCGTCCTGGCCCTGCCGGCGATGCGCGAATGGTACGACCTGGCGGCGAAGGAGCCATGGGTCGTCGAGAAGTTCGAGACCATCCCCTAGCCGTTTGAAACTGCAACCTTTCCGCGTGCAGGGCGTAAGTGGTCGACGTCCAGTCAAGGCGCGTCCAAATTTCTATCGACAGTTGTTATATCGAAGCCGATTTCTCGTGTTGCGGCGATAGGTTAAGCTGGTGACGGCCAGCGTCGGCTCGGGACCGGCGGACGGCAAAAACCGCTTTGAGGACTTGGGGTTAGGCGGATGCGGCGGCTCACGGCATTGTTCAAGCGGGAACTTGGCGTCCACGCACGCGACGACCGCGGCCAGACCGTCCTCATCGTCGCCGGTGTGGCCGTCGGCGTGGCCCTCACGGCTGCGGCGGTGTTCCTGAACCTCGAATCCGGCAAGCGCGTCATCGAGCGCATGAAAGCCGGCAACGCCCGCCAATCCTCGGCCGTGCCGGCCTTGATCGCCTATTACCTTCAAAGCAGCGGGTCGAGCGGCACCAACGGCGCTTTGCCCTGTCCGGATGTAAAGGACACGCCGGACGGAACGGCGGCAGCGACCTGCACCGGTCTTTCAGGCTCTCCCAACGCGGGCGTCTTGCCGTGGAAGGATATCGGCCTGAGCCGAGACCAGGCGGTCGATCAATACGGCAACTACTACACCTACGTGGTTTCGAAGGATGCGCGCAACTTCTGCCGCAGGGTAGCCAACGATTACAGCAGCACGAGCACGTTGACGGGAACGCTCGATTCCACGGCGGCCTCGATCAGCGTGCAGAAGGTATCCGGAACGTCGCTGGTGGATACCGGCCAGAGAGTGCCGTTCGCCGTGATCAGCCACGGCAGTAACACGCTCGGTGCGCGCTCCGCGGCGAACAATGATCTTCAGGCGACGGCGTCCGTCGGGGAAATCGCGAACAAGCATCCAGCTAAGGGCGGCACGATCAGCGCCGATGCGACCGTGACGGCCGTGGTCACCGGCCCGTTCACAGGTTCCTCCGGCGACACGCCGTTCGACGACCAAGTGTATGTGCCCTCCACGGGCAGTCTCGAAAAGGTTTGTCTGAGCCTGAACGGGCAAGCGTCGGTCACCGCGACGTTGACGGAAACCTTCGGCAACAACAGCGGGAATTTCGATTCCGCCAAGGTCGACACCGGCCAGAGCGGCGCGACCGTCGCGCTGGCGCAACAGGCGGTCAATGGCGCGCGGGTCAGCTCAACGAACTATGTCGCCAGCTTCGCGGGCGGCGTCGCGTTGAGCACCAGCGCCGCGAACTACGTCTTCGATCCCACCGTGCGCCCGGTGCACGTCGAAGCGCTCTGGACGCCGAACCCGTCGCCGGCCGCGCCCTCCGCGGCCGATTTGACGTGCTCCAGCAACGATCCCGGCATGTCCATCGCCACGCGCGTCACGCCGGGGGATCGCACCGCAGGCTCGGACATCTTCGGCGCCAATGGTTTACACGGGATCACATTCCGCTTTTACACCAGCGGTACCGGCTTCGGCACCAATACCATCTCCATCCGTGATGACTCCACCCAGCTGGCCTCTTCCTCCACAAGCGTAAACACCGCCGACCAGGACTTCACGCTTACTTGTAATAAGATCTACCGCATCGAGGCCTATGACGACGGCAACCGTCTCTGGGGTCGCATCACCCAGACCGACGACGCCACCAACAGCGCGACGGTTTACACCAGCGGCGTCACCAGCGATCTCGATGGCGACAACCGCGTTTCCTTCATCGGCGGCGGCACGCATCTCAACTACATCGACGATGTGGTGATCGGGCCGGCGATGCTGTCGGCGGAAATGGGCGCGACCGGTTCGGTGCGCGCCGGAACGGGCCAAACAGTCCAGTCAATCCTCACGCCGAGTGCTGCGACAACCCCCACCCTGCAGGCGACGTTCGAGGCAATGGTGCGCCTCACTCGCTATCCCACCACCCGCGGGGTGATCATGGGCCAGTGGAGTGCCGCCGACACGGCCGCGAACAACAGCTTCCGTGTCTACGTCGATGCGACAGGGACGGTGAACGTCGATCTCGCGGGCAAGCAGGTGATCCTGACGGACGTCAACATGACGCCGTTGACGACCGCCGACGACGTCTACGTCGACACCGATATCACCGAATCCCACAAGTTCGGCGCGATCTCGCTCGACGAATGGACGATGGTGACGGTCACCTACCTCAATAGCTCGCAGACGATTTCCGTCTACTTGAACGGCGTCCTGTCCGGCACGGCATCCAGCAAGATCAGCGTCACCGGCACCGTCAATGGTCTCACGCTCGACCGCGGCATCTTCGTCGGGGCGCATAACTTCTATGTCGGCGCGGATGCGGACGGCACGGCCAACTACTTCCCCGGCAGTATTTCCGATGTGCGTCTGTGGAATGGCGCGCGCACTACGGCGAACATCGCCAGCACCTATCGCAGCCGGCTGTCGTATCTCTCCACCGGGGTGACCGAGGGCAGCGTTGCCTTGGCGCTGAACTGGAAACTCGACGCCGACCTTTACAACGGCGATATCAACGTCACGACGACGGGCGCGGCCGCGGCGAACCTCACCGGCGTCAACACCGCGACATTCACCGGCAGTCCCGCGGGCACGTTCATGAACACGACCCGCTATATCGCCAGCTTGAAATCCTTCATTCCGCCGTTCGCCGACGAGAACAGCCTCTGCCCGACGAATTCCGTCGCCGGCGTTTTCCAGTGCGACTTGCGCACGCGGGCGTCGAACAGCTTCGCCGCAACCTCCGCATCGGTGATCGTCCCAAGCAACCTGCCGAGCATCTACGCGAAGCTGTGGGCGGGCGGCGGCGGCGGCTACTACGACACTATCGGCCGCAGTGCCGGTGGCGGCGGCGGATTTACCGGCGGCAGAATTTTCGGCGCCTATACCGCCGCGGCGACCACTGTGCCGGCCGCAAACCAGACGTTCACCGTCGCCGTCGGCGGTGCTGGTCTCGGAAACGGTATGACGGCGACCGACGGCGCCGGCGGCGGCGCGGCGACGGCGGTCTTGCAGAACACCACGCGCGTGGTCATGGCCGCGGGCGGCGGCGGCGGCGCCAGCTTCAGCGACAACACGCTCCTCGGCGTGCCCGTTCTCTCGGCTGGTTGTGACACGGTCGTCGGAACAAGCGCGCAATGCGGTCTGGGCGGCGGCGGCGCTGGCACCGGCGCCACGCCCGGGCGCGGCGCTGACAACACCCAGAGTGTTTGCGGCGGACAAAACGGCAATACCACCTCCTTCCCTGTCGCCGATCCGCCGAACCAGGTGTGCTATTCGGGGGGCGCCGCACCGGTCGTGGCATCGACACCGGCCACCGGCGGTACCGGGACCGGCAGCGGTGTCGGAACAGGCGGCATCATCTCTCTCGGCGCCACGGGCGGGTCCGGCGGCGCGGGTTACAGGGCGCTTGGGACCGTCGGCGGTGCCGGCGGCGGCGGCGGCGGCGGCGGCGTGTCAACGGTCGACCCGGCGACGTTCGTGCCGCTCAGCGGCGGTGCGGGCGCGGGCGCCTACGGCCGTCTGCGCTACGCCACGATCACCGTTACGGTGCCCACCACGCCGGTCGTCGGCGACGTCATCACGCTGACGTTCGCGAATCCCACTTATGTGTTCAACTACACAGTGCAGGCAAGCGACACGGACGCGACGGCCATCGCCACGCATATGGTAGATAATCTGGATGATCCCTCACCGCTCAATACCAGCGGTGTCGACATCCGCGCGATCTTTGTCGGCGGCGCACCCAGTAACCAGTTCTATCTCCTGCAAGAGGGCAACGGCACCGCCGCGACAGTCACCGCGACGGTGACGCCGGCCACGGTCGCGATCACGCCGAACCCGGGCACGCTCGCCGGCGGAACCACGACCAGTCCGGCCACAGCGAATTTTACGGTGAGCGGGACGGTTCACACCGGCGACCAGATATTTCTTGAACTGACCAACGGCACGGGTACGCCATTGTCGTCGACCTATACGGTCCTCGGTTCGGATACGACGACCGCGATTTTGGCGCAGAGCATCGTCACTCACTACAACACCGGCCACCCTCTCGGTGGCCTGGCGGGCTATTTCGCGAGTTATGTCAGCGGCAGTACCTTCAGGATGAACTACGGCGTCTTATTGTCGCTCCTGCTCGGCACCGCCGGCAATGATACGCTGGTGAGCTTCACCGTTACGCCCGGCGGTACGGCTGCGGAAACGGTCACGGCAGCGCCTTCCGGGACGGCATTCCTCTCCGCCAGCAACACCAACGGCTTCGGCGGCGGCGGCGGCGGCGGCTATACGCAAAGCACGGGCGCGGTGCGCAACCCGGTGGGCGGCGCTGCCTTGAGCGATCTTTACGGGACGCCGGCCCGTGGCTTCGGTTACGGCACGGCGACCATCACCGCCACGCCTGCAGGCGGCGAGACGATCACGCTGTCGTTCCGCAACACCGCCACCTCCACGCCCACGGTCATTACGCCCGTCGCCCCCATCACCGTCACACTGGCTGGTGGTTCCACACCGACGTCGGTCGCGACGTCTCTTGTCACCCAGATCAATGCGGACGCCAACTTGCGGGCTGCGGGTATCACGGCAACCAATGTGGCGGGTGTGATCACCTATCGCTGGGTGGGCTCTGCCAGCTACAACCCGTTCTCTGTCGACGTTCTGGCGACTGTCTCTGACGGCGACGCCGGGGGTATCGCATTCTATCCCGGCACTTCAGCAACCGCGAACGGTGCGGGCACGGCGAACGGTTACACCACCGGCTACGACATCTACTTCTCGCCGTCCTACGCCACCGGCGTTTCGGCAAGGCCGGCCATCGGCGGCACCGCGGGCATTTCCGGCACTAGCGGCCCCGATGGTCGCGCGGGCGCCGCCGTCATCATCTGGTAAGTCGTCTACGGTACCGCCAGCGGCGGCCAAGCGATCTCTTGCAACGTCCCCAATGCCAGCGGCCCCGCGCTCACGGCGCGGTCTTGCAGCGTCAGCGGCACATTGAGTTCCTGAACCCCGTTGACGTTCGGGCGCATCATCAACGCGAGCCCGATCCGCGCCACGCTGGCGACTTGCGCGGTGAGGACACCGGCCTTCACCAGCCCATCCATCAACTCCATCCCGCCTTGCACGCGCATGTTCGCGGCGCCGGTGGGCTGAAGCTTCTCATCCAGCGCGAAGGAACCGCTGCCGGCGATGCGGATCGGCGGCCAGTCGAGTTCGGCACTGCGGATTTCCACCGTGCCGCCGCCCGCGCGCCAGACGTCCAGCACCTGCGGCAGGGACCCCGGCGTCCACGTACCCGTCAGCTCCGCGGTGAGTGCGGCGCGCGCGATCGGCGTATCCAGCGGCATCATGCCCGACGGCAATACAACGTCACGCGCTTCCAATTCCACCCGCGCGGTCGGCGGCAGGGTGGGGTTGGTGGGTGGGGTTTCCGCGTTGTCGAACAGTCGCGCATCGGCGCTGCCCGATCCCATGCGCAGCAGCGGTGCGGCATCCTGGCTTTCGCGCACCGTCAGCTGCGACGCGGTGAGGGTGCTGTGCCGCAACCGTCCGCCCCAGGCCAGCGCGATCACCGCGCGCGCCTCATCGGCGGCGAAGATCAGCGGCAGCCCCGGCGCGGCGCCGTGTCCCAGCGTGTGCGTGCCCGCGGCGTCAACGGTGAGGTGATGGAAGGAAAACGCGGACGTCGTGAGCAGGATGCGCGGAGAGCGCCACACCCAATCGCCTGCGGTCACCGGCGAGTGAACCGTCACATCGGGCACGGTGATGACGATGCGCCCCGGAAAGCCGGTGGTTTGCCAGTCGCCCGTGGTGATCGTTAGGCCGCCGGTCTGCTGCTGCGCCAGCCAAGTGCGCGCGCCTTCGCTCACGGTCTTCGCCGTGGCCAACCACCCCGCGACATACAGTCCCGCGAGGACCGCCACCGCAACGCCGCCGCGCTTGATCCATTTGTTCGCCATGGCATCGACCCTAGCATGGCGCTAAAACCACGCCATGACCGGATCGCTTTCACCTGAAGTCAGCGGCAAGCCTTACGTTCCCGCGCCCGTGCCCGCGGGCGATCCGGCGCTGGACGTGAACGACCTGTGGGTCTTCGGCTACGGCTCGCTGATGTGGCGGCCCGGCTTCGCCTTCATCGAAACCAGCCCGGCGCGCCTGGACGGCTACCGCCGCGACATGTGCCTGCTCTCGTTCCACTATCGCGGCACCCACGACGTGCCGGGGCTCGTGTGCGGGCTGATGGCCAAGGAAGAAGGAGGCGACGGTTGCAGCGGCCGCGCCTATCGCATCGCCGCCGTCGACGCGGACCATGCGCTCGAATACCTCGATGCGCGCGAACTCATCACCGACATCTACATCCCGCGCCACCGGCCCATCGTGCTCGCCTCGGGCCGCACCGCGATCGCGCGAGTGTATGTGGCGGACACGGCGCATCAGCAATACATCGGCACCTGGAGCGACGCGGACAAGGTGGGCCACATCCTGCAAGGCATCGGCAGCGAAGGGCGCAGTCTGGAATACCTGCGCAATCTCGTGCAGCACCTGCACGAACTCGGCATCGCCGACGCGCACATGGAAACGCTGCTGAAAGCCGCGCTATCCCTGGACTCTATTTCTTGAGCGCCGCCGCCGCGGCGGCCTGGCGTTTCTTGATCTCTTCGTCCGGCCCGCCGCCGATGCCCAGCGCGGCCTTGGCGTAGTTCGATCCGGCCACGTCCCAGCTCAACGCACGATGCGCCGCGCCGGCCAGTGTGTCGGCGAACATCACCTGCACCGGATTGTTGTCGTCCACGCCCACCGCGCCCATGGCCTCGATCAGTCGTAGACCGGACCGCCGCGACAGGTTGGCGATATAGGCGCAGTTGCGCTTGAAGCGCTGCGTTTCCATGTAGGTCAGGTTGCCGTCGGCTTCCGCGACGCTGTTCATGTAGTCGAGATCCGCGCGATACAGGGCGTAAGCCGCGTCGAGTTCCGCCGAACTCTCCGCCACCCGCATCTGCAGCGCCTGATAATCCGCGACCTTGCTGCCGTCCAAGGCCGTGCGGCTGCCCATCTGCGCGATGAAGCTGTCGAGCGCCCCGCGCGCGCAGCCCAGCGTCGGCCCGGCCACGGAGTAGGCGAACACCTCCAGCATCGGCAGCTTGTAGGTCCAGCCGGGATTGAGCGCCTGCCCCGGCGAGGTCTTGCTGTTCAACTCATGCACGCGCGTCGCCCGCCCCGTCGGCACGAACACGTCGTTGACGATGACGTTGTTGCTGCCGGTGGCCTTCATGCCCGGCACGTTCCACACGTCTTTCACCGTGTACTGGCCCTGCTTGAACATGATCATCAGCAGGTCCGGCGGCCCGTCCGGCTTTGGCAGCGGCGTCATCAGCGCGCACCAGCCGCAATGATGGATGCCGCTGGTCCACATCCATTCACCGGTGACGCGATAGCCGCCGTCCACCGCCACGGCCTTGGTGCCGGGCTTGGACGCGAACGCCGCCCCGATCAGCGCATTCGGATCGTTGGTGAGGACTTCTTCCTGGGTCTCGACATTGAACTTTCCGATCCACCAGTTGTGGCTGCCGATGATGCCCGCCACCCAGCCGGCCGAGCCGTCGTGCCGGCTGAGTTCCATGGCGATATCGGTATGCGCGCCGAACGGCAGTTCAAATCCGCCCCAACGCTTGGGCATGCACGCCCGAAGCACGCCGCTGTCCACCAGGTCGGCCATGGTCTCGTCGGGCATGCGGCGCAGCTCCGCCGCCGTCTTGCGCCGCGCGACCAGCTTCGGGCCGAGGGCTGCGGCTTTGGCGACTAGGTCCGCTGTTGTCGTCATCGCCGCGCATCCCCCCACAAATCCGGCGTTAGCCGGTGATCACTTTCTCGAACGCATTCACGTCGTCGAGGCCCAACTTCTTGTTGGTCTCGGCGAGGGAGGCCATCCGGTCCATCCACGGGCGTGAATCGCCGGTCTTCTTCAGGTGCGCGAAGAAGTCCGACACTTGCTTCACGATGATGCGCGCGCTGGTCGACGGCCAGATTGTCAGCTTGAAGCCCATGTCTTCCAGTTCTTTCGCCGACAGCGTCGGCGACAGGCCGGTTTCTGACATGTTGGCCATCTGCGGGCCGATGTTGAGCGCGCACACCTGCTTCATCTCGTCCAGCGATTGCGGGCCGTCGAAGAAGGTCATGTCGGCGCCGGCATCGCGGAACGCCTTCGCGCGCCAGATGGCTTCTTCCATGCCGTGCGGCCCGCGTGCGTCCGTGCGGGCGATAATCACGAGGTTGGGGTCCTTGCGCGCCGCCACAGCGGCCTTGACCTTGCGCACCGCCACGTCGCGCGGCTCGACGAACTTGCCGTGCATGTGGCCGCACTTCTTCGGCCACACCTGATCTTCAAGCTGGACCGCCGCGACGCCCAGGAATTCCATGCCCTCGACCGTGCGCTTCACATTGGCGATGTCGCCGTAGCCCGTGTCGATGTCCACCACCATCGGGATGTTGGACACGCTGCGCATGGCGCGCACGGTTTCCTCCAGTTCGGCATAGCCGACCAGGCCCACGTCCGGCACGCCCCAGCGCACGCAGGCGGCGGCATAGCCGCTCATGTACACCGCGTCGAAACCGGCCTGCTCGGCCAAGCGCACGTCCAGCGGCGAGCTGGCGCCGGGCACCACGATCATGCCGGGCTTGTTCATCATGTCGCGGAATTTCTTGCGTAGCTCACTCATGGTCTTCTCCTTATGCCGGGAGTGGTCCGATTCTAACATTCGCATCCCGGTTCGGGATGCGGCTTTGCGAATGTTAGAATCTAAGGACCACTCCAAAATTTATGAATCCCGTGGAGCTTATGGATTTGACATTCGCATCGCAGTCTTGCGGTTACCATTGTTGCGAATGTCAAATCCGCTCCACGAGCAGACGGCTCATGGCCTCGCGCATGCGCGGCGGTATGGGGGTCGGGCGGTTGCCCGGGCGGGTGACGAACACGTGCACGAAATGGCCCGAGGCGGCGCACTCGGCGTCGCCTTCGATGAACAGGCCGACCTCGTAGCGTACCGATGAATTGCCGAGCTTGCCGACGCGCAGGCCCGCATCGATGGCCTGCGGAAACGCGATCGACTTCTTGAATTCGCAGTGGGTCTCGATGGCCAGCCCGACGATCTCGCCGTGGGCGAAGTCCAGCCCGCCCTCGCGGATCAGGTATTCGTTGATGACCGTGTCGAAGAACGAATAGTACACGGTGTTGTTGACGTGCTGGTACACGTCGTTGTCGAACCACCGGGTCGGGATGCGCAGGAAATGCCTATAGTCCGCGCGGGTCTCGATGCGTTTTTCGGGCGCTGCCATCGTCGGCTTCTGAGGTCCGTTTCCAAGCGATTGGGCCGCCCGTATAGCCGGACAAGGGGTCCGTTTCGAGTCTTTTGGCGCGGTTAGCCCACGCTAGCTCCCGCGGGCCAGTTCCTTGACCCGTTCCAGAAACCGCGGGATCTGCACCGGCTTGGTCTCATAGGCGTCGCAGCCCGCCTCATAGGCTTCGTCCTTGTCCCCGGCGGTTGTGGCGCCGGACAGGACAAGCAAGGGGATGGCCTGGGTCATGGGGTGCTGCTTCAGGTGCCGAATTGCCTGGTAGCCGCTCACCTGCGGCAGGCCGAGATCCATGACGATCAGGTTCGGGCGTTGCCGCGTGGCCTCGTCGAAGCCGGATGCGCCGTCATCGGCGGTGCCGACCGTGTGGCCGGCGTTCGTCAGCGCCGCTTTCAAGAGATTCCGTGTCGCCTTGTCGTCTTCCACCAGCAGCACGTGCGCCATCGTGCTCCTCCGCGCTTGAGGAAATAGAGTCTACGGCTTCACCTCGGTATTCATGCCTTCGCCCTGCTGTTGCAGGCTCTCCAGTTCGTCCTGCACGCTTTTCAGCACACGGGCGATGTAGGCGGCACGCCGGTCGCTGCGGATCGCGTTGACCGCGTCGCTCAGCTCATAGGTCTCAATGTCGTCCTGCTTGAACAGCTTGTTCTTCTCGATCAGGCGCTCGACCGTATCCAGCCGGTCGCGCATGACGGACAACTCGCCCGTCAGCGTCAGCACCATGGAGAGCAGCTTGTCGGTCACGGAATCGAAGTAGATCGGCTTCTTGCCCTTGGCGGTGCGGGGCAGTTTGATGGGCTTCTTTTGAGCGTCGGCCATGGGTGTGTCCTATTTTTCCGCGGCGTAGACCGGGAACGTGAAATTGGAATCTGAGTAGGGAGTCTGCCCGTCCGCCCAGGTGCTGTCGACCTGGTGAATCTTGTACTTCGCTTTGTCGAAACCGGCCTTCGCCGCCACTTCGCCCACGTCCAGTTCGCGCAGCTGGCCGTAGAAATGTTCGTTGTTGTTGTAGACCTCCCACTCCCACAGGAAGCCTTCCAGCGGCGACTGGCCCGCGACCTGCGGCAAATCCAGGTGCAGCATCAGACCGCCCGGCTTCAGGATGCGGTGGCACTCGTTGAAGATGTTCTGGATCGCGTTGCGCGAGGTCTCGTGCAGCAGGATGTGCGAAATCACAAGGTCGACACTATTGTCGGCGAAGTTGGTCTTCTCCGCGTTCTGCTGGCTGAAGTGCACCGTCGCGCCCAAGGCTTGCGCGCGCGCATGTCCGTAGCGCAGCACGGGCGCTGCCACATCGATGGCGTGGAACTCGCCGTCCGGCTCCTTCTGCGCCCAATAGACGATGCCCAGCCCGATGGTGGTGCCCATGTCCACCACCTTGCCGATTTTCCGGTCCGGCCATTGCTTGCGGAAGAACTTGTGCAGGATGCGCCCAAGCCCATCGTTCTCCGGTCCCATGCCGCCCATCGCGTAGATGAACGTGCCGCGCTCGTACACCGCGCCCTGGGCGATATCGTCGGCCACGGAGTCGGTGTGATAGGCGCCGGGCTGGAGATGGATGTCGGCGGCGGTGTGATAGCGCGGGATCTCGACCTTCGGATCGAGGTTGAGGGTGCCCTTGCCTTTCAACTTACTCGCCTTGGCCTGCAGGTCGGGAAGCGTGCGCTCAACCGTGTCGATGACCGAATCCCAGATCATCTCCTGGCTGGAGCGCTGCATGTGGCTCCACATCTGATAGTACGGATCTTGCGTCATCACCTTGCGCACTTCGTGGCGGTCTTTCGGCTCGCGGCCATTGGCCTTGGCGAAGGCCGGCAGCACGCGGCCGAAGTAGGCGCCGAAGTTTCCGGGAAAGACCTTCGCCGCCAGATGCACGCGGAAGTCGGCCACGAACTCCTGGCGTGCGGCCTCGTCGTGATTGGGCTTCGGGAACAGGTCGTGCATCACTTGCGGCTGCATGGCGGAGTCTCCAACGAAGTTCGCTGAACGGATTGAACCAGTCTCGCGCCGGGCAGACAAGCAAGCCGCGCGGCAGCATTTGATCCGATCACTAGACGGTCATTGTGCCAGTGATTGTGGTGGGCCCATTGCGTCAATCAAAACCGTAACATCCGTCAGGGTTTCCAAGGCATCGATGTGTTTCAGGAACTGTTCACCCGCCGCACGCGGCAGGCGTACGGCGGCGGTTTCCCAGGCCCACCAGAATTTCTCCAGCTGCCGTTCTCTCGGCAACGGATTGCGCGGATCTCCAACCGCAAAGGCGATCTCTCGGCTTTTGGTCCGACCATCCTTGAGCGTCACGGTCACCACCTGCGGCCCGAAGGCCACGGGATCGCCCGCTTTGTCTTCCTCCACCTCAACCCGCGCGGCGATGCGGTGCGTTTCAGCGTCCGTCAGCGCGTCGGGCGCGAAGTCGCCGATGGTTAGGCCGCCACGGCGCAATACGGTCGCGCAGATGAACGGCACGCACAGCTTGGCGTAGGTGGGATTTGGCGCGGGAATGTCGGGGCGCCCGACCACGCGGTAAGAAAGCGGCGGCAGCTTCACGTGGATGCGCGCGACATCGTTGGCGCTGAATCCGAGTTCGCTCTGCAATCCTTGCAGCGCCTCGATGACATAGTGCGTGGGCCGTCCGGACGGGAACGGCTTGTGGCCCATCTCCAGCAAGCGCCAGGTCTTGCCCCAGGTGGCCCAGGTCGCGTCGATATTGTGTTCGCCTTCGAACAGGGGCAAGTAGCCCCACGGCCCAGTGATGATGTTGCGCGGTCCGTCGATCCCCGCCGCCGCAAGGTCGACCGCGCACAGCGCGCCACGGGCATTGAAGCCCACCTGCGCGCCCAACAGGGGTGATCCCTCCACGTGGGTCTGCATGGTGCCGGAGGTCTGGCCGTACATGATGCCCAGCGCCGCCGCCGTCCGCTCTGCGTCGAACCCGCGCAGTTTCGCCGCCGCGGCCGTCGCGGCGAACCCGCCGATGCTCGCCGTGCGGAAGAACTTCATCGCGCCGTGCGCCGAGAGGCCGATGTTGCACACGACGTCCACGCCCACGGCCACGGCGGCAATCAATTCGCGGCCCGAGATGGTGGAACCGGCGCGGCGCCGGCGCTCCACGTCCGCCATCACTGCCGGAAACATACAGGTCATGGGATGCAGCACGCTGCCTTCGTGCACGGGGTCGAATTCGAGGCAGTGCACCTGATAGGCGTTGATCAGCGCGGCACTGGGCGCGGGCAAGCGCTGTCCCGTGCCCCACACGTACGCCCCGTCGCCATCGCCCCAGCCGCGCGCGGCCGCCAGAAAGCGATCGGCGCCGGGCCCGGCGGATCCGCCGATGCCGCAGGTGAGCGTGTCGAGGATGAAAGTCTTGGCCGCGGCAACCGCGGCCGGCGGCAGATCCTCATAGACGGTCGTCGCGACGTGGCGGACGAGGGCGTCGAGAGGATTTACCGCCATCCCGCTAGCGCGCGATAGGGAAAAGTGGGAACCGGTTTTCCCGGCCATCGCGCGCCAATCTAATAAAATAGAGCACGATTCACGGTTCCAGTTGGTTCAACTTGCCCCGATCGTGCTCTATGCGCCGCCTTCGGACGAGGACGAATCTTCGCCGTGCATGCGGAACACGCGCTTCAGGTAAGCGTCGCGGCGCGCCATGCGCTCCGCTTCGATCTTCTCGTCGGGGCGATAGGCCTCGACATCCGCGCGGCTGATGGTGCCCTTGCTGTCGAGCAGGCGTTCCACCGTGTCGAGGCGGTCGTAAACCACCGACACTTCGGTCGCGAGTTCGAGCAGGAAGGTCATCATCTGGTCGATCGCCGGGTCCTCGAAGAACTGCGGGCGCTTGCCCTTGGCGCGGCGCGGCAGCTTGATGACGGGTGCGGACATGATCAGTTCACCTTCTTCAAGTTCTTCAAGTACGCGATCACTTCGTCCTTCGACTTCACTTCGGCGTATTTCGCCTGAAGGTCGAAAAGATTAGCGTCGTGCGGCGCTTGATGACGGTCGCCGACCGCTTCGCGTATCACGATCGGGATGAAGCCGTTTTGACATGAATCAAGCGCGGAGGCGCGCACGCAGCCCGACGTGCTCCAGCCCGCATGCAGCACCGTGTCGATGCCGGCGGCGGTCAGGGTCGCGTTCAGGTTCGTGCCCGCGTAAGCCGACGCGTATTGCTTGGTGATCACCGGCTCGTGCGGCAGCGGCTCCAGGCCATGCACGAACTCGCCGTACTTGCTGCCGCGCTCGAAGTTGCGCAGTGCCGGCACCTTGCGGAAGAATACGCCGCCGTCGATGCCGCCCGGCGTGAACTCCACGCGGGTGTGCACGATCAGGATGCCCGCCGCGCGTGCCGCCGCCAGAACTTCCTTTGCCGCCTCGGCGGACTCTTCGACGCCGGCATACAAGCTGCATGTCTTGTCGATATACGCGCGGGCGAAGTCGATGTGGAGCAGAGCCGCCTTCTTGCCGAAGTCGAGGCTGCCGCCGAAACCGGCGCCTGCGTAATCGGTATTCAGCGCCGGATCGTTTGAGTTGTTGGCCATGCCAAGTCCTTCTCTTTGCTCTTGTCACCCCGGACAAGCCGCGGCACGCGGCGCGACCCGGGGTCCAGGGTAAACGAACGTCGGGGTTTGTAGCCCCTGGATCCCGGATCGCGCTTTGCGCGTCCGGGATGACGGCCGAGGTTAAATAATGCCGCGCTTCTTGTAGTCCTGGTACGTAGCATCGTCCATGCCGAGCAGGCCTTTATAGATCTCATCGTTATGCTGCCCGAGATCCGGGCCGGTCCACTGCACGCTGCCCGGCGTTTCCGACAGTTTCGGGAAGGTGCTCTGCATTTTCAGCATGCCGAGCGCCTTGTCCTGCACCTCGATGATCGCTTCGCGCGCTTTATAGTGCGGATCCTTCAGCATCTCCGGCGCGCGGAACAACACGCCGCTCGCCACGCCGGCCTTGTCCGTGAGTTCCACCAACTCGGCGACCGTCTTGGTCTTGGTCCACTCACCGATCAGCGCGTCGAGTTCCGCCTGATTTTGGCCACGGGCGGTGTGCGAGCTGTAGCGCGGGTCCTTCGCCAACTCGGGACGGCCCATCGCTTCCGCCAGGCGCGTGAACAGGCTGTCCTGGTTCGCCGCGATCAGGAAGCTGCCGTCCTTCGCCGGGTACACGTTCGACGGCGCCACGTTCGGCAGGATCGACCCGGTGCGCTCGCGGATGTGGCCGACCTTGTCGTATTCGGTGACCAGCGATTCCATCATCTGCAGCACGGATTCAAAGATCGAAGCGTCCACCACCTGACCACGCCCGGTCTTGTGCCGGTGCTCCAGCGCCATCACGCCGCCCATGCAGGCGTAGGTCGCGGCAATGGTGTCGCCGAGCGAGATGCCCACGCGGCTCGGCGGCGTGGACGGATCGCCGACGACGTATCGCAAACCGCCCATCGCTTCGCCCACGGCGGCGTAGCCGGCCTTTGGCGCGTAGGGACCGGTCTGCCCATAACCCGACACGCGGATCATGATGATGCCCTTGTTGAGTTCCGACAGCGTTTCGTAGCTGAGATTCCACTTCTCCATCGTGCCGGGGCGGAAGTTCTCGAGCAGGAAGTCTGACTGCTTCACCAGCGTCTTGATGATCTCCTGGCCTTCCGGCACGCGGGCATTGAGCGTGATGCACTTCTTGTTGCGCGCGGCCACCGGCCACCACAGCGACTTGCCGGCGGCCTTCTCGCGGCCCCATTCGCGCAATGGATCGCCCGCGTTGGGTTGTTCGATCTTGATCACTTCGCAGCCGAAGTCGCCCATCAGCTGGCCGCAGAACGGACCGGCCAAAAGCTGGCCCATCTCGATCATGCGCAAACCCTTGAGCGGGCCGGTCGGTGTCGTGCTCATTTCGCAATCCTTGTATGTGGGCGGGGCATGTCCGGAACGCCAATCGGACAGCGCCTTGCGGCCTGAAGTTGTGCATCTTACCTCTCATTGGCGAGGTTCCGATGCGGGCCGACACTTAGCGGCCTCGCCCGGAGGAGGCAAGCGTTCGCCGCCCGCCGCACCACTCCGTAACCACCGCTGGAAGCGGTGCCTTTGCACCCCTCGGGATGGGGGTCTAAAATGAACCATCCCATTTGATAGGAATCGTCCCATGTCCGCCAAGCGCGTCACCCTGGTCGAAGTCGGTCCCCGGGACGGCATCCAGGCCGAACCCAAGATCCTGACCACCCAGGAAAAGGTCGATTTCATCACCCGCGTGATCGACGCCGGCATCACCCGTATCGAGGTGGCCAGCTTCGTGAACCCCAAGCGCGTGCCCCAGATGGCCGATGCGGAAGCCGTGCTGGCGGCGCTGCCGCGCGACGGCCGCGCGTCCTACATCGGCCTGATCTTGAATCTGAAGGGTTTTGAACGCGCTCGGGCCGCCAAGGTCGATGAAGTGGGCTACGCGGTTGTAGCTTCGGACACATTCGCGCAGAAGAACCAGGGCATGAGCTCTGACGAGACCGTGAAGGCCTGGCAGGAAGTAGGGGCTCAGGCCAAGAAAGAGGGCTTCAAGACCTCCGTCACCATCGGCGCATCCTTTGGATGCCCTTTCGAGGGTGAGGTCAGTCCTGACCGGGTGGTCGCCATGGCCAAAGCCTGCGCGGAAGTCGATCCGGACGAAATCGGTCTGGCCGACACCATCGGTTGTGCCGATCCCCGCCGCGTCTCCGAGCTGGTGAAGCGCGTGAGGGAGGCGGTGCCCAATACCAAGCTGCGGGTCCATCTGCACAACACCCGGAACACCGGCCTCGCCAATGCTTACGCCGCGGTCGAGGCGGGTGTGGATTTCCTCGACGCCTCCACCGGCGGCATCGGCGGCTGCCCCTTCGCGCCGCGCGCCACCGGTAATATCCCTATGGAAGACCTGATCTACATGCTCAACCGCATGGGGGTCGAAACCGGCGTGGATATCAACAAGGTCATGGCCAATGCCGAATGGGTGGAAGAACACCTCGGCAAGCCGATCCCGGCCATGCTGGGCAAGGCCGGCGTGTTCCCGGACGTGGCCCGCGCCGCCAAGGCCGCCGCCTAACCATCGCATTGAGATTTGTCATGATGCGCCCGCGGCCGGGGACGGTTGCGGGCGCATCATTTTCATGCGCCGAATGCGCAAGTGTGCGTGTGCCGGATAAATCGCCTTTAGGCGCTGGCAAACCATAAAAATTCACGTTATGGACCCCACCGCTTTCACCCTTTTCGGAGTCGCCTTCCGCTGCCGCTTTGGTCTACCGTTGCGGCTTCAAAGGCGGGTTTTAACCGCAAGGCCGGGTGCTTCCGAAAGGCTTTCCGGGCCGGGCACACCGACCAACAAGTCAGACTAAAATAGGGACGCGAACACACATGACATATCGCTTGGGCTGCGACGTCGGGGGGACGTTCACCGATCTTCTCCTGATCAATGAATCGACCGGTGAGACGTACCGCCAAAAGACCCCGTCGACGCCCGCCGACCAATCCGTCGGCGTGATGAACGGCATCCTGCAGGTCTGCAAGGACGCCGGCATCGACCCGTCCGAGATCACCGAATTCATGCACGGCACCACCGTTGCCACCAACGCGGTGCTCGAAGGCAAGGGCGCCGTCGTCGGCCTCATCGTCACCGACGGCTACAAGCAGGTCCTGCAGATCGCGCGTTCGTTCGTCCCCGGCGGCCTCGCCGGCTGGATCATCTGGAACAAGCCGCTGCCGCTCGCGCTGCTCGAGAACACCGTCGAAGTGAAGGAGCGCATCGGCGCCCGCGGCGACGTGGTGCGCGGTGTGGATGAAGCCTCCGTGCGCGCGGCGGCGGAGAAGCTGAAGGCCAACAAAGTGGAGGCCATCACCGTCTCGTTGATCAATTCCTTTGCGAATGGTGATCACGAAAAGCGCGTCCGCACGATCGTCCAGGAAGTCTGCCCGGGCATCCCGGTCACGCTCAGCCACGAAGTGCTGCCGGAAATGTACGAGTACGAGCGCACCCAGACCGCGGTGGCGAACTCCTACGTCCGTCCGACCGTCAGCAAGTATCTCGGCAACCTCGAGAAGACCTTCGCCGCCACCAAGATGAAGGCGAAGTACAAGGTGCTGCGCTCCGACGGCGGCCTGATGGCGTTCGGCAATGCGTCCGATCAGCCGGTCGCGCTGATGATGTCGGGCCCTGCCGGCGGCGTCGCCGGCGCCTTGTGGGTCTCGCGCCAGTCCGGCTTCAAGAACCTGCTCACCTTCGACATGGGCGGCACGTCGACTGACGTGGCGCTGATCGAGAACGGCGAGCCGCAGCTCCGCCGCGAAACCCGCGTCGGCGACGTCACCGTCCGCGCCTCCTCCCTCGACGTGCGCACCGTCGGCGCCGGCGGCGGTTCCATCGCCGCCGTGCCGTCGCTCACCGGTGCGTTGCGTGTCGGCCCGCAGTCCGCGGGCGCGGTGCCGGGTCCGGCCGCGTACGGCAAGGGCGGCACCGAGCCGGCCGTGACGGATGCGAACGTGGTCCTCGGCCATCTCCCGCCGTCGCTCATCGGCGGCGCCATGAAGCTCGACGTGGCCGCCGCGCGTACGGCCTGCAAGAAGGTCGCCGATGCGCTGAAGATCTCCGTGGAAGAAGCCGCGGAAGGCATCGTCAAGATCGTCAACGAGAACATGTTCGGCGCGCTCCGCCTGGTGTCGATCGAACAGGGCTACGACCCGCGCGACTTCGCGCTGGTGGCCTTCGGCGGCGCCGGTCCGCTGCACGCCAACGCGCTCGGCAAGCTCACGGGCTCGTGGCCGGTGATCATCCCGCCGGGTCCGGGCGTGCTGTGCGCTTACGGCGACGCGACCACGCGCGCGCGCAACGAAGCCTCGAAGACTTACGTGCGCCGCTTCTCCGAGACCAGCTCGAAGGAAGTCGCCGCCATCCTGAAGGGGCTCGCCAAGAGCGCCGCGGAAAGCCTCACGAAGGAAGGCATTCCGACGAAGGAACAGACGACCATCTACGAAGTCGACCTGCGCTACACCGGCCAAGGATTCTCCGTGCCGGTCCAGTGCAAGGTGGACGGCTTCGAGAAGAACGGGTTGGCGGAAGCCGGCAAGAACTTCGACACCTATCACACCCGCCAGTTCACCTTCGCGCTCGATGCCGAGCATGAAATCGTGAACCTGCGCGCCGTGGTCGTGGGCGAATACCCGAACGTGAAGGCCATCCGGGTGAAGAAGGGCACGTCCAACCCGTCTGCGGCGGTCATCGACAAGAAGCACGCGATCTGGAGCGGCGGCAAGCGCCTGCCCGCGAAGATCTACGACCGCGCCAAGCTGCGGGAAGGCAACGTCATCCCCGGCCCGGCGGTCGTGACGGAATTCGATTCCACCACGGTCATCCTCCCGGATTGCCAGGGCGTGGTCGATCACGTCGGCTCGATCCTCATCACGCCGAAGGGCATGAAGCTGAAGGCCTCCTCCAAGCCGACCAAGGCCAAGGTCGCCAAAGCGAAACCCGCAAAATCAAAGTCCGCGAAAACAAAGTCCGCCAAGGCCAAAAAGCCCGTCGCGAAGAAGCCCACCGCTAAGAAAAAAGCGGCCAAGGGCAAGCGTAAGTAAACGGCCAGGACAGGAGAACCACACATGTCCAATACATCGAAAAACGCCCAAAAGGCGCAGATCCTCGAAACCAACAAGAAGCCGTTCAACAAGAAGACGGTGGTCGATCCGATCACCCTCGACATCATCGAAAGCGCGCTGCGCAACGCGCGCTTCGAGATGGACGCCACCGTGTTCCGCACGGCGATGTCGCCCGGCATTCGCGAGCAGCACGATGCGTTCCCGCTGATCGCCAACAAGGACGGCAAGATGGTGGTGGGCCAGTTCGGCTCCTTCATCGGCGGCTTCCTGGCCAACTACGAAGGCACGGTGGAAGAAGGCGACGTCTTCTTCACCAACGACCCGTACAAGGTCGAAGGCGCCATCAGCCACGCCAACGACTGGCTGATCATCCTGCCGATCTACTACTCCGGCCGTCTGGTCGCCTGGTCCTGCCACTTCGGTCACATGACCGACAACGGCGGCAAGGTGCCGGGCTCCATGCCGACGGACGCGACGACCATCTTCGAGGAAGGTCTCGTGACCCCGCCGACCAAGCTCTACAAGAAAGGCGTGCTGCAGGACACGCTGCTCGAGGTGATGCTGAACCAGGTGCGTCTGCCGACCTGGAACCGCTCCGACCTCAACGCCGTGCTCGCGGCCTGCCGCGTCGCCGAGAAGCGCGTGAAGGAAATGTGCGACCGCTTCGGCGATGAGATCTTCGTCGCCGCGTGTCAGGCAGCACTTGACCGCAACAAGCGCGCCGTCGGCCACCTGATCGATCAGGCCATCAGCGAAGCCCCGGTGACGTTCGAGGATTATGTCGACGACGACGGCCGCGGCCACGGCCCTTACAAGATCAAGTGCACCATGTGGCGCGAAGGCCACAAGGTCATCCTCGATTGGGCCGGCACCGATCCCCAGGCCATCGGCTCGATCAACTTCTATCTGAACGAGAACATGCTGAAGATGTTCTGGGGCATCTACATGATCATGGTGTTCGACCCCCAGATCCTCTTCAACGACGGCTTCTACGACCTCGTTGACGTGCGCATCCCGCAGGGCACGCTGCTGAAGCCGAACTTCCCGGCCGCGCTGTCGTGCCGCACCCACGCGCTGGGTCGCATCTTCGACACCTTCGCCGCCTTGCTCGGCCAGAAGAACCCGGACTTCCTGTGCGCCGCGGGCTTCTCGTCCTCGCCGCACTTCATGTACTCGGGCACCAATCAAAAAGGTGAGTGGTACCAGCTCTACCAGATCGGCTTCGGCGGCATCCCCGCGAAGCCCTTCGGCGACGGGCCGGACGGTCACTCCATGTGGCCTTCGTTTACCAACGTGCCCCAAGAATATCTGGAGGCGTACTTCCCGCTGCGCATCGAGCGATACGAGACGGTCGCGGACACCGGCGGCGTCGGCAAGACCCGCGGCGGCAACGCGCTCCGCGTCGATTACTGCTTCCTGGAAGACGGCGAAGTCTCGATCCACGACGATCGCTGGCTCACCTATCCGTGGGGCGTGAACGGCGGCACCGTCGGCGGCCGGTCGGTGAAGATCCTTCACCGCGGCGGCTACGGCGGCCAGGAGATCACCTACGAGCCTTCGCAGAACGGCTACAAGATCTCCAGCGGCGGCAAGTCCGGCACCTCGCTCGAGTGGCACCAGTCCAAGTGCGACAACGTGAAGGTCAACAAGGGCGACATCCTGTCGTTCATCACCTGGGGTGGCGGCGGCTGGGGCAACCCGCTCGAGCGCGACGCGAACCTCGTGGCCTCCGACGTGAAGCGCGGTCTGGTCACCGCCAACGGCGCGCGCCGTTACGGCGTGGTCGTCGATGCGAACGGCAATCTCGATGAAAGCGCCACGCAATCCCTGCGCAGCGAGTTGAAGGCCAAGCAGCCGGAGAAGATGCCGGTGTTCGACCTCGGCCCGCCGCTCAAGACCACGTTGGCCAACGCGCAGAAGGAAACCCGTCTGGCGCCGCCGGTTCCGCCGGTGTTCCGTCCCGCGGGCGAACACGCCAAGGCCGCCGAGTAAGGCTGAGGCACTTCCGAGACCAAGAAGGGCGGCCCCGTCAGGCCGCCCTTTTTATTTGTGGTACAATGCGGCGTCTTTCGTTGGGGAACGCCGTGTCCAATCAAGCCGTCGATGACGCGCCGTTAGGTGACTTTCTGCGCCGTGCGGGAGCAACACCCGTCCTGGTGGACGTCGGCGCCTCCGGCAAAGTGCACGAGGCTTGGCTGCCGTTCTCCAAGGCCTCGATGTTCGTCGGCTTCGATCCCGACAGCCGCGATCTCGACCCGCGCCTGGGCGGGCACTTCCAGTCCCATCGCATCGTGCAGAAGATCGTCGCGGGCCCGGAGAAATCCGGCACCGCCGACTTCCACCTGACAGCTTTTCCCCATTGCTCCAGCATGCTGCGGCCCGATGCGAAGGTCCTCGATGCCTGGTTGTTCGCCGACCTATTCAAGGTCGAACGCACGGTGCCGGTGGAGGTGATCACGCTCGCCGCCGCGATGGACGAAGCGGGCGCAGCGACCGTCGACTGGCTGAAGATAGACGCCCAAGGCTGCGATCTCTCCGTGCTGGGCGGCCTCGATCAGGCGCGGCGCGATTCGATTCTCTGCATCGAAATCGAGCCGGGCTTTCTGCAATTCTACGAAGGCGAGCAGACGTTCCCGCTGCTTCATCAGGCGCTGGTCGATCAGGGCTTCTGGCTCGCGCATCTCAAGCCGCAGGCCTTCCCGCGCGTGCGCTCGGACACCATCCAAGAAGCCTTCGGCACCCGCATCGCCGCCACAGACCCCGCGGCCAAGCTGCTCGGCACCGCGCCGACGGCGGCGGAAGCGCGCTACTTCCGCACCCTCGATCATCTCCAAACGCACGCGGATTCACCCGCGCGCTACGCCATTGCCTGGGTGTTCGCCATCAGCACCGGCCAATGGGGCCATGGGCTGGAACTCGCCCGCGCCGCCCGCGTGCGCTTCGGGGAGACCGCGGACGTCCGCTTCATGTGGCAAAGCACGATCACCACCGTGCGCGCGCTCGCGCAGTCCCCCGCGTAGCGCGCGACTAGGAAAAGTGGGTGCCGGTTTTCCGTCCGATCGCGCGCCATCTATTTGAATCAGAGTACGAGCGGATCAAATGGATCCGCTCGTACTCTGAGCGTCCTACTTCTTCCCGAGCAGCGCTTCCTTGCGCTTCTTGTATTCCTTCGCCGACAACGAGCCCTCGCCGTAGGCGTTCTTCAGCTTCTGCAATTCCTTCTGCACCTCGGGCGAGGCGGCGGACTCTTTCACCGCCTTGTCCGCGGCGAACACGGGTGCTGCGCTCATCGGCAGAGCCGCGATCACGAGGGCGGCGATAACGTTCTTCATGACGATCTCCATTTCGTCGGGTTGACGTGGCGGAGATAGGGGGCGCGGCGATTCAGAACAAGCGTGTTCGTGTAATTTTGTGTGTCCGCCCACCGCGCGGTGACGAACACGCGCCGACGCGTCGGCTATTACCTCTCAATGCAAACAGTTTGCACGCATAACGACCGAGCCCTGTGAGGGATTTCGGCGCGCCGGCATATTCTCGTACGCGGCGCGCACGCGGCGTACGAGTTACGCGCGCGGCTTTGCGCGCCCTTTGCTCGGGCCCGTCTTCCACAGCCAGTCGGCGCGCATCTCGTACGCGGCGTCGAGCCGCTGTGCGGCATCCGACAACAGATCGGGTCCGTGCTTGCCGGCCCAAGCGAGCAGGCGCTCCTCGGTCTGCGCGTGCGTCTCGAAGCCGCCGTCGGCGAGGAGGTTGCGCACCTCCGCGCCGTCCTTCGCCAGTTCCCGCGCCACCAGAAGGCAGCGGTGGCAATCCAGCGGTTCCTTCTCTGAACACATCAGGCACAGGCAGGCCTTCGCTGCCCGCGCACGCACGTCCGCCAGCGCATCGCGCACCATGTTTGTCTGTGCCATGCGCTTGTAGTCGGGCCGCCCGTCGCACCACACGCTCTCGTCCTTCGGTCGTCCACCGAGGGAGTCGCCGAAGTATGCATAGTCCACGCCCACGCCTTTCAGCGCTTCGGTCAGCGGCTTCTGGGCGAAGTGGGGGTTGTAGCGCGACTGCGGCGTGGTGCGCACATCGGCGATCGCCGTCACGCCGGCGTCGCCGATCAGCTTCAGGAATCGGTCGAGCGGATGGTTTGAATGGCCAATCGTCAGGATTGGCCGCGCCATCTCACACGCTCGCCAGCCAATCGTGGACCAGCTTGGCGAACATGATCTTCTGCTCCTTGCCCGCCACCACGTGCGCCACGTCCGGCAGGTCGATGCCCTTCGCGCCGGGAATGCCGTGCTCGATCGGCTTGGTCAGGCGCGGGCCCGTCACCGCATCCAGCAAGCTGTGCACGATCAGGCTCGGCGCGGTGATCTTGGCCAGATCCTTCTTCACGTCGTGGTTCAGGCAGGCGGTGAGGAACCGGTCGTGCACTGCGAACTTGCCCCGCAGCTCGCGCCACGGTCCGTTCGGGCCCAGCAGCTTGTGCCGGTTGGCGTTGTAGTAGTCGGGGTCGAAACTCATCATGCACACGAACTGCTGGAACGCTTCCCAGCCCAGGTCGCGATGCACGGTGCGGAACATCTCCATCTGGTCGAGGAACATCGGGTCCGTGCATTCGCACCACGCGCCCATGTTGAGCATCGAGCGCACCAGGTCCGGCCGCTTGATCGCCACCACCTGGCTGATGCACGCGCCCATGCCCACCAGGCCGATGAAGTGCGTCTTGCCCCAGCCGAGATGGGCGAGCAATCCGATCGCATCGTCGGCATACATGTCGATCGACGGTGCCTTGTCCAATTCGTCGTCGGACTGCTCGATCCCGCGATAGTCGATGATTGCGACGGCGTGCTTGTCGGTCAGCCCACGCGGCAGGTGATGCTCGCTGCCATGGCAGAACGTGCCCCAGCCGCCCATGAGCAGCACCGGGTCCCCGCTTCCGTGGACCTCGTAATACATCTGATGATTGTTGATGCGGGCAATCGGCACGGGCGCGCTCCCTCGCTGAGACCGCGCGGTTGTGCCCGGTTTCGCTCAGGCTCGCAAGCAGCGGCGGGTATTACCCCGCCAGCAGCATGCCTTCCATCGTGGTGCGGTACAGCCGACGCAGGTCCGCATCGTTGCGGTACACCAGCAGGATCTCGACAGCGGATTTGGCGATGAGCTTGCGCGTGTATTCCACGGAGCCGTTGCGCAACAGGCCCGACGGCTTCACCGCCGTCAGCACGTTGGTGAGCGAGTCCACATAGGACCGATGCGCCTTCTCGAACAGGTGCAGGTCCGCCTTGCCGATGCGCGTGGCCAGCAGCAGCGCATCGCCGTGGCGCTCCCACAGCGTCAGATAGGTGTCGATCACGCCGGCCATCATGGCCTTCGGCGGCAATCCGTTGAGCGCGGTGAAGGTGGCGGTGCCGGTGGTGAACACGGGCTCGACAATGTGCACCAGCAGGTCACGCTTGCTGGTGAAGAATGTGTAGAACGTGCTGCGGGCGATGTCGGCGGCGGCGATCACGTCCTCGACGCTGACGTTCTCCACGCCTTCCGACACGAACAGGCGCGCACCGACGGCGAGAAGGGAATCCCGAACCCGGGCCCGGCGCAGGGCCACCCGGGGGCGCACCGGCAGGCTCATGCCGGCAGTATCGCTGCGAAGTATCTGGTCCATGCGGCCTCTCCCCGAGTCGTACAAACTTGTACGAATCTATCGGGGGAGCCCCTTACGGGCCACTGAAAATTGGTATCAAGGATGTAACAACGTACCGGCACCCCCTACCCGGGAGTCCCCTCCGCATCGGGCACGTCGGTGGACGGGAACAAGGCGAATATCCCTGCCACCACAATGAGTCCGCCGAAAATCGCGATCAGCTGACCGGTGTATTTCTCCGGCTCGATCCAGATGTCGGCGTACATATCCCAGCGTCCCAGGATCTCCGCCACGTTGTAGGCGATGATGGCCGTGGGAATGCCGTAGCGGAACGCCGAGGTCACGCGGGTGAACTTGCGCAGGCGGTTCAGCAGATACACCGACCACACCACGAAGAAGAACAGGATGCCGTACATCGCCGGGTGGTCGTCGCCCAGGATGCGCTTGTCGTAGATCACCAGCAGGAACACGTAGAAGAACCAGATCACGTAGATCGTCTCCATCGCGACGATGGTCGACACGTTGCGCTGATAGCCCAGCGTCGGCTTGCCGATCTGAAGATGCAGGTTGCGGTGCAGCCAGCGGAACGCATTGCAGCGCGTTTCGCGGTTGAAGAAGAAGAACACCAGCGAGGAGAACAGCACGCCGATGGACGACGGCATCATCAGGTACTCCGCCTTGGTGACGACCTCGCCGTTCTCGATCAGCGACGGCAGTCCCAGGTGCATCGCATAGAAGACGTAGGAAAACTCCACCCAGCCGTCCCAAATCAGCGTGCCGCCGATGAAGCCCAGCCATGTCGCCAGGTTTTCGTTGTCGTTTCGCCGCACGCCCCAATAGACGATTGCCGTCCCGACGATGCCCATCACGATCGCCGCGGCGATCACGTGTTCCTCGCCGAACAGGCGCTGCATCAGCACCATCTGCGTATGGCCGAGGCCCTGAAGGATGAACACCATCAGGAATGCGAACAGGCCGATGAACGGCGGCCGCTTGAAAATCGAGATCATGGCTGGTCCCCTCCCGCGATCTGGACAGGAGTGTACGCGCAGAGAGCGGCGCTGACGATAGGCTCAGCGCGGATTCACGCCGGTGTGTTTTCAGACAGTCGAAGCACTCACTGTCCGTCATCCCGCAGGAGGCGCCCTTGCGCCGACATGCGGGATCCAGGGTTACTAAACTCGGTGTTTGTTACCCTGGACCCCGGATCGCGCATCGCTCCGCGATGCTTGTCCGGGGTGACAAATGGAGACTACTCCTTTTTCACCGCCGCCTCGTGCTCCGCGCTCAGCTTCTGGTCCATCTCCATGACCTTCGCGTTCGCCGCGGTCTGGCAGCGCTTGATATAGGCGTCGATCAGCGGCGTTTTCTCTACCAGGCCGAACATGGTGATCCAGCCCAGCGCGCCGCCCCACAGCACGTCGGCGACGGTCTTCCTCTCGCCGAGGATGTAAGGCCCCTTCGCGAGCTGATCCGTGATCGTCCCGATCACCGTCTCGAAGCTGCCATACGGCGACGACCGCGGCTCCGGCGTGACCTTGTTGAACTTGTCGGTGATCGCCGGCTCGAACGCCGAGCCATAGAAGAACAGCCAGCGCAGGTACGGCCCGCGCAAGGGGTCGCCCATCGCCGGCGTCAAACCGGCCTCGGGATACAGATCGCCGAGGTAGGTGTAGATCGCGCCCTGTTCGGTGATCAGCGCGCCGTTGTGGGTGATGGCCGGCACCTTGCCCATGGGATTGACCGCGAGAAACGCGGCGCCGCGCTGCTCGTTGGCCTTCATGTTGAGCACCTTCAGCTCATAGTCGGCCTTCAACTCCTCCAGCACCACCACCGTGCCGGAGGAACGCGTCATGGGCGAATGGTAGCAGACGATATGGCGATTGCCGGACATTGCAGGTCACTCTCTTTCTTGCCCCTCTCCCCTCTGGGGAGAGGGTAGGCTGAGGGGGCTTCTGTTTCTGAGGGGGTTTTTCGTTTCTATTCCGCGGCGGATTTCTTGGTCGCGCCGATCTTATTGAAATACGCCGTCACGTCGGATGAATTTACGACGTCACAATACCGCCGCCCGCAATCCTGCAGGTTGGAATTGTGCGGCCCCGGTTCCACGTCGCCGCAGCAATCCTCCACCGCGATCACCCGGAAGCCATAGGAGAACGCGTCGACGATCGAGGCGCGCACGCAGCCCGACGTGTTGCATCCGGCGATGATGGTCGTGTCCACGCACTGCTTGGTCAGGAAACTCATCAGCGGCGTGCCGAAAAAAATCGACGGTGCATTCTTATAGAAATTGAAATCGTAGGCCGGGTCGTAGATGCGCGGGTCCATGGGTTGCGCGGCGCCGCCGTGGTGCCAGTCCTTGTGATGCAGCGCGCTGATCTTCCAATAGCCGATATCCTTCTCCGACCCCCAGCCCACCCGGCAGCTCGCCACGGGGATGTTGTTCGCCCGCGCCACCTTCAACAGCTTCGCCGTCTGCTCCACAGCGCGATGCACATATTGCGATTTCCCCAACTCGAACGCGGGGTCCGTGAAGCCAACCTGGAAATCCACCACGATAACGGCGGGCCGCTCGCCAAAGCCCACGGACAAAGCCCCAAAAGAAGAGGCGGAATAAGCGTCGGTCATTGCAAAGCTCCAGGGACGGAAGTGCGCATCTTAGCCCACCCGACAACCGTTTCGACAACCCCGGAGAGGAGGCCATTGCTGATGCAGGGAAGGGAGCTAGAATGCCGCCATGCCCGATGAATCCCGTCCAATGAGCGCGCCGCCCGGCGCCCCGAAGCCGCCATCCGATGCGTCCGCGCACAAGGGCCTGCTCGATCGCCTCGCGCAGATCGTCGGGGCCGCGAACCTCGCTACATCGGACGCGGATCGCGCGTTCTTCGCGGAAGACACTTTCCGCAGCCTCGAGACTCCCATCGGCGCGGTCGCGCCGGGGTCGGTGGAGGAAATGTCCGCGGTCGCCGCGGCCTGCCACGCCGCGGGCGTCGCCATGGTCCCGCGCGGTGGCGGCTACAGCTACACCGACGGCTATCTGCACGCGCGCAAGGACTCGATTACCATCGACACGCGCCGCCTGAACCGGATCATCGAGATCAATCCGGCGGACATGTACGTCACGGTCGAGGTCGGCTCCACCTGGAAGGCGCTCGACGAAGCGCTTGCCGCGCACAATCTGCGCACGCCGTATTGGGGCCCGCTTTCCGGAACTGTGAGCGTGGTCGGCGGCGCGCTGTCGCAGAACTCCATTTTCTTCGGCTCGGGCATTTACGGCACGGCGGCGGAACAGGCGCTCGGGCTCACCGTGGTGCTGGCGGACGGCACGATCGTTCCCACCGGCGCCCACGCGCTTGCCGGCGGCAAGCCGTTCATGAAGCACTACGGCCCCGATCTCATGGGCCCGTTCCTCGCCGACGTCGGGGCGTTCGGCATCAAGACGTCCGTGACATTGCGCTGCATCCGCCGCCCGACCGCGCGGCGGCATATCTCCTTCGCCTTCAAGACGGGCGCTGAATTGGCCGAGGCCATGAGCGGGCTCGCGCGCGAAGGGATCGCCTGCGAGAGCATGGGCTTCGACGCTGGCCAGCAGTCCGCGCGCGTCACGGATGCGAAGCGCAGCTTCGCAGACGATGTCCGCACCTTGTTCAAGGTGATCCACAACGGCGGCATCATGGACGGCCTGCGCATCGCGTTCGCCGGGCGCAACTATCTCAAGGCCGCGCTCTATACCGTGCATTGCGCCATCGAGGACAAGACCGAGGCCGGCGTCGCGGTCCTCACCAAAACCGCGAAGCAGATATGCAAGGCCGCCGGCGGCCGCACCCTGCCGGCCTCCATCACGCGCATCCTCCACGCCCAGCCCTGGGTGCCGCCGGACTCCATCCTCGGGCCCAAGGGTGAGCGTTGGATTCCCGTGCACGGCATCGTGCCGCTCAGCGGCGCCGCCGATATCGTCGCGGCCGTGCAGGATCTTTATGCGCGGTACAAGGACCGCACGACCGCCAACAACATCCGCACCGGCTTCCTGCTTATCACCGTCGGCAACTACGGCTTCCTGATCGAACCGGTGTTCTTCTGGCCCGACGCGCGGCTCGCCATGTACGACAAGACCATCCGGCCGGAGCATCTGGCGCGCATGCCGACCCATCCCGCCAACGAGGCCGCGCGCGCCATCGTGCTGGAGATGCGCACCGCGCTCGCGGAGATGTTCGCCGCCAAGGGCGCGGTCAGCTTCCAGATCGGGAAGTTCTACTTCTATGACCGCAGCCGCGTGCCCGCCGCGTGGGAGTTCCTCAAGCGCGTCAAAACGCTCGTGGACCCGCAAGGGCTCATGAACCCGGGCTCGCTTAAGCTGTAGGACCGCCGGACAACAGCTGATCGATTTCGCTCTGCCGCATGGTCTCCCGCCCGCCGCCGATGATGGCGTTCGCCGTGCCGCACAAGGCCGTCAGTGTCGCCGCCGCGGCTTTGGCCGTGCGGCGCACTTCCTCGGTGTCGTTCAACGCGAGGCTCGCCCGCAGTCGCTTGATCGCGAGTTCGATCACCCCGCACATCTGCATCACCGTCGCCTCGAACGCCTGTTTTGTCACGGCGGGCGCATGCTCATAGGCCTCCGCGGCCAAGGCGCCATAGTCGAAGCCGCTCGCCAGGAAGTGCTGGGCATAGGTCTTCAAGCGCCAGCCCTGCACCTCTTCGAACAACTCCGGCATGTCCGGCACCATGTCGACGGTCATGATCACTTCGTTGAAGTGATTGAGATAGTCGGTCGCCAGCAGGGTCGCCGGGTTGATCACCGTCCCGGCCACGCGCTTCTGCCAGGCTTCCGGGGCCTGGGTCTCGGCATTTGGGTCGGGCGGGGGGTCGGCCATGGCTCTTGCTTACCGAGCAAGCGCACCGGACACAATAACTTGCGACTTTTACGGGCTACCGACGTTACTCCGGCACACACCGCTGCGTAACGAGGTTCCCTATGAAAGCTCCCATGATTATCGGCGTCGTCCTGATCGCCCTCGGCGCGATTGGACTGTTCGGCGGCCACATCGATTTCACGACCAAAGAGAAGGTCCTCGATCTCGGCCCGATCCAAGCCACCGCCGACAAGAAGCACAGCATCGGCCTGTCCGACGCCGCCGGCGTGGCGCTGCTGATCGGCGGCATCGTGCTCTGCGTCGTCGGAACCCGCAAAGCCTAGCGCCTTCCAAACACCACTGCGTGAAGTCGCCCCGCCGGTCTGATTGTCCCCTGGCAATTGACCATGCGGGGCGCTTCGCTTATGCCGGTGCCTTCTGAATATGGGAGGCGACCATGCGCGCAATCGTGCTGGAAAAGCAGGGCGGGCCCGAAGTGCTCGCCACGGTCACGGACCTCCCGATCCCCGAGCCCAAGCCGGGTCAGGTGCAGGTCAAAGTCGCCTACGCGGCGATGTATCCGATGGACGCGCTGGTGCGCGCCGGCGCTTTCCGCTTCCATCCGCCGCTCCCGTTCATTCTCGGCAACAGCTACAGCGGCCGCATCACCAAGGTCGGTGAAGGCGTGGATGCCACCCGCGTCGGCCAGCGCGTCACGGTGAATGGCCAGTGGGGCGGCTACGCCGACTTCACCACGCCCAGCGCCGAAGCCGCGGCGCCCATGCGCGATGGTTTCAGCTGGCAGTTCGGCACCGTCGCCGTCGGCCCCACCGCGTCGGCGTGGCATCTGCTGCATACCGTTGCGAAAGCGGAAGCCGGCAAGGTCATCGTCGTTCACGCCGCCGCGGGCGCCGTGGGCCTGATGCTCGTCCAACTCGGCAAGGAGATGGGCTGCAAGGTCATCGGCCTCGTCGGCAGCGCCGAGAAAATCGTCTGGGCCGGGCAGCATGCGGACGCCGATCTCTGGCTCGATTATCGCGCCGACAAGGAGTGGCCGAAGAAGGTGAAGGAGTTCACCGCAGGCCGCGGCGCCGATTTCATCTTCGACGGCAATCAGGGCCCGGACACCCCGAAGAATTTCGAGGCGCTCGCGCAACTCGGTCAGGTGGTCTTCATCGGCGCCATGGCCGGCCCCGCGCCGGAAGTGAAGATCCCGCAATTGATCGTCGGCTCCTTCGGCATCCGCGGTTTCCAGGTGCCCCACGGCATGGCGCTGACCAAGGGCGCGGAGTTCAAGGAGATCATCCCGAAGCTCGAAAGCGGCGCGTGGAAATTCCCCATCGCCGCCCCCGCGCCGCTGGAGCAGGTCGCCGAACTCCACCGCGCCCACGAAGCCCGCACCATCCTCGGCCGCGGCATCATCAGCGTCGGCGGCGAGATCTAGTCATGACCACGCGCATCCCCCGCCGCGCCTTCGGTGCAGCAGCACTTAGCTTCGCTACAGTGCCTGCCGCGTCCGCCGCGCAGCCGAAGACCATGCGCGCCGTCATTCTCGAGAAACATGGCGGTCCCGAAGTCCTCAAGGTCACGCGCATCCCGGTGCCGGAGCCGAAAGCCGGTCAGGTGCAGGTGCGTGTCGCCTATGCCGGCCTCTCGCCGACGGACTCGATGATCCGCTCCGGCACGTTCCGCTTCCATCCGCCGTTGCCCTTCATCATGGGCAACACCTTCAGCGGGCGGATTACGAAGGTCGGCGAGGGCGTCGACAAGAAGCGCATCGGCGAGCGCGTCACCATGGGCGGCTCCGGCGGTTACGCCGACTATGCGGTTGGTTCCGCGGAACAGGCGCGCGTCATCCCCGAAGGATTCGATTGGAAGCTCGGCACCGTCTCCGTCGGCTCGGCGCAAACGGCGTGGCAGCTGCTCAACACCGTCGCGCGCGCGCGCGAGGGCGATGTGATTGTCGTTCACGCCGCCGCCGGCGCGGTCGGGATCATGCTGGTGCAGATCGGCAAGGAGATGGGCTGCAAGGTCATCGCGCTTGTCGGCAGTCCCGACAAAATCGTGTGGGGCCAGCAGCAAGCCCAAGCCGATCTGTGGCTCGACTATCGCGCCGACAAGGAATGGCCGAAGAAGGTGAAGGACTTCACCGGAGGCCGCGGCGCCAACTTCATCTTCGACGGCAACGAGGGCGAGGACGCGCTCAAGAATCTTCAGGCGCTGGCCCCGCTCGGCCAGGTGGTGTTCATCGGCGCCATGAACGGCGTGGCCCCGCCCATCAGTATCCCCTCGCTCATCGTCGGCTCGGCGGGCGTGCGCGGCTTCGTCCTGCAGGACGGCGTCGCGCTCACCAAAGGCGCGGAACTGGCGGAGATCATCCCGAAACTGCAAAGCGGCAAATGGAAGTTCCCGATCGCGGAACCCGTGCCCCTCGAAAAAGTCGCCGACCTCCACCGCGCCCACGAAAACCGTACCCTGCTCGGGCGCGGCATGATCAGCGTGGGCGGGGAGATTTAGTTAGATTGTCACCCTCGGGCTTGACCCGAGGGTCCAGGGTATCAATCGCCGCCGGTGGCTATGGCTCTGGATCCTCGGGTCAACCCGAGGATGACCGCGTAAGAACGCGGTCACTCCGCCGCCGCCTTCGCGGCCTCCGCGCCCTTCATCAGCGGGATCGCATCCAGCGCCCAGCCCTTGTGCAGGCGGCGTCCGGGCGAGGGGATTGCATAGGCCACGCGTCCCTTGTTGCGCGCCACTTCGCGCACGTCGATGCGCCAGCCCTTGTCGTCCCACGTCTTCAGCCACTGGCGATAGGTCACCACGCAGCGATCCGACGGCATCATGTTCTCGTGCGTCATGTCGTCCGGCGTCAGCGCGGGCTCCAGCGCTTCCAGCACCACCTTGTCCTGCCCCGCGATCACCATGTTGCGCTCATTGATGCGCGCATCGTGCGCGCGGTCCATCAGGGTGTTGCGCATGTTCACCAGGAACACGCGGGTATGCGTCTCGTCGATCGGCGTCTCGAACGACCATTGGTGCATCCAGTTCTTCTCGGTGAAGTGAATGAACGTCCACGTATGGTTCGGGCCCCAATGTCCCGCGCCGGCTTCCATCTCGCCCGCGCTCGGCCGCGCGTTCTTCATGGTGGAATCCTTCAGCTCCGGCGCCTGGAACTTGGTCATGAAGCCCGTGCCCAGTTCCGCGTCGATCAGCTTGTAGTCCGGCACCTTGTAGTCGTCGCGTTCGCCCTCATAGCCGTGGGTCGGGTGCACATATTCGTTGTGCGCCGGGTCCAGGTTGTTCTCCACCATGCGCTCGTAGTTGGCGTCGAACACATACGTGAGGTGATTGGCCAGCCAGCCCTCCTGGTCGTACTCCGGGATCTCCATGATCGGCGGCCGCTCGGCTTCCGGCAGGTCGCCCAGGAAGGCGAACACCAGGCCGTACTTCTCCACGGTGGGGTAGGCGTCGATGCGAGTGCGGGGCGGTATCTTCCCGTCGCGACCAAGGGACGGAATCTTCGTGCACTGGCCGTCGCTGTTGAACTCCCATCCGTGATAGGGACAAGCAACGCAATCGCCATTCACCTTGCCCCCGGCCAGCGATCCGCCGCGGTGGGTGCAGGTGTTGCTGAGCGCGTGGGGGACGCCTTTGGAGTCGCGGAAGACCACCAGGGGCTGGCCCAAGACGTCGACTTTGAGGGGCTTGTCCGTGACGTTCGCGGCCAATTCCAGGGCGTACCAGAAATTGATGTACATGGGGCTCCGCCTTTAATTCGTTTGTATTAATTGCTGATATAATCTAAGTGAATTAAACCATGCAAGACAATTCCCCCGTCTCCGAACCGGCTGACCGCAGCGGGGCCACCCGCGAGCGCCTGATCCTGGCCGCCGAAGAGCTGTTCGCCCGGGAGGGACTGGACGCCGTCTCCCTCCGCCAGGTGAATGCCGCCGCCGGCCAGCGCAACGCCTCGGCCGCCCACTATCACTTCGGCTCCAAGGAAGCCCTGATCGAGGCCGTGTCGGCCTACCGCCTCGCGCGCGTGAACCTGCGCCGCATGGAACGCCTCGCCCAAGTCGAGGCGCACGGCACGCCGACCTTGCGCGACCTCGTCGAGGTGATGGTCCTGCCGATGGTGGAAGAGATCGAGCAGACCGCCGGCGGCGCGAATTACATCCAGGTGCTCGCCCAACTCAGCGGCCACCCGGCCCACGACCTGGCGAAGCTCGTGCGCAGCCGCAACGCCGAAGCGCTGCAACGCTGCTCGAAACTCGCCGCCGCGCAGCTGAGTGAAATTCCGCAGCCCGTGTTCGAGATGCGCTTCGGCCTGTCGATCCTCACCGCCATCAACGCGCTGGCGAATAGGGAGCGCATGCTGATCTCGCCGGTGACGGATGAGAAGGTCGCGATGCCGATGATGGTGAGCGTGCTGGTCGACAGCCTCACCGCCAGCCTCACCGCGCCGCTTTCGGCCAGCACCAAGGCCGAACTGCTGAACAGCGAAAAGAAGCTGGCCTAACGTAGGCCACGCCGTCTCATCCACCACAGGTCGTCACCCCGGCCTTCGCCGGGGTGACGACCTGTGAATGGTGAAGCGTTGTGCCTCAGCTCTTCCCGCGCGCCGTCAGGCTTGCATCCAACGTCACCACCTTCCCATGGCGCAGCACGGTTAGCGCCACCGCCCGCCCAATACTATCGGCGTTCAGCAGGCGGTGCAGGTGATCCACGCCGGTCACCTCGATCCCGTCGAAGCTCAACAGCAAGTCGCCGTTCATGAAGCCCGCCATCGCGGCCGGGCTGCCGTCTTGAATGGTGAACACCCGCGCGCCGCTCTCCGCGTTTCGCTCCAAGGCGCGCGCGATCCGGCGCGGCAGCGCGACCGTTTGCGCGCCGACGCCCAAGTGACTTCGCCGCACTTGCCCATGGCGCAGGATCTGCGTCGCCACGAACAGCGCCGTGTTCGACGCGATCGCGAAGCACAGCCCTTGCGCGCCCAGGATGGTCGCCGTGTTCACGCCGATCACGCGCCCGGTTGAATCCACCAGCGGTCCGCCGGAGTTGCCCGGATTCAGCGCCGCGTCGGTCTGCAGTACGTCCTCGATCTGCCGCCCCGACTGCGCCCGCAAGGATCGCCCCAGCGCGCTCACCACGCCCGACGTCACGCTGCACTCGAAGCCCAGCGGATTACCGACCGCGATGGCGATCTGGCCCACCTTCAGCATGCTCGAATCCGCGATCGTCAGCGCCGGGAAGTGCGCCGTATCGGGACGTCCGTGCACCTGGATCACGGCGAGGTCCGTGTCCGGATCGTCGCCCACCAGATAGGCCGGGAACTCGCTGCCGTCCGGAAACGCCGCGTGGATCGCCGCCGCGCCCGCACCGTTTGGATTGGCCACATGGCTGTTGGTGATCATGTAGCCGTCCGGCGTGAACAGAAAGCCGGAGCCGGTGCCACCTGTTCCTGTGGCCCGCTCTCCGTCTTTTGTCACCTTCTTGGGCGTCACCCGCAGCTGCGCCACCGCCGGCGCCACCTTGGCGACGGCGCTGGTCAACGCATGGCTGTAGGCGTCCAGAAGTTCGGTATCGCCTTGGCTTTCTTGCGGCATATCGAGCGGCATGGAAGGTCACATAGGAACGGCCTCCCCGCTCCGCCAGGGGCTATGCTTCCCCCCGCCGCTCCGCTAATGCTGGAGCCGGAGACGCGAGGGACTATGAGAGCTTGGCCATGAAAGGTTGGACGGTGCGTCGCTTCGGCGGGCCCGAGGTGATGCAGTGGGAAGAACTGCCCGACCCGACGCCGGGGCCTGATCAGGTTCTGGTGGCGGTGAAAGCCTCCGGCATCAACTTCGCCGAGACGCGCATGCGCGCCGGCACATATTCAGGTCAACCGCTGCCCTTCGTGATGGGCATGGAATCCGCCGGTGTTGTGGAACAGGTGGGTGCGGGCGTCACCGCCTTCACGCCCGGCCAGCGCGTCTTCGGCCGCGCGCGCGGCTCCCACGCGGAGAAGGTGCTGTTCGACGCAAGCCTGCTCATGCCGCTGCCCGACAATCTCAGTTTCGAGGAAGGGGCCGCCATCCCCGTCGGCTGGCATACCGCCTGGCACGCCCTGGTGACGGTCGCGAACGCACAACCCGGCCAGCGCGTGCTCATCGAAGCCGTCGCGTCCTCGGTCGGCTCGGCGGCATTGCAGATCGCCAAGCATCGCGGCTGCTGGGTCGCGGGCACCGCCAGCCGCGACGAGAAGCTTGCGAAAGCCAAAGCCGCCGGCGCGGATGCCGTCTACAACTACAAGACCGACGACCTCGCCGCGCGCGTCAAGGCCGACACTGCCGGTCAAGGCATCGACATCGGCCTCATGACCATCGGCGAGGAAACCGCCGCCAGCCTCATCGCCGCCATGGGCAACGGCGGCAAGATCGTCATGTACGGCTCCACCGGCGGCCGTCAGGTGTGTTTCGATCTCGGCATCGGCGAGCGCAACATCTCCCTGAACGGCATGAGCATCTCCACCAGCCCCCAGTATCTGCCCGTCACGGTGCCCACGTTCATCGCCCAGGCCCTGCCGCTGTTCGCCGCCGGCAAGTTCAAGGCCGTGGTGGATACGGTGCTGCCCCTGTCCGATGTCGCGCGCGCGCACCAAATGGTCGACGACCGCCGCCACTTCGGCAAAGTCATCCTGAAGGTGGCGTGATCACGATGCTTCGCCGCCGCGCCACCAACCGCAATGTGATCTTCTTCCTCGTGCTGGGCGGCTTGTTGTGGCTGGCCCAGATGCTGATCTTCTATCCCGCCTATCGCGCGGTCGCGTCGGGCTTCCCGCCCATGGACGTGCAGTTCCCGCTCTCCGCCGCGATGATGGCGTTCCAGCGCGGCGCCTTCAGCCCCGGCATCCAGCTCGCCTACCTGCAAGTCGCCACCATCGACTTCCTGTTTGCCATCAACTACGCCATCGGCCTCGCGCTCGTCTGGTGCTGGATGGCGGACCGCGCCCACAGTCCGTTGGTCGAACGCTCCATGGCGCGCGGCCTGCTGCTGTTCCCGTTCATTCTTGCGGCCGTGGATTGCGCGGAGAACATCTGCTTCCTGATGCTCATCTTCTCCAGCCCGCGCGATCCCCAGCACGACCTCACCGCCACCGCGATCATGGTGCATGACGCCAAGCACGTGGTGATGCTGATCGTTCAGGTGGTGTCGATGTGGATCGCGGCGATCTTCGGCCTGGTGGCGTTCCGGCAGGGCCGAAAACAAAGTGGTCACCCTCGGACTTGATCCGAGGGTCCAGGGTTCCAATCACCGCCGTGTATTTTACCCTGGGTCCTCGTGTGGAGCACGAGGACGACAGATGTTAAACCTTCAGCTCCAGCACCAACCCCATCCGCTGCACGATATTGCGCTTCTGAAGGTCGGGGCCGCTCGCCTCGTTGTTGGCGATGTTGCCGAGATTGCGGTTGGTCTCGTTGCGCAGGATGACGATCACGTCCGTCTCCGGCTCCAGCGCGAACGGGAACTCGTGCCACGTGCCTACGTGCATGCAGAAGCCGTTCTGGCCGTCGAAGCGGAACGCTTCCAGCTTCTCGACATCCGGCATGTCGCCCTCCGTCGGCACGCCGAAGATCGCCACGAACGGCTTGCCGCCGAGCGGAATGAAACACTGGGTGTGCTTGAAGTGGCGCTCCAGATACGTCACCTCGAACGGCCGCGGCTGGATGGTGGCGAGGCTGAGGCAGGTATCCTCGTCGGACTTGAACGTGGCGGGCCGTGCCGTCGTCACCTTGCCTTCATAAAAGGCGCTGTTCGCCGGGGCCGCGCCCGCCGCGCGGCCGATGATGGTGCCATAGGGGGCCAGCGCTTCCGCCGTCGCCGGTTTCACAGGGATCACGCGCCGCGTGAGCTGCGTCTTGTTCGCGCCGCCGTCCATGGAACTCTCCGTCTTTTGAAGCGCGAAGCATAGACCCCTGTGCGCGGCGAGGCCAACCCCGCTAAGCTAAGGCCTGGATAGGATCAGGACACGTCCCATGGCGACCCCGCGCATCACCCGTCACTTTGTCACCGTCCGCGGCGAGCGTCAGGTGCATTACCGTCGCGCCGGGTCGGGCCCGCCCGTGGTGCTGCTGCACCAGTCGCCCACGTCCTCCACCGAATACATCCCGCTGATCGAGGAACTCGCGCAGGAATTCACCGTCTTCGCGCCCGACACGGCGGGCAACGGCCTGTCCGATGCGCTGCCGAAGGATTGGCCCGACATGGAGGATTTCGCCGACGGTGTCGCGAACCTGCTCGACGCGCTGAAGTTGCCGGAAGTGCCGGTCTACGGATTCCACACCGGCGGCATCTGCGCGCTCGCCATGGGTATGCGGCACCCGAAGCGCGCGTCCGTCTACATCATGAACGGCTATCTCCAGATGGAGAAGGAGGAGCGGGAAGATTTCCTCATCCACTATCTCCCGGCCTTCGCGCCGGAGTGGAGCGGGGCCTATCTCACCTGGTCGTGGTCGCGCTTCCGCGAACAGTCGATCTTCTTCCCCTGGTACGCCAAGGCGTCCAACCGGCGCATGACGGTCGATCTCCCGCCGCCGGAAAAAATCCACTGGGCCGTGATGGAATTCTTCCGCGCCGGCGACAACTACCGCCGCGCCTATCGCCCGGCCTTCACCTTCGACACGGCGAACGCGGTGCGCAACATGACCGCCAACATGGTGATCATGACGGCGAAGACCGATCCGCTCGACGCCTACATGGCGAAAATGCCCAAGCCGCCGAAATCCGTGACCACCATGAGCCCGCCCGATTTCGTCGCCGCCGTGAATCAGGCGAAGGAGATCTTCCGCAAGCACGCGCGCGGCACCGCGCCGTCCGTCGTGCCCACCGAGCCGATGCCCGGCCGCATCTGGGCGGAATATCTGCAAATCGACGGCGCCTCGCTCTACGCGCGCCGCAACACCGACGCACCCGGCAGGCCTCTCGTGTTTATCCACGCCTCCGCCGGCTCCGCGCTGGGCATGGATCGCCACATGCGCCCCTTCATCGGTAAGCGCCCGGTGCTCGCGGTCGATCTGCCGGGCAACGGCGAGTCCGACAATCCCCAGGGCTACAAGCATGGGGGTAAAACGGTCACGGTCGAAGCCCAGGCGCGCTACCTCGCGTTGGCCATCAAGGCGGCCGGTTACACCGACGTCGACGTCTACGGCTATTGGGGCGGCAGCGCGGTCGGCATCGAACTCGCGATCCAGAATCCCGGGCTGGTGAAGAATCTCGCCGTACCATCCCTGCACATCCGCGATGGCGCCCATCTCGACGAACTGCTCGCCAAGTACACGCCGCCGGTGGTGCCGGACACGGCGGGGTCGCATCTCATCCGCGTGTGGCATCAGGTGCGCGATCAGGAACTCTTCGCGCCCTGGTACAAGACCGACAAGGCCCACGCGATTTCGGCGCCGGTGGAAGCCAATCTCGCACCGGAAGTCCTGCATCGCCGCACGGTCGACCTGTTGAAAGCCGCGGACACCTATGCGGGCGCCTATGCCGCCTACTTCAAGTATCCGGAGTTCGACCGCCTCGCGCAGACCACCTGCCGCGTGCTCGTCGGCGCGCCGGGCGATGCGGCGACGGAACGGGCGATGAAGGTGCTCGGGTCGCGCGGCGTGGCGGGCATGAGCATCGCCGATTTCTTCAAGAACGGGTGACACATGCCCCTCGATGACGGCAGCAGCGATCGCGGACGCCGCCCGGAACGGGCGCCCTCGAAGAACGTGTTGGGCGAGACCTTGGAGCCATGCTCCTTCAAGCCCGCGACCGGATTCTTCCGCAACGGCTGCTGCGACACCGGCCCGATGGATCGCGGCAGTCACACGGTCTGCATCGTCGCCACCGCGGAGTTCCTGAAGTTCTCCGCTTCCCGCGGCAACGATCTCTCCACGCCCATGCCGGAATACGGTTTCGCCGGCCTGAAAGCGGGCGACCGCTGGTGCCTGTGCGCGCCGCGCTGGCAGGAAGCCCTGGACGTTGGCCGCGCGCCGAAGGTGGTCCTGCGCAGCACCCACTTCGGCGCCCTGCAATACTGCACGCTCGACGACCTCAAGCGCTTCGCCGTGGACCTAAGCTAACAATTTTTTCGTCATCCTTGGCCCGCAGGGCCGAGGATCCAGAGGTTTCTGTTTTCTGGTTGTCGAAAGTAAAACTCTGGATGCTCGCGGCCCTTCGGACCGCAAGCATGACGGCTTTGACGGGAAGGGCGCATGCAAGGCTATCTGATCTGGGGTTACGTCCACATCATCCTGTTCGTGTTCTGGCTGGGGGCGGACGTGGGCGTGTTCGCCGCGGCGCTCATGGCGCGCAATCCCAAACGCTCGTTCGAGGCCCGCATGGCGCTGATCCGTCTCGCCCTGCTGGTGGATTTCTTCCCGCGCGTCTGTTTCGCGCTGATCCTCCCGGCGGGCCTGCATCTCGTCAAAGCGCTCAACCTCTACCCCATCAGCACGCAGCTGCTCATCGTCGGCTGGGCGCTGGCGCTTTATTGGCTGATCAGCCTGATCCTGGTCGCGCGCAACGAAGGCGCCAAACTGGCGGAGAATGTCGGCCGCCTGGCGATGGTGTCCCACGCCTTCGTCGGTTTGATCTTCGTCGTGCTCGGTCTCAACTCCCTGGCCACCGGCGCGCCGCTGGAAGAAACCTGGTTCGCCGTGAAGCTCTTGCTCTACGGCCTGGTATTCTGGACCGCCATCGCCATCGACCTGTGCTTCCGTCCGTTCCTGGTGCCCTTCATGGAGATCGGCCAGCACGGCTCCAGCCCGGAACGGGAAGAAGCGGTCGCCCGCGCCATCAACAACACGCTCGTTGCCGTCACCACCCTCTACCTCCTCATCGCCGCCATCGCCTTCATCGGCAAAGTGAAGCCGATTTAGTTCACCTCTGGTAGGGCACAACATCGCACCCTCCTCAGACTGTCACCCCGGACAAGGCGCGTCAGCGCCGCGATCCGGGGTCCAGGGAAGAAGAACTCCGAGGGACTTGTGATTTACACCCTGGATCCCGGCTCGCGCTTCGCTTGGCCGGGATGACAGCTGGTGCGTAACTGCACACACCGTGACCTTTGACGACCTGCCGTTTCGGCGGTAATCGGTTCAGTTGCTCTTTGTCATCGTGAAGCCAGTCAGCGCGGAAAATTTCGCCGCGTATTCGCCGCGATAAAACGCGGTCGCGTCCCGGCAATTCCCGCGCGTATTTCGCGCGTAGAAAAACGAAAGTCCCACGTTTTCCGAGGCTTATTTCAATTTCGGAAAATTTCGCGCGTATTTCGCGCGTTAAAACGCGCGAACGCCACCGCGTTAAGGTTCGCGTTATGCCGGCTTGAAGCCCCGACTCGCGGCCACGCCCTTGTACAGTTCGCGCATGTAGATGATCGGCGCCAGCGGCGCTTCGATATAGGCCTTCAGCTTCCATGCGCTCCCGTCGTACTCGAACTGGGCGATGCCGCGCACGGACCCGCCGATCGGCACGGGCTCGCCGTTGATCTGCGTATTCCACTCCAACTCGAACGCCACCATCTCCTGGCCCTGGCCCATCGCGGTGCTGTGCAGCGGCTTGTAGAACACCGCGCCGCCCTTGCTGCCGACGTTGATCGCCTTGAAGTAAGCGTCGAACTCCTCCCACGTGGTGAAGAACGTCGCCTTCTCCTCCGCGAGATACAAGGGCGCCGGCAGGGCCTTCAGCCAGTGCCCGCGCATCTTGGAGAAATCCCGCGACAGCCAAATGGCTTCCAGGTCCTTGAACACCTGCAGGATCTGCGGATTGATCGCCGTCGCCATGGTTGGTCCCCCGTTGCGCGTGACTGCTGCGGGAAGACTAGCCCCCCAAACTATCCCTGTCATTTCCCTGCGAATGCCGCGAAGCTCTCCGCACGGGGGGCCCATGCGCAGCGTCTTGGGATATGCGGTCGTGGTGATCTTCGCGGGGCTCGGCCTGCTGCATTTCTACTGGGCCGCCGGCGGTCGCGCGGGCAAGACGGCGGCGATCCCGTCCACGGGCGGCGTCCCGCATTTCGTGCCGTCGAAGACCGGGACCACCCTCGTCGCGCTTGCTTTGTTCGCGGCGGCGACGGTCGTCGCGCTGGCCAGCGGCATCCTGCCGTCCCCGCTGCCGCCTTCCGTACCGGTGGGTCTTGCTCTCGTCCTGGCGACGGTCATGGCCGCGCGCGCGGTGGGCGATTTCCGGATCGTCGGCTTCTTCAAGAAGCCCAGCGACAGCCGGTTCGCGTATCTCGATACGCGCTATTTCTCACCGCTCTGTGCGGCGCTCGCCCTGGGAATCGTCGCCATCGTCTGGTTGGGCTAAGCCGCCAGCAAGCGGCGATTGGTTTCGCGCAAGCGGCTTCCGAACATCTTGCAGATCTGCAGCAGCACGTCGGGGCGCTGTTGCACCAGCGTCGAGAACCGGTCGCGCTCGAGCGTCAGCAGTGTGCAGTCCCCAAGGGCCACGACGGTCGCGGAGCGCGGCTGATCGTCGAACAGCGACATCTCGCCGAAGAACTCGCCCGGCTGAAGCTGCGCCACTTCCTTGCCGCCCGCATCCGCCCCAAGCCGCACGGACGCATTGCCGCGCGCCAGCAGGAACAATGTCGCGCCGGCCTCGCCCTGGCGGACGATGGTTTCACCGGCGAGGTATTCTTCCTGACCCAACGCCGCGTCGACCGAGAGCAAGTCGTCCAGGGACAATCCCTCGAACAGCGGCACGGTCTTGAGGAACAGCAAACGATTCATGATCGGCTCCCGGGTTGGGGCATTGGCGGTGACAACGGCGACGGCATCTTGAACGACGGCATGGTTCTCGGTGGCGGTCGGCGCGCGGCGGGCACACAGCACGGCGCCGGCGCGGATCCACGGATTGGGATCGTCCAGCGCCGCCGCCAGCATGGCATCGCGATCGTCGTCCGTGCCCGCGCCGCGGCGCGCGGCGGCGCCGTCCAGGCCCGTCTCCAACATCGGCAGCAGCGGCTGCACGAAACGGCGGTGCCCGATATGGGCGATGGCCCTGACGGCCAGCGCGTGCACGTGGCCATCGCCGCCAGCAAGGATGCGGCGCATGGCCTTCAGCGTCCGGCGATAGCCGAGCGCGCCCAGCACCGCGAGGCTGGTATCCAGCGCGCGCTTGTTGTTGTCGATCAGGGCCGCGAACAGCGGCGCCCATCGATCCTTCGGCCGAAGCTCGTCGAACGGCGGCAGAAGTGCCAGCCAGCGCACGTTGCGGCGCACGGCGGTGAAGTAGCGCTCCGTCAGATGGCGGAACAGCATGTCCGTCGCCGCCGGACCCCCGATGCGACCGGCGGCTTCGATCGCCGCGTCCTCGCGCTGGTCGTTGCCGGAGTAAAGCGCTTCCCGAACGAGCGGCAGCGCGTCCTCGCCGTAGCTCGCAAGCCCGACCGCGGCGGCGGAGCGCACTTCCTTCAAGGGCTCGCCCAGACCCGCCGCCAGCATCGGCATGGCATCATCCGCTTCACCACACGCGGCCAGCAGGCGATAGGCCGCGCGCCGCAAGTTGCCGTCGGACACCTCGAGCCCCAGCGCGCGCCGGGCCCACGGCAGCGTGGTGGACGCGTTGTGGTGTCCCAGTTCCGCCGCGGCTTCCAGCACCGCCGTCAACACCGGTAGCGTGGCGCCCTCGCGCAAGCGCGCCAGCAGCGGCAGCAGTTCGGGATCGAGCACGCGCTTGATCACCTGCACGGCGCGCAACCGCAGCGGCTCGGACTTGAGCAGCAGCGCGCCGAACACGGACTCGGCGGCGCGGATCTGCACACCGCGCCGATAGGCCTCGATCGCGGCGATGGTGGCGACTTCGCCCGCTGGGTCGGCCATGAGCGCGAACAGGGTGTCTTCCGCGAAGGCGTAGTCCGAGGCGACCAGCGCTTCGGCGGCCGACGCGCGCACCGCCGGGTCCTCGGCGTGCAGCAGGGCGACAATCGTCGTCGCCACGTCGGCGGACAGCCGCCCGGCGAAGCGGCGCACGAAGGCGCTGCGGACCGGTCCGGCGGCGCGGCTGAGCAGATCCTCGATCTCGCGCAGGAACACGCGGGCATCGGCGCGGGCCGCCAATTCCAGTCCGAGGCTTTGGCTGCGTTCGTCCGGGCTCTCGAGCAGGCGGCGGATGTCGCCGTGATAAGCCGCGGGAATGCGGTCCATGCCGCTGTCGGCGGCATCGAGATCGAGCGACCCGGTGCGCAGCATTTCCATCAGGCCGTGCGAATACGCCTGGCGGATCGCCACGCCGCACACCAAGAACGCAATCGCCCCGGTCAGCCCGACGAAGGTGATGATGCGCGGCGAGACGTTGTCCTGAAGCAGCAGCAGGGCGCCGCCGGCGATGGCCATCGCCAGCGGATACATCAGGCCATCGTTGAAGATGCGCACGCGGCCGATGAAACGGTGGGGCACGGCGTTGTAGTTCGCGTTGAACACGGGCGCATCGACGCTGCGCGACCAAGCATCATGAACCGCATGGCCGTAGATCGCAGTCGGCAACGAAAGCGCGCCGCCCAGGCCGAGGAACGCGCTCACGCTCATCAGCGGGTAGGCGACGTTCATGCGGGCGACGCCGATGCGGGCGAGGAGCGGGGCGGTGAGAACGAAACTGGTGGCGACGGTCAGGACGTTGAGCACGCTGATGACGGCGCCGAGGAAGCCGGTCAGCGCCTGCTCATCGGTGAACTTTCCGGTGTAAACCACGAACACCTGATACTCGATGATGCTCTGCACGAAGATGTTGAGGAACACACCGAGCGCCAGCAGCGGCACGATCGGATAGCGGGTGAGCAGCGGCAGGAACGAGGCCATGCCGGCCCACAGATTTTCCTCCGACTGCGGCTCTGCTTCGCCCAGGCGCACGGTGCGGTAACGGATCACCGCGAACACCAAGTATGTCAGCGCAAGAAGGACGGGCAGCCCGTAGAGCATCTCGGGAATGCTGTAGGCCAAGGCGCCGATGCCGGCGAGGGATCCGCCGATCATCCCGCCGATCGCCATGCCCACGGCGATCAGTCCCGTGCTGCGGTTGGTCTCGTCGGACGTGAAGTAGTCCGCGAGCACGACATAGAACACGCTGTAGTTCAGCTGCTCGAAGATCGTGATGGCGATGAACAGGCCGAAGAACGCCGGCGTGAAATCGGTGTCGGCGATCCGCGCGGCGACGATGGCGAGCCCGGCATTGGTCAGCAGCAGGGCGCCGAACACGATCGGCCGCCGCCACCGGTCGATCACTTGCGTGAAGATCAGCGACACGGGGATCGAGAGCAGCGCGTAAAGAATGAAGTAGAGCGGGATCGCGCGCGCGCCGGCGCGGCTCAGGAACAGGGATGCAGCCAGCGTGGCCCCGTAGGTGTTGGCGGTCGCCAGAAGCGCCGCCAACATCACGAAACTCACCACCCGCCCGGAGACTTGGCCGCGCAGCGCTTGCAAAAAGGGTCCCCCCGGGACGTTCGGGGACCGACTTTCCCTCTTTCCATGCCCTGGCGGAAGAGGTCATTAAGGACGCATTGGCAGGCAATTCCAAAGGCTTTGGATCATGGCGCGGTTGCAGGAAACGGTTCAGGACGCGACTCGCCGCTACGAGGCCTGGGTCAAAGGCCAGGGCCCCACAGTCGCGGCGGGGTTCGCCGAAAAGCACCGCCGCATGACCAAGAGTCCCTTCGCCTTCCTGCGGGGCAGTTTCTATCGCTGGGTGTCGGTGTGGCACGCGTCCTGCCCGGACCTCGCCCAGGCGCCGCAGGTCCTGGGCGTGGGGGACCTGCACGTCGAGAACTTCGGCACCTGGCGCGACGCGGATGGGCGTCTGGTCTGGGGCGTGAACGATTTCGACGAGACCGCGCGCATGCCCTACACGCTCGACCTCGTGCGGCTGGCGACCAGCGCGCTGCTGGTGCAACGCGAGGGTGTCCTCCACCTGCGCCCCGGCCAGATCTGCGCGGCGATCCTTGACGGCTACCGCGAAGGCCTTGCCGGCGGCGGGCGTGCCTTTGTGCTGGAGGAGAAGCATGCGGGTCTCCGCGCGCTGGCCCTGTCGGCGGATCGCGAACCGGTTGCGTTCTGGGACAAGCTGACAGGGTTGCCGTCGGCGACCGTGACGTCACCGGTACGCGGGATGCTGGCGCGCCACTTGCCCGAGCCCGGATTGTCCTTCCGTGTCGTCCAGCGCATCGCCGGTGTCGGCAGCCTCGGCCGGCCCCGTGTCGTCGCCATCGCCACCTGGGACGATGCCCTCGTGGCGCGGGAGGCCAAGCTATCGCTGCCGTCGGCCTACGAATGGGCGCTGGGCCGGGCTTCGAAACTCCTTCGCGGCGCGACCCTCGTTCGGACGGCCGTGCGCTGCCAGGACCCGACCTACCGCATGGACCATGCCGGCGGTCGCGCCTGGGTGGTCCGCCGCCTGGCGCCCCACTGTTCCCGGATCGAACTCAACGAACTCCCCAATCGCCGGGACGAGATTGCCCTGTTCACGGCTATGGGCATGGAAACCGCCAACCTGCACCTCGCCAGCCGGAACGCCGTGTCCGCCGTACGTGCCGATCTTGCGCGACGCCAAGGCCGGTGGTTCCAGGCCGCCGGCGAGGCCATGCTCGCGGCGACCCTTCAGGATTGGGAGGACTGGTGCGGATAACGCACTCAGCGCGAGAACTTTGCCCGTCCGGAGCGTTTTCACAGAAGTGAGATTGATGGCAGCCAGCGATTCGGTCACGGGAGTGGCGACGATGAACATGATCCTCCCCGAGGCCACCACCCTGCCGCCGCTGCCTCCCCGCTTTCTGTCGCCTTCTGGTCTGCGGTGGGGCCAGTTCCGTGCGACCGATGGCGCCTCATTGCGTTGGGCGCATCTGCCCGCCGCGGAGCCTCACCTCAGCTGCGTCCTTCTCGGTGGTTACGCCGAGTTCGCCGAGAAGTACTTCGAAACCATGGTCGACCTGCACGCTCGCGGGATGAACGTGTGGTTTCTGGATTGGCGCGGCCAGGGCGGATCGCAGCGTCCCGACCACGACGCCACACGGCCGCTGGCGCGCGACTTCGATCGGGACGCGGCGGACCTTGCCGAATTCACCAACACCATGTTGTCCGCCCCGACGCGCCGCATCGTCGTCGCGCATTCCATGGGCGCCGCCATCTCCATCCTCGCGCTCGCGCAGTATCCGCGTCTCTTCGATGCGGCGGCGCTGAGTGCGCCGATGTTGCGCATCGCCACCGGCAACATTCCTTACGCGGTCGCGAGCTTCTTCGCGGCCGCCGGCACGAAGCTCGGCTTCGGCGCGGCATTCGCGCCGGGTCGCGGTCCGTGGCGGAACGATCCGCAAATCGCGGCGAACTCTGTGTGCAGTCACGATCCGCTGCGCGCGAGTCTGGAACAGGCGTGGTTCGTGGCGCAGCCGCGCTTGCGTCTTGATGGGCCCACTTACGGCTGGGTCGACAGCGCGATCAAACTCTCCGCGCGGCTTGCGCCCCCGGAACTGCTGCGCCGGGTCGACGTCCCGGTGCTGATCGGCTGTCCGGGCGACGACGCTTTCGTCGATCCAGCGGCGGAAGAACGCGCCGCGAAAATCTTGCCGGCTTGCACGCTCATCCACTTCGAAGGCGCGCGTCACGAGTTGTTCCTTGAAGCCGATCACATCCGCAACGCCTGGCTGGAAGCGATCGACGATTTCCTCGCCGCCCAATTCGCGGTGAACCGGATCAAGGCGGCCTCGTGAAGGACACGCCGCCGTGCGCATGGTGGCAGCGTGGTGTGATCTATCAGATCTATCCGCGTTCCTTTCAGGACAGCAACGGCGACGGCATCGGGGACTTGCGCGGGATCATCGCGCGCCTCGATCATCTGGCCGACCTCGGCGTCGATGCGATTTGGCTGTCGCCGATCTATCCGTCGCCCATGGCGGATTTCGGCTACGACGTTTCGAACTACGTCGATATCGACCCAGGCTTCGGCACGCTCGCGGACTTCGATGCACTGATGACCGCCGCGACCAAACGCGGGCTGAAGGTGATTCTGGATCTCGTTCCCAATCACACCTCGGACCAACATCCGTGGTTTGTCGAGAGCCGCCGCTCCCGCGACAATCCAAAACGCGATTGGTACATCTGGCGCGACCCGGCGCCGAACGGCGGTCCGCCCAACAATTGGCTCGCGGAGTTCGGTGGTTCGGCCTGGATGCTCGACCCCGTCACCGGCCAGTACTACTACCACGCCTATCTCGCCGCGCAGCCGGACCTGAACTGGCGCAACCCCGCAGTGGCGGACGCGATTCATCAGGTGATGCGATTCTGGTTCGACCGCGGGGTTGCGGGTTTCCGCATCGATACCATCCATCATCTATTCGAGGACGAGGCCCTACAGAACAACCCGCCCAATCCGGATTTCGCGCCGGGCGACCCGCCGACGGAAGCGCTGCTGCGCCAGTATCAGGTGGACCGTCCGGAGACGCATCACGCCCTGATCGCGCTGCGCACGATCGCCGAAGCGTACGATCCGCCGCGGCTGCTGATCGGCGAAGCCTATCTGCCGTTCAAGGCGCTGATGGCGTACCACGGCGTTGACGGCAACGGGCTTCAGCTGCCGTTCAACTTCCATCTGCTGCGGACTCCGTGGCGCGCCGAGGCCGTCGCCCAACTCGTGCGAGAATATGAATCGCTGCTGCCGCCCGGCGCCTGGCCCAACTGGGTGCTCGGCAACCACGACCGCATGCGCCTCGCGAGCCGCATCGGGTTGGCGCAAGCGCCGGTCGCGGCGATGCTGCTGCTCACCTTGCGCGGCACGCCCACCGTCTACTACGGCGAGGAACTCGGCCTGTCCGATGTGACGATCCCGCCGGAGTTGGTGCAAGACCCGTGGGAGAAGCAGGTGCCCGGTCACGGCCTGGGACGCGATCCCGTGCGTACGCCGATGCCATGGGACGACGGCCGCAGCGCCGACTTCACGATGGGCACGCCATGGTTACCGCTCAACCCCGACGCCGTGACGCGCAACGTCGCCGCCCAGCGCAGCGATCCGCAGTCGCTGCTCGCCCTGTATCGCCGCCTGCTCGCGCTCCGCCGCGTCGAACCGGCGCTGGCCGTGGGCGACTACGGCGCGATCGAGGCCACCGGCGACGTCCTCAGCTACGAGCGCCACGTACCCGGCCGCCGTTTGCGCATCTGCCTCAACATGGGTTCGCGTGCGACACCGCCACTCACGATCCCGCCGCACGCGCAGGTCCTTCTGTCCACCCGCCCGGCCACCGCGCTTGGTGGTGGCCGCCTCACGCTCGCACCCAACGAGGGCGCGATTCTCGCGGTCTAGTGCTAGCCGCCCGCGCCCATGGCTCCGTGGGGTTGGGTGGCGCTGCCCTTCACCTGCGCAGCGGCGATGGCTTCCTTGCAGGCATTCTCGTTGGGGAATGGCCCCATGATGCGTTGATGTTGCTCGTTCTCCGCGTACCAGCCCGACTCGCTCGGATTGTGCGCATCTCCTGCAATCTGAATCGGTGTGAGTTTCGCCACGCATGCACTCCTTGTGAAGTCGACTGCATGGGTGAACGTACCGGCACGAGGCCAAGTTCCCGCCGCGCGCCGGTCTAGTCTCGATACAGATAGTCCCGCGTGAACGGCACCGCATCCAGCTGCTTGCACAACTGGAATTGGAAATTGACGTGGTAGGCGTTGCGGAACGCTGACTCCGCGCTCGCCAGGAAGAACTCCCACATGCGGCAGAAGCGGGCGTCGTAAATCTTCTCGATCTCCGCGCGATGAGTGAGGAAGCGTCGCCGCCATTCCTTGAGTGTCCAAGCGTAGTGCATGCACAGGATCTCCACATCGGCGATGTAGAAGCCCTGATGCTCGATATGCGGCACCACTTCGGACATGGCCGGCGCATAGCCGCCGGGGAAGATGTACTTGTGCGTCCAGGAATCCGACGCGCCTGGGCCGTCAGCGCGGCCGATGGTGTGCACCAGTGCGACGCCGTCCCTGGCAAGAAGATTGTGGATGGCGCGGAAGTAGCGGCGGTAGTGCGGCATCCCGACATGCTCGAACATGCCGACGGAGACGATCCGATCAAACGTGCCCGTCACTTCCCGGTAATCCTGCATGCGGAACTCGACCGCGTTTGTAAGCCCCAGCTTCTCTGCCCGCGCGCGGGCGACCTTTAACTGTTCTTCCGACAGACTGATGCCGGTGACCTTCACGCCGTGGCGCTGATGAAGCCGCAGTGCAAGCCCACCCCAGCCGCAGCCGATATCGAGCACTTCCATGCCCGGCTTCAGAAGGAGCTTCCTGGCGATGTGATCGATCTTCTGTGTCTGCGCGTCCTCCAGCGGATCGTTCGGGCTTTTGTAGTACGCCATCGAGTACTGCATGTCGGCGTCCAGAAAACGCTCATACAGCAGGGTCGATAGGTCGTAGTGGTGGGCGACGTTCGCCCTGGCGCGCTTGAGTGGATTGTAGGTGCGGATCAATCCGCCAAGGCGCTCGATCGATTTCGCCGTGCGGGCGAGTACCCCACCGTGAAGGTTGGCGAGGTTCGACATGATCAGGTCGAGCATCGCGAACACGTCCGCGTCCTCGACCGTCAGCGTGCCGTTCATGTAGCCCTCGCCGGCATGCAGGGCCGGATTAAGGAACAGCTTGGTGCCGAGCGCCGGATCGTGGAACCGGACGGTGACCACGGGCGCCCCCGTGCCGACGGTATGGTGGGTACCGTCGTGGTCGATGATCACCAGGGTGCCCCGTTTCATCAGGGGGCGAAGAAAGCGCGCGAATAACATGTCAGCCTCGAGATTGGAGCTGAATAGTATGCCTTCTCAATGGGTTAAGCAAAGCGGCCCATATTTTAACCTTGTTAACCTTTTGCCCTCAAGGTGCCTTCTCCAGTACCTCGCAGAAAGCAGGATGGGCCATGGGAATCCAGTTCGAGCAGATCACCCTCTCGCCGCACCGTTCGCTCAGCTTCATCGTCGATGACGTGACGCGCGCGCGGCGCGACAGCACCTTCATGCCCCCGGCCGATGTCGAGGCCTGGCTGAACGTCCTGCAGAACTGGCAGGCCCCGCTGATCAACTCGCTCACCGGCCGCCAGGGCATCGAGTTGTGGCTCGAAGCCGTTGCCGCGGACGAAGCCGTCTCCGAACCCCTCTCCGAATCCCTCTAAACCACGCGACTGCTTGCGGCATTTGCGGCGTCATGCTTCTAACGAGGCATGACATCCGGAACCGCTCGCCACTCGTCCTCGCTCGGCGTCATCAAGCTGCATAAGCGCAAGTCCGGCACGCTCAAGTACGTCCAGAAGGGCGGCAACCAGAGCGAGGCCGATCGCAATGGCGTCAGCCTTTCCGCCTACATCCACGCGCTCTACGGCTTGGCGGTCCAGACGCCCGCGCGCGACGTGCTGATGATCGGCTGCGGGGGCGGGACGCTCGCCACGATGCTGGCGCGCAACGGCAAGAACGTTTGCGCCGTCGATATCGACCCCGCATCCTTCAAGATCGCCCGCGCCCACTTCAAGCTGCCGCGCAGCGTGGAATGCCACGTGGCGGACGGACTGGCGTTTATGCGCACGACGCGGCGGCGCTTCGACCTCCTGATTATCGATGCCTTCCTTGGCGAAGCGGTGCCGGAGCAGTTTACCGGCGATGAGTTCTGCGCCGGCGCGCGCCGTGTGGTGCGCAAATCCGGTGCGTTGCTGTTCAACGTCTGCCTCGACGGCCGGCGCGACCGCACCGCCGACAAGATTGCCGCGCGCCTCGCGCGCAACGGCTGGCCGGTGCGGCTGGTCGATCAGCGCGGTGAGCCCGAGCGCAACGCCATCGTCGCCGCCGGTGAGGTGCGTGGATTGCGCGCGCCCAGGCCGCTGATCGTCCCCGATGCGGACGCGGAGCGCGTGGCTCGGGAGACACGTACGTTCCAATTCCGGCGCCGGCGCGCGGCATGAGCGACCTCCTGCATCAAGCCGTGTCGGCGCTTGAGGCGGGCAATCTTGCCGGCGCGGAGCAGCTTGTCCGCAGCGCGTTGAAGCAGGCGCCGGACGATTTCAATGCGCTGCATGTTCTCGGCATCGTGCTGTTGCGCAGCGGCAGGCCCGGCGATGCTGTCGCGCCGCTGCGCAAGGCCGTGCGACAGTTTGCGCAGTCGGCGCCGGCCCACCATCATCTGGGCTTGGCACTCGCCCAGCATGGCCGTCCCGATCAGGCTTTTACTGCCTTCACGCGCGCGACGGCGATCGATCCCGCAGTGGCCGACTTCTGGTGGGATCTCGCCACCGCCCAGCTCGGGCTGCGGCGCTTCGGCGACGCTCTTCATAGTTTGGATCGCGCCGCGGGGCTTGTGCCACCGGAGCCGGCGCAAGACATGGTGCGGGGCGACGCGCTCACCGGGCTTGGCCACTACGACGACGCGATTGCCGCGTTCACCCGCGCCGCCGCCGCGCCGGGTATTGCACCTGAGGCGCTGCGCCACCGCGGCGTCGCGCGGCAACTGGCGGGGCACTTCGCGGAGGCATTGGCGGATTTCGATACGGTGCTGCGGGAGGACCCGAGGGATGCGGAAGCTCATTTCAATCGCGGGCAGGCGCTTCTTGCCTTGTCGCGCTTCGACGATGCGGCCCAAGCCTATGAGCAGGCAATCGTTCTCAATCCGGACCTGACCGCCGCGGCGATCAACCTGGTGGACATTCGTCTGCGCCATGCGGACTGGTCGACATATGACGCCGACGTACAACGCTTGGCTTCTTTCGTCGCGGCGGGAAAGCCTGTCCAAACCTATCTTTTCGCCACTCTGTCCGACAATCCGGTCGCGACCCTTGCCGCCGCCCGTAACTTCGCCGCCGCCCAATTCCCCACGGTGCCGCCCGCGCCGAAGCGGTATCCACGGCGCGCGCACTTGCGCATCGCCTATGTCGGCGGTGATTTCCACGAGCACCCCATCGGCGCCCTGCTTGCGGAGGTGATCGAGCGCCACGACCGCGCGCGCGTGAAGGTGATTGGGGTGTCGCACGGCCCCGACGACGGCAGCGCGGTACGCCGGCGAATCCTCGCGGCATTCGACGATGTGCTTGACGCGCACGCCATGACCGACGCGCAAGTCGCGGATTGGATGCGCGGACAGGAGATCGATATCGCAATCGATGCCAGCGCGTTCACGCTGCACGGGCGCCAGGGAATCCTCGCCCTGCGTCCGGCGCCGGTACAAGTCGCCTACCTTGCGACCCCCGGCACCAGCGGCGCCGCGCACCTCGACTATTTCATCAGCGACCGTTTCATCACGCCGCCCGGCTTCGAGCGGCACTTCTCGGAACGCATCGTGCGGTTACCTGACACACTGCTTCCGCCTGATCTGCGCGCGGCACTTCCGGCGTCGCCGGAACGGACGCGATGGGGTCTGCCGGCGAGCGGTACCGTCTTCTGTTGTTTCAATACCATGAGCAAGATTTCGCCGGCGGTTTTCACCGCGTGGATGCGCATCCTCGCTGGGGTGCCGGAGAGCGTGCTGTGGGTGCGGGCCGAGGACGAGCGCACCCGCGCCAATCTTCACGCGGCGGCGGTGCGGGCGGGGGTTGATCCGACGCGCGTTGCTTTCGCCGCACGGACGCCAATGGATGTTCATCTGGCCCGCCATGTCTGCGCGGATCTGTTTCTGGACACCTACCCCTACAGCGCCGGATCCACCGCGGCCGCCGCGGTCGCAGCGGGTTTGCCGGTGCTCACGTACGCCGGGAAAACCTATGTCTCACGCATGTGCGGCAGCATCGTTACGTCCGCCGGATTGCCGGACTTGGTAACGACCTCGCTGAACGCGTACGAGGAGATGGCCATTCGCCTCGGCAATGATCCCACGGCGCTCTCAGCCCTGCGCGCGCGCCTCGCGGTGAATCGCGACACCGCGCCATTCTTCGACGTGAACCGCCTCTGCCGCCAACTCGAGCGCGCGTTCGAGATCGTCGCACGCGATCCGCCGTCCGGGTCCAAGCCAATCGACGTGCCCACCTAGGAGAGAGTCATGCGTGAAGTTGCCGACAAGGTCGCCTTCATCACCGGCGGGGCGAGCGGAATCGGCCTCGGCATGGCGCAAGCCTTCGCCGATGCCGGCATGCGCTTGGTACTGGCGGATGTCGACATGGCCGGTGCGGAGAAGGCCGCCGCCGATCTTGTCGCGAAAGGCGCGAAGGCGCGCGCGGTGCAACTCGACATCGTCGACCCTTCCGCCTGGCAACGCGCGGCGGCTGAAGCAGAGTCCGCCTTTGGGCCGATTGACGTGCTGTGCAACAACGCCGGTGTCGCCGGCATCGCGCGCCCTGTCGCGGAGATCCCGTTCGACGAATGGCGGTGGGTGACCGAGATCGACTACCACGGTGTCGTGCACGGCCTGCAGTGTTTCGTGCCGAGGCTGAAAGCGAAAGGCGCAGGCCATATCGTCAACACCGCGTCTATCGGCGGCCTGTCGCCCACCAAATTCCTGGCGGACTACATCGCGGCGAAGTTTGCGGTGGTGGGGCTCTCCGGTTCGCTGCGCGCCGAATTGGAAGAGGCGAATATTGGGGTCTCGGTGCTGTGCGCCGGGTCCGTAAAGACAAATCTCGGCGAGACCACAGTGCGCCAACGTCCGTCCCGCGCGCCCTATGCCGTCGAACGCGCGGCCATGATCAAGGACTTGAAGTGGCGTTACATTGCGCCGGTCGACGCCGGACGGATTGTGCTGCGCGGCATCCGCGAGAACTGGCCGTTCATCTTCACCCACCCAGAGGATCGCGCTCTCCTGGAAGCACGCCATGCCGCAATGATGGCGGCGTTCGACGCGCTTGGTGACAAAGTCACATAGCGGGCAACTGGTCGACGCTGCGGCCTTCGCGTGCTCCCTGAATCGCGGCAGTCTTTCCGCATCGAACATCATGTCCGGGGAGGACTGCCATGACCGACTATAGCGACGACCTGCGCCGCCAACTGAGCAAGCGCACGCTGCTGCGCGGGATGGGAGCGGCCGGCCTTGTCGGGCTCGGCGGCAATCAGGCGTGGGCGGCGGGCAGTTATTTTGGCCCCGAGTATGCTGTCGATCCCAATACGACGTTCGACGTGATCGTCATCGGCGCGGGCACGGCCGGTATGCCGCTGGCCCTGTGGGCGTCAGCGCGCGGCGAGGTGCTCGTGATCGAGCGCGGGCCCGATGTCGGCGGCACGCTGTTCCTCTCCGGGGGCATGATGAGCGCCGCGGGCACCAACCTGCAGAAGCGCATGGGCATCAAGGGCACGCCCGATATGCACTACAGCGACACGATGCACATGGGCCACGGCAAGGCCATGCCGGACGTGACGCGCCTCTACGTCAACAATGCCGCCGACACGATCAACTGGCTGGAAGACATCGGCATGAAATATCCGGAGGGCCAGCCTCTTCTCGGTGTGCATGCGGAATTCCCGACGCGGCGCTATCACGGCGGCGCGAAAGGCGGACTGTCGATCCTCGAGGCGCTGAAGCCCGGCTTCGCGAAAGCGGAAGCGGCGGGCAAGATTCGCGTGCTGCTGCGCACGGGCGCGGTGGAACTGGTCAAGGACCGCAACGGTGCCGTTACCGGCGTCATCGCCCAGGACGAGAGCGGTGTGCGCACTCAGTACAGGGCCGCAACATCGTCCTCACCGCCGGCGGCTGCATGCGCAGCTCGGTGGTGTTCGAGAAGTACCACAAGAAGGGCCTCTTCGGCCGCACCGCCTACGCCTACAGCCAAGGCCAGGGCATCGAGATGGGTGTGGCCGCGGGCGGCCATGTCAGCGGCGGCGATCTCTATATTTCGCACGGTGGCGCGATCCTCGCCGATCGCAACTGGCCGTCGCCGGACTTCGCGCGCGCCTCGATGGACTCCCGCCGCCGCAAGCCGTGGGAAATCGAGGTGAACGCCAACGGCCAGCGCTATGTCGCCGAAGATGCGGACATCGACACCCTCGAGCGCGCGCAGACCGACCAGCCGGGCATGGGCGCCTGGGTGGTGTGGGATCAGGAAATCTACGACAAGGCACCGCCGCTCATCGCGCGCGGCTTGACCAAGGATCAGCAGATGGCCGCGTTCACCACCGGGCATCCGATGTTCGCGCGCGCCGACACGCTGGAAGAGCTTGCTCGCCGCATGAACCTGCCGCCGGGCAACCTGGTGCAGGCCGTGAAGGACTACAACGCGGGTGTGGAAGCGAAGTCCGACAAGTTCGGCCGCCAGCACATGCCGATGGTGATCGCCAAGGCGCCGTACTACGTCATCGAAACCCGCGGCACCGGCGTGTTCAGCCATGCCGGCCTGGACGTGAACGGGCAGTTGCAGGTGGTCACCGCCGAGAAGAAGCCGATCCCGAACCTCTATGCCGCGGGCGAAGTGATCGGCGGCTGGCAATGCGCCGGCGACGTGGTTGTGAACGGCTGCATGGTTACACCGGCCGTCACCTTCGGTAGGCTCCTGGGTCAGAAGATGCTGAAGATCTGACGCCACAAACCCGGGGAGAACCATCATGACGAAGCACCATGATCCGTGTGTCGACGAATGCTACGACCTCACGCGGCGTGATTTCGGAACGATGGTCCTCGGCTCCGGCGTCGTCGCGGTGGCCGGAAGCGCAGCTGCCGCGCTTCCCGTCACCGAGACCGACGTCACCGTGAAGACCCCGGACGGCACATGCGACGCGGTCCTGTTGCATCCCACCACCGGCACTCATCCCGGCGTGCTGATTTGGCCCGACATCGGCGGCTTGCGTCCGGCGTTTCGCGAGATGGGCAAGCGACTGGCGGCCGAAGGTTACACGGTGCTGGTGCCCAATCCGTTCTATCGGCTCACCAAAGCGCCGGTGCCGACGGACTATCCACGCGAGGAGCGCCCCAAGTTGCGTGACACCCTATTCACTGAAGGTGCGGCGGAGCGGGACGCGGTGGCTTACACCGCGTTCCTCGCCGGCCATGCTTCTGTGAAGAAGTCGGCCAAAATGGGAACCACCGGCTATTGCATGGGCGGTCCGCTCACCATGCGCACCGCGGGGACCGTCGAACGCATCGGGGCGGCGGGATCGTTCCACGGCGGCGGCCTGATCACCGATCAGCCCAACAGCCCTCACTTGCTCATCCCGAAAATGAAGGCGCACTATTTGATATGCGTCGCCGACAACGACGACCAGAAGGACCCGGAAGCGAAGAACAAGCTGCGCGCCGCGTTCGAGGTCGCCAAGAAGCCCGCCGACATCGAGGTCTACACCGGCGCCAACCACGGTTGGTGCGTGCCCGGCAGCCAGGTCTACAACGAGGCGCAGGCCGAGAAGGCTTGGAGCAAGCTGCTCGCCCTGTTCAAGAGCACGCTGACCTAGGCGCCTGCGCTAGGCGGCGTTGAGGATCTCGATCACGCGCGGCTTGAAGCGCGACGACAATCACATCCCTATCCTTCATACCGCCGCGCACGCTCACGAGCGGGACATCGTCCGTCGTTATAGCAAAATGCGCATTGAGCATACGTGGGCCACGAGACAGCGCGGTCTGATCGCCTTGGGTCATGTGCAAGAACGCTTTGCTGACAGGCGGATGAGGACGCTGACCTGAATTCGAGACCGGCCCCCGAGCCATGGCGGCGATTCACCCGCGACTCTCAAAAAAGCCATGCTAACGTCGGGGCGACTTTCGACGGCTTTGAACGCAGGGGAGTGCTGCCATGTCCGACTCAAAACCGCGCCTTACAAATCGCCGCAAGGCGCTTCAGAAGCTCACTGGCCTCGGCGCCATCGCCGGCATGTTCCCGCTGCTCGGGCGGTTCGCCGATAAGCAGTCGCCCATGAGCCTCATTCCGGCGGCCTATGCGCAAGGCGCGCCGGGCGTGGGCGGGAGCCAGGGCAACGCCGCGTTCATCACCGCCGCGAAAACCGCCGCCGTGCCGATGGCGGAATGGGAGCCGAAGGCTTCCGATTCCGGCGCCGAGGTTGGCCGCTTCCGCATCGCCCACGGCGAAGAGCCGGTTTCCAAGGCGCCGCCCGACGCCTCGCGCTACACCGCCAGGGCCTATGATTTCCCGGGTGGTTCCCTGCGCGTGCTGACGTGGAAGAAGGGCGTGCCGGTCGCCCATCAGATCACCTACGAGACCGAGATCATGGTGCTCGAAGGCACGGTCACCCTGACGCCGCCATACGGAATCGAGGGGCCGACGGCGACGTTGCGCAAAGGCGACGCCCTGTTCATGCCCGCCGGGACCCTCCGCAATATGAAAACCACAAGCGATACCGTCATTCTGCAGGCCTTTGTCGCCAGCACGGCCGACAAGCCGAAAGCCACTATCGTCTACGGCAAGGACCTCAAGGAGGCCTTGACGGTGAACTGGATGGCCGAAGGCAAGCCGATGACCGCGAACAACGCGAAAGACGCCGCCAAGGCGCCGAAGAATGCCGCGCGATTCACCGTGAAGCGCTACGCCTTCGACGGCAACTCGATGCGATGGGCGAAGCTCGTCAAGGGCGGCACCACCAACACCGTCACGACCGGCCGGACCGATGTGCTTATTTATATCGCCAAGGGCCGCATGAAACGCACCGAAGGCAATGAGACCCTGGAAGTGGTTGCCGGCGACGTCGTGCGGGAGATCAAGGACAATCCCGGCTACTGGGAAATCCTGGAAGATTCCGAGTTCATCGCCACCGACGCGCCGCTGCGCGCGAACGCCCCCAACCCGTTCGTCGCCCCCGGGTCCGGCATGAAGCTGATGACCATGATCAACGACCACAATGGCCGAAGTGCCTTTGGTTTCGCCGACGTACCGATGAAGAAGGTAAGCGAGACGGAATCCATCAGCGAGAAGCAGGCGGGTGCGCACTGGCGGATCGGACCGCGCAAGTTCATCACGCCGTACACGCGCACGCACAAGGCCTACAAGAGCAACACCGGCCCCTACGAACAGCACTCCGGCGGTGCGCCGCACTTCACCGGTTGCATGAGCGGCAATGTGGAAACCACCGCGCAGGACGGCATGGTGTTGCGCCGCAACGCCGGCGATTTCTGCTTCATCACGCCGGGCGCCCTGCATCACAGCAGCTTCCGCAGCGAGGTTGAGGCGGTCTACTTCAATCTCTATGTGCCGGGCACCGACAAGGACACGGCGACGCCGAAGTTCAAATAAGGTCGGCGGCCCGTCAGGCCGTCCAGATCGCTGCGATGCGTTCGCGCTGTTTGGCGTCGGGCAGAGGCGCGTGGCCGGCCGCCATGTTCTCGATCATGTGTTGCGGCCGGGTGGTGCCGGGAATCGCCACCGTCACCGCCGGATGCGAGATCACGAACTTTAGCAGCAACTGCGCGAACGTCTGCACGCCGAGTTCCTTCTGTGCCCACTCCGGCACCTGCTGGCCCTGCACCTTGCTCAGCAGGCGTCCGCGTCCGAGCGGCAGCGCAACGAGAACAGCAACTCCCTTGTCGGCGGCCAGCGGCAGAAGACGCTTTTCGGCGTCGCGTGCATCCACTGCGTAAGCGAATTCGACAAAGTCGAGTTGGTCCATCCAAGTCGAAAGGTCGTCCTGATTGGGCCCCGTGCTGGAGACCCCGATATATCGGAACTTACCGCTCGCCTTGTTTTCTTTCAGCGTCGGCAGATGGGTGTCGGTATCGACCATGTTATGGACGAACATGAGGTCGATCGTGCTGGTGCGCAGGCGCTTGAACGCCGCCTCGATCGCCTGGATGCCGGCGTCCTTGCCGCGCTCGCCGAACTTCGTGGCAAGAAACGTCTTGCCGCGCAGTCCGTTCTTTTCCATCACCTCGCCGCAGAAGGTCTCGGCGCCCCCGCGACTGTACTGCGCGGCGGTATCGAGAACCTTGCCGCCCTTCGCGATCAATTCCTTGATCACCTGGGCTTTCTGTTCGGCGACGTTCGGATCCGTCACCACGCCGAAGTCCTGGGCCGTGCCGAGGCCGACCACCGGAAGTTGCTCCTTGTTGGCGCTTTTCGGGATCGTGCGCGTCGCCATCGCGCCCGCTGCGGCGTGAGCCGCCGCGGGCAAGGTCGCGAACGCCGCGGCGCCTTTCAGAAATTGCAGACGCGTGAGATTGAGATCTGACATTGACAGGCCCTCTTACGCCGGATGGTTCCCAAAGCCTCGAATGTCCTGGCGATAGGGTCAAGGCGAACAAGGTAACGATGTCGTGGGGTGCGAAAGCCGCGTGAGCGATGGATCATTGGACACGCTGGCCGAGGCGACCTCATCGCCCATATAAACCACCAAGTTAAGTGGCGTTCTATATGGGCGCGCCGAAGGTGATGAAACCGGGCGCCGGTGGCAGGTGACCCTTTCGATAAAACCTGCGCAGCCATTAATGCAGCGTGCTGGAAAACGAGACGCGGAGGCACCGGAGTATGGAGACGCATTACTCTATGACCGTGCCCTACTCCTGGGAGGCCGCGCCGACGTAGTGGTCGACGAACCGCTCGACACGGGCGCTCGCCGTCTCGTCCGGAGAATAGCGGATATAGCGCTGCACGATGGCCAGTCGGGCCGCATGATCCGGAGGGGGCAGCGTTCCCTCCGCCGCTTGGTCGAGTGTGCGGACGAACGCTTCCCTGCTCCTGGCGAAATTGACGTGCCCGGTCAGAGTTGGGTCGTCGCGCGAGAAAAGCTGGGTTTCGGAATCGCCGGCGGCGCCGCCCCACTGGGGCACCACGACGAAGGCGTTGGACAGGAGACCTTCGAACAGGCCTAGGGTATTGTAGCCGATGACGCATCGGGCCGTGTCGAGGACGTCCTGCAAGGCGACCAGGACCGCGCCTTTGACAGGTGTATCCGGCTTGAGCCGTCCCTGGACATAAGCCCAACTTGCCTCGTCTTTACACTTGACGAGGAACTCCAAGGGTTTGTCGCGGTGACGTTCCGCCGCGGCCTCGAATTCCATCAAGGTCTCGTCGAAGCTATTCACTTCCAGGTACTGTAACGTATAGCCCAGGAGAACAATCCGATTGCGCGGATGGTCGGGCTGATCGCGGCGGAATTCCAGCCAGGAATCTAGCCGCGGAAATCCGACAATCTGGATTTTCTCCGGATCCAGCCCATCCCACGCGTCGAGAAGATCCTTCGTGGACTGGCCCGCGACGGCGACGCCCTGCACCAGCGGACGATAGGAACCGGGTTTGTAATACTCACGGCCAAACGCGATTTCGGACGGCCATTGATAGTGTTCGCGCAGAAGGACCAGAAAAGGGATTCCCAAGCTGGCGCAGGCCAATCGGAAACCGTGGTCCTGCCCGTAGTCGAAATTGGCCGACATCACGGCCACGAGGCCGTCCTGCAGGAGGGCCAGGAGAGTGCGCTCCGCCATGGCCTGGCACTTGAGCCAACCGGGGCGGTACCGCTCGTCGTCATAAGTCCAGTAGCCAGCCTGATGGTACATCGCGTCCGGCAACACCCAAGGTCGTTGTATCCGATCCACGTCCCTCGTCTCAACACGAAGCCAGTTGTACTTCGTGGCGTGCTTGTTCAGCGCGTGAATATCGATGATGAACTGCCCGCGGCTGATGCACAGGACGGATGCCGCGCGTTCGGGATGCCGATTCTTGGCGCGGATGAGACCGAGAAGGTCCGCGGCGCCCTTCGAGACGTCTAAGAAGTCACTGGAGGTCATCGATGTTTTCGTCGGGTCTGGCGGAACGGAAGAACTGGATGATTAGCATATTGGCCCTTCCGCGGGACACCTTATTGTGCGGGTTGCGCAGTGTGCGCGTACGCAAGTGGTCCCCCGCGAAGGGACTATCCGTCGTCCCCCCGTTTTACTATGACGGGGGTCGAATTATGTCCGGCGAGAATCGTGATGTCTAAACGCGCATCGGTCGTATATCTGCCAATCGAATTTGGCTCCCGTGAATTCGACAGCAAGGCGGCGCTCGCGGTCGTGCTTGCAGGCCGGGGGTACTCGGTTCTCATCGGGGACCAGCTGACGATCTATCGCAATCTTGACCGTCTTCCACCAGGTGCTGTGCTCTTCAAGAGTTTCAACCGGTTTCACCATGACGCGATGCGCTTCGCGCGGAATGCCGGTCACTACGTCGCGGTCCTGGAAGAGGAATTACTTGCACACATCGAGAGGAGGGCCATCCTCAATTACTGCGCGGACGGGATCTTCGCGCTTCCCGATGTCATTCTCGCTAACGGAAAATTCGAAAGAGACGTCCTTGCGGCCGCGAGCGGCGGTAAGGCCAACATCGAAATCTCCGGGAATGGCCGGATGGATGTTCTCAAACCCGCCCATCGTGCGTTTTTTCAACGGGACATTGATGACATCAAAGCGCGCTTTGGTGATTTTATTTTGGTCAACACCAACTTTGGCGTGACGAATTCGGTGTGGGGCGATGTGGACGCTGTCACGCAAATCCACGTCGATGCGGGATTCGTAAGGCCGGACGATGATGAATCAATGCAGGCCTGGAGAGATCAGGTCGAGTTTGAATCCTTAAACCAGGAGGCGATCCTGTCGGCGCTCCGGGAATTCAGCCACCGTCGCCCGGGCCAAAAGTTTGTCGTCAGGCCACATCCGGGTGAGGCGCTCGAACGATGGGGTAGCCTTCTCGACTCTCTACCGAATGTCGTCGTCGTTCGGGAAGGCGCTCATGTGCCTTGGACACATGCATGCACGATGCTGCTGCACACGTCCTGCACGACCGGCTTTGAAGCGTACGTCGCCGGAAAGATGGCCCTGAGCCTGGTGGCAAAGCCGAATTGGATCAGCCAGTCCTTTATCTCAAATCATCTGAACCCGCTTTTCACAGATCCCTCGGCACTTGTGGACGCGGCCGAGTCATACTTGGATGGGGGACAATCCGATGCGAAAGGAAGCATGGGTGTCGCTGTTGCTTCGCAGTTTGTCTGGAACATCGCCGGAAATGTGGGAACTACGCGCATCGCAAATGTGTTAGCGCGCGGCGTGCCGTCGCCATGTAGCGCTGTGGCCCTCCCTCCGTTGCTAAGCTATGCGCCGACCGAAAAGGACGAGGCGAAGTTTACTCTCACCCCGGGTCAGTTCGCTGATGCGATCCACAGGACCACAGCCGTAATGAAGAAAACGCGACCGTTGAATCTGAGCGTGGCAGCGGAGCGGTTGTTTTACATCGCGCCGTCGCCGAGATAGCCAGTTCTAGGCGGCGTAGCGCGAGTGAGCAGGGAGCCAGCCTACCAGCACCCCTGGCGTGGCGGACGATGCATTTGCAGACGATTCCCTGCTGACTAGCGTTGCTCGGTGCGGCGGCTGCGGCGCCGCGATGGTGAAGGATACCGGAAAGGGTGGACGCTACAGTTGCCACATGTGTTCGACACGGAATCGCGTTGGCCGCCCCGGCTGCAATGGAAAACGTATGCTGATGAAGGTGACGGACGAGATGGTATCGAATGCATCGCTCGATCAGGTCTTGGAGCCTGAGCGCACTGCTCGGTAACCTGCGTAAGGAAGCCAAAGCCGGCAAGGACGATGCAGCCATACGGAAGGTCGCTCTCGGACGCGAACTGCGCCGCGTCAACGGCGAGATCGGCAACCTGATGAAGCTCGTCGCAACCGGCGCGATGGAGGCCGACGATCCGGACCTGCGGGAGAACCTCTCGCAACTCAAGTCGCAGCGTGACGAGCTAGAGCGCCAATCGGCGATGCTGGTGTGCCCTCTCGATATTCCCACGGGCTGGTCAGGCCCGCGCAAGGCGGAGGCGTTCGGCCAGGGCCTGCGTGAGCTGTGGACGAGCGGCGATGTTTGCGTCAGGCAAGCCTACTTGCGGCTCCTGGTAGAAGCTGTGGCGATCAAGGGCGATGAAATCCGCCTGAGCGGCTCTCAAAAGTCTTGCTTGCCGCCGCTGTCGCGCAGGGCGCTGCTGCGTCCCCGGAACAGGTTCGCAGCCTTGCGTGGAAATGGCGTCCCCACGGGGATTCGAACCCCGGTTTACGCCGTGAGAGGGCGTCGTCCTAGGCCTCTAGACGATGGGGACGCAAAGAGGCCTGCTGGCGGTCTTTAGATAGACCAGGGCGCGCCGGGCGGCAAGCGCTACCACCCCTTGGAATCGCCTGGTTTAGCCACCGCGCGTGCCGGTCTTGGACACGACCTCGAATCGGGGCAGGGAAAACACCAGGCTTCCGCCGGCGTCGAGGAACGCCTGTTCCCGTTGCACGATCTCCTCGCGGAAATGCCACGGCCCGACGAAGAAGTACTTCGGCTTCCGCGCGCGCGCCTCGTCCTCCGAGATGATCGGGATATTGGTTCGCGGGGTGCGCAAGCCGACCTTCAACGGGTCGCGCTCGCCGATCGCCGGCATCCACGTGGGCGTCACGCCGGCATATTGCAGGACGACATTGAGCTTGGTGGAGGCGCCAAGACCGAGCACTGTTTCGCCAGCCTTGCTTGCCGTTTCAAAGAAATCTTCGACCCGCGCCCTGTGCTCGCGCACGCGCTGGGCGAAGACCGCCCAAGTCTCGGTCTTGGAGAGATGCAGTGCGTCCTCAAGGGCGAACGCGGCGTTCAGCGCTGACGTATTGGCCGCGCGCGCGGACTCCGCGCGCGCGGCATAGACGCGGAAGCTACCTCCATTGACGTCGTTGGTCGCCACATCGATCAACTTGAGGCCCGCGCGCTTTGCGAGCCACTGGATCTGATGCAGGCCGTAGTAGGCCAGGTGCTCATGGCAGATGGTGTCGTAACACAGCGCGGTGAACGTCGGCGGCAGATACGCCTGCTCGAAGCACCACAGTCCTTCCGGATCGAGACTGTCGCGAATCTCCTGCATGAAGCGCAGCGGTTCCGGTAGGTCGTAGAACATCGACAGGGATATGATGGCCTTGAACGTCTGGCCCGGCATCGCGGCTTGCACCGCGCCGGCGGAGAAGAAGTCGACCAGCAAGGTCGTCTCCTGCGGATAGTTCGACGCGAATTTTCCGGCGGAAGGGTCCATTGCCGCGAGCTTCAATCCGCGGCCAGCAAGGTACTGTTGCATAGTGCCGTCGTTGGAGCCGATCTCCAGCACGCCGTCGCCGGGCTTTACCTGCGCGTCCGTCAGCACCTGATCGGCGGTGCGGTGAAGGTGCGCAACCATCATCTTGGTCACCGATGAGCGATATCCATAGGTCGCGCCATACATGAGCTTGGCGTCGCACGTATGCGCGAGCTGCACGAGGCCACAGGCGTCTGGCGCATCCGTTGTATCGCAGATCATCAGTTCCAGCGGCGCGATCGGCGGGTCCGGCTCGCCCGGTCCCGGGAAGCGGCCTGTAAGCGCCTGCATGCCGAGGTCCAGCACCGACGTCAGGCGTGTATTCCCGCAGGCCCGGCAGCGGTGGATTCGGGCGTAGTGGCGATCAGACGGAGACGACACGGCGAGATCTTCCTTTAGGCGGGGACGGTGCTTGATGTCATCGCAGCTTCGGCGGTGCCAATGACCGAGACGAGGTGCTGCGCCAACAGCTCGTTATAGCGCGCGTTTCCGTGAACGCCATCGTGCTCGTACTCGGGTTTAAAGAATCCCCGTTCGTTACAGGCGACGGGTGAGCAGTCGATGAACCTTACCCCGCATTCCTTGCAGAGTGTTTGGACGCTTTCGGTTACCAGCAGCCAGAGCTTCAGGGCGACGATCGGCGGCGGCAAAAGGACCGACGGAGTCCCGTGAGCCTGCGCACGGGAGGCAAGAAACCGATCCTTCACCGCGTTGTCTTCCGACGGTGGCGGTGACCCGACGATCCAAATACGTCCAGGATACCGACTCTCCAGAAATCCCAAGGTCATCCGGAGCGGAATGAGGATAGCCGCGAACATATCGCGGACGAGGCTGACAGGCAGTAGCGTGGACGTAGGCTCCACCGGAAAGTCCGGCCGCGCTGGCAGTACGAAATCCATGTCGTGCCTGAAGGACATGCGATCTGCGCGCTGGGTTTCCGGGGCCGGATCCGCGCCGCTCAACCCCGTGCCCAGGCTCAGGACCAGATGCTGAAGGACCCGCATGCCTGGATCGAGTGGCCGTGCTTTGACGTCGAGGCCCGGCCACCGGCCAACGAGGGACGCGTCGAGGAGCGGATTGAGTGCCAGCTGCCCGTCCGCAAACGTCACGATGCTATCGAAAGCCAGATAGGCGCCACCCAGGTAAAGAGGTTGGATCTTCGCCTCGAATTTGCGATCGGACCCGACGACATCCATGGTGTAGGTCCGGGGCTGGAAGCCGGTGATGTGGCTATCGCCTATGGCGAGGATGCTCAACAGGTCCGCAGCCATCTTAGCGACTCTCGTTAGCGGCGTTGAGACTGGCGTACTCGTCGCATATCACGTCGAGGACGTTGACGGCGCTCTGGATTATATGCCGGGCTGGTGCATCTTGAGTGGATCCGTAATTTGCATGGGCCACATCCAGTGGTTCCGCGGCGAAGTGGCGGAAGAACGTATTCATGACGTGGTCGAGGCCGGCCTCAGTGATGTTGCGAAGGTTGGCGTCAAAATACGCACCGCGTGTGGAGGGCGAGAGGACAATTTCGTAGCCCGGAAAGTAAGTGCAGTTCTCCAGACGCCGCGCTACGCGATCCGCAGCGACCCGCAGCACCGATTTCACGTAAGTGCTGGCGGGCAGCACATGATTGCCTGAGTAAGTCGCCACCATCGGCACCGGCGAGACCGTGAGGATGATTCGACAGCTGGGGTTCACTCGCCGCAGGTGTTCGAGAGCGGCGCTTAGGTCGGCGATGACCTCCTCAACTTCGAAATTGCGGAACTCGTATTTGGTCGGGTCGGCGGTGCCAGCGCCGCAGCCCGGACATACGGGCAGAACGGCGCCGTCGGCTTTGCACACCCAGGCTTCCGTGAGGCCGAGGGTGAAGATGAAGACATCGAGCGTCTCCATCATGCGGCGCACCGCCCTCAGGTGCTGAGCTTGGTCTAGCTCCGCTTCCTGCCGCGTCTCGAATCCGTCGGGCTGGATCATCGGACGGAAGGGATCACGCCAGCATGCGCCGTCCTGCCACAGGGGTTCGGCCGGGGCGAATTCACCGTATGCGCGCGCAAACACTTGGCGCAATTGGCGGGCGGTGTAGATGTTGCCGTAGCGGGCCGAGAAGGTGCCATAATTGTATTTGGCGGCGAGGCCCGCGCCCATTCTCGGATAGCCCGGTTCTGTCACGTAATAAGTAAACTTGCTCGCCTGTATGCGTCTGGCCAGATGTTGAGAAAAGCAGCTGCCAGCGGTGGCGACACGGTCGGCGCGCGCAATCTTAAAAGGTGCGGCGATCACCGGATCGACGTCGCCCGGCGCTTGTTCGACGACCGCTTTCCGCCAGAACGCAGAGTCCGGCAGTACGCTGTAAGGGCATCCGCTGTCGCTCATCGCCGTATGTCATCCAATCGGAAAAGAGATGTAGCCGTCCTTCGTTCCGTCGGGTCCGGCCTCCAGGAAGAAGTCCAGCAGCAGCGGCTCGCCGGGCTTCACCGCGTATTTCGCAAGATCGGTGACGCCTTCGGCGGCCAGAACTTCGTCGTCGATGAAGAAGTTGCCGGAGCACTCGCGCGACGGTCGTGTCAGGATCGCATGGGCCGCGTCGGCGACGATCTCCGGCTTGCGGCAATGCTTGATCATGGCGTCGCCGCCGAGTTCAAAGCGAATCGCGGCGGTGTCGATGGCCGTTCGCGGCCATAGGGCGTTCGCGGCGACCCCCGCCTTGCGGTACTCGGCTGCGATGCCGAGCGCGTAGAGGCTCATGCCGTACTTGGCGAGCGTATAGGCCATGGTGCCCACGAACCATTTCGGATTCAGATCGGGCGGCGGCGAGAGCATGAGGATGTGCGGATTGGCCGCCTTCTTCAGGTAGGGCATGCAGGCCTGGCTGCACACATAGGTGCCGCGCGCGTTGATCTGATGCATCAGGTCGTAACGCTTCATGGGCAGGTCTGCCAGCCCGCCGAGTTGCACGGCACTTGCGTTGTTGATCAGGATATCGATGCCGCCGAAATGCGCCGCGGCCTTTTCCACCGCCGCGGTCACCTGATCCTCGTGGCGGATGTCCACTTGCAGGCCAAGCGCCTTACCGCCGGCCGCTTCGATCTCCGCGGCGGCCGTGTGAATGGTGCCGGGCAGCTTGGGATGCGGGTCCGCGGTCTTTGCGGCAATCACCACATTTGCCCCGTCCGCCGCGGCGCGCTTGGCGATCGCGAGCCCGATCCCGCGGCTGCCGCCGGAGATGAACAGTGTCTTGCCCTTAAGGCTGCGGTCGCTCACGGTCATGCCCCGAATCCCTGCCAAGTGCCGGGAAGACTAGAGCATTTCGGCCTATTCCGCCGCAACTTGCTCGCCGGCGTCGCGGGCGAACATCTCCTCGAGTTCCTTGGTCGATTTCTTGGTCAGCTCCCGCAGCTTCTCCTCGTCGTTGCGGTGGGTGTAGTGCTCGAACAGGCGCTTCTCGTCGAGCTGCTGGAACATGCGAATGGTGTGCGCGGCGGTGGCACGGGGCAGGCCCAGGCCCAACAGCACGTCGTGCGCCATGTCCAAGGACGAGAGGAACGTCTCGCGCTGAAGCAGGGTCACGCCCAGGTCCATCAGCCGGTAAGCGTGCTGGCGGTTGCGGGCACGGGCATAGACGGTCAGGTTCGGGAAGTGCCGCGTCACCGTCTCTGCCGTGCGGACGGACGCTTCGATGTCGTCGATCGCCAGCACGAAGATCTTGGCTTGATCGGCGCGGGCGGCGCGCAACAGGTCGAGCCGCGACGCGTCGCCGTAGTACACGAGGTTGCCGTATCGCTTGACGAAGTCGACGTGTTCGGCGCTCGCGTCCAGCGCCGTGAAGCGGATGCGGCGCGCGCCGAGCACACGGCCGACGATCTGCCCGACACGGCCGAAGCCGGCGATGATCACCGGGTTCACGTCGTCCGGAATGGTGTCATAAACCGCTTCCTTGGGCCGTGTGAACCACGTGCTGATCCGATCGTTGAGCATGGCGATGAACGGCGTGGCCGCCATCGACAAGCTGACGACAAGGATCAAAAGCTCTGACAGTTTGACGTCGAGCACGCCGGCGGCAACCGCCACGCTGAAGATCACGAAGGCGAATTCGCCGCCTTGCGGGATGGCCGCGCCCAGGTTGCGCGATGTGCCGCGGCTCAGCCCCGCGAACCGGCCCGTGGCGTAGGCAATCAGTCCCTTGATCACCAGCAGGGCGACCACGAGGCCGAACACCATGAGTGGCCGCTGGGTGATGAGGCCGAGGTCGAGGCCCATGCCGACGGACATGAAGAACAGTCCGAGGAACAGGCCTTTGAATGGGTCGATGTCGGCTTCCAGTTCATGGCGGAATTCCGAATTCGCCAACAGCATGCCGGCCATGAAGGCCCCCAGCGCCATGGAGATGCCGACCCATTCCATCACGAGCGCGGTGCCGGTGACGATCAGCAGTGCGATGGCGGTGAACAGCTCGCGCACGCGCGTGCCGGCCATGATGCGCAGAGCCGGGCGCAACAGGTAATGCCCGCCGACGACGACTGCGATCATGGCGCCGGCGACTTTCAACAGCGTGATCCAGGCGGGGTCGCGCGGTGCGTCGGCGGCCACGTCGCCGAGCAGCGGCACGACGGCGAGGATCGGGATCGCCGCGAGATCCTGGAAGAGCAGGATGGCGAAGGCGGCGCGGCCGTGTTTGGTGGCGAGTTGGTTGCGCTCCGCCAGAGTCTGCAAGACGAACGCGGTGGACGAGAGCGCCAATGCAAGGCCCAGAATCGTCGCGGTCTTGGGACTCACGCCGGCGGTGACCGCGATCGCGCCGAGGGCCAGCGCGGTCAAGCCGACTTGCGCGCCGCCCAAGCCAAGGATTCGCCACCGTGCCGACCACAGGCGTGCCGGTTGGAGTTCAAGGCCAATGATGAACAGCAGCAGCACCACGCCGAATTCGGCCAGGTGCGAGATTGCTTCCACGTCGGTGACGAAGCGGAAGGCGGCCGGCCCGATCAACGCCCCCGCGACCAGGTAGCCGATGATCGCGCCGAGCCCCAGGCGTTTGAAGATCGGAACGACGATGACCGCGGCGCCGAGGAAGATCGCCGCTTGCCCAAGCATTTCCATGAACCGATCCTTTGTGCGCGCAGGGCAAGACCGCGCGGCCTAGGACGGGCACGCGCAACAGGCCGTCATCTTGGGGTGCGAAAGGCCGACCCGCAACCGGTCGGAACGTATCAGCCTTCTGGGCCGAAGACCGGGCGAAGCTCGGTCTTGCGCGGCGCGGGGTCGGCCGCGTTGCGCTCGCGCTCCATGTCCGCGAGACGCTGCTCGAGCTTGTGAATTTCGGTCATGAGACCGTAGATCGCCTTCGCGGTCGGGTCCGGCAGGTCTTCGCAGGCGCCATAGGCGGCGAAGGCGCCGCTGGCGGCAGCGCGCGGCATGGCGACTTGCGCCGGAATGCCGACCACGGTCACCCCGGGGGGCACGTCCTTGAGCGCGACGGCATTCGCGCCCACGCGGGCGCCACGGCCGACGGTGATCGCGCCCAGCACCTGCGCGCCGGCGCCGATGATGACGCCGTCCTCGATGATCGGGTGGCGGCGGCCCGTCTGGGCCAAGGTGGCCGCGATGCCGCCAAGAGTGACGCCGTGATACAGCGTCACATCGTCGCCGACGATGGCGGTCTCGCCGATCACAACGCCGGTGCCGTGATCGATGAAGAGCCGATGACCAATGGTGGCGCCGGGGTGGATCTCGATGCCCGACAGCCAGCGGCCGATCTCGGAGACGAAGCGTCCCAGAAATGTGAATCCGGAGCGCCAGAACGCGCTGGCGATGCGATGGAAGGCCAGCGCACGCACACCCGGATACAGCAGGGCGATCTCCCACAGGGAGCGTGCGGCCGGATCCCGCTGCTTGATGGAGGTGAGCGTGGCCCCAATACGGCGAAGCATAGACGGCATCCCACAAAGACAAGCGGCGCGCTGCTGGTCAGTTCGACCTCACGCGCCGCTACGGTACCCCCGTGGCCGGACCTTGATCCGCCTGGCCGCGGACGAACTACGACGTAGCTGCCCTGTAGCAGGCCTCCCGCCCAGCGTAAAATAAAAATCTTCCAGCGCTGGACAATCGGCCCCAAAAGAGATGAATTATCTCCAATATGGGCAAACTGGAGAACGCGCCCCCGACTCGGCCTCGGCTCACGCGCTTTGCGCACTCCGCCTCTAGGCCAAACAGTGCGGCCGCGCTTTGAGTGATGCCGCTTCTTACTCCCGGAGAGATGGTGATGGACCCGATTGACCGCAAGATCCTCGCGCTTCTGCAAAATAATGCCGGCATGGCGATTGCCGATATCGCCACCAAGGTCGGCTTGTCCCAGACCCCGTGCTGGAAGCGCATCCAGAAGATGGAGCAATCGGGCGTGATCAAGTCGCGCGTGGCGCTGTTGGATGCCAAGAAGCTCAACCTCGGGCTGACGGTGTTCGTCATCATCCGCACCAATCAGCACGACGACATTTGGCTTCAGAAGTTCGCCCGCGCCGTGAAGGATCTGCCGGAGATCACCGCCATCTGGCGCATGGCCGGCGATATCGACTACCTGCTGCGTGTGGTTGTGCGCGACATGGAAGCCTATGACGCGTTCTACAAGCGCCTGATCAAGCGCGTGCCGCTGAACGACGTCAGTTCCACCTTCGTGATGGAAGAGATCAAGTACACCACGGCGTTGCCGCTGGAAGGGCCCGAGCGGCCGCCGGTCTAACCAATGCTCATGGACGGAACCGCGAGCGGCCGCCATGCTGGCGGCCGTACTTGCATCTGAGAGTCCATGGCCGCGTCTTCCGATCTTGAGCATCTGCATCTCGCGCAGGACGCCGTCGCCGCCGGGCGATGGGCGGATGCGGTCGCGCACGCGCACGCGGTCCTGACGGGCAGCACGTCGAGCGCCGATATCTTCTTCTCCGCGTTGCAGTTGGCCTGTTGGGCGCAATTCAATATCGGCGGCAAAGCCGCGGCCCGAGACCTCTATGTGCCCCATGCCGCGGTGATCTGGCGCATGCTGGCACGTCCGACGCCGGACCCGGCGTGGCTGCGCGGCGCGCTGGATGCCGCGATTCTGGTCGATGATTTCAGCACCATCCGCGTGCTGTTCCACAAGATCTATCAACCGCCGTGGGACGGCATCGACGTCACGGTGTCGCAACACATGGCCGCGGCCGCGTGGTCGCAGGCGTCCGGCACGCCAACGACGACGATTGAACCCGCGCACATCGAAGCCGATCCGCATGGCCGCTGGCGCTACGAGGCTGAAGCCGTGACGGCGGTAACGGTGGAGGGCGCCGAGGTCTTTCTGGGATGGGACTTCGTCGTCACGCCGTCCGGCGTGGTGCTGAACGACAGCGGCTACACGCCGCTGTCGATGAACCATTCCGCGTGCCCGCACTATGTCGGCGTGGATCGCGTGGTGCACGCCTGGCAGCCGGTGGCGGCGGAGATCGACGCGAACGTGCTGGTGATGACCGCGCCGCCGGATCTGTTCATCGGTCACTGGATCATCGATTTCCTGCCGCGCTTGCGCACGCTGCCGGCGAGCGGTGACATCAAACTCGCCATCCCCGCGGATCTGCCGCAGAAGCTGCGCGATCTGCTGGCGCTGTTCGGGATCGGGCCGGAACGGTTGCTGCCGCTCGCCCGCGGCGGTCGCTATCGTTTCCGCAGTGCCCTCGCGGTCCACACCGGCGATCCTCACAAGCCGAGCGCCGCAACGGTGCGATTCGTCGGCAAGGCGTTGCGTCAGCCGGCGCCGGCCGACGCGCCACCGCTCCGGCTCCATCTCCTGCGGGACACCGCCGCGCGCAGTATCGTCAATCGCGCGGAGGTCGACGCGGTTTTCGCACGGTACGGGTTCGAGACCGCCGCGCTCGCTACCCTTTCCATCGCCGATCAGCGCGAACGCCTTGGGCGGGCCGAGATGGTGATCGCGACCTATGGCTCCGATCTTCTCGCGAACCTGTTCATGCCGCCCGGGTCGCACCTGATCGAACTGAACTACGATCCCCAGACGCTCGACGCCGGCGCCGCGCCGCGCAGTGCCTTCCTGGGCGTCCACCATCATCTTCTGCCATGCCGCCGCGCGGCCAGCAGTGCCGTGACGGGGCACCGCAAGGATTCCGACTTCCACGTGGATTGTGTTGCGCTGGATAAGCTTCTCCGCGATATCCTCGAAACATGACGGCACCCATTCTCATTCTCGGCGTGAATGGCCAGGACGGCGCGCTGCTCGCCGCGCATCTGCTGGCGCGAGGCGCGGCGGTGCACGGCGGCGTGCGGCCCGGGTCGCGGGCATCTTGGCGTCTCGTGGAACGCGGCATCGCGGACAAGCTCACCCTGCACGAAACCGATCTGCTGTCGGCGCAGGGGCTCGCCGACCTGATCGGCAAGTTGCGTCCCCATGCGGTCTATCACCTGGGCGGCGTCAGCACGTCGCAAGACTCGTTCGACAATCCACGCCACGTGCTCGAGCAAAATGTGATCGGCACGACGAACCTGCTCGAGGCGATCCGCACGACATCGCCGGAGACGCGCCTGTTCTATACCTCGAGCGCGGAGATCTACGGCGCGGGCGCGCCGGATCCGATCGACGAGACGCGGCCGCCGACACCGCAGAATCCCTACGCCATCTCGAAGACGGCGGCGCAACACCTCATCGACACCTATCGCGTCCGCCATGGCCTCTTCGCCGTCACCGGCATCATGTTCAATCATGAGAGCGCCTATCGCCCGCGCCGCTTCGTGACGCGCAAGATCACCTACACTCTGGCGCGTCTGCGTCTCGAAGGCGGCGCGCCGCTCGAACTCGGCGCCCTCGACTCATGCCGCGATTGGGGCGCGGCCGAGGACTACGTTGCCGCCATGTCCCTCACGCTCGAACAGGCCCCGGCGACGGACTACGTTTTTGCGACCGGCCTCAAGACGCCGGTGCGGGAATTTCTGCGTCTTGCGGCGACGGCGGCCGGGTTTGATCCGGAATTCGCGGGCGCGGGTCTCGACGAGACTTGCCGCGATCGTAAGACCGGGCTGGCGCTCGCGAAAGTGTCCGATCAGTTCTTCCGGTCCAACGATACGTCGTCGTTGATCGGCAATCCGGCGCGGCTGAAGCAGGCGACGGGGTGGAAGGGATCACGCGACGTCGCGGCCCTCGCCTCGGATATGACGCGCGCCGATCTGGATCGGCGCAACGCCGGGCGCGTCGACTACTAGAGCGGCTTCTGCTCGCGCAGGCGTTCGGCGATGCGCGCGGCTTCCGGCAGGGCGGCTTTCGCGAGCGGCTTGAAGTTCGCCGACAGGGTCGCGCCCACGCGGCTCACGGCGGAGCGTGTATCAATATCTCGCGCGCGTAAGGCCAGTGCATTGATCGTTCGGCCGGCGACGTCGATGTCGTTCAGGTGGCCGAGCGAGTCCTGCAGCGCTTTCAGCAAACGGCCGACGCGCGCCACGCGCCGTTGCGGCAACAGCGTTGCGAAGAACTCGAAGCCGTAGCGCGCTTTCTTGATCTCGATGCGCAGTTCATGGAGTTCCTCCGGCGCGGACGCCGTAATCGCTTTCGCGCGCTTCTGAATCTTCGCGAGCCGGCGGTTCAGGGTCGTGCGGGCAAAACCGCGCGCGCCGGCCTCGCCGTCGTGCGCATTCTGGCCCGTGCGCCAGCCCTGGCCATCGATCCAGGTGGACAGGCGCGTCATGAAGCGGCGATAGCGCCGGTCGGTGAGCGCATCGGCAAGGCGCGCATGGGCCGCGCCGCGCGCTTCGCGGGCGCTGCGCATCATCACCGCGACTTGCGGATCCGAAACGGCGGCATGGGCGACCGGCAGGGCGAGCTCGCCGAGGAACACGTCGAGGTCGCGCGCGGGCCCCAGCAGATCGCCGAGTTCCTTCGCTTCGGTCTTCAACCAGGCGCGTTGGCTGGCCGGGATGTAGTCCTTGAACAGCGTCATTGCCGTGCGGAAACGGCGCAGGCCGACGCGGAATTGGTGCACGCCTTCGGGATGATGTCCGGCGACGGCAGCGGCGAGATTGGCGTCCCAGTGATCGCGGCAGGCGGCGGCAACGAGGGCGATGGCATCATCAACCGTGGCGTTGGACGTCAGCGCCACGGGGCGTGACTTGTGCCAGGGCGCACCGGCGGTGATCGATGCGACGGTGAGACGCTTGCGGGCAGCTGGTTTCGCGGCTGCCGGTTTCGCGACCTTGCGCGCGCGCGCGGTTTTCCGCGCCGGGCGGATCGGCGATCCGGGCTTGCGTGAACGCTCAGGGGTTGATGTCGCTGGCATGCGGGCGGGACTCTATGCCGAACCGGTCGCATGAAACTAGGGCGGCGGGCCCGGTGAATTCTGTGGATAACGGGGATAACTAGGATTGTGAACTTAGCTACTCTGCGGTCGGCCGCCGGCCATGCTGTCCGGGTCGGCCCCTGCCGGAGCGAGCCGCTTCACCAGGGCGAATTGCCCGGCCTCGACCACCAGGGCTTGATTCGAGACCCCGGCCACGGTGTTCCATTCGTCCAGGCCCATCACCTTCTCCTGCATGGACATGGTCGAGTGATGACCCTTCAGGAGGGTGTTCAGGTAGACGTCCATGAAGCGCGCGATGGTCGCGCCGAAGGCGCTCCAGTCCTTGCCGCCGCCGGCGCGGAATTTCTCAGCGCCGCGCGTCAGTTCGTCCAGCGCGACACGGCTCGCGGCCAGGCGGTGATTCAAGCTCGCCAGCACGGCGGGGCCGTCCGGGGAAAGGCTCGCGTGCGGCGCCAGGAAATCGTGGATGCGCTGATCCTGCGCATGGAGCCGGTCCAGCGACGCCTTGATGTAGTCGACACAGGCGCACATGAACTCGAGCGGCGGAGCCGCGCCCGCGTTGGTCTGTTCGATCACGGCCGCGAAGCTTTTGCGGATCTGCGCCAGCCGGCGGCGCTCGCGTTCCATCTGTACGCGCGACGGCGCCTTAGTCTCGGCCGCTAGCTGCATTTGGAGAACCCGCAGCTGGTGCAGCTGTCGCAGCCTTCCTGGCGGACGAGCGCGTAGGTGCCGCACTTGGGGCAGGCGCGGAAGCGTTTGTCGCGCGAGGCTTCTTTCAAGCTCACGACCTTAGCGTCCGCGGTGCGCGGCTCAATGGCTTGCTCCAAGAAGCCGATCTCCGCCATGTGGCGCGCGATCACATCGCCGATGGCGGCGAGCAGCGAGGGCACGTAGCGGCCGTTCATCCATTGGCCGCCGCGCGGATCGAACACGGCCTTCAACTCTTCCACCACGAACGCGATGTCGCCACCGCGCCGGAACACCGCCGAGATCATGCGCGTGAGGGCGACGGTCCAGGCGTAGTGCTCCATGTTCTTGGAGTTGATGAACACCTCGAACGGGCGGCGGGTCATGCGGCCGGGTGTTTCCTCCACCAGCACGTCGTTCACGGTGATGTAGATGGCGTGATCGCTTTCCGGCCAGTTGAGCTTGTAGGTAGCGCCCGGCAGGGACTCCGGGCGGGCCATCGGTTGATCGTGGATGTGATCGTGGATCGCGGGCTGCACTTCCGGCACCGGCGTTTCCTTGCGCACTTCCAGCACGCTCCCACGCGTCGCATTCGGGCGATAGGTCGTGCAACCCTTGCAGCCGAGCGCATAGGCCTTCTTGTAGACATCCTCGAACGCGGCGAAGGGGAAATCTTCCGGCACGTTGATGGTCTTGGAGATCGAACTGTCGATGTACTCCTGCACGGCGGCCTGCATGACGAGGTGGTCGTCGGGCGCGAGCGTCTGCGCATCGACGAAGGCCGGCGTCAGCGCCGCATCCGCGCCCTTCATGTGGCGGAACAGGCGATAGGCGTAGTCGCTAACGTCCTCTTCGCGGCGCGTGCCGTCGGGCATCATGACGCGGCGGGTGTAGCTGAAGCTGAACACCGGCTCGAGGCCCGAGGAGACGTTGTCGGCGAACAGGGAGATGGTGCCCGTGGGCGCGATGGACGTGATGAGGGCATTGCGGATGCCATGACGCGCGATGCCGTTGCGCAGGTCTTCCGGCAGGGCGGAGATGGTGGGGCTGGCGAGATACTTGTCGCGGTCGAACAGGGGGAACGCGCCCTTCTCCCGGGCGATCTCGATGGAGGCCGCCACAGCCGCGTCGCGGAACGCGGCCATCCACTGCTTCGTGGTCGCCACCCCTTCCGGGCTGCCGTAGCGCAAGCCGCACATGATGAGCGCGTCGGCGAGGCCGGTGACGCCCAGGCCGATGCGGCGTTTGCTCTCGGCTTCGTGGCGCTGTTCGGGGAGCGGGTAGTTGGACGCTTCGATCACGTTATCCAGCGCGCGCACGGCCACCGCGACCAGATCCTTCAGGGCGGCCTCATCGATGCGGGCATGGGGCGAGAACGGCGCGTCCACCACGCGCGCGAGGTTGATCGAACCCAGCAAGCACGTGCCGTAGGGCGGCAGCGGCTGTTCGCCGCACGGGTTGGTGGCGGCGATGTCCTCGCAATAGCGCAGCGGATTGCGCGCGTTGATGCGGTCGATGAAGATCACGCCCGGCTCGGCGGTGTCGTAGGTCGCGCGCATCATCTTGTCCCACAGGGCGCGCGCGCCGACGGTGCGATGGACGGTGCCGCCGAATTGCAGCGACCACTGGGCGTCGGCTTTCACCGCGTCCATGAAGGCATCGGTCACCAGGACCGACAGATTGAAGTTGGTGAGACGCCCCGCCGTCTGCTTGGCGACGATGAAGTCCTCGATGTCGGGATGGTCGCAGCGCAAGGTGGCCATCATCGCGCCGCGGCGCGAGCCCGCGCTCATGATGGTGCGGCACATGGCGTCCCACACATCCATGAACGAGAGCGGGCCGGACGCATCCGCGCCCACGCCTTTCACCAGCGCGCCCTTGGGACGCAGGGTGGAGAAGTCGTACCCGATGCCGCCGCCCTGCTGCATGGTGAGCGCGGCCTCGCGCAGATGCGCGAAGATCGCGCCCATGTCGTCGCCGATGGTGCCCATGACGAAGCAATTGTGCAGCGTGACTTTGCGGCCCGTGCCGGCGCCGGCGAGGATGCGGCCCGCCGGCAGGAAGCGGAACCCGGCCATGGCGTCGTAGAAGCGCCGTGACCATCCGGCGCGGTCGGTCTCGTTCACGGCCAGCGCGTCGGCGACGCGGCGCCAAGTGTCCTCGACGCTCTGGTCCGCGGCGCGCGCGTCGCCTGGATGCGGGTTGGGGGCCGCGTCCACCGGGCGCTTGAAGCGGTACTTCAGGTCCCAGATCTGGCTGGCGATGGGGGACGGGTCCAACCCGTCGCGTCGGCTTGCGTCGTCAGGCATGGCACTCACAAAAGGCGGAAGACGGCTAGTTTAGCCCGGCGGCGGGTCCAGAGTCCCGTCAGCGTAAAAGCGGTTTGTTTATTTGGGGTTAGCGGCCCGGCCGCGCCACCGCGCTGTGGCGCCCGCCACCGCATGGTATGGCGGTGAATAGGCGGTGAAATTTTCGGGCTCCGCCGCGTTTTATCGCGGTGAATACGCGCGGAAAATTTCGGGCGGAGGTGGGGCAAGAAAGCATCGCGCCCTCAATGGAACAAAACAGGAACTTTTAGCGCGATTCGGCGGGGCCGTCAAAGGCGTCGGGTGCGCTCCTGTCCGGTGAAAGCCCGCCGAACACACGTTACCGAAGCACAAGCGGCGCACCGACCCTGTGGAGGGCTAAATTGCCGGGACAGGAGACGCCCATGAAACTCTTCGCGATGATTTTCTCCGCGACCGTCGCGGCCTTGCCCGCGATCGCGGATTGCTGTGCGTCGTGCCCGTGCCCCATGTGCCCGTTCTGCTGAGGCGCGGCGGTATTTCGGAGCGGCGCTACTCGGCTGGGGTTCCCGCCACTTCCATTTCAAGTTCGCTGTAAGCCTGCCGGAGGATTTGGATTCCGCCCGACAGCGCGAGGGCGGACATAATGCCCGCGACAACGATATCGGGCCAACCGCGCCCTGAACCAAATACGCCTGCAGCAGCCAAGATCACCGCCACGTTGCCGATCGCGTCGTTACGGGAGCAAATCCAGGCGGAGCGGCGGTTCGCATCGCCGCCTCGGAAGCGGTAGAGCAACACCGCAACAAGAAGATTCGCGAAGAGCGCCACTGCGCCGACGGCACCCATGACTTCCGCGCTTGGCAAGGTGCCACGTGTCGCGTGCCACACTGTCGATCCCGCGACCCAGATCCCCAGAAGGAGAAGTGTTCCTCCTTTCAGGAGCGCGGCCCTGGCGCGCCACTGCAATGCCAGTCCAGTGACGCCGAGGCTGATCGCGTAGTTCGCCGAGTCTCCCAGAAAATCCAACGCGTCCGCTTTCAGCGAGGACGAACCGGCGGCGATGCCGCTGGCCATTTCGACCGCGAACATCGACGCGTTGATGATCAACGCCGCCCACAGGACGCGCCTCCAGATGGGGTCATCGGAAGGCGTGTTGCCAGGGGCGGAACAGCTGTGCTCACAGCAAGCGGACATGGGAAACCTGTGCGGACGTCAGAGCGGCAATCGTGCCCGTATGACTATACGCCGTCTCCGCTCAGCTAGTCTCCAAGCAACCTGCCTGCTCGCAGGAGTGCTATTGCGACGACCGTTCCGATTATCTGCGAGGCGACGAAGCCCGCTACGTCCACGGGCGCAATGCCCGCGAACGTATTCGTCATCGACCGTGCGAGCGTGACGGCGGGATTTGCGAATGACGTCGATGACGTGAACCAATAGGCGCCGGTGATGTAGAGCGCGACCGCGGCCGCGGTCGTCGTCAACTCGTGGCGAATGCCCCCCCAGATCACCAAGAGCAAGCCGGCGGTGGCGACGATCTCGCCGACCCATTGTCCCGCGCCGGTGCGGACATGGGTGCTCGCTTGCAACAAGGGCAGGTCGAACATGACGTGGGCGACGAACACGCCGCAGATGGCGGCGGCGACCTGCACGCAGACGTAGGGCGCGACGTACCGCCAGGAGAAACCATCCAGGATCGCCGCAGTGACGGTGACAGCCGGATTCATATGCGCACCCGAGATCGGCCCGAACGAAACAATCAGCGCGTAGAGCGCCGCCCCCGTGGCAATCGCATTGGCGAGAAGCGCGATCGCCACGTTGCCGCCTGACAACCGCTCGGCCGCGATGCCGGAGCCGACAACGGCGATCAGCAGCAGGGCGGTCGCGATAAACTCGCTCAGCAGCGCGCGGCGGAGCGGCACCTCAGACATTTTCGGCGGACGGCTGCAGAACGCCTGCGTCGCGGGCCTTCTGTTCGAGTTCGGCGCGCTTGAGGGTCTTGAACTGGAACGTCAGGAAATACTGGATGCGGGTGTCCAGCACCCGGTAGGCGTCGCGGAAGGCCAGCGCGCGCTCCGCCGCATTGCCTTCGGCGGCGGCGGGATCGGGCAGGCCCCAGTGAGCCGTGATCGGATGACCCGGCCAGATGGGGCACACTTCGCCGGCGGCCTGGTCGCAGACGGTGAAGATGTAATCCATGCGCGGCGCGCCGGGGGCGGCGAACTCATCCCAACTCTTGGACCGCAATCCTTCCGTGGGCAGGCCTTGTTCCTTGAGAAGCTGAAGCGCCAAGGGATGCACCGCGCCCTTGGGGAAGCTGCCGGCGCTGTAGCCGCGAAATCGTCCCGCCCCGCGCTTGTTGAGGATGCCCTCGGCGAGAATGCTGCGCGCGGAATTCCCCGTGCAGAGGAACAGCACGTTACTGAGTTGCTCGGTCATTGTGTATCGCCTTTTCGATCCGGGAATGCCTCAGCAGAGGCGTTGTGTTGGTCAGACGGACTTTTGATTCACGCGCTTTGAAAGTTCGGCGGTGCTTTCCTTGCGTTCGGAATAGCGCTCCACGAGGTAGTCGGCGCGGCCGCGCAGGAGGAGCGTGAACTTGACGAGTTCCTCCATCACGTCGACCACCCGGTCATAGTACGGTGACGGCTTCATCCGGTTGTTCTCATCGAACTCGAGAAATGCCTTCGGCACCGACGATTGATTCGGGATCGTGAACAACCGCATCCAGCGTCCGAGAATCCGAAGTTGATTCACGGCGTTAAATGACTGCGATCCGCCGCTCACTTGCATGATCGCGAGTGTCTTGCCTTGCGTCGGACGCGCCGCGCCCAGTTCCAGCGGAATCCAGTCGATCATGGACTTCATGATTCCGGTCATCGCTCCATGCCGCTCCGGGGAACACCACACCATGCCCTCGGACCATGAAACGCTTTCGCGGAGTTCTTGAACTTTGGGGTGACCGGCGTCCGCGTCGTCGGGCAAGGGGAGGCCGCGCGGGTCGAAGGTGCGCGTTTCCGCGCCCAGGAGCCGCAAAATGCGCGCGGCTTCTTCCGTGAGCAGCCGGCTGAACGATCGCGCGCGCACCGATCCGTACAACAGCAAGATCCGCGGCGGGTGCGAGATATTGTTTCCGGCGAACAGGCGGTCCTTGTCGATGGGCCGGAAGCTCGTGAGATCGAGGTTCGGGAGCAAGCCTTGAGACTCGCTCACGACGCTTTCTTCCGCGCCGTCGCCTTCACCGGCTCGCAAGTGGGCATGCAGGCGGCGAGATTTCCACCGCAACAATTCTCGGTGAGATAGCTCAACAGCGAGGTCATCCGCTTGAAATCGGCGGTCTGGATGAGGCGGCGGCCGTCCCGCTTCGCATGCACGAGACCCGCGTGCTTGAGCGCGGAGAGATGGAACGACAGCGTCGGACCCGGCATGTCGATTTTCGCGGCGATCTCGCCGACGGTCATGCCGCACGGCCCGGTCTGCACCAGCAGCCGGTAGATCGAGAGGCGGCCTTCGTGGGCGATGGCCGAAAGAGCTGTGACGGCGTCGGTGAGTTTCATATTTCCAGTATTATGGAAATAAATGGCGACGTCCATCCAGCCAGAAAAGTTTCATCTGATCGTCACAAGGGCGTTCTGCGACTGAGAAAGTGCCTCAAGATAACGAGGCGATCATTGCCCCAGAATACTTCGGGGCCGGCCGACATCGGCAGCCATTCAACGCGACAGCCGGTGTCGCGCTCAAGCGCGGCAATCTGTGTCGCCGCGAGATACGAATAGCGGCTGCCGAATCCGAAATAGAACCGCACCGTCGATGGAGAGTCCGTCATGGCTCGCATTGCACGCGGTTTGAAAAGCAGCCCGATCGTCGCCCGGTTCTGTCTACTCCGGCAACCCCGCGCCTTCGAGCCGCGCGCGCAGTTCCGGAAGCATGGCGTCCTTTTTTAGGTCCGGCGGCAGGACTGATAAGCGAAACGGGATCGAGGGGTGAGCGCGCGCGTCGAACGCGCGCTCACGCCTCTCCGTAAGGTCTAGACGGTCCGCGCCGGGGTTACGCGCGACCGATCGGCAGCAGCCTTTCGCCGAGGAGGCGGCCGAAAGTGACGGCCGGCGTCACCATGCAGCCGTTGACCACCACGTCGCCGGCGCACTGCCAGCCGCCGATGTTCTCGCCCGCCGCATATAGGTTGGGGATCGGCTTCTTGCTGGCATCCACCACCTGCAATTTGTTGTTCACATCAAGGCCGGCGAAGGTGAACACGCCGCTGGTGTAGGTCTCGACGATGTAGAACGGCCCCTGCGCGATCGGTAGCGGCATATGCTTGCGGCCGAATTTGTCCGAACCGCCGCCCTTTTGCACACGATTGAATTCGGCCACGGTCGCGGCGACCTTCTCGGGGGGCAAGTTCATCTTCCGCGCCGCTTCCTCGATGGTGTTCGCGCGCGCGAACATCGTGTGGGAGTCGAACCACTTCTGCTGTTGCTCCGCGCTGCCGCTCAGCAGTTTCGGCTGGGCCTGATCGTAGATCTTCTGATCGAAGATCACCCATGCGGCCATGTTGGTTTGGTCGGTGAGCTTGCGCTCGAACATGTCGATGTCGTCGGTGTCTTCCTGGACGAAGCGTTCGCCCTGGGCGTTGACCAGGATCTCCCCGGGCTTGCGGCGGCGCGGATCGATCGAGGCGCGCGCCATGGACGCCGAGGGGAAGGTCCGGTCCTGCACGATGGTGCCGGGATGGCCGATCCACTTCTCGCCGCCGCTGATATGAGCGCCGGCCGCTTCGCCGATCGTGAGGCCTTCACCCTGGCTGTGCTCGTAGCCGCTTTTCACGAACAGGCCCTTGTTGTGGTAGCGCTTGAAGTTCGCCGCGTTGTGGATGGTGCCGCCGGCGGTCATGACGACGTTGCGGCCGCGATACTGGACGCGCTTGCCGTTCTGCTCGACGACGATGCCCGTGACGGCGCCGCTCTTGTCCTTTGTCAGCTCCACGGCGCGCGCGTTCAACGCCACGCGGATGCGGCCTTCGGCTTCGGCCTTCTGGAACGGCGGCAAGAACACCTTGAGGAGGGAGCGCCCGCCCTGGGGGCCGCCGTGATAACGGCGCGTCTGGAACGCCGCATGGACGCCGGTGGTCGGTTGACCCTCCGGGTACACGATTCCGAGCTTCTCCAGCCAGTCGATGGTCTGGCCACCGTTGTCGACGTAGAGGCGCAAGATTTCCGGATTGGCCTTGCCGTGGCCCATTTTCATCGTGTCATCGTAGAGCGCTTGCGGAGAGTCGGTGACGCCCTCGCGCTTTTGCAGCGCGGTGCCGGCGGCCGACATCATGCCACCGGACAGGTGAAGCGTGCCGCCGAGCATGGCGCCGCGCTCGATCACCAGGACCTTGCCCCGTGCGGCGGCCTGGAACGCGAGCGGCATGCCCGCGGTGCCGGCGCCGACGACGATGACATCGAACACCTGGTTCGTATCGATTTCGTAACGCCCGGACGCGGCAGCCTGCGCGGCCATTTCAGCGGTTGTCGGCGCGCCGAGCCCGCCTTGCGCCCAGGCGCTCGACCAGCCAAAGCTCGCGACGCTCGCGGCGCCCGCGCCTGCGAGCAGATCGCGTCTGCTGACGATCAAACGATTTCGCCACATATGATCGGTCATTTCCGTCCCCTTGGATTTTCTATGTAACAACCGGCTCAACGACAGTGAGCCCGTCGCCTAAGACTAGCGGGAAATGGCGCTGAGACCATCAGCGTAACGGAAAAATAGGTCCATCTATTGAGGCGAAGGGCCGCATTTGCCGAATCTCGGCCTATTCCGGCAACCCCGCACCCTCGAGCCGCGTGCGCAGTTCCGCCAGCATCTCGTCCTTCTTGAGCCCCGCGGGCAGGATCGGCAGGAAGCGGAAGGTGATGGTGCCCGGCAGTTTCAGCACGCGCGTCTTGCCCCACAGGCGTCCGGAGTTGAGCGCCATGGGCACCACCGGCACTTTGCAGTGGCTGTAGAGCGCGGCCACGCCGGGGCGATAGGGGACGCTCACACCCGCGGGCGTGCGGGTGCCTTCGGGGAAGATGACGAGTTGGTCGCCGCGCTTCACCGCGGCTTCGGCGGCGCGCAGCATCTTGCGCATGGCGGACACGCCGCGGCCGCGATCGATCGGCACCATGCCGGTGCGATACATGTACCAGCCGATGAACGGGATCCAGGTGAGCTCGCGCTTCAGCACGAGCACGGGGTGTTCCAGTTCGAGGAACACGCGGAAGGTCTCGTAGGATGCCTGGTGCTGGGCGGCGACGATGCACGCGCCCGGCGGGATGTGCTCGCGGCCTTCGGTGCGGGAGTCGATGCGCGCGATCCACCGCGCGAGCGCCATGATGCCGCTCACCCAGCCGCGGATGGCCATCAGCGCGGTCGGCCGCGTGATCAGCAGCGGCACGAACCCAACGCAGCACAGCACGGTCCAGGTCAGGAACGCGAAGAGGTAGATCCAGGATCGCACCCGGGTCTCGAACGATACCGGCGCGTCGCTCATGGAGACGGCCGATCGGACTTGGCTTCGGCGGACGGGAACAGCTGTTCGGCGAAGGCGGCCGTACGGCTGCGCGGCAGATCGTCCTCAAGGCCGAGCCACTGCCACATCCAGGTGATGGCGTATTTGGAGTACTCCCGCGCGATCAAGCTCGCGGTGCCGGGCCAGCGCCACCAGTCGCTCTTCACGGTGGCGGGGAACACCGGGTGCGGCACGATGCGCAGTTCGGGCATGGCGCTGTGCAGTTCCAGGAGACTGCGGCGCATGTGATAGCCCGCCGTCACCAGCCGGATCGAACCGACGTGACGGCTGCGCGCCCATGCGGTGGTTTCCAACGCGTTGCCGGGCGTATTGGCCGCGGTGCCGGTGCTGATGCGCGCGCTCAGCTCCGGGTCCGACGCGGCGCGGGCGAGCAGTTGGTCCGGCTTCGCCGATCCGCCGACGCCGGAGATGTAGAGCTTTTCCGCGCGCCCATCCGCCAGCAGTTTCAAGCCGGTCTCGATGCGCTCGCTGCCGCCGGTCAGCACCACGATCGCATCTGTGTGCGTGTCGGCGTCCGTCACGGTGTCGGGAATGGTGGCGGCGAACCATACCAGCCCGGCGCACCACGCGAGTGCGCCGAGGGCGATGAACGCACCCAGCCATTTCAAGCCCTTGGTCATGCGGGGAGACTACACGAAGTTTCTGCGCATTTGTCACCCTCGGGCTCGCATGCAGTAACACACCCATATGTCATCCCGGCCAAGCGCAGCGCGAGCCGGGATCCAGGGTAATGAAAAGCCGGCGCGTGTAATCCTGGACCCCGGATCGCGTCACGCTTCGCGTGACTTGTCCGGGGTGACAGACGGTGAAGATTGCCACGCTCTGCGCGTCTGGGATGACGGGCTGTGGAGAACACCACGTTCCGCGTCACGCGCGGTCACACCATCGTCCGCAGTGCGCGACGGACGGTCACGTGCGCCGTGCCCATGGCGAGGAGGCCGGCGACGAAGGGAAGTGAGGCCAACAGCGCCCAGTGCGCGAGCGGCAGCGCGACGCTGGGCAGGACGGAGCTGTCCACATGCCGCGCGAGATAGGCGATCAATCCCAGCGCCGGCGCGTACAAGGCCAGGCCCAGCAGTCCGCCGGCGGTGGCTTGCCCCAGGGCGCGGCGCGCGAACTGGCCGGCGATGTCGTCGTCGCGCGCGCCGACAAGATGGAACACTTCGATCACGTCGCGGAATTCGGCGAGGCTCGCGCGCGTGGCGAAGATCACCGTCAGCCCCAGCGCCACGGCGATCATGCCCATGAGCGCCAGCGCGATCATGCCCACGCCTTCGGCGAGGTTGCCCACGCGGTTCAGCCAGACGCGGTGATCGTCCACCAGGGCGGTGGGCGCGGCGTTCACGATTGCGTCGCTCACGGCGCGGGTGTCGGCGCCGGGCTTGAGGGCCACGTCCACCAGCGCCGGCAGCGGCAGATCGCTCACGGCATCGCCGCTGCCGAGCCAGGGCTCAAGCAGGGCGACGATCTTGGTGCGCGGCAACGCTTCCACGCGCACGACGTCGGGGTGGATCTTCAGGACGCCGAGCACGGCGGTGACTTCCTTGGGGAGTTCGTTCGGCTTGCTCGGCCGCCCGTCCAGGGGCGCTGGGATTTGCACCGTGAGCGTGCTGGTCACGCTCTGATTCCAGTGATGGAGCAGAGCGCCGGTGTAGGCGTTCACGGTCGCGGCGATGGCCGCCATGAAGACGAGCACCATCACCAGCCACTGGACGAAACGGCTGGAGGCATCTTTCTGGATCGGAAGATCCGTGCGGCCGAACAGCGCCATGGTTACGTCGCGCCCGAGTTCACGGGGGCCGGCTTGAGCGGCGGCAGCAACGTCAGACGTCCGCGGTCGAGATGCAGGCGCGGGAACGGGAAGCGCGATACGAGGGATTCGTTGTGCGTGGCGACGACGACGCTCGAGCCAAGCTTGTGCAGTTCGACGAACAGCGCCATGAGGCGCACGGCGATGGTGTCGTCGACGTTGCCGGTGGGCTCGTCGGCGAGGATCAGCTTCGGGCGGTTCACGACGGCGCGGGCGATGGCCACGCGCTGCTTCTGTCCGCCGGAAAGGGTGGGCGGCTTGGCGTCCATCTGTTCGGCGAGCCCGACCCACTTGAGGAGTTCAGTGACGTCTTGGACCACCACGTCCTCGGGCACGCGCGCGATGCGCAGGGGCAGCGCCACGTTGTCGAAGGCGGAGAGGTGGTCGAGCAGGCGGTAGTCCTGGAACACCACGCCGAGCCGCCGGCGCAGGCCCGCGAGCTTGTTGCGCGAGGCGCCGGTCACGTCCTCGCCGAACAGCTTGAGTCCGCCTTCCGTCGGCCGCTTGGCGAGGTAGAGCAGGCTCAGGAGGGAGGTCTTGCCCGCCCCGGACGCTCCGGTGAGGAAATGGAACGAGCTCTGGGGCAGGGCCAGGCTGACGTCGCTCAAGACCGGGGGGGCGCCGTCGTACGCCATGGCCACCGCGTCCAAGGTCACGGTGTCACCCTCGAAGGGCTTGTTCTTCTTCCGATTGAAAGCCACCCGCTTCCCCGCTGAAGGTTGCCGCCCGAAACGGCTAAAAAGCCGTGTCTGGCCACTGTTTAGGTCGCATTAACAGGCTCTGTGTACTATAGAAAATTCGCAGGGGAGCATGAGTCGCGGGAATGCGGATTACTTGTCCGAACTGTACCGCCCACTTTGAGATTCCAGCCGAGCTTCTGGGACGGAAGGGCCGCTCGCTCAAATGCGCGAGCTGCGGCCATTCCTGGTACCAGACGCCACAGGTCGAAACGATCGATCTGGCGGAAATCATGGGCGAGGAATACGCCGCGAAAGCCAAGGCCGATATGGGCGTTGGCCAACCCTCAAGCGCGCCTCCGCCCGGCCAGCAGCAACGTCCGCAAGCCCGCCCGCCGATGCCCGGCATGGGTCCGCAGGCCGGCGGTGCGCCACCGAATATGGGCCCCGGCCGGGGTAGCCGCCCGGGACAAATGCCCGGCCAGCAGGCGCCCTGGGCCAATCCCCAGCAGCCAATGCAGCAGCGTCCGGGCGCGCCGCCGCCCAATGCGCCGGCCTGGTACCAGCCGACCCAAGCCCCCGGCGGCCCGCAAGGGCCCGGCGGCAACCCCGCATACCCGCCGCAAGGCGGCCCCCCGGGCGCGCCCGGCGGCCCGGCGGTCGCGAACTGGTATCAACAACAGCCCCCGCCCGGCGCGGGCGGCCCCGGCGGGCCGCAAGCGGCCCCCTGGTACAACCCGCAGCAGCCGGGCCAGCCCGGCGCGCCGCCTCCCGGCCAGCCCTCTTGGTACCAAGGCGCCCCGCAGATGGGACCTGGCGGCGCGCCGCCGCCGGGCGCGCCCGCCTGGTTCAATCCTCAGGCCGCGGGCGGCCCTGGTTATCCGCAGCAAGGTGGCGTCCAGGCGGCCCCGATGGGCATGAACCCCCAAGGCTTCCAGGGCGGCCCCGGCGGCCCCGGCGTGGGCGCCGCGGCACTCGGCAATTCCATGATGGGCGGCCCCGGGGCGCAGATCCCCGGCCAGGGCGCGGTCTCCTGGATGCAGAATCCCGGCCAGAACGTCGGCCAGCCGCCGCCCGGCGCGAACATGGGCGTCATGCACATGCAGCGCGATCCCCGCACGGGCGCGCCGATGGCCGGCGGCTCGATGATGGGCCAAGCCGGCGCCGCGCAAGGCCCCGGCGAGGGCGCGGTCTCGTGGATGAAGAATCCCGGACAGCAGGCGCCGGGCATGCCCGGCCAGTCATTGCAGCATCAGGGTCCGAGCGGACCCGGCGGGGCTGCGATGTCGCAGATGACCGGCAATCATATCGCCGCCCCCGGACAGGCGGCGGTCTCACTCCTCGACGGCGGGGTGCAGGCACCCGGCGTTGCCGGCAATTCGATGATGGGCAACATGCCGCAGGGCCCCGGCGCGGGCGCGGTATCGCAGCTTTCAGGTCAGCACATCGACGCCCCGGGCGATGTCGCGCATTCGCTGCTCGATGGCACCGTGCAGCAGGCGCAGCCCGGCCAGTCCATGATGCAGGACGCGGCCACGGGCGGTCAGCCGGGGACGTCCATGCAGCACGATGCTGGCGCCGGCAGCGTGGCGCACCCGGATACCCTGGGCGCCAATGCCGCGAATGCGCGCGGGCAAGAAGGCGGCGGGGTCAGGGGCCCCGACGGAAAGCTCGTCACCGATCCGTCCAAGGCGAAGACCGAGGCGGAACTGGTCGCGGGCGAAGAGGGCGCGGAGGGCGAGAAGGCCGCGCTGTTCACCAGCGCCAAGGACGACGAGGAATTGGTCGACCCCAACGCGGACCGTCCGGACTTCGGCAGCACCGAGGAAGAGGATGCGGCCGCGGAGGAAGACGACGAGGACGACGAAGAAGCCGCCGCGGCAGCCGCCGCCAAGCCGCCGCCGTTCAAGCCGCCGCGCAAGCCGATCGATCCGGCCTACATCACCGCGGGCCTGATGGTCATCGCGACGCTGGCGGTGGGCAGTGTCGTGTATTCGCAGCGCGCGGCACTGATGAAGTCGATGCCGGGCATGGCCCAGATCTACGAGAAGTTGGGCATGACGCCCAAGAACCCGGGCGAAGGCCTGCGGCTCGCCCAGTCGGGCATGCGCCTGCAGCGCATCGGCGGCGTCGAGACGCTGGTGGTGAAGGGCTACATCTCCAACATCGGCCAGACGGCGCGCGACGTGCCGAACCTCCGCCTGCAACTGATCGACGCCACCAACGCGGTCGTGCAGGAAGTGAAGAGCCCGGCGCCCAAATCCAATCTCGATCCGGGCGGCAGCGTCGACTACGAGATGCGCCTGGAACTGCCGGATATGACCAAGGCGAAGAACGTTGTCGTCGCCTGGGATGCCGGCGGCTGATTCTTATTTTGCGCGCGATCGGGCTAGCTAAAATTCTTTCATGAGCCGGCGCAGGTATTCCTGCTCGGCGGCCGGACGGGTGCGATCGCTGGCCCGTCGGCGGATTTCTTCCAGAATGGCGCGCACGCGCTGCGACATGCCTTCGGTGTCCGGACCGCTGGGCACGTCCACCTGCTCGCCGTCGTCCGCGCCGTTGCGCGGCCCGAAGTTGTTGAGGTTGCGCTGGCCGGGCATCTGCATCAGGCCCGACATGCCTTTCTTCGCCATCGCCTGCATCATCTGCTGGGACGCCTGCTGCATGCCGGCTTCCATCTTCGATAAAGCCTGGCCTTGCGCGTCGGAGCCCTGCTTCCACGCGCCGGACTGCAGCGACTGTTCCGCCTTGCGCATGGAGCCCTCGGCCTCGCCCATGGCGCCGGGGGTCTGGCCGGTCATGCTCGACATCTTGCCCATCAGCTCGCCGAGCTGCTGACGCAGCTTCTGTTGTTTGTCGGCGGCCTTCTGGGACGCGTTCTGGTCGCCCTTCTGCTCGCCGTTCTGGCGCGCGGCTTGGATCGCGTTCTGGCGCACCTGCTCGAAGCTTTCGTTGAGCAGCTGCGATTGCTGCTCGGTCATCTCGCGCATCTGCTGCATGAGCTGCTCGGCCTGCTTCATGTCGGCGTTGTCGCCCATGTCGCCGGCGGCGGCGTTGCGCAGGGTCTGGAGCATCTCCTGCAACTGGGAGAGCATCTGCTTGGCGGCGTCCTGCGCGCCCATCTGCGACATCTTGCGCAGCTGCTCCATGGCTTGTGCGATATCGTCAGGGCTGACGATCTTGCCCTGCTTGTCCATGCCGGCGAGATCGATGTTCTTGTCGGGCATGCGTTCGGCCAGCGCCTTGGTGTAGTCCGCCAGCGCGCGGCGCATCTCGTCGATCAGACGGCTGATCTCCTCCGACGGGGCATTCTGTTCGAGCGCTTCCTTCAGCGCCTTCTCGGCGGCCTCGAGGCGTTGCTCGGCTTCGCCCAGGTTGCCGTCCTCGATGCGCACGGCGGTCTGCCACAGAAGCTCGGGCATCCCATGCTGCGCGTCTTGCGGCGTCTGGTAGTCGAGGCGGTACTTCGCCGAGGCGAGCGCCAGGAACACCACGCGGTCGCCGTTGTAGGCGCTCGGCCGTTCCAACAGGTGCGAGAACGCATTCGCCGCGGGCCCGGCGGCCTTCTCCGGATCGGACGTCAGTTCCTTGCGCCAGCGCGCGATCTCTTTCGCCACGGGATGGGTGAAGGCCCGTTCCGGCATGGTGAATTCGGCGGCGTCGGTCGTGGCGGTCTGGCCCGCTTGATCCGTCGCGGTCAGCGCGAGCATCACTTTCAGTCCCGCCCACGGATGCGCGCCGACGTCGTGGGTGGAGGTGTGCGCGGTTTCCTTCGGGCCAAAAGGCGGAACGGAGAGCGCCATCTCGATGCGGTCGTCGCTGCCGGCGCGGGTGATGGTGCCGGTGACCGTCTGCAGGCCGTGATCGTCCTTCGCCACGTAGTCGATGCGCAGACGGCCGCGGCCGACGTCGCGCGGCGGGGCCGCGAGCGCGATGCTGGGCGCCGCGTCGGGCAGCCAGTTCAGGTCCCAGCCGGCGAGCACGCGCGCGCCCTGGCGTACTTCGAGGCGTTGCGCCTGTGGCAGCACGAGTTCGGCGCGATGGCTGCCGGCATTGTCCGCGTTTTCGGCGGCGGCATTCATGTCGGTGAGCGGCACGACCTTGGCGGGCTGCTTGGGCGTGGTCAGCGAGAGCGTGGTCGCGCGATGGGTGCCGGTGACGACGACAAGCGCCTTGGCCCCGGCGGCGACGTCGATCTGCTTGGGTGTGGCGTCCGCGCTCGGCACTTCGAGGAAGAGCGGCGATTGGTTGGTGTAGGCGGGCGGCGTGATCCAGAGTTTCACGGTGACGGGTACCGCACCTTCGCCCAGCGCCGGGGTGAGCGCGCGCGCGAGGCGGTGAGGTGCGTCGCGCCCGGTGCCGACGAGGGCGACCGCCAGCAGCAGGATGGCGAGCGCGCGGATCGCGAAGCCGTCGCGGCGGGCGACCTCGGGTTCCGGCCACGGCGAACGCAAACGCTTCAAGGCGGCGCGGGCGCGGGCCTGATGTTTCCACCACAAGGCCAGTTGCAGGGGCGACGCGCCGACGGCGAGTTTGTCTTCGGCGGTCGTCAGCGGACGATGGCTGACCGGCGAGGCGGCTTCGAGGCGCGCGCGGGCTTCCGCGCGCTGGGGCCAGGCATAGGTGCGCAAACCGCGCCAGCCGAGGAAGCCGGCGACGGCGAAGATGCCGAGGAGCGCGACGAGGTGCAGCCAAGCCGGCAGGGACGGCAGGACGTCGGTCAGGGCGAGAGCGGCGGCGAAGGCCAGGAAGGTGGCGACCGGCCACAGGCCGATCCAGAGTCGCTCCCACGCCACGGCCCCCCAGGCGAGGGCGAGGCGGATCCGGACGGCGAGGGGTTTGGCCGACGGTGGGGGCATGGGGGCCAGTGTAGGGGCTGGTTTTCAGCCCAGCAACGTACGGGACTGTGACGATCCGGCGACCGCGACACGCGGCACGCGCGATGTATCAATCCAGCCACACCGGGAGTTGTTCCAGGGCCGTCATCTCGGTGAAGGACGGCCGGCGGCGGACCACGGCGAACCTGTCGCCGTCCACCAGGACCTCCGGGACCAGGGCCCGGGCATTGTAGGTCGAGGACATGCTCGCGCCGTAGGCGCCGGCGGTCATGAAGGCGATCAAATCATCGGCCTGCAGGGGCGGCAGGTCGGCGCCTTGCGCGAAGCGATCGCTGGTTTCGCAGATGGGGCCCACCACGTCCGTCGGCACCGCGTCGCCTTCCCGGTGCTCTCGCACCGGCAGCATCTCATGCAGGGCGCCGTACATGGCCGGGCGCATCAGGTCGTTCATGGCGGCGTCGACCACCGTGAAGCGCCGCGTGGTGCCTTCCTTGATGAGCACGACGCGGGACACCAGGATGCCGGCGTTGGCGACGATCAGGCGGCCGGGCTCGAAGGCGAGCGCGCAGCCGAGGTTGCCGACGGTGCGGCGCACGATCTCGCCGTAGGCCGACGGCAGGGGCGGCGGGGAATTGCTGCTGTGGTCGTAGGGCACGCCGAGACCGCCGCCGAGATCGAGGTGGTCGATGGTCATGCCTTCGCCGCGCAGCATCAGGCAGAGATCGCGCACCCGCGTGAAGGCCGCCTCGAACGGATCGAGGTTGGTGATCTGCGAGCCGATATGCACGGCGATGGCGGTGGCCGCGATGCCCGGCAGCTTGTTGGCCTTGCGGTACATCTGCGGCGCGAGCGTCCACTCGATGCCGAACTTGTCTTCCTTGCGGCCGGTGGTGATCTTGTCGTGTCCGCCGGAGTCCACGTCCGGATTGACGCGCAGCGCGACGCGCATGGTCTTCTTGGCGGCGGTGGCGACGCGGCTGAGCATCTCGAGTTCGGCTTCGGACTCGACGTTGATCTGGCCGATGCCGACGCTGACCGCGAGTTCCAATTCCGCGACCGTCTTGCCGACGCCGGAGAACACGATCTTCTCGGGCGCGACGCCGGCCTTGAGCGCGAGTTGGAGTTCGCCGCCGGACACCACATCGCAGCCCGCGCCCAGGTTCACCAGGCTGCGGATAACGGCGAGATTGGCGTTCGACTTCACCGCGAAGCAGATGGTGGCGTTGAGACCGCTGAGGGCTTCCGCGAATACCTGGTAGTGGCGCGTCAGCGTGGCGGTGGAATAGCAATAGAACGGCGTGCCGACCGCGTCCGCGATTTGCGGAATAGGCACCTGTTCGGCGTGGAGGATGCCGTTGCGGTATGCGAAGTGGTGCATGATTTGTGCGACTCTGTCGGTCTACTCGCGCGGATACTGGCGCGGATAGTCCGCGCCGCGCGGCGGGGTCAGCTTCTCTTTGCGGCCGCAGCCTTCGAGCGCGAGGGTCGCGAGCACCAGCGCGAGACAGACGAGAGCGGTGAAGCTGCGGTTCATTGCGGCTGCTCCTTCAGGAAGCGCTTGCGCGCGGCGGCGGCCTGGGCGCGCACGTTGTCCGGCGCGGTGCCGCCGAAGCTCTTGCGGCTCGCGGCCGAGGCCTCGACCGTCAGCACGCTGAACACATCCTGGTTGATGCGCGGCTCGATCGTTTGCATGTCGGCCAGCGACAGCTCGCCGAGATCGCATTTCTTGGATTCCGCCAGCTTCACGGCGGCACCGGTGATGTGGTGCGCCTCGCGGAAGGGGATGTTGAGCTTCTGCACCAGCCAATCCGCGAAGTCGGTGGCGGTGGTGAATCCCGCCGTTGCAGACGCGCGCATCTTTTCCGCGTTCGGCTTCATGTCGTCGATCAGGCCGACCGTCGCGGCCAGGCAGAGCTCGAGCGTGTCGAACGCCGCGAACGCGGCTTCCTTGTCTTCCTGCATGTCCTTGGAATAGGTCAGCGGCAGACCCTTCATCACCGTCAACAGGCCGATGAGATAGCCGAAGATGCGTCCGGTCTTGCCGCGCACGAGTTCGGCGGCATCCGGGTTGCGCTTCTGCGGCATCATGGAGCTGCCGGTGGAGAAGGCGTCGGTGAAAGTGATGAAGCCGAACTGGGCGCTCGACCAGATCACCATCTCTTCCGCGAGCCGCGACATGTGCACCGCCAGGATCGCGGCCCCGGCCAGGAATTCGAGCGCGAAGTCCCGGTCGGACACGGCGTCCATGGAATTGTGCATCGGCTCGTCGAAGCCGAGCTTCTCCGCCGTCATGTGCCGGTCGATCGGGAACGAGGTGCCGGCAATAGCACCGGCGCCGAGCGGGCATTCATTGAGCCGCGTGCGGGCGTCGTTGAACCGGCCTCGGTCGCGGCCGAACATTTCCACATAGGCCATCAGGTGATGGCCGAAGGTCACCGGTTGGGCTGCTTGCAGGTGCGTGAAGCCGGGCATGATGGTTCCGGCGTGCGCCTCGGCCTTCTCGATCAGCGAGCGCTGCACCTTGGCGAGTTCCTCGTCGAGGGTCTCGATGGCGGCGCGCACCCACATGCGGAAGTCGGTCGCGACCTGGTCGTTACGCGACCGCGCCGTGTGCAGCCGCCCCGCCGGCGCGCCGATCAGATCGGACAGGCGGGACTCGATGTTCATGTGGACGTCTTCCAGGCTTCGCTTGAAGTGGAAGGCGTTGGTGGCGATGTCCTTCTCGATGCGGGCGAGGCCTTCCTGGATGGCCATGCCGTCGGCTTCCGTGATGATGCCCTGGGCGACCAGCATGGTGCAGTGCGCGCGGCTGCCGCGCACATCCTGCTTCGCCAGCCGCTGGTCGAATTCGATGGAGACGTTGATCGCCTCCATCACGGCGGCCGGACCGGCTGAAAACCGCCCGCCCCACATCTTGCTGCTGGTCATTTGAACGAACCTTGGGTCGCTTAACCTTGGCGGTATCCATGTCGCGCACTATGCTGCGCCGAAATTCGCGAGGGCAGCATGACACGTAACGGAAAAATATTGGCTTTCGCGGCGGTGATTATCATCGCCGCTGGCGCCGTGGCAAGTATTGCCCTGAAAAAGCAGTCGGAAATGGCGGTTGCGCCCGCGGCCGCCCCGGCCCCCAAGCCGGTGGCGGCTGCCGAGCCGGTTGACCTGACCAAGCTCAAGTACCACGACGCACCCGCCCCGGCCGCCGCCACGGCTTTCACCGACGCCGCCGGCGCGAGCCGTACCCTGGCGGACTTCAAGGGCAAGGTGCTGGTGGTCAATTTCTGGGCGACCTGGTGCGCGCCGTGCGTGAAGGAGATGCCGACCCTGGACGCCCTGCAGGCGGGTATGGGCGGCGACACGTTCGCCGTGCTGGCGATCAACCAGGACCGCGAGGGCCAGAAAGTGGCCGAGCCGTTCATCGCCAAGAACGAGTGGAAGAACATCGCCCTCTATGTGGAGCCGCCGGGCCGGTTCATGCGCGACGCGCGGCTGATGGGCCTGCCCACGTCGCTGCTGATCGACAAGCAAGGCAACGAGGTCGCCCGCCTGGAAGGCACGCTCGACTGGAACGCCCCGGAAGTGCGGGCCGAGATCAAGAAGCTGATCGAGAAGCCGTAGGGCGTATTCCACCGGCTGTCATCCCGCACGAGGCGCATTGGCGCCGAGATGCGGGATCCAGGGTAACGTGCTCAAGCGCGCGCCACTTAGATTTAGGTTCCACTACCCTGGACCCCGGATCGCGCTGCTGCGCGGCTTGTCCGGGGTGACAAGCAGTGACTAGCCGAGACAAATGCTCGTCCCGCCGCGCTCGAACCGCCGCCGCATCGGCAGGGCCACCGCAAAAGCAAAGAACGCGCCGGCGATGACGTCGCTGGCGTAGTGGGCGCCGACGATGACGCGGCTTGAGCTCACCACCACCGCGAACAGCAGCAACGGGATGCGCCAGCGCGGGAAGATCCATGCCAGGGCGATCATGGCCGCCCAGATCGATTGGGAATGGCCGGAGGGAAAGCTGCAGTCGTCGTACCAGCGCTGGAATGGGGTGTAGTCGGCGATGCCTTCGTTCACCAGCATCTTCGGGCGGCTGCGGCCGACGATGACTTTGATGACGTTGATCAGGATGCCCGAGGTGACCATGGAGGCGATCACGAAGATCGCGGCGCGCAGGCGTTGGGTATAGAGCGCGTGGGCGGCGGGGGATGCGTCCAGCCGGCGCTGACGCCAAGCAAGCAGAATGCCGACGAGGGCGACGGCGTACCAGATCGCGCTGTTGGCGAGATCGGTGATCACTTCGAATACGTTGACGAAGGCCGTCTTGCGATATTGCGCCATGGTGAGCGCGAGGGGATGGTCGATCCAGATCATCAGCACCGCGACCGCGATCGCAGTTGCGAGCGCCGCGATCACGAGTTGCTGGCGATCACTCATCGGATTTCTTGATCGTCAGGAAGTTCAGGGCCACGGGCGTGCCGTTGGCGTAGTTCAAGCCGGCGACGACCGCGCCGGTCACGACCGTGTAACCGCCCGCGGTCACGGATTGGCGGAAGGCTTCCACATCCGGCGCATCGACGGCGGCCAGGGTGCCCGGGTTCGTCATGGCGATCCCCGCCGCGCCGGCGGAGTCTGAAATGCGCGTCTTGGTGCCGAGTAGGAAGATCGCCGAAGGTTCGTGGAAACCGACCAGCACCACGGGGCCTGTGGGTTTCGCGCGGGCGACTTCCTCGGCGAGGCGGGGGGCGATCCAGAGTTTGTCCGCGCGCGGCGCTATGACGTCCACTAAGACGCCGGAGAAGGCCGCGCCGATAATGGCCAGCGTGCCGCAGGCGGCGAGCGGCACCACGGCGCCGACCGTCACGGCGAACACAGCGGCAATGCCCGCGATCGCCGCGGCGAGGATGGCGAGGGTGGTGACGTTGCCGGACAACATGTGCACGGCCCAAAGGACGCCGACCGCGAGCGCCACGCTGACCAGCGCCCACATCCCGCGCCAGGTGCGGCCGAAGGGACGCGTGAGCGCGCCTTGCCAGCGGCGCGAATCCTGCACGGCCGCGCCGAGCAGCAAGGCCGCAGCCGGCATGAGCGGCAGCACATAGTGCGGCAGCTTGGTGGGGATCGCCTCGAAGGCGAGCCACGCGGGCACCAGCCAGGCGAGGCAAAATCTGATGGCGGGCGTATTACGCGCCGGCCAGACGGCGATCAGCGCCATCGGGATCACAAGCGACCAAGGCCACGCGGTGGCAGGCATCAAGGCGAGATGGGTGCCGGGCAAGGCGCCGTGGCTTTCTTGGCCGCCGGCGAGTTTCGGCAACACGTCCTCGCGGATCGCGTTCAGGAGGAAATTGCCGTTGCCCGGCTCGATCAGGGTGAGCAGCCACGGCAGGAGCACGAGAAACGCGAGCGGCACGCCCCACCACGGTTTCAGCGCACGGAGCAGGGCGAGGCTGCGATCCGCCGCGCACAGGGTCGCGCCCGCGGCGCCGACCACGACAAGAACTGCCGGGCCCTTGATCAGGATCGCCGCGCCGACGGCGAGCCAGAACGCGGCCGCCCAGCGCTTGTCTACGGTGTTTTTCTCTGCGATGGCGAGATAGACCCGCGCCAGGGCGAGCATCGCGAGCGTGGTGAAGCCCAACAGGGCCGCATCGGTCTTCGCGAGATGTGCTTCCACCAAGGTCAGGGGCAGGGTCGCGACCATCAAGCCCGCGACGAATCCGGCGCGCTCGCCGAACAGGTGGCGCCCTAGCGCGCAGGTGAGCAGCACTGCGAGCAAAGCCATCAGCACCGAGGGGATGCGATAGGGCCAGGCGGTGTTCAATGGCTGGCCGAACGCTTTGACCGATGCGACTTGCAGCCAGTGGATGCCGATGGGCTTCTTGGTGCGCGGGGCGTCCTGCACCTTGATGTGCACGTAGTCGCCGCTCTCGATCATCTGCTTGCTGGCCTGCATGAAGCGCGCTTCGTCGCGATCCGTCGGCGCGAGGGTCGCAAGGCCGGGGAGGAACAGCAGCAGGCACAGCACGGTGAGCACGAGGTACGGCGTGCGGCCGCGTTCGGCGGCGCGCAGCAGATCGCCGAAGGGGCCTTCCTCGCCCGCCAGCACGCGGAACGGCAAACGGCCTCCCTCGCGGGAGGCCGTTGCAACGGCGGATATGGCGGTCGCGCCCAGGGGGCGGGCCTTAGCGGGTGGGAACGGGCTCGGGCCCGCTGTAATCGTAGAAGCCCTTGCCGGTCTTGCGGCCCCACCAACCGGCTTCGACGTACTTCACCAGCAGCGGGCAGGGGCGGTACTTGCTGTCCGCCAAGCCGTCGTACAGCACGGTCATGATGGCGAGGCAGGTGTCCAGCCCGATGAAGTCGGCGAGCTCGAGCGGGCCCATCGGATGATTGGCGCCGAGCTTCATGGCGTTGTCGATGGCGCGCACGGTGCCCACGCCTTCGTACAGGGTGTAGATCGCTTCGTTGATCATCGGCACCAGGATGCGGTTGACGATGAACGCCGGGAAATCTTCCGACGACACGGTGCTCTTGCCGAGCTTCTCGGCGAACACCTTCACGGCGGCGAAGGTGGACTCTTCCGTGGCGATGCCGCGGATCAATTCCACCAGCTTCATCACCGGCACCGGGTTCATGAAGTGCAGGCCCATGAAACGTTCCGGACGGTCGGTTACGGCGGCGAGGCGGGTGATCGAGATCGAGGAGGTGTTGGAGCACACGATCGCGTTCGGGTTCAGGTGCTCGGTGAGCGCGCGGAAGATCTTCTTCTTGACCTCTTCGGCTTCGGTCGCGGCTTCGACCACCAGGTCGCGGTCGTTCATCACTTCGAGGCCGGTGGCGGTCTTGATGCGCGCGAGTGCTGCGGCTTTGTCGGCTTCCGTGAGCGCGCCCTTCTGGACCGCGCGGCCCATCAGCTTGTCGATATTGGCGAGGGACTTCTTGAGCGCGTCTTCGCTGATGTCGGAGATCGCGACATCGAAGCCGCCGATCGCGCAAACCTGGGCGATGCCCGAACCCATCTGACCGGCGCCGATGATGCCGACCTTCGCGATGGTGATGGGCGTCTTGGAAGCTTTCGTGGGCCCGGTCTGGAGCGTCGTGCGGGCGACGGAATCGTTCATGTTGGCTTGGTCCTCAAACGAAGGGCGTTTCTGCCCGTTACAGCGACTTGGTCAATTCCGGGACGACCGTGAAGAGGTCGCCCACGAGACCGTAGTCCGCGACTTGGAAGATCGGCGCTTCCGGATCCTTGTTGATCGCGACGATCACCTTGGAGTCCTTCATGCCGGCGAGATGCTGGATCGCGCCCGAGATGCCGACCGCCATATACAGTTCCGGCGCGACGATCTTGCCGGTCTGGCCGACCTGGTAGTCGTTCGGCACGAAGCCCGCGTCGACCGCGGCGCGCGAAGCGCCGACGCCGGCGCCGAGCTTGTCGGCCAGGGCCTCGATGATCTTGAAGTTCTCGCCCGAGCCCATGCCGCGGCCGCCGGAGACGACGATCTTGGCGGAGGTGAGTTCGGGACGCTCGGACTTGGAGAGCGCGGCCTCTTTGAACGTGGACACGCCCGGATCCGCCGCCGCGGCGACGGTTTCGGTGGCGGCGCTGCCGCCGTCGGCTTTGGCCTTGTCGAAGGTCGAGCCGCGCACGGTGATGACCTTCTTGGCGTCCTTGGATTGGACGGTGGCCAGCGCGTTGCCGGCGTAGATCGGGCGCACGAACGTGTCAGCCGAGACGACGGCGGAGATGTCGGAGATCTGCGCGACGTCGAGCAGGGCGGCGACGCGGGGCAAGGTGTTCTTGCCTTGCGTGGTGGCGGCCTGAAGGATGTGGCTGTAGTCGCCGGCGATGCTGACGATCAGCGCGGCCATGGGCTCTGCGAGCGCATTGGCATATTGCGCGGCGTCGGCGACGCGCACCTTGCTCACGCCCGCGATCTTCGCGGCGGCCGCGGCAGCCGCGCCGCAGTTCTGGCCCGCGACGAGCACGTGGATGTCGCCGCCGATCTGCTGCGCGGCCGTGATGGCGCTCAGCGTGGCGGCCTTGATCCCGCCGGCGTCGTGGTCGGCAATGACCAGGTTGCTCATGGGATCACCTTGGCTTCGTTACGGAGTTTGTCGATGAGGGCGGCCACGTCCGGCACCTTGATGCCGCCTTGGCGCTTCGCGGGCTCTTCCACCTTCACGGTGATGAGACGCGGCGTGACGTCCACGCCCAGCGCGTCCGGGGCGAGGGTGTCGATGGTCTTCTTCTTCGCCTTCATGATGTTCGGCAGCGACGCATAGCGCGGCTCGTTCAGGCGCAGGTCGGTGGTGATGATGGCGGGCGTCTTGAGGGTGATGGTCTCAAGGCCGCCGTCGACTTCGCGGGTGACCACGACGGAGCCGGTTTCCAGCACGACCTTCGAAGCGAAAGTCCCTTGCGCCCAGCCGAGGAGGGCGGCGAGCATCTGGCCGGTCTGGTTGGAATCGTCGTCGATGGCCTGCTTGCCGAGGATGACGAGGTCCGGGTTTTCCTTGGCAACGATCGCCTTGAGCAGCTTCGCGACCGCGAGCGGCTGAAGCTCGGCGTCGGTTTGCACCAGGATGCCCCGGTCCGCGCCCATGGCCAGGGCGGTGCGGATGGTTTCCTGGGCGGCCTGCGGGCCCATGCTGACGGCGACGATCTCGGTCGCCTTGCCAGCTTCCTTGAGACGCACGGCTTCCTCGACGGCGATCTCGTCGAAGGGGTTCATGGACATTTTGACGTTGGCGAGTTCGACCCCCGTCTTGTCCGCTTTGACGCGGACCTTGACGTTGTAGTCGACCACTCGTTTGACGGCGACGAGGACTTTCATGGACGATCCCGATGGCTGTTCGCGCAAGACGTTGGAAGGTGGCTGAGGGTGCCCTCAGTTTCTCCCGTGGCCGGCGGAAATTCCTCGCGTCCGGCCCCCCAAAAATCGGCGTAAACCACTAGTCTTTCGTCCAAAGTGTGTCAAACGAAATGATGTTGCGCTGCAGCATGAGAAGCCCTTGTAGAACAAGGGCAAAGCGGCAGTTTGCCTCGGTTTGACGTCGCCCGTCCGGCCACGCTGCAGTCGCTGCCTAGCGGTTCGCGCCGGGCACCCACAGGACATCGCCGGCGCCCTTCGCGTTCAGGTAGCGCGACAGGACGAACAGGTGGTCGGACAGGCGGTTGGCATAGACCAGGGCGAGGCGGTTGACCGGATCGCTGCGGACCGCCGCCGTGATGGCCCGTTCCGCCCGGCGCACGGTGGTGCGAGCGATATGGAGATAGGCTGCGGCCGGGCTCCCGCCGGGCAGCACGAAGGACTTCAGGGGCGCGAGGGTCTCGTTCATCGCGTCCATCTCCTGCTCCAGCCGGTCGATCTGCGGCTGAACGATCCGCAAGGCCGTGCCCGGCGCTTCGCCCGGCGTGGGCGGGGTGCACAGGTCCGCGCCCAGATCGAACAGGTCGTTCTGGATGCGGGCGAGCATGGCGTCGGCGTCCTTGTCGTTCGCCGTGTGAAGCCGCGCCACGCCGATCACCGCATTGGCCTCGTCGATGGCGCCGTAAGCCTCGACCAGCATCGAATCTTTCGGCACGCGGCTGCCGTCGCCCAGGGAGGTCTCCCCCTTGTCGCCGCCGCGGGTGTAGATGCGCGTGAGTGTGACCATGGTTCTCGATCCTGAACGACGGCGGCCATTCTAGCGAAGACCAGCGCCGATTGGGCTCCCTGATTGTCACCCCGGCCAAGCATCGCCTAGCGATGCGCGAGCCGGGGTCCAGGGTAACGCGCACCTGTGCTCGTGGCCCTGGACCCCGGCTCTCGCTGCGCTCGGCCGGGGTGACAAATCGGGGAGCGATTTCGTTTCGCCGCCGCAATGCTCTATTGTCGGCGCGCAACTTTGAGGACCTGCCCGCCGTGAATCGGCTTTCGCCGACGCTTTCGCTCTATCTCGCCCGTCAGTTCACGGTCGCGTTCCTGGCGGCGCTGGGCATGATCGTCGGGCTGATCGTGCTGTTTGACATGATCGAACTGCTGCGCCGCACGGTGACGATCGACATCGGCGTCGGCGCGCTGTTGGGCATGGCGCTGCTCAAGATGCCGCACACGGTGCAGGAGACCCTGCCGTTCATCGTGCTGATCGCCGTGATGTTCGCGCTGTTCCGGCTGGCGCGCAGCCATGAACTCGTCGTGATCCGCTCCATCGGCGTGTCGGTGTGGCAGGTGCTCGGCCCGCCGCTGCTGCTGGTCGTGGGCATGGGCGTGCTCAACATGGTGTTCTTCAACCCCATCGCCGCGGAATTGTACGAGACCTACCAGCGGCGCGAGGACGTCATGCTCGCCCGGGGCGCGACGACCCTGAACGTCGGCGAGGGCGGTTTGTGGCTGCGCGAGGTGCGCGGCGACGTGGCGTCCATCGTGCACGCCGATCGCCTGCATCAGGACGGAAGCGTGCTGCGCCTGCGCGGCAACGTGACGATCTTCCTCACCAATACGCAGGAGGGATTGCAGCGCCGCTACGAAGCGCCGAGCGGGGACATCCTCGACGGGTTCATCCGACTGGACGACGCGGTGGAACTTTCGGCCGGCAAGACCGCGATCGACCACAAGGAACTGTTCCTGCCCAGCAGCATCACCGCGAGCAAGGTGCAGGACAGCTTTGCCTCGCCGCAGTCCATGTCGATCTGGACCCTGCCGCGCTTCATCAAGTTCTCCGAGGCGTCAGGTTTCTCGGTGATTCCGCATCGGCTCTACTGGCAGTCGCTGCTGGTCTCGCCGTTCATGCTGCTGGCGATGATGCTGCTCGCGTCCGCGTTCTGTCTCTCGCCCACCACGCGCGCCATGACCTGGACCATGCGCGGGCTCGCGGGGCTCGGCGCCGGATTCCTTTATTTCTTCTTCAACCGCTTCACCTATGCGCTCGGGCTGTCGGCGACCTTGCCGCTACTGCTCGCCGCCTGGGCGCCGACGGTGATCATGATGCTGTTGGGGCTGGGCTACCTGTTCCACCGCGAGGACGGTTGACGATGCCGCCGTGGCAGCGCCTCTGGCATCCGTGGGGATGGCTCCTGATCCTGCTTGCCGTCCTCACCGCGGTGCCGGACATCGATCTGCGCGTCAGCGGCGCCTTCCATGATCCCGCGCAAGGCTTCGCGCCGTGGCAGACCGGCTTCGGCGAAATCGTGCGCCGGGTGCTGCCGCGGCTGATCATCGGCAGCGCGGTCGTGTGCGTGGTGCTGTGGCTTGTGGGGCTCGCGCGCAAGCAGACGGTGGCGGCGATGACCACGCCGCGCGTGGCGTTCCTGGTGAGCACGCTGATCGTGGGGCCCGGCCTGATCGTCGAGACCTTGCTGAAGCCGAACTGGGGCCGTGCGCGGCCGGATGAGATCGTCCCGTTCGGCGGGACCTTCGCCTACACGCCGCCGCTGTGGTTCGCCGATGCCTGCGAGCGCAACTGCTCCTTCGCCTCGGGCCATGCGGCCGTGGCTTTCTGGGTGACGGCTTATGCGTTCCTGCTGCCGCCGCGCTACTACCGTCTCGGCATGGCGCTCGGCCTGCTGTTCGGCGCGGGCGTGGGGCTGGTACGGGTGATGCAGGGCGCGCACTTCATCAGCGACGTGATCTACGCCGGCGCGATCGTGGTGGCGGTGAACGCCATCGCCGCACGCTTGATCCTGAAGCGGCCATGATGAGAAAGGTCGGCCTCGCCGACATCTTCAAGGCCGCCACCGCGCTGGTGGCGCCGCAGTGGCGGCCGGTGGATGCGCGGTATCCGGCGCTCACGGGGTTCGACGTGGGCGCGTTGGCGGGGCAGAGCGGCGTGCTCGCCCTGTGGCATCTCGGGGTGCGGCCCGCCTGGCTGCGGGTCGCGGGCGGCCCGGATCTGGCGGTGCTCGTGCGCGTGGCGCAAGCGGATGCGGTGATCCGCGCCGCCGAGGCGCACGGCGGCGTGTACCTCGCCTGGGCGCCGCTGGCGGCTCCCGCCGTGCCGAACGCTGTCGCGTCGCTCACTGTGCAACTTGGTCTTGGAAAAGCGTCTCCGCCGGAGGGTGCACCGCCGTTTCCGCTACCGCCCGGCACCCGCGTCCCGGCTAAGATGGCCGCGACAGGAGAACAGTGATGAGCAAGATGCAGAAGGGTTACGTCGACACACCGGTGGGGCAGGTGCATTACCGCTCATTGGGGGAGGGTGCGCCGGTGCTGCTGCTGCACCAGACGCCCTGGTCCGGCGTGCAGTTCCAGAACGCGCAGCCGCTGATCGCCGCGGCGGGCTTCCGCGCCATCACCGTCGACACGCCGGGCTACGGCATGTCGGACAACTTCACGACGCCGCCGAGCATCCCCGACTATGCCGACGTGCTGCCGGCGGTGTTCAAGGGGTTGTCGCTCTTGAAGGCGGCGGTGGTGGGCCACCACACCGGTGCGTCCATTGGCGCCGCGTTCGCCGCGCGTCATCCGGAACTGGTGAGCAAGCTCGTCCTGCACGGCGTGCCACTGTACACGCCCGAGGAACGCACCGAGCGCATGGGCCGGCCGCATTTCGACCAGACGCCGAAGGATGACGGCGGCCATCTGCTGGCCCGCTGGCAGATCGCGCGCAAGATGAGCGCGGCGGCGACGCTTCAGGCGATCCAAGCCTCGGTGGTGCAGTTCTTCTGGGCCGGCAAGAATGAATGGTACGGCCATCACGCCGCGTTCACCCACGACCTCGCGCCGGACCTGAAGGCGATCAAGGCGCCGACGTTGATCATGTCCAACACCGGTGACAGCCTGCACATGGTGGTGGCGCGGGTGAAAGCGCTGCGGCCGGACTTCCAGACCGCGGAGATGCAAGGCGGCACCTATCACGTGGTGTTCGACGAAGCGGACGCCTGGAGCAAGATCGTCGTGAATTTCCTGAAAGCACCGGGATGAAATCGCGCCGGGGATACGTCTCTCATCGGTTGGGCCAGGTGCACTACCGCACCTATTGGCCCGACAGCGGCGACAACAGGGTGGTGCTGGTGCTGTCGCACCAGTCGCCGAGTTCGTCGCTGATGTTCGAGGCGGCCTATCCGTACCTTACGGCGGCGAACGTGATGTGCGTGGCAGTGGATACGCCCGGCTTCGGGACGTCGGATGTGCCGGACCCGCGGCCATCGGTGGAGGATTACGCGAGTGTGTTCCCGGCGGTGCTGGATCACTTCCAACTCAAGCAGGCGCACTTCCTCGGCCATCACACGGGGGCCGCGAACGTGACCGCCTTCGCCGCGCGCCATCCGGAGCGGGTGAAGTCGCTCGTGCTCAACGGCCCGCCCTTGTTCTCCGATGAGGAGCGTGCGGAGCGGCTGAAGCTTCCGCTCGGGCCCACGCCCCTGAAGGAAGACGGCAGTCATCTGATCGAGCGCTGGAACGGGCGGTTGAAGGCGACGCCCGGCTACACCAATCTCTATGCGATGCATCGCAACCTCTTGGGCAGCCTGCTGGCCGGGGATACGTCCTGGTACGGCCACAAGGCCGCCTACGAGTATGATATGATGGGCGACTTCAAGCGGATCAAATCCCGCACGCTGATCCTCACGAACAGCACCGACGACATCTATCATCTCGCCCAACGCGCGCGGCAGCTGCGGCCCGATATGGCCTACACCGAGTTGAAGGGCGGCACCCACGATATCGTGGACGAGCAGCCGGAAGCCTGGTCCGCGGCGGTCGCGGCGTTCATCAAACAAAGCTGACTTAGGGGCGTTTGGTCTCCATGCCGGTCAAGACCATCACGCGCCACCATTCCACCACGGACCGCCGTGTCTCGCCCGACGTCACGGTCGCCGGCATCGCCACGGCCTATCCACCCTACGTGCTGCGCCAGGAGGAGATCATGGCGCAGGCCACGCAAGTGTTCGCCCATCGCCCGGCGCTGATGGCGCGCATGGCGGCGACCTACAGCAATGCCGGGGTGAAGCAGCGGAACTCTTGCGTGCCGCTTGAATGGTATGCGGAAGCGCACGGCTGGCCGGAGCGCATGAAGCTTTATGAGGAGAACGCGGTCGCGCTACTGACGGAAGCCGCCCAGGCCGCGATGGCGCGCAGCGGCGTCGCGCCGGGCGAGATCGTTGCCACCGTCACGGTTTCCTCCACCGGCGTCGTCACGCCGAGCCTGGATTCACTGCTGCAAGGGCCGCTCGGGTTGTCGCCGACCACGCAGCGCCTGCCGGTGTTCGGGCTCGGCTGCGCCGGCGGCGTGATCGGGCTCGCGCGGGCGGCGGCGCTTGCGCGCGCGATGCCGGAGCAATGGATCCTGTTGATGTGCACGGAGCTGTGCGGGCTGACGTTCCGCGCGGGCGACGACAGCAAGTCCAATGTAATCGCCACCACCATCTTCGGCGACGGCGCCGCGGCGCTGTTGGTGCGCGCGGGCGGCAGCGGATCGGGCCGCCGGGCGTTCGTGCGCGCCTGGGGCGAGCACACCTGGCCGGAAAGCCGGGACGTGATGGGCTGGGCCGTGGAGGACGACGGCCTGGGCGTGATCTTCTCGCGCCACATCCCCACGCTGGTGCGCGATCAGATGCGGCCGGTGACGGATGCGTTCCTCGCGCAGCATGGCCTGACGCTCGCCGATATCGACGGGTTGATCGTGCATCCCGGCGGCGAGAAGGTGCTCGGTGCCCTGGAAGAAGCGTATGCCCTGCCGCCCCATGCGCTGAACGACGCGCGCGCCGTGCTGGCGGACCACGGCAATATGTCGGCGGTGACGGTGCTGGCGGTGTTCGAGCGGGCGCTGCTGCACAATCCGCCGGGGCGCTATCTGATGATCGCGCTCGGCCCCGGCTTCTCCGTCGGCATGTGCCTGATCGATCTGACATGACGGCGTGGATCATCCTCGCGGCGGTGGCGCTGCAGCGGATCTCCGAGCTCGTGCTCGCGCGGCGCAATACAGCCGCGCTGCTGGCCCGTGGCGCGACCGAAAGCGGGGCCGGGCACTATCCGTTCATTGTCGCGGTGCATTCATTGTGGCTGGGCGCGCTGGTGATCTGGATCGCGCAGATGGCGCCGAGCATCGCGCCGGTGTGGCTTGCGGCCTACGTCGTGCTGCAGCTCTTCCGCGTCTGGGTGCTGGTGTCCCTCGGACCCTATTGGACGACGCGCGTCATTACGCTGGCCGATGCGCCGCTGGTGCGGCGTGGGCCTTATCGTTTCATGCGCCATCCCAATTACGCGGTCGTGATCGGCGAGATCGCGGTGCTGCCGCTGGTGTTCGGCGCGTGGCCAATCGCGCTGGTGTTCTCACTTCTCAATGTCGCAGTGTTGACCGCGCGCCTGCGCGTGGAGAACGCTGTGCTTAGTCGTCGTCCGACGACCTAAGCGCCGCCTGCGCGATCGCGAAGCTGAAGCCTGCGCGCGCCAACGCCCCTAAGTCCTTGCGGTCCGTGTCTCTATCGCGCGGTCCGACACGATACGATCCGAGCCGGCGGCGGCGCGCATAGGCGATCGCGGCTTGCAGTGCGGCGTCCTCGCCCGTGGCGGTGGTCGCAGTGTCTTCCAGAACGCGCGCGATGACGGACGCCGCGATGCCTTTCGCCGACAGCGCGACGCGGATCTTGCCGGGGCTCTTGCCGAGCCGTCTGAGCGAAGCGGCCCGGCCTTCCGCATAGGCCATGTCGTTCACCGCGCCGCTCGCGGCTAGTCGTCCAACCAAGGCCTCGATCCAGCCTTTCATATCGGTGCGCGTTGCGCCCGGCTGCTCGCCGTGCGCTTTCAGCGCCTTGTCGACGCGGCGCAACAGGACACGCTGAAGATGGGCCGTCGTGGTGGTGTAGCGCTGAAGATAGAACACCGCGATGTTCTCCAGCCGCTTCTGGGTCATGGCGCGCGGGCCCTGCACCGCACGTTTTGGCTGTGGAGAGGGCTGTGGGGAGTCTGGGCCCGGTTTGCGCGGCAAGCGTGTCATCGCGCCATTATACCGGATCGCAACACGCATGACACGAAGTGGCCGCAGCGTTGTGTCATCCAAGGGTTGGGTCGCGACACAAATCCCGTAGCGCGCGGTCGTTTTTGGTTTGCTGCGCCGGCGGCGTCCCTATGATCCCCGAGCCCGCGCGAGACTTGTGCGGTGCGTGGGGATTGCGATGTTTGCGAGATGGCCTCTTCTGGCCGCGCCGTTGTGGGGCGCGGCGGTTCTCCTGGGCGGCGGCGCCTCCATGATCCCTGGGCCCGCGCGGGCGGACTGTCAGCGCGACGGCGCGACGGTCACCTGCACCGGCGTCGACAACGACGGCTTCCGCAATGCCACCGGCGGCCTGCAGCTCACGGTGACGCCGGGCACTACCGTGCGCAACGCCCCCAGCGCCGGCTTCGACGGCTACTGCGGCAACGCGGAGGACAATCTCGGCGGGCCCACGATCTCGCTTGGCAACAGCACCAGCGTGAACAATCAGGGGTTCCTCTACGGCTTCGGCATCTGCGGCGTGGCGATCGATATGGGCAACGCCGCGTCTGTCACAAATTCCGGCGCGATCTTCACCAATCAAGCCCTGGCCTTCGGCATCGTCGCCGGGAGCCGCGCGAACATCGTCAACAACGGCAGTATCACCACCGAGGGCACGTTCTCCCACGGCATCTGGGTGGGGAATGACTCCCGGGTCGAGACCGGCGTGGGCAGCAGCATCACCACGCTCGACGCCGCCGCCAACGGCATTCTCACGGGCGACCGGGCGACCGTTATCAACGCCGGACGTATCGATTCAACCGGGAACTCCGGCATCGAAGTCGGCGCCGGTTCAACGGTGACGAATTCGGGCAACATCACTGTCACCACCGGCCAGATCGGCGCCATCCGAGGCACCGGCGACAACCTCAGCATCACCAATCGCGGCGTCATTTCGGCGATCAACAGCCAGGTGTCGGTCAATCCCGGCGGCGGTGTGATGATCGCCGGGGCCAATTCTTCTTTCGACAATGCGGGTTCGGTGACCGGCTCCTATGCGGGCCTGGCGATTACGGCGTCCGGCAATACGACACTCTCCAACAGCGGCGCGATCATGGGCGGCGGCGAACAGCTGCGGCTCGATACGTCCACGACTTACAGCGGCGGCGTCATCATCCGTGGTACGGGGGCCGTGAGCTTCAACAACACCGGTTCAATCCAGGGCTTGAACGGCCGCCAGGCCCTGCGCTCCGACGTGCCGATCAATTTCATCAGCAGCGGAAATATTTCCGGGGACGTGACCCTGTCCAGCGGCGACGATTTCGTCACCCTGCGGTCCGGGTCCGATCTCGCCGGCGTGCTGGACGGGAACGGCGGCAGCGACCGCCTCGTCCTCGACAGCTTCGGCTTTCTCCGCCAGTCCGTGCGGAATTTCACCGCGCTCACGAAAATCGGCAGCAGCACCTGGACTTTGCAAAACACGACGTCGCTCAGCGGCGATGCGTTCGTCTCCGTGGGCACGCTCAGTATCGACACCGGCGCGCGCCTGACCGTGCCGCGCGTGACCGTGAGCAGTGGCGCGACATTGACCGGGACCGGGCGGATCGACGGCAGCGTCAGCAACGGCGGGATCGTCACCGTCGCCGCCGGCCAATCGCAGACACTCACGCCGGCGACGTTCACGATCGCGGGCGACTACACACAAACGGCCGCGGGCACGCTACGCCTGCGCGTGCGCAACACCGGCACCGATACCCTGCTAATCGGCGGCACGGCCACGCTCGGCGGCGCATTGATCATCGACGGCCAGCAGCGCTATCGCGGCGGCCAGTCGTTCCAGATCATGCGCGCGCTGGGGTCCGCCATGACGACCACCGGGAGTTTCAGCGCAATCCAGGTCTCCACGACCACGTTCGTGAAGCCGGAAATCATCAGCTCGGCCGGCGGGGTGGAACTGCGCCTGACCAAGCTGCCTTACACGACGGCGACGACGACGGCATCCGAGGCCGCGGTCGCGAACATGTTCGAGCGCCAAACGGCCGCGCCCAACGCGCTGATCGCGCCGCTGGTGGCGGGCTTCGAGACCGGCACGCTCGCCGAGGCCGGAGCCGTGTTCGCGGCCTTCGCGCCGGAGACCGTGCCGGCCGTGATCAATACCGGGTTCACCGGCCTGTCGGCCCTGCGCGCGGCACGGGACGAGAGTCTCTCGCAGACCTCCGATGAGCACTGGCGCGCCTGGGGCAGCTTTGCCCGGCGCGAAGGTCACGTGCGCAACGGGACCACCGCGCGGTTCTACGATACACAGATGACGGGCGCTGCTGCCGGTGCGGACTTGCGGGTAGGTGATGGGCGCATGGGACTCGCGCTGGGTCATTTCGTCGGCGCCAGTACGTTCGCGGATGGTGCGAAGGCGCGACTGCCGCTGACGACCGCATCCGTGACCGCGGTTGTTCCGGTGGGCGCATTCGGCCTTAGCGGCCACGCCGCCTTCACCTATGGCTTCGGCACGGGGCGGGTGTCGCGCGTGCAGGTGTTGCAGGGAACGGCGCGCGCCTTGAGCGCGAGCGCCACGACGACCGCCTGGAGCATCGATACTGGCCTCGCGCGGCAGGCCGATCTTTACGGCGTCACGCTGGTGGCCCACGCCGATCTCGCCTTCTCAAGGGTTTCAGTCCGCCCGTTCAACGAAGCCGTGCCGCTTGGCATCCGCACGGACTGGAAGGGGACAAGTTCGATGGCCTCGGACATCGGTCTGCGCGGCGAAGTCGCCGTGGGACGCCTGCGGCCCTTTGTCGGCGTGTCTTGGGTGCAAGAGCTGCTGTCGACAGCCCGGCGCGCGCAGGCCAGCCTGATCGGCGCGCCTGACAGCAGTTTCATCCTTAGCGGCGCTTCGCCGCGGCGGGCTCAGGTGCTGGGCGACCTGGGCGTGCGGGCGGATCTGAGCCCGGGTTTGAGCCTGCAGGCGCGCTTCCAGTCAGCCTTCAACGATCCGCTCGCGGGTCACCGGATCTCGGCGGGCGCGGTGTGGCGCTGGTAAATTGAGGCTGTTGCCGAGTCCGGTTCTCCCGTAATCCTAAGTCATGAATTTCGAAGCCATCCTTGCCTTGCATCAGGCCGGGCAACTGCAGGAAGCCGAGGCGGGCTACCGCGCGCTGATCGCGCAAAACACGCCCATCGTCTCCGCCTACAGCAATCTTGCCGCCATCTGCATCAAGACCCAACGGGTCGACGAGGCGATCAGGCTCCTGCAGGAAACCGTACGGCGCGATCCGGACTTCGCGCAGGCGTTCTACAATCTCGGGCTCGCGCTGCAGAACCAGGGCCGCAATGGCGAAGCGCTCGCGGCCTATGAGCGCGCCATCGCGCTTGAGCCCGGATTGATCGACGCGCACGCCAATCTCGGGATCTGTCTCGGCGCGCTGGCGCGTTACGACGAGGCGATCGCCAAGTTGCAGCAGGTCGTGACGTCAGCACCGACGCACTACGAGGCGTGGACCAATCTCGGGCGGGTGCTGTCGATCGTGGGGCGGGCGGGCGACAGCATCGCCGCCCATCGCCGCGCCATCAAGCTCAAGCCCAACGATCCGCGCGGTCATTCCAATCTCGCCGCGGCGTTCTACGACGCGAATCTTCTGGCGGAGGCCACGGCCGCGAACGAGGCCGCCATTGCCGTCGACCCCGCGCACTATGTCGGCCACCTGAACTTGGGCAACATCGCCAAGGATCGCGGCCAGCCGGCGGAAGCGGTGGCGCGCTACGAACGCGCGATCGCTCTGGAGCCGACGAAGACGGAAGCGCATGCCAATCTGCTCTACGGTCTATCTCTCACGCAGCACCTGCCGTGGGCGGACTACTTCGCCGCTTCGAAACGCTACGAGGACGTCCTGCGCGCCGACATCGACGACGCGCCGGCGCGGCCGCCGGCTCGGCCCATCGAGGCGAACCGCAAGCTTCGCGTCGGGTTCATGTCTGCGGAGATCGGCAATCACGCGGTCGCGTTCTTCCTCGAAAGCTACTTGCGGCACCATGACCGGGACAAGATCCACGTCTCGTTGTACCCGACCATGTGGCGCTCCGAAGCGCGCCGGGCCACGCTTCTCGGACTCGCGGACCATTGGCGCAGTCTCGTCGGGCTCGACGACGACGCGGCGGCGCAAGTCGTCCGCGACGACGGCGTCGACATCCTGATTGACACCACCGCGCATATGATGGGCGGGCGCATGGGGGTCGTCATGCGGCGTCCGGCGCCGGTGCAGGTCCACTACATCGGCTTCCACGGCAGTCCGGGCCTGACCGGGTTCGACTACTTCATCGGCGATGACGTGGTCACGCCGCCATCGTCGGATGCGCAGTTCGTGGAGAAGGTCTGGCGCTTGCCGCGGCTCTGGGTGGGCTTCAGCGTTCCGCAGGACGCGCCCGACCCGGGCGAGCGCACGCCCGGCGCGCCGATCACCTTCGGCTCCTTCAACACGCTCGCGAAAGTGCGCGCGGAAACCTTGTCGGCGTGGGCCGAGGTGATGCATGCGGTGCCGGGATCGCGGCTGCTGATCAAGGATCGGCTGTGCGCCGACGACGTCAGCCGGAACCGGGTTCTGGCGGCGTTGGCGGGTCATGGGATCGCGGCCGACCGCGTCACCATGCTGCGTTCGGTGGCGACCTGGCGGGAGCACATGAGCCTGTACGACCAAGTGGACGTGGCGCTCGATGCGTTCCCGCTCAACAGCGGCACCACCGCGTTCGACGCCCTCTACATGGGCGTGCCGCTGGTGACGATCCGGGGCACGTGGATGGGTGGCCTCATGAGCGCCGCCATCCTGGAATCGCTGGGGCATCCTGAATGGATCGCCGCGGACCGGGCCGGGTTCGTGCGCATCGCCGCCGGCCTGGCCGCCGACGCGGACGCACGCGCCGGGATCAAGAAGACCCTGCGCGCGGATGTCCTGCGCAGTCCCATGGTCGATGCGCGCAGTCTGGCGGCGGCGCTGGACACCGCGTTCCTGCAGATGGCGGGCACACACAACGCAAGCCTTGCCACCGTCGGCCCGTCGGCCTCATTCTGATCCCAGCCATGAACGATCTCAGCCCGCCGAAGCCGACACATCTGCCGACGAACACCGCTGTGTTCACCGGCCCACACCCGCGACGCATGGGATCCGTGAATTGGCGCGGCATGTGGGAGCTCTACAAGAAGGAAGTGAAGCGCTTCTGGAAAGTGGGCGTGCAGACCATCGCCGCGCCGGTCATCACCAGCATGATGTTCCTGCTGGTGATGGTGTTCGCCTTTGGCCGCACCGGCACCATGGTCGCGGGCTATCCGTTCGAGGAGTTCCTGATTCCCGGCCTGGTCATCATGACGATGATCCAGAACGCCTTCGCCAACACCTCGTCTTCGATCCTGGTTTCGAAGGTGCAAGGCAACATCGTCGATGTGCTGATGCCGCCCCTGAGCGCGCTGGAGCTGACAGTGGCTTGGACGATGGGCGGGATGACGCGCGGCCTCGCGGTCGGTGTCGCGGCCATCGCAACCATGTCGCTGGTCGCGCCGCTGCATCTGCACAGCCTGGGGCTGGTGCTGTTTCACGCCGTGGCCGGCTGCCTGTTCATGTCGACGGTCGGGGTGCTCGCATCGGTCTGGGCCGACAAGTTCGACCACATGGCCGCGGTGACGAACTTCATTGTCACGCCGCTGACATTCTTGTCGGGCACCTTCTACACCATCGATCGGCTGCCCCAGTGGGCCCAGTTCATGGCCCACTACAATCCGTTCTTCTACAATATCGACGGGTTCCGTTACGGCTTCCTGGGCCAGGAGCCGAGCCAGCCCTTGCTGGGCGTGATCGTGCTCACGGTGCTCAATGTGGCGCTGCTGGTGTGGTGTTTCCTCATGATCCGCAGCGGCTATAAACTTAAAGCCTAGGGTTGCGCCAGCGGTTGACAAACCCGCGCTTTGGCGTATTGATTGGGCACTCGGGTGGCAGTGATGCCGCCCGTATTTTTTTTCGTTCAGCGATCCGGCCGCGTGACGTGCACGCGTAAATCCGTCGCCAGTGAGGCGGGGGGCGAGCGATGAATATTTCTCCAGTGATGCCGACGTATGCGCGGGTTGACGTCGCGTTCGAGCGCGGCGAGGGCGCGTGGCTGATCGCCACCGACGGCCGACGTTTCCTCGACTTCGGCGCCGGCATTGCTGTGAACGCCCTGGGCCATGCCCATCCGCACCTGGTTGCCGCCTTGCAGCAGCAGGCCGCGAAGCTGTGGCACACCTCCAATCTGTACCGCGTCGAGGGCCAGGAAAAGCTGGCGGCGCGGCTGGTGGAGCATTCCTTCGCCGACACGATGTTCTTCTGCAATTCCGGCGCGGAAGCGATGGAATGCGCGATCAAGATCGCGCGCCGCTTTCACCAGGCGCAAGGCCAGAAGGACAAGTACCGCGTCATCACGGCGCGGGGCGCGTTCCACGGACGCACGCTGGCCACCATCGCCGCCGGCGGCCAGGCCAAGCACCTCGACGGCTTCGCGCCGGTCGTGGAAGGCTTCGACCAGGTGGCGTTCGGCAACCTGAATGAGATGCGGGCCGCGATCACGCCGCAGACCGCGGCGATCGTGATCGAGCCGGTGCAGGGCGAGGGCGGGATCATCCCGGCGGACCCTGAGTATCTCAAAGGCCTGCGTGCCGCGGCGGACGAGTTCGGCGTGCTGCTGGTGTTCGATGAAGTGCAGTGCGGCCTGGGCCGCACCGGCAAACTGTTCGCCTACGAGTGGTCGGGCGTGACGCCGGACGTCATGGCGTTGGCAAAGGGCCTCGGCGGCGGATTCCCGGTGGGGGCCTGTCTCGCGACGGAACGCGCCGCGAAGTACATGACCGCCGGTCTGCATGGCTCCACCTTCGGCGGCAATCCCCTGGCCATGGCGGCGGCGAACGCCGTGCTCGATGTGATCCTGGAGAAGGGCTTCCTCGAGCATGTGCAGGCGACCGCCGATCACCTGTGGACCCTTCTGCGCGGCCTTGTGCGGAAGCACCCGAAGGTGTTCACGGAAGTGCGCGGCAAGGGTCTGATGATTGGGCTGAAGTGCGTGGGCCCCAACGGCGATGTGGTGAACAAGGCCTTCGCCAACGGCCTGCTGACGGTCGTCGGCGGCGACAATGTCGTGCGCCTGCTGCCGCCGCTCACCATCGGCACGGCGGAAGCCGAGGCCGCCGTCGCGATCCTCGATCGCACCGCCGCGGAGTTGGCGGCCTAAGGCCGCCGTTCGGGGGATACATGACCTCTGTACCGAAGCATTTTCTGGATTTGGATGTTCTGCCGGCGGCGACGCTGCGCGGCATTCTGAATGAATCGGTGCGCGTGAAGGCCGCCGGCCGCTCGACCCCCGCACCGCTGGCGGGCCGCACGCTGGCGCTTCTGTTCGAGAAGCCGTCGACGCGCACCCGCGTGTCCTTCACCGTCGGCATGCAGCAACTGGGCGGCAGCGCCATTACCTTGTCGCCAGCGGATACGCAGCTTGGGCGCGGCGAGACCATCGCCGACACCGCGCGCGTGCTGTCGCGCTATGTCGATGCGATCATGATCCGGACGTCCGCGCCGGAGAAAATGGCCGAGCTCGCGCACCATGCGACGGTGCCGGTGATCAACGGCCTGACGGATTTCTCGCATCCCTGCCAGATCATGGCGGACGTGATGACCTATGAGCAGCACAAGGGCCCGATCAAGGGCGCGGTGGTGATGTGGTCCGGGGACGGCAACAACGTCGCCAACAGTTTCATCCACGCCGCCGCGCAGTTTGAATTCGAGCTGCGGCTGGCATGCCCCAAAGGCCTTGAGCCGAGTGCGGCCGTCATCGCTTGGGCGCGAGACCGCGGCGCCAGGATCAGCGTCGGCGACGATCCGGTCGCGGCCGCGCGCGGCGCCGACTGCATCGTCACGGACACTTGGGTGTCCATGGGCGACGAGGCGGGCAATCGCCACGACCTCCTGAAACCTTTTCAGGTGAATGAGGCGTTGATGTCCGTGGCCAAGCCCGATGCGCTGTTCATGCATTGTTTGCCCGCCCATCGCGGCGAAGAGGTCACGGCCGGTGTGATCGACGGTCCGCGGTCGGTGATTTGGGATGAAGCCGAAAACCGGCTGCATGCCCAGAAAGGGATTCTTCTGTGGTGCCTCAGCTGACGGACGTCACGGCGCAAGCCCAGCCGGACAGAGACGTCTGCATCTCGTTCCTGATCAATGGCGGCGCGTTCCGTGGCCGTCTTGTCCGCTTGGACACGACGGTCACCGAGATTTTGGGCCGCCATCAGGACCCGCCGGAAGTCGGTAATCTCCTCTCGGAAGCCATGGCCGCGGCGGTCGCCCTGGCGGCAGGCTTAAAGTACGAGGGCGTGTTCACGCTGCAGATCCAGGGCGACGGGCCCGTGTCGGCGCTGGTGGTGGACATCACCTCCGGCGGCGATGTCCGCGCCTGGGCCCGCTTCGACGCGGACCGCTTGGGGGCGGAACTCGCCCGTCGCCGGTCCGGTGGGCTTGCGCCCCATCTGCTGGGCGCCGGGCATCTCGCCTTCACGGTCGACCAGGGCCCCGATACGGAGCGGTATCAAGGCATCGTGGAACTGGGCGGCGGCAGCCTGGCGGATTCCATCCACAACTACTTCCGCCATTCCGAACAGCTTGAATCGGCCCTGAAGGTCGCCGTGGCGCCGGGACGGTCGGCCGCCATGCTCATCCAGCGCATGCCGGAAGAGGGCGGGCACGCGGGCGAGCTGCCTGAGGACCCGGAAGACGCCTGGCGCGCCGCGGTGATCCTGCTGGGCAGCCTGAAGGACAGCGAGCTGCTGGACGCAAATCTTTCTTCGTGGGATCTGCTCACCCGGATTTACGGCACCGTGGGCATGAAAGCCTTCCGGATCAAGCACATCCAGGCAAAGTGCCGGTGTTCGCGCGAGCGCAGCGCGAAGATCCTCGCGTCATTTCCCGTAGAAGAAGTCCGCAACCTTTCGGACCACGGCGCGGTTCGTATGACGTGTGAATTCTGCCGGGAAGTTTATAGTTTTTCCCTTGAGGAGCTGGAGCAGCTCGCCAAGCGGAATTCGCCGGAAGAGTAGAACTGACTTGTGCGCCATCGGGCGGAAAACCGGCACCTGCGTTTCCTGATCGCGCACTGGCTAAAAGGAACACCGAATGACAACGCTGAAGCTGTTTCGCCCCTTCGTCGCGGCGGCCGTTCTGTTCGCCGCGGTGCCGGCCCTGCCGAGCCTGTCCGTTGCGCAAGGCCCCGTCGCGATGGCCTTTGCCGAACGCATGGTCGTGCCGGTCGACGTGAGCACGATCGAGGTCGTGAACGGCGACACCTCGCCGACGACGTACCCGTATGTCGGCAGTCGCGCGCCGATCCCCTATGACCAGGCGGCCAAAGCCTGGGCGGCGCAGCGCTTCAATGCCACCGGCAATAGCGTCAATTCCATGCGCATCACCCTGAAGCGCGGCACGATCACCGAGAAGCTCCTGCCGATCTCCAAGGGTATCTCCGGTTGGTTCAAGAAAGAGCAGAACGCGGAATATACCGGCGCGCTCGAGGTCGGCGTGGAGATCGTCGGGCCGGACGGCAAGACCCTTGCGGTCGCCGATGCCAAGTCATGGGCGAGCGAAACCGTGCGCGAGGATGCGACCTCGACCGATCGCGAGACCGCCTGGATGTCGGTGATCAAGAAGACCTTCGACAACATGGACCAGGAACTCATCCCCCGCCTGCGGCAGACGATGGTGACTTACGTCCACTAAGGCGGGCTAACGGCCGGTCTTGCCAATCAACGTCAGGAACTCGCGCCGCGTCGTCGGGTCGTCCCGGAAGGCGCCGAGCATGGTCGACGTGACCATCGAGACGCCCTGCTTTTGGATGCCGCGCGTTGTCATGCACTGATGCTCCGCCTCGACGACGACAGCCACGCCCTTCGGCTTCAGCACGTCGCTGATGGTGTTGGCGATCTGAGCGGTCATCTTCTCCTGGATCTGGAGACGCTTGGCGTAGGCTTCCACCACGCGCGCGATCTTGGAGATGCCGACCACGCGCTTGTCCGGCAGGTAGGCGACGTGGGCGCGGCCCATGATCGGCACCATGTGGTGCTCGCAGTGACTCTGGAACGGGATGTCCTTCAGCAGCACGACTTCATCGTAGCCTTCGGTTTCCTCGAAGGTCGTGCGCAGCATGGCTTCCGGGTCTTGGCCATAGCCGGCGAAGAATTCCTCGTAGGAACGCACGACCCGATCCGGGGTGTCGGTCAACCCTTCGCGCGCCGGGTCGTCGCCGGCCCAGCGGATCAGCAACTTCACGGCCTCTTCGGCCTGGGCGCGCGTCGGGCGGGTATCGGCACCGCCGCGGCTGTCGCCGTGATCGCGCGGAAGGATGGGAGCGCGGGTGTTGGTCATGGCTAACCTCGAACTCTGACGTTTCGCAAACTCAAACGATTCAATGCCCGAGCCCCGAATATAACTCGGGGCCCCTGTGTTCCTAGACTGTTACGGTTGTGCGGCCATGCCGGATCAGCACGTGCCGTATGCAGATTCAGTTGACGGCCGCGGTATCGTACGGGCTATCGAGTGAAAAGGCAGGGATATCAACGCGGAAGCGTTCTCCGCCCGTCGTCGTCATGTCGTAGGAGCCGACCATGATCCCCGACGGCGTGCCGAGCGGGCAGCCGCTGGTGTACTCGAACGATTCGCCCGGCTTGAGGATCGGCTGCTCCCCGACCACGCCGGGGCCTTTGACCTCCTGCAGACGCCCGAGCTTGTCGGTGATGCGCCAATGGCGTGCCAGGAGTTGAACGGTCTCCTCGCCCTTGTTCTCGATGTTGACCCGATAGGCCCACACGAAATGGTCTTCGTCCGGGACCGACTGTTCTTCGAGATAGAACGGCCGGACGGAGATGTAGATATTATGGGTCAGTTTCTCGTACATGAAACGGCTATCGACTCGTCGTCATTAAATTCACCCAAAGTCTACCGGGCTTGCGCCGATTGATCCACGCGGAATATGAAGTATGGCTGTGACCGAGAGCCGAGCATGCTGAGTCCCGACGAGCTGAAGCGGTTTCACGAAGACGGATATCTCCGCGTGCGGGGGGTTTTCTCCGTCGAGGAGATCGAACGCTTTCGTGGTTACGCGTCGCGTCTGCAGGCCGGCGAGGTGGAGACACGCTACCTCCACGAAATTCCCGAGATGCAGAATTTCTGGAGCGACCAGCGCCTGGTCGAAATCGCCCGGGATATTCTGGGCGAGCCGCTGGTCTACTGTTTCAGCGGCCACTTCCACCGCTACGATTTCGCCCAGGGCGACAACGATACCGCGCGCCATCTGCACCACGACGCGAAGGGGACGGCGGAGAACATCTTCAATCGCGTCAACCAAAAATCCGCGCAGCCTTACCCGGTGCTGCGGTTCGCGATCTATTTGCAGGACACCGAAACCCAAAGCGGTGGACTCAAGGTCGCCGTGGGAAGCCATCTGCGCGACGTCTCGGACTTCCAGCCGACGGATTTCCGCCTCGAGAATCTTGCTTCACAGTCGGGGGACGTCGTTGCCTTCACCCACCGCATCCTGCACTCGCCGCTGGCGCTGCGCTTCAAGGACGGCCGCGACACGGTGCTGACACCGCACGAAGAGAATACGCTCCTCAATTCGGACCCGGATTTGTTCCTGCCGATCCCGCAGATCCGGCAGACGATTTTCATCGACTACCTGGCGAAGGGCGAACTCGCAGACCTGTACATCAAGAACCGCGCGATTCAAAAGACAACGGCGGATGACTGCTTGCCCCGCATGCTTGTCGACGATGATTTCTTGGCGAAAAATCGTGACGCCGGGGTCGGCTTTCGAGTCGATCGCGCCATTGTCGAGACAGTCGACAACGTCATGCGGCACGTGAAGGACGGGCAACTCGACAACGCGGGCTTGCCACATCTCTTTCGGCTCCCCGTGCTGTGTCAGGCCCACGAAGAAGCATCGCCCCACCACATTCTTCATGCGGGGCAGGTGCCCGATACGACTCCGCAAACGGCGCTTCGGCTGCTCAACGAGATCGTGCCGCGACTTGCCGCGATCCGTCAGCAAGCGCACACGCGCAAGCTGGATCCGCAAATGGCGACCCTGCCGTTCTATAAACGGAAGCGCGGATAGCCCTTCGCGGGGCTACGGCTGCAGGGCCTGGCCAAGATCGGCGATCAGGTCGTCCACGTTCTCGAGGCCCACTGACAACCGCACGAACCCTTCCGTAATTCCCACTTCGGCCTTTTGCTCAGGGGTGAGGCGTTGGTGGGTGGTCGTGTACGGGTGGCAGATCAGGCTCTTCGCATCGCCGAGATTGTTGGAGATGTCGATCAGCTTGAGCCTGTTAAGGGCCTTGAATGCCGCCGTCTTGCCGCCCGCGACTTCGAACGCCACGACCGAACCGCCGGATGACATCTGCGCCATCGCCAATTTGTGTTGCGGATGCCTCTGCAGCGCCGGATACAGCAGTCGGGTGATGCTCTTCTGAGTCTCGAGAAAACGCGCGACCTTCAACGCATTGTCGCAGTGGCGCGCCATGCGCAACTCGAGCGTCTCCAAACCCTTCAAGAGAACCCAGGCATTGAACGGGGACAGGCTCGGCCCGGTGTGCCGCAGGAACGGCGTCAGCTTGTCGACGATGTAGGGTTTGCTTCCGAGCACCGCACCACCGAGGGAACGGCCCTGACCGTCGATATGCTTGGTCGCGGAATAGACGATGACATCGGCGCCGAACGTCAGCGGCTTCTGCAGGATCGGTGTGGCGAAGACGTTGTCGACCACCACCAGCGCGCCGGCCTTATGCGCGAGATCGCACACCATCTTGAGGTCGATCACTTCGAGTCCCGGATTCGAGGGGCTCTCCACGAACACGGCCTTGGCCGGTGTCGACAGCGCCTTGCGCCAGGCGGCTTCGTCCCGGCCGTCAACGAACTCGGTCTTGATGCCGAAGCGCGGCAACAGGTCTCCGCAGATGTACTGACACGAGCCAAAAATGGCGCGCGATGAGACGAGCCGGTCGCCGGCGCTGAGATGGCAGGCCAAAGCGGCGAACACCGCGGCCATGCCGCTCGCCGTGGCGCGGCAATCTTCCGCGCCTTCGATCAAGGCGAGGCGCTTCTCGAACATGTCGACCGTGGGATTCTTGAAGCGCGAATAGACAAAGCGATCCTTCTCGCCGTTGAAGGACTGTTCGGCTTCCTCGGCGCTCTCATAGACGTAACCCGAGGTCATGAAGATCGCCTCGTTGGTCTCGCCGAATTGGCTGCGCGCGGTCGCGCCGCGCACGAGTTTGGTCTGAAGGCTCCAGGCCTTTTGCTGTTCAAGATCGATCATTGTTTCGTCCTCGTCGCTCTGCCGCCGCTTTGGTGCCGCTGGGGCGCGGGCAAAAAAAAGCCCCCGACCGGATCCGGCGGGGGCTTGAGCCCTCGACCTTTTAGCGGTTTTTAACGTGGCCGCAATCCGGTCTCAAATCACCACGGCTTTCTTCCTACGCGTTCATGAACGTCTCGTCAACCCGGCCAACGGTAGTGCTTATAGCGGGCGTGATAGCGGCCTTCCGGCCGCGATTCGTCGGGCATTGCGTTCTGATCCAGCATCTCGAATTTCTTGATGCCGGCGCTGCACCACAGGATGCCCTGGTCCCGGTACCCGAGGTCCATGGCAAGATCGTCGAGAAACGTAAGGGTGGGCCCGGCGCCGCAGTCTTGAAGGTAGACGAAGGCCGAGTACATCGCAGCCTGGTCGATACCCCATGAAAGACGTTTGATTCCATGGAAATGCGAGACATAAGCGGCGATGGCGCGGAAGTACCGCAAGGCTGCGGGGGTCGCGCGGGCACCGACAATGCCCGCGCTGAATTGGTTCCATGGTTCAAAACGGCCAGCGCGGGCACGGAAGGCCGCATCGCTTGTGCCTAGCGTTGCGTAGAGCTTCGCGGGCGCGCGATTGAACAATGCATCCACGTCCATCATCCACAAGGCGCGGCCGTGCCGTTGAAGGTGCTGGAAGTATCGGATGAACCGGACGGCGTGGTAGTAGCCGCGGGCTTCCTGTGCGCGTTGATCCGGAAAACCCGGCTGCTCGATCGTGACGGCGATCGTCAAATCGCGAAAGCTCGCGCAAATCCCCTTGATGAGAGGAATGAGGTCGTCTGATACCTCCATCAGGTGCAGATGGACCTGTTCCCCGGGGCCGCGATCTTCCAAGGAGCGCAGCATCGGCAGGCCGAAACTGTCGAAATAGCCCCCGCTGCAGGCAAGATAGACAATGTTCTCGCCCGCGAATTCCGGCATCAGCACATCGCTCACGGGCGGCAGCGTGCCGAACAGATCGGCATCGTCCCGCGCCGCGAGTTCGCGATGGAACGCATTGTCGAAGGTCGTCGACTCCCACAGTTGTCCCGGCTTCGCGACGCGCAAACGCCTCAGCATTTCTTCGGCTTGCGGGTATTCACGCCCGCAAAAATGAGCCAGCATCGCCGCGATCATATTATTGCCGTCGTTCGGTTGCTCCTGGATTGCGGCGAAAGCGGCGTCGCGGTACGCCGCGAAGCCAGCCGCCGCGAACTTGAAAAACATCTCGTCGAGCGCCATGGCGTGGTACGGCATCAAGCCCCGCTTCATCCGCTCGCCGAATTCTTCGAACATCAGGAGCGCGCCGAGTACTCGTAAACGTTTGGCGTTGCTTAGGACCGGCACAGCCAGAAGCGTTGCGATGACACGCCCCGGCTCATCCGGATTGTCGTCGGCGGCGAGAGAGGCATACCGGATCGCGACTTCGATATCCCCGGGCTGCGCGTCCCACGCTTTGCGAAAAAATTCAACCGCGCGCGTCCGTTCTCCCTTTTCTTCATACACCTCAGCGAGCCCAAGGAGCGACGGGGCATGTACCGGGATGCTGCCGAGGACATGGAGGTACAATCCCTCAGCCTCGTCCAACTTGCCGGCGGCCTTGAGCGTCCGTGCCAAAGCACTTACCGTTTCGACGTTGGTGGCAAGGGCGACCGCTCTGCGCAGGGCGTGTTCAGCCTCCGCGTAGGCTTTGCGGTTCGACAGTAGCGTGCCGTGATTGAGTAGGGCGCGAATGTTGTCGGGATCGCGCGCCAGACATTCCTTCATCGAGGCCTCGGCGGCGGCCATGTCGCCGGCATTGGCCTGCGCGACCGCCTGTTCCATCAAGTCTTGAGATGATTGTTGGGACATGACCCTTGGGCTTTACGGCGATATGGCGTCGGTCGAGAGAAGCATCATGATCTCGTCCACGAGACGGGATGGCTGCTGGCGCGGGCCGTCGCTTTCCCCATCTCTCACGCCGTGACCCGCCGGTAGATCAGTCCGTTCAGATCTGAAACTTTCCGCTGTGGGACCGCCATAGGATGCCTCGAGAGAGCGTTTCGAATCGTCATGCCGACGTTCCGCCCCGATGTCGGCACCGACGATAGAGTGGTGCGGGAGCGGGCTGCCTGCTATGTTGCGCCCGGAAACGGATCGCGAGCACAATGGAACATATCAGTCAATTTCAGGCCTACGCCACGGCCTTTCACAAAGTCCTGGACGCCATCGAAGTCACCGACGGAGAAGGCGTGCCGCTCGCCGCGGACGCTTGGCTGACCCGAACCCATGATTGCCTGCGGCCCATACCCCGCGGGCATAACAAAGTCATGTTCATCGGCAACGGCGGGTCGGCTGGAATCGCCGGCCATATGGCGATTGATTTCGCCAAGAATGGGGGTGTGCGCGCGATCACATTCAATGACGCATCCTCGCTGACATGCCTCGGCAACGACTTGGGCTACGACCAGGTTTTTGCCCAGCAGGTGAAAATGCAAGGTCTCAAGGGGGATGTGCTGATCGCCATTTCAAGTTCCGGCAAATCGCCAAACATCCTGAATGGTGTCGCCGCGGCGAAAGCGCTGGGTTGCATGATCATCACCCTCAGCGGCTTCACGCCCGAAAATCCGCTACGGCAGGCCGGCGCGCTCAACTTCTATGTGCCCGCGCAAATCTACGGCTTCGTTGAAACCGGCCACCAGGCGATCTTGCACGCCATCCTCGATACGGCGATGGGCTGGTCGCCGGCCCGGGCAACCGAGCAACCGACCGGTCAGCTCGCGTAAAGGATTTCGCGGGGCGGGGACTCTCAGCGCATCGGCTGTTGGCCGCCGCCCATGCCCTTCAGCTTGTTCTTCGCCTCCAGCCGCTGGCCTGTGTAGACGCTGTAGGTGTGCGCAGTGGTCACGATGATGGCGAGTCCCAGGAAGATCATCAAACCGTTGTACGGAAACAGCCGCGGTTTGGCGGGGTTGACGGGCTGACGCAAGCGGTGCACGCAGAGTACGACGAGTGCAATTTCGATCACCAGGATGATGACCGTGATGATCATCTCCATTTGATTGTCGGGATTCATGGCGTGTCCTTGGTGGGCGAGATGGCGTCTTCCGGATCGCCAGGTTGCCATTTGATGGCGCCGTTGCGAATCAAAAGTCGCAGCCGGTCGGTGAAGGTCGGGTCTTTCGAGATCGCAAAGCCGCGGCGGTACCAACTCGCGGCGCGTTCTGGATCTGCCGTAACGCCTGAACCCGCAACGTAGGCATTGGCCAGCAGGAACTGGGCTTTCACAACGTCTTGCTCCGCTGCTTTCTCAAGCCAGGGGATCGCCGCCGTCCAATTGGGCAGTATGCCTCCCATGCCGTTGATGATCGCGAAGGCCAGCATGTATTGCGAGTTCTTTTCGCCCTGCTTCGCGGCGGCATCGAACAACAGTACGGCCTTGGCGTCATCCGTCTCGACGCCGGAACCGGTCGCATAGGCCAGGCCGAGGTAATACTGGGCCATGGGGTCGCCCTTCTCGACGGGGTCTGCCAGAAGGTGCGCGGCCTTCAGTTGGTCCTTCTTCACGCCGCCGTCGCCGCTGCCGTAGCGGCGGGCGAGTTCGACTTGGGACGCGGTATCCCCGGCCTTGGCCTGACGTTCAATGGTCTTCAGGGGCCGCTTGGCCATCTCCTCCAGCGTCGGCGCGGCGCTGGCCGCGAACGAAATCTGCAGCGCAATGAGTCCGGCTAGAAGGGCAGTCGCAACATGCTTTGCGTGACGCATAGACGGTCTATCCTAGGGTTGGGACGTCGAAATAGGCGAAACCGCAGCCACAGGTTCTACCGGAGGCATGGGCTTCAAGGGCTTTGGCGGCAACTGGGCCCAATCCCCCATCTGACTGCGGAAGGCATCGCGTACCTGCCGCGACGTTTCCGGGCTATCGATTATGTAGGGCGTCAGCAGTACGATGAGTTCAGTACGATCCACGGACTTCGCCCGGTTGTTGAACAACAGGCCCAGGCCCGGAATATCCTTGAGGAACGGCACCCCGCTAGTGTCATCGCTGTAATTTTGCGTGATTAAACCGCCCAGGAGCACGGTTTCGCCGTCATCGAGCGAAAGGGTTGTATTGATCTGGCGCTGGAGAATCGTGGGGCTTGAGATGCTCGACGTGCCGTTCGGCTGCGCCTGACTGACTTCCTGCGTCAGGGTGATTTCGACGCGTCGGCTCGAATTGATCGTGGGATTTATCGTCAAGATCACGCCGGTATTTCGGTATTGCACCGATTGCAGCAGGTTCGACGTGCCGCCGGTGGTGCCGGGTGACTGCTGCTGTTCGGTGATGATCGGCACCTGCGTGCCGACGTTGATGCTGGCGGACTTGCCGCTGTTCGTGACCAGCCGCGGGCTCGACAAAATCTGCACCTTCTTGTCGTGGGCCAACGCGTTGAGCTTGAGATTCAGGTCGCCCATGTTCCGGATCAAGGTCGTCGTCAACCCGCCGGAACTGACGGTCACCGCCGAAGAATTCGCGCCGGACGCAGCATCGTTGAAGCCCAGTGATGTCCCGATGTTCATCTCTTTGCCGAGCGTCACCTCCGCCACCGTCGCTTCGATCAGGACGGCGAGCGGCGCTTTGTCCATCTGGGCCAAGAGAGTGCGGAACTGGGCGTATTCTTCCGCGCTGCCTTGAAATATGAGGGCGTTATGACTCTCGTCGACGGTGACGCGTTGACGCGTCCCGATGCTTCCGCCGCCGCCTTTCTGGTCCTGTGCTCCGGCGGGGGCGGTTGAGCCGCCCTCCAAGATATTCTTAATGACTTCGAGGACGTCCTTGGCCTTGGCGTTATAAACTTGATGATAGAAAACCTGCATCGTGCCGACGGTTTGGCTGGGCTGATCGAGATCGGTGGCCCATTGCAACAGATGCTGCAACGCCTCCTGGCTCGTTCCAAAGGCGATGATCGTGTTCAACGCCTCGACCGGGACGAGTTTGATCGCGAACGGCTGCAGCGGACCGATGCCGATGCTGTAGCCTTCTGCTCCCAAAACGTCGACGAGTTGGGCGGCCAGTCGGCCGGCGCTCCAGAATGCCGGATTGATCTTGATGCCCTGGTAGCCCGCCATGAAGGGCTGATCCAATGTCTGGATGGTGTCGATCGCGGCGGCGATATCCTCGGCGTTTCCCAAGAGCAGCACGCCGTTGGAGTTCGGAACCGACGTCGGACGCACGCGATCCTGGAAGGCCATCGAGATCCAGGTCATCATGTTGTTGGCGTTCACCGTATTGATCGGCGTGTAGTAAAACACCGGGCGCAGATCGCCCGGGGCGCCGCCCACGGATCGCGAGCGGACAATGCGCGGCGACTGGGGCTTCTGGGCCGCGGCCTCAATAATCCTGAAGACGTTGTTCGAGTAGACGACGTTAATCCCGTAGTTCTGCAGAACTTCCACAACCAATCGATAGAATTGGTTCGGCGGCAGCGCCTCCGGATTGCGCAGCGTCACGCTCACGTCACGCTGCATAACTTTACTGTCGATCTCGAACGGAACCTTGAGGAGGTCGCCAAAGACGGTGTTGATCACCGCGGCCAGCCGGACGTTTTCGAAATTCACGCTGATCGGCTCGCCCTGAAGGGTAGGGACAGGCGACGCCTGGATGGGGTTGGTCGTGCTTTTCAGCGACGGCACCTGCACAGTAGCGGTCGACGACAGGCGATCCGGAGCATCCGATGTCTTCTTGATGAGTTCGATGCTCGTCTCGTCCTTCTTGACGAGTCGGGTGGACGGAAAGATCGATTCCTGGGGAGGGGCGATACACGACGCCAACACGAGCGTCAGTCCAAGCGCCAAAGTGCAGGGAATTCCGAAGCCCGGCGAGGCGCGGCGAATGATTTGAAGGCTCATAATGGGAATCTCACTTGGCGGGGGGCTTGCTGTCGGCAGGCGGGGTTAGGACAGTCGACGGACTGACGTCGAAGAGCTTAATGGTGCGATTTGCACCGTTGTCGGCCACAACGATCTCGCCTGGGCCGACCGATTCGATACGGGCGCCGCTGGGCAGAACGTCGCCGGCGCCAAAGCGCTGCGTCTTAGTGGCGTCGACCTCGATCACCGCAACCCGGCGCGAGCCGGTGGTGACGGTGCCGACGAAGCGCCATTGCGGCACGATCTTTACCGGTGCGGCGACTTCCACCTTGGCGCCGGGCGATTCTCCCCAGAGGCTCGCGTTCATCATTTCATCGCGCAAGGGGCCGGCTTGATACGGCTGCCATTGAACGAGGCCCCAGCGGTCTTGCGTCAGGTTTGCCGGCAGCGGGGCGAAAATCGTCGCCATCGCCGTGGCCAACCCGAGCCCGCAAACGATCCCCAAGCCGATGATGTGCGGGAAGAACGGCTTGAGCGCCGGCCGCCAGGCATTGATGCGAGCACCGAACGCGCCGAGCGTCGGGAGGACGCGCTTGATCATCGTGGGCTCCGCAGCGACATTCATCGCCCCTTGTCCCGCGCCGGATAGAAGGTCGAGACATCGATCTCAGTGCGCGGATTGCGCCCGGCGCGCACGATCAGACGATCTACCACCATCGCGCGCTCGCTCTCGGCGATGTCGTCCAGGAAGCCAATCAAGCTCGCTTGATTGAAGGGCATCATGATTTTCGCGGTCATCCGCTCCACGTTCGCCAACGGATCCTGCGATTGCTGGTCATTCGTCGTCGGGGTCACGGCCACGCGGCGTACCGAAATGGATTGGGGCTCGGCTTTATATCGGGTCAGCCGATCGCGAAGCCAGCGCTCAAATCCTGCTTCCGCCAGGCCAGGCGTGTTGGCCAACCAAAGCCGCTCTTCGAGGGTGAGCTTCAATGCCTGGCTTTGGGCGCGCCTTTCAGCCCACGATCCGGTTTCCACCTGGGTTTTCAGGCGCTCGTAAGCAATCTGCGCCGTGCGGTATTCCCGCTTCGTCCGGTCCGCTGCGTTGGCGACGGCCACAGTGATCGAGAGCACCAAGATCAGGCCGATTCCGCCCACCAGGAACTTGGCGCGGTCCGAGCGAGCCAGCTCCGCGCCGACGCGTTCCTCGAACTCATGGCGCAGCTGGTCGAACAGGCGCCGGAAGGATGCGATCAATTCGTTCATGTCGCGGCCGCCGCATTGCGTTTCACGCGGGTCTTCATACGCAACTCGCGCTCCTGGTTGGTAAGCGTGCCGCTGACTTCCACGAACATGCCGCTACGCTCGAACATTTCGATGAAAGCGGACGCATCCAGGGAATCGGCTCCGCGCAGAATGAACTCGAGCGCTCCGTTGTCGTAGGTCCATTCAAGCAGCGACACCTTCTTGTCGGCAATCAATTTCATCGCTGTCGAGACGACCACAAACTGCGATGGGTAGGGTTCAAGTCCCAAATAGGCGTCGATGACGTCACGCTCCGCCAGGGCTGCCGCACGATCCGCGCGGACGGCCTGGCTGGACGCCGTCAACGCCGCTTGCGCACTTGCCTTGCTCGCGGCGGCAATGCCGGTGGCGACCCATTGGGTCATGTAGAACATCAGCGGGGCGAAGACGACGACGGCCAGGCCGGCCGCGATCTGCGGATTTTGCAGCATCGTCCAGGCGTTGGCGATGGGGTCGGGGGTATCGGACCACGGCAAATCGAGCATCGGCAGGGTGATCGGTGCCGGCACTTCCGTTGAGCCTGAGTCCGATGGCGCGCCGGCCGAACGCTTAAACAGCAGCCAGTCGCTTTCGGATGGCGGCTCCGCCCACCACCGCGTTGCGACCAGCAAGCCGTCGCGCCAGGCCTGTCCTTCATAGCCATCAACGGCTGTCACGAGCCTCAGGCCTTCGTCCCAGGCGGGTCGGAAGAAGGTCTCCGGCCATACGATGCACCGCGCGGGCAGTTCGCCGTTCTCGGCAATCACGGCGTTGACGCGCGCCGCGTCCCAGGCATAGACCGACGCGCGATGCCCGACCCAGTATGCCGCGAACTTGGATTGTGCGAACGGCGCCCAGCGCCGTACCTGCAACGTGAGGGCCGACGTGCGCTTGTTCTCGGGTAGTGCCGGAGGAACTTCGAAAACGCCGTGACGGAGATAACGGCGGCTCAGGATCCAATTGGTCCGGCTAGTCGACCCGTCCAGCCGCTGAATCCCGTTGCTCCCGTAGATGCACCGTTTCGGGGGAAGGGAAAGTGACTTCAGGGTTGGCGCGATCAAGTTCATCGCGTTCTTGCGGAGGGATTCGAAACGCATAGTCGACCTGCCAGGGTTGATGGCGGCTATAGGGAAGAATTGAGAAAGAGAACCGAACGCGCTCTCCGGTCGAGCGGTCGGTGACGTTGACGATCATGCAGTTAGCCGGAAGAAATGCGAAGAAAAATGCCTCGTTCGGCGTCAGCACGTCGGAGGCTTGTGCGAATTCATACTGGTTTCGAAACGGCTTCTCGGCGCGCTTCCGCATGACTTCAGCCAGGTTTTCCTGCGTAAGGCCGATAACGTAGGCCATCATGACGGATTCCGGAGCAGTGTTGGGATTGAAGGCCCCGGCCGCGCATGCGGTAAACAGGGGGGTCTTCCGATCGGCCTCCCAAATCTGCGGAATGGTATCCCAGTCCAGAATGCTCTGGGCCTCGAACGGCGTCAGCATTGGCGTGTTGGTGGGGCCAAGTCTCCCGAGACGCTCATAGGTGTCCCGCTCCGCACCCGATTGGTTCGAGAGGTTGTCGTCGTCGATCCAATCGGCGAGCGCGTCGATCAGCCGGTCGCGGTAGTTTCCCGGGACCTGGAACTCCGAGAAGAAACGCCGGAGGTATAGTCCCGTAATGGAGTTCAGATTGATCAGGCCGCGTGAATCCTGAATTTGGACGAGGAAATCGGGATTGCTTTCCAGAACATACGGTCGATTGTCGAACGAGATCGCTTCGGAGCTGTCGTAGGTCGCCGACATCACCGAGGTGAAATCGAAGCGGTCCGGGCGCTTGAGCCCTTGGCCAACCTCGAGGCCCCGGTAGGTCAACGGGCGGGTTGCGAGCAGGTACACCAGTTCATTGCGGAGGTTCGCGACGGCAAGATCGGTCTCGGCGCGGTGTTGCAGCAGGCGCGAATTCTCGACCGCGGTCGAAACCCACGCATTGATGCCCGCGATCCCGAGACCGAGGATCGCGACGATCCATAAGGTCAGGGGAAGGATAAATCCTGCCTCGGAAGGCCGCGCGTGATGAAGCGAAACGCGTGTCGCCATTGGGCTGATTCTGCCCCCACTCAGTCCCACAAATTCTTGCGTCGTCCGGCCGGCAGGTCGACGCTTGCCATTCTCCCGGACGCGCGCGCAATGTATATGAGCGTTCTTGCAAGGTGAGTTAATTCGTTGTCAGGCGTCGGCCATAAGTACCTTATAACCTATTGAAAACTATAAGTAAAATCGACAAGTCCGGCCCCAGCCCCGGGGCGCCTGATCTCGCCGCGGTCGGTGCGGCGCGCGCTCTCATTGGGCAAGCCCGCGTCGGCGAAGCGGCTGCTCTCCTGACCGAAGCCCTTAAGACGACACCCTCATCCGGGGCGATCCGGGCCACGCTCGGCGAAGCGCTCTGCCGGCTTGGACGCTACCGTGACGCGGTGGCCCACCTTCAGGAAGTGCTTGCCCAAGACCCGGGCCACGCGCCCAGTCACTTCTTTCTCGGCACCGCCTACCACGTCACCGAGAATGCACAGCAGGCGTTCTCGCACCTCAAGCGCGCCATCAAGCTCTCCCCAAAAATGACCGACGCATACCGCATGCTGGCCTCGGTTCTGCAGGGTCAGAAGATGTTTCCCGATGCCGTCGCCGTGTTGGACTCGGCCCGGGCGAACGGCGCTGCCTCGGGGCAGACCGAAGCGCTGTGCTACTATCTTCGGCAGATGCTCGCCGACTGGTCGATGTTCGAGCAGAGCATCGGCTGGCTTCGCGCATTCAAGGTCGAGCAATATTCCGGTCTCGATCCCGCGATCGCGCACACGGTGCCGGGGATATCACCGGAAGACCAACGCGAGATCGCGGCCACCTACGGACGCCGGTTTGGCGGCAAGGCGTTGCCGCCGCCAAATCCCATCGCCGATCCGACGCGAAAGATCAGGCTCGGTTATCTTTCGTCGGATTTCTACGATCATCCCGTCGGCCGTCACCTCCTTGGAATCCTGGAGAACCATGACCGGTCGCGGTTCGAACTGTTCGCGTATTCCCTAAGCCCCGACAAGGACGATGACACGACACGACGATTGCGTGCCGCGCCTGAGCGGTTCGCGGATTTGCGATCTCTCACTGACGATCAAGCCGCCGAGTTGATCCGACGGGACGAAATTGAAATACTTATCGATCTTGGCGGCTATACGGAGGGCGCGCGTCCCGGTCTTCCCTCACGCCGCGCCGCGCCCGTGCAAACGCTATATCTCGGCATGGGTGGCACAACCGGACTTCCGCATCATGACTATCTGATCACCGATCGTGTGATCTCTCCGCCGCGCGCTCAACCGTACTATTCTGAAACCTTCGCATATCTTCCTGAAACCCTCTTCAACGCCGATCACGGGGCCACGTTTCCCGAGCGACGCGCGGATCGTAGTGCCTGGGGCCTACCCAACGACGCCTTCGTTTTCGCGGCCTTCAACAACACCTGGAAATTGACCCCGGACGTATTCCGCGTCTGGATGGACATCCTTCGCGCCGTACCGACTTCCGTCCTGTGGATGCGCAAGATCTATCCGACCTCGAGCCAACGCATGCAGAAGGAAGCGGCGGCGCAGGGAATCGATCCGCAACGCCTGATCTTCTGCATGACGGCGGATCGGGACGAGCACCTCACGCGGTTGGCCAGCGCGGACTTGTTCCTCGATACGCTCCCCTATGGCGCGGGATCCACGGCCGCGGATGCGTTGTGGTCCGGGCTGCCCATCCTGACCTGCACGGGCGAAACCTATGTTTCAGGCATGTGCGCGAGCCAGGTGTTTGCGATGGGCACTCCGGAGCTTGTCGTGCCGAACATGGAGTCGTATCGGGCGCGCGCGATCGAAATGGCGACAGACCCCGGAATCTTGGCGGATGCGCGCGCGCGCATTGCGGCGAATCGATCGACCTCGGTTTTGTTCGATAGCCCGCGCTTCACACGGCAACTCGAGGGCGTGCTCACCGAGATGTCGCGGCGCCATCGCGCGGGACTGCCGCACACCACGCCTATCGCTTCATGAGATCCTCGACCCGCAAGTCGCCGCCCATGCCCGCATCCTCGTAGCGCGTGATTCGGTCGTGGGCCCCGCCGACATAGGCGACGATGGCCGCGGGAAAGCCGGTGCCGATCTCTATGCGTACGGCCCAAGGGGTTTGGCTGGGCCGTTTGCCGCCTGCCGCTTGCGCGGGCGGCCACGCAGCGAGCCACGGACCTGAGCTATCCTTAAATGTGAATCGCCCGGTATTGCCGGGCCAACTCCCCAGTTTGAGCGGCTCTCGTCCTTTCTCCTTATAGACCAGCGTCATTTGAGCGTCGTTCGCTGCGTACTCGAAATACAGGTCGAAGGGCACGAGTGCACCGGGACGGTTCTCGATCGCATGTGTCGTGAGGCCGTGGATTCGGTTTTCAGTCCCGACGAAGACGTCCGGCTTTTCAGGATAATCCGGAACCAACCCTTCCAGGGGCGAGAGGTAGAGGTTGCGCGTGACCGCCGTCTTCTCCAGGCCCGTGATCTTGTTCATGACACTCATGCGGATTTGAAGCACGAAGCCGAAAGCCTGCGTGAGGACGGCAGCAAGCATTCCGGTGATGACAAGCACCACCAGGACTTCCAGAAGCGTGAATCCGCGTTTGTGCGTCATCCTGGAGCAGCGGTGTGTTGTCTGTAGCCTGCCTTGCGCATCTCGAACGAGAACCATGGATCGCGATCGGGACGGGCAAGCGTTACCGTCATTTTGTAGAAGCCGAAGGTGAATCCCGACAACGGACTTCCGAGCGAGATATCGCTCATTTGGGGGATGGTCGCCTCCGTGATCCAGGAAACGGTCACGTCTTGATCCAACAAGAGTTGACCGCTGGGTTCGACGACGGGATTCACGGACTCAAGCATGGCGACGGCGGCCTGCTGGGCGAAGCTGCGTTCATTGGTCTCCGCGGCCGTGATAAGAGCTTGCGCCGTCGCGCTGACGAAGGAGAGCAAGGGGATGATCACCGCAGCCATGATGACGAGCGCGACAATCGCCTCGAGCAGTGTGAACCCGGATGCTGGGTGCGCCGATCTTGTCATTCGGCCTCGAGCGCGCACGTTGGCGGTACGAGGCGGTAGGGGAAGGTCTGACGGCCGACATGGACGTCGATATGGCCACCGCGGCAGAAGCCTGAAGCGAAAAAGTAGATCGGCTCGTCGATCACGACCTGCCATTCGGGCGGAATCTTAAGCTTCGGGACGACCGGCGCGACCGGCGGCAGCACCGCGGCCGTATCGAGATTTTGTTGCGCAGCAGATTGCAGGCGTCGATCAGCTTGTGTGGGTGCCGTAGCGGAAGACGTCGTTGGTACCAAGCCGTCGGCGTTAAAAGTGCCCTTCAGGATATAGTCCCGATTATCGCGAAAGGCCTCGTAGGAGAGATTGCCGAGGTTTTGTTCCAAGGTCTCCCGGTTCATCGCAAATTCCAGGCGGTCCTTCATCATCGGCAACTGGGGGCCGACAATCGCCGACGTCATTCCGATGATGAACAGCACCGTGAGAATTTCGAGAAGTGTGAATCCGGATGAACGGGGCGACATTCTCGATCAGCGGTCCGATCCGCAACGCGCGATAATGGTGAAGCGCTGGCGCGCTAGGGTGTTGGAGTGGCCTGTTGGGTCGTGCCGCGGGGCAGCATGCCGACATCGGCTTCCGTTCCTTCCCCACCGGCTTTTCCGTCGGCGCCAAAGCTGTAAAGCACGACGGCATTGCTGCCTTCGACCCCGTATTGATAGGGATTGCTCCACGGATCCGCAGGGACTCCTTCCGAGAGATACGGCCCCTGCCAACGCCCGGCGGCGCGCGGCTCTTTCGGCGCCGTCACGAGCATGTCGAGCCCCTCGTCCTTTGAAGGGTAGCGGCCGATGTCGAGCCTCATGGTGTCGAGGGCGCTCTTGAGCAGTTTGACCTGCGTCTGCGCGGTGGTGACCTTTGACGTCTCCACACGGCCCATCAACTGAGGACCGACCAAGCCTGCAATCAGGCCGATGATCACAAGGACCACCAGCATTTCAAGGAGGGTGAAGCCGCGGGCCGCCGCGGCGGGAAGTCGTCCGGTCAGGATGCGTCGCATTAGAGAGCCACCTGGTTGACGCTGGTGATTGCCAGCATGATGGCGGCTACGATACCGCCGACGAAGACGCCGATGAAGAGAATCGCCGCCGGTTCGAGGAGCAGCAGAAAGCGGGTCATGCGCTGCTGGCCGGTATCCTCGTAGAGTTTGGCGAGGGAGCGGAGCATGTCGGGCAATTCGCCCGAATCCTCGCCCACCTGAATGAGGCTGATGGCCGTGCCGGACAGCGCCCGCTGGGATGAAACCGCCGCCGACAGCGATTGGCCGCCACGCACCAGTTTGGTGACCTGCCCCAGGCGGTCTCGCAGGCTCTCGAGGGTGACGGCATCGCGCGCCAAGCCCAGAGCGGTGATCAGGCTCACGCCATTGCCGAGCATGGTCCCCAACATGGAGGCCCAGCGTGCGGTCTCGGCTTCCAGAAACCACTGGCCGATCATGGGCAGTCGGCTGATCCGCTCGCGCACTTGCGCCATGCGCTTGGGATTTTTCACCGTGTGCAGGATCCCGCCGATCATGGCGGCGGCGACAATGGCCACCAGCAACTTGTGGTTCGAGAGGAACATGCCGGTGTTGAGCACCACCGACGACAGCCAGGGCAGGGGCTTCTTGGAAGAGGCGACCATGCCCGCGAAGCGCGGCACAACCACGATGAAGATGAACAGCACTGCGGCGACGCCGACAGAGACCAAGACCGTGGGGTAGGTCAGCGCGTTGCGGATATCCTGACGGATCCGCTGCTCGTAGGCCATTTGCGTGGCCGCATCGTCGAGAGCTTCGCCGAGATGGCCGATCGCTTCCCCGGCGGCCGCGAGTTGGAAAACATAGGACGGCAGGGTGGGCATCGCGGCCGTTAATGCGGCCGTGAAAGTTTCGCCGGATCGGAGGCGTTTCTCCATTTCGGCGAAAGCGACGGCCATGGCCGGATGCATGGCCTGGCTGCGCAGGCTCGCGATACCGGAAACCAGGGCCACGCCGGCCTTCAACAGCAGGGCCAATTGCTTGAGGACAAGCACGTTGTCCTGCACCGACACCCCGCGCCGGAAAATGACCTGGCCCGCGACACTTGAGGGGGCTTTGGTCGGATCGAGCGCGATCACGGCCAGCCCTTGCGACTCGAGCTGCCGTTGGGCTTCCCGTTCGCTATTGGCCTGAAGGCGGCCCTTCAGGGGGCGGCCGTCGGCATCCATGGCCTCGTAGTCGAAGGAATATGACATTGAAATTGGCGGCAGGGTCCGACCGGCGACGCGGGCTGCTTACAGGGCCGGAATGTACGCCGTCGCCCGCATGGACGGCATTAAAGCTGTGTCATTGCGGAACTTCCGCCCCGGGTTGAAGGCGTCCACGCGCCGCTCTTTTCCCCGGAAAAACAGGCACGAAAAAAGGGAGGGTGATTTCTCACCCTCCCTTCCTTCCGTTCCGTCACACAGTGACGGAGATAGGTACCAGTGACTACTGGTTGACGCCGAGAGCGCTGTTACGACGAGCAGAGAAGTCGACGAACAGGTTGCCCGGGTTGCCGGTGACGTGCTGGACGTAGCCACTCGGGAGCGTGCCCGTGATGACCAGGTCGTACGCCAAGCCGGCAGTTGCGGTGATGCCCGCGCCGGTTTCGATGTCCTTAGCAGTCAGGGTCATCGTCGCAAGGCCCGGCACCGAAGCAGTGGTGTAGGTGCCCATCGCGGCGCCAGTCGACGCGTTGTAGACCGCGACGACCGGGATGCCCGCCGTCGTACCACCGTTGGTGATACGGACGTAGGACGCCACGACCGTGTTGGATGTCGCCTGCACAGAGTTCACCTGAACGGTGAAGCCCGCGCGGGAGATCGCGCTCGCCGTCGCGTTGATCGCCGGCAGAGCGGTGCCGTTGGTCGCGGAGTTGGCGATGTACGTCGTCGCAGTCGTACCAGCAGCAGCGGCCGTGATGCCGGTCGTGCCGTTGAACTCGATCTGAACGATGTTGGTGCCGGACGTGGTGCCAACCAGGACGGTGGCGCCAGTCAGGAGGGTCGAGGAGAAGGTCGCCGTGCCAGCCAACGTGGTGTTGGTGTACGACGTGCCGTCAGCCTTGATGAACCGGACGTTCGAGATCGCCGGATCCGACAGGGCCGCGCTCGTCACAACCACGCCCAGGTTACCAACGAGGTTGGTCGCCACGCCGGTGCTGGCCAGGTCGCTGTAGACCGCGCCAGTGCCGGTGAAGGCGATCTGAGTCAGAACAACCGTAAGGCCGCCGCTGATGTTACCCGCAACGGTCTGACCGACCGCGGTGTAAGCCGTCGCGCCCGTGCCGAGAGCAACCGTAGCGGTGCTCGCGGAGTTGGTGATCACGACGGTGTTCTGCGAGGTGACAACAGCTGCCGAGGTCAGTGACTCGTAAGTGTTGCTCGAGTTGGCCTGTTCGACGACCGAACCGGACAGCGAGATGGACGCACCAGCAACCGACAGGCCAGTGGCTCCGGAGTAGACGAGACCGCTGAGGCCGATGCCGCTGAACGAAAGGCTCGAGGAGCCAGTCAAACAGTTGGTGATCTGGATCTGTGTGGTCAACACGCCGATGGCGCAGCCTGAGTTCAGGCCGTTCGTCGTCGCGAGGATGGTGGAAGCGGACTGGGTGTTCGTCAGCGTCAGGTTGGAGGCAACGCCGCTAACCATCGACGTGGAGTCGAAGGTCGCGCCCGTGGGCAGGATCACGATCTTCGGACCCAGGCCCTGAGAGTAGGAGTTCGTCAGGTTCACGAACACCATCTGCGGACCGACCGTCGTGGTCGCAGTGTAGCCCGTGCCGCCGAACAGCTGAGCGCCGACCTTGATCGCCGTGAAGCCGGTGGTGGGCTTCTGAGTGGTCGCCGAGACGACGGTCGTGTAGGCGTTGAACGTGCCTGCCTGAGCGTTGGCAGTCAGCGCGGTCGTGGCGAGCAAGGCGCCGCCAAGACCCAAAAGGTATTGATTTCGCATGTAGTGGGATCCCCTTATGGATATGAACTTGAATGCCCGCAGTCAGCAGGCATCCTCGCGCCCGTCAGCGCTGCCGCATAACAACCTGTCCATGTTTCAAAGTCAAGCCCTGGAGACGGCAAAAAGTGCCGAAGAATAGCTGCCAACGCTAAGACTTTCTTAGGGATTTTGGCTTGGTAGGGTGGGGCTGGCGAGGCCGCGCCGGCCCCTCCCGCCCCCCTGTGTGGCGTGCCCAAGATCGCGAATCCGCCGCTGCGCGATTAAGAAACTGCCAGATTCGCCTACTGGTGTTGTTTTTTCACAGTTTTCTTGAATAAATAGGACTCCGTCCCGCGCCTACTACGCTTGAGGTTGCCCACCGATGCCAAAGCCCTTCGTCCTCGTTCCCCTGCTCCTCGGCAGCCTCCTCGGCGCCCCAGCTGCCTCCGCGGCGACCTATAAGGCGCACGTAGAGAAGGGAAATACCGTTGTGGTTACAGGGATTTCCAAAAAGGTGGAGACCCAGCGCTGCGTGACCAAAGTCGGTTTCAATTACACGGACCCCAAGCAGCCCGAAAAGCGCCAGTTTGGCTATCAGGTCTGCCCGGCGATCCGCGTCACACCTGGAAAGCCCACGGAAATCTGCCGTATGGACTACCCCGTGACGGATATCACGTTGGCCGGGAAGGTGATGGTCAACGAATGCTTCCCGAACTAGATCGGGTGGCTGCGACACTTTCTGCCGCGTGTGCGAGGTGTGTTAGCGCCTCGCGGATTTCCGCGAGGGGCTGCGACCAGCCGCCTGTGGCGTCGCGCGTGCGGTAGGCGCGCGCCGAGGCGTACCACGGCGAGTGCGTCCCCTCCTCGAACCAGTACCAAAGCCGCGCGCGCGCCGGCGGGACGAGAACCCATGTCGGCACGCCCAACGCGGCCGCCAGATGCGCGGTGGTATTGCTCACGGTGACCACGAGATCGAGCGCCGCGACATACGCGGCGAGCGCATCGATATCGGCAAATCGATCAAAGGCCGACGTTGTATGAAGCACAGCGCCGTGGGGCAATTCACCGATCTCCGCGCGCGTATCGCCGTACTGTAGATCGAAGAACGCCGCGTGCTCATCCTGAAGGTGCGGCGCGAAATCCACCAGGCGCAGGCTTTTCGCCGCGCCGTACAGGGGATTGGCGCTGCGCCAGGAAAGTCCCGCCAAGAGCGGCTTCGCACCCGCTTGCGCGCGCAGTTCCCCACGGAAGCGCGTGGTGCGGTCGCGGTCCGCGACGAGATGGCCGCGGCGATTTGGAAAGTCGGAGAGCGCGCGCCGCCGCCAACGCCCGAGATCCAGAAGAGGCGAATGGACATCGCATCCTTCGATGTCCGGTGCTGGCGCGCCCGGCAGGTATGCGATCACGCGCGCCGTTGGGAATGAGCGCGCGAACAGCGGCACGAGCCGCGGATCGCAACCGATCACGCAAGCGCGCGCGTCGGCGATGATTTCCGGAACGATGCCGGCGTAGAGGATCGCGTCGCCGAGGCCTTGATCGTTCCAAACGAAAATAGTCTTTCCCCGTAAATCCTCGCCCTGCCATTGCGGCCACGGCCAGCGCACCGGCGGCGCGCGATAGGGGTTTTCCGGATCCGCATTTCGCAACGCGTAGCCGTCCCATCCCGCGGCGAACTCGCCGCGCGACAGCCGTGCCAAGCCAATGTTAACGCGCGGTGTGACGTAAGACTCTCCGCCCGCCGCGGCGCTCCGTTCGAAGGCCGTGATCGCCTCGTCGGTCGCGCCCGCCGCGTTGAGATAGGTCCCAAGATCGTTGAGCGCTTGCGGCCAGTCGGGCCGCAGCGCGAGCGCGCGGCGTACGTGCTCGATCGCCGCGGTGAAGTCACCCGATGTCGCGGCCTCTCCGGCGAGGCCGTATGGCGCGCGCGGATCCTCCGGACATGCGATCGCCATGCGCGCGAAGGCCGCGCACGCTTCGGTGTTGCGCGCGCACTTGCGCAGCAGCAGCGCGGCATTGAGGCGCGCGTCGGCATAGTCGGCGCGCAAAGCGATCGCACGTTCGTAAGCGGCAAGTGCATCGTCATGACGCTTGAGTGCGGCAAGCGTGTTCGCGCGATTGAAATGCGCTTCGGCAAGACTCGGCATCGCCGCGATTGCGCGATCGAACAATGCGATCGCATCTTCCCGCCGGCCCTCCGCATCGGAGAGGAGGCCCAGAAGATTCAGTGCGTCCGCATTCCCCGGCTCCTCACGCAGAACCTGCGTGTAGAGCGCCGCTGCGTCGGTGATGTGGCCTGCTTGATGGAGCGCGATGGCCCGTTGCAGCAGTGCGCGGACATCGATTGTCATGGACGTCTTCCCGACGCCCAGGCGTTCAGTTCATCGGCAATGCGGGCAACGATTCCGTCCGCCCAAGCGGATGTCGGATCGCCCGCGCCTTGCCGGAACAAGCGGGCCGACGGATACCACGGATTGTCGCTTCGCTCCGTGAGCCAGTACGACAGGACGCCTTTCGCGTAAGGCAGCAGGACCCAAACCGGCGTGTTCTGCGCGCCCGCGGTGTGAGCCGTGGTGTTGGACGTGGAGATCACCAGATCCATCGCGCCGACCTGCGCGAACGCCGCTTCCATGTCCTTCAACGGATCGACACCCGCGTCCTGAATCACGTCGATCCCCAGCGTTTCCTTCACGGCGGCGAGATCCTCGCCGCAGTCGCCGTACTGCAAATTCACAAAGGTGACGCCCGGCGTCTTCAGGATCGGCGCGAGGTCGGGCAGGCGGAGACTCTTCGCGGTGCCCGTGCGCTTCGATTTGCTGCGCCACGAGATACCGACAAGCCGGTTGCCGGGGGCTTTCGCGAGATAGCGTTCCCGCAGCGCCTGGACCTTGGCGGCATCCGCTTTGAGATAGCCGGCATGTTTCGGGAAGCTCGCAAAGCTTCGTCGCAGATATTCGCCGAGGCTCGGCATCGCGATCTGAAAATCGGGCCGATGGTCCTTCACCATCTTCGCGGTTTCGCTGGGCGCGAATACCGTGGCACCCGGGAACGAGCGTTCGAAGACCGGCACCAGGCGATCGGAGCACTCGATCAAGCTTCGCTGCGCTTTTCCGATCACGTCGCCGAGCATGCTGGCGTAGAGGATCTCGTCGCCGATGCCTTGTTCGCTCCACACAAGCAATGTCCGCCCGGCGAGCGGTTCGCCCTTCCAGTAGGGCGGCGGCTCGGCGCGGCGCGTGAGTGTTTCCTTCGGCACGTCGAAGCGTCGGTTGTAATCTTCCCATCCGCCCTCAAACTGGCCGACGAGGAGCCGAATGACGCCGCGATAGAACCGCGTCGGCGCGTCGTCCGGCTTCAGCGCCAGCGCCTTGTCGAACTGGGAAAGGCTGGCCGCGAACCAGCCCCGTTCCACGAACACCGCGGCGATGTTGGCATAAGCTTGAGTCAGTGTCGGATCGAGATCGAGGGCGGCTTCCAACAGGTCCAACGCGGCGTCGGGTTCGTCCTGGTCCTTGAGGATCAGCGCCAAGTTCACGTAGGCGCGCACGAAGGTCGGATGCGCGGCAATCAGTGCGGTGAGTCGCCGGCGCGCTTCATCGTGCGCATCGATCTTGGTCAGCGAGTCCGCAAGGTTGAAATGCAATGCCGGATCATCGGGCCGCAAGGCGACGGCGCTTCGCTGGGCCGCGACGGCGTCGACGAAGCGGCCGTCCAGTTTCAGCCACTCGCCAAGATTGCTGAAGGCTTCGGGCCAGTCCGGATTGATCTTCAATGCCAGCCGAAGCTGGTCGATCGCTTGCGTGCGCCGTCCGCGTCGGGCGAGCAAGTTGGCAAGCGCGAAACGCGCGTGCGGGTCGTTCGGTGCGAGTTGCAGCGCCCGATCGTAGGACGCTTGTGCCGTATCAAGGGCGGCATCGTCGGTCGCGAATTCCGCCAGCTGATCGCCGAGGCCGTGGTGGGCTCGTGCGTCGGCGGGACAGGCCGCGGCCATGCTCGCGAACGCCGCGCGTGCGCCGGCGCCGCGGCCGAGCTTGCGCAGCAACAGTGCCGCGTTGAGATGTGCCTCGGGGTAGGCTGCGCGCAACGCGATCGCGCGTTCATAACTCGCAAGGGCATCGTCGTGGCGTTCCAGCGCCGCGAGGACGTTCGCGCGGTTGAAGTGCGGTTCAGGAACCTTTGCATTCGCGGCGATGGCGCGCTCGAACAAGGCCAGTGCGTCTTCACGCTGCCCGTGGGCGTCGAGAATGACCGCTTTGAGATTGAGGGCGTCGGCGTTCTTCGGTTCTTTCAGCAGGACGCGGTCGTACAAGGCCGCCGCGTCAGCGAACCGGCCCGCCTGATGCAAGGCGACGGCTTGGAGCAGGAGGCCGCGCGTATCAGCCATGGCGGCCTCGCGCGCGCCAGGCGGTGAAATCGGCAGCGATGCGCGGAATGAATTCGTCGGCCCACGTCGGCGTCGCGCTGCTGCGCCCTTGCCGGTACAGCCGCGCCGACGGATACCAAGGACTGTCGGTGCGGCCGGCGAACCAGTACCACAACACGCCCTTAGCGAACGGCAGCAACACCCACACCGGAACGTTCTGCGCGCCCGCGGTGTGCACTGTGGTGTTGGATGTGGAGATCACGAGGTCCATCGCCGCGACCTGTGCGAAGTACGTGTCCATGTCCGTGAGTTGATCGACGCCGCTGTCGTGAATGACCTCCACGCCGAGGGCGCCCTTCACCTCGGCGAGTTCCGCCGCACAATCTCCGTATTGCAGGTTCACGAAGGTTACCCCCGGCGTTTCCAAAACCGGCGCGAAATCGAGCAGGCGAAGACTCTTGCCCGGAACTTGTTTGCTGCGCCATGAGATGCCCACCAGCGCATTGCCCGGCGCGCGCGCGCGATACTTCTCGCGCAAGCCGGCGACGGTCGCGGCCTCGGCCTTGAGATAGCCGGCGTGCTTGGGGAAGCTGTCCATCGTCGGCCGCAGGAACTGACCGAGGCTTGCCGCCGAGATTTGTACGTCCACGGCCGACGGCGGCGAGACACGCGTTTCATAACTCTCGTAGGCGATGACATGGGCCGTCGGAAACGAGCGCGCGAAGATCGGCGCCATGCGCTTGGAACACTCGATCACGCACTGCTTGGCCCGCGCGACGACATCGGGCAACGCGTTGGCGTGCATGATCTCGTCGCCGGGCGATTGTTCGGTCCACACCAGGATGCGCCGGTCGTTCAGCTCGCCGCCGTCCCAGTACGCGGGCGGGCGGCTGCGGCGCGGCCCCGTCTCGCCGGGATTGTCGAAGCGTTGTTCATAGGCCGCCCACCCGCGCGCGAAGTCGCCGCGATAGAGAAGGTTGCCCGCGTGGGCGATCTGCAATGACTTGTCGCCGGGCGCCGCCTGGAGCCCGCGCTCCACCACCGCGGCGGCGGCATGGAGGCGTCCCATTTCGCGCAGAGTGGAGGCGATATTGCGATACGCCATGGCCAACGTCGGCATGATGACGAGCGCCCGGTCGTAGGACCGCATCGCCTCGTCGTAGCGTTGCTGCGCCTTGAAAAGGTTTCCGAGATTCAGATGTGCGGCGACGTCTTTCGGATCGATCCGGATGCAGGTCTCGTAGGCTGCCATCGCGCCGGCCGTGTCACCCTGGGTGTCCAGGGCGTGCCCGAGATGGAAGTGCGCAAATCCGCTGCCGGAATCCGAGGCTATCGCGCGCTTGAGCAAGTCGACTGCTTCATCGGCTGCCCCGAGGCGAGTGCGAATCGAGCCGAGCAATTGCAGCGCGCCCGCGTTTTCCGGTTCGCGCCGCAGCACTTCGCGGCAGATCACCTCCGCATCCGTCAGGCGACCGGCTGCAGCGAGCTGCGAGGCTTGCGCGACGGAGTTGGAAGATTGCGGCGGGCGCGCGGCGCACATGGTCGGACTACGCCCCCGCCGTGCGGTTGGCGAGGTGTGTGCCCAGTTGGGCCGCGATCTCCGCGATGACGTTTCCTCCCTCGGCCTGTGCACGGATCAAGCGCATGCGTGGGTACCACGGACTGTCGTCGCGCTTGTCGAACCAATGCCAAAGGGCCCCCGGCCCCGAACGGACAATGGTCCACGTCGGGATATCGAGCGCGCCGGCCATATGGGCGGTGGCGTTGCTGATGCTGACCACCGCATCCATGGCGGCGACCTGCGCGGCGAACGCGTCGAGGTCCTTCAGCGGATCGACGGCGGGGTCCGAGATGATCTTGACGCCACAGGTTGCTTCCGCCGCCGCGATCTCCTCGGCGCAATCGCCGTACTGCAGGTTGACCCAGGTGACGTTGGGCAGCTTGAGCAGCGGGCCCCAATCCATCAGCGGAACGGATTTGGCCGCATTCGTCTTGGCATTCGCCGACGTCCGCCAAGCAAGACCAATCAGCCTCTGTCCGTCTTGGCGATAGGCGGTGCGCATCCGCGCCGTGCGGTCCGCGTCCGGGCGCAGGTAGCCCGCGTGCTTGGGGAATGACTTGAAATCACGCCGGAACTGCCGCGCCGTGTCCGCGAGCGCAACGTGCGCGTCAAAAGGTCCTTGAAACCGTGCATGCGTGGGCTCGGTACGTGGGAAGAATTCGACACCGGGAAAAGAGCGCGCGAACAGCGCGACCAGGCGCGGTTCGCACTCGACGGTCAGCTTGACCTCTTGCGCGAGGATGTCTGGGATCAGGTTGGCGAACATGATCTCTTCGCCGATGCCCTGGTCCGTCCAGGCAAGCAGGTGTTGTCCCGATACGATGTTCCCGCCCAACCGCGGCGCCATGAACATGCGCTGTGCCAGGAAGCCCACGTCGCGTCGGTGTCGCGCCGCGTAGAGGCCCCAACCTTCGGCGAGTTGGCCGGATTTCAGAAGCGCGGTCGCGAGACTGTAGCGGCTGATCGCGTCTTCGGGCTGAAGGTCCACCGCCGCCCGCAGCTGTTCGATGGCGCCTTCCGTGCGTCCCGCCCGGTCAAGCATCACGCCCAGGAGTTCGCGGCTGGCGCGGTCGTTCGGATCGATCTGCAGGGCGAGGCGGAAATACTTTTCCGCTTCGGCCACGTCGGAAGCGTGCATCCGCAGCAGCCCGATCAACCGGATTGCGCCGACGCGCCGTGGTTCGTGATGCACCGCTTCCTGTGCGCTTTCCAGCGCCGCGTCGAACTGGCCGAGATCGCGCAAGGCATAGGCAATCGCTTCGAGAGCTTCGCCCCAGCCGGGACGCAGCGCGATCGCCTTGGCGAATGAATCGCGGGCCGCGGCGACCGCGCCAAGTGCTTGATGACAGTGCCCGGCGAGGACAAGCGCTTCGGGAGAGGCCGGATTGAGTTCAAGCGCCCGGGTCAACGCCTTCAGCCCATCGGTGGGGCGGCCCGTGCGCCATAGCGCCGACCCTAAGTTTACCCAAACCTCGAAGTTGGTGACGGCGGGCGTCGCCGCGCGCTCGAACAGATCGACCGCTTCGCCGATCTGTCCCTGCTGGAATGCGATGACGCCGGCGAGATGCAGGGCCTCGCTGTTGTTCGACTCTTCCACAAACCCCGCGCGATAGGCCTTCAGCGCTTCCGGCAGTTTGCCGGCGCGATGAAGCGCCATCGCTCGCTCAAAGTGCGGGTTCATCGACCGACATTCAGCCTGCGTGCAGCATGCGCTCGCGTTCGGCCAGCCACAGGTCGGCGTAGCCGCAGTCTTTGAAGTCGTCGAAGTACGGTCCGCCTTCCGTGTAGTGGATGAGAGAAAGCTCCTCCGGCGGCAGCGACGGATCGTAGTCGACCAGGTGGTTCCAGCGATGCGGGATTTCACCGATGAGATCGTCGCTCGCCAGCCACTTGAACTGATGGAGTTGAAGCCCCGTGGCGGTGTTGACGTACTCAGGCGTGAGCGCGGTGCACTTTGCGTTGTTGAACAGGATCACGCTCGACCAATTCTTTTTCTCGTACTTGGTTTGCGGCTCGCCGAGGAATTTCACGGTCTCCTTCGGCACATGTTCATGTTTCACGACCTGCACGGCATAGCGGTCGTCGCGCAGTTTCCACAGCTTGGCGACGTCGTCCAGGGCGAGCATGTCGCAGTCGCAGAACAAGCTCCAACCCTCGTAGCCGCTCAGGTAAGGCACAAGGAACCGGCTGAAGGAGAAGTCCGTGGACTGCAACGAATTGCGCTCGCGCGTGAAGAGGCCCTTCAGTTCCGAGAGAATGAGCGGCGCGATACTCACCGGGGCGGAGGCCAGACGGTGGAAGCTGTGGGAAAGCACGTGAAACGCAACCGTTTCGCGTGCGTCGTAACCGATGAAAATGCGAATCATTGTTGTGGCCGTCATCCCGAAATCGTGGGGTCCTTCGTAGCTCAACCGGATCGTCCTGTCGCCCATTCCGCAAGGCGCTTGGCGGCGGTGGCGATCACCGGCCCCCAATCCGCCGCCGCGGACTGCCGCAGGAACTCCACCGACGGATACCACGCGGAACGGGGTTGGCCCCGGAACCAATACCAGATGCGTCCGCGACCCTCCGGGAGCAGGACCCAGGTGGGAATCCCCAAGGCGCCGGCGGTGTGGACGGTGGTATTGCTGGTGGACAGGACGAGGTCCATCGCCGCGGTCTGGGCGGCGAACGCGTCCATGTCCTGCAGCTGGTCGACCGATGTATCAGTGATGATATCGACCCCGAAGCGCGTGCGGATGTCGTTCAGATCGGCGGTGTGATCGCCGTACTGCAGATTGACGAACGTGACCCCCGGCACCGTCAGTATCGGCGCGAGATCCTGAAGGCGTAGGCTCTTGAGCGAACCGATCTCAGGATTGCCGCTGCCCCAGGACAGGCCCACCAGTTTGGCGCCGGGCCGCGCGGCTTGATACTTCGCGCGCAGAGCGTCGCGCCGCGCCGCGTCGGGCGCAAGAAAGCCGCTGGTCGTCGGGAAGGCGGTTAAATCCGGGCGGAACCTCTGGCCCAGTTCACCCATAGACATTTGAAGATCTATGTCGGGCGGGAGCGGGTCGATCGCGGGGCGGAAGTCCGGCGGCGGGAAGGCGATTGTGCCGACCCTCGCGGTGGGAAACGAGCGCCGCAGCAACGGCACCATGCGCGGCGAACAGCGGATTGTGACGCGCCCGGCCGCGGCGACGAGGTCGGGTAGCATGCTGGCCACCATCAACTCATCGCCGATGCCTTGCTCGGTCCACGCAAGCACGTGCTTGCCCGTGAGGTCCTCGCCAGCCCAACGCTTGCCCGGAAACAACGTGTGGCGGGCCTTGGCCGACGCATGCTTCAGGCGCCAGTCGAAGGCGGGCCAGCCCTCACGCAGGCGGCCGGCGGCGAGCAAAGTGATCGCCTTGTTGTACTGCGTGTCCACGTGCTCGGGCCGACGCGTGAGCACCTCGTCGAGCCGCGCGATGGATTCATCCGTGCGTCCGAGATCGTCCAACACGGCTGCGGCATTGAGTGTCACCGTGTCCTTGTCCTCCACGGTGGCGAGCGCGCGTTCGTATTTCTCGAGCGCTTCGCCGCTGCGGCCTAAGGCGCGCAAGGCGAGACCGAGATTGTTCAGCACTTCGCCGCGATCCGGCACCAGGGCGAGGACGGCGGCATAGGCCTCGACGGCTTCGGCGGGCCGCCCGAGGTTTGCGGATAGGACGGCTTTGGCGTTAAGCGCGTGCCAGTTTGCCGGCTGTGCGGCGATGGCCTCATCGTAGATTGCGACCGCGCGTTCGTAGAACTGACGCGCGGGAATGTAATGCGACTGCTCCCGCAGGGCATCGCCCTGACGCTTGTACAATGCGGCGATGGCGGTCAGCGTTTCCGACTGACGGCTGGGTTCGCTGTTCAGCCGCCGGTAGATCGCTTCCGCCTGCGCGAACGCGGCCCACCCCGCTTGCTGATCCCCCGCGGCGAATTCAGCTTCGCCAAGGTCGAGTGCCAGCTGCGGTTCTGCCGGGAAAGCGGCTGCGGCAACACGCGCGGATGCATGCCAGCCGGCGAAGTCACCGGCGGCGCGCAGAGACTGCCCGAGCCGCAAATGCGCTTCCGCATTGCGCGGGGCGGCGGCGACGAGGCCGCGATAGAGCGGCACGGCCTCGGCCGCCCGGCCCGAGCGCAAGAGCAGGATCGCCAATCCCGACTGAGCTTCGGCAAGCCGCTCGAACTTCAGGGCGTCCCGGTAGTGGGCTTCCGCCCCGGCAACGTCGCCGAGCCGGGCCTTGATGTCACCCAGCGTGACGTGAGATGCGGCCAAGTCCGGCTTCACCGACAGGGCGCGCGCGAGCAGGTCCTGCGCTTTCACCATGTCGCCGCGCTGGGCGGCGAGCAGCCCCGACATATGCAGCAGTCCGGCATCGCGTGGGTTCTGCTTCAGCAAGGTGCGATAGCCGCGCTCCGCCTCGTCGAGGGCGCCGCGCTGGTGCGCGTCCATCGCCTGTTGGCGCATGCGTGCCGTCTTGTCGCTCATGGCGCGCCCGCCCATTCGCGCAACCGGGCGGCAACATCTTGGATCGCCGGGCTCCAGTCTCCGGCGTGCCTCTGACGGACCAAGCGCACGCCCGGATACCACGGGCTATCGACGCGATTCAGGAACCAGTACCAGATGCGGCCGCGTGCGGCGGGCACCATCACCCAGGTCGGCAGGCCGAGGCCGCCGGCGACGTGCACCGTGGTGTTGCTGACAGAAATCACGAGATCCATCGCCGCGACCTGCGCCGCGAAGGCGTCGAGGTCCTTCAACGGATCGATGGCCGGATCGTGGAGGATTTGGATGCCGAAGCGCTGCTCAGCATCACGGATTTCCGCCGCGCAGTCGCCGTATTGAAGGCAGACAAACCGCACGCCTGGGGTTCGCAGGACGGGTTCCCACGTGGCAAGAGGCTGGGACTTCTCGCCTTCCACCCCGACGGCTCGGCTGCGCCAGGAGATTCCAACGAGGGGCGAATTCGAATCGCCGCGATACTGCGCGCGCAACGCATCGCGGTGCGTGGGATCGGCCTGCAAGATCGCGCGCGATGTGCCGAAGCTTTCGCGCGTAGGCCGCAGGTGCCGCCCCAGTTCCGACAGCGAGATCTGAAATCGAAAAGCGTCCGGCGTCACGCCGTCGATTGTGTCGATGACGGTGATCGTCGGAAATGATCGACGGAAAAGCGGCGTCATGCGCTCCGAGCACAGAAGTGAGACGGCCGCGCCGCGCGCGAGGAGATCGGGCAACATGCTGGCGATCAGAATCTCATCGCCGGGTCCTTGCTCGGTCCACACCAGCACGCGCACCCCGTCGAGCAGTTCGCCGGCCCAATAGGGCAGGGGGAATACGCCATGCTTCGCCGCCGTGTCGGCTCGGCGCCAGCGCCAGACATATTCCGCCCATCCCTCGCTGAATCGTTCGCGCGCGAGCAGGGAGAGGGCGCGGTAGTAATGCGCGGTGGCGTTCTCAGGATCGCGCGCCAGCAGTTTGTCGTAGGCGGGAATCACCTCGTCGAACCGGCCTTCGATTTCGCGGACGGTCACTGTGTTGATCAGCGCGGTGGCCAGCGTGGGATCGTGCTGAAGGGCTTTGTCGAAACTGGCCGCCGCGTCCTTATACCGCCGAAGTTGTAGCAACACGCCGCCCAGGTCGCTCTCGGCTCTCGCATTCTGGGGCTGCAGCTTCAGGACGCTTCGCAAGTGCCGTTCTGCATCGGCGAATTTTCCGTCGCGGATCAAATAGGTACTGAGATTGTGATGCGCATCGGGGAATTTCGGGAGCGCCTTGAGGGCGCGTCCGATGAGTTCAATCGCTTCCTGAAGTTCGCCGCGGTCGCCATGGATCCGGCCCAGGAGGTGGAGCGCATCCGGATGTTGAGGCTGCAGCGCCAGGATCGCGCGATAGCCGCGTTCCGCGCCGACGAGGTCGCCGCGGCGATGATCCGCCATGGCGGCTTCGAGCATGTTTTGCGTAACCGCGCTCACGCGGCCCACGCTTTCAGCGCGGCGGCGATGTCGCCGAGCACGGGCGCCCATTGCCCTTGGGCGGCTTGCCGGAACAGCTTCATGGTCGGGTACCACGGGCTGTCGTCCCGCTCGCGGAACCAATACCAGTGCGCGCCGTGTCCGTGCGGCACCAGCGTCCACACCGGCGTTCCGAGGCCGCCGGCGAAGTGGACGGTCGTGTTGCTCACCGAAATCACCAAGTCCATCGCCGCGACTTGTGCCGCGAAGCCGTCCAGGTCCGTGAGTGGATCGACGGCGGGATCGCTCGCGATATCAACGCCGATCCGCGCGCGCGTCGCGGCAATCTCCGCGGAGGTGTTGCCGTATTGCAGATTATGGAAATGCACGCCGGGTGCGGACAGAATCGATTGCCAGTCCGCCAGGCTCATGGACTTGAACACCCCGGTGGACGGGCTCGCGCTGCGCCACGAGATGCCGATATTGCGCCCCTGCGGCAGGCGCGACTTGATCGCCGCGACGCGCTGTGGATCGGGAACGAGGAATCCCGCGCGTTTCGGAAACGCCGCGAAATCCGGCCGCAGATAGCGCGCGGCGTCGGCGAGGGCGAACTTCAAGTCGAAGGGTCCGATGTCGTCCGCCGCGCGCGACCGCACGCTGACATTCGGGAACGAGCGTTGAAACAGCGTCACCAGACGCGGCTCGCACAACAGCGTGCACCGTGCGGCAGCTTGAGCGAGTTCCGGCAGCAGACTCGCGGAAAGGATCTCGTCGCCGACGCCGTACTCCGTCCACACGACAATGCGCTTTCCGGCAAGGGATTCTCCCTGCCAACCGGTTGCATCCGCGGGGGCGAAGGCGCCGGGCTGACCGGCGATGCGGAAGGCGTAATCCGCCCAGCCCTTGGCGAGTTCGCCCAGCGTCAGGAGCACGTAACCGCGACAGCCGCGCGCTTCGGGCATGCCCGGCGCCAACCGCAACGCGGTGTCGAAGTCCGCGATCGCGCCGGCAAAGTCGTTCTTGAATCGCCGCGCGTTGCCGCGATTGATGTAGGCGAACGGGAAACTCGCATCGCGCGCGATCGCTTGGTCGTGCAAGGCAATTGCGCCGTCGAGATCGCCGCGCTCTTCCAGAATACGTCCGAGATTGGTGATCGGCGCGGCGGCGCGCGGCTGCAATCTCATCGCCTTGCGGAAAGCCTCTTCGGCGGCCCCCGCGTTCCCGCGCTTCAGCAGCACGTCACCCAGCTGGTCCCACAACAGCGCCTCGTTCGGCAGAACCGCCAGGGCTTGGCGATAGGTTCCTTCGGCCTCTTCGAGCCGACCTTGGCGATGGAGGCTGTTGCCGAGGACCTGCCAGACGTGGCCGCTCTTCGGCGCGCTCGCGGCGGCGGCGCGCATCACGGTCTCGGCTTCGGCGAAGCGGCCGTGCTGTCCGAGGAGCGTGCCGAGCACCAAACTGGCTCCGGTGACCGTCGGCGCGCGCTGCAGACAGGCGCGCAGCGCGGTCTCCGCGCCAGGGTGGTCGCCGCTCTGGAACAGCGCCAAGCCCAGGCCCGTCAGAGCGCCGACGTCGGTCGGGGCGGCGGCAAGGATTTCGCGAAAGACGCCGGCCGCTTCGGCGAACCGGCCTGCGTTGATCAGGCTCTCGCCGCGCTTGAGCGCCTGCGCGATGTCAGCGGGTATATTCATGGTCATGGATTTTCGCGCCCCGCCCCGCGCGGGAGTCAGCGCGTCGCGCCCGTTGTGGTGTGGTGGGCCTTAAGGTCAGGGCTCATCGACCCCGGCCTGTCCGGTGACCCGCAGCACTTCCTCGACGCTTGTTTCGCCCAGCCAGGCCTTGATCAGGCCGTCTTCCATGAGGCCGCGGAAGTCGCCTTCCCGCAGGACCTTGTCCATCTCGTGCAGCGGTTTCTGGCCCAGGATCATTTCAGCGATCCGGTCATTCATCATCGCCACTTCGTAGATGCCCAAGCGGCCGCGATAGCCGGTGCGCTGGCACTGTTTGCAGCCCACGGCCGCATACCATTGCGGCTGCGCCGGGACGAACGAGGCGAACTTCTGCTGCAAGGCTTCGCTGCGCTGGCGAATGGCCATCGGCGGCTCATGCGGCTTGCGGCAGTGCGGACACAAACGGCGCACGAGGCGTTGCGCCATCACCATGCGCACGGACGAGGCCACCAGGAACGGCTCCACGCCCATGTCGATCAGGCGGGTGAATGCCGTGAGTGCATCGTTGGTGTGCAGGGTGGAGAACACCATGTGACCCGTCAGCGACGCCTGGACCGCGATCTGCGCGGTCTCAAGATCGCGGATTTCGCCGATCATGATCGTGTCCGGGTCCTGGCGCAGGATCGAGCGCAAGGCGCGGGCGAAGGTGTAGCCGATCTCGGCTTTCGTCTGCACCTGCGTGACGCCGGGGATGTTGTATTCCACGGGGTCTTCGACGGTGATGATCTTGCGCTTGCCGTCCTTGATGTGTTCGAGCGTCGCCTTCAGCGTGGTCGACTTACCCGAGCCGGTCGGACCGGTGACCAAGATGATGCCGTAAGGTTCCTGGGCGAGCTTGGCGAAGTTGTCGAGATGGTCCTGCGCCATGCCGATCTTGGCGAGGGAGAACTCCTTATGCTCCTTCATCAGAAGGCGCATGACGATGGACTCGCCCCATACGCCCGGCAGGCACGAGACGCGGATGTCGAGGTCGCGGCCGGAGATGCGCGTGCCGATGCGGCCGTCCTGCGGCAAGCGGCGTTCGGCGATATCCAAGCCGGAGATCAGTTTGATGCGCGAGGCCACGGCGTCGAAGCGTGAGCGCGGCAGGGTCAGTCGGTCCTGCAGCACGCCGTCGATGCGGTAGCGGATGTCGAACTCGCGCTCGCGAGGTTCGACGTGAATATCCGAGGCGTTTTCGTTGACCGCCTGGGCGAGCGTGTTGGCGACCAATTCGACGACGGGCGCTTCTTCGGCCAACTCGCGCAGCAATGCCACATCGCCGTCGATGTCGACGCCGTCTGTGGTCATGGCGCGCCGCACCAGGTCCATCATGAGGTCGAGGTCGCGGTTGCGGATCAGCCACCAGCGGACGCTCTTCTCCGCGAACGCATCGCCCAAGGTCTCGCGCAGATTCGCCGAGACCGGATCGCGGCTGATGCAGTTCACCACGCCGTCGCTGCCGGTCCAGACCAAGGCGCTTTGGTCGATCCACCAGTCGATGGCGATTCCGGAACTCTTGATGCACGCGGCGTATTCCGCCGGGTCCTGCGGCAATTGTTCCGGCAGCAGCACCGGCAGGCCAAGCTGGCTCGCCAGCGCCGCGATCACCTTGTCTTCCGACACCGCGCCGATACGCACGAGAATGGCGCCGATCCGGCCGCCGTAGGTGCTTTGGAAAGAGAGGGCCTTGGCGATATCGGCCTCGCCGACGTCGCCGCGGGCAATCATGATCTCGCCCAGCACCGGCTGCGGCGCATCCGGCATGAGGGAATGATTCACCTGCACCGTTTGCGCGACCGCGCTCATCCCCGCGTCAGCCTTCCGTCGAGACTGTGTTGCTGCGCCAGCTGTAGTTCCACGTCTGGCCCTTGTCGCGCGCGCCGACCACGATCGCCGGCGCTGACGGCGGCGGTGTCGCGGCGACACGCGCGGGCAATGTAATGCCGATGGTCGGGGTGCTGGGGTTGGTGATCGGTCCCGGCCGTCCGCCGGCGACGAGATACTGCGTCAAGATCTGGGCGGAGTTGGCGATCAGGTTCTGATACGCATCTTCGCCGGTTGCACCTTCTCCACTGGGGCCGTCCGGGAGATCGACGAGGGTCGCGGTAACGCGCCCGTTGTCTTCCTGGCGAAGCTTCACCCCGAAATGGTACATGACGTCTCGACTTCCAAATCTTTTTTTGCGGCCCCGCAGGGGACCCCATGAAACCGGGGCCAACTTAGAGCTTCCCTCCGGCGGCAGCCACATAATAGCTCCCGAAAGCATTTACAACTTCGTAAGCTTAGATGATGAATTCCTTGAAAAAACCCATGGCTGCCTTGACTCTGGCCATTGCGTTCGCCGGTTCCCTCGGAGCCTCCGCCGCAGCCCCGAAAGACTCAATCCCGCCGCTGGCAGGGGATGCAGCCGTCGTCGCACGCAACTGTTCCCGTCTGGCCGCAGCCCAGGTGCTGGGGTGGGGGGATGTCATACGATGGCAGCTGGTTTACGTATGGAAGAGTTCCGTGAAGGCGCTTTTTGAATTCCAGCCGACGGATGCCTACCGCACCGAGCAATACTGCAGCCGCCTCCGCCTTTTCCGCGCAGACCACGAGACGATCGAAAGCACGACCTTCCTGTGCTCGGTGGCAAATCGCGGCACCCCGACGGAGGTGTGGTCGTTCGGAAATCGGGACCCGGCGGCGGCGATCTGCGAACTCAGCGATGACGACATTGCCATGATCGATCGCAATGCGCCGCTGGCCGAAGGTGCCGTGACCCCCATGCCAACGGCGGCCACAAAGCAGCCGGTTTCTCCGGCTATAGGGAAGTGATAGAAGCCGCCCGCCGCGAATCCGCCGCGGGCCCGAGGAGAGTTCCGATGAAGCTGTTCGCCGCACTCCTGGTGTTGCTCACGATTGCCGTGCCGTCCCTCGCGGCGGAGAATTCCGCCGTTCCGCGCAAGGCGAATTGCGTGAAAGTTGAACTGCTGGATCAGGACAGCCTGCCTGTCCGCGGCCAGCCGGCGGTCGTCGGTCTCTTGGTGGGCGGGAAGCCGATCATTCCCGAGGTCGACTACCCGCGCCATTCCTCCCTCCGGGCGGGGGAGCCGGCAACCTGCCCCGCCGCATTGGTTGAGATCGTCGCGCAGTCCTACAAGGATTCCTGCCTGACCGCCGAGCGTCGCGTACAAACCGCGACCGCCAACAAGGCCTCCCGCGAATCGGTTGAGGCGCAGTGTCAGACGATCCGGGAGGCTCTCGGCGAGAGCCTCGCCGCGTACTTGAAATAGCGGCAAATAGCGGCCTGCCGGGCGGGTTGTCGCGGCCCTGCCCGGATGCCTTACAATACCTACACCCCGGCGATGGAAGCTTGACTTGCGTCCAGCAATCCCAGAAGTGTGTGCGCACGGCGCGATGCCGGCCTCGGGCGGAATCCTTGCATGTTTGACGGCGCGACAATCCTGATTACCGGGGGCACGGGCTCCTTCGGCCGCAAATACACCGCCACCTTGCTGAAGCGCTACAAGCCGCGCCGCCTCATCATCTTTTCGCGCGACGAATTGAAGCAATCCATGATGCAGCAGGAGTTCGATTCTCCGGCGCTGCGCTATTTCATCGGCGACGTGCGCGACCGCGAGCGCCTGACCACTGCGATGCGCGGCGCGGACTTCGTGATCCATGCCGCCGCCCTGAAGCAAGTTCCGGCCGCCGAATACAATCCGATCGAATGCATCCGCACCAACATCAACGGCGCGGAGAACGTCGTGAACGCCGCGCTCGCCAATGGCGTGAAGCGCGTGATCGCGCTTTCGACCGACAAGGCGGCCAACCCGATCAATCTCTATGGCGCGACCAAGCTGTGTTCCGACAAGTTGTTCGTGGCCGCCAACAATATTGCGGGCGGGCAAGACATTCACTTCGCCGTCGTGCGCTATGGCAACGTGGTCGGCTCGCGCGGCTCCGTGGTGCCGTTCTTTCGCGAACAGATCGAGAAGGGCGCCGACCATCTGCCCGTGACCGATGCGCGCATGACCCGCTTCTGGATCACGTTGCAGGACGGCGTGGACTTCGTGCTCGACAATTTCGCGCGTATGCGCGGCGGCGAGATCTTCGTGCCGAAGATTCCCTCGGTGCGCATCACCGACCTGGCCAAAGCCATGGCCCCGAACTTGCCGATCAAATACGTTGGTATCCGTCCCGGCGAGAAACTCCACGAAGTGATGTGCCCCGGCGATGATTCGCATCTGACGCTCGAATTCAAGCGTCACTATGTGATCACGCCGTCCATCCGGTTCTTCGAGGAGAGCCGTGACTATGTCACCGACGCCAAGGGCGACAAAGGCAAGCCGGTCGCCGAAGGCTTCGAATACAACTCCGGCACCAACCCGGATTTTCTGGATGCGGCGCAAATTCAGCGCATGAACGAGACCGCCTAGCGCAGCGGGTGGGGAATGAACGCACCCTTCCTTATCGGTAATCGTCAGATCGGCCTCGATCATCCGCCCTATGTGATCGCGGAGATGTCGGGCAATCACAATCAGTCGCTCGACCGCGCCATCGCCATCGTCGAGGCCGCCGCCAAGACCGGCGCGCATGCGCTGAAGCTTCAGACCTATACGCCCGACACCATGACGCTCGACATCGACGAGGGGGCCTTCCGGATCGATGACGCTGACAGTCTGTGGAAGGGGAATTCCCTGCACAAGCTGTACGGCGAAGCGATGACGCCGTGGGAATGGCACGCGCCGATCATGAATCGTGCCAATGAACTCGGCATGGCCTGCTTCAGCACGCCCTTCGACGAAACCGCGGTCGACTTCCTCGAGAAGCTGAACGTGCCCTGCTACAAGATCGCGTCGTTCGAGAACACGGATCTGCCGCTCATCCGCAAAGTGGCGGCGACCGGCAAGCCGATGATCATCTCGACCGGCATGGCGAGCATCAGCGAGCTGGGTGAGGCCGTCGAAACCGCGCGCGCAGCCGGCTGCAGGCATCTCGTGCTGCTCAAGTGCACCAGCACCTATCCGGCGACGCCGGAGAATACCAACGTTCGGACGATCCCGCATATGCGCGGCCTTTTCGGCTGCGAGATCGGGCTGTCGGATCACACCATGGGGATCGGCACGACGGTCGCCGCCGTGACACTCGGCGCCACGGTGATCGAGAAGCACTTCACCCTGCGCCGCGCAGACGGCGGTGTGGATAGCGCCTTCTCCATGGAGCCGGACGAGATGGCGAGCCTGGTCGTGGAGAGCGAGCGGGCCTGGCAGTCGCTTGGCGAAATCCGTTACGGCTGCGTGGACGACGAGAAGGAATCCGCCAAGTACCGGCGATCGATCTACATCTCCCAGGATGTCAAAGCCGGGGAAATCCTGTCCGAGAAGAACATCAAACGCATCCGCCCCGGCGAGGGACTGGAGCCGAAATACTGGGAACGCGTGCTCGGTCGCCCGATCCGCAAGGACGCCAAGAAGGGCACGCCGCTGTCCTGGGACCTTCTGTGAGCAGAAGCGGGGCTTAACATGCGCGTTGCCATCATCCCGGCGCGGGGCGGCAGCAAACGCATTCCCCGCAAGAACATCCGCCCCTTCGCGGGCAAGCCGATGATCGCCCACCCCATCCTCGCCGCGAAAGAGTCGGGCGTCTTCGACCGCATCCTCGTCTCGACCGATGACGAGGAAATCGCCAAGGTCGCCGAGGCCTGGGGCGCGGAGGCGCCATTCCGCAGACCGCCGGAACTCGCAAACGATTTCGCCGGCACCGGCGAGGTCGTGACGCATGCCGTGCGCTGGTGCCTCGATCAAAAATGGAATGTCAGTGCGGTCTGCTGCGTCTACGCCACGACACCGTTGCTGACGCCTGCGTCCCTGCGGCGCGGGCTTGAGATGCTCACATCCTCGGGCAAGGCTTACGCGTTCTCGGTCGCCTCGTTTCCCGCGCCAATCCAGCGCGCGATCAAGCTCACGCCCGAAGGTGTCGAGATGTTCGAGCCAAAGCACGCAGAAACGCGCTCGCAAGATTTGACGCCCGCGTATCACGATGCCGGGCAGTTCTATTGGGGGACACCCGCGGCCTGGCTGGAGAACCTCCCGGTCTTCTCCCATGACGCCGTGGGCGTGGTGCTGGAACGGCACGAGGTCCAGGACATCGACACCGAGGAAGACTGGCAATTCGCCGAAGCGCTTTACCAGCTGATGCAGGCGCGTCAGGGCAAATGACCAGCGCCGCCGCCGACAAACTGAACGACATGGCGGCCCTGGGGTATTGCCTGCTGCCGCAATTGTTGCCCCCTGCCCAAGTGACCGAGGCCTTGCGCAAGACCGAAGCGATGTATGCGGCGGGGAAGAACTATCCGCGTTCGGACGGCATCGTGATCGCCAACCTGCAAAGCAAGGATCCTTGGTTCATTCCCCTGCTCGAGAACCCGTTGCTTGAGCAGATTCTGATGGGTGTGTTGAACGATCCCTACTATCGCGTGATTCCCGACGACCAGCCGAACTACATCCTCGGCGAATACATCGCGCGGGCCAGTTCGGACCAGCCGCTGCCGTTGCATATCGACTCTTGGCTGCCGTCGCCGGGACCGGACACCTGGATGACCCAAGTGGCCATCGCCCTGGAGGATCGCGGGGTCGAAGAAGGCTGCTCGACCATCGTTCCGCGCAGCCATCGGTCCGGTACCTTCACCGACCGGGAGTCCAAGGATACGGTCTCCGTTCCGTTGAAGGCTGGCGATGCGGTGCTGTGGGACAGCCGTTTGTGGCACGGCGCGCACGCGCGCACGTCGGTCCGGCCTGGTTGGGCGTTGATCGCCACCTTCCAACGCTGGTGGGTGAAGCCACGCCAAGACATCACCGGTTCCCTGCCGCGCGAAATCTACACGCAGTTGAGCGATCGTCAGAAGGCGCTGTTGGGGTTCTGTTCGATCCCGCCGCTGGACGAGCATCACGGATCGCCGAAGAAAGGCTACGGCGATCTGCCCCCCTGATGGGTTAGTCGTCGCGGCCGTCCAAGTACCAAGTGCGCATATAGCCGTTGTTGTCGAGCACGACGCTATCCGGTTTTTTCCAACCCGGATTCCAGCGCTGCCGATCCGTGAGCTTGAAGCCCGATTGCAGCAGCAGCGCGTTGTCTTCGCTGCGATGGTCCAGCACCGTGTCCTGATAGATCACGATCTTTCCGATATCGCTCAGCACGGCATAGCGCGGCTTTGCGCGGCCCGAGAACTCGCCCGAACTCGAGATCTTGTTGGCAAGCTCCAGGCCCTTCTTTAAGGACGTGCGATGATGGTGCATCCCGCGCATGGGGATGGCGTGGAACAGGTAGTGCGCCTCGATATGATGCTTCCGCAGAAGATCGTAGAGTTCCGCGAGCGTCTCGAAATCGTCGTTCACGCCTTTAAGCAGCGGATGCTGACAATAGAAGCGCACGCCGATCTGCGTGAGGCGCTTGATGGCTTCCACGGCTTCCGGCCAGAACTCGACCGGATGGTTGACGTTCACGCCCAGCTCGAAGCGGAAATCCGGATAGCGCTGAAACAGTTCGATCAGGTCGTCGTTGATGCGGCGCGGGTCATGGAACGGGACGCGGGTGCCGATGCGCACCGTTCTCACGTTCGGCGCGTTGCGCGACAATTCACCCAAGGTGAGCGCCAGCAGGGGCAGGGACATCAGCGGATCGCCGCCGGTGATCAGCACCTCGTCGATGTCGTCGCGAACGCCCTCAGAGCCGATGTAACGCGTGCCATGCGTGATGTCGTCCTCGCGCATGGTCTTGATCGGATACTGCCCGCGCAGGCACCAGCGGCAGTGTGCGGCGCAGACTGTGGTCGGCTCGATCAGGATCGTGCGCTTGTACAGCCGCTCGAGGCCGATCAGCGGGCGTCCCTCGAACGAGAAATCGACCTCGGATTCATAATGACGCCGGCGCTCGTTGTCGGCAATGTTGGCCTCGCGCGGATCCTTCACGTACTGCAGGGTCAGCGCGCGATGCTGTGGGCTGTCCTCGCCGTATTTTTCGCGCGCCTCGGCGATCTTGTCCTTCAGGAAAGGCGAGATCAGTTCGCGGAAGTCGTCGGCTTTGCGTGATCCGGCCATCAGGAACCCGCGTCCGCAGGGATATCGCGAATCAAATAACGCGCCTTGTTGCCTTCGCGCGGCAACGTACCCGGCTTCCGCCAGGTGATTGTGGTGCCGACTTGGAACAACTGGGCGATGCGGTGCTGGACTGCGGCGGCAAGTTGATCGCGCGCAGGCCCCGGCGCCACGGAGGTCTCGAACACGACCGTCAGCTTCTCGATATTGCCGTCGCCGGGGTGCACCACCGCGTAGAACGGTTCGATTTGCGGGGCGAACTCGGGCACCACGGACAACAGGGATTGCGGGAAGAAGTTGACGCCCCTGATCACCAGCATCTCGTCGCTGCGCCCGATGATGCGGAAACGCATGCGCAGCAGGCCGTCTTCGCCCGGCTCCGCGTGCACGATCTCCGCCATGTCGTTGGAGCGGTAGCGGAAGAGCGGCTGGCCCTCGCGGCGCAAACTCGAGAACACGAGTTCGCCGCGCGCGCCGGTCACGATGGGAATAGACTTGCCGGTGTGATCGACCAACTCGGTGTAGAGCACCGCATGGGTGTGGTTGATCAGTCCGTCGCGCTCAGGCCCTTCACCGCCGATGATGCTCAGCACTTCCGACATGCCGTAGTTGGCGTCCATGGCATGGAGGCCGAAGGTCTGCTCGATCTCGCTGCGCACGCCCTTCACCTGCAACAAGCCCTCGCCGCCGAAATATCCGCGCCGGAGCCCCAAGTCCTTCGGATCGATGCCCAGTTCCTCGCGGCAGCGGTCGCGCAAGGTGAACATGTACGACGGCGTGCATGAGATTGCGTTGATGCCGAGCGCCTTGATGGTTCGCAGCAGCATCGGCGTGTTGCCGACTCCGAACGGGATGCCGGTCGCGCCCGTCACCTCGATCGGCATGTAGTCCGTCACGCCGCCCGACCACATGTTGAAGTTCAGGCAGTGTACGACCCGATCCTGCGGCCCCATCCCCGCGGCCTTGAAGGCGCGGTTGGACGCCACATAGGTATCGGCGATGTCGCGCTCGGTCAGGGCGATGAACAGCGGCGTGGCTGTCGTGCCGGATGTCTTGTGGATGCGGCGGATTTGGTCGGGCGCGACGGCCAGCAGCGTGCCGAACGGCGGATGAGCGGCCTGGTCCTGCAGAAGGTCGTGTTTGGTCAGCAGCGGCAGCGATTGAAACGGGAAGCCAGGAACGAAGTCGCGCTCGGTGACGCCGGCCGCACTGAGCCGTGCGCGCCAAAAAGGACTGCGCTCATGCGCCCGCCGCAAGGCGGCGAGGATGAGCGATTCCTCTTCCGGTGTTATCAGCGCCATCGCTCTACAGCCCCTGCGATCGAGTCCTCGGTCCGCCGCCTTGTCGGCTGTTTCGGGCGGCGGCTCAAATTATTTCTTCTTCAGGATGCGCGCCGGATTTCCCGCAACCACCGCTCTGGCGGGGACATCGCGAATGACGACCGAACCCAGCCCTACCACCGCTTCGGCGCCGATCTTGCATTTCTCCTTCACCGAGGAGTTCGGGGCGATCCAGGCATTGCGGCCCACCTTCACGGCGCCGCACAGAACCGTCCCGCTGGTGACGATCGTGTTCTCGCCCAAGACACAGTTGTGTCCGATCTGGACCAGATCGTCGATCTTCACGTTGTTCTTGATGACGGTCTTGGTGATGTGCGCCCGCTCGATGCAGGTGCCCGCACCGATCCAAACATCGTCACCGATCTCGATGCTGCCGGTATGAGGGAAATGATGCGGCACGCCGGCCGCGCTGAACTCGAAGCCGAACCCTTCTTCGCCGATCACGGCATTCGCCTTGATGATCCCGCGCTTGCCGATCTTGGTCTTGCCGGTGATGACGACATTGTTGCCGATGACCGTGTCGTCGCCGATGGTCACTTCCGGGCCGATCACCACGTTCTCGCCGATCGACACTCGATTGCCGATCCGTGCAGCGGGATCGACGACGGCGGAGGCGCTGAAGACGATGTCCGGCTTCTGCCAAAAGAAGGCTGCGACCGTGCGGACGAAATCGTATCCCGGGTGATCGCTGACGATGTAGGACGCCTTCAAGCGGCCCTTGTATTCCGGCCCGCAGATGACGAGGGATTGCGGCATCGCATTGATCGCCGCGATCTTGCTCTCATCGAAGCGCCGCGCAAACGTCAGTCCGTTGCGCGTAAGCGCTTCGAGCGGCGCGACATGACGAATGTCGAGATCCTTGCCATGCAGGCTCGCCTTGAGGAATTCGGCGACCGCGGAACTCCTGACGCTTTTGGATTTTGCCATGGCGCGGTGCGTATGAACTTCAATGCTGCGCGCGCAGAAGATGAATGATCGAGCCCGCGACGCGGAGCGCTCCCCGCCCGTCAATCAAGCCGCGCGCTCGCTCCGACATGTGCTTAGCAAGGGCATGGTCGGTAAGCAACCGCGCAGCCGCCGCCGCGACGGCCGCGGGTTCCAACCCGCCGTCAAACCCCAGGTTTTCGATACAACCGCGCTCGGAAAACCACGCGGCCTCCTCCACGAGATTGGTCAGCTGGGGAAAGACAACCGTGGGGACGCCTACCGCCATGCATTCGTAGACCGTCATGCCGCCCGTGACGAGCGCGAGACGGGCGTCCGCCATGGTGGCGGCCAACGCATCAGCATCGAGGCCCACCCGAAGTGCCGCGCCAATCCGTTCGCATTGAGCCGCCAGAACGTCCAATCCGGGGAAGGCGGCACCCACAACTACCGTCATGGCGCCCCAGCCACCACGGTCGATGTGTGGGCCGGTCAGAAGGCGCAGCCACTCCTGGGCGCGTGGACCGCTGCCGGCCACCACCGCTACCCCCTTAGCGGCGCTGCCCCGCCAGGGGGTTCGGCTGAAGGCTGAGCGCACAAGGCAATGCGACGGGCCTGTCAGGATCCGCGCCGGATCGGTCATCGCCGGATAATCCGCCGGGGTACTGCGCAGGGATCCACAGACGATCAGGTCCGCGCGCATGGTGCCACCCCAGTCGTCGATGAGAATGAGTGGTGGGGACCCTTGGCTGGTGCTGGGGAGATCGACGCCATGGTAGGCGGGCAGGTCAACGAGGATGCCGTCGGACTTGTGGCGGGCCGCTAACGCGCCGAGGTCTTGAGCGGGCGGCACGATTTCCGCGCCGGGGAAGTATGCAGCCAGCGGGTCGCCCGCGCCGGCGATCACGACGTCAGGCCGCTCGCCCATCGCCTCGAGAATGCTGGAGACCCGCACCGCATGGCCGAGGCCGCTGTCGGGCGTCGCGTCCACGCGGATCAGAAGTCGATTGGCCTGCCCCACCCTGGACCCGCTCCCCGCCTACGTTGGCTTGAGCATGAACAGACTGTCGTCCAGTTTGGCAATGCTGAACTTCGCGCTTCGTTTGACATGGCGCAGCACCAGCTGGATCGCCGCGGACAGTTCCTCGACGCCCAGCGACATCTTCTCCTTGGAGACATCGCTGCGCACGATGCGCTGATAGCCGGTATCCGACGGCCACGTCACGGGCTGGCCGAGGACGGCGCCATGTTGGCGCAAGGCAGCGCAGATTTGCTCTGCCACAAGTTCCGCCGTGCCGCCGTGCGTGAAGCCCGGATAGTGCTTTTCCAGCAGGTCGTCGTACTGATGCGCGTTGCCGAGCGGTCCGGAGCCGTCGCGCAGGAATGGTTCGATCGCGTCGATGGCCGCCTCGGGTGTTCGGACCGTGTGATTCACCAAACTCGTGATGCGCGCGGAGTAAGGATCGACGCTGCGTTCGATGTTCAGCGCCGGGCGGCCGAGGAAGGCGGTCTCGAGGCCGGTCGTGCAGCTGGTATGTATCACCAGGTCCGCCGCCATGATCCAAGGGACATGGTGCGTTTTGTGGACCACCGACACATTCGGATGGCGGACCGCGAACTTGTCCCAGTATCCCGGCCGTTCCGCGGGATGAGGGCGGACGACGATGCGGTGCGACGTTATGTTGTCGGACATCCACGTCAGCAGGGCGAGCATATCGGCTTGGTTCTGCGCCTCCCAAGCAAGGGCTGCGTTGAATTGCTCGACGCTGGCGGGATTGTCCGGGTCGACCACACCCGCTTGAATGCAAATCGCCAATGCATTCTCCTGGCCCCAAATGCTGTTGGCCGTGGCGTAGTTTGTATTGATCAGCACCAAGGGGCCATGCTGCGCCTTGATCGCCGCGGCTTCGGCGCCGAACATCTCCGGGCCCAATTGACGCATCACCTCGACGCGGGCGTTGCCGGTCACGGCGATGGCGCTGGCGAGGCGGGGAAAGCGGTCGCGCACCGCCGCAGCGTGCATCTCGTTCTGCGCCAAGAAGAGATGGCACATCTCTCCCGAGAGCGCGGCGAAGCTGGAAAGGTATTCGGACACCGAGGTCAGCACCTCTTCGTCACTGCCGATCACGAGATGACCCAGTGCGTTGAAGGTGCTCATCGCGGATCCCTGGATCTGGTTCATGGTCTTGAACAGGATCGCGCCCGGCGGCAACGCCTCGGCATTGGAGATGACCCCCCACTGCTGGCCGAGGACCACCGTCACGCCACGCTGCAGCAGGTAGCAGGCCGTAAGCAGCCGCGCCTCGAGTTCCCGATTCTTGATCTCGATCGGCAGGTAGACGATGGGCTGGAGCACAGAAAGCCTCGGGTGTGGCGGCGGCTGGCGAGCGTTATCCCTACGCCGCCGCCGCGACAACTAACAGATATGACAGACGAACCGGTCAGTTTTCCGCAAACAGGACGGGCAGTGCATGGGCCTTGGCGACGCCCAACGCCGTCCGCGACAGCGCGCTGCGCGATTCCGCGACGAAGATCGCATCGGCGCGCGTGTCGCCGTACATCCGGTTGAGCGCATCCGCCGCCAGGCGCGCGCTGAACAGGTGGCTCGCGAAGGTCATGGCGGCCCCGGGGTCGGCGAGATCGGGTGCGCTGCCCAGGTGCCGTTGCACACTGGCGGCAACCCATTCACCCAAGTGCCACCGATCGACGGCCGCGTTCGGATAGTCTTGCGGCTTCAGGCTCGCCACCCAAGCACCGGCGGTCTGCATATCCTCCGGCGCATGCCAGCGGCCGAGCCAGCGATAGGGCATCTTCCATTGCGCCATGCGGCCCGCGGCGCCCGCTTGGCACAGCAAGCAGGTATTCGCGGGACGCTGCTCGCGGCGCAAGTGCACATCGCAGGCGCTAAACAGGCCGTCGCACAGGATGGGATTCAACGCGTATCCGCGTGCGCCAACGTCACGGAGGAATGTCATCGCCGAATCCGGGACACTCGCGACAAACGGCAGGAACGCGGTCAAACGCTGCGTCATCGGTCTGCTCCGAGCGCGCGGGCGCTCGCCAAGACCGCGACGGTCTCGGCCGCCGCGTCGCCTTCGCCCGTCGGGCGCGCGTCGAACAGCGCCGTGCCGTGCATCAGCGTGGCGCAAATGCGGTCCATGGCTTCGTCACGTCCAGCCGCGAGTTCCCCGATATCCGCGTAGGCCGGTTCGCCGATGTACCACGCCGTTTGCCGCACCAGCGGGAAGGGCAGGGTGAAGCGGTAGTACCAGGTGTAGGCAAAACGCCAGGCTTGCACCGTTCGCCGCGCGCGCTCCACATCATCGGCGCTCAGGGCCGCGGTGATGGCGGATCGATATCCTTCCGGCGTTCCGGCGCTGTAGAGCGCATCGCATTCGTCGAGCCACCCGCCGCCGGCGCGCACCACGGGCCGCCGCGCGGCCGCCATCTCAAGTCCGATGGTGGAGTGCCAAACGAGGCCAAGCGCCGCGGCGCTGGCGAGGGTGTAGCTGCTCGTCTCATCGTCGGAAGGGACGAGGCGTGCGTTGTCGGGCAACTGCGTCGCCAGGGCCGCGTAGAGCGCTGTGTCCTGCGGGTTGCGGCCCAAGGAACGCCGGCTCCCGGCATTGGGATGCACGCGGATGACAAGTTGCGCACCCGGGTGGCGGTGGAGTTCCGCGAGTGTCGCGTCGATCCATGCGCCCTGATCGGCGAAGGGGTTGCCCGGCTCCGGCTCGGCCATGGTCTCATCGAGGGACGATGTGTAGAGCACCCACAACGGCTTGGCGGGATCGAGCCGGAGGCGTGCGAACACCGCCGCGCGATCTCCCGCGCCCGCGCTGAAGGCGCCGACATCCTTCGAGCGTCCTCGCCAGCGGTCACGAAACAGCGTCGCGATCGCGTCGATCTGGTTGCGCGCCAGCGGCGCCTCACGCCATCGCTTCCACAGCGCATGAAAGCCCGTGAGATCGAAGCAGTGGGTGTCCTCGTACAAGGTGATGCGCCCGTCGACCGTCGCGCGCTCCTCGACGAGCGTGCGGATGCCGCGCAACTTCGCCATCTCCAGCGCGACGCGCGTCGGCGCCATGCGGCCGTTGAACAACAATTGACTGGCGGGACGCTCCGCCGCGTAAAGGCGCGATAGCCCGAAGGCGGTCAACAACGCCACACGCAAGTAGTTGGCATAAGCCTGCTGCACGGTGGGATCGTCGAGGTGCAGCACTTCGTGACGCAAGTGCGTATGCACGCTCGACCGCGCCCATTTGCCGATCTCCCACGTCTCGCCATCGGGCCGGTCGTCTGCCGGCGCATCGAACGTGGCGGTCGTGTAGCGCGCGGGATCGAGCGATGCGACCCAAGCCTCGACCTTCGCGGCGTCGCCGGGCCGCAGCCAGCGTCCCAGCCAGCGGTAGGGCATGCCCCAGGCCGCCAGCCGCGCGGCCACGGAGCTTTGGCAGGCGAGGCATGTCTCCGGGCCGGGGCCGGCTTTCGCGCCGGTCGCGGCCTGTGTCATGTCGCAGGCGTCGAATGCGGCATCGCAGGTGATGTAGGACACGGAACACCCGCGCACGCGCAGGGCCTGCAAGATCGTCACTTCCCGCGCGCTGTGGATCGACCAGTTGGTGTACGGCGCGAAACAGACGACGTGCACTTACGGCCCCGCGATCGGCAGCCACGGAAGGCGCAGCACGCCGGCGACAAAGCAGCCGAAGATGCCGAACGCCAAACCGGGGCCCAGCGGCATTTCGCCATGCCACAAGGGACGGCGCACGATAGCGCTCGCGATGCCGACGCCGAGCAAGGTGCCAGCGCCGCCGATCGCCATGATGTAGGGCAGGCCCCAGGGGCCGATCCACAGGCCGCCCACGACAACCAGCCAGATGTCGCCTTCGCCCATGGCCTCACGGCCCTTCCACTTGCTCACGGCCCAGCGCACGGCCGCGAAGACCGCGCCGTTGAGGCCAGCGCCGATCAGCGCGAGCTTCCAATCGATGCCCGCCGGGGAACCGATCACCGCCACCGCCGCGCCGACGACGGCGAGGGGGATTTGGATGGAAAACGGAAGATAGCCGGTACGCAGATCGATCCACGTCAGCGCGCCGAGGCCCGCGGCCAAAATGGCCAGGCACGCCCACGTCCAAAGGCTCAGTCCTAAGATGAGCGTGTCCACGCCGCCCCCGCTTGCCGCGTCCGCGTCTAAGCTTTTGCTTCAGCGCCGGCCCGCTTGGCCGTGAGCTTCATCGAGATGGTGCGGGCAAGATCGGCCAATGCGTTCTCGAATCTATTGAAGGGCGTCATGCCGGTGCTCCGCGAGGTGCTCCAGAAGAGGAGCGCGGTGAGAATTGTGAAGACGATGAACACGGACCAAATGGAGAGCGCCGCGGGAATTTTTCCCGCCGCCGCGCCCTTGCCGGTGAACTCGAGCAGCTTCTGGTAAGCCAGAATCCCCAGCAGTCCCACGGCGGGACCGGCGAAGCGGCTGGACCGCGGCGAGGTAATGCCCAAGGGTGCGGCGAAAAACGGCATCAGGAGAATCGAAAACGCGTAGGCGAGGCGTTCATTGATCTCGGCGGTGATGCCGGAGAAATGGATCGTCTTGGCGTTTTCGGGCACGCCGGCGGGCAACGTCATGCCGCCGCTGTCCCAGTCGCCGCGCATGCCGAGCCAGAAGACCTTGGCCAGCTCGTCCATGGTGAGCTCGCGTTCGTCGCCGCCGCGGTCGCGGAAGTGCAATAGCGTGCTGAGGTCGAACGGCAGATCGAACACGTCGAAGCTCACGACCTTCTTCGCCGGTTGGTCGACGGTCCACTCGACCCGCTCGCCTTCCTTCAGGCGCAGCACCAGGGAGCCGCTCTCGAGGTTCTGCAACTCGCCTTGCTTGGCGGTGAAGGTCTCGAGATGGCCGTCCTGTGCTTCGCGGGCGACGAACACGCCGAACAATTGGCGTCCCTCGCGGCGGGATTCCTGAACGCGGATGGTGTACCCGCCGGGGATCTTCACGAAGATGCCTTCGCCGATGCCGGACTCAATCACGCCGTTGGTCACGTCGAAGTAGAGCACGTTGTAGATATAGCGGCCGTAGGGCTCGCCATAGCCGACGAGCCCGAAGCTGACGACCAAGCCGAAGAAACTTAAGACCACCGCGGAGCGCACCATGCGCAACAGGCTCACGCCGGAGGACTGCATGACGTGGAACTCGCTGTTCATGGCGAGCGTGCGGAACGCGAACAGCACGCCCAGGAACAGGCCCAGCGGCAGCACAAGCCGCAGGTAGTTCGGCACCAGGGTGAACATCATCTTGATGGCGATCAGCGCCGACACGCCGTTGCCGATCGTCAGGTTGAGCAGGGTAAGCAGCTTGTCGAGCATCAGGATCACGGCCGCGACCATGAGCGTCAAAATCATGGTGGGAATGACTTTGAACAGGAAATAGCGGTCCAGCAGCGGCATCGACCTCGACCCTTGGCTTCCTGCGGCTCGCACGCCGCCGGTTACAGAGCAACCGGCGCGATGGCGTCGAACCGCCTAATAGATTGGCTTAACAGGGCAAAGATAACACTTTGCGGCGCGCGGCACGGCCCCTATTTTGGCGCGGTTTTGGGGCCCGGTGGCTCCTCAGGTGGAAGTAACCGTCCGTATGACCAACGCCGCGAAAACCAAGGCCGTCATCATGGCCGCCGGCCAAGGCAGCCGGCTCCGTGAACTGGGGCCGAGCAAGCCGCTCACCCACGTCGGCGGCGTGCCGCTGATCGAACGGGTGATCCGTAGCGCGATTGACGGCGGCGCGGACGGCATCGTGGTGGTTGTGGGCTACCTCGGCGATCAGGTGAAGGCGTTCCTGGAAGCGCTCCAACCTCGCGTCGGCGTGCCGATCGAGACCGCGCCCAATCCGGAGTGGCAGCTCTCCAACGGCCGGTCGGTCCTGGCCGCGGCCCATCTCATCGACGCGCCGTTTCACATCCTGATGTCCGATCACCTGTTCGATCCGGAAATCATGCGCCTGCTGCGCACGACCCCACTGCCGGCCGGCGCGGGGCGTCTCGCCACCGACGCGAACCTGAAGAATCCGAACGTCGATCTCGAGGACGTCACGCGCGTCCTACACGAGAACGGCCGCATCACCCAGATCGGCAAGACGATCGCGGAGTACAATGCATTCGACACCGGTGTCTTCTATGTCAGCCCGGCCCTGATCGACGCGATCCGCACGAGCATCGCCGAGACCGGCGACGACTCTCTGTCGGGCGGCGTGCGGCGCCTGGCGCGCGACGGCAAGATGGAAGCGGTGGATATCGGCGTGCGCGATTGGATCGACGTGGACGATCCGGCGGCCCATGGGCTCGCCTCGCGCCTGCTCGCCAAGGCTGCAAGCTAGCGCATCTCGACGGACGCGGGATTTCGCCGAACCGTCACATTGATTTTCGACCACGATGATAGCGTTTTGACCACCTCAGAGGTGGGACTATGCGCTTCGTAACGCCGGTCATCGGCACGCTCACATTCTTCATCATCGGCGGCGCGCATGCGTTTGACATGCAGGCGCATCGCGGCGGCCGCGCCTTGTGGCCGGAGAACACCCTCGCGGCGTTCGCGCATGCGCTGGCTCTCGGCGTCGATACGCTCGAACTCGATTTGGGGGTGACCAAGGATCGCCAGGTCATCGTCTCCCATGAGCGCGGATTGAATCCCGACCTGACGCGGGATTCCCGGGGCGAATACATCCTCGCGCCGGGCACACCGTTTATCCGCATGACGTTGAAAGACGTGAAGCGCTATGACGTCGGACAAATCCGTCCCGGCAGCCGGTACGCCGCTGCCTTTCCGGATCAACAGGCGATTCAGGGCGCGCGTATCCCGACGCTCGCGGAGGTCTTCGCCCTTGTACGCAAATCCGGCAACAAGACCGTGCGCCTGAACATCGAGACGAAGATCAATCCGGAGTCGCCCCAAGACACTGTGGACCCTGCGACCTTCGCGACGCTGCTGATCGACGTCGTGCGTGAAGAGGGCTTTGCCGGCCGGGTGACGATCCAATCCTTCGACTGGCGCACCTTGCAGAGCGTGCAGAAGCAGGCGCCGGAAATTCCCACGGTATATCTCACGCAGCAGTTGGGCTCCGATCCGAACGTGGCCGCCGACAAGGCGACGCGGTGGATGGCGGGTTTCGACCCCGCGCGTTACGGCGGGTCGATTCCGCGGACCGTGAGAGCCGCGGGAGGCGCTGTCTGGTCGCCGCATTTTCAGGACATCACGGCGGAGCATGTCGCCGAAGCGCATGGCCTTGGCTTGACCGTGGTGCCGTGGACAGTGAATAGCGAAGACGATATGGCCAGCCTGATCGACATGAAAGTCGATGGCATTATCTCGGATCGGCCGGATTTGCTGCGCAAGGTCGCACAAGCCAAGGGCATAACGATGCCGTCGCCCGCACCTGTAGTGCCGTAGGGGAATAGTCGTCCGGGACCCATTCTCAGCGCGTGCTGACGGGCGCGTGCTGATGAATGAGTCCCGGTCTATGCCTGTCGCCAGGCCTAGTCGTAGTACTCGTGGCCCAAGTGGGTGATGAGGTCTTCGCCCTTCATCCAGCGCAGGGTGTTCTTCAGCTTCATGAGCTGAATGAACAGGTCGTGCTCGGGGTACAGCTTCGGCGCGGTCATCGGCGCCTTGAAGTAGAAGCTCAGCCACTCCTGGATGCCCTTCATGCCCGCGCGCTGCGCGAGGTCGAGGAACAGCACGAGGTCGAGCACGATCGGCGCCGCCAGGATTGAGTCGCGGCACAGGAAGTCGATCTTGATCTGCATCGGGTAGTCGAGCCACCCCTTGATGTCGATGTTGTCCCAGCCTTCCTTGTTGTCGCCGCGCGGCGGGTAATACTCGATGCGCACCTTGTGGTACATGTTGCCGTAGAGCTGCGGATACAGGTCCGGCTGCAGGATGTGCTCCAGCGCGCCGAGCTTGGTCTCTTCCTTGCTCTTGAACGACCCCGGATCGTTGAGCACCTCGCCGTCGCGGTTGCCGAGGATGTTGGTGGAGAACCAGCCTTCCACGCCCAGCATGCGCGCCTTGAACGCCGGGGCGAGCACGGTCTTCATCAGCGTCTGGCCGGTCTTGAAGTCCTTGCCGGCGATTGCCACGCCTTCCTGGACGGCGAGCTTCTGGATCGCGGGGATATCGACCGACAGGTTCGGCGAGCCATTGGCGTAGGGCACGCCGCTGGTGACACAGGCCCAGGCGTAGAGCATCGACGGCGCGATCGCTTCATGGTTCTTCTTCATCGCCTCGATGAACTTCTCGGGCGTTTGATGGACGGCGTGCGGCTTGATGAAGCTTTCGGTGGAGCCGCACCAGCACGCGACCGTACGGTCGACATTGTTGTCCTTCTGGAACTTCGCGATGTCGTCCTTCAGCTGCAGGGCGATGTCGTACTTCGTCTTGCCCTTCTTCACGTTCGGGCCGTTGATCAGCTTCACGAACTTGGGATCGAAGGCAGCCTTCATGGGCTTGATCTTCGACAGCGCCTTCTTCGACGCCGCGAGGTGGTCCTCGTTGAGCACGCCGGCGTTCACGGCGGCCTGATAGGCGTCGTCCTTGAAGATGTCCCAACCGCCGAACACGATGTCCTTCAGGTTGGCGAGCGGCACGAACTTGTTGATCGCCGGCGTGTTGCCGTCGGTGCGCTTGCCGAGGCGGATGGTGCCGAGCTGAGTCAGCGAGCCGACCGGCACGGCCTTGCCGGTGCGGGCGAGTTCGACGCCCGCCATGAACGTGGTGGCGACGGCGCCCATGCCGGGCGTCAACACGCCGAGCTTGCCTTTGGCCGGCGCGATCTTGGTGGGCTTTTGCATCTGAAGACACTCCAACGACTAAGAAGATGCGCGTTTTATCCTCGAAAACCCTGCATCCGGCAAACCTTCCGTGCTATCTATCCCATTGAGACAAGTACATGAAACAATGTTAACGGCGGCATGTCGCGCGCTTCCAAAGCCCAGTTCGACGCGGCGTTTCCTGACGAAACCGCATGCTTGACGGCGCTGCTGCGCGTGCGTTTCGGCGGCGCCGACATCTGGTGTCCGGGCTGCACAACGCGGGCGCGGTTCCACGCGATGCGCCGGCGGCGGGGCTACGCCTGCCAGAACTGCGGGCACCACCTGTTTCCTTGCGCGGAGACGATCTTTGCCCGCTCGCGCACGCCGCTGCGGACGTGGTTCCGGGCGATGCATCTGATGAGCGGCGCCGGAAAAGGGGTGACCGCGAAAGCGCTCCAGCGGGAACTGGGCGTGACCTACAAGACCGCCTGGCGCATAGCGCAGCTTCTGCGGCGTCTGATGGCGAGCGCGGATTACCGCGGTGCTGTCGCGGGGCTGGGGCCGGGCTTGGCGTTTGCCGCGCTCACGCGCCTTGCGACACGAGCCACGCCTTAAGCTGCGCGGCACGCTGATGGTTCATGCCGACCAGCATGACCAGCGCGATGTTCAAGAGTGTCACTTCCACCAGGAAGTAGAGGATCGGCCGGCCGACGAGGCAGGCGAGGAAGATCGCGATGGTGCGGTTGTTGGCGCTCTCCCACGACCACCGCAGCACGGCCGTGCGGAATGCGTCGGCATATGCCGCGCCCACCGCTGCCGCGTTCTCGGGGCTCTTGTCGCCGTAGGCCTGAAGGCGCTGTGCGGTCTCTTCGTCGACGGGATGGAACGGCCGCTGCACCGCGTCGTAGGCTGTGGCGAAAAATCGGAACAGCGCGAACGGTGACGCCTGGCCCCGGGTCGCCCGTTGGGCCGCCGCCGCCGCCGCCGCTGCGAAGGCCTTGCCGCGCGCCCACTTGTTGTAGGCGGCGCGCTGCAGCTCGAACGCGGCCGACTGCACGATGTGGCTCAGGCCCGCAGCGACCACCAGGATCCAGATGTCGGCGCCGAACTTCTCGGTCAGGCGCAGCGCGAGCGCGATGTAGACGAAAATGAACGTCGTGTAGTCGCAGATGCCGTCGATGACGTAGCCGCTCGCGGTCACCTTGCCCGAAAGCCGCGCGAGCTGGCCGTCGGCGCCGTCCATGACGTGCCAGGTGAACATCAGGACGAAGCCGGCGATGGTCAGGGCCAGGTGCTCATAACCGTAGTAACACAGCGCGGCCAGGGCGCCCGACACGGCCCCCGCGATCGACACGGTATTCGGATGGATGTCCCACCGATGGAACAGCGGGACGAGCCGCGCGCTGACCGGATGGATGAGCGCACGGTTGGTGAACTCCTCGATCTCGAGCGCACGCTTGATGTCGTTTGGCGTATTCATCCCCGTCCTTGGCCCGTTCCCCGGCAACCGGGCGTAATCTGAGGGATCGGATTCGGGTTGTCCATCGACTGTCGCCGATCTCGCGCTTCGCAACTGGAGGGTGAGGGGATTGCGCCGTCCGCTTTCCTGCCGAAAGTGGCGCTTCCCGCGGTTTCCCCATATGGTGTGCGCGGCGGCCGGGGGGCCGCCTTTCTGAAGAACTATCGCAAGCGTGTCCGTGACTGCTTCGCTCACTTCGCATCAGCGCGACCAGCGCCACCTCTTCCGGGGGTCGCTGATGAACATCGGCGGCTTCCTGCTGCGCATGGCCAGCCGGGTTCCGTTCCTGTTCATCGCCGGACAGCTCTACGGAACGGCGCGCTATGGCGAATACGTGCTGGCGACGGCGCTGATTGAATCCGCCGCCGTGATCGGCAACTTCGGCTTCAAGCTCACCCTGTTCAAATTCCTGCACGAGGCGGAGAACGAGCGCTCCGAGGAAGATGTGATACGCCACGTACTGGCGCTCACCCTCGGCCTGGCTTTCATACTCGCCGGCTTGCTGTGGGCAACGGCGGTTCCCCTCGCGAACCTGTTCGGCATGCCCGACGCGGCGCCGAAAATCGCCTTCCTCGCCTGGGTGATTCCGGCCATCGTCGTCACGGATCTTATGTTGGCGACGACCTGGGCGAAGCGGATCGTCCACTTCGAGGTGATTGCCCGCAGCTTGATCGAACCCGCGACCCTGACCGTCGCGTCGGGGCTCTTGTTCCTGGCGGGTTTCCCGGAAATGGGTCTCCCGATCGCATTCGCCCTCGGCTTCAGCGCGTCGGCGGTGGCGGCGGTGTTCTCGTTCTCCCGCTGCTATTCGTTCCGCAGCCTGCTGACCGGTGGCTTGCGCCCTTCTTATCTTGTGCACCTTGCGCGGCGCTCCGCGTCGACGTCCCTGCACGACATCATTGCCTTGCTGTTCAACCGCATCGACGTGCTGGTGGTCGGTTACTTCTTCGGCAACGCCGCGGTCGGCCTCTACGGCATGGCGCAGCAATTCCTGACCGTGATGGAAAAGGTGACCTTGAGCTTTTCGCCGGTGTTGATCCCCGTGCTGACCGAGGCCCTCAAGAGCCGTGACGTGCCGCGCGCGCGGCACCAGCTGTTCTCGGTCGGCCGGCGTATCCTCATGATGCAGACGCCGATCGTGATCCTGTTCCTCGTCGGCGGCCCGTTCCTGCTCAAGCTGATCGGACCGGGCTTTGTCGACGCCTGGGGCATCTTGATGGTTCTCAGTCTCGGCGCCTGGGCGAACGGTGCGTTGGGGCTCACCGAATTCGCCCTGTTGAGCATCCGTCCCCTTGCCAATCCGCAAGCCTCGATCCTCCGGCTGCTGCTCTATGCGGCGGTGGTGGTGCCTTTCCAGGCTGTTTGGGGCCCCGTCGGCGTCGCCTTCGCCAACGTGCTTGCGACGCTTGTGGCTAATTTCTTACGAACTCTTGTCTGCCGCCCGGCCTTGCGCGCGCTCGCGTAAGCGCTACTCCGCGCCCAGCTTGTTCAGCACGAAGCGGGCGAGGAAGAATCCCGCGGTGCACGATACGCTGCTCAGGAACGTGCCCCACGCCATGTCGACGATCGCGATCCGCGCCGGGAACTGCGCGAGCGTGGCGAGGTTCGTCAGATCATAGGTGGCGTAGGCGAAGAAGCCGAACAGGGCGCCCCAGACGAGAGCATGCTTCCAGGCGTTCGCGGTTAGGGCAGGAACGACCACGAACAGCGACAGCCCGACGACATAGAGCACGTAGAACGCAACGGCGACGCCGATATTGGGGCGCTCGGCCATGATCGGCCCGAGGCCGTCGCGGTAGAAATTACGCGCGATGCCGCCGATCCACGCCAAGTCCAAGGGAAAGAGGATCGCGGCCGTACACACGTAAGCCGCAAAGAAACGCAGCATCTGAAATCCTCCCGTACCCGGTCCCAGGCTAGCGTGCTGGCGACCGGAATACGAGGGATCAGCGCCGGAGGATCACACCCGTCCGGTCAGCAGCAATACGATCAGCACGATCAGCAGCACGCTGCCGATGCCGCTGGGGTAATAGCCCCAGGCACGGCTGTGCGGCCAAGACGGCAGCGCGCCGACCACGATGAGGATCAACAGAACCAGCAGAATCGTGCCCAACATGGCATCTCTCCAATTGCGAAGCCTCGGCCCTGGTCAAGGTTGGCCGGGTGGCGAGGCGGACGTTCACGAAAACGGGACCAGCCCCCGATAGTTGCGCGGCGCCCCTGCCCGAGACACGCGAACAAATTCTCCCGCCCTGCGTTTAGGATGTGCAACGCTGCGATCCCCGGTGCCTTCGGCGCTGGGGATTGCCTATGCTCATTCACCACCCCCCGGGAGGACGCCCATGTCCCTTTCATCTCTGAAAAAAGAATTGCAGGGTCCTGTTGAGGACATCTCGGCCCTCGTCGGCGACATCCAGGAACTTCGCAAGGACGTGGCCAAGGTTCTCCGCAAGGTGGCCGCCAAGTCGGAGGACCACCTTGAAACGGTGACCGACTTCGCCGAAACCGTCAGCGACGGCGCCGCGTCTTACTACAAGGACGCCCGCAAAAAGGGCCTCAAGCAATACAAGGTGTGGAATCGCCGCCTGCATGACCAGCCGGCCGCCGCGGTTCTGATCGCCTTCGGCGTCGGCCTGCTCCTGAGCCGGCTTCTGAGCAGCGACCGGGACTAACCCACCCCCGGACTCTCTGTCGTTCCACCTCCCGTCGCGCTTGGGGAATTTGCGCGGTCGCTGCCCCATGGTATGAAAGCCGCGGCGGGCGGGTGTAGCTCAATGGTAGAGCAGAAGCTTCCCAAGCTTACGACGAGGGTTCGATTCCCTTCACCCGCTCCACGCTCACCTCTTGTTGGTGGGCTTAGCGACCTTACAAAGCTAGCGCCCCGCCAAAGCCCAAAGGGAAAAGGCGGGTCTAGTAACAAACGGGAACACTCTTCTTCGTGTTGGGATGGCCTCGCGGTTGCGTGGGTTCGATTCCAGGCTCCGGGTTCGAATGGGCTGCCGTTTCCTGCCTGTGGATAAGAGATTTCTGCGCGGTTTCTGAAAAGAAACGCCGTCGCGACGATCACCGCCCGCCCTCAACCCTTGGCTTTGTTGACAGGTCCCGAATCCCCGGCGCATAACGCAAAGCCCGCAGTTAATTGCTACGCGGGGGGTGGGGTCCTAGGTCGTATGTCGCCGTCCGATACCGCTGAGTCGGTCGAACCTGCGCCTGCGAGTGCGCCCTCCCGCAACACGCATTTCATGTTTGAATCGCGCGTGTTCCAGGCGCCCGGCGCCAACTTCAAGTTGATTGAACAGCTGGGCGGGCCGAAGGAACCCATGTACGCCGTCGCCATGAACGATGGCGAGGCGCTGCTCACCCTCAAGCAGCTGCGGGCCAACTTCAATATCCAGCCCGGCAGCCACGACGACCAGCTGATCGAGCGGGCGGAGCAGGGCCTGAGATACGTGCCGGACATTCGTCCGGGCGACGCCATTCCAAACGAAATCCTCGACGGCACAGCGTCCTGGACCGTGGGCCGCAAGCACAAGCGCATCGCCCGTGAGCGTATCCAGATCCAACTGATCAACTGGATGGGCGGCAAGCCCATGGAGTTCGCCGGTCCCGATGAGCTCAAGGCGTTTCTTGAAGTGCCCTCGGTCAAGAAGCAGCTGCGCGATGCCTTTCAAAAGGCGGCCGTGACGCTGGGTTTCAAGGCGACAGATAGCGAGGCGGTGATCGACCGCATTGAAACGCTGGCGCGCGAGCTGTGCTACATCGAAGCGCTGCGCGAGCGCTGCGAACAGGTGAAGCGCATCCGCGAAATGGTCGATCTCTTCATCAAGCAATATGCCAACGATGCGCGCGCCGTGGACGAACTGGGGCGCTGCAAGAAGCTGATGATCGACGGCGTGCGCGAGATGTTCACGCCGCTCGCGCTGCTCGACGTGAAGATCACCGACGTGATGAACGCCCTTCAGACCGTGGACGAACTGATCGGTACCGTGCGCACCACTCGCGATACCGTCCATTTCATCTTGATGGAATGGGACCCGATCATTGCGCTATGGCAGCCGCTCGAGGCGGTGCGCAGCAAGGCCGCGGACAAGGCGATCAACTCGCTCTACAAGCTGCTCGCCAAGCGCTTCCGCCCCAGCAAGAGTTTGATGGGTGGCCGGCGTTAGGCGGCTACCGGCTCGCGTAAACGATCAAATCCCGGATGAACTTCGCGCCCGCGGCGAGTTGCTCCACCGCGATGAACTCGTTGGGCTGGTGGGCTTGCGCGATGGAGCCGGGCCCGCATACGCAGGTCGACAATCCCGCCCCCTGATATTGGCCGCCTTCCGCGGCAAAACTCACAGCGCGCCTTTGGTTATCGCCGGTCAGGCGGCGGCAAATCTCCTCCGCGACTGAGGTCGGCTCGGCGCGCAAGGCCGGCGTGCCGGCGCGCGGCACTGTCTCGATATCGCAGGTGGGTGCGATGGTGCGCAGGCGCGGCAGCACCTCGTCGCGGCAATGGGCCATGAAGCGCGCGATGTATTTGTCCGGATCGTCCTCCGGCAGGGCGCGCACATCCCAGTTGAAAGTACAGTGTCCGGCCAGGATGTTCACCGCCGTGCCGCCCTCGATCTTGTTCACCGTGATCGTCGTGTACGGCGGGTCGAACAACGCGTTGCGCACGCCCGTTGTCGCCGCTTCCTTGGCGAGGGTCTGCAGGAAGCCGATCAACTCCGCCGCCACCATCACCGCGCTCACGCCGCGATGCGGCTGCGAGGAATGGCCTTCGTGCCCGGTCACCGTCGTGCGCACGGCGGTGATGCCCTTATGCGCGCTCACTACCTTCATCTCCGTCGGCTCCCCGACGATCACGGCGGCCGGCGCCGGCAGCTCCGCGTTCAAAAGGCGGATCAATGACGGCGCGCCGAGGCAGCCGACCTCCTCGTCGTAGGTGAAGGCGAGATGCAGCGGCACCTTGAGATTGGCTTTGGTCATCTCCGGCAGGGCCGCGAGGATCACCGCCAAGAAACCCTTCATGTCGCAGGTGCCGCGGCCATACAGCTTGCCGTCGCGCTCCGTGACCTTCCAGGGATCGGTCCGCCAATCCTGATCGTCGATCGGCACCACATCCGTATGTCCGGACAGCACCACCCCGCCAGGCACCATCGGGCCAATGGTCGCGAGCAGGTTGGCCTTGGTGCCTTCGTCGTTGTGCACCAGTCGGCTGGTGATGCCGAAGTCCGCCAGCAGCGCACGCACATCGGCGATGAACGCGAGATTGGAATTGCGCGAGGTGGTGTCGAAGCTGACCAGCCGCGCCAGCATCTCCCTGGCGCGTGCTGCCTCGGTCTCCGGTGTCAGATTGTGGATGGTCGCGCCGCTCGCCATGGCTACCCCGCGATACGCCAGGTTGTTTGCCCGGCGCGGTCTTCGATGCTGACGCCGAGATCGGCGAGTTCTTTGCGCAAGCGGTCGGCCTCGGCGAAGTTCTTGGCCGCGCGCGCGGCGTTGCGGGCGGCGATCAGGCGCTCGACCGTGGCTTCGTCCACCGTCTTGTCGCTGGCGAACCAGTCCGCCGGCGCCTTCTGTAGCACGCCCAGCACCATCCCGGCGGCTTTCAGACTCGCCGCCAGGCGCGCCTTTTCCGCATCGTCCGTCGCCCGATTGAGCGCCGTGGCGATCGCGGCCATCTCCGCCATGGCGATCGGTGTGTTGAGGTCGTCGTCCAGGGCCGCGGCAACCGCATCCGGGACATGCGCCGCCGCCGGAACACCGCCGGCGGTTTCCAGCGCGCGATACAGGCGATCGAGGGTCCGCTTGGCCTGGCCGACGAGATCGTCGGACCAATCCAGCGGCTGGCGATAGTGTGCGCTCAGCAGCGCCCAGCGCAGCGCCTCGCCCGGCGTGCCCTTCAGCAGGTCGTGGATCAGCGCGATGTTGCCTAGCGACTTGGACATCTTCTCCTTGTCCATGGTCAGGAAGCCGTTGTGCATCCACACCCGCGCATAGGGCGCGCCATCGTGGGCACACATGCCCTGCGCCAGTTCGTTCTCGTGGTGCGGGAAGATCAGGTCGTGCCCGCCGCCGTGGATATCGATGGTCTTGCCGAGATGCGTTTCGATCATGCTGGAGCATTCGATGTGCCAGCCCGGACGCCCGCGTCCCCAGGGGCTGTCCCAGCCCGGCAGGTCCGGCGTTGACGGCTTCCACAACACGAAGTCCGCCGCGTCCTTCTTGTAGGGGGCGACCTCTACCCGCGCGCCGGCGATCATGTCGTCCATGTTGCGGCCCGACAGCTGTCCGTAGCCCGCGAACGACGGCACGCTGAACAGCACGTGCCCCTCCGCCGCGTAGGCGTGGCCCTTCTTCACGAGCCGTTCGATCATGTCGACGATCTCGCGCACGTGCGCGGTCGCGTGCGGCTCCAGCGTCGGCGTCAGCACGCCCAGCGCCGCCATGTCCTCGCGATAGATCGCGGCGAACTTGTCGGTGACGGTCTTGATCGGCACGCCGTCCTTCTCGGCCGCGGCGTTGATCTTGTCGTCGATGTCCGTGATGTTGCGGGCATACACCACGCCCGCGAAGCGCATCTTCAGCAGCCGGAACAGCACGTCGAACACGACCGCCGGGCGCGCATTGCCGATATGGGCATAGCTGTAGACCGTGGGCCCGCACACGTACATCGTCACCCGGGCCGGATCGGCGGGTGTGAACGCCTCCTTGCGGCGCGTCAAAGTATTGTACAATAACAATGACATAGAAGGCGTTCCGGGCCCGGTCTGACGGGGAGTGGGCGGGCCGCCCTGATACCCCATCGGCGGCGGGATTGCAAAACAGCCCAAAACCGGGCAATTGCTCCCGCCGATCTTGCGGGGCCCCCAAACCGGGGCCACATGCACCGGATCGCGACAAGGAACACGGTTATGAGCGCTTCGTCTGACACCGGCTTCGGCCCCCGCATCTCCATCGAACAGGTGGAGGAGGGCCATACCCTCGCGCCGAAGTTCGACGAGCGCGGCCTGATCCCGGTCGTCACCACGGATGCCGCGTCCGGCGAACTCCTCATGCACGGCTTCATGAACGCCGAAGCCTTGGCCAAGACCATCCAGACCAAGGAAGCGCACTACTTCAGCCGTAGCCGCCAGGCCGTGTGGCACAAGGGCGCCACCAGCGGGCTCACGCAGTATGTCGTTGAGATGCGCATCGACGACGACCAGGATTCCGTGTGGCTGCGCGTGAACGTGGCCGGCTCGGGTGCGAGCTGCCATGTCGGCTACCGCTCGTGCTTCTACCGCGCCGTGCCGCTCGGCGGCACCGTGGCCGATGCGGTCGATAAGCTCGTCTACACCGAAGACAAGAAGGTCTTCGACCCGAAAGACGTCTACGGCGACGCCCCGAACCCGACCAAACTCTAGCTCGAACGCCTAGAATCTCACGGGCATGGCTGCTCTGATTGTAATTGACTAGGAAACCATATCAGTATAGTTTCCTAGTCAATTAAATGGAGTCCGCCATGCCGCCCGCGCTCACCGCTTCCGATCTCACAGCACATCTCGGCTTCTGGCTGCGGTATGTGTCCAACCACGTTTCCCAGGCCTTCGCCCAGAAAATAGCCGCCAATGGCGTCACCGTTGCGGAATGGGCCTTCATGCGCGCGCTCTACCCCGACGACGCCGTGGCCCCGAGCGTTCTGGCGGATCGCATGGGTATGACGCGCGGCGCCATCTCCAAGCTCGCCGACCGTCTCATCGCCAAGGACATGGTCGTGCGCAAGGCCGACCCCGACGACGGCCGCAGCCAAATCGTCGCGCTCGCCGCGAAGGGCAGGGCGTTAGTCCCGAAACTCGCCGTGCTTGCCGACCGGAACGACGCCGAATTCTTCGATCATTTGAGCGCCCACGAGCAGAAGGCATTGCGACGCATCCTGCAAGGCATCGTCGAGCGGCGCGGCCTGTCCTCTATCCCCATCGACTAGTGAAGGATAACGATATGAAACCGCAACTGGCCCTGGTCGCCAAGGAATGTCTGGACGCGTCGGAGGCCAACAGCCTGGCCTTTCCGCAAATTGTCGCGAAGCTCGCGGCCAGCGGCTTCGAGAGCTACCTCATCGACTTCCGCCGCGCCACGGCAACCTACTACCTGCCGGATGGCGAAAGTGTTGTGCACGCCCTTCACGCAGCAACTGCGCCGGTCGCGGCGGTGTTCGACACAGCGGGCCTTGTGTCCGCCATCCGCGAAGCGCAGACGCTTGCGCCCAGCTATACTTATCGTGGCTTCTGCGCGAAGGCACAGGCCGCGGGCTGCGCGGGCTACATGGTGTCGTTCCTCGGCAAGCGCGCGGTCTATTTCGCGCGCAACGGCGAAACCCATGTGGAGAACTTCCCCGGGCCCCGCTGACCTACCAGCCCATCTCGAAGTAGTGATACATCCGCTCGGCCGCGCGGCCGATTTGGGCATCGTAGCCGCGTAAGCCTTTGAACTCCGGCAGGTCGGTTGTCTTGATGATTTCATCAAGTGGCTTGCCCGCGTCGAAGTCCTTCTTCACGGACGCCATCACCGCCTCGAGGAATCGCCGGCGTTCGGTCATCGCCGCGCGCGGTGCCGACGGAATGCCGTGACCGCCGACAAGCCGGGTCCAGTCGGTGCGGGCCTCCATGCGTTTCAGGCTGTCGATCCATCCCACAGGGTCGTAGTCTGGCATGAAGCCCAGGCCGATGCTGAACGGCGTGACGAGGTCGTTCACATACAAAACATCACTCCCGTCGGCCTGCATCACCAGCATGCAGTCGCCGTGACTGGGCCCGTAGTGGAACAGCCGCATCTGCCGCTTGCCGAGGCGCACCGCGTCATTGCCCTTTACCGTCTTGTCGGGCCGTATCACCGCCGGATTTGGGTGTGCATCGAAATGCGCCAGGCATTTCTCGTGCGAGATGAACGTCGCGCCTTCCCGCTTGAAGATCGCCCCGCCGCTGGCGTGGTCCCAATGCTGGTGGCTGTAGATGACGTACTTCACCGGCAGCGGCGTCACCGCCGCGATGGCCTTACGGTAGGCGGCGGCAAACCCGGTGCTCACCGGATCGGTCGCGATCACGCCCGCGTCCGTCACCAGGAACACACTCCGGCGCGAAAAATTGCCGAAGGTGTAGACTCCGTTGCCCAGGTCGGTGGTGACCATGTCCCGGAATTCTTCCGGGATCGGCATGGCTTGCCCCCAGGCCTGGGACGTCAGCAGCAAGACGCCGGCGAAAATCGCGCCGAGGGCCTTGCGCATGGCTACCACCCAATCCCGTAGAACGCCGTGATCCGCCGCGCATTGTCGCGCAGGTTCTGCTCATAGCCGCGCAGGTGCGCGTACTTCGGCAGCTTGATCCGGTCGGGGATTTGCGGGCGCGGAATCCCGGCATCAATGTCGGCTTTCACGGCCGCCATCAGCGCTTCCAGATACTCGCGCCGTTCGGTGATCGACGACATGTGCGCCAGCGGCACGCCGTGACCCGGCAGGATCACGCTGACATCCATCGCCTCGATCTCTTTCATCGTTTTGATCCACTGCACCGGGAAATAGTCGGGCATGAAGTCCATCGGCATGCCGCCGGGCGTGGCGAGGTCGACGACGAACAGGTACTTACCGTTCTCGATGTCGGGGCGCATCACCACCATGCAGTCGCCGTGATTGCGGCCGAGATAGATCAGTTCCAGCTTGTGCTGTCCCAGTTTCACCGTGTGATTGCCGGTGAAGGTGATGTCCGGCATCACCACTTCGGGGTCGGGAACTTCCTTGAAGTGCGCGACACAGTTTTTGTGAGAAACGAACTTCGCGCCTTCGTCCTTGAAAATCTTGCCGCCGCGCACGTGATCCCAGTGCTCGTGGCTGTACACGACATACTTCACCGGCTTCGGCGTCACCTTGCGGATCGCTTCGCGATAGGCTTTGGCCATTTGCGGATCGCCGGGATCGGTTGCGATCACCCCGTCCCTGGTCACGATGAAGATGCTGCGCGTGCCGCCGCTGCGGAAGCTGTAGAGGTCCGGCGCGATCTCCATGGTGTCGCTGCCGGCGACGGCGAACTTGTCCCAGGCGGGATTGGGCGCGGGTTTCATCAGATCGTCACGACTCGGCGCATCCGCCGCCAGGGCGCATCCGCCCCAAAACAGGCCCGCTAGGACAATCGCTGCACGGTTCATGGCTAACCCCCTCATTTGGGCGAGGAATTCTCGTCCGCGCCGCCCCTGTGGCGCTGGCCACTCGCCCGGCCGGACGCCATAATAGCGTGAATTGTCGAACGGGCGAGCGAAGGGGATTCCTGATGGTCGGCGCCATGCGATTGGCCACGGTCGGCGTCACCGACATGCAGCAGGCCCTGGGACTGTTCCGCGACATCATGCGCCTGAAGGTCGAGCGGCGCGGTCCCGTCCCGCGCGCGCTGCTGAAGGCTTGGCGCGTGCCGGGCACCGTCAACGCCCACATGTGCGAGCTGTCCTGCAAAGGCTACCCCATGGGCCGCCTGCGCCTGGTGGAGTTCGACCCCACGCCCACCCATAAAGTTCGCAACGACCACGGCTCCGCCAATCCGGATTCCGGCACCGACGTCGGCATCAAGGCGCTCGATTTCTACGTCGCCGATCCGATCCTGCCCTCCGTGCGCAAGATCGAGGCGGCGGGCTACAGCTTCCGGTCTCGCCCGGTGAAGCACCAGATCGGCGAGCACATCAGCGAGGAATGCCTGTTCTCCGGACCGGACGGCGTGCCGATCCTGATCATGGTCGGCCACAAGCACGGTCCCACGTCGATGCGCGGCGGATCCCCCGACGGTCCGTTCAGCGAAATCCCCACCATCTCCGTCGTCGCCGGCGATCTCGCCAAGACACGCGCCTTCTACGAAGGCGTGCTCCAGATGACCGCGACCACGGACTCGGAAACCGGCGATGCCTATCGCGACCTCGTGGACGATCTCACCGGCGTGCCGCGCGGCACGCGCGTTCATTTCCTGATGTACACCCAGAAGGGCGAGGCCAGCGGCAAGATCCTGCTGGTGCATTTCTTCGACCGCACCGGCAAGCGCCTCGCGGGCCGCATGAAGCCGGGCAACCTCGGCTTCTCGCTGCTCACACACGATACCGATGACATCAACGCGCTCTACACGCGCCTGCGCGCCGTGGGTGCGGACATTCCGACGCCGCCGACCTTGATCGAAGGCGACGGCGCGCCCTACCGCATCATGCTGGCGAAGGGCCCGAACGAAGAGATGTTCGAATTCGTCCAGGCCGGCGACGGCCCGGTCGCGAAAGTGCGGAAGAAGGCAAAGGCGGCGGCGAAGTCGAAGGCGAAACCAGCACCTAAAAAGGCGAAGCCAAAAGCCAAGGCCAAGAGCAAGTCCAAGGCGAAGCCAAAAGCAAAAGCCAAACCGAAGACCAAGAAGCGCCGCTAGCGTTTCACTCACCTTGTCACCCCGGACAAGGCGCCTAGCGCCGCGATCCGGGGTCCAGGGTCGCGAGCGCCGGCGTTTCAACTACCCTGGATCCCGGCTCACGCTTCGCTTGGCCGGGATGACGCTCATGGAGTGGCCGCCGACTTCTTGAGAATCCGATCCGCGATCTTTGCGTAGGCGCCGTCGAAGTGGTGATCCCCCGGCAGCACCACGCTTTCGATGTGCCCCTTGTTCTGCGCCGGGCAGGGGCTGTCATCCTCTTCATCGCTGCGTACGCACAGCACCGGATGATCGATGCCGGCCATCGCGCTCGCCACGTCCGGCCCCTTGCTGGTTTCGTCCCCGATCCAGCCGCCGACGCTGATCTCGAAGTCCGCCTTGGGTGAGGGTGCGAGCAGGCTGGTGAGGATCAGCGTCTTGCGCAACTCCTCGGGCAGGCGCGGGATCAGGAACGGCAGCACGCCCGCGCCGAAGGAATAGCCGATCAGCATCACCCGCTTGCGGTTCCAGGCGTCGCTGTAGTGCGCGATCACGCGCGCGAGGTCGGCGGCGGATTCCTCCGGCGTGCGTTCCTTCCAGAAGTATTTGAGGCTGTTGAAGCCCACCACCGCCACGCCGCGTGCGGCAAGTGCCTCGCCGATGGATTTGTCGATGTCGGCCCAACCGCCGTCGCCGGTCATGATGATGGCCAGGCGCTCGTCGCGTCCAGGTGCGCCGGGGATTTCGATCAGCGGGAGGTCGGCCAGATCGGCCGCGCTCACCGCCGGTGCGGTGACAAGGCTGTTGCCGGTCTGCGCCGCGACGGAGATCAGAAGGTCCACGTCCCGCCCCGGCACGGGGTCGACCAGGCGCGCGTCGGGCATCGCGTCGGTGAAGGCATTGAGATCGGCGGCGGTGCATTTCTCCGAATCCGCGATGGCGACAAACGGCGCGCTGAGATGCTTCGGCGGCGCGAGCGCATTACCCTCCACCGCCGCTTCGCCCGCCGGGCCGGGGCAGGGCGGCAGCGCGGTGAACGCGCGCGGGCAAAAGTCCTCCGCGATCACGCCCTCGATACTTTTCGGCTGGCTCTGCGCCGCCGCCGCCAAGGCAACCGTTCCGCCGTCGCCCATGCCCAACACCAGCGGTGCGGGATCGACGGGATTGTGCGTTGCCGCACTCACCGCCCGCAGCAGCCGCGGCATTGCGGCGGTGAAGTCCAAGCAGGCGCCGCCGTGATCGGAAGGAGTGAGATTCTTGAGATATGCCGGCAGGTCCACGCCGATTACGGTGCGATCCGGCCAGGATGTTCCTAAGGCGCGATCCGTGAGCGTGCTCTTCCAGCCGTCGCTGCCGGAGAACAGGATCACCACGTTGTGTTGCGCGCCCTTGTGGCGGAACACACGCACATCGCCATACGGTGCGACGTTCAACTGGGTTTCGCTCGTCTCGCGTTCGCCGCAGGCGCCAAGCATCAGCAACGACAGCGCTGCAAGGACGGCGGCGCGTTTCATGGCCGGATCCATCCCTTCACGCCGCCGGAGATCAAGGTCGCCACGTCCAGCAGCACCCGCGCCAGCGCCACGCCGCCCGGGCACGCGAGGAACTTGGGCCGCCACTCCGGATGGAACTTCTCCTTGTACTTCCGAAGGCCCTGGAAATTGTAGAACTGATCGCCGAAGCGATAGGCCAGCGCGCCGAAGCGGTACCACACCGGCGACAGATGCCGCGTGCCCAGGCCCGACAACGGCGCCATGCCCAGGTTGAACCATGCGTAGCCTTGCGCCTTGCCCCACAGCATCAGTTCGACGAACAGGTAGTCCATCACGCCGTAGAGGTCGCCCGGGCGATAGCGCATCAGGTCCACGGACAACTCGACCTTGTCCGCGCCCAGCCACATGTTGGCGAAGGCGACGATGCGGCCTTCCTTGCGCACGATGGCGCAGGGGAAATGCGACAGATAATCCGGATCGAAATAGCCGATGGAGAAGCCCTTCTCCGCGCCGTTGCGCTCGCTCAACCAGGCATCGGAGACCTGCTTCAACTCCGGCAGCAGCGCCGGCACCTGTGCCGCCGGGACGACCTCGAACGTGCCGCCTTCGCGCTGAGTCCGGCGGTGGCCGTAGCGCAAGTCGCGGAATCCGCTGCCGGCGATGTCGAAGGTCGTCAGGCGCACGCGGGCCTCGTCGCCGAGCTTCAGAAGCGTGAGGCCGAGGTCGAGATAGAGCGGCAGGTTCTCCGCATCCACTTGGTAGAACACCGGCAGGCCGTCGTGCTGGTCGCACATCTCGCGGAATTTCCACGCCAGTTCCGCGCGGCACGACGCCGGTCCGACCGGATCGCCCATGGACACCCAGCTGCGCCCGCGCAGGCCGTACATGACGAAACCATCGTGCTTCTCGGAAAATAGAATGTGCTTATCGCCCACCAGCGCCAACGCGGCGCGGGTGTCCGGTGCGCGGTCCACCAGCGGCTGCAACTGTTCCACATGCGCGGCACCCGGCGGCGCAGGCACCGGCGGCACTTGCCGCAACAATTGCGCCAGCGCGAAGCCCATGGACGTCAGGATGACCGCGACACTGGCGCGCAAGAAGCGCGGCGCGTCCGCGGCGAATTCGAACTGCCACCACAGATCGTGGTCGTAGTCGACGTTGCGGTAGGAGAACAGGCCGAGCCACAAGGTGCCGGCCATCACCACGATCACCGCCGCGACCCACTCGCCGGAGAAGCGTTCGCGAATCAGCACGCCGTGGCGATAGAACGCGCGCCGCGCCGGGATCAGCAGGATCGCCGACACCGACAGGATGGTCGCTTCCTCGTAGTCGAAGCCCTTGAGCAGCGAGGCCGCGGCTCCCGTCAGCAGCAGTCCCATCGTGAGGAAATAAGCCGAGTCTAGGCGCCGCAGCAGCGCCCGCGACAGCAGCACCAACGCGGCCCCCGCTATGCTGCCGATCAGGTGCGAGGCTTCCAGCAGCCCCAGCGGCAGGATCTTCTCTACATATTCGACACGCTCGTCGATGGAGGGAAGCGCGCCGGAGATGAGCAGCACGGTGCCGCAGATCAGGGCGGCCAGTGCGCTGACTTGGGGCGCGACCCGGGTCCACTGGTCCTTGAGGAAGCGCAGCGCGCCCGCGACACGCGTGCGCCGGCTCGAGACCTCCGAGGCCGCGAGCAGTGCCGCGGCAAGCAGCAGCGGCAGCAGGTAATAGATCAGGCGATAGCTCAACAGCGCGCCCGCCACTTCCGCCGCCGGCACGTCCGGCAGCAGCGCGATCATCAGGCCCTCGAACACGCCGAGGCCGCCGGGCACATGGCTCACCACGCCCGCGAGGATCGCGACAACGTAAAGGCCGAGGAACGCCGGGAAGCCGATGTCGAGGGATTGGGGCATCAACTCGTAGAGCGCGGCCCCCGCCAGCGCGAGGTCGAGGCTCGACAGCGCCACCTGCGCGAGGCTCAGTTCGAACGAGGGAATGCGCAGGCGCCAGCCGCCGATGACGAATGCGCGCCGGCGCAGCAGGCTCGCCAGCAGGTAGATCGCCACCGGCAGCGCCAGGACTAAGCCGATGGCTTGCACCAGCACGGGCGAGATGTTCTCCAGCCCTGCGAGCGCCTCGGGCTGGAAGAACAGCGTGAGCCCGCCCACCAGCATCAGGCCGACAAAGAAGGTGATCACGCTGAAGGCGATCACCGCGGTGATCTCCAGCCCGCTCAAGCCCTCCGCGGCATAGAGCCGGTATCGCACGGAGCCGCCGGTGAGCGTGCCGAAGCCGCCGGCGCCCAGCGTGTTGGTGAAGGCATAGGAGATGAACGACGTGGCGGCGACGGTCTGGATCGGCACGGGCTTGCCGATATAGCGCAGCGCCAACAGGTCATAGCCGACCAGCATCAGATAGCTGCCGGCCGTGAACGCGATCGCCGCGACGATGTGGCCGGTCTCGAGGCCGTCCAGAGAGGCACGGATGTCGTCGACGCTGTGGCCCGCCAGCGCCCGCCACAGCACCCAGGTCGCCGCGCCGAAGGCGATCAGCATCAGGAACGGCAGGATGTGGCGCAACTTGCTCAACAGCAAAGGCGCGGTGGAGTCGGGGCGGGAGGATTGTTCGGATGGTTCAGGCACGGGATGGAAGGGCCAGTCGCCCACATCAGCGTGAAAGGAATGCAGCCCGCGTTATAGCCCACTCCGCGCCCGAAAGCTTCCGGTCAGGCTCCGTCTCAGCTGCCGGGACTTCAGCTTCCAGGTCCGCGGCGCGTGCCGCGGCCGGTCATGCCGCCCGTCGGCGGTGCCTGCGTCTGCACGGGCGGAGTCCACACTTTGCGCTCCCATTTGGCCGCGCGTTCGGCGCCGGATTTCTTGGCCGCCGGCGAGATCGCGGAATCCAAGGCGGCGACCTGGGCGCCGGTCGGCGCCACGAACCCTACGCGAGACTTTCCTGTGTTCGTGTTGAACAGGGCGAACCAGTAGCCGGCCTCGTCGTCGTTGCGCAGGGCCTTGGGCCCGAGCGCGTGAATGGTGGCCAGGCGGAACTGTGCCTCCGGCCATCCCGCTTCGCCGGCGCGGTGCAGCCAGGTGAGCCCTTCGAGGTAGTCCGCGCTCAGCTCGCTGTTGCCCGTGGCCTGCAGCAGGCATTCTCCCAGGGCGGTCTGGGCGTTCTCATACCCGACGCCGAGCGTGGCGACCTGGCGCAGCTTCGGGACCGCGCCCGGGCAGTTGCCGGCCGCCTTCATGCCGATGGCTTCGGCGTAAACGGCGTTGGCGGAGGTTCCCGCCCGCAGCACCACGCCCCGGCCGCCGAGGCCGTCCATGTAGACTTCGGACTGCTTCGCGGTGGGCGGTTCCGGGCCGTCGGAGGCGCAAGCGCCCAGCAGCAGCGCGGTCAGAGCGACGGCCGCCGGCGTCAAACGCATCATGAAAACCTCTTACAGACGGAAGCGCAGATTGACGGTGGCGGTATGGGCGACGAACTTCCCGGTCGCTTCGCCGTCGTAGTCGAGCGTGATCGACGAGAAGCTGTCCTTGTGCCCAACGCTGAAGCCCGCGCTGTAGTAGTTCGGCCCGTGCAGCAGGATGCTGTTGGTGAACGGCGTGCTGTCCGCTGTGAAGCGGGAATTGAAAACGTTTGTTCCGTTCTTGAACTCGTGGCTGTAGTTGCCGCGCACCGTGGCTTGCAGGGTGGAATCGATGCCCACCACGTACTCGCGGTTCACCGCGAACCCGGTACTGCCCTTGAGCGAGGTCTGGTCGTGCGCGTCGACCGTCAGGTCCACGCCGGCGCCGCCGCCGGTGTCCTGATACAGGCCTTGGTGCAGCTTCAGATACTGCGCGCGGATGTAGGGATCGAGGCTATAGGCGCCCATGGCGATCTGCGTGCCGATCTCGATCGTGCCGCCGACTTGATAGCCGTTGCCGCGCCCTTCCGCCGTGCGCTTGAGGGTACCGATGCGGATGTTGCGCGTGCTCTCGTAGTGGTTCAGGCCGCCGCCGACCATGCCCTGGACGTAGACCTTGCCCAGGTCCTGACGCGCATAGACGTTGAGCTGGTGGCCGTAGATGAACAGCTGTGAGTTCGGCGACACGCCGAAATCGACCGAGTTGAACATCTCGGTGAAGTTGAGGCCGACCTTGGTGGTGGGGCTGAACGGCGCGTCGATACCGAGCGCGATGCCCACACCCCAGTCGCCGTAGCCGAGATCGTCGCCATCGGCGCCGGCGCTCAAGCCCGTGCCGATCGCCTGCAGCCAGATGCTCGAGCGGTCGCCATCGCGGCCCGCGCGCAGGTCGCTAATGCCGGTCAAGCGGCTGCGCACAGCGCCCAGGGACAGGTTCTGCGCCGCCGACGCGATCTGGCGCGTGGCGTCGGAGGTGTCTGGCATCAACTGGCGGAACGCCGCGAGGAAACCGTCGCGGGAGGACGGCGCCAGCACCGCTGCGGCGACCTCCGGATCCTTGTTGAGCGCGTTGATCGACCCGTTGAAGGCCGCGGACATGTTGGGGTTCAGTCCCATCTCGCCGGTGGTGCGGCGGCGCACGGTCAGCTGAAGGTTGTTCGCGTTGGTCGGGTCGAGTTGCGCGGTGTAGCTGTTCACGAACGACACATTGGGCTGCACCAGGCTCGCCACCGAGCTGCCCAGCGTCAGGCCGCCGGAGGTCACCAGGTTCACCGTCTGCTGGGTCGTCGCGATGCCCGTGAAGATCGGCGCGATCTTGGCGCCGTTGGCGAAGCTGACGTTGCCGGTCGCCACCAGGGTGCCGTTGCCGGTCTGGGTGCCCGTCAAATTCATCTGCAGCACCGAGGTGCCGTCGAACGAGGCGCTCGAGACCTTCAGTTGTTGGCCGGTCGGGGTGTTGATGGTCGAGCCCTGCGAGGTCAGGGCGAGATTGCCGGTGGTGGCGCCGAAACCGCCCTTGATGGTGGAGTTGACCAGGGAGGCCGTGCTGTTGCCCGACGCGCCCAGGGAGACGTTGCCCGTGATCGTGCTGTTGTTCAGGGCAATCGTGGTGTTGCCGCCGACGAACGACACGTTGCCGGTCTGCGTGCCGCCGGTCATCGCATAGCTGTTGGTGCCCGATCCCAGCTTCACCGGTCCGGTGATGGTGCCGTTGTTGGTGAAGTTCACACCGGTGGTGTTGGCGCTCAGGTCCACCGCCGTGATCGACCCCGGGCTCAGCACGTCGATGCTCGGCGTGATCTTGCCGGAGTTGAAGAACGTGCTCATCGTGCCGGAGCGGTCGATGACGCCGAACGAGCTGCGCGGCCCGGTCGATTTCACCGTGATGTTGCCGGTGTTGGTGAAGCTGGTGAGCCTGCCGCCTTGATCCACCAGCACGCCGTAGGCGTCGCCGCCCTTGGTGCCGACGAGGCCGCGGTTGTTGTCGGCGGTATCGTCGTTGGTCAGCACCGAGATGTCGCCGGTGCTGGTGAACTGGCTCACCGAACCGCCGGAGCCGACATGGAACGCCATGGCTGTGGCGTTGACCGCGCTCGCGCTGATGTCGCCGCCGATGTTGCCGAAGCCGCCCGGCAGGCTCGCGGTGTAGCTCGTGCCGCCGTTCACCGCGCCCTTGATGTCCACGCCGATGGCGCCGACGCCGTCGGAGGATGAGGTCGAGAAGATGTTGGCGTTGCTCAGGATCGAATAGGGCGAGTCCGGCCGCGCGCCGATCACCACATTCTGGAATCCGCCGCCGCCGCCCGGCGCCACCACCAGGGCGGTTCCGCCGATGGTCGTGATGGTGGAATCGCCCGTGGTGCTGATGTTGGCGTCCGCGGCTTCCTGCGCCTTGGTCTTGCTGTTGCCCGACAGGAACACGCCCTGGCTCACGCTGCCGGCGACCCACATGCCCGGGCCGCCCGACACTTGGGGAATGATCGCGCCGATCCCGGTTCGCGGGTCGACGTCGACTTGGCTGTAGGCCGGGCCCTGGCCGAGATTGATGATGCCGCTCTGGACGAGGGAACCGGTGACGGTATTGCCGATGTAGATACCGGTGGCGCCGGTGCCGGTGCCCGTGATCGTGCCGCTGTGCGTGATCGTGCCGGTGACGGGCGCGGTGGTGTAGATGCCGGCGTCATTGGTGCCGGTGTGCTGGAGCGTGCCGCTATTGGTGATGTCGCCGACGAGGGGAGCTGCGATCCAGATCGCATTGGAGGCATTGCCGCCCACGCCGATGGTGCCGCTGTTGACGATGCTACCGGTGAAGCTGCCCAGCCCCGTCAAGCGGATGCCGGCGTTGAATACGTCGGTGTTCACCAGGCTCGAGGTGCTGCTGGGTCCCACCACCGCCATGGTGCCGGTGTTGGTCACGCTGCCGGCCAGGAATTGGGCGACGCCGTTGCGCGTGGTGAAGATGTTCACCGCCGAACCGTTCTGCTCGACGGTCGAGCTGATGGACCCCGCGTTCGTGATCGTGTTGCTGGAATCCAGCGTCACCGCGTTCGCGTCGCCGGTGGCGATCGACGCGCCGCTGTTCACCGTCACGTTACCGGGACCGGTGCTGTCGATGTTGCTGGTGGTGACCGACGTCGTGCGCGCGTTGGTGACGGTCAGGTCCGTCGCCAGCGCCGTGCTGGCGAGGAGCAGCGGCACAAGGGCCCCGGCCGTCGCGGACGCATACCGCCGACGGCGTAATTCGTTCAGCATCATCAAACCCCTGGCGAACAGTCTTAAAGGCAACAAAATACGGCTGGCCGTGGGCAATAAACCCACCCGCGGCCATAGGGGTCAAGCCCCTGCCGGTAACATTATGCAACATCTGCGAGGAATCACGTAGCGAACCTCTAACAGGGATTTCAGGGGCCAAGGCCCGCTGCGTGTCCTAGGATGACCGGGTTCGAGTCCTCTTAAGCCCCTCCCCCTCGAGGACTCCGCAGCCGCCGGCGCAGTTCCCCTCCGCTGGCGGCTGCGTCACGGGCCTTTAAGCAGCACTCATCCCGAATCCGTAAGCATCCATCTGCAGGATCCCGAACTCGTTGCTGCGATGCAGCCGCTGGACCGGGGCGCCGTCCGCGGCCCCCTGCGCCACGAAGATCGGCAGCAGATGCTCCTCGGTGGGATGGTTATCCACAGCGTGCGGGGCAAGAGTGCGGTAATTCAACACATCGTCGTTGCGATTCTGCACCAGAGCCGCGTCGAACCAGTCGGCGAAGGCCACGACATCCGGCGGTGCGGGCGTATCGATCGGCTGCCCATGAAAGCGGCCGAGATCGTGGGTGAAGCTGCCGGATCCGACAATCAACACGCCTTGATTGCGAAGGACGCTCAGTGCGCGTCCCACCGCCAAGTGATGCGCCGGGCCCTTGGCCGTCTGCAGCGACACCTGGAGAACGGGAATATCGGCCCTCGGGTACATCAGGGACAGGGGCACCCAGGCGCCGTGGTCGAGTCCCCGCGTCGGATCGGCCAGCGCGTTCAAGCCAGCCGCATTCAGCAGCGCCGTGAAATGCGCCGCCAGTGCCGGCGCGCCGGGCGCGGGATATTGCATCTTGTGGAGCGCCTCGGGGAATCCGCGGAAGTCGTGGATGGTGGTGGGCCGCATCTGCGCGCTCACGCGGGGGTTCGCGGTTTCCCAATGCGCGGAGGCGACGAGAATCGCTTTCGGGCGCGGCAGCTTCGCGCCGAGTGCCTGCAGGAAGCGATGCGCGGCCGTGTCGGTGATCGCGAGGGTGGGCGCGCCGTGGCTGATGAACAGCGTCGGCAGCATGGTCAGGCCCTTGCAGCCTGGGTTGCGTCGCCGACGTCACCGTCGTCCAGGCTTTCCATCAGTTCCTTGATCTGATGTTCGGTGATGTCGCGCACGATGAACACCAGCCGCGTGCGCTTGTCGGCGCTTGGCCACTGCTTCAGCCAGGTGATGGGATGGAACACATGCTGCACCCCGTGGATCACCGCCGGCGTGTCGCCTTGGCCTTCCACATTCACGATGCCCTTCACGCGCAGCAGATCTGGCCCGCGCATCATGGCCAGCAATTGCAGCAGGAAGTTGAGGCTGTCGAGCTTCACCGGATTGTCGCGCACATAGCTGAACGAGCGGATGTGTTCGTCATGCCGCGTGACGTCGTGATTCTCATGGTGGTCGTGGTGATGGTGCCCATGATCGTGATGCTCATGATCGTCGTGGCCGTAGGCTTCCGCCTTCAGCCACGCTTCCACCTGCGCGCCTTTGGCGGCGGGATCGAACGGGCCGACGTTGAGTATCTCCTTCGGCGCGATCTCGCCGTTCGCGACGTGCAGGATCGGTGCGGCGGGATTGAGCACGTGCAACCGCGCCGTCAGCGCCGCCGTGTCGCCAAGATCGCTTTTGGTGACGAGCAGGCGATCCGCCACCGCCGCTTGCTTCACCGCTTCTTCGTGATTGTCGAGCGTCGCATCGCCGTTCACGCCGTCGACCACCGTCACCACGCCGTCGAGGCGGAATTTGTCCCACGCCAGCGGGTCCGACATGAAGGTGTGCAGGATCGGCGCCGGGTCCGCCAATCCGGTGGTCTCGATCACGACGCGGTTGAACGCCTTGATCTTGCCGGTGTTGCGCTTCTCCAACAGCCCATGCAGTGCCTCCACCAGATCGCCACGCACGGTGCAGCACAAACACCCACCCTTTACTTCCACCACGTCGCCCTCGGTCTTCTCGATCAGGTCGTGATCGAGGCTCACCGCGCCGAACTCGTTGATGATCACCGCCGCATCCGACAACTCCGGCTGCTGGATCAGATGACGCAACAGCGTCGTCTTTCCCGCGCCCAGGAAGCCGGTGAGGATGGTGACAGGCAGACGTTGCGATGGGGGTGTCGCGAGGGACATATCGTGCACGCGGAACTTGGGAGCAGCGCCCATATCTAGGCCTTTACTGGCCTTCGCGCCACCAGGCGACCATGCAGCCGGCCATGATCACCAGCAGCACCAGCGCCAGCGGCGCGAGGCTCGTTTGATCCACGCCCGTGACCACGGACTGCTTGTTGGCCTGCAGGCCCAGCCAAGTCGACCCATGGGCGGTGCGGCCCGGCGTGACCCGGCGCACGGCGGGGGCGCCGCCGTCGGCCAGCCAATAGGTGCCGCCGTCCGTCGCCTTGGCGAGGGGGCCGAGGCGTTCTTCTGTGCTTACCACGTCATAGGTCTCGAGCGGATTTGGCGAGCCCACGGCGGCCACGGCGGAACGCTCGCCGTCGCTCAGGCGATACAGGCCCGGCTCGGTCACCGGCATGCGCGCGATGAAGCGGCCGCGGCCGGAGTCCTTGGGCGTCACGCTTTCCTCAACACCCGACGGCGCGGTGACGGTCACGGGCTTTTCGTCCGGCGTCACACTGCGGCGCGTGACCATCAGCGCCCGGTCGCGCACTTCCGCGCCCAGGGCCTCTTCCTCCAGTTCCGGCTCTTTCATCAGCCAGTGCGACACACGGCGCAGCAGTTCCACCTGCGGCCCGCCGCCGTCGAAGTCCTTGCCCCACAGCCAGATGGTGTCGCTCAGCAGCAGCGCGACCCGGCCCTTGCCGACGCGGTCGAGCACCAACAACGGCTGCTCGTTGTTGCCTGTCATCACCGTCGCGCCGCGCGCGCCGGTCACCTGCACCTGCCGCAGCCAGCGGCCCCAGCCGCTCTCTTTGGTGTCATTGGCGACGACACCCGACAGATCGGCGGTGACTGGGTGGCGTCCACCGAGTTCGCTGACATGCGGCTTGAAGGGGTCGGTGATGATCTGCCCCGTCGGCGCGGCCGGCAGCACGTCGTGCAGCGGGCTGTCGTAGAGCGAGAATTGGTCGGCGTACTCCGGCCCCACCGCCAGCATCACCGCGCCGCCCGCGCGCACGTAGTCGCGCACGTTGCCCATGAACTGGAACGGCACCAGACCCTTGCGGCTATAGCGGTCGAAGATCACCAGATCGAAATCCTTGAGCTGTTCCTCGAACAATTCGCGGATCGGGAAGGGGATCAGCGCCAGTTCGTTCAGCGGCGTGCCGTCGTCCTTGGTGAGCGGACGCAGAATGGTGAAATGCACCAGGTCCACGTTCGGGTCGGACTTGAGCAGGTTGCGCCACGCGCGCTCGCCCAGATGCGGCTGTCCTGAGATCAGCAGCACGCGCAGGCGATCCCGCACGCCGGTGATGGAGATCAGCGTCGCGTTGTTAGCGGTCGAGAGTTCGTCGGCGCGCGGCGCCACCTTGATCTCGAACACGTTCGGTCCGGCATTGACGATATCCACCGGCATCTCGATCGCGTCGCCCACCGGCAGGCTCAGCTCGCGGTCGGCCTCGCCATTGCGGCGCACGGTCACGGGTACATCGCTGCCGGGGGCGGCGCCCGTGTCCTCGATCTTGAGCCGCACCATGGCGCGCTGGCCGACCAAACCGAAGTCCGGGGCGCGTTCGATCTTCACGCGCCGGTCGTGTTCCTGCTTCTCGCCACTCAGCAGCACATGTACCGGCGCCTTCAGCCACGGCGCGTGCGTCGCGTTGGCGGCGTCGGGCGTGGGTGCGTCGTGCACTTGCCCGTCCGTCACGAAGATGGTGCCGGCCAGGCGCTGCACCGGCACGTCGCCCAGCGCGCTGTTGAGCGCGTTGAACAGCCGCGTGCCGTCTTGTGTCGCCGCGCTGGAGACATGCACCGTGCGCACATCCAGATCGCCCGATGCGGCAAGCTCCTTGCCGAGTTTCTCGGCGGCCTGCGCCGTGCGTTCCTCGCGCTTGCCGAGCTTCTGGCTGTCGGTGTCGTCCACCACCACGACCGCCACGTCCTTCAGCGGCGTGCGGTTCTCCCGCACCAGCATGGGATCGGCGATCGCGATCGCCAGCGCCAGCAGCGGGATGGCGCGCAACATGATGCCGCGTGCGCGCCGCCATATGCCGTAGATCAACAGGCCGACCGCGAAAGCCGTCAGCACAATCAGCAGCGGGACCGGTATTCCCGGCGCGAAGGCAATGCTGCCGATCATTGAGTCAGCCGCTGCATAATGTGCGGCAGATGCACCTGGTCGGCCTTGTAGTTGCCGGTCAGGGCGTACATCACCATGTTGACGCCGGCGCGATAGGCCATCTCGCGTTGGCTCTCGCCGCCAGGGACCACCGGGAACAGCGGCAAGCCGTTCGCTTCCCGCGCCCAGGCCGAGGCCCAGTCGTTGCCGCCGATCACCACCGACGACACGCCGTCATTCGCCGAGGAGCCCTTCTCGATATAGATCGGCGCATCCGAGAAGCGCCCCGGCATGCTCTGCATCAGATAGAAGCTGCGCATCAGCACGTGATCGTCGGCCATCCGCACCAGGGGCGGCAGGTCGATCATGCGCAGGAACTCTTCCATCTTGGCGACCGATCCGGCGCCGCCGGCAGCCCCCGCTTGCTCCGGCGCGTCGAACACCACCATGCCGCCGTGATGGAGATAGGCGCTCACCGCCGCGAACGCCTTGGGGCTGGGCTTGGCCTGATCCGGCGTCATGCGCCAGTAGATGATCGGATAGGGCGACAGCATGTCGGCGTTGATCTGCGCCGCATTCAGGTCCACCGGCGCCGGCTGCGCCATCTCCGCCGAGGTGCGGCTGAACAGCACCTGCGTCAGCGAGGTCAGCCCCGCCGCCGTCACCCGGTCGATGTCGCCGCGCCCGGTGACGACATAGCCCAGACGCGTATCCAGTACCGCCGCCTTTACTTGCGGGTCGATCGGCTTGTCCTCGGCGCGCGCGGCGAATGGCGCGAACAACACGAGCAGCAGCACCGCCGCCGCGCCTGTCCGTGCGAGACGTTCCGGCAGCGCCGGCGCAAGGCCGCGCAGGATGAAGCTGATGACGAGATCGGCGATCAGCAGCGCCAGCGCGAGGCTGAGTAACCAGGGCTTCATCGCGCGTTCCCGCGCCACGCCCTCGAACGTCATATGCGTGGCGTTCGGCAGCGCGGTCAGCGCCTGAAGGTCGACCAGCTTGGTGGAGAGGTTGAACGCCAGCGTGTTGCCCGGCGCGCCGTACAAGCCCGGCTGCGCGTCCGGCCCGGCGGTGAGTTCGCCCAGCGCCTTCGCCGACAACGGCGAGGCGGTCGGCCCCGGCGGCGCGAGGTGGCCGAGCCCGTCCATCAGTTCCAGGGGCGGCAACACGCCTTCCTGCACCGCGTCGCCGCCGGCGACACCGGCGCTCATCTCGATCAGGCGGCGCAGCACGTCGACGAACAATCCCGACAAGGGAAGCGACGACCATTCCGGCGTGGCGGTCACATGGAACAGCACCACCCAACCCTGGCCGCGGTGCTCCGCCGTGACCAGCGGTGTGCCGTCCGACAAACGCGCCCAGGTCTTGGACGCCAGTTCCGGCGTGGGCTCCGCCAGCACCTGCGTGCGGATGTTGACGTCTTCCGGGATCGCGAGCCCGCTGAAAGGTGCGTTCTCCGGAAAGGCGGACAGGGTGACCGGCTCATTCCACGACAAGGCGCCGCCGAAGCTGCGTCCGCCGGAGCGCAAACGAACCGGCAGCAGGGGATCGACATTGCTGTCGAGCGCCGGCCCCGCGAAGCGCACCAACAGCCCGCCCTCCTGAACCCACTTGGTCAACCGGTCCTGTTCCGCCTCCAGGATGCGCCCGCCGCTGGCCATGAACAGCACGGCGAGCGGACGGCTCAATAACTCTTCGAGATTCCCGGCCCGCAAGTCGGCGAACGGTTCGAGCGCCTGGCGCAGGTAGAAGGAGTCTTCCAGCAGCGGCGGCGTGATTCCCTTGGCGGTGGCGCTCGCGATGCCCACGGGACGCCGCTGCCAGCGCGCATCCGCGAGCACCGTGGTGGCCGCCCCGGGTTGGCCCTCCACGTCGAAGCGCGCGATGCGGTTGGCGAGTTCCGTCGGCAGTTCGAATGCCGCAGCCCCGCCGCGCGCGTCGGTCTCCATGGCGACCGTGGTTCGCGCCAGCACTTGGCCGTTGCTGTCGAGCGCGCGCACGGTGTGCGCCAGCGGCGGCGCATCCGGCCCGATCACCCGGCGCACGGTCACGGCGATCTTGTTCGCGCCGTTGTCGCTCAAGGAACGCTGCGGCGGCGGCAGCACCAACGGCACGTTGGCGTCGCCGGCCTCCATGACGGTGACTTGATTGAAGGACGCGAGCGCTTCCACCAGCGCCGCATCGGCGCGGGTGGCGACACCGTCGGTCAGCCACACCACGCTTGCCGGCTGCGGCACGTTCATCGCGCGCACCGCCTCCGCCGCCGCCGCGCGATCCACCGCCCAGGCTTGCGGCATCAGGTCGGCGGCGCGGGAAAACGCCTCGCGCGCCGGTCCCAGGCGCGGCGCGGGCATCGGCGTGGCGAGCGGCGCGGTGGTGACCAGGGCGACCTGTTGCGAACGGTGCTCGGCGCGCTCCAGCAGATTGCGCAGCGCCTGCAGGCGCGCGTCCCACTTGTTCGCCGCCGCCCAGCCGTCGTCGAACACCACCACCAGCGGACCTTCACTCTCGCCGCGCCGCGCGCTCAACACCGGATCGGCGAGCCCGAGGATCGCGAGTATCAGGAGCCCGATGCGCAAAGCGACCAGCCACGGCGGCGTGCGCGCCGGCGTGCGTTCGGTGCGCTCCAGATTGAACAGTAGGCGCGCGGCCGGGAAATCGATCCGCCGCACCGCCGGCGGCATCAGTCGCAGCAGCAGCCACACGATCGGCAGCGCCGCACCTGCGGCGAGCGCCCACGGGGCCATGAAGGTGAAGGCGCCGAGCGTCAGCATGTCAGCGCCCGTACCCGGTCAACGCCTGGTGCAGCGCGGAAAGCGCCAGCTGCGGCGGCTTGTCGGTGTGATGGATCGCGAAGCTCCAGCCGGTGCGGGCGGCAAGCTCGCGCAAGCCCGCGCGATGGGTCTGCATCCGCACGGCATAGGCATCGCGCGCTTCCTCGGCGCGCTCGACGATGGTCTCGCCTTCCGCCTCCATGCCGACAAAGCGGACGCGGCCCTTGAACGGCAGCGCTTCTTCCGCCGGGTCCAGCACCTGCACGAGGTGGCCGGCGCTGCCCTGGTGCGACAGCGCCTTGATGGCGTTCGTGATCTCGTCCAGCGGGCTGAGCAGATCGCCGATCAGCACCACGGCGGCATTGCGGGGCAGGGTGGTGGTGAAACGCATCGGCACCGCGGATGTGGATTGCGCGCCGGCGGCAAGGTCGCCCGCGAGCCCGTCGGCGAGTTGCGCCACGGCCAAACGTCCCGACGCCGCCGCCCGTTGCGGCTGGCCGGCGGGGGACAAGCGGATGATGCGTTCGCCCGCGTCCACCAGCAGGTCCGCCAGGGCGATCGTCAGCACGGCGGCGCGCTCCGCCTTGGTCGGCAGGTTGCGCTCCGATCTGTAATGCATCGATGGCGACGTGTCGGACCACACTGCGACCGTCTGCGCCGCGACCCATTCGCGATCGCGCACGACCACATGGTCGAACTTCGCGGTCTGTCGCCAGTCGATGGACTGCGGCGTGTCGTCGCGGGAGTAGCGGCGGAACTGCCAGAAGGATTCACCGGGCCCCGCGCGCCGCCGCCCGTGGCTGCCAAGCGCCACCGTCGCCGCGATGCGCTTGGCCTGCACCAACAGCGGCGGCAGCCGCGCCGCGACGTTGTCGGCGGCAGTCCTTAAGCGCCGGCTGGTCTCACGGGTGGTGGTGGCGACCATTGATTGGCGTCACGTCGCGTCGAGGCGTGCGCACAGCATGTCGATCAGCCCCGGAAGCGAACGCCCATCGGCGCGGGCCGCGAAGTTCAGCGCCATGCGGTGCTGCAGCACCGGCCGCGCCAAGGCGATCACGTCGTCCACCGACGGCGCGAGGCGGCCCTGCAGCAGCGCGCGCGCACGGCTCGCCAGCATCAAGGCTTGGCTCGCGCGCGGTCCGGGCCCCCATGCCACCTGGTCGCGCACTTCGGCGATGTCGCTGGTCTCCGGACGGCCGCTGCGCACGAGCTTCAGGATTGCGCCGATCACGCTTTCGCCCACCGGGATCTGGCGCACCACGCGCTGGGCAGCCATCAGTTCCTCGCCCGAGAGAATCCGTTCGGGCTTCGCATCGTCGATGCCGGTGGTGCGCAGCACGATCTCGCGCTCCGCCGCCAGGTCCGGATATCCGATGTCCACCTGCATCAGGAAGCGGTCGAGCTGCGCTTCCGGCAGCGGATATGTGCCTTCCTGTTCGATCGGGTTTTGCGTCGCGAGCACATGGAACGGGCGCGGGATGTCATAGGTCTTCCCGGCGATGGACACGTGGCCTTCCTGCATCGCCTGCAGCAGCGCCGACTGCGTGCGCGGGCTCGCGCGGTTGATTTCGTCGGCCATCAGCAGCTGACAGAACACCGGTCCGGGAATGAAGCGGAAGAAGCGCCGGCCTTCCGGGTCCTCTTCCAGCACTTCGGACCCGAGGATATCCGCCGGCATCAGGTCCGGCGTGAACTGCACGCGCTTGTCGTCGAGGCCCAGCACGGTGCCCAGCGTCTGCACCAGGCGCGTCTTGGCCAACCCGGGCACGCCGATCAGCAGCACGTGGCCGCCGGCCAGCAGGGTGATCAGGCTTTCCTCGATCACCGCCTTCTGGCCGAAGATCACCTTGGCCACGGCGTCGTGGGCCTGCTGGATACGGGCGCCGATCCGTTCGATCTGCGCCAGCTGTACCTCAGCCGGGTCGCTGTGATCCGCGGGCGCGCTTGATTTCGTTGCGCTCACAGAGGGCCTCCACCATATGATGTCGAAGCGCGGCCCAGTTGGGTCGCGCTTTGCTGCAGGTGCGAGTATGGGGCGAGCCCCGTACGCAATTGAAGCGGAATCTCCGAATAGACCACCCCCTATGGCCAGCCCGCAGACACCATCAGTTGCAAGTCCCGCAGTGGATGCCTTTCCGGAAGGTATCTGCGGCGATTTCCACATGCGGATCGGCCTCGACGGCACCTGGTACTACCAGGGCTCCCCCATCGGCCGCATCGCCCTGGTGAAGCTGTTTTCCACCGTTTTGCATCGCAAGGACGACGGTTCGTTCTGGCTGACCACACCCGCGGAAAGTGGTCGGATCGAGGTCGAGGACGCGCCCTTCATCGGCGTCGAACTTCAGCAGGAAGGCGCGGGCCGCGCGCAAACCTTGCGCATCCGGACCAACATCGACGACGTGGTGCCGCTCGACAAAGATCATCCCCTTCGGATTGAAGAATCCGCCGAAGGTAATCCGCGTCCTTACCTCTTTGTCAGACGGGGCTTGGAAGCCCGCATCGCGCGGTCCGTGTTCTACGAGATGGTGGCGATGGCCGAACCCGACCCCGCGCGGCCCGACGCCCTCGGCGTGTGGAGCGCCGGGCAGTTCTTCCGGCTCGGCCGCACCGTATGACCGTCTCGCTGCCGCCGCTGGACCGCGCTTCCATCCGCGCGCGCCTCGCCGCACCCCCGAGCGAATTGGCGCGCGTTCAGGCGCACGGCGACGTCGCCACAGCCTACAGCCTCATGGCGCAAGGCGACTTGCAGGCCTTCGCCGGCGAAGGCTTCGGGCCGGTGCCCTCCAGCGGCATTCCCTATGACACCGCCGCCGGTGCGCCCGGCGTGAAAATCAAAACCATTCCCGCCGCCGTGCTTGTGCCGCTGATCGAACACGCCGACGGCTACACGGTGTTGCTGACCCAGCGCACCAGCAGCCTCAAGAAACACGCGGGCCAGGTGGCGTTTCCCGGCGGGCGCATGGACCCCGGCGATGCCGACGCGATTGCTTGCGCCCTGCGTGAGGCGCAGGAGGAAACCGGCCTCGATCCCGCGCAAGTCGAGATCCTCGGACGCCTGCCGACCTATCTCACCATCACCGGCTTCGAAGTGACGCCTGTGGTCGGGGCGGTCACGCCGCCGCTCTCCCTTACGCCCGATCCGGTGGAGGTGGCGTCCGCCTTCGAGGTCCCGCTCGCCTTCTTCCTCGATTCCGCCAATCACCAACGGGTGAGCCGGGATTTCAACGGCATGAAACGCGCCTACTACGCCATGCCCTACGGTGATCGCTATATCTGGGGCGCGACCGCCGGTATGCTCTTGAACCTGTATCAGGCGCTGGCCCTGTAGGAGGGCGGCATGATCCGCGTGGTGTTCACCTATATCGTTCCGTTGCTGCTCCCGAGTGCGATCTATTTCGCCTGGGGCTGGTACCGCACGCGCTACGTCGCCCAACACGCCGGTGAAGCGCCGAAGCTGGAGCGTGGGCCTTACGCGCTTCTGCTCTTTCTCGGCGCGGTGCTGACGCTGGCGTCCCTCGCGGCCACCGCGCTGATGCAAGGCGCGGATCCGAACTCAGTCTATACCCCGCCGCATCTCGAGAACGGCAAGGTCGTGCCCGGCCGGATGGATGCGAAATAGCGTGCCGATCGCGCTGACGCCCGCGTGGCTTCAGGCGCCGGAGGTGCAGCGCATCTTCGCCGCCCTCGGCGCGCCGGAGGTCGACGTGCGCGCCGTCGGCGGCGCCGTGCGCGATGCCGTCATGGGCCGCGACCGTGTCGATAGCGAGATCGATATCGGCACGCCTGAAGTACCGGATGAAGTGATCGCGCGCCTGCAAAGCGCGAAGTTGAAAGTCGTTCCCACCGGTTTGTCCCACGGCACCGTTACGGCGGTGGTGAACGGACGTCCGTTCGAGATCACATCCTTGCGCAGCGACACCGCGACGGACGGACGCCACGCGGTGGTGGAATTCACCGAGGACTGGCACGAAGACGCACGGCGGCGCGACTTTACCTTCAACGCCATGTCCATGGACGTCGACGGCACCGTGCACGACGATCACGGCGGCGTGGCGGATGCGAAAGCCGGCCGCGTGCGCTTTGTCGGAAACGCGAGCGACCGCATCCAGGAAGACTATCTGCGCGTGCTCCGCCTGTTCCGTTTCCAGGCACTGTATGGCCGCGCGCCCATCGATGCGGAAACTCTCGCCGCCTGCGGCGCGAACGTGGGTGGCCTCGCGCAGCTCTCGGCGGAACGGGTGCAGGCCGAACTCGCCAAGATGCTCGGCGCACCGTCGCCTTATGAAAGCGTCGCGCAGATGCAGGCGACCGGCGTGCTGCGCGCGGTGCTGCCGGTGCGTGATGACGCGCAGCGCCTCGCGCGGCTGCAAGGGATCGAGCGCGATGCCGCCATCGTCGATCACGGCTGGCTGCGACGACTGGCCGCGCTGATCGCGCCGGACGACGCCGACCCGGTGGCGGATCAATTGAAACTCTCGAACGCGGAGCGTGCGCTGCTCCTGCGCCTCAGCGCGCCCGCGCCGGTCATCCTGCCCGAAGTGCCGCCGGCGGTACTCGCCCGCGCGCTCCACGAACTCGGCGCCGCGCTGGTGCGCGATCGCGCCTTGCTGGCGTGGGCCGCGCAGCCGAACCCGTCCGCCGAATCCTGGCGCCAGTTGCTGGCCGCTATCGCCGCGTGGACTCCGAAGCCCCTGCCGGTCGGCGGCGCCGACGTCCTGGCCCTGGGCGTGACTCCGGGCCCCCGGGTCGGGGCGGAGCTGGAGGAGATGCTGGCCTGGTGGCTCGCCCAGGATCGCGCGCCGGACCGTGCGGCCGCGCTCGCGGAACTCAAGTCCCGTCTTTCGAAACAATAACGGCCCCGCCGGGGGGGAGGCGGGGCCGTTAAAGTTATGTCTGGGTCCCGGGGGGAACGGGACCCTTTCTCGCCACATCGCGCCGAGGGGACGGCGGGATCTGGGGGCAGTCCGGGACGGGATCAGGGGATCAAGGTCCGGACCGCTTCTGTACGAAAGAATATAGGGTCGGAATCCTTACAGGAGGATGGTCGGCGCATGAAAAAATTGTCAGGCCGTCCATTTCACCTAAAGCGTTGTTTTTCCAGTAAAAGTTCCCAGCTGACGTAACGCTTCCGTGATCACGATGGCCCCGGCGACAGAGACGTTCAGGGAACGCTGGCCCGCGGCGATCGGCACCCGCACCGCGGCATCGGCCGCCGCCGTCACCTCCGGGGTCACCCCGGCGCTTTCCCGGCCCAGAACCAGGGTGTCGTCGGGCCGAAAGGCGAAGTCCGTATGGCCTACGGCGCCGGCCGTGGTCAGGAGGACAAGGCGCCCGCCCCGGGCCCTCTGGGCTTCCAGAAACGCGTTCCAGGACCTGTGCCGCACCACCTCCGCCGCCGGGCCGTAGTCCATGGCCGCGCGCTTCATACGCTTATCGTCGAAGGGGAAACCGCAGGGTTCTATGATGTCCAAGGCGACGCGGAAGCATGCGCCGATCCGCATCAAAGCGCCGGTGTTCTGGGGAATGTCCGGTTGAAATAACGCAAGGCGCATAGGTGGTTATCGATCGATAAGCCGCCGCAATCTTTCGCCACGGCGGCTCTTTTCAAGGCGGACGTTTTATCCTATACCCAGCCCGCAGAAAATCCTTGCGCTTCCGCCGGTTGACGACCGGTTTGGGGGGTCGCCGCAAGGTCCACGGCACCGCTGGGGGCTCCGTTACCGCCGCTATTCCATGGGGGGATGGCATTCTCGGAAGACGGGTTCAGCTTGGTGACGTGTGCACGTCAGAAGTCGCGTTCCTAGAGAAGGGGTTCAAGAATGGCCAATACCGCACCTGCCCATCCCACGCACGCGGGTGGAGCAGCCGGGGAGACCCGTCGGGACTTCTTGCTGGATATGACGGTCGCCACGGGTACGGTCGGTGCCGCCATGATGGTGTGGCCGCTCATCCACAGCATGAACCCGGCAGCGGATACGCTGTCCTTGTCCACCACTGAATTCAGCGTCGCCGGCGTCCAGGAAGGCATGGGCATCACCGTGCTCTGGCGCGGCAAGCCGGTGTTCGCGCGTCATCGCACGAAGGCCGAGATCGAAGCGGCCGACAAGGTCGCCGTGACCGAACTGCGCGATCCGCAGAAAGACGCGGACCGCGTGAAGAAGGGTCACGAGAACATGCTCATTCTCGTCGGCGTGTGCACCCACCTGGGCTGCATCCCGCTCGGCATGAAGCCGACCGATCCGCGCGGCGAGTTCGGCGGCTGGTTCTGCCCCTGCCACGGTTCGGAATACGACACGTCGGGCCGCATCCGCCGCGGGCCCGCGCCGACCAATCTGGAGGTGCCGCCGTACACCTTCGTCAACGACACCACCGTTCGCGTCGGTTAAGGGGGAACGATCACCATGACCAACGCGACCGAAAAGAGCGTGTGGCGCAAAGCTTTCGAGTGGCATGAGCAGCGCCTGCCGATCGTCTCGTTCATCGACCATGCGGTCGGAACGCAGTACCCGGCGCCGCGCAACCTGAACTACTTCTGGAACTTCGGTTTCATCGCCGGCTTCATGCTCGCCGTGATGACCGTCACCGGCATCTTCCTCGCCATGAACTACGTGGCGCACACCAGCCTGGCCTTCGACAGCGTCGAGCGCATCATGCGCGATGTGAACTACGGCTGGCTGCTGCGCTACATGCACGCCAATGGCGCGTCCTTCTTCTTCATCGCCGTCTACATCCACATCTTCCGCGGCATGTACTACGGCTCCTACAAGGCGCCGCGCGAAGTGCTGTGGTGGATCGGCCTCTTGATCCTGCTCGCCATGATGGCGACCGCGTTCATGGGCTACGTGCTGCCGTGGGGCCAGATGAGCTTCTGGGGCGCCACCGTGATCACCTCCATGTTCACCGCGATCCCGTGGGTGGGCAATGCGATCACCACGCTCCTGTGGGGCGGCTTCGCGGTCGACTACCCGACGCTGAACCGCTTCTTCGCGCTGCACTACCTGCTGCCGTTCGTGATCTTCGGCCTGGTGTTCCTGCACATCTGGGCGCTGCACATCCCGGGCTCGAACAATCCGCTCGGCATCGACGTGTCGGCCAAGGACAAGATCCCGTTCCATCCGTACTACACGGTGAAGGACGCCTACGGCGTGGGCGTGTTCCTGCTGTTCTACTTCGCGATCGTCTTCTGGGCGCCCAATGCGCTCGGTGAAGTCGACAACTACGTGAAGGCGGACCCGCTGGTGACCCCGCCGCATATCGTGCCGGAATGGTACTTCCTGCCGTTCTACGCGATCCTGCGCGCCATCCCGAACAAGCTGCTCGGCGTGATCGCGATGTTCGGCTCGATCCTGATCATGTTCGTGCTTCCGTGGCTCGACACCAGCCGCATCCGCTCGGCCACGTTCCGGCCGGTCTACAAGTGGCTGCTGTTCGTGTTCATGGCCGACTGCGCTCTGCTCACTTGGTGCGGCGCGCAGCTGCCGGAAGGCCTGCCGCTGATCCTCGGCCGCCTCGGCTCCGCGTGGTACTTCTTCCACCTGCTGATCCTGACGCCTGTCGTCGGCTGGTTGGAGACGCCCAAGCCCTTGCCGGCGAGTATCGGCGAACCAGTCCTTCGGCCGGCGGAGTAGCTGCCATGCGTAAGCACATCCTCACCGCTGTCGCGGCCCTCGCCCTGGCGCTGCCCACCGCCTCCTTCGCGGCCGATGCTGAAATCCACATCCCGAAAGAGAAGTGGTCCTTCAACGGCGTGTTCGGTCACTTCGATAAGCCGCAGATCCAGCGTGGCTTCCAGGTCTACAAGGAAGTCTGCGCGGCCTGCCATTCGCTGGAATACATTTCGTTCCGCAACTTCGAGGCGCTGGGCTACTCGGAAGCGCAGGTGAAGGCGCTGGCGGCGGAATACGAGGTCGACGACGGCCCGGACGACAACGGCGACATGTTCAAGCGCAAGGCCAAGCCGTCGGACAAGCTGCCCAAGCCCTATCCGAACGACAAGTTCGCCCGTGCCTCCAACAACGGCGCGCTGCCGCCGGACCTCTCGCTGATGGCGAAGGCCCGTCACGGCGGTCCGGACTACATCATGCACCTGCTCCTCGGCTACGAGGACGCGCCGAAGGACATGAAGCTCGCCGACGGGATGAGCTACAACAAGTACTTCACCGGCCACCAGATCGCGATGCCGAGGCAGATCGAGGACGGCAAGGTCGAGTACGCCGATGGCACGAAGAGCGACTCCAAGCAGATCGCGGCGGACGTCGCTGCGTTCCTGATGTGGACCGCGGAGCCGAAGATGGAAGTCCGTCACGCCACCGGCGTGCGCGTGCTCCTGTTCACGCTCCTGTTCACCGTGCTCGCTTACCTCCTGAAGCGCCGCATCTGGGCGCGTCTCGAGCAGCACTAAGTCGCTCGCACGTCGAATTCAGAGCCGCCGATCCGCAAGGGTCGGCGGTTTTGCTTTGGGGGCTACTCGTCGAAATCGTGTGCGAATGACGGCTGGCTGTAATCCAGCCGCAGGCGCGCGGTTTGGAACCTCTGCAGGCCGAGGTTTTCCTGCTCGAATACGAGATTGTCGTCGTACTCGAACATTTCCACTTCGCGGACCGCCCTGGCGATCTGCGACTGGAGGCGCGCTTGGACGCGCTGTCTTGATCTCGGTTCGATGTGAAGCATGGATCGTTCCCCGGCTGATCAGATTTCGATGAGGCGAGTCTAGCCAGGTCCTCCGAAAGCGCTTGTGCGCGTACGGATGCGCGCCCAGCCCTTTCGTATAGGGAGGGTTAACCCCGGGTCCCCCGTTAGTTCACCGCCGCGTTACGCGCCAGCTTCCATGTCGCCAGATCGCGTAGGAGCTTTTCTGCCACGGCGGCGGTCAGGACATAGTCCACACAGGCACGCGTATCGTCATCGACGCTGACGACCGAACCGACGCCAATCAGAGCCGCCGGCCCGAGCCCGGCGGCTTTGCTTTGGGGGTGCGCTCATTGACACCCGTGCCGATTGATCCAAAAATGCAAGCCTCGGTGGGGAGGCCTCGCATGCGCCAGTCAGCCGGTCTTGCCGCTGCTCTTGCGGCCCTGTGCGCGTTGTCCGTCGGTGCGAGCGGTGCCCGGGCGGCGGATGCGGAGCGCGCCTGCGCCGCCCTCGTGGGCAAGACGCTGCAGGGCAGCAAGGTCAGCGCCGCGACAACCGTTCCCGCCGCCGCCGAGGTTCCGGCCTATTGCCGGGTGACCGGCGAGACCGCGCCCAACATTCGTTTCCACGCCCGGCTTCCGCTGTCGGCGTGGAACGGCAAGTTCTACCAGGCCGGCTGCGGCGGCTTCTGCGGCGACTTCGATCCCGACAAGCGCGGTTACTCCAACACCATCGGCGAAGCGGTGAAGCGCGGCTACGCGGCGATCATGTCCGACAACGGCCATCGCGGATCGCTCGCCGATGCGTCATGGGCTGTCGACAACGAAGAGGCTGTCGCCGTCTACGCCGACAAAGGCATCCCGCTGGTGCACGACACCGGCCACGCGCTGATCAAGGCGCTGTACGGAAAGACGCCGCGCAAATCCTACTTTGCCGGGTGCTCCAACGGCGGGCGCATGGCGCTGGTGGCCGCACAGCGCTATCCGAAGATGTTCGACGGCATCCTGGCCGGCAGCGGAGTCCTGAACCTTACCCGCAACGGCGGGCTCTACGGCACGTGGCTCCTGCGCAAGAACACCGCACCGGACGGTTCGCCGGTCATCGGCCCGGCCTTCAACGCCAAGCTTCCCCGCCTGCGGGCGGAGGTCGCGCGGCAATGCGCGGCGGTTCTCGATCCGCGGAAGGCCGTCCTGACCGATCCGCGCGCCTGCGCGTTCGACGCCGCGCAGCTGCCCCGCTGCGCCGCCGGCCAGAGCACGCCCGAGTGTTTCACCGACGCGGAACGCGAAACGCTGGCCGCCTGGTATGCGGGCCCTGTGAATTCCCAGGGCCAAAGTCTCCATGCCGGCACGCCCGTGGGCTCGGAGCCGTATTGGCCGGTGTGGCTGACGGGCACGGCGAACAGTCGCGCCGTGGGTCTGGATCTCGGCCGCGACTACCTGAAGATGGCGTTCGTGCCCGGCAGCGGTCCGCCGCTCGATGCCCAGAGCTTCGATTTCGACCGCGATCCACCGCGCCTTGTTGCGCGCGCTGCGGCATTCGATGCGAACAACCCCGACCTCTCGGCCTTCTCCAAAGCCGGCGGCAAGTTGATCATCTATCACGGCTGGGCCGATCCGGTTGTGCTGCCGAGCAACTCGGTGAACTACTACGAAGCGGCGATCGCGCGGAACGGCGGCCTTGCGCGCCTGCAATCGTTCGCGCGTCTGTTCATGATCGCCGGCGCCGGTCACTGTTGGGAAATGCCTTCGCCTGCCCCGGACCAGTTCGATCCGATCGCCGCGCTCGAGGCCTGGGTGGAGAAGGGGCGTGCACCCACAGCCATTCCTATCGTCCAGCAAGCAAAGGATGGCGCCGTCCTTCGCCGGGCCGTGCTGCGGCCATACCCGGACAGCCAGATCTTCGATCCGCCGGCCCCCTGAAGGCCGTCAGTTCACTGCTGCGTTACGCGCCAGCTTCCATATCGCCAGATCGCGTAGGAGCTGTTCGGCGACCGCGGTGGTCAAGACGTAGTCCACGCGCGCGCGGGTCTCGTCATCGACGCTGACGACAATGCCGCCTTCGTCCGGCAGAGGACGGACACGCACGGTGTCGACTTGATCGGCATAGGGGTCGAGACCGTTGCCGCGTTCGCGCTGGAACGCGGCTTTGCACAGGCGGGCATAGAGGCTCATCGGCGAACTCCACGAATTAGGATCTCGCGATGCTAAGCAGCGGGCACCCCGTGAGCGAGAATTCGGACGGTTAATTGCGCTGCTCTAAGGTATGGCGGTGCCAATTTTCCCCCGGGGAAACAAGCCTGACGGGGTGAATGTCCCGCCCGTAATACCTTTGCTCAGGGTCTTAAACTTCCCCACGCCTGCTCCAGGGCGATCCTTTCCCCTAAAGGTTGACGGCGGGCGCGGAAGAAGCGCGCCGCCAGAAGAACAACCCAAGAAGGGACCAGCCGCCGTGAGTTCGATAGTGATGTTGAGCGACCCCGAACCCCCCGTGTCGTGTGAGTCGGGCGTCCGATTTCCCACACTCGAAACGATGTCCCGCAAGGTCCCTTCATTCGTGCACCTCCTGATTACCGCCCTTGCCTATGCGGGGGCGAATTCCCTGGGCTTGGCGATGGTGGCCGATGGCGACGTGTCTTCGCCGATTTGGCCGGCGAGCGGGATCGCCGTTGCGGCTTTCGTCCTCTGGGGCCGTAGTGCGTGGCTCTGCATTCTCCTCGGCGCGTTGATTCATTTGCCGCACAGCGGCGCGTTCCACATGCCCGTGGCGATCGCCATCGCCCTCGGCAATGCGCTGTCGGCGTACGCCGGCGCCTTGCTTCTCCGTGCCACGTGTTTCCGGCCCTCGTTCCAAGCGCCCTGCGATGTGGTGGCCTTCACGTTTTGCGGCGCGGCCGCGCCGATGATGCTGTCGGCCAGCATCGGCATGGCGTCCCTGACCATCGCCGGCGCGATCACGCCGGCGGAGGCGCTGTCCCAGTGGTGGACGTGGTGGGTGGCCGACACCGTCGGCGTCCTGGTGGTCGCGCCCTTCCTCATCTTGTGGTTCGGCCATACCCAACACGGCTGGCGGACGCGCCATCTCCTGGAGATCGGCGCCGCGGTGGCGACCCTGATCCTCACCAGCGTCATGTTCCTGTCATCGGGAATCGTGTTCGGATTCATTCCCCTGCTGCTCTGGGGCACCTTGCGCTTCACCCAGCGTGAGAACGCCACCGCGGTTCTGCTCGTCGCCGCCGTCGCGACCTGGGGATCGGTTCACGACGCAACGCCGATGATGCTGCTGTCGCCCTACGATCACTTCAACAGCCTCGACCTGTTCTGCGCGATCTTCGCGACCACCATCATGACCGGCGGTGCCGTCGTCGGTGAACGGCGCCGCGCCGACGCCGCCTTCCTGGCCGCCCATACGCGGCAGCTGTCGGAGAGCGAATCCCGCTTCCGGAGCGCCTTCGACGGCGCGGGCACCGGCATGGCCATCGGCTCGTTGGAAGGCCGCTGGTTGCGCATCAATGCGGCGACCAGCCGGATGCTCGGCTACAGCGAAGCCGAATTGCTGGCGACCACCTATCATTCCATCACCCATCCCGACGACCTCGCACAGAATGTTGCTCACATCGAGGCGCTGCGCGACGGCAGCTACGACCACTGCTGCTTCGAGAAGCGCTACATCCACAAGAACGGCGATCCGATCTGGGTGCTACTCAATGTGTCCCTGGTGCGGCGCGACGACGGCACGCCGGTCCAATTCGTGGTGCAGATCCAGGACATGACCAAGCGCCGGCGCATGGAAGAAAAGCTGCGGCATTCGCACAAGATGGAAGCGGTCGGCCAGCTCACGGCCGGCGTCGCCCACGACTTCAACAACCTGCTGGCCATCGTCGCGCTCAATCTCGAATTGATCGCCGATGACGTCGCGGAAGAGTCCTTTGTCGCGAAGCGCGTCGAGGTCGGCCAGCGCGCCTGCGCGCGCGGCGCGACCCTGACCAAGCAGCTCCTGACCTTCGCCCGGAAACTGCCGCTTTCCTCCCGGCAGCACGATCTGGGTGCGCTCATGCAATCCAGCGTCCACTTGCTGCGCCACGCCCTGCCCGAGAACATCGCGATCCGCACGGACACCGGCGCGATCCCGGCGGCGTGCCTCAACATCGATCAGGGCCAATTCGACAACGCCTTGCTGAACCTCGGCCTCAACGCCCGCGATGCCATGCCGAACGGCGGCACGTTGCACATCTCCGTCGCGGCGCGGGACATCGGCGCCGACTACGGAACCTTGGCCAAGGGCCGCTATGTGGAGATCGCACTCGCGGATACGGGCGCGGGAATGCCGGTAGAGGTGCTCGAACGCGCCTTTGAACCGTTCTTCTCCACCAAGCCGTCCCATCAAGGCAGCGGACTAGGCCTGAGCATGGCTTACGGCTTCATTCAGCAGTCGGGTGGCGACCTGCGCATGGAGTCGACCGAAGGCCGCGGCACGACCGTGAGAATCCTCCTGCCCTTGTCGGACGCCCCGCCGGTGAACGTGAAAGCGGTATCGGATGCCCATCGGCAGAGTCACGGCCGGCTCCGCGTTCTCCTGGTCGAAGACATCGACGACGTGCGCGACACCATCAAGCTCCAACTCGAGCGCAGGGGCTTTGCCGTCACAGCCGCGGACAGCGGCGCGGCGGGTCTTGAGGTACTGCTGTCAGAGCCGTTCGACCTCTTGGTCACGGATCTGGGCTTGCCGGGCGAGATTGATGGCGACCGCTTGGCCGACCTGGCCGCCCACAAAGCCCCGGGCCAGAAGATCATCACCATGACCGGATACAACGACGGCAGTCTCATGGAATCGGCGGCGGCGAAGTCCTCGCAGACCCGGCGGCATCTGCAGAAGCCCTTCACGGCCGCGCAGATGGACCAGGCACTCGGCAATCTCTTCGCGGAAGTGCCTGCGCGCCTGAGCAGATAAGAAAACAGCCCAGTCCGATCGGGACTGGGCTGTAAGCCTCACGTTTCGAGATTTTTTAGAACTTCGCGCTGAGACGGATGCCATACGTCGCCGGTTGGCGCAGCGAGACCGTGAGGCCTTGCGTGCTCCCCACCACGGCTCCGGTCGCCGCGTATGTGTTGATCACGCTGCGGTTCAGGCCGATCGGGGCGCGGCTGTCGAACACGTTGTTGACGTACAACTCCACCAGATAGTCGCTATGCGTCACGCCGGCGCGCAGGTTCAGGATCGCGCTCGCCGGGGTCCACGCGAAGTTGCCTTCCGAGTCATAGATCTTGCTGGCGTAGACCACGTCGCCGCGCAGGTGGCCTTTGTAGTCCGTCGCGAGTTCATGCTCGTAGGTGGCGGAGAACGTGCCCGTGTACTTGGAGTAACCGGGCAGCTGCGTCCCCACCGGGAACGGATTGCCCGACACCGCCAAGCAATCGGAGCAGTAGGTCTTGCGGATATCCGTATCGGCAATCGCGAATGTGCCCGAGAGCGTCAGGTTCTCGGTCATGGCGAAGTCGGCCTGGAACTCCGCGCCATGCAGATTCACCGCCCCGTTCGGCGCGGTGATCGTGAGGTTCGCGAGCACCTGCGACGTCGGCGTCGGGTAGTACGGAATGATGCTCGTGATCGGGCGGTTGACCCACTTGCCGTAATACGCCGCGGCGAGGATGCGCAGGCGGTTGTCGAACAGCTGGGCTTTATACCCAAGTTCCCACATCTTCATCTTGTCTTGGGGAACGATGGGCGGCACCACCCCGGTCGCGGCCAGCTGCGCCTGAACGAACGGCGTCGCCGAGAAGAACCCGGTGTTGAAGGTGCCGGGCCGCGTGCCTTCCGAGTACGACACATAGACCGTCGTGTCCGCATTCGGCTTGTATTGCACGATAGCGCGCGGTGCGAAGGCCTTGAAGGTCGCGGAGAAGTTCGCCGTCGTCGTCGACACCCGGATCTCTTGCGTGTCGTCGACTTGGTAGCGGCCTTCCAGGTTCAGCGAGAGTTGGTCGGTGAAGTCGTAGGCCAGCGCGCCGAACACGCTCTTGGTGTAGTTCTTCGAGATCGCCGGCGGCGAGCTCAGCTGGTAGCCGGTCACGGTGAAGGCGCGCGTGATGCTTTGCGTGCGGCCGTAGAAGAAGTTGAAACCCAAGCTCCCGTGCAGGCGGTTGGTCGCCGGCGAATCCACGCGCGCTTCGAGGTAACGGTCGTGGTTGACGTTGTTGCCCGAGGTGTTCTGGTACACCTGCGGCAGCAAGCCCGTCGGGTTGGAGGCGTAGTTGGGGTTGGGCAGGTTGCGTACGTCGATGCTGAACAGCGTCTGCATGAAGCCCCAGCGGTCTTCGCCGTAGGACCCGATGCCGCCGATGTGCCAATCGTTCAGGTCATAGTCGACCAGCACGCGCGCCTGTGTGCCCCGGCGCGTGATGCCGAGGTGGTCGAGGAACCCGGGCTGGAAATAGCCCGGCGCATTCGTCAGCACGTTGTAGGCCAGCGGCGGCAGGGATTGCTGCCAGGTCTGCGAGGACCGCGGCGGTTCGCCGATCTCGCCGCAGATGTACTGGGCGGCGCCCGGGTTGCAGTTGAACTGCCCCGGTCCGAGGCGGCCGTTCGCCGGCAAGCCGTCGCTGTCGGTCCAGCGCACGCCGTACACCCGGACTTTCAGGGCGTCGGTCGGCGTCGCTTCCAAGGTGGCGCTGATCGAGCGTGTGTTGCGGTTTCCCAACCGAACGTCGGGATAGGCGGCGTCTTCGTAAGAGCCGTCGGTGTGATAGACGCGGCCGCTCAGGCGCGCCGACAGCTTGCCGGGAACGATCGGCCCCTCGACGGCGCCGGTCACATCGATCGAGTTGAAGCGCTCATAGCGCAGGTCGACGCGGGTGCTGAAGTCTTCGCTCGGCGCGCGGGTGATGAAGTTGATCGCGCCGGAGAAGGTGCCGCGGCCGAAGTAGGCGCTCTGCGGACCTTTGACCACTTCCACGCGCTCATAGTCCATCAGGCCGGGAAGGTTGGCGCCGTTGACCGGCGCGCCGTCCACGAACACGCCCACACCCGCGCTCACGCCGCGCATGGCCAAGGTGTTGAAGCCGCGGTCGTTGCGGGCGACGCTCTGCGATTGCCTGTGAAAGCCGGGCGAGAAATCGGAAATGTCGTTCAGGTCGCGGATACCGCGGTTCTGAAGGTCTTCGGACGAGAACGCCGCCACGGAAAGCGGAATCCCGATAATCGTCTCTTCCGTGCGTCGCGCGGTGACGGTGAGTTCTTCGATCTCCTGGGCTACCGCGCCGCCGGTCGCCGCCAAGCTGGCGAAGGCGACCGTGCAGGCAAGTTGGATTCTGAATTTTTGCGCGTTGGTGCGCGGCTGGATCCGCATAAGACTCATTCCCCTGATGGTGGTGTCTGTAACAACCCCTCGTTCGCAGGTGCGAACGCTTTGCCATCTAGGGGCCAAGGCCTCGCGCGAGGCCACGGCAGAGAATCTTTTGAACGGATGCCGATCACCTGGGGCCGCCGCCCCCCTTACGCCCCAACCGCAGCTTTCCATCAGCTATCGTTATCCCCCATACGGGAACATCATCCCGGCGGTGCCGGTTCAATCCACGCGAGGCGATCCATGGCTTACGAACTGTTCTATTGGCCCGGAATCCAGGGCCGCGGCGAATTTGTGCGGTTGGCCCTTGAGGATGCGGGCGCGGACTACAAGGACGTCGCCCGCACTGAGGCCGGCCTGAAGCGCATGCTGGCGCTGATGAACAGTCCGCGTCTCAAGACGCCGCCCTTCGCGCCGCCGTTCCTGCGCGACGGCAAGGTAGTCGTCAGCCAGACCGCCAACATCCTGCTCTATCTCGCCGGCCGTCTCGGCCTCGCGCCGAAAGCGGAAGCGGGGCGTCTGTGGGTGCATCAGCTCCAACTCACGCTCGCAGATTTGGTGGTGGAGGCGCACGACACCCATCATCCGATCGCGGTGAGCCTCTACTACGAGGACCAGAAGAAGGAATCAAAAGCCGCCGCGCGCGCCTTCCTGAAGGAACGCGTGCCGAAGTTCCTCGACTACTTCCACGACGTGCTCGGCAAACAGCGCTATCTCACCGGCGCCCGCGCGACCACTGCTGATCTCTCGCTATTCCAGGTTATCGAGGGTCTGCGCTACGCCTTCCCGAAGAGCATGGCGCGCATCGAGAAGAAGCTGCCGCGCCTGGCGGACTTCCGCCATCGCGTGGCGGATCGCCCGAGGCTCGCGGCCTACCTCGTGTCCGCGCGGCGCATCCCGTTCAACACCCAGGGCATCTTCCGACACTATCCAGAACTGGATGGACTCGCGTAGCCACGATGGTGCGGGGTGCGGCAACGCCGCGTGGTTCACCATGGTGTGATCACACCCCCTGGATGGCTTTGTGATCGAAGAAATCAGTCTTATTACTCACGCTGGGGGGCGATGATGTCTGCTGGCGATGCTTCTGCCAAGAAGGACTACCAGGAACGCGCGTATCGTTGCATTGCCTACGATGCGTCTGGCGCGGTGGTGCGCGAACGAACGATTCATGCGTTCAGCGATCATGTGGCGCTGGAACGCGCCGGCTTGTTTTTTCGCTGTCACGGCGTCGCATTCGGTGAGGTGCACCGCGGCCATGAGCGGATTGAGCGTGTGAAAATCCGCGCCGGGGCGGCGTCGCCGAAGCCCGAGGTTTAAGGGCGCACACCAGCCGACGCTTTGTCGGTTACCCATTGGGAATCCGTAACCAGGGCGCACCGAGCCTTGCGCGTGTCTGGGGCGTTTTGATCCCAGGAGCACACGTGAATTCGAGGCTGGAGATGGCGCAGTATCTCGTGCTCATCCTGGGGCCGGGCCGCAAGGTGCTCCAGGTTCGTCCCATGGTCGCGAAGGACCGCTTCGAGGCGGATAGTCGTGCGCCTCGCGTGGCCCTCGCAGACCCCGACTGTTACGGTTACGAACTATGGGCGGACGGCGCCAAGCTGGGCGGCTTTTTCTCGCCCACGCCGATCGCGTCGCTGTCGGCGGCGGCGCTGCGGCTGAATTGAACCAGCGCGAGCCGGCCGGTTTGATCTATTTCCGATAGTTCGGAAGACCGAGCTTCCAAACGATCGCGGTCGCGCGAAGGGCGAAGCCCGCCGTCACCGCGATTCCCGCGGCGAAGTACAGCGGGACGCCCAGGAGGTAAAGGATCATGAACCCCGCCGCCGCCAGGGCTGACGCGGTGACGTACAACTCGGGGCGCAAGAGAATAGACGGGACGCCCGCCAAGACGTCACGAATGATCCCGCCCATGCAGGCTGTGACGATGCCCATGACTACCGCCGGCACCGGCGCGACCTCGAAGGTCAGCGCTTTCCAACACCCGAAGACCGAGTAGGCGACGAGGCCCGCGCCATCCAGGAACTCAAGCGCCCGTCCAGGCCACAGGCGCTGGGGAGTCAGCCAGACCGCCAGCGATGCAAGGATGCAGACGAGAACGACGCGGCTGTCGTGGACCCAAAAGACAGGCGCGCCGATCAACAGGTCGCGCAGTGTTCCCCCGCCGACGCCGGTGACCACCGCGAAGAAGACAAACGTCACGAGCGTTTGCCGCAAGCGCGCGGCGGCCAGGGCTCCCGTCAGCGCGAACACAAACACCGCGAGGACGTCGAGGATGGGTAAAGCGGTTTCGATGACTTTGATGTCCAACGTGCCGTCCCCAGGCTTTCCCGTACGGATCATAACTGCACACACCGCGACGTTGGACGGATTTCCGTCGTCGCGCTATGTTTCTCTGTTGGTCTAAGAGAGTCGCGCGACGTCGTATTGCCCCACCCTTGGGCGGAAATTCCCCGCGCGTATTTGGCGCGATACTGTGCGCGGGAATTTTGACCTCTGGAAAGGCGGCGGCGGAGTCGAAAGACGGGGGGAAGGGCTATGCGGATCAGGTTTGGTCTCGGGCTTGCGGCGGCGCTGATGGCGACATCCGCGTTCGCCCCGACTGCCTTTGCCAAAGATCGCGACGTCTCCGAGCTGTTCGATCCCGCCGTGGTCGCGCGCAATCTCTGCGGCCGCGACATGCAAGGCGCGATGAATGCCGCGCAGGCCCAGCTCTCGCAAGCGCCGGACGAGAAAGCCCCCACCCGTCCGCCCCTGTGGCCCGGCCTCGGTACGAACAGTTTCAAGATCTCGACCGCGATCCCCGAGGCCCAAGCCTATTTCGATCAGGGCATCCGGATGACCTACGGCTTCAATCACGGCGAGGCCATCCGCGCGTTCCGCGCGGCGGAGGAAATCGATCCGAAATGCGCGATCTGCGCCTGGGGCATCTCCCAGAACCTGGGTCCCAACATCAACGGCCCCATGCGCGAGGCCGACAATGGCGCCGCCGTGGAAGCGATGCGCCGCACGGTCAGCCTCATGACGTCGGCGACGCCGCCGAAGGAGCGCGCGTTGATCGAAGCGCTGGCAACGCGCTACTCCGACGCCAAGGGCTACAAGCGCGACAAGCTCAACGCGGCCTACGCGGACGCGATGCGGACGGCTTACGCGGCGTTCCCGGAAGATCCGGACGTGGCGATCGCCCACATCGAGGCCGCCATGGTGGCCTCGGGCTACCCGTGGTTCGCCAAACGCACCCTGGCGCCCCTGGGCCGCATCGGCGAGGCGTTGGCCGCCACGGAAAAGCTACTGACCGCCCAGCCGCGTCATCCCGGCGCGGTCCACTACTACATTCATCTCGGCGAGATCCCGAAGCCGGAAGCCGCCGAGCCCTACGCGGATACGCTCGCCGAGCTCACGCCGGGCATCGGGCACATGGTGCACATGCCCTCGCATCTGTTCTTCCGTCTCGGCCGCTACAAGGATGCGCTGAACGCCAACTTGAAGGCGATCGATCTCGATGCCGCCTTGATCGCCGCCGTGCCCGAAACGGCGGATGCGTACAAATACGGTCTCTATCCGCACAATATTCATTTCGCGATGGCGTCGGCCAGCATGGCGGGGGACGGCCCGCGCGCGCTCACGCTCGCCAAGCAGCTCGAAGCCTCGCTGCGTCCCAACGCCGGAGGGCGGAACGATTACTACATCGCCGCCGCCTTGCATCCGCGCCTGCGCTTCGAGAGTCCCGCCGAGACGGTGGCGCGGCCGTTGCCGAGCCCGCAGATGCCGATCGCCCTTGTCATGGCCCACTATGCTCGCGGGTCGGCTTTCGCCTGGCAGCAGGATGTCGCCCAGGCCCGGAAGGAATTGGATGCCCTCGCCAAGGCGCGGCGGAACGCCTCCAAGGCGCAAGGCCGGCGCCTGCGCCCGGACGCCTTGATGGGCATGGCGGAGGACGTCCTGCGCGCGCGCATCGCGATTGCGCAGGGCGACATGCGAACCGCCCGCCGTCGGCTGGAGGCCGCGGTCAAGGTGCAGGACGAGGACATGATGTTCCGCGGCGATCCGCCGCCCTGGGATGTGCCCTTGCGCCAGTCCCTGGCGGTCCTCCTGCTGCGCACCGGCGATGCGGCTGGCGCGATCCCCCTGCTGCGCCAAGCGCTGATCGACACGCCCAACAACGCCTGGGCTCTTTATGCGCTGAAGGAAGCGTCCGCGCGTGCCGGGGACACCGCCGCGGCGGCCGAGTATGAGAAGCTGTTCGCCAAAGCCTGGTTGGGCCAAGGCACACCGAATCTCGGTCGCATTTGACGCCCAGCGTATTCCTCACCTGGGTGTCCGCGCGCTTCCGTCCCGTTTGGCTGCTGGGCGTGATCCCGCTGTTCGCGGTCGGGATCGTGGTGTTCGGCCTGGTCGAGACGGAGACCAAGTACCTCTACAGCCAACTCGCCTACGATCACGAATGGGGACGAACTGTCGGCTACCCCACCATCGACCCCAACGTCTCGATCACGTCGTACACATTGGGCGTGCGCGCGACGAAGGAGCTGTTCTCCGGAAACCTGCCGCTGTGGAACCACTACGAGGGTCTCGGCACGCCGCTGCTGGGAGAGATGAACTCCGCGGCGCTGTTCCCCTTTACCTGGCTGCTGGTGCTGCCCCACGGACAGGATATCGAACACGCGCTCCTGCAGTTGCTCGGCGGGATCGGCATGCTGCTGTTCCTGCGCCGCTTCGGGCTCGGCGCGGCGGCGGCGCTCACGGGCGCCGTCTTGTACGAAGCCAACGGCGTGTTCGCTTGGCTGCGGCATTCAACGTTCAATCCCGTCGCCTTCCTGCCGTGGATCCTGTTCGCCTTCGAATGGATGCGCGCCAACACAGCGGCGGATCTGCCCTTCGCACGCCGTCTGTCGGCTGTGTGCGTCGGTGCGCTGGCGGCGGCGCTTGCGGTCTACGCCGGCTTTCCGGAACAGGTGTACCTGTATTCCCTGCTGCTGGTGCTGTGGGTGGCCGTGCGCGCCGTCGGGCTGCGGCCGCGTCAGGCGGGGCGGTTCCTGTGCGACGTCGCGACGATGGGTCTCGTCGCGCTCATGCTCAGCGCGCCGGTCCTCCTCGCGTTCCTCCGCTTCCTGCCGGAGAGCACCACCGGCCCCCATGAAGGTTCGGGATTCTACGGCGCGGTATTGAGTTCGCTGCCCCTCCTGCAATACCTGCTGCCCTACGTATACGGGCCGATCTTTGCGGCGCGCGACCCGGTTGCCGGCGCCTTTAGCGGCATCGGCGGATATACCGGCTTCCTGCCTGTCGCTGCGGCGATTGGCGGCTTGATCGTGGCGCAAGGGCGGGCGGTGAAAGCGCTGCTGGTCGCCTGGATCATCATCTGTCTCGGCGCGAGCCACGGGTGGCCGCCGATCTACGAGGCGTTCATGCAGCTGCCGCTGGCCAAAACCGCGGCGGCCTACCGCTACCTCAATCCTGGTTGGTTGCTTTGCACGATCGTCCTGGCGGCGATGTTCGTCGATCGCCTGCCCACCCTCTCGGCGACAGCCCGGCGCTGGACGATGATGTGCGGGGCGCTCGGCGCGCTGGGTCTTGTCGCCGGCGCGATCGCCGCCGCGTGGCCGGGCTTGCCCGACTTCTGGAACCGCGAACCGCATCTGTACCACTTCGCCTGGCGCTCCTTCGCGCTGACGGTGCTGTTGGCGGGCGGGATGATGCTAGTGGGCTTTCTGCGGGATGGCCGCCGGGCCGCGCATCTCTTGGGCGGGCTGCTGGCGTTGGAAGCCGCTGCCTTGTTCTTCATGCCGTTCCTGTCCCACCTCCGCGGCGGCAAGTATGACGATGGCGCGGTCGCGTTCCTTCAAGACAACGTGGGCTTTCACCGCATCGTCTCGACCAATGGCAACGCGGTCGGCTCCAACTATGGGTCCGCGTGGGGTGTGCCCGACCTGATGTTCAACGACATTCCGGTGCCCAAGCGCACGATGGACTACATTCGCGCGCGCCTCGACCCGGAGGCCGTCGGCACCACCTTCGAAACGCCCCTGCCGGGCGAGAGGTCCGGCAAAACCCGGCTGACGGATCGCGTGCCCGCCTACGCGGCAACGGGGGTGAAGTACATCGTCGCCGATCCCAGCTTTCAGGCGGCCGGCGTCAGCGCGGCGCCGGTCTACAGCGGGCCGAAGGTGTCGATATACGAAATCGAGAATCCGCGTCCCTACATGTCCGCGCCCGGCTGCGCGGTGACGCTCCGCTCGCACAACGCCGCCGATATCGCCTGTCCGCAGCCGGCCGCGTTGACGCGCCTGGAGGTCTTCATGGACGGTTGGAACGCCACCGTAAACGGTCGGGCCGTGGGGATGGGCATGGCGGAGGATACGTTCCAAACTGTTCTCCTTCCCGCCGGGACGTCGACAGTCGTATTCTCCTACTGGCCGCGAGGCTTCACCATGTCGCTTCTCGCCGCGGGCGTCGCTCTTCTCTTCATCGGTGCCGTAGCCTTACGGCGGAGGTTTTGATGCCTGGTCGTTTTCCACGCGGCTCCATCGCTTACGCCAAGGACGGGCGTAAATATTACGTCGAGGAAGTCGCCGACGGCACGGTCTACTGCGTCACCGACAGCGGCGCGGAGAGCGAGTTTCCCGAAAGCACGCTGATGAACGAGGTCGAGTGGGCCGCCAAGTCGGGCAAGCCCCTCGGCGGCGGCGCGGCCACCCTGAAGCGCGACGTCGACTACAGCCGCATCCAGAAATCGCGGCACTTCCTGCCGGCGGGCGAGAAACTGGATGCGTCCGCGTCCGAGAAGATGCTCGCCAAGGCCGATCGCGTTTACGGCGGCATTCTCGACTTCGCCGCGTTCGTCGTCGCCACCCGGGTGCTGGACGAACACAAGGAGCGGGAGTTGATCCCGCATCTGTCCGTGCGCAAGGCGCGCGACATCTTCAACAGGGCACCGCCCGCCGTCCGCGCTCGCTTGCTGGCGGACATCCTCGGCGCGCGTCCCGACGCGCTGGTGAGCGCTGGCGGTCTTGGCGATAACCTCATCAAGGCGATGATCGCCAAAGGCCTCGAGGAACGTCGCGTGGAGTACGATGACTTTCAAGATCGCCCGCGCAATTAATGGCTCGGTCCGCTTTCCCGTAAGGGCTGTGACACTTCGATGATTATTTCCCGCCAGCGTTGGAACATCAGACACAGCGAGGCGTTCGCTCCATGTCTTCCCCGACGCACGAGCACGCCCATGAACGCGCTGTCACCCCGCCGCAGACGTCTGTCGGTTGCGAGCAGTCAATATGTCGCCGTTCTCTACACGCGCGACCGCACGTTGCTGGGATCCTCCAGCTTCCTGGCCGATGGGCCTTTTGCGGCCATCGCCAAGGGGATGGACCTGATGCTCCTGCAGGACGCGGCGGCGTGCTACGAACTGTGGCGCGATGGCCAGCTCATCGACTACTTCTCGCCCGACACCGGCAACAGCTTCGGCAGTTCCACCTCCAGTCAAGGCGAGTGGCAAAGCCCGGCGATCTCGCCCCTGAGCCGGTCAGTGGCTTAGTACGAGCGTACGGGCTTCCCGCGCAGACAGCGGAGCAGCTCCTCCACGAACGCGAGCGCATTGAGCGCACACAAGCCGAGAAATCCGCCGAGATACCACCCCGGCAGCGGCGGGCTCTTCATGCGAATGGAGAAGTCAGCGGGTGTATTGCCAATTCCGAACAGCCCGAACAGCGCCACCGGATGCGTGGCGCACACCAGCAAGAGAACGCTGAGCGGGATGGCGGTCAGATAATCGTGTATGCGCTGCTCCGTCGCCGACACCTGGCGGCGTTCCGTGGCGTAGCCGACGTCCAGCCCCGTGGTGATCTCATGGGCAACGAAGGCGCCGATGCCCAGTGCCAGCACCAGGGAATTGATCTCGAGGTAAAGCGCAGCCAACACCGCCACGCCCGCTTCGGCGGTCAGCAGCAGATGAAGTGCCGATTCCCGCCAGCCGGAGGTGGTCTGGATCGATGTCTTTCGATGCTGATACCAGTCGGCCAAGCCGAACAGGATCCACAACGGCAGCAGAACGCCCAGAATCAGGAGCGCGGTAACGCTTTGAATGTCCATGAAAGACCGGATGATTCGTGAGGCAACGGTGATTTAACCGCCGGAAGCCCCTCCGGTTCCCCGCGGGAGGTGATTCGTCTCATGCCTATGATAACATCTGTGCGCGGAGACGGAGGGGAGCGCCCATGGGTGCACGCACGTTGATGACAAGAGCCCGCCTTGGCGCGGCGGTCGCGGCTGTGGCCTGCGTGGCTGGCCTGAGCACCAGCAGCGCCGCGCCGCGCGGCGATGCGAAGGGCGAAACCCTCGGCTTCCTGGTGACCAAGTTCGCGGTCGCGATCTACTACGGCGACTTCGCGACGGATTGCCCCGAAGGGTTCTCTCCTACCACCGACGAACAGTACCTGCTCACCCAGAAGCCGGCGGAGCGCGCGCGTCTCCTCAAGCCGGAGAACGCCCCCGAACTCGAGAAGAAGTGGAAGATCGAGTACACGAGCGGTCCCAACGGCGAGGACATCTGCCGCAACCCGCGCTCCTTCCTCGACGATCCGCGCCACCCGGTGCAGAAGACCGTGCAGGGCAAAATCTCCTACGGCATGAATCTCGACGGCACCGAGGATGGCCGCGCCACGGCGCGTTCGTGCAAGCACGAAAAGTTCCGCAACCCGGAAGGCGAGCTGGTGGACAACCAGCTCTACCGCATCATGGGCTGCGCGAAATCCTGGCGCGGCGAAGGCGCGACCTTCGGCGGGTCGATGGCGCTGAAGTACAACAGCTACATGAAGGACGGCCTGCACAACTATCTCATCGAGCTGCGTGGCGTGAACGACCGCCGTAACGACGACGACGTGGAAGTCGGCATCTACTCGACGGACGACAAATCCCTGCTCGACGGCGCGCGTGAGCATCTGCCGAACCAGACGTTCGCCGTCACCGCAAATCCGCGCTGGCGCAACGTGGTGCATGGCCGGATCGTCGATGGCGTGCTCACCACCGATGTCATCGACACGATGTACCTGAATTGGTTCTTCGCCCTGAACGGTCCCTACGGCGCGGTGAACGAGCACGAATTTCGACAGGTACACTTCCGCTTGACGCTTGAGAAGAACGGAATCCTGAAAGGCATCATGGGCGGTTATCAGCCGATCGAGATCACGTCGGCCCAGGCGCGCAACGGCGGTAAGGGTGTCGCCACCAACGGCAACCGCGATTGCGCCTCGGAGTACAAATCCATGGCCGCCTTTGCCGACGGATATCCGGACGAGAACGGCCAGTGCACCATGATCTCGCTGGCGCAAGACGTGGAGGCGATCCCGGCGTTCGTGCTCCATCCTGAAGCCGCGCGCGCCCAGACCGCGGCGTTGCCTTAGCCGTGAAGCGCCGCGTCGCCACGCTTCTGCTTCTCGGCGCGCTGTGCGGCTGCAGCCCGGCGGAGCCTGACAGTTCGGGCGCCCCGGCGGGCATGCGGCGGTTGACGGAGGAGCAATACCGCAACAGCGTGGCCGACATCCTCGGCACCCACGTGCAGATCGCCGGCCGCTTCGATCCGATCCTGCGGCCGCAGCACGGATTGATCGCCGCGGGCACCAGCCAGATCTCCGTGTCGCCCGCCGGTTTCGAGCAGTATCAGATCATGGCCACGAGCATCGCCGCGCAGGTAGTCGATCCGGCGCATCGCGGCACGTTCCTGACGTGCACGCCGAAGGAGGAAAAGGCCGCCGATGCGGCGTGTGCTGAATCCTTCCTGCGCCAGATCGGCGGATTGCTCTTCCGACGGCCTCTCACGGATACAGAAGCCCGGGCCTATGTTGCGGCGGCAGACGACGCCACGCGCATCACCGGGGATTTCTATGGTGGGCTGAGTTTGAGCCTCGCGAGCCTGTTGTCCTCGCCGTCGTTCATCTTCGAAATTGATGCGACGGAGCCTGACCCGGATCGTCCTGGTGCGCAGCGTCTCAATGCTTATGCCAAGGCTTCACGGCTGAGCTTCTTCTTGTGGAACACCACACCGAACGCGGAACTGTTGGCGGCGGCGGCCCGCGGCGACCTGCACACGACGTCCGGGCTTGCGAAGCAGGTCGATCGCCTGTTGGCCTCGCCGCGGCTCGAGGGCGCGGTGCGCACTTTCTTCGCGGACATGCTGCAGTTCGAGGTAGACGCCGATCTCGTCAAGGATCCGGCGATTTATCCGCTATTCGTGCGCGCCGTGAAGGAGGACATGCCGGAACAGACCCTGCGCACGCTGGTGGACGTTACGCTCACCAAGGCCGGCGACTACCGCGATATCTTCACCACCCGCGATACTTTCATGACGCGGCCTCTCGGCGTCATCTATGGCATTCCCGTGCCGCAGAAGTCCGGTTGGATGCCCTATCGATTTACCGAGAGTGACAACCGCGCCGGCGTGCTGACGCTGATGAACTTCCTCGCCGCGTTTTCCCATGACGGACGTAGTTCGCCGACTTTGCGCGGCAAGGCGCTGCGGGAGTTGGTGCTGTGCCAGCCGGTGCCGATTCCGCCGGGCGACGTGGATTTCGCGCTCGTCCAGGACACCAAAAACCCGCTCTACAAGACCGCGCGCGACCGGCTCACGGCGCATCGCGCCAATCCGACCTGCGCGGGCTGTCATAAGATCATGGATCCTGTTGGGCTCGCGATGGAGAACTTCGACGGCATCGGCGTGTTCCGCGCGGATGAAGGCGAAGGTGCGATCGACGCCAGCGGCGATCTCGACGGCGTGGCGTTCGCCACCGCGGCGGATCTCGGCCGCGTCATCCGTGAAAATCCGGCGGCCCCGGCTTGCCTGGTCAATCGGATGTACGAGTATGCGGTGCGCCGCACGCCCGTGTCCGGCGAACGGGCCTGGCTGGAGAATTTGAATCAGCGCTTCGCCGCGGACGGCTACCGCATTCCAAAGCTCCTGCGCCGCATCGCGCTCAGCGACGCCTTCTTCAAGATCGCGCCGCCCGAGAACACGAAGGAGGCCATGCGATGAGCACCCTCGATCGCCGCCGCGTCTTGCGCGGCTTGTTGGGCGGAGGCGCCGTCAGCGTGGCCTTGCCCTTGTTCGACGGTCTCCTGAACGGCAATGGCACGGCGCTCGCCGCCGGTGCGCCGCTGCCGGTGCGGTTCGGCACCTGGTTCTGGGGATTGGGCGTTACGCCGGGCCGGTGGAAGCCCACCAAGATCGGCACGGACTACGATATCCTCCCGGAACTGAAACCGATCGAGCCGTTCAAGCAGAAGATATCGATCTTCAGCGGCTTCGACGTGCTGCTCGACGGCAAACCCAATTTCCCGCACCAGACCGGCGGCCCCGGCTTCCGCACCGGCATCGCGCCGCCGGCGCTGGCGTTCCCCGGTGTGTCCTTCGACGTGATGGTCGCGGATGCCATCGGCGGCAACACCCGCTTCAGATCGATCGAGTTGTCCGGCATCGCGGATTCCACGAACACCCTGAGCGGGCGCGGCGCAGGTCAGATGAATCCGTCGGAGAGTTCGGCGCTCGCGTTCTACACGCGGGTCTTCGGGCCGGACTACAAGGACCCCAACGCCGGCGGCTTCGTACCGGACCCGAAGATCATGGCGCGCAAGAGCGTGCTCTCCGCCGTGACCGAACAGCGCCAGGACCTCGAGCGGCAACTGGGTGCGGCGGACAAGGCGCGGCTCGATCAGTATTTCACGTCCTTGCGGCAGGTAGAGAACCAGCTGGCCATGCAGCTGCAGAAGCCGGAACCGCTGCTTGCCTGCAAGAGTCCGGGCGCGCCTGAAGGCTTCGACGTCGGTCATGAGGTCGAGAATGTCGTGAAGAACCACGAACTCATGACGCAGCTGCTGGCGATGGCGTTGGCGTGCAATCAGACCAAGGTCTTCAACATGCACATCAACAATAGCGCCTCGTCGCTTACCAAGCGCGGCAGCACGACGTCGCACCACCAGCTTACCCACGATGAGCAGATCGATGAAAAGCTGGGGTACCAGCCAATCGCCACCCAGTTCGTCAAGGACCTCATGGATCAGTGGGGCGCGTTCGTGGGCGTCCTCGACAGCGTGAAGGAGGGCGACGGTACGTTGCTCGACAACACGCTGGTTGTGGCCCATTCGGATACGGACTTCGCCAAGGTGCATACGGTCAGCAATCTGCCGGTGATGTTCGCCGGCCGTGCCGGGGGGCGTGTGAAGTCCGGCATGCACATCGAAGGCAAGGGCGAGCCGGTGACGCGATTGGCGCTCACCGCCATGCAGGCGGTCGGTGTCGCGCAGGATCGCTTCGGCTCCGGCTCCATGGAGACCAAGAAGCCGGTCACGGAAGTCTTCGCCTGATGCGCTGGCTCGCTCTCTTTCTCGTCGCTGCCGCGCAAGCGGCGACGCCGGAGCTTCCGGCGGAGATCACCATCCACGACACGCCTGGCGGGCCGGTGTTCGCGGCGGCCAATGGCATGTCGCTGTATGTGTTCGATCGGGACACGCAGCCCAACGCATCCACCTGCGTCGGTCCCTGTGCCACCGCCTGGCCGCCTGTCGTGGCACCCACGGAGGCGAAGCCGGTCGGCGAGTGGACGGTGGTGGCGCGGCCGGACGGCGGCCGGCAATGGGCCTATCGCGGCCGCCCGCTCTACCGCTATGCACAAGAACTCAAGGCCGGCGGGACCTATGGCGACGGCGGCGGATCGTGGCATCTCGCCCTGGTCGCTTGGAATTTTCCCAGTCGCGCGGGCGCGAAGGCGGCGGACACCGCCATTCCAGCCGCGGACCTGCCGCCGCTGCCCGCCGGCGTCTCGGCGCGGCGTGCAGCCCAAGGCATTGTTCTCGCCGACTTTCGCGGCATGACCCTGTACGCCTTCGACAAGGATGTGCCGGGATCGCGCCCATCCTGCAACGGCCAGTGCACCTTGCAATGGCGCCCGCTGGCCGCGCCTTCGGCGGCGCATCCGCTGGGTGCATGGACAACGGTCGCGCGGGTCGATGGTGCAGTGCAATGGGCGTACAAGGGCAAGCCGCTCTATGTTTGTCTGCAAGATGCCAAGCCTGGCGAGACCACCTGCGCCTTTGACGGCAAGGGACCGTGGCGGGCGGTCGGCCCATGATTGGCTAAGCGAACCTTGCAACGTCACCGCGAACGTCTAGACTCAACGCGCTGTGTGAAACGTATGCTTGGTGAATGTCATGACCAAAGCGCTGAGTGTTCGCCAGTTCGTTGCCGTTCTGGCGACTGTTTGTCTTTCCGCCGGCATTGCTTGGGCCGGACCTCTCGAAGACGGCATCAAGGCCTATACCAAGGCTGACTACGCACGCGCCAACCGGTTGCTCGAGCCACTGGCGCAGGGCGGCGATGTCGACGCGCAGTACACCTTGGCCTCGATGTATCTGAGGGGCCAAGGCGTAAGCGAGGACAAGGTGCACGCCTACATGTGGTACGCGCTTGCCGCGCGCAAAGGCGATAAGGACGCGGCGTCCGATCGCGATCAGATCGCCAGCACCATGACTCCGCAGCAGGTCGAAGAGGGCAAGAAACTCGTCGCCGCGTGGACACCGAAGACGAAGTAGTCTTCGTTACCCGATCGTGAGGTGATCGGGCGGCAGTCCGGCTTGCAGCCGTTCGTACATTGCGGTGTACGCCGCTTCGAGGTTGCGGGTGAAACGTCGTGTGTCGAATAAAGGGCACGTCGCTCGATCGCGAGTCAGCCGTTCCTTGAGTGCGGCCAGCTTCTCCGGCGACTGGGCGAGGCGCACGGCAAGGCGCTCGTAGTCTTCCCAGGAATTTACGACAAGTTCAGGCAGACCTGCGGCCCTGACAAGGCTTGCGGCGACGCGACTGGCGAACGTGTCGCCCGGGCAGGTGACGATCGGCAGGCCCATCCACAAGGCCTCGCTGGCGGTGGTGTGGGCGTTGTAAGGCGCGGTGTCGAGGAACAGATCGCCGTGGACCTGGCGCGCGAGATGTTCCGGCGTGGAGACGCGGTCCGCGAACACCAACCGCGTCGGATCGACGCCGCGCGCCTGCGCCTCGCGCCGCAGATTGCGCTGCATGGTCGGATTGTCGCCCAAGAGCCAAAGGACACTGTCGCCCACCTGCTTGAGCACCCGCATCCAGACGTCGAATACCGGGGGCAGGATCTTGTAGGTGTTGTTGAAGCACACGAACACGAAGCCGTTCTCCGGCAGGCCCAGTTCGGCGCGGCCGAAGGTGCGCGCCGCGACGGCGCGCTGGGTATCGTTAGGTTGATAGGTGTCCGGCAACGTCACCACCTTCTCGGCGTAGTAGCCGCGGTCAGTATCCGGGATCAGCACCGGATCGGCGATGATGTAGTCCATGTAGTCGGCGCCCATGGTGCCGGGGTATCCGAGATAGTTCACCTGAATCGGCGCCGCGCGATGGGCGAACAGGCGTCCGCGGGCCTCATTGGTAATGCCTTTGAGGTCGACGGCGATGTCGATCTCCAACTCCCGCGCAAGCGTGGCGACGTCCGTGTCCGAGCGGTCACGAATCTCGACGAAGCGATCGAACCCGCGCCGCAGCCGTTCCTGCATATAGTCGCCCGTGGTCGGGCTGAAGCAGAAGGCGGTGATCTCGAACCTTGACCGGTCGTGGCGTTCAAGACACTCCGCGATCAGGAAAGCGACCGCGTGCGCATAAAAGTCACCGGTGAAGTAGCCGATGCGAATCTTGTCGTGGCGCGGCGCTCTCTTGAGCGGCGGTAGGGGGTGCGTGAGCTTATGCCATGCGGCGTCCCAGACCCGTGCGCACTTGAGTTGTGCCGCGGGCGCATTCGAAACCGCGAGAAAAGTGAAGGGTGCGACGACTTCATCCCCGCGCATCACTTGTCCCGTCAACCGGGCGATCTCCGCATCCAGATTGGACCAGTCGCACATCTGTAGTTTCATCGCCAGCCGCATGCCTGGGATGAAGCGGTGAGTGGGGTTGATGGCGAGCGCGCGATCGTAACTGGCCACCGCGTCTTCATGGCGGTTGAGCCGTCGCATCACCTCGCCGTGATTGGCGTAGGCGGCCGGATCGTCAGGCTTGAGGGCGGCGGCCTTCTCGTGGGCCACAAGCGCTTCCGCGAAGCGCTCCATTTCCGCGAGCACAAGCCCGCGACTGATGTATGCGGTGTTGAGGTCCGGCTTCAGGGCTATCACCTGATCGTAAGCCGCCAGCGCGTCGTCCAGACGCTTCATCGATTCCAATGCCCGCGCACGGCCATCATGGGCGCGATGATTTGTAGGCTGCAATGCAACCGCACGGTCATAGTCCGCCAGCGCCGCGTCGAACCGCTCAAGCTGGCGAAACAAAACGCCGCGATTCATGAGGGCTTCCACGGAATCCGGACTGGCCGCGAGCGCCGTGTCGCAACTCGCCAGAGCGTCGTCGAGACGTTTGAGTTCCGTCAACGCCGCCGCGCGGTTGATATGTGCATCGATGAGGGACGGCTTCAGCGCGATGGCGCGATCGAAACTCGCCACCGCCGCGTCGTATTGCTTCGATTGGTGTTGCGCCATGCCGAGGGTGCAAAAGGCGCGCGCAACAGCCGGATTGATCGCCACTGCCTGTGCGAGGAGATCCGCGCTGCGGGCGGCTTCGCCGGCTTGCAGGGCGATGGTGCCGGCAACGTTCAGCGTCTCGAAATCGCGCGGTGCGGCGTTCAGGATGCTGTCGCACAGCCGCCAGGCATCGCGCGCCTTGCCTTGCTGCCATAGGGCGACGGCCTCGGCGAGGCGAGCGCCGGTCACAGGGCCGTCCTGGCGATCAGGATCGATGTCATCGAAATGCTTGTGCCAAAGGCGTCGACGGATGTCGAGTGTGTGCCTTGGCGGCGGGTCACTTCTACGGTGAAGCGCGCGCTGCGACCCGATGGGCTTCGCCGAGCGCGCGTCGATGGCGAAAAAGGCCCCCGCTTGCGGCGGGGGCCTGATCTCTCGCTATTCGTCGGAAGTCTCGGCTTCGTTCTTCTTCTGGTCCTGCCTGTCGAGGTTCGGGCGCTTGGACTGATCGGCCTGATTGTCGCCCTGCTGCTGGGTTTGCGTTCCAGCCTGCTTCTGCTGCTGATCACGCGAACGCTCCTCGCCTTGGCCCATCTGGCCCTGGCGCTGCTTGTCCTGACCCTGTTGCCCCTGCTGCTTCTGGTCGCCCTGCTGAGTCTGTTGCTTCTGCTGGTCTTGCGAAGACGATTTCTGACCGGCCTGCTGGCCCTGCTGCTTGTTTTCCATTTTTCGCTCCTGAGATTTGTGGCGGTACGCCATTCAGGACAACGGATGGAATCGCAAAACGTTCAGTTCGTGCTGAGATGAGCGAGTTTCAGCGTGTAGTCGCGTACATCCGCAGGCCATCGCGCGAGAATTGCAACAAGCTTGTCGTGTGCGCCGCTGAACAATGCACGCGATGCTTCCTCGAACTCGGGCAGATTTCCCGCCATCGCGGACATGAAGGCGTAAGCCGCGTCGCGCGTGCGCCGCGCCGAGTCTTTGGACGCGCTGCCGCGCCGCGCCTCTTCGACGAGTTTGCGCAATGCGACAGATGCACCGCCGGATTGCGCGCTGAGCCATTCCCAATGGCGCGGGAGCAGCGTGACCTCGCGCGCGACCACGCCCAATTTTGGTCGTCCGCGACCGCGGCGCGCGTCGGACGCGGCTGGCGCTGGCGCAGAATCGGCAGGCACACGCGGCAGGCGCGCGATCATGTCGGCGTCGCTGCCGCGCGGATCGATATCGATCACCCGGCCCGACGAGTCGTCGTAGATCTGCACCAAATCCGTGGCGGTCGCGCCCGCACGCTTAGCGGCAAGCGCCACTTGGTCGAGGGGGCCGGCGGCGAGGCGTGTCTGGCCGACGAAGGCAGTGCAGAGCGGAAATATGGTGTTCATGACGGGATATATATCCGGGTAATAATGTCTAGTCAATATCACCCGGGTAAAAATTGCCTGCGCAATCCGTCCATTCAATGACACGGCGCCGCGATTTCCCGCGCCCGAACCCCTTACGGGCCTAGAGTTTCCTTGCGTGAGATTTTTGCACTGACGAGGGGCGAAACAAATCCATCGGGGAGGGGCGTGATGAATCGTAGACATCAGCTGATGTTGGGATGCGTGAGTGTCGTCGCCGGCTTATGGAGCGCGACGGCCGCGGCACAGCCGCAGAGCGTCGGCGTGGAGACCATCACCGTCACGGCGCGGCGCACGGATGAAAAACTTCAGGACGTTCCGCTGCAGGTTTCCGCCTACACCGGAGAAATGCTCAAGCAAGTCAACGTCGCCTCCATTCGCGACCTCAACAATCTGACGCCGAGCATGAACTTCCAAGGCGCGTCTTTCGGACGCGCCGGCGGCGCGCCGCGATTGTTCTTCCGCGGGTTGGGCGCGTCGGCCTCTGGAAATCAAAGCAAAGCGAACTCGTTCATGGACGGCGTCTATCTCGCCGGCGGCATCCTGAACATCCCCTACGATTATCTCGAACGCGTCGAATCCATGCCCGGCCCGCAGAGCGCGCAGTTCGGGCGAGCCACGTTCGGCGGCGCGTTGAACTTCGTCACGAAGGATCCGACCGACCAGTTTGTCGCGAAGGTCAATTTCAACGTGGCGACCGACCATCAGCAGGATTTCAACGCCCTCGTTTCCGGGCCGTTGGCGGGCGACAAGTTGCTCGGCCTCGTCTTCCTCGCGTACGAGAATTACGGCGGTCCGTCGAAGTGGACCGCTCCGCCCGACATTCTGCATCCGCAAGGCGTGGGCGTTCAGAACACGAACACGTACATGGGCGCGGCCAAGCTGGTGTTCAATCCCAGCGACGACGTGCGCATCGAGGCGCGCCTCACGCGCAATAAGGATCACGACGGCCCGTCCATGTTCTATTGGACGCCGCCGGCGGAGAAGAACGGCACATTCATCAATCCGATCACTGGCGCTACCGTGCGCTATCCGACCGGCACGGTGAAAGCGCCCGATACGGTGAACGCGGGGATCAACCAGTTCCCCAACTTCGACATGATCCCCGACCCCACCGTGCACGGCGAGCACACGCGCGCCAGCGCGGAGTTGAATTGGAAAGTCGCCGAACACGACCTGACATTCATCTACGGTCACGAATACGAGGTCGTGAAACGCGGGCAGGACACCGATTTCGGCCCGTTCCCCGCCAGTTTCAGCCTGGGCAACAAGCAACGTGCCAAGGCCAATCAATTTGAATTTCGCGTGCAATCGCCTCAGGACCAGCGCCTGCGCTACTCCTTCGGCGCCTATTGGCTGAAACAGCAGAACTTCACGGTCTCGACGAACTACACGACCTTGTCCTGCGTCAATTCGTGCTTCCAGACCAACGGACTGGCATCGTACTTCAACCCGAACGGCACGTTGAACACAGCGACGAACTCGATCCCCGGTTGGACCGGCACAATCACCCGCGTCAACACCGTCACGCCCACGGATAATCTCACCGAAGTGCGCGATATCGCCGGGTTCGGGGCGGTGAACTTCGATGTAACGGAGAAGATTCGGGCGAACTTCGAGGGCCGGTATCAGTCCGAACGCGTATTGAACAAGAGCTTCCTGGCCGGCGGATTCGTTGGCGAGACCACCGTCAAAGCCTTCCTTCCCCGTGTCACCGCGGAATACCGTCCGGCTCAAGACGTAATGCTCTATGTGCTGTACTCGGTCGGGAACAATCCGCTGGGATTCAACACGTCGCCGTTCATCGGGCTCCCCGGCACCGGCACCACCGCCGCGGACCGCATCGTGAAGGAAGAAAAACTCTACAACTATGAAGCCGGGATGAAGGCGACGTGGCTCGATGGCCGCCTGGTCACGAACCTGACCGTCTATCACATGCGCTGGAAGGACCAGAGCGTCGCCGAAACGCGTCTCGGTCCGGACGGCACCACACTGTTCAGCATCCTCAAGAGCACCGGCAGTACCACGGTTGACGGCTTTGGCTTTGAAGCAACCGCGACGCCGCTGGAGGGGCTCACTACGCGGTTGGTGGTGTCCTACAATCGCTCAGTCTACAAGGACTACTGCTCCACCACCGCCTTCCAGCTGCTGGGCTTGCGTAGTCCCGGCCAGCTCGGATGCGCCTACGTGAATGGCAATCGGATGGAAGCGGTGCCGCCGTGGACGGCGTCAACGATGATTGGCTACACGCGGCCGATCAACGACACCTGGGATTGGTTCGTGCGCGGCAACTTCGCCTACCAGCAGGGCCAGTGGGAATCCGACCTCAACTTGGCCAAGCAGGCAGACGGGTATATCTTCGGCCTGAACCTCGGTGTGCAGAGCGAGAAGTATTCCGTTGAGGTGTATTGCTCCAACTGTTCGCAGGACACCCAGATCTATCGTTTCGTACGTATTTTCGACAATCGCAGCGGCACAAACTTGGCCAACCGCAGCACGGCCGGCGGCACACCCCGCCGGCCCCGTCAGTTCGGCGTCAAGGGCAGTGTGTCATTCTAGGGAGGAGACGATCATGCAACGCCTCGCAACGACCCTCGGCGGTATTCTGTTGAGTGCTGTCCTGGCCGCCCCCGCGGCCGCAGACCACATCGCCGGTACGGGCGATCTCCAAGGCACCGTCGCCGCGCCGAAAGCGTTCGCCGCCGCGAAAGTGTTCGCCCATAAGGCCGGGAGCAACATCACCTACGTGGTGTTCACCCAAGGCGGCAAATACGACGTCGTCAACGTGATGCCCGGCGCCTACGAGGTGTGGGCGGAGAATGCCAACGGCCTTGTCTCCGGCAAATCGAACGTCACGGTGACGGCGGAGAAGACCACGCAAGCCGCGCTCAACATGAACGCGGTCGATCCGGAGATACAGACCGTCGGCGTGCGCAATTTCAAGGATCGCCAGCTGGTTCCCTACGACAAGCTGTATCCGCCCGGCGAAGGGCGCGAGATCCTGGAGAACACCTGCTTCGTCTGTCACGCCTGGAACTTCCTGTCGGCGCAACCGCAGTCGCGCGCCGGCTGGGGCGCGGTGGTGGACTACATGACGACAGCGCCGCATTGGGGCGTCCCCAACAGTCCTCCGTTCTTGTCGCCTGAGCGCCTGCCTCCCGCGAAGCGCGAGGTGCTGCTTGATTACCTCGCGAAGTACCTGGGCGAGGGCGCACCGGAGCGGGCGGTGCTCGAGGAACAGGTCGAGCCCCGCGACGAAGCTGTGCTCGGCAAGGCGCAATACATCATCTACGCCTACCCGGACTCGAAGGAGATGCCCGCCCGCGTGATGCAGGAGGTCACCTTCGACAGCAAGGGCAACGTCTGGATCACGGAGCCGCGCAAGGTGAGCGCGATCTCCTGGCTCGATCCGCGCACCGGCGAACAGAAGACCTACAAGACGCCCAATCCGATCTGGGCGCCGCACGGCATTGCCATCGACAAGGACGACACCGTTTGGTTCGCGGCCCTGAAAGCCGGTGTGGTGCACTTCGATCCCAAGACCGGCAACTGGGACACGTTCGGGAAAACCGCTGAGTCGCACAAGGACATGGGCGGGCTGACACCGTTCCTCGATACCGAGGGCAATGTCTATTGGACCGACATCCGCTTCAACAAGGTCGGCCGGTTGGACCGCAAGACTCGGGAATGGAAGTACTTCGAAGGCCCGACGCCCGCGGGCTCGCCGTATGGTGGCTTCGTCGATCGTGAGAACAAGTTCTGGCACGCGGAGTTCCATGCCTGCGCACTCTCGCGGCTCGATCCGGTCACAGGGGTGACGAAGAAATTCCCCTCGCCGAGCTACCCGTGCTTGATCCGCCGTCCGGGCCTCGATTCCAAAAACAACGTCTGGTACGGCGTCTATGACCGCGGCCGGATCGAGAAACTCGATCCCAAGACCGGCAAGGTTACGCAGTTCCAGATCCCTGTGAAGTTCGCGACGCCCTACGACACCTGGGTGGACCCGAGCGATGACGTGTGGACCAGCTCGAACAACTACTTCGTCAGGCTGAATCCGGACACCGGGGTGCTGTCGTACTTCCCGACGCCGGGAAAGACCGACATGCCGAAGATGACCATCACCCGCGATGGCGCGATCTGGTTCACGGAGCGTTCCCGTACGCCGACCTCGGCGGCGGTGCTGTATCCGGACAAGGCGAAGATGAAGACCTTCGCCGCCTACTTCGCGCCGAACGATCCGAACGCGAATGCGCTCAAATACAAGGGCCCGTCCATGAAGGTCGCGGGCAACGGCAACGACGGCTTCCCCGGTATGACCAGGGCGGCGGCCACCACGGACGAACCGCACAAGGATCTGGGGGCCGCGGCGGAGTAAGCGCCTACCCACGGAGTCCATTGGGGCCTGCCGCGACCGCGGTGGGCCCCAACGCTTTTGGCGTATGCGCCAACCCGCGCAATAGTCAGGCGAATTCCGGCCCGGCGAGATGAGGGGCCACATTCGGTGCGAAAGCGTTATTGTCGGGGTGGGGGCTATGATCGCTTTGGCGCGACACCAGGAGAGCACCCGATGGCCACCGGCATCCCAACCACCTCAAATCCCCTGAGCCGCGCGCTCGGCGGGCCCGATATCGATCACAACGGCATCCTCCAGCATCTCGGCGCGGCCGTGTTGATGCGCTGGAACAACCTGCCGCGGGATGTGCAGCGCGGCCTGTTCGAGGACGCGGTCGGTATGGAAGAGCAAATCGCCGATGAGAATGTGCGCCAGCACATGGCCGTGTTTCTGCACCAGCACAAGGACGACGCCCAGGCGGTCGATACCGGCGGCGGCGACTGAGCCGCTACAAGGCCTTGCGGAAATAGACGACCCGTTCGGTTTCCGCGAACCCCCAGCCGCCGTGGGCGGCGTGGGACGCCGTATTTTCCAACAGCGCATCCGAGCAAAGCTCCGTGAAGCCGTGCTCCCTTAGGAAGGCGCTCACGTGAGCGATCAGCGTTTCGCCGGCGCCTTTGCGCCGGTGCTCGGGAGCGATCCAGATGCCCTCTAGGAAGGGTACTGGCGTCTGCTCGCAGCCGTTAGCGTATTTGCGTACCGCGACCTCCGCAAATCCAACCGCCGCGCCATTGGCTTCGGTAATGAATCCCCACGCGTGAGGATCGCTGAGGATCTGATCAGCGCCGGCCAGATGTTGTTCGTGAGTCTCAAAGTCCCACAGGGCGCAGCGCATGCGCGCCCAGACATCGCGGTCCGCCGCAGTCATCGGTCTAACCGATACTGACGTCTCAGTCATACGACGCTCCTTCCGGCAACCGGAGAGAAGAGGGATGCCCTATTTCTTGTCGGGCGGCAGGGCGTGGTAGACGGTGCCGTAGTCGCCATCGATGACTTCGCGGTCGTGGATATAGCCCTGGAACGCCAACGCCAGAGCTGCCTGGCCGATCGCGAGGCTTGCGAGCAGGGCGCGCGTGACCGTCCGGGAGCGTTCGGTGCCGCGCGTGCCGGCGAAGGCGAACCAGGCGACCGACAGCGCGGGCAGACAGAACGCGATCACGAAGTAGTGCAGGTAGATTGGGCGCAGCAGGGTGAGCAGCACGAGCCCATAGCCGAGCATCGCGCTGGTCAGCACCAAGAAGGTGGGCGAGCGTAGATTGAAATACGTCGGGCAGACGGCGCTGCGCTCCGTGACCATGCGGGTGACGAACCGCACGGCGACGGACAGCATGAGGCCAACGATCGCCGCCATCAGCACGGCGACGCCGTAGCCGCTCCATGGGCCGATGAAATTTTCGAAGTCGTTGCCGAGGTTGTATTTCAGGCCGATGCCGCTCGCCATGTTCAGCCAGTGCTGAGCGAAGGCGAGGTTGAGATAATCGCGGCCCCAGGCGCTGACGTGCGGCTGGGCGTTGGCGAGCTCCATAAGCCAGGGAAGCAATGGCAGCGCGCCGAGCACGCTGCCGGTGAACCATGCGCGCCAATGCACGGATTTCCGATCGAGCCAGGCGGTGACCAGGAAGAACGCACCGGCGAAGAAGAAGCCGGGCATGTGAATCTGTCCGAGGCAGGCGCCGATCAGGCCCCAGGCAAACGCACCGGCGGCGCGTGCGCGGTGCCACCATGCCCACAGCATGCCGACGATGATTGGCGGGAAGATATTCATCTGCCAGATGCAGCGGCTGAAATGAATCGCAAACGGGTTCACCGCCACAAGCGCGGTGGCCCACAGCCACGGCTCGCGCTCGACGGGATGGACGCAGCGGCGGACGAAGGCGAGCAGCATCAGGAGCGCGAGGACATTTACCACTTCCACCGCGCGCGTGAGCGGCAGTGGGTTGTCGACCGGCACGAAAGCGCTGAGGGCGATGAATACCCATTGGCTCAATGCGGGGTTGGGCGGGCCGACGCTCGACGTCATGCCGATGGTGGGGATCGCGCCCGTGGCCCAGAATTCCTGCACCCGCAGGAAGGTCCACACCTGGTCGGCCTTGTACTCGATGTCTTCGTGCCAAAGGAGCCGCAGGACCGCGCCGAACAAAATCGCCGCCGTCAATCCGATGCGCGCGACCTTCGGCGATTGAAACAGCCCGCCCATCAGAAGCGGAATTTTAGGATGTACCAGAGCGCTTTCAGGCCGTCGCGCCAGTTGATCTTCTTCCCTTCGGCGTATGTGCGGCCGTAGTAGGAGATGCCGGTCTCGTAGATGCGGAGTTTGCGATTGAGCGAGATTTGCGCGGAAATCTCGACCTCGATGCCGAAGTCGTCGCAGGTCAGCCGCAACGTATCCAGGACCTCGCGGGTGAACATCTTGTAGCAGACCTCGATGTCCGTGAGGGTCTGGTTGTAGAGGATGTTGAACAGCACCGAGATCAGTTTGTTGGCGAGAAAGTGGTGATAGAACAGGGATCGGTGCGGTCGGCCATAGAAGCGCGAGCCGTAGACCACGTCCGCCACTTTGCGTTCCGCGATCAGGTTATACATCTGGCCCCAATCCTGCGGATCGTACTCCAGGTCGGCGTCTTGGATCACCACGACGTCGCCGGTGGCCGCGCTCATGGCCGTGCGCAGGGCGCCGCCCTTGCCGCGATTGCGACTATGGGAGACAAGCTGGAACGACGTGCCCACGCCGTTGGTTGCCGCCTGGAACGTCACTCCGCCATCGGACTGCACGGTGGCGGCGCTCACGCGTGCTGGGGTGTTCGCGAACAGGTCCTTCAGGAAAGCGCCGGTGCCGTCGGTCGAGCAGTCGTCGACTACGATGACTTCCTTGTCCACCGCAGGCAGGGCCGCGCACACCGCGGCGATCACGGCCGCGATGGTATGGCGCTCGTTATAGGCTGGGATCAGAATGGAAAGACGCACGGCGCGACTTGGCCCCCAAGTTCGACCCTGTGTACGGGAGGACGGCGGGGGCGTCAATTATGGTAGGATCGCGGCGTTTTACAGGGGAGTCCAACCGCCGATGGATGCGGTGACATATGCCGGCAACGATCTCGAGGTCCTGGCGGACATGCCCAACTACTACAGTTGGATCATGGAGGCCTTCGCGCCTCACGTGCGTGGGCGGGTGATCGAGTACGGCGCCGGCGTCGGCACGATCTCGCAGCGCTTGGCGCCGTTGGCCGAGACGCTGACGCTGGTGGAGCCGTCGTCCAATTTGATCGATCGGCTGCGCGCGCGGCTCGCGGGTTCAGGCAACGTGACGGTGACGGCGGAGAGCCTGGAAACGCACGTGGCGGGCCTGACGCCGGGCAGCGTCGATACCATTGTCATGGTCAACGTGCTGGAACATATCGCCGACGATCGCGGTGCCTTGCGTCACCTCATGGCGGCCCTCAAGCCCGGCGGTCACCTGTTGCTGTTCGTGCCGGCGCTCCAGTTCCTGATGTCGCAGTTGGACCGCAACCTGGGTCATTTTCGCCGCTATCATCGGCCCGATCTCGTGACGAAGGTTGGTGAGGCTGGAGCGACGGTGCTGGATTGCCGCTATATCGACCTGCTCGGCGTCGGCCCGTGGTTCCTGCTCAATACATTGCTCGGCGCGACGGCTTTCAATCCCGCCCTGGTGGCGCTCAATGATCGTTATGCGGTGGCGCTGACACGGCGCATCGAAGCGTTGATCGGCGCGCCGTTCGGCAAGAATCTCATTCTCGTGGCGCGTAAGGACTAAGACCGCATGTTCGTTCGTACAATCCTCGCCGTTGTCTGCATGCTGATGGCCATCAGCGCACGCGCCGCCGAACTTCCGCCGCCGGATCCGCAGAACACGCTCTATCTCGATCTCGAGTACGGCCGCGTCGTCATCCGCATGCGGCCCGACTGGGCGCCGAAGCATGTGGAGCGCATCAAGCATCTGGTGCGCGGCGGCTTCTACGACGGCATCGTGTTCCATCGCGTGATCGAGGACTTCATGGCGCAAGCGGGCGACCCGAGCGGGACAGGCGCGGGCGGATCAGGCCGCAAAATGAAAGCGGAGTTCACGCGCACGCCGCAGGGGCGCGGCATCGTGGGAATGGCGCGGGGCGGCGGAAAGGATACGGGCGATAGCCAGTGGTACATCGCGCTCTCGAACAGCCATCGCAAGGACCTCGACGGCAACTACACCGCCTGGGGCGAAGTCATCGAGGGCATGGAGTTCGTCGACAAGATCAAGAAGGGCGACGCCAACCGCAACGGCGCGGTGAAGACGCCGGATCGGATCGTGAAGCTGCAAATCGCAGCGGATGCGGACCAGCCGGCGGCGGCGGACCCGAGCATCCTGAAGTCGCCGTCCGCGGCGTCTGAGGCGAAGGAATTCAGTGCGATCGAGTATCGCTGTCTTGCCGCAGACAACCGTCCCGGCGCGGCGATGCAGACCGCGCTGGCGGAACTGTGGGCCCACGGGTATCTCGCCGGGTCGGCCAAGGCGCAGAACAAGCTGAACTTTGCACAGGGCGGCAGTGGGGAGTCGCTGCTGGCTGCCTGCAAGACTTACCCGCAGGCATTCCTGCTCGTCCTCGCGAACCAGGAACTATCGAAATCGGCGGGCAACCTGTCTGGAACGAACGCCGCCTTCGCACCCGCCGGCTATACCTGCAAGGACTACGTCAGCTCCCGCAATAGCGCGGACAAAGCGCAAGCGGATCTCATTGACCTGTGGGGCTTCGGCTTCATCCAGGGCTTCAAGAACGTCGGCCAACCGAACATGGAGATTCCGTTCGACGTCCGTACACAGCTGCTGACCGCCGCCGCCAACGCCTGTGCCAAGACCCCGGACCTGGGATTCGTCGATCTGATCGGCCAGGTAGCGGCGAAGGTGAAGCTGAAATAGCGCCGCCATGGAGGCGGGCGAAATCAGCCTCGTTCCAGGCCGCTCCTGCGGCGGCTGCACCATGTGCTGCAAGGTGATGGAGGTCGAAGCGCTCGCAAAGCCGGCGATGCAGTGGTGCACGCATTGCACGCCTGGTACCGGCTGCGAGATTTACGACGACCGTCCGACGGAATGCCGCGCGTTCCTTTGCGAATATCTTCTCACGCCGCACATGCCGGAGTTTTGGGCGCCGGCCCGGTCGCGCATGGTGATTGTCGCGAACAAGATCAATGGCGGCATTGCCGTGCATGTCGATCCGTCGCGCAAGGATGCCTGGCGCAAGCAGCCGTACTACGGCGAACTCAAGGCGTGGGCCGCAACGCTGTATCCGCAGAAGCGCTATCTCATCGTGCTGCAAGGCGGGGACGTGATCGCGGTAATGCCAAATGCGGACAAGCGTCTCGGCCGCGCCGGTCCGAACCAGGTGATCCATATATTCGAGAAGAAGACGCCGCAGGGCATGATCTACGATACGGCCATCGCCGAGCATGGCGCCGCGCCGCGGCTTCCGGGAAAATAGCCCCCATTGCCGCAACCGTGCATCCGCGCTGCGCGTACCTGTCTTGCCGGCGAGATTCGGTTGGATGAGGGACAGAATGTTCCGGTTGATGAATCCCAAAGCCTCAAGCGGTACGCCACCCAAGGTCGGCGCGCGGCCGCTGTATTTCAACACCGCCGTCGTCGCGCGTTTCATGCGCACCTACTACGGCGTGGACGCCGCCGCCGAAGCGCAGCGCCATGTGGCCGCGTATCTGAATGCGGGCGAGGGTGAACTCGCTGAGATTTGGAAACGCGTGCTTGCCCATCTCTGCGGCATCGAGATCAAGGAAGACAGCCGCCGCACCGTGCGCGTCGCGAAGCCGCTCACGGTTCGCGCCTAATCCTTGCGCGCGTAGCTCCTCGTCAAAATTTCCCACACATGACCGCCCGGCGCCTCCCAATAGGCGATCCGGCCGCCGTGGGCGGTGTTCACCTTCATGTCGTTGGGCCCGTGCGGATTGCCGCGAAAGGGAATGCCCGCCGTCGTGATGCGCCCGAGGATTGCGTCGAATGACGCGTCGTCGACATGAAACGCATAGTGCATGACCGGGTATTCACCCGCGGCCGTATCGAAATCGATGGTCAGCGCCTCGCTCACATACACCGGCGAGAACGGTCCCGCCGCGCCTTGCGCCGCCCACGGCACGTCCAGGAGTTCGCCCAGTTGCCGTGCCGCCGCGACGCGGTCCGTGACGGGGATGGTGAGATGATCGAGTTGAATCGCCATGACGGTTCACCGGGCTGCAACATCCGGCGACTCTGGACGGCGTTCGGCGCAAAGCCAAACGGGAAATGGATGTTCATGGGTTGACGGCGCAGACTCGCCCGGTGACGATGGGCCAGGGGAGTTCGGGGTTATGCGCCTATTTTTCGTTGCCGGCCTTGCCGGCGCTGTTGTCGCGCATAGTTCTGTCGCGTGGGCTCAGCGGGCCGGGGAGAACGCGGTCACCTCGGCACAGGACGCCTTCGGGACTCAGGTCGGCAACGAGAGCATCGGGCTCTATAACACCACCGACGTGCGCGGCTTCAATCCGACGGAAGCCGGTAACCTGCGCATCGAAGGCCTCTATTTCGACCGCCAGGGGGACCACACCAACCGGATCATCACCGGCTCCACCGTGCGCGTGGGCCTGAGCGCGCAGTCCTATCCCTTTCCCGCGCCGACCGGCATCGTCGATTTCTCATTGCGTCGGCCCGGCGACAAGCCGCTCACCAGCGTGGTGGCGACCTACGGCCCCTACGGCCAGGGGCAGCTTGAGGTCGATACGCAGTACCCCTTCCTCGACGGCAAACTGAGTGTCGGCGGCGGCGTATCCGCTTTCTATGAGAAGACACCCAGCAACAAGCCCTCGGCGGTGTGGACCATCGGATCCGTGGCGCGTTGGCGGCCGAACGACCGGATCGAGGTCCTCCCGTTTGGAACGATCCAGTTCCGCTACGATCGCGAGGGCCCGCCCAATGTGCTCCTCGCCGGGCCGGTTCTGCCACCGCGATATGTGCGCAACAACTACTTCGGCCAGAATTGGGCCGACCTCTCATCTGAGCAGAGCACTGTCGGCTTTGTCGTCAAGGCCGACCTCGACGACGACTGGATCTTGCGGGCGGGTGTGTTTCGCTCCTTGAACTACCGCGTCGAGCAGACCGAGAACCTTTTTCGCAACACGCGCGGCGATGGTCGCGGCGACCGCGAAGCCATCATTCTCCCGCCGAACCGGCTGGACTCCACATCCGGCGAATTCCGGCTCTCACGCACGTGGACCGGCCCGGTGCGGCGTCACACGGTTCACGCATCCCTCCGCGGCCGCTACAAGCTGCGGACTTATGGCGGCGGCGTCACGATCCCCCTGGGCCCCGGCATTGTCGGCGTGAGCGACTATGAGCCGGAGCCCCAGAATGTTGTTTTCGGACCCATGAGCGCGGCCAGGGTTTGGCAGGGCACCCTCGGCGTGGCCTACGAGGGCATCTGGCGCGAAGTCGGCGAGCTCAGCTTTGGCCTGCAGAAGTCCGTCTATCGCCGCCGCAACGAACAGCCCGGTCTGCCAAACGCGACGTCGCGGGACAACCCATGGCTGGCGAATGCAACCATCGCCGCGTATCTCACGCGCGATCTGGCGGTTTACGCGAGTTACACCAACGGACTCGAGGAGTCGGCCGAGGCGCCCCAGAATGCCGTCAATCGCGGCGAAGCCGTCGCGGCATCGCGCACCTCTCAGATCGATGCCGGCTTCCGCTACGCGCTCACGCCTGCGCTGCGTCTGGTCGTTGGCGTGTTCGAGGTGAAGAAGCCGTACTTCAATCTGAACACGGCAAGCATCTACACCGAACTCGGCGACGTCCGTCATCGCGGGATTGAATTCTCGGTCGCCGGCCGGGTGGTGGAGAACCTCACCGTCGTCGCCGGCGCCACGCTCCTGCAGGCGCGGGTGACGGGGCCGCTTGTCACCTCTGGACGCATCGGTCGCATCCCGCTGGGGCGCTTTCCCCATAAGCTCAGCCTGAACCTACAATACGCATTGCCCTTCTGGCGTGGGGTCGCGTTGGACGCTCAAGCGGAACGCTACGCCGCACGCTACATCGATGTGCTTAACACCGCGCAGATCGATCCTTATACCCTGGTCAATCTCGGCGCGCGCTACAACTTCGCGATCGCGGGCAACCGGACGACCCTGCGGTTGCAGATGCAGAACGTCGGTGGCGTATTCCGCTGGCAGGTCTCGCCCTCGGCCAACTTCATTCCGATCGAGACCCGGCGATTCACCGCCAGTCTGTCGGCGGATTTCTAATCGCTGAAATTATTTCTGCTCGTGGGCGTGCTCCACTTCGAGAATGTTGCCCTCCGAGAACAGATAGGTTCGCAGCTGCTTGTTGAAGTCCGCGCTGTTGCGCCGCAGCCATTCGAGCCCCATGCTGGCGTGCTCTATCTCCTCGCGCATGTTGTGCAGGAGAATTTCCTTCAGGGCCGCGTCGTCACAATCGTCGGCGCGCTGGCGATACCAGTCCACCGCCTCAAGTTCCTCGATCACGGACGTGATCGCTTGGTGAAGCGCGAGAGTCTCCTTGCTGAGACGTTCGCGTGGTGCATGCAGCCCTTCGCTGGACATGGCCGGTCTTCTCCTATTTGCATTGAGGGCGCAGGATGGCCCCCGGCCGCCATGGCCTTCAAGTCCCTATTTCAAGGGATCGCAGGCGAGGGTACCCTTGTCGTCCCGCAAACGCATCTTCTTCAGGGAGGGTCGATATGCTTGCACGCTGGTTGGGTATCGCCGCAGTTCTGTTCGCGACCGCGTCGGTGGCGGCCGAGAAAGGCCCGCTCGCGTCGCAAGCCTGCGTCAACGCCAAGCAGAAGATGGATGCGGATTTCGCCGCGTCGTCAAAGGATGTCGACGTTCGCGCGACCGGCGTGTGCATGTTCTATCCGCAGCTGATCACCAAAGCCAAAGCGAAGGTGCAGTATCTCACCAGCTGTCCGGCGGCGGACGAGGGCGGTCAACTCGCCGCGGCCCAAGCCGATATCGCCGCCAATGAAGAGAAGATGCGCGGATGTAAGAAGTGAGCGCCGACGTAAGCGTCGGATCGCGCGCCCCTCGTTAGGAATACACCGATGTCTTCACGTCCGCCGTTTCTCACCCGCCGTCGCGCGATCGGCGCAGGGGGTGGCCTTCTGCTGGCCGCAGCCTCTTCACCGGTTCTGGCGCAGCCGCGCGCCAAGAGCGCCAAAGCCACCATGCGCGTCTATCAGGTGGGGGAGCAGAAGTCCCTCGACACCCTGGCGCTGGTCCGGCGCCCCATCCCCGTCCCGGGACCGGGGCAGGCGCTGATCAAGGTGCACTACGCGGGGATCGCGGCGCGTGATCTCGGGATCGCGGTGGGCCGCTTTCCGGTGCCGCCGGGTCCGCGTCCGGCGGGACTGATTCCGCTCAGCGAGGGCGCCGGCGACGTGATCGCGGTGGGAGGGGGAGAGACCCGCATCAAGGTGGGCGACCGCGTTACGTCGCCACACTGGGCCCATTGGATCAGTGGCCCATGGACGCCGAATAACTATGAAGCCGACGTCGGCAACACCATCGACGGCTGGCTCGGCGAAATGATCCTCCTGCCGACCTCGGGGTTGGTGACGCTGCCCGATAACATCTCGTCTCAGGACGCCGCGACCTTCTCCGGCTCCGGCGTAACGGCATGGCATGCGCTTCATGAAGTCGCTCGTGTGCGGTCGGACGATACGGTGCTGTCGCTAGGCACCGGCGGGGTGTCCACGTTCGGCGTTCTATTTGCCAAGGCCGCCGGCGCGCGGGTGGTGGTGACTTCGTCGTCCGACGACAAGCTCGCGGCCATGCGCAAGCTCGGTGCGGATGTGACGGTCAACTACAAGACCAACCCCGAATGGGGCAAAGAGGTCCACGACAAAACCGGTGGCGACGTCAGCGTGGTGCTGGAAAACGTGGGCCCCCGGACACTCGACCAGTCCATGGCCGCCTGCGGCAATAATGCGCGGATCGTTCTGATCGGGACGGACCGTCCGCCGCCGAACCCGCCCAACATCAACGGCATGTATTTGAAGAACCTGTCGATGAAGGCGATCAGCGCGGGCAGCCGCACCATGATGGAAAACATGATCACCGCCATCAGCCACGGCGGTCTGAAGCCGGTGATCGCGCGCGTCATTCCCTTCGATGAAGCCGTGAAGGCCTATATCGACATGCGCGACGTTGATCGCTTGGGAAAGATCGTGATCAAGGTGGCTTAGGCCGCCTTACACATTGAACAGGAAGTGCAGCACATCGCCGTCCTGTACTTCGTATTCCTTACCTTCCGAGCGCGCCTTGCCGGCGTCTTTCGCACCCTGTTCGCCGTTGAAGGCGACATAATCCTTGAAGGCAATCGTCTCGGAGCGGATGAAGCCCTTCTCGAAGTCGGTGTGGATCACACCCGCCGCGCCCGGGGCCTTGGTGCCCTTCTTGATGGTCCAGGCGCGCGCTTCCTTCGGACCCACGGTGAAATAGGTAATCAGGTCCAAGAGGGCGTAGCCCGCATGGATCACCTGGGCGAGGCCGGTTTCCTTCAGGCCGAGGCCTTCGAGGAATTCCTTCTGCTCGCTCGGGTCGAGCTGCGCCACTTCCGCTTCGATCGCGGCGGAGATCACCACCATGGCTGCGTTCTCGGCCTTCGCTTTGGCGGCGACCTTGGCGGAGAGCGCGTTGCCGGTCGCGGCTGAGCTTTCTTCCACGTTGCAGGCATAGAGCACCGGTTTGCCGGTGAGCAGTTGCAGGCCGTTGAAGATCTTCTTCCCCGCCGGATCACTGGGCATCGCCGTGCGCGCGTTCTTACCCGCGCGCAGGGCTTCCAGCACCGGTTCGACCACCGTCAGCAGTTCCTTGGCTTCCTTGTCGCCGCTCTTGGCTTTCTTGGCGTTCTGGTCGGCGCGGCGCTCCAGGCTCTCCAGGTCCGCCAGCATCAACTCCGTATCGACCGTGTCGGCATCGCGCAGCGGGTCGATGCCGCCTTCCACATGGGTGACGTTCTCGTCCACGAAGCAGCGCAGCACGTGCACGATCGCGTCGACTTCGCGGATGTTGGCGAGGAACTGGTTGCCCAGGCCTTCGCCCTTGCTGGCGCCGCGCACCAGGCCTGCGATATCGACGAACTCGAGCTGTGTCGGGATGATCTTCCCGGACTTGCCGATCCTCGCCAACGTCTCGAGACGTTCGTCCGGCACCGCGACGCGGCCGACGTTCGGCTCGATGGTGCAGAACGGAAAGTTTGCCGCCTGCGCCGCGGCTGTCGCCGTGAGCGCGTTGAACAGAGTGGACTTGCCCACATTGGGCAGGCCGACGATACCGCAATTGAAACCCATTTATTTCTCCGTGGCGCCTTCTGGCGAAGGCGGCTCCTTCTTCTCTTTTTTCGGCGGCGGCGGTTTCATCCGCAACGTCACCTTCGTCATGAACTTGTTGCCGTCGCCGTTCGCGCTGAGTTCGGCGGCCAAGTCGGGGACCGCATCGGCCACCGCATCCAGCAGCTTCTCCACCCAGATCGCGTCGCCCTTGGCGAAGTTCGACAGCACGTGGGCGTGAACGAGTTCCTTGCCGGGGTGGCCGATTCCGAGCCGCACGCGCCAATAGTCGTAACCGATGTGCGCGTCGAGCGACCTGATCCCGTTATGCCCGGCGCTGCCCCCGGCCATCTTCACGCGCACTTTGCCGGGCTCTAGCTCGATCTCGTCGTAGAATACGATCACCTGTTCCGGCGCGATCTTGTAGAAGCGGATCGCTTCGCCGACCGCTTGGCCGGAGAGGTTCATGAAGGTGGCGGGCTTCAGCGCCATCACCTTCTCGCCGTTGAGCATGCCTTCGCTGATCTCGCCCTGAAAGCGCGCGCGCCAGGGCGCGAAGCGATGCCTGTGGGCGATCGCATCGACGGCCATGAAGCCGATGTTGTGGCGATTGTTGGCGTAGCCTGCGCCGGGATTGCCCAGGCCAACGAGCAGCAGCACGGCCCGAGCCCCCGAAAGAAATTCCCTCTCCCCGATCGGGGGAGAGGGAAGGTTCGACTACTTCTTGGCTCCGCCCTTGGCGGCCGGGGCTGCAGCGGCAGCACCCTTGGCAGGGGCGCCTTTGGCACCAGCGGCCGGCGCGGCAGCGCCGGGCGCGGCGCCCGGAGCAGCACCAGCAGCGGCGGCGGGCGCGGCAGCGCCTTCCGCAGCGGTGGCAGCGGCCGTCGTGGCAGCGGCTTCGTCTTCCGCGGTCATCACGGTCGGCGGTGCGATCGTGCAGATCGTGAAGTTACGCGCGATGGTCTGCTTGATGCCCTTCGGCAGCGTCACGGAATCGATGTGCACGCTATCGCCGATCTTCAGGCCGGTCAGATCGATGTCGATGTGATCGGGAAGGTCGTCAGGCTTGCCGCGCACTTCGATGTCGTGGCGCACGACGTTCACGACGCCGCCCAGCTTGATGCCGGGTGACGCGCCTTCGTTGAGGAAGCGCACCGGGATCGGAACGCGGACGACCGTGTCCTTTTCGATGCGGCGGAAGTCGGCATGGAGCGGCTTGTCGGACACGGGGTCGAGCTGCACATCCATCGCCATGGTGCGCTGCTTCTTGCCGTTGATTTCGACTTCGAAAATGTTGGTCTTGAACGCCGGGTCGTGCATCAGCGCGACGAGGATCTTGGGTTCGAGGGCGATCAGCGAGGCCTCTTGCGAGCCGCCGTAAATCACCGCGGGCACGAGGCCCTGACGGCGAGTTGCACGAGCTGCCCCCTTACCTGCCCGATCGCGCCCCTGCACTGCGAGTGTGCTAGTGGTCGGCATGGACTTTCTCCGTTTGGATCAATGGCGTGCCGCCCAATCTGAGGCGGTTTGCCGGCGCGGCCTCCAGGGGTGCCGCGGCCATTCCCAGCGGGTTCGCCGGGAACGGGCGGGGTGTACACGGCTTCGATCCGCGACGCAAGGCGAGGGTCGGGCCGGCAAGTGGCCTGACACCTAATAATTTCAATAGGTTGTAGGTCGCGGTGGCAAATCGCCGAGGCTGATTCGCCGTCCTCAGCCCTCGAAAAGGCTCGAGACCGAAGTTTCATGGCTGATGCGGTGGATCGCCTCGGCCATGAGGGGGGCGATGGACAGCTGGCGGATGTTGTCGGCCAGGCGCACCGCTTCGGTTGCCTGGATGCTGTCGGTGATGACCAGTTCCCTGATGGGCGAGGCGGTGACGCGGCCGACCGCGCCGCCCGAGAGCACGCCGTGGGTGACGTAGGCGGACACGCTCTTGGCGCCTTCGTTCATCAACGCGACGGCGGCATTGCACAGGGTGCCGGCGGAATCGACGATGTCGTCCACCAGGATGCACGGCCGGTCTTTGACTTCACCGATGATGTTCATCACTTCGGACACGCCGGCCTTCTCGCGGCGCTTGTCGATGATGGCCAGGTCCGCGTGGATGCGTTTGGCGATGGCGCGCGCACGCACCACGCCGCCGACGTCCGGCGACACGATCACCGGATGTTCGCCCTTGAACTGCTGCTCGATGTCGGAGGTGAACACCGGCGCGGAGTAGAGGTTGTCGAGCGGGATGTCGAAGAAGCCCTGGATCTGGCCGGAGTGCAGGTCCAGCGTCAGCACGCGGTTCGCGCCGGACGACGCGATCAGGTTGGCAACCAGCTTCGCCGTGATCGGCGTACGACCGCCGGTCTTACGGTCCTGGCGGGCATAGCCGTAGTAGGGGATCACCGTGGTGACGCGGCGCGCGGAGGCGCGGCGCAACGCGTCCAGGGTGATCAGCAACTCCATGATGTTGTCGTTGGCGGGGTAGGACGTCGCCTGGATCACGAACACATCCTCGCCGCGCACGTTCTCGTGGATCTCGGCGAAGATCTCCATGTCGGAGAAGCGCTTGATGCTGGCGTTGGTGAGTTGCAGATGGAGGCAGGCGACAATCGCCTCCGCCAGCGGCCGGTTGCTGTTGCCAGCCAGAATTTTCATGCCGACGGATCCCCACGGAACGGGCGCCTCACACGTGGGCCGGTCTTCCCCGGGTTCCGGCCCTAGGCGCTTCAAATCGCGGCGGAAACTACCAACCCCTCCGGGGGCTGTAAACCGACTCAGTTGGCTGTTTTGATACTGATCAACTTGAGCAGGTTTGGCTGGGCCGCGGCGGCAATGGCGAAGGCGGTGGGGCCCCAGGCGCCGTCCAGGGCGCCGCTGGGGATATCGTTCTCCAGGTGCAGAACCCCCAGTTCTTTGCCGTCCTTCGTCAGCGCGCGCCAGGTGATGAGCACGTGCTGCTGTGTGAGGTCCAGGGGCTTGGTCTCAAAGGTGCAGGTCAAGATGACCTCTGGATCGATGTCGTCCCGAGGCGTGCCGCCGTCGGTCAGCGCCTGGAGCACGGCCAGACGCAAGCTTTCGCGCCCGTCGCCTGGTGCGCCTTCCACCGGCTTCACGGAGACTTTGGGATAAACCGGTTTGTTGGCGGCTGCCGCCGCTGCGGCTGCTGCGGGGCCGATGACGGGTGTCTGCGAGAGTCCCATGGCATCGGCCACATAGTCCGCCGCCTGTCGTGACACCGGGATGGGAACGTCCGATTCCAGAGGCACCTGCACGGTCTGATTGAAGCGTGCCATCACAGCACCCTGACGGGTCCGCACGGACCAGCTGATGTCGAATTGCTCCCCGCCGGGGCTGGTGACGGATGCGTTGGCGCGTCCCGCCAGGATGAACCCCAGGTGCCCCGGTTTCGGCACGGCTTCCGCGGGGATCTCCAACTCCATGAGCTGGTCGGCGATGATGCGGGTGATCCGCGCGGATACTTCCGGTGCCATCCCCTCGATCGGCAGCACTTCGACACCGGTGGCGGAGGGCACATCCAGGAGCGGATTTCCGGTGCCAAGCTTGGGCGCGCCGCGGAACGGCTGCGGGACGGAGCCGCAGGCGCTCAACGACATCAGGCACGCCAGCAGAAGCACAAACAACCGGATCATGGGACGAGCGCGATGGCTGAAATCTGCCGGCCGTAGTCCGGCTCGTTGCGCAAGGTGGCGCGCCGGAAGCTGAAGAAGTTGGCTTCGTCGGCGAGCGTGTCGGCGCCTTGCACGACCACTGTTCCAACGCCGGCGGCGCGCGCGCGATCCGCGACAAAGCGCGGCAAGTCGAAGTGCGGCTTCGCGCGCGACATGTCGAAATAGGCGGCATAGGCCGCGTCACGGGCGATGAAGGCGTCTCGGAAATCGTGGCCGACTTCGTAAGACACCGGCCCGATGCAGGGCCCTACTGCCGCGACGATGCGTTCCGGTTTCGCGCCGGCGGCCACCATGGCGGCGACCGTGTTTGCGACCACGCCGTCCACGGCGCCGCGCCAACCCGCATGGGCCGCGCCGACGACGCCTGCGGTCTCATCCGCGAACAGTACCGGTGCACAGTCGGCCGTCAGGATACCCAGCGCCACACCGCGCCGGGTGGTCACCATGGCATCGGCGATGGGCGCGTCGTTCCAACTCCAGCCTGCATCGATGGGCACCACGTCGGCGGTGTGCCGCTGTTTCACGGTGATCATGGAGTCGACGCCGAGCGCCGCCGAACAGCGCGCTCGCGCCGCGTCCACCGCTGGATGTTCATCGGGCGTGCGATAGGCGCAGTTCTCCGCATGGCGCGTGAAGAAACCGTGCCGAACGGCCTTCAAGGCGTCGAGCGCGCCAACACGTTTGACGACCTCAGCCGTCATGCACAAACCCATCCGGCATTGGCGTCGACGGATGCGTGATGCACATCACCTTCAACAGCAATCCCATTCCGTCCGGTGCGGTGAGGCGCCGTGTCGCCGCCGCGATTTCGGCGGCCTTGGCGGCATGCTTGCCGCGTGCGAGTTGCGCCGTTCGCACGCCGATGCCGAGGCGGGCGAGGAAGGTGCCCTGGTTCTCCGGTCCAAACACTTGCGCGCCCGCGGTCTTTGCCGCGCGCACCAGAGGCCCGAAATCCACGTGCGCGGTGAGATCGGCTTCGCCCAGGTTGCCGAGCAGCGGATGATACTTATGCTGCTTCACCGCTTGCAGCGTCTCGCCGAGGGCGGGGCCGCTGTAGCCGTAGTCGATGAGAAGCGCCGCGCCGCCGTCGGCGGCAATGCGCCGCGCCAGCGCGTCGACGAATCTGATCGCCACATCGCACACCTCTGCGACCGCGCCGGCGGGAGCGTCGACAGGCAGGCCCGCCGGCGGCGCCGGGTCGGGGATCGGCACGAACACGAAGTCGTCCTTCTCAAGGCCCACATGACGCTCGGCCCAATCGCGCTCCTGGCGCACGAATTGCCGGATCGGAAGGGCGTCCAGAAACTCGTTGGCGAGAAGGATCATGGGTCCGCCCGGCACGGTCTCAAGACTGTCGTGCCAGGCGACGGCCAAGCCGCTGAGGGCGGCTTTCTGGCGGGCGCGCAGGGCGGGGCTGCGTTCGATCAGGTGGACCTTCGCGGCGTCCTGGAAGCCCGGGACGCGTGCGGAGGCGCGCAACAGGTCCGCCATCAATGTGCCCCGACCGGGGCCGCATTCCACGAGGTTGAAGGGCGCCGGTTTGCCCAGCGCTTCCCACGTGACCGCGCACCACAGGCCGATCAACTCGCCGAAGACCTGGCTGATCTCCGGTGCGGTCACGAAATCGCCGCCGCGGCCGAACACGTCGCCTTGGGCGTAGTAGGCGTCGCTCACCGCGGCCATCACCTCAGGCAAGGGCAGGGGGCCGTCCTTGGCGATGCGAGCGGCCAGCGCGCTGGCGACAGGCGTCACCTGATAACCTCACGGGGGGCAGCCTCAAGCGGCTTTGCGTACCAAATAAAGAAGATCCCGGTGAGGATCATCGGCACGGACAGAAGTTGACCCATTGTCGCGCCGCCGAACAGGAACCCGAGATGCGCGTCGGGTTCCCGGAAGAACTCGCCGATGATGCGCACGATGCCATAGCCGATCCAGAACGCGCCCGTGATGGTGCCGGGTCGATTGCGAATCTTCGGATTGAGCCACAGCACCCGCAGCACGATCAGCAGCACCAGGCCTTCCAAGAAGGATTGATACAGCTGGCTCGGATGGCGCGGCACGTCGCCGCCGGTGGGGAACACCATGCCCCACGGTGCGTCCGTGGCGCGTCCCCACAGCTCGCCATTGATGAAATTCGCGATGCGGCCAAGGCCGAGCCCGATCGGCACCACGCAGGCGACGTTATCGGCGATGTACCACTTGTTGATCTTCTTCAGGTGCGCGAACAGCAGGATGGCGATGGTGACGCCCAGAAGCGCGCCGTGGAAGGACATGCCGCCTTCCCAGGTCTTCACGATCTCCCCTGGGTTGGCGAGGTAGAACGCCGGCTTGTAGAACAGCACGTAGCCGAGGCGGCCGCCGAAGATGATGCCCGCCATGGTCCACAGGAAGAAATCGTCCACCTGCACCGGCGTCATGAGCGCGGGCGGATGGCTCACCAGCCGGCGCATGTAGTAGACCCCTGCGAACAGTCCCGCGATGTAGGACAGTGCGTACCAGCGGATCGCGATCGGCCCGACCTGGAGCAGAATCGGATCGATGTTGGGGAATGCGAGGGCGAGCGTGGGCATGGGGGCAGTTATGCCAACCCCGTTGCGCCGCGTCTATCCGCGGTCGATAGTCACGCCACGTCGTGCCAGGAGAACCGCCATGCAGAGCCAAAATCGCATCTTCGACGATATCGCCAAGGTTGCCGGCGGCGCGCTCGGTGCGCTCGCCAGCCTGAAGCAGGAGATGGAAACCATGGTGAAGGAGCGCATGGAGCGCTTCATGGCCGACAACAACATGGTGCCGCGCGAGGAGTTCGAGGCGGTGAAGGCCATGGCGAGCGAGGCGCGCGCCGAGCAGGAGCGTCTGGCCGCGCGCGTCGCCGCACTTGAAGCCGCGCTCAAGCAGAGCAAATCCTAAACACGGCGGCTTATCCACAAGGGTGAACGATTCACTTAGCCGCGAAAAATAACGCTTTCCGACGACTCGACGCGACTCCGTGATTCTATTCACTATTTTGTGTTGCGACGGCTACCCCCCTACTATATCTTGAAGATACCAGAGCGGCATTAGGGGGCGTGGGCCTTCGGGTCCGGGCCCCGGGGATAGAGGGGAACGCCGATGCTATCCGACACGCTTCGCCGGGGCACAACCCGCGCCGCCAATCCCATGGACATGATCGAAGAGGCCATTTCCTCGAAGGAATGGGTCTACGATCGCCGCTGCGACACAGAACTCGCTGTCGAGGCGCCGGGCACTTGGTGCGACTACGGCATGTTCTTCGCCTGGTCCGAGGAACTGAACGCCCTGCACTTCTCCTGCGCCCTCGACATGCGGGTGCAACCCAGACTGATGGGTCAAATCTACGAACTGCTCGCCAAGCTGAACGAACGGCTGTGGATGGGCCACTTCGCGATCTGGGTGGAAGAGGGCATCCCGATGTTCCGCCACACGGTGCGCCTGCCGAACGGCATCGAGGCGGACGCGGTCGAGGAAATGATGGACCTCGCGATGTCCGAGTGCGAGCGCTACTACCCGGCCTTCCAGTTCGTGATCTGGGGCGGGCGTACGGCGGCTGACGCCATCGCAAGTTCGCTGCTCGACACGGTCGGCGAAGCCTAAGTATTACGCCAATATTGCCGGTCTAGCGGCGGCGCGTGCCGGTGCTATGCTCGCGTCCATGCGTGGCACAATTCTCCTCGTCGGTTGCGGCAAAATGGGCGGGGCCCTGCTCGAGGGCTGGTTCAAGCGCGGCGTCAATCCGGTCGACGTGATGATCGTCGAGCCCGCGGGGCGCGCGTCCGTGACTCCGTGCGGCCATCATCCGGCGCTCGGTTGCGTGCCAAGCGTGCGCGAGGTACCGCGGGATTTCCACGCGGACGTCGTCGTGTTCGCCGTGAAGCCACAAGTCTTCGACGCGACCATCCCGGAGTACACCCGCTTCCTTCCCGATCGGCCCGTGTTCCTGTCGGTGGTCGCCGGGAAGACCACGGGGGCGATCCGCGCGCTGCTCGGACCCACCGCGGAGGTCGTGCGCGCCATGCCCAACACACCTGCGGCGGTCGGCAAGGGCATCACTGTGTGTTACGCCGCGCCCGGCATCGACGATCTGCATTGTCAGGTCTGCAACGTGCTGATGTCCGCGGTCGGCAAGGTCACGTGGGTGAAGGACGAAGCGTTGATGGACGCCGTGACGGGCCTGTCCGGCAGCGGCCCGGCCTATGTGTTCCTGTTGGCCGAGTGCATGGAGAAGGCGGGGATTGAAGCCGGACTGCCGCCGGAACTCGCCGCGGAATTGGCGCGCGCCACGGTCGCGGGCGCCGGCGCCATGCTCGATCAATTACCGGAGCCGGCCGCGGAGCTTCGCACGAATGTCACCAGTCCCGGCGGAACCACGGCGGCGGCCTTGAACGTTCTAATGGCCAGCGGCGGCGTGCAGGATCTGATGACGCGCGCGATTGCCGCCGCGACCCAACGCTCCCGCGAACTGGCGAAATAAGTCATGGCCAAGAAACCAAGCACCGGTAAGGCGACGCCTAAGGAAGCCGGAACGGAAGATGCGATCGTGTCGGCGACGCTTCACGAAGCCGCCGCGATAGGCTGGCGTGAGGTGACGCTGACCGGCGTGGCGGCGCGGGCCGGCATGACCCTCAGCGCACTGTTGCAAGAAGCGCCGACCAAGGCGCATCTGGCGCTGCGATTCCTGAAAGAAGTCGACCGGGCAACCCTCGACGCCGGGGGAGACCCGGACCCATCGGATTCGGCGAAGGACCGGCTGTTCGAGATTATTATGCGGCGGTTCGATGTGCTCAACCGTCACAAGGACGGTGCTCGCGCCATTGCGCGCGGTGTCGCGCGCGATCCGGCGGCGGCGCTCATGCTCGCCTGCCGTATCGACAAAAGTGCCGCGATGATGCTGGGCGCCGCGGGTATCGATGCCAGCGGTCTGTGCGGCCTTGCCCGCATCCAGGGTTTCAAGGCGATCTTCCTGAGTGCTGCGCGGGCGTGGATGAAGGACGACAGCGCCGATCTCGCCGAGACCATGGCGGCGGTGGACCGGGCCCTTAGTCAGGCGGAGCGGTTGATGAAGTTCCTGCCGAACTTGCGGCGTCCCCGCGAAGATCCCGAGGCCGCCTAAAGCGGCACGCGCAACGTCGCGCGCAAGCCGCCGCGCGGGCTTCCTCCCAGAACGATATCGCCACCCATGCCGCGCACGATATCCCGTGCGACGGTCAGACCCAGGCCGATCCCGCCGGTCCTTGTGTTGCGCGAAGGGTCGAGACGATGGAACGCGCGGAACACCTCCTCGCGTTTCTCGGCGGGGATGCCGGGACCGTTATCGTCAACATGGACATCGATCATGCGGTCGATGCGCTCGGCGCGCACGTCGACGTGGGTGCCGTGCCGGACCGCATTGGAAATGAGATTGCCGAGGGCGCGCTCGAACGCGAGCGGCTTAAGCTTGAGATCCTTCGGCAGGTACTCGCCCAGATGAAGGGCGACGTCGCGGCCTTCGCGCTTGAAACGGCTGACGACAATATCCAGCAAGTCCGCCAAATCCGTCGGCGTTGTGTCCTCGCTGCCTTCGCCGCGCGCGAACGCGAGATAGCCGTCGAGCATGCGCTCCATTTCGGTGAGATCGTCCTTCAACGCCGCGATGTCGTCCGACGGGGCATTGTTGAACATCGCCAGTTGCAGCTTCATGCGCGTCAACGGCGTACGCAGATCGTGCGACACGCCCGCCAGCATCTCCGTGCGCTGGGCGAGTTGGCGCCGGATGCGCGCGCGCATGATGTTGAAGGCTTTCGCCACCTGACGCACCTCGAACGCGCCTTCCGGCGCGAAGTCCTGCACGTCGCGGCCCTTGCCGAACTCGTCGGCCGCCTGGGCGAGGCGGCGCACCGCCTGTACTTGGCCGCGCAGGAATACCGCCGCGACGCCGAACAACAGGATCGACGAGCCGGTCATCCAAATCACGAACACATAGGTGGTGGAGGTGAAGATGCGGCTGCGCGGCGCGAGAATATGCAACAGGGCATCGGGCATCTGCACATAGATCGACACCTGCTTGGCGGTGCGATAGGCCGCCATATCCACCTTGAACGGCTGATGCAGCGTGTCCCACAGGGTTTCCTCGAACGCGTCGTCGGCATCTTCGGCGGTTGCGACGATGTTTGTGCCGTTCAAGGATCGGCCTTCTTCGATGCGCACCGTCAGCTCCATGGTGCGTTTGGCGTTCTCGATCACCCTGGCTTGGGTGTCCTCGTCGGGCAAATCGCGCAACAGCGCCGTGACGGATGCAACATCGCCGGCCAGTCCCGCCGCCATGCGCCGCTGCACGGTGTACATGTGGTTGTCATAGAAGATGTAGGTGGAGATCACCTGCACGAGGATTAGCGGCACGACGATGGCCAAGCCGGCGCGCGCCATCAGGGTCGGCGGCATGACGTCGTCGGGCGAAAGTTTCTCCAAACGCTGCCACCAGCGCCGCCACCCGTGCGGCGGCGCGGCGCTCGATGTGTTGGCCCGGCCGGCAATGTCCAAGCCGTCATCCATCTAATCGGTCCTCAGCAGATAGCCGGTGCCGCGGACGGTTTGCAGGTAGCGCGGTTGGCGCGGGTCGGGCTCGATCTTGCGCCGCAGCCGGGTCACCTGCACATCGATGGTGCGCGGGTTGCTGCCTTCGTCGCCGCCGACCGACAGCACACTGCGGTCCACCGCCTCCCCGGCATTGCGCGCGAGTTGGCGGAGCAGTTCCGCTTCCCCCGCGGTCAGATGCACTGCGTCGCCGTTGCGCGTCAGGGTCTGGCGCGAGAGATCGTAGCGGCACTCGCCGAACCGCAGCTCCATGGGCGCGGCAACCTCCGCGGGCGGTGCGCGACGCAGGATGGAGCCGATGCGCAGCAGCAGCTCGCGCGGCTCGAACGGCTTGGCCATGTAGTCGTCGACGCCCTGCTCGAGGCCGGCGATGCGGTCACGCGTTTCCCCCATGGCGGTGAGCATGAGGATCGGCACCGCGACGTTGCCGCCCGTGCCGTCGGCGCGGATGCTCTTGGTGAGCGCGAGTCCGCTTTCGCCCGGCATCATCACGTCGATGACGAGAATGTCGAACTGCAGGGCGGCGAGGTGCCGACGTGCTTCCGCCGCGTCCGCCGCGACGGACACCATGAACCCGTTGGTGGACAGGAACCGCGCCAACAACGACCGCAGCCGGGCATCGTCGTCGACGACCAGTACGTGCGGCGGGTAGGGCGCGGGCTCGTTCACGCAGGCTCCCCGCCAAGCTTATCCGGGGTTCCAAAGCGCTTGCGCGCATTCGCATCCATGATGCCGAGCATCACTTTGCGGAAGCCCTCCACGGCGACGGCGCCTGCGTCCTTGTAGGCGGAAAGGATGCGTGCGCGCTGTTCGCTGGTGAGTTCCCCTTCGAGCTTGCGGCCCTTATCGGTGAGGTGCAGCAGGCGCTGGCGCCGATCGGCCGTGCCGGTTTTCTGGATGATGAACCCTTCGCGCATCAGCTGGCTGAGCACGCGGGAAAGGGACTGCTTGGTGATGCCGAGGATTTCCAAGAGTTCGCTGACGCTGATCCCGGGATGGCGGCCGACGAAATAGATCACGCGGTGGTGCGCGCGGCCCATGTTCTGCTCGGCGAGAATCGCATCGGGCCGCGCGGTGAAATCGCGGTAGGAAAAGAACAGGAGTTCGATCGCCTGGCGCAGGTCTTCGTCGCGCAGGAATAGCGGATTGGCGGTGGGCTGAGGGCTAGGCATGCCGGCACCCTGGGAAGTCCCACACTCCGGAATAGGTCAGTACTATTGACATATATGCCTCAGAATGTTACGACTCGGCCCATCATTGACTAACATTATTGTGCGTCACCGCTCAAAGCGCGGCCTAAAGTGTTGAGACGCCGGAGGAAAACGACCATGAGCACGCCCACTTTCGACGACCGCGACGGCTTCATCTGGATGAACGGCTCCTTGATGCCATGGCGGGAGACCAAGGTCCACGTGCTCACCCATGCCCTGCATTATGCCTCCTGCGTGTTCGAAGGGGTGCGGTCTTACAGCGGCAAGATCTTCAAGCTGCAGGAACATACCGACCGCCTGTTCTTCTCCGCCAAGACGCTCGATATGACGATCCCCTTCAGCGCGGATGCGGTGAACCAGGCCCAGGTCGATGTGCTGAAGGCCAACAACATCACCGACGGCTACCTGCGCCCGATGGTGTGGCGCGGTAGCGAGCAGATGGGCGTCACCGCGCAGAACGCAAAGATCAACGTGGCCGTGGCCTGCTGGGTGTGGCCGTCCTACTTCACGCTCGAGGCGCGCCTGAAGGGCATTCGTCTGCAGATTTCCGAATGGCGCCGCCCGGCGCCGGATACCGCGCCGGTGCATGCCAAGGCGGCGGGCCTCTACATGATCTGTACGCTGTCGAAGCACACCGCGGAACGCGCGGGCTACGAGGATGCGCTGCTGCTCGATTGGCGCGGCCTCGTGGCGGAAGCCACCGGGGCGAACATCTTCTTCGTCAAGAACGGCGAGATTCACACGCCGACCGCCGACGTGTTCCTCAATGGCATCACGCGTCAGACCGTCATCGCGCTCGCCAAGACGCGCGGCATCAAGGTGATCGAACGGCAGATCAAGCCGGAGGAGATGGCAGCATTCCAGGAATGCTTCATCACCGGCACCGCCGCCGAAGTGACGCCGGTCAGCGAGATTGGGCCGTATAAGTTCACGCCGGCCGACGTGTGCCGCAACCTGATGGCGGACTACGACGCCGCGTGCAGCAAGGTCGTTCCGAAGGTGAACGCGGCCTAACGTGACGCCGAACCAATTGCGGGCGTTTGCCACGGCGTGGATCGACGCCTGGAATGCCCGCGATCTCGACCGGATCCTCAGTCATTACACCGATGATGTTGTTTTCCGCTCGCCGCGCATTGTCCTGGTGACGGGCGACGAGAGCTGCGTCGTTCGCGGCCGTACCCAGCTCGAAGCCTATTGGCGCAAAGCCTTGGCGATGAACACAGGGCTGCACTTCGACCTCGATCGCGTCTATGTCAGCAAGGATGCGGTGACGCTTGCCTACCACAACCATCGCGGCGAGAGCGCGGCGGAAACCATGCTGTTCGATGAACGCGGCTTGGTGCGCGAAAGCTTGGCGGCCTACGCCGTCTAGCGCTTGTCCCACTGCTCCGCGCGGGCGTCGTCGCTGTCGCGGGCTTCGACCCACTTCGCGCTGCCGTCCGGTGCGCGCTCCTGCTTCCAGAACGGCGCCTTGGTCTTCAGCCAGTCCATAATGAAGCTGCAGGCGTCGAACGCCGGGCCGCGGTGGGCGGCGGCGGCGATCACGAGCACGATCGGATCGCCCGGCGCGAAGTCGCCGTGGCGGTGAATCACCAGCACGTCGTCCGTCGCCCAGCGCCCCTGCGCTTCCTTGACCACGTCGGCGAGTTGGCGTTCCGCCATGCCGGGATAGTGTTCCAATGTCATCGCGGTCAGGGGCGCGCCCTGGGCGCGATCAAGGCCGCGGAAGTCGCGCATCTGGCCGACGAAGCTGGCCACGCCGCCGCTGGTGGGATTGCGCGCCAGGAACCGGTTCAGCTCCGCTCCGGCGTCGAACGTCTCGCGCTGGACCCGGATCATGGCCATATCAGCCGCCCGTCACCGGCGGGAAGAACGCCACTTCACGGGCGCCGACAATGGAGGCGTTCGGCGGCACATGCACCTGATCGACGGCGACCTTCACCAGGCGCGCGTCCTGTAAAGCAGCGGCATGCTTGGCGCTACGCGCCGCGAGCCAGGCGGTGAGTTGCGCCACGGTGGTCACCTCGGCGGGGGGCGTGACGGTCTCTTCGGAGAGTCCGACCTTCTCCTTCACCCAGGCGAAGTAGAGGACGTTCATGAAACCGGCTCGTCCTGATCCATATGAGCAATGCCGGCCTTCAGGTAGTCGTAGCCGGTGATCAGGGTGACGATGGCCGCGGCCCACAGCAGCACGTTGCCGATGGCGTGCGCGGGAATCCATTCCGGCGCCTTGTCGCCCACGATCAGGAAGCCGAGCGCAAACATCTGCACCGTTGTCTTGTATTTCGCCAAGGTGGTGACCGGCAGGCTGACGCGCAGCTCGGCGAGGAATTCGCGCAAGCCCGACACGAGGATCTCGCGCAACAGGATGATCAACGCTGGCAGCATTTCGATCGGGGTGATCCGTGCCGTGCCGGCGAGGCATAGGATCACCGCCGAGACCAGCAGCTTGTCGGCGATCGGGTCCAGGAAGCGCCCGAAGCGCGACACTTGCTTGGCGCGCCGCGCGAGATAGCCGTCAAAAAAGTCCGTCACGCCGGCGGCGCTGAACAGCACGCAGGCCACCCACCGCGTCGTCACGCTGTCCCAGAAGAACAGCGCCACCACGATCGGGATCACGAAGATCCGCGACATGGTCAAAATATTGGGAAGATTGAACACGCCCCACCTGAACCGTTCTGGCGCCGGGATGTTATCCGGCTGAGTGGAAGTGGTCATATATCTTTTTGGCCATGGCGGCGCTGATCCCCTCAACGGCTTGCAGATCGGCGATTCCGGCCCCCGCCACCTCCTTGGCCGAGCCGAAGTGTCGCAAAAGCGCCTTCTTACGCGCCGCCCCGATCCCGGTCACTTCGTCCAATAGCGACTGGCCGATCGCCTTCGAACGCTTCGCCCGGTGCGCGGATATCGCGAAACGATGCGCTTCGTCGCGCAGGCGCTGCAGGAAATAGAGCACCGGATGATTGCTCGGCAGCATGAACGGGGCGGCGTTCACCATGAAGAATTGCTCGCGGCCGGCATTGCGGTCCGGGCCCTTGGCGATTGCGGCCATGCACACATCCTCGATGCCCAGTTCCGCCAGCACGGCGAGACCGGCGCTGAGTTGGCCTTGGCCGCCGTCGAGCAGCACGAGATCGGGCCATTGCCCGAGCGTCCGTTCCGGGTCCTCCTTCTGGGCACGGGCGAAGCGGCGCGTGAGCACTTCTTTCATCGAACCGTAATCGTCGCCCGGCGCCAGGTCCTCGGTGCGGATGTTGAACTTGCGGTAGGCATTCTTCACCAGGCCGTCGGGGCCGGCGACGATCATCGCGCCGACCGCATTCGTGCCTGAGATGTGCGAGTTGTCGTAAACTTCGATGCGTTCCGGCGGCGCCGCGAGCTTGAACACTTCGGACACGCCTTCGAGCAGTTTGCGCTGCGCGGTGTTCTCCGCCATCCGGCGGCCCAGCGCCTCACGCGCGTTGAGTTCCACATGCTCCACCAACTTGCGCCGGTCGCCCCGCTGGGGCACGGCGATGGCGACATTGCGCCCGGCCTTGAGCGTGAGCGCTTCCTCCAGCAGGGCGCCATTCGGCGGCGCCACGTTGACCAGGATTTCGCGCGGTGAGGGGAAGCTATCGTAAAATTGGCCGATGAATGCCTCGACGATCTCGCCGTCCTCCTCGTCCGATCCGTGCGAGGGGAAATAGGCCTTGTTCCCGAAGTTCTGGCCGCCGCGGAAGAAGAACACCTGCACACAGCTTTGCCCGCCGGCGCGGTGCAGCGCGATCACGTCGGTTTCTTTCAGGTCGCGGACATTAATGTCCTGGTGCGCTTGAACCGCTGTCAGGGCACGGATGCGGTCGCGATAGGTGGCGGCGGTCTCGAAATCCATCGCCTGGCTGGCCGCATCCATGCGCCGGCCAAGCTCCGTCTGGATCTTGCTGGAATCGCCACTGAGGAACTCGCGTGCTTCGTCCACCAGCTGCGTATACGCCGGTTCATCGATGTGGCCGACGCAGGGCGCCGCGCAACGTTTGATCTGGTAAAGCAGGCACGGTCGCGAGCGGTTGGCAAACACGGAATCCGTGCAGCTGCGCAGCAAGAACACTTTTTGCAGCGTCGTCAGTGTGCGGTTGACGGCTCCCGCCGAGGCGAAGGGCCCAAAATAGGTATTCCCCTTCGCGCGCGCGCCGCGATGCTTGAGGATGCGCGGGAATCCATGCCCGCCCGTGACCATGATGTAGGGGAAGGATTTGTCGTCGCGCAGCAGGATGTTGTAGCGGGGCTTCAACTCCTTGATCAGGTTGATCTCGAGCAGCAGCGCTTCGGCTTCCGTGTGGGTGACCACCACCTCGCAGGCGCGGGTCTCGAACACCATCCGCTGCAGGCGCCCCGGCATGCGGTCGACGCGGGTATAGGCGACCACGCGCTTCTTCAGGTTCTTTGCCTTGCCGACATAGAGCGCTTCGCCGGCCGCGTTCAGCATGCGGTAGACGCCGGGCTTGCCGGGCAGGGTGCGCACGGTGTCGATCAGAAGATCGACGCCGATCCGCACGTCCTCGGGGCGCGTCGGCTCCGCCAGTGACGGCGTCGCCGCGGGTGGCGTTTCAGGGTCGGATTCCGCCTGGGACATGGGGCCTTATGTGACGGCGTTGCCCGGGGTCGTCAACGCGGGCGCTGTGGCACCCAATTGTGACAACCGCCCACGCGTATTGCGTGCGCCGTCGGCGGTCGTTTTCTCCGAAATCACGGAAAATGTGGATAAGCCTCTGCGTGAAACCCGTCATCGGGGTGAAACACAGCTGACATGTTCGCGCTTCCGGTTTCGCGCGGCGGGATATCCACGACTCTTGTGGAAAAGTCTGTTGAAAAAGCGCGATCCCGGCGCTGATACCGAGAAACCACTGCAAAGTCGCGTTGTGCTTAAAAAAACAGCAGAATTTCTAGTACATTGAAAAGACTAGCTTATGCTTGTGCGCCGACGCGAATCGAACGGCAGAGGGCGGGTCGATTCGCCCGGCGGTGCGACAAAAGGCAGAGCCTGGCCGATGTGAACAACTTTGCTTGACAGGGGGGTGCGCAAATTCAAACGGCGCGATTCGACCCCTGAAATAGATGACGAATTTGCGTCCCGCGGGCCCGCGTGGGTTGCAAAACCGCGATCTAGGCGCGGGTACGCCCCGCAAGCGAGGCGAACCGCTCGATCTCCACGCCGACGCTTGTGGCATCGGTGAAGACGTCGAGTTTCTCCACCCGCACGCGTGCGGTGCGGCATTGGGGGTTCTGCAAGCAGACCGCGGCGATGCGTTCCGCGAGGGTCTCGACCAGGTTGATATGGCCATCGTCCACGATCGCCCGGATCCGGGTGACGATATCCTCGTAGCAGACCACGTTTTCGAGGCGGTCTTGATGGCCGGCCTCGGCTTCCGTGACACCCAGGTCGACGTTGATCCGCACCCGTTGGGTCCGATCTTTCTCGTGGGCATGGACGCCGATGACGCAGGAGACCACCAGATCGCGCACGAAGACGTGCCGCAGGCCCGCGGCCGCGTCGGCGATCTTCAAGGGCCGGATCTTGGTACCCTTCATCGGCGCGTCACTCCTCTGGCGTCCCGCCGGCCGGGACCTGGCCCCAGCCCAGATGCTGCCCGCCATCGAGAGCAATCATCTGCCCGGTCATGGCGGGTGCGGCAAGGATGAATTCCGCCGCGTCGCAGATCTCCGCCGGCGTGGTGCCGCGCTGCAAGGGCATGGAACGCGCGACGGCGTCGAATTGCGCCTGGGATTGGCGTGGGCTCGGCAGGGTGGGGCCGGGACCGATGGCGTTGACCCGGATGCGCGGCGCCAGGCTCATCGCAAGGGTTTGGGTGAGGGTCCACAGCCCCGCCTTGCTGACGGTGTAGGACACGAAATGCGGCGTCAGGTGCCAGACGCGCTCATCGATCAGGTTAATCACTGCGCCGTGGGCACTTTGGGGCAATTGCGCCGCGAAGGCCTGGGTGAGGAACAAGGGCGCGCGCAGGTTCACGGCGATGTGGGAGTCCCATGACTCCGTCGTCAGGGTCGCGACATCGTCGCGCTCGAAGATCGAGGCATTGTTGATCAACGCCCCGATGGGGCCGAGCGCGGCGGCGCAGGCCGGAACCAACTGGGCGACGGCGGCGGGGTCGGCGAGTTCCGCCGGTAACGCCGTGGCCCGGCCACCGGCCTTGATGATCGTTGCCACGACCGCGTCGGCCTCGGCGGACGACCCGTGGAAATGCACGCCGACCGCCCAGCCAGACCGCCCCAGTCGTTCCGCCAACGCACGCCCGATCCGGCGTCCGGCACCGGTGATCAGGACGGTTTTAGGGGTGAGGGAGGGGGGCACGGGGCAACTCCTTGGCAGGCTTAGGTAGCGGTCGCCCGTGGGGGTCACAAGACCCTTCCGGCGTTTCGCGCGTTAAAGGTGCAGGCCCCGAATGAACCAAGCCATGTCCGCCTCCTCTCAGCCTACCCCCCCTGCCCGAAGCAGCGTCAAAACCACGATCAAACTGGCGTTTCTGTTGTCGGCCGCACTGATTCTGGCATGGCTGCTCTACCTGTTCCTGACCCCGGCGCCGGTCCTGCCGCCACCTGTGCAGCCGGCTGCCCAAATCCCCGGGCCACCGCCGGCCGGCGATCAGGTGCGCTAGCGCGCGATCAGGAAGAGTGGCTACCGGTTTTCCGTCCGATCGCGCGCCACTCAAATCTAAGCCCCGTATCCGCCGCCGCCGGGTGTGACGATGCAGATCGCATCACCCGCGGCGACGCGGACCTCGTCCGTTGCCTTGAGGACATCGCGTGCCCCGTTCGCGCGTAGCACGATCGTTTCGCCGGGAAGTCCATCCTTGCCGCCCGCGAGGCCGAAAGGATGCGTGGCGCGCCGGCCCGACAGGATCGCCGCCGTCATGGGCGCGCGGAAGCGGATCGTGCGGATCACGCCGTTGCCGCCGTGATGCGCGCCGCTCCCGCCGGAGCCCGCGCGCACACCGAAATGTTCCACAAGCACCGGGTAGCGTTGCTCCAGCACTTCCGGATCGGTCAGGCGCGAATTGGTCATGTGAGTCTGCACCGCGTCGGCGCCGTCGAAGGTCGGTCCGGCGCCCGCGCCGCCGCAGATGGTCTCGTAGTACTGACGATCCGCGTCCCCGAAGGTGAAGTTGTTCATGGTGCCTTGGCTGGCCGCCAGTACGCCCAGAGCGCCATAGAGTGCGTCGCAGATGATCTGCGACGTTTCCACGTTGCCCGCGACCACGGCGGCGAACGGTTCCGTCGGGCGCGGTTTCAGCATCGAGCCTTCCGGGATGATCAACTTCAATGGCCGCAAGAAGCCCTCGTTCATCGGGATGTCGTCGGCGACCAACGTTCGGAACACATACAGCACCGCCGCCACACACACGCTCGACGGCGCGTTGAAATTGCCGGGCCGCTGCGCCGAAGTGCCGGTGAAATCGATTGTCGCCGCGCGGGCAGCGTGATCGATCGTCACGTCGACCTTCACAGCCGCGCCGTCGTCCATCGGACAAACGAAACTGCCGGACGTCAAACGGCCGAGCACGCGCCGCACCGCTTCCTCCGCGTGATCCTGCACGTTGCGCATGGCGGCGATCACGATCTCGCCTCCGAGTTCCGCGGCAACGCGACGGAGTTCGGCGACCCCTTTCATATTGGCCGCGACCTGAGCGCGCAGGTCGGCCAGATTCTGGTCCGGTCCGCGGCTGGGCAGGGGGCCGGCGGTCAGGGCGGCGCGGATCGCTTCCTCCTGGAACACGCCGCCGCGCACCAGCACCAAGCCATCCAGCAATATGCCTTCCTCGGCGAGGGTGCGGCTGTTGGGCGGCATGGAGCCGGGCGTCAGTCCGCCGACGTCCGCATGATGCCCGCGTGAAGCTGTGAAGAAGCTGGGATGTGCATCGCCGTCCAGGAACACCGGCGTGACGACCGTGATGTCCGGCAGATGTGTCCCGCCCGCAAAGGGGTTGTTCAGCACAAAACTATCGCCCGCTTGCATCACCGGATACCGCGCCATCACCGCACGCACGCTCTCGCCCATGGAGCCGAGATGCACCGGAATATGCGGTGCGTTGGCGATCAGGCGGCCGTCGCCGTCGAACACGGCGCAGGAGAAATCGAGCCGCTCCTTGATGTTCACCGACTGTGCGGTGTTCTGCAGCACCGCGCCCATCTGCTCGGCGATGGACATGAATAGATTGTTGAACAACTCGATCCGCAACGGATCGGCGGTGTCGATTGCGCTCGCGGCGCGCGGCCGGATGCGTGTCAGCAGCAGGTTGCTGCGTTCGTCTACCGTCGCTTCCCAATCATCCTCGATGATGGTTGTCGCTGTGGTCTCGGCGATGAGCGCGGGTCCGGCGACACGCTGATCGCGCGCCAGTGTTTCGCGGCGATAGATCGGCATCCCGAGGCTCGCCACCGGCGTACCGGGCGCTTGGGCCGAGGAGAACGTATCGGCTTTCGCGCCTCCACCGAAGGCCTCCACCTCCGCCAGCGTGCACAGCAAAGGGCGGTCCATCGTGAAGCCGAACTGGGCCTGGTGCGCGGCAGTGAAGGCCGTGACCATCTCTTTGACGCCGTCGAAGCCAATCACGAGGGACGAATCTGTCCCCGCATAGCGGACATGAACACGACGGATTGTCGTCGTGCCGTTCACGCCCTGGGCGGCGACGGCCGCGGCCGCTTCACGCGCCAACTTGCCGACGATCCCGGCAATCTCCCGGCTCTCGAGCGGCAGGTCGATGGATCTCTCGCGGATGACGCGCAATGGCGCGAGCCCGATGCCGTAGGCCGAGAGGACGCCCGCGAGGGGATGGATCAGGATGCGTGTCATGCCAAGCGCATCGGCAACACGCGTCGCATGCTGCCCGCCCGCGCCGCCAAAGCAGGCGAGCGTATAGGTCGTCACGTCGAAGCCGCGCTCCACGGTGATCTTGCGAATTGCGCGCGCCATGTTGTCCACGGCGATGGAGAGGAAGCCCTTCGCCAGTTCTTCTGCCGTACGATTGCGGCCGCTTGCCGCGGAAACGTGATCCGCGAGGGCAGCGAACTTCGTCCGTACGGCGGCCACGTCGAGCGGCGCATCCGCATTCGGCCCGAATACCTTCGGAAAGAACTCTGGCTGGATGCGCCCCAGCAGTACGTTTGCGTCGGTCACGGTCAACGGTCCGTCCCGGCCATAGGCCGCGGGGCCCGGATCAGCGCCGGCGGATTCAGGGCCGACGCGGAACCTGTGGCCGTCGAAGATCAGCAGCGATCCGCCGCCCGCCGCGACCGTGTGGACCTGAAGCATCGGCGCACGCAGGCGCACGCCAGCGATCATCGTGTCGAAGGTGCGTTCGTAATCTCCCGCCACATGGCACACGTCGGTCGACGTGCCGCCCATATCGAAGCCGATGATGCGGGTGTGGCCTGCCGCGCGCGCCGTCTCCGCCGCGCCGATCACGCCGCCGGCGGGGCCGGAGAGCACCGCGTCCTTGCCACGGACGCGATGGGCTTCGGTAAGCCCGCCGTTGGACTGCATCATCAGGAGCTTTGTGCCACCGATCTCCTTGCCCAATTGATCGACGTAGCGGCGCAGAACCGGCGACAGGTAGGCATCCGCCACGGTGGTGTCGCCGCGCGGTACCAGCTTCACCAGCGGACTGACGGCGTGGGAGGCGGAGATTTGGGTGAACCCGATCTCCCGCGCGATCCGCTCTACGGCCTCCTCATGCGCGGGATAGCGATAGCCGTGCATCAGCACGATCGCGACGGCGCGCAGGCCGGTGTGGTAGGCGCCCTGAAGGCGCGTCCGCGTTTCCGCTTCGTCGAGCGTCCGCAACACCGTGCCGTCCTCGGCGATGCGTTCCGGAATCTCGATTGCCCGGCTGTAGAGCATCGGTGCGCGGACGATTTTGAGATCGAACAGGCGCGGCCGCGCCTGGGTGCCGATCAGCAATGCGTCCGCATGGCCGGCGGTGATGGCGAGCAGGGTCGGCGTGCCCTTGCGCTCAAGCAGCGCATTGGTGGCCACCGTCGTGCCGAGCTTGATGGCGTCCACGGCGGCGCTGGGGAACGCATCATCGGCTGCGACACCGGCCTCCGTCAGGAGCGCGCGAATCCCGCGCAGAGCCGCATCGCCGGGAAGATGGGGATTCTCCGATAGTTCCTTGCGAACCCGAATCCGGCCATCCGGGGCTTTGGCCACAATATCCGTGAAGGTCCCGCCACGGTCGATCCAGAACTGCCACCCCATGATAATTCTTTATATTTCAGATAATTAGCCCAGAATCGGTGGCCCCCTGATAAAAAAGACCGCGCCGGTTGACCCCGGTCAATGCACAATTGCCACTTGCGAACAATTCTCACTATCAATACTTAATCCTGAGCGCAGGTGCCCGGCCGATTGTCGGCCTACAGGACCCCGATGCAAGCCCGCCTAAATCTCGGCCAACTGAATGTCGGCGACACAGTCCGCGTCGTCGGGTTGGATAAGGCCGATCGTTCGTACCGTGAGAAGCTGCTCGCCTTCGGGCTGACGCCCGGCACGCTCGTCTCCGTGGAGCGCGTCGCACCGTTGGGCGATCCCTTGGAAGTGCGCGTGCGCGGTTTCGCGCTGTCGTTGCGCCGTGGTGAAGCGGCGGCCGTGACTGTCGAGCGCTGCAGTGCGGGTGAAAACGGCGTCCCATGACACTCGCGCCCGCACCGGCCGCCCCACGGATCGCCGTCGTCGGCAATCCGAACTGCGGCAAGACTTCCCTGTTCAACGCGTTGACCGGTTCGCACCAGCGCGTCGGCAATTGGCCCGGCGTCACGGTCGACCGCAAGGAAGGTCACTATCGTCACGACGGTCACACCTTCCAGGTGGTCGACCTGCCGGGCGTGTACACGCTCGGTGTCGCGATCGGCACCGGCTCGATGGATGAGCGCATCGCGCGCGACTACATCGCCAGCCGCGAAGCCGACCTGATCATAAACATCCTCGACGCCGCCAATCTCGAGCGGAACCTCTACCTCACCACCCAGCTCATCGACATGCAGGTGCCGATGCTGGTGGTGCTGAACATGATGGACGCCGCCCGCGACGCAGGCCTGCGCATCGATCTCGGTGCGCTCGCGCGCCGGCTGGGCGTGCCGGTCGTCGGCATCGTCGCGACCACGGGCGAGGGACTGGAGGCCCTCAAGATCGCCGTCGCCCAGGCCGTGAAGGATTCGCCGATCCCGCGCGACGCGGTGCAGTACCCGGCGGTGGTGCTGCGCACGGTGGATGCGGTCGTGCAGCACGTGGAAGCGCTTGCCGCGCAATACCGCTGGCCCGCCCGGTGGCTGGCGCTGAAGCTTCTCGAAGACGATGCCGGTCTCACCGCATTGGTGACGCCTGAAGTGCGCAACCGCATCGGCGCCGCGCAGCAGGCGATCTCGGTCGAGATCGGCGAGGACGCGGACATCGTCATCGCCGATGCGCGCTACACCGCCGCCCACGAACTCGTGCATGCGGCTGTCGAACGGCGGGGCCGTGCAAGCCGCTCCATCACCGATCGGATCGATGCCGTGGTGCTCAATCGGGTGCTCGGCATCCCGATCTTCCTCGCCGTCATGTATTTGATGTTCCTGTTCACCATTAACCTCGGCGGTGCATTCCAGGACTTCTTCGACATCTTCACCAGCACGCTCCTGGTGGACGGTCTTGCCCGCGGCATGTCGTCCATCGGACTTCCGGATTGGCTGGTCACGGTTGTCGCCAAGGGCGCGGGCGGCGGCATTACTACCGTCTCCACCTTCATCCCGATCATCGGCTTCCTATTCCTGTTCCTCTCGGTGCTGGAAGATACGGGCTACATGGCGCGGGCGGCTTTCGTGATGGACCGCTTCATGAAGGGCCTCGGCCTGCCGGGCAAATCCTTTGTGCCGATGATGGTCGGCTTCGGCTGCACGGTACCCGCCGTGATGGCGACCCGGACGCTTGAGAATCAACGCGATCGTGTGCTGACGGCGGTCATGTCGCACTTCATGTCCTGCGGGGCGCGCTTGCCGGTGTTCGCCCTGTTCGCCGCGGCGTTCTTTACCACCGGCGCGCAGAACGTGGTGTTCGGTCTCTACCTCTTGGGCATCGTCGTCGCGGTGATCACCGGGCTCCTTCTCAAGGGCACCGTGCTCTCCGGCCATTCCGCGCCGTTCCTGATGGAGTTGCCGCTCTATCACATGCCGACCTTGCGGGGCGTGCTGATCCGCACGTGGGAGCGCCTGAAGGCATTCGTGTTCAAGGCCGGCAAGTTCATCGTCATGGTGGCGATCGTGCTCACGGTCCTGAACTCGCTCGGCCGCGACGGCAGCTTCGGCAACGAGAACACCGAGAACTCCCTGCTGGCGAATATCGCGCAAGGCATGGCGCCCGTGTTTAAGCCCATGGGCGTGCGTGAAGAGAATTGGCCCGCGTCGGTTGGATTGATCACAGGCATCTTCGCCAAGGAAGTGGTGGTGGGCACGCTGGACGCGCTCTACACCCAGATGGCCGGCGCCGGCGGGGGTGAGGAAGACACGTGGAGTCTTGCCGGCCGCATCGGCGAAGCGTTCGCGACGATCCCCACAAACTTGCTCGCCCTGGCCGACAAGACGCTCGATCCGTTGGGCGTCGATGTCGCCGTGCACGATGCCGACGCGCAAAAGACATCGACGTCCATGGGCGAAATGGCGAAGCATTTCGACGGGCAGCTTGGTGCCTTCGCCTATCTCCTCGTGATCTTGCTGTATTCGCCGTGCATGTCGGCGCTGTCTGCCTACTATCGCGAACTGTCCGGGCGCTGGATGGTGTTCGTGGCGGTCTACTCGACGGTCCTGGCCTACAGCCTGGGCGTGCTGACCTATCAGGTCGGCACTTTCGCGCGGCATCCCGGCCAGTCGACCCTATGGATTGGCGGCGTCTTGGCGACGTTGTTGGTCGGTGCGATCATGCTGGCGCTCAGCGGCCGCAAACCCGCGAGCCCTGCGCCTTTGCCGGCGGAGTGAGCCATGCTCCTCACGGACGTAAAGACCTATCTCGCGGCCCGCGGCCAAGCGTCTCTCGGCGACTTGGCGATGCACTTCACCATGGACCCGCAGGCCATGAAGGGCGTCCTCGACACATGGATCGCCAAGGGGCGCGCGCGACGGGTCAGCGACCGGCTGCCGTGCGGCAGCTGCGGCAAGTGCGAATCCGCCACGACCGATATCTATGAATGGGTGGGCGGCACCAGCCGCCCGCCGGCCCGCCCCTGCGGCAGCTAGCTGTCCGCGTTGACGATCCCGAGCGGGGCGTAGTTGGTTGTCGGGAATACCGTGCTCAGGTTGGTCTCGCCGTGGCGCTTGGTGAGGATCTCAGCCAGCACTTGGCGATAATCCGTCGTCACCGCCAAGTCGCCCGTGTGGAGCTGATTTGGCGCCAGCCCCGGCCACGTGCCGTAGATCCGTCCGCCGTTCACATTTCCGCCCAGCACCAGCATGCCTGAGGCGGAGCCGTGGTCCGTGCCCTGGCTGGTGTTTTCCTGCAGGCGGCGGCCGAACTCGGTCATGGTGACCACGGTGACGCTGCTGCGATAGGCGGTAATGTCGTTCCAGAAGGCGTTGATCGCCCGCGAGAACTCCAGCGTGCGCGTATTGAACTCACCCGGAAGCGCGTTGTGCATATCCCAGCCGCCGTAGTCGATGGTCGCGACGGTCAGGCCGACGTTCATCTTGATCAGCTGAGCCACGGACCGCAGCGGCTGCGACAGCGCCCCGTTGGTATAGCCGGCAGTCGCGGCGCTGGAATTATCCAGGCCCGCGAGGCCGGATTGCACGCTCGCGACCGCATTGAGGGTCTCGTTGGCGAGATCCTTATAGGTGGACTGCGTCCCAGTGCCGTTCTGGTTCATCGCGCGCAGCAGGTTGGCGTTATTGGTGCCGCCCTGCACGGCAAAGGTTTGTACGTTCGCGATCGCCACCGTCGCTGCATTCGTGAGCAGCGCGGTCGGTGTGCTCGCACTCGCGGCGATCGTAGAAAGAACCGGCAGGTTGCCGCCCAACGATGCCATGTGCCGCGCGAGCCAACCGCTGTGGATGGCGGTTTCGCCGTCTGCGAAGCCGCGCTCCATCATGTCCTGCACGGTGAAGTGGCTGCGGTCCACGGTCTGCAGGCCGGTCGCATGCACGAATGCAAGGCTGCGCGCGTCATACAACGCCTTCAACTCAGGCGCTGCGCTGTGAAGGTAGAAGTCCGTCGAGCCCATACTGCCGAGCCCGATGCCGGGCGTGTTGCCGGCGGTCTGCACGCGAATGCTGGGGCGCGCGGCGATGTAGTTGGCGTCTCCCGCAGGGGCCAACATCTGCAGCCAGTCGCAGGCGCCGCGCTGGAAGATCACCACCAGCACATCGCGCGGACCCGCGCCGAACGCCACTTTCAGTCCCGGCCCGAGAGAGGCAAGCGTGCCCGCCGTCGCGCCTGTGAGGAGATTGCGTCGTGAGATATTCATCGCCACCTCCTACCGGTACGCGAATTCTTCGGTGGTGGCGATCATGCTCACCAACCGGCGTAAGGCCGTTTCAACGCGGGCGATCTGCGTAGCCGTCGTCATACCGTTGCGCACGGCCGCCAGCACGCCTTGGTTGCCGCCCTGATCGTTGATCAGCGCGTTCATGGTCGTCGAGGCAAGCGAGTAACCGACCATCCGTCCGACCCAATATTCTACCAGTGGAACCGCGGAGACGAGACCGTCCATCGGCGTCTGGTCCAGCAGCGTGGTCCTGTTCGTCGCCCAGGCCGGGAACTGCAGCAGCAGGTTCCAGGTCGTCAGGTTGGCGCCGGTGGCCAGCCAGTAGGCGTTGACGTCCGGCCGGCCGTTGGGCGCGGGCCAGGCGAACAGGCCGTCGTTCATGCTGTCGAGGATGGTGGTCATGGTGGTCGCGGCGTTGACGACGATGTCCGTTGTCCGCGCCAAGGCGATCAGCCGTTCGTACGGGCGGCGAACCTTGACCCGCTCACCGCTGTAGATTTCGGGTCCACCGAGAACGATCGCCTCAAGCACCTTGCGGATCTGGTCCGGCGCGGTCTTGTTGGCGAGCCACGCGGCCACGCCGCGGTCGACGACCGCTTGCGGGGGCGAATCACCGAAGATGCGCCGGCACAGCTTGGTGACGACGAACGTCGCCGTGCCCGGATGATAAGCGATGATGTCGATGAACCGTCGGCCCTGCTCCATGTCGCCGGTGAGGCGGGAGACGTCGATGCCGAGGATCGAGCCGGCGCGGGTATTGTGCTGGGACGCGCTGTAAGTGAACGCGCCGGTCAGCGGCTGGGTGAAGCCGCTGAAGCGCTGGCCATACTGAATGGTCCAGCCCGACAGCGCGCGCGAGCCCTGGATGACGTCCTGGTCGGTGAAGCCGGACCGCACGCCGTCGGAGCCAAAGGTGTAGGTGGCGCTGTTCAGATCGACGCCGAGATAGTTGCTGCCGCCGAGCGTGTGCAACTCCATGATCTCGCGGGCGTAGTTCTCGTTCGGCGTGGTGGCCGTGCTGACCCAGTTGTCGAGATAGATCAGCATCGAGGGCGAAGTGGCGTTCGCTTCCAGCATGTTGCGGAAATTGCCGAACGCATGCGGGCGGATTGCTTCGCGGTCGTACAACGGCAACAGCGCCGTGGCGATGTCGTTCTCGTTCTTCCCGATGTTGAAGTGGTTGTGCCAGAAGTCGACCATGAACTCCCGCAGCTGAAAGCGGCTGTGGGCGTTGCGGATCCAGGTGGCCGCCAGCAGTTCCTGGCGGATGCGTGTGCGTTCCTGGCCGGAATAGGTGGTGCCGGTGAGCCGCGCGATCGTAAACAGCAGCTGCGTCGGCGCATTGAGATAATTGAGCGGCCGGTCTTCGCTCAGCGCAGACCACGTGCCGCGCGTGTCGTTGGACTGCGGCGCGGCGTACTCGATGTGCATGATCTGGCCGGCGATGAACGCGGCCAAATCCGGATCGTCGCCGTCGGGAACGTTGAATTGATCGGTAAGCCAAGACGCGAGGCCTTGGCTGTTGACGATCTGCATGTCGGATTGACGCGCGCCGAACGTCAGGCGGTTTAGCGCGTTGCGCAGTGGCTCTGGCTGACTGGGTAGCATGGCGGGGCGCTCACTTCTGTGTGCGTTTACTTCTGTTCATTCTGCGACCCACCCCGGTCGGGCCTGCCTCAGCGAGGCGAGCAGATCATACAATTAATACGCGCGCAGTGGGAATCCGGTTGCATTACCGATTAACATCGCCAAGCAACCGCCGGTAATGTCTTGATCCGGTTGAGGAAACCTCAGGCTGCGGAAAAGACCTTTTCAAGGCTCGGGACCGCATCCATGAGGGTGCGTGTGTAGGCATGGGTCGGATGGCTCAGGACCTGATCCGCCGGTCCGGTCTCCACGATCTTGCCCTGATACATCACGGCGACCCGATCGGAGATGTGTCGGACCACGCTGACGTTGTGGGAGATGAACAGGTAGGTGAGCGCATGCGCCGCCTGCAGGTCGAGCAGCAGGTTGAGGATTTGCGCCTGCACCGATACGTCGAGCGCCGAGGTCGGCTCATCGAGCAGCAGCAGGCGCGGTCGCACCGACAGCGCGCGCGCAATGGCGATGCGCTGACGTTGGCCGCCGGAGAATTCGTGCGGCAGCCGGTCGATCGACTTCGGATCGAGGCCGACCAAGATGCACAGTTCTTCCGCGGCGGCGCGCAGTTCCGCACGGTTCTTGCGGGTGCCGACGGTTAGCGGCTCGGTGACGATGCGCCACACGGGCCAGCGCGGATCGAGCGAGCTTTGGGGATCCTGGAACACGATTTGGATTTCGCGGCGGACGGCGGGATCGAGCTTCGTGAGGTCCTGGCCACGGTACAATATGCGTCCGCCCGACAACGGCACCAAGCCGACCAGCGTATTGGCCAGCGACGTTTTGCCGCAGCCGGACTCGCCGACGATGCTCACCGTCTCGCCTTCGTTGATGGTGAGCGATACGCCGTCGACAGCCGTGTTGTAAGCGACGGTGCGGCCGAGGAAATCGAAGCGGCTCGCGTAGCGCACGGTGGCGCCGTGGATTTCGAGCAGCGGCTTGCCGCTCGCGATTTGCGTGGGTTTGACCGGCACGGCGGGGATGTTTGCCACCGCCGCTTCGCCTTCGATCATGGCCGCCGCGACGGTCTCCAACCGCGACTTCGGCGCCTTGCCCTCGGGCAGGGCGTTCAACAGCGCGCGGGTATAGACGTGCTGCGGATTTCCGATCACCGTCTTGGTGGCGCCTTCCTCGACGATCTTGCCTTTGTACATGACGTACACCCGGTCGCAGAGCTGCGCGACGACGGCGAGATCGTGGGTGATGAGCAGCACCGCGGTGTTGGTGGCGGTGGCGCGCTCCTTCAGCAGGTTCAGGATCTGCGCCTGCACCGTCACATCGAGCGCGGTGGTGGGTTCGTCGGCTACAATCAGCTTCGGGCGGCAGGAGAACGCCATGGCGATCATCACGCGCTGGCGCATGCCGCCGGAGAGTTCGTGCGGATAGGCGTTGAATACGCGCTCCGGGTCCGAAATCTTCATGTCCGTCAGCAAATCGAGGCAAAGCTTGCGCGCCTCGTCCTCGGTGATCTTCTGATGGCGCAGGATCACGTCGAACATCTGTTCGCGCACTCGCAGCACCGGGTTCAGGGCCGTCATGGGCTCCTGGAAGATCATCGACACTTCGCCGCCGCGCACGCGCTGCAAGTCCGCATCGTTCATCTTCAAGACGTCGCGGTCGAGCACGTTCACGGCGGACTCCGCCGGAATGCGCGTCTTGCCGCGCGGCAGCAGCCGCAGCAGGCTCATGGCGGTGACGGATTTGCCCGAGCCGGATTCGCCGACCAGTCCGACGATTTCGCCGGCGGCGATGTTCAGGGAAATGCCGCGCAGGGCTTCCACGACCGTGTCCTGGCCGATGAAGGCCAGCGAAAGGTTCTCGATACGGACGACCGACTGGCCGGCGAGGGTGTTCATGTCCGGCTCACGCGTCGATGCTGCGGCCGCGGCGGCGCGCGAGCCCGGCGATGCCATCGCCGACAAGGTTCATGGTCACGACGGTGATGACGATGGCGCCGCCCGGCACCAGCATCATCCATGGCGCTTTGAGCATGTACTGCCGGCTTTCGGCGAGGATGTTGCCCCAAGTGGGCACGCCCAGCGGCGCGCCGATGCCGAGGAAGGAGAGCGCGCTTTCCGCGATCAGCAGGCCGGCGAAGTGGAAGGCGAAGATCACCATCAAGCTGGCACGGACGCCGGGCAAGACGTGCTGGAACATGATGGTGATGCGGCCCACGCCGGCAATGCGCGCGGCCTTCACATAGTCGCGCTGGAAGATGCTGGAGGCTTCCGCGTAGACCACGCGTTGGAAGATCGGCCACGCCAGGAAGCCGAGTGTCAGCACCAACGGCCAGAAGCCATGGCCGATGATCACCACCACCACAATGGCGACGACGAGGAACGGGAACGATTGCAGGGTGTCGGTGATCTGGCGCGCGATGGTGCGCGGCCAGCCCGGCCGTTCCGCGGCGATCAGGCCGAGCGTGGCGCCGATGAAGAGGTTGATGGTGTTCGCGGCGAGGGCGCAGCCCATGGACCATTGCAGGCCCGCCAGCATGCGGCTCCACAGATCGCGGCCGAGATGATCGCTGCCGAGCAGGAAGCCTTTCTCGCCGACCTTCGTGAAGCGCGCCATCAAGTCGCCCTGCATCGGATCGTGCGATTGCAGGAATTTCCCGAAGATCGCCAGGAACGCAACGATGGCCAGCAACGTGAACGCGACGATGATCTCGAAGCTCGCCACGTTCTTGAACTTGGTGCGCTGGAAGCGCGACATCACACCTGAGGCCGAGGCTTCGGTCATGCTCAGGCCCCCTTGGCGCGGAGGCGGGGATCGAGGTAGCGGAAGCTCAGATCGACCAGCGCGTTGATGGTGAATACCAGGATCGCGATGACGAAGGCTTCGGCCTGCACCACCGGGAAGTCGAGGGTCTGCACGGACTCAAGCAATAGCCAGCCGATGCCGGGCCAGGAGAAGATCGTCTCGATGATCGCGCTGCCGCCCATCAGCATGGCGAACTGGGTGCCGAGCAGGGCGGCGGTGCCGAGCAAGGCATTCGGCACGGCGTGCTTCCACAACAATTCCCGCGGTGTCGCGCCGTTGGCGCGGGCGGTGCGGATGTAGTCCTCGCGCATGGCCTCGGCGACATTCGCGGCGGTGACGCGGATCAGGTTCGGCGCCATGAAGAAGGCGAGCGATATCGTGGGAATGATCCACGTCCGCCATTCCAGCGGCCCGTAGCCAAGCGACGGCAGCAGATGCAAGTTCACCGCCAGCACCTGGATCAGCACCAGGGCGGTGACGTAACCCGGCACACCCTGAAAGATGAAGACAATGCCGCCGACGATGCGGCGGCCGAGCGTCTCCGGCCGGAAGCCGAGCCAAGCGCCGATCGGGATCGCCAGGCTCGCGGAGAACACCACGGCCATCACGGCGAGGTGCAAGGTGCGCTTCAGCATGTCGAGCACCTTCCACAGCGCCGGCTCGCCGCTGGCGAGCGACTTGCCGAAGTCGAACTGCAGCACGTGCCACATGTAGCTGAAGTATTGGACGAACAGCGGCCGATCGAGGCCGAACTGCGCGCGGATCGCCGCGAGCTGTTCCGGCGAGGCGTCGTTGCCCGCCAGCACCAGCGCCGGATCGCCGGCGAGGCGCAATAAGAAGAAGAGCAGGGTCGTGACGAAGAACAGCAGGAACGCGAGCTTGCGCAGCTGCATCAGCAACGGCATCGCCGTCGCGAGCATGGACGGCGGTGCGGAGCTGCCGGCGTTGGCGCCCGTGGTTTCGGTTGCAGCGCTCATACGCGCGCTAATCCCCTCAAAAATAGGCCGAAAGCGCTGCTTTTGTGCACTGCGGCCTAATCCCGTTCGCGCGAGGATATACCATGCGTCGAAACGCTCACCACAGGATTCCGTGAGCGGTTATCGGCCCCGCCCGGTGCGCGAGAACGTAACTGCTTTGTGTCTGTGATCCTCGAGGGCGGCGTCGAGCGCGTCGGCGAGAATCTCAAGCACCTGAATCCGCGCGTATTGTTTGTCGTTGCCCGAGATCAGGTGCCAGGGCGCGGTCTCGGTCGACGTCCGCGCGACCATGTCATTCACCGCGGCCTCGTAGTCGTCCCATTTCTTCCGGTTGTGCCAGTCGTCCGGAGTCAACTTCCAGCTTTTATAAGGTATGTCCGCCCGCTGCTCGAAACGCTTGAGCTGTTCCTTGCGGGTGATGTGGATCCAGAACTTGAGCAGCAGCGTGCCGTCGTGGCGCAGTTCCTTCTCGAACGCATTGATCTCGCCGTAGGCGCGGGTCCAGGTGTCCGGCGGAGTCAACTTGTCGACGCGCTCCACAAGGACGCGGCCGTACCAGGTGCGGTCGAAGATGGTTATGCGCCCGGCGCGCTGAAGCTGGCGCCAGAACCGCCATAGATAATGATGTGCCTTCTCTTCGTCGTTGGGTGCGCTGATCGGGATGATCTTGTAGTTCCGCGCATTGAGCGCGTAGCTCAGGCGGCGGATTGCCCCGCCCTTGCCGGCAGCGTCCCACCCCTCGAACGCAAGCACCGTTGAAAGACCGATTGCGCGCGCCTGCTTGTGGGCATCGTAGATGCGCCGCTGAAGCAAATGGAATTTCTTCTGATAGGCGCTATGCGACAGCGACGGCATTGGCAGCGTGTTCAGCACGTTGCGGTGCTTCGCCGAGGTTGCAACCAGGGCATTCTTGGCCTTCTTGCCCTTGAGGGTCTTGCCGTCTTTCTTCCGCTGTTTGCGGCGCTGCTTGAGATGATCGGTCAGTGCCTTGCGCACCAGCGCCAGGACCGTCGCGCGGCGGAAATTGTCGTCCGCGCCCTCGACGATATGCCACGGCGCGCCGGGCTTCATCGTGGCCTCGATCATCTCGCCCGCGGCCTTGATCGTCCCGGCGTAGCCGCCCGGCAGAACGAGCGACGCATCGGTGGGCCGCAAACCCACCAGGGCATCCTCGCGGCGTTCCTTGTGCCGGCGCTTGAACGTCGCCTCACCGAGGTGAAGCCAGATCTTCAGGATCAGCGCGCCGTCGTCGCTCAAGGTGCGCTCGAAATCGGCGATACGCCGCAGGTGCTGCGCATAGCTCTTGCCGGACAACTCGCCCACGGCGGCGCGATGCAGCATCTCCTCGTACCAGCCGCCGAGGTAGAGGCCGATGGTCCCCGCGGCGGGGAGGGAGCGCCAATATCGCCAGAAGGCGGGCCGTTCCCGTTCCTCCTCCGTCGGGGCATCGAAAACCGTGGTGGCGATCCAGCGCGGGTCCATCCAGGTGTTCAGCAGGTTGAGCGTATCGACTACCCCGGCCCCGGGGACGCCCATGACAACCACGATGACCGGGCAGTCGCCCGGTTCCCGCAGGTCCTGCTGGAGCTTAATGAGGTCGACCCGGAGGCCGTCCTTGACCCGCTGGAACGCCTGTTTTGAGAGCTTTGCGCCCACTTCGGCCGTTTCGAACATGCGGGCGCCCTCTTTTCACCTACATCACAGCATAGAACGCCCAGACCCGGTCTTGGAATCCGGGGGGGACTATTGTATTTCCCCCGGACTTTCTCGGGCCTTGCCCGCCCCACCCACCGTAAGGAAGCCCCCCAATGTCCACCGCCCCGGTTCGCGTCGCCATCAACGGTTTCGGCCGCATCGGCCGTAACGTGTTCCGGGCCCTGATCGAGGCCAAGCGGAGCGACGTCGAGATCGTCGCTATCAACGACCTCGGCCCGGTGGAATCCAACGCCCACTTGCTGCGGTATGATTCGGTCCATGGCCGGTTGAAAGATGAAGTGGTCATCAGCGGCGACACGATGACCGTCGGCGGCCGCGCGGTGAAGGTCCTGAAGGAACGGGATCCGACCAAGCTGCCTTGGGGCGATCTGAAGATCGACATCGTCGCCGAGTGCACCGGCATCTTCACCGACAAGGAGAAGGCGGTTGTGCACCTCGCGGCGGGCGCCAAGCGCGTGCTGGTCTCGGCCCCGTCCGCTGGCGCGGACCTCACCGTCGTCTACGGCGTGAATCACAATAAGCTGACCAAGGACCACTTGGTCGTCTCCAACGCGTCGTGCACCACCAACTGCCTCGCGCCGGTGGCCTATGTGCTGAACAAGACATTCGGCATTCAGCACGGCTACATGACGACCATTCACGCCTACACCGGCGACCAGCCGACGGTTGATACCCTCCACAAGGATATGTACCGCGCCCGCGCCGCCGCCGTGTCCATGATCCCCACCACCACCGGCGCCGCCAAGGCCGTGGGCGAAGTGCTGCCGGAACTGAAGGGCAAGCTCGACGGCAGCTCCATCCGCGTGCCGACGCCCAACGTGTCCGTGGTCGACTTCAAGTGCGTGCTGACCAAGAACGCCACCGCCCAGGAGATCAACGACGCCATGATCGCGGCGTCCAAAGGCGAATTGAAGGGCGTGCTCGGCATCAACTCGGTGCCGCTCGTATCGATCGACTTCAACCACGATCCGGCGTCCAGCACGTTCGACACGCTGCAGACCAAGGTGATCGAAGGTAACTTCGCCCGCGTGCTGTCATGGTACGACAACGAGTGGGGCTTCTCGAACCGCATGCTCGATACCGCGGTCGCCATGGGCAAGTTGATCTAAGCGTCCATGGCCGGTTTCAAGACGCTCGACGCGGCGGACGTAAAGGGCAAGCGCGTCCTGGTGCGTGCCGATCTTAACGTGCCGATGAAAGACGGCATCGTCACCGACGCGACGCGTATCGAACGCTTCGCGCCGACGGTGCAGGATCTGGTGAAGCGCGGCGCGAAAGTGATCGTGCTGTCCCACTTCGACCGGCCCAAGGGCAAGCGCGTGCCGTCCATGTCGCTCGCGCCGCTCGCGCCCGCGTTGTCCAAAGCGATCGGCCAGGACGTGCGCTTCGCCGACGATTGCATCGGTCCACAGGCCATTCTGGTGATCGAGAAGCTGAACGACGGCGACGTCGCGCTGCTGGAAAACCTGCGCTTCCACAACGGCGAGGAAGCCAACGATCCGGCGTTCGTGAAGGAACTCGCGGTGCTGGGCGACATCTACGTCAACGACGCCTTCTCCGCCGCGCACCGCGCCCATGCTTCGACAGAAGGCCTCGCCCATGTGCTGCCGGCCTTCGCCGGCCGCCAGATGCAGGCGGAACTTGAAGCCCTGCGCGCCGCGCTCGAGAACCCCACCAAGCCGGTGGCGGCCATCGTCGGCGGCGCGAAGATTTCCACCAAGCTCGACGTGCTCAATCACCTCATAGAGCGGGTGGACGTGCTGATCGTCGGCGGCGCCATGGCGAACACCTTCCTGTTCGCCCAAGGAGTCGCGGTCGGCAAGTCGCTGTGCGAACGCGATCTGGCGGACACCGCGCGGGCCATCATGAAGAAGGCCGCGGAGAAGGGCTGCGAGATCGTGCTGCCCAGCGACGCGGTGGTGGCGGACGGGCTGAAGGAAGGCGTGGAAGCGTCTTTCTGCAAGATCACCGCCGTGCCGGACGACAAGATGATCCTCGACGTCGGCGCGGCCACGGCCTGGGCGCTCGACGGCAAGCTCGCCAAGTGCAAGACGCTGCTCTGGAACGGCCCCCTCGGCGCCTTCGAGATCAAGCCCTTCGACGCGGGCACCGTGCATGTGGCCCAGACCGCCGCGCGCCTTACCAAAGCGGGCACGCTGGTTTCGGTTGCCGGCGGCGGCGACACGGTCGCGGCCCTGAACGCCGCGGGCGTTGCGGACGACTTCACTTATGTCTCCACCGCCGGTGGCGCCTTCCTGGAATGGCTCGAAGGCAAGACCCTGCCGGGCGTCGCGGCGCTGATGAAAGCCTGACCGCGGCTACCCTGTAGTCGCGTTCCATCCCAGACATGGCCAGGGGCCTCCCGCCCCTCTAGCCTTTCCCCACGGATTTTGGGGAGGGCAGGCCATGGGTTCGCGCATCTTTCTCACGTTGGCGCTCTGCGCCATTGCCGCGTCGGCGGCGGCCAAGGATTTCGCCTTCTTCGAGATCCTGAAGGACGGCAAAGCGTCCAAGGCGGAGATCGCGCAACACTGCCGGACCGAAGACGCCAGGGTGCGCATCGTTTCCTATGCGTCCACGGCGGTCACCCACAGCGCGGCGCGCGACCGCGTGCGCTACAAGGATGCCCAGGGCGTCGCGAGTTCCAACGCCAATCCGGGCGAGTGGTCCGGGGAGGTCTACAAGGCCCTGTGCCCCGGCCTTTATAGCTTTAGCGTGGACTACACCACCGGTGTCGCCAAAGGCGCGACCGCCGGCGATGTCTCCGTGAAGCTTATGCTCTGGCGAAAGGAAGCGGGCGGACCGCGTCCTGGAACGATTGTAGGCGCCGCGGAGAAGACCGGCACGGCCGCGCGCGGCACGGGCCATATCAACGTCATGCTGCGGCTGGGCAGCGGCGATGAGGTTTCCACCTTCAGCGCCAGCGCCGACGGCAAGCCCCGCTATTTCGAGCGCATCGCGCTCACCGGATATCTCGCATCACCCATCGACAAGCTCGCAACGGATTTCGACAACGCGATCTGGGAAGCCGAACGGACCGAAGCGGACAAGGTGCCGCCCGCCAACGCCATCCCATAGGTGCAACGATGCGGACCACCTTCACCGTTGTCGGCCTCGCATTTCTGATCGGCGGCACAGCCGCGCAGGCGCAGTCCTTGCGCGCGGAACTCTTGGCGACCCCGCTCACCAAGAATCTCGGCGGCGCGGGCACGCGCGCCGCGGCGGAGGCGGACGCCTACGGCCTGGCGGTGGGCAATATCACGCCGCAGCACCGCGCCTTGTTCACCTTCGGCACGCAGGTGTTCACGGCGGAATGGAAGCCTGCCCCGGGCGCACAGGTGACGACTGACGGCTTGGGTCCGCTGTTCCATCGCGACAGTTGCCGTGCCTGTCACCTTGCCAACGGTCGCGGCCGCGCACCCGAAACGTCCAACGATCTGTTGGAGACGATGTTGATCCGCATGTCGGTGCCCGGCGAAGCCGAGCACGGCGCGCCCAAGGGCGTGCCGAACTACGGCGACCAATTACAGGATCGCGGTATCGACGGCGTGCCGCCGGAGGGTCGCGCCCGGGTGAGTTGGGCTGAGACCAAAGGCAGCTTCGGCGACGGCGCCGCCTTCAGTCTCCACAAGCCGACCTTCGCCATCACCGACTTGAACTACGGGCCACTGCCGGCAAACGCCATGCTCTCGCCCCGGGTCGCCAACCCGATGCCGGGTCTCGGCCTGTTGGAGTCCGTGCCGGACGCGACGCTGATCGCGCTCGCGGATCCGGACGATCAGGACAAGGACGGCATCTCGGGCCGCGTCAATCGCGTGTGGGACGCCCCGAGCCAGTCGATGAAAGTCGGACGCTTCGGCTGGAAAGCCAATGTTGCCTCGCTCGCCCACCAGAATGCCGGCGCGGCGCGCGGCGATATGGGCATCAGCACGCCGGTGTTCCCGGCGGACGCCTGCGAGCCGAGCCAGGCGAAATGCCTTGCCGCGGTGAAAGCCTCCGCCGCCGTCACAGCGCAGCAGTTGGCGGAGATCAAGACCGCCACCGAGGAAGACGCTGGCCTTGAGATGACGCAGGCGTTCTTCGATCGCCTGCAGCACTACGTGCGTTTTCTCGCGGTGCCGGAGCAGCGCGGCGCGGAGCGGGTAGACGTGCAGCGTGGCGAGAAGCTGTTCCGCGATACCGGCTGCGCGAGTTGCCACATGCCGACCCTGAAGATCGGCGCGGAAGCCACGACGCCGGAGTTCGCCAATCAAATCATCCATCCCTTCACCGACTTGCTGGTCCATGACATGGGCGAAGGGCTGGCCGACGGCCGTCCCGACTACCTGGCAAGCGGCACGGAGTGGCGCACGCCGCCGCTGTGGGGGTTGGGCCTGACGGAAAAAGTCAGCGGTTTCACCTTCCTGCTGCATGACGGCCGCGCGCGCAATGTCACGGAGGCCATCCTGTGGCACGGCGGCGAAGGCGAGGCGTCGAAAGAACGCTTCCGCGCGATGCCCAAGGCCCAGCGCGACGAACTGTTGGCGTTCCTGAACTCGCTCTAGCGCGTCGCTGGTGTTGGCGGCGCGTCCGCCGGATGCCAGCGGCGGGCCGCTGTGGGCCAGAGATTGCGCAACGCGGCAATGTCCACGCCGTCGCGCATCATCAACAGCCGGATGATCGGCTCCTCGAACAGCGTGCGCTGGCTGGGCTCACAATTCCACGCGGTGTTCGTCTTCACGGGTCGCACTCCTATCGCTGCGTCACCTGCTTCCCCAACGTGCGGCCCCACGCCGCTGCCCGTGATTCTTTTACGTGGCGTGGTGCCGCGCGCGCAATCGTTGTTGGGTGACAAGATGGAAACATCGTGTGACTTGCGCGGCGCTTGCTTGCATCTCGACGGCGTCAAGATTCTGAAGCGTCATCCGCGAGCCACAGCACCTCGCCGGTCTTGCCGCAGCTGACCATGGTGGTGCCGGGCCGGAGAATGCCGTGGCGGACGAGGCAGTCCATCTCGTCAATCTCCAGCGGATAGTGCGACTCGCCCTGGTGGAAAATCACCAGACGCGGACTCGTGATGCGAATTCGGCGTGGTTTCGATTTGGTCTTCATAGCGACCTAACGCCGCTAGACGACCCCGAGGTTCCGCAAAAGCGGAATACGCGTGGCCGTGAAGGTCTCGAGCGCGGATTGAATGCCGCCGCGCTCCTGGCCCGGAATCGCCTTCATCACCAGTGCGACGGGGTCCTGGCCGCGCATCTGTCCGAGCAGGAACAGCTGCTCTGCCTTGCTCAAGCCCACGGCGCCGCCGGTCACCGGCACCGCGGTGGCGGAGACGTCGTCGCCGCGCGCGGCGCGGTCCCACAGAATCTCGTTCAGACGGCCGCAGCGGACCTTGCGTCGATCGAGCGTTGCTGGCGGCAGGGCAGGCTCCGCCGCGCCAAGGGCCGCCATGATCAGGAGCGAACCCCGGATACGATCCGCCGAGAACGCGGCGCATTCGGGCTGGGCGGCCATGGCGGCCACGGACGCCGGTCCGCGCAGATGAATCGTCGCGATGGCGCGGGCGACCTCCGTCTCCGGCGCGAGCCCGCCGGGGCCGACGACCCGCTCCACGTTTTGGGGCAACACCGCGCTCGCAAAGGGCATGGCGTCGAAGGCGCCCCCCTCGTCCTTGAGCGCCACAGCATCGCGCAGGAACAGATCGCGCCGGAATTGCCGGTTCACGAGGACGTCCTTGATGGTTTCTCGATCGGTCACATCGGAAAGTCCGTTCAGTTCCGTGCGCATGTCGGCATCAACCAATGCGGACTCGAGGCTGTCCATGACATGCGCCGAAGTCCCGAACGTCAGGCCCAGGGGCGCGACCTGGGCCGCGACCTGCCGGAAGAAGAACGACCACCAATCGGCGTTGAAGTACTCGTGCGCCAGATAATTCGGCGCGAGCGGCGTGATGTCGTCGAGGTACTTGCCCACCAGCGGATTGGCCTGAAAGTACTTCGCATTCAGCTGGCGCAGCTTGTGCCCATACAGCAGCGCCGCTTCGACCTTGTGCTCCACGCGGCCCTCGGTGCGGCGATAGGCCACCATCATCGCCTCCCGCAGCGCCATGATCGCGCCGTGGCCGGGCTGGGCGTTGTAGCTCACGTACATCGCGCCGCCCGGGTTCAGATTGCGGTCGACGAACTTGAGGATGAGGTCGCGGTTGAGGTCGTTGATCCACGACCACACGCCGTGCATCGTCACGAAATCGCACTTCGGCAGGCCGGCGCCCGCGAGGTCTTCGAAGGACTGTTCCAGGAACTCCACATTGTCCAAGCCCGCCTGCTTGGCGATCCCGCCGGCGATGGCGATGTGTTCGGGGATGATGTCCGTGGCGATGAAGCGCGCGTCGGGGTTGGCCGCGGCATGCACGAGCGTCGCGAGCCCCAGTCCGCAGCCCAGCTCGATATAGGTGAAGCGCCCATCCTTGAGCGGCGGCGTCACGCCGGCCAACGTCAGGGTCAGCGCCTGAATGTGGGGATTGAGTTCGCGGTAATAGTGAAAGGGATAGGTGACCTCGGTCACGTATCCATGCGCGCGATCGGCAACCGCCATAGCCACAAGCCCCCTCAAGGGCTCAGAGGGTAACGCATTCGCAGCCGATGACGAAGCGGGCCGCTATTCGACGCCGAGGCGGCCCATTTGCACGAACTTGTCGCGGCGGCGGGCGCGCAGCTGGCCCCCGTCGATGCGCACCAGCTGGCCGAGGTGGCCTTCGATGGTGTCGCGCAGGGCGGCCATGACCGCGTCCGGCGCACGGTGGGCGCCGCCGATGGGCTCCGGCACGATCCCGTCGATGACGCCCAGGCGCTCGAGGTCCTGGGCCGTGAGTTTCATGGCCTCGGCGGCGGTCTTGGCCTGTTCGCCGTCGCGCCACAGGATCGAGGCGCAGCCTTCCGGCGAGATCACCGAATAGATGGCGTGTTCGAGCATCAGCACGACATTGCCGACGGCCAGCGCAATCGCGCCGCCGGAGCCGCCTTCGCCGATAATCACGGTGATGAGAGGCACGCGCAGGTCCAGGCTCTCCTGGATGCAGCGGGCAATGGCTTCCGCTTGGCCGCGTTCTTCCGCGCCCACGCCCGGATAGGCGCCGGCGGTATCGACGAAGGTGATGATGGGCACGCCGAAGCGGTCGGCGAGCTTCATCAGGCGCCGCGCCTTGCGGTAGCCCTCGGGGCGCGCCATGCCGAAGTTGTGCTTCACGCGGGTCTCGGTGTCGCGGCCCTTCTCAAGCCCGATCACCATCACCGAGCGGCCCTTGAAGCGGCCAAGGCCGCCGATCACCGCTTCGTCCTCGCCGTACAGGCGGTCGCCCGCCAGCGGCATGAAATCCTCGATCAGATTCTTGATGTAGTCGACCGTGTGCGGCCGGTCTGGATGGCGCGCGACTTGCGTCTTCTGCCAGGGCGAGAGCTTGGCGTAGGCGGCGCGCAGGTCCTTGTCGACCCGGCCCTGCAGACGGCTGACTTCCTCGGCGATGTTGAGGCCGTCGGTGTCGGACAGATGCTTGAGTTCGGCGATCTTGCCCTCGAGCTCCGCAATCGGTTTTTCGAAATCGAGAAAATGCATCGCGTTGCTCGGCTACCCAGTTCCCGCGCAGTCCGCGAGCGGCATGAAAGAGGGAGCCCGTCGGCCCCCGCCGCTCAAGAAGGGACCTAAATGGCGAAAGCGCGCGGGGATGTCAACCGTCGGGGGCGCAACTCAAGCGTTAAATCATTGATCCTCAACGATAAACCCTTGCGCGTCCGGCTCGGAACGCCGCCGCAGGCCGGCCACGATGCGCTCAAAATCGGGTTCCCGGTCCGGGTCGATCGCACCGTGCCGGATGGCGAAATCCAAAATCACCAGGTTCACGTTGAACTTGAACAGGTCGGTGTCGCGCACGATCGCCAGCACCGCGGGCAGCGGGATCAGCTGAAAGTTGGCGATCTCGCCGTCGGCGTTCCGCGGGATGACGTCTGCGGGCATTTCGAGATCGAAGCAGAACATGGTGTCAGCCTTGATGCCCTTGGCGCTGGAGAACGCATACGTGATCGCGCCGACATGACGCGCGGTGCGGGCGAGCTCGGGCGCGAGATCGGCTTCCTCGCCACATTCCTTCACGAGGTTCTGCACCAAGGTCAGCCCGGCGGGTTGGCCACCGGCCACCATGTTGTCGAGCTTGCCCGGCTCTACGTCGCGATCGGTGGACCGCGTTCCGATCCATAGATGCAGGCCGTCGGGACGGCGCACATAGCCGTTCACATGCACGCCGTAGGCGCGCACCCCGAACGCGGCGACGAGACTGCGGTCGATGTTGAAGACGGCGGGCTCGGACCATTGGCGCTTCGCCGCGTACAACTCGCCGCGTGGCTTGGCGAAAAGTTGAGACTTGGCGAGGTCCGGCACGATGCGCGCGAGTGCTGCGCTGCGCGCGTCCGGCGTCGAGTGGCCAGGCGCAAATGTCACGTCGTCTCTCGCGACCGCGAACACGCCGGGAAAGTTCTTAAGAACCGACGCGCGGGCTTCGTTAACCCATCCCAATTGTCGGCCCTCGACGAGGAACGGGAGGTGACCCTTCAGGTCAAGTCGGTTACAGGCCTTAACGCGGTCGAGGTAGCTCATGAGGAAACACTCGTTAACCTGGCGCGCCATGGACGCGCGGAATCGACGCTCTTATAGTTGCTCATGCATCAGGGGAAAACCGTCGTGAACGGAAATACGACAGAGTCCGTGCTCGCGCGCGTGGGAATGCTCCTCGCGGTAGCGGTATCCGTCGCATGGATCGGTTTCGCTGTTCTGTACTTGCGCGGCGTCTCCGGCGGGGTGCGCGCGCTTTCGCCCACGGAAGCCGCGGCGCTGTTCGCCGGCGTCGGCGGACCGCTCGCTGGGCTTTGGCTATTCATCGCGGTGAACGAACAGCGCCGGCGTTTGTCGCTCATGAGCCGGGCCCTCAATGAAATGCTCGCGCAGCATCGCCACACCTTGCAGATCGCCGAAACGCAGACGCGCACGCTGGTGGCGTTCCAGTCGCAGGCGGCGCGCACCGAAGGCGGCGAGACCCGCCGCTTCGCTCTGCAGGACATGGCGTCGAGCGCCGCGGTGCTCGCGGAGCGCCTCGGCGTGATCCGCCGCGAGGACTTGGACGTGACCTGGGCGCGGTTCGGCTCAGGGGATGTGGCGGCCTTCGTGAATCCATTCCTGCATTTCGCCGTGTCCCATCCGGAAATCTCCACCCGCCTTGCCGAAGCGGTCGGGCGCGACCCGCTTGCCGCGACAGCGCTGCAAGCTTATGTGCGGCGTTTCGAGCGCCTCGTGAGCGCGGCGGACGATCGCGTCGTGCGCGACGTGCTGGAAGAAGGCCCGCTCGGGCGTGCCTTCCGCCTATTCAAGCCCGCCGTGGGCGGCGCGGACGCGGCGCACTTACCGGACAGTGCGCTCACCGAACAACTCGCCGATCTGTCCGAGCGGTTGGACGCGGTCGCCCCGCAGTAGACATGGGCCTGTTCAAAGATCTTTTCGGCGGAAAGCCGAAACCCACGGAAACGAAGAAGGCCGGATCGACGCCGGCAAAGGACAGCCCGCGCGCCAAATTGATCGCCGATGCCTTGCGCATCCAGCGCGCGCAGGGCGCGGTGGTCCGCAAGACGCTGGCGGATGCGATCCGCGATCTGGGCAAGACGGGACCCAAAATTCTGCGCGATCCCGACGCCTTGGCGCGGCTTGTGAGCCTGGTGCAGGCCCGGCAGACCCTCTTTGGAATCGGCGGCGGCAGTCCACCCGCGAGCGGCGCGAAGCAGCCGAAGGCACAGGCAGGCTCGCCCGGTCCGTCAAAAACCCGCCCTGTCCGCCATTAAGCTATTGATAAGGCTCGGTTTGTCCCCGCCGGACCCCGGCCTTTCCGCTTGACGGGGTGAACCCCGGTCAGTACAACACGCGGCTTCCGGAGGCTGGCGGGCAACTGCTTGGCCTCTTTCCCGAATTCGTAAGGAGATCGGCGATGTCCCGCCGTTGTCAGGCCACCGGTCGTGGCGTTCAGAGTGGCAATAACGTCAGCCACGCCAACAATAAGACCAAGCGTCGGTTCCTGCCGAACCTGCACTCCGTCACCCTGATCAGCGATAGCCTGAATCAGCGCGTGCGCCTGCGCCTGACCACGAACGGTCTGCGCACGGTGGAGAAGCGCGGCGGCATCGATGCGTTCCTGCTGTCCACGCCGGACACCAAGCTGGAAGCGCCCGTGCTGCGCATCAAGCGCCGCGTACAGCGCGCCCAGGAGAAGAAGGCCGCTGCCTAGTAGCGGAGCGCCTTCTTCTTCGAGCAACCAAGCCCGCCGGCACCGGCGGGCTTTTTTGTTGGCTAAAACGAACTGATCTGCCCCGCCAGCGCGGCGGCGAGGCGCACCCAGAGCGCGGCCAGGAAGATCCATCCCAGCAGGAACGCCAGCGCGCGATGGCGCACGTTGTTGCCGGTCAGATGGATCGCGCTCTGAACATAGCGTGCGGCGACATACGCGCAGGCGAGAAACATCACGCCCCGCGTCACGGCGCCGAGTTCGAAGGCGACCAAGCACGCCACGTAGAACAACACGGGCGCTTCGAACAGATTGTTGTAGTGGCGCGCGGCGACCGCGCTGGCTTCCGGCTCGCCCTCGCCTTGGAAGGCGCGATAGAAGCTCAGCTTCACGGTCCGTTCCTTGGTGGCGCGCACGCGCACGACCAACAGCCGCAGGAACCCGAAGACGGTCAATGCCACGAGTGCCATAAGCGGCAGGAAGATCGTGGCTTGGCCGATCTGCTGGGTCATAAGACGAGCCCGACGTCCGTGAAGGTGTTTTGCGACGAGCCCAGCGTAGCGCCCGAGACGTGCGCGGGCGAGGGGTGTTTCACCGCGCTCAGGCGGCCTTCCGTGCGCAGCCGCCGTTCCGCCACGGTCCATTCGGGCAACGTGGCGGACTCCTGCTCCCAAGCTTGCTCCCACTGTCCGACGGATGCTTCGTCGCACCAGTGCTGCAAGCGCGGCATGGCCTCGCGGTGGGCGCCGCTCGTCATGAAGGCGCGCATGGCCGCCTTGTCGCGCCACGCCGTCAGCGTCCAATACGCGCCGTCGATGCGCCGCGTCACCGCGGCGAGATTGCCGTCGGCGGCGCGGCATTGGAAATAGCTGCGGAGCGTGTGCCAGAGGAACGGGACGAAGAAGCGCCCGCTCCGCAGTCGCAGGCGTGTGACGGCAACAAGCGCCATGAGGTCTCGCTTTATTTAGCCTCGGCCAGTGTGCCACGGCGGTCGGCCGCGGCGATATTGCCGGCGATCACCGCGCTCACATCGGCACCGGTGACCTTGCGCGCTTTGGACAGCGTCGCGCCGCAAAGAAGGGCCGCACGATCCGCCCCCGCGCGGGCGGTCTGGCAATTCGCGTCGGCATTCGCGGCGCCGCCGCCGGCCACACTCACCAGGCACAGATTATGGGACGCGATACGGGTGTCGGCCGGCGGCAGGCGGTGGGCGAGGGCGGATTCGGCGAGGCCCTTGGCCTGCTCGGCGCGCCCCGCCGCCAGGGCCTGGGTCGAGCGGTTGATGACGTCAGAGGTGTCGGACCACAGCCATTGGGCCGACCCCTCGCATGCGGCGAACGCCGGGCCGGCGGTCAGAATGGCCAAAACAGCCCCGAGAACCAATTTGCGCGCCATGGTCGTGTTCCTTTGCAACCGGAATGATGACGCGCGAACGCTAGGCTGGTAGATTTCCGTATAGTAGGCGCTGTTTTGGCATAAGAGGGCCAAAGATCGTGAATACCCCATTGGATTGGAGCGCGCTCCGAGACTTCCTGGCCGTGGCCGAGACCGGAAGCCTTTCCCGCGCCGCCAAGAAACTCCGTCTCAGCCAGCCGACCCTCAGCCGGCGCATCGCCGGGCTCGAGGCCCAGCTCAAGGCGCAGCTGTTTCAGCGCACGCCCCGCGGATTGGTGCTGACGGAAGCCGGCGACAAGGTGCTCAGCGGCGCGCGGCGGGTGGAGCAAGAGGCGCTGGCGATCGAACGGCAGGCCGAAGCCGCCCAGGCCGCGCTCACCGGCACCGTGCGCATCTCCCTCGCGGAGGTGCTGGGCGCGATGTGGCTGCCGCCGCGGATCGCGGCATTCCACGCCCAGTATCCCGCCTTGTGCATCGAAGTGCTGGTGGACAACCGCGCCGTCAACCTGGTGCGGCGCGAAGCCGACATCGCCGTGCGCATGTTCCGGCCCGAACAGCCCGACCTGATCGCGAAGAAGGTCGGCAACATGTACATGGGCCTCTACGGATCGCGCGAGTATCTGACGCGGCACGGTGAACCGCAGACGCGAGAGGACCTGAAGAACCACACCCTCGTCGGCTTCGATGAAAGCATGAGCCAGCGTCCGGCGGTGCAGCGGCTGGAATCGATGTTCAGCCGCGACCGCATCGTGCACCGCTCCACCAGCTTCCTCGGCCAATTCCAGGCGACGCTCGCAGGTATCGGGCTGGGCGTGCATGACTGCTTTGCCGCCGATGCGGAGCCGCGGCTCAAGCGGGTTCTGCCCAACGAGGTGAAGCATCCCCTCGAGGTGTGGCTGGTCACGCACGAAGACATGCGCCGCAGCCCGCGCGTGCGCGCGGTGTTCGATTATCTCGAAAGCTGCTTCACCGCTGAGAAGAGCCAGTTCCAGGGCCTGGCGGCGTAGGGCTTATTTTCTGCCCAGAGCGGCGCGGAAGGCATCCCGATCCGCTTCTGCGTCGAAGCTGATGGTCATCACCTTGCGCGCCGTTCCCTTGTGGTCTTCAAGCCCTTCGAAGTTGATCTCGAACGCGCCCTTGCAGTCGCGCTGCACGATTTCCTCGATCTCCTCGTAGGACATCTGCGTCTTGATGCGGACGGCGAACGTCATGGGCAACGCTCCTTTGCAGCACCGCTCCAGAGGAAACCGGACGCACATATGCCGCATCCTGCGGCATACCGGTGCGATCAGATGTTGCCATCCCCCATATGAGGGGGCCGGACGAGGCCGGCGACGCTGCGCAGGATCAGCGCGATCAGATCGCTCTGACGGCGCGTGCCGGTCTTCTGCGTGATGGCCTTCAAGTGGCTGCGCACGGTGTGGAAGGTCGTGCCGCTTACCGCGGCGATTTCCTGCAAGGATTTTCCATCGACGAGCGCCGCTGCAATCGCCGCTTCCGTCGGCGTGAGGCCGAATAGTTCTCTTAAAGCGCTGGTCGTGGGTGTGCTCACATCTGGATCGCGGATCATCAGCAGCGCGCCCGGTTCCGACTGCGCGAGATCGCGCTCGCGCGGCACGAACGGGACCACCATCACCGCCAGCGGCCGCCCCGTCGGGCGCGGCACGGGCACCAGAGCCTCGGGCTGCTGGATCACGCCGGTCGCCGTGCTGACGGCGGCTTGAATGGCCTGCGCCAGGCGATGATTGCTGGTGAGCTGGGTGGCGATCACACGGCCTGCGATGGCAGTGATGTCCTCGGAGGTTTGCAGGAACCGCTCCGCCGCCGTGGTCGCGAACAGGATGCGCGCCGCGCGGTCCACCAGGATGATGTTCATGCCGGAGCGTTCGAGAATCTCCGACGCGCCGCGGCGGTCGATGGTGGCGGCGTGGAGGCGGGTGTGCATCTGGAAGGCGCGGCGCGCATGGCCCACCAGGATGTCGATCAGTCGCTTGGTGGCGTCGTCGAAGGGGACGCTCTTGCGCGGACGATGGGCGGCGATGACGCCGATTTCATTCGTGCCGGTGTCGAACACCGCCCCGGCGGTGTGAAAGACCCCGTAGTGGGACAGGAAATCGCGATAGATCTCGGATTCGCCCCATTCAGCGTCGCTGATGACTTCGTGATTGAGCACCGCGCCGCCCGGACGCCGGCGCAGCGCGCGGCTGATCAGGATTTCCTTCTTGGAATAGTGCTCGCGATACGCTTCGAGCGCGGATGGGCCAAACACGGAGCTTGTGGAGAGCACATTGACGTAGCCGTTGACGAGGTTTTGGGTCTGGAGCCCGGCCGTGTCGGCGTGCAGCAGGGCGGCGAATTTCGGCGCAATCCTTGCCACCGCGCCGGTTCCAGCACCGCGTCGTAAAGGTCCAACACGAAAGCGTTGGCGGCTTGCTCTGGCAACATGACGCCCCTCTCACATTGGGAAATCGTAACCCAAGTTCTGTAACCAGAGGATGTCTAGATTGACCGGATGCGCGCAGTGGGTATTGCGTAACTTGCATAACTGGACCCACTCATGGTCAGTTAAAATACCAGAGCTGCCGCCCGGTCCATCGCGGCTGTGCCGTCTTCCTCGAAAAGGTCGGTCAGCTGGCTCATCACGGCCCCGCCCAACTCGTCCGCATCCATCAATGTCACGGCCCGGCGGTAATACCGCGTCACGTCGTGACCGATGCCGATCGCCAGCAGCTGAACCGACGAGTAATTCTCGATATAGGCGATCACGTCCCGCAGATGCTGCTCGAGGTAGTTGCCCGGATTCACCGACAGCGTTGAATCGTCCACCGGCGCCCCGTCGGAAATGACCATCAGGATGCGCCGCTGCTCGGGCCGCGCGGCCAGGCGGTTGTGCGCCCAGGCGAGCGCTTCTCCGTCGATGTTCTCCTTCAGGATGCCTTCACGCAGCATCAGGCCGAGGTTCTTGCGCGCGCGGCGCCAGGGCTGGTCCGCGGCCTTGTAGATGATGTGGCGCAGGTCGTTAAGCCGGCCCGGATTCGCGGGCTTGCCGTTGTCCGCCCACAGCTTGCGGGATTGGCCGCCTTTCCACTGGCTGGTGGTGAAGCCCAGGATTTCCACCTTCACGCCGCAACGCTCCAGCGTGCGCGCGAGCAGATCTGCGGTCATCGCCGCGATGGTGATCGGCCGACCGCGCATGGACCCGGAGTTGTCGATCAGCAGCGAGACCACGGTGTCGCGGAAATTGGTTTCCTTCTCTCGCTTGAAGGAGAGGGAGTGCGTCGGGTTGGCAACGATGCGCGCCAGCCGGCTCGCGTCCAGCAGGCCTTCCTCCAGGTCGAACTCCCAGCTGCGCAGCTGCTGCGCCATCAGCCGCCGCTGCAGCCGGTTGGCGAGCCGCGAAACGATGCCCTGAAGGTGGGCGAGCTGGCGGTCGAGCTGCAGGCGCAGGCGTGCCAACTCCTCCGGATCGCACAAGTTCGCAGCGTCTTCCACCTGATCGAACTTGTTGGTGAAGACTTTGTAGCGTGCCTCGCCCATGTTCCGGTTGTGGCCGGGGCGGGGCTTCATTTCCTTGCCGTCGGTGCCGGGCTCCAAGGCCGCTTCGAGCTGTGACTCCGTTGCCGACTGGTCGTCCGCGTCCGCTTCGGCATCCGTGTCAGACGCACCCGCCGACGTCTCGCCGCGGGTGTCCTGCGCGTCGGACGGCTCCTCGTCCTGCTTCTCGCTCTCTTGCTCTTCGGACTTGGTGTCGGAGTCCTGTGCCTGGTCGCCGGCTTCTTCTTCGTCCTGTTCGCGCCCGCCGTCGTCCTTCTCCAGCGCCAGGGCCTCGATCAGGCGGCGCAGAACGTCCGCGCTATTCTTCTGATCGTGCACGGCCTCGGCGAGGTCGTCGAAGAACGGATCGAGCTTCTTGCCGAATTCGCCGCGGAAGATGTCGCGCACATGCGCGGAGGCCGGACCCAGCTCCATATGCCCCATGCGGTCGTGGATCATGACCTTCAGCGCATCCGCCATCTGGATCTGAAAGAACGTGCGGGCCATCTGATAGCCCTCGAGCGACAGACGCTGCTCGAGCGCTTCGCCGATGTTCTTGCCGACGCCCGCATACTGTTCCGCGCCGACCGCCTCGACACGCGCCTGTTCCATGGCGTTGTAGGCGTCGATGGCTTCCTTGCCGAGCGGCATGCGCCGCGCATGGAGCGCGACATTATGATGCTTCAGCCGCAGCGCCATGGCATCCGCCGCGCCGCGCAAGCGCACCACGTTCTCCGCGCTCAGCTTTTGCGGCGGCATCGGCAGGCGCACTTCGTTGCCGACGGCGCCGAGCTTCTGGTTGTTGGCGATGGGCGTGAAGACGACGGTCGCGTCCTTGTTGCCCGCGATCGCCTTCACGGCGGCAGTGGTCGCGCTCTTGAAGGCCTCGGTCTTCGACGGGCCTTTTTCAGGATAGCTCGTGTAGGTGTGCTTCACGCGACCGCTTCGATCAACGTGCCGGGAATGTCCTCCCCGAAGCAGCGCTGAAAGTATTCGGCGATGATCGGCCGCTCGGTCTCATCGCACTTGTTCAGGAACGTGACCTTGAACGCGTAAGCGATGTTATTGAAAATCGAATTGTTCTCCGCCCAGGTGATCACGGTGCGCGGCGACATCACGGTGGAGATGTCGCCCGCCATGAACCCGGCGCGCGTCAGGTCCGCGACTTCCACCATGGCGGCGATGATCTTTTTGCCGGCGGCGGTGTCGTAGCCCTTCACCTTCGCCAGCACGATGTTGGTCTCCTCGTCGTGCGGCAGGTAATTCAGGGTGGCGACAATATTCCAGCGGTCCATCTGACCCTGGTTGATCTGCTGCGTGCCGTGATACAGGCCGGTCGTATCGCCGAGCCCGATGGTGTTCGCCGTGGCGAACAGACGAAAAGCGGGATGAGGACGGATCACCTTGTTCTGGTCGAGCAGGGTGAGGCGGCCTTCCACTTCCAGCACGCGCTGGATCACGAACATCACGTCCGGGCGGCCGGCATCGTATTCGTCGAACACCAATGCGACCGGGTGCTGCAGCGCCCAGGGCAACAGACCTTCGCGGAATTCGGTCACCTGCACGCCGTCGCGGATCACGATGGCGTCCTTGCCGATGAGGTCGATGCGGCTGATGTGGCTGTCGAGGTTGACGCGCAGGCACGGCCAATTCAGCCGCGCCGCCACCTGCTCGATGTGGGTCGACTTGCCGGTGCCGTGATAGCCCTGAACGATGACGCGGCGGTTATGCGCGAAGCCCGCCAGGATCGCGAGCGTGGTATCCCGGTCGAACTTGTAGGCCGCATCCACGTCCGGCACATGCTCGCTGCGCGCGGAGAACGCGGGCACCTTCATGTCGAAGTCGATGCCGAAGACGTCGCGCACGGACACCTGCTTATCGGGCATCGCTACGCCCAATTCGCCGCGTGTTTGTTCGGAACTTGTTGCAGGAGTCTTCGCCACGCTTCACCGTCAGGGACCGGTTTTCGGGCGGTCCTTATGCCACGCCACTGTAACAGGGGCAATCGGCAGGGCCGCCCCCAGCGTCCAACGCCGCAGGGCCGAATTCCGTTCGCCACCAACAACTTATCGCTATCCGATGTACTTGTTCCAGCCGCCGTCGGCGGTGATGGACGCGCCGGTCAGATTGGCCGCCTTGTCCGAGGCCAGGAACACGATCAGCCCGGCGATCTCTTCCGGCTCTGCCAGCTGGCCGCGGGGGATCTGGCGTTTGTAGTCGCCCTCGACCTCCGCCACGGTGCGCCCTGAGTTCTGGGCGAGGCGGTTCATCAGCGTGATCCAGCGCTCGGTGCGGGTGGGCCCGGGATTCACCGCATTGGCGACAATGTTATGGGGCGCCAAATCCTCGACCACGCCCCGTGTCACCGCGAGCAATGCGGCATTCGCGGCCGAGCCGGGGATCAGCCGCGGCGACGGCTGCAGGCCGGTATTGCCCACCACGTTGACGATGCGCCCGTACTTCCGCTCGATCATGGACGGGATCACCGCGCGCATCATGCGAATGGTGCTCATGACCTTGAGTTCGAAACTCTCGGCCCAGGTGGCATCCGGAATTTCCCAGAATAAGCCGCCTTGGGAGGCGCCCGCGCAGTTGATGAGAATGTCGACGCTGCCATAGGCCCCGAGGGCGGCATCGCGCACCGCTTCCGAGGCGCCCGGTGCTGTGAGATCCATGGGGATCGGCAACACCTCCACGCCGCTGTCTTTGCGGATGGCCTCCGCCAGCGCATCCAACTCGGCCTTGGTGCGCGCGGTCAGCGCGAGCTTCACGCCCTCCTTGGCGAGCAGGCGGGCGCTGGTCGCGCCCAGACCCCGGCTCGCGCCGGTGATCAAGGCGACTTTGTCCTTCAATTTCAGATCCACAATCGTAGTCCCCTGCGACGCGCTTTACGCGCTGGCGGTCAGTATCGTTTTCAAGGTGCGATAGGCCGCGTTGATCGATTTCATCCTGGTTTCCGCCTCGACGGAACCGCCATTGGCGTCGGGATGGTGCTTCTTGGCAAGGTCCTTGTAGCGCCGCTGGAGCGTATCGAGGGTGAAGGGATGTGCGAGATCGAGAACCTTCAAGGCCCGGTCCTCCTCGGCCGCGGCACCGGGCTTGGCGCGACGGCGGCGCTCCGCTTCGGCGCGCTGGCGCCGGCGGGCATCGAACGCGGTCTGCTCGCCGAGATCGAGCGGATCGTGCACCCGGAAACTTCCCGTCCAGCCCTTCGGCGGCTTCTGACCCGGACGCGGTCCCGCGCCGAGCGTGCCAAGTTTCCAGGTCGGGCGGCCCCACGTGGAGGAGTCGCGCAGCTCCGCTTCCATCTGCTCCGTCGAGAGTCCGTTGTGGAAATCCCATTGCGCGTTATAGGCGCGCACATGATCCAGGCAGAACAGGTAGTGGTCCTTCAAAGCGCGATCTTTCGGCGCGCGGAAATCGCCCGACTTGGTGCAACCTTTCCACGCGCAGCGATGCACGGTGCCCGTGAAGGCATCCTGATCCTGTGCGCCGGGAAACGGCTCTACGTCGGGCGGCAATACGCGCGGCATGTGCGGAAATATGGGCGGGGGAGGCGGCTCCGGCAATCTTGTATCTTCGCAAAGCTTGTGCTTGATGAGGCGTATGGGTGCTTACAGCGAACGCATTTCCGCCAAATTGTCACAGGCCCTCGCGCCGACGCGGCTCGAGATCGTCGACGATTCCGCGCGTCATCACGGCCATGCCGGGGCCCATGCGGACGGCGACGGCGAAACCCATTTCAACGTGGCTGTCGAATCCGCGGCATTCGTGGGCAAGTCGCGCGTAGATCGCCAGCGCCTGGTCTACGGCATCCTCGCGGACGAACTGAAAGAGCGCGTGCACGCCCTCGCGCTGAAGCTCACGGCTCCTGGGGAGTAGGAGCATTTTCCGGCGAAGTGGGAACCGGTTCGCCGCAGAAAATGCGACCAAACAAGACTAGCCGGTAAAGCGGTCCGGGAAGTTCCGCTGCACCATCGGGCCGTCGTCGCGCCAGCCGTGGCACGAGTTGATGAAACCCTCGCGGCGCTTCGCCTCCTCCGTGCCGGGCGCCGGCTTGGTCTCGCTCGCCAGGTCCTTCCCGACGATTGTCTGAAACGCCACCACCGCCATCGGCCGCAAGATGTCGACCAGATGCGTGCAGCCCTCGACCCCGCCCAGCACGCGATGCACCGACTTGGTGAATCCGTCGGTCATCTTCAGCCCGATCAGCCGTTTGAAGTTCGGCGTGACGTTCGGGCAGATGCTCATGGGCGCGAAATCCGTCACCGCGACGGCGTCCGTGATTTCGTACTTCCGCGTGATCGTCAGGCGCAGGCCCATGCCATGCAACGGCTCGCCTGCGGGGATCTGCCCGCGATCGTGGTTGCGCATCGCGTAGCTGCGCACATCCGTGATCCAGCCATCGATTTCGAACAGCCCATCGGGGCGTTCAAACCCTTCGCACACGACATTGCGTCTGTGCAGAAGTTGGCGTTCGGAAGACGACGGCGGCAGCGGCATCGGTTTGACCCGTCCATGAGGAGTGACAGGTCTTACCGCAGGCGCGAGCCTGCGACAACACGCCCTGCGGACGCATTGTCAACTTTGTTGATTAAATAGGATGTTAGGCGGTGCCGTAGTTCTCGCCGTAGATGAAGGCGTCGCGGTCCCTCAGGTCCTGCTGAAGCTCGCCGTTATAGACCGCATACAAGTCGCGCACCGACACCATGCCGACCACCTTGATCCCCTCCACCACCGGCAGATGGCGGTAGTTCCGGCTGCGCATCATGCTGATGGCGTCGGAGGCCGTGTCGCTCGGCGACAAGGTGTCCGGATTGGCGGTCATGATCTCGCGGCACTTGGTGGCGTCGGGATCGCGGTCGGCGGCGATCACGCGGCTGGTCATGTCGCGCTCGGTGATGATGCCGATCAGGCGCTCGGCTTCCATCACCAAGACCGCGGCGACCTTGCGCTCTCGCATCAGTTTCGCTGCATTGCGTGCGGTCTCGGTTGGACCAACGCACGTCAGCGTCTGATTGTTGATGACGTCCGGAACAATTCGACGAGTCATGACGCACACTCCTATCTGGCAACGCGAGGCGGCGAGCAGCGAGACGTGGTCAGGTCCGGGCAGGGACCCGTTGGGACTCAAGCGCCATCAGTCTGGGCGCGGGCCCCAGAGAGGTCAAGTGAGGTCAAGTGCGGGGCCCTGTGCCGGCGGCCCCAATCGTCCGTCAGGCGGCGGTTGCGGCGGTCTCTGCCAGGCGCACTCGCGGAGGTGTGACCTTGAGCAGCGTGAGCTGATTTCGGTTGCGGCGCAGCACCTCGATGCGGAAGTCATGCACCATGAACTTCTGCCCGGGTGCCGGAATCATGCGCGATTCATGGAGAACCAATCCGGCGATGGTGGTGGCCTTGTCGTCCGGCAGGTCCCATTCGAATTCGCGGTTGAGGTCCCGCAGGGTCACGGCGCCGTCGATAAGATATGTGCCGTCGGTCTGGGGGCGCACGCCGGCCACCGGAATATCGTGCTCGTCGCGGATGTCGCCCACGATCTCTTCCAGGATGTCTTCCAGCGTCACCACCCCGAGCAGGGCGCCATACTCGTCGACCACCAGGGCAAAATGCTCGTGGCGTTCACGGAACGCGTGCAGTTGGTCCTGCAGGTTCGTCGTGTCCGGAACGAACCACGGGGATGCGGCGAGGGCGACCACATCGATCTTGGCGAGGTCCACCGCCGACGCGCCGGTCACCCGCAGCAGCGCCTTGGCATGGAGCACGCCGACGATATTGTCCGGCTCGCCGCGCCACAGGGGCACACGCGAGTACGGGCTGGTGGCGACTTGGTCGATGATGTCGTGCACGGGCAGGTCGGCGTCGATGGTCACGACACGCTTGCGATGAGTCATGATCTCGCCGACCGAGACGTCCACCAGATCGAGCACGCTGCGCAGCATGGCGCGTTCTTGCCGGACTTCTTCGCGGATATCCTTCTCGCCCATGTGCAGCTCGATCGTGCCCCGGAGCTCGGAAAGAATTTGCTCCGGCGTGCGGCTGTGGTCGGTGCGCACGCCGAACATGCGCATGGTGCCGTTCACGATCCACTGCGCGCCGATATTGAACGGAGTGCACACCCAAACGATGAACGACATGAGCCGTGCCACGTGCAGCGCGGTCGCCGTGGTGTGCAGCAGGCCAAAGGTCTTGGGCAGGATTTCCGCGTAGATCAGCAACAGGGCCGTCATCAAGCCGGTGGCATAAGCCACGCCGCGCTGGCCGAAAGCTTCGATCATCACTTCGGTGGTCAACGCGGACGCGAGGATGTTCACCGTGGTGTTGACCAGCAGGATGGTCGAAATCAGCCGTTCGCGCCGCTTGAGCAGCCGGTTGACGATGCCGGCGCGCTGGTCGCCCTCCTGTTCCATCTGGAACATCATCGAGCGCGACGTGGCGGTCAGCGCCGTCTCCGCCGCGGCGAAGAACGCGCTGCAGATGATCAGGACAAGGACGACGAGGGCGGTGACTAGCATGGCATCACGCGGCTTGTGCCGCCGCCAAGGTGGCTTCGAGCTTCTCCATCGGCACCTCGGACGTCATGAAAGCCTTGCCGATGCCGCGCGCCAACACGAAGGTCACCGCGCCGTCCTTTACCTTCTTGTCCTGTGCCATGTGGGCGATCAGGCGCGACGGCGTGACGGCCCCGTTGCGGCCGGCGCGAGGCGGGCGCACGGGCAGACCCACTTTGCGCAGATGCTCGCGGACACGCGCGGCGTCTTCTTTCGGGCACAGCCCCAGACGTACCGACAGGTCGAATGCCAGCACCATGCCGATGGCGACGGCCTCGCCGTGCAGAAGTTCCGCGCCGTAACCCATTTCCGCTTCCAACGCGTGGCCGAACGTGTGGCCGAGATTGAGCAAAGCGCGCACGCCGGATTCGCGCTCGTCGGCGGCAACCGTACGCGCCTTGGATTTGCAGCTGGTCATGATGGCGTGGCGCAAGAGCTCATGAGAAGTCTCGCCGCCACCGAGCATTGCGAGCGCGTTGTGTTCCAGCCAGTCCCAGAACGGAACGTCTTCGATCAGCCCGTATTTCGCGACCTCGGCATAGCCCGCCAGCAATTCACGTTTGGGCAATGTGTTGAGGACATCGGTGTCGGCGATCACCAGGCGCGGCTGATGGAATGTGCCGACCAAATTCTTGCCGGCCGGCATGTTGATGCCGGTCTTGCCGCCGACGGAGCTGTCGACTTGCGAAAGCAGGGTGGTCGGGATCTGAATGAAGTCGACGCCGCGCAGCAGGATGGACGCGGCGAATCCCGCGAGGTCGCCGACCACGCCGCCGCCCAGCGCGACAACCATGGTGGAGCGCTCGCTGCGCGCCGCGATCATGGCGTTCAGCACCTGGGCGAGGCGGGAGATATCTTTGCTGGCCTCGCCGGCGGGCACGACGGTGTGGTCGCAGCGGATGCCGGCGGCCTTGAGTTGTGCTTCGAGCGGCTCGAGATAGAGCGAAGCGACGATACTGTCGCTGACGATGTAAACCCGCGGCTGATGCAGCACGGGTTTGATCAGTTCCGCCGCGCGCGCGAGCAATCCGCGGCCGACATGAATGTCGTAGGCGCGCTTGCCGAGTTCGACGGTCAGCTTGCTCGCGGTCGCCGTCGCGGGGCTATGGGTCTTCGGATCGGTTGCGGTCGTCACAGACACGGTCTCAATTCTCTCGAACAAGTGAGGGTGGGGGCGCGCACATTGCCTGCCGTCGTTCGCTGCGCACAAGAGGGCTAGGAGGCAATCCGCTCGCCCAGGCTGTGACCAAAATAGTCCTCGAGCGCGGTCAACACCCGCGCGCACGTGACGTTGGGATTGTCGATTCCCGTATCCACCGTGATGTCCGCTTCGGCGTAGACCGGCTGACGGATGCGCATCAGCTCGGCGAGCTTCTCGCGCGGATCGCCGGTGTTGAGCAGCGGGCGGTGGGTGCGGCCCTTGGTGCGGGCCACGAGCGTCTCGAGGTCGGCGCGCAGCCATACGGAGACGCCGCTGGTCTTGATCAACGTCCGGGTTTCGTCGTCCATGAAGGCGCCGCCGCCGGCGGAGATGATGCAAGGGCTGCCTTGGAGCAGGCGCGCCATGACGCGGCGCTCACCGTCCCGGAAATAGGGCTCGCCGTACTTGGCGAAAATCTCGGCCACCGAAAGCCCAGCGGCCTGCTCGATCTCGCTGTCCGCGTCCACGAACGGCACGGCGATGCGGGCCGCCAGGCGCTTGCCAATGCAGCTCTTGCCCGCCCCCATCAGTCCAACCAGGACGATGGAGCGGGGCAGATCCAGGGGCGATGATTCGGTGTGAGCGTTCACCGGGAGCTATCCTTAAGAATGTCGGGCGGACCTTAACACACCCCCGCCGCGCCTGTCGTGGCACCCCAGAAAGAACAAGGACTTGAGGAACTTGGCTCCGAGGGTCATGTTGGGGCCGGGGGGACCCCTTCGTTAGGTACAGTAAAGGTGTCCCAGAGATGGCGCGGTATCGCACAAGACCCGGTTCCACAGGCGGTGTCACAGGACCCATGGCGAAAATTATCCTCATCCTCGTTGCGGTGGTCATTGTCGGCGGGGTCGCGTTCCTCGCGACCTGGGACATGCCGCCGCCGACTGCGACCGTCGAAAAGGTCATTTCCAGCGACCGGTTTAAATAACTGGCGGGGCCGATGACGGGCTTTCGGGCGCTGCTTGCCGGAATCGTGCTGAGCGCATGCTCGGCCGCGGCGTTGGCCCAAGCCCCGGGTCCGCCGCTTCTGCTGACTCCGGCGCAGACCGGCCCGTCTGAGGCCGCGCCATCCGATGGATCCGCGCCCAGCATTCCCCAGTCCGAAACGCCCTCGGGGCCGACGATTGCGGTCAACGCGCTCGCGCCGCCGAAGCCCGACGCGATGGGGCTGGTCGATGCGCGCGGCGGCGGCTTTCCCGACGACATGTGGCGCGACAGCCAAGCCGAACCGGTGCGGGCCCTGATCGCCAATGTGCCGTCTCGTACTGCGTCGCTCGCGGCACGGGGCTTGGCGGTCCGGTTGTTGTTGAGCGCGGCGCCGCCGCCGGCGACCCAGGGAACGCCGGTGCCCGGTGGCGCTCTCCTCGAGGCGAGGGTCGGCGCGCTCTCGGTCATGGCGGCGTGGGAAGATGCCTTGGCCCTGTCGGAACTGGTGCCGACGGAAGCACGTTCCCCGGCACTCGCGCGCTTGCATCTCAATGCGCAACTCATCCTCGGCAAGACCGATGCCGCCTGTGGCGAGATCCAGCGCGCGCTGTCGCAGAACGCCACGCCCGATCCGCAATGGCAGAAGGTGCAGGTGTTCTGTCAATTCGCCGGCGGCCAGGGCACGGCGGTGGGACTTGCGGTCGACGTTCTGCGTGAGCAGGGCGTGGACGATCCCGCGTTCTTCTGGGCGGTCTCCGTTGCGCAAGGCGGGAACGCTCCGCCGCCGGCGGCGGTTACCAAAGGGCCCATCGATCCGCTGATCCTGGCGCTCCTGCGCCAGAGCGGGCGGATGATGCCGCCGGAACTTCTCGCGGGCGACGACCCGACGGCCTTGCTGACGGCCGCGCAGATCGCCGCGACGCCGACCAAAGCGCCTCCCACGGACCTCGATGCCCGATTGAGCGCGGTGGAACGCGCGGTCGAGAACGGCTTGGTTGGTGCGAATATCCTGCGCGACGTTTACTTGAAGGCGGATGCGGGCGCGCCACCGGCGTCCACCGCCACCATCGCCATGGACACGCCGCGCCAGCGCGCCGCGGTCTACAAACTGGCGATGGCGCAGAACGCGGCAAGCGCTCGCGCTGAAGTAATCGCCCGTGCCTACGTGCTGTCGCGGCCGAAGGATGCGCGCAGCGATGGCCATGTCATCCTGACCGGCCTGGTGTACGGCGCCGCCGTGCGCGAGATGATGCCGGCGGCCGACCTCGTTTGGTTTGCGGGCACCGCGGCGCGCATTCTTCTAGCGGATGCGGGGCCTCAGCCGCCCGGCGCACAGGATGCGCGTTCTCTCGCGCAGGCGTGGCTCGATCTCGCGGCAAGTCTGGTCGCCACGGCCCAGGAGGCCAGCGCCGTCAACGACACCCTATGGCCGATCCGTCAGCTTGTGACCGGCGGTGCGGTAGCGCGCGATCCGATGCTGATGTGGGCGGCGGCGGATAGCGACGCCTTCCCCGAGCTCGCCCTGAGTCGGCGCGCGATGGTGCTCAGCTTGCTCGCAGCGCTTGGCGACGGCGTCACGCTCGCCGACTGGGAGCCGTTGTTGGTCGAGCAGGCCGAAGACCAATCCCCGCCGGTCGCCGCGCCGTCGGTGATCGCATGGCAGAGTTTGACGCTCGCCAGCCGCAACCGGCGCATCGGCGAGACCGTCGCCCTGGCGTTGCAAATGCTCGATGCCCGTCGCCCGCCTCAGGCAACCGCCTATGCCAAGGCCGTGGAGAGTCTCGTTGCGATCGGCCGGACCGCCGATGCGCGCGCCGTGGCGACCGATCTCGCGCTCGCGCGCGGGCTATAGGGCGGTGGCCGTGGCGGACCAGTCGCGTCACGTCGAAGCCTTCCTCGAAATGATGGCGGTGGAACGGGGCGCGTCCAGACACACACTCGCCGCCTATGGCCGCGACCTCGCCGATGTCGCCGCGGTCCTGCGCAAGAAGGGCGCGGACCTGGACGCCGCCGCCGCGTCCGATCTGACCTTCTATCTTGCCACCCTTGCGAAAGCGGGCGCGTCGTCGCGCACGGCGGCGCGGCGGTTGTCGTGCCTGCGACAGTTCTACAAATTCCTGTTTGCGGAGGGCGTGCGCACCGACGATCCTTCCGCCGGCCTCGACAGTCCGCGCCAAGGCCGCAGCCTGCCGAAATATCTGAGCGAAGCGGAAGTCGAAGCCATGCTCGTGGCGGCGCGCGCGCTCCCCCGCCGCGCGGCCCGCGCCACCGCGCTGCTCGAACTGCTCTACGCCACCGGCTTGCGCGTCTCGGAACTCGTGTCGCTGCCGCTGGCGGCGGTGCGCACGGGTCAGGCGGTAATCGTGCGCGGCAAGGGCGGCAAGGAGCGGATGGTGCCGATGGGGGCCGCCGCTCGCGATGCGATCGACGGCTATCTCGCGGTTCGCGATGCGGACATCCCGGCGAAAGCAGCGGTTGCGGCCCGCAAGGGACCGCCGCCCAAGCCGACGTCGCCCTGGTTGTTTCCGGCCACGACCGCGCAAGGCCACCTCACCCGCGAGACTTTTGCCGTGCTTCTCAAGGACATCGCGGCGGCGGCGGGGGTGTCGCCCTCACGGGTCTCCCCGCACGTGTTGCGGCATTCCTTCGCCACGCACCTGCTGAGCCACGGCGCCGACTTGCGCAGCCTGCAACAGATGCTGGGGCATGCGGACATCTCCACCACCCAGATCTACACCCACGTGCTTGAGGAACGGCTGCGTCGGCTGGTGAGCGACCACCATCCCCTGGCGACCCTGAAGCTGTGAGCGTGCTAGGTTCCGCTCGCCATGACGAGAATTTCTATCACCCTTAAAGTTGTCCTATTGGTCCTCTGGGCCCACGGTGCAGCGGCGGCCGAAGCCCTGCGCATCGGCACCGCCAACTTTCCCGAGAACTACGGCAATCCGTTCAACTCCGTGTCCGTGACCTACGGCACGACGTACTCGGCGTTGTTCGACGCCTTGACCTTCCTCACCAACGACGGCGAGCTGCTGCCGTGGCTCGCGCTCAGCTGGACACAAGAGTCCCCGAGCAAGTGGGTCATCAAGCTGCGGCCCAATGTCGTGTTCTCCAACGGCGAGCCGTTCACCTCCGAAGCGGTCACCACCGCGGTGGCGTACATCAAGAGCGACGTTGGTCAGCGCGACGCCGTCAGCCGCGAACTGCGTGGCATCGTCCGCGCCACGGCGCGAGATCCGCTCACCGTCGAGATCGAGACCGCGGGACCGGATGTCCAGCTGCCGCGCGAACTTTCCCTGCTGCGCATGCCCGCGCCCGGCGCGTGGAAGAAGTTGGGCGTGGCGGGCTTCATCAAGGAGCCGGTCGGCACGGGGCCTTACAAGCTTGTGCGGCGCACGCCGACCATCGTCACGTTCGCGGCGGTGCCCACGTCCTGGCGCAAGGCGCCCGCGCCGACGCTGGAGTTGACCGTGGCGATCGATCCGGCTGCGCGCCGCGCCGCGCTTCAGACCAACCGCCTCGACATCGTGAATACCGCCGTGGCTCCGGACGAATTCGCCGACGTCGAAGCGCTCGGCGGCAGCGTGTTCTCCGACAATCTGCCGAGTTCCGTCGCCATCGCACTCAACAACGTCAAGCCGGGCCCCTTGCAGGACGAGCGCGTGCGCCAAGCGCTTAACTATGCCGTCAATAAGGACGCCATCAGCCAGGTGATGTGGGCGGGGCGCACGTCCGTCGCCAGTCAGATGGGGCCGCCGTCCGTGTTCGGCTTCAACAAGGACGTGAAGCCCTATCCCTACGATCCTGCGAAAGCCAAAGCGCTTCTGAAGGAGGCCGGCTACGAGAAGGGCTTCCAGTTCGTGTTCGAGGGCGTGGTCGGCACAGTCATCCAGTCGGACGTGTTCCAGCAGGTCGCCAACGATCTCGCCAAGGTCGGCGTCACCATGGAAATCCAGATGGTGCCCAACGCCAAGTTCATCGAAAGCCAGATGACCGGCAACTGGCGCGGCACCGCGGCGGCGCTGCCGTATTTCTCGCCGACATACGACGCGCTCTACGCCATGAGCTCGCAAGTCTGCACGTCGCCGGCGCCCTGGTTCTGCGACAAGGACCTGACCGCGGCGGTGGAAGCGGCCCGTGCCGCGACCAGCCTCGAGTCACGGCGCACGTTGACGGAAAAGGTCATGGCGCTCGCCCACGAAACGGCGCTGGGCATCTTCCTCTACGACACGGTGACCTTCGTGGGTCTCGGCCCACGGGTGAAGACGTTCCGCCAGGATGCGGGCTTCATCCGCTACGAAGACATTGTGCTCAAGTAGATCGGGATGCGCGCACTCGGCCGCATCGTTCTCGCCACGCTGCTAGGATTGGCAACGCCTGCCGTCGCGGAGACGAACCTGCGCATCGGCGGCGGTTTGTTTCCGCCGGGCAAGGGCAACCCCTTGCGCAATTCCGCGCAACCCTACTGGTACATCTATGCCGCGATGTTCGACACGCTCACCCACGTCAACAGCGCGGGCGAGGTGGAGCCATGGCTGGCGCAGCGATGGGAGCAGACTTCGCCGCGAACATGGCGCTTTCATCTGCGGCCCAATGTCGCCTTCACCAACGGTGAACCGGTCGACGCATCCGCGGTGGCCGCGACCATCGCCTATCTCACCAGCACGGAAGGCCAACGCGAGATCGTCGCCGGCCGCATGCCCAAAGGCCTGACCGTCAAGATCATCGACCCGCTGACCGTTGACCTCACGGTGCCCGAGGCCGATCCGCTGCTCCCGCGCCGGTTTCACGAGTTGTGGATCTTGCCCCCGAAAAAGTGGGCCGCCGACGGTCCGGAGAAATTCGCCGCCAATCCCGCGGGCAGCGGGCCTTATGCGTTCGAAAGCTGGGGCAATGCCCGCATCCGCATGGTGCGCAATCTAAAGTCCTGGCGACAGGCCCCGACGGATCGGCTGGATATCCTCTCGATCATCGAGCCGTCCGCGCGCAATGCGGCGCTGGTGACGGGCGGCGTGGATATCGCCATGGGTTCGGCGGGGCCGGACTCCGTGGACGAGATCACCCGCGGCGGCGGCAGCGTCCACACCGAGCGCCTGCCGGCCAGCATTGCACTGGGGCTCGTCACCCTGACCGACAAGCGCTTCCGCGACGTGCGCGTGCGCCAAGCGCTCAACTACGCGGTCGATAAGGATGCGATCGTGAAAGTGCTGCTCGCGGGTGGCGCGAAAGTCGGCACTCAACCGGCCATCGCCGGCGCCCTGGGTTACAACGCCGCGCTCGCGCCGTATCCGCATGATCCCGCGAGAGCCAAAGCGCTGCTGGCCGAGGCGGGCTATCCCAATGGATTTTCGTTTGTGATGGAACTGCCGACCGGCACGGCGTTGTGGGATGCGGTTTTCCCGCAGGTGGCCGCCGATCTCACCCGCGTCGGCGTAAACATGGAAGTCCGGCTGTACCCGAATCATATCGTCGCCCAGCACGAACGCGACGGCACCTGGGAAGGCAGCGCCTGGGCCGCGGCCTATGTCTCCACCGCGTTCGATGCCCTGGAGCCGATGACGCGCTATGCCTGCGGCCGGCCGAATTCGCCCTTCTGCGACGAGACCTTCACGCCGGTGGTGAATATGGCGATGGCGAGCGCCGATCCGGACACCCGCCGCAGAGCCACCGAAGAGGCGATGGCGCTGGCGCGCGACCGCGCCATGGGCGTGTTCCTCTATGAGTCGATCGCCTTCATCGGCCTCGGTCCGCGCGTGAAGACCTTCGCGACCGACTTCGCCTTCATCCGGTATGAGAGGCTTAAGATAGCGCCATAGCGCGAACTTGCTCGGGCGTGTGGCCGCCCTCTCTCAGGGCGCGCAGCGTCAGCGCCGCATCGCGTTTGGAAAGCTTTTTCCCGTCATCGGCCATTAGCAACGAATGGTGCGCATAGTCCGGCGTTGGCAGGTCCAACAGCGCCTGCAGCAGCCGGTGGATATGGGTGGAGGGGAACAACTCCGCGCCACGCGTCACCAACGTCACGCCCTGTTCCGCATCGTCCCATGTGCAGGCGAGATGGTAGCTCGCCGGCGTGTCTTTCCGCCCGATTACAACGTCGCCGAAGATTTCCGGTGTCGCGCGCACATCCCCCGCATGTTCATCGTGCCAATGCAGCGGCCCCATCGCCGCCGTCGCGCGCGTCACATTCAGCCGCCAGGCGAATGGTTGTCCCGCTGCAATGCGCGCCGACGCTTCCGATTCCGCAAGCCCCCTGCACGTACCCGGATAGATCGGCCCATCCGGCCCCAGAGGAAGGGAGTGCGGCGCGCCATCCGCCGCCGCGATCTCCCGCTGAATATCCGCTCGCGTACAGAAGCAGGGATAGAGCAGCCCGTCGCCGCGCAAGGTTCGCAACGCGCCCTCATATTCCGCAAAGTGCTCGGATTGCCGCCGCACCGGTGTTTCCCAACGGAGCCCCAGCCACGCCAGGTCGTCGAGAATCGCCTGTTCGAATTCCGGCCGGCAGCGCCCCCGGTCGATGTCCTCAATCCGCAGGAGAAATCGCCCGTCAGGACCTGCGGCCTGGGCCGCGATCAGCGCCGCGCGGGCGGTGCCGAGGTGCAGAAAACCCGTGGGACTCGGCGCAAACCGCGTCACCGCAGGCGGAATCGGTGAAGGCACGGTTGTCATCAAACGGTGATTCAACAGTTTGGGCTGCTGCCGCTATCACTACCATATTTGGTAATGGCGCAGAAAGTTGGTAAAGTAGCGTCATGTCAGTCGTGGGTCGCGTCCGGTGAGTGTCGCCGTCGAAGCCTGTCCAGCACTGGTGCTCAACGCGGATTTCCGCCCGTTGAGTTACTTCCCTTTGTCTGTGTGGTCCTGGCAGGAAGCGATCAAAGCCGTGTTCCTCGGCCGCGTGAACGTGGTGCAGGAATACGAGCGGGTGGTGCACTCCCCGCGCTTCGAACTGCGCCTGCCCAGCGTCATCTCGCTCAAGAAATACGCACCGATGGAACGCTCGCCCGCCTTCACGCGGTTCAACGTGTTCCTGCGCGACCGGTTCATGTGCCAGTACTGCCGCACCCCGCACCCGACCAGCGATCTCACGTTCGATCACATCATCCCGCGCTCCAAGGGCGGGCGCACGACGTGGCAGAACGTGGTGACGGCGTGCGCGTGCTGCAATCTCGCCAAGGGCAATCGCCTGCCGGAAGAGGCGCACATGTTCCCGTCGCAGCGACCGTTCCGGCCGAATTCGTTCCACCTGCAGGAGATCGGCCGGGCGTTCCCGCCGAACTATCTGCACCAGAGCTGGCGCGACTATCTCTACTGGGATACCGAGCTCGATCCGGTCTAACGCGGGCTCAAATCCGCTTCGACAGCCAGATCGCGAGCCGCGTGCCCGCCTTGATCGCTTCCGTCAGCACCGGATAAGCCGGGGCGCGTTCCGCGCCGGCGGCAAGCGCTTCGTCGCGATGTTCAAGCTCGTCGCGGCTATAGGCGGCGACCGTGTCACGCAGTTCCATCTCGTCGTCGCCGAGTTTCGCGGCTTGTTCCGCGTAGTGCGCGCCGATCACTTCCTCCACCGCCACCGTGCAGGCCATGGCGGCTTCTTTGCCGAGCAACGCGGTGGCCGCGCCCAGCGCGAAACCCGCCGCATGCCATACGGGGCCAAGTGCCGTGGGACGTACGCCGCGCACCGCCATGATACGATTGAATTCGGCAAGGTGGACTTCCTCCTTCGCCAGCATCGATCGCAAGGCGGGCGCGGCGTCGGTGCGCCCCAGCACCGCGAGCTGTCCCTCATAAATTCTCTTCGCGCCGTACTCGCCGGCCTGATCCACGCGGATGATCTGCGCGAGCAGTTCGTCCTTGCTTGGGTCGCCGGGCAGGCGGTCGGCTGCCGTGATGTCCGTCATGGCGTTGCCCACCGCGGCTTCTGCAGCGCGGCCCACAGGCAGAAAATCGTCATCGCGCCGCACAAGATCACATTGCCGCCGGCCATGGAGATGCCGAACACGCGGATCGCCGCTTCGTCGCAGCCGGGCGGCGCGGGTTTGCTGAGCGCCGCCGCGAGGTCGCTCACGTTGAGGTCGCGCAGCGCGCCGCCGCAGGCGTCGAGGCCCGGCCACCACTTGTACTCCACGCCGGCGTGGAAGAAGGCGAGCGCCGTGTTGCCCGCGAATAGCAGCACGCACAGGAACACGACATGCCGCCGCACCATCGGATCGACGCCCGGGACCATGGCGAGGCACGTGAACACGAAGGCGATCAGATACGGAATGCGCTGCTCGTAGCACAGCAGGCACGGCCACAGGTCGAAGCCGTATTGGGCGATGAAGGCGGTCGCCAGCGCGCCACCCGACACGATAGCGATGACGCTTAAGACTAGGCGCGGGAACGAAGCCGTTTGCATGGCCCGTTTATAGCGGGCGGCGCGCGCCGTTGCCATGGCAGGATGGCCGTGGCACGTTCCGCGCAAGCCTTCAGGACCCCACCATGACGCGAAATTCATCCGCCTCAGTCGCTCAGAAGATCGCAATCGTCACCGGCGCAGCGTCCGGCATCGGGCTTTCGACCGCCCAGCGCCTGGCCGTGCGCGGATATCACGTGCTGCTGTGGGATAAGGACGGCGACAAGGCCGTTGCCGCCGCCAAGGCGTTACCCAGCGCCGAAGGCGTTCCCGTCGACCTGGGTGACACCGCATCCGTGAAAGCCGCCGCCGCCGCCGCGCTCACGAAGCACGGATCGATCGACGCCGTCGTCGCCAGCGGCGGCATCTCCGGTCACGGGCGCCCTTTCGCCGAAGTTGACGAGGCCTTCTTCGACGCGATGATGAACGTGCACGTGCGCGGACACTTTTTCCTGCTGCAAGCGCTCCTGCCGGGGCTGAAGGAGGGCGCGTCGATTGTGATCATGTCGTCGATCTACGCGCGCATCGGCGTGAAGAGCATGCCCCACTATGCCGCCGCCAAGGGCGCGCTGCTGGCGCTCACGAAAGCACTGGCCACGGAACTGGGGCCGAAAGGTATCCGCGTGAACGCGGTCACGCCCGGGTTGATCCGCACACCCATGACGGAAGCCAGCTCGCGCGGCAGCGACGCCTTCTTCAGTGACCGCGAAGCCATCCTGCCGCTGCGTCGCCTCACGACCACGGACGAAGTCGCCGCGTCGATTTGTTTCCTGCTGTCGGATGACGCCAACGGCCTCACCGGCCAGGCGATCAGCCCGTCGAGCGGCGAAGTGATGGCGGACTAGGGGCGACGCTCCGAAAAAGTGGGTACCGGTTTTTCGAAGAGCGCGCCCGAAACAAAGGTAGCTAGTTTCTGCCGCCGTTGGTCGGATCGATGGCGTGGTAAATCTTGTTCGCGGCTTTCGGATCGTCCAGTGCCTGCACGGTCAGGCGCGCCAGCTCCGCGCGGCTGATTGCCGAGAACGTCGTGTGATCGAGGGTCAGCATGCCCTTGCCGTTCGCCGGATTTGTCGTCAGCCCGCCCGGGCGGACAATCGTATAAGGCACGCCGCTCGCCTGCAGCGCCGCCTCGGTCTGCGTCTTGAGCGGCACGATGGGGCCGAGTGACTGCTGCACGCGCTCGGGCAGGGCGGCCTTGCTGTCGCCCGCACCGATCACCGTCACCATCACCATGCGCTTCACGCCCGCCGCCTTGCCGGCTTCAGCGAAGTTCTTGGTGCCGATCAAGTCCGGCCGATCCGTCTGCCCGCGACGTCCGCCGAGCGATGAGACAATGGCGCGCACCTTGAAGTCCGCGATCGCCTTGCGCACCGACGCCGCGTCCGTCGCGTCGCCGACCGCGTACTTTACCTTCAGGGGCTCAAGGTCCTTGCGGTCCGACGTCGGTCGCACGAACGCCACCACGTTGTCACCCCGTGCGGCCAGCACCTTCGTGATCTCCAACCCCGTGCCGGATGACGCGCCCACCACCAGGATGGCGCCCTTGTCGGCGGGCGCGTTGGCGCATCCCGCTAGGACCAAAAGCGCAAGACCGACGACGAGCTTCTTCATGGACGCCTACCAGCGCTTGGACTTGTCGAATTCCTTGAACGCCCAAGCCTGCTGGCCTTTGTCGAGGTTTGGCTTGTAGGGCGCATCCCACACCACCGGCTTCGCGTCCTTCGACCACGTCGTCTTTTGCTTGCCGCCCTTGCTGCGGAACAGCGCGACGAAGCCGCTCTTCGTGCCGAACGGGCCGACCTCCGTGCCCGGCACGCGCCATGCGTAGCCACCACTGTTCATGGTGCCGAGCGGGGTGACGATGTCGCCTTCAATCACGAACACCTCTTCCACCGCCGCATGGGTCGCGAGCTTGCGCTTCACGTCCTTCGCATCGGCGGGCACTTTCAGCAGCCAGGTGCTCTCACCGGTTTCCTTGTCCGTGCGCAGCGTGATGCGCTGAACGCCCTTGCCCCAGGCGGCGACGTCGTCCGTGGTGCCTTTTGTCCACTTCGCTTTCGCGGTGTCGATCTTCTCGACCAGCTTCGCCGGCTTGTACATGCCCGCGGGCGCGGCGTCGTAGTGGGCGATATGTTCGCCCTCATAGAAGTTCAGCACCGTCGCGCCGTTCTTGGTTTCCATCAGGTCATGGTGCTTGCCGGCGGGCAGGTAGGCGTAAGAGCCCGCGGTGTAGTCCACGCCGTCGAAGGTGACGGTGCCGTCCAGGACGAAGATCTCCTGGTCGCTGTTCACGTAATGCGGCTTGGGGAATTTCCAACCGGCGTCGTAGCGGAAGATGCCGCTGGTCGCGCGCGTGCCCTTGGCGTCGTAGGACGACGTGCCGGCCCACGCGCCGGGTTGGGAGTTGGTCTCGCCGAGCACGCGACCCGGCGCCAGCTGCATGTAGACGTAGTCCGTATGCGGGCGCCCCAAGGCCATCGGGTAGTTGGACGGCGCGGCAGCCGGTGCCGCCGTCGGCTCCGCCGCGAGGGCGGGCGTCACGGCGGATGCGGCCACGCCGATCAGGGCGGCGCGGCGGCTCAATTCTGGGGTGAAAATCGTCGAAGTTTTACGGGTCATATGCGATGTCCTCCGGGCTATGGAAAGACCTTACAGGACGCGGACCGCTCCGCCCGACTCCCGATGACAACTCTGCCTGCCTGGTGAGTACGCTTCCGTAACGGCGTGCCGCAGCATCTTTTCTGACCCCCCGAGACGGGGCAGGCCCTATGCCAAATCCGACTAGCCGTTCAAGACGTCGCGCCGGCGCCGGAAGTGTGGCATGACCAATATGAACATCTCGGTACGAAAATAGGATTCTCAGCGATGGCTTCAGAATGGGACAAAGACCAGAACGGCAATGTCGTCGCGCTGCCGGTCAAGATGTACGAGATCGCACCGGTCATTAGTTACGACACCATCCTGGTGCGCCTGGAGTTGGTGACCGACGAGAACACAACCGACAAGGTTCAGATCGCGCTCCAACGCTCCTTCGCGCTGAACCTTGCCAAGGACCTCCGGCACGCCGCCGATGTGATTGAGAAGGCGACAAAGCGCGCTGCGAAGAAAGCCAAGAAAGCCGGGCCCTAGCGCCCGTTTTGGCCCTCAATTTGCTTGCGCCATAGATATCAGCGTCATATACGAATTGCTCCGTGCGGGCGTGGTGGAACTGGTAGACGCGCCGGACTCAAAATCCGGTTCCGAGAGGAGTGTCGGTTCGATTCCGACCGCCCGCACCATCCTTCCCTGTATCTCTCCGAATATGCGACGTCCAGCGCGCTGCCTGCGTGACGCGGCTAGGTCGTCGCTGCGGCTGCACCATCCTCAAATGCGCGTCTGATGAACTCTTTCGGTGCGCGTCCCGTTTCACGGCTGAAGGCCGTGCTGAAGCCGCTTGCGGATTGATAGCCAACGGCAAGCGCCGTTTCCGCCACCGACTTTTGTTCGTGCGCCATCATTGTCTTGGCGACGGCAATGCGCCACTGCAGAAGGTAGTTCAGCGGCGTCATGCCGACGACACGGGCAAAGCGCTCCGCGAAGGAAGAACGCGACATACCGGCTTCGCGCGCCAACGTTGCGAGCGCCCACGGATGCGCGGCCTCTGTGTGAATACAGCGCAACGCGACCGCGAGCTGCGGATCACGCAATCCGGCCAGCACGCCAGTCGTATGAAGCGTGGAAGGGGTCGCCCGTAAGGCCTCGACCAGCATGATTTCCACGAGGCTGGTCAGCACCAGGGATTGCCCGGAGCGCTGTTGCGTCGTCTCGCGCCTGACGAGTTCCACGATCGGCTCCACGCTTTCAATCGCCGGATCGTCGGCGCGGATGTGCAGCAACTTCGGTAGCAGCCCCGTGAGCATCGGCGCGTTGATCGCGTCGAAGGCAAAGTAGCCGCCCAGCAGGCTGACGGTCGGCGCCTGCGCGGAGTCGCCGTGAACAACTTCGTTCATCGGATTTTTGAAGATCGCCGGGTCCATCACTTTGGGCGTCACGTCCAGGTCGCTCGCCAACGTGAACCCCGGCGTCGCCGGAAACAGAACGAAGTCGCCGCTTTTCAACGCCGTCGGCGGAATGCCATCGACAATGAGCCAGCACGGTCCTTGAAGGATCAGCGCGAAGCTCGGTTGGCCGAACACGGGGTAGCGCACACCCCACCGGCCAGCCCCGCGGATGACCTTGGATTGGATGGCGTGGGGCCGAAGCAGGCTGACGAGGGCGCCGAGGGCATCCATTTGGACGATCTATAATGAATAATGGATGTCGTATTATAGACCATCCAAGGCCCGCCGCATAGCCTGCAGGCCTTGAAAGGAGAACCCACCATGACCTCAACCGTACTCATCACCGGATGCTCTTCAGGCTTTGGCCGCGCCACCGCCAACCATTTCCTGGCCCGTGGGTGGAATGTCGTTGCCACCATGCGCGCCCCTCAGCCCAGCCTTTTCGCGGAGAGCGAACGGCTCTTAGTGACGGCCCTGGACGTGACCAACCCGGACAGCGTCGCCACTGCCATCGCCGCCGCGATTGCGCGGTTCGGGCGCATCGACGTGCTGGTCAACAACGCCGGCGTGGGCATGTTGTCGGCCGTGGAGGCGACGCCGGATTCCGTCGTGCGCCGCGTCTTCGAGACCAACACCTTCGGTGTCATCGCGATGTCCCGTGCCATCATCCCGCACATGCGGGAACGGGGATCGGGAACGATCGTGAATGTCACCTCCAGCGTCGGCATCGCGCCCATGCCGCTGGTTGCGGTCTACACGGCGAGCAAATACGCGATCGAGGGATTTTCGGAATCCCTGGCCTACGAACTCGAAAGCGTTGGCGTTCACGTGAAGGTCGTCGAGCCCGGCCTGGCCCCCACGACGAACTTCAGCGCCAACACCGATGTCGACTTCAACACGCTCGTGCCCGCGCCCTACACCGCGTACATGGGCCGTTACTTCCGGTCGATGCAGGCCTATCCCACCGCGTACACCACGGAGAATGACGTGGCCGAGGCGGTTCTTGCGGCCGCGACGGAGCGCGGGGATCAGCTGCGGTATCCCGCGGGTGCGGACAGCGCGATGCTGGCGGAACTCCGCCGCCAGCTTTCGGCGCAGGATTTCACCGCGCGGATGCGCAGCCTGACCGGCGGAATTCCGCGAATCTGAGCCGGCTGCTGCGGCTTGTGCCGCGCCTCCTCCCCCCGGAGGTCGCGGCACGAGCGCCGCCTGCGGCATTGCTACCGCGATGAGGGCTAATCCCGACGGAAGCGGGCAGCTCTGAGGTGCGAAAAGTCGGCGCCTATCCCGCGCTATTTCCCGCTCCGGGCAAAAAATTCACGTGGAATCGATGCCGCAGGCACATTAACGTTTCATCCAAAATCAAATGCACCCAACGTCAGGTGCATCGCGATCAAACGGGGGAGTCCGCACATGGAACCGGGGCCGAAGTCATCGCTGTTGATCCTGCTGGTCGTCGGCTTTGGGCTCTACAGCGGATCCCGCGTGGTATCGACACCGCGCGAACAGCCCGTGGTCGCCACGGTCGCTGACGAAACCTCGGCGTCGGCCACGCCGGTTCAAGCGGCCGGTCCCAGTGAAGAACCCGGCTATGTCGTCAGCTACGAGGTTCAGGCCTGCGTGGACGATAAAGCAACTATCACGATCCAAGCCGACAAGATCATGTGGAACGAAATGACCGGCGAGGGTCTCGACGGGGTCGCGTGCCCGCCGACGACCAAGAACAAGACAACGGTGATCGCCCGAACATTGGAGAATCCCTATTCCGAACCGTCGGTGTTCGAAGCGCTGAAGCCCGGCGAGTACTACGGCTCCCTGAAGAATCCCCTTCCGGCCCAGGAACTGATGTATCCCGCGGAACTCAAAATTCTGTCATCGGACAACACATCGGGTCGCGTCACCCTCGTGGAAGAACCGAAGGCGACGCGGTATGCGGCACGTATCGCGTTCGAGGACAACCGCGCTCATGCCCACGAATACGTTGTGTTGCTTATCCTCAAGTACAAGAAGGCGCCGCCCGACGCCGTGGCCCGTTGAGCGGCTTTCGCCGATCCGTCCGTCACGGGATGAAATTGATTTAGTTCGCCATCAGCGGCGTGAACAGTCCGTCGGCCTTCACCTCGCGTAGCGCGATCGCGAACGCCTTCAACACCCGCTCGACGTGGGTCTCGTCGTGGGCGGCGCAGACGAAGCCGCGCAGGCCCGCTTGCATCAGAACCCCGGCGTTCAGCACATGGGTGGCAAAGGTGTCTTCCGCGCGGCGCACGGCGGCGGCATCCACGCCGTTGCGGCGATGTTCCGTGCCCAGGCGCACCCGCAGCATCGACCCGGCGCATTGCAGGGTTCCCGGCACGGCGAGGTCCGCGGCCAGCGCGGCGAAACCTTGTTGCAGGCGTGACACCACCGCCTCAAGGGCGGGATAGAGCGTCGCGCGATGTTCCAACGCGTGGGTCAGTGTCGCCACGCCTGCGGCGATGCTGAGCGGATTCCCCGCGAAGGTGCTGGCGGCAAAGATGGCGCGCGGGCCGAGCTCGGCCCCGAACACGCCCATATAGTCCGTGCGTCCCGCGATCGCGCCCAGCGGCAGTCCGCCGCCGATCGCCTTTCCGTAGGCGACGAGATCCGGCGTGAGCCCGAACACCTCTTGTGCGCCGCCGTAGGCGAGGCGGAAGCCGGTGGTTACCTCGTCGAGGATCAACAGCACGCCGGACATGCGGCAGATGGACGCAAGCTCTTTGAGCCACGGGCCCGCGTCGAGATGGGGGTCGTTGGCGCGCACCGCCTCCACCACCACGGCGGCGAGTTCGTTGCGCTGGCGGCGGATGATGTCGAAGGCGCGCGGATGGCCGTAGGGCAGCACCGTCATCACTTGATCCACCGCGCGCGGCACGCCGGCGCTCAGGTGGACCTTGCGGCTCATGCCTTGCTGATCGGCCGGGTCCGGCGCACCGCTCACCAAGCCGTAGTCATGCGCGCCGTGGAAGGAGCCGGTGAACACGGCGATACCGTCGCGGCCGGTGATGGCGCGTGCGGCGCGCATGGCCAGTAGCGTCGCGTCGCTGCCGCTGGCGGAGAACGCCACGCGCTGGTTCGAGGGGCCCGCCGCGCGGATGAGATGGGCGAGGGCCAACTGGGCATCGGTCGGCAGGCCCAACTGCCAGCCGGCGCCGATCTGCCGGTTCAGCGCCGCGGCGATGGCCGCATGTCCGTGGCCGAGCAACTGGGCGCCATGGCCCATGCACAGGTCGACCATCGCGTTGCCGTCGAGGTCCGTCACCAGTCCGCCCTGGCCGCCGCTCAGGAACAGGTTGAGCCCGGGCGCGCCGGCGCTGCCGGGCACATCACTAATGGCATCGGCCCGGTCGAGCGCCATCTTCCATGAGTGGTAGGTGCGCGCCGCCAGATCGGTACGGGCGGATTCGGCCCGACTTGCGAGCGCATCGCGGGTCAGCTCCGTGGCGGAGAGCGCGCGGTGCAGGGCAGGTGAGAACTCCGTGGCGGAGGTCATCACAGGCACTCGCGGAAGGGGAAGGGGGACATGATGCGCGCGCCGGCCAATGCGGGCTCGTGCTCAATCGTGACGTTTCGTGAATGCGCCGGGCGTGCGCGAGAACGCGCGCCGGCCGGCGAGATAGCGCAGCGCCACGGTCAGTGCGACCGGCCTGCCGCTCTGGGCCATGGCGGTGTCGGGCGTGCCGGCCGAATAGGGGGCAGCTTCCGCGGCGTCAGGCCGCAGAGCCTCCGAAAGATAGATGACCTGATGGGTCATGACCTGTGCGCTCCTCGTTCCATGCCCGATCCGCTCCGGTCTGGTGCCGGTCCTGGAGCAGCCGTTCGGGCTTCTCCGGCGCTTTCCGACCACGCAGTTCTGGCGCGGCTGGAAGCAGCAAGATCTCGAGTCGTTTCGTGACAATCCCCCACCCCGGTTGGATCAGGCAAGTACCTGAAATTCCAAGGTGATTTGGCTGCTGAAAGAAGCATCTCTCCCGCAGCGCCCGGTACAGTGCACACGTTTTTAAAGGGGGTGACCTGTCAGTCCTGACAGGTCACCCGGCACTTAACGATATGGTGATGTGTACCCGAAACGATCGCGGCTTTTTCGGGGGCGGCATGCACGCATCAATTATCGAAATGCCTGAGACGGGCCTCGACGCATCGCGTCGCCTGGAAGGCATGTTCAAGCTGCGCCACGAGGTCTTCAAGCAACGGCTCGATTGGGAAGTCGGCTCGCAGAACGGCCGCGAGCGCGACATGTTCGACGATCTCGATCCGGTCTACATCGTGTGCGAGGACGAAGGCGAAGTGCTCGGTACCTGGCGCCTGCTGCCGACCACCAAGCCGTACATGCTCAAGGACGTGTTCCCGGAACTGCTGTACGGCCAGGCGGCGCCGGAAGCGCCGGACGTGTGGGAGATCAGCCGCTTTGCCGTCTCGAAGCGCGTGGTCGGCAACGATTCTCTCGGCACCATCAAGCGCGTCACCAATCTCCTGCTCGAGCAGTTGTTCACCTTCGCGGCCCATCGCGACATCCGCCAGATCGTCGCGGTCGCCGACGTGCGCTTCGAACGCATCCTCAAGCGCTCCGGCCTGCTCACGCACCGCTACGGTCCGCCGCTCCAGATCGGCGTCACTCGCGCGATCTCCGGTTACGCCGACGTGTCCGACTTGAACTTGCGCCGTCTGCAACTCGGTCTCGCCCCGGACGTGACAGCCGTTCACGAAGAGTTCAAGTTGGCGGCCTAGGCGGCCGAAGTGCGCCGGCCCTTTTTTGTTTCTCCGGACGCGAAGCATCTATGAGATGAATTTTAGCTTGTTAAGCCGCCCCGGCCTGAAGGGGCCGCGGGGGTATCCGATCCTAGGTGTCTGGCCGATGCTGCGGTCGAACACCCTGGGGTTCTTGAAAGAATGTTCGAGAACTTATGGCGATATCGTACCGTTGAGGCTGCCCATGACCACCGCATATCTGCTGAATCACCCGGCGCACGTCGAACACGTGCTCCAGACCAATTATCGCAACTACTCGAAGTGCGCGATGATGGAGCGCATGAAGCCGATCTTCGGCAACGGCCTCGTCACCAGCGACGACGAGCTGTGGGCGCGTCAACGCAAGCTGATGCAGCCCTCGTTCCATCGTAAGAAGATGGAAGCGCTCGCGCCCGTGATGGCGCAGTGCGTCGTTGAGCACCTCGAGACGTGGCGCCGCCGCGCGAAGTCCGGCGAGGAGTTCAATCTCTCCGATGACATCTCCTGCCTCACACTCGAGATCGTCCTGCGCACCATGTTCGGGTCCGGTCTCGGCGAAGACGGCGCGTATCTCGCGCGCTCGCTCGTGCTCGCGAACGAGGTGATCTCCAAGCGCGTGTGGGATCTCACCACGCTGCCCGCGCTCCTGCCGACGAAGAAGAACCGCGAGTTCGAGAAGTCCGTGAAGTTGCTGCACGGGTTCGTCGACCGCATCGTCGCCGAGCGCCGCAAAACCGGCGTGTTTGGCGAGGATTTACTGGGGATTCTGCTCGAAGCCTCCGGCGGTACGGCCGAGGACTCCATGAGCGACCGGCAGCTGCGCGACGAAGTCGTCACGCTGATGCTCGCCGGCTACGAGTCGACCGCGACCATGGTCGCCTGGTCGATTTTCTTCCTGTCACAACATCCCGCGCATCTCGATCGGGTACGCGCGGAGACGGACGACGTGCTGCAGGGGCGCGACCCTGGGGCCGCGGATCTGAAGGGTCTCGATTATACCCGCCGCGTCATCCAGGAAGTCGGCCGCCTGCGGCCGTCGATCTGGTGGTTCGCCCGCCAGGCCAATGCGGACGACCATATCGCAGGCCAGCGCATCAAGGCCGGCACCATGGTGTTCATCTCGCAATACCTGCTGCATACACTGCCGGATATCTGGGAAGACCCGGAGCGCTTTGATCCGGACCGCTTCCTGCCGGAGAACGTGGCGCAGCGTTCGCGCTTCGCCTACCTGCCGTTCGGGGCGGGTCCGCGCGTGTGCATCGGCTCAGGCTTCGCGATGATGGAGATGCAGATCATCCTGCCGATGATCTTCCGTCACTTCAACGTGGCGATCACGTCGAGTCTCAGCCCGGACTTCGGGAACTTCCTGTCGCTGCGGCCGAACGAGGATTTTACAGCGCGAGCTGGCTTGCGCGTGCGCCACTGATATGGCCGCTGAGGAGTCCGAGATTGACCGCCTTCGCAGCCGCATGCGTCTTATTGTGAACGCCGAACTTCGTCATAATATTGCGAAGGTGGAAATTCACGGTGCGCTCGGAAATATGAACGATCTGACCGATTTCCCAGGCGGTCTTCCCGTCGACCGTCCACTTGAGAATCTCGATCTCGCGGCTGGTGAGCGGGATGGGGGGCGGAGCTTCCGTCTGTTTCCCGAGGGTACGCTGCGCCGCGTCGTGAAAGTGGTGAGCGATGACCTGGAGATCGTACGCATGGAGATCCATGAGGCGGGTGAACTCGCGGTCGCTTTCCGGGGAACACACCATCATCAGGCCAAGCTCGCCGCCCGGGCCGTGGATCGGAATGGTGTAACCGCGGCAAATGCCGTTCTCCCAGGCGTCCTCCATGAACAACGATTCCTCATGGGAACGGCTGTTGAGCAGGAAGGTCTCGGACCACTGGACCGGTAAGCGGCTGGAGAAGCACTCGCGCGCCACCGGATCGGCCTTGGCGTAATTCTGTTGGATGTAGTGGAGGTCCCAGTCGGGCCGGTTGGTCAGGTGGATGTACTGCGGCGCGATATCGGCAAGCTGGTTCTCTTTCACCGCGTCGACCTTGATGCCGACGTAGGAGAACTGGCCGAAACCGGCGCCGCGCAGGAAGCCATCGAGCGCGGACGTGAAGTCGCCCGCGGTCCGAAGCCCCGGCAGTCCGGAGATGAAATCCTTCAGCGGCAGTGATGCCATTTGAGTCCCAAAGACGCCGTCAGGGTCATTACTAGCCCGACATTCAGCGTCTGCCCCATTGCTGAGTATTGTTGGACAATCGGGGAAGAGAATCAACACACCCGAAACCAACTCAAATTGCGTTTCGGAATCAGGGGGTTATAGGTGAAATGACACAGCCGGAACCGTCGGCGCCGCTGCTGGATTTGGCCTCGCCGGCCTTCCTGCGGATGCCTTATCCCGCCTATGACCGCCTGCGGACGGTCGAACCCGTACACAGGCTGCCGTGGGGATTCATCGTCCTCAGTCGCCATGACGACATAACGTTCGCACTTAAGGACAAGCGCTTCGGGAAGACGTTCGCCGAGCGCATGGAGCTGCGCAACGGCCCGGAGGTGATGAGCGAGCCGGTCTTCCGCAGCATGGGCAAGTGGATGATGTGGGTGAACCCGCCCGATCACACGCGCCTGCGCGGGCTCATGAGCAAAGCCTTCGGCGCGCGGCGCGTGGCCGACATGCGCCCGCGCATTCAGAAAATCGTCGACGACGCCATCGACCGCATGCTGCCCAAGGGCGGCGCGGATCTGATTTCGGACTTCGCCTTCACGCTGCCCATCGGCGTCATCTGCGACATGCTGGGTATTCCCTTGGCGGATTCCCACATGTTCATCGCCGCGGTGCAGAACACCGCCAAGCTCATGGATCCTGTGCCGCTCAGCCGCGCGGAGATCGACGAGGCGAACGATCACTTCAATCTCATGGCGGACTATTTCGAACGCCTGTTCGAACAGCGCCGCCAAAACCCCGGCGACGATCTCACCTCCGCGCTCATCGCCGCGTCCGAGGAAGGCGATGCGAAGCTGAGCAAGGAGGAACTCACCGCCAACATCATCCAGCTTTTCACCGCCGGCCACGAGACCAGCATCAACCTGATCGGCAACGGCCTGCTCGCGCTTCATCAGTATCCGGATCAGCTGAAGCTCCTGCGCGAGGATCCGTCCCTGCTGGAGAACGCGGTGGAGGAATTGTTGCGCTACGACTCGCCGGTGCAGGCGGCGGGGCGCGACGCGAATACGGATGTGGAGATCAACGGCGTGCCCATCGCCAAGGGCGAGGCGATCGTCTGCCTGCTCGGCGCGGGGAATCGCGATCCGGACGCGCATACCGATCCAGACCGTTTGGACATCAAGCGCCGGAATATCCGCCACCTCTCCTTCGGTGGCGGCAGCCGTTACTGCATTGGCGCGCAGTTGGCCCGTATTGAAGCAGAAGTTGCATTCGCAACACTTCTGAAACGATTGCCAAACTTGCAGATCGACAATCTCGACAACCCTGACTGGCGGTTGACGTTCGTGATCCGCAGTTTGAACACGTTGCCCGCGCGCTGGAGCTCCGCGCGCTAACAATTCCATAGCGGCCACGTTACCTCGGGTGTATCTGTTTCGGCTCTTAACGACCACCACTTACGACCAAACGGGGGGATCCGTGGACGTGGGGGCTAAGCCGACGCGACAAACGCGCGGCGCGATCATTGCTGTCATTCTCGCGACATGTGGATCGGCGCAAGTCTTCGCCGCGCCGATCGAAGAGATCGTCGTGACCGCACGCAAGCGTGTGGAATCGCTCAGCGCCGTGCCGCAAACCATCACTGCCTACAGCGGCGAGGACTTGGCCGCGCGCCAGATTTTCACCAGCGGCGAGATCGCGTCGCAAACGCCCAATCTCATGTGGCATTCGATTTTCGGCTTCTCATCGCCGCAGATTTTCCTGCGCGGCATCGGCAACACGACGTTCAACGCCAACCAGGCCAATCCCGTCGGCGTGCACGTGGACGGCGTCTATCAGGGCTCGAGCCTCACCTACGGCTTCGGCCTGCTCGACGTCGAACGGGTGGAGATCCTGAAAGGGCCGCAAGGCACGCTGTTCGGCCGCAATACCACCGGCGGCGTGGTGAACTTCATCACCCGCAAGCCCGAGATCGGCGAGAACGCCGGATCGCTCACCGCCACCGCCGGCAATTTCAATCAGGCCGACGTCGAAGCGGTGGCGAACGTGGCTGCCGGCGACAAGGCCGCGCTGCGCTTCTCCGCGCTCACACTCAATCGCGACGGCTATGTCGCCAATCGCGTGCCCACCAGCGGCACGATCAACCAAGGCAAGGTGCGCCTGTGGTCGGGCCGCGTCCAAGGCCGCGTGCTCGCCGGCGATGCGTTCGACATCCTGTTCGAGGCGCACGGCGGCCGCCTGCGCAGCGACGTGATGCCGGGCAAGCAGATCGGTGTGAATTGTCCGCCGGGTCTCGCGCATCCCGGCATCGGCCAGTGCACTGATTTCTTCGGCTTCCGCGACACGCCGAATCTGCGCGAAAGCTTCACGAACATCCGCGCCTTCGACAATGTCGACACCGCCGGCGCCAACGCGTCGGTGACTTGGCACGGTCCCGGCTTCGATGTGGTCTCGCAGACCAACTACGATGCCAACACCCGCAAGCTCATCACCGATCCCGATTCCGCGCCCTTGCCGGAAGTGAAGGCCAGCGTGGCGTCGCGCTTTCATCAGGTCAGCCAGGAAGTGCGCGCGCTGTCCACGGGCGACACGCGCTTGAACTGGATCGTCGGCGGCACCTTCTACCGCCACCAGCTCACGGCGTTTCAGAACTTCACCCTCAACGCCTTCGGCCCCGGTGTGCTCTCGCGCTTCTTTCCGGTGCAGGAAGGCGTCGCCGCGCGCCTCGTGCAGGGCACCACCAACAAGGCCCTGTTCGGCGAAGCGACCTACGACTTTACGCCGGAGCTGTCCCTGACGGTCGGCGCAAGGTGGACTGACGATCGGCGCACGGCGGATTCCTCGGCTTTCCTGTTCAACGCCACGGGCCTCGCCCAGGTGTTCGTGGATGAAACCACCGCCAACCGGCGTCTGCTCGTACGCACGATTCCGCCCATGATGTTGGCGCGGGAATGGAGGAAGTGGAGCGGCCGCGGCATCCTCAGCTATCGCATCGACGGCAATGCGCTGGTCTATGCCGGCGTCGCGCGCGGCTTCAAGGGCGGCGACTACAACGGCGGCGCCTTGTTCTCGCCGGCGGAAGCCAACATCGTCGATCCGGAGTACGTCACCTCCTACGAAGCCGGGGTGAAGGGCACGTTCGCGGACCGCCGCGTGTCCTATAGCCTCGCCGCCTTCGCATATGACTTCACCAATCAGCAGGTCTCGCTGGTTATTCCCGGCTCCTCCGGCGCGCTCCAAAGCCTGTCCAACGCCGGCAAGTCGCGGGTGAGGGGCGTGGAAGGCGAACTCAGCGTGAGCGCCACGGAACCGCTGTTCCTGCAGGCCAAGTTCGGCTTCCTGGATGCGAAGTTCGTCCGCTTCCAGCTCGATCCCGCCAATCCCGCCACCAACTACGCCAACAACCGCCTGGCCTCGTCGCCGCGCTTCAGCTTCAACGCGCTGGCGAAGTACACCATGGCGCTGGGCAACGGCATGAACCTCTCCCTCAGCGGAGACGCCGCCTACAAGGGCGCGCACTACTTTACCGCCGACAACAACCCGGCGATGTATCAGACCGGCTATTGGCTGCTCGGCGCGGACATCGCGCTGTCGCTCCGTGACGACCGCTACACCCTCAAGGCCTGGGTCAAGAACGCCGGCGACAAGAAGTACGCCGCCTCCGGCGTCGCCACGACGGGCTTCGGCTACATGGAACTGGTGACGGGCCTGCCGCGCACGTATGGCCTGACGGCGTCGGCTAAGTTTTAACGCCGAGAATATCGCGCTATTAGTTCCTCCAAGATGGCCAGTCGTCGCGCCAGGAAGTTGAGTTGGCGCGCATGCTCCACATTGTAGGCGTGGTCCCATAGCTCGGTCCTTATGACGCCGAGCAAATGGAAGGCCAGATAGTCGGCCTCTTCAAAATGCGCCTTGAGGTGATTTTCAACACGGCGCAGCCAATCATCGCTTTGCTGCTGCCACGATGCCAAATCCGCGTCGCTCTGCACGTGACCGTTCAGGATGTCGGTGATCGCTTCAGCCCTTAGCCGGGCGAGTTCGTTTACTCGCGTAGCCCGGCGACGATATTCCGTCAGTACGCTCGCTATAATCTGGTTGAGCACCGCAGCAACAGCGGCGAGGGAAATGGCGGTGGCTATCAGTGGCACGAAGTCTCTCGTACTACTCCAAACGCCTCCGATCATGTCCTCGACACTGCTGCCGTACTTCGCCGCAACACCTGCTAGGAACTCATAGATCGGAATTGCCCCATCGGTAATGACGAGGCGTGCAGCCCAAACCGTCAAGGCCAGGCAAATAAGCCATACCAAGGCACGTGCGACCCGCTTGCCGCACACCTCTTCGATCTTCTCTAGAATTCGACTGAGACCCAAATCCATCTCGACCGTCCCTAACAGGTACGAGATTGAGGGTATCATTTGGGCAGCCCGCCCGTAATCGTTTCACGCAGTCCGCGCTAGGCGGTATACGCCCGCAAAAACATATCCACCGCCGCCTCGACCCACGGCCGGTCTTCCTCCGGCGTGGCTGGCTTGAGCAGGCCGCAGGCGTTGCGCAACAGACGATCGCCGACGACCAGGTTGCAGAAGTGCGCCGCCGCGGTTGCCGGATCGGCCACGTCGATGCGCCCGGCCGCCTTTTCCTCAGCGAGATAGGCGGCAACCAGCTTCTTCCCGCGATCGGGGCCTTCCTCGAACAAGCTGCGCGCGAGCTCGGGATTTTGTCCGCCTTCGGCAAGCATCAACCGAATGCCGCCGCCGATCTCCGCCAGCGCATTGGTCTTGGTCATGTTCATGGCCATGGCCAGAAGGGTATCGCGCAGGTGCCCGTCGTGGGCCGAGGGGTCGAACAGGGGCGCGGTGATGCGGGTGGTGAAGTCACCGACGATGGCGCGCCAGAGACCCTCTTTGTTCCCGAACAGCCGGTAGACCGTGGCGAGCGAGCCGCCCGATTTGGCCACCACCTGCTCCAGGCTGGTGGCGGCATAACCCTGCTGTAAAAACAACGCTTTAGCCGCCTTTACAATTTCGCCCCGGCGTTCGTCCACGCCCAGGCGCGTGCGTTTCGGTGCCGCCCGCTTGCTGCGAGTTGCATGGCCGCTATTCACGGATTTTGCATTGCGCTTCATGTGTAATGGAGACTACATAGCGACGTAATTCATATTACACAACGATCCGATTGGGCACCAGCCATGACACTCCAGTTTCTTGGGCACCTCACCCGCAAGCAGATCGGCGCCGTGGCCGTCGTCGCCGCCGGACTCATCGCCGCCGCCGCCGTCGCGCCCGGTCACACGGATGTAGCCGCGCCCGCGCCGCCGCGTCCCGTGAAGGCGATGACCGTGAAGCTCGGCGAACAGGCCACCCGTTCCGTCTATCCCGGCACGGTGCAGCCGCGCCATCAATCCACCTTGGCTTTCCGCGTCGCGGGGCGCGTGACCAAGCGGTTGGTGGACGTCGGTGCGACCGTGACCGCCGGAACGGTACTGGCGACGCTCGATCAGGAAGATCTGCAGCTCGGCTTGCGGTCCGCGCAGGCGCAGCTCGCCTCCGCGCAAGCCGACCTCGTCCAGTCGCAGCGCGACCTGCAGCGCTATGAACAGATCAAGCAAAGCCCGGCGTTCAGCCAGTCGGTCTACGACAAGCGCCTCAGCACCATGCACATCGCCGAAGGCCGCGTGCGCGATGCGGAAGCGCAAGTAAAGCTGCGCCAGAACCAGCTCGGCTATGCCACCCTCATCGCCGATGCGCCCGGCGTGGTGACGTCGTCCCGCGCCGAAGCCGGCCAAGTGGTCGGCGCCGGCGAAGCGGTGTTCACCGTCGCGCGCGCGGGCGATCTCGAGATCGCCGTCAGCGTCCCGGAACAGCGCGTGGCGGACCTGAAGGAAGCGCAGGCGCGCGTGAGCCTGTGGACCCAACAGGGCACGCTCCTGACCGCGCATCTGCGCGAGGTGGGCGCCAGCGCCGATCCGGTCACGCGGACGTACGACGTACGCTATGTGCTCGACGAACCGCCGGCGGACCTCCAGCTCGGCTCGAGCGCCAGCGTGATCCTCGCGCGTCCGGGCGCCAACCAGATGGCCGAAGTGCCGCTGACGGCGATCTTCCAGACCGCCGACAAGCCGACGGTCTATGTCCTCTCCGCCGATAACACGCTCGCCAAGCGGCCGGTCACCGTCGCCGCGTTCCGCAGCCAGACCGCGCTGGTCGCCGATGGCCTGAAGGATGGCGACGTGATCGTCACCGCGGGTGTGCATCGGCTGGACGAAGGCCAGAAGGTGCGCCGGCTCAGCGGCGAGGGCGCGTAAGCGCGCAAACTCTTCTCGTTGGGGGAAGTCATGTCTGCCGAAACCTCGCGCTGGAACCTGTCGGCTCTGGCCATCCGCCACCGCACGCTCGTCGTGTTCGCGATGCTCGCCTTCGCGGTCGCCGGGTTCAACGCCTTCAACAATCTCGGCCGCGCGGAAGATCCGGATTTCACCTTCAAGGTGATGGTGGTCAGTGCGTCATGGCCCGGCGCTACGGCGCGGGAGACCGAACAGCTGGTCACAGATCCGCTGGAGAAGATCATCCAGCAGGTGCCGCACTTCGATAAGGTCACCAGCTATTCGCGTCCCGGCGAAGCCGTGCTGATGATCAACCTGCGCGACGAGACGCCGAAGAAGGACGTGGCGGAAGCCTGGTACCAGATCCGCAAGCGCATCACCGACCAGCGCGGCGTTTTGCCGCAGGGCGTGCTGGGCCCGCGCTTCAACGACGAATTCGGCGACACCTACGGCACCGTCTACGCCTTCACCGCCGACGGCTTCAGCGATACCGAGCTGCGCCGCATCGTCGATGACGTGCGCCAGCGCATCCTGCGCGTGAAGGACGTGGCCAAGGCCGAGATGATCGGCGAGCGGCCGGAGCGGGTCTACATCGAAGTCTCGCAGGAACGTCTCGCCACCCTCGGCGTGACCACGGCTCAGCTGATCGACGCGGTCCAGCGGCAGACCGCCATCAACGCCAGCGGCATCTTCGAGACCCCCAGCGACCGCGTCGCCCTGCGCCTCAAAGATCGCGCCGACACGGTGGAAGCCATCGCCGACCTGCCGATCGTCGCCAATGGCCGCACGCTCCGTGTCGGCGACGTCGGCACCGTGCAGCGCGGCTATGAAGACCCGCGCACCTTCAGCATGCGCGTCGGCGGCAAGCCCGCCATCGGGCTCACCATCTCCATGGTCGACGGCGGCAACGTCCAGACCTTGGGCGAGGGCCTGAAGGCGGAATTGGAACGCATCAAGCGCGACCTTCCGGCGGGCATCGACGTGATCCAGGTGGCCGACCAGCCTGCCGTGGTCGAGAAGTCCATGAAGGAGTTCGTCCAATCCCTCGGTGAAGCGCTCGCCATCGTGTTGGCCGTCAGCTTCATCTCGCTGGGCTTGCGCACCGGCATCGTCGTGGCGCTCTCCGTGCCGCTGGTGCTGGCGATCACATTCGTCTTCATGGAGATCTTCGGCATCAACCTGCACCGCATCTCCCTCGGCGCCCTCATCATCGCACTCGGGCTGCTGGTGGACGACGCCATCATCGCGGTCGAGATGATGCAGGTGAAGCTGGAAGAGGGGCTCGGCCGCCTCGAAGCGGCGAGCTTCGCCTACCGCGCCGCCGCGTTCCCCATGCTCACCGGCACCCTCGTCACCGCCGCCGGCTTCATCCCCGTCGGCTTCGCCAAATCCACCGCCGGCGAATACACCGGCGCGATCTTCTCCGTGGTCACCATCGCGCTGCTCGTCTCCTGGGTGACCGCCGTGATCTTCACACCCTACCTCGGCTACAAGCTGTTGCCGGACACGCCCCACACGGGCCCGAAGCACGACCCCTACGGCTCGCGCCTCTACCGCAGCCTGCGCCGCGTGCTCGACATCTGCGTCGCCCATCCGCGCCGCGTGATCTGGGCGACCGTCGGGGCATTCGTGCTGGCGTTGGTCGGCTTTGCCCTGGTGCCGCAACAGTTCTTCCCTTCGGCCTCGCGGCCCGAGCTGATCATGGACCTGCGCCTCGCCGGCGGCAGTTCCTTCGCGGCCTCCGATGCGGCGGCGAAGCGCCTGGAAGCCCACCTCGCCAAGGACCCCGACGTCGCCTCCTACGTGGTCTACACCGGCGCCGGCTCCCCGCGCTTCTATCTGCCGCTCAATGTCGAGTTGAAGAACCCGGCCTTCGCGCAAGCCGTCGTCGTCACCAAGGACAACGTCGCCCGCGAACGGGTGCTGACACGCTTCCGCGCGCTGATGGACACAGAGTTCACCGAACTCAGCGCGCGCATCTCGCGGCTGGAAAACGGGCCGCCGGTCGGTTTCCCGATCCAGTTCCGCGTGCTCGGCAAGGACCCGCAGACGATCCGCCAGATCGCCGAACAGGTGCGCGAAGTCGTGCGCGCCAACCCCCATGCCCGCGACGTCAACTTCGACTGGCACGAGATGTCCAAGAGCGTGGAGATGGACATCGACCGCTCCCGCGCCCGCGCGCTCGGCCTCACGCCGTCCGACGTCGCCAAGACCATGGACACCTTCTTGAGCGGTGTGATGATCGCCGAGGTGCGCGAACGCAACGACCTCATCCCAGTGGTCGCGCGCGCCATCCCGGAGGAACGCAAGGCGCTCGACGATATCGGCAGCGCTAGCATCTTCCTCAGCGATCCCGCCACCGGCGCGAAGAAGACGCTGAGTCTCGATCAAGTCGCCAACCTCAAGCCGACCTTCGAGGAACCGGTGCTGTGGCGCCGCAACCGCGACACCATGATGCTCGTGCGCGCCGAAGTCGGCGATGCGACGCAGCCGCCCGTCGTCTCACAGCAGATCGACAAGGCGCTGGCCGATATCCGCACGAAGCTGCCCGACGGCTATCGCGTCGAGATGGCAGGCGCCATCGAAGAGAGTGCCAAGAGCAACGTCGCCATCGGCGCCGTGGTGCCGGTGATGATCCTCGCCATGCTCGCGATCCTGATGGTGCAGCTGCAAAGCTTCAGCCGTCTCGCGCTGGTGCTCGCCACCGCGCCGCTCGGCCTGATCGGGGTGACCATCTCGCTCTTGCTGTTCCGCCAGCCCTTCGGCTTTGTCGCCCTGCTGGGTGTGATCGCGCTCGCCGGCATGATCATGCGCAACTCCGTGATCCTGGTGGACCAGATCGACCAGGGCGTGGCCGCCGGCGAACCGCCGCTGCAGGCCATCGTCAACGCCACCATCCACCGCGCGCGCCCCGTGGTGCTCACGGCGCTCGCCGCGATCCTCGCCATGATCCCGCTCGCGCGCACCGATTTCTGGGGCCCCATGGCTGTCGCCATCATGGGCGGCTTGGCGGTCGCGACGGTGCTGACGCTGATCGTGCTGCCCGCACTCTACGCCCGCTGGCTCGCAAAGCCGACGACGCCGGCGCTGAACGCGGTTGCCAAAGCGGCGGAGTAACCACCATTCGTCATCCCGGATCGCGCGGCGTTGCCGCTTGTCCGGGGTGGCAGTTGTGGTGAGGCGAGGAGGTGCATCGCTCTCTGGCTGTCATCCCGGCGAAGGCCGGGATCCACTCATCACCGTGCACCGCGCGGCACGGATCGCACCGCTCGTGCGCCTAGAGGGGTGGATCCCGGACCTCCGCGCTGACGCGTTACGTCCGGGATGACAATTGGGGTGAGGCGAAGCGGTGCATCACTCTCTGTCGGTCATCCCGGCCGAGCTCTTGCGAGAGCCGGGATCCAGGGTGGCCGGGGCATCGGAATGCAGCATCCTCCGCGCTCTCGGCGGAGACACAGTGTCGCAACCCTGGACCCCGAATCGCGGCGCTGCGCGCCTTGTCCGGGGTGACAAGTCAGCTTGTTATGCCGGAATCGCCGGCTGCGGCTTGCCGGCCTTGGGCGCATCGGCCCAGGCGTGGTTGTGGAGCAGGCACGCATCGCAGTGCCCGCAGGGCTGCGGCGTCGGGCCGCTCAGGTCCGGCGAGTAGCAGCTCCAGGTCTCGCCCTTCTTGAGCCCCAGTTCGGCGGCCAGCGCCGCGATCTCCGGCTTTGTCATCGTCACCAGCGGCGCCACGACCTTCGGCCCGTTCGGCACCGCCTGTTCCCACATGGCGCGGAAGGCGGAGAGGAACGTCTCGCGGCAATCCGGATAGCCCGAGTAATCCACAGCGTTCACACCCAGCCATACTTCCTGCGCATCCGCGCCCGCGGCTTCCGCGCAGGCCAGTGCCAGGAACACCGCGTTGCGGCCCGGCAGGAAGGTCGGCGCGATGCCGCTGTTGCGCATCTCATCGACCGTGCGGTCCTTCGGGATCTCGATGGGCGGGCGGTTCCACTTCACTTCCAGCACGCGCCGCTCGATACCGAACCGCTTGCACTGCTTTTCCGCATAGTCGAGTTCGACTTGCTGCAACTGACCGTAGTTCAACCCGACGCTGATCACCTCGCGCCCCGCCCGGCGCGCGAGCAGCAAACAGACGGTGGAATCCAATCCGCCCGAATGAAGGATCAGCGCGCGAGTCATGTTAGGCGAGATCGTAGCGGCAGGATTCGCCCAAGGTCGGGCGGCGCACGGTCACGGAGGCGACCGGCAGGCTCGGCTTGAGCTGCTCGGCGATCCAGCGCGACAGGTTCTCGAGCGACGGCGTGCCGAGGCCGGGAATATCGTTGAGGAAATGATGGTCGAGCTTCTCGCGCACAGTCGCGATCGCGCGGCCCACATCCTCGAAGTCCACCACGCAGCCGCTCACCGGGTCCGGCGTGCCGCGCATCGCCACTTCCACTTTGAACGAATGCCCATGCATGCGCGTGTTCTCATGCCCCGGCGCCTTGTGGGCGAAGGTATGCGCGGCCTCGAAGCCGAACTCTTTGACGATCTCGAAACGGCCGGTCATTACGGAATACCAAGGTACTTGTGGGTCTGCATGCTCAAGCGCCACGCCGGATGCGCGAGGCAGTAGTCGATCGCGGCGCGGCTGTTGGCATCGCGCGCGGGTCCGTCCATCGGCTGCAGGAAGCGATGGGTGAAATTCAGCGTCTCATACCGCTCCGGCGCGCCGCGCTCTTGCGGGTACACCAGCTTCAGCTCGTCGCCGGTGGTCTGCACTAGATCCGTGTTCGCCTTCGGGCTCACGCAGATCCAATCCAAACCCTCCGGTGCGGCGATGGTCCCGTTGGTCTCCACGGCGATCGTGAAGTCGCGCGCGTGCAGCGCCGCGATCAGCGCCGCGTCGATCTGCAACAGGGGTTCGCCGCCGGTGCACACCACAAACCGCTGCGCGCCGCCGTTGCCGGTCCAGGCCTTGGAGATCGCGTTCGCAAGATCGTTGGCGTTCGCGAACTTGCCGCCGCCGTCGCCGTCGGTGCCGACAAAGTCCGTGTCGCAGAATTTGCACTGTGCGGTGGCGCGGTCGTCCTCGCGGCCGGACCATAGGTTGCAGCCGGCAAAGCGACAGAACACGGCCGGGCGGCCGGCGTTCGCGCCTTCCCCTTGGAGGGTATAGAAAATCTCTTTGACGGCGTAGCTCATGGCGGCTGTCACATACGCCGCCCGAGGGCCAAAATCCAGCCTTAGCCCGGCGTTAGCAGCCCAATCATGGCCCCGGACAGGCAGGTCGCCAAAGTGCCCGAAATCATGGATTTCGGTGCCAGGGCAACGATATCCGAGCGCCGCTCGGGCACCATGGCCCCCAGGCCGCCGATGGTGATGCCGATGGAGGCGAAGTTGGCGAACCCGCACAGGGCATAGGTCATGATCAGCCGGGTGCGGGGGGAAAGCTCGTCCGCGCCCAGGTGGGCGAGGTCCGTGTAGGCGATCAGCTCGTTGAGCACCATTTTCGTCCCCAGCAGCTGGCCGGCGGAGGTCGCTTCGCCCCAGGGGATGCCGAGCAGCCACGCCAGCGGCGCCAGTACCCATCCGAACATCCGCTGCAGCGTCAGCGGGGCGCCGGCCACGTCCGGCAGCATGCCGATCATGTTGTTCACCAGGGTGACCAGCGCGATCAGCACGATCAGCATCGCGCAGATGTTGAGGATCAGCGGAATCGCGTCGATGGTCCCGCGCGCGATCACCGACATGATGTTGTCGCCCTGGTGGCGCGGCAGCACCACCTCCGCCTCGCTGCGGCGCGCGGCGGAAAGGTTCTCCGGGTCCTCCGGCATCATGATGAAGGCGATCACCACCGTGCCCGGCGCCGCGAGGATCGAGGCCGTGAGGATCTGCCCGAGCGGATTGGCGATCAGCCCGTCGAGGATGGTGGCGTAGATCACCATCATCGTGCCCGCCACCATGCCCATGCCCGCGGTCATGATGACGAACAGGCCGGAGCGTGATTCCGCGATCAGATATGGCCGGATCACCAGCGAGCTTTCCACATTGCCGAGGAAGATGTTCATCGTGGTCGCCATGCCCGCGGGCCCGTCGACGCCGATGGTCCGCCGTAGCACCCAGGCGAAGCCGCGCACGATCGGCGGAATGATGTTCCAGTAGAACAACAGTGCCGACAGCGCGCTGATGATCATGATCAGCGGCAACGACTGGAAGGCGAACACGAACGGCGCGCCGGCGCCGCCGGTCATCCACGGCACGTCCCCGCCGCCGATGTAGCCGAACACGAACGACGTCCCCGCGCGCGTGGCGTCATTCAGCGCGATCACCAGGCCGTTGAGCTTGCCGAAGGCCGCGCTCACCACCGGCACCTTGGTCAGCAGCACCGCGAGGATCAGCTGCAGCAGCAGGCCCAGCCCGATCGCCCGCCAATGCACCGCCCCGCGCCGGACGCTCATCGCCCAGGCCAGGCCGAGGATGGCCACGATCCCGAACGCACTCTGCAAAGACAACATCGCGATCCCCCTTCGGCCCCCGCCGACACGGTGCGGGACGTCCCGGTCCCGCACAATCGCATTCTGGCGAAAGTCCGCGGGCGCTGTCGTCACAAAAGATTAACCGGACCGTCACAAAGCCCTGGCGGAGACGGCGTACATGTGGCTGTGCTAAGGTACCCAGGCGACCTTTATGGACAGCGGCAGAATGAATCACGGCGAACACACCGTTTCCCAGTTCGACACCGAGCTCTCCCAATTGGAGCGCCGGGTTCTGGAATTGGGCGGCCTGGCCGAGTCCCAACTCTCGGCTGCATTGGACGCCCTCCAGAAGCGCGACACGGACGCGGCCGAGCGCATCATCGCGAAAGACCCCGACCTGGACGAGGCCGAGCGCAAGATCGAAGCCAGCGCGCTCTCGATCCTGGTGCGGCGCCAGCCCATGGCCAACGACCTGCGCTATGTCTTCGGCAGCGTGAAGATCGCGGGCTCCCTCGAACGCATCGGCGACTACGCCAAGAACATCGCCAAGCGCACTCTCATCCTCGCCCAGCACCCCTCCGTGAAGACGCCGCCGGAACTGCCGCCGCTCGCGACCCACGCGGTCGCCTTGCTGCGCGAAGTGATGGATAGCTTCACCACCCGCGACGCCAAGAAGGCCGAAGCCGTGTGGCGCCGCGACCAGGAGATCGACGATCTCGCCTCGCGCATGCAGCGCGCGGTTATCTTCCGCATGTCCAGCCACCTCCAGGAAGGCGGGCAGGAAGCCGGCGAAGTCGAATGCTCCACGCACTTCCTGTTCATGGCGAAGAATTTGGAACGCGTCGGCGATCACGCCACCAACATCGCCGAAGTGATCCAGTTCCAGCTCTCCGGCGCCTGGATTCGCGAAGCCCGCCCCAAGGGCGGCGACTCCGTCGCCGTGGCGTCGCACTAAACGCACCTTCCTAAGCTGACAGGCCCGTTCCGGCCCGCCATGATGCGCGCCCTCGCATCCGACGGAGCGCGCGCCATGTCCCTTGAGACCCTTTCGAAACATGCCTGCTTCGGCGGCACGGTCGGCTTCTATCGCCATCAGGCCGAGACCACGCGCTGCGCCATGAAGTTCGCGGTGTTCACGCCGCCCCAGGCCGCACACGGCAAGGTCCCGGTGCTGACCTATCTCGCCGGTCTCACGTGCACGGAAGAGACCTTCATCATCAAGGCCGGCGCGCAACGCCTGGCGGCGGACCTCGGCCTCATGCTGATCGCGCCCGACACCAGCCCGCGCGGCGAGGGCGTGCCCGGCGATCCCGCCGGCGGCTGGGATTTCGGCCTCGGCGCCGGGTTCTATCTCGACGCCACCCGCGCGCCGTACGCCGCGAATTACCGGATGTATTCCTACCTCACGCAGGAACTGCCCAAGGTAATCGCCGCGAACTTTCCGGTGGACATGAACCGCCAGGGCCTCTTCGGTCATTCCATGGGCGGCCACGGCGCGCTCACCATCGCGCTGAAGAACCCCGACACCTATCGCAGCGTGTCCGCCTTCGCGCCCATTGTCGCGCCTATGCAGGTGCCCTGGGGCGAGAAGGCGTTCGGCGGCTATCTCGGCGACGATAAGGCGGCATGGCGCGACTACGACGCCACCGAACTGGCCTCACGCTGGGCCGGCCGCGAGATCCTCATCGACCAGGGTCTCGCCGACAATTTCCTCGAGAAGCAATTGAAGCCGGAACTGTTTGAGGCCGCCTGCGCCAAAGCCGGCGTGAAGCTCACGCTCCGCCGGCAGCCCGGCTACGACCACGGCTACTATTTCATCCAGACCTTCATTGACGATCACCTGCGCTGGCACGCCGCGCGCATCTAGCTACTTCGCGCGCAGCGCCGTGAAGTCGATCCGGTCGCGGCCGACCTTGTAGTCCGTCACACGCGGGCCGAGGCCGTCGAAATACGTCCGCTGCCACAGCATCAATCCCGGCGGGTTGTCGTGTTCATAGGCCATCAGCGTGTTGATGCGCCCGCGCAGTTCTTCGGCGGTCGTGGACGCGCGCGCGGCATTGAGCAGCGGCATCAGATCGCGGTCGCAATGATGCGGCTTGGCCCAATCGCATGACCTCGTGTTGAACGCCACCACCGGGTCGTAGCCCTGAATGCCGGTGATGAAGCCGCCGCCGGGCCAATCGCCGCCGTTCAGGTGTCCTAGCCACACGCCCATGGTGAGCGCGCGGAACTCCACGTTCACACCCACCGCCGCCAGATCGGCGGCAACAAGCTGATAGATGCTGGCGTCCGGCCCCTGGCCGGTGACGAAGGCGACCGGCACCGTCAGGCCCTTGTCGTATCCGGCTTCCGCCAGCAGCGCCTTGGCCTTCGCGGGATCGTACGGGTAGGGCGTCAGCGTCGTGTTGTAGCCGAAGGCGTCCGGATGCGTGAACTGCGTCGCCGGCGTCACCGCGTCATTGAGGAAGGTGTGGATGAGCTTCTGCCGGTCCACCGCGTAGTTGAGCGCGCGGCGCACTCGCACGTCCTTGAACGGCGCGTTCCCCACGGTCACGAATTGCATATACGTGATCTGGGTGGACAAGCGCGGCGTCAGGCGGAAGCCGCCGTCCGATGCGGTCTCGGCCATCACATCCAGAGCGATGTCGGCGCTGCCGGATGCGATCGCCAAAGCGCGCGCGGTCGGGTCCGGCATCCCGCGCACTTCGATCTCCGGCACCGTGCCGGGCGTGCGCGCGCTTGTGTTGGCGACGAGCATCACGCTTCCCGGCGCCCACTTCGTCACGCGATAAGGCCCCGTGCCCACGGGCGCCGACACGAACGCCTCGATGCCCTTCGCCCAGGCTTGCGGCGCGGGCACCTGCACGTTGAACAAGTGCACCGGCAGGATCGGGTCGATCACCTTCGTATCGATCTGCACGGTCAGCTGATCGCGCGCCGACACCGCCGCGATCTTGGCGCGCATGGTCACGGACGCCAGCATGTCCGACGGCAGGGGCGTGCCGAGCACATAGTTCAACGCGGAAACCACGGCCGCCGCGTCGAATGGTTCACCGTTGGAGAATTTTACGCCGCCGCGCAGCTTGAACACCCAGCGCGTCGGCGTTTCCTGCGTCCACGATTCCGCCAGCACCGGTTCCGCGACACCGCCGGGGCCGACGCGCACCAAGGGCTCATAGATCGCCTGATTGACCAGGCCGAACGGCAGTCCGATGTAGGTGTGCGGATTGCCGCGCGAATCCGGCAGGGACGGCGTCACGATCCGCAAGGGTGCTGCTTGCACAGCGCCGGTGAGGAACGCGCAAACAATGGCGAGCCACAGTTTCATAGGCGACAGTTCACCAGAACCGCCGCGCCGCGTCTGCGGTGAATCGGGGGCTGATCGCTATCCGGGGTGTGGCCCCGCGCCCCTCGGTGTGATCGGATAGGCCCATGACCCTGCTGCGTACCTACATCGATGGCCCCTTCGGCCAACTCCACCTGCGCTATGTGGAACCCGCGAGCGCGACCGCGCCCCCGATCCTCTGCCTGCACCCGAACCCCTTGTCGGGGCGCATCTTCGAGCCCCTGCTGGCGGAACTAGGCCGCGACCGCTTCATCGCGGCCCTCGATACGCCCGGCTTCGGCGCCTCCGCGCCGCCAACCCAACAGCCGACCCTCAAAGAATACGCCGCCATCGTGAACGCCACGGCGGCGCACTTCGGTTTCAGCCGCGTCGATCTCATTGGCGCCCAGACCGGCGCGCGCCTGAGCGTCGCCGCCGCCGAGCAATCGCCGGATCTTGTCCGCCGCCTTGTACTCATCCACGCCCCGGTGTGGACGCCCGCCGAACGCGAGGCCGGCCAGAAAAACTACAAAGCCACGACGATCGCGCGCGACGGCGCGCACCTCCTCGCCGAATGGCGCAGCATGCGCGACCAACTGCCGCCGGATGCGGACCTCACCCGCCTGTCCGACCTCTTCGCTGACACGATGCTCGGCCTGGACCGCGACCACCGCACCTGGACCGTTCGCGCTAACGCGGGTTACGTCTATGAAGACGTCCTCCCACGTCTCGACACACCCATCCTGGTGTTGAACCCGCAAGGCTGGCTGCACGACCTCACCGCGCGCATTGCGCCGCTCCTGCGCAACGGTCGCATCATCGACGTGCCCCACACGCTCCCGGACGCGCTGCTGTTGCGCCCCGCGATCGTCGCCGACCTGATCCGCCCGTTCCTGGACTGAATCCCTCTCTCCCACAGGGAGGTGAGGGGGGTGCCCGTCGAATGAAAGTCAGATGTGGCGCGCATCGTCATTGCGCTAAGCTGCGCCCATGCTCACCGGTCTCTCCATCCTCGTCACCAACGTCACCCACTTCGTTGGGTTACCCACCGCGCGGGAACTCGCCAAGCAGGGCGCGCGCGTGGTTTGCCACGACCGCGCCTTCGCCGACCCCGAAGCCCGCGCGTCCTTCCAGAAGGAACACCGCGACCTCCAGATCAGCGGCGTCGTCGAGCCCGAGACCCTGATCGCGGACGTCGAAGCCAGGGCCCCGCTCGACGTTCTCGTGAACAACGATTTCTTCCCGGCCTTGCGCGCCACCATCGATACGGCCTCGCCTGACGATCTGCGCCGCACGCTGGAGGATCTCGTGGTCGCGCCCTTCCGCTTCGCCGGGGCGGCGGCGAAAGCGATGAAACTGCGCCGCAAGGGCAAGATCCTGTTCGTCACCTCGGCGGCGCCGTTCCGGGGCTTGCCGAACTATTCCATGTACGTCACCGGGCGCGGCGCGGCGAACGCGCTGACGCTCTCGCTTGCGCAGGAACTCGCCGCCTTCAACATCCAGGTGAACGCTATCGCGCCGAACTATGTGGAAAGCCCCAGCTACTTCCCGCCGGAGCTGATCGCGAACCCGGACGCCATGAAGCGCTTCACGGAGAAGGTGCCCCTCAAGCGCATGGGCAAACCGGAAGAGGTCGCAGCCACCATCGCCTTCTTCGCCTCGCCGCAAAGCAGCTTCATCACCGGCCACGTCCTGCCGATCGCGGGCGGCTGGGCGTGACCACGCCGATCCTTGATGAAATCCCCGAGGCCGCCGCCACGGGTGAGATTGCCGCGATCTACGCGGACCTCCGTGCCGCGCTCGGCGTCCCGCTCGTCAATCTTGTGTTCCGCAACATGGCGGCGGTCCAGGGCTGCCTGCCGTGGGCGTGGGCGTGCCTGAAACCGATCTACGGCGGTGCGGTGATACACCGCGCCGGCGCGGAGATGGGCGCACTGGCGCGCGCGGCTCGGCTTTCCGCGCCGCCGGTGGAGATCGGCCTGCCAAAGGACGCCATTGGGGCGACGCTCGAGTCCTACATTCGCGCCAATCCCATCAACCTGATGGGACTGGAGATTCTTAAACGTGCTCTGGCGGGGGATAGCGGCGAAACGGCGCCGGGTGAACCGGCGCATCCTGCGCCGATCACGGCGCTCCTGCCGATGGCCGACCTCAAACAGCTTCCGCCGGCAACGGTGGATCGCCTGCGCGCCATGGCGCATATCCTGCACGGTGAAGACGGCCCGGTGATCCCATCTGTCTTCCGCCACTTCGCCGGATCGACCGTCGCCCTCGATGCGATTTCACGCGTCATGAAGGAATTGAAAGCCGGCAATCAGCTCGACGATCTCGGCCGTCACATGGCCGATCACGGCCGAGCGGCGGCGGCGCGCTTGCTGGTGCGGCCGGTGTCCCCGCCCAACCCGGAGACGGCGCGAACGATCGACCGCCTCGCGGCGATCTTTCCGGACAATATGACCAAGATGACCGTGGTCGCGGTCGCGCTGCGAACGGCCTTCGCTTAGCGCTCTTTCAGCGCATCCGCCATTTTCGCGATCAAGCCGAACATCGTTTCCTGTTCGGACGGCGTCAGCGCCTGCACCGCCAGCGACGCGACCTTGCGCGCGCGATCCATCACGCTGCCCCGCATCTCCGACGCGCGCGCGGTGAGATGAATGGTGGCGCGGCGTTTGTCCGAGGGGTCCGGCGTGCGCTTCACCAACCCGTCGCGCTCCATGCGGTCGAGCGTGTTCGCCATGGTCGGTTGCTCGACATTGATGCGCCGGCACAGTTCGGCCTGCGTCAGGCCGTCCTGTTCGAACAGCATCACCAGCGGCGCGAACTGCCCCGGCGCCACGCCCAGATCCTGCAACGCATCCTGAAGCCGCCGGTCGTACAGCCGGTTCAGGTGCGCGATCTGATAGCCGAGGGAATCAAGCCGACGGATAGCCATGACGTGATCTTAGCGCTTGGGTTTGCCTTTGGCGTAGCCCTTGGATTCCATGCAGATGTCCATGCCGCCGCGGAAGTCCTGGGTGACCCTGTCGCGGTCCTTCATTTGCATGGGCGAGGGGCCCAGGCTGCCGGCGGTCGGCGCGCCCGGGGGGGCGCCGAACTCGGCGCGCGTCCGGCCGGCGCGCAGCAGGCTGTCCTGTTCCGCTTCCTGACTGCACTGGGTTTCGTCGGCGCGGGCTTCTTCCGGCGTCTTGGACGGATGGCTCCAAGACGTGGCGCAACCGGTGAGCATCGCGGCCACCGAAAGGGCAATCGCGCCGCGGAGCACGACGATCCCGAAGGGGGCCTTGACCGTCCCCGCCGGACCTGTTTGTTTCGCGCTCATCCCCACATTCCTTCCGCCACGAAAGCTCATCAAATGACCGTTGAAAATAATGCCACGGCTGAGCGGTCCCCCGGCACTTATTTTGAGGACCTCGTCGTAGGCCAATCCGCGACCTTTTCGAAGACTGTTACGGAAGCCGATATCGTCCTTTTCGCCGGTGTGTCCGGCGACACCAACCCTGTCCACCTCGACGCGGAATATGCCGCCACCACGATGTTCAAGAGCCGGATCGCCCACGGCATGCTGTCCGCCGGCTTCATCTCCACGGTCATCGGCACCAAGCTGCCGGGGCCGGGCGCGATCTATGTCGGCCAGACCCTGAAGTTCAAGGCGCCGGTGCGCATCGGCGACACGGTGACCGCGCGCGTGGAAGTGACGGCGCTGGTGGCGGAGAAGAAGTTCGCCACCTTCAAGACGCAGTGCCTCGTCGGCGGCAAGGTCGTGATCGACGGCGAGGCCACCGTGATGGTGCCTTCGCGTCCCGGCAATTAGCGGAACCGCCTAGCCGCACGCATGCGTATCGTTCGCAACTTCCATGAGATGCCGCCGCAACTACAGGGTGGCGTGATAGCGCTGGGCAACTTCGACGGTCTGCACCTCGGCCATCAGGCCGTGATCGGCGCGACCATCGACGCGGCGCGCGCGGCTGGCGTCGCCGCCGGCGTCATGACGTTCGAACCGCACCCGCGCCAGGTCTTCCGTCCGGACGATCCGCCGTTCCGCCTGTCGCCCTTCCGCATCAAGGCGCGCCTGATCGAGGCGATGGGCGTGGACTACTTATATATGCAGACCTTCGACCGTGATTTCTCCCAGCGCACGGCGGAGAACTTCATCACGGAAATCCTGCTCGGCGGATTGAAAGTGTCGCGGGTGGTGGTCGGCGCGGACTACGTGTTCGGCCACCAGCGCAAAGGCAACCTCGCGCTCCTGCAAAGCCTCGCGGCGACCCACGGGTTCGAAGTCACCGCCATCGCGGAACAGCGCGGCAACAGCGGCCCGCGCTATTCCTCGTCCAACATCCGCAACGCGCTGCTCGAAGGTCGGCCGGGCGATGCGGCGCGTTTGCTCGGCCGCTTCTGGGAACTGGAGGGCCGCGTCGAACACGGCGACGAACGCGGGCGCACCATCGGCTTTCCCACGGCCAACCTGCCGCATCGCGATTACCTCCGTCCCATGAAGGGCGTTTATGCCGTGCGCGCCGGTATCGATCGCGGCGCGGAAACCGTGTGGCACGACGCCGTCGCCAACTTCGGCAACCGGCCCACCTTCGACAAGAAGGACCTGCTGCTCGAAGTGCACCTGTTCGATTTCAACCAAGACCTCTACGGCTGCCACCTGCGCGTGGCCCTGGTGGACTACCTGCGCCCGGAAATGAAGTTCTCCGGCCTCGACGCCCTCAAAGCCCAGATCGCGGCGGATGCCGTCACGGCCCGCGAACGCCTGACGGCGCACAAGTTCAGCACCGCCCCCGCGCCGTTCGTGCCCGTGGGTTAGCGGCGAGCAAGGCAGCCGCTCGCGACCTTCTCCAATGGTCACCCCGGCCTTCACCGGGGTGACAGCCTGAGTGTTGGACGGCGATCCGCCCCTCAAGCCTGCACACACCGCGACAGTGGACGAGCGTGCAAATGGCGCTATAGTTCCTGTTTTGTTCTTTTGGAGCGGCCGCAATGGCTCAAAACCGCCCCCTCAGCCCGAAAATTCCACCGCCTATCCACCGCCTAAACATGCGGTCGGCTTTTCCGGCCGGCGCGGGGCTCACGGCGAGTCGCCTTGAAGCCCTCTCCAGCCCCTGTTAGACACCCCGGCATGACCGATTTGCGCGCACTTCCGGGCCTCGTGGAGCGAATTAGCCGCCCCATTCTCTGACCAGAATGGGGACCATCCTGATTCGCCCTTAACGCAGCATTTTCCCGGAAGCCGCCCCGATGTCCGACGCGACACCCGACTACAAATCCACAGTCTTCCTGCCGACCACCGACTTCGCCATGAAGGCCGGTCTGCCCCAGCTTGAGCCGAAGCTGCTCGAGCGCTGGCACAAGCTCGGCCTCTATCAGCGCCAGCGCGAGGCCGCGAAGGGCCGCAAGAAATTCGTCCTGCACGACGGCCCGCCGTACGCCAACGGCAACCTCCACATCGGCCACGCGCTCAACAAGATCCTGAAAGACGTGATCGTGCGCGCCCAGCAGATGATGGGCCGCGACGCGCCCTACGTGCCGGGCTGGGACTGCCACGGCTTGCCGATCGAATGGAAGATCGAGGAAGAGTATCGCGCCAAGGGCAAGAACAAGGACGACGTGCCCGTCGTCGAGTTCCGCAAACAATGCCGGGACTTCGCAGCGAAGTGGATCGACGTTCAGCGCGAGGAATTCAAGCGCCTCGGCGTGAACGGCGATTGGGACAATCCCTACACCACGATGAACTTCGCCGCGGAGGCGCAGATCGTGCGCGAGCTCGGCAAGTTCCTCATGGACGGCAGCCTCTATCGCGGCGCCAAGCCGGTGTTGTGGTCCGTGGTCGAGAAGACCGCGCTGGCCGATGCCGAAGTGGAATACGAGGATCACACCTCGACGACCGTGTGGGTGCGCTTCCCGATCCAGAAGACGCCGGTGAAGGAGCTCGAAGGCCACAGCATCGTCATCTGGACGACGACGCCCTGGACGCTCCCCGGAAATCGCGCCATCGGCTACGGCACGGACATCGACTACGCCGTGGTGGAAGTCAGTGCGGTGGACGAGAAGAGCAAGGCGCGCGTCGGCGAACGTTTCGCCGTGGCGGAAGCGCTGCGCGAGGCGGTGCTCAAGTCCGCGGGCGTGACGGATCACAAGATCGTCGCGACCGTGAAGGGCGCGGCGCTCGCCGGCACCGTGTGCCGTCATCCGTGGCACGGCAAAGGCTACGACTTCGACGTCACGCTGTATCCGGGCGACTTCGTCACCACGGAAGCGGGCACGGGCTTCGTGCACATCGCGCCGGGCCATGGCGAGGACGACTGGCATCTCGGCTTGGCGCACGGCGTCGCGATCCCCGATACCGTCGCGGGCGACGGCACCTACTACCCGCATGTGCCGCTGTTCGCCGGCAAGCATGTGTTCAAGATCGATCCGGATGTGCTCGCGGCGCTGACCGACAGCGGCGCGCTGCTCGCCAACGGCAAGCTTGTGCACAGCTATCCGCACTCCTGGCGCTCCAAGGCGCCGCTGATCTTCCGCAACACGCCGCAGTGGTTCATCTCCATGGAGAAGACCGGTCTGCGCGCGAAGGCGTTGAAGGCCATCGACGACACCCAGTGGGTGCCGGCGCTGGGCCGCAACCGCATCTATTCCATGGTCGAAAGCCGCCCCGATTGGTGCGTCTCGCGTCAGCGCCAGTGGGGCGTGCCGCTCGCTGTGTTCCGTCACAAGAAGACGGGCGAAGCTCTGCGCGATCAAGCGGTGATCGACCGCATCGCCGCGGCCTTCGAGGCCGAGGGCGGCGATGCGTGGCTGACCTCGCCGGCGGAACGTTTCCTCGGCAACGAATACGTCGCGGACGACTACGAACAGGTCACGGACGTCATCGAAGTATGGTTCGACTCAGGCTCGACCCACGCCTTCGTGCTGGAAGCGCGCCCCGATCTCAAGTGGCCGGCGGACCTCTATCTCGAAGGCTCGGATCAGCATCGCGGCTGGTTCCATACCTCGCTGCTGGAATCCTGCGGCACGCGCGGCCGGGCGCCGTTCGATGCGGTGCTCACGCATGGCTTCGTGCTCGACGAGAAGAACCGCAAGATGTCCAAGTCGCTGGGCAACGTGGTCGCGCCGCAGGACGTGGTGAACCAGTCCGGCGCGGACATCCTGCGCCTCTGGGTCGTCGCATCGGACTACGCGCAAGACCTGTCCGTGGGTCCGAACATCCTCAAGCAGATGAGCGATCTCTACCGCCGCCTGCGCAACACCCTGCGCTACCTCCTCGGCAACCTCGATGGGTTCAGCGCCGCGGAACGCGTGGACTACGCGCAGCTGCCGGAACTGGAGCAATGGGTGCTGCATCGCGTCGCCGGATTGGACGCGACCATCCGCGCGGCCTGCACCAACTACGACTTCCACGGCCTGTTCAACGAACTCCATAACTTCTGCGCGGTCGACCTGTCGGCGTTCTACTTCGACATCCGCAAGGATGCAGTCTACTGCGACGCGCCGGACTCGATGCGCCGCCGCGCCGCGCGCACCGTGCTCGACATCCTCTATGACCACCTGACCAAGTGGCTCGCGCCCTTCATCTGCTTCACGGCGGAAGAAGCGTGGCTCGCGCGTCATCCGTCCGAGGACGGCTCCGTGCATCTCGAGCAGTTCCCCGAGATCCCGAAGACCTGGAGCAACGACGCGCTCGCGGCGAAATGGACGCAGGTGCGCGATCTGCGCCGCGCCGTCACTGGCGCGATCGAACTCGAGCGCGCCGCGAAGAAGATCGGCGCATCCCTCCAGGCGCACCCGCATGTGTGGGCGCCGGCGGAGATGATCGCGGCGGTCAAAGGCTTACCGCTCGAAGACCTGTGCATCGTCTCGTCGATCACGCTGCAGGAAGGCGTCGCGCCCGAGGGCAGCTTCACGCTTCCCGACGTGGCGGGCGTGGGGGTGCAGGTGCATACGGCGGCGGGCGAGAAATGCTTGCGCTGCTGGAAGGTTCTTGAGGAAGTCGGCAGGCAACGCAATCCGATGGTCTGCGTGCGCTGCTCCGACGCCGTCGACACGATTACGAAGGCCGCATGAACGCCATGACCGCCGTCCGCACCGTTTTCCCGAAATGGGGCCTGCTGACGGCGGCATTCCTGTTCATGCTCGACCGGCTGAGCAAGTACATCATCGTCGAGAAGGTTATGCGTCCGCCCGGCGTGGTGGAAACGCCGTTCTTCACCAACCACGTCATCCCGGTGCTGCCGTTCTTCGACCTGCGCATGGCGTGGAACTACGGGATCAGCTTCTCCCTGTTCAACTCCGGCACCGACGCCATGGTGTTCGCGCTCCTGGCCGTGCAGTTGATCATCACCGCCGGCCTGTGCTGGTACATGTGGCGGATCGACAGCTTCTGGATGCAGATCGCCGCCGGCATGATCGTCGGCGGCGCGCTCGGCAATGTGCTCGACCGGGCGCTGTACGGCGCGGTCGCGGATTTCCTGGATTTCTACTGGGGGGATCTGCATTTCCCCACCTTCAACGTCGCCGACAGTTGCATTTCGGTCGGGGTCGCCCTGTGGCTGCTTGACGCCGCGCGGTCCGCCTCGCACCATGCCCCCGCTCCGCAAGGCCCAAAGGACTCAAGTCAATGAACCTGCGCATTTCTCTGCTGGTCGGCCTCTCCGCCGCCGTGCTGCTGTCCAGCTGTCAGGGCACCAAGCGCGCCCTCGGTCTCGAGAAGTCCGTGCCGGACGAATTCGCCGTGGTGAACCGCGGTCCGCTGGTCGTGCCGCCGGACTTCAAGCTGCGTCCGCCGGTGCCGGGCGCGAACCGACCGCAGGAAATGACCGCCGCGGATCAGGCGCGCTCGTCGCTGATCGGCCGCGCCAAGCTGGACGCGATGCGTCAGCGCGGCATGTCGCGCGGCGAAGTGGCCGTGCTGGCCCACGCCGGCGCCGACGTCACCAGCCCGGACGTGCGCAAGACCGTCGACCGCGAGTCCTCGGTGTTCGCCGGTGAAGACAAGCAGTTCACCAAGCGCCTGCTCGATTGGAAAGACGACAGCGCCGGAGCGGCCGTGGCGATCGATCCGAACGCGGAGTCCAAGCGTCTCGCCGACGCCAAGGCCACCGGCAAGAAGGCCAACGAAGGCAAAGTGCCGACCATCGGTAAGGGCGGCGACGGCGGATTCCTCGGAATCTTCTAAAGCTGCTGCACGATCTGCTGCAACGCGCCCGAGCCGGGATTTCGCACGATCATCGCAGCGACCCGGCCGAAGCCCGGCATCTCGAGTTCCATCGGGCTTGAGAACACGTCGGCTTTGAGTGAGTCGCTCGCGGCCTTCGCAGCGGTCAGGTCCTTCACCACGAAGGTCTGTGCGATGTACCCGATGTTGGGCGCAATCGCATTGTGCACAAGGTCCATGCACGGATAGTTCATCGGATAGATCAGCGCGACCTTCCCGAACATGTGGTTGCCCTGCATAAACTTCACAGCCGTCTTCGACTTCTCCGCCAGCCGCTGAAACCTGTTCTGCTCCGGGCGATCCATGATCACGTCGATCAGCACGCCCATCTTGAGCATCTGTTCGTAGAACGCGACCGCCTTGCCCATGCTGCGCACGCAGTGCGACGTCGTCACCACCGGCGTGAACCCCGTTGGCGTGCGGCCATGCTTCTCGACGTAGGCACGCATCTGTCCGATGCGCGTGCTCGGATCGCCCGACGTCAGTTCGACCAGGTTGATGAACACCGTGTCCGGTCCATCGAACACAACTTCCGTCGGCGCACCGGTGCTGCCTGACAGAACGTAGTGCGTCGGATCAGACCAGAAGCGGTAGCCAAGCGCCGAAAGCCGCTTAGAGTCCTCGACGATCGTATCCGTATAGAAATTGAGATTCCCCAACCCAAACGCCATATGCGCATCGAGCGGCCGGATGGGCTTGCGCTTCGCGGCATTGAACGAGAGCAGCAAAACGCGACCAACCTCCACACCCGGCAGTTCGCAGAACACCGCTTGCGCCGACGCGCCCGGTGGCAGGCGCCAGTGCCGCTCGAAGTCGGGGCCGGACCACGTCACGGCCGGGCGGGGCGAGAGTCCGATGATGTCGCGATAGAACCGCAACGAGGCCTCGAGATCGGCAACGCCGATCACGGCGACGGAGAGGGCGCTTCCTTCGGGGGCAATGATGGCCATGCGGAATCCTGTATTCGGCGATAGACGATACCAAACAGCGTGGTCGTCACGATGAGATAAGACATCTCGAATAGAGTGCTGAGCAGCGAGACGGTCATTTGAGCGAGCGGGCCCGCGTCCTCGCCGTCGAATGGAATGTCCGCGGCTGTCATCCCGCCGAGCACGACAATCGCGACCACGCCCCAGCCCGCCGCCATGATCAACCCGAGGCTGGCGTGCACGAGCGTCATCGCCAACCCGAATGGCGCGGTCAGCCGCCACGTCTCGCGCAGGCCGACATAGTGGCCGGTCGCTGCAAACGCCAAGGCCACCGACAGGCGCGTGTAGATCATGAACCATGCGAATGCCGCTGGGATCGCGAGCGCAACCGACGCGATCTCACCCGCGAGATCGGAGATCCGCCCGAGGAGGCCGCCCGCCAGCAGCACGAACCCGCCCAACGGCACCAGCGCCAGCAAGCCGACGATGGTCACCAGGATGTTGACCACGATGACGAAGCCTTCGCGCAGACCGAAGGAGAAGGCGGGGCGCTGTCGGGCTTCCTGTTCGCCAAAGGCGACGGTGCGATACCATGTCACCAGAAGCGGCGCATAAAAGAACAGCGCGAGGAGACCCGTGACGCCCTGCCAGACGTCTTCCCGGATTTCGACGTCCGAGAAGGTGCCGAAAACGTCGATCCCCATCAAAAGCACGAGAGGCACAACGGCGTGTTTCGCGAGCAAGCCGCGTCCGTCCCGGCAAAAGGCCAGGATCGCTTTGGTGGTGGGCCAGACGGGCAGGGCGGCGAACATGTCGCGGGGCAAGGGCTCGGCCAAAGGGGGGCGGGAGCGGCCACCATAACGGCGCGTACGGGGGCGCGCCACCGCCCGCAGGCCCTTGCGGTGACGTAAGAAACGGACCGTTGACCTATACCGCCGGGGGTTCCATGAATGACGCCCCGCCCCCGGAGGACCATCCCCCCATGCCGATCCGGTTTGCGACGCTTTTCGCGTTCGCCCTCAGCCTCGCTCTTTCACCCGCCCAAGCTCAGACCGCCACAAAGCCCGGCGGCGTGTTCGGCGCGGAGACGTTCTCGCTCGCTAACGGCATGCAGGTGGTCGTCATTCCGAACCACCGGGCGCCGGTGGTCTCGCACATGGTCTGGTACAAGATCGGTTCCGCCGACGAGGTGCCGGGCAAGTCGGGTCTCGCGCATTTCCTCGAGCATCTGTTGTTCAAAGGCACGCCGCGGTTCCCGGCCGGGACGATCACCGACATGGTGGCGCGCAACGGCGGCGAGCAGAACGCCTTCACCTCTTACGACTACACCGGCTACTACGAGAACATCGCCGTCGACCGGCTTCCGCTCATGATGGATATGGAAGCCGACCGGATGCACAACCTGACCCTCGAGCGCAGCAGTGTGCTCAGCGAGCGCGATGTCATCATCGAAGAGCGCCGCATGCGCGTGGACAACGTACCGGGCGCCACCATGGGCGAGCGGCTGTCGGCATCTCTCTGGCTCAACAATCCCTACAGCGTTCCCGTGATCGGCTGGGAATCGGAGATACGCGAACTCAGCCAGGAAGACGCGCTCGCGTTCTATAAGAAGTACTACGAGCCCCATAACGCCATTCTGGTCGTCGCGGGCGACATCACCGCCGAGCAGCTTCGCCCGCTCGCGGAAAAATATTATGGCGTGATCCCCAAGACCGGCACGCCGACCAAGCGCGTGCGCCCGACCTATCTGCCGCGCAAGGCCGACGTGCGCGTGGTGATGCGCCATGAGCGCGTGCGCCAGCCGCAGTGGAGCCGCGAGTACATTGCACCCAGCTACAACGTCGGCGACCGCGCCGATGTGCATGGGCTTGAAGTGTTCACCGAGCTATTCGGCGGCGGCGCGACCGCGAAGCTCTATCGTAGCCTGGTCGTCGATCAACAACTCGCGGCGGGGGCCAGTTCCGGCTACAGCGCCGAGGCGATCTCTTGGGGCAACTTCTCCGTGTCGTTGACGCCGAATCCGGGCGTGCCGTGGGAGAAGCTGGAGGCAGCCTACGACGTGCTGCTCGAACAGACCTTGAAAGACGGCATCACCGACCAGGACGTGGAACGCGCCAAGACGCGCATGTTGGCGCGCCTCGCCTATGCGAAAGAGTCGCCGATGTCCGCCGCCTCGCAGGTGGGGGCCGCGCTCGCGGTCGGCCTGACGCTGGATGAGATCGAGAACTGGCCGGAGCAGCTGAAGAAGGTCACGCCTGACCAGGTCCGCGCCGCGGCGCGCAAGCTGATTGCCACCGCTTCGTCGGGCACGGGCGTCCTGCTTCCACCCGTGCGTGTTCAGGAGGCTGCCCGATGAGTGCGCTCGTCCGTATCGCCGTTATCGGCTTCATCGCGCTGTTCGCCGCAGTGCCGGCCTATGCCGTCAGTGTGGTCGAGGTAAAGAGTGCGAAAGGCGTTGTCGCCTACCTGTCGGAGGACCATTCCAGCCAGGTCATCTCGGTCAGCTTCGCCTTCGCGGGCGGAACCGCTCTCGATCCTTTGGACAAGCAGGGCCTGACGGCGCTCGGCGCCAGCCTGTTCAATGAAGGGGCCGGTGAGCTTGATTCCTTCGCTTTCCAATCGGCGCTGGAGGATCGCGCCATTTCGCTCGGCATGTCCGCCGATCTGGACAGCATCCGCGGTTCGCTCACCACGACGTCGCCGAATCTGACCGAGGCTCTGCGGCTCGCACGCCTCGCGATGTTGCAGCCGCGCCATGACCCGGACGCGCTCGAACGCATGCGCCGCGAGATGCTGGTGGGTATCTCCGCTCGTGCCGAAGTGCCCGGGCGCCTGGCAAGCCGCAAGCTGTATCTCGAATTGTTCGGCGGCCATCCGTATTCCCGCGAGCAGGACGGAACGGCCGAGAGCGTTCAGGCACTCACCCGTGCCGACGTCCAGGCCTGGGCCAAGACGCGACTGACCCGCGATCGCCTGCTCGTCGGTGTGTCGGGCGACATCAGTCCCGAGAAGCTGCGCGAAGTTCTCGACACCTTGTTCGCCGACCTGCCGGCCATCGGCGCCGGGCCGAGCAAAGTGCCATCGGTGAATGTGGCCACGGTCGGCAAGACCTCCCACATCTTCCGCGACCTGACCCAGAGCACCATCATGATCGGCGCCCCGGGACTGCTGCGTAACGATCCGGATTGGTACGCGGCCACGGTGGCGGACTACATTTTTGGGTCCGGCTCGTTCTCCTCGCGCCTGATGAACGAGGTGCGCGAGAAACGCGGCCTCGCCTACACGGTGCGCAGCGGCCTGTCGCCTATGGACTCCGCCGGCTTCTTCATCGTCAGCGCCGGCACGCGCGCCGACAAAGCCGATGAGAGCCTGCGTCTGATTCGGGAGGAGGTTACGAAAATGACCACCCCCGGAGTCACCCAGGAAGAGATCGACGGCGCCAAGCAGTTCCTCACCGGCGCATGGCCGCTGCGGTTCACCACCACCGGCCGCGTCGCCGAGTTGTTGGTGCAGGTGCAGAAAGATCGCCTAGGTCTCGACTACCTCGATCGCCGCAACAAGCTGATCGAGGCCGTGACCATGGCGGACATCAAGCGTGTCGCGCAGCGTCTGTACAATCCGAAGGTGCTGACGGTGGTGGTCGTGGGGCCGGAGACCGCCGGTGCCGCGTCCCCGGACGCGAAGCCCGCGCCGAAAGCCAAGGCTCCGGCGAAGAAGTCGTGACGACGCCGACACTGACGAACCTTCCGGCCTGGATCGCGCTCACTGACGAAGCGCGCGCGATGGCGGATACGCCCATGCGGGCGTTGTTCGCCGCCCAGCCTGACCGGTTCGCCGCATTTTCACGCCGTCTCGGTCCGCTGCTGGTCGACTATTCCAAGCATCGCATCACGGCGGGAACGCTGGAGCTGTTGATCGCACTCGCCAAGGCGCGGGACGTGGAGGGTGGCCGCGCGGCGATGTTCGCCGGCAAGCATATCAACACCACGGAAGACCGCGCGGTGTTCCACACGGCGCTGCGCAATCTGTCGGACCGCGCGATGACGGTGGATGGCCGCGACGTGATGCCGGACATTCGCGCCACGCGAAAGCGGCTCAAGGACTTCTCCGACGCCGTGCGCAGCGGCAAGCGCAAGGGCGCCACCGGAAAGCAGATCCGCCATATCGTCAATATCGGCATCGGCGGCTCCCATCTCGGGCCGATGTTCGTGGCCGATGCGCTCAAAGAGTATCAACGCGACGATCTCTCCGTCGATTTCGTCTCCAATCCGGATCGCGCGCAGCTCGACGAAGTTTTGAAAACGCTCGATCCCGCGGAAACCTTGTTCACGATCTCGTCGAAGACGTTCACCACCGCCGAGACCACGGCGAACGCGAATGCCGCGCGGGCGTGGCTCGTGAAGGCGCTGGGCGATGCAGCGGTGAAGCATCACTTCGCCGCGGTCTCGGTCAACCTCAAGGCGGCGGGCGCGTTCGGCATCGACGCGGACGTGGTGTTCCCCATGTGGGACTGGGTCGGCGGCCGCTACTCCGTGTGGTCCGCCATCGGACTCCCGGTGATCCTCGCCTGCGGATACGAGGCCTATGAGGAGTTGCTGAAAGGCGCGGAGGAGGTGGACCGCCACTTCGAAACCGCACCGCTCGGCGAGAACCTGCCGGTGATCATGGCGATGCTGGGGGTCTGGTACGCAAATTTCTTCCATGCGCCGGCCCTGGCCGTGCTGCCCTACGATCATCGCCTCAAGCTTCTGCCGGCGCACCTCCAGCAACTCGACATGGAGAGCAACGGCAAGGGCGTGATTCTCGACGGCTCGCCCATCGCCACATCCGGTCCGATCGTGTTCGGCAGCGGCGGTTCGGACAGCCAGCACTCGTTCTTCCAGCTGCTCCACCAGGGCCCGGCCCTGATCCCTTGCGACTTCCTGGTCGCCCTGAACGGGGCGGACAAGGACAGCCGTGAGCTGCTGCTGGCCAATGCTTTTGCGCAGACCGAGGCCCTGATGCGCGGCCGGACCCACAGCGAGGTCCTGAATACCGCGGAATCCTTGAAGTCCCATCGCAGCTTTCCGGGGAACCGTCCTTCCACTACAATCCTGCTCGACGCACTGACACCGCGCAGCCTGGGCATGATCATCGCCCTTTATGAGCACAAGGTGTTCGTGCAGGGGCTCGTCTGGGGGGTCAATTCCTTCGACCAGTGGGGCGTAGAACTGGGCAAGGAATTGGCGACAAGCCTGTTGCCGGCGCTACGCGGCGAGAAGACCGCAGAGGGTCGTGATGCCTCCACCGCCGGCTTGGTCGCCGCTTATCGGGCGACTGTCGGCAAGTAGGACGAAACTATCCTCATGAGTTGCCGCTGATGCCGATCCGGCTCCTGCCGCCGAACCTTGTCAACCAGATCGCCGCCGGCGAGGTGGTGGAGCGCCCCGCGTCGGCGCTGAAGGAACTCGTCGAGAATTCCATCGACGCCGGCGCCACCCGCATCGACATCACGATGAACGACGGCGGCCGCGCCATGATGGTGATCACCGACAACGGCTGCGGCATGACGCCGCAGGAGTTGACGGTCGCGGTCGATCGTCACGCCACGTCGAAGCTGCCCTCGGACGATCTCACGGATATCTCCTGGCTTGGGTTTCGCGGCGAGGCGTTGCCGGCGATCGGCTCGGTCGCGCGGCTGTCGATCACCAGCCGCACGGCGGAGGCGGACTCCGGCTGGTACATGGTGGTGGCGGGCGGCCGCAAGGACGGTCCCGTGCCGGCGCCGCATCCGAAGGGCACGCGCGTCGAAGTGCGCGACCTGTTCTACGCTACGCCCGCGCGCCTGAAGTTCCTCAAGGGCGCGAGCACCGAACTCTCTTACGCCTTGGACGCCGTCGAGCGCCTGGCCATGGCGCATCCGGATATTTCCTTCACGCTCACCGCCGACGGACGTCAGCGTCTGAACCTGCCGGCGGGCGTGACCCAGGGCGATCTGTTCGATGTCCATCTCGAACGCCTCTCGGCGATCCTCGGACGCGACTTCGCGGCGAACGCGGTGCCGGTGGCGGCCGAACGCGAGGGCATTCATCTTTACGGCTATATCGGCCTGCCGACGTTCAATCGCGGCAATGCCTTCGCGCAGTATCTGTTCGTCAACGGACGGCCGGTGCGGGATCGCCAGCTGACCGGTGCGGTGCGCGCGGCCTATTCGGATTTCCTCGCACCCAGCCGGCATCCCTATGTGGTGCTGTTCCTCGAAGCGCCGCGGCAGGACGTGGATGTGAATGTGCACCCCGCCAAGGCCGAGGTGCGCTTCCGCGATTCCAATCTGGTGCGCGGCCTGCTGGTCGGTGCGATCAAGCACGCGCTGGGCGAGGCCGGGCATCGCGCTTCCACCACCACCGGCGCGGCGGCCTTGTTGTCGATGCGTCCCAATGTGCCGCGCGCCTATCCGCCGGGGCCGATCGTGCAAGGCAGCTCGGCGCTGGACACGGCCTACGCCATGCAAGCGCCGCTGGATGGCGAACTGGCGGAAGACGCGGCCGCGCCCGTATCGCTCTTCGATATTCCGCCATCCGCGCCTGAAGCGGCGCAGCCGGCGGAGGAGTTGGACGCAGCGGCGATCCATCATCCGCTCGGTGTCGCGCGTGCACAGCTGCACGAAACCTACATCGTCGCGCAAACCGCCGACGGGATCGTCATCGTCGATCAGCACGCGGCGCATGAACGCCTTGTCTACGAGCGCATGAAGTTGTCGCTGGCCAGCGGCGGCATCCAGCGCCAGATGCTGCTGATCCCCGAGATCGTGGAGTTGGACGAGGCCTCGGCGCAACGCATCGCCAGCCGCGCGGCGGAATTGGCCGAGCTTGGCTTGGTGGTGGAAGCCTTCGGGCCCGGCGCTATCGCCGTGCGCGAGGTCCCGGCCATGCTGGGGGACGGCGACGTGACCGGGCTGGTCCGCGATCTTGCCTCCGACATGGCGGCGCTGGACGACGCCCTGGCCCTCAAGGACCGCTTGGCGGATGTGAGCGGCACCATGGCCTGCCACGGCGCGGTTCGGGCGGGACGGCGGCTCAACGGCGCGGAAATGAACGCGCTGCTGCGGCAGATGGAGATCACACCCCATGCCGGGCAGTGCAATCATGGACGCCCGACCTATGTCGAACTTAAACTGAAGGATATCGAGCGCCTGTTTGGCCGACGTTAAATTGGCAGGCGCTAGCGCGTAGTCAGGCGCGCGGGGGACCAAACTGTGCTCGCGGAACTGTTCCGCTACTGGACGACCTTTTCACCGGAGCGCGTACGCCAGTACGGCTACTTGCAGCGGCTGATCGCGCTCGAATCCCGCTATGCCCGCTGCAAGGTCGCCTGGTCGCCGCACGTGGCCAAATGCCATGCCATGATCGTCAAGGCTGCGGACCTCGTGCCGCATCCCCGGACGGCCGTGGTGGTCGGCTCCGGTTTGTGGATCGAGATTCCGATCCAGGCCTTGGCGGAGCGGTTCGACCGCGTTTACCTGGTCGACATTTTCCACATGCCCGAGGTCGTGCGCCGGGCGAAGAAGTACTTCAACGTCAAACTCCTCACCGGCGACGTCACCGGCATCTTCGCGATGATGAAGGAGAACAAGTATCCCGGCCCGCTGCATCCGCCGCCGCCGCCGCGCATTCCGCACCTGGCCGAAGCCGACCTGATCGTTTCGTGCAACTGCATGACCCAGCTGGCTGGGGCGTTCAACGACATGTTCCGCAAGACCCGCGGCTTCGCGGACAAGGACTGCGACACACTGTCGGCCCAGATCATGGAGGTGCATGTCGAGGCGCTGGCGAACCATGCCTCGGGCGTGGCGCTGTTGATCACGGACACGGAACGCTTCGCCATGCAGGGCGACAAGATCGTCTCGCGCTCGGACCTGCTGAAGGGCATTCGCCTGCCGGCGACCGCGCGGTCGATGCACAACGAGGAATGGGATTGGGTGATCGCGCCCGCGCCGGAGGAACATCCCGCGCAGGACATGGTCCATGTGGTTACGGCCCGCGTCTACGAGCGGCTGAGCGAAGAAGAGCGCAAGAAAGAGGCCGAGGCGGCGAAGGCCGGTGAAGTCGGCGCGCCGCCGGAACTTGAACCCCTGCCGGACGACGGCGACGGTCTCGCCGACATGCCCGCCGCACCGCGGCGCTAGGCGCGTTTCACTAGGAACGTGATCGCCGCGCGGCCGTATTTGCGGCGGTCGCGCAGGTCGTAGCCCGACGGCACATCGAAGGCTTCATCCGCGCCGGTTTCCACGCTCACCACCGCGCCGGGCCGTAGCCATCCTTGAGCGGCGAGGGTCGCGAGGATGGGCGTCACAAGTCCCTGGTCATAGGGTGGGTCGATCAATGCGAGATCGCACGCGCGCGGCGCGCGCGGGAGGGATTGCGCCGCGGCGGAGATCACCGTCGCGCGGTCTTCCGCCCCCAAGGTCGCGATGTTCTCGCGGATCAACGACAGCGCCGGCATCGTCTGGTCGATGAAGATCGCCTGCGCCGCGCCACGCGACAGCGCTTCCAGTCCCAGGGCGCCGGAGCCGGCGCACACATCGGCGACCGTCGCGCCGCTGAGGTCGAAGCCGTCATCCTTGAAACCATGGGCGAGACGATTGAACAGCGCTTCGCGGACGCGGTCGGCGGTGGGACGCACGCTGTCGTCGGACAGGGTGGCGATCGGGCGGCCGCGCCAGACCCCGGCGATGATGCGCAGGCGGCCCCGCTGTGGCGCTTTCGCCTTCATCGGCTCTTGGGGCGCCCGGGCGGACGTCCGGGCGCGCGCCCGGAGGAGCGTTGGGGTGGACCTTTGGCGCGCGCTTTGAGCGTCGGCCTGCCCTGGGGGCGATCTTCCGAGCGGCTTTGAGGCCGGTCGTTCTGGGGTCGCTTCCCCTGAGGCCGATCTTGCGATCGGTCTTGTGACCGTTCTGGGGGACGACTGTGAGGCCGGCTCGGCGGCTTGGCGTGCGGCCGCGTGTCCGGCTTCTTCTTGGATTTCGCCCATCCCGCGCGCGGGTCGTCTTGCTCGTCGGCTTCCGCCTTCACGCCCAGTTCTTCCCGCAGCACGTGGCGCGGGATTTCCTCGACTGTGCCTTCCGGCAGAGGTCCCAATTCGAACGGACCGTAAGCAATGCGGATCAGCCGGTTCACGGACAGGCCGAGATGCTCCATCACCCTGCGGACTTCGCGATTCTTGCCTTCGGTGAGGGTCACTTTCAGCCAGGTGTTGGCTTTCGTTCCCCCGGCTTGATCGTCGACGTTCGCGATGATGGGTCCATAGCGCACGCCTTCGACGGTGATGCCATGGCTCAAGCGGCTGAGCCGCCCGTCATCGATGCGGCCGTGCACGCGCACGCGATACTTCCGCTGCCAGCCGCGCGACGGCAGTTCCAGTTCGCGCGCCAACGCGCCGTCGTTGGTAAGCAGCAACAAACCTTCGGAATTGATGTCGAGACGTCCCACCGACACCACCCGCGGCATGCCCGGCGGCAGGGTGGAGAACACGGTCGGGCGGTTCTTCTCGTCCTTGTGGCTGGTCACGAGCCCGGTGGGCTTGTGATACAGCCACAGCCGCGTGCGGTCGGCCTTTTTCAGCGGCGTGCCGTCAACCACGATCTCGTCGCTCTCGCGCACGTTCTGCGCGGCGGAGGTCAGCACCTTGCCGTTCAGGAAGACGCGGCCCGCGGCGATCCACACTTCGGCATCGCGGCGTGAGCACAAGCCGGCGCGCGCCATCACCTTGGCAATGCGCTCGCCTTTCTCTTCGGTGTCGGAACTCACTTCGCGCCCTTGTTGCGGCAGGCGTCGACGAACGCGGCGAACAGGCGCACGTCCGCCGGACTGATGTGGAATTCCGGATGCCACTGCACGCCGATGCAGAACCGGCGCGTCGGGTCCTCGATGCCTTCGATCACGCCGTCCGGCGCCACGGCATCGACGACGATCGGCGACGGCACGTCACGCACCGCTTGATGATGCGCGCTGTTCACCGGGATCAGCTCGTCGCCGATGATGTCGTGCAGCATCGTGTCCGGCGCGATCGCCACTTGGTGCCCCGGCTCGTTGCGCGGGTTTGGTTGCTCGTGGGCGAGGGCATCGGTGATGCTGTCGGGAATGTGTTGGATCAGCGTGCCGCCCAGGGCGACCGCCAGAAGCTGTTGTCCGCCGCAGATGCCGAGCACGGGCTTATCGCGGTCGAGCATGGCCTGGGTGAGGTCGAGCTCGAACTTCGTGCGGTCTTCCTTGGTGACCACGGTCACGTGCCGGTCCGCCTCGCCGAATAGCGACGGATCGATATCGAACGCGCCACCGGAGACCACCAGGCCGTCCAGCATGTCGGCATAGCGGTCGATCAGGGCCGGCTCATGGGGCAGCACCAGGGGCGCGCCGCCGGCATGCACAACGGCGCTGCAATAGTTCTGGCGCAGGGCGTACCAGGGAAAACGCGAATAGCCGCCGGGCTCTTCGCTGTCGGCGGTGATTCCAATGAGAGGCGCGGGCTGGGTCATGATACCGCCGTGTTGTCGCACGGGCGGGGCGGGGATTCCAGTTTAGACCTTGTCGTCCAGCGCCTGCGGCCCGGCCGGCGGGTTGTAGGCGCGGCGTGCCTCCGGTGCGCGGGAGGCGGTGACCAAGTGCCGCGACATGGCCTCGGCCCAATCGCTGCCCTTCAGGGTGCCGGACCCGAGCGGGCGGAACGGATCCGCATTGTCCTCGTCTTCCTCGCCGGAGATGAACATCGGATCCGCCGAGATGATCTTCAGGAGTTGGTCGAGCATCATCATTTGCGCAGGCGAACGGGTGATGTCCCCCAGGGAGCCGCGCAGATCGAATTTGCCCATCGCCGCGTTCTGCGCCGGTGCTGTCGGCCGCGCCGGCAGGGGCGCGAGGTCCGACGTCTGGGTGCCGGCATCGGCATAGCGGGCGAGTTGGTTGGAGAAGCGGCCGCGCACCAGTTCAACGACCTCGCGGGCGCTGCGGGCGTGACCGTCCGGCGCGGTGAACACGGCGGGATTGGCTTTCGCCGCCGCCGGCAGCACCGACGCGGCGGTTTGGCCCGGCGGTGCTGCGAGCAGAGCCTGGGCCCCATTCGCGCCGAGGAAGTGGGCAAGATAGAGTTCCGGCCCATCGGGCGCGCGGCCCAGGGACGATTCGAGAGACGCCGCGTTGTCGCGGGCGAACTCGGCGGCCATCAGCGCTGACGCCTCCGGATCGTTGCGCAGCGCCAGGATGCGCTTCTCCGCCGCGTCATCCGTGACGGCGAGTTTGCCGGAGGGTGTCTCGAGGATCTGGCGCGAGAGATCGGAGAAGCCGTACTGGCTGCCGTAGCGCTTCAGCATGTCGAGCCACGTGCCGCGGGTGAACTGGAACAGGCCGGTGGCGGATGACGTGTCTGCTTGGGCGGACGCGTTCAGGCTGCTTTCCTGCGATGCCTTGGCGAGCAGGAACTGGAAGCTCACGCCGCTCTTGGCGCTGGCGGTCTTCAAGCCCTGGACGGTCGCGCGATCGACGGCCTGGCCGGCGAGCAGCACCGTGTTGGCATTGTGATCGCTAACGTTTTGGACCATCGCCTGAAAACCCGAATGAGAGTGGTACGAGTGCAGGGTATTGGCAAAAGGTTAACAGGGGGTTCCAGATGGGCCGGGTTGACGTCCCCGGCCCGGGCTGGTCAGGTGCCGTTCATGGCTCAAGCTCCTGATTTCCTTGCACTTGCCTTTGCCGAGGCCGAAGCCGCCGGCGCCCGGGGGGAGGTCCCCGTGGGGGCCGTCCTGGTGGACCCGGCGACCAACACGGTGCTCGCGGCGGCCGGCAACGAGGTCGAGGCGCGCCACGACCCGACCGCCCATGCGGAGGTGCTGGTGCTGCGCGCCGCGTCCGCCGCGCGGGGAACGCCGCGGGTGGACGGCTGCGATCTCTACGTGAGTCTCGAGCCCTGCCCGATGTGCGCGGCCGCCATCGCCATCGCCCGGGTGCGACGGCTGGTGTTCGCGGCCTACGATCCGAAAGGCGGCGGCGTTGAACACGGTCCCCGCGTGTTCAGCCACGCGACCTGCCATCACAAGCCGGAGATCGTGGGCGGCGTGCAGGCCACGCGCGCGGAAACGCTGCTGAAGGACTTCTTTGCGGCCCGGCGCTGACGCCCTACCATGGCCACCATGAAACGCTTGCTCGCATCGCTGTTCGTCCTGCTTCTCGCCGCGCCCGCTGTGGCGGCGGAGAAGGCGGTCGGCTACGGCGAGGATGTGATCCAGATGGCGCCGCTGATGGCGCCGTATAAATCCTCGAACGGCGTGCGCTATGAAGTGCTCACCATCCGCCTGAAGCTGGGCCTCGTGATCAACGAGCGCAACGCCTGCTTCTCCGTGCCGATCATCCACGACAAGTTCGTGCAGTATCTCTACGGCGCCAATCTCACGGCGGCGGATTTCACCGGTGAACGGCGCAAGGTGCTGGCGGAGAAATTCTTCGAGATCGCCACCAAGACCACCGCGAAGGGCTTCTTCGCGGGCGTGGAACTGGTCGACATCGAGCCCCGGCCCGACGATCCCAAGGCCGCGCCGCCCATGACGCAGAAGTCGATGACGCTGTCGGCGCAATGCAAATAGGCTTGGGTAAGTAGTTACTGCTTCTTCTCGCGCGCGATCGCGCGCCAGCCGATATCGCGGCGGCAAAAACCTTCCGGCCAATCGATCTGATCCACCGCCTGATAGGCCTTGGCCTGCGCTTCGCTGACGGTCCGCCCGCGCGCGGTGACCGCGAGCACGCGGCCGCCGGTGGCGACGATGTCGTTACCGCGTTTGGCGGTGCCCGCATGGAAGATGTTCACCCCGGGCACGGCGGCGGCCCGCTCGAGGCCGCGGATGACCGTGCCTTTCTGATAGCTTCCGGGATAGCCCTTCGCCGCCATCACCACCACCACCGTCGCGTCCTCGGTCCAGCGCACGTCGAACTGGGCGAGCTCCCCATCCGCCGCCGCGATCAGCGCCGGCAGGATGTCGGATTTCATCCGCGGCATCAGCGCTTCGCATTCCGGATCGCCGAAGCGCACGTTGTATTCGAGGGTCTTGGGCCCATCCTTGGTCATCATCAGGCCGGCGAACAACACGCCGGCGAACGGCGCGCCTTCCGCCGCCATGCCGCGCACCGTCGGCATGATCACGTCGTCCATGATCTTCTGCTGAAGCGTCGCGTCGACCAACGGCGTCGGCGAATAGGCGCCCATACCGCCGGTGTTGGGGCCGGTGTCGCCGTCGCCGACGGCCTTGTGGTCCTGCGCGGCGGCGAGCGGCACGGCGTGGGTGCCGTCGACCAGCGCGAAGAAGCTCACTTCCTCGCCGGCGAGGAATTCCTCGATCACCAGCTCGTCACCCGCGCTGCCGAACGCCTTGCCGGTCATGGCGGCATCGACGGCGGCGTGGGCCTCGGCGACGCTCTGGCACACGGTGACGCCCTTGCCCGCCGCAAGACCATCGGTCTTCACGACAATCGGCGCGCCCTTTTGATCTATGAACGCCTTCGCGGCGGCGGCATCGCGGAAGCGGCCATAAGCGGCCGTGGGGATGTTGTGGCGGGCGAAGAAGTCCTTCATGAACCCCTTTGAGCCCTCGAGCCGCGCCGCGGCGGCGTTGGGTCCGAACGCCTTGATGCCCGCCGCCTTGAGCGCGTCCACCAGGCCCGCGACCAAAGGCCCTTCCGGGCCCACGACCACGAAGTCGATGGCTTTCTCCTGGGCGAATGTGACGAGGGCGGGCACGTCCTCCGCGCCGATGGCGACGCATTCCGCTTCGGCGGCGATGCCGGCGTTGCCGGGCGCGCAGTACAGGGCGTCGCACAGGGGCGAAGCGGCAATGGCCCAACACAGGGCATGTTCGCGGCCGCCGCCGCCCACCACCAGAATCCGCATCATCCGCCCCGTTCGCACTGGCCCGTTTGGCCGATTCGTGCGGGTCTTGTAGCACACGCCCCACCCCTGCGATAAAGCGGGGATGAGCGAATTCGACGACCTTCCGCCGTCCGCCCACAACGCCCCGCCGTTCACGGTGACCGAGGTGTCCTCGGCGCTGAAGCGCACCATCGAGGATGCGTTCGGCTTTGTGCGCGTGCGCGGCGAAATCTCCCAGCCCAAGGTGGCCGGATCGGGCCATTGCTACCTGCGCCTAAAGGACGAGACCGCCGCCCTGGACGGCATCATCTGGCGCGGCACGATGAGCAAGCTGTCGATCCGCCCCGAGGAGGGGATGGAGGTGATCGTCTCCGGCAAGCTCACGACCTCTCCGGGCCGGTCCAGCTATCAGATCATCATCGACTCCATGGAACTCGCCGGCGAGGGCGCGCTGCTCAAGCTGCTCGAGGATCGGCGCAAGAAACTCGCCACCGAGGGCCTGTTCGACGAGGGCCGCAAGAAGCCGATCCCGGCATTGCCCTTGGTGATCGGCGTCGTGACCTCGCCGACCGGCGCGGTGATCCGCGACATTCTCCACCGCATCTCCGACCGCTTCCCGCGCCACGTGCTGTTGTGGCCGGTGAAGGTGCAGGGCGAGGGGGCGGCCGCGGAAATCGCGGCGGCCATCGCGGGATTCAACGCCATCGACGGCGCCGGCAAGGTGCCGCGGCCGGACGTGCTGATCGTGGCGCGCGGCGGTGGCAGCCTCGAAGACCTCTGGTGCTTCAACGAAGAAGTGGTTGTGCGCGCGGCTGCCGCGAGCGCCATTCCCCTGATCTCCGCCGTCGGCCATGAGACCGACTGGACCCTGATCGACCACGCCGCCGACAGGCGCGCGCCGACACCCACCGCAGCCGCCGAAATGGCCGTGCCGGTGCGGCTGGAATGCCGCGCGCGGGTGGAACAACTCGCGGGCCGCATGATGCAGGGCGTCACGCGGCGGCTGGAAGAACGGCGCATCCATCTCGAGGGTCTGGTGCGCGGTATCCCGAAACTCGATGTGATCGTCGGGCAGAAGGCGCAGGAACTCGACGGCCTGAGCGAAAGACTGGCCCTCGGGCCGGCCAAGTATATTCAAACCAAGCAGCAGGAACTCGCGGTGCTCAGCGCGCGTCTGAGCCCGGACCGCTTCCGGCGCGAACTGGACCGCGACAAGGATGAACTCGCGCGCCTCAGCGGGCGCCTGGAACCCGCGTGGAAACGTGTCGTGCGGGACACGGAAATCCGGGTCACAACGCTGGGCACGCGATTGGACTCGGTTTCACCACAGCGGGTGCTGGAACGCGGCTACGCCATGGTGACGGATGCGAACGGCGCGCCAGTGACGTTGGCCGCGAAGGTCGCGAGCGGCGACGCGCTGACGATCAAGTTCGGTGACGGCGATGTGGGCGCGACGGCCGGAGTGAGCACCGCGCCACCGAAGCCTGCGCGCGCCAAGAAGCCCGACGAAAAGCAGGGTTCGCTGCTCTAGCGGCGTTTGCCCAGGCGCCTCTGCAGGGCGTAGACGAGGCCGCCCGTGATCAATGCGCCGCAGCCCACCGCATAGACGATCGGCTCGAAGCGGGTCAGCAGGGCCGCGCAGACAACGATACCAACCACGGGAATCAACGGGCACTTTCCGATTGCAATCGGAATGCGGAACCCCCGCGACAGAGTGGGCTTACTGTACCGCAGGCGAATGACCGCGATCTGGACGGAGATGAAAACCAGCAGAATCCCAAAGGACGAAATACTGGCGACGATCTCCACGCGCTCCAGCGGCAACAGCGCCGCGGCCATGGCAAACAAGACGAGTGCCGCCACCCAAGGTGTTTCGCGTCCCGGCAGCAGCAGGGCCAGCGGTCGAGGCATGTCGCCGTCGCGCGCCATGGCGAACATCAAGCGGCTGATGCTGATGAGAGAAATGAGGGCGGTGCTGGCCGTGGCGAACAGCGCGGTCACGGCCAACGTCTTGCCGGCCAACGGCGACACCGTCGCGGCAGCGGCCTCCAGCGGCGATTTGCTGTCCCGCAAGGCTTCAATGGGCACCAGGGAGATCACCGAGAGCGCGACCATGAGGTAAATCGTCGCCGTGATGGCCACGCTCAGCAGCAACGCGCGTGGGACGTTGCGCTTGGGTTCGTGGGACTCCTCCGACAGATTGATGATGTCCTCAAAGCCGATGTAGACGAAGAAGATCAAGGCGGTCGCGCCGAAGATCGCGCCGGGCTCTGGAGGCACGACCGGGGAAGAAAGTTTGTCCCACGAGCCCCCAACGATGCCGCAGGCGATCATCACGAGCAGACCGCCCACCTCCACGCAAATGAGTCCGATGCTCGTCCATGTCGATTCGCCGATGCCCCTGATATTCACGGCGGTGCAGACCGCGAGAAGGGCAAGCGAGACGATGACGGCCGGCGCATCGATGAAAACCCGCAGGTACCCCGCGAATGCGATCGACACCGTCGCGGATGTGGCGGCCGCGTTCACGCAAATCAGAAAGCCCGCGATAAAGGCTGGAAGTGGCCACTGCTTAAAAGCGGTTTTGAGGAATTGATATTCACCGCCAGCTTTCGGAAGGGCGGACGCCAACTCGGCGTAGGAGAGGACGGTCAGGAACGCCGCGAAGCCCGCCAGCAGGAAGCTGATCCACAAGTATGGTCCCGCCTGCCCAGCCGCCGCACCGATCACCGAATAGATCCCAGCGCCGACAATCGTGCCCACGCCATAGAAGACGAGCTGGGGCAGTTTCAATGTGCGCTTGAGAGTCACGGGACTGTGATGTGAAGGGGCGGCGTCGCGGAGCACGATACGTCGCTATCTAAACGCTCGCAGCACGGTGCGGTTCCGACGGCGATGGATGACAATCGCGGGAACGCCGAAGTATTAGCCCGAGCTCGCCAACACGGAATCGAGCAGTCGATCGAGAGCCGCTTCATCGCTCCATTCCACATCCACAGACAGCACGTTGACCTGCTGGCGCTGGTCCGGCGCGAGGCGCACGGCGTCTTTGGCGGTAGTGACGGGAATCGCGTCGATGGAAAACGCCTCGTCCAGGATCGGCTGCACGTCGGCCTGTTGGAAGCTGTAGTGATCGTCGAACGCATGCTTGGCGACGATCTTCGCGCCGACGTCGCGCAGTGTGTCGAAAAACTTGCGCGGATCGCCGATGCCGGCGAAGGCGACCACGCGTTGCCCGCGCATCCCCGCGGCTTCCGGGCCCGGCACCAGGCGTGCATGCAACACCGGCAACTCGCCCAGCCGCGAGGCCACGCCGCGCACGTCGTCGCCGACGATGATGGCCGCGTGCGCCCGCGCCATGCCGTCCGCCACGGTCTCGCGCAATGGTCCCGCGGGAAAGATGCGGCCGTTCCCGAACGCCCTGCGGCCGTCGATGGCGACGAGCGCGAGATCCTTGGCGATGCCGGGGTGCTGGTGGCCGTCGTCCAGCACCAGAACGTTCGCACCTGCTCTTTCCGCCGCCGCCGCGCCGGCGGCGCGGGACCGCGCCACCCAGGTGGGCGCGCGCGTCGCATGCAGCAGGGCTTCATCCCCGACGTCAGCCACCATGTGCGATCTCGGATCGACCTGCACTGGGCCTTTCAACTGCCCGCCGTAGCCGCGCAGGATCACCGCGGGCGACAGGCCGCGCGCCAACAGGCGCGTCACGATCGACATAGCGATCGGCGTCTTGCCGGTGCCGCCGACGGTCAGGTTGCCGACGCTGATCACCGGCGCGGTCGGGCGATAGTTGGTGGCGTTGCGGACGCGCGCGGTCGTGATCGCGCCGACAATGCGCCCAATGGGATCGAGCAGGCGCACGAGCCCGTTGTCGCTCTCCCAGAACTCAGGCGGCCGCATGATCTGCTTCCGCTGGCGCGGTCGGCGCGACGCCCACCGCCGCGTCCGCCGCATCGGTGACGCGGGTGAGCTCGCTCTCGAGTTCGCGGCGATGGCGTTCCAGGTCCGCATCGTCGGCATCGCGTGGAATGACGATCGGCGTGCCCCACACCATGGCGCCGCGGCTGAAGGGCAATGGCACCACCAGCCGGTCCCAGGTGCGCAGCACCGCCCGCCGCGACACCGCCGCCGCCGCCGGCAGGATCGGTGCGCCGGTCAGGCGCGCGAGCACCAGTGCGCCGTCGCGGGCCCGCATGCGCGGTCCGCGCGGACCATCGGGTGTGATGCCGACGCTTTCGCCGGCTTTGATCTTGCGAACGAGGTTGCGCAGGGCCTCGCTGCCGCCGCGCCGAGACGAGCCGGCAATCGTCTCGATGCCGAAATGCGCCACGGTGCGCGCGATCAGCTGTCCGTCCGCGTGTGACGAGATGAGCATGTGGAACGGCTGCTCCGACGGCCAGCAATAGGGCATCAGCATCAGCCGGTTGTGCCAGAACGCCACGATCACGGGGCCATCGCCCGCCCAGGCCTTCGCGGCGACGTCGCCGTTGATGGTCTGCCAGCGGGTGGTGGCTTTCACCAAGCCGATGTGCCGCGCCGCGACCGAGGCCAGGGCGCGCTGTACGCCGGGGCGGCGGCCGGTGTGTTTGATGAATTCGCGGGCAGTCATGGTGTGGCGGGAGCCTAGACGATCCACCGTCTCCTGCAAACCGGGGCACATGTGAGCGGGGTAGGGCTTGCAATCCGACCAGGGCGAGCGCATGTGGCAGGCATGAGCACGCGCATGTTACTGTGGATCGCGCTAATCGGTGCAGCCGTCGTCGCCGCGCTCGCCTGGGTGGCCTTCGCCCATTGAGTGCCGGTGGGAACCGCGCCGGTGCATATGCGTTGATGGCGGTTGAGCCGCCCGCGTCGTCAGGAGCCAGCCGCCCGTGAATCAGAACAAGAACGTCATCTGGATCGCCGCCATTGGCGTCGCGGTCGTGCTGCTGGTGGCTTTCTTGCTATCCAAAAAGCCCGGCGACTCCGCCCTGCCCAGTCCCATCACACCGTCGACCGCCCCGGATTTCCCGAAAGACACACCGCCGCTTGCGCCGGCCGTGCCGGTGCTTCCGCCCGAGGACGTGCCCGGCCCCGGTACCACGCAAGGCGATGCGGTGTTGCCTGGTGCTTCGCCCGCGCCTGCGGAGATCCCCGCACCGTCGGGGCCTACACCGTCCCAGCCGGCCATTCCTGAACGCTAGTCGCTAGGAGCGATCAGCCCACTGCCGCGTCGGCGACGGGTTCACCGGGCTGTTGTGGCTCCGGGAAGTAGGTCTCCGCCGGGAACTGCCGGATGTGGGAGACGAACTGCTGCACGCTCGCTTCCCAGGAGAACTTGAGCGCGTGGGCGCGGCAAGCCATCGGATCGGCTTTCAGGGCCTCGCGCACCGCCGTGGCCAAGTCTTCGTGCAGGCATCCAACCGGGGCGCTGCCGATCACGTCGAGCGGTCCGGCGACCGGATAAGCCGCCACGGGCACCCCGCTCGCCAGGGCTTCCAGCAGCACAAGGCCGAAGGTGTCGGTCAGGCTCGGGAACGCGAACACGTCCGCGGCGGCGAAGTGACGCGCGAGGTCTTCGCCCTCCTTGACGCCGACGAACTTCACGTCGGGATAACGCCGCGTGAGCACATTGAGCTGCGGGCCGTCGCCGACCACGACCTTGGTGCCGGGAATGTCGAGGGCGAGGAATGATTCGATGTTCTTCTCCACCGCGACACGGCCGACATAAAGCGAGACTGGCTTCGGCAGATCGGCGAACAGGGACTTGTCGCGCGGGCGGAACAGCTCGGTATCCACGCCCCGGCTCCAGCGGCGGATGTTCTTGAAGCCCCAACGCGTGAGTTCCGCCTCGACCGTGTCGGTCGCCACCATGACTCCATGGCTGGGCGCGTGGAACCAGCGCACCAGGGCATAGAGCCAGGACACGGGGAACCCGCTGCGGGCGTTCACGTACTCGGGAAACTTCGTATGGAACGCGGTGGTGAAGGGCACATCCCGCCTCACGCAGTAATTCCGCGCCGCGAGCCCGATGGGACCTTCGGTGGCGATGTGCACGACACAGGGCCGAAAGCTCTCGATCATCCGCGCCATGCGCCGGCCCGGGAACAGGGCGAGGCGAATCTCCGGATAGGTCGGGCAGGGGATCGTGCGGAACTGGTCCGGCGTGATGGAAATAGCCTCGTGGCCGGCGGCAGCGAGATGCTGCTTGAGCGTCGTCAGGGTACGGACGACGCCGTTGATCTGAGGGTGCCAAGCGTCGGTGACAATGATGATGCGCATGCTTCGGCTTTCTCTCGGGGTGGCGCGAAAGCCGCCACCGCATCGGTGAGGGAAGTAGGAACCAGGCCGCGCAAATCGGCCCAGTGGACGATCTCGAGACGGCCGTCGTAGTGCTCGACCATGGCCGTGCAGCTTTCGACCCAATCGCCGTCGTTGCAGTAGAGGAGGCCGTCGATGTCCTTGATGACGGCGTGATGGATGTGGCCGCAGACCACACCGTCGGCGTTATGCTCGCGGGCCATCCGTGCAATGGCGTTCTCGTAGTTGTCGATGAAGGCGACCGCGTTCTTGACCTTGTGCTTGAGGTACTTCGACAGGGACCAGTAGGGCAGTCCGAAGCGGCGGCGGATCGCGTTGAACCAATTGTTGAGCATGAGCGCCACGCTGTAGGCATTGTCACCCAGGATCGCGAGCCACTTGGCATAGATCATCACGCCGTCGCATTCGTCGCCGTGGATGACGAGCAGATTCTTGCCATTCACGGTCTTGTGGAATGCATGGCGGCGGATCTGGATCTCACCGAACGCGTAGTCGACATAGTCGCGGGCGAACTCGTCGTGGTTGCCCGGTACGTAGATGACTTCCGTGCCTTTGCGCGCCTTGCGCAGGATCTTCTGCACGACGTCGTTGTGGGCTTGCTGCCAGTACCAGCTCTTGCGCAGGCGCCAGCCGTCGACGATGTCGCCGACGAGATAGAGCTGGTCGGATTCCGTATGCCGCAGGAAGTCGAGTAGGAACTCGGCTTTGCAGCCGCGCGTGCCGAGGTGAAGGTCCGATATGAAGATGGCCCGGTAAGAAAGGGGTTCATCGGGCCCGTGCTGCACGGTCTTTGTCAGTGCATTCATGCACGCACCGGATACGCGTCCCCGAGTCGCGCGGATAGGGGTGCACCCCCTCATTTCCCGAAGTGTTCACGGCCTTGCAACAGAACTGTCATTGGGCAGGCGAGCCGTCCTATTCTATGAGCGGCGATTCACCGCTCTGTCATGGGGTCGACTCCGGATGACCATCGACGTCGCGCCTTCGCCGCAAGCGTTTCCCTTGGAAGGGCAGGCCGTGCGACGTCTTCTTGTAGTGTTCAATCCGGCCGCCGGCGGCAACCGGCGCGCGCGTTATACGCAGATGCTGGCGGCCTTGCAGGCGCGCGGCTGCGATGTGACGACCATCGAGACCAAAGCGCCCGGCCACGCGGAAGAGATCGCCCGCAACGCCTCACCTGACGACGTGGACGTGATCGTCGCCGGCGGCGGCGACGGCACCGTGAACGAAATCGTCAACGGGCTCGCCGGCAAACCCATCGCGCTCGGCCTCATGCCGCTCGGCACCGCCAACGTTCTGGCCGACGAGCTGAAGATTCCGCGAGACCCCGCGGCCCTGGCGCGTGTGTTGGCGGAGGGGCCTGTGCGCACGATCCATGCGGGCATCGCCAACGGCCGGCGCTTCTGCATGATGGCCGGCACCGGGTTCGACGCGCGGGTCGTGGCGGGCGTGTCGCTGCCGCTCAAGAAGGTCATCGGCCCGCTTGCCTATGTGGTGCAGACCGCACGTCTCGCCTTCACCGACCGGTTCATCGGTTGCGACCTCGTGATCGACGGTGTGCCTCACAGCGCCATCTCGGCGGTGGTGTGCAAGGGGCGCCACTACGGCGGCCCCTTCGTGGCGGTGCCGGCGGCGACCGTTCACGACGATCTGTTCCACGTCATCCTGATGAAGGGGCGCGGCTGGACCAGCGTGCTGCGCTATGGGCTGGCACTCATGCGCGGGCGGCTCGGCAAGCTGAGCGACGTGCAGATCATCGCCGCGCGCAGCGTGGAGATCGTGGGCGAAGTTGGGGCGCCGGTGCAGGCGGATGGCGACATCATCACCGCGCTTCCCGCGCGCATCGTCATCGCGCCGGAGGCCATCGGCGTGGTGTGCCCGATCTAGGGCGCGTTCACCAGCCAGGCCTCATCCCACGCGAAGTAGGTCTCGCGGCATCCAGGCACCAGCAGGTGCCTTGGGTATTCGGTCGCCAGCGGCGGCAGGTTGGACGGCGGGAAGTAGATCAGGTCCGCGCTTTCGTCGTCGCGCCATTCCAGTTTTCCGCCGACAACTTCACACGTGAATAGCGCCACCATCACTTCGACTTCGTCGCCGTTGGCATAGCTGTAGCGATAGGGCTGACCGCCGAGAATGCCGAGAATGTGGGTGGGCCGTACCTGCAGCCCGGTTTCCTCGTAAACCTCGCGCACGACCGCCTGCGCCGGCGTCTCGCCTGGATCGATCGCCCCGCCGGGCAGGCTGAACGCGCCGTCGACGCGCTTCTGGATCAGCACTTCGCCGGCCGCGTTGTGAATCACGCCCGCGACGCCCTGGAGGAGCAGTAGGTCCGTACCGATCTTGTCGCGCAGATCGCGATAGTACGGCGTGATCCCCATGCCGCTTAGGCCCCGGCGATCGTCATGCCGTCAATGCGCACGGTCGGCGCGTCGATGCCGTAGCGGAATTCGAGATCGCTCGCCGGCGTCAGCCGCTTGAACATGTCCCTCAGGTTCCCGGCGATGGTGATCTCGTTCACCGGGAAGGTGCGCTCGCCGTTCTTGATCCAGAAGCCGACCGCGCCGCGGCTGTAGTCGCCGGTGACCGTGTTGACGCCCTGGCCGAACAAGTCGGTGACGTAGAAGCCGTCCTTGATGCCGGACATGAGGCCCTTCGGCGTGAACGGTCCGCCGGCCATGAAGACATTGGTGGCCGACGGCGACGGCGCGGAGCCCGTGCCGCGCGCGGCGTGCCCCGTGCTGGCCAGGCCGAGCTGGCGCGACGTGCGCAGGTCCATGATCCAGGTCGTCAGCATGCCGTTGTCGATCAGCTGGCGGCGGCGGTTGGCGAGGCCTTCCGCGTCGCACGGCTTGGAGCGCATGCCGCGGTCGCGGTGCGGGTCCTCGATGATGTTGACGTGCGGGCCGAAGACTTCGTGGTGCAGCATGTCTTTGAGGAACGAGGTCTTGCGTGCGATCGCGCTGCCGTTGATGGCGCCGAGCAGATGGCTCACCAGGCCGCGAGAGACACGCGGATCGAAGATCACCGGCACACGCTGGCTCTTCACCTTCTTCGCGCCGAGCTTGGCCAGTGCGCGGGTGGCCGCTCCCTTGCCGATATCCGCCGGATCGCGCAGGTCCTCGGCATACACCGCCGAGGTGTAGTCGTAGTCCGTCTCCATGCCCTTCGCCGCCGTGCCGGCGATCACCGAGACGCTCAGCGACGATCCGGACGAGGCGTAGGCACGCGCGAAGCCGTTGGACGCGGCGACGGCGACTTCGGTCAGTCCCCAGCCGGCCGACGCGCCTTCGGAGTTGGTAATGCCCTTCACGCCGCGCGCGACGGCCTCGGCTTCCTTCGCCTTTTCGATCAACTCCGGCGCGGTGAGCTCCGTGCTGTCGCAAATGTCGAGGTCCGGGAGATACTTCGTAAGCTGGTCCGGGTCGGCGAGGCCGACATAGGGGTCTTCCGGCACAGTGCGCGCCATGGCGACGGCACGCTCCACCAGTTCCTTCAGCGCCGCCGGCGAGCGGTCGGCGGAGGACACGATGGCCTGGCGCTTGCCCTTCAGCACGCGCAAGCCGATGTCCGCGCCTTCCGATCCGTCGAGATGCTCGAGCTTGCCCATGCGCCAGGTGACGGACACGGAACGGCCGTTCACCACGATCGCATCGGCGGCGTCAGCGCCTGCGTTGCGCGCCTGCTTGATCAGGTCGGTGAGGATATTGAGGAGGTCGCCATTGGATTTCTTCTGCGCCATGAAACTCTTCTCAGCAGATGCTTGATTTAATTCGATGCGGGCGCTGGCGTGAGCACACGCCAAGGCTGGATCCAGTCCAACTCCTTTTGCGCCGAGGCCTTTTCGCTTTCGTTGACCGTCCATCCGCCGCCGGAGGTCCGCCGGAAGACGAGCAGGCTGTCGCCCTGATTCAGCTGCACCACATTCTCCTGGGGCAATGCCACCAAGTCCATTTGCAATTCGCCGTGATGGGTGGTCTGGCCGATTTGGATCTCGTTCGGACGGAAACACCAAGGCTCGTTCTTCTGGTCGCGATAGCAGCCCGAGAACAAGACGTTGAAATAGGGCGCCATGCGGAACGCACCGTCGTTGCGGTCATCCAGGCGCACATAACGCTCGGATCGCCCCTCGAGGGAGACCTCTTTCCTGAGCGCATACGCGCAATCGACGGTGATGGCCCCGTCATGCCAGTTTTCCGCGGCGGCAATGCCGTCTTTGGTGATGCTGACGGCGACGGGGCGCGCTGGCCCCAAGCTCCACGCTTTCATCGCGGTCGGTACCGATTTGGTGTCTTTGAGCGTCGTGAGGAACACTTCGTCGATGTAATCGCCGTGGTATTGCGTCAGCGAGTCAGGGTCGCTTGCACAAATCCGTGCCGCAACCCAAAACCGGAACGACACAAAATAGGCGGCGGCGCCGATCGCACCCAAAATGACCAGCCACCGCAGCGCCGGCATTGGCCTTGTGAGTGCGAGCTTGGGTGCCGACCGCACTTATTTTTTCCAGATCGGCGCGCCGGCGCCGGGCAGGCCGTAGCTGGCCCACTTCTCGTTCACGAGCGTGATGATGTCCTCGGTCATGCGGATCGGACGGCCCCATTCGCGATGCGTTTCGGGCGGGATCTTGGTCGTCGCATCGAGGCCGATCTTACCCCCGAGTCCGGGCTCCGGGCTCGCGAAATCGAGGTAGTCGATGGGCGTGTTCTCGATGACCGTGATGTCCCGCGCCGGGTCCATGCGGGTGGAGACGGCCCACATCACGTCTTTCCAGTCGCGCGCGTTGATATCCGCGTCCACCACGATCACGAACTTGGTGTAGACGAACTGCCGCAGGAACGACCACACGCCCATCATCACGCGCTTGGCGTGGCCGGCGTAGGCCTTCTTGATGCTCACCACGGCGATGCGGTAGCTGCAGCCTTCCGGCGGCAGCCAGAAATCCACGATCTCCGGGAACTGCTGCGTCAGCAGCGGAATGAAAACCTCGTTCAGCGCCTCGCCGAGGATCGATGGCTCGTCGGGCGGCCGGCCGGTGTAGGTCGACAGATAGATCGGCTGCTTGCGCATGGTGATCGCGCTGATCTGGAACACCGGGAAGCGCTCGACGGAATTGTAGAAGCCGGTGTGATCGCCGTAAGGGCCTTCGTCGGCGTATTCGTCCAGGAGCACGTGGCCTTCCAGCACGATCTCCGCTTCCGCCGGCACCTTCAGCGGAACGGTCTTGCAATCCACAAGCTCGACCTTGCGGCCGCGCAGCAAGCCGGCGAATTGATACTCGGACAGCGTGTCCGGCACCGGCGTCACGGCGGCGAGAATGGTGCCCGGATCGGCGCCGATCACGGCGGCGGCCGGCAAAGGCGCGCGCTTCTTCTCCGCCCAGCGATCGAAGTGGCCCGCCCCGCCGCGATGCTTCAGCCAGCGCATGATCGTCTTGTCGCGGCCGATCACCTGCATGCGATAGATGCCGAGGTTGGCGGTATCGCGCTTGTCGTCACCCGGCCCTTGCGTGACCACCAATGGCCACGTGATCAGCGGCGCGGGTTCGCCTGGCCAGCAGCCCTGGATCGGCAGCTTGTTGAGATCGATGTCCGCGCCTGTCAGCACCACCTCTTGGCACGGCGCGCTGCCGACGGTCTTCGGCTTCATCGCCATGAAGGTCTTCAGCAGCGGCAGCATCTCCAGGGCCTCGCGCCAGCCGCCGGGTGGTTCGGGCTGTTTCAGGAAAGCCAGCGTCTCGCCCACCTCGCGCAGCTGGTGCGGCTCCCGGTCCATGCCCCAGGCGACGCGCTCGACCGTGCCGAACAGGTTCACCAGCACCGGCATCTCGCTCTTCTGGCCGTCGGCGCGGATCACGTTCTCGAACAGGATCGCCGGCCCCCCTTCCGCCAGGACTCGAGTCTGGATTTCGGTCATCTCCAGGTGACTCGAGACGGGGGTCCGGACCCGGACAAGGCGGCCGGCCGTCTCCAGACGTGTCATGAACTCGCGTAGCGATTGATAAGGCATCGGGACGCTTTCTTGACCGGAGCCAGGGCAATCGAGGGTGTGGGTCCGGGTGAATCCCCTAAGTATGAAGGGATTAATTTGATCGGTCTGCCCGCCACTTAGCGGGCACCGGCGGCGGAGGTCAAGCTGCCCGCACGGTGTCGTCAACGGGACCTGGATGGGCCCCCGTCGCCCGCTCGCCGGCCGGATTGGCAAAGCGTAATCTGCGCGTAATACGAGAAAAAGGCCGGCTTCGCTTGTCGCGTTCCGTTCCGAGGCCTATATTCCTTTGCCTTGAGGAAGCGTTTACCCATTTCGTGCTAACTAGCTGACTGAGCGCAAAAAACGTCATCAGAAAATGACGTTCACGGGGCCCGGACCGGGGCGAAGAGATCGAGCCGATCCGGTGGAGGAAGAGATGGACGGGGCGTTAGAGACCACCTCGAGCGATAACGCCGTCAGCGTGACGGCGCGCGACCTGGAACGTCTGATCGACATCGGTTTGGCCCTATCGGCCGAACGCGACAGTTCGCGCCTGACCGAACGCATCCTCCTGGAAGCCAAGGCGCTGACCCGCGCCGACGGCGGCACGCTTTACTTGCGCACCGACGAGGACGGGCTGCGTTTCGAGATCGTGCGCACGGACTCGCTCAAGATCGCCATGGGCGGAACCACGGGTGTGAAAATCCCGTTCCCGCCGGTGCGGATGTACAACGCCGAGACCAAGCAGCCGAACTTCAGCAACGTGTCGGCCGCCGCCGCGCTCAGCGGAAAGCCCATCAACATCGAAGACGCCTATACGGCGGAAGGCTTCGACTTCTCGGGCACCAAGAAGTTCGACCAGGGCACTGGCTACCGCTCCAAGTCGATGCTGTGCATTCCTCTCAAGAACTATTCCGACGAAGTGACCGGCGTGCTGCAACTCCTGAACGCGCAGGACGAATTCGGCAACGTGGTGCCCTTCTCCTCTGAAATTCAGCGATTGGTCGAAGCGCTGGCCTCCCAGGCCGCGGTCGCCATCGACAACGCCCAGCTGATCGACGCGCAAAAAGCGCTGATGGACAGCATGATCAAGGTGATGGCGCACGCGATTGACGCGAAGTCGCCCTACACCGGCGGCCACTGTCAGCGCGTGCCCGAATTGACCAAGATGCTCGCCCAGAAGGCGTCGGAGCAGAAGGAAGGCACGTTCGCGGACTTCAAGCTCGACGATCAGGAATGGTACGAGCTGCATGTGGCGGCGTGGTTGCACGACATCGGTAAGGTCACGACCCCCGAATACGTGGTCGACAAGGCCACCAAGCTGCAGACGATCTACGACCGCATCCACGAGGTCCGTATGCGCTTCGAGGTGCTGCGGCGCGACGCCGAGATCGCGATGCTCAAGGCCATCGCCAAGGGCAAGAGCGCGCGCGTGGAGCGTCACAAGTTCAAGCAGCGCTGCGCCGAACTGGACGCGCAGTGGAAGTTCATCGCCGAGCAAAACCTCGGCGGCGAATTCATGTCGAACGAGCGACAGGACAAAGTCAAAGAGGTCGCCAAGCAGAAGTGGTACCGCTACTTCGACCGCAAGCTCGGCCTGTCATGGACCGAAGCCAAGCTGCTCGACAAGGCGCCGCCGGCCGATGAAGGCTGGGAACAGCTCCTGGCGGACCTGCCGGAACATTCGGAAGCCGAATACAACCTCGGCGAAGTCCTCAACATGTGCATCCAGCGCGGCACGCTCAACGACGACGAGCGCCGCAAGATCAACGATCACATCGTGCTGACCATCGAGATGCTGAACGAGATGCCATTCCCCAAGCATTTGCGCCGCGTGCCGGAATACGCCGGCGGCCATCACGAGAAGATGGACGGCAAGGGCTATCCCAAGGGCCTGACGCGCGACCAGATGTCATGGCCGGCGCGCATGATGGCGATCGCCGATATTTTCGAGGCGCTCACCGCCGCGGACCGTCCGTACAAGAAGGCGAAGACCCTGTCCGAATCCCTCAAGATCCTGTGGTTCATGAAGAAGGACGGGCACGTCGATCCGGAACTGTTCGATCTGTTCCTGACGTCGGGGGCCTATCAGGAATACGCCGATCAATTCCTGCGGCCCGATCAGCTCGACAAGGTCGATATCAGCAACTACTTGCCCAAGCCGGCGCCGCCGCCCGCGCCGCCGCCGCAAACGCAGGCCGCCGAGTAATCCTGAGCTAGATATTCGCCGTCAGCAGGATCGCGGCCAGCATCAGCAGGCCGAAGTTGCGGTTGGCGCGGAAGCGCCGCAGGCAGTTGGCCGGATCGTCGATATCCAGCGTCACCACCTGCCAGGCTAGGTGCAGGCCCGCGAGCGCCATCAGCAGCCACGTCCACATGCTCGCCAGCGGTGTCAGGATCGCCGTGGCGAAGCATCCCATGGCGATCAGGTAGAACACGATCAGCGCCGGTTTGGTGTACTGGCCCAGCGCGAGCGCGCTCGATTTCACGCCCACGAGCGCGTCGTCCTCGCGATCCTGGTGGGCGTAAATGGTGTCGTATCCCAGCGTCCAGAAGATGCCGCCCACATACAGCCACACCGCCGGCGCCTCGATGCGGTCGGTCACCGCCGCCCAGCCCACCAGCGCACCCCAATTGAACGTGAGCCCTAACCACGCTTGTGGCCAGTAGGTGAAGCGCTTCATGAACGGGTAGGCGGCCACCAGCAGCAGCGCCGCGGCCCCCACCAGGATCGCGAACGTCGTGAACTGGAGCAGCACCGCCAGGCCGACGGCGAGCTGCACGATCAGGAACAGCCACGCCGCCCGCACGGAAACTTGCCCGCTGGGGAGGGGGCGGGTCGCGGTGCGCGCCACCTGGGCGTCGATGTCCCGATCGACGATGTCGTTGTAGGTGCAGCCGGCCCCGCGCATCACCACGGCGCCGATCATGAACAGCAGCATCATGAAGAGGCTCGGTTTGCCGAATTCCGCGAGCGCCACGCTCCACCAGCAGGGCAGCAGCAGGAGCCACGTGCCGATCGGACGGTCGAGGCGCATCAGGCGCAGATAGGGCCGCACGGGCGCCGGCATGGCGTCGACCCAGCCGCCGCGCGGGATGTCGCTCTTGAAGGATGGGATGGTCGTCATGGCGCGGGTACACTAAGCACATCGCCGGATTCACTCAATCACACCCCTGAGATGACTGATATCAGCCGAGCCCCGCGTCTTTTTGTCGCGCCGGACCTCACAGCGGGCGCGGACGTCGCCGCGACCGAGGGGCAGGCCCACTATCTGCTGCACGTCATGCGGCGGCGGGCCGGCGACACGCTGGTGCTGTTCAATGGCCGCGACGGCGAATGGGCCGCGACGCTGGCGCCCAAGGGCAAGCGGGATGCCGCGTTCGCGGTCACCTCACAGCTGCGGCCTCAAACCGCGCCGCCGGAGGTGACGTTGTTCTTCGCCCCGATCAAGGCCGCGCGATTGGAAACGCTCATCGAGAAGGCGACGGAACTTGGCGTGGCCGCGTTGATCCCCGCGATCACGCAGCACACGGTCGTCAACCGGGTGAATGTCGCGCGCCTGACCGCCATCGCCACCGAGGCGGCGGAACAATGCGAGCGGCTCACGGTTCCTCGGATCGCGGACGCTACCACGTTGGAGTCCATCTCCGACTGGCAGCGCGCACACGCGGGCGTGCCCGTGTTCGTGCTCGACGAAGCCGCGGCGCGTGCTGGCGGTACGGCGACGCCGCTGCCGATCGCGCTCAGCCGCAGCAAAGGGCCTGCTGCGTTTGTGGTCGGGCCCGAGGGTGGATTCAGCGTCGATGAGCGTGCACGGCTCGGCGCGCTCGCAACCACGGCCGTGACCCTGGGACCGCGCATTTTGCGGGCTGAGACCGCCGGAATCGCCGCTTTGGCCTGCTGGCAGGCCTTTTGTGGGGACTGGCATGGGGATCGCTAGATGAGCGCGCCTGACCGGAGAATGCCCAAGCCTCCATTTCTTGACTGGCGCAGCCCACGGTATCGACCTAAGTAAGCCCCTCCCAGGGGCCCATTTTTCAGCCGGCATGACCTCGTTCCGCTCCAGCAAAGACGAGCCGATCACCTCGAAGGATCAGCTCATCGCCGTGATCTCCGGCGGCGCCAAGCCGAAGGACGCGTGGCGCATTGGGACGGAGCACGAGAAGTTTCCCTACCTCCGCAAAGATTTCAGCGCGCTCCCTTACGAAGGTCCGTCGGGCATCAAGGCGTTCCTGACCGGGCTCATGCGCTACGGATGGAAAGGCGTGTACGAGGGCGAGACGCTGATCGCCCTTGAGCAGTCGGGCAAGGGCACTGTGTCGCTTGAGCCCGGCGGCCAGGTCGAACTCTCCGGCGCGGCGGTGGAGAACATCCATCAGACCTGCGCGGAAGTCACCGAACACCTCAGCCAGGTGAAAGCCGTCGGCGACGAACTCGGCATCGGGATGCTGGGCTTGGGCTTCACGCCGAACTGGCGCCGCGAGGACATCCATTGGATGCCCAAGGGCCGCTACAAGATCATGCGCGAATACATGCCCAAGGTCGGCACGCTCGGCCTCGACATGATGCTGCGCACCTGCACCGTGCAGGTGAACCTCGACTATGAGTCCGAAGCGGACATGGTGAAGAAGACGCGCGTGTCGCTCGCGCTGCAGCCGATCGCCACGGCGCTGTGGGCGAACTCGCCGTTCCGCGAAGGCAAGCCGAACGGCTTCCTCACCTTCCGCGCCAACGTCTGGCATCACACGGATCCGAACCGCACCGGCATGATCCCGTTCGCGTTCGAGAACGGCATGGGCTACGAGCGCTATGTCGACTACGCGCTCGATGTGCCGATGTATTTCGTCTACCGCGACGGCTACATCGACGCGTCCGGCCAGTCGTTCCGCGATTTCCTGCAAGGCAAGCTGCCGGCGCTGCCGGGGCAACTGCCGACGGTGGCGGACTGGATCGACCACATGTCGACAGCGTTCCCGGAAGTGCGCATCAAGAGCTACATCGAACTGCGCGGTGCGGACTCCGGCCCCTGGGGCCGCTTGTGTGCGTTGCCCGCGTTCTGGAGCGGCCTGCTCTATGACAGCGATTCCCTCGACGCGGCCTGGGACCTGGTGAAGGGCTGGACCGCGGCGGAGCGCGCGGCCCTGTACAACGATGTGCCCACCAAGGCGCTGAACGCCACCATAGCGGGCCGCACCGTGCGCGAGATCGCCGAAGAGGCGCTGAAGCTGTCGCGCAGCGGCCTGCGCCGCCGCAAACGCCTGGACGGGGCCGGCAACGACGAGACCGGTTTCCTGGTGCCCTTGCAGGAAATCGCCGCCTCTGGGATAACGCCTGCGGAAAAGATGCTCGCGTCCTACCACTCCACCTGGGGCGGCGACGTGACCAAGGCCTTCGGCGAATACAGCTACTAGGACGCTCGACCATGAGCGCGAAATCCGGCGCGGATACCGGCAAGGAGGACGACTGGCGCATCGCCTGCACCAGTCTCGCCGAAGTCCGCAGCAACATCGATCGTCTCGATAACGCCATCACGCGACTGCTCGCGGAGCGCAATCACTTCGTCACGGAAGCGGCGAAGTTCAAGCCCTCGGTGGCCGGCGTGGTCGTGCCGGCGCGGGTGGAAGAGATCATCGGCCGCGTGCGCAAATTGGCCGCCGAACTTCACGTCAATCCGGATTCAATCGAGACCGTGTACCGCACCATCATCGACGCCTTCACCAAGGACGAACAGGCGCGCTGGCGCGATATGCACGGCGGCGCTGAGAAATAGGCGCACAACGTATGAGCCCCGCTGCACAAGACGTCACCCTCGGCATCCTCACCAGCGGCGGCGACTGTGCCGGCTTGAACGCGGTGATCCGGGCGGCGACCGACGCGGCGGCGCAGCGCGGCTGGCGGGTGCTCGGCATCCGCAGGGGCCATCTCGGACTGCTCGCCACACCGCCGGACGTCATCACGCTCACCGCGGACGCCGTGCGCACGGATCTGCTGCGCGCCGGCGGCACCATCCTCGGCTCCAACACCAAGGACGATCCCAACAAGACCGGACGTTCGGACGCCGTGGCGGCAGCGCTGCGCCAACTCGGGATAACCCATCTGATGGTGATCGGCGGCGACGGCAGCATGCGCATCTTCGATCGCGTGCTGGCGCCGGCGAACATCCCATGGGTCGGCGTGCCCAAGACCATCGACAACGACGTGCCCGGCACGGAGTTCGCCGTCGGCTTCTTCACCGCCGTGGGCGTTGTGTCCGAGGCGCTGGATCGCCTGGCGTCCACCGCCGCGAGCCACAGCCGTATCATGCTGCTCGAAGCGATGGGGCGTGATTCCGGCTTCCTCGCGCTCTACGGCGGCGTGGCGGGCGGCGCGGATGTGATCCTGCTGCCGGAGTTCAGCTACGATCTCGATGCGGTCGCAGCCCACATCAAAACCATTACCCATGACCGGCCCGGCCCGGTGCTGGTGGTGGTGGCGGAAGGCGTGGCGCGCTTCGACAATGACCGGCGGCGGCGCGGCAGCATCGGTCCCGACATCGCGGCGGAACTGGAGAAGCGCACCGGCTTCGACGCGCGCTCGACCGTGCTCGGCCACGTCCAGCGCGGCGGCTCGCCCGTGGCCTTCGACCGCCTGATCGCTTCCACCTTCGGCGTGCGCGCCGTCGAACTGCTGGCCGATGGCAAGAGCGCCCGCATGGTCGCCTGGCGCGGGGGCACCATCAGCGACGTGCCCTTGAAGGACGTCGTGGGCGGCCCGCGCTTCGTGACCGCCGACAGCCCCCTGGTGCGCACCGCGCGCGAACTCGGCATCTACATCGGCGACGGCGCCCGTCCGCGGTAGGGCTTGGCGCGCTAACGCTTCGCCATCAGCTTCGGCAGCGCATCCACGAATTGCCCACGGGCGCGGATGCCGGCGCGGTCCTCGGCCTTCACGTCGTCGCGGACCAGATAGGCGAAGACGATCGTCTGCTTGCCCCGGGTCGCCCAGCCGACGAACCAGCCGTCCTGGCGGTTCGGGTCGAGTTTGCCGTCGGCGCCGGTTTCAAGGCCGCTGCCGGTCTTGCCCCAGATCGTCCAGCCGTCCGCGGCATCGAACGTGGGAATGATCGCCCTGGTCTCCGCCACCGCGCGCGGCGACACGGGCAGCTTGCCCGTCAGCATTTTGCGCACGAATGCGACTTGCTCCGCCGGCGAGATCTGTAGCGAACCGCTCAGCCATGCCTTGGTGAGGCCACCCGAAAGATCGCGATTGCCGTAGCTGAAGCGATCGACGAAGCCTTGCAGCGTCTCCAGGCCCAGCGCTTGCGTCATTACCTGGGAATACCAAACCACGGAGTCTTCCATCCAAATGATCGGATCGGTGGTGATCTTCCAACTCTCCATCATGGCCCTGTATTCGTCCTTGTAGGGCAGGGCCGGCGTGCGGGCGTCCTTCAGGAAGCCGGTCTCGTAACCGATCAGGCTCAACGCGATCTTGAATGTGGAGGCTGCGGTGACGCGGTTGCCGCAGGGACCCTCTTGCACAAGCACCTCGCCGCTCTGCACATCGGCGATGAGTGTGCACGAGGGCGCGGCCGACGCGGCTTGCGCAAGTAGGATCGTGGCGAACAGGACGGCGATTGCGAAACGCATGTCAGCTCATTTCAATGCGATGTCGTGGAACTGCGGGATGTCGTGCCAGGCTTCCCACTTCGCGACGCGCGGTCCCAGGGCATCGAGACCGAGGATCGGGAACAGCAGCAAGCTCTCCGCGATGTCGCGGTAGGTCTTGAACAGCTCTTGCGTCATCACCAGGCGCTTCGCCGGATCCGGCTCCGTGCCCGCGGCGTTCACGCGCGCTTCGATCTCCGGATCGCAGAACCACGGCGTGTTCCAGGCGCAGGAATGACTGCCGCGATAGATCGCGCGCAGGGCATCGCTGCCGACCGGCAGGTAGTCCATGGGGATCGCGGCCCCCTTCCACCCACCGGCGACGACGAGGCGCGCGTACTGCGCGTAGGACACCGGGCGGATCTCCATCTTGATGCCGACGGCGGCGAGATCGGCCGCGACCTGCTGCATCACCGCCGCGTCGTAGGAGAGCGTGCCGGCGCCGAACTCGAGCACGAAGGAGAACCCATCGGGCTTGCCCGCTTCCTTCAACAGCGCGCGCGCCTTCGCCGGATCGTAGGGGAACGGCTTCAGGTCGGGGTTAAAGCCGATCGTGTCGGGCAGGGCGCCCTGGCTCACCGGCTCGACCATGCCGCCCAGCAGCGTCTGGGTGATCGCCTTCACGTTGACGGCATAGCTGACCGCCTGGCGCAGGCGCATGTCGGTGAAGGGCGAGGCGGGGTCGCGGGTCTGGAACACGATGCAGAAGATGCGCGCCGGCTGGCGCTTGAAAATCTTCAGGCCCGCGGCGGTGAGTTCGGCGACCTGCTCAGGGTTCACCGCGAACGCCACGTCGACCTGGCCCGTCTGCAGCGCCTGCATGCGCGCGACCGGTTCCGGCAGGGTGAGGAACTCGAGCCGGTCGACCTTCGGCTTGCGCCACGCCGTGGGGCTGGCCTTGAGGATCACCTTCTCCGGCAGCCACTGGTCGAGCACGAACGAGCCTGTGCCGACCGGCTGCGCCGCCAAGCCGTCGAAGCCGACTTTGTCGAGATGCGCCGGCGCCACGAACTGCAACTGCACGAGATGGCGCGGCAGCATCGCATTGGGTTCGGCGAGCTTGATGACCAGCGTGTCCGCGTCGGGCGCGAGCACGTCCGCGAAACGACGGGCTTCGCGGTTGCTGGCCTGCGCGAGGCCGCGCGGATCGAGCCGCAGGATGTCGAGGAGCTTCTTGGCGGCGGGCGCGTCCCACTTTTCGCCGTTGCTGAAGGAGACACCCTTGCGGAGCTTGAACACCCAGGTGAGCGGGTCGGGGTTCTCCCAGGAGACCGCCAGGCCCGGCTGCAGGGCGCCGGTGTTGTCCTCCCGGGCGAGGGTGTCGTAGATCGCCGCCCAGACGAACTGGGAGGTAGTTCCGACACTGGTGTACGGATTGCCCTGGCTCGGCGGCAGGGCCGTGGCCCCGACCCGGAAGACCTTTTCCGCGGCCTGAGCTGGGGGGGCTCCTTGAGCCGCCCCCATAAGCGCCGCCGCTAAAATAAGTAGACGACAGCCCCGAAGACCCATCGCGTCCCTCCCATGGTCGGCCGCTGGAGATTAAGTTGTCTTATCTATATGACGTTTGTCAGACTGACGGTGATCAAATCACGCCCGCGCTGCGTAGGATAGAGTAGGGCGATCGAAGAGGCGGAGGCGAAATGCTCCTGAACAACTGGTATCCGGCGGGCCGGGCGACGGAGATCGGCGCCGCGCCGTACAAGACGCGGATGCTCGGGCTCGATTTCGTCCTGTTCCGGGACGCGGCCGGCACGGCGCACTGCCTGTCCGACGTGTGCTGCCACCGCGGCGCCGCGCTGCACCGCGGCCAGGTGAATGTGTCCGAGACGCACGGCGCCTGCATCGCCTGCCCCTACCACGGCTGGGAGTTCAACACGGCCGGCGCGTGCGTGAGCATCCCCGCGCTGGGCGACGGCATCACCATCCCCAAGCGCGCCCGGATCGACAGCTATCCCGTCACCGAGAAGTACGGCCTCGTGTTCGTGTTCCTCGGCGATGCGGCGGAAGACGACCGACCGGCGATCCCGGATTGGTTCGAGCCCTTCTACGCCGCGTCCGACCGGCGTCTGGTCACCTACGAGTACACCTACACCGAGGTGAACTGGGCGCGCCTGGGGGAGAACTCCGTCGACACCTCGCACCCGTCGTTCGTGCACAAGGCCTTCGGCAACCGCCTCAGCCCGAAAGCCAACATCGTGCCGATCACCGAGGAGCAATACGGCGCGACTGTCAGCCGCACGCGCGCGGCACCCCCGCTGTCGGGCAAATCCGAGGCCATGCAGAAGCTTCTGCCGGCGGATCGGAAATCCACCCACGTCACGCTCCACTTCTCGATGGTTGGGCTGACGGAGATGCTCTACCAGGAAATGACGCCCGAAATTTCGCAGGTGCTGTTCTCCGCGCGCGTGCCTGTGGATGAATTCACCACCAAGAGCTACGGCTTCCAGGCCCGCAACTTCCTGCTGGAGCCGGAGCAGGACCCCGAGCGTCTCAAAGGCCTGATGCAGGCCGCGGTGGAAGACCACGAGATCGTCCGCTTCGTGAAGCCCAAGTTCACGCCCAAATCCACCACCGACGAATTCCTGATCGAGAGCGACGGGATGGAGTTGATGTTCCGCCGCAAGGCTCAGGAGTGGGCGCGCACGCGCGGCGCTCTGGACGGCGCGGCGCTCGCGGCACAAGAGACCGAAAAGGTGTCCGTGATCCCGTCACCGGCGCGGCGCGTGGATCCCAAGGGCTGGGTCCATCCTGCGGTCCCGATGCTCCATTCCCCGGCGGATGTGAAGGCGGCCGAGTAATTCCGGTTGATCCAGCGGCGGGGCGGCGCGTAACAGAGTCATGATCTCGCGCGGCCTTCTCATTCTCTTCGTCGGCCTGCTGGCGCCAACCTTCGCCCACGCCGACGTCTTGCCGACCATCAAGGCGGAAACCCTCAACCGCACGCCATTTCCGGTTCCGGCGAGCTTCACGGCCGCAAGGAATGTCCTGCTGTTCTCGTTCGGACGGAACATGCAGCAGGCCGTCGACGCCTGGGATGCGGCGATTGCCGACCTGCGCGCCGATCCGACAGCCTGCCAAATCTACAACATGCCGCTGATCCCCAATCCGGGGGCGCTGGTGCGCGGGTTCATTTCCGGCGGCATGCGCGGTGTCTACAAGGACGCGGCCGTGCGGGACCGGGTGGTTGTGCTCTACGTCGACGAGGCCAAAGTGATGCCGGCGCTCGCCATCACCGATCGCAGCGCGCCTCTGGTGATGGTGGTCGATGCCGCCGGCCGCGAGATCGGCCGCGTGCAGGGCGCGGCCTCCCCAGCCACCGTCGCGCAGGTCCGGGCGCTGGTGGCGGGAACGCCGGCGCCCTAGACGCCTCGCGACTCGGAATTGTGAAGCTCTGTTACAGAGCTCAGATCAGCGCCATGACCACGCCGACGATCGCGCCGAGCAGCAGGATCGCCGCGGAGAGGAATGAGATGCCGAAGCCGGCGCTGCGCTTCTCCGGCGCGACATAGTAGCCGCGCGCGAACACCAGTCGGCCGATCGGCCAGAACACGCCGATGGCCGCCGCGATCGGATCGCCCCACGCCACGGCGAACAGCCACAGCGACGGCAGGAACCACACGAGCTGTTCCACCGTGTTCATTTGAACGCGGAAAATACGCTGGAACTCGGGCGGTCCGTCCGTCGCGGGCGCCGGCGTGTTGTACTTCACGCGCGCGCCGCCGACCTTGAAAAGAAAGCTGAGGTAGACGAGCAACGACAGCACGGTGACGAGCGCTGTGTAGGCGAATGGGCGAAGCATGAGGTCCCTCCCGAGGCACTGGCGCCGCGCATCCATCGCGGCGGCGGCTGAAGAGCATCGGCGTCGCCGGTCACACGAGTCAAAAAAATTCGCTCCTGGGGGGATTTTTACTTGAAATTGACGTCAATGAGAGTAAATGCGAACCCAGACGTTACGCGCACGTGCCTAAAGCAAGTCGCCGTTAAGCAACGACGTAAGCGTCCTTTCGTTGGTTGGACTACCTGTCTGATTGATCAAAGGAGGCCGTGCATGCCCTTCTTGTCGCTACACCCACCACCGCGCCGAGCCGACGCCCGTACGCCAACTGTACGGCAGTCCCGCATGCGCGCCCGTGTACCCGCCACCTTCATCGACTTCTCCCATGTCGCTTGGGATGGTCATGATCTCGTCGTGATCTCCAAGTACGACGTCATTTTAGATTGATCCCACCCTCGTCTGCCGGGGGCTCTGTCCTCCGGTGATACGTGCGTCCGTGGTCTCTTGCTGCGGGCTGAGGCGAACAAGCGCGGTCTCGAAAGACTGCGGCAGGTGCGGAAAAAGCTAGAAATGCGTAATCGCCAGGTTATCCCCTTCGACATTCCCAGCTCTTGGTCTTCGCCGGCTGTGGCGCCCGCTCCGATCTACCGGTCGGTGGATGAGGTTGCGCGCCGTCTGAAGCCCGAAGCGCCGGTGGAGTGCGTGTTCCCGGAGTCCGTCCGCAGCCAGGCCGCCAGGTTCCTGACCCTGTTCCCGGGCCGGGTGCTCTATGCCGTGAAGTGCAATCCCAGCAAACACATGCTGCAGCACATGTACGACGCGGGCATCCGCCAGTTCGACGTCGCCTCCCTGGAAGAAGCGCGCCTGGTCGCGAGCCTGTTCCCGGACGCCGAGATGCACTTCATGCATCCGGTGAAGAGCCGCGAAGCGATTCGCGCCGCCTATAAGATGGGTGTGCGGACGTTCTCGCTCGATTCCACCCAGGAGCTCATGAAGATCCTGGAGGAGACCAAGTCGGCGAAGAACCTGAACCTGTTCGTGCGCCTGGCCGTAGGCACGACCACGGCCGCCTACGACCTGTCCGGCAAGTTCGGCGCGGCGCCCTCCGTGGCCGCCGATCTGCTGCGCCATGCCCGCAAGGTCGCGCACAAGGTGGGTATCTGCTTCCACGTCGGCTCCCAATGCATGGACCCGGTGTCCTATGCCGGCGCGACCGCGCGCGCGATCGACGTCGCCGCGAAGGCGAAGGTGAAGCTGGACGTGATCGACGTGGGCGGCGGCTTCCCGGCGTTCTACCCGGGCATGACCCCGCCGCCGCTGGAGAAGTTCGCCGAGGTCATCCTGGCGGCCGCGAAGCCGTTGCTCGACGACGGCGTGGAACTGTGGTGCGAACCGGGCCGTGCGATGGTCGCGGCGGGCGCGTCCATGCTCGTGCGCGTGATGCTGCGCAAGGGCCGCCGCCTGTACATAAATGACGGCACCTACGGCAGCCTGTTCGACGCCGGCACCCTGGGCTGGCGCTATCCCGTGCGGCTCGTCCGCCCGAAGGCGCCGGTGCGTAAGGAGACGGTCGTGGCGGAAGGCACCGGTAAGGGCATGTCCGTGCGTACGCCGTCCGAAAAGCTCGTGCCGTTTACGTTCTACGGCCCGACCTGCGATTCCCTGGACAAGATGAAGGGACCATTCCTGCTGCCGGAAGACACCCAGGAAGGCGACTGGATCGAGATCAGTCAGCTGGGCGCCTATGGCGCGGCGATGCAGACCCGTTTCAATGGGTTCCATGCCTCTGCGGTCGCGACCGTGTGGCCGGAAGCCATGGCGGTCAGCGGGGTCCGTCCGCGCCGCCGTCTGGAACTGGTCGAACCGGCCGCACCGAGCGACTTCCAACCGGCACTCGCAGCGCAGGCTTCGTCAAACGATCATGACGAAGCCGTTGCGCCGACGGTAGAGTAGCCCGCCCAATCAGCCTAATCTCAGGCGCCGCCCGCGACCCGCGCGGGCGGTTGCCGTACGCCTGTTCCCCCGCTCTCACGCCCCCCTTTCACGCTAACGAATGGACTGCCCATGGCCGCCAAGACCAAATCGAAGACCAAGCCCCCGGTGAAATCCAACGTCAAAGTACGGACCAACCGCAAAGCCGAACTGCTGTCGACGCCGGTTGAGCACATCGACATCACCAAGTTCGATGCGCGTCCGATCATCGATGCCATGGGCAAGATGTCGTTCACCAGCCGCGACACGGCGAAGGCGACAGAGATCGTCAATCAGATGATCGGCGACAAGAAGGCGACCGTGATCCTGTCGCTCGCGGGCTCCACGTCCGCGGGTGGCTGCATGCACGTGTACCGCGACATGGTGAAGTTCGGCATGATCGACGCCATCGTCGCCACCGGCGCGTCGATCGTCGACATGGACTTCTTCGAGGCGCTGGGCTTCAAGCACTACCAGGGTTCTCAGTTCAACGACGACAAGGACCTGCGCGACCTCTACATCGACCGCATCTACGACACTTACATCGACGAGGAAGAGCTGCAGAACTGCGACCGCACCATCGGCGAGATCGCCGACGGCATGAAGCCCGGCCCGTACTCGAGCCGCGCGTTCATCAAGGAAATGGGCCGCTGGCTGAAGAAGAACGCCAAGAAGAAGAACTCCCTGGTCGAGACTTGCTACGACATGGGCGTGCCGATCTTCTGCCCGGCGTTCACCGATAGCTCCGCCGGTTTCGGCCTGGTGCTGCACCAGGTGCAGAATCCGAAGGGGCATATCACCATCGATTCCATCGCCGACTTCCGCGAACTCACCGAGATCAAGATCAAGGGCGGCACCACCGGGCTGTTCATGATCGGCGGCGGCGTGCCGAAGAACTTCGTGCAGGACACGGTCGTGTGCGCCGAAGTGCTCGGCAAGGAAGTCGAGATGCACAAGTACACCGTGCAGATCACCGTCGCCGACAGCCGCGACGGCGCGTGCTCGTCCTCGACCCTCAAGGAAGCCAATTCCTGGGGCAAGGTGGACTCGGCTTGCGAACAGATGGTGTTCGCCGAAGCCACCTCGGTCGTGCCGCTGATCGTGTCGGACGTGTACCACCGCGGCACCCACAAGGGCCGCAAGGCGAAGCGCTTCGCCGACATGTTCAAGGACTAACCGCGCTACGCGCGGGGCACATCCGCGACGTAAACCGCCACCATGATGAAATGGCACGCCGCGCCCGCAAGGACGCAGGCGTGCCAAATCACATTGTGGTACGGGATGCGCCGCGCCATGTGGAACCACACGCCGATCGAATAGATCGCGCAGCCGGCCGCGAGCAGCCACAGCGCTTCGCTCGGCAGGGTCGCACTCAAGGGCACGATCAGCGGCAGGATCAGCCAGCCGAGAACGAGGTAGGCGGCGATGCCGCAGCGCTCATAGCGGCGCGGGTAGGTGAGTTTCAAGAAAGCGCCGATCGCGGCGACGGTCCAAACGATGGCAACGACGATCGCGCCATGGGTTGGGTTCAGTCCCATCACGGCCAGCGGCGTGTACGTCCCCGCGATCATGGCGAAGATGCCGGCGTGGTCGCACGCCCGCAGCCGCTCGACCCACTTGAGTTCCCGATTGAGGTTGTAGGACGCTGAAAGGCTCAGGGTCAGCACCACCGACAGCCCGTAGATCATCAGCGCCAGCGCGCGCTCCATGTCCGGCTGGGTCATGGCCATGGTGGTCAGCGCCAAGGCGCCGATCACGGCCAGGGCCACGGTCCCGATCAGGACGATGGAATCGTAGAAATACACCCGCTGTTCGTAGTGGGCGGGGACCTCAAAAGTGTTCCGAAGCAGGGCGACGACGGCGGCCATGCAGGCTTAACGCAGCGGTTGGAAATTGGTGCGGCAGCCTGGGGGAAGCAGGGGGGGCGGAGATGCTGTTCTGAATCCTGGGGAAAAGGCGACCTCACGGGGATTTTCCCTCCCGCTCAGCACTTTATTCCCGCCCGCCGGCCTCCTATGGTGCGCGTCATGAACGACGCCGCGCCCCTTGCTGCTGCTCTGGCCGCCCTGACCGCCCTGCTGGGCGACCGGGTGAGCACCGCCACGGCTTTGCGCACCCAGCACGGCAAGGGTGAATCGTTCCACGCGGCCGCCTTGCCGGACGTGGTGGTGTTCCCCCTGACCACGGACGAGGTCGCGGCGGCGGTGAAGATTTGCGCCCGCCACAACCTTCCGATCATTCCGTTCGGCGCCGGCACCTCCTTGGAGGGACAGGTGGTGGCGGTGAAAGGCGGGGTGTCCATCGACCTGTCGCGCATGACCCGCATCCTGACGGTGAACGCCGCGGATCTGGACTGCGTGATCGAACCCGGCGTGATGCGCAAGCAACTCAACACCCACCTGCGGGACCAAGGCCTGTTCTTCCCGATCGACCCGGGCGCGGAAGCGACCATCGGCGGCATGGTGGCGACGCGCGCCTCCGGCACGAACGCCGTGCGCTACGGCACCATGCGCGACAACGTGCTGGGCCTGACCGTGGTGCTCGCCAGCGGCGAAGTCATCAAGACCGGCGGCCGCGCGCGCAAGTCCGCCGCCGGCTACGATCTCACGCGTTTGATGGTTGGCTCCGAAGGCACGCTCGGCATCGTCACCGAGATCACGCTGCGTCTGCACGGCATTCCCGAGGCGACCTCCGCCGCGATGGTGACGTTTGACGACGTGGGCCCGGCGGTGGAAACCGTGATCGCGGTGATCCAGGCGGGCATTCCCATCGCGCGCATCGAATTCCTGGACGAGGTGAGCATCGACGCGGTCAACCGCTACTCGAAGCTGAGCCTCCCAAAGAAGCCGACGCTGCTGATGGAATTCCACGGCAGCGAAGCCGGCGTGCGCGAGCAGGCCGAAGCCGTCGGCGCGATCGCGGAGGATCACGGCGGCGGCGGGTTTACCTGGGCGGAAAAGGCCGAGGAACGCGCGCAGCTGTGGGAGGCGCGGCACAAGGCGTATTACGCCAGCCTCGCGCTCCGCCCCAATTCCGCAGGCTTGGTCACGGATGTGTGCGTGCCGATCTCTCGTCTCGCGGAGTGCATCGTCGCCACGAAGGCCGACCTTTCCAATACGACGATCCCGGCGACGTTGATGGGACATGTGGGCGACGGCAATTTCCACGTCTGTTTTGTCGTCGATCCGACCAAGCCGGATGAGGTTCACACCGCCGAGAAGATGCACGACCGCATGGTCGAACGCGCGTTGGCATTCGGCGGCACCTGCACCGGCGAGCACGGCATCGGGCTCGGCAAGCGCGAGCATCTTCGCCATGAGGCGGGCGAGGGTGCGGTGGCTGTGATGCGCAGCATCAAGCAGGCGCTCGATCCCGCGGGGATCATGAATCCCGGCAAGATCTTCGAGCACTGACATGGCGTTCAAGTCGGTCTGTATCGTCGGGCCCGGCGCCATCGGCGGGATGCTGGCGGTGCTCCTGTTGAACGGCGGCTTTCGTGTCACGGCGCTCGCGCGGCCAGGGCGGGCCGCCGCCATCGAGCAACGCGGGCTGACGCTCTATACCGGCGGCGAAAAGTACTATCGCCGGCCGCTTGTCGCGACGCGCGCGGAGGAACTGGGCCAGCAGGACTTGGTGATCGTGACGCTGAAGGGCGGCGCGTTGCGGGGGCTGGCGAGCGAGATCGCGGCCCTGTGCGGGCCCCAAACGCCGGTGGTGTTCCTGATGAACGGAATTCCCTGGTGGTTTTTCGACGGCTTCGGCGGTGCGCTGGAAGGCACGCGCCTGCAATCCCTCGACCCGGATGGCGAACTGGCGATGCACATCCCCGCGCACCGTATCGTCTGGGGCGTGATCAATTGCGTGGTCGGCGAAGTCGACGGCGCGATCGTGCATCAGAGCATGCAGCAGATCGAACTGGGCCGCCCGGACGGACGCATGGACGGCCTGGAGGAGATCGCCGAGATGTTCCGAGGTGCGGGCTACAAGACCGATGCCTTCCCGCAGGTTCGCAACAACATCTGGGTGAAATTGCAGGCGAACGTCACCATGAACCCGGTGTCGGCGCTGACCATGTCGACCCTGGACAAGGTGTTGACCGATCCGTTCGCGCTTGAACTGGTGATCGCGATCGCCCAGGAGACCCGCGCGGTGGGCACGAAACTCGGCCTCGAGGTCGGCCAGGATCCGGCGGAGCGTCTGCGGGCCATTGGACCGAAGCTCAACGCCAGTAAGACCTCCATGCTCTATGACGCGGAACGGGGCCGCCCCCTCGAACTCGACAGCGTGATGGCGGCGCTGTTGGAGGTCGGCGAACGGCTCGGCGTGCCCATGCCGAACACCCGCGCGGTCTACGCGCTCGCGCGTGTGCGCTCGGCGGCGCTGCAAGCTCCATGAGCGAGGCGTCCCAGCCCGGGCCCAAGCCTGTTCCTGGAGTGGTGCCGCTGTACACTCGCTGGACCTCCACTCCGGCGTTCGTGCTGGCCGCCATCGGCGCCGGTGTCGGCTTAGGCAACATCTGGCGTTTCCCCTATGTGACGGGCCTGCACGGCGGCGGCGCGTTCGTCGCGGTGTATGTGCTGGCGGCCTTTGGCATCGTCATGCCGGTGCTGGTGGCGGAGTTGATCATCGGCCGCCGCGGCGGCGGCAGCCCGATGCGCTCCATCGCCGCGCTGGCGCGGGAATCCGGCGCGAGCCCCCTGTGGCGTGGGTTCGGCGCGGTGGGCCTGCTGGCGACCTTCCTGGTGCTGTCCACCTCCACCGTGTTCGCGAGCTGGGCGGTGCCCTACATGCTCAAGAGCGCCACCGGCGCCTTCAACCGCGCCACGCCGGAAGCCGTGCGGGTGGCGTACGACACGTTCCTGGCGAACCCCATCGGCCTCATGGGCTGGCACGGGGGATTCCTGCTGGTCGTCGCGGTACTGGTCGCCCAGGGACTGCGTGAGGGGCTTGAGCGTGCTTTCAAGGTGCTGATCCCCTCGTTCCTGGCGGTGCTCGTGGGCCTGGTGATCTATGCCGGCGTCAACGGCGCGTTCATGACCACGGTGCACTTCATGACGCGCCCGGTGTTCACGGGTCTCGGTCCGAGCGCGGTGCTCACGGCCATCGGCAGCGCCTTCGTCACCGTGACCGTGGGCCTGGGCATCATGATGACCTTCGGCACGCACCTGGACCGGTCCGTCAACATCACCCGCGCCGCCGTGGGGATCGTGGCGGCGGACGTGGTGGTGTCGCTGCTGGCGGCCTTCGCCGTGTTCCCGATCGTGTTCGCCAACAGCCTCAATCCGGCGGAAGGGCCGGGGCTGGTGTTCGTGACCATGACCACGGCCTTCGCGCGCATGCCCGGCGGGGCCATCGTCGGCACGCTGTTCTTCCTGTTCCTGATGCTCGCCGCGCTCACGTCCGCCATCGCCGCTTTGCAGCCCCTGGTCGCCTGGGCTATGGAGCGTCACGGCTGGAAGCGCGCAGAGGCCGGGCTCGGCTTCGCCTCCGCTGCTTGGCTGCTCGGCATCGGCATCAATTTCTCCTTCAACGTCGGAAAGAGCTTTCATCCGCTGTTCTGGTCGCCGTGGCTGAAGAACGCGACCGTGTTCCAGGCCGTCGACCGCCTTGCCTCCGACGTGCTGATCCCGGTGGCAGGCGTGTCGCTCTTGGTGTTCTCCGGCTGGAAACTGACGGAAGACCTGGTGCGGGACGAACTCGCGCCGATCTCCTCGCTGTGGCTCATGGCCTGGCGATTCCTGGTGCGCTGGCTCGCGCCCGTGACCCTGCTCGCCATCGGCGCGCTGATCGCCTTCCGCTAGCGCGTTGGAATCGCGGTGAACACACCGTGAGGTTTGACGAACTCCGGTGACGCGCCAATGGTGATCTCCCGACGAAGGAGGTCAGTGCCCCATGATGATCGGCGATTCGACGAACACAGACCCAAAGGGCGTCATGGCGCGAAATTTCCCGCGCGTATTTAGCGCGTAACTGTGCGCGGGCGTCGCCTATTCCGCCGCCGCCAACTGCGCCACCGTTAGGACATTGGAATCACGATGTTCACACCGTGAGGTTTGACGAAATTCGAGAATGCGCCAATTGTGGTCTTCAACGTTTCTGGAGGTTGCGCATGCCCTTTGGCGACCCCTGGCGCTCACGCGGCCAGACGATGAACGATGAGATGGAATTCATCATGAAGCGGCTGGACCAACCGGCTCCACTGCCTTCACCCTACATGCGGCGAGAGGCCCAATACGCACAGGATGTTCCGCAACAGGGCCAAGGGGTGGGAAGCACGCCGCCCGCGAGCCAAATTCCGCAGATTCCGGTAAGCGCGACGTATCGACCGGAACAGATCAAGTATGCGCCACTGCTTGGGAAGGAAGCGGATAGGAAACAGGCAATTCTCAACAATGCGCCGGCGACATTTGATGTCGCTCAGAATCCAGAAGCCAAGTCCGGCGCACCAATTTACGAATGGAAATCCTGCGGAACCGACGTTGTTCGAGACAATGAGAAGATCATTCAGGAAATGGCGGCCAAGTCGAATATTGATCCGAACCTTCTTCGGTCCGTCGTCTAACGTGGAAAATTCACACGGCTACTACGACGGTCTCAAAAGACTCGCCTTGCAGGAACCCCAATCAGTTCGGCCGGGCAATAAAACCCTGACATTTGGGAGGGCGTCGGCGGAATAACTCCGCAGAACGCATCCGATCCACAAACAAATTTACGGGCAACGGCGGAATTGTTGGGCCGTATTCAATCCCGTATAGCCGACCCTAATCCTGCCAAAGTTGGGACGCTATACAACGGTCTTGGAATCGACAAAGTGAACCACTATGGCGCGCGGGTTGCTCGAGTGATGGAGCAAAGGCCGTGGAGCAATGGCGCTAGTGGACGATGGTAGTCCGTCTCCAAGAGGAGGGTGAGTTGCAGATACGTGGCGCACAGCGGGCGTTCGCAGGCTGGCTTTTTATCGTCGCCATCCTGACAGCAATCTACATCGGGAATAGCGAGTGGTATCGGGGCGCGTCGTGGCATGCGTGCTTACTGCTGTATGTGTATTTCGTTCTCGCGACGTTTCCGTTTTTTGTCATCTCTAAATTCGCCGTGGATCGAAGGGCATCGCGTGCTGGTACGGCAAGCAATCAAGCGCGCGCGCCGCTGTCAATTGTGGCGTCCATCGTCATCGCCGCGATCCTGATTCAGGCTGCCATTTTCACGGCTATGTTTGCCGAGCAAGCGCCACGGCGCGGCCTGCATTGTTCGCCAAACGACGTAGACTGTTGGAAGAGTTGGGCGGATTACCTGATAGAGGTTTCGGCCTACGTCGGCGCGAACGCGATTCTATTCATGGCCATCGGCGCTTGCGTGGTGTTCGTGCGAAACAAACTTAATGAAGTGCGCGGACGACGCGATGAGGTCGGTGTTTCTACCCCGCCGCCAGCTGCGCCTTGAGCTGAGTGGCGGCGGACGTGTAGCCGCCGTCGCCGCCGTCGACGAAGTGCACGTGCTGGCCGTCCGTGGTCGAGACCACGAGGCAGGTCATCACCGCATGATCCGAAAGGTGCATACCGTACTTGATCTCACCGCGGGCGACGCGCCCGTCCAGGTATTCCTTCAACACCGGAATCTTGTCTTTCGGACAATCGAACACCACGCACAGGCTTTCGTCGGCGCGGGCGAAGTCGACGGCGCCTTCGGTCACTTCCTTGATGTAGCGATTGGGATCGAACTTGCCGGCGGGAAGGCGAAAATAGACGAACACCCAGCCGACCAGCGTGATCACCGCGACGGCTGGGACCATAAGCCACAAGGGCACATTCCCGCGGCGCGCCTTGGCTTCGCGCACCATGCCCTTCGGCGGCCACTTCGCTTTGAGGCTGGTGGGTTGAAGCGCGTTGAGCGTCGGCAGGCCGGCGAGGCGGGCGAGTTCCGCGTGCACCTGGCGATGGTCCGCACAGCGCAAGACCAAGGACACCATCGTGCCGCGCGCGGCTTTGATCGGCGTCCAGCGGCACGACAGGCCGGTGAGATCCGGCGGTTCGCCGTCGTCCTCCGAGTCATTGACCATCGCTTCCATGGCGAGGTCAGCGTCGCCGCGGCCCTTGACCGCGTTCTCAAGGTGCTCGATCCCGCCGCCACGGAACACAGCGTACGCGCTGCCGGGCGAGGGCTCGTAGCGGCCCACGCGCACCGCAAGGCCGCGCGCGGACAGGGACTTCACCGGCACGATGCCGATCCGCAGGTCGAGATTGAAGTCGCGGGCGGCGAAGCTGCGCACGCGGGCCAGCACGCGCCGCGCGGTCGCCATATCCGTCGGCGGCACCAGCGCGACCGCGCCGTCGCCGCCGAACTGATAGGGCAACTGACCGCAGAGATTTGTGAGGGCCGCGATCATCGCCGCCGCGGCGAAGTTCACATCCGAGTGACGCCCGGCGGCGACGGCCGCGGTGGAGCCGCGAATATCGGAGATGGCGATCCACCAATCGTCAGGTGCCGCGGCGTAGCGCGTTTCGTCGAAGATTCCCGCCGCGCTACGGATGGGCGCGATCTGCTTGTAGAATTCATGCTCGACGGTCACGTCGTTCCCCCGCGGCCATGCGATCAGGCGACAGTGGCCAGCGCGATCTCGGCCACGCCCATGGCCTGCTTCAGACGCGCGGGCAGGATCGGCTTGGCCACGAAGCCGAGCGGATCGAGCGGCTGCAGCCGGTGCAAGGTGGCGTCATCGAGATTGGCGCTGACGAAGATGCAGCGCAGCTTCGTCTCGTCCCGCAGCCGTTTCGCGGCATCGGCCCCGCTGGTTCCGTTCGCCAAGCGCAGATCCATCAAGACCAAATCCGGCGCGGTTTCCTTCGCGGCCGCCAAGGCTTCGTCGCTGTCCGCGGCGGTCGCGACGACCTCGTGGCCGGCCTGGCGCAAGGTTTCGGCCAGGTCCATGGCGATCAGCCATTCGTCTTCGACGATGAGAACACGCACGCGGGCACCGCTGTCTGGAAACTGCGTAAGTGTAACGCGATATACGGCCCGCGCGGGCACGAGGATCGCGCATCGTTTTGCACGCGAGGATTGGCTCGCCTTACGGACGCACAGGACAGGTTCGAGGTTTCATGCCGCGTGCACCGTATTTGCCGAGGGAGAGGACATAAAGGCAGGTAAAAACAATGCACTAGGGTCTTTCCTCCAACGCAGAGCAGCGTTGTCAGGCGTCAGGAATTCTGACGGTCGGGGCTAACGCTCCGGCGGTAAGTCGTTGAGACAACTTGGGGAATGTCTATGGCACAGCTCTTGCAATTCGTTTGGCAAGCAGTCGCAGCGACGATCCCCCACCGCCGCTGCGCCGCGACAAAATTAATGCCTAGGAGCACCAATGAAAAAGTTACCCCTGATCGGCCTGCTGGCACTGATGCCTTTCGCCGCGCACGCCGACATCATCCCGACGATGACATCCATCACCGGAGGTCCAGGTGCATACACCTGGAATTACGACGCGTTGTTGACCGCAAACTCCAGCGCCATCTCCGGCCCCGCGCCGACCACGACCCCGGTCCCGCACAACGCCACGACCGGCTCGTTCCTCACGATCTACGACTTCAACGACTACATTGCCGGGACTTGCGTCGGCCCGACCGGCTGGACCTGCACCGTGCAGAACGTCGGCTATACCCCGGATCAAGTGAACCCTGTCGCGCCGCCCGATGGTGCCTACGCGGTCAACCTGACCTGGACCTACACCGCCGGCGCGACGATGGACGGTCTGTTGGTTATGAGCGGATTCTCCGCGCAGAGCCTTTCCAACCTGATCACCCGTACCAGCTTCTCTGCGCGCACCTTGAAGAACAGCGGCGATCAAGACGCCACGATCGCAGACAACGTCGGCAATACCTCCGCGCCGATGCGTCTGCCGGAGCCGACCTCCCTCGGTCTGCTCGGTCTGGCCCTCGCCGGTCTCGCCATGCGTCGCCGGAAGGCTGCCTAAGAAAACTCGAACTCACGCCTGAAGGGCCGGCTTCACCGCCGGCCCTTTCCTTTTGCGCCGTGCGATTTGTTGGATACACTCCGTTCGGTTTAAAAGCGGCGGGGCTTCTTTCTCGATGACGCGAGTGCGTTCGTCTTCTGCACGGGGCGGCGCGTGACCGATCGGCGTCTTGTGCCCGTGCATGCCGCCCTGGCCGCCGGCCAGATCCGTGTGCTCTCCATCGACATCTTCGACACGCTGTTGTGGCGCCGCGTGCCGGAGCCCAAGGATGCGTTCCTGCTCCTCGGGCGCCTGTTGGCGGAGAAGCGTCAACTCGCACCGCACATCAATCCGGTGGCATTCGCGGAACTGCGGGCAGCGGCGGAGAAAGACTCCCGCGCCCGTAAGGAAGCGGCCACGGGGTCGCGGGAAGTGACGCTTGTGGACGTCTACCGGGAGCTTCCGGCGTTCCTGTTCGCCAAAGGCTTCGATGCGCCGGCCGCGGCCGCCGCCGAAGTGACGTTCGAGGACTCACTGATGATCCGCGACACGGCGATCATCGACCTCATGACGGCGGCGAAGAGGGCCGGCGCGAAGGTCATCCTGGTCTCCGACACGTATTTCTCCTCCACGCAGATCAAGGGATTCCTTTCCAAGCCCGGCGTGATGGAAGGGCGCGATTTCGACCGGCTGTACGTCTCGTGCGAAGCCGGACGTCCGAAATGGCGCGACCTGTTCGACACGGTGATCGCGGATATGGGCGTCGCGCCTGCCGAGATATTGCACGTGGGCGATACATTGGAAGCGGACGTGTGGCCGTGCCGCTTGCGTGGGGTCGCGGTGTGCCACTACGACAAATGGGCGTTCGATGCGCGCGTGCAAACCATCGAATGGCCGAGCGCGCTCGCCGCGCGGGCAGCGCGGCTGGGCGGTGGCGGCGATTTCGGCCTCACGGGCTTGCGTTCGCGGCTGTTCCATCGGGCGCCTGCGGACGTGAATCCCGCGCTCGTACCCTATTGGACCTATGGAGCTGCCACGCTCGCGCCGGCATTCGCGGGGTTCGCGCGCTGGGTCGTTGCCGGCTGCAAGGCGACAAGTACCACGAAGATCTTCGGGCTGATGCGCGAAGGGCGATTCCTCAATCGGGTTGTCGGCGACACCGCCAAGGCCTTGGGCGTGCCGCTCGCGACCGAAGAGCTGTGGCTGTCGCGCCGCGCCGTAATCCGTGCGGCACTTGCGCCTGAATCCACCGGCCTGCTGCCGGAGTTCGCGATGCTGACGCCGGGGCATGACACAGCTTCGGTGTTGAGTGAGATGGGCCTGACGGTCGCCGAGGTGGCGGGGTTGGTCGGCGGCACGTTCGACCTCACCCAGGATCGCGCTCTGGTGCGCCTGTGTCAGGCACTCGGCACCGCGCCGCATCTCCTCGCCAAGGTCATGGCCGTTGCGTCGCGCCATCGCGCGCTGCTGCTGACGGCGCTGGAGAAGCAGATGGACCTGCGTGCTGCTGGGCCCGTGGCGATCATGGACCTCGGCTACAGCGCGACAATTCAGAGCGTGCTGCAGGGATTGCTGGCGCGGGAAGGCAGTCCGTTGCATCTCGTCGGCTTCTATCTCGCGCTCAACGCCAAGGCGCAGACGAATGTCGGCGGGGGCGCGGACTTGCACGGATATCTCGACGCGGACGGGTTCGCTGGGCCGATGGGCAAGCTGCTGTCGCGCGTGCCGTTCGTTCTGGAACACGCCTGCATGTGTCCCGAAGGCAGCCTGTCGCACTTCGACGAGAAGGGCGAACCGGTGCTGTTGCCCAACCTGCGCGACGAAACGCAGATCGCGCAGATGGAGGCAGTGCAGGCGGGCATCCTTGACGGCGTGGCGGCGATCAACGAACACCTCGGCGACCTCGCGGCGACGCCGGCGGATGCGCCGGAGTTGAAGGCGCAGATCGCGGCGATCCTGGAGAGCTCACACCTGCATCCGACGGCACAGGAAGCCGCGACGGTCGGCGCGTGGCGGCACGAAGCGAAGATCGACTTTACCGGCGCGCACAAACTCACGGACCTGTCGTTCGATGGTCCATTGCTGGAGTATCGCGGCTGGCCGGGCCTGCAGGACATCAATCTCGACCAGGTGTATTGGCCGGCCGCCGCCTTCGTCGCGGCAGATCCCTATATCGCCGAGGTTTATGCCGCCGGTACCAAGGACGCCTATCAAGCCGCGAACCTGACGGCAGGCCCTCTGCTTGGGCGTGTGACCGTATGCCCGGACGCCGGTGCGGGCTTCGACGAGCGTCGCCAAGGCACGATCCCGATCGCGGCGAATACCTTTGGGCGTGCCGAGCTGACCGCGGCCATCAAAGGCGTGGGACCGGATGCCTATCAGCGTCTGCGCATCACATGGCCGGCGGCGCGGTCGATCGTGAGCCTCGACAGCATGACGGTCACCACCACCAGCGAGGCTGACCGCAATACGCAGGCTGTAGATCTGCGCGACGCGACATGGAGCAACGTGCGCGACCTCGGCAATGGTCTGATCGAGACCGGTCCGGGGGCGCAATGCGTGATCGCGTTGCCGCCGCCGCCGCCGCCGCCGCATGGCCTGGAGATGTCCTTGCGGCTGAAGTTCCTGCGTCTCGATCCGCTGTTCGGAGCCAAGTCATGAGCGGGCGTCTCTGCATGGTGACGACCAACTTCAACTATGGCGCCTATCTCGACGAGTGCATGACGTCGATCATCAATTCACGCGGCTTCGACCACGTGGACTACGTCGTCATGGACGGCGGCTCGACGGACACCTCCGTCGACATCATTAAGAGGCACGCTGCGAAGCTGAAGCACTGGCAGTCCGAGAAGGACGCCGGCATGTATCACGCCATCCAGGCGGGGTTTGCATTGTCCGACGCCCCTTATATGGGTTGGCTGAATTCCGACGATCAGCTGGCGCCCTGGGCGATCCAGACCGCGCTCGATATCTTCGATCAGTTGCCCGAAGTGCGTTGGATCACGTCGCGCTTTCCGATGCAGGCGCGCGCGGACGGTGTGGTGATCAAGGCGGACTTCGTGCCCGGCGTGGACGAGTGGGGGTTCTACAACGGCGAGCATGTGCGCTCGCTGGGGCTGCCGTCGAGCGGCTGGATCGTGCAGGACTGCACCTTCTGGCGGCGCGACCTGTGGGACGAGGTCGGGGGTGCGTTCGATCTCTCCCTGAAGCTCGCCGGCGACTTCGAGTTGTGGGCTCGGTTCCTCCAGAAGACGCCGCTCTATGTCGTGCCGGTGCCGTTCGGAATCTATCGCATGCATGGAAACAACGCGGCCATCACCCGGCGCGATGAATACCGCGACGAATGCGTGAAGGTGCTGAACCGTTATACGCCGATCGTCCCATCGGACATCCAGCGCTTAAGTCAGCATGTCGTCGGCAAGCACCTGAAGGCGATTGGCCTTGGGCGCTTGATGGATGAAAAGCTGAGTCCTCCGATCAAGACTATCGTGTTCAATCACGGCGACGGCCGCTATCACGCCGTCGAGCAGCCTTAGGTCGGAGGTTTGCGCGGCTGGCCTTCGGGCGAGCGCAGGTAAGCAGCGTATTCCGCGAGACCCGTGTCGAGATCGGTCGTCGCTTTCAATCCGAGACCGCTCAGGCGCGTGAGGTCGGCGCGGAAGAAGGCGGGGTCGCCGGCGCGCACCTCATTGTTGAAGCGGATGTCCGGCGTCGCATCGAGGGCCTTCGCGAGTGCGTGCGCGAACGCCGCCACCGTGACCGCGCGTCCCGTCGCGCCGTTGACGATCAGCGGCGACGGCAGATCCATGGTGGCCAGCGCAACGATGAATGCCGCCGCGTCGTGGACCGACAGGAAATCGCGGGTCTCCCGGCCGGTGCCGAACAGATCGATCGGGTTAGTACCGGTGAGTATCTTGCGGCCCAGCTCCCACGGCAGCTGTTTGCGCAAACGCGGACCGTAGACCGAGAACATGCGCAGGATGGCGATGGGTTGGCCTTTGACCGCGGCTTTCAGGCAGGCTTCCTCCGCCAGCTTCTTGTGTTCGCCATAGGGCGACACAGGCGCGAGCTTACGATCCTCCGTCAGCGGCACATCATCGGCGGCGCCATAGACCGCGGCACTCGATGGGAACACAACGCGCGCTTGCGGGGCGGCGTCGGCGAGAAAGCTCAGCAAAGCCTTGGTGCTGTCGAGCGTGTCGCGCTTGCAGAGCTTCGGATGGGTAATGGAGCGGCCGACGGAACCGTTGCCGGCGCCGTGGAAGATCGCCACCGGCGCGCCGGCCATGTCGTAGGCCGCGCCGAGGGAGTGGGCGTCGATGTCGGCTTCAAGGGAGAACTTGTCCGGCGTCGGGCCGCGCAGCCGGTCGATCCGCACGACGGTGTAGCCCTTGTCGGCGAACACCTGCGCGACGTGGCTGCCGATGAAGCCGCTGGCGCCGGTGACCCAAGCGACGGGAGGTCTGGTGGCGGCCATGTCAGTATTTTCGGATCGCGAAGCCGACGCCGTAACCGGCATCGCGGAAGTTCCAGGCGGAGAAGCGGTCGTCGTTGGCGACGAGTTCCTTCCATACACCGTTGAGTTCCGGATGCGCCGGGTGGGCGATATCATCGAACACGATGGCGCCGCCGACAGCCAGCCGAGGCAGCACGTCGCACATGTCCTGGGCCGCGCCGCGTTCGGAGTGATCGCCGTCTACGGTGATCAGATCGAAAGCGGCGGTGGAGTTCCTGCGGAAGAAGTCCGGCAGGGTGGCATGGCTGTCGCCGTCGATGAACGTGGCGGGGGCGCGGTGGCCGACTTTCGTCAGCTCGCTGCGCACGAAGTCGGGGCCGGGGTTGTCGATGCCGGCATAGCCCTGCTGCCAGAGGTCGAACAGGAACATGGCGCAGTAGGGCGCTTCGCCGGCGACAGCGCAAGCGCTGCGGCCCCGGCGCACGCCGATCTCAAGATAGGTGCGCGGCTTCAGCGTGCGCGCAAGGCACAGCAAGACCGAGACGATATCCGCGTAGACCCACTGGTCGCCGAAGCGTTTGCGGCCCTCGCGGATGAAGTTGCCGAGGTAGTTTGTGTAGGCATCCGGCGTCAGGCGTTCCATATGCGCGAGTGCAGCCGATACGAAATCGCCCTCGTTATGGATGCGGCCAAGGGTATCAGCGCCGGCCATCACGGGCGGATACCAAGGCGCGTCGCTCGCCGGCGGCTGATAGACCAGGGCCGGTACGGCGGCGGTGGGCGCGGGGTAAGTCGGACGCGGTAGCGGCATCAGGCGGCCACCAGATCGAGCGCGCCCGGCGGCACGGGGTCGAGCCCCAGAGCGCGGCGGGCTTTCAGCGTGGCGAGCGGAATGTCGCCGGCGATGGCGCGCACCAAGTCGCCCATGAACGGCGTAGTGAGTTCGGCGACGGGATTATTGTTCAGCCATGCCCAAAAATCGTCCGCATGGGGTGTGAAGCGGGTTTGATCCTTCGCCACGCTTTCCAACAGGAAGTAAAGCAGCGCTGCGGCCGCGCTGGCGGCTTCCGATACCTGCGCGCGGGGGCCGGCCAGATGTTGGTCGAGCCAATGATGATAGGCCTCGCGGGTGTGGGGGCGCGGCACGGCGCCGGCGAGAACGTAGTAGTTGTCGCGCAAGGCGACAGCGGGGACGCCCTTCATCTGCGCTTCCATCACTACGGTGGACTGGCAGGCGACCACGGCCTTCGCGGTCTTGAGCAGGCCGTAGACAGGAATGCGGTCATGCGCGCGCATGATGTGGAGGTTCGGTAGGCGCCGCGCGGCGCATTCATCCATGAGAATGGCGTTATCCTTGTTGGGATGCCGTAGCTCGTGTGGATGCGCCCGCACGACGATATGCGTGTCCGGGTGTTTGGCGAGGACGTAAGACACCGTATCGCGCAACCAAGTACCTTGATCCTCATACAGGGAGCCCACGCCCAGCGCCACCGTATCCCAATCGTAGCCGAGCGGCAGAATGAGATCGCACGGCGGCAGGTCCATTGCGGGCGCGGCGGCGACCTTCTGCTCGAGGGCGGCGAAGCCCTTGGCGCGGGCGGTTTCGCCGACGCGGGCCGGCAAGGAGATCAGGTGCTTATAGGTTTCGCCCAGTTCGCTGAACTGGCTGGCGATGCTGTGGCTGCCGACGAACAGGCTGCCGAGGCTGGAATCGACACTGGCGATGCGCACACCGTGGTCCGCCGCCAGCCGCGTCACAACGTAGGAGCCATTGGCGACGCCGCCGGGGACATAGATCGCGTCCGGCTTCTCTTTCTCGAAGTAGCCGTCTACCGCGGCGGCGATATGGGAAAGCGGCGTGTGCGATGTGCGGAGGAAGGAGACGCGATGGCCGGGCGAGAGGGTGCCCGCGCCGACGCGATGTCGCGCATCCAGCAGCAATGTCTGATCGACCACGCCATCGCGAATGGCGCGGCGATCCGGTGACGCGGCGCCGAGATAGGCGCTGAGGCGGCTGTAGGGATACATCGCCTCGAAATCGCGGCAGAAGCTTTCAAAGGCGGCGATCTCGTCCAGTTCCTGCGGATGGATCGCGGGATAGGGCATGTCGTTGATGAGGAAAGACACGCGTGCGCCGCCACGGGCGGCCAATGCGATGCCGAACGCGATGGCGAACCAGCCGCAGGCCTGGCGGTACCATGGGGTGACGTACATCGCGATATGCGGAGCATCGGGATTGGGCGCGCCGGCATGGCGCATCATGCCCAGCGCAAGCCGCGCCATCGCCTGACCGAATTGCTCGACAGGTGGCAGCGCGGACGCGGTCATGCGGCGACGACGTCGGCAAGCGCCGCCACGACGCGATCGACATCCGCATCGGTCATGGCAGGGAACAGCGGCAGGCTGAGACAGCGCGCATAGTAGGCTTCCGCGCCGGGCATCGACTGGCGACCGTAGCGCTTCTGATAGTAGGGCTGCATGTGGACCGGGAAGTAGTGCACCTGCGTGCCCACGCCCTTGTTCTTCAGCGCGTGCATCACGGCGGCGCGATCCTGTCCGGTCGCGGCGAAATCGATGTGGACGACGTACAGGTGCCACGCTGGCGCGCCGCCGACCCGGCCGATAGGCCGGATGCGATTGGAGAGCTTCGCGAATGCCGAATCGTAGCGCGCGACGATCTCCGCGCGGCGCTTCACGAAACGGTCGAGCTTGCGCAGCTGGCTGCGGCCGAGGGCAGCGTGAATATCGCTTAGCCGGTGATTCCAACCGACCTCGGGCATCTCGTAGTACCAGGGGTTCGGCGTGCCATCGGCAGCGATGCCGAACTCCGGCAGGTCCGGCGCGGTGAGGTTGCGGCGCATGCCGTGACTGCGCAGGGTACGCATTGTTGTGGCCATATTGGCGTCGCGGGTGGTGACCGCGCCGCCTTCGCCGGTTGCCACGGTCTTCACCGGATGGAACGAGAAACAGGCCGCCGCTGTGAGTGTGCTCGACCCGACCTTGCCGCCGTTGGAATAGGTGCCGCCGAGTGCATGGCAGGCGTCTTCGACAATCGCGACGTTGTGCTTCTTGGCGACGGCGGCGATAGCATCGAGATCGCAGCATTGGCCGTTGAGGTGAACCGGAATGGTTGCCTTCACCGAACCCGCCGGCGCCTGTTTGAGTGCGATCTCGAGGTGCGCGGCTTCCATCAAGCCGGTGTGCGGGTTCACGTCGGCGAAAATGACCTCCGCGCCGACGTAGCGCGCGCAGTTGGCGGACGCGAGGAAGGTGAGCGTGGGCACGACCACGTGGTCGCCCTCTTTGATGCCGAGCGCGGCGACGGCGAGATGCAGCGCCGCGGTGCCGGAGTTGCAGGACACGGCCTGGGGCGCATCCGTGACGTTGCACAGGGCGGCCTCGAAGCGGTCGACCTCCGGGCCTGTGGTCAGGGCCTCGCCGCGCAGCACGGCGGCGACGGCGGCAATGTCGTCGTCGTCGATGGTTTGGCGGCCATAGGGCAGGAACGGGGATGTCATAAGTGTCTGGATTCGCTAAAGAATACGCCATCAGGCGCGAAGGATCCGGTCGGCCGCACTCTAGGCTAGGTCCGGAGGCTTTCCAAACCGTCAATGGGACGGGTTACAGACGCTTCACGACCTGGGCCGGGTTGCCGGCGACGATGACGTCCGCCGGAACGTCTTCCGTGACCATGGCCATGGCCGAGACGATTGAGCGCGCGCCGATGGTGACGCCGGCGCGGACGAGGCAGTTGGTGCCCAGCCAGACATTGTCGCCGATGGTCACCGGACGACCGGGGAAGCGCGCGTCGCTGCCGGTGCCGGTGAGGATGCCGCGCGTGTGCTTCTGGCGCTCCTGCCAGTCGATGGGATGAGACGTGTTGTCGAAGATCTGCACGCCGTGCGCGATCGCGACGTCGTTGCCGATGGTGACGCCGGTGTTCACGGAGATGAGCGTATCATCGCCGATGTAACAGCAATCACCGATGACGAGGCTGCCGGTGGGCTCGATACGGAGCAGGCCGCGCAGGGCGCAGTTCTTGCCGATGGCCACACGGGTGGGATCGCCGGACAGATTCTCGAGCCACGCATGGGGCCCGAGAATCGCCGACGGATCGATGGTCGACAATGCCAGGAAGCGGTTCCACACAGGGAGCCCTATGGCCCGGAACAGATCGAGCTGTGCCGGGTCGGTGACCTTGGACGGATGCGGAAAGATCAGTCCCTGGCCGAAGGCGTGGGTATGGCCCCGTAGGAGCATTGGCGCTCCAAATCCTGGCGTCGCTGAAGACTAGGCGCGGCCTTCGGAACGGGCGCGGCGGCGGCTTTCCTTCGCGCCACGCTTGGCCTTGCGGCGGTTCGCGCGCACCTTGGTCGAGGACTTCTTCTTTTTCACTTTCGCTTTAGCCATCGTCGTCTCCTGTTGAGAATCGCCGCAACCTATCACAGTCACCGGGCCTTGCGAATCCCCGCAATCCTGCGTGATTTGGCGGCGAAACACGCGATTCCGCTTCAAATGCCACTCCCGGCTCATGGCGGTCTCGCGGGTGGGATGGCGTTCCGCGTACAGCAGCGCCCATGTGCGGCCCCGCGTGGAGCGCGCGCCGGTGCCGGCGTTGTGGCGGGCGAGGCGGCGGTCCAGGTCCGTGGTCCAGCCGACGTAGGTGCGATAGCCCCCGGCGCCCATGCTGCCGAGCACATAGACGAAGGCGTTCAACGGAGGGCGGCTTTCGGTGACATCAATTCTTTCGCGAGGCCGGTCTCCTGGGTGGCGGTTCAATCTTGAACGCCGGGAGAACCCGCCGAAGCAGCTTTTCGAGGTCTTCTTGTCGGGAAATTGGCCCCTCGGCGCTGAACGTATAGTACACGCCATCAATCTGACTCTCGCCAGGACGCTTTACGAAGAGCGTTTTCCGGTAGGTGATTTCACCGGCAAGCGAGCCCGCCTCGTAGGTTCGGACGCAAATGCGAGTAGGTAAACCGTCTACCATGCGGCCGCCTTCGAGAAACTGGGCAGTCAGTGTTCGTGTCGCGCGACCGTCTGCCCCGCGAATGCGGCAATCTCGCTTGAAATCTCCCCATTCATCCTGCTCTTCCGATGTGTGGTGCTGTGGCCGGAAGAAAACGACTTCCGGCGGGGAAACTGGCGGGGGAAATTCGGCACAATTGACCGAACGCCAGGTCGCAAAATAGCCCCAGCTTCGAAAAGCTTCTGGATCACGACAGAATTGAATGTCTGATGGTGCATCTGCCGTGTAATAGACATTTTCATCTTCAATGTGATGAAAGATGTCGGGTTTATAGGCGTCGGCTGCAATGCTTACAGTGCTCGCCAATGCCGAACCAAGGGCAACGGTTGCCAGAACAAGGATTGCTAACTGTCGCACTACTCGATTCCTCTGCGTGCTTTCCAACCTGGCAGAGCTGCACGCACGTCGTTCACTCTTCCGCGAACCCAGGGGTCGCAATCTTCTCGTTTGCTATTAAAATCGTGGCCCGGCACGCGGTGTAGTTCGGTCAGGTAGTCGTCCAAACTTTGCTTTCCGGCAAGTGCTTTGCCCCAGTAACCATTTCCGAATGCATCGATCGAAGCCTGTGGGGACGGGAATCGTATCGCGTTCTCATTTTGGCCAAAGCCAAATACGCTGTTGTTGCTAACCGGTGCGGTAACGCCCCATCCACCCTCAACGACGCCGTGGCCCAAGAGCAATTCTACCGGAACATTTATCTTTCGGGCCAATTCATTCATGGGCCCATAGAGCTGATCGAAATATTGATCTTTCTTGCGAAGCTCGGGAGAGGCAACGGCCGTCACAGTCACCTGTTCAATCGGCCCGCCGGTGCGTTCGGGGCGCAGCGTCGCGGTAACCGTAATATCCGGAATGGTACTCGGCGGGGATATTCCAGGGGGCGGCACTTGGGCCACCTGATATTGCTCCGGTTCGTGATTGCCTTCCCGCCACGGCAGACGTGCGAATTCAGAGCGCTCTCCGTGCCACGGTAGAGTTGGAGGCTCGGGCTCGACTTGATCGAGCTTCCGTAAGATGTAATCCATCTTCTCGGTCGCGATGCGACCACGGGAACGCCATGCGTCGTCGAACGGCATTTCAAATCTCCGAGTTATTGGAGACAAGAATGATGTCTTGACAGAATCCGTCAACGCTCCGGGTCTGTTCATTGCGATATCAACGGTTTGCCGCGAGCGTTTCGACGGTCGATGTGGTCGCGTTCTGCGGGCTCGATTCACTCGAGTCTCAGACGGACAGGAAGCTGGCTTTCATGTCGGCCATGATGGCCATGAACATCCGCGCGCTTGCCGCGGCGCGCAAGCGCCGGTTGGCCGCGGCGCCGGCTTCGGCGGCGGGATCGGGGCCGGGCGCGAGCGACGGCCATGCGGCGAGGATCGCGTCGGCAAGCGCTTCCGCGTTGCCCGGCGGAAAGAAGCTAAAGGACGCGAGCGGACTCGCATCGTCGGCCTGCTCGCGATGGACCGGCAGGTCCGTGAGGATCATGGGACGGCCGGTGGCCTTGGTGTCCTCCACCACCGTGCTCCACCCCTCGAACAGGGACGGTTGGATGACGGCGGCGGCGTGGCGGAACAGTTCGCGCAGGTGATCGTCGGAGACCACGCCGAGGAAGCGCACGCGATCGGCGAGCTTGTGATCGGCGACGAATTTCCGGAGTTCGTCGGCATAGCCGGGATGACGGGCATCGACCGCGCGCCCCGTGCAGGCCAGCACCGCGTCGCAGCCGCGATCGCGCACGATGGCCATGGCCTTGAACAAGGTGCGGTGATCCTTGTGCTTCCAGAACTGGTTGGGGGCGAACAGGTAGCGCTCCGGCAGATTGAACTGTGGGCGCGGATCGATCGGTGGCATCGACGGATCGATGCTGCTCGTGAAGTGCCACACGTAACTTTTGGCGGTGGCGGTGGGAAAGAAGCGCTGCAGGTCCGCGCGCCCGGCCTCGCTGGAGAGCAGCACGAAGGGGCGGGAGTGGGTCATGATGCGGAATTCGGAATCGCGGTTGGCGATCTCCTCCGCATCGAACATCTCCGGGAGATACTTGTGCTGGAAATCCGGAATCCAGTGCAGGGCGGTGCGCGGATTGAACATGCTGCGCAGCACCGGGAAGATCGCCGACGCGCTGTCGAGCAGGGCGGTGATCTTGGCGGCGTCCGGTGCATCACCGGTGAGGATCAGCGGTGCGAGGGCCGGCTTCACGGCGAGCGGTGTGCCAGACGGGTCGAAGATGCCTTCGACCGCCGCTTCGTTGAACAACGCGCGCGGGAGAGGGGCGTCGAGGCCGCCGTCGGTAAGAATGACGATGCGCGGGCGTTCGCTCGCGGGAAGCTGCGACAGCACGCGGGCGAGGTTGCGGACATAGAGGGCGCCGCCCATCCAGCCGCGGAAATCCACTTCCACGTTGGGCAGGAAGAGAGGAAGGACCAGGATCGGCTGGGTCATGGGACTAGAGCGCGCGAACAAGCCGCGCCGGGTTGCCGGCGTAGATGCCGGGCTTGGTGATGTCCTTGGTGACCACAGCGCCGGCGCCAATGACGGCCTTATCGCAGATGTTCACCGGCAGGATGGTGGCATTGCTGCCGATGGTGACGTGGTTGCCGACGGTGGTGGTGCGCCACTTGCCGCGGTCGCCACGGGCCGGGCCGCCGGACTTGTAGGTGTCGTTGATGAACATCACGCCGTGGGCCACGGTCACGTCGTCGCCCAGGGTGACCAGCTCACAGACGAAGCTATGGGACTGGATGCGGCAGCGGTGGCCGATCTTCACACCGGTCTGGATTTCCACGAAGGGGCCCACGAAGCAATCGTCGCCAATGATGCAGCCGTAGAGATTGGCGGGTTCCACCACCGTCACGTTCTTGCCGAACGTCACCTTGACGATGCCGGCGTGCTTGAGGGTGGGGCTGTTGGTCATGGCTTGGCGATTGCCAGGAACACGTCGCATACGCGGTCGCGTTCAGAATCCGTCAGGTCCGGACACAGGGGCAGGCTGACGACGCGATCCGCCGCCGCCTCTGTCTTAGGTAACTGGCCGCGCTTGCCGCCAAGATCTGCCATTGCCGGCTGCAAGTGCAGCGGTACGGGGTAGTGCACACCGGCGCCAATGCCGTTGGCTTGCAGGTGCGCGAGCGTTTCCTCGCGGTTGGACACTTCCACCACATAGAGGTGATAGACGCTATTTGCCTTCGGGTAGGGCTTGATCACCTTGAAGCCATCCGGCCGCAGGCGGGCATTGTAGGCGTTAGCATGGGCGCGGCGTTTCTCGGTCCAGGCGGCGAGGTGACGCAGTTTCACGCGCAGCACGGCGGCCTGGATCTCGTCCATGCGGTTGTTTTCACCCATCAGGTCGTGAGTGTACTTGGTCTCGCGGCCGTGATTGAGGAGCTTGGCGATCTTCGCCGCGACGGCGCCGTCGCGCGTAACGACAAAGCCCGCGTCGCCATAGGCGCCGAGGTTCTTGCCCGGATAGAAGCTGAAAGTACCCGCGTCGCCGATGGTGCCGAGGGCCTTCCCGCCCCAGGTGGCCAGGTGCGCCTGCGCGGCGTCCTCGATCACTTTGAGGTCGTGGCTTTCCGCCAGCGCCGTCACCGCGTCCATGTCGGCGGCGGTGCCATAGAGATGCACGGGCAGGATCGCGCGGGTGCGGCTGCCGATCGGGACCGTGTCCACGTCCAAAGTGTAGGTGGCCGGATCGATGTCGCCGAACACCGGCGTGGCGCCGACCGCGTAGATCGCCTCGATGGTGGCGAAGAACGTGTGCGCTGTGGTGATGACTTCGTCGCCGGGGCCGATACCGAGCCCTTTGAGGGCGAGCGAGATGGCGGACGTGCCGTTGCTGCAACCGGCGCCATGGGGCGCGTTGAGGGCCGCGAGCCATTCCTTGGTGAAGGTCGCGACAACCTTGCCGCTGATGAATTCCTGACGGCCGACGACTTCGGCGATCGCCCGGTCGACGTCCGGCTTTATCGCGGCGTATTGGCGCTGCAGGTTGACGAGGGGGATCTGGGCCACGGCGTGCATCACACGGCAATCCGCTGTCCCAGGCGCGCGTGGTGCGTCTGAAAGCGGAGGACAACTTCGCGTTCCGCGGCAATGGACTCATAGATCGCGCTGATGAGTTCCAAGGACTTGCGGCCCTCGAGGCCGTCCACGAGCGCGGAGCCGTCGCCGTTGATGGTCTGCACGACGTTGTTGAGATAGGCGCCGTGGCCGAAACCATAGACGTTCGGTGGCGCTTCCTTCATGCGGGCGAGCATGGTTTTGTCGTCATCGGTCTGATCGGCGAACTGCCAGACTTTCATCTCGTTCACCGCGAATCCGCCGATCTCAACGGTGCCGTTGCCGCCGAGGATGGATAGCGAGCCTTCCAGATCTTTCGGGCGCGTTGCGGTCGTGGCCTCGACAACGCCGATGGCGCCGGAGCGGAAGGTAATGATCGCGACGCCGGTGTCCTCGGCTTCGATGTTCACCAGCGCGCGGCGGGATTTGGCGAAAACCGATACCGGCTCGCCCAGAAACCATTCGAGAAGATCGACATGGTGGCTCGCCTGGTTGGCGAACACGCCGCCGTCGAGACTCCAGGTGCCGCGCCAGGGATCCTGATCGTAGTAGGCCTGGGTGCGGCACCAGCGCACGCGCACGGTGCCCATCACCAGCTTGCCGAAGCGGCCGGCGTCCAGGGCGGTGCGGGCGGCTTGCACGGGAAGATTGTAGCGGTTCTGCTTCACCACGAAGAGACGGATGCCGTTGGCGTCGCAAGCGCGGATCATGGCATCGGCATCGTCGAGGGTGAGTGCCATGGGCTTCTCGACAACGATATCCTTCTTGTAGCGGGCGAGTTCGAGGCAGTGCTTCCCGTGGAGGCCGCTTTCGGTGAGGATCGTGACCACGTCGATGGACGGCCCGACCTTGGCCATCATCTCGTGCATGTCGGTGAAATGGGGGACGCCGTACTTCGCGCCGTATTTTTGCGCGCGGTCGGGCTTCACGTCGCACACCGCTGTGAGGCGCGCGCCTTTGATATGTCCGCCGTGGAGCAGGTCGGCATGCTTCTGGGCGATACGCCCACAGCCGACCAAGGCAAACCCGAGCACGCGGGCCTCCTCGCAGTTAAGAACGGTCCAAGCCTATTGGTCGGCTAACCGCGTTAACAATTCGTCAAATCAGAGGCTTAAGAGCCGCTAAAGGGGCCGCTTCCGGAGCAGGACCCGCAGATAGATCGGGTCGTTCATTCCGGCCTCGGACGGTGGGCGCAGGTAACTCAACCACGACGGGCCGCTTGTCATGATCGTGACGATGTCGAGATTATAGCGCGCGGCAAGGGTCTCGAAACTTCGCCGGCACAGCATATAGGTGTGCGGCGTATGGCCGCAGAAAGCGAACACCTGCGGGGTCTCGATATTCGGCACCTCGAAAAAGAGATGTGCGTTTGGTGACGTCATCGCGAGGAAAGTTTCCATGCTCGCGTTGATGTCGGGGACATGTTCGATGCTGTGTGAGGCATACAGAAGGTCGATGTCTTCGCATCCGGCGATGCTGTCCAGGAACTGCACGCCCGCACTCTGCAACGTCTCTTTGTATGTCGGGGAGAGATCGGTTGCGATCACCTGCTTTTCGGGAAACAGCGGGCGAACGTAGAGCGAGAACTCGCCGCGGCCGCAACCGAAGTCCAGAATGGAGGCTGAGTCGGCCAATGCGCTGAACAAGAGCACGTAGTGCTCTTTCGCCCGGGTGAAATCGAGTTTCAAGGTCGCGGGCTCGCGGCTGCGGCCTTGCCAGTAGGCCTTAGCGTAGTAGCTGCCGAGGTCTTCGTCGCCGAAGGCCGGGTGAACAAACCCTGTCCCGCACTTTCGGCAGCGCATCTTCTGACGCCACCCGAAATGCTCCTCCGCCGCTGGATTGGCGGCGAGGTCGGGACGCAAATAGGACTGCGCGTCGAGATCCGAGCCGCCGCAGACATGACACGTGACCATATGCGGCACCGCCTAGAGCGCAGCCGCGAGGAGATCGCGTTGACGGAGCATGGTGACGTCGTCGAGTTCGTAAGCCTCGATCACCATGGGCAGGCGGCGGAAGTCCTTCAGTAGCGGGTAGAACCAAGCGTCCTTGGTGAACGGCAGGTTCTGGTCCTCGCGGCCATCGTTGTCGCTGATGTGCAAGGCGCGGACGTAGGGGGCGACGGTTTCCATGAACTGGAGCGGATCGAAGCCCAGGGCCGTGCCGGACACCTTGGCGTGGCCGAAGTCGATGAGGAAGCCGACGTTCGGACGGTCTACGTCCTTCATGAAGCGCACGATCTCGTCGGCGGACGTCATGAGCAGCGGATTGACCGGGACCTTCTCCAGATAAACCGGCGAGATGACGTTGTTCTCGAGGTAGAGGCTCTTGTCCTTCGGTGCCGCGTAGTCCGCTACGGCACGGACCGAGGCGATCATGAGTTGATAGGCCTTCTCACGATCGATCGCGGTGTCCTTGAGAGCCGCGGCTTGATCGGCGGGCCGGCCGAGCATGCTGGCTTTGATGGCGGCGGCATAGCCGCTGTGCAAACTGTAGAAGTCGCCGCCCACGGTGACGCTGAGATCAATGGCGCGGCGGCAATGGTCGATGCTCCAGGCCAGGTCTTCCGAGGTAGAGGCGGTGAGGTTGAGCACCTTGGATTCCGCCGGCGCGGGGAAGTAGTTGTGCACCAGGAACGTGAGCCCCGCCTTCATGCCCTCGGCGACGGCGGCGTTGAGATCGGGCTCGTGGGCGAGACCCGAGCTGAGTTCCATATGGGTGATGCCGAGGCGCTGGGCTTCGGAGATCACGCCGCGCACGGTGCGTACCCGGAAGGCTCCAGAAGACATATAGATGTTCATCGTGCGCCGCCTTCCAGGTCTGCCCAGGCGAGGGCGTGACCTTCGGCGATGGCGCGGGCGGCCTTAGCGCCAACCACGCGATCCCACGATGATGGTGGCACTTCGGACAGCGGGCGCTTGAGGATCAAGTCCTCCGGACCGATGACAGCCCCCTTCGCGATGGCGCGGCGCGCGACAATGCCGCGGCGCATGCCGGGGATGTTGCGCGCTTCGCTGGCGGCGGGCTGCTTGATGCCATTGCCCATGGCGCGTTCGGTCTCACGGATGTGAGTCATCAGCCGCGCCATCTCGACCGGTTCAAGCGAGGTGGGCTGATCGGGACCGGGCATGCGCTTGTCGAGCGTGAAATGCTTCTCGATCACGGACGCACCCAACGCAACGGCCGCGATGCAGCTGGTGTCGGTTTCGGTGTGGTCGGAGTAGCCGACCATGACATCGAGTTGATCGCGCATCGTGACCATGGCGCGCAGGTTTGAGTCGGCGATGGCGGAGGGATAGTTCGTGGTGCACTGGAGCAGGATGAGATCGCGGTTGCCTGTGCCGTGCACGGCGTCGACCGCCTGTTTCACCTCCGCCATGGTGCACATGCCGGTGGAGAGGATGATGGGCTTTCCGGCGCGCGCGGCGGCGCGGAGCAGGGAGGGTTCCACGGACTGGATCGAGGCCAGCTTGATTGCGGGCACGTCGAGGCCGACGAGAAAGGAGATGTCCTCCTCGTTATAGGGCGTCGACATGAATAGAAGATTCGCCCTGGCACAGGCCGCGATCAGCGACGGGTAGGCGCTCTCGGTGAGTTCCAGCGCGCGCAGCATCGCGATCTGGCTCTCCTTCGGATCGGTGACTTCAAGCTGATAGGCCGCCTTCGGCGCGTTTGGCGTGGCGACACGTTCGGCTTTGAAGGTTTGGAATTTCACGCAATCCACGCCGCTGGCGCCGGCTTCCTCGACCAGGCGAAGGGCGAGATCCGGAGAGCCGTTGTGATTCACGCCGGCTTCGGCAATGACAAACGCCGGATGGCCGGGGCCAACGTCCCGATTGCCGATGCGGATGGTGCGCGTCATGACGCCACTATACCGGATTGACGCATGAGGGCCTCGACCATGGCGAAATCGGCGAGGGTGTCGATGTCCACGCTTCGCTCCGGCGGCATGATGTAGGCACCGACCCGGTCGCCCCACAGGGACTGGCGGGTGATCACGATCTCGGCACGCATCACATCGACGGCGCCATTGAGAAGATAGACCGGCGGCAGGGATTGGCGGTTCGGATGGCTGCGGTCATCCTTGCCCGGCACGAACGCTTGGAGGAGGCCCTGATCAACGGTCTTCATCCAGTACGGATGCGCCTTAGATGTGCTAACCGAACGGACGGAGTCCGCGTCCGTTTGCGAAAGTGCCGTGATGGCGCCGTCGATGTCCTCAGTTATGCGGAGAGGGGCGGTGGGGCGCAGCCAAACCACGACCTTTGGCGCGGCGCCGGCGGCGTGCAGGCGATCGAGCACATGCTGGCAGACCGGAAGGTCCGGCGTAGCGTCCTGCGCCAATTCCGGCGGACGCATGAAGGGGACCTCCGCCCCGAATTTCACGGCGGTGTCAGCGATCTCCGCATCGTCGGTGGAGACGATGACGCGGCCGATGGCTGCGGACGCCTTGGCGGCGGCGATAGTCCAGGCGATCAGGGGTTTGCCCGCGAGCATGCGCAGGTTCTTGCGCGGCACACCCTTGGAGCCGCCGCGCGCCGGAACGATGGCGAGCACATCTCTTGCGGAATGATCTGCCACGGCCCCTAACCCAGAATCTTTTCCAGCACCCGTCGCGGCCGGCCTTCGTCGCGCGGCACGTCGGTCATCTTACCTTGATCTGTCGCCGGGCGCGCGATGCTTTCGAGAATCGCCTCGGGCGTGGTCGCGTATTCGGCAAAGCCGGCGGCCAGATATTGCGGAAAGGAGAAGTGGGCCGAGGGATGCATGAACGTGGTGCGAATTCCGAAGGCGGCGCACTCCTGGACCGTGCCGGAAAACCCGCTGATGTGGTGGTGCACCAGCGGGAGTACGGCGGCCAGGGGCAGGGACGTGGAGAAGCGACACTCGGCCCGTTGAATGCCATGGGCGCGGAGGGTGGCTTCGATCGTTTCCGGCATCATGTCGGCCCGCTTCCACGCCACCGCCATCGGGTGGCTACGGATCAGCCAAGTCCAGTCCGCCGGGGCGCGCTTCATGACGTCGAGGAGCAGTGGCGTGAGGCCGGTCGAGGGAAGCGGCTGTAGCGTCACCAGAATGGTCTTCGCGCTGCCATAGGCTGCAAGGTCAAGCGGTGAACTGCGTTCGTCGCCCAGGTAGGCGCGCCGTGTCGCTTCCAAATCGAAGCGGCCGGTGACGACGACATGCGGGCCTTCAGGGGATGCCGGAAGCCAGCGCGCGATATTGTTGGCGGAAATCGCGTCCCAGACGAAATACAGATCGGGGTTTGCCACATACCCTTTGACGGGTGTATGGCGCCAATGGTTGTACCCCATGTGAAATGGTCCATTGCCGCCGTGCTGCACGTCAGCGACCGGAATACTCCGTTCGCGTGCCGCCCAGGTGATGGATGCGGTCGGCCGCATGTAGTTGCAGGACGTAAGGACCAGGGCGGGTTGCGCAGCGTCCAGCAATCCGCCGAAGCCTTCCTTCTCGATCCAAAGCGTCTTGAGGTGCTCTTCAAGGTCAGCCGCGAATGCGGGATAGGCGTAGCCAACTTCCTGTTCCAGCCACTTGCTGATGGTGATCGCCAACAATTCGGCTGCTTGCAAAAGGCCGTGCAGGGCCTTCACGCGCGCCTGATCGATCGGACCCGCTTGAAATGGTTCGGTGGCATGGATGCGCGGTTGGGCGGCCAGAAACCGTGAGCCCGCGGCCTCAACCTTCCGGACGGGCCATTGGCTCTCGGCCAGTCCGACCCATGGGTCCAGCACGGGCGCGTAAAGGCCCCGCGGCGTTTTGAGATAGTGATCTTCGCTGCGCGTGAAGATCAGCACGCCATGGCCTTTGGCCGCGCGGGGAAGACCCTCGGCGCCAAATGCGGATTGGGGTTTATCGGCGGCGGCCGGTGCTCGGACGAGCAACGCTTGATAGCGTGCTTCGATGACATCGTCGACGCGGCGCAAGTCCGGCGCGCGTTGATCGGGCGCGGTATTGTTGTCGATCTTCTTCGCACCAAAACACGATCTGGCAATGGGCCACACGTGCACGTCCCCGGCCGTGAACTGGTTGAGGTCGATTGCCTCTTCCATCACTGCGAAGAGCTTGAGAAGGCTGGAACCTGGAAACATGGGACGCCCTAGGCGGACTGGGCGCGATAGACGCGTTGGGTGCGCAGGATCGAAGTGATCGCATCGCAAACGCGATCGACGTCGTTTCCCGACATCTCGTTGCCTGTAGGAAGGCTGACGCCGCGTTCAGCGATATCCGCGCTCACTGGGCACGGATGGGCAATCCCGATGCGATAGGCCGGCTGGCCGTGTAGCGGCTGGAACACCGGCCGGGTTTCGATGCCGCGTTCGCTCAGCATTGCTGAGAACTGGTCCCGGGTCATGCCGAGTCGATCCGGCCGCACGGCAAGGGAGTAGAGCCAGTAGATGTTGCGCGCCCAAGGCGCTTGGGTGGGGAGTTCCAGCTCCGGGAAGCCGGAGAGATAAGTATTGTAGCGGCGAACAAGATCCTGGCGGCGCTTCAGGAACACTTCGATGCGTTCAAGCTGGGCAAGGCCGATGGCCGCCTGGAGATTGGTCATGCGGTAGTTGTAGCCGGCGCGCAGGTGCCAATACCGGCGTTCGCGCGTCATGCCGTGATCGCGCAGGATCGCCATCTGAGCGGCGACCTCCGGAGATCGGGTGATGACCATGCCGCCCTCGCCGGTGGTGATGACCTTGTTGGCGAAGAAGCTGAAGCAGCCGACATCGCCGATCAAACCGGCCTTACGGCCTTCGTACTCGGCACCGAGGGATTCCGCGCAATCCTCGATCACTTTGAGATTGTGTTTGCGGGCCAATTCCATGATCGGCCCCATGTCGCAGGGGTGACCGTAGAGATGCACCGGAATGACGGCCTTGGTGCGCGGTGTGATCGCCGCTGCCATGGCTTTCGGATCGAGGGTCCAGGTCACAGGGTCGATATCGACAAAGACCGGCGTGGCGTTCGCGTGAATGACCACATTGGCTGTCGCGCCAAAAGTCAGGTCCGGAACGATGACTTCGTCGCCGGCGCCGATCCCCAGCGCTTCGAGAGCGAGATGCAAGGCCGTGGTGCAGGAAGACGTGCACAATGCTTTGCCGCCGCCCATGTAGTCGGCGAAGGCATTCTGGAATTTGTCGATATAGGCGCCTTGCGAAGAGATCCAGCCGGTGGCGAGGCAATCGTTGACGTAGCGCGACTCATTCCCCCCGAGGGACGGTTGGATGAGCGGCAGGGCCCAGAGGTTCGCCCAGGTAAGCAGATCGACCGGGCGCCCGGCTGAATCCAAAATCGGCAAATGGCGGATGCGCTCGGTGAGGAGCGTAAGATTGGCGGTCGGCTCGGCGTCGTCGCGGCCCGAGGTGAACTGCCGGATCATGAAGTCGGCGGCCGGCGCGTCGAGGCTGCGGCCGTTGAGGATTGCGCGGCGCACGTCGCCGTCGGTGGCGACACCTTGGAGTTTGCCGTCGTCGTCGACAAACATGATGACGCCGACCGCTTCGTTGAGGCGCGCCATCACGTCACGCACGGTGGCGTTCAGCGGCATCAGGTTGCGGGCGATCTTGGCTGTCACGGGGATGCGCAATCCAGGGTTCGCGAAGCCTGGATCATGCCCGGACGGCTGTTAACGAACTACAAAGAATTACGCGGGGAGCAGGCGGTCCGCGACGCTCTCATTGAAAGCGCGGAACTGGGCGACCCAGGCGGCACGGGCGGCGGGGTCCGGGCGCCAGTCTTGGGCGAGGGCTGCTCGAAGGAGCGGCGCGGCGGCATCCGGTTTCTGGGGCAAGCGAGCGACGACATTGGCGGGAATTTCCGCCGAGAACGCCGTCGGGACATCGACCACTGCCGCGGCCTTGGCGATCAAGACTGATTTAATGAGCGCACCTTCGCAAGGGCTCGACCAGAGCGACGGAGCAAGAACAAGCCGCGCGGTCCGCACGGCTTCATGCAGGCCGGATTCCCAACGCATCGCGGCAACGGCGACGTTGGGTGGTGCTTCTACATTCACCGCGCCTCGGTCGATCGGAATGAGATACCGCAGTTCCGGCGTGAGGGCCGCGAGGGACAGCACCCATCCGATGCCTTTCGCCAGGTCGCGGCTGCCGTGGTAAACCACATCGTAAGCGGGCTCAGTGGCGTCGGCGTCGCCTTCGGCGCGCCCCGATGCGGCGAACGCGTCGGCATAGGGCGTCCAGTCGGCGCACCACAAGCCGACGTGGGCGATGTCGGCGGTCTTCCCGAAGTGACGGCGGGCCAGCGCGATTTGGCTCTGGGTCTGAGCAAGCGGGCGCACGGCGCCGCTGCGGACCAATTCCTCGAGGCCGGCAATGAACACGGGCGCAAAAGTATCGCGCTCCGGCCAGGGCTGACAGCCGTTCATGGTCGCGTTCACGGCCTGACCGGGGCCGACGCAGCGCAAGCACGCGCTAGTCTCGTAATCGAGGTGATTGTAGCTGCGTACACAGAGGAAGGAATTGTCGAGCAGATAGAGATGGCTCGCGAGGCCGCGCGTGGCGCGGTCTTGCATCAGCAGCAGTGTGTCGCGCATCCCAATGAGCTGCGGATGGAACAGCACCAGGCGGGGAACCGCGGCAAGCATGGCGCGGCCTTCGGCGGACAGGCTTTGGCCTCTCGGGCTATAGACGATGGTGCCGTCGAACTTACCGCGCTTGAGCACGACGTCTTGCAGATGCTGCATCAAGCGGCCGGTGCCGGTATTGTTGGCCTCGATGCCCGAGAGGAAGGCCCAATCGAAACTCATGGTGCGATTCCGTCGGCGACCGTTTCGGCCAAAGTATCGGCTGTGGACGTGACGCGCCGGTTCGGCAGGAGCGCTCTGAACCGAGACACGTCCGCGGGGCCGGTCTGCGGTTCGCCTTCCGGCATCTGCTTGGCGCCGAATTGCATGAGTTGACTGCCGCCAAGCGCATAAGCGACCTGGGAGATCAGATCGCGGACAGCGACCATGTGCCCCGAAGCTAGGTTGATGATGCGATGCGGGATGGGAGCGTCGAGGAGCGCGATGTCGGCGATCCAGCCGGCAACATCGCGGACAGAAGAGAAATCCTTCAGCTGCGTGCCGGCAGTGAGCGCCAATGGCTCTTTAGTGCGACACGCTTGGATCACTTGCGGGATCAAGCGGTGGATACCTTCCCAAGCGCCCCAGAGATTGAACAGCCGGAGCACCACGGCCTCGGCCGCGAGATCGTGCGCCATCGCGACCTCCTGCGTGGCCGTGGCCTTGCTGGCGGCATAAGGCGTCTTGGGTTGCGAAGGGTCGTCCTCGTGCAAAGTCTCGCCGCGGTCGCCGTACTCGAAGTAGCTGCCGAGATGGACAAAGCGATATGCGCCTGCGTCATTAGCAGCCTGCAAGAGCCGGCGAGGTGCGGTGGCATTGATTTGGTGGAGCGCAGGAGAATCTTCGTTCGCGGACGAGACGGCTTGCGCGGCGGCATTGATGACGACATCGGGCCTGAGGTCGCGAAGCGCTTCCGCAACGACAGGCTTGGCGATATCGATTTCACTGACCTTGGAGCCTGTCAGACGCTCGACGCGCCAGCGATATCCACCGGGCCGAATCCAGCCGTGTGTGTCAACGTTCGGGCGACGCATCAGATCCCGCATGAGGTTCGCGCCGACAAAGCCGCCGGCGCCGACAACCAGCACGCGGGTCAAGGGACGAGGTCCTTCACCATGGCCACAAACGTATCGACCATGTAGGTGCGCCGCGCGACATCGATTCCGGGCCAAACGCCAATCCAGAAGGAATCGTTCATCACCTTGTCGGTGTGCGTGAGCGGCCCGGCGATGCGGTAGTTTACATCCTTGAAGGCGGGTTGGCGGGTGAGGTTCCCGGCGAACAGCAGACGCGTGCCAATACGCTTCTTTTCCAAATAGCGCAGCATGTCCAGTCGCTTGAGCGGTGATCCGTCGCGGACCGTCAACAGGAACCCGAACCAACTTGGCTCTGATCCAGGTGTCGCTTCCGGCAGCATGAAATGTTCGTCGAGGCCCTCGTGCCGAAACGCGTCGCTGAGGGCGGCGAAGTTCGCACGACGCGCGGCGACGAATCCGGAGAGCTTATCCAACTGGGCCACGCCGACGGCAGCCTGCATGTCGGTCGCTTTGAGATTATAGCCCAGGTGAGAATAGATGTACTTGTGATCGTAGCCGTGGGGCAGCGACCCCTGCTGCCAGTCGTAGCGGATCCCGCAGGTGTTCTCTTCCGCTGGAGCGCACCAGCAATCTCGCCCCCAATCACGCAAGGATTCGACATTGCGCATGAGGCTCTTGCTATTGCTCATCACCGCGCCGCCTTCGCCAGTGGTGATGTGGTGCGCGGGATAGAAGCTCAAAGTTGCCACATCGCCGAAGGTACCGACGTTCTGGCCATTGAATGTCGCGCCAAAGGCGTCGCAACAATCCTCGACGAGATAGAGTCCTTTGTCCTTCGCCAGTTGACTGACGGCGGCGAGATTGAAGGGATTGCCGAGCGCGTGTGCCAAGACAATAGCGCGGGTTTTAGGGCCGATGGCTTCCGCCAGGCGGTTCACATCGACGTTGTGGGTCGCCAAGTCGATGTCCACAAACACCGGGATACACCCGTTCTGGACAATCGGTGTGACGGTGGTGGGGAACCCAGCGGCGACTGTGAGGACTTCCGCGCCCGGCTCGACACGGCGGCGCTGGCGCGGTGAGGTGAGGCAAGAGAATGCGAGCAGGTTGGCGGCGGAACCGGAAACGGTCATCCAGGCGAATTTGGTGCCGAACGCCTTTGCGAGCTTCTTCTCGAATGCCGCGGTGTAACGTCCGCTGGTGAGCCACAAATCGAGCGAGGCGTCGACCAGCAGGCCGAGTTCGTTCTCATCGAGCACTTTGCCGGAGGCGGGGATTGGTGTCTTGCCCGGCACGAAAGGTTCAGGCGCCCGCGCGCGCTGGAACTCGCGGCTGAGCGCAACGATCTGTGCACGGAGCTCGTCCTGCCGCGTGGCGCTCACCACACCCGCCAGGGAGCCTTTTCGGTGGCCCAGAGCTGATCGAGCGTTTGCTTGTCGCGCAGGGTGTCCATAGGCATCCAAAAGCCGGTGTGGCGCACGACGGCAAGTTGTCCATCGGCGGATAGCCGTTCCATGGGTTCGCGTTCCCAATTGATATGATCGCCGTCAATATAGCGGACAACCTGTGGCGACAGGACGAAGAATCCACCGTTGATCCAACCGCCGTCCGCGGGCTTCTCGCGGAAACCGCCGACAACGTCATCTTTCAAGTCGAGCACGCCGAAGCGGCCGGGCATCTGCACGGCGGTGACCTGGGCAAGCTTGCCTGACTTCTTGAATGCTGCGATGCCGGCAGCAACGTTCACATCGCCTACGCCGTCGCCGTAGGTCATGCAGAACGGCTCGTCGTCGAGATAGCGCATGACGCGCTTCAAGCGTCCGCCGGTCATAGTGTCGGCCCCAGTGTCGACGAGTGTGATGCGCCAGGGCTCGGCTTGGCTGTGGTGCACGTCCATGCTGTTCTTGCCGAGGTCGATGGTGACGTCAGACATGTGGAGCAGGTAGTTGGAGAAGTATTCCTTGATCATGTAGCCGCGATAGCCGAGGCAGATCACGAACTCCGTGATGCCGTGGGCGGCGTAGATCTTCATGATATGCCAGAGGATCGGACGGCCGCCGACTTCGACCATAGGCTTGGGACGCGCCTCGGTCTCTTCGCGCAGGCGCGTACCTTGTCCGCCGGCCAGAATGACCGCTTTCACAACCGTCCCCACAAGCCTGTTGAATCGACTGACGCTAACAAGGTCAGCGCTAACAATGGGTTAAATCGTGTCCAGACCCATATAAGAGTCGATCATGGCGGCCGAGGTCCCATACATGGACTCGCCCATGGCTTGCGCGATGTACCAGTCCATCGTCCAACTCAGGGCATCGGTGAGGCCTAAGCGGGGCCACCAGTCCAGGCTGTCGCGGGTTTCGGTGCTGTCGAGAGCCAGAACCTTGGCTTCGTAAGGGGCCGTCGGATCGGCGCTGGAGACCCAGGACGCTTCGCTTATTCCGGCGCGGTTCCACAACTCCACCATCTTGTCCGCCAGCGTATAGACCGGTGCGGCGGTCTCGGCGCCGAAGTTCCAGGCCCGCCGCCACATCGGATCTCCCTCGCATAGCCGCTCCGCCAGCATTATGTAGCCGGCCAGCGGGTCCAGCACGTGCTGCCACGGACGGGTGGACTGTGGATTGCGGATTTCCAGCGGCGTATAGGATCGGAATGCGCGGATCGCATCGGGGACAAGACGGTCTTCCGCGAAATCGCCGCCGCCGAGCACGTTGCCCGCGCGTGCGCTGGCGACCGCGGGTCCCTCGCCGTTGAGGCCGTGGCGGAAAGCGGTGACAACCATCTCCGCCGCTGCCTTGCTGACGCCGTACGGTTCGAGCCCGCCCAGCCGATCACCTTCCTTGAAGGCGCGCCCCTCGTCGATGTTCTCGTAGACTTTGTCCGACGTGACCACGACCACCGCCCGCACAAAGGGGGACAGGCGTGCGGCTTCGAGGACCTCGGCCGTTCCCATCACGTTCGACATATACGTCCCGAGCGGATCGGCATGACCGCGGCGCACGAGCGCCTGGGCGGCGAGGTGAAAGATCACGTCCGGACGCATAAGCTCGACGAGATGACGCAGGCGCGAGCGGTCCTTGAGATCCCCGTTTACCGGCACGATCCCGCGCGCGACGTCGGCGGCTACATAGATGCCTTCCTGATGTTCCGCCGGCAGGGCGTATCCTGTGACCTGGGCGCCAAATTGGGATAGCCAGAGCGACAACCATCCACCCTTGAAACCGGTGTGGCCGGTGATCAGCACGCGACGCCCGCGCCAGTAGTTCGGATCGGGCAACGTCATGCTTTGGTGCTCAATTTAGCTTTGGCGAGTGCCTCGAAACTTGCTGCCGAAGTCGCGAGGCTGTGGTCCTTGAGGCAGCGCGCGCGACCGCGGGCAGCTATTGCGGCGCGTTTGGAATCGTCGGCGAGGTAGTGGCGGATCTTTACGATCATATCGCCCGCGTCGCTAAACGTCTCCAGTTCCTCGCCCGGCGTGAAGAAAGTTTCGAGCTTCGGGTGGGCGTTGGTGATCAGAAAGGCGCCGGCGCCGGTCGCTTCGATCGTGCGCATGTTCGGCGGCTGAACGTCGAAGCCGTCCACCGCCACGTTCACCGTGATGCGCGATCGGCGTAGCATGGTGAGCATGGCGTGACCCCACACGCTACCGCGATTCAAGGCCTGCATCTCAGGCGGAAACATGGACACGTCCGGCATAAACAACTCGAACCCGAAGGGCTTTCCGCCGTCTTCGCCGCGGCTCGCACGCCAGATCAGCTGCAGCATGGCGATGCGCGTCGCATGCTGGCTGGTGACCGAGCCGGAGAAGACAACATCGCGATCATAGACAATCGGTTCGGGCGCGGGGAAGTCCGTGGGAAAGCCCGGATAGTGGCGTTGCACGTCCGGGGCCCCGAACTTGCGGGCCTCGGCGAAAGTTCGGTCGAAACTCGAAACGATCACGTCGTAGTCGGTCAAATCCGTGCCGGCGGGGATGCCCCACCCGCGCCAGCCCAGGACGACCTTAGGCCGGGTCGGCAGCTTGCGCAGGAACTTGCTGTCAAACTGGGCGATCTCGAGGAAATAGACCACATCCGGCCGCAGCATCTGGAGTTGCATGGCGACGGCGAGGCTGATGTCCAATGGCTCAGGCAGGGAAAGGTCATTCTCCGCCAGCCAGCGACGCTGCGCCGAGACCGCGTTGACGACGATCTGGTGTGTTTCCCACCCGCGTTTAGCCAATTCGCGGGTAAGCATGTGTCCGCCGGAGAAGCCGTCGTCTAGAAGTGCGTCGATCTGTGCCTGGAACGGTGCAGTCTGGAGGGCCGGGCGCGCGGCGTAGAAGTCGTGCAAGTACGCTGGGTAGAAGGTGTTGACCTGAATGAATCGCGACGGCCGTGACGTCATGCGCTCGGCAAACGCTTCCACGCGCCGGAAATGGTCCATGTCTGCCGGCGCTTGGCGGCGGAGGCGTTGGCCATGGGGGCGCCGCCAAGACTGCCGTCGGCGCGGCGTGCATCGAGCCCGAAACTCACAAAGTCGGAGCGGGCAAAGCCGGCGGTCGTGAGCGCGTCCGCAAGATTCAGATCGTTCAATGTGCGCCAGAAGGGCTCGCCGTTGTAGTAGCAGTCCCACTCCCGCATGCACTGCTCGATCAGGTCCATGGGCTCATGGAATGCGGGCAGTTCGAGATGCAGATTGAGGCCGTCCTTGGCCAGCACGCGATGACATTCACGCAAGATGCGCGGCAGCGCCTTGGCGGACGTCTCGTGCAAGAACATGGACGTGAATATCAGATCGAAGTGACCGTCCGCGAAGGATAAGGCCTCGCCGTCCATCTGCGCGAAAGAGACATTGGTGAAACCCAGGGCCGTCGCGCGCGCGTGCGCATACCGCAGAACTGGCGCGCCGATATCGACGCCGACGACTTCGGCTTCCGGAAAGAGTTCCGCGAACGGCAGCAGGGTATGGCCAACGGTGCAGCCGATCTCGAGGATCCGGCGCGGCTTGAAATCCGGCAGGTTGTCCTTGATCCAGCCGGCGAGCCCGCGACCGGCGCCGTCACTGTAGGGGCCGAAGAAACCAGCCGTAGAAAGGAACAGGCCGCCGCAATCATAGATCGCGCCGGCGAAAGCGTCGCCGGGGAGCACTTCGGTTTGGTAGCTGCCGGGCATGAGATGGTTGTCGACGCTGGCGATATAGGGCGGCGTTAGAACAGAGGCGTCGAGCTTGAGGCGCTCCGGCGCCACGGCATTGAGATCGGCCACCGTCGCGTTCACGGCGTCGAGCTGCCGCAGAACAACTGAGCGGCCGGCGGCCCAGCGGTATTCCATGTTGTTCCGCCGCAGGGCCGACCACCACTGCCAGAACGGATCGCGCTTCATGCCGCGATGCACTTCGTGGCGGTCTTCCGGCGCGCGGCCGAGGTCCTGCGTCAGTCTGGGAGCAACTCGCGCGGTGTACGCCGCGCGGTTGCCGGGCGCGAGCTTCGCGAGTTGGCGGTAGACGCCGCCGATGAAATTAAAGCGTGCCGTCTCGTCGTGAGTCGTTGTCGCGGCAGCAGCGTGGTAGCCGATTTCGGTGAAGGGAGGCGGCGATTGTTCCGGCGACGTGTTGGACATAGCCGCCTCCTCTAAACCCTAGTTCAGATGACAGGTCGCTTCGGCGCCGGTCAGCTCGTACTTGCCTTCGTCAACGTTCAGCTCTTTCACCGCGCCGTTGTCGACGATCATCGAGAAACGTTTCGAGCGCGTGCCGAGGCCGAACTTGCTGCCGTCGAGTTCCAGGCCCAAGGCCTTCGTGTACTCACCGTTGCCGTCCGCCAGCATCTGGATCTTGTCGCCGACGCCGCGGTCCTTGCCCCACGCATCCATCACGAACGCGTCGTTCACGGACATGCAGGCGATGGTATCCACGCCTTGCGCCTTGATCTTGTCGAAGTTCTTCAAATAGCTCGGCAGATGCTGATTCGAGCAGGTGGGCGTGAAGGCGCCCGGCACCGCGAACAGCACGACTTTCTTGCCGTTGAACAGTTCATCCGTGGTGATCTCTTTCGCGCCCTCGGACGTCATAATTTTGAACTTGCCCGCGGGCATCTTGTCGCCTTGCTTGATCGCCATAGGAATTTCCTTCTGTTCTTTAAAGTAACCGGGGGTGACGGCCGAGAACCGACCGCCGTGCATCGCGGGCCTAAACTAAGCACCCGGCGCCCAATTTCCAATTGAAGTTTATGCGCATAAGCGTGCGCAGGCGCGTGCCGTCAATTCGCGTAACCGCGCCGGAACACATAGTGATTGTCTTTGAATTCGGTGAAGTAGGAACGGACTTCAGGATGATCGACCGGCTGGCCGGAGTTGTCTTCCAGCAGGTTCTGCTGCGACACGTAAGCGACGTAGTAGCTGCTCTCGTTCTCCGCGAGCAGGTGATAGAACGGCTGGTCCTTGCGCGGGCGCACTTCCTCCGGGATCGCCTGCCACCATTCCTCGGTGTTGGCGAACTGCGGATCGACGTCGAAAATGACGCCGCGGAACGAGAACAGCCGGTGTTTGACCACTTGGCCGATCTTGAACTTCGCTTCGCCCCGATCTGGATCGTTCGTTTCCATGTGCCGACGTCTTCTGCGCCCAGCCCCTCGCCCACGGCCGAAGGATAGGGAGGGAGGGCTAAAACGTCCAGGCCTGCGAGCTATCTCATTGAACTAAATCATCTTTATTGCGCAACTCTTGCGCGCGGGATCACGGCGGGTCCGGGGTCGCTGTCCGCTGAAGCAGTTCGGCCGCCCGAAGCAGGGGATGGGGCGGCAGCGCGAGGGTGCGGCGCAGGGATGCTGCCTCGCACAAGGCCCGAACGGCACTTTCAATATGCGCGGTTGCACGACTATTGATGGCCGCGAGCCGCGTTTCCCCTGCCTCACGCTGCCAGCGCGAAAACGACCGTTCGTTCAGGTCCGCAGCCAGATCCTCGCGCTCGCTCTCGCATCGAACCGCCTGGTCGAGGAACTGCGTCCCTTGCGTTTCCAGGACGGCAATCGTGCCGCGGGCGCGCCTGCGCACGGCCTGTTCGCTGCGACGGTGTTGAACGGGAATTGGTCCGTCGTAGAGCAGTTCGAGGTCGCGCAACGTACGGAGCGGCAGATCAGGCATGGGCGCCTCCCTTGATCGGATGCGCCTACCGTAATCGGAAATATCCGACTCGCGAAAGTGTCAGGTCACAACCCGCAGGGTGCCGACGATCAGGTGCACGCTCTTCACATCGGCGCGGTCGATCTTGAAATCCTTCGGCGGGTTGTATTGGCGCAGGACCAGTTGGGACTCCGTGCGCCGGACCAGGGTCTTCACCAGTGCTTGACCATCGTTGAGTTGGACCACCACGTCGTCGCCAGGCTTGACCGGCTTGCGCGGGTGGACCCAACCCAAATGCCCGTGTTTCAACGCGGGCTCCATGCTCGTGTCCCAAAACTCGACGGCATAGGCGTCGGCGACGCCATCGAGGACATGCGGCCGCATGGTGTAGCCGGCGATCTCGCCGTTATCGATGAAGAAGGCGTCCTCACCACCCTTGGCATGGCCTAGGATGGGCATATTCCGCGCATTCGTCACCATCGGCGGCGATGGCGGCATGGATATCGGCGAAGCCCTGAACTCCTCGGATTCCTCTGAACGGAATTCTGCTTCATTGCAGCCCAACAGCGTTGCGAGCGTGTGACGTTCGCGTTCGCGCAGCTCGCGCGGGCTGCCGTCCATGATGAATTGATGCAGATACGAGTGATTGCGCCCAAGCGCGAGCGAGAGGCTTCGCAGGTTGTGCTGCGGATTCGCCGCGACAAGATCGGCCAGGCGCTTACGGGCGCGGTCGGCTTTCGCGAAGGATTTCGATGGAGGTGCCATAGGTGGGGGCCTTGCCGGTTATCCACAGCACCTATTGTCCAATAGGATAAATCCGAAATCCATCGGAAAATACCAGTATCGGAATAGGAAAAATACGACCATCTTTCTCTTCGTCGCGGGGAGGAATCGGATGCGCTGCGAGTTCAGGCAAGGCCGTCGGGCGATCCAGGGTGTCCTCCCCGCGGCAGGGTTTTCCCATGCTGCGACCCCCTCCGCAGCGGCCCCGGCCGGCACCACCGCATTTCCCCGCCGGTCGGGGTCACCCCCGTTCTTTGCGAGGTATTCATGACGCGTCGGGTCATCGACGAGGCGCAATTTCGCGCGCTGGTCGCCGTTTATCCCCTCTACGAGGTCGCCGAGCGGTTGGAAATCGGCCGTCGCGCCGTGTCCGTGCTCGCCGCGCGTTGCGGTCTATCTTCAGCGTTCGTCTCGCGCCGCGCGACGGCGGCGGAGGAGGCGCGCATCCATGCCCTCGCCGAGGAGGGCCTGTCGGTCAAAGCCATCGCCGAACAGACGGGACGATCTCACGAGTTCGTCGCGCGGCGTCTGAATGGCTTGGCGAGGCCCGTGGATCAAGGTGCGCCACCTACGCGCACGAGACGCCGAGCTTGGCCCCGACCCGACACAACGATCGAGGCCGCACTCGACGGTCGGCGCTACGAGGATGTCGCCGAGGCGACGCTCGATCGGGAATGTCCGCCCGGCCGATGGCCAATCAACGGGGTCGCGCTCGCGGCCGTAGGACGATTTGTCGCAACGAGTTACACCCGCAGTTCAGCCGATCTGTGCGCCGATGCCTAAGCACAGTCGGCGCACGCGCGTTCACAAGGGCGGACGGCCCCGTAAATCACCGCACCCGACGATCGATCTCGGAACGCCGGAGCTTGCCGCCAAGCGCGCGGCCTTAGCCGGCGACCCGACGCTATCAACGTGTCCGCTGGATCTTGCGCTCAGCAAAGGCCTGATCGATCGGGACACGCATACGGCGGCCGGATACTTCGCGGCCTGCCGAGCGCTGGTGTTCGGCTCTCCGCATCCGCGCGCCCTCGATCTCCTGCGTACCTCCGGCGCTGACACGATTCCCGATACAACGGAGGCCGAGGCGCGATATCGCGCCGCATGCGTTGCGTTAAGGCGGCGCGGAGTCGGGATTTTCGGCGCGGTGGAGAGTTTCGTGGTGCACGAGCGCATACCGCTGTGGCTGTTTACTCATGCGCCGCACCCCCATCGGACCCGAACGCTCGACGGGCTCCACGCCTTGGTGGACTGGTATCGGGGGCGGCGGCGCGCGGCTTAAGCTAAGTCGCCCAGAACCATGCCGCCGTGAGCCCGACCAGCGTGGCGGTGAGGGAAATCGCCAATACATACCGCACGTTATGACCCGTGGTGCCCTGCCGCACCTCATCCGTGGTCTTGTCTTCCGGGTCCGGGTGGTTCACCGGCGGATCGATCCGTTCCGCATGTTGCGTGGTTTGCATGACCGTTGCCCTTTGCCAATCTGATGGAAGTTAAACGCTGACGCGGAACCGCTGTTCCCTATAAGGCTCCGCAACTGTTGCGACGTCATCCCCTTCGAAGTGCACACACCGCGAAAATTGACGAACAGGCAGAATCGGCCGTACACCTTAAATGCAATCGTCGAGATCGTGCGCCTGGGCGCCCTCCCGCGATTCCCGCCATCACATTCGCTTTCGCTTCGCATGGAGTCGCCATGGCGAAACCCGTTTGCTTGACCGTGCACAAGAACACGCGCGCCAAACGCATGGAGCGCGAGCGGGGTCTTGCTCTGTTGGAAGGCGCCAAAGCTGCGGTACGTCTCGACGGCGGACTCAGTGGATTCGCGTTGTTCGCGTGGAACGCTGCCGGAGAACCAGAAACTTGGTGGGATTGCGGTGAATTGCCGGCCTTGTCCTTGCCGGACTTCGCACGGCGCGCATTGGAAAACAGCCAGGATTTCGAGAGCGAGCAGGCCGCCGATGGCTGATGCGGATATCGCTGAACTGCTGATGTGGCTCGAGCCGCAACACCTGCCGTTCCTGAATCTCTTCAACTCGCACAAGGAGACACGCCATGACGCGTCCGAAGCCGCCGAGAATGCCGACGCCAAAAGCGAATCCGAAGCCGCGTCCGCCTCGTGATGGGCTCGCCAAGACGGCGAAGGAACTCGCCAAGCTCTTCATCTGACGGAGCTGCCGGTGCCGCGCAAACGTACGCCGACCTCTCGAAAGTCCACGGTTTTGGCAAAGGCGACGCCGCTCTCTCTCGCAGCGGCGGTACTGGCTGCCCTGCAACGCGCCGCGGATGCGGCGCCTTCAGCCAAGGCGACGCGCATCGACCTTGTCGCCGACGCGCTGGTGGCCAAAGCTTGCGCCGGCGACGTGCAGGCGATCAAAGCCGTGTTCGAGCGCATCGACGGCAAGGTGACGGCAGAGCACGCCGCCGAGCCGCCACGTACGATCGAAATCATCCACACGTTCGAATCCAAGATTTGAAGGAGATTGCATGCGCAAACGATTCGACGACGAAGTCGCGGAAGTGATGGCGATCCTGGATCGCCCAGATCCGCACGCGAATCGGCGTGGTGCCGAGGCCGCGCTCAACATGGCCCTGGCGTCGGGCGATGGTCCGTTGCGTCGGAGGTATTTGGCGAAGGCGCAGAAGTTCATCGCACGGATGGATCACGGCCGAGAGGCCGAGGAAATTCAAGAACTGCAGGGCCACGTTCTGGCACTGCAAGGCCGCGGGGGTGATACGCGAATCGCGCATGTGACCCGCGGTGAGCAAGTCATCCCGACGGCGCTGCAGACGCCGGAGGTGATGACGGCGCTCGCACGTGCCGCGAAACAAGCCGGACTTGACCCGCGTCGCTTCCAGGTGGGGCAGGGCCGTATCAATCCGCGTACGGGGCATGAAGAATTTGCAGACAGCCCTGAGCATTCGCAGATGGGGCCGGACGGATTGGAGACCGTCACCTCGGAGGCGCATATCGAACCCTCTGATCGGGTATATGTTCAACCTCACTTGAAGCCTCAATCCCTACCTGGGAATCGATCAGACGACATTGACGCGAGTGATACCGCGCCAAGGTATATGTTTTCGTGTCCGCCTCGTCCGCAACTCACCATAGATGGCCTAGAACGTCAGGCTCGGGGCCTTCAGCGGGAAACCCTAACGACTGCCGACAAATGGAGCAGCACGCCGGACTCTGACCCTAATAAGCACTCCTTCAACGATATGCGTTCAAGATTGAACGGCCTAGCAGAGGAGGAAGGACATATCAGAAACGCCATCAACTCTTACGCAGCGCGGTGTTTGCCGCGTCGCATCTGACCCGGTGTCAGGGTTTCGGAACTTCCGGCGGCCACACATAGAATTTCCGTGGTCGCAAGGGATCGCTGTCCTTTCGCGGAAAAGGATCTCCGGACGTTTCAGGTGCGAAATGATCTTTTGGCCCACACTCGCCGCTCGCGAGCAGTGATTCCGCGTAGCGGCGGGCCGCGCTAGCGCTGCCGATAATGGTGATATGAGCGCCGGCGCTGTCGTAAGGCCACGTCGTGGCGATAATCAGGTCGCCGAGATCTTTACGAGCCATTCGCTCTTTATTGGCGTCACTCGGTACGCCGTATCCGTGCGCGTAGTATCCGATGAGCAGCGCCTTGGCCTCGAAGACACCATGATCCGCTGCTTGCTTGATGTGCGCAAAAGCTTCGGAGCTACGGCTCTGATTTGATCTGAAATGTAGGCACGCCATTCCATAGTGAGCATATGGAAAGTTTGCCGCGATGCCTTTGGCAAAAAGACGCTCGATCGACGCGTCGTCAGTCTTCGGTTGGGTGCCCGTATCTTCCGGGAAGAGCGACCGCATGCCTTCACCAAAGGCGGCGACAGCTTCGGAACTAGGGGGAGATTCAGCGGCGTGTGTCCGAGCGGCCACGAAGAACGCACCGACGACTACGATGCAGCACAGCAGGTGGTGACAGCGCATATGAGCCTCCCTGACACTTGAAACTTATCACAGGCGGCGGTCGCGAGACAGAGAGCCGCGTGGCTTTCGCTAGGAACACTCATGCCAGACGCGGAACAGATGCGGATGCCGTATGCGCCGAGGCGGCACCAGGCGGCAATTCACCATACGCTCGAGCGGTTTAATGTCCTCGTCTGTCATCGCCGGTTCGGGAAGACCGTGCTGGCGGTCAATCAACTGATCGCGTCCGCGCTGCGGTGCAAGAGGGAGTCGCCGCGGTTTGCCTATGTGGCGCCTTTGTTAAAGCAGGCGAAGACGGTCGCCTGGGATTTCCTGCTGCGATACTCCGAACCTTTTCGTACGACGGAAAGCACCTCGGAGCTGCGCATCGAGCTGTTCAATGGCGCGCGGATCACGCTCTACGGGGCGGACAATCCGGATGCCCTGCGCGGCATCTATCTCGATGGCGTGGTGCTTGACGAATACGCCGATATGCAGCCGCGCACCTGGACTGAAGTGGTGCGCCCGGCGCTGGCGGATCGGGGCGGCTGGGCCATCTTCATAGGCACACCCAAAGGTCAGAATGGTTTTCATGATCTGTACGAGTCCGCCCGTACGGCGCAGGGATGGTACGCCGGCATGTTCAAGGCCTTGACGACAGACGTAATCGACGCGGAGGAGTTGATGCATCTTCAGGCGGCGATGGCGCCGGACGAGTATGCACAGGAGTTTGAGTGTTCCTTCCAGGCGGCGAACGCCGGCGCCTACTACGGCAAACCGCTGGCGGAGGCGGACGGGGCCGGGCGCATAACGCGCGTACCCTGGGAGCCGGCGGTGCCGGTGATCACGGCGTGGGACCTCGGCATGGATGACGCCACGGCGATCTGGTTCTGTCAGCAGGTCGCTAAAGAAGTACGCATCATCGATTACTACGAGGCCTCCGGCGAGGCGCTGCCGCACTATGTCGCGCAACTGAAGGCAAAACCCTACGTTTATGGCGATCACCTGCTGCCGCACGATGTGCAAGTGCATGAGATGACCGACGGGCGCTCCCGGCTCGAGGTGCTACAAAGCCTGGGCCTCAATCCCACAGTGGTGCCGCCGCAGCGCGTGGAAGACGGCATCAACGCCGTGCGCATTCTGTTGCCGCGCTGTTGGTTTGACCGGGAGAAATGCGCCCGTGGACTGAAAGCACTGGGGCAGTACCAGCGCGAATGGTCACCAAAGTTGAGTACTTGGCGCGCGCGGCCGCGTCATGACTGGGCATCGCACGCGGCCGACGCGTTCAGATATCTCGCGCTGGGGCTGAAGCCGCCGGCATCAGGTGCCCCGCTGAAGTACCCCGCCCAAGGCATCGTCTGAGGACATCATGTTGTATCGCGTGAATGTGCGCTGGCGTGGCGAAGGCCGCCCGGTGGAAGAGATCGTTTTGACTCTTGCCGCCGCGAGCGGGGATGCGGCCGCAGCGGCTGCGCACGCGCACATCCAATCCGCCCGCGGTGGAAGGACCTGCGTGACCGGCGTGATGCCGTCGGAGCCGCAGGCGGCAACGACGGTGCAAAGGGCTTCGGTGCGGAAATCCCGCGCGAAGCGCAAGGCGCCGCGGCGATAAGTCTCAATCAACTATTCCATAACCAAGGAGGTTTCGATGGCACGCAAGCGTTTCGACGACGAAGTTGCGAAAATTCTCGCGATCCTCGACGGACCCGATCCGAAAGCCGCGCAGCGCAGCGCCGAGGCCGCCCTGCATATGGCCATGGGCGCGGGCAGCGGACCGCTACGGCAGCAGCATCTGGTTCAAGCGCAGGAGTTTATCGCGCAAATGGACCCGCATCGGGAGGGGGAAGCGATCCAAGAACTGCAAGGTCATGTGCTCGCGCTCCAGGGCCGTGGTGGTGACACGCGCATCGCTCACGTGACGCGGGGTGAACGTTTCATTCCGGCATCGATGCAGACGCCGGAGGTAATGGCCGCGCTCGCCCGGGCGGCGAAGCAGGCCGGCCTGAATCCGCGCCGCTTCCGGGTCGGGCAGGGGCGCGTCAATCCGCGTACGGGCCATGAGGAGTTCTATGAGCCGACATATGTGGCGGCGGACAACGTCCCAGTGCCCCCGCAATCCGGCGACGACTTAGACCGCAATCCTCACTCTGGCCCGTTCGGCGCGCCACCAATTATTCAGCGGGGACCGCAGACACAAGAGGAGCATGACCGAAATGAAACTCTGAAAAAGGTACTCGACGGGATGATGATGTTGTGGGGACGGTCAGGCCGCATGTTCTTTCCTCCCGGCCAAACGCCAAAGTTTCCAGAGAATGGTCCCGGCGACACGTCCGGGAACTAAGGCGGCGCGGCACGCGCGCGAAGGTACTCTGCGGGACTCGTGGGCTGCTTGAAACGCGGATACATGTCGCGACCACAGCGGCCACTGCTGGCAATATCCCAAACTAGGCCCAATACCGCATCGGGGCTGCCGAGATCGACAGTTCCCGGTGCGCCGCTGGGCAAGCCCGGCGTGAGCGCCAGCGCAACAGCTTCGTCCCACAGGTCGTTGAACTGATCCGGTGTAAAACCAAATCCGCGGCGAGCGAGCCAAGTCTGAAAGGCTTTCGCCTCCAAAACTCCGCCGTCCGCGGCAAGCTTAAGTTCGGATAGCATCTCCGGAATGTGGGACGCATCTTGTTTAGCGGCGATCATGCACGCATTGCCGTAGTGAGCATGCGGCAGGCCGAGTTCGGCGGCTTGACGGAAGAGGCGCTCCGCCGTCGCGAAATCGACGTAGGCGGGTGGGCGACCGATGATCACCATGCCCTGTTCGTAGAATCGCACGGCCTCCGGATTTGCGGACGAGAGCTTAGCCTTCTTGGATCGCTTCCACGCTTTTTCCAAGGCATCTTCGCTTGGGAGGGTCATTTCCCAAGTTAGGCCTTTGAGATGTTGAGACCCGCAAGCGCCCGAGCCAAGCACTTTATCAACGAGACGCCGGGCTTCGATGGGTGTGGAAATCGGCACAGTCCCCGGCGCACCCGTAACAAAATTCGGAGTTTCGGCGCGATCATAAGCCTGCTTCAACATGAGATCGGCGAGGCGCATATCGTTGAAGGTATTTTCGCCAGGAACACCAGCATAAATGACGCTGATGATGAGTGCGTCCGCTTCGATGACATTGCGACGGGCGGCGTAGAGAGCAAGCTCCCACGCTTCATAAAATGAATTCGGGGATGGAGCCGCGACTGTATAGAGCAGGCACGCCATGCCGTAGTAGCCATGGGGCAGATCGGCCGCGATCGCTTTTCGGAAAAGGGCTTCTACGGGCGCGAGAGGCCGCATGTCGCCAATCTTAAAATCTTTACGGGATGACAGAGCCTCCAATTGCCGCATGCCCTCGTTATAGGCGGCGACGGCTTCCGGACTGGCCGGGGGCTCGGCAGCTCTCAGGGCCGGTGCGGCAAGCAATTCAAGACCAAGCGCTAAACCACCTAAAAATTTACCGTACTTCATTTCCGCATCCCCTTCATGCCACGCACGCATCTTACCAAAAGGCGTGTGCGTATTCACGTGCTCACAACAGGAGTGTCGCCGCATGCCGCGGATGGAAGATCAACGCCTTAAGATCATTTGCGAAGCTAAGCTTAACAACGCGCTCGGCTGGCTGGGCGGCCGCTTGTCGAAGGATCGGCAGCAGGCCATGGCCTATTATCGGGGAGACTTGTTCGGCAACGAGCAAGAGGGCCGATCGAAGGTCGTCAGCCATGACGTGGCGGAAGCCATCGACAGTGTGATGCCGAGCCTGGTGAAGGTATTCGCGACCACGGACACGGTGGTGGTGTGCCAGCCGCAAACGCGCCAGGACGAGGCGGCGGCCAAGCAGGCGACGGATTATCTCAATTGGGTGTTTCAATCGCAGGCCAACGCCTTCGATCTGCTGCAGACGTGGATCAAGGATGCGTTGCTCTCGAAGTTGGGCGTGGTGAAGTCCTGGTGGGATGAGAGCGTCGATGTGGCAACGGAGGAATACGAAGGCCTGACCCGCTTCCAGTATCTCAGCCTGATTGCCGATGAAAATGTGGAAGTGGTGAGCATGATCACGCGGCCGGCAGAAACGTTACTGCCCACCGCGACGACGTCTACATCGGAAGATCTCCTCACTTTCGATTGCACTGTAAAACGCACCAATCGCCGTGGTCATATCCGCATCGAAGCGATCCCGCCGGAAGAGTTCCTCACGGAGCGCCGCGCCGTCTCGTTGGCTGACGCCACATTTTGCGCGCACCGATGCAAGCGGACGGTGTCGGATCTGGTTGCCATGGGCTATCCGCGCCATGTCGTGGATGGCCTGCCGAGCGGCGATGAACTCGAGTTCAACGGTGAGATTCTGACGCGATTCGAGGCCGAGGATGAGATGCCGGAGCGGGGCGCGGATACGCTGGACGACGCCATGCGGCCGATCTGGGTGGCGGAATGCTATCTGAAAGTCGACTACGACGGCGATGGCATCGCGGAATGGCGCAAAGTGATTCTGGCCGGCGCGGACGGCATGCATATTCTTGAGCACGAGGAATGCGACGGACACCCATTCAGCGCGTGGACACCGAACAAGCTGCCGCACAAGCTCTATGGCGAATCCCTCGCCGATAAGACCATGGATCTACAGCTCATCAAGTCCACGGTCTGGCGCCAGTGCCTGGACGGCATGTATTTCAACAATGCGCCTCAGCTGGTGGTGGTCGAGGGTCAGGCGAATATGGACGACGTGCTGACACGCCGCCCGGGCGGGGTGATCCGCACGCGCAATGTCGGCGCGGTATCGCCACTGCCGGTACAGGATGTTTCCCAGCCCGCGTTCGCGATGATTAATTATCTCGACGCGGTGCGAGAGGCACGCACTGGCGTACGGCGGTTCAGTTCCGGACTCGAGGCAGACGCGCTAAATCCCTACGGCAAGACGGCGACCGGCGCGCGATTGGTGGAAGACTCGAGCCAGGATCGCATCATGCTGCTTGCACGCAATTTCGCGGAGCAGGGGCTGAAGCCGTTGTTCGAGCGGCTGCTGGAACTCACCTGCAAGCATCAGGATAAGCCGATGACCATGCGGCTGCGGGGCGCGTGGGTGGATATCGATCCGTCCACCTGGGCTACCAAGATGGATATGACCGCGACCGTTGGGTTGGGTACAGGCAATCGCGACAGCCAGGTAAGCCAATTGCTGACAATGCTCACGCAGGTCGATACCCCGCTCGTACAGTTGCAGGGCGGCCTCTCAGGTCCGCTGCTAACGGCTGCTCATATCTATAACAAACTCGCCAAGCTGACCGAGGCGATGGGGTATCGCAACGTTGAGGCGTTCTATGGGGATCCGGCCCACGCGGCGCCCCCTGCTGTTCCCGCGCCGCCGCCGCCCAACCCGGTGGCGGAAGTCACAAAGGCGCAGATTGCGCTAGAGCAGACCAAGGCGGCCGCGGAGTTGCGGCTGAAGCAACAGGACGCCGTCAGTCGCGCGGCGCTGGCGCGTGAGAAGGCGGAGCATGAGATGAAGCTGGCACAGATGAAAGCGGAACACGAGATCGCCTTGGACAAGATGCGCGTCGCGGCAGCAGGGCCGACAACGCCCAATATGCACACACCGTGAGTCTCGACAGCTTCGCGAATCGTCGCTAAACACGTAATGCAATCCTGACATTGGTGCGCCGACAAGAACCGTGCTGAGCGTAACGCTCAGCGGCGGAGCGATGCATATTCCGGAGAAGCAGATGCCTAGAGATCCCCGCGCCACGTCCCCTCGGGACGGCGACCGTCTCGCCTATGCCCTGGAGGTGATCAACCACCCCGACCCGAACGCTACGGCCAAAGCGGCGGAAACAGCGCTCGATCTCGCGCGGGGCGCCGGCAGCGGGCCGCTGCGGGAGAGGTACATTGCCGATGCGCAGGAGCTGATCAGGCAACTCGATCCGCGGCGCCAGGCGCGTACAATTCAGAACTTGCAGGGCGCGGTCCTCGCCCTCCAGGGCCGCGGTGGCGATACCGAGATCGCGCATGTGACGCCGGAAGAGTTGGTGATTCCCAAGCGGATGCAGTCGCCGGAGCTGATGACAATTCTGGCGCGCGCGGCTCAGCAAGCTGGCATCGATCCGCGCTGCTTGCGCGTCGGTTCAGGCCGCCGAAACCCGAAGACGGGGCATGAAGAGTTTTTCGGCGAGGCCGACGGGTCATCGCCCCAGCAGGAGGAAATCCTCGTTTCCGCGCACAGAGACCCGAGAAATCCTACTTTGGATCCCGGTCGCTATTATCTCGGCGAGGGCGGCATCCCCCATGGCAGTGGTTCGCAAACTTATCAGGACACAAAAGATTTTCTGGGAAGTACTTATACAGGCGCGGTGAATGCTATCGCTCCAAAATGGGCGGAAAAGCTCAAGTTCGCTGGCGTCGGACCCGAGGATGCGCGTAGGAAAGCATTCGAGTTCATCCCGGAGTACACGCCGCAGACAGAGATTGGGCGGGACTATTAGTCTGGTGTTACCGGATTTGTTCGCGGCGCAGTATCGCCGAAGAAGCCTTTGGGTCCTGTCGGCACCGCCGTTTTTGGCGGCGCGTTCGGGGTTGCGGATCAGATTCTTGAAGATCATCCGGACATTAAGGACCGGTCCCGAGAATACTGGGAACAGTTGAAGCAAATGAGAGGACCATTCAACAAGTGACGGCTACCTCAGATTGACCCATGGCCCATATTCCGAAATACTATCACCGACGGCTATGGAGCAAGCGCGCGAACGGCTTTGGGAAACGCGAATAAATTAGACATTTGGCGCGCCAAAATTTCCTCCCACGCTCCGGTGACGTTTCTGAGCATCGCCTTGGCGATTGCGCCTGCAACTCTTTTTCCGGCGCTCGCGGCTGTGGGCATTCATCCAACGGGGCGCCTTGAATATCTTGGAGTTTGGGTTCTCGCGGTAATCGCCAACATCCTTTATTTGCGACGGTTGCGGTCACGCGATCCCAGTTTTCATCAGGCATTTCTGATGTGGCTGGGTGGTTTGCCATTCGCGGTGTGGATAGGGATGGTTTCGCCCCCATCTTTTTTGATCGGATTTCCAATTTTGTTGCTTGTGGCCGCCGTGATCCTTGCGGTCTTGCGTTCTTCCCCACAATCGTCGCTCGTGGGGAATGCATTCAGCGTGTTTGCTACCTCTGTGCCTTTGGCGCTCGGCTGGCTGCTTCGCACCTTCTTCTTGTCGCCGGCCCCGTAAAATTTAGCGATCAACTGCACACACCGTGAGTCTCGACGGTTCGGCGAATCGCCGCTAAATACGTAATGCAATCCTGACATTGGTGCGCCGTTCATGACCCGCGAGGATTTGATCCGCCGGGGCGAGGCGGCGCTGCGTCTGCTGGATGACGAGATCGCCATGGCTGCCTTGGCCGAGATCGGCGCCGAGTGCGCCGGCCTGTGGGCGGCCTCGAACCCGACGGACGTGACCGCGCGCGAGGATGCCTATCACCTGCAACGCTGTGTGTCCCTTCTGCGCCAGAACTCGAGAGCTGGGCGGCCACCGCGAAGATCGAAAAAGGCAACGCGGCGCAACGCCTCACCGAGACTTTCGGCGGCATCGCCGCTCCCTAAAGAGGATCATCCATGGCAGATACCGACGCCTCGTTGTCCATCGACGAGGCGGCCGACAAGATATTGTCCATGCTCGGCCCCGATGACGACGCGCTGCCGGAGCCGCCCCAAGACCTCGCCGACGAGGTCTCATGGGGCCCTTCGCATTAACGCAACCGCGTCCCATTCTTCTGGAGAACAATGATGCCTAAAGATCCCCGTGCCACGTCCCCTCGGGACAGCGATCGCCTAGCCTATGCGCTGGAGGTGTTGAATCGGCCAGATCCGAACGCCGCGGTCAAGGCGGCGGAGACAGCTCTCGATCTTGCGCGCGGCGCTGGCAGCGGCCCTCTGCGGGAGAAGTATATCGCGAAGGCGCTGGAGCTGATCGCACGCCTCGACCCGCGGCGCCAGGCGCGCACGATCCAAAACCTGCAAGGCGCGGTCCTCGCGCTTCAAGGCCGCGGCGGCGATACGGAGATCGCTCACGTGACGCCCGAAGAGTTGGTGATCCCTATGCGCATGCAGACGCCGGAATTGATGGCTGTGTTGGCGCGCGCGGCGCAACAAGCCGGTATCGATCCGCGTCGGCTGCGGGTTGGTTCGGGGCCGAGAAATCCGAAGACGGGACATCAAGAGTTCTTCGGCGCCCCCGAGATCGAAGAAATTCCCGTGACAGCAAGAAGCAACCCGGGAAACTTCGTTCTTGGCGGTATCGAAGGCACTACGGTGAAGGTAAACTTGAATGACGAAATCAGGCGTGCTCAAGCTAAGAAGGATTTTTTCGACAAGGTAGGATTAGTGTCCGGAGGGCTTGGTGCGATTCCGGGGCCGATCGGTTGGGGCATGGCGGCCGGCTCGGTCCTAAATGGCCTAGAGTCTCAAAAACTGGGCGACGAAATCGATGACTATCGAGAACAACAGAGGCGGCTGCAGACCGGAGGAGGAGGCCGCTAGGGCGCTTTACGCTCCAGCCTTGTTGTTGATAGCCTGTGTCTCGAAATAGTCGCGAGGACACAGGACTATGTCGATAGCAATTCAGGGTAAATCGGCACAATACGAAGGCCTTTTCGGTGCGGCGGTATTGATCGGTCTATGGACGATTTTTCCGCTCGCCGAGATTGTTATATACCTCACGCAATCGACCAGCCGCGGCGGATCGCGATCCGAATATGTGCCGTTGGTGGTCCTGTGCATTCTCTTTGTGGGCTCGCTCTACCCTATCGACACCTTCTATCGAGAATTTGAAAGACGTTGGGGTCTAAACCCTCACGTCACATTGGCGTTCCGGCGCTTGCCGCTGGCTATCGCCTTGATCATTGAGTTCGGTTTGTCGACTGGCCAACAGGCCATCAACATCCCAGGCATAGTTTTTGCCGCCGCAACGTGGGTGCAGCCAGATTCGGTCCGTAGAGTGATCGCCGCGCGGCTCTGGAAACGAACAGGACGATTGGAAATCGGTTGGAGCGAGCGTCAGAGAATCGCTTTCACAGTTCTTTCAAGCGCGGCCTTCCTCACATTTTTCGCGACGCTATTGCTGCATACTCTCGGGGTGATGCTCGAAGGTCTCTATTGGCTAGTCGCCTGGGCTTACATATTGCTCTGGGTACTCCAAGTGCTCGGAGTGACCGCGCCGGAAGAGCCCGAGTCGGCGGCCGTTCAGTTAACCGATCAACCTGAGTTTCTGTCGTACCTTCGCGGCGTGAATTTTGTCGCCAAGGTTTGCTCCGTGGTTGGTGGGATCTGGTATCTGTGGGCTGGACTAAATGTTTTGGGCTTGGTGTCGGATTCGGTCTGAGCCGATCAATAAGCTGGCCAGCCTTACCGCGAAAATATGCACACACCGTGAGTCTCGACGAATTCGCGAATCGCCGCTAAATACGTAATGCAATCCTGACAATAGCTTATTCCGATATCTCAGGTATCGACCACATGGACACCAGATATGGTGGTGGGCGACCTAAGGGCCACGCGGTCTTTGCCTTATTCCTTCGTCGGAGGACTACCACGGCGCTTCTTCTTGACCACTACCGTCGGCGCCGAGACGGGCGCGAGCTTGTGGGAAGAAATGAGCTGTCTGCACTCGTTCCGAAAGCGCTGATGAGAGTTGGTTTCCAAGATCAGTACTTTGGTCGCGTACTGCTTCAGAAACAGGATCGTGTCAGACGTATCTGAGCCGAGATGAAGGTGAAGCACGCCGTAGTCGTTGAGAACCTGGTCGTATGAGCCGGACTGCGGGCGATAGAAGCGGCTCGGTATATCAAGCCCCGCTTCAACGCACTTTCGGATTGTGTTGATGTCGGCGCGTTCGGCGGCCGTGAGCCTCTTGTATTCCTGGTAGGAGGACGAGATTACAACATCCCGTGGACCGGTTTCTCTGTTGAGAAGCCGGGCCGATCGCATTGGCCGATCTGACACGACTATTTCTTCTTCCGGCCCTTGGAGGCGAGCAAGGCCATGAAATCTCGATCCGCCATGCCCGTGACCTTCGTTCCCTTTTCGATCAGCTCAGCGTCGTTCTGCGACGCCTCTATGAGGCGATCGATGATGGGCGTCTTTGCCGGCTTAGGCTTGCTACGACCCGGCCTTGCGGGGATGTGGTCTGCGTCTTTGGGGGCCACGTTTGTCTCCAGTTAACACGTTCAGTGTACGCCAAGTATCTGGGGTCTTCGACCCAAGAATGGCGGGAAACCGATACGGATCGGTCCCCGCAACCGGACCGATCGGCTGCGATTTCACGCCGCTATCAGCTGTTTGTAGGGCCGCGGATCGATATTCATCCCGATGCCCATAATCGTTCTAAATGCGGAATGCCGCCCGCGCCGGCGGTTGAACCGGAAGGCGAATTCGTCAAGGTAGCGCTGCATGTGCTTCTGGCGGAGGCCGTGATACACGCCCAACCCCCATCGCTTCAGGAGCGCAAAAACGCGGTGAATGTGCGGCATCAGGACGTGTGCTTCGGCGATCTTCTGATTGACGGCTTTACGGGTGTAGCCGTCGAGACCGTCGTACCCGACCCACTTGTCCGTCGTCAGATGACTGCCGGGCGCCACATTCGCCCGAACAAAGGGCTGAATATCACTCTTGGTGGTTCCGCTCATCACCCGGAGACGGACGCGCTTTGCAGCAGATCTGAAAACCTGTTTGCCGCCTGATGTCGCAAGATACCCCTCGACCTCCACGGCACCGATGACAGGGATGCGATCGTCAGTGCTGCGCCCATAGCTGGGCGATGCGTTGTGCTGAGACTTAGGTCTGAAGGGTACGAAGGTCTCGTCGACTTCGACTTCGCCTGAGAGCTGATCTCGGACCGGATTCACCATGGCACAGCGGATCTTCGCACATAGCATCCAGGCGGTTTTGTACGACCTAATCCCGACCTGGCGCATGAGCTGCAGGGCCGAGATCCCGTTGGAGTGCGTGGCCATCAGGAAGCACGCCCAGAACCAGGTCGTCAGCGGGAGCTTCGACTTGTGCATGATGGTGCCGGCGGTGATTGATGTCTGCCGGCCGCAGCGGGCGCATTCCCAGAGGTGAGCCCTCGTCTTGAGCCGCCATCCCTTGTAGCCGCCGCAGCCGGGACAGCGGAAGCCCTCAGGCCAGCGCGTCTCGAACAGATACGAGGCGCAATCGTCCTCGGTCCTGAACCGCGCCTGAAACTCCTGAAATGACCGCGGATAATCCGCCATCGATCGGCTCCCGAAAGAGCCGGAATCGTCAGGTGAGGGGCAAAAGAGTCAACCCACTAGATGTGGTGGGGACCTGAGACATCGGAATAAGCTATTCCTGACATTGGTGCGCCGCTCATGACCCGCGAGGATTTGATCCGCCGGGGCGAGGCGGCGCTGCGTCTGCTGGATGACGAGATCGCCATGGCTGCCTTGGCCGAGATCGGCGCCGAGTGCGCCGGCCTGTGGGCAGCCTCGAACCCGGCAGACGTGACCGCGCGCGAAGATGCCTATCGCCTGCAACGCTGCGTGATCCTACTGCGCGAGAAGCTCGAGAGCTGGGCGGCAACCGCGAAGATCGAAAAAGGTAACGCGGCGCAACGCCTCACCGAGACTTTCGGCGGCATCGCCGCTCCCTAAAGAGGATCATCCATGGCAGATACCGACGCCTCGTTGTCGATCGACGAGGCCACCGACAAGATTTTGTCCATGCTCGGCCCGGACGACGACGCGCCTGACGCGCCACCGGAGCCGCCCCAAGACCTCGCCGGCGATGACGATGACGTCGTCGCCGATGAGGAAGACGCCGCACCGGAGACGGATGCGGAGATCGACCCTGACGCCGGCGACGAAGCGGAAACGCCCATCGCCCCGCCGGCGAGCTGGAAAGCGGATGCCAAGGAGCGGTTCAAGGCCCTCCCACGCGAGCTGCAAAAGGTCGTCGCAGATCGCGAGAGGGAACGCGAAGTCCACTTCAGCAAGACGCAGACCGAAGCCGCACAGGCCCGGCGCGCGGCGGATGCCGAACGCCAGGCGGTGCAGCACGAGCGCCAAGCCTATGCCCAAGGGCTGGGAAGCCTCATCGATATGACCTGTGCCACCGATCCGGTGCTGATCGAAGCCGGACGGACCGACTGGAACGCGCTGTTCCGCCAGAATCCGGCGGCGGCGCAAGCGAAATGGAATACGTTCCAGGAACGCTCGCGAACCCTAGGCGCCTGGATGGCGCAACGGGATCGCGTTGCGGCACGCGCGGACGCGGAAGGCCGAGGCCAATCGGACCGCCTGCTGGCGGAGCGATTGGAGTTCTGGCGGGACGAAGGCAAACGAAATGCCTTCAAGGCCGCCATGAACGACTATCTCACCCGCGCCGGCTTTGCGCCGAGCGAGCTGAGCGGTCTCTCCGATGCCCGGACCATTCTCGTCGCCCGCAAAGCCATGCTGTACGACCACTTGATGGCGCAGCAGGCACGCATTCCGGCGGCCCGGAAGGCGCGGGCCGCCACGCGTTCGGTACGAGCACAGGCATCATCCGATGACGGCGTCACCAGCATGAAGGCAAAGGTGCTGATGAAACGCGCCGCGAGGACGGGCCGCCTGAGCGATCAGGTCGAGGCCGTTCTGGCGATGCTGTGACCCCTTCAACATCGCTTTCAGGAGATAGACATGACGATTGTCGCGAATACCTTCTTGACCTTCGCCGCGGTGGGCAACCGCGAGGATCTGGTCGATACCATCTACAACATCAGCCCGACCGACACGCCGTTTCAGTCCAACGCCGGTAAGACCGGCGCCGAGGCGGCTTACCACGAGTGGCAGACCGACGTGCTGGCGGCGGCCGCGGCCAACGCCCAGCTGCAGGGCGATGATGTGTCGAGCTTCCCCGCCGTGGTGCCGACGGTGCGGCTTGGCAATCGCACCCAGATCAGCCGCAAGGAAGTGATCATCGGCGGCACGCAGAATGCCGTGAGCAAGGCCGGCCGGAAGAAGGAGTTGATCCATCAGCTGCTGAAGAAGAACAAGGAACTGGCGCGGGACATGGAGTTCGTACTCACCCGCAACGGCGTGAAGGTGACCGGCGATTCTTCCACCGCACCGCAGCTGGCGGGGCTGGAGATCTGGTACGGGTCGACCACGTCGGACTCCACGGCCAACGTCAACCGCGGCACCGGCGGAGCGAACTCCACCACCAATCAGACCGTGGCGGCCACGGACGGTACGCAGCGGGCGTTGACCGAATCCATGGTGAAGGCGGCGATCCAAGGGGCCTGGAAGAACGGCGGCGAGATCGACCTCATCATGCCGGGTCCGTTCAATAAGACGGTGATCTCCGGGTTCACCGGCAATTCCACGCGTACGCAGGACACCACCAACAAGAAATTGGTGTCGGCGATCGACGTCTACGTGTCCGACTTCGGCACGCATAAGGTGGTAGCCAACCGATTCAGTCGTGAGCACACGCTCCATCTGCTGATGTCGGACATGTGGGCGATCGCGACTTTGCGGCCGAAGAAGACCGTGGATCTGGCCCAGACCGGCGACGCGCTGAAGGCGATGATCATCACCGAGTACACGTTGGAAAGCCGCAACGACAGCGGTTCGGGCGTGGTGGCGGACCTCACGACGTCGTAAGGCCGACGCCGCCTGCTTGAACCCGGGGCGGGAGTCAGGTCCCGCCCCATTTCTTTTCGAAGGAGGGCCAGATGGCCGAGATCAAACAGCGGGCTGACGGCTCGCTTGCTATCTACCGCGAGGGCGACACGAAGGAACTGCTGACAGTCGGCGGGCCCGTGACACCGGATACCACCAGCAAGACGGCGCCGGGTGTGGGCGTCGGCTTCACGTTCCTCGGTAAGAGTGTGGTGAAAATCCCGCTCGGGACAGGGGCGGCGGGAACGGCGAACCTGGCTTCGGTGAAGTTGTCCGACAACGATGACCACATTCTCAGCCATACGGTGGTGAACATCACCACCGGGCAGAGCTTGTCACTGAACCTCTCCCTGGGTACCGGGGCCTCGTCCAGTACGTTCGCCAACAATCTGATCGATGCGCTCAATCTTTCGCCCGATGCGACCGGCGTGGGCGTCTACGACAACGTCACCGACAAGGGCACAAGCGGCAAAAGCCGGCAGTTGTTGAGCGCCGGCCAGTTCATCACGGTGACCTCGAGCCGCGCGGTGGGCACGTTGCAGGGCTACGTCACCATCGACGCGGTGAAGGTGTAGCCATGGCGGATACCTTTCGCATCACGCGGCCCGGCATCAACATCACGGCGCTGACCACGTCCGCGGCGCGCACCTTGCCCCTCAACGAGGTCAGCGAGGGAGCGCGGCGCGTGAGGGTGCAGACCGAGACGAGCTTCGCCTATGTGAAGGTGGGCACGGACGCGGCATTGTCGGCGGGGCTGGCCGATATCCTGGTGACGCCCAACGAGGCGACCATCCTGCACACGCGCGGCCAGACCAATATCGCCGCCATCACCCGCGCCGGCACGGTGCAGATCAGCGTCGTGCCGATCGAGGATTGAGCCATGGCCAGTGCCAAGACCATCCGAACCCGCGCATTGCGCCTGCTGGAGCAGGCGCGGGACGCCAGCAGCGGCTTCCTGCGCCAGAACCTTGTTGCGCAAGCGCAGATCGCACAGCTTGATCCGGATCGGTATCGGACGACGGTGCAGGAACTGCGGGGCATCGCATTGTCCCTGCTGGGACGAGACGGACACCGCAAAATTGCGCATGTCACGCCGAACGAAATTGTAGTCCCAAAGGCATTGCAAACGCCGGAGTTCATGGCGGCATTAGCGCAGGTGGCACAGCAGGCTGGCCTCGATCCACGGGAATTTCAGGTGGGATCATTGCAGGCGAAGGTGAACCCGCGGACGGGGCAGGAAGAGTTTAACGACGGGGTCGGCGCGCGTGATTACTTTGGCGCTATTCGCGACGGCTACCGGGAGGGACAGAAAAAGGGCTTCGGAGTGCCCCTGGGTGACTTAGCCAAGAACGCTTGGACAGGAATCCGGGATGGCTTCGCGGGCTCTGTAGGGTTCTTAAGCAGAGGCGATAACCTCGCGCGACGGGGAGTGCATGTCGAATATGAGCCGACTGCGGCTATGCCTGATTTCGGTGGCTTTCCCATGGCGCCACCGATGACGACGGAACAGGCAAAAGACGCGCTGTTTTCTCAAAGCCCGCCATATCAACCCAAAACAGCCGTCGGCAAAGACTTTCAAAACAAGATAGCCGACGGCACGGAGACGATGATTTACAAGCGCTTTGCTCCGGGACCCCTGCAGCACACCGTCGGGCCGATGCGCTGGCTTTCGAAACGGTTTGAGGATCATGACGATCAAGAAAAGTAGAGATCTGCTTATGTAATTGATACGATGCCAGGATGGATGATGCCACCTTGCAGAAATCCGAGAGCGGCTGGCGGGCCGAGAGACGTAAGCTTCGGTGCGCGGCGAACATCTTTGGATTCGTCTATGCCCTTCTTTTTGCGCGGATCTCGATCAATGACTTCATGCGGATGCCGGAGGGGTTAGAGGGAATCTTCGCCTGGATTCAGTTTCTGTTTATCCCGTTCTTTTGGGTCTGGCTTTACGAGAAGCGAAGTGAACTCCCCAAGCCGCGGCCGCGCTTTCTTGGCCTAACTGCATTCGTGATCTTCGCCGTTACCTATTTTGTCGCGGTGAATATCGTGGTGCTGCCGCAGACCTTTCCGCCGCGTCCTTACAGCATCGATCGTTAGCCTTCCAAGCAGGTATTCCCCATGTCCAAACGCGTCCTCATCGATGAGGCGGCGGATGGGACGCGGGAGGTGGCGCACTTCGATGCCGACGGGAATCTCGAGGCGTTGCAGTGGAACAATGACGTCGCGCCGGTGATCGAGGCCAACAAGGCCGCGCAGAACGACGGCTCCGGCGGGTACAGCGCGACGCGGGAATGGCGGCGTGTCGCCTCCGTTCCCGTCGCGGTGCTGATGGAATACTGCCAGGCCCACGGGGTTCCCTTGAGCTATGCCCTCGGCGGCCCCGGCCAGATGGACGTGATCAAGCGCATCCTGAAGGACCCGGATTATCTTTATCTCCGCACGGTCGGCTGATGAGAAACGTCACGCTGGATGACGTCGCGCTGCACCCGCAGGCGCTGGCGAAATTGGACGAACAGATTCTCGCGGGCGATCAGGCGCATCAGACCAGGGCGCTGTTCCTGCTGTCGCGCGGGGCGTTGCGCGAAGGCTGGAAGGAGTACGACTTCCGCATCAAGTCCGCGGGACGGATCACCTATGACAGGCTGCCGGTCCACCGCTGGCAAGGCGAGGGCCTGCGCGGCAAACACGTTTTGGTCTGGCTGGAGCAGGGGATCGGCGATCAGATCTTCGCGGCCGGCTTGCTGCCGGACTTGTTGAAAGTTGCCGGCTCCGTGACGCTGTTTTGTGACAGCCGCTTGGCGCCGGTGTTTCGCAGAGCCTTCCCGGAGATCTCGGTTCATCAGGTAGGCGAGCCGGTATCGCCCCGGGTCGCGGCTTGGGCGTTCGATTGCCAAATGTCGATTGCCGACCTTGGTCTGGCATTCCGGCCGGAATTGCCGAGGGCGGCGAGGCCATACCTGAAGGCCGATCCGGCACGGGTGGCGGCATTGCGCCGCCGCTATGCGCCGAATGGTGAACGCGTGGTGGGCGTGAGCTGGGCGAGCGGAAACCCTCACCGGCGGGCGCGGAGGTATCTTCGCTGGTGGCGGCGCAACGGTGATGAACGGCGGCGGCGCAGCTGTGGCGGTTGGCGGACGCAGCCACTTGTGCGGTGGCGGTGGAGCGGCGGCTTCAGCCGGTGGAACGTGCACGAGCGGTGCCGGTGGAGCAGGCCTCATCATCGTTCAGTGGGTGTACCCATGATCTTCGCACCCATTTGGGGGCAGGCTCTGACCCTGAAACGCACATGACAACGGAAACGGGCGTTTTAGGGTCGATCGTTTCGCCCCGGCCTGAGGAAGAGCCCTAGGGTAGAAAATACGCATCAACGAAGGCGTCGGTAATCGTCTTGATATAATGCGGCGGCACATGGCGAAGATCAGAATCTTCCGAGCCGAACATCGGGCCGATGTGACCGCCAAGCCATCTGATAGCCTCGAACGACGGCCAGTAATGAACGCCGGGAATGTTCTCACCAAGGACAATCTCGGCGGCGATCCGGAGTGACGCTTTAGACGTGCAATCCGCCGCCGTGACGGACGCGTGGGTAAAGGCGTTTTTCAGTGGAATAGGGCTAACGGTGAGCACGACCGGAATGGTTGGATTTACCGAGCGGGCCATCTGTATGGTCTTGCGGATGTGATCCGCGTGCTCATCCGGGGAAAGCAGTCGCCACGTCACGTCTTGTAGGTGTGCGGGTAGAATTTGCACCGTGAGGATGCCGTCACGAAAGGCGCAATGTCCGACACCGAGGGTGAGGATAAATATACTCGCCTTAGGCAGGAGTTCTCGCATGTGGTCGGTATTTGGGCCGCGAGGGAAGCTGCGCTCATGGTCGGCAGTCTCATATGGCTTGTCGGTCAGCGCATATTCGAACAGGTAGCGGTTGGCGAGCGGAGAGTTGACTTCCTCTCCTACCGGCAAGTAAGCGGAATTCATACTCAGCGCGGTCAGGGCGTTGCGGATTTCCTCCGCAAAGCATGACCCTTGCGTGAACACCAGAGCAGAGCGCTTCAAGAACGGCTGGGCTGGGATGTAACCAGGCAACACCATTTTATGCAGCGCTCGCTTGAAGTCGCGAGCGTCAACATCGCTTTTTTTTGGCCAACGGGCGCGACGCAGGAACTGAGCGTCGGCCCATCTATGACCAGGATTCAGATCAGACATTAGACGTACCAAAAGCTCCCGTTCCAACCTGGCATCCGCGATGACCGTGGACGAACGCGTCCGCCATCATGCCGATGCCGTGCCGCCTGCGCTTGCTTGCGTAAGGTGATGCTGCAACAACGCGAAGCATTCTGTAGGGGCATCGGTAAGTACCATATGCCCGGCCCGGGGAACAACCGCGACCGATACGTTCGCGGGCGGTGTGGCCGAAATCTCCGCGAGCGTGCCGTGATCGAGGACGCGGGGGTACCGTTTCCCCACGGGTGAGTCGTTGTGGGCATCGTCGCCTGTCACGACCAAGGTCGGGACGCGGGCGCGGGTGAGGAGATGGTAATGGTCGGCAGAGGCGATTGTGGATTCCGCGCGGATCCCGAGCGCCCCGATCGGCACAGCTCGCAACAGTTGGTCCGTGGCCTGCCGCAGCATGATTGCCCGTATGTCCGCTTCAAAGGAGGGCCGTCGCGCCGGCCGTAGGGGCGGGTCGGCGCTGATGACCGCGATGAGGTTCGGCGGCGGATCGGCGCCAAGGGATAGCGCGACGAGGCCACCCAGAGATTCACCGACAATCACCAGTTTCCGTGCGCCCAATTGCATCAGTGCAGCGCGGATTGCGTCCACCAAGTCCGCAAGAGCGGGTGCCGGTATCGGATCGCTTCCGCCCTGACCGGGGAGCTCGATCAAGAGACTTTCATACGCGCCGCCGCAGGTATCGAGCCAAAGGCCTGTAGACCCGACCTCGCGGGTTAAGCCGGGCAAAATGACGATCAGCGGGCCATCGATGCGATTGCCGCGATTGGAATGATACGTACGAAGGCGGCCATGCTTGGCCTGAAGCCAACCGGGCGTCACGCGCACGGGATTCACGGCGAAGGGCTCCGGCCGTTTCGATCACACCACGGCTTTAAATCACCGACGAGCGATGCGTCGCAGAGGCAATTCATAGACCATGTACCAAAAGCTCCCGTTCCAACCCGGCATCCACAAGGACGACAGCCCTCTGGAGGCGAAGGGGTACTGGGTCGACGCCGATAAAATCAGGTTCGTGGCCGGCAAGCCAGAGACGATTTACGGGTGGGAACGGGCTTCCAGCTCAACACTCTTGGGCATTTGTCGGGGGGCCGCAACCTGGGCTGACAACGGCCGCAATCCATTCGCCGCCTTCGGCACGCATCTGCGGCTGTACGCCATGGATGTCGATGGCAGCGTCTACGACATCACACCCGTGGTGAGCCGGGTGCAGGGCGCGTCCATCACCTTCACCACGACGCTTTCGAGCGCCACCGTTACGGCGATCTGGACAAGTCATGGCCTCACGGCGGACCAGAAGTTCTCGTTCGACGCGGCTTCGCCGGGGACTGTGGGCGGGGTGACGATTGCCGGCACGTATACGGTCGCATCCGTCGTTGACGCCAACACGATCACGTTCGTTGCGGCGCAGAGTGGTTCGGCCGCGGGGCCGACCGCTGTCACGGTCAACGTTTCGATCTCTCTCGCCCCCGGGCAAATTGACGGTCTCGGCGGGCTTGGCTACGGCACCGGCGGGTATGGGACCGGCGGGTACGGCGGGTCGGCTTCGGGTTACGCGCTCTATCCGCGCACATGGTCTTTGTCCCAATGGGGCCAGAACCTCATCGCCAATCCGCGCGGCGGCGGGATTTATGAGTGGGCGCCGAATGTCGTCGCTGCGGAGCTGGTGACCAACGGCACGTTCGCGGGGTCCGCGACGGGGTGGGCCTTGGGGAGCAACATCGCCTACAGCTCCGACAGTATCGCCTATACGGCGGCGTCCGCGAGCGCGACCCAAAGCGTCATCACGCAGCCCGGCGCCTGGCACATGTTCTCCATCGATGTCGGCGCGTGGAGCACGGGCTCGATCCAGCCGGTCTACAACGGCGCCAATATCATTTCGGCCATCACGGCGGCCGGTACTTATCGCGGCGCGTTTTTCAGCGGCGCCGGGGGGGGCGCGACGCTCGCCATCACCGGCACCAATGCCACCGCGACCGTGGACAACGTCTCCGTTCAAGTTCTCGCCACCGCCAACATCATCGCGAACGCGCCCGCGCAAGTAACGTGCAGCTTCGTGACGGCGGAGCGCATTCTGGTGGCGTGCGGGTGCCCTGACGCCAACGGCAACTTCGACGCCTTGCGGGTCCGTTGGACCACGACCCAGAACAATCAGACCTGGACCCAAGCCGCGACCAATCTTGCGGGGAGTTACACGCTTTCCAACGGCGCGCGCATCGTGCGCGGGCTTCCGGGGAATCGCGAAAACCTGATCCTGACCGATACGGCGGTCTACGCCATGCGGTATGTGCCCGACCCGACAGTGGTTTATTCTTTTCCCGAGTTGGGTTCCGGATGCGGGTTGATCGGTCCCAATGCGATCGCGCAAGTGGCGGGGCGCTTCTTCTGGCTGAGCCCGGCGGGGGAGTTCTACGCCTACGACGGCTCGTATCCGCGGCCCCTGCAGTGCACCGTGAAGCGCGATGTAAAGGACAATCTCGCCTGGGTGCAGCAGGACAAGGTTTACGCCTTCCCGGTGGCGGCGCGGAACGAAGTTTGGTGGTTGTATCCCGATTCCCGCGACGGCAACGAGTGCAGCCGCTACGCGATCTACAATTTCATCGAGGGCCATTGGAGCGTCGGCACCTTCGACCGCACCGCGTGGTCGGACGGCGGGGCGTATCAGTATCCGTTGGCGGTCGATGACGCTGGGCGCATCTGGTTCCAGGAGAAGGGATTCACCGAGGATGGCGCGGCGCGCAGCTGGAGCGTCACGAGTGCCTTTGTCGATATCGGTGACGGCGATTCACACACGCGGCTGGTCGGGATCCAGCCGGATGCCGAGGATCTCCAGGGCGGCTACGGGATCACCGTGACGACGCGCATTCACAACGGTGACGGTGTGACGAGCCGTACGTTCGGGCCATACGACGTGAACGCCGGAACGGGGAAGGTGAGCGTACGGGCAAATGGTCAGGAAGCGGCGCTGAGGTTCGCGGGCACCGCCGCGCCGGCGTTCTGGCGACTGGGCGCGGTGCGGATCGATCTCGAGAACACAGGAAGGCGGAGATGATCGAGACCTGGATTCAGGTGCGCGATCTTCTCATTCCGGCCATTGCGCGGCCGCCGCACACGCACACCGAGGACGATGTGCTGGTCGCGATCTATGCGGGCAATGCGGTTCTGTGGGCGACGGAGTGCAGCAGGGGCGCGATCGTCACGGAGTTCGTCACCAGCCCAAGGCTCAAGACGCTTCATTATTGGTTGGTGGGGGGCGACATGACCGCCGTCCTCAGCCTTGAGCCGCGCATCGCGGAATTCGCGCGGGCGAATGGCTGCGCGATGACAACGGCGTCAGGCCGCAAGGGATGGCCGCGCATACTTAAGCACTGGAAAGAGTCCAGCACCGTCATTTATCGGGAGTTGACATAGATGGGATCCAAGGGCGGCTCAAGCAGCCAAAGCAGCATGCAGCAGACGCAGAACCAGTACGGTTCACATACGCCAAACTTGTCGGACGCCTGGAAGCTTGCATACAACAACGTCACACAAGGCCTGAATCAAGGCGGATCGACTACGCCTCAGGCTCAGAGCATGGACTACTTCGCCGGCCAAATCGGCGGTAGTCCGGTCGACGCGGCTGCACTCGCCGCGAACAAGAATATCGACGCGTCGCGCGGCTGGCTGGGGGATGTCAGCGACCGATACGCGCGATTTGAGTCACAGCCGGCTCGCCAGGCGCAGGCATTCACGGCTGCCGACCCAAGCCCTGTCGGAAATATCTCCGCCGGCGGCCTTACCGGCGCGGAGTTGGCCGGAAGCTATTTAAGTGCCTACGGAGATGCGGCAAACGATGCGATTGCCAATTATGACTACGGCACCCTACGCGGCATGACAGAACTCGACTCCCGTATTGCGGGGAGCGGGGCGTTCGCGAACTCTCGCAGCGAAATTCCCTATAGCGATCTCATCACGCAGGCCGCGCTGGGCCGGGGTCAGCTCTCCGCGCAGTTGCGAAACAACGCCCTGACGAGCGCCTACGGGTTTGGATCTCAGGATGCAAACCGCCTGACACAGAACAACCAATTCAACACAAGCGCGGATCTGGACCGGCAGAAATTCAATACGCAAATTCAACAGCAGGCACGAGAGTTCAACGCAAATCAGCAGCAGAACAGCAACCAGTTCAACGTAAATGCCGGCTACCAGGGGGACCAGCAGAACCTTGCTGCAATAGGCGGTCGCGCGCAAACCATCCTGAGTCACGCCGGATTGTCTCAGCAGCAGTTGTCGAACGTCGCCACCGCTAACGGCGTCAACATGGATGCCGCCAGCAAGCTGTTCGAACAGGGCGCCATCAGCCAAGCCCAACTGCTGGCAATTGTAGACGCCGCGAACGCCAGTAACGGCTCCTCCTATGATCAGACCACGAACACAACCGGTTCTCAGCAGGGCAAGAACTCAAGCTGGAGCCTTTCGGGCGGGTTCTCTTTTTCAAAATGAACCGCTTTAGTCATGCGCTTGCGAACGGCACGGGCGCCGTCCTCTCCAAACTCGCCATCATCAGTATTCCCTTCCTCCTCACCACCGCCGGCTATCTCGTCAATGCCACGCTCGCCGCGCGAGACGAGATTACGCGTCAGGAATTGAAGGGCCTGGGCGGAAAGATCGATGCGCTCTCAGGCCGCGTCGATATGCTGGCGGATGTGGTTCGTGCGACCAACGATCGATCCGTGGCCACGCTCGGGGACGTCCGGGAGTTGCAGGCGCAGCAGCGGGCGACCGAAAGGCGCCTGGACGAGAGGGCCCATCGTTGAAACTCTAGCGCTGCGCCAGGAACTCCGTATGATCGGCGCTCTCGTTCTTCCTCCCGAGCGTCCTTATGATCCGTCGCGGCATCCACCCCAGCGCCATCGTCGACATTCTCGGCCAGGCAACCATCCCCGAATCGACGATCTTGGAGCCCCTGGCCGTGATCACGGTGGGTGCGGAAGGCCGACTCACGCTCGGCGAAAGGAACACGCTTTATCCCCACGTCAGCATCCGGATCGACAAGGGTTGGATGACGACCGGTAAGGAAGTGTCGTTTGGCCCGGCGGTGTCGATTTATGAGCCGCGTGCGGGCCTGGAGATCGGCGACTACTGCATGATTGCCGGCGGGGTCACCATCTGTGGCGTGAGTCATGGCGCTGAGCGGACCGACATCCCGATGCGTCAGCAGGCGGCTGTCGCCGGTAAGATTGTGCTCGAGGACGACGTGTGGTTGGGCATGCGGGTGATCGTCATGCCCGGTGTGACCATTGGGCGCGGCGCGATCATTGGCGCCGGATCCATTGTGACGCGAGATATTCCTGCCTACACAGTGGCGTGGGGCAGCCCGTGCGCAGTCCAGCGCAGTCGCAAAGACGGCTAACCACAAAACTTCTTCCTGACCTGTCGCGAGGACCCCCATGAAGCTGAACGCTGAGGGGGTCGCCCTCATCAAGAGCAGCGAGTCATGTCGTCTGACCGCCTACACGTGCCCAGGCGGTGCGTGGACAATCGGCTATGGCCACACCGGTTCCGAGGTTCACGAAGGTCTTCGCATTTCAGCCGCCGAAGCGGAGAGTCTGCTCGCCGCGGACCTCGTCATCTTCGACGCCGCGGTTGCGCGCCTGTGCCCGAGTGCAACGGCGGAGCAACACGCGGCCATGGTCTCCCTCTGCTTTAACATCGGCACGGCCGCTTTCACGCGCTCCTCGGTCGTGCGGCTGCACAACGCCAACCGCGCGGCTGAGGCGGCGCAAGCTTTCGCGCTGTGGAACAAGTCAGGCGGCCGAGTCCTGTCAGGCTTGGTGGCGCGACGTGCCGCCGAGGCAGCGCTCTACCTCTCGGGCGGTAAGAGCGACGAAGGAGATAGTAGCGTCGCCACGGGTGAGCATCCTCTCGGGAGTTCGCGCACGCTCGCGGGAACAGCAATCGGGGGGACGGCGGCAGCCGTCATGAGCGTCGGGGAGGTCATCGGAGCCCTGAAGGAATGGCGCGAGGATCTGAGCGGATTGCTTCCGTACTTTGGTGAGATCCGATGGCTTCTCCTGGCCATGACCCTCGGCGGACTCGTGATCGCAACCTTCGCACGCTGGTGGGATCGCAGGGAGGCGCGGAACTGATGGGGTTCTTATCCCTAATCCCCTGGCGGTGGGCCGCCGTCGCGGCGGCTGTCGCCCTTTGCGGCATGCTTTACGCCGAGATCAAACGCGTGGGGCGCCTTGAAGCGCAACTGGATGCCGCAACCTCAATCGCAAATGCCAATGCGGAAATCGCCGACCAGGAACGCACGTTTCGGCGAAAGGCAGATGAGGTCGCGCATGTGGCCGCCGAGAAGGCAGAACGGGCGCGAAGAAGGTATCTCGACGAACGACGGAAGGTGGCAGATGCGCGGGAAGAAGATGACGGGCCCCTTGCTCCTGTATTGCGGAGTGTTCTTGACGGGTTGCCAGAGTCAACGAAGTCCGCCGCAGCTGATTGAGATACATCAGCACACGCCGCTCTACCTATTTAGCTGTCAGGACGGCCCGACACGCCCGGCGCCCGAGGCGACGCAGCGAGACGCGGCACTTGTCATCATCGACTATCAGGAGGCCCTGGGGGACTGTAAGGCGAGGCTCGATGCGTTGCGCATGCTCTTCGCTTCCAGGCCGGAGCGTGAATAAAGGCGGTTGAGGTGACTTGCGGAAGTCGACGTGTCGTGATGCTCTTATGCGCATATCTCTGCGGCAGGAATTCCGGGCCTTGGTCTTTGCAATTCACCCATTTCCAGCACCGGCCGGTGCCGAAGTCGTCGGCCTGAAGGTCGACCAGATCGGCGCGGCGGAATACGCGGAAATTCACCAGGCGTTTCTCGCTCATGGCTTCCTAGTCTTCCGCGATCAGCATTTGACCCCGCAAAGTCATGCCGAGTTCAGTGCCAAGTTCGGGCCGCTGAAAGGGCATATCCTGAGGCAGTATCTGTTGCCCGGCAGCGACTTCGTGCTTGTGCTGTCAAACAAGAAGGTCGACGGCGAGCCAGTCGGGCTTGAGGATGCGGGCAGATATTGGCATTCGGATGTTTCATACGAAGACATCCCGCCGCTCGGCTCGATGCTCTATGCCATCAAGATTCCGCCGGAGGGCGGCGATACTCTCTTTGCAAACCAATACGCCGCATATGCCGCGCTGCCGCACGAATTGAAGCAGCGGATAGCCGGACTCAAGGCCCGGCACGTGTTCAACTACAGCAAGTTGGCCGCGGCGGCAGGTTCGACACGGCAAAGACTGTCGCCGGAGCAGGAAAGGCAGCTGACAGGGGCTGTCCATCCCGTTGTGCGTACTCATCCCGAAACCGGACGTCCCGCGCTCTATGTCAATCCCGGATTTACGGTATCGATCGAAGGGTTGACCGAAGATGAGAGCCGATCGCTTTTGGCGGAACTCTGGAGCTATGCGACGGCGCCTGAGGTCGTCGCACGACAGGTCTGGCAGCCGCACGATCTTGTCCTTTGGGACAATCGCTGTCTCATGCACCATGCCACGACCTATCCGCCGCAGTATGTCCGGCACATGCACCGGACAACGATCGCCGGCACCCGTCCCTATTAGCTCTGTTCCTCTCCGGCCATCGGTCGATTGGTGTAGTCCGGCATGAGCGCCGTCGCGACGAGAGTGATGATCGCGCACACCAGAATATAGACCGCAATGGACCACCCCGACCCCGTCGCGGCCAGCAGCGCGGTTGCGATGATCGGCGCTGGGCCGCCCGCAATGATGGACGCGAGCTGATACCCAAGCGACGCGCCGGAGTATCGCAGGTGCGGCGGAAAGCCTTCGGCAATCAAAGCTGCCTGGGGGCCATACATCATATCGTGCGGGATCAAGGATAGGATGATTGCGATCATCACGAGCGTGATCGATCCGCTATTCAACAGCCCGATATAGGCAAAGCCGAAAACGCCCATCGTTGCCGCGCCAATCATGTACATCTTGCGCCGCCCGATGCGGTCCGAGAGGTGTCCGAACAGCGGCACTGAGATGAAAGATAAGCCGGACGCGATCAGGACGCCTGTGAGCAGGGTGTCGCGCGAGGCACCGAGATTGGTGCTGCCGTACGAGAAGACAAATGCGGTGAAGATGTAGAACGGCGCTTGCTCAGCCATTCTCAAGAGTGCGGATAGGATAATTTCGCGGGGGTGACGACGGATCACCTCCAACGCGGGCGCGGCAACGCGCTTCTCCTCCGCGGCGATCCGGGCGAACGTGGGACTTTCCATGATGCCCAGCCGAATATAGATCCCGACAAAGACCAAAAGAATGCTGATCAAGAAGGGGATGCGCCAACCCCAACTCATGAAGGCGTCGCCCGACATAGAGCTGACGGCAAGGACGGCGAGATTTGCCAGAAAGAGGCCCGCGGGCACGCCAAATTGCGGCCATGAAGCGATAAAGCCGCGGTGGGCGTTTGTCTTTGCCCATTCCATGGAGAGCAGCACCGAGCCGCCCCATTCGCCGCCAACGCCGACCCCTTGGACGAAGCGCAGGACCGTCAGCAGGACCGCTCCCCACAGTCCGATGTCTTCGTACGTCGGGACCAGGCCGATGAGGAACGTCGCAACACCCATCAAGATGAGCGTGGCGACCAGGGTCGACTTGCGACCGATGCGATCACCATAGTGACCGAAGATCGCCGCCCCTATGGGCCGTGCGATGAAGCCCACAGCGTAGATCAAGAATGCTTGGAGGGTTCCGACCAGCGGCTCGGACTCAGGAAAGAACAGCTTTCCGAACACCAATCCTGTGATCGTGCTGTATAGGAAGAAATCGTACCACTCGATCGTGGTGCCGATCGTGGCCGCGACAATGGCGCGCCGAAGTTGACGCGGTTGGTCGGTCTCGCTCATGTGATCCCCCCGAAATCTCAGCCGCCATTTTGGCTGCAATCAGGGCGCTTTGCCAGCCGTCCGTGGCTGCTAGGGGAAAAGGCCCCGGGTCCGCTTCGCATCCCGGACTTTTTCGACGCCGATTGCCATGGCCGCGACGCGATGGGACACGCTTTCGCGTGTCGCGCGGTCCATCACTTGGTGGAAGGCGCGGTCCAACACCTGGCACAGGCGCTCGTTGACCTCGTTTTCTCCCCAAAAGAACTGCTGTAGGTCCTGCACCCACTCGAAATAGCTGACGATCACGCCGCCCGAATTGCACAAGATATCCGGGATCACGAATATCTCGTCACGGCGCTGGTCCAGTATCGTATCCGCCTCGGGTGTTGTTGGGCCATTTGCACCTTCGGCCAAGACGCGACACCGCAGCAGACCGGCATTTCGCTCGGTGATCACACGTTCAATGGCTGCCGGCACAAGAACGTCGCAGGGCTTGTGCAGTATTTCTTCCGGATCGATCACCAGTTCGGTTGAATAGCCTTTGAGTGCGCCGTGAGCATGCACGTGTGCCGCCAGGGCCTTCACATCCAAGCCCTTGGGGCTGAAATAGGCGATGGTGTGATCCGACACGCCCAGGACCTGCGCGCCGTGCTCATGGAAGATGAGCGCCGCATGGCTACCCACATTGCCGAATCCCTGAACGATGACGCTTGCGTGTCGAGGATTGAACGACAGTCGTTCCAAAGCGCGTTCCGCAAGGAACACGATGCCGCGGCCGGTGGCCTCGCGCCGACCGAGCGTTCCTCCAGAGGCGACAGGCTTACCAGTGACGATTTCGGTGACGGTCCGGCCCTGATACATGGAATAGGTGTCCATGAACCAGGCCATGACCTGCTCGTTGGTGCCCATGTCGGGCGCCATGATGTCGGTATGGGGTCCGACAAAGGGAATCATTTCCTGCATATAGCGACGCGAGATTGCTTCCAGCTCGCGTGACGATAGCGATCGCGGATCGATGCACACCCCTCCTTTGGCGCCACCGTATGGAAGCCCCGCCAACGCACATTTCCAGCTCATCCAAATTGCCAGCGCCGCCACCTCGCCGATGTCGAGGTTTGCCGAAAAACGCGTACCGCCCTTTGTCGGTCCGAGCGTCAGATGATGCTGCACCCGATAGCCTTGATAGACCGCGGTCGATCCATCGTCTCGGTGGATCGGGCAGGAGACGGTGAGCGCACGTTTTGGGTAAAAGATGCGATCGCGCTCATCCGTGGGGATGTTGAGATGATCCGCGATGGTGTCGAACTGCTTGTGTGCCATCGCGAAAACGGGGCCGGTGTAGACAGTCATCGCGTGCCCCGTTCATTTAGGATCGAGTTTCTCTAGCAATTTGGCAGTGATCGACTGGTGGGTTTTGAGGAGAGGTGCCCAAGGATCACGGAATTTTACCGCAATTCGCTGTACCACGCTCTCAAGTGTGAAGTCTGCAGGCTTTGCTCCCGCTTCAAGCTCTTCCCAGGTAATGGGGGTTGCGATGAGCCCGCCGGGCCGGGCGCGTGTGGAGTATGGCGCGACTGCGGTGGCGCCGCGGCCATTCCGCAGATAGTCGATGAAGATCCGTCCGGCGCGGTCCTTCTTCGACATGTTGATTGTGAATTCTCTTGGCCGCTGCACTGCAAAGGTCTCTGCAATAGAGCGGGTAAAGGCTTTGATCTCATCCCACCGCAACGCCGGGCGGATCGGGACAACGACATGCAAGCCTTTCCCGCCCGTCGTCTTGAGGAATGACTTTAATCCGAGCGTCGACAAGAATTGGCGAATGTCGAGCGCAGCCTTGGCAACGCGCGCCCACTTCACGGTGGGGTCAGGATCGAAATCGAAAATGAACCAATCTGGTTGTTCGACGGCATCAATATGAGATCCCCATACGTGTATCTCCAGGACGCCATATTGAATCAATCCGATGATGCCCTCTGGTGAGTCGACATAGATGATCTTATCACCTTTTATTGACTTCTCGTGGATCGCCTTGTGCATTCCAAGGCCGATATGCTTTTGAAAGAAGCACGCGGGTCCGACGCCATCGGGACAGCGCACGAGTGCGAGCGGCCGATTGGCTATGTGCGGTAGCATGATCTCGGCAAGTTTGTCGTAGTAGCGCGCGACGTCGAGTTTGGTGCGCGCGTCGTTCGGATAGATCAGTCGGTTCGGATGGCTGATGCCGATCCCCCTGACAGCCGGGCGCTCGGTGCTTTCAGGAGCCGATCTCTTTTTCGAACTACCAACCTTCGCCCTCCTGACACTGGAGACGGGCAAGATTACTTCGGGCTTCACCTCGGCTGCGGCTTTGTCTTCGCGCAGTCCGATGAACGAGGCGTGGCGTAGGATATGATCCTTGGTCCAAGCACCGAACTCAATCTCGGCGACGAGCTTGGGTTCGACCCACGTCGCATTGCGCTGAGCTTCTCGCGGAACGCTGCCAAGAGCGGGTTTGGTTATGCGCATCTTGCTCAACGTCGCATGGAGCGCTTTCGCTGAGCTTGCGGTATAGCCAGTGCCGACTTTGCCGACGTACCGGAATTTTCCGTCTTGTCTCTCCCCGAGCAGTAGGGAGCCGATTGCGCCCCGATCCACGTTGGATTTCTGAAATCCGACGATGACAAATTCTTGCCGCTCGATGCGTTTGATTTTCAACCAGTCACGCGTTCTGTCGGCTTGATAAGTTGATCGACCATCCTTCGAGATAATTCCCTCAACCTTGAGGGCGGATGCTGCTGTGAAGAAAGCCTCGCCGTCGCCCTGTTGATGATCGCTGTAGCGCAGCACAGTGGACTTGTTCTTGCGCAGGAGTTCTTTGAGCGCCGCTTTCCGCTCGTACAGTGGCCTTTGTCGCAGATCTTCACCGTCAAGAAATAGCAGGTCGAACGCGTACAGGATGATCTGTGCGCCGCCGCCCTTGAGCGTGGCCTGAAGCGCGCCAAAATCGCTGATGCCGTGTTTGTCCAACACCACGGCCTCCGTATCGATGTACGCCGAGGTGCACGGAAGGGCGGTGATTGGCCTGGACGCGCCGCCGAAGAGTTCGGTCCAATCCTGACCGCGTCGCGTAAGAAACCTTACCTCACCGTCTTCCAGCCGTGCATGAAGGCGGTAGCCGTCAAATTTGATCTCATGCAGCCAATAGTCCTCGGCAGGCGGCAGATCGACACGGGTAGCCAATTCCGGGGGAATGAATGCGGGCATCTCGGTTGCTTTGGGCGCGCGGGCTTTTCGACGGGTTGGCTCGATGGCCCCCTTCGATTCCGTCCCATCGCGAGTGCGCGCACGGTTTGACACCCAAACCTCCTTCCCGCGTGCGATTTGCTCCATATCTCGGCCGGTTTTGGCGCTGTGGTCTTCCTTGAGGAGTTCGTCGGCATCGCCCGGACGGGCCGCCTTGTCCTTGTCCTTGATCAGCAGCCAGTTTGCGTGGCGTTCCTTGGGCCGGGGCTTCATCCGCACAAGCGCCCAGTCGCCACGGAGTTTCTGCCCCTTCAATCGGAATTTCAAATGACCGTCGACGTAGTCTCGTCGCGGATTCTCCGAAAGCGGCAGCCATGTGCCGCGGTCCCAGACCATGACCGTGCCGCCGCCATATTGCCCTTTTGGAATCGTTCCTTCGAACCCGCCGTAGGCCAAAGGGTGATCTTCCGTCTCGACTGCCAGGCGCCGGACGGCCGGATCCAAGCTTGGCCCTTTCGCCACGGCCCAGCTTTTCAGCACGCCGTCCATCTCAAGGCGAAAGTCGTAGTGCAGATGGCTGGCGGCATGCTTCTGAATGACGAAGGAATGGCCCGACTTTGCGACCGTTTCCTTCCCGCTTGGCTCGGACGTCACTGCGAAGTCGCGCTTTTTTCGATAGCGCTGAAGGGCAGCGGAGGGGGGCTTCGGCCGCGCCGGTGCCCTTCCGCGAACGTTCGCGGCCATCAGCCTGCCTTCCGAAAGATGGACTGTCAGTAGTGAACGTCGGCCCGCGGGCAAAGTTCACAGCGTGTTGCACCATTACATCGCGCCAAATCGTTCGCTTGAGGGTCGGAACCCAAGCGCGCTATCCGCGTTCAGGTCTCGGAAGCCTACTGGTCAAGAGATTGTCGCAATGTCTGTCATTCTTGTATGTCTGCTCGTCGCATTCTGGGCCCTTACGGTGGTCGCCGGATTCGGTGCTGCCTATCTCGTCGAACGCTGGTTGCCGTTTCACTAGACGTCGAACCGAGGGTGGCCAGATTCGCCCGTCCCTGATTCGCAACCTTTAAGGGCCCACCGAACCCCGCTACTCTGCATTTGCCCGTTTCGGCGGAAAGCGGACGGTTGGGGGGACGGATCGTGATCACTCAAAAGAGCGAACTGAGAAACTCGCCACGGGTTGGTACTCCCACGGTTTCTGACCTCGGCTGCGTCCCCGCGTGAGCCATTCCGATTCCCATGCGCGGTGGTACATCCCTGCGCTCGTTGTGTTCGCGCTGCTCTTGCGCCTGCCATTCTTTGGCAGCCCTGCGGTCCACATCGACGAGCAGTTCTATCTGACCGTCGCGGAGAAATGGGTTCACCATGGCATGATCCCGTTTGTCGACATCTGGGATCGCAAGCCACTCGGTACCTTCATTGTTTATGCTCTCCCTGCGCTGACACCGTTTCCAATCATCGGTTATCAGCTTCTCGCCACCTTCTTCGTCATCGGCACCGGACTGGCGATCTTTAACATCGGCGCCTTGATTGACTCTCCGCGCGTCGGGTTCATGGCCGCGCTGGTCTATGCTGTAGCGGTTGGGTTGATGGAAGGGCCCGGCGGACAGACGCCGGTCTTCTACAATTTGCCTGTGGCCATCGCGATCTGCCTCTATCTGAACACCGTATCGGCACGCGAGCGTCCGAGCATTAATCGGATCGTCGCTGTCGGCCTCGGATCCTGCTTCTTGTTCGGGTTGGCCATCCAAATCAAGTACGTGGCTGCGATCGAGGGCGCGGCCCTGTCGCTTTTCTACCTAATAGCGTTGCGCTTGCGCCATCGCGTGTCATTTGGCCTATTGGCAACGCTCGCGCTGGGCATGATTGGGCTTGCGATCTCGCCCACCGCAATGGTCGCAGGAATCTATGCTCGGATCGGGCACTGGCCCGAATTCTTCGAGAGCAATTTCGCGTCAATTTTCGCGAAGCACCTTTGGAATCTGCCGTTCGCGGAGTTCCTGCGACGCTTCAGGGAATCCAGTCTGTTTTGCGTGTTCTTCTTGCCGTTCGCGGCCTACGCGCTGCTGACGTGCCGACGCGCGCAGCTGAGCGAGCGTTCCGCGTGGGCGTTTTCTGGTGTTGTCCTGTGGATCGTCATGGCCCTACCGGGCGCGCTCATGCTCGGCAACCCAACGCGGCACTACTTCCTCCCCACCTTGGCTCCCCTGGCCGTACTTACGGCCTTTGGCTTGTCGCGTATCGCGGCTTCACCAGGCATGCCGGGGCGATTCTTCGCCAGGCTCCAAGCGCGTGCGTCTGGCTACGGCGCGTTGCTTGCGATCCTGCTCGTACCCCTCATCGGAACCGCCATCATCGCTATTGAGAATCCTCGCGAGCGTGGAGAAAAGGCGGATGTGTATGCGGTTGCAGAAGAGATTCGGCGCTACCTCAAGCCCGGCGAATGCTTATTTGCCTTCAATCGCCTGCCGATTCTCTACATGCTGACGGATTCCTGTGCCCCGTCGCGATACATGTTTCCGAATCATATTTCGGAAATTGCCGAAGTCCGTACGCCGGGTGGGGAGCGCTTAGAGGAACTCGCACGTGTCCTCGCGTCCCGACCGCCGGTAATCTATGTGCGACGCCCGTTCACACCGGATATTGCACCGGAAGCGATTGCTATGTTCGAGAAAGCGGTGGAGGCCGACTACGAGCTGCGATACGTGCGCCGCGCTTACCGTCAGTTCCACGCCGTCTATACGGTGAAGCCGAAGCCCTAAACGGCTTAGCTGCGACGGACGGCGGCCGCGCTTCGCGACATGTGCGTCCACAAGGTGCTGATCGCGATTCCCGCTGCCCCGGCAAGCCACCAAGTCTGTGTCTCACTATAGAGCATCCCGGCCAAACTCAGATTGCCGATGAGGCCGATACTCGCGCTTGCGCAAAACGATAGCACGTCGGCCCACGCGGCAATCCCTTCGGGACGGCGGCGGCGAAACGAAGCGGTGATGAGGTAACTCGCGGCAACGCCGAAAACAGACGCCGCTGCCTGCGCCAGGCCGAACTCGAACCAACGCAGCGCCCCCGACAGCAGGCCGAGATGCACGACAACGCTTCCTACCAGGACACCAGACAGGACCAGCGCGCGCACCGGAATGTATCGACCGACGGTCTTGGCGAGCAACAACGCGCCATGCTCCACGACGACCCGGGCATCGAGCTTGCTCTCCCCATGGATGCGGGGTCGGAAGCAGTAGGGCAGTTCCGCGACCCGCAGGGGTTCAGCGGAAGACGCCAGCAGATCGAGAAGGATCTTGTAACCGTTGCCCGCGAGGTCGTGCGCGGCCCCCAGGAAGCGATCGCGCCGTACCATGAAGAAGCCGCTCATGGGATCGGTCACCTTCGAGCGCACGATGAACTCGCTCAAGGACGTGGCGAAGCGGCTGACAAGTTGGCGCGCGCGCGACCACTCGCCCACGCTGCCACCCCTCATGTAGCGCGAGCCGATCACGATGTCGGTCTCCCGCGCCTCCAATATCCGCAGCATCGGAACGAGCAGCGCTTCGTCATGCTGTAGGTCCGCGTCCATCACGGCGACGTAGGGCGCGTTTACACTCAGTACGCCTTCGATCACGGCCGAGGAGAGCCCGCGCCGTGCGATCCGCTGGATACAACGAACGTGGGGCTTCAGGCGACCGATGCGGTTTACGGCCTCGGCCGTGCCGTCAGGCGAGTCATCGTCAACGAAGATCACTTCCCAGGCATGACCCATAAGGGCCAGTTCCAACTTCTCGACAAGCACCGGTACGTTGGCCGCTTCTTTGAAGGTTGGCACGATGATTGCCACGTCCGCCGGAAGGCGAGCGGGAACCATTCCAGTAGCAGGCAGCAGAGTTGGATTGATCGTATGCATGGAAACCGCACGTCCGTGAAACACTGCGCAGGGCGCTACTCAACGCTCCGCTCACCGGACGTTGCCGTCCGGCTTCGTTCCTCCGAATTCACGCAGAGAGCCAGCGTGCAACCCCCGCTGGACCCCGATAAACCCCTGAGCAAACCCACCTAACTTGCTGGCAGACTAAGCGAAAGTTCGCACCTGCACAATCCGCCCAAGAGCCTGGCAACGGGTGGTTGCGGGCGGCAGGGGGTCCTTTATTGGGGGTTGGCTCCCGGCTCAATTTTCGGGGCTGGAATGCCGGTCCAGGTGAAAAATCAGGGTATTGGCCGCCCAGGCTGATTGCCGGGCCAAGTATCCGGCAATCATCGAATCCGATCAGTCGGCACCGCGGGAACTGCGGCTGGCCAAGGACCCTGCCTCGGAGGCGCCGCGTTCACCCTGTCACTCCGCGGCGGAGACTTCCCATGTCATTTCTCGGGTGGCTGATCCTCGCGAGAATAGTATCGCTGGCCTCAACTTCTCGAGCCTGGTTGTGGCGGTGATCCGGGGGATCATTGTCTTGGTGTTCTAAACGCCGTCCGAAAAGCTTGAGGGAAGCGGCTTTCGCCCCTCAGGACCAACAGGTATCGTTCCTGCCGCCGCGTTGCCAATGGCCCTTGCATGCTCGATATCCGTCAAATTCCTATTCTGAACGACAACTACATCTACCTCGTGCGCGAGCCGAGCGGATGCGTTGCTGTTGTGGATCCCGCCGGCGTGACTCCGGTGCTGCGGGAGGCCGAACGGCTGGGATGGACGATCACCCACATTCTCAATACCCATCACCATCCCGATCATGTCGGCGGCAACGTGGAATTGAAGTGGCTTACCAAGTGTCAGATCGTCGGACCTGCGGCTGACCCACAGCGCATCCCTGGCATGGATGTCAGGGTTGCCGACGGAGATGTCTTCAAGTTCGGCACAGAGGAGGCCGAGGTCTTTTTCGTGCCCGGACATACGCGTGGCCACATCGCTTACTGGTTCAAGAACTCGGCGGCGCTGTTCTGCGGCGACACGTTGTTCTCCATTGGCTGTGGCCGCCTCTTCGAGGGCACGCCCGAGGAAATGTGGAACAGTCTATCGCGCTTGCGCCGCCTGCCAGCGGATACGCGAATCTACTGCGCCCATGAATACACAGAGAGCAACATCCGCTTTGCGCTGACCGTCGAGCCTGACAATCAAGCTCTGCGCCGGCGCGCCGCCGAAGTGAAAGATCTGCGGGCGAAGGGCTTGCCGACGGTTCCTTCTCGTCTCGGCGAGGAGATCGAGGCTAATCCCTTCTTGCGCGCCGATGTGCCGGCGCTCCAGGCCGCGCTCGGCATGGCCGGCCAGGACCCGGTCGAAGTGTTCGCGGCCGTTCGGCGTCAGAAAGACACCTTCAAGGCCGCATAAGTCCTATCGTGTTGGATCGATAGCGTCGGCCACGCGATTCTTCTGCCGCCGCGGCAGGAGTTTCATCATCAGAATGAATGCCGAGAGGCCGAGGCATATCGTGTTTGTCACGATCAATGGCCACTTCTCGATCATCACGCCATATGCTGTCCACAGGGCAAAGGCGGATACGGTTAACACATACATTCCCGCAGAAATGTCGTCGGTCTTGCGCGATCGGATGATTTTCCAGGCTTGCGGCGTGAAGCTGAGGATAGACGTCGCCGTTGCGCCGGCGCCGATCGCCGTATGGATATCCACGAGGCACTCCCGCTCCGTTTGCCTGACGGCAAAACGCCGTGCAGCGGGTTCAGTCGCGCCTACACGTGGCGCGATCAATTCCGGCTGACGGCGATGTCAATTTTTCCGACAGCAGACTTGATGTGGCCAAGCCCGTGACCTCATGGCGATTTCTTTCGGGTCGGGCCGGTCAGGTGTCAGGCGATCTTACGCCCATCCCAACTCACGGCGCCGCCTACGGCGACAGCACGCGGTTTCATCAGCAAAACAAGCATCGGGCACGGTGGCATGTGAATTGCACTGATTCTCTCAAGCACCGCGAACGCCCCGTTCGCGCCTGTGCGCGAGAGGAACCCCAATGTCCCGCCCCTTCGTTGCTTCCGCGGTCCTGGCCGCCGCACTCTCTGTCTCAGCGACAGCATGGGCCGATGTCATCATCAGTCCGAACAGTGTCGCCGCGTCGTCGTCCGATCCTGAAGCGCCCGCCATCAACACGATCAACCAGTCGGGGCTCTTATCTCCCTTCGTCAGCGGCGTAACGGATTTCGACGCGTACATGGCGGGAAATCCGCTGCACGACTGGGCCTTCGGTACCGAATGGTTCAGCCAAGAGGAATTGGTCGCGAATAACACCTCCGCAGTGTTGACCTTCGATCTCGGTTCCGTCGTCACCATCAACCGCCTCGCCCTGTGGAACGAGGAGTTCGCCGGAATTGCCGGCTTCAATCTGCTCGTGTCGACGGACGGACTTACCTACACGACCGTGCTCAGCGGCGTTTCGCCATCCGACAATCCCATCGACCAGAACTATCCCGCGGAAATCTTTGCCCTCGGGGCACAAAGCGCGCGCTTCGTGCGTCTTGATGGCTTCAGCTGCCCGCAACCGAACCCGGATGGATACGTTGCCTGCGGGCTCGGCGAAATTGCCTTCGCCATGCTTACCGACGGTGGTGGTCCTCCCACCGGAACACCCGTCCCAGGAGCAATCCTCCTCCTCGGGGGCGGTCTTCTTGGCCTTCTTGGGCTCAGAATCAGCCGCAAAAACCCGTGAATAGCGCGCTCAATGCAGCCAACTCGCTAGGCCACGCGTAGGTGCGTCAGGTGACATCGCTGCAGAAAGCCGGCCATGCATATCGTTATCGCTGATGACCACGACCTGGTTCGCGACGGGCTTCGAGCCCATGTCCAGGTATTGGCGCCCCATGCCCAAGTCTCTGAAGCATCGTCGTGCAGCGATGTTCTCGCGCTTGCACGCATTCCACCGAATCCCGACCTCATCCTGCTCGATCTCAATATGCCGGGCATGGACGTTGCCGACGGGGGACGCCTGGACGGCATGGGTGGCCTGCGCGCCATCACCGGGGCGTTCCCCGGTGTGCCGGTGGTGATCGTTTCTGGCTACTCTGACACCGCAACGGTCACAGCTGCCCTGCGAAGCGGTGCGCGCGGCTTCGTGCCGAAGACTTATCCCGGCAAGACACTGCTTTCCGCGCTTCGTCAGGTATTGAGCGGCGATGTGTTCGTGCCTGACGTTACGCCGATCCCTGGCGGGGGCATTTGGCCGCCGCAGACCGACCTTGCCGCCGGTCAGGGCCCGTCGCACCCCCTGCGGCGGGTGAGTTCCCGGGAGGCCACCGTGCTACAACTCCTCGTTCGGGGCCTCACCAACAAGGAAATCGCCTTGCAGCTAGGCCTCAAGGAAATCACGGTAAAGGTCCATCTCCAGCACGCATACCGCAAGATTGGCGCATCTAATCGTGCCGATGCGGTCCGGATCATCCTGCAATCCGGCAGCCCCGATCAACCGGTGGCCTTGGACGCCGTCGGCTAGTCCCTGCTGGGGCTGGACCTATTCACCAAAATAGACCAATACCAACGGGATGAGGGGTGCTCCCAAAAGTCCCGTGCTGATCGTCGACGACTATGTCACCATGGCGGAAGTCGTCCGTAACCTGCTGGTTCATATGGGTTTTGAGGTCGTGGACTTGGCGGCCGACGGAAGGCAGGCCTACGCCATGGCTGCATCCGGCCGGTACGGTCTGGTGATTTCCGACTGGGACATGCACCCCATGACCGGTCTCGAATTGTTGCAGCGAATGCGGGAAAACCCCGTCTTAACCACTACCCCCGTTATAATCGTCTCTGCGGATGCCACTCCTGAGCGGGCCGCTGCAGCGGATCAGGCGGGAGCCGCTGCATTTCTGAGTAAGCCCTTTACGGCCGACCATCTGCGCTCCGCGGTCGAAATAGCCCTGGCCCGCTGATTCATGGACCTCGCGAATCTCCGATCTGAAGTGGCGCGGGTTCCGACCGGCTTTCGGCTGCGAGCATGACGCCGCCGGGGGACCAAGCGACTGCGCCGGGCGCGATCGACGATCGCGATACGCTGCATACGTTGCGGCTGGCGGATATGCCCGTCGAGCATCCGACGCTCAAGCGCTCGCGGATGATCAAGAATTCCAAGCTCGATAGCGTCATCGAACTGTTTCGCGACCGGGACACCGGTTCCGGTCAGATCGAGATCGACAAGGTGCCGCAAAAGTACAACATCCCCATGTCCCACCCGGACATGCGCATCCTATACATCCTCTCCGAGATGCCGAGCTACGACGTGTATAGCTTGCGCGTCGCGCTCCGGACGGCCGGGATCGAGGTCAACAATCAGGAAGCGCTCAAGCTCTCCCCGGCCAAGGTCGCCGAACTTGCCGTGTTCATGAAGAAGTTCACGCGGCCGCTGCTGATGCAGGTGTATGGCGACGAGGCGCAGAAGATCGAAAGCTTCGCCGACGTCATCCAACTCTTCCGCGATCCCGACGTGCAGAAGGCCCGGCACAAATTGACGCTGCTGGCCGGAAAGCTTGGCATCGAGATCACGGCGATCCCGCGGTTTCTGGAAGACTATGCCGACATCTTCATGTCGATCTCCTACTACCGCCAATGTCTCGACCGGGTGACCCCGCACGTGGAAGATTTCTTCCAGGCGTTGAACGATCTGCGGAAGAACTTTCAGACAAAGAACAATCCGCAGTTCATCGTCGCCGCGAAGGAAATGGAGCAGACGTTCGGATCGCTCCTCATATCCGTGACTACGAAGCTCGATAGCTTTGACCGGCGCACCAAGGACATGTGGAGCGACCTGTCCGCGGAGCGCTTCCGCAAGATCGAGGCGGTCATCAAGACATTCCATCAGATGATGGGCGGCATCCTGTGCTCGCTCACCGTCAAGATGGACGCCTGGGTTGATCTGTTCCCGGCGCGGAACATCGGAGGGCCCGGTCGTCGCGTCGAGTTCATCCTCGGCGACATGCGCACCGGCTTGCAGCGCATCCGCGATATCGAAGCCAGCGCGCCGAATCCCGCGACTGACACATAATTTCGCGGCTCCCGAACAAAAGCCCACGCGTTCGTCTGAATCCCGCGGTGTTCACGCCGCGGTGATTGCAGCTGTGCGCGCGACCGATGGCCAGCGCTCCGGGGCCAAGGTATGAGAAAAAGACAGGTGCGGTGCGGGGGATGGATGCAGCGGTTCTGGGGGCGGCTCTCGTTGGCCGGTGCGCTGATGTTGCCTGGCGTTACCGAGGCCGAGGGCGACCGTCCAATCGATCTCGATGCGCGGTACATCGCCGACGTTCTGCACGTCGCGCACGGCGGTCTGCGCGGCGGAACCAGGTACATTGACGAACTCCAACTGACGGCATCTATCGATTCCTCTGCGCTCGGCTGGAGCGGAGGCGAGTTGTTCGTGCATGGCATGGCCAACACCGCCGGGAATTTCGGCGACCTGCATCTCGGCGAATTTCAGAAAGTCAGCAATATCGATACACGTCCCGCCGTTCATCTCTATGAGGCTTGGTACGAACACCAACTCGCGAATGATCGTCTCTCGTTGCGCGCGGGTCTCTACGATTTCAACAGCGAGTTCGATGCAAATCCGCCGGCGAAGTTGTTTCTGCAATCCTCGCACGGTATCGGCGTTGAGATCGCGCAGACTGGCCAGAACGGCCCATCCATCTTTCCGGTGACGTCGTTGGCGGCGCGCCTGGCGTGGCATGCGGAGGGCTATTACGTCCAGGCGGCGGTTCTCGATGGTGTCCCGGGCGATCCCGCGGATGTTCGCCGGACCGCGATCAAGCTTGGCGGCGGCGATGGCGCGCTCTTGGCGGTCGAAGGCGGATACCAGTGGGATCGTGGCGGCTTCGCGCTCGGCGCTTGGGGCTATACCGCGAAGTTCGACGACCTGCTGCGCACGGATGGGGCGGGCGATCCGATAAAGCGCTCCGACAACCGCGGTATTTACGGCTACGCCAATACCACGCTCACCGGCGAGACCTCTGGCCGCCACCTGGATGTATTCCTGCGGGTAGGTGTTGCGCAATCGGCCATCAATCCAGTCTCTACCTTCACCGGCGCGGGTTTGGTGCTTGAGAGGCCGTTTGTGAGCCGTCCGGACGACAGCGCCGGGATCGCCATTGCCATTGCGAAGACGGGCGACCCGTTTCGTCGCGCCGGGATTCTCGCGGGGAGCCCCGTGTCGGGCGCCGAAACGACGATCGAAGCGACCTATCGCGCGCAGATCACGCCGTGGTTCGTCGTACAACCGGATGTGCATGTTGTGTTCCATCCTGGTTTCGATCCGACCCGCCGTCATGCCGTTGTGGTTGGCGCGCGGTTCGAGATCAGCCCCTTCGCCTTGCTGCATTGAATCGGCCGAACAGGCTGGAGTTTCCCGCGTTCAGGCCTATATGAGCGATATGCCCAAACCGGTTCATCTCGTCTGCGCCCATTGTGACGCGGTCAACCGCGTCCCCGCCGATCGTCTGGGCGGCGGCGGGAACTGCGGCGTGTGCCACAAGCCCCTTTTCGATGGGCATCCTGCTGCGTTGAGCGAAGCGCGCTTCGCCAAGCACATCGAACGCAACGATCTGCCGGTGGTGGTGGATTTTTGGGCGCCCTGGTGCGGGCCATGCCGGGCCATGGCGCCGACATTCGAGCGCGTCGCCGGTACGCTCGAGCCTCACGTGCGTTTCGCGAAACTCAATACCGACGAGGCGCCAGCCGTCGCCGGGCAGTTTCAGATATCCAGCATTCCGACATTGATGGTGTTTCACGGCGGCAAAGTCGTCGCCCGCACGGCTGGCGCGTTGCCGTATCAACAACTCATCGATTGGGTTCGCGGCGCGATCCCGAACACCTAGGCATCTCGACGACACATTTCGAATAAATAACGGCCCGCCCCTTGCGAGGCGAGCCGTCTATTCGTCTGGCGCAATGCTGCTCGTTAGCAGCGTGCGCAAACCTTGCGGGACTTAGGCCGACTTCAGGTTAGCGGCAGCGGACTTTCCGCGCTCGCTGACGAGGTCGTAGGACACCCGCTGGCCTTCGACGAGCGTATCCATTCCGGCGCGTTCCACCGCCGTGATGTGCACGAACACGTCCTTACCGCCGTCGCTCGGCTGGACAAAGCCGTAGCCCTTCACCTTGTTGAACCACTTAACAGTACCGACAGCCATCTAGGCCTCCTTGGATGCAGGAGGCTGGCAATCCGCACGGTGCCCCCCGCGATGTCGCCACGCACACGTCGCGCGGCCGCCGACAACCTGGGTTTTTGGGGAGTTGAGAGGCAGGTCTTGTAGCCAGCAAGCTCGTGCCAAAACGTCGATTGCCGCATAATTAACGCATAGGAATGCGCAAAAAGTCAACGTTACGAGCGCTTTGAGCGACCTTCGCGGAAAGCCAACGCCGTGTGGCGACACCATCAATAGTAGTGCGCTGGGTTCCCCTCACACCACGCGTGGCTAGCGACGAACGGGCGCGTCCGGCCTCACGGCGGGCAGCACCGGACGCTCCGGCACCATGACATCTGGACGCTGCGGAAGTTGAGGCCGCTCGAGCGGACGATCCGGCGGTGTTGTGGGCCGTTGCTCTCCGGGCCTGTCGGGGCGCAGTGCGTTGCGGGGTGTCAAAGCGTTGGGGACTTGTGACGCCGGCGGTACCGCGACGATCGGCGCATCCATGCCGCGCAACGGCCGGTCGGGATTTATCGGAATCGCAGGTCGGGTCACGCTTTGTGCGGTAAAGGCGCGGCCGTCCAAATGCCCGTCAGCTTGAACCGCTTCGCCCGCGCGCGCGGCATTCCGCATCACGTCCTCGTTCAGCCGCACAGCTGTCCCGCTCACGCGGCTGAGTTCGGCTTCCACCCGTGTGGCATCCGCTTGGACGGACACCGCACGCACTGCCGTTGAGAAGGGCGAAGCCAGATCCACGCGGGTCTCGCGGGATACCAGGGTCGCCGCCGCCAAGTCCCCGCGCACCACAACGCGCTGCCCGACCTCAAGGCCGGTGGCGTCGATGACAAGGCCGCCGAGGCGGAGCTTGCCATTGTCGCCTGGTTGCAGCTCGCCGCTGACCAGTACGCGCTGGCCGCGGCTCAGGCGTGTGATCGCGCTGCCCACGATCGATCCGTCGGCGCGACGCAGGCCGGAGACCGCGACCCAGTCTCCCGTGCGGAGGCGTGGAATATTCGCGTTTGGCCCGACGCCCGCCGCGCTCACGTTTTGGCCGGCCACGACTAGTGTCTGGCGATCGTCCGAAATGCGCTCCACCGGACCCGCCACGGCCACCCGCACCGCGATACTGGCAGCGACCAGGGTGTCATTCGCACGATAGGCTTCGATCTCGACCACCTGCCCGAGCTGAACGTCGGCACGCTTCGCCGGGACACCCTCCACGGTCACTTCGGTCTTGCGGTCGATCTCCACTTCGTAGCCGTTGACGCAGACGGATGCGAAGCCGGTCACCACACCGATGATGCCGGTACCGCCAAGTCCCCGTTCATCGGCCCGAGCCATCACGCCCGTACCGCCCAGCCCGCGCTGGTCCTGCAATTCGGCGCGAGACACCAACCGCTGTAGGGCGTCCGAGGGGCTGCCGCGGCCATCGCGCGGTGCGAGGCGGCACGCGGCCGGATCAGCGGCCTCTGCGCCGGCGGAGAAGAGAGCGAGAGCCAACAGGCCGAGGACGGCGCGTCCGAAGGCCATGTCAGCGCGGCTCCTGCTTCGCGTCTTCGTCCGGACCCTCGTAGTAGTACAGGCCCAAGGCCATGCGCTGGTGCGCGTCGGGCTTGTCGGCATCCTGGTCTGCGCGCTTGAGCGCTTCCTTGTTGAGGGTTAGCAGCGCCGTCATGCCCAATTCCCGTGCGCGCTTGCGCAGCACGGCCAAGCTCTCCGGCGTGAGACGGTCGTAGTAGACGGCGCGTTCGAACAGCGGCACGCCGTCGCCGAGCAAGTTGTGAACGCTTGTGGCGATGTGATCGGCCACATTCCGCCCGAGGTAATAGGCTTTTTCATCGAAGCCTTCCTGCGGGACGAACGCGTCGGAATTGAGGCGGATCAGGCCGGCCTCGTCCACGGACACGATCCCGAGCCGAAGCCACTCATCCAGGATCACCCGAGGCCTCACATCGCTGGAGACCGTGCGCACAAGGTCGTCGAACGAGGGCTTCTTCGGATCGTCAGATGCGCGCGGCAACGGCGCCGGCCCACCCTTGCGGGCGCGAAAGCGTGCATCGCCGGTCCAGATGCCGATCAGCCGCGCGCCGAGAGACACCGACGGCGGCGGCGATTGATCCGGCGGCGGTTCGCTCTGAATCCGCTTGATGTCTTTGCGCTGAAGCCCGGTTATGACACTCAGGCGACTTACGGTCGCCGCGTCGCGGTCATTACCGAATGACTCATCGGCAACCGAGACGTAGACCGTCTTTAGCAAATTGGTGAGATAGGGGAGGGTGACACCCCGCGCGATCAGAAGTCGCACCAACGGCCGCGCGAGCCGCGTGATGGCGCGGATCAGCGTTGGCGAAGGTTCTCCTGGCGCGGTTCGTCCCGAACGAGATCCGCCCGATCGTGGCGATATCGACATGTGGTGTGCAAGCTCCCGACGTCGTCCATCATATCGCGACCGTGGGCAAAAAGCCCACAAGTTTCCGGTTGACGTCGTCCGCGCCCGCTTCTAGGCTCGGTCGTGGGTAAAAAACCCACAAATAGGCGCTGGATCTGGAGAATCCCTGTATGCAAGACCTGAAGGCGCCGGGCGCCGATGGTGCGGCCATGACGCCGGTGATGCCCAATCTGTCGATTGTCGTGCCCACCTACAACGAAGCAACGAATGTCCCGCTGTTGATCGCGAAGCTCGAGGAGGCCTTGGCCGGCCACGCCTGGGAAATCGTCTTTGTGGACGATGATTCCGCCGACGACACGTCTGGCGTCGTCGCCCGCGTCGGGATGGAGAAGCCACATATCCGCTGCATCCGCAGGATCGGGCGGCGCGGGTTGTCCTCGGCGGTGATTGAAGGTGCTCTCAGCTGTGAGGCGCCTTTCATCGCGGTCATGGACGCGGACTTGCAGCACGATGAGCGCATCTTGCCGGATATGTTGCGGTTGCTGAATCGCGGTGACGTCGACCTCGCTATCGGCTCGCGTTACGTCGGCGGCGGAGGCGTGGGGGAGTGGAGCCGTATCCGCCAGGGACTCAGTTGGGTCGCCACTGTGCTCAGCAGGCTCATCGTGAGTGCCGCGCTTCGCGATCCGATGAGCGGATTCTTCATGGTGCGCCGGGTGTCGTTCCTCACCGCATTGAGCCACCTCTCGGGCCGTGGCTACAAGATTATGCTCGATCTGCTTGCATCTTCACCGCAGCCCTTGCGTTTCGTCGAAGTGCCCTATGAGTTCCAACCGCGTCTTCACGGCGAGAGCAAGTTGAGCGCCCGCGTGCTGTACGAATATGCCGCGATGATCGTGCGCAAGAAGCTTCAGCGCGCCTAACGGCTAGGTTGGCTTGCCGGCGGCGTGATTGTGATTTTGCGGCCGGTCGCCAGGGCTGTCCGCAACGTCTCGACTGTTCTGCGCAGGTCCAGCGTTTGAGGCGTATCCGATGGATTCCAGGCATCGAAGGCCTGCACTGCCTTCGGAAAATCCGACGCATTAATCGCGGTCATCACCATGAGCAGAGAAAGCGCGTCGCGCATCGTGGCGCCCAGGTGTGGCGTGATCGACAGCGCACGGTCAAGACACTCAACCGCGCCTTTGAAATCCTGCTTCCCGGCTGCGACTTGGCCGCGCATCCCTTCGAGCGTTGCCAATTCCACCAGGTTGAGACCCCCAGCGCGGCCGAGCGTGTTGATCATCTTTGCCGCCACATCCCACTGCCGTGCCCAGACCTGCTCACTGATCGCGGCCAGCGGTCCGGCATAGGCATCGCGGACCGCCATGCTTTCGGTCAGCGCGAAGCTGAGGAGAATACGGTTATCGCCCTGCGGCACCGCAGCGTCGTTCTCCATGCGCGGTGTGTAGACCCACTTCGCCACGGCGTTCTGGGCGCTCTTGTCGAACAGGCCGCGCGGAAACGAGCTGATGACGTTGATGTCGGATGTCGTTCCCTCGGGCGTGATGGCAAACCGCACCTGTACCCAACCTTCGTCGCCGCGTTCCACCGCTTTGGCGGGGTAGCGCGGTGGGACGCGCTTAACGAGCGCGGCCGGTATGACCTTAGAGGGCGCAGGCGGTTGGGCATGGCTCGCTACCGCGAGGGCCATGCTTATCAGGAACACAATCAGGGTGGCGACGCGATGCACGGCACTCCACGGCGGTGTTTGCCTACAGCCCGAGACTTCCCGGATTCATCAAGCCGCGGGGATCCAGCACACCCTTCAGGCTCCGGAGCATCTCCGCATTGCGGGGATCGCGTCCCGCCATGTACGGATAGCTCTTGCCCACCTGAAGGTGCACCGCGCCACAATCGGCAAAAGCGCTGCGGATCGCAACGCGCATTTCCTCGACCAAGGCCCGTCCTTCCGGATTCTCCGGGTAATTTGGCAGCTGACTGAGAAATTCCTGCGGCAGATAGCGATTGTGATACAGGTGCCTGACGTCCTGCCAGTAGAACACCGGCTCATACAGGAACCCTGTGGTTCCGATGGTTGTGAACATGGCGGCGGCATGGATCTTCAGCGCCTCCATGCGAGCCGCATACTTTTCATGGATCGCGCCCAGTTTGACGTGGAACGCATCCACCCGGCTGAACGGCAATATGCCGTGCAGGGGCACCCAGCGTTCGCCTGCCGGTCCCATGATTGGGTAGAGCGGCATGAACGGTGCCGCACGCACCACAGTCGGGATCGTGTTGGGCACCTCAATCCCGTGCGGTTCCACCGCGCGCCGCACGCCGGCTAGCAGGCTGCGCGCGTGGGCGGCGTCCACACCCTCGACGATGAAGTGGGCGGAATATTCCGACTTGTCCAGGAAGCTCTTTCCCGCAACGGCCATGCGGATGAGCTTGATCGTGCCCTCAATCGGGTTACGGCTGTTCTTGAACACGGCGAGCGCTGCGCTGGCGCTCTGCTTCATGTTCGTCCGGCCCAGCCACGCTTTTTGCAGGCGCGGATTGAGTCCGAAGTTGTCGGCGACGATCCCTTCGCGCGCCGCGGCCGCCATGCCGTGCGCCATGCCCTCGAAGGTCATGAATCCGAAGGAGGCCGACATCGTCACCGGCAAAGCCTTGATCAAGCGCAGGGTGATGCGCGCCTTGACAGCCATGGCGCCGGTGTCGTTGGTGAACAGGGCAGAAAGGTCAGGGCCGTAGTGACGGAAGAACGGCGTGCCATTGGCCGCGGCGGCGGCGCCGGTCTTCAGAATCGTGCCGTCCGCCAACACGACGTCCATTCCCAAGACGGAATCCGCGGACGGCCCATAGAGGCCGGAACCGAGACTGACGGAGCCTTGCGACATCGAGCCGCCGACAGTCGCGCGCAATCCTGAGAACGGTCCCCAGAACGGCGTGCGCAGCCCCTGTTTGCGCAGCGTTTCGTACAGGTCGGCCCAGGTGACTCCGGCTTCGACCGTCACGTACATGTCGTCGGCATGTACATCGATCCGATTGAGACGGCTGGTGTCGATCAGGATCGACTGCGCTGTCGTGGCGCAATATCCATCCGTGTAGGAGGCTCCGCCTCCGCGCGGCACCACTGCGACGCCCTGGGATGTCGCGGTGTCGACGACGCGGGCCAGTTCGTCCACGGTTGCCGGCTGGACAACCGCGAGCGGAACGGCGATCTGTCGATAGACGTCGTGAGCGTAATACGACCGATCCGCCTCATCGGTGAGCACATGCTCCGCGCCAACGGCTTGGACCAGCCGCTCGATGACCGGGTGGGAAACGGTGTCTTTCGGCGCCATGGCGTGCCTCTCGGTAGAATGGACCCGGCAGTCCTACGCACCCGCCCGGCCGATTCCAAGGCGCGCCCAGGGCCGCGCCCGCGTCACGGTCGGGAGTGCTAGCGTCCGCGGATGAAGCGGTGGATTTCGTCGGCCAGGCGGTCCCGTGAGGGGCCATGGGTGTACATCATGTGCCCGGATTCGAAGAGTTCGTGGCGGGTGCGGTCTTGTTTGATCCCGTTGTGCGCCAGGGTGATCTCCGTGCCGTAGAACGGCGTCGCGAGATCGTAAACGCCGCTGGCAACGAACAGGCGGAAATCGCGGTTCTCCCGCATCGCCAGACCGAACGCCGGCGCGACATTCAAGAAGCGTCCGGGGCCGGGGCGCTCATACCACTTCCATTTGTTGCCCGGTGCGTTGTCCAGGATGCGATAAGGCCGGTCGATTCCGGTGTTGAGAACTCGGCTGAGGTAGTCGTTGATTGTCGCCACGAAGGCGCCATCGACTGCGTAGAGGGACGCATCGTTATCTGGCTGATCGCCTGCCGCCTCGCTATCTTCTCCCAGCGACCGACCGTCGTAGCGGCCGAGGCTCACCCGCCGGTCGCGCAGCAGCTCCTTCATGAAGCGCCCGGGACTCACCCGCAAGTCCGCGTGATCGAGATAGCTCTCCGAGAGTCCGGTATAACGGGCCAGACGCTTGATAAGCGCGGCGCGGTCCGTCGGCGCGAGCGTCGATCCCTTCAACAGCGCGGTGGCGTATTCGCCGCTCGCGAACGCGCGGACCTCATTGAGGAAGGCGGTCAGGTCCACGGGCTTTGGATCGAGCTTGCCGTGATATCGCGCCGTCGCCGCATAGCTCGGAAGGAAGGCGATGAAGGGAAGGTCGTTGCCGTCATTCTCGAACGTCGTGTGGAAGTCGAGGATCGACGACACCAGGATCACGCCGCGGAACGTCACGGCGTCGTAACCGAATTGCATCTCTTGAATCACCTGCGCGGCGCGCGTGGTGCCGTAGCTTTCGCCGGCAAGATACTTGGGCGAATTCCAGCGGCCGTTCTGTGTAAGCCAGATGCGAATGAACGATGCTATCGACTTCGCGTCGGACGAAACGCCCCAGAAGTCTTCATCCTTGCTGTCGCCGAGGGCATGAGAGTATCCGGTGCCGACGGGATCGATGAACACAAGGTCGGTCGCATCCAGGACGCTGCTCGCGTTGTCGACCAATTGGTAAGGTGCGGCGCCGGCGTTGCCGCCGTCCTCGGGCACGACGACCCTCTTCGGTCCCATCAATCCCAGGTGCAGCCACAGCGAAGACGACCCTGGGCCGCCATTGAATACGAACGTGATCGGCCGCTGGGACGCATCGCCGGCGCCCTTCTTGAGATAGCCCGTCGTGAAGATGCTCGCCGTCGGCTCGCCTTTGTCATTCTTTAGAAATGTTTCGCCGGCAACGACACTGTAAGAAATCCGCTCACCGCGGAATGTGCCGGAAAACTCCCGCGTCACGCTCTTCGGTGTGCTCGGCTTGCTATCCGTCTTCGCGTCTGCCTTTTTGGCCTCTGACTTGCTCTCCGGTTTCTTTTCGTCCTGAGCGTGCACCGCGCGATCGCCCAGCAGCGCGAAGGCCGCGACGCCTTGCAGTAGCGCGCGGCGGGCATAGGTTGGGCGGACCATCGTGCCGAACTCCTCGGGGAAAAGGCCCTGAGACCTTACGCGGGGTGCTCTTTCCTGTCCATGTTGCGGCCGTAGTTTGGTTGTTTGCCTGCGCGGAGACGTTTAAAACGATGCGGTCGAACGTGCGGGCGGGGGGAGCGCAGCATGCGAGCGAAGATTTGGGGCATGATCTGCGTGGCGGCGCTTATGGCGTCGCCGGCCTGGTCAGCGTCGAAGAGCACGGCCAAGTCCCCCGCTGCCGCGCGCGCGCCAGCGGCAATGCCGCACGCGAACTACAAAGTTGACGTGGTTGTGAAGCCCTCAGCGATGCACGGGCTGCATGGCATGGCGTTCGGACCGGACGGTGGCCTCTATGTCGCCAGCATCATGGGCTACAGCATCTATCGCGTGGACGTGAAGACCGGCGCCGTCACGACGCACCTCGGGCCGCCGCGCGCGACCTCCGACGATCTCGCATTTGGACCGGACGGCACTTTGGCCTGGACCGGTGCTGGCCAGGCCGCGATCTTCGTGCGCGGCAAGGATGGCAAGATCCGCACGGTCGCCGAGAACGTGCCGGGCGTGAACGCGATCAATTTCACGAAGAGCGGGCGTCTGTTCTTCACACGCATTTTCGGCGGCGACGGACTCTACGAAGCTGATCCCAGCGGCGAAAAGCCGGTGCGCACGGTCGTAGAGAAGATCGGCGGATTGAACGCGTTCCAGATCGCCGACGACAACACGCTCTATGGTCCTTTGTTCTTCCGCGGCAAGATCGTGAAGATGAACATCGAAACCGGCGAACTATCCGATGTAGCGACCGGCTTTGCCACGCCCGCGGCAGTCAAGATCGAAGCCGATGGCCATCTCGTCGCGCTGGATTTCAACAAGGGCGACGTCATTCGCGTCGACCCCAAGACCGGCGACAAGACCACGCTCGCCACCGTGCCCGGCCCGGCGGACAACCTCGCCATCGCCAAGGACGGGGCGATCTACGTTTCTTCCACTGCCTACAATGGCATCACCGCGATCGATCCGAAGACCGGCGCCACGCGCCGCATTGTCTGGGGCGGCCTGTCGGCGCCGGGCTTGATGACGATGGTGCCGGACGGGGAGTCCGAGCGCCTCATGGTCGCGGACTTCTTCGCGCCGCGAACTGTCGACACGAACACCGGTGACGTAACCCTGATGAAGCGCGGTCCGGGCGTGCAGGGGTCCATGGGCATTGCATCCGTCCGCGATACCTACGTGCTCTCGACCACGTTGTCCGTGGGTGGCGTCGTTCAGGTGCTCAACAAGAGTGACGGGGCCGTTCTCGCCAACCTGACCAATTTCGGCGCGCCCTATGACATCAAGGCGCTGCCGGACGGATTTGTCGTGGCTGACTACGCCGTTGGCCGCCTGACCAAAGTCGCCGACGATCAGGCGCGCACGCGCACGACCTTTGCTTGGAACCTCGATGGACCCGTTGGCCTCGCCGACGCGGGCGGCGGTATCTTCTATGTGTCCGAGTACAACGGCGGGAAAATCTCGCGCGTGGATACGCGCAACAACAATGACCGTAGTGTCGTGATCGATGGGCTCGAACGTCCCGAGGGTATCGCGCTGGCACCGGATGGCCGGCTGATTGTCGCGGAAGTCGGAGAGAAGCGGATCATCGCGGTCGATCCGGTGACTGGCCGCGGTGAAATCCTTGCCGACAAACTTGCGATTGGCCTCGAGGTCGGTCCGCAAGTCGCGGCCCCTTTCCTACCGACCGGTGTGGCGGTCGATCGGACGGGCGCGATCTACATCTCCAGCGACATCGACAATGCGCTCTATCGCCTGACGCCCCCGGCGAAGTGATGGCGGAAGCCCCGTTCAGCACCAAGATTCGGATCGTCGAGATCGGCGTCGTCGGTGCGCGCGTCTCGCCGTCCGATCTCGGGAGACCGGACGGCCCGCCGATCCAGTACGCCGTCCTCGACGACCTTCCCGCGCTCGATCTGCCGGCCCCGTTCTACCTGAACCGCGCGTCCGCGGCGGAGAAATTTCCCGCCGGCCCCGCGCGCCGCCACGGCCGCACCCTGTGCAGCGTGCGCAATGGATTCATGTTCAGCCCCTTCGGCCTGATCGTATTGCCGGATGGCACGCTGGTGCGGGAATCCGCGCTGAACGTCGATGCCGGAGCTCTCGCATTCACCTATGGCCAGTTCAAAGGCCAGTTCCCCGGCACGCACATCATGTGGGCGACGGCGCCAGGCAGTGTGCTGTCCTTGAACAGCTACTCCACCAATAACTACTTCCACTTCCTTATGGACTCCCTCGCGCAGATGCATTGGCGTCAGCGCGCGCCGGCCGCCGCGAATGCGCACATGGTGATTGCCGGCTACGATGACGAGGCGGCGAAGGCATTGCCGTTCATGGCGCAGAGTCTCGCGCGGGCCGGTCTCGGCAACGATCAGCTGACGCCGTTCGACGGTACGCTGATGTTTTGCCCGCATGTGATGTTCCCCGCCCGCGATACAGGCGCGAACCCGGCGAAGGTCGCGGAACTGCGGCGCTTGTTCGGGCTCTCAGGCCGCCCGCGCGGCACGGCGAAGCTCTATATAACCCGCCCCGGCGCGCAACGCCGGCGGCTGGTGAACGACGCGGACATTGCCCAGCGGCTGATACGGCTTGGTTTTGCGGCGGTCGATCCGGGCTCGCTCAGTTTCGATCAACAGCTGGAATTGTTCGCCGGCGCCGCGGTGATCGTCGGGCCCCATGGAGCGGCGCTCACCAACGCTGCCTTCATGTCGCCGGGCGGCGCGGTGGTGGAACTCACTCATGAAGCGCGGGTGGTATGGACCTTTCATGAGGTGGCCGGTGCGGCGGGGTTGTCCTACGCTTGCGTCATCGGCGAACGCACCGATAAATCGGCGAATGCCTTGTTCGCCGATTTCGCCGTCGATGCGGACGAAGTCGAAGCGGCGGCGCGCGCCGCCTTGAAGGTGGTCGGCCTATGAGCGAGCAGCCGATCCCCGGCAAGAACTTGCGGATGGTCGATCTTGAGGCCGTTGGCGTCGAAGTCGAAGCCGCGGCGTTGGGTCAACCGGGTGGACCGCCCCTCAGCTACGCACGCATCTCCGGTCTTCCGCCGATGATTCTGCACGCACCGATCTCCCTGAACCGTCCCGAATTTTCCTCCGTGTTCCCGGACGGCCCCGTGCGCCGCTACGTCCCGACCATGTGCGCCATACAGGCCTGCTTCCTCGCCGGCCCCTTCGGGTTGGTGAGCACGCCGGACGGTACCCTCGTGCGCCAATCGATCCTGCGTCCGGAAGCCACGATTCTGCTCTACGCGCTCGAGCACATGAAGGAAGCCTTCCCGGGCCGTGAAGGCGTGTGGACCTGGGCGCAACAGCCCGTGCTCTCCCTGAACGGCTTCGGCACGGACAACTACTTCCACTTCCTGACCGACACCATCAGCCAGATGTTCCTGAACGAACGCGTGCCGGCCGCCGCTGCCGCCAAGCTCGTGCTCAGCGGTTTCGCGCCGGACCAGCAGGCGCGCTTCCACTTCATGGGGCAGGCGATCGAACGCGCCGGCATTCCAGCGTCGCGCTTCCAGCCCTACGACGGGACGCTGATGTTTTGTCAGAATCTGCTCTTCCCCAAGCGCGAGAGCGGCATGACGCCGTGGCGGCATGCGCATCTGCGCAAGATGTTCGGCGTCGAGCCGCATCCGAATCCGACGCGGCGGCTTTATATCTCGCGCCCTGGCGGCTGGCGGCGGCGCATTCCCGAGGAACCGCAGATCCGCGCGATGCTCGAAAGCTACGGCTTCGAGGCAATCAATCCGGGTGACCTCAGCTTCGAAGGGCAGGTCGAGGCGTTCCGGAGCGCGCGCATCGTCGCCGGCCCCCACGGCGCGGCCATGACCAATTCGATCTTCATGAATCCCGGCGGCGCGATGGTGGAACTGACCCACGAAAAGCGGGTCATTATCGCGTTCCACGAACTCGCTTGTATGACCGGCCTGCACTTCGCCTGCGTCGTGGGCGATATGCTCGAGACGCCCGGCCAGCCGTCCCTGTTCTCGGATTTCAGCGTGAACGTGGACGCGGTCGAGGCGGCCGTGAAGGCTGCCATCGCCGCGACAAGCTGAACTACTCCGCCGCGGCCTTCTCGGCGGAAGCGGGCGCGATCAACGGCACCGTCTCCACCGCCCATCCCTTGCTGGTGCGTCGCGCGGGCGAGGGGATGGCGAAGGCCTTCTTGTCCTTCTGGGCGTTCATGGCGTCCACGTCGATACGCCAGCCGCGCCGCTCCCATTCCTTCAGGTACTCGCGATAGCGCGAGATCACTGCGTCGGCCTTTACCAGAACTTCCTCGGTCGAGGATTCCGGCGAGAACATCGGCACGATCCGTTCAACAACCGCCTTGTCCTGCAGCATCACGTCGTTGTTGCGGGCGTTGAATGCCACGTCCACGGCGTCTTCGGTCTTGAAGTTGCGGGCCTGCAGGAAGAAGCGGTTGATGTGCTTCTCGTCCACCGGGCAGCTGAAGCCATATTGGTGCGCCCAGGCCATGGGGCTGAAGTGCAGCTTGGTCCAGGTTTGGCTCGGGCCGTGGCTGCCGGCGCCGGCTTCCATTTTTCCCGCGCCCTTCACGCCCTTCATCTTGGAGTCCGGCAAGTCGGGTGATGTGAACACCGTCATCGTGCCGGTGCCCCAATCTTCATCCACCACGCGCAGATCGGGCACGTTGTAGTCCTCGCGGCCGCCGCCGTAGCCCATCGACGGATGCACGAACTCGGTGTGCGCGGGGTCGAGCGTGTTCTCCACCGCGCGCTGGAAGTTCGCTTCCCACTGATAATTCTGCAGCTGGGATTTCCAGCCTTCCTTGCCGTACTCAGGCACGTCCTGGATCGGCGGGCGCTCGTTCTCCGGTAGATCGCCGAGGAACGCGAAGATGATCCCGTACTTCTCCTGCACGGGATAAGCGTCGACCTTTGCGCGCGACGGCAGCTTTGCGTCGTTCCCCAGGGACGGGATCTTGGTGCAGACACCGTCGCCCCCCCGGAACTGCCAACCGTGATAAGGGCACTCGATCGCGTCGCCCTTGATCTTGCCGTTGGAGAGCGAGGCGCCGCGGTGCACGCAAATGTTGCTCATCACCTGCGCCGCGCCCTTGGTGTCGCGGAACGCGACGAAGTCGCAGCCGAGCATCTTCACACGCACCGGCTTGTCGGTGAGCTCTGCCGCCAAAATGACCGGGTACCAGAAGTTGATGTACATGCCGAACTACTCCGCGGCGGCAGCCACCGGCGCTGACGGGGTTGAGGTGACAGTGGGCGCGGGGTCGAGCACCCAGGCCTTGGTTTGACGGCGCGCCGGAGAGGGAATGGCGTAGACCACATCGCCCTTCGCCTGCGCTGCGTTGATGGCCTCGTGATCGATGCGCCAGCCGCGCGCTGTCCAGTCGTCCAGCTTGTCGCGGTACTTCAGCAACACTTGGTCGTGCGGCATGAGCAGTTCTTTGGTGCGGGTCGGCGGCGTCATCGTTGGAGCAAGTTTGTTCAGCACCACCACGTCCTGCTGGGCGATGAACATGTTGCGGTTCTTGATCTTGTCGTCGAGGAAGCGGTTCAGCCATTCGTACCGCGTGATGCCGATATTGCGCAGATTTACCAGGAAGATACGGGTGCGGTTTTCCTCCTGCGGCGCTTCGAACATGTACTGGTGCATGAACGATTTTTCGGAGAAGTGGATAAAGGTCCACATGTGGTTGGGGCCGTAGGTGCCCGATCCAGCTTGCATCTTCCCGCCCTTCGGCCGGAAGCGCTTCATCAGCCAGTTGCGCAGCGGCGGGGCATCAAACGTATGGAGGAATCCGTTGCCCCAGGGATTGTCGAGGTGCGGCTCCAATTCATTTACTTTGTACTCTTCTTCCCGCTCGCCCTGGTACCCGTGCGTCGGATGTACGTACTCGTTGTGCGCGGGATCGAGCCCGTTCTCGATGGAGCGCTCGTAGTTGTAGTTCACGTCATAGACCTGGACCGTCGCGCGCCAGCCCGGCGTCCCGTATTCGGGGATCGGCAAGATCGGGGGACGTTGGTCCTCCGGGATATCGCCGAGGAAGGCAAAGATGACGCCGTACTTTTCCTCGACCGGATAAGCATCCACCCGCGCCCGCGCCGGGATCTTGGCTTTGATGCCGAGCGAGGGGATGCGCGTGCAATCGCCGTCCGCGGTGAATCGCCAACCGTGATAGGGACACTGAACTGTGCCGTCTTCCTTGCACTTACCGCCGGCGAGGGAGCCGCCACGATGCACACAGGTATCGGACAATACGGCCGGCTTCCCGTCCTTCCCCCGGAAAACGACGAAATCGTGCTTCAGTATGCGCACACGCTGCGGGCTGTCGGTCAGCTCCGGGGCGGTGCACACGGGGTACCAGAAGTTCACATACATGGCGGATCTCCGTCGGCGGTCTTGGGGATTAAATTACATGAATTACTCGCCTTATACGGCGGGGAAATTGTCGCGGATCAAAGCGAGGTCCGACAGGTGGCCGGGGTCGGCCAAAAAGGCCAAGGGCGCCGTGCGGAATTCGCACGACGCCCAAACGCGTTAGCCGGGAAAGGGTGGCCTAGGCCTGTTTGCGGGCCCCGAACATGAACCAGCCCCCGCTGCCGTGCTCCGGCGTGGGGATCTCCCCGCGTGCCATCTTGGCGAACTGGTCCGCCGAGAAGCTGCTGAAATTGGGGGCCGTCTGCTCGAAGCAATCCTTCTCCGCGAAGCCTGCGCGCACGCAGGTCTCCGTCGGGTCCGTGGCCCGGAACATGGTGTAGGCGGGCTCGTTGTTGAATTCCGTGTCCCAGTTCCAGAAGAAGTTCTGCCACGCGTCCACGGCCTTCTCCGGCGGCAGCTCCATGTGAACCATGATCCCGCCCGGCTTCAGCAGGCGATAGCATTCCTTGATGATGCGGCGCGTCACCGGCACCGGCACTTCGTGGAAGAAGAAGCTGGAGGTGACCAGGTCGAAGTGGCCGTCCGGGAAGTTGGTGGCTTCCGCATTCTGCTGGCTGAAGTGCGCCGGGTAGCCGTAGTGCTCCGCCTGCGCATGGCCGTAGCGCAGGCACGGCGCGGCCACGTCGATGCCGTGCGCCTCAAGGCCGGGGAAGATGTCGATATAGGGCAGCATGTTCTTGCCGCTGCAGGTCCCCATGTCGAGCATCCGCTTCGGCTTGAAATCCGGGAACCGGTACTTCAACCAATTGCCGATCGACAGCGCCACGCCACCGGGGCTGTCGGTGCGATGCGGGATCGCGCCGGCGAACACCTTGCCGCCCCACGCCGTCACCGCGCCCTGGGCCACATCGTCCGCGGTCCATTCGGAATGGAAGCAGCCGGGGATCAGGTGGACATCCTGATTGCTCACGTATTTCGGCACGTCGAAGCCGGGTGTTGTTTTCAGGGAGCCTCCGGCGGGATTTTTCGCCGCCGCTTCCTTGCCGATCGCGATCATGTCCGGCAGTACCCGCTCCACCGTGTCCTGCACGGAATTGAAGCTCATCTCCTGCGCGTTGTAGCGAACGCTGGAATAGAAGCGGTACGACGCTTCCGTCTCCATCGCCTTTTCGATCTCGCGCCAGGTCTGCGGCGGCTTTCCGGTCTTCTTGGCGACTTGCGGCGCGACACGGCCTTCGTAGTCCTCGCGCATGTCCTTGCGCATGTCGATCATCACATGCTTTCGGAGCATGCTGACCAAGCGCATGCGGTTGTATTCGTCCTGCGTCGGCGTGAACGCCGCATCGATGCTCGGCATACGCTGGCCGGCTTCTTCCTTGGTCAGTGGGGCTTCGGGCATGGGGGGCTCCTCAATGGTCTCGCGTGGTGCGCCACGGAAGGGACCGCACCTTTCATATGGGAGACCGGATGATACATTGAAACCCCCGGTGCGCGCACTTCCAACGCGCGTGAGCCGGATCGCCCATCCGTGAGATATCTTTACATTCCAAATGACTAGCCCGCCTCCCGTTCCAGGTGTTTCGGCCCGGCGTTTCTACGGCGCGTGCCGCTTCGGGCAGATGCACGTCTACGCGGCCCAGCCGACGGCTGGGCTCGGCGACAAGACGGCGCTCGTGTGTTTCCACACCAGTCCGCTTTCCGGCGTCGAATTCCGACTCTTCCAGAACCGCCTGGCGACGAATCGGGTCGTGCTGTGTCCGGACACGCCAGGATTTGGAGGATCGGACGCACCGCCGCGGGTGCCGGTCATTCCGGACTATGCGGCCGCCATGGCGGACATGCTGGAGGACGCCGGCTACGGCCCGATGGGCAGGGGGCCGGTCGATCTGTTGGGCACGCATACCGGCACACTGATCGCCACGGAACTCGCCGGTGCACGGCCGGACTTGGTGCGCCAAGTCGTTCTGTCCAGCATTGCCCTGTTCTCCGATGCGCAGCGCGCGGAGATGCGCACGCGTTATGGCGGGCCACAGCCGCTGCTGACAGATGGGAGCTTTGTGCCGAAGGCCTTCCAGGAGTCCGTCATCTCCGGTCACGAGGATCAGAGCGCGGAGCGTCGCCTCGAATTCTTCGCCGAACGCCTGCGTGCAGGCACGAAGTCCTGGTACGGCCCCGAAGCGTCCCTGTCTTATGATCCCATTCCGCGCCTCAAGACGATGGCACAACCGGTGCTGTTCCTCGTCGTGAAGGACATCCTCGCCCAGAACACGCGCGATGCCGCCGCGCTCGTTCCCAACGGCAAGCTGACCGATCTCGAAGCCGCAACCACAAACGCCCCGTGGGATGCGCAAGCGGACATGCTTGCCGCCGCCGTGCGCGGCCACCTCGACGGAGCCTGAAGGTGCAGGCTTGGATCTCCCTTCTGCGCGCCGAAGGTCGCTTCCTCAGCTTCGGCTTGACCACCAACATGTGGCTGGCCATTGGTCAGACTTATATTTTCTCGTTGTTCAACGCGGACATTCAGCGCGATCTCGGCCTCACCAACGGCGAGATGGCGACGATGTTCGGCATCACGACCATCATCGGCGGCGTAAGCTTGACGCCGGCGGGCCGTCTCCTCGATGCGATGGATCTGCGTGTCTACATGGTCGTGCTGTTGGCGCTCACCGCGATCTCTTGCGCCGGCATGGCCGAAGCGACCACGGTGCCGCTGTTATTCGTGGCAATGGCAGGGGTGCGCTTCTTCGCCGGCACGTTGCTGGGGATCACCGCTCAGGCGTCAATGGCGCGCTACTTCGGACCCACGCGCGGTCGCGCCGCGTCCGTCGCGAACCTTGGCTATACCTTTGGCTATGCGATTTTCCCCGTGCTGGTGACATCGTTGATGCACACCTACGGCTGGCGCACGACCTGGGCGATATTCGCCGGTGCGCTCCTGATCGGCGCGATCCCCCTGACACTCTTCCAACTGCGCGGCCATGGCGAGCGGCATCGCAAATACCTTGAGCGCATTGCGGAAAGCGCCTCCGCGACGGTGACAGCGGACCGCCACCACTACACCCTTGGCGAAGTGCTGCGCGACAAGCGCTTCTACATGGTCATCCCAGGTATGCTGGCGGTGCCGTGCTTGCTGTTCACGTTCCAATACCAGCAGCTTGCGATCGTGGCGGAGAAGGGCTGGGACGTGAAAGCTTTCGCGGCGGCTTACCTGCTGTTCTCGGCGTTCTCGCTTGTGGCGAACATGATTGCGGGCGTGATTGTCGATCGCTACGGCTCGCGCTGGCTCATGACGATTTACCTGTGGCCCATGGTGCCGGCGCTCGGTCTGATCGCTTTCGCTGACGGCGCCTGGGCCATTCCGTTCTATATGATCTTCAGTGCGCTCACCTTCGGCATGAATTTGGTGACGGCCATCACGCTTTGGTCCGATCTCTACGGCACCCGCCATATCGGCGCGATCCGGGGTTTCAATGCCATGCTGAACACCATCGTCGCTTCGGCGGGAATTGCCGCCACCGGGTTCCTCATCGATCGCGGCGTTTCCCTTGCCACCCAGGCGGCTTGGGGCGTGCTGGCCATCATTGCCGCCGCGATCTTGCTCTTCGTCGTTGGCCGCCGTCTCCCGCGCCGCCGCGCGGCATGAGGTTCCCCCACATCTTGCTCGCGGTTCTCGTGGCCGCGATCTGGGGCTTCAACTTCGTCGTCATTCGCATCGGGCTCGACACGATGCCGCCCATCCTCTTTGCCGGATTGCGCTTCGTCGTCGCGGCCGTCCCGGCATTTTGGCTCGCGCGTCCGGCCGTGCCGTGGCCGCGACTGATCGCCATTGCCGGATTTCTGTTCGTCGTGCAGTTCGCCGCGGTATTCAGCGCGATGGCGCTCGGAATGCCGCCCGGCGTTAGCTCCGTGACATTGCAGGCGCAGGCCCTGTTCACGACCCTGTTCGCCGGCCTTCTGCTACGCGAGTGGCCGCGGCGAATCCAGGCGATCGGATTGTTCATCGCCCTATGCGGCCTTGCCCTGATTGGCGCCACAGCCGGTTCCGACGGCATCACGTGGACCGGCTTGATATTAACCCTCGTCGCTGCCGCCGGGTGGGGCATGGGAAATGTGCTGCTGCGCGGCACGACCGCCGAACTCCTGCCGCTAATGGTTTGGCTCAGCGTGCTTTCCGCGCCCCCGCTGCTCCTGGGTTCTCTCGCCGTCGAGGGGGCCGACGTTGCCCTCCATGCTCTGCGGACGATGAACTGGCTCGCGATCGCCGCGCTTGGCTACATCGCGATTATCAGCACGCTGGTCGGCTACGTCATTTGGGGTCACTTGCTGCGCTCGTATTCGGCAAGCACCGTCGCGCCGTTTTCTTTGCTGGTGCCGTTCTTTGGCGCTGGGTCGTCGGCGCTGCTGCTGGGTGAGACTTTTACGCCGCTGCGGCTCGCCGGCTTTGCGCTGATCCTGGTTGGCGTCGCCGTCGTGGCCCGCCCGGCGAAGCCGGCCACCCTTTAATAAGGCGTTGACCTAAGTATTTGGCTGGGCCTACACTTAGGCAAATGCCTAATAAAGCTGCCGCGCTCGATCAGGTCTTTCACGCCCTCGGCGACGCCACGCGCCGCGCCGTGATCGCGCGCCTGTGCCACAGTGGGCCGGCCTCGGTCAGTGACCTTGCCGCGCCGTTTGATATGGCGCTGCCGTCCTTCGTGCAGCACTTGGACGTGCTGGTGCGCAGCGGCCTGATCTCGACCATCAAGGTTGGGCGCGTGCGAACCTGCAAGGTCGAACAGAAGTCGTTGGATGCGGCCCTGTCGTGGATCGATCACCAACGCGCGTTCTGGGAGAAGCGTTTCGACCAGTTCGACGCCTATGTCTCGTCGCTGAAGGGAAAGAAGTCATGACCGTCCGCGCGTACGAAGCTCCGCTCGACCCGCAACGCGATCTTGTCCTGGACCGGTGGGTGGATGTGCCGCCGGAACTGGTCTGGAAAGTGTGGACCCAACCGGAACACCTCATGCCGTGGTTCTGCCCGAAGCCATGGATCACGATCGACGCAGAACTCGATCCGCGTCCTGGCGGCATTTTTCGCACCACCATGCGTTCCACTGAGGGTCAGGAATTTCCCAGCACCGGTTGCTATCTCGACGTGGTGGAGAATCAGAGGATCACGTTTACCGATGCACTGGGGCCTGGCTTTCGTCCCATGACGGGCGGACTTGGCTTCACCGGCATCCTCACCTTCACGCCTGAGCGGGGCGGGACGCGCTATGTCGTGAAGGCTCTGCACCGGGATGAGCCGGGCCGCAAACAGCACGAGGAGATGGGTTTCCACAACGGCTGGAGCGCCGCCCTGGACCAACTCGTCGCCTACGTGAAGTCTATGAAGGGTTAGATGAACTCAACGGCGCGCTTCAGGCGCCTGCGCGGACGCACAGGCGCGCGCAGCTGCGGCGTCGGCACGTAGATTTCGTGCAATTCCTCCGGCTCGGGCTCGGCCGGAATGTGGAGCACGAACTTCTCTGCGAAGGCCGCCCACCAATTCTGGATCCCCAGCGCAAGCGGCTCGCCGAGGGAATGCCGGAAGGCTTTGTCCCTCATAAGGTCTTTGGTGGCTTCGGTGCGATCGAGATCGAGCTGACGAAGGATGGTCTTCGTCACGATGTCGTGGGGCATCTTCTGCACCCCAGGCGTCGCGGATAGATCGATGCGTCCGATGATGTCGAACAGCAGGTCTGACAGCACGCGGTCGCCGCGATTGGCCGCGCGATCGAGCTGATCGCCGATCTCGCCGAACAGCGCATCGGCTTCCTCCGGCGTATAGACTTGGCGGATCCGCACTGCTTCGAGCGCGACGACGCCGGTGAAGTAGTAGTCCTCGACCGGATAGATGATGAGGAAGTCGCGGCGCTCCTCGTAAGTCAGCGCGCAACTATCGAGACCATAGTCCAGCTGCTGGCGCCACAGTCCTGATGTGCGCCCGGCCGTTGATGCCATCGTGCCAAGGAAAGATGTGACCGCTTCTTGCGGCGTGACGGCATTTTCCGGCAGGTATTGGCGGAAGGGGAAGACGACGCGCAGTACAGCGCGGCGCAAACCGAAGATCGCTTTCGCGCGCTTAGGTGACGCCGCCGCCGTTCCGGCAGCAGGATTCTTGACCGCAACGTCCAACGCAAAACCCCCACGCGTCATCGCACTCTTAGGGTGCGTAAGACGACTTAACAAAGTGTGCCACGACCGAAGAGTCGTGACCAGCGGGGCGGCGAGATCGATTCGAGCCGAGAAGCTTTTCGCCCGAAACGAACTACGTCGGTTTGCGTCCCGTCGACAACACGCGCTCGAAGAAGCTCGGGCCTTCATCGAACTCCGGCGATTTGTCGAACAGCGGCGTGTGGGCACGCGCGCGCGCGAGGTAATCCGCGTCGAGTTTCTCGACGTCGGTGAGTTTCACACCGTCGAAATGCCAGATCACGTGGCCGGGTGTATCGCCCATCTCCATCCACCGTTCCCATGGCCGGATGTTCCAGCCGGACACGGCGGACGAAGGTGTAATCACTTTCGGATCGAAAACTTCCGACGCGCGCGCGAACTGCGTCACCACCTCGCGGGTCGGCTGGGCGAGGATGGGCGGAAAGTTTGAACTATGCCGCAAGCGGATGACGTCGCCGTCCAGGCTCCAGTTCGGCGCATGAAACTCGTCGCGGTAAACGTCGGGAAACGCCTTCTTCATGCTGCCGAAATAGTCGCCCTTGGTGGTGCGGTATTCGCCCTCTTTGTGACGGATGAAACTCACGCCGACCTTGTTCACCTTGCCGGTGAGCGGATTGGTGAACGCGTCGATGAACTTGCCGGTCTCGAGGTCCTCGAAGAAGGAGAGAGTGGACGAGTACCGCACCCAGGTGTTCGCGTCCTTCTTCTTCCACCAAGCGCTCTCACTTCCCCGCAGACCCACGATCGGCTGCACGCCGGTCGGCTGAACGGCGTAGACGATGATCTTGGTCTTGAAGGTCACACGCCCGGGACCGCTGGTCCCGAAAATGCGCACCAGCGCATCGTTGATCGCCATCGGGTCGGTCGGCAGGGATTTCGGCGTCGCCGCCGTTACCGGCGCGCTCGCCAGTCCCGCCATCAAGGGTGGGGCCAAGGCAAAGGTGCGACGGCTCAAAGTGTCGGTCATGGGTTCCCCTTTTTTCAGCGCGGATCGCCGCTCAATTCTACGAGATCGTATGATTGATGCAGATGATCCCAGCGCAGCCGCACGGGGATGCAATCCTGATCCGTCGCCCAAATCTCGATCGGCGCCAAATCGCGCACCAGGAATTGGAAATGATGGGCATCGAATGTGCCGGCGGGAACCGTCACTTTTTCGCGGCCCACGTACCGGCGCTGCGTGCGGCCGCCGGCCGGCATCAGCAGTGGTCCGGACCCGCCATTGGGCAGGAACGAACTGGTGAAGATGGCGCCGTCGGCGGGCTCAACCGTGCCGGGGACGCGCTGTTTGAACTGGGATAGTCCCCAGGCGTCGCTGTGCACCGGGTGGGTGCCGAACACCTTGGCCGGTTCCGCGAGGTCGAACGTCTGCGAGATGCGCCCTTCCTGCTTCGTGAGGCCCTGGCACTCCGCCTCGGACTGCCCAAAGCGGAACCAGGAACTGCCGAAGAATTCTTCATTGATGGTCAGCCGCACGAACGCGTCCGTCGGTCGCCACTGCGGATCGAGGGTGATCACGACGTCCCGCAGCAGCCGATCGTCGTCCATCTCGCACACGGCGCGCATGGTGCGTGCGCCGTCGGGCTGGATTGTGACGTGGAAGAACTCGCGTCCCATCTCGCCAACGTTGTCGGTGAGATAGACGACCTTGCCCCGATACGACCGGTGACGCATGCGGACCCTCCCCTAGGCGCCGTCGATCCTTTCACCGGGTTTCTGGCGGAGCAAGGCCTGCGTCACAGGCCGGTTGCAATGTCGCCCTAAAAGAACCGCTTTTGCGCGGGAATCTCCGACCGTCCAACAAGGAGGATCAAGCGGTGCGTAAAGGATTTCTGGCCATGGTGACGCTGTCGGCGGCCATGTGGATGCACGGTGCGATGGCCCAGGACATGAGCCAGACCCCTCTCGGACCCAAGATCGCTGAAGCCTGCGGCGGGGACATCAAGCAATACTGCGCCGATGTGAAGATGGGTGGTGGCCGTATTCTCCGCTGCCTGCGCGACAACGGGAGCAAGCTCTCGGGCTCCTGCAAGACGACGCTCGTCGAACTCGTCTCCCAGCGCGAACGAAAGAACTAATCCGCGATCTTGGTGAAGCTCGCCGGGCGGCCGAAAAAGGTCGTTGCGAACTGTCCCGCGCTTGCGGGGTCGCCGCTGGTGAGGAACTGCACGTCGCCCTGCCCGGGCGTGTCGATCTCCGGACGTCGCGCGAGATATTCCGCCAGGCTGCGCGCGACGATCTCCGGCTGCGACACGATTTCGATCCCTTGGGGCAATGCCTCCGCGAACAAGTCCGCCACCAGCGGGTAGTGCGTGCACCCCAGCATCACCGCATCCGGCGCGCGCCCGCCGAGTTCCGCCATCAGGTCTCGCACATGGCCCTGGATTGCGGCACGCAAATCGTCCCGTGTTGCACCCTGTTCGATGAGCGTCACCAGTCCCGGACAGGCGTGCTGAACAAGGCGGATGCCCGGCGCGCGCTTCTTGATCTCATCCGGATAGGCGCAGCTGGCGACCGTACGGCGCGTCGCGAACAAAGCGATGGAGTGCGCGTGCGCCGTGGTCGTATCCGCCAGCCAGGGCACGCCCGTCACCGCTTCGACGGTTGGCACCAGCACGCCCAGGATGCGCCGTTCCGGAGCATGCGTGGGTAACCACTCTTGCTGCAGCGTGCGCAGGGCGACCGCGGCGGCCGTATTGCACGCGAGCACCACCAGCTTGCACCCGCGGGCGAACAGCAGAGCGACCGCGTCTCGCGTCAGCGCCACGATCTCCGGCGAAGTGCGTTCCCCGTAGGGTGCGTGGGCGTGATCGCCGAAGTAGAGGAAATCCCTGTCGGGCAGCCGGGCGGTCAACGCGCGCAGGATGGTGAGGCCGCCATGGCCGGAATCGAAAACGCCGATCATGTATCCGTTCGTACCCGCTGGATGGCGATCTGTCCACGGAAGCGTCGCGGAGAATCAGCCCGTTCGTCTAGGCTGCCCGCAGGGAGACCGCTCATGCCGTCACGCCGCGCAGTATTGCTTTCGTCGTTGAGCCTTGCCGCCTGCGTTGGCGCACCGTCGGGCGCCATGCCATTCAAACCGGCCTTGGGGCCGCACGCTGTGGGGGTGACGAACCTGGATCTGCACGACGCAGCCCAGGGCAAAGACATCCCAATCCGCATCGCGTCACCCCGTGATCTCAAGGGCGCACCCTACCCGGTGATCGTGTTCTCCCCCGGTGGCGGCTCGGCCCGGGATGACTACGTCCGCGTCGGCGATCACTGGGCGTCACACGGCTATGTCGTGATCTCCATCACCCACATGGACGCGCGCATCCTCGGCTTCAATATCTCGACCGCCGGCGCGGCGATGCAGAAGGTCACGCTCAGCCGGATGGCTGACATGCGTGCCGTCGTGCATAACCTGGATGAGCTCTCCCGCCGTCTGGACCTGCACATCGACAAAACACGCTTGGTCGCCGCGGGTCATTCCATGGGCGGCGGCACCGCGATGGTTGCCACGGGCCTCAAGCTGAAAGGCAAGTCCGGCGGCGGCGTGATCGAGATGGAGAACCCGGGCTTCAAGGCGCTCGTGCTCATCAGTGATCCGGGCAAGAACCCGATGATGCCTGATGAGCCGTGGATGCAGATCGCGCTACCGACCTTTGTCTACACCGGCACCAACGATCTCGGTGAGGACTCGAAGGCGGGCGGCAAGTCGCCGCGTGGCAATGATGCCGTGGCTAATCCTGTGGCCGCTGCCGTGCCGAAGACCTACGTGTTCGTCGACGGCGTGAACCACTACCTCGGTGGACTGATGTGTCGTTCTGACGTGCCTGGGCCTCAGGACTTCACGGGTCTCGCTGCGCTCAATGGGACGAGTACGGCGTTCCTCGATGCGGTGATGAAGAACGATGCGGGAGCGAAGCGGTTTCTTGCGGAGCCGGCAGCGGCCACCAAGGTTCTCGCCGCGGTGACCGACGGCCGTGCGCGATTGTCGACGCGCTAGCCCGCGATCTCGCGGTTGACCTGCGGGCTTTGAATCGTCGCGACGATGCGCTCCGGCGGCAGAGTGAGCGTCACCACCGTGCCTTCGTCGACCACGCTGGTGAGTGCCAGCGTTCCGCCGTGGAGGCTCATGATCTGGTCGGCGAGTGGCAGCCCGAGGCCGGTGCCCGGCGTTTGGCGCCGCTGCGCCTCGCGGCTTTGCACGAACGGCTTCAAGACTTCCTGCAACTCGTCGGCGGGAATGCCGATGCCCTGATCGCTGACCTGAATCAGAATCGGCCTGCCGCCGGTGTCGCGCGGCGCGCCGAGGGAGGCGGTCAATCGTACGGTCTTGCCCTTGGTGGAGAACTTCACCGCGTTCGACAGGAGATTGATGATCACCTGACTCAGGCGGCGGCTGTCGACATAGATCTGCGGCAAGTCCGGTTCGAGCGCGACGTCGAGTTGCAAGCCGGCGGTGGCGCAGACCGGCTTCATCACGAGCGTCGCGCGTTCCACGACGGCTTCCACCGAGGTCACCGCTTCGTCCATTTCCCGATTGCCGGCTTGGATCTTGGAGAGGTCGAGGATGTCATTGATGATGTCGACGAGGTGACGGCCGCTCTGGTCGATCGCGCGGGCGAACTCGATGTAGTGCTTCTCCACCGGCCCTTTGACCTGCTCGTGGATCATCTCCGCGAAGCCGATGATGGCGTTAAGCGGCGTGCGCAGTTCGTGGCTCATGTTGGCGAGGAAGCGGCTTTTCGCGCGGCTCGCGGCTTCCGCTTCGTCGGCGAGGTGCGCGATGCCGAGGCGCATGCGGATGTGCTCGACGAAGTCCAGGTAGTCGCGCCGGCTCGACAGGGCGAGCAGGAACGACGCCATGATCAGGCAGGCGGCGAACACCTTCCCCATCGGCAGCCCGCTCGTGCAGGCGACGAGTGTCGGCGGCAGCACGCTCAGCAGCAGGAAGGCAACGGATGCGGCCGGCAGGGACACCAGCATGTTCAAGCCGCCCGCCGCCATGCCGACGACGGCCACGGCGATCGGCGCGCGCGCGGTTTGCGGGGCGAGCAGCATGACGGTGCTGCTGTAGAAGCCCCACAGGCTTCCCCACCACACGGCCCAGACGAAAAGCTTGTTCATCGTCCTGTCGCTCGCGCGGCGCGGGCGCGGGGCGGTGCGATGCCGCCACCAGATCCAGACTTGGATGAATGCGGAGAGCTGGATGAGGCTGATGCCGACCAGCACCGGGCGTTGCGGCATGTCGCCGAACAGGGTGAGGGCGACGACGAAGGAGACCACGAGATGGGCGAGCGCGGACAACGGCTGATGGCGACCGATGGCGACCAAGCGCTCGATATTGATTTCCCGCTCGACGTCCGCCGGCTGGGCCGGGGTCATCCACAAGCCGTGCCAACGCGCCATGGAAAGTCCGCTTAAGCTCCCGTTGCGACTGCGGACTCATCCCACTCATCGCTGTGGGGTTAGTTTAACGATCAACCGCCCAACGGGAAGGCTTCAAGTGCGGACTGCGCAACCAACAGGCATGTTGCGCATACCTGGACACCCTAGGCGGGCGTTTTGCTACACCGCGGTTCCGCCGACGGTGAGGCTTTCAATCTTGAGTGTCGGCTGACCCACGCCGCAGGGTACGCCCTGGCCGTCTTTACCGCAGGTGCCGATCCCCGGATCGAGCTGCAGGTCGTTGCCGATCATGGACACCTTCTTCATGACCTCCGGCCCGCTGCCGATGAGGGTGGCGCCCTTCACGGCCGGGCCGATCTTGCCGTTCTCGATCAGGTAGGCCTCGGTGGCGGAGAACGTGAACTTGCCGGAGGTGATGTCCACCTGGCCGCCGCCGAAATTCACGGCGTAGAGGCCCTTCTTTACGGTGGAAAGAATCTCTTCCTTGGTCTTGTCGCCGGCCAGCATGAAGGTGTTGGTCATGCGCGGCATCGGCGAGTGCCCATGGGATTCCCGCCGGCCGTTGCCGGTCGGCTTCATTTTCATCAGGCGCGCGTTCAGGCGGTCCTGGAGATAACCGACGAGGATGCCGTCCTCGATCAGCACCGTGCGTTCCGTCGGCGTGCCTTCGTCGTCGATGGTCAGCGATCCGCGCCGGTCGTTGAAGGTCCCGTCGTCGATCACGGTCACACCCTTCGCGGCGACGCGCTTGCCGATCAGATCGGAGAAGGCCGATGTCTTCTTGCGATTGAAGTCGCCCTCGAGACCGTGGCCGACCGCCTCGTGCAGCAGCACGCCGGGCCAGCCGGGCCCGAGCACCACGGGCATCTCGCCGCCGGGGGCATCGATGGAGGACAGGTTCACCAGCGCCTGGCGGATGGCTTCGTCCACCGCGCGCTTCCAGGTCTCTTCCGTCAGGAATTCGCCGTAGGTGGCGCGGCCGCCGGTGCCGTAGGAGCCGGTCTCCATGCGCACGCCGTCGCCGACGACGACCGAAACGTTGATGCGTACCAGCGGACGGATGTCCGCCGCGGCGTACCCGTCGGCGCGGCGGATCTGGATCGCCTGCCAGGAGCCGGCCAGCGACGCTGTCACCTGCTTTACCTTCGGCTCTTTCTTGCGCGCATAGGCATCGATGGCGGCGAGCGTCTCGACCTTGATGTCGAACGGCACGAGGGGCAGGGGATTGGCGTCCGTGTAGAGCTGCTGGTTGGTGCCGCGCGGCGGATCGGCGAGTGTGCCGCCGCGGCCCGTGCGCACGGCCTTCACGGTGGTCCCGGCGCGCGCGATGGCGTCCTGGCTCAGCGTCGAGCTGTGGGCGAAGCCGGTGGTCTCGCCGGACACGGCGCGCAGGCCGAAGCCCTGTGAGGTATCGAAAGAGGCGTTCTTGATGCGGCCGTCGTCGAACAGGAAGCTTTCCGACTGGGCGTATTCCAGGAACAGCTCACCGTCGTCGCAGCCCTTGAGCGCATCGGCGACAATGCGGTCGACCGCCTGCTTGTCCATGCCGGTCTTATTGAAGAACAGGTTATCGGTAACCTTCATATCGGCCATGGACTACTCCGCGGGATTCAAAGCGGGACGAAGAGCAACTTCACGCGGCGCATGCACCGCGTGGGCGACGCAGACCGCCAAGGTGAACAGCACCAGCGCGCCGCATTGATGCGCGAGCGCGACCGGGATGGGCACCACCATCAGTAATGTCGTGATGCCCAACGCCGCTTGCAAGAAGGACATATGCATCACCGCCATCACGAGCTTGCGTGCGGAGCGGTCGAGAGCGATGCGCCGGCTGCGGATGAACAGCGCGACAATGCAGACAACTAGCGCCAAGGCCAGCACGCGATGCTGGAACTGCACGGTCATCACGTTCTCGAAGTGGTTCTTGTACCAAGGGACCATGTCGTACAGGCCGCTGGGGATCACCGCGCCGTCCATGAGTGGGAAGGTGTTGTAGATCTTGCCGGCGTCCAGGCCCGCGACCAGCGCGCCGGAGCCGACGACCAGCAGCACGGCGGCGGCAAGGGCGAGGGCGAACTGCGACAAGCGCCGGTCGGGCGATGCCGGCGCGGAACCGCTTGCCGCGGCGAACAGATCGCGCGTCACCCAGATCATCAAGCCGTAGACGACGAACGCCGTCAGCAGATGCGCCGCCAGCCGGTACTGACTCACATCGGGCCGATCGACCAGGCCGCTCGCCACCATGAACCAGCCGAGCACGCCTTGCAGGCCGCCGAGCACGAACAGGCCGCTGAGTTTCCAGAACAGCGGCCGGTCGATGGTGCGCTTCACCGCGAAGTACACCAGCGGCAGGAAGAACACGAAGCCGATCAGGCGGCCCCACAGGCGATGGAAATATTCGAACGCGTAGATGCCCTTGAAGTCATCCACGGTCATCCAGGAGTTATGCTTGATAAACTCCGGCGTCCGCTGGTAGTTGGCGAATTCCTCCGCCCATTCTGCCGCATTCATCGGCGGAAGGATGTGGAGCGGCTTCCATTCCACCATCGACAGCCCTGACTCGGTCAGGCGCGTGGCGCCGCCGATCAGCACCATGACGAACACCATGGCGGTGCAGACCACCAGCCACCAGGCGACGGGACGAAGAGCGGGGTTGGACGAAGAAGTCATATCCGTGGATGTAGGCCAGAGGTGATCGCCAAACAATAGCCGAGGCCCGCGCCCCCGTGTATCAACGCAACCGGCTGTAGCCGACGTAAGGATTCACCATGCAGTGGCTTGTTGACTGGTTCATCGCCATCGACCTGATGAAGGCCGTCGGCCTTTCCGGGCAGGTCATCTTCGGTTCGCGGTTCTTCGTGCAGTGGTTCTACAGCGAACGCGCCAAGCGCAGCGTGATCCCCGTGGCCTTTTGGTACATCAGCATCGTGGGCGCGATCCTGACGCTGATTTATGCCATCCATATCCAGGACCCGGTGTTCGTCATCCCCCAGGTGGGCGGACTGGCGATCTATGTGCGTAATCTGGTGCTTCTGCGGCGCACGCAGGCACCTGCGGCGGCCTGAATCGACTCGCTTACCCGCCCGAAAAAGGGCGCGCGGCTGGCCGCATGATATGGCGCCAAATAGGCGGGAGAATTTTCCGCTCAGGAGGGGGCGATTTGGCACGGCGCACATTCAAGAAGAACAAACACAGAACTTACCGCAGCGGCGGCCGTTCGTCCACGCTCACGGCCTGTGCACTTTCCCGACCGAACCCAGGGCCCTAATAATCTTACCGGCAGGCAGCGCGTTAGAGCGGCAGGAGAGCCGGATGGTCTCGGAGCAACGTGACGATGGGGCCGGCAAGCCGCTCGCGGATGCCACCGTCTTGCTGATCGAGGACAGCAAGTTCGATACGGAGATTTTGACGCGCCTGCTCAGGCTGTTGTCGGTCCGGAACATCCTGACGGCGCGATCCGCGGAAGACGCGCTCTACAATCTTGAAAAGAACGACGGTCTCGCAGACGTCGTCATTCTCGATTATCGCCTGGGCGGAATGGACGGACGCAAGTTCCTCACACACCTGAGGGCCCAGAAGAGCGCAAGATTGCGAAAGCTCCCGGTCGTCGTTTTGACCGGACACAACAGCATGCCGGTCTATCAGAAGATGGCTGCGCTTCGGATCGCGGCTTTCCTCATTAAACCCGTCGGTCGCAATCTCTTGAAGGATGCGTTGACGCGCGCGCTCGAAGGATATTGCGTGCCGCAGCCGCGTGTGACGAATCTCCCCGACGCGGGCGCCGAGGGCTCCGCGTCCCCGCGCACGCCATCCCCAGACACTGTCGGTGAGTCCGCCGCAGGATCACAGGAAGCGCCGGCACGCAGGTCTTTGCTGGGCGACACCAAGCTGAATATCGTTCTCTAACGACAGCGCATGTCGCAGCGCTACGTAACGAGATCGCCGATGTAGACCGTCTGATGGGGATCCGTCTCTTCGGCGAGTTCCTTCAGGCGCGCGATCATGCCTTTGGTGAGCCCCGTCCCCTGGCGCAGGAGGATCACACCCTCTTCGGCCTCGATGTTCTGGTAGAGGTACTGGCCTTCCAGCAACTCGTTCACCGGACACTCGCGCCGGTTCTTCATCTTCACTTCTTGCTCGCCGTCCTTGGTCGCGTGTTCGGTCTTGAACTGCTCGATCTTCTGCTTGATGTCCGCTTCGCGTTTGGACGGCTTCGTGCGGTTCAGAATGACCCAGGGACTGTTGCGGTTGGTCTTGTCGGCGCCGTCGCCGAACGGTGATTGCGCGACCGGTAGTTTGATGGCCCGGTAATAATCGACGTCCTTCAGTTCGATGGGCCGCTTCAGGACCTTGTCGATGGTCTGGAACAGTTTTTCCGGCGCGATCGGCTTCACCACGTAGCCATGGACGTCGAGCGCGATGGCGGCCTTCACGACATCCGTGTCTGCATGGCCGGTGAGCATGATGAAGGGCTGCTCGCGCGGGATCTTGGCATTGACGCCCATCCGGACGCCCTGAAGCATCTGAAGCCCGTTGATCGGCTTCATGTTGAAGTCGGCGATGATGCAATCGACCTGCGTGAAGTTGTCCTTCACCGAGCGGAGCGCCTTGCCGCCGTCGCTAGCCTTCATGATGAGCGCGGCATTACACATCTTCAGCATCCGCTCGATGGTGCCGAGCATGAAGGTCTCGTCGTCGACGATCAGGAATCGCTTCGTCGAATAGTCCGGCGTGTTGTCCATCATAGCCGCTAGGCCCCCACCTTTATCGACCCCAACGTCAAAGCGCCTTGACGTAAATATCGACCTCATTGAACTGGTCGCGGGCCATTGGAGTCAATTTTTCAATCGTCGTCCAGTCGCCGGTCTTTCCCGCGGCTTCCAGCGCCGCGCAGGTGTCGGCCAAGGCGTTCGCGCCGATCGTGCGGGCGGACGACTTCAGCTTATGGGCGGCATCCTTGACGTCGCCGGCGCTGTGCTTTTCGCAAGCCGTCACCATCTCCGCGATGATGTCCTGGGACGGTTCGATGAAGGATTGGAGGATTTCGCGGAAGGTGTCCGCGTCGTCGCCGAAGGTGTCCTTGATCGCGCGTTCATCGACAACGGTGCCGTTGGGCTTCTTGGCAGGCTTCGCCGGCTTGACCGGGGCGCTCACTTTGATGGCCTCGCCGCCCGCTTTCGCCGGATCACGCGGCGACGGCATCCATTTCTTCAGCGCGGCGACGAGAACGGGCATGGCGATGGGCTTGCTGACATAATCATCCATGCCGGCGGCCAAGCATCTTTCCGCCTCGCCCTGGAGCGCATTCGCCGTCACCGCGACAATCGGCAGGCGGCGGCCGGAGCCGCTCTCCTCCCCGCGAATCTTGCCGGTGAGTTCGTAGCCGTCCATCTCGGGCATGTGGCAATCGGTCAGCAGGAGCGCATATCGGCCGGTACCGTAGGCCTTGAGGGCCTCGACCCCGTTGTTGGCGATCTCACAGGTGTATCCGATGAGGTTGAGTTGCCGCCGGATCACGTCCTGATTCGTGAGGTTGTCCTCCGCCAGCAGGATCAGTTGTCCCTCCGCCAAGGCCTCGTCCACGGTCGGCGCTTTGGCCGGCGCGAATTTGGTCGCGTCGGCGTCCGTCCGGATCTCCGGGCTTGCCCGCCCGGCGGCGACGGCCACGGCGGAAATGATCCGGTAGCGCACCAAGGGATTGGCGTCGATGGAGACGACGTCCTTCGCGAGAATGCGCGCGCCGCGATGCTGATAGTCCTGGAGGACGATCATCGGGTGCTTCGCGAGCGATCCTTTCCGGAGGCGCGCGATTGCTTTCTGCTGACGGTCGGGGTCGAGCCCGAGGTCCAGCAGCGCGGAATCGAAAGTCGCCCCGGCGCGATCGACCATAGCTGCCGCGGCCTCGGCGTCCGCCGCGACCGATACCTCCGCGCCCCAGTGGCGCAAATAGTTCTCGATCGATTCGCCGCGCGGCCCTTCGCTGCCGACGAGCAAGACGTGGAGTCCGTGCAGGTCGCGTTCCTTGAGCTTGGACTTGGCACCCTCGACGGTCTTGAAGGGCAGTTCGACCCAGAACGTGGAGCCGCGGCCTTCCGCGCTCTCCACGCCGACGCTGCCGCCCATCATCTCCACGAGGCGTTTGCAGATCGCGAGCCCAAGGCCGGTCCCGCCGTACTTGCGGGTGGTGGAGGATTCCGCCTGGTTGAACGCCTGGAACAGCTTGGCCTGGTTCTCCTTGCTGATGCCGATGCCGTTGTCGATGACGTTGAAGCGCACCCAGGTGCGACCGTCGTCGGCTTTGCCGCCCGGCACGGCGCGGATCTGAACGTCCTTGCCGTCGGAGAATTTCACGGCGTTGCCGCCGAGATTGAACAGGATCTGCCGCAGTCGTGTCGGGTCGCCATGCACAGAGATGGGCATTTGGGGATCGACGAAGACGTGGATGCGCACACCCTTCTTCGATGCATTGGGCGTGAGCGTGGAGGCCACGCCTTCGACCGCATCGACAATCGACATCGTGACGCTTTCTAGATCGAGCTTGCCGGCTTCGATCTTGGAGAAATCGAGGATGTCGTTGATGACCGTGATCAGGGCGTTGCCGGATTCACGGATCGTGCGCAGCATGTGCTTCTGTTCGTCGTCGAGATTGGTCTGCGCCAGAACGTCGGCCATGCCGGTGATGCCGTTCATCGGCGTGCGGATTTCGTGACTCATGGATGCCAGGAAATCGCCCTTCGCTTTCGTCGCCGCTTCCGCGGCGTCCTTGGCCTTTTGCAGTGCGGCCGCGGCGGCCTTCCGTTCGGTAACATCGCGCACCGAGGCGATCACCAGTTTCTCATCGCCGTAGGACATGGGACTGAGCGAAATTTCAACGGGGATTTCGCGGCCGTCATTAGCGATGGCGACCAACTCGCGATCACTCCCCATCTCCCGCGCCTGCCCGGCATTGAAGAAGTGATTCACATGCGTTCCGTGGAACTTATGCGCCCGCGCCGGCACCAATCTTTCGATTGTTTGACCGATCAGTTCGCTCGGCTGATAACCAAGCATTTCTGTGGTCTGCTTGTTCACATAGTCGATGTTCCCATCCCGCCGGACGATCACCACCGGGTCCGGCGAGGAGTCCAGGATGATTCGCGAGCGTTGACGCTCGGCATCCGCGGCGCGTAGGGCGGACGCAAGTTCCTCATCGGCCTTCTTCTTGGCGGTAATGTCGCGACTGAGACTCAGCACGCCAGCCACGTCGCCGTTCGGCGCGCGCAGCGCGACGCGCTTGGTCGCGAGCCAGACGGCCTGACCGCGCACCTCGGCGAATTCCTCGCATTCCACCAGGTTCTTTCCGCCCCGCAGGATTTCAGCATCGACGTCGTTGCGGGATTTGCCGAATTGGCCGGGGAACAGATCGACCGCCCGCTTTCCCAGGAAGTCCCGCCAGGACCCAACACCCGCAAACGTCGCCAGGGACTGGCTCGCGGCCTGATAGCGGCCCTCGACGTCCTTAATTGCCACCAGGTCCGGCGTGCTTTCCAGGAATGCAACGAAGCGATCATTGAGGCGCTGTAATTCCTCGGTCGCTTGCCGCTGCTCCGTAATATCGTGGAACCAGACGAGATAGGAATCCCTATTGAGATAAGTGGTTCGGCGGACAGAAAGACTCAGGATGGCGTCGCCTTTGTGCGGAACACGAACCGCCAATTCGGCATTGTTCACCGCGCCGTCGCGCCGGCCCGTCGTGATGATTCGGCGTGCCTCCGCTTCCGAGACGGCGATATCGACGAAAGAGAATCTCCCGCCGATGAATGTCGCTTTGTCGAGGCCGAGAATGGCGGTGGCGGGATCGTTCGCGTATAGGACTTCACCGTCCGAAATCACAATGGCGCCGGTCGGGCTGCTGTCCAACAAGCTGCCCAGTTGTTCCTGACTCTTGGTGACTTCCGTCATCAAGCGCTGGGTTTCGATCAAGTTGCCGTGGAATGTGCGCAGGGCCGCCGAGATTTGGCGGGTTTCGCGGATGCCATTGCCTTCCGCTATCTCCACGTGAAGATTGCCGCTGCTGAGTTTCTCCATCACGCGCAAGGATGCTTCGAGCGGACGGCTGATCCGCCGCGCGCTGGCATAGCCCAAGAGAGCGATGATGAAGGTCGCAACGAGAACGCCGGCTATCGTCGTTATGGCGATCGCATTGAGGGGGGCGAGCGCCTCCGCGAGCTCGATATTCGACACGATCCCCCATCGAACGCCCATGAGATCGAGCGGGGCGTAAGCCGCAACCACTTGCGTGCCCTTATAGTTCTTGGTGAGTGTGGTTGCTGTGAATCCCGCCGCGGAACGCACCGCTGCTTCGTTCGTCAGCTTTTGGGTTACCAGCCCGCCCTCGGAAAAGCGTGTGTGGCTGCGGCGTGTGGCGTCCGCGCCGACGAGATAGACTTCGCCGGTCTCTCCTAAATCCTGGATGTGGTTGGCGACCTCGCGGAATTTCGGATTGTTGAGTTGGAACATGAGAACGCCTGCAACGGTGCCTTCATCATCACGCACGGCTTGCGCCATGAAGGCCGCCGGCCCGCCGGTCGGATCGTACTGCGCCATGTCCACGAACACTTGTTCCCACGGCGGTTGCGCCGCGAGCGCGCGCCGAAAAGCACGTCCCGCGCCGGTATCGCGATAAGGGCCAGACAGGAGGTTGGTGCCGAATTCGGGCTCCTTCGTTACCGTGTAGACGACCTCGCCTTTCAGATCGATCAGGAGGAGATCGTCCAATTGCTTCAGCTGCAGGATCGTGAGCAGCCGATCGTGAACCGTCTTGTGTTTGGCCGAATAGCCGGACCCATCGCCGAGATCGTGCACCGCCGAGCGGGAGCCCGCAGGGAATGCGCTGTTGACGGTATACCCGCTGACCACGGGTTCCGTTTGCTTATCGCCGAGCTTGTGGAATTCCGCGGAAAGCTCGCGAATATCCCGCGCCAATCCGGGGCGGGTGACGAGAGAGGCCAAGCCGATACGGATATCTTGAATGAGCGCCGTTATCGCGCGCGCGCGTTCGTTGCGAACAAGTTCGACACGTTCTTTTGCCGCCCCGATGAAACCTTCCCGGGCGAAGTAATAGGCAATGGAGCCACCCACGAGGCCGGTCATCGCCGCGAACAAGACGATCAGGACCGGGAGTCGGAACGATAGCCGGCTCCATCTGTCAGTTACGTGATTCAACATCCGACGTGCCCCCGTGTCGTACGCTCCCCGCGTGTGGAGCGCTCAAGTGTTATTTCTGCGATACCATAAACAGAGCTTCCGTCTCGCCAACCCCGCGCAAGTTCACCTGCCCTTTTGGTTCGAGGACGAAATCGTCTTCGACGGCGTTGGCGAAGTGCCGCGATACCAGCACGCGACCGGGCATGCTGGCGGACTGAAGGCGGCTTGCGGCGTTGACTGTATCACCCCAGACGTCAAAGACCGAGCGGCGGCCCTTCAGGACGCCGGCGATCAGGGCGCCGCGTTCAATTCCAATTCGCATCTGGAAGGGAACGGCCAGGGTATCTTGGAGCGCGGCGAGTTCTCGGACCGCCGCCAGCGCGAAGTGGGCCATTCTTCCGAAATGGGCGGCGCCGGTTTCACCGATGCCGCTGACTGCCATATAGGCGTCGCCGACCGTCTTGATCTTCTCGATCCCGTGCTGCTCCGCCAAGCGGTCCATGGCCACGAAGATGCGGTTGAGGTTGTCCACCACGATCCGTGACTCAATGCGGGCGCAGATCGAGGAAAAGCCGACAAGGTCCGCGAACAGGATCGACACGTCCGGGAAGTCGTCGACGATGTCGCTCTCACCGTCCCGCAGGCGGTTGACGATGTAGCCGGGCAGGATGTCCTGCAGGAGCTGTTGATAGCGCTCCCGCTCGATCTGGTTCTGGCGGTTGAGGTGCCGGACTTCGAGGATGTTACGCACGCGGCTCAGCATCTCCTCCTTGCGCGGCGGCTTCACTAGGAAGTCGCGGGCGCCGCGATCAAGCGCTGTGAGCCGTGTCTGAAGGTCTTGATCGCCCGTCATCACAATGATGGGTGCATAGGAGTGCCGGTCCGTCGCCTTCAGCCGGTCGATGACTTCAATGCCGCTGAGGTGCGGCATGTGGATGTCGAGCAGGATCACGTCGAAATCATGCTCGCGGTGCATGGCTTCGACGATCCGTGAATCGGATTGCGTGCGGATATTGGTGTAGCCCGCCGCCCGGAGAAGGCGCTCGAGGTAGCTGAGGTGGAACGCCTCATCGTCGACGATCAGGATCTTTGAATCGGGAAAGTCGGCAACGCTCGACGATATGTCCGCGGTTGTTGACACGCTTTTCCCCACGCCCCGGCCCAAAGGGGATGATAGGCGGGCTGCGGGGCGACCCCGAACGGAAAAGGGATGCAAAGTCCTGCCCGGGCGTCCTTTTTTGTGACTTTGGCCACTCGCGCCGTTGAGGTCGCAGACAGCCCGTACCGGCTTAGAACCACAGATTTTTCATCCGCGTGAACTTGACTCTCCACAGGCTTGGGCCTACCTAGCTGGCACTCGTGGACGGTGAGTGCTAACAGGGGTTCGTCCTCTCGCGCTGCCTTTGCGGTAAATCCAGCGAAATCAAGCTGTTATGGAGGGTTCTATGAAGTTTCGGCCATTGCATGACCGGGTGCTCGTGAAGCGCCTGGAGGGTGACGAGAAGACCAAGGGCGGGATCATCATCCCGGATACCGCCAAGGAAAAGCCCAGCGAAGGCAAAGTCATCGCGGTCGGCTCCGGCGTGCGCGGCGAGGACGGCAAGCTCGTCCCGCTCGACGTCAAGAAGGGCGACAAGATCATTTTCGGCAAGTGGTCGGGCACCGAGGTCAAGATCGACGGCGACGAGCTGTTGATCATGAAGGAGTCCGACATCATGGGCATCGTGGAATAACCCGAGCCCTCTTCAAGAATTCCCAGCCACATTTAAGGGACATCAATCATGGCTTCTAAAGACGTCAAATTCTCGACGGACGCGCGCGACCGCATGCTGCGCGGCGTCGACATCCTCGCCAACGCGGTGAAGGTCACGCTCGGCCCCAAGGGCCGTAACGTCGTCATCGAAAAGAGCTTCGGCGCTCCGCGTATCACCAAGGACGGCGTTACCGTCGCCAAGGAAATCGAACTGAAGGACAAGTTCGAGAACATGGGCGCGCAGATGGTCAAGGAAGTTGCTTCCAAGACCAACGACCTCGCCGGTGACGGCACCACCACCGCCACCGTTCTCGCCCAGGCCATCGTGCGCGAAGGCGTCAAGTCGGTCGCGGCCGGCATGAACCCGATGGATCTGAAGCGCGGCATCGACAAGGCGGTCGAAGTTGTCGTCGCCGAACTCGTCAAGATGTCGAAGAAGATCAAGACCTCGGAAGAGATCAACCAGGTCGGCACCATCTCCTCCAACGGCGACGCCACGATCGGCGAAATCATTGCCAAGGCGATGGACAAGGTCGGCAAGGAAGGCGTGATCACGGTCGAAGAAGCCAAGGGCCTCGACACCGAACTCGACGTCGTTGAAGGCATGCAGTTCGACCGCGGCTATCTGTCCCCGTACTTCATCACCAACGCGGACAAGATGACGGTTGAACTCCAGAACCCGTACATCCTCATCCACGAAAAGAAGCTCTCCAGCCTGCAGCCGCTGCTGCCGGTGCTGGAAGCGGTGGTGCAGACCTCGCGTCCGCTCCTCATCGTGGCGGAAGACATCGAGGGCGAAGCGCTCGCGACCCTCGTCGTCAACAAGCTGCGTGGCGGCTTGAAGGTCGCGGCCGTGAAGGCCCCGGGCTTCGGCGATCGCCGCAAGGCCATGCTGGAAGACATCGCCGTCCTCACCTCCGGTGAAGTGATCAGCGAAGAAACCGGCATCAAGCTCGAGAACGTCACGCTCGCGATGCTCGGCCAGGCCAAGCAAGTCACCATCGACAAGGACAACACCACCATCGTCGACGGCGCCGGCAAGAAGGGCGAGATCAACGCGCGTTGCGAACAGATCCGTCGTCAGGTCGAAGACACGACCTCCGACTACGACCGTGAGAAGCTGCAAGAACGTCTGGCCAAGCTGGCCGGCGGCGTTGCGGTGATCAAGGTCGGCGGCGCGACCGAAGTCGAAGTGAAGGAAAAGAAGGACCGCGTCGACGACGCCCTGCACGCGACCCGTGCGGCCGTTGAAGAAGGCATCGTCCCGGGCGGCGGCGTGGCTCTGCTGCGCGCGTCCAAGGCGCTCAACAAGCTGGACGTCGGACACGACGATCAGAAGGTTGGCGTCGAGATCGTTCGCCGTGCGCTGATGGTGCCGTTGCGCCAGATCGCCGAGAACGCCGGTGAAGATGGTGCGGTTGTTGCCGGCAAGGTCGGCGAGAACAGCAGCGTCACCTTCGGCTTCGACGCGCAGAGCGGCAAGTACGTGGACATGGTGAAGGCCGGCATCGTCGATCCGACGAAGGTCGTGCGTATCGCCCTCCAGGACGCTGCGTCGGTCGCCGGCCTGCTCATCACCACCGAAGCGATGGTGGCCGAGCTGCCGAAGAAGGACGAAGCCCCGCCGATGGGCGGTGGCGGCGGCGGCATGGGCGGCATGGGCGGCATGGACTTCTAGGTCCAGCCAACCAGGCACCTACCGAAACGAAGAGCCCGCGGGGGGAAACTCCCGCGGGTTTTTTCGTATAGCTAACCTGGAACGAGGTAGAACACGGAATCGTCCAGTTCCGCGACTTGGGGAACCGCGACGTTCAGCGCGCCAAAAATCGCTTTCATGCGCGGCATGAATTCCTGGAGGGACACAGAGAACTTCTCCCGCTTCACATCGTCGCGCGCGTACCTCCGCCATTGACCGATGAGCGCGCCCTCCGGTGAGAGACGGTCGAGGTCCTCGGCGATGATACGTGCCGCGTCCGGATGGAATTGCACCGGGTTCTTGAACCGGCGGATCGGTCCGCGCCGATGCTTGATGAATTCGCCGATGGTCTCGTTGGCGTCCTTGACGGTTGTCGCCGTGAAGTTCGCTTGCCGGGCGACATAGGACGTCGAGAACTCCGAATTGGGCAGCGGGCATAGATTGAGGCATGGGCGGCCCATCAGCGCCGCTTCCAGGCCCGTCGTGCTGTTGGTGTGAATGACCAGGTCCGCGCCGAGGATCCAGGGAGCGGGTGTCGTGCCGGGCGCGATTTCGATGCCCGGTGTGGACGACCACGTCGATGCCTTCTCCGCCGGGTGCGGGCGGACGATCAGCCGATGGGATTTGATGTGCTGCTGCATCCAGGCCATGACGGCCTTGAGCGCAGCGGCATTCTCCGTCTCGGTCTTCAGCCAGTCGATCGCATAAGCGCGGCCGCGCTCGGTGTCCGTCTCGATCGCCCCGCCCGCCCGCGCTACCGCAAGCGCGCGGTCGACGTCGCCCCAGATACTGTTCGTGAGCGTGAAGTTCGTGTTGATCAGGATGTACGGCCCGCGTTCGGCGATCGCGCGCGCCTCGGCCTCGTAGAGCTGCGGGATGGAGCGCAAAAGATCGACCCGGGAATTTCCCGCAATACGTCCGGGCACGTCGGCGCGGTAGTGCTGGCGGACCAGGGTCTCATGGGCGGCGTCCTGGAAGAGGAAATAGTCGCAGGCGGCGATCGCGCGCGCGTCGGTGACCAGCCGGATTACGTACTCATTGGTCAGGGACAGCAGTTCCTCGTCCATCAGGAGAATTGCGTGCCCGGCGGCCCGGAGTTTCTCCATTTCCACCGCCTGAATGCGGTTCGCGGTCTTGAACAGGACCGCGCCGCGGGTCATTTGAAGCGAGGGCCCGTTCTCGAAAATCGCCCATTGCTGGCCGATCACGGTCGCGACACCCCGCGCGAGCAGGCGCGCGGCGATGAGCAGGCGTGAATCCAAGTCACGCGATTTCAGCTCGCAGGTGAGATAAGCGTGCTTCATGGGGGAAATGTGTGCGGGGATCGACAGCCCAGGGGCAAGCGGGCAGCCTATCAGGCGGGGACAATTCCGCAATCTAGCGCCCACAGTGGCTTGGCTGGGAAATGTCGATTGGGTATGAATGTATGCCTTCCCGCACGGGGTATTAGCCCCTGCCGGATCTTTCCATTTCGCCCGAATCGCGGTGACACGTGAAGTACTGCAAGAGATGCCTCTACCCGGACACCAAGCCCGACCTCGCCTTCGACTCGGAGGGGGTTTGCAGCGCGTGCCGAAGCTTCAGCGAGCGCGGCGAGATCGACTGGACGAAGCGTGCCGCTGAGTTCAACGAGGTCGTCTCGCGCTACCGGAGCAAGGAAGGGAAGACTTATGACTGCCTTATTCCCGTCAGCGGCGGTAAGGACAGCACGTATCAGGTCATCCGCTGCCTGCACGCGGGACTGAACCCCCTGTGCGTAACGGCGACGACGTGCTCGTTGTCCGAGATCGGCCGGCGGAACATCGACAATCTCAAGACGCTGGGTGTCGACTACGTGGAGGTGACCACCAATCGCCTCGTGCGCAAGAAGCTGAATAAATTCACGCTGAAGGAAGTCGGCGATATCTCCTGGCCCGAGCACGTGGCGATTTTCACCGTACCGGTGCGCATCGCCGTCCAGATGGAGATTCCGCTGATCGTCTGGGGCGAAAATCCGCAGAACGAATACGGTGGGCCGGCCGCGACCGGGAAGAGCAAGCACCTCGACCGGAGATGGCTGGAGGAGTTCGGCGGGCTCATCGGCCTGCGCATTTCCGACCTCATCGGTGTCGAAGGACTGACCGCGCGCGATCTCATCCAGTTCACCTATCCCGATGACGCGCAGTTGGAGCGCGTCGGCGTGACCGGCATTTTCCTGGGCTATTACTTCCTGTGGGACGGCTTCTCAAACGCTCTCTATTCCCAAGCGTTCGGATTTGAGACCTTGGGCCACAATGTCGAGGGCTCGCTGACGAACTACGAAAATCTCGACAACTACCAAGCCGGGATTCACGACTATTTCAAATTCCTCAAGTTCGGTTTCGGCCGCGCGACGGACCTCGCGAACAATCACCTGCGGCGCGGCCGCATCAGCCGCGCCGATGCCGTGACGATGGTGCGGCGCTGGGACGGGAAATTCCCGTGGACCTATTTGGGTCGTCCGCTGGAGAAGATTCTCGGCGAGATCGATATGACCGTCGAAGAGTTCACGGCCGTTTGCGACCGCTTCACCAACAAGAAGATTTTCCGCACCAACAATGCCGGTGAGCCGCTCAAGGACCGTGACGGTAATCTGTCCCTGGTCACGCCGCTGACCTGATGCCGCGCGTCGCTCTCGTCGACTACGAACTCTGCAATCTGGACTCGATCAGGCGCGCGCTCGAAATTTGCGGCGCAGCGCCGTATGTCTGCAAGGACGGCGACGCGCTGCGCGGCGCGGATATGATCGTGTTGCCGGGCGTGGGCGCGTTCGGAACGGCCATGAAGAACCTGAACGCGACGGGCCTGGCGTCATCCCTCAAGGAAGAGGCGGCGCGTGGCGTGCCGCTGTTGGGCATTTGTCTGGGTATGCAGCTGCTGGCCTCGACCAGCGAAGAGGGCGGGCGGAACCAGGGGCTCGGGTTGATCGGCGGCGATGTGGTGTTGCTGGACGGGGCGCAGACCGGCGAACGGGTGCCCCACATGGGGTGGAACAGCGTCGATGTGCGTGCGGACGACGAACCGCTCTTTCGCGGTCTTCCACCGGCGCCGAATTTCTATTTCGTTCACAGCTATCACTTCCGCGCAGCCGATCCAGGCGACGTGGTCGGCACGACGCCGTACTGCGGCGTGATCGCCTCCGTGGTCCGTCGCGGCAATGTCTGTGGCGCGCAGTTCCATCCGGAGAAGAGCCAGCGCACCGGATTCCAGCTGCTCGAAAATTTCGTGAAGCAGTGACATGCTCAAGCTCCGCGTCATGCCGACGCTGCTCTACAAGGAAAACACGCTGGTCAAAGGCGTGAGTTTCGCGTCCGACCGCCGCTGCGGATCGGCGTTGCAGTCCCTCAAGGTCTACAACCGGCGCGAAGTCGACGAACTTGTGTTCCTGGACATCGTTGCCACCAGCGCGGGGCGCCCGCCGGACTTCACCCTGATCGATGAATTGGCCGACGAATGCTTCATGCCGATGACGGTCGGCGGCGGGGTCTCGAAGCCCGAGCATATCGGTCAGCTGCTCTCAGTCGGCGCGGACAAAGTGGCGGTGAACTCCGCTGCGCTCGCCAACCCGAGCCTGATCGTGGAAGGCGCGCGTCTCTACGGCAAGCAATGCATCGTCGCGAGCATCGACGTGCGCCGGGAGAACAATGACTGGCGGGTGTACAGCCATTCCGGCCAGCAGCCGACGTCCTACGACGCCGTCAGCTGGGCACGAGAGGCGGAGAGCCTGGGCGCCGGCGAAATTTTGCTCACCTCCATCGACCGCGACGGCACGATGAAGGGGTATGACGTGGAGATCACGCGCCGGGTCACCGCCGCCGTGTCGATCCCGGTCATCGCTTCGGGCGGGGCGGGCGAGTTCGCTCACATGGCCGAAGTCCTGCGCGACGGCGGCGCGTCAGCCGTCTCCGCCGCAAGCATCTATCACTTCACGCAGAAGACGCCGCTGGAGGCGAAGAAGTATCTTCACGCCGAAGGATTCAACGTGCGCCTGTGACACATCGCTGTGAAAAGCTCAGGGCATTGGTTGCGCGGCTCGGGGCGCTGGTTTCGGCGTTGCTCGTTGCCTCGATCCTAAGCGGGGCCGCCTTCGGGGCGGCTGCGCCCGGTCCGGAGGAAGAACCGTTCGATCCGGCGGCGTGTCAGCCGCGGGTGACCGCGCGGCTCGACAACGACATCGACCCGTATTTCGACCGCGTGGAATCGTCGCTGGCGGATCCGGTTCCGGCGGCGGTGCGCGCGAAACTGATCGATCTCGCCACGGACTTTTTGATTCGCGCGGGCGATGGCCGCACACGCGGCATGACATGCGAGCGGCTGCTGCCAAAGACGTTCAGGGTTGAGGTGACTCCGCGCCGTGACCTTTATGTCGGCATTCTCCGGGACGTCTACGGCTATCGTTTCGCATTGATCCTGTATGACAAGGATACAGGCCGCGCCGCTGGGCGCCCCCCGCAATTCTCGGCGCGCAGCCTGCGTGCGGCGCCGTTGGAAAAGCCCTATGTCTCCTTCGCGGACCTTCGCCAGAGCGGTGGACGGCAGATCGTGTTCCAGGAGCCGACGCACTTCTTCGAGGTCTATCGCGGGGTGATCTACCACTACTACGACGTGGGGCCGGACCTGGAGTTGATTCATGTGATGGCGGTGGAAACCCGGTTCAGCGATCGCATGTACAATTTCGCGCGCTTCAATCGCGAACTGACTCTTCTCGAGCCGGGCCGGATCCGGCTGCAAACCAGCCTGACCACTGGGGGTGAGCCGACGCGGCCGCTGGGCTACGTCGAGTTGGAGAGCAAGAAGGAGGGTGCGCCGTTCAAGGTCGTGCTGCGTCGCGCCCTGACGCCCGAGTTCTACAGCGACCTTCTGACCATCGACGGTCGCAATCCGGACAGCGCGATCAGCGAAGCGGCGGAGGAAAGGTTCCTGCGTGCCGAATAGAGCGAAGCCAAGGCCGCGCTTTGAACGTCTCAGCACGAAAAGTGTTCGATATGGTGTATTGGATCGCCCCGCCGCGCCCGGCGTCGAGACGGTGCGTGGGTGCGAATTGGCGGATTCTCAATAGGAACGGGCGATGTCGGCCGGAACGCGCGTGGTAGGCCTCATTCGGATGGGGGTGGGCAATCTGCTCTCCATCAAGACTGCTTTTGCCCGGATCGGGTTGGCGTGTCGCGATTTGGAGACGCCCGCTGAAATCGGCGCGGTGGATGCGCTTATTCTTCCGGGTGTGGGAGCGTTCCACGTCGCCATGGAACATCTTCAGGCAAACGGCTTCGTTGCGCCCTTGCAGCAGCTTGCCGCCGCCGGCCAGAAGCCGATCCTGGGGATTTGCCTCGGTATGCAGTTGCTCGCCGACGAAAGCGAGGAGCATGGCCAGCATCGCGGTCTCGGTCTCATCGCAAGCCGGGTGACGCGTCTGCGCGAGGACGAAATCCTTGGGAAGGTTCCGAACGTCGGCTGGTGCGAAACAACATTCACGCGAAAGTCGCTGTTTCGGCCCGACGGCACGGGGCGAAGCACTTTTTACTACGTGCATAGCTATCACTTGGTCGCGTCCAACGAAGCGGATGTCGCCGGCACGACTTTGCTCGGGAAGCGCGACGTGGTTGCCGCCGTGCAGCGCGGGCGCGTCGCTGGGATTCAATTTCACCCTGAAAAGAGCCAGGACAACGGCCTCGATCTGCTCGCGAACTGGGCGGTCGGGTGCGGGCTCATCGACGGTCCCCGGCTGGAGCGCGCATGAACCCGCTGCCCAGACTGATTCCGACATTGCTCCTGAAGGACGGGTTGATCGTCCGGGCCACGCAATTCCGCACGCACCAGATCATCGGCGCGCCGCTGCTGACGATCCGGCGCTTGTCGCAGTGGAACGCCGACGAGTTGATCATCCTGAATATCAGCGAGGGCGAAGAGCAGGACTTGCGGCGCGACGACCTGCAGTACCGTTACGATGCGTCGGATGTCACCTCGCTGTTGCGTCAGATTGCCCTGGAAAGCTCCATGCCCATCACGTTCGGTGGGCGAATCCGAAGCCTTGAAGACGTGCGGACGCTGATCGCCTCCGGCGCCGACAAGGTCGTCATCAATACGCAAGCGATCGCAACGCCGGAGCTGATTTCCGAGGTCGCGCGGCATTTTGGATCCCAATGCGTCGTGATCGGCATCGACGTGAAGGAGCACGCGGACGGGCGCCGCGAAGTCTTCAGCCACAAAGGAACGCGCCCCACGGGCCTCGATCCCGTGGCCTGGGCGCAGGAAGTGGAGCGCCGCGGCGCCGGTGAAATCTTCCTGAATTCCATCGACCGCGACGGCATGAGCACCGGTTACGATTTGGACTCAATCCGCGCGGTGACGCGGGCGGTCTCCATCCCGGTGATTGCGTGCGGGGGGGTCGGCCGTTACGAGGATTTCCCCAAGGGCATTCTCGAAGGCGGCGCGCATGCCGTGTCAGCCGCCAACATCTTCCACTACAAGGAATTGAGCTATCTGCATGCCAAGCGCGTCTGCACCGCGCTGGGCGTGCCGATGCGTGAGGCGGGCACAGTCAGCCGCTGGACAAGCCAAGAGCCCGACTACGACCTGGCGGAGCGCGATGCGCGCATCGAGGGTCGCCTCGCGCAGGCCAGTCAGCCGCTTCCGACGTCATCGCCGCAGCCGAAGAAAGCGGTGATGTGGTGCAGCAAGTGCGTCTATCCCAGCGTGAGCGCCACACCCTCGGCCTACGACGAGAACGGCGTGTGCATGGGCTGTCGTGCGGCAGCGGTGCGGACCACTACGCCGAAGGAGTCGTGGTCCGAGCGAGAGCGAATGCTCAAGGAATTGCTCGAGGAGCATCGCAGCAGGGACGGAAGCAGACCCGATTGCATCATCCCCGTGAGCGGCGGGAAGGACAGCTACTTCCAAACGCACATTGTCACGAAGCTCGGATACAAGCCTTTGCTCGTGACCTACAACGGCAACAATTACCTCGACGTCGGTTGGCGCAATCTCATGAGAATGCGCGAGGTCTTCAACGTCGATCACATCATCAAGAGCCCCAGCGTTCCCCTCCTCAAGAAGCTCAATCGCCTCGCGTTCATCGTCATGGGCGATATGAATTGGCATTGCCACGTGGGAATCATGACGGCCCCGATGCGCCTGGCCGTGCAGCTCGGCATCCCGCTGGTGATCTGGGGAGAGCACGGTTATGCCGATCTCTGCGGACAGTTCAGCGCCAGCGATTTTGTGGAATTCACCTATCGCACGCGGCTTGAGCACTTCGCGCGGGGGTACGAGTGGAACTATTTCGTCGGCCTTGACGGCATTACGGCCCAGGACATGCAAACGTACCGCTATCCGAGCGACCGCGAGATCGATGAAGCCGGACTGCGCGGGGTATATCTCTCGAACTATCTCGACTGGGATGCAAACGAGCATGTTAAGCTCGTGCGCGAAAAGTATGGTTTTGAGATCGCCGACAAGCCGTTCGACCGAACATATCGCCGCATGTCGAATCTCGACGACATGCACGAGAATGGCCTGCACGATTACCTCAAGTACGTGAAGTTCGGGTATGGGCGCGCCAGCGACCACGCTTCGAAAGATATCCGGCAAGGTTTGATCCCGCGGGAACGCGGGGTGGAACTGGTGCGGCAATACGATCATGTCAAACCGAGCGACTTGGCGCGTTGGCTTCCCTATGCCGGTATGACCGAGGACGAATTCGACCGTGTCGCCGACACGTTCCGCGATCGTCGCGTCTGGCATCGGCAAAATGGAGCTTGGAAAAAGGACAACATGTGGGATTGAGCCCGCGGCAACGGGAAGAGGCGCTGGCGCGATTGCGCATCAATCCATATCCGTCGACATCTGCACGGGCAGGCCGGCGTCGTCGGCCGGCAGGATGACGCGGCGCGGGTAGGGGATCTTGATGCCGTTGCGGCGGAAGATATCCCATAGCGCCAGCAGCACTTCGCCCTTGATATTCACCACGCCTGCTTCCGGGTCGGTGATCCAGAACCGCAAGACGAACACCAGTCCGTATTCCCCGAACTCGAACAGGTGACACAGGGGCGGCGGCGCGTGGCTCACGCGCTCCGGCAAGGCCGCGGCTTGCACCGCGAGTTGGCGGATGCGGTGCGGATCGCAATCGAACGAGACGGTGAACCGCACCTCCTGGCGCACACGCCGTTCCTGGTGCGACCAGTTGGTCACCTGGTTGAGGATAAAGGAGTCGTTTGGAATCAGCAGCGACTTGTTGTCTCGGGTGACGACACCGACGTAACGCGCGCTCATCTCCCGCACCCACCCAAAGGTGTTGCCCACCTCGATCACGTCGCCCGGCTTGACGGACTTGTCGAGCAGCAGGAATAGGCCGCTCATGAGGTTTGAGACCTGATGCTGCAATCCGATGCCGATCCCCACGCCGACCGCGCCGGTGAACACCGCGAGCGCCGCGAGATTGATGCCGACGGTCGAGAGCGAGATCAGCACCGCCAGCGCGATCAACACGCCGCGCAGGATTTTGCCGATCAGCACGCGCGCGCGCGGGCTCATCGTGCCGGCGCCGGCCATCGTCTGATCCGCAAGGTTGGCCGCCATCGAGCCCAGCCATAGGAAGGCGGTGAGAAGCGCGGTCGCCACGATCACGTCCAGGAGCGTGATCCGGCTAGATCCGAGCGTGAGGCCGATACTCTCGAGAAAGCCGATGACCGGCGTGAGCAGGCCGACGATGTCCAGTGCGGCGAGAGTCCAGGCGATCAGCGCAATCACTTTCGCCGCCGCGCGATTGGCAATCAGTGCCGAAGTCAGGCGGATCACCACCCATGCGGCGACCAGGCTCGCCACGGCTGAGATCATCCGATCCGGTGGGTCCTCCGGCAGCATCTGGCGCGCGGCCGCCCGCAGGATCAGCAGGAACGTCAGGAATAGAGGCAGGGCGATCTGACCCATCACGATCTGGACCAGCCGCTGGAGGGTCGGGCCGAACTCCCAATCCACAGTCCGTCGCGTCAGGGGCGGGCGCAGCCAGCGCGCAAGCAGCAACGCCACCCCCGCAGCGATCAGGATCGCGGCGGCCTGGGTGAGGAATTCCACCGTCAGGATCTGGCCCTGTAGCCAACGCGCGGCCTGGCCCAGGTAGTCGGGTCCGAACTTCTCCATGCACTGTACTAAAGTCCTGCGAAGGCCTCAGGTCGCGCCCGCACCGCGGCGTGGTGACATTCGCGATAGCAACGGTTGAATAAGTTGCAGAGGCGGCGGGATTGACCTAGGGATGGGCCATGGCTTTAACAAAACCCTCGCCCTCGTTCCTCAAAGCCGTCGCGCTGATCGCGGTGCTGTCGCTCACACCGGTGTCGCTGTACCTCATGTACTACCGCACCGGCGGACCGGCCTCGCAGAAGGAGCTGGCGCTTCAGAAATCCTTACGTTTTTCCTTCATGTCCGGCGTGGACCTGATCGATGTCGTGCCGCTGACGCCCTGGCCATGGGTGAAGATGTGCGCGGTCACCAATGGTCTCACCAAGGACGAACTCACCGCCGTCATCGGCTTTCCCTACAAGGACTACGGCCAGCTCCATTGGCTGCCACGCCCGGAATACTGGACCCTGCTGTTCGTCGATGTGGAACGCGAGGCCAATTGGGGTCAGGCGATCCCGGTGACGCCGGTGCGCATTTCGCGCAAGGACGTGGCGGATCTCCTGCTGCCGAGCAATACGAAGGGTGTGTGCGTGACTCGTTTGGGCGGCAAGCTCAATCTCACCCGTCGCCTTAACGCGGAACCCGGCACCAGCCCGGTCACCGTGCGGCTGGTGGATTATGGCGAAGCGGCGCCGATCGTCGCGCCGCCGGTCTCCAACGCACCGGCAGAGTAGGCCATGGCGTTGCTCGCGACGTTCCTCGGCGTCGTCGCCTTCGCGTCGGGCATTGCCTGGATCATATGGCGCAAACCGATCCTGAGCGTGGCCGCGATGGTGGAGCGTCTTGCCGTTGTCGGATTCTTCGTGTTCGCCGCGATCGGCTGTTTCACCGCCGGCAACATCCAAGGCGGATTGATCTCTGCGGGGCTCGCGATCGTGCTCAACGGGCTCTACATGATCGCGCTGCATCGTGCGCGGATGAAAGCTACTTCAGAAACACTTTGATCTGCGCCACGGCATCCGCCAGCCCCAGACGCTGGTAGGGCACGTCCGGCGGGAACGCGCCCTTCAGGCGTGAAGGCATCATCGGGTCCAGCAGCACGAATACGCCGCGGTCGGTGGCGCGGCGGATCAAGCGGCCAAAGGCCTGCTTGAGGCGCAGCCGCGTGATGGCGTCATCGTACTTGCGGGTGCCGAACTGATTGCGGCGCGCCTTGTGCAGGATGTCGGGCCGCGGCCACGGCACGCGGTCGAACACCACCATGCGAAGGGAGCGGCCGGGCACGTCGACGCCCTCGCGCACCGCATCGGTGCCGAGCAGGCTGGCGTCTTCTTCCGCGCGGAAGATGTCCACGAGGGTGGAGATATCCATCGCATCGACATGCTGGGCGTAGAGCGGCAGGCCCGCCTGCTCGAGATGCGACGCGATGCGGCCGTGCACATCGCGCAGGCGCGAGATCGCGGTGAATAGCCCGAGCGCGCCACCGTTCGATGCCAGGAAAAGTTCGCGATAGGCCGAGGCCACCTGCGCCATGTCGTCCTTGCGCACGTCGGTGATGACGATCACGCGGGTGCGATGCGGATAGTCGAAGGGCGAGGCAACGGAGGTGCGTTCCACGGGGCCGCCCAAGTGATTGGCGCCCGTGCGCGCGTCGGCCTCGGCCCAATCCGCCGCAGCGTCCTCATCGCCGTTGCGCAACGTGGCGGAGGTGACGACGATGCCATGGGCGTGGTCTGCGAGCGAACGCGCGAAGGGCAGGGTGGGATCGACCCAGTGGCGGTGAAGGCCGACGTCGATCTCGTGGCCGTCGCTGCGGGCCATCGAGAACCAATCGACGAACTCGTCCGGCGTCGCCGTGGAGAGGCTGCTCAGCATCGCGCGCCAGGCCCCGAGCTGCATGAGCCCACGGCGCTCCAGCGTCCGCATCATGCCTTCGATGCGCACCCGCATGCCGGTTTCGAGTTCGGCGGCGTCCGCATCCAGTTTGCGCGCAAAGCCGGTGTGCAGGCGCCGCATGGGGCGTTCCAGGTCGGCCAGCGCGGTGTTGAGCGCCGACGCGGCGGTGACAAGGCCGTCGATCAACGAGTCCCGGTCCGCCTCCAGGGAATAAGGCGAGCTTGAATCCGTGCGGGCGAGGATGTGTTTGCGCGCCAGCGCGAGGAAATCTTCCGTCGGGCCATTGGGCTGGCCGTCCTTGATCCGGTTGCGCCAGCCGGCGCCCGGCAGGACGCGGGCGGCGTGAAGGGTTTCGTCCAGCGCTTGCGACAGGCCAGCGTCCTCACCCTTGCCGGCGACGATCAGGTCCTCCGCGCGGCGCTTAAGGCCGCGCGCCCGCGTGCGTCCGGCGGTGGCTTCCGCGCCCAAGAGCCAGCGGCGCAAGTCCGCGGTCTCAAGCCCGCTCAGTTCGGAGGAGAACGCGGAATCCGCCGCATCGAAAATGTGATGCCCTTCGTCGAACACATAGCGGGTCGGCCGCGCGCCGTCGTCCATGCCGCCGAGGGCTGCTTGCACCATCACCAGCGCATGATTCGCGACCACGATGTCCGCGTGACGCGCGCGGCGCACGGTGCGCTCGATGAAGCACTTCTGATAGTGCGGGCAGGCGGCGTAGATGCACTCGCCGCGCCGGTCCGCGAGGGCCACCGTGCGCTCCTTGCTGACGATTTCCGGCAGCCAGCCCGGCAGGTCGCCGCCGACCATGTCGCCGTTGCGCGTCGCGCCGATCCAGCGCGCCACCAATCCGAGCCCGATGGCTTCCTGCGGCTGCATCTGGAGGCGATTGAGCGCCTCCTCGTAGTTCAGGATGCAGACGTAGTTCTCGCGGCCTTTGCGGATGACCACTTTGCGCGCCTTGTCGTGGATATCCGGGTGCAGGCGGCTCAGTTCCTGATCCAACTGCCGCTGAAGATTGCGGGTAAAGGTGGAGAGCCACACGGTGCCGGAATTCTTCTCCGCCCACACGCTCGCCGGCGCGACATAGCCCAGCGTCTTGCCGACGCCGGTACCCGCTTCCGCCAACACGAGCATGGGCTGATTTTCCGAAGGCCGCGGTTGGAAGGCGGTCGTCACGCTGTGGGCGTATTGGCGTTGCTCTTCGCGCTTCTCCGCGTTGTCGCCCAGAAGGCGTTCCAGACGCGTATCGGACTCGGCAATCGTGATCGGCTCGCTGCCGGGCGGCGGGGGCGGCGCACGCTCCTCCCATTCCGCCAGGCGCAACCACACGCGCAGGCCGTTCGCGGCACCATAGCCCTTCGCCGGCGTGGCCGCGGTGCCGAGCGCGGCCAGCACGGAAGGCCCCCAGGCCCATCCCCCGCGCGTCATAGCGCCCGCGATCTCGCCCAGGGAGGTCGTCTCGACCTCGGAGACCTTCACCAATTCCTGCAGCAGGGTTTGCGCGCAACTCACCAGCGTCAGCGCGCGGTCCTCGAGCGCATGCGGAACGGCGAGGTCCAGCGCCTCCGCAACGCCCGCGATGGTCGGCAGGCAAAACTGAGCCGGGCGCACGAAGGCGAACAGTTCCAGGATGTCGTGCGCGGGAAATATCTGCGTGCGCAGACGCGCGGCTGTCGCGGGCGCATGGCACACGATGGGCCGCCCCGCCGCCGCGCGCGCCGCGAAGCTCGCGGCAGGTCCGGTATGGATTTCGCCTTCGGTGTCGAGCAACGCCGCCATCGTCCAGTCGGCGGTAACCGCCGGGACCGCGGGCAACACGACCCGGCGACTCTGGTAAGGCATATCGAGCGTCGTGATGGGATCGGGTCCCTGAACAAATGTGGAACCGAACACCTAAACGGGCCCACGCCCCAGGGCAAGTACAGCGGTACCTGCCGCCGGCAGTCTGCTGAAATTCGGCGCTTTTCGGCGGAATCCGCGCCTTTGGCCCGTATTCCTGGCATCCAGCCCGGGTCCTTGCTATTGGGGGCGTCACTTTCGACGTCCCCCGGGTCCCCTTTTCCATGACTTCCACCGACGTTTTCCGCGCCAGCAATGCTTGGCCGTTCGCCGAAGCCCGCACCCTGTGGGACGAGCGGCTGAAACAGCAGGCGCCGGCCAAGGGCTTTGTGCTGTTCGAGACCGGCTATGGCCCGTCGGGACTGCCGCATATCGGCACCTTCGGCGAGGTGGTGCGCACGACCATGGTGCGCCGGGCGTTCGAGGCGATGAACCCGGGCGTGAAGACGCGCCTGTTCGCGTTCTCCGACGACATGGACGGGCTGCGCAAGGTGCCGGACAACGTGCCCAGCCAGGACATGATGGCGCAGCACCTCGGCAAGCCGCTCACCAGCATTCCCGATCCGTTTGGAACGCATGACAGCTTCGGCGCGCATAATAATGCGCGGCTGCGCGCCTTCCTGGATTCCTTCGGCTTCGAATACGAGTTCAAGAGCGCGACCGAGGCCTATAAGTCCGGCGAATTCGATGCGGCGCTGCTTCGCGTGCTCGAGCGCTATGACGATGTGATCAACGTCATCCTGCCGACGCTGGGGCCGGAGCGCCGCGCCACCTATTCGCCGTTCCTCCCGATCGACGCCAAGACAGGCATCGTGCTGCAAGTGCCGATCATTCATCGCGACGTGAAGGCCGGCACGGTGGTGTACGAGGATAGTGATGGTAACAAGGTCGAGGTCCCCGTCACCGGCGGGCGCTGCAAGCTGCAGTGGAAGTGCGATTGGGCCATGCGCTGGTACGCGTTGGGCGTGGACTATGAGATGTCCGGCAAGGACCTGATCGATTCCGTGCGCCTGTCGAGCCAGATCTGCCGCATCCTCGGCGCGACGCCGCCGCAGAACCTCACCTACGAACTGTTCCTCGACGAGCAGGGCCAGAAGATTTCCAAGTCCAAGGGCAATGGGCTTTCGGTGGACGATTGGCTCAAGTATGCGCCGGCGGAAAGTTTGGCGCTGTTCATGTATCAGAAGCCCAAGACCGCGAAGAAGCTGTTCTTCGACGCCATCCCCAAGACCGCGGACGAATATCTCGACTATCTCGGCAAGTTCCCGAACGAGGCGCCGGAAGCGCAGGTGAACAATCCCGCGTGGCATATCCACGGCGGCAAGCCGCCGGTGGAGAACACGCACCTAAGCTTCGGACTGCTGCTGAATCTCGTCGGCGTGGCCCATGCCGATAGTCCGGCGACGCTGTGGCAGTACATCTCGCGCTATGCGCCGACGGCGACGCCGGAAACCGCGCCGATCCTCGACCGCATGGCGAAGAACGCGCTCGCCTACTATCAGGACTTTGTGAAGCCGACGAAGCAGTTCAAGAAGGCGGCCGGCGATGACGCGGCGGCCCTGAAGGACTTGCGCGACGCACTCGCCGCGCACACCGGTGAGAAGTCGCCGGAAGTGCTGCAGCACCTGGTGTTCGAGATCGGCAAGAAGTATCCGGTGCACTTCGCCAATCTGCGCGACTGGTTCAAGGCGCTGTATCAGATTCTGCTCGGCCAGGAGCAAGGCCCGCGCTTCGGGTCGTTCGTCGCGCTCTATGGCGTACCGGAAACCATCGCCTTGATTGATCGCGCGCTCGCGGGTGAGGACCTTTCGAAGTGACAGACACGCTCGTTGCAAACCTGGGGGCCATCGTCGGCGCGGAGCGCGTGATCACCGCGCCCGCGGAACTCGACTATCTTACCCACGATGTCTTCTTTTGGGATAATGTCGTCGCTCCCCGCGCGGCGGTGCAGCCCAGCACCACGGCCCATGTCGCCGCGATCCTGAAGGTGCTCAAGGACGCCAACGTCCCCTTGTTCGTGCGCGGCGGCGGCATGTCCTACACCAACGGCTACGGCCCGAACTGCGCCGACAGCGTGCTGCTCGATATGCGCCAACTCAATCAGGTGCGGACCGTCGACATCACCAACCGCGTGATCGTCGTCGAGGCGGGCTGCACCTGGTCGCAGATCGTCAAGGCGCTGATGCCGCACAACATGCAGGTGGATTTCCCGGCGCCGCTGTCCGGCAGTCATTCCACCGTCGGCGGGGCCCTGGCGCAGAATGTGCCTGGCGGCATGCAGGGCGTGCTCGGTCTTGAGGTCGTGCTGGCGGATGGGCGCGTGGTGCGCACCGGCGGCTGGAGTTCCAAGGACGTCGAGCTGCCGTTCTACCGCAACTACGGACCGGACCTCACCGGGCTGTTCATCGGCGACAACGGCATCTTCGGCGTGAAGACCGCCATCGCCCTGCACATCAAGCGCCGCTCCGGCGGCGCGGCGTTCGGGTCCTTCGCGTTCGAGAGCTATGAGGACATGGCCGCGACCATGATCGAGTTGTCGCCGCTGGACTTCATCACCCGCCGCACCGGCCTCGATCCGTACGAGACGGCGAATATCGCCAAGGTGGGCATGGGCGATGCGATCAAGGCCGTCATGGCCGTGGCGCAGAACGAAGGCACGACCTTCGCCGGGCTGAAGGAAGCCGCCAAGATGGCCGCGCAGGGGCGCTCATTCCTGGACGGCGTGAAGTGGTCGCTCCACCTGAAGGTGGAATCGATTTCCAATAAGGCGGCGGAGGAGGGGATGGAACAGGCGCGCGCGATCTGCGTGAAGCGCGCCCGCGAACTGCCGCCGATTCTCCCGCGCGCGCGTGAGGCGGTGGGCTTCTCGATCCGTAAGTTCCTCGGCAAGGACGGGGAGCGGTGGGTAGCCACCAGTTCCCTGTGGCCGATCGGGCGCGCGGTGGAGGTGGCGACCGCGATCCAAAAGTTCTTCGCCGATCGCGCGGGCGAGATGGACCGGTTGAAGATCGCCCACAGCTTCATCACCAACTACAGCCCGTACTATTTCCTGTGCGAGCCGTGCTTCTACTGGTCGGACGAACTGTCGGAACTGCACTTCCGCGCCCTGCCGCCCGAGGAAGCCGAGCGCTTCCGCAAGCTGCCGGCGAACCCGGAAGCCCGCGCCTACGTCCGCAAGCTGCGCGACGAGATGCGCGACCTGTTCCAGGGCATGGGCTCCCTGCACGTACAGATAGGAGAATTCTATCGCTTCGTGGAAGAACTTCGCCCCGAGACCCATGCCCTCCTGAAGGACATCAAGCTTGCGCTCGACCCGGAGAATCGTTTGAATCCCGGCAAGCTCGACGGGATCTCCGCGACGAAAGGCTGAACCTTCCATGGCCCGCAATCCACGCCACAGCATGTTGCCCACGCCCAGCCACGACGAGGCGGCACGCCAGCAGTTCGTGCTCGGCCTGAAGGATCACATCCGCGATCACGTGCGCGCCCATATGGGCGATGTCTACGAACAGCGCGGCAAGCCGCGCTTTGAGAAGCAGCACGGCCATGCGCCGGAGACGGCGCAGGACGTGGGCACCGTGATGTGGGACGACCCGTCGTTCCAGATCTTCAGCCGCCTGCATCGCAGCGGCCAGGAGATGATGTGGGACGCGGTGGCGGACACGCTCTACCGCACCGCCGACGACATGTCGGAGAAGTTCCGCGGGCTGTCTGGCAAGGCGAAGGGCACGCTCGAACTCGACCCGGACGTGACCGGCGCGCGCGCCATGCGCGAGGTCGACATTCATCTTCAGCCCGGCGGCTACATGACCGACTACGGCGCCAACGATGTGCTGGCTGGGGCGTTCTACGAATACGGCGGCAATCTCTACGCCATGGGGCGCGGCGTCGGCATGGCGGAGAGCAAGGGCGAAGTCGTCATCCGCTTCATCAAGGAGCGCTATCCGGATTTCAAGCCCACACGCATCCTCGACATCGGCTGCAGCGCCGGTTCGGCGACGGTGCCCTACACGCGTGCGTTCCCGGACGCGGATGTGCACGGCATCGACGTCGCGCCGTCGATCCTGCGTTATGCGCATGCGCGGGCGGAAGCCATGGGCGCGGCCGTGCACTACTCCCAGCGCGACGCGGCGAACACCAAGTTCCCGGACGGCTCGTTCGATCTCGTGCTGTCGCACAACGCGATGCACGAATTCAGCGCCAAGATCACCGAAGGCATGATGAAGGAGAGCTATCGCCTCCTGAAGCCGGGCGGCGTGACCGTGCACCTGGACGTCAACATCCGCTTCGACGAATACGACGCCTGGTACAAGTTCTATCGCGGCTGGGACCAGGTGAATAACAACGAGCCCTATTGGTCGGTCTACGCCACCAACGATACGGGCACGATGTTGCGCGAGGCGGGGTTCCCGGATGAGGCCGTGTGGGTTGGCAAGTTCCGCCAGCTCGACAACAGCCTGTCCTGGTTCATCTCGGCGGCGCGGAAGCCGGCGTAGACCGGGCGTACGAGTTTGAGGGACGAAGGCCCGGGCGGCGCGCTCCGGGCCTTTTCTATTTTACGATCTGAAAATTCTCGGACTTGAGTTCGATGGTCTTCGGATTGGACGGATCTTCGTCGTCAATTGTTTCCAAGACGCCGCTGATCTCAAAGTCAGGACTCAGGTCGACCCCACGTTCGATAGTGAATCTCAGGCGGCGAAACTCCTCTGGCGCGATGATGCTTGTCTGGATGCCGGCATCAATAATGGTGGGGTTGTCCGGATCGTTTCCATAGGAAGAACTATTGGCGACCGTGACCACAAGCGCTGCCCGCAGGTTCTCTACGCGTGTTACGACTCCATTCTTGATCTTCACCTTGAAGGCGATGATCAGCGGATGATTTTGCTGCGGAAGCGGCGGCGGCCGAATGACGTATACGTGCGAAGTATTCCGCGACTTGCGTGCCGCGAGCGCGGCGCCGTCGAAGAGGCACAAAGCGATCGATCCGCATATGATCGCCGTTATGAAGCGATGGGCCTTCATGTTCCTACGGTGTCCGCTTCTTCGGAGTCACGTTAACAACCACCGGCACTTTACCGGCATCCGTGCTTCCAACCAAGTTTTGGAAGGCCCCACGTGATAGATCAATGACACGCGAAGGGTGCGGTTGGAGAGGCTGGAGTGCATGGCCGTTAGCGTCCATCTTAAATGGCCCCCGATCGTTTACGGGAACTGTGATTGTTGTATAGGGCGGTTGTTGCATCTGGACCGTCGCCGTACCTCCAAGGTTAGCTCGGCTGGGCATGGCCGCCGATACGCCGTCGGGATCAAATGGTTCGCCGTTCGCAGTTATCGTGCCGCGTGTGTAATAACTGGCATCTCCACGGTACGTATTCGGCCCATCCGGCCCACCGAGGCCCATCGCTTGCGCAATCGGGCCGAGGTCAGCGCCGGTGACCGGAGGGCCCTCTAGGTTAGGCCGGAAGCCCGCGAGGCTCTGCAACGGCGGCATAGGTTCCGCAAACTCCGCCTGACCCGTGCGCGGGTTGACGGCATTGCGGCGGTCCCCCACGACCAGGCGGCGAGGGTCGATCCCGGCCTGCCGGGCGGCTTGGGCAAGCGCCGCCATCAGCTCCGGCGTTCGCATGCGTTTGGGGATCACCAACTCGCCCGGCGTGACGTGGGCGATCTCCGTATCGCCGCCGCGGCCTTGCAGGGCCAGCACTTGGGCTTGAAGTTCCTGAAGCCTTTCCGCCTCCTCGCGTGGGTCGATCTCGGCGATCACCTTTTGCGCTTTGCGCAGATACTTCTGTCGCAGCGATCCGTCGCCGGAAATACGTGCCTGGTTCAACAGGTGGACGGCCACGTCCGCCGGGGTCTCTGGGTTCGCCTCCATGATGCGCAACACCTTGTCGATCTCCGCGTCGAGGCCCTTCTTCTTCGCCATCGTGTGTCCGCATTGCTCGCGCGCCGCGATGGCGCTCATGGGCGACGGATAGGCGCGATTCGGCGCTTCCGAAACTGTCGGTTTTCGAATCATTCGCAGCTGCACACACCGCGAGGGCTTGACCGTTGCCGGTGTGCTTCGCCCACAAAGCGGGCTACGATGCCGGTCCTGCATGGGCTAGGGAGGCATCCATGGATCGTCGTGACCTGCTGACGGGATTTGGCGTGGCGGCGGCGGGCCTGTCCGCAAGCGATGCCTGGGCCGCCGAGGCAGCGCGGCCCGGCAACACAGTCGCGATCTCCAAGGAGCACAAATTCCCCGGCGTCGACGGCCGCAGCCTCGTCAACAAGCCGCGCGCTTACGCGGTGATGGAGGAGCACAAGATCGACGGCCTCGTCGCGCTCAATCCCATCAATGTCTACTACCTGTCGAACACGATCGCGCTCGGCCACAAGTTCCGCAGCGAGTATCCGGCGTTCGCCACCTTCCCGCGCGATCCCAAGCAGCCCACGTTCCTGATCGCCGGCGCGAGCCAGGGCCTGGAGATGGGCAACGGGGAACGCGAGGTGCCCGAGCTGATCGTCATGGGCGGCGCGGCCAATTGGCAGGACTACGTCAACGCCACGCCGGCGCAGATGAAAGTGGAGCCGAAGATGCCTGCGGGCGTTGGCTATCGGTTTCCAACACGCACGGACGTGACGTTCACCAAGCGCGAAGAAGTGTGGATCGCGGCCCAGAAGAAAGTCGTGGCTCAATCGGCGCCCGGCCCGGCTTGGGCGCTGGTGAAGGCGTTGAAGGAATCCGGCCTGACCAAGGGCACGCTCGCGGTCGACGATATGCGCATCGCCTATCTGCTCGACGAGATCGGCTTCACCGGCGTGAAGTGCGTGCCGGGCGACAAGATCTTCCAGAAGATCCGCATGGTGAAAAGCGACGCCGAGATCGCGCTGATGCGCGTGGCGGGGCGCAACAACGCGGTCGCCTCCATGAACACCATCAAGGCGATCGAGAAGGGCATGACCTTCGATGAAATCGATCGCCGGTTCCGCACGGAATGCGCGGCGCTGGGCAGCGACGTGTCGTCGTTCATCGCCGGCGTGTCGAGCGCGCTTCTGCCGGATGGCGTGGTGGTGCCCGGCAAGCCGTTCCTGATCGACGCGGTCAGCCACTTCCGGCAGTACCACGGCGACTTCGGCCGCGCGATCGTGGTCGGCGAGCCGTCTAAGGAGACGATGGACCGGGAGAAGGCGCACAAGCTCGGCCGCGACGCGGTGTTCGCGGCGATTAAGCCGAGCATGAAGTTCTCCGACCTCAATCGCATCGCCCGCGAGACGCAAGTGAAGGCGGGCCTGCCGGACCGCGTGGTCATCACCGCGACCCATTCGGTCGGTCTACAGCACGACGACAACCCGTCGCGGCTGGATGTGCCTTACAGCGTGCCGATCGATCACGTGCTGGAGGAGAACATGTGTCTGACGGTCGATCTCGCCAACGTCGAGATCGGCTGGGGCGCCAGCCACCACGAAGACATGTTCCGCGTGACCAAGACCGGCTTCGAGAACCTGGGTCCGCCGGGCGATCCGCTGGTGATTGTCTAGGCGCCCGCCTGATCAACGAGGGCGCGACAGCGCCATCGCTACCAAGGCCGCGAGCAGCAGGCTGCCCAGGATACCGGCGGCCAGCACGGCGTTACCGCCGTGCGCGGCGATGTAGGCGCTCGAGAAATCCCAGTGAATTGTGAACTTCGCCTGATCGATGACGATGTCCTCCGAATAGGTGGCGCGCGTTCCCGCCGGCGCGGCGGCCTCGCCGTAAACGACGGCGGCCGGTGTCGCGCCGCCTTGCCGCGGGAATGACGCTTCGATGCGCGCGCTGACGCCCGGCGGCACCCAACGATCCGCCAGCGCCTTCATGATCTTGGTGTAGTCGATCACGCTGAACACCACGCCGAACTGCCGGGTATTCTTGATGGTCACCGCCAGGAACGAGAATTGCGTGCCGTCCGATTCCCGCATGGCGGGGCTGAGCTTCACTACGTTGGGCTCGCCCACGGCGGAGGCGATGGCAACCGCGGTGGGCTCGAGGCGTGACATGTCCGCGCCGGGTTTCAGCAATCCGTCCTCGGCGGTGGAGTAGGCGACCAGCCAGCAGCCTTTTTCCGCATCGCATCCCGCCGGCTTGGCTTCGGTCGTGAAGGCCATGGCGCTGGGGAACAAGGGGCCCGAGCGCGCGCGCAGCGCATCGATGGTGCCGGTGAATTCCTCCGCGGCGACACGGCCCGATCCGTTGAATAGCGTCGTCAGGCTTTGCAGCGGATTGCGCGAGATCTCCATCAACGCGCCGAAGGTGGCCGTGAGACGCTTCGCTTCCGCCGCCGCGTTCCCGCTGTCGCCGTAGCCGCGCGACAGCGCGACCGATCCGGCGATACCGATCACGGCGACCGCAACAACGACGGCTTTATGGGCCGTCGACAGGCCTGACATCACGGACATATCCCAGTTCTCCCCGCTTTCTCCCGTTGGGCTACTTTGGCGGAGGCCCACAGGCCCGTCGAGATCGATTCACGCGCGAACGGTCGTTGCGAGCCCCCGGTTGTCAGCCTACTCTTCGCGCCTGCGGGGCCATACATCGGTCGAGAATGAAAGCGATTGCCGTAGCCATTGTGGCGTTGATCGCTGCGGCGCGGGCGCAAGAGCCTGCGGGCGAAGTGACTCTGCGCGTGGCCGCCGAAGGCGGACCTTTGACGCCGCTGTTCGCGGCGTTCCATCCGCGTCAGCCGAACACATTCGGCGTCTATGACGATTCTACCGGCGGAATCGCATTTTGGTCTTTCGGCGCGGGCTACAAGAAGACGGTCGCGATCGACGCCAAGGCGATCAACGGCTCTTTGGCCATCGCACCCGACGGCGCGACCTACGTCACCTCCGGCGACGACAGTTTGATCCGCCGCTGGAACGCGGACGGCACGCCGCGCGGCGAGCCCATGCGCGGCCACGACGGACCGATCCGCAAGATCGTGTGCTCGCCCGACGGCAAGCTGCTGGCGTCGGCCGGATGGGACAAGACCGTGCGTTTGTGGGACGTGGCGAAAGGCGCCGCCGCGCGCGACCCGTTCAAGGGACATACCGCCTGGGTCCGTCATGTGGCGTTCTCGCGCGACGGAAAGGTTGTCGCCTCCAGCAGCACCGACCGGACGATCCGGCTGTGGAACACCGACGGCACGCCGCGCGCGGTGCCGGTGTTGCCGGCCGATCTCTGGGTCGAGGCGATGGCGTTCTCGCCCACCGCCGATATCCTCGCCACCGGGGGCGAGGACGGCGTCGTGCGCCTGTGGAATACCGACGGCACGCCGCGCGGCGTTGAGATGCCGGGCCACGGCGCCTGGGTGTGGATGATCGCCTTCGCGCCCGACGGAAAATCCCTCGCCGCCGCCAGCGACGACGGCGCGATCCGGTTCTGGAGCTTGGACGGCAAGCTGCTCGGTGCGCCCTTGCGGGCCCACGCGGGTGCCGCGAGCGCGGTCGCCTTCGCGCCGGACGGCAACAGCTTCCTGACCGGCGGCGCCTACGACGGCGCGACGAAGGTGTGGAAGCGCGACGGCACGCCGGTTGGCGAGCCCTTGCGCGCCCACGATGCGTGGGTGCGGGTGCTTGCCATTTCGCCCAGCGGGGAAGTCGTCACGGCAGGCGCGGACGGCGACATGCGGCTGTGGAACGCGGACGGATCGCCGCGCGGTGCGCCCTTGCACGGCCACGCGGCCTGGGTCGAGGCGGCGGCCTTCTCCGCCGACGGCAATTTGCTCGCCACGGGGGCCTATGACGGCACTGTGCGCCTTTGGTCGGACCAGGGCGTGGCGATTGGCCAGCCCGGAAAAGGTCATCAAGGATGGGTGCAATCGGTCGCGATTTCGCCGGACGGCAAGAGCGTCGTCAGCGGCGGTGCCGACGGCACAATCCGTTTCTGGAATGCGGATGGATCGGCGCGCGGCACCGCGATCGCCGGGCCGGGCGGTGCGGTCACGGCTGTGACGTTCGCCAAGGACGGCGCAACGATTGTCGCCGCCACGGATAGCGGCGCGGTGCAAGCTTACGGCAGCGACGGCGCCCCCAAGGGCGCTCCCGTCAGCCACGGCGGCGCGGTCGCGGCGATTGCGACCACGGCGACGGGCTTCGTGACCGGCGGCATGGACGGCAAGGTCAAGTCGTGGGCGCCGGACAAGGCATCGGATCTACGCGGCGCCGGCGCGCGTGTGCGCGCACTCTCTGTCGCGCAAGACGGCACGATTGCAGCCGCGGGCGACGACGGCGCGGTGTGGGTCTGGCGCGGCGGCAGCGGCACCCCCGCCGTGCTGCGCGGCCATCAAGCATCGACGTCCGCGGCGGGCTTTGCCGCCGACGGCGCCACCCTGATGACGGGCGGATATTACGACGGCAAGGTCCGGCGATGGACCTTGCGCGGGCCAATAACCTAGGAGCTTTTCATGTTCATGCGTCTTCTTGTTGCTCTCGTCGCGTGCGGGTTCTGCGCGGCACATGCCGCCGAACCGGCCCTCCTGATTAAGGATGTGACGTTGATCGACGGCACGGGCGCACAGCCGGTCGAACACGCTTCCGTGCTGGTGATCGGCGAGCGTATCGCCGCGATCTCGCCCAGCGCGATCAAGGCCCCCCGCGGCGCCACGGTGGTCAACGGCAAGGGCAAGTTCCTCATGCCGGGCCTCATCAACACGCATATCCATCTGCCGGGAGGCCGTGCCGGGCAGGGCAACCGCCAACTGGTGATGAATGTCGAAGCCGGGACGGCCACATTGCACGCCATGCTCTATTCCGGCGTCACCGCGATGTATGACTCGGGAAATCACGACAACTACATCTTCAAGATGCGCGAGGACGAGCACGCCGGACGCATCCAGGGCCCGCGCCTGTACACCACCGGGCGCTTGCTGACCAAGGCCTATCAATGCTGCTCCGGCGGGCTTCAGGTCACCACCTACGAAGAGACGCTCAAGCCGCTCGACGCGCTGCTCGCGCGCAAGCCGGACATGGTGAAGTTCACCCGCGACCGCCGCGGCATGAGCCCCAAGGGCGATAATCTCGAGGTCATGGGCGAGGACGTGATGGCGAAACTCATCAATCACGTTCACGAAGCGGGAATCCCCGTGACCGTGCACGTGAGCGACGAGCGTGTGGCGCGTGAGAGCATCGCCGCGGGCGTGGATGCGCTGGCGCACCCGGTCTATCTGGAGCGGGCCGATCAGTCGTTCGCGAAGATCGTGGCGGCGAAGCGGCTGCCGGTCTCCACGACCCTCGGGCGCGCCGACACGGACATGAAGGTGTTCGATCAGCCGATCTTCGTCGCGACCATCAATGAGGAAGACCGCGCCGAATTGAAGACCAATCCCATGTACAACACCGCGGGTGAATCCGGATCGTGGCGCGCGGGCCTGTTGGGCGCCGTGAAGAAGAACATCAAGGACCTCTACGACGCCGGCGCGATCCTGGCCATGGGGACCGATCGGTCCATGGGCGCCTATGTCCATCGTGAGATGGAACTCCTGTCTGAGTCGGGGGTGCCCAATCTCGCCATCACGCGCATCGCTACGCTCAACGCCGCGATCTACATGCAGAAGGACAAGGACATCGGCTCGATCGAACGCGGCAAACTCGCCGACCTGCTGCTGCTCGACGCCGATCCGGTCGCGGACATCCATAACACGGTGAAAATCAACGCCGTGTACAAGGGCGGGGTGAAGGTCGACCGCGCCGGCTTGAACGTCCCGATCAATCAGAAGAAATAGCGCCGGCACGGATATCTCGCGGCCCGTCTTCTTTCAGGCGTCCTCGTTCAGGCGTCTTCGCTCTGGGTCGCGAGTTATCCACAGGCCCGTGTGACCAACCGCTTGACACCTTAGAACTGTTCTCGTTACAGTTTTGAACTATTCTAATGAGAGTCCCGCGGGACTCTCAGCTTTTGGGGGATTCGCATGGCAACGCCTTGGACGCGAAGCACGGCCTTCTTGACCGCGATCAAGGTCGGCGACGCACGGTCCCCCCAAGCTCTCTGATCCGCTCAACGCGCCTCCCCCCCCTTCGCACAGCACAGGAGACTTCCATGTCAGGCTGCCCCTTCGGTCACGGATCGACCCCTACCAGCCGGCGCAACGTCCTCGCCGCCACCACAGCGTTAGCGACGGCGGCTGCCGCCGGCGGCGCGGCGTCTGCCGCGACGCCGCTGCCCGGCACCATGGACGGCGCGAATGCGCCGCGCGCTGGCAGCCATGAATGGTGGCCGAACTCCTTGAAACTCGGCGTGCTCCATCAGCACACGGCCGCCTCCAATCCGATGGAGCGGGACTTCAACTACGCGCAGGCCTTCAAGAAGCTCGATTACGCGGGCCTGAAAGCCGACCTGAAGAAGATGATGACGGACTCGCAGGATTGGTGGCCGGCGGACTGGGGCAACTACGGCGGCCTGATGATCCGCATGGCGTGGCATAGCGCGGGCACCTACCGCACCGGCGACGGCCGTGGCGGCTCGGGCTCCGGCGAACAGCGCTTCGCGCCGCTCAACAGCTGGCCCGACAACGGCAACCTCGACAAGGCGCGCCGCCTGCTGTGGCCGATCAAGCAGAAGTACGGCAACGCGATCTCCTGGGCTGATCTGATGATCCTCGCCGGCAACGTGGCGATGGAGAACATGGGCTTCAAGACGTTCGGCTTCGGCGGCGGCCGTGCGGACGTCTACGCGCCGAGCGAAGACATCTATTGGGGCTCCGAGGCCGAGTGGCTCGGCAACAAGCGCTACACCGGCGAACGCAACCTCGAAGATCCGTTGGCGGCCGTGCAGATGGGCCTGATCTACGTGAACCCGGAAGGTCCGGACGGCAAACCCGATCCGGTCGCCTCGGGCCGCGACGTGCGCGAGACCTTCGGCCGCATGGGCATGGATGACGAAGAGACCGTGGCGCTGGTCGCCGGCGGTCACACCTTCGGCAAGGCCCACGGCGCCGGCAACCCGAAGCTCGTCGGTCCGGAGCCGGAAGCCGCGCCGGTCGAAACGATGGGCCTCGGCTGGATCAACAAGTTCGAGTCCGGCAAGGGCTTTCACACCACCACCAGCGGCATCGAGGGCGCGTGGAAGCCGAACCCGACCAAGTGGGACAACGGCTACTTCCGCGTGCTGTTCCAATACGACTGGGAACTCACCAAGAGCCCGGCCGGCGCCCAGCAGTGGAAGCCGAAGAACGTGAAGGCGGAGGACATGATCCCCGACGCCCACGATCCGTCGAAGAAGTTCCCGCCGATGATGACCACGGCGGATCTGTCGCTGAAGTTCGACAAGGGCTTCGAGCCGATCGCGCGGAAGTTCGCGAAGGACCATAAGGCGTTCGAGGATGCGTATGCCCGCGCATGGTTCAAGCTGACGCACCGCGACATGGGCCCGAAGGCCCGCTACCTCGGCCCGGAAGTGCCGAAGGAAGATCTGATCTGGCAGGATCCGTTGCCGGCGGCGAGCGGCGCGAAGCTCGAGGCCGGCGATGTCGCCGACCTCAAGGCGAAGATCGCCGCGAGCGGCTTGTCGGTGAGCGAACTGGTCTCCACCGCCTGGGCCTCGGCGGCCACGTTCCGCGGTTCCGACAAGCGCGGCGGCGCCAACGGCGCGCGCCTCCGTCTCGCCCCGCAGAAGGACTGGGACGTCAACCAGGGCACCGCGAAGGTGATCGCCAAGCTGGAAGGCATCCAGAAGGACTTCAACAAGGGCGGCAAGAAGGTCTCGATGGCGGACCTGATCGTGCTGGGCGGCGCCGTGGGCGTGGAGCAGGGGGCGAAAGCCGCCGGCCACACCATCACCCTCGGCTTCACGCCGGGCCGCGTGGACGCCACCCAAGCGCAGACCGACGTGAAGGGCTTTGCCGTGCTCGAGCCGTACGCCGATGGCTTCCGTAACTACCAGAAGAAGGCCTACGCCCTGCCGGCGGAAGAACTGCTGGTGGACAAAGCACAGCTGTTGAACCTCAGCGCGCCGGAGATGACCGTGCTGGTCGGCGGCCTGCGTGTGCTGGGCGCCAACGCGGGCGGTTCCAAGCACGGCGTGTTCACGGCCAAGCCGGGCCAACTGACGAACGACTTCTTCGTCAACGTTCTGGACATCGGCACCGTGTGGACGCCGACGACCACCGGCACCTTCGAGGGCAAGGACCGCAAGACCGGTGCCGTGAAGTGGACCGCCACCCGTGTCGACCTGGTGTTCGGCTCCAACTCGCAGCTGCGCGCGTTGTCCGAGGTCTACGGCCAGAACGACGCCAAGGAGAAGTTCGTGAAGGACTTCGCCGCGGCCTGGACCAAGGTCATGAACAACGACCGCTTCGACGTCGCGATGGCGTAAGCCAACCGCAAGACTAAGAACGAGGAAGGCCCGGGGCGAAAGCTCCGGGCCTTTTGCTATTTGGCGAGCGCTTCTGGGCACGGGAGGCGTAATCCGTATTGTTCTTGTTTCGTTCCAGGGTTATTCTAGGCGGGACAGTTGCGAGGGAGCTTCTATGCCGACGCTTCGTACGCTTCACGCCCTGATCTGCGGTTTAGTCTTGGCGACAAGCCTAAGCGCTTGCGCCAATAGCGGTGGGGATCATGGCGCGGCTTCGCGTCAGGCACTGGCGGCATACAAAGAAGGCATGCGCAGATTTGACGCGCTCACGCCGGACCGCAGCAGGGTTTATTTCCCCGACATTCCCAGCAGGCGGGCTGAGTACGCGCCAATTGAGAAACTATTCGGCGCTGCGGCGGCCGAAGGGCTGCCGCACGCGCACTATGGACTGGCGTGCACGATCTTCGCCTCTGGCGCAGGTGAACGGTACCCGGAGGCCCTCGCACATGCCGAACAGGCAGCGCAGTCCGACGTATTCGAGGGGCGGGTGCTGTTGATCAGTTACTATCAATGGGGTGTTGGCGGCCCCATGAGTATCGCAGCCGCCGAAGCCAAGCGGGAAAATGTTCTTGCTTCGCTTACCCGCAGTGAATGGCCGCTGCTTAGCGGCGGCGGGACAGTGCGTATTCCAGACCGCGCCAATGCGGAGGCGATCGGAGGGGATATTCTCCAAAACGGAAAATGTGCACCGCGAACCGCGCTCCTCCTCCCGCGGTGGTACATTGAAGAGCGCATGGAGCGTCCGCTGCCCGGTGAGATGGACATCGATCTGCCGATCCGACGATATCTGCCGAAAGAGACCGATGGGTCGCAATCTGATCGAAATGGATCGTATCCCGTCAGGAAATCGAGGTAACTGCCGTCACACGGTCTTTTCGCAGGATGCCTCAAGTCGGTCTATCGCCCCGAGCGTCTTTCCGAGCGACACCTCTGCAATATCCAGCCATTCCCGTGCTGTCTGTCTATCCCCCGGTGTCGTGGCAGGATTGTTGATCTTCTTTTTCCAATCTTCGATTTCCTGCTTAAGTCTCTCCGCCTGTTGCCGCGCCTCACGCCACCAGCAGGCTGTCGAGCTTGTCGTAGGTGGCGAGGGCCTCGGGGAACGGCGGCTTCTCGCCGCTGTAGCCGATGACGCCCAGCAGTTCGTCGGTCGTTACGCGCTGGCCTTTGGCGATGAACAGAACCTTGCACAGGGCGACGGACGCGGTCTGGCCGCCCGCGATGATCTTCTGTTCCATGTACAGCCAGCGCCTGTCCCAGGAGACGACGCGCGTCTCGACCGTGAATTTCTGGAACGGATTGACCGGGCGGCGGTAGCGCGTGGCGATGGAGCCCAGCACCGGGAACAGCCCGGCCTTGCGCAGCTTCGCCCAGCCGCCGTTGGTGATCATGAAGCTGATGCGGCCGATATCCATGAAGCTGTTGTAGCGGCTGTTGGTCATGTGGAAGTTGATGTCGAGATCGTGGGGCCAGCAGCGGAACTCAAGCGCGCGTGTTGCCAGCAGGTCGCCGTCACGCCGCGCCAGATATGCGCGGATCATCATCCAGATGAAACGGAAGAGCAGGTTCATGGCGTCGCCTATCGCTCAGTCCGTCATCCCGGCCAAGCGAAGCGCGAGCCGGGATCCAGGGTTACAGACGCAAGTGCCAGCCGCCTTGTCAGGGGTGACAGGGAGAGCGAACTACGCCGCGTCGAACAGCTTGTCCTCGATGTCCATGATGGTGTCGCCGCCGGCGAGGATCTGCGAGAGCAGCGCGCCGGTCTGCGGCATCACGCGGGCCATGTAGAACTTCGCGGTCTTGAGCTTGGAGGCGTAGAACCCGGTCGGGTCGTCGTTGCCCTTGCCCAGCGCGATCTTCGCCGCCCGCGCCCACATGAAGCCGATGGAGACATAGGCGAACATCCTGAGCAGGTCCGACGCGGCGGCACCCGCTTCGTTGGGATTGCTCATGCCCTTCTGCGCCGTGTAGCCCACCGCCTGCTGCAGGCGGCCGAAGGCCTTGGCGAGACCCATCACGATCTCTTCCATCGCCGGGTCGCTGGCATTCGCCTCGATGAATTCCTGCACCGGGTGGAAGAAGGCGCGCAGGTAGCGGCCGTAGTGCTGGCCCATCTTGCGGCCCACCAGGTCGAGCGCCTGGATGCCGTTGGTGCCTTCGTAGATCTGCGTGATGCGGGCATCGCGCACGTATTGCTCCATGCCGTGCTCGCGGATGTAGCCGTGGCCGCCGAAGATCTGCACGCCGAGGTTGGCGACGTCGAAGCCCGTATCGGTTCCCATCGCCTTGGCGACCGGCGTGAGCAGCTGCACGAGATCGTCCGCCGCTTGGCGTTCCTCGGGCGTAGCGGCTTTCGCGGCCTTGTCCTGGCTGATGGCGATCCACATGGACAGGGCGCGCACGCCTTCCGTGAGCGACTTCATGGTCAGCAGGTTCTTGCGCACGTCCGGGTGCACGATCAGCGGATCAGCCGGCTTCTCCGGCGCAACTGCGCCCTTGAGCCCGCGACCCTGCAGACGTTCGCGGGCGTAGAGCAGGCCGTTCTGAAGCGCGACCTCCGCCAGCCCGAGGCCCTGGATGCCCACGCCCAGACGGGCCGTGTTCATCATGGCGAACATGGCGCGCATGCCTTTGTGCTTCTCGCCGACCAGCCAACCGGTGGCGTTGTCGAAATTCATGACGCAGGTGGATGACGCCTTGATGCCCATCTTGTGCTCGATCGAGCCGCAGGCGACTCCATTACGAGCCCCCACGCCACCGTCAGGCTTGGGCATGAACTTCGGCACGATGAACAGGCTGATGCCTTTCACGCCCGGCGGCGCATCGGGAAGCTTCGCCAGCACGAGATGGCAGATGTTCTGCGTCAGATCGTGCTCGCCGGCGGAGATGAAAATCTTCGTGCCGGAGATCTGCACGCTGCCGTCATTCTGCGGGACCGCCTTGGTGCGAATGAGGCCCAGGTCCGTGCCGCAATGGGGCTCGGTCAGGCACATGGTGCCGCTCCAAGTGCCTTCCACGAACTTCGGCAGATAGGTCTGCTTCTGCTCTTCGGTGCCGTAGATCTCGATCGCGTTGTAGGCGCCGTGGGTCAGGCCCGGATACATGGCAAAGGCCATGTTGGAGGAACACAGCATTTCCTCGATCAGCGCATTCACCGCTTTCGGCAGGCCCTGGCCGCCGAACTCCGGATCGGCGGTGATGCCGGTCCAGCCGCCTTCGATGAACTGCTTGTAGGCTTCCTTGAAACCGCTCGGCGTGCGCACCACGCCGTTCTCGAAAGTGCAGCCTTCCTCGTCGCCGGAGCGGTTGAGGGGGAACAGCACTTCCGAACTGATCTTGCCGGCTTCCTCCAGCACGGCATCGACGAGTTCGTCGTTGAAGTCGCCGTAGCCTTCGTACTTCTGCAGGTCGCTGCCGTCGAACATCTCGCGCAGCACGAACTTCATATCGCGCAGGGGTGCGTTGTAGACGCCCATGGTGTGTCTCCTAATTCCGCAGCGGTTTGCCGGTGTCGAGCATGTGTTCCATGCGCGCAAGCGTCTGCGGCGTGCGCGCGAGTTCGATGAACACTTGTCGTTCCAGCTTCAGGAGGTCTTTCTCGGTGACGGTCTCGGTGTGGTCGGTCTTGCCGCCGGTCAGCACCTTCGCCAGCGCCAGCGACACGGTGCGGTCGTGCGGCGTCAGCTTGCCTTGCGCCGCGAAGCCCTCGAGGGCCAACTTCAACGCCGCGATGCCGGTGGCGCCGGGGAGTTGGATGATCTCGTCCTTCGGCGGCGTGTAGTTCTCCGCGAGCTTCAGCGCCTTGGCTTTCGCATCGGCGAGGAGGCGGTCGCGGTTCATGGAGATGGCGTCGTTCTTGCGCAGGAAGCCCATTTCCTTGGCCTCTTGCGCCGACTTGGAGACCTGCGCTGTGCCGATCAGCTCGAACGCCTTCGCCACCGCCGGCATCGGGCCCTTCGGCATGCGCGGATCGTTCTTCATGCGGAGCAATATCTCTTTGCAGCCGCCCCAGCCGGGGATCACGCCCACGCCGACCTCGACGAGGCCGGTATAAAGTTCAGCGTGCGCCTGGATGGCGTCGGAGTGCAGCAGGATCTCGCAGCCGCCGCCGAGCGCCATGTTCAGCGGCGCGGAGACCACCGGGAACGGCGCCTGCTTAAGGGCGAGATAGGTCTTTTGGCCGTCCTCGATCTGGCTTTCGATCTCGCTCCACACGGCGATGTTCGCCGCGAACAGCATCAGGCCGACGTTGGCGCCGACGGAGAAGTTCGGGCCCTCGTTATGGATGACGAGGCCTTTCCACGTCTTGTCGGTCTTGAACAGCTTCAGCGTGTCCTTGTAGAGCGCCATGATTCCGGGATCGAGGCTGTTCATCTTCGAGGTGAACTCGAAGCAGGCCACACCGTCGCCGATATCCCACAGTTTGGCGGAGCCATTGCGCAGGAGCGGCTTTCCGGCCCGCTTGATGTCGGCGAGCTTGAGCACGCCCGGCGCGCGCACCACGTCGGCGTAGGGGCCTTTCACGGTGAGGTACTGCAGCTTGCCGTTCTCGACCCGGTAGAAGCCGCCTTTCTCAGCCGCGAGCTTCAACAGCGGCGGCACTTTGATCTTCGCCTTGTCGAGTTCGCCCGCGAACCAGGCCGCGCCCATGGTGTCGATGATCTCGAACGGGCCCAGGTTCCAGCCGTAGCCGTCCTTCATCGCCTCATCGACCTCGTAGATCGTCTCGGCGATCTCCGGCACCAGGCTCGCGGTGTAGGTGAGGCCCTGGCTCGCCAGCGCCCACGCATACTTGCCGCCGCGGTCCGGCTGTTGCACGAGCGCCTTCAAGCCGCCTTTCTTGGAGGCATCGAGGCTTTCCAACTGCGCCTTCACCGACTCCTTGTAGGCTGCCGTCTTAAGATCGATGCTCTCCTTCTTCCGCTCCGCGCCGTTCTTCACGACGCGATAGAAGCCGCTGATGCCTTTGCGACCGATCCACTTGTTGGCGAGCATGGTCTTGATGACCTCGGGCTCGCCGTGGATGCGCTGATAGTCGTCGTTCTTTTCCAGGCGCTGATGCATGGAGTTGGCGACGTGGGGCATAAGGTCGAGGCCGACGAGATCTATCAAACCGAAAACCCCGGTCTTGGGGATCCCGAACGGGCGCGATGCGACCGCGTCGGCCTCTTCGACTGTGAGCCCATTCTTGATCGCTTCCACGACGGCCAACTGAATCCAATAGGTGCCGACGCGGTTGCCGATGAAGCCGGGTGTGTCCTTGCAGCGCACCACGCCCTTGCCGAGCTTGATGTCGCCGAACTGGTGAAGCGTATCCATCGCCTCGGGGCGGGTCTTGTCCGATCCGACGATCTCCAACAGGCGCATGTAGCGCGGCGGGTTGAAGAAGTGGGTGATGATGAAATCCGGCACCAGACTGGCCGGCATGTCGGACGTGAGGTCCTTGAGCGGGATGGTCGAGGTGTTTGACGAGACGATGGAGCCCTTCTTGCGATGGACGTCGATCTTCTTGTAGAGCGCCTGCTTGATGTCCAGCCGCTCGATCACCGCTTCCACGATCCAGTCGCAGTCTTTGAGCATATCGAGGTTGTCTTCGATATTGCCGGTGGTGATCAGACTGGCGTTGCGCTTGGACATGAACGGCGCCGGGTCGGTCTTGAGCAGCTTCGCGACCGCGCCCTCGGCGATGGCGTTCCGGTTGGCGCCTTCCTTCGGCACGATATCCAGCAGCACGCAGGGAATCCCTGCGTTGGTGATGTGCGCGGCGATACCCGCGCCCATGACACCGGCGCCGATCACGGCGGCTTTCTTGATCTCAGCCATTGCTGATACTCCCCCAATCGTCATCCCGGCCAAGCGAAGCGCGAGCCGGGATCCAGGGTAAAGGACCCCGGTGTTTGTGGCTCTGGACCCCGGATCGCGGCGCGCTGCGCGCGCCTTGTCCGGGGTGACACTTGTGTGCGTTGAAGCGGATCACATCGCTTCCAGAATTGTCGCGATGCCCTGACCGCCGCCGATGCACTGGGTGGCGAGCGCGTACTTCTTCTTCTCACGCTGCATGATCTGCGCGGCTTTGCCGGTGATGCGCGCGCCGGTGGCACCCAGCGGATGGCCGATGGCGATGGCGCCGCCGTCGATGTTGGTCTTGGCCAGATCGATGCCGAGTTCCTGCACCACCGCGAGGCTCTGGGCGGCGAAGGCTTCGTTCAGTTCGATCACGTCGATCTGGTCGAGCTTGAGGCCGGCACGCGCCAGCGCCTTCAGGGTCGCGGGCGCCGGGCCGATGCCCATGATCTCCGGCGCGCAGCCGGCGACGGAGATCGACTTGATCCGCGCCATCGGCGTGAGGCCGTTCTTCGCGGCGTATTCTTCCGAACACACCAGCACGGCGGAGGCGCCGTCGGTCAGCGGCGAGGCCGTGCCGGCGGTGACGGAACCCTTCTCGTTGAACGCCGGCTTCAATCCGGCGAGGATTTCCATCGTCGTCTCGCCGCGGATGGTGCCGTCGCTGTCGACCAGGCCGTCGGCGGTCTGGATGGCGACGATCTCGTCCTTGAACTTGCCGGCGGCCTGGGCCGCGGCGGCGCGTTTCTGGCTTTCCACGGAGAAGGCATCCTGCTTCTCGCGGGTGATCTGGTATTTCTGCGCCAGGTTCTCGGCGGTTTCGCCCATGCCGATGTAGGCCTTGTGGCCGGCGTCGATCAGCTTCGGGTTCGGCATCGGGTTGTAGCCGCCCATGGGCACCCGGCTCATGCTCTCGATCCCGGCGCAGATGAACACGTCGCCCGCGCCCATCTTGATCGCGCCGGCGGCGGAGTGGATCGACTGCATCGACGATCCACAAAAACGATTGATGGTCGTTCCGGCCACCGTGATCGGCAGGCCGGCGAGGAAGACGATCTGCCGCGCCACGTTCATGCCTTGCTCCCCTTCCGGGAAGGCGCAGCCCAGCAGCAGGTCCTCGATGTGGTCGGGGTTGACCTTGGTGCGTTCCACCAAGGCTTTCACGACCGCCGCGCACAGGTCGTCGGGCCGGACCTTCTTCAGGCCGCCCTTGTTGGCGAGATGGAACGGCGAACGGGCGTAGCCCGCAATCACAACGTTGCTCATCGGTGTCTCCCTTTATCGCTGGCGTTTGAATGGAGATGCGCCGTCGCTTCTTGTTCGATCTTGCGCAGCTCGGACAATGTTTCTTGCAGTTCTTTCAGCTTCAGTTCGAGTTCGCCGATGCGGGCGCGTGCCTTGTCCCGCAAGAGGCGCGTTTGCTCCGTATGCGCCGGATCGGCGCCGTACAGTTCGACGAAATCGGCGATATCGGTGAGCGAGAAGCCGAGCCGCTTGCCGCGGCGGATCAGGGCCAGCTTGGCCCTGTCCCTATATGTATAGACGCGCGTCATGCCGGCGCGCTGGGGCTGCAGCAGACCTTGCGACTCATAGAACCGCACCGTGCGCGGCGTCACCCCGGCGGAGTGCGCCAATTCGGCGGTGCTGTAGAGCCGGCGGCGGTCGTCGTCGCTCATGACGCTGTGCCTGCTTGTGAAGCTTGGGCCTTCTTGGCCTTTTCCGCTTCCTCGGCCTCGAGTTCCTTCTTCGACAGCTTGCCGATCAGCGTTTTCGGCAGTTCATTGCGGAATTCGTAGTATTCGGGCCGTTCCACCGCGGACAGTTTGTCCTTCAGGAACGCGCGCAGTTCCTCCTCGGTCGCGTTCATGCCGCTCTTGAGCTTGATGAAGGCTTTCGGCGCTTGGCCGCGATAGGGGTGTGCCACCCCGATGACGGTGACTTCCTCCACCGCCGGATGGAGATGGATCGCTTCCTCCACCATGCGCGGATAGACCTTGTAGCCCGAGGCGTTGATCATGTCCTTGATGCGGTCGACGATGAACACGAAGCCGTCTTCGTCGATGGTGCCGATGTCGCCGGTGTGGAACGCGCCGTGCTTCATCACCTCGGCGGTGGCGTCCGGGCGGTTCCAATAGCCCTTCATCACTTGCGGACCCTTCACGCAGATCTCGCCTTTTTCGTTGATGCCGAGCACCCGGTCATCGTCGGTGGCGCGGATCTCCACGATCGTGCCGGGCATGGGCTGGCCGACGGAGCCCGGCTTGTTCACGCCGGCCGTCGGGTTGGTGCACACCACGGGCGAGGTCTCGCTCAGGCCATAGCCCTCCACGACCACACACTTGGTGGCGGCCTCGAATTCCTTCTTCACCTCGACCGGCAGGGGAGCCCCGCCGGAAATGCATAGCTTGAGGGAGGTGAGGTCGTATTCGCTGACGTCCGGGGCGTTGTTGATCGCCGTGAAGATGGTCGGCACCGCCGGGAAGAAGGTCGGCTTCTTCTTGTCGATGGCCTTGAGACAGTCCTTCAGATCGAAGCGCGGCATCATGATGATTTCCGCGCCGTACTCGAAGGCCGTCAGCATCGCCACGGTCATGGCGAACACGTGGAAGAAGGGCAGGGCGGCGAGGAATCGCTCCTGTCCCAACACCGGCGTGCCGTACCACGAAGAAACCTGTCGCGCGTTCGCGGTGATGTTGGCGTGGGTCAGCATCGCGCCCTTGGGCTCGCCGGTGGTCCCGCCGGTGTATTGCAGCACCGCGAGATCGTTGTGCGGATCGATCTGGACGGGGGTGTAGCTGCCGGTGTTGTTGGTCAGATCGCCGAAGCGCACATGGCGCTTGTCATGCTTCACCGACGACAACATGCCGCGCTTGAACAGGCGGAACAGGATGCCGCTCACCGGCGGCAAGGCTTCCGCCATACTGCACACGACCATGGTCTTGAACAGGCCGCGATCCAAGAGCGCCTGCGCCTTGGGATACATGGCGGCGAGGTCCATGGTCACCAGCACGTCGCAGCCGGAATCTTTGACCAGGCGCTCAAGCTCACGCTCCGCGTAGAGCGGGTTCATGTTCACCACGACCGCACCGGCCATTAGCGCGCCGAAATAGGCGGCGACGTAGTAGGGCGTGTTCGGCAGGAGCAGGGCGATGCGCGCGCCCTTGGTGACGCCGCGCTGCTGCAAGCCGGCGGCGACCTTCGCGGCGAGCGCGCCGGTCTCGGCGTAGGTCCAGCGGCGGCCGAGGAATTCCATCGCCGGCCGGTCGGGGAATTGGGCGACCGCGTCCAGCAGCAGTTTGGTGACCGGCACCGCGGGCAAGGGCATGTCCCAAGCCGCGAACGACGGATAGCTTTTCAGCCAAGGAAACTGAGTTGCGTCAGACGGCACGTCCCCAACCCCCGTAATCCCGTGCACCTCACGTTAGTGTCACCACGGGAAACTGCAATGGCGGCCCGTGACGTGCGCGTCACCCACCGGCTGCAGGGGGGCAAGCGGACTGAAACGCAATAGGTAGAGGGGGTTATCGGAAGTCGAACAACGATGTTCGACTATTTGTCCAGGAGACTCGACAACTTCAGGGCGATTCCCTTTGAGCCAAACACCTTCAGCCGCCCCATGGTGAAAGCCACCATCGGGTTGAGATCGCCGGCGATCAGCTTCTCCATGTTCTCGACCGAGAGCGCGAGGGTCGTCTCCGCCTCTTCGTCGGTCGGGTTGGGCGTCACCTTCACTTCGCCGCCAGTGGCGTCCAGCAGGACCTTACCGTCGTCGCCCAGGTCGAACAGGACGGTGTGGTTCAGTTCCTTGAGCTTGTCGGCTTGCGCGGTGATCGCGGCGACGATTTCGTCCATTGCCATCGTACGGTCTCCCCCGGGCGCGGCGGTGTTCGCCACAGCCATTGTGCTGTAAAGCCGCCGGGAGCGGAACGGAGAAAAGAACCATGCGCGTGTTGAAGGCCATCGGCAAAGCGGTGCTCGCCCTTGTCGCGATCCTCACGATCGCGCTGTTCGGCGTCTACCTCACCAACCCGACGTACTACGGGCGCTTCGCCGGCGTGCTGTTCGTCAATCCGATCCGCGACGTCGATTTCTATTCGCCGCTGGAGGTGGTGAAAGGCGGCGCCGGCGCGCCCATCGCCCGCGCGCCGGAGACTGCGCGCACCATCAGCGCCGAAGGCTGGCAGAAGGCGGTCGACTACGCCAAGCAGATGGACTCCTTCGCGCTTGTCGTTTGGCAAGGCGGGCAGATCCAGTACGAATACTACAAGCCCGGCTTCAACCCGACCGACCGCACCGATCCCGCGTCGATGGGCAAGTCAGTCATGGCGCTCGTGCTCGGCCTTGCCATCGCCGAGGGCCGCATCCGCTCCGTCGACGAGCCGGCCGCGACCTATATCTCCGAGTGGCAGAACGACGCGCGCAACAAGATCACCATCCGCAATCTGCTCAACATGGCGAGCGGTCTGCAGCGCGAGAAGTTCAGCCCGAGCCCCATGTCCGAGGGCATGAAACTCAATCTCGGTACCGAGCTGGCGGAGACCATCCTTAAGATTCCGGCCGGTGAAGAGCCCGGCAAGACCTTCGCCTACTACAACGCCAATTCACAATTGCTCGGCCTCATCATTGAGCGCGCGACCGGCAAGCGCTATGCGGATTACCTCTCCGAGAAACTCTGGAGCCGCATCGGCGCGCGCGACGGCCGCGTGTTCCTCGACCACGAGGGCGGGCTGGCGCGTACGTTCTGCTGCTTGCAGGCAACCGCGGAGGACTGGATCCGCGTCGGTCTCCTGCATCTCAACCTGGGCAAGGTCGGCGAGGAGGAAATCGTCCCCCACGAGTGGATGACGATGGTGCGCACGCCCTCGCTCACGAACCCGAACTACGGCTTCCAGACCTGGCTGGGCACAACCTACGAGGAGAAGCGCTCCTACGGCAAAGGCGTGCCGACCTACGTGCCCCACAGCGAGCCCTTCGCCGCGCCGGACGTGATTTATTTCGACGGCGCGGGCGGACAACGCGTCTACATCATCCCTTCAAAGCAGATGGTGATTGTCCGGACCGGGTCCGGGGCGATCGACTTCAAAACCGGTGCTTTCAAGTGGGATGACGCGATCATACCCAATGCGCTCATCCGCGGTCTTAGCGCACCCTACGCGCCCCCGATTGCGTCGCCGGATTCGAAGGAATAAGACACCGGTTTCTGACGTCTAAGACCTTCCAGGGGCACGATTATCCCGATATTCCGGCGGGCAACCACCGCGTTGGTTTACGGGTCCGGTCTAACACGATACCTTGCCCCGCAGTTGAGGGGTCGCGCATGACATTGCGCGGCGAAGGGACGTTTACGCCATGTCAGACCCGGCGATGCGCGACGGAGCCGGTGCCGGGCCGCAGGATTTGCGCGGGCTGGTGCAGGACATGTCGCAATGGCGGCAGGCGCCCGTCTCCAACACCAGCATGATCGCCATCAGCCTGACGAGCGCGTTGCCCGAGAACAAGCGCGCGCCGGCCATGGTCGAGCAGATGGTCGTGGCCATGTCCAAGCTGGCCGCGCGCACCAAGGCCCGGTTCTACCGCGCCACCCCCGGCGATTTTGTGATGATGGTGAAGGCGGACGAGGGCCCGTTGATCGCCCTGGTGCGCGATCTCAAGATCGACCTCCTGCGGCTTGTCGAACAGAGCTTTGCCGGCAGTTTCGGCACAATCGACCAGACCCGCCTTGTCGTCTGCTACGACCTGCTCACCAACTACCGTTCGGCCGCCGATCGCGTCACGCGCTTCGCGCAGGCGTCGCAAAAGCTCGAGGAGCCGGAAGGCGACGGCAAGCTGCGGCCCCTGACGGGCACCGATATCGAGCGCGTGCTGGCGGCTTACAAGAAGTTCGGCTCCGAGCGCTTCGTGAAGGCCTTCGTGCGCCATCAGGCAGCGGTCTCGATCGAAATGACCGGCGCCATGAAGCCGCTGATGAGCGAGTACTTCATCAGCATGGACCTCCTGCGCAAGCCGCTGATGATCGACGTGGAAATGCGCGGATCGGGCCGGCTGTTCAACGAATTCACGCTGATGCTCGACCAGATCATGTTGGAAGCGTTTCCCACCATCGCGCCGGAGGACCAGGACTGCTCGATGAACCTGAACGTGCAGAGCGTGTTCACGCCGGTGTTCGAGCAGTTCATCGCGCAGGCCTCCGCGGAGCGCATGCGTCACGTGATCTTCGAGTTCCGCCAGGCCAACATCGTCGAACATTTCGACGAGTTCCAAACGGCGCGTGGCCTGATCAAGGACAGGGGCGCGCGCATCGCGGTCGACCAGATTTTCCCGCAGACCGTCGGACTGGTGGACCTCGACTACCTCGGCGCGAGCCTCGCCAAGGTGCACTGGCGTCCCGGCGCCGAAGAGGTCCTGAACGAGCGCAAGCGCGCCCTGAAGTACATCATGGACTGCGGTGTGATTCCGATCCTCATCCGGGTCGACGACCCCAATGCGGTGCCGGTGGGTCACTCGCTCGGTATCACCGCCTTCCAGGGCTTCAGCATCGACGGCCGCTTGAAGGAACAAAGCCCCGGAACGGCCGCCTAAAAGGCTCAAAAGTGCTTCCCCGCCTGGATTTAGCCGGGCCGCCAGCGCAAGATGCGCGTTCTTCCTCAGTCCTCCCCAACTGAATTGCCAGCCCCCCGAGCGCACGACCGCGATGCGTATTCAAACGAAGCTGTTTTCCCTGCTCCTGGTGATCGCGGTCGTCCCGCTGGTCGCCCTGTCGCTGCGCGGCCAGCGCGCGACGCAGAACCTCGGTACCGCCATCGCGGACCGTGGGCGCGAAGCGGTGTCGAGCGAGATCGAGGTCCAACTCCAGCAGACCATCGCCTATTCCTCCGACATCCTGTCGGCGCAGCAGCGTCAGGTGGAACTGGCGTTGCGCCTGCAGGGCGGTGAAGCCGAGCGCCGGCTGAGCGACGCGGCCCCCGCCGAAGACGTCCCGCTGTATCTCGCCCAAGCGTTCGACGCTCCGGAGACATGGCCGCCCGGCACGGAACTGGCGCTCGATCACGTCCGGGTGTCGGCGAATCGCGAAGTGAAGGCCGTGCCGATATCACGGCTGCATCAGGCGTTCCACATCACATCGCCGCCCACTCCTGGCTTAAATGGCGCGGGCTTCGACAAGCTCATTCCGCCGGAGATCAAGGCCGACATGCGCCGCCTTGTCGGCCTCGACGAAACCTACCGCAAGCTCGCGGAGTCCAACCCGGGCTTGTTCTATTGGCAGTACGTCGGCCTCGAGAACGGTCTGCACTCCGTTTACCCCGGCCACGGCGGCTATCCGGAGGGCTTCGACCCGCGCACGCGCAGCTGGTACGAGGCCGCGGTGAAAGCCGGCGACGTCGTCTGGGCGCCGCCGCAACTCGACGCCTCGACGCGGCGCCTCTTGCTCAACGCGTCCATGCCGCTGTTCGACAAGGACAAGAAGCTGATCGGTGTCGCCGGCATCGACATGGATATTCTCGCGCGTCTCACGGCGATCCAATCCCGTTTGAGACTCGGCGCCAATGCGGAGAGCTACATCGTCCGGATCGCGGACGCCGACGGCAAGCCTGTCACGGCGGACACCTCGCAAGGCCGCGCCACCTTGCGGGTGATCGCCGGAACCACGGTCAGCGACAATGGTGCTGCCTGGGACACGAATGTCGAGGAACCGGCGCTGAAGTCGGGCACGCCGACCGGTATCGACGCCATGGCCGGCGACCTGCTCGCGGGGCATGGCGGCCTGCGTCACATGCCGCATCACGGCATCGACGCGATCTGGGTGTATGGACCCTTGGAACGTCTCGGCGCCGCGCTGCTCTATATCGTCCCGGCTGAAGACGTCTCGGCGATCGCCGAGGCCGCCCAAGGTTCCATCTGGGGCGCGACGATGGAGCAGGTGCGCCTCGCCGGCATCGCGTCCGTTGTGCTGATCGGCTTGGTGGCGTTCTTCTCCGCCTTCGCGGCGCGTTCCGTCACACGGCCCTTGCGCGATCTGGCCTCGGCGGCGCGCGATCTCGCCGCCGGCAAGCTCGATACCCGCGCGCCGGTGCTCGGGCGCGACGAAGTCGGCGAACTCGCCGCGGCCTTCAACGCCATGGTGCCGGAGTTGCAAAGCCACATCAAAGTGAAGCAGGAGCTTTCGCTCGCCCACGACGTCCAGCAGAACCTTCTGCCCGCGGCGCCGCCGCAATTGCCCGGCTACGATGTGGCGGGCTTGAGCATCTACAGCGACGACGTCGGCGGCGACTACTACGACTTCATGGACTTCGTCGACGAGGCCGGCGATCGGCGCATCGGCGTCGTCGTGGGGGATGTGACCGGACACGGCGTCGTCGCCGCTCTGACCATGACGTCGGTGCGCGCGCTTCTGCGCAGTCACGCGGGCGACGGCCGCCAACTCCTTCCGGTGATGCGTGCGGTGAATCGCCACTTGGCGAACGACTCTTCCGGCGGCCGCTTTGTGACGCTGGTCTACATGATCTTCGAGGAAGGGGTGAGCCCCCGCCAGGTGCGCTGGATCAGCGCGGGCCAGGCGCCGCTGTTGTTCTACGACGCGGTAACCGGGCGCATCGAGGAGCTTGCGGTGCACGACATTCCGCTGGGTGTCGAGCCGGACTGGGCGTTCCACGAAACCGCCCGCAACGAATGGCCCGCGACGGGCGTGTTGGTGATCGGCACTGACGGCGTTTGGGAAACCCTCAACGCCGCGGGCGAGCAGTTCGGCAAAGAGAGGTTGATGGAAGCCGTGCGCGATAAAGCCGCCCTGAACGCGACGGAAATTTGCGCGTCCGTGGCGGCGCGTTTGCGCGAATTCAGCGGCGATCTCCCGCAGAAAGACGACGTGACTCTGGTTGTGGTGAAGTTTACCTAGAGCATGATCCGGAAAAGTGGGTGCCGGTCTTTCGCAGAGATCATGCTGAAAACATAAGTCGCCATGGCGCTTCACATGATCAAGCTCGCGGTCGGCATCGAGGACCCGGAGGATTTGGGTCCGCGCCAGGACCGCTGGAAGAATTCCCGCGGCAATCATCAGCACCGCACCCGCATGACTCCCACGCGCGCGGCGGATATCCTCGCCGGCGGATCGATGTACTGGGTGATCAAGCGCCTGATCCAGGTGCGTCAGCCGATCGTGGATATCCACTCCAAGAAGGACGACAGCGGCAAGCCCTACTGCATCATCGAGCTTGAGCCGCGCCACATCCCCGTGGCGCCGACGGCCAAGCGTCCGTTCCAGGGCTGGCGCTACCTCAAGGACACGGACGCACCCCCCGACATCGCCAAGTTTGCCGCCGCGGCCTACGTCGATCCGAACATGCCCAAGGCGCTGAAGGCCGAACTGCAGAAGCTGGGGTTGCTCTAGATCTCTCCGCATTATGCGCGGCTCGGATCGCGCCAACGCCTCGCTGCACAATATCCCCACGATGTAGGCGCGGCCGCGCGGAACGCTTGCGAACTCATGCAAAATGCGCGACTTCCCCGCCGGGTCTTGCGACTTCTCCCAAAAATCTAAGGCCGAGACGAACGCCGATGAATCTGAGTGAGAAAATCGCAATCCCGGACCACGATACGCTTGCGCACGGCTTCGTGGATCACTGGAAGCAGGCTGAGCCGGGCAGCCGTATCCCCCAACTGTCGCGATTTCTGGACCGGCCCTCGATCGCGCACGCGCCGCATCTTTTCATCTTCGAAGTCGAGAATGGACGATTGAAGGTGCGCCTGCAGGGGACGGGCTTGGTGGAAAGGTGGGGGCGCGACTTCACGGGCAGCGTCTTGTACGAGACGAAAAGTGAGCGCTTTCGGGAACAGTCGATCGATAATTTTCACAAGATCATCAACACGCCCTGCGGCTGTTATATGGTTGACCACATCCAGATAGCCGGCGGCCGGATGATAACGCGCGCGACAACAGGCTCCCGCTCTCGCATCGTGCTGTTGCCGCTCGGGTCAAGCAAAGGCCCGCCGCTCGTGGTTGCCTATTCCCAGGAAGACGGCGCGCGGGCGTGGGACGAAAGCTTTGTCAGCAAGCAGACGACCATCGAGGCTCACTGGATCGATCTTGGCGCGGGCGTCCCGTGCACGCCCCCCAGCAAACCGTGCGACGCGTGAAGCCCTGCGAAGGGCGATGAAGATGGCCACGTCCGGGCCGTTCTGACCAGGATTTGACGACTCCCGGAATATTGCTGGGAACGTGCAAGAATGGGCCATGGCCCAATGTGAGGAGTTGATGATGTCCGGCGACGATGACTACGTTTACGACGATGAGAGCGGCGAATGGATTCCGGCCAGCGATCTGCGCGCAAAGCAGGCGAACGCGGCCAAAGCCGCCGAGGTGGTGGTGCGCGATTCGATTGGCAACGTTCTCGCCGACGGTGATCAGGTGACACTGATCAAGGATCTCGACGTCAAGGGTGCGGGACAGGTCCTGCGTCGCGGGACGCTCATCAAATCGATCCGCCTCACCGGCGATCCGCAAGAGATCGACTGTCGCTACGACGGCATCAAGGGTCTCGTGCTGCGGGCGGAATTCGTGAAGAAGCGGTGAGGGGGCTCTCGTCTTACTTTGGGACCGAGCACTTACCGGGTTCGCCGCTTCCCCCGGCGGTCCAGGCACCGGTTCGTCGCTCTATTTGGGTGGCCTGACCTGCGATATCGGGCAGGTCGATGCGCGCTTCTCCCAGGTCGAAGCGCGCTTTGGCGTTCAGCACGGACGCACCGGAGGTTACCGTTACCGGCCGGGTGTGAACTTTGGCGGTCTGACGGAGACCGGGAACGAAGTCGAGCACCGTCGACATCTGGCTTAGAAAAGTTCGCTCGCCGAAAGCATAGAGTGTCGTCTTCTCACCCCTGACGCACTCAAGGGTCGCCTTGCAGGTCGTGCAGAGTTCACCGAACTTGGTGGTGAGCAGCAATCCATCGACGTCGGCCGCGTTCGTCGGCGTTCCCGACACTGCGACCGCAATCACTACCGTGCGAATTATGTGGCGAACGTCCGCGAACATCGGGGCACCGTGCAAAGAGATTTGGCGCATCTTGCTGCGCCGGCGTAATCGTGGCGCCCGATGGCAGGCGGCGTCCGCTTAACGGACAGCACGTGCAATCCACGTCGGACTTTTTTGGAATTCCCGCTTACGTGATTGCCAAAATGGGCCTTGCGAGGGCGGAGGGTCGGCGTCCCGATTGTTTGAGTATCCCTCTGGATTTCAAACGGGAACGGACCCTTGCCGGATAAGCAATTTTCTCCAACTCTGCGCAACAGCACCAACCGTTATCTGTAGCGAGCCACCCAACTGAAAACGATAAGCAGCCGCAACGGAGGTTTGCGATACGTGCCAAAATTCGAGGCATGTCACAAATGGTAACCAAGCCGAAAGCCTCCGAATCGCCGAAGACGCTCCAGCGCGGTCTTGATGTGCTTGCAACGATTGCTAGCTCTCCCATCGGCTTGAACATCAGCGAAATCGCACGCGCCGTGCGCATCTCGCGTCAGAGCGTCTACCGCGCTTTAGCGGTCCTTGAGGATCGCGGTTTTGTGCGTCAGTTGGCGGCATCCGGCCGCTATTTTCTTGCAGGACGAATTATAGAGCTCATCGAGACCAGGCCCACCGACCATGAGCGGATGGCCGCGATCCGGCGCGTCATGCTGCGCCTGTGCGATGAAACGAAGTGGCCGGTCGTTGTGTCGTCCCCCGATGGCCTCCAGGTGGTAGTGTGGGAGACCACCGACAGCCTCACCCCGCAGTGTCTGGAGCACTTTACGGTAGGCTTTCGGGTTCCAATGCTCGAAAGCGCGTCGGGTCTCGCGTACCTGTCGCACCTGCCGTCGGATCGGCAGGAACGGATGCTCGACCGTCTCGCCGCCAGCGCTGAGCCCCTGGCCGATCTTGCTCGAACGCGCTCAAAATGCCTGGCAATCTTACGATCGTGCCGCAGTCACGGGTATGCCATCACCACTCACGGCTTGGTAACCGCGCGCATGCGACGGCGCAATGTGGACGATTCGGAACCCCGACAAGTGAGTGGAAAGACCACTTCGATTTCAGTGCCTATCATGGTCGATGGCCTGCCGGTTGCCTGCATTGGCCTGCGCTATTTCGATAGCGCGATGTCGCGCGTGGCTGCCGCGCGGCGCTATTTCCCGCGCCTTAAACAAGTTGCGCGACAGATTGCCGCCAAATGGCACGCGCCACAGATCGATCCGACGGTCGACTGAGGCTGGATGTCCGGAACGCGGACGGCACGAGGGGCGCGCCCGGCCATGCGCCGGCCGTTCGCTTAGATATGGGCACCTTCGTCGTCGCGCACCTTATGCGCCCGATGGTCACGGTCAACTGAGTTTCCCGTTCCCAGAAACCAGCATGAGGGGCAGCAACGCATGCTTCGATCACTCGTACTCCTGGCTCTCGTATCCCTGCCGGCGCGATCGGCCGACCTCTCGCTGTACTCAGGCGTCGTGGGTGCAACGGTATTCGACAGTGGTGTCTTTGTGGTCGCTGACGGCCCAAACGCTCGAGAGGAAACATTCGAGTACGTGAAGCGCCCTGATGGCGGCTTCACCGTCGTCAACTCCAGCACCGCGGCTAACGGCAAGTATCGCGTCAACGGCAGATTCGACTACGACGCCGGCTGGAATGCCACCGCGGTCCATGGCATCGGCGTCTACGATGGCAGTCCTGTGGAAATCACGCTCAAGAGAGAGCCGCGCAGGGTCGTGATCAGCGTTTCCGGCAAGGGCAAGCCGACGCAGTCGATATCCGCATGCGATCCATCCTGCCTGATCGACATGGCGCCGAGCATCAATCCGATGTTCGTCATGACGCGGCACTATGACCTAACCCGAGGCGGCGAGCAGGACTTCCTGTGGGCGGGACAGGACTTGATCCGCGCGCAGTCATTGACGGACGACCACGTCAAAATAGTCCTCAAAGACGAACCCACCGTGGCGCTTGCGCGCGGCGCTGAACTCAAGATGCGGCACTTCTTCTTCCGCGAGAACATACCGCAGCCAAACGGACAGATGTTCAGTCTGGAATTCGAGATCTGGACCGACTTGGAACATAGGCCGATGGCGTTTCGCGTGCGTCCGCCGGGCTCCACCGCGCGCGGCACCATCGGGCTGCGCAAGGGTTTCGAGGAAATACAGAAGCAGATCCTCCCCAACTGAGCCGATCGATCCATGTCACGTTTGTGCCATCCGATATGGGCCGATTGATCAGCGTTCCCACGCCTCACTTTGTCATTGCTGAAGGGTAGTCAACATGCTCGGCATCACCTGCCGCTTGCTATCGGTTCTGACTCTTTTGGCACAGACGTCTCGCGCCGTGGAACCGCCGTTCTACAGCGGCGTCGCAGGCGCCACGGTGCTCGACAGCGGCGCCATGATCGTCGCGGGCGGCGCGTCGGGGCGGGAGGAGAGCTTCGAGTATGTGCGCCGACCCGACGGCGGTGTCACGTTGCTCAACACGATCACGGCGGCAGATGGAAAGTACCGCGTCCAGGCCCGGTTCGATTATGACGCGGCATGGGAGTCCGTACGGGCCGACGGGGTCGGTCTCTACGACGGCAAGACCGTGACGATCGGTATGCGCCGCATTGACAAGATGGTCGCAATCGATGTGACGGGAGCAGGCGCGACCATGCATCCCGTAGCCGCGTGCGACCCCTCTTGTTTTATCAATATGTCGCCAAGCGCGACGTCGATGTTCGTCATGACGAGGCACTATGACTTCAAGTCCGGCGGCGAGCAGGAGTTTCGCTGGGCTGGCCAGGATCTCGATCGCGTGCGGACCCTTTCCGGCGGCCTCGCGCGCCTCACCTACCGCAATGAACTCAAGATCACGCGCGCATCCGGCGAGGAATTGATGCTTCGCCACTTCACCTTCGTCGAACTCCTGCCAGCGCCGGACGGGTCCACCTATCGCCTCAATTTTGATCTATGGACTGACGACGCACATCGCCCTTTTGGCTTTCGTGTTGTCGTCCCGGGAGGGTCAACGCGTGGGACCCTGGCGATACGCAAAGGCTACGAAGACATCCAAGCCCGGATTCTGCGCGAGTAATCCCTGCGCCTCATGGGGTGACTTCGGTGCAACGGGGGAGCGCATTTGCTCCACGCGTCCCGAGAGCGGACAGGGTCCTTCGTTCCTCCTTCCGCCCTTTTGAAACCTCACAATATCGCCCCTGGCCATGTCCGCGTGCGCGACGTGGTCCAAGGGACGCGTCTAATTATTGGGGGACTCAGAACGATGGTTATGCATGTGCAACGCCGAATTGCGGCCTTCGCGATAGTGAGCGCAAGCCTGAGCTGCGTCGCCGAGCCGGCGCTAGCCCAGCTTGAAGAGATCGTCGTAACCACCCGACGCCGCGCGGAAAGCCTTCAGGAAGTTCCGATCGTTGTGACGACGTTCGGGGCCGAGGCGATCCAGCGCAAGGGAATCGGGGAACTAGGCGATCTCACCAAGTACACATCCGGCCTGATCCTCGACAACGCCTATTCCAAGCAGGACTCCCGCATCATCATCCGCGGCCTATCGCCGACGCGCGGCCGCCAGAACGTTGCCGTCCTGCAGGACGATGTCGACATCTCCACGACCGCCATCCTCAGCGCCGGCGGCGGTTTCAGCATCAACCCTCGCCTGTTCGATACCGAACGTGTCGAGATCGTAAAAGGCCCCCACTCGGCCCTGTACGGACGTCAAGCCTTCAATGGCGCCATCAACTACATCACGAAGAAGCCAGGCAATAAGTTCGAGGGGACCGCCGGCGTCGAGATTGGCAGCTACGACAAGTACGAAGGCCGCGTCGGGGTGTCCGGGCCCATTCTTGAGGGCAAAGTCTCGATGGGCCTGAATGCGGCCGGCTGGACGCAGGGCGGCTTCTACAAGAGCGCGGTTTCGGGTGGAAAGCTCGGCGGCGGAGATGGCCGCGGCGTCGCCGGCAGCATCGTGGTAACGCCGAATGACGTGTTCAAGGTGTTCCTCCGCTCCGAGTACTCCGACGATCACTTCGACCCGGAACCGAGAGTCGACAAATTCCCCTCGGTCGCCACGCCCACGCCGAGCACGGCTGTCGGTTGGGTCGCGGGCGCGACACCCACGGTGGCGATCAATGCAGGCTCGGCCGGCAGCTTCAGCGATTACGGCGTGCTGCGCCCCAGCCGCAATCCGGATGACGGTAAAGACTACCCCGGCTACGGCCGCCAGATTTGGCGCACCACGCTGCGCGGTGAAGCGACCTTCGAAGATATCTCAGTGATATCGCTCTTCCACTACGGCCTCACAAAGCAACAGTCCTGGATCGACCAATTCGCCGAAGGCGATGCGGCGGATCTAGCGGTCAATGCGATCCAGGAACTTCACAGCCTGGATCGAAATCAGTTGTTGAGCGAGGACCTCCGCGTCCAGTCGAATGGAACCGGCCCGCTCAATTGGACGGTCGGCGGCCTTTACTGGTACGAGAACAGTCACCAGGACAATCTATCGTTGAACTGCATCGCGACGAGCGGCGGCTGCGCCAGCATTCTCCGTCAAATCGGCTCGACGCTGCCATACTTCGTCCCGCCGTATACGACCGACCGCAAGACCCATCACTATTCGGTCTACGCCCTCGCCGATTTCGCGATCACCGACGAACTTTCGATCTCCGGCGAAATCCGGCACACCTGGGAGCGGGAGAGCATCAACGGGCCGACCACCCAAACCGGGTTCATCGGATGCCCCGTAACGGGGGTCCGGGTCGTGCAGGCCGGAACCGGATTGATCGTCTGTCAGTTTCCCGGCGCGGCATCGCTCGCTTTGGCGGCCACCGGCTACGTCAATCCACGCACGCCCTCCAAATTTTGGACCCCACGCGTGACCGTCAGCTACAAGGTCGCGCCCGACGCTCTGCTCTATGCCTCGGCCGCCGAGGGCAAGAAGCCCGGAGGCGTCAGTCTGGTGGGCACCGGGGTGAGCGCGGCAACCAACACATACGATCCCGAAAAGATGTGGGTGTACGAAATCGGCGCCAAGACAGAATGGCTCGATAAGCGCCTGCTGGTGAACGTCGCGGGGTACTATCAGGACTATTCGAAGAAGCAGCTGACCGGCACCATCATCAGCCCGGTGGATAACATCGCCCGCGCGTATACCGCCAACGCCAGCTCGGCGCGGGTATGGGGGCTGGACCTCGAGACGATCGCCGCGATCTCACCGAATTTCACGGCTAACCTCAGCTACACCTATCTGGACACCAAATACACGGCGTTCCGGATCCTGAACTCGACGCTGTACAACATCGTGCGCGCCGGAAACTGTGAACGGACGACAGTGCAGACCGCGCCGCCGCCGGCCGCAGCGACCAACCAGTGCTACAACACCTTCAGCGGCAATCAGTTGGAAGGAGCGCCCAAGCACTCGTTGACCGGGGGTGTGCAGTACAGAGCCACGCTGTCGGGTGACATCGACTGGCTGGCCGAAGCCGACATCAAGTACCAGAGCAAGCGCTTCATCGATTACTACAACCAGCTCTACCTGAATTCGTACTGGAATATTGATGTTCGGGCCGGAGTGACGACGTCGCGCTGGAATGTGGTCGCCTACGTCAACAATGTGTTCGACGATGACACCCTCAAGACCGGTGCGAACGACTTTCCCGACTTCAACCGCAGTTTGATTGGGTCGTTCTCGCTCGGCTACGTCGCCCAGTTCAATGCCCCGGATAAGCGCCAGGTCGGCGTCCGGGCGGGGTACCGATTCTAGCGACGTTCAGCAGGAAACGGCGGGCCGCTGGCAAACGCGGCGGCCCGCCATCCCCAACCTCACCAGCGGCCGGCGGGCCCGCGTACGCAGGGCGGACGGTCGAAGGCCGCGAGTCAACCGCGGCGCCCCTTCGAGATCCATTTCTCTATTCGATCAGGAAGCGGAATCATGAGCAAAATCGCCTCAGATGAGTCGGGCGCGGGCCACGACTTCCATCAAAGTCGGCTGTCAAGATTCGGCCTCGGCATCGCCGTGTTCTTTCGAATCTTCATGGGAGTATTCTTTTTTCTCGCCGGCATTAACAAGCTGCGGAAGGGCTGGCTCTGGTCGGACATGCTCAAGGAGGTGTTCCTTCAGCGCCTGACGGAACTCGATCCCCAGTCCTTCGCCACGACGTTCCTCCGGGAATTTGCCATCCCGCTATACATTCCCACCGCCTATGTCGTGTGCCTGGGCGAAATCGCGGCTGGTGTCTCGATGATCCTTGGCCTCGGCAGTCGCTTCGGTGGGGCCATCGCATGCTTCATCATCATCATGCTAGCGATCGGGGGCTATTATGACGCGTCGCTCATCCCGCTCTTCCTCATGGCGTTCGTGGTGACGGTAACGCCATCGGGTCATCGCCTTGGACTGGACAGGCGACTGCATTCAAATTACCCGACCGCGATCTGGTTCAAATAGCTGTGACACGCTGCCGTCCGCAGCCCGTTGCGCAGCTATTTTGGAAGCCTGAGAGATTCATGACCCAATAGGGCAGGGATGACAGGCTCCACCCCGGTCGCTGGCGTAGCCCGGGATCAAAATGCCCCGCCTTGTGAGGCGGGCTTTCCGTCAGAAAGCGGCTTCCGCACTGACCGTACCGGATGTTCTGGCGCGTGATATGCTCGACCTGGACCTGCCGGCCGTCACGTGCGAGCACCAGGAAGAGCATGGAAGAGCTACCCCCCGTACTCGATCAGGGCGAAGTCCCATTTGAGCCGCCGCAGCGGTTCGCGCGTGCGCGGAAAATCATTCGGCACGTCAGCCGCAAGCGCAAGAAGCCACCCTCGGAGTGGGCGATCGGCGTTCTCGCCCTGGTCTATTTCGGCGGTGCCCTTGGCGTCGGTCAATTCAATCAAGGCTATTTGCTGTCGGCTTGGCTCATGACAGGACCGCTGTTCGTCACAATCTATCTGACCTTCGAAGGGCGTGGCTCTCTGCTCAATCCCTACACGATGTTCTTTGCCACCAGCCTGGTGGCGTGCGTTGCGGCCTATTTCCTCAGCGCCTCGCCGCTTCAGCCTTGAACCTGTCCGAATCGGCGCGCATTCGCCGCATCGCCTGCGCGGGCGGCAGATTGCCGAGCGGCATGAATCGGGCCGCATGTGCGATTGCACGGACTAGGTGGTCTTCCCCGAACCGCAGGCCCCGCCCCGCGATGGCGGGAAGCGACCGAACCGGCTCGGGCGTCATGCTGACGGCGGCGCGGACCAGAAGCCGCTGGAGCGCGCGCAGCGGCGCGGGAACAATGTCCGCCGTGGCCATGATATCCACGAACTCGCCCAAGATGGCGTGATCCTCCAGCAGCGGCGCCGTGCGCGCCAGCAGCGCCTCCCACGCTTCCCAGTCGTCCGGCGCGCCGACAGCGCCATAAAGTCGTGCGGCTGCTTGCGCTTCACGGAATGCCGCGGACTTTTCGGCCGACGTCAGCCGCCGCGCATAGCGATGATAGGCTTCGGTGAAGCCCCAGGTCGCGGTGGCCTGCACCCAATCGAGCAGGCGAGGATCGTTGGCGTGATAAGCCTGCCCGTCCGGCGTCGTCCCCCGCACCCGGTCGTGCGCGCGCACCACATGCGCGATCATCTGTTCCGCCTTCTCGCGCGGCGCATAGACCGTGACCATGGCGGCATATCCGGTGCGGTGAAGCCGCGTGCCGGGATCGCTGCGGAAGTTGCTGTGATCCCATACGCCCGAACGGACCGACGGCTCGGCCAGTTCGAGCAGGACTGCCGCGACGCCGCCGATGAAGAGCGAGACGGGATTGCGGAAGACTTCCCAGGAAATGCCGTCGGCGGGCGCCAGCGCCGGGGCGCCGGGCGGCGTCAGGAAATCGATCGCCATGCCCTTGGGCGGGCCCATCATCTTGTCCAGCACGTCGTGCATGAAGCCTCTTTCGCCTCGGCATGGTCCGATGGAGCAACGCCGCCAGTCGCTCATCTCACTTATGAGGCGGCGACCAACTGCTCCGAGGGGATGATATGAACACCGGGCCTTGCCGCGATGGCGGCCTCGAGCAATGCGCTCGCGACCTTGGGCGCGGGATTGATGCGCCAGCGTCTTGGTATCAGCGGCCCGAGCAATGTCAGAACGGAAGACATGATTCGTTCAGCAATACGAAATTCCTCACGGTCTCCGCCGATCAAGCCGGGCCGCACGTAGGTTACAGACGTAAACCCAATCGTGGATAGATCGCGTTCGATCTCGCCCTTAACTTTCAAATAGAACGAACCCGAAGCCGGATCGGCGCCGAGCGAGGAATTCAGAACGTAGGTAGGTACGCCGTGCAAGTTCGCAAGGTGCGCCACGGCAAGAGGATATTCGTAGTCCACCCGCCGAAAGGCCGGCTGCGACCCGGCGATTTTCATCGTGGTGCCCAGCGCGCAGATGACGGCGTCCGCCTTCCACCAAGCAGCGTCCTGGGGAAGGTCATCGAAATTCACGACCGGCGCTTGAAGCTTGCTTTGCTGCGAAAGGCCGCGGCGCGTCGGAGCGATCACTTCCGTCACTCTGGCGTCGGCAAGCGCGCGTTTCACGACGTGGCTTCCGACAAGTCCGCTTGCGCCGACGACTAATATCTTCACGCCCCTCTCCCTCGGACAAAGTTCGCGCTTCGATTCCGCATGGGGCGGAATTGGCGTGCTAAGCAAGCCGCATCTGCGAACACCTGGATAGTACAGGGCTGCTTCGCGAGGCGAGGGTTCTGAGGCAGGCTAGCAACCGATCCACCTCCGTGACAAAAAGCGACGATCGTCGGCCGAGAAGTGCAATCGAATTGAAAAGTTAACGTGACAGCATAAAAAAACGAGTCGTCCGAGACCGTCGCAGTCATGCCTGTGCATCCGAGTGCCGTGAGGAAACATTTGGATGCGGCTCAGCGTCTCGTCGACCGGCACGGTAAATTTCTTTGCGTGATGCTCCACGCGGCGTTCTCGGGCAGGCGCGGCTTCCATGCAGCGGTGTCGTCTGTCACATTCTCGTCCAGAATTTTGCGTAAGAGGCGTTAGGCGTCCTTCGGCGTGCGCGGCCTTTTGGGCGTCACCCTCGTCCTGATAGATTGCGCGATGATCGCGCAACAGATCCACGCGCGGGCTGCCGATAGCGGGACCCTTGCCGCCCAGCACGGCGCGGTGAGCCTAAGTTTAGTATATGAAGACGTGGGCCACCGCGACCGCGCGAGGATCGGTGAACTACCGATGACATAGGGGTCGGTGCCCGCGAGACTCTCTTCGTCTAGAAGGAGTACAGGATGACCTGCTGCCTTGGCATCCAAGTCGAGGTCGACTTGGATCGTATTTGTCGTTTTGAAAGGAAATACGCCAAGAGGCGCCCGCGGCGCATTGGATACCATCGACCATTGCTGCCCGACGACCACCGCGACGCTGCGCAATCGCAGTTGCGCGGCGTCGGAGCAATACCGAATCAAAATTCCGGGCCCTCAACTCGCAAATCAGGTAAGCGATGCACGGCAAATGGAAGTCCTGAATTTGAACGCTGACGGCGCTGTATAGCTCCGAGTCTAAGCCCGGACAACCCGATGCGAAATGCCACCGATTGACTGGATTCCACGAGGCCGCAGCATCCAACTTCTTCTCTGACGCTTGCGTTTGGAAAGCGAATATCTGTAGGCTTCAGGCAGCTTAATCAAGGCAAGGCAGAGGGTGCCTTTTGGCAGATATGGAGCCGTAATGAGCGGTCAAGAATCATTTCACAATGTTACTCGCGCAGTATACGAGAAACAGCACTCGCGCATCGCAGCGGACGATACGACATTTAACCGCGTCTACAATATTTACGAAAATGCTGAGTTCGGAATTCCACCCGAATGGTGGCCGGGAAGATTAGCTGCAGATTTAGGATGTGGCAATTTCGGTGCTTTCTTCCTTTGGCTGATCAATAGAGGGGTCAAGGAAGTCCATGGCATGGACCTAGGCGAAAGCTGGATGCCCATTATGCGCGAAAGCCTATCCTCACGCGGCGCTGATCTTACGAAAGTTATATTGAAGAGCGGTAACGTATTGCAAGTGCCGTACGCCGATCAGAGCTTTGACTTTGTGGCGATCAACGGGGTCCTCGTCCACCTTGATACCATGGAGGAAGTTAGAAAGGGCTTTGCAGAGGGTGCCCGTTGCACCAAGGATGGCGGGTATTTCTTTACAAGCTACGGTCCATGCCGGGGCGCGCTGATGGAAGCAGTCTTCCCGGCGCTGCAAAGCTATTATCGCGCTAACGAGCAGTTTCGCCAGTTTATTGACAGTATTCGCCCCAGCGTTATTCACGGCGCTATTGATCTTATCGTCGACGAGCACGGGAAGCGGACAAATGAGGCCTTGGATGGCAGCTTTTTGAAAGCTCTCTTCGGCGAAGATTTTTGCGTTTTCCTGCAAAATTATATTCAACGCCCCACGGATTTCTCAAATGATTGCACTCCCGAGGTGGTCGAGACAATGTATCGCGAACACGGGTTCACCAAAATTGTGCGCATGAATCATTTCGTTAAGCGTACAGATATTCGCAAATTCCTCGCGCCGCTCCATTATCATTGGGATCATCCGGTAGCTCAGTCCTTGTATGGCGAAGGTTTCGTTCAGTACCTAGGTCAGAAGTAATCAATGGAGTTCTCGGGAATTTGCTACGCCATCGTGATCGCAGCCGTGCTGAAAAGTTACGGGGGGCGCGAAATTTCACGAATACACATTCGCTATTCCAGAATCGTGTTCACGTCAGACTGCCCGATAGATGTTCTGGCGGGCGACTTTAGCGACAGATAATTCGCCAACTAACGATGCCGGGTTGAACATCTGCTGCTCCTAAGCTTTCCAATATGTTGGTGAGTTGGTATTGGCTCAAGTAGCCTTGATAGTGTAAGCAGCCTCGGCGTATCCCACATGTCGCGCGCAGCGACGATAGCCAATGAATCTCCTTGTCATGAAGATCATCAAGCGAACATTCGATCCGAATCTTCCCACGGTTCTTTGCATCAATAGCGACCAATTCAACAGGGACATCGGGGTGCTGTGGGAACGTAGCACCCGGTACAACTGGGTTTGCATTTTGGACAAGGAGCTAACTGAAACACAAGTGGAATGGGTTCCGGAGCGCCTTCGTGCCCAGGGAACATATGTGAACGAGATAAGCTCGGAGGCTGATGCCATCTGGAAGCGGTCGGGTGAACTCGGACTGCAAGTTATCGCGGAAGTCAAAAGATCCATTCCGAACGTCGTCGCCGTGATGGCGAGTAATTGGGATTACTGGAATGAAGAAGGTCTGCGGATAGCTTGCCGAGCGTTGGAGATACCATTCCTCGTGCTTCTCCGGGAACACGTCATCGTGGAGGACTTGACGGACGAGATGGAGATGTACGCGCGCTGCAAATCCATACCGCCCGTGACCGCAGTCGCGACCGCTGGAGATGCCACTCTAAATCTCATCAAAGCGTTCAAACTTCACCCGCCGGAAATTTTGCGGACAACGGGTTTTCCGCGGTTCGACATTTGGGACAAGCCCGCGAGCCCATCGTACGATCGGCCCATCGTCCTGTTTGCATATCGCAAGGGATACGACGCCGATGCGCATTTCGTTGAAATGCTATATCGCTTCGCGGCGATGGCGCGGCGTCATCCCTCGGTGCCATTCTTGATCAAAGCGAAGCATTCGCCCGAGATCGCTCTCATCGAGAAGATAATGCCGCCGCACCCCGAAAATATGCACGTCATGGATTCACTCACGTTGCCGAACGTGCTCGCCAACGCACGGGGCATTGTCGGCTTTCGGTCGCTCGTTCTTTATGAAGCGCTGCTCTCGGGAGTGCCGATCCTCATTCCTTCTTGGGGCCAAACGAACATTGAGCCGACGAAGATCGCACCCTCTCCCGGAGATGCGCAACTGAAGGGCTATATGGAGTTTTTCTCGGATCCCGACGCGTTCGAGCGGGCGCTCGAAGAACTTGTGATTCACGGGCAACCTGCCGTCGATCGTTCCGGTCACCAGGCGCTGTTCGCCAAATACTTCCGTTACAGTCCTACGGAAACAGCGACGAAGCGGGTCGAGAATTTCGTTGCGGAATTTGCGAGCGCCTAGAGTTCCGCTGGCATCGGACGCCACGAAATCGCTCTTCGGAAACTCGTCCTTGCGAATTCTTCTGCCTCGGGATAGCACCTAAGAGATACTTCCGTGCTGCCGTCGAGGACCAGCATTTGCAGCGCTTTCATGCTGGCGCCGGTGACCTGCTCCCCTGAAACGCCCCCGATTTTGTGGGTTAGGGTTCTGTTCTCCATGAAGGAGACGGACGATGCGTAAGAGCCGGTTCACGGAAGAGCAGATCATCGGGATCTTGAAGGAGCGCCAGGCCGTGCTGTCTGCCGCCGAGGTGTGCCGCAAGCACGGCGTCAGCGATGCCACGTTCTACAAGTGGCGATCCAAATTCGGCGGGATGGTGGTCTCCGATGCCCGCAAGCTGAAGGGGCTCGAGGACGAGAACCGGAAGCTGAAGAAGCTGCTGGCAGAGTTGATGGTGGATAATGCCACGCTCAAGGAGATGCTGACAAAAAAGAGTTCTGACGCCCAGATTACGGAGAGCGGCTGTGAGCGGGGCGATCCGCGAGAAGGACTACTCTCAACGCAAGGCGTGTGCCGTGGTGGGGATGGAACCGAAGACGTTCCGTCACACCTCGAGGCGGCCTGACGACGAGCCGATCCTTTGCCGGCTGCGGGAACTGGCGTCCCAACGCCGACGGTTCGGCTATCGGCGCCTTGGGCTCCTGCTCGGCAGGGAAGGCATCGTGCTGAACCTCAAGAAGCTCTATCGGCTGTACCGCGAGGAGTGGCTGATGGTGCGTCAACGCGGTGGCCGCAAGCGTGCCCTGGGAACCAGATCGCCGATGGCGTTGCCCCAGGGACCGAGCCAGCGGTGGTTCCTGGACTTCGTCAGCGATGCGTTGGCCAACAGCCGCCCCTTTCGCATCCTCGTGGTCGTCGATGACTTCACGCGGGAGTGCCTGGCCCTGGTGGTCGATAACTCGCTGTCGGGGATCAGGGTGGCGCGGGAACTGGACCGGATCGCTGAGTTCCGCGGTCGTCCGTGTATGGTGGTCAGCGATAACGGCACCGAGCTGACCTCGCACGCCATCCTGGCTTGGCAAGAGGAACGTCACGTGGAGTGGCACTACATCGCACCGGGCAAGCCGATGCAGAATGGCTTCGTCGAGTCATTCAATGGTCGGCTGCGCGACGAGTGCCTCAACGAACATCTGTTCACAAATCTGCCGGAGGCCTGCCGGCTGATCGAAGCATGGAGGATCGACTACAACACCAGCCGACCACACACGAGCCTCGGAGGGCTCACGCCGACTGAGTTCGCAACCCGCCCCACAGAGGGGCAAAACCAGAACAGACTCTCCTCATGAACGAGGCATCACGGGGAGCAGGTCACAACAGATATCGCGCCACTTGCGTTGGCTTGTGCTTGAAGGTGCTGCGGCATCACGGCCTACTTAGTAGAAAACACGAATTGTCCACCTGCAAAACGCTGATGTTCTCAACCCCAGCAGACTTGCAGATTGCGGTCGCTCGCGCGGCAAATTCATGAACTTTGATACTGAACTTTTCTATCTGTGTGACTTTTCGCGCCAGCGCTCCCCACTGCATGAGTGTTCTGGATTCGAAGCAGATGCCAGCAATGACCTCCGCGCATCGTTGCGCTCCGTCCGTGGGGAAGTCCGTTTTGTAGGCTTCCGAAAGCGGCCCTGTCTTGCCGGCAAGAAATTGTTGAAGTGCGGCCTTCGCGTCCTCGACCGACCGGCTTGTGTAGTTGCATTGGGTGACGTACATATCGGTTTCGGGGTTGTCGATCATAACAACGTTGAGGCACGGGGTTCCGAGCACCGCACCCTCAAGCCCAGTGGTGCTGTTGGAGTGAATCATTATCTCGGCACCCATCAGCCATGGGATGGGGTTTGTCTTCTTCGCCACTTCAATTCCCGGGATGCTGCTCCAGGTATCGGTATTCTCGGCGGGGTGTGGTCTGACAATAATTCGCCTATCGAATTTACTGCTGAGCCATTCAATTAGTTCGAGCGTGGCCGCGCGGCTGGCAGCTTCGAACGATACAATGTTTTTGGCATTAGCACTGGTCTGCTCAGGGTTCATGCCAGTCGCGTTCGCGATAATTCCCATCGCGTGGTCCACCGTTCCCCAAAGGCTGTTGATGGTGCCAAAGCTCGTGTTGAACAGAATGTATGGACCTTTGGCCCTGATGGAGTCGACCTCCTTCGCGTAAATATCCTTGTGCCGCGCGAGCAGATCGACTCTCGCGCTACCAACGACAGCGCACTGCGTCTTCCCGAGAGAACTTACGATCCGCCTGTGCCTGTCATCGAGACAGAGAAACACGTCAGCGATTTCAGCGGACAGCGGGTTGAGGAGGTGCCGGATTTGAGCCTCTGTAGAAACCGCGAGGACTTCCTCGTCCGACATGACGACCTTATGACCGTGTCGCTTCGCCACTAAAGCGGCTTCGGCCTGAACCTTGTTCGCGGTCTTGAACAGAAACGTCCCTTTGGGGGCCGTCTTGAGATTGGCGAACATCGACCACTGCTGACCGACGAAGCAGGAGACGTCGCGCTTGAGAAGGTGCGCGGCGATCAAGAGTCGGGAGTCCAGATCCCGTCCAAGTAATTCGCAGGTTAAGTAGGCGTAGCGCATAAAGGGTACCAAAAGCTCCCGTTCCAACCCGGCAATCGCAACGACTACAGCCCGGTACGCCATGGATGAGGATGAAACCGTCTCCGACACTACCCGCGCGCCTCTGCGGCAACGCGAAGTATTCAGAAGGCTCATCGGTAAGTACCATGCGCCCCGCACGGCGAACAACCTCGACCGATATATTCGCCGGTGGGGTGGCCTAAATCTCTGCAAACATCGCGTGATCGAGGACGCGCGGATATCGCTTCCTCACAGGTGGGGTAATCGAAGATTTTAGCCCGCGCGCCCCGATCATCCTATCATAGTCCCAACGCATGCATCTCGGCGTTAGCGGGTCTCCCTGTCCGGGGAATTGGCGTGCCGGGGCTCAGAGTCGGCGGCCCCGACCTCCCCGGCACGAACGATACAGGCGGCCGCTTCCTTGCCGCCATGAGTTTTGACACCGGTCAATGCATGGTGCGCTTCCGCACTTCCATTGTAAGTGGAATAGGTTGGGGGACGATACTGTTGGGCTCGGAAGGCAAAATGCCGCGAGAGAGGAACCCGGCAGAAGGGCGGCGGCGCCTCACCACGGAAGCCATATCCATCCTGATGGCGACCTGCGCCAGTCGACCGTTGGTGTGGCGGCTGAGCATCTCTGTCGTGGCCGTGATTGTCGCAATCGCGGTGCGCTGGATGTTTTTGGGCAGCCTCGAGACTCGGGTTGTCTACGTTACCCTTTCCCCGGCGGTCGTCATTGCGGCGTGCATGGGCGGTGTCGCCGGCGGCGTTCTCGCCACGTTGCTCGCCGCCGTGCTCGCCCACACCTTGATCGCACCGATCCAGAGCACCGCCGATGCCATCGGAGTCGTTGCGTTTTTTACAAGCAGCGCACTCATCGTTGCCATGGCCAAAATCAACCATGTGGCGCAGGGCCGCTTGATCAAACAACAACTGGCCATGCAAGGGATGGGAGTCCTCGGCTCCTTCGTTGAAGAGGCTCCGGTCGCGATCGCCATGTTCGATCGCGACATGCGCTATCTCGCGGCCAGCCGCCGCTGGCGCGAAGATTATAGGCTCGGCCACGATATTGCCGGCCGATCTCACTACGATCTCTTCCCGGAAATCAGCGAAGAATGGAAAGCCATTCACCGGCGAGGTCTTGCGGGCGAAGTATTGAGTTCCGACGACGATTCGTTTGTCCGGCGCGACGGATCGACCCAGCGCCTGCGCTGGGAAGTTCGCCCATGGTATCGCAGTCCCGGCGACATCGGCGGCATCGTCATTTTTGCCGAAGACGTGACCGCGCGTTTGCGAGCAATGTCCGATCTCGCGGACCAAGAACAGAAGGTGCGCGCCATCCTCAATACGGTTGAAGACGGAATTCTCACCGTCAGCGATGACGGCGCACTGCTCACCTTTAATCCTGCCGCGGAGCGCATGTTTGGCTACAGCGCCGACGATATCGTGGGCCGGAATGTCGGCCTCGTCATACCCGATGTCTTTCGCGCCGGCCGCGCGCGATTCGCTTTGGAGCCCGAGCGCTCGTCGCGCGAGATCGCAGTCGGCGCGCGGGAAGCGACAGGCGTCCGCCATGATGGCGCCACCTTCCCGGTCGAGATCGCGATTGGCGTGATGCAGCGCGACAGCCGGCCCTCGTTCGTCGTGGCGATACGTAACGTCAGCGCACGCAAGGCCACCGAAGAACGCTTGCGCCAATCACAGAAGTTCGAAGCGGTCGGACAGCTTACGGCCGGAATCGCTCACGACTTCAACAACCTGCTGTACGTCATTTCAGGCAATCTCGAGCTGCTCGCGGATTGGAGCGGCGGAGACGAGAAAGCGAAGAGCTACATCAGCACGGCTCTCGATGCGGCGGCGCGCGGCGCCGAGTTGACGCAGCACCTTCTGGCCTACGGCAGGAAGCAAGCGCTGGTTCCTCAGCTTGTCAATCTGGGCCGCGAAGTGCAACAGACGGCGGCTTTGCTGATGCGCACGCTGCGCGCCTCGGTCAAACTCCAAGTCATCGTGGGGCCGGATCCCATCGAGGTGCACCTCGACCGTGGACAGCTCGGGAATGCCATCATCAATCTCGCGCTCAACGCACAAGATGCGATGACGGACGGCGGCTTGCTTCTCATTTCCGTCGCCGTTGAAGAGCGGCAAAAGGTCGGTCCGCTCGAACTCGCCCGCGCTCCGAAGGGACGTTATGGCGTGGTGACCGTGCAGGACAATGGCGCAGGCATGCCGCCGGAAGTACTCGCGCGCGCGTTTGATCCGTTTTTCACGACCAAGGAAACAGGCAAGGGCTCCGGCCTGGGCTTGAGCATGGTGTATGGATTCATGCATCAATCGGGGGGATACGCGGAGATCGCATCCGCGCAAAATGGCGGAACGACCGTGCAGTTGTTTTTCCCCCTCGCGGATGAAGCGAGGGGTGAGATCAGTCGCGCCGCAGTACCACTGCCTCCGCCTCCGACCATCGACAGTCACAGGGTGCTTGTGGTGGAGGATATGCCCGCGGTACGCGATGCGGTGTCCGGACAACTGAAAAGTCTCGGGTTGAAGGTCATCAGCGCACCCGCCGGGGCGGAAGGGCTCGAAATACTGAAAGCGCATCATGCGATCGACCTTCTCGTCACGGATCTCGGCCTGCCGGGAGGCATGAACGGCGCTCAGCTCGCGCGGCTTGCGCGCAACCTGCGTCCCGGCATCAAGCTGATCACGATATCCGGTTACAACAGTCCCTCGACCATGGTCGAGCTCGCGCGCGAATCCAACGCGATCCATCTTCAAAAGCCGCTCAAGCGCACGATGCTCGCAGAGGCGATTGCCACGCTCTTTGCGTCCGCATAGACGTCCCTGATGGACCGTAGGGCGATGAGCCCCACACCGCGCGCCAGAGGCAATCGCCCTATACTGCCGCGGGATATTCGTTGAGGTGTAGACATTCATCTCGGAAAACGCCCCTCAAATCTAAGCGCCTCTCCCCAGACCGTTCGTCTTTTTTGACCCAGGTCACGGCCGTCCCGCGGCGGATCGTCAAATGTGAGCGGGGGTGGGGGATTGATGAATGCCTATGTATCGAATCGACTTCAAGAATCACGGCGGGCATGTCTACAGCTCCCATCACCTCAGCTGCGCCTCTGACAACGAAGCGATCGCCGCCGCGCACCTGAATAATATTCCCGGAATTGGTTTTGGATTTGACCTCTGGGACGGGACGCGGCGGGTGCATTCTCATCCACCCCTTTCGGGGCCGGGCGCAGGCCCTCAGAAGTGACGAGGTTGCGGGTCGGCTAGGTACCTACGGTGCCTGCGTCGCGGCTCTCACCTTCGTGACCGCGGCGCTCATCGCGCTTGCCCGCCGTGGCTGATCCAGCAGGCAAAAGCCGCCGTACCTCCGTTACATGACTCCCCCCAACGAGGAATCGCCGTGCAACGTGTGTTTGTGTTTTCACTCTTGCTGACCGCCTTTGGCGCGCCTGCGGCGTCTGCGTTCGACAATGGTTTCGGTGTCGAACTCGAGAGCGGTGCGGTCTGGCAGTCGCGCAACGATGTGCGATCGCCCACGCGGGCGGATGGCGCCAGCCCAGCCGGCACGCGCTTTTCTCTGTCGCCCCTGCTGGGCGGAGACGCTGAGGTCTATGGCCGCGTGCGCGCGTCCTACACTTGGCGCGACACCCATCAGGTCTACGTGCTCTACGCACCGCTTGCGCTCGACGGGGTGGGCGCCTTTGCGGGGCCGGTGTCCTTTCAGGGAACCGGCTTTGCGGCATCCGTCCCGACCCGAGCGGCGTATCGCTTCGACTCCTATCGCGTGGGCTATCGCTACCACCTCCTGCAGCGCGACATCTGGGACCTGTGGGTGGGGGCCACCGTGAAGATCCGGGATGCCGATATCGCTCTGCGCCAGGGAACGGTTGCCGCCAATCGGTCGAACACCGGTCCGGTGCCCCTGCTCAATCTCGTGGCGCGGGCTCAGCTTGCACCGCGATGGAGCGTTCTGCTCGACGCGGAGGGCTTGGCCGCGCCACAAGGCCGCGCCATCGACGCCGCGCTGAAGCTGCGCTACGCCGCCACGGATAAAGTGGGCGTCGGTGTGGGATACCGCATCCTCGAAGGCGGTGCCGACAACAAGACCGTCTACACATTCGCAACCGTCCACTACGCGCTTGTGTCTCTGGATGTTCGCTTTTAAGTCGCCGCTTGTTTCCTGCTGTCACGTCGAGCGTGTTTGACTGCGCGGCGATGCAGCTCAGCCTCGCCAACGGTCCACCGTTCTTTGGCGCATCTCCCTGCGCAAGAGAGGGGCTTGGGTGCGCATGTACCGTCGGTGATGACAGTGGGAACCGCTGGAGCGTTCGCGCGGCGACCGGAAAATTGCAGCGCGCCCGTGGCTTAGTACGCCGCGTTCCCGACGCGAGGTCGACTGAGGGGCAGCCCTTTTGGGGTAACTCTATCTTCCGAGATAACCCTTATTGCGCACACCCCCGCCCTTTGAACTGTACTTAACCGTGCACCTGGGCGGTACACCAATCGTGACATTCCAAGGCCGAGGCCATCGGTCTCCGAGTTGAACTCCTAGAAGGAAACGCCCAAATGCTCGACATGCCTTTCATATCGCGCGTCGCGGAACAGACCCTCGACGCGTTGGATCGTTCGCAAGCGGTCATCGAATTCGAGCCGAACGGGACGATCCTCGACGCGAACGCGAATTTCCTGAATGTGATGGGCTATAGCCGTACCGAAGTTGTCGGCAAGCATCATCGTATGTTCGCGGAGGGTCGCTCTGCGGATACCGCCGAGTATAAGGCTTTCTGGGACGATCTCGCGCGCGGCACGTTCAAAGCCGCGGAATATAAGCGGATCGGCAAAGGCGGAAAGGAAGTCTGGCTTGAAGCCTCCTACAATCCCGTTGTCGGGCGCGACGGTCGCACGTTCAAGGTGGTCAAGTTCGCGACCGACATCACGGAAAAGAAGAAGCAGGCCGCCGATCTTCAGGGCCAAGTGTCCGCGATCACGCGTTCGCAGGCGGTCATTGAGTTCAAGCTGGACGGCACAATCCTGACGGCCAACGAGAATTTCCTTCGTGCCCTCGGGTATCGTCTTGAGGAGATTCAAGGCCGGCACCACAGCATGTTCGTAGAGCCCAGCTTCAAGGACTCTGCCGAATACCGGGAATTCTGGGCGGCATTGAACCGGGGCGAATATCAGGCGGCGCAGTACAAGCGCATTGGCAAGGGCGGCAAGGAGATTTGGATCGAGGCGTCGTACAATCCGGTGCTCGACCTCAACGGCAAGCCGTACAAGGTTGTGAAGTTCGCAACGGATCTTTCGAAAAGAAAGGACGCGAACGCCAAGCTCGCGAATGAGTTCGAGAAAGACGTCAAAGGCCTGGTGGATACCGTTTCCGCGGCGGCCACGGAAATGCAGGCGACAGCCGAGGCTTTGTCGTCGGGTGCCGAAGCCACCAATAACAAAGCAACGTCGGGCTCCGCGGCGACCGAACAGCTATCGTCGTCCATTGTCGAAATTTCCCGACAGCTCAGCTCTGCGGTGAGCTCGATTCAGGGAGCCGTCGGCGAAGTCGAAAAGTCGAGCGCGCTCGTCGCCGGTTTGTTGAAAGTGGCAGAAGAAATCGGAACTGCATCCAAGACGATTTCGGACATCGCGGATCAGACCAACCTTCTTGCTTTGAATGCCACGATTGAAGCGGCCCGCGCGGGTGAATTCGGCAAGGGCTTTGCTGTTGTCGCCTCGGAGGTGAAGGCCCTCGCGAACCAGACGATGAAGGCGACCGGCGAAATCGGCGGACAAATCAAACAGGTGCAGGACGCAAGTCAGACGACGGCGGCTTCGATCAGGGAGATCGCCGCCACCATCGCCAAAGTCAGCGAAATCAGCACGTCGATCTCGGGCGCCGTTGAGGAGCAATCCGCCGCGACCCGCGAAGTGTCATCCAACATCACCAGCGTGAAGATCGCTGCGGAAGAAAGCGGTCGGTCGGCGGAGGAGGTGCTCACGGCGGCGGCGTCGTTGGCGCAGTATTCGGTCGCGCTGCAAGACCAAGTCAGTTCCTTCATCAACAAAGTTCGCGAAATGTAGGATTGACGGGCAAATTCCGTATGGGGTCGGCGTGTCAGGCGAGGACGCGCGACCCCGCGGGCCGAAAGCGCCGTGATCGCGGCATGGCCTGCGGCAATTTTTCGGCAGACGGGATGGTGCCAACTTTTGTGGCGAACGGCGTGCCAACGGGGATTCGAACCCACTTAAATTAGAGCGCACCGCGATCTTTGACGAACGCGCCCGCCCGCGTTATGTTCTCATTTTGTTCTTTTCTGAGGACATGCGCCCGTGACCAAAAATCGCATTCCGGGTCCGGAAATTTCACCGCGTATTCCCCGCGATACCGAGCGCCCGAAATCGACCCAGTGGGTCGATTTCAGCGAGGAGTCCCGAGAGGGACTGCGGTGGGGATCGGTGAATGCCCGCGCGTATTTTACGCGTCGACTTGCGCAAGCGCCTGAAAACCTTGCGAATTCTGATCTCTGCGAAAATTACGCGCGTATTTCGCGCGTTATAACGCGCGAACGGGACGCCTCTCCGTGCGCGAACCCCGTGTCACATGATCTGCGGCAGGTCCGTATGTGGCTGCAGGCACTTCTTGATGGCTTCCTTCGGTTCCACGCCTTCCGGCCAGAACTTGGCGATGATGCGTTCGCCGGTCATGCCGTTGCTCTCGTCGGAGCACAGCCACACCGCCGGCGGCACGATCACGTCGCCCGGCAGAAGCGTGTTGCCCGGCTTCCCCGCGCGTTCGCCGACTTTGCCTTCGACCATGCCTTGGGTGATGAACGGCGTATCCGACGCGCCGCCGGGCAGCAGGATGTTGATGTCCACGTTCGTGCCCTTGGTCTCCATCGCCCACGTGCGATGCAGGAGTTCCAGCGCGGCCTTCGAGGATCCGTAAGGCGAGATGCCCGGCCCGATCATGGTGTTGAGGCTGGTGGAGATCGCGAACATCTTGCCGCGGCCCTGCTTCAGGAACGTCGGCATGATCGCGCGGCTCATGTTGAACACGCCGATCACGTTGCTCTCGATGATGGTGCGGAACGCCTCGACCGGCACCTCGTAGAACTTCGGGCGGTGAACGGTCGCGCCGGTGACGCCGCCCACGTTGTACTCGGTGGTGCCGCGCCCCGCGTTGTTGATCAGCACGTCCACCTTGCCGAACGCCTTGAGCGTCGCATCCACCGTGGCGACGCAGTCCTCATACTTGGAGACGTCGGCGCGCAGGGTGATGCAGCGGCCCGGCCCGGCGAGCGCATCGGCGCGGCTCTGCACGTCCGCCAGCTCCTGCGGGTTCCGTGTGGCGGTGAGGGTGACCTTCGCGCCGGCTTTCAGCAGTTCTTCCGCGATGAGCCAGCCGAAGCCGCGCCCGCCGCCGGTGATGATGACCACGCGGTCCTTCAAGGACGGATGATGAAGCGCCTTCAGCGTCGCGGCGGACCAGGATCCCATGTCGGCACCTTTGCAAGAAATTCGGGTGCGGGAGGCTTAGACCGCGCCTCCGTGGGCCGCAACCCGCTCCGGGGCGCGTTATCCACTGGCTGGGACAAGCATCAGCGGCACGCCGCACAGGATAAGGGCGAGGCCCGCGATCTTCGCCGCGCCGTGGGCTTCGCGGAACAGCAGCACGCCAATGGCCACGGTCACGCCGATCTCGGCCACCCGCTTCAGCGCTTCGACGAAGGCGACCAGGGTCAGGCTGTAGGCCGCGAGCTGGAGCGCGAAGCTGAGTCCCGCCGCGAGTCCCGCCCAAAGAATGACGGCGCGCCCTTCGCGCGGCACACGGAACGAACCTTCGCGGCTGAACACAAGCCATGCGGCGATGCCGGTGCACACCAGCGTCAGGAGGATAGCGCCGTGCAGCGCTACGCCTGCCTGCGCCACGGCGATCTTGTCCAGCGGCGCGGTCATGGACCACGCCAGCGCCACGCCGATCATCGGCAAGGCGCCGGGCTCGGCCCGGAAGGTGCGCCAGATGTCGCCGATCCGGGCGCTCCCGGGCGGCAGATACAGCAGCATGACGCCAATCGCGGCGAGGCCGACGCCCAGGCCCTGATGCAGCGCCGGTTGCTCGCCCAGCAGAAGCGCGCCGAGGGCGATGGCGACGATCGGGATGAACGACAGCAGCGGCACCACCATGGTGAGCGGCGAGCGCCGCACCGAAACGATGAACAGGGCATTGCCGGTCAAGCTGAACGCCGCGTCCGCCAGGGCGGGGCCCCAATACGCCGCGCCCGGCACGCCGGCGGGCGGCGCGAAGAGCAATCCGGCGCCCAGCAACGGGATCTGGACCGCGAGGAAGTAGAACAGCACGGTCGCCGTCGGCACCGAGGCCGGAACCACCTTCCGGAAATAGTCCGCCGCCGCCAAGGCGAGGCCGCAGGCGACACTGAGGACAAAAGCGGGGAGGGTGAGGGCCAACATGCTGTCACGAACTTCTGTGTCACGGCTCTGTGTCACCCTGGCGTCACACGCGGCTGCGCTTGCGTCAAGCCGCCGCCGCGGTGCCTTGACCATATCGCCGGCTGCACCCATCTTGGCCGCTGCGGCAATCGCCGCCGGGCAGGTGCATGTCGGACTTCCTTCAGAATTTGCGGACGCGGGCCATCGATCGGTGGAACGCCTGGCAGTCAAGCCGCGGCAACGCTTCGAACCCCTCCGCCGGGGTGACGTCCAGCCAGGCGGCGCGGATCGGCCTTCTCATCGTCGCGCTGTTCGCGCTCTACTTTCCGGTGGGCATGCTGCTGTACAACCGGATCGACGACGACATCGCATTCCAGCCCTCGGCGGACTACGCGGTCCAGGGCGGCAGCAAGGCGGTCGCGACCGCCGCCGCGCTGGTCGACCGGGAAGCCGATCACTGGCTCGCCAACAAGCCGCTGCTGCATCCCGCCGCCGCCCTCGACAATGCGCCGAACTTCCAGCTGGGCGTGATCTACGCCGTGTCGCGCTTCGCGGTGGAACTGGGCGACTACATCGGCCGCACGCGCGGCTCCAGTTCCATCAACGGCGATCTCGATCTGGCGGCGGGCTTGCTGAAGTACGACGGCCGCACCTGGTATTGGGGCCAAGGCAACATCATCCCGACCGCGAAGGCCGAGAGTCAGTACCGCACCGCCGTGCAGGCGCTGCTGCGCTACAACAAGCAGGTCGCCGCCGGGAACGCCACCTTCGACCGGCGCGCCGACAACCTGATCGCGTTCCTCGACCGCGTCGCCGCCGACCTGGGCTCCGCCAGCGCCATCCTCGACGCCCGCGCGAAGCTCAGCTCCGGCTACTTCGACACCACGTCGGACGATGTGTTCTACGACGTGAAGGGCAAGCTCTACGGCTACTACCTGATCCTGCGCGACCTCGGCGCGGACTTCGACGGCGTGATCCAGCAGAAGAACGCCACCGCCATGTGGCAGAACACGCTGGACTCGCTGCGCACCGGCGCGGAAATGGATCCGCTGGTTGTCGCCAACGGCCGCCAGGACAGTATGCTTGTGCCATCCCATCTCGCGGCGCTCGGGTTCCATCTTCTGCGCGCCCGCCAGCAGATTCGCGAGATCGGCGACGTTCTCCAGAAGTAGGAGGTTCTGATTCCCAAGATTGAAAAGTCCGACGCCGAATGGCGTGAGCAGTTGGGCCCCGAGCGCTATCAAATTCTCCGCCAAAAGGGCACCGAGCGCGCCTGGAGCGGCGAGCTCAATGCCAGCAAGGGCCCGGGCACCTTTGTGTGCGCCGGCTGCGGGACCGCGCTGTTCGATGCGGACGCCAAGTTCGATTCCGGCTCGGGCTGGCCGAGCTTCACCACACCGGTGGACGAGGCCGCGATCGACGAGCATCGCGACATGAGCCACGGCATGGTGCGCGTGGAAGTCACCTGCGCGAACTGCGGCGGCCACCTCGGCCACGTATTCCCCGACGGTCCGCGCCCGACGGGCTTGCGCTACTGCATCAACTCCCTGTCGCTCGAGAAGAAAGACGAGCAGGAGGGCTAGCCCTCGACGAGTTTCTCCACCGTCTCCAGCCGATCCGCTTCCGCGGCCGGTTTGTCCCAGCGGATGCGGGAGACGCGGGGGAAGCGGAGCGCCACCCCGGACTTGTGGCGCGTCGAGCGTTGCGCCGCGTCGAAGGCGACCTCGAACACCAGCCCGGGTGCGACGGAGCGCACCGGTCCGAAGCGTTCCGTGGTGTTGTTGCGCACCCAACTGTCGATCTGCTTCAGCTCCGCATCGGTGAATCCGAAGTAGGCCTTGCCGATCGGCACGAGTTCATCGTCCCGCCAGACGCCGAAGGTGTAGTCCGAATAGAACGAGCTGCGTTTGCCATGGCCGCGTTGGGCGTACATCAGCACCGCATCGACCGTCAGTGGATCGCGCTTCCACTTGAACCACGGTCCCTTCGGGCGCCCGGCGATGTATGGCGCGTCGCGGCGCTTGAGCATGAGCCCCTCCATCCCGGCGCCGCGCGAGGAGGCGCGGAGGTCCTTCAGTGCATCCCACGTCTCGAACGCCACGACCGGCGAGAGATCGAACGCGTCACGCGGTGTCGCCATGAAGTGTTCGAGCCGTTGGCGCCGCGCTTCCCACGGCAAGCCGCGCAGGTCTTCGCCATTCTCGAACAGGATGTCGTAGACGCGCACGAACGCCGGGTACTGCTCGATCATCTTTCGCGTGACGGCTTTTCGATTCAGCCGCTGCTGCAGATCCGCAAAGGGCGCGGGATTGAAGCCGTCACCGCGCACCAGCAGTTCGCCGTCCAGCACCGCATCGAACCGCGCCGCCGCAACGACGTCGGGAAACGTGCGCGAGATGTCGTCGCCGGAACGGGCGAACAACCGCGCTTCGCCGGCTTTCGAACCCGCCACCTGCACGCGGATCCCGTCCCACTTCCATTCGGCGACGAAGTCGCGCGGGTCGAGGGCTGCGAACTCGGGCTCTTCGATGGCTTGGGACAGCATGAACGGTCGGAACGCCGTCGCCGCCGTGGCCGCCGGCTTGGGACCGCGTTTCTCCGCCCAGGCGAACATCTCGGCATACGGGGGTTCATGCCCATGCCAGAGTTCCTCGATGTCGGCGAGGTCGAGGTCGCCCCATTGGGCGAGCGCGGTCTTCGCCAGGCGCGCGGACACGCCGATGCGCAATCCACCCGTGAGCAACTTCAGCAGCGCCCATCGCCCGGTCGCATCCAGATCGTCCAGCCAACCTGCGATGAGGCCAGGCACCGCTTGCTTCGACGCGACGCGCAGGGTTTCCACGATTCGGCCCAAGCTTGGCGGCGTCGTGTCCGCTCCGCTCCCGGGCCACATCAGCGCGATGGTTTCCGCGAGATCGCCCACGTAGTCGTATGAATAGGCGAACAGCACCGGATCGGCGCGCGTCGCCATCAGCTCGCGGAGCGCCGCCGGCTTGGCATGGGGAATGTCGAGAGTGCCGGCGAGTGCACCCAATCCGTAGCCGCGATCCGGATCCGGCGTCGTGGCGAAGTAGTCCGCGAGCAGGCGCAGCTTTCCCAGCCGCGAGGGCTGGTAGATCAACTGATCGAGGAGGGCGGCGAAAGCCTTCATGGGGCGGGCGCGGTCCCCGTCAGATCGTCGTCGTTCTCGTCCTCGTACCCCACCAGGGACAGCGCCTGCGCCGGCACACCCATGGTGCCAAGTGCGTGGGCCAAGGCCTCTTCGCGCCCGTGAGTGATCCACACCGCGCCCGGTTTGACGTCGCGCACGGTCTGGAGCAGTTCGCTCCAATCCGCGTGGTCGGAGATCACCAGCGGCAGTTCGACGCCGCGCTGCTTGGCGCGCTGTCGGATGCGCATCCATCCGGAGGCCATGGCCGTCACCGGCTCGTGCATCCGCCGCGACCACCGATCCGCGAGCGCGCCCGGCGGGCACAGCACGATCTGGCCTTCCAGCGCCTTCAACGGTTCTCCGGCCACCGGTCGCAATTCACCGAGATCGATTCCGAACCGCCCATAGAGCGCACACATACCGGCGAGCGCGCCGTGCAGATAGATCGGCGCGGCGTACCCGGCTTCGCGCAACAGCATGATCACGCGTTGCGCCTTGCCCAAGGCATAGGCGCCGACGAGGTGGGTTCGCTCGGGGAACACGCGCAAGGAATGAAGCAGCCGCGCGATCTCGCCGCCGTCGTCAGGGTGGCAGAACACCGGCAGCGCGAAGGTCGCTTCGGTGATGAACACATCGCACGGCGTGACCTCGAATGGCGGGCAGGTCGGGTCGTGTCGGCGCTTGTAGTCGCCCGAGACCACGGCACGCGTGCCGTTGTGCTCAAGCACGAGCTGCGCACTGCCGAGCACGTGTCCCGCCGGGACGAAGGTGACCCGCATGTCCCCCATTGTGATCGGCGCGCCATAACGGGCGGTCTGGGCGCCGCTCTGGGGGCCGAAGCGTTCCGCCATGATCGCGAGAGTTGCGTCCGTGGCTAATACGGAGCCGTGCCCCCCGCGCGCATGATCGCCGTGGCCATGGGTGATGACGGCGCGATCCACGGGGTTCACGGGGTCAATCCAAAAATTCCCCGGCACCGCATGCAGTCCCGCAGGCGTGACTTTCAACCAACTCGCGACGGCGGCGGTGGGATTCACGGAAATGGCAACCAATTTCTGGAGCGCGCTTGGAAATTTTTCATATGTGTCGGGGCGGCGGTCTCGCAAGCTCCGGCGCGGCGCATTTCCGGCGCGGCATGCGTTTGGAAGCCGCAGAATTGCGCGGTTTCCGCGGCCTCGCGCGAACGGTTTCGTTTCGACAACCGAGGCTCCACACGCAGTCCATCTCGCAAGATTTCCAGCGAGTGTGTTCTCGCTGCACTAGTCGTAACGCGTCGCTCGCGTATTCTGCGCGTCCTGCTGCGGCCCATTCGCAGCACGGAGTCCTCGGGGGAGGGCGCTCTAGATCGAGGTGCTGCCGCAAGGCGCTGCGATCTGGGGCCGGGCCAAAAAAGGGGTCGGGTTTTAACCCGGCCCCTTTTCTTTTCATCCAGCCGTCCTGTTTGGAATTGCTCTAGTCTTGTTGGTCGCATTTTCTGCGGCGAACCGGAGACCACTTCGCCGGAAAATGCTCTTAGGCCGTGCTGCCGCCGTCGAGCAGCAAGTCGGCGCCGGTCATGAAGTCGGCGTCATCGGACACCAGGAACACGACGCCGTTGGCGATGTCCGCCGGTGTGCCGATCCGGCCGGTGGGATAGCGCGCCTTCAATGTGGTGAAATAGTCGTCCTCGGTCTGGCCTGGCTTGATATTGCCGCGCAGGAGTTCCGTGTCGATCGCCCCGGGCAGCACGCAATTGATGCGGATGCGGTAGCCGGCGCGCGCGCAATGAACGGCGGCGGACTTCGACAGCATCTGCACGGCCGCCTTGGTGGCGCTGTAGACCGCGTGCATCGGTTGCGCGCGGATCGCCATGGTGGAGGCGACGTTGACGATGGCCGCAGGTGCCTGGTCCGCGCCGCGCGTTTTCATCGAACCGATTGCCGCCTTGCAGCCGAGGAACACACCCTCCCCGTTCACAGTCATGGCGGCGCGCCAATCCGCCAGCGTCGCGTCCTCGATCGTGCCCGGCTTCATCATGCCGGCGTTGTTCACCAGGATATCGAGGCCGCCGAACTGGGAGGTGACGGTGTCGATCGCGGTTTGCCACTCGGCCTCTTGGGTCACGTCGAGTTTTACGAACAAGCTGCCCTTGCCGAGTTCGCGGGCAAGCTTCACGCCTTTGACCTCGTTCAGGTCCGCGACCGCGACCCACGCGCCTTCCTGACTCAGGCGGCGGCAGATGGCTTCGCCGATTCCGCTCGCGCCGCCCGTGACCAATGCTGTTTTGCCTTCAAGGCGGCCCATGATCGCTCCTTGTATGATGTGTCTGGCACAATAGCCCGCCCGCCACGGCCGGTGTAAAGTCCGGCCATGGAAAAAATCACGGTGTATTGGCAGCCGGGCTGTTCGAGTTGTCTGCGCGCGAAGGAATTCCTGACCGCGCAGGGCATCGATTTCGAGTCCGTGAACGTGCGCGAGCCGAACGCGGCTATGGAGCCGCTCCAGCGCCATGGCATCGCGACGGTGCCGATCGTCATGCGCGGCGACGCCTATGTTCATGGCCAGGACCTGGATGAACTCGCGCGCTTCGTTGGCGTCGACCCGAAGCGGGATAAATTGCCGCCGGAGGAATTGGTCCGCCGGATCGCCATCGTGCTCGCCGCCGCGGCGCGGTTTGTGCGGCAGATGCCGGAAGCGCGCCTGCGCACGCCGCTGCCGGGCCGCGATCGTTCGGCGCTCGATCTCGCGTACCACGTGGGCACGGTGCCGCTCGCCTTTCTCGATGCGGTAAGAGGCGGCGAGATCACCTTCGCGCATTTCGAGCGCCGCGCGCCGGAAGGCGCCGATGCGCCATCGGTGGCGCGGTTCCTCGGCGATGTCGCGGCAGACGTGGCGCGCTGGTGGCCGCCGGTGGAGATCCCGGAGAGCATCAAGACCTACTACGGCGTCCAGCCGTTCCACGGCGTGCTGGAACGCACCGCCTGGCACGCGGCGCAGCACACCCGTCAGCTGCAACAATTGCTGGTCGCTTTGGTGATCACACCGAATGGCCAGCTGAGGGATGCCGACCTCGCAGGCCTGCCGCTGCCGGCCGAGGTGTACGACGACCAAGTGAAGCTAACGGCCTAGCTCGCGTTCTTGCCGCCGTCGACGGGAAAGTCCACGCCGGTGATCTGCACCGCCGCGTCGGAGGCCAGGAACGCAATCACCTCCGCCACCTCGGACGTCTCGCCGAAACGCCCGAAGGGGACGGTCTTGCCGACATTGGCTTTGGTGGTCTCCGGGTCCGGCCCAGCCATGCGCTGCCAGCCGTCGGACCAGATCAGGCCGGGCATGACGGCATTCACGCGGATCTTGTCGCGGGCGCCCTCGATGGCGGCGGATTTCGTGAGTGCCATGGCGGCGGCCTTCGCGGCGCTGTAAGCCACGCCGATCGCGGCTGTCCGCTCACCCATCAGGGCCGTCACGTTGACGATCGCGCCGCCGCCGGCCGCCTTCAGGTGCGGCCAGACGTACTTCATGCCGAGAAAGCAGGACTCGAGATTAGCGCGCAGCATCGTCTGCATATCGTCGGGCGTCAGCTTATCGAGCGGTTTCACGATGATCTTGCCGGCGTTGTTCACGAGAATATCCAGCCGTCCGAAGGCGGCGATGGCGCCGGAGACCGCCGCGATCCACTCGTCCTCGAGATTGGCGTCATGGGCGATGAAGGCCGCGCGCCCGCCGGCGCTCTCGATCAGTTTCACCGTCTCAGCGCCCGCGTCCCGCTTGCGCCCCGTGGCGACGACCGCGATGCCGTTCCGCCCGAGCGCCAAAGCGGTCGCGCGGCCGATCCCGGCGGTGGCGCCCGTCACCAGTGCGACCTTTTGAACCATGTCGCTCATTTCGCCAGGAACCCCCGGTCCACCGGTAAGGTGTAGCCGCTGACGTATGAGGCCGCGTCGGAGGCAAGGAACGTCACCGCGGCCGCGACGTGTTCCGGTGTGGCGTTTGGACCTGCCGCGACACCGTTCACCCGGATGCGGTCGTTTGCTTCGGCGCAGGACAGTGCCGCGCTCTTGGTCATCATGCGGATGCCGTTAGCCGACGCGCTCATGGCCGCCTGATCCGCCGCGCCGACGGTTGCGTAGGCCGAGGCGACGTTGATCATCACGCCGCCATTGCCCAGGGTGCGCATCTTCAGGAGCCCATAGCGGGTGGCCAGGAACGCGCCTTCCAGATTCGGTCGCACCACGGCGCGGAAATCGGCCAGGGAGGTGGCAGCGATACCCTGCGGCGTCGGGTACGCGCCCACGGCGATCGTCACCAGGATATCCAGCCGCTCAACTTCACCGAGCAGGCGCTCCCAGGCGGGCGCGCTCGTCACATCGAAATTCGAGGCCACCGACACCAGTGTCGCGCCGCCCTGGCGCAATTGCGCGGCGACCGCGTCGGCCACCGGCGTGCCTGGATGAAGGACCAGGGCGACCTTATTTGCAAAGCGAGCCATGCCCCGGATTACACCCAAATCACCTGTTGCCCGCCAGCGGCAATTTGCTCCTTGATGGATAGGATGAGCGACCTTCCGCGCCCGTTCGAAGATTGGTTTGCGTCCCGAGGGTGGCGGCCGCATTCGCATCAGAAGCAGCTGTTGACCGCGGCGAAGAAGGGCGAGTCGGTGCTGCTGATCGCGCCCACCGGCGGCGGCAAGACTCTCTCTGGCTTCCTGCCCACACTGGTGGACCTGGCCGCCGCGCCGCAGACGGGGCTGCATACACTCTATGTCTCGCCGCTGAAGGCGTTGGCGGTGGACGTGCACCGCAACCTGGAACGCCCGATCGCGGACATGGGCCTGGCGATCAGCACCGAGACCCGCACGGGCGACACGCCGCCGGCGAAGAAGCAACGCCAGCGCAAGCGTCCGCCCAATGTGCTGATGACGACGCCGGAATCGCTTGCGCTTCTGCTCGCGACGCCGGATGCGGCGCAGATGTTCGCCGGCCTGCGCCGCGTCATCATTGACGAAGTGCATGCGCTCGCCGGCACCAAGCGCGGCGATCTCCTGGCGCTGGGCCTGTCGCGTGTGCGGGCGCTCAACAGCGGGATTCACTGCATCGGTCTGTCGGCGACGGTTGCCCATCCGGACGCCTTGCGCGGCTATGTGCATCCGTCCGCGCGCATCATCCAGGTGCCGGGCGGCAAAACGCCGCAGATCGGCATCATCTCCGCCCACGGGCGCATGCCTTGGTCGGGGCATATGGGGCTATATGCGGTGCCCGAGGTCTACGCGGAGATTCAGAAGCACACCACGACGCTGATCTTCGTGAACACCCGCGCCACGGCGGAGATCGTGTTCCAGCATCTGTGGCGCATCAATGAGCAGAACCTGCCGGTCGCCCTTCATCATGGCTCGCTCGACCGTGAGCAACGCCGCAAGGTGGAAGCCGCCATGGCGGCGGGGCGCTTGCGGGCCGTGGTGGCGACGTCGTCGCTGGATCTCGGCATCGACTGGGGCGCGGTCGACCTCGTCATCCAGATGGGCGCGCCTAAAGGCACCGCGCGTCTGGTGCAGCGGATCGGGCGATCCAATCACCGCTTCGATACGCCGTCCGAGGCGCTGCTGGTGCCGGGTAACAGATTCGAAGCCCTCGAATGTACCGTCGCGCGTGCGGGCGTCTTGGCAAACGTGCTCGACGGCGATCCGCCGCGGCCGGGCGCGTTGGATGTGCTGTGTCAACACATCATGGGCATGGCTTGCGCCGGTCCGTTCAAGGCCGATGAACTCTATGCGGAAGTGACCAGCGCCGCGCCGTATACGGGCTTGGCGCGCCAAGACTTCGACGAAGCGCTCGCCTTCGTGGAGAACGGCGGCTATTCGCTGCGTGCCTACGAGCGTTTCGCCAAGTTGGTGCGGGACAGCCAGGGCCGCTACCACGTTCGCAATCAGCGGCTCGTGCGGCAATACCGCATGAATGCCGGCGTGATTGTGGAAGCGGACCACATCAAGGTACGGCTTGGCGGGCGCATCCTCGGCCAGGTGGAGGAATACTTCATCCTCGGCCTCGTGGCCGGCGACACTTTTGTCTTTGGCGGGCGTCTGCTGGAATTCGTCGGGATCCGCGACGGCGTCGCCATAGCCACCCGCGCCAAGGGCGGGGAACCGAAGGTGCCGGCTTACATGGGTGGACGCCTGCCGCTCACCACGACGCTGGCGGACGCCGTGCAGCGCTATTTCCACACACCGGAACGCTGGTCTGAGCTTGGGCCGGAAGTACAGGAGTGGCTGGACGCGCAAGCCGCGCGCTCCACCTTTCCAAAACCGGGCCGGTTGCTGGTGGAGACGTTCCCGCGCGGCGCACGCTATTTCATGGTGGTCTACGGCTTCGCCGGCCGGAACGCACACCAGACCCTCGGCCTTCTGCTCACGCGCCGCATGCTGCGCTACAAATACAAGCCGCTCGGGTTCGTGGCCGGCGATTATGCTGTCGCCGTCTGGTGCGGTGAGGAACCGACCGATGTCGAGGGCCTGCTGGAGCAGGACATCCTCGGCGATGAGTTGGAGGAGTGGATCACCGAATCGAACATGATGAAGCGGATGTTCCGCACCGTCGCGGTGATCTCCGGTCTGATCGAGCGCAAGGCACCCGGCGCGGAGAAGACCGGACGCCAAGTCACGTTCAATTCCGACATCATCTACGACGTCCTGCGCCGCCACGAACCCAATCACATCCTGCTGCGCGCGACGCGCGCGGACGCCGCCGGCGGATTGATCGACCTGAAGCGCCTCGCGGACATGCTGCAGGCGGCGCACGGCAAGATTGATCATCGCCGGCTTGATCGGGTGAGCCCCTTGGCGGTACCTGTGATGCTCAGCATCGGCAAAGAGTCCGTCGGGCCGGCGATGATTGACGAACTCCTGGACGATGCGGGGGAAAGCCTCATCGCCGAGGCGATGCGCGGAACAGGACATAGCGCGACATGATCGAGCTCAACGGCGTCCGTTTGACGCCCGATCTGTCGGGGGCGCTCTTCTGGGAAGATGAGTCCACGGTCATTGTCGCGGACCTCCATTTCGAGAAGGCGTCGAGTTTCGCGGAGCGCGGCCAGCCTTTGCCGCCTTATGATACCGCGGCCACGCTCGCCGCCTTGTCCGACGTTTTGGATCGCCTGAAACCGCGCCGCGTCATCTGTCTCGGCGACAGCTTCCACGATCCCCGCGCGGGCGAACGCCTCCAAAGTTCGGACGCGCAAACGCTCCGGGGACTCACCGACCGTGCCGAGTGGATCTGGGTGGCGGGCAATCATGATCCCGATCCGCCGGAGAAGCTCGGTGGTACGGTCGTGCATGATTTCTGCTTGGGCCCGCTGACGTTCCGCCACATCGCGCGGGCCGATGCGACCCCGGGCGAAATCTCGGGCCACTTCCATCCCAAGGCTTCGGTGCCGACCCGCTGGCGCAGTGTGGTGCGACCGTGTTTCGCGGTGAATGCCACGCGCGTCATCCTGCCGGCGTTCGGGTCGTTCACCGGCGGCCTGAACGTGCGCGACCCGGCGATCGCGGTCCTGCTGGCGCCTGTATTCGAGGTGGTGGTGCTGGGCCAAGGCAAGCTTCACCGCTTCCCGCACAGCGCACTGGACCTTGAAATCGCGATGTACAATTTCAAGTAGTCGGAGCGCGTGATTGCGTCATATTCTCGGGATAGAACGATGGACGCATATCAGGTCGTCAAAACGCTCCACATCATCAGTGCGACCGTGCTGTTCGGTACGGGCATCGGCATCGCATTCTTCATGTTCCGCTCGCACTTCGCCGCAGATCTCGAGGCGAAGCTTTTCGCGACTCGGACGACGGTTGTTGCGGACTACTTGTTCACGGCCCCCGCAGCCATTCTTCAGCCGGCTACAGGCGTGTGGTTGATTTGGCACGGCGGTTTTGGTTGGGCCGAGGCTTGGCTTGTCGCCACTTACGCGATCTATGTCGTGGCCGGATTGTGTTGGCTTCCCGTTGTATGGATCCAGGCGCGGCTGAGAAATATGGCAGCGGCCAGCGCGGCGTCTAGGCAACCGCTGCCGCCGGCCTATGACCGCTTGTTCCGAATTTGGTTCGCACTTGGTTGGCCAGCCTTCATTGGCTTGGTGATCGTCTTTTTCCTTATGGTCATAAAGCCGCTCTGATATGGCCGGTTCTTGGGAACAGAGCGTGCCGGGAGATCCCATCTTTAAATCTGTCTTCGGCGCGGACTGGGATCGTCTTCCGCCGGTGATGAAGCGTCACTACGCAAATCGGATCGGCTCAAACGATGTGGTGACGGTCGAGGGACACTTGGATGTCGAATCCTCGCCCTTGGGGCGATTGATGGCACCGCTGTTCAGTCTTGCCAAGACGCTGGTGCCCTACGAGGGCCGCGACGTGCCGACGACAGTGAATTTTGTAACCGACCATGGCGCCAATGCTTTTAGATTCGAACGTATGTTCCGGTTTCCCGGTAAACCACCTTACGAGTTCCGTTCCGCCATGCTTCCGCTCGGCGGCAATATGGTGGTCGAGATGATGGGCCTCGGTCTTGGGTGGAAGATGATCTACGCCTGGACTGGACAGAAAGTCGTTCTTTGTCATCGCGGTTACGTCCTGCGCATCGGCGGCGTGTTTGTGCCGTTGCCGCTGACATGGATTCTGGGCGCGGGATCGGCCGAGGAAACCCCGCTGGACGGCGATACCTTCGCCATGTCGACGGAAATTCGGCATCCGTGGTGGGGAAAAGTCATCGGCTATGCCGGAACCTTTCGCGTGACGAAAGATCCATGAGCCGCATCCTCGTTGTCGGCGGATACGGCAATTTCGGGAGCGTGATTGCCCGTCGCTTGGCGCGGGAATCCGATTTTCAAGTCATCGTTGCCGGCCGTTCATTGGAGAAAGCGCGCGTGTTGGCGCAGGCCGTGGGCGCGGAGGCTTGTCGCTGTGACATTCGCGATGGCCTCGATGGAGTTTTGTCCGCGGTCCGGCCCGACATCCTCGTTCACACCTCCGGCCCTTTTCAGGGGCAGGGATACGAGGTCGCGGAAGCCTGCATCCGCAACAAGGTGCACTACATCGACCTTGCCGACTGCCGCGCGTTCGTCTGCGGAATTACCCGGTTGGATGTGGAGGCGCGTGAGGCGGGTGTCTTGATCGTTAGTGGGGCGAGCACGGTTCCAGCCCTCACCGCAGCATTGATCGATTCCTACCGCGATCAATTCAGAGAGCTTGAAAGCGTGACCTACGGCATCGCAACCGCGCAGCGCGCGACGCCCGGCCTGGCGACCCTGCGCGGAGTCCTCAGCTACGCGGGAAAGCCGTTTTCCACTCTCCTGGATGGTCGACAGAGCATTGTGTTCGGTTGGCAAGACCTGCACTGGCGGAAATTCCATGAACTGGGATGGCGCACATTGGCCAATTGCGACGTTCCCGATCTGGAACTGTTCCCTGCGCGCTACCCCGGCCTAAAGACTCAGCGCTTCTATGCCGGCCTAGAATTGCCGGTCGTTCAATTGTCTCTATGGCTGCTCACCTGGTTGGTCCGCGTTGGCCTCATTTCTAACGTTGGCGATTTTGCGGAGATGCTGAACCGATTGGCGCGCCCCTTGGATGCCTTTGGCTCCGATCGCAGTGGGTTTTTCCTGGAGATAGTGGGCGCGGATGCGGCCGGAAAGTCCAGGCGGGTTGTGTTCGATCTTGTCGCGCGGTCCGGGCACGGGCCGATGATCCCATGCGTGCCGGCCATCGTGACCGCGCTGCGCCTAGGGCGAGGTCAGATCGCTGAGCGCGGGGCCACGCCCTGCATCGGACTCGTAGATCGGGACGCCCTGCTGGAGGAACTGACGCCGCTGGATATCAGCTGGCGCGAAACGAATTAGCGTGCCCTTACGCCTTCACCGACCAGATCACTTTGTCAGCGCCATAGCTGCCGTCGCAGAGTGCTTCCGGCACCGGCGCAAGCTTTGGCAACCGGCCGCGCGCGTCGAGATCGATCAACACCGCGTACAGCGCGATCTGGTCGATGCCCCACTGCAGGCGGTCCATATTCCTGAACGCGGCGACGTATCCGCCGGCGCGTTGAATGGCATCGCGGGCGGCGGCGGTCGGCGCCACGCCGAGCATGTGGGCGGAGACCTTGTTTCGTGCCTCGAGGCGTCCCGGCAGCAGATAAGGAGCCAGGTCCGCGTCTTTTAGCAGCCCGAAGAGTGCCCCGGCGTCGCCATTGAACACCGTGTCCATGTCGACCATCCAAATGGCGGCCTGGGGATTGGCGCACATCAGCTGCCAAAGGCGCAGCAGCCGGACGGCGTGGTAGTAGTTCCGCGCGTCTTGCGATGTCTCCACGCTGCGCAAACCGCTCCATTCGGTCGAGACGCCGATCCGGTGGCTGCCGTCCTCCTTCACCAGCGCAAGCACGGCGGCCGTGTCATCGTCCGTCATATCCATGATGTGTAGCATGAGCCCGACGTCTGGCGACGTCGTCGCGCGGAACGATTCGAGAAATCGTTTGCCGTAGCGCTGGAAATATTTGGCGTCGGCAGAGACGAAGACGACGCGCGATGGCCCCCGCAGTTCCCGGATATCACGCACGGGCGGAAGGACTGCCGCACCGGCTTCCGCGACGTGAAGCAAGCTTGCGTGAAAGTCCGGCGCGAAATCTGTCACCGCGGCGACGTGATTGACGGACGTGCCGCGCAAGTAAGCGAGCACGTGTTCGGCTTCCGCGAACTCCCCTTGGGCGATCAGCGCTTCCGCCACCAGCGCGGCCGCCGTCAGCGCGGTCGGCTCGACTTGATAGAAGGCCCGCGCGGCACTTTCCATGGCGGCGAGTTCCGGGCGCGCATGGGCGAACACCACGTCCTGCAGGCTCGATGCGTTCGTCGTGGATATGCCGCGCGCGCATCGCCCGTCGTATTCCACCGCCGTGGCGAGGAGTCCGAGTTCATCCACGCGCAGTCCGAAATTCGCCGTTGGCGCGGCGAGGCGGGTGCGCAGCGTCGCGATCACCTCGGCACGGAAATCGTGCAGGCCATTGTAGCAGTAGTCTTGGAGGTGTCGCAGATTGGTCGGATCGCGCACGAGCGCTGCGCGCAGATCGGCGAATTGCTCAGGAGAATTTCCCATCTCCCAATGGTTAGCCGCGGCCCCGATAAGGCGCGACGCCCTGGTCGGGGATCCACAGGCCTTCCGGCGCCTTGCCGGTCTGCCAGAACACGTCGATCGGAATTCCGCCGCGCGGATACCAATATCCGCCGATACGCAGCCACTTCGCTTCCGTGACTTCGAGAATGCGCTTGCCGATCGACACGGTGCAGTCCTCGTGGAATGCGCCGTGATTGCGGAAAGAGCCGAGGAAGAGCTTCAGCGATTTCGATTCCACGATCACCGCTTCCGGCACGTAGTCGATCACCAGGTGCGCGAAATCCGGCTGGCCTGTGACCGGGCAAAGGGACGTGAACTCAGGGGCCGTGAACCGGATCAGGTAATCGGCTTCCTGGTGCGGGTTCGGCACGGTCTCCAGGACGGCCACGTCCGGGGACGCGGGCAGGGCGGTGTCGCCGCCCAACTGGTTCAACTTCTGAAATTCGCTCATCCGCCGGTTCCTTCCCTAACGCCTTGTCCTAGCGCAAATCCGGCAGCGCGTGATCAGGAAAAGTGGGTGCCGGTTTTCCGGCTGATCACGCGCTTCTTATTTAAATCAGGGCACGATTCACGGATCAGGTTGATTCAGCCTGATCCGATCGTGCTCTGGGCGCGCAGTTGTCTTGCGCAAGGGTTCCGGGACGGTTACGTGTGCCTTATGGAAGCGCTCCCGGACGATCACATCGCCTCGCCTTGTGTGAGTGTCTGCACGGTCGACCCTGTCACCAAGCAGTGCATCGGGTGTCTGCGGACACTCAAGGAAATCGGCGCCTGGCGGACCATGTCACCGGCGGAAAAGCGTGCCGTTATCGCGGCTTGCGACGAACGGGCGCTGACCCAGGCCCGCCGGGGAAAAGATGGAAAGACCCTAAACGGCTAAGCTGCGGGAACATCCCCGCCGAAGTTGCGTTCTCCTTCATCGCTAGCGTCAGTGTTTCAGGAGGGCGGGTTTATGGCGAATATGTCGGTCCCCGGTCGGAGCCCGGGCCCCAGTGGGGCCAGGTTGGCGCCTACCTTTGGGGCTCCTGCCAACCAGGATTCCCTCCATCGTGATCTTCAGGGCGTGGTTTCACGCGCGCTGAGTGCGGCCCGCGCCTGCGGGCGCGACTACGTCGGCCAGAGCGATGCGGCGACGCGCGCGGTGTTGGCCGTGCGTCCGGACCTCACGTTCACCGAGGCCAATCGCGCCGTCGACTGGGTCCGCGATCACGCCTAGCTAAGTCTCTTCGCGACGATGAAGATGCGGTGCATGTCGAACAGGACCTGCCCGTCGGACTGACGCGGATATGCGGCCGCCGCCGCGGCGTTGTAGTCGGCGATGAACGCTTTTTGCTCCGATACATCCAGGACCGAGAGCATGGGCACCAGGCCCGTGCTCCTGATCCATTCCGTCACAGGATGCTCGCCGCTGAGCACATGCCGATATTCCGTCTGCCAGACGTCCACCGGCGCCGCCAGAGGCGAGAGAAGGTCATAGTAGAATTCCGCCGGATGAGGATTGTCGTGGGGAAGAACCGCGGCCAGGCGTGCTTTCCAGCGCGGTGATTCCTTCACTTCCCAGATGCACCGGTGGTACTTCGCGCGGGCCGTGTCGGGCATCTGGATCGCGAGCATGCCGCCTGGCGCGACTTGCCGCATCAGCCGCGGGATCAGGACATCATGATCACCCAGCCAATGCAGGGCGGCATTGGTGAACACCAGTGCGGCCGATTCGTCCGCTTGCCAGCTTGCGATATCGCCCGCGCGCCAATCGATTCCGCTGTCACCGTATTTCTTGCGCGCGTCCGCCAGCATATCGGGGGATGAATCGACGCCGACAATGCGCCGGTCAGGCCACTTCCGCTGAAGTTGGCGCGTGAGGTTGCCCGGGCCACAGCCGAGGTCGTAGATCGCGCCGGGCACCTCCAGGACGAGTCGCGACATCAGATCTTCCGCCGGGCGCGCGCGATAGGCCGCATAGCGCAGATATTGCTGTGGGTCCCAGGCGCCCACGTTGCCGGCTGGTTTGTCGTTCATGCAGGACGGCACCATACCTGAATCATTTGGGCGAAGACCTGCGGGTTCTCCTGCTCGAAGGCATCCCATAGGTCGAGGTCGGCTTGCGCCGCCGAATCGGGATGGCGCGCGCGGAAGACCGCGCCGCCCAAGGCCTGCGGCGCTTCGACGGCGAACGGTGTCAGGCCGCAGGATTGCAGCAACCGCTTCATTGCCGCCGGCGTGATGCGGCTTTCATGCAGGTTGAAGATCAGATCGTGCAGGCCGTCGCGAGTGAAGAAATCCGGAGTCGCCGTCACATTGTGTGCGGGATGGGTGGACGGCAAGGCCATGATCTCCGTTCGGGCGGTGCGCAATCCTTCCGGCGTGTCCGGGAACGCGCGCGTTTTGACGAAGGTTTGCGCCGCCGCTTCCGCAGCGCGGCCGCGTTCGCTGTACAGGCTGATGAGCATCGCGCCGTCGTCGCGCAGCAGGCCGCGCAAGGATCGCAAGCCCGCCGCAGGATCGCTCATGTGATGCAGCACGCCGCTGCACTCGATGAAGTGAAACCGCTGCGGCCAACCCGCCACGGCGAGGATGTCGGCGATGGCGAAGGTGATGTTGGTGACGCCCAATTTCACCGCCATGTGCTGGGCGTAGGCCAAGCTCGCGCGGCTGAGGTCGACGGCGGTGATGGCCGCGTTCGGCAGGGTACGGGCGAGGGTGAGGGCGGGGCGGCCGGTGCCACAGCCCGCGACCAGCACGTCCACCGCACCGTCCAGGCCGGAGAAAGCCGCGGCCGGTGCGGCGCGTTCCAGGAACGTGCGCAGCGACACGGGCGATGTCGCATCGATCCAGCGCCAGCGGGGATAGGGATAGGTCTCGTACTGTGCTTGCATCCCGGCTGACAGGCCTGGGGCGAGCGGCGTTAGCTGCGGCAGCGCTTGGGCGCGACGGCGCACGTCGGCGTCTTCCTGCCACAGCGCCAGCAACTCCGGCGGAAGTTGTTCGGCCTCCACCGCGCCGATCTCGTGCAGCGGGCGGTAGGCCGCGCGCACCAGGATGGAGTCGGGGTCCTGGTCGGCGAGGCGGCCGATGCAGGCCCGTTCGGCCTCGGATTCGGGCCAGACGGCGCGATTGATGATGCATTGCGCCGCGAGGCCCACGGAGAAGGCGCGAAAACGCGTGCGCAAATGAGACGGGCGATTCGCTGCGACGGCCTCGCACAAATGGGCGCGGAGCCGCGTGAATACGGCCTCCAGTCGCGGACTGATATTCACCGCGCGCACGAGCACCGCCCGCAGCAGGCGATGATCGAGCAGCCATGCCGCGTCGGGCAGGGCTGCTTCGAGTGCCTCACCCGACAAGGCCTCAAGCGGCGCCAAGCGCGGATCGGCTTCCAGCAGATTGCGCACCACGAGGGCGAGAGGCTGGAGGTCGAGGTCGTTCGCGTCCGCCGCGCGTTCGAGACCCGCGATCACCGAAGCCGGCAAAGCACGGTAGCCGCTCATGAGGTTGAGAATGTCGAAGGCCGCGCGGCGATAGCTCGGGTCGTCCGGCGCGAGGCCGAAAGCTGTCAGGAAGCCGGACGCCGCGCCGCGCATGTCGCCGACGGAGTACGCCGCGACGCCGGCTTGATAGCGCTCTGCCGCCTCACTCATCTCAGAACGGTTTGGTCAGGCCGCGGAAGCCGATCAGCGCGACGCCGAAAATCGGAATCAGATACGGATCGACGTGCATGCGGCCCCCCTTGTGCGCAATCGACGCTCCGGCTCATCCTAGACGATGAACGCGCCGCTGACTGAATCTGAAATCACCCAACGCCTCGCAGAAGCACAGGCCTTGCGCGCCAAGGGCGACCGGGCAAGCGCGCGGACGATCTGCGAGCGGCTGACAGTCGAGGCGCCCCAGAGTCCCGGGGGATGGGTATCGCTGGGAATTCTGCTGGTCGAAACGCGGGACTGGAAGCCGGCGCAAGCCGCGCTGACGCAAGCCATCGCGCGGGCGCCGAACAATCCGGATTTCTATTTTTACCTCGGCGTGGCGCACTTCAACGACGGCGACCTCGCGGCCGCGGAACTCGCCTTCTCCAAGGCGGTGGTCCTGCGGCCCGACCACACCGAGTCCCTCCACAATCTGGGCGGCGTGCGTGTCGCCGACGGGCGCCCCAAAGAGGCGCGGGTCGCGTTTGAGGCCGCTATCGCCCAGGACCCGGACTTCGCGGCCCCTTGGGTCGGCCTCGCCGATGCCTGCCGCGCCGATGGCGACAATGCAGGTGTGATTGCGGCCCTTACCGAAGCCTTGAAGCGCGATCCGCAAAATCCGCACGCGCGGCATCTGCTGGCGGCGGCGCGGGGCGAATCGCCGTCGCCGGATTGGCGCTACGTGACCGAATTGTTCGAGGGATACGCGGCGCGCTTCGAATCGCACCTGACCGGACCGCTTCATTATGTCGGCCATCAGGAACTTGCGGCCCTGCTGCGGGACACTATTCCCAGCCCGACCGCATTCCGCCGCTGGCTCGATCTGGGGTGCGGCACCGGGCTTGTCGCGGTGGCGCTGCTGCCGGACCGGGAGATCGCCGAACGCGTCGGCGTGGATCTCGCCACCGGCATGGTCGCCGCCGCCAAGGCGCGAGGCCTCTATACGGAGGTCCTAAAAGCGGAAGCCAATGCCTTCCTGGCGTCAGGATCGGACCACTTCGATCTGATCACGGCGGCGGACACATTCGGCTACATGGGCGACCTCGGGCCGGTGTTCGCGGCCTGCGCCCGCCGGCTGTCGCCGAACGGCGCGCTCGCTTTCATGGTCAAGCCGAAGGACGGCGAAGGATTCGCCCTCGATCCCCAGGGCTACTACGTCCACGCCGAGAGTCATGTGCTGGCCGCCGCGGCGAGCGCGGGGCTTGCGGTGAAGGCGCGCCGCGAGGCGCCGTTCCGCCGTCACGACGGGCGCGCGCAGACCGCGCTCTATATGGTGTTGGTGCGGAAGCCCTAGCTCCCTACTGCAGGCGCGCCACGGCCACGTCGGAGTGCCCGCGCATGCGGCTGGCCTGTTTGGCGTTGAGCATGGCTTGGTTGGCCTGCTGCATGAGCCGATCGGCGGTCTGACTGCTCACGCTCTTCGGCACGGTCAGCGTCGCCACGCCGCCGGCAACGGTGAGCATGTGCTCGCCGTCGCGGGTTTCCACATTGCACGTCACCTTGTCGGCGAAGGCCTTGGCGGAGGTGATCGCATCTCCCGGCAATACGAGTTTGGTCATCAGCACGGCGAACTCATCGCCGTTGATGCGGGCGAGATAGTCGCCGGGCCGGCGAGCGCCCCGCAAAAGCTTCGCAGCGGCGCGCAAGACATCGTCGCCGACGCCGGTGCCGAAGGATTCATTGGTGAACTTCATGCCGTTCACGTTGAACAACGCGACGCCGACCACGCCGCCTCGACTCGCGTTTTCCGACAGCGCCGCGGTGAGCCGCTCGTAGAACGCCTTGCGGTTCGGCAGGGCGGTGAGCCCGTCGACCAGGGCTTCGTGAGTCAGGCGGCTCGCGCGCTGGTGTTGCGCCAGCGCATAGCGGATGGCGCGCTCCAGCCCTTCGACCGTGAGATCACCCTTGACGAGAAAGCCGTAAGCGCCGCGTTCGAGTGCGCCGTCGTCGACCGTGCGGTCGTCCATCGCCGTCAACATGATGAACGGCACATCGAGGTCATAGCGCCGCGCTTCTTCCATGAGATCGAAGCCGGTGCTCGGCCGCAGGAAGTAGTCGGCGAGGCAGATGTGTACTTCCTCGCGCGCAAGCACCTGCAGCGCCGACGGGATGGTGTCGACGTGGTGGATGTTGCGTGGGTGGAGGCCCACCGTGAGGAGGAACTTCTTCACCAATGCAGCATCGAGTGCGCTGTCCTCGAACAGGAGGACGCGCAAGGACTGCGGCACGTACGGGGACAGGGCATTCATTGACGTAACAACGCCTCGGGAAAGGCAGCGAATTTTCACCCTAGCGGCCATGCGTTGAGAGATGATGAATCACCGCCCAAGAGTTATCCCCAGGGCGACTCGCCGGTTCAAAGCTCGCATTCCGAGCGAAAGCAAAAAAATCGGCCGGGGCCGGCTCTCAAATAACGAGAGTTCCTAGAGGTTTGTCCGCCCGATTCAGCGTTTCGGCCCGCCACTTTCATTAGGCGAATATCGACCGCAAAGCGGCGGGGCGGGCGCGGGCCGCGACGCAGTTACATAACGCGCGGTTGCTCTAAACACGCCATTTTCCAGGTCAACTTCGTTGCATCGCACGCGCGTTTTTCGATAAGCGCCGCGTGCGCATCGGTCCGTTTCCGAAGCAACGCGAATAACTTGTACGCATCGCTTCGTGCGTCCGCGTTATAGCGATATTGCAGTGCACGATTGCCCTTGACACGGAACGGCCCATGCCATTGGGATACGCCCGTCCATTGGACGCCAAATCCAGGGGAATGACAGAGGGGTCCGGGCCGTTATCTGCACACGGCCTCGTGGTAAGTGGTACTATTGCCACGCAGCGGACGCCCTGTTAGACCCCTCGACCACGCGCTCCGTTACGGCTAAAAGTCACGGCCTTTCCGCTCTCATTTTTGCTGAAGTGAACAATGGCTCTCGCAAAAAAATCTCCTGCCCGACAGATGTTTGGCTTCGGCCTCGTCGTTCTGCTTCACGTTGCACTGATCTGGGCTGTGAAGAGTGGTTTGGCGAACTCGCTGGTTGAACTGGTCAGCGGTCCGATGGAGACCAAGCTGATCGAAGAGAAGATCGCGGAGAAGGAAGCGCCGCCGCCGCCGAAGGTGGACATGAAGCCGCTGCCGCCCCCGGTCGTCATTCCGGTCGACATCATGGTCGAAGCGGCTCCGAGCAACGATGCTCCGTCCATCGATCCGAATGCGCAGCGCCGCGCCGCGCCGGCGGCCGCCGCGAAAGCGGACGTCATCGTTCCGCCGCGTTCCAACCCGCGTCGCCCCGTGACGCAGCCGGAATATCCGCCGACCTCCAAGCGCCTGGGTGAAGCCGGCGTGGTGGTCCTGCAGCTGACGGTCAACGAAGAAGGCAAAGTTGTAGACGGCAAGATCGACACCAGCAGCGGGTTTGAGCGGCTCGACGAGGCGGCGCTGAAGGAAGCGCTCCGGACGTGGAGGCTCTTGCCGGGTACGGTGAACGGCAAGCCCGTGACAGCTACGTACAAATTCAGAGTCGTATTTAAGATCGAGAACAACTAGCGCCGAAACTCGGCGGCGGCTCCGCGCCGGTCGCGCGCGGAACTCAGCATGGAAATGGGACGACGGCCGGCGGGCTCTAGAGCACGGCGGCCGATATCAGGGGATGCAAAGCGTATTATGAGGATCAACATGAATAGCCTTGAAAAGTCGCGTAACGGCCTGACGACCTGGCTCGCTGCCATGTCCGTCGCGGCCACTCTGGCCGTCGGCGGCGTGTCCGTCGCTCAGGCACAGCAGGCCGAACCGGCTGCTGCTCCCGCCGCTGCTCCGGCAACGGACGCTGCTGCTCCGGCAGCGGATGCCGCCGCGCCTGCCGCGACCGACGCCGCTGCTCCTGCGGCTGATGCTGCTCCGGCCGCTGGCCTGGCAGCGGATGCTGCCCAGGTCGAAGCTGCGAACATCTACGGCCCAGAGCGTCTCTGGGAAGAAGGCGACATCGTCTCTCACGGCACGACCATCGTGCTCGTGATCATGTCGATGGGCACCTGGTTCATTCTGTTCACCCGTCTCTGGGACCAAACCAAGCTGATGGGCCAGGCCAAGACCGTGAAGCAGAAGTTCTGGAGCGCGGGCAGCCTCAAGGAAGGCATGAACAAGCTCGAGAAGAACTCTGCCTACCGCTCGATGGTGGAAGACGGCCTGCGCGCCTCTGAACACCACGACGGCAAGATGACCGACGCCATCGATCTGAACGAGTGGGTCACCATGTCGCTGCAGCGTTCCTATGACGCCATCAGCTCTGAAATGCAGCAGGGCTTGGCGTTCCTCGCCTCGGTCGGCTCGACCGCTCCGTTCGTCGGTCTGCTCGGAACGGTGTGGGGCATCATCAAGGCGCTGATCACGATCGCCGCCGCCGGTCAGGCCTCGATCGACAAGGTCGCGGGCCCCGTCGGTGAAGCGCTGATCATGACCGCGTTCGGTCTGTTCGTCGCCATCCCGGCCGTGCTGGCCTACAACTGGCTGGTTCGCCGCAACAAGGTGGCGCTTGAAGACGTTCGCAACTTCAGCGCCGACGTCCATGCTGTGCTGATCAGCGGTGCGCGCGTTCCGGTCTAGTACAGCAACTTCCGGTGACATTTAGGAGGTTGCCACTATGTCTATGAACGTAGGCTCGGCCGATGGTGGGGACGAACACGAAGTCAACTCCACCATCAACACGACGCCGCTCGTCGACATCATGCTGGTGCTGCTGATCATCTTCCTGATCACCATCCCAGTGCTGGTCAAGACGGCGCCCGTCGAACTGCCGGTCATCTCTAACCAGGCCACGAAGACCAAGCCCGAGAACATCGTTCTCGCGGTGGATACGGAAGGCAACATCTACTGGAACAACGTCCCGATCGCTGATCCGGCCGAATTGTTCGAGAAGATCAAACCTTACGCGATCATGGTCCCGCAGCCGGAAGTCCATATCCGTGGTGATCGCAATTCACGGTATGAGTTCATTGGTAAGGTGGTCGTGACGGTTCAGCGTGCCGGCATCATGAAGGTCGGTTTCATCACCAATCCCGAACTACCTGGGATGAAGTGAGACCGGTCATTCACGCCAACTCGGAGACTTAAACTATGTCTATGGCTGTCGGTAGCAGCGCCAGTGAGTCCGGCGATGTCGTGCCAGACATGAACACCACGCCGTTGATCGACGTGATGCTCGTGCTCCTGGTGATGATCATCATGTCGATCCCGATCCAAACGCACGCGGTGAAGCTTGATATGCCGCGTCCGAACCCCAACCAGCAGAACAATCAGCCGCGGGAAGTGGTGGATCTGGAAATCGACTTCGACGGCACGGTTCTTTGGAACGGCAACGTGGTGACCGGCGAGCGTCAGCTTGCCGGCTACTTCCTGGACGTTGCTTCGCAGCCGGATCAGGCGGAGATCCATCTGCGTCCTAACCGGCTCGTGAAGTACAACTCCGTGGCGCGCGTGCTAGCCATCGCGCAACGGTTGGGCGTCAAGCGGCTTGGGTTCGTGGGTAACGAGCAGTTCCTGTAACAGCAGGGATGCCACGTTTCTGACACGGCCATCGTCTAGATTTGGAACGCCACACGAAGCAGCTGCCTCGGGTGGCGTTCCGCATTAGTTCATGAGGGATGCGATGAAGACGACGAGTTCTCTGTCTGTGGCTGCGGTGGCGGTGGCATTGGCCGTCGGCGGCATGGTCTCCCCGCCGCTGTTCGGCGCCTCTCCAGCGTTGGCCGCAGACGCGAAGAAGACGGTTAGCAACAAGCTGGGTAAGCAGTTTCAGGAAGCGCAATCCCTCGTCAGCCAGAAGAACTACAAGGGCGCGCTGACGAAGATTGACGAGTTGAAGGCTGCTCCGGGCAAGACCGCGTACGAGAATTTCGTGATCGCCGAGTTGCAGACCGCGGCCTATGTCGGCACGCAGGACTACACCAACGCCGCCAAGGCCATGGAAGCCGCGCTGGATAGCGGTGAGGCGCCGGCGGCCTCCAAGCAGCAGCGTGCCAAGAACATCGCGAACACCTACTTCGCCGCGAAGAATATGGCCAAGTTCAATGAGGCCAGCGCGAAGTATCAGAAGGATTTCGGTGCGGATATCGACTTGCAGCTGCTGGCGGCCCAAGGCCTGTTCCAGGACGGCAAGTACAAGGAAGCCGCTCAAGCAGCGCGCACGGTCATCAGCACCGCCGAGGCCAAGGGTCAGCCGGCGAAGGAAGACTGGTTGAAGCTGGTCTATGCCGCCGAGAACAAGGCCGGTAACGCTGCAGCCGAAAAGGCCGCGGTAGAGGCCTTGGTGGCGCGCTATCCCAAGCCCGAGTATTGGAACGCGCTGTTGATCAACGCGCAGAAGACCATCAAGGGCCCCAAGGTCCAGCTCGAGATCTATCGCATCATGTTGGCCGCCGGCGTGATGCAGAAGACCGAGGAGTATATGGATATGGCCCAGCTCTCCATCCAGGCGGGCGTTCCGGCCGAAGCCGAGAAGGTCATCCAGAAGGGCCAAGCGGCGAAGCTGCTGATGGAAGGCCCGCAGAAGGACCGCCATCTGCGCTTGCAGAACATGGCGCTGACGCAGATCAAGGAAAAGGACGCGGCGCTCGCGCAGCAGGAAGCCGACGCCAAGGCGGCGGCCACTGGCGATGCCGACGTGCAGGTGGGCGAAGTCTTCGCCTCGAAGGGTCAGACCGATAAGGCCATCGAAGCGATCCAGCGCGGCATCAAGAAGGGCGTGAAAGACAAGGACGACGCCAACCTGCGTCTCGGTGTCGTGTACCTGTCCGCAGGCAAGCGAACCGAAGCCAACAACGCGTTCAAGGCCATCACGCCGAATTCGTCTTCTGCCCAAATCGCGCGTCTGTGGACGCTGCTGGGCACGAACGCGGTTGCTGCCGCTGCGGCGCCCGTACCCGCTGCGAAGGCCGCGCCGGCGAAGAAGACTGCCGGCAAGTAAGCGTCGTTGAGCTTGGTGCCGCCGCAACGGCGGCATCACGATACTGTGAATGCGAACTGAAGCCGTCCGCCGGTTGCCCGGCGGGCGGCACAGACTCGCCGCCGAATTGCCACGGTCGTCGGCCACGTTTAGCCTATCGACACGCTAGGTAGCCGCGACCGAAGACCGAAGTGACCCCCGGGAGGATTACATGAAGACCAAGCTCGCACTTTCCACCGCCACGCTGGCCATTGCCCTCAGCATGGGACTTGTCGCCGGCGGCGCGATCCTCGTGCCCAAGGACGCATTCGCCGCGGCGAAGAAGGAAGAGAAGAAAGACGAAAAGGCGGTGCTGACGCCGAAGTTCGGCAAGCCGTTGCAGGAAGCCGATGCCTTGATGAAGGCGAAGGACTTCAACGGCGCGCTCGCCAAGCTGCAAGAAGTCGACAAGATGACGGGCAAGAACCCGTACGAGACCTACCTGGTGGATGAGCTGCTCGGCCTCACCTACGTGAACCTGCAGAACTATCCGGAAGCGGCGAAGCGCTTCGAGCCCACCATCACGGCGGGCTTCCTGGACCCGGCGCAGACCGCGAGCCGCATCAAGGCTGTGGCGCAGATCTACTATCAGTCCAAGGACTATCCGAAGTCCATCGAGTGGGTGAACAAGTACACCGCTCAGGATCCGGATCCCGAAGTGCAGGTCCTCGCCGGCAACGCCTACTACATCCAGAAAGACTTCAAGAACGCCGCCGTGGAACTACGCAAAGCCTTGAAGATGGCGGAGGCGAAGGGCATTCCGGCGAAGAAGGAATGGCTCGAACTGCAAATGAGCGCGGACTACGAGTCGAAGGATACCCCGGCGGTCCAGCACGACCTGGAGCTGATCGTCGCGAGCTATCCGGAGCCGAAGTACTGGACCGATCTGCTCAACCTCGTCGAGAAGACCCTGAAGGATAAGAGCCAGCGCACCAGCCTGGACATCTATCGTCTGATGTTCGCCACCAATGCGATGACCGCCGAAGGCGAGTTCACCGAAATGGCCAATATCGCGAGCCAGCAGGCACTGCCCGGCGAGGCGAAGCGCGTGCTGATGCAGGCCGACAGCAAGGGCCTCCTGGGAGCGAGCAACAAGGCATTGCTGACCAAGGCGAATACAGCCGCGGATGCCGACCTGAAATCCCTGCCGGCGACGGAAGCGCAGGCCCGCGCCCAGAAGACCGGCGACGCCGACGTGAAGTTCGGCGAGGCCTATGCCAGCCACGGCCAATACGAAAAAGCGATCGAAGCCATCCAGCGCGGTATCGGCAAGGGCGTGAAGGACAAGGACGACGCCCAGCTTCGCCTCGGGCTCGCTTATCTCGGCGCCGGCAAGACCGCCGAAGCGAAGGCGGCGTTCGCCGCGATCTCGCCGGGCACCAACGCCGCGACGTTCGCGCACCTGTGGAACATCCAGTCGGGCAACAAGGCCTAGACTGACGGTTCCCACGCGAGACGAGAAGAAACGCCGGGACAGCAATGTCCCGGCGTTTTCATTTGGCCAAGGCGTTCAGCTCTTGCGTGCTCAGGTCTTGTGATCGGGCGAGCGGTAGTCGGCCCAATACAAGATCTTGCCGTCGCGCACGAGGAATACGCCGGTGACGGCGAAGTGATTGTCGGGCTTGCCGCTGTTGGGAGGCCGGATGAAGTGGTCGACGCGGTCATTGATGACGATGTCGCCGAGCGCTGCGCTGCGGAAGATTTCCCAGTCGATCTTCTGCATGTCCCGCATGAACGGCCCCATGCGCTCGCGCAATTGGGCCGCGCCGTTCACCACCATGCCGCCTTCATTCACGTGGTACTCAAGGTTCTCTGCCACGAACGGGATCAGCTTTTCCACATCGCGGCTGTTCCACGCCTGGCAGAACGCGCTCACAAGCCTGATATTCGCGGCTTCGCGGGCCGCGGCCGCCTTGTCGGGCGCAGCGGCTGATGCCGTGAACGGCAGCAAGCCGCCCAAGGCCATGCCCGCGCCGAGGACTTGGCGCCGCCCGGGAACCTTGTTCATCAGCATCCTCCCCTCCGTCGGTTGATCGGAACATGCTAGGCTTTCGTATCATTGAGACAAAGGTGACTGCGGGCCAGCGCCCGGCAGTCGGATGGGAGAAGAGTTCATGCTGATCCGCATCGCCAAGGCTTCCAGTCCGGCCAGTTCCGAGATCACACCCCGATCGGTCTATCTCAATCGCCGCGCCTTCATGGCGGCAGGGGCGGGGGCGATCGCCTTCGGCGCGAGCCCGGCGGACGCGGCCCTGTCTTCGGGTCCCGGCATGACCGCGAAGTTGACCAACGTAAAAGAAGGCTACCGCAAGGTGTCGGCGCAGGACGCGCTCACCAGCTATGACGCGGTCACCAGCTACAATAACTTCTACGAGTTCGGCACGGACAAGGAAGATCCCGCGAAGCAGGCGCACCGCCTCAAGCCGCGGCCTTGGACGGTGAAAGTCGACGGTTTGTGCAACAAGCCCGGCGCGATCGACCTCGACGAGATCCTCAAACCTCACGCACTCGAGGAACGCGTCTTCCGCCTGCGCTGCGTCGAAGGCTGGTCGATGGTGATTCCCTGGGTTGGGTTTTCGCTCGGCGATCTCTTGAAGCGCTTTGAGCCGCAGGGCAGCGCCAAGTTCGTGCAGTTCGAGACCCTGGTGCGCCCCCAAGAGATGATCGGGCAGAAGGACGCGTTCAGTTTGAAGTGGCCCTATGTCGAAGGCCTGCGGATGGACGAGGCGATGAACCCGCTGGCCACCGTGGCGGTCGGTCTTTATGGCGAGGAACTCCCCAACCAGAACGGCGCGCCGATCCGCGTGGTACTGCCGTGGAAATACGGTTTCAAGTCGGCGAAGTCGATCGTGCGCATCTCGTTCGTCGAGAAGCAGCCGGAGAACACCTGGAAGGTGATGCAAGGATCCGAATACGGGTTCTATTCGAACGTGAACCCCACCGTCGACCATCCGCGCTGGAGCCAAAAAACAGAACGTCGCATCGGCGATTTCCGCCGACGCGACACCCTGATGTTCAACGGCTATGGGGAGGAAGTCGCCTCGCTCTATGCCGGTATGGACCTCGTGAAGAACTTCTAGATTTTATCGGACACGCTGAACACGGATCCATCCGGCTTCATCTTTCCGGCCGCCTTGCGCTGCTCGATGATCTTCTTCGAGTAGGTCCAGGTGTTCTCGTTCTCCCGCTGCTCCTTCCACTCCTTCGGCGCCTCCAGATACTGCGGATAGTGCTTCTCGGTGTAGGCCAGGATATTCGCCGGGATCTGCGATTTGCCCTGCTTATACTTGAAGGACTGGGAGTGATAGATCATCACGCCCGGCAGATCGCCCATCTCCATGAACGGCAGCCACATGCCGACGCGCGCCCAGGCGGTGTGGTTCTCCGCCGAAGTCACCTTCGGATCGCTGAGTTCTTTCAGGCTGCCTGAGATCGCCCACATCTCGCCGGACTGATACAGGTCCTGCTGGGACTGCAGCGGGTATTCGGCGCGGGTCAGCGGGTTCTTCTCCGTCGAACGCAGCACGTCGAGTTGGAACACCACGCGGTCGCCGACCACTTCGTGCGGGAACGGCGGATCGATCAAGCCGCCCTTCAGCTTGTAGAGGCGGTTCACGGGATCGTTCAGGATGTGCAGGACCTCGATCTTCTTGTTGGTGATCGGGTTGGTCCATGTGTCGAGGATCTCGCCGGTCTTCGGGTCGCAGTAGTAAAGGACCTCCTTGTGCAGGAAGCGGTAGGTGCCTTCGCCCATGGCCTGAAGGCGGCTGGCGCCGATGCCGAAGGTCTTGAACACCTTGGTGTTGCCCTTGCCGGACACCCAGGCCCACGCCTCGCCGCGGAAACCGCTGATGACGTCCTTCTCCGCCAGATCGCCCTGAAGCTTCAGGAGCGCCTTCAGGTTCGTCTCCGGATCCATCAGGTCATACTTGCCCTTGGCGGGCGCAGCAGCGTCGGCCGTGCGCGCGCCCAAGGCGGCACCGGCGGCGACGCTGAGGCCCGCGCCCAAGGCCGTGCGGCGGCTCAGGCGATCCATGGGTGTCTGATCGGGGTTTGGCAGCATGAAATCCGACATCAGCGGTGGTCTCGTCATGGAACAACTCCCCAAAAAAATGCCGGCGGAGTCTTTCACAGGCCCCCGCGTGCGGGGAGGGGGTGGTCGGAGGGACGGCCGGACGCGTCCGCCTAGCGGCGGGCCGGCGCGGGCATTCGGGCCGAGCCTACGAAGCACAGGGTGGCCAGGGCGACGAAGGCCCCGCCGACCCAGCCCAGGGCATCGAAGCCGATCTGGGTGACCGCCAGACCGCCGACCGCGCCCCCCAGGGCCGTGCCGATGTACAGCGCCGAGGCATTCACGGCCAACACGATGCCGAGGGCTTCGGGGGCGAGGGACACAAGCCGGGATTGTTGGGGCGCGTTGTAGGCAAAGCCCGCCGCGCTCCACACCGACAGCGCTACCACGGTGCCGACCACTGAGCCCGCGGCCGCGGACATGCCGGCGATCGAGATGCCCAGCAGGATGAGAATCACGAACAGTGTATTCACCACGCCGAAGCGGTCGGCCGCCCAGCCGCCCATCGCGTTGCCGGGGATACTGGCGGCACCGTAGGCCCAGAGGAGCGCGGATATTCCGGCGGCGCCCAGGTGCAGCGACGTTCCGGCCCACGGCCCGATGTAGGTGTAGGGAATGAACTGGCCCGCGAACTGGAAGAGCGTCACGCATAAGGCCAAGGTGATGCGCGGATCCCGCAGCAGCAGCGTCCATGACCTGAGGTTCACGCGCTGTCCTTCGAGCGCACGCGGGATCCGGCCGGAAAGCCCAAACGCCACCACGAGCGCGAGTACGCCCACGGCGATGAAGGTCGCGCGCCATCCGACGGAGTACGCAATCAACGTGCCCACGGGGATGCCGATCACCTGCGCGAGCGCCAAGCCGAAGAACACCGTTCCTAAAGCCTTCCCACGCGCATCCGGCGGGCTGGTCATGACGGCGACGGTTGAGGCGCAGGGCGTGAACACCGCTGCACCGCACGCGGTGAGAACGCGGGCGGCGAACAGCAGCCAGATGTCGGTCGCCGCCGCCGAGAGCAGCGAACCGGCGGCAAAGATGAGCAGGCCGCTCAACAGCAATTGGCGACGGCGGATGTGGCTGGTGAGAGAGACCAGTAGCGGCGACCCCACGGCATAGCTGACCGCGTAGACCGTCATGAGCTGACCGGCTGTGGCGACGGAGATATCGAGATCGCTCGCCAGCGGTGCGAGTAAGCCCGGCACGACGAATGCGCCTGTGCCGATGGTGAAGTTTCCGACCGACAGCGCCCGCAGCGTTGCCCGCACCTAGTGCAATCCCGCCGCCGCACCTTTTCCGATCATGACGCCCGGCGACTTCATGCGCACGATCAAGGCCGCCACCATCACCAGTCCGTTCAGCGCACCCGCGAGAATGAACGGCGCCTTCGGACTGACGGCGTCGAACAGATAGCCGCCGAGCGCGGACACGAATGCAATTCCCAAGGCGCCGGCGATGTTGAATCCGCCGATCACCGTGGCGCGTCCCTCCTTCGGCGCCTCCTGCCCGAGCAGCGACATGGAGCCGAGAAAGGCGCTCATCTGGCCTACCCCCAGCAGAATGATCAGCGGCAAATCGGCGCGGTCGAGCGGGTTGTCGACAAAACCCATGCCGAGGTAGCCCACGGCGGCGATCAACAGGCACGCCGCCAGCGTGCTGACGCGATTGAACTTGTCGAGGAAGAACATCATGAACAGGGTCCAGATCAGCGCGGCGCTGGATGCGATCACAAAGGCATTGCGTGCCGCCGTCGTCGCGGCGGGGAGGTCGAGGCCTTGCTCGATGCCGGCGTTCTTGACCCAGAGTTGCAGGAACGCGCCGAGGATCACGAGATCGCCGCGGGCGATGAACGCCGCGCCGAACGCCAGCGCAATGCGCGGATTGCGCATGTGGGTCGTCGCACGGCGCGCGATGGCCAGAACGCTTTCGTGGACGCCACGCTCTTCCGCTGACGGCGTGCCGCCCTTGAGGCCGATGCCCACGACCACGGCCGAAACCACGCAAAGCCCAGCGACGATGAAGTGGGTGTAGGTGCCGGCTTGCACATCGTCGAAGCCGGCGTGCTGCAGCCGCTGGGGCATGCCGCCCATGATGATGTTCAGGATCGCGACGCCGAGGCCGTTCAGGAATCCCGTGATCGCCACCGCCCAGCCCCGCGTGGGCTCTTGCGGATAGTCGGTCACCACGGTTCCGAGCGCGCCGGTGCAAACCGCGGTCCCAACCGCATAGACCATGCGGGCGCCCGTCAGCATGGCCACAGAGTCAGCGAGGGGATGCAACGCATAGCCGAGGCCCATCATCATAAATCCGACGACGAACAGCGCCTTGCGGCCGTAGCGGTCCGCCAACAGCCCCACGGGACCAAATAGCGCGATCGAAATGACCTCGGTCCAGAACGCGAGTTGCCCCGTGACCATGCCCTGGTTTTCCGGGGGGATATGCAGCATCGCGGTCATCACGTAGGGCGTGCCGCTGCCGACGTAGGTCAGCAGGCCGATGGTGAAGAACGCGGCGTAGCAGAGCGTGGCGAAGTTCCAGCGGGTGACGCCGGGCACAAGCCAAATCGGGCCAAAGCGCGCGCAAGTCCTATCGATTCCGACGGTCATCTCAGTACCCCTGGCCCCACTGCTTCGGCACTATAAGATGCGACAGAGTTCGCCGTCATCCTACGAAGTCCGTTCATGACCGAAGTTGCGTCCATGCCGCCAAAGCTCACGTTTCAGCGTGTGCTAAAGCCCGTCGCGTTCGTGCTCTGCCTGGGGCCGATCTTATGGCTGGGCTATCGCGGGGTTGTCGGACAACTCGGCGTCAATCCCATAGAAGCGGTGGTCCGCTATCTCGGCGATTGGGCACTGCGGTTTCTTCTGATCGCACTGGCCGTAACGCCGGTGCGGGTCCTCACAGGCTTCACGCCCGTCGGCCGTTTGCGCCGCATGCTCGGCCTGTTCGCCTTCACATACGTCGTCCTGCACATGCTGGCCTATATCGGCCTCGATCGGCTGTTCGACTGGAACGAGTTGTGGAAGGACGTCGTCAAACGCGTCTACATCACGGTCGGCATGGCGGCTTTCGCGATGCTGCTGCCGCTTGCGATTACGTCGACCGACGCCATGGTGCGGCGGATGGGCGCGCGCGCGTGGCGGCGTCTGCACAGGCTCGTGTATCCCGCGGGCATCGCCGCGGTGATCCACTACACGCTGATGATCAAGGCGGGCTTTCTACAGCCGATAATCTACGCGGCTATTCTCGGTCTGCTGCTGGCTGTCAGACTCTTCAAGAAGGCTTGAGCAACGGGCGCTGAACCAAGTGTCGAACGGCAGGGCGCCGCGACCACGGCATAGACCGACGTTGCTGTGATCCGTGAAACTCGCCCACACCTGCATGCGGGGATGTGTCACCCAAATGCGGCCGCGAAGACCTGGCGTGTAACCGAGGCTCCCGCCATCCATGGGTGCTATCCCCGCAGGGAGGCGCCGGATGACGTGCCGGCTTTCAGGTGGTCGACCACGCGCAGCCATTGGGCGCCCGCAGTCCAGGACGCCCCTTTCAGATGTTCGCGCGCCGTGCGCTGCGCCAATTCCAACGCGGACTCGCCGTGCCGCCGGCGCAACTCTTCCGCGACGCTCAGGGTATCGAACATGAAGGCCGCCTTTTCTGGCTTGGGTCGGCAAACCAACGCCGGAGTTTCTCTATTGTTCCGTGCCGAAACCCGCGCGCCGCGCCTAGGTTTTTGCCAAGCCACTCGATAAGATGGGGGCGACAGGAGCCAAATCCTTCTGGCTTAAGAAGAATCTGCCCCTTGCGGGGCTGTTGAAGGCGCCACCGACGCCCATGCTCAAGTCTTCCTCACGACCACGCACGCGAGCCCGCCCCACCAAGGCCTCCGGGTCCAGCGTGGCCAGCCGCGCGCGCTCCCGTGGCGCCTCCGCGGCAGCCGAGGGGACCCTCGTGGCAGCCTTGGTTGACGCCCTGGTGCTCGAATGCCGGGGCGGGCTTATCACCGCCATCAACCCGGCGGGGCGCGCGCTGCTGGGTTATGCCGGTAAGGCCCCCGTCGGGCGGCCCTTTGTCTCCCTGATCGCCGATCCCGCCGTCGCCCGCAAATTGACCGGGTCGCTTTCGGGCCTGGCGGCCGGGAAACAGCCGAAGGTCATAAACCTGCTCGGCCGGAGCGGGAAGGCGATGGCGTTCACCGTGCGCGCCTCGCGCCTGGACCGGGCCGCTGACGGACGGGTGCTGTTGGTGGCGTCTCCGTCCGCCGCCAGCGCCCAGGTCCGGACCGATGGGAAGGATGCCGGCCAAGCCCGCGCGGTCGTGGAGGCGCTGGGCGAGGCGATCCTGGGTGTCGACGGCCGGGGTCTCGTGCGCATGGCGAACCGGGCCGCCGACCATCTGTTCGGTGTCCGCGCCGGCACGATGCTGGGCCACCCGATCCGCGATTTCCTCCCGGCCTGGGCCGGCAGCGGCGCCAACGGCGATAGCCCGCTCGTGGTGCCGCCGGAGATTCTCGGCCAATCGCGCGATATCACCGCGGTGCGTCCTGACGGCGGCCATTTTCCCGCCGACATCACCGTCACCCGGGCCGACCAAGGCACCAACGGCGGCGGTCTCTATGCGCTGATCGTGCGCGACGCGAGCGTGCGCAAGGCGGCTGAAGTCGCGAACCGCTCCTATGCGGATCGCTTGGCGCAAGAGGTCGAGACGCGCACAGCGGAAATGCGCACGCTTTCCACGCAGCATCAGCGCGTCCTCGAGGCCGCCTCGGACGGCATCGTCGGCGTCGCGCTCGACGGCACCGTTCAATCGGCCAACCGCGCCGCGGCGGACATGCTCAACCGCGACATACGCGCGTTGATCGGATTGGGCCTGGATCGCGCCTTCGTGTTCGGCACGGGCACCCTCGTCGGGACGGCGGGCCGCCCCTCGCAGATTCGCGCACAGCTTTGGAATGGCCCGTATCACGTCGCGCTGCAGGCGCGGCTGGCGCGCACCGATGGCGAGTCATTCGACGCTGAATACACCATTGCGCCGATCACCGAAGGCCGCGAGACGAAGGGCTATGTCATCACCTTCCGCGACATCTCCGAGCGCAAGCGCGCCGAAACCGAGATGCTGCTCTCCGCCGCCGTGCTGGAGCATTCCACCGAGGGCGTGTTGATCGCCGACAACCGCGGCCGCATCACTAAGACCAATCCCGCCTTCCGGCGCATCACCGGCTACGAACCTCAGGAACTGTTCGGCAAGTCCCTGACCGACGTGCTGTTCGCCGAGGCCAAGGCTTCGCCCGGCGTGCTCGACCCCTTGCGGACCATGACCCAGACCGAGTGGGAACAGTGGTGCAAGAACAAGTCCGGCAAGCGCTACGCCGCGCGCATCAACATGTCGGTCGTGCGCGATCCCGACGGTGAGGTGCAGCAGTACGCGGCGATCGTGTCCGACATCACCCAGCGCAAACTGGATGAAGAGAAGATCCTTTATCAGGCGAACTACGATCAACTCACCGGACTAGCCAATCGCACCTTGTTCATGGACCGCCTCACGCGCTTGGTGGTGGAGAGCAAGCGCGCCAAGACCAACGTCGGTCTGATGTTCATCGACCTGGACGGCTTCAAGGCGATCAACGACAACCTCGGCCACGATGCCGGCGATCTCTTGCTGAAGGGCTGCGCCCGGCGGTTAGAGAAGTCGGTGCGCGAGTCCGATACGGTGGCACGCCTGGGCGGCGACGAATTCACGGTGATCATGCCCATGCTCGATAGCCTGGACGCCGCCACGGTGGTCGCCGGCCGTATTATCCGCTCCCTGGGAGAGCCGTTCGACCTGGACGGGCGCCAGGGCCATGTCTCCGCGTCCATCGGCATCTCCATACTGCCCGAGCAAGCCGCCGACGCCCCCGGCCTGCTCCACAACGCGGATGTGGCCATGTACCACGCCAAGCGAAGCGGCAAGGCTATGTACAAGTTTTACGCCGCGGACCTCGAAGCGCCGCCTCCCAAAGGCTCATGAAATTCCACAAGAAATCCGGCCGGATTCGGGGCTTGCAATCGGCACTTTGATCCCCCACAAGCAACCCGCCGGGGGCGGCCGCCGCTCGGTTTTCCTGAGCCCGGACCGATGAAAGACGCCACCCTGACCGCTTCTCACACTGATCTCGCCAATGCGATCCGGTTCCTCTCCGCCGATGCGGTGGAAAAGGCCGCCTCGGGCCATCCCGGCATGCCCATGGGCATGGCCGATGTCGCCACCGTGCTGTTCACCCAGGTGCTGAAATACGACGCGTCGCAGCCTCGCTGGCCCGACCGGGACCGCTTCGTGCTGTCCGCCGGCCACGGCTCGATGCTGCTCTACAGCCTCATGTACCTGACCGGGTACGCGGACGTGGACCTGGAGCAGATCAAGAATTTCCGTCAATTGGGCAGCCGCACGGCGGGTCATCCGGAATTCGGCCACGTCTCCGCCGCGGAAACCACGACCGGGCCCTTGGGCCAAGGGCTCGCCAACGCGGTGGGTCTCGCGCTGGCGGAGCGTTTGCTCGCCGCGCGTTACGGCAATGACGCGGTCGATCACCACACCTACGTCATCGCCGGCGACGGCTGCCTCATGGAAGGCATCAGCCACGAAGCGATCTCGCTGGCGGGACATCTCAAACTCAACAAGCTGATCGTGCTGTGGGACGACAACCGTATCAGCATCGACGGCCCGACCGATCTCACCGTGTCGGATGATCAGCGCAAGCGCTTCGAGGCCAGCGGCTGGGCGACGGATGCCGTCGACGGCCACGACGCGACGGCCATCGCCGCGGCCATCGCCAAGGCCCAGAAGTCCGACAAGCCGGTCATGATCGCCTGCCGTACCGTTATCGGCTATGGCGCGCCGAAACTCGCCGGCACCTCCAAGACTCACGGCTCGCCGTTGGGCGCGGAAGAAATCGCCGGCGCGCGCGCGAAACTCGGCTGGAGCCACGCGCCATTCGAAGTGCCGGACGACGTACTGAGCACCTGGCGCCAAGCCGGCGCCCGCGGGGCTTCCGTGCGCAAGGCTTGGGAAGGCCGCATCGCGAAGCTGCCGAACAAGGCGGAGTTCGATCGCGTGCAGTCCGGCAAGCTGCCCGCCGGCTGGCACGATGCCGTGAACGCGCTGAAGAAGAAGACCTCGGCGGAAACCCCGAAGGTCGCCACGCGCGTCTCCTCGCAGACCGTTCTGGAAACGCTGACGCCGCTGATCCCGGAAATGATCGGCGGTTCCGCGGATCTCACCGGCTCCAACAATACCAAGACCGCCGCCCTCAAGCCGATCACCGCAGCCGACTTCTCCGGCCGCTACGTCTATTACGGCGTGCGCGAGCACGGCATGGCAGCGGCCATGAACGGTCTCGCCCTGCACGGCGGCATCATCCCTTACGGCGGCACCTTCTTGGTGTTTACCGATTACTGCCGCCCGTCGATCCGCCTTTCCGCCCTGATGGGCCAGCGCGTGATCTACGTGATGACGCACGATTCCATCGGCCTGGGCGAAGACGGGCCGACTCATCAGCCGGTCGAACATCTTGCCGCGCTGCGCGCGATCCCCAATCTTTTAGTGATGCGCCCCTGCGATACGGTCGAGACCGCCGAATGCTGGGCGCTCGCGCTGGAGAACGAGAAGCGCCCGTCGGTTCTTGCGCTGACGCGACAAAATCTGCCGACGCTGCGCACGCAGCACACCGACGAGAACCTCTGCGCCAAGGGCGCCTATGTGCTCGAGGAAGCCGAGGGCAAGCGCCAGGCGACGCTCATCGCCAGCGGCAGCGAAGTGATTCTTGCCGTCGAAGCGCGCAAGAAATTGGCGGAAGCCGGTATCCAGGCGGCAGTCGTGTCGATGCCTTCATGGAAGTTGTTCGACGCGCAACCGGAAGCCTATCGCAAGCAGGTGCTCGGCGACAGCGTGCGTGTCGCGTGCGAAGCGGCGAGCATGTTCGGCTGGGAGCGCTATGTCGGCGACAAGGGCGCGACGGTGGGCATGCCGGGCTTCGGCGCCTCGGCTCCGGCGCCGGCCTTGTACAAACACTTCGGCATCACCGCGGACGCAATTGTCGCCGCCGTGAAAGCGCGCCTCTAGGAGCAAGCAGCGGATGGCCGTCAAGATCGCCCCCAGCATCCTGTCGGCCGATTTCGCGCGTCTCGGGGAGGAGGTGCGGGCGGTGGATGCCGCCGGCGCCGACTACATCCACGTCGATGTCATGGACGGCCACTTCGTGCCCAATCTCACCATCGGTCCGATGGTTGTGAAAGCCATTCGCCCGCACACGAAAAAGGTGCTCGATGTGCACCTGATGATCGCGCCGGTGGATCCCTACATTCAGGCTTTCGCCGACGCAGGGTCGGACATCATCACCGTCCACGCGGAAGCCACGCCGCACCTCGACCGTTCGTTGCAGGTGATCAAGAGCCTCGGCAAGAAAGCGGGCGTGTCACTCAATCCCGGCACGCCGGAAAGCGTCATCGCCTATGTGCTCGACAAGGTCGACCTGATCCTGGTGATGAGCGTGAATCCAGGCTTCGGCGGTCAGTCGTTCATCCCGAGCCAACTCGACAAGATCGCGCGCCTGAAAGCGATGATCGGCAGCCGTCCGATCGAGTTGGAAGTGGACGGGGGAATCAACGCCGAGACGGCTGCCCAGTGCGCCAAAGCCGGTGCCGACGTCCTGGTCGCCGGAACGGCGGTTTTCGGTACGAAGGACTACGCCGGCAATATCGCGAAGCTTCGGACAAGCCGTTGAAATTGCTTATGGAGTTATCCCCATCCGAAAGCCGAGCGGGCTGCAACAAAACCTTCATAGTTCCGTCACAAAAGGTATGGCGTCGCTGACTAGGAATGTCTCCGTAACGCGCCCGACCAGCGCTCAAGGGAGACAATCAATGCATCGTTCCAACTTTCTGAAATTCGCCGGCGCCGCTTTGGCGACGACGCTTTTCGCCAGCACCGCTGCCGTTGCCATCGACGTCGAAGCCGGCGTCCCGAGCTACCAGAAGGCTTCGGGTGTGTCGGGCAGCATCAAGTCGATCGGCTCCGACACCCTGAACAACCTGATGACGCTGTGGGCCGAAGGCTTCAGCAAAGAATACCCGAACGTCAACATCGAGATCGAAGGCAAGGGGTCGGGCACCGCGCCGCCGGCACTGATCGCTGGCACCTCTCAATTCGGCCCGATGTCCCGTCCCATGAAGGCCGGTGAGCTCGACGACTTCGAGCGCAAGTACGGCTACAAGCCGACCCCGATGCGCACCGCCGTCGATGCGCTTGCGATCTTCGTCCACAAGGACAACCCGGTGAAGTGCCTGTCGCTCGCCCAGGTCGACGCCATCTTCTCCAAGACCCGCAAGCGCGGCGCCAAAGCCGATGCGAAGACCTGGGGCGATGTCGGTGTCACCGGCGAAATGGCCGCTATGCCGATCTCCATGTACGGCCGTAACTCTGCCTCCGGCACTTACGGCTACTTTAAGGAAGTCGCCATGGAAGACGGCGACTACAAGGACAGCGTGAAGGAACAGCCGGGCTCGTCCGCGGTGGTTCAGTCCGTCGCATCCGACAAGGGCGCAATCGGCTACTCGGGCGTCGGCTACAAGACCGCCGACGTGAAGACCGTGCCGGTCTCGGCCAAGGACGGCGGTACCTGTTACGACTCCACCTCCGACAATGCCTACGCGGGCAATTACCCGATCACCCGCTTCCTCTACGTCTACGTGAACAAGAACCCGAAGCAGGCCCTCGACCCGGTCCGCGCCGAGTTCGTGAAGTTCGTGCTGTCGAAGCAGGGCCAACAGGGCGTGATCAAGGACGGCTTCTTCCCGGTGCCGGCCAAGGTCGCGACGGACGATCGCAAGGCCTTTGGCCTGAATTGATCGGTCCGGTTGACTGACTGATTTCGGAATGGCGCCGGCGTAGTTTTGCGTCGGCGCCATTCACGTTGCTAACGTAATATAGTTTGAGCGGAGCGGGCCGTGGCAGAAACGACGAATGGAACGGGCCAGAGTTTCCTGCCGCAGCAGCGTCGAGTGAAGACGACGCCGCGCTCCGTCCTCATTGCCGACAAGATCGCCGACTGGACCATCCGCATCGGCGGCATCGGCGTGATTGTCGCCGTGTTCGGCATCATGGTGTTCCTTGCCCAGACCGTCGTGCCGCTCTTCATGGGCGGCGAGGTGCAGGGCAGTCACACGCTTACCCGCGATGAATCCCATCCCGCGCTGATGGATGTGATCGACGAATACAAGACCGTCTCCGTATCGGTGGCGGAGGATGGCGTGATCAGCGCCTTCCATATCGCCACGGGCACATCTCTCATCGTGACGCCGCTCGATTTCGGCGGCCGCAAGGTCACGGGCTTCAATCATACCTTGAACGGCCGCGACATGGCGTTCGGCTTCGACGATGGATCGTTGCGACTGGCCCGCTTGAAGCTGGGTGCCGTGCTGTTGGAAGGCGACGTGCCGAGCGGGCTTACCAAGCTCGACAATGGCGACCTGACCGACGGCAGTGCGGTCTATAGCCAAGCCGCCGCCGGCCAGATCCGCAAGATCACCGTTGGGGCCGAACTCGAAGCACCGCAGCAGATCGCGCCGCAGGGGGTCGCCGTGGTTGCGGTCGACTACCGTTTGGGCGGCACGGTGGAGCGGCCTGAAAAGTCCTTCGTCACCATCGATGCGAGCGGCATCGGCCGCCTGTCACGCTCCGAAGCAAAGTCCAACATGATGACGGGCGAGGTGACCGAGACGCTCACGTCATCCGAATTGCCAGGTCTACCGCAAGGCGTAAAGGTCGTGCGGGTGCTGATGAACACCTCCGCGGACACGGTGATGGTGGCCGACAGCGAGGGCGTGATCTACCGCTACGCCACGCGCAATTTCGACGCGCCGCAATTGGCCGAAACCGTCAAGCTCCTGCCGAGCGGCGTGTCGCTCACCGCCATGAGTTTCCTAATCGGCGAGCAATCGATCGTTCTTGGCGGTTCCGACGGCTCTCTCGACGTCTACTACCGGCTGCCGCGCCGCGACGGCGATAAGGAGACCGCGGACGGTCAGATCTTGGTGCGCGCGAAAGTGCTCGATCCGCACAAGAAGGCCGTTGTGAACATGGATGCCAGCCAGCGGGGCAAGCTGTTCGTGACCGCTGACGAGGGCGGCGAAATCTGGGTGCGCCATTCCACCAGCGAACAAGTGCTCCTGCGCTTGAAGCCAAGCGACTACGACGGTGCCTACAAGGCCTTGGCGCTGGCGCCGCGCGAGAACGGTGTTCTGGCGATCACCGCGACGGGGCGCGTGTTCGAATGGGACATCTCTGTCCCGCATCCGGAGACGACGCTGAAGACGATTTTCGGCAAGGTTTGGTACGAGGGCTACAGCGAGCCGACGTATACGTGGCAGTCGTCGTCCGGCACGGACGCCTTCGAGCCTAAGCTGTCCCTCATCCCGCTGATCTTCGGTACGTTGAAGGCCACGATCTATTCATTGCTGTTCGCGGTGCCGATTGCGCTGAGCGCGGCGATCTACACATCCGAATTCGTGCACTCGAAAGTGCGCGCGGTGGTAAAGCCGGTCATGGAGATGATGGCGTCGCTGCCGTCGGTGGTGCTGGGTTTCATCGTCGCGCTCATTCTTGCTCCCATTGTCGAGACATGGATTAGCGCGGTGATACTCGCCGCGTTCCTGGTGCCGATGTCGTGGCTGCTGGGCGCACACCTATGGCAGTTGCTGCCCAATCCGATCGCGCTGCGCTTCGGCGGACTGCCGCGCTTCGCCCTCATGTTCGCCGTCCTCTTCATCGCCGTGAACCTGGCTGTGAACCTGGGGCCCGGCTTCGAGCGCTTCTTCTTCGCCGGCGACTTCAAGCAATGGGTGAACGGCTCCATTGGCGACAGTCAGCGCTTCACGACGCTGCTGGTGCTGCCGATCGCCGTCGGCCTGATGTACTTCGGGATGGAGCGGCTGTTGCCGCCGCGCTTCAAGGCCTGGGCGCGCAATCCTAACCGTACGGTTGCCGGCCTTGCCGAAATGGCGCGCTGGGTAATGACCCTGGTGGTCGGCTGGGGCATTTCCGCAGTCATTGCGTCGTTCCTGATCGCGGTCGGCCTCGATCCGCGCGGCGGGTTCCTCGACACCTACGTGCAGCGCAATACGCTGATCGTCGGCTTCGCGATGGGCTTCGCGGTGATCCCCATTATCTACACCATCGCCGAAGATGCGCTGAATTCGGTGCCGGAGCATCTGCGCGGCGCCAGCTTGGGCTGCGGCGCCACCCAATGGCAGACCGCCATCCTCGTGATCCTGCCCACCGCCATGAGCGGCGTGTTCGCCGCGATCATGGTGGGCATGGGCCGCGCCGTCGGCGAGACCATGATCGTGGTGATGGCCGCCGGAAATACCCCGGTGATGGACTGGAACCTGTTCAACGGTTTGCGCGCCCTGTCGGCGAATATCGCGGTTGAACTCCCTGAAGCGGTGCAGGGCGGCACGCTCTATCGCATGCTGTTCCTGGCGGCACTGACGCTGTTTGCCATCACCTTCGTCGTCAACACCCTCGCGGAGATGATCCGCCAGCGGTTCCGCAAGCGCGCGGCCCAGCTGTGAAGGACGAGCAAAACATGGACATCGCTGCCGCCGTGCCAGGTGCCGTCACAGAAAACGCCACACGTACGCACTCTCGCGTCACGGATCTACGCGCCCGTGGCGAACCGTTTACCTGGGTCCTCGGGGGCGCGCTTTGCCTCGGCGTTGTGATGATCGTCGGCTTCCTGCTGCTGGTGCTTTGGAACGGCTTCCTGACCTTCGTTCCGCGCCCGGTCGCCGTGGTGACCGCCATCGACGGCAAAGTTTCCGCTGGCGAAGTCTCGCGGACGGATACGTACCGGCCCGCGCCGGATGCGCTGGCGAAGCTGACGCCGGACGTTCAGGCGAAGATCAAAAAGGACGAAGGCTTCGCCGGACGCACCCTCTACCGCATCGGTAATTTCGATCTCTACAGTGAGGACTTCCGCTGGATCGACGACCACGCAATCAAGTCGACCGAATATCCCAAGAACATCGTCTACGTCGAACGGCAGGAATGGGGTCCGTTCATCGGCACGGTGAAGGGCATCACGCTGGACGGCAAACAGATCGAAGGCACCGATCTGGAAGCGCCGGCGGTAGCCACGGCTCATCGCGAGGCCCTGGAACGCGGGAAGCGTATCCGCGAACTCGAGCGCGAAGAGATCGGCGACGTCAATCACGAGGTTGAGGTCGCGCGTCTCGCGGCCCGCAAGGCGGAGCTGAAGAGCGGTCGCGATAGCCAAGCCTATAAGGAAGCGGCGGCCTACTTCGAGCAGATCAGCGTCAGCTCCCGCGGCGAGTACGAGCGGCTCACTGCGGAGGTGCAGCGTCTGCGCGCAATCAACGACAAGTTCACCGTGACGTTCGCCGAGATCGGTGGCCGAGAGAAGGCCGTGCCGATGGTCAACATCGTGCGCGCCTATATGCCGAACGATCTGTCCTTGGCGCAGAAAATCGGCGTGTACTTCTCCCGTTGGGGCGAGTTCCTGACCGCCGAGCCGCGCGAAGCCAACACCGAAGGCGGCGTATTCCCCGCGATCTTCGGCACTTTGGCGATGACGCTCATGATGGTGGTCGCGGTGGCGCCGTTCGGCGTGATGACCGCGCTCTACCTGCGTGAATACGCCAAGCAGGGCCGGCTCGTCGCGTTCGTGCGCATTTCGGTGAACAACCTCGCCGGCGTGCCGTCCATCGTCTACGGCGTGTTCGGGCTGGGCTTCTTCGCCTATGTCGTCGGCGGATCGATCGACCAGTTGTTCTACCCGGAGCGCTTGCCGAACCCGACCTTCGGGACCGGCGGTCTGCTCTGGGCATCACTCACCTTGGCGCTGCTGACGGTGCCGGTGGTGATCGTCGCAACCGAGGAAGCCCTGGCCGCAGTTCCGCGGTCCATGCGTGAGGGTTCGCTCGCTTGCGGCGCTTCTAAATGGCAGACGATCCGCAACATCGTCATGCCGCGCGCGCTTCCCGGCGTCATGACCGGCATCATCCTGGCCATGGCGCGCGGCGCCGGCGAGGTCGCGCCGCTCATGCTCGTCGGCGTCGTGAAACTCGCGCCGGAGTTGCCCATCGACGGGCACTTCCCCTATGTGCATCTGGAGCGCAGCTTCATGCACTTGGGCTTCCATATCTTCGACGTGGGCTTCCAGTCCCGCAACTCCGAAGCCGGCAAGCCCATGGTGTTCGTCACTACTGTGCTGCTCATTACACTGGTCGCGGTCATGAATGCCGCGGCGATTGTCATCCGCAACCGCCTTAAGCGCCGCTTCGCCGGCAGTCAGTTCTAGGAACCGCATCATGGCCCTCGCCACGGCAACCGCACACTCCGCACCGCTTCCGCCGCCGCAGCCGCTGCACTTCGACGACACGGTCGTGCACACGAAGCGTGGCACGCAGGGGATGGTGCTCGACATTAAGAACTTGGATCTGTGGTATGGCGCCGCCCAGGCTCTCTACGACGTCAGCATGACCGTGGAGCAGGGGATGGTGACCGCGCTGATCGGCCCGTCCGGCTGCGGCAAGTCGACGCTGCTGCGTTGCATCAACCGCATGAACGACCTGGTCGACAATATTAAGATCACCGGTTCGCTCTCCCTCCATGGCGAGAATATCTACGCCAAGACCGCGGACGTGATCGCCCTGCGCAAGCGTATGGGCATGGTGTTCCAGAAGCCGAACCCGTTCCCCATGTCGATCTTCGAGAACGTGGTCTATCCGCTGCGCATCGACGGCGTGCGCGACAAGAACATCCTGCAGGAAACCTGCGAGCGCGCGCTCAAAGGATCCGCGCTGTGGAACGAAGTGAAGGACCGCCTCGACCAGAACGCGCTGGGCATGTCCGGCGGTCAGCAGCAGCGCCTGTGTATCGCCCGCGCTATCGCCGCGGACCCGGAAGTGTTGCTGATGGACGAGCCTTGCTCAGCGCTCGACCCCATCGCCACCGCGAAGGTGGAGGAGTTGATCCACCAGTTGTCCGGCACCTATACCATTGTGATTGTTACCCACAACATGCAGCAGGCCGCGCGCGTTTCCGACAACACGGCCTTCATGTATCTTGGTCGCCTGATAGAGTACGGCGATACCGAGGTGATCTTCCAAAACCCGCTCGCCCAGCGGACGCAGGACTACGTCACTGGGCGCTTTGGCTGAAACATCGGAAGGAATAATACTGATGAAGCCAGTTGTCTTGGTCGTCGAGGACGAAACCTCGCTGATGACCATGCTCCGCTACAATCTCGAGAAAGAAGGCTATCGCGTCACGGAGGCCGGTGACGGCGAGGAAGCCATCACGGTCGCGGCGGAAACACCGCCCGATGCTGTCATCCTCGATTGGATGCTGCCGCGCATGTCGGGGGTGGAAGTCTGCCGCCAGCTGCGTCGCCGCCCCGAGACCCGTAACGTGCCGATCATCATGCTCACCGCCCGCAGCGAGGAGGCTGATAAGGTGCGCGGCCTGAACGTCGGCGCCGACGACTATATGACCAAGCCGTTCTCGATGGTGGAACTGCTCGCCCGCGTGCGCGCGCTGTTGCGCCGGGCCAAGCCGTCGCAGGCCAAGGGTCAACTCAGCTTCGCCGATATCGTCATGGACCTCGACGCCCACCGCGTCAGCCGCGGCGGCAAATACGTCCACCTCGGGCCCACCGAGTTTCGCCTGCTTCAATACTTGATGGAGCGCCCGGGCACCGTGTTCAGCCGCGAAGAGCTGCTCAACGGCGTGTGGGGACCGGATATCTACGTGGAACCGCGGACAGTCGACGTGCACATCCGGCGCCTCCGCAAGGCGTTGAATGAGACCGACGCCCTGGACGTGATCCGCACCGTACGCGCGGCCGGATACGCGCTCGACGCCACCAGCGACCAGGCGGCGTAGGGCTAGAAACTAACGCTTAGCCGCGAAGCCGCCTTGGACGACGGTGGTCCCGTCTTGAATGTCCACCGCGCCGGCTATCTCCGCGGCATTAGACCCGTAGAACTTGGCGCTGAAATCGCCGCTGAGTGCGCCAACGTTCTGCGTGGTCGTGGCGGTGGCGGTCGCTGTCGTGGCCGTCCCACGCATGTACATACCGTTCGTGTTGGTTGTCATCGGCGTGCTGCCCAGAACGATGTCGTTCATGCGGCCGTTGGGCAGCAAGGCTGAAGAAGTAGTTATGTTGGTGATGCCGCCAGCAATCGTGTTACCGGCAAAGTTGGCGGTGAGAGTGGCGTCGCCCCCGGTGATGGCTCCCAACGTGCTCCCAAGCGCGAAATAACCCCTAAAGTTTCCCGAGTACGTGGCGGTGCCGGTGCGCGGAATTTGGTTTGCCGGCGTCTCCATGCCGTAGGACAGAACCCCCAAACTCACCGTGCGCTGGCCTAACCCCGGCGCAGTACCCGGAACGGAATCAAGCTCGGTGGCCCAGACGCCATAGCTGGAATACGTCAGGTTCGACATCACGAGATTGATATAACTTGTCGAGGCGCTGCTCGCGCCGACATAGGGATTCTGTGCGACCTGCTTGAAGTAATGATTGGGGCTGACCACGTCGGTAGAGCCAGGCCTCGTATCGAAGGTCACCGTCTGTTTCTGCCCATCGATAAACTGGAAGCCAGTTGCGGTCGTCGTAAAGGTTCCAGCCGCAATGCCGTTGAATTGGGCACCATTCGAAAACAGCATTCCGGCCGCATAAAACGGCGCGCTACCCTGGAAAGTCTTGCCAACCGGCGCTTCAGCGAGCGTCGGAATCGGATCAAACGTGGGCGTTGGTGGCCCTGGGACTGTCGGCGCCGGTTGCGCGGCCGGCGTTGATTGGCCGGTCGCAGCGAATGCACCGGCGATGCGTGTGCGGGACCGACCGTCAAACAACGCAAATGTGCCAGAGGCTTCTACAGCGTTTGGGCCGTTGAATTGACCGCCGAACGTACCCGTCGCACCGTAAATGTCCTGGCGCGGAAAGGACGGGCTCGGACCCGGCAACGCCGTGCCCGCGAAGGTCGCGCCGGTGATTGTGCCGCCCGTGAGATAAATGTCGTTAAGCTGGCCGTCGGGAAATCCGAAAACAGAATCGGTCGTCAAATTGGTGACCGTTCCGGCAATGGTGTTGGCGGCGAAGTTCGCAACAAGCCGCACCACTCCGTCCGTGATCATCCCGGCGACCGACGAGGTGAAAAAAAGGCCTCTCGCTTGGCCGCTGAAGGTGGCGGATCCCGTCGTCGGCATTTGCGATGTGCGAATGCCGTAGGCAAAGACGCCGCCTCCAATCGTGCCATACGTCGAGAGACCCGGCCCGTCCGTCCCAGTACCCGCTGAAGTCCGTTCGTCCCAGATTCCATACGTCGAATACGTGAGGCGCTGGCCGGGCATCATTGTCACTGCCGAAGCCTGCGTCGCGCCGGTTGCCGAGGCTCGGTAAATGCCCGGCGCGATCTGTTGCGACGATCCGGCGGTCGTGTCGAAGGTTGCCTTATGACCGTTCGGTAAGGTCAGCTCAAATCCGTTTGTCGTCGTCACCACTTGCGTCGCGGCATTTGCAGCGAATTCGCCCGTGGGCAAGGCTACGCCTACCATTGAATTGTGGATATCGACGGACTCAGCCCCCTGGTGAGCCGTCGCGTTGAATGTGGTTCCCGCCGGCGTCGAGTTCAGAGTCGTCGGTGCGGATTGCGGCGGGGCCGTGGGCGTGGATCCGCTCATGCCACTGCCACCACCGGCGCAAGCGCCCAGAGCGAGAGCCGAAAGGACTAAGCCGTAACGCAGGGAATGAGACATCACGGATCCTCGTTGCCGGGCGCGCGGTCACACCGTCACCCCAGCCCAATATCCGTGTGTGCGAGGCCACTTTAAACAAAGTGGCGCATAGGTCAAACGAAGCGGGCTTCAACCGCGCCGTGCATCGTGGAAATGAAGTCGCGTTTACTTCCGCTTTACTTGCACTCGAACTGAACGATCGACGCGGGGCGCGCCTTGAGCAGTTCGTCCCGTAGCGTCGGCCAGGCATTGCTGCCCTTGGCCTGCGTGTCAAAGAACGCCAGCGTCATGCGCTGAATCTCGGACAGCGCCGCCGGGCTGGGCGGCTGGCCTTCTTCCGTGCGGTTCGTACCGAGGATGCCGCCGAGGTAGTGCTTCATCCCGCCCATCACCGCCATGCACTGACCGTTCGGGCCCTTCATGTAGTAGTCGGCGTGCGCCTGCCAGTTGTCGGCGAAGCCCGGCGTGATGTCCTGATCGCCGACGATCTGCAGCATCGGCTTCACCTTCTCGGGCCACGCGACGTTGCGGAAGCCCTTGGCGTAGCCCGGGGGCGCGAGCGCCGCGCCGGCGAGCACGCGCGCATCGGCGAGATCGGTGTTCTCGTCGGGCATGCGCCCGTTCACCAGTGTCGCCGTGGTGTGACCGCCGAACGAGTGCCCCGCGGCGATGATCTTCTTGCGATCGAAGCGGCCCTTGAGGATCGGCGAGGCGCGCTCGATCTCATCCAGACTGTCGAGCACTTTGTGCAGATCCAGCAGACGCGAGCGCCACGCGAACTTTTGCCGGTCGTCGCCGCGCGGAATTCCCAACGACGTTGAGTCGTCGAAGGTGGGCGAGATCACCGCATAGCCATGGGCGGCCCAGAATTCGGTCAGGGGCAGGTAGTCGTCCTTCGAATACTGCGCGCCGTGGGAGAATAGGATGACAGGAACGCGGCCGCCTGCGGCAGGAACGATCACGCGCAGGATGACATCTTTCTTCTGCTTGGCGTCCTTCAGCACCACGGGGTTCACCGTGACGATCTGTTCGTTCGCGGCCTGGGCCCCAAAGGCCAAGCCGAGGGCCACGAGTCCGGCGCCAATCGATCCCATACGCATGCTGCAGTCTCCTTGCCACAAGCTGTCATCCTGCCATGGCCCTGTTGCCGGTTCCCGCGGCGTGGGGGAGGTGTCCGGCCCGTGGGCTTCCCCCAGGTCTTCCCACGCGCGGACCCAGATGTCATGGTCGCGGTGGGGAAGGGAGCGGTCGTATGCGCGTGACCAAGTGGATCGTTTGGGCGCTGGTGGCAGGCGCGCTGGTTGGCGTCCTGTGCGAGCGCCTGCTGACGCCTGAGGAGGCACAGCGGGTTGCCGCGGTGCTGGGCGTGATCACCGAGGTCTTCCTCCGCCTCATTCGCATGATCATCGCGCCCCTGGTGCTGACCACCCTGATCGTCGGCATCGCCAACATGGGCTCATCCGGGGCGGTGGGCCGCGTGAGTCTGCGTGCGCTGACATGGTTCATCGGCGCATCGCTGGTGTCGCTCCTGCTGGGCCTGATCATCGTAAACATTCTGCAGCCCGGCGTCGGCCTCGAACTGCGGCTGCCGGTGGGCGAGTCCTCGACCGTACGCGCGACCAGCCTCACCTTGCGGGAATTCGTCACGCATCTGGTGCCGAAGTCCATCTTCGAGGCGATGGCGACGAACGAGATCCTGCAGATCGTCGTGTTCTCCTGTTTCGTCGGTGTGGCGGCGGCGTCGATGGGCGAGAAGGCCCGCCCGGCGATTGCGCTCGCCGACGCAGGCGCGCACATCATGTTGAAAGTCACCGGTTATGTGATGACCACCGCGCCCATCGCGGTGTTTGCCGCTGTGGCCGCCACGGTGGCGGTGCAGGGCCCGGGAATCCTCATCACCTACGGGCGCTTCATGGGCGGATTCTACTTCGGGCTGGTGGTGCTGTGGATCCTGCTTGTCGCGGCTGGCTTCGTCATCATCGGCCCGCGCGTGATCGACCTGATGCGCCGTATCCGCGGGCCCGTGGTGCTGGCGTTCTCCACCGCCAGTTCGGAAGCGGCCTATCCGCGCACGTTGGAGCAACTCGAGCGCTTCGGCGCCTCGAACCGCATCGCGAGTTTCGTGCTGCCGCTGGGATATTCGTTCAATCTCGACGGCTCGATGATGTACTGCACCTTCGCGACCATGTTCATCGCGCAAGCCTATGGCATCGAGCTGAGCGCCGGCCAGCAGGTCGTGATGCTGTTGATCCTGATGGTGACCAGCAAAGGTATGGCCGGCGTGCCGCGTGCGTCGCTGGTGGTGATCGCCGCGACACTGGCGACGTTTCAGATCCCGGAAGCGGGCCTGCTCCTGATCGTCGGCGTCGATCAGTTTCTCGACATGGGGCGCAGCGCCACCAATGTCGTCGGCAATTCCATCGCCACTGCCGTGGTTGCGAAATGGGAAGGCGAACTCGGCCCGCCGCAATCGGCGGACGCCGCGATCACGGCCGAGGCGGTCACTCCGTCGCGTAGCTGAGAAGCGCCTCGAACGGCATGTTGAGCCTGGCGCGCGCGCCGATGAACGCGAGTTCGATCAAACACGCCGACCCCACCACATCAGCACCTGACTCGCGCAACAGCTTTGCGGCCGCGCCGATGGTGCCGCCGGTCGCCAGCAGGTCGTCGATGACCACCACGCGCTTTCCCGGGGCTACGGCGTCGTGCTGGATCTCGATCACATCGGTGCCGTACTCCAGGCCGTAGGAATGCTGCTTCACCTTGCCGGGAAGCTTCCCGCTCTTGCGAATCATGATGACGCCACAGGCCAAGGGGATCGCCATGGGCGCTGCGACCAAGAAGCCGCGGGCGTCGATGGCCGCCAAGAAGTCGGGCTTCCAGGGCTTCACCAGGGCCACCATGCGCTCTACCGCCGTCCGCCAAGCCTCGGGGTGGGCAATCAGCGTCGAAATATCGAAAAAGTTGATTCCTGGCTTAGGAAAGTCCGGAATTTGCCGAATGTGATTTTTCAGGTCCACGTGCGCCCCCGCTCAATAAAGTCACAGGCCGGGCCCCTTGAAACTGGCCGTCCCGCTAATTAATTCTCCATTACATCAATGGCTTATACCCCATGCACCCGGTCCCCGGCTATCCCCCTTTTCCAGCGAAAGTCTTAGCTACGCTACGCGTAATACGTGTTACGCTCTAAGTGCTAAGGGATGGGAACCTTAACGGGTCCACACGTGTTCCGCTTTGGGTCCAGCGCGTCAATATCGCGCTGGTTGGTAGTCACCCGAAACGGTGCGCAGCTTGTTTAGATGTGGATGCGGCGTGCTGAACTAGAAACAGAATGCGGGACATCGATCCGCGCATCGGAGGTAGCGGCGTCTTGTCAGGGTTGACTATGGACGATGTGAACCGGCTTGCGCAGGACCCGAGCACGCTCGCGCGTGTGGGAACAGCCACGAAGCTTGCGCAGCAGTTCAATGCGGCGGACTTTGCTCCAGCCGAAATCAAGCTCGCCCAGGAAATCTTCCGGGTCATGGCGCGCGACGCGGAAGTGCGCGTGCGTGAAGCGCTGGCCATCAACCTTAAATCCAATCCGCAAATTGCTCGCGACGTGGCGCTGACGCTGGCGCGCGACGTGGACTCCGTGTCCGTGCCGATGCTGGCCTATTCCGACGTGTTGAGCGCCGAGGATCTTGTGCAGATCGTGAGTGCGCAAGCCTCGCTGCCGAAGATGGAAGCTATCGCCGGCCGTCGCGAAGTCGTTGAACCGGTATCCGCCGCGCTGGTCGAGCACGGCAGCGAGCGCGTGGTCGCCAAACTGGTGGCCAATCCGGGCGCCGCGATCTCCGAGCCCTCTCTCCATCGCGTGGTGGATCGCTTCGGCGACAGCGCGATCGTGCAGGACCCGCTGGTGCATCGTGCCGTCCTTCCGGTGACGGTGACCGAGCGGCTGGTGTCTCACGTCGCCGATCACCTGCGCACTTATCTCCTTTCCAAGCACCAGATTTCGCCCGAGGTGGCGATCGACTTGGTGCTGCAGAGCCGCGAACGCGCCACGGTCGGTATCGCCATGGGCGTTGGCGACGCCGGGCTGGATTCACTGGTGCGTCAACTGCGCGACAACGGACGCCTCACCGCGTCGATCGTGCTGCGTGCGATCTGCATGGGCAACGTACGGTTCTTTGAGCATGCCCTGGCCACCCTTTCGGGTGTGCCGGTGGGTAATGCGCGCTCGCTCGTGCACGAGGCCTCGGGCGCGGGCCTGCGGGCTTTGTGGGCCAAGGGCGCGTTGCCGGAGCGGATGCTGCCGGCGATCCGCGCGGCGGTGGACGTTATCGACCAGACCGAACTCGACTTCGGCGGCAACAGCGGCGAACGCTATTCCCGCCGTATCCTGGAGCGCGTGCTGACCCAGTACGAAACCTTCGGCATGGAATTCGAGGGCGACGATCTCGAGTATCTGCTCGCCCGGGTCGCGCAGCTTCCGCCGACCTACACCATGGCGGTTCACTAGCCTCTTTTTCTCGCGGCTATTTCTTTGCGGGCGCCGCCGGCGCTGCCGATTTCGCGGCAGGCGCAGGCGCGGCCGCCGCCTTAGGCGCCGGCTTCGGCTTCGGGGCCACGTAAGGATCGCCCTCGGGCTTCGCCGTTTTCTCGAACTTGATGACGTCGCACTGGCGGCGTTCGATCACCAGCGCGCTGTAGCGTTTCCCCTGCGTATCGGTGAGCGTGATGAACTTTGGGTCCTTGCCCGGAAACAGGTCCATGCAGGGCTCGACGATATCCGCCCGGTACCACTGGTCGTTGCCGTCCTTGAGGTAGACCAGGCGCGGCCCGCCTGGACGCCAACTCGCGATCCGCTCGATGTCGGCAAACTGCAGGTCGCCGGGCATCGAGGGTTTCACCTTCGCGGGGATTGTCGGCACCGGTTGCGCGAGCGCGGGCGCGGCGAACAGGAGCGTGGCGAGCAGGGTCGATATGCGGATCATGTTGCGTTCCATTCTACCAAACGCCCGTATTGGGCATGGAGACCCACGGTTCCTTCGGCGGTTGCGCGCCGCCCTTTTGGAGCAGCTCAATCGAAATATTATCCGGTGAACGGATGAACGCCATGCGGCCATCCTTGGGCGGACGGTTGATGGTCACGCCCTTGGCCATGAGGGATTGGCACAGGGCGTAGATGTCGTCCACCTCATAGGCGAGATGGCCAAAGTTACGCCCGCCGGTGTACACCTCGGGATCCCAGTTGTACGTCAGCTCAACCGCGGCCTCCTCGTCGCCGGGCGCGGTCAGGAACACCAAAGTGAAGCGGCCCTTCTCGTTGTCAGTGCGGCGCAGCTCTTTCAGTCCGAGTTTGTTGCAGTAAAAGTCGAGAGACTGATCAAGGTCCGTGACCCGAACCATCGTGTGAAGGTACTTCATGGCAACGTCTCCAAGGCGCGCGGCGGTTCTACCTTACGTCGCTTTGCGTCCGGCGCAAAACCCCCGAAACACATTGCAAAAGAGCGTCATTTGACCCGCGCGGCAGTCATCCACCCGGCCCTGGGCGAGGGATATTTCGATGCCGTCGCGGCGGCGCAATTCCCCAAACACGTCCTGCGCTACCGTAACGATCGGTGGGCGTGCCCGATCGGTCTTGGCGATCTCACGGACGAGGCGTGGGTGGGGCATTTCGGTGCGTTCGCGCCGCTGCCGGGCAATCTCCCGCAGCCGTTGGCTCTTCGCTATCACGGCCATCAGTTCCGCAGCTACAACCCGGACATCGGCGATGGGCGCGGCTTTCTCTTCGCCCAGCTGCGCGCCGACGACGGCCGCGTCCTGGATCTCGGCACGAAGGGCAGCGGCCAGACGCCTTACTCGAGAAGAGGGGATGGGCGCCTGACTCTCAAGGGCGGGGTGCGCGAACTCCTCGCCACCACCATGCTCGAAGCCTTGGGAGTCGATACCTCCAAGACCTTTAGCCTGATCGAGACCGGCGAAGACCTGATCCGTGGCGATGAACCGTCGCCGACTCGCTCCAGCGTGCTGGTGCGCCTCAGCCATTCCAATATCCGCATCGGCACCTTTCAGCGTCTCGCCTACGAGCAGGACGGCGAACGGATCCAAAAGCTGGTGGATCATGTGTTGACGCACTACTTCGGCGGCTTGGGCGGTGGCGCGCCTGCGATGTTGCAAGAGACCGTGCGTCGCGTGGCCCGCACCGGGGCGCAGTGGATGGCGGCCGGCTTCGTGCACGGCGTGCTCAATACCGACAACATCAACATCACCGGCGAGAGCTTCGACTACGGGCCTTATCGCTTTCTGCCGACCTACGATCCCAACTTCACCGCGGCCTACTTCGATCAGACCGGGCTATATGCCTACGGACGTCAGCCGGGCACGCTCATGTGGAACCTGCAACGGCTGGCAGACTGTCTGCTGTTGGTTGCGGAGAAAGAGGCGTTGGTCGAAGTGCTGAGCACCTTTCCGCCGACGTTCGAGCGTGAGATGGCCAATGCGACGCTGGCGCGACTCAACCTGGTGCCGCGGGAGCCCGAAGCAGATGTTGCTTTGACAGGCGAGGTGTTCGCTTTTCTGCACGCAACCCAGATGCCGTTCGAGCAGTTCTTCTTCGATTGCCAAGGCGGGATGCCGCGTGCGGATGCGGATGTTTATAAGACCGAGGCTTTCACGGTGTTGCGGCAAGCTTTCGCGACGTTCCAGCCCGCCGCCCCGGAACGCCTATCGCACCCGTATTTCGCGCAGGCGAAGCCGGAAACGCTGATCATCGATGAGATCGAAGCCTTGTGGTCAGGGATCGCGGAGCGCGATGACTGGGCGCCGGTGTATGCAAAGCTGAAAGCCATCGAAACGGCAGGGCAGGCCTACGGCAACCTGCCCTAGCTCTTGTCGATGTCCTTGCGTGGATTATAGGGATTCTTCGGACCCCAGGTTTCCACGAACTTCTCGAGATCCGCGTTGCCGCCCGGCGGCAGCATCACCTTGAGAGTCACGTATTCATCGCCCGACGCACCGCCCTTGCCGGCGATGCCTTTGCCCTTCAGGCGCAAGGTTGTGCCGGAGGTGGCGCCTTTGGGAATGCTCACCGTAACGGGGCCGTGGATGGTCGGCACGTCGACTTTGGCGCCGAGCACCGCTTCCTGCAGCGTCACCGGCAGTTCGATGCGGATATTGTGCCCATCGCGCTTGTAGAGCGCGTGGTCGTGCACCTTGATCTCGATCAGCGCGTCGCCCGCCTGGTTCGGGCCCGGTTCGCCCTGGCCCTTGAGCCGGATGCTCTGGCCACTTTCGATGCCGGCTGGGATTTTCACATCGAGGGATTTTCCGCTGGGCAGCGTCAGGCGTCGGGTACCCCCGCGCACCGCGTCGAGGAAATCCACTTCGAGCTGGAAGCGCATATCCTCGCCCTGCATCGGCCCGTGCCGGAATCCCGCGCTGCCGGGACCGCCGCCGCCACGGCCGCCGCGGAAGATCCCACCGAACAAATCGCTGATGTCCTCAAAGCCATAACTCTGCCCGCCGCCCGCGCCGCCCGGACCCGCGCCGGGGCCACCTGGTCCACCACCGGGGCCGCGTCGAAAGCCACCGGCAAAGGGATTTTGACGCACATCCGCGCCCGACGCGTCGATCTCGCCGCGGTCGAACTTCGCGCGCTTGGCCGTGTCACCCAGGATGTCGTAGGCCGAATTGATTTCCTTGAACCGGTCCTCGGCCTTCTTGTCCCCGGGGTTCAGGTCCGGATGGTATTTCTTGGCGTGCTTTCGAAATGCCTTTTGGATGTCCGCTTCGGACGCATCGCGGGCCACACCAAGAACGCTGTAAGGGTCTTTCGCCATAAGATCTCTATCTGAACAGAATCTCAGCCTTTAGGTGCGGTCGGAAAGACGATTTGTAAAGGGCTTACGGTTCCAGAACGACCGAGGGCCTTAATTGCCCCGCGAAACCGGAGGCATAAGGGCGAGAAACGCTACGACGGCTTCCGCCGCAAAACCAGCATGTTGCCGGCAACCACGACAACACCCCCGATCACCGTGTCGACGCCCGGGACAAAGTTCTCGAGAAAGGCGGAGACGATCAGCGCCACCACGGGAAACACCACGGCGACGTAGCCCGCACGGGAGGGGCCGATGCGCCTGAGCAGCGTCAGGTAGGACAGGAAGCCGACAACGGAGGCGAATATGGCAAGGTATGCCAGTCCGCCGAGATAGCGCGGGGTGAGGGGAATACCCAGCGGCATGCCGCGCAGAGCGGAATACATGAATAGTGCTAGCGATCCATACAGCATGCCCCAGGCCGTGCTGCGGATCACATCGATGCCGGCGGTCTGCGCCCGCACGGCCCACACATTGCCCAACGACGCGACATAGGTGCCGGCGATGCAGAACAGGATTCCGCGGATCGTGTCGGATGCGCCGGTGCCAAGGAACGCCGCGGTCAGGTCCTGACGGAAGACCAGTGCCAAGCCGAGCACGCCGACGACCGCGCCGATCCAGGTCATCCACGGGTTCTTGAGGCCTAGGACCAGGCGTCCGTTGACGATGTTCATCACCGCGATGATGGAAAACGTCACCGACACCAATCCGCTCGGCAGGATCTCGCTGGCGTAATACACCAACGTGAGATTCACGCCGAACAGCAGCAGCCCGAGCACGACCATCATCCGGTGCTGGAGACCATTCAGCTGCAGGCGCTGCCCGCGCAACAGGCCGTAAGCGAAGATGCACAAGGAGGCGAGGCCGAAGCGCCAGGCCACCGAGACCTCCGGCGGCACGTCGCCGATCTGCAGTTTGATCGCGTACCAGCTGGTGCCCCACACCAGGATGGTGACCGCATAGAGAAGAACCGACCCCACGAATGCTCCGGCAACGAAAAAGCGGCGACCATGCGGCCGCCGCTCTTGATCCGTCGCCGGAGAAAGAGGTCAGCTCACCAGTTCGCAGGTGATCATACCGTCTTCGCCGAGTTTGTCGGTGATTTTGATCTCCACGCCGAGCTGCTTGGCAAAACCTTTCAGGCGCGGCTTGAGCCACAGGTCGTGGACGTCCTGCTCGGTGATATCGAACTGGCCGATGCGGGTCCCCATTTCCAGCACCAGCTTGAACGGGCTCTTCCACACCCGCTTGCCGGGCTCGGAGTGATAAGTGGCGACCATCTGATAGAAGCAGGAGGTGCGCTCGAACATGGCGATCATCGCCAGTTCCTTGTTGCCGGTCTGCTCGATGGCCTTACGCACGCGGCTGAGCATCGGGGTCATGCGCTGGTCGTCATCCTCGACCATTTCCTTCAGCAAGCCATGGTTCTTACAGAACTGGATCTGGCTGAGATGGGACTTCACCAGCGCGTCGTTGAACTCATGCACATAGGGCATGGTGTCGGCGAACGTCTTGAGCAGCACGCCCATCGCCTCGCCGAATTCCTTTTCGCGGCCTTCGATGCCGGATTTCAGCGCGACGGTGGGATTGGGGCGGCCGTTGCCGCCCACGGGAACGCCACCCTGCACACCTGGCGGCGGTCCGCCTTGGGGCTTGTCAGGGGCCTCGAACACCGGCTGTTGCGGCTTTGTCATGGCGTCCTCCCGTCGCAAGAAGGCGCCAGCATAGGCCCGTGGTTCGGGGTTTCAAAAGGGCCTCGGAAAGACGCCGCCGCCCTGAGGATAGGCTTATTTCACGCCTTCGAGATTGAGGCTCATATGCCGGCCAGTGTCCCTCGCCAGGTGCGGAATATAGGCCTGGGAGAAATCGTCGACGTTCGAATGTTCGGTCGTACGCCAATCCCAACGGCGCACCTCGCGGCAGCCCAGGGACTTAAGTTCCTTGGTCAGGAACGCTTCGTCGAAGATCATCTTGTGGAAGTCATACTCGTCGCGCTGCCCACCGCTGATCAAGCCCATGAGACCGGTGAGCCCGTCCACCAAGCCCTGCTCGTAATAAAGGGCGGCGCAGGCGGCGAAGTCCGGGACCGACAGGCGCAACACGCCGCCCGGTTTGAGGACCCGTAGCCATTCCGCCAGGACGTCGCGGTATTCCTTGCGGCCGAAGTGCTCGAGCACGTGGCACGCATATATCAGGTCCACGGACTCGTTCTCGGCGAACGTCAGCGCGCGCACGTCGGCGATGTGATCGATATGCGGCGCCGGCAGGATATCGACGTGCAGGAAACCGGGGATGAAGCGCTTGCCGCAGCCGATATGAAGCCGGACCGGCTCGCCAGAATCGAAAGCCATTTGGTTTTCCGCCCACGTGGAGTGGCACCATCCATAAAGTGCACGCCGGGCGGACTCAACCCTTCTTTACCCGCGACGCTCGGCCTGACAGTTTCTTAAGCTCCTGCAACTGCTGCGTTATCCGGCGCGGTCGGTGCGCGGGGCGAGGGCGCTGCCAAGGGCTTCGGCCACCGGGCCATCGAGCAGCGCCGCCGCATCCACCGGCACACGGGCGCGCCAATTCGGATACTCCCGCCAGGTGCCGGGCACATTCACCTGGTCTACTTGGCCGGCGAGATCCTCGATCTGGACCATCAGAAGACGTGAAGGCGCATCCGCAAGCGCGGTGGTGACCGGCAGCATCGGCGGAGCGCCGTCAGTCGCATCCTGTCCGATGAACGCGCGCATGGCGTCGCGGTCCCTGACGCGGGCCGCAGCTTCCATTTCTCGCTGTGCATCGGAGGTCCACAGGCCAAGGCGCGTGCGCAGCGCATGATCAGCGCCGCTCCAATAGGCCGCGAAGGTCGGAAGGTCGTGGGTGCCGATGGCGATCAGCGCATCCTCCGGATAGGCCTCGGGCGGTTTGAAGGCGCCGTCATGCTCCTTCTCGAAATAGAACAGACGTGTCGACAGGATGCCCGCCGCGCGCAGCTTCTGATCGAACCCCGGCGGCACGGTGCCGAGGTCTTCGCCGATGATGAGGCAGCGGTGACGGTGACTTTCCACCGCCAGCACCGCGCGCATTTCCTCCCAGGGATAGCCGATGTAAGCACCGTCGTGCGGCGACGCGCCGGCGGGAATCCAGAACAGCCGCAGGAAGCCGAGAATGTGGTCGATACGCAAGGCGCCGGCATGGCGCATGTTCGCCGCGATAAGATCGCGCAAGGGCTTGTAGCCCGCGCGCCGCAGACGATGGGGCTCGAACGGTGGCAGGCCCCAATCCTGCCCGAATACATTCCATGCATCCGGTGGCGCGCCGACGTGAGCGCCGCTCACCAGCCACGCGCGGTTGGCTTGCGCTTCTGCGCCGTCGCCGCTCGCGCCTACCGCGAGATCGCGATAGAGCCCCAGTGTCATGCCGAGATCTTTGGCGGCGGCCTGGACGTGCGCGAGTTGTCGGTCCGCCTCCCACTGAAGGTACGCGTGAAATGTTTCCGAAGTGTCGGGGTTGGATCGCGCCTCGAATGCCGTGAATGCGTGCAATGTGTCGCCACGCTCTGTCTGGAAAGCGTGGAAGGCTTGCGTGCGCGGGTGGCTCTCGTTGGGCAGGTCAGTTTCGCTGAAGCGCTGGAACAGCGCCGCGAAGGCGGCGTGCTTGCAGTCGGCGACCGCCGTATAGTCCAATAACGCCGCACGCCGCAGCACGTCGAGGCGCGGCCGCAGTGCGTCGTGAACCTCCGCGACGAAATCCGGCGCCGCCTCGACGTCGATATACAGCGTGTTCAGGAAGAGGCGGCTGTTGGGTGAGTAGGGACTTGCGGCCTCCGGATCGCGATGGAACAGAGCGTGCAGGGGATTGAGGCCGACCACTGCCGCGCCAAGTTGCGCCGCCTTAGTCACGATGGCGCGCAAATCCGTGAAATCACCGATGCCCCAGTTGCGATCAGAACGGATTGCATAGAGTTGGATGGCGAGCCCCCATCGCCGCTCGTTCCGCAAGACCTCCGGGCGATAGCACAACCGCGGCGCGGCAATGAGCGTCGCATGAGCGACAGCGCCGGTGGATGCGGTCACCGTCAAGGCGTGGTAGCCGAGCGGCAAGGCCTCCGGCAGGGGAATCGTTGTGCTGGAGGCGGCGCGGCCTTCCCACGCGAGGCCGTCTTCACGGTCGATGCGCCACTGCCCGGTCACCTCCGCGCCGAGGGATAGGTCATGCGCCTCTGCGTCCACCACGATGACCGGCGGCAGGACGTCGGCGCCCGCGCGCTCCGTCATTCGGTCCATGGATTGAAGGAAGCCGCGCACCGTCGCTTCCGGAACCTCGCGGTGGATGCCGAAGGCGTCTTCGTAGGTCGTTTGCAGACCGGCTTGATCGCTCAGGCGCTGCAGGACAGGGTCCATGATCCTATGCCCGTATGCACAGTATCAACGCCCGCGCCGTCAACGATACGGATTCCGCAATGGGCGCTGCGTTCTTGTCGACTTCGGCGGTGGTGTCGATGAGGGGCTGCCATGTGGTGCCCACCGGCAGGGGGGGCAGTGTGAAATCCACAGGCTCGTCCTTGGCATTCATCAAGATCAGCAGAACGGTATCGCCGGCCTCAGGCACAGCGCATCCGTTCAGCATCAATCCGATCGCCGCGGTTTGGCCGTCGTGCCATTGCGCTTCGGTCATTTCCTGACCGGCGGCGGAAAGCCAGGTGATGTCCTTGAGGCCGACCTCATCCGTGAGTTGTCCGTGCAGAAAACGATCCTGCCGCAAGATCGGGAACCGCTGACGCAGGGCGATGGCGGAGCGGGCGAAGCGCAGCATGGATTCGCCGTCCGGTGTGATCCCGCCCCAGTCGAGCCAGGCAAGCTCGTTGTCCTGGCAATAGGCGTTGTTGTTGCCGTCTTGCGTGCGCAGAAATTCATCGCCGGCGAGCATCATCGGTGTGCCTTGGGAGAACAGGAGCGTCGCCATCATCGCCTTTGCGGCTTGCAAGCGCGCGGCACGGATGCTGGCATCGTCTGTCGGACCTTCGGCGCCGTAGTTGCGGCTGAAGTTTTCGTTGTGACCGTCGCGGTTGTCCTCGCCGTTGGCCTCGTTGTGCTTCTGCTCGTACGACACCGTATCGTTGAGTGTGTAGCCGTCATGAGCAGTGACAAAGTTCACGCTGGTGGTGGCGCGCCGGCCGCGATGGTCGAAGAAGTCCGCCGACCCCGCGAGCCGTGCCGCAAGTTCCGGCAACACGCCTTCGTCGCCGCGCCAGAAGCGCCGCACACCGTCTCGATACCGGTCGTTCCACTCCGACCAGGGCGGTCCGAAGCCGCCGACCTGATAGCCGCCGGGCCCGATGTCCCATGGTTCCGCAATCAGTTTCACGCGGTTCAGGATTGGGTCTTGCCGCATGGCGTCGAACAGCGGGCAATCTTGTGCGAATCCGTTGGGCAGGCGACCCAAGGTGCTGGCGAGGTCGAAGCGGAATCCGTCCACGCCCATCTCGCCGGCCCAATAGCGCAGCGAGTCCATGATCATCTGTAGCACGCGCGGATGATTGGTGTTCACCGTGTTGCCGGTGCCGGTGTCGTCGATGTAGTGACGCGGATTGTCGGGCAGCAGGCGATAGTATGTCGCGTTGTCGATGCCCTTGAAGGACAGCGTCGGCCCCAGGTGATTGCCTTCGCCGGTGTGGTTGTAGACCACGTCGAGGATCACCTCGATGTTGGCGTCGTGCAAATGCGCGACCATCGTTTTGAATTCGCCAGGATCGTTCCCGGTGAGATAGCGCGGTTCCGGCGCGAAGAAGCCGATGGAATCGTAACCCCAGTAGTTGCTCAAGCCTTGGGAGACGAGCAGACGAGAATTCACAAAGGCATGGATCGGCAGAAGCTCGATCGCCGTGATGCCGAGGGATTTCATATGCGCGATCATGGCCGGCGCGCTGACGCCTGCGAATTTCCCGCGATCCCGGTCGGGCACCTCCGGATGCAATTGGGTCAGCCCGCGCACATGGGCTTCGTAGACGACGGTCTCCGACCAGGGCCGCTGAGGCTTGCGACCATGGCCCCAGGTGAACGCGGGATCGATCACGCGGCACTTCGGCATGCCGCGGGCATTGTCACGCCGGTCGAATGTCAGGTCTTCGCGGGCTGAGTCGATGCGATAGCCGAAATGGGCGTCGGACCATTTGATCGCGCCGTGCAGTGCCTTGGCATAGGGATCGATCAGCAGTTTGTTGGGATTGAAGCGGTGGCCCTGCTCGGGCTCATAGGGCCCGTGCACGCGGTAGCCATACAGGGCGTTCGGACGCACATCCGGGCAGTAACCGTGCCACACCTCGTCCGTATAGCCGGGCAAGTCGACCCGCGCGACTTCACGGGAGCCCGTCGCGTCATACAGGCACAGTTCCACGCGCGTGGCATGGGCGGAGAACAGCGCGAAGTTGACGCCGCGCCCGTCCCAGGTGGCGCCCAGGGGTACCGGATCGCCCGCGACAATGCGCGGCTTGAGGGCGGAGATTCTATTCATGCCAGCCGCTCGAGGATCACGGTCGCCAACGGCGGCAGTGTGAGTGAAAGGGAAAAGGGCTGGCCGTGGCTTGCCTGATGCTCCGCGTGCAGGCCGCCGGTGTTACCCACGTTACTGCCACCATAGATGCCCGCGTCGGTGTTCACGCGCTCTTGCCAGAAACCGGGGAGGGGCACGCCGACGCGATAACCGTGGCGCGGAACCGGCGTGAAGTTGCAGGCCACCAGCACGGGCCGGTAGCGGTCGTGTCCGAAGCGCAGGAATACAAACACGCTCTGCTGCGCGTCGTCGCCGACCACCCACGCGAACCCATCGGGGTCGTGATCGCGCTGATGCAAAGCCGGCAACCCGCGGTACGCTGTATTGAGATCGCGCACCAAGGTCTGAATGCCCTTGTGATTGCCGACGCCCAGCAGATGCCAATCCAGGCTCTGATCGTGGTTCCACTCGCGCCCTTGGGCGAACTCCGCGCCCATGAACAGCAGCTTCTTACCGGGATGGCCGAACATGAAGCCGTAGTAGGCGCGCAAGTTCGCGAAGCGCTGCCACTCGTCACCTGGCATCCGGCCAATCAGGGACCTCTTGCCGTGCACCACTTCGTCGTGACTGAGCGGTAGGATGAAGTCCTCGGAATAGGCGTAAACCATCCCGAATGTCATCTTGGCGTGGTGATGGCGGCGGTGAACCGGGTCTTCGCTCATGTAGCTGAGCGTGTCGTTCATCCACCCCATGTTCCACTTGTAGCGAAAGCCGAGCCCGCCTTCGTGCTCCGGGCGCGTCACGCCCGGCCACGCGGTCGATTCCTCGGCGACCGCGATCGCGCCGGACTGATGGGTCGCGATCCACTCATTCATCTTCCGCAAGAAGGCGACGGCCTCCAGATTTTCGCGCCCGCCATGAACGTTCGGAACCCACTCACCGGGCTTGCGGCTGTAGTCGAGATAAAGCATGGAGGCCACCGCATCGACGCGCAGGCCGTCAATGTGATAGCGCGCGAGCCAGAACAGCGCGTTGCCGAGCAGGAAGTTCATCACCTCGCGCCGGCCATAGTTGTAGATCAGCGTGTTCCAATCCTTGTGGAAGCCTTGGCGCGGGTCGGCGTGTTCATAGAGAGCGGTGCCGTCGAAGCGCCCGAGGCCGTGAGGATCGGTCGGGAAATGGCCCGCTACCCAATCCGCCAACACGCCAATACCGGCCTCGTGGCAGCGGTTGACGAACTCTGCGAACTCCTCCGGTGTCCCGAAGCGGCTGGTGGGCGCGTAGAGGCCCACCGGTTGATAACCCCAGGAGCCATCGAAAGGGAACTCGCTGACAGGCATCAGCTGGAGGTGGGTGAAGCCCATGTCTTTGACATAAGGGATCAGCTGATCGCCTAGCTCGCGATAGTTCAGGTAGCGATTGCCCGCTTCGGGCACGCGCCGCCATGAGCCCAGATGGACTTCATAGATCGACATGGCTGCGTCCCGTGCCACGCGCGCCGCGCGGCCCGCCATCCAATCCCCGTCAGACCAAGTCAGTGGACCGGTGTTCGCAACGACTGACGCAGTGCGGGGCGGGTGCTCCGCCCGGAAGGCGAATGGATCCGCCTTCAACGGCACGAGTTCGCCACCCGGCGCACGGATCTCGAATTTGTAGAGAGCGCCCGGTGCTACGCCGGGCACGAACAACTCCCATACGCCGCTGCCGTGACGCAGGCGCATGGGCAGGCGCCGGCCGTCCCAGTGGCAGAACTCGCCCACCACACTCACACGCCGTGCGTTCGGCGCCCATACCGCGAAGGCCGTGCCGTCGATGCCATCGATCGTCCGTGGATGCGCGCCGAGGCGGTCATAGGTTTCGTGGTGCGTACCCTCGGCCAGAAGATGCACGTCCAGGTCGCCCAGCACCGGCGGGAAGGCATAGGTGTCGGAGAACTCGTGCGTGCCGGCGAGGGATTCCTCCCGCAGCAGATAGCGCGGCAGGGGCTTGTTTGTGCGGCCCACCCAGCCGCCGGCGGCGTGCATTTTCTCCAGCGCGAACAACACGTCCTTGGTCGCGGCGTCCAGCACCTGCACCGCGCGGGCGTTGGGAAGGAACGCGCGCACCACGGTTTGCCCGTTGACCTGATGGGGGCCGAGGACCGCGAACGGATCGCCATGATCCGCCCGGGCGATCGCATCGAACGCCGAGCGCGTGGCCGAGCACGGCGCGACGGCCGGCGCCGGCGTTACGATCGGACTGGGAGTCTGATCGACCGGTGTCATGGTCTGCCAAGGCGCGTCGCGCCGGTCCATACGACTACGCTCCGAATTCCAGGTCATTGCCCGGGGGCGCGGAGCCCATCCAGAACGGCCAGCACGCCGCGGATCGGAATCCCCAGCCACTCGGGCCGGTTGCCCGCTTCGTATGAAATCTCGTAGCAAGCCTTCTCCAGGAGGAAGAGGCGCAAGAGGCCTTCATCGCCTTGCGGGAGTTCCGCGCGGTAGGCGTCGAGGAACGTATTGCAGGCGGTGTCACGCCAATCCAACGCGTGTGCCACTTGCGACGCGGCGTTGGCGGAGGTGACCGCGGAGCGCTGCAAGGCGGCCTGCGCGGCGTAGTCGAACGACCGCAGCATCCCGGCGACGTCCTTGAGCGGCGAATGCTTTCGACGGCGCACGGCGAGATCCTTGGTCGGCTCGCCCTCGAAATCGATCACGTACCAATCATTCTGCGCAACCAGCACCTGACCAAGATGAAGATCGCCATGGATGCGGGTCTTCACCATGCCGTCGCTGTTGATGGTCAGGCGATCGATGCTGGAGAGGCAATCAGCCTTCCGGGCCAGCAAACCTTCCGCTTCGGCTCGCTGGGCTGGGTTCAGGGTTGGCAGGGCAGCGGTGACCCGCGCGAAGGCATTCTCAGCTTCGGTCCGTGCTTCGGCGCGCCACTGATCCGCGTCGGCCGCGGTCGCCGACTCCGGCGCGAAATCCGCATTGTCGGTGGGTGTCGCGAGCGCCTTGTGCAGTTCCGCGATGCGCCGCCCGAGGGTGGTGATGCTCGTCAGGTAGGTGTCCGCATCGGGCGTCTCGGGTGCGTCTGCCGCCGCGCCCACCGCCGTGGTCTCCAGTGCGCGTTGCAAGTGATCGAGCGCATGGGTCCAACCGTCGCCCTGATTGCGCACAAAGCTCTGCGCGATCGCAAGGCCGCTGGCCTCGCCGGCGCGATCCACGAAGACCGCGGAAGCAAGCAGTGGCGGCGTGTTGGTGTAGCCCACGTCGCGCAGGTATGCGCCGAACTCGATTTCCGGATGCGTGCCGGGCACGAGCCGGCGATAGACCTTGAGGACAAGCTGGGCGCCGACCAGCACGGAAGAATTACTTTGATCCGCCCCCAAACGACGCACCTCGACGTCATCCGCGAAGCTCAGCGCCTGCATTTCGGGTGAGGTGTCGATGTGCACGCGGGTCTCGCCGCAGGACAGATCGCCGCCTGACTTCAGTGCCTTCAGCAGGGCGAGCGCGAAAGCGCGTGTCGCCGGGCCGTCATAGATGCCTTCAAGGCGTGGGCCGCGACGAACTTGCGCGATCATGTATGAGATCGCGCCGCCGGCTGCGCCCACGATCTCCGGCTCGGCCGTGATCGCCAACGGCGCCATGTAGCGCTGCGCCGCGCCGCTCTGAAGCGTCACGTCCAACTGCGCCAGCACGAACGTCTGGCCGTTGGGCAATTGGCAGGCATCGGTGACCTTCACCTCGGCGATGCGATCGTTCTTGGCCGCAAACCAACGCTGGCGCGCGAGGAACGCCGGTAGCGCCTCCTTCTCCAAGAGCGTGCGCGCGGGCGGGTTCAGCATGTCCTGCCAGCCGGCGCGGGTGACCAGGGTGATGATCTCCGGCATCGGCTCGGGAATGCCGCTAGAGATGCGCGGGACATCGCTGTCGCTCGCCAGCACGAACCAGAAGAATCCATAGCTCGGCAAGGTGACGAGATAGGGCAGGTCGCCGATCGGCGGGAAGGCCGTGCCGCCGAGCAGTTCCACCGGCGTATGGCCCTTGAGCTTCGAGAGATCGAGCTGGGCTGCCTGCGCGGAGCGGGAAAGATTGAAGATGCACAATACCGTGCGTCCTTCGAAGCAGCGCAAGTATGCCAGCACCTTGCGATTCGAGGGATAGAGGAACTCTAGTGTTCCCCGGCCGAACACATTCTGGCTTTGGCGGATTGCAAGCATGCGCCGCGTCCAGTGCAGCAGGCTCGACGGGCTCGCGAGCTGCGCTTCCACGTTCACCGCGCCGTAGCCATGCACCGGGTCCATGATCGCCGGGAGATACAACCGCGCCGGGTCGGATCGCGAGAAGCCGCCGTTGCGGTCCGGCGACCACTGCATCGGCGTGCGTACGCCGTCCCGGTCGCCGAGATAGATGTTATCGCCCATGCCGATTTCGTCGCCGTAGTAGATCACTGGCGTACCGGGCAAGGAGAGCAGCAGCGCATTCATCAGTTCGATCTTGGGCCGGTCGTTACCCATGAGCGGCGCGAGGCGCCGGCGGATGCCGAGGTTGATGCGCGCGCGGCGGTCCGAGGCGTAGGTGTTCCACAGATAATCGCGTTCCTTGTCGGTCACCATCTCAAGCGTCAACTCGTCGTGGTTCCGCAGGAAGATCGCCCATTGGCAGCCTTCCGGGAGATCAGGCGTCTGGCGCATGATGTCCGTCACCGGGTGCCGGTCTTCCTGCGCGATCGACATGTAGATGCGCGGCATCAGCGGGAAGTGGAACGCCATGTGGCATTCATCGCCGTTGCCGAAGTAGGGCAGGACATCCTCGGGCCATTGGTTCGCTTCCGCCAGCAGCATGCGCCCCGGGAAGCGAGCGTCGATCTCGGCACGGATGCGCCGCAGCACATCGTGCGTCTCCGGCAAGTTCTCGTTGTTCGTGCCCTCCCGCTCGATCAGGTAAGGCACCGCGTCAAGCCGCATGCCGTCCACGCCGGCTTCGAGCCAGAAGTTCATCACGCTCAACACTTCGTCCAACACCGCCGGGTTATCGAAGTTCAAGTCCGGCTGATGGCTGTAGAAGCGATGCCAGAAATAGGACTGCGCAGTCTCGTCCCAGGTCCAGTTGGACTTCTCGGTATCGAGAAAGATGATGCGTGTGCCTTGATAGCGCTGGTTGGTGTCGCTCCACACATAGAAGTCGCGCTCCGGCGAACCGGCCGGCGCGGAGCGTGCAAGTTTAAACCAGGGGTGTTGATCGGAGGTGTGATTGATCACCAGTTCCGTGATGACCTTCATTCCGCGCGCATGGGCTGCATCCACGAAGCGGCGGAAGTCGTCCATCGTGCCGTAGGACGGATGAACGTCGCGGTAGTCTGCGATGTCGTAGCCGTCGTCGCGCAGCGGTGAGGGGTAGAACGGCAGCAGCCACAGCGCCGTCACGCCCATGTCGGAGAGGTAGTCGAGTTTCTGGGCGAGTCCGACGAAATCGCCGATCCCGTCGTTGTTGCCGTCCATGTAGGCCTTGACGTGCAACTGGTAAATCACGGCGTCCTTGAACCACAGTGGGTCCGCGGTTCTATTCAGGACGGTGAGGGTGCTGGGGTCGATGGCTTTGTTCATGACTCGATCCGCCAGATGCGGCAAGGAGAGACGGCCGGGTCGATCCGCAAATGCTGATGACGGCCGGTCCAGGTGATGGTCTCGCCGGTGATGAGGTCGCGCGCGGTCACCTTGGCTTCGTTGCCGAGGCCAAGCGTTTCCAGCGGAAGCTCGAGGCCGCACTCCACCGCGTGATCGAAGTTGAGGGACACGGCGATCCAGATCGTGTTGTCGCCGGTCGGCGTGCTCTTGCCGTAGAACAGCACCTGATCGTGATGCGCCGTGAAGAAGCGCAAGTTGGCGAACAGATGTAGCGCCGGATTATCGCGGCGGATGCGGTTGAGCGCGGCGATCTCCGCCTTGATGTTGCCGGGCCGGTCCCAGTCCCAGGCGCGGATTTCGTACTTCTCGGAGTTGAGATACTCCTCGCGGCCCGGCAGCGGCGTGGCCTCGCACAGCTCG